>NZ_JAJNCT010000001.1 GCF_021026195.1 Comamonas koreensis
A
Organism: Comamonas koreensis; assembly: GCF_021026195.1. Lineage (GTDB taxonomy): Bacteria > Pseudomonadota > Gammaproteobacteria > Burkholderiales > Burkholderiaceae_C > Comamonas > Comamonas koreensis. The sequence continues at coordinate 2 of NZ_JAJNCT010000001.1, forward strand.
TGATCGGCAGGTCTAGGACTTTTTCAGGCTCTCGGTCTTTGCGATCCGTGCCCGCGATGGCCTTGAGATGGGCGGGCTTCCTTCCGGGTCCAGGCATGAAGCACCTCCCCTCCAAAATTGAAATTTCTATCTTGACCGTGCGAAAAAAGTGTTCCGTGGTCGGTACTGGGTGGAGAGGCCCTAAGGTTTTGACCCACCCCTCCCCTCGCGTTGATGCGACTCGCTCTCATTCGACTCGACCCGATGACGCCCGCACCCCTTGAGGTCGATGCTCAATCCTCGACAGGGAAACCGTCAAGGCCAACCTTCACCGCCGGCCTGTGGCCCTTCTGCAGCTTCGTCAGCCTCTTGTGACATTCCTTGTTGACTGCGCGCAAGTTGCTCGGGTCATCGGGGTTGCCTTGCGCCTTCCCTGTCTTGAACCAGGCCTTGGGCTTGATGTGATCCACCTCATGGGCCGGCAGGGGCTGGAAGAATCCGCCCTTGCAGTCTGGGCACTGGCACAGATAGCCGTCGCGCTCCAGGATCTGCAGCCGTAGCTTGTTCCACTCAGTCCCGTAGCCCCGTGCGTGTCTGCTTGTCTTACTCCATGCCATCGGTCGCCCTTCTTGTAGAGACCAGCGCAAGCTGCCCCCCTGGCTAAAGCTAACCAGCGCTGTGATCAGTCAACAGATTTCCTGCGACCTCATGAGCAATGCTCTGCTCCACTCGCTGGCGAATCTTCTCTTTCACCTGTTCTCGATAGGTGAGCCATAGTGGTCCGAGGTTATAGACGTGTGACACTTCTTGGATGCCTGCGCTCGCCGAGTCCAGCTTGTCCAACACATTGGTCACTTCGGCATTGACGCGCTCAGCAGCTTGATCTGTTAACGCGACCAGAATAGGTGCGAGGCCGCTCCCCCCTTTATCCTTCCACCCTGTGCCACGGATGCCGGCCCATTTGTCACCGACAGATGGGCTACTCATCTGCCCCTTTGAATCGGCAGAGGGGCTGCATGCGTCGCCCCATGCCTTCACCAGCTCGGGGGTCAACTCCACTTCCAGGCGGACCACCTCAATCCCTAGCGATTCGTTGTCGATCTTCATCCCCTTCAGCACAGGAGGCCGCACGTTGTAGATCGCGGTGGCTAGGGCAATCATGGGGTTGCGCAGTGATTGGGGATTCATAGCTATCTCCAAATGAATGAGGCCAGCGCAATGGCTGGCCCCTGAATAGTTCACCTCATCGGGCTACCCGGACGGGCTGAGAAACGACAAGGGCCACGCCCCCAATGCGGGGTAATGGCCCTCGATACTAGTTCGCCACATGGCGGTAAGCAGATACAAAAAAGCGCCCCCGATGGAGCGCTCTATCACTGAGCATTTGCAGACACCGCCGCCTCCACATAGGGTATGCGACTCTGTGCTGTTGCTCAGTCAATGGGGTGACTGTACCAGATTACCAGGCCTCGCACAAGCATTAAATACATAGTTTCTCAGCGTCATTGCGCCAGCCTCAACCACAGCCTCCGCCTGCGTGTCGAAGAAACCTGTGCGCCAGCAGGTGCTGCCCTTTCGCACCTCGCACGCAGTCCTACCATCAACTCCCAGAAACTGAACGCGCCAGCCTTCACGCTCCAACGCATAGCGCAGCTGCGCGCCATTGACCGGACTTGCTGCAGTCTTTACATGCTCCTGGCTCCAGGCCTGGGCTAGTACGTCGTCTGGCAGCCTGCGCACCTGCATGTATCCGTCTATCTGAATCTCAACCTTGCAATCCCGGCAGCGGCTGAACCAGCCCATGGTCCGGTTGTTCCAAACGCTCCGGTTTTCATGCAAGCAGTGGCCCAAGTAGCGCACATTCACCATGCGCTCAGCTTCGGACAATGCGCGGGCAGCTTTGTACTCGCCGTCCACGTTATGCCCCCCGGTTAATCAGCATCTGACGCGCATCACGCAGCAGATCAGCCAGGCCTTGGAGGCTGGTGCCGAGCTTCTTGCTCGCACGGGCGGGGCTGGCTTCCTTGCTGCGCGGGTCCAGGACATAGCACCAGTTCAATACAGCACGGTGTTTCTCTGGCAAACCGGCAACCGCCTTAGCAACCTTCGCCGCGTCCATGGGATCCATCAATTCGGCCGGCACATCACCAGGCTGACGCAACTGCGGCTCACGCGGCATGCCTCGGAACATGGGGGATACGTCGCGGCGCATCGGGCCGTGGCACCACCTGCCCCAGTTGGCCAGGCGCACATCCATTGGGCGGTGCTGGGGGAGGACCTGTGTGAAGTCCACATAGCCCCGGGCGCTGCGGCGCGCTGGGGTGGATAGTGCTGCGGTCTCTGCAAAGTTCATTCGGGCTCCGTTTCGGTTATTGGGGATGGGTAGCGCCAGCTGGTCGATGGCTCAGGGCGTTCATGGCAAGGGTTGACGCCGTTCGGCATTCGTCTTCAGACCCCAGGTGTATGGGCACCCAGTCAGAACAGGCGTTTTCGACGTAGGCCCGGCGGTTGCACTTGAGCATGGCCTCCACCGGCTCTACATGCAGCGCTGATTGGGTCTGGCTCCACAGGAGCACATGCGTTGCCTCTGCTGGCTTAGTAGTCATCGGGATACCTCTTGTGCGCCCGTGGGGCAGTGGTGGCGGTGTTGGTGTTGCTGGTGAGGGATTCGGTGGATTCAGACCAGCGCTGGTACTTGCCGTCGAAGTTCAGAGCCATGTCGCTCTGCCCCAGGTCCCGGCCCTTGATGGCGCCCAGGCCCTTGATGGATGACTCATCGATGTCGCCCTTCTTGTGGTCCCACAGCACCAGCACAATGTCGGCGTCCTCCTCGATGGCGCCGCACTCCTTCAGATCGGACAGCTGGGGCTTAGGGTTGGAGCGCTTTTCCACCTCCCGATTGAGCTGGGACAGCAGCGCGATGGTGATGCCCAGCTGGCCTGCCAGGCGCTTGAGGTTGCGGGTGATCTCTTCCAGCTGCACGCGGCGGTCTTTGCGCTCATCAGTGGCGGCCATCAGCTGCAGGTAGTCGATGACCACCAGCTTGACCTTGTGCTTGCGCACCAGCTTGCGGATCTTGGCGGAGATCTCTGCCAGGTTAACGCCTGGGCAGAACTCGAAATACAGCGGAAGATCTCGCATGCGCTCCATGGCGTCTGGCACTCGGCCATAGTCATCGGGGCTGAGCTTGCCCGTCTTGAGCAGGCGCAGCGGCACCCGGCCGAGGTTGGCCACCGCGCGGCGCATCAGCTCCTTCTCGCTCATCTCCATGCCCAGGAATGCGGAGGGATAGCCCCGCTCCGCCTGGTTGAGCGCCAGCTGCTGGGCAAAAGATGACTTGCCCACGCTTGGCCGCGCAGCGATGACGATTAACTGCCCGTCATACGTGCCGCCGGCGAGGATGTAGTCCAGCTTCGTAATGCCAGTCTCGCGCCCCAGCACGGCCTTGCCGTCGGCCAGGTCCTGCAGCTCGTCAAGGAACGGGATAGCCAACTCACCCACCGACTTGGCCTCAGAGGTCATACGCTGATCAGCAATCGCATCAAACAGCGTCACGGCCTGGCCTGAGATCTCCTCGGCTGAGAGCGATTTATCCTTGAGCAGATCGCCCACCTTTGCCGAGGCCTCTGCCACGCGGCGCAGCCGGTGCAGGTTCGCCACAATTCGGGCGTGGTGGGTGACCATTCGCACCGAGGCAAATGAGCTGGTCAGGTTGTTGAGGTAGCTGGGCAGGCCAGCGGCGTAGGCGTCATCCACTTTGCCCTGCAGGTCCTGCAGCACCACCACCGGGTCCACATCACGGCCTGCCAGAACCAGCCCTTCCACAGCGATCCAAATGCTTTTGTGCAGCGGGTGAGCAAAGCTGCCAGCCGACACATGCCCGGC
>NZ_JAJNCT010000010.1 GCF_021026195.1 Comamonas koreensis
ATCGCAGCAGGGATGCCGCGTTCACGGATGAGGTGACTCACGATTGCGCTGCCAAGGTGCGTCTTTCCGGTGCCAGGTGGCCCGATAAGCCACAGATTGCGGCCGCCATCCAGCTCCACGGATTCGGCAAAGGCCTTGCACGCGGCAAGCACAGCAGCCTGAGCGGGTGTCCTTGCCTCGTAGCTTTCGAACGATGCGCGCAGCATCCGGCCTTCCATGCCGCTGCTGTCGATCAGTTGCGCTAGCACCTGGCCAGCCTCTGCAGCTTTTTCGCGCTGGCGGTCTTGCGCCTCTTGCGCCTGAATCTCCGCCTCGACGCACCCCCAGCAGCGAGTCCAGCGGCCTGTCTCAGCGTTCACGCGTGCGCTGTAGTCCCCGTGGATGGGGCAGTTTTCTTTTCGTGTATCGGTCATCCCCAGCTCTCCGCACCTTCGTAGTAGCTCGCGCCAAATTCACCCTGTTTGGCAGGCATCTGAACCGTTTGCTTGTTCGGGCCTTGGCGGACGGGATATAGGCCCTGCCAGCCGTTGGCAATTGCGTTCTCGATCACCTCCACAGGGTCCTGACCTGCTTCGCGGTATTTCCCCAGGTTCCGCAGCTGCAGCTTGGCTGCGTCTTGCGTGATGGGCTTCTTGGCCTCTTTGCGATTGCGAACCCACATCTGCCAGGTCTCAATGGGCAACCAGTCCGGCAGGTCAATGTGTCCAGCGTCAAAGCTCTGCGACCTGCTTGCGCGTTTCTTTATTACTGGTTCCTTTACTGGTTCCATTACTGGTTCCTTACTGGTTCCGTGTCCCGTTTTTGGGACTGTTTCGCGGGAAATTTGGTACTGTTTGGCGGGAAAAACGGTACTGTTCGATGGGAAATCCGGTACTGTTCCGTTTTCGGTACTGTTCCGTTTTTGGGACTCTTTAACAGTCCCGTTTTCGGTGCTCTTTGTCTCGTCGATTCCTGGGAAATCTGGGACTGTTTCGCGGGAAATTGAGGGCTCTTCCTCATCGCCTTTAACGGTCCCAATTTCGGGTGTCTTGAGCAGGTAAACAGCAATCTGTTTTGTTTGGCCGACCTTCTCGCCGGTGTCCTCGATGTATCCAGCGTCAAGAAGGTGCTTCATTCCTGCCATCACTGTCTTTCGATCTTGGGAGGTGGTCTTAGATAAATGCGCGCCTGATGGCCAGCACAGCCACTCTTGCGACTTTTCGTTTACGCAGTCAGCCAATGCCACCAACAAGAATTTCGCTGCTGACTTTTGGACTGGCTGGGCAAGCGCCCAACGGATTGCGTCAAAACTCACGTAGGCCCTTTCAGACTGGCAAGCCGTCGTCTGCGGAAGGCGCGATCAGCGCCATTACGCTGGGCCAATGGGCGGGAGTTTGTTGTTCAGTCATGTTCACCTTTCATGCACCACTTGGAATAGGTGCCAACAGGCCGGCAGGTGGTGGATCTGCTGTGCGGTCGGGGTAGCTAACCCATTCCTGGCCGTTGGCGTAACTTTTAGCTTTCGAGGCCTGCAGCGCGGCAGATATTGCGGCGCAAGCGCAGCAGCAGCTCGACCTCGGCCATGATCTGGGCCGACATTTCCTCGGCTTCGCGGGGGCTGATCGACAGGTCATCAGTGACCTTCATCCCCAGCGCTGTGAGCGATCCGCCCTCGACGTTCAGCTGCAGCAGCTTTTGCCTGATGGCGCTGACCTCGCAGGCCCAGCCACCCTCTGGAGCTGGCGGCAGCTCCATGGAGACCATGCCAAAGCGGTGACTCAGGGCCTTGAGCCAGTCCAAAGGTTTGGATCCGGTCTTCTCCTGCATCCACTCGGTCAGAAGCTCCAGCATTTCCAAATTGACAAATTCGCCATCGATGCCGCGCAGGCGGGCGCGCAGAGTCTCGGGATGGATCGAGCGACCACGGCGCTCGGTAAGGAAGCGGGCTGCATCCACAACGCCGCCTGAGGTGCTGCGGACCGTGTTGTAGACAACATCGCGCCAATCGGTTTGAGAGAGGTGGCAAGTCATTTTTCTGTCCCTTGAAAGTGAGTTCATTTCAGGCTGGCGCGCCTGGCTTTGATTTCAGATACTGGCTGCATGAAAACGCAAAACACCTCCGCCACCGCCCGCCGCCAACCCCTGCTTGGTGCCCCAATCCACGAATCCCAACGCACTACGTTGAGCACCAACGTGGATGCAAATGGGAAGACCAAGCGGCTGCTGCAAACATCCAAGCTGGAACTCAACTGGTGTCATGGCGAGCTGCTGATTAGATTTGGTAGTAGCTCAGTGGCGCTGGAGAAGGCCGGCCAGTTAGGCAGCTGAGCGGCAGCTCTCTGAAAAATCTGCTGGATCTAAACCAAGGCGCTGGCCGATGCGGATGAGGGCAAGCCCTACCGAACTTCGAGGGTCGCGTGTTTTTCCTGATGCCAAGTCAGAAATTGCCGGTTGCCCACAACCAGCTTCATCAGCAAGCTGCTTTTGGGTCATCCCCCTATCCGCGATCGCGGCGATGTAGTTTTTCCATTGCATAGGCTCGATCATATCGGTTTACCGATTATTTCACAAGCGTTTTTCCGATATCGGATTTCCGTATGCTCTCAACTATGGCTACAGAATTTGGACAACGACTCAAGGCGGCCCGGCTACATGCCGGACTAACACAGGCGCAACTAGCGAAGAGGGTTGGCGTTGGCCAGTCCACCATCGCCGAACTGGAGCGCAGTGGCCACGGATCTAGCTACGTGTCGACAATGGCTGTAACGATGCGCGTATCACCCCAATGGCTTGAAAAAGGCGTCGGCGAAATGCTGTCTGGAGTGAGTAAGCAGCCCATCGACCTTGAAAACAACCCGGACTATCCTGCAGTCAAACGCGTGAAGTTCAAGTTATCTGCAGGCGCATCTGGTTTCGGTGTGGAGCACCTGAATGAAGAAGGAAACCCGCTGGTGTTCAGGAAGGACTGGTATGACCGGAATGGATACAACCCTGATCTTCTTCTCGCGGTGTATATCGCCAATGGGAGCATGGAGCCAGGTCTGTTTGATGGAGACACTGTCGTTGTGAACACGGCTCAGACTGAGCCGAAGGACGGCTGCGTGTTTGCGGTGAACTACGAGGGTGAGATGGTCGTAAAGCGCCTAGTCAGGGATGAGGGTCGCTGGTGGCTCTCTTCTGACAATCCGGATCAACGACGCTATCCCCGCAAGGTGTGTCACGATGGGGTCCATCTGATTGGAGAAGTGGTGCACAAGCAGAGTGAACGCATCTAGAGCTAGGAAACGGCAATGAAGAGAACAGCATTAATAGCCTCCATCCCCTTGCTCCTACTTGTGGGATGTGGTGACAAATCCCCGCCTAGAGCGGTCATAGCCGACTCGCCTGAAGTGGTACACACTCCAATTCCTGAGCCCATCAAAAGAGTGCCAGTCGAACCTTTCGATAGCAAGGCCTCGTCGATCGATAGTTCCTTTAAGGGGCATGTATGTTCCGACATCATGCAGGCGCTGCAAATACGAAAGCTGTCGAAGGATCAGTACGAGACCTCCAAAGACTATGCGAAGCGACTGCAGGAACTCTCGAAGCAGAAGTATTTTGACGAGTTGAAGCTTGGTGACACTCTGGCATTCTGGGAGCCAAAAGATGGCACTTCAAGCTATGACGCCGACAAGGGTGTGCTTTCATTCACACCCCCCTACCTTTCATCGAATTTCAAGATTGGTGACGGCGTAGAGATGCTTACGCCTAATGTGATGTCCTCATCTGAAAGAACGTACGAGGGCAGCAATGCATTTGGGGTGAAGAGAAGCGTTAAATCCAGCCATCAACAGGTCTGTGTGGTGTCGTTTACCAACTTCAAGTATGGGAGCAACGCAAGCTCGCAGCCCTTCAAGATCAAGCTACCCCCTCAAGATGCCAGAGCACTCCATGGGAAGATCCGCACCTTTTACCTAGGCGTGCTGGCTCACCCTTACCTTGCCGCATACAGCGAGTACCAGAAACCCGAAATCAACAATCCAATCGAGAAAATGGTTGAGGGGACGAGCCTCTTGGTGAAGGTTCAACAAGTTTGGATCGTCAACGGGGACACTGGGGAAGTGTTGAGCAAGCGCACCTTCAAGTAGCAGAGTTGGTCGGTCTACCAGCCACCCTCGAGGTGGCTTTTTTGCGTCCGAAATCGGCGCCCCGATATAAATATCGGCAAACCACTTGACATTAAATATCGGCTAACCGATACTTCAGTCGTCGCAGCAACGAACGCGAAACGACCCCGGCAAGCGATACGAAGCCGGTAAGCCCTACAGGACGCAGCGGGCGGGTCCAGTTCCAAAGGGAGCGCAGCAGAAGTTGCACCAAGCGATGGGTGCCAGTGATCGAGCGAGCCCCCTCCAGGTCTTTAAAAAGTCAGCCGCCGATGTTGCTTGCCCTGCCTGTGGGGCATTCGTCCGGCCAATTGCACCAGCGGGCACGGCCGCTGCTCTGCGCGGTGCCCAGCCGTAGCCCTGCAAGGCTCAATTGGTGAGGGGAAGACGCCCGAGAACAGCAACGGTCACGCTGATTGGAATCTCAGCATCTTTTCCATTTTTTCGGTTCCACATGTTGTCGATGCATCCCCGCATGAAATAGCAAAAAATTCACAAAAAATAAAACTGATAGCCTTTTCATAAAAAAAACTCTATGAAATACTCCCTTCAAAGCTTAAACAGAAGAGGAGTAGACACAGATGACTGAAAAGGCGGTTATTCGCAGGCTTCTACCGAGACGTGCAGCGAATGCTCTATTTCAAGAGGGAATAGACACTGTTGAGCTGATCAAACAGCGCTATCCCGAGGGTCTACTGAAAGTTCCAGGTATCGGGATAGTGTCGTTCAGAGCTGTGGAAGCAGCATTTTTTCCTGGTCAGAAATTTGATCCTACGCCTAGAAAGTACAAGAGAAGTCCGTGTGCGTCGATGCTCAGTGAAGAGCTTTCAAAGCATCTACACAAAACGACGCCCGAAATACTGGCCAGCCGGTTTCCGCAGGAGACCCAAGCCTTGTGACAGAGGGCTTAGTTTTCCAGACTAGCGCCAGCTGCCATCGTATGTATCTGCCATAACCAAAAGCGTTGTGAGAGGATATAAAAAGCCTCCTATGCCCGGAGGGCAAGGAGGCTTATTGCAATGCTTAGTGAATTATTAAACTATATCAATTCTTCTCTTACAACACTATTGGCAAACAAACGTGAGACGTGAGACTCCATTTACCAACAAATGAGAATCAGCCTCTTCATGTACAACAATCATTTTCTTATATTGTTGAGAGCAGAAGTCTGTCGCTCGCTCAGTGGTAACCCTCAACGCTCCTCCTTGACGACCTGCAAGCGGTGCAGCTTCAGCTTCAACATAGAAATTGCCATTTGCTAGCGTCTTGATATCTGACATATAGGTGCGGCCGATACCGCTACTACCTGTACTCCGGTTTTCCACTGCACAACCTGTCAAAGAACCAATAATAAAGACAGAGGACAGAAACGTCGCATTAATAAAGCTTTTCACTTTTTGACCTTCAGTTAAAAATAAAAGAATACGTTAGACAGAGGAAAGGCTGTTGATTATTATTTGTCTTGAGATTTTCTTCGACGTCGCAGACCATTGCGGATTCGTGAGAAGTGTCGCAAGTATTGCGCTTGCTTAAGACCGTTTGGCTTTGACATGATTGAACCTGCCCTAATGGCTTGCTCAGAGGAATGTGAATGCGCCTCTGCACGAAATATCGCGATAACTATTGCAATCACAAGGAGGTGTCTCATAGGAGACTAAATTATAGATAAAAAACATTGAAGGTCAACATTGATAGAAATTGCTGTGGAATTTTTACAATCATTCAAGGGCCATCGATGCGAAAACGCAACTACATACGATGGAGTCAATCGTGAGAAATTGAATATATAGATTCCAGCGCAACTAAAACAGCCTGCCATCGAAATGCAAGACAAGGCGCACATCTACTGATGGCTGTCAATCGCAATTGATCAACTAATCAGAGATTGGCAGCTAATCCATTCCTAGCCCGCACAACCAGCGGGCTTTTTTACGTCTGGAGCCCAACAATGGAAGTACACAACCCACTCACCCGCGCCGCTGCGAAGCTGCGCCAGCACGGCCACGAGGCCGAAGCTGTCAACCTGGAGCAGTTTGCAGGAAGCTTGGCAATGCCAGTTGGCCAACAGCTTGTCCCACTCGTGCCGACAGTGGAAATGTTCATTGCGGGCATGGAAGCCGATTGTCTCGGCCGCCCAAGCATTGATGACGAGAGCCATGTCCGCAGCATCTGGGATGCAATGCTCAGTCAGGCAAAAGCCGAACAAGAAGAGCGCCAACATGGTTGAGCAGATCACCCTTGCCTACCGCCTCTTCGCTATGCGCCGCTGGGCTGGCGCCAGCTGGACCAAAGCTGCCGCCTGGGCCCTCAGCTTGGTCTGGCGCAATGTGCGCAATGACCGCCGCACCCGTCTTGATCGCCGCGCCGAAGTTGAACGCGCTGCCCGCCATCGCCTGTAAAGGACAACATGACCGATAACCAAGAATTCCGCGTCCTCTTCTCTCTTCCGCCCATTGCGACCAGCGCCAGCACTGCGCTGGCCACCGTGGAGACGCCGGCACCAAAGAACGAAACAGGCGACCGTGAGCTAGATGCGGTGCTGTGGCTACGCGACTGCATCCAGACTGCAAACCCAGCGCTGATCGCAAATGCACTGGAAGCTTTCAAGACGATCAAGACCCCCGCCAAGGACCTTGAGCGGCGCTACAGCGACTACCTGATGCGGGCAAGCGGCGGTAACCCCTTGGCAGCTGTATTCGGTGGCTTTAACTTTGCAAACCTCGAAGACTTGGCCCAATCGTCTGTCAAGAAAAAGGCTCGCCAGGATGAGGCGCTTGCCCGCTTTGGGAGTGAGAAGGCGCTGTTCGAGTTGACCCCAGCGGAGAAGCTCTGCAAACAGGCTCTGCGGGGACTCAAGCGCGAAAAGGACTGGGGTGTGTACGACCTAGAAGAAGCAGCTGCACGCTTCGCCAAGCGCTCAGAGCTAGTACCGCATACGCTTGCAGACTGCCTCTATGAGCAGGACTATTGGGACTCGCTCTACTGGCTGCGAAACGTCTTTTCTATCTACACCAGTGACGCCGATCCTGCCGGCCGCGCACACGACGATTACTGCTTTGCAATGCTGGCCAAGATCCCACCACGCTCCAAGGAAGAAGCGCTGCAGGTGTACCAGCACCTGGAGGACAAAGACGGGCTGGACCGTAACGAGAGCCCGGATATTCTGCGCAACCTAATCACCGGCGGATGGTCTGCAGAGGACATCAAATGAAATCTGTTTGGCATTACACCACCGCAACGAACGCGGGACTTATCCTGGCCTGCGGTGAGATCCTCCCAGCCAGTGCCAATGTGCCAGTGCGTGAGAAGCCGGCTGTCTGGTTCTCGCGCAATCAGCACTGCGAGCCCACTGCTTTGAAGGCAGTCCAAACCAGCGTCGGATTAAGAACCCTCACGATGGAGGAGCAGTCGAAGCTGGGCGGCCTGGTACGAATTGGTGTGCCGGAGAACGATCCACGCTTGATAGCCTGGCATGCCGTTCAAAAGGCCCTGCGCATGAGCCCGAAGATGCAGCGCGCCCTTGAGCAATCGGGACGCCTGCAAGGCGCTAATCCGCAAGAGTGGTTCGTAATACTCGGGCCAGTGCCAACCGTCCATTTGCGCGTAGAACGCTGGAGCCCAGAGCATGCCTGGAGCGAATGACGAGTCTAGCAACTAACCCGATACTTTCGGGTTAGAGGCATCGCGCTTCTTAGCTACCTCGCGCTTTTTCTTCCTGGCAGCTGCCTTAAAGCCCTCTATCAGTGACTCTTCATCAAAATCAAAGATTTGCTGTTCGATGGCTTCATCCAAAGTGCCCTTTTCAGCTTTGGCATTTTCCAACCGAGCAGCGGCCAACGCCAAGTCGCGCTCATCTCCATCGACTTGTCTCTGGGCAACATCGGCCACTTCCTCAAACAGTGCATCCATTCGTTCAAGTAGCGAACGAACAGTCGCATAGGCCGTAGCCATCTTTCCCAATCTACGAGAGGCGCTTTCGAGCAATGCGTCAGTTGCGAATTTAGTACCAGCCAGTTCCCCCTCCAGCCGAGAAATTCGCAGATGCAATTCTTCGCTGTCACCACCCGCATAGCTTTCCTCAAGCCTCGCAAGTAACTCAGCATGCAAGCTTCTACCGCTCTCACTTGCGGATGCCTGAATGCGCGCCTTCAACTCCTCCGGCATCCGAAGTGGGTAACTGGGTGCTTGATGTCTGTCTGTAGCCATCCCTCAATTGTGGATGTCATTTCGTCTCTTTTCAAAGAATCTTATTGACATCCACAAAGAAAGAATCTAAATTTCATCCACACGCCATGACCAAAGATCGTCACCAACTCACACCAACCCCTGTCCGCATCCCTGCAGATTTGAAGGCTCCGCTGCAGGCGGCAGCCAAAGCAAATGACCGCAGCTTGAACGGCGAGATCTTGGCCAGGCTGCGTGCATCTCTGATACCCAGCGCGCCAGCGGCGCAGAAAGGAAACCTGAAATGAATGAACTTATCCAAGTAGTCTCACGCGAAATCGGCGGCACAGTCGTGCTGACAGCTAATGCCCGTGAACTCCATGCCTATCTCGGGCCCGATACCCGTTTCAATGACTGGATCGACCGGCGCATTGCTGAATACGACTTTCAAGAGGGAAAGGACTTTTACTCATTTTTGAGTAAAACCCCCTCTGGAGGTCGTCCAAGCAAGGAATACACGCTCGCATTGAACATGGCGAAAGAACTATCCATGGTTGAGCGCACACCCAAGGGCAAGGAAGCTCGTCTGTATTTCATCGAATGTGAGCGCGTGGCTCTCGCGGGACAAGTCGCCACGCTACCGCAGCCTAAGAAGTCAGCTAGCCAGAGCGGCCTGCCTGAATTCCGCCGTGCCCGGGCGCTGGATATGGCGGCCAAAACGGCAGAGCGCATCGTTGCCCAGTTTCCGAGCCTCAGCGAGCAATCGCGCCAAGTTGTCTTCGCTAAGGTCATTAACCCAGTGGCAGGCATCGAAATCTTGGCCCTACCCCACTTGGAGCAGGAGACCTATCCGGCAGAAAAGGTTGGGGAAAAGCTCGGTATCAGCGCCAACATGGTCGGTCGGATTGCCAATTCCCACGGACTCAAAATCGAAGAGTACGGCATGTTTGTGCTCGACAAGTCCCCCAACTCTTCCAAGCAGGTGCGTACGTTTGTCTATAACGACAAAGGTGTGGAGGCCGTCAAGTTCTACCTTGAGGTCGAGAAGCTCCCGAAAGCACCAGAGCGGGAACTTCTGGCGAAAGCCGCCACCAGCTCGCCAACACCTAAGCCGCAAGGAGTGCTGCTGTGATTGTTCGTCCAATAGCCCGTCCATACCCTATGGATATGCTGCCAGCCACGTTTGATGGCTGGGAAATGCCAAGCCTGCGGGCGATGCTAGACAGAGCAATGGTGCTGCAGGGAACGAACCTATTCCGCCAGGCGGTGGAAGCCATGATGATCCGAGCTGTGCTTGAGCAGGCTATCAACCTGAGCAACATAGCGAACTACGCACGCCAAGATCCTTGGGATGCTTCGGAGCTAGCTTTCACTGGGACCAGTGGAACACATGCTTCCTTGCAACATCTTCATCGAGAAGTGGCCTTCCGAACAATGGACATGTGGAAACAGTCGGAACGCGAGGAGCGTCTAGCACAAGCTCGTAAGCGCCGCGCCGAGAAAAAGGCTGCTGAACCACCCAAGAAAAAGCGAAAGGCCAGCAGCGTCAACTGCCAGCCTTTGCCCGAAACCCGCACAGCGTCAACTGTGCAGCCCTCTTAGCTCGAAACCCTCCTCACAAGGAACGAACCATGGAAGCGATTATCGCGCACCCCGCGAAGGGTGCCAAGCGGAGCCCTGCGCGCCAGCAGGCCAAGCATAGCGAGCCAGTGCCGCCGCGCCCCACTGAGGCAGAGCGACTGCAGACGGAAGCGCTTCAGATCCTCCACTACCTCTGCACGGAGCTGGCCCAGGCTGAACTGCAGGACATGCCGCATGCCCTGGGCGAAGCAATTGAGTGCGACACGGTGCTGTTCAACCTGCTGAACCCTGAAGAATCGGACAGCCCTCAAATCGGCACCTTGGAAAGCTTGGTGATGCTGCGTCAGTGCGTGCAAAACACTTTCGCATGTCTTGAAGCGGCTTCTGGCCCAACTGTTCCCGTGGCTATCGCCTCTGCAGCACTGCTGGAGCACATCGACGGGTTCGCCTCCCACCTGCACCAGGCGATTGCAGGCCTGCCAGGCACCCTGGAAGATCTCCGCGCCTTGACGACCTTTGCAGGCATCAAGACCTTCCGCGACCGGCCGACACCACCCATCCGGCGTGTTGAGCAAGCACCGCCGCCAGGCAAGACCCATGCTCAACAGCGCCGAGTGCTTGAGTTCGTCGCCCAGCAGGCCGGCACGGTGAACGAGATGCTCATGCTGATGCAGGCTGACTCAAAGATCAGCTATGACAGCCAGGTGCTGCTGGGGGGCGCCCAGGCCATCACCCAATACATTGGCGCAGCTGCAGGCGATGCGCTGGGTGGCGACATTGTTGGCGACTTTGAGCGCTGGACCTATGGGCCTAATTTCGCGGACGCGGGCAAAGGAGCAGCAGCATGAATGCCGTTCTTGAAAAGCCGACAGCAAAAGCTCGCGGCCGCAAGGCGGTGCCAGCAGCGCCAGCTTCTGCGCCAACTCCACTTGCTTCTGCTGCCGCAACACTGTTTGCGGAGGTGGGTGACTTCTTGGCGCTGGCCAGCGCGACAGATGAACCACACGGTTTCAGCGGCGACTCAGATCGTCTGCTGAGCATTGGTGCAATGATCGCGCTTGATGCCGCAAAAGGTAAGTACTCGAACACGAACGCAGAGAACACAGCTTATGACGTTGCAGCATGCATTAACGCTGCTCGCCTTGTGCCTGACGATACTGAGTCAGTCGAACGAACCATAAACATCCACTGTGCATCTGAGCGTTTAGCAGCCATAACAGGAAGTGCTATTCATCAAGTCATCTTCACCGATGTGCCGCGCCCTACTCGAAATCCTGCGCAAGCACCGGCGAGCAAGTCCAAGCAGTTCACCCAGGCCCAGCGCAATGAGCTGCACTGGCTGGCGTACACATACATGGAGTGCGCCAACAGTGTGATCACCCAACACGCGGAGCACGCCAACTCCGAAGAGGTGTTCGCACTACGCGACTTGTTGGGCACGTACTGCGAAAGCACTGACGAAGCTATTAAGGCTGCGGAGCCTGGTGATGGGCCACTTGCGGACACCTCTGCCGACCTGAGCAAGATCATCAACCTGTTTCATGCGGTCAATGATGACGAACGCAGCGACCAGGTTCTGCATGGCGTCAATCACCTGTTGATGAGCGCAAAAAGAATCGTCGATGGTGACCTTGGGGTGCTCGATGAGTAGGCACTACAGCCCACCACCCCCACCACCACCGCCGCGCACCGGCTCGCCCTTTGACATCCTCAAAGAGATTGCGGAGCGCCGGGCCCGCGCCGCGCAGCCGCCCACCATCCAGACCCAACCACAGAAGGATGGGAACACCAAGGACAAACGATGACCAAGACGATGATCTTGACCGGGGACAACAACATCCCCGCCCTACCGATGACCGAGGCCCAGGTAAACCACTTGCGCCGGCTGCTGGCCTGGCTGCGCTGCGCGTACATGCTGGATGAGCACATGCAACGCGGCTTCATGCAAGGCGCAGCGCTATCCGTGCAGCATGGTGCGGCAACCCCCGAGCGAGCGGGCGAGATCCTGCAGCAGCAGGCCGACAAGATCAACCAGGTGCCCGCATACGTGCGCCAGGCACACAAGATGCTC
Organism: Comamonas koreensis; assembly: GCF_021026195.1. Classification (GTDB taxonomy): domain Bacteria; phylum Pseudomonadota; class Gammaproteobacteria; order Burkholderiales; family Burkholderiaceae_C; genus Comamonas; species Comamonas koreensis. The sequence continues at coordinate 11,941 of NZ_JAJNCT010000010.1, forward strand.
AGCAAGGCGCTGCTGGAGCATGACAAGCGATCTGGTGTTGTCGAAGGCTGCAGGTCAGGCGAAAACCTGCAGGCCATGCCGGTGAGCGAGAAACCTGCAGGTGCTGCAGGTGCAAAGAGAATTCGGAGGAATCAGTGAATATGGCAACCACCAAAGCAGAACGCCCAATAGTGAATGCTGCTCGGTTTGTTACTGTCGAGCTGGCCTCAGCAATGACAGGGCTATCAGCGGCAGCCATCAGAAAGCGCATCGAGCGCGGCGTGTGGCTTCAAGATAAGGAATGGCGGCGCGGGCCAGATGACCGCGTATGGATTGACACAAAAGGAATTGAAGCATGGGTGCTCCAAAAATCGGGAATGGTGTAGAGATTCGAGAAAAGAGTATCCGGCTCTTTTTCGTTTGGAATGGCGTGCGTTACAGAGAAACACTCACCATCGGGGGTATCGTCGCCCGACCCACCTCCGCGAATACCAAGCATGCCCATCGAGTGGCCCAAGAAATCCGCCAGCAAATAGCCGTTGGTGCATTCGATCTGGCCGAGCACTTCCCCGACTCGCCAAGGGCCAAGAAGATCGCGGCGGTCACCACAAGGACTTTTGGCCAATGGTGTGACTTGTGGCTCGAAACCAAAGGACGGCTGGCAAAAAACACTCTGTCCCAATATCGCAATGCGCTGTTGGTCTGGAAATCGATGTATGGCGAAGATACTCCCATGGATCAATTAACACATGCAGTTGTTGCTGCTCGCGTGGGGAATACCCCATGGAAATCTGCAAAACTGCTGAACAATTATTTGATTTGCTTGCGCGGAGTATTCTCGCTGGCCGGTCGAGAAATGAAACTTAATGATCCGATGGAGGGAATCGAGAACAGCAAGCATCAGGCACCCGCCCCAGACCCTCTCTCGCCCGATGAAATGGAGCAGATTCTTGAGAAAATCCGCAAGAACTCCGACATTCGGGCCTGGGCCTATTTTGAGTTTGCATTTATGACGGGGATGCGGCCAGAGGAAATTATTGAGCTGCGCTGGGGTGATGTGGATTGGCGAAGCAAAACCATCCGGGTGGAACGCGCCCGGACCGCTGGAGAGTCCAAGCCGCTGAAAACCTACAACTCCCGCGATGTGGACTTGGTGAGCCGGGCATTGTCGGCGCTGGAGACAATGAAGCCGTGGACGATGCTGGGCGGTTCAAACGAGCTGGATGCAGAACTGGGGCGGAAGATCTTCGAGAATCCAGGCACTGACAAACCTTGGAACGACGAGCGCAGCCAGCGCGACACCTATTGGCGGCCGGCGCTGCGCGGCGCGGGCATCCGGTGGCGCCGGCCGTATCAGACGCGGCACACCTATGCGACCAATGCACTGGGTGCAGGCGTGAACCCGGCCTACATTGCAAGGCAGATGGGACACAAGAACGCCAAGATGCTGTTCACGGTCTATTCGAAGTGGATTGATGGTGCAGATCGGGGCCGAGAGCTGGCCAAGCTGGAGCAGGTGCTCGGAAATGAAAAAACCGCCCTAAAAAAGGCGGTTTGATCAAAAAGAAACTTCGAAAAGTTCCCCAGAAGTTCCCTGTTATCCTGAAGTCTGGTTCTCTTCAGAGGGAAAATTTGGTAGGCGCGATTGGACTCGAACCAACGACCCCCACCATGTCAAGGTGGTGCTCTAACCAGCTGAGCTACGCGCCTGTCGTTGAAGACTCAAATTATAGCCAGAAAAAACGGCCTGAATGGAAAGTTGAGGCTTTTTTTGAAAATAGTGCTTTTCAGCCCTATTTCCGGCGCACCGAGCGCACGCCCGATACCGTCGCCACAGAGGCCAGCACCTTGGCCAGCTTGCCCGAATCCGAGACCTCTACCGTGAACGTCATCCAGGCCGTGCCCTTGACGGACTGGGTCTGCACACCGATCACATTCGTCTTGTCCCGCGCGAAAAGCTCAGAGATATCGCGCAGCAGACCTTGGCGGTCGTGCGCCTCCACCGCCACATCAACAGGGTAGACGGCTTCGGCCGATCGCTGACCGCTGGTGGGCAACCCCCACTCCACATCAATACTGCGCTCCGGGTTGCGCGCGCACATTTCCCGGAAGTTGCTGCAATCGTGGCGGTGCACGCTGACCCCTTTGCCGCGCGTGACGAAACCGCCGATGCGATCGGGCGGCGCGGGCTTGCAGCATTTGGCCAGTTGGGTCATCAGCGAATCGACACCTACGACCAGCACCCCGCCCTTGCCCGAGCCTTCGGTCGCCTTGCGTGGGCGGCTCAGCACCAGGTCATCATCGGCCTGCACCGGCTCGGGGGGACGCAGAATGTTCTCAATGGTGCGCAACGACAGCTCGTCCTTGCCCACTACTTCAAACAATGCCTCTGCGGTTTTGAAGCCGAGCTGGTCCGCCAGGTCGTCGTGCTTGAGCGCCGTCTTGCCTTCGCGCTGCAGCAGCTTCTCGACCAGCTCGCGGCCACGGCTTACCGTTTCATGCATCACCTGGGCATTGAACCAGGCACGTACCTTGGCTTTGGCGCGGGAGCTGACCAGGTAGCCCAGCTCGGCATTGAGCCAGTCGCGCGATGGCCGCCCTTCCTTGACAGAGACCACCTCCACCGTCTGCCCGTTTTGCAGCGGCGTGTTGAGCGGCACCATCTGGCCATCGACCTTGGCACCCCGGCAACGGTGGCCCAGATCGGTGTGGACCGAGTAGGCAAAGTCCACCGGAGTGGCGCCCTGGGGCAGCTCGATCACCGCCGCATTGGGCGTCAGCACATAGATATGGTCGTCAAACAGCCCGCTGTCCTGGGTCTGGCCGACCATGTCCTTGCGCCAGGCCAGCAGCTGGCGCAGCACCGCGATCTTGGCGTCGTAGTCGCTGGTCGCAGATACGCCGGCATAGCCCTTCGTGCCCGCCTCTTTATAGGCCCAGTGGGCGGCCACACCGTTTTCGGCATGGTCGTGCATGGCCTGGGTGCGGATCTGAATCTCGATGGCCTTGCCGTGCTCGTCCCGCACCACCGTATGCAGTGACTGGTAGCCGTTGGGCTTGGGCTTGGCAATGTAGTCGTCAAACTCCGACTCCACCGGGCTGAAGGCCTCATGCACAAAGGACAGGGCCGCATAGCAGTCCTTGACCGAGGGCACCACCACGCGCAGCGCGCGGATGTCGAAGAGCTGGTCAAAGCCCAGCGACTTGCCGCGCATCTTCTTGATGATGCTGTAGATATGTTTGGGGCGTCCTGCCACGGTCGCGCTGATGCTGTGCGCACGCAGGTCGGATTCAAGGCGCTCGCGCAGGCCCACCATGTAGAGCTCGCGCTCCACCCGGGTCTCGTCCAGCAGCTTGGCGATCTTCTTATAGGTATCGGGCTCCAGAAAGCGGAAGGCCAGGTCTTCCAGCTCCCACTTGATCTGCCAGATACCCAGGCGGTTGGCCAGCGGTGCAAAAACCTGCAGGCTCTCGCGCGCCACGGCGGGCGATACGGGGCCCTTGGTGGCCGCATACCAGCGCAAGGTCTGCAGGCGTGATGTCAGGCGCAGCATCACCACACGCAAGTCGCGCGAGAACGCCAGCAGCATCTTGCGGATGTTCTCGGTCTGGGTAGCCGGGTCGTCGACCAGGTGGCCGGCATCGGCCTGGCGCGCCTGGGCCTGCACCTTCATCAGCGCCACGGTTTCCACCGCCAGCACCGCATAGCTCTCGCCAAAGGCCTTGCCGATGACTTCGCGCGGCTTGTTCAGCTGCTCGCTGGTGTGCACCAGGTAAGCGGCCGCCTGCATGGCTTCGGAGCCACCAATATGCTTGAGGATGGCTGCGACGGCATCGGCGTGCTGCAGTGCGTTCTCACCAGTGTCCAGGGTCTCTTCGGCGATCAGCGGTACGGAAAAAGCGCGGGCCCGGGCCAGCACGTTGTCTTGCATCGGCAGAGCATTGGCAGTGGCAGCCACCAGCGGGGAGACTGGCTCTGGGGGAAGATGTTCCGCGCCTGGCGCGGGCTGAGCGACTGCCGTAAGACTTTTCATGTTGTCACCACCATCACACCCCCTCCGGGGCGTGCGCTACGCACCGCATAAAAAAGCCAGCACTGCAGCCGTTTGATCAAAAGATACCAAGGTGGGGGCATGGCCGACACCGGCAAACTCCACCACCCGCGCCCTGGGGCCGCGTTCTGCCATAGATTGGGCCGTTTGGGCAGAAAGCAAGTCTGAATCTGCGCCGCGCAGCACCAAGGTGACAGCGTCGATCTGCTCGTACAGGCGCCACAGCAATTGCTCGCCAGCGGCAGCCATCTCAGGCGTCATCGCCTGCATGGGCTGCGCAATGGCCGGGTCATAGTGCAAGCGCACACTGCCGCCCGCTTCGGGCCGCAGCATCGGGCGCGACAGCGCCAGCCATTCCTCATCACTGTGCGGGCCAAAACCTTTGGAGAGCTGGCCCATGGCCGCCACCGCTTCCTGCTCGGAGCCATACAGCATGTGCTGGCCCACATAGCTGCCAATGCGCGCCAGTGCCGAGGGCTCGATGGTCGGCCCCACATCATTCAGTACCAAACGGCGAACAGGTGCGGGCATCAGCGGCCGGATGCTCGGCTCGCCCGCCAGGCCGATGCCGATAAGACCGCCCATGCTGGTACCCACCCAATCGAGCTTGCCAATGGGTGCCGCGCGGTGTACCTGCTGCAGCATCGCCAGCATGTCGGCCACATACAAGGGCACCTGGTAGCCGGCGGGGTCCTCCAGCCAATCGCTGTAGCCGCGGCCCACCACGTCGGGGCAGATCACCCGCGCCTGCAACGCCAGTTGCCGTGCCAGCACATCAAAATCACGCCCTTGCCGGGTCAGGCCATGGGCGCACACGATCACATGCGGGTGGTTCAGATCCCCGGTGTCGTTCCACTCCCAATACGCCATCCGGTGCGTGGCACCCTGGCGACCCGTGTCCGTATTCCCCGCCACCGCACAGGTGACATACTGCAAGCGTGGATCTTGGTACATGGCCCCTCTTATATAGATGAACGCAGCGCTACCAGGCAAACCGTGGCTGGGGTTTGCCTTAGGATGGATACATGCGTTTGCATGAATACTAACCGAGTAACTGGAGATATTGGATGTTGAAAGCAAAAACAGCGCTCGTCACCGGATCGACGAGCGGTATCGGACTGGGGATAGCCAAGGCGCTGGCGCGCCAGGGTGCCAACATCATCTTGAACGGCTTTGGCGATTCCGAAGGTCCGCTCAAGGAAGTGCAAGACCTCATCACCAGCAGTGGCTCGGGTGCCCGCGTGGGCTATCACGGTGCTGACATGAGCAAGGCCGCCGACATCGAGGCCATGTTTGCCTATGCGGCGCAGACCTTTGGCCAGGTAGACATTCTCGTCAACAACGCCGGCATCCAGCATGTGGCCAATGTGCAGGATTTTCCGGTGGAGCGCTGGGACGCCATCATCGCCATCAACCTCACCAGTGCCTTCCACACCAGCCGACTGGCATTGCCGGCCATGCAGAAGGCGGGCTGGGGCCGCATCATCAATATCGCCTCGGTCCATGGCCTCGTTGGCTCGGCCGGCAAATCGGCCTATGTCTCAGCCAAGCACGGCATTGTGGGCCTCACCAAGGTGACCGCGCTGGAGAACGCCGCCAGCGGCATCACCTGCAATGCCATCTGCCCAGGCTGGGTGCTCACGCCGCTGGTGCAAAAGCAGGTCGATGCCAAGGCCGCGCAAATGAATGTCAGCAATGAAGAAGCCAAGAAACTGCTGCTCGGTGAGAAAGAGCCATCGATGCAGTTCACCACGCCCGAGGAGCTGGGTGAGCTGGCGGTGTTCTTCTGCTCGCCCGCAGCCAACAACGTGCGCGGCGTGGCCTGGAACATGGATGGAGGCTGGGTCGCGCAATAAGGCGGGCTGTAACGGTCGGGGCCTTGAGCTCCTTACATCTACAAGGCGCGCAAGCGCCTTTTTTCCCGCCTCAAACCATCCATGCATTAAACGCATAAATATGAAACATTTTTGAAAGCTAGCCTTCCGCCTTCTTAAAAAACGGTTATTTCCGCAAAAAATGCAGGAAAAATTCGATTTATTGCGTGAGAAACGACCTCCTAGACTGCATATGTAACGCAAACTTTGTAACCATGGGTCAAAAAACGGGTCGGAGTTGCGCATTTTTCGCAAAAACCGGTCAAAATGTAAAAGTTACATATCAACCGGAGGACTCCACCCATGGTTACCGCAACCAATCGCGTCGACAAAATCTTGGTCGTTGATGATGACGCACGTATCCGTGATCTGCTGCGCCGCTATCTGTCGCATGAAGGCTTTGAAGTCATGATTGCCGAGGATGGCAAGGGCCTGCAGCGCATCCTGCTGCGCGAAACGGTGGATCTGATCGTGCTTGATTTGATGATGCCCGGTGAAGACGGCCTGTCCATCTGCCGCCGCCTGCGCGCCAGCAATGACCGCACCCCGATCATCATGCTGACCGCCAAGGGTGAGGATGTCGACCGCATCGTGGGTCTGGAAGTCGGCGCCGATGACTACATCGGCAAGCCCTTCAACCCGCGTGAATTGCTGGCCCGTATCCATGCGGTGCTGCGCCGCCGCCCACCGCAGGAAGCGCCCGGCGCCCCCTCGGGCGAGAACGAAGTGGTCAACTTCGGCCCCTTCACCTTCGACATGAGCACCCGCGTGCTGACCAAGGATGGCGAAGAGCTGCCCCTGACCACCGGCGAATTCGCGATGCTCAAGACCCTGGTGCGCCACCCGCGCCAGCCGCTGTCGCGTGAAAAGCTGGCTCTGCTGGCCCGTGGCCGTGAGTTCGAGCCCTTTGACCGCAGTCTGGACGTGCAGGTATCGCGTCTGCGCAAGCTGGTCGAGGTCGATCCTGCCGCGCCGCGCTACATCCAGACCGTCTGGGGCGTGGGCTATGTGTTCGTACCCGATGGTGCCAACTGATTCTTGAACAGCTTCACACCTAAAACCGCCCCAGCCTGGCTGCGGGGCGGTTTTTTTATACCCCCATTGCGCGGCACGGCATGGTGTCACGCCCGCTTTACAGCGAGAATATAGAGGCATTACCAGCCTCTATTGATCCGACTTTTCTATACGCACACGGTCCATGGCTCCCACCCCCGTCAACGAAGCCGACCAGTCCGGTCTGGCCCCCCTGGAAGGCAGCGCCGCAGCGGCCGCGCACAGCAACAAGCGCACCCGTGTCGGCCTCAACCTGTTTTGGCGCACCTTCTTTTTGCTCGCCATTCTGCTGACGGGCAGCATCCTCGCCTGGGTGCAGACCCTGCGCTCGCTGGAGACGGAACCCCGCGCCATCCAGACAGCCCAGCAGATCGCCTCGCTGGTCAACCTGAGCCGCGCCGCGTTGATGCATTCCGATGCCATCGCCCGCGTCTCGCTGGTCAAGACCATGGCCGACCAGGAAGGCGTGCGCATCGTGCCGCGCGAGCCCAAGGATGTGTACGAGTCCATCGACAACTCCACCCCGCTGGGCGCGCGCCTGACGCAGGAAGTCACCAAACGCCTGGGCCCCAGCACCATTGTGGCCAGCAGCGTCAATGGCGAAGAAGGCCTGTGGGTGGGCTTTACCATCGATGGCGACCAGAACTGGTTCCTGATCGAGCCCTCGCGCTTCAACCCGGCCGGCGGCAAAACGTGGCTGGTGTGGGTGCTGACCGCTGCGGCGCTGTCGTTGGCCGGTGCGGCGGTGATTGCGGGTCTCATCAACCGGCCGCTCAAGCAGCTGTCTAGCGCCACCAACCGGCTGCGCGAAGGCGATTTTGCCGCCCAGCTCGACGAAGACGCGGTCACCAGCGAAATCCGCGAGGTGAACATCGGCTTCAACCGCATGAGCGAGCGCCTGTCCAAGCTGGAGCAAGACCGTGCCGTCATGCTTGCCGGCATCTCACACGACTTGCGCACGCCACTGGCCCGGCTGCGGCTGGAGACCGAGATGAGCGTGTTCGACCAGGTCGCGCGCGAGCACATGGTGGCCGACATCGTGCAGCTCGATGCCACCATCGACAAGTTCCTCGACTACGCCCGTCCCGACCATGCCGCCAAGCTCGCCCCCGTCAATGTCTACGGCGTCGTGTCCTCATGCGTCTATGCGGTGCAAGACCACCAGGAGCTGCAGGTGCACATGAAGGTGCCCGAAGAGCTGATGGTCAACGCCGATGAGATCGAACTCTCACGGGTGCTGTCCAACGTGCTGGAGAACGCACGCCGCTATGGCAAGACACCGGGCGCCTCGCACACCCGCGTCGACATCACCGTCAAGTTCAGCGAAAGCACGGTCACCATCCGCATGCGCGACCATGGTCCGGGCGTCTCCAAGGACCAGCTGAGCAGTCTGACCAAGCCGTTTTACCGTGGCGACACCGCCCGTACCGCTGCGGCCGGCGCAGGCCTGGGCCTGTCGATCGTCGAGAAAACCGTGCAACGCATGGGCGGGCGCTTGAGCATGGTCAATGCCTCGGACGGCAGCACGGGCCTCGTCACCAGCATCTACCTGCGCCGCGCGCCCGACCAGGCCATTGGCAAAGAACCCAAGCGCCGCCTGCTGCGCCCGCAGATCAAGCGGCATTTGCCTGGCGCCCCGACCAACCTGGCGGATTTGCAGTAAGGCGGCTCGCTGGCCAGCGGCGCACCGGCCGCTGGCACAATGCCCTGTCTGTGCATAGAATGCAGGCACCTCGTTGTGCTAGGAGTTGACATGCAAGCCCAGTGCCTTTGCGGTGCGGTCCATGTGACTGCCCCGACCGTCCAGGATGTCCATGTATGCCATTGCAGCATGTGCAGGCGTTGGAGCGAGGGCCCCGCCTTTACCCTGCATGGCGGCACCGAGGTGGAGCTGACAGGCCCCGTCACCCGCTATGCCTCGTCTCCCTGGGCGGAACGCGCCTTTTGCAGCCACTGTGGCACGCATCTGTTCTACCGCCTGCTGGCCACGAACGAGCATTTTCTGTCGGCGGGCCTGTTTCAGGATGAGGATGGCATGCAGCTGGCATCGCAGATATTCATCGACGAAAAACCGGCCTACTACGACCTGGCCAACGACACGCCCAAGCTCACCGGGGCGCAAGTCTTGGCGCAGTACGAAGTGACCTGAGAATACGCCTTCACAGCGGCGACGATGACCGCCTCTGGCAGGCCGTCATCCTTTCTTGCCAACGCTTGACTTAGGCCTGCTCGCCAGCCCGCACCAGCAGCACCACCGCACGCGCCTCCATGGCCGCGCCCTGGCCCACCGGGCCCATCTTCTCGGCCGTCTTGGCTTTCACATTGACCTGGGATTCATCAATGCCCAAGGTCTTGGCAATATTGGCGCGCATCGCCGGTATATGCGGCGCCAGCTTGGGTGCCTGGGCGATCACGGTGCTGTCGACATTGTTGACCTGCCAGCCCTTGGCCGCGACGCGGCGCATGGCCTCGGCCAGCAGCACGGCCGAATCGGCCCCCCGGAAAGCGGCATCGGTATCGGGAAAATGCGATCCGATATCGCCCATACCAGCGGCGCCCACCAAGGCATCGGTGATCGCATGCAGCAGCACATCGGCATCCGAATGGCCCAGCAGGCCCGTGGTGTGCGGCACCTTGATGCCGCCCAAAACCAAGTCGCGCCCGGGCACCAGCGCATGAATATCCCAACCCTCACCAATGCGCATTTGCAGCATTTGCATCCCTTATCTAGTCCATCTACATCACCCCGCAGTGCAAGCCACTGCCAAACCTTCACGCGAGGGTTTGGCAACGCATCACCGGGGAATCACTCAAACAGTGCGGCCACCTGGCTGTCCCCGCTGGCCATGCGCTGCAGCAGCAAGGCTTCGGCCAGCGCAAAGTCATCGGGAAAGGTGACCTTGAAGTTGAAACTGCTGCCCGGCACCAGGCGGGGCTGCAGGCCCAGCGCCTCGATGGCACTGGCTTCGTCGGTCACATCGTTGCAGCGCTCCAGCGCTTCGAGCAGCGCGCCGATGCGGAACATCTGCGGCGTCTGCGCCAGCCACTTGTCCACCCGTGGCAAGGTGCTGCTGACCCGGCTTTGGCCGTGGGCATCGGTGGCAGCGGCCTTGAGTGTATCGGGCAATGGCAGTGCCAACAGGCCACCCACCTCATCGGCCGCACATTCCTGCATCAGCTGCTCGATCTGGCTGGGCTTGATCAGGCAGCGCGCGGCATCATGCACCAGCACCCAGTCATGCGGCTGGGCACCCAGGCCCGAGTCACCCAGCAAGCTGCGCAGGCCGCCGGCCACCGTATCGGCCCGGCTGGGTCCACCACAGGGGCTGATCGCAAAGCCTGGCCGCTGGTAGCGCTGCAAGAAGTCATCGCCAGGGCTCACCCCCACCAGCACGCCCGACAGCGGCTTGGCCGCGATGAAGGCGGCCAAGGTGTGCAACACCAGCGGCCAACCCGCAACGTCCTGGTATTGCTTGGGCACATGGGCCGGGCGATTCGCATCCACCGCCCGGGCGCCTACCCCGGCGCACGGCAAAAAGGCCCAGAACCTGGCCACCACATCCTGCCGCATCTCCCCCAGCGCCTGGGTCTGCGCGCCCGGGTCTGCTGGCGGCACCGTTGCGGCTACCGTCAGCGGCGCAGCCACTTCGGGGGCAGCCCTGGGTACAGCAGGGATCAATTCGTTGCGGACGGTCTGGTTCATGGGGGTATTTTAGAATGCAGAGGTTGCACGGGGCTGTCAGCCAGACCCGTGATTGAAGGTTCCGCTGCAAAACAAGCCTTGCGCTTCCACCCTATCTGGGCCCTGGTTTTGGGCGCGGGTTCTGCAGCGGACCCCTGGTTATTTTTAGAACTTGGTGTGGTCAGGTGCGCCCGTTGGGCGCGTTTGGCTTTGATAGGCCCAGGCGCGGCATGCCGCCCCGGGCTGTAGTCCGTCTATGGACTGGTTGTAGACCCCTATGGAACTCCCCAAACTCACCGCCGGAAAACGTTTTCAGCTGCCCATGCCCCCCGGCAGCGCCGATGCCTTGCTGCTCGCCACCCTGGCCACGCGCGAGGCGGCCGGGCAGCGCGTCACCGCCATCATCACCGCCGATGCGGGCGATGCCCACCGCCTGCAGGACGAGCTGGCTTTTTTCGCGCCCGAACTGCGCGTGGCCCTGTTCCCCGACTGGGAAACCCTGCCCTACGACACCTTCTCGCCGCACCAGGACCTGATCAGCGAGCGGCTGGCGGCGCTGTGGCGCATCAGCCAGGGCGAGGCCGATGTGGTGCTGATCCCCGCCACCACGGCGCTGTACCGCCTGGCGCCCCCGGCTTTCCTGGCGGGCTACACCTTTGCATTCAAGGCCGGGCAAAAGTTGGACGAGGCACGCCTCAAGGCCCAGCTCACGCTGGCGGGCTACAACCATGTCTCCCAGGTGGTGAGCCATGGCGAATACTCGGTGCGCGGCGGCCTGATCGATCTCTACCCGATGGGCTCGCTCGTGCCCTACCGGGTTGATCTGTTCGATGACGAGATCGATTCCATCCGCACCTTTGACCCCGACACCCAGCGCAGCCTCTACCCCGTCAAGGATGTGCGCCTGCTGCCCGGGCGTGAGTTCCCGATGGACGACGAGGCCCGCGCCCGCTTTCGCAATAAATGGCGCGAGATGCTCGAAGGCGACCCCACCAAGAGCCGCATCTACAAGGACATGGGCAACGGCGTGGCCACCGCCGGTATCGAGTACTACCTGCCGCTGTTCTTTGACGAGACCGCCACCGTGTTCGACTACCTGGGCAGCCAGGCCACCGTGGTGCTGCATGGCGATATTGAGCCGGCCTTCCAGCGCTTTTGGCAAGACACGCGCGACCGCTACCGCCTGGTGCAGGGCGACCCGGAACGCCCGGTGCTGCCGCCCGACAGCCTGTTCCTGAGCCCCGACCAGTTCTACGCCACCGCCAAGCAGATGGCCCAGCTGTCGCTGCGCCCGCAGCTGGAGGACGTGGAGCACAGCGCCATCTTCCAGAAGCTCGGCGACCTGGCCGTGGTGCGCGGCGCCGAAGACCCGCTGGCCAAGCTGCAGCAGCACATTGCCCAGCGCCAGGCCCGCACCTTGCTGCTCGCCGAAAGCGATGGCCGGCGCGAGAGCCTGCTCGACTTCTTCCGCGCCAGCGGCCTCAACCCACCGGCCTTTGATTCGCTGGCCGAGTTCCAGCAGACCACAGACGAGCCGGTCGGCATTGCCACGGCGGCGCTGGCCAAGGGCTTTCGCTGGGCCGAGCAAGGCATTGACTTTGTCACCGAGACCGAGCTGTTCGCCGCCACCGGCGGTGCCCGCCGCAAGCGCCGCCAGGAGCAGGCCAGCGATGTCGAGGCGCTGATCAAGGACCTGTCCGAGCTGAAGGTGGGCGACCCGGTCGTCCATGCCCAGCACGGCATTGGCCGCTACCACGGCCTGATCAACATGGATGTGGGCCAGAAGAACCCCGATGGCACACCGGCGCTGCAGGAGTTCCTGCACCTGGAATATGCCGACAAGGCTGTGCTCTATGTGCCAGTCAGCCAGCTCGCGCAGATCAGCCGCTACACCGGTGTATCTGCCGAAGAGGCCCCCCTGCACAAGCTGGGCAGCGGCCAGTGGGAAAAGGCCCGCCGCAAGGCCGCCGAGCAAGTGCGCGATACGGCGGCCGAGCTGCTCAACATCTACGCCCGCCGCGCGGCCCGCGAAGGCCATGCCTTCCGCTACAGCCCGCAGGACTATGAGCAGTTCGCCAATGACTTCGGCTTTGAGGAAACCGCCGACCAGCGCGCCGCCATCCATGCGGTGATCCAGGACATGATCTCGCCCCAGCCGATGGACCGCCTGGTCTGCGGCGATGTCGGCTTTGGCAAGACCGAAGTCGCCTTGCGCGCCGCCTTTGTGGCGGTCACCGGCGGCAAGCAGGTGGCCCTGCTCGCCCCCACCACCTTGCTGGCCGAGCAGCACTACCAGACCCTGGCCGACCGCTTCTCCAAGTGGCCGATCAAGGTGGCGCTGGTGTCGCGCTTTCGCTCGGGCAAGGAGGTCAGCACGACCATCAAGGGCCTGGACGACGGCACCGTCGACATCGTCGTCGGCACCCACAAGCTGCTGTCTGAAAAAACCCAGTTCAAGAACCTGGGCCTGCTGATCATCGATGAAGAGCACCGCTTTGGCGTGCGCCACAAAGAGGCGATGAAGGCCATGCGCGCCGAGGTCGATGTGCTGACCTTGACGGCCACCCCCATCCCGCGCACCATGGGCATGGCGCTCGATGGCCTGCGCGATCTGTCGGTGATTGCCACCGCGCCACAGCGCCGCCTGGCGATCAAGACCTTTGTGCGCAGCGAAGGCACCGGCGTGATCCGCGAAGCCGTGCTGCGCGAGCTCAAGCGGGGCGGCCAGTGCTACTTTCTGCACAATGAGGTCGAGACCATCGAGAACCGCCGCCAGAAGCTCGAAGAGATCCTGCCCGAGGCCCGCATTGCCGTCGCCCACGGCCAGATGCCCGAGCGTGAGCTCGAACGCGTGATGCGCGACTTTGTGGCCCAGCGCTACAACATCCTGCTGTGCTCGACCATCATCGAGACCGGCATCGACGTGCCCAGCGCCAACACCATCATCATCAGCCGCGCCGACAAGTTTGGCCTGGCACAGCTGCACCAGCTGCGCGGCCGCGTGGGCCGCAGCTACCACCAGGCCTATGCCTATCTGATGGTGCCGGATCTGGACGGCCTGACCAAGCAGGCCGCGCAGCGCCTCGAAGCCATCCAGCAGATGGAGGAGCTGGGCAGCGGCTTTTACCTGGCCATGCATGACCTGGAAATCCGGGGCGCCGGCGAAGTGCTGGGCGACAACCAGAGCGGCAACATGATGGAGATCGGCTACCAGCTCTACAACGAGATGCTGTCCGAGGCCGTGCGCAGCCTGAAGGAAGGCAAGGAGCCCGACCTGCTCAGCCCCCTGTCTGCCGCCACCGACATCAACCTGCACGCCCCCGCGCTGCTGCCCAATGACTACTGCGGCGATGTGCACCTGCGCCTGTCGTTCTACAAAAAGCTGGCGACCGCCAAGACCAGCGACCAGATCGACAACCTGCTCGAAGAGATCGTGGACCGCTTTGGCAAGCTGCCGCCGCAGGCCCAGACCTTGGTCGATGTGCACCGCCTGCGCGTGCTTTGCGAGCCCTTTGGTGTGCAGAAGGTCGATGCCGCGCCCGGCGTGATCAACATCACCTTCTACCCCAACCCGCCGATCGAGCCGATGACCATCATCAGCCTGATCCAGAAGAACAAGGCCATCAAGCTGGCCGGCAACGACAAGCTGCGCATCGAGCGCGCCCTGCCCGAGGTCAAGGACCGCGTGCAGATGGTGCGCGATGTGGTGCGCAGCCTGGGCAAGCCGGTGGCGGCCGCCGTGGCCACGGCCTGAGCGGCCCGTCTGAACCCGCCCGTTTATCATTCCCCTACCCTCACCCCTGTAAAGCTCCCATGAGTGCCTCCACCGAATTCGCCCCCGGCCTGACCCTCCAGAACCTGGCCACGCCGCAAAAGCTGTCCGACTACAAGCTGATCGCGTTCGACATGGACTCGACCCTGATCACCATCGAGTGCATCGACGAGATCGCCGACGTCACCGGCAAGAAGGCCGAGGTCGCGGCGATCACCGAAGCGGCCATGCGCGGCGAGATCACCGACTACAAGGACAGCCTGCGCCAGCGCATGGCCTTGCTGCAGGGCGTGCCCATGGCCTCGATCGAGCGCGTGCTGCAAGAGCGCCTGACCCTGACCCCCGGCGCCAAGACCCTGGTGGATGCGGCGCATGCCGCCGGCCTCAAGGTGCTGCTGGTCTCGGGCGGCTTCACCTACTTTGCCGACCATGTCAAAAGCCTGCTGGGCATCGACTTTGTGCGCGCCAACCAGTTCGAGGTGAAGGACGGCCAGCTGACCGGCGGCCTCATCGACCAGAGCTGGGGCGACATCTGCGACGGCGAAGAAAAGCGCAGCACCGTGCTGGGCCTGGCCTCGCTGATGGGCATCGCGCCCGAGCAGGTGATTGCCGTGGGCGATGGCAGCAACGACCTGCCGATGATGCGTGCCGTGGGCCTGTCGGTGGCGTTCCACGCCAAGCCGCGCGTGCGTGCCGAGGCCAAGGTGGCGATCAACACCGGCGGGCTGGACCGCCTGCTCGAAGTGCTGGGCTGATAGACCCTTCCGACCAGGTCGGGCCATAACGGGAGCTACGGGCTCCCGTTTTTCTTTCTGTCCCAGCCACTGGGCCAACCCATCTAAAACCCCAACACCCAACCCCAGCTTAGGCGGTGCGCGCTGCCGCAAAGGCGCAAGCGCCCTACACTCGGTCCCTTGCATGTAACACCAAGTGAAGCGCTATGAACACCCGCTCCTGGCTGGAAAAGCTGGTCGCATTCGACACCACCAGCCGCAACTCCAACCTCGCCCTTATCGAAACCGTGCGTGATGCACTGGCCCACCAGGGTCTGAAGGTCGAGCTGATCCACTCCCCCCAGGGCGACAAGGCCAACCTGTTCGCCACCCTGCCAGCCGATGACGGCAGCACCCAAGGCGGCATCGTGCTGTCCGGCCACACCGATGTGGTGCCGGTTGACGGCCAGAACTGGGACAGCGATCCGTTCACGCTGACTGAAAAAGAAGGCCGTCTGTACGGCCGTGGCAGTGCCGACATGAAGGGCTATATCGCCGCATCGATCGCGCTGGTGCCCGAGTTCATCGCGATGCCGCGCAAGAAGCCGATCCACCTGGCCTTGTCGTATGACGAGGAAGTGGGCTGCGCCGGCGCCCCGGTGATGCTGCGCGCCTTGAAGGCACGCGGCCAGCAGGCCGATGGCTGCGTGGTGGGCGAGCCCACCAGCATGCAGGTGGTGGTCGCACACAAGGGCATCAACCTGTACCGCTGCAAGGTGCATGGCAAGGCAGCGCATTCCTCGCTGACCCCCAAGGGCTGCAATGCCATTGAATACGCCGCACGCCTGATCTGCCATATCCGCGATGTGGCCGACCAGTTCAAGGCCAATGGCCCGTACGACGAGTTCTACGATGTGCCGTTCACGACCATGACCACCAACCAGATCTCGGGCGGTATCGCGGTCAACACCATCCCCGAGCTCTGCGAGTTCAACTACGAGTTCCGCAACCTGCCCGGCATGACGGCCGACAGCATCCAGGCCAAGGTACAAAGCTATGTGACCGGCGAGCTGCTGCCACGCATGCGCCGCGAGTTTGCCGATGCCCGCATCGACATCGAAACCGGCCCCGCCGCCCCCGCACTGGAAGCCAGCGAGCAAGCCGCCATCACCGCGCTGGTGCGTGCACTGACCGCCGACCAGGCCACGCGCAAGGTGGCCTATGGCACCGAAGCCGGCCTGTTCCAGAATCTGGGCATCCCCACCGTGGTCTGCGGCCCCGGCAATATCGAGCAGGCCCATAAGCCCAATGAGTTTGTCGAGATCAGCCAGCTCGAAGCCTGCGAGCGCTTTCTGCGCAAGCTGGGCCAATCGCTCTGATCTAAAATACGCACCGCGGCCGCAAGGCTTGCCACCGAGCCCACCCTGCCCCAGGGTGGGCTTTTTATCTTCTGCCAGAAACCGGCGCCAGCGAATGCTGCTGCAGCCTTCACGTACCATTGCGCCCATGAGCACCCAATACGAAGCCCTCAAAGCCCCCGAGCTGTACCTCAGCGCCTTCCAGGTAGAGCCGCCTGCAGAGATGGGCGAGCGCAAGATGACGCCGCGCCGGCCCGGCTTCTTCATCACCACCAGCCTGACGGGCTCCACCGATGCCGAAAATTCGGCGCGCAAGGCTGCGCTGGCCGAGCAGGCCGCTGCAGAAGCCGCAGCGGGCGGCGCCCCCGCCGATGCCGAACCCGCGCCCGCCGCTGCGCCAGTGGCCACACCGCGTCTGCTGGTGCCCGCGCAATGGGGCCTGGTGCCGCACTGGGTCAAGTCCGCCTCCGATGGCCAGCTGCGCGCCACCAAGCTGGTGAATGTCAAATCCGACAACGCCTCCACCAGCACCGCCTTTCGCGATGCCTGGCTCAACAACCAGCGCTGCATCGTGCCGATGATGGCGTTTGTGACCGACGACTACCGCACCGGCAAGGCCAAGCCCACCCGCATCGCCCGCGTCGATGGCCTGCCGATGGGCGTCGCCGGCATCTGGTCCCGCTGGACCGATGACGACGGCACCGAACTGCTGAGCTACGCCATCATCACCGTCAACGCCAATGCCCATGCGCTGATGAACCGCTACCAGCAGCCCGGCAACGACAAGACCATGCCCGCCATCCTGAACGAAGGCGCCTATGACGCCTGGCTGCGTTCATCGGCCTACAAGGCCAAGGAATTTCTGCGCGCCTACCCCGCGCAAAAACTGCTGGCCAACCCGGTCGAGAAGGGCCGCAAGAACCCGCTGGGGATTTGAAGCGTCGCTAGGCGTATTCGCAACGTTGCGAGCCGCCCATCGCCGTATCCAGGCCAAGCCAACTATAGTCGGCAGAGTTCCATGACACCCTGCCCTCCATGCTTCGTTGGCTGACTTCTTTTTTCGTCCCCGCCTCTTCTGCCGATACCGCAGCCCCACCGGCTGTCGCTGCGGCCCAGATTGCCGTGTCTCAAAGCAAGCCACTGGTGCTGGCCTCGGTGATGCAGGACGCCAACGGCCTGCCCGTATTGGACTGGTCAGCGGTGTCCGAATGGGTCTCGCAACTGCCAGACCCCGAGGAGCAAGCCAAAGCCTGGGGCCTGGCAGAGCGCGCCTGGTTTGACCATCTGTGCCTGGCGCTGGGGCCAGACTTTCGGGTGCGCGAGCATGGCGCGGCGCTCTTGCTGTCCAACCTTGATGCGGTGGTCGCCAAGGCCATGCTGGACTACATCCACAAAAGCGCCCAGCGCATCCTGCAGGTGCTGGAGGGGGTGGCCGAGATACCCCCTTGGGGCCATGACCTGGTCATCGTGTTCGAGGACAAGGAGAGCTATTACCGCTATGTCGCGCACTATTACCCGGACGAGGGCGAATATGCGGAAAGCAGCGGCATGTACATCCAGGCGGGATGCGGGCATTTTGTGACCATGGCAGACAGCCTCCAGTCGCTGGAACCCGTCATCGTGCATGAGCTCACCCATGCTTATGTGCAGCACCTGCCGCTCCCTACCTGGCTGAACGAAGGCTTGGCCGTCAATACCGAGCAGCGCCTGAGCCCAAGCGCAGGCATGCGCCCTGACCTTCCCAAGATGCATGCACGCCACCAATCGTTCTGGAATGCCGAGCGCATCCAGTCCTTCTGGAATGGCCAATCGTTCTCGCAAACCGGTCCGTCCAACGAGCTTTCCTACGATCTGGCGCGTTTGCTGGTGGCCCACCTGGCGGCGGATTGGACAGCCTTTCGCCCGTTTGCATTGCAGGCCCACCAGCAAGATGGTGGCGCCCAAGCGGCGGGCGACTGCATGGATATTGCGCTGGGTGCCCTGGTATGTGCGCTGCTCGATCGGGAACCATCTCCCGATTGGGAGCCAACACCTGCCCGCTGGACCTCAGAAGCCTAGCGTCAGCAACCACCAGCCTGAGATCACTGCCCCATCACCCACGCGGATGGTGCTGGCTGTGCAGCACCTTGAGGCGCTCCCGCGCCACATGGGTGTAGATGGTAGTGGTGGAGATATCGGCATGGCCCAGCAGCAGCTGCACCACCCGCAAATCGGCGCCATGGTTGAGCAAGTGCGTGGCAAAGGCATGGCGCAAGGTATGGGGGGACAGCGGCGCAGTGATGCCGGCGCGCTGCGCATATTTCTTCACGATCATCCAGAAGGCGACCCGCGTCATGCCGCTGCCGCGCTGGGTCACAAACAGGTCCGCGCTTTGCCGGCCGGCCAGAATGGCGGGACGGCTCTCGGCCAGGTACTGCTCCAGCCACTGCTGGGCCACCTGGCCAAAGGGCACCAGCCGCTCCTTGCTGCCTTTGCCCACCACGCGCACGATGCCATCAGCCAGGCTGAGCTGCACGCTTTGCAGCTCCACCAGCTCTGACACCCGCAGGCCGCTGGCATACATCAGCTCCAGCATCGCGCGGTCACGCAGGCCCAGCGGGTTGCCGGCGTCGGGCGCTTCCAGCAGCGCATCGACCATGGCCGAGGTCATCGTCTTGGGCACCCGCAGCGGCTGGCGTGCGGCCAGCATGCGCAAGGTGGGATCGGCGCTGATCAGCGACTCGCGCAGCGCCCAGTGGAAGAAGCGCCGCAGCACCGTCAGGCGCCGGTTGGCCGTGCTGGACTTGTCGCCCATGCGGCTGGCAAAAAAGGCCTGCAGCTGGGCCTCATCGCTGCGCTCCAGCGCCTGGCCCGGGTGCGCCTGGGCCAGCCACTGGCCGTACAGCGCCAGGTCGCGCCGGTAGGCCGCCAAGGTGTTGCGCGCCAGGCCGTCTTCCAGCCACACCGCATCGATAAAACGGTCAATCACTGGGTGCGCCGCAGCGGTGACGCTGGGGGCTGCAGATCGGGCGGATTCGGAGCGGGGAGAGCTTGCCATGCCCGGCATCATGGCATGAAAAAAGCCGCCGGCTTGCGCGGGCGGCTTGGGGATTTTGGCAGCGGCGATCAGTCCAGCTTCAGGTCCTGCTTCTTCACCACGTCCTTGTAGACGTCGAACTCGGCCTTGATCTGCTCGGCGAACTGCTCGGGCGTGTTGCCCACCACCAGCGAGCCGGTGTCTTCGATGCGCTTCTTCACCGCAGGGTCGGCCAGCACCTTCTTGGTGGCGGCATTGATGCGGTCCACCACATCCTTGGAGACGCCCTTGGGCGCCAGGATGCCGTAGAAAGCCATGCGGTTCACGGGCTCCAGGCCCACTTCCTTGAAGGTAGGCACATTGGGCAGCACGGCCAGACGCTCAGGCGCAGCCACGACGATAGGCACCAGGCGGTTGTCCTTCACGAAAGGCAGGGTCGAGGGCAGGTTGTCCAGGATCATGTTGACCTGGCCGGCCACCGTATCGTTCAGCGCCGGGCCCGCGCCACGGTAGGCGATGTGGGTCATCTGGATGCCGGTGAGGCTCTTGTACAGCTCCATCAGCATGTGCTGGATGCCGCCGGTGCCAGAGGACGAGTAGGCGTACTTGTTGGGGTTCTTCTTGAGCTCGGCCTCGAACTCCTTGTAGTCCTTGGCCGGGAACTTCGGGTTCACCGCAATGATGTTGGGCGTGGCCGCTACATTGATGATGGGCGTGAAGTCCTTGATCGGGTCGTAGGAGATCTTGGGGTTGATGGCGGGGTTGGTTGCCACCGTGGAGACGGTCGCAATGCCCAGGGTGTAGCCGTCGGCCGCAGCGCGCACCGTTTCCACCGCGCCGATGGTGCCGCCAGCACCACCCTTGTTGTCCACCACCACGGGCTGGCCCAGCTCCTTGCCCAGGGGATCGGCGATCACGCGCGCAATGATATCGGTGGTGCCGCCAGCTGCAAAAGGAACGATCAGGCGAATGGGCTTGTTAGGGTATTTTGTATCGGCCAGAGCGCCAGTGCTCAAGGTGGCTGCGGCAGCAGCGATCAAGGTCAGGCCCACGAGAGAGCGACGTTGCATGATGAATCTCCTCATTTGAAATAGTGCGGCCGTGGTTCGCGTGCCGGTGGATGACCCGCATGGCGCACGGCCACGTAATGCTTTTTCAGCACAGCGCGTTTATACCGGATTAATACGGCCGCAACCGTGCTGCAACCGCACAAAAGGCGCGTGATTTCCCTAGGGAAGCGCACGCGCTTTGAGGCACCGCAAGCGGTAGTGGGCGATCAATCCAGCTGGATACCCTGCTTGTCCACCACCGCCTTGTAGGCCGCGTATTCGTCCTTCATCTGCTGGGCAAACACTTCAGGCGTGGTGCCCAGGATGTTCGAGCCGGTCTCCGCAATGCGCTTTTGCACGTTCGGGTCTTCCAGCGCCTTTTTGGTGGCCGCGTTGACCTTGTCAACGATCTCCTTGGGCAGGTTCTTGGGGCCAACGATGCCGTAGTAGGCACTGCGGTTGACCACGGGCACGCCCACTTCGGTAAAGGTAGGGATGGATTCCAGACCGGCCACGCGCTGGGGCGCGGCCACCACGATGGCGCGCAGGCGCTTGTCGCGGATGAAGGGGTAGGCCGAGGGCAGGTTGTCAAAAATCATGTTGACCTGGCCGGCGACCGTGTCGTTCAAGGCCGGGCCGCCGCCCCGGTAGGGAATGTGGACCACGTTCACGCCGGTTTCGGACTTGAGCATTTCCATCAGCAGGTGGGCAATGCTGCCAGTGCCGGGCGTGGCATAGGAGTACTTGCCGGGGTTCTTCTTGAGCTCGGCAATGAACTCCTGGTAGTTGGTGGCCGGAAAGCTGGGGTGCACGGCAATCACATTGGGCGTGGCCGCCACATTGATGATGGGCGTGAAATCGCGCTGCACGTTGTAGGGCATCTTGGGGTTGACGGCCGGGTTGGTGGCTGTCGTCGATACCGTCGCGATGCTCAGGGTGTAGCCATCGGGCTGGGCGCGTGCCGCTTCGGCCGCGCCCACGGTGCCACCGCCACCGCTCTTGTTGTCCACCACCACCGGCTGGCCCAGCGCCTTGGACAGCGGCTCGGAGATGACCCGCGCCACGATGTCGGTGGTGCCGCCTGCGGCGAAGGGCACGATCAGGCGGATGGGCTTGTTGGGATAGGGGTCAGCGGCCAGGGCAGCACTGCTGCCCAGCGCCAGTGCCAGGGCCAGGCACAGTCGGCGGTTCATCATCGTGGAGGTCTCCTCGGGATCTGGGGTTGCCGGCCAGGGCCAGCTCGGACGTAGCCACCATGCTAGCGGTGTTGCCCGCCTGTTCTGCCTCAAAGCGCGCGGCCGATGGCCCGTGTTTTCCCGCATCGGGGCGGCAGATAGCGCAATTGGCAACTGCTTTGGCAGGGCTTGCACCCAGCAACATGCTTACCGCCGCGACAGCGATTGGGCCTTAGCGCGGGCCCTTCCGCTATGCTTGCGCCCGTGAACTACGCCCAACTGCTTTTCCCCGATTTCTCACTGATCCTGATTGGCTATCTGGTCTGCCGCTACACGGCGCTGAACCGGGCCATCTGGCAGCCGGTGGAAAGCCTGGTGTACTACTTCCTCTTTCCCACCTTGCTGTTCTATTCGATCATCCGCAGCCCGATCGACTGGCAGGGCACCTCCAACCTGATGCTGGCCGGCGTGGCCACCGGCTTGGTTGCCATCGCGATGACCTACACCCTGCCACGCTGGCCCTGGCTGGGCAAAAGGGTGGACAGCCGCGACGCCGCCGCCAGCGCGCAGATCGCGTTTCGCTTCAACTCTTTCATCGGCCTGGCACTGGCCGACCGCCTGGCTGGCCCCCAAGGCCTGCAGCTGATCTCGGTGCTGATCGGCGTCTGCGTGCCCATGTTCAATATTGCCGCCGTCTACCCCATGGCCAAGGGCTCGCAGCATGGCTTTATGCGTGAGCTGCTGCGCAACCCGCTGATCGTTGCCACCCTCACCGCGCTGGTCTGCAACCTGGTCGGCCTGCGCCTGCCCGCCATCGTCGAGCCCACCGTGGCCCGCATCGGCCAGGCCTCCATCGTGCTGGGCCTGATGTCGGCGGGCGCCGGCATGCAGTTAGGGCTGCTGGCGCGCGGCAAGCTGCTCAGCGGTTCGGTCCTGGCCATCCGCCACTTTGTCACGCCCCTGATTGCGCTGTGCATGGCCCACTGGCTGGCGCTGTCGGCCCAGCAGGCCGCCATTTTGTTGATCTTCTCTGCCTTGCCTACCGCATCGACCTGCTATGTGCTGGCCGCCCGCATGGGCTACAACGGCGCCTATGTGGCCGGGCTGGTCACCTTGTCCACCATCTGCGGCGTGGCCAGCCTGCCGTTTGCGCTCAGCTTGCTGGGCTGGTGGCCGGTTTAACAACAGGTTCTGTAAAAGCCATCGGTTAAGCTCGGCGGCTATGCAGAAAACCTGTGACACCGCCCGCCGCCATAGCCTTCAGCGCCTGGCCTTTTTCCCCTTCCTCGGCCTGGCGACTGCCGGGCTTGCCGCCTGCAGCAAAAAAGCCCCACTTGCGATGGCACTGCCCGCCGGTGCCACCGTGCTGGCACTGGGCGATTCGCTGACCCAGGGCGTGGGCGCCAGCGCCGCGCAGTCCTACCCGCAGTTGCTGGCCGAGCGCACCGGCTGGAACGTCATCAATGCCGGCATCTCCGGCGAAACCAGCAGCCAGATTGCGCAGCGCCTGCCGCAGCTGTTGGAGACCCACCATCCCGCCTTGGTGATCATTTGCGCCGGCGGCAACGACTGGCTGCGCCGGCAAAGCGCGCAAGCGGCCCAGGCGCAGATCGCCAGCATGCTGCAGCAGTGCAAGGCGCAGCACATTCCGGTGTTGCTGGTGGCGGTGCCCGAGTTCAGCATGAGCGCCGCGTTGACCGGCCGCATCCAGGACCATCCCATTTATGAGGCGTTGGCCAAGGAGGAGCAAGTGCCTCTGCTCGCCAAGGCCTGGAGCGAGGTGCTGGCCAATGACGCCATGCGTGCCGACCAGGTGCATGCCAATGCCGCAGGCTATGCGCGCTTTACCGACTTGCTGGTGGCGCAGCTCAAGGCCTCGGGCTTTTTCAGCGGCTGATCAGGGGCCCCGCCCACCCTCAGGCGCTGCGCTGGCCCAGCCCCCAGGCCACATGCTCGCGCACCACGGCGCTGTCGTGGTCGGCACGGCTGTGGAGCGCCTGCGCGTAGCGCGCGTCACCGGTCTGGCGCCAGGCATTGCCCAGGGCCACGGCGATATTGCGCAGCCAGCGCTCATGGCCGATGCGGCGTATGGGGCTGCCTTCGGTGATGCGCAGGAACGTGGCCTCGTCCCATGCAAACAGATGGGGCAGCTGCTGGTCCATCAGCGCGCCGCGCGCATCAAAATCGGGCAGCACTGTGCGCTGGGCAAACTTGTTCCAGGGGCAGGCCAGCTGGCAGTCATCGCAGCCATAGATGCGGTTGCCCATGGGCGCACGGAACTCCTCGGGAATGGCGCCATCGAGCTCAATCGTCAGGTAAGAGATACAACGCCGCGCATCGATGGACTGCGGCGCAATGATGGCCGCCGTCGGGCAGGCATCGATGCAGGCCGTGCACTGGCCGCAATGCGCCGTCACCGGCGCGGTGGCAGGCAAGGCGATATTGACAAAGATCTCGCCCAGAAAAAACATCGAGCCGGCATCGCGGCTCAGCACTAGCGTGTGCTTGCCGCGCCAGCCCTGCCCGCTGCGGCTGGCCAGCTCGGCCTCCAGCACGGGGGCTGAATCGGTGAACGCGCGGTGCGCCAGGTTGTGTTCACTGAGCGCAGCATCAATGCGCTCGGCCAGTTTTTGCAGCCGGTTGCGCAGCACCTTGTGGTAATCGCGCCCCCGGGCATAGACGCTGACCAGGCCCTCGCCGGGCCGCGCATGGCGCTCCCACTCCTGCCGCAGCCAGTCTGGCGGGGTGTTTTGCGGCAGATAATCCATGCGTGCTGTAATCACGCTGAGCGTGCCGGGCACCAGCTCCGCCGGCCGGGCACGCTTGAGGCCATGGGCCTGCATGTAATGCATCTCGCCATGGAAACCTTTTTCCAGCCACTGCATCAATCCAGCTTCCGCCGTCGACAAATCCACGCCTGCCACGCCGATTTGGGAAAATCCCAGCTCCAGCGCCCAGTCGTTGATCTGTTGGATGAAAGTGGGATCAGCGGCGTCCATGTGCTGCCATTGTAAAAAACCTGAGGGCCCGCGCGGCCCGGGAACGACATTTTGAACGCTACTGCCAGCCCCTCCTATCCCTCGCTCCACTGCATCTGGAAAGACGAGCGCGATACGGAAGCTTTTGCCGCGCGCCTGGCCGCGCAGCCAGCGCTGTCCAATGTTTACCTAACTTTGCATGGCGATCTGGGCGCGGGAAAAACCACCCTGGTGCGCCACCTGCTGCGCGCCCTGGGTGTGCAGGGCCGCATCAAGAGCCCCACCTACGCGGTGGTCGAACCGCATGAGGGGCGCGACTACCCGGTGTGGCACTTTGACTTCTACCGTTTCGACGATCCGCGCGAATGGGAAGACGCTGGCTTCCGCGATATTTTTGCCAGCCCCGGCCTGAAAGTGGCAGAATGGCCGCAGAAGGCTGCAGCGGTAACACCCATTGCCGATGTCGCTATCAGTATTGAAGCAATCAACGAATCAGAACGCCAGGTGCATCTGCAGGCCTTCACCCCGGCAGGTGCCTCCATCGTCCAAGGGTTTTCAGCGTGAGCGACACCCCGAAATATCTCCCCGCCTCTGCCCCTTTCATCCCTGCTGACGGCCTACCCGCCAGCCACCCCGGTCTGTCGCGCCGCGATGTGCTGCGCGGCGGCAGCCTGGTGCTGCTGCTGGGCAGCAGCCATCTGGCCTTTGGTGCCAGCATCGTTGCCGTGCGCCTCTGGCCCTCGAAGGACTACACCCGCGTCACGATCGAGTCCGACACGCCGCTCAAGACCGAACAGCGCTTTGTGCCCGAGCCGCCGCGCCTGGCGGTCGATATCGAGGGCATCGACCTCAACCCCGCGCTGCGTGAGCTGGTGGCCAAGGTCCGCTCGGACGATCCCAATATCGCCGGCATCCGCGTGGGCCAGAACTCGCCCAATGTGGTGCGGCTGGTCATCGACCTCAAGCAGGAGGCCAAGCCCCAGGTCTTTACCCTGAAGCCGGTCGCCCCCTACCAGCACCGCTTGGTGCTCGACTTGTACCCCGCCCGCCCCAGCGATCCGCTCGAGAGCCTGATCAGCGAGCGCATGATGGAGAACAGCCACAGCGCCGTGGCCGCAGCACCGGCACCTGTGCCCCCGCCTGCAGCGGGCAGCAGTCTGCCGCCGTCGGTAGCCGCTGCGATTGCTGGCGACCCGCCCGCGCCCGCCGCGCTGGGCACCGTGGTGGCTGCAGCGCCGCCATCGCCAGCGGCCGTCGCCCAAGCGGCCGACCCGCTGGCCGAGCTGATTGCCAAGAGCGGCAATCGCCCCGTCACCCCCCCACCCGCACCGGTTGCACCGCCGCCCACCGTAGTGGCTGCAGCTCCGCCACCCCCGCCCCCCGCGCCACCACCTCCGAGCCCGCCGCCTGCACGCGGCCGCCCGGCATCCCGTACCGACCGCCTCATCATCGTGGCGCTCGATCCCGGCCATGGCGGTGAAGACCCCGGCGCCACCGGCCCCAGCGGCACGCGTGAGAAAGACATCGTGCTCAAGATCGGCCATATGCTGCGCGAGCGCATCAACAACAGCAGCGTCGGCGGCAACCCGATGCGCGCGTTCATGACGCGTGATGCCGACTTCTTCGTGCCGCTCAACACCCGGGTTGAGAAAGCCCGCCGCGTACAGGCCGATCTGTTCATCAGCATCCATGCCGATGCCTTCACCCGGCCATCGGCCAATGGCGCCAGCGTGTTTGCGCTGAGCGAGCGCGGCGCCACCAGCTCGGCCGCGCGCTGGCTGGCCAACAAGGAAAACCAGGCCGACATGGTCGGTGGCCTGAATGTCGCCGGCGTCGGCAGCAGCGATGCCCATGTGCAGCGCGCGCTGCTGGACATGAGCACCACCGCCCAGATCAATGACAGCCTCAAGCTCGGCACCCATGTGCTGGGGCAGTTGGGCCAGTTCGCCCGCCTGCACAAGCCCCGCGTGGAGCAAGCCGGTTTTGCCGTGCTGAAAGCGCCCGACATCCCCAGCGTGCTGATTGAAACTGCCTTCATCAGCAACCCTGAGGAAGAAGCCAAGCTGCGCACCACTGCCTACCAAAACCAGCTGGCCGATGCCATCATGCGCGGCATCCAGGCCTACTTTGCGAAGAACCCGCCGCTGGCGCGCAACCGCACGGTATAAGCCTTAGCCCGCCAAGCAGCCACAAAAAAGGGACCGCCTCGGCGGTCCCTTCGTCATCATGCTCGCACTGCTCAGACGGTGCCAGCCGCCTTCTCGTTCTTGCCAGCGCGCCAGGCGCCAAAGATGGCCAGCAGGCCGGGCACCAGGATCAGGCCCCAGATGATCTTCTCCAGGTTGGCCTTGACCCAGGGCAGGTTGCCAAAGAAGTAGCCCGCCGCGCAAATGCCGAACACCCAGATGGCGGCGCCAATCAGGTTGTAGGCGATGAACTTGGCACGGTTCATGTTGGCCACTCCCGCCACAAAGGGCGCAAAGGTGCGCACAAACGGCATGAAGCGCGCCAGGATGATGGTGATGCCGCCGTAACGCTCGTAGAACGCATGGGCCTTGTCAAAGGCCTTGCGGTTGAACCAGCGCGAGTTCTCCCACTTGAAAACCTTGGGCCCTAGATGGTGGCCGATCTGGTAATTGCACTGGTCGCCCAGGAAGGCTGCCGCAAACAGCAAGCCGGTGGCCAGCGGAAAGCTCATCAGCCCCGCGCCGCACATGGCGCCGACGATGAACAGCAGCGAATCGCCAGGCAGGAAAGGCATCACCACGACGCCGGTCTCGACAAAGACGATCAGAAACAACAGCGCGTAGACCCACATGCCATAGGTCGTTACAAAAGCTTCCAGGTACTTGTCGACATGCAGGATGAAGTCGATCAGATGCATGCCTGCATCGATGAACCAGCTGAAAAATTCCAAAACACAACCTCTCTACACAAAAACCGCAGCAGCCCTGAGGCCCTGCGGCAAACCATCTTGATCACCACTTAGGTTGGCTAGGGAACTGCAGCCCCAGGACACCAAGTGGCGATTGCACACTTTACCCCGAATGCCAGGCGGCTTTGCCTAAAATCCCTGCATGACAGCAGATACCGCACCCGCCTCCCTTGACCCGGCAGACGCCGCCAACGACGCATTGACGCCTGCAGGCCACAGTGCAGACCGGGCAGCGCCCGCGCGCCGTCCCATCCAGGATCTGCCCGATGAGCTGGTTAGCCAGATCGCAGCCGGCGAGGTGGTGGAACGCCCCGCCTCCGTCGTGCGTGAGCTGGTCGACAATGCACTCGATGCAGGGGCCACCAGCATCACCGTGCGCCTGCTTGCCGGCGGCGTGCGGCTGATCACCGTCGAAGACGATGGCTGTGGCATTCCGCGCGAGGAGCTGCCGATTGCACTGCGCCGCCACGCTACCAGCAAGATCCGCAACCTGCATGACCTGGAGTCGGTAGCGACCATGGGGTTCCGGGGCGAGGCCCTGGCTGCCATTGCCTCGGTGTCGGAGATGAGCGTGCTTTCGCGCCCCGCCCAGCAAGAGACCGCCTACCTGCTCGATGCCCGCAGTGGCGAGCTGCGCCCCGCCGCCCGCAACCCCGGCACGACGATGGAGGTCAAGGAGCTGTTCTTCAGCACGCCTGCGCGGCGCAAGTTCCTGAAGACTGATGCCACCGAGCTGGCCCATTGCGTGGAGGCGGTGCGCCGCCATGCGCTCACCCGCCCCGGCGTAGGCTTTGCGATCTGGCACGAGGGCAAGCTGGTGGAGCAGTGGCGCGCCACTTTGCCGCCCCGCAGCGATGCAGACCAGCCCGACGACGCCGCTTGGCAGCAGCTGGAGCAGCGGGCCATGGACAAGCGCCTGGCCGATGTGCTGGGCCCCGATTTTCTTGAGCAGTCGATTGTCGTGAACTACCAGGCCGGCCATGTGCAGGTGCGCGGCCGCGCGGGCCTGCCCGATGCGGCGCGCTCGCGTGCCGACCAGCAGTTCTGCTATGTCAACGGCCGCTTTGTGCGCGACAAGGTGCTCACCCATGCCGCGCGAGCCGCCTATGAAGATGTGCTGCACGGCCACCGCCAGCCCGTCTATGCGCTCTACATCAGCCTCGACCCGATGCGGGTCGATGTGAACGTGCACCCGACCAAGATCGAGGTGCGCTTTCGCGATAGCCGCGAGGTGCACCAGGCGGTGCTGCATGGCGTGGAGAACGCACTGGCTGCCCCACGCGCCCAGCAACTGCTGGATGCGGCAGCCGCCGCACCCACAGCCGCTGCGGCAGGCCAGCCGACCGCCTTGCCCGGCCAGGCCTATGCGCCCGCACCCCAGGCGCAGACTGCCATGCGCTTTGAGGCCCCACCCCGTGTCAACGGCCTGCAGGCGTTGCAGCAAACCGCTGCACTCTGGGGCCAGGCTGGCGGCACGGCATCACCCGAAGCGGCGTTGGCAGGCACGCCCACCAGCCCATCGACCAACGCCCCCACCAGCATCGATGCCACGCCCTGGCAGGTGCAGGAAGCCAGCCCGCGCTGGAACCCGCAACCCGCTGCTGGCGCGATGGCCGCCGGCGCGCCGCTGGTGCCCACCCTGCCACCGGAGTCGGCCGACAACCCCTGGCCGCTGGGCCGCGCCGTGGCGCAAATCCATGGCGTCTACATCCTGGCGGAAAACGCCCAGGGCATGGTCATTGTCGACATGCATGCGGCCCATGAGCGCATCGTCTACGAACGCCTCAAATGCCAGCTCGATGGTGGCGATGCCAATAGCGCCATTGCCAGCCAGCCGCTGCTGATCCCCGCGACCTTCTCGGCCACGCCCGAAGAGGTAGCGACCGCCGAAGACCACAGCGAAACCCTGGCCCAGCTGGGCCTGGAGGTGGTGCCCTTCTCGCCCAAGACCTTGGCCGTGCGCGCCACGCCCACCACCTTGGCGCAGGGCAACCCGGTGGAGCTGGCGCGCAGCGTGCTGGCCGAGCTGGCGCAGCACGATGCCAGCACGGTCGTGCAACGCGCCCGCAACGAGATCCTGGGGACGATGGCCTGCCACGGCGCCGTGCATGCCAACCGGCAACTCACCATCGACGAGATGAACGCATTGCTGCGCGATATGGAACACACCGAGCGCTCCGACCAGTGCAACCATGGCCGGCCTACCTGGCGCCAGCTGAGCATGAAGGAGCTGGACGCGTTGTTCCTGCGCGGCCGCTGAACCACAGCGCAGCGCTGCAAACGACAAAAAAGGAAGCCTAGGCTTCCTTTTTTCGATTGATGCAGCGGTATGCAGTGCTGGATCAGTGCGCAGCCGATGCGGCTTCGGATCCACCACCGCCCTGGCCCTTCTTGGGGCCCTTGGCCAGCCAGACCAGCGGGATCAGCAGCAGGAACAGCATGGACGAGGCCCAGAAAATATCATTGGCCGCCAGCATGAAGGCCTGCTGGTTGACCAGCTGGTCGACCCTGGCCAACGCCTGCTGCAAGGTCAGCCCGGAGGCCTGCAGGCCTTGCACCACCTGCGCAGTGGGGCCGTCGCCCAGGCTGATGTGCTCGACCAGTTGCGCATGGTGCAAGGTGGCGCGGCGCTCCCACAAGGTGGTGGCGACCGACGTACCCACCGCACCGGCGGTGATCCGTACAAAGTTGGACAGGCCAGACGCGCTGGGCATTTTCTCGGGCGGGATGTCGCTCAAGGTGATGGTCATCAGCGGGATGAAAAAGCCCGCCATGGCCGCGCCCTGCACGATGGTCGGGATCATGATCGTCGTCAGGTCCACCTGGGTGTTGAAGCGCGAGCGCATCCACATCACCAGACCGAACACGATGAACGAGGCCGTCGCATAGCGCCGGGGATCGACCTTGTGGATGGTCTTGCCCACCACCGGCGACAGCACCAGCGCCAGCAAACCCACCGGCGCCAGCACCAGGCCGGCATCGGTGGCGGTATAGCCCATGAACTGCTGCAGCCACAACGGCAGCAGCACCACATTGCCAAAGAACAGGCCATAGCCCACCGAGATGGCCAGGGTGCCCGCCCAGAAATTGCGGTTCTTGAACAGGCGCAGGTCCACCACCGGGTGCTTGTCGCCCAGCTCCCAGATCAGGAAGTACAACAGGCCAACGACCGCAATCACTGCACAGGCGACCACCATCGGCGACTGGAACCAGTCATGCTCCTTGCCGATGTCCAGCATGATCTGCATCGCCGAGACCCAGACCACCAGCAGCCCCAGGCCAATCGCATCGATCGGCAAGGCCTTGCGGGCCGAATCCCGGTTGCGGAAGATCGCCCAGGTGGCGCCCACGGACAGCATGCCGACGGGCACATTGATGTAGAAGATCCACGGCCAGGACATGTTGTCGGTGATCCAGCCACCCAGCAGGGGGCCCATCACCGGCGCGATCAGGGTGGTCATCGACCAGAAGGCCATCGCCGTGCCCGCCATCGCGCGCGGGTAACTGGCCAGCAGCAGCGACTGCGACAGCGGAATCATCGGCCCGGCGACAAAACCCTGCAGGATGCGGAACGCGATCAGGGTGGTCATGTTCGGCGCCAGGCCGCAGAGCCACGACGAGATCACGAACAAGGTCACGCTGAGCATGAACAGCCGCACCTGGCCAAAGCGCATCGACAGCCAGCCGGTCAGCGGCACCGAGATCGCATTGGCCACCGCAAAGCTGGTGATCACCCAGGTGCCCTGGTTGGCGCTGACGCCCAGATCACCGGCAATGGCCGGCAGCGACACGTTCGCGATCGACGTGTCCAGCACATTCATGAACACCGCAGCCGAGAGCGCCAGGGTGCCGATGAGGCGCGCCGATCCTTCGAGCGGCGGGTGGGGTAACGTGGGATTGGAAGTTGCCATAACGCATTCTTGGGCCGCCCGGTGGGCAGGCCCTGGTCAAAACATGGGGCGCTTACAGCTTCTTGCCGGCATTGCTGGCGATCACTTGCGCAATCACCGCATCGGCGCCTTCGTCCTGCACGTCATACACATTGGTCTGCACCAGCGGCTCCTTGCGCGGCACATCGGCCAGCAGCTTGCCGTCCTGGTTCTGGATGTCCACATCCACCAGCATCGACAGGCCTACGCGCAGCGGATGCGCTTGCACCTGCTGGGGATCGAGGGCAATGCGCACCGGCACGCGCTGCACCACCTTGATCCAGTTGCCGGTGGCGTTTTGCGCTGGCAGCAGCGAGAAGGCAGCACCCGTGCCCACACCCAGGCCTTCGACGGTACCGGTGTATTCGATCTTCTTGCCGTAGAGGTCGGCCGTCATCTTGACGGGCTGGCCCAGGCGCAGATTGCGCAGCTGGTTTTCCTTGAAGTTGGCCTCGACCCAGAGCTGGTTCATCGGCACCACGGTCATCAGCGGCGTGCCGGGGGCCACGCGCTGGCCCACCTGCACCGAGCGCTTGCCCACCACGCCGGAGACGGGCGAGACCAGCTCATTGCGCTGCATGGCCAGGTAGGCCTCGCGCACCTTGGCCGCAGCGGCCTGCACATTGGGGTGGTCGTTCACGCTGATGCCTTCGGTCAGCGACTGGTTGCTGGCCAGCTGCTCGCGGGCCGTGTTGACGGCGGCTTGCGAGGCATTGACGGCGGCCTGGGCGGCATCGACCTGGCTTTGCGCATGGCTCAGCTCTTCCTTCGACACCGCGCCATTGCCGGTCAGCGCCTGGCGGCGCTTGAGGTCGCTCTGCGCACGGACCAGGTCATTCTTGGCCTTGGCCACTTCGGCCTGGCGCTGCGCGATCTGCGCGGTGTAGGAGCCATTGTTCACATACAGGGTGCGCACCTGGCGCACGGCCTGGGCCAGGTTGGCCTTGGCCTGCTCAAAGGCCACCTTGGCATCGGCCGGGTCCAGGCGCACCAGCGCCTGGCCTTCCTTCACATAGTCGGTGTCATCGGCCAGGATGGACTGCACGGTGCCGGCGGTCTGCGGTGCGATCTGCACCAGATTGCCCTGCACATAGGCGTTGTCGGTTTCCTCGAAATGGCTGTTGACCATCCAGTCGTAGATGCCATAGGCGGCGCCCAGCACGACGACGAGGCCGGTCAGGCGCAGCAGCCATTTTTTGCGGGGCTGGGCAGCGGGTGCCTCAGGGGCAGCAGGCGCAGCGGAGGGAGAAACGGGAGTGTTGTTGTTCGACATGGTGTTGCGTAGCGAGTTATATGACGAGAGGCCTGGCCTTCAAGGTCTTGCTTATGTGTGTTGCACGCGGGGTGGGCAGGTCAGCTCTTGGCGCTGTCCATCAGGGCGTTGGTCTGGGTGGGGGAGTTGCTGTCCGGGTTGGCGAGGCTGTCGCTGCTGTCACTGCTGTGGGTCTGCTCCTGGTAGCCGCCACCCAAAGCCTGGGCCAGAGCGGCATTGCTCGACAGAATGCGCGCCTCGACATCCACCATCTGCTGGCGCTGGATCAGCACATTGGTCTCGGCCGACAGCACATTCAGATAGGTGCCAAGCCCTGCGGCATAGCGCTGGTTGGCAATGTCGAGTGCGCTTTGTGCGGCATCGGCGGCGCGGCGCTGCTCGGGCAGCTGCGCATGGGCAGAGCGGGCACTGGCGACCTGGTCGGCCACATCGTGCACTGCCGTGATCACCGCCTGGTTGTAGCCCTGCACGGCCAGCTCATAGTCGGCCGATTTGCCGCTCAGGTTGGCACGCAGACGGCCCGAATCAAAGATCGGCAGGCTCAGTGCCGGGCCCACGCCCCATTCGCGCGCACTGCCCTTGGCAAAGTTGTTGAAGCCAATGCTCGACAGACCCAGGAAGGCGGTCAGGTCGATATCGGGATAGAACTCGGCCTTGGCCTGGCGAATGCCTTGCTCGGCCGCTTCCACGCGCCAGCGCGCGGCCACAATATCGGCCCGGCGACCCAGCAGGTTGGACGACAGCTGCACTGGAAAGCGCGGCAGGCTCAGCTGGGCGATGGGCGATGCCACCAGCTCCTGGGCGCGTGCGGGCTGGCCCATCAAGGCGGCCAGCGCGTTCTGCGCCAGCTGCTTTTGCTCACGCACTTGCAGCAGCTGCACCTTGGCCTGGGGCACACCGCTCTCGCTCTGGCGCACTTCCAAGGTGGTGTCCAGGCCGGCGTCATAGCGGTCACGCACCAATTGCAGGGTGTGGGCGCGCTGGTCGATGGCGCGCACGGCCACTTCTTCCTGCGCCTGCAGGCGGGACAGCTGCACATAGGCCAGCACCATATTGCTGGTCAGCAGCACGCGGGCCGCGTCCATGTCTGCCTGGGCCGCGCGGGCCGAGCCCACGGCGGCATCCAGCGCTGCGCGGTGCTTGCCAAACAGGTCCAGCGACCAGCTGCCGTTGATGCGCGCCTCGGCCGTGCTGTAGTTGTTGCCGGCCAGCGGCGGCGGAACCAAGCCGTTGGCCGGCGCATGGTTGCGCGAGGCATTGGCCTGGCCATTGACCTGCGGGCCCAGGGCCGACTCACTGACCTGCGCCAGCGACCAGGCCTTGCGAATGCGCGCCTGCGCCGATTGCAGGTTGGGGTTGTCCGCCAGCGCGGTGTCGATCAGGGCGTTGAGCTGGGCATCGCCCAAGCCCTTCCACCACTGCGCATCAACCGGGGCCACGGTCGCGGCCTGGTCTGCCGCTGAAGGCTCGGTGAGCAAGCCGACAGACTGCGGCGAGCGCAGCTGGGCATGGGTATCGATGCCGCGCATATCGGCGCATCCGGCGATGAACGTGGTGGCCGCCAGCGCAATGGCTGACAGGGCCAGCCGACGATCGGCGCCCACAAAAGAAAAACTGCTGGTCATAGTGCCCTCTCCTTGCCGGGCTGGAGTGCGGTGTTGTCGGAGTTATCGGAGTTGTCAGAGTTATCGGTGGCTTCACTGGCGCAGCCATCCTGGGGCAGGCACATGTCCACCGACAAGGTGTTGGGCATGGCCTCATAGATGCGGCGCAGGTAACCGTGGAACTGGGTCAATTCATCGGGGGACAAGGGGCTGAGCGCGGCGCTGTTGACGCCCTTGACGATGTCGGGCACCTGCATCGCAGCGGCCAGGCCCTCATCGGTCAAACGCAGGCTGACCACGCGGCGGTCGTCGGTGGAGCGCTCGCGCTCGATGATGCCCTTGTCCACCAGGCGGTCGACCAGGCGCGTCATCGCGCCCGGCGTCTGCAGGGTGCGGCGCGCCAGGTCGGCGGAGGTATGGGCCTTGCCACTGGCCAGGTGCAGCACAGGAATCCACTGCGCCTGCGTCAGGCCCAGCGGCTCCATGCGGCGGTCCACTTCGGCACGTACCACGGTGGAGATGATGCGCATCAACCAGCAGGGGAAATCCACGGGCCGAATGGCTTCAATCTCGGGAAAGCCGCCCGCCAGCGCTTCTTGGTCCTCGCCAGCAGACGCGGTGTTTTCCTGGTGCGAATCGGTCATGCCGCAGGGCCTCTCTGAAATTGTTTACAAGGCAATGATTATCCAATCATTCATTGCCTAGGCAATTGTTGAAAAGGCAAAGACCACAATCGGCACACAGATTTGTTGCACTGCAGTGCTCTGGGTGACAGCCGACGTTTGCGTCCCTAGCAGCCCCATTTCAGGGCATGAAAGGAGGTCTGAGCAGCCGACGCCACCCCCAAAAAGCACCAAAGCAGTGCAATCCACTGACTTATCAGGGTCATCCCATGTGGGTTTTATGCATTAACGCATGCACATTCGGCATAATGTCGGTTTTCGGCGCGATGGCGCACCATCGCTGTGCACACCTCGGCCTTCGCACAAAACCAGTGCAAGCCGGCTTTAGACCTTGAAAGTTTGTCCATGCAACACCAATCTCTGGCCCAGTTTCTCGCTTACGTCGAACAGCGCAACCCCGGCCAGCCCGAGTTCTTGCAGGCCGTGACCGAAGTCATGGAAAGCCTGTGGCCCTTCATCGAGAAGAACCCCCGCTACGCCCAACAGAGCCTGCTCGAACGCCTGGTGGAACCCGAGCGCGTGGTGAGCTTCCGCGTCAGCTGGGTGGACGACAAGGGCGTGGTGCAGGTCAACCGTGGCTACCGCATCCAGCACAGCATGGCCATCGGCCCCTACAAGGGCGGTCTGCGCTTTCACCCCTCGGTCAACCTGTCGGTGCTCAAGTTCCTGGCGTTTGAGCAGACCTTCAAGAACGCGCTGACCACGTTGCCGATGGGCGGCGGCAAGGGCGGCTCGGACTTCGACCCCAAGGGCAAGAGCGATGCAGAGGTGATGCGCTTCTGCCAGGCCTTCATCTCCGAACTGTTCCGCCATGTGGGTTCGGACACCGACGTGCCAGCCGGCGATATCGGCGTGGGCGGCCGTGAAGTGGCCTTCATGGCCGGCATGTACAAGAAGCTGGCCAACCGCGCCGACTGCGTGTTCACCGGCAAGGGCCTGGCCTTTGGTGGTTCGCTGATCCGCCCTGAAGCCACCGGCTTTGGCACCGTCTACTTTGCGCAGGAAATGCTCAAGACCCGTGGCAAGAGCTTCGAAGGCCTGACGGTCTCGGTTTCGGGTTCGGGCAATGTGGCCCAATTCGCCATCGACAAGGCCATGGCGCTGGGCGCCAAGGTGGTGTCGGCGTCCGACTCCTCGGGCACCATCTACGATGCCGCCGGTTTTGACGGCGACAAGCTGGTCAAGCTGATGGACATCAAGAACAAGCAGTACGGCCGCGTAAGCGACTACGCCAAGCAAGTGCCGGGCGTGGAGTACTACGAAGGCAAGACCCCCTGGTTCATCAAGGCCGATGTGGCCCTGCCCTGCGCCACCCAGAACGAGCTGGAACTGGCCGATGCCCAGACCCTGATCAAGAACGGCGTGCTCTGCGTGGCCGAAGGCGCCAACATGCCTTGCACCATCGAAGCGGCCAAGGCCTTTGAAAAGGCTGGCGTGCTCTACGCACCCGGCAAGGCATCGAACGCCGGCGGCGTCGCCACCTCCGGCCTGGAGATGAGCCAGAACGCGCTGCGCCTGAGCTGGCCTGCTGCCGAAGTCGACCAGCGCCTGTTCGAAATCATGGAAGGCATCCACTCCGCTTGCGTCAAGTACGGCCAGCGCGACGACGGCACCATGAGCTACATCGACGGCGCCAACATCGCCGGCTTTGTGAAGGTGGCCGACGCCATGCTGGCCCAAGGCGTGTTGTAAAAACGCCCGGGCATACCGCCCAGCCAGTACAAACTGCACAATGCCCCCAGCGTTCAGCGCGCTGGGGGCTTTTTGCTGCGCGCCAGAACATTACAACGACACACACAACAACAAGGCATGAGGGGCGGGCCATGGAGCAAGCGGACTTTATCCACCTGGTGCGCGAGAGCGAAATCGAAAGCGCCAATGACAGCGCTGCCTACCGGCGCAGCGTCATCCGGTTTGCGCTGCTGGGCTACCTGTGGGTGGTGGGCTGTCTGGTCCTGAGTCTGGCCATCCTCGCTTTTGTCGTGACCCAGGCTGTGCGCGGCCACTTTCGCGGCGGCTATGTGCTGGCCCTGGTGTTTGCTCTGGGCCTGATGTGGACCAGCTTCAAAGCCCTCTGGAGTGGCCCAGCCGCGGAGCCCGAGGGCATTGCCATCACCGAGGCCGAGGCCCCGGAGCTGTTCAAAGCGCTGGATCGCATTCGCCGCAAGGTCAAGGGCCCAGCCGTCGATGCGGTCTACCTGCAAGATGATTTCAATGCCGCTATCTGGCAGCGGCCGCGCTTTGGCATGCTGGGCGGCTCGGTCAACTACCTGATGGTTGGCCTGCCACTGCTGATGGCGCTGGACAAGGCCAGGGTGATGGCCGTGCTGGCCCATGAATACGGCCATCTGCGCGAGAACCACAACCGCCTGAGCGCCTGGGTTTACCGCTCACGCCGCGCCTGGCTCAAGCTCTACTACAGCATGCGCGAGGATGACAGCCCTATGGCCGCAGCCACACGTTCGTTCCTGAACTGGTACTTTCCGCGTTTTGCTGCCAAGACCTTTGCAATGGCCCGGCAGGACGAGTACGAGGCCGACCGCATCGCCGCCCAGCTGCTGGGCGCCGACGTTGCGACAGCCACGCTGATCGAGATCGAGATCAAGGCCGCCTGGCTGAGCAATGCCTTCTGGGGCCAGCATTGGCGCAGTGCGGCCCAGCATCCGCTGCCCCAGGGCCCCTTCAGCGCGATGCAGGCCATGCTGCGCCTCAAGCCCGAACCGGCATTTGCCCAAGAGGCTCTGCGCCAGGCGCTCGCCCGGATCAGCGATGTGGACGACACCCACCCAGCCTTGCGTGACCGCGTGGAGGCCCTCAGTGCTGAGCGCCCCGGCCTGCCCAGCTGGTCCACCAAAGGTGCCGTCAGCCTACTGGGCCCCAAGGCTGCGGAATGGATGCAGCAGTTTGATGCCCGCTGGTGCAAGGACAACGCCAGCACCTGGAAGCAGCACCATGCACGCATGGCGCGCTGGCAGCAGCATGCCCAGCGCCTGCGCGCCAATGCGGCCTACCCCAGCAATGCGGAGCTGATTGAACGCGCACGGATCGAGCACATGCTAGACCGCCAGGCCCCCGTGCGCCTTCTCTACGAACAGGTGCTGGCCCGCGATGCACAACACCCCGGCGCACTGGCCGGACTGGCGGCCTGCCTGCCAACCAGCGATGCCGCCTTGCAGCAGAAATGCCTGGAGGCGCTATGGCAGACCGCGCCCAGTTACCGCCCCTATGCCACGCGAGCGATGGTGGGCATGCTGGAGGCGCAGGCCAGGCAAAGCGGCTACGACGCCGCCGCCTTGCGCCTCTGGCGTGACCGCGTCCGCGAGGCTGAACAGCAGCAGCAAAGTTTTTTCGACAGCCTGCAGCAGGCGCCCGTGTTCCAGGGCACCCGCGTGAACGACCTGAGCGAGTTCGAGCTGGCCGATCTGCGCGGCGAGCTGGCGCTGTTCAAACCCATCAGCCAGGCCTGGCTGCTAAGCAAGCCAGATTCGAGCATGCCCGAGCTGCGCATCCATCTGCTGCTGGTGCAGGCCCCTCGGCTGAATGAAGAACAACGCAGCGAGCTGCGCCGCGCGCTGTATGCCGATGTGGACCTGCCCGGCATGCTGCTGGTGGTGTGCGTGGGCCCCGACGAGCCGGCCAGCGAAGAAGAGGCGCGGCGCCATGCGCGCCAGCCCATTTACGTTGCCAACCTGGCGCATTGACGCCAAGACCCATCCACAAACTCCGGTCAGGCGCCTTGGTTTCGCTTTGGGCCTACACTGGCGGGCAGCCATCACTCCTTTATTGATAGCTGCCTGCGCCGGTCGCCATGTCTGTCTGGCGGCCATCGCTGGCAAGCTCACCGCCTGTTTACCGTGCCATCCGCTGCAACCCCTCCCTTGTGCCTGGGCCTGGCAGGCCCCACCGCCTCCGGCAAGACCGGCGCTGCCATTGCGCTGGCGCAGCAACTGGGCGCGGTGCGGCCCGTTGAGATCATCAGCGTAGATTCGGCCCTGATCTACCGGGGTATGGACATTGGCTCGGCCAAGCCCAGCCTGCAAGAGCAGGCCGGCATTGCGCACCACCTGCTCGATATCCGCGACCCCTTGGATGCCTACAGCGCCGCCGAGTTTGTGCAAGACGCGCTGGCGCTGGTGGCGCAAATCCATGCGCGGGGCGGCATCAGCTTGCTGGTGGGCGGCACCATGCTGTATTTCAAGGCGCTGATGGATGGCATTGACGACATGCCCGCCGCCGACCCGGCGGTGCGCGCCCAGCTCGATGCCGAGGCGGCCATCCATGGCTGGCCGCATATGCATGGGCTGCTGGCGCAGGTCGATCCGGTCACCGCGCAGCGCCTGGCGCCGGGTGACAGCCAGCGGGTGCAGCGCGCGCTGGAGGTCTGGCGGGCCAGTGGCCAGCCGCTGTCGTATTTCCATGCGCAGCAAAAGCGGCCCTCGCCATTGCTGCAGCTGGCACCCGGTTTTCAGCTCTTCAGCCTGGAGCCCAGCGACCGCGCCTGGCTGCATGCGCGCATCGCGCTGCGCTACGACCAGATGCTGGCCCAGGGCTTTTTGGCCGAGGTGCTGCAGCTGCGTGCGCGCGGTGATCTGGATCTGAACCTGCCATCGATGCGCTGCGTGGGCTACCGCCAGATGTGGGAGATGCTCGACAGCTGTGCCCAGCAAGGCATTGCCGTGCAAACCGAAAGCGATGTACCGCCCGCCTTGTGGGCAGAGATGCGCGACAAGGGCATTGCTGCCACGCGCCAGCTGGCCAAGCGCCAGATCACCTGGCTGCGCAGCATGCCTGCCCGCCAGGCCATCGCCTGCGATGCGCCCGATGCGCTGGACCAATGGCTGCAGGCCGCCAGCGCGCGCCTGGCCACTGGCCACTAATGAGCGCTTG
This sequence comes from Comamonas koreensis, assembly GCF_021026195.1. GTDB lineage: Bacteria > Pseudomonadota > Gammaproteobacteria > Burkholderiales > Burkholderiaceae_C > Comamonas > Comamonas koreensis. Next base: position 51,953 of record NZ_JAJNCT010000010.1, read on the forward strand.
TCCACACCATGCCAACCCAACCGCAAGAGACCCGGCCGCCTGCGGGCAGCCGCATCGCGCAACGCCTGGCCGGCGCGCATTTTCAGGATGCCTGGTGCATCCACACCGCAGAAACCGGCGCGCCCGCGCTGGCCTATTTTCTGGCCGCCGTCGCACGCACGCCGCGCTGGATTGAGTGGTGCATGCAGGCCCGCAACCGGGTGGGCCAGCTGGTGGGGCTCAAGGACCTGGGCACCCTCTCCGAGATCGACCCGCAGCGCCCCGCCAGTGCCTACCAGCCGGGCGAGCGCGTGGGCGTATTTACGGTGCTGGAGAACAGTGCCGATGAAGCGCTGATCGGCGACAGCGACAAGCATTTGAACGTGGTGCTCAGCGTGCACCGGGCGCCTGTGGCCGGCCGGCAGGACCAGGTCGCCATCACCATCACGACGGTGGTGCATGTCCGCAACCTGCTTGGCCATCTGTACATGCTGCCGGTGGCGCCTATGCACCGGCGCATTGCGCCTGCGGTGCTGGCCGCTCTGGGGCGCGCACAGCCTGCAAGCGTCTGAACGACGGAAGCAGCCATTGCGCTTGCCATGGCAGTGCAGGCAGCTCTGCCTGGATAGCCATTTTTTGTCATAGCGTCATAATCCATAGCCATGCAGCTCCACGACACCCCCACCACCAGCGCTCCCCAGGCCCTCAACCACCACGGCTGGCGTGACCAGGCCATTGCCAAGATCGACGCTGATTACCAGCGCAGTGCCGACACCCACCTGATTCCCCTGAACCTGCCCTGCTACGCGCAGGCGGGGATTGACCTCTACCTCAAGGATGAATCTACCCACCCCACCGGCAGCCTCAAGCACCGGCTGGCGCGCTCGCTGTTTCTCTACGCGCTGTGCAATGGCTGGGTGCAAGAGGGCACAACGATTGTCGAGGCCTCCAGCGGCTCCACGGCCGTGAGCGAGGCCTATTTTGCGCGCCTGCTGGGCCTGCCTTTTGTCGCAGTGATGCCGCAGTCCACCTCGCCCGAGAAGATTGCGCAGATTGAATTTTTGGGCGGACGCTGCCACTTTGTCGGCCATGCCGGCGAAGTCTATGATGCCGCCCGTGCGCTGGCCCAGAGCACCGGCGGCCACTACATGGACCAGTTCACCTATGCCGAACGCGCCACCGACTGGCGTGGCAACAACAACATCGCGCAGAGCATGTTCCAGCAGATGCGCATGGAGCGCCACCCCGTCCCGCGTTGGATCGTGGTGGGCGCAGGCACCGGGGGCACCAGCGCCACCATTGGCCGCTTTGTGCGCTATATGCGCTACAACAGCCAGGTCTGCGTGGCGGACCCGGAAGGCAGCGTGTTCCATGCCTACTGGCGCAGCGGCGACGCCAGCCTGACGGCGCCTGGCTCACGCATCGAGGGCATTGGCCGCCCGCGCGTCGAGCCCAGCTTTGTCCGGGGCGTGGTGGACCATATGGAGGTCGTCAGCAACCGCGAATCGGTCACCTCGATGCAGCTGCTGGGCGATGTGCTCGGCCGCAAGGTGGGGCCTTCTACCGGCACCAACATGGTGGCCATGCTGCGCCTGGCCGATGGCATGCGCCAGCGGGGCGAAACCGGCTCGCTGCTCAGCCTGCTGTGCGACGCTGGCGAGCGCTACCTTCCCACCTACTACCACCGCGAATGGGTCAGCACCCATTTTGGCGACTGCGAAGCCACGCAGCGGGCGCTGCAGACCTTGCTGCACGGCCAGCGCTGAACCCCATTAGACGCCCGCGCACATCCAATCGCGGGTGGCCCACCAAAACAGCAACGCTGCACCGCTGACTACCGCACCCAGCGCGCAAACGCCCAGCCAACCTGCATAGGCATAGACGCTGGTGGCGCTGATGGCCCCCAGCCCGCTGCCTACTGCATAGAACAGCATGTAGACCGCCACCACTCTGCTATGCGCATCGCTGCTGCGCGCAAAGATCAGACCCTGGTTGCTGACATGCAAGGCCTGACCGCCCAGGTCCAGCAGCACAATGCCCAGCACCAGAGCGGCTATCGCCCAGCGCGGATCGGGCAGCCCGCCCAAACCGCCCAAGGGCAGCCAGGCCAGCAGCAGCGCCAGCAAGGCCCACAGCGATGCGCGCTGTGCCTGGCCCCTGTCCACCCAGCGCCCCGCCACGGTGGCGGCCAAGGCTCCAGCGGCGCCCACCAGGCCAAACAGACCGATGGCGCTGTGCGAAAAACCAAAGGGCGCTGCGCGCAGCGGCAGCACCAGGCTGCTCCAGAAAATGCTGAACGCGGCAAACATCAGCAAGGCCAGCACGCCGCGCACCTGCAAGACCCGGTCGCGCCGCAGCAGGCTACCCATCGACGCCACCAGCTGGCCATAGCCCAGGCTGGAGGGCCGGTGCGCCAGCACCGGCAACCGCCACCACAGCGGCAAGGCCATCGCCAGCATCAGCGCTGCCGAGGCCATATAGACGCTGCGCCAACCCCAGGCATCGCCCACGGCTCCCGCCAGCACACGCGCCAGCAGCAGGCCAATAAAGACCCCGCTTTGCGCGCCGCCCACCACCCGGCCCTGGGCATCAGGTGGTGCCGCGCTGGCGGCGTAGGCGATCAGGCCCTGGGTCATCGCCGTGCCGAGCAAGCCCACTGCCAGCATCGCCGCCATCAACCAGGGCGCAGACGGGGCCCAGGCCACCGCCAGCAACACCAACACCAAAGCCAGCAGCTGCCAAGCCATCAAGGGCCGCCGGTTGACCCGATCTCCCAACGGCACCAGCAGCAGCAAGGCCAGTGCCGATCCCAGTTGCGTGGCCGTAATGACGCCGCCGACGGCAGCCAGCGGTATACCCAGGTCCTGCGCCACAGCATCCAGCAAGGGCTGGGCGTAGTAGACATTGGCCACGCTGGCGCCAGCGGCCACCGCAAACAGCCCTACCAAGCCAGCGGGCACGGCAGGGCGCTGGGCCTGCGGGCCCGGGGTGTCAACACATGAAGAAGTCATTGCCAATCTAGTTTTAATTTAAAACCAGATGGATTCTAGACATTCCAGTTTTAAAATGCAACTTGGTTGATTGAATCTTGGAGAACAGCACATGACCTCGCCTGAGCCCTGCCCTGTTGCGCGCGCCTTGGATGCCATTGGCGACCGCTGGTCGCTGCTGATCGTGCGGGATGCTTTTAATGGGGTGCAGCGCTTTGGGGATTTGCAGCGCAACCTGGGCATGGCGCGCAATATCCTGAGCGACCGCTTGCGCAAGCTGGTGGACGCGGGTGTGCTGCAGACGCAGCCCGCATCCGACGGCAGCGCCTACCAGGAATATGCGCTGACGTCCAAGGGCCTGGGCCTGTTCCCGGTGGTGGTGGCGCTGCGCCAATGGGGTGAGGACCAGCTGTTCGCGCCCGGCGAGGCGCATTCAAGCCTGGTGGAAAAAGCCAGCGGCCAGCCGGTGGCCCGCATGCGGCCGCAGACCGCCGATGGCCAGGTGCTGGCGCCCGATGCCGCGATGGTGCGCAAGCTGGGCTAGCCGGGCCAACAACCGGCAACCGACACCGGCTTACTTGCCGACCAGGTCGCTCAGCTTCTGGGCTTCAAACTCGGCTTCGCGCTGCGCATCGCAAGGCACGCAATCGCCCACCTTGCTTTGCACGGACAGCTTCTCGATGGCCGCCCAGAGCATGGTGATCTGCTGCTCATGGCCGGCCGCGCTGTCGATGATGCCGCGCATGGCCTTGGACAGCGGATCGTCCTCTTGCGTCACGCCATAGGCGGCAAACTTCTGGTCGGTCTGCGCCGCAGTGACATCGGCACTGGCGCCCTGGCGCGAGGCAATAATGCGGGCGGGAATGCCCACGGCCGTGGCGCCGGCAGGCACGGGCTTGATGACCACGGCATTGCTGCCGATCTTGGCGCCATCACCCACTTCAAAACCGCCCAGCACCTTAGCACCCGCAGCCACCACCACGTTCTTGCCCAACGTGGGATGGCGCTTGGCGCCCTTGTAGAGCGTGGTGCCGCCCAGGGTGACGCCGTGGTAGATGGTGCAGCCGTCGCCGACCACCGCAGTCTCACCAATCACGACACCCATGCCGTGGTCGATAAAGACATTGCGGCCAATCTGCGCGCCGGGGTGGATCTCGATGCCGGTCAGCCAGCGGGCCATGTGCGAGATGAAACGGCCCGTCCATTTGAATCCATGGTTCCAGCACCAGTGCGCAGGGCGCTGCATCCAGATCGCATGCAGACCGGGATAACAGGTGACAACCTCCCAACGGCTGCGGGCAGCAGGATCGCGGTCGAGGATGCACTGAATATCGGAACGCAGGCGGTCAAGCATGGAAACAATGGTTATATAAGTATTCGAGGGCCCGCCAGTCTAGCGTTTTGTGGCCTCGGCCGTACGCAGCATGGCCTTGGCAACACCTCTCAGTATGTGGATTTCCTCCTGGGTCAGTTGCGCGCGGTTGAACATCTGGTTGAGCCGGGGCATCAGCTTCTTGGGGGCATCCAAATCCAGAAAGCCGATCTCGGCCAGCGCCTGCTGCCAGTGCGCCAGCATGCCTGCCACCTGCTGGGCATCGGCCCGCTCCCCCCGGGCCGCGACATCGCTCACGCCATAGCCGCCCAGTGCCTGGCGCCAGTCATAGGCCACCACCTGCACGGCCGATGCCAAATTAAGCGAGCCAAAATCCGGATTGGTCGGAATCGACAGCGCCACATGGCAGCGGTACACATCCTCATTGGCCATGCCATAGCGTTCGCAGCCAAACAAAAAGGCGACGCCGGTCTCGCCGCTGGGGTTGGCGGCTGCAGTGTCGCTGGTGGTGGAGCTGGCTGCAGGGCTGGTGTCTTCATCCAGCGGAACCGGCCCAGGCTGAGCTGCCAGCGCGCCCTGCAGCAGCAGCGCAAAATGCTCGCGTGGCGTGCGGGCCGGTGGGCCAAAGTCACGCGGGGTCATCGCGGTGGCGCAGAGGTGGCTCATGCCATCCAGGGCTTCCTCCACCGACTGCACAATGCGGCAGTTGGCCAGCACATCCAGTGCGCCGCTGGCACGTTGGATGGTTTCTTCCTTGCGCAGCACATTGCTCCAGCGCGGGCGCACCAGCACCAGGTCATCGAACCCCATGGTCTTGATGGCACGGGCGGCGGCGCCCACATTGCCGGCATGGCTGGTTTCGATCAGAACAAAACGGGTTTTCATAGACAGGTCGGACAAAAAGGGGCATGTACCAGCGAAAAAAATCGAGCGCAGGTACAATCTAGCCCCTATTGTCGCCGCCGCATCGCCGGCCGCGATCTACCAGCCGCTCTTGCCCCAGCGTTTCGCAGCGTTTTTGCTGCCCCACTTACGCCCACACAATTTATGTCGTCCTCCTCCCTGCACCCCATGCTCAACATGGCCATCAAGGCCGCTCGCGCTGCTGGCGCCATCATCAACCGTGCCGCGCTTGACGTGGAATCGGTGCGGGTTTCGACCAAACAGGTGAACGACTTTGTGACCGAAGTGGACCAGGTCTCCGAGCAAGCGATCATCGAGACCCTGCTGACCGCCTACCCTGACCACGGCATTCTCGCCGAGGAATCGGGCAACGAATACGGCAATCCCCGCTCCAACCACATCTGGATCATTGATCCGCTGGACGGCACCACCAACTTCATCCACGGCTTCCCCGTCTACTGCGTCAGCATCGCGCTGGCCGTGAACGGCCGCATCGAGCAAGCCGTTGTCTACGACCCCACCCGCAACGACCTGTTCACCGCCACCCGGGGCCGTGGCGCGTTCCTGAACGAGCGCCGCATCCGCGTGTCCAAGCGCACCCTGCTGCGCGACACCCTGATCACCACCGGCTTCCCCTTCCGTCCAGGCGACAACTTCAAGCAGTACATGGCCATGCTGGGCGATGTGATGCAGCGCACCAGCGGCGTGCGCCGCCCTGGCGCAGCGGCACTGGACCTGGCCTATGTGGCCGCTGGTTTCAGCGATGGTTTCTTTGAAACGGGCCTGAGCATCTGGGACGTCGCAGCCGGCTCGCTGCTGGTGACCGAGGCCGGGGGCCTGGTCGGCAACTTCACCGGTGAAGCCGACTTCCTGGAGCAACGCGAAGTGCTGGCCGGCACGCCCCGCATCTACGGCCAGCTGGTGCCTATCCTGGCCAAGTACAGCAAGTTTGCCAGCGCGGGTGACAAGGCCGGCGTGCGCCAGGCCCTGAGCGACGACGGTGCCGAGCCTACTGAGGACACCCCGGCCGAGCCAGACGCCGAGCAAGCCGAGTAAATTTCCGCGCTCTCATACGACAAAGCCCGCAGGCCATGCCTGCGGGCTTTGTCTTTGGGCGATCAGGAAACCGACTGTTTATCAGTTGCCAAACACAATCTGGGCAATCACGCCAGAGGCAATGGCCACCAGCAGGTAGTCACCGCCATTCTGGATCCAGTGGTAGCCGCGCGGAGGCGAGCTCAGGCGGTGGCCGCGCCAGTCATTGACCACATAGCCATGCGCCCGGTACTGGGCCGGCACGCGCGTGCCCTTGACCCAGCGGTGGTCAGGCCCGGCACCCCGGTGGTTGCGCGCATCGGGCCGGTGCGAATCATGGCGGCGATCGGGCTGCGCATGGCCCCGGTCGTCATAGCGGTGGGAATCCTGCGGAGGGCGCGGTTGGGCATGCACGCCCGCTGCACCAGCACCCATGGTTGCCACCAAGGCAGCGACTGCGATCCGATTTGTCCATGTAGTCATTGAGGACCTCCTATCCTTGTATTGCCACAAAGCACCACTGCCTTGCTTGCGGTTCATGATGGCGCAAGCTGCAGTGCAAAGCGGTAGGAATCAGTTAGCTTTACCGAGATTTTCGAGACGCTGCGATAGGCTTTACATTCGCATCGGGGTGTTAAATCTCTTCAAAATCGGTGCAGGTATTACTTCAACTGCAGGCATCGCGGAGCGCACGTGCTGGGGCGGATCTACCTGGTGCTGCCTCATTACGCACGCGAGTGATTGCCAACTTGCCCCGCCAATTACGTTAATATGCACACCCCGCCCAGGCCCTGAGGGCCGCGGCCAGCCTTGTATGATGCGCATTGCGGCCAGAGACAGACCAGCGCATGGCGCCCTGCCCCTGGTACCACAGCGGTCAGGCCAGCCTTTACAGGCCCATGCCGGCCCCCATCACCTCTGCCATGCCAAGTTGGATTCATACCAACCGACACCAATAGATGAGTTCAAACCAAATGGAAAATCCAACGCTTACGAAAGCCGATTTTTCATCGCACACGCCCATGATGCAGCAGTACCACGCTGCAAAAGTGGAGCACCCCAACACCCTGCTGTTCTACCGCATGGGGGATTTTTACGAGCTGTTTTATGGCGATGCCGAGAAGGCCGCGCAGCTGCTCAATATCACCTTGACCCAGCGCGGCCAGTCGGCCGGCCAGCCGATTCCGATGGCGGGCGTGCCCTTCCATGCGCTGGAGAACTACCTGGGCCGCTTGCTCAAGCTCGGCGAATCGGTGGCGATCTGCGAGCAGGTGGGCGAAGTGGGGGCCAGCAAGGGGCCGGTGGAGCGCAAGGTGGTGCGCGTGGTCACGCCGGGCACGGTGACCGACAGCGAGCTGATGAGCGACAAGGCCGAGGCCATGCTGCTGGTGGTGCACCAGGCGCAGCGCGCCCGCTGTGGCCTGGCCTGGCTGAGCGTGACCCAGGGCAAGATTTTTCTGGCCGAGTGCACCCATGAAGAGCTACCCGCCTGGATTGCGCGCATTGCACCCAGCGAAGTGGCCTACAGCGCCGGTGCCTCGCAGCGCTTTGAGCAATCGTTGTACCAGCTGCGCAGCAGCGGCGTGCTGACCTGCCCGCTGGCGCTGCGCCCCGATTGGCAGTTCGACGAAAAGCTGGGCGAGCGCAAGCTGCTGGAGCAGCTGGGCGCCGCCAGCCTGCAGGCCTGGAATGCGCAGACCCTGTACGCTGCCCATGCGGCCGCTGGCGCGCTGCTGACCTATGCCGAGCACACCCAGGGCCGCAACCTGCCCCATGTGCAGACCATCCATGTGGTGCGCGACGATGCGCTGATCGACCTGCCGGCGACCACGCGCCGCAACCTGGAACTGGTCAAGACCTTGCGCGGTGAGGACGGCCCGACCTTGTTCTCGCTGATCGATACCTGCCAGACCGGCATGGGCAGCCGCCTGCTCAAGAGCTGGTTGCTTGAACCCAGCCGCGACCGCAGCGATGCCCGTGCGCGCCTGGGCGCCATCAGCGTGCTGCGCGGCGACAGCGACACGCTCTCAGCCGCACCCTGGCAGATTCTGCGCACCGAGCTCAAGGGCGTCTCCGATGTGGAGCGCATCACCGCCCGCATTGCGCTGCGCCAGGTGCGCCCGCGTGAGCTGGTGGCACTGGGTTTGACCTTGCAAAAGGCGCAGCAGCTGGCGCGCAATGCCGCCGCACCTGCGCCCTTGCTGGGCGAGATTTTTGAAGCGCTGCAGCCGCCTTTGGATGCGATGGAACTGCTGATCCGCGCCATCGACCCCGAGCCCGCTGCACTGGTGCGCGATGGCGGCGTGGTCGCCAATGGTTTTGACAGCGAGCTGGACGAGCTGCGCGCCATCCAGACCAATTGCGATGCCTTCTTGCTGGACCTGGAGACGCGCGAGAAAGCGCGCACCGGTATCAGCAACCTGCGCGTGCAGTTCAACAAGGTGCATGGCTTTTATATCGAGGTCACCAGCAGCCACAGGGACAAGGTGCCCGACGACTACCGCCGCCGCCAGACCTTGAAGAACGCCGAGCGCTTTATCACGCCCGAACTCAAGACCTTTGAGGACAAGGCGCTGTCGGCCCAGGAACGCGCCCTGCAGCGCGAGAAATGGCTGTACGAGCAAGTGCTGGACCAGCTGCAGCCGCATGTCAGCGCGCTGACCCGCGTGGGCCAGGCGATTGCATCGCTGGATGCGCTGTGTGCGCTGGCCGAGCGCTCGCTGACCCTCAACTGGTGCGCCCCGCAGTTTGTGCCCGAGCCCTGCATCGACATCGATGCGGGCCGCCACCCGGTGGTGGAAGCACGGCTGGCCGAGACCTCCAACGCCTCGTTCATCGCCAACAACACGCGGCTGTCGAGCCTGCAGCGCCTGCAGATCATCACCGGCCCCAACATGGGCGGTAAATCGACCTATATGCGCCAGGTGGCGCTGATTGCGCTGCTGGCCAGCATGGGCAGCTATGTGCCCGCCACACGCTGCCTGCTGGGGCCGATCGATGCGATCCACACCCGCATCGGCGCGGCCGATGACCTGGCGAATGCCCAATCCACCTTCATGCTGGAGATGACCGAGGCCGCGCAGATTCTGCACGCCGCCACGCCCTACAGCCTGGTGCTGATGGACGAGATTGGCCGGGGCACCAGCACCTTTGACGGCCTGGCGCTGGCCAGCGGCATTGCCACGCATCTGCATGACAAGACCAAGGCGCTGGCCTTGTTCGCCACCCATTATTTTGAGCTGACCGCGCTGCCGGCCAAGGCCAAACATGCGATCAACATGCATGTGGCCGCGACCGAAGCGGGCAGCGACATTGTGTTTTTGCACGAGCTGCAACCGGGCCCGGCCAGCCGCAGCTATGGCGTGCAGGTGGCCAAGCTTGCCGGCATGCCGGCGCCCGTGCTCAGCCATGCCCGCCATGCGCTGGCCGCGCTGGAATCGCGCCAGCAGGCAGGCGACTCCCAGGTGGACCTGTTTGCCCAACCAGCCTCGGCCGAAACCGCAACACCCAGCGCCGTCGAGGCGCAACTGCGCGAGCTGCAGCCGGACACGTTGACACCGCGCGACGCACTCGATCTACTGTATTCACTCAAGCGACTCGCTGACAAGTCATGACCTATTGTGTAGCCATCAAGCTGAACGCCGGCCTGGTGTTCCTCTCCGACTCCCGCACCAATGCGGGCCTGGACCATATCAGCACCTTCCGCAAGATGATGGTGTATGAGAAGCGCGGCGAGCGCTTCATGGTGCTGCTGTCTGCCGGCAATCTGTCGATCTCGCAATCGGTGCGCGAGATTTTGCAGACCCAGCAGCTCGAAGACGAGAACGGCGGACCACCCATCACCATCTGGAACGCCAAGAGCATGTTCGATGCCACCCGCGTGCTGGGTGCCGCCGTGCGCCATATCCAGGAGCGCGACGGCAAGGCATTGGAGCGCGCGGGTGTGGACTTCAACTGCAGCCTGGTGTTTGGCGGCCAGATCGCCGGCGAGAGCCCGCGCCTGTTCCAGGTCTACTCAGCCGGCAACTTTATCGAGGCCACGGCCGAGACACCCTACTTCCAGATCGGCGAGGCCAAGTACGGCAAGCCCGTGCTGGACCGCGTACTGACCCCCACCACGCCCCTCAACGAAGCGGCCAAGTGTGCGCTGGTCTCCATGGACAGCACGCTCAAATCCAACCTGTCGGTGGGCCTGCCGCTGGACCTGGTGGTTTATGACACCGACGAACTGGCCTGCGACAACATCGCCTGCATCGACGAGTTCAACCAGTACTTCCGCATGGTGCGCAACACCTGGGGCGACAAGCTGCGCCAGGCCTTTGACAGCATCGAAGACCCGCACTGGGACAGCGGCGACAACGCAGCGTCAATCCAGCCGGACAGCAGCGCCATTCGGCCGGTCAAAAAGATCACCAACTCCAACGTGATGCTCTAAAGTGCTGCGGCAGCGCGGGCTCACCAGAGCCCAGCGCTGCCGCTCAGGCGTGCACCAGGTTCGGGTTCTGCGCCAGCTGCTGGGCAATCGCGCGGCAGGTGCGCAGCAGCGGCTGGATGTAGGCGGCCTGCACATCTTCACGCTGGCGGAACAGCAAGGTGCTGACGCTGATGGCAGCCACGGGGCTGCCGTCCGGCCCCAGCACTGCGGCGCCAAAGCAGTAAATGCCCTCTTCATTCTCTTGCGCATCGGTGGACCAGCCGCGCAGGCGCACCTCGTCCACCTGGCGTTGCAGCGCCTGCGCATCGCCCACGGTCTGCGCCGTCAGCGGCGCATAGCCCAGCTCGGCCATCAGCGCACTGGCATCGGCAGGCGGCAGTGCGGCCAGGTAGGCCTTGCCGACGGCGGTGGAATAGAGGTTGACGCTGGTGCCAATGCGCGATGACATCTGCACGGCACTGTCGCTCTCCAGCTTTTCGATATAGACCATGCTGTGGCCCGAGGGCACGGCGAAATGGATGGTCTCCTGCGTGGCATCGCGCAGATCACGCAGCGCCTGCGTTGCGGCCATGCGCAGTCCCGAGCGGCTCCAACTGCGGCTGGCCAGTTGCACCAGGCGCGGGCCCAAGGTCCAGCAGCGCGTGGTCCCCACTTCTACCAGCATGCGCTCGGCCTGCAGCGCCGCCACAATGCGGTGCACCGTCGGGCGCGGAAAACCCGTCGCCTTGGCCATCTCGGCAATGCCCAGGGGCTCGCTGCCATCTGCCACCAATTGCAGCACGCGCATGAACTTGGAAAACGCTGCCGTGCCGGCAACACTGCTTTCAGAAGACGAAGTAGCCATGTTTGCATCCCATACTGCGCCGTAGCATACCCCAGCGCAGGGGGGTTAGCGGTCGCCAGCCGCATGCACAGCGCGGTATCCTGCCATGTGAGGGGTACAGAGACCAAAGCATTCTTCTTTTCCATAGGAATGCGGCTCGATCCCTTCAACGGCAATGCCTTCCGAATGATCACTACGGAAAATCCATAGCCACTATCGCGGCAGCCCGCTACCATGTCGCATCCCCCACGATCCAGTTTCCGCTCTGCCATGCGCTTTGACCTGCAAGACCTGCGCCTATTTGTCCATACCCTGGAGTCCGGCACCATCACCCAGGGGGCCGAGCGCTGCCATATCACCTTGGCATCGGCCAGCGAGCGCATCCGGGGCATGGAGACGGTGCTGGGCGCGCCCTTGCTCCACCGCAGCAAGCGTGGGGTCACAGCGACCGAAGCGGGTGCCGTGCTGCTGCCCCATGCGCGCCGCATGCTGCTGCAGATGGAGCAGCTGGCCGGCGACATGCAGGCCTTTGGCCAGGGCCTGGGCACGCGCATCGAGCTGCTGGCCAATACCTCGGCGATCAGCGAGCATTTGATTGCACCCTTGGGCGCCTTTATGCAGGCCAACCCGCAGCTGCGCCTGGAGCTGCGCGAATGCACCAGCGATGCGATTGCCCGCGCGCTGATGGCCGGTGAAGCCGATATGGGTGTGCTCTCCAACGCCGTGCCTGCGGGCAGCCTGCACACCCAGGTCTGGCGCGATGACCCGCTGGTGCTGCTGGGCCCGACGCGGCTCTTGGCCGCCCTGCCCCAGGATGTGCAGCTGAACCACCTCAAGGACATTGCGCTGCTCGGCCTGCTGCCCCAGCATGCGCTGCACCAGTTGATGGCCGCGCAGGCGCTGCAGGCAGGGGTCGCCCTGCGCTACCGCGCACTGGCCCCGCACCTGGAAGCCCTGTGCGACTGGGTCGCCATGGGCCTGGGCGCTGCGCTGGTGCCGCGCACTGCAGCCGAATGCGCCACCCTGCGCTGGCCCCAGGCCCGGCTGCGCCTGCGGCCGCTGAGCGTCGACTGGGCCGCGCGCCAGTTGGTGCTGGCCTGCCGCGACCCGGCCCAGCTGCCGCCCCAGGCGCTGCAGCTATGGACGTTTTTGCAAGAAGCAGCGCATTAACTGCCAGCAAGCAACGCAGCCAAGCCCCGCATAGCCGACGGCCTGCCCGGCCTTTGCGCCCGGCGGGCCGATCTTGTGCAACACTTGCGCGCTTATGTTTTCTCGCCTCTCTGTTTACCTGGCGCCAGTGCTGCTGTGCGCCGCCGCCCCTGCCCTGGCTGCAGGCTTTGATGACTGCCCCCAGTTCTTCTCGGGCAAGCCGCCCAGCACCAACGCCTACGGCCAGTTGCGCCCGCTGTGTTTTGAAGAGTTTGCGGTGCTGCACTCGGGCCAGACCAAGACGCCGATCTTTGTGGCCCAGCGCCTGAACGCCCGCATGCTGGAGCAGGCCAAGGACTTGAAGCGCAGCGACAAGTTCTACCCTGAAGCGCGCCTGCCCGAGCGCGAACGCGCCCAGCTGTCGGACTACAAGCGCTCCGGCCTCAGCCGTGGCCATATGGCGGCCGCTGGTGACATGAGCACCAAGTTCGGCAAGGCCCAAAGCTATTCGCTGGCCAATATGGTGCCGCAGAACCCGACCCAGAACGGCAAGCCCTGGTCGCAGATCGAGCAGGACACGCGCCGCTATATCCGCCGCGCCAAGGGCGATGTCTTTGTCATCACCGGCCCGGTGTTTGGCAAGCAGCAGCGCACCATTGGCGAAGGCCAGGTCTGGGTGCCTGATGCCGTGTTCAAGATGGTCTACGACCCGGCCACCGGCCAGCGCTGGGTGCATCTGCAGGACAACCAGCCATCGGCCAAGGCCGGCAAGCCCCTGAGCTACGAGGAGTTTGTGCAGCGCACGGGCATTCGTCTGCTGGACTGAGCACCGCCCTCCCACCCACAAAAAGGCCCATGCTGCAGTGCGCAGGCATGGGCCATTTTTGGGGTTGACGGTGCAGATCAGTGGTCGTTGGCGGCATCCAGGAACGCGGTGCCTTCGGTCAGCGGCGCAAAGCGGTAAGACGCAGGGGTGCGGCTCAGCTTGACCGGGGCGCCCAGGCCGGTGTAGTCGCCCATCTTCACAACCATCTCGCGGTGCGCGGTGTGCGGGGCTTGCAAGGCCTGCTCCACATTCAGCACCGGCGCGGCGGGCACGCCGATGGCCATCAGGTCTTCGGCCAGCTGCACGCCATCATGCGCGGCAAAGGCTTGTTCGAGCAGCGGCTTGAGCACATCGCGGTTGACCGAGCGCTGGCCGGCGGTGGCAAAGCGGCTGTCGTCAGCCAGGGCTTCCTGCCCCAGGTGCTGGCACATCAGGCGGAACTGGCGGTCATTGCCCACGGCCAGAAAGATCGGCGCCTTGCCGGTGTTCACGACATCGTAGGGGTAGATGTTGGGGTGGGCATTGCCGGAGCGGCCGGGGATCTTGCCGTTCATGAACCAGTTGGCGGCATGCGGGTGCAAGAGCGAGATACCCGCGTCATACAGCGAGGCATCGACCAGTTGGCCCAGGCCGCTGCGGCCGCGCTCATGCAGCGCCAGCAGCACGCCGATGACGGCATTGAGGCCGGTGACCATGTCGACCACGGGCAGGCCCACACGCAGCGGATCGCGATCGGCTTCGCCGTTGATGCTCATCAGCCCGGCCATGGCCTGGATGGCGGCGTCATAACCGGGCAGGCTGCCCAGCGGGCCATCGGCACCAAAGCCGGTGACACGGCACCAGACCAGGTGCGGAAACTGCTGCTGCATCTGCTCGTAGCCAATGCCCCATTTCTCCATCGTGCCGGTCTTGAAGTTCTCGACCACCACATCGGCCTGCGCCATCAAAGCGCGCACCTGGGCCTGGCCTTCGGCGCTGGCCAGGTCCATGAACTGCACACGCTTGTTGCGGTTGAGCCCCAGGTAGTACGAGGCCACGCCATCGCGGAACGGCGGGCCCCAGCTGCGCGTGTCGTCGCCTTGCGGCGGCTCGACCTTGAGCACATCGGCGCCATGGTCGCCCAGGATCTGGCCGCACAGCGGCCCGCCCAGAATGCGCGAGAGATCGAGCACCTTGATGCCCTGCAAAGCGCCAACATTGGTCGCCTGTGTTGTTGTCATGGTCCGTTTTCCGATTGGTCAGTCCAGCGTCACACCCGACTGCTGAACCACTGCCTGCCATTTGTCCACTTCAGTGGCGATGAAGCGCCCCAGGTAGGCAGGCGAGCGATCGGGCGATGCCTCCAGGCCCTGCGCGGCAAAGGCCTTTTTCACACTGTCCGAATCCAGCGCCTTGGAGAAGGCCTGGTTGAGCACCTGCACGCGCTCGGGCGGCGTGCCCTTGGGGGCCACAACACCGAAGAAGACACTCACGTCATACCCGGCCATGCCCTGCTCGGCCACGGTGGGGATGTCGGGCAAGGCGCTGGAGCGGCGCGCGGTGGCCACCCCCAGCGGCTTGACCTTGCCAGCCTTGATATAGGGCATGGCCGTGAGGATATCCGTAAAGCTCATGTCGACCTGTCCCGCCAGCAAATCATTGAGCGCCGGGCCCGTGCCCTTGTAGGGGATGTGCTGCAGCTTGGTGCCGGCCAGGTTGTTGAACATGACCCCGGCCAGGTGCGATGAAGCGCCATTGCCCGATGACGCGAAATTGAGCTTGCCGGGATGGGCCTTGTCCAGCGCGATCAAGCCTTGCACGTTGTCGGCCGGCAGGCTGGCCTTCACCACCAGGATATTGGGCAGGTAGCCCACATAGATGACGGGCGCGTAGCTGGTGCGCGGGTCGTAGCTGATGGACTTATACAGGCTCTTGTTGATCGCCAGCGGGCCCGAGGTGCCGAACATGATGGTGTAGCCATCGGGCTTGGCGCGCGCCACATACTCGGCGCCGATATTGCCGCCAGCGCCTGCGCGGTTCTCCACCACCACGCTCTGGCCCAGCTCGCGCGTCAGCTCTGTCGCCAGAATGCGGGCCATCGCATCGGTGGGGCCACCGGGTGGGAAGGGCACGGTGAACATGATCGGGCGGTCGGGAAATTTCTCAGCGGCCTGCGCCGATGCCATACCTAACCCGGACAGGCAAGCGAGGGCGATTGCCGCCGCGTTCAAGGAAAATTTTTGCATTTTGTCTCCATGTATTGAGGGATGCAGGTCTGCTGCCTGCTTGTTAAGGGGTGTCTCTGCCGGTCTGCGAATCAGGCCAGCCAATCCTGCGGAATGGCCTCGCTGGCCAGCGGATCGCGCGGCAGCACCCGGTGCAGCAGCACCAGTTGCGACAGGCGCAGGCGCTCGGCCGATGCGATCTGGCCGGCTTCCCAGGCCATCGCAATGGCAGTGGTGCAGTTGTACAGACCGGTGGCGGCCTGGCGGGCCAGCACCGCGCCGCCGTCTTGCGCGGCATGCTCGGCCAGCGCACTGGCGCGGGCCAATGCGGCATCCAAGGCCTGGCGGTAGCCTGCGCTGATACGGCAGTCTGCCAGCAGGCCTTGCAGATAGGCCTGCAGCACCGGCAGCGAGCCTTCGCGCTGGATGGCGCGCACGACATCGAGCGCGACGATATTGCTGGTGCCTTCCCAGATGGAGCCCAGGTGGGCATCGCGCACCAGGCGCGGGTCGGTCCATTCCTCGATATAGCCGCAGCCGCCGCGCACTTCCATCGCGTCGCCCGTCACCTTGCGCGCATCGCGGCAGGCGCGGAACTTGATCATCGGCGTGAGGATGCGCAGCAGCGCATAGGCCTCCTTGTCACCCGCGTCCGAGCGCATCAGGGTCTGCGCGGTCTGGAACACCATCGAGCGCGCCTGCTCGGCGGGCACGCGCAGCTTGTCCAGCTGGCGCTGCATCAGCGGCATATCCTGCAGGCGCTTGCCAAAGGCCACGCGCTCGCTGGCCACAAACTCGGCCTCGGCGACAGCGCGGCGCATCATGCCGGCCGAGCGCACGCCGTTGGACAGGCGCGAGTTGTTGACCATATCGGCCATCTGCACAAAGCCCCGGCCCTGCTCGCCGATGAGGTAGGCAATAGCGCCTTCCATGCGGATCTCGCCGCTGGCCATCGACTTGGTGCCCAGCTTGTCCTTGAGGCGAATGATGCGGTAGTGGTTCTGGCTGCCGTCGTCCAGCTTGCGGGGCAGCAGGAACAGCGAGATGCCCTTCATGCCAGCGGGCGCGCCTTCCACACGGGCCAGCACCATCGCAAACTCGGCATCAGGGTTGGAGCAGAACCACTTGTCGCCCGTCACCCGCCAGCTGCCATCGGCCTGCGGCTGGGCCAGTGTCTGGGTATTGGAGATGTCGGAGCCGGCGGCCTGCTCGGTCATGAACATGGCACCCTGGGCCTGGCTGTCCCAGTCCAGCGACAGCAGCTGCGGCAGGTACTTGGCGACCAGCTCCGGCGCACCGAATTTCTTCAACGTGCGGGTCAGCGAGTCGGTCATCGACAAGGGGCAGCACAGACCAAACTCGGACTGCACGAACAGGTAGGTCAGCGCATATTTGACGATGGGCGGCATCTTGCCCTGCCAGCCCAGCATGTCGTCACGGTGCGAGATCGCCTGCAGCCCGAATTCGCCATAGGCGATGCGCTCCAGCTCTTCATAGGCCGGGTGCTTGATGATGCGCTGGCGGTCTTCACCGGCGCGGCTGCGGTGCTCCAGCGTGGGCGGGTTCTTGTCGGCGATGCTGGCCAGTTCGTCGATGCGGCCGCCGGCCAGCTCGCCCATGCGTTGCAGATAGGGCTGCAGATGGGCCAGCAGATCGGCGGGCAGGTAAAGCTGCAAGAGCTGCTGCAAAGCCGGGTCGGTGCTGTAGAAATTGCTGCCGTGGCGATCGGGCACGGGGTGGTCATGGGCTTGTGCCACCTGCGCCATGGCGCTGCGCTGGGATGGGTCCGGTGCGGACATGCGGGTCTCCTGATGGCGGGGCTGGCAGCGAGGTGCTCGGGGAGGGACTGCGCTGCCGGCCCGCGTGGTTACGCGTGTTTTCTGCGTGGGTTCGCGCTCTGGTCGCGAGGTTTTGCGCCATTTCAGCAGCCGCTGCTATTCGCGTCAAATATTATTAAAATCTTTATCGATACGTATTAAATATAGTTAGGAGCACCCCATGGAGCTGCGGCTGCTGAACTACTTCGCAACCCTGGCCGAAGAGCTGCACTTCAGCCGTGCGGCCCAGCGCCTGTCCATCTCGCAGCCGCCGCTGTCGGTCGCCATCCGCCAGCTGGAGGAAGAAATCGGTGCCGCGCTGTTTGAGCGCAGCAGCAAGGGCGTGCGCCTGACCGCCGCCGGCGCCCACCTGCTGCCACGCGCGCGCCAGCTGCTGGCGCTGGCCGGGCAGGCGGTGCAGGAGACGCGGGATGTGGGCCAGGGCGTCAGCGGTCATCTGCGCCTGGGCTTTGTCGGCTCAGCGCTGTACCGGGGCGTGCCCCAGGCGCTGGACCATTTTCAGAGCGCGCATCCGCAGGTGCGCATCGACATGCGCGAGCTCAACAGCGCCGAGCAGCTGCTGGGCCTGCAGCAGGCCGAGCTGGACATGGGCCTGGTGCATTCGGTGATGCTGCCCGAAGGCCTGCGCAGCCAGCTGCTGATGCAGGAGCCCTTTGTGGCCTGCCTGCCGCGCCAGCATGCGCTGGCCAGCCATGCGGTGCTGGATTTGGCGCAGCTCAAGCACGAGCGCCTGGTGCTGTTCTCCAGCGCCGTCTCTCCGCTCTACCACCAGCGCATCTACCAGATGTGCATGGCCCATGGCTTTGCGCCCGAGGTGCGGCACGAGGTGCGGCACTGGTTGTCGGTGCTGTCGCTGGTGTCACTGGGCCAGGGCTCGGCCATTGTGCCGGCCGCACTGCAGCGCGTGGGCATGCCCGGTGTGGTGTTCATACCGCTGCTGGGCGAGCAGCCGCAGTCCGAGCTGCTCGCCGTCTGGCGCAGCCAGCCGGACAACCCGCTGGTGCACAAGCTGCTGCTCAGCTTGCAATCGGCCGTGCAGGCGGTGGCGCAAGGCGCTTGATCAAGCGGTATGGCCGCTCAGCACGGTGCGCAGCAGCAAGTCATCAAGCGGCGCAAAGTCCACACTCGGCGTCTGCGGCACGGGGGCGGCCTCCAGCTGCGCCAAGGTGGTCTCGATAAAGGCATTGAGCACTGGCATTGCGGGGCCATGCTCGGACTCGTTGGCCGCGCGCTTGACCACCAGCAGTGCCGCAATCGCGTCGCGCACGGCCGGGTCGACGACGGTGCCATCGACCAGGTCCTGGAAGCGCATCGGCGCCACGCCCCGGCCTTCGGACACCCACAGGCAGGCCAGCAGCGGGCGCAGCACATAGAGGTATTTCTTGAACCGCACCGTCTCGCCCTTCAGGTACTCGCGGTAGTTTTTGCGCGCCATGTGCAGGTAGTGGTAGTGCGTGCGTTCGGGCAGGTGCACGCACTCGATGGCCGCTCGCATGTCGGCAACAAACAGCGGATCGGCCTGGTAGACCACGGGCGAATCAAACCATTCGATCAAGGTGGCATTGCCCTTTTTGAGCAGGCCCAACGCCTTGCGCAGCTCCCAGCCGTTGACATCGAAGACATCGGAGATGGGCAGCTCGATCACATCGCGCTGCTCGCTGACGCTCAGGTACCAAGGCAGGCGCGGCGCGTAGATAAAGCGCACATCGTAGTCACTGTCGGGCGATGCAAAACCCCAGCCCCGGCTGCCGGACTCGCAGGCAAACAGGATGCGCACCTGGTGCTCAATCTCGATCTGCGCCAGCTTGGCTTCGATATCGGCGCGCACCGCCGGGTCAATGGGGTGCACTTGCGCTTGCCAGGCTTCGGATGGGTTCATGTTGCTCCCTTCAAAACCTCTGATCTTGCCAGAACTATCGCGGCCCATTCCCTGGCCGCGTCTGCGCTGGGCGCATAGGCAATGCGAATGCATCTGCTTACAGCCCGCATCCAGAGCGGTGCCACATGGGCATTTGGCTGCTTTCGCAACCAAGGCCACACAGACACGCGATACTGCAGGCTTCGCAAACTTTACCGAGAACAAGAACATGCAAGGCCATCCCGACGTTGTCGATTACCTCAAGGACCTGCTGCGTGGCGAATTGGCCGCACGCGACCAGTACTTTGCCCACTCGCGCATTTACGAAGACCAGGGCTTTACCAAGCTGTTCACCCGCCTGGACCATGAGATGCAGGAAGAAACCCAGCACGCCGATGCGCTGCTGCGCCGCATCCTGATGCTCGGTGGCCGCCCCGATATGCGCCCCAAGGAATTCACGCCCGGCGCCACCGTGCCCGAGATGCTGCAAAAGGACCTGGACACCGAATACGAAGTACGCGCCGGCCTGCGCCAGGGCATGGAACTGTGCGAGAAGCACAGCGACTATGTGAGCCGCGACATTCTGCTGGCCCAGCTGCGCGACACTGAAGAAGACCATGCCTACTGGCTGGAAAAGCAGCTCAGCCTGATCAACATGATGGGACTGCCCAACTACCTGCAAAGCCAGACCTGAAGCTGAGCAGCGCCCAAGCAAAAGGCCGCCAGATTTGATTCTGGCGGCCTTTTGCTTGGCGAGCATCCCGTCAGCCCCTCGGCCCAACGGATGTGCCGGGTCAGGGCGCAGCCGTCGCTGCCGTCGGCATGCGCATCGAACGCACCAGGGCGGCCAGCACCACGCCATAGGCGGGCACAAACAGCAGCAGGCTCACCGCCAGCTTGATGACATAGTCCACCAGCGCGATCTCGACCCAGTTGGCGGCCATGAAGGGGTCGGCACTGCGCCAGAAGGCGATGGAGAAAAAGGCGGCGGTATCGAGCGCCTGGCCAAACACCGAGGCGGCAGCGGGCGCCATCCACCAGGCATGGCTCTTTTGGCGGATGCGGTCAAACACCTGGATATCGAGCAGCTGGCCCAGCACATAGGCGGCAAAGCTGGCCAGCGCAATGCGGAACACAAAGCTGTTGAAGGTCTGCAGGGCCTCCCAGCCGTTGAAGCGCCCTTCATGGAAGATGACGCCAACGATATATGACACCAGCAACGCTGGCAGCATGGCCCGGGTGATGACGCGGCGCGCCTCGGCCTTGCCAATCAGACGCACGGTCAGGTCCGTCGCCAGGAAGATAAAGGGAAAGCTGAAGGCCCCCCAGGTGCTGTGAAAACCAAACAGCGAGATGGGCAGCTGCACCAGGTAGTTGCTGGCAATGACGATGGCGATATGGAAGGCCACCAGCACGGAGAGATAGAAAGGCACGCGCGACACAGGGGTCTGCACGGCATGAGCGGAGTTCATGACATTCCTTTTTGGTCAATGGGGGCGAGGGAACCCATGGCTACGAAAAAATGGCCTGCGCACAAAAAGGTATGCAGGCACAAGGGGCCCGTATTGTATACGCGCTGCGCAAAACCGGCCTGGCCGAAGGTGCAATGCCCGAGCCGCGAGAGATAGCCGCGCGTGCCTGTCTGGCCACAGCGGTGCATAGGCCAATGATAAAAAACTGTACAAATAAACAGTTAGCAGAGATACTAAGCACTGTTTATTTAAACAGTCATCTAATCTATGGAAGTCTCTACCCCGATCGCCATCAGCCTGCAGGATTGCCACGGCATTGATCCCGCCCTCAAGCACCGCGCGGAAGCGCGCTTTGCCAGAGAGATCGGCAAGTTTTTCCCCGATGAACAAGACATGCTGGAGGCCCTGAGCGCCTACACCGATGCCGCTGAAGGCGGTGAGATCTCTGCGCAGCAAGAAGTGCTGGCACGCGCCTGGCTCAAGGCCTTTGACAAGGCCCGGCAGGCGGGTTTTCAGGGGATTGGCGTGGAGGAAGCGTACTTCGACGTGCGCCTGGGCTAGGGACCCTCTACAAAACTCCCTGCCGTGGTCTGAACGCGGGCTCGGGCGATCCGCTGCGTTGTCTTCCTTGTCAATAGCTCGCTATTGACTGCAAAAGACGCCTTGCGTCTCATCCCGATCCGCGTCCATCCCGCTTGGCGAGGGTTTTGCAGAGGATCCCTTGGCGACGCGGCCCTGGCGGCCTGGGCAGATCCATCTCAAAGATGGCTGCCAGCCATCAGGGTCCGGGAGTCGAGTAAAGCCAGAGCGCGCTTGGGCGCCCTGCCCGCTGTGCGTTGATCAGCGTGCGCAGCTGAGCGATTCTCGCCAGCTGGGCTCGCTCACCATGCGTTTTTGCGACTGCAAGGTGTCGCGGCAGAGGTTTTCCAGGGTGCTGCGGTTGCCCGGGTCGTTCCAGTCCCAGGGGCTGGTGCCGGCCAAGGCCTGCGCTTGCTGCGCACGCGGGCTCTGGCTGCGCACATCCTGCTCGATGCCCTGGTGTGCGGCCAGAAAATCGGCGCTGCTCTGGGCAATCTCTTCGGGCACCAAGAAACCCGAGCTTTCGCAGCGCTGCACCTGGTACCAGTTGTTCAACGCATACATCACGGCGCCGTCACAAGGCGTCGCCTGCGCAGTCGTCACCTCGGCAGCGGCGGCGCTGTCCGTGGCACCACTCTGCACTTGCGCCAGGCTGGCACTGGCCATCACTCCAGGCACCAGCAGCGCCACCACATATTTCCACATCTTCATCGGACTCATTTCTCCAGTCGGGCATTTCAAAACTTGGGCGAATAAACCTGGCATGCCAGGCCTGCAGACGCACAGGCGTCAGCCTGCGGCCAGCGAACATTGTGCATACCTCCGTTTTTTTTGCACGGGGCAGCACGCAAAACCTAGATACATGGCATAAAAAAAACCCGCCGAAGCGGGTTGGAAGGGCAGAGGCTGCAAACCCCTGCACTTGGGCCAAAAGGCTTAGATCTTCTCGGCCACCTCGGCGTATTCCGAGATTTCGTTGAAGTTCATGTAGCGGTAGACGGAGGCCTTGTCGGCATCGATCACGCCCATTTCCTTCAGGTACTCTTCCTTGGTCGGCAGCTTGCCGATGCGCGATGCGATCGCGGCCAGCTCGGCAGAGCCCAGGAACACATTGGTGTTCTTGCCCAGACGGTTGGGGAAGTTGCGGGTCGAGGTCGAGATCACCGTGGCGCCTTCGCGCACCTGGGCCTGGTTGCCCATGCACAGCGAGCAGCCGGGCATTTCGGTACGGGCACCAGCGGTACCAAAGGCGGCGTAGTGGCCTTCCTTGATCAGTTCGCTCTGGTCCATCTTGGTGGGCGGTGCCACCCACAGCTTGACAGGGATATCACGCTGGCCGCCCAGCAGCTTGGCTGCAGCACGGAAGTGGCCGATGTTGGTCATGCACGAACCGATGAAGGCTTCATCGATCTTGGTGCCGGCCACTTCGGACAGGAACTTGGCGTCATCCGGATCGTTCGGGCAGCAGACGATTGGCTCCTTGATGTCGGCCAGATCGATCTCGATGATGTGCGCGTACTCGGCGTCCTTGTCGGCTTCGAGCAGGTCGGGCTTGGCCAGCCAGGCTTCGACCTTCTCGATACGGCGCTGCAGGGTCTTGGCATCGGCATAACCGTCGGCGATCATGTTCTTCATCAGAACGATGTTCGAGGTCAGGTATTCCTTGATCGGCTCGGGGTTGAGCTTGATCGTGCAACCAGCGGCAGAGCGCTCGGCCGAGGCGTCGGACAGCTCGAATGCTTGCTCGACCTTCAGGTCTGGCAGGCCTTCGATTTCCAGAATGCGGCCGGAGAACTCGTTGATCTTGCCGGCCTTGGCCACGGTCAGCAGACCGGCCTTGATCGCGTACAGCGGAATCGCGTGCACCAGATCGCGCAGGGTCACGCCAGGCTGCATTTCGCCCTTGAAGCGCACCAGCACCGATTCAGGCATGTCCAGCGGCATCACGCCGGTAGCAGCACCGAAGGCCACCAGGCCCGAGCCTGCGGGGAAGGAGATACCGATCGGGAAACGGGTGTGCGAGTCACCACCGGTGCCGACGGTGTCAGGCAGCAGCAGGCGGTTGAGCCAGCTGTGGATCACGCCGTCACCAGGACGCAGGGCCACGCCGCCACGGTTGCTGATGAACTGGGGCAGTTCGCGGTGGGTCTTCACGTCCACCGACTTGGGGTAGGCGGCCGTGTGGCAGAAGGACTGCATCACCATGTCGGCGGAGAAGCCCAGGCAAGCCAGGTCCTTCAGCTCGTCACGGGTCATTGGGCCGGTGGTGTCTTGCGAGCCCACGGTGGTCATGCGCGGCTCGCAGTAGGTACCAGGGCGCACGCCCTGGCCTTCCGGCAGACCGACAGCGCGGCCGACCATCTTTTGCGCCAGGGTGAAACCGGCCTTGGATTCGGCAGGCGCCTGGGGCAGGCGGAACACGGTGGATGCGGGCAGGCCCAGCGCTTCACGCGCCTTGGCGGTCAGCGAGCGGCCTATGATCAGGTTGATACGGCCACCGGCTTGCACTTCGTCCAGCAGCACATCGCTCTTGAGCGAGAACTCGGCAATGGTCTCGCCGTTCTTGACGATCTTGCCGTCGTAGGGCAGCACGTCGATGACGTCGCCCATCTCCAGCTTGGAGACGTCCACTTCGATTGGCAGCGCGCCCGAGTCTTCTTGCGTGTTGAAGAAGATGGGAGCGATCTTGCCGCCCAAAGTGACACCACCAAAGCGCTTGTTGGGCACGAAAGGAATGTCGACGCCCGTGCCCCAGATGATGGAGTTGGTTGCGGACTTGCGCGAAGAACCGGTGCCGACGACGTCGCCGACGTAGGCGACCAGGTGGCCCTTTTTCTTCAGGTCCTCGATGAACTGCATCGGGCCGCGCTTGCCGTCTTCCTCGGGCTTGAAGGCCGCGTCAGGGCGCGTGTTCTTCAGCATGGCCAGGTAGTGCAGAGGAATGTCGGGACGGCTCCAGGCGTCTGGTGCAGGCGACAGGTCGTCGGTATTGGTCTCACCGGGCACCTTGAACACGGTGACGGTGATCTTCTTCTCGACTTCGGGACGCGACGTGAACCACTCGGCATCGGCCCAGCTTTGCATCACTTCCTTGGCCTTGGCATTGCCGGCCTTGGCCTTGTCAGCGACGTCATTGAAGAAGTCGAACATCAACAGCGTCTTCTTGAGCGCATCGGCAGCCACGGCGGCCACGTCTGCGTCATCGAGCAGCTCGATCAGCGGATGAACGTTGTAACCACCTACCATGGTGCCCAGCAGCTCGGTGGCCTTGGCCTTCGAGATCAGCGCCACTTTCAGGTCGCCATGTGCCACGGCAGCCAGGAAGGAAGCCTTGACCTTGGCGGCATCGTCCACGCCTGGCGGCACGCGGTGGGTCAGCAGATCGAGCAGAAATGCTTCTTCACCGGCAGGCGGGTTCTTGATCAGTTCGATCAAGTCAGCGACCTGCTTGGCATCCAGCGGCAGTGGGGGGATGCCCAGAGCGGCACGCTCAGTCACATGGTCGCGGTAGGCTTTCAACATACGTTCTCCGGTTCTCTATTTCAATGGTGGGGCGCTCGCAAGGCGTCGGGCAGCCGCGCCGCTGTTCTTATCAGCGGCCGTTGCCTTCAAACAGTGCGGCAGGTGGGTTTTTCTTGATGGCTTCGGCAACCTGGTTTTGCTCAGGGCTCATGCATTCGTCGGCCAGGCGCTGACCGAGCTTGCGGTTGATCAGCATGGACTTGTTGGCCACCTGCAGCCACATGGCGCCAGCGTGCTGGTCTTCCAGGCGGACGGTGCCGGTGGAGGTGGCGACAGGTGCCATGTGGTACTTGAAGCCCTTGCCTTCAACGAAGAAGTAGCCGGGGTTGACCGAATCCTTGGCGATATTGATCGAGGCGCCCAGCTCACAGTTGATACGGCCTTGGTAGACCTGTTCGGCAATGGCCAGCTCGGCGGGGGTCAGGGTCTGCTGGGCAGGAATGGCGGCAGCCGCAGTGGCGGCGCCGGCGCCCGCGGCGACCGCAGCACCCTTCCTGGCGGTGGACGCACGCTTGGCAGGGGCCTTTTTGGCCGGTGCCTTCTTGGCGGCGGTCGTCTTGGCCGCAGCCGGCTTGGCTGCCTTTTTCTCTTGCGCCTGCACACTGCCCATGGCCAGAGTGAGTGCAGGAACCAAGACCAACAAAGAAATCACGCGATTTTTCATAACAACTCCCGCGATACAACGCAAGAAACAGGAAAAGGGCTGGACCCGGATGGTTACAGCCACTCCCGCACTGTACCCGGCAACGGACAACCCGTCTGCGCGGCACGCTCCAAAATTTGCCAAAAGTAACGATAACTTGCACGGTCATGCAAGACCCCGTCGACGCTGATCGGCGCCCATTGCGCGTCGGCCGCTGCCCGCACGATGCGGGCCGCCTCATCGACCTGGCTCTGCGTCGGCGCGAAGGCCTGCAGGATGGGCCGGATCTGCGCGGGGTGGATGCTCCACATGCGGGTGTAGCCCAGCTCGCCATAGGCGCGGCGGGCGGCCTGCTCCATCGCATCGGGGTTCTTGAACTCGGTCACCACGCAGTGCGACGGCACCTTGCCATAGGCGTGGCAGGCGGCGGCGATCTCCAGCTTGGCGCGCAGCACCAGCGGATGCGTGAACTGGCCTTGCACGCCCATCGCGCTAGAGGGGATGGCGCCGCCATGGGCGGAGACAAAATCCATCAGGCCAAAGCTGATGCTTTGTACGCGGGGGTGGGCGGCAATCTCGAAGGCGCGGTGCACGGCCTGCGGCGACTCGATCAGCGCATGCAGCGGCACCGGGGTGCTGGTGGCCGACTGCAGCAAGCGGTCAACCTTGTCGATGTCATCGACCGACTCGACCTTGGGCACCATGATGTGGCAGAGCTGCTCGCCCGCCTCACCGGCGATGGTGGCGATGTCTTCGGCCAGCGCCGCGTGGTCGGCCGCATGCACGCGGGCGGCCACACGGGCACCGGGCGCAGCGCTCTTGGCGAGCGAGGCGACCAGCTGGGCATGGGCCTTTTCCTGGCCAACGGCTGCGCCGTCTTCGCAGTCCAGGGTCACATCGAACACGCAGCGGCCGAACTCTTCCATCATCTGCGCCTGCAAGGCCAGGCTCTTGCGCATGCGGTCTTCCACGCCACTGTAGTGGTCGCAGACCGGCAGTGCCAGGGCCCCAGACTGGGCGCCGAGCAGTACCTGTGCGGGATGGATGGCGGAGACACTCATGGCTACTGATCGTCAGATGGGGCGGCGGGCCACCAAAAACAAGCGGGGAAAGGCCAGCAGACGCCGGCCATCGCTGCGCAGCGCGTAGGCGGCGTCGATGCGGCGGGTGTACTCGGCCACAAAGCTGGTTTGCAGCTCGGCACTCAGAGGCTGGAGAAACGGTCGCAGACCGGTGCCACGAACCCATTGGACAATCGCCTCCGCACTGTCCATTGGGTGCTGGTATGCCGTACGCCAGGCATCCACCTGTGCATCACGGGCCAACACATCGTAGTAATCATTCAAGGCCAGCAAATCCGTGCGCAAGGCATGCGGATCGCCGATCTCTGCAGCCCAGGGCTGCAGCGCTGCCACCTCGCGCATCAGGCGGTGGGTGGGCTCATCGCGGTTGTCCGGCATCTGCACGGCCAGTACGCCACCGGGCGCCAACATGCCCATCAAGCGGGGCAGCAGCTGCGCGTGGTCGGGCACCCATTGCAGGGCCGCATTGGCAAAAATCAGGTCGGGCAAACGCCCGTTGTGCAGTGGAGCCTGCCAATGGGCGATGTCACCCTGCTCAAAATGCACATGCGCAAGACGCTGGCGCGCAGCGGCCAGCATGTCTTGCGACTGGTCGATACCCAGCACCCGTGCATGCACGAAGCGCTGGGCCAGCAGCTCGGTGGAATTGCCCGGCCCGCAACCCAGATCCACCACATAGGCGGTATCGCTGGGCAGGGCCACGCGCGCCAGCAGTTCGGCGGCCGGGCGCGTGCGCTCGCTCTCGAACCGGCTGTAGAGCTGGGCATTCCATGCAAGCATGCGGATCGGCCTTGGATTACAGCAGGTGCTTGACGCCGTCCTGCTCGCCTTGCAGCTCAGCCAGGGTCTTGTCGATGCATTCTTGCGAGAACGCGTCGATTTCCAGACCTTCGACGATCTTGTATTCGCCGTTTTCGGTGGTCACGGGGAAGCCGAAGATGATGCCGGCAGGGATGCCGTATTCGCCGTTCGAAGGCACGCCCATGGTCACCCATTCGCCAGCAGAGCCCAGGGCCCAGTCACGCATGTGGTCGATGGCAGCATTGGCAGCCGATGCAGCCGACGACAGGCCACGAGCGGCAATGATGGCGGCGCCACGCTTGCCCACGGTTGGCAGGAACACGTCCTTGTTCCAGGTCTGGTCGTTGATCGCTTCCTTGACCGACTTGCCGTCCACGGTGGCGAAACGGTAGTCGGCGTACATCGTTGGCGAGTGGTTGCCCCAGACGGTCAGCTTGCGGATATCGCCCACCTTGAAGCCGCCCTTGGCAGCCAGTTGCGAGGCAGCGCGGTTGTGGTCCAGACGCAGCATGGCGGTGAAGTTCTTCGCTGGCAGGTCCGGAGCCGACTTCATCGCGATGTAGGCGTTGGTGTTGGCAGGGTTGCCAACCACCAGCACCTTGACGTTGCGCGAAGCGACAGCGTTCAGGGCCTTGCCTTGGGCGGTGAAGATCTGGGCGTTGGCAGCCAGCAGGTCAGCACGCTCCATGCCTGGGCCGCGAGGACGGGCACCCACGAGCAGTGCGTAGTCGGTGTCCTTGAAGGCTTGCAGCGGGTCGCTGTGGGCTTCGATACCGGCCAGCAGAGGGAAAGCGCAGTCTTCCAGCTCCATGATCACGCCCTTGAGCGCGTTCTGTGCCTTCTCGTCAGGAATTTCCAGCAGTTGCAGGATGACAGGCTGGTCCTTGCCCAGCATTTCGCCCGAAGCGATGCGGAACAACAGGGCATAACCGATTTGACCAGCGGCACCGGTAACGGCGACACGTACGGGCTTCTTGCTCATGGGAAAACTCCAGAAAATA
Organism: Comamonas koreensis; assembly: GCF_021026195.1. Classification (GTDB taxonomy): domain Bacteria; phylum Pseudomonadota; class Gammaproteobacteria; order Burkholderiales; family Burkholderiaceae_C; genus Comamonas; species Comamonas koreensis. The sequence continues at coordinate 80,426 of NZ_JAJNCT010000010.1, forward strand.
GAAATGAGGTGTCCAAGCAGGCCAGCATCGGAGAGGGTGTCAAACGACTGGAATCGGCGATCGGGAGGCCCCGATGGCAGGTCTGTAAACAGCGCGTAAGTGTACTCTTGAACAGATCACTCAGTCAATTTGTCTTATGTCTTATATAAGATATGATTGGCCCCTGATGCGCTATACAATGCGCGCTGTAATTTTGAACCGTTGGATGCTACATCCACCGTGACACCCGAGAGATTGAATCTCTCCCAAGACAAGCGCATGACATCTTCCACCCCCAATGCAAACGACACCGGCATCCCGTCCGCTGGCGACAGCGTGGGTGGTGCGACCCCGGCCTTCAGCCCCCTCTACCAACAAATCAAAGGCCTGATCCTGCAAAGCCTGGAGGCAGGCGCCTGGAAACCGGGCGAGATGATCCCCAGCGAGATGGAGCTGGCCGCCCGCTACCGCGTCAGCCAGGGCACCGTGCGCAAGGCGATCGACGAGCTGGCCGCCGAGAACCTGCTGCTGCGCCGCCAGGGCAAGGGCACCTTTGTAGCCACCCATGCCGAGCGCAATGTGCAATACCGCTTCCTGCGTCTCCTGCCGGACAGTGGCGACCTCAATGAAGAAGGTCCGGCGCAGCGCAACATCATCTCCTGCCGCAGCATCAAGGGCCCCAGCGAGATCTGTAAGCTGCTGCAGGTGCCCACCGGTGAATCGCTGATCCATGTGCGCCGGGTGCTGGTTTTTGCCGGTATTCCCACCATCGTGGAAGACATCTGGCTGCCCAGCAGCAGCTTCAAGGGCCTGTCAGCCGAGCAGATGCGCGACTACCCTGGCGCCACCTACGCCATGTTCGAGGTGGAATACGGTGTACGCATGGTGCGCGCCCAGGAAAAACTGCGCGCCGTGCTGCCCGATGCAGCCCAGGCCCAATTGCTGGATATCGACGGACAGACCCCACTGCTCAGCGTGGAGCGCGTCGCTTACACCTATAACGATGTTCCCATGGAATTACGACGAGGCCTTTATCGGACGGACACCCACCATTACAGCAATACCCTGAGCTAATGCACCGGTCAAGTCTGAGTAGTCACCACGGGGTTAAAGAGAAACCCTTAGACCTGCGCGCTGCATTGCAATAAAATTTTGCAGGTTTGCGCCTAGCGATTACATAGCAGTTACATCCACGAAAGATTTCACACCATGACAGATACCACGAAGAAGCGGCCTGAGTTTCGCAATATCAACATGCTGACGGACCTGCCGGGCTACCGTTTCCCGGTGGCAGCCATCCTGTCGATCCTGCACCGCGCCAGTGGCCTGGTCATGTTCTTCCTGCTGCCATTCGTGGTCTGGCTGCTCGACACCTCGATCTCCTCCGAATACTCCTACGCCCGTTTCACCGCTGCCTTCAACACCGGTGCCGGCATCTTCGCGGGCTGGTTCATCAAGCTGGCCGTGCTGGCACTGATCTGGGCCTACCTGCACCACTTCTGCGCTGGCCTGCGCCACATCTGGATGGACGTCTCGCACAAGTCGGTGAACAAGGAATTCGGCAAAAGCTCGGCCATCGTCTGCTTTGCCATCAGCCTGGCGCTGACCGCCATCCTGGGTGCCAAGCTGTTCGGCTTGTACTGATCGCCCGCGACTGCATTTACTGATAAATAAGAAAGGATTCCCCATGTCCGTCAATTACGGCTCCAAACGCGTCGTGACCGGTGCGCACTACGGCTTGCGCGACTGGCTGGCCCAGCGCATCACCGGCTTGCTGATGGCCTTGTTCACCGTGGCCCTGCTGGCCCAGGTGCTGATGATCAAGGGCCCTATCGGCTACGAACAGTGGGCAGGCATCTTCTCCCACCAGTGGATGAAGTTCATCACCGTGGGCACCCTGGTGGCCTTGGCCTACCACGCCTGGGTCGGTATGCGTGAAATCCTCATGGACTACGTCCAGCCCGTCGGCCTGCGCCTGGTGCTGCAGATTTTTGTGCTGGTCTGGCTGGTGGGCTGCCTCGGCTGGGGCCTGCAGGTTCTGTGGCGTCTGTGATACCCGCGATTGAAAGAGAACAATGAGCTATACAAAAGAGAACATCACCAAGCGCAAGTTTGATGTCGTCATCATCGGCGCAGGCGGCTCCGGTCTGCGCGCTGCGCTGGAACTGTCCAAGGCCGGCCTGTCCGTGGCTGCCTTGTCCAAGGTTTTCCCCACCCGCTCGCACACCGTGGCAGCACAAGGTGGCGTGTCCGCCTCGCTGGGCAACATGTCGCCCGACAACTGGGAATGGCACTTCTACGACACCATCAAGGGCTCGGACTGGCTCGGTGACCAGGATGCGATCGAGTTCATGTGCCGCGAAGCACCCAAGGTGGTGTACGAGCTGGAACACTTCGGCATGCCTTTCGACCGCAACCCCGACGGCACGATCTACCAGCGCCCCTTCGGCGGCCACACCGCCAACCACGGCGAAAAGCCCGTGCAACGCGCTTGCGCAGCGGCTGACCGTACCGGTCACGCGATGCTGCACACGCTGTACCAGCAAAACGTCAAGTCCAAGACCAACTTCTTCGTGGAGTGGATGGCGCTCGACCTGATCCGTGACGAATCCGGTGACGTGATCGGCGTGACCGCCATCGAACTGGAAACCGGCGACCTGTACGAGCTGCATGCCAAGGCCGTGCTGCTGGCCACCGGCGGCGCTGGCCGTATCTTCCAGGCATCGACCAATGCCTTCATCAACACCGGCGACGGCCTGGGCATGGCTGCACGTGCAGGCATCCCGCTGCAGGACATGGAGTTCTGGCAGTTCCACCCCACCGGCGTGGCCGGCGCGGGCGTGCTGCTGACCGAGGGCTGCCGTGGTGAAGGCGCTATCCTGCGCAACAGCGATGGCGAGCGTTTCATGGAGCGCTATGCGCCTACCCTGAAGGATCTGGCTCCGCGTGACTTCGTGTCGCGCTCGATGGACCAGGAAATCAAGGAAGGCCGTGGCTGCGGTCCGAACAAGGACTACATCCTGCTGGACATGACCCACCTGGGTGCAGATACCATCCGCAAGCGCCTGCCTTCGGTGGAAGAAATCGGCCACAACTTCGCCAACGTGGACATCACCAAGGAACCGATTCCTGTGGTGCCCACCATCCACTACCAGATGGGCGGTATCCCCACCAACATCAACGGCCAGGTCGTTGTCTGGGATGGTCAAGAGAACAAGGTGGTCAACGGCCTCTACGCAGTGGGCGAATGCTCCTGCGTGTCGGTGCACGGCGCCAACCGCCTGGGCACGAACTCGCTGCTGGACCTGCTGGTCTTCGGCAAGTCGGCCGGCAAGCACATCGTCAACTACGTCAACGGCTACGGCGAATTCAAGCCCATGCCTGAGAACGCATCGGACTTCTCGCTGTCGCGCCTGAACAAGCTCGACGAGTCGACCAGCGGCGAGTACGCACAAGACGTGGCCAACGACATCCGCGCCTGCATGCAGCTGCACGCTGGCGTGTTCCGTACGCAAAAGAGCATGGACGAAGGGGTCAAGAAGATTGCCGACATCCGCGCCCGCGTTGGTGGCGTAACCTTGAAGGACAAGTCCAAGGTCTGGAACACCGCCCGCATGGAAGCGCTGGAAGTGGCCAACCTGATCGAAGTGGCACAAGCCACGATGGTCTCGGCCGCCGCCCGCAAGGAATGCCGTGGCGCCCACACCGTGGACGACTACGAGCACCCTGCTGACGATCCCAAGTACCCACTGGGCCGCAATGACATCGACTGGCTCAAGCACACGCTGTGGTACAGCGCCGCCAACAGCCTCGAGTACAAGCCCGTGCAACTCAAGCCGCTGACCGTGCCGTCGGTACCGCCCAAGGTTCGTACCTTCTAAATCCACGCAGCCCACGAAAGAACATCCCAAAATGAAGCGTACTTTCAAAATCTATCGCTACGATCCCGATAAAGATGCCAAGCCGTACATGCAAACCGTGGAGGTGGAGCTCGACGGTCATGAGCGCATGCTGCTGGACGCCCTGGTCAAGCTCAAGGAACTCGATCCATCGATCTCCTTCCGCCGCTCCTGCCGCGAAGGCGTCTGCGGTTCGGACGCGATGAACATCAACGGCAAGAACGGCCTGGCCTGCCTGACGAACATGAACACCCTCAAGGGTGACATCGTCTTGAAGCCACTGCCCGGTCTGCCCGTCATCCGCGATCTGATCGTGGACATGACCCAGTTCTTCAAGCAGTACCACTCGATCAAGCCTTACCTGATGGCTGACAGCTTTGTCGCCAACGAGAAGGAGCGCCTGCAGTCGCCCGAAGAGCGCGAAGAGCTCAACGGCCTGTACGAGTGCATTCTGTGCGCCAGCTGCTCGACCAGCTGCCCATCGTTCTGGTGGAACCCCGACAAGTTCGTGGGCCCTGCCGGTCTGCTGCAGGCCTACCGCTTCATCGCCGACAGCCGCGATGACCATACCGGTGAGCGCCTGGACAACCTGGAAGACCCCTACCGTCTGTTCCGTTGCCACACCATCATGAACTGCGTGGACGTGTGCCCCAAGCACCTCAACCCCACGAAGGCGATTGGCAAGATCAAGGAACTGATGGTTCGCCGCGCAGTGTAAGAACCAGATTGAGCAATGATGGAAAACGAACTGCTGGATGAACGTGCGCGCGATCTGCTGCGCTGGCGTAGTCGCCGAGGCCTGGTGGAGAACGACATCTTTGTCGAGCAGTTCTTCCGCACATACGGAGCAAGCCTGAATGTCCGCCAGGCGCAAGGGCTGACCACTTTGATGAACCTGTCGGACAACGACCTGCTGGACTTGATGCTCAGGCGCAAGGAACCAACAGGCGACCTCGACACGCCAGATGTTCATGAAGTGCTGGAGATGCTGCGCAGCCGAAAACCACGCGCATCTCTTGCGGACTAACTCGAGAAGGAACCAGTTTTATGAAACTAGCAGACAACAAAGCCACGCTATCGTTTAGCAACGGCGCAGCAAGCGTAGACCTTCCGGTTTACCAGGGCTCGATCGGCCCGGATGTCATCGACATCCGCAAGCTGTACGCGCAGACCGGCATGTTCACGTACGACCCCGGTTTCCTCTCGACGGCTGCCTGCCAGTCGGCCATCACCTATATCGATGGTGACAAGGGCGAACTGCTGTACCGCGGCTACCCCATCGAGCAGCTGGCCAAGAACTGCAACTACCTCGAAACCTGCTACCTGCTGCTGTACGGCGAGCTGCCCAATGCAACGCAGAAGGCCGAGTTCGAAGACACGGTGACCAAGCACACCATGGTCAACGAGCAGATGCAGTTCTTCCTGCGTGGTTTCCGCCGCGATGCGCACCCGATGGCCGTTCTGACGGGCCTGGTGGGCGGCATGTCGGCCTTCTACCACGACAGCACCGACATCACCAACCCCGAGCACCGCAACATCGCTGCGATCCGCCTGATCGCCAAGCTGCCCACGCTGGTGGCCATGGCCTACAAGTACGGCACGGGCCAGCCTTACATGTACCCGAAGAACGACCTGTCCTATGCAGGCAACTTCATGCGCATGATGTTCGGCAACCCTTGCGAAGAGTATGTGGTGAACCCGGTGGTGGAGCGCGCACTCGACCGCATCTTCATCCTGCACGCAGACCATGAGCAAAACGCGTCGACCTCGACCGTGCGCCTGTGCGGCTCCTCGGGCACCAACCCGTTTGCAGCCATCTCCGCTGGTGTCGCCTGCCTGTGGGGCCCTGCCCACGGCGGTGCCAACGAAGCCTGTCTGAACATGCTCGAAAGCATCCAGGCCAATGGCGGCATCGCCAAGGTCGGTGAGTTCATGGAGCAGGTCAAGGACAAGTCCAGCGGCGTCAAGCTGATGGGCTTTGGCCACCGCGTCTACAAGAACTACGACCCACGCGCCAAGCTGATGCAGGAAACCTGCAACGAGATCCTGGCCGAACTGGGCCTGGAAAACGATCCGCTGTTCGCACTGGCCAAGCAAGTTGAAAAGATTGCGCTGGAAGACGACTACTTCGTGTCGCGCAAGCTGTACCCGAACGTGGACTTCTACTCCGGCATCGTGCAACGCGCCATCGGCATCCCTGTGAAGCTGTTCACCGGCATCTTCGCACTGGCCCGCACCGTCGGCTGGATCGCCCAGCTCAACGAGCAAATGGCCGATCCTGAGTACAAGATTGGCCGTCCACGCCAGCTGTACACCGGCTCGGTGGTGCGCGACGTGCAGCCTATCGCCAAGCGCTGATAGACCGACCCTGGCAGTGCTTGCGCTGCCAGGTGCTGCGATCGCAACCGCTTCAAAACCCGCTTCGGCGGGTTTTTTCATGCCAGCAGGCGTATTAATCGCTTGTTAAGCTGGCGCGCCGACGATGGCGGGATGAATTTCTTTGCCCGGTTTATCACTTCCACAGGCAAGGCCGCCAGCACGGCGGCGTTCCCGCCCCATTCGCCCGATCTGCCCTTCAGCGCTGACCTGGCCACCACCGCACCCCACCAGCCGGCACGGCCCGTGTGGCTGTGGAGCCTGGTCGTCAGCCTTTGGCTGGCCAGCGTAGGCAATCTGGCGTTGTGGAAGGCGATATCGCAGGCCGAGGGGCTGAGCAGCACCCAACAATGGATCTTGGGCCTGAGCCTGGGGACAGCCATTGCCTGCGCCTGCTGGGCACTGTTGAACCTGATCAGCTGGGGCCGTGCCGCCAAACCGGTGATGATTGCGCTGTGCTGGGTAGCGGCCTTTGCCGCCTGCTTCATGCTGAACTACGGTATCGCCATTGATGCATCGATGCTCACCAATGTGCTGCAGACCGATGTCAAGGAAGCGGCCGACCTGCTGCACTGGAGCCTGGTGGTCACCGTGGGCGCCATCGCCATTCCGCCCACCTGGTGGATCTGGCGCCAGACCCTGGCCCAGCGCTCTGGCTGGCGCCCGGTGCTCAAGCAGCTGGGCATGGTGCTGCTGGCCTTGCTGGCCATGGTGGTGGTCGTGATGGCGGGTTTTCGCCCCATCTCGTCGGCCATGCGCAACCACACCAACCTGCGCTACATGATGAACCCGCTGTCGACCGTCTATGCCGCAGGCAACCTGGTGGCCCAGCAAATCCACCACCGCGACACGACCCTCTACCCGATTGGCGAAGACGCCAAGCTCGGCGCCAGCTATGCGGGCCAGACCACGTTTCCGATCTATGCATTGGTAGTCGGCGAGACAGGGCGCGCGGGCAATTTTGCCGTCAATGGCTATGACCGGCCCACCACGCCTTTGCTGTCTGCGCGCGACGATCTGGCAGTCGCCACCAATGCCTGGTCCTGCGGCACCAGCACCGCCGTGTCGGTGCCATGCATGTTCTCCCACCTGGGCCGCAGCAGCCAGGACAGTGGCAAATCCTATGAAAACCTGCTTGATGTCTTGCAGCGCGCCGGCCTGGCCGTCCTCTGGGTCGAGAACCAATCGGGCTGCAAGGGCGTCTGCGCCCGCGTGCACAACGCCAACACCGAGACCGACCTGCCCGCCGCGGCCCGCAAGGCGCTCTGCCAGGACGGTGAGTGCGTGGACATGGCTTTGCTCGATGGCCTGGACGAGCGCATCAACGCGCTGCCCGCCGAGCAACGTGCCAAGGGCGTGGTGGTGGTGCTGCACCAGATGGGCAGCCATGGTCCGGCCTATTTCAAGCGCTCGCTGAGCCAGGACAAGCGCTTCAGCCCCGAGTGCAACAACGTCAATCTGCAGGCCTGCGACCGCGCCTCGCTGATCAACGCCTATGACAACAGCGTGGTGGCCACCGACCGCATGCTGAGCGGCCTGATCGACTGGCTGGCCAGCAAGGGCCAGCGCCAGCCCACGGCCATGATGTATGTGGCCGACCATGGCGAGTCGCTGGGCGAGAACAATATCTACCTGCACGGCCTGCCCTATTCCGTCGCGCCCGATGTGCAAAAGCATGTGCCCTGGATCACCTGGCTCTCCCCCGCCATGCAGCAACGCATGGGCATGCGCACCAGCTGTCTGCAGCAAGCCGTGGGCACGGCCCGCATCAGCCACGACAACCTGTTCCACTCGATGCTGGGCCTGACCGATGTGCAGACCGCGCTGCACCAGCCCGATCTGGACATTTTTGCCAGCTGCAAGGGCTCTGCGCCGCCCGCAACCCTCGCGCACCTGGCATCCGCCACGCCACTGCCCGGCGGTGCAGCGCAGCAGCCTGCCGCCGACACTGCAGCGCGCAAGCGCAGCTAAAACAGATCGCCCTGCCCGGGGTGCGGCGCCTGCCTGCTGCTCCCCTGGCGCGCCGCCAACGGCAACTGCCGGGCGCGCCAGGCCTCAAAACCGCGCCAATCCATCTCCAGCCGCTCGCGCCCATAGCCCAGCTGCGCGCAGGCGCGCACAAAGCGCTGGCGCACCAGGTCGGCCCACAGGCCCTGGCCCTTCATGCGGCTGAAGGACTGGCTGTCATAGCTCTTGCCGCGCAGCCGGTCGGCCTCGCTGATCTGGTGCAGGTCGCGCACCCGCTGCATCACCCGGGCGGCGCGCTGCGGGTAATGGGCCTGCAGCCACTGCTGGAAAACGCCATTGAGCTCCCAGGGCAGGCGCAGCACGGTGTAGAAGGCGGTGCTGGCACCGGCCTCGCGTGCGGCTGCCAGCACCTCCTCCATGTCCTCGGTCAAAAACGGAATGTGCGGCGCCACACTCACGCCCACCGGAATACCCGCCTCCACCAGCCGGCGTATCGTGCGCAGCCGGCGGTGCGGAGCCGCTGCCCGTGGCTCGAGCAGCCGGGTCAGCTGCGGATCCAGGCTGGTGATGGTGATGTAGACCGCCGCCGCATTCTTGCGCGCCGCTGCCGCGATCAGGTCGATATCACGCTCCACGGCGCTGCTCTTGGTGATCAGTGAGAACGGGTGCTCGGCCTCGCTGAGCACCTCGATCAGCTGCCGTGTCAGGCCCAGCTCCCGCTCGATCGGCTGGTAGCAATCGGTGGCGGAGCCGATATTGAGCGAGGCCGGCTGGTAGCGCGGGCGGCTGATCTCGGCCTTCAGCACCTGGGCAATATTGGTCTTCGCGAACAGCTGGGTTTCAAAATCCAGCCCCGGCGAGAGGTTCAGGTAGCTGTGGTACGGCCGGGCATAGCAGTAGATGCAGCCATGCTCGCAGCCCCGGTAGGGGTTGACCGAATGATCAAAGAAGATATCGGGTGAGTCGTTTTTCTGAATCGCGCTGCGCGCTCGCTCCTCATGCACCTGGGTCGGCAGGTTCTCGGCGTCCTTCTGCCACCAGGCGCCTTCTTCCAGATGCTGATGCGCATCGCCTGCCTCAGGCGCCTCAGCCGCTGCTGGAGTCCAGCCATCGTCGGCCCATTCCCGTACATCGCTGGCAAAACGGTGGCGTGGTGCACCCACCGCACCACGCCCCTTGCGTGCCACTGGCAGTGGCACGCGCACTGGCACGGGCCCATCCAGTTCGTCCGCGCAGCGTTGCAGAGCCTGCGGGTCTTCAAGCGGGGCGGTATTGACGGTGTGGATGGAGGGATGGCGGGCAGTCATGAAAACTGTTTTTATATACAGTATTTCTATCCATTGTGCGCCATCGCCACCCCGCTTGCAAGCGCCACCAAAACCAGGGCTATTCGCACCGTTTTGGTGCGAAATGGGGCATGGCCTACATTCGGGGATTACATACTCCGGAGGAAGTTTTCATGTCTCGCAAACCCCAACTCATCCTGTCATCCCTGGATGTGGACCGCTTGGAAGCGCTGCTGGAGGCCATGCCGGCGAGTGCCTTCCCCGGCAAGGCGGATCTGGAGGCCGAGATTGCCCGTGCCGATATCGTGGAGCCCAGTGATATTCCGCCGGATGTGGTGACGATGAACTCCACGGTGAACTTTGACATTGCCGAATCGGGCAAGCAGTTCCAGCTGACCCTCGTCTACCCCAAGGATCTGGACGACACCAGCAGCAAGATTTCGGTGTTTGCACCAGTGGGCAGTGCGCTGCTGGGCCTGTCGATTGGCAATGAGCTGGCCTGGCCGTCAGTGGGCGGAAAAACCATGACGGTGCGCGTGACCGGCATCAGCTACCAGCCCGAGCGGGCTGGCGATCTGCACCGCTGAGGCAGCCGATTTACATCGACAGACGTGCGCTGACCAGGCTGACAAGCAGGCCGGCACCGACCAGACCCAGCTCCCAACGGGCCACCGAACGCAGGCTGGGCGTTCGCGCCTCGACACCCAGGTAGAGTGCGCGCCCAGCCAGCAGCGACAGCGCAAAGGCCAGGCCCATGCCCAGCCAGTTCAGCCAGGGCTGGCTCGGCCAGACATGCGATACCACCGCGTTGCACAGCACCACGATGGAAAAGTGCACCAGAAACACCGAGTAGCCCATTTGGCCCAGCGACTGCAGCCAGCGCACGGGGGCCTGGCGGCCCAGCCAATCGACCAGGCGGCCATCCGAGGGCACACGCATCAGCCACAGCAGGGCCACGGCGCCGCACAGCGCCACCGCAATGCGCAGGCGGAAGTCCACTTCCAACGACACAAAACCCAGCGCCAGCAGCCAGGCCGTCCAGGTCCAGGGCTTGGCGCTTTGGCTGCCCCAGTAGGCCAGCATGCCCATGCCATAGGCGCCGATAAAGTAGACAAACCACATGTCCAGTTCGCTGTGGCGGTTGAACACCAGCAGCGACAAGGCCGTCAGCGCCAGCACCACCCACTGGCCCAGTTGCAGGCCCAGCCACTGGCGGGCCCAGCGGCGGCTCAGCGCAAACAACAGGGTGACAGCGGCAAACAGCTGGAAGTCAATCGCCACATACCAGACGCCTGCCGACAGCGCGTCTTCACCGCTGATGTCTTGCAGCATCAGCGCATTGGCGATCAACTGCTGCCAAGTGGGTTCGGCGGGCACGGATTCATGGGCAAACCAGGGCCGCACCAGCGCTGCGATGAGCACCGCCAGCAACAGCGCGACGGAGTAAGGGGCGAGCAGGCGCAGCGCACGCTGGCCAATCTTGGCCAGGGGGCTGCCAAAGCGGGCTACCCCTTGGGGCGCCAGGCTGGCCGCCGACAAAAAGCCGCCCATGACCAGGAAAATCTGCACGGCAATGCGCGCATATTCGGCCAGCCAGTCAATGATTGCGGGGGTGACTTGCGCTGCGACATCCGACATCGGGCCATAGAACGCCAGGTGGTGCCAGACGATGGCAGCACAGCAAGCTCCTTTGGTCATGTCCAGCCACAGATTTCGTTTGTTATGGGTTGTTGTGGTAGGCAAGATAGTCTCTGGCCAGCTACTCCACAATGGGCAAGCCATTGCAACGCAGGCCGGCAATGTTCTGACAAGGATGTGGCACCGCGCGCGCAGTGCCACTCCATGTGTAACGCCTTTGTATCCGCTGCCGTTGACGGGGCGGCCCCGCTGATAGGCCGAAATCTGCCGTCTTTACACAGCGGTTATGCGAAGCGCCGGGCCATGGCGGCCTGGCGTTTCAGCTTTTCCAGAAAAAACCGATAATCAGCGCCATGAAACAAGCCCAAACGCCGCTGCCCGAGCTCACCCGCCAATTCGTGTCACATTTTGGCGAAATGGGTAGCCGCTGGGGCATCAACCGCACCGTGGGCCAGATCTATGCGCTGATCTTTCTGTCGCCCCAGCCCATCAATGCCGACGAGATTGCCGAGGGCCTGTCCTTCTCGCGCTCCAATGTCAGCATGGGCTTGAAGGAGTTGCAATCCTGGCGCCTGGTGCATATGCGCCACCAGCCGGGTGACCGGCGCGAGTACTTTGAAGCGCCGGCCGATGTCTGGGAAATCTTCCGCACTCTGGCCGAAGAGCGCCGCCGCCGCGAGATCGAACCCACCCAGTCGATGCTCCGCTCCGCCCTGCTGCAGGAAACGCATTCCGCCGACGAGCAATACGCCCAGCAGCGCATGCAGGAGATGTACGACCTGATCGACAAGCTGATGACCTGGTTTGACGATGTGCAGCGCCTCAACCCCGACACCGCCCTGCAGCTGATGGGCATGGGCAGCGCCGTCACCCGGGTGCTGACCATCAAGGACCGCTTGACCGGCAAGTCGCCCGCCCGCAAGGAAGGCAACGACTGAGATGCTGGCCCTGCAAGCCCCGGCCGCCGTCGCCGAGCGGCTCTGGCCCGGCATTGCCTGGCCTGCGCTGATGCCCGGCCACGGCCTGCCCACAACCGAGATCGCCGGCGATTTTGTGTTGCTGGACCACCTGGGCGCCGCCGAAGAAACCTGGGGGCGCGATGCCCCGTTGGCCAATCTGGGCCAGGACTGGTGGGTGTTTGCCTGCTCGGGCACCGGCGATGCCTGGCTGTTGAGCCGTGACCAGCAGCAAACCGTCGCCTTCCTGGACCATGCTGCCGGGCCTGATGCCCTGCCCCAACTGCTGGGCATCGATGCCGGGCAATGGCTGCAACTGGCCGATCTGATGGCCCAGCTGGAAGCGGCGCAAGACCAGGGTCTGGCGCTGGCGCCGCAAGCCTTGGCGCTGATGGAGCAACTGGCGCCGGGCTTATCCGCCCACTACCCCTATTCCCTGGTTTAACGCGCGGGCGCAGCTGCAGCCGTCTTGGGCGCCAGCACAATGCGCAGGCCTTGCTCCTGCACTTCCATGCGCTCCACCGTATAGCCCAGGCCTTTCAACAGCATGCGCTGGCTGGCCGGGAGCTCATAGACCAGCAGGCCTTGCAGCACCTGCTCGGCCAGGCGGGGGGCATAGGTCTGGAACATGCCCTGGTAGGCAGCCGGCACGCCCTGCATCTGCAACTGCTGCACGCGCACGTTATGCAAGCGAATGCTGGCATCGGCATCGTGGAAGGCCAGGCCAAAGTCCAGGGTCATCTGGCCGGGGTATTCGTTGCCCATCAGCTTTTCGGTCACCCAGATATCGAAGGCGGCACGCAGGCTGTTGCTGGCTGCCAGCAATTGCACACTGGGCTTTTGCAGCTGGATGACGACCATGCCCTGCCAGGAACGGGCCAGCGGAAACTTGGCAGCGACCGCCTGCTGCAGCTGCGCCTGGCTGATGCTGATGCTGCGCGCACCGGCGGGTAGCGGGGTATCGGCAGCGTGTGCCGCACGGGTCGCAAGGCCTAGACCAGCCACCAAGCCCGCTGCCGCCCACACCAGGCAGCGGCGGCGCTGCAGCGGCTGGGCAGGCCCTTGGGCAGAAAACAGATTCTCCATCGCATCACACCATAGCCGACAAGCGCCATTGGACAGCGCCGCAAGGCCAAAGTTCAGCCCCGGCGGCCGGTGTTGGTATCTGCGCGTTACGCCGCCTGTGCAGGGGCAGTTGCGCGGCTCGGGCTGCTGGCCAGCAGCGCATCGCGGGCCTCAAAATACTCGCGCTTGAGCCGGGCCACCAGCTCGGCAGCGGGCACCACCTGCTTGACGGCGCCAATGCCCTGGCCACTGCCCCAGATGTCTTTCCAGGCCTTGCGGTCCTTGCCAAAGCTCATCGAGCTGGGGTCGGATACTGGCAGGTTGTCCGGGTCCATGCCGGCGGCGCGGATCGAGGGGCTCAGGTAGTTGCCGTGCACGCCGGTGAAGAGGTTGCTGTAGATGATGTCGTCCGAGTTGGAGTTGACGATCATCTGCTTGTACTCTTCCACCGCGCGCGCCTCATCGGTGGCGATGAAGGCCGAGCCGATGTAGGCAAAGTCGGCGCCCATGGCCTGGGCTGCCAGCACGGCACGGCCATGCGCAATGCTGCCCGACAAGGCCAGCGGGCCGTCAAACCATTCGCGGATTTCCTGCACCAGCGCAAACGGGCTCTTGATACCCGCATGGCCACCGGCACCCGCGGCCACGGCGATCAGGCCATCGGCGCCCTTGTCGATGGCCTTGTGCGCAAAGCTGTTGTTGATGATGTCGTGCATCACCACACCGCCCCAGGAATGGGCGGCCTGGAACACGTCCTCACGCGCACCCAGCGAGGTGATCAAAATGGGCACCTTGTACTTTTCGCACAGCGCCATGTCATGCTCCAGGCGCTCATTGGTTCGGTGCACGATCTGGTTGATCGCAAACGGCGCAGCGGGCTGGTCAGGGTGGGCGCGGTTGTGTGCCGCCAGGGTCTCGGTGATTTCGGCCAGCCAGTCATCGAGCTGCTCGGCCGGGCGGGCATTGAGCGCTGGCATGGAGCCGACGATGCCGGCCTTGCACTGGGCAATCAGCAACTGGGGGTTGCTGACGATGAACAGCGGCGAGCCGATGACCGGAAAAGGCACGTTCTGCAACGCGCCGGGAAGCTTGGACATACAAGGTCTCCTTCAAATGGCAAAAGCCCTCTGCGTTGTGGGAGGCGCAGACCCCAGGCGCCTTGGCCAAGGCGCGAGAGGGGCTTCAGATGTGGGGCATGGCGCTCAGAAACTGTCCTGCGGCAGCGCCATCACCGGGGCCGCACCGTGCAGAACTTCGTCGCGCAATGCCGAGGTTTTTACCAAAATATGCGTGGCATAGAAATGCGCGGTTGTCACCTTGGCTTCGAGGAAAGCCTTGTCAGCCGCGCCCTGGCTGAGCTGCTGCTCGGCCGCCAGCAAGGCCCGGCCCATCTGCCAGCCTGCCACCAGATTGCCCGCCAGCATCAGATACGGCACGCTGGCCGCAAACACATCATTGGGCGCAGTCTTGCTGCCGGCGACCACGTAATCGACCACCGCCAAAAAGTCCTGCCGCGCCTGCGCCAGCGCACGCGCAAACGCCTGGGCAGCGCCTGAGCTGCTGGCCTTCAGCGCCTGCTCTGTCTGCTCGATCTGGCTGGCGATGCCACGTGCGGCCTGGCCGCCGTCGCGCGCCGTCTTGCGGCCCACCAGGTCATTGGCCTGGATAGCGGTGGTGCCTTCGTAGATGGTCAGGATCTTGGCGTCGCGGTAGTGCTGGGCGGCACCCGTCTCCTCGATAAAGCCCATGCCGCCGTGCACCTGCACGCCCAGGCTGGTCACCTCCTGGCTCATCTCGGTGCTGTAGCCCTTGATGAGCGGCACCATGAATTCGTAGAAGGCCTGGTTGTCCTGGCGTACCTGCGCATCGGGATGGGCATGGGCGGCATCAAAGGCTGCTGCTGCCGTCAAGGCCATGGCGCGGCAGCCCTCGGTGTAGGCACGCATGGTCATCAGCATGCGGCGCACATCGGGGTGGTGGATGATGGTGGCGCTGCCGGCCACGCTGCCATCGACCGGGCGGCTTTGCACGCGCTCCTTGGCAAAGGCGGCGGCCTGCTGGTAGGCCCGCTCGGCAATGGCCACGCCCTGCAGGCCCACCGCATAGCGGGCCGCGTTCATCATGATGAACATGTACTCCAGGCCCCGGTTTTCCTCGCCCACCAAAAATCCGGTGGCACCGCCCTGGTCGCCATACTGCAGCACGCAGGTGGGCGATGCCTTGATGCCCAGCTTGTGCTCGATGCTGACGCAGTGCACATCATTGCGCGCACCCAGCGTGCCATCGGCATTGACGAGGAACTTGGGCACCACAAACAGGCTGATGCCCTTGACGCCATCGGGCGCACCGGCCACCCGGGCCAGCACCAGGTGCACGATGTTCTCGGCCATGTCGTGCTCACCGTAGGTGATAAAGATCTTGGTGCCAAAGACCTTGTAGCTGCCATCGCCCTGCCGCTCGGCGCGCGTGCGCACCAGCGCCAGGTCCGAGCCGGCCTGGGGCTCGGTCAGGTTCATCGTGCCGGTCCATTGGCCGGAGACCAGCTTGTCCAGGTAGGTCGATTTCAGCGCATCGCTGCCGGCCGTCAGCAAGGCCTCGATCGCGCCATCGGTCAGCAAGGGGCAGAGCGCAAAGCTCATGTTGGCGCTGTTGAGCATCTCCACACAGGCCGCGCCAATCGTCTTGGGCAAGCCCTGGCCACCGGCGTCCACCGGGTGCTGCAGGCCCTGCCAGCCGCCTTGTACATACTGCGCAAAGGCCTCCTTGAATCCCGCCGTGGTGCTGACCTGGCCATCCTTCCAGGTCGAGGGCTGCAGGTCGCCCACCACATTCAGCGGCGCCACCACCTCTTCGTTGAAGCGTGCACATTCCTCCAGCACGGCTTGTGCCGTCTCCAGCCCCGCCTCTTCAAAACCGGGGATCTGTGCCACCTGGTCGATGCGGGCCAGGTGCTCCATCGCAAACAGCATGTCCTTGACTGGTGCCTTGTAGCTCATCGTTGTCTCCTCGTCTTATCGTTGCTTCTGGTTTGGGGGTGCGCTGCGCAGACAAAAAAGGCATCCCGCCAGGGGATGCCTTCTTCAGATGCTGCTGTCTGCCACCACGCTGCCCATCACATCCAAGCTCAGCAGGATGCTGTTGCGGTGTGGGCTGGTGGCAGGCACGTTGTTTACAGCTTGCTGGCCATCTCGGGCACGGCGTCGAACAGGTCAGCCACCAGGCCGTAATCGGCCACGCTGAAGATCGGCGCTTCTTCGTCCTTGTTGATCGCCACGATCACCTTGGAGTCCTTCATGCCCGCCAAGTGCTGGATGGCGCCGGAGATGCCCGCTGCCACATACAGCTGGGGCGCTACGATCTTGCCGGTCTGGCCCACTTGCAGGTCGTTGGGCGCGTAGCCCGCGTCCACCGCAGCGCGGCTGGCGCCAATGGCTGCGCCCAGCTTGTCGGCCAGCGGGGTCATCACTTCGTTGAACTTCTCGGCGCTGCCCAGCGCGCGACCACCGGAGACGATGATCTTGGCGGCCGTCAGCTCGGGGCGGTCGTTCTTGGTCACTTCGCGGCCCACAAAGCTGCTCTTGCCGCTGTCGGCAACGGCTGCTGCGTTTTCGACCGCAGCCGAGCCACCGGTGGCAGCGGCGGCATCAAAGCCGGTGCCGCGCACGGTGATGACCTTGGTGGCATCGGTCGATTGCACGGTGGCAATGGCATTGCCCGCGTAGATGGGGCGCTCGAAGGTGTCAGCGCTCACCACCTTGGTGATGTCGCTGATCTGGGCGACGTCAAGCTTGGCTGCGACGCGCGGGGCGACGTTCTTGCCCGATGCGGTGGCAGGCGCCAGGATGTGGCTGTAGTTGCCGGCAATAGCCAGCACTTGCGCGGCCAGGTTTTCAGCGAGGCCGTCTTTGAGTGCCGGGCCTTCGGCCAGGATGACTTTGGCAACGCCGGCGATCTGCGCTGCGGCTTGGGCTGCAGCTGCTGCGCCTTCGCCTGCGACCAGCACATGCACATCACCACCGCAAGCCAGGGCTGCGGTGACGGTGTTGAGCGTGGCGGTCTTGATCGTTTGGTTGTCGTGTTCTGCAATAACGAGTGCGGTCATTTTGGTATTCCTTTGAGCGGCAGGCTTAGATTACTTTTGCTTCGTTCTTGAGCTTGTCGATCAAGGTGGCCACATCGGGCACCTTCACGCCTGCGCCGCGCTTGGCGGGTTCTTCCACCTTCAAGGTCTTCAGGCGCGGGCTCACGTCCACACCCAGGTCTTCTGGCTTCAACGTGTCGAGCTGCTTTTTCTTGGCCTTCATGATGTTGGGCAATGTGACGTAGCGCGGCTCGTTCAGGCGCAGGTCGGTGGTGATGACGGCGGGCAGGGACAGGGACAGGGTCTCCAGGCCCCCGTCCACTTCACGCGTCACATTGACCTTGTCGCCAGCGACTTCGACCTTGGAGGCGAAGGTGGCCTGGGGCAGATCGCCCAACGCTGCCAGCATCTGGCCGGTCTGGTTGGCGTCGTCGTCAATGGCTTGCTTGCCGCAGATCACGAGGCCTGGCTGCTCCTTGTCGACCAGGGCCTTCAGGAGCTTGGCGACAGCCAGCGGTTGCAGCTCTTCTGCGGTTTCCACCAGGATGGCGCGGTCGGCACCAATGGCCATCGCCGTGCGCAGGGTCTCCTGGCACTGGGTGACACCGCAGCTGACGGCGATGATCTCGGTCACGACGCCCTTTTCCTTCAATCGCACGGCCTCTTCCACCGCGATTTCATCAAAGGGGTTCATCGACATCTTCACGTTCGCAATGTCCACACCCGAGCCATCGCTCTTGACGCGCACCTTGACGTTGTAGTCCACCACGCGTTTGACGGGTACCAGTACTTTCATAAACCTCGACTCCTGAGTTGTTCAATAGGTTTGCGCCAGTGGCAGCGCTTGGGCGCTGCCACGCAGCCATGGGCATGGATCAGGCCATCATCGCACAAAAATGCACGACCGTGCTTTTTTGTAGCCAAGCGGCTCATAACGACCAATTATCGGCGCATCGCTGCGCACCAGCCTCCATTTTCCGCACAAGTTGGCGGTTCATCAGCCCTGGCTGGCAGGTATTGCACCACCGCTATTGTTCTGGATATGCAAAACACGTTGCGGGAACGGAATCTCGATCTTGGCGGCGCGCAGGCCCTCGAGCACGGCAATATTGACCGCTGACTTCACATTGGCCTGCCCGTTCATCGGATCGTTGATGTAGAAGCTCAGGCTGAACTCCAGCCCGTCAGGGGCGAAATTCACCAGGAACACCGAGGGCTCGGGCTTGGCCAGCACCCGCGCCTGCGCCAATGCAGCATTCGTCAACACCTCGCGCACCTGGGCGACATCGCTGTCGGCGCCGACGACGATCTGGGTGGTCAGGTTGAACTTCTGGTCGGCATCGGTGAGGTTTTCCACCCGCTGGGTGATCAAGGTCTCATTGGGGACAATCGACTCGCGTCCGTTGGAGGCGCGGATGACGGTGTAGCGCGTGCGGATGTCGGTGATACGGCCTTCGAAGCCATCGACGCGCACGTTGTCGCCAATGCGCAAGGCCCGCTCGATCAGCACCAGAAAGCCGCTGACATAGTTGGAGGCGATCTTCTGCATGCCAAAACCCAGGCCCACACCAAAGGCACCGCCCAGCACCGACAGCGCCGTCAGATCGACCCCGACCAGGGACAGTGCCACCAGCAGGCCGATGGTGATCAGCAGCATGCGCGTGAGATTGACGGCCATCTTGCGCATCGACAGGTCCTTGACCATGTCGTCGATCACGCGCTGCTCGAAGGTGGTCGAAATCCACAGCACCACCAGCATCACCATGCCCACCGATATCGCCCCCTGGAACAGTTCCAGCACCGAGATCGACGTCTTGCCAAAGGCGAACTGCACGGCATCGAGCTGCGCCATGACCTGCGGCAGCACACCCAGAATGCCCAGCACCGCCACACCCCAGGCCAGCCACGAGAAGATGCGCTCAATCAGGCGCACCAGGGTAGAGTTGGGAAAGGTCTTGGCCAGCACCCGGGCCACCAGGCGGATCACCGCCAGCGACAGCAGAATCTGCACCGCCAGCCGCAGCAAGAACACCGGCTGGTAATGCTCTACCAGCATGCGGGCCGCTGCAGTGAACAGCAGGGCCAACAGCGGGAAAAGCGCCCCGCCCCAAGCCGTTTTGCCAAACCATACCGATGGCTTGCCATCATCGCGGTGGCGGTAAAAGCTGCGCGTCAGCAACCAGGCCAGGCCAATGCAAATCACCAGAACAGCCAGTTCCTGCCAGGTGCTGGCCTGCTCAAAGTCCTGAAGTAAACGATCAAAGATATCCATGCGCCGGTCTCATAGGGTCCAAAAAAAGCATACGCGCAAGCATATGCTGGTTCCGTACCGTATCACCGATAGGGCGCTGCCGTTTGTAGGAGCGGCAGAGTTCCTGGGACGCGCGGCTGAGTGCAGCCTGAGGCTAAGACCAGACCGGTTTGCGCTTTTGCGCAAAGGCCTGCGCGCCTTCTTGCGCGTTGCCGTCCATCATGTTGGAGGCCATGCACTGGCTGGCTACCTGGTAGGCCGCTTCGATACCCAGCTCCCGCTGCTGGTAGACCAAGGCCTTGCCCATGCGCACGGCAGCAGCGGGCTTGCTGACGATGGCAGCCACCAGCGTTTCCAGCTCCGCATCCAGCTGCTCGGGCGTAGCCACCCGGTTGACCAGACCCTGGGCCAGCGCCTGCTCGGCGCTGATGAATTCGCCGGTCAGCAGCATCTCCATCGCCTGCTTGATGGGCATGTTGCGCACCAGGGGCACGCTGGGCGTGGCGCAGAACAGGCCGTACTGGATGCCGCTGGTGGCAAAGCTGGCCTCGCTGCTGGCAACAGCCAGGTCACACTGCGCCACCAGTTGGCAGCCGGCGGCGGTCGCCATGCCTTGCACGCGCGCAATGACCGGCACCGGCAACTTCTGGATCGCCATCATCACCAGGCTACAGCGGTTGAACAGGTCCTGGTACCAGGCGCGATCAGGATGGGCCGCCATGTCCTTGAGGTTGTGGCCCGCGCAAAAGGCCCGGCCCTGCGCGGCCAGCACCACCACGCGCACCGATGGATCCTGCGCAATGGCGGCCAGTGCTGCGCGCAAGGCCGCCAACATCTCATCGCCCAGCGCATTGAAGCGCGCCGCATCGTTCATGCACAAGGTCACCACGCCGCGCGCATCGCGGGTCTGCACAAGCAGGTTGCTGTCCGTCATTGCCAGGTCCTCAGAAGGTGTTTACAGATCGGCGAGCACGCGGATATGGGCTTCCACGCTGGCCGCGAGTGGCGCCATCACATAGCCGCCTTCCAGACAAGAGACGATGCGGCCCTTGCTGAAGCGCCGCGCAATGTCCTTTACGCGGTGCGTGATCCAGGCGTAGTCGGCCTCAACCATGCCGAGCTGGCCCATGTCGTCTTCGCGGTGGGCATCAAAGCCCGCGCTGATGAAGATCATCTCGGGTTTGAATTCTTCCAGGCGCGGGATCCAGTAGGTCTCGACGATCTCGCGGATGTCCATGCCCTTGGTATAGGCCGGTACCGGCACATTGAGCATATTGGCCGCCGGGTCCTTGTCGCCCGAATGCGGGTAGAACGGGTGCTGGAAAATGCCCACCATCAGAATATGCGGGTCGCCCGCGCAAATGTCTTCGGTGCCATTGCCGTGGTGCACATCAAAATCAACAATCGCTACGCGCTTGAGCTGGTGGCGCATCAGCGCGTATTTGGCGGCCACCGCGACATTGTTGAAAAAACAAAAGCCCATGGCCTGCTTGCGCGTTGCATGGTGGCCCGGGGGGCGCACGGCGCAAAAGGCGTTTTCCATCTCGCCGCTGATCACCGCATCGGTAGCCGCCAGCGCCGCACCGCAGGCCCGCAGCGCGGCATTCCAGGTGGCGCCGTTGACGGCAGTGTCGGTGTCCAGCATCAGCGTTTCCGGGCCGCCAATGGCTTGGTTGTCGGCCGCCATTTCGGACAGCCCGCGTATCGATGCAATATGCAGGCGCTCATGGCCCAGCTCCAGATCGGACATGCTGGCCTTGGGCGCGTCGCGCCGGTCCAACGCATCTCCCACCCCGGTGATCAGCAGGCGGTCTTCAATCGCATCCAGGCGGGCAGCGCATTCCGGGTGGGCAGGTCCCATGTCGTGCAGCCAGCAATCACGATGGCTGAAATAACCTGTCTTGGACACAGTTTTCGTCTCCTTAACTGCCTTTGTCGTTTATTGTGCTGGTATGCAGACACAGCACACCATACAAAAATTATTGACTCAGCTTAACACGGTGATTGTGGGGAAACCGGCGCAGGTTCAGGATTGTCTGACTTGTTTGCTGGCGGGAGGACATCTGCTGATTGAAGACGTACCAGGCGTGGGCAAGACCACGCTGTCGCATGCGCTGGCCCGCACCTTGGGCCTGCAGTTTGCGCGGGTGCAATTCACTGCAGACCTGATGCCCAGCGACTTGACCGGCGTGTCGGTCTATGAGCGTGAGCAGCAGGCATTTGTGTTTCATCCCGGCCCCGTGTTCACCCAGGTTTTGCTGGCCGATGAGATCAACCGCGCCAGCCCCAAGACGCAAAGCGCGCTCTTGGAGGCCATGGAAGAAAAGCAGGTAACGGTCGAGGGCGCCACGCGCCCGCTGCCCCAGCCTTTCTTCGTCATTGCCACCCAGAACCCGCTCGACCAGTTGGGCACCTATGCGCTGCCGGAGAGCCAGTTGGACCGCTTCCTGATGCGCATCTCCTTGGGCTACCCCGACCAGGCGGCCGAGTTCCAGCTGCTGGCCGGCCAGGGCCACCGCGATATCGCCAACCAATTGCCGGCGCTCACCTCTGCGGTGGAGCTGAAGTTCCTGCAGCAGGAAGTGAGCAGCGTGCGCGCCAGCGATGCGCTGATCCACTATGTGCAGGCGCTGATCGCCGCCACGCGCTCGGGCAAATGGTTTGTGCAGGGCCTGTCCCCGCGCGCAGGCATTGGCCTCATCCGTGCCGCCAAGGCGCAGGCCTTGATCCACGGCCGCGACTATGTGGCGCCCGATGATGTGCAGGCCATCCTGCCGCAGACCACGGCGCACCGGATGGTGCCCGTGAGCACCTCGGGACGCAGCGCCGTTGAGCAGGTCCGCGCGATGATGGACAGCGTGGCGCTGCAGTAGCGTGAACGCCCGCTTCGCCGCTGCCGGGCAGCCGGCCTACAACCCTTTTCTGCGGCTGCGCCAGCGCATGCGCCAGTGGTGGCTGGCCCATTTGCCCAGCGCCAGCAGCCATGCCATCAGCCGCCGCAACCTCTACCTGCTGCCCACCCGCGCCGGCTGGATGCTGGCGCTCACCTTGCTGGTGCTGCTGGTCACCAGCATCAACTTTCAGCTCAACCTGGGTTTTTTGCTGACCTTCATGCTGACGGGCGCGGCGCTGGTGTCCGTGGGCATTGGCTACCGTAACCTGCTGGGCCTGCAGCTGGAGCTGCATGCCCCCGACGCACAGTTTGCCGGCCAGCCGCTGCGCCTGGATTTGCGCCTGGACAACCCCAGCCGCCGCAGCCGCTATGCACTGGGCATACGCCAGTACCAAGGCCACGAACTGAGCCTAGTGGACGCAGCGGCACAGGCCACTACCCCCATGCAGCTGAGCACGCCAGCCGAGCAGCGCGGCTACCAAAGCCTGCCTGCGGTGCTGGTCGAGACGCGCTTTCCGCTCGGCGTTTTCCGCATGTGGACGGTCTTCCGCACCACCGAAAAGGCCCTGGTCTACCCCAGCCCCGAAACCAACCCTCCGCCACTGCCGCTGGGCCTGGCCGATGCAGGTGCAGGCACCAGCGCCAGCCTGCGGGCCAGCAGTGGTGAGTTTGATGGCGTGCGCAGCTACCGGCGCGGTGATCCCCTCAAGCTGGTGGTCTGGAAGAAAGCGGCCACCTCACTGGCCACTGGCACGGGCCATTTTGTGGTGCGCGACAACCAGCACCAGGCGCAGCAAGACCTGTGGCTGGATGCCCAGCAATGCGGTCTGGCAGAACGCGAGGCCCAGCTCTCGCGCCTGACCGCCTGGGTGGTCATGGCCGACCAGCAAGGCCTGCGCTATGGCCTGCGCTTGGGCGCCGCCCATGCGGATCTGGCAGCAGACAGCGGGCCTGAGCACCGCCAGGCCTGCCTGCGCGCACTGGCCCTGGCCTAGGAGCAACACGATGCCCTCTGTGTTCAACCCTGCCCCTTCCGCAGGCGCCAGCCGCTGGTCCAGCCTGCCGCGCGAGGCACGCGATACCTTGTTTTTGCTGGCCGTCGTCGGCTGGATCCTGCTGCCGCTCACTGCCACCTTGCCACTGTGGGCCTCGGCTCTGGCTTACGCCCTGCTCGCCTGGCGCGGCCGCATTGCACTGCTGCAAAAGCCCATGCCGGGCCGCTGGCAGCTACTGGCCCTGCTGGTGCTGGTCGTCGGGCTGACCTTGCTCAGCTACCGCACCATCCTGGGCGCCGATGCCGGCGTCACCCTGGTCAGCATGCTGCTCACGCTCAAGACCATGGAGCTGCGCGCCAAACGCGATGCGATGGTCATCTTCTTCCTGGGCTTTTTTGCGCTGATTGCCAACTTTCTGCATTCGCAGTCGCTGCTGACGGCCTTGGCGATCGCCGTCGGCCTGGTGGGCTTGCTGACAGCCCTGGTCCATGCGCATATGCCCGTGGGCCAGCCTTCGCTCAAGTTTGCTGCCGGCCTATCGCTGAAGATGGTGGCCATCGGCGCACCGTTGACCCTGGCACTGTTTGTCTTCTTTCCCCGCATGTCACCGCTCTGGGGCGTGCCCCAGAACCCGACGGCCAAGACCGGTCTGTCCGATGAGATGACGGTGGGTACGGTGGCATCGCTGGCCCAGGACGAAGGCATTGCGTTTCGCGTCAAGTTCGATACACCACAAAACCGGCCGCCCCCTGCCAACCAGCTCTACTGGCGCGGGCCGGTGTTGTCCGATTTCGATGGCACCACCTGGCGTGCCACACCCAGCTTTCGCAATCCCGATGACCGGATGTATGCCGACATCCGCACCGAAGGCGAGGCGCTGCGCTACGAGCTGACCCTGGAGCCCCACCAGAAGCCCTGGCTGCTGAGCCTGGACCTGACCCGGACAGCACCCGTGTTGCCTCGTGGCCGCGCCTACAGCACTGGCGACCTGCAGTGGCTCAGCAACCGGCCCATTACCGAGGTGACCCGCATCGCGGTGGAAAGCTACACCAGCTACCGGTTTGGCATGCAGGCCGGCAACCGAGAGCTGGCCTTCAACCGCCGGCTGCCGGCCAACAGCAACCCGCGCACCCAGGCCTGGGTGGCACAGCTGGTGGCCGAGATCGGCGACCGGCCTGACCGCAGCGCGCAACTGGTGCAGCGCCTGCAGCAGCAGCTGCGCAGTGGCGGCTATACCTACACCTTGGATCCCGGCGTTTACACCGGCCAGGCCGCTGACGAGTTCTGGTTTGACCGCAAACAAGGCTTTTGCGAGCATATCTCGGCCGCCTTTGTGGTTGCGCTGCGCAGCGCCGGCGTGCCGGCGCGCATTGTGACCGGCTACCAGGGCGGCGAGGCCAACAGCGTGGATGGCTACTGGACGGTGCGCCAGGCCGACGCCCATGCCTGGGCGGAGGTGTGGCTGGGCGACGAACAAGGCTGGGTCCGCTTTGACCCGACCGGTGCCGTCAGCCCCGGCCGCATCGGCGCTGCACAACGGCTGAACACGCCCAACTTCATGGGCTTCAGCGTCAGCAATGCTGTCACCATCAACGGCCTGCAGCGCATGCGTGCAGTCTGGGAGGCCGTCAACAACAGCTGGAACCAGTGGGTGCTGAACTACACCCAGCGCGAGCAGATGGACATGCTCAGCAAGCTGGGCCTGTCCAGCCCCAACTGGGTGGATCTGGTGCGCATTCTGGGTGGCCTGGTGCTGGCAGCAGCCCTCATCGTGGTGCTGGTGCTGCAGTACCAGCGCAGGCGCATGGACCCCTGGCTGGCCTTGTTGAGCGAGGCGCGCAAACGCCTGCGCCAGGCCGGTGTACCAGAGGCCGCACAAGGCAGCGCCACCACGCCGCGCGCGCTGGCACGCTTGGTGCACGCCCAGGCACCCGATCTGGCGCCGGCCTTTGGCCAATGGCTCAAGGCGATGGAGCGGCAGCGCTACGCACATGCCAGCGGCCAGCCAGCGCCCAGGGCCGAGCTGGCAGCGCTTCGCAAACAATTACGACTTCTGCCCTGGTCCCGGCTGCGGGCCCTGGCAAACAAGGTATAAAACCCCATGCACCGAATTCTTCAGACCACCGTGGCCGTGCTGTGCGCCGGCCTGTGCGCGACGGGCGCCTACGCGCAAAAAAACACTAGCAACAAAGCCCGCAGCGCTGATTCCGCCCCTGCAGCATCCAGCTATGGCAACCGGCCCGAGGCCGAGGCTTTTGTCCGCGAGGTGGCCGAGCGCCGCCATATCGATGAGGCCTGGCTGCGCGCCAGCATCAAGCAAGCCCGCTTCAATGCCACCGTGCAGCGCCTGATGACGCCGCGCACCGGGCCAGCGGGCGTCAAGAACTGGCGCGGCTACCGCAGCCGCTTTGTTGAACCGATCCGCATCCGCGCCGGTCTGCGCTTCTGGAACGAGAACGCCGCCACCCTGGCCCGCGCTGAGCAGACCTATGGCGTGCCGGCCGAGTACATCGTCGGCATCATCGGGGTCGAGACCATTTACGGCCAGCAGATGGGCAACTTCACGGTAGTCGATGCGCTGGCCACCTTGGCTTTCGACTATCCTGCAAGCCACCCGCGCGCGGCCGACCGCGCCAAGTATTTCCGGGGCGAACTGGAGCAGTTCCTGGCCACGGCCTACCTCACCGACAGCAACCCCTTCGACACGGTCGGCAGCTACGCCGGCGCGATGGGCATGCCCCAGTTCATGCCGACCAGCTGGTCCAACTACGCAGTCGATTTCGATGGCGACGGCAAGATCAACCTGTTTGGCAGCACCGCCGATGCGATCGGCTCGGTAGCCAACTACTTCGTCGCCCATGGCTGGCAGCGCGGCATGCCGGCCTACTACGACGTGCAGGTGAACAGCACGCCGGCACAGCTGGAGACCTTGCTGGCCCCGGATATCAAGCCCAGCTTCAGCGCCGCCGAGATGGCCGCACTGGGCCTGCGCATCCAGGCACCGGGCGACCAGCACAATGGCCCGCTCGCACTGATCGAGCTGCCCAATGCCAGCGCCGCCACCCAGTACGTGGTGGGTACGCCCAACTTCTACACCATCACCCGCTACAACCTCTCGAGCTTCTATGCGATGTCCGTGGTGGAGCTGGGCCAGACCATTGCGCGTGCACGCAGCGGTGCGCCAGCGGCGGCAGACAGCGAGCCCAGTGCGCCCGATCCGAGCAGCGAGACCAGCAACTCCCCCACTGCCGAAGCGGCCGCAAAGGCCTATCTGCGCAGCAAGGCGCGCCAGCAGCGCACGCCCGATCCGGCCAATTTCAGCGCGCCCTGATCCCTGGCCGGGCGACACATATGGACGTGATCTGCAGGCTTTCAAGGCCTGCACTGCAAAAATAAAAGGCCGCAATTTTCTCTTGAAATTGCCGCATCTTCATCCAACTATCAGTCATCGAGCAGCAACCCCGCTGCCCTGTTTCACAAGGATTGAAGATGATCATGACCCCTCTGATGCACCGCTCGGCCTACGCTGTCTCCCCTTCCGCCATGGACGCTGCCTTGCAGCGCTTCCTCCAGGCCACCACCACCACCGCCCAGGACACCGTGCAGCAAGACGGCCAGGTGTTCAGCATCAGCGTGGATGTGCCGGGCCTCTCGCGTGAACAGCTGCGCATCGAGCTGCAGGACAAGACCGTGCGTCTGGCCAGCATTGAAGGTGCACCCCGCAGCATCCAGCGCGCTTGGAAGCTGCCTGCAACTATCGATGCTGCAGCCTCCAAAGCCAGCCTGGAAAACGGCGTGCTGACCCTGGTGCTGAGCACCAACCAGCCCAGCACCCAGACCTTGGCGATTGCATAAACGCCAACACCGCAGCAAGCAAAAGGGGCCTGAGGCCCCTTTTGCTTGCAGTGCCAGTGGCATCCACCAGCGCATCAAATTTATACCGCAGCAGCGGCAGCAGGTGGCTGCTGCACAATGGCGTCCAGTGGCCAGCGCGGCTTGACGTCGAAGGCATACACCTTTTCGGCCTGCTGCTGCCCCGCTTCGATGCGCATCGCAGCCGCCATCGCAATCATCGCGCCGTTGTCGGTGCACAGATGCAGCTCGGGGTAGTGCACGCGGATGCCGCGCTTGCAGCAGGCATCGTTGAGCTGCTCACGCAGCAACCGGTTGGCACCCACGCCGCCGGCGACCACCACGCGCTTCATGCCGGTTTCCTTCAGCGCATTCAAGGTCTTTTTCACCAGCACATCGACAATGGCCGCCTGCGTCGATGCCGCCAGGTCGGCCTTGCGCGCCTCCAGGCCATCGCCCAGCTTCTTGGCCTGGGTCAGCACCGCCGTCTTGAGGCCGGCAAAGGAGAAATCCAGATCGCCGCTGTGCAGCAATGGGCGCGGCAGCTTGAACGCCTCGGGATCACCGCCCTGCGCCAGTCGGGACAGCTCCGGCCCGCCCGGGTACGGCAGTCCCAGCAGCTTGGCGGATTTGTCAAAGGCCTCGCCGGCTGCGTCGTCAATGGTCTCGCCCAGAATCTGGTACTGGCCCACGCTATCCACCCGCATCAGCTGCGTGTGGCCGCCAGAGACCAGCAAGGCTACAAAGGGGAACTCGGGCGGGTCTTCGCTCAGGAATGGGGACAGCAGATGGCCTTCGAGGTGGTGCACGCCGAGCACGGGCTTGTCCAGCGCGGCGGCCATAGCGCAGGCCACACCCGATCCGACCAGCAAGGCACCTGCCAGTCCCGGGCCTCGGGTAAAGGCAATGGCATCCAGCTGCGCGAGTGTGCAGCCTGCATCATCCAGCACCTTTTGCGTCAATGGCAGCACGCGGCGGATATGGTCACGGCTGGCCAGCTCCGGCACCACACCGCCGTAGGCGCGGTGCATCTCGATCTGGCTGTAGAGCGCATGGCTCAGCAGCTCGGGCACCGTACCCGGGCCACGGGTGCGCACCAGGGCCACGCCGGTTTCATCACAGGAGGATTCGATCCCCAAAATCAACTCACTCATGGGGCCAAAGTGTAGGCGCTCCCGGCCGGTTGTGCCCCCGGGCACCGGTCTACCCTGGCGGGCCGCCAGGGTTTGGCGCGGGGGCGGATGGCTCAGCGCTTGCCGCCCAGCAGCGAGCCACCGATTTTCATCAGGTCGCTGACATCGAGCTTGCCGTCGCCATTCTGGTCCAGCAGCGAGCCCAGCAGGCCGCCGCCCAGGCCGCCCTGCTGCTGCACCTGGTCTTTTTCCTGGCCCAGCGCATTGCCCAGTTGCGACGAGTTGAGGCCGCCCGACATGACGCGCTGCGCCAGGAAGGACATCACCAGCGGGGCCAGCATTTTGAGCAGGTTGCCGGCATTGGCGCCCAGACCGGTAGCCTGGCCCAGATTGGCCGAGGCCTGGTCTTGCTGGCCGCCAAAGATATGGCCCAGAATGCTGGCGCCGTCCAAGGCCGCAGGCGATGCAGCAGCGGAACCCGCAGCCGCGCCGCCACCCATGGCGCCGCCCAGCACACTGCCGAGCATGCCACCGAGGCCACCCAAGCCGCCGGCTTGTGCACCACCGCCGCCACCCAACAGCGAGCCCAGCAGGCCACCCAGGTCAGGGCCTGCGCCAGCACCACCTGCGGCGCCGTGGTCGCGCTGCAGCGCCTCAAACAGCGCACTGGCACCACCCGCGCTTTGCGCGTTGTTGCCCAAGGCGCCCAGCATCATCGGCACGGCCGCCTGCACGGCCTGCTCGGTCTGGGCCTCGCTCTGGCCCAGGCTTTGGGCCATCTGCTGGATGGGAGCCCCTTGCAGTTGCGCGAGGAGCTCATCGACCATCGAGGGATTTGCGGACATGTTCTTTCCTTTCATAAGCCCAGGCGGGCGTGGCACAGACTGCAGATAGTAGACGTTCAGCATGGCAGTGCAATAAGGAGTGGCGCAAATCTTCGTTAACCAAGGCCGCTTCACCGCCGCCGGCCTGCATACCCGAGATGCCGGATGGGCTGATTTTCCTTATTACTTACGTATATATAAAACCTAAAATAATGGGCACACGTATTTTTCAATGCCATGGCCATACAGCACTACATCAAGGAAATCGGGCGCGGCGCACGCGGCGCCAAGGCCCTCAGCCGTCTCGAAGCCAGCGATGCGATGGCGCAGATACTCGATGGCCGGGTCAGCGATTACGAAATCGGCGCCTTTTGCATTGCGATGCGCATCAAAGGCGAAACCGCCGAGGAGATGTGCGGCCTCTGGGATGCCGTGCATGCACGTATTGCCCGCTTCCACAGCAGCGCCGCGCTGCCCACTGTGGTGCTGCCCAGCTACAACGGCGCCCGGCGCCTGCCAACGTTGACGCCCTTGCTGGCCCTGCTGCTGGCACGCGAAGGCCTGCCCGTGCTGGTTCACGGCATGCAGACTGAGGCGAGCCGCATCACGGCCTTTGCGGTGTTCGAGCGGCTGGGGCTGACGGTCCGCGATGGGGCCGGGGCAATCGCCCCATCCGAAGTAGCCTTGGTGCATACGGCCACCTTGCTGCCCGCGCTCGCCAAGCTGCTGGCCGTGCGCCAGATTATTGGCCTGCGCAACCCCGGCCACAGCATTGCCAAGCTGCTGCAGCCGGTGGAAGGCCCTGCCGTCTTGCTGGGCAGCTATACCCACCCTGAATACCTGCCGATGCTGCTAGCCACCCTGGCCGAGCTGCAAACCCATGCCCTGCTCTCGCGTGGGCTGGAAGGCGAAGTCTGCGCCGACCCACGCCGAAGCCCTCAATACGACGGCTTTGTCGCCGGCCAGCACCAGCTGCTGCAAGCACGCAGCAGCGGCACCGACAGCCAGGTGCCCGGTCTGCCCAGCGAGCGCGATGCGGACACCACCGCCCGCTACACCGAGGCGGTGCTGGCGGGCCAGTTGCCCGTGCCCGCCGCCTTGGCCCAGCAAGTGGAACATGTGCTGGCCATCGCCCAACAAACACTACCCGCGTCCCAAGGTCTCCACCATGACTGACAGCAGCCTGCCCACTCTCACCGCGCGCCCACCGGCTGATGCGCCATTGCCAGGCCTGGGCCAGTGCACCCTGGTCGGTGCCGGCCCGGGCGATCCCGATCTGCTGACCATTGCCGCCGCAAAAGCCTTGCAACGCGCCACCGTGCTGCTGGTGGACGACCTGGTCAACGAGGCTGTGCTGCAATGGGCACCCGAGAGCGCCCGCATCGTCCATGTGGGCAAGCGCGGCGGCTGCCAGAGCACGCCCCAGGCATTTATCCAGCGCTTGATGCTGCAGGAGGTGCAGGCAGGAGAGAACGTGGTGCGCCTCAAAGGGGGTGACCCGTTCATCTTTGGACGCGGCGGCGAAGAGGTGGAGTTCTTGCGCGCCCATGGCATCGAGCCGCGCATCATCAACGGCGTGACGGCCGGGCTTGCAGCGCTGACCAGCCTGGGCGCCCCCTTGACCCACCGCGACCATGCACGGGGCGTCGTGTTCATCACCGGCCATGCCAAGCCAGGCAGCCAAGGCCCCGATTGGGCGCAACTGGCGCGCACGGCACACGATGCACGCCTGACCCTGGTGATCTACATGGGGGTGGCCAGCGCCGAGGCCATCAGCCAGGGCCTGGGCAGTGGCTTGCCGGCCGATACGCCGGTCGCCATCGTGCAGCATGCCAGCTTGCCCCAGCAACGCCATGCCATCACCGACCTGGCCCATTTACCCGCCACGATGGCGCGCGAAAAGCTGGCCAGTCCCAGCATCATCGTCGTTGGCGATGTGGTGCAATGCGTCGCGTTGGCAGCGCAGGCAATCCGTAACAACGAGCCGATAGCCAGCCGAGATTTCTCCGAGATTTGCGGATACGATAGCCAGGCAACCGTGGAAGACCAAGCATCCATAGCGTAGAGTAATCAATCTTTACATATGCACAGATTGTTTCTCCAGGTTCAATCCATAAAACGAGGAGCACTGACGATATGCAAAGACAACGCACCTGGCGCCTGTGCGCCGCTGCACTGGCCATTACCGCACTGACCGCCTGCAAGACCGAGCTGGGCCCGGGCGATGGTGGTGGTGGCACCAATCCCAACCCCAAGCCCTACCCCACGCTCGACGGAAATGCGCCGCAAAGCTTTTCGCTCAGCAGCATTGATGGCAAGGCGGCCAATACGGCCGAGAGCTTTGATGCCGCCATCGCGCAGGATGCCAACTTTATCGCCGTTGACTTGGTCATGAGCAAGGATGGCGAACTGGTCGCGCTGGCCTCGCCGGACATCACCAATATCACTGACGTCTCCAGCCGCAGCGTCTACGCCAATCGCAAGACCGTCCGTCTGATCGATGGCCAGTCGCACCAGGGCTGGTTTGCTTCTGATTTCACCTTGGTGGAACTGCAAAGCCTGCGCGCCAAACTAAATGACTCCAGCGCGCCACCGACCAATGCCACCACTGGCCGCATCCTGTCGCTCAATGATGTGATCGCTTACGTTAAGCGCCAGCGCAAGACCGTCGGCCTGTATCTGCAGACCCTGAACCCGACCTACCATAGCCAGCAGGGCCTGGCGATGGAAGACAAGCTGGTGGCGGCCTTCACCGCAGCGGGCTACACCCAGGAGACGGCGCCTGTACTGGTGCGCTCTTTGGAAGTGGCTCACCTGAAGGCCTTGCGCGCCAAAACCCAGGTTCGGCTGGTCCAGATGATCAATGGCGATCCAACGCTGGGCCGCGACGGGCAGATTCTGATGAACCTGCCCTACGGGCAGCCCTATGACTTCACGCTGGCCGGCACCTCTACCACCTATAACCAGATGGTGACCGCTGATGGTCTGGCCCAGATAAAGACCTATGCCAACGGCATCTCACCCTGGAAGCCCTTTGTCATCTCCGCGCGCTATCTGGACAAGAATGGCGACGGCCAGCCCGATGACCTGAACAACGATGGCTTACGGGACTACCGTGACCGCGAGATGATGGCACCTACCAACTTGGTGACCCTCGCCCATGCCGCCAAGCTCTTTGTTCACCCCTGGGAGTACCGCAATGATGTGACCTTGCTGGCCAGCGACTTCAAGGGCCAGGTCGCCGCCGAATACAAGCTGTTCTATGAGGTCGGGGTGGATGGTGTGTTCAGCGACGCCCCCCGCGACGCTAACCGGGCACGCTGAGAACGAGACCCATCGCCATAGCGCAACAGGGGCTGCGCTAAGACAATCCTTTAGCCAAGCCGCCAGCCAAAAAGGCAAGGTCACTGCACCTTGCCTTTTGTTTGTTCGCCTGGAGTTCGTGCCGCAGGAGTCAGACCGTCAAACTGTCTGCCGCGTCGTCTGCGCAAAGCGCCGCGCCAACTCTTTGCGCAGTTCCTTGCGCGTCAACGCCGCTTCCCAGCGGCGTTTTTCATCCGCCGTCTCCGGCTGCAACGGCGGCACCGGCACTGGCTTGCGCTGGTCGTCCACCGCCACCATCGTGAAAAAGCAGCTGTTGACATGGCGCACGCTGCGTTCGCGGATATTCTCCGCCACCACCTTGATGCCGATCTCCATCGACGAGGTGCCCGTGTAGTTGACGCTGGCGTAGAAGGACACCAGCTCACCCACATGGATGGGCTCCAGGAACATGACCTGGTCCACGCTCAGCGTCACCACATAGCGCCCCGCATAGCGGCTCGCACAGGAGTAGGCCACGTTGTCGAGCTCGCGCAAAATGGCGCCGCCGTGCACATTGCCAGAAAAATTTGCCATGTCCGGAGACATCAGCACCGTCATCGTGAGTTGGTGATGGGGTAATCGCATGGGCCGATTGTAGGCAGCGCGGATGACGGACGGTGGTGGCCCTGGCAAGCGCCCCTGCCTCCGCTCGGAAATGCCGCCATCAGGCATGTAAACGCTATTGCTGCCCAGAGCCCCTCCCCACAGGCACCTCACGCGCCCAACGCGCAACCGTCAACCTGCATAGGCATTGCGCGGGTGCTCCGAGCCATGCTTGACGAAGACCTTGTAGCAGCCAATCAGCACATAGTCCCCGGAGTAAAGCACCTTGCGGTGCATGCGCATGCCGTTCACAAAGATACCGTTCATGCTGTGGTGGTCCTCAATCGACAGGACACCGGCGCGGTAGTAGAAGGCGCCATGGTCGCGGCTGACTGCCGGGTTGTCGAGGCAGATGGCGTTGCCCGCCCCTCGTCCAAAGGTTGTGTAACCGTTCTCCAGAGTGAGCGAGTGCAGCACGACCCTGTGCGTGATGAAAATAAGGACTTCCGGCAGCATATTCCACCTCCTTCGTCCGACCGGATCACCAGTCGGAACCGCAGCCCCAGCATGCAGCTAGAACAAATTATCAATCGATTTATAAGAATAGATTGATAATAAATTACAACCTGAATTGATAGAGAGAAGCGCTAGGGGATACACGGGGGTATCAATTTTCTCTATCGAGAGGAAAAGCGTGCTTTCGAGGTGCATACAGGCATGACACAAGCGGCCAGCGCGACACACCGGATGACATAAAACACGCTGTGAAGGGTGGAAGGCGGTCGCTGCGACCGGCTAGGTGGCGGCAGCACTCAGGAATGCGACCAGAGAATCTGGAGCGAAGAAGATAAAGCCATGTGCTGCATGCCCCCTGTCGCCATGCCATTGCCCCGATGGCAGCCTTGGCAAGCGCTTGGCTCGCTGAAAACCGAAAACACAAAGCAAAACGCGCTAGGGCATAAGCACTAGCGCGTTTCTTTATTTGGGGTGGCTGATGGGGCTCGAACCCACGACAACAGGAATCACAATCCTGGACTCTACCAACTGAGCTACAGCCACCGTGTTGGGGAAGACATGATTATAGCCAGAAATTTGGCTCCTCTCATGAAATCGCCGTTTTTATGAATTTTTTGTTTCTGCGGGGCGTGGAACCTTGATCTGCGCCTTGAAACGCTCCTTGAGCATCTCGTAATAAGCGAGGGTCTCGGCATTGGCCTGGTAACGCTCAAACTCCTGCTTCTGGCGCAAGCGCAGTTCGGCAGAGTCTTCTCCCCGCGGCACGACCTTGTTCACGCGCACGACGGTGTAGCCGTCGTTGCCCAGGTCCACACCCACCCAGGATGCGGCATCGCCGATCTTGGCATGCATGGCGGCATTGAGGACGGCAGGCACCTGGCCCTTGGCATCCTGGCGCGACACAACAATGGGAGCGGCCAGCTTGGCACCTGCGGCGTCAGCCTTCCAGGCTTCCAGCTTGGCTTGTGCGTCCTGGCGAGCGAGTTCCGCAGACTTCTGCGCCACATACAGGTCATGGGCCTTGGCCTTGACTTCTTCGAACGGCAGAATGCGCGCGTCGAAGTGTTCCACCACACGGCCGGAGGCCAAGGTGCTGGGCGCCACTTCGATGGCTTCGGTGTTGCGCTTGTTTTGCAGCGCATCGCTGGAGAACAGCGCTTCCAGGAAGGTCGGGTTGGCCAGGGCGCCAGTCGCACCAGTTGCAGCCGTGCGGGTCACATGCTCAGCCTTCTGGATCTTCAGGCCCAGCTTTTCAGCCACAGGCTGCAGGCTGTCGGACTGCTCGAACACCATGTTGGAGAAGGTCTCGGCCACTTCGGCGTACTTGCGCTGCACCTGCTGGGCCAGCACTTCGGTCTCGATCTTGGCGCGCAGCTCTTCAAAGCTTGGCGTGCGGGGGGTCTTCACTTCACCCATCTTGATGATGTGGAAACCGTACTCGGTGCTCACCAGGTCGCTGATATCGCCAGACTTCATGGCAAAGGCGGCGTCTTCGAAAGGCTTGACCATATCGCCAGGCTTGACCCAACCCAGATCACCGCCGCCGTCACGCGAGCCGGTGTCTTGCGAGTTCTTCTTGGCCAGATCGGCAAACTGCGCAGGGTTGGCCTTGGCTTCGGCCAGAATTTGCTCAGCGCGTTGCTTGGCCTTCTCACGGTCTGCTGCCGACATGGAGGCAGGTGCGTCGATCAGGATGTGGCTGATGCGACGCTGTTCCTTGTCCATGAAGCGGCTCAGATTTTCCTTGTAGTAGGTACGCAGATCGTCTTCGCTAGGCTTGATCATGCCCTTGACGGCTTCAGCATTCAGAACCACGTATTCAATGGTGGACTGCTCCTTTTGGCGGAACAGCTCCTGGTTGCTCTTGTAGAAAGCCTCCACATCAGCATCGGTGGTCTTGACCTGGGACGCATAGTCCTTGGCAGCAAACTGGGCCAGCTGGATCTCACGCTGCTGGTAGAGCGCATCAACCGCCAGCTTGGTCTGCTCGTCGGTTGCAAAGGCCGTGTTAGATACACCGCCCAGCACCTGGCGCGCAGCAATATCGCGTCGCATGCCCGCTTCAAAGCCCTCGGGCGTCATGCCCTGGGCACCCACCAGTGCGCGGTAAGCATCGACGTCCAGCGAGCCATCAGGTTTTTTCAGCGCAGCGATCTGCGGGATCTCCTGCAGCGCGCGAACCAGCGAGGCATTGTCCACCGTCAGGTGCATTTTTTGCACGGCGGCATCGATCACCTGGTCACGCACCATGCGCTCCAAGGTCAGATAGCGGGCTTCTGGGCCGTCCATCCACTTGGCGTCCATGTTGGGATCTTGCTGACGCATACGGTCAGAGGCAACGCGGTGTGCATTGTCCCAATCCATCTGCGTAATGTCTTTGCCATTGACTTT
The DNA here is from genome assembly GCF_021026195.1 of Comamonas koreensis. GTDB lineage: Bacteria > Pseudomonadota > Gammaproteobacteria > Burkholderiales > Burkholderiaceae_C > Comamonas > Comamonas koreensis. The sequence continues at coordinate 116,435 of NZ_JAJNCT010000010.1, forward strand.
GGCGACCACCGGGCTCTTTTCGGTGAAGTAGTTCTGGTTCACGCCCACCAAAACAAAAGACAGAATGATCAGCAAGAACAGCGGATACATCAGCACCTTGGAGTACTTGCGGATGGTTTCAAACATCGTCTAACTTTCCTGAGGACAAAAAAAAAGGCGAACCCTCATTCGCCTTTATTCGGTTTTACTCCAGGAGTGCGGGCTTGCTGCTTGGCCTGAAACGCCTACCCTACGCTTGCAATGGATGATTTCACATTACAAATCAATCAGATAGCCCCAGCGCCGACGCAGACACCCCGCCCCCCTGTCAAATAGGGCGTGCAACATGCGTCTTGGCAACGCATGAACGTCGAAACAGCAAGTGTACAGCGAAAGAGTTTTTGATCCCTATGAGGTCCAGGGGCGCGTTAGGGAATACGGGAATTTCGCAGCCGCAGAGGGGCGGAATGCGGCGCGGATGCCGCACTTCATCGGTTTGGCTCCAGATGCGAACTGGGGATCTGGCGGCTGGGATGGCCAGGATGCAGCACCCTGCCCCTCAACCTTTGCGTGGCGAGCGCATCTTGGCAGCGTGCAAGAGCAGCTTTATCAGTACAGCCGTCACGACCTGAAGGCATCGGTCCAAAGAATCCAGGGATACTCTTTGACAAAGCCAAGAAGTCTTATCGATTCCAGCCCTGCGGAAAGGCACCATGCCATCAAGATAATGACCGCGAAGCCATGCCAGACCAAGCGGCTGATTCATTTTTACTCGGCAGCGAAGAGCCGATCGCAGCAGACCTTGCAGCCGCCTATGGATGAACAAAGAAAAAACCCCTTAGATCGCTCTAAGGGGTTGATTTTCTTGGTTAGATTGGTGGGTGCTGACGGGGTCGAACCGCCGACCTACGCCTTGTAAGGGCGCCGCTCTACCAACTGAGCTAAGCACCCCACCTGATAACCGAAATTAGTTCAGCGCATCTTTCAATGCCTTGCCTGGACGGAACTTAGGCACCTTGGCTGCCTTGATCTTGATCGCAGCGCCGGTACGTGGGTTACGGCCGGTACGTGCAGCACGCTTGCCAACGGCGAAGGTACCAAAACCTACCAGAGAGACTGTACCACCTTTTTTCAAGGTCTTCTTCACTGCGTCAATGGTGGACTCCAGCGCACGAGCCGCAGCAGCCTTGGAGATATCAGCATTGTTAGCAATGTGCTCAATGAGTTCAGTTTTATTCACAAGCAGCCTCTATTAATCAAGAGAGTTAAGGAAGTGTATGTTTCATCCCATTATGAGCAGTTTGTATAGCGTACAACTGTCACAGATTCAAAAACAACACCACTGGCACGAAATTTTCATCTCGACCCCAGCGCCTCTGGAATGAGATGAATTCTAGACGGAATTTCTGGGTACTCAGGCAAAAAATCACTTTTTTTCGCTGACCAGCGCCCGGTTTGTCTTGCAAAAGCCAGGCATCACGGGCCCTGTAGCCTGAATTCCTTTTACAGGCGAGGTGCAGTCTACGCCCAAACCTGCTGCGGCCGACTAAGAATCAACCCTAGCCCGGATCTCGGGCAAGGCCTTTTGCAGGTAGTAGATCATCGACCAGACGGTGAGCACCGCTGCGCCCCAGATCAGCCAGGTGCCCCAGACGCCAGTGTCAATGCCAGCCACCTTGCCGTCATAGAGCAAAAATGGGATGGCCACCATCTGCACGGTGGTCTTGAGCTTGCCCACCATGTGCACGGCCACGCTCTTGCTGGCGCCAATGCGCGCCATCCATTCCCGCAGGGCCGAGATGGCGATCTCTCGGCCAATGATGATCAGCGCGACAAACACATCGGCACGCTGCAGGTAGACCAGGATCAGCAGCGAAGCGCAGACCAGGAACTTGTCGGCCACCGGATCCAGAAAGGCCCCGAACGACGAGGTCTGGTTGAGCTTGCGAGCCAGAAAGCCGTCGAGCCAATCGGTGAACGCGAACACCACAAACATGACGGTGGCCCACAGGTTCTTGGTGGCCATATCAAGAGGCGAGTAATACACGCCGATGATGAGCGGGATAGCGACAATGCGCGTCCAGGTCATGATGGTGGGGATCGTGAAGAACATGCGGCTATTGTGGCACGCTACGGTGCAAATTCAGTGAACGATATGGCGTTTAGCACCGATGGCAGGCCAGCCTGCGCAAGCTGTTGCCAGCCCGCACAGGCTGCGCATCAATGCAGGGCCTTGTAGATGTCCTCGGCCAGGGCTGGAGAGATGCCATCGACGGTCATCAGGTCATCGACACCGGCCTCCTCCACGCCGCGCACGCCACCAAAGCGCTGCAGCAGGCGCGCCCGCTTCTTGGGCCCGACCCCGGGAATGTCTTCCAGCCGGCTGCCCCCTACCCGCACCTTGGCACGCGCAGCGCGCATGCCGGTGATCGCAAAGCGGTGCGCCTCGTCGCGTATCTGCGCCACCAGCATCAGCGCGGCCGAGTCACGGCCCAGATAGACCTTGTCGCGCCCGTCGCAGAACACCAGTTCTTCCAGGCCCACCTTGCGGCCCTCGCCTTTCTCCACACCCACGATGCGCGACAGGTCCAGACCCAGCTCGGCAAACACCTCGCGCGCCACGCCGACCTGGCCCTTGCCGCCGTCGATCAGCACGATGTCGGGCAAACGGGCAGCGCCCTTGCCCAGCTCGGCACCGCCGGCGTCGCGCTGGGCCTCGGCCACCTTGCTGTAGCGGCGCGTCAGCACCTGGCGCATGGCGGCATAGTCGTCGCCGCCGGTGATGCCCTCGATCTTGTAGCGCCGGTATTCGCTGCTTTGCATCTTGTGGTGGTGGAACACCACGCAAGAGGCCTGGGTGTTCTCACCCGAGGTGTGCGAGATGTCAAAACACTCGATGGTCAGCTGGTCGATATCGTCCTGCGGCAAATCCAGTGCTTCGACCAAGGCACGTGTGCGCGCTTGCTGCGAGCCCTCTTCGGCCAGCAGGCGGGCCAGTTGCAGCTGCGCATTTTTTTGCGCCATCTCCAGCCACACCCGGCGCTCCTCGCGCGGCTGCGACACCGCCGCAATGCGCGTGCCGGTCTGCTGGGACAAGGCCTCCAGCAGCGCGGGCTCCAGTGCCACGCTGACCACCAGCACCGGCGGCGGTGCCACCTGCAAATAGTGCTGGGCCACGAAGGCTTCCAGCACGCGCTGCTCCACGGTCTTGGCAGGTGGGGCCACACTCGGCTGGCCGCCCGCCTGGTCCTCGGCTTCTTCGGCCTCTTCCATGCTGGCGATGGCTGCGCTGTCCTCGACATGCACCGGGAAGTACGCACGGTCACCCAGATGCCGGCCACCGCGCACCATGGCCAGGTTCACGCAGGCCTTGCCGCCCTGCACCTGCACCGCGAGCATGTCCACATCGCGGTCGTCGATGGTCTCGATGCTTTGCTGGTGCAGCATGCTAGCCAGCGCCTTGATCTGGTTACGGATGTCGGCCGCCTGCTCAAACTCCAGCTTGTCCGAGTGCGCCATCATGCGCGCCTCCAGCGTCTTGAGCAGGGTGTCGGTCTCGCCGCGCAGCATGGCCTCGGCATGGGCCACATCGGCGGCGTAGTCCTCGGGGCTGATGTGGTCCACGCAGGGGGCACTGCAGCGCTTGATCTGGTACAGCAGGCAAGGCCGGGTGCGGTTGCTGAAGATGCTGTCCTCGCAGGTGCGCAGGCGGAACACCTTTTGCAGCAGCAGGATGGTTTCCTTGACCGCCCAGGCATTTGGGTAGGGGCCGAAATAGCGCTGGCGCTTGTCGGTCGCACCCCGGTAATAGGCCACGCGCGGGTAGCACTGGCTGGGGGGCGTGCGCATGTCGCCATCGTGGATGGCCATGCCGGTGATCTTCAGGTAGGGATAGCTTTTGTCATCCCGAAAAAGAATGTTGTATTTCGGGTGCAGGGTCTTGATGAGGTTGTTTTCCAGCAGCAGCGCTTCGGCTTCGGAGCGCACCACCGTGGTCTCCATGCGCACGATCTTGCCCACCATGTGGCCGATGCGCGTGCCGCCATGGTCCTTCTGGAAATAGCTCGATACCCGGCGCTTGAGGTTGATGGCCTTGCCCACATACAGCAGGGCATCGCTGGCGTCGAAATAGCGGTAGACCCCGGGCATGGCTGGCAAGCCAGCCACCTGGGCAAGAAGTTCGGGAGAGTGCACGTAGGTGGGCATGGCGCTATTGTCTTATGCCCAGGCCCGGCCCGCAGCGAACAGGCCCTTCAGCCATGTGCGCTCACTGCACAATGCCGCGCTCACGCAAGGCCGCAATCTGCGCAGCGCTCAGGCCCAGGCCCTGCAGTACGGCATCGGTGTCATCGCCCAGATGGGGCGCGCTGCTGCGGATCGTGCCTGGCGTAACGGACAGCTTGGGCACGATGCCCGGCACCTCGACCGTGTGTCCATCGCGCGTGGTTTGCGGCACGATCATCTGGCGCGCACGGTAGTGTGGGTCTTCGCTGATGTCCTTGGCGGTGTAGACCTTGCCGGCCGGCACCCTTGCAGCGGCCAACGCATCCATCACCTGCGCAATCGCGCGCGGCTGTGTCCAGGCGCTGATGGCCGCATCGATCTCCTCTATACGTGCCACCCGTCCCGCATTGCTGGCCAGGTCGGGCGCCTGGCCCAGGTCAGGCCGGCCAATGGTGTCCATCAGCCGCCTGAAGATGCTGTCGCCATTGCCGGCCACCAGCACCCAGCCATCCTGGCAGGCATAGGCGTTGGACGGCGCAATGCCCGGCAAGGCGCTGCCCGCCGCCTCGCGCACCACGCCAAAGGCGCTGTACTCGGGGATCAGGCTTTCCATCACATTGAAGACCGCCTCATGCAAGGCCACATCGATCACCTGGCCGCTGCCGCCATTCACCTTGCGGTGGTAGAGCGCCATCATCACGCCGATGACGCCATGCAGTGCCGCCAAGGTGTCGCCAATCGACACCCCCACGCGCACAGGCACCCGCCCGGGCTCGGCCGTCAGGTGGCGCAGGCCGCCCATCGCCTCGCCAATCACGCCAAAGCCTGGCAGGTCGCGGTAAGGGCCGGTTTGCCCGTAGCCGGAGATGCGCAGCATCACCAGGCCCGGGTTGATCGCATGCAGCTCCTCGGGCGACATGCCCCAGCCCTCGAGGGTGCCGGGGCGGAAGTTCTCCACCAGCACATCGGCCTCGGCAATCAGCTGGCGGGCAATGTCCTGCGCTTCTTTCTGGCGCAAATCCAGCGCCAGCGATTGCTTGTTGCGCGACTGCACCTGCCACCAGACGGAGGTGCCATCCTGCAGCAGGCGCCAGTTGCGCAGCGGGTCGCCCGCGCCGGTGGCCTCGATCTTGACCACCTCGGCCCCAAACTCGCCCAAGGTCTTGCCGCAAAAGGGGCCGGCAATCAGCTGGCCCATCTCGACCACCTTGACGCCTTGCAAAGCCATGGGCCCGGGGGTTGCAGTGTGGGGGTTCATGTCTGTCTCCATGCTTGATCAACTGGGGCTTATTGTGGCCCAGGCGCATACCCCGCGCAGTGACGCCCGGGACTGCACTATCATCGCCCCGTCATGCCCAACGCTCCCACCCAGCCCTCCGCCACGCCCATCCCAGCCCCACAGGTCTGGGATATCTTTTGCCAGGTGATCGACAACTTTGGCGACATTGGCGTCTGCTGGCGCCTGGCTGCCGACCTGGCCCAGCGCGGCTGCCAGGTGCGCCTGTGGGTGGACGACGCCAGCGCGCTGGCCTGGATGGCGCCGCAGGGCGCAGCTGGCGTGACGGTGCAGCCCTGGCCCGATGCGGTGCCGGCCAGCGGCGTTGCCGATGTGGTGGTGGAAGCCTTTGGCTGCGAGATTCCGCCCGCCTTCCAGCAGGCGCTGGCGGCGCGTGCGCAGTCCTCAACACAGCGGCCCAACGTCTGGATCAATCTGGAATACCTGTCTGCCGAAGACTATGTGGAACGCTGCCACCGCCTGCCCTCAAGGCTGATGAGCGGCCCCGCTGCTGGCCTTACGCGCTGGTTCTTCTACCCCGGGTTCAGCACCGGCACCGGCGGCCTGCTGCGCGAGGCCGATCTGCCCCAGCGCCGGGCAGGCTTTGACCGCAGCGCCTGGCGCGCGCGACACGGCCTGCAAGACGGCGACCTGGTGTTTTCGCTGTTCTGCTATGAGCCGCCCGCTTTTTTGCAGGCCTTTGCCAGCGCTGGCTCGGCCACGCAATGGCTGGTCACCCCCGGCCGCGCCACAGCGCTGGTGCAGCAGCAACTGCCCCAGCCCCTGCCCCGCCAGGTGCAGCTGCTGCAGCCCTGCAGCCAGCCAGAATTCGACGAAATGCTCTGGTCCTGCGACCTCAACTTTGTGCGTGGCGAAGACTCGCTGGTGCGGGCACTGTGGGCAGGCCAGCCCTTTGTCTGGCAGATCTACCCGCAGGACGACAATGCCCACCATGCCAAGCTGGAGGCCTTTCTGGATTGGCTGGACGCGCCGGGCAGCCTGCGCCAAGCCCATGCCGCCTGGAATGGCATCCCAGGCACTGATGGCGCCCCCCCTGCCTGGCCCGCCCCCACAGCGGCGGTGCTGGCGCAATGGGCGCAGTGCGTGCAGGCGGCGCGCAACAGTCTGCTGCGCCAGCCCAGCCTTGCCGAGCAGCTGATGGCATTTGCAGACGAAAAATGTTAGAATCGGAGTCTTTGCGCTTATCCGCGCACCCAGCGCCGCCAGGCAGCTAGGTTTGACGGATGCGCACAACGCCGCGGAACATGCTACGGCGCAGCACAGCCCGTCCAACGACACTTGCGCGCCGCCCGTAGAAGTTTGAGCGGCCCAACACAGGCACCTATTGCTATGAAAATCGCTCAAGAAATCCGCGCTGGTAACGTGATCATGTTCGGTAAGGACCCGATGATCGTTCTGAAGACCGAATACGCACGTGGCGGCCGTGGCGCTGCAACCGTGCGCATGAAGCTCAAGAGCCTGATCGGCAACTTCGGCACGGAAAACGTGTTCAAGGCCGACGACAAGATCGACAACGTGATCCTGGAAAAGAAGGACTGCACGTACTCCTACTTCGCAGACCCCATGTACGTCTGGATGGACCCTGAGTTCAACCAGTACGAAGTGGAAGCCGAAAACATGGCTGACGCCCTGAACTACCTCGAAGACGGCATGACCGCTGAAGTGGTGTTCTATGACGGCAAGGCCATCTCCGTCGAACTGCCCACCACCATCGTGCGCGAAATCACCTGGACCGAGCCAGCCGTCAAGGGCGACACCTCCGGCAAGGTGCTCAAGCCTGCCAAGATCGCTACCGGTTTTGAAATCGCTGTGCCACTGTTCGTGAGCCAGGAAGACAAGATCGAAATCGACACCCGCACTGCCGAATACCGCAAGCGCGTGTAATGCCTGGGCCACGAGGCCCTCGCCGAAGCAACCTCCATGCCCCGCGCTGGAGGTTTTTTTTCGCCCCAGCATCGCTTGCACCCAACTCCAGTGCCAGCTGCAACAGGCCATCTGAAGCCTCAAACATCCAGATACATATTTTTACCCATTAAAAATAGCCAAATATTTTAGCCCCGGTAAAATACCTGGCTTAGCAAGAACAAAGAAAGAACAAGTGGCCATGACGACCGAGACATTGACCAGCCGGCTGACTATTTTCCAGGGCCACCAGCGCCTGCTGCAAGCCGACCGCCTGACGGTGCTGCGCTATCTGCAAAACCATGATGAACTGCACCCCGGCGGCAGTCTTACGCCCTTGTGGGTGTTTGATGACCTCTCCGGCCTGCGGCTGGATTTGAACTGGCGCTCGGAACTGGCACCGGCCCTGCAGCCTGCGGCCCCGCTGGATGATGCAGCCCCTGCAACCGCCGCCCCAGCTGCAGCAGCCGTTGAAGCGGCACCCCACAGCCGCACTGCACGCGCCGTGGGACGCCCCAAACTGGGCGTGGTCTCGCGCGAGGTCACTTTGCTACCCCGCCACTGGGAGTGGCTCAACCGCCAGCCCGGCGGTGCCTCAGCCGCGTTGCGCCGTTTGATAGACGACGCGCGTAATGCCCATGCCCAGCAGGATTCACAGCGTGCGGCGACCGAGGCCACCTACCAGTTCATGCAGGCCATGGCCGGCGATCTGCCCGGTTTTGACGAAGCCTGCCGCGCGCTGTTTGCCCACAAGCAATCGGCGTTTCTGCTGCAGACCCAGGCCTGGCCGGATGATGTACAAGCTTATCTGCACCAGCTCAGCCGCCCCATCTGGCCGGTTTAAGCACCCACCCGCTGCCCTCCCGATTTTGCACCCTCCCTCCGATGTCCCTGTCCATCCCCTCACCCCAGGCTGCGCCGCCCGCCCCGCCTGTACGCCCCCTTTGGCAAGTCTTCATGGTGTTTCTCGGCCCCATGCTGCTGTCCAACATCCTGCAGTCACTCTCGGGCACGCTCAACAGCATGTTTCTGGGCCAGATGATGGGAGTCAAGGCGCTCGCCGCCGTCGCGGCCTTCTTCCCGGTCATGTTTGTCTTTATTGCGTTTGTCATCGGCCTGGGGGCTGGCGCCTCGGTGCTGATCGGCCAGGCCTGGGGTGCGGGCCAACCTGACAAGGTGCGCGCCATCGCCGGCACCACCTTGATGACCGGGCTGGTCATGGGCGCAGTCGTGGCGCTGTTTGGCGGCCTGTTTACACAGCCCATCATGCGCATGCTGGGCACGCCGGCCGACATTCTGGAGCAGGCCACCATCTACTCGCGCATCGTGCTGCTGGGCATGCCAGGGCTGTTCATCTTTTTGCTGTTCACCTCGCTGCTGCGCGGGGTGGGCGACACGCTCACGCCCATGTGGTCGCTGATCGTGTCCACCGGCATCGGCCTGGTCAGCACGCCGGCACTGATCTCCGGCTGGGGCGGCCTGCCGCGCCTGGGCGTGGCCAGCGCCGGGGTGTCGATGATCCTGGGCTTCAGCATCGCCCTGGTCTGGCTGACGGTGCAGCTGCGCCGCAAGCGCAGCGTGCTGGCACCCAATAGGGCCCTGTTGCACTCCATGCGCCCGGATTGGGGCTTGCTGCGCGGCGTACTGCGCGTGGGTATCCCCACCGGCGTGCTGATGATCGCCACCTCGCTGGCCGGCCTGGTCGTCCTGTCGCTGATCAACGGATTTGGATCCAACGCCACCGCCGCCTACGGCGCCGTGAACCAGATCAATGCGTTCGCGCAGTTTCCGCTGATCTCGATCGCCATCACCGCCTCCATCCTGGCCGCCCAGTCGATCGGCGCCGGCCGCAGCGAACGCCTGCCCGCCATTGCGCGTACAGCGATGCAGATCAACTTGGCCATCGGGGGCGCCACCGCGTTGCTCGGCACCCTCTTCGCCAGGCCTTTGCTGTCGATCTTCATCACCGATCAGGAGGTGCTGCATGTGGCCGTGGAACTGCTGCGCATTGTGCTGTGGAGTGGCCTGCTGTTTGGCGCCTTCGCGTCCCTGGCAGCGCTGATGCGTGCCAGTGGCGATGTGCTGATCCCCACGTTGATCACCATCGGCGTGATTGCCACGCTGGAGCTGCCGCTGGCCTGGCTGTTCAGCCGCCACTTTGGCCTGGTGGGCATCTGGATGGCCTTCCCGGTCTCCTACGGCATCACCCTGGCGCTGCAGACCTGGTACTACCAGGCCATCTGGAAAAAGCGCCCGATCCGCAAGATGGTCTGAGCGCGGCAGGCCCAGCGCTGCGCACACCAGCCCAGGTGACAAGCGTCGTAAAAACTGAAATCATGGCTGCAGCAGCAGCCTGCCTTCCTTCAACGATCCGCCTTTTATGCCCAAGCTTGATAACTACCGCGTGCCCCTCAAGGGTCCCGTCCATCTGGCCGACTACGACCCGGCCGCCACACCGTTTGCCCACGGCACCGTCAAGGCCCAGGAAAAGGACCTGAAGATGCTCAACAAGCAGCTGGCGCAGCTGATGCGCCCGCTGCAGGGCGAGAACAAGCGCTCGGTACTGTTGGTGCTGCAAGGCATGGACACCAGTGGCAAGGACGGCACCGTGCGCGGCGTCTTCAAGACCACGGGGCCGCAGGGCCTGCGCATGGCCACCTTCAAAAGCCCGAGCAAGGAAGAGCTCTCGCACGACTACCTGTGGCGCTGCCATGCAGTGGCGCCCGCCAAGGGCGAGATCGGCATCTGGAACCGCAGCCACTATGAAGACGTGCTGGTGCCGCTGGTCAACCGCTGGATCACACCGCAGATCGCCAAGCAGCGCTATGCGCAGATCAATGACTTCGAGCGCCTGCTGGCCGAGAACGGCACCACCGTCCTCAAATGCATGCTGCATATCAGCAAGGACGAACAGCGCGTTCGGCTGCAGGAGCGCATCGATGTGCCGGAAAAACGCTGGAAGTTCAGCCTCGATGACCTGACGGTGCGCAAGCAGTGGGAGGCCTACCAGCAAGCCTATGAAGACCTGCTGGAAGCCACATCCACCACGCATGCGCCCTGGTATGTGGTGCCGGCCGACAACAAGCTGCACCGCAACCTGATGGTCAACACCTTGCTCAACCACTGCCTGCTGGATATGCAACCGCAGTACCCGGTGGACTATCCGGAGCTCGTGGGTCTGCAGGTCGAATAAGCGCGCGCCCGGCAAAAGCGCACCGACCACAGAAAAGGGGCCTGCTGTACCAGCAAGGCCCCTTTGCTTTGTCTGCGATCCAGTGTTTAAACCGGCACACCCACCAGGTCATGGCCCTGGCTGCGCACAATGCGCACCTTGATCAGCTCGCCGACCTTGTAGGTCTTGCTGAGCTTCTCGGGCGGCAGCAGGTGCACGACACCGTCGATCTCGGGCGCATCGGCATAGGTACGGGCGATGCCACCCTTCTTGCCCAGGCCGATGGCCTTGTCCACCAGCACCTGCATGGTCTGGCCCACACGGCGCTCCAGGCGCTTGGCGGACACCTCTTCGGCCACTTCCATGAAGCGGGCACGGCGCGCTTCGCGCACCTCAGCGGGCAGCATGCCAGGCAGCTCGTTGGCGGTGGCGCCTTCGACCGGGCTATAGGCAAAGCAGCCTGCGCGGTCAATCTCGGCCTCGCGGATAAAGTCCAGCAGGTGCTCGAACTCTTCTTCGGTCTCGCCGGGGAAGCCGGCAATAAAGGTCGAGCGGATCACCAGCTCGGGGCAGATCGCACGCCACTCACGGATGCGCTCCAGATTGCGCTCGCCGCTGGCCGGGCGCTTCATGCGCTTGAGCACATCAGGGTGGCTGTGCTGCAGTGGCACATCCAGGTAAGGCAGCACCAGGCCTTGGGCCATCAGCGGCAAGATCGCGTCCACCGTGGGATACGGGTACACATAGTGCAGGCGCACCCAGGCGCCGTGCGGCTTGGCCAGCTCGCCCAGCGCTTCCACCAACTCCAGCATGCGGGTCTTCACCGGCTTGCCGTCCCAGAAACCGGTGCGGTACTTCACATCGACACCGTAGGCGGAGGTGTCCTGGCTAATCACCAGCAGCTCCTTGACGCCGCCGGCAAACAGCGCCTTGGCTTCCTTGAGCACATCGCCAATCGGGCGGCTGACCAGGTCACCGCGCATCGAGGGGATGATGCAGAAGGTGCAGCGGTGGTTGCAGCCTTCGGAAATCTTCAGGTAGGCATAGTGCTTGGGCGTGAGCTTGATGCCCGCCTCGCCAAAGCTGCCAGGCACCAGGTCGATGAAGGGGTCATGCGGCTTGGGCAGGTTGGTGTGGACCGCGTCCATCACCTCTTGCGTGGCGTGGGGGCCCGTCACCGCCAGCACGCTGGGGTGCATCTGCTTGACCATATTTCCGCCGTTGGTACCCGTTTTGGCACCCAGGCAACCGGTCACGATCACCTTGCCGTTCTCGGCCAGCGCCTCGCCAATCGTGTCCAGGCTTTCGCGCACGGCATCGTCAATAAAGCCGCAGGTGTTGACGATCACCAGATCGGCACCTTCAAAGGTCTTGGAGGTCTGGTACCCCTCGGCGCTCAACTGCGTCAGGATCAGCTCGCTGTCGGTAAGGGCTTTGGGGCAACCTAGGGAAACCATCCCAATTTTCGGGATGACTGACTGCGCCACCTTATCATAAATCATTGATTTCATTTGTTTTTAGTGGCAGACAGCCAGAAATTCGTGGATTGAAAATTCTATTTCAATTGTGATACACGCATAGGTAACTCAATTTATATCGCTTAAGCATCTTTGCCCCAGTCACCGCAATCGGCCAGAAGCTGCCGTTTACTGGCAGGAGAAGCAGACTTTCAATTTTTCTGTTCCACCCGACAGCAAAGGCTGGTGGGGCCAGCTGCAGTATTTCGGTTGCTGGGATAGTTTAGGCTGCGATGCGCTTCATGATTGCTCGTAGCATCTCGGACATTCGCGCAAGGAGCACGGGGTCAGGCGGCGTTCCGCTGTGTACCAGCACGTTGCGAAACCGCAGCACCTCCTCCAATTGCACCAGTTCATCGCTAGATATCAATCCCTCCTTTAAAAGTTCAACAGTAATCGCTCGAATGGACATGCGGTTGAACTCGCGGCCTGTTTTCTCCAGCCGATCGCGTCCGAGCTTCTCAAAGCGCACCCACTGAAACAGGAACTCTGCAGCTGCGCCCATATAGCGGCTGCGTGCTAACTCGGTAGACTGACGCTGCCTACGGAGGAATAGATAGACAACAGAAAAGATCGAAATGAAGAAGCCGGTCGACGAAACCATCAGTGCCATCTGTTCACGCATCGTCAGATTGACATCTAGCTTCAAGATGAAGAAGTACGCCAAGGCTCCTATACCGATGAGCGCGCCAAACAATGCATATAGCTGAAATACCTGCTGAATGCGGCGAAAGGAATTCTGTCGGGCTTCCAATTCCCATAGGTCTTGTTCGTAGTCGTGTAAATTATCGATTTGTTGCTCTAACATGACCTACTCCATGATTGTTGAAATGGTCACGGCAAGAATAGCCAGCGCTACTACCACGACAAAAATAAGCATGTACGTCTTGTCTTGAAGCTTAGCTGCGTCGTAGCTAAACCCAACGGCCATGGACAAGACGGCAGCAACGATTCGAAGAACTTTTGCGCCGATCTTCCTCTTCGGTCGCGCTAGCCCTCGGCGTATTAAAACCGCCGCATCTCCAACCATGCTGCTTGTAATTTGAGGGGCACCGGATGAGGGATTGTGCGTAGCCTCAATTCGATTGGCTTCCTTTACCAAGTCATCAATAAATTCGCCGATGGATTTAGTCAATGCATGTCTGGCGGGATCGTTGAAACCCACTAGTTTCTTGTCTTCAACGTCTATCTGCATCGTTTCACCTCAGTCTACTTTGATGGATCAGAAGCCAAAAAATGGGCTTGCAGTACATATCCGCTCCAAATTTGTTAAATAGAAGCATATCGAAATAAGAATTAAAACAGCCAATCTAGATTCGCAACAGCTGCTCCACCAAAAACTGGTTAGCTGCATATCATAACTTGCCTACCGCTGGTATGAATGACCACTATACGGTTTTGATTTTGGCGGCACCTCAGGGTCAATTGGAGCCGTAAACACAAGTGCTCCCAGCACCCTAGGGACGGCAAGTAGACTCTCGATAATGAAGTCTTATCGAAACCAACCGAAGTCATACGAGCTGTGGACCGTCGGACAGCGTGTGGAATGGCTACTCAGCCGCCGCAGACTTACCCAGACCGATGCTGCAAAGTTGATGGGTATCTCGCAGTCAACTGTCGCAAACATTGTTGGTAGTGCGGCTCGGAAGCCAAGTGCAGTGACGCTGATGAAGATGGCACGCGCATTGGACTGCGCGCCTAGCTTTATCTTGGACGGAACGGGAGCCGCGCTAAGTTACGCGGGGGCCACACGAGACGATGCGTCGGAGTTGCTCGGTCTGTTCAAGGAGCTGAACGCAGATGATCAAAACATGCTGATGGTTTTCGCTCGCACTCTCGCACGGAGGCCATCAACGACTGATCCTGCCTGACAAAACCCGATATAGATACCGACGCTTATGGGCAGCCCAAACTGACGAACCCCACCTTGGGGGTTCGGTTGGCGTCGAGCGTCGCAGTGGCAGCGTGGGTATCGGTATTCATTTTTCTTGCAGGGGAACCTGGCAACTAATCTGGGCGGTATTTTAAAGCAGGCGCCCGGGCAGGCTCCGCCCCTGGGGTATAGACCCGCAGGCGGGGGCGCAACAGCAATAAAAACCGCCATCTACCGAAACTTCCGGTAGATGGCGGTTGATCACAGGGCAGGTTAGCGGGAATTGCACCCGCATCCGTATGCCTAGCTGCTAAATGGCAGCACGGCAGCAGGATGCTTTAGATGGCCAGCATCAAGGCCGCTTGATCCCAAAAGCCGTCAGCATCTGCTCCGTCTGCTTTTGCATTTGCTCCTGCATTTGCTGGAAGAACTGCTGCGACTGGGCCTGGTAGTTGCTTGCATCGGGCATGCCTGGCACGCCGGGCATCGGCATGCCCAAAAAGTTGCGCCACATCTCGGGCGTGGCACCCTTCATCTGGTCGGCAAAGCGGCCTTGCATCTCCGTGAACAGCTGCACATTGCGCTCCAGGTAGGAGCCCATGAAGCCTTGCATCGCATGGCCGTAGAAGCGGATGATGTTGACCAGCATGGCCTCGGTGAACATCGGCGCGCCGCCCGCCTCCTCATCCAGAATGATCTGCAGCAGAATACTGCGCGTCAGGTCCTCGCCCGTCTTGGCGTCCTTGACGACGATGGGCTCGTTTTGCATGACCAAGGCCTTGACCTCGGCCAAGGTGATGTAGGCAGAGGTCTGGGTGTCGTACAGACGGCGGTTGGGGTACTTCTTGACGACGCGCTCGGACGCGGTAGCTGTTCCTGGGGTGTTTTCCGGCACGCGGATCTCCTGTGTCTCTCGCCAACGGCGGGCGTTATGGGAATACCGACCATCCTAGTCTCTGGGACGGCGGTTTTTACCTCTAAGGCAATTTTTAGATTGTAGTGACGGCGGAGGCCTGTTGCGCTGCAGCACTTACCCTAAGATGCGCCCGCCCGGCCCTTGAGCCAGCTGCCAAAGGCCTGCAGCGCGGGCTGGGCGGGCATGGGCTCGGTCGCCAGCGGGGTCATCCAGTAATAGGCGCGGCTGCCTTTCAAAGGCTGCTCGCAGGCAACCACCAGCTCGCCCCGGGCCAGCTCATCCTCGATCAGCATGGGCGGGATCAGCGCCACGCCCATGCCGGCGGCAGCGGCCACGGCCAGCATCGAGAACAGCTCATAGCGCGGGCCATCGAGCGCATGGGGGGCAGGCACGCCAGCGGCATCAAACCATTTGCGCCAGCCATCAGGCCGGGTGCTTTGCTGCAGCAGCGGCAGCTGGGCCAGCACGGGGGGCGATACGGTCAGGTAGGCACGGCCGCGCCCGCGCTGGGTGGCGCCTTCCAGCAGGCGCGGGCTGCAGACCGGCACGATCAGCTCGTCCATCAACCAGGTGGCCTGCGTGCCCGGCCACTGGCGCGCCTGCTCAGCGGTGCCGGCATAGATGGCGGCATCGACCAGGCGCTCGGTAAAGGCAAAGGGCCGGGTCTGCACATCGATATGCACCACCACCCCCGGGTGCTGCTGCAGAAACTGCGGCAGGCGCGGCAACAGCCAGCGGGTGGCAAAGGTGGGCACGGCCGCAATGCTGATCGCGCCGCCTGCGCCCTGGTGGGCCATGATGTCCAAGGTGCCGCGCTCAATGCCCTGCAGCCACTGCGCCACCTGATGGCTGTACTGGTGGCCCGCAGGTGTAAGCACCATGCCGTGGCGCGAGCGCTTGAACAGCTGCACGCCCAGTTGCTCTTCCAGCGCAATGATCTGGCGCGAGACGGCGCTTTGCGTTAGCGCCAGCTCCTGGGCGGCGCGGGTATAGCTCTCGTGGCGGGCGGCGGCCTCAAAACAGGCCAGCGCCTGGGTCGAGGGAATCATTCGGCGCATATCTTGTCTCCGAGGTGACGCATCCAATCGCCTGGTTATTCTCTAGGACTGCACAGGGCAAACGTCTTTATAAATGCGTAGTTCGCATATCTGGATGATAAACAATCGTTTGCCGCCCTGCGACGGCGGGCCTACCATGGCGGCTGTTTTGGCAGGCCCGCGCTTCTGCGCCCGGCCTCGCCTTCCGATACGCGAATACCGATCCAAGGAGCAGACATGGCGCAATTCACCTGGGAAGATCCCTTCCACCTCGACGAACAACTGACCGAAGACGAGCGCATGATCCGCGACGCGGCCCGTGCCTACTGCCGCGACAAGCTGGCACCGCGCGTGCAGGAAATGTTCCGCAAGGAATCGGTGGACACCAGCATCTTCCGTGAGATGGGCGAGCTGGGCCTGCTGGGCCCCACCATCCCGACCGAGTACGGTGGCGCCGGCCTCAACTATGTGAGCTACGGCCTGGTGGCACGCGAGATCGAGTACATCGACTCGGGCTACCGCTCGATGGCGTCGGTGCAGTCCTCGCTGGTGATGGTGCCGATCAACGAGTTCGGCACCGAAGCGCAAAAGCAGAAGTACCTGCCCAAGCTGGCATCGGGCGAGTTCATCGGCTGCTTTGGCCTGACCGAGCCTGACCACGGCTCCGACCCTGGCAGCATGGCCACCCGCGCCTACAAGGTGGATGGCGGCTACAAGCTCAAGGGCAGCAAGATGTGGATCACCAACAGCCCCATCGCCGATGTGTTCGTAGTCTGGGCCAAGGAAGTCTCCGAAGGCGGCGCCGTTGGCCAGATCCGTGGCTTTGTGCTGGAAAAGGGCATGAAGGGCCTGTCGGCTCCTGCGATCCACGGCAAGGTGGGTCTGCGTGCCTCGATCACCGGCGAAATCGTCATGGATGACGTGTTTGTGCCCGAAGAAAACGCCTTCCCCGAAGTGCGTGGTTTGAAGGGCCCCTTCACCTGCCTGAACAGCGCCCGCTTTGGCATTGCCTGGGGTGCGATGGGTGCGGCCGAGTTCTGCTGGCACACCGCCCGCCAGTACACGATGGACCGCAAGCAGTTTGGCCGCCCCTTGGCCGCCAACCAGCTGATCCAGAAAAAGCTGGCCGACATGCAGACCGAAATCACCCTGGGCCTGCAAGCGGCACTGCGCGTGGGCCGCATGAAGGACGAGCACCAGAACGTGATCGAGATCACGTCGCTGATCAAGCGCAACAACTGCGGCAAGTCGCTGGACATTGCCCGCCTGGCCCGCGACATGATGGGCGGCAACGGCATCAGCGACGAGTTCGGTGTGGCCCGCCACCTGGTCAACCTGGAAGTGGTGAACACCTACGAAGGCACGCACGATGTGCATGCGCTGATCCTGGGTCGCGCCCAGACCGGCATCGCCGCGTTCGCCAACTAAGAACGGCCCGAGCCCCCTCGCATGCAGACTCGCTGCATGCCCGCCCACAACCCACTTCACCGCAGGCGCTGCGTGGGTGGGTTGTGGTGTTTTGTGATCGCTTAACCACCCCCTTGCCGGATGCGAATGGCGCCGCCCTGAGGCCGCACGTACCATCGGCGAGTTTTGCAGAAATTTCTTGCTGCAGCGCCTGTTGCACATGCATGGGCAGCTATCGAATTTGGAGACACCATGACCGCAAGCATCGCGCCGCTGGACGGCATCAAAGTTCTGGATCTGTCGCGGGTGCTGGCCGGCCCCTGGTGCGCGCAGATGCTCGGTGACCTGGGCGCTGAGGTGATCAAGGTCGAGCGGCCCGAAGCCGGTGACGACACGCGCCACTGGGGCCCTCCCTACCTGCACACCGATGACGGCACCAAGACCGAGCAGGCCAGCTACTACACCTGCTGCAACCGCAACAAGCGCAGCATCACCATCGACATGGCCTCGCCCCAGGGCCAGGCGCTGATTGTCGAGCTGGCCAAGGATGCCGACATCCTCGTCGAGAACTTCAAGGTCGGCGGCCTCAAGGGCTATGGCCTCGACTATGAAAGCCTGCGCAAGATCAACCCGCGCCTGATCTACTGCTCGGTCACCGGCTTTGGCCAGACCGGCCCCTACGCTCCGCGCGCTGGCTACGACCTGATGGTGCAGGCGATGAGCGGCATGATGAGCATCACCGGCCATCCTGATGGCGAGCCCGGTGGCGGCCCGCTCAAGGTGGGCGTCGCGGTCACCGATGTGTTCACCGGTATTTATTCCTGCTGCTCCATCCTGGCCGCGCTGCAGGCACGCCACCGGACCGGCGAAGGCCAGCACATCGACATGGCGCTGCTGGATGTGGGCATGGCCGTGCTGGCCAACCAGGCCGTGGGCTACCTGAATGCAGACGATATTCCGCAGCGCGCAGGCAATATCCACCCCAGCGTGGGGCCCTACCAGGATTTCCCCAGCAAGGACGGCAATGTGCTGCTGGCCATTGGCAACGACGGCCAGTTCGCCCGCTTTTGCGCCGCCACCGGTAATGAGGCCTGGGCGCAGGACCCGCGCTTTACCCGCAACTCGGGCCGCATCATCCACCGCAAGGATTTGCAGGAACTGATGTACCCACTGATGAAGACACGCACCACCGCCGAATGGATTGCGCTGCTTGAAGACAAGGCCGTCCCCTGCGGCCCCATCAACAACATCGCCCAGGCCTTTGAGGATGCGCAGGTGATTGCACGTGGCCTGCATGTGCAGATCCCGCGCGATGCCGGCGACCAGATCGGCACCATCAGCACCGTCGCCAGCCCCATGCGGCTGACCGCCACCCCGCCGGTGGTGCGCCGCCCACCACCCGCGATGGGCCAGCACACCGACGAGATCCTGGCCGAGCTGGGCCGCTCACCCGCGCAGATTGCGCAGCTGCACAGCGAAGGCGTGGTCTAAGGGCTGGCGCTATTGCTTTGATGCACCGAGGGCCGCTGTCGCGGCCCTTCTTGTTGATGGCGTCAGCGCTCAGTCAAACAGACCCAGGCTGATGCCATCGCCCAGCGCTGCGCCCTCCCACTCCAGCATTTGCAATTTGGTGCGCGTACCGCCATTGGCCGAGAAGCCGCCGCGTGCACCATGCGCCGCCAAGATGCGGTGGCAGGGCACCACGGGTGCAAAGGGGTTGGCCCCCAGCGCCTGGCCTACCGCACGGGCCATCCCCTTGCCACCCAAGTCGTCGGCCAGGTCACCATAGCTGCGCGTCTGCCCTGGCTCAATGGCCAGCGCCAGCTGGTAGACCGCACGCGAAAAATCCGGCACCCCATGCCAGTCGAGCACCACATCATCGAGCAGCGGCAAACCGCTCTGCGCGGACCAGCGGTTCAGGGTCAGCAGGCTGCGCAGGTCGCCCAGCACGGGGGCAGGTGCATCCGGCCAGCGCGCGCTGCCCTCCGGTTCACTGGTCTCCTGGCGCCCGGCCAGCAGCCACTGCACGCCGGCCACCGCCTGCAAAGCCTGGGCACTCAGATCACCGGGCGCCTGCGCCTGTGGCCACAAGCCCTCGCGGCGCTGGCGGGCATGCTCCAGCAGGCGCATCTGTGTAGCCTCCAGGCTGGGCTCGGGCAGCCGCAGCGCGACAACGGCTTGCGCACCCCAGGCAATGCCGCAGACACCCAGGCGGGTGCGGAACAAGGCATGGCCCGTTTGCGCAGCATCCCAGGCATCGCCGGGCGGGGAGCGGGAAGAAAGCGGCTCAGTGTTCATGCCCCGCATCTTGCCCCCACCATGCCGACCCCGCAAGCCGCAGTGCCACTGTCAGCCTTTGCTGCCCCACCCGCGCGGCTGTCTGGGGTGACAGGACAATCAAGCCCGTGTTCCCCGATAAGAAGATCCCCATGACCGACACCCTGCAAGCCCAGCACGCCGCCATCATGCGCGAGGTGCTAGCCAGCGCCCACGGCAACCGCCATCTGCACAAAGGCCGCCCCTTTGCCGCAGCGATTGCCGATGATGCGGGCCGCATTCTGGGCCGGGGCGTCAACACCATCAGCCAGACGCAGGACATGACGGGCCACGCCGAGATGGAAGCCATCCGCGACTGCTGCCACCAACGCCAGCTGCCGCATCTGCAGGGGCTGACGGTCTATGCCTCCGGCCACCCCTGCCCCATGTGCCTGGCGGCGATTGTGGCGGGCCAGGCCAAGCAGGTGTTTTTTGCGTTTGACAATGCCGATGCGGCGCCTTTCGGGCTGTCGAGCGAAGGCGTTTACCAGCGCCTGGGCTTGCAATTGCAATCGCCGCCTCTGCCCATCCAGCGGCTGGATCTGGGCATCAGCGCAGCGCAGCTTTATGGCGATGCGCCCTGGCCCAGCGCGGACTAAGACACCCCGCACATTGCCTTCGCGCTTTGCGTTGGCTTTACGTCTGCCCCTTATGATCGGGCAGCTTTTTTTGGCGGCCACGCCGCCCTTCCCTCCGCTTGCATGACCCCGCTTTCTCCCCCGCCCTCAACCGTTGACCGCCAAGCACTGCGCTGGATTGCTGCGCTGTTTGTGCTGGTCATGGCCAGCCGTCTGCTGGCCTCGCACGGGGTGTCCTGGGACCAGAACGAGCAGCTGGTCTGGTCGCAGCAATTGGAGCTGGGCTATGGGCCCCAGCCCCCGCTCTACACCTGGCTGCAATGGGCCCTGGTGGGGGTGCTGGGCCCCAGCACCTTGGCGGTGGTGCTGCTCAAAAACAGCCTGATCGCACTGAGCTTTGTCTTTATGCTGCTGGCCGCACGCCAAGTGCTGCCCGCGCGCCAGGCCTGGCTGGCCGCTGCCGGCATGACCTGGCTGCCCGGCATTGCCTGGCAGTTGCTGCGTGACCAGACCCATACGGTGATGCTGACCTGCGCCATCTGCGCGACATGGTGGCTGCTGCTGCGCCAGTTGCGCCAGCCGCGCCCACTGGGCTTTGTCTACCTGGGCCTGGTGGTCGCCTGGGGCATGCTGTCCAAGTACAGCTACCTGCTGGTCGCCGTCACCCTGCTGCTGGCCTGCCTGAGCATGGCCAGCACGCGCCGCGCGCTGTTGTCGCGCGGCTGGTGGCTCACGCCGCTGATCAGCATCGCGCTGGTCGCCCCGCATGCCTGGTGGGTGCTGGAGCACTGGCAAGCGGCCAGCGGCGCCACGCTGGACAAGCTGCACCCGGCAGAGACCAGCTCCTACCTCAGCGGCCTGGCCCACGGCCTGCGCGATCTGCTGGCCTTCTTGCTGCTGGCGGTGCTGCCCTGGCTGCTGATGGCGCGTTGGACCAGTGGGCGCTTTTGGCAACAGCCCGCGGCTGCGAGCGGCGCTGAAAACAACAGCCCCACACCTGACTGGCTGGTGCCGCTACTGCGCCGCTATATGGCGCTGGTGGCGGGCGCGCTCGCGCTGATGGCGCTGGCCGGCGCGGCCAAATTCGATGGCCGCTGGATCCAGCCGCTGCTACTGGTTTTTCCGCTCTATGTGCTGGCCCGCTGGCCGGCGCTGGCGCAGTCGGACAAAAGCCGCCGGCGCTATCTGCTGGCCTGCCTGGGCATGCTGGTGCTGGTCTGGTCGCTGGCCTTGCTGGCGCCGCTGCGCGATGCCAAGCGCGGCAAGGGTGACCGCCTCAACTGGCAGCTGGACCTGATCGCCAGCACCTTGCGCCAGGCCGGCTACCAAGGCCAGGGCATGGTGCTGGCCGAGCACCACACCACCGGTGGCGTCATGCGCATTCTGTTCCCCCAGGCCAAGATCGTGGTCTGCGATGCGGACGAGCCGGGCTTTCATATGGACTGCGCCTGGCAGGCTGCCGAAAGCGCGCGCCGCCAGCACCTGCCTTGGCTGCAAATCTCCACCGAGGACCCGGCCCCCGACGCCTGGTGGTGGGCCGCCTGGCCCGTCGATGCCATGCTGCAGGTGCAAGAGGCCGAGCTGCCCTACCGCTGGACCGACCCGGCGATCGAGCAGATGCAGATGAACTTTGTGGTGTCCCCGGCGGGCAGATAAACACCGCCCGGCGCCACTAAGATGCGGTCATTTCCCTCGCCGCCGAGACCATGACTGACACTGCCGCCATCGCCCAAGAACACTGGATCAGCCTGCCCCAACAGGGCCGGCTGTATGCCAAGACCTGGACCCCGAGCACCGCACACCAAGCGCCGCTGGTGCTGATGCATGACTCGCTGGGGTCGGTAGCGTTGTGGAGGGATCTGCCGGCGCAACTGGCCCAGGCCACGGGCCGGCAGGTGATCGCCTATGACCGCCTGGGCTTTGGCCAATCGGATGCGCGCAGCGGCACGCTGTCGGCGCAGTTTGTAGGCGAAGAAGCGCAGTTGTACTTCCCCGTCGTGTGCCAGCATCTGGGTCTGGACCGCTTTGCCTTGCTGGGCCACAGCGTGGGTGGCGGCATGGGTATTGCTATTGCGGCCGGCGCGGGCCAGGACTGTACGGCACTGGTGACCATCGCCGCCCAGGCCTTTGTCGAAGACCGCACGCGGGCGGGCATTGCCGAGGCACGCGCGCTCTTCCAGGACGCTGCGCAGCTGGAGCGCCTGGCCAAATACCACGGCAGCAAGGCACGCTGGGTGGTGGATGCCTGGACGGAGACCTGGCTCAGCCCCGCGTTTAGCGATTGGAACGTGGACGCCTGGCTGCCCGGCCTGCAATGCCCTCTGCTCGCCATCCATGGTGAGCTGGATGAATACGGCAGCACCGCGCACCCAGAGCGCATTGCCCGCCAGGCGGGTGCCGGTGGCCAGACCGAGATCATCGCCGGCGCCCACCATGTGCCGCACCGCGAAATGGCCGAGCAGGTGCTCGGCCGGGTGCAGACGTTTCTGGCGCAGGCCGACTGAGCCTGCGCCTTTCTTCAATAGGCCACAGTGAAGCGCGCCTTGCTGTGCAGATGCTGCTCCAGCGCATCGACCAGGGCTACGGCCAAATCCGCTGCCGAGATATCGCCAGGGCTGCCATCGGCTTGCCACAGCGGCTCGTCCTTGCCGGTGCGGTACTGGCCAGTGCGGCCCTGGCTTTGCGCGGCTGATCCGCCATGGAAGCCCACAGGCGGGCTCAGCAGGGTCCAGTCCAGGGCGCTCTCTTTTTGCAGCGCGCTGTACATGTCGCGGGCCGCACTGGCGCCGGGCTTGATGGCAGCGGGGAACTCGGGTGAATCCACCAGCTGCTGGCCGTTCACATACAGGCTGCCAGCGCCGCCCACCACCAGGTAGCGGGCCACACCGGCTGCGCGGGTGCCGGCCTCGATGGCCTGCGAGCCCTTGAGGAAGTCCTCGTAGATATTCGGGTTGGTCCAGCCTGCGTTGTAGGCCGACAGCACGGCATCGCTGCCGGTGGCCGCCTTTTGCACCACGGCCGCATCCATCACATCCCCCTGCAGCACTTGCAGATGCGGGCGGGGCGCCAGATTGGCGGGGTCGCGCACCAGAGCCACCACCTCGTGGCCACGCCGCAGCAATTCATCAAGCAGTGCAGCGCCTACAAAACCGGTCGATCCAATCAGTGTGACTTTCATCGTATTTCCTTCGCATGGACAAAGGCGGGCAGCCCCTGCGCCACGCCAAGACCACACTGTATGCCGGTCGAGCGGCATTGATAATCCCTCCCATCCAAGCATTTCTTTGAAGCTGTGCTTCATAATCAACCGATGGAAGACCTCAAGCGCATGGCTATTTTTGCGACCGTGGTCGAGCAAGGCTCGATGACAGCGGCCGCGCGTCTGCTGGGCATGAGCGCCTCGGCCGTCAGCCAGCAGGTGCGGCACCTGGAAGCCCAAGCGGGCCTGCCGCTGATGCACCGCACCACGCGCAGGCTCAGCCTGTCCGATGCCGGGCAGCGCTTTTATGCGCAGTGCGCGGTGATGCTGCAGGCCGCGCGCCAGGCCCGCGCCGAGTTGGATGCCGAGCGCGACGAGCCCGTGGGCGAGCTGCGCATTGCCGCGGTGCTGGGCCTGGCCGCACCGCTGGGCCGGGCGCTGGCTCCGTTGCTGCATGCCCACCCGCAGCTGCGGCTGCAGTTGCTGCTCGATGATTCGCACAGCGACCTGGTAGCAGAGCGGGTGGACATTGCCATCCGCCTGGGCGAGCTGCCCGACTCCCACTGGGTGGCCCGACCGCTGGGCACCCTGCCCTGGTGGATATGCGCCGCGCCCGCGCTGGCCCAAGGCAGGCCCGTGCCGCAACACCCACAGGCTTTGCAGGCCTGGCCCTGGATGGCGCGCAACATCGGCAAGACCACCAGCGCCAGCATGCAGCTGCAGCACCGCCACAGCGGCGAGGTGGTGATGCTGCACACGACGCCACGCATCATCAGCAACCAGCAGTACGCACTGCAGCAGCTGTGCAGCGAGGGGCTGGGCTTGGCGCGGCTGTTTTCGCTGGAAGTGGCCGACCAGGTGCGCAGCGGCCAGCTGCTGCACCTGCTGCCCGACTGGGACTGCGGCAGCCTGCGCATCTCCGCCCTCACCCCCGAGCGCCACGCACTGCCCGCGCGTGTGCGGCTGGCCCTCGCCACCTTGCAGGCCCACTTTGCGCCGCTGGCGCTGTCCTGAAGCACCTTGCCGGGTCGCCATAAGTAGGCGCTTGCACCCCCGCTGTTGCCTAAAAAGAACGTGAGGGGCAGCGGTGGTTTTGACAAATACGCAAGAATCCACCTTTGGTGGTCGGTGTACTGCCTTAGTCCTTATCGCTGCGCACAACCCGCGCAGCCAACTAAACCGCCGTGTTATCCGGACGGCGGTGGCTTAACGAACGGAAGCTTTATGACCCACTCTACCGCTCGCCGCTCGGCGCTGCGTGGCCTGTCGCTGGCCGCGCTCACCCTCTCCAGCCTGGCAAGCTTCAGTGCCCATGCAGACACCCCGGCGGTGCTGCGCGTATCTGCCATCCCCGACGAGGCACCCACGGAGCTGCAGCGCAAGTTCAAGCCGCTGGGCGAGTACCTGTCGCAGGCGACGGGCATGAAGGTGGTGTTCACGCCGGTGTCCGACTATGCGGCGGTGGTGGAATCCCTGGCCACCAGGAAGCTGGACCTGGCCTGGCTGGGCGGCTTTACCTATGTGCAGGCAAAGATCCGCACCAATGGCACGGCCATCCCGATCGTGCAGCGCGCCGAAGACGCGGTGTTCACCAGCAAGTTCATCACGGCCGACCCCAGCATCCAGACCTTGGCGGACCTCAAGGGCAAGACCTTCGCGTTTGGCGCGCCTTCGTCCACCTCGGGCAGCCTGATGCCACGCTACTTTCTGCTGCAGGACGGGCTGAACCCGGAAAAGGACTTCAAGACCGTGGCCTACTCAGGCGCGCATGACGCCACCGTGGCCTTTGTGGCGGCCGGCAAGGCCGAGGCCGGTGTGCTCAATACGTCGGTATGGGACAAGCTGGTCGAGACCAAGAAGGTGGACACCAGCAAGGTGCGCGTGTTCGCCACCACCCCCACCTATTTCGACTACAACTGGACCGTGCGCGGCGACCTGGACCCGGCCATCATCAAGAAGCTGACCGATGCCTTCCTGGCGCTGGACCCTGCCAAGCCCGAGCACAAGGCCATCATGGATTTGCAGCGCGCCTCCAAGTTCATCCCGACCAAGCCCGAGAACTATGCCGGCACCGAAGCGGCCGCCAAGTCCGCCGGCCTGCTCAAGTAAGGGGCCGCCGGGCATGGGCACTGCTGCAGGGCCCATGCCGCCTGCCTCTGCTGCACTTTTCCAGCATTTGATCCATGAGCTTTGTGCTTGACGATGTGGGCCTGACCCACACCAATGGTTTTGTCGCACTCGCGGGCATTCGCCTGTCGGCGGCCCAGGGCGAGAGCATTGCGCTGATCGGCCCTTCCGGCGCGGGCAAGACCTCGCTGCTGACGGCCATCGGCACCGCCCACCTGCCCAGCAGCGGCCGCATGCAGGTGCTGGGCCAGGACTTGCCGGCGGTGCCCTCCGCGCGCCAGCTCAAAGCGCTGCGCAGCCTCATCGGCACGGTGCACCAGAGCGCACCGATTGCGCTGCGCCAGCGCGTGGTCACCGCCGTGCTGGCGGGCCGCCTGGGCCAATGGCCGCTGTGGAAGGCGCTGGCATCACTGGCCTACCCGCAAGATATTGCTGGCGCCCGCGAGGCGCTGGCCCGTGTGCAGCTGGAGGACAAGCTCTTTGCGCGCTGCGACCAGCTCTCCGGCGGCCAGCTGCAGCGCGTGGGCATTGCCCGGGTGCTCTACCAGCAGGCCCGGCTGATTCTGGCCGATGAGCCGGTCTCCGCGCTCGACCCTGCGCTGTCGCTGGCCACCGTGCAGCTGCTGGTGCAAGAGGCCGCCGCGCGCGAGGCCACCCTGGTGGCCAGCCTGCATGCGGTGGACCTGGCCCTCCGCTGCTTTGCACGCATTGTCGGCATCCGCGATGGCCGGATTGCCTTTGACCTGCCCGCTGCGCAGGTAAGCCAGGCGCAGCTCCAGGCCTTGTACGCCCATGCCGATGGCAGCGCTGCTGCCTTGCCCACGCTGGGCAGCATGGGCAGCGCCACGCCGCATTTGGTGCCCGGCCCGGCAGCTGAAGTGATCACATGCCGGTGATGCGAGCTTCTGCCACGGGCACTCAGCACCGCGACCCTGCCGCCCGTGGCCGGCTTATCGCACTGCTGCTGGCGCTGGTGGTGCTGTGGCCGATGCTGCAGACCACGGGCTTCTCGCTGGCGCCGTTTTTTGACAGCAACAACCTCAAAGTCGTCGGCGGCTTTCTGGCCCAGTTTCTGCCGCCCGAGAGCAGCCAGGAGTTTCTGGGCTACCTGGGCCAGGCCAGCCTGGAGACCCTGGCCATTGCTACTGCCGGCATGGCGCTGGCGCTGCTTTTGGCGCTGCCGCTGTCCTACCTGGCCAGCGGCGCGGCGCGCGAGAAAGTCAGCCTCAACCCCCTTACCCGCGGCGTGCTGACCATTCTGCGCGGCGTGCCCGAGCTGGTCTGGGCGCTGGTGTTTGTGCGGGTGTTTGGCCTGGGCCCCGCCGCTGGCGTGCTGGCGCTGGGCCTGACCTATGGCGGCATGCTGGCCAAGGTGTATGCCGAGATTCTGGAATCCACCGACCCGGCCCCCGCCCGCGCCTTGCGCGCCAGTGGCGCAGGCCGCCTGCAGGCCCTGCTCTACGGCAGCCTGCCGCAAGCGGCGCGTGAGCTGACCTCGTACACCGTCTACCGCTGGGAATGCGCGATCCGCGCCTCGGTGGTGATGGGCTTTGTGGGCGCGGGCGGCCTGGGCCAGCTGATGGACCAGGCGATGAAGATGCTCAATGGCGGCGAGGTCGCCAGCATCTTGCTGGCCTTCATGCTGCTGGTGGCGCTGGCCGATCTGCTGTCCTGGTGGCTGCGCCGCGCGCTCGATACGCCGCCAGCGGCCCGTGCGCTGCCTTTTGGCAGGCGCAGCGCGGCCATGCTGCTGCTCGGCGGCGTTGGCCTCTGGGCCAGCTTCGGCTTGCTCGGTATCGACTGGTCCGCGCTGTTCAGCCGCGATGCGCTGCAATCGATGGGCAGCTTTGTGTCCGGCTTTTTCTCGCCCGATCTGAGCACCGCCTGGCTGCGCAAGGTGGCCCAGGGCGTGTGGGAGACCTTGGCCATCTCCATCATCGGCAGCCTGCTGGCGGCCATGGCGGGGCTGCTGCTGGCCTTGCCGCGCTGGCGCACGCCCTGGAATGCACTGCTCAACCTGCTGCGCTCGGTGCCCGAGCTGGTCTGGGCAACCATCACCGTGCTGGCCGTGGGCCTGGGTCCGTATGCTGGCGCGCTGGCGCTGGCCTTGCACACGGCCGGGGTGCTGGGCCGGCTCTATGCCGAGGCCCTGCAGAACACGCCCGCAGCCCCCGCCCGGGCGCTGCGCCTGGCCGGCAGCAGCCGCCTGCTGGCCTTTTGCTACGGCACCCTGCCAGCGGCCGCGCCGCAGTTGCTGGCCTACACCCTGTACCGCTGGGAGATGAACATCCGCATGGCGGCCATCCTCGGCTTTGTCGGCGCTGGCGGCCTGGGCCAGCTGCTGTATGTCGAACTCTCGCTGTTCCACTATGCACAGGCCAGCACCGTGATCATCGCCATGCTGCTGCTGAGCATCGCGGTGGACTGGAGCAGTGCCGCCTTGCGCCGCGCAATGCGCTAACCACGATCCTCATGCCTCCCTCCTCCCGCAAAACCTGGCAGTTGCTGATCCGCAGACTGCATCTCTACATCGGCCTGCTGGTCGCGCCCTTCATCACCGTGGCCGCCGCGACCGGCCTGCTGTATGCGCTGACACCCCAGCTGGAAAACCAGCTCTACCGCAGCGCGCTGCAGGCCGAATCGGCGCCAGGCGCCCAGGCACAGCCGCTGTCGGCCCAGGTGCAAGCGGCCTTGCAGGCCCTGCCCACTCCGGCTGCCGTGGTCGCTGTGCGCCCGGCGCCCGATAGCCGCAGCAGTACCCGTGTGATGGTGGCCGATGCGGCGCTGGGCCCCTCGGAGTACCGCAGCCTCTTTGTGAACCCTTACAGCCTGGCGCTGCAGGGCGATTTGACGGTCTATGGCACCAGCGGCGTGCTGCCGCTGCGCAAGCAGCTCGATCTGCTGCACCGCCAGCTGCTGATGGGCGAATGGGGCCGTACCTACAGCGAACTGGCGGCCTCCTGGCTGTGGGTGGCGGCGCTGGGTGGTGTAGCACTGTGGTGGCTGTCGCGCCCACAGCGGGCTGGCGCCCAGGTGGCTCATGCGCCGCTGCGCCGCTGGCACCATGGCTTGGGTCTATGGCTGCTGGTGGGCCTGCTGTTTCTGTCGGCCACGGGCCTGACCTGGTCGCGCTGGGCCGGTGGCCATTTTGGCCAGGCGCTGCAGCAGATGGGCTGGCAAACGCCGCGTTTGAACACCAGCCTGGGTACGGATGACAGCAGTGCCCATGCCCACCACCAGCCCGCCGACCCGCATGCGGACCACGCAGAGCACCAGGCCGCGCCCATGACCGGTATGGCGGGCATGGCAGGTATGGCGCCCATGCCGCAGGACTTTGACAGTGTGCTGGCGATCGCCCGCGAGCATGGCCTGGCATCCGCCAAGCTGGAGATCCGGCCGCCAGTTGCCGCCAACAAGGCCTGGACGGTGACGGAGATCAACCGTTCCTGGCCCACCGAAGTGGATGCGCTGGCCATTGACCTGGCGCAGGGCCAGGTACTGGACCACAACCGCTTCAGCGACTACCCGCTGGCCTCCAAGCTGACACGCTGGGGCATTGACCTGCACATGGGCAGCTGGGGTGTGCTGAACCAGGTGGTGCTGGTGCTGCTGGGCGCCGGCATGGTGGCGATGGCAGTGACCGGCTGGCTGCAGTGGCGCAAGCGCCCAGGCCGCAGCCGCGAATGGCTGCATGGCCAGCTGACCCTGATCCACCAATGGCGCCAGTTGCCGTGTGTTTCAGCGTTGGCTCTGTTGCTGGTGGCAGCCGCCTTGGGCTGGTTGCTGCCGGTGCTGGGCTGCAGCCTGTTGGCACTGCTGGCGCTGGATGCCTGGATCTACCTGCGCCGATAGGCCAAAAAAATGCCCGGCACAGAGGTAGTGCCGGGCAGGTGAATAGCGCTGACTTGCGGGCGCTGGCTTGCCGCTCAGTGCGGCACAATGCGCGCCTCGGCGCCTGCAGGGGCAAAGCTGCTGCGCCACTTCCAGCCGGCATAGGCACACCACAGCACACCCAGCACGGCAATGCTGCCGCCAACCGGGCCCAGGTAGTGCAGGCCGGCATGCATGCCCACCTGGCTGCCCAGCAAGGCGCCGGCACCAATGCCGATATTGAAGATGCCCGAGAACAGCGACATGCCCACATCGGTGGCATCCGAGGCTAGGCGCAGCACCTTGGCCTGCAGCGGCAGCACCATGCACAGCATGACGACCCCCCAGACGGCGCAGACCAGGTACAGCGCAGGCGGCCAGCGCGTGCTGGGCAGCAGCAACCACAGGCAAGCGGTCAGCACGGCCATCGCACCCAGCAAAAAGCCGCGCGGCCAGCGCATGCCAAAGCTGCTGAACAAGATGCTGCCGACAACGCCCATGCCGCCGTACAGCAGCAGCACCCAGGTGGTGACCTGGTTGTTCAGCCCCGCCTCACGCTGGATCAGTGGCTCGATATAGCTGTAGACGGTGAACTGGGACGTCACCATCAAGATCAGCAAGGCATAGGTGGCCGACAGCGCCGGGCGCTTGAACAGCACGGGAATGCTGCGCAGCGAACCGGCATTCTCGCTAGGCAGCAAGGGCAGCATGCGCCACAGCACCAGCATGACGGCCAGCGCCAGCACGCCGATGATGCCAAAGGTGGTGCGCCAGCCCAGCGCCTCACCCACCATGCGGCCCAAAGGCACGCCCAGCACCATCGCCAAGGTGGTGCCGGTGGCCAGCAGGCCCAGTGCCTGCGGGCGCTTGTCTTGCGGTGCAATGCGCACCGCCAAGGATGCGGTGATCGACCAGAAGACCGCATGCGCCAGCGCAATGCCCATGCGGCTGATCAGCAAGGTGGCGTAGTTCCAGGCCACGGCCGACAGGCCATGGCTCACGATGAACAGCGCAAACACGCCCATCAGCAGCTTGCGGCGCTCGACGTTCTTGGTCATCAGCATGCAGGGCAGCGAGGTGAGCGCGACGATCCAGGCATAGATGGTCAGCATCAGGCCGACCTGCTCGGTGCCCATGCCAAAGCTGCCACCAATGTCGCTGAGCAGGCCCACTGGTACAAACTCGGTGGTGTTGAAAACAAAAGCGCCCATGGCCAGGGCGATCACGCCGAGCCAGGCCTGGCGGCGGGTCAAAGATGCGGAATCGGTCATTGCAATAAAAAAAGCCGCAACTCCAAAGCGGAGAGCGGCTAGCCAGTGTGCCAAAAAACAGTTACCGGCCCATGATACTCAGGGAAAACCCTTTTATCAGGAATGGAGCCCGCTTCAGGCTGCCAAGGTTTGCGGTTGCAGCTGCTGCAATTGCTGCTCTTCCAGCTTGCGGTGCAGTTGCACGGTGGTGGCGCAGGCGCGGGCCAGCTCGACGCCCTTCTTCACAAAATGCTGGTGGAAGAAGTCATGGTGCTCTTGCGAGTCATGGAAGTCGCGCGGCGTCAGCACGGCCGAGAACACGGGCACGCCGGTGTCCAGCTGCACGCGCATCAGGCCATCGATCACCGCGGTGGTCACAAACTCATGGCGGTAGATGCCGCCGTTGACCACCAGGCCGCAGGCCATCAGACCGGCGTATTGGCCGCTTTGCGCCAGGCGCTTGAGCAGCAGGGGGATCTCGAAGGCGCCGGGCACATCGTAGAGGTCGATCTGGTCGGCGCGCCAGCCTTGTTGCGCCAGCTCGGCGATCGCGGCATCGCGCGCCTGGTGCACGATGTCCGAATGCCATTGCGCACTGACAATCGCCAGGCGTGCGGCCTTGTTGATGGAGTAAGAAATGCTGGAATGCTGATTCATGGTTTTGCTGTCCTTCAATGACCTGAATCAGGGCGCGCGCAAGCCCATGGCTGCACCCCGCGCACAGGCGCAGGAGGCGGCGAAGCTTTGCGCGATTCTCTTTCATCCGGACTGTGACCGTCGGCTCTGGCATCGCACCAGATCTGCTGACCTTGCGTGGCCGTAGGCCTTGCAAGCGCTCGCGGGCTCCTGGCTGCTAGAAGCCAGATACCGCCGGTGGGGAATTGCACCCCGCCCTGAGAATAACGCTGAGCCGCTGCTGGCAAGGCCCTGAAGGGACCCCGCCTGCTGCAGCTCGCCGGCCGATTGTAGAGGGGCTGGGATACAAACACCGTCACCCAGGTTTTTGATGCGCAGGAAACTTGTTATGGATCTAGTGCTACAGATTTCTCTGCCCGCATTCGGTACAGCGCCAGCGCTCTACACTGCGGTAGCCACGCGCCCCATCCATTCCCCGTCCCCACCATGGCCCCGCTGAACTTCCTGCTCTCCCACCTCCCCAGCCCACAAGGCGGCATCCTGCTGCTCTGCGATGAGCAGCAGCGCCTGCGCGCGCTGGACTGGCAGGGCTATGAAGCGCGCATGGCCTTGTTGATGCGCCGCCAGTACCCGCGCGATGCCGTGCAAATGCACAGCAGCACGGCTGTGCCAGCGCCGGTAGCCAATGCACTGGCCGCGTATTTTGATGGCGAGCTGCAGGCGCTCGATGGCCTGGAACTGGCGCTGGGCGGCACCGATTTTCAGCGCCAGGTCTGGACCGCATTGCGCGCCATCCCCGCAGGCAGCACGCGCAGCTATGCGAGCCTGGCCGCGCAGATCGGGCGGCCGGCAGCGGTGCGGGCGCTGGGCATGGCCAATGGCGCCAACCCCATCAGCATCGTGCTGCCCTGCCACCGGGTCATCGGCAGCGATGCATCGCTCACGGGCTATGCCGGGGGCCTGGCGCGCAAGCAGTGGCTGCTGGCGCATGAAGCCCGGCACAGCAAAAAGCCCGCCTAGGCGGGCTTGGGGCTGTCGGTCAGCACCAGTTCGGCAGATTACTCACCGATCGGGGTCTTCTTGCCTTCGATGTAGTGGCTCAGGGTGTACAGAGGCACCTTCAGCTCGCCGTTTTCCTGGAAGGCAATCTTCGCGGTCACGCCGTTGTACTCGGACTTGCGCAGCTCAGGCAGGTACTTCTTGGGATCGGTGGAATCGGCACGCTTCATCGCGTCGACGATCAGCATGGTCGCGTCATAGAAGTATGGGCTGTAGACCTGGAACACGCCAGGGTTCTTGGCATCGTAGCGCTTCTTCCATTCCGTGCCGCCAGGCATCTTGGCCAGCGATGCACCGCCGTCGGCGCAGACCACATTGCCCAAGGTCTTGGTGCCGGTGGCCAGCTTGGCCAGCTCGGCCGTGCAGATACCGTCGCCACCGAAGAACTTCACATTGGTCATGCCCAGTTGCACCATCTGGCGCAGCATGGGGCCGGCTTGCGCATCCATGCCGCCGTAGAAGATCGCATCGGGCTTCTTGGCCTTGATGGAGGTCAGGATGGCCATGAAGTCGGTGGCCTTGTCGTTGGTGAACTCGGAAGCGACAATGTTCACACCCTTGGCGCCAGCGTCCTTCTTGAACACATTGGCCAGGCCTTGGCCGTAGGCGGTGCGGTCGTCGATCACGGCCACGTTCTTCAGCTTCAGGGTGTCGGCCGCATAGCCTGCCAACGCAGCGCCCAGCGCGTTGTCGTTGGCGATGATGCGGAAAACGCCTGGGTAGCCAGGGCGGGTCAGCTCAGGGTTGGTGGCCGCGCCGGTGATGAAGGGCACACCGCAGTCGTTGAAGATCTTGGCCGAGGGAATCGCCACGCCCGAGTTCAGGATACCGGCGACCGCCGCCACCTTGTCATCGCAGAGCTTTTGCGCAGCAGCCGTGCCTTGCTTGGGGTCTGCCGCATCGTCTTCGGCCACCACTTCGAACTTGATCTTCTTGCCACCGATGGTCACGCTCTGGGTGTTGAGGTCTTCCACCGCAAAACGCACGCCCGTGACGTTGTCTTTGCCATAGTGCGCCTGAGGACCGGACAGCGGGCTCATCGTACCGATCTTCACCACCTCTTGTGCGCTTGCAGCCACGGCCATACCGGCCACCACCAGGGCCACTGCAGCCTTGATACTTTTATCCATTGCGTCGTACTCCATCAAAAGCGTCTGTTAAGCGCCACCGGACCGGCATGTGCGGCCCTGCCCACTTGTAATGGAGGCCGCTCATCCGGTACATCATCGAACTCGATAGCGTGAGTGAGATTTTTTATCTACCCGGGCCTACGACGGTATTAGGACAAGTCCTGTAAAAATAGCGACACAGTAGGTTTGAAATCGCATATAAGCGCCAGCGCGCAACGCATTCCAGCGATTGCTGCATTGCATCAACCGGAACGCAATTACCCGGAAAAGGTCTAACTTACCGATACCGACCAATACGGACATTGACAACGAACAAAAGGCTGTCTCCTGCATACGACGCCTGCGATGTCTGTAAAGATTGGAAAAACACAGCATGGCTGTGCTGCCGCCGTCAACCCCCGAGGCCGGAAAAACGTCTTTACATACATGGGGCCATGTATCCGGGATTTGAGGGAGTAACGGTTAGCATTGGGAATCGTGATTGCTGGCCCCATGGCATCAGCGATGCCACCACACAACCAAAAAGGCTCGAATATGAATCATCGTCATCTGCTCAGCATTGCCACCATCGCGTTCAGCGCGCTGGCCACGACCGGCTGCGTTGCCACCGGCAGCGACGGCTACTACAGCGATTCGAGCTACGGCAGCTATGGCGGCGGTTATGGCTATGGTTACCAGCAGCCTTCGCAAACCATTTATGTGCAGGACCGCTACAACGACGACCGCTATTACCGCGACCGTGAACGTGACCGCGACCGTGCAGCCCGCGAGCGCGAAGCGCGTGAACGCGAGCGTGACCGGGACCGCGATCGCCAGGCCCGTGAGCGCGACCGCGACCAGCGCGCCCGTGACGAAGACCGCCGCCGCGCACTGGAGCGCCAGGCACAGGACCGCGAACGCCAAAACCGCGAGCGTGACCGCAACCGCTTTGGCGAGAGCCGTCACCAGCAGGAATGCGCAGCGGCTGCGCGCCAGAATGCGGCCGGCAGCGACAATGTGCTGACCCCCAGCCGCCCCTGCCGCTAATGGGCTGACCAGCCCGCGTGCCCAGCGCGCGGACGTTTTCAACAAGGAGTTTTCACCATGCGTACCATTCGTCTCGGCACGATGGTCATCGCTGCGGCCAGCGCCCTGCTCTTGGGCGGCTGCGTGGTCGCGCCCGCAGACGGCGTGTACTACGGCGATGCCTATTCGACCTATTCCACCCCCAGCTATGGCTATGGCGGTTATGGCTATGGCTACAACAGCTATCCCTACTACGGCAGCAGCTCGCTGGTGATCCAGAGCTCTCCGACCTATGTGTATGGCGGTGGCCGGCCCTATTACCGCCCAGGTGGCGGCTACTACCGCCCCGGCGGTGGCTATGATCGCCCCGGCCATGGCGGCAGCAGCCGCCCACCACCATCGCGCCCACAGCAACTGGCGCCCGGCACCGGTTCCAATTTTGGCCGTCCCATTGGCTCGGGTCCGCGCCCAGCTGCCCCTGCTTCGCGCCCTAATGGCAGCCGCTTTGGCGGGCAGTTCCAGCCGCGTTAACACCTAGATCACACCACCCCGGCAGCCACTTCCATGCGCGCCATGCCACGCCCCCATCTGCCCAGCCTTCGGTTTGCCGCCTGGCTGGGTTTGTGCTGTGCTTGCGCGCTGGCGGCGTCCATGGCCCATGCCCAGGTCATCCGCTGTGTAGATCCGGGCACCGGCAAGGTGACCTACACCGATGGCGCCTGTGCCAGCGGCGCCAGCGCGACCGAGATCGAGCGCCGCAAAACTGACGAGGAACTGGCCCAGGACCGCGCCCGCGAGCAGGAAGCGCTGCAGGCCAAGGCCGAGCGGCGCCAGCAGGAGCTGACCCAGCGCAAGCTGCAGGCCGATGAACGGGCCGAGGATTCGGCGCAACGGGCCGCCAACCGCCCCGCTCGCGGCAACCCTGCACAGTCAGCCGCCTGCCTGCAATCGCGCGAGCGCTACGGCGCCGCATCCGATGAGGCGGCCGACAAAACCATGGGCAGCAACGCCCGGCTCGATGCGGCCAAACGCCAGATGGAGCTCGACTGCATGGGCCCCGAGGCCTATAGCCGCCTGGAGGCCAGCCGTCCCGCCCCGACTGCGGTACTGCCCGCCGATTCCTATTGGGACGGCTACCCGTACCGCCCAAATCGCCCCCGCCCGCCGGCGCCACCACCGGCCCCCGCGCCCAGCATCAGCCGCTGCGATGTGTTCAAGTGCATCGATACGCAAGGCTATTCGCACCCCCGTGGCCAGATTGGCGAGATCGCTCGGCCACCAAGCCCCGGCGCCAACCCGCGCAGTTGCCGCAGCCAGGGCGGCACGGCGCCCTGCTAGCCGGGCTTCGGCCAAGGATCAAGCGTCCGGGCCCGTCGCAGTGCCCGGCCCCACCAGGTACACCGCGGCCTGCAAGCCGTGGTGTACCGTCTGGTAGCGCAGCACCAAACCCAGCTCCTGCCGCATCCGGGTATTGCTCAAGCGCCGCGACTCGCGCATGAAACTCAGCAAGGTGGGGCTCAGTTGCTGCTCGGCCTCAGCCAGGCTGATGCGTGCGGGATGCGGCAGGCGCCATAGGTCAGCAGCCAGGTCAAAATAATCGCCCATCGGCATGGCTGAGTCATCGGCCACATTGGTGATGCGCTGGGGCATGCCACGCCACAGCGCCCGCACCACGGCGCGCGCCAGGTCATCGGCATGGATGTGGCTGGTGTAGACATCGTCCTCG
The DNA here is from genome assembly GCF_021026195.1 of Comamonas koreensis. GTDB lineage: Bacteria > Pseudomonadota > Gammaproteobacteria > Burkholderiales > Burkholderiaceae_C > Comamonas > Comamonas koreensis. Next base: position 152,655 of record NZ_JAJNCT010000010.1, read on the forward strand.
CGCCGCAGCAGTGGCGTGCCGCGCTGCAGCCGCCCCAGCGGGGTGCCGCCCTCGCGGTCGCCCGCATAGATGCCGGGGATGCGTAGCACATGCACGGCAGCGCCGCTGGCCACAAAGCGCCGTGCCCAGGCGCGCAGCTGGCGCTCGGCATCGACCCGGCGCAGCGCCCGGGCGGTGCTGGCGCGCAGCGGATGGGTTTCCGTGACCCAGGCACCGTCCCAGTTGCCATAGACACCGCTGGTGGAGCCGTACACCAGCTGCGGCGCCTGGCCCGCGCGGCAAACCAGTGCTTGCAGCAGATGGCGTGTGCGCAGGTCGCGCGAGGCCAGCGCGGACGGCGTTCCCGCTGCGGGCTGTGCCGGTGGCGCCAGATGCACCACGCGCTGGGCCAGGCCCGCCAGCCGGCGCAGGCTGCGCGGCTCGTCCAGATTGCCCAGCAACGGCGTAGCACCCAGGGCACGCAGGCTGTCAAAGCGCTGCGGCGATGAACTGAGCGCCCGCACCAGCGGGCCGCGCGCCGCATGCGCTTGCTGGCCTGGCCGCTGCCACAGCCGCAGCACCCGCTGGCCGACATCGCCGCAGCCCACGATCAGCACCCGCTGGCGCCGAAAACGCGCTGGCAAAGCCTGGCCAGCTGCCATGGCGCAGCGCTGTCGGGGCCCGCTTCGCGGGCTTTGGTTTAAAGGCACAATAAGCTTTCGTGGTTCACATCGGCGGGGCACACGCTGCAGTCTAGCGTCTCATGCGGCTTGCAAATGGCCGTTCGCCCCCCATTTATGCAAGCCCAGGCGCAGATGAGCGCCATTGTTTTGTGTCGATAAGGAATTTTGGTGCAATGAGCTCTTCGTCCAGCGCGTTTCAAATTTCGGTCCTGCCCAGCGGACGCGCATTTGCCACCCAGGCCTCGGAAGCCATCCTCACCGCAGCCATCCGCAGCGGCGTGGGCCTGCCCTATGGCTGCAAGGATGGCGCCTGCAGCTCCTGCAAATGCAAGAAGCTCAGCGGCACCGTCGTGCATGGTCCCCACAGCGAACGTGCGCTGAGCCCCCAGGAAGAGGCCGATGGCATGATCCTGCCGTGCTGCGCCGTGCCCACCAGCGATGTGGTGATCGAGTCGCGCCATGTCACTGATGAAAGTGCCTTTCCGATCAAGAAAATGCCGGTGCGCGTGCAGACCATCGAGCGCCTGTCGCCCGATGTCGTCAAGCTGCGCCTGCAACTGCCGGCTGCCGACAGCTTTCGCTACCACGCCGGTCAGTACATCGAGTTCCTGCTGGCTGGCGGCATGCGCCGCGCCTATTCGATGGCGGTCGCGCCGCACCACCAGGACAGCGCGCCTGGCTTGGAGTTGCATATTCGCCACACACCCGGCGGTCTTTTTACCGACCACGTGTTTGGTGCGATGAAGGAGCGCGAGATCCTGCGCATTGAAGGCCCGTTCGGCAGCTTCTTCCTGCATGAGGGCGACAAACCGATGGTCTTTCTGGCCTCGGGCACCGGCTTTGCGCCCATCAAGGCGCTTGTCGAACATCTGCAGCACCACGACATCCAGCGCCCGGTGGTGGTGTACTGGGGCGGCAGGCGCCCGCAAGACCTGTATATGCACGACTGGATGCTGGCGCGCAGCGCCGAGATGCCCCAGCTGCGCTATGTACCGGTGGTGTCGAACGCGCTGGCAGAAGACGCCTGGCAAGGCCGCAGCGGCTTTGTGCACCAGGCCGTGCTCGATGATTTTGCCGACCTGTCGGGCCACGAGGTCTATGCCTGTGGCGCCCCGATTGTGGTCGATTCCGCCCGTGCCAGCTTCACCAGCCAGCGCGGCCTGCCGGAAGACGCCTTCTTTGCCGATGCCTTCGTGACCGAGGCTGACAAGCAAAACCAGATCGTATGAACGGCGCCGCCGCACAAGGTCTGACATGGCGCAATCGCGCCCCTGTCCGACTGCCGCGTCACAGCAGCTACACGGTCCAGCCGCTACACTAGAAAGTTTGGAGCCGCTAACACATCCCTTGGTCGCTGGTTGCCCCGTCTTGGTCTACCTTTTTACGGCCCAGGACTGGGCGCCCAGCCTCCAACGCAAACCATCGGTTGGCAAGGCTGTGCTGGCGGCACTCAGGGGGTAGTGCCTGCCTATCACGGGCGCTGCGTCGTTATTCACTCTCCTCAAGAAGATACACAAGCATGCAACGCAGAAATATCCTGCTATCCACCCTCCTGGCGGCCGCCGCCCTCGCAGCACCTGCCGCATTTGCAGAACCTGTGATCCGCCTGGTGGTGCCCTATGCACCCGGTGGTCCACTGGATGTCACCTCGCGCATTCTGGCTGAGCGTGTCCGCGACCAACTGGGCACCGTGGTAATCGACAACAAGGCAGGCGCCGGCGGCAACATCGGTGCCGACATTGTGGCCAAGGCTGCGCCGGACGGCCTGACCATCGGCCTGTCGGCCACGGCCACGCATGCCGTCAATCCCTGGCTCTATACCAAGATGCCTTTCAACGCCGCCAAGGATTTCACCGCCATTACCCAGATGGTGCGCGTGCCCAATGTGCTGGTGATGAACACCGAGCGCGCCAAGGCGCTGCAGATCAGCAATGTGCAGGACCTCATTGCCTATGCCAAGAAGAACCCGGGCAAGCTCAATTTCGGCAGCGGCGGCAATGGCAGCTCGGGCCACCTGGCCGGCGAGATGATGAAACGCCAGGCCGGCATTTTTGCCGTGCACGTGCCCTACCGTGGCGCCAACCCGGCCCAGCTGGCCCTGCTGTCGGGCGAGGTGGATTTCAACATCGACAACCTGGCGGCCGCCTCGGCCAACATCCACAGTGGCAAGCTCACCGCACTGGCCGTCACCAGCCTGCACGCCAGCCCCATGCTGCCCGGCGTGCCGCCACTGGCTGACACGCTCAAGGGCTTTGAGATCGACACCTGGTGGGGCCTGGTGGCTCCGGCCAACACGCCTCCCGATGTGATCAACCGCCTCAACAAGGCCTTCACCGATGCGCTGAAGGACCCCACTACCAAGACCCGCTTTGCCAGCCTGATGGCCGAACCCGTGCCCACCACGCCGGCCGAGTTTGACAAGTTCATGGCCTCCGAGCGCAACAAGTACGAATCGGTGGTCAAGCTCTCTGGCGCCAAGGTCGACTAAGCGCCACGCTGCGAATCCGTAGCGCCCAGCAAGAAGCCCCGCCAGCGTGCAGCTGCGGGGCTTTGTTCTTGTGGCGCGGTATCTCTCTCTCGCCGGCTCAGCGCCACCAGTCCGGCCCTTGGCTGCGCTGCACACCCTGCGCCAAAAGCGGCTGCAGCTGTGCCTCGCTGACCCAGGCCGGCGCCAGCTCTCGCAAGGGTGCCAGCACAAAGGCGCGCTGCCACATGCGCGGATGGGGAACCTGGAGGTTGGGAATCTCAATCGACGTGCCGATGTCTGCATAGAGCAGCACATCCAGGTCCAGGGTGCGCGGGGCATTGCGGTAGGGGCGCTCGCGGCCGGCTTCTAGCTCCAGTTGCTGCAGCAGGTGCAACAGCTGCTGTGCCGACAGCGATGTGCGCAACTCGGCCACGGCATTCAGGTAGTCGGGCCCGCTGGAATCCACCGGCCGGCTGCTGTACAGCGACGAGACCGCTTGCACGGCCACACCCGCGCTGCCCGCCAACTGCTGCAAGGCCTGCGCCATCGCAGCACCCCGGTCGCCCAAATTGGCACCCAGGCCTATCCAGGCGCGCAAGCTCTGCCCGGCGGGCGGTGCGGCATCACCATTGGCCAAGGGCTGCGCCTGGCCCAGCGCGTCAGTCGCCATGGGCGGCTGCATCACCACCATTGCCGCCACCTGCTGCACCGCCGGCATCACCCGCACCGGGTTTGCGGCGGCGGCGGCGGCGCTTCTTGGCCGGCGCATCTCCATGGGCTTCTCTGTCGCTGTCCATCGCCTGCTGAGCCACCTGGTCCAGGCTGGAGCCCTCTTGGGCCTCCGTGGCGGCGGCGGGCTTTCTAGGCGCGCGCTTGGGCTTGGGCGCGCCTGCCTTGGGCTTGGCCCGCTGCTCTTCACGCACCTGGGCAATCAGGTCTTCGCGGCGGGCCTCATCGGCCTGCTGGAACTCCTGCCACCAGTTGGCCAGCGCTTCGTCCACCTCGCCCACATCGGCGCGCAGACGCAGAAAATCGAAACCAGCGCGGAAGCGCGCCTGTGCGATCATGCCGAACGGCGTGCTGCCGGTGCGCTTTTCAAAGCGCGGCTGCATCACCCAGATTTCGCGCATATCAGCGGCGAGCTTGCCCCGGCCGGAGACATCGCCGATGCGGTGGTTGAAGACATCGTCGATCGCATCCTGCAGCGCCGGGTGCGGGTGCTCGCCCTTGAGCATGCGCTTGTCCCAGCCCGCTTTCACGTCCTGCCACAGCACGCAGGCGAGCAAGAAGCTTGGCGCCACGCTCTTGCCTTCGGCCACGCGGCGGTCGGTGTCCATCAGCGCGGCCTGCACAAAAGGCAGGTCGGCGCGGTCCACCACCACATCCAGCAGCGGGTAAATGCCCTTGGCCAGGCCCAGCAGGCGCAGCTGCTCGATCGAGGCCAGCGAATGGCCTGTCTGCAAGAGCTTGAGCATCTCGTCAAACATGCGGCTTTGCGGCACTTCCTGCAGCAGCTGGGCGCATTCGACCAGGGGCTTGGCGGTCTTGGGGTCGAGCGTGAAGCCCTTCTTGCTGAGCTTGGCGGCAAAGCGTACGGCGCGGATGATGCGCACCGGGTCTTCGCGGTAGCGCGTGGCCGGGTCACCAATCATGCGCAGCACATGCTTTTGCGAGTCGCGGATGCCCTTGTGGTAGTCCACCACGATCTGGGTCTGCGGGTCGTAGTACATGGCGTTGACGGTGAAGTCGCGCCGTGCCGCATCCTCGTTCTGGGGGCCCCAGACGTTGTCGCGCAGCACGCGGCCGCTCTCGTCCACCGCCAGCTTCATGCCGGCCAGTGCGGCCTTGCTGGTTTTCTCGTTGCCCTGCACCTGCTCGGCCTTGGAGCTGTCCAGGAAAGCGCGGAAGGTGGTGACTTCGATGACCTCGTTCTCGCGGCCACGGCCATAGACCACGTGCACGATGCGAAAGCGGCGGCCGATGATGAAGGCACGGCGGAAAAGGCTCTTGACCTGCTCGGGCGTGGCATTGGTGGCCACGTCAAAATCCTTGGGGCGCAGGCCCAGCAGCAGATCGCGCACCGCGCCGCCGACGATATAGGCCTCGAAGCCCGCTTCCTTCAAGGTGCTGCAGACATCCAGCGCCCGGCGGTCCACCAGCTTGGGATCGATGTTGTGCACATCGACGCCCACTTCCTCGCGCTTGCCGAAGGGATTCTTGGTCTTGCTGGCGGCAGTTGCCTTGCCCAGCAATTTATCGATGATGGTCTTGATCATGCGTGTGGCTCCAGCAGGTCCAGGATGCGCCAGCCGCGTTCTGTCGCCAGTTGGCGCAGGCGGTCGTCAGGGTTGGTGGCCACCGGCGTGTTGACTTTCTCCAGCAGCGGCACGTCGTTCATCGAGTCGCTGTAGAAGATGCTGTCCACGCTGTCCCAGCTCAGGCCGCGTTCGGCCATCCAGGCTTCCATGCGGGTGACCTTGCCAGCGCGCATCGTGGGTACGCCATCGATCTCGCCGGTGATCCAGCCCGAGGCATCGCGCGCCAGGTTGACGGCCAGCAGGTGGTCCACACCCAAGGCCTTGGCAATCGGGCGGGTCACGAACTCATTGGTGGCGGTGACGATCACGATGGTGTCACCCGCATCACGGTGCTGCTGCAGCAGTGCCAGCGCGGCCGGCTGGATATGCGGCGTGATGACTTCCTGCATGAACACGCGGTGCGCCTCATCGGCGGCCTGCGGGCCCAGCTTGCGAATGGCCTCGGTGGCAAAACGCACATAGGCATGGATATCGAGCGTGCCTTTTTGGTAATCGGCAAAAAAGGCTGCATTGCGGCTGCCAAACTCCTGCTTGTCGCACCAGCCCTTGCGCAAGGTGAACTCCCCCCATTCGTAATCCGAATCGAGCGGCAGCAACGTGTGGTCCAGGTCAAAAAGCGCAAGCCTTGTGCTTGTGCCAGCAGAGTTATTCATTCAAAAAATCTCGGTTGTTGCTGTAAGACCATTTATTCCGTCTCCAGCATGTCCTTGAGCAAGGGGATCGTCAGACCCCTTTTATTGCGCAAGGCAAAATTGTCCAGGTGGTCCAACAGCTGCATCAGGCTGCCCAAATCGCGTGAGAAGCGCTTGAGCATGTAATCCATCACATCGTCGGTCAATACCAGGCCACGTCGTTTGGCTTCATCCTTGAGCACATCCCTGCGCTGCGCTTCGCTGAGCAGGTGCAGCTGGTAGATCTCGCCCCAGCCCAGCCGGGTGCGCAAGTCGTCGCGCAGTTTCAGGTCCGAAGGCGGCACATCGCCCGCCGCCAGCACCCAGCGCCGCGCACCCGTGGCCGGGCTGGTGGCGTTGACGAACCAGTTGAAGGCCGCTGCCTGCTGCACCGGGTTGTAGAACTGCACCTCGTCCAGGATCACGGCCGACCAGCGCTCGTTGAAGGCACTGGGAAAGCGGGTGCTCGCATCGAGCCAGCCCACCGGCGCGCCCTGCTCACGCAAGGCTTCGGCCACCGCGCGCAGCACATAGGTCTTGCCGCAGCCCATCTCGCCCCAGAGGTAAGTCGGCACGGTGGAGCGCGGCGTGTCCCAGGTCTCATTGACCTGGGCATGCAGATGCGCGAGTGCCGCCTGGTTGGAGCCCGCAAAAAACCGGTTCAGGCTTGGCGCTGGCGCCAAACCCAGGTCCAAAGCCATTTGCTTCATGCGCCAACTCCTATCCGCGCCCAGGCCCGCCGTGCATGAGGCACTGCGTTGTCGGACATCAGATAAAAGGAAATCTCACGCATGGCTGCGTTCAATACAAGAAAGCGTTCGGTCTGGTTGGCGCGATGCGCGCCAACTTGGGGCGCCCCTGCTCGTCATGCAGTGGCCAGGGCCCTACATGCAAACCCGTTGATTTTAGTCGGTAGTAACGGCCGTGTGACACAAAAGGCCACTGCGCCGCATTTATGCATGAAATCGGCCACAAAGCAGGCCGCCAAATGTGCGCTCTGGCGGTAACAGTGCATAGCGGACGGGCATTCTGCCCCCTCGGGTATGGCTTGCGACATAAAATCGACGTTTCTGGCCCCCGTTGGGTCAGCTTGTCAGCTTTATTGCCTTTGTAGTCCCTCATGAGCTCTTCCAATTCCTCCACCCCCCTTTCGTACAAAGACGCTGGCGTTGATATTGACGCAGGCGACGCGCTGGTCGAGCGCATCAAGCCCCTGGCCAAGAAAACCATGCGCGAAGGCGTGATGGCGGGTATCGGTGGTTTTGGCGCGCTGTTTGAAGTGCCCAAGCGCTACAAGGAGCCAGTACTGGTGTCGGGCACGGACGGCGTGGGCACCAAGCTGCGCCTGGCTTTTGAGTGGAATATGCATGACACCGTGGGCATCGATCTGGTGGCCATGAGCGTCAACGACGTGCTGGTGCAAGGCGCCGAGCCCCTGTTCTTCCTCGACTACTTTGCCTGCGGCAAGCTGGATGTGGACACGGCAGCGGCCGTGGTCGGCGGTATCGCCAAAGGCTGCGAGCTGTCGGGCTGCGCACTGATTGGTGGTGAAACCGCCGAGATGCCCGGCATGTACCCGGATGGCGAATACGACCTGGCCGGCTTTGCAGTTGGCGCGGTCGAGAAAAGCAAGATCCTGACCGGCCAGAACGTGCAAGCCGGTGACGTGGTGCTGGGCCTGGCCTCGCACGGCGTGCATTCCAATGGCTTCTCGCTGGTGCGCAAGTGCATCGAACGCGCTGAAAGCCAAGGCGGCCTGCCCGAAACCCTGGACGGCAAGCCCTTCAAGAACGCCATCATGGAGCCCACGCGCCTCTATGTGCTCAACGTACTGAAGGTGCTGGCTTCGCAGCCCATCAAGGCGCTGGCCCACATCACCGGTGGCGGCCTGCTGGAAAACATCCCCCGCGTGCTGCCTGAAGGCCTGGGCGCACAGCTGGTCAAGGGCAGCTGGCCCCAGACCGAGCTGTTTGCCTGGCTGCAAAAGACCGCTGGCATCGACGACATCGAGATGAACCGCACGTTCAACAACGGTATCGGCATGGTGGTGGTGGTTCCTGCTGACAGCGAAAAGGCGGTCAAGGACGCTTTCTCTGCACTTGGTGAACAAGTGTGGACGATTGGCAGCATCGGCCCCCGTGGCGCAGAGGCTGCAGTCACGGTACGCTAAGCTTACCCGTCGGGCAGGCGCGCACCACGCCGTCTGCCCAGCGCGCAGCAAGGGCCAGCTCCTGGCCCTCCGACTCGCTCAGCTGGATGGCCTACCATGCAACCGGATTCCGCAAAGCCCTCGTCCACTAGCCCCGCAGCCGCCCAACCGGCCAGTGGCGCTGCGGACATGCCGCATGTCTGGCGGCCGCCTCCTGCGCATTGGGGCGTCAGGGTGGCATCCTATGTGTTGATGGCTTCGGCGTTGCTGCTGATCATGCTCAATGGTCTGCTGGTGGGCCTGCTGGCCGCCTGCGCCGGCTACACCTTCACCTTGTTTCTGGTGCACAAGATCCGCGAGTTGAGCCGCCTGCCAACCTCGCTGAACACGCCCCCGCCGCTGTGGATGGAATACCTGTCCGTCACCATCGTGCTCGTGGTTCCGGTGGTGCTGGTCACCATTGGCCTGATCCATTCCCAGGGCTATCTGCTCAATGCGCCGCAACAGTACCGCGAGATGCTGGTATCGATGGCCAAGACCCTGCTGGACCTGCGCAGCAAGCTGCCACCCGAGCTGGCCAATGTGCTGCCCGATGGCGTGCAGGACCTGCAGCAAAGGGCTGCCGAGTACCTGGGCACCAAGGCAGGCGCCATCGCCAACATGGGCCGGCTCTGGCTCACCGGCCTGCTCTATGTGTTTGTGGGCCTGTTGATTGGTGCGCTGGCCGCCGTGCGCCACAGCCGCCATTCCCACGCCCCCCTGGCTTACCAGCTGCAGTTGCGCGTGCAGCGCTTTGGCGATGCCTTCCGCCAGATTGTCGCGGCCCAGTTCTGGATTGCACTGTTCAACACGGTGCTGACCGCCATCTTCCTGCTGGGCATCCTGCCGCTGATCAATATGCGCCTGCCCTACAGCGGCGCGCTCATCATGCTGACCTTTTTTGGCGGCCTGATTCCCATTGTCGGCAACCTGGTCTGCAATGCCGTCATCACCACGGTCGGCCTGTCGGTCTCCCCGCTCACCGCCGTGGCCTGCCTGGCGTTCCTGGTGCTGATCCACAAGGCTGAGTACCTGATCAATGCCAAGGTTGTTGGCGCCAAGACGCATATGGGCGTCTGGGAGCTGCTGTCGGTGATGTTTGTGGCCGAAGCCATTTTTGGCCCTGCCGGGCTGGTGGCTGCGCCGCTCTTTTACGCCTATCTGAAAAAAGAGCTGTTTGCGGCGCGGCTGATCTGACACCTGCCTCTTTGGCGCTGCACCCTCAGGCGGGGTGCAGATGCCCGTCACGCCACCCTCTTTGCTGCAAGCACCGCACCACACATCTTCAAGCGCCCCACGTGCAAGAGATGCAGCTGGACAGATGCCTCACCTCGACACAGCTTCGCCGCCTGCTGGCTCCTCCTACCGTACGCGGATCGGCCGCCTTCCCACAACCCAGCCTTCGCTGCCCCATGGGCGCGCTGCCAGCATCAGTACAATACGGGCGTAAAAAAACCTCGGCGATCAAACCGAGGCTCTTTGAATTGAATGATCCGAAATCTTAATTAATAGACTTCTGGAACATACATGGAAGCAGGCACGGGCAGGCGGCTGTAGTCCGGATGGCGGACCCGGTCGGGCAGCACCACATTCTCATGGTCCACATCGCTGTAAGGCACCTGGGCCAAGAAGTGCGCAATGCAGTTCAAACGCGCCTTTTTCTTGTCATCGGCATGCACCAGCCACCAGGGCGCTTCAGGGATGTGGGTGCGCTCCAGCATCACCTCCTTGGCCTTGGTGTACTCTTCCCAGCGCACGCGGCTTTGCAGGTCCATCGGGGAGAGCTTCCACTGCTTGAGGGGGTCATGGATACGGCCCAGGAATCGCAGGTGCTGCTCTTCATCGCTGATCGAGAACCAGTACTTGACCAGCAAGATGCCCGAGCGGACGAGCATCTTCTCAAACTCGGGCACGGTGCGGAAGAATTCTTCGTACTGGTCGTTGGTGCAAAAGCCCATGACTTTCTCGACGCCAGCGCGGTTGTACCAGCTGCGGTCAAACAGCACGATCTCACCGGCAGCTGGCAGGTGCGCCACATAGCGCTGGAAGTACCACTGCGTGCGCTCACGGTCGTTGGGCGCCGGCAAGGCGGCCACGCGCACCACACGGGGGTTGAGACGCTGGGTGATGCGCTTGATCACACCGCCCTTGCCTGCGGCATCGCGCCCTTCGAACAGCACCACCACCTTCTGTCCGGTGTGCTGCACCCAGTCCTGCAGCTTGACCAGCTCACCCTGCAGCCTGAGAAGCTCGCGGAAATACTGGTAGTCATGCTCCGTCATGCCTGCAGCAAACGGCGCGCCCAGCAAGCCGTCTTCCATCTCCAGCTCCAGAGACTCGTCATAGTCATCCATCACGTCACGCGCAATCTTGTGCATGACGTCTTCAGGTGAAATTCCTAATCTATCTTTCATAGTGGCGCATCCCCAGTGCCGCTATCTTGCCGAATTTGTGTGACGACAGAATGACAGGAAAATGTCAAAACAACGTCATACGTTACATTCGTTGCAAATCTAACAAAGCCGCACGGATAGTGGCCGCATCCTCCGGATTGCCGGCATGGTTCAGGTAGGCCTGCAGGTCTTCGCGCGCACGGTCATGCACGCCCAGCTCTGCATAGGCCAGGCCACGGTCACGCAATTCGGTCCATTCGCTGGGCAGCAGGATCAGCAGCCGGTTTTGCACCTCGATCAGCTTGGACCAGTTCTTGTCGCTGCGGTAGATCTCCTTGAGGTTGGAGAGCATGCGCGCAATGATGTCGCGCGGACTGGCGGCCTGCAAATACAGGCCCAGCGGCACATCGTCTTCATCAACGCGGTGAAACGCCTTTTGCATGGGCTCCAGCATCTCGGCGAGCATGTTGCTGGAGAACGACTGGCCCGACAGCGGATCAAGCACAATCTGCCCTTCGGCCACGCTCACCTTGAGCAGAAAATGGCCTGGAAAACAGATGCCGTGCGCGGGCAGCTGCAAGGCCGATGCCAGCTCCAACCAGATGACCGCAAGCGACACGGGGATGCCGCGCCTGCGGTGCAACACGGCATTGAGGCAGCTGTTGTCCAGCGCATAGAAGTCATTGGGATTGCCTTGAAAACCCCAATCGGCGTAGAAACGGTGGTTAAGTGCCTTGAGCCGGGTCAGCGCGCTGCGGCTGCTGGCATCGCGGCTTTCCATCAGTTGGCCCAGCAGTTGATCGACTTCGTTCAGAACCTGCTGGGTGTCCAGTTGGGGGTATTCGATGCAGGCCACGGCAGCGGCGGCTTCGAGCAGCGGAAAACCATCATCGCTGCTAACCAGCGATTCAAAATGCTCCAACGGTGTGGGGATAGAAAAGCGGAAGTCCATACACATCCCAACTGCAGCGCCGCCGCATACATCGCTGGCACATTCGGGCGCTGCCTGTGCCATGACGCCATGTATAGCACGAGACAGCCCCGAATGCAGGGGCTGTAGGACACAATTGTGCAAAAGCTGCGTAAATATGCTGGCTATCCCCAGGAATCTCCCTAGGAACTATTGCCGAGCTACCGCTACAACTGCGCCTGCAGTTAGCGCTCAAAAACGCTCAGCGGCGCAGCAGGTTGCGCAGCTTCATGCCTGACAAGGCCAGCACGCCAAAGTACAGCAGCGCAGCGCCGGCCATCCACAGCGCCAGCAGTCCCACTCGCTCCAGGCGGTGCGCCCCCATCGCCACCCAGTCGGTCATCTGCGCGCCCCAGGCCAGGAAGATGCCCAACAGCGCCACCGCCAGCGAGACCCGGGCCAGGAAGATCCACCAGCCTGGCTTGGGCTGGAAGCTGCCGCGCCGGATCAGGCCCACCAGCAGCCACAGCGCATTGATGACAGCGCCCAGACCGATCGACAAGGCCAGGCCGGTATGGGCCATGGTCGGCACCAGCACCAGGTTCAACAGCTGCGTCAGCACCAGCACACAGATGGCAATCTTCACCGGCGTGCGGATGTCCTGGCTGGCATAAAAGCCGGGCGCCAGCACCTTGATGGCCACCATGGCCAGCAGGCCCACGCCATAGCCTTGCAGCGCCAGTGCAATCTGGCCCACATCCGAGCCCTTGAGCGCGCCGTAGTGGAACAGCACCGCCACCAAGGGCTTGGCAAACAGCAGCAAACCAGCCGCACAAGGTGCCGCCAGCAGCACCACGATGCGCAGGCCCCAGTCCAGCATGGCGCCATAGCGCTCGTCATCGCCCGCCGCCTTGGCCGACGACAGCTGCGGCGTCAGCACCACACCCAGCGCCACGCCCAACAAGGCAGTGGGGAACTCCATCAGCCGGTCGGCATAGAACAGCCAGGTCACGCTACCTGGTGCCAGGTAGGACGCGATCTGGGTGTTGATCATCAGCGAGATCTGGGCCACGCCCACGCCCAGCAAGGCGGGCGCCATCAGCGACAGGATGCGGCGTACCCCGGCATCGGCCCAGGCCTGCCTGATGACCGAGGGCCGGCACGAGATGCGCGGCAGCATGCCGATGCGGCGCAGCGCCGGAAACTGCACCACCAGCTGCAGCACGCCACCGGCCATCACGCCGATGGCCATGCCGTAGATGGGTTCCAGCCCATGGCTGCGCATCCAGGGCGTCAGCGCCAAGGCAGCCACAATCATGCTGACATTGAGCAGCACCGGCGTGAAGGCCGGCACGATAAAGCGCTTCCAGGTATTTAGCACACCAGCCGCCAATGCCACCAGCGACATGAAGCCGATATAGGGAAACATCCAGCGCGTCATCAGCACGGCCGCGTCATAGCTGTGCGGGTTCTGCCGCAGACCGCTGGCCAGCAGCCAGACCAGCACGGGTGCTGCGACCACGCCCACTACACAGGTCAGCGCCAGAATCCAGAACAGCACCGTGGCCACGCTGTGCACCAGGGTACGGGTGCGCTCCTCGCCTTCCTTGGTCAGGGTGGTGGCCAGCACCGGCACAAAGGCCTGGCTGAATGCCCCTTCTGCAAACAAGCGCCGGAACAGATTGGGAATGCGGAACGCTACATTGAATGCGTCGGTCAACGCGCTGGCACCAAACATGGTGGCCATCAGCAGGTCGCGGGCAAGCCCTGTGATACGCGAGAGCAGCGTAAACAGGGAGACGGTGGAGGCAGCTTTGAACAGTGACACCCGGGCAGTGTAGCTGCGCCGCTGGCGGGAAAATGCCGGATATCTGGATTTCTGAGTAAAGAGCGGCTATAATGCCCGATTCACTGAAAACATCCGCAGACTCAAAGGACACTCATCATGGCATCTAAGCCAGTCAAGAAAAACCCCCGTTTGGCATCCGGCCGCAAGCGCGCCCGCCAAACCATCAAGCTGAACGCCGCCAACACCTCGCTGCGTTCCAAGTACCGTACCGCCATCAAGAACGTGGAAAAGGCTGTTGCTGCTGGCGACAAGACCAAGGCCACCGAACTGTTTGCCAAGGCGCAATCCGTGCTGGACACGATTGCCGACAAGGGCATCTTCCACAAGAACAAGGCTGCTCGCGATAAGAGCCGCATTGCTGCCAAGGTCAAGGCCCTGGCACTGGCCGCCTAAGCCCATTAGGCAATCGCACGGGCAGGATCCCCTGCCCGCCGTTTGTAACGGGTGCGCTCTCAGTGAACTAAAAAGCCGTCGCAAGACGGCTTTTTTCGTTGTGTCGACCGATTCTTAGCAGCGCTGGATGGGCTCAGACAACAAAGCCAGATCCAAGCATCGCGCCCATCAAGCACGCGATGCACACATGGCGCCTGGAAAGCACCCGGCCAGCCAACACCCACCCGCAAAAAAGGCCTGAAAACTCAGGCCTTGGTGGTGGTGTTGCCAGTGCTGCTGGCCGGACTGGCCGGATCGCCAGGCTTGGCCGGCGCCTCCGGAATCAGGCAGGCATCTGTGGTCTGCAGTCCGTTGTCGCGCGCAAAGTTCATCACAAAGTCCCAGGCCATCGGCTCATGGACCTGCAGCTCGCGCTTGACGATCACGCATTTGGCGCCGTTCATTGTCGTGGGAACGCACCAGGGCGAATAACCCAGATGGCCACCACGGCGCATGCCTCCCGGACGAAACTGGCTCATCACCCCCGCCAGACGCTCCGCCCAGTCGCTGGGGCGAAAGGTCTTCCCATTCTGGGTCAGGCCCAGAATGAAAACTTCTTGAGATGTTGGAGAAACCATGGGGTGGAAGCCTCTGATAGACACCTGAGCACAGGATCACTGCCTCAGGCCAAACCCGTATTTTAACTCTTATATAAGAGATACGCACGCACAAGGCATAAGTTCAAAGCATCATCAGATGCATGACACGCATAACGTTGAATGGCTTGCAGAGGCCATTGGTGCAGATATGCCGAGGCCTACGCGTTACGTAGTCTAGCCTGCCGGTATTGGGCTGCACCTGCGCTCAGACTCCGCTGGGATTCTGTGATGCGCATTCTTCACTAGTCTGTCGCTACGCAGCCCCTAGAATGGGACTTCCGCTGGTGCCATGCCATAGGGGCATGGGGCTATGGCGGATTTTTTGATTCTGTTTCTTTTTCCGGAGATTTCCATGCAAGACACCGTCAAGCCTTCTGAGCCCCATGTGATGACTACCTATGGCCGCGTGCCGGTCGCACTGGAGCGAGGCCAGGGCGTGCGTGTGTGGGATGTCAACGGCAAGGAATACCTCGACGCGCTGGGCGGCATTGCGGTCAACACGCTGGGCCACAACCACGGCAAGCTGGTCGCTGCGCTGCACGACCAGATGACCAAGCTGATCCACACCAGCAACTACTACTATGTGCCCGGCCAGGAAAAGCTGGCGGCCCTGCTCGTCGAGCGCTCGAAGATGACCAATGTCTTCTTCTGCTCCACCGGTCTGGAGGCGAACGAGGCATCGATCAAGATCGCGCGCAAGTACGGCGTGGACAAGGGCATCGAAAAGCCCGTGATCGTCGTGTTCGACCATGCCTTCCATGGCCGCTCGATCGCCACGATGAGCGCCACCGCCAACCCCAAGGTGCGCAACGGCTTCGGCCCCCTGCTCGACGGCTTTCTGCGCGTGCCGGCCAATGACTTCGTCGCGTTGCAGGAAGCGACCGAAGGCAACCCCAATATCGTTGGTGTGATGATGGAGCCCATCCAGGGCGAAGGCGGCCTGCACCCGATGCGCGCTGAGTTCATGAAGCAGGTGCGTGAACTCTGCGATGCCAAGGACTGGCTGTTCATCGTTGATGAAATCCAGGCCGGCATGGGCCGCACCGGAAAGTGGTTTGCCCACCAATGGGCAGGCATCGTGCCCGATGTGATGTCGCTGGCCAAGGGCCTGGGCTCGGGCGTGCCGGTGGGCGCGGTCGTCGCCGGCCCCAAGGCGGCCAAGGTGCTGCAACCAGGCAACCATGGCACCACCTTTGGTGGCAACCCGCTGGCCATGCGTGCCGGTGTGGAAACCATCGCCATCATGGAAGAAGAAGGCTTGCTGGCCAACGCCACCCAGGTGGGCAATCACCTCAAGGCAGCGCTGAACCAGGCGCTCGCTGGCACGCCCGGCTTTGTCGAGGTGCGCGGCCAGGGGCTGATGATCGGCGTGGAGCTCAACAAGCCCTGCGGCGAGCTGATCACGCGCGGCGCGCAAGAAGCAGGCCTGCTGTTCAGCGTGACCGCCGACACGGTGATCCGTATCGTGCCACCGCTGATCCTGACCGAAGCCGAAGCCGATGAAATCGTCGCCAAGCTCGTACCGCTGGTCAAATCCTTCCTGGCGGGCCAATAAGGCCAGAAAAGAACGCAATGAAACACTATCTGCAATTCCAGGACTTCACGGCTGACGAATACGAATACCTGCTCAAGCGCGCGACGCTGATCAAGCAGAAGTTCAAGGGCTATGTGACCCACCATACCCTGGCCGACCGCACCTTGGCGATGATCTTCGAAAAGGCCAGCACCCGCACCCGCGTGAGCTTTGAAGCCGGCATGTACCAGCTGGGTGGATCGGTGGTCCACCTGACCACCGGCGACAGCCAGCTGGGCCGTGCCGAGCCCATCGAGGACAGCGCCCGCGTGATCAGCCGCATGACCGACCTGGTGATGATCCGCACCTTCGGCCAGGACAAGATCGAGCGCTTTGCAGCGCACTCGCGCGTGCCGGTCATCAATGGCCTGACCAACGAGTTCCACCCCTGCCAGATCCTGGCCGACATCTTCACCTTCATCGAGCACCGTGGCTCCATCCAGGGCAAGACCGTCGCCTGGGTGGGTGACGGCAACAACATGGCCAACACCTGGCTGCAGGCGGCCAACCTGCTGGGCTTCAAGGTGCATGTCAGCACGCCCAGCGGCTATGGCATCGATGAGCAACTGGCTTTCAGCGGCCGCCCCTACGACAAGGGCTGCTACCAGCTGTTCAGCGATCCGCAGGAGGCCTGCAAGGGCGCGGATCTGGTCACCACCGATGTGTGGACCAGCATGGGCTATGAAGAGGAAAACGAGAAGCGCAAGAAGGCCTTTGCCGACTGGTGCGTGGACCTCGACATGATGGCCGTCGCCAAGAAGGACGCCCTCTTCATGCACTGCCTGCCCGCCCACCGCGGCGAAGAGGTGCAGGCCGAGGTCATCGACGGCCCGCAGTCCGTCGTCTGGGACGAGGCCGAGAACCGCATGCATGTGCAGAAGGCTTTGATGGAGTACCTGCTCATCGGCAAGCAAGGCTAGGCGGCGTTAACACAATCCAGCGGCTGTTCATCGGCTGGCTGAGCCACCCCGGCCTCTCCAGATGTAGCAATGCCCCGGACCTTTCGGTATCGGGGCATTGTCATTTCAGCGCCTAACAGTCAAATCAGGCAGATCAGGCAGCAGGTGCCGTCGTGCGGATCAGGTGGTCAAACGCGCTCAGCGCGGCAGTCGCACCGGCACCTGCGGCAATCACGATCTGCTTGTACGGCACATTGGTGCAGTCACCGGCAGCGAACACGCCGGGCAGGTTGGTGTGGCCCTTGGCATCGATCTCGATCTCGCCAAACGGGGTCAGCTGCACGGTGCCCTTGAGCCAGCCGGTGTTGGGCAGCAGACCGATCTGCACAAAGATGCCTTCCAGCGCGACGGTCTTGATCTCGTCGTTCGTGCGGTCCTTGTAGGTCAGGCCCGTCACCTTCTTGCCGTCACCGTTCACTTCGGTGGTCTGCGCGTTCAGGATGACCGTCACATTGGGCAGGCTGCGCAGCTTGCGCTGCAGCACGGCGTCGGCCTTCAGCTCGGAGGCAAACTCCAGCAAGGTCACATGCTTGACCACGCCAGCCAGGTCAATCGCCGCCTCGACACCCGAGTTGCCACCACCGATCACCGCGACGGGCTTGCCCTTGAAGAGCGGGCCATCGCAATGCGGGCAGTAGGTCACGCCCTTGGTGCGGTAGGTATCCTCACCGGGCACATTCATGTTGCGCCAGCGCGCGCCAGTCGACAGGATCACCGTGCGGGCCTTGAGCTTGGCACCCGATTCGGTCTCGATCTCGATCAGGCCACCCTCTTGCGCTGCAGGCGTCAAGGACTTGGCGGTCTGCAGATTCATGATGTCGACCTCGTAGTCGCGGATATGGCTCTCCATCGCCGCTGCAAACTTGGGGCCATCGGTCTTGCTGACGGAGACGAAGTTCTCGATATCCACGGTGTCGAGCACCTGGCCACCCAGGCGTTCGGCCGCAATGCCGGTGCGGATGCCCTTGCGCGCTGCATAGATCGCAGCGGCTGCGCCAGCAGGGCCACCACCGACGATCAGCACATCAAAGGCCTCCTTGGCCGAAATCTTTTGCGCTTCGCGGGCTGCGGCTCCGGTATCCACCTTGGCGACAATCTCGGCCAGCTCCATGCGGCCCTGGCCAAAACGCTGGCCGTTGACGAACACGGTGGGCACGCCCATGATTTCGCGCTCTTGCACTTCCTTCTGGAACAGACCGCCATCGATCGCGGTGTGCGTGATTTTGGGGTTGAGCACGGACATCAGGTTGAGCGCCTGCACCACGTCCGGGCAGTTGTGGCAGGACAGCGAGTAGAAGGTCTCGAAGTGCAGTGGCGTATCAATGTTCTTGACCTGCTCGAGCAGCTCTGCCGATTCCTTCGATGGGTGACCACCCACCTGCAGCAGCGCCAGCACCAGCGAGGTGAATTCATGGCCCAGCGGCACGCCGGCGAAACGCACGCCGACATCGGTGCCGGGGTTGGTGATCAGGAACGAGGGCTTGCGCACATCGGCCGCGTTGTCCTCGACCACCGAAATCTTGTCGTTCAGCTCTTTGATATCTGCCAGCAGCTGGCGCACTTCCTTCGACTTGTCACCGTCGTCCAGGGTCGCCACCAGCTCGACAGGCTTGGTCAAGCGCTCCAGGTAGGCTTTCAATTGGGCTTTCATGGTGTTGTCGAGCATGGGACTTCCTTCAAACTTCTTATGCCAAGCCTCGATGGCTTGCAGCACTTTTCAAAAAACAAAGCCCGGGCGCCAGGCACCCGGGCGTCTACTACGTTGGAATGGCAGCAGTTAAGAAAGGGAAAGGCTTGGGCTTAGATCTTGCCGACCAGGTCCAGCGAAGGAGCCAGGGTCTTTTCGCCTTCTTGCCACTTGGCAGGGCAGACTTCACCGGGGTGCGATGCCACGTACTGGGCAGCCTTGATCTTGCGCAGCAGGTCTTCTGCATTGCGGCCGATGCCTTCAGCGGTGATTTCCATCGCCTGGATCACGCCTTCTGGATCCACGATGAAGGTGGCACGGTCTGCCAGGCCTTGGCCTTCGCGCAGGCAGTCAAAGTTCTGGCTGATTTGCCAGGTTGGGTCACCCAGCATGGTGTACTTGATCTTGGCGATGGTGTCCGAGGTGTCGTGCCATGCCTTGTGCACGAAGTGGGTGTCGGTGGACACGGAATAAACTTCCACGCCCAGCTTTTGCAGTTCTGCGTAGTGGTCAGCCACGTCGCCCAGTTCGGTGGGGCAGACGAAGGTGAAGTCAGCAGGGTAGAAGAAGAACACAGCCCACTTGCCCAGGACGTCTTTTTCGGTCACTTCGATGAACTTGCCATCCTTGAAAGCTTGCGTCGCGAAAGGCTTGATCTTGCTGTTGAGTACGGACATGGTGGTTTCCTTCTGTTGAGTAAAAACGATTGACAGGGGTTAGTGTAGAAACTTCTTAATAATTGATCAATTCAATTAAAATAATGATTTCAATTTAAACAAACTATTATCTAAATACTGACCCAAGGCAGATTGGCATATGCGGGCTTATGCAGATTTTGCAAGCCTGCAACCTTATCACTGCAACTTAGCACAGCGCCATGACAACGCAGTTGCGCTGCAGCAAGCCGCATCATGCAAGCAAGGGAGCTGCGGCGTCAAATGAGAACACGACTCAGCCTTACACGCAGCCAGAGCAAAAGCACGGGGGATAAGTGCTACCCGGTTTGGTTGCTTGACCTTTCGCAAGGAC
The DNA here is from genome assembly GCF_021026195.1 of Comamonas koreensis. GTDB lineage: Bacteria > Pseudomonadota > Gammaproteobacteria > Burkholderiales > Burkholderiaceae_C > Comamonas > Comamonas koreensis. The sequence goes on from NZ_JAJNCT010000010.1 coordinate 172,392, forward strand.
AATAGTCCCAACACCCGTCATTCACACAAGAGAAGGAGCCCACCATGAAAGGCGATCCCAAAGCCATCGGTTTTCTGCAGGCACAGCTGAAGAACGAACTCACCGCCATCAACCAGTACTTTCTGCACTACCGCATGTACAAGCACTGGGGTCTGGACAAGCTGGCCAAGAAGGAATACGAGGAATCCATCGGTGAGATGAAGCATGCGGATTGGCTGATGGACCGCATCTTCATGCTCGATGGACTGCCCAACCTGCAGGACCTGGGCAAGCTGCAGATCGGTGAAGACGTGCCAGAAGCACTGGCCTGCGACCTGCGTCTGGAGCAAGCAGCGCAGGCGACCATCAAGGACGGCATCGCCCACTGCGAAAGCGTGCGTGACTATGTCTCGCGCGACCTGCTGCAAAAGATCCTGGATGACACCGAAGAGCACATCGATTTTCTGGAAACCCAGCTGGACCTGGTCGACAAGGTCGGCATCCAGAACTACCTGCAGTCCATCATGGGCGAGGTCGAATAAGCCACGACGCCAGCAACCCTCTTTCAAAAAGGACCTTCGGGTCCTTTTTTGTTGTATCTGTCGCACAAACCTGCTTGTATTGATGGTTAAACAATAATCATTCGCGACTTCTATTACACTGCGCCTTCATCTTTCTTCGCACGCCAGCATCGTTTGTTTACCGGTGCCAGCCAGCGCACCGGGTCATCCCCAACGCCATGCTGCGTGCACGCCTATTGCCTCGCCTCGCGGTCCACCAGGCCGCAGTTGGGAGCCTTGGATGTCAGCACCTGTATCCACAGCGCAGCCTCCCCGCATGGCCCGTGGTCAGGCCCGGTAAAGCTCTGGCGCTGAGCCTTTCAGCGCGCCGTTTTTCCGCGTTCAACACCCGATCACCATGTCTGACACCCTGATCCCCGCAGCCGCGCCGCGTGCGCTGCATACCGCATTGCACACGGCCTTGTGGGCCGCCCTCGCTTGCTGGGGCGGCAACGCGCTGGCGCAAAGCGCCGCGCCGGCAGCCCCGGCAGAGACCACGCTCGCGCCCATCACCGTGCAGGGCGATGCCACTGCCGAGACGGCCACCGGCCCGGTCAAGGGCTTTGTGGCCAAGCGCGCCCTCTCCGCCACCAAGACCGATACCTCGCTGATCGAGACCCCGCAGGCCATCAGCGTGGTGACCCGCGACCAGTTTGAAGCCCAGGGCGTCACCACCTTGCGCGAAACCACGCGCTACGCGGCCGGCATCAACTCCAGCTATTTCGACAACCGGGTGGACAGCTTCAAGGCCCGGGGCGGCGATGTCAGCCAGTACCAAGACGGCTTGCTGCGCACCTATGGCACCTACAACAACATCAAGGTTGAGCCCTATACCTTGGAGCGGGTCGAGTTTCTGCGCGGCCCCTCGTCGGTGCTCTATGGCCAGGGCAGCGTGGGCGGCGTGCTCAATCTGACCAGCAAGCGCCCGCTGGACCAGCCCCAGCGCGAGGTGCAGCTGCAGCTGGGCAGCCATGACCGCAAGCAGATCGCCAGCGACATCACTGGCCCCATCGACGAAGACGGCCGCTGGCTCTACCGCCTGGTGGCGGTGGGCCGGGACAGCAACACCCAGGTCGACCATGTCAAGGACGACCGCCTGGTCATTGCGCCCTCGCTGACTTTCAAGCCCTTCGCCGGCACCTCGCTGACCTTGCAGGCCATGTACCACAAGGACAAGAGCGGCTCGATCACCCAGTTCTTCCCCTGGCAGGGCACGCGCCTGCCCAGCCCCTACGGCCAGATTCCCACCAGCACCTTCATCAGCGAGCCGAACTTTGACAAGTACGACTCCGAGAACAAGTCCTTTGGCTACCTGTTCAGCCACCAGCTGAACGACCACTGGACCCTGCGCCAGAACCTGCGCCGCACCACCAGCGAGGTGGACTACCGCACGCTCTACACCAGCTTTGCCGCCAATGCTGCCGCAGGCCGCCCGGCCCGCCCGGTGTTCGATGCAGATGGCCGCACCGTGCAGCGCGATGCCGTCTGGCAGATCAACGGCGGCCGCATGCTGCTGGTCGATACCCAGCTGGAAGGCAAGCTGCAGACTGGCGATGTGCAGCACACGGTGCTGGCCGGCATGGACTGGCAGCGCAATACCACGAGCCAGGCGAGCTGGCGCGCGCTGGGCACGCCGCTCGATGTCTACAACCCCGTCTACGGCTCGTTCACGCCGCCCACGGCTTCGCAGTTGGTGCAGGCGCCCAATGTGTCGCAGCGCCAGCTGGGCTTTTACCTGCAGGACCAGCTGCGCTGGGGCGACTGGAGCGCCACGGCCGGCCTGCGCCGCGACCATGCCAAGACAGAGACCGAAGGCCGGCCCGCCGCTGCTGCCGACGATTCGGCCTGGACCAAGCGCGTCGGCCTGACCTACCAGGCCGGTGGCGGCTTGGCGCCTTACATCAGCTATACCGAGTCCTTCCAGCCGCTGGGCGGCGTGGACTTTTACGGCACGCCCTACAAACCGCAGCGTGGCAAGCAGGTCGAGGCGGGCGTGAAATGGATTCCTGAAGGCAAGGGCATCTCCGGCTATGCGGCCGTCTACAGCCTGCGTGAGCAAAACCGCAAGACCAATGACCCGGCCAACCCGCTCAACAGCCTGCAGCTGGGCGAGGTCAAAACCCAGGGCTTTGAAGCCGAGATGACCGCCAGCCTGGCCAAAAGCTGGGACTGGACGCTTGCCTATGCCTACACCGACGCCAAGATCAGCCGCAGCAATGCCGGCGACCAGGGCCAGCGCGTGGCCGCCGTCTCACGCCATATGGCATCGAGCTGGCTGACGCACCGCTTTGCCAGCCAAGGGCGCGGCGGCTGGAGCGTCGGCGCCGGCCTGCGCTACACCGGCTCGCAGTGGTCGGGCACCAGCGCCATCGACACGCCCTCGTCCTTGTTGACCGATGCCATGGTGGCCTACGACAGCGGTGACTGGCGCCTGGCCTTCCATGCCAACAACCTGACCGACAAGGTCGTGATCACGCAGTGCCTGTCACGCGGGGACTGCTTCTACGGCGAGCGTCGCAACTTTCTGCTGACCGCTACTTACCGCTACTGATCGCCAGGGATCAGCGCGGATCGCGGGCAGCGGAATGCCCGCGACATGGATGCAAAAAAGGCTGCGATAAACACCGCAGCCTTTTGCCTTTCTGGCTGGTTGCGAATCAGGCCGCCGCTGGCTCCGTGGTCGCCAGAAAATCCTGGCCAATGCGGCCACCCAGTGCATGCACCCGCTCCAGGAAGCGCACCAGGAAGGCATGCAGGCCTGTGGCCAAAAGCTCATCGATGCGGCCGTACTGCAGCTCGGCCAGCAGCAGGCCGGCCTGGCGCTGGGTCTCAGCCGAATGGTCGTTGGCAACGGCCTGCAGAATCTGCACCACCTCGTACATGCTGGCATGCAGGGAGCGTGGCATGTCGCGCCGCAGGATCAGCATCTCGGCCACGCGCTCGGGCGTGATCACATTGCGGTAGACCTTGCGGTAGACCTCAAAGGCCGAGACGCTGCGCAAGATCGCGCTCCAGTGGTAGAAGTCCGAGGGCTGGCTGCCTTTGCCCGGCTGGTAGGAGCCATGGTAGTCATTCTTGACCGCATGGAAGCGCACATCCAGCAGGCGGGCGGTGTTGTCGGCCCGCTCGATGAAGGTGCCCAGGCGCAAGAACAAAAACGCATCGTCCTGCAGCATCGTGCCCGACACGACGCCGCGCGACAGGTGCGAGCGCAGCTTCACCCATTCAAAAAACTTGGCCGGGTCGTTCTCGAACTTCTTGGCCTTGAACAAGCGGTTCACATCGAGCCAGGTCGCGTTCAGGGTCTCCCAGGCTTCGGTAGTGAGCGCGCCGCGCACGGCACGCGCATTCTCGCGCGCGGCCAGCAGGCAGCTGTAGATCGACGAGGTGTTGGTCTCGTCGCGCACCATGAAGTGCAGCACCCCATCGAGGGTGATCTCGTCATGGCGCTCATAGTAGGCAGGCAGCAGCTCGCTGATGGACAGCACGCTTTGCCATGCCTTGGTCGCCGCAGAGACAGTCTGCGGCAGCATGGAGGTCTCGTAGCTCACATTGAGCATGCGGGCAGTGTTTTCCGCCCGCTCGGTGTAGCGGGACATCCAGTAGAGGTGGTCGGCGGTTCGGCTCAACATAGTGACATTCTTTCGCTAGGCAGATGGAGGGTTTTCAATCAGGAAGCTCTGGGAGCTCACTGCTGCATCCCATCCCATTCGCTGTAATCGTCCTCCGGGCCACGCAGCACCCAGGTGTCCTTGGTGCCACCGCCTTGCGAGGAGTTGACCACCAGCGAGCCATCCTTAAGCGCCACGCGCGTGAGGCCGCCGGGCACCATCTGCACATCCTTGCCACTGAGCACAAAGGGCCGCAGATCGATATGGCGCGGCGCAATGCCGCTTTCGACATAGGTGGGGCTGCTCGACAGGCTCAAGGTCGGCTGGGCAATATAGCCATTGGGCTTGGCCTTGAGCACGGCGCGGAAGGACTCGATCTCGGCACGTGTGGAGGCGGGGCCGATCAGCATGCCGTAGCCGCCAGCGCCATGCACCTCTTTGACCACCAGCTCGTCGAGGTGGTCCAGCACATAGGCCAGGTCATCGGGCTTGCGGCACATCCAGGTCGGCACGTTCTTCAGGATGGCCTCTTCGCCCAGGTAGAAGCGGATCATCGCCGGCACATAGGGGTAGACCGATTTGTCATCGGCCACGCCGGTGCCCACCGCATTGCAGATGGCCACATTGCCCTTGCGGTAGGCGCGCATCAGGCCGGCACAACCCAGGGTGGAATTGGGGCGGAAGACCTGGGGATCGAGAAAGTCGTCATCGACCCGGCGGTAGATCACATCCACGCGCTGCAGGCCCTGCGTGGTGCGCATGTAGACCACGTCATCGCGCACCAGCAGATCCTGGCCTTCGACCAGCTCCACGCCCATTTGCTGGGCGAGGAAGGCATGCTCAAAATAGGCGCTGTTGTACATGCCCGGCGTCAGCACCACCACGGTCGGGTTGTTGGCCGCTTGGTTGGGGGCGCTGGCACGCAAGGTGTCCAGCAGCAGATCCGGGTAATGGGCCACCGGCGCCACTGCATGGCTGCTGAACAGGCCAGGGAAGAGGCGCATCATCATGCGGCGGTTCTCCAGCATGTACGACACGCCCGAAGGCACACGCAGATTGTCTTCCAGCACATAGTAGGTGCCACTGCCGTCGGCGTCGGCCGCACGGACGATGTCGATGCCTGCGATGTGCGCATAGGTGTCCAGCGGCACATGCACGCCTCGCATCTCGGGCCGGTACTGGCTGTTCTCCAGCACCAGATCGCGCGGGATGATGCCGGCTTTCAGAATTTCCTGGTCATGGTAGACATCGTGGATGAAGCGGTTCAGCGCGGCGACGCGCTGCACCAGGCCTTTTTGCATCTGCGACCACTCATGCGAGGGGATGATGCGCGGGATCAGGTCAAACGGAATCAGCCGCTCGGTGCCCGAGCCGTCTTCGTCCTTTTCTCCATAGACCGCGAAGGTGATCCCCACGCGGCGGAATATCAGCTCGGCCTCCTCCCGCAAGGCCTGCATCTTCTCAAAAGGCTGCTGCTGCAACCATTTGGCATAGCTTTGGTAGTGCGCTCTTTCGGCACCTGCTGCATAAGGCAGGCCCTGGTACATCTCATCGAACTTTTGCATCGCAGAATCCTTTTCTGGCACCAGCAGCTTAGCAAGTTTCAGGCCACCCAAAGATAAGTACTAACCTTCATCAAGAATTAGGAGCTGATTTGTTTTGTTTATATCCAATGTCCTACGCGTTTGGCCCAGCTCGGCAGCCTTGTGGCGCCAATAGCGGGGCCGTTTTTGCCGTTCACACACCAGTGCCTCTGGTTGCTTGGATCGCCAGTGCGCTGCGCCGCAATGCACGGTATTGCGCAGCACAATCTGCATCTGTTGGTAACGCTGCTGCACCGCAGCCGCCGGGTGCCTGAAGCGGTTGCGGTAGCCCGTTTGTGCCACCACCCAGCGCGGCTGTACTGCCGCCAGCAGCGGCTGCGTCGATGAGGTGTTGCTGCCATGGTGCGGTGCCAGCATCAGGTCGGCACGCAAAGCGGCTGGCGCATCGGCATGGCGCTGTACCAGCGCCCATTCCTGGGCGCGCTCGATATCGCCTGGCAACAAGGCCGCAGCCGCATGGCCACCGCGTGCTGCAGCTTCGATACGCAGCACACAGCTCAAGGGGTTGCCGGAGCTCTGCCTGGGGATGGGGCTGTCGGCTGTGCCTAGCTCCTGCTCCCCTGGAAACAGTACGCGGAACTGCACGCCATCCCAGGTCCATGTCTGGCCTGCAACACAGTCTTGCCAGGGCGCGGCAGCGATGCCCAGGCGCTGGCGCTCATGGGGCAGCAGGGAGCCCATCACCGCCACCGGGCGCAGCTGGTCCACCACCGCTTCGGCGCCGCCGGTGTGGTCTACATGCACATGGCTCAGCACCAGCAGATCAAGCCGGCCGCTGTCCAGCCCGCGCACACCCATCGCCCGCATGGCCGGCACCACTACCCGGTCACCGGCATTGCTGCCCGGGCCATACAGTGGGCCCGCGTCGTACAGCAGGCTATGCCTGGCGGTCTGCACCACCACCGCCTGCCCCTGGCCCACATCGAGCGCCCACAGTTCAAACTGGCCATGTGCCGGCCGCGGCGGCTGCCAGAACAAGGCCGGCAGCAGACAAGGCAGGCCCAGCAACCGCAGACGCCAAGGCCAGGGCAGCACCAGCCACACCCCACCCAGCACGGCAGCCAGCGCCGCCCAGCCTGGAGCGGCCGCCAGCCACAGCGCCGCATGGGGCCAGCTCGCCAGCCACTGCAAAACCAGCATCAAGGGCTGCAGCGCCCAGGCAGCCGCCGTCCACAATGGCGGCAGCACGGCCCCCAGCAAGGCCAACGGCGTGACCACCCAGGTCACCCAGGGGATGGCCAGCAGATTGGCCAGAAAGCCCACCACCGACACCTGGCCAAACAGCAGCAGGGACAAGGGCGTGATTGCCAAGGTCACCACCCATTGCTCGCGCAGCAGCTGGGCCGTGGCCGCCAAGGCGCCGCGCAGACCGCGCTGGGCGATGCCTTGTCCAGAGGCTTCGGGGCTGCGGGCACCAGGCCCCCGGTCCGATGCAAACAAGATACCAACCGCCAGAAAGCTGAGCCAGAACCCCGCCTGCAACAAGGCCATCGGCTGGGCCAGCACCACGCAGACGCAGGCCAGCAACCAGCGCATATACCAGGGCCATTGCCGGCCGCTTGATGCGAGCGCGGCCACGACGACCAGCATCAGCACCGTGCGCTGTGCCGGAATGCCCCAGCCGCTGAACAACGCATAGAGGCCCGCGCACAGCACGCCACCCCACAGGGCCACATGGGGGGCCGGCAGCCGCAGGCACAGCGCAGGGCTGCGCCGCCAGGCGATGCGGATCATCGCGGCCGACACCCAGGCAAACAAGGTGATGTGCAGGCCCGAGATCGCCATCAGATGGGCCACCCCGGTGATGCGGAACACACGCCAGTCCTCGCGGTCAATCGCGCGCTGCTCGCCTGTCACCAGCGCCACCAGCACACCGGCAATGCGTGCCCGCTCTGCCGCCTGCGGCCCGCCTGGCGGCGCCAGCTGCTGCACCATGCCATCGCGCACCATCTGCCGCATGCGCTCCACCGCATGGCCTTGCCGCGCTGCGAGCAGTTGCGGCCCCTCGGGCTGGCCGTGGCGCACATAGCCCGTGGCCTGTACGCCCTGCTCCCACATCCACATCTCGTAGTCAAAGCCATGCGGGTTCAGGCTGCCATGGGGTGCGCGCAGACGCACCGGCAGCCGCCAGCGCTGCCCCGCCTGCAGCAGCGGCAAGGCCCCCTCTGCCGATGCGGGCTGCTCCATCGCCTCGCGTGCAAAGGCGCGGTGGTCAGCGCGGTACCAGGACAGGTCGACCAGCGGCGGCACTGCCACCTGTGCCCCCTCCAGCCAGGCCTGCTCGGTCTTGAGCCGAAAGCGCTGCCCGCCGCTGACCGGCAAAGGCATCGCCACGATAACGCCCTCCAGCTGCAGATCGATACCTTCCAGCGCTGGCTGCAACTGCGTTTGTGCCTGGTGGGCGGCGCGCATGCCCGCCAGGCCAAAGGCCAGTGCGGCGGCGGCCAGGCAACACAGCGCGCGATCCAACCACGGCAGCGGTCTGCGCCAGCGGCTCAGCAGCAGGCTGGCCATGGCCCCCAGCAATACCCAAGCCGCGTAGTACCAGACGGGCCCCAGGCTGGCCTGCTGCAACTGCACAGCGGTGCCGGCCAGGATGCCCCAAAGCCAGGCCGCCGGTCGCCAGTAGCCGCTCCAGCCCCGCCCCACACTGCGTTGTTCTGCCGGCTTGGCGGAAGAAGTCTCCATCATCTCCCCATGCTAGGCAGCGCTGTCCCCATGCCCGATCCGGACTTGCCCTAAAGTCCGTCGCCGCCCCTCTCAGGCGACACGGATCTGGGCACCCAAGCGGGGCATTTGTGCCACACTGGGCGCTTTGCCCCGCCTCCATTGTTGAAAGGATTCCATGAGCGTTTACGACAAACTCCAGGCCCTCGGCATCAGCCTGCCGCCGCTGGCGGTGCCCGCTGCCGCCTACCTGCCCTATGTGCAGACCGGCAACATGGTGTTTTTGAGTGGCCACATTGCCCGCAAGGATGGCAAGCCCTGGGTGGCGCAGTTCGGCCGCAACATCAACACCGAAGAAGGCAAGCTGGCAGCGCGTGCTGTCGCTATTGACCTGCTGGGCACCTTGCAGCATGCAGCTGGCGGCGATCTGAACCGGGTCAAACGCGTGGTCAAGCTGATGAGCCTGGTCAACAGCACCGGCGACTTCACCGAGCAGCACCTGGTGACCAATGGCGCCAGCGAGTTGTTCGCCGAAGTGTTTGGCCCTGAGAAAGGCGCCCATGCCCGCAGCGCCTTTGGCGTCGCCCAGATTCCGATGGGTGCCTGCGTCGAAATCGAGCTGATCGCCGAGCTGGCCTAAACCGCGCACCACGCCATGCGGCGCCTATGCCCTGCGGGTATGGCGCCGCATTGTTTTTGCATGCCACGGCGCTAAGCCATGCCTCTAAGATGCCTCTCTTCAACCCAGCAAGGACCAGACCGGCATGTGCATTTACGACCAACTCCAAGCCCTGAACATTGAACTGCCGCCGGTGCGCACGCCCGCCGCAGCTTACGCACCCTATGCACAGACAGGCCAGCTCGTGTTTATCAGCGGTCACACGGCCAGCAAGAACGGCCAGCCCTGGACCGGCAAGCTCGGCAAGACCATGGACACCGCTGAAGGCCAGCAGGCAGCGCGCGCGGTCGCCATCGATTTGATGGGCACCCTCCAGGCAGCGGTGGGCGGTGATCTGAACCGGGTCAAGCGCATTGTCAAGCTGATGAGCCTGGTCAACAGCACCGAAGACTTCACCGAGCAACATCTGGTCACCAACGGCGCCAGCGAATTGCTGGCCCAGGTCTTTGGCCCTGACAAGGGTGCCCATGCCCGCAGCGCCTTCGGCGTGGCCCAGGTGCCCCGGGGCGCCTGCGTCGAGATTGAACTCATCGCCGAAGTGGAATAAATCTGTAGATTAATCAATAGATTTTTCGCTAAATCCCTACAACAGCCGCAGCCATGCGGCTTTCTTGTTGGCGCCGTATCATGGCTGTCGCTTACCGCACCACCCAGCCCGATTGATATTAGCCATGCAAGAGCCCCGCCCCGCCTCCTCCTCCAACAACAGCACCCGCGGCAACGGCGGCTTTCAACGGCTGCGCAGTGGCTGGCTCGTGGCAACGGCCTGCTCGCTGGTGGCCTGTGCCTCCACCCCGGACGAAGACAGCCAACGCCGCTACCAGGCATCGCCCCAGTATTCCTCCGCTGACAAGCGCTTTCAAAACCCGCCCAATCCGGCCGCCAAGCCCCACGCCGGCGGCTTTCAGATCTGGTCGCGCTTTCTGTTCGGCGACAAGAGCGGCACCACGCCGCTGGACAGCATTCCCGTCCACACCGTCACCCCGTCGCAACTGCAGGCGCTGCCAGCGGATGCCAACCATGTGATCCGGCTGGGCCACTCGTCGCACCTGCTCAAGCTCCAGGGCAATTACTGGCTGATCGACCCGGTGTTTGGCGAGCGGGTATCGCCGTTCAGCTTTATTGGCCCCAAGCGTTTCCACCCCACACCGCTGCCCTTGCAAGACCTGCCGCCCATTGCCGGCCTGGTCCTGTCGCATGACCACTACGACCACCTGGACGAGCCGACGATCAAGTTCCTGCTGGGCAAGGTGGAGCGCTACTTTGTGCCGCTGGCCGTGGGCGCACGCCTGCGCGACATGGGTGTGGAGCCCGAGCGCATTGTCGAGTTGGACTGGTGGCAGCAAGAGCAACACGCGGGTGTGCAAGTGACCGCCACGCCGAGCCAGCATTTCTCGGGCCGTACCTTGAGCGACCGCAACAGCACGCTCTGGGCGTCCTGGGTGCTGCAAACGGGTGGCCAGCGTATCTACTACAGCGGCGATACCGGCTACTTCCCCGGCTTCAAGGCGATTGGCGAGAAGTTCGGCCCCATAGACCTCGCGCTGATGGAAAACGGCGCCTATGACGCCTACTGGCCCTCCGTGCACATGACGCCGGAAGAAACCATCCAGGCCTTTACGGATGTGCGCGGCCAAGTGCTGTACAGCGTGCACAACAGCACCTTTTCGCTGGCCATGCACGGCTGGCGCGAGCCCATGGACCGGCTCGCAGCACTGGCACAGCAGCAGGGCATCCAACTGGCCACGCCCGAGATCGGCGAGGTGCTGACCGTGGGCCAGCCGCGCAGCAACAAGCAGTGGTGGGAAGCGCTGCGTTAAGCGCTTTTTTCCCTCACGTCAGCACCGCTCGCCCAAGGCTTACTCCACCTCGATCTGGGCGCGCTGCGCCACATCGCGCATCAGCGGCAGCTCACGCTCCACGCGCGCCTTCAGCGCACTGCCATTGCCCCAGGCAGGGGTCAGCCCAATGCTTTCCAGCTTTTGCTGGGTGGCGGACTGGGCCATCACATCGGCCAGGGCGGCTTCGAGCTTGGCGCGCACCGGTTCGGGCAGGCCGGCAGGGGCCAAAAAGGCAAACCAGGTGCTCATGTCAAAACCGGGAAAGCCGCTTTCCGCAACCGTCGGTACGTCGGGCAGCAAGGCCAGGCGCTGGGCGCCCAGTGCGGCAATCGGCTTGATCTTGCCGGCCTTGATCAGCGGCGTGGTCGCCACCACGGTGTCCACCGCCAGTTGCACCTGGCCACCCATCAGCGCCGTCAGGCTCGGTGTGCTGCCGTTGAAAGGCACATGCAGCATGCGGATGCCGGTCGCGCTCTTGAGCATCTCGCCGCCAAAATGCACCGATGAGGCCGGCCCAAAGGAGCCGTAGGAAAAGCGGTCCGGCGCCGCCTTCGATTGCGCCACCAAGTCCTGCAGCGATGTGGCCTTGACGGCATTGTTCGCCACCAGCACCAGGCCCATGTCTGCCACCAGGCCCAGCATGCTGAAGCTGCGCACCGGGTCATAGGGCACCGCCTTGCGCACCACCGGGTTCATCGCCAAGGTCGAGCTGGCGCCCAGAAACAAGGTATAGCCATCGGGCGCCGATTTGGCCACCTGCCCGCCCGCCACCGCCGTGCCTGCCCCCGGGCGGTTCTCCACAAACACCGACTGGCCCAGCTTCTCGCTGAGCTGCGAGGCCAGCAGCCGGCCCAGAATGTCCGTGGCCCCGCCAGGCGCAAACGGCACCACCAGCTTGATCGCACGGTCAGGGTAGCCCTGGGCCCATGCGGGGCGCAGGGCCAGGCCGGCAGCGCCTGCGGCCAGGCAGGTCAAAAAGCGGTGACGGGATATCGGCATGGACATGGGATCTACCTTTTTGTGAACAAACGGGTGCAGAACCATCGCAGACCCGCGCTGCCAAGGCGCCGGGTCTGCTGCGGTATGCGCAGGGAAAAATGTGCTGAACGACAGGGACCGCAGAGCGCGGCCCGCCTAGCCCAGCAACGGGCTGCGCCGGCGCGCGTGGCCGCTGGCCTGGTCATAGGCATGGCCGATTTGCAGTAGGGCCCGGTCAGCCTGCGTGGGCCCGATGATCTGCAGACCGGCCGGCAGCCCGCTGGGGCCAAATCCGGCGGGAACGGACAGGGCCGGCAAGCCGGCCATCGTGGCACCCACCACCGTCTGCATCCAGCGGTGGTAGGTGTCCATGCTGCGGCCGCCCACGGCATGGGGCCAGTCCAGTTCGGCCTCGAAAGGGAACACCTGCGCGGCAGGCAGCACGACAAAGTCATAGCGCTCGAACATGCGGCGCAGCACTTCGTACCAGCTGCTGCGCACCTTGGCGGCGGCATAGATGTCCATGCCTGACAACGCGCGGCCCCGCTCCATTTCCCACAAGGCCTCGGGCTTGAGCAGCGCGCGCTTTTGCGGGTCGTCGTACAGCGCCGCATTGGCGCCCGCCACGCTGAAGCTGCGCAAATCGATCCAGGCGCGCCAGAGCTGCTCCAGGTCAAAGTCAGGCAGCACCTCATCTACCGTGCAGCCCATGTCGGCAAAGGCGCCCAGCGCCGCGCGGCAGGTGTCGAGCAGGCCCGGCTCGGTGGGCAGGTGCCCGCCCAGGTCGCCCAGCCAGGCAATCTTGCGGCCTTTGAAGTCGCGCTCCAGCCCCAGGCCCCAGTCCTGCGCGCCTTCGCTGCGGTGGGTCAAGGGCAGGCGGGCATCAAAGCCTGCCTGCACCGACAGCAGCAAGGCCAGATCGGGAATGTCACGCGCCATCGGCCCGGCCACGCTGAACTGCTGGAAGAACACTTCATCGCCTGGGCCATGCGGCACGCAGCCTACGGAGGTGCGCAGGCCGTAGACATTGTTGAAGGCAGCCGGCGTGCGCAGCGAGCCCATCATGTCCGAACCATCTGCCACCGGCAGCATGCGCAAAGCCACGGCCACCGCAGCGCCGCCGCTGCTGCCGCCAGCCGAGCGGCTCGGGTCAAAGGCATTGCGCGTGGTGCCGTAGACCGGGTTGTAGGTGTGGCCACCCAGGCCAAACTCGGGCGAATTGCTGCGCGCCACAAAGAGCGCACCACCTGCGCGCATGCGCTCGAAAATCACCGCATCGCTGCTGCTGACCTGGCCCTGGAAGATCGGCGAGCCCTTCGTCGTCACCATGCCTGCTGCGGGTGAAATATCCTTGGGTGCCTGCGGAAAGCCGTGCAATGGCCCCCGGCTCTTGCCCTGGGCCAGTTCGGCATCGAGCTGCGCGGCCTGGGCCAGCAGCGGCTCACGCGGCATCGGCGCGACCAGTGCATTCACCTGTGGGTTGAGCCGGTCGATCTGGCCCCAAAAGGCCTGCAGCACCTCGGTGCAGGACAGCGCGCGCCGCTGGATGGCGGCGGACAGCGCCACGGCGCTCAACTCGACGATGCTGTGGTCGGCAGGAACAGGCTGGGATGGCATGGGAGGTATGTCTCTTGGATGTCGTAAAAATCCAGCATAGGCAATGCGGCCCATTTCGACAATCACAATTTTTTGCGGTTATCGTTGCGTTTTTTGCAAAGCAGACCATGACACCCTCGCAACACCTCCAGGACACCGCCATCCGCTATTTTCTGGAAGTCGTGCGCAGCGGCTCGGTCAGCGAGGCCGCGCTGCGCCTGAATGTCTCGGCGTCCGCCGTCAGCCGCCAGATCGCATCGTTGGAGGAAGTGCTGCAGGTGCCGCTGTTCGAACGCCGCCCGCGCGGTATGGTGGCAAGCGCCGCCGGCGAGTTGCTGGCCACCCATGCCAAGCGCCATGCGTTGGAGGCCGAGCGCGTGGTGGCCGATATCGAGGCGCTGCAAGGCCTGCGCCGGGGCCAGGTGCGGGTCTGCGCATCGGCCGGCTTTGCGTTTGAGTTTTTGCCGTTGGCCATGGCCACGTTCCGGGAACAGCACCCGGGCATGCAGTTCCAGCTAGTGTCGGCCTCGCCCGCCCAGGTGACCCAGGCGGTGCGCAATGGTGAGGCCGATGTGGGCCTGACCTACAGCCGCGCTGCGGTGCGCGATATCGATGTGCAGCACCGCCAGAACTCGCCCGTCATCCTGATCATGCCGCCCGGCCACCCGCTGGCCCGCTTTGCCAGCGTGAGCCTGGCACAGATGCATCCCTACCCGCTGGCCCTGCTGGACGATGGCAATACCGCGCGCCAGCTGTTTGACATTGCCAGCGGCCAACGTGGCCTGGTGTTCGACCCGGTGCTGGAGAGCGGGCAGTTTGATGCGCTGGTGCGCTTTGTGCTGCATGGCGGCGGCCTCACCCTGGGCGGCGAAGTCACCGTGCGCGAGTATGTGCGCCGGGGCCTGCTGCACACCGTACCCATCCGCGAGCGCGGCATGCATGCGCGCTCCATCGAACTACAAACGCTGACCGGCCGCAACCTGCCCCGGGGTGTGTGCGCCTTTGTCGACCATCTGCGGGCGCTGCTGCCGGCACAGCGTTGATCGGCGCTGCAACGACGGGGCATGAAAAAGCCCTGCCGGGCGATACCGGGCAGGGCTGGGATGCGATGGGCAGCGCGTTTTATTCGACGCGGAACACGGCGCTGGGCTTGAAGCCCAGATCGGCGAGCTTGCCCTTTTTGGCGCGCCCGGCCTTGGCATTGTTGAGGCTGCGGATCTCCAGGGTTTCCTCACGGGCCTTGCCGCCGCGCCCGATGCCTTCGATGCGGATGCTGCGCGTGTAGACGGCGACACCGGCGAGGCGGTCCTTGTCCTCCAGGTCGATGAGCTTGAGCCCCTTGCCACCCTTGGCCATGTGGTTGAGCTCGGCGATCTCGAAGGTCAGGATGCGGCCACCCACCGAGGCGCAGGCCACATGGCTGGCATCGGCCAGTGGCAAGCTGCCGCTACTACCCGAGATATGCGAAGGGGCGCAGAGCATGTCGCCATCGTCCAGGCTGACAAAGGCCTTGCCACCCTTCTGGCGCGAAACCATGTTCTCCACCAGCGCGGTGAAGCCATAGCCGGCGCTGCTGGCCAGCAGCAGGCGTGCGGACAGCGGCCCGGCGAAGTAGTACTTGATCTGGGTGCCGGCTTCGAGCTCCATCAAGGTGGTGACCGGCTGGCCATCACCCCGGCCGCCCGGCAGATTGGCCACCGCCACCGAATAGACCCGGCCGTTGCTGCCAAAGACCAGCAGCTGGTCGACCGTGCGGCATTCAAAGGTGCCATACAGGCTGTCGCCCGACTTGAAGCTGAAGCTGTCGGCCGCATGGCCATGGCCGGTGCGGGCCCGCACCCAGCCTTTTTCCGACACCACGACGGTGACCGGCTCATCGACCACCTTGACTTCGGCAACGGCCTTTTTCTCTTCCTGGATCAGGGTGCGGCGGGCGTCGGCAAACTGCTTGGCGTCAGCTTCGATCTCCTTGACCATCAGGCGCTTGAGCGAGGCGGGGTTGGCCAGAATGTCTTCGAGCTTGCCCTGCTCTGCGCGCAGCTCGGTCAGCTCCTGCTCGATCTTGATCGCTTCGAGGCGGGCCAGCTGGCGCAGGCGGATTTCCAGGATGTCGTCGGCCTGGCGCTCGCTCAGGTCAAAGCGCGCCATCAGCGCGGCCTTGGGCTCGTCGCTGGCGCGGATGATCGCGATCACCTCGTCGATATTGAGCAGAATGGTCTGCCGGCCTTCCAGGATATGGATGCGGTCCAGCACCTTGGCCAGGCGGTGTTCGGAGCGGCGCGTGATGGTCGTCTGGCGGAACTGGATCCACTCTTCCAGCATCAGGCGCAGCGACTTCTGCGTGGGCTTGCCGTCGATGCCGATCATCGTCAGGTTGACCGACGAGGAGCTCTCCAGGCTGGTATGCGCGAGCAGGCAGGTGATCAACTCGGACTGCGCAATCTTGCCAGTCTTGGGCTCGAACACCAGGCGCACTGCAGCGTCCTTGCTCGACTCGTCGCGCACACCATCGAGCAGGGACAGCACCGTGGCCTTGAGCTGGCTTTGCTCCTGCGTCAGGGTTTTCTTGCCGGTCTTGATCTTGGGGTTGGTCAGGTCCTCGATCTCCTCGAGCACCTTTTGCGATGAAACGCCAGGCGGCAGCTCGTTGACGACCAGCTGCCACTGGCCGCGCGCCAGCTCTTCGATAGTCCAGCGCGCGCGCACCTTGATCGAGCCGCGCCCCGTGCGGTAGGCATCGGCAATGTCCTTGTCGCTGCTGATGATCTGGCCGCCACCGGGGAAATCCGGGCCGGGAATGATCTGCTGCAGGTCGAAGTCGGTCATCGCCGGCTTCTTGATCAACGCCACGCAGGCATCGGCCACTTCGCGCAGGTTGTGGCTGGGGATTTCGGTGGCCAGGCCGACTGCAATGCCGCTGGCGCCATTGAGCAGCGAGAACGGCAGGCGCGCCGGCAGCTGGCTGGGCTCCTCGGTGGAGCCATCGTAGTTGGGCACAAAGTCCACCGTGCCCATGTCGATCTCGTCGAGCAGCAGGCTGGTGATCTTGGACAGGCGCGCCTCGGTGTAACGCATGGCTGCAGCGCCATCACCATCGCGGCTGCCAAAGTTGCCTTGGCCATCGATCAGCGGGTAGCGCTGGGCAAAGTCCTGGGCCATGCGCACCAGCGCGTCATAGGCGGACTGGTCGCCATGCGGGTGGAAGCGGCCCAGCACATCGCCCACGACGCGGGCGCTTTTGACGGGCTTGGCCGCCGTGGCGCGGTTGGGGCCGCTGTAGCCCAGGCCCATGCGGTCCATCGCAAACAGGATGCGGCGCTGCACCGGCTTCAGGCCATCGCAGACATCGGGCAGCGCACGGCCCTTGACCACCGACAGCGCATATTCCAGATAGGCGCGCTGCGCGTAATGGCCCAGGTCCAGGCTGTCGCCGTCCTCGGGCTCGGGGTTGGATAGCAAATCCAGACCGGTTTGTTCACTCATAGTCGTTCAGCTTTCTTCTTGTGGCACGGCTGCGCGCGGCTGTGTTGGGGTTTTATGGTTCAGCGGCGCTCGCAGCAAGTCATTCCATGGCTCCGCCATGCAGGACGCGAAGCCGAGCCGCAGACATTGCTGGAGCAAGGCAAGGCGAAAGCGACAAAGTCATGGATGGTGCAGGCATGGAATCAAATGTCGATCTCTACTTCGTGGCCGTGCAGCTCCATCAGGTCACGGCGGGCCGCAGCCTCGCCCTTGCCCATCAGCTGGGTCATGACCTCGCGGGTGGCCAGCATATCGGTGCGGCTCAGGCGCACCGGCAGCAGGCGGCGGGTGTCCGGGTTCAGGGTGGTTTCCCAGAGCTGCTCGGCATTCATCTCGCCCAGGCCCTTGAAGCGGCTGATCTGGCATTTCTCGCGCGGCACGCCATCCTTGGCGGCCTTGTCGAAGATGGCATGCATCTCGGCCTCGTCCAGCGCATAGACCTTGGCCGCAGGCTTTTTGCCCCGGGCAGGAATATCGACGCGGAACAGCGGCGGCCGCGCCACGCAGACATGGCCCTTGTCGATCAGCTGCGGGAAGTGCTTGAAGAACAAGGTCAGCAGCAGCACCTGGATGTGCGAGCCGTCCACGTCCGCGTCGCTGAGGATGCAGATCTTGCCGTAGCGCAGACCGCTCAGGTCCACCTCGTCATCGGGGCCATGCGGGTCCACGCCAATGGCCACCGAGATGTCGTGGATTTCGGTATTGGCAAACAGGCGGTCGCGGTCCACCTCCCAGGTGTTGAGCACCTTGCCGCGCAGCGGCAGGATGGCCTGGGTTTCCTTGTCGCGCCCCATCTTGGCGCTGCCGCCGGCCGAATCGCCCTCGACCAGAAACACCTCGTTGTAGGCCAGGTCGCGGCTTTCGCAATCGGTCAGCTTGCCGGGCAACACGGCCACGCCGCTGCCCTTGCGCTTTTCCACCTTCTGGCCGGCGCGCTGGCGCGTCTGCGCTGCCTTGATCGCGATCTCGGCCAGCTTCTTGCCGTATTCGACGTTCTGGTTCAGCCACAGCTCCAGCGCTGGCCGCACCATGCCCGAGACCAGGCGCACGGCGTCGCGCGAGTTCAGACGTTCCTTGATCTGGCCCTGGAACTGGGGATCAAGCACCTTGGCCGACAGCACATAGCTGGCGCGGGCAAACACATCCTCGGGCATCAGCTTGACGCCCTTGGGCAGCAGCGAATGCAGCTCGATAAAGCTTTTGACCGCCTGGAACAGGCCATCGCGCAAGCCGCTTTCATGCGTGCCGCCTGCCGTGGTCGGGATCAGGTTGACATAGCTCTCGCGCACCGGTTGGCCTTCGTCGGTAAAGGCCACGCACCAGGATGCCCCTTCGCCCTCGGCAAAATGGTCATCGTTGCGGCCGGCAAAGCCCTCGCCCTCGAACACGGGGATGATCGGGTCCACCGGCAGGGTCTGCAGCAGGTAGTCCTTGAGGCCGCCCTTGTACTGCCAGGTCTGCGTCTCGCGGCTCTTGTCCTGCGTCAGCTGCACGCTCACGCCGGGCATCAGCACCGCCTTGCTGCGCAGCAGGTGCACCAGCTCGCCCATTGGCAGGTGGCTGGATTCGAAATATTTGGCATCAGGCCAGACGCGCACCGTCGTGCCCTGCTTGCGGTCACCGCTGACCATGGGCCGCACCTTCAGCGGCTCGACCACATCGCCACCGGCAAAGGCCATCGTGGCGACCGAGCCGTCGCGGTGCACGGTCACTTCCATGCGGGTGGCCAAGGCATTGGTCACCGACACCCCCACGCCGTGCAGACCGCCGGAGAAGCTGTAGGCACCGCCCTGGCCCTTGTCGAACTTGCCGCCCGCGTGCAGGCGGGTGAACACCAGCTCCACCACCGGCGCATGTTCTTCGGGGTGCATGCCAAAGGGAATGCCCCGGCCGTCGTCCTCCACACTGATCGACGCATCAGTGTGCAGGTAGACGCGGATCTTCTTGCCAAAGCCGGCGAGTGCCTCGTCGGCGGCGTTGTCGATCACCTCCTGGATGATGTGCAGCGGATTGTCCGTACGGGTATACATACCCGGGCGCTGCTTGACCGGTTCGAGCCCCTTGAGGACCCGGATCGAGCCTTCTGCGTATTCACTGGTAGACGTGTTTTTGCTTGCCATAACTTTCCATTCTAGCGGCTGCCATTGTAAATAGCTGTATAGATAAACAGGTGGATTTGTTGACGATTCACGACGCTTGGTCGCAAAAGCCTGCAATGGGCTTGGCTGGCCACTGGGCAATATGCGAGAGACAGCCGGTTTTGGGCGTTGGAGTAACAATTTCTAGAACGTGCTTACGATCTCCTCGCGCCGCGACAGTGTCTTTGCGGGATGGGATGCGAGGCGCAGTGCGCAGCCAATAGCCCGCTATTGGCAAGCGCTGCAACGAAGCAGACCGCCCGCAAAGCCACTGTCCCGAAGGGTTGGAGTGAAATCGGGCGATTTCTTCGCGCTGGCCCTTGCTTGCACCCCGGTGCAAGCTGCGGACCAGCCCTTCGAACTCATCCCGATTGCACTCCAACGCGGCTGCGTAGAGACCGTAATCACGTTTTTAGATAACGAGACAAGCTAGGACTATGCAAAACAACGCACAACAATTGACGATGGCCCGCGTGCTGCTGTGCGGCGGCGCCGTGGTGACGCTGTCGATGGGCATCCGCCACGGATTTGGCCTGTGGCTGCAGCCGATCACGCAGGAGATGGGCTGGACGCGCGAATCCTTTGCGCTTGCGCTGGCGGTGCAAAACCTCAGCTGGGGCCTGATTGGCATCTTCACCGGCATGCTGGCCGACCGTTTTGGCGCCAGCAAGGTGCTGGTCTGCGGCGCGCTGCTCTATGCGCTGGGGCTGGCCGGCATGGCCTGGGCGCCCAATACGCTGGTGTTCGCACTCACGGCCGGACTTCTGATCGGCATGGCGCAGACAGGCACCACCTATGCGGTGATCTATGGCGTCATCGGGCGCCAACTGCCTGCTGAGAAACGCTCCTGGGCCATGGGGGTGGCCGCAGCGGCCGGCTCCTTTGGCCAGTTCTTCATGGTGCCGGTCGAGGGCCAGCTGATCGCCCACCTGGGCTGGCAGAACGCGCTGCTGGTCTGTGCAGTGTTGGTGCTGACCATCGTGCCGCTGGCCATCGCGCTGCGCGAGCCCAATTTCCACGCGCTCAAGCGCCACGCGGCCGCAGGCCAGCAACAAACCATCGCCCAGGCCGTGGGCGAAGCCTTTCGCAATCCCAGCTTTTTGCTGTTGACGGCCGGCTATTTTGTCTGCGGCTTCCAGGTGATGTTCATTGGCGTGCATATGCCCAGCTACCTGAAGGACTTTGGCCTGCCACCCCATGTGGCCAGTTACTCATTGGCGCTGATTGGCCTCTTCAACATCTTTGGCACCTACCTGGCCGGCTCGCTCGGCCAGCGCATGGCCAAGCGCTACCTGCTCTCGGGTATCTACTTCATCCGCGCGATCGCGATTGTGGTGTTTCTGCTGGTCCCGCTGTCGCCTTGGTCGGTGTATGTGTTTGCCGCCGTGATGGGCTTCTTGTGGCTGTCCACCGTGCCGCTGACCAATGGCGCCATCGCGCAGATCTTTGGCGTGCAGCATCTGTCCATGCTCAGCGGCTTTGTGTTCTTCAGCCACCAGATCGGCAGCTTCCTCGGCATCTGGCTGGGCGGCTACCTCTACGACCACACCGGCAGCTATGATGTCGTCTGGTACGTGGCCATTGGGCTGGGCGTGTTCGCCGGCTTGGTCAATCTGCCCGTCAAGGAAGAGCCCGTGCGGCGCCAGCCACTGGCGGCCTGACAACCAAACTCTCATGCAACAGCCTGCACCACCAACACCCTCCAACGCTGACGCCGCGCCGCTGCGCGGCTGGCAGCGCGCTGCCATCTGGCTGCTGGTGGCGGTGCTGCTGGCGTTGGTGTTCATGCTCTATACGCAACCGGAATTCATGGTGCGCATGGCTGACCATGTCTGGGCTTGCTTCTAGCGCATGACCCACACCCCCGCCCCCTCGCCCTGGATCACCCGCTTTGCGCCGCTGCTACCTGCCAGTGGCCAGGTGCTGGATCTGGCCTGCGGCCAGGGCCGGCATGCCCGCTACCTGCAGGCCCGGGGTTTGCGGGTAACGGGGGTGGACCGCGATGCGGCCGCGCTGCGTGCACTGCAATCCGATACGGCAGGTGAATGGCTGCTGGCCGATATCGAAAACGGCGTCTGGCCGCTGGAGGGCCGGGACTTCGATGCAGTCGTCGTCACCCACTACCTTTGGCGCCCGCTATGGCCGCGTATTCTTGCCAGTGTGGCGCCCGGCGGACTGCTGCTGTACGAGACCTTTGCCCAAGGCAATGAAGCCTATGGCAAACCCTCCCGACCCGACTTTTTGCTGCAGCCCGGCGAGCTGCTGCAAGTCTGCGCCGGCTGGTCGGTGATCGCCTATGAGACGGGGCTGCTGCGCAGCCCGGAGCGGGTGATACAGCGCATTGCGGCGCGCCGCCCGCAGGGCGGCAGCCCGCTGCCAGCGGCGCCGCTGCTCTGAAACCAGGGCCGCTTTGCATAACTTTGCGGCGTTCCAAAATCGGCCTGATCCCACGTAAACCCAATGGGCATGCGGTTTTCGCTTTGTCACACCTTGCACAAAGCCGGCCCAACTTCCTCCACATTTGGCTTTTATAGTTCAGTCATAGGCTCTGCGGAGAGGCGTAAACACACTCCAGTTTCTCTGTTTCACCCGCTTCTTTCTGTTCCACACCAGATCGCGGCCTGCCGCAGAGCCTCTTTTTATACAAGGAATGCCATGAGTTCTCAACCACTTCGCCATCGCCTGCTGTGCAGCACCGCCGTGACTGCAGCCCTCTGGATGGCCACCGCACAGGCCTATGCCGCCGCCCCCGCCAAGTCCGCACCGTCCAAGCAAGCCATTGAGGCCTGCCAAGGCAAGAAAGCTGGCGATAGCGTGCAGCTGCCCCTGGACAACGGAAAAACAGTCAAGGCCACCTGCCGCATCGAAGGCAAACAGCTGGTGGCCAAACGTGGCGCCTCCATCGGGCCTTGAGTGCCGCTGGTAGCGACCTGATCAAGCAACACTTTTACACACCCACGCACTGTGTAAGAGAATAGCCGGGCAGGCATTGCGCCTGCCCGTTTTTGCCGTTGCCTCCATCTTCTCCATTAGCCCCACCCGCCCTCAGTGACCAAGCCCCGCTTCCAGTTTTTTCGCTTTACCCGTCTGCAAACGCGGGTGCTGTTGGCAATGGTGCTGCTGCTGCTGGGTCTTCTGTTGGGGTTTTTTGGCTTCTCGTACTGGAGCCTGCAGCGTGGCCTGGGTGGCTATGTCGCGCAGATCGAGCTGGGGCGCCTGGAATACCTGGAGAGCCAGCTGCGACGCGAATACGCCAAGGACCCGCAATGGGCTGCACTGACGCCGGAGCGCTGGAATGCGTTGACGCGCTTTGGCAGCCAGGCGGCTATACCCGTCTCGCCCCCAGCGGATAGCGAAGCGCCGCGCCGCGCCACACTAGGGCCGGCAATCACCCAACAATTGCGGCCCATCGAACGCCATCCGTTGTCACAGCGCCTGGGCCTGCTCGACAACCAGGGCAAGCTGATTGCCGGCGTGCCCCCCATGCCAGGCAGCGCCAAAAACCCGCTGTTTGACAGCCAGCATATGCTGATCGGCACCCTGACCCTGAACCAGCCCCAGGATCTGAAAAACCAGATAGACAACGCCTTTTTGAAGGAGCATCTGGTGTTCCTGGGCATCACCGGCCTGCTGGGACTGCTGCTGGCCGGTGCGCTGTCCTGGTGGCTGAGCCGGCGCTGGATTCGCCCCATCGAGGCCCTGAGCGAAGGCGCCAAGGCCTTTGCCAGTGGCCAGCTGGACTACCGCATTGCGGTGGCCGGCCATGATGAGCTGGTAGAGCTGGCAGACCGCTACAACCACATGGCCGAGCAGCTGTCGGCTGCCCAGGCCCAACAGCATGAATGGCTGACCCAGGTGGCCCACGAGCTGCGCACGCCGCTGGCCGCAGTGCGGGCCGAGATCGAAGCCGTGCAAGACGGCATCCGCAGCTTTGACGCGCAGACGGCTGCGCGCCTGCACCGCCAGATTCTGCGCCTGACCCAGTTGGTCAGCGACATGCGCGCGACCATACCGACCGCCCTGGTGGTGCACGCGCCGGAAGCGGCGCCGGCTCTGCAACTGACCGCACACCTGCCTGCCACGGCACGTCCGCTGGACATGCGGGCCCTGACCATCGAGGCGGTCGAAGCCGTGCAGATCCGCTTTGGCCAGGCCGGCATTGGCCTGCCCTCGGCACAAGAGCTGCTGAGCGCACTGCCATCGGCATGGGTGCAAGGCAATGCCCAGCAGTTGCACCAGGTGCTGAGCAATATCCTGGAAAACAGCCTGCGCTACACCGATACGCCCGGCCGGGTCAGCATCAGCGCCAGCCTGCATGGGCCAGCGCCTGCGTCCGGCCAGCGCTGGCTGGAGCTGCACCTCGATGACAGCAGCCCCTCGGTGCCGCCCGCCGAACTGCCCCGTATTTTTGAACGTTTTTACCGCGTAGAGACCTCGCGCAGCCGCGCCAGCGGCGGCTCGGGCCTGGGGCTTGCGATCTGCAAAAGCATTGTGCAAGCCCATGGAGGACAATTGCAGGCCTCCATCTCGTCACTGGGCGGACTGCGCCTTACCCTGATCCTGCCCTTGATAGACCCTGTTGCATGAACACCGCCAAACCCCGCATTCTGTATGCCGAAGACGAGGCCGATATCGCCTCGGTCGTCATCGACTACCTGCACCACGCCGGCTATGAGGTCGAGCATTTCGCCGATGGCAGCCAGGCCATGGCGGCGCTGCGCGCCCGCGCGCCGCAGCTGGCCATTCTTGATCTGATGCTGCCCGGCACCGATGGCCTGAGCATTCTGCGCGAATGCCGCGCCCGCCAGATCTGCCCCGTCATCTGCCTGACCGCCAAGGTCGAAGAAGTGGATCGCCTGGTAGGCCTGGAGATGGGCGCCGATGACTACATCTGCAAGCCCTTTTCACCGCGTGAGCTGATTGCCCGCGTCAAGGTGATCCTGCGCCGCCATGCACCACCTGCTCCCGGTGCGGCAGCCAGCCAGGCCGCCAGCGACTGGCAGCTGGACGAGACCACCAGCCAGGCCAGCTGGCGCGGCCAGGATCTCGGCCTGACGCGGCGCGAGTTTGCGTTGCTGCACATCCTGCAGCGCCACCCCGGCAAGATCTACCCCCGCAGCCAGCTGCTGGACCTGGCCTATGCCGATGCGCTGGAGGTGAGCGACCGCGCCATCGACAGCCATATCAAGAACCTGCGCAAGAAGCTGCGCACGGTGATGGGCGATGATGCAGACTGCATCCGCTCCATCTATGGCGTCGGCTTTGCCTTTGAAGACTGAGCAAGCCGCCGGACACCGCGCTGCAGCGGACTGGGCAGCCTGAGCACCTGCCGAGGCGCCCCCATCAATCCCGCGTGCTAGGGCTCCAGAATGCCTGGCGTACGCCGGGCTTGGCCGCCAGCAGGTGCACCATGGCATCGAGCTCCTCGCCTTCTACCGACTGGGCTGCCAGGGTCGCTTCGATGACTACCTCGGCCTCGCCAAAAGGCTTGATATCGATGTCACCGGGCGGGTAGCCACCGCGCTCCAGCACATCCTGCAGCATGGCCAGCGCCAGCCGCTGGTGCAGGCGCTCGGCCACCACAAACACGGCATTGGTCATTTCGGTGGAAGCCACATCCAGCGGCTTGCGGTTGATGGCATTGACGAGCGGGCGCAGCAAGGTATTGGCCGCCAGCACCAGCACGGTGCCCAGGGCGGCCTGCACGATCAGGTCAGCGCCCGCTGCCGCGCCCACTGCGGCGGAGCCCCACAAGGTGGCGGCGGTGTTCAGACCGCGCACATTGCCCTCTTCGCGCATGATGACGCCAGCGCCCAGAAAGCCGATCCCCGAGACCACATAGGCCATCACGCGCACGGCCCCGTCAGGGCCGGCAATGGTGTTGGCACTGTCGACAAAGACGGCCGCGCCCACGGCCACCAGCACATTGGTGCGCAAGCCGGCGGTGCGCTGGCGGTACTGCCGCTCCAGGCCGATGACGGCGCCCAGCACAAAGGCGGTCACCAGGCTGATGGTCGTGTTGATCAGTGAGTTCAGGTGTGTGTAGTTCAGCGCTTCGAGCATGGCGCCCTCCTTAGCAGATGATTATTCTTTAATGGCGCTTATTGCCAGCCGTAGCGACGGATGTACCACTTTTTCATGACTTGCGTAAGACCCATGTAGGCCAGCAACACGGCCACCAGAAACACAAAGTACAGACCAGGCAGGGGCTCCAGCTTGAAATAAGGGGCTAGCGCGCCCATGGGCAGGTAGATGCCGATGGCGACAACCACCAGGGTCATCACACTCACCGGCCAGGCAGCGCGGCTCTGGATGAACGGGATGCGCATGGTGCGGATCATGTGCACGATCAGCGACTGGGTGAGCAGGCCCACGACAAACCAGCCGGACTGGAACAGCGCCTGGCGCTCCGGCGTGTTGGCGCCAAACACCTTCCACATCACAACAAAGGTGGTGATATCGAAGACCGAGCTGATGGGGCCGAAGAACAGCATGAAGCGGCCCACATCGGCGGGATTCCAGCGCTGGGGCTGGGTCAGCAGTTCAGGGTCTACATGGTCAAACGGAATCGCCGACTGCGAGAAGTCATACACCAGGTTCTGCACCAGCAGCTGCATCGGCAGCATGGGCAGAAAAGGAATGAAGGCACTGGCAATCAATACCGAGAACACATTGCCGAAGTTCGAGCTCGCCGTCATCTTGATGTACTTGAGCATGTTGGCAAAGGTGCGGCGCCCTTCCTGCACGCCCTGATCCAGCACCATCAGGCTCTTGTCCAGCAAGATGATGTCGGCCGCTTCCTTGGCCACATCGACGGCCGTGTCCACCGAGATGCCGATATCGGCCGTGCGCAGCGCGGCCGCATCGTTGATGCCGTCGCCCATGAAGCCCACCACATGGCCATTGGCCTTGAGCATGCGCACGATGCGCTCCTTGTGTGCAGGGCTCAGCTTGGCAAAGATATTGCCTTCTTCCACCACCTGGGCCAAGCGCTGGTCGTCCATCTGCTCGATATCGCCACCCAGCACGATGTGCTGCTCGGTGATGCCCACTTGCTGGCAGACCTTGGCGGTGACGGCGGCGTTGTCGCCGGTCAGCACCTTGGTCTGCACGCCATGGCGTGCGAGCGCCTGAATCGCGGGCGCAGCGCTCTCCTTGGGTGGGTCGACAAAGGCCAGAAAGCCGCAGAGCACCATGCCGGCCTCATCGGCCACCCCGAAGTTGCTCTGGCCAGACTCGGTATCCCGAGTCGCCACGGCTACCACGCGCAGCCCCTGGGCATTGAGCGCCTCGGCCGTTGCCACAATGCGCTGGCGCAAGCCTGTGTCGAGCGCCAGCACACCACCGGCGGCCTGCACCGAGCCGCTCACCTGCAGGATTTCCTCGACCGCGCCCTTGGTGATGATCTTGCCGGCGCCGCCACTGTCACTCACCACCACCGACATGCGCCGGCGCACAAAGTCAAACGGCACTTCATCGACCTTGGCATAGGCATCGACCAGCTGGGCGCGCTCGGCATGGGCGAGCACGGCCACATCGAGCAGGCTCTTGAGGCCGGTCTGGTAGTAGCTGTTCAGGTAGGCCATGTCCAGCACATGCTGCGAGACATCGCCCCAGGCATCGAGGTGGCGCTCGACCGAGATCCGGTCCTCGGTCAGGGTGCCCGTCTTGTCGGTGCACAGCACATCCATCGCGCCAAAGTTCTGGATGGCATCCAGGTGCTTGACGATCACTTGCTTGCGCGACAAAAACACCGCCCCCTTGGCGAGCGTGGCGGTCACGATCATCGGCAGCATCTCAGGCGTCAGGCCCACGGCCACCGACAGCGCGAACAGCAGCGCCTCGGTCCAGTCGCCCTTGGTCAGGCCATTGATCAGCAGCACCAGCGGCACCATCACCAGCATGAACCGGATCAGCACCCAGCTGACCTTGTTGACCCCCATCTGGAACGCGGTGGGGCTGCGGTCCATCGCCGAAACCTTGCCGGCCAGCGCGCCGAGGTAGCTCTGGTTGCCGGTGCTCAGCACTACCGCCAGACCCGCACCCGAAACCACATTGGTGCCCATGAACACCAGGTTGCGCAGCTCCACGGGGTTGTGCTGGGCATCGTCGGGCAGCTGGGCAAATTTCTCCACCGGCATGGATTCCCCGGTCATCGCCGACTGGGCCAGGAACAGGTCCTTGGCGGCCAGCAGGCGGCAGTCGGCGGGCACCATATCGCCAGCCGCCAGCTGGATGATGTCGCCTGGCACCAGCTCACGCACCGGCAGCTCGCGCATGGCCTGCAGTGCAGACAGGCGCGATGGCGGCGCATCCAGCTCTCGCCCCTCCTCATCCTGAGCGCTGCGGCGCAGCACGGCAGCAGTGTTGGAGACCATGGCCTGCAGGCCAGCAGCGGCCTTGTTGGCGCGGCCTTCCTGCCAAAAACGCAGGCCGGTCGCCAGCGCCACCATGCTGCCAATCACCACCGTGGCCTTGGTGTCGCCCGTCAGCCACGAGACGGCGGCCAGCACCGTCAGCAGCAGGTTGAAAGGCGTGCGAAAGCACAGCCACAGGTGCTCGGTGCGGGACATGGGCTTGTCCTGCGAGATGGTGTTCCAGCCCGCTTGCGCACGGGCTTGCTGCACCTGCGCATCGTCCAGGCCCTGGCGGCTGGTGTTCAGGCTTTCCAGCAATGCGGGTTCAGCAGCATGGGCGGCGTTGCGCAGCCGCTCACCCATGGCCTTGGAAATGCCGGCATCCACCGGCGTCTGGGCCAGTTGCTCAAACATGGGCAAGCGGCGGAAATGCACGCCCCAGTGGCGCGAACGCAGAAAGTTAACGAATCCATTTTTCAGCAGGTTCAACATGACCCATCTCCCCGCCATGGGCACGGCCCAGCCGCGCCGCATGGCATCTTCAATCCATACAGGCGTGCCCATGCGCGCCGCTGCCAGGCGGCCGCAAAGATGCACCTCAAACAGAAGAGAGGTCAGCGACTGAAAGGGTCCAGTGCCGCCGAAGCCGAGCAGCACTGCACGGCATCCTTGCCCATGGGGGCGCGGCGGCGCAGCATGGTCGCAAGCTGGCGCTGCATGCAGCGGGGCGCGCCCAAGCCGCAGCATGGCGTGATGGCCCATGGCACAGCCCTGCGTCGCGGTGCGCGCAAGGAGGCCAGCGAAGACATACGCAGTGGCATGAAAAGCTCCCACACCCGGTGTGATGGCGCGCAGCAAAGGCGCTCGCCACTGGGCAAGACTGGAAGATCAAAATGGGATGCAGTAAGGGCGCAGGTCTGTCTGACAGAAACTACGGCACCTCACAGCTGCCCGCCTGGTTCGGCAAGGCAGCGCGCAAAGCTGGGGCGTTTGCGATTACCTTGCCTGTGGTCGGTTGGCCGCTGGCCAACAACTCGGTAAGTCCACAGGGTTACTCCTGATAAAAAAGCTGGCCGCATTGTAGATCAAGGCCTCAAAAACCACCAGTGGTTGAGAAGGCACAACGGGCTCTTTACCTGCGCTTTTCAGAAAGCTCAGTCCAGCACCAGCCGGCGCTGCTGCACCAGCTGCTGGATCTGGGCGCGCGTATCGCTGATCAGCGCTGCAAATTGCTGCGGGCTGCCGCCCATCGGCACCACACCGAGCTGCTCCAGACGCGCCTGCACCGCAGGTTGCTGCAGCGCTTGGCGGGCTGCGTGGTGGAGGGTGTCGATGACCGCTGGCGGCGTGCCGGCCGGCGCCACCAGCCCAAACCAGGTGATGGCCAGGCGGTTGAGCGCCGGGTAGCCCGCCTCTGCCAACGTAGGCACCTGCGGCAGCGCCGGCAGCCGCTGGGGTGCGGCCACCGCAAAGGGCACTAGGCGCCCCGACTGCACCAGGCTGCTGGATGACGGGTACTGGTCACTCAGCACCTGGGTCTCGCCCGACAGCGCACTGTTGACCACCGGGCCTTGGCCTTTGTACGGAATATGGCGCAGGCGCACGCCCAGCGCCTCATTCATCGCCTCGGCAATCAGGTGACCGATGGAGCCCACGCCGGCCGATCCGATCGTGTAGTGGTCGGGCTGGGCGCGCAAGATCGCAACCAGGCTCTGCAGATCGGCTGCCCCCAGGCTGGGGTGGGTGGAGAATACCGATGGAATCTGCGCCAACGCGATGACCGGTGCCAGCGCTTCGGGCGGGTCGCGGCGCAGCGACTTCAGCATCACCGCATTGACAGCCAAGGTGCTGATCGTTCCCACGCCGATGGTGTAGCCATCAGGCCGCGCACGGGCTACCGCCTCGGCCCCGATGAGACCTGCGGCACCTGCCTTGTTCTCCACCACCACCGGCTGGCCCAGCGGCTCGCGCATCGCATCGGCAACCAGGCGGGCCACAATGTCGGTCGAGCCCCCCGGTGCAAAGGGCACCACCAGCTTGATGGGCTGGCTCGGATACGGACGCCGCTCTTGTGCCTGCGCCTGCGCATGGCCAGCCCATGCCAGGCCCAGGCAGACCAGCGCGGGCAACAGCGCAAACGGGCGCAGGAAGGGGAAGCGGGAGATCATGGCAGGCGGGCACTAAAAAGCAGAGACGAGAATTATCCTCCCGAGCGGAAAACGGCACTAAGCAGCACAGCTGACCTGTACGCCCTGCCCCGCCTCCTGCAGCCCCTGCCTCTGGGCATAGTCCATACCCCAATCGCGCATCGCAATCAGCACCGGCTCCAGGCTGCGCCCCAGCTCAGTCAGTGCGTAGTCCACGCGCGGGGGCACCTCGGCATAGACGGTGCGCGCAACAATGCCGGCCTCTTCCAGCTCGCGCAGCTGCAAGGTCAGCATGCGCTGGGTGACGTTCGGAATGGCGCGCGCCAACGCACTGAAACGCTTGGTGCCATGGAGCAGATGGAAAAGCACAATGGGCTTCCAGGTGCCGCCCATGACGGACAAGGTGACCTCCACTGCGCAGCCGCTTTTGCTGTTCAAACGCTTCATACCCCTTGCTCCCTGGAAAACGACAAACGCCCCATCCTAGTGCCAAGCCAATATCCATGCATTGCTTACATTTTTAATACTAGACCACAAATATGTCGGTTCTAGCGTTCCACACCCAGCGCTTGCATGATGGCCGGGTGGCTGCAGCCTGCAGCCTCTGTGATGCCAACCAAGGAAAGACACACGCCATGAAAGCCATTCAACTTGCCGCTCCCGGTGGCCTGGACCGCCTGCAACTGGTGGACTTGCCAGCGCCCGCAGCACCAGGCGCTGGAGAGATCCAGGTGCGCCTGCACGCCAGCTCGCTCAACTACCACGACCTGGCCATTGCTGCCGGCCGCTCGGCCACGGCCGATGGCCGCGTCCCGATGGCCGATGGCGCCGGTGTGGTGACAGCCGTGGGGGAAGGCGTGACCGAGTTCGCCGTGGGTGACGCCGTCGTTTCCTGCTTTTTCCCGCTGTGGCTATCGGGCAAGCAAGTGCCCTCCACCTTTGCCACGGTGCCTGGCGATGGCATCGATGGCTTTGCGCGCGAGCAGGTCACGATGGCGGCCACGGCTTTTACCCATGCACCCAAGGGCTATACGCATGAAGAAGCCGCTACCCTGACCACGGCGGGCCTGACCGCCTGGCGCGCCCTGGTCGTCGATGGCCGCATCGAAGCGGGGCAAACCGTGCTGGTGCTGGGCACCGGCGGCGTCTCCATCTTTGCGTTGCAACTGGCCCATGCGATGGGCGCCAAGGTGATTGCGACCACGTCCAGCGCTGCCAAGGCCGAGCGCCTGCGCGCCCTGGGTGCCGACACGGTCATCAACTACCGCGACCAGCCCGAATGGGGCGACGCGGTGCTGCAAGCCACCGGCAGCCGTGGTGCCGACATCGTCGTGGAAGTCGGCGGCCCAGGCACCTTGCCGCAGTCCATCCGCGCCTGTGCGCCCGGGGGCCATATCGCCCTGATCGGTGTGCTGACCGGCTTTGCCGGCGATGTACCGACGGTGGAGCTGATGCGCAAACAGCAAACGCTCAAAGGCCTGATCGTTGGCAGCCGCGAGCAGCAGCAAGACCT
This sequence comes from Comamonas koreensis, assembly GCF_021026195.1. Classification (GTDB taxonomy): domain Bacteria; phylum Pseudomonadota; class Gammaproteobacteria; order Burkholderiales; family Burkholderiaceae_C; genus Comamonas; species Comamonas koreensis. The sequence continues at coordinate 203,584 of NZ_JAJNCT010000010.1, forward strand.
GGTGCGCGCGCTCGACCAGCTGCCACTGCGCCCGGTGATCGACAGCAGCTACCCGCTGGAGAAAATCGCCGATGCCTTTGCGCACCAGATCAGCGCGCAGCACTTTGGCAAGATCTGCCTGAGCTGGTAAGTGGCCACGGCAGGGCAAGCGCTCTGCCGTCTGCGCTACCGCGATGAAAAAACCGCCCCGGGCTTGCGCCTGGGGCGGTTGTGCATTGGGCGAGAGACGGTCAGTCCAGCAGCGAGATATCGCGCACCGCACCCTTGTCGGCCGAGGTCACCAGCTTGGCATAGGCCTTCAGCGCGGTGGACACCTTGCGCGGACGGGGCTTGGCAGGCTTCCAGCCCAGCGCATTTTGTGCTTCGCGGCGCTTGGCAAATTCCTCGTCGCTGACCAGCGCATTGATGGTGCGGTTAGGGATGTCAATCAGGATGCGGTCGCCGTTCTGCACCAGGCCAATCGCGCCGCCAGCGGCCGCCTCTGGCGAGCAGTGGCCGATGGACAGGCCCGAGGTACCGCCCGAGAAGCGGCCATCGGTCAGCAGCGCGCAGGACTTGCCCAGGCCCTTGGACTTGATGTAGCTGGTCGGGTAGAGCATTTCCTGCATGCCGGGGCCGCCCTTGGGGCCTTCGTAACGCACGATCACGACATCACCGGCCTTGACCTTGTCGCTCAGGATGTTTTCCACGGCCTCGTCCTGCGACTCCACCACATGGGCCGAGCCTTCGAACACCAGGATCGAGTCGTCAACACCAGCGGTCTTGACCACGCAGCCGTCCAGCGCGATGTTGCCGCGCAGCACCGCCAGGCCACCTTCCTTGGAGAAGGCATGGTCGTAGGAGCGGATGCAGCCTTCGGCGCGGTCCAGGTCCAGGCTGGGCCAGCGTGTGCTTTGGCTGAAGGCCACCTGGGTGGGGATGCCGGCAGGGCCTGCCATGTAGAAGGTGCGCACGGCCTCATCCTGCGTGCGCACGATATCCCACTGGTCCAGCGCGTCCTTCATGGTCTTGGCATGCACGGTGGGCACATCGGTGTGCAGCTTGCCGGCGCGGTCCAGCTCACCGAGGATGGCCATGATGCCGCCGGCGCGGTGCACATCTTCGATATGGTACTTGTTGGTATTGGGGGCCACCTTGCACAGCTGGGGCACGGTGCGCGACATGCGGTCGATGTCGGTCATCGTGAAATCGATGTCCGCCTCTTGCGCAATCGCCAGCAAGTGCAGGATGGTGTTGGTCGATCCGCCCATCGCGATGTCCAGGGTCATCGCGTTCTCGAAGGCCTTGAGGCCCACGGCGCGTGGCAGCAGGGTGGCTTCGTCCTGCTCGTAGTAGCGCTTGGCCAGCTCCACGATCAGGCGGCCTGCGCGTTTGAACAGCTGCTCGCGGTCCGAGTGGGTAGCCACCACGGTGCCATTGCCTGGCAGGGCCAGGCCCAGCGCCTCGGCCAGGCAGTTCATCGAGTTGGCGGTGAACATGCCCGAGCAGGAGCCGCAGGTCGGGCAAGCCGAGCGCTCGACTTCGGCCACATCGGCATCGCTGACATTGCTGTCAGCGGCCATCACCATCGCATCGACCAGGTCGAGCTTCTTGATCTGGATGGTCTTGCTGCCATCGGCAGCAGGCACGGCCAGTCGCACCTTGCCCGCTTCCATCGGGCCGCCCGAGACAAACACCACAGGGATATTGAGGCGCATCGCGGCCATCAGCATGCCGGGGGTGATCTTGTCGCAGTTGGAAATGCAGACCATGGCATCGGCGCAGTGCGCGTTGACCATGTATTCGACCGAATCGGCAATCACTTCCCGGCTGGGCAGCGAATACAGCATGCCATCGTGGCCCATCGCAATGCCGTCGTCGACCGCAATGGTGTTGAACTCCTTGGCAACACCGCCTGCAGCCTCGATCTCGCAGGCGACGAGCTGGCCCAGGTCCTTGAGGTGCACATGGCCTGGAACGAACTGGGTAAAGGAGTTCACCACCGCAATGATGGGCTTGGAGAAATCGTCGTCTTTCATGCCGGTGGCGCGCCACAAGGAGCGGGCACCAGCCATGTTGCGACCGGCGGTTGAGGTTTTGGAACGGTATGCGGGCATCGTGGTGTACGAATCAGTAAACAATAAGAATGCGGCCTGTCTTGCATAGTGCGGGCCTGGATATACGCCAGGGCCAGCGGGCAAGTTGGCGAGAACCTCTTGAGTGCACGCCGATGTGAGCGCTGATTATGGCGCAGCTGGGCAAATGACGGAGACACTCGGGTTCCAGCCAGTAAAGGCGGTAGGGGCAGCGGGTGGACGGAAAAAAACCGCCCCAGGCGGTTGCTGTGCGGCGGCGTTAGCGGCGCCTGCGGGCCGATTGGCCCAGCGCATCCCTGGACTTTTGCAGGCGGCGCTCCTTTTTCAGCACTTCCTTTTCCATTGCCTTGCGTTTGGTGTAGCCCGACCAGTCAGCCCAGGCCCACCACAGTGCCGCCAGACCAAAGGGCGCCAGCACGCTCACCCAGGACCAGGCCGCGACCGGGCCGATTTCCAGGTACTTCAACAACAGCAGAATGATCCCCAGGATCAGAAAATACATGGTCTCTCCCTCTTCTCGGTCGCTTGGCCACTTGGGTATCGGGCTCGTAAAGTGTTCTCGGTTGCGGAACATCCTGGCCGCCGCGCAGTCCAAAGAATCTGCGCTTGCAGCGAGCCATTAGAATTAATGTACCTCATGCGCTAAGGAGAAGACACGATGAACCGTATTCTGATTGCCACGGCACTGGCCTTGTCGGCCAGCGCACCTGCGTGGGCTGATCAGGCATTGGCCCAATCCAAGAACTGCATGGCTTGCCATTCGGTCGACAAGAAAGTGGTGGGCCCCGCATTCAAAGACATTGGCGCCAAGTTTGCAGGCCAGCCCGGTGCATCCAACATGCTGGCCCAGAAGATCATCAAGGGCAGTGCAGGCGTCTGGGGTCCTGTGCCCATGCCCGCCAACACCCAGGTCAGCGAAGCCGATGCCAAGAAGCTGGCCGACTGGGTACTGACCCTCAAGTAAGCCAACCATCGCATGCAGGTCGGGCCCCACAGGCCCATGCCAACAAAAAGCCACCTTGCAAGGTGGCTTTTTTGCGGCGTGCTGCAGCGGTTTAGAAGGTATTGCGCGGCGGTTCGACCTGGCGCATGCGGTCTTCAATCTGGCCCATATAGGCGGCATTGCTGTTGTCCGACTCCTGGGCGCGGGCGACCAGGTGGGCTTCCAGCTCTGCCAGGCGGGCCAGCAAAGCAGATTGGCCTGCGGCATGCTGGCTCTCCAGCACCTGGCGCAGCTCGGTAAAGCGCGATGCCTCTGCCTTGTCGGCCAGCTCGCGCTGGGCCGTCATCTCCTTGTTATGGCGCCGTGCCTCCAGCATGACCGAGCCTTGCAAGGAAAGCACATAGGCGATAAAGATCACGCAAAGCAAGATGGTGAGCGCCAGCATCAGCACGCCCAGCGGTGCATGTATGGTGGTCAGGCCCAGGTTGACTTCCGACGGGGTAGACAGCACCTCCCAGTTGAGGGCTGCCAGACCGCCGATGAGCACGGCGATGATGAGAAGAAGAATGCTGCGCATAGTGGAATTTGATGGCATGGATAGAACGCATAGACCATAGCACGGTCCATGCGCCATGGCTTGTCAGCCAATGCTGGCACTTTCTCACCGGTTTTTCAGCTTTAACAACAACTTGGCGTGCTGGCATGCGCCAGCGCGCCCTTTGTTGACATTTGCCGATCAGTGCGTATCGGACAGCTGATCCAGAATCGCCGGGTTTTCCAGCGTGGATGTGTCCTGCGTGATCGCCTCTCCCTTGGCAATCGAGCGCAGCAGGCGGCGCATGATCTTGCCCGAGCGCGTCTTGGGCAGGTTGTCGCCAAAACGGATGTCCTTGGGCTTGGCAATGGGGCCGATTTCCTTGGCCACCCAGTCGCGCAGCTCCTTGGCAATCTGCTTGGCTTCGTCGCCAGTGGGGCGCGAGCGCTTGAGCACGACAAAGGCGCAGATCGCCTCGCCGGTCATGTCGTCAGGCCGGCCCACCACGGCGGCCTCGGCCACCAGGTCGGTCTTGGCGACCAGTGCGGATTCGATCTCCATCGTGCCCATGCGGTGGCCCGAGACGTTGAGCACATCGTCAATGCGGCCAGTGATGCGGAAGTAGCCGGTCTTGGCATCGCGCACCGCGCCATCGCCCGCCAGGTAGATGCTGCCGCCCATTTCCTCGGGGAAATAGGCCTTCTTGAAGCGCTCGGGGTCGTTCCAGATCGTGCGGATCATCGACGGCCAGGGCTTGCTGATCACGAGAATACCGCCGGTGCCGTTGGGCAGTTCCTTGCCGGTCTCATCCACGATTTGGGCCATGATGCCGGGCAGCGGCAGGGTGCAGGAGCCAGGCACCAGCGGCGTGGCGCCAGGCAGCGGCGTGATCACATGGCCGCCGTTCTCCGTTTGCCAGAAGGTATCGACAATCGGGCAACGCTCGCCGCCGATGTTCCGGTAGTACCACATCCAGGCTTCGGGGTTGATGGGCTCGCCCACCGAACCCAGAATGCGCAAGCTGCCCAGGTTCCAGTTGCGCGGGTGCACCTTGTCGTCCGAGTCGGCCGCCTTGATCAGCGAGCGGATAGCTGTGGGCGCGGTGTAGAAGATGGAGACGCCATGGCGCTCGATCATCTGCCAGAAGCGGCCGGCATTGGGGAAGGTGGGCACGCCTTCGAAGACCACCTGGGTCGCGCCTGCGGCCAGCGGGCCATAGGCAATATAGGTGTGGCCGGTGATCCAGCCGATATCGGCCGTGCACCAGAACACATCGCTGGGCTGCAGGTCGAAGGTCCATTCCATCGTCATCTTGGCCCAGAGCACATAGCCGCCGCTGGCATGCTGCACGCCCTTGGGTTTGCCGGTGGAGCCGCTGGTGTACAGAATGAACAGCGGGTGTTCGGCATTCACCGGCACCGGCGCGCATTCCTTGCTCTGGCCGGCCAGTGCCTCGCCAAAGCTCACATCCCGGCCTTCGACCTTGTTCCAGGCTGTCGCCGTGCGTTCAAACACCAGCACTTTCTTGACGGTATCGCAGCCGCCCATGGCCAGCGCATCGTCCACAATCGCCTTCAGCGGCAGCTCCTTGCCGCCGCGCATCTGGTAGTTGGCGGTGATGATCAGCACCGCACCGGCATCGATGACGCGCTCATTGACCGCCTTGGCCGAGAAGCCGCCAAAGACCACCGAATGGGTCGCACCAATGCGCGCGCAGGCCTGCATCGCCACAATGCCTTCCACGGTCATTGGCATATAAATCAGTACCCGGTCGCCCTTTTGCACGCCCTGGGCCTTGAACGCATTGGCAAAGGCGCTGACCTTGTCCAGCAGCTCGCGGTACGTGATCTTGCTGACCTGGCCATCGTCGGCTTCAAAGATGATGGCCGTCTTGTTCTCCACCGGCGTGCCGATGTGCTTGTCCAGGCAGTTGGCGCTGACGTTCAGCTCGCCATCCTGGAACCACTTGAAGAACGGTGGCTGGCTCTGGTCCAGCACTTCGGTGAAAGGCTTGGTCCACTGCACATGCTCGCGGGCGCGCTTGGCCCAGAAGCCTTCAAAGTCGGACTCGGCCTCGGCGCACAGCGCCTGGTAGGCCTCCATGCTGCCGACGCGGGCCGTGGCAGACAGGCTGGCGGGTGGGGGAAAAACGCGGTTTTCGACCAGAACGGATTCAATCGTTCCTTGGGCTGGGGCTGTCATGGGTTGTCTCCTTTGCAAACATTGTAGGTATGAAAATCGCTGCTACTGTGGACCGGCGCACTTACATGCGTCTGACAGCAGCATCCGCACCTGCCTTCAGTCGGCCACGGATTCATAGCCAAATTCAACCGCCACATCGAGGTGACGAATTTTGGCAATCGCCATACGCAAGACGCAGGTGGCTGGCTACAATCCGCGTCGCTCTTTTGGCTGCATGTCTGCCATCGGTGAGCCAGCACGCAGGTAGACCGGCTGGTATCCGCATCACCCATGGGAGATCGAACAACGCATTCCAACGCACCGCAGCCCGGCAGCGTCTTCTCCACTTCCTCCTCCATCATGTCTCTGCCTCAAAATGCTCCTTTGCGCCCCTTGCCGGCGCTGATTTTTGCCAGCCGCTGGCTGCAACTGCCGCTCTACCTGGGGCTGATCGTTGCCCAGCTGGTGTATGTCTGGCATTTCCTGGTCGAGCTGCTGCACCTGGTTGAAGCTGCCTTTGGCAGCGACACCGCGCTGCGCATCCTCGTCACCTCGGTGGGCTATTCGCCCGATGTCCAGATCACAGCCCTCAACGAGACCATCATCATGCTGGTGGTGCTCGGCCTCATCGATGTGGTGATGATCTCCAACCTGCTGATCATGGTGATCGTCGGCGGCTACGAGACCTTTGTCAGCCGCATGCACCTCAACCGCCACCCCGACCAGCCCGAATGGCTGGGCCATGTGAATGCCTCGGTGCTTAAGGTCAAGCTGGGCCTGTCCATCATCGGCATCAGTTCCATTCACCTGCTCAAAACATTTATCAATGCGCCCAATTACAGCGAGAAGGTGCTGATGTGGCAGACCATCATCCATGTAGTGTTCCTGCTGTCGGCCCTGGCCATTGCCTGGACCGACCGCATCCTGCACCCCGCAGGCCCTGGCCACAAGGATAGCCATTGATCCAGCAGCCGCTGCGCGCAGCCCTCCAGCCCCGCCCCGGTGGGGCTTTTTCATGGGCATTGGGGCGATCAGGATTGGCGAAATATTCCTACACAGCAGCCCCATGGCTTCGGATATCGGTAGCCATTTACCCTTAAAAGACAGCATTCACAGCACAAGCAACGTGATCGGCACGCAATTGCCAGAATCAGGGTCTTTCACAGACAGATCTCGCATAAAATTGAAACTAAATGTGTTTTGCATCGTTGAAACCCCAACCGCTTGATCCGACCATATTTGGTTTTTTGTTGCTATTAAAAACGGAGCATCACAGAAATCAGATGCTGCAAATAGGCGCTTGGCAAGGCCCAATTCGCCCGGATGAAACCCGCTTTTTTTGACTTCTATATTTCCAATACGTATACTTAAGGAATGTTTTACAACCTGCAACGCAGGTAATCCGTGCCTTTCTGACAGGTGCGGATCGTCTCCGTCGGGTCTTTGGCGCCACGCCGAAGTCCGTCAACAGGCCGGAATATTCCCGGCCCTGATGCCCCGGCGTGGTGGCCTTTTTACAGTGTCCGCCGCGCTCGCGTGATTGAAACGATCGGGTTTCAATGCGCACGAGAGACCCTGTACCTGGCTCGACCCTGGAGCCCGTCGCTCCTGGCATGCATGCCCGGTACAGGCAGAAATTGTTGGTCACATTGTGTGTCCTGCCCACGAGGGCTTGCCATGGCGGTCGCTTTGACTGCCAGGCGCAGCTATCGGCATCAGGGTTGAGAGATTGACGGTCCCGTGCTGGACGACGCCCCTTTGTGGGCGTTTTCAGCGTTGTAGCCACTACAACTTAGGGAGGAGCCACGCATGGCCAAACAAATCCGTATCGAGAACGTCTTCAAGGTGTTCGGAGATTCCCCCAAAGCCGCACTGGAACTGGTGCGCAAAGGCGCCACCAAGCAAGAAGTGATGGAGAAGACCGGCAACTCCATCGGCGTGTTTGACGCCAACTTCACCATTGAAGCCGGTGAAATCTTTGTCGTCATGGGCCTATCGGGCTCGGGCAAATCCACCCTGGTGCGCATGCTCAATCGCCTGATCGAGCCCACCAGCGGCGCCATCGTCGTCGATGGCCAGGACATCAACCAGCTGTCGGACAGCAAGCTGCGCGCGCTGCGCCGCAAGGACATCTCGATGGTGTTCCAGTCCTTTGCGCTGATGCCCCACCTCACTGTGGTCGAGAACACCGCCTTTGGCCTGGATCTGGCCGGCGTCAAGCGTGAAGAACGCCTGGCTGCGGCTGAGCAGGCGCTGGAGCAGGTGGGCCTGGCCGGCTGGGGCGCGAGCTACCCCGATGAGCTGTCCGGCGGTATGCAGCAGCGTGTGGGCCTGGCCCGCGCGCTGGCATCCGATCCTTCGATCCTGCTGATGGACGAGGCCTTCTCGGCGCTCGATCCCATCATCCGTACCGAAATGCAGTCCGAGCTGATGCGCCTGCAAGAGATCAAGCGCCGCACCATTGTCTTCATCTCGCACGATCTGGACGAGGCCATGCGCATTGGCGACCGCATCGCCATCATGAAGGACGGCATGGTCCAGCAGGTCGGCACGCCCGATGACATTCTGCGCAACCCCGCCAACGAGTATGTGCGCGCCTTTATCCAGGGCGTGGATGCGGCAGCAGTGTTCAAAGCTGCCGATATCGCCCGCCGTGGCATCACCATCGTCAAGGAAAGCGACCAGCGCGGCGCCCGCGCCGCAATGCAACTGCTGCAGGACGAGGACCGGGATTTTGCCTATGTGGTCTCGCCCCGCAAGCAGTACCTGGGCACGGTCTCGACCGAATCCTTGCGCAATGCGCTGAAGGGCCATGTCGGCCCGCTGGGTCTGCAGCATGCCTACCTGGACAAGGTCGAACCCATTGCCGAAGACGCGCTGGTGGCTGATCTGTTTGGCCAGGTTGCGCAGGCCCCCTGCCCGCTGCCGGTGCTGCGTGCCGATGGCCGCTTCGTCGGCGCGATCAGCAAGAACACCCTGCTGCGCTTCCTGGACCGCGACACGCCCCCTGTGCCGCCCACCGACCCCGCCGTGATCGCCATGCAGGCGGCCACCGAGGCCGCTGCCGCTGAAGCCGCCAATACCGACAACAACGACAACAGGAGTGCCGCATGAGTACCGACAACACGATGACCATCGCCCAGAACACTGCCGCTGCCGACCCTTGGGCCGATACCGCATCGACCAGTTCGAGCGCGGCCACCGCCTGGACCGGCACAGAGGCCACCAGCGCGCCGGCACCCGCAGCCGTCAGCGATGACCCCTGGCAGGCCGTTGGCAATGTCTCCGGCAACACTGACTGGCTCGGCGGCCCCGACGCCGTAGGCCAGACTGCCGATGCCGCCCAGGCTGCAGCGCAGCATGCGCAAGCCGCCCACGACAGCGGTTTCCACCTGAGCCAGCTCTGGGACGGCAGCCTGCCGGTGCAGGACTGGATCAACAGCGGCCTGACCTGGGTCGTCGCCAATTTCCGCCCCTTCTTCCAGACCGTGCGCGCGCCGATTGACGGCACGCTCACGGGTGTGGAGCATTTCCTGACCGCCATCCCCATGCTCGCGATGGTGGCCATTCTGGCGCTGATCGCCTGGCAATTCGCCGGCGGTGCCCTGGCCATTGGGGCCGTGGTGTCGCTGCTGATCATCGGCATGCTGGGTATCTGGCATGAGGCCATGGTCACCCTGTCGCTGGTGCTGACCTCGCTGGCCTTCTGCATCATCATCGGCCTGCCGCTGGGCATTTTTCTGGCCAGCAGTGACCGTGCGCAGAAGTTCTTCCGCCCGGTGCTCGATGCCATGCAGACCACCCCGGCCTTCGTCTACTTGGTGCCGGTGGTGATGCTGTTCGGTATTGGCAATGTGCCTGGCGTGGTCGTGACCATTGTGTTTGCGCTGCCACCGCTGGTGCGCCTGACCAACCTGGGTATCCGCCAGGTACGCCCTGACCTGATCGAAGCCAGCCGCGCCTATGGCGCCTCGCCGCTGCAATTGCTGTGGAAGGTGCAGCTGCCGCTGTCCATGCCCTCGATCATGGCCGGTATCAACCAGTCTCTGATGCTGTCGCTGTCGATGGTGGTGATCGCCTCGATGATCGCTGTGGGCGGCCTGGGCCAGATGGTGCTGCGCGGTATCGGCCGCCTGGACATGGGCCTGGCCACCGTCGGCGGCCTGGGCATTGTGCTGCTGGCCATTCTGCTGGACCGCATCACCCAGGCGATGGGCCAACCCCGCCGTGGCGTGCGCCACTGGTGGCAAACCGGCCCTGCCGGCATCATCGCCCGCGCCCTGCACAAGCCAGAAGCCAGCCCTGCACCCAAGCCCCTGCCTCAGCCAGCGGCCCAAAAGCAGTCGCAGACGCAGCCCGGCCAGGACGCCGTGCCTGCCGCCTAGGCCCAGCCAGGGCAGCTGCCACCGCCGGCTGCGCTGCCCGCCCGCTTGGCCCCATTTGCACATTGATCGGCGGCGCGCACTGCGCCAGCGCCGAACCCATAACAAGGAGCATCCATGACATTCACCCCCCATTCCTGGCAGGCCTTCGCAGCCCCGACCCGCATGGTCAAAAGCCTGCTGGCCACCAGCCTGCTGGCCGCTGGCCTCGCTGCCGCCGGCCATGCGATGGCCCAGGATCTGCCCGGCAAGGGCATCAAGGTCCAGCCACTGCAAAGCTCGATCGCCGAAGAAACCTTCCAGACGCTGCTGGTCAACAAGGCCATGGAAAAGCTGGGCTATGAGGTGCTGCCCATCCGCGAGGTGGAATACGCCACCGCCCACGTGGCCATCGGCAACGGCGACGCCACCTACATGGCCGACCACTGGGATCCGCTGCAGGCCGACTTCTACAAGAACGCCGGCGGCGCCGACAAGCTCTACCGCGAAGGCGAGTATTCGACCAGTGCCGTGCAAGGCTATCTGATCGACAAGAAGACGGCTGACGAGCACAAGATCACCAATATCGAGCAGCTCAAGGACCCGAAGATTGCCAAGCTGTTTGACACCGACGGCGACGGCAAGGCCGATCTGACCGGCTGCACCCCCGGCTGGGGCTGTGAAGGCGCGATCGAGCACCAGCTGACCGCCTACCAGCTGCGCGATACCGTCACCCATGTGCAAGGCACCTATGCCGCGCTGATGGCCGACACCATCGCCCGCTACAAGTCCGGCAAGCCCATCCTGTACTACACCTGGACGCCCTACTGGGTCAGCGCCGAGCTGCGCCCCGGCCGCGATGTCGTCTGGCTGCAAGTGCCGTTTACCGCACTGCCCGGCAACCAGGCTGATCTGAAGACCGCGCTGCCCAACGGCAAGAACTACGGCTTCCCGCTCAACACCCAGAAGATCGTTGCCAACAAGCAATTTGCCGAAGCCAATCCTGCGGCCGCCAAGCTGTTTGCGATCATGAAGCTGCCGGTCTCCGACATCAACGCCCAGAACCTGGCGATGAAGGAAGGCCAGAACAAGCCTGCCGATATCGAGCGCCATGCCGACGGCTGGATCAAGGCCCACCAGGCCGAGTTTGACGGCTGGGTCAAGACGGCGCTGGACGCCGCCAAGACCCAGTAAGTCTGCAGCACCGAACGCCCGGCAGCTTCTGGCCGGGCAGGTGCCTCCCCTCGGGGCATGTCGCCATGTCCACCGGTGCAGCGCCAGCGCTGCCCGCCACCCAGCCCTCCGCAAGCTGCACACCCACCACCCGGCACCGCCGGCCGGGCCTGGCGCCGTCTTGCCCCCAGGGCTGCCCATGTTCCCTCTCGGTGCGCGCCTTGCGCATCGCGTTTCAATCCAAGGAGAAGACCATGACCTATAAAAACCGCCTCAATCGCCCCATCCACCTGGCCTGCGCCGCCGCCATCTCGCTGATGGCCTGGGGACCCGTCGCCCAGGCGCAAGACCTGCCCGGCAAGGGCAAGGATGTGCTGCCCCTGCTGGGCACCGTCGATGAAGAGCTGTTCCAGACCCTGATCGTGTCGCGTGCGCTGGAAAAGCTCGGCTACACCGTCAAGGACCCCAAGGGCCTGGAGAACGGCACCGAGCACGTTGTCGTCGGCCAGGGCGATGCCACCTTCATGGCCAACCACTGGATTCCGCTGCACCAGGAGTTTTATGAGCGCAATGGCGGCGCCAAGGTCTTCTACCGCGAAGGCATGTTCTCGACCAATGCCGCCCAGGGCTACCTGATCGACAAGAAAACGGCCGAGAAGTACAAGATCACCGACATCATGCAGCTCAAGGATCCCAAGATCGCCAAGCTGTTTGACACCGATGGCGACGGCAAGGCCGATCTGACCGGTTGCAACCCCGGCTGGGGCTGCGAGCTGGCGATCAACAAGCACCTCAAGGGCCTGGGCCTGGAAGGCACGGTGACCCACCGCCAGGGCAACTATGCCGCGCTGATTGCAGACACCATCGCGCGCTACCAATCCGGCAAGCCGGTGCTCTACTATGTCTGGACCCCCTACTGGGTCAACGGCGTGCTCAAGCCCGGCCAGGATGTCGTCTGGCTGCAGGTGCCCAATGTTCCCAATGCCAAGGGCGATGAAGACACCCGCCTGCCCAATGGCAAGAACTATGGCTTCAAGGTGAACAACCAGTACATCCTCGCAAACAAGAAATGGACGGACGCCAACCCGGCCGCCGCCAAGCTGTTTGCGCTGATGCAGGTGCCCATCGAGGACATCACCGCGCAGAACCTGCTGATGCGCAATGGCGAAAACAAGACCGCCGACATCCAACGCCATGCCGACGCCTGGATCAAGAACCACCAGGCCAAGTTTGACGGCTGGATCAAGCAAGCGCTGGCTGCCAAGTAAGCCTGGCACCTGCTGCACCGCAACCACCCCGAGCCCGCCGACCCAGCGGGCTTTTTTGTGGCTTTCTGCGGCGCAAAACTACAATACCGGCCAAACAACGCCCAGCCCCCACGTCCGATGACCCACCCCTGCCTCAGTTGCGGCGCCTGCTGCGCCAGCTTTCGCGTTGATTTTTCAGTCCATGAATGCGACAGCAACGGCGGCCGCGTGCCCTCGGGCCTGGCCGAAGAGGTCAATGACTCCACCTGCCGCATGCGCGGCACCGACTATGCCCGCCCGCGCTGCGCGGCCTTGACCGGCAGCATTGGCCAACAAGCCGCCTGCGGCATTTATGAATGGCGCCCCTCCCCCTGCCGGGAGTTTGCAGCAGGCAGCGAGGCCTGCAACAAGGCGCGCGTACGCCATGGCATGCAGGCGCTGGAGGGCGGGCTGTACTAGCCCGCCCTCCAACGCCCCCATGCACGGCGCTACAGCGGCGCGATGCGCACCACCGGCGCACTGGCCGTTTCGATCGACATGCGCAGCGGCAAGAACTGCGCAATCACCGCCATATTGCTGCGCAGGTGTTCGGTCGCCTCGCTGCAGCTGAAGGCTGCGGGCTGGCCGCTTTGCCACACTGCCAGCGCCTGCAGCAGCAACAGCTGGTCGGCCAGGTAAGCGCAGACAGCGGCATCGGGCTTCTTCTGGTAATCGCGCAGGTCCTGGCAGAGCTTACGCGCCACCGCTTCGGACGACACCCCATGCGCGCCCAGGCCCCAGAACAGCTCGGTGACATGGTCATAGCGCAAGGTGGCCTGCAGCAGGTTGCCCGGGCCTTCCTCCTGGCTCACTGGCAGCAGCGCCATCGCGCGCCGGTCCCAGCCGGTCAGCCGCGCCAGCTCGTCAAATTCGCGCATAGCCACGCCACGCGGCACGGCCGCGCAAACCGCTTCTACCGACACATCCTGCAGCATGCCGCGCGCCAGCAGGTCAAAAGGCTGCAGCCCTTGCGCTGCCGGGCTGATGCAGGCCAGCGCCTCGCCACCGCCCGCCGGATAAAAGCCATAGCGGCGCAGCCGCATATCCAGCCCCGCCCCCATGCGTGCCACCAAGGGCGCATAGGCGCGATCGATGAAGTGGAAGTTGGGCGCCAGCGGGTTGTGCGTGCCGCCCGACAGTTGCACCGTGCTGGCGGCATCGGCCATCAGCAGCGCCGGCAGCACCGTCTGCAGCACCAGCATCGCGCTGCCCGCGCCCGAGATCGGGAAGCGGTAGTCCCCGGACTTGAGCGCCACAGGCGCAAACTGCAGCTCCGTCACACCCGCGCCGATGGGCGACAGCTGTGCATCACTGATGGTCTGAGCTGCCTGCACACAGGCCAGGTGCTGGCGCATCAGACCGGGCTTCTTCCGCTTGGCCCGGATGCTGTGCATCGCCAGTGGCCTTTGCGTGATGACCGACAGCGCCAGCGCCGTGCGCAGAATCTGGCCACCGCCCTCGCCTTGCGAGCCGTCGATCTCGACGGCCGCAGAGTTCGTGCAGTCCCTCATTTTTTGTACTGTCATATTCAACTTTCTCTTCTTATTCTGCTCACCCCCAGCAGCTACTGCCGAGCCCTTTGCCCCAACGCCTCCACCACCGAAGCTTGCATGTAAGGACTATCGCCAAGCGCCTTCATCACTTCTCTATCGCTCATCTGCTCCCAGATCGAAGCAAAGTGCAAATAGATATCAGATTGATGCACCCATGCACGGATGGTCACCTCTAACACGGGCTTATCATCAGCAAAGGCGTTCAGCGCTTTACCTAAGCGATTCAACTCAGCGTATAGAACACCAAACTGTGCTGCGGCCCAAGGCGTAGAAGAGACTTCCCAGGCTCTGAGATAAGGCTCCAGTTCCAAGCCTGCCAAGCCAAACATCACCAGTAAAGCATCAGCACTTTCATTCAATATCGGAAGACGCTCTCGCTCATCTCCGGCATCCAGCCACCAACGCCACAGTGACAGGGACCAACGCGCAATAGCTGCTCGCTCATCAGCAGTGAGCAGCGCATGGTCAAACCCACCCAGACGATCCAGCGCGATCTCGGTTGAATGGCGGACCAACTCTGCATCACCATGCGAGATAAGTTCTGCCACGCGAGGCAAAAAATGCAGATACTCATCGGCATCTTGCTGGGCCTCATGGGCTGCATCCTGGTATTCATAAATATGTGTCTGAGTAAGCAGACGCAAACTCCAGTCGCACATTTCGCGTGCCAGATGCTCATCCATGCAGCAGCTCATGCAGGCATTTAAGGGCCAGACCACACGACGCGTAGCGCAGGCCTCATACAAATCCCGCACTGCCTCCATCACCGATAACGGCGCTCCGGCGGGAAAGTCGCTGGCCGTCGGCAAATAGTTCTCTCTTTTTGCCATTTTCTTCTCTCTCTTGATCATATGGACCCAGTTGGCATTGCCTCATGGGCCATCGAACGGCGTACGCTTCACCTGCTTATTCATGCAGTCTGCGTAGAAGGAAAAGGCGCAAGGCCCTTCACCCCTTCACACACACCACCTGCTTGAGCGTGTACACCACCTCCACCAGGTCGCTCTGCGCCGCCATCACCGCGTCGATGTCCTTGTAGGCCATGGGGATCTCATCGATCACCTCGGCGTCCTTTCGGCATTCCACGCCTTCGGTGGCGCGCTTCTGGTCCTCGACGGTGAACAGCTTCTTGGCCTTGGTCCGGCTCATCGTGCGACCGGCACCGTGGCTGCAGCTGTTGAAGCTCTCGGGGTTGCCTTTACCGCGCACGATAAAGCTCTTGGCCCCCATGCTTCCCGGGATGATGCCCAGCTCACCCTGGCGAGCGCTCACCGCGCCCTTGCGGGTCACAAACACCTCCTGGCCAAAGTGCGTCTCGCGTTGCACATAGTTGTGGTGGCAGTTCACCGCCTCCAGGTGCGTCTCGAACGGTTTGGTGATCACCTTTTTCAGCGCATGGATCACGCGGACCATCATCACCTCGCGGTTGGCACGCGCAAACTTCTGCGCCCAACCCACCGCTTTGACATAGTCCCCAAAGTAGGCGGCGCCTTCTTCAAAATAGGCCAGGTCCTTATCGGGCAGGTTGCGTTGGTGCAGCTCGGCATCCTTCTTGGCCAGCTCGATGAAGTGGGTGCCAATGGCGTTCCCCACCCCGCGCGAGCCCGAGTGCAGCATGATCCACACCGCTTGGTTTTCGTCCAGGCAGACTTCGATGAAGTGGTTACCGGTTCCCAGGGTTCCCAGGTGCTTGTAGTTGTTGGTGTTCTTGATGCGCGGGTGCGCTTCGCAGATCTCCTCGAACTCCTTCACCAGCCCTGTCCAGGCGGCATCGGTTTCCTCAGGCGGCGTCTCCCAGCTTCCCTTGTCGCGGCCATAACGCTTGGGCGTCATACCCACCGGCACAGCCCGCTCGATCGCAGCGCGGATCGGCGCCAAGTTGTCGGGCAGATCGCTGGCCGTCAACGTGGTCTTGCAGGCCATCATTCCGCAACCCAGGTCCACCCCCACCGCTGCCGGGATGATGGCCTTGAGCGTAGGCACCACCGAGCCGATGGTGGCACCGATCCCCAAGTGCACATCAGGCATCACCGCCACGTGCTTGAACACCACCGGCAGGCGCGAAATATTGGCCAGCTGGTTCTGCGCTTCGGCCTCGACCGGCACGCCATTGGTCCACATCTTGATCGGCACGCCATTGGGTACTTGTCGTTGTTCGTAGGTCATGTTGTTCCCTGTTCTTTCTTCTGTGTCTGTGTGGGCTTGCGCAGTTGCGTCCTGGCCCCGTCCGGTGGGAAAGCAGGATCCTCGCCCTGCTTTCCCCGACTCACGCCACGTGGCGCTTGCCATCTTATTTGCCAGAAGCGTGCCAACTCTACTCCATTGCTGAAATTTTTCATCAAACCATTGAATTAAATGGTAATTTTTAAGATATGCGCTCTCAACCTACAAAAACTATTTTTAGAAAAATAGCTACATAGCTAGATATATTAGAATTAAAGCTAATTCATTCCAACCGATCCTATGAAACCCATCACCGTCATCGGCTTTCTCGGCACGCAGCTCGACAGCGGGCGCGGCGCGGGCCGCTGGAGCAAATGGCGGCCCTCGGTCGCCATCACCCAGCATGAAGACATGGTGGTGGCCCGCATGGAGCTGCTCTACACGCGCTCGCATGTGGACCTGGCCCGGCTGGTGCAAAAGGACATCGCCACGGTCAGCCCCGAGACCGAAGTGAACCTGGTGGAGTTGCCGATCCGCGACCCCTGGGACTTTGAAGAGGTCTACGGCGCGCTCTACGACTGGACCAGCAGCTACCCCTTCGACAGCGACCAGGCCCAGTACTGGCTCAACATCACCACGGGCACCCATGTGGCGCAGATCTGCCTGTTCCTGCTGGCGGAATCGCGTGCGATACCCGGCGTGATCCTGCAGGCTTCGCCGCCCAAGCGGCAGATCGATGGCGCGGCCGGCAACTATGCGCTGATCGACCTGGACCTGTCGCGCTACGACGCACTTGCCACCCGCCATGCCCAGGCCCAGCAGGATGCAGTGGCCTTTCTCAAAAGCCATATCCCCACCCGCAACCCGCGCTTCAATCAGCTGATTGCCGAGATCGAACAGGTGGCAGGCCGCTCCCAGGCCCCCATGCTGCTGGTGGGCCCGACGGGCGCGGGCAAGTCCTTTCTGGCGCGCCGCATGTACGAGCTGAAAAAGGCCCGCCACCAGATCAGCGGCGCCTTTGTCGAGGTCAACTGCGCCACCTTGCGCGGCGACAGCGCCGCCAGCACCTTGTTCGGCCACAAGAAAGGGGCCTTCACCGGCGCCGCCACCGAGCGCGCCGGCCTGTTGCGCACCGCCGACCAGGGCCTGCTCTTTCTCGACGAAATCGGTGAGCTGGGCGCTGACGAGCAGGCCATGCTGCTGATGGCGATCGAGGAAAAGCGCTTCTACCCGATGGGCTCGGACAAGGAGGTGAGCAGCGACTTCCAGCTGATAGCAGGCACCAACCGCGACCTGCGACTAGAGGTCAGCGCCGGCCGCTTCCGCGAAGACCTGTTCGCCCGCATCAACCTCTGGACCTACAACCTGCCCGGCCTGGCCCAGCGCAGCGAAGACATCGAGCCCAACATCGACCACCTGCTGGTGCAACACGCCCAGCAAACCCACCGCACCGAGCGCTTCAACGCCGAGGCGCGCAAACGCTACCTGCAGTTCGCCCAGAGCCCACAAGCCCTGTGGAGCGGCAATTTCCGCGATCTGCACGCGAGCGTGACGCGGCTGGCCACCTTGTCGACCAGTGGTCGTATCACCGAGGACCAGGTGGAGGCGGAGATTGGTCGGCTGCAGTGGCTGTGGCAGCGGCCGGATGCTGTGGCTGCTTCTTCTGACGTTTCTGCAGATGTGGCGTTGGAGGCCTTGTTGCCTGGTGATGCCATTGAGGCGATGGATTTGTTTGACCGGATGCAGTTGGCGTCGGTGGTGCGGGTGTGTCGGTCGGCCAGTAGTTTGTCGGAAGCAGGGAGGCAGTTGTTTCAGGCTTCGCGGGCGCAGCGGGCGGTGGTGAATGATGCGGATCGGTTGCGCAAGTATTTGCAGAAGTTTGGGTTGAGTTGGGATTTGGTTTGTTCTGCTCGTTGAGCTTGATTCTCTCTGTTTAGGCCTTGGTTCGTTTTTAACTTCTGCCGTTCATTGCATGCTGCTGGCCGGATTTCGCCCGGCGGGCGAGGTACTTTTCTTGGCGACCAAGAAAAGTACCCAAAAGAAGGTCGCCCTGCTGACTGCGTCCCTTCGCTTCGCTGCGGGCAACCTGTGGTGCTCGGGCATGGGCTGCACCGCGAAACTCACTACGCGCCAGAGGCGCTCCGTTCAAACAGACGCGGTGAGTCAGCTCACGATGCAGTTGCACTCTTCGGTGCAACTGCCCAGCCCATACCCTGTGCTCCTCGGCGCATTCAGAAGGGGAGATTCGCAGACGCAGGCCATCGCTACGCTCGGCCCCAAAACTGGCCGAGCGCAGCGATGGCCTGAAGGCTGTTGGCTGTTGGCTGTTGGTATTTTTGAACACCCCCTTTTGCATGCGCCTGGGGCGTGGCGTTTGCGGGGTGGCGTTGGCACCGAAGAGTGCCAGCGCTTCGTCAACTAGCTTGCCGCGTCTGTCCGAACGGAGCGCCTTGGCGCGTAGAGAGTTTCGCGGCACACCCCGCAAACGCCACGACACAGGTTGCCCTTCGCAAAGCGAAGGGTCGCAGGCAGCAGGGGCGGCCTTCTTTTGGGTACTTTTCTTGGCCGCGCAAGAAAAGTACCTCGCCCGCCGGGGCGAGACCCGGCCAGCTGCCCTACGCAGTAGTAAACAGAACTAATTAACAAGCACAACGGCCAGCCAACCAGCAAGAAGCAAAGGCCAGCATCCTCCACCACCCAAAGAAGCTATTCCGAATCCCCCCTTTTGCATGCGCCTGGGGCGTGGCGTTTGCGGGGTGGCGTTGGCACCGAAGAGTGCCAGCGCTTCGTCAACTAGCTTGCCGCGCCTGTCCGAACGGAGCGCCTTTGGCGCATAGAGAGTTTCGCGGCACACCCCGCAAACGCCACGACACAGGTTGCCCTTCGCAACGCGAAGGGTCGCAAGCAGCAGGGGCGGCCTTCTTTTGGGTACTTTTCTTCGGCCGGCGATCCGGGGCCGCGCAAGAAAAGTACCTCGCCCGCCGGGGCGAGACCCGGCCAGCAGCTGCTAGCCAAGCGAACAAGCAAGCAAACAAGAAGATAAAAGCAAAACAAGAAAAACAAACAACATGGATTTCCCACAAATCCTAAAATCCCCACCTTCCAGCGCGCAGAGGCAGCAACCAAAGCCACCCCAGCGCCACCCCAGGCATAACAGGCAAAAAACCCGTGTCCCCTTTTGAATCGATTGCCCGCCGCGAACGCGGGCTGCTGCAGCAACTCACTGCAGCCCAAATGACGATGATCGCCATCGGCGGCGCCATCGGCACCGGCCTCTTCATGGGCAGCGCATTTGCCATCGGCTTCGCCGGGCCCAGCGTGCTCATCAGCTACGCCATCGGCGCACTCATCGGCCTGCTGCTGATGGGCTGCCTGGCCGAGATGACCGTCGCGCATCCGACCAGCGGCTCGTTTGGCGCCTATGCCGAGCACTACCTCAGCCCCCTCGCCGGCTTTGTGGTGCGTTATGCCTACTGGGCGGCCGTGGTGCTGGCGGTGGGGATGGAAGTTACCGCCGTTGGCAAGTACATGAAGTACTGGTTCCCCGAGGTGGAGCAGTGGGTCTGGGTGGCGCTGTTCTCGGTCATTCTGGCCGCCGTCAATGCCACCAGCGTTAAGGCCTTTGGGCAGATGGAGTATGTGTTCTCCATGGTCAAGGTCGTGGCCATCGTCGCCTTTATCCTGATCGGCGCCTATGTGGTGTTCGGCTCGCGGCCCGAAGGCGTGGGGTTCTCCAACTACACCGCAGACCGGGGCTTTTTCCCCAATGGCTGGTGGGGCACCTGGGTGGGGGTGATCATCGCCATCTTCAGCTACCTCAGCCTGGAGTCGATCGCGATTGCCGCCGGTGAGGCGCAGAACCCGCGCCAGGCGGTCACCTCGGCGTTCAAGACCACGGTGCTGCGCCTGGTGCTGTTCTACCTGCTGTCGCTGGCCTTGATGCTGGCCATCGTGCCCTGGAGCCATGCCAGCACCGACAAGAGCCCCTTCGTCAAGGTGATGGAGATCGTCGGCATCCCCGGCGCGGCCAGCGTGCTCAATTTTGTGGTGCTGGTCGCCAGCCTCTCGGCGATGAATGCGCAGCTCTATGTCACCTCACGCATGATGTTCAGCCTCTCGCGCGGCGGCTATGCGCCGGCAGCGCTGGGCAAGGTCAACAGCCGGGGCGTGCCGATGGGCGCGATTGCCATCTCTTGCCTGGGCATGGCTGTGGCCATGGTGCTCAACGTGCTCAAGCCCGAGGAGTCGCTCACCTTGATGATGTCGATCTCGATGTTCGGCGCCATGTTTGCCTGGTTCATGGTGTTTGTCACCCACCTCTTCTTCCGCCGCCGCTGGCAGCGCGAGCATCCGGGCGAGCGTCTGCAGTTCCGCATGTGGGGCTTTCCGGTGCTGACCCTGCTGGGCGCCGTGCTGATGCTGGCCGTCATCATCACCACCTATTTCACCGACGTGTTCCACATGACCACCCTGATCGGCGTGCCCATGCTGCTGGTGATGACCGCCGTCTACCTGATCTGGTACCGCAAGCGCTGATACATTGCATAGCTATGCCAAACACGCCTCACTCTGCGCCAAGCCTTTGGGACATCTCGCCGCCCGTCTATGTGGGCATGCCGGTGTTCCCTGGCGACACGCCCTTCCAGCAGCAATGGGTGGCCAGCATCGGGCCGGGTTGCCCGGTCAATGTGGCCAGCATCACCAGCACCCCGCATGCCGGCGCCCATGCCGATGCGCCGCTGCACTATGCGCCCGATGGCGCCACCATCGGCCAGGTGGATCTGGCGCCCTACCTGGGCCGCTGCCGCGTGGTCCATGCGATCGGCTGCGGCCCGCTGATCGAATGGCAGCACATCGAACACGCGATAAGCGACGACCTGCCCGAGCGCGTGCTGGTGCGCACCTACCAGCAGATGCCGCAAACCCAATGGGATGCCGGCCTGACCGGTTATGCGGCCGAGACCGTCGAGCGCCTGGCCGCGCTGGGCGTGCGCCTGATCGGCATTGACACCGCCAGCATCGACCCGGCCGACAGCAAGGCCCTGCCCAGCCACCAGACCATTCGCCGCCACGACATGCGCGTGCTGGAGAACCTGGTGCTGGACGCCGTGCCCGAAGGCGACTACGAGCTGATCGCGCTGCCGCTCAAGCTCGTGCAGGCCGATGCATCGCCGGTGCGCGCCGTGCTGCGCGCGCTGCCCGGCACCTACAATCAGGCCACGGCCTGAACCCCCTCCTCCCTTGCGGCAGGCGCCTGGCCCACCAGCGCCTGCCCGCCACCATTGACAAAGAGACCTAGCCATGACCACCTTGGAAGCCTGCCGCGACGTTGACCAGCATGAGCCGCTGGCACCGCTGCGCCACCTGTTCGACCTGCCCGAAGGCGTGATCTACCTGGACGGCAACTCGCTGGGCCCGCTGCCCAAGGCCACCGCGGCACGCGTTGCCGATGTGGTGCAGCGTGAATGGGGCCAGGGCCTCATCCGCAGCTGGAACGATGCCGGCTGGATCGACCTGCCCCAGCGCCTGGGCGACCAGTTTGCGCCCTGGATCGGCGCCAAGCCTGGCGAGGTCGTGTTCACCGACACCACCTCGGTCAACCTCTACAAGGTGCTGAGCGCAGCCATCCGCCTGTCGCAGCAAGAGTTCTCCGACCCGGCACCGCGCACCAAGGTCATCAGCGAGCGCAGCAACTTCCCCACTGATCTGTACATCGCCGAATCGCTGTGCAAGCAGCACAACCTGGAGCTGGTGCTGATCGAGCCCGAGGAGCTGCCCGCCTGCCTGACCACCGATGTGGCCGTGCTGCTGCTCAGCCACGTGAACTACCGCACCGGCCACATGCACGACATGACCCAGGTCACGCGCGACGCGCATGCGCAGGGCGTGCTGACCGTCTGGGACCTGGCCCATGCCGCCGGCGCCGTGCCGGTGGACCTGAATGCCGCCAACGCCGACTACGCCGTGGGCTGCAGCTACAAGTACCTCAACGGCGGCCCTGGCGCCCCGGCCTTTGTCTGGGTGCATGCGCGCCATACCGACAAGTTCTGGCAGCCGCTGTCGGGCTGGTTTGGCCATGCCGAGCAATTTGCTTTCAACAGCGACTACCAGCCTGCGCCCGGCATCCGCCGCTACATGTGCGGCACCCAGCCGATGATTGCGCTGTCGGCCCTGCAGTGCGGCCTGGACATCTTCAGCGAAGCCGAGAAGTACGGTGGCATGACGGCGCTGCGCCGCAAGTCCATCGCGCTGACCGACCTGTTCATCGAGCTGGTGGAGACCCGCTGCGCCGGCTACGGCCTGGGCCTGGCCACGCCACGCGATATCTTTGCGCGCGGCTCCCAGGTCTGCCTGACCCGCGACGACGGTGCGGGCGTGGACGGCCAGGGCAGCGGCGCCTATGCCATCGTGCAAGCGCTGATCGCCCGTGGCGTCATCGGCGACTTCCGCAAGGGCGATGGCGGCAAGGGCCCGCACAAGGACATTCTGCGTTTTGGCTTCACCCCTCTCTACACCCGTTTTGAAGACGTGTGGAACGCGGTCGAGCACCTGCGCCAAGTGCTGGAATCGGGCGAATGGCAAAAGCCCGAGTTCAACCGCATCAACGCGGTGACCTGATTGCACAGCCCGTCCAGCATCCGCCCCGCCATGTCCGAACGCATTGCCATTCTCGACTTTGAAACCACCGGCATGAGCCCCGCGCATGGCGCGCGGGCGGCCGAGGTTGGCATCGTCATGGTCGAGAACGGCCGCATCGTCGACCGCTACCAGAACCTGATGAACGCCGGCCAGCGCATGCCCAGCTTCATCACCCAGCTCACCGGCATCACCACCGCGATGCTGCAGGCGGCAGCGCCCGCAGAGCAGGTGATGCGCGAGGCAGCGGACTTTGTCGGCACGGCGCCGCTGGTGGCACACAACGCATCGTTTGACAGCAAGTTCTGGCTGGATGAGCTGGAACGCGCTGGCTGCGCAGCCAGCCCGGCCGCAGCGCCTGCCGGCAAGCTGTTTGCCTGCACCGTGTTGCTGTCGCGCCGCCTCTACCCCGAGGCACCCAGCCACTCGCTGGGCAAGATCGTGCGCCACCTGCAGCTGCCGCCGGCCGACAAGGCCCACCGGGCACTGGCCGATGCCGAGATGACCGCCCACCTGCTGCTGCGCATGCAGGCCGATCTGCGCAGCCGCTGGCACATCCCCGAGCCCAGCCATGCGCTGCTGAGCGAATTGCAGGTCTGCCAGCGCAAGCACCTGGGCCGCTGGCTCAGCAGCACCTCCGCGCGCCAGACCCAGCCGCAGCTGCCTGAGCTGGCCAACACCGTGATGCCTATGGCTGCGCCAGCAACACGCTGAGCAGCACATTCAGCGCCGCCATCAGCAGCACGGCCAGCCCGGTCACCAGCAGCACCCTGGACTGTACCCAGGCGCGCTCGGCCTGCGCAGCACCGGGCACCAGCTGGCAGGCCATCTCCACCTTGCCGGGAGAGGCCATCAGCAGCAGTGCCGCGCTGACATTGTGGACCGCCATAAACGGCAGCACCGCCACGCCCAGGGCCTGCGCAATCTCGGCCTGGGTGGCCGCAAACATCGCATTGGCGCCCGTGTTGGAGCCGGTCACAAAACCACCCAAGGCCCCCACAAAAGGCGCGGCAAACACATAGGCGCTACCGCCCTGCGCCAAGGCATGGGCCAGTTGCGCCGCCATGCCCGACACGGCCATCACCACGCCCAGCACGATGAACAAACCTGTGACCGGCGCCACCTGGCGCCAGGATTGCCAGACCCGCTGCAGGCTGCTGGCCGCCGGCAGGCCACGCGCAAACCAGGCCGCCGCCACAAACAGCCACAGCGCAGGTGATGCCAGCAAATGCCAGGCGCCTGCGCCTTGCAAGGCCCGTAGCACCGCACCCGCCACCAGCACGCCCAGCAGCAACAAACCATAGGCTGCCAACGCGCGCCAACCCAAAGGCCCCAGCGGCGCCGCAGCCTGGCCCGCAGAGGCAGTCGCACCGCGCCGGCCCAGCCAGAGCCAGAGCACGGTCATCAGCAAAGCGCCCAGCGCACCAGCGGCCGAGGTGCCTGCCAGCGCATTGCTCAGCCCAATGGCCAGCGCCAGCACCAGGCCCGACAGGGCACCCTGCAGCATGGCACCCGCACGCCGGTCCGGCGCACTGGCCAGCCCCGCTGCCACCACACCGACAACCACCATCGGAATCACACTCACCATCGCCGATGCCACACCCAGCGCATCAAAGCCAAGCCCGGCCATGGTGGCCGCAATCAAGGTGCCCGGGCCCATCGAACCCCAGGGCACGGCGCAGAGGCCCAGCAGCCCAATCAGCGCGATCTTGCGCGCCGGCAAACCGCTGTGCGCCAGCAGCGGAATGCCGATGGTGATGCCAATGCCAAAGCCGGTCAGCGATTCGGCAAAGGGCGTGACCCCATGCACCACCAGCAGCACGGCGCCCACGCCTTCGCCGGTGCGGCCCATCACCCACTGCGCCAGCGCCTTTTGCGCCCCGGCAGCGCGCAGCACTTCGGACAGCAGCAGGCCGCCGCCCACGATCAGCAGCACCTCGGCCAGCACCGGCATCCAGCTGGTCACTGCCTGCAGCGCCACAGGCCCACTGAGCGGAAAAGCCAGCAGGCAGCCGGCCAGCGCCAGCACCACCCCGATCAGCGCCGCATACAGCGAACGCAGCCCCAGCAGCAGCCCCGCGATGACAGCCAGGACCGGTGACGCACTCAAGAACAGGTACATTGAAGGAACTCTTGTTGAAATTGCATATAAGCAAATAATATTTCCTACACGAAATATAGTCAATCCATGTCGACTGAAAATTCCCCACCCAGCACCGATTCCGACCTGCAATTCGGCCTGGCCGTGCGCGCCCGCCGTGCGCAGCTGGCCATCACCCTGGACCAATTGGCCCAGGCCAGCGGCGTCACCTCGGGGGCGCTGTCCAGGGTGGAGCGGGGCCTGCTCAGCGTCAGCCTGCGCAACGCCATGGCCATTGCGCGCGGCCTGGGCTGCGAGCTGAGCGAGCTGGTGCAAAGCCCTGCGCCGGCGCAGATCACCCGTGCGGGCGAACATGCGCGCTTTGTGCATGAAGACACTGGCATCGTGCGCCTGGCCCTGGCCCGCCCGCAGCCGGGGCTGGAGCTGCTGCACTATGCCGTGCCGCCAGGCCAGGCTTCCAGCCACTTTGCGCCGCACCGCCCGGGCACGCGCGAGGTCTTCTATGTCGAGACCGGCAGCCTGCGCGTCTTCACCGGTACTGATTCAGTGCTGCTGCAGGCGGGCGACAGCGCCCAGCTGGCGATGGACACCGAGCACCACTTTGCCAACGAAGGCCGGGGCGTGGCGCATTTCATCCTGCTGGTGGCGGCGCCTGCGCATGGGGGCTGATGGCCCCTTGCAGTGCCGTCATCACGAAGATGGCTGGAACAACCGCTCGGCCACAAAGTCCACAAACACACGCAGGCGCGGCGACATCAGCCGGCCCGAGGGCCAAAGGATGCTGAACTGGCCGGCATAGGTCAGACAGTCGTCCAGCACCGTCTGCAGACTGCCATCGGCCAGCGCGTCGCGGGCCAGAAAATCGGGCATATAGGCAATGCCCAGGCCGCCAATGGCCGCGCCGCGCAACGCCTCCATGTTGTTGCAGGTCAGCGCCGGCGGGTGGGCGGCAGCATCATGCGCGGCGTCGGCGCTATCGCGCCCCATCTGCCAGGGCTGCAGCTTGCCCGAGGTGGGAAAGCGAAAACGCAGGCAGTCATGCGCCGCCAGATCCCCGGGCCGCTGCGGCCGGCCGCGCTGCGCCAGATAGGCCGGGGATGCGCAGAGCACAAAGCGGAACAGGCCCAGGCGCCGCGCGCTGAGGCTGGAATCGGCCAGCACGCCGCTGCGGATCACCGCATCCAGGCGCGCCTCGACCACATCGACCAGCCGGTCGTTGAAGTCCAGGTCCAGCTCGATATCCGGGTAGTGCGCGCGGAAAGCCGGAATCACCGGCAGCAAGAAGCGGTAGCCAATGGTGGGCAGGCCAATGCGCAGCAGGCCCCGGGGGCTGCTCTGCGTG
The DNA here is from genome assembly GCF_021026195.1 of Comamonas koreensis. Lineage (GTDB taxonomy): Bacteria > Pseudomonadota > Gammaproteobacteria > Burkholderiales > Burkholderiaceae_C > Comamonas > Comamonas koreensis. The sequence continues at coordinate 229,933 of NZ_JAJNCT010000010.1, forward strand.
CTTGACAGCAGCGCCTGCGCATCCTGCAGGTCATCCAGAATGCGGCGCCAGTGCGTGTACATCAGCTCGCCCTCGTGCGACAGCGACACCCGCCGCGTGGTGCGCACCAGCAGCTGCGTGCCCAGCTGCGCCTCCAGCTTGGCCACGCTCTTGCCGACGGCCGATGCCGAGATGCCCAAGGCGCGGGCAGCAGCCACAAAACTGCGGCGCTCGGCCGCCTGCACAAAGGCGGCGATGTGGTTCAGGTTGTCCATGCGCGCATATTACGGAAATTTGGTTGTTAATCAAACAACGACTGGCCCATTTATTAGCTATCCATTCCTCATTAAGCTCAACAGCGTGTTTTTGCAGGAGTTGGCTATGCCTCAATTTTTACCCGCCACCGGGCGCGGGCCCTGGATGGTTCTGGCATCCGTTTGTATGGCAGCGCTGGTGCTGCCGCTGAGTTTTTCTGGCGGGGCCGTGGCCACGCCGGCGATTGGCCGCGCACTGGGTGGCAGCGCCACCAGCCTGGGCTGGATCACCAATGCCTTCATGCTCGGCTTTGGCAGCTGCCTGATGGCCGCCGGCGCGCTGGCCGACCAGTGGGGGCGCAAGCGGCTGTTTTTGCTGGGCCTGTCCACCTTCTGCCTCGCGGGCCTGGCGCTGATGCTGGCGCGCAGCGTCTGGCAGATTGACCTGCTGCGCGCGCTGCAAGGCGTGGCCGCTGCCGCCACCTTGGCCGGCGGCACGGCCGCGCTGGCGCAGGAGTTTGCAGCAGCGCAGCGCGCCCAGGCCTTCAGCCTGCTGGGCACCACCTTTGGCACCGGCCTGGCCTTTGGCCCGCTGCTGACAGGCTGGCTGATTGAGCACACCGGTTGGCAGGCCGGCTTTGCGCTCTGCACCGGCCTGGGGCTGCTGGCCTTGCTAGTCGGCATGGTCGCGATGCGCGAATCGCGCGACCCGCAAGCCCAGGGCCTGGACTGGCCGGGTGCGCTGCTGTTCACCAGCATGCTGGCCTTGCTGACCCTGGGCATGGTGGAGGCCGCCGCGCGGGGCTGGCACAGCCCGCTGGTCATCGCGCTGCTGCTGGCCTCTGCCATTGCGCTGTTGCTCTTCATCGCCGTGGAACGGCGCGTGGCCCGGCCCATGCTGGACCTGAGCCTGTTCCACTACCCGCGCTTTATCGGCGTGCAGGTGCTGCCGATTGCGACCTGCTACTGCTATGTGGTGCTGCTGGTGCTGCTGCCGCTGCAGCTGATCGGCATTGGCGGCTACAGCGAGGTGGCGGCCGGCTGGTGGATGCTGGCGCTGTCCGCGCCGATGCTGGTAGTACCACTGGCCGCAGCCTGGCTGACGCGCTGGTTCGGCCCCGGTCCCATTTCGGCAGCGGGCTTGCTGCTCGCGGCCGGCGGCCTGCTGTGGTTGGCGCAGATCCCCGTGGAGGCCGGTGGCATGGCACGTGTGCTGCCGCTGTTGCTGATCGGCAGCGGCGCGGGCCTGCCCTGGGGCCTGATGGATGGGCTGTCGGTCAGCATGGTGCCCAAGGAACGCGCGGGCATGGCCACCGGTATTTTCAGCACCGTGCGCGTGGCCGGTGAAGGCATTGCGCTGGCAATGGTGACCGCGCTGCTGGCCGGCTTTATCACGCCGCACCTGCCGGCATCCCTGGAGGTGGCCAGCCTGCAGACTGCCGCCCAGCAGCTGGCAATGGGTGAGCTGCGCCAGGCGCTGGCCTTGCTGCCTGCCCAGCCCGATGCGGCAGCGACGTTGGGTTTGCAAAAGGCCTATGGCCAGGCCTTTGCACAGCTGCTGCAGGTGCTGGCGGCGATAGCCACGGTCTCGGCCCTGGTGGTGCTGGGCCTGCTGCGCCCGGCCAGTGGCGATGCGCTGCAAGTCGCTGATGCGACCGCTCAGTAGCTTTTGGCCGACAGGCTGGCCCAGAGGTGGGCCGCCACCAGCGCCCGCCAGGGCGCAAACGCGCCCAGCCACTGCTCGGCCTCGCGCTGCGAGACGCTGGGCACCTCCAGCAAGCGGGCCAGCGCATTGCGCACCGCCACATCGCCATGCAGGCTGCCATCCAGCCAGCCAAAGCCGCGCAGCAGTGCGTAGTGCACCGTCCAGGGGCCAATGCCCTTGATGGCCAGCAGCGCATCTTCAATCGCCTGGGCGTCTTGCGCCTGTAAGGGCTGGGTGCCCCAGGCATCGAGCGGCAGGCTGCCATCCAGCACGGCGGCGAAGACACGCTCCAGCGTGGCGATCTTGCTGACCGAGAAGCCTGCGGCCCGCAGCTGCTCGGGCGTCAGCGCCGCCAGCGCGCTGGCATCCGGGTGGCAGAGCATGCCGCTGCTGTGCTGCACGGCCGTGGCCGCAATCAGGCGGCGGCGCAGTGCAATGGCCGCCGCCACGCTAATCTGCTGGCCGGTGATGGCCCATACCAGGGCCTCAAACGGGCTGCTGCTGGCGGGCACACGCAGCCCCATCTGGCTCAGCAGCAAGGGGCCCAGCACCGGGTGCTTGCCATGCTGCAGCGCCAGCTGGTCCGCCCCCTCGCCCAGGCCCAGCATGCGCGCCACCATCGCATCCAATGCGGTCTGGTCATCGCCGGTGTCGGCCGGCCCATCGACCGCCAAGCTGGCAACCGCCAGCGCGGCGCCCTCCGCCAGCTCCAGCTGCAGCAACGCTGGCCGGCCTTGCCAGGTCAGGCCCTTGCTGACCCGCAGCCCCTCGACCTTCTCGGAAGCCTGCAGCGCATCCCGGGCATGCAGGGCCAGCATGTCCTGCGGGCGGTAGTTGGCAGGCAGGGCGACTTGGGTGCTCAGGACCAGGGGCATGGGAGGGCGTGCGGAAGGCGGCGGCGGGCGCGGTTCCCCACTATAGGGGATGGATGGAAGGCAATGCAGTCACAGCTGTTTTCATGCGCTACGGCTATTCCGCGTCGTGGAACACAATGCCCAGCGTATGGCGCTGGCCACGCAGCACCGTGGACACCCCATGCCGGTGCTGCACGCGGTAGCTGCCGCGCGTGCCCTGCACCGGCCGCTCGCGCACCGCAATGATGGCAGCATCGCCACGCTGCAGCGGCAGCACCTGCGCGCGCGACTGCATGCGGGGGCGCTGCTCGGTCAGCACCAGTTCGCCGCCGTCAAAATCCTCGCCCGGCTGCGACAGCAGCACGATCACCTGCAGCGGAAACACCAGCGCACCATACAGGTCCTGGTGCAGGCAGTTGTAGTCGTCTGCGCCATAGCGCAGCAGCAGCGGTGTGGGCCGCAACTGGCCCGCTGCATGGCACTGCGCCAGCAAGGCCGCATGCTGCGCAGGCCAAGGCGGGGCTGTGGATGTGAACTGCTGGCGCCATTGCTCCGCCACGGGTTGCAGCCGGGCATAGAGCGCCGTGCGCAAGGCCTGCAGCAACGCTGGCAGCGGGTAGGCAAAGTACTGGTACTCCCCCCGGCCAAAGGCATGGCGCTGCATCTGGATGCGGCTGCGAAAATGCGCCGCCTCGTCGTACATCGCGGCGATCTGCTGGCACTGCGCCGCATCCAGTAAACGGGGTAGCAGGCCCCAGCCTTGGCGGTCCAGCTGGCTTTCAACGGCGGTCCAGTCATAGCGCCGCAAGCTTGCCTCACCCGCGCTATCCGTGTCGGAACCGGCTAAGCCTGCGGGCGTTGCACTGGTCTCAACATCCAGCGGCAACGCAACCTGCGCAGCGCAGGCCAGGCGCTTACCCATGGCGGGCTACGCGCGGCGCCTGCGGCGCCAGCTCGGCCTCGTGCTGCAGCAGTGCGCGCTTGCGGTCCACGCCCCAGCGGTAGCCGGAGATGCCGCCGTCATTGCGCACCACCCGGTGGCAGGGAATGGCCACGGCAATCGCATTGGCCGCGCAGGCACCAGCAACAGCGCGGCTGGCCTGGGGCATGCCCAGCTTGCGCGCCAGTTCGCTGTAGCTGACGGTGCTGCCGACCGGAATCAACCGCAGCGCCTGCCAGACCTGCTGCTGAAAGGCGGTGCCGCGCACATCCAGCGGCAGCGCCAGGCCGCGCGTGGGTTCGTCAACAAAGCCGATGACCTGGGCCATCCAGCGCTCAAAGGCTGCATCGCCACCCGCCAGCTGGGCTTTGGGAAAACGCTGCTGCAGGTCCTGCACCAGCGCATCGGCATCGTCGCCCAGCAAGATGGCGCAAATGCCTTGCGCAGTGGCGGCCACCAGGATGGGGCCCAGGCTGCATTCGGCCACGCCAAAGCGGATCTGCTGCGCCGCGCCGCCGGTGCGGTACTGGCGCGGGGTCATCCCCAGCACGGCCTGGCTGTCGCGGTACAGCTGCGCGGTGCTGGCAAAGCCGGCATCAAAGATCGCATCGATGACGCGGGGCGCCTCTTGCGCATCACCCAGCGCGGTTTGCAGCCGCTGGCGGCGCTGGGCCTTGGCATAGGCCTTGGGCGATACGCCCACTGCGGCCTTGAAGACGCGCTGCAGATGGAAGGGGCTCATGCCGGCCCGCTCGGCCAGCTCGGCCAGGCTAGGCTCTTCTTCGGCGCTGGCGATCCAGTCGCAGAGCTGGGCCATCAAGGCCGCATGGCCGGGCTTGGCTGCTGCCTCGGGCTGGCAGCGCTTGCAGGCGCGGTAGCCGGCGGCCTGGGCCTGCGCTGCGGTGTCGAAAAAGCTGACGTTCTCGGGCTTGGCCAGGCGCGAGCTGCAGGACGGCCGGCAAAAAATACCGGTGCTGCGCACGGCATAGACAAAGCGGCCGTCGGCCGCAGCGTGGCGGCCTTGCACATCGGCCCAGCGCGGATCGGCCAGGGTTTGCTGTGCGCGGGTGGCGGCCAGCGCAGCGGCGTTGGACATGCTGGCAGCCGACGTGGAGCGTGGTGTGGATGGGGCAGACTGTTTCATGCGGATCACCTCAGTACAATCGATGCAGCCACTTTAGGCCTTGCGGCCCCGTTGCGCAGTGCCATTCTTGCGCTGCAATTGAAGCCGCTTCCACTGCCCCACACACCATGCGAGACACCAACAGCAAGCCCGAATCCATTGTGCATGAAGAGCGCGCCCAGCTCGACTTCAGCAAAGACATGAGCTATGGCGACTACCTGCACCTGGACGAGATCCTGAATGCCCAGCACCCGCTGTCGCCCGCGCACGACGAGATGCTGTTCATCGTGCAGCACCAGACCAGCGAGTTGTGGATGAAGCTGATGCTGCATGAGCTGCGCGCGGCCATGCAGGCCATTGCCAACCCCGAGGCCAACACCAAGCCCGAGGCCTTCAAGATGCTCGCGCGCGTCTCGCGCATCATGGAGCAGCTGGTCAGTGCCTGGACCGTGCTGTCGACGATGACGCCGCCCGAGTACACGGCCATGCGCCCCTACCTGGCCAACTCCAGCGGCTTTCAGAGCGCACAGTACCGCTGCATCGAGTTCTCGCTGGGCAACAAGAACGCCGCCATGCTCAAGCCCCATGCGCACCGCGCAGACCTGCTGGCCCAGGTGCAGGCGGCTTATGAATCGCCATCGCTCTACGACATTGCCTTGCAGCTGCTGGCCCGCGAAGGCATTGCCGTGCCGGCCGAGGCACTGCAGCGCGACTGGACCCAGCCCTATGTGGAGAGCGAAGGCGTCAAGCAGGCCTGGATCACCGTGTACAGCGATCCGCACAAGTACTGGGACCTCTACCAGCTGGGCGAGAAGTTGACCGATATCGAGGATGCCTTCCGCCTCTGGCGCTTCCGCCATCTGACCACCGTCGAGCGCGTGATCGGCTTCAAGCGCGGCACCGGCGGCACCGGCGGCGTGAGCTACCTCAAGAAAATGCTCGATGTGGTGCTCTTCCCCGAGATCTGGACCCTGCGTACCAATCTCTAAGCAACTGTTCTAAGCCTCCGCAACCCCGCCCAGGGGTTGCCCCAAGTGACACTGCACCGTGCAGAGCCGGCCAGAGTCCTCTATAGTGGCAGGCGCATATAACAAGCCGCGCCCGCCCCCTGCTGGCCGATGGCGCATACAAAAAGGACCTGCACCCTCTGGCCCTGGCTTGTTGCCCGCACTCTCAGCCATGCCGGTCCCACCTACACCCTCCCCCACCGGACGCCCTGCGGCGCCCTCGTCCACCCTGCTCTGGGCCATGCTGCTGACCTTGCTGTCGGCCTTCTCGCTGAGCCAGGCCTTCCGCACCGTCACCTCCATCATTGCCGATGGGCTGCGCACCGATTTCGGCCTCTCGGCCGAGTCGCTGGGTGCCTTTGCCGGGCTGTTTGGTTTGTCCTTCGGGGTGACCCAGCTCTTCATGGGCGTGGGCATGGACCTGTATGGCCTGCGCAAGACCGTGCTCACCGCCTTTCCGCTGGCCATTGCCGGCTCGCTGATATCCGCACTGGCGCCCAGCTACCACGGGCTGATGCTGGGCCAGCTGCTGATCGGCATCGGCTGCTCGCCGGCCTTCTTGGCCTGCACCATGTTCATTGCACGGCATTTTCCGAGCGACCGCTTTGCCTTCATGTCCGGCGTCGGCATGGGCGTGGGGGGGTTGGGCCTGCTGTTTACCGGCACGCCGCTGGCTTGGCTGGTGCAGCACCATGGCTGGCGTTGGGGCTTTGGCCTGCTGGCGGTGCTCTGCGCGCTGTCCTGGATTGCGATATTTCTGCGCGTGCATGAGCCGCACCTGCCCAGCGATGACCTGCCCAAGCCCAGCTGGCTCACGGCCGTCAAAGGCTTTGGCGGCCTGCTGCTGGTGCCCCATACCTGGGCCATCGCCATCATGGGCATGGTCGGCTATGCCTCGTTTCTGACGGTGCGCGGCCTCTGGCTCAGCCCCATGCTGATCGACCGCTATGGCTTCTCGCTGGTGGCGACCGGCAATGTGGCTCTGATCGTCTCGATGATCTCGCTGTTCACGCCGTCGGTTTTTGGCCGGCTCGATCCGGGCCCGGCGCGCCGCCGGCGCCGCATCATCGCCGGAGCTGCGGTGATGGCCTGCACCTTCTGTGCGCTGGCCTTTGTGCACCATGCGGCAGCCACCGTGGCGCTGATCATGTTCATGGGCCTGGCCTCGGGCTACTCGGTGCTGCAGTATGCCGATGTGCGTTCTTCCTACCCCAAGGAAACCACGGGCCGCGCGCTGTCGGTCTACACGATGGCGATGTTCCTGGGCGTCGCGCTGATGCAGTGGCTCTCGGGCATCGTCGCCTCCTATGCGCAGCAGCATGGTGGCGAGATCTACCAGTATGTGATGCTGTTTGTGGCCGGCATGCTGATGCTGGGCTGCCTGGCCTTCCGGTTTCTGCCGCAGTCCCCACTGCTGGCCCCAAAGAGCCCCGCCAGCCCTTAACCAGGCGATGGCTACAGCACCGAGGCCGAGGATCCATCGCCCCGGTACAGCCAGGGCACATCCATCAGCTTGGCGCCCAGCGCGCGCAGTGCTGTATCGCGCCCCAATGCGACAAGGCCGCGCGCATGGAAAATCTCACCATTGCGGATTGCTCGCGCCTGCACCCGGGCATTGCGCTGCCAGCGGTTGAGCGCATAGCGCCGCAGGCGCAACGGCATCTCCAGGTCGTGCATGGTCAACGCGCGCTGCAGCTCGGCAGCATCTTCAATCGCCATGCCGGCACCCTGGGCCAGATAGGGCCGCATCGGGTGGGCGGCATCGCCCAGCAATACGACCAGGCCCTGTGCCATCTCCTGGGGGCCGGCCATCGGTGCACGGTCCGCCAGCGGCCAGAGCCGCCAGGCAGCGCCTGTGGCATTCACCGCATCCACCAGGCCCAGCAGCTGCCGGTGCGCACCGGCCAGACAGCGCTGCAGATCGGCACCATTGCCGGCATGGTCCCAGTGCTCCAGGTCATCAGGCGCTGCACCTTCCACAATGATGACCAGGTTCTGCAGTTCGCCACCCCGCACGGGGTACTGCACCGCATGAAAGCGCGGCCCCATCCAGGCGGTCACCACGTCGGTACGCCAGGCAGCAGGCAGATCGCTCTGGCGCACCAGCGCCCGGTAGGCCAGGTGGCCGGTCACGCGCGGTGGCGCATCATGCAGCAAGCGCAGGCGCGTGCGGCTCCAGACGCCGTCGGCGCCCACCAGCGCATCGCCTTCAATCTGCTTGCCCTGCTTGGTGGTGATGGTGACGACCCGGCCGTTGTCCTCGTGGTAGTCCACGGGATTGTCCAGATTGAGGTGCAGGTCGGCGCTGGGCCTTACTGCATCGAGCAGAAGCTGGTGCAGATCGGCGCGATGGATGGTAGCGTAGGCAGCGCCATAGCGGGCCACCGCTTGCGCGCCCAGGTCCAGCCGGGCCAGCTCTTGCCCGCTGATCGCATTGCGCGACACCAGCGCCTGCGGAAAAGCCGCCACCGCCTGCAGCGGCCTTTGCAGGCCCCAGGCCTGCAGGCGCCGCACCACATTGGGACCCAGTTGCACACCGGCACCCACTTCGCTGAACTGCGCAGCGCGCTCAAACAAGCGCACCTCGGTGCCCGCGCGAATGGCGGCCAGCGCCGCAGCCAGGCCGCCGATGCCGCCGCCGGCGATCAAAATCTGTTCTTGCATGTCGCCATTGTGCCCAGATTGCAGGGGCGGGCTTGTGCGCTAGCGCAACAGCCCAGTGCCTGGCTGCAGCACCCGGCGATGGTGCGGCTCAAGCCGGACGGCAGATAGGGAAGCTGTGCAGGCGCTCGAACTCGCCAATCGGCACCGGGCGGCCAAAGTGAAAGCCCTGGAAGCGCTTGCAGCCATTGCTGACGAGGAAGTCCACCTGCTCGGAGTTCTCCACGCCTTCGGCCACCACTTCGAGCTCCAGGCTCTGGGCCAGCGCCAGAATGGTACGCACGATCACCGCATCGCTGACATCGCTCAGCACATCGCTGACAAAGCTGCGGTCGATCTTCAGCTGGTCCAGCGGCAGGCGCTTGAGATAGGCCAGCGATGAGTAACCCACGCCAAAGTCATCGAGCGAGAAGCCCACGCCGCGCTCCTTGAGCTGGCGCATGCGGTTCACGGTCTCGTTGACGTCGCCGAGCAGCAGGTTCTCGGTCAGCTCCAGCTTCAGGCGTGCGGGGTTGGCGCCCGTCTGCGCCACAATGCCCAGCACCTCGTCAACAAAGCCCTGGTTGTGGAACTGCCTGGGGCTGACATTGACCGACATGGTCAGCGCCTGGGTGGAGGGGCTGGCCGCCCACAGCGCCAGCTGCTCGCAGGCGGTGCGCATCACAAAATTGCCCAGGTCCACAATCAGCCCGGTCTGCTCGGCCAGGTCGATGAACTCGATCGGCATGACCAGGCCACGTGCCGGGTGGCGCCAGCGCACGAGGGCTTCGGCGCCCACCAGGCTGCCGCTGCCGTTCATCACTGGTTGGTAGTACACCTGCAGTTCGCCGTCATGGATGGCCTGGCGCAGGTCGTTTTCCAGATTGGCACGCGCATTGACAATGGCCTGCATCTGCGGGTCAAAGAAGCGCTGGGTGTTGCGGCCGGCCGATTTGGCTTCGTACATGGCCAGGTCGGCGCGCTTGAGCAGCTCCTGCACCGTCAGCGATTCATGGTCGCCAAACACGGTCACGCCAATGCTGGGCGTGCTGTGGTGGGACTGGCCATCGAGCGCAAACGGCTGCTTGAAACGGGTGATCACATGCTCGACCACGGCGCGCACATGGGCCTCGGCCTGCGTGCGCTCCGCGCCGAGGTTCTCGACCAGCACCACAAACTCGTCGCCGCCAAAGCGCGCCACCACGTCGCCGCTGCGCACGCTGGCAATCAGGCGTTTGCCCACTTCGCACAGCAGCCGGTCACCCTTTTGGTGGCCCAGCGAATCATTGAGGTCCTTGAAATTGTCCAGGTCGATGAACAGCAGCGCCGCATAGGTGCCGCGCTGCTTGCAGGCAATGATGGACCACTCCAGCCGGTCCATCAGCATGCGGCGGTTGGGCAGGCCGGTGAGCACGTCGAAGAACTCCAGCCGCTCGATTTCCTTGCGGGCGCGGCTGCGCTCGGCCAGATCGCGCGAGATGCACAGCAGGCCGGTGACCTCGCCATTCGCTGCCCGGATCGCCGATTTGGTGATTTCAAAACGCCCCTGGTAGCCGTTGTCGGCAAACTGCAGGGTTTCCTCATAGACCACCGGGGTATTTGCATTGCGCGCTCGTAGGTCCGTCTCCCAATCCGAAGGCATGCGCGCCTGCAGCCCCAGATCGGAGGTGGTACGGCCAATGATTTGCGCATGGGTCAGACCCACCAGACGCTCGAAAGCCTGGTTGCAGTGCAGAAAGCGTCCGTCCGCACCCTTGAGCACGACCAGGTCCGGGATGGCACTGACCAGCGACACCAGCTGCGACTGCTGCTCCTGCACGCGGCCGACCATCAGCTTTTGCATGGAAACATCGTGCGACAGCAGCATGAAGGCATGGGCATCACGGCCTTGCGGGGCGACCAGGATATCGGTCTGGAAATGGCGCAGGCCCTGGGGCGTATCAATGCTTTGCTCAAAGGCCAGCGATTGCCCCGCGCGCAGGCGTGCCAGCCAATCCGGGGCCTGGCCGCGCAGGCTGGGTGCGAGCGCCTCGGTCCAGGGCTGGTCTACCAGGCTGGGCACGCCCAGCCAGTCCAGCTGGGTGCGGTTGGCATGCACGATGGCGCCTGTGCCATCAACCCGCACCACGCCGATGGGGGCCTGCTCCAGCCATTCCTCGCCCTGCAGGCGCGAGGGATGGGCGGATGCCCAGCCGACCAGGCTGTGGCGCAGCGAGGCCATGATCAACACCAGCGCCAGCACCGACAGCGCATAGCACCAGGCGGCCTGCTCCAGCAGCATGGCCCAGTGGCTGCCCGCACCGAACAAGATAGCTGCGGCACCCACGGCCAAGGCGGCTGCGATTCTCAACACCGTCCAGCGGCCGGACTGGCCGGCAAAGTGGCGGCTCTGCTGCGCAGCCCAGGCACAGCAGGCCAGCATGCCCAGCGGCAAAAGATAGCGGCGCACGCCGTCCAGATCAACCAGGCCCTGCGCGACCACCGCCGTGAGCGCCACCAGGAGCGCCGTTGCCGTCAGCACCGCGCGATTGCTTTGCAGGTACAGCCATTGGCTGGCCCGAGCCACCGCACCCGGACTGTTGCGCCGTGCAGACGACAATAAATCTATGGAGACTATCAATAGGCTTATTGATAGCAAAATATTGACAGCCAGCTCCATCCACAAAGCCGGCCGGCTGCCGTGCTCGGACATGCGCAGCGGCAGTGCCAGCACCACCGCAAAACCGCCCAGCACCACGGCGCAGCACACCCAGAGCGGGCGGCCCATGAAGGCGCTGCCGGCGGTGCCCTGCAGCAGCAAGCGCCCGCCCCAGCCCAGAGTCGCCAGAGCAGCGAGCAGCAGCAGGACCTGCACCCAGGTCTGCAGCGCCCGGGCAAAGCCCACGCCCTGCGCATCGGTGGACACCAGGCCCGCCAACAGCACCCCGCCAGCGAGCAAACACCACATGATCCGCGTATGGATCTCATGCATGCGCCGGCCTAGCGACAAGGGGGTGTAGGGGTGGGCCATAGGTGGCTAAATGTAATTAAAAGTAAACTAACTTCCATCTATTTGACCAGTAACGGTCAACAAATGCAAACGGGCCTCGTTGCAAACAAGGCCCGTGTTAGTCACGCGTAGGTCAGCTCTTACAGCAGCTGGCGCAAAACGAAGGGCAGTATACCCCCGTCCTTGTAGTACTCGACCTCGATAGGCGTGTCAATACGCAACACAAGCTCAGCTTCGGTAACGCTTCCATCGGCGCGCTGGATGATGAGCTTGGCCTTGCTGCGCGGAGCCAAAGAGGGGTCGGGCACGATGTCGATCAGCTCATCACCGCGCAGCTTCAGCGTCTCCCAGCTCTCGCCCTGCTTGAACTGCAGCGGCAGCACGCCCATGCCCACCAGATTGGCGCGGTGGATACGCTCAAAACTGCGCGCCACAACGGCCTTGATGCCCAGCAACTGGGTGCCCTTGGCCGCCCAGTCGCGGCTGGAGCCGGTGCCGTATTCTTCACCCGCGAACACCACCGTAGGCGTGCCTGCAGCCTTATAGCGCATGGCGGCATCGTAAATGAAGAGCTTACTGCCTTGTTCCTCGCCCGGATTCTGGTAGAGCGTCAAGCCCCCCTCCTCACGGGATCCATCCGGTTTGGCCTCCAGCATCAGGTTCTTGATACGCACATTGGCAAAGGTGCCGCGCATCATCACCTCATGGTTGCCCCGGCGCGATCCATAGCTGTTGAAGTCGCTTTTCTTGACGCCGTTGGCCAGCAGCCACTGGCCGGCAGGCGAGCTGTCCTTGATCGAACCGGCGGGCGAGATATGGTCAGTGGTGATCGAATCCCCAAATAAAGCCATCACCCTGGCCTTGCGCACCGCATTGTCGCGTTGCTCGGCAGTGGGCTCAGGCGCAGCCAGCGAGAAATCCTTGAAGAAAGGAGGCTCGGCGATATAGGTGCTGTCCGGCCAGGTGTAGGTGGCACCGGTGACGCCCTTGATCTTTTCCCAGAGCTTGCCAGGTTCGCTGCTGACCTTTTCATAGTTGGCACGGAAGGCCTTGCCGTTCATCGCGAACTTCATCAGTGCCTGCACCTCGTCAGTCGTCGGCCAGATATCGCCCAGATAGACATCGCGACCGTTCTTGCCTTGCCCAACGGGCTCGGTCATCAGGTCCTTGCGCACATTACCGGCAATCGCATAGGCCACCACCAGCGGTGGGCTGGCGAGGAAGTTGGCGCGGATATTGGGATGGATACGTGCCTCGAAGTTGCGGTTGCCCGACAGCACGGCCGCGCAGACCAGGTCATGGTGCTGGATGGCGCTGTTGAATTCGGGCAACAGATCACCGGCATTGCCGATACAGGTGGTGCAGCCATAACCGGCAATGCTGAAGCCCAGTTGCTCCAGGTAAGGCAGCAAGCCCGATTCGGTCAGGTACAAGGTCACCAGACGCGAGCCGGGCGCCAGCGATGTCTTGATATGCGACTGCACCCGCAGCCCCGCCTTGACAGCCTTCTTGGCCAGCAGGCCCGCAGCCAGCATCACGCTGGGGTTGGATGTGTTGGTGCAGCTGGTGATGGCGGCAATCAGCACATCGCCGTTGTGCAGTTCCACATCACGGCCTTCGATGCGCTCGGCATGGGCATCGGCGGCTTCCAACGCGGCCTCTTCGTCAACCACGGCAGGCTTGTTGGCAACCATCTCCTCCGCATTGCGGGGCGAGCCAGCAGGCAAAGGCCTGGTCTGCGGCTCGGCGGTCTCGCCAGCGCCATTGATATGCACCTTGACCGGGCGAGCCAGTTGGTCCGCCGGCAGGTTGAAGCCGTTCTGGGCAACCGGAGCGCTGAACAGGGTGTCGAACTGGGCAGCAACCTGGCCAATCTCGATGCGGTCCTGCGGCCGCTTGGGGCCGGCCAGACTGGGCGCTACTGTGGCCAGGTCCAGCCGCACAACCTGGGAGTAGTCAATATCACCGGCCTTGGGCACGCCATACAGACCCTGGGCCTTGAAGTAAGCCTCAAAGGCGGCAATCTCGGCCTTGCTGCGGCCGGTGCCCTTGAAGTACTCCATGGTCTTGTCGTCGACCGGGAAGAAGCCCATCGTGGCACCGTATTCGGGCGCCATATTGCCGATGGTGGCGCGGTCGGGCACCGACAGGCTGCGCGTGCCCTCGCCAAAGAACTCGACGAACTTGCCCACCACCTTTTCGCGGCGCAGCATCTCGGTCACGGTCAGCACCAGGTCGGTAGCAGTCACGCCTTCGCGCAGGCTGCCCGAGAGCTCAAAACCCACCACATCGGGGGTGAGGAAGTAGACCGGCTGGCCCAGCATCGCGGCCTCGGCCTCGATACCGCCCACGCCCCAGGCCACCACGCCCACGCCATTGATCATCGTGGTGTGGCTGTCGGTGCCCACCAGCGAATCCGGGTAATAGACGTGTTGCTTGTCCTGGTGCACGCCGCGCGCCAGGTATTCCAGATTGACCTGGTGCACGATGCCAAAGCCCGGAGGCACGACGCCAAAGGTGTCAAAGGCCTGCATGCCCCATTTCATGAACTGGTAGCGCTCGTTGTTGCGCTCGAACTCCAGCTTCATGTTCAGGTCCAGCGCATTCTTGCTGCCGTAGTAATCGACCATGATCGAGTGGTCCACCACCAGATCGACGGGCACCAGCGGCTCGATGGCGCTGGCGTTCTTGCCCATGCGCTCGGCCGTGCTGCGCATTGCCGCCAGATCGGCGAGCAGCGGCACGCCAGTGAAATCCTGCAGCACCACACGTGCGACGACAAAGGGAATCTCTTCGGTACGCTCGGCCTGCGGCTTCCAGTTGGCCAGCTGCTCCACGTGCTCGGGCAACACGCGCTGGCCGTCGCAATTGCGCAAGACGGACTCCAGCACGATGCGCAGGGACATCGGCAGACGCTGGATATTGGGGAATTGCTTGCTCAGCTCGGGCAGCGAGTAGAACTTGCCCTTGCTGCTTTTTTCTGACTTCTTGGACGAAGCGATCGAGAGGGATTTGAAGGTCGAGGCGAACGCGTGCTGCGCTGTCTCTTGCACACCTGATTTCATCGTGACTCCTGTTTAGCGGGTATTAGACCGAACGCTGCAAGCAGTCTACTCCCGGGCCGGGTCTTGCATATGTCATCCAATGCCTAAGCCCTGCAATCGCCTATGCAATCACGATGCGGTTCAAGCCAGCACATTAACCATCCATGCCAAGCGTCCCGGGTATGGAAATGCGAACCACTCCGACAGCAACCAAGCCTCCGCAATACCTCCATAGAATCTACAAAATCGTAAAAAAAATGGATAAGCCTATAGATTAACAATGGCAATTATAGCAAGGCACTATGAGCAATTGCATACATTTAGCATCGTTCGGATATGGGGGATAGCCATGCGGATAGCTAGCAACAATCCTTTCCTACAAAAATAGGAGAAATTAAGAAGATATGTGCTAATTTTTATAAAGCACTGCAGCTCGTCGACCCCGCAACGAAAAAAAACCTGCCGAAGCAGGTCTTTCTTTGAAGGACGTCCAACTTAAATCGCGAACTTTTCACGATCCTGGCCTTCGATCCACTTTGGCGCCTTGCCACGGCCCGTCCAGGTAGCGCCTGTTGCAGGATCGCGGTACTTAGGAGCAACTTTGGAGCCGGCGGAAGCCGAGCGACCGCGTGCAGGAGGGAATACGTCCTGTTCAGTCAGACCGTAATCCGCCACCAGCTTGCGCACCTGATCAACGGCGGTCTTGAGTTCGTTGCGACGAACTTCTTCACGCTGTTGTTGCAGGGCTGCCAGTTGGGCATCGATTTCCTTCAAAGTAGGCATGTTTAATATCCATTCAATTCAGTTAACGTGGGCAGTATACCCAAAAATGCGATAACCGAGTAAGCCCACACATTTTTCTATTTAAAGGAATGGTAAACCCAGACCCATCCACCTGTAACTTTTAGTAATCAAGCTCCATCGCATCGACCCGGGCCATTACTTTGTCGACGCGCTTGCCTTCCAGTGCCAACACCTCAAATACCCAGCCCGCGCAGTAAATCTTTTCACCCAAAGGTGGCAGATGGCCCGACTCTGCCATCAGCATGCCAGCCAGGGTGTTATAGCGGCCCTTGTCCTCATCCGGTAACTCCTTGATTTCCAATCGCGCCTTCAATTCAGACACCGGCATCAGGCCATCCAGGTACCAGGAGCCATCTTCATTTTGTACTGCCCAGGCTTCGCTGGCGGCACCGGGCTTGAGTTCACCGGTAATCGCTTCCAGCACATCGCGCGGCGTGATGATGCCCTGCACTACCCCGTATTCATCGACGACAAAAATCATGCGGCCCGCGCGCGCGCGGAATTGCTCCAGCAGTTCAAAGCCGCTGAGCGTTTCAGGCACATAGCTGGCCGCCACGGCCACCTTCGCAATCGAGGTGTTCTGGGTATCGGCCACGTCGAGCAGGTGCGCCACGCTGACCAGGCCCACCACGTTGTCCAGAGATTCACGGCAAACCGGGTACCACGAATGTGCGCCCTTGCCGCTGGAGGCACGCACCTCATGCAAGGCCTGCGCCACCGTCAAATTGGCATCCAGCCATTCCACATCGCCACGTGGCACCATCATCGAAATCAGCGGACGGTCATCCAGATGGAATACGTTTTGCACCATCTGGTGTTCGTGGTGCTCGATCACACCAGCGTCTCGCCCTTCATCCAGGCTGGCAACGATTTCCTCTTCGGTCACGGCGCGGTCTGACTCATCCTTGATGCGCAGCAGCTTGAGCACGCCTTGCGCAGAGATTGCCAGCAGCCACACAAAGGGCTTGGCAATCCTGGACACCCAGGTCAGCGGCAGCGCAATGAGGCGCGACGAGGCCTCGGGGTACATCTGGCCAATGCGCTTGGGCACCAGCTCGCCAAACACAATGGTCATGAAGGTAATGACAATAATCACCGTGGTGGTGGCCACCACCGAGGCAAACGAGGCCGGCATGCCCCAGGTGATCAGCCACTGCGCAAGCCCGTCGCTGAACGCTGCTTCACCAAAAATGCCGTTGAGCATGCCGATCGAGGTGATGCCAACCTGAATCGAGGACAGAAATTGGGTAGGATTGCTGAGCAGATCCAGCGCCGCCTTGGCGCCCTTGTCGCCACTTTCGGCCATGGCCAGCAAACGGGACTTGCGGCTGCTGGCGAGCGCCAGTTCGGACATGGCGAAGACCCCGTTCAACAAGGTCAAAAGCGCGATCAAGAGTACGTCTAACAAAATAGTTCACAGGTAGTTCTACAAGCATGTCACTTTACTGTATCGGCGATATCCAAGGCTGCGATAGCGCTTTGGGCCGTCTGCTGACCAAAATCGATTTCTCGCCCAGCCGCGACACCGTGTATCTGCTGGGCGACCTGGTCAACCGGGGCCCGGAATCGGCCCAGACCTTGCGCCGCTGCATAGCTTCGGACGGCAGCATCCTGGCCTTGCTCGGCAACCATGACCTGCACCTGCTGGCCGCGGCGCATGGCCGGCGCAAGTTCTCACGGCGCGATACCTTGCTGGAAGTGCTGCAGGCGCCGGATGCTGCGCAGTTGCTGGAGTGGGTGCGCCAGCAGCCACTGGCCCGCACGCACACCTTGGGTGGCGAGCAGTTGCTGATGGTGCATGCCGGCGTGCACCGCAGCTGGGACGCCGCCGACACGCTGCGCTATGCCGCCGAGGTAGAGGCCGTGCTGCGCAGCGACGCGTTGACCAGCTTCTTGCACGCCATGTATGGCAATACGCCAGCGCAGTGGGATCCGCAACTGAGCGGCATGGAGCGCCTGCGCATGATCACCAATGTGCTCACCCGCATGCGCTTTTGCCATGCCGATGGCAGCCTGGATTTTGAGAGCACCGAAAGCCTGGCCGAAGCCCCTGAAGGCCTGACCGCCTGGTTTGACCTGCCCGGCCGCGCCACTGCCAACACCACCATCGCCTTTGGCCACTGGTCCACCCTGGGCGATCTGCAACGCCCCCACCTGCTGGCGCTGGATACCGGCTGCGTCTGGGGCGGCTGCCTGAGCGCGGTGCGCTTTGGCACTGCGCTGGCCGAGCGCGAGCTGATTCATGTCGATTGCGAGCAGGCCCAGCAGCCGGGCTAAGAACCTGTTAACGATCTCCTCGCGCCGCGACAGTCACTTTGCGGAATGTGAGGCTGCGAACAAAATAGCTAAGGTGCCCCTGCCCGGGCGGCCGCAAAGCCACTGTCCCTACGGGTTGGAGTGGAATCGGGCGATTTCTTCGCACTGGCTCTTGCTTGCACCCCGGTGCAAGCTGCGAACCAGCCCTTCGAACTCATCCCGATTGCACTTCAACGCGGCTGCGTAGAGATCGTCAACAGGTTCTAAAAAAAAGGCCTCAGCGTGTAGCTGAGGCCTTGGTCAATCATCGTTACCGAGATTATTCAGAAGCAGGCGACGGCTTGAACAGTGCCGCCACCTTGCGGCGTGGCTTGATGCCGGGGCCGCGTGCCGGCGCTGGCTTGGCATTTGCATCCCAGGCAGCAGGCTCGGCCGCCTTGGGCTCGTAAGGCTTGTCAAAGAAGGGATCGCGCGAGACGGGTGCCGGGCGGTAGCGCTCGCGGCGGTCCTGGCCTTCGTCTTCGCGGGGTGCGCGGCGGTCGCGGCTGCGCGAGCTGTCACGCTCACGGCCGGCTTCACGCTCACGGCGTTCGCGGTTGCCGTCGTTGAAACGCTCACGCTGGGGCTGCGCATCCAGTGCAAAGTTCTCGACGTCGATCTTTTTCTTGATCAGTTTCTCAATGTCCGACACATGGCGGGTATCGGCATGCGAGACCAGGGTGACGGCCAGGCCCGATGCACCAGCACGGCCGGTACGGCCAATGCGGTGCACATAGTCTTCGGCATTGAAAGGCACATCGAAGTTGAAGACGGCGGGCACATCCTTGATGTCCAGACCGCGTGCGGCCACATCGGTACAGACCAGCAGATCCACGTCGCCCTGCTTGAAGGCTTCGAGCGCCTTGAGGCGCTCGTCCTGGCTCTTGTCGCCGTGCAGCGCAGCAGCCCGCAGGCCTTCACGCTCCAGGGTGCGGGCCAGGCGCGAGCAGCCCAGCTTGCTGTTGACGAACACAAAGGCCTGGCGGATCTGGCGATCCCGCAGCACCTTGGTCAGCACACGGCGCTTGTCGTCGTCCGAGGCGGCGTAAAACCGCTGCTCGACGGTGGACGCGGTTTCATTGGGGCGTGCAACCTCGATCGTGATCGGGTCTTGCAGGTAGCTGCCGGCCAGGCGCTTGATCTCGGGCGAGAACGTGGCCGAGAACAGCAAGGTGGTGCGCTTTTTGGGCAGGAAGGACAGGATGCGCTGCAGATCGGGCAGAAAACCGATGTCGAGCATGCGGTCGGCCTCGTCCAGCACCACATATTCCACCTGGTTGAGCACCGCGTTCTTGGCCTCGATGTGGTCCAACAGGCGTCCAGGCGTCGCCACCAGGATTTCGACGCCCTTTTTCAGCTCCAGCGTCTGGGGCTTCATGTCCATGCCGCCGAACACCACGGTGCTGCGCAGCTTGGTGTGCTTGGCGAACTGGGCAATCTGCTGGGCGACCTGGTCGGCCAGTTCACGCGTAGGCAGCAGCACCAGCGCGCGCACCGGGTGGCGGGCAGGCGATGCCGAGCTGTTTTCGTGCACCATCATCCGCTGCAGCAGCGGCAGTGAGAAAGCAGCTGTCTTGCCCGTGCCAGTTTGTGCCGCGCCCATGACGTCCTTGCCAGTCAGCACCACAGGGATCGCCTGTGCCTGAATGGGAGTCATGGATGCGTAGCCCATCTCGGAGATGGCTTTGGCCAGGGGCTCGGCCAGATGAAGGTTGGAGAAAGAATTTGTCATGTAAGCCCCCTATTGTCGCACTGCAGACAAATCGGCGCTTGGCTTAACCCTGTCTTGCCTTACGGATTCGCCCCGAGCCAGTGCAAATCCTGGCAGACCAGCGTAGGTGCTGCTGCCAGAGACTGCAGCCCGGGGTATTGCAGCGGAGGGGCCCAGCCCGGTTTTTGCGGCCTGGGCCCGGTGCATCACAGGCTACCGGCCTGGAAGGTGTCGCAAGACTGGACGCTGCCGGTCTTGTAGCCCTGGGTGAACCAGCGCACGCGCTGGGCGCTGGAGCCGTGGGTAAAGCTGTCGGGGCGCACGGTGCCGGTGGCTTCGCGCTGCAGCTTGTCGTCACCAATCTGCTGGGCGGCATTCACGGCCGATTCGATATCGCCCTGCTCCAGCCAGCTCTTGGCCTGCTGCGAATGGTTGGCCCAGATGCCGGCATAGCAGTCGGCCTGCAGCTCCAGGCGCACCGACAGCGCGTTTTGCTCGCGCTCGCTGATGCGGCCGCGCATCGCATCGACCTTGCCCGAGATACCCAGCAGGTTCTGCACATGGTGGCCCACCTCGTGCGCCACCACATAGGCACGCGCAAACTCACCTGGCGCGCCCAGCTGGCGGCTCATGGTGTTGAAAAAGTCCATGTCCAGGTAGACCTTCTGGTCACCAGGGCAGTAGAACGGGCCCATCGCCGATTGGCCGGTGCCGCAGGCGGTGCGCGTGACGCCAGTGAACAACACCAGGCGAGGTGCGCGGTACTGGGCGCCGCCCTTGGTAAAGATATCGGTCCAGACATCTTCGGTCGATGCCAGCACCGTGGAGACGAACTTGGCACCCTGGTCATTGGCCGGCGGCGCCTTGGCCGGGCCTTGCTGCGTGGGTGCGGGCGAGCCGCCACCCGAAAGCACGCCAATGGTGGTGAGCGGGTTGATGCCGAACACGCCCCAGCCAATCAGCGCCAGCACCACGGTGCCGATGCCGATGCTGCGCCCGCCCAGGCCAAAGCCTCCGCCGCCTCCACCGCCACTGCCTCGGCGGTCTTCCACATTGCTCGATTCGCGGTTGCCTTCCCATTTCATGGTCGCTCTCCTTGCAGTGCCCTGGCACTGCCTCTGTTATTGATCCGCCTACAGTAGCGCATTTGGGGTGGGCCGGTCCGTAAGACCGGCTCCCGAGCACGCAGAAAATTTGCCTGCAGCGCCCCCATTGAAGAAAATTTGCAAAGCCCCGGGCGACGCTGCCACCCGCCAGTAAAAAAGCCACTCCAAAACGGGAGTGGCTGCGGGGCTGGGCGGGGCGTTTTCAGGCCTTTGGCAAGGTGACGCCGTGCTGGCCCTGGTACTTGCCATTGCGGTCCTTGTAGCTCACCTCGCAAGGCTCATCACCGCGCAGGAACAGCACCTGTGCGCAGCCCTCACCGGCGTAGATTTTGGCTGGCAGCGGCGTGGTGTTGGAGAACTCCAGGGTCACATAACCTTCCCACTCCGGCTCGAACGGCGTCACATTGACGATGATGCCGCAGCGCGCATAGGTGCTCTTGCCCAGGCAGACGGTCAGCACATCGCGCGGAATGCGGAAGTACTCGACGGTGCGGGCCAGCGCGAAGCTGTTGGGCGGAATGATGCAGTAATCGCCCTCGAAATCGACAAAGCTCTTCTCGTCGAAGTTCTTGGGATCGACCACGGTGCTGTGGATGTTGGTGAACACCTTGAATTCGCGGGCGCAGCGGATGTCGTAGCCATAGCTGGAGGTGCCGTAGCTGATGATTTTCTTGCCATCCACCTGGCGCACCTGACCGGGCTCGAAGGGCTCGATCATGCCGTGCTGTTCCGCCATGCGGCGAATCCACTTGTCGCTTTGAATGCTCATGTCTGAAAAAACTCCTAGGCGGCATTGTAGCGAAAGGCATGGCCCCAGCGGGCGGCATCTGCAGCCGCCCCGGGGCCTTGCTCCACGACCGCTGCACCAGGATCAGCCCAGCTTCTGCGCGATCTGGCTGCGCTCGATCAGGCGGTCATCGCCCAGCACGATCAGACTGAACAGCAGCTCTTCCAGATTGCGGGCCTGCGCCGTCTTGCGGGCGATCAGTGGCGTGGCCTGCGGATTGACCACGACAAAGTCGGCCTCGCAGCCCGGTTGCAGGTTGCCCACGACGCCCGCCAGGCCCAGCGCCCGCGCCGCGCCCGCCGTGTGCTGCCACCACAGATGGCTGGGCGCCAGCGACAGGCCCTGCTTGTCGCGCCCCTCGCGGCCCACAAAATAGGCCGCCAGCATGGTGCGGAAAGGGCTGAAGCTGGTGCCGCCGCCCACATCGCTGGCCAGGCCGTACAGCATCTGCGCCGCATCGGCCTGGGCATAGTCAAAAAAGCCGCTGGCCAGAAACAGGTTGCTGGTCGGGCTGATGGCCGCAGCGGTGCCGGTCTCGTGCATCAGCGCGCGGTCACGCGCATCGAGGTAGATGCAGTGCGCATAGACGGCGCGCTCGCGCATCAGGCCCCGGTCGGCATAGACCTGCAGGTAGCTGCGGCTGTCGGGGAAGAGCTCGCGCACCCAGGCAATCTCGTCCAGGTTTTCCGCCACATGCGACTGGATCCAGACATCGCTGTAGCGCGCCGCCAGCTCGCCGGCACCGCGCAGCTGGGCATCGGTGCTGGTGGGGGCAAAGCGCGGCGTGATCGCATAGCCGAGGCGGTCCACGCCATGCCAGCGGCGGATCAGCGCCTCGGTGTCGACCAGGCTTTGTTCGGTCTCATCGCGCACGCCGTCGGGCGAATGGCGGTCCTGCAGCACCTTGCCGGTGATCAGCCGCATCTGGCGCTTTTGCGCCTCGGCAAACAGCGCATCGGCCGACGCCGGGTGCGAGGTCGCAAACGTCAGCGACGTGGTCACGCCATTGCGCAGCAGCTCATCGACAAAGAAATGCGCGACTTCGCCCGCGTAGGGGGCATCGACAAAGCGCGATTCATGGGGAAAGGTGTAGTCATTGAGCCAGGGCAAGAGGCCGCTGGCGGGCGAGCCGATCACATCGGTCTGCGGGTAGTGGATGTGCATGTCCACAAAGCCCGGCGCGATGATGCGGCCTGGCAGGTGCTCGACCACGGCATCGGCCCCCGCCTGGGCCAGCAACTGGGCAGACAGCGCCTGCCAGCTGCCTGCGGCCAGCACGCGCTCGCGCCCATCGGCGCCGGGTGCCACGGCCAGCAGGCCATCTTCTTCATACAGCGCCTGGCCATCTTCGGCAAAGCGCAACAAGGCGGATCGGTAAATATGCATGGCGCCAAGCTTAGCGGCTGCCAAGGGCTGCCGTTATATAAGCTCAGCAATAGTTTCTATGCGCGGATACAGGGCTGTTGGCCGCGCCAGCTTGGGGTGGCGTGCGACACGGGCAGTACGCTGACAGTAGGCACATCGTTAACCAGGGAAAACCCCAGTCCTCGACCCATGCGCAGGTCATCCCTGCGGTCTATAGTGTTTGTTTTACCTGTTGGTTAAAACAGTCTGCGGCGCTGCCAAGACAGCGCCCGCTGCACCATTGCAAGGAGGAAGCCCGTCCCATGCCGCATTTTGTTGATCCGTCCCCTGCCGGTGTCTGCATTTTCTGCCGAATCGTGCAAGGAGAAATTCCCTCGGCCAAGGTGTATGAAGACGCCTTGACGATTGCCTTCATGGACCTAGGCCAGGTCAACCCCGGCCATGTGTTGGTGGCGACCAAGCGCCATGCGGCCAATATTTTCGAGATCACCGACGAGGAATCGGCTGCGGTGATGCAGACCGCACGCAAGGTGGCACTGGCTGCCAAGATCGCTTTCGAGCCCGCAGGCCTCACCTTGCTCCAGGCCAATGGCGTCGAAGGCGGCCAGACCGTCGCGCACTTCCACCTGCATGTGGTGCCGCGCCATGCCGATGATGGCGTGAGCTTCAGCTGGCCGCGCAAGGAACCCGGTGGTGCCGTACTGGAAGGCTATGCGCTGCAGCTGCGCAATGCAATGCTGTCCGAATCGGTGCCGGTAGCGGCTTAAGGCCGTCACCCACCAAAGAACAAGGGCGCCTTACGGCGCCCTTGTTGCGTTTAGCCTTGGCGGGCGGCCTCTGCAAAGGCCATCTGCAGCTGGCCCAGCCAGGCCTGCTTGCGGCTGGCTGGCACAAAGCTCGCCTCAAAGCTGTTGGCCGCCAGCTGGTAGGCCTGCTCGGAGTGCATGCCGGTGGCGGCAAACAGCTGCACAAAGTTCTCGTTGATATAGCCACCGAAGTAGGCCGGATCGTCCGAGTTGACGGTGGCCACCAGGCCGGCCGCCAGCAGCTGCGGCATATTGTGGTCGGCCAGGTCGGGGAAGACCTGCAGCTTCTGGTTGGACAGCGGGCAGACGGTGAGCGGAATGCGCTCGTCGCGCAGGCGCTGCATCAGCGCGTCATCGTGCACGGCTTGCACGCCATGGTCCACCCGCTCGGCATGCAGCAAATCCAGCGCACCCCAGATATAGGCGGGTGGCCCCTCCTCACCGGCATGGGCCACGCGGCGCAGGCCCAGGTCCTTGCAGCGGGTGAACACGCGGGCAAACTTCTCCGGCGGGTTGCCGACCTCGCTGCTGTCCAGGCCCACGCCGCTGAAATAGGCGCGGTAAGGCAGCGCCTCTTCCAGGGTCTGCAGCGCTTCTTCTTCGCTCAGGTGGCGCAGAAAATTCAGGATCAGCTGCGAGCTGATGCCCCAGCGCTTTTCCGCATCCACACAGGCCTTGTGCAGACCCTGGATCACATGGGCCATCGCCACACCACGGGCGGTGTGCGTCTGCGGATCGAAGAAGATCTCGGTGTGCACCACGTTGTCGGCTACGGCGCGCTCCAGGTAGGCCATGGCCATGTCGTAGAAGTCCTGCTCGGTCAGCAAGACACTGGCACCCGCGTAGTAGATATCGAGAAAGCTCTGCAGGTTGGTGAAGGCGTATGCGGCGCGCAGGCTCTCGACATCGGCATAGGGCAAGGCCACGCCGTTGCGCTGGGCCAGCGCAAAAATCAGCTCGGGCTCCAGCGAGCCTTCGATGTGCATGTGCAGTTCTGCCTTGGGCATGGCACGCAGCAGGCCTGGCAGGCGGGCGGCATCGATTTGTGGGACGGTGTACATCTCAACACACTCCAAAAGTGACGCCACTGGCCTTGAGGTAGCGGCGGTAGGCCACCGACATGCGGTCGGCCGGTGAGTTCAGTTCTGCCTTGGCATCGAGTGGCAGCGGCTTGGGCATCTGGGACTCCAGCACGGGCTGGTCCTGGGTAAAGATCGTATGCTGAAACTGCTGCAGCTGCTCGTCCGTGCTGTCGAAATCAGCCACCGCCAGGCGGAACCAGACACGGCTGCGATCGGGCGTGACCGGGCAGACAAACAGGCCAATGGCCTCGCGCCAGCCCTGCTTGCTCGAACCGCTCTCGGGCACCTTGGTCAGCAAGGCGGTATAGGGGGCAGTCACCTCATAGGTGTAGTCCACTTCAGCGGGCTTGGTCGAATGCAGGTTCGACTGGGGCTGGATCGCCTTGCAGCCAGTGGCCTTGACGCCCCGCTCCGTGGTTTCCACCTCGTAGTGCGACATCTCGGTTGCATCGCGGCTGCCCAGCCAGCCCTCGTGCACAAAGCCGAAGTGCGACATGTCCAGAAAGTTCTCGATGATGCGGGGCGCGCTGGCCTCCACATCGTAGGGTCCGCAGTTGAGCTTGCGCAGGCGCTCATCGGCCTCGGCCTCGAACACCGGCAGCGGCGTGGCCGGCTGGCCCTCCGCATCGGTCGCCAGCTGCACCCACACCAGGCCATGGGCCTCCTGCACGCCATAGGATGCAACACAGTGCTTGGCCGGCGGCACAAAGGCGGGCACGGCCGGCACCTTCACACACTGGCCGCCGCTGGCAAACTGCCAGCCATGGTAGGGGCACTCCAGCTGGCCATCCTGCACGCGGCCCAGCGACAGGCGGGCGCCACGGTGCGGGCAGCGGTCGACAAAGGCCTGCACCTGGCCTTGCGCATCGCGCCACAGCACCAGTTCCTGGTCCAGCAGGCGCACCGGCAGCGGGGCGCTCACCACCGCATCAGACAAGGCAACCGGGTGCCATTGTTGGGCTTCGATCATCGGGGAATCTCTTTGTATAAATGACAAGGCTGCCCTGAGGCAGCCTTGGGTCACGATGTTAGCACTGGCATAAAGAACACCTGTGCTACTCGCGTTTAAATGCGGCGCAACGCCCGCGCATCACTTGCCAGGGACATTGCCTTCCACGCCCTTGATGTAGAAGCTGATGCCCTTGAGGAATTCGTCGTCGGCAACCTTGTCGGCGGCCAGGATTTCCTTGCCGTCCTGGCCCAGGATGGGGCCCTTCCAGATGCTGAAGGTACCGTCTTTCAGGCCCTTCTTGACTTCTTCCACCTTGGCCTTGGCTTCGGCAGGCACGTCTTCGGCGATGGACACCAGGTCGATCGTGCCTTCCTTCACACCCCACCAGGTCTGGCGGCTGGTCCACTTGCCTTCCAGCGCGCTGCGGGTGGTGTCAATGTAGTACGGCGTCCAGTTGATGATGGCCGAGCCCAGGTGGGCCTTGGGGCCGTAGGCGGTCATGTCCGAATCCCAACCAAAAGCGCGCTTGCCCTTTTCTTCGGCGGTCTTGAGCACAGCGGGCGAGTCGGTGTTCTGGAACAGAATGTCGGCGCCGCCATTGATCAGGCTGGTGGCCGCTTCGGTTTCCTTCGGAGGGCTGAACCATTCATTGACCCAGACCACCTTGGTGCTGATCTTGGGGTTGACGCTTTGCGCACCCAGGGTGAAGCTGTTGATGTTGCGGATCACTTCGGGGATTGGCACCGAGCCCACCACGCCCAGTGTGTTGCTCTTGGTCATCGAGCCGGCGATGATGCCGGCCAGGTAAGCGCCTTCGTAGGTGCGGCTGTCATAGGTGCTGACATTGCCGGCCACCTTGTAGCCCGTGGCGTGTTCCCACTTGATATCGGCAAAATCGGGCGCCAGCTTCTGGATCACGTCCATGTAGCCAAAGGTGGTGCCAAATACCAGCTTGTTGCCCTGGGTAGCCATATCGCGCAGCACGCGCTCGGCGTCTGCGCCTTCGGGCACGCTTTCCACATAGCTGGTCTGGATCTTGTCGCCAAATTCCTTCTCCAGCGCCTTGCGCGCCTGGTCGTGTGCGAAGGTCCAGCCGCCGTCGCCCACCGGGCCGACGTAGGCAAAGGAAATCTTCAAGGGCTCGGCAGCAGGCGCCGCGGCCGCTGGGGCAGCAGCCGGTGCGGGCGCGGGCGCCTCTTCCTTCTTGCTGCAACCCACCACGGCGGCAGCGGCCAGCGCGGAGAGCGCGGCGACCTTGATCAGCGAACGCTTATGGAAATCAGTCATCTCTGTGTCCTCGAATGTTGTTGGAATGTCGAGCTGTACAGGCCAGCATGCGGGCCTGCAGCGGGGTAGAACATCGCCCGGCCAATATATGCATAAATCGGGCCAGGTTCCAAGTGCTGGCCAGTTCGCGGCGCTGCTTTGTTGTTTGTTTGCCAGCAAGCCCGGCTGCCGCTTTCAAAGGCGGCAGCCGGGCAGCGCCTTTACTTGGCGCCCGGCACTGCGCCTTCGATGCCCTTGACATAGAAGTTGATGCCACGCAGGAAGGCGTCATCGCCCACCACGCCGCTGGCCAGCACTTCCTGGCCCTTGTTGTCCACGATCGGGCCGGTCCAGACGGCGAAGCTGCCGTCCTTCAGGCCTTGCTTGGCCTTGGCCACCTTGTCCTTGGCTTCCTGGGGCACCTGGTCGGCGATCTTGACCAGGTCCATCGCGCCTTCCTTCACGCCCCACCAGAAGTTGCCCGACTGCCACTTGCCAGCCAGGGTGTCTTCCACCACCTTGCTGTAGTAAGGCGTCCAGTCGATCACCGCCGAGCCCAGGTGGGCCTTGGGTGCGAAGGCGCTCATGTCGCCGTCCTTGCCAAAGGCGTAGACGCCGCGCTCTTCAGCGGTCTTGAGGACGGCCGGCGAGTTGGTGTTCTGGTACATCACGTCCACGCCGCCATTGATCAGGCTGGTGGCCGCTTCCGATTCCTTGGGTGGCGCAAACCATTCGTTCACCCAGACCACCTTGGCCTGGATGCTGGGGTCCACGCTTTGCGCGCCCAGCACAAAGCTGTTGATGTTGCGCACCACTTCCGGAATCGGCACCGAGGCGACCACACCGACGGTCTTGGTCTTGGTCATCGAGCCGGCCACGATACCGGCCAGGTAGGCGCCTTCGAAGGTCTTGGTGTCGTAGACCGCCACGTTGTCGGCCTGCTTGTAGCCGGTGGCGTGCTCAAACTTTACGTTGGGCAGATCTGCGGCCGCCTTCTGCACAAACTCCTGGTAGCCAAAGCTGGTCGCAAAAATGAGCTTGTTGCCCTGGCCTGCCATGTCGCGCAGCACGCGTTCGGCATCGGCCGACTCGGGCACGCTCTCTACCATCGAGGTCTCGATCTTGTCGCCAAACTTCTGCGCAATCGCCTTGCGCGCCAGCTCGTGCTGGAAAGTCCAGCCGCCATCGCCAATCGGGCTCACATACATGAAGCTGACCTTGAGCTTGTCAGCAGCCGGCGCTGCTGCTGCCGGCGCGGGCGCCGCAGGAGCCGCTGGCTCTTCCTTCTTGCCACAGGCAGTCAGCGCTGCCAGAGAGAGGGCCGACAGGCCGATCAGCTTGATCACGGAGCGCTTGCGCACGGTTTGCATGGATGAATCCTTGGTTTTTATGAAAAACGAACGAATGCCGGGCCGTTGTTATCGTTATGGGCGCGTGGAGACACGCGCCTATGAGCCCGGATAGAAAGGCTTGCCCAAAGAGGCAGGCATGTTGGCGCGAATCCAGGTTGGATTGCGCGAGATCAGCACCAGCACCACGATGGTGGCCAGGTAAGGCAGCATGGACAGCAGCTGGCTGGCCAGTTGCACACCGCTGGCCTGCAGGTGGAACTGCAGCATGGTGACACCACCGAACAGGTAGGCGCCCAGCAGCACCCGCGCGGGGCGCCAGGTGGCAAAGGTGGTCAGCGCCAGCGCAATCCAGCCCCGGCCCGAGACCATGCCTTCGACCCACAGGGGCGTGTAGACGGTCGAGATGTAGGCACCAGCCAGGCCACACATCGCGCCGCCAAACACCACAGCCATCAGGCGGATGCGGCGCACCGGGTAGCCCAGCGCATGGGCGGATGTGGGCGATTCACCGACGGCACGCAGCACCAGGCCGGCGCGGGTGCGGTAAAGGAACCACATCATCACCAGCACCAGCGCCATCGCGCCATAGACCAGCGGATGCAGGGTAAACAGCGCCGGGCCCAGCAGCGGGATATCGGCCAGGCCAGGGATGGCGTACTTGGGCAGGCTGGGCAGCTTGGCCTGCACATAGGACAGGCCGACAAAGGCCGAGAAGCCCGCGCCGAACAAGGACAGCGCCAGGCCAGTCGCGTACTGGTTGGTGTTGAGCCAGATCACCAGCACGCCAAAGATGGCGGCCAGCACAGCACCCGCCAGCATGCCCGCGCCAAAGCCCAGCCAGGTGCTGCCGGTGTGGACCACGGTGGCAAAACCGGCGATGGCCGCGCACAGCATCATGCCCTCGGCACCCAGGTTGACGATACCCGCCTTCTCATTGATCAGCAGGCCCAGCGCGGCCAGCGCCAACACGGTGCCAGCGCTCAAGGTGGCGCCCAAAAGCAGTGCATAGGATTCCATCACAGGCCTCCCTTCACTGCGGCGCGCGATGCCACCCAACGCAGGCGGTAGACCACCAAGGTGTCACAGGCCAGCAAGGTGAACAGCAGCAGCCCCTGGAAAACGCCGGTCAGGGCCTTGGGCAGACCCAGGCGCGACTGCGCCAGCTCGCCGCCGATATAGAACATGCTCATAAGAATCGCGGAGAAAACCATGCCCACCGGATGCAGGCGGCCGACAAAGGCGACGATGATGGCCGCAAAGCCATAGCCGGCGGGCACATAGGGGGTGAGCTGGCCCAGGGGGCCGGCCACTTCCAGCGCGCCAGCCAGGCCGGCGGTGGCGCCCGAGATCATCAGCGCCGTCCACAAGGCCTTGCGCGACGAGAAGCCGGCATAGCGGGCTGCCGATGGCGCCAGGCCACCGACCTGCTGGGCCAAGCCAGCACGGGTGCGGAACAGGTAGATCCAGAGCATCGCAGCACCGGCCAGTGCGATCAGCACGCCGATGTTCATGCGCATGCCTTGCACCAATTTGGGGATTTGCGTGATCTTCTCGAAGCTCTTGGTCTGCGGGAAGTTGTAGCCCATCGGGTCCTTCCAGGGCCCATAGACCAGGTAGCCCAGCACCAGGGTCGCGACATAGACCAGCATCAGGCTGACCAGAATCTCGTTGGCATTGAAGCGGTCGCGCAGCCAAGCAACGATGCCGGCCCAGACCATGCCGCCAAGCATGCCGGCCAGCAGGATGACAGGCACGATCCAGGGGCCGGTGTTCTTGTCGGCCAGCAAGGCCATGCCGCCCGCAGCCACGGCGCCGATGACAAACTGGCCTTCGGCACCAATGTTCCAGACATTGGAGCGAAAGCAGACCGCCAGGCCCAGCGCAATCAGCAGCAGCGGCGTGGCCTTCATCGTCAATTCGCCCAGCGCATAGCCGGACTTGATCGGTTCCCAGAAAAAGGCCTGCAGGCCCTTGACGGGGTCCTTGCCCAGCAGCACGAACAGGCCCACACCGATCAGCACCGTGATCAGCAAGGCCAGCACCGGTGAGCCAAAGGTCCAGAAGCGCGAGGCCTGGGGGCGTTGCTCCAGCTTAAGCATGGCGGCCCTCCTCAGCAGCAACCGCAGCCACGGCAGCCGGGGCGGCACTGCGGCCTTCCCAAAGGCCGCTCATCCATTCGCCGATCAGCTGCACCGAGGCATCAGCCCGCGCCACCGATGGCGACAGGCGCCCCTTGGCAATCACATGCAGGCGGTCACTGATTTCAAACAATTCTTCCAACTCCTCACTGAGCACCAAGACGGCGCAGCCCGCATCGCGCAGCGCCAGGATCTCGCCCCGGATCTGCGCTGCCGCGCCCACATCCACCCCCCAGGTGGGCTGCGAGACGATCAGCAGGCGGGGCTTGGCATCGATCTCCCGGCCCACGATGAACTTTTGCAGGTTGCCGCCCGAGAGCGACTGCGCACTGGCATGCGGCCCACCGGCCTTGACGCCAAAGCGCGCAATGATGCCGCGTGCCATCTGGTCGAGCTGGCCCATGCGCAGCCAACCACCTGCGCCCAGCATCTCATTGCGGGTCAGCACCAGGTTGTGCGCCAGACTCATGCTGGGCACGGCGCCCCGGCCCAGGCGCTCCTCAGGTACAAAATGCAGGCCCAGCGCGCGGCGCTGGCCCGGGCCCATGCGCCCCATCGGCGTCGTGTCCATCAACACGGCCTGCGGCTCGGCGCGCATGTCTTCGCCCGAGAGCGCATACAGCAGCTCCTTCTGGCCATTGCCCGAGACACCGGCAATGCCCACCACCTCGCCGGCCCGCACCTGCAACGAGATGCCGTCCAGGTCCACACCAAACGGGTCCTGCTTGGCCAGGCGCAGTTGCTGCACCGTCAGCACCGTCGCACCCGCCTGGCTGGGGCGCAGCTCCAGCATCGGGGGCTCGGCGCCAATCATCATGCGCGACAGCGAGGCATTGCTTTGCTCGCGCGGATCGCATTCGCCCGTCACTTCACCGCCACGCAGCACCGTGCAGGCGGTGCAGAGCGCGCGGATTTCATGGAGCTTGTGGCTGATGTAAAGAATGCTGCAGCCCTCGGCGGCCAGCTTGCGCAGCACGATGAACAGCTTCTCGACCGCCTGGGGCGTGAGCACCGAGGTCGGCTCATCGAGAATCAGCACCCGGGGCCGGGTCAGCAGGCCACGGATGATCTCCACCCGCTGCATCTCGCCCACCGACAGGCTGTGCACCGGCCGCTGGGGGTCAATGTCCAGCCCATATTCGCTGGCCACCTCGGTGATGCGAGCAGTCACTTCTGCGAGCGACAGGCTCTTGTTTTGGCCCAGCCAGACGTTCTCGGCTACGGTCAAGGTGTCGAACAGGCTGAAATGCTGGAACACCATGCTGATGCCCAGTTGGCGCGCCTCCTGGGGGTTGCGGATCTGCGCCGGCTGGCCATCGACCAGGATCTGGCCCTCATCGGGCTTGACCGAGCCGTAGATGATCTTCATCAACGTGGACTTGCCAGCGCCGTTCTCGCCCAGCACGGCGTGGATTTCCCCGGCCCGTACTTTTAACGATACTTTGTTATTGGCTACAACCGCTGGGTAGCGCTTGGTAATGCCGATCAGCTGTAACCGGGGCGCGGCCGCGCCATCGGTTGTCGGTGTCGGGGTCTGTTCTTTCATGGGCGGCAATTGTCCCTCAAATTGTTACCCAATGTGGGCATTTGGCCTCAAGATGCGCGCACTCACACCGAAAGGCCCGCCGGGCTGCGCAAAGAGAGAGCGGTTTTTTTCAAACAGGCACGCAGCCAGATGGCGGCATCGGAGGCATGGGTTCGGGCATGCCACAGCAGGTAATAGTCCAGCGGCGGCAGCGCCAGCGGGCAGTCCAGAATCGTCAGCGCATGCTTGTCGACAAAGCGCTCACAGAACTGGCGCCCCGTGGTCAGCACAAGCAAGCTCGATGCCACCATCGCCGGTATCGCACTGAAATGGGCGCAGCGCGCCATGATGCGCCGTTCCACCCCCAGCGCATCGAGGCGGGCATCAATGATGCCGCGCGCGCCCGGGTGCGTGGCCGTCGGCGCAATATGCTCGGCCTGCAGCCAGGCCTCCACATCCCAACCCCGCCGCACGGCCGGGTGGCGGCTGCTCACCATGCTCACCACGTCGTCACTCATCAGGCTGGTCATGTGCAGATCGCCGGTGGGCTGCAGCCAGTTGCCCACCACCACGTCGATATCGCCGTTGGCGAGCTGGGCGTGGTAATGGGTCTCGGACGACAGCGGATAGATCTCCACTACACACAGCGGCGCCTCGGACTTGATGCGCGCCACCAGCGCAGGCAGAAACAGCGGATCGAAGTAATCACTCGCTGCAATACGGAAAGTACGGGTCGCCGTCTGCGGGTCAAAATCGCGGGCATTGCTGAACAGGCTCTCGGCAGCGCGCAGGATGGCGGCCGCGGGCTCGACCATGCGCTGGCCCTTGTCGGTCGGCGTCATCGCCGCGCCCGAACGCACCAGCAGAGGATCGCCCGCCAGATCGCGCAGGCGCTTGAGCGCCGCCGACACCGCCGGCTGGTACATGCCCAGCCGCAAGGCCGCCCGCGAGACGCTGCGCTCGGTCAGCACCGTGTGCAGCACCCGGATCAGGTGCAGGTCAATCTTGTCAAACAGGGCTTGGTCGCGCATGCGAGTATTTTGAATGTGGACATTCAAGCTTAGCAGCCGGGACCTGCAGGGCGTCCCGGTTCTTACCCCAAGCCGGGGCCAACGAAGTCTTCAAGCCACCTTGGCCTCGCGCCAGCAGGCGCGGTTGCCGCCCTGGCGTTTGGCGCTGTAGCTGGCCATGTCGGCCGCGCGCACCGCCTGCAGCGCATCGGCAAACGAGGCATCGATCTGCAGCAGGCCGATGCTGACGGTGACCACAAAATGCTTGCTGCGCAGCTGGGGCTGCCAGTTCTGCAAGGTGTCGCAGAGCTGGGCGGCCAGCTCATGGGCCTTTTCCGGGCTGCACTGGCGCAGCACCAGCGCAAACTTGTCGCCCGCCACCCGCGCCGCATAGCCCTGGAATGGCTGCAGCAGCTGCAGCTGGCGCGCCACATGCTGCAGCACCAGATCGCCCTGCGCATGGCCGGCCAGCGCATTGATGGCGGACATATTGTCCACATTCACATAGAACAGCACCGGCGCACTGGGCGAGGACTGGTCCAGCCCCTCGCGCCGGGCCTGCAGCAAGGCGGTCAGGTGCAGCAGCAGCGCTTCGTAGTTGGGCAGCAGGGTGAGCTTGTCCATGCGGCTGGGCGACTGCGCGGCCACCCGGGCCTGGCCGGCGCGCACAAAGCACCAGCGCAACTCCGATCCCGCCTCCGCGATGTTCACCAGATGCAGGCTGACCATCACGGGCGCGCCCGACTGGTGGCGCAGCACCACACTGGTCTCGGCACTGCCCTGGCGCTCCAGATCCGGGGCCAGTTGTTCCCAGGCCTCGTCAAAATCCTGGTCGGCCATCGCCAGCATGCGTACCGGCTGGCCTTGCAAGTCCTGGCGGCTGTAGCCCAGCAGATGCGCCAGCGCCTGCGACACCTGCTGGATCTGGTCTCCCTGCAGCAGCAAAAAAGAAAAGCGCGCATGCGCGAGCACACTCTCGGCCAATTGCTGCTGCTGGCGCAATTGCTCGGCGAGCGAGTCGCGCTGCTGGCCCAACTCTTGGAGGTGCATACCCATGCGGTCGATCTCGTCGGGCGGCGGGCCGCTGGCCAGGTCGGCAGTCTGGACAGGACCCGAGGCCAGCGACAGCACCGGCGCCGGTGCAATCGGCAGCGGTGTCTGCGCCACCAGCAGCTTGAAACGCCGGCTATGGCCCCAAAGCCACAACCAGGTCAGCGCTGCCAGAGCCAGCGGCATCAGCAGCAGCCACCACCAGCTGCGCCATTGGCGGCCCCAGCTTTGCAGGCTCTGGTCATGAGGCATCACCCGCAGCACCAGCCAGCGGACGGAAGGCATTTGCGCCACGCTCACGAGATGGGGTGCCAGCCACCAGGACTGCGCAGAAAGAGGGCCACCAGCGGCTGCGCGCTCCTGCCAGCGCTGCAGCACCTGGGCCAGCAAGGGGTCATCGTCGGAGGTACCCAGAATCCGGGTCGGATCGGGGTGGGAGATCAACACACCAGCAGCCGTCATCAGCACCAGTTGCCCGCTGTCAGGCGGGGTGGCCGCCAGCGATACCGGCAGCAGGCTTTGCGACTGCAGGCGCAGCACCCCGGCCATGGCGCCCTGCACGCTGCCCTGCTTGTCGCGCAGTGGAATGCCCAGCGCAATGCTCGGACCGCCGGCGGCACTTTTGAAGGGTTCGGACACCTGCGGTTTGCCATCGACCATGACCCGGCGCAGCAGATCCCGCTCGGCGGGCTCGACGGCCTCGTCGCCCTGGCCCGCATCGCGCACCTGCCGCCGGATGACCTGGGCGCCGCGCGCAAACACCAGGCTGTCAAAGTAGCGCGTAGCCGCCAGTCCTTGCTCCAGCAGCGGGGGCGGTTGGGACGCGGGGCCTTGCACCCAGGGCGCTGCCGCTTCGGCCAGCGCGCCCAGCACCTTCTGGCTCTGCTCCAGCTTGCTGCCCATCAGCCGGGCCAGCATCTCTGCTTCATCCGCCTGCTGGGTCGATAGCTGGGTGATCACCGTCTGCTGGCTGGCATGGATCGCCAGCCACTGCAGCAGCGCCGTGCCCAGCAGCACCATCAAGGGCACCACCACCCACAGCCGCCACAGCCAGGGCCCGGCCGTATCGCGCAGGCCTTCTACCGGCGGTGGAGGATCGGGCTGCCAATGCACCTGCCTGCCATCCATGCCGCGCTACCTGGCCACCATGGCGGCGGGAACCAGATTCTGGTGATGGCAAATAACAGACTCTGGCATGCGGCACCTCCTTTCAGGTGCCACATATTGGCGGTTATGTACCAGCGCGGGTATCGGGACAAAACCGGACGGAGAAAACCCGGGTTACAAATGCGCCCATCAGGCTTTGGCGAGTTGGCGCAGCGATTCGGGCTGCGGCAGCCAGAGGTTTTTGCCCAGGCCGTCAAGCAGGCCCTGATCGCGCAGCTGGCGCAGCACACGCGAGAGCGTCTCGGGCGCGATGCCCAGGTGGGCGGCAATCTGGCGCTTGGATTGCGCCAGCTGCACCCTGAGACCCTGGTCACCGGGCTCGGCATGCAGCAGCAGCCATTCGGCGCAACGCGCCACGGCGTCCTGCGCCACCCGGCTGACCGCCAGCGCAGCCTGCTGGCAGTAGCCCTGGGCCATGCTGGCCACCAGGCCCTGGGCCTCTGCCGGCCATTGCAGCAGGTAGCCGCGCAGTTGCTCCACCGGCACCGCTCGCCATTGCACGGCGGTCTGCGCCACCATATCCACAGCGCAGGGCTGGTTGGCCAACGCGGGGGCAGCATCCAGCCAGCAGGGGCCCTCCATCACCCCGAGCAGGTGGCGCATGCGCCCCTCTTCCTGCACGCCAAAAGCGACCGAGCCCCGCTCCAGGTACAACACATCCATCAATGGCTGGTGGCGCTGGCGCAGCAAAGCACCCGCGCTGGCGCTGTGGGGGGCAAATTCATCCAGGCAGAGTAAGTCAGGCATGGGCCGCACTTTGCCGCGATTGCAGCCTGTGCACATTGAGCTACATCAATCCTTGCCCCAGATCTGCACGCCAAAAGTTGGTGCTTGCGACGCGCACGAAGCCGCACTAACCAGCTACCCGCCTTCCAGTGCATTCAAAAACCGTATACCCGGAATATGCGGCGTTCACGCCACACCACGGGTCTTTACCAGCGGTTTTTTTAGCTTTTGGCACACATATTGCTCAGAGCGGTCGGCACTGACTTCACAATTCGCCGCTATCACAAATTCACACGTTTGTAACAAAGGAATGCCATGAATAACAAACTGCTCGCCCTGGCCGTGATGGCCGTCTGCGCCTCTGCGGCGCAAGCCCAATCGTCGGTGACTGCAACCGGCTTGGTCGATATGTATATCGGCTCGATGAAATCCCCCGGCGATGACGGACGCACCTCCACCCTGGGCAGCGGAGGCATGACCACCTCCTGGTTTGGCTTCAAGGGCACCGAAGATCTGGGCGGCGGCCTCAAGGCCAGCTTCCTGCTGACCAGCTTCATGCGCGCCGACACCGGCACGCCCGGCCGCTTCAACGGCGACATTTTCTGGTCGCGCGATGCGTTGGTGTCGCTGTCCGGCGATTTTGGTGCCGTCACCTTGGGCCGCACCGTGGCGCCCAACTTTGTGCCGACCATCTCGATGAACCCCTTTGGTGATTCGTTCACCTTCTCCCCGCTGGTGCTGCACCAAAACGTGTCGCTGTTCAACAAAAGCGGCTGGCAAAAAAGCAACCCCTCCGACACCGGCTGGGGCAACCAGGTCATCTACAGCACCCCCAAGGTCGGTGGTTTCAGCGGCAACCTGCACTACCAGTTTGGCGAACAGGCCGGGGACGGTGGCAAGAACAACATCGGTCTGAACGCGACCTATGCCAGCGGCCCCTTGGCCGTGACAGCCTTCTACGAAACCGTGGATCTGAGCAATCCCGTCTCTACCGTCCTCGACCAGAACTACCGCAACTGGATGGTCGGCACCAGCTATGACGCAGGTTTTGCCAAGGCCTATGCCACCTATGGCCAGACCACGGGCAAGGACACAGACAGCAAGATCAAGACCGCCAGCCTGGGAGCCACCGTGCCGCTGGGCGCCACCAGCCGCATCCTCGCCGGTTGGGCGCACAGCAAGCTGCAAGACAGCAATGCCAAGCGTGACACCGTCTCCGTCGGCTACAACTACGACTTCTCCAAGCGCACCGACGGCTACGCCATCGTGATGTACGACAAGGTCAAGGACTTTGGCAACGGCACCAGCTTTGGCGTCGGCATCCGCCACCGCTTCTAAGCGGCTCGTGTAGCGGTCTGTGCGGGCTTCGGGCCCACCACGCAAAACGCCAAGCATCTGTGCATGCTTGGCGTTTTTTCTTGCCGCTTGGGCAGACCCAGCGCATCAGCGCCGTAGCGGACAATGGCTTACTTCTTCAGGCACTCGCTCATGAAGGCCTTGCGCTCGTCGCCCTTCTTGCCGGTAGCGTCGACATTACAGGTCTTCATGCGCTCCTGCTGGCGCTTGCGGCCGTCAGACAGGCAGCTGGACATGAACGCCTTGCGTTGATCGCCCTTGAGTTCCTTGGTCTTGGCCTCGGTGTTGCAGGTGCCCATCAGCTGCTGCTGGGCCGTGGGGGTCTTGTCGGCTGCCAGCGCGAACTGGGATGCCAGCGCGATGCTGGCAAGGACGATGAGTTTTTTCATGGTATGGGCTCTTATCTAAACTGCGCCGACGACCAGCGCAAGCGAATTTCTGCATATCTGGACCGGTGTGTCAATGGGCAGATGATGAAGAAGCGCAAACTGCCTACGACGGCCTCGCATGCGCCCATGAAAAAACGGCCTGATCGGCCGTTTCGGTTGGGGTTGCTGGGCGGTGCTCAGTCCACCAGACCGACATAGATGTTTTGCACGTCGTCGTCGTTTTCCAGACCGGCCAGGAAGGCTTGCACTTCTTCCTGCGCTTCGGCAGGCAGGCTGCCCATGCTGATGGGGGTCTTGGCCTTGTAACCCAGCTTGGCCGACAGCACCTTGATGCCCTGTTCGGGCAAGGCCTTGCTGACGGTGTCCAGGTCCGTGGGCTCGGTGATGAACAGGGTCACGCCCTCTTCTTCGGCCGGCTCGAAATCCTGCGCACCCGCTTCGATGGCAGCCAATTCCACATCGGCGCCGTTTTCTGGCTCACCTTCGACCATGCCCACATGGTCAAAATCCCAGGCCACTGCGGTCAGTTGGCCCTTGCGGAAGCACACGCGCATATTGGGTGCCGTGCGGTTGGGGTTGTCGGTCAGGCACTCCACCATCACCGGCACGCGGTGCGGTGCATAGCCTTCGAACAGCACGGTCGAGTAGTTGACCGCATCGGCGCCAGCGCCCGAGCCCTTCTTGATCGCGCGCTCCAAGGTGTCCTTGGGCATCGATGCCTTGCGGGCCGCTTCCACAGCCATGCGCAGGCGCGAGTTGCTGGCCGGGTCACCCCCGCCCAAACGCGCCGCGACCGTGATTTCCTTGACCAGTTTGCCAAAGAGTTTTCCCTTGGCATCGGCGACCAGCGCCTTGCCCTTTGCTTTCCATTGCGCGCCCATGGCTGCGTTTTCCTAGTTGTTGGTTGGGCAGCAGCGGTGGCTGCTGGCAACAATGCCGGGCAAAGCCCAGATTGACAGGGCAAATTTATACACCGCCGCCCAAGGCTGTGCTGGGCATAAGGGGAAATCTTTGCCAAAAACCTGGGGCATCGCTGCGGTCAAACGACGCCGGGGCGTGGGCTGCAAAGCTGCGGCAACCGTTCATGGGCACAATATCAGGATGTCTTCTTTACAGAAACTATGGCGGTGGGCGACGGCCCAGCGCACACCTCTTCTCTGGAGCGCTGGGTGCTGGGGGCTATCCTTTGTTTTACTGGGCCTGCCCGGCTTTGCCAGCTATGCGCCCGCCGAGCAGCTCTTTGTCTGGGCTGGCGATGGCGCGCTGCTCGATGCCATCCGGGGTGACAACCTCTGGCCCATCCTCATCTCGGCGAGCTTTTTGCAGGCCTTGCTGATCACGCCTGCGCATTGCATGCTGCGGCGCTGGCGGCCAGGCCTGTCGCGCTGGCCCCATGTGCTGGGCGTGGCCTTGGGCGTCTGGCTCACCAGTATTGTCTGCACCTGCATGATGCTGCTGGCGGCGACCGGTGCATAAAAGCTGCAGCCTGCCTACAATCACGGCGCCTGCTTCTTTTTCCATAGCCCCCACCCTGCACGCTTCCATGCCCAGCCCTCTTTCCCCCATTGGTGTTTTTGACAGCGGTATCGGCGGCCTGAGCGTGCTGCGTGCACTGCGCGATGTGCTGCCCGATGAGCAGTTCGTCTATGTGGCCGACAGCGGCAACGCCCCCTATGGCGAGCGTGGCGACGCCTTTGTGCAGCAGCGCTGCGCCCACATCACGCAGCAGATGCGCGAGCGCCATGGCATCAAGGCGCTGGTCATTGCCTGCAACACGGCCACTGCAGCGGCCATCGAGGGCCTGCGCGAGCAGCACCCGGGCCTGCCCATCATCGGTGTGGAGCCCGCCCTCAAGCCCGCCGCCCAGCACAGCCAGACCCATGTGGTGGGCGTGATTGCCACCCAGGGCACCGTGAACAGCAGCCGCTTTGCCACCCTGCAGGCCGCGCATGCCACGCAAACCCGCTTTGCGGTGCAGGCCTGCAATGGGCTGGCGCGCGCGATTGAAGACAGCACCCGGCCTGGGCGCGATGCAGCCGCCGATGCTGCGCATATCCAGGGCCTGTGCCAGACCTACCTGGCCGCGATGGGTGACTTTGGCACACAGCCCGGCCAGATCGACACCCTGGTGCTGGGCTGCACGCACTATATTTTTGCCGCTGATACCTTGCGCGCGCTGGTGGGCGACCAGGTGGCGCTGATCGACACGGCCACGCCCGTGGCGCGCCGCACCTACAGCCTGCTGCATGCCACCGGCATGCTGCGCAAGCCAGCGCAGGCCCCTGGTGCCGACGATGCGTTCAGCCTGGCGACCACCGGCGAGCTGGCCGCGCTGCAATACGCTGCCGCCCAGTGGCTGGGGTTGCCGCCTCAGTTCTGCCAGGCCGCGGACTGATCAGCTGGCGCTGTCCGCCGCATCAGCCCCCTGCTGCCACAGCCGGTGGCCGCCCTGGTCCAGCCAGGTCAGGTAGAGGCGCACCTCCAGCTCCAGCTGGTGGTAGGACGGCTCCATGTACTCGCACAGCTGGTAGAAGGCCTTGTTGTGGTCGGACTCGCGCAGGTGCGCGAGCTCATGCACGGCGATCATGCGCAAAAAGGCCTCGGGCGCATGCTTGAACAGGCTGCCAATGCGGATTTCATGGCGCGACTGGGTCTTGCCGCCATGGTTCTTGCCGGTACGCACATGGATGCCCAGCGCCTGGTAGACCAGTTGCAGCTTGCTGTCATAGACCACCTTGGCCAGCGCCGCGCTGTTGCGCATGTGCTCGCCCTTGAGGCCCATCACATAGGCATGCAAGGCCTTGTCCGATCGCATCTGGTGCGGCTGCGGATGGCGCTGCAGCAGCCACTGGCCCAGCTTGCCCGATTGCACCAGGCTGCCCGCCTGCTGCTGCAAACTGGCGGGGTAGGACTGCAGATAGGGAAGCAAGACTGGGCTGGACATGGGCAAGGCCAATAACAAAGGCAGCACAGCGGCTGCCTTGGGGTCAGATACAAGGAATGCTGCGCCTTTGGCAGCGCAGCCAATGATCAATGCAGGTGGCGTGGGCGGCGTCCGCCACCGCCATGGCCGCCACCAGGGCCACCGGTACCACGGGGTGGCTTGCCGATCTCCAGCGAATCGACCAGCGCATCAAAGCGCTGGCTGAACAGCTTGTCGATCTCGCCCACCACACCGACGAGCTCGCCGGCATCGAAGTGGCGCTCCATCGTGCTGACCACGTCCTGCACCAGCATGTCGCGTTGCACCTGCATGATGGCCGCAGGCGTCGGGCCCACAAACAGCATCATGAAGTCGTCGCGCGACTCTGCGCTGCGGTCCTGCTCCTCGTCGTCGAACTCGGCGTCGTAGAAGGTGACCTCGATCGCTGCGCCCTGGTCGGCCAGTTCGTTGAGATTCATGCACATGTCGTCCAGCGACTGGCGAAAATCATCATCGCCGCGCACGGTCCAGCACATCTGCAGCACATGGTCCTTGGGCTCGAACAGAATGCCGGGCTCCTCCTCGTAAGCGCTCTCCGCGCCATCGACCAGCGACTTGGCGCCCGCGTAGCCCCACAGCGGTTTCAAGGCCTCTTGCAGCTGGTCAAAGCCGACATCGGAACGCAGCAGCACTTGTCCGTGGACATGGATCTCAAAGGGTGGGTTGTAACTGGGCATGTTCTGTACCTTCCTAAATGGGGGCCGCCTGCTTGCACTGGCCAACCCCACGCCTGATGACACGGCACGCCGCATCGCTCTCCACAAGGCGCCAGCACAGCCTCTGTTACAGGGCCGGACCGGCGACTCTCCATGCGCCACCCACCCGAGCGGCGCAATATCCACAATATCGGACATTGTGCCCGGTTTGTCGATCACAGACGAAGAAAAAGCCAGCAGGGTGCCTGCTGGCTCACGCTTGGCTCTACCGCTACCAAAGGTCGGGGCTGCAAAACGGTCTTCAACACTGCCGGCACGCTTCGCAATGCCCGGCCAGTGCCTGTGGCGCGGGCAATAAAAAACAACGGTTTGCAGGTGTTTTCTGCGAAACCGTTGCTCTGTATTGCAATGCGCTAGGGCATTTTAACAGTTCCGGCCTGGGGCCAGGTTCTGCAGGGTTGGAAGCCACCGCTGTGCCTTGCCAGGCCAGCGGTGGCGCCCTCAGCCTCAGTCGCCCGCCTGCACCATCTCGCCGTTCGGGTCGGTCACCCGCACCACGGTGATGACCGGTGCATCCTCTGCGTCTCCCACGATGCCGGTGCTGGCACCATAGAAGCCTGCAACGAAGCGGAAGGCCGGTGCGCCCGCAGGGCCCGTGCAGCGGAAGTTGTACTGGCGCAGCACTTCGGCGACACAGACATAGCCCGAGCTCGTGTCGATCACCGAGTTGGCGTCCCGGGTCTGGAAGCGGAGGATGCGGCTCGGTATCGCCGTGCTGGCCGACAGCAGCACCCACGAGCCGCGCAGCGACTGGGCCGAGCCCTTGTTGACGCCGTAGTA
This sequence comes from Comamonas koreensis, assembly GCF_021026195.1. GTDB lineage: Bacteria > Pseudomonadota > Gammaproteobacteria > Burkholderiales > Burkholderiaceae_C > Comamonas > Comamonas koreensis. The sequence continues at coordinate 271,834 of NZ_JAJNCT010000010.1, forward strand.
GAAGCGCTCGATCTGTACCGGCTCTTCACCCGGGAAGGCCAGCGTCCCTACCGACGGCGCGCTGAAGTGGATCGACTTGGTCAGTCCCGCATCCGCCTTGAAACGCGCCACCGCTGCCGGGCCACCAAAGTAGCGCCCGCCCTGGTACTGCACGGTAGGCAGATCAGGCGTGTTGGGCTCTGGCGTGGTGGAGGCATCGTGCGCGCCCAGCAGGCTGTGGAAGGTCGCCTGGCCATTGCTTTCGTAGTTGTATACCGACATGAACAGCATATGGTCCTCAGCGTTCGTGGGCTTTTGCAGCTCAATCGAAATACCGCGTCCAGGCAGGCCGCGCAATTCGCTGCTGACGATCCAGGTGCCCGATTCCGGCGCATAGCCTGGCGCGTAGTAGCTGGTGCGCACATTCTGGTTGTTCTGCCGGGTGTAGGCGGCGCGCGCCACGCGGAAGCCCACCAGGCGCCGCGCCTCGTCGCCGCCTTCGCGCACGGTTCCGCTCAGCTGGTCGACACCACGCTGCAAGGTCAGCGCCACTGGGCCACCGCTACCCGCACCCCCTGCTCGGTTGCCAGAGCAGTTGAAGACCACCCCCGAGCCACCATAGCTGCACTGCGCCAGCACATGGCCGCTCAAGGTACCGCCAAAGCCGTGCACAGTGGTCGCGGCGGTTGGAGGATAGGGCCAGGTGATCGCGGCGGTGGTCAGCGCTTCGCTCATCGCGACCTGTTCGCTGCTGCCAATGTCCGCCCACCAGCTGCGCACCGGCTGGTTGTTGCTGTTGAACTCGACCATGGCCCAGCGATCCACAAAGGCCGGGTCGGAGAAGACGCCGGCTGGCGTGCCCTCATAGTCGTAGCGCTGCATGGCCTTGACAGGTTCGCCGGGGAACTGGATCGTGCCCCTGCTGCGGCTGGTGAACGTGATCACGACATTACCAGGGCTGCCCGCTTCATGGCCATCGCGTTGCTCGCTGCCAAAGAAGCGCCCGCCTTCATAGAAGTACAGCGGAGCGGTCACCGTGTTGTCGTGCAAGGTACCGAGTGCGGTATGGAAGGTCGGCGCACCTGATTGGCGGTAGTTGTAGACCTGCATGAACAGCACGCCATCCTGGATGTCGATGCCCATGCCACGCCCTGGCTCGCCATTGAGTTCATCGCTGATGATCCAGGTGCCACTCTGGGCCGCAATCAGGGTGGTGGGCAACTCGCCGGTGGCGTCGGAGGTTTTCGAGACCTGGCGCGTGCTGCTGCCGGTATTGCCCGCGTCATCGGTCTGCGATGCCGTCACCGTGACCGAGCCCTTGGGCAAGGCCCCTACCTGCATACCGGGTGCAGTCCAGTTACCGTTGACGCAAGCCACCGTCACCTTGATCGCACCGACGCTCACCGTCACCGCACCATCACCGCTGGTGCACGTTCCCGCTGGGCTGTACGAATTCTGGTTGGAGGTGTCGATGGTCGGCGCGGTGCTGATCGAGACCGCCGGCGCCGTCGTGTCCTTCACCGTGTTCAGCGAGCCGGAGATGACAGTGCCTGCCACCGTCTGCGAGGCTTTCACCACCACCGTGCCCTCTGGCAGGCTGCGCACGTCGACACCGCTCACCACCCAGTTGCCGGCATTGCAGGCCGCCGAGCTGCTGACACTGCCGATCGCTACCGTCACCCCACCGCCAGAAGCGCTGCAGGCACCGGAGACGCCGCCATAACTGGCCTGGTTACCACTGTTGATGCGCGGCGCGACAACCACGGTCACAGCAGCGGCCGTGCTCTCCTTGCTGGTTGCGCGGCTGGCGCTGCCGGTATTGCCTGCGGCATCGGTTTGCATGGCAGTCACCGTGACAGAACCCGCAGGCAAGCCACTGACATCCATGCCCGAGGCAGACCAGATACCGCTGTTGCAAACGGGCTGCGGCACCGCTGCCACGCTACCCACGCGCACGGTCACCACAACGCCGTTTTCAGAGCAGCTACCGGCTACGCCGTAGGCCGATTGATTGCCTGCATTGATCACCGGGGCCGAGGTAATGGCCACTGCCGGTGCGGTCGCGTCCTTGCCCGTCACCAAGCTGCCCGATCCGGTTTGCCCGCCGACAGTTTGCGACGCGGTCACGGTCACCGCCCCGTCGGGAAGGCCGCTGACATTGATACCCGAGGCCGACCAGACACCGCCACCGCACAATGCCGATGCCGGGACCGATCCAACCATGACGGCCACCGTTTCACCATTGGCTGAGCAGGTGCCCGAGACGGTGTACGAAGCCTGGTTGGACGCGGTGATCTGTGGAGCCGCGACGACGGACACCACCGGCAGTGGCGGCACCGACCCCGTGGATTTGGTGGTCGACTGGCTCGCGGAACCAGGTGGCTGTCCGGCGACCGTCTGCGTTGCCGTGATCGTCACCGTGCCATCGGGCAGGCCTTGTGCATTCACCGAGCCAGCGTACGTACCGCCTGCGGAACAGGGCAGCGACTGGCTGACGCCGGCAGGACTGGAGCTGATGGCCACATTGCCGCTGCCAGCGCTGCAGGTGCCGCTGATGGGCACGGAGGTCTGGTTGCCCGCATTGATCGGCGGCAGCGGATTCAAGGTCACCGTGGGCTTGCAATCGGGCATCGATGCGGTGGAGTTGCCGACGATCACCGAGGCGTTGAGCAAAGGCAAGGTCAAGGCCTTGGCCACCAACTCAATGCGCAGCGCGGTCACGCTCATGGAGGTGCCGCTTTGGCTTTGCTCATTGGTGTAGAGCTTGACACCCACCTCCGTGCCAATGGTTGGCACCCCGATCGTCAGGTTCACCAGACCATTGAGGCTTGCACTGACGCCGCTGAGCGCGCCGGTTCCGCCGAGGATCTGGGCATCGCCCGAGCCTTGCGGCACACCGTTGACGCAGGCCATACGGGCTTGAGAGCTGATGGTATTGGCACCCAGCGACAACCCCGCCAGCGTCAGATTCAAACCGTCCACGGAGCTGTTGGATACCACGTTGTTCTGCGCCAGATTGCTTTGGGTGGAGGAGTTGATGACACCCGTGCCCACGTTCAGCAGATTGGCTCCGGCGGTCACGCCCACACTCGCTACAGAAACCGGCGTGTTGAAATCCGGTGGTGCACTCTTTTGGCCGGTATCCGCAAATGGGACGCCCAGCCCTGCCCCGAGTACATCGGCTGTGACCTGCAGGCCATAGGCCCGCCCGGATCCTGAGGATGCCGCCAGGGCGGAAGTGCTGCAGACGAAGGCCAGGCCTGCAAGCCCCCCGTACAGCAGACGGCGGATAGTTCTCTGTGCACCAATCGGGTTCATAGCGTCTCCTTCTGCACCGCCAGAACGCCCGTTGGGTGTGATCCACTCAGACCCCACCAACCGGCCGAGGACAGGTGCTGCTGATTGCTCATACAAACACAACTACTCACAAGCGCAAAGGTACTGCGAATCTTTGGTAAACGGTAAATTATTTTATTGAGCACACTTATAAGCACAAGCATTTCCGACCAATAGCTGGTTACCGCAGCCCCGGCGCTTTGCGGGCCGCACGGCACAGGGGAGCGGACCTGTCCAAGCCGGCCATGTCGGGCCCACCCTTGCTGCTGCACTGCGGATTTACAGAGGAGAAATCGCGCATAAATGCAGTTTTCTGCCATGCTCGCTCGCAGCCATCGCAGTCACCAAAGAGCCCTTCAATCACCGTGGGCCAGGTGCGGTGGAGAGGTTCATAGCCCCGGGAGCCCTCTCAACCCTGCTCCGTCTGACATATCTGACAGCGCCTTCCACCGTCAAATCAAGGCCTCGGCTTACAGCGTCGGTTACATCCTGGCATAGATTCGATGCCGATTTGGCAACAGCGCCATAGCCTTCACCCCGCAAGCAGATGCTTTATCTGGACCGCAACCCGGCTCAGTTGCCACCGCTGCGCCTTGGCCGGCCAGCGGTGGCTCCCTGCCCTCAGTCGCCTGCCTGCACCATCTCGCCGTTCGGATCCGTCACCCGCATCACGGTGATGGCTGGGGCATCTTCGGCGTCTCCCACAATGCCGGAGCTGGCGCCATAGAATCCGGCAACAAAACGGAAGGCCGGTGCGCCCGCAGGACCCGTGCAGCGGAAGTTGTACTGGCGCAGCACTTCGGCGACACAGACATAGCCCGAGTCGGTATCGATGACCGAGTTCTCATCGCGCTTTTGGAAGCGGAAGATCCGGCTGGGCATCGCATCCGTGGCAGACAGCACCGACCAGGACCCGCGCAGCGACTGGGCCGATCCCTTGTTCAGGCTGTAGTAGAAGCGTTCGATCTGCACCGGCTCTTCACCCGGGAAGGCCAGCGTCCCTACCGACGGCGCACTGAAGTGGATCGACTGGGTCGGTCCCGCATCCGCCTTGAAGCGAGCACTCGCAGCCGGGCCACCAAAGTAACGCCCGCCCTGGTACTGCACCGTGGGCAGATCGGGGGTGTTGGGCTCTGGTGTGGTCGATGCGTCATGCGCGCCAAGCACACTGTGGAACGTCGCCTTGCCGTCGCTCTGGTAGTCGTACACCGACATGAACAACAGATGGTCTTCCTGGTTCAGCGGCTTTTGCAGCTCGATGGAAATACCGCGACCTGGCAGGCCCCGCAACTCACTGCTGACGACCCAGGTGCCCGACTCCGGCAAGTAGCCTGGCGCGTAGTAGCTGGTGCGCACGCTCTGGTTGTCCTGCCAGGCGTAGGCAGCACGGGCCACGCGGAAGCCCACCAGGCGCCGGGTGTCGCCACCGCCCTCCTTCACCGTGCCGCTGAGCTGGTCCACACCACGCTGCATCGTCATCGCGATCACCGGCGCACCGTTAGCCCCCGCACGGTTGCCCGAGCAGTTGAACACCAGACCCCGGCCGCCGTAGCTGCATTGCGCCACCAGATGGCCCGACAAGGTGCCGCCAAAGCCATGGACCGCCGTTGCCACGGTAGGTGGGTATGGCCAGCCCATCGCTGCTGCCGCCCAATCCTCGCTCATCGAGACCTGCTCGCTCGTGCCGATATCGGCCCACCAGCTGCGCACCGGTTGGTTGCTGCTGTTGAGCTCGACCATGGCCCAGCGGTCGACAAAGGCCGGATCGGAGAAGACACCAGCGGGCGTGCCCTCATAGTCAAAGCGGTGCATGGCCTTTACCGGCTCGCCCGGGAACTGGATCGTACCGGTGCTGCGGCTGGTGAAGGTGATGACCACATTGCCAGGGCTGCCGGCCGCATGGCCATCGCGTTGCTCGCTGCCAAAGTAGCGCCCGCCTTCGTAGAAGTACAGCGGAGCGGTCACTTTGTTGTCGCGCAAGGTGCCCAGTGCCGTGTGGAAGGTCGCCTCCCCCGACTGGCGGTAGTTGTAGACCTGCATGAACAGCACGCCGTCCTGGATGTCGATACCCATGCCACGGCCTGGCTCGCCATTGAGCTCATCGCTGATGATCCAGGTACCGTTCTGGGGCGCAATCCGGGCAACGGGAGGCTCGGGCGGCTCGCCGCCAGAGCCGGTCGACTTCGAGACTTCGCGGGTGATGCTGCCCGTGTTGCCGGCTTGGTCCGTCTGCGATGCCGTCACGGCAACTGCTCCATCGGGCAGACCACGGACATCCATGCCAGGCGCCGTCCAGCTGCCGTTGATGCACGCTGCCGAAGCCTGGACAGTACCCACCTTCACCGTCATGGTGCCGTCACCCGAGGTGCAGCCGCCCGCAGGGCTGTAGGCGCCCTGGTTAGACGTATCGATGCTCGGCGCCATGCCGATCGAGACGACGGGTGCCACGGTGTCCTTGACCGCGTTCTGGGAACTGGAGACCACTGCACCATCCACCGTCTGCGAAGCCGTCACCATGACCGCACCATCAGGCAAGCCACGGACATCCAGCCCTGCCGTGGACCAGGTGCCGCCATTGCAAGGCACCGACACAGACAGGGAGCCGACCACGACGGTCACATTGCTGCCGCTGGCCGCGCAAGTGCCCGAGACGGTGTAGGACGCTTGGTTGGACAAGGAGATGGCTGGCGCCGAAGTGATGGCAAACACTGGCGTGCCGCCACCCGCACTCTTGCTGGTCACAAAACCACCGGTTCCCGTCTGGCCACCCGCTGTCTGTGCGACAGTCACCGTGACCGCGCCATCTGGCAAGCCGCTGACATCCAGGCCAGGTGTCGACCAGGTTCCACCACTGCACAATGCTGTGACAGAGATGGAGCCGACCAGCACAGTGACATTGGCGCCATCGACCGAGCAGGTGCCCGATACGGTATAGGCAGTCTGGTTGGCCGCCGTGATCGCCGGCGCCGAGGTCACGGCCACGGCAGGCACTACCCCAGCCGCGTCCTTGCTGGTCACAAAACCGCCGGAGCCCGTCTGGCCTCCCGCCGTCTGCGCCACCGTCACCGTCACCGGTCCATTGGGCAAGCCGCTGACATCCAGGCCCGTAACGGACCAGGTGCCACCGCTGCACACGGCCGTCGCAGAGATGCTGCCAACCAGAACCGTCACATTGGTACCACCGACCGAGCAGGTACCCGATACGGTATAGGACGCTTGGTTGGCCGCCGTGATCGCAGGTGCCGAAGTAATCGCCACAGCAGGAATAGCCCCCGCCGCATCCTTGCTGGTCACAAAGCCGCCGGTGCCCGTCTGTCCACCCGCCGTCAGCGACACCGACACGGAGACCGGTCCATCAGCCAAGCCACTGACATCCATGGCCGGACTGGCCCAGATGCCCCCGGTGCACACCGCCGATGCCGAGACGGAGCCCACCAGCACAGCCACATTGCCGCCATCGGCCGAGCAGGTGCCCGAGACGGTATAGGCCGACTGGTTCGCCGCCGTGATGGCTGGCGCCGAGGTAATGGCCACCGCAGGTGAAGCGCCCGCCGAGTCCTTGGTGGTCACCAGGCTACCCGATCCCGTTTGGGCACCAGCGGTTTGCGAGGCCATGATGGTGACCGCGCCATCGGGCAGGCCGCTGACATCCACACCCGAGCTGGCCCAGATGCCCGCGTTGCACTGTGCCGATGCCGGGATGGATCCAATCAGCACCGTGACAGCAGCGCCATCTGCCGAGCAATTGCCCGATACGCTATAGGCCGACTGGTTGGCTGCCGTGATCACCGGCGCCGAGGTGATTGCCACCACCGGTGCCACGCCTGCGGTGTCCTTGCTGGTGGCAAAGCTGCCCGTGCCCGTCTGGCCACCCGCCACTTGGGTCGCCGTCACCGCAACCGGCCCATCCGCCAGCCCACTCACGTCCATGCCCTCGGTCGCCCAGAGGCCACCCATGCACGGCGCCGTTGCAGACACCGAGCCGACCTGCACATCCACATTGCTGCCGTTGACCGAGCAAGTGCCCGAGACGGAGTACGCCGATGCATTGGCTGCCGTGATGGCAGGTGCCGACGTAATGGTCACCACAGGTGTAGCTACGCCAGTGCCCTTGTTGACCTGCACATTGGCCGACCCCACCAGGGCCCCCACCGTTTGCTGAGCCGTCACGGTGACCGTGCCGTCCTGCAAGCCACTGACATTCAACGCTGCGGTCATCCAACTGCCGCTGGTGCAGGGCACCGATGCGGACACCGAGCCGACCAGCACATCCACATTGGTGCCGTTGACCGAGCAGGTTCCCGAGACGCTATAGGCCGACTGGTTGGCTGCCGTGATGTCCGCAGCCGAGGTAATCGTCACCACGGGTTGGACACCACCTGTGCTCTTGTTGGTCACCAGGCTGCCCGATCCCTGCAGGGCGCCAACCGTCTGCGCAGCGGTCACCGTGACCGATCCATCGGGCAGACCACTGACATCCACTGCGGGGATGGTCCAGAGGTTTCCGGCGCATGGCGCCGATGACGACACCGAGCCGATCTGTACAGCCACCGTCGTATTGTTGACCGAGCAGCTGCCCGAGACGACATACGAGCCCTGGTTGGCAGCCGTGATGGCGGGAGCCGAAGTAACGGTCACCACCGGGACGACACCTGCGGTGTCCTTGAGGGTCACCAGGCTACCCGAGCCCAGCACACTGCCGACGGTCTGCGCCGCAGTTACGGTGACCGGTCCATCGGCCAGGCCAGTGACATCCAGACCAGCGGCGGACCAGTTGCCAGCCGCGCATGGCGCGCTTGCAGCAACCGAACCGACCTGAACCGCAACAGGGATGCCGTCGGCCGAGCAGCTGCCCGAGACGGTATACGACGCCTGGTTGGCTGCCGTAATGGCAGGTGCCGAGCTGACGGTCACCACCGGGGCGGCGCCTGCCGTCTCCTTGCTGGTCACCAAGCTGCCCGATCCCGTTTGACCACTGGCAGTTTGCGAGGCCATGACGGTGACTGCTCCATCAGGCAAGGCAGTGACATCAACAGCTGCTGAGGACCAGATGCCCGCATTGCACACTGCCGACGCCGATACCGAGCCGACCAGGACCGCCACGTTGCTGCCGTCCACCGAGCAAGAGCCCGAGACGGTATAGGCTGCCTGGTTCGCCAACGTGATCGCAGGTGCCGACGTCACGCTCACCACGGGTACGATTCCGGTCGCGTCCTTGGTGGTCACCAGGCTGCCCGTGCCGGTTTGGGTGCCCAGCGTTTGCGAAACTGTCACGGTGACCGGGCCATCGGGCAAGGCACTGACATCCACGGCCGTGCTCGACCAGATACCGGCATTGCACTGCGCCGATGCAGGAACCGAGCCGATTTGAACAGCCACCGCTGCGCCATTGGCTGAGCAGGTACCCGAGACGGTGTAAGCCGATTGGTTCGCTGCCGTGATCGGCGGTGCCGAGATCACACCCACGGCGGGCGCAGCTCCGGCAGAGTCCTTGCTGATCACCAGGCTGACTGTTCCCGTCTGGCCACCGGCGTCTTGCGAGGCCTGCACCGTAATCTGTCCATCAGCCAGCCCACTGACATTGGTGGGCTCGGTGGCCCAGATGCCATCGCTGCAGGTTGCCGATGCGGGTATCGAGCCGACGAGTACCGTCACCACTTCACCGTTGACCGAGCAGGTGCCCGAGACGGTATAGGCGGCCTCATTCAAGGCGGTGATTGCAGGTGCGGAGGTGATGACCACCACAGGAACAATCGCTGCAGTGGCCTTGGTGGTCTCCACGCTGTCCGACCCGGACAAGCCGCCAACGATTTGCTCTGCGGTCACGACGACCACCCCGTCAGGCAAGGCACTGACATTCAGACCCGACGCAGTCCAGGCTCCCGCGTCACAGGTTGCAGACGCTGGGACACTGCCGACCTGGACGGCGACACTGGTGCCGCTCGCCGAGCAAGTGCCCGAGACCGTGTAGGACGCCTGGTTGGCCAGCGTAATGGCGGGAGCCAAGCCAATGGTCACCACAGGCGCAGTAGCGGCCGCCGTCTTGTTGACCACCACACTGGCCGATCCCGAGCCGCCACTCACGGTCTGCGAGGCGGTCACCGTCACCAATCCATCCGGCAAGCCACTGACATCCAGCGGAGCCGTGGTCCAACTGCTGCCGTCGCATGCCACCGATGCGGCGATGGATCCAACCTGAACCGCCACGTTGGTACCGGCCACCGAGCAGGTGCCCGAGACGGTGTAGGCCGCCTGGTTAGATACGGTAATGTCAGGTGGCAGGGTGATGGCCACCACGGGCACGATCCCCGCCGGCTCCTTGTTGATCACCAGGCTCACCGAGCCCGTTTGGCTACCCGCCGTTTGCGATGCCATGACCGTGACCGCGCCAGCGGGCAAGCCGCTCACGTCCATGCCAGCGGTAATCCAGGTACCGCTGCTGCAAGGCGCCGTTGCAGCGACCTGGCCGACCAGAACAGACACATCGGCGCCATTGACCGAGCAACTGCCGGATACGACATAGGCAGCCTGGTTGGCGGCCGTGATCGCCGGTGCCGAGGTGATGGCCACCGAAGGTACTGCCACTGCCACACTCTTGCTGGTCACCAAACTGCCCGATCCCGTGAGGCTGCCCGCTGTCTGCGAGGCCGTTACCGTGACCGATCCATCTGCCAAGCCACTGACATCCAGCGCTGCGGTGGCCCACAGGCCGCCGCTGCAGGGTGCAGATGCGGCTACCGATCCAACCAGGACAGCCACGTCCGTGCCGTTCACCGTGCAGGTACCAGAGACGGAATAAGCCAATTGGTTATCCGCTGCGATGGCGGGCGCCGAGGTGATGACCACCACAGGCGCCACGCCTGCAGTGTCCTTGGTAGTCACCAGGCTACCGGTCCCCGTCTGGGTACCCACCGTCTGCGAAGCCGTCACCAGCACCGTTTCATCCGGCAAGCCACTGACATCCAAGGCTGCAGTGGACCAGATGCCACCGCTGCAAACCGGCTGCGGCACAGCGACCACGTCGCCTACATGCACCATCAGCACCACACCGTTTTCCGAGCAGGTGCCAGAGACGGTATAGGCCGTCTGGTTGGCTGCCGTGATCGCGGGTGCCGAAGTAATGGTGACGACGGGGGCGATGCCCTGCGAGTCCTTGACGATGACCAAACTGCCCGAGCCCGTCAGGTCGCCCACCGTCTGCGAGGCAACAACCGAAACGGGCCCGTTTGCCAAGCCACTGACATCAACGCCTGCAGTGGCCCAAATGCCGCCACTGCACTGCGCCGAGGCAGCGACGGAGCCGATCAGCACCCCAACGCCCGAGCCATTGGCCGAGCAGGTGCCAGAGACGGTATACGCGGACTGGTTCGCTGCAGTGATGAGGGGCGCCGAGGTGATGGTCACCACAGGAGCGATCCCGACCGCAGTCTTGCTCGTCACCAGGCTGCCCGATCCCGTCTGGGCATTCACCGTTTGTGAGGCCGTGATCGTGACGGGTCCATCCGGCAAACTGCTGACGTCCAGGCCTGCAGTAGCCCAGGCACTGCTATCGCATAGGGCCGAAGCGGCGACGGAGCCCACCAGAACGCTCACCGTGCTGCCGTTGGCCGAGCAGGTGCCCGAAACGATATAGGAAGCCTGGTTGGCGATGGTGATAGGAGGAGCCGAGGTGACAACAACTGCGGGTGCGACGCCGGCCGTGTCTTTGCTGATGACCAGCGTGCCCGATCCTGTTCGGCCATCGGCGGTCTGCGACGCTGTCACCGTGACCGCGCCATCCGGCAAGGTGCCGACATTCACCGCCGAGGTGGTCCAGAGCCCGGCATTGCACATCGCCGACGCAGGGATGGAGCCGATCAATACCGCTACATTCGTGTCAATGACCGAGCAGGTGCCCGAGACGGTATAGGCCGATTGGTTCGTTGCCGTGATGGCAGGCGCCGAGCTGATGGACACCACGGGGGCAATACCCGCTGTGTCCTTCGCAGTCACCAGGCTGCCTGATCCGGTCTGGGCACTGACGGTTTGCGAGGCTGTGACCAGGACTGGACCATCCGCCAAGCCGCTGACATCCATGCCCGAGCTGGACCAGATGCTGCCGGTACAAGCTGCCGAGGCCGCCACGGAACCGACCAGAACAGCGACATTCGTGCCGTTGGCCGAGCAGGTGCCTGAAACGGTGTAGGACGCCACATTCAGCGCTGTAATGGCGGGTGCCGAAGTGATGGTCACCACGGGGGCATCCACCACGGTGTTCTTGGTGGTCAGCAGGCTGCCTGATCCTGTCTGGTTGCCTACCGTCTGTGAGGCTGTCACCGTGACCGATCCATCCAGCAAGCTGCTGACATCGAGGCCTGCCGACGACCAGAGGCCTCCATTGCAGGTCGCCGTGGCAGCGATGGAGCCGATCAGAACAGCCACGTCAGTGCTGTTGACCGAACAGCTGCCTGAGACCGTGTAAGACGCCTGGTTCGCTGGGGTGATCGTGGGAGCCGAGGTAACGGCGACGACAGGCACAGCACCCGTCACATCCTTGCTCGTGACCAGGGTCGCGGATCCGGTTTGCGCGCCCACGGTCTGCGAAGCCATGACCGTGACCGCACCATTGGGCAAGGCACTGACATCCAGGCCTGCAGTCGACCAGCTGCCGTTGGTGCACAGCGCAGAGGCAGCTACAGAGCCCACCAGCACCGCCACGTTGTTGCCATTGACCGAGCAGGTACCGGAGACCGTGTAGCCCGCCTGGTTGGCCTGCGTGATGGCGGGTGCCAGGCCGATGGTCACCACCGGGATGGCGCCGGCCGCATCTTTCGTGGTACCCAGACTGCCCGATCCTGTTTGGCTACCCACGGTCTGCGAGGCCGTGACCGTGACGGGACCATTGGGCAGGGCAGTGACGTCCAGGCCTGCAGCGGCCCAGATATTGCCGCTGCAGGGCACCGAATCAGACACGGTGTCGATCACGACAGAAACGTTGGTGCCATTCACCGAACAGCTGCCCGAGACGGTATAGGAAGCCTGGTTCGCTGCGGTGATCGCAGGTGCCGAGGTAACGACCACGACAGGCAGAACTCCTGCGGCATCCTTGCTGGTGGTGAAGGTAGCCGTGCCGACCAGACCACTGACAGTTTGCGAGGCCGTGACGGTGACCGATCCATTGGGCACGGCGGTGACATTCAGGCCGGAGGCGGACCAGAGGCCGCCGCTGCACTGTGCCGATGCGGGCACTGCGCCGACCAGGATGGATACCGCAGCACCATTGGCCGAGCAAGTCCCTGAGACACTATAGGACGCTTGGTTGGCCGCCGTGATATGGGGCGCAGAGACCACCGTCACGACCGGCGGTTGCAAGACCGGGGCCGTATTCTTGGTAGTGGACTGGCTCGCAGATCTGGCCGGCCCTGCGGGAGGCTGTGATGCCGTCAGCGTCACGGGGCCATCGGCCAACGCTGTGGTGTTCACCGAACCGGAATAGCTGCCAGTGGCCGAGCAAGGCAGCGACTGCGCCACGCCGGTGGGCGTGGAGCTGATCGTCACATTGCCACTGCCAGCGCTGCAGCTTCCGCTGACGGGGATAGCCGCCTGGTTGCTGGTGGTAATCAAGGGCAAGGAACCCAAGGTGACCGTGGGCGCACAATCGGCCATCGTGACGGAGGAGTTGCCCACGATGACCGAAGCGCCGAGCAAGCGAATACCCACCGCAGACGCCACGAGCTCCACCCGCAGCGCATTGACGCTGAAGGTCTTGCCGTCTGGACTCAGGGTTTGCTCATTGGTGTGGAGAATGACCCCCACCATGGTTCCGAAGGTGGGCACACCAATCGTCAGATCGACCCGGGTGTTTGCTGCAACACTGACGCCGACAAGCGATCCGGAGGCTCCCAGAATTTGTGCACTGCCCTCTGGCGTCAGCGTCCCATTGACGCAGGACATCTTGGCTTGCGAACTGACGGTATCGGCTCCAAGCGCCAGCCCGGCGAGCTTGAGGGCCAAGCCATTGACGGACGACGAGGACACCACACTGTTTTGCGCCAGCTTGCTCTGCGTGGCAGCGTTGAGAACACCCGTGCGCACCGTCAGCAAATTGCCCACGCCTGCAGCGACCGATGCATTGAGGACCGACACAGGGGTGTTGAAATCCGGCGGTGCCGTTTTCTGCCCGGTATCGGCAATCGGGACGCCGAGCCCTACCCCCGGAACATCGGCAGTCACCTGCAGGCCATAGGCCCGGCCAGCTCCTGTAGATGCCGCCAAAGCGTTAAAACTGCAGACGAGGGCCAGGCTCGCGAGCCCACCGTACAGCAGACGGCGAAGTGTCCTCTGCGCTCTAATCGGGTTCATAGCGTCTCCTTGTGCACCACGCCAAGACGCCAGGATGGGGCAGAGATCCACTCAGACCAGGCCAACCGACGCGCGAGAGTAAGTGCCGCTGATTACTCTTACAAACACAACCATTCACAGGGGCAACCGTACTTTGAATCTTTGGTAAAACGTAAATTAATTTATTGAAATAACATATAACCGCAGCTAGTTCCGGTCTATAAGCCAAGCCAGCTCTGCGCGCCTGTCCCACTGTTTGAGAAAGGTGCCTCCATCGGCGCCCCAACTTCAGGATGCAAACCGGTTTTTCCGGCCTTCGTGAGCCATTTTTCACAGGAGAAATATGGGATAAGTGCTGGTTTCTGTAAGACATCTCATCGTGCAGCACCCAGACAAAAAAACCCGCCTATGAAGGCGGGTTGGCTAGGGTTCGGTCGCAAAAAATCGATCAGCGATCAATAAATTCCGACAATACCGACGGTATCGTCCTGCATTTTTTTCAGGCTCTGGCCTACAGTTATTGTTACATTTAGATATATTTTCACTGACCGCCTCGCACCATCGACAGGATCTTGGCGGTATTCAGACCGCTGGCGGTTTCCTGCATCTGTGCCTGGTAGCGCGACTGGAGCTGGCGGCCATCCTGCATTACATGCTGGTAGGCGTTTTTCAGCATTTCGGTCGACAGCTGGCGCCCGCCGGCGTAGTACTGGTTCGCGACATGGCCGAGCGCATAGGTGGAGGCAAAGCTCATGCCGCTGCTGACCGCCTGCTTGCCCAGGCCACCGAGCAGGCCCTTGCCCGCCTTGCCCAACAAACCACCCAAAAGCTTGCGCCCTGCCTGCTCCAGGTACTGCGAGGTCAAGCCCACACCCAGGGCACCCAGCAGGTCCTTGATATGGCCCTTGTCCAGCTCGTAGCCGTAGTTCTGCCCGATCTGGTAGACCAGCCGCATCTGCAGCGGAATGATGGCCAGCGTCGAGAGGTTCTCGGGCAACAGCTCAATGGCACCGTTGAGAATCGAGGCCTTGAGGATCTTCTGGTCCATGGCCTCCACCGACAAGGTCGAGGGGCGGCGCTCGGTCTGTGCCGGCACCAGCGGGTCAGCGGCAGCCGGATGGGGCGCTGGCTCTGTCAGCGCCAGCGGGGCTTCGGGCAAGGCAGCGTTCAAAGGCGCATCGACCAGGTTGCCAGCCAGCGCCTGCGCGGGCGGCGTGGCCAAGGTGGCCGCAGCCATCCCCGTAGCAGCAGCCAGTGCAGGCGCTGCGGCAGAAGCGGGCGCGGTGGATGCCTGCCCCGCCGCACCAAAAGCCTCGCGCAGCTGCGCCAAAAATTCTGCTTCCTTGGGGCTGGTGCTGCCATCGGCCTCGCAAACGCAAAGCGCCATCTCATAGGCGAGCTGGCGCGATTCGGTCGTCTGCAGCTGGGCCAGTACATCGCTCAGTTGCACGCGGCGCAGCAGCACATCCTGGTAGAGGTGGGGCAGGTTGATCTGCTGGTCAGCCGCCAGGCCCTCGGCCACCTGGCGGATCTGCTCGCGCTCACGCTCGTGCTTCTCGCCATCGGCGAACGAGGCAAGCAGGCACAGGGTCAAAGTGGCACGAATTTCTTCAGTCGTCATGGATCAGGGCTCCGCATTAAAAGTGCACAAAAGAAGGCACTTGGAGCCCAGGGCGCGGCCCAGGTTCCGCACCCAGGCCTGCCAGCCACCACTCTGCGCTACCGTCCTACGCGATCGCCGCCGCCCACCTGCGCAATACCCGCCTGCGCCAGCTCATCGCGCAGCACCTGCAGCGCCTGGGCCTGGTGCCTGGCATCCATCTGCGCATCATGGTTGGCCACGCTGATGGCGGCGATATGCGCGCTATGGGCGGTCTGGAACTCGATCGCCAGCCCTACGCCGGTGGCGCCCGAGGTCAGCAGGTTGACGCTCAGCGAATGGCCGCGCTTGCGCGTCTGGCGCACCATGTCCATCAGCCGCTCCTGGCTGATGCCGGCGGCCTCGTAGTCGAGCCGGCGGCGCTGGTAGATCTGCTCCAGCTCTGCATCGCGCAGGCTGGCGGCCAAGGCCAGGCTGGCCGTGCCCTGGCCCAGCAGGCGGATCTGGCCGGTCATCAGGCTGTGGGCAGGCAGCACCGTGCTGCCCGGCTGCACATGCAGGCAATGGGCAAAGTCGCCGACGCGGATGATCAGAAACACCGTATCGCCGGTGCGCCGTGCCACGCTCACCATCACCGGGTGGCAAACCTCAAAGATGGGCGGCTTGGCCATCGCGGCCAGGCCCGTCAGCATGGCCTCCACCCCCAGGCGGTAGCGGCCCGATTCGGCATCCTTGGCCGCATAGCCGGATTGCGCCAGCACCATCAGCAGCCGCCGCGCGGTCGAACGGTCCAGCCCCGACAGCGCCGTCAGATCGGCAATCGACAGGCCTTGCACATGGTGGCGCGTCAGCAGCCGCAGCACCTTGACCAGGCGTGCAGGGCTCTGCGCCCCGGGAAAACCTGAGTTCATATCGTGAACATCCCTGCTGCCAGCTTTTGCCATCCCAGCGCTTCCCGTTTCATAGTTGGTCGTCACCCCACAAGGCCCGCACAAGCTAATGCAGAAGGCTGCCGGGGCCTGTCTCCCCCGTTTACCTGGAAAACCCTATGAACGCCTACCGCCCTGTACATGCCCCGCACCTTGCCCCTGTTGTCGGCAGCGCTGGCTCACCCCGCTGGACCCAGCGCCCCGCGCAATCGAACTGGGGCGATTTTGGCCCCGACGACCAGCTCGGCCGCCTGAACTACCTGACGGCGGACAAGGTGAAGGAAGCGGCGCAGGAAATACAGACGGGCGAGCGCTTCTGTCTGAGCCTGCCGCTGGACAAACCCGGCGGCAATGCACTCAACCCGCGCCGACACCCGCCCATCATCAAGCCCTCGCGCCGGCCGCTGGGCCCGGGCCTGAACTTTGCGCTCTCGCGTGAAAACCCGCTCTACACCGATGTGGTCAGCGACGACTATGCCGAGATCTACCTGCAGTACTCGACGCAATGGGATGCGCTGTCGCACGTGGGCAGCCATTTCGACATCAATGGCGATGGCGTGGACGAGCTGGTCTACTACAACGGCTTCCAGGCTGGCATCGACATCCTGGCACCCGATGACCTGCCGGACATGGGTGGCCAATCCCGCGCCAAGGCGCTGGGCGTGGAGCGCCTGGCCGAGCAGGCCATCCAGGGCCGGGGTGTGCTGGTCAACCTGCGCCGCCACTTTGGCGACGGCCACACTCTCGTCTCGGGCAAGATGCTCAAGGAGGTGCTGCAAGCCGATGGCATCGAGGTCACCAAAGGCGACATCGTGGCGCTCTACACCGGCTTCAGCGAACTGCTGCTCGCCTGCGATGGCCCCCCCAAGCCGGACATGCCCGAGACCGTGGGAGCGGTGCTTGATGGGCGCGATCCCGAGCTGCAGCAATGGATCATCGACAGCCACATCACCACCTTGGTCGCAGACAACTACGGCATCGAATCGGTGCCCGGCCGGCCAATCGATGGCAGTTGCGCCTTTCTGCCGCTGCATGAGCTGTGCCTGTTCAAGCTCGGCATGCCGTTTGGCGAACTCTGGTACCTGCACCCGCTGGCGCAGTGGCTAGAGGCCCATGGCCGCTACCGCTTCATGCTGACTGCGCCGGCGCTGCGTCTGCCCGGTGCCGTGGGCTCACCCGTGACCCCGGTCGCCACCGTCTGAAGGCCGCCTATGACCTCCCAACCCATGGCCAGCGCGCCCTGCAGCGCGCGGGCCAACGATATGCGCAGCCTGCTGGCACTGGGCGCGGGCGACGCGCCCGCGCTGCAGTTTGGCGGCAGCACCCACAGCTATGCGCAGCTGCGCAGCCAGGTGCAGCAATGTGCCAACGGCCTGCGCCAGCAAGGCCTCGCGGCCGGCGATGTGCTGGGCCTGTGGCTGCCCAATACCCCCCACTGGCTGCTGCTGCACCTGGCCTGCGCCGAGCTGGGCATCACCACCCTGAGCCTCAACCTCAAGCTGGGCGTCAAGGAAATCAGCAGCTTTATCGACCGCTCCGGTTGCAAGGCACTGGCCTTTGACCGCACCACCGCCAATGCGCTTGCCGTTATGAATGGCGCTGCCGCCAGCGCAGCCAGCCTGCTGCCCGGCAACAGCCTGGAGCAGATCCTGGCGCAGCAAGGCGGCAGCCTGAAGTGCCTGATCGACGCCAGCCTGGGCCCGCCCACCTCGGCAGCAGCACCGATGCCAGTCGCTGGCACGGCGCTGCCGATCCAGCCCTGGCAAACGCTGATGGCAGCGCCCGCAATGCCCCAGCCCCCCAGCGCCTGCCAGGGCGATCAGACCTGCATCATCCTGTCCTCGTCGGGCACCACCAGCCAGCCCAAGCTCATCGTGCACCGCCAGTCCAGCGTGGCCCAGCATGCGCAGGATGTGGCCCCCGGCTTTGGCATCGACGCGCACTGCCGCAGCCTGCTGGCGCTGCCACTGTGCGGGGCCTTTGGCTACACCGCAGCGATGGCCACCCTGGCCGCAGGCGCCTGCCTGGTGCTGCATGAGGAATTTGATACCGCGCGTGCGGCAGCTTGCCTGCAGCACGAGCCCATCACCCACATGTTTGGCACCAATGACATGGTCGACAAGCTCATCGCCGACCTGCCCGCCGGCTGGCAGCCGCAGGCGCTGCGCTTTTTTGGCCATGCCAACTTTGTGCCCGGGCTCGATGCGCTGCCGGCCCGCGCAGGCCAGTTCGGCATCCCGATGGTGGGCTGCTTTGGCATGAGCGAGACCTTTGCGCTGTTCGCCCACCAGGACCCGGCCGCCCCCCTGCCGCGCCGCGCCCAGTCCGGCGGATTTCCGGTCTGCCCGCAGGCGCGGGTGCGCGTGCGCAATCTGGAGACCGGTACCCTCGCCCAGGCGCAAGAGCCCGGCGAGCTGGAGTTCTACAGCCCCACCCTGATGCAGCAGTACCTGCACGATGCACAGGCCACGCAGCAAGCTTTTACCGAAGACGGCTATCTGCGCTCCGGCGATCTGGGCTACCTCAATGGCGACGGCGGCTTTACCCATATCTCGCGCCTGGGCGATGTGCTGCGCATCGGGGGATTTCTGGTCAACCCGGCCGAGATCGAAGAGTCTGTGATCGCGCTCAGCGGCGCCAGCGCCTGCCAGGTGGTCGCCGTCAATGCCTCGGGCAGCTCGCGCCCGGTGGCCTTTGTGCTGGATCCCAGCGACAGCGCCAATGGACCTTGGGATGAAGAGGCCATCAAGGCCCAGTTGCAGCAGCAGATTGCCCGCTACAAGGTGCCCATCCGCATCTTCCGGGTCGATACCTTTCCCTACACCATGGGGCCCAATGGCAAGAAGGTCAAACGCAATGAGCTGCGCGACCTGGCCCAGCGCCTGCTCGCCCAGGAGGCCACCGCATGAAGCAGCAATGGACCCTGGCCGAAACGCCTTTCTTTGATACGCGGCATGACGAGGTCATCGCCCGGCTCAACCGCTGGATCAGCGACAACCGCGCGCTTCTGGCCGATGAAACCCCGCAGGACCTGCAGGCCGAATGCCGCCACTGGCTGCAGAGCCTGGCCCGGCATGGCCTGCTGGAGTATGCCGCGCCGGCGATGGCAGATGGCATGGCGCCAGCGGTGGACCTGCGCGCCATCTGCCTGGTGCGCGAATGCCTGGGCTACTACGCGCCGCTGGCGGATTTTGTCTTCAGCATGCAGGGCATTGGCAGCGCCGCGCTGTGGCAAAAGGGCGATCCCCGCCTGGTGGCGCCCTATGTGCAGGCTTGCAGCGAGGGCCGCAAGGTAGCGGCCTTTGCGCTGACCGAGCCCGATGGCGGATCCGATGTAGCGGCCACCAAGACGCGGGCCCTGCTGCAAGGCGACCACTATCTGCTCGATGGCGCCAAGTCCTATATCTCCAACGGCGGCATTGCCGACTTCTACGTTGTCATCGCCCGCACCGAAGAGGCCAAGGGCGCCAGCGGCCTGTCGGCCTTGCTGGTCGATGCCGACACCCCGGGCCTGCGCATCCACCGCGCGATCGACATCATCGCGCCCCATCCGCTCGCGGAGATCCATTTTGAGCACTGCAAGGTGCCTGCCAACCGTCTGCTAGGCCAGCCCGGCGAAGGCTTCAAGGTGGCGATGGGCGTGCTCGATATCTTCCGCAGCTCCGTCGGTGCCGCCGCGCTGGGCATGGGCCAGCGTGCGCTCGATGAAACCCTTGCGCGGGTCAGCCAGCGCCAGCTCTATGGCCAGGCGATGGCCGAGATGCAGACCGTGCAGCACAAGCTGGCCGACATGGCCACACAGTTGGAGGCCGCGCGCCTGCTGGTGCACAAGGCCGCCTGGTGCCGCGATGTGCGCCAGCGCCGCATCAGCACCGAGGCGGCCATGGCCAAGATGCAGGGCACCGAGGCCGCCTTCCAGGTCGTGGATGCGGCCGTGCAGCTCTGGGGCGGCATGGGCATCACTTGCGGCAGCGTGGTCGAGCGCCTCTACCGCGAAGTCCGCCCCATGCGCATCTACGAAGGGGCGACCGAAGTGCAAAAGACCATCATCGGTCGGCAAATTTTGAAAGGCCTGGCATGACAGACAGCAACCGCAAACCCCGCGTTTTGGTCACCGGCGCCAGCCGGGGCATTGGCCGCGCCACCATGCGCTACCTGGCCGACAAGGGCTACCAGCCCATTGGCCTGGCCCGCAGCATCCCCACCGACGCGCAGGCCGATGAGCAGTTCATCGCCTGCGACCTGATGGACCTGGAGGCCACGCGCCAGCAGGTGGAGCAGCTGGCCGCGCAGGCCCCCTTCTATGGCCTGGTCAACAACGCCGCACTGGCCCACACCACCGACCTGGCCCACACCAGCGTGGCCGACATGAACGAGGCCATGGCGCTGAACGTGAACGCCTGCCTGGTGTGCATGCAGGCGCTGCTGCCAGGCATGCGCCAGGCGCGCGCTGGCCGGGTCGTCAATATCTCCTCGCGCGCCGCGCTGGGCAAACCCAACCGCACCGCCTACAGCGCCACCAAGGCCGCCGTCATCGGCATGAGCCGCACCTGGGCGCTGGAGCTGGCCACGGACCAGATCACCGTCAATGTGATCGCCCCCGGCCCCGTGGCCACCGAACTGTTCAAGACCGCCAGCCCGCCCGGCGCGCCGCAGACCGAAGCGCTGCTCGCCGCCGTGCCGCTGCAGCGGGTGTCCGAGCCGGTCGAGATCGCCCATGCGATCGACTTTCTGCTGCATCCTCTCGCCGGCTACATCACCGGCCAGACCTTGCATATCGATGGAGGACTGACGATCAGCGCCACCCGGCTATAGCGCCTCTCGCATCTCGCTTAGGACACGGCACACCACAAAAAACGGAACGGAGACAATGCCATGAACGACAAGCTTTCCCTGGAACAAGCACCGGTCAATCCCGGCAGGCGACGGTGGCTGGCACGCAGCACCGCCTGGGGTGCAGCCAGCCTGCTGGCCAGCCACCAGGCCTGGGCGCAGAGCCCCTACCCGTCGCGGCCGGTGCGGCTGGTGGTGCCCTTTGCGGCCGGCGGCGCCACCGATGTGCTGGGCCGCTTGCTGGCTAAGGCGCTGGAGCCCGGCCTGGGCCAACCGGTGGTGGTCGACAACAAGGTCGGCGCGGCAGGGGCCATCGGCGCCAACCAGGTGGCCCATGCCGAACCCGATGGCTACAACATCCTGATGGGCGGCGTGGGCACCAATATCGTGTTGGAGCACACGATGCCCGACCTGGGCTACCGGCCCCAGCGCGACTTTGCGGCGGTGGCCTCGATCTGCAATGTGGACTATGTGCTGGCGGTGGCCCAGGACAGCCCCTACCAGACCCTGGGCGAGCTGCTGGCCGATGCCAAGCAGCACCCGGACAAGCTGCGCTATATGTCCACCGGGCCGCTGGGCCCGCTGCATGTGGCCTTGCAGTACCTGGGCAAGCTCAGCGGCGCGCAGATGATCCATGCGCCCTACAAGGGCGAGGCCCCGGCCCTGCCCGATCTGCTGCAGCAGCGCGTGGATGTGGGCACGATGACGGCGCTTTTCACCCGGCCGCAGGTGCAGTCGGGCAAGCTGCGCGTACTGGCCACCTTGAGCGCGCAGCGCATGGCCTCCTGGCCCGAAATCCCCACCGTGGCCGAGCTGGGCTACCCCGGCTTTGCCGCGCCGATCTGGAACGGCTTTTTTGTGCCGCGCAAGACCGGCGCCGATGTGGTCGACCGCCTGGGCAAGGTCACCGTCGCCCAGTTGCAGGCGCCCGAGCTGAAGAACCTGCTGGAAAAGCAAGGCGTCTCGGTCACCGCCCAGGGCCCGGACGCCTACGAGAAATTCCTGCAGGCCGAGCGCCTGCGCTGGCAACAGATGATCCGCGAATCCCAGGTACTGACCACCGGCTGAACAGGAGACAAGAACATGGCTATCTCTCACATCCGCGCTCTGCGCACCCCCCTCCAACCCCTGGGCCTGGCGGCAGCGCTGCTCTGCCTGTCGCTGGGCGCCATGGCGCAATCGGGCCCGCCGGTGCGCATCGGCCTGATCGTTGACCAGTCCGGCGTCTACTCGGCCATCACCGGCAAGGGCAGCATCACCGCCGCCCAGATGGCGCTGGACGAGGCCGGCGGCCAGGTGCTGGGCCGCAAGGTGGAGCTGCTGACCTTTGACCACCAGAGCAAGGCCGACTCGGCAGCGGCCAAGGCGCGCGAATGGTACGACACCGGCGTGGACGCGATCCAGGACGTGGGCGGCTCGGCTGCTGCGCTGGCGGTGCTGAACATTGCCAAGGAAAAAGGCAAGGTGCTGGTGATGAGCGGCCCGGCCAGCGACCGCATCACCGGCGACATGTGCGGCCCCACGGTGGCCCACTGGGCCTACAACTCCTATTCGCTGGCCAATGCCGTGGGCAAGGCGGCGGCCGAGAAATTCGGCAAGCAGTGGTACTTTCTGACCGCCGACTACTCCGGCGGCTATGACATCGTCAAGGCCACCACCCAGGCGATCAGCACGGTCGGCGGCAAGGTGATCGGCGAGACACGGCACCCGCTCAATGGCTCGGATTTCTCGTCTGCCGTGGTGCAGGCCCAGGCCAGCAAGGCCGATGTGATCGGCCTGGCCAACTTTGGCAATGACCTGGTCAACTCGATCAAGGCTGCGCGCGAGTTCGGCATCACCCCCGAGAGCAAGCAAAAGCTCGCCTCGCTGCTGATGTACATCAACGATGTGCATTCTGTAGGCCTGCGCACCGCGCAGGGCATGCTGCTGTCCGAGGCCTTTTACTGGGACATGAATGACGAGACGCGTGCCTTCTCGAAGAAGTACTTCGCCAAGGTCAATGCCATGCCCAACATGAGCCAGATGGGCGCCTACTCCTCGGTCAAGCACTACCTGAAGGCGGTGGAAGCCGCCGGCAGCACCGATGCCAAGGCGGTGATGGCCAAGATGCGCGAGATGCCGATCAACGATGTGTTCACCAAGAACGGCCGCCTGCGCGAAGACGGCATGATGGTGCACGACATGTACCTGTTCCAGGTCAAGTCACCGCAGGAGTCCAAGGCGCCTTGGGACTACTACAAGGTCATCAGCACGGTGCCGGCGGACAAGGCCTTCCTGCCGCTGTCCGAATCGGCCTGCCCTCTCGTCAAGAAGTAGGCCGCCGCACCATGGCCCACCGCGAAACCCAGAACCAGCTTTTCAGCCCGCTGCAGCTGCGCGATGTCGTGCTCAAGAACCGCATCGTGGCCGCCCCCATGTGGCAGTACCAGGGCCGCCAAGGCCAGGTGCAGGATTGGCATTTGATGCACCTGGGCCGCCTGGCCGCAGGCGGCAGCGGCCTGGTGTTCCAGGAAGGCACCGGTGTGGAGCGGCGTGGCTGCGGCACCCTGGGCGATATCGGTCTGTGGCAGGACGACATGGTGGCGCCCCTGCAGCGCATCGTGCAGCTGATGCGCGACTGCGGCACCACGCCAGGCATCCAGCTGATGCATGCGGGCCGCAAGGCCCGGCAGCTGACCCCTGCCCAGGGCAGAGGGCCCTTGCCCTCCCAGCCGGATATCGCCGACTGGGAGGCCTGGATGCCGATGGGCCCAAGCGCCATCCCGGCCGGCAAGGGCCTGGACACGCCGACACCCATGTCGCTGCAGCACATCCAGCAGGTGGTGGAGGCCTTTGCCGCTGCCGCCAGCCGCGCCGCGCGCGCCGGCTACCAGGTGCTGGAGCTGCATGCCGGCCATGGCTATCTGCTGCACAGCTTTTTGTCGCCGCTGGCCAACCAGCGCGACGATGCCTGGGGTGGCAGCTTTGACAACCGCTGCCGGCTGCTGCTGACGGTCGTCGAAGCGGTGCGCGCCGTGTGGCCAGCGGGTCTGCCGCTGCTGGTGCGCCTGTCCTGCAGCGATGGGGCGCCCGGCGGCTGGACCTTGGAAGACAGCATCGCACTGGTCCAGCGCCTGCTGCCGCTGGGGGTGGATGCGATCGACTGCTCCTCGGGTGGCATTGCCGGCTCGCCACTGCGCGGCGGCGAGTCCGCCACCTATGGCTACCAGGTGGAACTGGCCTCGGCCATCAAGGCCGCCACCGGCGCCTGCACGATGGCCGTGGGCCTGATCGTGCATGCACAGCAGGCCGAGGCCATTTTGCGCAATGGCCATGCGGACCTGGTCGCCCTGGCGCGCGAGCTGATCTACAACCCCAACTGGCCGATGGATGCGGCGCAAAAGCTGCAGGATGCGCAGGATTTCCAGATGCTGACCAGGAACGAGGCTTTCTGGCTGGAGCGGCGCAAGGCCACCACACCGGATCTGCAGCCGTCCACCTTTGTGCGCTGAAGGCGTTGACGGCACCGCAATGCCACAATGCGGCGATGCGCATAACGCCCGTCGCCCTCCCCCTTGCCTTGTTGGCCGTGCTGGCCAGCACTGGCTGCCAGCAAATCCCCTATGCCCCGTTGCCGGCCCCGCCCACCGGCATCCGCTATGAGCCGGGTGCCAACAGCGCCGGCATTGCGCGCATGTCGGAGGCGGAACTGCTGCGCCAAAAGCGCCTGGCCCAGGAGGGCGACAAACGCGCGGCCTTGAACGTCTACCAGCATCTGCGCTCGGTAGAGAACGACGATGCCCAGGCGCGCGACTGGCTGATCCTGGCGGCCGACCTGGGCCATGCCTCGGCCCAGTTCAACCTGGCCCAGATCGGCATCTACGAGCATGACAGCGCCAGCGCGCTGTACTGGGCCCAACGGGCCAGGGCCTCGGGCTACCCGCATGCGGCCGATTTGGTGCGGTCCTTGGAGAACCCTGACTAGGCCCTCAGCGTACCGCTGGCGGCAGCCGCGCCAGCTCGGCAGTCAGTGCGCGCACATCGGCCAGCGCGCGGGTCTTGTCGGCAGGTACCGCGCCATTCGCTGATCCACCCAACGCCTGGGAGAAGCCCTGCAGCACCTGCTGGGCCTTTTTCAGCTCGGTCTCCAGGATCAGGCGGCGCTCGTCCTGGCCAAAATCGGCGCGCTCACGCGGGCGCGGGCTTGGCGACTGGGTGTGGGCTGGGGCTGGGGCGGCGGCTGCCGTGCGCAGCGTACGGCGTGCGGGCGGTGCAGCAACGGCTGCCGCAGCAGCGGCCTTGCAGCCGGGTCCGGCGGCAGCGGCACCGCCAAGGATGTATTCCACGCCAGCGTCCTTGCACACCGTCTGCGCCACCGCCGGCGCAGCGCCCAGCATGGCGGTCAGCAGCAGCGCTGCCGCTGCGGCCAGTGGCCCATCAAGGCGCCGCATCGAATGGATTGGGAACATTCTCCACCCCCATCGGATTGGCCCAGATCGCAGGGCAGAAGGCATTGCGCAGGCCCACCACATCCTTGAGGCCGTCCATGGCCGCATTGCCCACATGGGCGGTCACCCACTGCGCCCCGTTGCGGATATTGCCGACCAGGTCGGGCACCAGGGTGGCGTAGTCACCCAGGCCGCTGTTGCCGTCGGCCACTTCCCATTTGAAGCTGGCATTGAGGTCCGAGGTATCGCGGGCCGGCCCAAAGGAATAGAAGGGATGCCAGTACAGCGAGGACTGCATGCCCACCGAGGCCTCCTGCGTCAGCGGAAAGCGGTCGCTCGCCAGAAAGAAGGCATCAATGGCCGAGAGGTCGGTGGCTTCGGCACTGAGCACATCGTCGCCCGTGGTCAGCACCGAGCCGATGTGCTTGGAGACATAGCGGTAGCCCTGCATGGCCTTGATGATGATGGGCCCGGCGATCGGCACGCTGAGCTTGTAGCCATAGTGCACCCGCAGGTGCAGGATATTGGTCTCGCCCAAGGTCTTGTTGGAGACGGCACCACGCAGCCGCGTGTCTTCCAGGTTCGGGGTGTCGCCGTTGTAGGCGTCGGTCGCGCCGGTACGCGCATCGCGCTCATAGGGCAGCGGCTTGCGGTAGCGCAGGCTGTCGTTGGGGATGCGTACAATGCCGCGCGATTCGCCATAGTTCTCCACCATGGCCCAGTCCAAAAAGGTGTTCTGCGTGGGGTTGACGTACTCGATACAGCTGCCCTGGATCAGGTCGGTGTTGGTGTTGACCCAGCCCTTGAGCAGGCCCGAGACGCTGGATTCGGACACATACAGCGGCATCATCCCCCGCACAAAGCCTTGCCAGACACTGCCCTTGGTGAGCGCGGATTTGACATTGCCCAGGCTCACA
This sequence comes from Comamonas koreensis, assembly GCF_021026195.1. GTDB lineage: Bacteria > Pseudomonadota > Gammaproteobacteria > Burkholderiales > Burkholderiaceae_C > Comamonas > Comamonas koreensis. Next base: position 298,175 of record NZ_JAJNCT010000010.1, read on the forward strand.
TCGGCCAGCATGCCCTTCTTGGCCAGCGGAATGCGCAGGTCGTAGGGCAGCGGCAGTGCGTTGTTGAGCGAACCCACGCGTGCCGCCTCATTGGCGGCGTACTGCAGGGTCAGCCTGGCGCGGTAGATCAGCGCAAACTGGATCAGCGACAGCGTGAACACCAGCACCACCGGCAGCGCGATCAAGGTCTCCGTCATCGACACGCCGCGCTGCCGGGCGCCGCTTGGTTTTTTCATGCGCATTTCAAGCCCTTTCAACACAGTTGCAGCCGCTGGCCCGGTGCCAGCCCCAGGCGCGCTGCCTCGCCACTGCGCAGCTCCAGCACCCGTTGTGCGCCCCGGCACCAGGCCATGCGCCAGGGCGCCAGGCCGGCGCTGATGCGCAGCACCTGCTGCTGCGCATCGACAAACACCACATCGATCGCATAGCGCATGAAGCAGGTGTGCACGGCCGCGCAGCGGTCGAACGCCAGCGCCTCACCGCTGGCGGGCGGCGGGCGAAAGATCAGCCCAAAGGCGCGCTCGGAAAAGCGCTGGGCCAGCTGGACTTTGAGTGCGGGCATACCAGGCGCCTTCATTTCAAGGTTTGGTACATCTGCACCGCGAGTGGAAAAAAGATCACCATGAAGGTGACCGGAAAGATAAAGATCACCAACGGGCCGAGCATCTTCACGGGCGCTTCCATCGCCAGCTTTTCGGCGTGCTGAAAGCGCTCGGTACGGCGCTGCTCGGAGATGGCGACCAGGGTGTCGGTGACGCTGGCACCCAGCGATTCGGCCTGGGTCAGGTTGGAGACCAGGCCGCGCACATGCTTGTTGTCCATGCGCTCGGCCATGGCGTTGAACGCATCCATACGGCTCATGCCGGTGCGCATTTCGCGCAGCAGGCGCTCGAGCTCTTCGTGCATCGCACCAGGGGGGCCCTTTTGCACCGCCTGCGAGATCGCCGCCGTCAAGCCCAGCCCCGCCTGGCAGCAGAGCGTGATCAGGTCGAGGTAACCGGGCAAGGTGCGCAGCACTTCCTTGTCGCGGCGTTTCTTGCGGTCGTTGACCCAGATGGCCGGCAGCATCCAGCCCAGCAGCAAGCCCGCCAGACAGGCCAGACGCACCCACTGCCCATCGATCTTCAGCGCCATCGTGGCGCCCGCAAAGGCCAGCCCGACCAATGCCATCGAGATCACACGCACGGCGATGATCTCCTCGGCCTTGAGCACATACTCCAGGCCGGCCAGCTGCAGCTTGCGCTTCCAGCGCAGCAGGCTGGAGGTGGGCGCAATCTCCGAGACATGGAACTGCAGCACGTTGACGGCCGGCCAGATGAGCCGGATGCCCCAGGGCAGCGGGTCCATGTGCTCGCGCACGGACGGCCGGGCCTTGCGCACAATGGCCACAAAGTACAGCAAGATAATGGCCGCCATCACAGCGGACAGAAAGATGGCGGCAAGCAGAATGGCGTTTTTCATGGCTCAGATGTCAATCGCGACAATTTTCTTGATGGACATGTAGCCCAGGGTGAGCATCACGATCATCACGGCCAGTACCCCCCAGCCGATGGGGGTGACAAACAGCAGGTGCATGGTCGGCTGCATCAGGTACAGAATGCCGCCCAGCACCACGGGGAACATGGTCATCACCAGGCCCTGGATGCGGCCTTGTGCCGTCAGCGCCTTGATGCGCCCTTCCAGCATGGCTTTCTTGCGCAGGGTCTCGGCCAGCAGCTGCAGCGGCTCGGACAGGTTGCCCCCCACTTCCTTGGCCACGCGCAAGGCCACCACCACCAGCATGAAGTCCGGAATCTGGATGCGCCGCGCCATGTTCTGCACCGCGTCGTCGAAAGACAGGCCAATGCGCTGCTCCTTGAGCACGATGGCGAACTCATCGCCCAATGGCCCTTTCTGGTCACGCACCAGAATCTGCAGTGCCACCGACAGCGCACTGCCCGCACGCAATGCGCTGGCAATGAAGAGCAAGGCATCGGGCAGCTCGGCCTCGATGCGCTCACGCCGCTTCTTGCGCTGCCAGGCGAAATAGCGCGCTGGCAAAAAGTAGACAGCGCCGCAGACCACCACCACCAGCAACCAGTTGCGTGCAATCAGGTAGGTGAGGATGCCGGCCACGACCACCATGGCCACGTGGCCGGTCGCCAGGGTCAGCGCCTTTTGCGCATGGAACTCCGAGATGCCCAGAATCCGGAGACCCCGGCCGCGCAGGTAGACATTGGACTTGTCGCGCCACTCCCCCATGCGGCTGTAGACGAGCCAGCCCGAGAGCACCACAAAGCCGGCGGCGGCCAGCAAAAAGCCGAGGAACTGCCAGTTCTTCATGCCGCTTCTCCCTGGAAGAACAGTTCCTCCATGTTCACCGGCACACCGTGCTCGACCAGCCTGGCGACAAAGTCCGGGATCACCCCGGTCGCCTCAAAGCGGCCCTGGGTGCGGAACTCGGCATCCAGCCCGGTCTTGCGGAACACAAAGATATCCTGCATCTGGATCACGCCATCGGTGCAGTTGAGCACCTCGGTGATCTGGGTGATTTTGCGGCTGCCGCAGGGAAAGCGGGTGAGCTGCACCATCAGGTGGATGGCCGAGGCGATCTGCTCTCGGATGGCGGTAACCGGAATGTTCATGCCCGCCATGGTCACCAGCACTTCCATACGGGCTGCGGCATCGCGCGGCGAGTTGGCGTGCAAGGTGGTGAGCGAGCCATCGTGGCCGGTGTTCATCGCCTGCAGCATGTCCAGCGCTTCGCCGCTTCGGCACTCACCGACGACGATGCGGTCGGGGCGCATCCGCAGCGAGTTCTTGACCAGGTCCCGGATCGACACGGCGCCCTTGCCTTCGACGTTGGCCGGGCGCGCTTCCAGCGATACCAGGTTGGGCTGGTTCAACGAAAGTTCGGCGGCATCCTCCACCGTCAGTATCCGCTCGTCGTTGGGGATGAAGTTGGACATCATGTTCAGCAAGGTGGTCTTGCCGGTGCCGGTACCGCCCGAGACCACGATGTTGAGCTTGTTCTCGACAGCCAGCTGCAGAAAATCGACCATGGCCTGCGAGATCGACTGGTACTGCACCATGCCCTCGGCGCCCATGCGCTTCTTCGGAAACTTACGGATGGTGATGCTGGGGCCGCGAATCGCCAGCGGCGGGATGATGGCGTTCACCCGCGAGCCGTCCTTCAGGCGCGCATCGACCATTGGCGAGCTCTCGTCAATACGCCGGCCCAGCGGCGTCACAATGCGCTCGATTGCGCCGTTGACGGCCAGGTCGCTGGTGAAGGACACATCGGTGCGCTCCAGCCGGCCGCGCCGCTCGATCCAGATCTCGTCAAAACGGTTGACCATCACTTCGGTCACCGAGTCGTCCTGCAGCAGCACTTCCAGCGGGCCCAGGCCAATCGCCTCATCCAGCAGTTGCTGGCTCAGTTCGTTGCGATCAATGGTCTCGGGTAGGCTGGGTGTGTCGCGGATGATTTCGGCAATCAGTGCGCGCACATTGGAGCGCAGCTCATCGTCCTTCATCTTGATGGTGTCGATGCGGCGCGCTTCGAGCTGCTCCAGCAGCTGGCGGTGCAGCAGGCGGCGCCACTGCAGCATGGGGTCTTCCGGGCGCGGCTCCGTGCGCGTGGGGCGCTGGTGCTCCAGTAATGGCTGGGAGGTCTGGCCGGGGCTCTGCGTTTCTTCGCGCTGTCCGCCCAGCTTGTCATCGAGCACCACGATGATCGAGTGCCCACCAACCACCACTTCCTCACCCCCTCGGCAGGGGCCATAGCGGGTCACGCGCTCGTTGTTGACCCAGGTGCCAAACAGGCTGCCCCGGTCTTCGATGAAGACGTCGCCGTCATGCAGCATCACCACCGCATGGTCGCGGGCCACGTTCCAGCCGGTCAGATGCAGGGAGCGGTCGCTGGATTTGCCGATGGTGAAAGTCTCGGCACCGAGCTCGAACTCCTGCGCCTTCTGGCGGGGCGAATTGACTAGTAACTTATGCACGGTCTTCTCCGGGATCAGCGGCCGCAGCCATCAGTTGTGCGAATAGCTCTCGGGGTCCAGACCCCGCTCGGGCATCGGCGGTTCGACCTTTTTGGAGTTACGGTAGAGGTCTTCGGTCAGGTCGGTAAAACCGTTGGAGATCTGCTCCTCCATCTGCTGGCTGCGCTCCAGGCGGGGGCGCGAATCGCGCGCGGTGACCACACGCGGGGTGATGAACACCACGGTCTCGATCTGGTTATCGCTGTCGTTGTTGTTCTTGAAGGCCCAGCCCAGCACCGGCACATTGCGCAGGCCCGGCAGGCCATCGGTAGCGCGCGAGGACTGGCGGCTGATGAGGCCCGAGAGGATGATGGTGTCACCGTCATCGACGTTGAACTCACTCTCGGTGCGGCGCGTCAGCAGCCCCGGGATGCCATCGACCGAGATGGACTGGTCGATGTTGCTGACCTCGGCCAGGATCGAGCCAGAGATGTTGCCGGCGCCATCGGCCATGGGCTTGACATGCAGACGCAGGCCATAGGGCTTGTAGTTGACCGAGCCAGTACCCAGCGCGCTCATTGCAGGCAAGGGGATTTCACCGCCCGAGAGGAAACGCGCTTCGCCGCCACTGCGGGTGGTGAGCTTGGGCGAGGCCAGCAGCATCGCATTGCCGCGCTGCACCTGCAGGTTGATGGCCGAGGTCAGCGCCGTGCTCAAACCAAAGTAGTAGCGTGCCTTGCGCCGGCGCTGGTCCAGAAAGCCTTGGCCGTAGCCGCTGTCCATGTTCAGAAAGGGCGAGTTCTCCGGCAGGATGCGGTAGCCGCCGTTGGAGGCGATATCGGAGAACAGGCCAAAGTTGAAGCCGCCACCTGTCGTGTCCCACTTCATGCCCAGGTCGTCCAGCGCCGAGCGCGAGAACTCCACAATGCGCACGTCCATCTCGATCATGCGGTCGACACGCAGGCGCTCCGAGGTGGCGAAGGACACGACGGCCGGGCCGTACATGCGCGCAATCTCGCGCAGCCGTGTGACGGCAGCGGGGTCGAGGTTGGAGCCGTCCAGGATGATCTTTTCACCGACACGGGAGATGCTCACACCGGTGATACCGGCGGTCAGCATCGAGATCTCGCCTTCGATGCGGTCCAGATCGACCACGTTGACACGCGCCTTGAGGCTGCTGACCTGGCCGTCCTTGCGCCAGACATGGATCGTGCTTTCACCGGCGTCCAATGCCGTCAGCAACAGGCTCTTCTGGTCCACCACGCGCGCTTCCATGATCTTGCCGTTGCCGACGGCCACACGCACAACATCGCGCACCTCGATCAAGGTCATCTGCCCCACATAGAGCGACAGCGATGCGGGCAGGTGCTTGATCACCAAGGGCTGCACGCCACCGATGCTGGAGGCATCTGCCGCAGGCTGGGTGTTGACGCTGACGGTGGGCAAGGTGCGAAAGCCCGGCGAGGTCATAGGCGCAGCCTGGCCCTCGGTGTCGCGGGCGAAATCGCCACCGTCTCCGCCTTGTCCACGCTGCTCGGCCTCCGCCTGCAGCGATGCCGATTGCGCAGCGCGCAGCAGATCACCGAGTGCGCCGGGGGCTGAGGGCTGCGTGGTGCCGGCAGAGGGCTGCGCAGCCGACAAGGGCGCCGTAGGCAGGGCCAGGACGAGCGCGACGCAAGCCGTCGCACCCCAGGTCTGAAGGGCCGGACGGGGACGGGACATACAGATCATCGAGGAATTCATGGTCTAGCAAATCTTTGGAGCGAATGGCGCAGCGGGGCCAGGGAATAAATCAGGACAAAAACAATCAGTAAGCACCGGCAACTGCGGGCGCCTGGGGCGTGGGCACGGTGGCGCCGGGCACGGCCGCAGCGCCCAGCAAGGCGGCCAACGGCGTTTGCACCTGGGTTTTGACGCCACCACCACCGACGATGTACTCGACCATCGCCGGCGCACGGCCGGGCGCTGCGCGCACCACGGGCTGCTGGGGTCGGAAGCTGTCGATGTAGCTGGCCAGCTGCTGGGCGTTGGTGCCGGTGTCGAGCTTCTGGCGGTCATCGGCATTGCGCAGTGCCGCGACGATCTTGCCGAGCTTCTGTGCCAGGATCAGGCGCTGCGCATCAACCGGCGGCAGGCCCACGGTCACTGTGGTGTAGCTGCGCTGGCGGTAGGGATCGACGGTATTGGCGATGTCGGGGCGCTTGCGCAGCTCGGAGAACTGCTCCGAGGTGATCTGGCCGGTGGCGCGCACCACCACGTCCTGCAACAGCGGCACGACGATGGCATCTTCCGCCTGGGTGCCGCCATCCTTGTCGGCGATGAACAGGAAGTCGATATGGTCGCCCGCACGCAGCATGCCCGAGATGGTGCTGACCTCATCGACCGGGATGGTCACCGCGCGCACGCCGGCTTCGAGCTCTTCGGAGAACAGCTTGCGCGGCGTCACAAAAAAGTTGGCCAGCAGCGGCTTGCCGGCGCTGATGTCCACCGACAGCTGGCGGCCCAGAAAGCCGTCGATCATGTCCGGCGTCAGCACATCGGCATGCACATAGGCTGAGGGCACGCTGCGCTTGGCCACCATCTCGGGCTGCAGTGCGGTACCGGCGGGAATGTTCTGGATCGGCACGACCACATCGGTGCGCAGGCGCTCGGCTTCGGATTCCAGGTTGGCCTGGATCTCGGCCTCGGAGGTCTTGAGGTAGTACCAGCCCAGGCCGGCGGCGACCACACCCAGGGTGATGGCGGCGATCAGCGGGGCGGCACGGCGCGAGCCATTGGCCAGCCGCGAGAAACGATTCGGTTTGGGAGAGTTTGGGGTCACCATGGCAAAGAGATCGTGTAGGAATAGGAAGCCCAGGCTGCGCGAAAGGCATCAATCAGCAGCTGAAACAAAGACTTGTCGGCACCCGGCATGGGTGCGAAAAAGACGGCCGCCAACACGCCCGCGACGATCAGGTACTCGGTCATGATCTGCCCGGACTGCCGGCTGGCGTGAGGAAAAAGGGTGGGGTGCTTCGGTATCGGCATGAGGAGAAACGGCTAGGCCTGCGGCAAGGTGTTGCTGATGACGATGGAGCAACCCACGCCGTTGTGGGCGATGGCGATCACCGCCTCCTGGCCGCCGCGCCGCAGCACCACCTGGGCGCGCGTGCCGCCCTTGATGGTCTTGCGGCTCAGCACCGTCCAGCCGGCCACCAGTGCCTGTTCGCGGATGTAGAGTTCATTGGCCTCGACGCTCAGGGTATTGCCCCAGACGGTGGTGCGGTTGACCCGGTCTGCATCAAACGAAAAGGTGTCCGAGAACTCATCGGTGCCCATGGGCACGGCCAGGTAGCTGCGGCGCTGCAGCTGGTCACTAACCAGTTGCGGCACCGCGCCGTGCAGCCAGGCCGAGGAGATGCGCACCTGCTGCTTGCCGCTGGGCAAGGGCCGGAACTCCACGGTGATGCGGAAATTGCCGTCGCGCGCCCCGACGATAGGAATGCCCTCCAACGTGGTCTCCGAATAATCGGCCTTGCCGCCCAGCCACTCCTGGTAAAAGCGCTGGGCCTTGCGGGTGTCGCCGTCGACATCAAAGGCCTGGATCTGCATCGGTATCTTGTTCTGCACGATCAGCTCGGCCACCCAGTACGGCGACAGGTTCTTGTCGGGGAACAGGATGGCCGGCCAGGCAATCGCGCTGCCGGGGGCGGCAGGTACTGCCAGCGGCAGGGCGGCCCATATAGCGACCAGCAGCCAGGCCAGCCGTGTGCCCAGCCCGCTTAGCCGCCGGGCAGCTCCGGTTCCCCACCCAGGCCAGCACAACGGCATCATCGTCATGGCAAGGTGTTGACCACCGGCGGTGGCGGGAACGCGCGGTAGAAACGGAAGCAATCCTTGCCGTCGGGCTTCTCCAGCGGCCCGCATTCATGCTCACCCGGGTTGTCGTTGTAATGCTCATTCGCAGGCACCTTCTGCAGCCATTCGTAGCGATCCAGTGGCACCGACTTCTCCTGCGCATCACCAGGTGTCAGGCCCATGGTGAGCGAGTTGACGTCGAAGGTGGGCCAGAGCCACTTGAGCGTGCTGCCCAGCTGCCCCAGCGGCGCGCGGAAGTCCTGGTACTCAGGCCGGTCCAACAGCTTCATCGGCACCAGGCCCTGGATCTTGGATTCCTCGCGGTTGGTGCCGCCGGCGCTCCAGGGCTCGGACAGCATGGTCACATGGTCCTTGATCTCCAGCTTGAGCGGCAGCGGCGTGTCGTTCTTGTGCAAGGCCGACTCCACCTTGCCAAATTCGGTTGGGAAGCGCTGGGCGGAAAAACCGGCACCCCGCTCCAGTGCCACCTCGGTGCGCATATAGCCCTGGGTGACAAAGCGGAACTTGGCGATCGACTCGCCCTTGGCCAGGTTCTGCACCTCACCGACCTTGGAGAAGATGGTGTCCATGAACGCAGCGACCGAGGGCAGCGGTGCAGCCGTGGTCCTGGCGGTGAGCGACTCGTTGAAGTCGGGCATACGCGCCTGGCCGGATGTGAACTCGGATACGGTCTCGCCATGCACGCCGGTGTCGGTGTCCTGCTTGGGGTCGCGGAACACATGGCGGCGCAGATCATTGCCCAGCTCGGCATCGGACTTGCGGATGGCGCCGCTCGCGCCCTTGTACTGGTCGGCCGACATGACCTCGGTCTCCGTCGCTGCAGGAAACCAGACCGAGCGCTGCCAGGCATTGAGCTTGGCCGCCGCCGTGACCTGCATGCGTGCCTGGCCGTAGTCGGCGATCAACGGCACAGCCGCCATCAGGAGCGCTGCAAAACCGCTGATCAAGGTGACCTCGACCAGAGCGCTGCCCCGCTGCGCGCGGCGCGGGGCCTTCATAGGGAGGTTCGGGTACATCATTGCGCCGCATCCTGGTTGTCGGGCTCGCCGCCGCCAAACAGGCCATCCGACCCGCCCAAAGCCGAGCCAGCCACGGCCACGCCACGCGCCCAGATGGAGGGCTCGACATGGTGGACCTGCCAGTACGGCGAGAAAAGGTTCTTGTGCTCGATAAAGCCACCGGTGAACCCGACCTTGATCGTGCGGCCGGCAATCTGCAGCGACTTGTACTGGTCCTTGGTCATGTCGCGGCGCTGCCAGCGGTCCTGTGGCCGCTTGAAATACAGCTGGGCGGAGGACAGCGCACTCATGTCGCCACCAAACAAGCGGTCGCGCAGACCGATGCTGTAGTCATCCTTGGCATAGCCAAAGCCGGCCTGCTCTCCGGTGCGCACATCACTGCCCCGGCGTGCCACCATCACCGAGATGGTGGGTCCCTTGTCGGTCAGGCTGCCCCACTTGCGTGGGTTGATGCTGGTCATTGACAGGTCGCCATACCATTTGTCCTGGTCCCGGCCCTTGAGCGTGCGCACCTGGCGCACATCCCAGTAGCGGGGCAGAGAGAAATTCCTGGTGGCCAGGCCAATGTCGGTGCGCGGCTTGTACTTGTAGGCCGAGTTGAACTGCAGCACGGCATAAGGCACCAGCAAATTGTTGCCATCGCGGTCGCGGCCGGCCGCATAGATGGCGCTGTCGGACAGGCCATCCGAGGTCAGCTTGCCGTAGTTGCGCTTTTCATCGCTTTGGTATTCGGGATCCACATTGCGTGGTTTGAAGTTCTTGTCGTAAGAACGCAAGGCCAAGCGGTTGCCGGACCAGCCTTTGTCCGCATAGCCGGAGCCGCCGGTGGCAGCGGCCGCGCCCAACCCGAAATCACCGACAAAGCGCTCAGCCAGCAGCATTCCGGCACCGGCAACGTTTACCGAATCGGCAGATTGCCAGCGGATGCGGCCACGTTCATCGGCCAGATCCGAGCCCCGGGTGGCGACCAGCTCGGTACCGCCCTTCCAGGACACCGTGCCTTTGAGCAGCTCCTGCATGGCCGTGGCAATCGGGCCACTGGACAGGTCAAAGCTGGAGTCCTCGTTCTGCATGCCGCTGATGCCCTGTCCGATCAGGGCCGGAAAAATGCGCCGGTCCTTGGTGAAGTCATCGCGCGTAGCCTGGGCTGCATGGGCAAAGCGCATTGCATCAAAAAAATCGTCTTCGTCGTTGCGGCGGTCCGACGTGGTGCTGTAGAGCTTGATGAAGTTGAGAAACTCCAGCGACGAGCTGGCAATCAGTGGCGCATTGGCAGCCACGGGCAAATAGGCCTTGTCGTCGTTGTCGTTGAGCACATCCTTGGCGACCACGATGGCCTCGGGAATGCTGACGCCCGTGGTTGCTGCCTGGGCCAGCGAGATGGCGGTGTTCAGCACCCGCAGTGCATCGACCATGATCTGGAACGGGCGGGCTGAGGGCTCGATCACCTTGGCGATGTTGTTGGCCTGGCGCTGGTACTTGGCAGCAGCCTGCACATTGCCACCCCACTTCACCAGGTAATTGATGGCGCTGATGAAGTCATAACGCGCAGCGGCTGCTGCAGCCTGGGCCAGGTTCCAGACACCCTTCTGCCCTTCGATCTCCACCCGCGCCACTTGTATGTTGGCCGCCGTGCTCACCACCATGCCAACAGACGTCTGAAAGCTCGCCAGCATGGCCACGCCCGCTTCATTCGCAGCCATGGCCCGGTTGGTATAGGCCAGAAAATTCATCTGCCGCGCAAATACTGTGGACGCGCTATAAGTCATCGCATCGGCATTGTTTTGCAGCTTCATTTTGTCTCGCGCAACAATGGCCGTGTTATAGACCAGGAATATGCTGAGACAAACCACCGGAATGATGGCCAACAAATAGACAATCACCTGGCCTTTTTGTACGCGATCTCCACACTGATACGAAGATGGTTTATGCATGATGGCCACTATTATGTAATTCGCTGAATTCCGGAGGCCCTCCCTCCCGTTGATGGCTCAAAGCCATTATCTCAACCCGGCACACCCAAGGGTTTGCACTGAGTACCCAGCCTAAGATGCAGGCATTAGCACTATCCGACAGAGGCCAAGGCCTGCGGCTTTGCAGCAAGGCACCCCGGGTTGCGATAGCGGCTCTTACTTGGCGCCGTCGTTACCGCCTTCGGTATAGGTCGACATATTCATGTTCTTCTGGGCATTGGTCAGCGCCTTACCCGATGCTGCCTGTGCGGCAGTAATACCTTCCTTGCCCGATTCACCGCCGACTTCCTTGGCCATACCCGCAACCTGGCTGCGAACGGTTTGGCCGAAAAAGCTGAAAGCGGCAATGGCAGCAATGGCGATCAGGCCCAAGATAATGATGTATTCCGTCATACCCTGACCGCGCGATTTACGCTTGGCCACTGGCTTGGCAACAGTTGCGATAGGGGAATTGGTGTGATTTGTCATATTCAAGGCGAGCTCCTCATTCATGGACTATTCAGATGAAATTCAAGGTTTTCAGAAACCATGCCATGCGACCGCGCAGCGCAATTACTGAACGGCGCAATGGTATCTATCTGTTTTGCCAATGTACATGCCATTTTCATTAAAATGTTAACAAAGTGTTTCCATGCCTAAATAGACTGAATGAGCTTATTTGTCAAAATTAATTTGTTGCGAGATGAAATTTTTCTTCTGTCATATTGATGACATCAATGGGTTATTGAACAATCCTCAGCAGCAACTGCGCAAAAATCCAATAATTCCATAGAAATCATGACCCAAGCTGAACACACGGCGCCTCGTCCCATAACTACACCACATATATACACAATCGATATTCGATACTGTCCCATAATAAATTGCCATAATTAACTTGCAATCACTTCATCTGTCCACTAAATAAGCAGCATTAATAGCCGCTCCAATACATAGCAAGGAACCTTCTGGAAAACCCTGAAGTAGTCTGGATACGAAATCGGTAGATCTGCGGCGCCGCCCGTTGTTATCAATAGCTGCCCGCAAACCTGCGAAGACGCCTTACACCGCTTACCGATCCGTAGCCATTCCCGTTGCAAAGGGCCGCGCAGAAGATTCCAAGAAACGGAGAAACTCGATGGAAAAAGGCAGACCCAAGTCAGGAATCACACTGACTGCGCGGGAACGCGAACAGCTGGAAATCATGGCCAACAGCCCCGGCCAGCCCGCCCATCTCTCCACCCGCGCCAGGATCATCCTGCGCAGTGTGGAAGGCGACAGCAACGTCAGCATTGCCAACAGCATGGCGCTGACCCAGGCGACGGTAGGCAAATGGCGCCGCCGCTTTGCGAGCCATCGCATCCTGGGGCTCTACGACAGCATGCGCACCGGCAAACCCCGCACCATCGATGACCGCCAGCTGCTGGCCATCACCACCACCGCCAAAGCAGCACTGGCGTCTGAGGATGCCGCATCCGACAGCGTGCGCGCGCTGGCTGCACGCACGGGCATGTCCAAAAGCAGCGTGGCCCGCTATCTGCAGCTGCTTGGCAAGACCAAATCACCGCCCCACTTCGCGCTCTTCAGTGATCCGCTCCTGCTGGAGCAACTGCAGGCACCTGCCGCGCTCTACCTGAGCGGCAGCGACAAGGCCCTGGTCATCTGCCTGGATACCAAAAGCCCGCTCAGCCTGCCCGCCGCCCCGGAAAAGCCCAGTGCCCCCCCAAGCCTGTCCGATAGCGAAGGCTGCCCGCACCCCCTATCGGCCGCGCTTTGTAAGGCACTGAACACCGTCAGCAAAAGCCCCAGCGCACAGTGCAAGCCACGCCTGCGGCACCAGGAGTTTCTGGTGTTTCTGCGCGAGGTCGAAGCGATGTTCCCCCCGCATGTCGATGTGCATTGCATCCTCGACACCAGCGCGCTGAGCCAGCACCCCAGTATCAAGGCCTGGCTGGGCATGCGCCCGCACTGGTGCACCCATGGCTGCGGCGACTACGCTGCCTGGCACGAGGAACTGGGCCGCTTTCTGAGCCGCTTGGGCACCCAGCGCAGTGCCACGATGCGGGCCGAGGAACTGGCCCATTGGCTGCAGTCAGTCGATGCGCTGGCACGCCAACAAAGCCCCAACCGCAGGCCGTTCCGCTGGATGGGACCGCTGCACCTATTGGAAGAGGACGAGTCGGCAGACCGCGAAGAGATGCAGAGCAGCGTGGAAAAACAAAGTCCGCGAGACCGTTAGGCACGGAGCGCACACCCAAAGTAGCGAATGTGTTGAGCCGTCTCTTCATGGGGCTTGCATGTTCTGTCTGCGAAGGCCTACAGCCGATGCCCTCTGGCGGCTGTCCTTGCTCCGGTATACCAAGCCCTAGGATCGGCCTGGATGTCGAATGAATACAACAAAGCACCGCCCACGCAGACCCCTCTCGACGGTCTTTTGTCAGACCGTATCATCCGAATCCTGGTCAAAAACGGCGTGGATTCGGTGGAAGGTGTCCGCCAAGCCTATCCGCTGCGGTTACTGCGCATGCATGGCATCGGCATGATGCGCTTGCGCCATATTGAGATGGCCTTTTTCCCCGACCAGTGCTATGAGCCAGACTTTGCCCCGCCGTCCATCCGGTTTGCCCAGGATTCGTCCTTGAATGGCAGGCTGCCGCTGGTGACGGTGCGCACGCTCGCGCGCGCGGGCATCAAGACGCCCGAGCAACTGCGTGAGGCCTATCCGCATAAGTTATTGAAGATCCACACGATTGGCGCACGCACGCTGCGAGAGATTGAGCGGGTGTTCTTTCCGGGTCAGCGGTTTCCGCTGAAGGAGGACCGTTAGGCTGCCTGCAGCGGCACAGTTGAGTGCTGCATCGCTGATGGGTTTGCTTGAGTGTCTGCAGGAGATGCTCGTGAATTCTTGGAGCTTCACGGGACTCTGTGTGGCGAGTGAATTCCTACTGGAATTCATCATGTTGATGGTGCCTCGAGCCGGGATCGAACCGGCACGCCACTTTCGCGGCACGGGATTTTAAGTCCCGGGTGTCTACCAATTTCACCATCGAGGCACGCAGCCTGCCATTCTAGCTGCTCCAGCTACGCTGTTGGACGAAGACCGCTGCAGATCGTGGCAGCGCGCAACGCTGCAGCGGCGATCGCAAGCACATGCGGCTGAGGGATAGAGAGAAGAAGGAAGCTGCGAATGCTGCGCGACCCGCAGGCTCGCGGTGGCAGCCAGCTCCGCCACGCAAAAGGCCGAAGCTGAAAAGCAAAAAAGAGCCCTGAGGCTCTTTTCGCAATGTGTTGGAGCGGGAAAACGGGTTCGAACCGTCGACCTATACCTTGGCAAGGTATCGCTCTACCAACTGAGCTATTCCCGCAAAAACCAGCATGAACGGATCCACACCAGCTTTGAAACTGGAGCGGGAAAACGGGTTCGAACCGTCGACCTATACCTTGGCAAGGTATCGCTCTACCAACTGAGCTATTCCCGCAAAAACTAGCATGAACGGATCCACACCAGCTTTGAAAACTGGAGCGGGAAAACGGGTTCGAACCGTCGACCTATACCTTGGCAAGGTATCGCTCTACCAACTGAGCTATTCCCGCAAACATTGTTCGTATCTCAACGAACCCAAAACGTACTGACAAGCATGTCCTGGAGGCGCGATCCAGAGTCGAACTGGACTAACCGGATTTGCAATCCGGGGCATAACCGCTTTGCTATCGCGCCATGGATTGTTGCCATGCTGAAGCCATCAACACAGCCAATTTGGAGCGGGAAAACGGGTTCGAACCGTCGACCTATACCTTGGCAAGGTATCGCTCTACCAACTGAGCTATTCCCGCATATCCGCTTTACCGGAAGTCCGCTATTATATACCGGGCTCCGCGATGGTATGCATTGTAACGCATATTTTTTGGTCTTTTTGGCAAACCGGCCCGTTTTTGATGACGGGCCGGTTTTCCTTGCTGCTTTGCGGTTTATCAGTGCTTGACGGCACGCGAGCGGCGCGCTGGTGCGGCCTTGGCGGCCGTAGCTGCCACAGCCACTGCAGGCACCACGGGCACCGGCTCAGCGGCAGGCGCATCGCTGTCGCTCAACGGCGTGGGTTTGACTTCCAGCGCCACTTCCAGCACCTTGTCGATCCAGCGCACCGGCACGATCTCCAGACCGCTCTTGACGTTGTCGGGGATCTCGGCCAGGTCCTTGACGTTCTCTTCCGGGATCATCACGGTCTTGATGCCACCACGCAGTGCGGCCAGCAGCTTTTCCTTCAGGCCACCGATGGCGGTGACTTCACCGCGCAAGGTGATCTCGCCGGTCATCGCCACATCGGCACGCACGGGGATACCGGTCAGCACCGACACCAGCGCGGTCGTCATCGCGGCACCAGCGCTCGGGCCATCCTTGGGGGTGGCGCCATCGGGCACGTGGATGTGGATGTCGCGCTTTTCGAACACGTCGTCGCGGATACCCAGGGAGCGTGCACGGCTGCGCACCACGGTGCGGGCTGCTTCGACCGATTCCTTCATCACATCGCCCAGCGAGCCGGTGCGGTTGATGACGCCCTTGCCGGGCATGGCAGCGGCTTCGATGGTCAGCAGATCGCCGCCCACCTCGGTCCAGGCCAGGCCCACGACCTGACCGACCTGGTTCTTCTGCTCGGCATGGCCATAAGTGAACTTGCGCACACCCAGGTAGTCGGGCAGGTTGTCGGCCGTCACCTGCACCGGTGCCTGCGCCTTGCCCAGCTGGATGTTCTTGACCACCTTGCGGCAGATCTTGGACAGCTCACGCTCGAGCGAACGCACACCGGCTTCACGGGTGTAGTAGCGCACGATGTCGCGCACAGCGTCCTCGCGCAGTTCGAGCTCGCCGGCCTTGACGCCGTTGTTCTCGATCTGCTTGGGCAGCAGGTAGCGCATCGCGATATTGGTCTTCTCGTCCTCGGTGTAACCGGCCAGGCGGATCACTTCCATCCGGTCCAGCAAGGCGGGCGGGATGTTCATCGAGTTCGAGGTCGCCACGAACATCACATCGCTGAGGTCGAAGTCGACTTCCACATAGTGGTCGCCAAACTTGCTGTTCTGCTCGGGGTCGAGCACCTCCAACAAGGCGCTGGATGGGTCGCCCCGGAAGTCCATGCCCAGCTTGTCGATTTCGTCAAGCAGGAACAGCGGATTGCGTGTGCCGACCTTGGACAGGTTCTGCAGCACCTTGCCCGGCATCGCGCCGATGTAGGTGCGGCGGTGACCGCGGATCTCGGCCTCGTCACGCATGCCGCCCAGCGCCATGCGCACATACTTGCGGCCGGTGGCCTTGGCAATCGACTGGCCCAGCGAGGTCTTGCCCACGCCAGGAGGGCCGACCAGGCACAGGATCGGTGCCTTGACCTTGTCCACGCGCTGTTGCACTGCGAGGTATTCCAGGATGCGGTCCTTGACCTTGTCCAGGCCGTAGTGGTCTTCGTTCAGCACATCCTCGGCGACCACCAGGTCTTTCTTGACCTTGGTCTTCTTGCCCCAGGGCAGGTTCACCAGGGTTTCGATGTAGTTGCGCACCACCGAGGCCTCGGCCGACATCGGCGACATCAGCTTGAGCTTCTTGAGCTCGCCCTCGGCCTTCTTGCGCGCATCCTGCGTCATCTTGGCGAGCTTGATCTTCTTCTCAAGGTCTTCCAGATCGGCGCCGTCTTCACCCTCGCCCAGCTCCTTCTGGATGGCCTTGACCTGCTCGTTCAGGTAGAAGTCGCGCTGGCTCTTTTCCATCTGCTTCTTGACGCGGCCACGGATCTTCTTGTCGACATTGAGGATGTCGACTTCGCGTTCGAGCTGGTCGTACAGGTTTTCCAGGCGGTCCTGCACCTTTTGCAGCTCCAGCACGGCCTGCTTGTTCTCCAGCTTCAGCGGCAGATGGGCGGCAATGGTGTCAGCCAGGCGGCCGGCGTCGTCGATGCCGGAGATGGAGGTCAGGATCTCGGACGGGATCTTCTTGTTGAGCTTGACGTACTGGTCAAACTGCTGCATCACGGCGCGGCGCAGGGCCTCGATCTCGCTGGCCTTGTCGGCGCTGTCGCCGGCCTCTACCGGTTCGATCCGGGCGGTGAAGTAGTCCTCGCCTTCCGCAATCTCCTGCACCAGCGCGCGCTGCACGCCCTCGACCAGCACTTTGACGGTGCCATCGGGGAGTTTGAGCATCTGCAGAATGGTCGAGACGCAACCAACATTGAACATGTCGTTGACGGTGGGATCGTCCTTGGCGGCCGTCTTCTGGGCCACCAGCATGATCTTGCGGTCGCCCTCCATCGCGGTCTCCAAGGCCTTAATGCTCTTGGGACGGCCAACGAACAGCGGGATCACCATGTGCGGAAAAACGACCACGTCCCGCAGCGGGAGCATGGGCAATTCCAGGGGATGGGAGGAAGGGGTTTGGTTGTCGGACATGAAAATCCTTTTGAAACTTGTACGAAGATGATTCGTAAAAGTGATTTTTCAACCCTTGGCCATGAAAAACCAGGGGCCAGGGCGGGTGCAGGCCAGCAAATGCACCCTCAAGCCCTTGGGATGGCGCCCGGCAGCGCCAGACGATCCTTGTAAAACACCGATGGCAGAGCCCATGCGGTCTCTGCCATCGCAGCCTGTCAGGCCTTCTTGGCCGCTTCCCGGTACACCAGGAGGGGCGGCTTGCCTTCGTTGATGGTCGCCTCTTCGACCACCACCTTGGCCACATTGTCGGTGGTGGGCAGGTCAAACATGGTGGTCATCAGCGACTGCTCCAGAATCGAGCGCAAACCACGCGCGCCGGTCTTGCGGGCCAGCGCCTTCTTCGCAATCGCGATCAGGGCATCCGGGCGCACCTCCAGCTCCACGCCTTCCATGCCCAGCAGCTTGTTGTACTGCTTGACCAGCGCATTCTTGGGCTGGGTCAGGATCTGGACCAGCGCGTCTTCCGACAGCTCGGCCAGCGCGGTGACCACCGGCAGACGACCCACCAGCTCGGGGATGATGCCGAACTTGATCAGGTCTTCCGGCTCGATGTCGCGGAAAGCCTCGGAGATGGAGCGTTGCTGCTTGCTCTTGACGGTGGCACTGAAACCGATGCCCGACGCTTCGGAACGGTTCTCGATGACCTTCTCAAGCCCGGCAAACGCGCCGCCGCAGATGAACAGGATATTGGTCGTGTCGACCTGCAGGAAATCCTGGTTCGGGTGCTTGCGGCCGCCTTGGGGCGGGATCGAGGCCATCGTGCCTTCGATCAGCTTGAGCAGCGCCTGCTGCACGCCTTCGCCCGACACATCACGGGTGATCGAGGGGTTGTCCGCCTTGCGCGTGATCTTGTCGATTTCGTCGATGTAGACGATGCCGCGCTGGGCGCGCTCCACATCGTAGTTGCAGCTTTGCAGCAGCTTTTGCACGATGTTCTCGACGTCCTCGCCGACATAGCCCGCTTCCGTCAACGTGGTGGCGTCCGCCATCACAAAGGGCACGTTCAGCTGGCGGGCCAGCGTCTGGGCCAGCAAGGTCTTGCCCGAGCCGGTGGGGCCGATCAGCAAGATATTGCTCTTGGCCAGCTCCACATCGTCCTTGCCGGCCTTGTCCTTGTGCGCCAGGCGCTTGTAGTGGTTGTACACCGCCACAGCCAAGGTGCGTTTGGCGGGATCCTGACCGATGACATAGTTGTCCAGGGTGGCCTTGATCTCGGCCGGTGTCGGCAGATCATTGCCCTTGGCCTTCTCGCCCTCCTTGCCTTCTGCCGCCACTTCGTCGCGCACGATGTCATTGCAGAGGTTGATGCACTCATCGCAGATGAACACGGACGGTCCGGCAATGAGTTTCTTCACCTCATGCTGGCTCTTGCCGCAGAAGGAGCAGTACAGGGTTTTTTCGCTGGATGAGCCTTTTTTCTCGGCCATGGGGGCAATGCCTTCAATCGAATCTATGTGGAAACAATGATAACCAACTACAAAGCGGCCTCAACCGGTAGGGTTGGGGCCGCTTCACCGGAAAAGCCTACTTATGGGCGCTTTTCTACCACAGTATCGACCAAACCGTACTCCTGGGCTTCTGGCGCCGTCATGAAGTAGTCGCGCTCGGTGTCGGCCTTGACCTTTTCATAAGGCTGGCCAGTGCGGTCTGCCAGGATGCGGTTCATCTGCTCCTTGGTGCGGATGATGTCGCGGGCATGGATTTCGATGTCCGTCGCCTGGCCACGGGCGCCGCCCAGCACCTGGTGGATCATGATCTTGGAGTTGGGCAGCGAGTAGCGCTTGCCCTTCTCGCCAGCGGCCAGCAGGAAAGCACCCATGCTGGCAGCAAAGCCCAGGCACATGGTCGAGACCTGTGGCTTGATGAACTGCATGGTGTCATAGATGGCCATGCCGGCCGTCACGCTGCCGCCAGGCGAGTTGATGTAGAGCGAAATCTCCTTGTCGGGGTTTTCGCTTTCCAGGAACAGCATCTGGGCGACCACCAGGTTGGCGGTCTGGTCGTTGACTTCGCCCACCAGGAAAATCACGCGGTCCTTGAGCAGACGCGAGTAAATGTCAAACGAGCGCTCACCACGGCCCGATTGCTCGATCACCATCGGGATCAAACCCAAGTTCTGAATATCTTGTGCGCTCATTACATCTCCGTTCAGGATAGGTGGAAGCTAGCGTCAATGCACTGTGACTGCGCTAACTGTACCCCAATAAAATGGGGCCTGCGCCCAAAAGCACAAGCCCCTGTTTTCAGTTGGCCGCCGCGCTGGCGGCCATGGCCGCCCCGCGCGCTTCTCAGCCTTGCTGGCCCATCAGTTCGTCGAAGGACACGGTCTTGTTGCTGACCTTGGCCTTGCCCAGCACGAATTCGGTCACGTTGTTTTCGATCACAACGGCTTCGACTTCGGCCAGACGTTGGCGGTCACCAAAGTACCAACGCACGACGTCTTCTGGCTTCTCGTAGCTCGATGCCAGCTCGTCGATGTGGGCCTTGATTTGCTCAGGCGTGGCTTCCAGCTTGTTGGCCTTGACCAGCTCGGCCACCACCAGACCCAGACGCACGCGGCGCTCGGCTTGGGGCAGGAACACGTCAGCAGGGATTTCCGCCTTTTCAGCGTCCTTGATGCCGCGTTGCTTCAGCTCTTCACGGGCGCCTTCCAGCAGACGGCCGACTTCGGCATCGATGCTGGCCTTGGGCAGGTCCAGCTCAGCCTTGGAAACCAGGGCTTCCATGACGGCTTGCTTGTTGCGCGACTGAACGCGGAACTTGACTTCACGCTCCAGGTTCTTCTTGATGTCGGCGCGCAGGCCTTCGACGGAACCGTCAGCAATGCCCAGGGACTTGGCCAGTGCTTCGTTCACTTCGGGCAGGTTGGCGGCTTCCACCTTCTTGACGGTCACCAGGAAGTCGGCGGTCTTGCCAGCCACTTCCTTGCCGTGGTAGTCCTCTGGGAATGCCAGGGGGAAGGTCTTGGATTCGCCGGTCTTCATGCCGCGCACTGCGTCTTCGAATTCCTTGAGCATCTGGCCTTCGCCGATCAGGAACTGGAATGCTTCAGCCTTGCCGCCAGCGAAGGGTTCGCCGTCGATCTTGCCTTCGAAGTCCACGGTCACGCGGTCGCCATCCACGGCAGCCGTGTCGGCTGGGCGCTGGGCGAAGGTGCGACGCTGCTTGCGCAGGATGTCGATGGTCTTTTCGATGGCGGCGTCGTCCACGTCGGCAGCCAGCTTCTCGACTTCCGCGGAAGCCAGGTCACCGATCTTGACTTCGGGGAACACTTCGAACACGGCATCAAATGCCAGCTCACCCTCGGGTGCGCCTTCTTTTTCAGTGATCTTGGGCTGACCGGCCACGCGCAGCTCGGCTTCGTTGGCGGCCTTGGCAAACGCCTCGCCGACCTTCTCGTTGAGCACTTCGTACTGCACGGAATAGCCATAGCGCTGTGCCACCACGTTCATCGGCACCTTGCCTGGACGGAAGCCGTCCATCTTCACGGTGCGGGCCAGGCGCTTCAAGCGGCTGTCCACTTCGGTTTGCACGGATGCGAGAGGCAAGCTCAGCGAAATTTTGCGCTCGAGCTTTTCAAGGGTTTCAACATTCACTGCCATGGTTAATCCTAGTTAGGCACGAACCCTTCCGGCCACGGTGTGCAAACGCCATTCAAGCCAGCCTGCAAGCGGCAAAGCTTGCGTCCGATGCGAGGACATTCCGTGTCACATCGGGGATGGCATCAACGGGGATTGGCACCGTTTTACAACCTGGGGTCCCAGTAGATAGGCGACTGGCCCTAAGCCCAGCACACCCAAAAATCAAACGATGACAGCGCATTCAGTAGCAAGCAACACCTGGCGTGACGCAGCAAAAACCAGCGTTGTCACGAAAGCGGTGCAGCGCAAGGCGCCATCGACCGAAACCGAACATTATATATAAAGCCAGCTCTTTTCCTGGATGCCAATACCGTCTTGGTGCAGGGTCAGCCCCAGAGGCCGGCAGCCGTTGGCGCAAAACGCCAAGAAAAAAGCCGAATCTCCTGCAGGAAATTCGGCTCATATGCATTGCAACAGCAGATGGTGCTTATACCTTCTGCTATTAAATTTTGGTGCGCGGGGGGGGACTCGAACCCCCACACCATTGCTGGCGTCAGGACCTAAACCTGGTGCGTCTACCAATTTCGCCACCCGCGCGCTGCGGCCGCAGCCAGCTTGTCAGCCAACCCGCCTGTTTTTAGGTCAATCCGCGATTCTAATGCAAGCCACTGCTGCCCTGGGCAAACCTGAGCAAAAACTCGCTAAGGGACCCTCTGCATAACTCCCTGCCGTGGTCTGAACGCGGTCTCGGGCGATCTGCTGTGTTGTCTTCCTTGTCAATAGCTCGCTATTGACTGCAAAAGACGCCTTGCATCTCATCCCGATCCGCGTCCATCCCGCTTGGCGAGGGTTATGCCGAGGGCCCCTGGCAAACACCACTCAAACCGCAGCCGACAGTGGCACGTCGCTGTGCTCCTTTTTCACGCGGAACCAGGCCGCATACATCGCCGGCAGCGCCAGCAAGGTCAGCACCGTGGCAACGACCAGGCCGCCCATGATGGCAACGGCCATCGGCCCCCAGAAGATGCTGCGCGACAGCGGGATCATCGCCAGCACGGCAGCAGCGGCGGTCAGCGCAATCGGGCGCAGCCGGTGGGTGGCAGCTTCGACAATGGCATCCCAGGTCGACAGGCCCGCCGCATGGTTGGCCTCGATCTGGTCGATCAGGATCACCGAGTTGCGCTGGATCATGCCCATCAGTGCGATGACACCCAGCAAGGCGACAAAACCAAAAGGCCGGTTCAGCAGCAGCAAGGCAGCAGTCACGCCCGCGATGCCCAGGAAGCCGGTGATATAGACCAGCACCGAGCGGCTGAAGCTGTGCAGCTGCAGCATCAGCAAGGTGAAGACGATGAAGACCATGATGGGCATGCCCGCCATGATGGAGTCCGAGCCCTTGGCGCTCTCCTCCACCGCACCGGCAATCTCGATGCGGTACTGGTTCAGGCCCTTGTCGGCCCAGCCCTGCTGCAGCTTCTGCAGATCGGGCCAGAGCTTTTGTGTCACGGTCGGGCCTTGCAGGCCGGCGGCCACATCGCCTTGCACGGTGATCGCATACTCCCGGCCCTGGCGCCAGAGAATGCCCGGCTCCCAGACAAAGCTGGGCTTGGCAATCTGCGACAGCAGAATGGCCTGGCCGCTGCTTGACGCCACATAGGCGTTGCCCACATCGGTCACGGCCTGGCGCTCGTCCACCGGCTGGCGCAGCACCATGTCGATCAGCTTGTCGCCTTCGCGGTACTGGCCGATGGTGTTGCCCGACAGCTGGGTGCGCGTGGCCTGGGCAATGCTCTGGTTGCTCACGCCCAGCGCACGGGCCTTGCTCTGGTCCACCTCCAGGCGCAGCACCTTGATGGATTCGTTCCAGTTGTCGTTCACACCCCGCATATCGGGCGAGGCTTCCAGCTTGGCACGCACCTCGCTGGCCAGCGTGCGCAGCAGCTTGGGGTCCTGGCCCATCACGCGGAACTGCACCGGGTAGGGCACCGGCGGGCCGCTGGGCAGCAGCTTGACGCGGGCGCGCACTTCCGGGAACTCCTGGGCCAGCAAGGTCGGCAGGCGCTTCATCAAGCTGTCGCGGTCGGCCAGGTTGTGGGGCAGCAGGATCAGCTGCGACACATTGGACTGCGGGAAGATCTGGTCCAGCGGCAGGTAGAAGCGCGGCACGCCCGAGCCGATCCAGGAGGTGACGGACTCAATGCCCTCCTGGGCCAGCATGCGCTGCTCGATGCGCCGTGTCACCTCCTCGTTGGCAGCCATGCTCGATCCCTCGGGCAGCCAGACATCCATCAGGATCTCGGTGCGGTTGGAATCGGGGAAGAACTGCTGCTGCACCCGGCTCATGCCAAACAGGCCGAGTGCAAACACCAGCACCGTGGCGCCAATCGTCAGCCAGCGGTGCTCCACGCACCAGGAGACAGTGCGGCGGAAGCGGTTGTAGAAAGGCGTGTCGAACATCGCATGCTCGCCACCCTCCTCTTGCGGCGCATGCTTGGGCTTCTTCAGGAACACCGTACCCAGGTAGGGCACAAAGTAGACCGAGGCCACCCAGCTGATGACCAGCGCAATCACCGTCACCGCAAAGATCGCAAAGGTGTACTCGCCGGTCGTGGACTTGGCGATGCCAATCGGCATGAAGCCCGCCGCCGTGATCAAGGTACCCGTCAGCATCGGCTTGGCAGTGATGTCATAGGCGGCAGTAGCCGCGCTCAGCTTGTCATAGCCCTCTTCCATCTTGCGCACCATCATCTCGACCGCAATGATGGCATCGTCCACCAGCAGGCCCAGCGCAATGATCAGCGAACCCAGCGAGACCTTGTGCAGGCCAATGCCCCAGTACCACATCGCCAGGAAGGTGGCGCAGAGCACCAGCGGAATGGTGATGCCCACCACCAGCCCCGGGCGCGGATCCAGGCTGATGCGGCGCCACAGCGGGTCCTTGCCCTTGCGGATGTGCATGCCCAGGCTCACAAAGCTCACGGCCAGCACAATGACCACCGCCTCGATCAGCACGCGCACAAACTCGTTCACCGAGGTGGACACGGCCTTGGGCTGGTCCTGCACGTTCTCCAGGCTCAGGCCGGCGGGCAAGGTGGGCACGATCTTGTCGACCGCCTCATGCAGGTGCTTGCCCAGCGCAATCACATCGCCGCCCTTGCGCATGGAGATACCCAGGGCCACCGTCGGCTGACCCTGGAAATGCACCTTGGTCTTGGCCGGATCCAGATAGCTGCGGTAGATGTCGGCAATATCGCCCAGCTTGAGCTGGTTGCCGTTGGGGCCGCGGATCGGCATGGCCTTGACGTCGTCCAACTGGCGGAACTCGCCCGTCACCTCGACCTGCACCCGGTCGGCACCGGCCTGCACCTCGCCACCGCTTTGCACGGCGTTTTGCTGGCCGAGCTGGGCGATGACCTGGTTCATGTCCAGCCCCAGCTGGGCCAGCTTGCTGCGCGAGATCTCGATATAGAGCTTCTCGTCCTGCACGCCAAAGAGTTCGACCTTGGCGACATCCTTCACCCGCAGCAGGCTCTGGCGCACGCTGTCGGCATATTCCTTGAGTTCGGCGTAGCTATAGCCCTCGCCCTGCAGCGCATAGATCACGCCGTAGACATCGCCAAAGTCATCGTTGTAGAAGGGGCCGAGCACGCCCTGGGGCAAGCTGGCGCGCATATCGCCCACCTTTTTGCGCACCGCCAGCCAGGTCTGCGGCACATCCTGCGGGCGCGTGTCTTCGCGCAGGTTCAGGATGACCAGCATCTCGCCGGGCTTGGAGTAGCTGACGATCTTGTCGGCATTGGGCACGTCCTGCAGGGTGCGCTCGACCTTGTCGGTGACCTGCTCGGCCATCTGCTGGGCCGTGGCGCCTGGCCAGGCGGCGGACACCACCATCGCACGGAAGGTGAACGGCGGGTCCTCATCCTGGCCCAGCTGAAAATAGGCGCCGATGCCCAGCACCAGCAGCATGATGAGCAGGTAGCGCGTGAGCGGCACATGCTGCAGCGCCCAGCGCGAGAGGTTGAAGCCCTTGCTGCTGCTGTGCTTCTCGCCATCGGGCTCCGGGGACGAAGGTGGCGTGCCAGCGCCTTGCGGCGTGTTCTGAGGTGTTTGCATGGTCACCTCTTATTGCTTTGGTGCAGCTGCAGGCGCAGCGGCATCTGCAGCGGCAGGCGCATTCACCACCGGAGCATCGGCCTGGGTCTGCGCGGGCGCAGAGGCCGCGTACTTGGACTGGAACACCGTCACCTTCTGGCCGGCATTGAGCACATGCACGCCGGCAACCACCACCTGCTGCCCGGCCTGCAGACCGCTCTGGATGACGGCGTCATTGCCGTCCATGCGCGCCACCACCACTGCCTGGGGTTGCACCGTGGAGCTGGCCGGGTCATACACCCAGACCTTGCTGCTGCCGGCCTGGTCCCACAGCGCCGACAAAGGCAGCTTGATCACATCGGCCGCCTTGTCGGCGCCGGCGGGGCGCTCGGGCGGCAGCACGGTCACCGTGGCGCCCAGCTTGGGCAGCACATCATTGGGCGCCGCATCCAGCGAGGCCTTGACCTGGTAGGTGCGCGTAGCGGCATCGGCGCTGGCCGCCACCTCGCGGATGTGGGCGCCCAGCAACTGCTCTTCAGGCCAGACCTTGACCTGCACCGGCTGGCCGGGCTTGAGCTGGGCAATGCGGTCCTCAGGCACGGCAAACACCGCATCACGCGCACCATCCTTGGCTACGCGCAGCACGGGCGTGCCGGCAGACACCACCTGGCCAGGCTCCACATTCACCGCAGTCACCACACCGGCCACCTCGGACACCAGGCGCGTATAGGCCGTCTGGTTACCTTGGCTGGCCGCATTGGCCTTGGCCTGGTCGAGCTGGGCCTGGGCCGATTTCAGTGCCGCCGCATGGCGCTCCATCTCGGCCGCGCTGATGAAGTTCTTGTCGCGCAGCTCCTTGAAGCGGCGGTAGTTGGCCGCCTCCAGATCACGCTGCGTGGTGGCGGCCTGCACCTGGGCCTGCGCACCTTGCGCCGCCAGCGCGTAGTCGGTGCCATCGAGCTGGGCCAGCAACTGGCCGGGCTTGATGGCCTGGCCCAGCTCCACATTGCGGCTCAGCACCTTGCCCGCCACACGAAAGCCCAGCTGCGCCTCGGTGCGCGCCCGGATATCGCCGGCAAACGCCGTCTGCGCCTGCAGCGGGGCCGCACCCACCGTTTGCAGCTTGACCGCCCGGATTGGCTCGGGAGGAGATTCCTGGCGCGAACAGGCCGTCAAGCTGGCCAAGGCAGCCATCGACAGCAGCAGCACTGCGGCACGCGCACTGGGCGCTCGAAGAGGTAGGAACATGGTGTGCATGCGGGCGGTGAGAGGCCAGGAAGAACCTGGCCCGGCAGAAGAAAAAGAGGGAAATGCACCAAGGACCCTCTGCCCAACACCCGGACGCGCGCTGTGCAGAGGGCCCTTAATGACCAAACGGTCACTAATTTAGACAGTTCGCCCTTGCCTGTCAATGCTTGGCCGCTACACAGCGTGGGATGCGCTAGCATCGGCGCTGTGAAAGATTCCACGCCCTCCTCTTCTGCGACTGCCGCCACGCACGCCGTGACCACGCCCGTCACCCACTACGAGAATTTTCCGGTGGCCTCCTGGCTGTGCCCGCCGGCACTGCGCCCTCCCATTGCGGCGATCTACCACTTTGCGCGCACGGCCGATGACATTGCCGACGAGGGCGACGCCGATGCCCCCGCCCGCCTGGCCGAGCTGCAGGCCTACCGCGATGCGCTGACCCATATCGCTGCGGGAAAGCCGCCACAGGCGCGCTGGCAGGCCGTGTTTGCGCCTCTACAGGCCGCCATCGTGCAGTGGCAGTTGCCGGTCGCCTTGCTGGATGATTTGATCAGCGCCTTCATGCAGGACATCGACAAGACCGCCCGAAGCGCGCGCTATGCCGACCGCAGCGAGCTGCTCGACTACTGCCGCCGCTCGGCCAACCCGGTGGGCCGCTTGCTGCTGCATCTCTATGGCGTGGACGATGCCCCATCCCTGGTTCAGAGCGATGCCATCTGCAGCGCGCTGCAGCTGATCAACTTCTGGCAGGACCTGAGCGTCGATATTCCGCGTGGCCGCTACTACCTCAATGATGCCGACTGCCAGGCCGCCGGTATCACCACGGCCGCCATGCAGCAGCGCCAGGACAGCCCGGCGCTGCGCCAGCTGGTGATGGACCAGGCCGCCTGGGCCCGCCGTCTGATGGAAGAAGGCGCGCCGCTGGTGCACCGCGTGCCCGGCCGCGCCGGCTGGGAGCTGCGCCTGGTCGTGCAAGGGGGCTTGCGCATTCTGGACAAGGTCGAGGCGCTGCAAGGCCAGAGCCTGTGGCAGCGCCGCACCATTGGCAAGGGCGATGTGCCGCTGATGCTGTGGCGCGCCTGGCGCATGTAAGCCGCGATCTGCCCGCTATTCGCCCGCGGCCATCCCCACAAAAAAAGGCCGAATCCTGCGATCCGGCCTAAAGGGGTTATGGGAACCCCCGAGGAGAGTGTTTACGGGCCTTGCGGCCAGGCGGCTCAGGGCTCAGCCATCCCTTGTCCAAGTGGGGAATGTGTTTGACACGGTCTAGCCTTTCTCAACGTTCTTAGCCCAGCTGCACGGGTACAAAAATCTTCTGGCCATTGCGCTCGATCAGCAGCGCCACCGACTTGTCGGACTGGGCGACCTGCTTGCGCAGATCCTCGATCCCGTTCACCGCCGCGCCGTTGACGGACAGCACCACGTCACCGGGTTGCACACCGGCCAGCGCTGCAGGCCCGGCCGCTTGCTCGACGATCAAGCCCTGCTGGCTGCCGCTGGCCTGCTTTTCCTGGGGCGTCAGCTCGCGCAGCGCCAGGCCCAGCTTGCCCTTGCCGACCTTCTCATTGCCAGCCACCTGCTCGCCCTTGCTGACATTGCCGCCCAAGGTAGCCTGCAAGCTGGTGGCCTTGCCGCCGCGCCAGACTTGCAACTCGGCCTTGGTGCCAGGCCGCGCCGTGGCAATGGCCGCAGGCAGGTCGTTGGACGAGACAATCGCCTGGCCGTTGTAGCCGGTGATCACATCGCCGGGCTGCAGGCCGGCCTTGTCGGCAGGGCCGCCCTTTTCCACACTGGCCACCAGGGCGCCTTCGGGCTTGGGCAGCTTGAAGGAATCGGCAAAGGCCTGGTTGACCTCCTGGATCACGACACCGAGGCGGGCATGGTCGACCTTGCCGTGCGAGACAATCTGGTCCTTGATGTTGACCGCCAGGTCAATCGGGATTGCAAAAGACAGGCCTTGGTAGCCGCCGCTCTTGCTGTAGATCTGCGAGTTGATGCCCACCACTTCGCCCCGGGCATTGATCAGCGGACCGCCGGAGTTGCCGGGGTTGATCGCCACATCGGTCTGGATGAAGGGCACCGAGCTGTCATCGGGCAATGCACGCCCCTTGGCGCTGACCACACCGGCCGTCACCGAGTTCTCGAAGCCAAAGGGCGAGCCAATGGCCAGCACCCATTCACCTTGCTGGATGGCCTTGGAGTCGCCGATCTTGGCAACGGGCAAATCCTTGGCATCGATCTTGATCACCGCGATATCGGTCTTGGGGTCCGAGCCCAGCACCTTGGCCTTGAACTCGCGCCGGTCGGTCAGCTTCACTGTCACCGTCTTGGCGCCCTTGACCACGTGGGCATTGGTCAGGATCGTGCCATCAGGGCTGATGATGAAGCCCGAGCCTTCACCGGCCATCGGCACCTCTTGCGGCACCTGGCGGCCAAACCCGCGCGGCATGCCTTGCTGCGGCACGCCAAAGCCGAACTGGCGGAAGAACTGCAGCATCGGGTCATTGGGGTCGATCTGCTGGCCCCGGTTGGCCGAGGGTGCGGCGTCGGCATCGTCGCCGTCGTCCTCATCGTCCGAGACCTTGCGCGTGCCGCGCACACTGATATTGACCACCGCAGGCCCGGCCTGCTGGGTGATGGTGCTGAAGTTGGGCAGGCTCACCATCGGCGCTGCAGCAGGCGCTGCTTGCGCCATGACCGCAGGCGTGCCTTCGGCATGGGCGCTCCATTGCACATGCTGCAGTGCAGAGGCACCAACGCCGCCCAACACACCTGCCGTCAGCAAGGCAGCTACCAGTTTGCGCGAACCAAGTTGAAAAGAAGGAACAGACATTTTTGTACTCCTGAAGACCACTAGCATGATGTCGATGGAGCTAATGTGCCTGCCCAGACTTAGAAGAAACTTAGACGCGCCATTGCCAGGAACTGTCGGCGCAACGCATCGCCGAACTCAGCACGGGCCCCGGCCATCCGCTGCGTTGTCTTCGGTGTCAAATGCCTTGCGCACTGACCCGGACAGCGCCGCTGGGGCTGCGAGGTGCCACAACCACCAGTTCATGCCGGTCCCGTCAAGGTGTCTTATGCGCTTCTGAAACGCTGAACGGCCACCCGCCGCTTTACCGTGCCAACCCGCGACACTCGCAGATTGAACAAGCGGATAGCGCAAAGAATCAGTTGGCCACGGCGCGCTCAGAAGATGACCCGCACGCGCAGGCCGCCCAGCTCTTCGGACGCATCCAGCAGCAGCTGCGCGCCATGCTGGCGTGCCACGGCACTGACAATCGCCAGCCCCAACCCGCTGCCATGCGCGCTGGTGCCGGGCACGCGGTAGAAGCGGTCCAGCACCCGTTCGCGCTCTTCGGGGACCACGCCGGGCCCGCTGTCTTCGACGCTGAGCACCTGCCGGCCCTCTGCATCGCGGTACCAGCGGCAGCGCACCTGGCCGCCGGCAGGGGTGTAGCGCAGCGCGTTTTCCAGCAGGTTGCGCAGCAGCAGGCCCAGCGCATCGGCCTGGCCCTGCACGGGCGCCAGGGTCTCGTCCAGTTCGTGCTGCAAGGTCAAGCCGGCCTGCTGGGCCAGCGGTTGCAGCTCATCCACCGTCATCTCGCACAGTGCAGCCACGGCGACTGGCTGCGCAGGCGCTGCCTGCATCTGCCCGGCCTCCTGGCGGGCCAGATGCAGCAGTTGTTCGACCATGCGCGTGGCCCGGTCGATGCCCGCCATCACCCGCTCGCTGGCCACGCGCCGCGCAGCATCATCGGGCGCGCGGGCGAGGCCCTGCACCTGCAGGCGCAGGGCCGCCAGCGGTGTGCGCAGCTCGTGGGCGGCATCGCCGACAAAGCGCTGCAGCGCATCAAACGCAGCCTGCAAGCGTGCCAGCAGCAGGTTCATCTCCTGCACCAGGGGCTGCACTTCCAGCGGCAGATCGGCATCGGCCAGCGGTGACAAGTCATCGGCCTGGCGCGCCGCCAGCTGCTCGCGCGTGCGCGCCAGCGGCGCCAGGGTATGGGCCACCACCCACCACACCACCAGCATGATCAGCGGGGCCAGCAGCAGCACCGGCACGATGGAGCGCAAGGCCACCTGGCCAGCCATCTGGCCGCGCGATGCCGCCTCCTGCGCCACCTGAATGACCTGGGTCGGCGTCTGCAGCGCGTAGATGCGAAAGGCCACGCCATGGGCACGCGCATCGCTGAAACCCAGCACGGCGACCTGGGGCAGCAGGCGCGAATTGCTGGAGCGGTAGAGCATGATGCCGTCCGAGCGCCAAATCTGCACGATCATGTCCTGCGCCTTGGCCTGCGGATCGGCCAGCGCGTCCGAGGCCACCTCGGAGGCCAGCCCGGCCGACAACGCCAGCGCAATGCGCTGCATCTGCACATCGAACAGCGCCTCGGTCTCTGCCCGCGCGGTGCGGTAAATGCTGACGGCCTGCAGCCCAGCGGCCACCACCACCACACCCAGCAGCGCCCAGATCAGCCGCGCTCGCAGCGAAAAAGGCCGCCCGGTCCACAGCGGCTTGCTCAAGGTGCCACCCCGGTGGGCAGCGACTCGACCGGCACCAGATAGCCCAGGCCGCGCACATTCTGGATCAGCTCGGCACCCAGTTTTTTGCGCACCCCGTGGATATAGACCTCGACCGCATTGCTGCTAATGTCATCGCGCCAGGAATAGAGCTTCTCCTCCAGCTGTGCGCGGGAGAGCACGCGGCCAGGCCGGGCGATCAAAGGCTCAAGCACCGCCCATTCGCGGGCTGACAGCTGCACCGGCTGCCCGGCCACAAAGGCCTCGCGCGAGGCGGGCACCAGCCGCACCTGGCCCCAGCAGTACTCGGGCTCGGCCCGGCCGCTGGCACGGCGCAACAGCGCACGAATGCGCGCCAGCAGCTCGTCCAGGTCATAGGGTTTGATGATGTAGTCGTCGGCGCCGGCGTCAAGCCCCGCCACCCGCTCGGCGATGGCATCACGCGCTGTCGCCACCAGCACCGGAATGCGGACCTGGCGCGCGCGCATCTCGCGCAACACCTGCAGTCCATCCACCTTGGGCAGGCCCAGGTCCAGCAGCACCAGGTCATAGCCGGCAGTCGCCAGCGCCGTCTGCGCCATCGCCCCGTCCTTGACCCAATCCACCGCCCATGATTCGGCACGCAGTGCATCCAGCACCACTTCGCCAATCATCTGATCATCTTCTACCAGGAGTATGCGCATGGCAGCATTATGCAAGCGGCCAATAACGTGACGGGAAACAGGCCCAGAAGGAAAACGGGCTGACCCCCTCAATGGTGATCAGCCCGCAACCCGCATGATGGTTGGCAGACAAATAAGTGGCCCACATTGCGTCAATCGCTTTGTGCGCAACCTGCCTCCGCGCATACCGCCGTATGAATGAACGTTCGGACTTATTGTTGGCTTTGGTCCTGGCGTCCTGGCGAGATGGTCCGTCCCTTGTGCTCCATGGCGACCGCGATTATATGGACGCGCAGATGTCAATAACCAGGCACTATTGCAACAAAAGACTTCCTTCGCCTCGCCAACAGCAGGGCATCTTGTCCCAGCATCTTGCTACCATCATGAATTTGTTGAGAAAACCTGCATACCTTGGTATCCGCCAGCGCAGCCCCTGGGCAATGTCAACAAAGCTGTGCAAGCGCTCACCCCGTTGATGCGGGCAGTTGAGGCTACGGCACCGGGGAGGAGGTACCAGTCCGGCAAGGCGCTGCAATGGCTGGAGCAGCAGTCGCCGGGGTAATCTCTTCCCGGGCCTCTGGCCCATGGGACAATACGGCGCTTATGACCACGCCCCAGCAGTATGTTCAAAACAAGGCCGCAGCCTCAGGCAGCAGCTTTTACTATGCCTTCCTCTTTCTGCCCAAGGACAGGCGTGCAGCGATCACCGCCTTTTATGCCTTTTGCAGAGAGGTCGACGATGTCGTCGACGAGGTGAGCGACCCGGGCGTGGCGGCGACCAAGCTGGCCTGGTGGCAGAGCGAGGTCCGCAAGAGCTTTGCCGGCCAACCCAGCCACCCCGTGATGCAGGCACTGATGCCCCATGCCGGCACCTTCTCCATCCAGGCCGAGCACCTTCTGGCGGTGATTGAAGGCTGCCAGATGGACCTGGAGCAAACCCGTTACCTGGATTTTCCAGGCCTGCAACGCTACTGCCACCTGGTGGCCGGCATCGTCGGCGAAGTGGCAGCCCGCATCTTTGGCCAGACCAGCCCGCAAACCACGCAGTACGCCCACAAGCTGGGCCTGGCGTTCCAGCTCACCAACATCATCCGCGATGTGGGCGAGGACGCGATGCGCGGCCGCATCTACCTGCCCGTCAACGAGCTGCAGCAGTTCGATGTCAAGGCGCATGAGATTCTCAACCGCAAGTACTCGGACCGCTTCGAGGCGCTGATGCGTTTCCAGGCCCAGCGCGCCCACCAGCTCTATGACGAGGCACTGGCCCTGCTGCCGCAGGCCGATTACCGTGCCCAGAAGCCCGGACTGATGATGGCCAGCATCTACCGCACCCTGCTGCGCGAGATCGAGCAGGACAAGTTCCAGGTGCTGCACCAGCGCGTGAGCCTGACCCCCCTGCGCAAGCTCTGGCTGGCCTGGCGCATGCAGGCACTGGGCCGCATGTAACGTGGCCAGCAGCCAACGCATCGCCGTGGTCGGTGGCGGCTGGGCCGGCATGGCCGCCGCCGTCGAGCTCGCCTCGGCCAGCGCCCACCAAGTGACGGTCTGGGAATCCTCAGCCCACTGGGGCGGCCGCGCGCGCGGCCTGGCCTTGGCTTTGCCCAGCGGCGAGGAGATCACCGTCGACAACGGCCAGCATATTCTGATTGGCGCCTACACCGCCTGCCGCGCACTGATGGAGCGGGTGGGGGTCAGCACCGATGCGTCGTTCATCCAACGGCCGCTGGCCATGCGCTACCCCGATGGCCGGGGCATCCGTTTTCCCGACTGCGCACCGCCCTGGGATGCGCTGATCGGCATTGCCACCGCCAAAGGCTGGTCCTTGCTGGAGCGGCTGCACCTGCTGCGCCGGGCCGCTGCTTGGCAACGCCAGGGCTTTCGCTGCGCGCCACAGGCCAGCGTGGCCGATCTCTGCGCCGGCCTGCCCCCGCGCCTGCGGTCCGAGTTTTTTGAGCCGCTGTGCATCTCGGCGCTGAACACCCCTCTGCACCAGGCCAGTGGACAGGTCTTTCTGCGCGTGCTGCAAGACAGCCTGTTCGCAGTCGACAAGGGTTCGCACTTCTGGCTGCCGCTGGTGGACCTGGGCCAGCTGTTCCCCGTTGCCGCCGCCAGCTGGCTGCAGGCCCGGGGCCATGACTGCCATCTGGGCAGCCGGGTGCCGCAGTTGGTGCAGGCCAGTGCTGGCTGGCAGATCCAGGGGCAGCACTATGACCAGGTCCTGCTGGCCTGCCCGGCCTGGGAGGCGGCGCGCCTGGTGCAAGCCGCCTTTGCCCATCCAGCCAACGACCACGCTGAGGCCCTGGCCTGGGCCGACGACGCCGGGCGCCTGACGCACACCGCCATTGCCACCGTCTACGCCTGGAACCCGGCCCCCAACGCCCAAGGCCATAGCCTGCATGCCCCTTGGTTGGCGCTGCACAGCAGCCCCAGCCAGCCCGCGCAGTTTGTGTTTGACCGTGCCCAGCTGGGCGACCCTGCCGGCCTCTTGGCCTTTGTCATCAGCACCAGCGAGGGCGACCGCGCCGAGATCGAGCAGCAGGTCATCGCCCAGGCACAAGCCCAACTGGGCCTGGCCTTGCAGCCCCTCAAAACCGTGGTGGAAAAGCGCGCCACCTTTGCCTGTACCCCCGGCATGCAGCGCCCCGGCATGCTGATTGCACCCGGCCTGCTGGCCTGCGGCGACTACATCGACGGGCCCTACCCGGCCACCTTGGAAGGCGCAGTGCGCAGCGGCATCGCCGCCGCCCACGCGCTGGCCTGATCAGGATTCAAACAGCACCCGCAGCCTGGCGCCAAGGCGCACCCT
Organism: Comamonas koreensis; assembly: GCF_021026195.1. Lineage (GTDB taxonomy): Bacteria > Pseudomonadota > Gammaproteobacteria > Burkholderiales > Burkholderiaceae_C > Comamonas > Comamonas koreensis. Next base: position 332,356 of record NZ_JAJNCT010000010.1, read on the forward strand.
GCGCAAAATGCGCAATTACCCAGTCGCGCCAGGCGCTGGATGCGGCACTGCTCCATTGGCTGGACGGCCGCACCAGGTAGATGCCGGCATCGGCCTGCAGCTGCCACTGCGGCAACACCTCCTGCAAATGGCCGGCTGCCACCTCGGGGCCCAGCAGCCAGTCGCCGCCCGCGATGATGCCCAGGCCCTGGCGTGCGGCCACCAGCAGGGCCTCGTTGTCATTGCTGACCATGCTGGCGCGGATGCTGACCAGGCAGGATTCGGCCCCACGCGAGAACTGCCACTGCGGATAGCTGCGCAGCCCGGTAAAGCCCAGGCAGCGGTGCCGGGCCAGATCCTGCGGCGTATGCGGCCAGCCCTGCTCGGCCAGATAGCTGGGTGCAGCGCAGACCAGGCGCCGGTGGTCGCACAGCCGGGTCGCCACCAGGCTGCTGTCGGCCAGCGACCCAATGCGGATCGCCGCATCAAAATGCTCGCCAATGATGTCCACAAAGCGCTCGGCATAGACCACATCCATCACCACCTGCGGATGGGCCTTGGCAAACCCCGCCACCATGGGGCTGAGCCAGCGCCGCCCCATGCTGGCCGGCAAGGACAGCCGCAGCGACCCGCGCACAACCGCTGCGGCCTCGCTGGCCTGGCGCTGGGCCTGGTCCAGCAAGGCCATGGCCTCGCGCACCTGGGCCACAAAATGCTGGCCTGCGCTGGTAAACCGCAGCTGGCGCGTAGACCGCTCCAGCAAGCGAATCCCCAACCGCGCCTCCAGCGCACTCAGCCGGCGCGACAGCACCGTCGGGTGGCGCTGCAGCTGCGCGGCCGCCGCGACAAAGGACCCGGCATCGAACACCGCCAGCAAGGCGCTGAGTTCATCGGCGTGTTGGCTGTCGAGCAGGGGCATGGTGGTGGGGCGGAGTGGCTGGTGTCCGCACTATAGGCCAAGACACGGTGGACGATGCGGCAACGCCGCCGCCGCCGCAGCGGCTTTGCATCAAGGCAGCAGCACCACCGCGCCCTGGGTCTGCCCCGCCTCCAGATCCGCATGCGCGGCAGCCACATCCGCCAGCGCATAGCGGCGCCCAATGGCCGGTTGGATGATGCCCTGCTCCACCGCCTGCAGCACGGCGCTGGCGCGTTGCTGGTACTCGGCCGCGGTCGCGGTGTGCGCGGCCAGCGAGGGGCGGGTAATGTAGAGCGAGCCCTTGGCGTTGAGCGTGGCCATGTCGATGGCGGGCGGCGCACCGGTGGTCGCGCCAAAGGAGACCATCAGGCCCCGGGGTCGCAGGCAGTCCAGCGATGCGGCAAAGGACAGCTTGCCCAGGCCGTCATAGACCACATCGGCCATGCGGCCGCCGGTGGCATCGCGCACCTGCGCGGCCAGGGTCTGGGGATCGAACACCAGCGCCTGGTCGCAACCGGCGGCCAGCGCCCGGGCCTGGCTTTGCGGTTTGGAGACCACGCCGATGACGGTAGCGCCCAGGTGCTTGGCCCAGGAGGCCATCAGCTGGCCCACTCCGCCGGATGCGCCATAGAGCAGCACGACGGTGCCGGGGCCGACGGCATAGGTGCTCGTCAGCAGGTACTGCGCGGTAATGCCTTTGAACAGCACGGCGGCGGCCTGCTCGGCGCTGATGCCATCGGGCAGCTTGACCAGGCGCTCGGCCGGGTAGAGGCGTTCACTCGCATAGGCGCCCAGCGGGCCGGTGGCATAGGCCACCCGGTCGCCGACGGCAAACTGGCTCACCCCGGCGCCCAGCGCCAGCACCTGGCCAGCGCCTTCCAACCCCAGGCCAGAGGGCAGCGGGATGGGCGCAATGCCCTTGCGCTGCAGCAGATCGAGCGGGTTCACGCCCACCGCTTCTTGCGCGAGCAAGACCTCACCCGGGCCGGGTGCGGCCAGCTCCAGCTGCTGCAGTTGCATGCATTCCGGGCCACCGGCTGCTGCCAAACGAATCACTTGCGCCATGCATCACTCCTTGCGGTTTTGTCGATGGCGCCAGCTTAGAGCCTGCATGGCAACAGATAAATAGCGCACCATACAGTTGATAGCTGCAGTGGGTGCAGCAATTGCCGCCGTGGCGATGCCGGTCTGTCAGGGAGCGGGCCGCCCCAGCAGACCACACAACTCGGTCAAATTGCGCACCAGCGCCTGGGGCGGGGGGCTGCTCAAGGGCCAGCGCAAGGCCTGGCCGGCTTCGCTGCGCTGGTGGTGGTCCAGCTCCTGGCGCTGCACCCAGGCGGCCTGCATGCCGCAGGCCAGCGCGCCTTGCACATCCAGCTCGGCGTCGTCGCCCACATGCAAGAAGGCGGGCAGATCGATGCCGGCGCGCGCGGATGCAGCGGCAAAAATGCGCCGGTCGGGCTTGGCCACGCCCACCTCGCGTGCGCTGGTGCTGGCCACAAACCAGGGCGACAGACCCACCAGGTCCAGCTGGGCATTGCCGTTGGAGACGGCGACCAGCGGGTAGCGCGAGGACAGCCAGGCCAGCGCGTCTTCGACCTCGGCAAACCAAGTCACCCGGTTGCGGGCCGCAAAGAACTGGGCAAATACGGCCTCGACCAGCGCCTCATCGCCACCGCTTTGCTGCAGCGCGCGGCGGATGAACTGCTGGCGGAAATGCGTCATGTCATGCGACAGGTGCACAAAGTCATCGCGCACCGACTGGCGAATGCGCTGGGCCTCGGCCGCGTCCTGCAGCAAGGCAGCGGTTGCCGGCGCATGGTCCAGCAAAAATGCGTGCTGTGCGGCTTCGGCCGCCTTCAGGGTCGGCAGCACCGGCCAGAGGGTGTCATCCAGATCAAGGCTGATGGCACGGATTCGGGAGAGATCGAGCATGGCGCCAAGCATAGCGGATCGCTGCGGGCCAGCGCGCCCCAGCGGTCCGGTGTCGGACAAGGGCGCGCAGGCCCGCTGCGGCCAGGGGTATGCGCCGGGGCCCACTGCCAAGCTGCGACAATCCCAGCCATGGTTTCACGCTTCCGACCCGAGCCTCTTGGCCAACCCCTCCCTGACAAAACCGGCATCCTGCTGTGCAACCTGGGCACACCGGATGCGCCCACCACAGCGGCCACCCGCCGCTACCTGGCCGAGTTTCTGAGCGACCAGCGCGTCGTCGAGATCCCGCCGCTGGTCTGGAAGCCGCTGCTGCACGGCGTGATTTTGCGCACGCGTCCGGCCAAGTCGGCCGCCAAGTACCGCAGCATCTGGATGCCCGAGGGCTCGCCGCTGGCCGTCTGGACGGAGAAGCAGGCCAAGCTGCTGCGCGGCACCTTGGGCGAAGCGGGCCACCAGGTGCTGGTGCGGCCAGCCATGCGCTATGGCAACCCCTCGATCGCCAGCCAGCTCGATGCCTTCAAGGCCGAGGGTGTGCGCCGTGTGCTGGTGCTGCCGCTGTACCCGCAGTACTCGGCCACCACCACGGCCAGCGTGGTGGATGCCGTCAATGCCTGGTGCGCCAGCGCGCGCGACATTCCCGAGATCCGCTTTGTGCGCAGCTACCACCGAGACCCTGGCTATATCCAGGCGCTGGCCCAGAGTGTGCGCAAGCAGTGGCAGCTGGACGGCCGCGCGCCCAAGCTGGTGATGAGCTTCCACGGCATTCCCGAGCGCAATGTGCGCCTGGGCGATCCCTACCAGCAGCAATCGCAGGAGACGGCCCGCCTGCTGGCCGCCGAGCTGGGCCTGGCCGAGAGCGAGTACCTGCTGACCTTCCAGTCGCGCTTTGGCAAGGCCAAATGGCTGGAGCCCTATACCGAACCCAGCCTGATCGCGCTGGCCCAGCAAGGCCTGCGCCATGTGCAGGTCATGTGCCCCGGCTTTCCCGCCGATTGCCTGGAGACGCTTGAAGAGATCAACCAGGAGGTGCGCGAAGCCTTTGTGCATGCAGGCGGCCAGCAGTTCGACTACATTGCCTGTTTGAACGACCAGTCCCGCTGGATCCAGGCGCTGCGCGAACTGGCCCTGCAGCACCTGCAAGGCTGGGACACCGGCACGGCGCCATCCCAGCCCCGCTGAGCCGCCCCGCACCACGCTGCCACAGACCGCACCACCATGACCCTCCTCTCCCCTTACCGGCCCGAGCAGCGCGAGCGCGTGCTGGGTCTGTCCTTGCACGAGGCGCAGCTGCCCTTTGTCGCCCCGATTGCCCAGACCCTGGCCGAGCTGCACCCCCGGCTCGGCGCCCATCTGATTGCCGATGGCGAGCAGATTGCCGGCTTTTTCCTGATCGACCAGGACTATGCGCAACACTACCCCTTTGCGCCGGCGGACAGCCTGGGCCTGCGCAGCTTCTTCATCGACCAGCGCTTTCAGGGCAAGGGCCTGGCCAAGCGCAGCCTGCAAGCGCTGCCCGCCTACCTGCGGGCGCAGGGCTTGGCTGCTACGTACGTATTTTTGACGGTGAACTGCAAGAACGCCGCCGCGATACCGCTGTACCGCCAGTGCGGCTTTGAAGACACCGGCGAACTGTACCTGGATGGCGGCTACGGCCCGCAGCACATCATGCGGCTGGCGCTCTAGCCCCGCTTGCGCTTTGTCCAGGCACCCCTCGACCCACCCACAAGGCCCCAGGCGCCCCGCGCCCCTGGGGCCCTCCAGAAAAATATCCCCTTGTCCGACACGCCATTGACCCCTTCCCAACCTGCCAACCCGCTGCTGTGCGCCGAGCTGCTGCAGGCCGACCAACTGCGCCTGCGCATTGATCCGGCCCAACTGGGCTTTGCCAGCACCGCCGAGCTGGTGCACGAGCCCTTCTCCTGGATCGGCCAGCAACGCGCGCAGGCGGCAGCCGAGTTTGGCCTGGCGATGGACCCGCCCGACTACCACCTGTTTGTGCTGGGCGAGGAAGGCAGCGGCCGCACATCGCTGCTGCGCCAGGCCATGCAGGCCGAGGCGCAACGCCGCCCCGCTGCGCAAGATATCGCCTTTGTGCACAACTTCGCCGTGCCCGAGCGCCCCCAGGCGCTGCGCCTGCCCGCCGGCCAGGGCCGCAGCCTGCGCCGCCGCATCGAGGCCATGGTGGACAAGCTGCCCGAGCAGCTCGACAAAGCCGTGCAGCAAGCGCAGCACCGCAGCCAGATCGAGCAGCTCTACAACCAGGCCCGCCAGGCCGAAGAAGCCGCCTTTGCTACGCTGCACGACTGGGCCCAGGGCGCCGGCCTGCGCATTCGCCGTGAGGAAGGCCAACTGGTGGTGGACAGCCAGGACAACGCGCCTGGCGACGCCAGCGGCCCGGATGCCGGCCAGCCCGCTGCCGAGTCGCCTGTTGTGTTGAATGCAGCGGATGTGCAGCAAGACCAGCCCCCGGCAGAGTCTGATGACCTGTCCCCAGCGCTGGCTAGCGCCACCCCGCCTCAGGTAGACAACGACGCCGACCCCGCGCTGCTGCTGTCGCCCGGCGAAGGCGAAGATGCCGCCGATGCCCCCAGCCCCACAGCCCCCGCCGAAGACCTGGAATACCAGCTGCGCGTGCAGCTGGCGCAGTTCCGCGGACAGGTGCGGCAGGCACAGATGGCGCGCGATGCGGCGCTGAACCTGTTCTACCAATCGCTGGCCACGCCGCTGTGGCAGGCCGCATCGGCGCAGGTGCTGGAGGGCCTGACGCCCAGCGCCGAGCATGCGGCGACCTTGCAGCGCTGGCTGTCGCAGATGCAGGCAGACTGGCTCAAGAACATGGCGCTGTGGGTGCCGGGCAGCATTGCGCAGGATGCCGATGCGCTGCTCGACCAGACCGACAGCATTGAGGGCGAAGGCGAAAGCCAGGATGCGCGCGACGATGCCCGCGCCCTGCTGGAGGCCAAGCGCAAGGCGCTGCGCGCACTCAGCCAGCTCAACCTGATCGTGGACCACCATGGCGAGGCCCATGCCCCTGTGGTGCTGGAGGACCAGCCCAGCCTGCGCAACCTGTTTGGCACCATCGACCCGCCCGAAGAGGACGAGCGCCGCAGTGATTTCTCCTGCATCCGCGCGGGCAGCGTGCTGCGTGCCGATGGCGGCTTCTTGATGCTGCACCTGCGCGACCTGCTGGGTGACGAAGACAGCTGGCAGGCGCTGCGCCGGGTGCTGCGCACGCGCCAGCTGCGCATTGAAGATGCCCATGCCGCCCAAGGCCCCAGCAGCAGCGGCGCGATGCTGCCCGAGCTGCTGCCGCTGAACTTCAAGCTCGTACTCGTCGGCTCTGAAGAGGCCTACTACCAGCTGCAGGAGAGCGACCCCGACATGGCCCGGCGCTTTCGGGTCAAGGTCGATTTTGCCGAGCAGTTCAAGGCCTCGGCCGCCACCTACCGCGCCACCGCCGCACTGATGGCGCAGCGCTGCAAGCTCTACCAGATGCCGCACTGCGACGCCAGCGCAGTCGCCCGGCTGCTGGAGCAATCCCACCGCGAGGCCGATGACCAGCAGCGCCAAAGCGGCCGCTTGAACCAGCTCGAAGCCTTGCTGCTGGAAAGCGCGCAGCGTGCCCGACGCTCAGGGCAGGACCGTCTGGTACAGGCCGCCGATGTGGAGGCCGCACTGGCCGCGCAGCGCCTGCGCCACAACGCGATGGAGCAGGACCTGCATGCCGCCATCAGCGACGGCGAGCACCTGATCTCCTTTACCGGCAGCCAGGTCGGCCAGATCAATGGCATGTCGCAGATTGACACCGGCGACCACCGTTTTGGCCTGCCGGTGCGCATCAGCGCGCGCACCCATGCCGGCCAGGAAGGGGTGATGAACATCGAGCGCGAGGTGGCCATGTCCGGCCCCATCCACGACAAGGGCGTGCTGATTTTGCAAGGCTATCTGACGGCCTTGTTTGGCCATCTTGCGCCCTTGGCGCTCAACGCCTCGGTGGTGTTTGAGCAGGAATACAGCGGTGTAGAAGGCGACTCGGCCAGCTGCGCCGAGCTCTATGCGCTGCTGTCATCGCTGTCGGGCCTGCCACTGCGCCAGAGCATTGCCGTCACCGGCGCGCTCAACCAGCATGGCGAGGTGCTGCCCGTGGGCGGCCTCAATGAAAAGATCGAAGGCTGGTTTGACCTCTGTGCCGAGCAAGGCCTGGATGGCAGCCATGGCGTGCTGATCCCCGCGCGCAACCAGCGCCATCTGATGCTGGCCGAGCGCGTGGTGCAGGCGGTGGAGGCCGGGCAGTTCCATGTCTACACGGCCGAGCATGTGGGCCAGGGCCTGGCGCTGCTGATGGACCAGTGCGAGCTGCCCGCCAACGCCGAGCACCCCATGCCCGAGGCACAGCGCCTGCCGCTTGCGCTGGTGCAGGCGGCCGAGGCCAGCCTGCTGCAGTACCGCCTGGCCTGCCAGCGTGCCGATGCAGCACGGCCCCGTGCCCAGCGCTCACGCCAGCGGCTGCTGCCCAAGCCGGCCAAACGCCCGCCGCTGGATTAAAGGCGGAGCGCGAAAGGACGAAAGCCTGGATCAGGCTTCGTCTGGGACAGGCAGATCCTGCGACGAGGCTGCCGCCAGCTGCAAGCGCAGCTGGGCGTTTTCCAACTCCAGCTCCTGCACACGGGCGCGCAAGTCGCTGATCTGCTGCTGGGCCTTGTCCAGCGCCGCATCCACCGCTTCGGCGCCATGCGCGGCCGAAGGGGCGCTGGCGGGTTCTTCGGCTTCGGGCGCCTCTTCCTTGGGCTTGCGCTTGGCATCGCGCACCTGCTTGACCACCTGCTTCAAGCCATCCTTGCCGCCCTGGGCAGCGGCCTGCTGCTCTTCATGCGGCAAGGTCGCCACCACGGCGGCGGCATTGATGGAGATGTCGCCGGCCTTCAAGGCCTCGACCAGCGCCGGTGCGGCGCTCTTCTGGATCTTCTCGATCTGCGCGACCTGGCTGCTCGACAGGCGGGCCGCCTTGGCGATGGCCTCGCGGGTGGCTACCTTTTCCAGCTCGGCAGCATCGACCGGCGAGAAAGCCTCGTCGGCATTGCTGACCGCTGGCGCCTCGCCTTCGGCGGGCTGCGCAGGCACCGGGTGGGCCTTCTCCAGCTTGCGGTGCTCCAGAATCTCGCGCTTGCGCAGCGCCAGCACGCCACGCTGAAAATCCGAGACGCTGCGGCGCCCCAGGTGCTGGTCGATCATCCACAGGTAAACATCTTCCATCGACTGGAACTGGGTGTTCTGTACCGTGTTGAAAGGCAGGCCATGCTTTTGGCAGATGCCGTAGCGGTTGTGGCCGTCGACCAGCACATTGCCCCAGAGCACCAGCGCATCGCGGCAGCCTTCGGCCAAAATGCTGCGCTCCAGCGAGGCATGCTCGTCAGGGGTCAGCGGGTCGATGTAGGCCTTGAGTTCTTCGTTGACAACAATATCCATAATGCAGCGCGGCGGCAGGTGCCGCCGTTGGGTAATCCTTCAAAAAGCTTGCGCCGATTGTAGAAGTGCGCAAAAGTGGCAGCCGCTTGACAAGGATTTGAACGCCATGAACAAGACCGAACTGCAGACTTTGGTGGCCGTGCTGCAAGCACGCTTTGAAGCCCACATGCCGCGCCACCCCCAACTGGCCTGGGCGCAGGTGCAGCAGCGCCTGGACAAGAACACGGCCGCCCACGAAGCGCTGGCCCAGATGGAGGCCACCGGCGGCGAGCCCGATGTCATATTGCAGGACGCGAGCGGCCGGCTGCTGTTTGCCGATTGCGCCGCCGAAAGCCCCAGCGGCCGGCGCAGCCTCTGCTTTGACGAGCAGGCACTGGCCGCCCGCAAGGAAAACAAGCCCGCCGGCAGCGCGCTAGGCATGGCCGCAGCGATGGGTGTGCAATTGCTCGATGAGCAGCAGTACCGCCATCTGCAGACCCTGGGCGCGTTTGACTGCAAGACCTCCAGCTGGCTGGCCACGCCCGACGAGATGCGCCGCCTGGGTGGCGCGCTGTTTGGCGACCGGCGCTATGAGCGCGTGTTCAGCTACCACAATGGCGTGCAGTCCTATTACGCGGCGCGCGGCTTTCGCGCGGGGCTCTGGGTATAGACAGACCAGGCAGGTAGCGCGCCCTTTATTCCATCAGGGCATATAACCTTACCGCCATATATTCAATCTGTGCATAGCGTGCTGACGGACCGCAATCGCGGGACAATAGAGCCCATTGATTTGCCTCTACAAGCTATTGCCATGACAACCCTTCGCCATCTGGCTGTGGCCAGCGCTCTGTTTGCCAGCAGCTGGCTCACGGCAGCCCATGCCGCGCAGCCGCTTTTGAGCCCCGCCGAGCTGGCTACCGCCCAACAAAGCGCTGCCGCGCCCGTCGTCATCGATATCCGCGAGCCCAAGCTCTATGCCGAAGGCCATATCCCCGGCGCGCTCAACGCGCCCTATGGCAAGTGGCGCGGCCCGGCCACCAACCCCGGTGAGCTGCCCGATCTGCCCAAGCTCACCGCCTTGGTGCAGTCGCTGGGCCTGACCCCGGCCACGCATGCCGTCGTCGTGTCCACCGGCGCCGATGCCACCGATTTTGGCGCGATGGCGCGTGTCTACTGGAGCCTGAAGGTGCTGGGCCTGAAGGACCTGTCCATCGTCAACGGCGGCATGAAGACCTGGGTGGCCGAGGGCAAGCCCGTTAGCACCGAGGCGCCCCAGGTGCAGGCCAGCAGCTACCAGCCCGTGCTGGACGAGAGCCTGATTGCCACGCGCGACCAGGTGCGCTCCCATGTGGACCTGAGCAATGCCGCGCTGGTCGATTCCCGCCCTGACGCCTTCTACCAGGGCAAGACCCGGGCGCCAGCGGCCAAGCTCTCGGGCACCCTGCCCGGCGCGCAGCAGCTGGATTTCAACCAGTGGTTTGTCAAGGGCACGGCCCAGTTTGTCGACCCGGCCACCGCCCGGCAGATCGCCGACAAGGTCAGCCGCAAGGACGGGCAGGACACCGTCGCCTTCTGCAATACCGGCCACTGGGCCGCCACCGACTGGTTTGGCCTGAGCGAAATGGCTGGCCTGCCCAATGTCAAGCTGTATGCCGGCTCGATGGTGGACTGGACCCAGCAGCCCGATGCCCCGGCGATGGAAAACCAGCCTGGCCGCGCCGAATCGCTGGCCTATGACGCCAAGCAATGGTGGCAGCGCAAGTTCAAGTAAGCCAGACCCGGTTCTTTGGCTGCCAGCACTCCCGCAAAGGTGCTGGCAGCTTTTTGTTGTATTGACTCTCAACGGTGATCGTGATGAAACGACTTCCCTTGTCGATCCTGATGGCGGCCTTTTTTGGCTGGCTGCTGTGGTCGGTATCGCTGCGCCAGGCGGCGCTGTTCCTGGTCGGTATCGGCCTGGGTGCCATCCTGGCCGGCCAGCGCTTTGGCTTTACCACCGGCTGGCGCATGCTGGTCGAGGACAAGGACCCGCGCGGCGTGTTTGGCCAGTTGCTGCTGCTGGCACTGGCCGCCGCCATGGCCATGCCGCTGCTGGGCCACTACCCTGAGCTGACGGCCGCGCTGGGCCCGCCCAGCATCAGCCTGCTGGTGGGGGCCTTTGTGTTTGGCCTGTGCATGCAGATTGCCGATGGCTGCGGCAGCGGCACCTTGTACAAGGCGGGCATGGGCATCCCGATGAACACGGCCATCCTGCCGATGTTTGCCATCGGCAGCTTTCTGGGATCGCTGCACCTGGGCTGGTGGCTGGACCTGGGCCGCATGCCGGCCGTGGGCCTGGTCAGCACCTGGGGCTGGCTGCCTGCGCTGCTCGCCACCTTGGCGGCCCTGGCCGTCATCGGCTTTGCGGTCCAGGCCTATTGCGCCAAGGCCAATGCGGCGCAGCAGCGCAGCATGCCCGGCCTGTGGCAGCGCAAGTGGGTGATGGGCGCGATTGGCCTGGCCATCTTCGCGACCCTGAACCTGGTGATTGCCGGCCAGCCTTGGGGCATCGTCTATGGCTTTGGCCTCTGGGCCGCCAAGGTAGCGAACGGCACCGGCATGGTGGACCTGGCAGGCAACTGGTTCTGGAGCCAGCCGGGCAATGCCCAGCGCCTGCATGAAACCGTGCTGCTGGACATCACCAGCATCACCAACATCGGCATTCTGGCCGGTGCGCTGTGGATTGCTGCGGGCAAGCCCGCGGCCGCCAAGGCGCTGACCGGCACCCAATGGCTGGTGGCCCTGGTCGCCGGCCTGGTGCTGGGCTATAGCTCGCGCCTGGCCTTTGGCTGCAATGTGGGCGCGATGCTCTCTGGCATCAGCACCGGCAGCATCCATGGCTGGATCTGGGTGCCGCTGGCCTTTGTCGGCACGATCTTCGGGCTGCGCATTCGCCGCCATTTTGGTTTTTAAGCGCAGGAGCCGCATATGAACACCACCGTTTTGCGCAGCGCCTTCTGGGTGCTGCTGGTCGCCTTCATCGCCTGGGATTATGTCCACAGCCAGCCGGTGGACCTGCGCTACGAGGCGCCGCTGATCGCAGCGGGCTCGGGCCAGCACGCCAGCGGCGGCCACTGCTCGATGCCCGACTGAGCACGCCAGCGCGCGTCATGGCTTTGTCATGAAAAAGTCACGGTAGCCACCAAAAATACGGGGTTTGGCGAGGGGCAACCGCCCGTCCCCGGAGTGCTATCTTGAACGAACCCCTGCCGCGGGAGACCGACCCGCTTCCGCTGGTCACCCCCCATGACAACAGCGGCCTGATCTGGGGCTATGCCTTTGACGGCCATGGCCCCGCCACCGCGCTGAATGCCGAGCAAGCGCAGGCCTGGCTGGCCGCACCGCCCAACACCACGGGCTTTATCTGGCTGCATTTCAACCTCTCCCATGCCCATTGCCTGCGCTGGCTGCAGCAGTATGCGGCGCTCGATGAGCAGTACTTCGAGGCGCTGCGCGATGGCCTGGCCTCGACCCGTATCGAGCGCATGGATGATGCGCTGCTCGCCGTCATCAACGACATCGATTTCGACTTCCAGTTCGAGTCCAGCGACATCCACACGATGTGGATCCAGGCCTCGCCCCAGTGGGTGATATCGGCGCGTGCCCATCCGCTGCGCTCGGTCGATGCGCTGCGCCAGCAGATTCGCCAGGGTGACACGCCCGGCTCCAGCCCGCAACTGCTGGAGCGCCTGCTGCGCGCCCAAGCCGACGTGCTGGTGCGCATCGTGCGCGATGTGACCCACCGCGTTGACCAGATCGAGGACACCATGCTGAGTGGGCGCACGCGCATGCAGCCGCGCCAGCTGGGCGCGCTGCGCCGCCTGCTGGTGCGGCTGAAGCGTTTGCTGGCGCCTGAGCCCTCGGCCATGTTCCGCCTGCTGCAGACGCCGCCACAGTGGATGCGTGACGAAGACCTGCATGCGCTGCGCGCCGCCAGCGAGGAGTTCTCCGTGTTTCTGCGCGATATGCAATCGCTCGAAGAGCGCATCAAGCTGCTGCAGGAAGAGATTGCCGCCGGCACCAACGAGGACACCAACCGTTCGCTCTACACCTTGACGATGATCACCGTGCTGGCGCTGCCGGTGAACATGATGGCCGGTCTGTTCGGCATGAATGTGGGCGGCATCCCGCTTAGCCAAGACCCCTTGGGCTTTTGGCTGCTGGTCGGCGTGATCGTGCTGTTCTCGCTGGTCGCGGCCTGGTGGCTGCGCAGCAAGCGCCGCAATCCGCCGGTCTGAGAGCTTGTGCAAAGTCTGCAAAAAGACATTGAAAACCCATATCTGATTATTTTTTTGTAAAATGGAGGGCTTGGGTGTCGTCACATAGGGTGTAGCGGCAGGTTGTGAGCGAAGGTCGGGCCGCCTCGCTGGAACCCCGTTGCCTGCTCCGGTTTGCCATCAGCGCGCTGACAATCGTCGTCTGTGTCTGGCTGCTTGCCAACCGCTGCATGCTTCAGCCCAAAGCACACCATGTTTTCCATTGAGTATCTGGCCGCCGGCATTTTTGCCATTGCGCTGCTCCACACCTTTCTCGCCAAGCAATTCGAACGCCTGTCGCACCGCTATCCACGCCACGCGGGCGTTTTCCATCTTTTGGGCGAGGTCGAGATCGTCTTCGGCTTCTGGGCCATGGTGCTGATCGGCGTCATGGCCTTTGCCAGCGGCCCGACCCAGGCGATTGACTACGCCGAGTCGCGCAACTACACCGAACCCCTGTTCGTTTTTGTCGTCATGGTGATGGCGGCATCCCGCCCCATCGTGATGACGGTGCAGCGCACACTGGCCGCATTGGCCAGCGCCACGCCGCTGCCCACGGCCCTGAGCCTGGCCTGGCTGGGCCTGGCCGCCGTGCCGCTGATGGGATCGCTGATCACCGAGCCAGCTGCGATGACCATTGCCGCGCTGACCCTCGCCCCGCTGGTCTTTACCCCGCGCATGCCCACCCGCCTCAAGTACCTGGCGCTGGGCGTGCTCTTTGTCAATATCTCGATTGGCGGCACGCTCACCTCCTACGCTGCGCCGCCGGTGCTGATGGTGGCGGCGACCTGGGGCTGGGACAGCGCCTTCATGCTGAGCCAGTTTGGCTGGAAAGCGGTGATTGCCGTGCTGGTCAACGCCAGCATTGCCACCTGGTGCATGCGCGGCCATCTGGCGGCAGCACCGCCAAGCGAGGACGCGCAGGCGCACATGCCGCTGGGTGTGGTGGCCGTGCATGCGGCCTTGCTGGCGGCCGTGGTCGTGCTTGCCCACCACCCGGTGCTGTTCCTCGGCGTGTTTCTGCTGTTTCTGGGCTACACCCATGCCTATGCTAAGTACCAAAGCCCGCTGATCCTCAAGGAAGCGCTGCTGGTGGGCTTTTTCCTGGCGGGCCTGGTGGTGCTGGGCGGCCTGCAAAGCTGGTGGCTGCAGCCGCTGGTGGCCAGCATGGCGCCGTTGGTGCTGTTCTTTGGGGCGCTGGGGCTGACCGCCATCACCGACAACGCGGCGCTGACCTACCTGGGCTCGCAGATCGAAGGCATGAGCGATGCGGCCAAGTACATGCTGATGGCCGGTGCCGTCGCCGGTGGTGGCCTGACGGTGATTGCCAATGCCCCCAACCCTGCCGGTGTCGCGCTGCTCAAGCATGGCTTCAGCAACGCGACCATCAGCATTGGCGGCCTGTTGCTGGGGGCCTTGCTGCCCACCGCCATTGCGGCGCTGGCCTTCCTCTGCCTATAAATCGCTGCTGATCAAGCCGGCGCAGCGCTGCTGCCATGCACTTGGTAGCCCGCATCGACCCAGGCATCGATACCGCCCAGCAGCGGCCGCACCCGCCGGATGCCGGCACGGCGCAGCAGCTGGGCCATGCGGGCAGCCGACACCTCATTGGGGCAGGCGCAGTAGATGATGACCGAGGCCTCGGGATCAATGGCCGGCAGGCGCGCACCCTTGGCATGCGGGTCATAGGAATGGGCGCCGGGAATGTGCGATGCCTCGAATGCCGTACCGGCACGCACATCGAGGATGACGGGCAGTTCATCGCCGCTCAGCATGTCATTGAGTTCATCGACCGTGAGCCGCTCCATGCGCAGCGAGCGGATCACCTGGCGGCGGCTCCACCAGCGGCGCGCAATGAAGACGGCAAACACAATGCCCAGCAGCAGCAAGCCCCACTGGCCCAGCTGCGCCAGCACGGCCAGCAGGTCCTCGACCGTGGAGCTGAACAGCCCGCCCAGCAGCACTGCCGAGCCCACCCAGAGCAAGGCGCCCAGGCCATCGAACAGCACAAAGCGGCTCGGCGTGGTGCCTACGGCGCCAGCCAGCGCGCTGGCAATCGACGCAAAGCCGGGCACAAACTTGGCGATCAGCAGCGACTTGGCGCCCCAGCGGCCGTAGAGCGATTCGGTGTTCTGCACGCAGGAATCGGGCGACAGCGAAATCTTGCAGACCCGGGCCAGCACCCGCCTGCCGTAGCGCCGCCCCATCGCATACCAGACGCCATCTGCGATCAATGCCGCCAACACCGCCACTGCGATCAGCAGCAACTGCTGCGACAGCGAACCGCCGTGGATGGCACCGGTGACCATCAGCACCGGATACGCGGGAATGGGCGCGCCCAACTGCTCGATCAGCACATTGAGAAAGACGATGCCAACACCGTATTCGCGCACCAGGGCAACAATGAAATCCATGAACGCAGGCCGTTTCCACGCTGCCTTGGCAGCACCAGTTGGTAATCTGCAAATGGTAGGCCATGGCACCGCCACTGCCTAGCCCGCAAATGGGCAATACAGTGTTGCAGCACGGGAACGATGCGCATGGCAAAGGCATAAAAAAGGCACCCCGCAGGGTGCCAAGAGAAGGACCGGTTGAGGTGCCGGGCATCAGGCCGCTGCAGCCTGCAGCGCCTTTTTGTTGCCCATCCACTTCAGAACCCGGGGGACGATCAGCACCGCCAGCACGATGATGATCAGGGTCAGCGACATCGGGCGCTGCAGGAAGATGGTCCAGCTGCCCTCGCCAATGGCGACGGCGTTGCGCATCTGGGCCTCGGCCAGCGGGCCCAGGATCATGCCGACCACGACCGGCGCGGTGGGGAAGTCAAAGCGCCGCATCACCACACCCAGCACGCCAATGCCCAGCAGCAGGAACAAATCGAAGGTGCTCTGGCGCATGCCATAGGCGCCAACGGTGGCGAAAATCAGGATGCCGGCATAGAGCTGCGGCTTGGGGATTTTCAGCAGCTTGACCCACATGCCGACCATCGGCAAGTTCAGCACCAGCAGCATCACATTGCCGATGTAGAGCGAGGCAATCAGCGCCCACACCAGCGCTGCCGAGCTGGTGAACAGCTGGGGGCCGGGGTTGATGCCGTAGTTCTGGAACGCGCCCAGCAGCACCGCCGTGGTATTGCTGGTGGGAATGCCCAGGGTCAGCAGCGGGATCAGCGCGGCCGTCACCGTGGCATTGTTGGCCGCTTCGGGGCCGGCCACGCCTTCGATGGCGCCAGTGCTGCCGAACTCGGCCTTGTCATCGCCCTTGGCCAGTTTTTTCTCGGCCGCATAGCTCAGAAAGGTCGGGATCTCGGTGCCGCCCGCTGGGATGCAGCCAAACGGCGTGCCGATGACCGTGCCACGGATCCAGGCGGGTATCGAGCGCTTCCAGTCGCGGCGCGTCATGTGCACGCGGCCCATTTTGTTTTGCGTGTCACGGGTCTTGGCTTCGTAGAGCGCAAAGTACAGCACCTCGGCCACCGCAAACAGGCCCACTGCAACCAGCACGATGTCGATGCCATCGAGCAGCTCGGGCTTGCCCATCGTGTAGCGCGCGGCGCCCGTGATCTGGTCCATGCCGATGCAGCCCACGGCCAGGCCCAGGAACAAGGCGGTCAAACCGCGCAGGCTGCTCTTGCCCAGCACCGCACTGACGGTGGTGAAGGCCAGCACCATCAGCATGAAGTACTCGGGCGGGCCCAGGCGCACGGCAAACTCGGCCACGGTGGGCGCAAACAAGGTCACCACCACGGTGGCAATCGTGCCGGCCACAAAGGAGCCGATGGCCGAGGTCGCCAGCGCCGCACCGGCGCGGCCGCTCTTGGCCATCTTGTTGCCCTCCATCGCCGTCACCATGCTCGCCGTCTCACCCGGGGTGTTGAGCAGGATCGAGGTGGTCGAGCCGCCATACATGGCGCCGTAGTAGATGCCAGCAAAGAAGATCATCGAGGCGGTCACCTCGACCTTGGCCGTGATTGGCAGCAGCATCGCCACAGCCACAGCGGGGCCAATGCCGGGCAGCACGCCCACGGCCGTGCCCAAGGCGCAGCCCACCAGGGCCCAAAGCAGGTTCACCGGCGTGGCCGCCGTCATGAAGCCTTGAATCAGTGCATTGAAAATTTCCATCACAGCCACCCTGTCTCGGTCAGTCCGGGCAAGTTGATTGCCAGGAATTGGGTAAAGGCCCAGAACACGGGCGCAGAGATCAGCAGACCCGTCACCAGGTCCTTGCCCATGGTCTTGAACGAGCCCGCCTGCGTTTGGCCGGTGGCACGGCGCAGCCCTTGCGTGGCCAGCACATAGCACAGGCTGCAGCTGAGGATGAAGCCCAATGTGGTGATCAGCGCCGCGCTGCTGATCAGCCCTGCGCAAACCCAGGTGAGCGCACCCCAGTCACCGTGCTGGGCGCCATCGGGGGCATCGAGGTGGTGGAAGCCGCCGGTCAGCGCCTCCCAGCACAGCCAGATGCCGCACAGGCCCAGCACGCTGGCAGACAGCCAGGGCAGAAAATCCGGCCCCACGCCGCTGTAGCCCGCCTGCGAGGGGATGTGCAATGCCCCCCAGGACAGCAGGCCAGCGATCACCAAGACCGCTATGCCGACCAGCAGCTGCGAGGTAGTGCGCGGTGTGTGCGCATGCTCGAAAGCCTCCGGCGCAGGCGCGGCGGCGCCGTTGGCGTCGGGCCCCGAAGAATCTGCGGTGTTGCTCATATCGAAACTCCTGAAAAGATGACGGCGCCTCCCTCATGCCACCGATCAGGCGGCAACAGCCCAGCCGGGCACCGGGCCAGGCCGGTGCCTCAGACAGATGGCAAAGGGGAGCGCAATGCGCAGCGCATGGCCGCCAGCGGCCATGCCGGCTGCGCTTAGACCATGCCTGCGCGGGTCATGGTGTCCTTGAGATTGGCGAACTCGGCCGTGACGAACTGGCTGAAGGCATCGCCGGCGAGCCATGCCGAGGTCCAGTCGTTCTTCTTCATCGACTCGGCCCAGCTGCTGCTCTTGGTGGCTTTTTCCAGCATCGCGATCAGCTGCGCGCGCTGGTCCGCCGAGATGCCGGGCGCGCCATAGACGCCGCGCCAGTTGCCGATTTCCACATCAATGCCCTGCTCCTTGAGCGTGGGCACGGTCGAGCCTTCCAGGCGCTGGGCCGAGGTGACGGCGATCGGGCGCATCTTGCCGGTAGCGATGTACTCGGCAAACTCGCTGAAGCCGCTGCCGCCGACGGTGACATTGCCACCCAGCACGGCAGCAATCGCCTCACCGCCGCCCCGGAAGGCGACATAGTTGATCTTGGCCGGGTCCACACCCACGGCACGGGCAATCATCGCCGCAGCAATGTGCTCGGTCGAGCCGCGCGAGCCGCCGCCCCACTTGATCGAGCCAGGGTCCTTCTTGAGCTGGGCGACCACTTCGGCCATGCTCTTGTAGGGCGAGTTGGCGGGCAGCACGAAGACGTTGTATTCGCTGGTCAGGCGCGCCAGCGGCGTGGCCTGGTTCAGGTCCACCGGTGGCTTGCCGGTGATGATGCCGCCCAGCATGACGGCGCCCATGACCATCATCGCGTTCGGATCGCCCTTGCTGCCATTGACGAACTGCGCCAGGCCGATGGCGCCTGCGGCGCCGCCCTTGTTGTCATAGGTCACGGTGCCAGCGACGCCGGCATCCTGCAACGCCTTGCCCAGCGCACGGCCGGTCGTGTCCCAGCCGCCACCGGGGTTGGCGGGCAGCAGCATCTTGACATTGGTGGCAGCAAAGGCCTGCATCGGCAGGCTGCCGGCAGCGGCCAGCGCAAGCATGGATTTGAGGAATGCATCACGGCGCATGGTTGTCTCCTGATCGTGTTGTTAGTGCCTGAATCATCGTGGCCCTAGCTGTCAAATGGCTGTCAGCCAGGCGGTCCAGAGCTAGGGAAAACACTGAGTCTGGAGGCGCCGAGGAATTGGTGCACACTCCCGCCATGCACCTCTTGCTGATCGAAGACGACCCCACGATGCAGACCACCTTGCAGCGCACCTTGCGCCGGCGGGGCATGGAGGTCACGCCCATCACCGATGGCGGTGCGGCGCTGCCGGCCTGGCGCAAGCTCGCGCCCGATGTGGTGGTGCTGGACCTGAGCTTGCCGACGATGGACGGGCTGGAAATCATTGCCCAGGCGCGCAGCGAAGGCCTGGCCGCCCCCACCCTGATCCTGACTGCGCGTGGCACCGTCGGCGACCGCATTCTGGGCCTGAACTCGGGTGCCGATGACTACCTGGCCAAGCCCTTTGACCTGGACGAGCTGGAAGCGCGCATCCGCGCGCTGGTGCGGCGCGCGCAACCCTTGGTGGCCGAGCCCGCAGCACCGGCTGTGGCGCCCGGCATGGCACTGCGCTATGACAAGGCCTCCGAATCGTTTTACTGGCGCGGCCAGCTGTTTGAACTGACGCCGCGCGAAGTGGCTTTTCTGCGCGTGCTGAGCCAGCCTATGGGCCAGGCGGTGACCAAGGAGCGTCTGTTCAGCGCCGTCTTTGCTGGCGAGACCGATGTGCAGCTGGAGGCGGTCGAGGTAGTGGCCTACCGCCTGCGCAAAAAGCTGGCACCGACGAATATGCAGCTGATGACCCTGCGCGGCCTGGGCTACCTGCTCAAGCCCGGTGCCGCCGATGGCGCCTGACAGCAGCAAGGCCCCGGGCCGGTCCCAGCCGCCGCGCATACGCTCGCTGCGCCGCAACCTGCTGCTGGGCATCTTGCTGCCCGTGGTGGTATTCATCATCTACAACACCAGCAGCCTCTACCGGCAATCGCTGCAGGCCATCAACACCGCTTACGACCGCAGCCTGCTGGCATCGGCCAAGGTGATTGGCGAGCAGCTGACCGTCGCCGGTTACGACGACCTGGCGATTGTTGATTCGGCCGTGCCCTATTCGGCGCTGGAGGCTTTTGAGGCGGACAACCAATCGCGGCTGTTCTACCGCGTCTCCAACATGAGCGGCGAGCTGATTGGCGGCTTTGCCGAGCTGCCGATCTGGCGCGGGCGCATCGCCCAGCAGCCGCCCTATGCCGCGCTCGTGGATTTCTACAATGCCGAGTTCCGCGGCATGCCGGTGCGCATGGCCGCGCTGCTGCAGCCGGTGGCCAGCGCCACCGGCCGGGGCATGGCCTTGATCCAGGTGGCAGAGACCCTGGAGATCCGCGAATCGCTGGCCCGCGACATGCTCTGGGGCACGCTGGTGCAGCAGGCCTTGCTGTTTGGCTGCATTGCCGTCGTGGTGGTGGTGGTGGTGCGGCGCGCCACCTTGCCGATTCTGCAGCTGAGCGACCAGCTCAATGCGCGCAGCGACCATGCATTGCAGCCGCTCAAAACCCCGGCCGCGACGCCATCAGAAGTGCTGCCACTGGTCGATGCCACCAACCGGGTGATGGCGCGGCTGTCGCACCTGGTGCAGCACCAGAAGCGCTTTGTGCGCGATGCCTCGCACCAGCTGCGCACGCCGCTGGCGGTGCTGAAGGTGCAGGTGCAGTCGGCCCAGCGCGGCGATGTGGAGCCCGAGCAGGCACTCAGGGAAATTGCCGCCACCGTGGACCGCGCCACCTTGCTGGCCAACCAGATGCTGTCGCTGGCCAAGGTCGAGCAGCTGCACCAGTCCGAACACACCCAGACCGTCGACCTGACAGCCATCGTGCGGGACATGGTGATCGAGCTATCGCCACTGCTGGCCGACAAGAACCTGCAGTTCGAGCTGCAAAGCGATGAGGTACTGCTGGCCGCCCACCCCTGGATGCTGCGCGAGCTGGTGCGCAACCTTTTGCACAATGCCATCCAGCACTCGCCACCCGATGCGCCACTGCTGCTGCAGCTGACGCAGCAAGGCCCGGCTGCCAGCTTGCGCATCAGCGACTGGGGCCCCGGCGTCAGCGCCGAGATGCAGGCGCGGCTGACCGAGCCCTTTGTCACTGGCAACCTGCGCGATGGCTCCGGCCTGGGCTTGGCGATCTGCCACTCCATCGTGACGGCGCTGGGCGCCCGCCTGTCGTTGCACAACCGCCAGCACCATGGCCATATCCAAGGTTTCGATGCTGTAGTAGAGTTCAAACCGAATGTCCAACCACCTGCCGAAGATGGCCCACACTGAGACCGACCAGACTCCCACAATGCGCATCGACAAATGGCTGTGGTGCGCCCGCTTTTACAAGACCCGCGCCATTGCGGTCGAGGCCATCCACAAGGGCCATGTGAAGGTCAACGGCACCGTCGCCAAACCTTCCAAGGAAGTGCGTGCGCAAGACACCGTCGAGCTGCTGCAGGCGCAGACGCCGCGCACCGTCGCCGTGCTGGGCATGGCCGCTACCCGCGGCCCCGCCCCGGTGGCCCAGCAGATGTACGAGGAGACTGCCGACAGCATTCGCCAGCGCGAAGTGCTCAGCGAGCAGCGCCGCCTGGCGCCCGAGCCTGCCAATAGCCTGCAGGCCGGCCGCCCCACGAAGAAAGACCGCCGCGACATGCAGGAGCTGCGCAGCTGGAACGACCGTTGGAGCGCGCAATAAGCGTCTGCATTTGCGGCCTCTTCTGACCGAAGCAGTCCGCGCATCAGCGCCAGCACTCCGCCGTGCTGCTGCCTTGCGCCAGCTGCAGATTGCCTTGCCGCCCATCCTGCGTCAACGTGTAGTTGCCACAGCGGTCCCGCTGCTGCGCCCCCGGTTTACGAGTTGCCACCAGGGTATAGCGCGCAGGGCTGTTGCCGTCGGCAAAACCAATGGTGTAGCGCTTGTCCGGCAGTTCTTGCCATGTCAACGCCGCAGGCAGTTCCAGCGGATAGACACCATTGGCGGTGGCAGCACGCTCCAGCCATTGCGCGGCTTGGAACAGCCCCGTTCGGGCCTCCGTGCGGTGGCCCCGGCGCAGGTATTCGCTGTAGTTGGGCAAAGCCACCGCGCTCAAGATGCCGATGATGGCCAGCACCATCATCAGCTCGATCAAGGTCAAGCCAGTGCATGCCGTAGAAGGACGAATTTGCATGCCCGACCTTTTCATCGCGCCTGTCGCCAGGTGGGCCGGATCGGCACTTCGGGCAGATCACGCAGAGATTCGCCGTCGAGGCGGATGCGCTGCTGCCCCTCGTCATCGCGCACGCGCAGCATCGCATGCGGGCCAGCACCCAGCGACATGCGCGATGCCCGGCCATCGGACTGCGGATCGAACACCCCATCGCCATCGGCATCCAGCAACTGCAAGCGCGGCCGCGAGCCATCGATGAGGTTGAGCAGGCTGAAATACTGGCGTGCTTCAGTGCCCTCCGCCGGCTCACAACGCTCCTGGCCGGGTTCGCCATCGCGGGCATGTGCTGGCACCTCGCTGATCACCGCCAGCAAGTTGCTGCCGCTGAAAAAACCCAGGGGCTGCAACAGCCGCTCGCCTGCTTCGGGCAGGTCCAGAAACCAGCCTCGGTGCTGGTTCCAATCCAGCGCGTCGGCGCCTTCGCTTTCCTCCATCGCCCAGAACTCGCGGCTGTCGCTGCTGCGGGTATTTAAGGCGCTCGGGTTGATGCGGCGCTGCAGCAGCTGGCTTGGCGCCACCGGACTGGGCAAATCAGCATCGCTGCCCAGCGCCGACTGGCATTCCGCATCGGCCGCCGAGGCGCATACCTCCACCCGCTCACCGCGCTCGCCCACCCTCTTGTAGCGGCTGGTGTCGAGCACGGCATACAGGCTCTGCACACTGTCGTCTTGCGGGTCTTGGCGGCTGGCATTGCGGCCGGTGCCAAAAGCCACCATCAGGCCGCCCACAGGCACCTGGCGCTGGCCACCCGCCTGCTGCAGGGTGCGCAAGCGGTCATTGCTGCGCACCAAGGGGGCGGTGCTGATCGGCTGGTGCAAGCTGCGCTGCCCCGGCGCACTGCGCGGGCCGCCCCGCGCCTGGTAGAGCGGCACGCCGGACGTGCCCTGGTTGCTGGTGGTCGCCGCGAGCGCGCCCCACTGCGCCACGCCCCATGCCGCATCGTTGTCGGCACTGATCAGAAACTTCCAGAGATTGCCCTGGTTGTCGCCGGCGTAGACCACATCGGGCCGGCCATCGCCATTGATATCGACCAGCCTGGGCGCGGAAAGCCCGTTGTCCTGCACCTGGCGGCACGCCGCCTGGGGCGCGGCCTCCTGCCGGCAAGTCTGCGCCGTGGTGGCGCCGGTCGCCACCAAACGCAGCAGCTCTTGCGCGCCATCGAGGTACTGGATCAGCAGCACCGGCCTGCCGTTGGCGCTGTTGTAGCCATTGCCCAGCACCAGCGCCCAGCGGCCATTGTTGAGCTGGGCGATTTGTGTTGTGCGCTGCGGGTCGATGTCGTCGCGCGAGGGGCTGGCGGTGATATGGCCGATATCGGCAAAGGCCTCGGCCAGGCGGATGCAAGACTGCAGCGCAGCGCCCGTCTCCGCCTCGCAGCGCGGTGCGGATTCCGTCGCATGCCAGCTGCGGTCCATCAGCACCAGACCGGCGGCTTGCGCCTCGGCAAACCCGGTCTCGGGCTCGGTGACATCGAGCACAAAATAGCCTTTGCCACCGGCACCCAAGGTGCCCGCCAGCAGGCTGCGCCAGCGCGGGCTGCTGGCGGTGCCGAGGTTGGCATCCCCAGCCAGTGGCGAGCCGTCGACAAAATAGCGGTGCTGGCCATCGTAGCCTGGGCTGGTCAACGCACGCAGACCGGGGATCACGCCCCGGGGCACATAGGCTATTTTTTCTTCGCCGCTGCGGGCCGAGAAGCCGTGCAGCATGCCGTCATTGCCACCGACATAGAGCATGGGCAAGCGGTTTTGGTGGCGCAGCACAAAGTCGAGATAGCTCGCGTCGGTATGGCGCGCAGAAGGCTTGCCCAGGTACCAGATTTGCGAATGCACGATATCGCCCTGGCGCGAGTGCCGGTTGCGCAGGCTGCCGCCGTGCTGGGCTTCCTGCCGGCGCTCGCCCCGCAGGTAGTTCAGGCGCTGCTCGCCGCTTGCCTGGCCTTGCGCGCTATCGGCTTGGCCTTGCAAGGCCAGCTTGTGCTCTGCGCTCAAGTAACTGTCATCCGCCGCCCAGCGAAAAGGCACGCCGCGCTGCTGCACATCGCCCCAGGTCAGCACCAGGCGCTGCTGCCAGGCAATCGCATCGAGTTTGTCGGCCGTTGTCTGCCCGCCCCAGCCGGGTGCCGCTCGCAAGCGGCCATCGCTGCCCATCGCCTGCGCCTGGATGGCACCCGACCAGGCACGGCCCGGGTCGTAGCTGGCGGTAAACAGCAAGGCATCCTGCGCGATGGCTTGGCTGGCGCTGGCAGCACCCGTGCTGGCTTTGGCTGCGCCCAGCGTACGGCCTGCATGCTGGGCCTGGATATCGGCCAAGATGCTGCGCAGTGCCGTCGCCACATCGCCTGCATCTGTCGCCGCATAAAAGCGACCTCGCCCATTGATCGCTGCATGCCAGAGATCCAGTGCGCGCACGCCTTCGCCCTGCGCCTGCATATCGGGCCAAACCACATTTCCTTTGGCCAGCGCCGCAAAGCTGCCGTCGTAGCCCAAGGGCAGCTGTTGCGTAGGTGCCAGGATCTGTGGCGCGCCGGGCCAGGTGCTGGCCTCCAGCCCAATGCCCACCGTATAGGTTTGCAGATGCGGCCAACTGGCGGGGTTGTAGCGCGGGTTCCAGTAGCGCTCCAGCACGGCAGTTTGGCCGCTACCGTCGGCAAAACGCTCGCGGGGCGGCGCATGGCGGTAGTCAGCCTCAGGCGCCAGGCGGCCGCTCAGGCCTGACCGCTGCAAGGGGTCGGCCCAGCTGCGGAAAGCCCAGTCCGCCAAGGTGCTGGGCACCGCATCGCTGTAGAGCTGGGTGGCGGCCCTTTGCGCGGCGCTGCCGCCGCCGTAGACCTGGCCGTCGGGCAAGGTCTTGGCGCGTGTGTGGTCGTCTTGCGCACCGCCGGTAGCCGGGCCAGACCAGCGGCTGCCGGCCAACACAATGTGGAAGTTGCGGCGGCAGCCCAGGTAAGTGCTGCTGGCAACCGTGGCGGCTCCCGGTTGGCTGGACCAGGGGCCTTGCGGGCCCAGGGGCCGGCGCAGATAGGCATCGGCCTGGCCGAACAGGTGGTGCAGGTCACTGCTGTGCCCGGTGCTGAGCGATTCGGCAAAGGCCAGAAATTGCTGGCGATGCCGGCCCTGCAGCGTCTGCAGACCATTGCTGGCCAGACGCGGGCTGTTGACCGAGCTGGCCCCAGCCCGGCGGCGCTGGCCTTGCACCATGCCCGCTGGCCCGCCACCGGGCGCTGCGCCATGGTTCCACATGGCCTGCCAGGCCAGGCGTATGGCGCCATCGGGTAGCTGCTGTCCATCCCCCAGGACATCCTTGAGCGCATGGCGCAACACGGCCATGCGCGCTGCCCGCGCATCCCACTGGCCCTCGCCATCCGGCGCGGTAATGCTGGCCAAACCCGCCTCCGTGCTGCCCATGCGGCGCTGCATGGCGGCAGAGTCATCAATGGAGACAATGACATTGGGGGCCACAAAAGTGCTGGCACCTCCGGCGGGCTCGGTGGCCAGCTCCAGCGGCCAGGCGGCAGCAGGCATCAGAGCGGTCCAAGCCAGTATGCAG
The DNA here is from genome assembly GCF_021026195.1 of Comamonas koreensis. Classification (GTDB taxonomy): domain Bacteria; phylum Pseudomonadota; class Gammaproteobacteria; order Burkholderiales; family Burkholderiaceae_C; genus Comamonas; species Comamonas koreensis. The sequence goes on from NZ_JAJNCT010000010.1 coordinate 357,507, forward strand.
CTCCGAGCGCTGGTGGGGTTGCACAGTGAAGCCATGCCTGCGTTCTTGCGATCCATATCTGCCTCTCAGTCTTTGCGCCTTGGGCGGGCATAGCTCTGCTCCAGCACCACCAAGGTGTCCGGCTTCCTGCCAAAGGCCGCAGCGGTGATGCGGTAGACGACATGGGGGGACAGGCCCACCAGCTCCAGCTGCCTGGCCGGTGCATTGCTGACCAGGCCGGGTTTGCTGTCGGTATAGGGGATGACCTCGATCCAGTACCAGCCGCCCGCTTCGGCCGCACCCCGGTCGGCCAGAATGGGATGGGCTGGCCGGTCTGCATCGCCCAGTTGTGCGCCGGTGTACTGGCCGTATCGCGCGCCGGTGCCAGCGCGAATCAATGCGAACAGGTCTTGCTCGCCCGCCTGCCGGGCTGCGGTGCCAGGGGCAGGCGCATTCCAGATATCCTGGCGCCCTACGCGCTTGGCACAGAGCGCATCGATGCAGCGTTGCGGCTGGGCACTGAGTGTTGCCAAGAAGGCAGGCAGGTCGGCGTTCTCCATCGGTACCTTGGTGGTGCCCCCGCTGCGGCACATACTGGCTGCCGCCCCATGCGGCAACCCTCCATAAGCACAGGGTCGGCCATCGGCCCGCTCGCCGCGAATATCGAGTTCGGCGTCCAACAGCAAGGCTTCTGCAGCTTCAAAGGCCCGCTGGTAATCGGCATCGTTGCCGACCACCAGCTCGCCATACCAGGCGGTCCGCGCCGCCCACAACGCCAGCAGCATCGACAGCATGCTGAAGACCAGCACTGTCAGCAACGCAGCACCCCGCGCGCGTTGCGCAAGGCTGCCAGGATAAAGATGGCCCAGGCGTCTCATAGGCTTCCCTGGCTGCGCAGCTGGAACAGATTGCGAAAGACGCGGTGCATGCGCTCTCTGCGCGGGCCGGGCAAATCAGCGACCGCCACCCATTCGCCATCGCAACCGGTATAGCCGCTGCCTGCAGGCAACGAACTGGGCCGGCTGCCGAACAGCACCAGGCACACTTCCACCGCCACCACCTCTGACCAATCGCGGCCCGCCTGCTGCGCATTCACATACTGGAGTTGCGGTTGCGCCGTGCCCGCTGCCTGCATGCGCAAATAGCGCAGCTGAAAAGCCGCCACGTTCTCAACCAGGGGCTGGGGCGATGCAGCGGTATCGTTACCGCCACAGCGCAGCACATGGCCGCGCAGCCGAAAGTGCGATTCCAGCCGCTGGTCAGCGCTGGCATCCACCGGTCCGCCCAGGCAGTTGCGCGCTTGCGCGGCCAGGGCGGACTGGGCAAAGACGGGCTCCTTGTAGCGCCGGTAGCCCGTCACCAGACTGTTATGGCTGCCCCGCAGTGCATCGGACTGGGGGGCATAGCCACGGGCACTGCCCACGGCGGGTGCGGTGGTCTCAAAAGCCGCAGGCGCCAGCGCTGCGCTCAGTGATCCATCGGCGCCGTCGGGCAGGTTCGGGTTGAGGTACAGGCCGCCCGCCTGGCGCAGCTGCAGCCCGATGATGCGCAACGCATAGCTGGCCTGCTGCTGCAAGTGGCTGGCATCGCTGACAGTCACGGACAGGCTGCGGGAAGCCAGCAAGGCCATGCTGGCAGCGGCGATCACCAGCAAGCCCAGCGCCATACCCACCATCAGCTCGACCAGACTAAAGCCTTGTTGTCGACGCCGAGGTTTGGACAAGGGCAGCAATACCGATTCACAGTGCGACAACGGCGATAAGGGACTGAGATGGGTTGGCATATCAAGCCCCCCCGCAGTGGTAATGCACCGCGCCGCCCATGCGCTCTGCGGTACAGCGCGCATTCAGGGCCAGGTACTGGAGATGGCAGGTGTAGCGCAAATCACCATCGTCGTCCTGGCAAACCACCTCGCCGCCGCGTTCCTCGACCGCATTGGTGCTGGGCCCTTCGCCCACACTCCTGGTGGTATCGACCTGGTTGCGGTACTGCGCCTGGCTTGTGGAGTCTGGGCTGGCATGCGTGCTTTCGCGCCAGCGGATCATTACGCCCAGTTGGCGCCGGTTGGCAGCCTGGTTTTCGCCGGGTGCCAGAAAAATCCGGGACTGACCCAGCGGCAAGCTGCGCTTGACCTGCAGCCGCCACTGGGTCAATTCATGCTCGGCCAGCTCAGCAGCGCTACAGGGCCGCGCAGTGCAAGATGCGGCAATGGAGGAGCCGGCAGCGTCCTGCCAGTCGCTGACATAGCGCTCCAACTGGTCCCAGGCATGGGGATTGGCGCGTATACGCTCCCCCAGGTCTTCGATCAGACGGATGGCCTGCACCCGGCGGGTACTGGTCTGTGTGTCCGCCAGCGTATGCATCTGCATGGCCAGCATCGACAACACGCCGAGGACCAGCACGACGATGGCAACCATCGACTCCAGCAAGCTGATGCCGCGCGAATAGGAAGCCTGGGTATGGGATGGCATGAACATGGACTGGAACCTCAGTCATCCCCGTGCCGGGCAAGGCGGCTTGTCGGCGATCCGCACCCGACCGCCTCGGCTGGTACACAGCCCTTTGGCGGCAGCATCCTCCAGGCCTTTGCCCTTGGGAAGCAGCGAAAAGCTGAAGCCCCCCACCGGCATGCCCCAGCGGTCAAACCGGATGCCCTCCCCCAGACTGCTGCGCTGCACCTGCAAACCTGGCGGCGCCTCAAAACGCTGGATGACCAGAGCATCTGGCGCACATAGCTGCTGACCCAAGCCATGCACACAGACCTGCCAGCCACAGCTCCAATCGTTGGTTCGCGCGCGGGCCTGGCAGTGCCCGCTGGTGGAGATGCGCTGCAAGGCCACCTGGCCACTGCGTTTGATCGCCTCGGAGCGCGCAAGATGGATCGCAGAATGCATGGCCTCCAGCGATTGCCGCACCCGCCAGCGCTGCAGCAGGCCGTTGAAATTGGGCACCGCGATGCTCGCAATAATGGCCAGCAGGCTGATGACCACCATCAACTCGACGGCGGTCAGCCCAAGATGCCTGCGCCAACTTTTACAGTTTAATAAATCAATTAAAACTATTGAATTCATAGTTTTGATTATTTATATTTCATGCAATCACGTAAAGCCCTCTCCCATTAAAAAATTAAATTCGCTCGCGTTGAAAAACAGGCCATGCAGCGCTGGCGCGGTCTTGCGCCGATAATCGCCAAGCCGGCCTGGCGTTGACTGCCACGCGTCTAGGTATGGCCCCTATTGCGACAAAGCTCCATGACTGATCAATCGATGCAATCCGCGCTGGACCTGGCTGCCAGCGCCCTGTTCATTACTTCCCCCAACCCCCGCGTCGGTTGCGTGCTGGTGGCTGCCGATGGCCAGGTCATAGGCCAAGGCCACACCCAGCGGGCCGGTGGGCCGCATGCCGAAATCATGGCCTTGCGCGATGCAGCGGCCCGAGGCCATAGCACCGTGGGTGCAACCGCCTATGTCACGTTGGAGCCCTGCGCGCACCATGGCCGTACAGGGCCTTGCTGCGATGCACTGGCAGCAGCCGGTGTGGCCAAGGTGGTGGGGGCCATCACCGACCCGAACCCGCTGGTTGCCGGCAATGGCTTTGGCCGGCTGCGTGCCGCCGGCGTCGAGGTGGTGGTGTGCGCGCCGCAAGACGGTGGGGAGGCCTCGCGGGAGTTGAACATCGGCTTTTTCAGCCGCATGGTACGCAGGCAGCCCTGGGTGCGTGTCAAGGCCGCCATGTCGCTCGATGGTGCCACCGCCTTGCCCGATGGCCGCAGCCAGTGGATCACCGGCGAAGCCGCCCGGGCCGATGGCCATTTCTGGCGCGCCCGGGCCTGCGCCATCCTGACCGGCGTGGGCACCGTGCTGGCCGATGACCCGGCCCTGGATGTGCGCTATGTGGACACCCCGCGCCAGCCCCGCCTGGTGGTGCTGGACAGCCAGCTGCGCACCCCTCCTCAAGCCCGCATCTTTGCCGCTGAACGCGAGGTGCTGATCTACACCCGCAGCGAAGACAGCGCACGCCAGGCTGCACTGGAGGCCGCTGGCGCGACCATTGTGCGCCTGCCGGGTCCAGTTTCAACAGTCCCCAACGCCCGCATTGACCTGGCGGCGTTGATGCAAGACCTGGGTCAACGGGAAGTCAACGAACTGCATGTGGAAGCGGGTGGCATCCTGAATGGCGCGCTGCTGCAAGCGGGCCTGGTCGATGAGTGCCTGTTCTACCTGGCTCCCAAGCTCGTCGGCCAGGGGCTGCCCGCGTTTGCCGGTATGGCGCTGCAGCAGCTGGACCAGGCGCCGGACTTGGACATCCGCTCCATCGAGCCCTTTGGCGCCGACTTTCGTGTGCTGGCCCGTGTCCAGGGCCACGCCGCATTCTGACGAAAGAGTTTAGTTGGCATAGCCCAGGCAGGCGCCAGCGTTGGGCAGGCCCTTGCATTCGCGCAGCAGGCGGCGGTCGCGCTCGGCGGGGGTTTCAGCACTGCTGCTGCGCTGGCGTTTGACCTTGACCTTGGCCGGCTTCCTGGGCGCCTGGGTGGCCTCGGTGGTTTTCTTGCGTGCGGCCCAGGCGGCTTGGGGCGGCATCGCGATGGCCGCCAGCAGCAAGGCAAAGGTGCAAAGGCGCAGTGATCTGGTCATAAGCAGGCCTCCTTATGGCTATGAAAAGCAAGCATTCAAATGTTTTTTGCAATCGTACAGAAGCGCCCGCAGGAACCGCCCGGGCACAAACCCTGCCGACCCGATCCTCTGGCGCGCAGCTGCGTTGCGGCGCCACGACGCATCAGACGCTCGGCCCTGTACGACAGCACCGCCAAAGCGTCGACGCCGCCTCCGAAACGGCCTGCGCTCCCGCACAATAGCGCCAGCCCACTGACTGAACCTGCCACTATGCCGATTGCTTCGCTGACCTCTGCTTTATTTCCATCGCGCTTCGTGGAGAGATCACCTTGGCACAAGCTGCGGTGTGGAATCGTGTTGGTATGTACAACATTCTTGCTCAGCGCCTGCGCCAGCAAGCTCCCTGCGCAGGTGGAACGCCCCGCTTCGTCCGCGCAGGCGCCTGAGGCCAGCAGCCCGCTGGTGCAGATCAGCCAGCAGCGCCAGAAGGCCGAGAGCAAGGCGGGCCCCGGGGCATCCGGTTTTGAGATTCTGGCTGGCGCGCAAGCGGCATATGGTGCGCGGCTGGCTCTGGTGCAAGGCGCCAAATACACCCTGGATGTGCAGTACTACGCCATCCATGCCGATGCGAGTACCGCACGTTTGCTCGAAGGTGTGGTGAATGCGGCGCGCCGGGGCGTACGCGTGCGTGTGCTGCTCGACGACTTTCACGGCACAGGGCGCAATGCGCAGGTGATGCGCCTGGCCTTTGAGCCCAACATCGAGATGCGCATGTTCAACCCGCTCCCAGGTGACCGCGACTCTCCCATCAGCCGCATGTGGAATGCGGCCACCGATTTCCAGCGCGCGCAGCAGCGCATGCACAACAAGCTGTTCCTTGCCGACAACACGATGGGCATCATGGGCGGGCGCAATCTGGGCGATGCCTATTTCGACAATGACGAGAGCTCCAACTTCCTGGACACCGATGTGCTCATCATGGGCCCGGCCGTGCGGGATCTGTCGAGCAGCTTTGACAGCTACTGGAACAACGAGCGCGCCTACCCGGTTCAGTCGCTGATCAGCAAACAGGCGCTGGAGGACATGCAAAAGACCTACCAGGCCCGCCCCAGCAAAGGCGGTGATGACGATGCGACGGAAACGGCGCCCGAGTCCAGCGCGCGCAGCACCAGCGGCGCACTGCCCTCCCCTCCTGATGGCGAGCCGCGCCCTGGCGGCGCCATCTCGCCCGAGCAACGTGAACGTGCCTGGGACATGCAGCCAGTGGATCTGAAAACGGTTCCGCTGGTCTGGGCCCATTCAGTGGTACTGGCCGATGCGCCCAGCAAGATACCGTCCGTCGATTCCGACGGCCAGACCAACCCGCTGAGCGCCGCGCCAGGCGTTTTGGAAAACAAGCGCCTGGCACAACTGCGCGTGCTGGCCGAAACCCGCAATCCCGGCCACAGCCCCAGCGCCGATTCCGTGGTGGATGGCCTGGTGCAACTGCTGGGCTATGCCAAGAAGGATTTGCTGATCGTCTCACCCTACTTCGTGCCCGGTGAAACGATGCGCCAGGCTTTCAAGGATGCCGTGCAGCGCGGCGTGCGCGTACGCATTCTGACCAACTCGCTGTCCTCCAATGATGCGCCGATTGCGCATATCGGCTATGCCCGCCACCGCGAGACCTTGCTGCGCGATGGCGTTGAGCTGTACGAGCTGGTCAGCGATGAGAGCGACCTGCGCGCCGCCTTTGGCCTGGGCAGCGGGCAGAACAGCTTCCGTGAAGGGCGCCGCGTGATGCTGCACAGCAAGGTGCTGGTGCTTGACGGCCAGTTGCTGGTCGTGGGTTCGATGAACCTGGACCAGCGCTCCAAATTGCAGAACACCGAAATAGCGGTGCTGGTGCGCAGCCGCAAGCTCTCGGGCCAGGCAGCCGGCATGATCGAGAAGGGTCTGGAGAGTGCCGCCTGGCATGTGGTGCTGAAAGACGGCGACCTGGTATGGCAGGCACCGCAGAACAGCCGCTTGAAAGACCAGACCACCGAGCCTGATGCCAGCCTGCCGCTGCGGCTGATGCTGAAAATCATCAGCCCGTTTACACCGGACTCTTTGCTTTAAGCAGCTGTTTGCAGCAGCGTCTGCTGCTGCAAGTCATCCAGCCACACGGTGATCGCTGCCTGGTCCGTCATCACCCGCACATGCTGGTAGGCTTTCTCGGCTTCGGGGAAGGCCCGGCGCATCAGGTTCAGCCATTGCTTCAGGCGGCCGGCGCGCTGGCGTGGCTCCAGGTCCTCACAGACCAGGTGCCAAAAGCGCAGCAAGGCCGGCAGCAGGTCCGGCCACTGCACATCGCGCATGCCTGTGGGCAACGGCAGGCCGTCGCGCTCGGCGACGGCTTTGCGGATGCGCCAGGCCAGGCCCGGGTCGGCCACAATGCCACGGCCCAGCATCAGGTCCTGGCAACCGGATTCTGCCTGGCAACGCAAGGCGTCCTCCACGGTCCAGATCTCCCCATTGGCTACGACGGGGATGCGCACGGCCTCGCGGATCCGCGCAATCTGGTCCCAGTAGGCAGGCGGGCGGTAGCCATCGAGCTTGGTGCGGCCATGCACGACCAGCTCACAGGCACCCGCCTCCTGCATCGCCAAGGCACAGTCCAGCATCAGCGCCCGGTCGCTAAAGCCCAGGCGCATCTTGGCCGACACCGGCATGGCGGCAGGCACGGCTGCTCGCACCGCGCTGACCACCGCATGGATGGCGGCCGGGTCCTGCAGCAAGGCGGCACCGCCGCCATGGCGGTTGACCACCTTGGCCGGGCAGCCAAAGTTCAGATCAATGCCCTCGGGCGCCAGCGCTGCCAGCTGCACGGCATTGGCCGCCATGCTGGCGGCATCGCTGCCCAGCAGCTGGGCGCGCACCGGCGTGCCCGCTGCCGTGCAGCTACCATTGTGCAACTCCGGCATGGTGCGCAGGTAGACCTTGTCGGGCAGCAAGCTGCCGGTGATGCGGATGAACTCCGACACGCAGCGGTCGGCACCGCCAATGCTGGTGAGCACATCGCGCAGCACAAAATCAAGCAGGCCCTCCATGGGCGCAAGCAACAAGCGCATGGTTGGCCCCGTTCAGCAAGCGCCCAAGGACGGGGCCACCGGCATCATCCGGCAGATCACCAAGCCACCTGCAGGCGCCATAGCGTGGTCATCTCGGCCGCACGGGCCTGGTGCAGCGGGTTGGCGGCATCCTGGGCCTTGGGGTGGCGCGGGCGGATATGGTTCTTGCCAACGACTTGCAAGCCGGCTTGGGAGATCCAGGTGAGCAGCTCCTCGCGGCTGCGCAGGCCCAGGTGCTCGGCAAAATCGGACAGGATCAGCCAGGCCTCGCCACCGGGCACCAGGTGCGCCGACACGCCTGCCAGAAAGCCGCGCAGCATGCGGCTGCCTTCGTCGTACACCGCACGCTCGACCGGCGCGCTGGGCTTGGCGGGCACCCAGGGCGGGTTGCAGACCACGAGCGCGGCCTTGCCTTCGGGGAACAGATCGATCTGCGCCAGCTCCACCTTCTGGTCCACACCCAGGCGCTCCAGGTTTTCCTGGGCGCAAGCCAGTGCACGCGGATCGGTATCGGTGGCCAGCACCTTCTGGATGCCACGGCGCGCCAGCACCGCGGCGATCACGCCGGTACCGGTGCCGATGTCATAGGCCAGCGACTGTTTGGCCAGTGCGGTGGGCAGCGGCGCCTGGGCAATCAGATCGACATACTCGCCCCGCACCGGCGAGAAAACGCCGTAGTGCGGGTGGATGCGGTCATAGGCCTTGGGGGCCAGCTTGGCCAGCGCGGGGATTTCCACACCCTTTTTGCGCCACTCATGGGCGCCCACCAGGGCCTGCAGCTCGCGCAAGGACACCACCTGGGCCAGATCGCCCTCGGGCGCGCCCCAGGCATCGACGCAGGCGGCCTGCACCTGTGGCGCACGGCGCAGGTGGATGGCGTACTGCGGGTCCAGCTCGATCAGCACCATCGACAGCACACGGGCGCGCTGCGCTTGCAGCTGGCGCTGCTGGTGGAAGGGCAGGGCCAGCTGTGGCGTGGGCATGCCGGCCACTGCAGGTGCAGCAGGCTTTTTCTTGGTCTTGCGCTCACCGGTCTTGTCGAGACGGCGCGTCAGCGACTGCAGCAGCATGCGCGCATTTTGGAAATCACCGCGCCACAAGAGCGCCGTGCCCTCACAGGCCATGCGGTAGGCCACATCGGCGGGCAAGGTGTCATCGGCCAGCACCACGCGGCTGGCAGCGGCAGCACCGCGCTCGCTGCGCCAGCGCGCGCTGCGCGGCTCGCCGTCTTCCTCCCAGTGGATGGTGGGCAAACTCTCTGGCTGGGCAGTGGTCATACAAAAGGCTTTCTGGGGCAGGCCAGCGATGCGCCAGCTGCCAACGAGGGAAAAACAAAGAGGCCGTCCAAGACGGCCTCTTGAGAGCAGGGCATCGCCGCCCTGCCAACGCAGGGCCGGTGCATGCCCGGCCAGCAAGGATCAGCGGTTCATCAAGGAGCGCTGCATGCGCACTTCTTCGATCTTGATGGCACCGACGGTGGCCGTCTTGGCGGTCGACATCTCGCGCTTGAAACCGGCAGACTCATGGAAACGCAGTGCGCGCTCATTGCGCAGCGGCACCCAGGCGGTCACCGAGGTGCAGCCTTCTTCGGACAGGCCGTCACGCGCGGCATCCCACAGCGCCACGCCCACGCCCTGGTCCCAGTGGGTGGGGGCAGCATAGATCGCCCAGATCTCACCGGTGGTGGGACGGGTCTTGGCGTCGCGCGAACGGTCAAAACCGATGAAACCGACGATCTTGTCGTTTTCGACGGCCACTTGGACCTGTGGCTCACAGAATTCGATGGCTTCGCGCCAGTAAGCCTGGCGCTTTTCGACGGAAGAGATGGACTTCAGTTGGTCATCGGGCAAAACACCGCGATAGCTCTCCACCGAAGCGGCGGCATGGATTTGGGCAATGGCTTTGGCATCACGGAGAGTTGCGGGACGAACCTGGATAGTTTCAGACATGGGTAACCGAAAACAAAAATCAATGAATTAACCAAAAAGCACGTATATCTCGTCGTACACTGCGACCATCACGCCCGGCCGGGTGTCAAGTGGGAATGGAGCACCCTGAGGCTCAACATCCCCCACCTGCAACACACCATGGCTCACGCAGCATCAGCAGGCAACAAGGCACCGCTGAGGGCTTTTTTAAGGGCATATGGAAGAGTCAGCGCGTGAACAGCGCGCTGCAGAGATATGGTGCGCGAAAGCCGGCCATTGTCTCACTCCTGACATCATTTGGGTAGCCCCACAATTGGCTTGTAGGTCAATTTGTGCAGGGGTTTGCAAATGACTGCATTTGCGCTAGGCGTTTACCCGAGGCGCATCTCCAAAGCAAAATCAATGGCTTAGCGCATAAAGCTGCGGCTCAGCCAGCGCATCAACCCGTCAAAGCGCCTGCCATAGGGCGGATACAGCCATTTCGCGGCCGACCAGGTACCTTGACGCAGCACAGGCTTGGCATGAGAAAAGCGCATGAATCCATGGTAGCCATGCAGCGCACCCCAGCCACTCTTGCCCCAGCCGCCAAAGGGCAGACTGCCATGGGCAAACTGCAGCAGGCAGTCATTCATGCACATGCCGGCCGCCCGCACGCGCTGGGCCACATCCCGGCCCTGGCGGCGGTCCTGGCCAAACCAGTACAGCGCCAGCGGTATCTCGCCCTGGTTGATGGCTGCAATCGCCTCCTCGCGGTCGTCGTACTGCAGCACCGGCAGCACCGGTCCAAAGATCTCCTCCTGCATCAGCTGCATCTGCGCGCTCACGCCCAGCACCAAGGCCGGCGCCAACTGGCGGCTGATGCCATCGCCGATGCGGCTTTGGGAGACCTCCGCCCCACCGCTTTGCAGTCGAATCACCTGGGCACCCGCCTGCTCCGCCTGGGCCAGCATGCCCAGCACCCGGCTGGCATGGGCTGCATGGATGACAGAGGTGTAATCGGGATTGCCTTGCTGCTGCGGGTACATGTGCTGCACCGCCTGGGCATAGGCTTCAACAAAAGCGGCAGCGCTGCCGCGCGGCAGCAGGACATAATCCGGGGCGATGCAGGTCTGGCCGGCATTGAGCAGCTTGGCGTGGGCAATCTTGCGCGCCGCATCCTGGATATCGCAGCTTTGCTCCAGCAGGCAGGGCGATTTGCCGCCCAACTCCAAGGTCGTGGGCACCAGCTGGTTGGCGGCGGCCAGCGCCACCTTGCGGCCGGTGGCGGCCGAGCCGGTGAAAAGCAGGTGATCCAGCGGCAGGGAGGCCAGCTCGGCCGAGGCCCCGGCATCCCCCGCGAGCAAGCCCACCTCGTCGTCGGCGAAGTAACTGGGCACCAGCTCGGCGAGCAAGTGCATGGTCTCGGGGGTGTATTCGCTGGGCTTGATGATCACGCGGTTGCCGGCGGCCAGCGCGCTGACCAATGGGCCCAAGGACAGCAGCAAGGGGTAGTTCCAGGGGGCAATCACCCCGACCACGCCCAACGGCATGGCCTGCACCCAGGCGCGCGCAGGCCAAAAATGCCAAGGCGTGGCCTCGGGCCGGGGCGCTGCCCAGCGCCGCAGGGCACCTAGCGCCTGGCGCAGTTGGCTGTGCAGCGGCAGCAGCTCCGTCAAGGTCGTCACCCGGGCCGAGCGCTGGCCAAAATCGGCCTGCACGCTGGCGCACAGCCGCGCTTCGTTATCCTGCAGCAGCTTTTGCAGGCGCAGCAAGCGCTCGCGCCGCAGCAGCAACGGCGTATCGGCCTGCGCGCGGCTGGCCGCGCGCATGGCCTCAAAACGGCTGTGCAACTCGCTCACATCCATAGCTTGGCCCCATAAAAAAACCCGGTCTGCATCAGGCACAACCGGGCTTTGCACACCAGCAGGCCGCAGCCTGCATCAGGTCAGTCAGTGTTGTGAACGGATTTCACGAGGCTCCACATCCGTCACATCGATCACGGAAGCGCGCATGCCCGATGGGCTGGCTGCCGACTCGGAAGCGCGTGCGCCCTTGTTGGCCGACCAGCGCGCCGTGCTGCGATAGACCGTGGTCCAGCCCGATGCGGGGTTCATCTTGAACGCGAAAGGCACCACGGGTTTGCCGGTGACTTTGGCCCACAGCAGGCGCACAGCCCAGAGCATGGCAGCGATTGCGGCCACGACCATCAGACTGACAAAAAACACCAGACCAGCCAGCACCATCGCAATTCGCAAAGTCCAGCTCACCACAGTTGCCAACAACTCGTTCAACGCACTTCCTTTCATCGCTGTATGACAGCGCTTGTTACCCATGTTATGCCGTTGCCGGGCTTTTTCAAGCCCCTGTCACTGTCAACAAGCATATCGCAGCGTAAAGATGAAGGGCCATGCATGGTTTTGCATGGCCCTTCGCTCAGTGCATTACTGCACTTCCGCCTTGCCAAAATGGAACTCGCCCGGTGCCTGCACCGGATCCACCGTCACCGGAATATTGCTCTTGGGCGGGTAAACGCCTTCGAGCAGTAAACGCGACAGCGGGTTCTCGATGCGCTGCTGGATCGCCCGCTTCAGCGGCCGGGCACCAAACACCGGATCAAAGCCCACCTTGGCCAACTCGGCCATCGCCGCATCGGAGACCTGCAGATGCAGATCCATCTTCGCCAAGCGGTTTTCGAGTTGCTTCAGCTGGATGCGTGCAATCGACTCGATGTGCTGGGCGTCGAGGCCATGGAACACCACGGTTTCATCGATGCGGTTGAGGAATTCGGGACGGAAATGGTTTTTCAGTTCCCCCCAGACCGCGTCTTTTACATCCTCATACGATTCGCCCACCATCGCCTGGATCAGCTGCGAGCCAATATTGCTGGTCATCACGATCACGGTGTTCTTGAAGTCCACCGTGCGGCCCTGGCCATCGGTCAGGCGGCCGTCGTCCAGCACCTGCAGCAGGATATTGAACACATCGGGGTGGGCCTTTTCCACCTCGTCGAGCAAGATCACGCTATAGGGCTTGCGGCGCACGGCCTCAGTCAGGTAACCGCCTTCGTCATAGCCGACATAACCCGGAGGCGCACCAATGAGGCGCGAGACCGAATGCTTCTCCATGAACTCGCTCATGTCGATGCGGATCAGGTGGTCTTCGCTGTCAAACAGGAAGCCCGCCAGCGCCTTGCACAGCTCGGTCTTGCCCACGCCGGTCGGGCCCAGGAACAGGAAGGAGCCGGTTGGCCGGTTCGGATCGGACAGGCCAGAGCGCGAGCGGCGGATGGCGTTGGACACCGCAGAAATCGCCTCGTCCTGGCCCACCACGCGTTCGTGGAGCTTGTCTTCCATGCGCAAGAGCTTGTCACGCTCGCCCTGCATCATCTTGGACACAGGAATCCCCGTGGCGCGGCTGACCACTTCGGCAATCTCTTCGGCACCCACCTGCGTGCGCAGCAGCTTGTGGCCCTTGTCCTTGGCGCCTTCGGTTTTCTCGTCGGCCTGCACTTCGGCCAGCTGCTTTTCCAGCGCGGGCAGCTTGCCGTACTGCAGCTCGGCGACCTTGTTGAAGTCACCGCTGCGGGTGGCTTCCTGGATCTGGAAGCGCACCTGGTCCAGCTCCTTGCGCAGCTGCTCCGAGCCCATCGCGTCGGCCTTCTCGGCTTTCCAGATCTCTTCCATGTCGGCGTATTCGCGCTCGATCTTGGACAGGTCCTCTTCGATCAGCGACAGGCGCTTTTGCGAGGCCTCGTCCTTTTCCTTCTTCATCGCCTCACGCTCGATCTTGAGCTGGATCATGCGGCGCTCAAGCTTGTCCATGACCTCGGGCTTGGAGTCGATCTCGATCTTGATCTTGGCCGCTGCCTCGTCGATCAGGTCGATCGCCTTGTCGGGCAGGAAGCGGTCGGTGATATAGCGCGCAGACAGCTCGGCCGCTGCCACGATGGCCGGATCGGTAATGTCCACGCCATGGTGGGCTTCGTACTTTTCCTGCAGGCCGCGCAGGATGGCGATGGTGTCTTCCACCGAAGGCTCATTGACCAGCACCTTCTGGAAGCGCCGCTCCAGCGCCGCATCCTTTTCGATGTACTTGCGGTACTCGTCCAAGGTGGTCGCGCCAATGCAGTGCAACTCGCCGCGCGACAGCGCAGGCTTGAGCATATTGCCCGCATCCATGGCGCCATCGGCCTTGCCCGCGCCGACCATGGTGTGGATTTCGTCGATGAAGAGAATCACCCGGCCCTCTTCCTGCGCGACTTCCTTGAGCACGGATTTGAGGCGCTCTTCAAAATCACCACGGTACTTGGCGCCGGCCAGCAGGCCCGCCATGTCCAGCACCAGCACCTTCTTGTCGCGCAAGGTGTCCGGCACTTCGCCGGCGACAATGCGCTGGGCCAGGCCTTCGACGATGGCCGTCTTGCCCACGCCGGGCTCACCGATCAGCACGGGGTTGTTCTTGCTGCGGCGCTGCAGCACCTGGATGGTGCGGCGGATTTCGTCATCGCGGCCAATGACCGGATCGAGCTTGCCCAGCTTGGCGCGTTCGGTCAGGTCCAGCGTGTATTTCTTCAAGGCTTCGCGCTGGCTTTCGCCATCGGCGCTGTCCATAGCTTGACCGCCGCGCACGGCGTCAATCGCTGCTTCCAGCGCCTTGCGGCTCAGGCCGCCTTCCTTGACGATGCGGCCCGCCTCACCCTTGTCATCGGTGAGCGCCAGCAAGAACAGCTCGCTGGCATAGAACTGGTCGCCACGCTTGATGGCCTCCTTCTCGGTGGCCTGCAGCATGCGCTGAAGATCGGGGCCCACCGTCACCTGGTCCTGGCCTTGCACCTGCGGCAGGCGCTTGATCGCGTTTTCTGCCGCCGTGCTCATCGCCGTGGCATTGGCGCCTGCGCGCGCCAGCAGCGATTTGGGGCCATCGGGCTGGCGCAGCATGGCCGCCAGCACATGGACCGGTTCAATATAGGCATTGTCATTGCCCAGGGCCAACGATTGGGCGTCGGCCAGCGCTTCTTGAAATTTGGTTGTCAGTTTGTCGATTCGCATGAATGTTCCCCACTCAACAATTGTTACTGGGGAATATTTTGCGCTGTACCTCGAATTTTCAAGAACCTCGCTGCACATATAGGCCTTGTCAGTGCACATCGCCAAACGCTGTGCGCTATATCCTACGGCCTGTGGGCCCGTGCAAAAACGGCCTGTTCCCCGCATCCATTGCAGCAGCCATGCGCTGGCCACAGCTTGCGCCCGGTCAAGCTTGGTGTAAACAGGCGGGGCGCAGTCAGCGCTTGGGCAGACCCCAGCGCGCCATCGCCGCTTCGTCGCTGACGCGGGCATCGACCCAGCGTGCGCCTTCCGGCGTGTCTTCCTTCTTCCAGAACGGCGCCTCGGTCTTGAGGTAGTCCATCAAGAACTCGCAGGCCTGGAAGCTCTCTCCCCGGTGCGCCGAGGAGACGGCGACCAGCACAATCTGGTCGCCAGGCGCCAGCAGCCCCACGCGGTGGATGATGCGGGCGCCAAAGATGTCAAAGCGCTGGCTGGCGGCCTCGACCATATGGGCAATCGATTTTTCCGTCATGCCGGGGTAGTGCTCCAGCTCCATGGTCGCCACCTGGCTGCCCGCATTGCGGTCGCGCACGGTGCCGACAAAGCTGCAGACCGCGCCAATGCGGCCATCGGCGGCGCGCAGCAGGCGCAACTCCTCGCTTACATCAAAGTCAGCGGTTTGTACGGCGATATGGGTGTGCAGCATGGGCGGGGCTCGGCAAAAAGGCAGCAAAACCCAAGCCTAGCATGCCCGCCGGGCCCGGCTGCAAACCATGGCGGGCCACCCCAGCTTCGCGATTGCGGCACACTGGTGGCCCTCTGCAAGCTTTGGGCTGCTGGAATGCCCGCATTCCGCCGCCTGCCCGCGCGCTAGCAAGACCTGTTTTCTCTTTGGATGCTTTCCATGCCCAGTCAGACCCTGAATGCCCACGGCTTCCTGCTCTACCCCAATCCGCGCAACCAGCACCGGATTGTGTTCGAGTACCACGTGTTCGTGCCCTACCCCTACGCGATCATCGACATCCCGGCGATGGACCTGGTCGGCAAGACCAGCGTCTACGCCGCCTGCCGCGAGAGCGACAAGAAAATGGGCCAGGTGGTGACCTTTGAGCTGGAAGAAGATGTGGCCCGCTTCGAAAAGCGCTTTACGCCCTGAACACGCCAATCACCTGACGGACTCCCATGCAAGACGGCAGCCAGATCTTTGTCCCTGATTCCTTCATCGCCCTCTTCCAGGGCCGCAACCAGCGCCTGCGCCAGCCGCTCAATGAGATCGCCCAGCGCTATGAGCTCTGCGAAGACTTGGCGCAGATGCTGGTCGAGCAGGCGCAGATCCTCTACCACCAAAGCGCGCCCTCCGAGAGCGCCATCCTGCAGACCATCTACAGCGGTCTGCAAACGCCAGACGCCGGCATCAGCGCCGAGGAAGCCCGCTGGGTGGTACTGCGCCTGTCCGAACTGCTGGAATGGAAAGCGCCCGAGTTGCTGCTGCCCAGCCCCGCAGAAGATGGCGCTGCTTAAGAGCGCTTAACCGCCCGTCACCGGCGGAAAAAACGCCACCTCGGCACCCGCTTCCAGCACCGCGCTGTCATCGCTGAGCACCTGGTTGACGGCGGTGCGCACCGCGCGCCCCCGGGCCAGGCAGCTGGCATAGGGCTCGCCCCGTGCCAGCAGGGCCTCGCGCAGCTCGGCGACAGTGTCGGCATCGGTGGCAAAGGACTCGCTGCCGCTGCCAATGGCCTCGCGGATGGCGGCGAAATAGCGCAGTTGTACGGTCTTCATGGTCATGGTGTTCTCCCCTCGTTGGCAGCCCAGGCTCAACCCAGCAGCTGGGCAAAGGGCACAAAGCGCACGGTGTCACCCCGCGCAATCGACTGGCCGGGTGGGTTGTCGACCAGGCCATCAGCCCAGACTGCCGAGGTCAGCACGCCCGAGCCCTGGTTGGCAAAACGCTCCAGTCCGCCTTGCGCATTGAGGCGCACCCGCAAAAACTCGCGGCGCTTGTCGGCACGCGGCCAGTCGAAATCGGCACGCATATCGATCGCCTGCGGCGCCAGCGCCTGCACGCCTTGCAGGCGCAGCAGAAAAGGCCGCACCAGGAGCGCAAAGGTCACAAAGCTGGAGACCGGGTTGCCCGGCAGGCCGATGAAATGGGCCTGGCCCACCCGGCCATAGGCAAAGGGCTTGCCCGGCTTGACCGCAATCGCCCAGAGATCGAGGCTGCCCAAGGCCTGCACGGCCGGCTTGATATGGTCTTCCTCGCCCACCGACACACCACCACTGGTCAGCACCAGGTCGCTGTGCTGCGCGGCGGCCTGCAGCGCGGCCACGGTGGCCTCGTAGCTGTCGGGCACGATGCCCAGATCACGCACCTCGCAGCCCAGGCGCTGCAGCATGGCGCGCAAGAAGAAGCGGTTGCTGTTGTAGATGCTGCCGGCGGGCAAGTCCTGGGGCGCCACATCGCCGGGCATGACCAGCTCGTCACCGGTAGAGAACAAGGCCATGCGCGGGCGGCGCGCCAGTTGCAAGCGTGCACAGCCCATGCTGGCAGCCAGGCCCAGCTCGGCAGGGCCCAGGCGCGTGCCGGCGGTCAGCACCGTGCTGCCCAGCTGCATGTCTTCGCCACTTTTACGGATGTTCTGCCCTGCCTTGACCGCCGCATTGATCTGCACCCGGCCATCGTCCAGCAGGCTGCATTCTTCCTGCATCACCACGGCATCGGCGCCCGCTGGCACGGCTGCTCCGGTAAAGATGCGGGCGGCGGTGCCGGCAGCCAGCGGCTCGCCGATGCTGCCCGCTGCAATGCGCTGGCTCACCGGCAGGGCCAGCTCGGGCCCGCTCAGGTCGGCCGCGCGCAGCGCATAGCCGTCCATCGCGCTGTTGTCGAAAGGCGGCACCTGCAAGGCAGCGACCAGGTCCTGCGCCAGCACGCGGCCATCGGCATCAAAGGTGTCCAGCAGCTCATGGCCTTCCAGCGGCTGGGCATAGGCCAGCAGCTCGGCCAGGGCGGCATCGAGTGATTTCAGAGGGGGACGGGGCTGGCTGTTCATTCAATCATTCCTTGGGTTGTCGGCCGCCTCCAGGCGGGCCGAACATCGATACAGCCCGCTCAGCCGGCGGTATCGATCGCAAATACACAGGGCGGGGTATAGGCAAAGCGGGCGCTGTGCGCCAGCAGCCACTGCGCCACGTCGGCAGGGATATCGCGGGACAGCTGTGGCAAGGCCGTGGCGGGCAGCAACTGGCGGGCGGGCGACAGCACCACCGCCTGCACGGCCGCATCCTGCGGATAGAGCGGCGCCTTGCCGTTGGCCTCTGGCGCATTGGCCAGCACCTCCAGCTTGGGCAGGTCGCAGTCCTTGAAGCCTTCCACCAGCACCCAGTCCACCTGGCTGTCGAGCTGGGCGATCAGCGCATGCACATCGGGCTCCTGCGTCTGGGGCAGCTCGCGCATCAGCACCACGCGCTGGTCGGAGGCAGCCAGCACCTCGTAGGCGCCGGCCTGGCGGTGGCGCCAGGTGTCCTTGCCGGGGGTGTCGATATCAAAGCGGTGGTGGGCATGCTTGATGACCGACACCTGCTGGCCCTGCGCGATCAGCACCGGGATGACCTGCTCGATCAAGGTCGTCTTGCCACTGCCGGAATAGCCTGCAAAACACACCACCTGCATACCCGCCTCCTTGATGAATCCACTGCCCGCCTCGGCATCCAGGCACGAGGCGATGGCGGCAGCTTAGCCGGTTCAGCGGCAGTGGTCCTTGATATAGGTCTTGACCTGGTCCACATCGGCAGGCATCACGACCACGCGCTTGGGCAGGGCTTCGATGCCATCAAACTTGGCGGGGCGCTCGGGCAGATGGCCCAGGGCCTCTTCGATGGTGGCGGCAAACTTGATCGGCAACGCAGTTTCCAGCACGATCATCGGCTCGGCACCCAGGTGCTCGCGCGCCACCTTCACGCCATCGGCGGTATGGGTGTCGATCATCTGGCCCAGGCGCTGGTAGGTGTCCTGGATGGTGGCCAGGCGGTCGGCATGGCTGCTCTTGCCGCTGACAAAGCCATAGCGGCCTGCTGCATCCTTGAAGGCCGGATCGGCCTGCAGGTCAAAACGGCCTTCTTGGGCCACGCCTTGCGAGAACAGCTGCTGCAGACGGGCGCCATCGCGGCCCACCAGGTCGAACACAAAGCGCTCGAAGTTGCTGGCCTTGGAGATGTCCATCGAAGGGCTGGAGGTCTCGAAGGTGTGGGCAGCGCCACGCACCTGGTAGACGCCGGTGCGGAAGAATTCGTCCAGCACATCGTTCTCGTTGGTGGCCACCACCAGCTTGGCAATCGGCAGGCCCATCTGGCGCGCCACATGGCCGGCGCAGACATTGCCAAAGTTGCCGCTCGGCACCGTGAAGCTCACCTTCTCGCTGTTCTTGCTGGTGGCCTGCAGGTAGCCGGCAAAGTAGTAGACCACCTGGGCCAGCAAGCGCGCCCAGTTGATGGAGTTGACGGTACCGATCTTGTACTGCGCCTTGAAGGCGTGGTCATTGCTGACCGCCTTGACGATGTCCTGGCAGTCGTCAAACACGCCTTCGATGGCGATGTTGTGGATGTTCTCGTCCTGCAGGCTGAACATCTGTGCCTGCTGGAAGGGGCTCATGCGGCCATGCGGGCTGGTCATGAACACGCGCACGCCCTTTTTGCCGCGCATCGCGTATTCCGCCGCGCTGCCGGTGTCACCACTGGTGGCACCCAAAATATTGAGCTCTTCGCCACGGCGCGCCAGTTCGTACTCGAACAGGTTGCCCAGCAGCTGCATGGCCATGTCCTTGAAGGCCAAGGTGGGGCCATTGGAGAGCGCCTCGATCATCAGCTGGCCTTCGAGCTGGCGCACTGGAACAATCGCCGCCGTGCCGAACACCGCTTCGGTATAGGTCTTGTTGCACAGCGCGCGCAGGTCCTCGGCCGGGATGTCGTCGATGTACAGCGACAGAATCTCGAACGCCAGCGCGGCATAGCCCTGGTTCTGGAGCGTCTCGCGCAGCGCCGTCAGCTTGGCATCGTCAATCTGCGGGTACTGCACCGGCATGTAAAGGCCGCCATCGGGCGCCAGGCCCTCGAGCAAAATGTCGCAAAAACGTTTTTGTTCGGCATGGCCGCGCGTGGAGAGATACAGCATGGAGGGTGCGAAATAAGTGGACACAGCCCGCTCACGGGCAAGGAGCAACTACCTATTATCCTGCAGTCGCCAGTACTGGCACAGCTTGCGCAGGAATGTGGGGCACAGCAGCTGGCAGCAGCGGCCAGGCTGCGATCCGCAAGGCAGCTGCTGGCATAAAAAAGCCCCGGACAAAGTCCGAGGCCTGGCAGGGTTGTGGAGCAGCCGTCAGGCCTGCTCACCCATGCGCGCCAGTTCCTGGCGGGCATAGTAGGCGCGCCACTGGTTCACCACCAGCTCGGCAAAGGCCTGGTTCTTCATCTTCTTGACGCCCTTGAGCATCACCACCACGCGCTGCTTTTTCTTCTGAAACTGCGCGCGGCGCTTGCCCACACCCATGGCGGGAGGCTGCACACCGGGCTCCAGCGCCATGATGACGGTGAGCATATGGTTGGCCTGGTTGAACTCGAAATCATCGATTGCCGACCAGGGCAGCAACTCCTGCGCGTTGAACAGGCGCACACCCGCAGGCTGCAGCACCATGGCCGGGCTCTGGCCATCGCGCCAGAACAGCCGCGCCACCCACAGGCAGACAAGACCACCGGCCAGCACACCCGCACCGACGGCCATATGCAGGCCCGCCATGAACAAGGCCACCGCCCCGCCAAAACAGGCCAGGGCCAGAAAGCCGAACAAGCCCATCATGAAGGCCGAGCGCTCATGGATCACGGTTTCGGGCGTGGCCAGCGCCGCGATCTCGCGCAGCTCCACCAGCTTGGCGCTGCGGTTGGCCGCGGCTGCGCTGCTGAGCTCGTTTTGCAAGGCGGCATTCAGATCGGCAACCGGGGCTGGCGCGACCGCCCCGGCCAGGGTGCGGCTGCTGGCGGCAGGAGCGCCCTGCTCCAGGCCAAACTCCTGCAGCAGCTGGCTGCCCTGGGCATCCATGGCGCGCGCCAGCAACTCGGGACTGACGGGCACACCCAGCGCAGCCAGGCGCTCGGCCAGCTCGGGGTGGGTATCGGTGGGGTGGGCCTGGCGCTTGTCCAGGTGCTCGCTCGGGTCAGTCATGCCCTTGGCGGCCACCAGCTGGCGCACATGGCCCAGCACCCCACCTTCGACGGTCTCGCCCCGGTCCCAGTTGGCCTGCAGGGCCTCATCCACATGCGGCGCCAGCGCGCTGATGCGCAGCAAGGACGAGGCGACGGCCTGCGGGCTCACCACCTGCGCGCCCACCGCATCGGCGGCCAGTTCGCGCTTGCGGCTCCAGTAGCGCACTGCTTCGTGGAAGCTGTCCAGAAACATCTCTCCGAACAAGGTGGCCGGGCGGCGCAGGATGTCCATCCAAGACTCCTCATGCCGCTCGCCGCCACTGATGGCCACCAGGTGGTGGATGGTGGCGCTGTAGATGGGCGAGAAGCGCTGGCTGTAGAGCGTGTCTTCGCCGATGAAGTGGCCCAGTTCGTGGCCGATCACGGCAGCGACTTCGCCGGCATTGAGAAAGGCCATGTAGGGCAAGGGCAGGTAGAGCACGCGGCCCTGGGGCAGCAAGGCGCCATTGGACAGCTGCACCGGGTGCTCGGTCACAAAAAAGCCTTCGTTCAGCCCCACCACCAGCGCATCGGGCATGCCCGCACCTGTCTTGGCGGCCACACCGTCCACAAAGGCCCAGAGCTCAGGCGCCTGCTGGCGGCTCACGGTCTGGCCCATCACCTCGATGGGCTCGTTCTCCAGCGGCTTGCGCGATGCCTTCCAGACATCGATCAGCACCTTGCAGCCCGAGTACAGCAGGAACAGCGCCAGGCCGCCGAGGATGAACATGAGCTTCATGTCGCCCTTGCTGTAGTTGCGGTGGCGCAGGATGGGCATCATCTCGTAGACCAGCAGCGGGATGGCCGCACCAAACAGCAGCAGCACCATGACCACCATGTAGGTGGGCAAGAGCTTGCGGCCCTTCTGGAAGGTGGCAAGCAGCTGCTCCCGCGACTGCATGGCCTTGGCACCCATGCCGCGCTGGTACACCACCCCCAGTGCCGACCAGAACAGCGCCAGCACGCTGAACGCGATGGTGCAGCCCGCCAGCACCGGCTGCAAGTTACGGGTGGTGACATTCAGGCCCTGGGTTTGCAGGTCCTTGATGGCCATCAGGTACTCGTTTTTGACCTTCCAGACCGGGTATTCCTTGCCCTGGCTGTCTCGAACCGTGGCACTGCGCCCGGGCTTTTCGGCCTCGATCGCTTCGAGCTGGCGCACCACCTGCTGGTACTCTGCGATTTGCGCGCTCACATCGGTCACCGGCGTATCCGCCCGCGACCATTGCCAGATGCCGATGGCCAGCATCAGCAGCGGAATCCCAAACAACACTCCCCAGCGCTTGGCCAGCGCCAGCCATTTTTTGTCGGTCTCCGACATCGTGCAACTCCCCGTCTTTGTTATCGATCAGCAGCGCCGCCGGGTCCAGCCCGGAGGCGCTGCCTTTGTGAGCGGCCATTATTTATAAAAATAATGAAGTAAACAAATACCGACAAGTAACAGAATGAAGCGGGCGCTATCGCGGCTATTGAGCACCTAAAAAAACCGCCGGGGCCGGAAGGGCCACAGGCGGTTCTTGAGGCGGCAGGTGCCCGATGTTGCGACACGGGGGTCGCAGCAGCTGTTTAGTTCAGCTCTTCCTTGCGGATGCGGGTGATCGGTGCCAGCACGGTGGGCAGGCCCTGGATTTCGGCCAGCGCCTTGTCCATATCGCCTTCGCGCGTTTCGTGCGTCAGGATGATCAGGTCGGTCTGGGTCGAACCCTCGCCACCGATTTCGTCCGCTTCGCGCTGCAGCACCGCGTCGATGCTGATACCGGCGCCAGCGAGCAGGCCGGTGACCTTGGCCAGCACGCCCGCCTCATCGGCCACGCGCATGCGCAGGTAGTAGCTGGTGGTGATGTCGGCCATCGGCAGCACCGGCAGTTCCTGGCCCGCTTCACGCAAGGTGCTGCTCTGGAAGGCCAGCGGCGGCACACGGTGGGCCACAGCGGCGCCTTCCAGGCGGGCGATGTCGACCAGGTCGGCAATCACGGCCGAGGCGGTCGGCTCGGAGCCTGCGCCCTTGCCGTAGTACAGGGTCGTGCCCACGGCATCGCCATGCACCACCACGGCATTCATCGCGCCTTCCACATTGGCGATCAGGCGCTTGGCGGGCACCAGCGAGGGGTGCACCCGCAGCTCAATGCCCTTGTCGGTGCGCTTGGTGATGCCCAGCAGCTTGATGCGGTAGCCCAGTTGCTCGGCGTAGCGGATATCGATGGACGACAGCTTGGTGATGCCCTCGACATAGGCCTTGTCGAACTGCACCGGCACGCCAAAGGCGATGGCGCTCATCAAGGTGGCCTTGTGGGCGGCGTCCACACCTTCAATGTCGAAGGTCGGGTCGGCTTCAGCATAGCCCAGGCGTTGTGCTTCTTTCAGCACCACGTCAAAGTCCAGACCCTTGTCACGCATCTCGGACAGGATGAAGTTGGTGGTGCCGTTGATGATGCCGGCAATCCACTGGATCTGGTTGGCGGTCAGGCCTTCGCGCAGCGCCTTGATGATCGGGATGCCACCGGCCACGGCCGCTTCGTAGGCCACCATCACGCCCTTGTCGGCAGCGGCCTTGAAGATCTCCGAGCCATGCACGGCGAGCAGGGCCTTATTGGCCGTCACCACATGCTTGCCGGCGGCAATCGCCTCCAGCACCAGGGTCTTGGCCACGCCGTAGCCGCCGATCAGCTCGATCACCACATCGATGTCGGGATTGGCGATCACTTCGCGGGCATCCTTGACCACGGCCACCTGGTCACCCACCACGGCGCGCGCACGGGTCTCGTCCAGATCGGCCACCATGGTCACTGCAATATCGCGGCCAGCGCGGCGGCGAATTTCGTCATGGTTACGTTGCAACACGTTGAAGACACCGCTACCGACGGTGCCGATGCCCAACAAGCCTACTTGGATCGGTTTCATAAAGTCTCTTGAATACGTTGAATAACCAACAAGGCGCCCTGCTGGACGCCTGTCGTTGTCAGATAGGAAAAGCGGCGACTCAGGCAGCGGATTTTTCTGCCTTGGTCTTGACCAGCTTGATATCGGCCTTATGGGCTTGTGCAAGCTGCTCGGTTCCGTGGCGAAGGCGGTACTTGGCCAGGAAGGCGGCCAGGCGGTTGATCGCTTCGCGCAGGTCCGCCTCATGGGGCAGGAACACAATGCGAAAGTGGTCAGGCCGTGGCCAGTTGAAGCCGGTGCCCTGGACCAGCATCACGCGGGTCTCCTTGAGCACCTGCAGGAAGAATTCCTGGTCGTCCTCGATCGGGTAGATCGCAGGGTCGAGCTTGGGGAACATGTAGAGCGCGCCTTGTGGCTTGACGCAGCTGACACCGGGGATCGCGTTGATCAGCTCCCAGGCCAGGTCGCGCTGCTTGCGCAGGCGGCCGCCTTCTTGCACCAGCTCGTCAATGCTCTGGTGGCCGCCCAGCGCGGTCTGCACCGCCCACTGGCCGGGCACATTGGCGCAGAGGCGCATGTTCGAGAGCATGTTCAGGCCCTCGATATAGTCGGCAGCACCGCTCTTGTCGCCGGAGATCACCATCCAGCCGGCGCGGTAGCCGCAGCTGCGGTAGGCCTTGGAGAGCGAATTGAAGGTGATCGTCAGCACATCCTGCGACAGCGAGGCCATCGGTGTGTGCTTGGCATCTTCGTACAGCACCTTGTCATAGACCTCATCGGCAAAGATGACCAGGCCGTGCTCACGCGCGATCTGCACGATGTCGCGCAGCAGTGCGTCGGAATACAGCGCGCCCGTGGGGTTGTTGGGGTTGATGACGACGATACCCTTGGTGCGGGGCGTGATCTTGGCGCGGATGTCGGCCAGGTTGGGCATCCAACCGTTTTCTTCGTCGCACATATAGTGCACCGGCGTGCCGCCCGACAGGCTGGTGGCAGCCGTCCACAGCGGGTAATCAGGGGCCGGCAGCAGCATTTCGTCGCCGGTGTCCAGCAGCGCATTGGTGGCCAGGCTGATCAGCTCGGAGGCGCCATTGCCCAGGTAGATATCGTCCAGACCCACGCCCTTGATGCCCAGGCGCTGGGTTTCGTGCATCACCGCCTTGCGCGCGGCAAAGATGCCCTTGCTGTCGGAGTAGCCTGCCGAGTTGGGCAGGTTGCGGATCATGTCCTGCTGCACCTCTTCAGGGGCATCGAAGCCGAACACCGCCAGGTTGCCGATGTTGAGCTTGGTGATCTTCTGTCCTTCGTCCTCCATCCGCTTCGCCGCGTCCATGATCGGCCCTCGAATGTCGTAACACACATTGGCCAGCTTGGCGGATTTTTGAATCGTCTTCATGACAGAAACCACTACCTCTGAAAACACGGGATTGCAGCCGGCTGGCGCCCACGCCAATACCTCGAACCCACAACCCAACTAGGTGAAAACTATAATTTGACCACAGATCCTTGCGTTGATCGCTCTGTAGTGGCTCCCTGTGCCCGTGGCACCGGGCCCCGCCCTGTCCTTGCCCCGTTTGCCGAAAGCCCGCGCCATGAAGTTCCAGCCCGATAAATCCGACACCTTGACCGTCACCGGCTATGGCCCGGGCTGGCTGGCGGTGGACAAGCAGACCTACTCGCACAGCCTGGTGGTCAGCTCCAACGGCAGCCTGCAGCCCTGGGACTGCGCCCGCTTCGAGGACCTGGGGCCAGCCCTTTTCGCCCAGCTGGCCGAGGCCGATGTCGAAACGATCATTTTCGGCAGTGGCAATCGGTTACGTTTTCCTTCGCCCGCCTGGCTGGCGCCACTGATTGCAAAACGTATCGGCTTCGAGACCATGGATACGCCCGCTGCGTGCCGTACCTACAACGTATTGGCGGGTGAAGGACGCAAGGTGTTACTGGCTGCCCTGGTAGAGGCTCCTGCGCTATAACCACAATCGATAGCCTGTGTTTATCAGTGGGGCTCGATAAATATTTCGATTCGGGTTAAAATACTCGCTTGCGGCCGCGGGCCTGAATAACAACTAGATGAATACTTTGATTCCTGCGGCCTTTTTGCGATTACTCCGGAGAAAATAGAGAGCTATGGCTGTTGTTGTCAACAAACCCTTGCCAGAATTTGATGCACAAGCGACGGGAGGCCTGAAGGTCTCCAATTCGTCGCATCAGGGGCAAATTCTGGTGCTGTACTTCTACCCCAAGGATAACACCCCCGGTTGTACCACCGAAGCCATGCAATTCCGCGACAAGTACGCGGATTTCGTCAAGGCCGGTGCAGCCGTCTTCGGCGTGTCGCGCGACAACATGAAGTCGCACGACGACTTCAAGGAAAAGCTTGAACTGCCCTTCGAGCTGATCGCTGATACCGAAGAAAAGCTGTGCCACATGTTCGGCGTCGTCAAGAACAAGATCATGTACGGCAAGAAGGTCAAGGGCATCGAGCGCTCGACCTTCCTGGTCGGCCCTGATGGCATCTTGGTGCAAGAATGGCGCGGCCTGAAGGTACTGGGCCACGTCGAAGAAGTGCTCAAGGCCGTCAAGTCGATGAAGGCTGCGCAAAAGAAGGCTGCCTAAACAGCTGCGCCAGGCGGCAACTGCGCGGCGGCGCGCCATCTGCGGATGCGCGCCGTTGCTGTTTCCGTCTTTCTGGGCCGATACGGCGATCCATGACTGCGATTGCTGGTTTCGGGGCGCCCAGAATGTGCATAATGGGCTCCATATGTATGTGAGTCCGGATTGTTCTGTCATTCCCCATGAAAAAGGCTGTCTTGCTTGCGAGATGGCCTTTTTTGCATCAGGGATGGCAGGCGTCTGGAGTGAGTTCGCCCATTTGGCGAGTGTTTAGATAAAGGCCCCGAGCTCCATGCCCTTGCCTCCCGCACCTACCCGCCGTGGCAGCCAGCTTTCCGCTGGTGACTTTTCCGCCAAGACCAACGCCAAATCCCGTGCATCCGCCGCCACTGCGCGCGATGAACAAGACGACGATGTTTTAGACCTGGACACCGCGCCTGTCGCCGTGGCTGCAAGCCCTGCGCCGCGCCGTGCAACAGCCGCTGCTGCGCCCAAGGCCAGCAGCCGCAGCAAGAAAGTGGCGGCCGCCCCTACCCCGGTGCAAGCCCCTGCGCCTGTGGCCGCAAGCGCCAAGGCGCCAGCAGCCGCCAAGCCTGCGCAACCGGCCCGCAGCCCGGCCGTGGCCGAAGCCAGCCCCGTAGTGGCCAGCAAGCCTGCCAAGGCCGCCAAGCCGCGCAGCGATAAGGCCAAGCTCTTTGTGCTGGACACGAATGTACTGCTGCACGACCCCAGCAGCCTGTTCCGCTTTGAAGAGCACGACATCTACCTGCCGATGATCGTGCTCGAAGAGCTCGACGGCCACAAGAAGGGCATGACCGAAGTGGCCCGTAACGGCCGCCAGGCCAGCCGCACGCTCGATGCGCTGGTCGCCAGCCAGGAGGCCCATCTGGCCCAGGGCATTCGCCTGGATGCCACCGGCCAGAAGGGTGCCAGCGGCTGCCTGTTCTTCCAGACCGAGCCGCTGCACTACCAGCTGCCCGAGAGCCTGCCCCAGGGCAAGGCCGACAACCAGATTCTGGGCGTGGTCGAGGCCCTGCGACAGCGCCACCCGGACCGCCCCGTGGTGCTGGTCTCTAAGGACATCAACATGCGCGTCAAGGCGCGTGCGCTGGGTCTGGAGGCAGAGGACTACCAAAACGACAAGACCCTGGAAGACGGCGACCTGCTCTACACCGGCATGCTGCAGCTGCCGCTGGATTTCTGGGCCAAGGTCGGCAAGAAAGTCGAGAGCTGGCAATCGGGCGCCTCGACCTGCTACCGCATCAGCGGCGCCATCACCCAGCAATTGCACATCAACCAGTTCGTCTACTACGAAGCCCCCGGCGAAAACAGCCTGTTTGCCCGCGTGATCGAGATCCGCGACAAGACCGCCGTGCTGGAGACCTTGAAGGACTACGGCCACCAGAAGAACAATGTGTGGGGCGTGACCACGCGCAACCGCGAGCAGAACTTCGCGATGAACCTGCTGATGGACCCGGACGTGGACTTTGTCACGCTGGCCGGTACGGCTGGCACCGGCAAGACCTTGATGGCCTTGGCCGCCGGTCTGAACCAGGTGCTGGACGAGCGCCGCTACACCGAGATCATCATGACCCGCGCTACCGTCAGCGTGGGCGAGGACATCGGCTTTCTGCCTGGTACCGAAGAAGAGAAGATGGGCCCCTGGATGGGCGCGCTGGACGACAACCTGGAGTTCCTGGCCAAGGGCGACGGCGGCAACCCGGGCGAATGGGGGCGCTCTGCCACCAATGACCTGATCCGCAGCCGCATCAAGATCAAGAGCATGAACTTCATGCGCGGCCGCACCTTCCTGAACAAGTACGTGATCATTGACGAGGCGCAGAACCTGACGCCCAAGCAGATGAAGACCCTGATCACCCGCGCCGGCCCCGGCACCAAGATCATCTGCATGGGCAACCTGGCCCAGATCGATACGCCTTACCTGACCGAAGGCTCCTCGGGCCTCACCTATGTGGTGGATCGCTTCAAGGGCTGGCCACACAGCGGCCACATCACCTTGGCACGCGGTGAGCGCTCGCGCCTGGCCGACTTTGCCAGTGATGTGCTGTAAACAGCGTTAGGTTGCGACGGGGGCTGCACAGCCTCCGCCAAACGCCCAAGACAAAGGCACCGAGTTTTTGCTCGGTGCCTTTTTTTGCGCCTTCAGCCGGGACTCAAACGCCGGTGCCTCGGATCTGGTCCAGGCTACGCGCCGGCGTAATCGCCTGCGGATCGAGCTTGCAGTGCAGGATCACCGGCAGCTGGTGCTGTTCCGCCCAGCTGCGCATGGCAGCCAGCGCAGGCGCAAAGTCTTCGGTCTTCTCGACCAGGGCCGCATTGCCGCCAAAGGCCTTGGCGTAGGCCACAAAGTCGGGGTTGCGCAGCTCGGTGGCGCTGACCCGGTTCGGATAGTCGCGCTCCTGGTGCATGCGGATGGTGCCGTACATGCCGTTGTCGATCAGCAGCACGATGACGGGCAGCTGGTACTGCACGGCGGTTGCAAACTCCTGGCCATGCATCAGAAAGTCGCCATCGCCGGCGATGCAGACGACGCTGCGCTGCTTGTCCAGGCGCTTGGCACCCACAGCGGCGGGCAGGCCATAGCCCATGCTGCCGCTGGTGGGGGCCAGCTGGCTGCCATAGTGCGTGAACGGCCAGAAGCGGTGCACCCAGGTGGCAAAGTTGCCAGCGCCATTGCACCAGACCGTGTCGGCAGGCAACACCTCGCGCACATGGGCCATCAACTGGCCCATCTGCAGTGCGCCGGGCACCTGGATCGGGGCGGGGTTGCTCCAGGCCAGGTAGTCGGCATGGGCCTGCTGCACCAGCGCCTGGCGCTCGGCGCGCGGCGCAGCAGCAGGCTGGCGGGCCAGGGCCGCGCAGAAGGAGTCGGGCGCCGCCACAATCGCCTGGTCGGCCTGGTAGACCCGGCCCAGCTCATCCGGATCCGGGTGCACATGGATGAGCCGCTGGCCGCTGCTGGCCGGGATGCCCAGCAGGCTGTAGCCCTGCGATGGCACCTCGGACATGCGCCCGCCCAGCAGCAGCACCAGATCGGCCTTCTTGACGCGTTCGATAAGCTTGGGATTGACGCCCAGACCCACATCGCCGGCATAGTTGCCATGGTGGGCGGGGAAGACCATCTGGCGGCGGAAGGAGCAGGCCACCGGCACCGCGTGGGCGGCCGCAAAGGCGGCGATATCCGCATGGGCCTGCGCACTCCAGCGCGAGCCGCCGGCAATGATGATGGGGTTTTGCGCAGCGGCCATTTGGGCCACGACGGTGGCCACATCGGCATCGGCGGCGTGCGCGGGCGCGGGCTGGTAGCGGCGGGCATCGGGCACGCTGACGGCATCGCGCAGCATGTCTTCAGGCAGCGCAATCACCACCGGGCCGGGGCGGCCGCTGGTGGCCACCGCAAAGGCGCGGGCAATGGTCTCGGGAATGCGCGCCGCATCATCGATCTCGGTGGCCCACTTGACCATGCTGCCAAACACGGCGCGGTAGTCCAGCTCCTGGAAGGCCTCGCGGCCACGTGCCGAGCGCTCGATCTGGCCGACGAAGAGGATCATCGGGGTCGAGTCCTGCATCGCGATGTGCAAGCCGGCCGAGGCATTGGTCGCACCAGGCCCCCGGGTCACCATGCAGATCCCGGGCTGGCCGGTCAGCTTGCCCTGGGCTTCGGCCATCATCGCGGCGCCACCCTCCTGGCGGCAGATCGTCGTTTCGATAGGCGCGTCATACAGTGCATCGAGCACGGCCAGAAAGCTCTCGCCCGGCACCGTGAAAATCTGCTGCACACCGTGGATCAGCAGCTGGTCCACCACCAGCTGGCCACCGGTGCGTGCTTGTTGCTTGTCTGCCATGTCTTGTCTCCTTTGTCTTGTCATCGATGCGCCAGAAGCGGGGGATTGGACCGCATCTGGCCTGGCTACACATTGCGCCAGCGCAGCAAACGGCTGCGCAGCGCCACAAAAAACGGCAGCATCGGATGCAACAAGGGCCGGCCTGCAACGGTGGCAGGCCAGCCCTTGGCGGATGCTGGCGTAGTGGGAGACAGGAGCACCAAGCCCCTGTCTGGGTGGGAGGCCGCACAGGGCACAGGCATATCAGTGGCCTGCGCTGGCAGCACACACCCGGCGGCGCAGCGGCCGCCCCGGTTGGGATGCCTGCCAGCCCGGGCAGCGGGCTGCATGCCCACGGCGCCAGCCTGCGGCTGCCCGCTCATCACACGTCAAAGCGTACGCCTTGCGCCAATGGCAGCGCGCCACTGTAGTTGATGGTGTTGGTGGCACGGCGCATATAGCCCTTCCAGGCGTCCGAGCCGGATTCGCGGCCACCGCCGGTTTCCTTCTCGCCACCGAAGGCGCCACCGATTTCCGCACCCGAGGTGCCGATATTGACGTTGGCAATGCCGCAGTCACTGCCGGCCGACGACATGAAGCGCTCCGCATCGCGCAGGTCGCTGGTGAAGATGGCGGAAGACAGGCCCTGTGGCACGGCGTTCTGCACGGCAATCGCATCGTCGGCGCTGCCTTCGTAGGTGACGATGTAGAGGATGGGCGCAAAGGTTTCGTGCTCCATCACCTTGGTCTGCGCAGGCATCTTCACCAACGCGGGGCGCACATAGTAGGCGTCCTGGCCCAGGTCTTCGCGCTCACGCTGGCCACCGATGACGGTGCCGCCCTCCTCCTTGGCCTGGGCCAGTGCGGCCTGCATGCCGTCGAACGAGGCCTTGTCGATCAGCGGACCTACGAGGGTGCCGTCGGTCAGCGGGTCACCCACGGTGACGCTGCCGTAGATCTTTTCCAGGCGAGCCACCAGCTGGTCGGCCACCGACTTGTGCACGATCAGGCGACGCAGAGTGGTGCAACGCTGGCCAGCGGTACCTACAGCGGCAAAGGTGATGGCGCGGGCGGCCAGCTCCAGATCGGCCGATGGCGTGACGATCATTGCGTTGTTGCCACCCAGCTCCAGGATGGAGCGGCCAAAACGCTCGGCGACCTTGACGCCGACCTGGCGGCCCATGCGGGTCGAACCTGTGGCGCTGACCACGGGCACCAGGGGGCTGTCCACCAGCACTTCACCCACTTCACGGGCGCCAATCAGCAGCTGGGCCAGGCCGGCCGGTACGGCACCGGGCTGCTCCTGGTTGAAGGCGGCAATGGTCTGCTCCAGCAGGTGCTGGCAGGCCACGGCGGTCAGCGGGGTCTTCTCGGAAGGCTTCCAGACCACCGAGTCACCGCAGACCAGCGCCAGCGCGCTGTTCCAGCACCAGACGGCCACCGGGAAGTTGAAGGCCGAGATGATGCCCACGACGCCCATCGGGTGCCAGGTTTCCATCATGCGGTGGCCGGGGCGCTCGCTGGCAATCGTCAGGCCATGGAGCTGGCGCGACAGGCCAACGGCAAAGTCGCAGATATCGATCATTTCCTGGACTTCACCCAGGCCTTCGGAGGTGATCTTGCCCGCTTCGATCGACACCAGCGCGCCCAGCGCGGCCTTGTGCTGGCGCAGGGTCTGGCCAAAGCGGCGCACCAGCTCACCACGCACCGGTGCGGGCACGGTGCGCCACTGCAGGTAGGCCTGGTGGGCTGCCGCGATGGCGTCTTGCGCCTGCTGCGCGCTGTGGGCCTTCAAGACGGCCAGGGTGGCGCCATCGGCAGGCGAGCGGCTGGTGATGTCCTGCCCTGCCAATGGCTTCAAGTCGAGCGCAAGCGCCTTCAGGATATCGTTCAAACGTTGGGTGGATTGCGTCATCGCTCGTCTTTCCTATTCACTATCACAACAGAAACTGTCCGGCCCACTCGGCGGGCCCGGACCATGATGGGGGGCGCTGCCCTGCAGCTTAAGGCGCGGCAGGCACCGATGCAGGCACGGCACTTTGTACACCCCGCCCGTGACAGGGCTGCACATCGGGGCATGCGGCAGTCGGCAAGCGCAGCGCATGGGGCTAAATCGCCGAACTTAAAAATACTATGTGAACTATCAGGAACAACAAAATGAGAAAATGGTGAGACATAGTGCGTTTTTTGAACAAAGTCTCCATCCATGCGCAACGCGATTCCCAATATCGGCCTGTTGATGGCTTTTGAAGCCTCGGCCCGGCACGGCAATTTCTCCCGCGCTGCCAATGAGTTAGCGTTGACCGCCAGTGCCGTCAGCCGCCATGTGGCGGCGCTGGAGGACCGCCTGGGTGTGCCGCTTTTTGTGCGCCACAAACGCCGCGTGATGCTGACAGATGCGGGTAAACGATATGCGCAGCGCGTGCGTGTGCACCTCAATGGCCTGGAGCGCGACACGCAAGAGATCGCCAACAGCCGCGCACAGGGCTATGCGATCCACCTGGCCGTCGTCTCCAGCTTTGCCACGCAGTGGCTGGTGCCGCGCCTGCCGGCCTTTGCGCAGCAGCACCCGGACATCCACGTCCACCTGTCGGTGCGCTCCGAGCCGTTTGCGTTCGAGGAAAGCGGCTTTGACGGCGCCATCTACTCGGGCGACGGCCTCTGGTCCAAGACCCAGGGCCAGCGCATTGCCCGCGACGGTGCCTGTATCCCCATCTGCAGCCCCGCCTTTGCGGCGCAGCACGCGCTGGCCACGCAGGAGGACTGGCAGCAGCTGGTACACATCGGCCTGGAAAGCCGCCCCGCCGCCTGGCGCGATTGGTACAGCGGCCTGGGCTGGGATTACTCGGTGCAGGCCTCGCGCGGGCCGCGCTATGAGCTGTTTTCCATGGTCATCATGGCGGCCGCTGCCGGCCTGGGCGTGGGCCTGGTGCCTGAGGTGCTGGTGCAAACCGCGCTGGACGCCGGCCAGGTAATTCCTGCCCATACCCAAACCTTGCCGGGCACGCAGAGCTACTGGTTCAGCTACCCCACGTACCGAGAGCCTTCGCCGGCGCTGCAGGCGTTTGAGCAGTGGGTGATCCAGCAAAGCCAGGGACAGCAGGACTGAGCGCTGCGCCAGCCTGCCCGGCCCTGGCTGGCATCAGTAGTCGTCGCCGCCCACGGCCAGGTTTTCAAAGCGGGTCTGGTTCTTCTGGAAGAACAGCTTGACCGTGCCAGTCGGGCCGTTACGCTGCTTGCCGATGATGACCTCGGCCACATTGGGCTCGTTGCTCTCTTTGTTGTAGTAGTCGTCGCGGTAGATGAACATGATGATGTCCGCGTCCTGTTCGATGGCGCCCGATTCCCGCAAGTCGGACATCATCGGGCGCTTGTCGGTACGCTGCTCCACCGAGCGGTTGAGCTGCGACAGCGCAATCACCGGGCATTGCAGCTCCTTGGCCAGCATCTTCAAACCGCGCGAGATCTCACCCAGTTCGGTCGCCCGGTTGTCCGAGCTGGCGGCAGAGCCCGAGCCACTCATCAGCTGGAGGTAGTCGACCACGATCAGACCGAGCTTGCCGCACTGGCGGGCCAGGCGGCGCGAGTTGGCGCGCAGCTCCGATGGCGTCAGGCCCGGGGTCTCATCGATGTGCAGCGAGACGGTGCGCAGCCGCTCGATCGCTTCGGACAGGCGCGGCCATTCCTCATCAGTCAGCTTGCCGGTGCGCAGATTGCCCTGGTTCACCCGGCCAATCGAGCCGACGATACGCACCGCCAATTGGGCGGCGCCCATTTCCATCGAGAAGATGGCCACCGGCAGACCTTCGTTGAGCGCCACATGCTCGGCAATGTTCACCGCAAACGAGGTCTTGCCCATCGAAGGACGGGCGGCCAGCACCACCAGGTCCCCGGCCTGCAGGCCACTCGTCATGCGGTCGAGGTCGGCAAAGCCGGTGGGCACGCCGGTCACATCGACCGGGTTGTCCGCCATCTCCTGCACCCGGTCGAGCAAATCCACGACCAGGTTGTCCAGCGACTGGAAGCCCTGCTTCATGCGCGAGCCTTCCTCGCCAATCGCAAAGATCTTCTGCTCGGCCTCGTCCAGAATGCGGTCCACCGTCTTACCCTGCTGGTTGAAGGCATTGGTGGCGATCTCGTCGCTGGCAGTAACGAGCTTGCGCAGAATCGAGCGCTCGCGCACGATCTCGCCATAGCGGCGGATATTGGTGGCGCTGGGCACATACTGGGCCAGCTGGTTCAGGTAGGCCAGCCCGCCCACTTCCTCGGCCTTGCCGATGCTTTGCAGGTGCTCATAGACCGTGATCACATCGGCGGGCTTGCCGGCATTGATCATGCTGGCCATGGCCGCGAAGATCAGCTTGTGCTCATGGCGGTAGAAGTTGTCCTCGGCCAGCACATCGCCAACGCGGTCCCAGGCATTGTTGTCCAGCAGCAGGCCACCGAGCACGCTGGACTCCGATTCGATCGAATGCGGCGGTATGCGCAGCTGTGCCACCTGCTTGTCGGGGGTGATGAAGGCAGCGTCATCCAGGGGAGGAAAAGTCTCTGACATGGGGAATCCAAATGAGCAAACGCCGGCTTGGCAGCCAGCAATCCACAAGAATAGCGCAGATGCCGCACAAGGCTGGCGGCGGCGAACAAAACCCGCATCCGGGGAACGCGGTGACCAGAAACGAAAAAGCCGCCCGAAGGCGGCTTCCAACGCAAAGCGTGAGGAATTTACACGTGTTCGCCGTAGACGGACACGTTCACTTCCACCACCACGTCGGTGTGCAGAGCCACTTCCACAGCGGTCTCGCTCACGGTCTTGATAGGACCGTTAGGCAGACGCACTTGCGACTTGACCACTTGGAAACCCATCTTGCCCAGTTCATCAGCGATGTCGTGGTTGGTGACGGAGCCGAACAGACGGCCATCGACACCTGCCTTTTGGGTCAGCTTCACGGTCTGGCCGGCCAGCTTCTCGCCTTGGGCTTGTGCAGCAGCCAGCTTCTCAGCAGCAGCCTTTTCCAGCTCAGCGCGCTTGGCTTCGAACTCAGCCTTGGCGGCTTCGGTAGCACGGCGTGCGCGGCCCGAAGGGATCAGGAAGTTACGTGCGTAGCCGTCCTTGACCTTGACGATTTCACCCAGGTTGCCCAGGTTCACGACCTTGTCGAGCAGAATGATTTGCATGTTCGTGCTCCTTAGATCTTGTGTTGGTCAGAGTAAGGAACCATGGCCAGGAAGCGAGCGCGCTTGATGGCAGTGTTCAACTGACGTTGGTAGATGGCGCGGGTGCCGGTCAGACGTGCGGGAATGATCTTGCCGTTTTCAGCAACGAAGTCACGCAGGGTGTCGACATCCTTGTAGTCGATTTCTTCGACGCCAGCCACGGTGAAGCGGCAGAAACGCTTGCGCTTGAACAGCAGCGACTGGGTGTTGCGCTTTGGGCGCTTGTCTTTGTTGAATTTCTTGAACGTGGCCATTTTCGGACCTCTCAATAAGTATCTTGTTGAATATCCTGGATGTGCAGAACCAGCGATTTGCTGTTGCGCGGTGTGGCCAGAAAACCCTGGAATGTCCAGGTGCTCCCTACAGCCTGCCGAGCGATTCGCTCTGCCAGTGCACCAAAGGCAACCGCCTTGAGCACGGCATTGACTTGTCGGGGTTGGGCTGCTTCGGTCTGGGTGGAGCGGTGCTCCAGCACGACATCTACAGCAGGTAGCCCGGCCGGCGTGTATCGCAAAATCTTGATTTCAGCGATGACGGCAGTGACAAGTACGCGGTTCTCCACCTCCTGTGTGATTAACGCTCTGCAGCGGCGTGCTCAGCCTGGTTGGCCTTGCGCGCTTCTTCGCGTTCCACGGTCTTCATCATGGCGGAAGGAGCGGTTTCAGCCTTCTTCTTCTGCACAGTCAGTTGGCGCAGCACAGCGTCGTTGAACTTGAATGCGTGTTCCAGTTCAGCCATCACAGCCTGGTCGGCTTCGATATTCAGGCACAGATAGTGGGCCTTGGCCAGCTTGTTGATCATGTAGGCCAGTTGACGGCGGCCCCAGTCTTCAACGCGGTGGATCTTACCGCCGCCGGCGGTAATCATGCCTTTGTAACGCTCCAGCATAGCTGGAACTTGTTCGCTCTGATCGGGGTGGATCAGCAGCACGATCTCATAGTGACGCATGCAAACTCCTTGTGGATTGCGCCACCCGCTAATGCCTCTCTTTGCAAAGATTGCACCACGGTGTGGCAAGGGAAACCAGAGATTATACAAACCAATTCGAATGCCGTCAAACATGGTTTATAAACACGGGCCGCTGCTGCCTCGGCGCGCATGGCCAGGAGGTTAAAAAGCCAAATAAGCCCCTTGAAAAGCAAGGAAATGCCCCCAGGTGCGGCCACAAGAGTCCTTTTTGTTAACCCCATACGAACAGCACAATGTCAGACAACCTCCACCCCGAAGGCCAAAACCCCATGTCCGCCGAAGAGCTGGAAGCCGCTGCTGCTGCCAACCAGTCGCAACTGGAAGCAGAGCTGGCGGAGTTGAAGGCCAAGAACGCCGAGCTGGCCGACCAGTACCTGCGTGCCAAGGCAGAAGTTGAAAACGCCCGCCGCCGCGCCGATGATGAAGTGGCCAAGGCCCGCAAGTTCGGCGTCGAAAGCTTTGCCGAAAGCCTGCTGCCGGTGATCGACAGCCTGGACGCCGCATTGGCGATCCAGAATGCCAGCCCCGAGCAACTGCGCGAAGGCTCGGATGCCACCTTGCGCCAGCTCGTCTCCGCACTTGAACGCAACAAGGTGGTTGCCATCAACCCGGCTGCCGGCGACAAGTTCGACCCCCACCACCACCAAGCGATCTCTGCCGTGCCTGCGGCGCAGGACCCCAACACCGTGGTGGCCGTGCTGCAAAAGGGGTATGCCATTGCCGAGCGCGTGCTGCGCCCTGCACTGGTGACCGTTGCCGCACCTCAATAAAACGCACCTCCCGGCTTTTTTGCGTTGCGCACTTGAACAACGGTAAAAAAGCCACAAATAACAGTCAATTAGGGCGCAACGCCGCCTCAAGAATACAGGAGTAGAGAAATGGGAAAGATTATCGGTATTGATTTGGGCACGACCAACAGCTGCGTGGCCGTGATGGAAGGCAACACCACCCGCGTGATCGAAAACAGCGAAGGTGCACGCACCACGCCATCGATCGTTGCATACCAGGAAGACGGCGAAATCCTGGTGGGCGCTTCTGCCAAGCGCCAGGCCGTCACCAACCCCAAGAACACGATTTACGCTGCCAAGCGTCTGATCGGCCGCAAGTTCGACGAGAAGGAAGTGCAAAAGGACATCGACCTGATGCCGTTCCAGATCGTCAAGGCCGACAATGGCGACGCCTGGGTGCAAGTGCGTGACCAGAAGCTGGCCCCGCCACAGATCTCCGCAGAAGTGCTGCGCAAGATGAAGAAGACCGCTGAGGACTTCCTGGGCGAGCCCGTCACCGAAGCCGTGATCACCGTGCCTGCGTACTTCAATGACGCACAGCGCCAGGCCACCAAGGACGCCGGCCGCATCGCCGGTCTGGAAGTCAAGCGCATCATCAACGAACCTACCGCTGCAGCCCTGGCCTTCGGCCTGGACAAGGGCGGCAAGGGTGACCGCAAGATCGCCGTGTATGACCTGGGCGGTGGTACCTTTGACGTGTCCATCATCGAAATTGCCGATGTGGATGGCGAAAAGCAGTTCGAAGTGCTGTCGACCAATGGCGACACCTTCCTGGGCGGTGAAGACTTTGACCAACGCGTGATCGAATACATCATCACCGAGTTCAAGAAAGAGCAAGGCGTGGACCTGTCCAAGGACGTGCTGGCTCTGCAACGCCTGAAGGAAGCGGCTGAAAAGGCCAAGATCGAGCTGTCCAGCTCGGCTGCCACCGACATCAACCTGCCCTACATCACCGCTGACGCTTCGGGTCCCAAGCACCTGAACATCAAGCTCACCCGCGCCAAGCTCGAAAGCCTGGTGGACGAGCTGATCGAGCGCACCATCGCCCCTTGCCGCACCGCGATCAAGGACGCTGGCATCGCCGTGTCCGACATCGACGATGTGATCCTGGTCGGCGGCATGAGCCGTATGCCCAAGGTGCAGGAGAAGGTCAAGGAATTCTTCGGCAAGGATCCCCGCAAGGATGTGAACCCTGACGAAGCCGTGGCCGTGGGCGCTGCCGTGCAAGGCCAGGTGCTGGGCGGTGACCGCTCCGACGTGCTGCTGCTGGACGTGACGCCTCTTTCCCTGGGTATCGAAACCCTGGGCGGCGTGATGACCAAGATGATCACGAAGAACACCACGATCCCGACCAAGTTCGCGCAGACCTACTCGACGGCCGAGGACAACCAGCCTGCCGTGACCATCAAGGTGTTCCAGGGCGAGCGTGAAATCGCCAGCGCCAACAAGCTGCTGGGCGAGTTCAACCTGGAAGGCATTCCAGCCGCCCCACGTGGCACGCCCCAGATCGAGGTGGCTTTCGACATCGACGCCAACGGTATCTTGAACGTCTCTGCCAAGGACAAGGGCACCGGCAAGGAAAACAAGATCACCATCAAGGCCAGTTCCGGTCTGTCCGAGGACGAGATCCAGAAGATGGTCAAGGACGCCGAGCTGAACGCCGCCGACGACAAGAAGAAGCTGGAGCTGGTGCAGGCCCGCAACCAAGGCGAAGCCGCTGTCCACAGCGTCAAGAAGAGCCTGGGCGAGCATGGCGACAAGCTCGATGCCGCAGAGAAGTCGGCCATCGACACGGCGGTCCAGGAGCTGGAAGAAGCCCTGAAGACCGAAGACAAGGACGCCATCGAAGCCAAGACCACGGCCTTGATGACTGCCAGCCAGAAGCTGGGCGAGAAGGTGTATGCCGACGCCCAGGCTGCACAGGCAGGAGCCGCCGGTGCAGCAGCAGGCGCGGCCGGCGCTGCGGCAGCCGATGACAATGTCGTCGATGCCGAAGTCAAGGAAGTGAAGAAGGACTAATCCCCTTCCGACGGGCCTGGAGCCGACTGCTGCCAAGCACCCATGCCGGAGTTCGCATCGCCGCACTCCGGCATGGTTTTTCTACAGAATCGCCCTTTCTTCTGTAGTGCAGCACCCAGTGCGACTCAGCGCAGGCTCCGCCCGCATTCCAGCCAGCATCCAAAGGTACACGATGACATCTACCACAGCACCTGCGACCGACGCACTGCATGTTGCAGAGCTCAGCCGTGTCAACCAGAAGATCACCGACGGCGTGGCAGACCTGCCTGCCGTTACGCTCAAAGACGGCAGCCGGGTGCAGACCGGCACCGTGGCCACCATGCTCTACAACATCGCTCTCTACAATGCCGGCGAGCGCGGTGCCGTTGAAGAAGAGCTGAAGATGGCAATCCCCACGCTCTTCAAGGTGGGCTTGTTTGAGCTATTTCCACCGCAGCAATGGATTGACGGCGACAATCCTGGCCGCAGCTTTGTGGGCACCCATGCCCGGGCGTACCTGAACGCCGCTGGTTAACTACCCACAGAATTCAAGAACACCATGTCCAAACGCGATTACTACGAAGTCCTCGGCGTGAGCAAATCCGCCACGGAAGTCGACATCAAGACGGCCTACCGCAAGCTGGCCATGAAGTACCACCCCGACCGCAACCAGGGCGACAAGGCCAAGGAAGCGGAGGAGAAATTCAAGGAGTGCAAAGAAGCCTACGAAATGCTCTCCGACGGCCAAAAGCGCAGTGCTTACGACCAGTACGGGCACGCCGGGGTCGATCCCAACATGCGCTCAGGCATGGGCGGCGAGGGCTTTGGTGGTTTTGCCGAATCGTTTGGCGACATCTTTGGCGAGATGTTTGGTGGTGGGCGTCGTGGCGGCGGTGGCCCCCAGGTCTACCGGGGCAACGACCTGTCCTACGCGATGGACATCAGCCTCGAAGAGGCGGCTGCGGGCAAGAACGCCCAGATCAAGATTCCTTCGTGGGACGAGTGCGACACCTGCCACGGCAGCGGCGCCAAGCCCGGCACCCAGGTCAAGACCTGCAGCACCTGCCACGGCAGCGGCCAGGTGCAGATGCGCCAAGGATTTTTCGCGGTGCAGCAAACCTGCCCGCACTGCCGCGGCACCGGCAAAATCATCCCTGAGCCTTGCACCAGCTGCCACGGCCAGGGCCGCACCAAGTCGCAAAAGACCTTGGAAGTGAGCATCCCCGCCGGTATCGACGACGGCATGCGCATCCGCTCTACCGGCGACGGCGAACCCGGCCAGAATGGCGGCCCGCCCGGCGATCTGTATATCGAGATCCGCGTGCGCAAGCATGAGGTGTTCGAGCGCGATGGCGATGACCTGCACTGCGAAGTGCCTGTCAGCATGGTCACCGCGGCACTGGGCGGCGAAATCGAAGTACCCACCTTGAGCGGCAAGGCGGCAATCGACATCCCCGAGGGCACCCAGACCGGCAAGCAGTTCCGCCTGCGCGGCAAGGGCATCAAGGGCGTGCGCGCCAGCTACCCGGGCGACTTGTATGTGCACATCGTCGTGGAGACGCCCGTCAAGCTCACCGAGCACCAGCGCAAGCTGCTCAAGGAACTCGATGAATCGCTGAAAAAGGGCGGTGCCAAGCACACGCCCAATAACCAGTCCTGGGCCGACCGCCTGAAGAACCTGTTCACCTGATAGAAAGAAACGCCGCATCCAGCCGATGCGGCGCCTCTTCTACAAGCACCAGCCTCGCTGGTGCTTTTTTCATGGCCGCTGCGCGCCTCAGTCCTTGGTGTCTGCCTTTTGCACCACTTGCGCCCGGGCAGCGCTGCGGCGCATCCAGCGCTTGATGGCGAAGCGCAGCGGCAGCAGCACCACCAGGGCCAGCACCAGCAACCAGGGCAGCGCTTGTGCAGCGGTCAGAATCAGCGACTGCACGCTGCGGGTCAGGCCATCCCAGCTGCGCTGCCAGGTTTGCTGCCAGGGGCTGTAGGTGCCACTGACGATGGCGCGCGTGGGCTGGAACCGCATCTGCACAAACTGCTTGGCGGTATCGCGCTGCAGCAGCGCGCGGTGGGTGTTGGCCGCATCGATCTCTGCCTGCACCTGGGAGAGCGTGTCGCGGATGGCCATCAGGTCCTGCAGGCTGCGTTTGACATTCTTCTCCAGCATCAGCGCGCGCAGGCTGTCCCGGTATTCGGTCCGGTTCTTGATTTGCGCCTCCACGTCCACCACCTCATAGGTCTTGTCCTCGGTCGTGGTCTGGTGGTTGAGCACCCGGGCGCCGGCGCCCAGCGACGAGGTCAGCGCAGCAAAATCCCGGGGGCTGACCCGCATCGCCAGCATGGCCTCGGCAGCCGACTGCGGGGTTTCGCGCCGCAGTTGCGAGCCCTCGACATAGCAGTCCAGCCGCTCGCAGCGCGCCTTGACCTCTTCCCACAGCCCCGCCAGATCGGCAGCAGGCGTCTCCACCTGGATGCGGTGGCTGATCGCCAAAAAGCGCGCGCTGGGCGCGGCCGCACCGCCCTGCCCCATGGCCATATCGGCGGCGGGCGCCATCTCCTTGCTCGCCATCTTGGCCATGGAGCGCGCCGCCATCGGCGCTACCGGCGCGGGTGCAGCCGGGGCCGCCAGTTGCACTTCTGCAGGCGGCGCGCTCTGCCCGGCATCTGGCGAGCAGCCGGCCAGCAAGGCGGCCACCGCGATGGCAATGGCCGCCAGGCCACCAGAACGCGCATTGAACAGGCCAGAAGAAGGGGAGCGAGAAAACATCGGTAATTCCGTTTCTAGAGCATCGCTGCTTGCGATGTCTGCTCAATCGCCGTGGGCCTGCCGAATGGGGTCAAGGCTTTACAAAAACGAACACATTCCGCGCCTGCTGGCGACAAATCCCGGTTGGCCGCCTAGCTACGTTTTCATGCAAATGACACATCAGCCATCGTCATTCGCGATACCAGTTGCGCTATTTGCCTATAAAATGGCTGCTGATTTCTAAAAATACGATACCTCCCCGCCATGAAAAGCTCAGAGCGCAGTTTTGCGCGCCGCATCGACCTGACCTCGCTCCAGCTGTTTGTGGCGGTGTGCGAGCTGGGCAGCATTGGCCGCGCGGCAGAGCGGGAGTTCATCGCAGCCTCGGCCGTCAGCAAGCGCTTGTCCGACCTGGAAACGGCCGTCGACACCCAGCTGCTGTACCGCCACAGCCGGGGCGTCACCTTGACCCCAGCGGGCGAGAGCCTGCTGCACCATGCCCGCAATGTGCTGTTCGGGCTGGAACGCATGCAGGGCGAGCTCAGCGAGTACGCCGATGGCGTGCGCGGCCATGTGCGCATCCATGCCAATATTTCGGCGATCGTGCAGTTTCTGCCCGAGGACCTGGGCAGTTTTGCACGCGCGCACAGCCAGATCAAGATCGACCTGCAGGAGCACCTGAGCGCGCAGGTGATCCAGGCGGTGCATGAAGGCACGGCCGACCTGGGCATCTGCAACCCCGATGCCGTCGCCAACACCGCCGAGCTTGATCTGCAGTCGCGCCCCTACCGCAGCGACCACCTGATGCTGGTCGTGCCGCTGGACCATGCGCTGGCCCAGCGCAACACGATCAGCTTTGAAGAAGCACTGGAATGGGACATCGTCGGCCTGCAATCGGGCAGCAGCATCAGCCAGGCGATGCGCACCGCATCGGCCCAGCTGCGCCGGCCACTGCGCCAGCGCATCCAGGTCACCAGCCTCGATGCCATGTGCCGCATGATCGACAACGGCTTGGGCATTGGCCTGCTGCCGGATCGCGCCTTTGCGCTGATGCATGGCGTGGGCAACCTGCGCGGCATCCGCCTGGCCGACGCCTGGGCGCACCGCGAGCTGCGCCTGATGGCCCGCGATTTTGAGGCGCTGCCGGTGACCGCCCGCTTGCTGGTCGAGCACCTGAGCCCCCGGCCCGCCGATGAGGCCCAGGCCGCAGACCAGCAAGACGCCGACCTGGCCGCGCACCTGCAGACCTTTGCCCATCTCTGATATTCCGTATTTCGCCCCCTTGATGAGACCCTTGACCCAAAGAGAACCACGATGACCGGACGCACCCTCTACGACAAGATTTTTGACGAGCACACCATCCACACCGAAGAGGATGGCACCGCCGTGCTGTATATCGACCGCCATCTGGTGCACGAAGTGACCAGCCCCCAGGCCTTTGAAGGTCTGCGCATGGCAGGCCGCAAGCTCTGGCGCGTCAGCTCCGTGGTCGCCACCGCCGACCACAACACCCCCACCACCGGCTGGGAGCGCGGCTATGACGGCATCGAGGACCCGATCAGCAAGGAGCAGATCGTCACCTTGAACGACAACATCGGCGAATTCGGCGCAGCCGCCTTCTTCCCCTTCATGGACAAGGGCCAGGGCATCGTCCACGTGATGGGCCCTGAGCAAGGCGCCACCCTGCCCGGCATGACCGTGGTCTGCGGCGACAGCCACACCAGCACCCATGGCGCCTTTGGCGCACTGGCCCATGGCATCGGCACCTCCGAGGTCGAGCACGTGATGGCCACCCAGACCCTGCTGGCCAAGAAGGCCAAGAACATGCTGATCAAGGTGGACGGCAAGGTCGCCCCGGGCGTGACTGCCAAGGACATCGTGCTGGCCATCATCGGCCGCATCGGCACCGCAGGCGGCACCGGCTACACCATCGAGTTCGCCGGCTCCGCCATCCGTGACCTGTCCATCGAAGGCCGCATGACGGTCTGCAACATGGCGATTGAAGCTGGCGCGCGCGCCGGTCTCGTGGCCGTGGACAGCAAGACCATCGACTACGTCAAGGGCCGCCCGCTGGCACCTACCGGCGTGGAATGGGACCAGGCCGTCAGCTACTGGAAGACCCTGCATTCCGACGTCGATGCCAAGTTCGACACCGTGGTCACCCTGCGCGCCGAAGACATCGTGCCCCAGGTCACCTGGGGCACCAGCCCCGAGATGGTGCTGGGTGTCGATGCGACCGTGCCCGATCCAGACAAGGAAAAGGACCCGAACAAGCGCGGCGCTATCGAGCGTGCACTGACCTATATGAACCTGGAGCCGGGCAAGCCGATCAACGACATCTTCGTCGACAAGGTGTTCATCGGCAGCTGCACCAACAGCCGCATCGAAGACATGCGCGAAGCCGCTGCCGTGGTCAAGAAGCTGGGCCAGAAAGTGGCAAAAAATGTGAAGCTGGCCATGGTGGTGCCCGGCTCGGGCCTGGTCAAGGCCCAGGCCGAAGCCGAAGGCCTGGACCAGATCTTCACCGCCGCCGGTTTTGAGTGGCGCGAGCCCGGTTGCTCGATGTGCCTGGCGATGAATGCCGACCGCCTGGAGCCCGGCGAGCGCTGCGCATCGACCAGCAACCGCAACTTTGAAGGCCGCCAGGGCGCCGGTGGCCGCACCCACCTGGTCAGCCCCGCGATGGCAGCCGCCGCTGCCGTGCACGGCCACTTTGTGGATATCCGCCGTTTTGCATGACCCCAGGAGCTATGCGATGAAAACCCGTTTTGCCTTCATCACCATCGCG
Source organism: Comamonas koreensis (assembly GCF_021026195.1). Classification (GTDB taxonomy): domain Bacteria; phylum Pseudomonadota; class Gammaproteobacteria; order Burkholderiales; family Burkholderiaceae_C; genus Comamonas; species Comamonas koreensis. The sequence goes on from NZ_JAJNCT010000010.1 coordinate 402,221, forward strand.
CTCGCCGCGCTGCTGTCGGGCTGCAACACCGTCCACGGCATTGGCCAGGATGTGCAGGGAGCGGGCAACGCCATCTCTCGCGCAGCACGCTAAACCATCACACATACCGCTGCCCGCGCTCATCCGATGATGGCGGGTAGCCCAAAGGCTTGAAATGCAGAAATTCACCATCCACACCGGCCTCGTGGCGCCCATGGACCGCGAGAACGTCGACACCGACGCCATCATCCCCAAGCAGTTCCTGAAGTCGATCAAGAAGACCGGCTTTGGCGTCAACGCCTTCGACGAATGGCGCTACCTGGACCAGCCCGGCCAGCCTGGCGTGCCCGAGTCCGCCCGCAAGCCCAACCCGGACTTCGTGCTGAACCAGCAGCGTTTCCAGGGTGCCAGCATCCTGATCGCCCGCAAGAACTTCGGCTGCGGCTCCAGCCGTGAGCACGCCCCGTGGGCGCTGGACCAGTTCGGCTTCCGCGCGATCCTCGCACCCAGCTTTGCAGACATCTTCTTCAACAACTGCTTCAAGAACGGCCTGCTGCCCATCGTGCTGCCCGAGGCCACGATCGACATGCTGTTCAATGAAGTCGCGGTCAACCCCGGCTACAGCCTGACCATCGACCTGGACCAGCAGGTCATCCTGCGTCCCGGCGGCGAAAGCATCCCCTTCGATGTGATCGCCTTCCGCAAGTACTGCCTGCTCAACGGCTTTGACGACATTGGCCTGACCCTGCGCCACAAGGACAAGATCCAGGCCTATGAAGCCAACCGCTTGGCCACCAAGCCCTGGCTGGCACACAGCCTGGTGCAAGCCAAGGCCTGAGCGCCACGAGAGACGGTTCACCGCCATCCCTGCTGCGCCCCACCGGGCGCGGCCCTGCCATCCTGACTGAGAAAAAACCATGAAAATCGCTGTATTGCCCGGAGACGGCATTGGTCCAGAAATCGTTGCAGAAGCCGTGAAGGTGCTCGACGCCCTGAAGCTGGACCTGCACCTGCAAAGCGCACCCGTCGGTGGCGCCGCCTATGAGGCCTCCGGCCACCCGCTGCCACCCGCCACGCTGGAGCTGGCCAAGGCATCGGACGCCATCCTGTTTGGCGCTGTGGGCGACTGGAAATACGACACGCTGGAACGCGCACTGCGCCCCGAACAGGCGATTCTGGGCCTGCGCAAGGCGCTGGGCCTGTTCGCCAACTTCCGCCCCGCGATCTGCTACAAGGAGCTGACCCACGCCTCCAGCCTGAAGCCTGAGCTGGTGTCCGGCCTCGACATCCTGATCATCCGCGAACTGACCGGCGACATCTATTTCGGCCAGCCACGCGGCCGCCGCAGCGCACCGGACGGCCACTTCCCCGGCGCCGAAGAAGCGTTCGACACGATGCGCTACACCCGCCCCGAAATCGAGCGCATCGGCCATGTGGCCTTCCAGGCCGCGCAAAAGCGCAGCAAGCGCGTGACCAGCGTCGACAAGGCCAATGTGCTGGAGACCTTCCAGCTGTGGAAGGACGTGATGACCGAAGTGGGCAAGCAGTACCCCGATGTGCAGCTGGACCACATGTATGTCGACAACGCCGCGATGCAGCTGGTCAAGGAACCCAAGCGTTTCGACGTCGTCGTCACCGGCAATATGTTTGGCGACATCCTGAGCGACGAAGCCTCGATGCTGACCGGCTCGATCGGCATGCTGCCCTCGGCCAGCCTCAACGACAAGAAGCAAGGCCTGTATGAGCCCAGCCACGGCTCGGCACCGGACATCGCCGGCAAGGGCGTCGCCAACCCGCTGGCCACCATCCTGTCGGCCGCGATGATGCTGCGCTTCAGCCTGGGCCAGGAAGCCGCTGCCCAGAAGATTGAAGCGGCTGTGCAAAAGGTGCTGGCCCAGGGCCTGCGCACGCCCGATATCTACAGCGAAGGCACGACCAAGGTCGGCACCCAGCAAATGGGCGATGCCGTGGTGGCCGCGCTGTAAATAGTCCTCTTCACGATGCCTCACCAAGAGCGACCTGCGGGTCGCTTTTTTGCGCCTGCAGAACAATGAAGCGCTGGTACCGCGCAAGCAGCCACCCCGTTTCAACACCAAAACGACGACAGAAGCACAGCGCGCTTTCGACTTTAGTCATTTCGACGAATTAAAAAGACATAAATGGTCGAAAAATACTTTTCAGCGTCATATATGCATGCGCTTCGATGCGCCAGCACTCGAAACTTATAAAATTTCTTGCACAGGTTTTAAAATTTGGCGCTAGAATAGCTCCCTATGTCTGCGCACTGCCCTATTTCTTGGCTGAACACCACCACCCCCATTGAGGCGGGTATGGCTGCGCGCGCATACACATTCACAACCACCACGAAGATTACCGGCTGATTCAGCCTGGTTCGTCGTGCGCCTCCAACTGGCCGACGAGCCAGGCCCTCAGCCCCCGTGGCATTTCCTTTCGTTTAGGTAGACAAGGGCGTTTTATGAGCAAGCAATTGGTAGGTTTGGTGGGCTGGCGCGGCATGGTCGGCTCGGTGTTGATGGACCGCATGCAGGCCGAGGGTGACTTCGCGCTGATCGAGCCGGTGTTTTTCTCGACCTCCAACGCCGGTGGCAAGGCCCCTGCGATGGCCACCGTGCACACCCAGCTCAAGGATGCCAATGACATCGCCGAGCTGTCCAAGTGCGACATCATCATCACCTGCCAAGGCGGCGACTACACCAAGGGAGTCTTCCCCAAGATCCGCGCTGCCGGCTGGAACGGCCACTGGATCGATGCTGCCTCGTCGCTGCGCATGCAAGAAGACGCCGTCATCGTGCTGGACCCTGTCAATGACGCACTGATCCAGCGCAAGCTGGCCGCTGGCGGCAAGAACTGGATCGGCGGCAACTGCACCAACTCCATCTTGCTGATGGGCCTGTCGGGCCTGTTCAACGCCGGTCTGGTCGAATGGGTCTCGTCGATGACCTACCAAGCCGCATCCGGTGGCGGCGCCAACCACATGCGCGAGCTGCTCAAGGGCATGGGCGTGGTGCACGCCGCTGTGGCCGACGAGCTGGCCACGCCCGCTTCGGCCATTCTGGAAATCGACCGCAAGGTCGCCCAGGCCATCCGCAGCGATGTGCCCACCGAGTTCTTCGGCGCCCCCCTGGCCGGCGGCCTGATTCCCTGGATCGACGCCCAGCTGGACAACGGCCAGTCCAAGGAAGAGTGGAAGGGCCAGGCCGAGGTCAACAAGATCCTGGGCACTGATGCCACCATCCCCGTCGATGGCCTGTGCGTGCGCATTGGCGCGATGCGCTGCCACAGCCTGGCGCTGACCCTGAAGCTGAACAAGGACCTGCCGCTGGCCGAGATCGAAGCGCTGATCAAGGGCGGCAACGACTGGGTCAAGTGGGTGCCCAATGAGCGCGCCGTGACCGTCCAGGAACTGACCCCCGCTGCCGTGACCGGTGGCCTGGAAGTGGCCGTGGGCCGTGTGCGCAAGCTGAACATGGGCCCCGAGTACCTGTCGGCCTTCGTGATCGGCGACCAGCTGCTCTGGGGCGCTGCCGAGCCGCTGCGCCGCATGCTGCGCATCCTGCTCGCCGCTTGATGGCCGGCTGATTTCCCGCCAACCCACACCACACCTTCCGGATCTGCCCGATGCAGCCGGAAGGTGTTTTTTCTGGTGACTGGTCCCAGCGCCGAGGGATCGGGGTGTGCAGGCGCCGCCCTCTGAAAAGTTGCTCCAACACAACATTCATGCAGGCCGGGCCCAGCCCAGGCTGCCTATCAAAAGGCAAGCCCGTTCCTTAACTTGTCACCCCAAGACATTACTGTTAAGGTTCTTTTTACTGATAATTACCGATTTCGCGTCTTAGGGGGAGGGCTTTCTCATGGGTACAAAAACAACCCCGCACGCTTCTACTATTCAATCAAATAGCACTATGCATCGCTGGAAAATCACTGCGCTTGCCGCCGCCATGGCAGCCTTTGGCCTGTACACAGGGGAAGCATCAGCGCTCGCGCTGGGCAAGATCAATGTGAAATCCGCGCTGGGCGAGCCCCTGCGCGCGGAAATCGAAGTTCCGCAAATCACCGACGCCGAGGCCGACACCTTGCAGGTCAAGACGGCCTCGTCGGCCGTGTTCCGCACGCAGGGCATGGACTACTCTGGCACCGCCAGCGCCGTGCGCGCCCAGCTGCAGCGCCGCGCCAATGGCACGGCCGTGATTGTGTTGACCACGCAGCGCCCCGTCAACGATCCCTTTGTCGACTATGTGATCGACGCCAACTGGAACTCCGGCCAGGTGGTGCGCAGCTACACCATGCTGTTTGATCCGCCCAATCTGCGCAGGCCAGAACCTGCGGTCACCGTGGCACCGCAGCTCAGCGCTGCGGCTGCACCGGCAGCGCGCCCACCAGCACCACCTGTGCGGGTGATCGAGGAGCCGCTGGCATCGGCCACGCCGGCACCAGCCCCTGCCACCCGCCCTGCGGCGGCCGCAACACGCCCTGCACCGGCAGCGCGAGCCAATATTCCAGCCACCGCCAGCAACAACGCCGGCGGCGACACCGTGCGTACCCAGCGTGGAGACACCTTGGGCCGCATCGCGGCGCAAAACAAGCCTGCCGATATATCGCTGGACCAGATGCTGATCGCCGTGGTCCAAAGCAACCCGCACGCCTTTGTGGGTGGCAACGTCAACCGCATGAAGGCGGGCGTGAACCTGACCATGCCGTCGGCCGAGCAAGCCCGCGCGGTATCACCCCGCCAGGCGCGCCAGATGGTGGCCGCACAAAGCCGCGACTTCAACAGCTACCGCAGCCAGCTCGCCGCCAAGGCAGCTCCTGTCCAAGTCGCTACCGACACCCGCGCCGCCAGCGGCAAGGTCGAAGCCTCGGTCGACGACAAAAAGGTCCAGAACGTGGCACCGGACCAGCTCAAGCTGAGCAAGGAAGCCGCCAAGGGTACGAAGTCGGCGGAAGCCAGTGTCGCCAGCGCCCAGCAGGCCAATGCGACCCAGGAACGTACCTCGGAGCTGAACAAGAACATCGAAGAGCTGAACAAGCTCAAGCAAGCCGCAGCAGGCTCGGCCGCCGCCGGTGCATCCGCTGCGGCTCCTTCGGCTTCTGCAGACGGCAAGCCCGCTGGTACCGCAACCGTGCCAGCCACCGGCAACACGCCTGCGGCCGCAACCCCAGCGGCTCCGGCACCTGCTGCCACCGCGTCTGCACCAGCAACGCCCGCCACGCCAGCGGCAACGGCGCCCGCCCCTGCGACTGCACCTGCTGCTGGCACCGCTGACGCTGCTGCGCCTGCAGCAGCTCCGGCCCCCGCACCCAAGCCTAAGCCCGCTCCAGCACCTGCTCCTGTCCAGGAGCCCAGCTTTGTCGACGAGCTGCTGGACAACCCACTACTGCCCGTGGCGGGCGGCCTGGCCATCCTCGCGCTGCTGGGTGGACTCTGGTACCGCAACAAAAAGCGCAAGCAAGGGGTGGATGCCGCAACCGACTCGGTGCTCGAGAGCAGCCTGGCCCAGGACTCGTTCTTTGGCGCCAGTGGAGGCCAGCACATCGACACCTCGGTGAGCGCAATGACCACCGGCAACTCCTCGCTGGCCTACACCCCCAGCCAGCTCGATGCCGGCGATGTGGACCCTGTGGCCGAAGCTGATGTCTACCTGGCCTATGGCCGTGACTTGCAAGCCGAGGAAATCCTCAAGGAAGCGCTGCGCACCACCCCCACCCGCAGCGCACTGCATGCCAAGCTGGCAGAGATCTACGCCAAGCGCAAGGACCGCCTGGCGCTGGAGAGCATCGCCAAGGATGCCCGCCAGCTGACTGGTGGCGCTGGCCCGGACTGGCTGCGCATCGCCGCGCTGGGCCAGGAACTGGACTCCAGCAACCCCATCTACCAGAACAACACCGCTGCGGTGCCTTCTGCTACCGATATCGCTACGCCCGCCGCGCTGGCCGCTGCCGCCGCAGCTGCACGCGCCGAACCTATCCCGTTCGAGAACACGCTGCCCCCTACGACGATCGCTGCTGCCAGCCCTGCCAGCGCGTTCAGCCCCTCCACGGGTCTGGATTTCGCAATGAGCAGCCAGCTGACCGAAACCCCGGATGCAGCCTCGCAGTTCCAGGCATCGGCAGCACCCGCCGCCCCTGTGGCCGCGCCGCCCGCACCTGCTGCTGATGCGGGCCTGGCCTTTGAAGCGCTGGCACCTGCCGCTGGCAAGCCTGCGCTGTCGATGGAAGACTTTGACCGCCAGCTGGCCGAAGCGCTGAGCATTCCGTCGGAGCTGTCGCCCAGCGCAAGCCACAGCGCTGCCCAGAGCCTGGAGACCCAGCCCGGCGCACTGGACTTCCAGCTGAGCGACTTTGACAGCCAGAGCACCGCGCAGATGCCCATCGGCGACAAGAACGTGCCGACCATGGACTTCGACATGACCTCGCTGTCACTGGATCTGCCGGGCTCCGGCGAGCCAGACCACACGCATCCGGTCACCCTGGCCGATGACATGGCCGGTCTGGAGATCGATGACAGTGATCCGCTGGCCACCAAGCTGACCCTGGCCCAGGAATTCCTGGCCATTGGCGACAAGGAAGGTGCCCGCTCGCTGGCCGAAGAGGTCATGGCCGAGTCCTCCAGCGCCACGGTCAAGGCCCAGGCCCAGCGCTTGCTGGACCAAAGCCGCTGATCAACAGCGCTTCGCCCACCAGCCCCGCTCTGCGGGGCTTTTTTACGGCCCGGTCAGCCAGCCCCTTTATGATGGCGCCATGCGAATCGCCCTGGGCATCACCTATAACGGACAGGCCTACCAGGGCTGGCAAAGCCAGCCGAGTGGGAACACTGTCCAAGACCATCTTGAAGCGGCGCTGAGCCGCTTTGCCGCCTCCCCCATCTCCACCCTTTGCGCTGGCCGCACCGATGCCGGTGTGCACGGCCTCATGCAGGTGGTGCATTTCGACGCCCCCGTCGAGCGCGCCGAGGCCTCCTGGGTGCGCGGCACCAATACCTTTTTGCCCAAGGACATCGCCGTCCAGTGGGCGCGATCCGTGCCTGAGGCCTTCCACAGCCGCGCCTGCGCCACCTCGCGCCGCTATGGCTATGCCTTGCTGCAGTCGCCGGTGCGCCCCAGCGTCGAGGCCGGCCGGGTCGGCTGGGTGTTCCAGCCGCTCGACCTGCAAGCCATGGAGCGCGCCGTGCAGTACCTGCTGGGCGAGCACGATTTCTCCTCGTTTCGTGCCGCCGGCTGCCAGGCCAAGTCGCCGGTCAAGACCCTGTATGCGATCAATATTGGCCGCAGCACCCAGCGCCCCAGCGCCTCGCGCGATGGCGTGCCTTCGTGCTACTGGCGCTTTGACTTCCAGGGCAGCGCCTTTCTGCACCACATGATCCGCAACATCATGGGCTGCCTGGTCGTGATTGGCCAGGGCACCAAGCCGCCGGAATGGATGCTGGAGGTGCTCGAAGCGCGCAGCCGCGAGACCGCCGCCCCCACCTTCTCGCCCGATGGCCTGTACTTTCTGGGCCCCCAGTACGATGCGCACTGGGGCCTGCCCACCGAGGCCATTTCCTTTGACTGGTTTGCCTGAACAAGGAGCTCCATTGACCACCATGCAAGCAAGCGCGGGCCGCACCCGCATAAAGATCTGTGGCCTGACCCGCGAACAGGATGTGGACGCGGCTGTGGCCGCTGGGGCCGATGCCATTGGCTTTGTGCTCTACCCCGCCAGCCCCCGTGCCGTCACCGTCGAGCGCGCCGCCGAACTGGCGCGCCGCCTGCCGGCCTTTGTGACGCCGGTGCTGCTGTTTGTCAATGAACCGCCTGCCAAGGTCATGGCCGCCTGCGGCAAGGTGCCCGGCGCGATCGCGCAGTTCCATGGTGACGAAACGCCAGAGCAATGCCTGGCATCGACCGGCGGCGGCGAGCGCAGCTTTTTGCGCGCCGCACGCATACCCCTTGGCGACGCTGCGGTGCAGTTCGACCTCGTAGAATATGCGCATCGATATTCACACGCCAAGGCCATCCTGCTCGACGCCCATGTCGAGGGGTTCGGCGGGGGCGGCAAAGCATTCAATTGGTCACTGCTTCCAACAAACGTAGCCTCTCATCTCGTTTTGTCTGGTGGACTCACGCCTGCAAACGTGACCGATGGCATTGTGCAAGTCAGACCGCGCTGCCTCTCGCTCGCGGTGGATGTGAGCTCCGGCGTTGAGATGACCGGTGCCGATGGCAAGGCCATCAAGGGCACCAAGGACGCCGAAAAAATCCAACAGTTTGTCGCTGCCGTGCGTGCCGCTGACACACTACTTGCCAAGAATCCCTTCCATGTTTGAATACCAGCAACCCGATACCGCAGGCCATTTCGGCCCCTATGGCGGCAGCTTTGCCAGCGAAACCCTGACCCACGCCCTGGTCGAGCTGCGCGAGGCCTATGACAAGTACCAGAACGATCCGGAGTTCCTGCGCGAATTCCAGTACGAGCTGGCCCACTATGTCGGCCGCCCCTCGCCCGTCTACCACGCTGCGCGCATGTCGCGCGAGATGGGTGGCGCGCAGATCTACCTCAAGCGCGAGGACCTCAACCACACCGGCGCCCACAAGATCAACAATGTGATCGGCCAGGCGATGCTGGCTAAGCGCATGGGCAAGCCGCGCATCATTGCCGAGACCGGCGCCGGCCAGCACGGTGTGGCCACTGCCACCATCTGCGCCCGCTATGGCCTCGAATGCGTGGTGTACATGGGCAGCGAAGACGTGCGCCGCCAAAGCCCCAACGTCTACCGCATGAAGCTCCTGGGCGCCACCGTGGTGCCGGTCGAGTCGGGCAGCAAGACCCTGAAGGACGCGCTGAACGAAGCCATGCGCGACTGGGTGGCCAATGTGGACAACACCTTCTACATCATCGGCACCGTGGCCGGCCCCCACCCCTACCCGATGATGGTGCGCGATTTCCAGAGCGTGATCGGCAACGAGTGCCTGACCCAGATGCCGGCGCTGTTCAAGGAGCAGAACATGGCTGCTGAGCAGCCCGATGCGGTGATTGCCTGCGTCGGGGGCGGCAGCAATGCCATGGGTATCTTCTACCCCTACATCCCCTATGAGAACACGCGCCTGATCGGCGTGGAAGCGGCCGGCGAAGGCCTGGACAGCGGCAAGCATTCGGCATCGCTGCAGCGCGGCTCTTCCGGTGTGCTGCATGGCAACCGCACCTACATCCTGCAGGACGACAACGGCCAGATCACCGAGACCCATTCCATCAGCGCCGGCCTGGACTACCCCGGCGTGGGCCCCGAGCACGCCTGGTTGCAGGAAATCGGCCGAGCCCAGTATGTCGGCATCACCGACCAGGAGGCGCTCGATGCCTTCCACTACCTCTGCCATACCGAGGGCATCATCCCGGCGCTGGAATCCAGCCACGCCGTGGCCTATGCGATGAAGCTGGCCAAGACCATGCGCCAGGACCAGTCCATCCTCGTGAGCCTGTCGGGCCGGGGCGACAAGGACATCGGCACCGTGGCCGATCTCTCGGGCGTCGACTTTTATGCCCAACCCTCCAGCCGCGGCGTGGCCGTCAAGGGAAGCTACACCAAATGAGCCGTATCGCCGCTACTTTTGACCAGCTGAAGCTGGCCGGCCGCAAGGCCTTGATTCCCTATGTCACCGCCGGTTTTCCGTTTGCCGACATCACACCTGCGCTGATGCACGGCATGGTCGATGCGGGCGCCAATGTGATCGAGCTGGGCGTGCCCTTCTCGGACCCGATGGCCGACGGCATCGTCATCCAGAAGGCCGGAGAAAAGGCGCTGTCGCTGGGCATTGGCATGAAGCAGGTGCTGGCCATGGTGGCCGAGTTCCGTGTGAAGGACAACACCACCCCCGTGGTGCTGATGGGCTACGCCAACCCGGTCGAGCGCTATGACCAGGTGCACGGCAAGGGCGCCTTTGTGCGCGATGCCGCTGCCGCCGGAGTCGATGGCCTGCTGGTGGTAGACTACCCGCCCGAAGAATGCGAAGCCTTTGCGGCCGATCTGCGCGCACACGGCATGGACCTGATCTTCCTGCTGGCCCCCACCTCCACGCAAGAGCGCATGCAGCAAGTCGCACGCGTGGCCAGTGGCTATGTGTACTACGTCTCGCTCAAGGGCGTCACCGGTGCGGGCACGCTCGATACCGGCGCCGTCGAAGCGATGCTGCCGCAAATCCGCCAGCATGTGCACATCCCTGTCGGCGTAGGCTTTGGCATTCGCGATGCGCAGACGGCCCAGGCCATCGGCAAGGTGGCCGATGCCGTGGTGATCGGCACCCGCATCATCCAGCTGATCGAAAACCAGCCGCACGAGAAAGTCGTGGCGCTGGTCTCCGATTTTTTGCGTGGCATCCGCAAGGCGCTTGACGCATAATGCGCCTCCCGGGCTGTGCAGTGCACAGCCCCATGAGTGCGAGAGCAAAGGAAAACAACCATGTCCTGGCTAGAGAAACTGTTACCCGCCAAGATCCAACACACCGACCCGGCCGAGCGTCGCCAGATGCCCGAAGGTCTGTGGATCAAGTGTCCAGCCTGCGAAGCCGTGCTGTACAAGGCCGACCTGGAGCACAACTTCAATGTCTGCCCCAAGTGCAGCCACCACCACCGCATGTCGGCGCGCGCGCGCCTGAACCAGTTCCTCGACGCCGAAGGCCGCTATGAGATTGGGCAGGAAGTGCTGCCCGTCGATGCGCTGAAGTTCAAGGACAGCCGCAAGTACCCCGAACGCCTCAAGGAAGCGCTGGAAAACACCGGTGAGACCGATGCCCTGGTAGTGATGGGCGGCTCGGTCAAGAGCGTCAACCTGGTGGTCGCCTGCTTCGAGTTTGAATTCATGGGCGGCTCGATGGGCTCGGTCGTCGGCGAGCGCTTTGTGCGCGGCGTCGAAACCGCCATTGAGCAAAAGGTGCCGTTTGTGTGCTTCACCGCCACCGGTGGTGCGCGCATGCAGGAAGGCCTGCTCAGCCTGATGCAGATGGCCAAGACCAATGCCGCGCTGACCCGCTTTGCCAAGAAGGGCCTGCCCTACATCAGCGTGCTGACCGATCCGACCATGGGCGGCGTGTCCGCCGGTTTTGCCTTCATGGGCGATATCGTCATGGCCGAACCCAAGGCGCTGATCGGCTTTGCCGGCCCCCGCGTGATCGAGAACACCGTGCGCGTGAAGCTGCCCGAAGGCTTCCAGCGCGCCGAGTTCCTGCAACAAAAGGGCGGCGTGGACATGATCGTCGACCGCCGCGAGCTGCGCGACCGCATCGCCAGCAGCCTGGCCATGCTGCAGCGCCTGCCTGCTGACGCCGTGGCCTGATCGGCCCGATACCCCAGCGGTCAACTCAGGACCGCTACCCCCACAAAAAAACCGCCCTAGGCGGTTTTTTCGCGTCCGGGCTTGCGCCCCACAAGTGTCAGATCACACAGCCAGCAGCAGCCGCGACTGCAGGTGCGCGAGCATGATGGAGATGATCTGCAAGCCCACCAGCAGCACAATGGGGGACAGATCCACGCCACCAATCAGCGGAATGATCTTGCGCAGGGGGCGCAGCAGGGGCGCCGTGAGCTGGTAGAACACGGCATTCATCACTGCATTGCCCGAGGACAGCCAGGACAGCACGACATGCACCAGGGTCACGACGACCATCGTGGAGATGCCGATATTGGCCACCCCAATGGTGGCCACCACCAGCACCGACAGCAGGGATGCCAGGCCGCCCGAGGCCAGCCAGAGCAGCACAAACTGGACCACCTGCACCAGCCAGGCTCCCAGGATGCTGGCCCAGTCGCCGCCGCGCAGGCCCTTGGTGATTCTGCGCAGCGGCAGCACCATCCAGCTGGTCAGCGCCAGCACCAACTGCCCCAGCGGGTTGTTGAAGGAGACGCGCTGGTACTGCATGTACCAGCGCAGCAGGCAGGCGCCGGTCAGCAGACCACCTGCAATATTGAGCAGCAGGGACAGGATTTGAAAAAGCATCGGTGTTTCCAGTCGGGAGCCATCCCGAGAATGCGAATTTGCTATTAAAAATGAAGCTGGCAGGCCAATGACAAAGGGCTTGAAGCTCATATTCTAGAGCCGCGAGCCTGGCCGGCGCCAGCAAATCCCCCGATGCGCCAGGGACGAAAAGCGGTGCAGCAGTCGGACACTACGGCTTTTGCCGGCACAGGGCCCGCTAAAAATCTTAAAATGACAGGTTTTGGCCGTTTACCAGCGCAATGCTGGCCTCTTCATGTCTGAAAACCACACCACTCCCGAGACCGCGCCGGTTGCGCACGACGAAAACCAACTGATTGCCGAGCGCCGCGAAAAACTCAAAGCCCTGCGCGAAGCACAGCGCCAAGGCAAAGGTGTGGCTTTCCCCAATGACTTCAAGCCCGCCGACCGCGCAGCCGACCTGATTGCGGCCCATGCCGAGAAGGACGCCGCCGACCTGGACGCTGCCGCACTGTCGGTCAGCGTCGGCGGCCGCATGATGCTCAAGCGCGTGATGGGCAAGGCCAGTTTTGCCACCGTGCAGGATGCCACCGGCCGCATCCAGCTTTACGTCACCCGCGATGCGGTAGGCGAAGAGCTGTACGCCGATTTCAAGAAATGGGATCTGGGCGACATCATCGGCGCCGAAGGCCAGCTGATGAAGACCAAGACCGGCGAGCTGTCGATCAAGGTGACCAAGATCCGCATGCTCACCAAGAGCCTGCGCCCCATGCCCGACAAGTTCCACGGCATGGCCGATCTGGAGCAGAAGGTGCGCCAGCGCTATGTCGACCTGATGACCGACGAAGACGCGCGCAAGCGGTTTGTGGCCCGCTCCAAGGCGGTGTCCGGCATCCGTGAGTTCATGGTTGAGCACGGCTTCCTCGAAGTCGAGACCCCCATGTTGCACCCGATCCCCGGCGGTGCCAATGCCAAGCCCTTCATCACCCACCACAATGCGCTGGACCAGGAGATGTATCTGCGCATCGCCCCTGAGCTCTACCTCAAGCGCCTGATCGTCGGTGGCTTCGAGCGCGTGTTCGAGATCAACCGCAACTTCCGCAACGAAGGGGTGTCGGTACGCCACAACCCTGAGTTTACGATGATGGAGTTCTACGCGGCCTACTGGAACTACCGCGACCTGATGGACTACACCGAAGCGCTGATCCGCGACGCCGCGATGAAGGCCGTGGGCACCTTGGAGCTGACCTATGGCGGCAAGCCGGTGGATCTGACCAAGCCTTTCGAGCGCCTGACCATCACCGAAGCCATCGTCAAGTACACCGATGCTGGCGAGAACGTGGGCAACCGCGAATGGCTCACCAATGCCCTGAAGAAGCTGGGCATGAAGGAAGAGAAGGACAAGCTGGCGGGCCGCACCCTGGCCAGCCTGCAGGTGCTGTACTTCGAGGAAGTGGTTGAAGACAAGCTCTGGAACCCCACCTTCATCATGGAGCACCCGACCGAGATCAGCCCGCTGGCCCGCGCCAACGATGACCGCCCCGAAGTGACTGAGCGCTTTGAGCTCTACATCACCGGCCGCGAATTCGGCAACGGCTTCTCCGAGCTCAACGACGCCGAAGACCAGGCCGCCCGCTTCAACGCCCAGGTTGCTGCCAAGGATGGCGGCGATGACGAAGCCATGTACTACGACCACGACTTTGTGCGCGCGCTCGAGTACGGCATGCCGCCCACCGGCGGCTGCGGTATCGGTATCGACCGCTTCATGATGCTGCTGACCGACAGCGCCAGCATCCGCGACATCATCCTGTTCCCCGCGCTGCGCCGGGAGCAATAAAGCGCGCGGCAGGCCCTCGGCGTGCACCCAGCGCCCAGCGGCACAGGTTCTGCCCAGAGCCTGTGCCGCTTTTTCATGGCCGGCCGCCGCCGATATACTGGCCTGCATGCAAATACCCCGTTACTGGGCGCAAGCACGCCTGCGCCATGAAACCAGCCCGCGCCATGGCGCCACCGTTCAACGCTGGGGCTGGTCCGACCAAAGCCCTGATGCCGCTCAAGCCCACGCCCAGCAGCGTGCCCAGGCCGCGCTCGACCAGGTGCTCAGTGCCCCGCAGCTGCGCAACCTCGATGCCAGCTTTCAGCGCATGGAGCGCTTGGGTGAATATGGCCTGAACGGCCAGACTCCCATCCGGGAAGAAATTCTGGGCCAGCGCGGCCAGACGGTGATGACGCGCAACAGCTATGGCGCGCACTGCCTCAACACCCCCGATGTCGCCATCGCCGACATGGACTTCCCGCCGCAACCGAAGCCACCCAGCGCAACGCCGCTGCTGATCGCGGCACTCTTGGCGCTGGCAGCGGGCTTCGTCATGTTTCCATTGGGCGGTGTGCTGCCCGCTGTGGCGGTGCTGGCGGGTGCGGTCGTGGTCTTGGCGCTGTGGCTCAGGCGCTGGTTGAACCTGCGCCAAAAACAGGCCGGCAGCGCCGATCCCCGGCAACTGGCGCTGGAGCGGGTCACCGCCTTCAGCCAGCAGCACCCCGACTGGGGTCTGCGCGTTTACAGCACGCCCAAGGGGCTGCGCATCATCGTCACCCACGAGGCCATGCGGCCCACGGACAGCGCGGTGCAGGCACTGTTCGCCGCGTTGCAGGTCGATCCGGTCTACCAGCGCCTGTGCCTGCAGCAGCAGTGCTTTCGCGCCCGCGTGACCGGCAAGCCCTGGCGCATGGGCCTGTCCGGCCCAAGCCCGCAGGTGCGGCGCTGGCCGGTCGCGGCCAACCAGCTGGCGGCCCGGGCGGAATGGACGCAGGTCTACGACCAGCGAGCGGCGCAGTACAGCGCCTGCCAGTTCATTGCGCAGTTGGGCCAGGCCCACATGGGCATGGACATCCAGGCTATGGTCGACTGGCACGACGAGGCCTGCCGCGCTCAGCAAAGCCAGCTGCCGCTGGCCTGAACACCGCTCCGTCGTCCCCGATAATCAGCGCTTCTCCCAGCACGGGCCCCTTCAGCGCCCGTGGCATGCTCCGCTCCCGCCATGAACCGACTCAAACTCCTGATCCCCGAATGGGCCACTGAATGGGTGGACATCATCGTGCCCGCCATACAGATCACCCTGATCCTGCTGCTGGCCATCACGCTCAACTATGTCACCCGCAAGCTCATCACCCGCGTGGCCCAGCACTACCACTGGCCACTGGAGCTGGCCGTGCCCATCAAGGGCCTGGTGCGCTGGCTCATCATTGGCGGCACCTGCCTGCTGATTCTGGAGCGCCTGGGGGTCAGCGCCACGGTGCTGTGGACGGCGTTCTCCGGCTTTGCGGCGGTCGGCGCCGTGGCTTTCTTCGCTGCCTGGAGCGTGCTGTCCAACTTCTTCTGCGCGGTGCTGATCTTCACCGTGCGGCCCTACCGGCTGGGCGACTACATCGAGGTGCTGGACGGCCTAGACAAGCCTGGTGCCAAGGGCCGGGTGGTCGATATCAACATGCTCTACACGACACTGGAAGATTTTGTGGCGGACCGCAGCCAAAGCGTGGTGCTGCAAATCCCCAACACCCACATCTTCCAGAAGGTGGTGCGCCGCTGGACCGATGATCCCCCGCCCCAGCAGCCGCCAGAGGCCAGCCCGGCTGCGCCAGCCGATACGCCCGCCGTGCCATGACACCGCGCATTCCAGGCGGCTGTCAGCGCCAGCCTACCGGTACTTGCCTCTTCGGCCCACGGCGCTGATTCGCCCCCCTGCTTAAGATCAACCATCACATGACAACAGGAGGTGTTCGATGCTTAAGTGGGCCATTATTTTTGCGGTGATCTCGTTGCTCGCCGGTGTGTTCGGTTTTACCGGTGTTGCCTCCGGCGCAGCGGGTATTGCGAAGATCCTTTTCTTCATCTTCATCGCCATCACGGTCATCTTCCTGGTGATCGCCCTGCTGGGTGTCGGCGCCGTTGCCTGACCTCCGCCTTGACTAGCCAAAGCTGACAAATGCCTGCCTTGTGCAGGCATTTTTTTGGGCCCCGCGCAGCGGGTCATAGGCTGAGGCGATGCAGCCTAACGCGTTGCAGAGGCCGTCAGCACCGCATGCTGCGCTGGATCGAGCTGCCAGCGCCCGCCATGGAAGGCCTGCACGCTGTCGCGATGGGCGACGGACACCAGCGATCCCCCACGCTCTCGCACCAGCGCCACCAGCGCCGCATAGACCTCGGCCTCGGTCGCCTGGTCCAGCGCGCTGGTGGCCTCATCTGCAAACACCCAGGCCGGGCGTTTGAGCAAGACCCGCGCAATCGCCAGGCGCTGCTGCTCCCCGCCCGAGAGCACGGCATTCCAGGCGGCGGCCTCATCAAGCCGCTTCACCAACGGTGCCAGCTGCGCTGCGCGCAAGGCCGCCTGCAGCTGGGCATCGCCATAGTCCGCAGCGGGCTGCGGGTAAGCCAGGGCCTGGCGCAGGCTGCCAGCGGGGAAATAAGGGCGCTGCGCAATGAACATGCTGTCCATCGGCCGCTGCACCCGGCCGCGCGCAAAGGGCCAGATGCCGGCCAGGCTGCGCAGCAAGGTCGATTTGCCACTGCCCGAACGCCCGCTGATCAGCACATCCTGGCCAGCTCCCAGCTGCAATGCCGCATTGTCGATCACGACCCGGCCATCGGGCAGCGCCACTTGCAGGCCCTGGGTTTGCAGATGGTCAGCTGCCTCCAGCATCGGGCCCTGGCCTTGGGCCTGGGCCTGCAGACCGGCCTCAAAGCTCGCCAGACGCCGCGTGGTGGCGCGCCAGGCCGCTATATCGCTGTAGTTGTTGACGATCCAGCTGAGCGAATCCTGCACCTGGTTGAAGGCCGAGGCAATCTGCATCAGCTGGCCCAGCTGGATGGCGCCGCTGAAAAAGCGCGGCGCGGCAATGATGAAGGGAAACACCACGGCAGCCTGACCAAAGAAATTGGTGAACCAGGCGAGTTTTTTTTGCTGGCGGATCAGCAACAGGTAGTTGCCCAGCACATCGCCAAAGCGCAGGCGCAGCTGCTCGCCCTCTACCCGCTCGCCGCCGTCCATCGCAATGGCTTCGGCATGCTCGCGCACGCGGATCATGTGGTGGCGGTAGTTGGCCTCCAGGCGCTGTTGCTGGATATTCAGGCCCACCTGCGGCTTGCCCAGCCACAGCGATATGGCACTGCCCACCAGGCAGTACACGACGGCCATCCAGACCATGAAGCCGGGAATATGCAGGCTGCCGCCGCCCAGCACGGCAGACAGGTCCAGGTCCATCGCTGCACTCAGCCCCCAGAGGATGCCGACAAAGCTGACAAAGGTGACCAGGGCGTTGAGCAGGCCCATGCTGAGCGCCACGGTGTAGCTGCTGAACAGGTTGATGTCTTCCTGGATGCGCTGGTCGGGGTTGTCCGGCATCTGCTGGCTGCCGCTGTAGCGGCCCAGCTCCATGCGGTAGAAGGCCTTGTTGGCCAGCCAGCGGCCTTGCAGGTGCTCGGTGAGCCAGCGGCGCCAGTGCCATTGCAGCAGCTGGGTGAGGTAGAACTTGTAGACCGCAATGACGATGTAGACCAGCGCCAGCCACAGAAAGCGCCAGAGCTGGTGCCAGAACACATCGGCCTGCTTGTTCTGCAGCGCATCGTAGAACACCCGGTTCCAGCTGTTGATCTGCACCAGCATGAACACGGCAGCCAGGTTCAGCGCCACAATGGCCGCCAGCAGGCCCCAGGCACGGACCTTGTCCTCGGATACAAAATACGGCCGCGTCAGCGCCAGGGCCTCGCGGCCGGCCAGCGCCACGCGGCGCAAGGGGTTGTGAAGGGACATAGCTCTCTGCCATTCGTGGGGTCAGAGAGCAATCTAGAGGACGGGGCTGAGGCGAGGCTTAAACCGCCACCTCAGCCAGCAACACGGGAGGCCCTTCCCGCTCAGCCCAGCAGATCCAGCGCGTCCTGGTAGGCCGGCTGGCGCATCAGCTCATCCCAGGGCTGGGGCACGGTTTCGGGCAGCAGCGCCAGGCGGCGCGATTCCGAATCCTCGTCCGGCTGCCAGCGGCCACTGCGCAGCGCGTCGTCCATGCCGTCGAGCAGCTCATCCACATGGGCGCCCAGGCCCAGGCTCTGGTTGCACAGCAGCACCATGTCGCAGCCAGCAGACAAGGCGGCCAGCGCGGCCTCAGTGTAGCTGATCACGCTGCCATTGATGCGGCGCGCGCCCTCCATGCTCAGGTCGTCGCTGAAGATCGCACCGTCGTAGCGCAGGCGGCTGCGCAGCACGTCCTTGAGCCATTTCTCGCTGAAGCCGGCCGGGCGCTTGTCCACCTTGGGATAAATCACATGCGCGGGCATCACCGCCGTCAGCACGCTGCTCAGCCAGGGGTAAGGCGCGGCATCCTCGGCCAGGATGGCGCTCAGGCTGCGCCCGTCAACGGGGATATCGACATGCGAATCGGCCTTGACAAAACCATGGCCGGGGAAATGCTTGCCGCAGTTGCCCATGCCCGCCTGCAGCAGGCCGTGCATCAGGCTCTTGGCCAGCATCGCGACCACGCGCGGGTCACGGTGAAAGCTGCGGTCACCGATGACCGAGCTTTCGCCATAGTCCAGATCCAGCACCGGGGTGAAGCTGAAATCCACCGCGCAGGCCCGCAGCTCGGCGCCCAGCACATAGCCGGCAGCGGTAGCGGCATTCATCGCCCGCATTGCGCCGCTGCCCGGGCGGTGCTTGCTGCCCTGGCCGTCGTCCATCCACATCTGGCCAAAATGCCGCATCGATGGCAGGTGCGTGAAGCCATCCGTACGGAAGCGCTGCACGCGCCCGCCCTCGTGGTCCACACAGATCAGCAGATCGGGCTTGATGGCCTTGATCTGCGCGCACAGCTGCACCAGCGCCGAGCGGCTCTCCCAGTTGCGGGCAAACAGGATGATGCCCCCGACCAGCGGGTGGGCCAGGCGGGCGCGGTCGGCATCGGTCAGGGCCTTGCCGGCGATATCAATGATCAGAGGAGCGTGCATGGAAGGGGTGCAGAAAAGTCAGAAACGGGCCCTGGCAGGGCCCGGGGAATCGGGAGTCAGAGCTTCTCGACCACGCAAAAGCTGGCGGCGTAGTCGACCTCGTCGGTCACGGTGATATGGGCGGTCAGGCCTTGCGCCTCGAACCAGGTGGCCAGCTCACCATGCAGCCGGATGCCGGGCTTTCCGCTGGGCAGGTTGATGACCTCGCAGTGGCGCCAGGTCATCGGCATGCGCATGCCCAGGCCCACGGCCTTGCTGAAGGCCTCCTTGGCCGAAAAGCGCGTGGCCATGTAGCGCACGCCCCGGTCGGGCCAGCGCTCGCTGCGGCGGCGCCAGACGGCCAGCTCGCCCTCGGCCAGCACCTTGTGGGCAAAGCGCTCGCCCTGGCGCTCCAAGGTCGCGCGGATGCGGCGGATGTCGCAGATGTCGGTGCCAATACCGTAGATCATGCTGTCACAGACCTGGGGGTTTAGAGCAGCACGCCATCGGCGCGGGCATCGAGCGAGCGGCGGTAGGCGCGCACGGCTTCGGCGTAGCCCATCTCCAGCGCGTCGGTCACAAAGGCGTGGCCGATCGACACTTCCAGCACCTGGGGCACATGGGTCACAAAGGGGGTGAGGTTGCGCAGGCTCAGGTCATGGCCGGCATTGACGCCCAGGCCCACAGCCTGTGCGGCCTTGGCCGCTGCCACGTAGCGTGCCAACTGCGTGCCTTGCTCGGGCGTGCCAAAGGCGGCCGCATAGGGCTCGGTGTACAGCTCGACCCGGTCGGCGCCCACGGCCTTGGCAGCGGCCATCTGCTCCGGGATCGGGTCCATGAACAGGCTCACGCGCACGCCCAAAGCCTTGCACTCGTCAATCAGGGGCTTGAGGCGCTCGGCATCCTGCGGAAAGCTCCAGCCATGGTCGCTGGTGAACTGGTCCTCGCCATCGGGCACAAAGGTAGCCTGGTGCGGACGGTACTTGCGCACATAGTCCATCAGATTCTGGAAAGGATTGCCTTCGATGTTGTACTCGCGCTTGACCGGCCAGGTGGCGATCACGCCTGCGAGCTTTTCCACATCGCCGGGGCGGATGTGGCGCTCGTCCGGCCGGGGGTGCACGGTGATCCCCTGCGCGCCCGCTTCCAGGCACAGCCGTGCCGCACGCGTCACGCTGGGAATCTCCAGGTGGCGGGTGTTACGTACCAGTGCCACCTTGTTGAGGTTGATAGACAGGGCAGTTTTCACGGGGGTAGTCATAGCGATTGGATATCCATCATCAACTGGCGCGTACGCAATACCGGCTGACCACAGTGGTGTTGCAGCAGCGTACGCAACTGAACTTTTAACTCGCCGGCACACAACACGCAAGCCCTCAGAACAGCCGGATAGGGATTTGCCGCCGACAGCGCTTCCTCCAGGGCCTCCCATTGTGCACCGGTCAGGCCCGCCCTGTCCTGCCCATGGGCCTCGCGCAGGCCGGCATCGGGCACCAGCACATAGCGCGTGGCGGGTTGGAGCGGCTGCAGCGACAGCGTCTGCGCCGCCAGCGAGGGCAGCAGCCCCAGCTCGCGCAGCAGCAGCAGCTCGAAGGCGCGCAGCACGGGCTCGAGCACATCGCCATGGTCGGTGGCCAGCACGCGCACCACACCGGCATAGATGTCGAACAGGTTGGCAAAGGGGTCCTCGCGCGCCAGCAGCCGCATCAGCAGCTCATTGAGGTAGAGGCCCGACAGCAGGCCACCGCCCACCGGCATCGTGTGGCCGCCCACCCATTCAGCGCTTTTGAGCGTGTGGATGTCCGAGCCGCCCTCGCCCGCGATGCCCCAGGACAGGCGCAGCGGCTGCAAGGCCAGCAGCACCGGACGAAAGTTGGAAGTGGGTTTCTTGACGCCCTTGGCAACCAGCGCCACGCGCCCCCGGTGGCGGGTAAAGCACTCCAGCACCAGGCTGGATTCACTCCAGTCATACCGGTGCAGGATATAGGCCGGTTCCTCATTGACGCGCTTGACAGCCATGGCTCAGGGGGTTGCATTGCGTGGCCCGCGCAGGGCCACAGAAGAGGTCAGGTACCAGGCACTGGGCGCCAACCGGGCACAGCAGGCTGTGCGCCGGTGTTGTGCCCGTTGACGCTTATTCGTAGCCGAAGGACTTGACCCGGGCCTCGTCGTCGGCCCAGCCGGACTTGACCTTGACCCAGACCTCCAGGAACACCTTGGCACCCAGCAGCTTTTCCAGCTCCTGGCGCGCTTCGGTGCTGATGCGCTTGAGCTTTTCGCCCTTCTCGCCAATCACCATGGCCTTGTGGCCATCGCGCTCGACGACGATGGTCGCGGCAATGCGCATGAAGCGGCCATGCGTCTTGCTAGGCTCTTCGTCGAACTTGTCGATGACAACGGTCGAGGTGTAGGGCAGCTCATCGCCAGTAAAGCGGAAGAGCTTTTCGCGCACCGTCTCGGATGCCAGAAACTTCTCGCTGCGGTCGGTCAGCTCTTCGGGACCATAGAACCAGGCCTGCTCGGGCAGGTATTTTTCGCAGATGCCGAACAGGCGATCGATATCGCCCTTGTTCTTGGCGGACATCGGCACGAACTCGGCAAAGGGGTGGCGCTCCTGCATGTCACGCAGCCAGGGCGCAATCTCGTGGCGGCGGTGCACGGTGTCGAGCTTGTTGGCAATCAGCAGGGTCGGAATGCCGGGCTTGAACAGCGACAGCACCTTGGCATCGGCCAGCGTAAAGCTGCCCGCCTCGACGACGAACAGGATCAGGTCCACATCGCCGATGGCACCCATCACCGTCTTGTTGAGCGACTTGTTCAACGCGCGCGAATGGCGGGTCTGGAAGCCGGGCGTATCGACAAACACGAACTGGGTGTTGTCCTTTGTGCGGATACCGGTGATGCGGTGGCGCGTGGTCTGCGCCTTGCGCGAGGTGATCGAGATCTTCTGGCCGACCAGCGCATTCATCAAGGTGGACTTGCCCACATTGGGCTTGCCGACGATGGCAATCAGGCCGCAGCGCTGCGGGCCGGTAGGCGCGGCGGGCGCCTCGGCCTGCTCGGCATCGGGGGCGCTGACGCGGGCCACGGTCGCACCAGGCTTGGCGGCGGCCAGCATCGCGTCCAGGTCGGAGAGGGTCTGGCCCGAAGGCAACAGCTCTGCAGGGTCTTGGCCAGCAGCGCTTGGAGAAGGAGATTTTTTCGAGGTCATAAAAGCTTAGCGATGCTGGGTCTGCAGTTGTTGCAACATGATGGCGGCTGCCGCCTGCTCGGCTGCACGGCGCGATGCGCCAGCGCCTTCGCTGCGGGCCTGGAAGGCCGGCACCACGCAGTCGACATGGAAGGTCTGCGCATGCGCAGCCCCGGTTGTGCCGGTCACCACATACTCCGGAACCGATTTCTTGCGTGCCTGCAGCCACTCCTGCAGCGCCGTCTTGGCATCCTTGGACGCGGCGGGCATGTGCTGCGAGATCTCTACACGCTCGTAGAGATGATGCACGATCGCCTCGGCCTGCGTATAGCCGGCATCCAAGTAAACCGCTCCGATAATCGCCTCGACCGCATCGGCAAGGATCGAAGGGCGCTCACGCCCGCCCGATTTGGACTCGCCTTCGCCCAGGCGCAGCACCTTGGCCAGCTGCAGGCGCAGCGCAATCTGGTGCAAGGTGTCTTGCTTGACCAGGTTGGCACGCATGCGCGAGAGCTCGCCCTCCGGGGTGCCCTTGAGCTTCTGGAACAGCATCGTCGACACCGCCAGGCCCAGCACCGAGTCACCCAGAAACTCCAGGCGCTCATTGTGATCTGCACAAAAACTACGGTGCGTTACCGCTCGCTGCAGCAACGCACCGTTCGCAAAAGAATACTGCAGGCGTTCCTGCAATCGACTGAGTTCTGATTCCACCTACTTCACACTATCGTTAAAACGGAAGACCAGATAAACGGGCCCGTACAGCGGAATGTCCCGCTCGTAGTTGTACGACACCACAATCTTGCCGTCCGTGTCCTTGGTCACTTCCAAATCATTGGCATTGACCGAGGTCATGTCATCAATGGCCTGCGAGCGCTCATAAATGCTGCGCACCTCCTGCACTGTCGTGCCCTGGCGGGCAGCCTTGATCGCTGCCTTCTTGATGTTCATGTTCTCGATCACGACAGGGACTGCCTTGCTGCCCACAATGGCCAGAGCCACGATGATGAAACCCCAGAGCACCACACCGATGAACGACATGCCGCGTTGGCGGTGTCTGGGTGCATGTTTCATAGCCTGCATAGTCAATCCCTCTTAGAAAACTTTTTTAGTTAAACGGTCCGATACGCTTGATGTTACCGAAATTCATCCACACAAAGAAGGCCCGGCCCACAATATTGGCATCGGGCACAAAGCCCCAGTAACGGGAATCCAACGAGTTGTCGCGGTTGTCGCCCATCATGAAGTAATGGCCTTCGGGCACCTTGCAGGTCACGCCTTCAACGCTGTAGCGGCAGTTGTCCTTGTACTTGAAGTCCGTCACGCCCTGGACGAAATTGGGCACGTCCGGGTTGATGATGGAGCGGTGCGGCTTGTCACCCAACTGCTCTTCAATCTGCTTGAAGTAGCGCATCGCATCCTGCTCGAAGTAATCGGGCTGGTTGGTGGTCGGCACGACCTTGCCATTGATCGTCAGGCGCTTGTTGATGTAGGCCACCTCGTCACCGGGCACACCGACCACACGCTTGATGTAGTCCATGCTGGGCTGTGGCGGGTAGCGGAACACCATCACATCGCCGCGCTTGGGGGCATTGCCTTCGGTGATCTTCTTGTTGATCACCGGCAGGCGCACGCCATAGGTGAACTTGTTGACCAGGATCAGGTCGCCAACCTGCAGGGTCGGGATCATCGAGCCCGACGGGATCTTGAACGGCTCGAACAGAAAGGAGCGCAGGATGAAGACCACGGCGATCACCGGGAACAGACCAGCGGTCCAGTCCAGCCACCAGGGCTGCATCAGAAGGCGCGTCTTGCCCTCTTGCACGTCGATGCCGTCCACCTTGTCGATACCCTGGGCATCGAGCTGCCGGCGGCGCTCGGCCGCCGAGACCTCCAGCTGCGCGGCAGCTGCCTGGCGCCGGGGGAAGAAGTAAAAGCGCTCCGCCAGCCAGTAGGCGCCGGTGATCACCGTGGCCAAAAACAGCAGCAGTGCAAAATTGCCTTCGATGGCGCCGCTGTACCAGGCGCCCATATAGGCCACAAAGGCGGCCAGAATCAGTGTTGTCAGGAGTTGCATAGCTTTGCTTTTGGCTTCTTCTCTTCTTAATCGTCCACTTGCAGAATCGCCAGGAACGCCTCTTGGGGCACTTCGACCGAACCGATCTGTTTCATGCGCTTCTTACCGGCCTTCTGCTTTTCCAGCAGCTTGCGCTTACGCGTGATGTCGCCACCATAGCACTTGGCCAGCACGTTCTTGCGCATCGCCTTGACGGTCTCGCGGGCGATGATGTTGGCACCAATCGCCGCCTGGATCGCCACATCGAACATCTGGCGGCTGATGATTTCGCGCATCTTGGCCACCACCGCACGGCCCCGGTAGACCGACTGCGAACGGTGCACGATGATGGACAGCGCGTCCACCTTCTCGCCGTTGAGCAGGATGTCGACCTTGACCACGTCGGAGGCCCGGTATTCCTTGAACTCGTAGTCCATCGAGGCATAGCCGCGCGAGACCGATTTGAGCTTGTCAAAGAAGTCCAGCACGATTTCGCCCAGCGGCATTTCGTAGGTGAGCATCACCTGGCGTCCGTGGTAGGCCATGTCCATCTGAACACCGCGCTTCTGGTTCGCCAGGGTCATCACCGGGCCCACATAGTCCTGCGGCATATAGAGGTGCACGGTCACGATCGGTTCCCGCACCTCTTCCAGACGGCCGGCATCGGGCATCTTCGAGGGGTTTTCCACATCGATGAGCTCGCCATCGGCCTTGAGCACCTGGTAGACCACGCTGGGCGCGGTGGTGATCAGGTCCTGGTCGAACTCGCGCTCCAGGCGCTCCTGCACGATTTCCATGTGCAGCAGGCCCAGGAAGCCGCAACGGAAGCCAAAGCCCAGCGCCTGCGACACTTCGGGCTCGTAATGCAGTGCTGCATCGTTGAGCTGCAGTTTTTCCAGCGCATCACGCAGCTGGTCATATTCAGAGGCCTCGGTCGGGTACAGGCCGGCAAACACCTGGGATTTGACTTCCTTGAAGCCCGGCAGCGGCGCGCTGGCGGGGCCCAGGTTGTTGGGCAGCTTCTTTTCCAACGTGATGGTGTCACCCACCTTGGCGGCCTTCAGCTCCTTGATACCGGCAATGATGTAGCCCACCTCACCGGCCTTGAGCACATCGCGCGGCTCATTGGCGGGCGTGAACACGCCCAGGCTGTTGGCTTCATAGGCCGCGCCGGTGGCCATCATCTTGAAGCGCTCGTTCTTCTTGAGCTGGCCATCGACCACGCGCACCAGCATCACGACGCCCACATAGGGGTCAAACCAGCTGTCCACGATCATCGCGCGCAGGGGTGCTTCGGGCTCGCCCTTGGGTGGCGGCACCTTGGCCACCACGGCTTCCAGAATTTCTTCAATGCCCATGCCGGTCTTGGCCGAGCAGGGAATCGCGTCGCTGGCGTCAATGCCGATCACATCCTCGATCTCGGCCTTGGCATTGTCCGGGTCTGCATTGGGCAGATCCATCTTGTTGAGCACGGCGAACACTTCCACGCCCAGGTCCAGTGCGGTGTAGCAGTTGGCCACCGTCTGGGCTTCAACGCCCTGCGACGCATCGACCACCAGCAGCGCGCCTTCGCAGGCCGACAGCGAACGCGAGACTTCATAGGAGAAGTCCACGTGGCCGGGGGTGTCGATCAGGTTCAGGTTGTAGACCTTGCCGTCCTTGGCCTTGTACTGCAAGGCGGCTGTCTGCGCCTTGATGGTGATACCGCGCTCTTTCTCGATGTCCATCGAGTCCAGCACCTGTGCCTCCATGTCGCGCTCGGCCAGGCCTCCGCAATACTGGATCAGGCGGTCCGCCAAGGTCGACTTGCCATGGTCAATATGGGCAATGATGGAAAAATTACGAATGTGCTGCATTAACAAACAACGGAAAAAGGCCTGGAATCGGGCGCGCACGCCAAAGGGGGCTGGAGATTCCAGCCAAAACACGCATTGTAGGCAAAAAGCAATGCACCCCAGCGGGGATAGCCGATCCCGCCGGGGTGCCGTGCTGTGGGCCGTATCAGCCCCTCATCAATGCCACTGCATCTCGCCCTTGGCCACCTTGGCGCTCAGCGCCAGGCCTTCCAGACCGCCCAGGTGGGGAAAGCGCTGCTTCATCGCCGCTTCCAGCGCAGCGCCGTCCTTGGCCTTGGCCGTTTCTTCGTCAAAGGCGCGGATGTAATCGGCGGTAAAGTCCACGGCCGCCGTGCCCGCGGGCATCGTGCCGGCAAAGTGGCCGGGGATCACCACATCGGGGCCCAGTGCCTTGATGCGCGCCAGCGTCGCCAGCCAGTCGCTGTGCGACTGCGGCGTCTGGGTATCGGCCATCCAGACATGCTCACCGGCCATCACCGGGATGCCACCGGCCACCGTCTTGATCGACGGAATCCAGACCACCGTGCGGTCCGGCGTCGGGCCATCCAGGCCAATCAGCTGCAAGGTCTGGCCATCCACCTGCAGGCTGTCACCCTGCAGCGGCTGGGGCACCACCAGTTGCTTGGGCGCGTTCTCGCCCAGTTGCGGGCCCCAAACCTTGAGCTTCTCATCCTTGGTGGCCTCGATATGGGCAATGGTCTGCGGTGTGGCCACAATCTTGGCTTCTGGGAAAGCGGCCTGCAGGGTGTCCAGACCAAAGTAGAAGTCCGGGTCGCCATGGCTGATGTAGATGGTCGTCAGGCGCTTGCCGGTGGCCTTGATCTTGTCAGCCAGCTTGCGCGCCTGCTCGGCCGAGAACTGCGCATCGATCAGCAGCACCTCAGTCTTGCCCTGCACCAGCACCGAAGACACGGCGAAGATCGCCTGCTCACCCGGGTTGAAGACCTCGGTGGTCAGTGCGGCCTGTTGGGTGTCGGCCGGCGCGGTTGCTGCGGGCGCGCTGGCCGCTGTGGCAGCGGGCGCCGATGTGCTGCTGCTGCGGTCACAGCCCACCAACAGAGCGGCGGCGAGTGCGCAGGCGGACAGGGCGTAGTAGCGTTGCTTCATGGTCTGGTTTGCTTTCAAAAAAG
This sequence comes from Comamonas koreensis, assembly GCF_021026195.1. GTDB lineage: Bacteria > Pseudomonadota > Gammaproteobacteria > Burkholderiales > Burkholderiaceae_C > Comamonas > Comamonas koreensis. Next base: position 429,343 of record NZ_JAJNCT010000010.1, read on the forward strand.
GATTCAACAAAGGTGGGCGCAGCCGGGGCTGCAACCCGGTGATTCAGGCATGGGCAGGGCCCTCTGCCATTGCTTGCGCAAGGGCCGCCTGCAGCTGGGCCAGTTCCTGCGCGTAGCTTTCGCGCTGGCGAAAGCGCTTGCCGGCGCGCTCGTACCAGTTCTCGGCGTCTTCCAGATCGCCTTCCTGCAAATGCACGATGCCGTGCAACCAGGAGGCCAGCAGGCCGGGGATGCGCTGCACGCCGTCGTGGGCGGCATGCCACTCGCCCGCTTGCAGCTGGGCTGCCAGCATTTGCAACTGGCGCAGCTCGTCCGGCGTCTGCATGGCGGTCATGGCTGCATCGCCTGGCGCATGGCGGCGCTGTCCACCACCTGCTCCATGCGGATGATCTGGCCATCGCGCAGCTGGTAGAGGTGCGAAAAGCTCGCCGCCATCGCCCGGCCGCTGGCGCGGTGGGTGCCGGTGTAGCGGCCAAAGGCGGCCACCCAGTCGCCATCGGCCAGGTAGCTGTGCACCTGCACGCGGAAGTCCGCCCAGTCGTTGCCCAGGCGCGCAAACACGCCCGCCACGATCTGCGCCGCGCCCACATACGTGCCGGCATAGGGCGATCCGGCCGCCTCGATCCACAGCACCTCGGGCGCCAGCGCTGCCATCAAATGGCGGGCGTTGTCCTCGGGGCTGCCTTCATAGGTAGCACGGATGGTGTCCAGGTTGCGGGTGGTCATAGAGAGTCTCCGTACAGATTCAGGCGGCTAGGCACTGCGCCACAAACGCCTGGGGGTTGGAGAAAGCGGCGCTGGCGTTCAGCAGCTGGCGCTGGCCATTGCGCTCCAGCACAAAGCTGGGCACACCCTGGGCGCCCAGCTGGCGCATCAGCTGCCGGGCCTGGGCCATGCGGCTGTTGTTGGCGTCCATCAAAGCGGCATCGGGCTGGGCCAGCCGGGCGGCAGCGTCGTTCAGGCCCAGGCCGCGCAGCAGCTCCAGCAATACGGGGATGGCGGTGTTGTCCAGCCCATCCACATAGCGCGCATGCTGGATGGCCTTGAGCGCCTCGGCCTCGCGCTCAGGTGCCGTCAGGTGCACGGCAGTCAGCGCCACTGTGGCCGGGCCGCTGTCAAACATCTGCTGTGGTTTCTCCAGCACCTCGCTGCGATAGCGCTGGCTGAAAGGCTGGCCGGTCAAGCGCTCGATGCGCTGGTCATTGCTCCAGGCATAGGCGGCAAAGGCCTCGTCCATGGGGCGGGCGCCTTCGCCCGAGAAAAGTCCGCTGGGCAGCAATTGCAGCTGCTCGGCAGCTTGCTGCGCCAGGCTGTCCAGCACCGGGCCGGCGCCATAGCACCAGCCACACAGAGGATCAAAGAGGTAGTACAGGCGATTCATATTCATTGCTTATCGAATGCGATGGCGCCATAGTAGTCAATTTGGATTGACAAATAAACCGCAATCAAATAGATAACTCGTATGCAAAAAGCAAACAATCTGGAGGATGCGGCGATCGGCAACTTCTCCAACCTCAAGCGCCTGGCCTATTTCAGTGCGGTGGTGGAAACCGGCAGCTTCACGGCCGCCGCCGAGCGCCTGGGCATCACCAAGGCAGTGGTCAGCCAGCAGGTGGCGCGGCTGGAGGCCGACTTCCGCACCAGCCTGCTGACGCGCAGCACCCGCAAGGTGGTGCCCACCGATGCGGGCCAGGCCTTTTACCAGCGCTGCGCGCTGATCCTCAAGGAAGCGGCCGATGCCTTTGACGAGCTGGCCCAGGGGGCCGAGGCGCCCTCGGGCACCTTGCGGCTGACGGCACCGCTCGACTACGGCATCGCCGCCATCGTGCCGGCCATCACCGCCTTCTGCCGCCGCTACCCACAGTGCAAGGTCGATGCCTCGCTCAGCGACCAATCGCTGGACCTGATGGACGGCAAGGTGGAGCTGGCCATCCGCGTGGGCTGGCTGACCGAGCTGCACCTGCAGGCGCGCCAGATCGGCAGCTTTCGCCAGCTGCTGGTGGCCTCACCCGCCTGGACCCAGCAGCTTGCCAGCGTACAGGAGCCGCAACAGCTGGCCACCCTGCCCTTTGTGGCCAACACCGCGCTGCGCGATCCCCTGCACTGGAGCTTTTCGCGCACGGCCCTGGAGCGCCAGAACGTCAGCATGCCGTCTGTGCTGTCGCTCAACGCCACGATGGCCGTGCGCGAGGCGGTGCGCCACGGCGCAGGCCTGTCGGTGCTGCCCGACTATGCCGTCGCCGACGACCTGCACAGCGGCCGGCTGCTGCAGGTGCTGCCGGATTGGAAACTGCCTTCGGGTGGCATCCATGCCGTGTTTCCCGCCGCGCGCTTTCGCCCGGTGAAGGTGCGCGCCTTTGTTGAGCTGCTGCAAGAACAGCTGGCGCAGCAAGACGCCGACGTTGGACTCCCTCCCACAGCACCCGGTTGAGGCGCTTGTTAGGATGGACCGAGACCCCTGCGGCACCCCGCCGCAGCGCAACCCCATCCAACAGGAGATCCCCCAATGGCAGCAGCAGCAGCAGCAGTAGAACGTGGCGATATCGGGCAGTACCGTGGTGTGCGGCTGGAACTGGTGACGGTGGACGCCACTGGCGCGCAGGTCGATCTCTCCTGCGCCTGCATGTTCACGCATGAAGTGGACCACCAGCCCATGGCAGGCGGCCTGGCCCACCTCGATGCAGCCCTGGGCGGCCAGCTGGCCCAGGCCCGGCGCGATGGCGCCTTCCGCGCCCAGCCGCTGGAGACGCTGTTGATCACACCACCGGCAGGCGCCGCGCAAGCCCCCGCCATCCTGGTGATCGGCATGGGCCATCCCGAAGACTGGAGCCCCGCCACCAGCGCGGCCGCCGTGGCTTGCGCGCTGCGGGTAGGCCATCTGCGCGGCGCGCGCAGCGTGGCGATAGCGCCCAGCATTCTGGACACCGGCATCCACTCCGATGAGGACGTCAACGGCCCCATGCTGCATGGCTTCAAAACCCAGCTCGATGCCTTGCAGCAGCTGCACAGCCTGGGGCTGGCGGCCGCGCCCACCATCGAGCACTGGGTGTTCGACACCGGCGCGGCCCACTTCCCGCACAAGCTACAGCAGTACCAGCAGGCTTTTGCATCCATGATGGGCTGAGGGTCTGGCCGCAGCGGCCTTGACCGCTGCGCCATGCGGCCTACAATGGGCCGCTTCCTTACCTGTGCGAGGTCTTCTACCCATGCGTTATTGATGCTGCCGTCCTGCTGACGGCCCACGTCCCGCCCCTTGATTGCAGCGGCTGCCCTGTCTAACAGGTGCCAAGGCTGCAAGGCTCACCAGCCATGGCTCGGGGATGCTCGGCATCGATGTATTCGCACTGGTATGACAGACACCCATTTGGCGCTGCATGGCGTCTCCTATTCGCTGCCGCAAGGCCGGCAGCTTTTCTCCGATCTCCACGCCCGCTTTGACCGCCAGCACACCGCGCTGGTCGGCCGCAATGGCGTGGGCAAAACGGTGCTGGCCCGGCTGCTGGCCGGCGCGCTGGAGCCCACGAGCGGCCGCATCAGCCGCGCAGGCCGTATCCACTACCTGGCGCAAAACCTGCTGGTGCAGCACCCCGCGCAGAGCATTGCCGAGCTGGCCGGCCTGGCGCCTGCGCTGGCCGCCTTGGATCGCATCGAGCAAGGCAGCAGCGACCCGCTGGACTTTGCGCTGCTGGCCGAGCGCTGGGATCTGCGCCAGCAGTTCCAAACCCTGCTGCACGACAGCGGCTTGCCCGCCCTGCCCGCCCAGACCCCGGCCCACACCTTGAGCGGCGGCCAGGCGATGCGCGTGGCGCTGTTAGGCGCGCAACTGGCCCAGGCCGATTTTCTGATTCTGGACGAGCCCAGCAACCACCTGGATGCCGCTGGCCGCGCGGCACTGGCGCAGCGCCTGCAGCACTGGCCCGGCGGCCTGCTGCTGATCAGCCATGACCGGCGCCTGCTCGCCCAGATGGAGGTGATCGCCGAGCTGAGCAGCCAGGGGCTGCGCATGTACAGCGGCTCCTTCGGCGGCTACCAGCAGGCGCAGCAGCAGCGCGCGCAGCATGCGCTGGATGCGCTGGCCCGCAGCAAGCAGGAGCGCAAGCGCAGCGAACTAGCGCTGCAGGGCCAGCAGGAGCGCCAGCAACGCAAACAGGCGCGGGGCGACCAACAAGGCAAGCAAGCCAACCAGGCCAAGATCCTGCTGGGCCGCGCCAAGCAGCGTGCCGAGGCCAGCTCGGGCAAGCTCGTAGCCCAGCATGCCGCTGCCCGGGAGGCCTTGAACGCCCGCGTCAGCGAAGCCGCCCAGGCCATCGACTGGCAGGCCGGCCCCATCCACTGGCAGTTGCCACCCGAGGCCTTTGACCGGGGCCGCAGCAGCGATGCCCTGGTTGCCGAATTGCAGGACCTGCAGTCCCCCCGCCTGGCGGGCACCCAGCCGCTGAACCTGCAGCTGCGCGCGGGCCAGCGCCTGGCCATCACGGGGCCCAACGGCTGCGGCAAAAGCAGTCTGCTGCAGATCCTGGCGGGCCAGTTGGCGCCTGGCGCAGGCCAGCGCCAGCTGCATGTGCCCTGGGCCATGCTGGATCAGCAGCAAAGCCTGCTCGATCCGGCGCGCAGCCTGCTGTCCCAGCTGCAGCAAGGCAACCAGCAGACACCGGAAGGCGTACTGCGCATGCGCCTGGCGCAACTGGGGCTGGATGCGCGCTGCATTCTGCAGCCCAGCGGCCAGCTGAGCGGTGGCGAACGGCTCAAAGCCGCCATGGCCTGCGCGCTCTACCGCGATGCGCCCGCGCAACTGCTGTTGCTGGACGAGCCCGACAACCACCTGGACCTGCCGGCGCTGCAAGCGCTGGAGCAGATGCTGCGCAGCTACCCCGGCTGCCTGGTCGTCGTCTCGCACGATGAGGCGCTGCTCGATGCACTGGCCTTGACACACCGGCTGGCATTCGACGGCGACCGCTGGCAGTTGGCGCCATGGAGAAGCGGTACACAGTCCTAGCCTCCGCCTGGCGGCACCCGGAAGTTCTCGCTGATGCGCCGCTCGGCGCGCTGGCATAGATTCAGCCAGCCATGCCAGCGCCGGGCCAGCCAGCTGCGCGGCAGCGGGGCCGCTAGCGGTGGCGGATGGGGCAAGGGTTCAGGCAGTGGTCGAGGGTTTTGCATGGCCACCGATGCTCGGCGTCCGCCAGACTTCTGTAAAGTTGAATTTCCTATGCATTCACTTCAGAAAAACTGATGCGAAACCTCAACCTCGACCAGGTGCAGACCCTGGTCGCCATTGCCGACCTGGGCACCTTTGCAGCGGCCGCGCAGGCGCTGCACCTGTCGCCACCGGCCATCAGCCTGCATATCAAGGAGTTGGAAACGCGCATGGACACCGCCCTGCTGCTGCGCGGGCGGCGCCAGGCCGTGCTCACCGCAGCGGGGGAGCTGCTGGTGGCCCATGGCCGCAAGCTGCTCGATGCCAGCGATGAGCTGATCGACCTGGTGCAGCGCCGCGCCAGCGGCCGCGAAGGCCTGGTCAAGGTGGGCGTGTCGGCAGGGGTCAGCACCCGCTTGCTGCCGATGATGCTGGAGCAGCTGAGCAGCCGCAGCCCGGGGGTGGAAGTCAAGCTCGAAGCGGTGGGCTCGGCCGATGCGATGCAGCGCCTGCGTGCCGGCTCGCTGGATGTGGCCATTGTGGCCAGCCCCCAGCCCAGCAGCGCCGAGATTGTGCTGACGCCCTGGCGCAATGACCCGATGGTGGTGCTGCTGCCCGCCGCCTGGAAGGCGCCCAAGCGGGTAACGCCGGACTGGCTGGCCGGCAGGCGCTGGGCCTCGTTTGCACCGGCCACGCAGATGCATGGGCTGATCGCCGGCTGGTTCGGGCAGGCCGGCCACCACCCCCGGCCTTTTCTGACCCTGAGCTACCCCGGTGCCCTCAAAAGCCTGGCTGCTGCCAGCCAGAGCGCCGTCATCCTGCCGCTCGAAGAGGTCGAAGACCAGCTGCAGCTGCCCGGCGTGCAGGTGCGCCATCTCTGGCCCCGCCTGATGCGCCCGATGGCCGTGGCCCACCGCCGCGATGGCAGCCACAACCCGGCAGCCGCTGCCGTGCTGGCGGTGCTGGCCGCCTTTGCGCTGCCGGGCTGATGTCCTGTGTTTGACAGGGGCCAGGGCCCCGCGCCTGCCATCATGGATGCATACAACAAGGAGACATGCATGGCAGACAAGATCGGTTTTATCGGCCTGGGTCGCATGGGCAAGCCCATGGCCGCCAACCTCGTCAAAAAGGGTTTCGCGCTGGTCGTCCATGATCTCAACCAGACGGCCGTCAAGGACCTGGTCGCCATGGGCGCGCAAAGCGCCGACGTGCCCGAACTGGCCCGTGACTGCAGCATCATCGTCACCATGCTGCCCTCTTCGCTGGAGGTGGAACAGATCGCGCTGGGTGATGGCGGCATCTTTGCGCATGCCCAGCCCGGCAGCATCCTGATGGACATGAGCACCATCGACCCGCTGGCCACCGACCGGCTGGCGCAGCAGGCGGCCACCAAGGGCCTGAGCATGGTGGATGCCCCCGTGGGCCGCCTGGCCGAGCATGCCGACCGGGGCGAATCGCTCTTCATGGTGGGCGCCAGCGATGCCGATCTGGCCCGCGTGCAGCCCTTGCTGAATGCGATGGGCACCACCACCCACCACTGCGGCCCGGTGGGCACAGGCGGGCGCACCAAGCTGGTCAACAACTACCTGGCCGTCACCCTGACGCAGGTGAATGCCGAGGCACTGGCGCTGTCGCAGCGCTTTGGCCTGGACATCACCAAGACCTTGCAGGTGCTGCTGGGCACCTCGGCCACCAATGGCCAGCTGCGCATGAACTTTGCCAACAAGGTGCTGCTGGGCGACACCACACCGGGCTTCACGATTGACCTGGCGCACAAGGACATGTCGCTGGTCGTCGCTGCCGCCCATGCCAGCAAGGTGCCCATGCCGGTGGCTGCTGCGGTGCATGAGTCCTACAGCCTGGCCCGCGCCAGCCAGCACGGCGGCCTGGATTTCTCCGGCATGGCCGATGTGCTCTGCGGCCTGGCAGGCATCGACAAGCCGCGCGTGCCCAAGGGTTGGACACCGGGTTAAGGCGCCCATCCAGGAGGCCGTAATGTCAGCCTCCGTCCTATAAGCACAGCGGCACAAACGGGGTACAAAGGCTGCTGCTCCACCATCCGCAGCCTTGCCCATGTCCGCTCCCATCCCTGCCCATATCGCGTCGCTCTGGCGCAATAACGACAAGATTGCCGCGATCAAGCGCCTGCGCGAAGAAACCGGCATGGGCCTGGCAGAAGCCAAGCAGGCGCTGGAGTCGCAACTGGATGGCGACGATGGGCTGGAACCACCACGCGAGGGTGAGGCACTGCGCGCCGCCATCGAGAACGCCTTGGCCCGGGGCGACAAGATCGTCGCCATCAAGCTGCTCAAGGATGCGACCGGCATCGGCTTGAAGGACGCCAAGGACCGCATTGAATCCGGCGACCCACAGCAGTGGCAGGTGGAAGCCCGTTTGCCCCACCCCCCCAGTTCCCCCAATTCCCCCGGCCACCCAGCATCCGCACCCGCAGATGCGGCCGCCTGGATGGAACCCGGCCACGAGCCCGGCCGGGTGCAAAGCTCGGGTGCCTGGACAGCGGTGTTCGTGGTGGTGCTGGTCCTGGTACTGGCGGGCTGGTACTTCTGGCGGGCCTGATCGGCCCAGTCCGCCAGGCAGGGTGGTCAGCGCAGAAAATCCGCCGCGCTGTGCCGCTCAGGCATCGGCGAGCTACCGCGCACCTTGTTGACCCGCTTGCCGCGTTGCACCGCAGGGCGCTGCGCGATCTCATCGGTCCAGCGGCGCACATGCTGGTAGGACTGGACATCCAGGAACTCGGCCGCGTTGTAGACCTCGTTGTTCAGCAGCGCGCCATACCAGGGCCAGGCAGCCATGTCGGCAATGCTGTAGTGCTGCCCAGCGATAAAGCGGTGCTCGGCGAGCTGGCGGTCGAGCACATCGAGCTGGCGCTTGACTTCCATCGCATAGCGGTTGATCGGGTAGGCCATCTTCTCGGGCGCATAGGCATAGAAGTGGCCAAAGCCGCCGCCCAGAAATGCCGCGCTGCCCACCTGCCAGAACAGCCAGTTCAGCACCTCGGTGCGGGCCGCTGCCTCCTTGGGCAGGAACTGGCCAAACTTCTCGGCCAGGTGCACCAGGATGGAGCCCGACTCGAACACCCGCACAGGGGTGCTGCCACTGCGGTCCAGCAGCGCGGGGATCTTGGAGTTCGGGTTGACATCGACAAAGCCGCTGCCAAATTGGTCGCCTTCGCCGATATTGATCAGCCAGGCGTCGTACTCGGCCTCGGCAATGCCCAGCTCCAGCAGCTCTTCGAGCATGATCGTCACCTTGACGCCATTGGGCGTTCCCAGCGAATACAGCTGCAAGGGGTGCTCGCCCACGGGCAGTACCTTGTCATGCGTGGCGCCCGCTTCGGGGCGGTTGATATGGGCGAAGGCGCCTCCGTTGCCTTTGTCCCAGGTCCAGACCTTGGGCGGTTGGTAGGGTTGATCCGACATGCTTTACCTCAGCTTTCTGTACATGGCTGGGGCCCATCGCTGCGGCCCGGCGGGGGTGCAGGCGCAAGTGCTGGGGGCCACCTGCTGACGATCATAGAGAGGAGCACGGCGCGCTGCAGCAGCGCCGAAAAAGACCACAAGGCAGGTCGCGCCAGCTTGATGCGATCTTGATGGCGGCACACGCAGTCTAGACATGCGCTCAATGCCAGGCTTTCTACAGTGGGGGCCTCTTCACCCAGGGCTTGACCTGCAAGCCAGCCTCCATGAAACCTGTCGCCATCCTCCAGCATGAAACCTCGCAGGGCCCAGGCGTGCTGCTCGCGCACTTGCAGCAGCACGGCATCCCCTATGCATTGATAAGGCCCTGCAACGAGGGCATCGCAGCCATGCGGGCGCGTGATTACCGTGGCATCGTCGTGCTCGGCAGCAACCATTGCGCCAATGAGCAGCTGCGCTGGATCGAGCAGGAACGCTGCCTGCTGCAAAACGCCCTGGCGGCGGACGTGCCCGTGCTCGGCCACTGCTTTGGCGCGCAGATGCTGGCCCGTGCGATGGGCGCGCGCGTCTGGCGCAACCCCTGCGCCAACATCGGCTGGAGCCGCGTCTGGATCACCCCGCAGGCGCAGGCCTGCATGGACCTGCCCGCCGAGGCCACCATCTTCCACTGGCACTACGACAGCTTTGAAATTCCGCAAGGCGCCAGCCGCAGCATGTACGGCAGCCACTGCCTGAACAAGGGCTTTGTGCATGGGCCGCACTGGGCCTTCCAAGGCCATCTGGAGGTCACCGCCCAGAGCGTGCGCGACTGGTGCGATGAAGGCGCGCCTGAGCTGCGCAGCGCTGCGGGCCCCGCCGTGCAAAGCCAGGCGCAGATCCTGGCGCAGTTGCCCCAGCACATCCGCCCGCTGCACCAGATCGCCGCGCGCACCTACAGCGCCTGGACGGCACAGCTGCCGCGCCCGCGCCTGTTTTACATGCCCGTTTGGGGAGAGGCGCGCCTGGCGCTGGCATGAGGCGGCAGCAACAAAAAAGCCGGTGCATCGCTGCACCGGCTTGGGGAGGTGAGAGCCTGAAAGCTTAGACCTTCAGCACGGCGACGCCGCCCAGGTAGGGCTGCAGTGCCTCAGGCACGGTCACCGAGCCGTCGGCGTTCTGGTAGTTCTCCAGCACGGCCACCAGGGTGCGGCCCACGGCCAGGCCCGAGCCGTTCAAGGTGTGGACCAGCTCGTTGCGGCCTTGCGCGTTCTTGAAGCGGGCCTGCATGCGGCGGGCCTGGAAGGCTTCGCAGTTGCTGACCGAGCTGATTTCGCGGTAGGTGTTCTGCGCGGGCAGCCAGACTTCCAGATCATAGGTCTTGGCAGCGCCAAAGCCCATGTCACCGGTCGACAGCGCCAGCACGCGGTACGGCAGGCCCAGGCGCTGCAGCACGTCTTCGGCATGGCGTGTCATCTCTTCCAGCGCTTCATAGCTCTTGTCCGGGTGCACCACCTGCACCATCTCGACCTTGTCGAACTGGTGCTGGCGGATCAGACCACGCGTGTCGCGGCCGGCCGAGCCCGCCTCCGAGCGGAAGCAGGGGCTGTGCGCCGTCAGCTTGATCGGCAGCTGGTCTTCGCTCAGCACTTCGTCGCGCACCAGGTTGGTCAGCGGCACTTCCGAGGTCGGGATCAGGTAGAGCGCTGCGGTGTCGGGCACCGGCTCGGCATCCTGGCCACCCTTGTTGGCGGCGAACAGGTCCCCTTCGAACTTGGGCAGCTGGCCCGTGCCCTTGAGCGAGTCGCTGTTGACGATGTAGGGCACATAGCACTCGGTGTAGCCATGCTGCTCGGTCTGCAGGTCAATCATGAACTGCGCCAGCGCGCGGTGCAGGCGGGCGATGGGGCCCTTCATCACCGTGAAGCGCGAGCCGGTCAGCTTGACGCCGGCCTCAAAGTCCAGGCCCAGTGGTGTGCCCACATCGACATGGTCCTTGATCTCGAAATCAAAGCTGCGGGGCGTGCCCCAGCGGCGCACCTCGACGTTCGCCGATTCGTCCTCGCCCACTGGCACGCTCTCGTGCGGCAGGTTGGGCACGGCCACCAGCATGGCCTGCAGCTCGGCCTGCAGCGCATCCAGGCGCGTGGCCGACTGCTCCAGCTCGGTCTTCATCGCGGCCACATCGGCCTTGGCGGCTTCGGCAGCGTCCTTCTCGCCCTTGCCCATCAGCATGCCGATTTGCTTGGACAGCTGGTTGCGCTTGGCCTGCAGCTCTTCGGTGCGGGTCTGGATGGTCTTGCGCTCGGCTTCCAGGGCCTTGAAGGCCTCGACATTCAGAAACTGCTGGGGGTTCTTGCGGGTCTGCAAGCGGGCGATGACCGAGTCCAGGTCTTTGCGAAGCAACAAAATATCAAGCATGAATAACCTCTTGGGGTGGGGCAGCGCCGAGGCCTGCCCATGAAAGGGGGGTGAGGTGGGCGCCGCCCACCGCGATCAAAGGGAAGTGGACGAGCCGCCAGGCCACCAGGCCTTGTTCAGCGACCCGTCTCCGGAGATCGTGCAGAAATCTCCAGCCCGCCGACATCGATTTTCAGGCCCTTGGGCAGCGGGAACTTCACGGTCTCCTCGATGCCATCCATCTTGCGCACCGATGTGGCGCCCAGCACCTTGATGCGCTCGATCACCTGCTTGACCAGCACCTCGGGGGCCGAGGCGCCCGCCGTCAGGCCGACGCGGGCGATGCCATCAAACCATTCGGGCTTCAGCTCATCGGCGTTGTCCACCATATAGCCCGGCGTGCCCAGCTTGACGGCCAGCTCGCGCAGGCGGTTGCTGTTGGAGCTGGTGGGGCTGCCCACGACGATGACGAGATCCACCTGGCTGCTCATTACCTTGACGGCATCCTGGCGGTTCTGCGTCGCGTAGCAAATGTCCTGCTGCTTGGGCTCGCGGATCTGCGGAAAGCGCCGCTTGACGGCCGCAGTGATCTCGGCGGCATCGTCCACGCTCAGCGTGGTCTGCGTCACCACCGCCAGTTTGTCGGTCTGGCCGGGGTTGACATGGGCCACATCGCCCACTTCTTCGACCAGGTGGATACCTTCGGACAGCTGGCCCATCGTGCCCTCGACCTCGGGATGCCCCTTGTGGCCGATCATGATGAACTCATAGCCCTCTTTGGCCAGCTTGGCCACTTCCACATGGACCTTGGTCACCAGCGGGCAGGTGGCATCGAAGATGCTGAAACCGCGGCGCTCGGCCTCCAGCTGCACGGCCTTGCTCACGCCATGGGCCGAGAAGATCAAGGTCGCGCCCGGGGGCACGTCGTCCAATTCTTCGATGAAGATCGCACCCTTGGCCTTGAGGTCGTTGACCACATAGGTGTTATGCACGATCTCGTGGCGCACATAGATGGGCGCACCAAACTTTTCGATCGCACGCTCGACGATCTCGATCGCCCGGTCCACACCGGCGCAAAAGCCGCGCGGCTCGGCCAATACGATTTCCTGGGGCCGCAACATGCTCAGAGCACTCCGATCAGCTGGACTTCAAAGGTCACCGGCTGGCTGGCCAGCGGGTGGTTGAAGTCGAATTGCACGGCGCCGTCGTCGCGCACCTGCATCGCCACACCGGCGTAGGTGCTGGCACCATCGGGGGTGGGGAACTGCACCACATCGCCCAGCGTGTACTGCTCCATCGGGTCGCCCAGCTCGTTGAGCAGGCGCCGTGCCACCCACTGCACCATCTCGGGGTTGCGCTCGCCAAAGGCCTCGCCAGCGGGCACGTGAAAGGTCGCATGCGTGCCCTCGGGCAGACCCAGCAGCAGGTTTTCGACCGCAGGCGAGAGCTCGCCCATGCCCAGCGACAGGGTCGCGGGCTTGCCTTCAAAGGTGTTGATCACATCGCCCGCCGGGCCAGCCAGGCGGTAGTGCAAGGTCAGAAACGATCCGGGTTGTACCACTGGCGCATCAACAGGCAGCGGCGTCACGGGGGCCATCGGAGTAGTCATGCAAATCCCTATAAACTGGGGTGTATTGTAGGTTGTAGGGTGAAACCCCTGCATGCAACCTATATCAAAAGATGCCCGGCAGAACCCGACCCCATGGAGGTTTTTGCCCGGGCACAAGGCCACCGGCCGACAGCGAACCTCCAGGAGTGCCCATGAACACCCATCTTTGCTGCCTTGCCCCTGCCTGCGCATGGCATGCACCGCCCCTGCCCCGCCCGTCTGGCGCCCACCCTGTGACCGGCCAGCCGGACTGAAAGGACTGCATGCCCCTCAAAGACCTCCCCAGCGACTGCCAGCCACGCGAGAAACTGCTTGCCAAAGGCGCGGGTGCGCTCAGCGATGCCGAGCTGCTGGCCATTGTGCTGCGCACCGGCATGGCCGGCAAAAGCGTGCTGCAATGGGCGGCCGAGCTGCTGGCGCCGCGCCAGTCGGATGCCCTTGGCAGTGTTGGCAGTGTTGGCAGCTTTGGCAGCATCAACGGCCTGCTGCAGGCCAGCAGCGCCGAGCTCTCCCAGGTCAAGGGCCTGGGGCCCGCCAAGCGCGCCGAGCTGATCGCCGTGCTGGAGCTGGCCCGGCGCGCGATGGCCCAGCAACTGCAGCAGCGCAGCCTGCTCGACCGGGCCTCCACCGTCAAAGCCTATGTGCAGCTGCACCTGGCCCACAAGCAGCATGAGGTGTTTGCCGTGCTGTTTCTCGATAGCCAGCACCAGCTGATTGCGCTGGAGGAGTTGTTCCGGGGCACCCTGGGCCAGGCCAGCGTCTATCCGCGCGAAGTGGTGGTGCGCGCACTGCACCACCACAGCGCAGCGGTGATATTGGCGCACAATCACCCCAGCGGCCAGGTCACGCCCAGCCAGGCGGACAAGCAACTCACCCAGAGCCTGCAGGCCGCCTTGTCCCTGGTCGATGTGCGTGTGCTGGACCATATCATTGTGGGCCCCGGGGCTGCACTGTCGATGGCCGAGGAAGGTGAGATGTGAGTAAACAGGACAAAGCCCGAGGCGCTTCATCCCTGCGCGAGCTCAAGCAGCTGCGCAAGGCGCTGACGGCCTTGCAGGCCGAGCAGGCGGCCCAGCGCCAGCTGCAGGAAGCCGCCCGCCAACAGGCGCTGCGCCAGACCGAACGCGACCGCCTGCTGTTCCGGCAGACCGTGGGCGCCGTGCGCCCGCTGCCCAGCAGTGGCCAGATCCACGCTGAGATGGCGCTGCCCGATCCGCTGCCGCTGCAGCACTGGGCCGATGAAAAACGCGTGCTGCTCGAAGCGATGAGCGACGAGTTCGACGCCAGCACCCTGCTCGATACCGATGACCAGCTGAGCTTCAGACGCAAAGGCATTGGCCGCGATGTCGTCCACAAGCTGCGTGCCGGGCACTGGACCATCCAGCGCCAGATCGATCTGCATGGTCTGCGCACCGACGAGGCGCGCCAGGCGCTGGGTACGTTTATCCGCCAGTCCCAACGCCAGGGGCTGCGCTGCGTGCGCGTGGTGCATGGCAAGGGCTTGGGCTCGCCCGGGCGCATGCCGGTGCTCAAAGGCCGGGTGCACAGCTGGCTGGTGCAGAAAAACGAGGTGCTGGCCTTTGTGCAGGCCCGCCCGGCCGAAGGCGGCGCTGGCGCGCTGGTGGTGCTGCTGCGTGCCGCATCGATGACGGCCAGTGCCGTCAACGTGGCCGATGCGCTGCTGGAGATGCAGGCGCTGGCCCAGCAGGCCGCCGCCGAGCCGGCACCCGACCCGGTGGCCCAGCAGGTGGCATCCTGGGCGGCGCAGTACCGCAGCGCCAGGCCCAAGCGCTGACCGTGCGTTTTTAAGAAGCTTCGGGCTTGCCCAGCGGCAGGGGCGCGCTGAAGGGGTTGACCCAGCGCTTGTCCGGGTCCTGCAGCGGCAGTGCCTCGTGCGCATCCTCTTCGCCATAGATGCGGGCGATGCGCTCTTCCAAGCGGGGATGGCTGGCCAGCCAGCGCGCGCCGCCCAGGTGCCAGAAGTCCTGCATCTCTTCGATGCTGTGCACCTCTACCAGTAGCATGTGATCGACCAGCGGCGAATACAGCCCGGCCGTGCTGCCCCGCGTCTGGAGCGCATCGGCCTGGGAGGGGTAGTCCTGCTGCCACAGTGCCTTGCGCAGCACGCGGCCCAGGCCATCGGGGTTGCGCGTCCACTGCACAGCGCGGGCATCGGCCAGGTACTCGCGCTGGCGCGATACCGCCGCCTTGAGCGCCTGGGCCGCCAACCAGCCCAGCCAGCCCACGGCCATCAGCGGCCGGCCAAACAGCGACACGCCGCGTTCGACCCAATCGCGCCCGTAGTTGAAAAGCATCTCCAGCCCGAACACATAGCCGGCCAGCTCCATGTTGAGCCGCGTATCGCCCTCGTGCAGATGGGACAGCTCATGCGCGACCACGCCCTTGAGCTCGTCGCGGCTGAGGTACTCCAATGCGCCCATCGACACGACGATCACCGCATCCTCGGCCTCCCAGGCGGCGGCAAAGGCGTTGAGTGACAGGTCACGCGGCAGCACCATGGCCTGGGGCCGCCGGGCACCGGCAGCAATGCAAAGCTCATCCACAATGTTCTGGTACTGCTGCTCGGCATGCGATACCGACGGGCGCAGCTCCCGCGCGCCCAGTTGCCTGGCCAGGTGCAGGCCGCCCTGGCGCAGGTTGCTGCGCTTGATCCATGCGCCGCCCAGCACCATCAGGGTCACAATGCCGATATTGGTGGCCAAAAAACCGGCCGGGTAATGCACCGCCACCTGCTCCAGCCGCAGTGTGCTGAAAGCCACCGCCACCAGCGCAGGGGTCCAGAACACCAGCGCCAGCGCCAGGTGCACTCCGACCACAATGCCCAGAACGAGCAACGCAAAGGCGGCCAACAAGCCCCAGGTGCGGCGCCTTGCGCTGGCTTGGAAATCCCAGAATTTCATGCGGTGGCGGCTACGGCTTGGCAGCGCACCGGGCCATGGCCCTTAGAACTGCACACGAACGGCTTCGCGTTCCTGGGCGCTTTGCGTCGACTGCAGCATCGGCATCGCATGGAAGCCGAGGATCGAGGCCACGACAATCGCCGGGAAGGCGCGGGAGGCGTTGTTGAACTCCAGCACCTGGTCGTTGTAGGCCTGGCGCGCGTAGCCGATGCGGTTCTCGGTGCTGCCCAGCTCTTCGCTCAGCGAGCGCATGGTGTCATCGGCCTTCAGATCGGGGTAGCTCTCGGTCAGCACCATCAAACGGCCCAACGCGCCACCCAGCGCGCCTTCTGCCGCCACCATCGCCTCGGCCACCTCGGGCTTGCCGGGCGCAGCGCGCAGCGCACTGGCCGCTGCCTGGGCCTGGCCGCGCGCGCGGATCACGGCCTCCAAGGTCTGGGACTCGTGCTCCAGGTATTTTTTGGCCACCGCCACCAGATTGGGCACCAGGTCATAGCGCCGCTTGAGCTGCACATCGATCTGCGCCAAGGCATTGCTGGTGCGGTTGCGCAAGGCCATCAAGCGGTTGTAGACCAACACGCCCCAGACCAGCAAGGCGGCAATCACCGCAGAGACCACCATCAAATTGGTATTCATAACCCTCATCCACCCTCGATAATTTTTAGTGGCTTGATTATGGGCCAAAGCGCTGCGGCTCCCCCATTGGGAATGCAAACCAGGGTTGGCGTTGCATTTTGCGAACCCGGCGCATGACAGAAGTCAAGAAATCAGGTATTGGGCTGCGGGGCCGCAGCCACAGCACGGGCACCCGCAGAAACCCGCAGATGCATCGCGGTGGATCCGGGCCTTGTCAGCGGTTGCGCATCCAGTCAGCGGTCTGGAAAAAGCTCTGGCCCAGGCGGCTGCGCAGTTTCTCGTCCACCCCAACATCGCCCATGGCCTGGTCCATGCAGGCCAGCCACTGGTCGCGCTCCAGAATGCCGATCGAGAACGGCATATGGCGCATGCGCAGGCGCGGATGGCCAAAGCGCTGCTGGTAATGGTCGGGGCCGCCCAGCCAGCCGCAGAGAAACCAGAACAGCTTGTCGCGCGCATCCTGCAAGCTGCTGCCATGGGCCTCGCGCAGTTCCTTGTAACCGGGCTCCAGGTCCATCAGGTCGTAGAAGCGGTCCACCAGCGCCCGCACTTTTTCCTCGCCGCCTATCCATTCAAAGGGGGTGTCAAACGGGGGCTTTTCTTCGATGTGCATAGATGGCTCTCAGGGTCAAGGGATCAGGCGGCGGCCGCTGCATATGGACAGCGGCCACCGCCTTGGGCCCGCGATATTACTGCTTTTGCAGGCCTTCACACCGCTTCGCGCAGAGTCACCACGACCGGGCGGCGCAGCACTTCGCGCAGGCCCCACCAGCCAGCCACCAGTGCCAGCAAGGCACCGCAGACACCGCCGGCCAGCGGCACCCACCAGCGCGGCACCCAGGCAAAGTCAAACACAAACTGGGCGAGCGCCCAGCCAATGGCCATGGCCACTACGCTGGCGAGCACACCGGCCAACAGGCCCACACCGGCCAGCTCGGCCCGTTGCACCTGCTGCAGCAACTGGCTGCGCGCGCCCACGGCCCGCATGATGGCGTACTCGCGGGCGCGCTCCTCGCGCGTCGCGGTGATCGCGGCAAACAGCACCACCAGGCCAGCGGCCAAGGTAAAGCCAAACAGGAACTCCACCGCGCGGATCACCTGGCCCAGCACCTGCTGCAGCTGGGCCACGGTGGCGCGCAAGTCCACATTGGTGATGTTGGGAAACTCGCGCACCAGCGCATTGTCAAAGCCGGGGGTGTCCGGCGCGCGGTAGGCCGCCAGGTAGGTGACGGCCACCTCGTCCATCTTCGCGACCGGGTACATCACAAAGAAATTCGCACGCATCGAGCCCCAGTCCACCTTTCGCAGGCTGGTGATGGTGCTTTCGTGTTGCACGCCGCCCATGTCAAACAGCAGGCGGTCGCCCATCTTCAGGCCCAGGGTTTCGGCAATGCCCTCTTCCACGCTGACACCACCGGCCTCGCCCGGCGTCCACCGGCCTTGCACGATCTGGTTGTGCTCCTGCAGCACATCGCTGTGGGAGATGTTGAACTCGCGGTCCACCAGGCGCTTGGCGCGGTCCTCGGTGTAGTCGCTCGGGCCCACATCCTTGCCATTGATCTGGATCAGACGGCCGCGAATCATCGGGTACCAGTCCCATTTGTCGATACCGGCCTGGCGCAGGCGCTGCTGGAAGGTATCGGCCTGGTCCGGCATGATGTTGATGACAAAGCGGTTCATCGCATCGGGCGGCGTGGTCTGGCGCCAGGTCTGGATCAGGTCGGTGCGCAGCAGCACCAGCAGCACCAAGGCCATCAGGCCCACGGCCAGGCTGCTGACCTGCACCACGGCAAACCAGGGCCGGGCGGCCACCTGGCGCGTGGCCAGCAACAGCCAGCGCGGCGCCGTGCGCTCGTTCACCACCCGGCGCAGCAAAGTGATGGCCGCCGCGCTGAGCAGGCCAAACACCACGATCGCCATCGCAAAGCCGCCGACGGCAATGCCGCCCAGCTTGGCATCGCCGCTGACCAGCAGCAGCATGGCCGCAAAGCCCAGCACCCCCAGCAGCAGCACGGTGGCCGATGCCGGGCGCAAGGCACCCAGGTCGCGGCGCAGCACGCGCAGCGGCGGCACCTGGGCCAGCTGCAGCACAGGCGGCAGGCCAAAGGCCAGCAGCAAGGTCATGCCCATGCCCACGCCCATCACCATGGGCCAGCCGCTGGCAGCAGGCAAGGTCACGGCCAGCAGGCCGGCCATCAGCCAGACAAACAGGTAGTGCATCGCATAGCCCAGCGCAACGCCCAGCAGGCTGGCGGCCAGGCCAACAATCACAAACTCGACCACATAGGCGCCGGCGATGGCGCGCTGGGCCAGACCCAGCACGCGCAACAGCGCCGCGCCGTTGAGGTGGGCGCTGGCAAAGGTACGCGCGGCCAGTGCCACGGCCACAGCCGACAGCAGCGCCGCCAGCAGGGCCACCAGGTTCAGGAATTTCTGCGCACGCTCCAGGGTCTGCTCC
This sequence comes from Comamonas koreensis, assembly GCF_021026195.1. GTDB lineage: Bacteria > Pseudomonadota > Gammaproteobacteria > Burkholderiales > Burkholderiaceae_C > Comamonas > Comamonas koreensis. Next base: position 447,917 of record NZ_JAJNCT010000010.1, read on the forward strand.
ATCTCGGGCCGGCCGCTTTGCAGCGACTCGATGCGCACGCCATGGGTATGGGGCTGGGCCACTTCGGTCTCGGCCCATTGCAAGAACTGCGCTGCCGCAGCAGGTTCACCCGCCACCGCAAAGCGGTACAGCAAGCGGCTGGCAGGCTGCACCAGGCCAGTGGCGGCCAGGTCATTCCAATCCAGCATCACACGGGGAGAAAAGCCCAGAAACCCCGCGCCCCGGTCCGGCTCGATCGTCAGCACCCGGCCAATGGTGAAGCGCTTGTCGCCCAGCCACAGCACCGCGCCGGTCTTCAGGCCCAACGCCTCGATCAGGCTCGGGTCCACCCAGACCTCACCGGGCGCAGGAATGTCGCGGGTCGGCGCATCGGGCTGGCCCGCTGCCGGGGCCGTACGCAGGCTGCCGCGCAGCGGGTAGCCGGCCTGCACCGCCTTGAGGCCCACCAGGCGTGATTCCCCGCCATCGGCATCGTCCGAGCGCGCCATCGTCGGGAACGTGACCGTCGTCACGCCCTTTAAGCCCAGCGCCTGGGCCTTGTCGCTGAAGGCCGCTGGCGTGCGGTTGTCGCTCACCACCACTACATCGCCGCCCAGCAACTGGCTGGCATCGCGCTGCAGCCCCGCCTGGAGGCGGTCGGAGAAAAAGCTCACGGACGTGAGCGCCGCCACGGCCAGGGCCACCGCCACCAGCAGGAGGCGCAGCTCACCGGCGCGCCAGTCCCGCATCAGCTGGCGCCAGCCCAGCGCAAAAAAGTTGTGTTTCATGCAGCAAACATAACTGATGCGCGTTTACCCCCAGACCTTGCCGGATTTCCTGGCGCCGGGGCGATCTCCACCCCAGTAAAGAGCATGCCGCAAGCAGGGTCAAGGCCACAGCAAAGGGGATCTAAACCAGCATGTTTTAGAAAAAGCACCACCGCCTGCACTGCCAGATACCCCAGCAATTCTTGGATGCCTGTCGGGCAGGAGATTTTGTAGACGCCCCTCAAGCGCCCCATTGAAAGAGATCATCCCCAAGCGGGCAATTGCGAGTTACGATATGAAACAACAATCTCTCCACGAGCCATTCCTATGCAAGCCTTGATTTCACAATTGGGCCAGACGTTTGCCAAAGCTCGCAGTCTGGAGGAGCTGACACGCCCCTTGCTGGAGATGCTGCAAAGAGTCACCAGTCTGGAATCCACCTACCTCACCCGCATCGATCTGGGCCAGCGCGTCCAGCAAGTGCTGTTTGCGCGCAATACCCAAAGCCTGCAGATCCCCGAGAACCTGAACGTGCCTTGGGAAGACACCTTGTGCAAACGCGCCATCGATGAGAACTGCCTCTACACCGACGATGTAAGCCGCCACTGGGGCGACTCGCAGGCCGCGCAGGCGCTGGGCATCCAGACCTATGCCAGCACGCCGGTGCACCTGTCCGATGGCGCGCTTTACGGCACACTGTGCGGCGCCAGCGCATCGCGCAAACCGCTGCAGCCCGATACCCGCGATGTGATGCGCCTGTTTGCCCAGATCCTGGGCCAGCAGGTCGAGCGTGAGCAGCTGCTGGTGCAGATCCAGGTACAGAACGAAGAGCTGCAGCGTCTGGCGCGCACCGATGCCCTGACCGGCCTGCCCAACCGCCGCGCACTGATCGAGCAGTTCGACCAACTGCAGACCATTGCCCGCCGCCAGGAGCGTTACGTGCTCGTCGGCATGATCGACATGGATGGCTTCAAGGCCATCAACGACGGCTACGGTCATGAGGCGGGCGACCGCTTTTTGCAGCTGCTGGCCGACCAGATGCGCGGGGCCATGCGCGACTCGGACCTGATTGCCCGCCAGGGCGGTGACGAATTTGTCTTTGCCGGACTCGGCCCCTACCTGAACGAATCGGTGGCCCCGGCCCTCACGGAGACACAGGCACGTCTGTTTGCCAGCACCCGGGCCGAGTCGCTCTGCCTGGGCCAGGGCCTGAGCCTGAACTACACCGGCGCCAGCGTGGGCCTGGTAGCCGTCACGCCGGGCACCGATGCGGACACCGCCTTGCAGCAGGCCGACCTGGCGATGTACCAGACCAAGCAGGCCCGCAAAGCGCGCCACCCGGTCGCCGCCTGATTCACAGCCCCACTACCCTGGGGCGCAGATCAGCCCTCGGTGATCTGCGCGGCGGCTGCGGCGCCGGCCGCCGTCAAGGCCAGCATCCAGCGCCCCTCCACCGCCTCCGCCTGCACCCAAGCGGGTTGCAGGGCCTGCTCCAGCAGCAGGTTGAGCATGGCCAGCTCGCGCAGCAGGCCGCTGGCAGGGGCATCCAGGCATTTGGCGATACGCACCAGCGCAACCGCCTGGCCGCCACGCGCCTGCTGCTCCTGCGCCAAGGCCTGCAACATGCGCTGCGCCAGCGGCGAGATTGCCGGAGCGGCGGCGCCCAAGCTCCCCATCACTGCGGCGCCAGGCCGGGCTCCAGCACCACCGGAATGGATTTGGAGGTGGGCGTGCCCGCATGCGCGGCCACGGCCGACAAGGGCACCAGCGGATTGGTCTCCGGGTAGTAGGCGGCCAGGTTGCCGCGCGGAATGTCATAGGCCACCAGCTTGAAGCCCTCGACACAGCGCTGCTGGCCATCGTCCCAGACGGTGCGGATATTGACCCAGTCGCCATCGGCCAGGCCCAGATCGCGGATGTCATCGGCATGGATGAAGACCACCCGGCGCTGGCCAAACACGCCCCGGTAGCGGTCGTCCATGCCATAGATGGTGGTGTTGTACTGGTCGTGCGAGCGGGTGGTCAGCAACGTGAACACGCGCTGGTCACGCAGCCGCGCACGCGCCCGGTGCACAGGGGTATCTACCGGCACCGCATGGGCGTGGAAGCTGGCCTTGCCACTGGCGGTGGCCCAGATGCGCTCGCTGGCCGTGTTGCGCAGCCGAAAGCCACCGGGCACGGCCACGCGCTGGTTGAAGTCGGCAAAGTCGGGGAAGACCTTGGCGATCTCGTCGCGGATCAGCGCGTAGTCGGCGGCCAGCGCCAGCCAGTCCACCCGGCTGCGCGCGCCCAGGGTGGCATGGGCCAGGCGCGCCACAATCGCCGGCTCGGACAGCAGATGGGCCGAGGCCGGTGGGTTCATGCCCATCGACAAGTGCACCATGCTCATCGAATCCTCCACCGTCACGCCCTGGGGCTGGCCGTTTTGCAGGTCGATCTCGGTGCGCCCCAGGCAGGGCAGCAGCAAGGCCTGGCGGCCATGCACCACATGGCTGCGGTTGAGCTTGGTGGTGACCTGCACGGTCAGCGCGCAGCGCTGCAGGCCTTTCCAGGTTTCATAGGTATCGGGCGTGGCAGCGGCAAAATTGCCCCCCAGCGCAAAAAACACCTGGGCCTGGCCGTCGCGCATGCTGGCAATGGCCTCCACCGTGTCCATCCCGTGGGCGCGCGGTGGCGCAAAGCCATAGACCTCTTGCAGCCGGTCCAGCAGCGCTGGGGGCGGTTTTTCCCAAATGCCCATGCTGCGGTCGCCCTGCACATTGCTGTGGCCGCGCACCGGGCAAGGCCCTGCCCCGGGGCGGCCGATATGGCCGCGCAGCAGCAGCAGGTTCAGAATCATCTGGATGGTGGCGACCGAATGCGCATGCTGGGTGATGCCCATGCCCCAGCAGGCAATCACCTTGTCCGCGCCCAGGTAGACATCGGCTGCTGCCCGCATCTGCGCTTCGCTCAGGCCCGACTCCTGCGCCAGCAGCGCCCAGTCTTCCTCGTGCAGGCTCTGCGCCAGCGCCTCAAAACCGGTGGTGTGCGCGGCGATGAAGCCATGGTCCAGCACGCCGCCCCGGGCCGCCTCTTGCTCCAGCACATGCTTGAGCATGCCCCGCAGCGCCGCCAGGTCGCCGCCCACGCGCAGCTGAAAGTAGTGCGTGCTGATGGGGGTCGAGCCCAGCGTCGCCATCTCCAGCTTGTCCTGCGGGTCGGCAAAGCGCTCCAGTCCGCGCTCGCGCAAGGGGTTGAAGCTGACGATGCGCGCGCCACGCTTGTGCGCCTCGCGCAGCTCGCCGAGCATGCGCGGGTGGTTGGTGCCCGGGTTCTGGCCAAAGATGAAGATCGCATCAGCCTCTTCAAAATCCGCCAGGGTCACCGTGCCCTTGCCCACGCCAATCTGCTCGCGCATGGCCGAGCCGCTGGGCTCATGGCACATGTTGGAGCAATCGGGGAAATTGTTGGTGCCGTATTCGCGCACAAACAGCTGGTAGAGGAAGGCCGCCTCATTGCTGGCCCGCCCCGAGGTGTAGAACACCGCCTGGTCCGGGCTGGGCAGCGCGTTCAGGTGCCGGGCGATCAGCGCAAAGGCATCGTCCCAGGCAATCGGCAGGTAGTGGTCGCTGGCCGGGTCATAGACCATCGGATGCGTCAGCCGGCCCTGGTCCTCCAGCCAGAAATCGCTTTGCTGGGCGAGCTCGCGCACGCTGTAGCGGGCAAACAGCTCGGGGCCTGCGCGGCGGGCCGTGGCCTCGGCGGCAACGGCCTTGACGCCGTTCTCGCAGAACTCGAAGGTCGAGGCATGGTTGCGGTCGGGCCAGGCGCAGCCCGGGCAGTCAAAGCCGTCGGGCTGGTTGGCGGACAGCAGCGTCTTGGCCCCCTTGACGGCGATGTCGTGGTGCAGCAGCGTGTTCTTGACACTGTTCAGGGCGCCCCAGCCACCGGCTGGGCCTTTGTAGAAGGCGATTTTTTGTTCTTGCATGGCAGGACTCGTTGAGCCCTGCATTTCAACCCGCTGCCCTGCCAGCGTCAAATTCAATGCCGCAATGCCAGCATTCGCAAAACTATGCCTGGGCTGCCGGTGCCGCCGCAGCCAAGGCGCCGGCATGCTGCAGGCACTGCTGCTGCCATTCAGCCTGCGCCATCAGCGCGCGCGCCGCCTCAAGCGCTGGCATGCCCTGCTGGGATTGCTGGTAGAGAAAGGCGACTTCGCTCTCGACCACCGGCTCCACCAGCGGCCAGGCACGCAGGCCCGGCGTGTGCCGCACGGTGGCCAACACGGCGCCGGGCACGATGCTGGCCACCTGGCCCTCGCCCACCGCCTGCAGCAATGCCTGGACGGAATTGGTCTCCATGGCCGGCTGCACCTGCACGCCGACGGCCAACAAGCTGCGCTCCACAATCTGGCGGTTGTGCATATCGGGCGTCAGCAGGCACAGCGGCTGCTGCGCGGCCTGGGCCCAGCCCAGGGGCTCGGCCGCATGCAGGGAATCGGCCACGCAGGCCGGGTTCGGCGCCGCTTGCAACAGGTAGTAGTGTTCCTGGTACTGGGGCGCGCAATGGGTGCGCGGGCGGCGGATGCGGTCGCTGTAGCCCAGCGCCAGATCCAGGCTCAACTCTTCGAGGCCGCGTTCAATATCGGGGGAACTCATCGCATGCAGCACAGGCACCAGGCCCGGGTGCTGGCGGCGCAGCAGGCTGGCAAAGCGCAGCAGCATCGGCATGGCCGTGGGCACGGCCGCCATGCGCAGCTGCCCTTGCAACTGGCCCGCCTGGGCGCTCAGGCGTTGGCGCAGGCGCGCCTCGCTTTGCAGCATCTCCAGGCCGGTTTGCAGCACCTGCTCACCCTCGGGCGTGAAGCCGGCAAACACCCGGCCCCGGCGCACGATGGCCACGCCAAACTCGGCCTCCAGCGCGCGCAGCGCATTGGACAGGGCCGGCTGGGTGATATGGCAGGCCTGTGCTGCCCGCGCGAAATGGCCATGCGCATGGAGCGCGGCCAGGTAGCGCATGGCAGCGAGCAGGTTCATCAGGTGTTGCTGCTGACGGAGATGGTCGGGAACTTCGACGAGAAGTCCTTGGCCTGCTGCGCAATCTTGACGGCGATGCTGCGGGCCACCTGCTTGTAGATGGCGGCCACTTCGCTGTCAGGCGCCGCCACCACGGTGGGGGTGCCACTGTCGGCCTGCTCGCGGATCTGCATCGACAGCGGCAGCGCGCCCAGGTAGTCGAGCTGGTAGTCGGCGGCCATGTGCTTGCCGCCATCGGCGCCAAAGATATGCTCCACATGGCCGCAGTGGGTGCAGACATGCATGGCCATGTTCTCGATCACGCCCAGCAGCGGCACGCCGACCTTCTCGAACATCTTGATGCCCTTGCGCGCGTCGAGCAAGGCAATGTCCTGCGGCGTGGTGACGATCACGGCACCGGTCAGCGGCACGCGCTGGCTCAGGGTCAGCTGGATGTCGCCGGTGCCCGGTGGCATGTCGATCAGCAGGTAGTCGAGGCCGGCCCAGTTGGTCTGGCGCAGCATCTGCTCCAGCGCCTGCACGGCCATCGGGCCGCGCCAGATCATCGCCTGGTCCTGGTCGACCAGCAGGCCGATCGACATCACCTGCACGCCATGGTTGAGCTTGGGCTCCATGGTCTTGCCATCGCTGCTCTCGGGCTTGCCGTCCACGCCCATCATCATCGTCTGGCTGGGGCCGTAGATATCGGCATCCAGCACGCCGACGCTGGCGCCCTCGGCCGCCAGGGCCAGCGCCAGGTTGGCGGTGGTGGTGCTCTTGCCCACGCCGCCCTTGCCCGATGCCACGGCAATGATGTTCTTCACGCCCGGGATCAGCGGCACACCGCGCTGCACCGCATGCGTGATCACCTTGTTGCTGATGCTCACCGAGACGTTCTCCACGCCCGGCACCGACTTGGCGGCCGCCACGAACTGGCTGCGCAGCTGCGGCACCAGGCTTTTGGCGGGGTAGCCCATCTCCACATCAAAGGCGACATCGCCGCCATTGATCTGGAGGTTGCGCACGGCACGCGTGCTGACAAAATCTTTGCCCGTGTGGGGGTCTTGAACGCTGGCCAGCGCGGCCAGTAACGTTGTTTCGGTCACTGTCATCGTGTTTTCTATTCCTGAGACAGCAATAAGTCTAGCGAACCGCGCTTGCCCTTGCGAACCAGCGACAATCTGGGCTTTTCCCCTGCACCTCTTGAAAGACCTGCACCCGTGAAACTGAAAATGGCCGAGAACTCCGTGTTTGCGATCTTGCTGCGCTCGTCGTGGTGGATCAGTGTGGTGGTCGGAGCCATCATCGTGGTGCTATGCCTGGCGCTGCTGCCCAAGGACATCCGCTTTGTCGGCGCCGCCGGCAGCCTGCCTTTTCTGGTGATCGGCGCCATGGCCGCCAAGCGCCAGTGGAACCAGCCCAGCGCTGCAGCCACCGAGGCGCTGCTGGCGCAGGCCAGCGCCATGTCCAGCCGCGATCTGCAGGCCTGGCTGAGCCGCGCTTGGCAGGCCGAGGGCTATACCGTCACAGCCGTGCAGCAAGGCGCGGCCGATCTGCAGCTGGCGCGCAACGGCCAGACCACCCTGGTGCAAACCAAGCGCAGCAAGGCTGGCGTGCATGGCATCGAGCCGCTGCGGGCGCTGCATGAGGCCGCCAGCCAGGCGGGCGCGGCCAGCGTCTATGTGCTGCTGCAAGGCGAGCTCAGTGACAACGCGCGCACGTTTGCCCGCGACCAGAAAATCGTGCTGCTGCAGAACCTGGCGCTGGCAACCCTGCTGAAAAAGGCGGCGGCGAAGGCCTGATTTTTTTCCGTTGGGGCACAGCCCAGCGACAGCAGCGCTTGGCGCAGCACCCCCGTTTCGGCTATGGTGCTGCCCATGTCTCCCGCTCTGCACTACAGCCCCCATTCCGCCGCCACCGCCATCGTGCTCTCGGGGGGCGGCGCGCGCGCCGCCTACCAGGTGGGGGTTTTGCAGGCGCTGTCGCGCTTGCGCCAGAACGCCGGGGCCGACCATGAACCTACGCCCTTCCCCATAGCAGTAGGCACCTCGGCCGGCGCGATCAATGCGGCCGGCCTGGCCTGTGGCGCGGACCATTTCGACCTGGCGGTGCAGCGGCTCTCGCGGGTGTGGCGCAATTTCTCCACCAGCCAGGTCTACCGTGCCGATGCCTTTGGAGTCATGCGCAGCGGGGCGCGCTGGCTCAGCCTGCTGACCCTGGGCTGGGCACTGACCCGCTGGCACCACAGCAAACCGCGCTCGCTGCTGGACAACGCCCCCTTGCTGGATCTGCTGCAGGCCGAGCTGCCGCTGGAAAAAATACCCCAGCTGCTGCACAGCGGCAAGCTGTCGGCGCTGGCCATCACCGCATCGAGCTACACCACCGGCGAGCACATCACCTTCTACGAAGCCGGCCCGCATGTGCCCAGCTGGTCGCGCACGCAGCGCCGCGCCATCCAGGACCGCATCAGCCACCAGCACCTGATGGCCTCGTCGTCGATCCCCTTTATCTTTCCACCCGCCGAGCTGATGCTGCGTGGCCAGTACAACTACCTGGGCGACGGCGCGATGCGCCAGACCGCCCCGTTGGCGCCTGCCGTGCACCTGGGCGCTCAGCGCATTGTGGTGGTCGGTGTAGGCCGCTCGCACGAGGTGCTGCACCTGCCCCAGGGCGAGCACCCGCCGTTTCCGTCGCTGGCCCAGGTGGCCGGCCATGCACTGTCCACCATCTTTCTTGATGCGCTGTCGGTCGATGTGGAACGGGCCCAGCGCATCAACCACACGCTGAGCCTGATCCCGGAAGCCGAGCGCGCCCGCAGCGCACTGCGGCCGCTGGATTTGCTGGTGATCACGCCATCGCAATCGCTGGACGCGTTGGCGCTGGAGCACCTGCAAGAGCTGCCCACGCCGGTGCGGGCGCTGCTGGGTGCGATGGGCGTGTCGGTGCACAGCCAGAACGTGGGCAGCGCTGCGCTGGCCAGCTATCTGCTGTTTGAGCCGGGCTATACCCGCGCACTGATTGCGCTGGGCCGGGCCGATACCATGGCGCGGCGCGACGAGGTCTGCGCCTTTTTTGGCTGGGGCAGCCGCCCGGCGGGCCCCGCCAATCCCCTGGTCGCGCCATCTGGCCCCGTAAGCGCCTAGAATTGGCCGGTTCTGGAGCGCCTGCGCGCGCGAGGGCTGGCTGCGCCACCCTCCCTGTGACCAGAATCCGCAACGGCCACCGGCCTGCGTCCTCTCTGTGATTAGAAAGTTCCGCAACCCTATGTCTCAACGAAAGATTTTCGTCACCACCGCCCTGCCGTATGCCAACGGCAACTTCCACATCGGCCACATCATGGAATACATCCAGGCCGATACCTGGGTGCGTGCGCAGCGAATGCAGGGCAATGCGGTGAACTTTGTCGGCGCCGATGACGCCCATGGCGCGCCCATCATGATTGCCGCCGAAAAAGCCGGCAAGACGCCCCAGCAGTTTGTCGCCGACATCGCCGCCGGCCGCAAGCAGTACCTCGACGGCTTCCACATCGGTTTTGACAACTGGAGCAATACCGACAGCCCCGAGAACCACGAGCTGTCCAAGCAGATCTACCTGGACCTGAAGGCCGCCGGCTTTATCGAGACGCGCACCATCGAGCAGTTCTTCGACCCCGAGAAGAACATGTTCCTGCCTGACCGCTTCATCAAGGGCGAATGCCCGCGCTGCCACGCCAAGGACCAGTACGGCGACAACTGCGAAGTCTGCAGCTCCGTCTATGCGCCCACCGACCTGATCAACCCCTACTCGGCACTGTCTGGCGCCAAGCCGGTGATGAAGAGTTCGGAGCATTTCTTCTTCAAGCTGTCCGACCCGCGCGCGGTCGAGTTCCTGACCCAGTGGACCCAGGACGGCCAGCATGTGCAGCCCGAAGTGGCCGCCAAGATCAAGGAATGGTTCGGCGTGCGCACCAACCCCGATGGCTCGACCAGCGAAGGCCTGGACGACTGGGACATCTCGCGCGATGCGCCCTACTTCGGCATCGAAATCCCTGACGCACCGGGCAAGTACTTCTATGTCTGGCTGGATGCGCCTGTGGGCTACCTGGCCTCGCTGAAGAACCTGCTGGCCCAGCGCGGCGAGGACTACGACGCCTACATGGCCGATCCGGCGCTGGAGCAGTACCACTTCATCGGCAAGGACATCATCACCTTCCACACCCTGTTCTGGCCGGCGATGCTGAAGTTCAGCGGCCGCAAGACCCCCACCAAGATCTGCGTGCACGGCTTCCTGACCGTGAACAACGGCGAGAAGATGAGCAAGAGCCGTGGCACCGGCCTCGATCCGCTCAAGTACCTGGCCCTCAAGATGAACCCCGAGTGGCTGCGCTACTACCTGGGCGCCAAGCTCAATGGCAAGAACGAAGACATCGACTTCACCGCCGAAGACTTCATGCTGCGCGTCAATTCCGACCTGATCGGCAAGTATGTGAACATCGCCTCGCGCGCTGCCGGCTTTATCAGCAAGCGCTTTGAAGGCCGCCTGGGCGAGGTGAGCGCCGACGGCCAGGAGCTGCTGGCCCTGCTGCGCGCGCAAAAGGAGGCGATTGTGGCCGCCTACGAGGCACGCGACACCGCCCGCGCCGCCCGCGAGATCATGCAGCTGTGCGACAAGGTCAACAGCTATGTCGATGCCAACAAGCCCTGGGAGCTGGCCAAAAAGGACGGCATGGAGCAGCGCCTGCACGATGTCTGCACGGTCTGCATCGAAGCCTTCCGTATCCTGACCATCTACCTCAAGCCGATCCTGCCGGGTGTGGCTGCCGAGGTGGCGAACTTCCTGATCGTGCCGCCCGAGCAATTTGCCGACGTGGACAAGCCGCTGGGCGCTGGTCACCAGATCGGCATCTACCAGCATCTGATGCAACGCGTGGACCCGCTGCAGCTCGAAGCGCTGTTCGAAACCCCTGCCAGCCAGGAAAAGGCGGCGGCCGCTGCAGCGCCTGCCAAGGCCAAGAAGGCGGAGAAGAAAGCCGAAGCCGTGGTGGACCCGAACGCCCCCGGTGGCGAGCCGCTGGCCGACACCATTGGCATCGACGACTTTGCCCGCATCGACCTGCGCATTGCCAGGATTGTCGAATGTAAGGCCGTCGAAGGCTCGACCAAGCTGCTGCAGCTGACCCTGGACGTTGGTGAAAAGGGTGAAGACGGCCATCCCAAGACCCGCAATGTGTTCAGCGGCATCAGCAGCATGTACACGCCCGAGCAGCTGCAAGGCAAGCTCACCGTGCTGGTCGCCAACCTGGCGCCGCGCAAGATGAAGTTCGGAATCTCCGAAGGCATGGTGCTGGCTGCCAGCCATGCCGACGAGAAGGCCCACCCCGGCATCTATGTGTTGGAGCCCTTCCCCGGCGCGCTGCCAGGCATGCGCATCCATTGATCCGGATGGCCGCTGACCGCCGCCTCTTGCAGCCCCTGCGCTCCGTAGCCGCAGGGGCTTTTTACTGCGCCTCGGCCTTGCTGCTGGGCGGCTGCAGCGTTGTGGCCGTCGGCGCCGCCGCCGTTAGCGTGACCGCCACGGCGGTGGGGCTGGCCGCCGATGCGGCCGTGGGCACCGCCAAGGTGGTGGGCAAAGGCGTTGGCAAGGCCTATGACATGGCGACCGGCGAAGAACAGGACAACAGCGGAATAACAGTGCGCTACCGGGAGCCCCGGCCGGGCGAAACCTTCCCGCCGCCGCAGCCCAGCGAGCAGCTGGCAACGCAAGGGCCCGCACCTACCCCGCCAATGCCGCCGGCCAAGCCTGCAGCGGCACCAGAAACCGCCATCCCCAGCGGTCCCTGAACAACCCGGATTGGATAGCGCTCAGTTACCCGCGTAGCGACCGGGCCGGTGGCTGATCCACAGGAAGACGCTCATCACCACGGCCGCCAGCACCGAGTAGGCCACGCGCTCGAATGGCACCACCCACAGCGCCAGCAGCACCACGGTGCAGTCGATGACCATCTGCACCTTGCCGGCGCGGATGCCATAGCGGTCCTGCAGGTAGAGCGACACGATGGTGGCGCCGCCCAGGCTGGAGCGGTGGCGCGCCAAAAAGAGGCAGCCCGTGCCCATCAGCAGGCCACCGGCGATGGCGGCATACAACGGGTTGAGGTAATCGATATGGATAAAGCGCGGGCCGATATCGACCAGCAGCGCCAGCATCGCTACCGAGATAAAGGTCTTGACGGTGAACTCCGGCCCCATGCGCGTCCAGGCGAACCAGTAAAAAGGCAGATTGATCGCGAAGAAAATCGCGCCAAACGGCAGCCCCGTGGCGTAGTGCAGCAAAAAGGCCAGGCCCGCTGTGCTGCCCGTCAGCAAACCCGCCTGCGCGAACAGGCCCAAGGTGATCGAGACAAACAGCGAGCCGGTAAACAGCGCCTGTGCATCTTCAAAGCGGCCATGGCGCATGGCAGGCCCCGGCAGCGCGGCAGGAGCAACGGCCACGGTGCCGGGCAGGCCCGTGGTAGCGGTGGGGCGGGATAGCGGTGAGGACATGTCGGGTTGACAGCAAGTTTCGTGCCCGCGCAAGGGTGGCGCGCGGGGCTGCCTGGCATGGGTGATGCTAGGTATAAACCCGAATTTTAAAGAGTTTCAGCCCGTTACGGTAAAGGATCTTCTGCAAGACCCTCGCCAAGCGGGATGGGCGCGGATCGGGATGAGACGCAAGGCGTCTTTCGCGGTCAATAGCCGTAGCTATTGACAAGGAAGACCACGCAGCGGATCGCCCGAGCCCGCGTTCAGACCACGGCAGGGAGTTTTGCAGAAGGTCCTGAGGCATATCCGCAACAGTTCTGGGTCATCAGCGCCAATGGAAGCCGCCATCAGCGGCTGGGCACCACCTGGGTGCTGTTGCTGCGCAGCACCTTGCCCTGGGCATCAAACACCACGGTAAACAGCATCTTGGTATTGGGCGGATCAATCCAGCCCCAGTCCCATTCGGCTTCGTTCTTCAGCGGATAGCTGGTGCGCTTGGCCGGCTGGCCCAGCAGGCGGCGGATCTGCTGCTGGTCCATGCCCGGCTGCACCTTCGCAAAGTAAGCCGGGGCCAGCACCTGGCGCAGCGCGCTCATCTTGCCGTCGGTGCCAATGGTGATCATGTAGTTCTGCGCACCGGCAGGCTGGCGCGTGTATTCCAAGGTGTGCGAGCCATCGGCCTCGTCCCAGATCTGGTTGGGCTCGCCAAAACGGTCGCGCACGTCCTGCTCGGTCGAGACGTGCTCCTCCAGTTCCTTGATGCGCTGCTGGTCGCAGCCCGCCAAATACACGGAAACGGCCAGCGCAGAGGCGGCGATTGCAAATTTGGTCAGGAAGGACATGGTGAGGTTCGGTAGAATCCAGGCACAAGAGGTAAATATACGCTATGTCTTTCTTTCGCCGCCCCGACTACCAATCCGACACCACCCAGTTCCTGCTGAAGCTCAAGGCCGACAAGCCCGAGCTGGAGCAAGGCCAGCGCGAAGGCCGCGCCCTGCTGTGGGACAAGGATCTGGACCGCCAGCAGCAAGCCGAGTACCAGACTGCACGTGTGGCGCAAAAGCCCTACGTGTACCAAACCAACCACGATTGATCGCCCAGCCCGCTGCCGGCCGCCTGGCCCCGCAGCGGCTTTCGATCCCGCATAGCCCCCGCGCATGGCAACACCCGGCAACCTGAACACGGCTGAGGACGACGCACGCCCCGCCGCAGGTGACGCCGCCATGCCCGAGGTGGTGGACCAGGTGGCGCTCGCCCGTCTCTACGGCGAACCCCTGTTCGCCATGCCGACGGATCTCTACATCCCGCCCGATGCGCTCGAGGTGTTCCTGGAGGCTTTTGAAGGTCCGCTGGACTTGCTGCTCTACCTGATCCGCAAGCAGAACTTCAACATCCTCGACATTCCGATGCTGAGCGTCACCCGCCAGTACCTGAGCTATGTGGACGAGATCCGCAGCCGCAACCTGGAGCTGGCCGCCGAATACCTGCTGATGGCCGCGATGCTGATCGAGATCAAGTCGCGCATGCTGCTGCCGCCCAAAAAGCAGGCCGAGGGTGAAGAAGCCGAAGACCCCCGGGCCGAGCTGGTGCGCCGCCTGCTGGAGTACGAGCAGATGAAGCTGGCCGCCCAGGGCCTGGGCGCCGTGCCGCAGTACGGGCGCGATTTCATCAAAGCCCAGGTCTTTATAGAGCAGGCACTGCAGCCGCGCTTTCCGGATGTGGAGATGTCCGAGCTGCAGGAAGCCTGGCGCGACATCCTCAAACGCGCCAAGCTGGTGCAGACCCACAAGATCACCCGCGAAGAGCTCTCGGTGCGCGAGTACATGAGCGCCATCCTCAAGCGCCTGCAAGGCCGGCGCTTTGTGGAGTTCGAGGACATCTTCGAGCCCGAGAAAGGCAGCACCGTGCTGGTGGTGACCTTTATTGCGCTGCTGGAGTTGGCCAAGGAAACCTTGATCGAAATCACCCAGGCCGAAGCCTTTGCGCCCATCTATGTGCGGCTGTCGTACACGCCCGTCTGAGCCAGCGCCTGCCCACGCACCCACCCCTTTTCCCTGCTATCGCCCTATTCCAACGGAGACCACCATGCCGCATCTCGTCATCGAATACACCAACAACCTCGAGAACTTCCCCGAGGCCCATCTGCTCGACGCCCTCAACGCAGCCGTGATCGCCAGCGGCCAGGTGCAGAACGAGCAGGACCTCAAGAGCCGCGTTGTGCGCACCGAGCAGTTCGTCATTGGCGCCGACCCCACGGCACTGCGCGGCTTTGTGCATGCCGAGCTGCGCCTGCTGGCCGGCCGCACGCCCGAGGCCAAGCGCGACCTGTCCGATCGCATCGGCGCCGTGCTGCGCGAGTTCACGCCCCACCCCGAAGGCATGCTGGTGCAGCTGAGCGTGGACATTGTCGACATGGACCGGGGCGCTTACTACAAGGGCTCGCTGTAAGCAGCCTGTAGCGGCCGCGAGCTTCGCGGCGCCACCAATACAAAGGCCTGCCGTCTCTCGCAAGACGGCAGGCCTTTTTCATGCAGCGGCAGCGCCAGGCAGCCGCCTAGGCAGGGTTCAGTGCTCCGAGGGCATCTGGCCCTTGTTTTCCTTCTCGATGCGGATCTTGCGCATCACGCCATCGGTGGCCTCGGTGACGGCAAACTGCCAGCCATCGATCACCACCACATCGCCTTGCTGGGGCAGCGCACCGTTGAACTCGGTGAGCAGACCGCCCAAGGTGGTGAAGGCATCAGCAGACGAGACCAGCTCATTCGAACCCAGCAGCTGCTGCACCATATGCACATCGGCGGCGCCGCTGGCGATCCAGGTGTCGGGCTCGCCCTCCACCGCCTGGATCGTGAAGCTCTCGTCCTCGTCGGGGAACTCACCAGCAATCGCTTCGAGCACATCGACCGGCGTCACCACGCCACTCATCACATGGAATTCATTGATCACGATCACCATATGGCCCTTGGACTGGCGCAGGTCGTTGATCAGCGCGATCACGCCAGCGCCTTCGGGCACCATCAGCGGCTTGCGGATGGTGGCGGGCTGGATGGCGCCATGCTGCATCAGGTCCATCAGCATGTCCTTGGCACGCGCCACACCCTGGAGCTGGTCCACCTGGCCCATGCACACCGGCAAGTGGCTGTGCGGGTTGTCATTGAGCGAGCGCTGGATGGCCTCGGCATCGTCGCTCAGGTCCACCCAGTCCACATCCGAGACCGGGGTCATGATCGAGCGCACCTTGCGGTCGCCCAGCGACAGCACGCCGCTGACCATGATGCGCTCTTCCGGTGCAAAGGTCAGCTCGGCCTCGGCAGCGGTCGGGTCGTCCTGCGCATGCTCGGTCTGGTCATTGCCGCTGCGGCCAGCCATCAAGGACAGCACTTTCATCGCCGTGCGCTCACGCATCGGCACGCGCTGCTCATGGCGGATCGCGTTGCGTGAGGACACCTGGTTGAAGGTCTCGATCAGGATCGAGAAACCAATGGCGGCGTACAGATAGCCCTTGGGCACATGGAAGCCCAGGCCTTCGGCCACCAGGCTGAAGCCGATCATCAGCAGGAAGCTCAGGCAGAGGATGACGATGGTCGGGTGCGCATTGACAAAGCGGGTCAGCGGCTTGGAGGCAAACAGCATCACACCGATCGAGATGATGACGGCCGCCATCATCACGCCCAGGTTGTTGACCATGCCCACCGCGGTGATCACCGCATCCAGCGAGAAGACTGCATCCAGCACCACGATCTGCGCGACCACGGCTGAGAAGCTGGCGTAGACCGTGCTGCTCGACTTGCTCATGCTCACGCCTTCCATGCGCTCATGGAGCTCGGTCGTGGCCTTGAACAGCAGGAACAGACCGCCCAGCAGCAAGATCAGGTCGCGCCCCGAAAAACTGAGCGGCCCGACGGAAAACAGCGGTTGGGTGAGGGTAACCAGCCAGGAGATGGCCGTCAGCAGACCCAGTCGCATCACCAGGGCCAGGGACAGGCCGATGACACGTGCCTTGTCCCGCTGGTGTGGCGGCAACTTGTCGGCAAGGATCGCGATAAAGATGAGATTGTCTATGCCCAGAACGATCTCAAGCACCACCAGGGTGAGAAGACCAATCCATATCTGCGGGTCGGAGAGCAGCTCGATCATGCGGCGCTCCCTTCGAGGGGCAGAGACACCGTCAGCGGTGTACTGGGGCTAGAACTAAAGGACAGCGACAGGGTGGTCGCGCACGGGAGAGGCTCAGGGTCCGGGTTGTCGGGCATAAAATCCGAAGGGTTGCTAAACAGCCTCCATCCTAACGTGCGGCACAAAAACCCTTGGAGTCTGGCCCATTCGTCACGGGAGCGACATGCTGCACAAGCCTCCTATCTTGAACGCTCAACCCTTATGCCTTCTTCTTTGACCGATGAAGATTTGCTCGCGATGGAACAGCGCTTGGCAGCCACGCAAGCAGCGCCATGGACTTCTTATGTTGAAGGTCGCGACCATACATGCGGTTCCGACTTCATCCAAACCGGTGAAGGTGCCGCCCGAGGCGAAGACATCGAACTGAGCGGCGCGACCGTGGCGGACCAGGATTTCATCGCCGCTGCGCGGCAAGACATGCCACGCCTCTTGGCCGAGGTTCGAGCGCTGAGAAAACTGCTGGCGTCTTCCCGCCAGCAATAAGCCTATGGGCCGGCGTCAGGCTGCGGCCAGACCGGCGCCTTACCCAGCACCTGCGCCGGTATCCAGCCGCGCAGGCTGTTGAGAAAAGCCCAGGCCTGCACACGCGGTACATCGCTCAAGGTCACCACACCTTCCACCACCTGGCCCGCCTCCAGCGCCAGGCGGCGCCCCACGCCAGGCAGCAGGCCGCAGTGCAGTGCGGGCGTGATCCAGCGGCCGTCGATTTGCATGGCGATATTGCCCCGGGTGGTCTCGGTGATCTCACCGGCCTCGTTCCACAACAGGGTGTCGAACACGCTGCTGTCCTGCGGCGCCCAGCGCTCGTAGTGCGCGCGGCGGCTGGTCTTGAAGCGCACAAACTCGCCATGCGCCTCGGCCAGCGGCGCAGCCGCCCATTGCAGACTGACCTGCGCAGGCGATGGCGGGCAGGCAAAGGCCTCGGCCTGGAACCTGCCCTGGGCATGGAGCAGCAGGCGCAGGCGCCACAGGCCTTGCGGATGGGCTTGGGCCAGGCAGTCCAAAGCCGCTCGCGCGGCCACCCCATCCCAGCGGTAGCCAAAATGCGCGGCCGCTGCGGCCATGCGCTCCAGGTGCAGCGCGGCATGGCGCAGCTGGCCATCGTCCAGCGCCAGGGTTTCGATCAGCTCAAAGGGCATGCTGGCCCGCTCCAGAAAGGCACGCTTGTGCATCCATTCGCGCCACTCGCCGTCAGCCGTGGCATCAGCGGTGATGCCGCTGCCAATGCCGCATTGCAGCTGCGTGCCGCGCAAGGCCACCGTGCGGATGGGGACGTTGAAAGTGGCGCGTATACCACCAGCACCATCGGAGCGCACAACGCCCAAGGCGCCGCAGTACCAGCCGCGCGGCTCTAGTTCCAACTCGGCAATCGCCTGCATCGCCGCCCGCTTGGGCGCGCCGGTGACCGAGCCGCAGGGGAACAAGGCCTGCATCACATCGACCAGGCCGGTGCCCTGGGGCAGCCGGGCCCGCACGTCCGAGGTCATCTGCCACACCGTGGGCAGCGCCTGCAAAGCAAACAGCTGCGGCACCTGCACGCTGCCCAGCTGCGCAATGCGCGCCAGGTCATTGCGCAGCAGGTCAACCACCATCACGTTCTCGGCCCGCTCCTTGGCCGATGCGCGCAAGCCCTGGGCCTGGGCCTCGTCCTGTGCAGGGTTGCTGCCCCTTGCGGCCGTGCCCTTCATCGGGCGGGTCAAGATATCACCCGCGCCGCTGGCCGGTTGGTGCCAGTCGAAAAACAGCTCGGGCGATACCGACAGCAGCTGCTCATCGCCCCGGTCGATATGCAGCGCATAGCCGCCGGGCTGGGCCTGCTGCAACGCGGCAAACAGCGCGGCGCCATCCAGCTGATCGCTGCCGGGCAAGGCGCTCTGGCCTTGCAGCTGCTGGGTGTAGTTGATCTGGTAGTAAGCGCCGTTGCGGATGTCCGCATGGATGCGCGCCATCTGCGCATCAAACTGCTGGCGGCTCAGCGTACCGTGCCATTGCAGTTGCACGGCGGGCGTGTCGGCCTCAGGGAATGGCTCCAAGTCAACGGGTGGCGCATCCCAGACCGCAAACCAGGCCAGGGGCTCGCCGCTGGGCGCGGGCTGTGTCGGCAGATAGGGGTTCAGCGCCGAGGCGGCCTCATAGCGCAGGCCGCCCACGCAGCAGGCGCCCGCGCGGGCGGCCTGTTCCACGGCATCCAGCAAGGCGCGCAAGGTAGCTGCATCCTGTGCCTCCAGCACCCGGTCCGGGCCGGACAGGGTCAGGCGCAGGCGCTCGGCACCGGACAAGGGCTGGCCCATATCGATGCGGGCAGAAAAGGGCTTGTGCGCTGTCATAGGGGCGCCAGCATAGCGGCGCCGCCTTGTCCTTGCAGGACAATAGCCATCTGTCCGCTCCCTGCCTGCCCCGTGTCCTCTGCCCCGCGCCGCCTCCAATGCCCCCGCTGCCACCGTCCGCAAAGCGCCTGCATCTGCGCGCTGGCGCAGCCGCTGCAGGCTGCTACCCAGGTGCTGATCCTGCAGCACCCGCTGGAGCTGCAGGAGGCCAAGGGCACCGCGCGCCTGCTGCACCTGTGCCTGCCGGGCAGCCGGCTGGAAGTGGGGGAGGCCTTTGCGCCGCAGCAGCTGGAGCAATGGCTGTACGGCGCCTGGCCCGGCGCAGAAGCCCCCCAGCACACCCTGCTGCTCTACCCCCAGACACCCGACCAGCCCGCCGCCCTGATGGCGCTGACGGGCCGCGACGCGCCAGCACCCGTCCAGCGCCTGGTGCTGATCGACGGGACCTGGCGCAAGAGCCGCAAGATGCTCTATGCCAACCCGCTGCTGGCCCGGTTGCCCCGCCTGGCGTTGACCGATACCGGGCCGGCCGGCTACCGCATCCGCAAGGCGCCGCGCGCAGGCCAGCTCTCGACCCTGGAGGCAGCCGCGCTGGCGCTGCAACAGCTGGAGGCCTGGCCCGATGGCGCACCGCCGCTGCAGGCGCTGCAGCAGTCCTTTGACGGCCTGATCGCGCAGTACGAACGCCTGCGTGCAGCACATTCATAATTGGCGCCCTGGCGACAATGCGCCCGCCTGCGCGCCCGTGGGTGAGCGCGCACTCGGAGATACTCCAGGCCATTGCTTATCCTCGTATTTCCATTTCTCTGACGGAGCCCTTGCATGAAGTTCTCGACCCTCACCCTGCTCAGCGCCGCGCTGTGCGCCGCCGGCCTGGCCCAGGCCGCTGCCCCCTCCGATGCCGCCGTGCAACAAGCCAGCAGCGCCAGCCTGCGTGAATGGATCGAGGTGCTGGCCCTGCCCAATGACTCGAACGTGGCGGCCGACATCGAGAAGAATGCGCAGTGGTTCAAGGCGGCGCTGGAGAAGCGCGGCTTCCAGGCCCAGCTGCTGCCCAACCAGGGCAAGCCCATGGTGCTGGCCACCCTGCCCCCAGTGCCCGGCGCCACCAAGACGGTGCTGTTCTACGCCCATATGGACGGCCAGGCCGTGACCCCGTCCGAATGGCAGCAGGAGAGCCCCTGGAAGCCGGTGCTGAAGGAACGCCAGGCCGATGGCGCCTGGAAAGAGATTGCACTGGAGCAGCTCTACGGCGCCCAGCCCAACCCCGAGTGGCGCGTGTTTGGCCGTTCTTCGTCCGATGACAAGGCCCCCATCATCATGCTGATGGCCGCCATCGATGCACTGCAGCAGCAGGGCCTGGCGCCCAGCACCAATATCAAGATCCTGCTCGACTCCGAAGAGGAAAAAGGTTCGCCATCGCTG
Source organism: Comamonas koreensis (assembly GCF_021026195.1). Lineage (GTDB taxonomy): Bacteria > Pseudomonadota > Gammaproteobacteria > Burkholderiales > Burkholderiaceae_C > Comamonas > Comamonas koreensis. The sequence goes on from NZ_JAJNCT010000010.1 coordinate 468,082, forward strand.
GGCGGCGTCATCCATGCCAACCTGGATGCCCTGAAGGCCGATGCACTGCTGGTGCTCGATGGCCCCATGCATGCCAGCAACCGCCCCACCCTGGTGTTTGGCAACCGGGGCGTGGCCCAGGCCACCTTGACCATCTATGGCCCCAGCCAGGATCTGCACAGCGGCCACTACGGCAACTACGCCGCCAACCCCGCGTTCACGATGGCGCAGCTGCTCGCCTCGATGAAGGCGCCCGATGGCCGCGTGCTCGTCAAGGGCTACTACGACGGCATCAGCTTTGATGCCCAGACCCAGGCCGTGATGAAGGCTGTGCCCGATGACGAGACCGCGCTGCGCAAGCGCCTGGGCATTGCCCAGGCCGAGAAGGTGGGCAACAACTACCAGGAAGCGATGCAGTACCCCTCGCTCAATGTGCGCGGCCTGCAAAGTGCGGATGTGGGGGCCAAGGCCCGTACCGTGGTGCCCGCCCAGGCGATTGCCGAGCTGGACCTGCGCACGGTGCCCGAGACCCCACCCGAGCGCCTGCTGCAGCTGCTCAAGACCCATATCGAAGGCCAGGGCTTCACCCTGATTGACGGCGAGCCCAGCGCCGAGCAGCGCGCCCAGTATCCCAAGCTGGCCAGCCTGAAGATGGGCGGCGTATCGGCCTCGTCCAGCGCCGTGCGTACCGACCTGAACGCCCCCATTGGCGACTGGCTGCGCCAGGGCATGCAGCAAGCCTGGGGCCAGGCGCCTGTGCAGATCCGCATGATGGGCGGCACGGTGCCCACGGGTGCAGCGGTGCAGGCGTTGAAGGTGCCCTTTGTGATCGTGCCCATGGTCAATGCGGACAACAACCAGCACAGCAAGAACGAGAACATGCGCCTGGGCAACTACTTCGATGGCGTCAAGAGCCTGGCATCCATCCTGAGCCAGCCCTGGAAATAAGCCACAAAAAAGGCCCCCAGCGTATGGGGGCCTGCTGTGCGTAGCGGTTCAGCTCAGCGCTGCGCTGGCACGCCGTCTTTCCATTGCGGCCAGTCCTTCACCACCGTGTCGACAAAGACGCCGCCCACGGCCGCCACATTGGCCACCGTTTCGGCAAAGCCGCCTGCGGTTTCGCCGGGCTTGGGGTCCAGGTGGGCCTGGGTCGTTTCCTGCGGGTTGCCCTGGTCAAAATTGACCGAGCCGCGCAGGCTCAGAATCCGGTCCGTGCCATGGCTGCGCTTGAGCACCAGCGCAATGGCGGCGGCTTCCATCTCGGTGGCGACATAGTCGTCCGCACCGTAGAGCTTGGCGATGTACTGCGCCTCCTTGGACAGACCCGGGCCATGGAAGAAGGTGTCGCCCGTCATATGCGTGCCCACATGCACGCTGGGCACCTTGCGCGCCGCCGCATCGGGGTAGCGCATGCGGTAGCGCTGGGCCGATTCGCTGTCCTGCAGCGGCACGGCGCGGGTCATCGCATAGGCGGCCTGGGTCAAGGCCGGGTTCAGCGCAAAGCGGCGGTAGTCCTCATAGCCCTTGCGCGGCATAAAGACGGGCGCGCCGGCCTGGCCCTCTTCCGGCGCCCAGCGGTGGCCCAGGTCATAGTCGACCAGCCAGCTGCCCCAGGTCACATCACCAATGGTGCCGCGCGATGGCGGCGTGCCGGCCACGCCGCTGATCACATAGTAGGCCTGGTCAAAATTGAACTGCGGGTTCAGCACGATGGCCTGCATCGAGGCCGAGGCATTGACCTTGCCCATGCCCAGCACGCTGCCGCAGACGCCATCGGTATTGCAGAACACCGGCCCCAGCGCGCCCGGCACCTGGATAGGCTGGGCATTGCGGAAGTAGCGCTCATACCAGTGCTGGAACTCGCCGGCCCGGTCGCCGGTGTTGGCACCGATCTCGAACATGGCCGCCACAAACACCTTCACCTGAACCGGTGGCGCGGCCTGGGCCGTCTTGGGCGGCTGGCTGCCGGTGCTGGCGCAACCTGAGAGCAACGCCAGCAACAGGGCGCTGGCGCACAGTGGCCGGGCGAGAGAGCGAAACGGGGCACGGGGCATGGGGTATTTCTCCTGGTCAGACCACCGGTATATCAGCGGCATATCAACGCGGTCCGGCGTGCTGCGCATTGTAGGTCGGCAGCGTGGCTGCAGCCTGGCCCAGCGCTGTCACCAAGGCATCGACCTCGGGGACCGCCGCCCGGTGCAGCGGCAGCAGCACCTGGGTGCGGAACGGAATCGAAAAGGCCAGCGGCCGCTGCACCAGGCCCTGGCCCATGCAGGCCTGCGCAGTGAAGGGGTTCACAATCGCCAGGCCCAGGCCGTTTTGCACCATCGCGCAGACCGCCACGGCGCTGTGCGTCTCCAGCAGCATTTGCCGGCCCACGCCGGCATCGGCAAACACCTGGTCGATCTGGGTGCGGTAGGGGTCGCCCTCGGCCAGGCTGATAAAGGCCTGGTCCGCAAAGTCAGCGGGCTCCAGCCTGGGCCTGCGCGCCAGCGGGTGGCCGGCGGGCAGAACCGCCACCTCGTCCAATGCCGGCAAGGCCACGGCACGGGTGCCGGCCGGTGCCTCGCCATGCTCGGTCAGGCCCAGGTCATAGCGCTGGGCGGCCATCCATTGCTGCAACAGTGGCGCCTCCTGCGTGGCGACGCTGACCGCCACTGGCCCCTGCGCCTGCTGCATCCGCGCCAGCGCCGCCGGCAGCAGCGCATGGCTGAGTGCCGGCATGCTCAGCACGCTGATGCGCGCAGCTTGCGGGCGCGACAGCGCCACCGCGCGGTCAATCACCCGGTCCAAGCCCTGCCAGCTGCGCTGAACCTCTTCCCACAGCGCCAAGGCGCGGGCATTGGGCCGCAGCCGGCCTTGCACCCGCTCAAACAGCGGGTAGCCCAGCAGCTGCTCCATGCGCGCCAGATCGCGGCTCACCGTGGGCTGGGAGCTGAACAGCAGCCCCGCCGCGCCGGTCACCCCGCCCGCCAGCATGACGGCGCGGAACACCTCGATATGGCGGTGCTGCAGCCGGGGCGCTGACGGGCTCGGCTCCCGGGATGGATCGGAAGCGGAGGGAGCGGGGCTTGGCGAACGGGGCATGGGCAGGAGGCACGACGACAGAGACATATCCATTATGAATGACATGCCGACAAATAAGCATTAGACCAAATACCCCGCCCCAGGCACACTGGGCAGCTGATTTCTCCAATCTCTCCGACTCCCCGATTCCAAGCCCTGCGGCACACCGACTATGAGCAACCCCTTTACCCCCGATCTGCTGTGGCAGCTGGCCGATGACTTCAACACCCCGCTGTGGGTGTATGACGCGGACACCATCCGCCAGCGCATTGCCGAGCTGCAGGCCTTCGACACCGTGCGCTTTGCGCAAAAGGCCTGCTCCAACATCCATGTGCTGCAGCTGATGCGTGCGCAAGGCGTCAAGGTGGATGCGGTCTCGCGCGGCGAAGTGCTGCGCGCGCTGGCAGCCGGCTACCAGGGCGGTTTTGGCGAGCCTTCCGACATCGTGTTCACCGCCGATGTGATGGACGAGGCCACCCTGGCCACCGTGGTCGAGCACCAAATCCCCGTCAATGCCGGCTCCATCGACATGCTGCACCAGCTGGGCCAGGCATCGCCCGGCCATGCGGTCTGGCTGCGCATCAACCCCGGCTTTGGCCATGGCCACAGCAACAAGACCAATACCGGCGGCGAGCACAGCAAGCACGGCATCTGGCACAGCGACCTGACGATGGCGCTGGCGGTGATCGCCGAGCGCGGCCTGCAGCTGGTGGGTCTGCACATGCACATCGGCTCGGGCGTGGACTACGGCCACCTGCAGGAAGTTTGCGGCGCGATGGTGCAGCTGGTGCAGCGCACCCACGCAGCCGGCCACCGCCTGCAGGCCATCTCGGCCGGCGGCGGCCTGTCCATCCCCTACAAGGAGGGCGATGCCACCATCGACACCCAGCACTACTTTGGCCTCTGGGATGCGGCCCGCAAGCAGGCCGAGGCACTGGTGGGCCACCACCTGGGCCTGGAGCTGGAGCCGGGCCGTTACCTGGTGGCCGAATCCGGTGTGCTGCTGGGCACCGTGCGCGCCACCAAGGATGCCGGCAGCAACCACTTTGTGCTGGTCGATACCGGCTTCAACGAGCTGATGCGTCCGTCGATGTACGGCAGCTACCACGGCATGCATGTGCAGCGCCGTGGCGTCGGCGTGCTGCCTGCGCAGGGCGATGCCGTCGTCGCCGGCCCGCTCTGCGAGTCCGGTGATGTCTTCACCCAGGGCGAATCCGGCGTGGTGCTGCCCCGTCCGCTGGGTGATGCGCAGGTGGGCGATCTGCTGGTGATCCACGACACCGGTGCCTACGGCGCCTCGATGTCCAGCAACTACAACAGCCGCCCGCTGGCGGCCGAGGTGCTGGTCGAAGACGGCAAGGCGCGCCTCATCCGCCGCCGCCAGACGGTGGACGAGCTGCTGGCACTGGAACTCGGCCTCTGATCAGCCCGGCGCCGCGCGCCATGGCGCCATTGCCGCATCCAGGCGCGGCGATTGCATGGCCCCGACATTGCAGCGCGACCAGCGCGAGGTGGCGCTGCTGTCCAGGCTGAACACCCGGCCCGGCGCCATCGTCACCTGCCGCGCCAGCAGCGCGCTGGCCAGCTGGGCTGAATCCTCGCAACCGGGGAAGGCCGCCCAGAGGTAGAGCGACTGCTCGCTGCGCGCAAACACCTCGCAGCCCTGGCGGTCCATCCAGTCCAGCGCCTGCGCCGTGGCCTGGCCCAGGCGCCCGCGCAGCCGCACCAGGTGCCGCTCATACTGGCCCTCGCGCAGCATCACATCGACCATGCGCTCGCAGTACTCCGAACCGCTCACATGGATGAGGCTGCGCAGATCGGCCAGGTCGCTGGCCAGATCGGGGTGGCAGGCGATGAAGCCCACCCGCAGCGCCGCCGAGAATGACTTGGAAAAACTGCCGATGTAGATGGTGTTAGTCAGCTGGTTCAGCACCGACAGGCGCGTGGCCGTGGTTGGTTTGAAATCGGCCAGCGGGTCGTTTTCAACCACCAGCATCTGCTGCTGGGCCGCCAACTGCAGGATGCGGTAGGCCTTGGCAGCGCTCAGGTCCGAGCCAGTGGGGTTATGCGCCAGCGATTGGGTAAAGAACAGGCGCGGCCGCTCGGTCTGCAGCAGGCGCTCCAGCGCCTGCACATCGGGGCCATCGGCCTGGCGCGGCACGCCCAGCACGCGCGCGCCGGCCAGTTGGAGCTTGCCAAACAGCAGGTAGTAGCCGGGATCGTCCACCAGCACGGTCGTGCCCGGCGTCACCCAGTGGCGGATGACCAGGTCGAGTGCGTCATTGGCGCCCTGGGTCAGCAGCAGCTGCTGAGAGCTCACCTCCAGGCCGAACATGCCGAGCTTGCGCACCAGGCTGTCGCGCAAGGGCGCATAGCCCATGCGACTGCCGTAGCGGAACAGCGCGCCCAACCCCGTGCGCACCACCTTCTGGTGGTAGCGGTCCAGGCGCATATCGGCCAGCCAGCCGATCGGCGGAAAACCATCGCCCAGCGCCAGCGCGTCGGGCTGGGTCTTGAGCTGCTCGCGCATCAGCCAGACCACATCCATCGCGCGCTGCAGTGGCGCAGCACCCTCCCCCACAGCCAGGCCCGCCGCTGGCCGCTGGGCCAGCACATAAAAGCCCGATCCCCGCCGCGCCTCCACCAAACCGCGCGATACCAGCAGCTCAAAGGCCGCCACCACGGTGTTCTTGGCATAGCCATGCAGCTGCGCCAGCGCGCGCAAGGAGGGCAGCTTGTCACCTGCGCGCAGCACGCCGCCTGCAATCTGCCGGCCCAGCATGGCGGCCAGGTTTTCAGCAATCGAGGCCTTGCGGCCGGTGGCGGTGGGCATGGGTGCTCCTGGAGAAAGGCTGGGCACGATGCTGCGTTGCAGCAGCACTGTCCCGGCAAACTGTACCTGTCTATAGCGGTACAGTTTAGGTAGATTGCGGGCTGGACCTCAACGCATTCCAGCAAAAAATCACCAGGAGACACCATGGCCACCGATTCCCGCCTGCCGCAGTTCCGCGCCCTCAGCCCCGCCCAGCGCTGGGACGTCATCGCCAAGGCCTGCCAGCTGAGCGACGAAGACCGCGCGCTGCTGACCCAGCCAGGGGCCCTGCCCAGCAGCGTGGCCGACGGCATGATCGAGAACGTGATCGGCACCTTTGAGCTGCCGATGGGCGTGGCCGGCAACTTCCAGATCAATGGCCGCGATGTGCTGGTGCCGCTGGCGGTTGAAGAGCCCTCGATCATCGCGGCGGCCTCATACATGGCCAAGCTGGCACGCGAGGACGGGGGTTTTCAGACCTCCAGCACCCAGCCGCTGATGCGCGCCCAGGTGCAGATCGTCGGCATCCAGGACCCCTACGGCGTGCGGCTGGCGCTGTACCAGGCGCGTGCCCAGATCCTGGAGCTGGCCAACAGCCGCGACAAGGTGCTGATCGGCCTGGGTGGCGGCTGCAAGGACATCGAGGTCCATGTCTTCCCCGACTCGCCCCGTGGCCCCATGGTGGTCATGCACCTGATCGTTGATGTGCGCGATGCGATGGGCGCCAACACCGTCAACACCATGGCCGAATCGGTCTCGCCGTTGGTCGAGCAAATCAGCGGCGGCTCGGTACGGCTGCGCATTCTGTCCAACTTGGCCGATCTGCGCCTGGCCCGCGCCCGTGTACGCCTGACGCCCCAGACCTTGAAGACCACCGAGCGCAGCGGCGAGGAAATCATCGAGGGCGTGCTCGACGCCTACACCTTTGCCGCCATCGACCCCTACCGCGCGGCGACCCACAACAAGGGCATCATGAACGGCATCGACCCGGTCATCGTCGCCACCGGCAACGACTGGCGCGCGGTGGAGGCTGGCGCTCATGCCTATGCCAGCCGCAACGGGCGCTATACCTCGCTCACCACCTGGGAGAAAGACGGCAGCGGCGCGCTGGTCGGCACCATCGAGCTGCCGATGCCCGTGGGCCTGGTCGGCGGCGCCACCAAGACCCATCCGCTGGCCCGTCTGGCGCTGAAGATCATGGATGTGAAATCGGCCCAGGAGCTGGGCGAGATCGCGGCCGCCGTGGGCTTGGCGCAAAACCTGGGCGCCTTGCGCGCGCTGGCCACCGAAGGCATCCAGCGCGGCCACATGGCCTTGCATGCGCGCAATATCGCGCTGGTGGCAGGGGCCGTCGGTGCAGAGGTCGACCAGGTCGCCAAGCGCCTGGCCGCCGAGCACGATGTGCGCACCGACCGCGCACTGGAAGTGCTGGCCGAGCTGCGCCAGCGCTGAGACCATGGAGCGCGGGGCACCGCTTGCTCCGCGCCGCAATATACAGTCGCTTTCCATACACACATCAGCTTCGTGCGGAAATACATACAGCTTGATGCAAGTTAAGTGGCGGCTGCGAACCGGGGGCGACAGACAGCTCCGCATGCAGACGCACCGTCCGGCCCGCCGACGGCGCAGGGATCAGCGGGTATTCACTTGTATTCCACGACAACCTGCTAGCAACGTTGTAAATATCTTGCGTATTTCAGCGATGATTTACAGACAAATACAGTTCTTAATATTATTGATATTTTTTATTGAAATCATTTTTGCAATACAAATAAACTCAAACCCTCCCTTCGACTGTAGAAAGAGTTCATATGTTTGCAAAATGGATGGCTACGGCCGCCACCTTGTTGGCCTGCCAATGGGCGAGCGCGCAGCCCGTACCCTATATTCCGACGTTCAGCTGCCAGGCCAACAACGCCATTCTGAATACAGGTTATGACTTTGAAGCGGGTGCGCTGGTCCCCAACGGCGGCGAGGATATGCAATGGTGGGTATCCTCCAGCCAGACCGATCCAACGGGTGCGCTGGGTCCCAGCCCGGACGCCACCTGGAAGCCAAGCTCCGTTCCCACGTTGGCAGCATTGCCTACCGCTTGGGTATCGGGCAGCGCCCTGGGCGGCCAGACCAACTGGATCTCTCCCCTACCCAACGCCACGACCCGCCCTCGCCCGTACCCCTTTAATCCCACGGTCACCAACTACTACCGCATGCAGTTCAATCTGCCTGCCGGCATTCCCCCCAGCGCGCTGAAGCTGAGCATGGACTACTACAGTGACGATGGCATGCGAGGCGTATCGATCAATGGCGTGTTCCAGCCTTTGCCGCAAGGAGGCTTTGACGCTATCTCCGTACGAAATGCCCCCCTGACGGGACCCTGGGTTACCGGTCTCAACACCTTGATCTTCTCGGTCTTCGATGGAGGCTGGGGCTCGGGGATGCTGGCCCATATACAGCCCAATGACTTGCTGTGCCAGACCTCGCTGACCATCCAAAAAACCATCGACAAGCCTAGCTACGCCCCAGGAGAGACAGCGAACTACACGATCACCGTGCGCAACCCGGGCGCATCCGATGCCAGCCTGGTGACCCTCAGCAATGCAATGCCAACGGCGCTGAGCGAAGCAGCCTGGTCCTGCAGCGCGGCCAACGGTGCGGTCTGCCCCAGTGATCTGGGCAATGCACCTTTCAGTTTTGAACTGCCGCCAGGCGGCGAGCTGGTATTTGGCCTCTCCGGTAAGGTGGCCGAATCGGGCAGCCTGACGAGCGTCGTCACCATCGAGCCCGGCCCAGGTGCGATCTGCGACGCCAGCACGGGCTGCACGGCCACGGCAGACGCCGAAATCAGCAGCGAGATCATCCCGCTGGATCCAGATCCCCAGCCCACCCCTGAAAAAGTGCCCACCCTTGGCAACTGGGCGATGGCGATCCTGTCCGCGCTGACGATCGCGCTGGTGTGGATCCAGGCACGCAGGCGCCAGTGGGGCCGCCCACAACGCTGATAGCAGCCACGCATCCGCCGCCAAGCCTCGTACTGCCCAGCAGGTGGTACGGGGCTTGTGTCTGTCTGGTCTGGCACAGAGGACGCGGCAGCCGGTCGCCAAGTTGACTGCGGCCACCCATGCGCCCGCCATGGCCCAAAGGCCTTGCGGTACGCTGGGAACCCTTGCTTATTTGTGCACACCGCCAGGAGATTTACATGCCATCGCAAACAGCCCAGCCGGTCGTCGGCCTGATCGGGGTCGGCCTGATGGGCCACGGCATCGCCCGCAACGTCGCCGCCAAAGGCTTTCAACTCTATGTGCTGGAGCACCCCGGCAACCAGCCGCTGACCGAGCTGCTGAGCCTGGGCACGCGCACCTGCCAAAGTCCGGCGGAGTTGGCCAGCCACTGCGATGTGGTCATTCTCTGCGTGACCGGTTCGCCCCAGGTCGAAGCCGTGCTGACCGGCGAGCAGGGCCTGCTGTCGGCGCTGCGCCCGGGCACGGTGGTGATCGACTGCTCGACCGCCGTGCCCGCATCGACCGTGCGCATGGCCCAGGCCGTGCAGGCTGCGGGCGGAAAATTCATCGATGCGCCGATGACCAAGACCTCCAAGCAGGCGCATGACGGCCAGCTCAATCTGCTGGTCGGCGGTGATGCCGCCGTACTCGCCCAGGTGCAACCAGTGCTGGCCACCTTCACCAGCCAGGTCACCCATGTGGGCGCGCTGGGCGACGGCCACCGCATGAAGCTGTTGCACAACTTTGTCTCGGTGGGCCAGATGAGCCTGCTGGCCGAGGCCACCGCCTGCGCGCGCAAGCAGGGCATGGACATGCAGGCCTTCCACAGCGTGCTGGCATCCGGCGGCGGCGCAGGTGTGGCGCTGGACCGTCTGCAGTCCTACATCCTTGCCGACGACCCCTCGGGCATCGCGTTCTCGATCTCCAACGCGGCCAAGGATTTGAGCTACTACGCCACTATGGCCCACGATGCCGAAGCCGCAAGCCTGATCGCCGATGCGGCATCGACGACCTTGCAGAACCAGGTCCAGGCCCAGCACGGCGATGCCATGCTGCCGGCCCTGATCGGTCTGCTGGCCAAGTCCTGATTATTCAGCGCGGGGCTCGCGCCCCATCAGCGCCTGCACCACATCGGGGGCTGACAGGCTGCCGTCGAGCAAGGCCACGACAGCGGCCGTGATCGGCATCTCCACGCCCAGCTTCTGGGCACGTTGCAGCACCGTGCGGGCGCTGTACACCCCTTCGGCCACATGGCCGAGCGACTGCACTGCCTGCTCCAGGCTCTGGCCCTGGGCCAGCAAGAGGCCGATCTTGCGGTTGCGCGAAAGATCCCCTGTGGCCGTCAGCACCAGATCGCCCAGGCCCGACAGGCCCATGAAGGTATCGGTGTGCGCGCCCAGTGCTACGCCCAGGCGCGTCATCTCGGCCAGGCCACGGGTCACCAGCGCGGCACGGGCATTCAGCCCCAAATTCAGGCCATCGCAGAGGCCGGTGGCAATGGCCAGCACGTTCTTCACGGCGCCGCCGACTTCGACCCCGCTGATGTCCTCATTGGCATAGACGCGCAGGTTGTCGCCATGGAAGGCTGCGACCAGCGCATCGCGCACATCGGCATGGCGGCTGGCCGCCACCAAGGCGGTGGGCTGGTGCTGGGCCACTTCCTGCGCAAAGCTGGGACCACTCAGCACGCCGGCATGCAGCGCGGGCGCCACCTGGGCGCAGACCTCGTTGCCCAGCAGCCCATGGCTGCCGGCGGGTGCATCGGCGGGCACAGCCTCAAAACCCTTGCTGAGCCAGGCCACCGGCACCTGGCAGTCGCGCAGCATGGCCAGGCCGCTGCGCAGTGCCGCCATCGGCGTGCCCAGCACAATCAGCTCGGCCTGGGCCACCAGCGCTGGCAGATCGCCACTGCGTACCTCCAGTGCATCGGGCAAGCGGATGCCTGGCAGATAGCGCTGGTTCTCACGGCTGGTTTGCAGCTGGCTGGCCTGCTGCGCATCGCGCGCCCACAACTGCACGCTGTGGCGTGCGGCCGCATGCATGGCCAAAGCCGTTCCCCAGGCACCCGCGCCAATCACCAAGATCTTCATAGCCACAAACCCCCTCTTACCTCAACTCACATGCTGGCGCTGCCTGCTGCCGGCCCCCGGCAGATACAACAAAGGCCTTGCAACCGAGACTGCAAGGCCCTAGCGTTGTCAGCAGCGGCGATTACTGGGCCAGTGCGGCACCTGCACCAGCGCCATTGGCCTGGGCTTGTTGCTGTTCGTACATGGCCTGGAAGTTGATTTCCGCCAGGTGCACAGGCGGGAAGCCGGCGCGCGTCACGATGTCTGCCACGTTGCCGCGCAGGTAAGGGTAGACGATCTGTGGGCATGCCACACCGATCACGGCGCCCATCTGGTCGTCAGGGATGCCACGGATCTCGAAGATACCGGCTTGCTTGGCTTCCACCAGGAACACGGTCTTGTCTTCGATCTTGGTCTGCACGGTGGCGGTCACGGCCACTTCGAAAATGCCATCGGCCACAGGGGTGGCTTCCACGCCCAGCTGGATATCCACGCTGGGCTGGGTCTGCTCCAGCAGAATGGCTGGCGAGTTGGGTTGCTCCAGCGATGCGTCCTTCAGGTACACGCGTTGAATTTGGAACACGGGATTTTCTTGATCCGCCATGGTTGTCTGTCTTTCGCTAGAAAAAGGAATGGAGTGCAGCTGCGATGCCGCCCGGTGTGTGCGCCCCTCGCATGCAGCCTGCCATTATGCAATGGCTGAGTGGCAGCATGGAAAAGCCCGGGTGCCCGCTGGCGAGCACGCGCAAGCGCGGGGCTCAGGATTGGAGCAAGGGGACCAGTTCACCGCGCTGGTCCAGCGCAATCAGGTCATCACAGCCGCCGACGTGGGTGTCACCAATGAAGATCTGCGGCACGGTGCGGCGGCCGGTGGCCTCCATCATCACCGCCCGTTGCTCGGGATCGGTGTCGATGCGGATTTCTTCAATCTGCGCAACCCCCTTGGCTTGCAGCACCTGCTTGGCACGCGTGCAATAAGGGCAGTAGGCGGTGGTGTACATCTTTACAGCTTGCATCAGAGTGTCCTGCGGCTGCGGCCCTGCGAGAGGCCGCCAGCCCAATAGTGGGTATCTAAAGGCAGTACATGGGGCCATGCGCCCCAAAAATCAAGCCTTCTTGAGCGGCATGCTGGCAGCGCGCCAGCCCTTCATGCCACCGGCCAGGGCCTGCACGTTGGTGTAGCCCAGCTTCTTGGCCACGGCCACGGCACGCTGCGAGCGCTGGCCCTGTGCGCAGACAAGGATCAGCGGCAAGGCCTTGTTCTTCACGACGGAGGGCAGCTGCGCTTCGAGCTGGTCCAGGGGCACGTTCTTGGCGTTGCTGATATGGCCTGCGCTGAATTCCTGCGCGTCCGAGACATCCACCACCACCGCTTTTTCGCGGTTGATCAGTGCCACGGCGTTGGCGGGGCTGAGCGTGCCGCCGCCCATGTTCTTCATGGCGGGCATCATCAGCATCGCGCCCGAGCCCAGTACCAGCACGATCAGATACCAGTTGTCGATCAGAAAGTTCACACAAGTCCCTTGTCAAAAAATGCTCAAACAGCCTCGCATTCTAAAAGGGCCACCGAGCCGCTGCAGGATAAAAGCCTTTGAAGCGCGCGTCGCTAGCGCCGCCAAGCTGTGCAGGCACCCGGGATTTGTGCCTGCCTCTACAATCGGCGCCATTGTGAATGCAGCGGGCTGCCCAGGCCCTGTAGCGCCACCCGCCAGCGACACGCACCGATTTTTCGATTTTTGACTATCGCACGAGGATTGCATGTACAAGCTTGTCCTGATTCGCCACGGTGAATCGACCTGGAACCTGGAAAACCGCTTCACCGGCTGGACCGATGTGGACCTGACCGACACCGGCGTGGCACAAGCCAAGCAAGCCGGCCAGCTGCTCAAGGCAGAAGGCTATGACTTCGATGTGGCCTACACCAGCGTGCTCAAGCGCGCGATCCGCACTCTCTGGCACACCTTGGACGAGATGGACCGCACCTGGCTGCCGGTGCACAAGTGCTGGCAGCTCAACGAGCGCCACTACGGCGCGCTGCAAGGCCTGAACAAGGCGGAAACCGCCAAGAAGTTTGGCGACGAGCAGGTGCTGGTCTGGCGCCGCAGCTATGACACCCCACCACCCGCGCTGGAATCTGACGACCCACGCTGCGAAAAAACCGACCGCCGCTACGCCAGCGCTGCCGACCAGGTGCCGCTGACCGAATGCCTCAAGGACACCGTCGAGCGCGTCGTGCCGTTCTGGAACGATGCCATTGCACCGGCCATCCAGCGCGGTGAGCGTGTGGTGATTGCCGCCCACGGCAACTCCATCCGCGCGCTGATCAAGTACCTCGATGGCGTCTCCGACAGCGACATCGTGAACCTGAACATCCCCAATGGCATCCCGCTGGTCTATGAGCTGGACGCCAACCTGAAGCCGCTGCGCCACTACTACCTGGGTGACGCTGAAGCCGCCGCCAAGGCCGCTGCAGCTGTCGCCTCGCAAGGCAAGGCCTGAAGCACCGGGCTGCCCGCCACCCACGGGCGGCCGTGCAAGCCCCCACGGGAACTACTGCCTGCGCCTGGAGTCCGAGCGAGGCAGCCCAGGGGCTGTAGACAAGGATGGGGCGCCTCGCCGTTCTGGCAAAAAGCCAGCGCCTTCCGGCTAGATCTAGCGCCTGCCCGGATCAGCAGGCGGACGGAAATGACGACTGTCAGCCAGCGCCGCATGCCGGCGCCAATGGGCGGCTGCCGAAAGTAAATACTTGTCTTATCACCCGAAAACGGCTGCTGCGCCGCACCGGTGCAGGCGCTTGGGTGTATATTGGCACGCTATAGAAAGTTGTGAGCATATGGGCCAAAAATTGAAGATTGCCGGTTGGGTTTCACTGGGCGTGGTCGCCGGCGCGCTCACCACTGTGTCTTTGCAGACGGTCGCAAGGGGCGTGATGTCCCCCATGCCGCTGGAAGAAATCCAACAGCTGTCGGCCGTTTTCGGCCTGATCAAGACCGACTATGTCGAGCCGGCCGATGACAAGAAGCTCATCACCGATGCCATCTCCGGCATGGTCTCCGGGCTCGACCCCCACTCGCAGTACTTCGACAAGAAGTCCTTCCGCGAGTTTCAGGAAGGCACCAGCGGCAAGTTCGTCGGTGTCGGCATCGAGATCACCCAGGAAGACGGCCTGATTCGCATCGTCTCCCCGATCGAAGGCTCGCCCGCTGACCTGGCCGGCCTCAAGACCAATGACCTGATCACCAAGATCGACGACACGGCAGTCAAGGGCCTGTCGCTCAACGATGCCGTCAAGCGCATGCGTGGCGAGCCCAACACCAAGGTGGTGCTGACGATCCTGCGCAAGGACGAGAGCCGCAGCTTCCCTGTGACGATCACCCGTACCGAGATCAAGACCCAGTCCGTCAAGGCCAAGATGATCGAGCCGGGCTACGGTTGGGTGCGCGTCTCGCAGTTCCAGGAACGCACGGTGGACGACTTTGTGCGCAAGGTCGACGACTTGTACAAGCAGGACCCGAACCTGAAGGGCCTGGTGCTGGATCTGCGCAATGACCCCGGTGGTTTGCTCGACGCGGCCGTGGCCATCTCGGCGGCCTTCCTGCAGCCAAATGTGACCGTGGTGACCACCGACGGCCAGCTGGCCGAGAGCAAGGCCATCTTCCGCGCCTCGCCCGAGTTCTATGCTCGCCGTGGCAGCGATCCGATCAAGTCGCTGCCCGCCGCCATCAAGAACATTCCGCTGGTCGTGCTGGTCAACGAAGGCTCTGCCTCCGCATCCGAGATCGTCTCGGGCGCGCTGCAGGACCACAAGCGTGCCACCATCATGGGCGCCCAGACCTTTGGCAAGGGCTCGGTGCAAACCGTGCGCCCCCTGGGTCCGGACACCGGCATCAAGCTGACCACGGCACGTTACTACACGCCAAGCGGCAAGTCGATCCAAGCCAAGGGCATCGTGCCCGACATCATGGTGGACGAGTCGGCAGAAGGCGATCTGTTCGCCGCGTTGCGCACCCGTGAAGCGGATCTGGAGAAGCACTTGTCCAGCGGCCAAGGCCCTGAAGTCAAGGACGAGGCCCGCGAAAAAGCCCGCGAAGCCGCGTTGAAGCGCCTGGACGAAGAGAGCAAGAAGCCCGCCTCCGAGCGCCGTCCGCCCGAGTTTGGCTCGGACAAGGACTTCCAGCTGCAGCAAGCGCTGCACCAGCTCAAGGGCGAGCCTGTACAGGTCAGCCAGACCAAGACCGAGCGCCCTGCCGAGAAGAAGGACGAGGAAAAGACCAGCGCCAGCGACAAGCCCGCAGAGTCGAACACGGACGACACCAAGCTGCCGCCCGCGACCGAGCCCAAAAAGTAAAGCCCCAATCCAGCCTTTTTGAGGCTGCATCAAAAGGCCGCAAGCAGAGTTTCTGCTGCGGCCTTTGTTTTTTCCGACAATAGGCCCCATGAACGACGAGCAACTGCTGCGCTACTCGCGCCACATCTTTCTGGACGAGATCGGCATCGAAGGCCAAGAGGCCATCCTCGCGGCGCATGCGGTGGTGATTGGCGCGGGCGGCCTGGGCAGCCCCGCGGCCATGTACCTGGCATCCGCTGGTGTGGGCCGCATCACCCTGGTCGATGACGACACAGTGGACCTGACCAACCTGCAGCGCCAGATTGCCCACACCACCGAGCGCGTGGGCCAGACCAAGGTCAGCTCCTGCGCAGCCAGCCTGCAGGCCATCAACCCGCATGTCCATATCGGTACCGTGCAGGAGCGGGTCGATGAACTGCGGCTGCAGGCCCTGGTGGCCGATGCCAGCGTGGTGCTGGACTGCACCGACAACTACCGCACGCGCCAGGCCATCAATGCCGCCTGCGTGGCGCAGGCCAAGCCCCTGGTGAGCGGCGCGGCCATCCGCTTTGATGGCCAGATCAGCGTGTTTGACAGGCGCCACGAAGGCGCCGCCTGCTATGCCTGCCTGTTCGCACCCGACGAGCAGTTCGAGGAGGCCAGCTGCTCCACCATGGGTGTGTTTGCGCCGCTGGTGGGCATTATCGGTACGATGCAGGCTGCCGAGGCGCTCAAGCTCATCGCCGGCATTGGCCGCAGCCTCGACGGCCGGCTGATGATGCTGGAGCTCAAGGACATGGAGTGGAGTACGATGCGCATCAGCCGTAACCCCGGCTGCCCGGTCTGCGGGCAACTGCATACCTGATGCTCATCGCCAGCATTGGCCGCAATCCTGCCTGCCCGGTCTGCGGGCATCTGCATATCTGATGCTCATCGCCAGCATTGGCCGCGGCCTGGATGGGATGGCCGGCAGATGATGCCGGAGCTCAAGGACATGGAGTGGAGCACGATGCGCATCGGCCGCCATCCCGCCTGCCCGGTCTGCGGGCATCTTCATACCTGATATTTGGCCCTGTTATTTGTTTTTTGTATATATTTATTGATTTAAATTAAACCTACGAGGTGTTGTCCTACTTACGCCATCCTTTCAGACCGATGGTGTACGCATGGCTTGTTGCTATCATTGTTACGGTAAGACACACCCGTGTAGCCGTATATGCATCGCCGTTTGAAAACTTATCTGGTGGAAGACAACAAGACCATCCGCGACAACCTGATAGCCACGTTAGAGGACTTGGCACAGGTGGAGACCGTGGGGCATGCCAGCACCGAAATTGACGCTACGGAGTGGCTCAGCAATCCTTCCACAGACTGGGATTTGGCCGTGGTTGACATCTTTTTGCTTGAAGGCAGCGGCCTGGGGGTGCTGGAGAAATTGCAGGAACGTGCGCCGCACCAGCACCTGGTGATTCTCAGCAACTACGCCACGCCCAGCATGCGCGAACGTTGCGCGCAACTCGGCGCCAATCGGGTGTTCGACAAGTCCGAAGACATCGACGCGCTCATCGACTATTGCGTGGAGCGCACATCACAGTTGCAGTGAAGGCCAGCATGTGGCCCAGTTGGCAACTACAAAAAAGCGGCCTGGGTAGGCCGCTGGTTTCACAAAGGCATGCGCGCTCAGTCGATGAGACCATTTTTGAGTGCGTAGTAGGTCAGGTCGCTGTTCGATGCCAGGCCCATTTTTTCCATCAAACGCGTGCGGTAAGTGCTCACCGTTTTGACGCTGAGCGACAGCTGGTCGGCAATATTGCCCGCTGTCTCACCCTTGGCGAGCTTCAAAAACACCTGAAATTCACGCTCCGAAAGCTGCTCGTGCGGCGGTGCGTCTTCCTTGCGGTGCAGCTGCTGGGCCAGCAGATCGGCCACCGCAGGTGTCAGGTAGCGCTTGCCCAGCGAAATGGTGCGCAGCGCCTCGACAATTTCGGACGGATCGCACTCCTTGTTCAGGTAACCGCTTGCGCCCTGGCGGATCAGGTTGATCGCATAATGGGCTTCGGGGTAGCCGCTCAGGATCAGAATGCCCATGTCGGGCGCCTTGGCACGCAGCATGGCCAGCGCGTCGATACCGCTTTGGCCGGGCATGGACAGATCCATGATCAGCACATCGATCTCTTCCTTGCGCACCAGGTCAATGGCTTCCCGGCCATTGGCCGCCTCCCCCACTACCCGCAGGTCGACATGCTCTGCCAAAAATTGCTTGAGGCCCGAGCGCACAATCGCGTGGTCATCGACGATACCAACTTTAATCATATATCCCCTCATGCAGCGCAAACTGCAGCACCTGCAAGATGCAGGCGCTGCCCGAAGTTTGCTCTATTATCACTCGCATAAACCAAAAACCATCAAAAAAGGAAGCTCCATGCGTTGGTCTCGCTTGCGCAAATGGGCCATCAGTCTGCCTGCCGCCTTTTTGGCCGCTGCCGTGCTGATCGGCATCAACGAAGCTGGTTACTACCGCTCGCACGATTCGCTGCAGAACCTCACGGTCACCTACCAGACACGCACCACCCTGGACAAGCTGATGCAGCAGGTCGTGGATGCTGAAACCCATGCACGCGGCTACCTGCTGAGCGGCGAGGACAGCAACCTGGCCGACTACCAGCAGGCCTGCACCAACGTCAACAACGCAGTCGATGAACTGCGCGCCATCTACAGCGTCTTTCCTGAAGACCTGCAGACCTCGTCGATGCTGGGCCGCGAAGTGGCCAAGCGTCTGAGCCAGATGGACACCAGTATCGCGCTGCGCCGCCAGGGCCTCGACGAGGCTTGGCGCTTCCTGGTCAAAAGCCCGGAAGCCAAGGCCACGATGGAGAGCATGCGCAAGCTCAGCAATGAGCTGGTAATCCACAGCAATGAACGGCGCATGCACAACGAGGCCGAGATTCTCAAATCGCTCACCCTTGCCCGGCTGGGTATCGCCATCGTCAGCATCGTGGGGCTGCTCGCGTTCTACCTGTACTTGCGCCAGTCCAACCGCCTCACCGGCCTGATGCTGCGCGAGCAGCGCATGCTGGAGGACGAGCGTGACCAGCTCGAAAAGCAGGTACGCCAGCGCACCGCCACCCTGGGCGAGCTGGCCACCCACTTGCAGCAGGTGCGTGAAGACGAACGCGCCCATCTGGCGCGCGAGCTGCACGATGAACTGGGCGCGTTGCTGACCACGGCCAAGCTCGATGTGGCACGGCTCAAATCCAAGATCGACATGGCCGCACCCGATGTGCAGGAGCGCATCAAGCACCTGATCGAAACGCTCAACAGCGGCATTGCCTTGAAGCGCCGCATCATCGAAAACCTGCGGCCCTCGTCGCTATCCAACCTGGGCCTCACCGCCTCGCTGGAGATCCTGGCCAAGGAGTTTTCTGAAAGCAGCAATGTGGCAGTGGAGCTGAGCCTGGAGCAGATCAATGTGCCCGAGGCCATGCAGCTGAGCATCTATCGCCTGATCCAGGAGTCGCTCACCAATATCGGAAAGTATGCGCAGGCGCGCAACGTGCTCATCAGCCTTCAGAGCCACCCCAAGCATGTGTTCGTACAGGTGCGCGATGATGGCGTCGGCTTCGACCCCAGCCAGGCCCATCCGAACTCCCACGGCCTGGCCGGCATGCGCCACCGCATCGAGGCCAGCGGCGGGCGGCTGCACATTGCCTCCGCGCCCCAGCAGGGAACCACGATCTCGGCCAACCTGCCGCAGAACTGAGGCGGTGGGCAGCCCTTTTATCCGCCTTCCCCGCTGCGCCAGAATCCGCCTCCACCACAGCACAGACCGCGCAAGGGCCGCCGACAGGCGGCCCTTGCTGCATGCGGCCGCGCAGCTGCCGCGTTGCCGCAGCGGGCACGCGACAGCGGGAACCGTCCTACACCTGTTCTTCGCACCTGCTGGCAAGACGCCCTGCGGGCAGCAGCCAGAATGCAGTCATTGCTCGCACCTTCTTGCACAGCAAACAACATGAGGAGAAAAATATGCTGCATTACGCCGTTGTCTTCCTGGTCATTGCTCTGATTGCAGCCGTCTTCGGCTTTGGCGGTATTGCAGCCAGCGCGGTCGGCATTGCCAAGATTCTGTTTGTGATCTTCATCGTGCTGGCCATCGCATCGTTCCTGATGGGATTGTTGAAAAAGTAGCACTTTGACAGCCCTTGAAGCTGTGCTCACCACACGATACATTTATCTGGTTCGAGCAGGTCAACGTACACTGCAAGATCTTCATTGAACATCATAGAAAGAGGCTATTTCATGGATACCGAAAAAATTGCCAAGGACGCTGTGGACAAAGTCAAAGACACGGCTAACGACGTGCTTGACGGCGCTGAAAAGGCGGTAGACAGCACCCGTCGTGCAGTCAAGTCCGCTGCCAACAAGGCCGAGCGTGCTGTCGATGAATACGGCCATGAAAAGAACCACTCCATCGACCATATCGCCTCTCGCGCCCAGGACTGGGCAGAGCGCGGAATTGGCCTGGCGGCCGACTCGTCGCACCGTGCCCGTGAGCAGTTCTACCGTGCGCAAGAGCGTGCCAACGAGTACGTTGCCGACCAACCCGGCAAGTCGATGGCCATTGCGATGGCTGCCGGTGCCGCATTGGCAACCCTGGTCATCATGGCAACCCGCCGCCGCGACTGATTTTCAAGCATCTATCGGCATACAACGGATAAGTGCGGTGCAAATGCCGATCGATTTTCAAGCACCCTAACAATACTTTGCGAGGAAACAAAAATGAAACTCTCCCGTACTATCGCTATCGCTGCTTTCGCTGGTGCAACTCTGGTGTTGGCCTCTGGCTGCTCCGTGGCTCGCAAGCAAGAAACCGTGGGTGAATACATTGACGGCTCTGCCGTGACCACTGCTGTCAAGGCCAAGCTGGCTGAAGACAAGGACACCTCGGCCAGCTCCATCAATGTCAAGACCATGGACGGCGGTATCGTGCAACTGTCCGGCTTTGCCAAGTCGCAAATGGAAAAGGACCGCGCCGGCCAGATCGCTCGCGGCGTGAAGGGCGTGACCGAGGTGCGCAACAGCCTGATCGTCAAGCAATAAGCTTCGCGACTCCGCTCTGCCAAGAACCAGCTGGTGCAAGCCAGCTGGTTTTTTTGTGCCTGCACACAAGGCCTGGTCTGACCTGCAGGCCATGGTCAACAGAGCAGCGATGCGTTAAGCTAGTTTGATGCGCCTGTTCCACTGCGACCAATGCGGTCACCTGGTTTTTTTCGAGAGCGTGCACTGCGTCAACTGCGGCGCGGCGCTGGCCTACCTGCCCGACTGCGACGATGTAGGCGCGATGGCGGCATCGGACGCAGACAGCCCGGTGGCGGCACCTGGCCCACTGTGGCAACGCATCACCACCAAGGCCTCACCCAGCGGCCAGCGCTACCGCATGTGCGGCAACCGCGACCAGTACCAGGCATGCAATTTTGCAATTCCGGCCGATGCGCCCTTTACCCTGTGCAGCTCCTGCCGGCAGACCCTGGTGCTGCCCGATCTCTCAGTCACCGGCAACACTTTGCGCTGGCAGAAGCTCGAGAGCGCCAAGCGCCGGCTCTACTACACCTTGGCGCGACTGGGCTTGCACCCCGACCTGCCCGACTGGACGCCCCACTACCAGTTCCTTGCCGATGTGCCCGACCAGCCGGTGATGACCGGCCATGCCAACGGGCTCATCACCATCAATATCGCCGAGGCCGACGATGACGAGCGTGTGCGCCGCCGCGTGGCACTGCATGAGCCTTACCGCACCTTGCTGGGCCATCTGCGCCATGAGTCCGGGCATTTCTTCTGGGACAAGCTGGTGCGCGATGGTGGCGAGCTCGACAGCTTTCGCCAGCTCTTTGGCGATGAGCGCGAGAGCTACCCGCAGGCGCTGCAGAACTACTATGCCAACCCGCCAGGCTACATGCAATGGAGTGCGCAACATGTGAGCGCCTATGCCAGCGCCCATCCCTGGGAAGACTGGGCCGAATCCTGGGCGCACTACCTGCACATGGTCGATGTGCTGGAGACGGCAGCGAGCTACCAGACCGGATTGACAATGGGCGAAGGCAGCCCGCTGGTCACCATGGCTGACCCTTTCATCCAGCCCGCCCCTAGCTTTGAAGACATGGTGGCGCAATGGGTGCCGGTGACCTTGCTGCTCAACAGCCTCAACCGCAGCCTGGGCCAGCAGGATGCCTACCCGTTTGCACTGTCTGCCGGTGCGCTGCAAAAGCTGCGCTATGTGCATGACATCGTGCGGCGCCCACACCCTGCGGACAACCCCGCTGGCAACGCGCTGGCCCAGCCCTCAGCCGCCTAGCCAGCAGTGCAGCGGATGCAGGCTGAGGCTCAGGCCTCTTCCGCCTTGCGCTGCGTCACCTTGCGCTGCAGCTCCTGGGCGACATAGGGCGACACAAACTTGTCGACCTCGCCGCTGAGCATGGCAATCTCGCGCACAAAGGTGCTGCTGATGAACTGGTAGCGGGTGCTCGGGGTCAGGAACACAGCTTCGACATCGGGCATCAGCGAGCGGTTCATACCGGCGAGCTGGAACTCGTAGTCGAAATCGGTGACTGCGCGCAGGCCGCGCACGATGGCATTGCCGCCTTGGGCCACGACAAAATCACGCAGCAGTCCCGAATAGCTTTCGACCCGCACGCTGGGGTAGTGCTTGACCGCTTCGCGCGCCATGTCCATGCGCTCCTTGAGCGTAAACATGGTCTTCTTGTGGTGGCCCTCGGCCACCGCCACGATCACATTGCCAAACAGCTGGTAGGCCCTGCGCACCACATCTTCGTGGCCCAGGGTCATGGGGTCAAAGGTGCCTGGGTAGATGGCCAGTGTCATGTATGTCTCCTGCAAAGCATCTTGGTGGTGCCAGCCGACCTGGCACATTGCAGCGCAGCATAAACGATTTCTGTCACCACCCCGCTAGGCCACAGGCATTCCCTTTCAGTGCTCTGCGGCCTCGGCCTTCTTCAGCAAGTGCGCATGCACGGCACCCGCCTTCAGGTAGCGGTGGCGCACCAGGCCCAGTTCGGCCAGCGCCTCTTCGCTCCAGGCTTCGGGGGCTTCGAGGTAGATGAAGCCCTGCGCCGTCACCGCCGCATGCGCGGCCTTGAGCGCCGGCACAAACAGCTGGCCGGAAAACGGCGGGTCCAGAAAGATCAGATCCCAGTGCGCGGGGTAGGCCTGCAGCGCTGCCAACGCATCGCCCCGGCTCACCTCGACCTGGGTGGCACCCAGCTTCTGCGCCAGCTGCTTGATCTGCGCGGCCAGCTGCACATCGGACTCGACCATGCGCACCTGGGTTGCGTTGCGCGATGCGGCCTCCAGCCCCAGCGCGCCGGTGCCGGCAAAGGCATCGAGGCAGCGCCAGCCCGCCAGGTCCTGGCCCAGCCAGTTGAACAGGGTCTCGCGCACGCGGTCCGGCGTGGGCCGCAGGTCGGGGCGGGTCAGTACCGCCAGCTTGGTGCGGCGCCATTGGCCGCCAATGATGCGGATCTCGCCGGCAGCAGATGCGGCCACGCGGGCAGCATTGCTGCTGTTTCCGGCCGTGCCGCGCTTGCGGGCGGGCGCCGCGTCAGGCGCGGCCTCGGCAGCAGCGGCTGCCTTTTGCACCAGGGCGCGCAGCGCGCCCTCGCTTTTGATGGCACTGCGTCCCATTATGGTTTTGCTCCCAAGACCACGGTCACTTGCTTGTCCGGCTGCACCATGCGCGCCATGGCCTTGCGCACATCGTCCGCGCTGAGGGCTTCCACCCGGTCCGTCCAGTGGTCCAGGTAGTCCAGCGGCAGGCCATTCCAGGCGATATTGGTCACATTGCCCAAGAGCTTGGCATTGCTGTCCACGCGCAGCGCAAAGCCACCAATCAGGTTGTCCTTGGCATCGCGCAGTTCCTGGTCCGTGGGGCCCTTGGCGATGAAGTCGCGCAGCACCTCGCGCGTCACCTTGAGCGCCTCCGCCGCCTGGTCAGGCCGGGTCTGCAGACCGATCTGGAAGGCGCCGGCATCCAGCCCTGGGTTGAACGAGGAATACACGCCATAGACCAGGCCACGCTTCTCACGCACCTCTTCCATCAGGCGCGACGCGAATCCGCCGCCGCCCAGAATATGGTTGCCCACCAGTACAGCCAGAAAATCCGGATCGGCGCGGCGGATGCCGGGCTGGCCCAGCAGCACCTGGGCCTGGGCCGAGTCAAACGCGATCTGGATGTCATCGGCCTTGGCCAGCGGCTGCACTGCAGGCACCTCGGCCGGTGCAGCGCACTGCGCCTTGGGCGTGGCCGGCACCTGCGCCAGCAGGCGCTTGACCAGTGCATCGGCCTGGGCCTTGTCCAACGCGCCCACCAGGGTCACCTTGGCGCGGCAGGCATCGACCGAGCGCGCCAGGTACTGCTGCATCACGGCCGGGCTGATCTGGGCCAGGGTCTCTTCGGTGGCCCGCTGTCCGTAAGGATGGCTGCCAAACACCGCTTTGTTGAAGGCACGACCTGCTACGACCGCAGGGCGGGTATTGCCCTCCTTGATCGCCGCATTCCAGCGCTCGCGCTCGCGTTGCCAGACGGCGTCGTCATAGCTGGGCTGGGCCATCTGGCGGGCCGCCAGGTCGGCCGCGCGGTTCAGCAGGCTGCTATCGGTCAGCGACCGCAGCGAAAAAGTCAGCGCATCGCTGCTGGCACCGGCGCCAAAGCTGGCACCCAGATCGGCCCAGGCTTCGCCGACGGCGTTTTCGTCCAGCGCAGGCGCACTGCCCTGGGCCTTGACGCCCTTGGACGCCATCATGGCCGCAGCGCTGGCCAGGCCGGCCTGGTTCGCAGGGTCGCGCCGGCTGCCGGCATCAAAGTTCAGCTGCACATCGACCATCGGGATCGTGGGGCTGTTGACCAGCCAGACTTGGGCGCCACTGTCCTGCGTCCAGTGTTCGATGGGCAGCAAGGCCCAGGCCGAATGGGAGGCCAGCAAGGCTGCTGCGCCGCCGACCAGTGTTTTGCAAAAAGAGGTTCGCATGGGTATCTCTGCTAGCCAGGGCCCGCTGCCATCTGAGACAGACCCTGGAGAAAACAATCGATGGCGGACGCATCACACAGCGCATCCGCCACGGGGTTCTGGTCAGTGCACCGATCCATCCTTGGTGGCGTCACCGCTGCGCTTTTGCGCGGCGCGGTCGGCATCGGTCAGCGGCTGGGGAACCAGGGTCGCCACCGTCATCTGGTCATCGCCAAAATAGCGGGCTGCCACCGATTGCACTTGCGCGGCCGTCACCGTTTTCATCAGCGCCAGCAGCTTGTCATTGGCGTCCAGCGGCAGGCCCAGCACCCAGTTGGAGCCCAGGTCATTGGCCTGGCCAAAAACCGAGTCGCGTTCATAGACGGTCGAGGCCTGCCACTGCGTGCGCACCCGCTCCAGTTCGGCCTCGCCCACGCCGTCCTTGGCCACGCGGGCCACTTCGGCACGCAAGGCCGTCTCTACCTCTTTGGCGGTCTTGCCATGCGATGGCACGCCGCCGAGCAAGAAGGTGGATGGCCCGCGATTGACCACGCTGGCACCGCTGAAGGTGGCATCGGCCACACGGTTGGCACCCTGGGTCAGTTGGCGGTCCAGGCGCGCGCCGTCATAGCCGCTGAGCACGGACCCGAGCATCAACAGCGCCATCGCATCCTTGTCGCTGTCCTTGGGCTCGACCAGGTTGCGCAGGTCGGGCACCTTGAAGCTCATCACCACATAGGCCTGCTCGGCAGGCGCCTTGTAGTCCAGCCGGCGCTCGCCCTTTTGCAGCGGCTCGGGCCGGGGCTTGCGCTCGGGCAGCGCGCGGCTGGGAATGCTGCCGTAGTATTTTTCAGCCAGCGCACGCACCTTCTTCACATCCACATCGCCTGCAACGACGACCACGGCGTTCTCCGGCACATACCAGGCCTTGTGGAAGGCACGGGCATCATCGGGGTGCATGGATTCGAGGTCGCCCATCCAGCCAATCACCGGGCGGTGGTAGGGCGAGGCCTGCCAGGTCGCGGCATTGAGTTGCTCCATCAGGCTGGCACGCGGGTTGTCATCGGTGCGCATGCGGCGCTCTTCCTTGATGACCTCGATCTCTTTCTTGAACTCGCTGTCAGGCCACTGGTTGTTGGCAAAGCGGTCCGATTCCAGGCGCATCACGTCTTCGAGCTTGCCGGACGGGATCTGCTGGTAGTAGCCGGTGTAGTCGCGGTTGGTGAAGGCATTGTCCTGCCCGCCCAGCGCCGCCACCTTGCGCGAAAAATCGCCAGGCGCCACAGTGGCCGTGCCCTTGAACATCATGTGCTCCAGCGCATGGGCCAGGCCCGAGCGGCCATCGACCTCGTCCATCGAGCCCACGCGCACCCAGACCATGTGCACGGCCGTCGGGGCGCGCTTGTCTGGCTGTACGATCAGGCCCATGCCGTTGGACAGGGTGAACTGCTGGGCACCGGCAGAATTGGAGGCGACGGCAGCGCTGGACACAGGCGATGCCGCCAGCGCTGAAGAAGCCCCAGCGCCCAGGGAGGCCATCAAGGCCAGCAAAATGGTGGAACGTTTCATAAAATAGGCTGATTCTACGTAGCGCACAATGTTCAGTTTTTTCAAGAAAAAATCTCCCGCTGCCGACGCAGCCCCCAGCCCTTCCGCCGCCGAGCCAGCGCCAGCGCCCGCTCCGGTAGCCGACACCGCGGCGCCCGCACCCCAGGTGCCCAGCGCGCCGGTGGCCCCCATGCCCCCCGTGGCAGCCGAGCCTGCCAAGACCGGCTGGCTGCGTGGCCTGGGCATGGGCGGCAAGGCCGCAGCCCCGGCACCAACAGCTGCAGAAACGGTAACAAAAACCCCCTCTGCACAAGCCCCGCAGGCGCCGATAGCTCCTATCACTATAGCACCCGAGCCCGCCAGCAGCCGCGACAGCTGGATGGGCCGCCTGAAGAACGGGCTGCGCAAAACCGGCTCCAGCATCGCGACGGTTTTCACCGGCACCAAGATCGACGAACAGCTCTACGAAGAGCTGGAAGAGGCCTTGCTGATGGCCGATACCGGTGTCAAGGCCACCCAGCATCTGCTGGACGACCTCAGGCAGCGCGTCAAGGACAGCAAGACCACCGACCCCGCCGCCGTCAAGGAACTGCTGGCCAGCGCGCTGGCCGACCTGCTGGCACCGCTGGAAAAGCCGCTGGTCATTGGCGAGCACAGCCCCACGGTCATCATGGTGGCCGGTGTCAACGGCGCTGGCAAGACCACCTCGATCGGCAAGCTGACCAAGCACCTGGCCGATGCGGGCCAGAGCGTGCTGCTGGCGGCGGCCGACACCTTCCGCGCTGCGGCGCGCGAGCAGCTCGGCGTCTGGGCCACCCGCAACACCGTCGAGATCATCAGCCAGGAAGGGGGCGACCCCGCTGCCGTCAGCTTTGATGCCGTGACCGCCGGCAAGGCCCGGGGCAAGGATGTCGTGCTGGTGGATACCGCCGGCCGCCTGCCCACCCAGCTGCACCTGATGGAAGAGCTCAAGAAGATCAAGCGCGTCGTCACCAAGGCCGATGGCAGCGCCCCGCATGAGGTGCTGCTGGTCATTGATGGCAACACCGGCCAGAACGCCCTCAACCAGGTGCGGGCCTTTGACGATGCCCTGCAGCTGACGGGCCTCATCGTCACCAAGCTCGACGGCACTGCCAAGGGCGGTGTGCTGGCGGCCATTGCGCAGGAGCGCCCCATCCCCGTGTACTTCATCGGCGTTGGCGAAAAGGTCGAAGACCTGGAGACCTTCAGCGCCAAGGAATTCGCGCAGGCCCTGCTGGCCTGAGCGCCGCACCGGCCCTCCCCGAGCTAGCCCCGCTCTGCCCAGCGGGGCTTTTTCTGGGCCGCGTCATTGTAGTTTCATGCAATCTTGTTATTTTTTGCACTTCCTGGTGAAGACATGCTTTCACCACATTGGCCTTGAAGGCAGGAGGTTTCATGAAAATAGCAAGCGTGCGGCAGTTATGTGCCGCCGGGCTCTGGGCCATCAGCGGGTTGGCGCTGGCCCAGACGGTGGTCTTTAGCGAGAACTTTGATGCAGCGGGCGCCGATGCGCCAGCCGGCCTGGGCACGACAGCGCCCGCCGGCTGGAAGCTGCGGCTGGAGAATGCCGAGACAGTGGCCACCAGCGGCCGCTCGACCGCCGCCAAACTGCCCTGGCTGGGCTGGAAGTTTGTGACGCCCAGCTACTGGACCACCCAGGTCTCGGGCGGTGAGCGTGCCAAGTTGACCAAGGCCAGCGGCAAGATCGCCGTGGCCGAATCGGATGGCCTGCGGCCCACCAGCGGTCTGTACTTCAGCACCGTGATGGAAAGCCCCAGCATTGCGGTGCTGGGTGGCAGCAGCTACACGCTGGCCTTTCTCAACCATTTCCAGATGGGCTCGACGAAGAAGGAAAGCATCAAGGTGGAGGCCGTCTTTGATGACAGTTCGGTCCAGACCCTGCTGCATGAGACCAGCGCCTCGCGCCTGAACCTTAACGAGAACCTGGCCTTCAGCGCACCGGCCGGTGCCAAGAAGGTCAGCCTGCGCTTCAGCTACCTGAACACTGACAACAACTGGTACTGGGGCCTCGATGATGTGGTGCTGACGCAAGCCAGCAGCGAGCCGCCCAAGCCCTTTGACCCCGCCAAGCTGCCCAACACCGCCAACGCGCCCGCGCTGACCGTCGGGCCCACGTTGCAAAACCCCGGCCCCGACCACATGGCCGTGATGCTCGAGACCAGCGAATCCGCACCCACCATCTGGTGGCGCCTGGCCGGCAGCACGGGGCCTTACACCTTGCTGCCCGCCAAGAACCCGGTCGGCGATTTTGCCGACAGCAACATCTTCTTTGCCGACATCACCGGTCTGCAATCGAACACGCTCTATGAGTACGCGGTGGTGACAGGCACCAGCGCAGCACCCAAGCTGGCAGGCCCTTTCCAGTTCAAGACCTGGCCACGCGAGGGCGATGGCGTCACTGCCGCCAAGTTCGCCGTGGTCTCTGACACCCAGGATGGCCTGGCCAACCGCCTCAAGAACATCACCCAGGGCATCATCAACAACGACTGCGCAGGCGCGGCTGCCCAATGCGCGCAGAACCTGGCCGGCTTCATGGTGCCGGGTGACCTGGTCGGATCGGGCGGCACACGCAGCAACTGGAAGGACCAGTTCTTCGGACCGCTGGCCGCCATCACCGCTTACGTGCCGCTGATTCCCGCGCCAGGCAACCACGAATATTTTGGTGGAGAACAAGCCAGTGCCGGCGCTGAAAAGAGCTGGGCCAAGACCTACCGCAAATACTTCAACCGCATGCCTGCCAATGGCTCGGAGAAGCATCCGCTGCACTGGTACCAGCTGGACTACCTGGGCATGCGCATTGTCGGCAGCGACTTCAACCCCGCCTCGGCCATGCACAACACCGGGGGATGGAGCAGCTATGACAACGGCCGCGGGCTGTTCCGCGCCGACTACATGCAGGAGCACCTGGACTGGTTCAGCGGCCTGATGGCCCAGACCCGCGTGGACAAGAAGCCCTATATGGTGCTGCTCAACCACCACCCCTGCCTGAGCGAAAAATGGCGCCAGGGCGAGGTGATGGCCACCTGTGATTTCATTGCGCAGCTGGAAGACTATGGCCGCACGACCGGCGCGATCACCGCCAACCTCAACGGCCATGTGCACTTCTATGAGCGCGGCAATTCGATGAACAGCCGCCACCTCTGGCTGAATGTGGCCTCGGGCAGCGGCGCACTGGAAGGCGCCAAGCAAGACGACGACAGCGATCTGGACGTGATCGCCAACACCAAACTCAGCTTTGGCTATGGCACCCTGGAAGCCAGCTTTGGCAGCGCTACCCCGGCCCTGACCTGGAAGCGCTACGACCTGGGCGCCTCCACCACCAGCAACACGCCGGACGACAGCATCGCCATCACCAGCCAGGCCTGGTCCCTCAAGCCGGAGCTGGTCCAGGCCAAGCTGGGCCAGGTCGATCCAGCCCGTCTGCAGCTGGCCTACCGCCCAGTGGCCGGGTCAGCGCTCTACGAAGCGCAGTGGCAGGTCTCCAAGGACCCGCAATTTGCCGCCGGCCAGCCGGTCTACGACGTCTGGGGCAACGACACCCGCAGCGAAAACTGGACCTACCTGAACGGCGTGCGCACCAACACGCAAAAGGATGCCGACATCACCACCCTGCCGCTGGGCCAGCTGCTGGCTAACCCCCAGCGCATCTACCCCAATGTGGCGGCCAACACGGCACGCGGCAAGCTGACGGGCGCCATCATTGCCGGCGGCAACAGCCTGCGCGACCGCTGGAGCTGCAGCTACAAGTGGGACGAGGACGGTGACAGCGGTGCCGAGCGCCAGGGCGGCCGCCAGTGCTATGCGCAGCTGTTGCAGGCCGATGGCAGCAAAGGCTCGGCCTGGGACCCCTTCCAGGGCCAGCCAGCGCAGGTGCTGCAGCTGGGCCAGGATGAGCGCTGGTACTGGCGTGTGCGGGTGCGCGATACGCACCTGAACTGGTCCGGCTGGAGTGCCACCGGCTCCTTCGAGCTGGGCAACCCTGTGCCTGAGCCCGAGCCTCCCGTGCAGGACCTGATTGACACCGGCCTGCCCAGCCCCGGTAGCAACCTGCCTGCGATGAACCTGAACATCCAGGCCGCCACCCGCTGCGACCAGTCAAACGCCAGCGTCAGCGCCGTGCCTGCCGGCCTGCTGCCCGCCGGCCTGCAAGCGGCTAGTGGCCTGCTGTCCTTCACGCTCTCGGGCTGCGACCATGCAGGCTTCAGCGCCCAGGTCCGCCTGGAGCTGCCCGCCGACCTGCCCGCCAACAGCCGGGTCATGAAGGTACACACCGCGAGCAACGGCCAGCGGACGGTCAGCGAGATCACCGGTGCCAGCATTGCCGGGGGCGTCGTCCGCTACACCATCACTGACGGTGGCCCGCTGGATGAAGACGGGGTGGTCAACGGCGCCATCGTCGATCCGGTGCTGGTCGCTGTGCCTGCCGATGTGGTGGTGCCCCCGGTGCCTGCCGCCCAGCCGGTGCCCGCCAACCAGCCTCTGGCATTGCTGCTGGCATCACTGCTGCTGATCGCAATGGCTGTGGCCGCAAGGCGCCACCGCTGAACGGCCCACCGGCCCCAGCACGTATCTGCCGGGGCCGGTGTTGCAAAATAGCGCGGGCTGCCCGAGCAGCCTGCCCCCCGAAGGAAACACATCCATGCTGCAAGAAGACCGCTTCGTCCGCATCCAATCGCTGCTCGCCTCGATCGACCGGCTCAGCACCGAAAGACTCATTCAGGACATGCAGGTCTCGCGCGAAACCGTGCGCCAGGACTTGCTGGCGCTCGAGTCCATGGGCCTGGTGCGGCGCGTGCATGGCGGCGTCGCCCGCGTCACACAGGACGAGCCCCCGTTTGTGCAGCGCCAGGCGTTGCGCGTGGCAGAAAAACGCGCGATTGCGAAGGCGGCAGTCAAACGCCTGCAGCCGGGGCAGATGGTGTTTATCGATGCCGGCACCACGACCGCCATCCTGGCCGAAGAACTCAGCCTGATCAGCCGCCTGGTTGTAGTCACCAACTCCATCACGGTCGCCCTCAAGCTCGCTGGCACCCAAGCCACGGCCGGCAGCGCCAGCAGCATGCGCGTGGTGCTGCTGGGCGGCGATACCAACCCGGAAATTCCTTGTACCTATGGACCGGTCACCCTCAACGAGATCCGCCGCTACCGCGCCGATGTCACCCTGCTCTCGCCCGTGGCCATCAGCGCGCAGGATGGCGTGACCTTTGGCAATGAGCATGAGGCCAGCCTGGCCACGGCCATGGCCGAGCAGTCATCGTCCCTGGTCGTTCTGGCCGACTACAGCAAGATAGGACTTCGCAGCCGCTATGCGGTGGCCTGCCCACCCAGCCAGCAGACCCTGGTCACCAATGCCCATGCGGCCAACACCGAGGCCTTGGAAGCGCTGAACGCCCAAGGCGTGGCGGTCATCCCCGTCTGATGGCATTCAGGCCTGCAGTGCCGGGCCGACCTCGCCCGCCACCCAGGCCGCATACGCCGGGCTGGCTGCCGTCTCGCCCCAGAGCCACTGCGGCAAGGCATAGGGGTGCAGCGGCAGCAGCAAACGCTGCAAAGCGGGCAGACTTTGGGGCGTGGTCTTCCAGGTGATGCGCCATTCATCCGCCTGCTGCAACTGACCGTCCCACCAATAGTGCGAATGGATTTTCTCGACCTGGGCGCAGGCGGCCAGGCGGGCCTGTACGCCTGCCTGGGCCAGTGCTTGTGCTGCCGATTCGCTGTCCACCGTCGTGCTGGCCCATGCCACCAGGCAGAGGCCGCTAGCGCCGGGGTCCATGGCCAAGGGGTGCATCATTCAACTCCATGATTTGTATCAAACAGGCTGCGCTTTGGATGCCGCTTCACAGCCCCCAAACCACTGAGAATATATCCAGATTTTTTAGGCTTCGGTATGGAACTTATCCACAGACCGAGCACTCCAACTGCGCTGAAGGCGGAAAGGGCTGTCAGACAGCGCCCCGCCAGCCGCTATGGCCCCGATAAAGAAATGTGAATAGCATCAAAATCAGTAGCAAGCTATTCTTTATCAACGCCAATCCCAGCCATTCTTAGTTGAGACTTAAACCCGAGATTACCGCACCGCAGCATGGGAACTCCCACAGCATCAAGGGACTCCTACCGGTGTTACTATGTATTGCATAGACGAAAGGACTTCTAGCGTGACAACTCATTCTGGAGCCGCCACCATTTCTACCGCATTGGCTCCTGCAAACCCATGGTCGTTGGTACCACCCCTGGGCAATCTGGACGCGTACATCACTGCGGTCAATCGCATCCCCATGCTCACCCCCGAGGAAGAGCTGGGCTATGCGAAAAAACTCAAGGAAAACGGTGATGTCGAGGCCGCTGGCCGCTTGGTGCTGTCGCACCTGCGCCTGGTGGTATCCATTGCCCGCCAGTACATGGGCTACGGTCTGCCGCACGGCGATCTGATCCAGGAAGGCAATGTCGGTCTGATGAAGGCCGTCAAGCGCTTTGACCCGGACCAGGGCGTGCGTCTAGTCAGCTACGCCATGCACTGGATCAAGGCCGAGATCCACGAATACATCCTGAAGAACTGGCGCATGGTCAAGGTGGCCACCACCAAGAGCCAGCGCAAGCTGTTCTTCAACCTGCGCTCGATGAAGCAGGGCTTCAAGGCAGAAGCGGGCATGGAAGACGGCGCGATGCAGCGCGAGACGCTCTCCGAGAGCGAAATCGACGCGATGGCCGCGCATCTGAATGTCAAGCGCGAAGACGTAATCGAGATGGAAACGCGTTTGTCGGGCGGCGATGTGCTGCTCGATCCGAGCCCCTCCGATGACGGCGAGCAAGCCTATGGCCCCATCGCTTATCTGGCCGATGCATCGCATGAGCCCACCGCGATGATCGAATCGCGCCAGCGCGATTACCTGGCCACCGATGGTATCCAGGAGGCCCTGGCCACCCTGGACGAGCGCAGCCGCCACATTGTGGAAGAGCGCTGGCTCAAGGTGAACGACGATGGCTCGGGCGGCATGACCTTGCATGACCTGGCTGCGGTGTATGGCGTCAGCGCCGAGCGGATTCGCCAAATCGAATCGGCAGCGATGAAGAAAATGCGCAAGGCCCTGGCCGAATATGCCTAAGCCGCACACGGTGCTCTGCCTTCGCATCACATAGAGCCATTGCAATTGGTGATAATAAAAGCGTATGGGTCGCAAGACCTGTACGCTTTTTTTATGGCCCGTATGAGCCCGGCGGACGTACAGACGGATAAACCTCCACCCATGCGGGCAGCCATGCGAATCTGGAGCTCTTATGCATTTTTCCCTGTCCCGCCGCTGTTTGGTGGCAGCCACTTTGGTCACCCTCGCCAGCACTGGCGCCCTGGCTGCGGACAACTGGCCCAGCAAACCCCTGCACCTGATCGTGGGCTTTCCGGCCGGCTCCTCCCCTGACCTGACCGCCCGCGCACTGGCCGAGCCCTTGGAAAAAGCACTGGGCCAACCGATCATCGTCGAAAACAAGGTCGGGGCCGGTGGCAATATCGCCGCCGAATATGTAGCGCGCGCGACCGATGGCTACACTTTCAGCGTGATGATCAACGGCAATATGACGATTGCCAAGCTGCTCAATCCGTCGATCCGCTATGACCCGCTGACCGATCTGCAGCCTGTCGGCCTGATTGGCGTGGCTCCGCTGGTGCTGGTGGCGCCGGCCAAAGCCCCTGAGGGCAAGGCCTTCTTCGAGGCCGCCACCCAGGCGGGCAGCAGCTGGAGCTATGGCTCGCCGGGTGTGGGCACCATCGGCCACCTGGGCATGGAGCTGCTCAAGAGCCGCGCCAAGATCAAGCCCGAGCACATCCCCTACCCTGGCTATCCGCAGGTGTTCAATGGCATCCAGGGCGGCGACCTGCAGCTGTCGATGCTGCCACCGGCGCTGGCGATGAACCAGATCCAGG
Organism: Comamonas koreensis; assembly: GCF_021026195.1. Classification (GTDB taxonomy): domain Bacteria; phylum Pseudomonadota; class Gammaproteobacteria; order Burkholderiales; family Burkholderiaceae_C; genus Comamonas; species Comamonas koreensis. Next base: position 501,859 of record NZ_JAJNCT010000010.1, read on the forward strand.
CCGGCAAGCTGCGCGGCATCGGTGTGAGCTCGGCCGCCCGCAGTCCGCTGGCCCCCGGCCTGCCCAGCCTCAAGGAGCTGGGCATTGCCAACTACGACATGGAAATTTGGAACGCCGTGGCAGCGCCCAAGGCCATGCCCAAGGCCCATGTCGACAAGCTGGCCGCCGCCGTGGGCGAGATCGTGCGCAGCCCCGAGATGCGCCAGAAGCTGGCCCTGCAGGGCTGGCAGGCCGTGGGCAGCTCGCCCGAAGGCCTGAAGAACCGCATTGATGCCGATGTGAAGGCGCTGGGCGCCATCATCAAAGAGCAGAACATCCGCGCGCAATGACGGCCGCCCAAGTCTTCTCCGATCTCAGCGCCTGGCAGGTGATGGCCTGGGGCCTCGTGTTCTTCAGCGCGCTGTACCTGATCGGAGGGCTGGGCATGACGGCGCTCACCCGCTTTCTGCAAAAGCGCGGCATCGGCCGGGTGCTCGATACCCGGCCGCTCAAGCCTGACCAACTGCAGCGCGAGTGGCGCCAGTCCTTTCACTCCATCCTGGTGTTTGGCCTGGGCATGGTCGTGCCCTGGGGCTTTGTTCAGCTGGGCTGGGCGCATTTCGCCATCGCCCCCAGCGGCTGGCAGATCGCCATCGAGATCTGGGTGCTGCTGATCTGGAACGATGTGCACTTCTGGATCAACCACCGCCTGCTGCACACGCGCTGGTTCAAGCGCTTCCATGGTGACCACCACCGCTCGGTCGTCGTCACACCGTGGTCGACCTACAGCTTCCACCCGATCGAGGCGATGATGCTGGGCAATGTGATCCTGCTGCCGATGGTGCTGCATGACTTTGCGTTCTGGTCACTCGCTTCGGTGCCGGTGTTCAGCATCTTCCTCAACGCGGTCGGCCATGCCAATTACGACTTCTTCCCACTTGTGGGGCCCCGCCACCCGCTGGCTGCCAGCCGCCGCCACCACCTGCACCATGCCCGGCCGGCCGGCAACTACGGCTTTGCGCTGGCCTTCATGGACCGCCTGATGCGTAGCGAGGCAGACCCGCTGCCGCCGCGCCCAGCCCCCGGGCGCCCCGCTGCTTGACCCGGTTGGCATGACCCCCGACAACAGCCCGCCCCTGCCCGCCACCGCCTCCCGCAAGCTGCCCCGGCTGCGCCATTGGCGTGACTGGCAATCGCTGCTCTACATGCTGGCGCTGCCACTGATCGCCGCCTGGCAATGGCAGCATGGCCTGGTCTGGTGGCTCTATTTGGTCGCGCTGTTTCTGACTCTGGGCATCGGCGTCATCCACCATAACCACACGCATCTGCGCATGTGGACCGGGCCACACAGCCGCTGGCCCAACCGTGCCACCGACTATGCACTGACCCTGCTGCAGGGCCATCCCACCTTTGTATTCTGGCCCGCCCATGTGGCCAACCACCACCGCTACAAACATGGCGAGCAGGACATCGCCCGCACCTACCGCTTTGGCGGTGATACCAACCACCTCTGGGGTTACCTGGTCCATCCGCTCCAGGCTGCCTGGGTGTTGTATCCGCTGTTCATCCGCTGGCTCCGTGGCCTGCGCCAACGGCATCCGGGCGCGTTTCGCTACTGCATGGGCCAGTACGCGCTGTGGCTGGGCAGCTGGGCGGGGCTGCTGGTGCTGGACTGGAAAAAGGCGCTGCTCTTTGTCATCCTGCCCCAGCTCCATGGCCTGCACTGGCTGCTGGCCACCAACTACCTGCAACATGCCCATGCCGATGGACGCAAGCCCCCCAAGCCGGAAAACGATACCGGCAGTGGCATGCTGAACTACGCACGCAATTTCGAGGGCATGGTCAACCCCCTGCTCTTTAATATTGGCCTGCACACCGCCCACCATGAATGCCCGCATGCACACTGGTCCGCGTTGACCCGCCTGCATGCCGATGAATACCGACACCGGGTCCACCCGGTGCTCAACGAGGCAGGCCTGTTGCCGTATATGGCGCGGGTCTTTGTAGGAGGGTTGGTGCGCCGATCGGCCCGCAGCCGGTCGCTGATGCCGCCTATGGAGAAAAACTAGTCATCTATGCCAGTCGCATACTCGCAGGTCTATATCGAATCCGCCGGACACTTCATGCCCGGTGCCCCCGTTGCCAATGACGGCATGGATGCCTATGTGGCTCCGCTCAACCGGCTGTCCGAGCGCATCAAGCGCCGCATCCTGGCGGAAAACGGCATCCAGCAACGCCACTACGCGATTGCGCCCGATGGCAGCACCAGCTACAGCAATGCGCAGATGGCCAAGGGCGCCATCGAAGCGGCACTGGTGCAGGCTGCACGCCCGCTGGCCGACATCGGCTTTCTGGCCAGTGGCTCATCGGGCGGCGACGCGCTGATGCCCGGCTTTGCCAGCATGATCCAGGGCGAGATGGCCGCCCCGCCGATGGAACTGCTCAGCGTGCATGGCGTCTGCGCGGCCAGCGTCGGCGCGCTGCAAAGCGCGGCGCTGGCGGTGGAGCATGGCACGCATGGCCATGCGCTGGCGGTGGCCAGCGAGATGCCGTCCCGGCTCTTCAAGCGTTCGCGCTACGCGGGCCAGGACTACAACACCGATTTTGATGCGCACTTTTTGCGCTGGATGCTGAGCGATGGCGCCGGTGCCGTGCTGTTGGGCCAGGGCGCCGCGCTGCCCCAGCGCCCCGACCTGCGCCTGAAGCTGCGCTGGACACACCAGCGCAGCTTTGCCGGCGACTACCCCGTGTGCATGCAGCTGGGCCTGACGCATGACCGCCAGCGCAGCCATCTGGATTTCCCGTCCTGGGCCGACGCCGAGGCCGCGGGCGCGCTGTCCCTGCGCCAGGACATCCGCCTGCTGCCCCACCTCTTTGATGTCTGCATCCACGAGTACGCGCGCATCGCCCACCAGGGCTGGCTGCCCGAGCGCTGCATCGACCACTTTCTGTGCCATTACTCGTCGGAGAAATTCATCCCCGTCGTCGATGAGCTGCTGAACAAGGCCCAGCTGTCCATCCCGCGCGAGCGCTGGTGGAGCAACCTGGCCTGGCGCGGCAACACCGGTGCGGCCTCCATTTTTGTGATGATCGCCGAGTACCTGCAGACCCAGCACGAGCGCCTGAAACCCGGCGACACGATGCTCTGCTTTGTGCCCGAGTCCGGCCGCTTTACCGCTGGCTATATGCTGCTGGAGGTGGAGAACCACACGCCCGCCAGCCCGGCAGCAACCCGTGCCAGCATGCCAGCCCAGCGAGCCACCCCCGCCGCCGCTGCACAAAGCGCGCTGATCGCCCCACCCCATGACCCGGCCGCCGCCCCGGCAGGCCTGGCACCCCTGCTGACCGAGCTGGCCAGCATCTGGCATGACTACCGCTCCCAGGTCTGGCGCACGCCGCTGGTGCACCGCATCCACAGCGGCCAGATCCAGCAGGCCGACTATGTGCGCTGGATGAGCCAGTGGGTGCCCCAGGTACGCGAAGGCAGCCTGTGGATGCGCGAAGGCGCGGCCTCGCTCACAGGCGCCTATGCCGAGCTGGCCGCGCTGATGGGCGTGCATGCCAGCGAGGAGCAGAACGACTTCAAGATCCTGCACCAGGACTACCTCAACGCCGGCGGCACGCAAACCGACATCCAGCAGCTGCGCCGCAACCCCGGCGGCGAGGCGCTCAACAGCTACCTGCACGGCCTGGCGGCCACCCCCAACCCGATTGGGCTCCTGGGTGCCATCTACATCATCGAAGGCACGGGCCAGCGCATCGTTCCCAGCCTGCTGCCGCTGCTGCGCCAGCACCTGGCGCTGGGACCGGACTGCTTCCGTTTTCTGGAATACCACGGCGCCAATGACGAAGACCATCTGGAGCGCTGGCTGATGGCCGTGCAGATGGCCATGGCGCTGGACGCGACCGGCACTGCCACTGCGGCGATTGCCGCCACCGCACGCCATACTGCTGCGCTTTACCTGATGCAGTTCCGGCACATTCTGGATGCCACGGCCACGGAGCCCGCACGATGACCGACTTCCGCGACATTCCCCACGACGAGCGCGATCCCAACCCCTGGCTGGCGCTCTACCTGGACGACAGCACTCCGCTGCCCGACCATGTCAAGGCAGCCTGGCTCAAGGATTCCAGCAGCCGCTCGCGCCAGTTTCTGCTGCCCTTTATCCGGCCACTCGCGCGGCTGAGCATCATCCTGATCCAGATCCTGAAGGTGCTGCTGCCCAAGCGCTGGGCGCATTCCAAGCTGCTGCACCGCACCCTGGCCTTCAGCATGAACCGCTTTGTCTCGCCCGAGGCGAACTGGCTCATCATGCGCCACTTCCACCTGGGCTCGCAGATCCTGAGCTTTATCGGTGCCAATGCCCCCACGCCCGTGCCCACGCAGCCGCTGGCACCGATGGAGATCGATGACATCAAGGACGAGCTGTTCCTCAAGCACGACCTGAACCTGTTCAACTTTGTCATCCGGCTCAACACCAGCTTGCGCACCCATGGCCAGCACATGGGCCCTGTCGCCGAGCCCAACTTTGGCATGCTCTGCGATCCGCCGCTGGAGCTGGCGGCGATGCCGCAGGGGCGGTTCAACATTCTCGATCTGCAAAGCGCCATCGAGATCTACACGCCGGTCTACCAGCTGCTGCTGACCGACAACGATTTCTGGCGCGCCAGCAATTCGCTGCAGCTCGATGAGACGGTCGCCATCTATGCGGCCAAGATCCTGTCCTCGCCCGAGCATCTGGTGATGCTCAACAACAAGCACCCGCTGGTGCCCCTGTCCACCCTGCGCGCCGGCCACCGCCTGGTGCTCCATGGCCTGTCCACCGAGATGCTGCACTGCCTGCTGATGCGCATGGCCACCGGTGAGACCCCGCTGCCCAGCCGCGAAATCGCCAAGACCCGGCAGGCCGCCGGCCGTTCCCCCCAACCCAGCTGAGCCACCGTCCCCCACCACCTTCCGATGCAGACGCCGCCCCCCGAACACCCCATCCCCGCACGCTGGAGCCCTTGCGGCGCCGGCCATGTCGCCGTCTATGGCACCTTGCGCGCCGGCGGCGTCAACGACATCACCCGCCTGGCCGACCAGCTCGCCTGCGTGGGGCGCACCATGCTGACCGGCACCTTGTATGACCTGGGCTGGTACCCCGGCCTGCAACTGCAGGGCAGCGGCCTGGTGTTGGCCGAGGTCTACCCATTGAGCGATGCGCTGGAGCAGGCGATGGACCGCATCGAAGGCATCTGGCCGGTGGACATTGGCGAATACACCAAGCGCGTGCTGACCCTGGATGTGGAGCTGGTCAGCGGCGGCCAGCAGCCGCTGGAGGTACTCGTGTACGAGGCCCTGCCCCCCGCCCTGCACGGACGCACGCAGATCACCGCGCAGGACTGGCTGGAATGGATTGCGCAGCAGGGCCGCGAGCACCCCGATACGGCATTCAGCTTGAACACGCCCCCGGGCTAAGCTGCAAACGCCCAAGCCAGGGGCTCAGCCCAGCAGCAGACCCTGCTTTTCGATAAAAGCGACCACCTCGTCCAGACCATCCAGCGTCTTCAGGTTGGTCATCACAAAGGGCTTGGTGCCCTTGGGGCCGCTGCGCATGCGCTCGGTGTCGCTGCGCATGACATCCAGATTGGCACCGACATAGGGCGCCAGATCGGTCTTGTTGATCACAAACAGATCGCTCTTGGTGATGCCGGGGCCGCCCTTGCGCGGGATCTTCTCGCCGGCCGCCACATCGATCACATAGATCGTCAGGTCCGACAGCTCGGGGCTGAAGGTGGCAGCCAGGTTGTCCCCGCCCGATTCGATAAAGACGATGTCGGCATCGGGAAACTGGCCGAGCATGCGGTCAATCGCTTCGAGGTTGATCGACGCATCCTCGCGGATGGCCGTGTGCGGGCAGCCGCCCGTCTCCACGCCCATGATGCGCTCGGCCGGCAGCGCGCCGCTGACGGTCAGCAGGCGCTGGTCCTCCTTGGTGTAGATGTCGTTGGTGATGGCGATCAGGTCCCATTTGTCGCGCATGGCCTTGCACAGCATCTCGAGGATGGTGGTCTTGCCCGAGCCCACCGGCCCGCCGATACCGACGCGCAACGGAGGCAGCTTTTTGCTGCGGTGGGGAATGTGGTGCAGTGCAGTGCTCATGATCGAAAAAGCCGTGAGTATTGGTGTTCATGCCGGGCCGAGAGAATGGCCAGCATCGGGGAAAAAGCCTGGCGCTGGTCATCGCCCAGCGCCAGCGCATGGTTGGCCGCGTCCGGTATCGCCTGCGCCAGCCGCGCCAGAATGCGCTGGCCGGCACTCTGCCCCAGCGGTACCGATTTGATGGCCGCCTGCACCATGTTCTCGGCCCAGCCAAAGGCATAGGCCAGCAGCGCATCGCGCGCGCCCGCCCCCGCCAGGTGCGCGGCCAGCGCAAAGGCCAGCGGGTAGCTTGCATCCTCGGCCGCCAGCCAGTGCACCAGCGCCAAGGCCTGGGCATCATCGGCATAGCGGTTCTGCAGCCAGGCCACCAGCGAGCGGCCCATCTGCTCGGTCTGCAGGCGCAGCTCACTGCTCTCGCGCGTCTGCAGCACCCAGGCATTGAGCGCAACAATGCGGACGCGCTCATCGCGCTGCCAGGCCTGCATCGCCTGGGCCAGCACCGCCATATCGCCCCGTGCCTGGCTCAGCTGCAGCTGCTGGTCAATCCAGTCTGCGGCCTGCTCCTCGTTGCCTACCAGCGCGGCATTCACGCCCGCCTCCAAGCCTTCCGAATAGGAGAAGCCACCAATGGGCAAAGCTGGCGAGGCCAGCCACATCAGCTGCAAAAAACTGGCGGGCGAGAGGCTGAGGGGCTGCATGCTCATCCGTGGTGGTGCGGATGGGCATGGCCATGCCCGTGGTCATGGGGGTGGTCATGGCTGTGCCCGTGGCCGTGCCCATGGTGGCTGTGGCCGTCGTTGGTGACATGCCCGCCATAGGCACCACCTTCGGGCTCAAAAGGCAGCTCCGCCTCTACGACGGTCATATGCATGCTGCGCAGCATGTCGGCCAGCACATGGTCGGGCTCGATCTTGAGGTGGTCGGGCTGCAGTTCGATCGGCACATGGCGGTTGCCCAGGTGGTAGGCGGCACGCATCAGGTCAAACGCCGAGCCATGCTGCGCGCAGGCGCTGATGTGCAGCACTTTCTGCGGCGCGGCCTGCACGACGACCACCGAGCCGTCTTCGGCGACCAGCACATCACCACCGCGCACGGCCTGGCCGCGTGGCAGAAAAATCGCCAGCGCGCGGCCGCTGCTGTCGGTGGCCGAGAAGCGCGATTTCTGGCGCACATCCCAGTCCAGTTCGACAAAGCTTGCGCGCTTGCACAGGGCGGGTGCCAGGCCTTGGCCACCGGGCAGACATTTGGAGACCTGCAGCATCGCTTGCGCCGTCATGACAGCTCCAGGCGCATGAAGCAGCTGTTCGGATCGGGCTGGTAGCTGCCAAACGGCGCGCAGTGGGCAAAGCCATTGCGCGCATAGAAGCGGCGCGCCGGCGCAAAGAAGGCCTCGGTACCCGTCTCCAGGCTGATGCGTGCAGCCCCCATTGCCCGGGCTTGGGCCAGTACATGGTCCAGCACCTGCTGGGCTGCGCCCGAGCCGCGCCGCTCGGCGCCCACCCGCATCGACTTGAGCTCCAGATGGCCGGCATCCAGGGTCTTGAGCGCGCAGGTGGCGACCAGCGCCTGGGGCTCTTGCCCGGCCGTCCAGGCGGTCCAGAGGTACATTCCGGGCGCACGCAGTTGCTCCGGGTCCAGCGCATGCACGCTCTCGGGCGGCGAGATGCGGCGCATATCGCTCAGGTGCTCTTCCAAAAACGCCAGCACGCGCGGGTCGGTCACCGGGTCGCGCTTGAAAATCAATGGGCTTGCCATGGGTCTCTACCGCTTCAAAACAGAAAATAACGCTGGGCCATCGGCAGGCTGCTGGCCGGCTCGCAGGTCAGCAGCTGGCCATCGGCACGCACCGCATAGGTCTGGGGATCCACCTCCATGTGCGGCGCCAGGTCGTTGTGCACCATCTGCTGCTTTTGCAGGCCGCGTATGCCCTTGACGGCCGACAAGCTCTTGGCCAGCCCAAAGCGCTGGCCAATGCCGGCGGCCAGGCCGGCTTGCGAGACAAAGGTCAGCGAGGTCCTGGCCATCGCCCCGCCAAAGGCGCCGAACATCGGACGGTAGTGCACCGGCTGCGGCGTCGGGATCGAGGCATTGGGGTCGCCCATGGCCGCCATCGCAATAAAGCCGCCCTTGAGAATGCAGCTGGGCTTGACGCCAAAAAAGGCCGGCTTCCAGATCACGATGTCCGCCCACTTGCCTACTTCCAGGCTGCCCACCTCATGGCTGATGCCATGGGCAATGGCCGGGTTGATGGTGTACTTGGCGATGTAGCGCTTGATGCGAAAGTTGTCATGCCGGTCGCTGTCGCCCGGCAGGGCGCCGCGCTGCAGCTTCATCTTGTGCGCCGTCTGCCAGGTGCGCAGAATCACCTCGCCCACCCGGCCCATGGCCTGGCTGTCGGAGCTGAACATGCTGATTGCGCCGATGTCGTGCAGGATGTCCTCGGCCGCAATGGTTTCCTTGCGGATACGGCTCTCGGCAAAGGCCAGGTCCTCGGCAATGCCCGCATCCAGATGGTGGCAGACCATCAGCATGTCCACATGCTCGTCCAAGGTGTTGATCGTGTAGGGCCGCGTCGGGTTGGTGGAGCTGGGCAGCACATTGCTCTCGCCCACCACCTTCAAAATGTCCGGCGCATGGCCGCCGCCCGCGCCTTCGGTGTGGAAGGTGTGGATGGTGCGGCCCTTGAACGCGGCCACCGTGTCTTCGACAAAGCCGCTCTCGTTCAGCGTGTCGGTATGGATCGCCACCTGGGTGTCGGTGAGTTCGGCCACATCCAGGCAGTTGTCGATGGCGGCCGGCGTGCTGCCCCAGTCCTCATGCAGCTTGAGGCCAATCGCGCCGGCGCTGATCTGCTCATGCAGCGCCAGCGGCAGGCTGGCATTGCCCTTGCCCAGAAAACCCAGGTTCATCGGAAAGGCATCGGCCGCCTGCAGCATGCGCTCCATGTTCCAGGCGCCGGGCGTGCAGGTCGTCGCAAAGGTGCCGGTGGCCGGGCCGGTGCCACCGCCAATCATCGTGGTCACCCCGCTGGTCAGCGCCTCCTCGATCTGCTGGGGCGCGATGAAGTGGATGTGCGTGTCGATACCACCGGCGGTGACGATATTGCCTTCGCAGCTGATGATCTCGGTGCCCGGGCCGATGATGATGTCCACCCCCGGTTGCGTGTCCGGGTTGCCCGCCTTGCCAATCGCTGCAATGCGGCCGCCCTTGAGTCCCATGTCCGCCTTGACGATGCCCCAGTGGTCAATGATCAGCGCATTGGTCAGCACCGTGTCCATCGCGCCCTGCGCACTGCTGCGCTGGCTTTGCGCCATGCCGTCCCGGATGGTCTTGCCACCGCCAAACTTCACCTCTTCACCGTAGCCGCCTGCGCGCAGGGTGAAGTCCTGCTCCACCTGCACGACCAGCGCAGTATCGGCCAGGCGCAGGCGGTCGCCCACTGTGGGCCCATAGGTTTCTGCGTATGCACGTCTGTCCATCGTTGCCATCAGAACCATCCTGTCTTAGAACCTGGCCACCGCTTGCTCTGCGTCATTCCAGCGCCCCTTGCACCAGGCCGCGAAAGCCGTAGATCTGCCGGTCACCACCGATGTCCACCAGCTCCACCGTGCGTTGCTGGCCGGGCTCAAAGCGCACCGCCATGCCGCTGGCAATATGCAGGCGCATGCCGTGGGCCGCCTGGCGGTCGAACACTAGGCCGGCATTGGTCTCGGCAAAGTGGTAGTGCGAGCCGACCTGGATGGGCCGGTCGCTGGCGTTGTGCACCACCAGGCTGGTGGTACGGCGCCCCGGGTTCAGCGTATGTTCGCCCGCGTCCAGCAACAGTTCACCTGGGATCATCGTGCGGCTCCTCGTCAGGCCATGCGGGTCAGCATGGCTGCGCCCAGGACGGCGGTGGCGCCGCCCGCCAGCCTGGCCAGCCAGCGGTGGCGCTGCATGAAGACCTTGCCCAGCACCATGCCGGCAACATGCAGCAGGGCCGAGCCCAGCGCCATGCCCGCCAGCGCGCCGGCAGATGCCAGTGCAGAATCGGCCGCCAGCTCAAAGCCGTGGGCCGCACCATGGAAAAACGCAAACACCCCGGCCAGCGCTGCGGCCAGCACCCAGGGCATCTGCTTTTGTACGGCCACCAGCAGGCCCAGCACCAGCACCGATGCGGCAATCATCGGCTCCACGCCGGGCACCCACAGGCCCGCAAAACCAGCCAGTGCGCCGGCTACCAGCAGGGCCACAAAGGCGGCAGGTGCGCGCCAGGCGGGCGTCACGGTCAGCGCACTCCAGGCACCCACGGCCAGCATGGCGGCCATGTGGTCGGCACCGGTAAAGGGGTGGGCAAAGGCATGGCCAAAGCTGCTCAAAAAGCCATGGTGGCCACCGCCATCGCTGCCCACATGGGCGAGTGCAGACAGGGGGAAGGCGGCAGCGGCAAGCGCCACGCTGGCAGAGAGTTTCTTGAAGTTCATGGTGCTATCTTGCGCAGGGGAAAGAGGGGGTTCAGACAATGGGCTCGTGCACGGTGACGAGCTTGGTGCCATCGGGGAAGGTGGCCTCGATCTGGATATCGGCAATCATCTCGGGAATGCCCTCCATCACATCGGCGCGGGTCAACACCGTGCGGCCAGCGCTCATCAGCTGGGCAACGGTTTGGCCATCACGCGCACCTTCCATTACAAAGGCGCTGATCAGCGCCACCGCCTCGGGGTAGTTCAGCTTGAGGCCCCGGGCCATGCGCCGCTCGGCCAGCAAGGCGGCGGTAAAGAGCAGCAGCTTGTCTTTTTCGCGAGGTGTCAGTTCCATACAGAGTGCAAAGCAAGGCACATGCCAAGGCCATGCACGCTTTCCGTGCTGCATTTCCATCCACCTGCACCACAAGCATGCAGACCTGCCGCGCATGCACCAATTCAGCACAACCAGCACCCCAGAGCGGTGCAGTTCCTGGCACGTGGCTTGCAAAAGCCCAGGCATGTCTTGCACACCCTTCTCGCCTCCGATCCCGGCCCCTGGCCTTTGCTGGCCCACGGGCATTCAGCACCTGCCACAACCATGAGCTGGCATGCCCAATTGGCGCTGCAGTACCGCCAGCACGCCGGCAAAACCTCGGTGCATTTCAGCCACGATGGCCCGCTGCGCATTCTCAAAAGCCTCTACCCAGAGGGCCCGGGCATTTGCCACAACGTGCTGGTGCACCCGCCCGGCGGCCTGGTGGGCGGCGATGTGCTGGATATCTCGGTCGAAGTGGCGGCAGGCGCGCATGCCCTGGTCACCACGCCAGGGGCCACGCGCTTTTACAAGAGCAATGGCCAGCCGGCCTTGCAGCGTACCCGCCTGCAGCTGCAGGCCGGCGCCCGGCTGGAATGGCTGCCGCTGGAGGCCATTGCCTACAACGCCTGCGATGCGGCGAACGAGCTGCAGATGGAGCTGGCACCTGGCGCCGAGCTGCTGACCTGGGACATCACCGCGCTGGGCCTGCCGCTGGCCGGCCAGCCCTTTGTGCAGGGGGTGTTCTCCCAGCACATCTCCTGGCCGGGGCATTTTCTGGAGCGTGGCCGCATCCGGGCCGATGATGGGCTGCTGCTCAACGGCCAGCTCGGCCTAGCGGGCCAGCGCTGCATGGGCAGCCTGGTCTATGCCAGCGGCTCGCCCATCGCCCGCGCCCAGCGCGAAGCACTGCTGGAGAGCACCCAGCAGTTGCTGGAAGCCGCCCCTGCAGAGGTGATGGCGGGCGTGACTGCGCCGAACGAGCATATGCTGGTGCTACGCGGCCTGGCGCCCGTAGTGGAGCCGGCCATGCAGTTGTGGAAGACGGTCTGGGGCCACTGGCGCAGCAGCCTCTGGGGCTTGCCGGCGCAGCGGCCGCGTATCTGGTCGATGTAGGACCTGTTCAAAGGGGCTGTCTGCCCCGAGCGCTTAGGCGCCGTCGATCAGCTGCTCGATGTCTTTTGCCAGGGTATCGACCGGGGTGCCATAGCGGCTGTACAGGCGCAGACGGCCCTCGGGGTCGAAGATGTAGTCGCCAGCAGTGTGGTCCATGGTGTAGCTGCCCGGGGTCTGGCCCTCGACCCGCTTGTAGTAGACCTTGAAGTCCTTGGCCATCTTGGCCGTTTCCTCGTCGCTGCCGCGCAGCGCCAGAAAGCTGGGGTCAAAGTTGGCCAGGTAGGCCTGCAGGATTTCGGGCGTATCGCGGGCAGGATCGACCGAGGCAAAGATCACCTGCAGCTTGTCGCCCTTGGCGCCGAGCTTTTGCTTGACGGCGGCCAGGTCACCCAAGGTGGTCGGGCAGACATCGGGGCACTGGGTAAAGCCAAAAAACACCAGCACGACCTTGCCCTTGAAGTCCGCCATGCTGCGGCGCTGGCCATGCTGGTCGGGCATGGAGAAATCCTGGCCATACTCTTTGCTGCCCGTCAGGTCGATGGCGTTGAAATCGGCCTTGGATTTGCAGGCGGTCAGAAAACCGGCGGTCGAGGCCAGCACGGCCGAGCCCGCCAGCCAGCGAAGGGCATTGCGCTTGTTCATTGCAGATTTACCAGGTCACATAGTGGTCCACCAGCAGCGCCACAAACAGCAGGCTGAGATAGACCAGTGAAAAACGGAAAGTCTTGCGCGCCAGCGCATCGGAGTAATTGCGCCACAGCGCAAAGGCGTAGCCAAAGAACCCGGCACCGAGCACGACGGCCGCCACCAGGTAGATCCAGGAGCTCATCTGGATGATGAAGGGCAGCAGACCAGCGGCGAACAAGACCACGGTGTAGAGCAAGACCTGCACGCGGGTGTAATAGTTCCCATGGGTGACCGGCAGCATCGGCAGACCGGACTTGCGGTAGTCCTCCACCCGGTACAGCGCCAGCGCCCAGAAGTGCGGGGGCGTCCACAGGAAGATGATCAGGAACAGCAGCAGCGCCTGGGGCGAGACATCACCGGTCATCGCGGCCCAGCCCAGCACCGGCGGCATGGCGCCCGATGCGCCACCGATCACGATGTTCTGCGGCGTCAGCGGCTTGAGGATCACCGTGTAGATGACGGCATAGCCAACAAAGGTGGCAAAGGTCAGCCACATCGTGATGGCGTTGATCCAGAGGATCAGGATGGCTGAGCCAGCGATGCACAGCGCTGCAGAAAACATCAGGGTCTGCATGTTGGACAGCTCGCCGCGCGCCGTGGGGCGCCAGGCGGTGCGCTTCATGCGCGCATCAATGCTCTGCTCCACCAGGCAGTTGAAGGCGGCGGCGGCCCCCGCCACCAGCCAAATGCCCGCGCAAGCAACGGCCATGCGCAGCAGCTCGGCGCCGCTCGGCACACCGGGCACGGCCAGCACCATGCCGATCAGTGCGCAAAACACAATCAGCTGCACCACCTTGGGTTTGGTCAATGCATAAAACTGCGCAAAGCGGTTCGGCATTGGCGTTGCGGCAAGTTCGGTCATCGGGGCACTCAGTCTTTGTTCCATACAGCGTCATCAGCTAGAAGCACGGCGGGCAGGTTCAGCGCCCGCAGTACACCAGATCCAGGTCAGCACCACCATGATGGCGGCAGCGCCCCCGGTGTGCAGAACAGCCGCCAGCATCGGCCAGTCCAGCACCACATTCGACAGTCCCGTGGCAAATTGCAGCAGCGTCAGGCCGATCAGCCAGCGGCGCTGCTGCCGCAGCAGCGGCACCGTGCGCAGCATCCAGCCCAGCCACAACAAGGCGGCAATCACCAGGTAGGCAAACAGCCGGTGCATGTAGTGGATGGCCACCAGCGCTTCGTAGCTGATGTGCGACCCGTCGGCCAGAAAGCCGAGCGGGCGCCAGATCTGGAACCCGTCGAAGTTCATTGCCGGCCACCAGGCGCCATTGCACATGGGAAAGCTGGTGCAGGCCAGCACCGCATAGTTGGTACTGACCCAGCCACCCAGGGTCACCTGCGCAAACACCAGCAGCGCCGTGACCGCCACCAGGCCCCGCAACAGGCGCGGCACTGGGACTAACCCTAGATTATCGGCAAATTGCGTGTGGCGCGTTGCCTGCACGGTTAATAGCATCAAGAGCACGGTGCCGCCCAGCAGGTGCAGGGTCACGATGGCGGGGAACAGTTTCATCGTCACCGTGAGCGCGCCGAAGGCCCCCTGGATCAGCACCCAGACCAGGGTGGCGGTCGGCCACCAGGGGCTGATCGGCTGGGATCCACCGCGTTTGCGCTGCAGCCAGGCACTGGCCGTCAGCACAATGATCAGGCCGCCCACGGCAGTGGCCAAGTAGCGGTGGATCATCTCCACCCAGGCCTTGCCATGGGTGACGGGGCCGGTCGGCATGGCCGCTTGCGCGGCGGAAATCTCGGCATGCGCGCCAATCGGGCTGGCATTGCCGTAGCAGCCGGGCCAGTCCGGGCAGCCCAGGCCGGAATCGGTCAGGCGCGTAAAGGCGCCAAACATCACCAGGTCGAAGGACAGAAACAGGGTCAGAACGGCGAGCACTTGCAGGCGCTTGAGCGGCGTGGCGCCACGGTGGCGCCACCAAATCCAGACGATGGGGCCCAGCGCAATGATGGCCCCGGTGAGCAACACACGCGCCAGCGGCGCGAAATCATACAAATCCTGCGAAGTCATGCTAGCTATCCACTACCGCCCTTCCTGGTCCCAACTCGACGACGCACGCAACAAACGCTCCAGATCCTTGCGTGCCTTGGCCGCATCGGAGCGGCTGAGCTGCGCGGGGAAACGCATCATCCAGTGGCCCAGCGGGTCCACCACATACAAATGTTCGCCCAGCTGCTGGCCGGCCGCCGGCTGCAGCCACTGGGCCACCAAGGCCTGGGGCACGCGCAGCACGGTGGCCTGGTCCAGCGCGGCGCGCAGGGCCTGCGGCGGCTCGCCGTCATCGGTCACCAGCCAGACCCAGTCCAGCCGGTCTTTCTCGCGGCCCAGGCTCTCGCGCAGCTGGCGCTGCAGGTAGAGGTTGTTCTGGCAGACCTCGTCGCAGGCGGCGCCCGAAGCACTCAGCAGCAGCCACTGGCCCTTGAGGCTTTGCAGCGCAAACGGCTGGCCGTCCAGGGTCTTGACCTGCGCGGCCGGAATCGTCGGCTGCTGGCTCACCAGCTCGCCAAAATTGCGCCGCCCTTCGGGACGGATCACGTAGTAGGTGAAGTAGGAGGCAATCACCGGCGCCGCACAGACCAGCAGCACCAGGAACATCTTGAGGCGGCCGCTGCGCGAGCGCTCGGCCTGCTCCAGGGCGGCTTCCGCCTGCTCGGCAGGCGGCAGGCCATGCACCGTCAGGCCCAGCAGCGCTTCATCAGCGGGCGGCGGGGCCTGGGTGGCTGCGGCGTCGAAGGACACGTCGGACAATTTGGAACCAGACATAGAGGATCGCAATCAGGCTACACAGACCAAACCATTGAAATGCATAACCATAATGCTTTTCCACGCCGCTGCCTACTACGGGCCAGTCGCGCAGCAGGCCTTCAGTGGCCGGCCCGGTCTGCACCACGGTGAGTGCTGCCAGTGGCTGGCCGGTTTCCTGCGCGTAACCATCGGTGTCGAGATTCTGCCGGATTCGGGAAACCCCTGGGTTCCCGGCGGACGTCTGCAGCTCAAAAAGCCGCGCTGGTTGGCCCGCCACCCGCCCCTCCAACTGCACCGTGCCGGCCGGTGTCTGCACCTCGGGCAGCGCCAGCCGGTCTTCAAAATTGCGCAGTACCCAGCCGCGCTGCACCAGCACCGTTTGCGGCTGGCCTGGCGCTACCGGGCCGGCCAGCCGCAGCGGCGTCAGCACATAAAACCCCGGGCGTGCCTGCATCTGGCGGTTGTCCAGGTAGACCGTGTACTGCGGCAGCCATTCGCCGCGCAGCACCACCTGGCGGTGCTGCAGGCTGGCACGCTCGGCCTCGCCCATGGGTTGCAGCAGACTGGCCCCGTCCAGCGCCGGCAGGGCCGCACGCGCCTCCAACTGGGCCTGGTAGGCCAGCTTCTGGTCGGCGCGGCGCAGCTGCCAGAAGCCGAGCGATGCGGTCAGCAGCATCGAGGCCGCTGCGGCAACGGTGATCAACACCCAACGCAGCTTCGCTCGGCGCTCCGTGGCGGTATTGGGGATGGAGGAGGAAGCAGAAGGCGCGGGCATAGGCTGGTTATACCCGGTGCAGAGCGCAGCAACCAGCACCGCGCGGGCGGCGATGCTGCTGGGCAAGACAATTGGGGTGCGGGCCGATGGCGCCCTGACTGGTGCTGCCGCACAATGGGTTGGCTGCGCCGGCTGCCAGAGAGGCAATAAGAGCGCCATGCAGCGCATTCCAAGAACACCGAGACAACCTTGAGGACAGCACTATGCACCTGCTCATCGCACTCGCCTTTGTGGTGATCCTGGCCTGCCTGGCAGCGGCCGGGCTTTTCATGCTGCGCGGCAACCAGTCCGACGCCGGCAGCAAGCGCATGGCCTGGGCACTGACCTTGCGCATTGCGCTGTCGGTGCTGGTGTTTGCAGGCATTCTGCTGGCCTGGAAGCTGGGCTACCTGCAGCCCCATGGCATACCGCTGGGGGCTTGAGGCCCCGGCAGCGGTAAACCTTCCGCTACATCCAGTACACCAGGATGTAGAGGCCCAGCCAGACCACATCGACAAAGTGCCAGTACCAGGCGGCGCCCTCAAAGCCAAAATGCTTCTTGGCGGTGAAATGGCCCTTCTGCAGCCGCAGGGTGATGACCAGCAGCATCAGCATGCCGATGAACACATGCAGGCCGTGGAAGCCCGTCAGCATGTAGAAGGTGGAGCCGTAGGTGCCGGAGTTGAGCTTGAGGTTCAGCTCGGTGTAGAGGTGGAAGTACTCATAGCCCTGCACGCAGAGGAAGATGATGCCCAGCACCACGGTCATCCACATGAAGCGGATGCACTTGCTGCGCTGGTCGGCCTGCAAGGCATGGTGGGCGATGGTCAAGGTAACGCCCGAAGTCAGCAGCAGCGCGGTATTGATGGTGGGCAACCAGAAAGGTCCCACGGTCTGGAACGGCTCGACGATGCCGGCGGGCGAGGCGGTGGCGCCCAATTCCACACTGGGCCACACGGCCTTGAAATCGGGCCAGAGAAGGGCATTGTCCAGACTGCCCAGCGCCGGCAGCGAATGGGAGCGTGCCCACCACAGCGCCGTGAAGAAGGCACCGAAGAACATCACCTCCGAGAAGATGAACCAGCTCATGCTCCAGCGGTAGGACAGGTCGATGCGGTGGCTGTAGAGGCCCTGCTCGCTTTCGCGGATTGCATCGCCAAACCACTGGTACAGCACAAACAGCCACCAGGCAATGCCGACAAAGAGCAGGTACATGCCCCAGGTATGGCCGTTGACCCAGTTGCCGGCGCCGGCAATCACAAAGCCCAGGCCAATGGCCGCCATCACCGGGTGGCGGGACTCGGCCGGAACATAGTAGTACGGTGTGGTGCCATGGGAAGTCGCACTCATCGCTGCTCCTGATATTTCGTTTATTGATTCATTCTTCCGCTATGCCAATACTGGCATCAAACCAGCCACTGCACCAGGGCCATCAACCCCAGCACAAACAGGAAGATCGCCACCAAACCCACGGCGATCACCTGCAATGGCGTGATCTGCACGCCATCCTCTTGCCATTCCGCACCCTTGCGCACCCCCAAGAAGGACCAGGCTACGGCCTTGACCGTGCGCCAGAGATTGCCTTTGCGCGGCGGTTGCGGGCCGGGGGCGCTGGCCATCAGGATGCCCCTGCCTGCGCCCCGCCACCCTGCACTGCAGGCACCAGCACCGCCGTGGAGGCCGGTGCCGCCGGGATGCGGCCGCCGACTTCAAAGAAGGTGTAGGACAGGGTGATCGTGGTCACATCCTTGGACAGCTTGGGGTCGATCACAAAGGCCACCGGCCATTCCTTGCGCTCGCCGGGCTCCAGGGTGTACTGGTTGAAGCAAAAGCACTCGAGCTTATTGAAATACGGCGCGGCCTGCTTGGGCGCGTAGCTGGGAATTGCCTGGGCCGACATGCGGTGGTCCTGCTCGTTGCGGAACTCATACATCACCGTGCTCAGCGCGCCGGGGTGGACCTGCATCGTGCGCACCGCCGGCTTGAAGCTCCAGGGCCCGCGCGCATTCGCATCGAACTCCACCGTGATGGTGCGGCTCTCGTCGACCTGGCTGTTGAGCTTGACGTTCTTGCCTGCGGTGCCGTTGCCCGGCACATCGCGCTCGGTCAGCGCCAGGATGTTGATGCCCGTGACCTCGCAGATGCGCTTGTACAGCGGGATCAGCGCGTAGCCAAAGGCAAACATGCCAAAGGCAACCACGGCCAGCTTGCCCACCATCTTCGCGTTGTCTGCGTGTCTGCTCACCTGCTGCTCCCTGTGCTGCTAGAGCACCGTCATTTTTACGAGAAATCCGATGAAGAACGCCACGGCGATCGACGCCAGAATCCATGCCAGTCGCCGGTTGGCCTTGCGCTGCGCCGGCGTGATCATCCAATCACCTTGGTGGCGGTAGCGTCCAGTTTGGGCGGGGTCTCAAAAGTGTGGAAAGGCGCGGGCGATGGCACTTCCCACTCCAGACCTTCGGCACCTTCCCAGGGCTTTTGCGGGGCCTTCTCGCCACGGTGGCGCATGCCAGGCCAGACCACAAAGGCGAAGAAGTACACCTGCATCAGACCAAAGCCGAACGCGCCGATCGACGCGATCATGTTGAAATCGGCGAACTGCATCGGGTAGTCGGCATAGCGGCGTGGCATGCCGGCCAGGCCCAGGAAGTGCATCGGGAAGAAGGTGATATTGAAGAAGATCAGCGAGCCCCAGAAATGGATGCGGCCGCGCGATTCGGAATACATCACGCCCGTCCATTTGGGCGCCCAGTAGTAGTAGCCGGCAAACATCGAGAACAGCGAGCCCGCCACCAGCACATAGTGGAAGTGCGCCACCACATAGTAGGTGTCCTGCAGCTGGATATCGATCGGCGCCATCGACAGGATCAGGCCGGTAAAGCCGCCCATCGTGAACACAAAGATAAAGCCCACCGAGAACAGCATTGGCGTCTCGAAGGTCATCGAGCCGCGCCACATCGTCGCCACCCAGTTGAAGATCTTCACCGCCGTCGGCACCGAGATCAGCATAGTCGCGTACATGAAGAACAGCTGGCCGGTGACCGGCATGCCGGTGGTGAACATGTGGTGCGCCCAGACGATGAAGGACAGGATCGCAATCGCCGCCACCGCATAGACCATCGAGGCATAGCCAAACAGCTTCTTGCGGCTGAAGGCCGGCACGATCTGGCTGATGATGCCAAAGGCCGGCAAGATCATGATGTAGACCTCGGGGTGGCCGAAGAACCAGAAGATATGCTGGTACATCACCGGATCACCACCACCAGCGGGGTTGAAGAAGCTGGTGCCAAAGTGGCGATCCGTCAGGGTCATCGTGATCGCGCCCGCCAGCACCGGCATCACGGCGATCAGCAGGTAGGCGGTGATCAGCCAGGTCCAGGCGAACATCGGCATCTTCATCAGGGTCATGCCCGGTGCGCGCATGTTCAGGATGGTGACGATGATGTTGATCGAGCCCATGATGGACGAGGCGCCCATCACATGCATCGCAAAAATGCTGGTGTCCATCGACGGACCCATCTGCAGGGTCAGTGGTGCATACAAGGTCCAGCCCGCAGCGGGTGCGCCGCCGGGCATGAAGAACGAGCCCACCAGCATCAGGCCGGCGGGGATCATCAGCCAGAAGCTGAAGTTGTTCATGCGGGCAAAAGCCATGTCGCTGGCGCCAATCTGCAGCGGCAGCATCCAGTTCGCAAAGCCGACAAAGGCCGGCATGATGGCGCCGAACACCATGATCAGCCCGTGCATCGTCGTCAGCTGGTTGAACAGCTCGGGGTTGACCAGCTGCAGCCCGGGCTGGAACAGCTCGGCACGGATCAGCAAGGCCAGCACCCCGCCCACCATCAGCATGGTGAACGAGAACAGCAGGTAGAGCGTGCCGATGTCCTTGTGGTTGGTGGCAAACACCCAGCGCCGCCAGCCCGTGGGCGCACCATGGTGGTGGTCGTCATGGGCATGGTCGGCGTGGCCGTGGTCGCTATGGCTGGGGTCTGTGGGGAGAACAGCGCTCATAAATCTTGACTCCGATGGCTCTTCTGGGGCTTGCACGCCTTAGGGTGCAGCAACAATATCGACACGGCGCGCCTGGCTGTCAGCGCCCTCACCTGCGGTAATGGTCTGCGGCTTGCGCATCTCAATGCGCGCCTCGGCCACGCCTTGGGCCACCAGCAGCTCGGCCACGGCCTGGGCGCGCTTCTTGGCCAATTCGGCATTCTGGTCGGCATTGCCGGTGCCATCGACAAAACCGGACAATGCCACCTTGCCGCTCTGGCTAGCCAGCGCCGTGGCCGCTTTCTTCACGGCCTCCTGGGCCTGGCTGTCGAGGTCACTCTTGCCGCTGGCAAACAGCACTTGGCCGATGGGTGCTTCTGCGGTTGCAGCAGCGGTAGCAGGTGCGGCAGCGGCAGGGCTTGCAGGCGTGGCAGCAGCAGCGCCCGCCTCAGGGGCAGCAGGTGCCGCTGCGGGCGCTGCTGCCGGCGCAACACCAGCCGTGCCTCCGCCTTCGGGGAAAGTGCCGGTACGCGCCGCCACAAACTGGGCGGGCTGCACCATGGTGCCGGTCTTGTTGCCCCAGTGGTTCTTGGTGAAGGTAACAACCGCTGCCAGGTCGGTATCGCTCAGCTGCTTCCAGGATGGCATGGCGCCATTGGCGCGGCCTTCCAGCACGGCGTGCATCATGTCGGCCGTGGGGCCCAGCACCACAGGGCTGCCATCCAGCGCCTTGATGGGGCCAGCACCCTTGCCGTTGGCCTGGTGGCAGGCGGCGCAGTTGGCGGCATAGACCTTTTCGCCCCGGGCGACCAGATCGGCCAGTTCCCAGACCTTGTTCGGGTCATCGGCCTTGGCGGCGAGCAGCTTCTTTTGCTCCGCCACCCAGGCGCTGTAATCAGCGGCCGACAGCACCTTCACATGGATGGGCATGTAGGCATGTTCCTTGCCGCAAAGCTCGGCACACTGACCATAGTAGTCGCCGGTTTTCTCGGCGCGGAACCAGGTGTCACGCACAAAGCCGGGAATCGCATCCTGCTTGATACCAAAGGCCGGCACCATGAACGAGTGGATCACATCGGCGGCGGTGGTGATGATGCGCACTTTTTTATCGACTGGCACGACCAAAGGCTTGTCGACGCGCAGCAGGTAGTCATTGGGCGCCTTGGAGACATCGCCACTGTTGGACATCGCGCGCTGGCCGCTGTCCAGGGTGGAGATAAAGTTCAGGCCTTCGCCTTCGCCGGTCAGGTAGTCGTAGCCCCATTTCCACTGGTAGCCGGTCACCTTCACGGTCAGGTCGGCATTGGTGGTGTCCTTTTGCGCGACCAGCACCTTGGTGGCCGGCAGGGCCATCAGGATCACGATGATAAAGGGCAGCACCGTCCAGGTGACCTCGACCGTGACCGATTCATGGAAGGTGGCAGGCACAGCCCCCTTGGATTTGCGGTGCTTCCAGATGGAATAGAACATCACCGCGAACACGCCGACAAAGATGATGGTGCAGATCCAGAGCATCATCCAGTGCAGGGTGTGCTGCTCCTGGGCAATACGGGTAACGGGGGGAGCCAGATTCATCTGCCCTACGGCCGGACCGCCGGGAAGACTTTGCACCGCATGTGCGGCGGAGGTGAGGCCGGATGCCACCAACAGCAGCCAAGAAGCCAGCTTATGAGAATCACTTTTCATAGTTGTCACTTACTTCTCATCTTCTCATCGTTATAGGGGCAGGCGGGGATAGCTGGGGAAACCATCCCACCGCGTGGTGCAGACACCGCCGGGTGCATCTCCGCTTGCACCCATGCCACTTGGTCATTACGCCGAGCATGGCCGCAACCGCGCAAGATTGCAACCCATGCAATCCCGGGATCATAGGAGATTGACAACAGCGACTGTCCAACACTGGACAGTCGCTGAATATGTTAGGTCGTTTGCTGAGCCACCTAATCGCCTACACATAAGGCGTAAGGGGTGGCCCCAGCCATCAGGCGCCGCCTGGGCGCCCCTGGCGCAGCATCTGCTGCATGTCCTGCACGCTGATGCTGCTCTCGCCCTGCACCTTCATGCGTGGCGTGGGCTTGAAGGCATGGCCGTAGATGATCTCGAACGAGAGCACCAGGCGCCCCTGCTCCTGGGCATCGGCCAGCTTGGCGGTCAGCAAGGCATCGAGCTGCTCGCGCCACAGGCGGCCGCGCAGGCCGCCAAAGCGGGCCGGGTGCAGGTTGCGGCCCAGCTCGCGCAGCTCGGCGCGCAATTGGGCGGCGCCGGAATAAGACAGGGTGATGCGCTCCATGTCCATCACCGGCTCGGCAAAGCCAGCCTGCACCAGCATGTCGCCCCAGTCGTGCATGTCGGTGAACTCATGGCTGGCAGCGGGCCAGCCCTGGCTGGCGTAGGCCGCGCGCAGCTCTTTGAGGGTGTCGGGCCCGAAGCAGGAAAACATCACAAAGCCATTCACCGCCAGGCTCTGGTGCCAGGTCTGCAACAGCTGCTGGGGGTTGGGATGCTGGTGCAGCGCCATATTGGCCCAGAGCATCTGCACACTTCCGGGCGCAGGCAGGCCCCAGTGCAGCTTGGCCTGGCGCCAGCGGCTCAGCGCCCACCAGGGCTTGTCCAGTTGGCTGCGCAGCAGCGCAGCATGGGCTGGGCGGCTTTCCGCGATATGGATATCGGCTGCCGGGTAGCGCTCGGCCACCTGCTGATGCGCCTCCAGCCCGCCATAGACCGGCTCCCAGCTGCACCAGGCATCGGGCTTTTGCACGATCCACTGCAGGCGGTCTTGCATGCGACGGCCCACCTCTTCATGCAGCCAGGGGCTGTGCGCAGGCGCGCGCCGCTGCCAGGCATGGGCGGCTTGGGGGTCAATCGATGGAGGTGCGGTAAATTCAGCCATGGGGGACACCTGCGCTTTGGCGCGCAGATTATGGATTGGGATAAAAGCAATGACAGCAGCGACACCCGAAAAGCAGCGGCCCAGCCTGTGGCAGCGTGCGGCCCAGGCACTGGGCCACGTGCCCAGCCAATGCCTGATATGCCGCAGCTGGCCCAGTGACTGGATCTGTTCGCCCTGCGCCCAGGTCTGCTGGCAGCCGGGCCTGCGCCGCTGCAGCCGCTGCGCGCTGCCCTTGCCTGCCAGTACCGAGGTCTGCGCCGGCTGCCTGCGCGATACACCGCTGTTGCAGCGCTGCCATGCCGCCGTGGACTATAGCCCGCCTTGGGATGGCATGGTGCTGCGGCTCAAATTTCACCAGCAGCTGGCATGGGCAAACCGCATGGCCCAGCTGCTGCTGCGCACCCCGGGGGTAATGGCCAGCCTGCAGCAGGCCAGCGTGATCCTGCCGGTGCCGCTGTCTGCCGGCCGCATGCGCGAGCGCGGCTACAACCAGGCGCTGCTGCTGGCCAAGGCCTTGTGCCGGCAAGCCCCCACTGGGTTGCGGCTGGCAGTGGTGCAGCCCCACTACCTGCAGCGGCTGGTGGACACACCCGCCCAGGCCGGCCTGGACCGCGCGGCCCGGCTGCGCAACCTGCGCCATGCCTTTGCGCTGCGGCCGGGGCTGCAGGCGCAGGATCTGGGTGCCTGCCCCCTGCTGGTGGATGATGTGATGACCACCGGCGCCACCCTGGGCGCGGTGGCGCAGCTGCTGCAGACGCGCGGCGCACCGGCTGTGCAAGCCCTGGTGTTTGCCAGAACGCCAGCCCCGGGCCAATAGCGCAGCGACCCACCCCTGTTTGGCCGGGCCGCTACACTGGCGCCCTTGTTTTTGCGCATTTGCCATGTTCAACGTCGTCCTGGTCGAACCCGAAATCCCTCCCAACACCGGTAATGTGATCCGCCTGTGTGCCAATACCGGCAGCCGCTTGCACCTGATCGAGCCGCTGGGCTTTTCGATGGAAGACCGCTTGATGCGCCGCGCCGGCCTGGACTACCACGAGTACGCCGCCACCCAGCGCCATGCGAACTGGGAAGCCTTTCTGGAGCGCATGCAGCCCGCCGCCGACCGCATGTTTGCAATGACCACCCATGGCAGCAGCCCGGCTTTTGAAGTGCGCTTTCAGCCCGGCGACTGGCTGGTTTTTGGCTGTGAGACCCGGGGCTTGCCGGTTGCCGTGCGCGAAAGCTTTCCCACGAGCCAGCGGGTGCGCCTGCCGATGGTGGCCGGCCAGCGCAGCCTCAACCTGTCCAATGCCGTGGCGGTGACGGTGTTCGAGGCCTGGCGCCAGAATGGCTTTGCGATGCCGGACGGCAGGCCTGCTCAGTAACTATTCATCTGCCCCGCGTCCTCAGCGGGGCTACCGCAGGTCAAGCCGCGCTTTGCGAGCGCTTGACGAAGAACAGGCCCATGCCCACCAGCATCAGCAAGCCGCCAAATACCTTGTTCTGGATACGCATGGCGCGGCTGTCGCGCAGCAGGCGGCGCAGCACGCTGGCGCTACCGGCGTAGCCATGCATCACCACGGTGTCGACCGCCAAGGTGGTGGCAGCCAGAATCAGCAGCTGCAGCCACAGCGGGCGGTCCGGCGTCATGAACTGGGGCAGCACCGCCACCATGAAGATGATGCCCTTGGGGTTGGTGGCATTGGTCAAAAAGCCGCTCAGTGCGCGCTTTTGCCAGCTGCCGCTGGCCGGCTGCTCGGCCTGGGTGTCCATGATGCCGCCCTTGGCACGCCACTGCGCAAAGCCGATGTAGATCAGGTAGCAGGCGCCGACGATCTTGACGACGTTAAAGGCAGTCTCCGAGGCGATCAGCAGCGAGCCCACACCGGCACCGGCAATCAGCAGGATCAGCAGCAGGCCCAGTTGCAGGCCCAGGATGGTGGCGCTGGTCTTGCGCACGCCGTAGGAGAGCCCGTGGCTCATTGACAACACGGCGCCCGATCCGGGAGACACGGCAATGATGCAAGCCGCAACGAAATACGCCATCCAAGTATGCAAGTCCATGGTTCTTCCTGGGGCAGCGGAGCAGTCCGCCACCAACTCAGCCCCGTCGGGGCAAAGCCAGGATTATCGCGCTGCCCGGCGGGGCGCGTGGGGGCTGCAGCCATGGCCGCAAATATATTTTTTTGATAGCTAGCGCGGCAATACCCACAAGCGCCAACCGCAAAACATTGCAATAAATTACCGTGACCTGGCAAATAAAAGTAATCTGTGCACCGCAACGACAAAACACCGATAACAAAACGCAAGCATGGAACACGCTCCCGTCTGGCTTACCTACACCTTTCTCTACCTGGCGGCTGCCGTGATTGCCGTGCCCATCTCCCGCGCACTGGGGCTGGGCACCATCATTGGCTACCTGGTGGCAGGCATGATCATTGGCCCCAGCGGCCTGCAACTGGTCAGCAACGTCCAGGACATCTTGCATTTTTCCGAATTTGGCGTGGTGCTGATGCTGTTCCTCATCGGGCTGGAGCTGCAGCCCAGCCGCTTGTGGAGCATGCGCCGGCCCATATTTGGCGTGGGCACCGCCCAGGTGCTGCTGTGCACCGCCGGGCTGTTTGCCGCCGGCCTGGCCTTTGGCTATGACTGGCATCTGGCGCTGATTGCCGCACTGGGCCTGGCGCTGTCATCCACCGCCATCGCGCTGCAAAGCATTGCCGAGCGCAACCTGATGTCTACCACCAGCGGCAAGACCAGCTTTGCGATCCTGCTGTTCCAGGACGTGGCCGCTATTCCCATCCTCGCGTTGATCCCGCTGCTGGCCGTGGGCCACCAGGCCGCCCAGAACGATGGCAATGTGCTGATGGAGATCGGCAAGACCCTGGCCATCATCGTGGCCGTCATCCTGGTGGGCCGCTACCTGCTGCGCCCGGTGCTGCGCTGGATTGCCCAAAGCGAATCGCGCGAGATATCGACCGCCACGGCCTTGTTGTTGGTGGTGGGCATTGCGTTCCTGATGCTGCAGATTGGCCTGTCGATGGCGCTGGGCGCCTTCCTCGCTGGCGTGCTGCTGGCCGACAGCGAATTCCGCGCCGAGCTGGAAACCGATATCGAGCCCTTCAAGGGCCTGCTGCTTGGCCTGTTCTTTATCGCGGTGGGCATGAGCATCGACTTCTCCGTCATCCTGCAGGCGCCGCTCACGATGCTGGTGCTGGTGCTGATGTTCCTGCTGATCAAGTCCGTGGTCATCTATGGGTTGGCCAAGCTGCTGCGCATGCCGGTGCAGGAGCGCCCTCTCTTCACCTTGCTGCTCGCCCAGGGCGGCGAGTTCGCCTTTGTGGTGTTCAGCGCCGCCCAGGCCCAGCGCATTCTGACGCCCCAGCAGTCATCCCTGCTGATCGGCTCGGTCGCCATCTCGATGGTGGCCACGCCGCTGATCGTGGCCGCGATGGACCGCTGGCTGATGCCCCGCTTTGCCAACCTGGCCAAGGGCGACGACGCTCCGCCCGAACTCAGTGAGCAGCAGGAGGCACCCGTTCTGATCGCCGGCTTTGGCCGCTACGGCCAGATCGTCACCCGCGTGCTGCTGAGCCAGGGCATCAAGGCGGTCATCCTGGACCACAGTGTCGAGATGCTGGAAGTGGCGCAGAACTTTGGCTACCGGGTGTTCTATGGCGACGCCACGCGCCAGGACCTGCTGCGCATTGCCGGCGCCGAAAAGGCCGAGGTGATGGTGATTGCGGTGGATGACGAGCTGCAGACCAACCAGATCGTGCGCCTGGTGCAGCAGCATTTTCCGCACCTCAAGATCGTTGCCCGGGCCAAGGATGTGGCGCACTGGTATGCGCTGCGCGACATGGGCGTGCACCATGTCGACCGCGAGGTGTTTGACTCCAGCCTGCAAACGGCCGAGAAGGCGCTGGAGTTGATGGGCTACAGCGAAGAAGATGCGCAGTATGTGGTGACGGTGTTCCGCGCGCACAACATCGAGCTCTCCGACAAGATGTACGAACACCACCATGACCGCGAAACCATGCTGGCCGTTGCCAAGCAGGGCCGCGAGCAGCTGGTCGAGCAAATGGCGCGCGAGCGCCAGGAGCGGCAAGAGCAGGTGCAGGAAGCCAAGGATGCACCGAGCAGCCCCTACCCGCCACCGCCCGAAGACCCGCACAGCCAGATCTGACGCCCATTCACCGGCTTAACCACAACCCAGCGTAGCTGCCAGACGCATGCTACGCTGTACGCCCTATGTTCAACCCCTCCCAAGCCGATGTCCGGCGTTTTTTCTGCGCCGCCAATGCCAAGCACCAGGCGGGCCAGCCGATGGAGGCCATCGAGACCCTGGCCAGCCTGTGGATCGATGAGCACCCGGAATACCGCGAAGACCTGAGTGACGTGGATGCGGCCATTGCCCGCAACTACGACCTGACGCCGGAAAAGACCAATCCCTTCCTGCACCTGTCGATGCACCTGTCGATCAGCGAGCAGTGCAGCATTGACCAGCCGCGTGGCATTCGCCAGGCGGTGGAGCTGCTGGCCAAGCGCCTGGGCTCCTTGCATGAGGCCCACCATGTGGCCATGGAGTGCCTGGGAACGATGCTGTGGGAGAGCCAGCGCTCAGGCCGCCCGCCCGATGGCAATGCCTATGTGGCTGCGGTGCAGCGCCAGGCCACCAAGGACTGAGCGGCTGACGACTGCAGTGCCTTAGTTGGCCGCTTGCTTGCTGCGAAAACGCGACTCGGGCACGATTTGCAGCGGGCCGTCCAGACTGCCGATGTAGTTGGCCAGCGCCTTCATCTCGGCATGGGTCAGTTGCTTGGCCATGCCCACCATGATCGGGTGGTTGCGGCCGATGCGGGAGTTTTTCTCGACGGTATAGGACTTCAGCGCCGCGTAGAGGTAGTCAGGATGCTGGCCACCCAGCTTGGCGTATGAAGGATCGAGCGGCTTGGAGAAGTTGTCGCCATGGCAGCTGACGCAGGTGCCCTTTTTCAGCAGTTCCGCCACCTCGGCGCTGGGCACCTTGGATGGTTTGTCCGCCAGCTTGGTTTCACCCACCGTGTGCTGCGCATAGTACGCAGCCAGATCGGCAATGTCCTGGTCGCTCAGTGAATCGGCAATGGCGCGCATCGTCGGGTGCTTGCGGTCACCCTTCTTGTAGGCGTGCAGAGCGGCGTCGATGTACTTCTCGCTCTGGCCCGAAATCTTGGGCACTTGGTAAACCTCGGGGAAGCTGGCCTTGTAGCCCACAATGCCGTGGCAGCCGATGCACATCGCCACCTTGCCCTCAGCCGCCTTGGCGTTGCCCTTGATCTCCTGCGCGCAGACTGCGCCGGTCGCTGACGCGACAAGCAAGGCAAATATCGTGGTCCATCTTTTATTCATTGTGCGCACAATCGTGTGGTTCAGGCCGCCGCTTTGCTGCGGAGATCTGGGTTTATAGTCAACGCTGTACCGGCCCCGTCATCACGATTCTGCATCCACTTCCATGAAATTCCAAGGCACACAGAACTACGTCGCGACCAATGACCTCATGCTGGCGGTCAATGCGGCAATTACCCTTCAAAGACCGCTTCTCGTCAAGGGGGAACCAGGGACAGGGAAAACCATGCTGGCGGAGGAGGTTGCACAGGCGTTAGGCATGCCGCTGCTGCAGTGGCATATCAAGTCCACCACCAAGGCACAGCAGGGTTTGTATGAATACGATGCGGTCAGTCGTTTGCGTGACAGCCAGCTCGCCGACCCCGAGAGCGCGGGCCGCGTCAAGGACATCAACAACTACATCATCAAGGGTGTGCTGTGGCAGGCCTTCACGGCAGACCAGCCGGTGGCCCTGCTGATCGACGAGATCGACAAGGCGGATATTGAATTCCCCAATGATCTCTTGCGTGAAATCGATCGGATGGAGTTCTACTGCTACGAGACGCGCCAGATGATCCGCGCCAAGCACCGCCCGCTGGTGGTCATCACGTCGAACAACGAAAAAGAGCTGCCCGATGCCTTCCTGCGCCGCTGCTTTTTCCACTACATCCGCTTCCCCGATGCCGAGACCATGCAGCAGATCGTGGCCGTGCACTTCCCCCAGCTCAAGCAAGAGCTGCTGTCGGCGGCGATGAAGGTGTTCTTCGACATCCGCAACCTGCCGGGCCTGAAGAAAAAACCGTCTACCAGCGAGCTGATCGACTGGCTCAAACTGCTGGTGGCCGAAGACATTCCGCCGGAAGTACTGCAGACGGCCGACCAGAAGATCGCCATCCCGCCGCTGGTGGGTGCGCTGCTGAAAAACGAGCAGGACGTGAGCCTGTTTGAAAAGCTGGTCTTCATGAACCAGCGCAACCGCTAAAACAGCCATGGCCACGCCGCAGCAACTGCTGATCGAAGGGCTGACGGATGCCGTCGGCTTTGTCGCGGGCGCCGTGCTGGGCTGGGGGCTGGGCGCCCTCTTCGGCTGGGAACTGTTCTCCGAAGGCTATGGCGCAGGTAGCATTGCTGCGATTGTGCTGGTGGGCCTGGGTGGCGGCGCAGGCCTGCAACTGGCCCGGCGCTGGCGCAGCCGCCATGCCGACAAAAGCTCCTAAAACCAACAATAGGGAAGAGGCATATGGCCTTTGTAGAACCGACTGAACTGCGCGCCCGTGGCGTGCTGCTGACCCCGCTGACCCTCGCGCATGAGGCAGGCCTGCGCGCCGCAGCGCAAGACGGCGAGCTGTGGAACATCCGCGTCACCTCGGTGCCCGAGCCCGAAAACACCCGCGCCTATATCGAGCAGGCCTTGGCCATGCGCGATGCCGGCAACCGCATGCCCTTTGCGGTGGTGGACGAGGCCAGCGGCCAGCCGCTGGGCACCAGCAGCTACCACGACATCGTGCCCGCGTTGAAGCGCGTCGAGATTGGCTACACCTGGTATGCGCGCAGCGTGCAGCGCAGCCATGTCAACACCACCTGCAAGCTGCTGCTGCTGACCCACGCCTTTGAGACCCTGGGCGCTTCCGTCGTGGGCTGGCGCACCGACAACTACAACTTTGCCAGCCAGCGCGCGATCGAGCGCCTGGGCGCCAAGAAGGATGGCGTCATCCGCCACCATGCGCCGCGCCGCGATGGCACCGTGCGCGACACCGTGCTCTACAGCATGCTGGCCGGTGAATGGCCCGAGGCCAAGGCCCAGCTGCTGTACCTGCTGGACCAGCCGCGCTGAGACTTGAAGAGCTGCCAGCTCAGGCAGTCTGCAGGTTCAACACGCCCAGATACTGCTCCGGCAGAATCTGGCGCAGATGGGTTTTGACGTTGTCGGCATAGCCGGTATTGGTCATCTGCTCCAGGAAGGTCACCATGTCGACCAGGCCCAGGAGCAGCTCGGTCTCGTCGCCCGCCTGCTGTACCCGCACGGCCAGCGCCATCGCATCGGCGCTGCGCTGCATCTGCAAAATGCCTACGGCATACATCTTGCAGCCCGCCAGCGAGCGTTTGCTGCCCTGGCTGGCACGCGTTTGCTCCACATACACCGGCGCAGCGGGTGGGCTGGGTGACTGCTGTACTGGTGCAGACGCTGGGGCGGGTCGCGGGGGAGGAGGAGGCGCCAGCGACTGCTGCGCGTCCAGGTAGCCGGCGGAAATCAAGGCATCCAGTACGCTACCGGCGCTGTCCCCGACCCAACGCGCAATCTCTTGACGCGAGCGGTTGCCATCGCACAAGATCAGAATCTGGCGCTCCTGTACAGACAGGCTGCCGCGGTCACGCAACGCCTGGCGTGCCTTGTCCGTTTTGATCATCACCATGACAGCTTGCCTTTTGAGTACCCTTTAGCCTGGAGAGGCTAGCGTCAAACTGTTACGGATTGTTTACAAGACCATGTTGATAGACTTTTTCTACACCTTGCGCGCGGCCAAGTTGCCGGTGTCGGTCAAGGAGCTGCTGACCCTGCTCGAAGCGCTGGACAAGGGCCTGGCCGGCCCCCGCTCCCAGGACGCCTGGAGCCTGGACGACTTTTATTTTCTGGCCCGTCTTTGCCTGGTCAAGGATGAGAAGCTGTTCGACAAGTTCGACCAGGCCTTCGGCGCCTATTTCAAGGGGATGGAGATGCTCACCGACTGGAAGAAGGAGCTGCCGGAGGACTGGCTCAAGCAGGTGCTGGAAAAAGAGCTGAGCGCAGAACAAAAAGCAGCCATCGAGGCCATGGGCTGGGATGCGCTGATGGAAACGCTCAAAAAACGCCTGGAAGAGCAAAAAGGCCGGCACGAGGGCGGCAGCAAATGGATAGGCACCAACGGCACCAGCCCCTTTGGCCATGGCGGCTACAACCCAGCCGGCGTGCGCATTGGCGGCCCCGGCAAGAGCCGCAGCGCCGTCAAGGTCTGGGAGCAGCGCGCCTACCGCGATTACGATGACACCCAGGAGCTGGGCACCCGCAATATCAAGGTGGCGCTGCGCCGCCTGCGCCGCTTTGCCCGTGAAGGCAATGATCTTGAACTGGACCTGCCCGACACCATTCGCGCCACCGCCGCCAATGCCGGCTACCTCGACATCAAGATGGTGCCCGAGCGCCATAACCATGTGAAGGTGCTGCTGCTGATGGATGTGGGCGGCACCATGGACGACCATATTCAACGCGTCGAGGAGTTATTCAGCGCCGTCAAAAGCGAGTTCAAACACCTCGAGTTTTATTATTTTCACAATTGCGTCTACGACTACATGTGGAAGAACAATAAACGGCGTTACGCTGAAAAATTTCCCACCTGGGATATCATTAGAAAATACAACAAAGATTACAAACTCATATTTGTAGGCGATGCCACAATGAGTCCATACGAAGTCCTACAAGCCGGAGGCTCTGTTGAGTACAACAATGAGGAGCCTGGGGCCGAGTGGCTTAAGCGATTGACCCACGCCTTTCCCAAGCACGCCTGGATCAATCCGGAACCCCAGGGCGTATGGCAATACCGCCAGAGCATCAGCCTGATACAACAACTCGTAGGCGACCGCATGTTTCCCCTGTCACTCAAAGGGCTGGAGGACACGATGCGTTTGCTGTCAAAGTGACCATGCGCCAACGTCTGACGACGCCGGTCCTGCCGGCGTTTTTTATTCTTACTGCTGCCCTGCTGGCAGGCTGCAGCAGCACCCCCAAGGGCGACGACGCGGAGGATTCCGCGACGCATGCCAACAGCGAACCCGCGTTTGATATCACCGTCAAGGCACCCAAGAAGGTGCAGGAGTACCTGGAGCAGTATGTGGACCTCAAGCGCTACCGCAACTTTCCCGGTCTGCAGATGAGCGAGATGACGCGTCTGCTGGGCAGTGCCGATGAAGATGTGCGTGAACTGTTGGGCACCTTGGGCTACTTCAGCCCCGAGATCAAGATCGATGCCTATGACACCGGTACCGCCCCTGCCGATATCGGCATATCGATGGAAAACAGCCAGGCACGCCCGCAGCTGGTGATCGAGGTGGAGCCCGGCCCGCAGACCAAGGTGACCGAGGTGGAGCTGGACTACAGTGGCGAAGTGACCCAGGAGAAGAACTTTGCTGCACGCCGCGCCCGCTTTCAGCGCAACTGGGATCTGCAGCCCGGCGAGGGCTTTACCCAGAAGGAATGGAGCAGCGCCAAGTCCGAGGGCCTGCGCAGCCTGCAGCGCAACCGTTACCCGACGGCCAAGATCAGCAACAGCCAGGCCAATATCGATGGCGATACCAACGAGGCCAAGCTCTCGGTGGGCTATGACAGCGGCCCGCTCTACAAGTTTGGCCCCTTGCGCATCGAAGGCACCGAACGCTACGACGCCGAGGGCATTGCCCGCATCGCCCGCCTGCCCAGCGGCCAGAACTACAGCGAAGCCGACATGCTGGATGCGCAGACCCGCTTGGCAGGGAGCGGCTATTACGACTCGGTCTTTCTGACCCTGGACACCGACACTGCCAACCCCAAGGAAGCGCCAGTGATCGCCCAGGTGCGCGAGGCCAAGCTGCAAAAGGTGGTGTTCGGTATCGGTATGTCCACCGACACCGGGCCGCGCCTGAGCCTGGACCACATCCACAACAAGATGCCCGGGCTGGGCTGGCGGGCAGTGAGCAAGTTCTCGTTCGAGCGCGACAAGAAGCTGCTGTCCACCGAATGGACCGATCTGCCCAAGGAAAGCGGCTGGGCCTATTTTGGCGCCGGCGAGGTCAAGCGCGAACTCAATGGCGACTTCACCGTCAACTCCATGCAGCTGCGCGGTGGTCACAAGAAAAGCTCTGACCATATCGACCGCAGCGCTTTTCTGCAGTACGACTTCTCGTCGGTGCAGGGCCAGGAGCGGATTCCGTCAAGTAGTGCCCTGAGCGTCAACTACGGCTGGACGGGCCGCTACTTCAACAACAATACCGACCCCACGCGCGGCTACGGCATTGCCGCCGAGCTGGGTGCCGGCTACACCATCACACCAGACCGCGAGCCCTTTGTGCGCAGCCTGCTGCGCTGGCAAGGCTTTGTGCCGGCCGGCAAGGTCACGGCGCCCAATGGCAGTTCGCGCAGCGCCCGCATCGCGCTGCGGGCCGAGGGCGGCGCCATCATGGCCAAGGATTCAGCCGTGATCCCCGCCACCCAGCTGTTCATCACCGGTGGCGACACCACGGTGCGTGGCTATGGCTACAAAAAGATCGGTACCCGCGTGGCCGATGACCAGGTCTACGGCGGCCGCTACATGTATGTGGGCAGTGTCGAGTACCAGCGCCCGCTGGTGCGCAATGGCGAGATCAGCGCCTGGGAATCGGCCGTGTTTGCCGATGTGGGCTCGGTGGCCGACAAGGCCGGTGATTTGACCCCCTTCTGGGGCATTGGCACGGGCCTGCGCTGGCGCAGCCCCGTGGGCGCGCTGCAGGCCGATGTGGCCTATGGCTTGAAAGACGAACGTTTCCGCTTGCACTTGCGTCTGGGATACAGCTTCTAAAACATGGCAGATACACACGCTATTGCACCCCCGGCCAGCGCCGCAGCGCCAGCGGCGTCGCCGCCCAGCCGCCCGTCTTCTGGGCCCACTTCTCCCAAAAAGCGCAGCGGGCTGCGCCGTGCCGCGCGCTACCTGCTGTGGCTGCTGATCGCCCTCATCGTGCTGCTGGCCGCCTTGCTGGGCGGCGCCTGGTGGTGGACCGGGCAGAACGATTCGCTCGCCCGCACGATCACCCTGGCCCAGCGCTTTTTGCCGGCCGACATGCAACTGCAAGCCCAGGATGTGCAAGGCAGCCTGCGCGGCGGCGGCAGCATTGGCCAGTTGCAGTGGAGCAACCCGTCGATCAGCGTCCAAGTCGACCAGGCCACCATCGGCTGGAGCCTGGACAAGATTCTGGACCGCGAGCTGCGCCTGGCGCCCATCCATATCGCCAAGCTCACCATCACGCCGTCGGGCATCGACAAACCCAAAGAGCCAACCAAGCCTTTGGAGCAATTACCGCTGCCGCTGCGCGTGCTGGAAGTGCCTTTCAGCGTGGACGAGATCGTCTGGGCCGCGCCGCAGCCCATCACCGTCACGCAATTGCAGGGCCACTACCTCTATGCGGCCGACAAGCACCAGCTGCAGATCGACCAGGTCCAAGCCTTCAATAGCAACCTGCAGCTGAAGGCCGATGTGGATGCGCTGGCCCCCATGCAGATCAACGCCGATCTAAAAGCCCAGCTCGACCAGCCCGCCACTGCCACCCTGCCCGCCATCCTGGCTGATGCCGGTGTGCAGGTTTCGGGCACCTTGTCGGGCCTGGATGCCGCCTTGCGCGTGCAGGCCCAGGTCAACCCCCAGCTGCCCGCTGCAGCCGCCCAACCAGCGGACACCAAACCCGCACCACCCGCCGGCAACAAAAAGACTGCGCCCAAGCCACCTTCCGCGCAAGAGAAAGCCGCCAAGGCCCAGGCTGCCCGCGCTGCCCAAGCACTGGCCGGTGCCGCGCCCATGCAGGCCAATGTGGATGCCACCGTCTACCCCTGGCGCCCCTGGCCGCTGGGCCCCGCACAGGCCCAGCTGCAAAGCGTCAACCTGGGCGCCTTCTTACCCAGCCTGCCGACCACCTTGCTCAACGGCCAGTTGGCGGTGAGCGAGGCTGCGCCGGAGCTGGTCAGCAGCACCCATGCCGCCCATCCCGCGCCAGCGCTGGTGGATGTGCCGGTGGACCCCACGGCCAACAAAGCCGACGCAACCACCGCCGCCGATGCCCAGGATGCCGCCCCCGCCACGCCCCCAGCGCTGCTGCCGGTGCCGCTGGATATCCAGGTCGATATCAGCAACGCCCTGCCCGGCCCCATCAACCACCAGCTCCTGCCCGTGAGTGCCGTGCAGACCCATGCGCTGTTTGACGGCCAGCGCGTGGATGTCCTCGACGGCAGCCAGGTGCAACTGGGCAGCGGCAGCCTGACGGCCCAAGGCCACTACCGCCTGGCCGACCACCATGCAGGCATCCAGGCAGCACTGCGCGCCATCAACCCGGCGCTGGTCGATACCCGCATCGACAGTGCACCGCTATCTGGCACCCTGTCTGCCCAGTCGCAGAACGAGGCCATTGTTTTTGACGCCAACATCACCTCCGACCGCCGCACGCCGGCCAAGGCCACGGCGGCCAGCACCAGCTTGCCGATCGACCGCGTGGTAGCCAAGGGTCAGTGGAAAGCGCCCGAACTGCAGCTGCAAAGTGCGCAGATTGATGCGCTGGGTGCCCACATCAACGCCAAGCAGCTCACGGCCAATATCGACCAGCGCAGCGGCGCGGGCGAGCTGTCCGTGCAGGCGCCCGGTGCCAACCTGGAGGCCAAGGCCCAGGCCACGCCTCAGCAAGGCCAGGGCAATGTCGCGCTGCGGCTGAGCAGCGCCGAGCAACTGCTGCAGTGGCTGCGCAAGGTGCCGGGCATGGCCCAGGCGCTGCCCGAGGGCATGCTGGCCCAGGGCAGCCTGGATGCCAAGCTGCGCTTTAGCGGCGGTTATGGCGATGCGCTGCGCCAGCTGCAGCAGGCCGGCCTGCTGGCCCGATTGCCAGAGGGCATTCCCTCTGGTGGCCAGCCCTTTGCACTCGATGCCAGCATCACCACCCCGCAGCTGAGCGTGCGCCCCAGCGCCGATGCCGCCGACTTGTGGCAGCTGCGCGATACCGAGCTGGCCCTGGTCGGCAACCTCAAAAAGGTGCAACTGGACCTGCGCACGCAAGCCCAGCATGGCGAGCAGCAAATGGCCGCCCAGGTCAGCCTGGCGGCCAACAGCACGGCCGCCCAGCGGTGGAGTGGCGCCTTGAGCAAACTGCAAGCCCGCGCCACGCTGCCGCCCAACAAGGAGCCCTGGCAGGTACAGCTGCAGCAGCCGCTGGACTTCCAACTGCAGCTGCCGGCAGGCAGCCAGCCCCTGCGCGTCAGCACCGGCGCCAGCCAGTTGCAGCTGACCGGCCCCCAGCCCGGCACGGTCACCTTGCAATGGAACCCCTTGCAGTTCAGCCAGGGGGCGGACAAGGCTGTGCAACTGCAAAGCACGGGCACCCTGCAAGGCCTGCCTGTGCGCTGGATACGCGCCTTTCAAAAGCCCGATCCGAGCCAGGCGCAAAAACACAGCCCGCTCGATTCGGACCTCGTCGTCCAGGGCCGCTGGGATGTCAACACGCAAAACGGCCTCAATGCCAAGCTCGAGATCGAGCGCGCCAGTGGCGATCTGCAGCTGCACACCCAGGGCAGTGCGCCGAAGAACGTGACCTTCCACTCCAGTGGCAAGGAAGGCGCCATCTCCAAGGCCTTCTCGGCAGAGGGCCAGACCGTCATCGCGCGCATCCGCACTGCCAAGGTGGAAGTGACCGTGCAAGACCGCCAGGTGCGCAGCCGCGTGCAGTGGGATTCGGTCAATGCCGGCCAGCTGACGGCCGATGTGCAAACCGCGCTGCAGTACGAAGGCAAGAACTACCTGGGCGCCACCGTGGCCCCCGATGCGCCACTGAGCGGCAGCGTGCAGGCGCAAATGCCCGACCTGGGCATCTGGGCCAGCTTTGCGCCCCCGGGCTGGCGCGTAGCGGGCAGCCTGGCAGCCAATGTGCAGTTGGCGGGCAATCTGCAAGACCCGCGTTGGAGCGGCACCATCACCGCCGACAAGATGCACGTCCAATCGCAGCTGGATGGCGTGGACCTGCGCAACGGCAGCCTGCGTGCGCAGCTCAACGGCAATACATTGGAGCTGCAAAGCCTGCACTTTGACGGCGGCGAAGGCAGCCGTGCCCGCATTGCTGGCTACAGCGGCAACCTGACGGCCGCGCCCACCAGCGGCGGTACCCTGGATGCCACCGGCACCATCAGCTGGACCATGCCGCAAAACGGCGCTGCACCCGATATCCGCATGGACATCCGCACCCAGGCCAAGGCCCTGCAGGTGCTGGTGCGTGCCGACCGCCAGGTCAGCGTCTCCGGCCAGGTGCGCAGCCAGCTGCAGCAAGGCCAGATGAGCATCACCGGGGACCTGACCGTGGACCGCGCCAGCATCATGCTGGCCGATGAATCCTCGCCCAAGCTTGGCAGTGATGTCGTGGTCAGCACCAAGGCCAGCCGCGCAGCCGCTGCCGAGAAGGCCAAGCAGGAAGCGGCCAAGGCCGCCCAGGCCAAGCTCGATGCCCCTGCAGGCCAGGTGACACCCGCCAAGCCGCTGATCCTGAACGTCAAGCTCGACATGGGCCACGACTTCGCGCTGCAAGGCTATGGCATCACCACCCGCCTGACTGGCACGCTCAATGTGCAAAGCAGCGGCGGCGCCGGCATCGGCATGCCGCGTATCACCGGCGTCATCAGCACCGAAGAAGGCCGCTACCGCGCCTGGGGCCAGGTGCTGAATGTGGAAACCGGCCTGATCCGTTTCAATGGCCCGTACAACAACCCCTCGCTCGATATTCTGGCGCTGCGTCCGAACATCGCTGTGCGGGCGGGTGTGCAGGTCAGCGGCTCGGCACAGGCGCCGCGCGTGCGCCTGTACTCCAACCCCGAAATGCCCGATGCGGAGAAGATCTCCTGGGTGGTGATGGGACGCGACCCAGCCGAAGGTGGCGCCAGCAGCGCACTGATGCAGCAGGCGGCGCTGGCCTTGCTCAGCGGCGGCTCGGGCGAGAGCATCACCGGCAATATTGCCAAGGGCCTGGGCCTGGACGAAATCGGCTTTGGCGGTACCGACCGCGACTCCGCCAGCCTGTCCCTGGGCAAACGCATCTCGCAGGACCTGTATGTGACCTACGAAGCCGGCCTGGCCGGCACCCTGGGCGCCCTCTACATCTTCTATGACTTCACCCGCAATCTGCAGCTGCGCGGCTCCGCTGGTACTACCAGCGCGCTGGATCTGATCTACACCCTGCGGTATGACTGATTGAGCCCCTGACCGCTTGCAACACACAAAGACAAGCCCCGCCGTTGCGCAACGGCGGGGCTTGTTTGTCAGTGGGTCTGCCGACGTTGAGGCCGCCGTTTCTCAGGCAAGTAGGCGTCAATCCTGGGCCATGCCAAAGAATCCAGCACCGGACCAGGGCGCCTCGCCTGCACCACTGCGCGGGCTCCGCACCCTGGCGGCAACAGGCGCTGGCAACTGTGCCAGGACCTTGGGAAAAGCTCTGCAATAGGCCGTTTGCACGCCGGCCATCTCCGCCAGCTGCCGGTAGCTGATCCAGGCGCCCTCGGGCACCGCGCAGGCCACCTGCTGGACCCTCTGCTGCCACTGGTCGCTGAGCGCAGGCGCTATCGCGCGGCATACCGCTATCTCTGCGCCACGGCGGATGGTTCCGCCTCGCAGCACGCGGGCAAGCATGCCTCGGTCTCGGCCGATCTTGGCAGCGATCCCCGGCGCCCTGCGCTCCAGCAGCCGGCAGGGTTCACAGACAAACGTGATCCAAAGCACCACGTCACTGCCAATCCGCAGCAGATCTCCAGAGGCAAGTCCCCGGGTCGAGAAGTCCACCCGCAGATTCTCTCGGAGCATGCCTTCAGGAAAATCCCAGCGCCGGTAGGCACCGTTGTCTGCGACCAGCAGCTGCCGGGGAGACAAAATGGACGCATGGCGATCCTCTGCCAGACCATAGCCGCCGATGGCCTGGGCCTCTGCCACCGATCGCGGCTCAGGCGCCTTGCCGGCTCTGACGTACAGCGTTTGCACGGAACCGATGGGTTGCCAGCGGTCGCTCAATGCCGCCAATGTGGGGAGTAGGGTGGAAGGGAAAGGAAACATGCTGTGAAATTTTGCACTTTCGCAGGAGTTTGCCCGGAGTCGCGACTTCTTACAGCCCGGGCAGCAAGCGGCGCGGCAGGGCGCCCCGCTCGCCGATCAGTGCAGCGGATGCAGTCCCCCGCCAGATTGGCTGGGAGGCCCGGCAAGTCCTCTACAATAGGCCACTGCCCCTCTCCGTAGTTCAATGGATAGAACGAGTGCCTCCTAAGCGCTAGATACAGGTTCGATTCCTGTCGGGGGGACCATGATTCTGCAATGGAATCAATAGCATAAGCGCTATAAAAACACAAACGGGACAAGATCGGGACAAAACCAGATTAATTAGACCTATTTTGGCAGGTCGTTAGCTGGTTTTTTTCATAGGTGCGTACTGCATTCCGCTCCTCTTTTGCCTGTGGCGCCGACCAGTGTCCTCTTGTAGGTCTTCATTGATCTTGCAAATTTTCTCACTACATGCAAATTGAGAACCGACGCTCACACTCACTACGCGCGCGGGTTGACCGGTCGACCCCTGCGGGTGTCGGTTCTCCGCGAGTTTTGAATTTTTATCACTGAAGTTTGAACTCGGAGCGACTTGAGCTCAGCCAGAGGAAGTGCTGGGGCGGCTTCCAGCCGGTAGCCGGCCTGTGAGGCTGCTGTTGCGTCTGGTCCATTCGAAGGTGGGATTGCGGCTAACGGCTATGGATTCAGCTGGTCAATGCAACACAATAACCGGGGACGGTATTTGTGCAAAATCGCCAAACGGTGCGTCCATGAAGACTCTTATTCGACCCGGTAGATCCCGACACAACCCAGATCAGTTCGAACGGCCAGCAAGCCGTCGTGCGTCCACGCAAGAGCGGCGGACTTGACAACTTGATCGATCCGCAACTCAGAGTGCTTGCGCATAGTCGACCATTCGTACACATGTGCTCGGTCATGGATGAAGAAAGCCAGACGGTCACGCGCGTTATCGACCGCAAACTCGCTATCACCCAGATCATTCAAATCCGGCCATCCTGTAGCTGGTTCGCCCGTGGCCAGATCGTAGGCCTTCAGGCCCCAGCGTCCGTATAGCTCCTTGACAATCAACTGCCGATTGTCGGGTGTGAACACGAGCTTGCTGACCATCTCGAAGCCACCGCTAATAGTGAAGCGGATCGTACCGCTGGCAACATCATGGACTAAAATTCTCCCCGCCTGAGCGCAATGTGCCAGCATCGATCCGTCTGCAGATAGTGCGCCGGTGAGCTGTGGACTGTGGCCTGAGTAGAGCACCGGTTCGACCTTCAAGCGAAATTGATCCTTCTCGGTTGCCAGATCGCGCACGACGAGTTCTGGCTCTTCATGCCACGCCGCTAACGTACCCTGGCTATCCAGAAAGCTCACAGGCATCCCATTCCGCCGCGTTAGTTCAACGACGCCGTTGGTAGCCGGGTCCCATGCCCGAATCTGATGGTCAGCGAGAAACAGCACTTTGTTCAGCGTCGGAACAGGTATCAGCTTCCACGCAAGGGTATTCGCGCCAACGAACGTCAGTCGTTCCGCGCTTCCATCCCGTGCGATTCGCCACAGCGCGTCTCCTTGGCCGGCATCTTCGAATTGATTGACCAGGAGGCCGCCGTCGAACTCTGCAATCGCCAGCGCGCCCGTGTATACGCGACCGAGATGTCGCAGCATGCAGGGTGAGCCGGCCATTGCATGGGGATCGGCAAGCACCATGCCCTTGCGAAGCCGCACACCTTCTTCCTTTTCAAGAATGCGACGCATGGCCGGCTCGTCCGCTTGTGGCTTGACAACCTCCTTCGTCTTACCCAAGCCACCTGAGGCGAGGATGACATTCAACCCATCGATCCGTGTCCCCCACGTTTTCCCCGTCTCTGGATCATGAAATGTGCGAATGCGGTTCATTTTAGTAGGCGTCCTCTCGGAAAACGACAATAAAGCACGCTAAGCGTGCGCAGAGGCTGGCACCCGGCGGTACAGCGTTGGAACCGATAAACCGAGTTTCTTGCCTACGTCCCGAGTCGACAGGCCCTTGGCCAGCAGCTTCTTTGCTGACTCAATCTTACGGTAGGCCATCTTAGTGCATGCAAATTTAGAACCGACGTTCACACTGTCTACACCAGCGAGCTGGCCAGTCTACCTTTACGGGCAGCTGGCCGGCTTAGCTGCGGGCCAGCAACAGAAGCCCGAAAGCCGTGACCCACGCTTGCCGTGTATCCATGCGCTTGCTCCGAAAGAAAAGCCAGCACTTGGCTGGCCATGGTATTCGTACCCCATCAGACAACCCTCATTGGCTGGGGTTGCTGTTCGCTTCTTCAAGCACTGGGAAGCTCTCAGTAGGAGATGCCGCACCCGCTCGGGTGCGGGCCGCGCTTGCTGCAGCAGAAAACCCAGCACATTTGTAAAAATTCAACAAACGAAGCTTACAACCTTTGTAAGGTTCAACAAATAAGATGCGGACTCAACTAATGGAGGAGAGAAATGGCTATTTATATTGACGTTCGCCGGGTTCACAAAAGCAAAGCAGGCGCAGCTTTTTCTGCGAAGCACAAACCTGGCTCTACGGTCCCTTACTCGGGAATTTATCGATGCGCGAATTGCGAAAGTGAAATAGCAGCCAACGCTAACGACCCCTTCCCGCCCCAAAATCACGCTCAGCACCCAAAGCACGAAGGAAGTATTGAATGGATTCTCTTAGTCGCTTCGGAATACGACTAAAGCAAAACTAAAGTAAAAAAGCTCGAAAATTGAATTGACCCCAAGAAGTTGGACAATTGGAAGCTAGGGACTGAAAGCCTGAATCGGGTACTGCACCGGACTCAGGCCCTTTAGTTTTAGCTTGATGCGTTGGTGATTGTAGTAATGGATGTAGTCGTGAAGACCTTCTTGAAGCTGCGCCACACTGCAGAACTTGTTGAGGTGGAAGAATTCGGATTACAAGGTTCCGAAGAAGCCCATTGACTCTTTCTTCGAAGTCCAGCTTCGCCATGCACGCGGTACACCTCGACCTACCGGCGAAGCAAAAAAGGATCTATGTCATGTTCACGCGCAACTGTCTTGAACCCTCTATTGCCCTCAAGATAGTTCAGGACCGCAGCCCGCTTGGAATCTTCGTCACATCTTCCCATCAACCCTACCGAAAGCTAGATCGGTGTCCAACTTCTGGGGGTCAGTTCAGTGCCGTAGTGGTGCAGGGGAGGCATAGCTTTGCGGCTGAGGTATCAAGCATAATGGAAACTTACTAAAAAGAGGGATTCAATGATTCAGTTGAACTTCGAACTTCAAACGGAGGTTGACGAAGACGGATTCGTAGCACTGGTTTGTTCTGATGCGTATAGCGGATTCATTGGTGAAGACTGGACACTGGATCAATTGATTCCGTGTTTCCTAAAAAATTTGAACACTGGCGCTCTCTTTGTTGCTCACCTCGGCCCAGAGCTAGCCAACGAGCCTCTGCGCATTTCGTCGACACGTTCTCCGATAACCGCCCTGAGAGAATCCGCCTCTCTCATCCAAGTTGGTCACGCTGGGATTCATGTCACGGACTACACCCAGTTAACTATGTCAGCGCAGTTCGCCGACGAGCCACCAATAACAAGCAGCCATCTGACGCTGTCCATCCCATCTGGCATTTATCAAGTTACCTTGAGGCAATTCGCCCTGAGCTACGAAGATGGCGTAGACCCAGTTGCGGAACTAATTTTTGAGCCGCTTGCGACTGGTGAAGTTGAACAGGGATTCGAAGCTATCCCTTGGTGGACACCAGGCCAAGAGCATTGAGCTGCGATAGACTGGATTTCTTATCGGCTATTTGCCCATACAGGCCTAGTTATTGTCCTCGCCGCTCCAATCGGCTTTCTGCTTAGCGCAGGCCCTAGAAACGAATCAACGACCGAACATGGCATGGAAGAACAAAAACATCTGGCAGGTGATCTTGAGCTGGCCAATCTACATCAAGGCTACTTTTGTGGCCCTGCTGCTGCTATGGGTGGGGCTGTTCTGTGCGCTTAGGATGGGGTGGTTATGAGGTCCACCCAACACTCTCCCAGTGCGTCGGCTAAGGGGCTGGGAAACGTTTACGGGGATCGCTCCAGCAGCCACCGCCAGTTAGCTTTTATGTAGTAACTGCTAACCCGTGAACAATAAATGCCTCTCCGTGCCCTAATGGCGCCGGGGAGGCTAGCAAAATCACACGTCACAATACTTTGCCTTATTTACATTTCGTTGCGTGTTAATTTACCGAGTAGCAATCCTATGCTTAAAAGACTGAGTCTTGTCACACTTTTGATCCTGTGCAGCTATGGATACACCTCAGCCTCCAGCGAAGAGAAAAATCCCAGCCTGCAGTTCGCAAATGCCATGATGATTTGCAATTCTCATGCGCTGTTTCAACACATGTACGCACAAGGCGGCGATCTACCAGGTGTTCCCAAAGCAGCAAACTACAAAGACCTAGCCTATCAAGCAGCTG
This sequence comes from Comamonas koreensis, assembly GCF_021026195.1. GTDB lineage: Bacteria > Pseudomonadota > Gammaproteobacteria > Burkholderiales > Burkholderiaceae_C > Comamonas > Comamonas koreensis. Next base: position 545,570 of record NZ_JAJNCT010000010.1, read on the forward strand.
GAAAGATATACGTGAATGAACGCTTGGAGTCGAGAGGGATACGTGACCTTGCCATTCAGCAATTTGAAGCGGAGGTAAACAAGAAATCCTTCAACTCTCTTAACGAGAGCGAACAAGAGGATCACATAAATGCGACCTGGGCCACAATTATTAGACGCTGCAACGAGGTTGCAACAGCAGGCAAAGGCATAGATAAAATCAAGAAACAGCCTGCCCCCTCTTGGCAAAGCCCGAACACTCGTTGAAAACACATCTTCAATATCAACGCGGCGTCATCAAACAATGTCATGGATCGGTGCGTAAATTTTACTCGGCACTCATGAAAAAATTGAGCCTCCGTAATTTTTAATTGCCGGAGGCTCTTTCTATTCTTGGCTGCACGGATTGGTGGTGCAAACCGCGGTTGAATTTTCCCATCTTCAACTTCGGCCCAGAAAATTAAGATTTCGACGTGTGGGCACAGGCTTGAGAGCAGAGATGCGATAGGTGATCAGCGTTAACGGCACATGTAGTCGCAACTTACGCCTACGCAAGGTTGAAGAGTCATCAAAGACATTGGTGATCCACCACCTTGACACTTCCATGACCACTAACCCAGCCTCTGGCGTCAGCCTAACACCCAGCCGCTCCTATCGATGCATCTGCGGCAAGCCTGTGTTCCTTCGCAATTCTCAGTGTCTAAGCTGTGGTCGCTCACTGGGATACGACCCCATATCGAGGGCGGTGGTAGCGCTCGAGCCCGGCCTTACCTCAAGTGATTGGTCCATCGCAGACGATACGAGCGGCAGGATTGTGCATCGATGTGCCAATTTATTGTCCTCTTCGTCGTGCAACTGGCTTATCCCAGGCGGAACAGCCGAGCAGCGTCAGGTGCCGCGCAATCTGACACCTTCGTTATGCCTGTCCTGCAGTACGACGGGCACCATCCCCGACCTCTCCAAAGATGTGAATCGCAAACTGTATGGACGACTGGAACTGGCAAAGCGCCGACTGCTCTCCCAACTCCTCGCTCTGGCCTTACCCATCGAAACTCGGAAGGTAAGACCGAACGGACTGGTGTTCGATATGCTTGAGCAGCTTCCCGATGGACCTAAGGTCTTGACCGGCCATGACGAAGGCCGCATCACCCTGAATATTGCTGAAGCGGATGACGCCAAGCGGGAAAAAATACGAGCCGAAATGCACGAGTCGTATCGAACATTACTCGGTCATTTTCGCCATGAGGTGGGCCACTACTACTGGGATCGCTTGGTGCTCGACACATCGTGGCATTCACCCTATCGCGAGTTGTTCGGTGATGAATCCATCGACTACAGCGAATCCCTGAAGCGCCATTACAAGAATGGACCACCACCCGACTGGCCACTTCACTTCATCTCGAGCTATGCGACCACCCATCCGTGGGAAGACTGGGCGGAAACCTGGGCCCATTACCTCCACATGGCCGATGCGGTAGATACAGCAGTTAGCTTCGGCATTGATGCCAACAACGTGGAAATCGAGAGCGAGCCTTACACCCTCGAAGATCTGTGGGATCCGGACCGCGAAGATGCGCAATTTTTCCTGTCTTTCCTAAATACGTGGGTCGTCCTGACCAATGCGCTGAATGAATTGACTCGCAGCATGGGCCAGCCCGATTTCTACCCTTTCGTACTGCCTCGAAAGGCAGTGGCGAAGCTGCAGTTCATACATGAAGTTATCCGGTCGGCTAGCCGACCGGTAGATGAAAAGAATGGCATCAGTTTCCAAGGCTAAAGGGTGGCAGCCCCCAACGTGGGGCGCCTAAAGCCAACTTCACTGACTCACGCTAACTCTTTCGTAAACCTTCCCCGTTTGCCCGGTGGTTCATTTCCCGCCATTTTATGGTTGGCCACGCCAGCAGTCGGAGTTATTCAGCTACTACACCAGAAGAGGATCACATGACTGAACCACACCCTCACATAGAGAGCCTAAACCTTCAGGACGAATGCATGGACAAGCTGCACATCCCTTGTAACGCGAACTCTCCGGGACCGCATTTGGCTGTGTCAATGAGTGATATAGAGAGGAGCATCTCAGAGCGGGAGATGCTTTCACTGCATGAAATCGGCGGCCATCTGTACCGGCAATGAATGACGCGAAATATGAATGAAAGCTCCGCGTCCTAAACCGCCTGGAAACATAATCTGAACACCCTTTGCAAGCTTGTTCGCCGTCGTCCCCGTTCAGCCAGCGATCGATGTTCAGTTGAATGCCCCGCGCAGTGACTTCGGCCTGTCGTTGTCAAGGATCGCCGCCGAGGTTCGCAACCACCTCGAGGATCTTGCTGCATGCATTTCATCTGCCATCACGCGGCACATTCTCAAAAATGAACAAAAAGCCCTCCGAAGAGGGCTACCGGATCAGACCGATTTGCGTCGGCGCATCACAGCCATTGAGCCCGCAACCACTCCGGACAGTAGCATCAGACCCAGGCCGCCCAGCGCGGGTACGGGTGTAGCGGGGATTTGGACCACGGGTGCTGCAGTGATCACGATCGTGAAGGTCTGCTCAGCGACATGGACGGCTTTTTCCGCCAGCGTAGGTTGCACCGCGCTATCCATAGCCATGACCGAGAAGCTGTATGTGCCAGGTGTCGTTGGCGTTCCAGATACCACGCCGCTAGCCGTGTCGAGGCTCAGGCCAGGCGGCAATTCGCCTGTCACGGAGAAGGTATATGGGGGCAGGCCGCCCGTTACCTGCAGCGCTTGGGAATAAGCGACTGCAACGACGCCGCCAGCAAGCGTAATGCTAGCGCCACCACCATTGAAGGTAAGGTCGGCGCTAGGCACAGCTTCAGCACTTTCAGGCGAGGGAGCGCTGTCGCCATTGGCGTTAGTGGCCACCACCGTAAACTTGTAGGAGGTGCCGTTGGTAAGACCAGTGACGGTGCAGCTGGTTTCAGGCGTGGTCGCAGGGGGAACAACCTCGCTGACACAAGATCCGCCAGGAACGCCCGTCACGGTGTACTTGGTGATCACCGAACCATTCTCGCTCGGAGCTGTCCAGTTGACGGTCAGCGCTTGGTCCCCCACATTTGAAACACCCACAGAGGAAACAGGGTCTGGCTTGGCGGCCGTGGGAGCCGCGTTGGCGGTGTAGAAGATACGCTCAAAAGTTGCCCTGCCATTCAGCGTAGTAGCCCCGCATCTGTAACCCGATTCCAAAGAGCCACCGCCGGTATGAATGCACATGCGGGTTTCACTGCCTGCACCCGAAGAATTTTGCGTGTCGCAACTGCTTTTGGTGACGACCTGCCCCGCTGCCGCAAAGCCCCAAGACCAATTCGGATTGAAATACCATGAAACTCCATTGGCTTGGTGAGTGGTAGTCATGTCAACTTCGCCGGTGTCCGTCATCACGTCAACTTTGGGAGCTTGCGCCACCAGTTGCAGGTTGGTATCCCCGGTGGGACGACAGGCCATCATGAGCTGCGTGCCACCACAAGCGGTGGATATTTCTTCGATGGATTTCCCATTTTTGTCGAATGTCTCTTTGTAACATTCCGTCCATCCGCCGTCCGTTACCGTTTGCACGGCAATGTTTTGCTGCACACCCACCGGATTGTAGGTGGCAGGGGCAGCATTCACTGTAGCCATGCACAACCCTGAAAAAACGACAAATGCTGCACGTTGATAGAAATACATAAGCGCGCCTTAGCGACAAATTTAAATAAACTACAATTGTAATATTTTGTACATTTGTTAACAACTGTTTTTTGTCGCATTTTTTGTAAATTTTTTGATCGGCTTGACCCTCGTATTTCAAAGGACCGCTTTGCATGGGGTGGGATCGGCATTACCGCCCCGTCATCAGCCTCAGGCCGTCGAATGGTCCACTTGGCCTGTTGGCTGCAGGCCTGGTCGTTGTCAGCCAGGTTCAGAACTGCCGCCAGCTTGAGCACTATGGGCAGCGATGGTCACCGATGTGGAACAGCGCGAGCAATGCCTGGCGCTGGGTGGCGGTCACCCTCGCAGTATCCCGGGCAGCCTGGCAGGCTGCCGGACGGTCCGCTTCCAACCAAGCCCCCTCCCCGCAGCGCCACGACTTCCCAGAGCTTCATGCAGCCGTCCTCAGCGGTCAGGCCTTGAGACACTGGAAAGCCTTTGCGATGCGGGTCGGCGTGCAGGTCTGGCTTAGCCGGCTCCATCAGCGCTTGTGCGCCAATCGATGCCTCCGCATGGCTCTGCACCCGGGGAGGGTTGCACGGCGTTCTGGCGTTGGCGCCATGCCCCCTTCTGCTCTTCAGCCCAAGGCTTCGCATGGGACCCAGCGCTGCTCACCGGCCCAGAAGCGGGCACCGTTGCCCGATTTGGGTTGTCACCGTCCTGCAGCGTTGCACCTGGTCTCGGGGGTAGAACTTTGAGGGGTTACCCTTGAGCGAGGCAAATGGTTGAAGGGCACCATGACGAAGATAGCGCACCAAGAGGGGCTGACCGGCCGCGCAATGGCAGTGCTGGAGCGCCAGCGCGGAGTCTCGCAGCTCGTAGGGCGCCTGCGCTCCTGGACCCGCATGGCGCGGCTACCGCAAGCTTTGGCATGCCGCTGGATGCATGGAGGGCGCCTGCTGCGAAGCGCTCTGGTATCCGTTGCAGGGCGGCTTAATAAGCACAGCAGATCAAGATATCTACCGCCTCAGCGCAAACGGTCCATTCGCTCTTTAGTTCACCCGTACAAAGCGATAGCCTTCGCCCTGCATGCACAGCTTGAGCAGATGACGTCGTTTGTCGCCACTGTTGCCGCGCTTTTCAATATCGAACTTGCATTTGGACAGATCAGATTCCGCCTAGTGCTGCGAGACACCTTGCTGGCGCCACGCATACTGAGGCTTGGATGCACAACCTGAAACCACCGCCGCGAGCGCTACCCACTTCAAAACCTTGCTCACTCCTCGCCCCCTGGTAGATAGAAAGCAACGATGCTAGCGACGAACTGTCGCGGTCTTGTTGATGATTGGTGGAGAGCATGCCCCGAGCGCAGTTCGCCGATACTACAAGCCATCTGAGAAAGGCAGGCCATGGGAACCGTATTCACCTATGTTGCAGATGCTGCCCTGCGCAGCGTCGCGAATGAGGTCTGCCAGCAATGCGAGCGCGCCGGTGTACCCGTCTATGGCTATACCGGAACCATTGTGCAGCCCCACCTAGCGGCGGATGAAGAACTGGCGCAACAGGAACCCGAGGTGTATTACCTGTGCGCCGACTGCATCCAGGGCGGCAATGTAGTTCGGTCTAACCGACGCGATGTGGAACAAACTGTTCAAAGCCTGGCCAAAGACCCCGCCCGCGCTTGGCACGCGTTCAACCAGTTACCCGGCATTCCGCATTTTCTGCAGGGCTGCTTTGACTGGCCGTTTTGCTGCGACACCTGGTGTGAATTCACAGGGTCACCCATTGATTTTCAGCAGCTGCTGGCCACGCAGCAATCGCAGCAGTATTGGGAAAAGGGCCTGGGGAAAAGGCCCAGGACATTCGACACCCAAGGCCCGCCCGAATCGCTTCAAGAAGTATCTCTGTTTGCCTGTTCCTGCTGTGCTGCGCGCTACTACACCGACCAGTTCAGTTGACGCGGTATGGCGGTATGCGCTGCTGGCAGCAGCACTTCATCGCTGACGGCAGTTCGGCCCATACCAGGCGTTGTTGAAAGTGTCCAGGTTGTTGTCCATACCGGCTGCAGAGCAAATGGGAAAGCGCGTATCGCCATTGCGCTCGATGCTCAGCGCCTTCATGCGTGCATCGCTCGGATGGTCCTGGGCATCACGCTTTTCGCGCGCGACATCGATGGTCATCATGCACTTGGCGAATGCGTCGGTTCCGGGCTGGTAACCATAGCCCGCGCAACGCCCCTGGTCCACCTCGGCCCGGCTTTGCGATGGGGCGGATCCGCATCCAGCCAGGACAAGCGTAGCTACCAACACTGCTGAAAGTTTTTTGAACACTTGCGGACCTCCTGAGGATGGAAAACACCCACATGCGCGGGCGCCGGCATGGGCGCGAACGGCCCAGCCATACCGTCAGCCAAGCACCATCGCCAAAAGCACGGCGCACAGCAGAGCTATATAGACCTTGGCATGGATGCCGTCCGGGATCTTACCAATCCATCGCGATGTTGTGCGGATTCCGATCCAGGAGCCCAGCACCAACGCGGTACAAGCGCGCAGATCGATAAAGCCCAGATGCCAGGCCCCCAAGGATGCGGTGTTCCAGGCCATCAGCGCATAGGTGGCGGTGCCCACGATGGCCATCGGCAGCGACAGCGGGTTGGCTGCGGCCGTGGCCGCCGTCATGCTGGCGCCGCGCCGGCGCATCAGCGGCACCGTCATCACACTGCCGCCCACGCCCAGAAAAGCAGCAATCGCACCGATTGACAGGCCGGCCGCAGCGGCAGCGGGTTTGGCCATGGGGCGCATCTCGCTGCGATGGCTGTGGGTGAAGCCCGAGCGCAACAGGCTGTCCAGAATCGTCAAGACCAGATAGAAGATAAAGGCCCAGCGGATCCAGCTGCCGCTCAGCATCAGCGCCGCGATCGCACCGGGTATTGCGCCCACGGCGACATAGCACAGCAGAGGCCGCACCTGGCGCCAGGGCAAGGTGCCGGCCTGGTGGTGCCGCCAGCTCGCCATGCCCGAACCAAAAATCATCACACAGGTAGAGGTGGCGACCGCGATATGCATCGCAGCGCGCCCCATCTTGCTATCGGCACCGTAGACCCCGATCAGCACCGAGTACAGCAGCGGCACGACCACAAAGCCGCCCCCAAAACCAAACAGCACGGTGGTCACACCGGCCAGAACGCCAAAACACAGCAGCAGCAAATACATGAGAAGCAGACATCCAAGGTGGTAAAGCACCACGATAGAAAAAAATGCGGCGGCTGACATTCAACAAACAGCCAAGCACCCTCGCATTTAGGCCAAGATCCAGGAATGCACAACATCGCCCTCAATACGGTGGACGCCGTGCCCCGCCCTCTGCTGGCCATCAGCACCGATTACCGCCCCGGCACCTTGCTGGACACCCACACCCACCGCCGTGCGCAGGTGCTGTACGGAATGAGCGGTTTGATGGAGGTGGAGACGGATGATGGCGCCTGGGTGATACCGCCGTTCAGCGGCGTCTGGATTCCGGCAGGCAAACGGCACAAGGTACGCATGCAAGGGGTCAGCACACGCAGCCTGTATATCGAACCGGCTGCCGCGCCGCGCGAGGGCGAACACTGCGAGGCCCTGGTGGTCAGCCCACTGCTGCACCAGTTGCTGCTGGCATCGATTGCGCTGCCCGCGCTCTATGACGAACATGGCCGCGACGGCGCGCTGGCACAGCTACTGCTGCATGAGGTGCGCCTGGCCCAGACCATGCCCTTGTTTGCGCCCATCCCGCAGGATGCGGTGCTGGCTGCATTGTGCAAGGCGTTCTTGAAGGCACCACAGATACAAGCCGCGCCAGAGGACTGGGCCGAACAGCTGCACAAAAGCCTGCGCAGCTTCAATCGCTTCTTTCGGCAGCAAACAGGCATGAGCTTTGGCGCCTGGCGCCAGCAGGCCTGTTTGCTCGCGGCCCTCCCCAGGCTGTCGGGTGGGCAGTCGGTCACGCAGGTGGCGCTGGACCTTGGTTATGACAGCCCCAGCGCCTTTTCGACCATGTTCTGCAAGCGCTTGGGCAGGGTTCCCAGTGGCTTTATCAGGGATGCGTCGCCAAGCGCAAACCTTGGGTAGAACACATCTAATCTGGCCGATGCCCTGCGGACGCAAGCAGCGGTAAAAAGGCCTATCTGGCGGCCCGTCCTTGGTCTACGATGCTGGCTCCATCCACGCTTGGGTGCCTTAAAAATATGCAGAAAAAAATAGTATTTATCGATGTTGACGACACCTTGGTGCGTACCGTCGGATCCAAGAGAATTCCGATGCCGTCGGTGCTTGAACAGGTGCGGCGTCTTCACCTGGAAGGCGCGGTCTTGTACCTCTGGAGCTCCGGTGGTGCCGACTATTGCCGGCACACCGCCAATGAGCTTGGGATTGCCCAGTTCTTTTCCGGATTTTTGCCAAAACCGACAACTTATCTGGACGACCAGCCGGTGCAGGACTGGCGCGATTGCCGGCACTTCTATCCCATGCAGGCGTCCGAGGCCTGAGCCTTTTGCCACTGCGATGCCGTCACCACCAGTGCCCTCGCGCTTGGTAGCCGATGCGCCCAACGTCAGCAAGGTATTCTTCTCAGCTGCAGTAGAGCTTGGCGGGCAAAGCACTTTGGCCATCACCGTGAATCAAGGGCCCTGGGTTTTTGAGAATGCATGTATTGACCCAGTAAAAACCTGCACAGGTCCTAAACTTGGAAAAAAGGGATCTGAAAGATGAAGACAGAAGACGAAATCAAACGGTGGACGGCCAGGCGCAAGAGTGCGCTGGTATTAGAGATCATCCAGGCAAAAACCACTGTGGCCGAGGCCAGTCGGGCATACGACCTGTCACCGTCTGAAGTTGAAGGCTGGGTGGATGAAGGCAAGCGCGGTATGGAGAACGCCTTGCGGGCCAAGCCAGAGGATGTGCGTGAGCAGTATGAGCGCCAGTTGCAGCTGCTGCAGCAGGCCTACGGTGAAGCGATGCTGGAGCTGCGTGCGCGAAAAACGCTGCAAGCTTTGCTGGACGAGGAAGGGAAATGATCCTTCGCGCGCAGCAAGGCTTGCGCAATGATGGGTGGCGGCCAGCCTGAGCCAGCTGTGCCGCTGGTTCGAAGTACCGCGTCGCACCGTTTACTACCAAGCGGTCAAAGCCAAGCCCAAGGTCGATGCGCAGTTTGCCCGGCCAATCAAGGTGATGATCGAGGAGAACTAGTCGTTCGGATACCGGACAGTGGCGCATCTGCTGGGTTTCAACAACAACACCGTGCAGCGCATCTTCCAGATCCATGGCTAGCAGGTACGCAAGAGGGCCATTGGCATGCGGCCCCGTGTGCAGGCTTTACCTTCTGTGGCCAAGGCGTCCAATGAGCGTTTGTCGACGGACCTGTGCCGTATCGGGGCTGGGCGAGACGGCTGGGCATCTCTAGCCCTGGTTATCGACTGCCATACGCAGGAGTTGCTGGGCTGGCACTTATCTCGCACAGGCCGGGCCACTACGGCTGCCAGTGCGCTGGGGCAGGCCCTTATCGCCCGATTCGGAACGCTTGGGGCTGTGCCCCAGCCGTTGCTGCTGCGCTCAGGCAATGGACTGGTGTTCACCAGTCGCCATTACACGGCGCTGGTCAGAAGTTACGGGCTGCGCCAGGAATTCATCACCCCACATTGCCCACAGCAAAATGGCATGGTTGAACGCGTGATCCGAACACGCAAGGAGCAATGCGTGCATCGACACCGCTTCGAGAGCCTGCAGAACGCCAGCCGGGTGATTGGTGACTGGATTGGCTTTTACAACCACCAGCGCCCGCACCAGGCGCTGAAGATGAAAACTCCCGCTGAGGCGTATGCATTAGTGGCCTGACCTGTGCAGGAACTGCTGGGTCGATACATATGTGGCGACACACACGCTTATCGCTAGGAACGGCCAGCCATTGCATATCCCTATTCAGGGAGCTGATCAGCTCCCCTCGCGCTTTCAAAGCTGCGTTGTAACTCTTTCAGTTTGTGATGAACTCCTTGCGCCGTCCCCAGTTCGTCTCAATCACCATCTGAGCCTACTAACGCTGCGGCCCGGATTTGTGAACAAAGCCGAATGCCGCTGCCCCGGCAATTGCTAAGCCCATCAGCATCAGTTAAGATGCATGAACGATTTTCAGCAAAATATTCTAATATACAAGTTAATTTTTGAAAGATCATTGTGTATAAATTTTCAAATACCACATATATTATCGGTGTGATTTTTACAGTACTCATTTCTACCATTTTGATCAATCACAGCTACAATGATACTAAATTATTTCATCAATTCAACTCAATAGATAAAAATCAATGCTCCCTAGATAAAATCAATAGTAAAAAAAATGAAATCGCCTATAAATACCTAAAGTCTTCCGATATCATTTATAGCGTAGGAATTGACGAAAAAAAATGTCTTATCCTAGTTAGAGGAAAAGCTGAAAATTTTCAAAAAATTAAAAATACTTTAGTTTATGATAAATTTGATATGTCAAATGTTCTAATTGAAAATCAAAACGATCGCCTGACTCTATTTTAAAAAAATATCAGCATTATTCATCAATCCTCGGTATCGCATCCCTGACGATTGCATAGATAAAAACCGCTATCCTTTGTTCATAGCTCGCGAAGTGCTGCGTGAGCTTGTACAGTCAGTGCAGTCCACCGGGAGCCGGTCATGCAAATAGCCTTGCACAAGAATGCCCGCACCGCCCCAGCAGTGCGTGCTCTGATCGCCGCCAGCGATGAGACCGCCAGCGTGCTTGCCCAGCTTTTTGGCATTACCGAGCAGACTGTCTACAAATGGAATAAGCGTGAAAGCGTGCAAGACCGCTCTCATACCGCTCATCGGCTGTAGACGCAGCTCACACCTGCGCAAGAAATGCTGGTGGTACCCCTTCGCCGAGCCCTGCTACTGCCGCTTGATGACTTGCTAGCCGTCACCCGCGAGTTCATCTGCACCACGGTGTCGCGCTCGGGCCTGAACCGGTGCCTGCGCAGGCACGGCGTGGGCAATCTCAACGCTTTGAAGCCCGCTGAGCCCAAAGAGGTGCACAAGGCTTTTAAGAGCTATTTGCACATGGATGTGAAGTACTTGTCTCAGATGCAGGACGAGACCAAGCGCCGCTATCTGTTCGTGGCCATCGGCAGGGCCACGCGCTGGGTGTTCGTGCAGATCAAGCCTGCCAAGACGGCAGCGAGCGCCAAGGCATTTTTGAGAGCCCTGCATAAAGCCTGTCCAATCAAGATAACCAGGCTGCTCACCGACAACGGCAAAGAGTTCACTGATCGCTTATTCGCCAGTCGGCAAAAGGAGCCCAGTGGCAACCATGAGCTGGACTTGCTTTGCGAGCAACTGGGCATCGAGCATCGCCTGACCCTGCCCCGGGCATCCAGAACCAACAGCATGGTTGAACGCTTCAACGGCCGCATCTCTGATGTCCTCAACACCCACCGCTCTAACAGTGCCGAGGATTTGGAGCAAACACTGATGCGCTACGTGGCCTTGTACAACCACCAATTACTGCAATCACCGCTGCAAAGCAAAACGCCCATTCGGGCTATGAAGCAGTGGCACCAAACGCGTCCTGAACTGTTCAATAAGCGGCCCTATGATCGTACGGGATGCGACACCTAGGGATGCTCTGCAAAACCATCGCACAGCGGGATAGGCGCGGATCGGGATAGGCGCGGATCGGGATAGGCGCGGATCGGGATAGGCGCGGATCGGGATGAGCCGCAAGGCGTCTTCCTTGCCAATAGCCGTAGCTATTGGCAAGGAAGACAACGCAGCGGATCGCCCAAGCCCGCGCTCAGACCATGGCAGAGAGTATTGCAGAGGATCCCTAGGAGTAGTCACAGAACATGCGATCATTTTCACATCCCCGAGCAACACTAACATAAACTTCACAACAATAGTTGCTTAACAGGTAGGTAACGCAGTTATTTTCGGCGATTTCTCTATAGAAATTTCAAAAGAAAATAATAGGGCCAGCAAAAACCTCAACCAGACAATCAGTTAGAAATTAATCTACCACCCTATTTTTTTAATTTAATTTATATAAATTTCAATTAAGCTTTATCTTAACATTGCTAAAATGTGCAAAATAAGGTATAAGCGGTTGATAGATAGAAATTGTTGTGCCGCCACCTACAACTGCGCCGCAGGTATTATTTGAAGCTCCTAGAATCCCGGTATAAACGCCTAACGCATTGAAATTACTATTCACTACGGGGCCGCCAGAATCGCCACCGCCCCCACAGAATGTAGCCTCAGCCAAATTATACAAACGTCCTTTAATAGCGACACTTGTATTAGTTGATTTCTGAACTCCACACCTCCACCCAGTTGTCCCACCAAACCTGCATACGGTCTGCCCCATAACTGGAGACGCCACATCGTTTACCCATCTTGCCGTATTATTCTGATACATCATCACAGGCGGAAGATTATGAGCATGGTTAACGTTCCCAAAGAGAACAGCATCCATCGCAAATGGCATCCCACTTGCCAAATACTCCCCAATATACCCTCCCTTTCTCGATCCCGTCGGACTCCCACCCATATTAAAGTGCACATCTTTCCAAGCTCGATTCTGTTCATAACAATGAGCCGCCGTTACATTTCCTTGATAAATTCCATCAATAAGCACATTGAATCCTGCACTGCAGAGGTACATCGCACTGGTTCCAGCTGTGGTCGAGCCAATTTTAGTGCCTCCATAAAGATCCCACATAAATCTCGCAGGAGCAGACTGTTCTTCAAGATCAAAGAGATCTGAAGAAAATTCATATTTACTCAAAATCTCATTCACAATGGAGAAGTTTTCCTTCATCGTGCGGACGATCAACCTATTTTCCTCATCATTAATGGCAATACTAAGGATTAGTGGATTATTCTCGCTAGAATAAGGTTTAAATATATTTAATATTTCACTACGTTTTCCTTCTAAATCTTTATAGCTATATTTCACATTAACTATCTCTAGAGCAGGCACTAACTCAGTTAGTTTGCTTTCATCAGTGTTTCCCGAAATTGCTATAACATGCTTTGCGCGATTTTCCGAATCATATCGGATCCAAGTTCCAGCATAACCTAACTCAGGGTTAGCTTTTATTTTTTCTAAGTTTGTTGAAATTTTTGAGACTAATTCAATGTTTTCTTTTGTGTTGAATTTCTCCAAGTTTGCTGCTTCTAGTGCCTCTTCTTTCGAAGCGTAAAAATCTACAGTTGTGGATTGCTCATTAGCATATAAATTTACACTACAAATTGCAGCTGAAGCTAGAATAATAAATTTTTTCAAAATTCTCTCCTGATAGAAATCAAATAAGCCGACTTATGTATTTCACGGTCGGCGTAAATTTGCCTGCATCATCACGCGACCTGAGCCTGATGATCAATGAATACTATCAGAAATACCTTTCCAATTTCTTACAACTATGATTAGACATTGAAGCAATCAACGCTGTGCACACAATCTAAGCGCAGAAACAAAAATACCTCCTAGGCGCCGCATATAGCACCAAAGAGGCATTTCAGTTTTTGGGCTACTCGCCCCTGCAGGCCTGATTGGCCGCATCTCCGTTCGAGCTGCGCAGGATGTTGACTTGGTAGCAGAGCATGAAATGTGTGCTGGTCTAGTCTCCCCGGACACATCGATAGGTGGACTTCACTTGGACGAGAAACATGAGCAAGAGACAGTGCGCTACCGAGGCATCGCCAAGAGCGACAACAAGCTCCAAATGAAGTTTGCGCTGCCTGGGCTTCCCCCGGTTTTCCGGACACATCGAATGACATGATGCGTTTAGGAGGCGAATATGCCAA
>NZ_JAJNCT010000011.1 GCF_021026195.1 Comamonas koreensis
GCATCAATATCGCCGACACGCAGATCGAGCCCCATCTCCTTCATGCCCTTGTCTGCCTGCTGAGCCGCTCTGGTGCGCTTTTCTTCCTCGCTGTAGTACAGGTCATAGTAGGTTGCTGCGGCCTCTGTGAGCGCATCCATGCTGCCCATGGCATCGACCAGCTTGCTGGCCCAATCTGCAGCGGAGAGCGAACCCTCCAGCAGAGTAGTTCCCAGCAGATCAAACACCATGTTGACCCCCGCCAGGCTTGCAGAAAGGCGGGTCAGAGCGTCTACAGCGGTCTCACCCACCCGGACGTATTCACCCATCACAAAAACCTGCTCAGTGACGGTTTCCGTCACTTCGCGGCCTACCCGGGCCTGCTGCTGGGTATCCCCATCAGAGACCACATCCACGGTATCCCACACCATGCGGGTGATCTCCCGTGTCTGCTCCTCCCACTTGCCCAGGACCGACCGGGCCATCTCTTCATTGGCTTGCGCCAACGCCGCCTCGATCTTCGCTGCAGCCTCCTCTTGCGTGAGACCAGTCAATTCCAGCCCCTTGCCACCCGTGTCCGGGTGGATTTCATCCAGGCCCAGCGCCACCTTCATCGCTCGGATCGAATCACCGTTCAACCCCAGGCTGTCGGCTCTTGCGGCAGTGTCCTCCCGCATGTCCTTGAAAGCGTCCTGCAGGATCTTGATGGGGCCGGCCACAGCTTCGATAGAGCCGTTGTACTGGTCCAGCATCTCCAGGCGGCTGTATTGCTGCTGCATCTGCCTCTGACGGTATCCATTGCGTGGATCGTCCGGGTTGTCCGCAATCTCCTTTTTCAGCCGCTCGATTTCAGCTCTTGCCTTTTCTTGCTCCTTCTCTGCGACGATGTAGCGATAGTCCGGGCCGCCAAACAAGCTGCCGCTTTCGCGCAACAGCTGGTAGCCGTAGAGGTTCCCGCCCAGCTCACCAGTGATACCGGTGCCGACCTGCTTTTCCTCTTTAAACATGCCCCCCAGGTAGGCCGCGATCAGCGGAATCATCATCACGCCGGCCGCGCCCCAGCCACCATTGAGCCCCATAGCAGAGCCAGTGCCCCCATTGCCGATGCC
>NZ_JAJNCT010000012.1 GCF_021026195.1 Comamonas koreensis
GCATCAATATCGCCGACACGCAGATCGAGCCCCATCTCCTTCATGCCCTTGTCTGCCTGCTGAGCTGCTCTGGTGCGCTTTTCTTCCTCGCTGTAGTACAGGTCATAGTAGGTTGCTGCGGCCTCGGTGAGCGCATCCATGCTGCCCATGGCGTCGACCAGCTTGCTGGCCCAATCTGCAGCGGAGAGCGAACCCTCCAGCAGAGTAGTTCCCAGCAGATCAAACACCATGTTGACCCCCGCCAGGCTTGCAGAAAGGCGGGTCAGAGCGTCTACAGCGGTTTCACCCACCCGGACGTATTCACCCATCACAAAAACCTGCTCAGTGACGGTTTCCGTCACTTCGCGGCCTACCCGGGCCTGCTGCTGGGTATCCCCATCAGAGACCACATCCACGGTATCCCACACCATGCGGGTGATCTCCCGTGTCTGCTCCTCCCACTTTCCCAGGACCGACCGGGCCATCTCTTCATTGGCTTGCGCCAACGCCGCCTCGATCTTCGCTGCAGCCTCCTCTTGCGTGAGACCGGTTAATTCCAGCCCCTTGCCACCCGTGTCCGGGTGGATTTCATCCAGGCCCAGTGCCACCTTCATGGCTCGGATCGAATCACCGTTCAACCCCAGGCTGTCGGCTCTTGCGGCAGTGTCCTCCCGCATGTCCTTGAAAGCGTCCTGCAGGATCTTGATGGGGCCGGCCACAGCCTCGATAGAGCCGTTGTACTGGTCCAGCATCTCCAGGCGGCTGTATTGCTGCTGCATCTGCCTCTGACGGTATCCATTGCGTGGATCGTCCGGGTTGTCCGCAATCTCTTTTTTCAGCCGCTCGATTTCAGCTCTTGCCTTTTCTTGCTCCTTCTCTGCGACGATGTAGCGATAGTCCGGGCCGCTAAACAAGCTGCCGCTTTCGCGCAACAGCTGGTAGCCGTAGAGGTTCCCGCCCAGCTCACCAGTGATACCGGTGCCGACCTGCCTTTCCTCTTTAAACATGCCCCCCAGGTAGGCCGCGATCAGCGGAATCATCATTACGCCGGCCGCGCCCCAGCCACCATTGAGCCCCATAGCAGAGCCAGTGCCCCCATTGCCGATGCC
>NZ_JAJNCT010000013.1:0-35888 GCF_021026195.1 Comamonas koreensis
ATCCGCGAAGGCGGCCGTACCGTGGGCGCTGGCGTGGTTGCCAAGATCATTGCTTAATTCTTAGAACAACTGGGAATTAACCATGTCCAAGCAAAAAATCCGCATCCGCCTGAAGGCTTTCGATTACAAGTTGATCGACCAGTCCGCTGCTGAAATCGTTGAAACCGCTAAGCGCACCGGCGCGATTGTCAAGGGTCCCGTGCCCCTGCCAACCCGCATGAAGCGTTTCGACATTCTGCGTTCGCCCCACGTGAACAAGACTTCGCGTGACCAGCTGGAAATCCGCACCCACCAACGCCTGATGGACATTGTCGATCCTACCGACAAGACCGTTGACGCGCTGATGAAGCTGGACCTGGCTGCCGGCGTGGACGTCGAAATCAAACTGCAATAAGGCCTTAAAGCCACTCCTCCGGGTGTGGCTGCTTGTCCTTTCTAACGCGAACTTGCCTATTTGGGAAGTTCGCGTTAGAATTTATGGCTTCGTGTTCTATACGTCCAATTTGCCTGGCATTTTGGTGTTAAGGGGCGAAGTTTTTATTAACCTTCTTTCGTGCCGATGGCGTCAAACCCAGGGGCAACACCGAGCCAATTGCAGTTTCGGTGGCGGAAGTTTTGGAGCAACAAATGAGTCAAAGCAACTCCCTCGGGTTGCTGGGCCGTAAGGTAGGCATGATGCGCCTGTTCACGGATGACGGCGATGCAGTGCCTGTCACCGTGGTGGATGTGTCTAACAACCGCGTGACCCAGGTCAAAACCCAAGAGAACGACGGCTACGTGGCCCTGCAGGTCACCTTTGGTCAACGCCGCGCTTCGCGCGTGACCAAGCCAGCCGCTGGCCACCTGGCCAAGGCAGGCGTGGAAGCTGGTGAAATCACCCAGGAATTCCGCGTTGAAGCTGACACCGCCGGCAAGTACGCCGCAGGTGCATCCTTGCCAGTGACCGAGATCTTCGCAGTGGGCCAAAAGGTCGACGTGCAAGGTACCTCGATCGGTAAGGGCTACGCCGGTACCATCAAGCGTCACAACTTCAAGTCGCAACGTGCTTCTCACGGTAACAGCCGTTCGCACAATGTTCCCGGCTCGATCGGTATGGCACAAGACCCAGGTCGCGTGTTCCCCGGTAAGCGCATGACCGGTCACATGGGCGATGAGACCGTGACTACCCAGAATCTCGACGTGGTTCGCATCGACGAAGCCCGTCAACTGCTGCTGATCAAGGGCGCAATCCCCGGTTCGAAGAATGGCTTCGTGACCGTGCGTCCTGCTGTCAAGGCAGCTGCTAAAGGAGCGAACTAATGAAGCTCGAACTCCTGAACGAACAAGGTAAGGCAGCCTCCCAAGTGGACGCTCCTGAGACCGTGTTTGGTCGCGATTTCAATGAAGACCTGATTCACCAGATCATCGTTGCTTACCGCGCCAACGGCCGTCAAGGCACACGCGCTCAAAAGGACCGCGAACAAGTCCGTCACACCACCGCCAAGCCTTTCAAACAAAAGGGTACTGGCCGTGCACGTGCTGGTATGTCGTCTTCGCCTCTGTGGCGTGGCGGCGGTCGCATCTTCCCGAATCTGCCTGATGAAAACTTCACGCAGAAGATCAACAAGAAGATGTACCGTGCCGGTATGGCATCCATCTTCTCGCAGCTGGCCCGTGAAGGCCGCCTGGCTGTGGTTGATTCGCTGACGGTTGATTCGCCCAAGACCAAGGTACTGGCTGACAAGTTCAAGTCCATGAACCTGGACTCGGTGATGGTGATCGCCGACGAAGTGGACGAAAACCTGTACCTCGCTTCGCGCAATCTGAAGAATGTGTTCGTGGTTGAGCCACGTTACGCTGATCCAGTGTCGCTGGTGCAATTCAAGAAAGTGCTCGTTACCAAGGGCGCTCTCGACAAACTCAAGGAGATGTTCGCATGAGCCGTGTGAACCCTACTCCCGCCGAACGCAAGTTCGACGAAGGTCGTCTGATGCAAGTGCTGGTTGCTCCTATCGTGTCCGAAAAGGCCACGCTGGTTGCTGAAAAGTCCAACGCTGTGACATTCAAGGTGCTGCAGAACGCCACCAAGCCCGAGATCAAGGCCGCTGTTGAGCTGCTGTTCAAGGTCGAAGTGAAGGGCGTGTCTGTGGTGAACACCAAGGGCAAGACCAAGCGCTTTGGCAAGACCATTGGCCGCCGCGACAACGTTCGCAAGGCTTATGTGCTGCTCAAGCCAGGTCAAGAGCTGAACCTCTCTGGGGAGGCTGCGTAATCATGGCTGTTATTAAGCTCAAACCAACTTCGCCCGGCCAACGCCATGTGGTGAAGGTGACCCGTGGCCATCTGCACAAGGGCGAAGGTTTCGCTCCTCTGCTGGAACCTCAGTTCCAAAAGGCAGGCCGCAACAACAACGGTCACATCACTACCCGTCACAAGGGCGGTGGTCACAAGCACCACTACCGTGTGGTGGACTTCAAGCGCACCAAGGACGGTATCCCCGCCAAGGTTGAGCGTATTGAATACGATCCAAACCGTACCGCTCACATCGCTCTGGTGTGCTACGCAGACGGCGAGCGTCGTTATGTGATCGCTCCGCGTAACCTGGAAGTGGGCGCAACCATCATCAGTGGCTCTGAAGCACCGATCCGCGTGGGTAACACCCTGCCGATCCGCAACATCCCTGTGGGTTCGACCATTCACTGCATCGAGCTGAAGATCGGCGCTGGCGCGCAAATCGCCCGTTCCGCTGGTACCTCGGCTACCCTGCTGGCTCGCGAAGGCGTCTACGCCCAAGTGCGTATGCGTTCGGGCGAAGTTCGCAAGATCCATATCGAATGCCGTGCAACCATCGGTGAAGTCGCCAACGAAGAACACAGCCTGCGCCAACTGGGCAAGGCCGGTGTCAAGCGTTGGATGGGTATTCGTCCTACCGTCCGCGGTGTGGTGATGAACCCTGTCGATCACCCACACGGTGGTGGTGAAGGCAAGACCGGTGAAGGCCGTCACGCAGTTGACCCATGGGGCAATCTGACGAAGGGCTACCGTACCCGTAACAACAAGCGCACACAGACCATGATCGTGTCGCGCCGTAAGAAGTAAGGGGTAGCAAATGACTCGTTCTCTTAAAAAGGGTCCGTTTGTTGACCATCACTTGCTGGCAAAGGTCGAAAAGGCCATCGCCACCAAGGACAAGAAGCCAGTGAAGACCTGGTCGCGTCGCTCCATGGTTCTGCCCGATTTCATCGGTCTGACCATCGCCGTGCACAACGGCAAGCAACACGTACCGGTATATGTAACCGACCAGATGGTGGGCCACAAGCTGGGCGAATTCGCCCTGACGCGCACCTTCAAGGGTCACCCCGCTGATAAAAAAGCGAAACGATAAGGAGTAGACCATGTCTGAAACACGTGCAGTCCTCCGCGGCGTTCGCCTGTCGGTTGACAAAGGCCGTCTGGTTGCGGATCTGATTCGCGGCAAGAAGGTTGACCAAGCTCTGAACATTCTCGAATTCACGCAGAAAAAAGCTGCTGTGATCGTCAAGAAGGTTCTGGAGTCCGCTATCGCCAACGCTGAGCACAACGACGGCGCTGACATCGACGAATTGAAGGTCAAGACCATCTTCGTTGAGCAAGGCACCACGCTCAAGCGTTTTACCGCTCGCGCCAAGGGCCGCGGCAACCGCATCAGCAAGCCTACCTGCCACATTTATGTGACCGTGGGTAACTGAGGCCTAAAGGAAGAACATGGGACAAAAAATCCATCCTACCGGCTTCCGTCTGGCGGTCAGCCGTAACTGGTCTAGCCGCTGGTACGCAAGCAACCGTGATTTCGCCGGCATGCTGGCCGAAGACATCAAGGTTCGTGAGTACCTGAAAGAGAAGCTGAAGAACGCTGCCGTGGCACGCGTTCTGATCGAGCGTCCTGCCAAGAACGCCCGCATCACCATTTACTCGGCTCGTCCTGGTGTGGTGATCGGCAAGAAGGGTGAAGACATCGAGGCCCTGAAGAAGGAACTCGCTGCTCGCCTGGGCGTGCCAGTCGCTGTGAACATCGAAGAAGTGCGCAAGCCTGAAATCGATGCTCAGCTGATTGCTGACTCGATCACCCAGCAGCTCGAAAAGCGTATCCAGTTCCGTCGCGCCATGAAGCGTGCGATGCAGAACGCGATGCGTCTGGGCGCTCAAGGTATCAAGATCATGTCGTCGGGCCGTCTGAACGGTATCGAAATCGCACGTACCGAGTGGTACCGCGAAGGTCGTGTGCCACTGCACACCCTGCGCGCCGACATCGATTACGGCACCTCCGAAGCCAAGACCACCTACGGTGTGATCGGCGTGAAGGTGTGGGTCTACAAGGGTGACACTCTGGGTCGTAACGATCTGCCAGCCGCAGAAACGCCACGTCCTGAAGAAGAGCGTCGTCCACGTGGTCCTCGTCGTGACAACCGCAATGGCGATCGTCCATCGCGTGGCCCTCGCCGCCCCGCTGGTGGTAACACGGCTCCTGCAGACGGTAGCGACAAGCCCGCCGGCGCTGGTGCTGATTCCGTTAAGCGCGTTCGCAAGACTGACGCGCCCGCTACAGCAGCGGACGGTAAAGGAGAATAACTATGCTGCAACCTGCTCGCCGCAAATACCGCAAGGAGCAAAAGGGTCGCAACACTGGTATCGCAACCCGTGGCAACACGGTAGCGTTCGGTGATTTCGGCCTGAAATGCACGGACCGTGGCCGCCTGACGGCCCGCCAGATCGAGGCTGCACGTCGTGCAATCTCCCGTCACGTCAAGCGTGGCGGCCGTATCTGGATCCGCGTGTTCCCTGATAAGCCAATCTCGACCAAGCCAGCCGAAGTCCGTATGGGTAACGGTAAGGGCAACCCAGAGTACTACGTGGCTGAAATTCAGCCCGGTAAGATGGTGTTCGAAATCGTTGGCGTGCCCGAAGAACTGGCCCGCGAAGCGTTCCGCCTGGCTGCTGCCAAGCTGCCGCTGCGCACCACGTTCGTTACCCGTCAGCTTGGCGCTTAAATTCAGGAGAAATCGATATGACGAAAGCTGCTGAACTGCGCCAAAAAGACGTTGCTGGCCTGGAAGCCGAGATCAAGTCCTTGCAAAAGGCTCACTTTGGTCTGCGCATGCAAAAGGCAACGCAACAACTGGGTAACACCGCCACCATCAAGGCTACCCGCCGCGATGTGGCACGTGCCAAGACCATTCTTGCTGAAAAGCAAGCCGCCAAGTAATAGGAGCCGACATGACGGAAGCTAAAAAATCCCTCAAGCGCACCTTGATTGGCAAGGTGGTCAGCGATAAGCGTGAAAAGACCGTGACCGTTCTGGTAGAACGCCGCGTGAAGCACCCCATCTACGACAAGATCATGATCAAGTCCAGCAAGTACCACGCCCACGACGAAAAGGGCGAGTACAACACGGGCGATACCATCGAGATCACCGAGAGCCGTCCGCTCTCCAAGACCAAGAACTGGGTGGCTACCCGCTTGGTGCAAAAGGCTGCTTTGGTTTAAGTCTTTTGCGACTTGCACCAACGTAACTTCAAAAACGACCCACAATCTGTGGGTCGTTTTTTTATGCCCGTTTTGGCCCATCGGCCAGCGGGATCACTGCCTGATGGGCAATTTACAAGGAGTACTCCATGATCAAAGTTGGTGATTCGCTTCCCTCTGCAACCCTGAGCGAGTTTGTGGCGGTCGAAGGCAATGGCTGCAGCCTGGGCCCCAACGCCTTTGATGTGAGCAAGGAAGCTGCTGGCAAGACCATTGCTTTGTTTGCCGTGCCCGGCGCGTTCACGCCGACCTGCTCGGCCAAGCACCTGCCTGGCTACGTGGAAAAGGCAGAAGCCTTCAAGGCCGCTGGCGTGGACGAGATCTGGTGTCTGTCGGTCAACGACGCCTTTGTGATGGGCGCCTGGGGCAAGGACCAGCACACCGAAGGCAAGGTGCGCATGATTGGTGACGGCGATGCCGCCTTCGCCAAGGCCACCGGCCTGACCCTGGACCTGAACGGCAAGGGCCTGGGCCTGCGCAGCAACCGCTACTCCATGCTGGTCAAGGACGGCAAGGTTGTGCAGCTGAACGTGGAAGCCCCTGGCCAGTTCACGGTCAGCGATGCCGACACCATCCTGGCCCAAGCCAAGCAGGCCTAAGGCCACACCAGGCTGCTGCTGCGGCGCTGCATGGCGTTGCAGAGCCTGGCTGGAATGCGCAAAGCACGCCTAGGCGTGCTTTTTTGTGGCTGGGCGGCATGCCTTGCGGTGCACAGCACCGCCGTCAGGGATGGACGTCCGCCTTGAGGTAATGCGTGCCGGCAACGGGGTTGTGGTAGTAGGGCGGAATCTCTTCAAAGCCGAAATCGGCATACAGCGCACGGGCCGATTCCATGCTGTCCAAGGTGTCGAGCAGGATGCAGTCATAGCCCAGGCGGATGGCGCTGGCCATCGTGTAGTCCACCAGTTGGCGGCCCAGGCCAAAGCCCCGGAAGGCCTTGCGCACATAGAGGCGCTTCATCTCGCAGGCATTGCTGTAGTCCACATCATCCATGGGCCGCAGTGCGCAGCAGCCGGCGACGGAACCCTCCACCAGCGCCAGCACCAGATCGCCGCGCGGGTCGCCATATTCGCCGGGCAGGTCGGCCAGCTCTTCCTCAAAACCCTGGAAGCCCAGATCAATGTCCAGTGACTGGGCATATTCCCGAAAGATCTCGCGGGTCACCGCAAGCTCTTCCGGTGTGGTGGGGTGCAGGAACGTTATCTCAGGTCTGTCCACAGCGGCAGCGCTTAGTAAAGGAATGCGCAGTGTAGCGCCCGCGTCCGGACAGGCACCATCGAAAAACCGCCCATCGAGGGCGGTTTTCTTGCTGGGCTGTTGCAAAGGCTCAGGTCTCTGCCAGCAGCTTGTCGATCAGCTTGTGCAGCTCATCAAAGTTGGGCGCGCCGACATAGCGCTTGACCACTTGGCCCTGCTTGTCCACGACAAAGGTGGTGGGGGTCAGCTGGATGTCGCCCCAGTCCTTGGCAATCTGGCCGGTGTTGTCGATCGCGACCTTGAACGGCAGCTTGCGCGATTGGGCAAAGTTGACGACATAGCTCGGAGGGTCGTAATGCATGGCCACGGCCATGGTGTCGTAGCCCCGGTCCTTGTACTTGTCGTAGGTCTTGACGATCTCGGGCATCTCCGCCACGCAGGTGGTGCAGCTGGTCGCCCAGAAGTTCACCAGCGTGACCTTGCCCTTCATGTCTGCCGTCGTCTGGGTGCTGCCGTCGAGCAGCACAAAGCGGCTCTCGGGTGCGGCCGCCTGACCCGTGCCCTGGTAGACATAGGCTCCAATGCCCAGCGCGGCAGCGATGGCCAGCGCGGTAAAGACGGTGGTGGTGGTTTTTCTGGACATGGTGCTCGGAGTCAACGCGGTGCCGAAAGTTCGGCGCTGTGGCCATTATGCGACCATGTACACCCTGAGGTGCAGTGCAGTGGCTCTACCTGCGCGCCTGGCTTGACCGTCGCCATGCCGTGCCCATAATGGCCGGATGCCCCTGGCCCGCTGCCTGATCCTCACCACCGCATTGCTGCTGGCCGCCTGCAGCCCGGCGCTGAACTGGCGTGTGGTGGCCCTGGCCGATGCGCCGCTGGACCTGATGCTGCCCTGCAAGCCCGACCGTGCCGTGCGCGATCTGGCCTGGGGCAGGCAGACCCTGGCCGTGTCGATGGTGGGCTGCCAGGCCGAGGGGGCGACCTATGCGCTGGCCCATGTGGCCCTGACGCGGCCGCAGGATGCAGCCACGGTGATGGCAGACTGGCAAAAGGCCTTGCACCAGCAGCTGCAGTTGGCCGATGCCTGGCAGCCGCTGCCCGGGCAGGCCTTTGTCTTGCCCGGTACCCTGGAGCTGCCGCAGGCTCGCCAGCTGCAGTGGCAGGGCCGCAATGGCACGGGCCAGCCGGTGTATGCCAATGCGCGCTGGTTTGCACGCACGGAAGGGCAACAGGTGCGGGTGTACCAGGCCATGGTGCTGTCCCCTGCGCCGTTGGCGGACGGGGTGCTGCAGAGCTTTGTCAAAGGGCTGCAACTGCGCTAGGGCTGGGGTGTAGCGGCCAGGGCGTTGGGCTAAGCAACACTACCAATGTTGCAGTGCCGCAAAATAGCTACACTGGCATGGGATACGGGTGGCCCGGTATCGCCGCCAGTAAGACGCCTCTACACAGAACTTCTAGTATTTTGATTTGATGAGCAACCGGATATTGTTGATCGCCCATGCACCGCTGGCCCAGGCGCTAGCGCAATGCGCTGCGCATGTGTTCCCCGACAGCGGAGAGCACCTGATGGCGCTGGATGTGCCTGCCAGCGCCGACCCGGTGGCCTGCCTGCAGGAGGCGCAGGCCATGCTCGACAGCAGCCACAGCGGCCCGGTGTTGGTGCTGAGCGATGTGTTCGGTGCGACCCCGCATAATATTGCCCAGGAGTTGGCCAAGCGCCGTGCATCCACCCGGCTGGTGGCCGGTGTCAACCTGCCGATGCTGCTGCGTGCGCTGTGCTATCGCCAAGAAGATCTGGACAGCCTCGTGGCCCGGGCCATTGCCGGGGGCAGCCAGGGCATCATGCAGGTGACGCAGACCACGCCACAGAACCAAAATATCCGAGCACATGATCAAGACCGCAGTCACCATCAGCAATAAATTGGGCCTGCATGCCCGTGCGTCTGCCAAACTCACCAAGCTTGCCGGCAGCTTTGCCTGCGAGGTCTGGATTACGCGGGGCGAACGCCGCGTCAATGCCAAGAGCATTATGGGGGTGATGATGCTGGCCGCCGGCATCGGTACCGAAGTGACCATCGAGACCGATGGCGCCGATGAGCAGCAAGCAATGGACGCCTTGCTGGCCCTCATCAACGACAAGTTCGGCGAAGGCGAATAAGGCGCTGCCTGGCGTCTGCAGCGGTGCAGCCCGGGTCCGCTTGCTCCGTGTCTGGCAGTACGCTGCCTGCTGCTGTTGGCATGCGGCCCGCCTTGCAGGCATGCACCGCCCTCGGCTTGAACACCCACCTTTCCCCGCGCTCTACCAGCCCCTTGCTTGTACAGTCTTCTGAGACAGGCGTATAAATCAGCTTGGCGCAGCAGCGCGCCAGCGAAGAGGAAGTTCCGCATGACATTTGCCATCCATGGAATCGCAGTGGCCCGGGGGATTGCCATTGGCCGGGCAGTCATGGCAGCGTCCAGCCACCTGGAGGTCACCCATTACCTGATCGAGCCCGACCAGGTGGCGCGCGAGATCGAGCGCGTGCGCAAGGGACGGCTGGCGGTGATCGAAGAGTTGCAGCGCCTGCGCGGTGACCTGGGGGTGGATGCACCGCAGGAGCTGGAGCCGCTCTTGGATGTGCACCTGATGCTGGTGCAGGATGACATGCTTTCTTCAGGCGTGCGCCAGCTGATCAGCGAACGCCTCTACAACGCCGAATGGGCGCTGACCGCGCAGCTGGAGCTGCTCTGCCGCCAGTTCGACGAGATGGACGACGAGTACCTGCGCGAGCGCAAGGGCGACCTGGAGCAGGTGGTGGAGCGGGTGCTGCGCCATATGCGCGGTGTCTCCAGCCCGGTAGCTGCGCCGGTCAGTACGCCGTTGGGCGTGCAGGAGGGTCAGCACGACTGGGTGGCCGATGAGCGCGATGCACCGATGGTGCTGATCGCCAATGACCTCTCGCCCGCCGACATGCTGCAGTTCAAACAAAGCGTGTTTGCCGGCTTTGTCACGGCGGTGGGCGGCAAGACCAGCCACACCGCCATCGTTGCGCGCAGCATGGACATTCCGGCCGTCGTGGGTGCTCGCACGGCCAGCCAGCTCATCCGCGCCGATGACTGGGTCATCATCGACGGCGATGCCGGCGAGGTGATTGTCGACCCCTCGCCGATCCTGCTGGAGGAGTACCGCTTCAAGCAGCGCCAGATGCGGCTGGAGCGCGAGCGCCTCTCGCGCCTGCGCGATACGCCGTCCATCACCATCGATGGCGAGCGCGTCGAGCTGCTGGCCAATATCGAGCAACCCGGCGATGGCCCGGGGGCGGTGAAGGCCGGCGCCGTGGGTGTAGGGCTGTTCCGAACCGAGTTTCTCTTCATGGGGCGGGGCGGTAAGGTACCCGATGAGGAAGAGCAGTACCGCGCCTACCGCGAAGCGCTGGAAGGCATGCAGGGCATGCCGGTCACCATCCGCACCCTGGACGTGGGGGCCGACAAGCCGCTGGACAAGGCCCAGCCCAAGGACTACTACCTCAACCCCGCGCTGGGCTTGCGCGCCATCCGCTTCAGCCTGGCCGACCCGGACATGTTCCGCACCCAGCTGCGCGCCATCTTGCGCGCAGCAGCCCATGGCCCGGTGCAATTGCTGTTCCCGATGCTGGCCCATGTGAGCGAGATCAAGCAGACCCTGGCGCTGGTCGAGCAGGCCTCGCAGGAGCTGCGCGAGCGCAATGTGCCCCAGGGCCTGGTCAAGCTGGGCGCGATGATCGAGATCCCGGCTGCTGCGCTGATGGTGCGCACCTTCTTGAAATACTTCGACTTCCTCTCGATCGGCACCAATGACCTGATCCAGTACACCTTGGCCATCGACCGGGCCGACGAGGCGGTGTCGCAGCTCTACGATCCCTTCCATCCCGCCGTGCTGCGCCTGGTGGCCGAGGTCATCCAGGCGGCCAATGCCGCTGGCAAGGATGTCTGCGTCTGCGGCGAAATGGCCGGCGACACCGCCATGACCCGTTTGCTGCTGGGCCTGGGCCTGCGCAGTTTTTCGATGCAGCCCGCGCAGATTCTCGCCATCAAGCAGCAGGTGCTGCGGGCCGACACGCGGCGCCTGGTGGGCTGGGCCCAGCAGGTGGTGGATGCCGAGAACCCGGCGGATCTGTTGGAGAACTAAAGCCTTCGCGGGGCTTACTCTGCCGGCGTGCGAAAGCGGCTGCGGTACTGGCCCGGTGTGGTACCCAGCTGGCGGCGAAAAGCGCGGTGCAGGGTATCGGTGGTGTTGAAGCCGCAGGTCTCGGCCACCTGATCCAACGAGGCATCGGTGGCCTCCAGCTGCTGGCGGGCTGCCTCCACCCGCGCGGCTTCCAGATAAGCCGCCGGCGTCATGCCCAGCTCGGTCTTGAAGATGCGGGCCAGCTGCCGGTCGCTCACATGCATCTGTTCAGCCAGGTCAGCCATCGACAGTGGTTGGCCCAGGTTCTGCGCGATGTACTGGCGCAGGTCCTCCATCCGGCGGGTGCTCGACAGTGGCTCCAGCATGACGCTGAACTGGCTTTGGCCGCCGGTGCGTTTCAGAAACATCACCAGCTGGCGGGCCACACGCATCGCCAAGGTATTGCCAAAATCCTCCGCCACCAGGGCCAGCGCCAGGTCCAGGCAGGTGGTCAGGCCGGCCCCGGTCCAGATGCGGCCCTGTTGGATGTAGATGCGGTCGGCATCGACACGGATATCAGGATGGTCCTGGGCCAGTTGGGCGGCGGTGGACCAGTGTGTGGTGGCCTGCTTGCCTTCCAGCAGGCCGGCGGCCGCCAGGATATGCGCGCCCACACAGACCGAGGCCACGCGCCGGGACTGGTCAGACAAGGTCTGCACCCACTGCACCACGGCCGGATCGGCGAGCGCCTGCACGCGGCCCTTGGCATCCATCTCGACGGAGCCCGGCACGATCAAGGTATCAATCGCCTGGTGCTGCAGGCTGTCCAGGCGAATGTCGGGCAGCACGCGCACGCCGGCGGCCGTGGTCACCGGCTCCAGCGTCTCGGCCGCCAGCAGCACCTGGTAGCCGCAGGGCTCGTCCATCTCGCGCTGCAGCAGCGCAAACACCTCGGGTGGGCCGGTGATGTCGAGCAGGTCAACCCGGTCAAACAACACGATCACGATCAGGCGTTCTGGGTGCGGCATGCGGTCTTTCGTTCAAGGCGGGTGTCGGTTTCTGCGGCTAAGACGGCATTGTCGGCAGCGGAGGCTGTCCCTAAGATGCATCCATGTCGCCACCACTGCGGGTGGCTGTAACCCATCCCTACAAGGCAATCACGATGCATACCAGCACTTTACGCGAACTCAACCAACTGGACGCCAAGCCCGCCGTCCTGGCCCAGTCAACCCTGATTCTGGTGGATTACCAGAACACCTACACCCGTGGCGTGATGGCGCTCGAAGGTTGGGAAGCCGCGCTGGACGCCGCATCCCGCCTGCTGGCCCAGGCCCGCGCGGCCGGCGCCAAGGTGATCCATGTGATGCACGATGGCGGCGAGGGCTCGCCTTATGACATCCGCGCCGAGATCGGCCAGATCCATGCCAGCGTGGCACCGCTGGCGGGTGAGCCCGTCGTCGTCAAGACGGCCCCCAACTCCTTCCACAACACCGACCTGGCCCAGCATGTGGATGCGGCAGGCAACGAGCAGCTGGTGATCATCGGCTTCATGAGCCATATGTGCGTCACCTTCACCGCCGAAGGCGCCTTCCTGCGCGGCAAGCGTGCCACCGTGGTCGCCAACGCCTGCGCCACCCGTCCGCTGCAATCCGCTGCCGGTGCGGTCTCTGCCGCGCAGCTGCACCAAAGCGCGATGGCCACCATTGGTGACCTGTATGCGGTGGTGGTGGGCAGCAGCGCAGCGTTGGGTTGAGGCAGCGGCCCGCATGCAAAAAGGCTGCCTACGAGGCAGCCTTTTTGCTGTGGCGAACACCGCGCCTTAAACGCCCGCAGCGTGGGCCTGCTGGTCAGCGTGGTAGCTGGAGCGTACCATCGCACCCACGGCGGCGTGGGTGAAGCCCATCTTGTAGGCCTCTTCTTCAAACATCTTGAAGGTGTCAGGGTGCACATAGCGGCGCACCGGCAAGTGGCTGTTCGACGGAGCCAGGTACTGGCCAATCGTCAGCATGTCGATGTTGTGGGCACGCATGTCGCGCATCACCTGCAGGATTTCCTCGTCCGTCTCGCCCAGGCCCACCATGATGCCGCTCTTGGTCGGCACCGTAGGGTGCAGTTCCTTGAACTTCTTGAGCAGGTTCAGGCTGAACTGGTAGTCGGAGCCGGGGCGCGCTTCCTTGTACAGGCGCGGCGCGGTTTCTAGGTTGTGGTTCATCACATCGGGCGGAGCGGCCTTCAGGATTTCCAGCGCGCGGTCATCGCGGCCGCGGAAGTCGGGCACCAGGATTTCGATCTGGGTCGTGGGCGAGAGCTCGCGGATGTTCTTGATGCACTCGACAAAGTGGCCCGAGCCACCGTCGCGCAGGTCATCGCGGTCCACGCTGGTGATCACCACATACTTGAGGCGCAGCGCGGCAATGGTGCGTGCCAGGTTCAGCGGCTCGTTCATGTCCAGCGGGTCGGGGCGGCCATGGCCCACGTCGCAGAACGGGCAGCGGCGCGTGCACTTGTCGCCCATGATCATGAAAGTGGCCGTGCCCTTGCCGAAGCACTCGCCGATGTTGGGGCAGCTGGCCTCTTCACAGACGGTGTGCAGATTGTTCTGGCGCAGGATGTCCTTGATCTCGTAGAAGCGGGTCGTGGGGCTGCCGGCCTTGACGCGGATCCAATCGGGCTTTTTCAGCACCTCGGCTTGCTGGACCTTCACGGGGATGCGCGCCAGTTTGGCGGCCGCCTTTTGCTTGGCCAGCGGGTTGTAGGTGGCAGCGGACTGTGCTTCGCGCACG
Organism: Comamonas koreensis; assembly: GCF_021026195.1. Lineage (GTDB taxonomy): Bacteria > Pseudomonadota > Gammaproteobacteria > Burkholderiales > Burkholderiaceae_C > Comamonas > Comamonas koreensis. The sequence goes on from NZ_JAJNCT010000013.1 coordinate 13,651, forward strand.
ACTTCATTGGTGCTCATGTTGCTCACTTTAGTTGTTTCACCGCGTTCTGTGCGACAGGCACGCACAAAACCGGAGGGGCCGTAGGCTCTGAGCAGGTACGGCCCGAGGCTGCTGCGCCGCCCCTTAGTGGGGAATAGGGCATGCGCTGCGGCACCAGGTTATGCAGAACCGGCAGGCGCCAAGCGGGCGGAAAGCTCTTGCGCCAAGGTCTTGGCCACATCCTCCCAGTCGGCGTTAACCCCGATTGTAGAAAGATCGACGGTTTGCAGCCCGGCATAACCGCAAGGGTTGATGCGGTGGTAGGGTTCCAGGTCCATCTTTACATTCAGGGCCACGCCATGGTAGCTGCAGTGCCGGCTGATCTTGATGCCCAGGGCAGCGATCTTGCCAAGGCCTTCAAATACCGGCTCGGGTGCAGGGCTGCCGGCATCGCGCTGCACCGGGCGCTGGGCCAGCATTGCGTGGGAGAACGGGTCGTCCAGGCGCACATAGATGCCCGGCGCGCCGGCCACGCGGTGGCCGGTCACTCCAAAGGCGGCCAGGGTGCGTATTACGGCTTCCTCAATGCGGAACACATACTCCTTGACGAAGTAGCCCGCGCGCTGCAGATCAATCAGAGGGTAAGCGACCACTTGCCCCGGACCGTGGTAAGTGACTTGGCCGCCCCGGTTGGTCTGTACCACTGGGATGTCGCCTGTATGCAACAAATGGCTGGGCAGGCCGGCAATGCCCTGCGTGAAAGTGGCCGCATGCTCACAAATCCACAGCTCATCGGGTGTTTGCGCGGAGCGCTGGGCGGTGAATTGCTGCATGGCTTGCAGCGTGGGCGCGTAATCGGCCTGGCCAAGAAAGCGGGTTTGCATGGCAAAAAGCGGCCACCAAGGGCCGTCAAGGTTCACAAAGGTGACAACAAGGCCCGCTTACAGTACGACCTTGACCATGGGGCTGGAGGTGAGCGCCCGGTAGAGGTTGTCCAGCTGTTCGCGGCTGGTAGCCGTCACGGTGATCGTGACGCCCAGGTACTTGTCGCCGCTGCTGGGGCGCAGCTCCACAGAGCTGGCATCGAAGAAGGGGTCGTGTTCCTTGGCGATGGCGGTGACCGCATGGACAAAGCCGTCCTGGTTGAGACCCATCACTTTAATCGGGAAGTCTGAGGGGTATTCGATCAGGGAATCTTTGCGGGGATCGGCGCCGGAATCGACAGGGTCAACAGGAGGTGTAGTGGTGGTCATTTTGCTATTAAAACAGAAGCTTGCAAGTGATGTTCCATCAGTCGATAAGCCATCTTCCTGGTGTGGAATTTGTCGGATGCAACCGACGTGAAAAGGGGTGCAATGGGGGCTTGTGTGCCGCAAAAAAACAGACGCGCAACAAAACGCTTCCCGTTTGCAACGGGTTTATCCTTATAATCGCAGGCTTTGGCTAGGTTGTTCTGCCCGGGAGCCAACACTATGACAACAAATGCTCCACAAGAAGAACATGTGGCTGAAGAGCCGGACTTCAAGCCCCTGACTGCGCAAGAAGCAGCAGAGTGGCGCCAGCGCCATCCGCCGGTATCGGTGGTGCGTGTGGTGAAGTGGCAGCTGGTCGTCGGGGTGGTGCTCACAGTATTGGTGGGTCTGGTGACGCAGCGGGCCGGATGGATGTGGTCGGTGGCATACGGTGCGGCGGCGGTGGTGATTCCTGCTGCCTTTTTTGCACGTGGGTTGCGGCTGCATCTGGGGGCTGGGCAAGAGAATCTTGCGATGGTCCGGTTCTTTGGTTTGGAGATCGCAAAATTGGTTTTGACCGTGGTGCTGCTTCTGCTGGCGCCGCTGGTCGTGCCGGGACTCAACTGGTTGGCGCTGGTGTTGGGTCTGGTTGTAGTGATGAAGACGTACTGGTTGGCGCTTTGGCTGCTGACCAGATCTGCAAAAATTTTGTAATTGAGAAGAAGAGTTGTCCGATGGCCGCAGAAGCGAATGCACCCACTGCAAGTGAATACATCGTTCACCACTTGCAGCATCTTCAGAATATCAAGCAAAAGTCGATCATCGATTTCTCGGTGGTCAACCTTGATTCGATCTCAGTGAGCGTGATCTTGGGCGTGCTGGGCATCTTCGTGATGTGGCTGGCAGCACGCACAGCTACCTCGGGCGTACCTGGTCGTTTCCAGGCGGCTGTCGAGATGCTGGTCGAGATGGTGGACAACCAGGCCAAGGCCAATATCCACAACGCCCAATCGCGCAAGTTCATTGCCCCGCTGGCCCTGACCGTCTTCGTCTGGATTTTCCTGATGAACGCGATGGACTTGCTGCCGGTCGACCTGCTGCCGCTGCTGTGGCAAGGCGCCACCGGTGACCACCACGCTTATCTGCGTGTTGTGCCTACCGCCGATCTGTCGACCACGCTGGGTCTGTCGACTGCCGTGCTGGTCCTGTGCCTGTACTACAGCGTCAAGATCAAGGGTCTGGGCGGCTGGGCGCATGAGTTGGTGTCCGCTCCCTTTGGTACCAGCAAGAATCCTGTCTTTGCCGTGATCCTCGGCATCGTCAATCTGTTGATGCAGATTATTGAATACGTTGCCAAGACGGTTTCGCACGGTATGCGACTGTTCGGCAACATGTACGCTGGTGAGTTGGTGTTCATGCTGATTGCCCTGATGGGTGGCGCAGCCGCTATGTCGCTCTCTGGTGTGTTGCTCCCCGTGGGGCACATCATTGCAGGCACGATCTGGGCGATCTTCCACATTCTGGTGATTACTCTGCAGGCCTTCATTTTCATGATGCTGACGCTGATTTATCTCGGCCAGGCACATGAAGCTCACTAACTGTTCCCTTTCCTTTTTCTCTTAACCTTTCTTTTTTTTTCTCAGGAGTCATCATGGAAAACGTTCTCGGTCTCGTCGCTCTGGCTTGTGGTCTGATTGTTGGTCTGGGCGCTATCGGCGCTTCGATCGGTATTGCTCTGATGGGCGGCAAGTTCCTGGAATCGTCGGCACGTCAGCCTGAGCTGATCAACGAACTGCAAACCAAGATGTTCATCTTGGCTGGTCTGATCGACGCTGCATTCCTGATCGGTGTTGCTATCGCTCTGCTGTTCGCTTTCGCCAACCCATTCCAACTGGCCTAAGCTCCGATCAACGCCGTAGATAGAAAGGTGTTGCCGTGAGTATTAACGCGACCCTGTTCGTTCAGGCCATTGTCTTCTTGATTCTGGTGCTCTTCACGATGAAATTCGTGTGGCCACCTATTGCCAAGGCGTTGGATGAGCGAGCAAAGAAAATCGCCGATGGTCTTGCTGCTGCCGATAAGGCAAAGTCCGAGTTGACAGCTGTGAACAAGCGCGTTGAGGAAGAACTTTCCGCAACCCGCAATGAGACAGCGTCGCGTATCGCGGACGCAGACCGTCGTGCCCAAGCAATCGTAGAAGAGGCCAAGGCCCGTGCTACCGAAGAAGGCAACAAGATCATTGCCGCCGCTCGTGCAGATGCCGAGCAGCAAGTGATCCAGGCGCGCGAATCGCTGCGCGAGCAAGTTGCAGCTTTGGCTGTCAAGGGTGCTGAGCAGATTCTCCGCAAGGAAGTCAATCCTGCGGTACACAGTGATTTGCTCAATCGCCTGAAGACTGAGCTGTAAGGAAGCAACGAAATGGCAGAACTCGCCACCATTGCCCGTCCTTACGCTGAAGCCTTGTTCAAGGCCTGCACCGAAAAAGGTGTTGGCTTGAGCGACGCCCTGTCTTGGACGGACGAACTGGCGGCGATTGCCGCCGATCCGGAAATGCGCCAACTGGCCGACAATCCCAACGTCACCAACGAACAGGTGATCGATGTGATGGCTGGTGTGACGCTGGCACGCGGTTGGGCCTTGTCAGACCTGGCGCGCAACTTCCTGCGTACGGTGGTAGATAACCGCCGTCTGGATGCGCTGCCTGAAGTGGCCTCGCAATTTCGCGCACTGGTGAACCGCAACAACGGTTCGTCGGACGCGCTGGTGTACAGCGCCTTCCCCATGGATGACTCCGCATTGAATGCGCTGGGCACCGTGCTGGAAAAACGCTTTGGCCGCCCACTGAATCTGAGCACCACCGTGGACGAGTCGCTGATTGGCGGCGTTCGCGTTGTGGTGGGTGACGAGGTGCTGGACACCTCGGTCAAGGCCCGTCTCGAACAAATGAAAGCAACCCTCACTGCGTAATGCAGTTCGAGGATTCGGCTAAACCATGAAAAGGAGTGAGTAATGCAACTCAATCCCGCAGAAATTTCTGAACTGATCAAGAGCCGCATTGAGGGTCTGTCAGGCAATTCCGATATCCGTAACCAAGGTACGGTCGTGTCGGTGACCGACGGTATCGTGCGCGTGCACGGCCTGTCCGATGTGATGGCCGGCGAAATGCTGGAATTCCCAGCCACCGCCGACGGTCAACCTTCCTTCGGTCTGGCTCTGAACCTGGAGCGTGACTCTGTTGGCGCCGTGATTCTGGGTGAGTACACCCACATCTCGGAAGGCGACATCGTCAAGTGCACCGGCCGTATTCTGGAAGTGCCCGTGGGCCCAGAACTGGTGGGTCGCGTGGTGAACGCTCTGGGCCAGCCTATCGACGGCAAGGGTCCTATCAACGCCAAGATGACCGACGTGATCGAAAAGGTTGCGCCTGGTGTTATCGCCCGTCAATCCGTGGACCAGCCCCTGCAATCGGGTATCAAGTCCATCGACGCGATGGTGCCCGTCGGCCGTGGCCAGCGCGAGCTGATCATTGGTGACCGCCAGACCGGTAAGACCGCTGTCGCGATCGACGCCATCATCAACCAAAAGGGCCAAGGCGTTACCTGCGTGTACGTGGCTATTGGTCAGAAGGCTTCGTCGGTCAAGAACGTGGTGCGTGCTCTGGAGCAAGCCGGCGCGATGGAATACACCATCGTCGTGGCCGCTACCGCTTCTGAATCCGCTGCTATGCAGTACGTGTCGGCCTACTCGGGTTGCACGATGGGTGAGTACTTCCGCGACCGTGGCCAAGACGCCCTGATCGTGTATGACGACCTGTCCAAGCAAGCCGTGGCTTACCGCCAAGTGTCGCTGCTGCTGCGCCGTCCACCAGGCCGCGAAGCGTTCCCTGGCGACGTGTTCTATCTCCACAGCCGCCTGCTCGAGCGCGCAGCCCGTGTGAACGCGGACTACGTGGAAGCCTTCACCAAGGGTGAAGTCAAGGGTAAGACGGGTTCGCTGACGGCTCTGCCCATCATCGAAACCCAAGCCGGTGACGTGTCGGCCTTCGTGCCTACCAACGTGATCTCGATCACCGACGGCCAGATCTTCCTGGAAACCAGCCTGTTCAACGCCGGTATCCGTCCCGCTATCAACGCCGGTATTTCGGTGTCCCGCGTGGGTGGTTCCGCTCAGACCAAGCTGATCAAGGGCCTGTCCGGCGGTATCCGTACCGACCTGGCACAGTACCGTGAACTGGCTGCTTTCGCGCAGTTCGCTTCTGACCTGGACGATGCAACCCGCAAGCAACTGGACCGCGGTGCCCGCGTGACCGAGCTGCTCAAGCAAGCCCAGTACAGCCCGCTGCCCGTCGCTCTGATGGCCGCTTCGCTGTTTGCTGTGAACAAGGGTTTCATGGACGACATCGAAGTCAAGAAGGTTCTGTCCTTTGAATCGGGTCTGCACCAGTTCCTCAAGACCAGCTACGGCGCCTTGGTGGACCGTCTGAACGAGAAGAAGGCTTTCGACAAGGAAGGCAAGGACGAAGCTGAACTGACTGCAGCCATCACTGCATTCAAGAAGTCCTTCGCTTAATCCGGTCGAGGAGTCATCATGGCAGCAGGCAAGGAAATACGCGGCAAGATCAAATCGGTGGAAAACACCAAGAAGATCACCAAGGCCATGGAAATGGTTGCCGCATCCAAAATGCGCAAGGCGCAGGAGCGGATGCAGGCAGCCCGTCCATACAGCGAAAAGATTCGCGCAATTGCAGCTCACCTGAGCCAGGCAAACCCCGAATATGTTCATCCCTTCATGGTGTCGAATGACGTCAAGAAGGTGGGCGTGATCGTGGTGACGACTGACAAGGGCCTGTGCGGCGGCATGAACACCAATGTGCTGCGTGCCGTGACGAACAAGCTCAAGGAACTGCAATCCGCTGGTGTCAGCACGGAAGCCGTGGCCATTGGCAGCAAGGGTCTGGGCTTTCTGACGCGCGTGGGTGTCAAGGTGGTGGCCAACGCTACTGCCTTGGGCGATACGCCGCATCTGGATGCGCTGATCGGCCCGGCCAAGGTTTTGCTCGACCAGTACGCTGAGGGCAAGCTGAGCGCGGTCTATTTGTGCTACACCAAGTTCATCAATACGATGAAGCAGGACTCGGTTGTGGAGCAGTTGTTGCCCCTGTCGCAAGAAGCGATCCAGGGCTCGGCACCGGCTGCATCCCACGGCTGGGACTATATCTACGAGCCCGATGCGCAAAGTGTGATCGACGAGCTGCTCGTGCGTTATGCGGAATCGCTGATCTATTCGGCCGTTGCAGACAACATGGCTTCCGAGCAGTCTGCACGCATGGTGGCCATGAAGGCCGCCACCGACAACGCCGGCAACGTCATCAACGAGTTGAAGCTGATCTACAACAAGACGCGTCAGGCTGCGATTACGACCGAGTTGTCGGAAATCGTCGCAGGCGCCGCGGCTGTGTAATACAGCTCGACTGAAATCAATATTGGAGCAACAAATGGCTCAAGTACAAGGCAAGATTGTTCAATGTATCGGTGCGGTGGTGGACGTTGAGTTCCCCCACGGCAGCGTGCCTAACGTGTATGACGCACTGAAGCTCGAAGGCACTGCCCTGACGCTGGAAGTGCAGCAGCAGCTGGGCGACGGCGTGGTGCGTACCATTGCGCTGGGCTCGTCGGACGGTATCAAGCGTGGCCTGATGGTCACCAACACCGGCAAGGCGATCACCGTGCCCGTGGGCAAGGCAACCCTTGGCCGCATCATGGACGTGCTGGGTAACCCCATCGACGAACGTGGTCCTGTGGACCAGGCGCTGACCGCTTCCATCCACCGCAAGGCGCCCGCTTATGATGAGCTGGCCCCTGCACAGGAACTGCTGGAAACCGGCATCAAGGTGATTGACCTGGTGTGCCCGTTCGCCAAGGGCGGTAAGGTCGGTCTGTTCGGTGGTGCCGGTGTGGGCAAGACCGTGAACATGATGGAGCTCATCAACAACATCGCCAAGGCGCACAGCGGTCTGTCCGTGTTCGCCGGCGTGGGTGAGCGTACCCGTGAAGGTAACGACTTCTACCACGAAATGTCGGACGCCGGTGTGGTGAACCAGGAGTCGCTGAACGACTCGAAGGTTGCCATGGTATACGGCCAGATGAACGAGCCACCAGGAAACCGTCTGCGCGTGGCGCTGACCGGCCTGACCATGGCTGAAGCGTTCCGTGACGAAGGCAAGGACGTGCTGTTCTTCGTGGACAACATCTACCGCTACACGCTGGCCGGTACCGAAGTGTCCGCACTGCTGGGCCGTATGCCTTCGGCGGTGGGCTACCAGCCTACGCTGGCCGAAGAAATGGGCCGTCTGCAAGAGCGTATCACCTCGACCAAGGTGGGTTCGATCACCTCGATCCAGGCCGTGTACGTGCCAGCGGACGATTACACCGATCCATCGCCAGCAACGACCTTCGCTCACTTGGACTCGACCGTGGCGCTGTCGCGTGACATCGCTTCGCTGGGTATCTACCCTGCGGTGGACCCACTGGCTTCGACCAGCCGCCAGCTGGACCCCCAAGTGGTGGGTGAAGAGCACTACTCGGTAGCCCGCCAAGTGCAGGGTACCCTGCAGCGCTACACCGAACTGCGCGACATCATTGCGATTCTGGGTATGGACGAACTGGCTCCCGAAGACAAGCTCGTCGTGGCCCGCGCTCGTAAGATCCAGCGTTTCCTGTCGCAGCCTTTCCACGTTGCTGAAGTGTTCACGGGCGCTCCAGGCAAGTACGTGCCGCTGTCGGAAACCATCCGCGGCTTCAAGATGATCGTCAACGGCGAGTGCGACCACCTGCCCGAGCAAGCCTTCTACATGGTTGGCACGATCGACGAAGCCATCGAGAAGGCGAAGAAGATCTAAGCTTTGCAGAATGGGCTGCAGCACGCAGCCCTTCTCGCGAACTAGTTTCTTTTTCACTCTGAGGATCCAAGATGAACACCTTCCACGTTGATGTGGTCAGTGCTGAAGAATCCATCTTCTCCGGCGAAGCCCGCTTTGTGGCTTTGCCTGGTGAAATGGGCGAACTCGGTATCTACGCCCGCCACACGCCGTTGATCACCCGCATCAAGCCGGGTTCGGTGCGCATTGAGAAGGCCGACGGCGGCGAAGAGTTCATCTTCGTGGCTGGTGGCATTCTCGAAGTGCAACCCGACTGCGTGACCGTGCTGTCCGACACCGCTGTGCGCGGCAAGGACCTGGACGAGCAAAAAGCGGTTGAAGCCAAGCAAAAGGCTGAAGAAGCCCTCAAGAACGCCAAGGGCGAGCTTGACCTGGCCAAGGCCCAATCCGAGCTGTCCGTCATGGCAGCCCAGATTGCTGCTCTGCAAAAATACCGCAAGAAGCGCTGATCCGCTGTCTGCGCAACTGCCACAGAAGAACCACCGCATGCGGTGGTTTTTTTATGCCGGTGCCGGATGGCTTGCTACAGCGGGCCGGCATCCTGGTACGAGGTGGGCGATATCGCTGTCTGGCATGCCACTGTCCGCGGGGGTACCAGGGCGCGCGCAGCATCACTTCAAGGGTATCGTCAGCCACGCCTGGGCACCACGGCTGAGCGGCCACCGCAATTTTGGGCGACACAAGACAATGACCTATTTCAAATGGATGGCGCGCAGCAGTGGCCTGGCAGTGTTGGCCGTAGCCGCAAGCCATGCGCAGGCGGGCGCGCAGGACGAGGCCAAGGGATTGATCGCGGGTGCGAGCCTGGGCATGGTCAACCGCATGGTGTATGAGCAACTGGACTACCGGCGTGGCGACAGCACCCGGGTGGTGTCCGGCGGCGCGCGCTCGGACAAGGCCGCCGAAGCCGCCTATGGCCTGATGCTGAACTTCAGCTCGGGCTACACCCAGGGTGTGATCGGCCTGGGGCTGTATGCGCATGCCTATGGCGGCATCAACCTGGGCTCGGAGGCGGACAAGGTGCGCAGCAATCCGCGCTATATCGCCAAGGACGGCACCGATCTCCAGGACAGCTTTGGCCGCGCCGGTGCCGCACTCAAGCTGCGCTGGTCGTCCACCGAGCTGAAAGTGGGCGAGATGCGCACCAAGAACCCGATCTTCCACTCGTCCGACACACGGCTGCTGCCCGAGACCAACCGGGGCTGGCTGATCAGCAGCAACGACATTCCGCAGCTGAGCCTGCAGGCCGGCCGCTTTACCGGCTGGGCCGACCGCAATGCGCGCAAGAATGGCCAGCCCCTGCTGGCCAATTACTCGGGCGTGCAAGGCGATGCCTTCAGCTTTGCCGGCGGCAGCTGGGCCACGCCCTGGAGCGGGCTGAGCCTGTCGAGCTATGTGGGCCAATACGAGGATGTCTGGAACACCTGGTACCTGGGTGGCTTCTACAAAAAGGCGCTGGCCGATAAGCAAAGCCTCTCGCTCAGCCTGAACCTGTACCGCAACCAAGACTCCGGTGCCGCCAAGGCCGGCAAGGTGGACAACCTGACCTGGAGCCTGATGGCCACCTATGCGGCCGGCATGCACCAGCTGGGCCTGGGCTACCAGAAGGTGGATGGCGACACGCCGTTCGACTATGTCAACCGGGGCTCCATCTGGTTGGAAAACGCGATGCAGCTGTCGGACTTCAATGCGCCGCACGAGGCCTCGTGGCAGCTCAAGTACGAGGCCGATCTGGGCCAGTGGCTGACACCGGGCCTGCGCGCTGGCGTGGCCTATACACGCGGCTCGGGCATTGACTACAGCCGTGCCGGCAGCGTGTATACCAACTACCTGGGGGCCACCGGCAGTGGCGGCCGCCACTGGGAGCGCGACATGCTGCTGCGCTACACCGTGCAGCAGGGCCAGGCCAAGGGCTTGGCGCTGCAGCTGCGCTATGGCGTGCACCGGGCCAACCAAACCCAGGGCGAGCTGAATGTGAACCAGGTGCGCCTGCTGGCCGAGATGCCCTTGCAGATTTTCTGACCTGCGAGAGGAGGGTGGCGCCTGCCCGCCGGCGCTGCCTGCAGGTGGCGGCCTGAGCGGCTATGATGGGCGCACCCTCGATTGCCTTAGCCGTTCCCCGGAACGCCCCTGTCAGACCATGCAACGTCCTACCCGCCAGCGCGCCGCCATCGCCGATGCCTTTGCATCGCAAGGCCGTCCTCTCTCCCCCCAAGAGGTGCTGGAGATTGCGGGTGCGGCCCTGCCGGCGCTGGGCATTGCCACCGTCTACCGCCACCTCAAATCGATGACGGAAGAGGGCCTGCTGCGTGTGGTGACCCTGCCCGGTGGCCTGCCGCTCTACGAGCCGGCCACGCATGACCACCACCACCACTTCCAGTGCAACAGCTGCCGCCGGGTGTTTGATATCCAGGCCTGTCCCGGCGATCTCAAGGGCATGGCGCCGCCGGGCTTTCTGGTCGAAGGCCATGAGATCACCTTGTACGGCCAGTGCAAGGACTGCCTCAGCGGTGCAGGGCCTGCAGCCTGAGGCAGCGTAAAAAGCGGCTTAGAACCTGTTCAAAGTCTCCTCGCGCCGCGACAGTGTCTTTGCGAGATGGGATGCGAGGGGGCGCCCAGCCGCGCAACACCGCAGCAATAGCCGCGCTATTGCGAGGATTTGCAACGACGCAGACCGCTCCCTAGCCGGGCGCCCCTACCCGGGCAGCGCAAAGCCACTGTCCCTACGGGTTGGAGTGAAATCGGGCGATTTCTGCGCGCTGGCTCTTGCTTGCACCCCGGTGCAAGCTGCGTTCCATCGCTTCGAATTCATCCCGATTGCACTCCAACGCGGCTGCGTAGAGACTTTGAACGGGTTCTTAGAGGTACTTGAGCCAGCTGATATCGCGCCTGCGGGCCTTGAAGGCGGCAAAGGCCTTCACCGCCGGGTAGAGCGCAAAGCCCATGGCCAGCGTGGTGATCCACACCATCCAGATCGCACCAAAGCCAAACACCTCGCCCTGGTTGTTGCCCCAGACCGCCTGCGCGCCCAGGTAGAGGAACTTGAGCACATAGAGGTGCAGCACATAGAAGAACATGGGCACGGCGCCAAACACGGTCAGCGGTGCCAGCCAGCGCATCTGTGGCCGGCGCTCGAAAGCGCGCAGCAGCAGCAGGCCGATGCCCAGGGTCAGCGCCAGAAACAGCAGCGAGGGCGGGTACTTGGTGATATTCAAAAAGCCCATCAGGCTGACCATCAGCGAGTCGCCCGCCACCCAGGGCTTGTCGCCATATACATTGGCGGCACGCAGCAGCACAAAGCCCACCAGCAGGCCCAGGCCCCAGGTCAGCAGGCGGCGCTGGCGCTGCAGCGCATCGGCACCCTTGGCAAACCACGGGCCCATCGCATAGCCCAGCGCAATCACGCCAATCCAGGGCAGCAGCGGGTAGGAGGTGCGCAGGCGCAGGCTGCTGCTCACATCGATCCAGCCCCGGTCATGCAGCACGGCCCAGAGCGTGTGCAACGCATGGTCGGGCGCAAAGTGCAGCTGGTCGAGCAGGTTGTGGCCGGCGACCAGCAGCAGGCCCAGCGGAATGATCAGCCGCCGGGGCAGCCACACCAATGCTGACAGCATCAGCATCGACAGGCCAATGGCCCAGATCACCTGCAAGAAGATCTTGGTGGGCGGGAACTGGAAGGTCCAGGCAAAGTTGACCACGGTCACTTCGAGCAGCACCAGAAACAGCCCGCGCTTGAAGAGAAAGCCCGAGGCTGCAGCGCGCCCATCTTCATACTTGCTGCCATACAAAAAGGCCGACAGGCCCGTGAGCAGCACAAACACCGGCGCGCACAGGTGGGCGAGCAAGCGGCTGAAGAACAGCTCCGGCGCGGTGGCGGAGACATCCATCGGATCCGGCACCTGGTGGTGCAGGTAGAAGGTCTCGCGCACATGGTCGATCAGCATGAAGAGGATGACCAGGCCGCGCAGCGCGTCGATGGATTGAAGGCGGCTGGCGCCCGGCAAGGCAACTGGGATGCGGGGGAGGATGGGGGTGTCGGAGGACATGGAGCAGGCGGGCGAGATGGGCAGGTGCAATGCACATCAAATGATACTGATTGCGCATTATCATTTATATCCGCTGCCTGATCGGGCTGGGAGGCCGAAATTCGCCCTCCGTGCGCCGTGCTCAGCCGATCAACGGCTGGTCATCCAGTTCATTGTTTGGCGCTGTAGGCTCGGCGCCGCGCGGAAACTGCTGCTCCAGATGGCGCGATACCTGGCCGATGGCCGCCAGCAAGGCCTTTTCATACTGGCCGCTGCGCAGCTCGCTGGCCAGGCTGTCGACCATCGCCTGCCACTGCGGGCCGCTCACGCAGCGCGATACCGCGCGGTCGGCAACGATCTCGATCGCATGGTCGGTCAGCAACAGATAGATGAGCACACCATTGTTGTGCTCGGTATCCCAGACGCGCTGCTTGCCAAACTGCATCACCGCACGCTCGCGCGCTGGCGCATCGCGGCGGATATAGCTCCAGGGCAGGGCGCTTTCCACATAGACGCGGATCTGGCCGCTGTGCCTGGCCTCTGAAGCGGCAATGGCCTGGGCCAAGCGCTGCCGGGCGTCGTCAGGCAAGGCATGGGAGGCATCGCGCTCCAGAAAGCGGTGGCGCAGTTGCCTGCCCCAGCGTTGCAACCAATGGCCCATCACCAACTCCCCGAGGCGCCACCGCCCCCAAAATTGCCGCCGCCGCCGGAGCTGAATCCGCCACCGCCTCCACCGCCGCCGCCACCAAATCCACCCCCGCCAAAGCCACCTCCGCCGCCAAAGCCTCCGCCACCCCCGCCAATCGAGCTGCCTCCGCGCATCGTGCCGGCCAACAGCACCACAAAGAGGGCGGCAACGCCAGCGCCAATGCCCAGCAGCACGCTCGATGTCAGCCATGCCGCTACCAGGCCTGCGGCGCCACCGGTGGCGAGCGAGCCCAGCGCACGGCCCAGCATGCTGCGCAACACGCTGCCGCCCACCATCACAAAGATGAAGAAGAACAGCAGCAGCTGCGCCGGGTCATCCGGCAAGGCCGACGATGCCGGGTTGCGGCTGGGCGCTGTGGTGCGGGGTGGCGGCAGCGCCTCGCCCTTGATCAGCGCGCTGATCTGGGCCACGCTGTCGCCAATGCCCACGGCAAACTTGCCAGCCTGGAACGCCGGCTTCATCGTCTCGTCAATGATGCGCGCGGCGCGCAGATCGGGGATTGCGCCTTCCAGGGTTTTGGCGACCTCGATGCGCATGCGCCGGTCGTTCTTGGCCACCAGGACCAGCAGGCCATCGCCCACGTCCTTGCGGCCAATCATCCAGGTGCTGGCCACACGGTGCGCATAGGCAGCAATGTCTTCGGGACTGGTGCTGGCGACCATCAGCACCACCACCTGTGCGCCGGTGTCACGCTCCAGCGCCGTGAGCTGGGCTTCCAGCTGGGCCTGCTCCTGCGCGCTCAACGTGGCAGTCTGGTCGATCACATGGGCGCTGAGCGCTGGCACCGGCTGCACGGTAGCCCGTGCAGGCGTGCTGAACCAGGGCAGCAACAGGGCCGCCACCAGGGCCAGCAGCCAGGCCAGCCGTGGGCGCCAGGCGGGCATCGACGCCATGCGCTTACTTCCGCTCAGACGAGAAGTCCACGGTAGGCGGCTGGGAGATCTGGGCCTCGTTCTGCACCGTGAAATTGGCCTTGGGCTGGTAGCCAAAGACCTTGGCGGTCAGGTTGGTCGGGAACTGGCGGGCCTTGATGTTGTAGGCCTTGACGGTGCCGATATAGCGGTCACGCGCCACGGCGATGCGGTTTTCCGTGCCTTCCAGGGTCACGCGCAGATCGCGGAAAGCCTGGTTGGCCTTGAGCTCGGGATAGCGTTCCGACACCACCATCAGGCGCGACAGCGCGCTGGACAGCTCGCCCTGGGCCTGCTGGAACTTGTTGAAAGCCTCGGGGTTGTTCACCAGCTCGGGCGTCGCCTGGATCGAGGTGGCCTTGGCCCGTGCCTCGATCACCTTGGTCAACGTGTCTTGCTCGAAGTTGGCCTCACCCTTGACGGAGGCCACGATGTTGGGCACCAGGTCGGCACGGCGCTGGTACTGGCTCAACACCTCGCTCCAGGCGGCCGTGGACTCTTCGTCCAGCCGTTGAAAATCGTTGTAGCCGCAGCCCGTCAGTGCCAGCGCTGCGGCCGCCACCACCAGAAATCGTTTCCATGCGTTCATAAGGGCTCCTTGCCAGTTCAGAGCGGCCATTGTTACCTATCTGGCTGCTGTCCATTGTCAGCGATTATTGACGGAATGAGGCGCGCAGCACCGGCATGCCATGCCTGGCGCATGCAGTAGGATCGCCGCATGGACGATATCGTGAAACAAGCCATGGCCAAGTGGCCGAATGTGCCCGCCTGCTGGGGCTGGCTGGCGCTGGACGCGCGCGGCAACTGGTGGCTGCGTGATGCGCAGGCCCAGGCGGCCGGTGCATTCAGCAGCGGCCTGCCAGGGGCCAAGGGATCCCGGGTCGAGCATGACAAGCTCGCGCAGTTCATTGCCCGCAACTACCTGGCCGATGCCCAGGGCTGCTGGTACTTTCAGAATGGTCCGCAGCAGGTGTTTGTGGAGCTGGAGGCGACCCCCTGGGTCTGGCGTGCGCAGTGGCGCGACGAGACCCTGCATCTGCATGCCCATACCGGCGCGGTACTCGCCCCTGCGCAGGTGCAGGCGGTGCTGGCCGATGAACAAGGTGCCGTCTATCTGCACACCGGCCAGGGTCTGGGCATCGTGCATACGCAGGATGTGCTGGATGTGTCGCAGGCGCTGGAGCAGGGCCTGCTGCCCGAGCCGACCGAGGTGGCCAGCGTGCTGCTGGAAAAACGCTATGGCTTTGTGCGCTCTCCCGCTGCGCTGAAGGCCGCGGGCCAGGCTTGATCTTTTAGCGGACGCGGTGGGTAGCCTGCTTACTGCGCATGCTCCACCATGTACTGCACGGCGGCATGGATCTCTTCATCCGATGCGCTGGAGCCGCCGCGCGGGGGCATGGCGCCCTTGCCGCTGATGGCGATCTTCACCATGCTGTCGATGCCCTGGGCGATATAAGGCGCCCAGGCAGCCTTGTCACCAAACTTGGGCGCGCCCGCCACACCAGCGGCATGGCAGACAAAGCAGGCCTTGTCATACAGTGCCTTGCCATTGACGGCTGCGCTGGCGCTGGGGGCGGCGGCTGCAGGGGCTGCGGCAACGGCCGCTGCTGGTTCGGCAGCAGCTGCAGCAGGGGCTGCCGTAGCTGCTGCGGGGGCTACAGCGGCTGGGGCAGCACTGCCCGCATCGGCGCTGGCAGCAGCGGCAGGGCGCTGGGGTTCATCAAACTTGGCGCCGGCGGCATTGGCCATGTAGACCACGCCACGGGCGATTTCAGTGTCTTCAAAGTCGCCGCCGCCTTGCGGGGCCATGGCGCCCTTGCCGGCGATGGACGAGTGCACCAGCGCTTCGAGGCCGGTCTTGATGCGCGGGGCCCAGGCAGCAGCATCTTCAAACTTGGGGGCGCCAGCAGCGCCGGTGGCATGGCAGGCGGCGCATTGTGCCTGGTAGACCTCCTGGCCGGATTTGAGGGGGCGGTTGGCGTCGCGTATTTCGACCGAGCCTACTTTCTGCAGCCGGCTTTCGATGGAGCCTGCGTTATCGGCCGCGCCGGGGCCGGATTTGTTGGCCGAGGTCACAAAGGTCACCAAGCCAATGATGGCAAATACCGGGATCACAAAAGCAAAGATCACCGTCCACAAAAATTGCTTGGGTGATTTGACGGGGCCTGTATGTGCTTCTTCTTGCTGGATGTCGCTCATGGCTTCCTCAAATTCTCTGTGGGCTTGTTGTTCATCGTGCAGAGGCCAAAATCATTATATCGACGGGTTTTTTGGCAGGGCCTCCGGGCAAATACCTGCAGGTAATCAACCACAGTTGCGCCGCGCGCGCATAAAAAAATGGCTTGCCAGCAGGTCTGGCAAGCCATTGTGGGGCCGCAGTCGCGGGCAGGAACCTATGGTTTGCCAGCAGTCGGGGCCGCCTGAGCGACAGTGTCGGCCGCTGCAGCGTCGGTCCAGCCGCCGCCCAGCGCCTTGTACAGGCCGACCTGGTTTTGCAGCTGGGTCAGGCGCACTTGCACCACGGCTTGCTCCAGCGCGAACAGCGAGCGCTGCGCATCGAGCAGGTCCAGGTAGCTGGCCACACCGTTCTTGTAGCGCAGGTCCGACAGCTTCAGGCGTGCCGACTCGGCCTCGACCTGGGCCTGCTGCGATTGCAGCTGGTCGGCCAGCGTTTGGCGGCTGACCAGTGCGTCCGAGACCTCGCGGAACGCGGTCTGGATGGCCTTTTCATACTGCGCCGCAGCAATCTTGGTCTGCACTTCCGCGACTTCCAGGTTGGCCTGGTTGCGGCCGGCATTGAAGATCGGCAGGTAGAGCGAAGGCGCAATCGTGAAACCCTTGGACTTGGAGTCGAACAGGTCGGACAGCTCGGAGCTGGCAAAGCCGGCGCTGGCGGTCAGCGAGATCGCCGGGTAGAACAGCGCGCGCGCCGCGCCAATGTTGGCGTTGGCGGCGATCATGGTCTGCTCGGCCTGGCGCAGGTCCGGGCGGCGCAGCATCAGGTCCGACGGCAGGCCTGCCGGCACATCGGCCATCACCGGCAGATCGCTCAGGCGCTTGCCCTGCAGGCTGGTCAGCAGCTCGGCCGGTGGCGTCTGGCCCAGCAGCAAGGTCAGGGCGTTGACATCCAGCGCGCGCTGGCGCAGTTGCTGGGCCAGGGTGGCCTTGGCGTTTTCCGTCAGCGACTGGGCCTGGCGGTAGTCCAGCTCCGAAGCCACACCGGCATCCAGGCGCAGCTTGGACAGCTTGATCGACTCCTCACGCGTCTTCAGGGTGCGGCGCGAGATGTCGATCAGCTCCTCGTCGGCCTGCAGGGTCAGCCAGGCATTGGCAACTGCCGCCACCAGGCTGATCTGGGCAGACTTGCGGCCTTCTTCGGTGGCCAGGTACTGGGCGAGCGCCTGCTCCTTGAGGCTGCTGATGCGGCCAAAGAAGTCAATCTCCCAGCTCTGAATACCAACACCCACGCTGAAGGCATTGCCGTAAGCACCAGTGATCTGGCTGCGCTGGCGCGTCGCAGAGCCGGAGACGCCCACTTCCGGAAAGCGCTGGGCGTCCTGGATCTGGTAGAGCGCACGGGCCTGGGCGATGTTGAGCACCGCCACGCGCAGGTCACGGTTGTTGTCCAGCGCGGTCTGGATCAGCTGCTGCAGGCGCGTATCGGTGAAGAAGTTCTGCCAGGGAATATCGGCAGCGGCCTGCTGCGTCTGTTCCGTGGCCACTGGGTACTGCGCGGCCACCGGGGTGGCAGGCTTGTCCAGCGATGGAATCAGCGAGCAACCCGAGGCCAACAGGGCCGCAGCCAGAACGGTTGGTATCAGTTTCTTATTCATGGTGGGTTCCTTTCCCCACATTGGCAGACAGAACGGCGTCGTGTCCGCTATCGGGCGAATGCGGCGCGGGCGGGCTGCCATGCGGTCCCTTGTCCTGCTCGCCCTTGCGGCCGAACAGACGGAAGACCTCGACAAAGAACACAGGCACCAGGAACACAGCCAGGAAGGTGCCGATGATCATGCCCCAGAACACGCCGGTGCCGATCTCGTGCTGACTCACGGCGCTGGCGCCCGAGGCGATGTACAGCGGCACCACACCCAGGATGAAGGCCAGCGAGGTCATCAGGATCGGGCGGAAGCGCAGGTGACCAGCTTCCAGCGCCGCATCCAGCGCACTCATGCCCTGGTCGTGCAGGTCCTTGGCGAACTCCACAATCAAGATGGCGTTCTTCGCGGACAAGCCGATCACGGTGATCAGCGCCACCTGGAAGTAGATGTCGTTAGGCATGCCACGCAGGTGCATACCGGCCACGGCGCCCAACACACCCAGAGGCACCACCAGCAGCACGGCCAGCGGAATGCTCCAGCTCTCATACAGCGCTGCCAGGCAGAGGAAGACCGCCAGGATCGAGAACGCGTACAGGATCATCGCCGACGAGCCGGCTTTCTTCTCGTCCAGCGACTGGCCGGTCCACTCGTAGCCAAAGCCTTGTGGCAGCTCAGCCGACAGCTTCTCCATCTCCGCCATTGCGTCACCGGTGGTGTAGCCGGGCTTGGCCTGGCCGGTGATGCTCATCGACGGATAGCCGTTGTAGCGTGACATCTGCATCGGGCCGGTGATCCACTTGGCGGTCACCAAGGTGGACAGCTCGACCAGCTTGCCGTCTGCGTTGGGTACCGTCAGCTTCAGCACGTCCTCGGGCTGCATGCGGGTGGCCGCGTCGGCCTGGATGGTGACGCGCTGCATGTAGCCGTTGTTCGGGAAGTCGGTCGAGTTGCTCGAGCCCAGTGCCGTCGACAAGGTCGTGGCAATGTCGCCCATGCTGACCTTTTGCGCATACACCGCATTGCGGTTGATATCGACCTGCCATTGCGGCGCGTCATCCACACCGTCAAAGCGCATGCCGGTCAGAATCGGGCTCTTGCTGGCCTTGGCGATCAGGTCATTGCGGGCCTTGAGCAGCTCGGCGTGACCATGGTTGCCCCGGTCCTGCAGACGGAAGGTAAAGCCATCGCTGTTGCCCAGCTCGGAGATCGACGGAGGCACCAGGGTGTAGATGAAGCCGTCACGCAGGCTCATCATCGCGCCCATGGCGCGGCCGGCGAACGACGAGGCATCCGAGCCCGGCTTTGTGCGCTCGGACCAGTCCTTGAACACGGTGAAGGCCAGACCCATGTTCTGTGCCTGACCGGCAAAGCTGAAGCCCAGAATGCTCACGATGTTGGCCGTCTCAGGCTGCGCCAGCGCAAAGTCTTCCAGGTGCTTCATGGTCTCGCTGGTGCGCTCCTGGGTGGCACCCGGGGGCAGTTGTACCAAGGAGATCACATAGCCCTGGTCTTCCACCGGCAGGAAAGCCGTTGGCAGCGCCTTGAAGCCAAACACCACACCGACGATCACCGCTGCGTAGACCAGGAAGGCCATGAACGTGCGCTTGACGACGCCAACCAAGGTCTTCTGGTAGCCCTTGGTGGCCTTGCCGAACATGCGGTTGAACCAGTTGTAGAAGGGGCCCAGCAGGCCGGTCTTCTTGTCATGCGCATGGCCCTTGGGGATGGGCTTGAGCATGGTGGCGCACAGCGCTGGCGTCAGAGTCAGCGCGAAGAAGCCCGAGAAGAAGATCGAGATCGCCATCACCAGCGAGAACTGGCGGTAGATGTTGCCGGTCGCGCCCGAGAACATGGCCAGCGGGATGAACACGGTCACCAGAATCACGGTAATACCGACCACGGCGCCCTGGATCTGGCCCATGGCCTTGATCGTGGCTTCCTTGGGCGATAAGCCCTCTTCGGACATGATCCGCTCGACGTTCTCCACCACCACGATCGCATCGTCCACAACGATACCGATCACCAGCACCATGGCGAACATCGACAGAATATTGATGGTCAGCCCCACGCTGTACATCACCGCAAAGGCCCCGAGCAGCGCAATAGGCACGACGATGGTCGGGATCAGGGTGTAGCGGATGTTCTGCAGGAAGATCAGCATCACGATGAACACCAGCACGATGGCTTCGAGCAAGGTGTGCAGCACTTTTTCGATCGAGATCTTGACGAACTTCGAGGTGTCATACGGCGCGGCCCACTTCACGCCGGCAGGCAGGAAGGGTTCGAGCTCGTCCATCTTGCTGTAGACCTCCTTGGCGGTCGCCATCGCGTTCGCGGTCGAGGTCAGCTGCACCGCCAGCGCCACGGCGGGCTTGCCGTCCAGGCGCGAGTTGGTGGCATAGCTCTCGGAGCCCAGTTCCACACGGGCCACGTCCTTGAGACGCACGGTCGAGCCATCCGAGTTGGAGCGCAGCACCACCTCGCCAAACTCTTCGGGCGTGGAGAGCTGACCTGGCACGACGATAGTGGCGTTCATCATGGTGCCTGGCAGGCTCGGCGTATCGCCCAGCGCGCCGCCGGAGATCTGCTGGTTCTGCGCGGCAATCGCGGCATTGATCTGCGCGATCGACATGTTGTAGCCCTGCAGCTTGGCAGGATCGACCCAGACGCGCATGGCGCGGCCGGCCGCAAACAGCTGGGCCTTGCCCACACCGTTCAGGCGCTGGATTTCCGGCACCACATTGCGGTTGACGTAATCGGAGATTTCGTCACGCGAGGTCTCTCCGGTGTCCGACTGGAAGGTCAGAATCATCAGGAAGTTGCTCATCGACTTGTCGACGCGCACCCCCAGCGATTGCACGATGCTGGGCAGACGCGGCGTGGCGCGTGCCAGCCGGTTTTGCACATCCACCTGGGCCAGGTCGGGGTTGGTGCCGGGCTCGAAGGTCACGGTCAACTCGCCGCTGCCGGTGGCAGAAGCGGACGACGACATGTACATCAGGCCTTCGGCGCCGTTGATCTCACGCTCGATCAGCTGCAGCACCGAGTCGGTCAGGGTCTGCGCAGTGGCGCCTGGGTAGGTGGCCGTCACCGTGATGGTGGGCGGTGCCACGCTCGGGAACTGCGCCACCGGCAGTCGGGTAATGGACACGATACCTGCGAGGACCACGAAGATCGCGATCACCCAGGCAAAAATCGGTCTGTGAATAAAGAACTTTGACATTCCGCTGTGTCCTGTTTATTTGCTGGCGGCTGTGTTGCCTGCAGCTTCTGGCGAGGCGGCGGGCTTGTCCGCAGCGGGTGCCTCAGCCTGGGGCGCTGCCCCTGCTGCAGGAGCCGCTGGCGCTGCCGCCTTGTCGCTCGGGTTCTTCCATGGCACTGGCGTGACGTGCGTCGCACCCATGCCCAGCTTGATGAAGCCATCGACCATGACCTGGTCACCTTCCTTGAGGCCTTCGCTCACCACCCAGTTCGTGCCCTTGGACTGGCTGATCTGCACGGGCCGTGGGCTGACCGAACCATCGGCGGCGACGACCATCACGGTGTTGCCCTTTTCATTGCGGGTCACGGCCTGCTGCGGAACGAGCACGGCGTTCTCCACCTGGGCTTCCTGGATATGTACGCGCACATACATGCCCGGCAGCAGCAGGTTCTCGGGATTGGGCAGCTCGGCCCGCACGCTCACCTGGCCGGTCGCAGGGTCCACCGTCAGATCGGTGAACAGCAGCTTGCCGGGGTGGGCGTAGGGCTTGCCGTCATCGGTGTAGACAATGACCTTGGCGGCGTTGTCACCGGCCTTGGCCAGCTTGCCGGACTTGAGCGCTTCACGCATGCGCAGGATCTCGGAAGACGACTGCGTCACGTTCACGTACAGCGGGTTGATCTGCTGGATCACCGCCAGCTCGGTCACGCCGCTTTGGCCGACCAGCGCACCTTCGGTCACCAGCGAGCGGCCAATGCGGCCGGAGATCGGTGCCGTCACCGAGGCGTAGCCCAGGTTGATGTTGGCATTGGTCACGCCCGCCTTGCCTGCGGCGACTTGGGCCTGGGCAGCCTTTTCGTTGGCTACGGCGACGTCGTATTCCTGCTTGCTGATCGCATTGGCTTCGACCAATGGCTTGTAGCGGCGCGCGGTGGATGCCGCCTGGGCCAAGGTCGCCTGGGCCTGAGCCAGAGTCGCCTGTGCGCTTTCCAGGTTGGCGCGGTAGGGCGCATTATCAATTTGGTAGAGCACCTGGCCAGCCTTGACGTCCGAGCCTTCAGTGAACAAGCGCTTTTGCAGGATACCTGCCACACGTGCACCCACTTGGGCCACGCGCACGGGCTCCAGGCGGCCGGGCAGGTCGGAGATCACAGGAATGCTCTCCAACTTCACCGTCAGCACGCTGACCTCAGGCGGCTTGGGCGCACCGCCTTGTGGTGCTGCGTGTTCGTCTTTCTTGTTGCCGCAGGCGGTCAAGACCAGGGCGGCGACCAGCGTCAAAGCCAGCACGCCGGTCTTGCGGCGGGGGCTGGTGGAGGCTGGGCGGTTCCCGGTGGATTGGTTTGCTTCATACATCTGCTGCATGAAAGTCCCTTCGGTAGATGAGAAATGGTAAAGATGGAGGCCCCAAGGGACCTTGCT
>NZ_JAJNCT010000013.1:35944-38496 GCF_021026195.1 Comamonas koreensis
TATACATACATGCGCAAATGTATAATTGTCGAAATTTGATAAATAACGCATGTCCTTTGGGTTGACAAACAGGGGTCATGTGCTTGCAAGAACGGAATACAAGCGATGGCCCGACGTACTAAAGCAGAGGCAGATGAGACCCGCGTCAAGCTGCTGGATGCGGCAGAACAGGTGTTCTTCGAGAAGGGCGTGGCGCGCGCCTCGCTCAACGAAATCGCCCAGCGGGCAGGTGCGACGCGCGGGGCGGTGTACTGGCACTTCAAAGACAAGGTCGATGTTTTTACATCGATGCTCGATCGCATCTGCATGCCCTTCGAGGAAATTTGTGACGACAAATATGGCGAGCTGGCCCCGCTTGATCGAATCCGCCGATCAATCTATGCAGTGTTTGACAGTATGGATGGGGACGAACGCCGCCGCAAGGTGTTTGACACGGCGCTGTTCAAGCTGGAATACGTGGGCGAACTCGAGAGCGTGAGAGAAGGCCATGTCGAGAGCTTTGCCTGCTCCCAGCGCAAATTTGCCGCTGATCTGGCAGAGGCCTCGCAGCAGGACCAGGTGCAGATGCAGATGACGCCGCAGGAGGCAGCGCTGGGCTTGCATTCTTTATTTGTGGGGCTGATCCACGGCTGGGTGCTCAATGAAGGCAACTTTCCGCTGCGCAGCATGGGTGAAAAAGCGGTGGAGGCCTATCTGGCCGGCCTGGGCTTTGGGCCCAGCCAACTGCCTGCAGGTAGCTAAGGGTTTTGGAAGGTCTGTCTTTGCTGCAATGCCCGGGCGACAACTGATCGGTCAGGGCATCGAAGCCATGCCATAATCTGCGGGTTGATCTGCAGCGCTTTGCGTCTGCAGCTTGTGCGGCTGTAGCTCAGTGGATAGAGTATTGGCCTCCGAAGCCAAGGGTCGTGGGTTCGATCCCCGCCAGCCGCACCAACAGCTTCTTTTTGCTCGGCCCGAGCAGCATCAACCCGCCTGTGACGTCGCAGCGCGGGTTTTTTGTTGTCTGTTGGGTGCCTGCTGGCGTGCCGTACTTTGCTTGCGGTGTTGACGAGCTGCAGATCTTGCTGCCTTCTCCTCGGAAGGTGCCGGCATGGAGATGAGCAAGGCTGCGCGAGCCGCCTGCTTGAGCGCTGAGATCTATCTCCCCAGGCTTCAAAGAAAGGCGCCATGTGCGCTCTCGCTGCGACGGATCACCCGGTTTCAGCACGATTTTTTGAAAAAACATGGCCGATTCGTTCGGGGCACCCAAAAACCGCCTACAATACGCAGCTTAGCGGCTGTAGCTCAGCTGGATAGAGTACTTGGCTACGAACCAAGGGGTCGTGGGTTCGATTCCTGCCAGCCGCACCAGTTAAGAGCCTCGAGATTTAGGTCTCGGGGCTTTTTATATAGAGAGAAGCATTGTTTTCGGGTTTGTGCGGGTTGCGTCCCTGAAAGAAATTTGCGAGAAATCGGAAGTTTCTAAAAACAGCCAAAAATGATGCTACAATCTAGTTCTTCTTCGGAGGGGTGCCCGAGTGGCTAAAGGGGGCAGACTGTAAATCTGTTGGCTTACGCCTACACTGGTTCGAATCCAGTCCCCTCCACCAGAAATGGTTGAAGAAGAAAGCTTTGCAGCAATTGCGCTTATGGCGCGGTTGATGCGGGAGTAGTTCAATGGTAGAACCCTAGCCTTCCAAGCTAATGACGCGGGTTCGATTCCCGTCTCCCGCTCCAGTCTGCAGTAAAGCGATCCTGTTGCAATTTGAAAAAATTGCCCATGTGGCTCAGTGGTAGAGCACCCCCTTGGTAAGGGGGAGGTCGGCAGTTCGATCCTGCCCGTGGGCACCATATTTAAGTGCGCACGGTTCTTGTTGCGCTATATCCCATTAGGTTTAGGTTTTTTCGGAGTCTAGAATGGCAAAAGGAAAATTCGAGCGCACCAAGCCGCACGTGAACGTGGGCACCATTGGTCACGTGGACCACGGCAAGACCACGCTGACGGCTGCTATCGCAACCGTGCTGTCTGCCAAGTTCGGCGGCGAAGCCAAGAAGTACGACGAAATCGACGCTGCTCCTGAAGAAAAGGCGCGCGGCATTACCATCAATACCGCACACGTTGAGTACGAAACGGCTAACCGCCACTACGCTCACGTGGACTGCCCTGGTCACGCCGACTATGTGAAGAACATGATCACCGGCGCTGCTCAGATGGACGGCGCTATTCTGGTTTGCTCGGCTGCTGACGGCCCCATGCCCCAGACCCGTGAACACATCCTGCTGGCTCGCCAGGTGGGCGTGCCTTACATCATCGTGTTCCTGAACAAGTGCGACATGGTGGATGACGAAGAGCTGCTGGAACTGGTGGAAATGGAAGTCCGCGAACTGCTGGACAAGTACGATTTCCCAGGTGACGACACCCCCATCATCCGCGGCTCGGCTAAGCTGGCTCTGGAAGGCGACCAATCCGACAAGGGTGAGCCCGCAATCCTGCGTCTGGCTGAAGCTCTGGACACCTACATCCCAACGCCAGAGCGCGCTGTGGACGGTGCTTTCCTGATGCCCGTGGAAGA
>NZ_JAJNCT010000014.1 GCF_021026195.1 Comamonas koreensis
TTAGCCCGGTTCAATTCGAGGAGCGGCAACGTTTAAAGGGCTAGGCAAAGTGTCCGGGAAACTGGGGGAAGCCCAAACTGGCTACGGTCATCACGTCGGCGGCTGAGGTTGAGCTCACGGAGGACGAAGAAGATGACCTCCAGCGATACATTGATGTGACCCGGGGAGAGCTTTTTTTCGCGCGCGGAATCATCTTCGTTGAAGGCGACGCAGAGCGATTTCTCATACCAGCGTATGCAGATAAATTGGGCGTTGACCTCGATGCACTAGGCGTGACAATTTGCTCTGTTGCCAGCGCCAACTTCCTTCCATACGTGAAACTTGTCGGACCTAATGCTCTAAGTATCCCTTTTGTGGTCATCACCGACCTAGACCCACAAGAGGGCGGCACGCCACTAGCTGACCTCCGTGTGCGAAACATACTGAAAGTGTGGATGAACGAGAAGGATGTCGAGGACGATGTCAATGACCTTCTCAAACAGGCCGAGGGTGAAGGCATCTTCGTCAACGACAGGACCCTGGAAGTCGAGCTATTCAAAGCTGGAATGGGACCAGCCATGGTCTCGGTGCTGTCCAAACACGCGAACTCCTGGGGAGAGGAGCGCCAGAAGTTGATGAATGCTTGGATAGCGGCTCCCACCACTCTCGATGAGAAAAAGCTTCTTGGTTGGATAAAAGAGGTGAGTAAAGGACGCTTCGCTCAAGCCCTGGCCGGGCATGTCGAGGCTGCGCTTTGCCCTGACTACATCAAGAGGACGCTGGAGTATGTCAAGAATGGCTTCACATCGCTCTAGCTCCAAGTACCTGCAGGCAGCGCAGCAGCTTAGGGACAATCCCGGCCAATGGGAAGCTTACGAGTCCACCAATAGCTGTTGCGTCCTGGCGGGGCCAGGAAGCGGTAAGACCAAGACGCTGGTCACAAAGCTCGCACGAGTCTTGGCAGAAGACGTGCGCACGCCGCGCGGGGTAGCCTGCATCACGTTCAGTAACGAAGCTGCGCGCGAACTCTCTCGCCGCCTGCGACAGCTTGGAATGGAGCAGTCACCGCAGCTTTTCGTTGGAACTGTTCACTCGTTTTGCCTACTGCACTTGCTGCTGCCCTTCGGAGAGCTCGCCGGCCTGCCACTACCATTTCCGCTCAAAATCGCCACGGAGAATCAAGCAGCACGCATTTACAAGACGGCGGCGGAAGAACTTCGAGGAGTTGGTCAACCGACTCGCAAAGACGAGGTCGACCGGTATCGCCGAGTGAACCTGGACCGCGACAGCAAGGCCTGGACACAAGACCCTGAAATGGCGGCGCTGGCCGACGCCTACGAAGAGGCGTTGCACAAACAGGGACTCATCGACTTTGATGACATCGTCCACTACGGTCAGCGACTAGTTAACGAGCATGACTGGGTGCTGAAAGCCGTACGTGCGAAGTTTCCGGTTCTGGCTGTCGATGAGTACCAATATTTGGGCGGTGCGTTAGACCGCATCGTTAGGCGGCTGACCGTCCAAGGAGGTGTGAGGCTGATTGCAGTGGGTGATGTCGACCAATCGGTATACGGATTCACTGGAGCAAATAGCGAACTACTTGCAGACCTGTCTCAACTGGACGGCATCCAGGCTATCCATCTCACGGTGAATTACCGAAGCGGCACTGGGATCATTGAGGTAGCGCAGAGAGCTCTGGGTAAGGATAGAGGGTACAAGTCGTCGGAACCAGACAGGCAGGCCTCAGTCCAGATACACAAATGTGACGAGGGCCTGCAGCATCAGGCCGAGTACGCAATGCAGACGTTGATTCCTGCAGCGCTAGCATCGAAGGCGGGGCGGCAGCTTGGGGATATTGCAGTGCTGTACCGAAACCGGAATGTTGGTGACGTGGCCGCTATCCAAGCAGTAACCGCCGGGTATCCATTCGTGCGCATAGACAATGCCGCACCATATCGCAAAGTCCCTCTCACGAGTTGGGTGGAAGATTGCGCCATTTGGTGTGCCGGGGGCTGGAAGATCTCTGGGCCACCATTACGAGACCTACAAGGCCGTTGGCGGTCATTTCATGGCGGTCTCGCTGATAGGGCCGCGCGAGATGCAGCGGCGAGGCTTACAGGATTTCTTTGGTCGCACCGGGGCAACGGCCCCGCGCTCGGTTTCGTTGAAGCCCTTAAAGATGAACTGCTCGGCACACTAATTGACGCACGTGGAGAACTGGCAGACCAGGCAGCACACGTCAACAACATGCACAAAGCGCTTCAACCAGAAGGAGTACTAGCGGGGACAACGAAAGCACAGCTCGGCCGACGTGACGGAGCACCAAAGCAGCTAAATCTATTGACGCTTCACTCAGCTAAAGGCACTGAGTATGACGTCGTCATCATCCTGGGCCTTGATCAAGGCGATTTCCCTTCCCCAAATTGGTTTGACAACACTCTGGAGAAAATGGAAGAGGCGCGGAGATTGTTCTACGTCGGTGTCACGCGTGCCCGCGACGAGGCTCACCTTATGTACAGTGGCTTTCGGAAAAACCAGTACGGCAAAATTTATCGCGATGGACCATCCGAATTCTTGAATGGTCTGCTGCCCTAGACCTACCGCTGTTCATCGGTGAGCGACGACCTTAAATCTACGCTTCTAAAGTGAACCGACCAGCTTTTTTCAAGATGATTCAGACCCTCGGACAATTACTTCATCAGTTCACTAAATGACTGTTCCTAGACATAGAGCAGTCATTCATGTCAAAACCTGATGGGCTGCAATCGCTGCATAGCAGCCCTTTGACGTCCTGAATAGGTCAACTATTGGCGCTGATAGACGCTACCCAGTCACTCCCGAAACTTAGAACCTAGCGACTAGAACTGCACGAAGTGCAAAACTGAGCAAAAGGAGATTTCGAGCCTTAACGACCCAACTTCGTGCAAGATCCCGTCCTAACTCACTGCCAATTTCAGAATCCATTGCAGACCGCGACCAACTAAACCCCTGTCGCCCCACCAACAACAACCCCCTAAACCGCCAACGTCCCCCCATCCACCGCCAACGTCACCCCATTCACATAACTAGCCAGCCCCGACACCAAAAACACCGCCGGCCCCGCCAGCTCCTGCGGCACGCCAATGCGCCCAGCCGGAGTCCGCTGGATAAAGCCTTGCAGGCGCTGCGGGTTGTTGCGGGTGGCTTCGGTCATGGGGGTGTGGATGACGCCGGGGGCCAGGGCATTGACGCGGATGCCGTCGCGGCCCAGGTCGAGGGCTAAGGTTTGTGTGGCCATTTTTACGGCGCCTTTGGAGGCGGAGTAGCCCATGGCATTGCCCTGCGCGATAAAGGCCGCGCCCGAGGCGATGTTGAGGATGCAGCCGCGCGTGGCGCGCAGCGCAGGCAGCCAGGACTGCACCATGTTGTAGAGGCCAAAGACATTGACATCGATGACCTGGCGCAGGTGGCGCGATGCCTGGGGGTGGTCGATGCCTTCGCGGATCAGCAGGCCAGCGTTGTTGACGAGGGTGTCCACCGGGCCGATGTCGCTGCCGATGCGGGCGGCCAGTGCCTGGCAGGCCTCCAGATCGGTGACATCGAGCGCAAAGGCCCAGCCGTCTGTGCCTGCGGCTTTTACCTGGGCCAGGGTGTCGGCGCAGCGCGCAGTGTCCAGATCGGTCACTATCACGCGGGCGCCGGCCTTGGCATAGCTGATGGCGATGGCCTGGCCGATGCCGCTGGCCGCGCCGGTGATGAGGGCCAGGCGGCCTTGCAGCAAGCCGGGCGTCTCGGGGAAATGGCTGGGGGCCTGGGGCTGGACAGGGGCTTGCGCGGGTACGGATGTTGGGTCGCTCATGCTTAGGCTCCTTGTCCAGTTTGACTGCGGCTCTGACGTTCGGCTTGGTTGTGGGCCTCCAGCTGCGGTGCGGCCTGGCGAGCCTGGCGGGTTTCCAGCCAAGCGTAGAGCTGGCCGATGATGCCCTTGCGGAACAGCATCACGACGACGACAAAGACGAGGCCCTGGATGATCAGCACCCACTCGGCCATGGCGACCAGGTAGTTCTGCATGCTGACGATGATGGCTGCGCCAATGACGGGGCCCAGCAAGGTCTGCAGGCCGCCTACGATGCAGATGAGCAGCGCCTCGCCCGAGGTGGTCCAGTTCACATCATTGAGCGTAGCCAGCTGGAAGGTGATGACCTTGAGCGCACCGGCCAGGCCGGCGAGCGCGGCCGACAGCACAAAGATCACCAGCTTGTAGCGCAGCACCTGGTAGCCCAGCGACTGGGCGCGTGCCTCGCTGTCGCGGATGGCGCGCAGCACCTGGCCGAAGGGCGAGTAGACGATGCGGTAGATGAGCCAGAAGGCGGCGGCGACCAGGGTGGCGGCAAAGTAGTACAAGGTGATGTTGTCGGCCAGCGAGATAAAGCCAAACACCTCCGGCCGGGGCACGTTCTGGATGCCGTCCTCACCGCCGGTAAAGGGCAGGCGCAGCGCAAAGAAGTAGATGACCTGGGAGAAGGCCAAGGTGATCATCGAGAAGTAGATGCCATGGCGGCGGATGGCCAGCAGTCCGGTGACCACGGCCACGGCCATCGCGCAGAGCATGGCCAGCAGGATGGCGGCCGAGCCGTCCCAACCCCAGACCTTGATGGCATGCGCCGCGGCGTAGCCTGCCGTGCCAAAAAACATCGCATGGCCAAAGGACAGCAGGCCGGCGTAACCCATCAGCAGGTTGACCGATGCGGCCAGCAGCGCGTAGCACATCAGCTTGATCAGAAAGACCGGGTAGGCCACCAGCGGCGCCAGCAGCAGGGCCACCAGCGCCAGCACCAGCAAGATGGTGTTGGTGCGTTGTGAGAAGAAATGCATGTTCAATCCTTGGGAAAGACAAGAGCTTGGGTGGAGACCCAGGGGGCAGGGCGGTGCGGGCGCATCAGTGCGCTCTGCCAAACAGGCCGTTGGGGCGCACGGCCAGCACGATGATCATCACGATGAAGATGACCACGCCGGCGCCCTCGGGGTAGATGACGCGGGTCAGGCCCTCGATGGCGCCCAGTGCAAAGCCGGTGATGATCGATCCCATGATCGAGCCCATGCCGCCGATGACGACCACGGCAAAGACGATGATCATCAGGTTCGAACCCATCAGCGGGCTGACCTGGTAGATGGGCGCGGCCATCACGCCGCTGAAGCCGGCCAGGCCCACGCCCAGCGCATAGGTCAGGGTCAGCATGCGCGGCACATTGATGCCGAAGGTGCGCACCAGGGGCGTGTTCTCGTTGGCGGCGCGCAGGTAGGCGCCCAGCTTGGTTTTTTCGATGAAGTACCAGGTCACCAGGCAGACGGCCAGGCCCGCCAGGATCACCCAGACGCGGTACATCGGCAAAAAGCTCAGGCCCACATCGATGCCGCCTTGCAGCGGGTTGGGGTAGGGCTGGCCGCTGACGCCAAACCACAGCCGGAACGCGCCCTCCATCAGGATGGAGATGCCGAAGGTGAGCAGCAGCGCGTAGACATGGTCCACCGCATAGAGGTGGCGCAGCATGGTGCGCTCCAGCAGGATGCCGAAGGCCGCCACCACCAGCGGCGCCAGGATCAGCGCCCACCAGTAGCTCAGCCCCAGGTAGTGCAGCAGGCCCCAGGCCACAAAGGCGCCCAGCATGTACTGCGCGCCGTGGGCAAAGTTCACCACATGCAGCAGGCCGAAGATGATCGACAGGCCCAGGCTCATCAGCGCGTAGAACGAGCCATTGATCAGGCCCACGACGAGCTGGCCAATCAGCGCGGCTGTCGGGATTCCGAAAAGAGTATCCATTGTGTTGTCTCCGCCTGTCACAGTCCCAGCAGCGCTTCGATCTCGTCGCGCCGCGTTTCCAGCTCGGCGCGGTGGAAGTGGCTGGCCACGCGCCCTTCCTCGATCACGTAGAAGCGGTCGGCCACCGATGCGGCAAAGCGGAAGTTCTGCTCCACCATCAGCACCGTGTAGCCGCGCGCGCGGATCATCTCCAGCGTCTGGCCGATCTTCTGCACGATGACCGGCGCCAGCCCTTCGGTGGCCTCATCGAGCAGCAGCAGGCGTGCGCCGGTGCGCAAAATGCGGGCAATGGCCAGCATCTGCTGCTCACCGCCCGACAGGCGGGTGCCCGGGCTCTTGCGGCGCGCTTGCAGGTTGGGGAAGACCTGGTAGATCTCCTCCACCGTCAGCCCGCCGGGGTGCAGTACGGGCGGCAGCATCAGGTTCTCTTCGGTGCTGAGGCTGGCAAAAATGCCGCGCTCCTCCGGGCAATAGGCGACACCCAGGTGGGCAATGGCCTCGGGCGGCAGGCCTTCGGTCGGCTTGCCCTGGATGCTGATCCGGCCTTCGCGCTTTTTGAGCAGGCCCATGATGGCGCGCAAGGTGGTTGTCTTGCCGGCTCCATTGCGGCCCAGCAGGCAGACGACCTCGCCTTCGCCGACATGCAGGTCGATGCCGTCGAGCGCCAGGGTTTCGCCATACCAGGCGCGCAGGTTCTGCACTTGCAGCATCTGGCGCGGTGCGGCGTTGCTGCCGTTGTTGGCGTGGGCGTTTTGGTTGTTCTCAGGCATGGGCGGCCCCTCCGACATAGGCTTCAATGACCCTGGGGTCGCGCGATACCTCGTCATAGCTGCCTTCGGCCAGCACCTGGCCGGCCTGCAGCACAGTGACGGTCTCGCACAAGTGCGATATCACCTTCATGTTGTGCTCCACCATCAGCACGGTGCGCCCCTGCGCCACCTTGCCGATCAGCTCCACCACCGGCCAGATGTCCTCATGGCCCAGGCCCGCCATGGGCTCGTCCAGCAGGATCATCTCGGGCTCCATCGCAATGGTGGTGACCAGCTCCAGCACGCGTTTGCGGCCATAGGGCAGGTCGCAGGCCTTGACGTTTTTCCAGCGCGTCAGGCCCACGCTGCCCAGCAGGTCCATCGCGCGCTCGTCCAGCGCGCTCAGCACCTTGACCGAGCGCCAGAAGGTGAACGTGCCGCCGGTCTTGCGCTGCAGCGCAATGCGCACGTTCTCCAGCACCGTCATGTGGCTGAAGACGGCCGCAATCTGGAACGAGCGCACCAGACCCAGCGCCGACACGCTGGCCGGGTCGCTGCGCGAGATATCACGCCCGTTGAACAGCACCTGGCCCGAGCTGGGGCGCAAGAAGGTGGTCAGCAGGTTGAAGCAGGTCGTCTTGCCGGCCCCATTGGGGCCGATCAGCGCATGCACCGAATGGCGCTTGACCTTGAGGTTCACGTCCTTGACGGCATAGAAGCCGCTGAACTGGCGGCAGAGCTGGCGCGCTTCCAGGATGGGGGCATCGGCCTCGGGGGGAGCAGTCATCGCGGCGCCTCCGATCAGATGAAGGACTGGGTGGCGCCGCCGTCGACCAGCATCGATTCGCCGGTGACAAAGCGGCTGTCGTCAGACGCGAAGAAGCAGGCGGCGCGGGCAATGTCCTGCACTGTGCCCAGGCGCCCCATCGGCGTCTTGGCGATGCGCAGCCGCACTTTTTCTGCATCCACGTTGATGCCTACGCCTTCGGTCGGGATGGAGCCGGGGCAGACCGAGTTGACGCGGATGCCGCGTGGCCCCAGCTCTGCCGCTGCTGCGCGCGACAGGCCCAGCGCACCGGCCTTGACGCCGCAGTACACCATGCCCTGGGGCATGCCGATAAAGGCGGCCGCCGAGGCGATGTTGACGATGCTGCCGCCGTCGTCCATGGCTTCGGCTGCCGTCTGGATGCCCCAGACGATGGAGTTGAAGCCGGTGCCCACCATGCGCTGCAGCGCTTCGGGCGTGATGTCGGCAATCGGGCCGTAGCGCACCCAGATGGCGTTGTTGACCATGATGTCGAAGCGGCCGTAGCGCTGCTTCAGATCGGCAATCGCGCTGCTGAAGCTGTCGCGGTCGGCCACATTGCCGCCATAGGCATGGGCGCGGCCGCCCTGGGCCACGATGGCTGCGGCCACCTCGGCGGCCTTGTCCTCGGCGCGGTCCAGAATGCCGACGCTGCCGCCCTCGTCAGCGATGGCTTGGACGATGGCGCGGCCGATGCCCTGTGCGCCGCCGGTCACGAGTGCAACCTTGCCTGCAAAGCGTTGTGTCATGGTGTTTGTCTCCTGGTCTCAATAAAAATGGGGTTCGCCGCGCCGGTCTCAGCGGGGGCTCTGGCTGTCGTCAAAACGGGCTTCTTCCAGCCCCGTCAGGGCCAGGCCGTCGATGACGAAGACGGCCCCCGCATCCGGGTGGCTGGAGCGCAGCAGGTTGCCGCTGTTGCTGATCGAGGTGAGGTAGATGGTTTGCAGCGCCGGGCCGCCAAAGGCCGGGCAGGTGATGAAGGCATCGGCGGGAAAATCCACCGTGGCCGCCAGCTCGCCATTGGGTGTAAAGCGGGCCAGCTGGCCGTTCAGCACCATGGCCACCCAGAGGTAGCCCTGGGCATCAACGGTGGCGCCATCGGGCGCCAGGCCGAGCGCGGCGGTGTCAATAAAGGCCTCGCGCGCACCGCAGGCGCCGGTGGCCGGGTCATAGGCATAGCGCCAGATCTGGCGCGCCGGGCTGTCGGCAAAGTACAGCCAGCGGCCGTTGGGGCTGAAGCAGGTGGCGTTCGCGACCTGAAAGCCCTGGTCCAGCTCGCGCAGGCGGCCATCGCCGCTCAGTTGGTAGAGCTTGCCGGTGGGCGACTGCGGCGTCATGCTCATCGAGCCGACCACAAAACGGCCGCCCCGGTCGCAGCGCCCGTCGTTTAAACGCATGCGCTCGCCGCTGTGCTGCACCTGCACGCCCATTGGCGTGATCTGGCCGCTGTCCGGGTCCAGAAAATGGAAGTCGTCCTCCAGCGCCAGCAGCAGGCGCCCGCTGCGGCACAGCGCGATCGAGCCGATATGGGCATGCAGCGCCCACTGCTGCTGCCGGCCATCTGCCGGCCAGTAGCGGTGTACCAACTGGTCGCGGCCATCAATCCAGTACAGCGATTGCGTGGCCACATCCCACAGCGGGCATTCACCGAGCAAATCGCGCTGGGGCAGCAGAGGATGGATGCGCGCGGCCAGCGCCTGCGCGGTGAGGGCGTTCATGTCTTGTCTCCTGGTGCGGGCAGCCAAGGGGGCCTGGCTGCTGCGGCTGCGCCGGCCTTTTCTGGTGGGGCCGTGCGCGTACCGGGCGGGTGTTGGTGTTAGCTGGCGACGGGTGCCGTCGGCAGTTGGTAGCCCTTGAACTGCTCGCGCAGCCGGGTCTTGAGCAGCTTGCCGGTGGCCGTGTGGGGCAGCTCATCGACAAACTCCACCGCATCGGGCAGCCACCAGCGCGCCAGCCGGTCCTTCATAAAGTCCAGCACTTCCTGGCCGCTCACATCGGTGCCGGGCTTGCGCACGATGACCAGCAGCGGGCGCTCCTGCCAGCGCTCGTGGTGTACGCCGATGACGGCGGCTTCCTTGACGGCGGGGTGGGCCAGCGCCAGGTTCTCGATGTCGATCGACGAGATCCATTCGCCGCCGGACTTGATGACATCCTTGGCGCGGTCGGTGATCTGTACAAAGCCCTCTTCATCAATCCGGGCCACATCGCCGGTGTTTAACCAGCCTTGCGCATCCAGCGCCGAGCCGGGCTCTTGCCCGTAATAGGCGGAGATGACCCAGGGGCCGCGCACCCGCAGCTCGCCAGGGGCTGGGTCGCCGGGCGGCAGTTGCTGGCCCTCGTCATTGAAGATGGCCACATCCACGCCATACATGGGCCGGCCCTGGCGGGCGCGCACATCGATGCGCTCATCGCGGGCCAGAGCCTCATGCTGGGGCAACAGGGTGCTGACGGTGGCCACCGGGCTGGTCTCGGTCATCCCCCAGGCCTGGTTGGCGGTGACGCCCAGCAGGCTGTCGAACTGGTCGATCATCGCGCGGGGCGCGGCAGAGCCGCCCATCATGATGCGTTCGAGCTTCAAGGCATCCTTGTCGCAGGCAGGCAGGCTTTCCACATACTGCAAAAAGCCCATCCAGACGGTGGGAACGCCCAGCGAGAAGGTGCAGCCCTCATCGCGCATCAGCTGGTACAGCGCCTTGCCGCTCAAATCCGGCCCGGGCAGCACCAGCTTGGCGCCGCACATGGCGCTGGCATAGGGCAGGCCCCAGGCGTTGACATGGAACATCGGCACGGTGAGCAGCACGCAATCGCGGGCGCGCAGGGCCAGGCCATCGGCAGCGCAGACCACCCAGGAATGCAGAACCGTAGAGCGGTGGCTGTAGAGCACGCCCTTGGGGTTGCCGGTGGTGCCCGAGGTGTAGCACAGCGATGAGGCGCTGTCTTCGGCCAGCTCGGGCCAGTCAAAATCGCCGGCGTCCTCGGCCACCAGGTCCTCGTAGCACAGCAGCGGGGCGGGCAGGTCCATGGCCGGCATCTGGCCAGGCTGGCACAGCGCCACATAGGCCTTCACCGTTTTGAGGCTGGGCGCCAGTTCGGCCACCAGGCCGGCAAAGCTCAGGTCAAAGAACACATAATCATCGGCCGCGTGGTTGATGATGTAGCGGATCTGGTCGGCAAACAGGCGCGGGTTGACGGTGTGCAGCACCGCACCGACGCCCGATACGGCGTAGTACAGCTCCAGATGGCGGTGCGTGTTCCAGGCCAGGGTAGCCACGCGTGCACCGCTGGCCATGCCCTGGCGCAGCAAGGCGGCGGCCAGGCGCCGAGAGCGCTGGGACACGGTCAGCCAGTTCGAGCGCGTGAGCTCGCCATCCGGCGTGCGGGAGACGACTTCCACCTGGGGATGAAAGCGTGCTGCATGTTCCAGCAAGCCTGAAATCCGCAGCGCGCGCTGCTGCATTAGCCCTTGCATGTTGCTCCTTGTTTTGTTTTATATACCTGTCGGCAGGTAAAAAGTTTAGCAGCCGCAGCAGCGCTGCAAGCTCGGGATTACCCTGGACTTGTCCCCTCCAAAACGCTTGCGGGGAAACCCTGTTGTTTACCGGTCGGCAAGTAGGCATGATGCAGCGAGAACAAGGCGGAGGCGGCCTGCCATCCCCTATCGAGCCGGTGCCCCGCTGCGGTGTGGCGGGGCGGCCGGCACCAGCCAGCAGGAGACGAAGAGCAATGGACAATCACACAATCCACCAAGTGGATGCGGTCATCGTGGGCGCCGGTTTTGGCGGTCTGTGCGCAGTGCACAAGTTCCGGGAGATGGGGCTGAAAATCCAGGCCTTTGAGGCCGGCGGCGATGTGGGCGGCGTCTGGTACTGGAACCGCTACCCCGGCGCGCGGGTGGACCTGCCCAGCATCGACTACAGCTTCTCCTTCTCGCCTGAGATCGAGCAGGAATGGACCTGGTCCGAGCAGTTTGCCGCCCAGCCCGAGCTGATGCACTACTTCAACTTTGTCGCCGAGCGGCTGGACTTGCGCAAGCACTACCAGTTCAATACCCGCGTCGACAGCGCCCGCTGGGACGAGGCACGCCAGCTGTGGGTGGTGCGCACCAACCGGGGCGAATGCTATGAGGCGCGTTACTGCATCATGGCGACCGGCCCGCTGTCGGTACCCAAGGAGCCCGAGATTGAAGGTATTGAGCGCTTTGGCGGGCAGATCCTGCGTGCGGCGCGCTGGCCGCATGAGCCCGTGGATTTCAGTGGCAAGCGCGTGGGCGTGATCGGCACCGGATCGACGGGTATCCAGATCGTGCAGGAAGTGGGCAAGCAGGCCTGCGAGCTGTTTGTCTTTCAGCGCACGCCGAGCTTTACGATGCCGATGCGCAATGTGCCGCTGGAGCCCGCGTACGTGGCCGAAGTCAAGCGCCACTATGCCGGCATCCGCGAGCTGGCACGCAACAGCAATGTGGGCGGCGTGCGGCCGCAGTCAAGCCGCCCGTTTTTCAGCGTGACGCCAGCGCAGCGCCGGGCGCTGCTGGAAGATGCCTGGCTGCAAGGCGGCCTGGCGATGCTGGGCACCTTTGCCGACCTGATGCAGAACGAGCAGGCCAACGAGGAAGTGGCCGAGTTTGTGCGCGGCAAGATTGGCGAGGCGGTAGATGACCCTGCCACCGCCGAGGCGCTGAAGCCGCGCGGCTACCCCATCTTTGCCCGCCGCCCCTGCCTGGACACCGGCTACTACGAAACCTACAACCAGCCCCATGTGCATCTGCGCGACTGCATCAGCGACCCCATCGTGTCTATCACTGAGAAGGGCGTGCGCACGCAATCGGGCGAGGTGGAGCTGGATGTGCTGATCTTTGCAACCGGCTACGACGGCCTGACCGGCGCGCTGCTGGCCTTTGAGGTGGAAGGGCGCGACGGCCTGACGGTGCAGCAGAAGTGGAAGGAGGGCGCGACCTCATGCCTGGGCATCATGATGCATGGCTTCCCCAATTTGTTCATGACCACCGGGCCCAATGGCCCATCGGCCCTGGCCAATGTGGTGCGCACCAGCGAGAACGATGTGGACTGGACGGCCGCTGCCATCCGCCACATGCAGGCCCAGGGTTTCAGCAGCATCGAGCCCAGCGCGCAAGAGGAGCAGGCCTGGATGGACCTGGTCCATTCGCTGGCGCCGCGCACCTTGCTGTCCAAGGCCAAGACCTGGTATGTGGGCGCAAATGTGCAGGGCAAGGCCCCGGGGCTGACCATGTTTACCGGGGGCTTCCAGAAGTACCGTGAGCACTGCAACGCCGCCATCCAGAAGGGCTTTAGCGGCTACCACTTTGCGCAGAAGCGCGGACGCGCGGCAGACGCCAGCGCAACAGTGGAAAACGCCGCGCACTGATACCCTGGGTTTGCAAGTCCCTGACAGGCCAAGCGGTCTTCGGGGGCTGTGCCTGCCTGCGCCCTGCAGTTGGGCATTTTTATCTTCCACCAAGAGCTGCCAGCCATGAGCAACGTCACCTTTCACAGCGCAGACGGGATAGGCCGTATCTGCATCTCCCACCCGCCATTGAACCTGTTCTCGCACAGCCTGCTGACGGGGCTGAGCGCCGCGCTGGCGCAGTTTGAGGCCGATGCCTCGCTGCCGCTGCTGCTGATCTATTGCGAGGGCCAGTCTTTTGTGGCGGGCGCGGACATTGCCGAGTTCAACAACCCGGCCTTTTCTGCCGAGGCCATCAATGCGCTGCTCAACCGCATCGAGGCCCAGACGCGCCCTGTGGTGGTGGCCTTGCATGGCACGGTGCTGGGCGCCGGCATGGAGCTGGCCCTGGCCTGCCACTACCGCGTGGCACAACAGGGCACCAGGCTGGGCCTGCCCGAGGTGAAGCTGGGCATTCTGCCCGGCGCAGGCGGCACCCAGCGCCTGCCGCGCCTGGTGGGCGCAACGCTGGCGCTGGACCTGATGCTGAGCGGCCGCCCGGTGCCCGCGCAAGAGGCGCTGGCCAGCGGCATCGTCGATGCGGTGGAAGAGGGCGAGCCGCTGGCGTTGGGCCTGGCCTTTGGCCGCCAGCTGCTGGCCAAAGGCGGCCAGCTGCGCCGCCTGAGCGCGCAAACTGCCCCGCCCGGGGAGCACAGCCAGGCCATTGCATCAGCGCTGGAGGCTGCGCGCAAGAGCCCGCAGTACCCCGCCAAGGAGGCCATTGTGCAGTGCGTGCAGCAGGCGCTGACGGCTGACTTTGCCAGCGGCGCCCGCGCTGAGGCGGATGCCTTCAAACGCTTGCTGCCATCGGCGCAGTCGCGCGCACTGCGCCATCTGTTTTTTGCACAACGCCGCAGCCGGCAGATTCCGGGTCTGGAGCGGCAGGTGCCGGCCGGCAAGATCGAGCAGGTGGGCATTCTGGGGGCCGGCACCATGGGCAGCGGCATTGCGATGTGCTTTTTGAATGCCGGCATCCGCACCGTGCTGGTGGATGCCGCAGCTGCCGGGCTGGAGCGCGGGCTGCAGCTGATTCGCTCGACCTACGAAGCCCAGGTGGCCAAGGGCCGCATGGCTGCCGAACAGGCCAGTGCGCGCCTGGCCTTGCTGACTACCTCACTGGACGACCAGGCGCTGGCGCCCTGCGACCTGGTGATCGAGGCGGTGTTTGAAGACATGGCCCTGAAACTGCAGGTCTGCCGCCGTTTGGGCGAGGTCTGCAAACCCGGCGCCATCATCGCCAGCAATACCTCGACCCTGGATGTGGATGCGCTGGCTCAAGCTACAGGACGGCCTACCGATGTGGTGGGCATGCACTTCTTCAGCCCGGCCAACATCATGCGTTTGCTGGAGGTGGTGCGCGGCGCGCAAACCGCCCCGCAGGTACTCAAGACCGTCATCGACCTGGCCGGCAAGATCGGCAAGACGCCGGTGGTATCAGGCGTCTGCTTTGGCTTTATTGGCAACCGCATGGCCGAGGTCTACCTGCGCGAGGCCGAGTTCTTGCTGATGGAAGGCGCAAGCCCCGCACAGATTGACGAGGCGGTGCAGGCGCTGGGCCTGGCGATGGGCCCTTGCCGCATGCTGGACATGGCCGGGCTCGATGTGGGCGCCAAGACGGTCATCGAATGCGACAAGGCCGGCGGCCTGCCGCCCGATGCCAGCTACCGCGCAGTGGTGCGCAAGATGTTTGAACTGGGCCGCTTTGGCCAAAAAAGCGGCCTGGGCTACTACCGCTACGAGGGCCGCCAAGCGCTGCCCGACCCTGAGGCCGGCCGCATTGCGGCCGAGCTGGCGCAGGCGCATGGCATTGCCCAGCGCAGTGATATTGCGGCGCAGGAGATCGTGGAGCGCCTTCTGTACAGCATGGTCAACGAGGGCTGCAAGATTCTGGACGAGGGCATTGCCTACCGCGCCAGCGATATCGATGTGGTCTGGGCGGCCGGCTATGGCTTTCCGGATTTTCGGGGTGGGCCCATGTTCATGGCCGAGGAGATTGGCCTGGCGCAGATCGTGGAGCGGCTGGAGCACCAGGCCACAACGCGCGGCAACCGCTATGGCTACTGGACGGTATCGCCGCTGCTGCAGCGGCTGGCCGCACAGCGCCAGGGCTTTGACAGCCTGCAAGCCGCCTGAAGGCACGAAGACCGAAACCCATCAACATCTGAGAGCACCGCCATGAAAGACGCCGTCATTGTTTCCACCGCCCGCACGGGCATCGGCCGGGCCTACAAGGGCTCGCTCAACCACACCCGCTCGCCCCACATGATGGGCCACACTATCCAGCACGCGGTGGCGCGCGCCGGGGTGGACCCGGCGGAGGTGGACGATGTCGTGGTCGGCTGCGTGCTGACGGCGGGCACGGCCGGCATGAACCTGGCACGCAATGCCTTGCTGGCCGCAGGCCTGCCGATGAGCGTGGCCGGGCAGACGATAGACCGGCAATGCGCGTCGGGCCTGATGGCGATTGCCACCGCAGCCAAGCAGGTGCTGGTCGATGGCATGCAGGTGGTGGTGGCGGGCGGCTGCGACAACATCACGGCCGTGCAAACCCCCTATATGGAATGGGCCAGCCGCGAGCGCGACCCAGCCGTTATCGCCCATGCAGCCCATGCCTATATGCCGATGCTGCAAACGGCCGAGCATGTGGCGCGTAAGTACCGCATCAGCCGCGAGGCCCAGGATGCCTATGCGCTGGAGTCGCAGCTGCGCACCGCGCGCGCCCAGGCCGCCGGCCTGTTCGACCGCGAGATCGTGCCCTTCAGCACCCAGATGGCGGTGACCGACAAGCTCACCAAGGAAGTCAGCCTGCAGGACGTGACCCTGGCCCGCGACGAAGGCAACCGCCCCGACACCAGCCTGGAAGGGCTGGCCGCCCTCAAGCCGGTGATCGAGGGCGGCGTCATCACCGCCGGCAATGCCAGCCAGCTGTCGGATGGCGCCTCGGCCTGCGTGGTCATGGATTCGGCGCTGGCCGAGCGCCGGGGCCTGGAGGTGCTGGGCATTTACCGGGGCATGGCGGTAGCAGGATGCGCACCGGAAGAGATGGGCATCGGCCCCATCTATGCGATCCCCAAGCTGCTGGCCCAGCACGGGCTGGGCGTGCAGGACATTGGCCTGTGGGAGCTGAACGAGGCCTTTGCCTGCCAGGCACTGTACTGCCGCGACCAGCTGGGCATCGATCCTGAGCGCTTCAATGTCAACGGCGGCGGCATCTCCATCGGCCACCCCTATGGCATGACGGGCGCCCGCATCGCCAGCCACGCCTTGCTGGAAGGCCAGCGCCGGGGTGTGCGCTATGTGGTGGCCACCATGTGCGTGGGCGGTGGGATGGGGGCTGCTGCGTTGTTTGAGGTTGCGTGAGATGCAACTCGACTACGCCAGCATCCGCCAGACCCTGGATTTCTTGCTCTACGACTGGCTAGAGGTAGAAGCGCTCAGCCGCCATGCACGCTATGCCGGCCACGACCGCCAGACCTATGGCGCTGTGCTGGACATGTGCGAGCGCCTGGCCGCCGACAAGTTTGAGCCCTTCAACCGCCTGGTCGACCAGCAGGAGCCGCATTTTGACGGCCAGCACCTGCACCTGCCCGACTGCACTCCGGCGGCATGCGCCGCCTATGCCGAATCGGGCATGCTGGCGGCATCGCACGACTACGAGGTAGGCGGCATGCAGCTGCCCTGCGTGGTCGATATGGCGGCCAACAGCATGGTCTCGGCCGCCAGCATTGCCCTCAAGGCCTATTCGATGCTGACAGCAGCCAATGCCGGCCTGCTGATGGCCCATGGCACGCCGGCACAGCAAAAGGCCTTTGCGCTGCCCCAGCTGCAAGGCCGCTTTTTTGGCACGATGAACCTCAGCGAGCCGCAGGCCGGCTCCAGCCTGTCGGACATCACGACGCGTGCCGTGCCCGATGGTGGTGATTATGCCGACGACTCACTGGGCCCGCGCTACCGGCTGACAGGCCGCAAGATGTGGATCTCTGGCGGCGAGCATGCGATGGGCGAGAACATCGTCCACCTGGTGCTGGCCAAGGTGCCAGACGACAGCGGCCAACTGCCCGCAGGCGTGGGCGGCATCTCGCTGTTCATCGTGCCCAAGGTTTTGGTCGATACCGAAGGCCGGGTGACCGGCGAGCGCAACGACATTGCACTGGCCGGGCTGAACCACAAGCTCGGCTACCGGGGCACCGTCAACACCTTGCTGCACTATGGCGAGCAGGGCGGGGCCATAGGCTACCGCGTGGGCGCGCTGGGCGCGGGCCTGCAGTGCATGTTCCACATGATGAACGAGGCCCGCATCCAGGTGGGCCTGGGCGCCACGATGCTGGGCTACGCCGGCTACCTGCAATCACGCGACTATGCCCGCCAGCGCCCCCAGGGCCGCCCGGTGGCTGCCGGCCAGAAGGTGCTGAAGAACGCGCAGCAGCCCCAGGTGCCGATTGCCGAGCATGCCGATGTCAAACGCATGCTGCTGGCGCAAAAAAGCTATGCCGAAGGGGCGCTGGCGCTGCAGCTGTACTGCGCCAGGCTGGTCGACACCCAGCGCGCCGGCGCGCCGCAGCAGGCCGATGCCGCCCAGTTGCTGCTGCAGGTGCTCACCCCCATCGCCAAGAGCTGGCCCAGCCAGTGGTGCCAGGAGGGCAACAGCCTCGCCATCCAGGTGCTGGGCGGCTATGGCTACACGCGCGACTACGCGGTAGAGCAGCACTGGCGCGACAACCGGCTCAACATGATCCATGAAGGCACCCACGGCATCCAGGCCCTCGACCTGCTAGGCCGCAAACTGCGCATGGACGGCGGCGCCGCCTGGGCCTTGCTGCACGCCGAGATTGCACAAACCGCCGCCGCTGCCAGAACGGTCCCCGCATGCGCCCCCTGGGCCGACCGCCTGGCCACCGCCACCGAAACTCTGCAAGCCGCCACCGATGCCGCCTGGTCCAGCGGCAACGCCCAACTGGCCCTCGCCAACGCCACCGCCTATATGACGGCCTTCGGCCATGTCACCTTGGCCTGGCTGTGGCTGGATGTCGCTGTCAAAGCGC
This sequence comes from Comamonas koreensis, assembly GCF_021026195.1. GTDB lineage: Bacteria > Pseudomonadota > Gammaproteobacteria > Burkholderiales > Burkholderiaceae_C > Comamonas > Comamonas koreensis. The sequence goes on from NZ_JAJNCT010000014.1 coordinate 17,836, forward strand.
ATGCAAGCATGCCAGCTGCCGATGCCGGGCAGCTGGCCTTTTTGCAGGGCAAGCTCGATTGCGCGCGCTATTTTACGCGTACGAGCTGCCGCTGGTGCAGGCCTGGCTGGCGCCGGTGATGGCGGGGGAGGGGCTGTTTTTGGAGGTGGATGGGAGGGGGTTTTGAGGGGGCGGGAGATGCCAAAGGGCGCGTTGATGAGGAATGGCTCGGGTTGCTTCTGCAAACCGCTCTAGGACCCTATGCAAAAATCCCTGCCGTGGTCTGAACCCGGGCTTGGGGGATCCGCGTCCATCCCATTGGGCGAGGGTTTTGCAGAGGATCTTCACAGAATAGGTCAGTCACAGCACTCCCGCGTGGAGACCGCTCAATCGCATCCCGTAGGCACCGCTGCGATGAAGACCGTTTGACGGTGCTTCATTTGCTCCCAGGCTTTGCCGGCAGGCAACCCATACCTTCCAAGGCAGCCTCCACAGCGTCATCCAGCGGCGTATGCGGTTCATGCCCGAGCGTTGCGACCAGCTTGGCGTTGTTCATCTCTACCCGGGTGGTCCACAAATAGCGCATCTCACGCAGCTCATGCAGTGTTGGTACAAAGGTAGCGGCAAGCGCGGTAAGCCACCAAGGGAAAGCTCTTACCTTAGGCCGGACTCCGCCGCGCTTGACGACGACGCGGCAAATTGCTTCGGCCAGCTGGGTGCCGTCGGCATCCCAATGGCCGGCCATGTGGAAGCTGGCAAAGGGTGCCAGCGTGTCGCGCCGTTCCGCCAGCTCCACCATCGTGCGGGCAACGTCAGGCAGGTAAGACCATTGATGTCCCACGCCAGGTGCGTTGGGAACGCTGATGGCCTTGACGGGGCGGCCCGGCTTTAGCATGCCCTGTGAGAACCAGCTATTGCCTGGCTTGGGTCCGAAGAAATCCCCCGCGCGCACCACAACCACCTTGCAACTTCCGCTGCTGGCCTGCTGCAGGCGCCGCTCCATCTCGACACGGATGGCTCCCTTGCGGGTGACGGGCTGTTGCGGTGAATCCTCACCTAAGGTGGGAAAGGCGCTGGGGCCATAGTTGTAGACGGTGCCCGGCAGCACGATGGTGGCGCAGTTTGCCTGTGCGGCGGCGATGGTGTTGTCCAGCATGGGCAGTACCAACTCACCCCAGCGAAGGTAGCCGGGAGGGTTGACGGCGTGGACGATGACGGAGCAGCCTTTGGCAGCGGCCAGCACGTTGTCCAAGCGCATCGCATCGCCGCGTACCCACACCATGCCGTCGCGCTGCTCAATGTGCTGCTCAGCGCTGCGGCGCAATGCGCGCACTGTCCAGCCTGCATCGCGTAGTTGCCGGGCTACTTCACCACCGATACCGCCAGTGGCGCCTAGAACCAAGGCCATGTTGCTTGCCATTTCAATACTCCTGAACCTGTTGCGATGCTGGGAGTTTCGGGCGAGCCCTGCTATTAAGCAATTGACTAACATGTGATAGACGCTATACATTTTTGTATGACTATCGACAACACCACTGAGATCGGCTGGGAGCTGTACCGTTCTTTCTTGGGCGTGATGGACGCGGGTTCACTGTCCGCTGCGGCGCGCGCCATGGGAATGGCACAGCCGACCGTGGGACGGCATGTGGTCTCGCTGGAAAAGGCGCTGGGCGTGACGCTATTTACCCGTTCGCAAACGGGGCTGCTGCCCACCGAGGCGGCGCTGGCCCTGCAGCCCTTGGCCCAGGCCATGCAACGGGCGGCCGCTGCGTTACAACGTGCGGCCAAAAGTCAAAGCTCGGGCATCCAGGGTACGGTGCGGGTGACGGCCAGTGAAGTGATAGGTCAAGAGGTGTTGCCACCGCTCCTGGCACAACTGCAGGACACCTATCCCGACCTGACGGTGGAACTGGTGCTGACCAGCCGCGTGCAGGACTTACTGCAGCGTGAGGCCGACATCGCTGTACGCATGACACAACCCCGCCAGGAGCAATTGATTGCGCGGCGCGTGGGGGTGATACCACTTGGCCTGCATGCGCATAAGCGTTATCTGAAAAAGCACGGCACTCCTGCCTCGCTGGCCGATCTGGCGCAGCATGCGCTGATTGGCTTTGATGAAGAGACGCCGTTTGTTCGTGCCGCGCGCAAAGCATTCCCAATCTGGAGCCGGGAGAACTTTGCGCTGCGCACCGATAACGATATGGCGCAGATGGCGCTGATCCGAGCAGGCTACGGTATAGGCGTGTGCCAAGTGAATCTGGCAGCTCGCGACCCCAATCTGGTGAACATATTGCCGGGAAACATACCGCTTAGCCTGGAGACTTGGATCACCATGCACGAAGATCTGCGCAACAACCCGAGTTGCAAGGTGACGTTTGATGCGCTGTTGACGGGGCTAAAGAGCTACATGGCTTCTTAGTAGGCCGATATAGCGCATGGCAAGGTGCGGTCGTTTGCCAATGGCGCAAGCAGCAGATTGAGATGAGCGGTGAATCAACACAGTCGTTGCCATTCGAAGGACGGCTTGAATTACGACCTCAAGGATCTGGTACCACTGACTCTTCAACTGAACCCACGGCCGCAGACTATCGCTAAGCAAAATCAATCCGCGCTCATCAGACGAGGCCGCACTGCCGAGGGCCCCTGAACTTTCATGTACTCAATCCTGATCTTGAAGCGCTGCTTCAGTGCTTGAAGTGAAGCTTCCAATTCGTGGGTGTCATCGGTCAAGGTTTTTACGATGAAGCGATCTGTTCCCGGATCGTTATGGGTAACTCTTATATATTCTGCTTATTGAACCAGTCCACATTCAATGTAGCAGAGTAGATTTTATTTTGGTGAGCTGAGCCAGCTTTTCCGTAAATAATGTAGGCATCGCATGATGTTACCGCAGAGTGCAAGCCTGCTTCAATGAGCATTGCATTGAAAGGGATGAAATCTCTCTTGGATAGATGACCTATACGAATTCCATCTATGATCACGGCGACTTCACCTCCTTGTATGCCTGGCGCATTTTCGGGGACAAGATAGGCGATGCAGTCTCTGTCGACTGAGTTGCAGAGGATGTCTCTCCTCAAATACGATGCATGGGATAAATATTTTGCGGGAGGTGGCCTTAACTCAACCTGTACTTTCCCCCCTTGACCCCAATGCATTTTTGCAGTTAGCTCCTCGAATTCGGTGTCATTTTTTCTACGCAATGGTAGTTTGGAGTTGTGAAAATGCTTGCGCCATATCGATCGAAAAATAAGGTAGCATGCTGCGCACAATGATAATATCGCAAGTAGCTTTTTAAAAGTCATTATGTCGGCTTGGTCACTACCAACTCTTGGGGAGGGTTGAATGCGGTGTAGTTTTAAAACCTCTGCAACAGGTTTACGAGCCAGCGCTCCTTAAAACTGTAGCCTGTCCTTTAATTCCCACTTGGTCGCACAATCGAGATGGGGTATTATCGCCATAATCCACTTTCCATTGGTCTTGAACGTCTGGATTGTTGGCAATGTAGATGACTCGGCCAATTTCCCCGGAGGGATGGCATAGTAGGTCTCCCTCAGTGATAACCTTGCCATTGTAATCAGGCCATGGCGCTATTTGCATTTGCAGTGATCCTTGAAGCCGAATAGGTATGCTAAATTATCAGTGGACCATTCTTGCCCTGGACGAAAGGCCTTGATTTGGCTATTTCGAATGTGCTAGATTAATTCCTTGCAGGCGCGCGTGATCGACGGCCTCTTTGGCCGTCTCGAATACGCTGGAGAAAATATAAATGGTGTCCTGGGCTATCGAACCCTGTCCAGACTTCAACGAGACGGCAGACTGGAATTTGCCATCGGGTTGTTCGCAGACGCCTGGGGAGATGAAATAACGGGAAATCTTTTTGGTATCTTTGACAAAATGGAACATGAGCGCGCGCTCCACGCGCTTAAACGGTGGAGCGTTGTGTGCCAGAAATAAATGCAGAAAGGGGAGATGCCAACCCTAGGGATTTATTGTGGCTTGGGAAGCTTGCCTAGGATGGTGTGTCGCAGGGCTTTATGGCCTGGAGCATTGACGGATCAAGGGGCAAGCATGCCCTGATCGGAAATTCAGGATAGCACAAAGATGGCTGATACGCGCATGAATCGCTAAAACGTGCCATGCGGCAAATCTTCAGCCTTTTTTGGCGGGCACGGTTTAAGGTTATTAAAAGGAGTAGTGTGGGGCTGCGTGAGCCGTTCTATTTCGTCATCTGAAACCAGGAGCCTATCTGTCAGCGAATCCTATCCCCATCTCTAGCCCCACCTTCTGGAAAACGGTCAAAGCGATGTTTTTCATCGGTGAAAAGACTTTGGCTCGACAAAAAACCGATAAAAATCCGCATGTGAATTTGAACGTATCCAGCTGTGCAGGGGTTCGCGTCACCTCGGACACCAATGAAGGCTGATGTGGACTGGTCTACCGCAATCCCCGATGCGCCGCATGCACTGGAGGAAGTGCTTCTTGCTACGGCGCATATACGTACTTACACCGGCGTTCAGCACCTCACCAATGCGTCCGGTTTTTTCTTCCGCCGTGACGCTCAATTGTTCTTGGTGACGAACCTGCATGTCCTGCATGATGAGCCAAGCGGCCATTTTCCTGATCGCATCGAAATCGCGCTGCATACGTCTGCTGAAGACCTCAGCAAGATTGCCATTTTTTCGATTCCCTTGTTTGCCGGTGGGGTCGCACTTTGGCGAAAGGCGATGGACACGGCAGGATTGGTGGATATAACTGTCATAGAGATCTCGCTTGATCGGCTGCCGGAGCAGACCCTGTTGCGAGCTTTTGACGTATCGCATCTAGAAGCAGCCGATGACGATGTGGCCATAGGAGATGGCCTGTCCATCGTTGGCTTTCCCCTGGGGTTCCACGACACTGTCCATTATCTGGCCGTGGCGCGTGGCGCTTCCATAGCGTCTGCCTACGGCGTACGTTTCCAGCGGCAAGGCTACTTTTTGACGGATGCCAGAACGCACCGAGGTAGCAGCGGCTCACCGGTGCTGCGGCGTCGGCGCATGGTCTCCAGCGGTCGCCCATTGCGTGCCTGGCAGTTGCTGGGCGTGCATTCCACCCGAATGGACATGCGAACGCGCGATGTGATCGAAGACGAGTCGCTCGGCTTGAATTGCGCTTGGTACGCGGACATTTTGCTCGTGCTTACCGCTTCGTAGTGGCCACCGGCCTGCAGCAAGCGTTACGCAATCCCTTGCCCTTGTCGGGCTCTGTGGCGGCACCGGCCGAGCCGGTTGCCTGCCTGATGGAAAAAGATTTCTTATGACCAAAGCCAAACAAAGCACCGTGCATCGCACCGTGCCGCAACAACAATGGGAACTCAAACGTGCGCAGGAGCGTATAACCTACCCGCTGGACCACGCGGGACCCATTCAGATGGATTGGCGCGATCGTGAGATCTACTCCGCCAAGGATCTGGACTACCGTGGCCGCACAGGGGCATTGGCGGCCAAGAGACCGTGACGATCGTGCCTGCGCTGAGGCAGCACGGCACCAATGGCCTGCTCGGCGTGGCTGCGGGTGTCGTTGAGTTTCATGGGGGCAGGCCCTTGTTATCCGTTGCCAGGCTGCGGCATCAATCCAGGTGGATGCCGCGTTCTTTGATCAGCTTGCCCCAGCGCGCCAGCTCCTGCTGCAGGTGCGTGGCCAGTGCCTGGGGCGTGCTGCCAATGGGTTCGGCGCCTACGCTTTCGAGCTTTTTGAGGGTCTCAGGCTGCTGCATCGCGCCGTTGAGCACCTGGTTGAGCCGGGCCACCACCTGGGGCGGTGTGCCGGCGGGTGTAAACACCGCGAACCAGGGCGATACCTCGTAGCCGGGCAGGCCAGCTTCGGCAATCGTGGGCACGTCGGGCAGTGCGGAGGAGCGCTTGGCCGTGGTTACGCCCAGCGCGCGCAGCTTGCCCGACTGGATATGGGGCCGCGCCGAGGTGATGCTGTCAAACATCAGATCGACCTGGCCGCCCAGCATGTCGGTAATGGCCGGGCCGCTGCCTTTGTAGGGCACATGCATCAGCTCCACCCCGGCGGTGGAGGCAAACACCTCACCGGCCAGATGGATGGAGGTGCCGTTGCCAGCGGAGGCATAGCTCAGTTTGCCGGGGCTGCGGCGCGCATGGGCCAACACATCCTGCACCGATCTGTCGGGGTTGCGCGCAGCATTCACCACCAGCACATTGGGCACCACCGCCAGCAGGCTGATGGGCGCAAAGTCCTTGATCGGGTCGTAGGCCAGCTTGGCGTACAGCGCCGGGTTGGTGGCCATGCCGATTGAGGTGATCATGATCGTGTAGCCATCAGCAGGCTGCTTGGCGACATAGTCGGCGCCAATATTGCCACCGGCGCCGGGCCGGTTCTCGACCACAAAAGGCTGGCCCAGCTCGCGCGCGGCGCGATCGCCCAACGTCCGGGCAATCACATCCATCGCGCCACCCGGCGGAAAGGGCACCACCCATTTGATGGGCTTGGCCGGCCAGGCGGCAGCGGGTTGCGCCATCGCGGCGCCTGGCAGCGCCAGGGCTGCCAGCAGCAGGGCCAGGGTTCTGCGTTGCATCGTCATCTGCATGTGCCTGTCTGCTTATCGGATGGAGGAGGGGTGCTTGGCCAAAGGCGTCACTGTTATCTGCATGTAGGGGAACAGCGGCAGCTGGCTCAGCGTGCTGTGCAGCTCGTCATTGCTGGCCACATCAAAGACGCTGTAGTTGGCGTACTCGCCCACCACGCGCCACAGGTGCGGCCATTGTCCGGATTCCTGCAGTTGCTGCGAATAGGCTTTTTCCGCAGCCTTGATGCGCGTGGCCTCTTCGGCGGGCACGCTGGCGGGGATGTTGACAACCATATGAACGAGATAGAGCATGGGTTTTTTCCTAGGGAGCGATCAAACGGCGGGGCGCACGGCAGCAACGACGACCTGGGGCGCCTCTTGCTTGTCACGGTAGTAAAGGATGAAGAAGCCGATCGCGAGCGCCGCCACCAGGCCCGGTACGGCAAACACGAGGAAGTTCATCTGCAGCGGCAGCGCTGCGGCCATCAGCCAGCCGCCCAGCAGCGGGCCCACAATGGCGCCGGTGCGCCCGACACCCGAGGCCCAGCCCAGCCCGGTGGAGCGGATGGTCTGCGGGTAGAACTGGGCGGTGTTGGCATACAGCAGGATCTGGGTGCCGATGGTGGTGGCGCCGGCAATGGCGATCAGTAGGTAGAGCACCGGCATGGGGCTGTTGAAGCCCAGCAGCGCGATGGCCACGGTGCCCAGCGCAAAGAAGGCCAGCACCACCCTGGGCAGGCTGAAGCGGTCACCCAGCCAGCCGCCGGCAATGGCGCCGACGACGCCGCCAAAGTTCAGCATCAGCAGGAACGACAGGCTCGATCCCAGGCTGTAGCCGGCCGTGGCCATCAGCTTGGGCAGCCAGGAGCCCAGCGCATACACCATCAGCAGGCAGCAGAAGAAGGACAGCCAGATCATGAAGGTGCCCATTGCGCGGCCCTTGAGGAACAGATCGAGCATGGGCACGCCTGCGCCCTTGGCATCGGTCTGCAGCAGCTGCACCTCGCTGCCCATGGCCACATCGGGCGCTACCTGCGACAGCATCTGCCGCGCCTTGGCCTGCTGGCCCTGGCGCAGCAAAAAGCCTACCGACTCGGGCAGCTTCCACAAGATCAGCGGCAGCAGCACCAGCGGCAGGGCTGCGGCCAAGAACATGGACTGCCAGCCAAAGCGCGGCAGCATGTAGATGCCCAGGCCCGCGCAGAGCACGCCGCCCAGCGAATAGCCGCTGAACATCAGCGCCACCAGGGTGCTGCGGGCGCGCTTGGGCGCGTATTCGTTGATCAAGGCCACGGCATTGGGCATCAGGCCGCCGCAGCCCAGGCCGGCGATAAAGCGGAAGATGCCAAACTCGGTGGGCGAGGTGGCGAAGCCGCTCATGAAGGTGGCGATGCTGAACAGCACAAAGCTGATGGCCACGCCCTTTTTGCGGCCGATGCGGTCGGCCAGCGGGCCAAAGATGAAGGCGCCGAACATCATGCCGAACAGCGCATAGCTGCCCAGGGCGCCGGCCTGCACCGGCGAGAGGCTCCACTCCTTCATCAGCACCGGCAGCACGGCGCCGTAGATGAACAGGTCATAGCCATCAAACACCAGCAGCAAGCCGCATAGCAGGGTGACCATCCAGTGGAAGCGCGTAAAGCGGGCGTTGTCTATGACCTGGTTGACGTCCAAGGTTTTCATCTCTGTCTCCTTTTATAGGGGCTGGGTTGTTCAGCCCGGTTTGGCTTCATGGGCCGGTATCACTGCAATGGCCTTGATCTCCACGATGTAGCCGGGCGCGCCGCCCAGCATGTGTGCGCCCACCGCCGTCCAGGCGGGAAGCGGGTGGATGTGCAAAAAGCGGTTGCGCACCTGCATGAACAAGGGCAGGTCGCGCATGTCGGTGTGAAAGCTGGTCAGATCGACCACATCGGCCAGGCTGGCGCCTGCGGCCTCCAGCACCAGCTGCAGGTTGGCAAAGGCCTGCGTGATCTGGGCTTCGCGGTCTTCGACCAGCTGCAGGTCGGGTGTGCGGCCGATCTGGCCGGATACATAGACGGTGTTACCGACCCGGATGGCCGGGGCGTAGCCGATCTGCTCGTACACCGCCTCCATGCCGGACGGAACAATGGCTTGGCGATCAGTCATGGTGTCTCCTGGGTCCGCGCATCGCTGCAGCCTTGCAGTGCAGTGCGGGCGCGGTTTTTCTTTTTCAGAGTGGGTTGGGCGGAGGGCGGCGGGCTGCGCTCAGCCGTTGTCGCCACCGGCTACCGGCAGCACCGCACCGGTGATGTAGGCTGCCTCGTCGGAGGCCAGAAACAGGATCGGGCCGACCTGGTCATCGAGGCTGCCGTAACGCTTGAAGTAGTTGGACTCGGTCACCTGCTGCACGGCCTCGCGCATCCAGGTCTGCTCCTGTGGGCTGTCGCCCGCAGCATTGCGCGGCACCCGCCGGGGCGGCGCATGGGTGCCGCCGGGGGCGGAGGCGACGACGCGGATGTTCTGCGGTGCGTATTCCATCGCCAGCGATTGCGTCAAGGCATTGACGCCACCTTTGGCGGCCGAGTAAGGCACCCGGCGAATACCGCGCGTGGCGTTGGACGACACATTGACGATGGTGCCGCCGCCGCGTGCCAGCAGATGCGGCAGCACGGCATGGCAGGCATAGAGGGTGGGCATCAGCGAGCGGCGGATCTCCGCATCGATCTGTGCGGGCTCGAACTCGGCAAAAGGGCGCATGCGGATCGCGCCGCCCACGCCGTTGATGAGGATGTCGATGCCGCCAAACAGCTGCGCGGCCTGGGTCATGGCGGCCTGCGCGCCTTCGTAGGTTTCCAGGTCGGCCACCAGGCCAGCGGCATTGGGGCTGCCCGCCTCGGCCGCCACTTCGGCAATAAAGTCGGCCCGGTCGACCAACAGCACCTTGGCGCCTTCGGCCACGGCGCGCAGCGCCACGCCCCGGCCAATGCCCTGGGCCGCACCGGTTACCACCATCACCTTGCCAGCAAAGCGCTGGTAGCTTGCGGCTTGCAGGGGCGCGTTCATGCCAGGGCCTCCGCCACGGCGGCCACCGGCTGGGTGGGCGTGAACTTCTCGTAATGGATGTTGGCGGGCACTATGCCTTCGGCCTTGAAATGCTTTTGCACCGCATCCACCATGGGCGGTGGGCCGCAGAGGTAGACATCGACATTGCCGCCATGCAGCGCCTGGGCGGGCAGGTGGTGGGTGACATAGCCCTGGCGCTCATGCCCGGTTTGTGGATCGGCCACGCAAGTGCTGAAGGTGAAGCCCGGGATCTGCAGCGCATAGGCCTGCAGGCGTTCGACCAGCACCAGGTCCGCATCGCGGGTGACGCCATAGACCATGTGGATGGGCTGGGTTGCTCCGTTGCGGGCCAGCACCTCCAGCATCGACAGGAAGGGCGCCAGGCCCGTGCCGCCCGCCAAGAACAGCAGCGGCCGTGTGACTGCGCGCAGGTAAAAGCTGCCCAGCGGCCCGGTCATCTGCAGCGGCTCGCCCTGGCTGGCGCCCTGGAGCCAGCTGCTCATCAGGCCGCCGGGCACCTGCTTGATCAGAAAGCTCATGCGGCCATCGCCAGGCGCGGAGCTGAACGAGTAGGAGCGGTGCTGGCTGCTGCCCGGCACGCCGATATTGACGTACTGCCCGGGCAAAAACGCGGGTGCGGCCTCTGCCACATCCAGCACCAGCTCATAGGCGGCATCGCCAAAGGGCTGCACTGCGCTGACTGTGGCGCTGAACTTGCCGGTGCCGGTCTTGCAGGCGGTCGAGGGTACCGGCACGGCGACCACGCAGTCGGACTGCGGCACCATCTGGCAGGTCAGCACCAGGCCTTGGCTGGCCTCGTCTTCGGTCAGCGCGTCGTCGATGTAGTCGTCGCCCAGGTCGTAGGTGCCGCTTTCGGCCTTGCACTTGCAGGTGCCGCAGACGCCGTCCGAGCAGTCCATCGGCAGGTTGATGCGGTTGCGGAAGGCGGCGTCCAGCACTTTTTCGTGGGCGCCGCAGTCCACAAAGCGGGTGACCCCGTCCTCAAAGTTCAGGGCAATGCGATAGCTGTTCATGGTGGTCTCCTGGCGTGTCAGATGTGGTAGACATCAATGACCTGGCGGATGTAGTCGTTCTTGAGGACGATCTTCTTGCGGGCGATGAGGAAGCTGTCAGCCACTTTGCGCAGGGTCAGAAAGACCGTGCCGAAGAAGTGATCGGTCTGCTTGTAGCGGTGGCTGAGCGTGTGAAAGTTGTAGCGCAGCTCCACCGTATCGGCCTGCTCGGCCAGCACTTCCACATTGCTGATCATGTGGTTGGTGCGCGGCTCGGGCATCGACGCGCTGGAGCGCTCGGTCTTGATGCGGAAGACCCGGTCCTCCAGCCCATTGCGGTTGGGGTAGTAGATCAGCGAGATCTGGCTGTGCGGGTCGTCGGTGAGCTGGTCATCGTCGTCCCAGGCGGGCATCCAGTACTCGGCGTCGGGCGCGTAGAGCGCCAGCCAGGGCTCCCATTCGCGGTCATCCAGGTAGCGGGCCTCGCGGTACAGAAAGGCGCAGATGGCGCGGTGGTCGACCGTGTTGCTGTGGCTGTCGGTGCTCATGGCTGGGCTCCTGCGCGCTCTTGCTGCACGGCCTTGCGCATGGTCTTGGCCCAGTAGTCGTGCTGGCAGACAAACAGGCCTTCGTCCTCGCTGCGCTCACCGCTGAGCAAGGGGCTCATGCCCATCTTCTTCGCGTTCTCGTCGGGGCCCTCGATCCACAGCGGCGCGCCACGGCTCATGTCGTTCCAGCGCACTGCGCTGCCGGCATAGCCTGCCTGGCAGGCGCGGAACTCTTCCAGGTCATCGGCCGTGCCCATGCCAGAGACGTTGAAGAAATCCTCGTACTGGCGGATGCGGGTGGCGCGGTCTTGTGCGCTTTCGCCCTTGGGGCCAAAGCAGAAGATGCTGATCTCCGTCTGGTTCACGTTCAAGGGGCGGGCCACGCGGATCTGGGTGCCGAACTGGTCCATCAGGAACACATTGGGGTAGAGGCAGAGGTTGCGGGTCTGGCGCACGATGAAGTCCGCGCGCTCCTGGCCCACGCGCTGGGCGAGTTCCTCGCGCTGGTTCCAGATCGGGCGCACCTCGGGGTTCAAGGTGTTGGTCCACAGCAGGATGTGGCCGTTCTCGAAGCCATAGACGCCGGCGACCGACTTGCTCCAGTTGTTGGCATCGGTGGCCTTGGTGCCTTCGGCATTGCGGCGGCTCATCGTCGCGGCATAGTTCCAGTGCACGGAGCTGACGTGGTAGCCATCGCAGCCGTTTTCCATCTGCATCTTCCAGTTGCCGTCATAGATGTAGCTGGAGTTGCCGCGCAGCACTTCCAGGCCTTCGGGCGCCTGGTCCACGATCTGGTCGATGATGACCCGGGTCTCGCCCAGGTAGTCTTCCAGCGGCTGCACATCGGCGTTGAGGCTGCCAAACAGAAAGCCCCGGTAGTTCTGGAAGCGCGCCACCCGGGTCAGGTCGTGCGAGCCGTTCTTGTTGAAAGTGATGGGGTACTCGGTGGTCTTCTCATCCTTGACCTTGAGCAGCTTGCCGGCGTTGCTGAAGGTCCAGCCATGGAAGGGGCAGGTGAAGCTGCCCTTGTTGCCATGCTTTTTGCGGCACAGCATGGCGCCCTTGTGCGCGCAGGCATTGATCACCGCATGCAGCTCGCCTTGCTTGTCGCGGGTGATGATGATGGGCTGGCGGCCGATCGACGTGGTGTAGTAGTCGTTGTTGTCGGGGATCTGGCTCTCGTGTGCCAGGTAGACCCAGTTCGATTCGAACAGGTACTTCATCTCCAGCTCGAACAGCTCGGGGTTGGTGAAGATGTCGCGGCGGCAGCGGAAAACGCCGGCGTCCTTGTCGTCTTGCAGTGCCGTATCCAGCAGCTGTTCGACGGCGCCGAAGCGGTCGGTAGAGGCAATCGTGGTCATGGTGAGGTCTCCTGGGGTACTGCTCCGCCTCGCAACGCGGATCGCGGCGCGAATGGCTGGGGGAGGGAGGATGGGGTAGGGGCGGGGGCACTGCCTGCTCGGCACCCCTGCCGTGGGGCGTCAGGCGATCAGGCCGCCAGGCGTGGGCGTTCCACGATCTGGTTGTCGACACCGCCGACCAGCGCGCTGAGCCGGATGTCGAAGACGATCTCGGCAAAGGGCCCGCTCAGGCCCTGGGCGCGGATGCTGGCCTCATCGCTGCGCTCGGTCAGCGGGGGCACCAGGCCTTCGCGGGTAGCGTAGGCAAAGTCGTCAAACACCAGCGGGTCGCCATCGATGTTGATCTGCGTGGTGAGCTTGCGGTGGCCATCGGCCGTGACGAAGAAGTGGATGTGCGCGGGGCGGTTGCCATGGCGGCCCAGCTGGTTGAGCAAGGCCTGGGTGGGGCCATCAGGCGGGCAGCCGTAGCCCATGGGTACGATGCTCTGGAATTTGTAGCGGCCCTGTGCATCGGCAATGATGGTGCGGCGCATGTTGAACGGCTTTTGCTCGCCGGTGGGGTCAAAGTGCGAGTAGAAGCCCTTGGTGTTGGCATGCCAGACCTCGACCTGCGCACCGGGCAGCGGCTGGCCATCGGCGCCGTAGACGGTACCGTGCATGATGAGGGTGTGGCCAGCGGTGTCGCTGCCGTCATCGAGGCGGCCATAGCCTTGCACCACGGGGGCGCCTGCCACGTAGAGCGGGCCTTCAATCGTGCGTGGCGTGCCGTTGGCCACGCCCAGCGCGGCGTCTTCGGCATCCATGCGCATGTCAAAGTAGCGGTCCAGCCCCAGGCCGGGCGACAGCAGGCCTGCCTCGCCGCGCGCGCCGAGCTGGTTCAGGTAGGCAACGCCGGCCCAGTATTCGTCGGAGGTGATGTCCAGGTCTTCAATGGCCTTGAACAGGTCGGACAGGATGCGGTGGATGATCTGCTTGGTGCGCGGGTTGCCACCGTCCTGGTTGAGGCCGCTGGCCAGACGCAGAAAATCCTGCACGTCGGGGGTGTTGAAGATAGGGGCGCTCATCGTAGTCTCCTTGTCGTAAATTCTTGGGGTCAATCTATCTGTCTATCCGGCTATCCGTCTATCGCATCAGGCGGCCACCGGCACGCTCACACAACTGCGGTCCCTGCGGAAGTGCCGCACGCGGTCTTCATCCAGTGTGATGCCCAGGCCCGGTGCCGTGGGCACCGTCAGGTGGAAATCCTTGTACTCCAGCGGCGTGGCCAGAATCTCTTCGGTCAGCAGCAGCGAGCCAAACAGCTCGGTGCCCCATTGCAGCTCGCGGAAGGTGGAGAACGCATGGGCCGAGGCGATGGTGCCCACGCCGCCTTCGAGCATGGTGCCGCCATACAGTTCGATGCCAGCCGCATCGGCAATGGCAGCCACTTGCTGCGCAGCCTGCAGCCCGCCCGATTGCTCGGTCTTGATCGCAAACACATCGGCGCCGGCAACCCGCGCCAGTGCCAGTGCCGAGGCCGGGCCGGTCAGCGATTCATCGGCCATGATCGCAATCGGATAGCGGCCTTTGAGGCGGGCCAGCACATCGGCGCTGGCCACCGGCTGCTCGGCCAGCTCGCAGCCCGCATCCACCAGGCCGGCCAGACCGTGGTGCGCTTCCAGCTCGCTCCAGGCCATGTTCACATCAACCCGCACCGAGGCCAGATCGCCCAGCGCCTTCTTGATGGCCGCCACGTGGGCCACATCATCGCGCACCGCCTTGCGGCCGATCTTGAGCTTGAAGATCTGGTGGCGGCGCGTCTCCAGCATGCGCTGGGCTTCTTCAATGTCGCGGCCGGTGTCGCCCGAGGCCAGGGTCCAGGCCACAGGCAGGCGGTCACGCAGGCGGCCGCCCAGCAGCTCGGACACCGGCAGGCCGGTGCGCTGGCCGAGCGCATCGAACAGCGCCGTCTCGACCGCGCACTTGGCAAAGCGGTTGTCGCGGATGGCCTGGTTCAGCCGCGCCATCAAGGCGGGCACGCGGTTGGCGTTGGCGCCCACCATCTGCGGCACAAAATAGGTATCGATGGCCAACTTCATGCCCTCGGGCGATTCGGCACCATAGGCCAGGCCGCCAATGGTGGTGCCCTCGCCAATGCCCACCGTGCCATCGGAGCAGCGCACGCGCACCAGCATCAGGGTCTGGCCATTCATCGTGGCCATCGACAGCTTGTGGGGGCGGATGGTGGGCAGATCGACCAGCAAGGTCTCCACCTGTTCGACGACAACGCAGCCTGCTGCCGTATATGCCGCAGGTCGGGCGCTGTCTTGGAGTGGGTGTGTGTTTTGCATGGATGCTATTGAACGACGCAGTGCGCCACTTGATCCAACACCGAATTTGTCTTGTTTCATACCTTGCAGGTATGGTGTGAGGTTTGAATATTAAAAAACAATGACTTAAAATCGCTACATTCCCATATCTATGGTTTTCCCTGATGGATCTGCGCCATATCCGGTATTTTGTGGCCGTAGCCACTACCCGCAACTTCACCCGCGCGGCTGAGCAAATGCATATTGCGCAGCCGCCGTTCAGCCGCCAGATCCAGCAGCTGGAGGACGAGCTGGGCGTGCAACTGATCCAGCGCAACAGCCGCCCGGTGCGTCTGACCGAGGCCGGCCGCCTCTTCTATGAGCAATCGCTGCAGGTGCTGCAGCGGGTGGACCAGATGAAAAGCGCGGCCCGGCAGGTGGGGCTGAACCAGCGGCAATCGATCTCGATCGCCTATGTGGCCTCTACCTTGTATGGCGGCCTGCCGATGCTGGTGCGCATGTTCCGCAAGCGCTACCCCGATACCGACGTGCACCTGGTGGACATGGGCTCGATCCAGCAGATCCAGGAGCTGCGCTCTGGCCGCATCGACCTGGGATTTGGCCGCATCCGCACCAATGACACCTCGGTCGCGCGCACCGTGCTGCGCGAAGAAAAGCTGGTGCTGGCCATTGCGCCAGGCACCCCGCTGGCCGCCGACACCGGCCGCATCCGCCTGCCCGCGCTGGCAGGCCAGCGCCTCATCGTCTACCCCAAGGACCCGCGCCCCAGCTTTGCCGACCATGTGCTGGGCCTCCTGCATGACCAGGGCATACAGCCCGCCGAAGTGCATGAGGTGCGCGAGCTGCAGGCCGGCCTGGGCCTGGTCGCCGCCGAGATGGGCGTCTGCATCGTGCCCGCAGCGGCACGGCTGCGCTCGGACCTGGTCTACCGCCTGATCGACGACGAGCGCGCCACCTCACCGATCATCCTGAGCCACCGGGTCAATGACGACTCCTGGTACATCGCGGCGATCAAGGAGCTGACGGCCGAGATGTACGCGCAGAACCCGCCCTGGCTGGATTTTGAGACGAATGCGTTTCCGGCGCGGGAGATGTATGGGCGTGTTGGAAAGCGGTGAGGGGATTGCTGCGCTGTTGGATCTCGGTTGTTGCGGCCGTTGATTTACGGATTCTTCGCGGCCCACCAGGCGCTCAAGCGGACCCGTAGATGGGCGGCTTAGCTTTATCATGCGGCGATGAACATAGAAACTACGGCACACCTGCAACAGCTCATCGCTGAAGAAATTCAGTCTGCGGACGGAGACGAAGTTGTAGCTAACATTTATGAAGTCGTACACAAAATACGCCTGCTAGAGCAACCTCGCCAAGTGATACCGATCATCTTTCGTTGGGCTGAGGAAAATCATTCAAACCTTATCGATGTTGAGCCATTTCGGCTTTTTATCGAGGAGCAGGATGACTATGTTCCGGCCCTTGAGGAATCCATCAGTCGCAAGCCCACGGGACTCACCACTTGGATGGCTTACCGGCGCGCAAACGGCGAGACAGATCGCTCCAAAGTAAATTATTGGATAGCAGTACTTCAGAAGGTTTTGCTGCACCCACTGGCCGATGAAGAGTGCAAACAACAGACAGAGAATTTTATTTCTATTCAAATCAAGCGGCATGTCTAAGTATGGCGGCTCTGGGCCGGTGCTGCGGCCGGCAGCTACTGGCCACTTACTTCATTTGAAGATCGCGGGTTGTTGACAGCGCAGCGTCTTCAATCTGAACCTCGGACGGGTAGTTCTCTATCACCTGAACGCATTCAACTGGGCACTCCGGATAAATCCAATGCGCCCAGTTGGCGATGATCCAATCGGTGGAAAGGGCCTGTACATTCGGCGCCTTGGCATCTACGGGCAGCTTCACAAGAATGTGGCCGGCCTTGTAGCCTGTGGTGACGATGAATGCAAAGCCGCATGGTGATTCGTGGTCGACCACCACCATAAAGTCAACGACATTCTCATAAGGCCAAACGGCCTTGAGGCAGCGAAACACTGTACCTCGATAAATAAGCTGGGACGGCCAACTCGAAAGTGGGCTCCAACTTGCCTTCGCTCCACCGATCGCTGGTCCTTTTGTGCTCATATGGCTTTACTCTACACCGTCTGTTGCTGCCCGATGCTGAACGGCCAATCACCAGCAGGAAAATCCGGTGGAACTGCAAGCCGGCTGTGCCACTGCAGCCATTGGTAGCGACCACCCCCATCAATGCATCGCCCGTTCAGCCAGCAGCAGCAACGCGATGCCAACCATCAGCGCCCCTGACACACGAGATACGACCAGTGCCGCGCCTGGGCGTGTGCCCAGCACGCGCTGCGCTGTGAAGCCCACGGCCAGATACACGCCGCAGCAGCTCAGCGCATGCACGACGCCCAGCACCATGATCTGCAGTGCGACGGGCCATGCACTCTCGGCGTGTACAAACTGCGGCAACAACGCCAGGAGCAAGAGAATCAGCTTGGGATTGAAGCCGCTGATACCTGCGCCCTTGCATGCCCATTTCCATCCTCCCCCCACCAGCGCGGACTGGGCACTGACGCTGGCCGCAGGGCTGCGCAGCATGGCCACGCCCATCCAGAGTAGATAGGCCGAGCCGGCCACCGTGAGCACCGTCAACACCTCGGGGTGGCTGGCGACCAGCGCGCCAACGCCTGCGGCCACGGCCGCAGTGGCCAGCAAGGCACCACAGGCCAGACCGACGACCGCTGCGCAAGCCAGGCGGCGCCCCCGCAGGCCTGCAGAAATGACATAGGCCCAATCGGCCCCCGGGGTGATCACCAACGCAAACGATACCGCCCAGAAGGCAGCTACAGCGGTCAAAGGCACAGTACTTCTCTCGTCAAACAAAGGAGAGAAGGATAGGCAAGATGTAGCAGAATGTGCTCTCAATAAATTCCGATAAACATGAGAAAACTGGAAGCTATTAAAGAATGAATGCACTGGATCGGAAAATTCTTGCAGCGCTGGCGCTGGACGGGCGCTTGAGCCTCACCGACTTGGCTGCGCAGGTGGGGCTGAGCTTGTCCTCTTGCCATCGCCGTGTGCGCACCTTGGAGGACGCGGGTGCTATCCGCGGCTACCGTGCCGATCTGGCACCTGCGGCACTGGGTTTGGAATTTGCCGCCATCGTGTTCGTCACGCTCAACAGCAGCAAGGTCGTGCGCGATTTTGAAAAAGCGGTCGCCGAACTGGACAACGTGATCCAGGCCCAGCGGCTCTTTGGCGATCCAGACTATCTGCTGCAGATCGTCGTCAAGGACTTGCCTGCTTTTCAGAAGCTCTACGACGAGAAGCTGACGGCCTTGCCGGGGATGCAGCGCATGACCTCGACCTTGGTCATGAAGGATGTGGTGATCAACCGCCCGCTGACCTCGGCGTTGAGCTGATCGGCATCGTCAGGCACCGACAACCAAAAACCACGCAATGCGATGCTGACCTTGAACGGCAAGTTCTAAGCCATCGACGACGAAAAAAGAGCCTGCGGCGCAGGCTGTTGATTCAAGGTCTTTTGTTGACGTTGCAGAGCTGCCGCTCACAGGGCACGCCGTCGTTGTCGCCGTCCATCTTGGTGTCGGGGCAGTTCTTCAGAAAGAACTTGGCCTCTTGGCACGAGGTCATTTGCGAGCAGTGGGTGCGGCCATCGCATTTGAAAAGTGGGTGCGGCGCACTGGGCGCTGGTGCCTCTGGCGCCTCGGGCTCGGAGAGCACGGGCTCGGAATCCCGCAACGATGCGGCCTGCTGCTGCGTATAGCGGCTGTAGACCGCCCAAACGGCTAACACGATCAGCAAAGAGATGATAGGCCTTGACACGGTCTCTCCGACATTATGTGAATGAGTGTAACGGCAACACGCGATGCTGCGCCTGTATAAGGCTGGGGGTAAGCACTGAGGTGGGGTGGATCAGTGCCGATGGAGTGGTCCGCCCGGCCTGGCCCGACCTTGTGCGCGCCCATTGCCACGGCGCGGACTACGCAGTGCCATGTACCGCCTTTTGATCACGCGGCACCGTCGAGCATGGTCGGCCGCGCCCGTTCCCAGACCGGCGGTGGAACCGGCAACACCAAGCACCCAGACATGGCAGCCGAAACCACGCACAGCTGGGTGCCTGGCGACGCTGGCCCGCGTTGCACGTAGGTTGTGAACCTGGGCGCAGCCGTGCAGGGCGGCGGCCGCGTTGGCTTTGGCGCGGTATTGGCTTGCACCGCGCTGGCGCTCGCTGGGTGGAGGCGGCGCCAACGGCATTCCCACCCTGGTTACCGAGGTTAGGTGCCGCTCTCACCCATGCCGGGGGGTAGAGATGAGGGTTCTCCCCAGCACCAATTTCAGGCATTGACAATTTGTTACATGCGCTCGATAGTGGCTGCGTTTTTCAGCCCGCGCAGCGATCTGGTGATCCTGCGCGTGAATTTGATCTGCACTGGCAGCCTTGCGAGATCCCTGTGACAAGCCTCCAACAGACGGGCTGGATGGCTGGGACCGCCAGGTGTCTCCCTATGTGGCGGTAAGCAACATCTCTCATACCAAGTTATCAGTCATTTGGATGTGATCACAGATTGTTCACAGTGTCGATGAAGTGTTCCAAATAAAATAGATTTCATTGATTAATCTATATGTTCATTAGAATTTGTTAATTGTTTGCAATTGCAGGTGAGTTGGCGCTTGACTTTTGGATTTTTGCCTGCGGAAAGCTTTGCGCGACGCTCCCCTTTGAAGGGATGTGGTCAACCAGGACTGCGTTCAGCCAAAGGCAGCAGTTTTGCAGACGGTCGCTATAGCGAGGGTCGTCAGGGATGGAGCCTCAGAAAGCGGCCCCATTCCGATTATTGAGAGATTTTGGGTAACCGCTGTTGGGCTTCTGATGAAGTCCATCGCGGTTTGAGGTCGTTTGGTAAATTCTTTTAAAGATTTATATGACATTCAATTTTATAGAGAAGAAAATATTGAAGCTTTGCTTCTTGGCATTCTCTTTTTTGTTTTTGCCGGCGTTTGCGCAAGCGCAAACAGCAGATCTGCAGATTACAAAAACCGGACCGGTGTCTGCCAATGGTGGTGACGCATTTCAATATGTGCTGACCGTCGATAACAATGGTCCCAACGCAGCGGCTGGGGCCAATGTGGTGGATACGTTACCGCCCAATTTGAGCAATGTTGCGGCTGTCTGCGTGTCTGCCATCAATGGAGCGGCCTGCCCTGGCTCCATAGGTATCACCGCTTCAACGGTCACTGCCACTATTCCTGCGTTTCCAGCTTTGGGCCGCGTGGTTTTCCACATTACTGGTAATTTTCCCGCCAGCGGTCCTTCCAGCATCACGAACACGGCCCGTGTCGATACTCCGGCAGGCGTGACCGATCCTGATATGGCCACCAATACCAGTGTGGTGAGCACGGTTATGTCCTATAAAACGGATTTGGCAGTCAGCAAGACGCAGAGCAGCAATGTATTTGCATCCGGCGTGCCAATAACTTACACGATGACGGTGCAGAATAACGGCCCTGCCAGCGCCGATGGTGCCAGTATTCAAGACAGTCTGACAAATTTCGCCAATTACAACTCGGGGCCGCCCTATGACTATCTGACAATAACCAATAGCTTTGTCAGCTGTACAGCCTCAGGCGGTGCTGTGTGCCCGGCCAATTCCAGCTTCAATAGTCAGTCGGCAACGGGCATTGACTATATGTTGTTCAGTACATCCGTCCCCACCTTGCCCGCTGGTGGTTCGCTCAGGATCATCTACACGATGACACCGACTATTACCGGTGCCCAGCGTTGTGGCACAGGGGCAGGGTTTTTGCAGAATGAGTTTCGGGCTTCCGTTCCTGCCGGTATGACCGATTCCGATTACAACAATAATGCTGCCCAGGTGAGTATCGCCACGCCACAGGCACCCAACTGTCCACAGTCGGATCTGGCCGTTACCAAGACGCAGAGTTCCAACACGTTCAGCCCAGGTGTACCGGTCACCTACACGATGACTTTGGTGAACAACGGCCCTAATTCTGCGGATGGCACCAATATCCGCGATGCCATTACCAGCTTTGCCAACTACAACGCTGGCTCCCCTTACGACTACATGAACATCAATGCCAGCTTTGTCGACTGCTCGGCTGCTGGTGGCGCAGTCTGTCCGGATGATGCCAATTTCAACAATATCTCGGCAACGGGTATCGATTACAACCTGTTCGATACGTCGGTCCCCCGTCTGCCTGTCGGCGGCGCTATCACCATCGTATATACGATGACACCCACCATTGTGGGCACACAACGCTGCAGCTCAGGTGCGGGCTTTATCCAAAATGAGTTCCGGGCGACCTTGCCCAGCGGCATGACCGACAGCAACTACAACAATAACGCGTCGCAGGTGAGCATTTCGACGCCACGCGCTCCCGATTGCCCGCAAACCGACCTGGAAGTCACCAAGACGCAAAGCAGCAATGTGTTCGTGGCCGGGCAGCCCATTACCTATACGATGACTTTGCGCAACCACGGCCCCAACCCTGTGGATCAAGTGCAGATCAATGACTCGATCACTAATTTTGCGAATTACACCTATGGTTCGCCTTACCAGTACATCAATACCAGCACGGCATTTGTGAGTTGCAGCGCAGCGGGGGGCGCCGTGTGCCCCGACGCGTCGACTTTTGGCAGCCCGTCGCAGGCAGGAATCGATGTGATGCTTTTCAATACTTCGGTCCCTAAGCTGCCCGTGGGCGGAACAGTGACTGTGGTTTACACGATGACGCCAACAGCGCTGCCGGTCCCCTCGTGTGGCAATAGCGCTTCCAGCTTCATTCAAAACACCTTTTCTGCGACCTTGCCTGCCGGCTACGTAGATGTAGGCCCGGGCAGCAACTCGGCCAGCGTGTCGCTGCCAGTCAGCTGTGCGGATATATCCGTGAACAAGAAGGTGGAGCCGGTGACCACCAGTGTGAGCGGCTCCGCTGTCGTCTACACCATCGATGTTGCCAACGCGACGGGCTCGGCAGCGGCCAGCAATGTGGCGTTTTCCGATCCTCTGCCCAGCGGATTTGTATACGGCAATGCGGTCTGCACCGCCCAGACACCGAATGCGGTCTGTGGCCCGGTGAGCTATGACGCGACCAGCCGCACAGTGACCAGTACTATCCAGGCGCTGCCCGAAGGCGGCATTGTGCGCTTTGTCATCACCGGCTCGGCGGGCAATACTGCCGGCACTTATGCCAATACCGCCTCAGCTGCGGTGGCGCCCGGATGGCTGGACCCAGTGCCTGCGTCAAACAGCAGCACGGTGAATCTTCAGATCTTCAACACCAGCTCGCCCATCACGGTGACGAAGAAGGTCGCTGGTTTGCCAGCGGCGGGCATGCCCGTTGCCATGACCTTCACCGGGACGGTCGTCTGTGGTGCGCAAGCGCCGCAGAAATGGTCGGCAACGGTGGCTGCAGGCGCAGCCAGCGGCGACAGTGCGCCTCTGAGCTTCTACGACAAGGATGCCTGCACCGTGACGGAAGATGCGCCACCCGCAGCACCCAACGGCTATGTGTGGGTGGGAATGGCAAGCATTGCTCCGAACCCGACGAATCCGCTGGGCCCGACGACGCCCTTGACAGTGGTGGTAACCAATACCCTGTCTGCGCTGCCGCCTGGCAAGGTGACGATCACCAAGGTCGCGCAAACCACTTCGGGCGCCCCAGCCACCAGTACTGCGAGCTTCAGTTTTGCGGGCACCGGCGCGGGTGTACCAGCGACCTTGACGGTACTCACCCAGGGCGGCACAGGTAGCCAGACGATCGCAGACTTGGCAGCAGGCCAGACCTATACCTGGACGGAAGGCGCTCTCAATGGTTGGGCACTTGCCAGCCTCCAGTGCACCGACCAGAACGGCGCCTCTCCAAAAAGCACCATCACGACCGACCTCGCACTGCGCCAGCTGAGCGTGGTACTGGCAAGCGGCGAGGAGCTGGTTTGTACCTTCACCAACCGCGAGACGGAAACGACGACCCCGCCAGACCCATTCAATGGCAAATTGAAGGCAGTGCCAGTGATGGACGCGTCGAAGCTGCTGATGATGATGCTGGCTGTGGCTGCATTGGGCGTTGCTGGACTGCGCCGCACGCAACGCCGCTGATTACCGCGTCTTGTTGCAAACGCCGATACCTTGCAAGGGGTATCGGCGTTTTTTTGTGGCACCGGTCTGGCTGACGCGGCACTGCGCTGGCGTGTTTTCCAGTTCGCAATCCCTTGCAGGCGTGGCTTCAATCTTTGGTTTTGCGTTTGCGTTTGGCTGGGCCGCCGCTCAAGAATGCCATCAATGTGCGCTCGGCCGCATGCAAGCCGGTGCTGCCCCGCAGTTTGCCCGCATAGGCATCGCAACGCGCACCGCCTTCGGGGCCTTCACAGACCTCCATCACCAACGGGTGGATATAGAACTTGCGGCAGACAGCGACGGTATTGCCCAGGTGTTGGGCCACCTGTTTGACGATGTCTGGGCCGGTCAGCGGCGTATCGCTGCTGCGCGACTGCAGCGCCAGTGACAGTGCCAGTACGCTGGCGTGCCAGGTGCGAAAGTCCTTGGCGCTGAAGTCCTCGCCGGCAATCTCATGCAGATAGGCGTTGACATGCTCGGAGCGCAGTTGCTTGCGCTCACCCTCATCATCAAGGTACTGGAACAACCGTTGGCCTGGTAAATCCTGGCAACGCCGCACGACTCGCGCCACGCGCGGATCCTCCAGCTCAACCTGCTGCTCCACACCGCTCTTGCCTTTGAACGCCAGCCGGATGCGCGAGGCGCGCATCTTCACATGCCGATTGCGCAGCGTTGTCAGCCCGAACGAGCCATTCTCGCGCGCATAGCTGTCGTTGCCAATACGCAGCGCCGTGGTGTCGAGCAAGCGCACCACCGCAGCTGCCACCGAGGTCTGGGTGGTGTCTCCCGCCTTTAGATCGCGCTGGATGCGTCGGCGAATCAGCCCCAATTTGGCCGCAAAGGCCGTCATGCGGTCGAACTTGGTCTGCTCCCGCTGCTGCTGCCACAGTGCGTGGTAGCGGTACTGCTTGCGTCCCCGGGCATCGCGGCCCGTCGCCTGCAGGTGGCCGTGCGGGTCGGGGCAGATCCACACATCGGTGTAGGCGGGCGGAATAACGAGCTTGCGGATGCGATCCAGATGGCCCGCATGGCGTATCTGCTGGCCGCGCTGGTTCTGGTAGACAAACGTGTCACCCTTTTTGACGCGCCGCCATCCCGGGGTGGCGTCAATGACATAGGCCAGCGGTTTTGGGAGTTTTTGCATGTTTCTGGCTGGCCGAATGTGGGTTCATCGCTGCTTACTGTGGTCACCCACAGGGTAGTGGCGTTGTAGGCGCAAACGTGTCAGCCGGCATCCTATGCAACTCGCGTTTCCTTCCCATTCGCCCATAGGTAGGCGCCCGCATCGCAGGTCTTTTCTTCGTCAACCCCCAGCCTGGAGCCAATTGCCAATCCAGCCTCAACCCTTGAGAGGACGTCGCTCTCATACCCATGGTTGAAATGAAAATTTCACCTTCAAATGTTTTTTAATGTAAGCGTTCACTGTGAAACGCACTAGAATGTCTAATTGTGAAAATATGAAACAATGTGTTTGATTTGGTGTTGGTGTCATTTACTTTGAGGTTTCCATGCGCCTTTCTCTTTATCTATCAAGGCTTGTCATTGCGCTAGTCGTAACGTTCGTAGCCGCAGTGTCCCTGCTGGTCCCGACGGCAGCATCGGCAGCCCCGCCTGCCGCCTGTACGGCCGGAGCCAGTCCCGTCACGAATTCGCCTTGGACCGTCTGCCGTGCAGACATCAACTCCGCATGGGTGTCTGCCAACAACTCAGGACAGTTCCATGCGTTGGCGATTTGCAAGTCATTGGGCTACAAAGCCGTGACAGCAAACGGAGGAACTTGTGGCAGCGTGTGCGGGTACTGCCAAACTTCCGGTACCACCTCCTGTTCCAGTCCGGGCAATGAGCAATATGGTGGTGGGGGCGTTGTCGGTGAGGACATAGCAGGTGGCCCGTTGTTGGCATCCACCGTGCAATGGAAGTGCTCGGAATATGTGGGAGTTACCACCACGGTCGAGGCAAAGGCCAGCGCTGGTGGTTCTGTCTCGCCAGCAGGCAGCCAGTCCGTTGCGGATGGCGAGTCCGTCTCGTATACCCTGGCGCCACAGCCGGGCTACTTCCTGTCTGCCGTCACCGATACCTGTGGTGCCAGTGGTGCGCCGGTGGGCGTGCTGAGCGGATCTACTTACGACGTTCAACCGAAGGGTCCACCCAACGCGTCATGCGAAGTCTCTGCCACGTTCTCCGTCTTTGCACTGAACGTTCAACCCTCGTATGCCGAGACCTATGGCACCACGCTTGATATCCCTCTGGTCAGCAACGGAGGCAAGGCGCCTGTGACCTATGCGGTAACCGGTGGCGCGCTGCCCTCAGGCGTCTCGTTGATGGGAGATGACGTTGCAGGTTATCGCCTGGCCGGCGCGCTTTCCAAGCCGGGTTCCTATGAATTCAGCATCACTGCAACGGATGCGGACGGCGCCCTCAGCGCACCCGCGCTGATCGCCGTGACCGTCAGCCCAGCACCACTCAAGATCACGGCCAACAATGTGACGCTGACGGAAGGGGAGCAGATCCCCGTGCTGTCTGGCAGCTACAGCGGCTTTGTGCTCGGTGACACCTCCGCATCTTTGGCGACGCAAGCAAGTTTCAGCACGACGGCGACCGCTGCTTCGCCACCGGGTACCTATCCCATCACGGTTCAAGGTGGGCAGAGCGACAACTATGCGCTGAGCTACGTGGCCGGCACATTGAATATCCTCCCCGCAGAGCTGGCGATCACGACCACAGATCTGGGCAGCATGCAAGCGGGCAAGGCCTTCAGCCTCGCACTGTCGGTATCCGGTGGCGTGCCCCCTTACACATGGTCTGCAACTGATGCGGACAAGCCACTGCCTGACGGGCTGCGCTTGTCGGGAGAGGGTGTGCTGAGCGGAACACCTACCCATGCAGGTGACTATGTCAGCCGGATCACTGTCACCGATAGCAGCTTAGCCCCGGTGGAGTTCGCTCTGCTCACGACACCTGCGCAGACCAAGGCCGCCAGTGTTGAAGTTTCGCAGGTCTTCAGTGGCACCGTAGCTGCTGCTCAAGCGATGGTGCCGACGCCAGTGCCGACGGTGGGCGGCTGGGCGCTGGCCCTGATTGTCGCCACGATAGGCGGCTTCGCCGTCGTGGGCGTGCGCCGCAGGCAAATGACCCAGATGGCGAAGGACTGATAAGTTTCGCGAATCGGTAGGCTTGGCCACGGCCACCGGTACAGTGGCGGTCCCGTGGCTCTGGTGGCGGGGGCGATACCGCCACCGCCAACTGCACTGCCACGGCATCGTCTCAAGGTGCACGCTCCATCTCCGTCAGCGACAGCGCCGATGCCAACAATGCAGGACAGCCACGTTGACGCCAGGACAGGTCGTCGTCAACGCCCCCCTGGTCGCTGGCGGCGTTAACCCCTTTGCGGTCCCCTCGCTGTCTGGCTGGGCGCTGGCCCTGCGGGCGGCACTGATGGGTGGTGTGGCCCTAGTCGGGCGGCGTGCTGGGCCTCGCAAGCGGTATTGAATGCGGTTGTGGTTCGGGCCAGCCACCTGCCCCAATCAAACCCGCCGTGCCATCCGGTTTCTGCTCCACGATGTCCCCCGACTATTCGGCACCGCATCGCGGAACTGGTCTGCACGGGGGCAGTGCGAGCGGGGTACCCTTGCTAAGCCTCCATTCGTCCGTCTCAGGTTCTTTATTACAAACCCAGTTCCGACAGCCCTGGATGGTCATCGGGCCGACGGCCGAGTGGCCAATGGAACTTGCGCTCGGACTCTTTGATCGGCATGTCGTTGATGCATGCGTAGCGACGGCGCATCATGCCGTCGGATTCGAACTCCCAGTTTTCGTTGCCGTACGAGCGGAACCAATGGCCTGCGTCGTCATGCCACTCATACGCATACCGGACGGCGATCCGGTTTCCTTCATGCAACCACAGCTCTTTGATGAGCCGGTAGTCCAGCTCCTTGTTCCACTTTCTCTCCAGGAAGGCCTGGGCCTCCGCTCGGCTGTGCGCGAATTCCGCGCGGTTGCGCCACTGGGTGTCCAGCGTATAAGCCATTGCCACCTTGGCGGCATCTCGGGTGTTCCAGCCGTCTTCGGCCAAGCGCACTTTTTGGATGGCGGTTTCGCGGGTGAAGGGGGGCAGGGGTGGGCGCGTTTCCATGGAATTACCTCTTTCAAGATGATGTAGAACGATCTGTCTACAAGCGCCATGCTAGCGCATGTGGAACGATCTGTCTACAATGCAGTTATGCCCTCTGCCAAATCCTCTTCAGACGCCCTGCCTCCACGGGAGCGCATCCTTGTCGCCGCGCATGCGCTTTTCTACCAGGAAGGTATACGAGCCACTGGCGTAGACAGGATCATTGAGCAGGCCTGCGTCAGCAAAGTCACCTTCTACCGCCAGTACCCCAGCAAAGATGAGCTCATTCGGGCCTATCTCGAATACCGCCACGGCATGTGGATGTCTTGGTTCGAAACGAGCTTGAGGCACGCCCTTGGTCAAGGGGAATCCGCAGCGCAAGCGCTCAGCACCACGTTGCGGGGCTGGTTCAGCCGGGCTGACTTTCGCGGCTGCGCCTTTCTCAACGCAGCGGCGGAGCTGGGCTCGTCTGACCCGGAGATTCTGAAGGTGGTGCGCCAACACAAGCAGGAAATGGCATCGGTGTTGGACAGCCTGTTGACAGGCGATGCGACACCTGTTGGGCCTGCGTTATCACTGGTAATCGATGGCGCCATCGTGCATGCGCAGATGGGGCAGCCTTTGGATGACGTGATGGACGCGTTCAACGCTACGGCTGCGGCGGTTCTTCAGCAGTGAGCGGCGAGGATACAGGCTGTGCAAGCTTGTAATAGGAATGGGGATGGTTGCTTCAGCTGAAGCGCACTCTTAACGAAGAAGCTCGGCGAACATCAGGCCTCTGGTGTTTCCGCATCCTCTGCCTCCTTGGGCAGCGGCACCCGCAGCACCACCGTCGTCAGCCCCCCTTGTGACCCCACCGACAACTGCGCGCCCAGCCGCTGCGCCCGGGCCTGCATGCTGCGCAGGCCGGTGCCGTGCGTGGAGGTGTTGGCCGCTTCGGAAGCAGGCAGGCCCACGCCGTTGTCTTGCACCTGCAGCAGCAGCTGGCCGGCCTCGCGGGCCAGCACCACGTCCACGCGTGTGGCCTGGCTGTGCTTGAAGGCATTGGTCAGCGCCTCCTGCAGAATCCGCAGCACATCCAGGCTGGCGCTGGTGGGCAGGTGGAGCTGGTCGATATGGCTCAGCTGCCAGTGCATCGCGATGTCATGCACCTCGAAGAGCTGCCCCATGCGGTGGCGCATGGGGGCGAGCAGCTCGCCCAGCGACAGCTCGCCATAGTGCTGGGCGGAGGCCAGGTCGATGATCAGCCGCAGGTCATCGCGCATGCCTCGGAGCATGCCCAGCACCTGGTCGGGCGGCAGCGGGCCGCGCGTGCGCTCCAAGGTGGTGATACTGCCGATCAGCATGCCGCCCAGGCCGTCGTGCAGGTCGTGGGCGATGCTGACCCGCTCGCCCAGGCGGGCCTG
Organism: Comamonas koreensis; assembly: GCF_021026195.1. Classification (GTDB taxonomy): domain Bacteria; phylum Pseudomonadota; class Gammaproteobacteria; order Burkholderiales; family Burkholderiaceae_C; genus Comamonas; species Comamonas koreensis. The sequence continues at coordinate 46,332 of NZ_JAJNCT010000014.1, forward strand.
CAGCAGCTCCAGCTCATGGCGGCCGGCCAGCGATTCGCTCAGCTCGGCGCGGGCTTCGGCCACATGGTGCTGCATCTCGTCGTTGAAGCTCTCGACGCGCCGGGTGTTCTGCACAAAGGTCCAGGCCAGGGTCAGCGCAATGCCCACGGTGGCCAGCGGCTCGGTGTAGGTGGCCAGGTAAAAGTTGTCGTCCACGATGCGGGTGAAGACCAGCAGGTCATGGGCCATGGCCAGGGCGCTGGCCAGTGCCGTGAGCGACAGCAGGCGCTGGGCCTGGTTGCCGTTGCGCCAGGCCAGACCGACAAACACCCCAGCGGTGGTGAACAGCAGGGCCGATGAGGCCCAGGCCATCACGTTGCGCATGTCTCGCAGCTGGGCATCGGGCACCAGCAGGGTAGCGGCCGACAGCACGGCAATGGCCAGCCACATGGCCGCTTCGCGCCTGGGCCAGCGGCGGCCCATGAAGCGCAGCACAAACATGGCATTGCAACCGTGGTAGAGCACATAGGCGATCGACACCACCGCCGCATAGGTGTTGATATGGTTGAACGGCCAGGGCGTGGTGCTGACAAAGTTGACGGTAAAGCCCACCCAGGCGGCTTGGCGCGCGGCATACCAGCCGTAGGCGGCTTCTTGCCGGCGCATCAGCCACAGCACCAGGAAGAAGCAGCCCAGGGTCGCCCCCACGCCCAGGTGCAGCCAGTTGAGGTTGTGCCGCACCAGGTAGCTGTGCTGCTGTGCCATGCGCAGCAGCTCGGGTGCGCCGATCTCGACGGGGCCCAGCGCAGGCTGGTAGGCGTAGTAGCCGCTCACGCGGATCAGCAGCTCATTGCTGCCGCTGTGCAGCAGCGGCGCGGGCAGCACCAGGTAGCGCGGCGTGTTCCAGGCGCGTGTCATCGGCTCGGTCAGATACGGGTCGCGCTGCAGTTCCACCCCGTTGACCGAGATGACACCGGCTTGCATCAGGTAGTGGATGTAAAGGCCCTGGGTCTGCGGCTCGCCGGCAATGTCCCAGCGCAGCCGGTACCAGACGACACCGCTATAGCCGGGCCATTGCTGGTTCCAGTCGTTGGGCACCTTCACCGGCACCCAGCCGGTGTCGGGCGGCTGCTGGGCATTCCAATCCGAACGTACGGCCTCGGCCGTGCCCGGCCAGGGCTGGCCTTGGGCCTGCGCGGGCAGCACCAGGCACAGCGCTGCCAGGCAGATCAGCGCAGCAAGCCATGCTCGCGCGCACGCCGCAAGGCCTGCGTGCGCGAGCTCACGGCCAGTTTGTCGTAGATATGCCGGATATGGGTGTCGATGGTCCATCGGGATAGGTGCAGGCATTCGGCAATTTCCCGGTTGCTCATGCCCTCGGCCACGTGGTCGAGGATCTGCCGCTCGCGCTCGGTCAGGGCTTCGCGCAGTGCCGGGTCAGGCGGCTGCAAGGGGGAGGCAGGGCGCCCGGCCGGGCGGCCGACCAGGTCGAGAATGCGCCGGGCTATGAAGGGGTCGATGGGCGCGCCGCCCTTGAGCACATTGCGCACCGACAGCGCAATCTCCAGGTCGTCGCGCTCCTTGAGCACATAGCCATTGGCGCCGGCGCGCAGCGCGCCCAGGATCATCTCCTCGGTGCTCCAGGCCGATACCACCAGAATCGGCAGCTCCGGGATGCGTGCGCGCAGCCAGCCAATCAGGTCAATGCCATTGCCATCGGGCAGGCCCAGGTCGATCAGCGCCATCACCATGGGCTGCAGACCGCCGTCGGGCGCGGTCACCCATTGGTGGCACTCGGCCAGCGAGCCGGCCTTGCACAGCTGCTCACGCGCCACGCCCACCGAGCCCAGCACTTCGCCCAGCCGGGCCAGCATGTCGGGGTCGTCATCAACCAGCAGGACGGGGAGGGGTGCAACAGCCATCGCTACATTTTGACGCAAAGATGGAGATCTGCCATCACGCATTTACGGTAGATGTGGCTGCCAGGCGGCTCCGCATGCTGTGCCTCCATGCCCCGAAGAATGAATGCAGCAATACAGGTGTCGCAGCCCATGCGGGATGCCTCAGCCGCCGTGGCAGCAGCTTGCTCCGGCGGCTGGGCCTGCACCCAGCGCGTGGTGGCTGCGCCGAGCACGCTCGGGCCGACAGTCGTAAAGATCGCGCACAGCAGCCAGCCGCTGACCAGGCCACACCAGGTGTGCAGCCAGGCCATGCGCTTGCGAGACTCACCTTTGGTATCGGCGCTCAGAACGTGGCGCGCAGGGTCAGCATCGCGTTGCGCGGTTCGCCGTAGTGGCTGCTGTTGACCAGGTTGCCAATAGACGAGTAGTAGCGCTTGTTGAACAGGTTGTTGAGGTTCAGGCTCAGCTGCCAATGCGGGTCGATCTGGTAGCGCACATAGCTGCTCCAGACGGCACGGCCCGGTGCATGGAGGCTGATCGCACCGATCTTGCGGTAGGAGGCGCTTTGGGTGTTCACACCGCCGCCAATGGTGAGCGCGTTCCAGGCGCCGGGCAGGCGGTAGGTGGTCCACAGGCGCAGCAGGTGCTTGGGCGTGTAGCTGTTGAAATCCAGCCCTTCGTTGTTGATGTCGCGTTTGTAGGTGTTGCGGTTGAAGGTGTAGCCGGCAAACAGGTTCCAGCCCCGGGTCAGCTCCCCGCTGATCTCGGCGTCAAAGCCCTGGCTGCGCACCTGTCCGTCGTCGGTGTAGCAGTAGTAGCCGTCGCGGCAGTCGGGGCCGGAGGCGATGTCTTCGGTGGCGCGGTTCTTCTGGTCAACACGGTACAGCGCCAACGAGGTGTTGGCGCGGCCACCCAGGATCTCGCCCTTCAGGCCCAGCTCATAGGTTGCGCCCTGGATGGGTTTCAGGTTCTGGCCCGCTGCGTTCAGCGACCACTGGGGATTGAAGATATCGGCATAGCTGGCGTAGGCGGACCACTGCGGGTTGAGCGCGTAGATCAGCCCGGCAAAGGGCATGAAGCGGGTGTTGTCCTGGTGCGTGGACGAGGCGACCACATTGCCAGTGGTGGTGGTGATCGTGTCGAAATCGGTCTTGTAGCTGCCCAGGCGGCCGCCCAGCACCAGCTTGAGCGGATCGGTCAGCTGCAGACGCAGCGCACCGTAGGCACCGGCCTGGCGCGTCTTGCCCAGCGTGCGTTCGGTATTGGCATAGCGAATGGCCTCGTCGCTGGGTTCGGTGCGGAAGGGGTCCGGGTCAAACACATTGATCGGGACGGCCGGCGTGATCGAGCTGTAGTCGCTGGTGACCTTGCCCTGGCTGTAGCTGGTGCCCAGCACCAGCTGGTGCTCGCGCCCAAAGGCGCTGACATCACCGACCAGGCTCGCGTCCAGGCCGGAGGCGCTCTGGTCGGCCTGGGTCAGGTTGGTGACGGTGGCGCCCATGTCGGTGGCGGCGGCCACAGCGCGCTGGGACGAGGCGTACTTCATGTCCAACGCTTCCTTGACATGCAGGGCCGAGACCTTGGCGCGCCAGCGGCTGTTGAACGCATGGGAGAGATCGGCGTACAGGGTTTGGGTGTTGTTGTTCTGGCGGTTCCAGCTGGCGCCCAGGTAGGTGGAGCGGGGCAGGCCGATGTCGCGGCCATCGCTGTAGTGCGGCAGGCCCGAGATAAAGGGCCTGCCCTTGAAGGACTCGTAGCTGGCGCCCACGCTGACCAGGGTCTGGGGCGAGATGTCGTATTCCAGGGTGCCGTACAAGGTGCCATTGCGCTGATTGGCGTAGTCGATGAAAGAGTGCTGGTCATCCACATCGATCACTGCGCGGCCACGCAAGCTGCCTTCGGCGTTCAACGCGCCACTGCCGTCGATCTGCGCGCCATAGCGGTCCCAGGAACCGGCCTTGGCGGTGACGGTGACGCCGCCTTCCTTGAGCGGGCGCTTGCGCACCAGGTTGACGGCGCCGCTCGGGTCGCCGCCGCCTTGCAGCAGGCCGGCAGAGCCACGCAGTACCTCGGCGCGGTCATAGATGGCCGTGCCGCCCTGGTAGTTGCTGGCGCGGCCGTAGAGGCGCTGCACGTTCACACCGTCGTACTGGATGGTGGCCATGCTGAAGCCGCGCGAGTAGATGTACTTGCCGCCCTGCGGGCTTTGCAGCAGGGTGATGCCGGTGGTGCTGCCCAGCGCATCGTAGACCGAGGTGGCGTTTTGCTCATCCATCAGCTGGCGGGTGACCACGCTGATGGACTGCGGGATGTCCTTGAGCGCCTGCTCGCCCTTGCCGATGGTGACGGCACGCGGCGTGTAGGCACCCGTCTGTTCGGTGGTGGCGCTGCGGATGGCCGGCGCGGTCACGCGGATCTCGTTGAGGGTCAGGCCAGCGGCGGCGGCATCGCTGCTGGCCGTCGTGGCGCCGGCCTTGGGGGCAACGCGCAGCGCCCAGGTGCTGCCGTCGATCTTGACCAGCTCCAGCCCGCTGCCGGCCAGCGCGGCGCGCGCGGCCTCTTCAGGGACATAGCTGCCGCGCAGCGCTGGCGCCGTGCGGCCTTGCACCAGGCTGGCATCCATGCTGATCTGCTGCCCGCTTTGCGAGGCAATGCGGGCCAGCGTGCTGCCCAGCGGCTGGGCGGGCAGGTCATAGCTTTGGACGGCGGCCGGGTGGCTGGTTTGGGCCTGGGCAGGCAAGCTGCAGGCGATGGCGGCGGCCAGTGCGAGTGCGCCCATATGCGCAGTGGGCAGGGCGGGCGAGCGGCGGAGTGGCATAGGTTCCTTGGAATGGCAGATGGAAAAAATCGAGGCTTCCAAGGGATGTAGAACGAGCGCAAAAAAGTGTTCATTTATTTTTGCGAGGTGGGGGCGATGCGCTATCGCCCTGGGTCGCAAGGCCTGCCAGCACAGCGTTCAGCGCCTCAAGCGGCCTCAATCACCACCAGCCAACCGCGCTGGTAAACGCGCACCGTGATGGGCAAGGTCGCCGCCAGTGCATCAAAGGCGCGGTCACTGTCGTCCAGCGCATAGTTGCCATACACGCGCAGCGCGGCCGCCTGGGGGCTGATGCGGATAAAACCCCGGCGGTAGGCACGCAGCGCCTGCACCACCTCGCCCAGCGGCTGGTTGTGCACCTCCAGCATGCCGCGCTGCCAAGCCGCCTCTGCCTGGGGTTGGATGTCTTCGGCTTCGATGGACAAGGTATCAAAGCGCGCGCTATGGCCTTCTTCCAGTACCTGGCTGGCACCGGCCACGGTGGTCAGGCGCGTGGCGTGCTCGAGCATGCCGACGCGGGTGTAGCGGCTGCTGGCGTCTTCCAGCCGCACAGAAAAGCGGGTGCCCAGCGCCTGGATGCTGCCATGCGGGCTCAGCACCTCCAACGGCGGCAGGCCGTTGCTGGCAGGCTTGGCCTGCACCAGCAGCGCGCCCTGGCGCAGCTTGACCCGGCGGCGGTCCGGGCCAAAGTCCAGGTCCACGGCGGATCGGGCATCCAAAAGCAGTTCACTGCCATCGGGCAGGGTAAAGGCCTGGCGCTCTCCGGTGCCGGTGCGCAGGTCGGCCGTCATCTGGCGCCAGGGCATCTGGTGGTCGGCCAGCAGCAGGGCGCCGGTGGCAACACCACCGACGGCCAATGCGCCGCCCAGCAAGCGCCGCCGGTCATAGCCACGGCGCTGGGCATGCGCCAGCGCCTGGCCCATCACATCGCCCATCGGGGCGGCAGCCTGGGGGCTGACCACGGCGCGGGCAGCGCCAAACTGCGCATGCAGGCTGCCGCTCAGCTGCTGCCAGACCCGCTGGTGCTGGGGGTGGGCGGCGAGCCAGGCCCGGTGGCGGGCTTGGTCGGCCTCGGTCATCTCGCCGGAGTGCAACTGCACCAGCCAGTCCACGGCCGCTTCGCTGATGGGGTCCAGCGCGGGTTCGGTGCGGTCGCTCATCCTGCGCCCAGGCTTTCCGCCAAGGCCGGTGTTGCACTGCGAACCGGGGCGGCAATGCCGGCATCCTGCCGGGCCAAGGCCAGCGCAATGCGCCGAAAGCCTTCGGCCATATGGCGGCGCACGGTGCTGTGCGAGATGCCCAGGCGTTCTGCAATCGCTTCATAACCCAGGCCATCGAGCTGGCTCAGCAAAAAGGCCTGCTGGGCGGGGAGGGACAGGCCATCAAGCGCGTTGGCCACATGGGCCAGGGTTTCCTGCAGTACCGCCAGCTCTTCGGGAGAGGGCATCAGCGGCTCGGGCTGCGCGCCCAGTGCTTCGAGGTAGCTGCGCTCCAGGTCACGGCGGCGCCAGTGGTTGATCAGCAGCCGCTTGGCAATCGTCGTCAAAAACGCCCGGGGCTCACGGATCGCCTCGGGCGGCGTCGCACTGGTCAGCACACAGACAAAGGTATCGGCCGCCATGTCCTGCGCATCGGCTGCATTGCCCAGCCGGTGCTGCAAGCGCTGCTGCAGCCATTGGTGGTGGCCGGTGTAGAGGAGCTGGACGTCGGGGAGGGCAGACATGGGAGGCAGTCGAAAACAGGCGGCGAACCGATGCATTTGAGAATTATTCGCATTCTATGACTGTTTCTAGATGTTCCCAAGGCCGCCCCTAAGACTGTGGCGTTATTGCGCCAGGGCCAGCTGGTGGCTGTGACCGTGGCCGAGGACGCTGTGCGTTGGCGCAGTAAGGCTTGCCAGCCATGGCGAACTGGACCTCTTGGCCATGCCCTGAAGAAGCCGCTGCAGACATGCGCGACTGCAGGCTAGCCAAAGCAGCCTTGGGTAGCGCCATGAAGGCAGTTTTATCCACGGTTCGGCATTACTCGTTGAATGTCCGCGAGCTGCCGTCTTGGTAGAGGATGCTGTTGACGCGGTACTTGAGCTTCATGTTGTCCTTGTTCGTGTTTCTCGCCCATTGGTGGGATTCGATAAATTGGTTGAATCGGAATCCGTATCCCTTCTCGACGTGCTCGGTCCCTGGCATGACGGGTTTCTCAATCGTCCAGTTGACCGCGAATTTCTGCTCGCCAAATAGATCCGTCAAGATGAGAACACCTTTGATGGCTCTGGCAGGCTTATCAAGACCGCTGGGGTTGAACGCGACATCGAAAAACACGTAATCCTGGTAGTCCTGCTTGGCGTATTTCTTCTGCAGCAGCTTGGCTTCCAGGATTTGCTCAGACAGGTCCTTATCGGCGAGGATGGGCGCTGATTCAGGCGAACCCCCTCTGGGCGCTGTTTCCGAGCCTGGAAGGGTGGCGTGGGTGCTGGACGCTGCCAGCTGTGGCGATGCCAGCCCATATTTAGCCACCAGGTATTGCTGGCGCAGCAGCGCAAGGCTGTTGCGCTCTGTAGCGGCTCCGATGACGGCCATGGTTCCTGCAAGGCCACCCGAGTACAGACTTGCTTTTGCGTCCGCCTCTGACACCTTGAGCTCTTGCTTGGTCATCTCCTCTTGCAGCATTTTTGCGCGATCGGGATCCGCCTTGGTAGCGACGGTCTCAACAGTCACCTTGGCCCCGGATTCAATCGCATGGATACGTTGCTGGAGCAAGGCTTCATTGGTTTTGAGCGTTTCTAGGCGCCATGCCATCTGTGCCTTTACAAGCCCACCGCTGAACCTGGCGTTTTGCAGTTCCGTCGCCGAGACTTCCTTCTGCGTGGCATCAAGCTCAGTACGCAGCGCCTTTACCTGCGCCTGCTCTTCCGCGCTGAGACTTTTCTTGCAGCCCACCAATGCCAAACAGATACAAAGCACGCATACGGATAGCCGAGATTTCATATCACCCCTCACTTTTAACTCCATTCACTAATAAACTGACGGTTGGAATTGCGCATTCACCTGGCGTCAGATGGCGAACAACCAGCGGTTGTCGCTGCTGTAAAAATGAATCTATCTGTAAAAATGTCAGTAAACAATCGCAAGGCTATTTTTGGATATTCAAAGATTTCAATATCTCGGTGTGTTCAGACCTCATAACCGGGATGGAATGGCCGCTGCTGGCCGACTCACCGATGTTGGATGCTCGTCGCCAGTTAGACCCATTGAGGTTGTAGACCTGGGTGCGTGTAGCCCCAGACCCGCACAACGCCGTCTTCTACCGAGAATGGGATGCTATTGCGCCGCAATACCTCATGGAGCCAGGCAGCAGATGCGCTTTTCAGCTCCAGCCATTCCCGTTCTTCCACCGGATGGATGTGGTAATAAAACTCGCTGTCCCAGTCGCTGCAAAAGCCAGGCGGTGAAAACACGGTACGCACCCGAAAGCGGGGGTGCGCTTCCATCGGAGCAGCAAGCATCTCGCTGCGCAGCTCTGCCCATTTGGTGTGGTTGAGCACTGGGTGCAGATCTCCGCGTTGGACCATGGTCACCAGGCGCTTTTTGTCTGCCGCATTGAGGCGGGGCATATTTTTGGGCCCCCATCCCTATATATGTTCAACGGTCACGGCAGCTCATTGTCTGCAACGTCCATCGCGGGCTATGGGCAGATTTGGCGGTGAGCCCCGAAGCGCTTGCCACCATCAAGCATCCAACACCGATGTGGCGCAGAGCTGGCCTAGAAACGGCGCCAGGATGACGCCGGGGTGCGCCACCAAGGCGAACAAGCCGTCGATCTCTCCCACGTAAGCGCAGAGTGGCGTTCCGTCCGTCGTCATCGGGCGCTGCGCGGCGGCGATGGAGACAAGAGCAGGCGCCGCAGTGAGCCCCAACAGATGCGCAATCGCCTCAGCGCTGCGCGCAGCGAGCGCGGGGAAACCGCTCTCGGCGTTGTCCGGATAATCGGCCGCAGACACCAGCCCACCGCCCAGCGATGGCCGAAGCTCCAGGTCTTCTGCGCAGAGAAGGTGGCGAAGGCCATGGGTCTCCAAGCCAAACCTCAGCAGCACAGCAGGCGATGGGTAGATGGGAAGATGCACACCGGCTGTCGATGCAAGCGCTTGGGCACCCAAGCCATTGGCAAGCACGACGGTGTCGGCTGTGAGCCTTTGGCCGCCCACGCTGATACCCGACACGCGGCTGCCAGTGACCTCGACGGCATCGACCGTTCCCTGAAGCATGCTGGCTCCAAGGTCTTGCGCGCCTGCCAACAGCTGACGTGCAAAGGCGGCGGGCTCCAGCGCGAAATCGTCGGGCGCCCAGGCGGCAAGTGGCGGTGCCTGGGCCAGCATGGGCTCCTTGTCGCTGATCTGGGCGCGAAGCAGCCGCTCCATGCGCGTGCCGGACGACTGGTGCTCCGCAATCATCGCGGCCGTTTCCTCTTCATTGGATAGCCAAAGCAGTGTGCCGCGCGTTGCGATCGGCAAGGGGCCGAGCTGGCCTTCTAGGGCGGCGAACGCCTCCAAGGCCTTCAGCCTCAGCGCGAATGCGGCTGGGTTGTCAGAAGGGCTGCTTGCGCTGGCTCCCACCCAGCCGAGGGAGGAGGCGGTCGCCGTGCTGCGGCTATCAGGATTGCTTTCGACCAAGGTCACTGCAGCGCCGGCTTTGGCCAGGTGCCAAGCTGCCGACGCACCCATGACGCCACCGCCCACCACAATGACTTTGGCGCGACCTGGGATGGATGGGGGATGTGGGTTCAATAAAGGCATGGGGTGGAAGTCATGGACGGTGGGATGATGCCAAGCAAGATCTCGCTCTGCGCAGCGCTGGCGCAAGATGCAGGTAGCAGGCATCATCGCTTGCATATTTGTAAAGTCTTCAACCGCACATGCTAGCTGCCCCTGACATCCTGTTTCGCCCCGCTGTAGTAGCCGATCTGCCCCAACTCTATGCATCTGACCCTTACGCACAGGCCCATGAGAGCCGAAGGGGGGAGCTGCAGCGCATGGTCCAGCAAGCTGTGTGTGTGGTGGCGGTGGTGGATGGCCATGTGCTTGGATTTGCCGTGTTGGAGTACCACTTCTTTGGCCACGGCTTTGTATCCCTGGTGTGCGTTGCGGCAGCGTACCGTGGCAAAGGTATTGCCCTGTCCTTGCTCATGGAACTTGCGCAGCGGTGTACGACGCAGAAGCTCTTCAGCAGTACCAATGCCTCCAATACCCCAGCGCAGCGCCTCTTTGCACGCGCTGGCTTTGTGCCAAGCGGCATCGTGGAAAACCTCGACCCGGGCGACCCGGAACTTATCTTCTTCAAAGCCTTGCACAAAGACGAGCCGCAGCATCCAGCGGCCCTATAGCTGGAATAGCCGGGTTTGAAGGGCTGCAGCAGCCATCCAAAGTGACTGCATCTGCCTGCTGCGGCGGTGGCTTGGCTTACACTCATCCGCACCTTTTCCAGCGAAGTGCGATCCCCGTGACTACCCCACACCAGATTTCTGAAGCCGAACTTCGGACAGCGGCGGCCGAGGCCGCTCATCACCCGCGTTGCACAAACTGTGCGCCGTTGTGGCGACCGGGTTGGGAGTCCATTTCTGGTGCGGTGAGCATCGACCACCTGGCGCTGCTGGGTGCCTTGGGGAGCGAAGCGTCGTGGGAGCGCCTAGATGAGTTCCATCCCGATGGCACCCATCTATGGTCTCCCGATGCACCCATCGCCCTGGGTTGGCACCCCTACACGCGCAGCAGCTTGTGGCAATGCGCGCAGTGTTCCGGGGCGTTTCTGCGCTACACGGAATACGGCGGCTATTACGTGGAAGAGCGCATTCGGCCCCTGTTGGCGGATCTGATCGTGAATCCTGAGCATTCCTGAAAGACTTCAGGGGTGGGTTAGCCATCCTCAGGTGGTGCCAGAGGATCGGCCAAAAAATCCGAATTGTGCGTCTGCCGCCAAATCATTCCAATAGAGCCCTCCAAGGTGCTTCATGAATGATTCGATTTTCTTCTATGCATTGCTCACCGCCACCTTCCTCTTTGCAGGAATGGTCAAGGGTGTCACCGGCATGGGCCTGCCCACGGTAGCCATGGGGCTGCTGGGCATGGTGATGCCGCCGTCCATGGCGGCATCGATATTGCTGGTGCCTTCGTTTGTGACCAACGTCTGGCAGCTCTTTTCTGGCGGCGCCATTGGCGGGCTGGTCCGCCGCCTCTGGACGATGCTGGTCGCGATTGTGCTGGGGACGGTGGGAGGGTCGGCACTCTTGCCGCGCATGGACCCGACCTGGTCTGGTTTTGCCCTGGGCTCGGCATTGATCGTCTATGCACTCTATGCCTTGTTTGCGCCCGCGCTGTCCATTCCGCGCCCTCTCGAAAAATGGCTGTCGCCCTTGGTGGGGCTCATCACCGGCGTGGTGACCGGGGCGACCGGTGTTTTTGTGATGCCCGCCGTTCCATATCTTGGGGCCTTGGGACTGGACAAGGATGAGCTGGTTCAGGCATTGGGGCTGTCTTTTACGGTCTCGACCGTCGCGCTCGCCCTGGGTTTGCTGGTGAACGATGCATTTCGCTTGAACCAACTCGGCCTGTCGTCGCTGAGCGTGCTACCTGCCTTGCTTGGCATGTGGCTCGGCTCCTTGATCAGAGCGCGTATCAGCCCCAAGCGTTTTCGGCAGTGCTTCTTGATTTTTCTCGTGGTGTTGGGGGTGGAGCTCGCGTCTCGCGTGGTCATTTGATGGGGCGCGGATGGAGACCAGCACCGGAAGCCAGCCACCTGCAAGCCAACTGATGGCTGACACGCCAGGGAGTGCTGCAGAACCGGTGCTTGGCCTGCAAGATGCCCGCGTTCAATACCCGCACAGCACCCGCTATCGCCCCCGTCCCACAAGGCAAACAGACGTATCTGGCGCAGTGAATCGAGTGGTTTGGACACAATGCTTCAGCATGTGTTTGCGTCCCGATGGTCCTTCGATGCGAACCGTCTTGCCAGTGGCTAAAAATGATTACTTATTTGTATGTAGAAGATGACGAGGACATCCGTGAAGGCTTTATGGCCGTGATGGAGGCCCCGCATCGTGAGATTGTGGGCGTGGACAGCGCCGAAGCCGCGCTGGCTACAGGCGAGCCTGGACGCTTTGATGTGCTGGTGACGGACGTGAGCCTGCCAGGCATGTCCGGCACCGATCTGGCCCGGCAGTGGTTGGCGGCGAACAGCCAGCGCCATGTGCTGCTGATATCGGGCTATGAGTTCAAACTGGGCCTGGGCAGCATTGGCCCGAATGTGAGAGCGCTGCTTAAAAGCGCGGAGCCCGAAGAGCTGGAAGCCATGCTGGAGCGCATCGAAGCGCTATTGCCAGCGCGCCCGCAGTAAGACTCAAGCCTCTTTGCCACGCGGGCTGGCGATCAGGCTTTTGATCAGACCCAGCAGTTTTTGCGGCTGCAGCGGTTTGGCCATGTGGATATCAAAGCCCGCAGCGATGGCGGCCTCGCGATCGGCTTCGCGGCCAAAGGCGGTGAGGGCAATGGCAGGCACTCGCGAGAAGCTGGCCTGCGCCGCGCGCACCTCGCGCATCAGCGCATAGCCATCTTTGCCGGGCAGGCCAATGTCGCTCACCAGCAGATCGGTGCCCTGCGCTTGCAGCAAGGCCATCGCGCTGTCCGCCTCTGCCGCCCGCGCTACCGTGGCACCTCGCTCTTGCAGAATCAGCACCAGCAGGCTGGCCACTTCTTCATCGTCTTCCACCACCAGAATGCGGCTGCCCTGCAATTCCTCATGGCTGCCATCCTGGCTGGCACCGGCTGCGTCGGCCTTGGGCTGCTCGTCTGGCGCGCCGCCACTGAGCGGCAGGTAGATGCTGACCAGCGTACCTTTGCCCAAGCCCTCGCTGGCGACATCGATGCTGCCCGTGTGCAGATCCACGAGGTGTTTGACAATCGACATGCCCAAACCCAGACCGCCCGCCGAGCGGCTGCCCGGGCTGGCTGCCTGGGTGAACTTTTCAAAAATACGCTCCAGAAAACTTGCCTCGATGCCCTTGCCGTGGTCGCGCACCTGCAGCAGCAGTTGCGCCTCGTCCACGGCCAGCTTCACTTCCAGCAAGCCCCCGTCCTGCGAGAACTTCACCGCGTTGCTCAGGATGTTCCAGAAGATCTGCTGAAAGCGTGCCGGATCCAGCCAGGCCTTGCGGCCTTGGGTGTCCAGCGCCACATCGAGCACCAGCTTCTTGGCATCGATGCCTGCCTTGAGAGAATCGAGCGACGAAGTGATCAGCGCGGCCGGGTCCACCCATTCCCGCTCCAGGGTCAGCTTGCCGGAGTTGATGCGCGAGACATCGAGGATGTCGCTGATGATGCGGGCCTGGGTGCTGGCGTTGCGCTTGATCGCGTCCAGGTTCCTGGTGAACTCGGGCGGGGGCGATTTGCGCAGCACCTGGTGCACATTCATCATGATGGCGCTGAGCGGGTTGCGCAGCTCGTGCGACAGCACGGCAACAAAGTCGTCCTTGGAGCGGCTGTAGCGCTCGGCGGTGGCACGCGCGGCCTGCTCGCGCTCCAGCAGCTGCTTGCGCTCCAGCTCCAGCTGGATGCGGTTGGAGACATTGGCGACGGCCGCCACGCGCAGCTCGCCCTTGACCCTGGGCGCCATGCTCCATTCCACATGCAGCAGCTGGCCCTGGGCATCAAGCAAGGCCACTTCCTCGCGCCAGACCGCATCCTTGCTCTGGGGTGAGCACAGCGACTGGATGCGCTCCGCATGGCCGCTGGCGGCAAAGCGCGATACCGCCTGGCCCAGCACCTCGGCAGCGGGGCGGCCCAGCATTTCTAGCATGGCGGGGTTGGCGTCCACAAAGCGGCCTTCATCGTCAATCAGCGCGATGCCGCTTTGGGCTTGCTCGTAGATGGAGCGGAACTTGGCTTCGCTCTGGTGTACCCGCAGTTCAGCAAGCCGGGCGCGTACCAGCGCCTGGATGGTGGCCACCAGCATGGCCGGCTCGGCCGGGTGGGTCAGGTAGGCGTCGGCGCCGGCATCCAGGCCGGCCACCTTGTCGGTATCGGCCACAAAGGCGGCCGACAGATGCACGATGGGCAGCGACGTGGTTTGCTGGCGCTCGCGGATCATGCGGCAGACCTCGAAGCCGCCGATATCGGGCAAATGCACATCCAGCACCACGGCCGAGATGTCGCCCAGCGACATGTCGAGCGCGTCCTGCCCGGTGCCCGCCTCCAGCGTTTTGAAGCCGGCAGCCCGCAGCGCGCGCGCGGTGGCGTAGCAGGTGGCGGGGTTGTCATCGACCACCAGAACCGTGTGCTGGGACCGGTCGATGCTGACATTGAGTCTGGCAGTGACAGAGGGCATGGCGTTTAGGTTGCCGAATTATCGGCAGAAACAGGTAGCGTGGCGGTGGGGACGCTGATCGGGATCGTGACATAGAAGGTAGAGCCTTTGTGCGCCTCGCTCTCCAGCGCCACATCTCCGCCCAGCAGCTCTGCCAGGCGCTTGCTCAGCGACAGGCCCAGACCGGTTCCGCGCAAGCGCTTCTGGATGGGCGAGTCAATCTGGGAGTAATCGCGGAAGATGGCATGGTGGAACTCCGGTGCAATACCGATGCCGGTGTCCGCCACGGCAAACTGCACCGAGGTCTCCGAGATGCGCCTGGCGCTGACCCGGATCTCGCCGTGCTGGGTAAATTTGAGGGCGTTGCTGATGAAGTTGCGCAGAATCTGCGCCAGCTTGCGGTCGTCCGAGAACAGCTTGGGCACGTTCTGCGGCTCTTCAAAGACCAGCAGCACATCGGGGTTGGTGATGACTGGCTTGAACATGCCGCGCAGTGCAGAGAACACATCGACCATCTCGAACCAGGCCGGCGATACCTCGATGCGGCCGGCTTCGACCTTGGCCAGGTCCAGCAGGTCGTTGACCATGTCGGCGAACTCGGCCGAGGTGGTCTGGATAAAGCGCACCTGTTTTTCCTGCTCTTCGGTCAGGGGCCCATCAATGCGGTCTTGCAAGATGCGCGCAATGCTCTGGATGGCACCGATGGGCGTGCGGAACTCGTGGCTCATATAGGCCAGGAAGCGGCTTTTCAGCTCGGTCGCCTGGCGCAGGTTGTCGGCCTGGGCATCGAGCTCGGCATACAGCGCCAGCACGCCCCGGTTGGTCTCTTCCAGCTCGGCACGCAAGGCCTCCACCTCGGCCTGGCTGGCGGCCAGGGCCTGCGCCAGCGCATCCGCTTGCGGGGCAGCGTGGGCGGCGGTGGCATCGGCAGTAAGGTCTTGTTCGGTCATGTCATTCATCGGCGTCTTTCAATCGGCCCGGCGCACGATCAGCACGGTCACATCATCCCGCCCACGGCCGTAGTCGCGCACCAGCACGGCCACCGCCAGGCCTGGGTCGCGTCCCAGCAGGGCCGTCACGGCCTCCGGTGGCCAGCGCGACTGCAGGCCATCGCTGTGGCAGACCACCATTGCATGCTCGGGCCAGTCCATGCGGGTGGGCTGCACATGGCGCATCTGTACGCCCACCGTGCCGTTCTGCACCAGGATGGCGCGGTTATAGACGCCGCTCACCAGCCGGATCGCGACATTGCCGGCGCCTGCCGCCAGCAGCGCGCTGGCCTCGCCATCAAGCTGAACGCAGGTCACCGCAGCGCCACGCGTGGATCGCAAGGCGGTGTGGGCGTCTTCCAAATGGGTTTGCAACTCGGCAAAGGGTTGTTTGACAAACACATCCACGGCCGCTTGCGATGCCTCGGCCGCATGCACGCCATGGCCCAGGCCATCGGCCACCAGCAAGGATGCGCGCTGCCCATCCAGGGCCAGCGCCCAGGCATCGCCGCAGACCGATTCGCCCGGCGCGGGCAGCGCCAGCACCGAGACGCGAAAGGCGCGCGTTTCAGCGACCTTGGATACCGGCCTGAAGCGCGCCAACACCACCGTGCCCTTGTCGGGCTCGGAGTGGATGTCGAAATCTGTCGCCAGCCTTTGTACGGCGCCCAGGCCCGTGCCCGGAGTGCTGCCAGTCGAATAGCCATCGCGCATCGCCAAGGGCAGGTCGCCAATGCCGGGGCCTTCGTCCACCGACAGGATTTCCAGCTCGGGCACATCGCCGCTGCGGCTGGCAATCCAGAGCTGGCCGCGCTGCGCATGCTTGCACAGGTTATTACCCAGCTCGTTGACCACGATCGCGGCCTGGCCTGCCAGCACCTCGTCAAAGCCCAGGTCGCGGCACAGCGCGGCCACATGGCGCCGCGCTTCGCCCACGCGGCTGGGCTCGTCTACCGGAAACGCGCTGTGGCAAGTGCCTTGAATTATTTCCATCGGGTCACACTGACGCAGGTGCCAACGCCTACTGTCGATTCCAGCTCAAACTCATGCACCAGGCGCTTGCTGCCCGACAGGCCCAGGCCCATGCCGTTGCCCGAGGTCCAGCCATCCTTGAGCGCCAGGCCCATATCTGGAATGCCTGGCCCTTGGTCTCTAAACCGCAGGCGCAGCCCTTGCTTGATGCCATCGACCAGCAGCGCCCATTCCATCTCACCGCCGCCGCCATACACCACCGTGTTGCGCGACAGCTCACTGGCGGCTGTGATCATCTTGGTCTGGTCCACCAGCGAGAACTTCAGCTGCACCGCCAGTTTTCGCACCACCTGGCGGCTGGCGACAATGTCGGCCTCGCTGCGCAACGGGACGGAGCCTTGGGTTTCATTCGACAAGGTCGTCTCCATCGGCGGCGGCTGCTTCCAGCAGCGCCATGCCACGGCTCACGTTCAAGGCGGTCTTCACGCCGTCCAGCGACAGGCCCAGCTCCACCAGGGTGATGGCTACTGCCGGCTGCATGCCGACGACGACGGTCGTGGCATCCAGAATGCGGCCAATGCCAGAGATGGCGGCCAGCATGCGCCCGACAAAAGAGTCAACAATCTCCAGCGCAGAGATATCAATCAGGACGCCATTGGCGCCCGTCTTGGCGATCTGTTCGGCGAGGTCATCCTGCAGCGCCATGGCGGTCTGGTCTTCCATATCGACCTGGATGGTGACCAACAGGGACCGCCCCATGCGCAAAATTGGAATGCGATACATACGAGGCCCGCTTATTTGGTCTTGGTAAAAACGTAGCCGTTTCGCTTCATCGCCAGCGCCAGTGCATCGGCCAAGGTTGCCTTGGTGGTGACCGAGTTCAGGTCAATGCCCAGGTGCACAATGGTCTGCGCGATTTGCGGGCGAATGCCGCAAATGATGCAGTCCGCCCCCATCAGGCGTATGGCAGTCACCGTCTTGAGTAAGTGCTGCGCCACCAGCGTATCGACCGTGGGCACGCCGGTGATGTCGATGATGGCCAGAGCCGACTCGGTCTCCACAATGCGCTGTAGCAAGGATTCCATCACCAGCTGGGTGCGGCTGGAATCCAGGGTGCCGATCATCGGCACCGCCAGTACGCCATCCCAGAGCTTGATCACGGGTGTCGACAGCTCCAAAAGTTCTTCCTGCTGGCGGCTGATCAACTGCTCGCGGGTGCGCTGGTAGGCGTCCACTGTCCACTGCGCCAGGGCATCGACATAAAACGATACGCGGCCAATGGCGTCCACCAGTGCATGGCTGTCGGCTGCCAGCTCGCGCTGCAGCGCTTCAAAGATGGGCTGCTTGAGTGCCAGCACAAAGGCGCTCGTGCTGCCTGCTGTGCTGCCCTGGGCGGCACGCGATGCCGACAGACGCTCCAGCGCCGACTTGACCGGCTGCCAGGCGGCTGAGCCGGAATTCTGTGCATCAGCCGATTGGATGGCGGGCAAGAACGCAGAGAAAATCTCTGCCGCCTCGCTACGAACTTTGGCCGGCGCATGGGGCCCGCTGGCTGCCAGTACCCAGTTCTCTACCAGCGAGGATTTTTCGCGCTCCAACACGTCCACCAAAAACTGCTGATTTGTGCTCACGGCATCCCCTTTGCGACTACGACTTACATATTTACACCTGTAAGAATTATGGTGTAACCCGCTGGAGGCCCAAACGCTCACGCCTCAGATACGCGCATCTCGGCGTATCCGCCTACAAAAATAGGTTTGCTTATTCAGAAAATTGATGGGTTACAGATTGTCGGCAGCGCTGCAGGACATTCATCCACAGCTCTATGGAGACACCAATGACTCGCATCTACACATTTGAAAATACAAACGCCCCGAGCCGCAGGACTGTTGTCCCGCTTGCCGGGGCGTACTCAGACGGCGTATCGGCGCCGTGAGTGGCAGAAGAAGGCCGATGCTCACATTGTTGAGCCGTTCATGCAGGTTAGAACCGGATGGAAAGGGGAAGCATGAACTCGGCAAGAAACTGTGCTAACCCGCTAACTGCTTGGCGTTTTGCAGTGCGGCCAGGCGACGGTACTTTTCGAAGGTCTTGCTGATGTCCGTGGACACGGCGGGAACATAGCGGTTTTGCTTTTCACCACGCTGCGCGACTAAGGGTCGGGTTGGCATGGTCAGCATCGGAAATGACGGCTGGTGTTGCATGACTAACTCCTTTCTTCGATGGCTCCATGATCGCGCTGCCTCAGGGGAGTTGGTGTAGGCGTCGTCTGAGGAATGTCAACTGATTTCAGCTGACTGCTTGTAGTGCTTTTGCTCATGGCCGCGTCTCGTATCGCAGTCCCATCAGCCGGGAGAAGACATGCCCGCATCAGCGGGCATGTCAGCGGAGCGAGGGGCTCGTGGTGCTCAAGGGGGCGACTTCTTTTTGTCTTCAGTGGGTTCGGGATGTTCGATGCTCTCATGCTGCTGCTGCTCCGGTGGCAGCTTGAGCTTGTCCTGCATCTGCGTTTCGGTCTCCGGCTTTTCGCCGTTGGGGCTTTGATAGCCTTCCTGTCGGTTGCTCATGGGGGCTCCTCAAAAGTTAGCGGTGTAGCCTATGATCAGCCACTTGGACAGCTTAAGTACGCGATGAATACGGGTATGTAGTCTTCGTCCCAGAAAGGCCGTAGTGGGGCATCAGCGATAGCGCCAGAGGCCAGAGGCACCACAGTCCGCCCCCAGGCGCCATTGCGCCGCGTTGGAGGCTGTTTGCACGGGTGACTTCGGCGGGTGGCGAACCAGTGCGGGTGGCCGGTGAGGACCAACTGCGTCCCGGCCTCGATAGAGTTGTGCATCGGCGACTTTGCAGCGCTACACCCAATACCTGCAGGGCCCAGAGTCCGGGGTGCCGGGCGTCCAGGACGCCCCCAAGGTGGGGCCGTTGATGGGTTTCTGCAGTCTCGCAGGGGCAAGATGTAGCCGGCACGGCATCTGGCCGGTTTTCAGACCTTGGAGAAATGCCGATTCAATCAGCCAGCGATGCCGCTGACCGCTGGTGCAGACTAGAGGATGCATGCGGCGTCTGAGCGCCGTAAAAAAACCAGCAGGCTTGGCGCATTTGCCTGCAACAGTTGATAGCTGAGCCTTGAAAAACACCCATCCGCCATAAGGGCCTGCTGGCGTACGGCCTTGGCAACACCGTGCCCCCAAGACCATGGCGACCGCTGTTCATCACAAGCACTGGCGCATGCACATATCAGCGCACTTGCCTATTACTGGATGAGGGTGCGCACGCGCGAGAAAGTGTTGACCCAGACAAGGCGCGTCCTGGCTGATAAGAACCACTGGCTTTACCTGCAGCCGCGCGTGGGAGCGCCAGCTTGCCGACCGATGGTCTGGACGAGCCGAACCATTGGGCGCAACCAATGGCGGTGTTGCAACAGCATGTTCTCAGTTGTCCCAATGGCAGGGGACCAGGCTGGATGCCTGCACCCTAGGGAAGTTGCTGATATGCATGGAGGGAAGTTACATGCAGACGCTTGCCAGGAAACGCTAAGTGCCCCGGCTTTATCGCTCGCTATGCAGACCGTTCCGGGTGCGCATTGCTGAACGGAAGGGCGGATCAAGCGCGCAGCCATCACGCGGTTCGACACGCGTCATTCCTAGAAATTTCTATTAAATAAATAGCAATAGAAGACCACCAAAGCATGATCTCTCACGGGTATGGTCGTAGTTAATGCATGGCGCTGAGGTGTTTGCAAATGCCTTGGGTGGAGGATTTATTAATAGGCTGCGTCTTTGCCAAGCCAGTCATTTGTTGACCCTGAAATTTATTTATTTGTTGAATGTTTTCATATAAACGATCTTTGCTAATGCTTCGCTAGTGCCGACCCGTGTGGGGCTGCCATGAGGCGGTAAGGCATACAAACAACAAACTCATACATTGTTATTAATTAATAACTTTCTGGGTTAGAATAATTGACAATAGCTATAGAGTATTTATGAATTCACGTTAATAAATATTTTCTATAGAGAGAATTAGGGAGGTGGAATTCCTCCTCGCGGTTTCATTGTCAGTTGTGTTTAAAAACTCAATCCTTATTTTCTAGGTGCCATATGAATAGCATTATTGAGAATTGGAGAAAAATATTCTTCAACCGGTGGGGGCTGTGCTACCTCTTTTGGCATTCGTGTTCTCCGCGCACGCGCAGACATGCGACCTAGGCAGTAATGGCGCTGCGTCGGGTCAGAGTTTTCAACTGCAAGGTGTCAACAGTACTGTTGGCGTGACGATGAGTGCCGCCTCCACCTACGGGGGAGGCAGCACGTTCACGATACAGAACGTCCAAGGGGTAGCGAGGTCCTTCACCAGCCCTGGCTTCCTGCGTGCGAACGGGGAGACGGTACTAACCTATACATTTACACCGCCGGTTCCCGCTAACCGAATTGCGTTGCTGGTGTTTGATATCGGAATAGCGCCAGCGCCTACCTATACGCCGTCGATGACATTGGCGGTGACGGGTGGGGCGAGTCCTGCTAACTTCAGCGGCTCTGCCGTGTCCCAAGGTGCCACTCCGCTCAATCCGCTGACCTACACCCCTGCAACCGGTGTATTGGCAAAGACAAATCCCGCATCCAATGTGCGCGAGTCGGGTGCCATTGTTGGGAGCTCGACGAACCTGGTCTCGACGTTGACATTGAGCACGGCGGGGCTATCAGCTGGCGATACGGTCGGCTATGGGTTGATATCGATTCCGACTTGCGTGACGACCCGCAAAGTCAGCTTGGGAGGAACTGGCACCTTCACTTTTGCCAACACCAACCTCTCCGATGCCACCAATTCGCTCACTACCACGGCCATCAATGTGCCTGTGACCAGTGCAACGGCCTTTGTCTCCAACCCATTGGCTGCCGTCAGCATTGCAGAAACGTTGCCCGCCTCGCCTCCCGGATGGCGCCTTGCAGCCGCTTCCTGTACCGATGCGAACAGTGCCATCACCGGCAACACAGGTACGTTCGGGACACGGACGGGCGATTCCATTTCGCTGCCGCCAGGTGTGCTCCATCCTCAGGCCAATATCACTTGCGAGATGCGCAATTCGCTCTTGCTCGCTGTCGATGACACACAGACCACCCTGATGGAGGTGCCAGTGAGCAGCACTGCCTCTATCTTCGCTAACGATACGGGAACAAATATCACCCTGGCAGGGCTTGACGGGTCGGCCTGCACAAGTTTCCCCTGCGTTCGCAATCTCGCGAATGGAACCCTTTCGGTCAGCGCGACTGGCAATTACACGTTTTCGCCGGCATCAGGTTTTGCAGGCGTGGTAACGGTTCCCTACCAAATCACCGATGCAGCTGCGTTGACGGCGACCGCAAATATCATCATCACCGTCACCCCCACACCCAAGCTGAGCTTGGCCAAATCCAGCAATGGGCCCTGGGCGGTACAGCAGAGCGGGGCGCTCTACAACTTGAGCGTCAGCAACAATGGCACCGCCGCCACCACGGGCGTGGTCACCGTGCGCGACAGCATGCCAGCAGGTATTACGGCCGTTGCCGGTACCTACGGGGGCTGGAGCTGTGCGGTCAGCGGCCAGGATGTCACCTGCACCAGCAGTGCCCCTATTGCAGTGGCAGGCGTGTCCACCATCAACCTGCCTGTGACGGTGGGTGCTGCTGCGGTTCCCAGTGTGGCCAACAGCGCTACCGTGGGCGGCGGTGGCGACCCAGCCAACGGCGGCACGGCCCCTGCGCCAGGCAGCTGTGCGGTGGGTGATGCCCATTGCTCCAGCAATACCACCGCCGTCAGCCTGCAAGCCAATCTGAGCATCACCAAAACTGCGAGCCCCAACGGTACCTATGTGCCAGGCCAGGCACTCAACTACCAGATCGTGGTGAGCAATGCCGGCCCGAGCGATGCCAATGGCGCAAGCGTGACCGACAACGTGCCTGCCAATGTGACCGTCAGCTCCTGGAGCTGCACGCCAGTGGCCAACTGCGGGTCTACCAGCAGCGGCACCGGCAACGCCATCAGCTTGACGGGTGTCAACCTGGCGAGCGGGCAGAGCATCACCATCAGCGTGAGCGGTGTTGTGCAGCTGAGCGCCACTGGTGACATCGTCAACAGTGCTTCGGTCACGCCACCAGCAGGGGTGGGCTGCAGTGTGCTGCCTTGCGACAAGACCAGCTCGACCACCAACACCAACAGCGGCGCACCCGCGCTGCGGATTCAAAAATCTGCCACGCCCGCTGCCTTTGCGGTCGGCCAGCCCGGCACCTACTCGATCCTGGTGGGCAACACGGGCACCAGCAGCACCGTGGGCCCCATCACCGTCAATGACACCATGCCCGCCGGTGTGAGCATCAACCTGCCTGTTACCGCAACAGGCTGGGATTGCAGTGCCAGCTCGGCCAGCCAACTGGCCTGTACCACCAATGCGGTGCTGCTGCCGGGCTCCAACGCCCCGGTCATCAATGCCCCGGTCAGCGTGGCCGCCGGCGCGCCAGCGCTGGTCAGCAACAATGCCACCGTATCGGGCGGCGGCGCCAGCTGCACCACCGGCTGCCAAAGTACGGTGAACACCAGCGTCAACACGCCCCGGCTGGATGTGGTCAAGACCCTCAGCAGCCCGTTTGTGGTCGGCGTTGCCAGCCAGTATGTGATCACGGCCACCAACAACGGCCAGGCACCCACCTTGGCCGGCACCATCACCGACGAAATCCCGGCCGGCTTGGCCATCGGTGCCTTGCCTGCAGCCTGCGCGGCCACAGGCCAGACAGTGACTTGCCAGGTACCTGCTGGCATTGCCACCGGAGGCGCGGTGAGCTTCACCATTCCCGTGACGCCCCAGCCCAGCGCCATTGGCCAAAGCCTGGTCAACACCGCGCAGGCCGATGCCAACACCGGCGACCCCAGCTGCCCGGCTGAGGCCCACTGCAGTGGCACCACCGACAACCCCGTCACCGCCCCGCAGCTGAGCTTGACCAAGCAAAGCTCCGTCGGTGCCTTCACCGTCGGTGTGCCTGCCCAGTACGTGCTGACCTTGAGCAACACCGGCACGGCCGCCACCACAGAGGCCGCCGTGGTGACCGACACCATGCCAGCGGGCCTGACCATCGATACGGCCAGCCTTCCTGCCGCTTGTACGCAAGTGCCTGCGGGCAGCCAGACGCTGGTCTGCACTGCCCCGGCCGGCTTGGCCAGCGGTGCCAGCACCAGCTTCACCATCGGTGTGACGGCGCAAAACGCACTCAACGGCCAATCGGTCAGCAACCAGGCGACCGCTAGCGGCGGCGGCGATCCGCTGTGCGCAGCAGGCACCGCCACGGCTGACCTGCCCGCACGCTGCAAGCCCCAGTCCACCACAGCGGTGGATGCGCCCCAGCTCACGCTGACCAAAACGGCCGCCAGCCTGTCGGTCGGTGTCCCGTCGAGCTACACCTTGACGGTCACCAACACCGGCACCGCGCCCACCAACGCGCCCATCACCGTGACCGACCTGGTGCCATCGAGCATGACCTTGGGCACCTTGCCCGCAGGTTGCACCGCAGCCGGCCAGCAAGTGAATTGCGTGAGCACAGCGAGCCTGGCGGCGGGCAACAGCATCAGCTATGTGCTGCCCGTCACCCCCCAGGCGAGCGCAGCACCGAGCGTGAGCAACTCAGCGAGCGTGCAAGGCGGTGGTGACCCCACTTGCCCCACGACGGACAACTGCAAGGTCACCAACACCACGGCCGTCGATGCGCCCAGCCTGCAGCTGAGCAAGACCGACAACGGCCCCTGGGTGGTCGGCCAGGCAGGTGCGCAGTACACCTTGACCGTCACCAACACCAATGCCAGCGTGGCCACAGTGGGCCCCATCACCGTGCGTGACAGCATGCCAGCGGGCATCACCCCGGCAGCGGGCACCTATGGCAACTGGGTCTGCACCGTCAGCGGTCAGGATGTGAGCTGTACCAGTGCGGCCAGCATTGCCGGCGGCAGCAGTGATGCGATCAACCTGCCTGTCACCGTCACCGCAGCAGCCGTCGGTGGTGCTACTGGCGATGTCACCAACCACGCCTCGGTCGGCGGTGGTGGTGATCCGTACAACGGCGGTGTGGCTCCACAGCCGGGTGCTGCCTGCACGGATGCATCGCATTGCACCAGCAAGCTCACCTCCGTCAGTACCGCTGCAGCGCTCAGCATCGCGAAGGCGCTGACCCAAGTCAATGGTGCGGCATCGCCCGCTGGCTACCAGGCGCAGCCTGGCGATACCTTGACCTACACCATCACGGTGACCAACAGTGGCGGCACGCTGGGGCAGCTCACTTTGACGGAGACGGTCTCGGCTGGCACTAGCTACGCCGGTACGGCAGAGGGCTGGAGCGCGGGCGATTGCACGACTGCAGGCACCAGCTGCACGCAAGCTGTCCAGGCGCCAGCCGCATCCAGTGCCGTGGTCAGCTTCACGGTACTGGTGGATACGCCACTGGCGCAGGCGGCGATCAGCAACGCCATCACCAGCGATCTGCCAGGCGCTTGCGGGGCTGGCTGCACGGTGAGCATCCCAGCCGCCTCTGCCAATGTGGTGGTAGCGACGCAGCCGCCGATCAGTGTTGCCGTGGGCAGCCCCGTGACGGTGGTCAGCAGCTGTACCAACCAAGGCCCTGCCGCCGCACGCAATGCCGACTGCGTGGTCTCGGGCGTGCCGGCCGATGCCACCAATGTGAGCACCGTGTGTACGGTAGATGGCGCGCCGGTGACCCCACCGGTGGCCAATCTGGCCAGCGGTGCGGCGATCAGCTGCACGACCACCTTTACGCCGGCAAGTCCAGGCGTGGTCAGCATCACCACGGCTGGCCGCAGCAACAGCTACGACCCCGACAGCAGCAGCAATACCGCCTCCACGGGGGTGACCGTCAGCCTGACGCCACCCGCGTTGGCACTGACCAAGACCAGCGCCGGTTCTGTCGTCGGTGGCGAAAGCCTCAGCTACACCCTGACGGTGACCAACAGTGGCCAGACCGACGCAGCGGCAGGCGTGCTGGTCTATGACCAGCTGCCAGCGGGCATGGTGGCTACGGCGGCCACCGGCGGCGTCTGCACACCGCTGGGCAGCGCGGGCGCTTTGCTCAGCTGCACCTTGGGCAGCCCGGTGGCAGCCAATGGCGGCACGGCAGTGATAGTGCTGACTGCGACTGCGCCCGATGTGGAAGCCAACCTCACCAACTATGCGTCGGTGGACCCTGCGGGCGGCACGCCGGCCCTGCCAGGCCCCGGCTGCACCAACTGCGCCAGCGCCACCACCGCCGTGAGCGCCCAGCCGGGGCTGGTGCTGCTCAAGACCAACAACGCGAGCAGTGTGACGGCAGGCAGTGTGGTGACCTACACCGTCACCATTCGCAACCCTGGCAGCCAGCCGGTCAGTGGGCTGAGCTGGTCGGATGCGGGTGGCAGCGGATTGTCGGATCTGGCGATCACCGGGCAATCGGGTGACGACAGGGGCTCAGTCCCTGGCAGCTGCACGGGTCTGACCTGCTCGGGTATCACGGTGGCCGCTGGCGGCATCGTGAGCTACACGGTCAGTGGCAAGGTCAGTGGCACCCCTGGCAGCACGGCGACCAACACTGCCTCGTTGGTAGGCGGGCGCTGCACGGTGGATGCACCTTGCACCTCGACGGACAGCGACGCCGTCGTCTCGGGCGAAGTGATTCCAGTGCCACTGGGATCGCGCTCGGTGCTGGCCTTGCTTGAGTTGCTGCTGATGGCTTGCGCGCTGTTCCAGCGCCATGTGCAGCACAAGCGCCGCTAAAGCCTAGACCGGACTAGCGCATCTCCCGCCCAGGAATTGCGCTTGAGCCATGAGAAACACCAGGCCACCCTCACGGTGGCCTGGTGCTTTATGGCAGCCCGAGCAGTGACAGGTTTAACGCAAAGCTGTAGCAGGGGCCTGGCGGATGGCGCCGGCAAAACCATGCTCCACACGGGAGTAGGGCCGGCCACTGGTGAGCACCCGGGGCGAGGCGCTCCAGGCAATCTGCGCGCCCAGGGCGGCCAGGCGGTCTACCAGCGCCTGGTCTTCGCCGCATTCGATGGCGTCAAAGCCGCCCGCCTGTTGGTAACACTGGGCGGACAGGCCCAGGTTGGCGCCATGCACATGGCGGTGGCCGTCGCGGTCCTGGTAGCTGGATTCAAAACGCAGGCGGGCTGCTTTGGCATCGGCACCATGGGCGTCCCAGCTGTCAACACCGACGGTGCCGCAGACCACATCGGCGCCCAAGGACAGCTGCACCGCCAGCCAATCGGGGGCCACACGGGTATCCGCATCGGTAAAGGCCAGCCAGCGCGCCTGGTGCTGCAGCAGGTGGCGGGCACCGGCAGCCCGGGCTCTGCCCACATTACGGGCATTGACGGCCAGCGTCACAAACGGCCATTGCCTGGCGATGGCAGCGCTGCCGTCGCTGCAGCTGTCCAGCACGACCACGACCTTGACTTCTTCGCCTGCCAAATCGGGGTGCAGGGTGGCCATGGCGACGCTCTCCAGACAAGCGTCAATCAGGTCTTCTTCGTTATGGGCGGGTATGCAGATGCCAATCATGGGGTGCTCACAATCTTTCCCAAACTTCCAGCAAGAAATCAGTCTCGCGGTGTTCCACCACGGTTTTGAGCGCTGCGCTGGCGCCTATCTGCGCATGGATGGTGTCAGCGGTCTGCTGCAGGTCGGGCGCCTGGTGGCGCCAGTGGCACATCAGCCAATGGCCTCCCGGTGCGAGAGAGGCTAGGCAGCGCTCGCTGAACAGCGCCAGATCGGAATCCCCCAGGTAATAGGCCAGCTCGGAGACCACCAGCAGGTCAAAGCCGCCGGCAGGCACCTCGGGCCATTCCTGCGGCAGTTGCAGCTTTTGCAGGTGCAACTGGCGCCGGTCCTCGCGCTGGACGCGGGCATTGCACAGCAGTACCGCAGATTCTGCAAAATCGGCGGCGATCAGTTGGTCGCAGCGCTCCAGCAGTGCCATCGTGGTCTCGCCATTGCCGCAGCCGGGCTCAAAGCCATAGCGATACTGCTCGCGTGGCAGCGATGCCAGCAACACCTGGCGCTTGCGCCGCTCGTACCACGCGGTCTTGACGGCCCAGGGATCGGGGGAGTTTTGGTAGAGCTGTTCAAAGTGTTGGCGTTGGTTCATCGCAATACCACCTCGAAGTTGCGCAGCAGGCGCGCCGTGGCCCAGCGGGGCAGGATCGGCGGTCTGCCAGTGGATGGATCGGGCAGCAGCTGGCTGCGAAAGCAGGACAGCGCCAGGCATTTACGATCGAGCTGGTCGGCGCTCAGCGGCATGCGCACGGCCTGCTGCCAGGGCACGCGCTGGTCGCCGGGGCTGGCCCAGTGCCAAGTCCAGATTGGTACTTCAAACAAGCGGCTGCCGACATCGGCCGTAGCAGCGGCGCAGGCTTCGCCGGTGGCTTCGTGGTCGGGGTGGCCGTCGTAGCGCCAAGGACAGAAGACGGCATCGGTTGGGCGCAGCAGTTGCTGCAGGCGCGACTCGAGCTGGGGTTGGTGGTCCTGCACCTGTCCGTCGGGAATGCGCAGGTGGATGATCTGGCTGCCCGGACAGAGCAGCGCCAGCGCCTGGGCGCTTTCGCGCTCGCGGGCCTGGGCCAGCTGGTCGGGCGTCCACAGGCGCGAGCCGGGGTGGCTGGCCTCGCCCGAGGTGACGGCAATCACCGTACAGGGCAGGGCGTTGGCCTCGCAGTGCTGCATGATCGCCGCCGTGGCCAGGATCTCGTCATCGGGATGGGGGGAGACAATGACGACCCGTTCACAGCCTTGCAGCAGTTCCTCGGCAGGCGTGGTGCCCAAAGGCGCTTGTGCCAGCCAGGATTGCCATTGCAATTCAGGCGTGCCTTCGCCTTCGATGTATCGGGGTTTCAGAGCTTCCATGGTGCGTTGTTCTCCTGTTCAGCGATGGCCTGCCCCAGGGCGGCCAGATCGCGTTCTGCATGGCTTTGTCGGATAAAAATAGGCAGGTCGGCCAGCAGCAAGGCCAGCGACCGGTCTTTGCAAAATGGTCCGGGGCCGAGTGCGCGCGGCACATGCTGCAGCACCTGCTGGGCCGCCGCCTCGGCGGCCAGGCGGGTGCGGTTCACTTCCCGGGTCCAGGGCTGCTCGGGCTGGGCATCAATATGGGAGGCCGTTGCGCGCAACAGCGCGGCTGTGGTCGAGAGCGCCACATCCACCGCGCCCAGGTGGGCCAAGGCATGGGGCTCGGCATGCTGGCGGCAGGCGCGCAGCAGCTGGCCGGCAATGCGGGCACTGGCGCCATACCAGCAGGCCGCTATGCCGGCGCCGCCATGCTGAAAGCCTGGCCGGCTCAGGTAGGCGCCCGGGCGGCCTACCAGGGTGGCGCTGGCGTTGTTCAGCTGCACATTCACACTGCCGCTGTCGGCCATGCCCACGGCTTGCCAGCCTTCGTCGCTGACCTGCACCTGCGGCTGCAGTAGGTTGACTGCCACCAGACAGCGTTCGGTATCGGACAGCCAGGCGGTGACCAGCGCATGGTCCACACTCTGCGCGCCCGAGCACCAGGCCTTGGTGCCGTTCAGCGTCACTTTGCTGCCGGGGACCAGTCCATCGTCCGCACTGATGGGCCTGGCCTGCACCCGGTTGCCCGGCGGCTCCGCACCCCAAACCGCCCAGATTCTGGCGGCTGCAGGCGCGGGAGTATCCAGCTCAGCCAAAATCGCCAGCGCATCGGTATGGCCTTCAAACAGCTTGACGAGGCTCAGGTTGCTGGCAGCCACCGCTGCCAGTGCCCGCCAGCGCGCCAGGGTCTGGCCGTGGCCCGGCAGGGGCAGTTGGTCCAGGCCCAGTGCCACTAGCGCGCGCAAGGTTTCACCGGGGTGCTGCAGCGCCGACTCGCTCAGAAAAATTTCCAGTTCGGTGGAGGCATTCATCATTCAACGGCCCATGCGTTGGGCTGCAGCGGCCGGGCGCGGCGCAGCATTACCACCCGTCACCACATGCAGATAGGGAAAGCTGCCATCCCGCGTCGGGCGGGTCATCGGCAGGTCGGCATCCGCGGCAGGGATACGGCTCAGCGCGGGAACCGAGAAGCGCGGTTTGCGCTGCACGGCCGGTTGGCACTGGCCCAGCGCCTGCAAAAAGCGCTGGCACCACCAGTGCACATCCTCGGTCTGGATCCGGGCCAGTAGCTTCTGATGGCGCTCGATGCGCTCAGCCAGCGGCATTTGCAGCGCTTGGTCAATGCTGTCGGCAGTGCTGTGCGCGTCATAGGGGTTCACCAGCAGCGCTTCTTGCAACTGCTCGGCGGCGCCGGCAAAGCGCGACAACACCAGCACCCCTGGGTCGTCGGGGTTCTGTGCGGCGATAAATTCCTTGGCGACCAGGTTCATGCCATCGCGCAGCGGCGTGACCAGGCCGACAGCGGCCGAGTGGCACAGCCCCGCGAGTTGGGCGCGCGTCAGCACCTGGTGGATATAGCGCACCGGCATCCAGTCCAGTTCGCCAAAATCACCATTGATGGCGCCGCACAGCGATTCAAACTCGCTGCGGATGTCGGCATAGGCCTGCAGATGCTCTCGGGTGGGCGAGCCAATCTGTACCAGGGTAGCGCTGCGCCGGTGCTCGGGATGGCGCTCGAGCAGATCACGGAAGGCATGGATCCGTTCGGGCAGCCCCTTGGAGTAGTCGAGCCGGTCAATGCCCACCACCAGGCGGCGCTGGCGATACGCCTGCGTCATGGTGCTTTGCACTTGTTGGGCTTGGGGCGTGTGCGTCAGCGCTGCAAAGGCATGGGCATCAATGCCAATCGGAAACACCTCGCAGCGTGTTTGCTCCCCATGGACGCGGTAGTGGTGGCGGTGGCTGATGCGGCCATCGGCTTGTGCGAGCACATAGCTCTCAAAATGCTGGAGGTCTTGCCGGCTCTGCAGGCCCACCAGGTCAAAAGCCATCAGGGCCTGCATCAGTGCCTTGTGTTGCGGGACGGCGCTGAGGGTGACCAGGGGAGGGAAGGGAATGTGCAAAAAGAATCCGATGCGCTGCTGGCAGCCCAGTGCGCGCAGCTCCGCAGCCAGCGCGATCATGTGGTAGTCATGCACCCAGATGACATCGTCATCCTGCAGCAAGGGCAGCAGTTGCTGCGCAAACTGCCGGTTCACCCGCTGGTAGCCGTCATAAAAAACGGGGTCGAACGCTGCCAGGTCCAGGCGGTTGTGGAACACCGGCCAGAGCACGTTGTTGCAAAACCCGCTGTAGTAGCTGTCGTGGTCGCGCTTGTGCAGCTCCGTGGTGGCCACGGTCACTGCATCCCATTGGCTGATGCTGAGTTGCGGCTCGGACTGGTCGCAGAGCTTGCCACCCCAGCCGAACCACAGTCCGCCCTGGCGTTGCAGCGCCTCTTCCAGCGCAATCGCCAGCCCTCCGGGCGCGGCATCTTGCGGATCGGCCACCCGGTTGGAGACAACGACAAGGCGGCTCATGGCTGCACCTCCGCCGGCTGGCGCAGGTTGCTGAGCATGCGCAGCTGGGTGCACGCCGCCTGCAGCCAGTGGTAGACGGCATCGACACCTTCGAGACGATGGCTGGCGGCGCTGGGGCCAGCCCCTACCTTGATGGCGACGCCGCGCTGGGCCAGAACGGCGGCAAAGCCGCTCTCGTCGCTGGAGTCATCGCCGAGGAAGAACGGGGTGCGCCCGGCAAAAGGTGCCTCCTGAAGAAATGCCTGGATGGCGCGGCCCTTGCTCGCGCCCACCGGCAGCATCTCCAGCACCCGCTTGCCGCGCAGCAAGGTCCACTGCGGCCGGTGGGCCAGCATGGACTGCAGGCTGCGCAGGCACAACGTTTCCAGCGAAGGATCGCGGCGGTAGTGCAGCGCGACCCCGCTTTGCTTGGGCTCCACATACAGAGTGGGGTGGGCCAGGGCCAGTTGTTCGCAGGCCTCGACCACCGCCGAGATATCCCCCGGTGCATCGCCGCATTGCTGGCCTTTGGCATCACGCCGCTGCGCGCCATGGGCGCCGGCACACGGGATTTGCAAGGGCCGCAGGTAATGGTCCAACACGGCTATCTCGCGGCCAGAGATGATGGCCACGGCACCGCCCAGCAGTGCCCGCAGCTCGCTCAGCAGCGGCACCAACTGTGCAGGCACGACAATGCTGTCCGGCGTGGGGGCCATCGGCACCAGGCTGCCATCAAAGTCCAGAAAAAGAGCCGCATCGGCGGGCAGATGCGGAGGCGGGGGCGAGGTGGCGAACATCAGGGTTCCAGCGGCTCGGGGCTGACCACGCGTTCGGACTCGGGGTCCTGCGGGATGTCGGGCTCCGTGCTGGGTGAGAACGGAGGATGCGGCGGGTCATCGCCGGGCTCAGGTGTCAACGGCTCCTGCTCGGGATAGGGTTCACCGACCGGGTCCATGCTTTCGTCTTCGGGGTAGTTGGGCTGTGTCGCAGGGCGGGTGTCGGCAGCGTTGTCAGGCTGCGTATCTGGCTTGGTGGTGCTCATCGGGTGCTCCTCGGTCGTATGCCTTCTAGGTTGGCCGCAGCCGCGCTCCGGGTCTGTAGGATTTCTGCGCCCGCGTTTGGAGTCATCGGAGCGAGTTGGCATTCAGCGCTTGCGCACATGGCGTTTGGCAGCGGCCTTGTCAGACCGCTCTGGCATGCAGGCAATACGAAGTTCCCATGCTGCATTGCCTTTTCCTCTCAGCCAGTCGGCTGCTAGGCGCTCAGACTGACGGCATACCTAGGAGGCCGGCATGACAGAGCAGCAAGGCAATGCCCCGACATCAACAAGAACCATCTGGAAAGGCGCGATCAGCTTTGGGCTGGTGCATGTGCCCATAGGCTTGTACACGGCTACACGCGACTCGGGCATCGACTTTGACTGGCTGGACAAGCGCTCGATGGAGCCGGTGGGCTACAAGCGCATCAACAAGCGCACCGGCAAGGAGATCGCCAGCAGCGACATCGTCAAAGGCGTGGAATACGAAGATGGCCGCTACGTGATCCTGAGCCAGGAGGAGATCAGCGCCGCCTTTCCCAAAACCACGCAGACCATCGAGATTGAGGCCTTTGTCGATGCCGATGACATCCCGCTGATTTACCTGGAGCGGCCTTACTACACGGCGCCCCTCAAGCGCGGAGAAAAAGTCTATGCCTTGCTGCGCGAGGCGCTGCGCAAGACCAACAAGGTGGGCGTCGCCAAGGTCGTCATCCAGACCAAGCAGCACCTGGCCGTGCTGGTGCCCTGCGGCCGGGCCCTGGTGCTGAACCTGCTGCGCTGGGGCGGCGATATCCGCTCGTTTGAGCAGCTCAACCTGCCTCCGCAATCGGCCAAGGCGGCAGGCATCAGCAGCGCCGAGATGGACATGGCAGTGGCCTTGATCGAAGACAAGGCCCAGGCCTGGAATGCCGACGACTTCAGGAATTCGTTCTCCGAAGAGATCCACAAGCTCATCGATGCCAAGGTCAAGTCGGGCGAGGTGGAAGAGGTGGTGCAGGCGCCCAAGGAGTCGCCGGTGTCAGGCGGCGCGGAGATCCTGGATTTGACCGCCTTGCTCAAACGCAGCCTGGCCGGTGGCGCCAAGACAGCCGAAACCAAGCCCGCTGCGCGAAAGCCCAAGGCCGCGCCGGTCAAGACCAGGGCCAGCGCCAAACCGCCCTCTACCGCCGCCAAAGCCAAGCCAAAGCCCAAGCCCGCTGCCAAATCGGCCAGCGCCCGCAAGGCTGCGCCGGCCCGGCGGCGTGCGGCTTAGTGGCTTGGCGCCCGGAGGTCCTGCATGCCCAGTTCATTGGACAAATACCAAGCCAAGCGCAATTTTGCCAAGACCCCTGAGCCGGCCGACGGGGGCGAATCGGTAGCAGGCCAGCTGCAGTTTGTCATCCAGAAACACTGGGCCAGCCATCTGCACTATGACCTGCGGCTTGAGCTCGATGGCGTGATGAAAAGCTGGGCAGTGCCCAAGGGGCCCAGCCTGGACCCCAGCCACAAGCGCATGGCCGTGCAGGTGGAAGACCACCCGATCTCGTACAACAGCTTTGAGGGCCAGATACCCGCTGGCCATTACGGCGCGGGCAAGGTCATCGTCTGGGACAAGGGCCTGTGGCTGCCGCTGGACGACCCGGAAGAGGGCTACCGCAAGGGCAAGCTGCACTTTGCGCTGCAAGGCCAGAAGCTCGGCGGCCGCTGGACCTTGGTGCGCATGAAGGGCAAGGAAGGTGAGCGCCAACCGCCCTGGCTGCTGATCAAGGAGGCGGATGACTTTGCGCGCAAGGAACATGAGCTGGACATTGTGACCGCCCGGCCCGACAGCGTGGCCAGTGAGCAGCGTGCGCACGCCGCCAAGACGCCTGCCGCACCGGCTGCCAAGCGCAGCAAGCACAGCACCGCCAAAGCCACCCCCTTGCCCACCACGATGGCGCCCCAGCTGGCCGTGCTGGCCGATGCGCCACCGCAAAACGCCGAGGACTGGGCCTGGGAGCTGAAGTTGGATGGCTACCGCATGGCAGCCCGCAAAAACGGCCGCCAGCTGCAGTTGTGGACGCGCAATGGCAAGGACTGGACGGCCAAGATGCCTGCGCTGGCAGCGGCTCTGCAGCATCTGCAGCTGAAGGATGCCTGGCTCGATGGCGAGGTGGTGGCGCTGAATGACCAGGGCCTGCCCGATTTTCAGCGGCTGCAGAACGCCTTTGATGGCGAGGGCACCACCGACCTTGTCTATTACCTGTTTGACCTGCCCTTTGCCGATGGCCATGATTTGCGTGGCCAGCCTTGGTTGGCACGGCGCGAGGCGCTGCAGGCGGCGCTGGATGCCAGCCCGGGCCTGGGCGACAGTGTGCGTCTGAGTGAGGCTTTTGCCGGCGATCCGGCGCAGTTGCTGGCTTCTGCCTGTGCGCTGGGTATGGAAGGCCTGGTGGGCAAGCGCAAGGATGCCGCCTACCACGCAGGCCGCACAGCAGACTGGATCAAGCTCAAATGCGGCCAGCGGCAGGAGTTTGTCATTGGCGGCTA
The DNA here is from genome assembly GCF_021026195.1 of Comamonas koreensis. Lineage (GTDB taxonomy): Bacteria > Pseudomonadota > Gammaproteobacteria > Burkholderiales > Burkholderiaceae_C > Comamonas > Comamonas koreensis. The sequence goes on from NZ_JAJNCT010000014.1 coordinate 80,330, forward strand.
CACGCGGCCCAAGGGCACGCGCACGGGCCTGGGCTCATTGCTGCTGGGGGTGCATGGCAGTGACGGCCAACTGGTCTATGCCGGCAATGTGGGGACAGGATTTAACGAGGCCAGCCTGCGCGCGCTGACAGCGCAGTTGCAAAAGATGCGGACCAAGGCATGCCCCTTTGCCGACCCCGAGCGCATTGACTACGAAGCTCTGTGGGTCAAGCCGCAGTTGGTGGCCGAGGTCGCCTTTGCCGGCTGGACGGGCCAGGGCCGTTTGCGGCACGCGGTTTTTCAAGGGCTGCGCGAGGACAAGCCCGCCAATCAGATCACCCGGGAGAGAAGCACCACCATGCCTGTCCGCAAGAAAACCCCCAGTTCCACCGTCGGCATCGAGGTCAGCCATGCAGACCGCATCATGGACAAGAGCACGGGCGTGACCAAGCTGGACGTGGTGCGCTACTACGAGCAGGTGGCGCCGCTGATGATGGAGCACCTGCAAGACCGGCCTACCTCGCTGGTGCGCACCCCCGATGGGGTAGGGGGCGAGCATTTCTTTCAGAAGCACCTGCAGGCCCGCGCCATGGCCGGCATCGTGCAATTGCCCCAGTCGCTGGACCCGGAACACCCGCCGCTGCTGGCCATTGCCGGAGCCGAGGGCCTGGCCCAGGCGGCGCAGTTCAATGTGGTTGAGTTCCACACCTGGAACGCCAAACGCGACAAGATTCTTCGGCCCGACCGCATGACTTTTGACCTGGACCCGGGTGAGGGCGTGGCCTGGCCAGCGGTGCAGGAGGCCGCCGAGCTGGTGCGGGTGCTGCTGCAGGAGCTGGGCTTGGAGCCCTTTCTCAAAACCAGCGGCGGCAAGGGCCTGCACCTGGTGGTACCGATCCAGCGCCGCCACGACTGGGATACGGTCAAAGGCTTTTCCAAGGCCATCGTGCAGCACCTGGCCGCCACCGTGCCACAGCGCTTTGTGGCCAAGAGCGGCCCGCAAAACCGCAAGGGCAAGATCTTTGTCGACTACCTGCGCAACGGCTGGGGCGCCACCACCGTCAGTGCCTGGTCGGTTCGGGCACGGCCCGGCATGGGGGTGTCCGTGCCCATCGGCTGGTCGGAGCTGGGCCAGGTCAGCGGCGGCGCACATTGGGGTATCCAGTCCATCGAGGCGCGCTTTCGCAAGGGCAATGCGCCCTGGGACGGTTACGCCAAAGCGGCGGTGTCGATCACCGCAGCGATGAAGCGGCTGGGCGATGCTGGCCAAGCATCTGGCGATTGATATGTGTCAGGCTGAAAGCCGCCATATAAACCCAGTGCATATAAGCTGGGTTAGTCTTACGGAAAGCAAATAACAAGCCGGAGGTGCTCAGCAGGGTGCCTGTAGGACGTTTTCTGCTTATTTCGTAATTTTGAGATCGCTTGCTGGCGTTTTCGAGTAGTTTTGTTACAGTTTAACCACCAAAGCACTGGAGGCCAGAATGTCTACGCAGACCGGAAATGACAAGGAGAAAGACGCCTACCTGGATGCCTTGAAAGCCCAGGGCGCCCAATTGCTGGCTGACCATCCGGCAGAAGGAACCATTGAGCACGCACGGCTGTCCCTGATCGACGCCAAGATCGAGCAGCTGACGCGACCCATTACTGCAGACAGTTGGAAGACGCCCGAATACTGAGCCGCAGGAGGGTTGTACCAAACGTTGGTTCTTGTAAAAAAACTTTGCAAAACCAGCCAAAAGTCGTAAGGTGGAACAACCTGGATCTATAAGCCAATCTCTTCGGTTTATGCTCAGGTGGAAAGGAGGTCTTATGCGTGAAGCTGAAGACCTGCTTGTGGTGACGCAAGCGCAATACGAGCGCCTGGAACTGGAAGTGATTGGGTTACGGGATCTGGAGCCCCTGCTGGGCTCCCCGCAATATGATCGCCTGCAGGATGTGGAATTGGCACTGAAACATTACCAGCCGCAATTTCGCCCCTAAGCGATACAACACATAACCCGCATTGGCGGGTTTTTTCTTGGGCGCGTGCTTGCCAGGCGGGTCGTGGGACCCGCCGGCAGGCATCGCTTTCACTGCTGTTGCGACTGCTCTTGCTGGCGCTGGTTGCTTTGCTCGCGGCCTTGTTGCTGCTGTTGGGCAGGGCGTTGCTGGCCGTTGGGTTGCTGCTGGTTGGTCATGGTTGTCTCCTGAGGGTTGGTGGACAGCATCAGATTTGCTGCCTTGTCAGGTTAAGGCTGCAGTGGGGCGCTGGCTGTAGGCTTGCCGCTTGCCTGGCCGTAGTGGGCAGCTGTGCTCGCACGTCGCCCAACGGCGCAGCATGCTGAAGCGTTGGCGCAGGCGGTACGAACGGCTCATCCCGGGTATTTGATGGCATCGACAAACGCCGTGAAGCTGGAGACGCCTGACGACGATTGGGGGCCCTCAAACGTGGGACACCAGCCGGCCACACAGCCGCCATTGCGAACGTCGAAGATTGCCCACCATGATGAGGTCTTCCACTACCACTGAAGCCGCGCGAATGTTAAGATTCTGGATAAATGTACAGCGGAACAGGCATCTACTCGGTCCCTGAGGCATCCAAGCTCATTGGGGTTGCAACAAGGGACATTCGTCGCTGGCTTTTTGGGTACAACTACCTAAAGACGCCTGGCGATGAGTTGTCGCGTGTGTACAGTAAACCTCTTTGGAAGCATGAACTTTCGGCCGAGGAGTTCGACGAGGATGTGATAGGTTTTCGCGACCTGATTGAACTTCGCTTTATAAGAGAGTTCACTCGTCATGGGGTTTCAATTCCCATTATCAGGCGCTGTCTCGCAACCGCATCCGAAATGTATGGTGTGACCCACCCCATGTCCCTTCCTAAGTTCAAGACAGATGGGAAAACAATCTACGCTGAGGCTGCATCTGAAGAAGATCAAGAAAATTCACTGGTAGATCTTAAAAGTCGTCAATCGGTTTTTAAAGCGATTATCAAGCCCTCTCTGTACGAAGGGTTGATTTATGACGCGAATAACGAGTATGCCAATAAATGGTATCCCGCTGGAGTTAAATCACCCATTGTAATTGACCCATCTAGGCAATTTGGTGCGCCGATAATAGACAGCACTGGAACTCCCACTAGTGCGCTTTTCGCTAGCTTTTTAGCAGAGGGAGCGGATGCCAAAGCCATTGATATCACATCACGGGTTTTTGAGGTTCCTGCAAAGTCCGTGCAAGCAGCTATACGCTTTGAGGAAAACCTCAAGCGTATCGTCCATTGAATTTCATTTTTGACAATAACTTACCGCCTGCTTGGCCGGCGGCAATAGCGCTTTTGGGTCAAGATAAATACGAATCGCACTGTCATATTGGCGAAATAATTCATCTTCGAGAGAAGTTTAATGCCAACACACCCGACATTGCATGGTTGATGAGCCTGGGCCAAGACAAAGCTACCCAATGGACCATCATTTCCCGGGATGGCTTTCGTAAGCAAAATGGTGCTGAACGTCAAGTTCAACGTCAATATGGGTTGTCTGTATTTGTCCTGCAAAAATCATGGGCCAGCAAGCCTTATTGGGCGATGACATCACAGTTCGTTCATTGGTGGCCCAGGTTGGTAAAGCAAGCATGCGAGACGGAGCGTGTTGCCATGGAGGTTCCTTGGAGCATATCCGGAAAATTCTCTCAAATCTAAGTATGATATTTAGACAACCCGCCTATGCGGGTTTTTTCATGGATTGAGTATGCCTAAGCTAGCCCAGGCAAGACATAAGTCCTAAAAGTGGTACTGGTCCACATCTATCCAGCCTAGATAAATATCCACTATTCTCGGCTCGCACCTACCAGCAAGCCCCGCAACAACAAATCCAACCCTACAGCGGCCTGCTCCATGCGCGCAGCGCCATCGTCGCCCTCGGCAATCCAGAACGCCGCCTCGGCCAGGCTGCCGTAGATCAGCGACGCCAGCGCCTGCACATCGGCCGGCGCGACGATGCCTTGCGCCATCAGTGCGCTGATCAAGGTTTGCATCGAGTGCAGGCAGTGGCGTTGTGAATCGGGCGAGGCGCCGCCCAGCACGGCACGGGCATCGCGCAGCACGATGCGCTGGATCTCGGGCTCCAGGGCCATCTCCAGATAGGCGCGGCAGCGGTTGCGAAAGCCTTGCCAGGGGTCTTCGGCCTGGTCCGAGATGGCTTGCAGGCGCGCATCCATCTCGTCGTCAATCTGCGCAACCACGGCGGCCAGCAGGCCTTTTTTGTCGCCAAAGTGGTGGTAGAGCGCGCCACGGGTCAGGCCAGCCTGGGCGGTCAGGTCGTCCATCGAGGTATCGGTATAGCCGTGCTTGGCCAGCTCCTGGCGGGCGGTGACCAGCAGGCTGGCTCGGGTGGCTTCCATCTCGGCGCGGGTGCGTCGAACCATGCGCAATCTCCTTACATACAGTGCGTATGATTATTTACAAACATGGCGTATGTATATAAGATTTTATTCATACGCCTTGTATGTATTGTCGCCACCCCGGCTTGCGTTGGCAAGCCGGGGCGCAGAAAGAAACCATGCTCCAGACCTACCGAACACTGTTTGCCGCACCCGGCAGCACCGGCTTTTGCCTGGCCGGGTTGCTGGCCCGCATTCCGCTGCCGATGATGGGCATCGGCATCATCACCATGCTGTCCCAGCTGCGCGGCAGCTATGCGCTGGCCGGGGCCGTGTCTGCGGCCTTTGTGCTGAGCTATGCGCTGCTGTCGCCGCAGACATCGCGCCTGGTGGACCGCCATGGCCAGCGCCGGGTGCTGCCGCTGGCCACCGCCATCAGCCTGCTGGGCCTGCTGCTCTTGCTGGCTGCCACCTGGTGGCAGCTGCCGGACGGGGTCTTGTTTACCGGCGCGGTGCTGGCCGGTGCCATGCCCAGCATGCCGGCCATGCTGCGCGCGCGCTGGACGGCGCTGTACCGGGGATCGCCGCAGTTGCAGACCGCTTACTCGTTGGAGGCGGTGCTCGATGAGCTGAGCTTTATCGCCGGGCCGCCGCTGTCGGTGGGGCTGTGCGTGGCGGCGTTTCCGCAGGCGGGGCCGCTGGCTGCGGGCTTGCTGCTGGTATTGGGCGTGGCGGCGCTGGTGGCGCAGCGCGCGACCGAGCCTGCTGTGCAGCCTACCGCCATGCATGCGGCCGCTGTGCCGGTGATTCGCCTGCCCCATGTGGGCCTGCTGGCGCTGTTGATGGCGGCAATGGGTGCCATCGTCGGCACGGTCGATATCGCCAGCGTGGCCTTTGCGCGCATGCTGGGCCAGCCTGCCTGGGCCAGCGGGGTGCTGGCCGCCTATGCGCTGGGCTCTTGCGTGGCGGGCCTGCTGTTGGGTGCCCTCCAACTGCGGAGGCCTTTGCCGCAGCAGCTGGCGCTGGGAGGGTTGGCCACGGCGCTGACCACCTTGCCGCTGCTGCTGGTGGACAGCATCCCGGCGCTGGCTGGCGCGGTGTTGCTGGCCGGCCTGTGCTTTGCACCCACGATGATCGTTGCGATGTCGCTGGTCGAGCGCCTGGTGCCTGCCCGGCGCCTGACTGAGGGCATGACCTGGCTGCTGGCGGGTCTGAATGTGGGCGTGGCCCTGGGCGCAGCGGCATCGGGCCAACTGGTAGATGGCTTTGGCGCGCGGGCGGCCTTTGCGGTGGCCTTGGTGGCGGGCGCCCTGGTGCTGTTGCTGGCGCTGTGGGCCGCACGGCGCCTGCGGCAGCCTTTGCTTGGGGTGGCTGATGGCAGCGCTGCGCCTGCATCCCATGCCGCTTGATACGGCAACGTCTTTTGCCATGGCCAGGAGCCACTACATGTCTGCATCTACCTCCACCCACCCACAAGATCCATCCCGCAACCCCTGGCCAGCAGTCATCGCCGCCGGCCTGGCGACCTTTGCCGTCGTCACCACCGAGATGCTGCCGGTCGGCCTGCTGACGGCGATTGCGCCTGCGCTGGGCATCTCCACTGGCGAGGCCGGCTGGATGATGTCGCTGCCGGCGTTGCTTGCAGCGGTGTTTGCGCCGCTGGTGGTGCTGGCGGCTGGAAATATGAACCGGCGCCGCATCTTGGCAGCGCTGCTGGCGCTGTTGGTGCTGGCCAATACCGCATCGGCGCTAGCGCCTAGCTGGGGCTGGATGCTGGCCGCCCGCGTGCTGCTGGGTTTGTGCATTGGCGGCATCTGGGCGGTGGCGGGGGGATTGGCGGCGCGCCTGGTGCCAGCGGCTGCCGTCGGGCTCGCCACCTCCATCATCTTTGGCGGGGTGGCCGCCGCATCGGTGCTGGGCGTGCCAATGGGCGCGCTGATCGGGGAGGGGGCCGGCTGGCGCTGGGCCTTTGGCGTGATGGCCTTGTTCAGCCTGCTGGTGCTGGCCCTGCATCTATGGGTGATGCCGGCCTTGCCGGTCCGCAGCGCACTGGGGCTGCGGCAGTTTCTGGCACTGCGCAGCAACCGCGCGTTGCAAACGGGGCTGGTGTTGACCTTGCTGCTGGTCGCAGGGCACTTTATGGCCTTTACCTTTGTGCGGCCGCTGCTGCTGGAGGTGTCGGGTGTTGATGCGCAGTGGATTGCGGCCTTGCTGCTGGCCTATGGGCTGGCCGGCATGGCCGGCAATTTCATCGCAGGCCTGGCGGCGGCGCGCAGAACCAGGCTGACGGTGGCCGCCGTTGCCCTGGGGCTGCTGCTGGTGCCGCTGCTCTGGCTGGTGTTTGGCGGCTCCCACACAGGTGGGCTTGCGCTGCTGCTGTTCTGGGGCCTAGCCTATGGCGGGGTGTCCGTCGCCTTGATGACCTGGATGATGAAGGCGGCGCCCCAGGCGATGGAGGTGGCGGCAGCGCTGTATGTCGGCGTCTTCAACACCGGCATTGCGCTGGGTGCCTGGGCGGGAGGGCAGGTGGTGGATGGCTGGGGCTTGTCGGCCATGCTGTGGCCGGCCGCCGGCTTGGCGGCAGCAGCCTTGGTGTTGGCGACCGGGCATGCAGTGCGGCAGCGGCGCATGGGGACGCGCTAAAGGTAATGGCGCCCCGCCGCTGAGCGGTGACTCACGATCAGTGCCCTTCGCTGGCCACCGCGCCACTGCGGTGCCCCACGGTGGCCTGTTGTTGATCTCGGCTGCGCAGTAGCACCACCGCCAGCGCTGCGGCCAGCACCAGCCCCACGGCGGTGGCCATCACGGCCATAAAGCCCTGGTCAAAGGCGGCATGGGCCAGGCCCAGCAGCTGGCTGGCGGCCTCGGGCGGCAGCTTTTCTGCGGCCAGCAACGCGGCATCAATGCCATCGCTGGCGCCGGTAGCCTGCAGGTTGGCCGGCAGCACCAGGCTGCTGGTATAGCGCCAGGACAGCACGCTGCCCAGGAGCGCCACGCCCAGCACGCCGCCAAACTCGTAAGACACCTCTTCGACCGAGGCGGCCATGCCGGCATGCTCAGGTGGTGCGCTGTTCATCACCGCATTGGATGCGGCGGTGATGGTGGCGCCCACACCCAGGCCCAGGACGGCCAGCACGGCGATCTTCTGCAGGCTGTGGGCGTCCGCGTTGAGGCTCATCGTCAAGGCACAGAGCGCCACGGCGCTGACCACCAGGCCCGCCAGAATCAGCCGCTGCGTGCCAAAGCGCGACAGCGCCCAGCCGGCAATGGGGCCGGCCACAAAGGCCGCCACCGGGATTGGCAGGATCGCCAGCCCTGCTTGCAGCGGGCTCAGCCCCAGCACCAGTTGCAGGCGCTGGCTGAACACCAGTTCCACGCCCACCAAGGCGACGGCGGCCACCACGGCGGCAATCACACCGCCCGAGAACGTGGGAATGCGGAACAGGCGCAGCTCGATCAGCGGCTGGGGCCGGCTGAGCTGGCGGCGGATAAAGACCGCCAGCACCACGGCGCTGAGGATGCCCATCAGCGCGGCAAAGCCCAGTGACGGCGCAGGCTTGGCCAGCTCCTTGATGCTGAGCACCAGACTGACCATGGCCACCATGGCCTGCAGCGAGCTGGTGTAGTCCCAGCCAGCCAGGCTGGCCTTGTGCTGGAGGCGGTCTGCGGGAATCAGCCACACGGTCAGCACCAGGGCCAGCGCCACGATGGGCACATTGACCAGGAAGACCGAGCCCCACCAGAAGTACTCCAGCAGCAGGCCGCCGACGACGGGGCCCAGCGCCGCGCCGCCCGAGGCGACCGAGGCCCAGATGCCAATGGCCACCGCGCGCTCGCGCTGGTCGGGAAAGCTCATGCGGATGATGGCCAGGGTGGCTGGCATCATGATGGCCGCGCCCACGCCCAGCAGCGCGCGGGCGGCAATCAACATGCCTGCATTGGGCGAATAGGCGGCCGCCAGCGAGGCGATGCCAAAGACCACCAGGCCGAGCATGAACATGCGCCGGTAGCCCAGGCGGTCGCCTAAGGCGCCGGTGCTCAGCAGCAGGCCGGCGACGACCAGCGCATAGGCGTTGACGATCCACAGCTTCATCGAGGTGGAGGGGGCCAGGTCATGGGTGAGTGTGGGCAGTGCCGTGTAGAGCACCGTCATGTCGACGACGATCAGCAGCAGGGCCATGGATACGATGGCCAGTACCAGCCATCTTCTGGAATGCAGTGCCATGGTCAGACTCCCAGTTCTTTCATCATCGTGACGGACACGGGCTGGCAGCCCAGGCGCTCGAACAATCGGTGCGCGCCATGGTTGCCGATACCGCTTTCCAGAAACAGGCGTTGCAGCCCTTCGGCCTGCAACTGCGCGCAGACCCAGCCAAACAGCGCCTGGCCCAGGCCCTGGCCGCGTGCGGCGGGGCTGACGACCAGGTCATCCAAGGTGGCAAATGGGGTGGGCGCGCGCTGCTCCTCGTCGAGCGAGACAAAGGCGATGCCGACCAGCGCATCGCCCTGGTGGGCAGTGGCGATGCGCTGCATCGCGTTGGCCTCGGGCGTGGCGAGGGTGGCCTCAATCTGCAGGGCCATGTTGTCGGCGAGATGGGGGCTCCATTGGCCCGGTGCGATGGCGCGCGGGGACTGCAGCTCGCCATGGGAGATGTAATGGGGACTGAGCTGGCCCATGAACAGCGCCAGGATCGCAGGCGACTGTGCGGGGTCGTGGCACCAGGCCATCGTCAGGGCGGGTGCTTGTTGGTTGGTCGATTGCATGGCCCGAATATTGCGCCATAAAAATAGATCGATAAAGTTGGAATCCATCAATAAAACAGATGGATGCGTTACAGTGCCAGGCTATGGAATGGACCGTTGAACAATTGCGGCAGTTTGTGGCCACCGCCGACAGTGGCTCTTTCTCAGCCGCTGCACGCGACCTGGGCAAGGCGCAGTCTGCTGTCAGCACCGCGGTGGGCATGCTGGAGGTAGACCTGGGTGTCGTGCTGTTTGACCGCTCGCACCGCAATGCCCAACTGACCGATGCGGGCCGCGTGCTGCTGCTGGAGGCGCGCGAGCTGCTGCGCCAGGCCGAGCAGCTGGACCAGCGCGCGCAGGCGCTCAGCGGCGGGGCCGATGCCGAGCTGGCGCTGGCCATTGACGAGGCGCTGCCCTATACCGCTGTGGCGACCATGCTGCGCGAGATGGCGCAGCGGTTCCCGAGCCTGGAGTTGCTGCTGCTCAACGGCACTGCGACCGAGGTGGCCGACTATGTGGCCCAGGGGCGCGCCGGCATCGCCATCCACATCGACCGGGGCCCCGTGCTGCACCATTTTGAGCAGCGCCACCTGGGCACCGTGCCCCAGGGCGTGTTTGTGGCCGCCGACCACCCGCTGGCCGATGGCCAGGCTGTGAGCCTGCAGGCGCTGGCCCAGCACCGCCAGCTGCTGATGCATACCGAGGACGTGCATGAGCGCGCCTACAGCCCGCGCGTCTGGCGCTCGGACAGCTTCTACAACATTGCAGACATGGTGGCCGACAACCTGGGCTGGGCGGTGCTGCCCGTCAATATTGCGCACTACGAAGGCAACCGCCAGGCGCTGCGCGAAGTGCCTTGCCCGGCGCTGGCGCTGCCCCGGCTGTCGGTGCGCATGCTCTGGCGCCAGGGGGCGCAGCGCAGCCCGACGGCGAAGTATGTGGAAGCGCGCTTTGGCCAGTTGTTGGCGGCTATTTAGTGTGAGCCATAGGGAGTGAAGCGGCTGGCGTTTTCATCGACAACCAGCCCCTTGCCCACATACGGAAAAGCCCGCTGCGGGCACTGCGTGCGCTCGCAAACCTTGCAGCCCATGCCGATGGGGGTGGCAGCTTCCGGGTCTTCCAGCGCGATGCCCTTGGCATAGACCAGCTGCGGGGCATGGCGCAGGTCGCAGCCCAGGCCGATGGAAAAGGTTTTGCGGGGGGCGCCATAGCCGCGCTGCCCGCCGGAAACGCTGCGGGCGATCCACAGATAGCGCCGGCCATCGGGCATGGCCGCCAGCTGCGCGAGTACCTGGCCGGGCTGGCCAAAGGCCTCGTAGACATTCCACAGCGGGCAGGTGCCACCGGTGCGGCTGAAATGGAAATGCGTGGCCGACTGGCGCTTGGAGATATTGCCGGCCCGGTCCACGCGCACAAAGAAAAAGGGCACGCCGGGGTTGTCCGGTCGCTGCAAGGTGCTGAGCCGGTGGCAGACGGTTTCAAAGCCGACGGCAAAGCGCTGGCCCAGCAGGTCGATGTCGTAGCGCAGCGCCTGGGCCGCCTGCAAGAACGGGCCATAGGGCAGCAGCAGCGCGCCGGCAAAGTAGTTGGCCAGACCCAGGCGCGCCAGCCGCTGCGCGGCAGGGTCGCCGGCCAGCGCGGGCACGCGGATGAGGCTGTCGAGTTGGGGGCCGATCTCCAGCAGCGCCAGCTGCGTGGCCAGCTGAAAGGCCTGCTGGGCCGGCGCCAGCGTGGGTGACAGCTGCAGCAGGCGCGAGGCCGGGTCAAACTGGCGCTTGCTGGCACCTGCGCTTTGCACCTGCTGCACCTGGACCTGGTGCTCGCGCTCCAGGCGCTGCACGAGCCAGTCCACCAAGGGGCCGCCCTGGGCCTGGGCCTGCATCGCCAGGTCTTCGGCCGCGCGGTCCACCGCGTCGAAATAGTTCTGGTGCGAAAAAAAGAAATCGCGCACCACCTCGAACGGCATGGCGGTCGGCCCCTTGGCATGGGCACGCTCATCGCTGCGGTCGTCACCCAGCTGCAGCGACAGCGCTTCGAGCCGCTCCATCGTGTCCAGATGGCGGCGGTACAGCGCCACCACCGCCGCGCCCAGCGCCGGCATTTGCGCGGCCACCTCTTGCAGCTCGGGCAGGGCGATGGCCTCGGGCGCATCGGCCAGGGCTTCGCGCAGCCCCGCCACCAGACGTGCTTCCTCGTCTTCGGAAAACTGCTGGATGTCCACCCCCAGGCTGCGGTGCAGCTTGAGCAGCACCGACACCGTCAAGGGCCGCTGGTTTTGTTCCAGCTGGTTCAGGTAGCTGGGCGACAGGCCCAGCGTATGGGCCAGCGCGATCTGCGACAGGTTGCGCTCGGCCCGCAGCTTGCGCAGCTTCACGCCCATGAAGGTTTTTTTCATAGCCAGGTCTCTTGTTTCATCCGGGGGTACTAACAGCGCCAAGGTTTTGCCAATTTTGTGGATTCTATCAATTCGCAAAATTTGCAAAATGGCCATTTTCATTCGCAGAAATTCGCCATTTCAGTGCTATCCACGACATGGCATTTTGCGTAAATTGCGAAGCATGACAAAACCCATCGGCATTGTTGAGCTGCAGGAACTGGTACTGCCGGCGCAGGCCAACCACCACGGCACGCTGTTTGCGGGCCAGGGTCTGCAGTTGATGGCCAAGGCCGCGTTTCTGGCGGCCCGCAGCCTCGCGCAGCGTGAGGTGGTGATGGCGGCCGTCAGCCGTGTGGACTTTGTGGCACCGGCACCGGTAGGCCATGGCCTGACCCTGCGTGCCTGGGTCAGCCGGGTGGGGCGCAGCTCGATGACCGTCTGCGTCACCGGCCTGGCGGACCTGCCCGGTACGCCGCCAGAGGAAATTCTCAAAGGTTTGTTTGAAATGGTGGCCGTCGATGCCAAAGGCCGGCCAGTCTCTCTTGATTGCGCATATTTGAACCAGGAAACCCCGCTATGACCACCACGACCACCGAGGCCACCACGCCTTCAGCCTTCAAACCCAAGAAATCGGTAGCGCTCGCCGGCGTGACGGCGGGCAACACGGCGTTGTGCACCGTGGGGCGCAGCGGCAATGACCTGCACTACCGGGGCTATGACATTCTGGACATGGCCCAGGTCTGCGAGTTTGAGGAAATTGCCCACCTGCTGGTACACGGCAAGCTGCCCAACCGGGCAGAAATGCGGGCCTACAAGGACAAGCTCAAGGCGCTGCGCGGCCTGCCCGCCAGCGTCAAGCAGGCGCTGGAGCAGCTGCCGGCGGCCAGCCACCCGATGGATGTGATGCGCACGGGCGTATCGGTGCTGGGCTGCACCCTGCCCGAGAAGGACGACCACAACCTGCCCGGCGCCCGCGATATTGCCGACCGCCTGATGGCCTCGCTGGGCTCGATGCTGCTGTACTGGTACCACTTCAGCACCTCGGGCAAATGCATCGATGTGGAGACCGATGACGACTCCATCGGCGCGCATTTTCTGCACCTGCTGCATGGCAAGAAGCCCAGCGCGCTGTGGGAGCGGGCCATGCACACCTCGCTCAACCTGTATGCCGAGCATGAGTTCAATGCCTCGACCTTCACCGCCCGTGTGGTGGCTGGCACCGGCAGCGACATGTATTCGTCGATCACTGGCGCGATAGGCGCGCTGCGCGGCCCCAAGCACGGCGGCGCCAACGAGGTGGCCTTCGAGATCCAGAAGCGCTACGACAGCGCCGATGCCGCCGAGGCCGATATCCGCCGCCGGGTGGAGAACAAGGAGGTGGTGATCGGCTTTGGCCACCCGGTCTACACCGTTAGCGACCCGCGCAATGTGGTCATCAAGGGCGTGGCCAAGGAGCTGTCGCTGGAGGCCGGATCGACCAAGATGTACGACATTGCCGAGCGTCTGGAGACGGTGATGTGGGAGGTCAAGAAGATGTTCCCCAACCTCGACTGGTTCAGCGCCGTGAGCTACCACATGATGGGCGTGCCGACTGCGATGTTCACGCCGCTGTTTGTGATTGCGCGCACCAGCGGCTGGGCGGCGCATGTGATTGAGCAGCGGGTGGACAACAAGATCATCCGCCCCAGCGCGCATTACACGGGGCCGGAAGACCAGGTGTTCCAGCCCATCGACCAGCGCGGCTGAGCGGCTACCGGCCGACTCGACCTTCTCCCGATCCCTATAGAAATAGCGACACCGTGCGGGTGGCCTGCCCGCCGGTTTGCACTGCCCCATGAACACCGATTACAGACAAGCACTGGCCGGCACCGGCCTGGATTATTTTGATGCGCAGGCGGCGGTCGATGCGCTGGCGCCCGGCGCCTGGGCCCGCCTGCCGTATACGGCGCGGGTGCATGCCGAAAACCTGGTACGCCGCGCCGACCCGGCCCAGTTGCCAGACTACCTGCGCCAGCTGATCGAGCGCAGGCGCGATACCGACTTTCCGTGGTTTCCGGTGCGCGTGGTCTGCCATGACATCCTGGGCCAGACCGCCTTGGTGGACCTGGCGGGCCTGCGCGATGCGATTGCCCAGGCGGGCGGTGACCCGGCCGCCGTCAACCCTGTTGTGCCTGTGCAGCTGATCGTGGACCATTCGCTGGCCGTGGAATGCGGCGGGTTTGACCCCCAGGCCTTTGAGAAGAACCGTGCGATCGAAGACCGCAGAAACGAGGACCGCTTCCATTTCATCGAATGGAGCAAGAAGGCCTTTGCGAACGTGGACGTGATCCCGGCGGGCAACGGCATCATGCACCAGATCAATCTGGAGAAGATGTCGCCGGTGGTCTATGTGCAGGATGGCGTCGCCTTTCCCGACACCTGCGTGGGCACGGACAGCCATACACCGCATGTGGATGCGCTGGGCGTGATTGCGGTGGGCGTGGGCGGCCTGGAGGCCGAGAATGTGATGCTGGGCCGGGCCTCGTGGATGCGGCTGCCCGACATTGTCGGCGTGGCCCTGAGCGGCCGGCCCCAGCCGGGTATTACCGCGACCGACATTGTGCTGGCGCTGACGGAGTTTTTGCGCCAGCAAAAGGTGGTGGGCGCCTATGTGGAGTTTTATGGCGAGGGCGCGCGCAGCCTCTCGATTGGCGACCGCGCCACCATCGCCAATATGTGCCCGGAGTATGGCGCCACTGCCGCGCTGTTTGCGGTGGATGAGCAGACCTTGGCCTACCTGCGGCTGACCGGCCGCGATGAAAAGCAGGTGCAGCTGGTCGAGACCTATGCCAAGACCGCCGGCTTCTGGGCCGACAGCCTGGCCCAGGTGAGCTATGAGCGGGTGCTCCAGTTTGACCTGTCGACCGTGGTGCGCAATATGGCCGGCCCCTCCAACCCCCACCGCCGCCTGCCGACCTCACAGCTGGCCGAGCGTGGCATTGCCGGCGCCGAGCCCCTGGCGCTGGCGCGCGCGCAGGTGGCGCAGGGCCTGCTGCCCGATGGCGCCGTCATCATCGCCGCCATCACCAGCTGCACCAACACCAGCAACCCGCGCAATGTGATGGCCGCGGCGCTGCTGGCGCGCAATGCCCGGCGCCTGGGCCTGGTGCGCAAGCCCTGGGTGAAGACCTCGCTCGCGCCCGGCTCCAAGGCGGTGGAGTTGTATCTGCAAGAGGCTGGGCTGCTGGAGGACCTGGAGGCGCTGGGTTTTGGCATCGTCGCCTTTGCCTGCACCACCTGCAATGGCATGAGTGGCGCGCTCGATCCCCGCATCCAGCAGGAGATCATCGATCGCGACCTGTATGCCACGGCCGTGCTCTCGGGCAACCGCAATTTCGATGGTCGCATCCACCCCTATGCCAAGCAGGCGTTTCTGGCCTCGCCTCCGCTGGTGGTGGCCTATGCGATGGCGGGCACGGTGCGCTTTGATATCGAGAAGGATGTGCTGGGCATCGTCGATGGCCGGGAGATCCGGCTGCAAGACCTGTGGCCCAGCGATGCAGAGATCGATGCCGTCGTGGCCCAGGCTGTGAAGCCAGCGCAGTACCGTGCGGTCTACGAGCCCATGTTTGCGCTGCGGGTGGACGATGGCGAGCAGGCCGAGGCGCAGTATGCCTGGCGCCCCGAGTCCACCTATATCCGCCGGCCGCCGTATTGGGACACCGAAGGTGTGGGCGCGCTGGCCGCGCATCCGCGCAGCCTGCAGGGCATGCTGCCGCTGGCGCTGCTGCCGGACAACATCACCACCGACCACCTCTCGCCGTCCAACGCCATTCTGGCCAGCTCGGCGGCCGGGGAGTATCTGGCCAAGATGGGCCTGCCCGAGGAGGACTTCAACTCCTACGCCACCCACCGGGGCGATCACCTGACGGCGATGCGCGCCACCTTCGCCAACCCTCAGCTTGTCAACGAGATGGCGGTGGTGGATGGCCAGGTGCAGAAGGGCTCGCTGGCCCGCATCGAGCCCGAGGGCCGGGTGGTGCGCATGTGGGAGGCGATGGAGACCTATCTGGCGCGCCGCCAGCCGCTCATCATCATTGCCGGCGCCGACTATGGCCAGGGCTCCAGCCGCGACTGGGCCGCCAAGGGCGTGCGCCTGGCCGGGGTGGAGACGGTGGTGGCCGAGGGCTTTGAGCGCATCCACCGCACCAACCTGATCGGCATGGGCGTGCTGCCTTTGGAGTTCAAGCCCGGCACCACGCGCAAGACGCTGCAACTGGATGGCACGGAGACCTATGATGTGGAAGGTGAACGCACACCGCTGGCCACGCTGAGCCTGGTGGTCCGGCGCCGCAACGGCCAGACCGACCGGGTGCCGGTGACCTGCCGCCTCGATACCGGCGAGGAGCTGTCTGTCTACGAGGCAGGCGGTGTGCTGCAGCGCTTTGCGCAGGATTTTCTGGCATCCCGCGCTGCGCAAGCCGCCCCGGTGTGAATGCCCCCGCTTTTTTCTGAACGACCATGACAACCCTGACCGCCCATCCTCCCCAGATCAAGATCCCCGCCATCTATATGCGCGGTGGCACCAGCAAGGGGGTGTTCTTCCATGTGCCGGATTTGCCGCTGCCCGCGCAGCAGCCCGGCGCGGCGCGCGATGCCATCTTGCTGCGCACCCTGGGCAGCCCCGACCCCTATGGCAAGCAGATCGATGGTATGGGCAATGCGTCGTCGAGCACCAGCAAGGCCGTGCTGCTGGCCAGGAGCACGCAGCCTGACCATGATGTGGACTACCTCTTTGGCCAGGTCGCTATCGACAAGCCCTTTGTGGACTGGACTGGCAACTGCGGCAACCTGTCGGCCGCCGTCGGCCCCTGCGCGATCGCGATGGGCCTGATCGACCCGGCCCGCATCCCGCAGGACGGCCTGTGCACGGTGCGCATCTGGCAGGCCAATATCGGCAAGACCATCATTGCCCAGGTGCCTATCCGTAACGGACAGGTGCAGGAGACCGGCGACTTTGCGCTGGACGGCGTGAGCTTTCCGGCCGCCGAGGTGCAACTGGCCTTTATCGACCCCGCCGATGAGGGCGAGGACGGCGGCGCGATGTTCCCCACCGGCCAGCTGGTGGACCAGCTCGATGTGCCAGGGATAGGCAGCTTTGCCGCCACCTTGATCAATGCGGGCATTCCGACGATCTTTCTGAACGCACAAGACCTGGGCTACAGCGGCCGGGAGCTGCAGGGCGACATCAATGGCGATGCCCGGGCCTTGGCGCTGCTGGAGGCCATTCGTGCCCATGGTGCGCTGAAGATGGGCCTGATCCAGGACCTGAGCGAGGCCGCCAGCCGCCAGCACACGCCCAAGCTTGCCTTTGTGGCGCCGCCGGCCAGCTACACGGCATCTAGCGGCAAGGCGGTGGCGGCGCAGGATGTGGACCTGCTGGTGCGCGCGCTGTCGATGGGCCAGCTGCACCACGCGATGATGGGCACCGCAGCGGTGGCGATTGGCACGGCTGCAGCCGTGCCGGGCACCCTGGTCAACCTGGCCGCCGGCGGGGGCGAGCGCAGCGCGGTGCGTTTTGGCCACCCCTCGGGCAGCCTGCGGGTGGGGGCCGAGGCACGTCTGCAGGATGGCCAGTGGGTGGTGGCCAAGGCGCTGATGAGCCGCAGCGCACGCATTTTGATGGAAGGCGCCGTGCGGGTGCCGGGCGATTGTTTTTGAACAGGGGACTGTGGAATGGATACCAAGAAACTGCTGAAAGACATGGTGGCGGCACGCCGGGGCGTGCTGGTGCCGGGGGCTTTCAATGCGCTGTCGGCCAAGGTGATCGAGGACCTGGGCTTTGAGGCCATTTATGTGACCGGGGCGGGCGTGACCAATATGTGGTTTGGCATGCCAGACCAGGGCTTTATGGGGCTGGCCGAGATTGCCGACCACACGGCGCGCATCCGCGACACGGTTAGCGTGCCCTTGCTGGTGGATGCCGATACCGGTTTTGGCAATGCGCTCAACGTCTACCACACGGTGCGCACCCTGGAGCGCGCTGGTGCCGACTGCATCCAGTTGGAGGACCAGGTGGCGCCCAAGCGCTGCGGGCATTTCAACGGCAAGGAGGTGATCTCCACCGAAGAGGCGGTAAGCAAGATCAAGGCCGCCGTTGATGCCCGGCGCGACCCCAACCTGCTGATCATGGCGCGCACCGATGCGGCGGCCACCCATGGCTTTGAGGCGGCGGTGGAGCGTGCCCAGCGCTTTGCCGAGGCCGGGGCCGACATTCTGTTTGTCGAGGCTGTCACCACGGCCGAAGAGATCCGGGCACTGCCGACCCGGCTGGCCACCCCGCAGCTGATGAACATGGTGATTGGTGGTAAGACCCCCATTTTTGATGCCGAGCAGCTGGGCGAACTGGGCTACGGCATCGTGCTCTATGCCAATGCGGCGCTGCAGGGCGCCGTGGCCGGCATGCAGAACACCTTGACCGTGCTGCGCGACGAGAAGGCGGTGCAGGAGTCCAGCGGCTTGGTGGCGACCTTTGCCGAGCGCCAGCGCCTGGTGGGCAAGCCCGCCTGGGATGCACTGGAGAAGCGCTTTACCTGATCGTCGCCGCTGGTTGCCGCCATGCGGGGGTCATGAAACTGTCATGGCGCTGAAATTCACCATTTTCAGTGAGGGGCAAGGGCATGGGCTTGCGGAATAATTGCAGCACTTGGAATATGAACGGACCCCATGCCCACCCAGATGCTCACCGCCGATCTCGCACTGCCCGCACCCGTACTGGTGGTGGAGGACAATCCGCTGGTGCGCAACCGGCTGCAGGGCCTGCTGCAGCAGCTGGGTTACAGCAGCGATGCGCTGGTGATGGCCGGCTCGCTGGCCGAAGCGCGCGCTTACCTGGCGGGCGAGGCGCACACGGTATCGCTGGTGCTGGTCGACCTGGGCCTGCCCGATGGCAGCGGTGTGGAGCTGATCGAAGAACTGCATGCCCAGGCGCCCAACCTGCCGATGCTGGTGGTATCGGCCTGGAGCACGCAGGAGATGATCTGGGCCGCGTTGCGCGCAGGCGCCGTAGGCTATGTGCTCAAGGAGCGCGACGACATGGAGATGGCCATGGCCTTGCGCAGCGTGCTGCGCGGCGGCGCGCCCATCGACCCCTTTATTGCGCGGCGCATCATTGAGGAGCTGCCGCTGCAAGCCCCGCCTGCCGTGCAGGCGGCGGACGACCCCGGCTTGAGCGCCCGCGAGCACACCATCTTGCACCTGGTGGTCGAAGGCCTGAGCAACCGCGAGATTGCCGAGCGGCTGTTCCTGTCGCGCTACACGGTGGAATCGCACATCAAGAATGTCTACCGCAAGCTGTCGGTGTCCTCGCGCACCCAGGCAGCGCAGGAAGCGCGCCGGCGCCGTCTGGTGGATTGAGCCACGCAGCGCTCAGCCCTTTCTCGCTTTTCCCGAAATCGCCCACCCATCCGATCTGGAGTGACTGACCGTGCCCCACACTTATTTTGATCCGCCTTTGCTGATTCGAGACGGCATGGGCACATGGGTCGATACGCAGACGACGCCCTATGTCTGCAATATCGATGGCATGCCCACATTCAAGGAAAAGCTTCCTGCAGGGGTCAAGGAACTGCAGCCGGTGGCCGGCAGTCCGGTGGCCGGCAGTCCGGTGGCGGGGACGCTTGAGCCTTCCTGGGGGCGCGGTTACCAGGTCAGTGGCACGCATAGCCAGCCGCCGACAAAATTTGGTGAGGAGACCAAGTTGGAGTTCCTCGCCACCGAGGTGGTGTATGAGCCGCTGTGGGCCACGCGCGAGGCAGCGGCTGCCTTTGGCATCACCTTGATCGAGCCGGGGCAGGGGCTGCGCATGCAAAGCCCGATCCGCCATCTGGAGAACACCCCGTTCGAGTACGGCATGTTTGCCGGCCAGCAATGCCCCTATCTGGACGAGGAGCACCGCAACCAGTTGCAGCCCACGGTGTGCACCGATCTGGAGCACCATGATTTTCCGCATGTGTTCTCTTCGGTGGATCCCCAGCTTCCGCTGGTGATTTCGGTCGGGCGCTATTGGCCGCAGCGGGCTAAAATCTTTCTCGCCGATCTTTGGGTGCCGCAAGCCATGGCCCTGTACATTCCGCCCAGGCCCAAAAATCCCCATGCGGCCTATATGGATCTGCATGGCAATCGCAATTCAGCCCTGGCCTGTTGGCGCGGTGGCACGCAAAGAAGCGTGCAGACCCTGACCTTGCTGCCCAAGGACAGCGGCTACTTCTATTGGTTCTGGAATGCACTGCCGACGGTTCACCCTTTGTTGAAGTAACACTGACACCTCTATGCTCGATACGCAGCCCCGCCTACGCACCCTGGAGCCAGACACCCACAACGGTCTCTACCAGACGCTGCTGGAGTCCACCTTGGCGATTCCGTTCCGCATCGATTGGGCGAGCAAAAAGTACACCTATGTGGGGCCGCAGATCGAGGCGCTGCTGGGCTGGACCCCGGACAGCTGGCAGACGGTGAACGACTGGGCCGAGCGCATCCACCCCGACGAGCGCGACACGACGGTCAACCGCTGCGTGGAACTGTGCCTGGCAGGGGTTGACCACGAGGCTGAATACCGGGCACTGACCAGCGACGGCAACTTTGTCTGGGTGCGCGAGGTGGTGCATGTGCTTTGCGATGCGCAGGGCGAGACCACGGGGCTGATCGGTTTCACCTTCGACATCAGCGAGCAGAAAAAGGCCGAGCAGCTGCGCGCCGAGCTGGATGCGCAAAAGCTGTCGAATGCGCGCCTGCAGGAGCGCCTGAACCTGACCCATGACCTGCATGACGGGCTGGGCGGCTCCTTGGTACACATGATTGCCGCCGTGGAGCAGGGCGGCGATGGCGGCCTGACCCGGCCCCAGGTGCTGTCCATGCTCAAGCATATCCGCGATGACCTGCGCCAGACCATCGACAGCAACTCCTCCGCCCAGGTGCGTGTGCCTGCCTCTCCGCAGGAGTGGCTGGCACCGCTGCGCCACCGCTTTGCCAACCTGTTCGATGCGCTCGACATCCGCTGCGACTGGCAGTACGCGCCCGCCTGGCGCACGCCACCCGATGCGCTGCAGTACCTGGCGATGACGCGCCTGGTCGAGGAAGCGCTCACCAATGTGATCAAGCACAGCCAGGCGCGAAACGTGCGCCTGTCCTTCCTGCAGCCCGAGGCCGATGACCTGGTGCTGGAGATCGAGGACGATGGCGTGGGCTTTGATGTGGCCGCCGTGGACGCCTCGGGCCTGGGCATTGGCATGCGCTCGATGGCCGTGCGTATCGGCCGCGTCGGCGGTGTGCTGGAGATCGACTCCGAGCCGGGACGCACCCTGCTGACCGCGCGGCTGGCTTTGCGCCAGTCCTGACTCTCCCAACGGAAGGGCCGTATACCTCGGCCTCTTTTTCCAATCCAGCGTTACTTTTGAAAACTAGGGTCAACCCGAATTCGTTTATATTGTTCAGCGGTGACTGAACAATATGAATGAAGGGCGGTGGCTGTGACCCAGCAGGACAAGGCAAAAGCGGCATTGGAGGCGCGCGAGCTGTTCATCGAGCGCAATGCGATCCAGGCGGAGACGGGCGGTTTGCCCCGTATTGCAGGGCGCCTGATTGGCATTTTCTTGCTGGATGGCGGGCCCATCAGCTTTGCCGAACTGGCCGAGCGCATGCAGGCCAGCCGGGCCAGCGTGAGCACCAATACCCGCTTGCTGGAGCGCCTGGGCATCATTGAGCGGGTGGCGATGCGCGGTGAGCGCCAGGATTTTTTCAGCCTGCGGGCCAACCCCTTCTTGATCGTGCTGGAGCAAAGCATTGCCGATTGCCAGCGCTTTACGACCTATGTGGACGAGTTGCTTGCAGCCAGCCCGCTGCCTGCTGACGCCACTGCGCGCCTGCAGCAGGCGCAGGAATTCCATGCGGTGACGGCCCAGACCTTGCAGGAGCTGCTGGCCAAGCTTGCTGAGCGGCAAACGCAGACGGCCGCCCAGGCGGTGCCTGCCAAGCGGAAGGGCCCTGCGGCTCCGGCCCCTGCAGCTGCACCCAAAGCCCGCACAGCGCGCAGCACGGCAGCCCGCCGCACCACCAAAGACTGAGGCCCCTGCGATGAAACACGTTCTATGGGCGGCAGCGCCGCTGTGCCTAGCGGCTTTGTCGGGTTGCTCCTCGGTGCCGGATGCGCGCGCGCCAGCGCCGGTGGTGGCTGCGCAGTTTTCGGTCGCGCCTGCTGCGGCTGACCCTCAGGCTGCGCCGCAGCTCAATACCTGGTGGACCTTGTTCGAGCAGCCGCTGCTCAACCGCCTGGTGGACCAGGCCTTGGCCGCCAGCACGGAAGTACGCATGGGCCTGGCACGGGTGCGCGAGGCCCGGGCGCTGCGCGAAGCCGCGCTGACGCAGTACCAACCCCAAGGGGGGCTGCGTGCCAGTGGCGACCACCGCAAGGTGCAGCGCCTCGGCGGTGCAGCGGAGGGCGGCATCGGCCTGGGCCGGCAAAGCAGCGCCGGGCTGGACTTGCAGGTGTCCTGGGAACTGGATGTGCTGGGCCGGGGCGATGCGCTGGCGCGCCAGGCCGATGGCGACTATGGTGCGGCGCTCTATGGTGCCTATGGCGAGCGGGCCACCTTGGTGGCCGAAGTGGCGCGCAGCCTGTTTGAGGCCCAGCGCCTGACCGCTGCGCTGGCCGATGCGCAGGCGACGATCACCATCCAGACGCGGCTGCAGCAGGTGCTGGCGCGCAAGCTCGAGCGTGGCCTGGTGGCGCTGGCCGATGTGGCGCGGGTCGATGCCAGCTTGCTGGCGGCCCAGGCCAATGCGCTGGTGCTGCAGTCGCAGCTGGATGCCGCACGCCGCGCCTTGCTGGTGCTGGTAGGGCAGGGCGACCAGCCCTTGTCCGCGCTGGTGCTGGACGACAGCCAGACCCAGGCGCCGGCGCTGCCGCAAGCCTTGCCGGCGGATTTGCTGGCGCGGCGCCCCGATGTGCTGCAGGCCCAGGCGCAGATGGATGCGGCCGCTGGCGGGCTGGAGCTGTCGCGCCTGGCGCTGCTGCCCAGCATCACCCTGACCCCCGGGCTGGGGCTGAACTGGCAAAAGCAGGGCGCGTCGCTCAGCACCGGGCTGTGGTCGCTGGCAGGCAATGTGGCCATGCCGGTGCTGGACCGGCCGCGTTTGCTGGCCAATGCCCGCGCCCTGGGCGCCCGCGCCGAGCAGGCGGTGATCGCCTATGAGCAGGTGGTGCAGCGCGCGTTCTCCGAAACGGACCAGGCGCTGCTGCGCATGGCGCCGGACCGGCAAAGGCTGCAGGTGCTGGCGCAGGCCGAGGCACGCGCGCAGACCGCCTATGAAGCGGCACGCAAAGGCTATGAGGCCGGTTTTTTTGACCTGGTCGTGGTGCTGGATGCCGAGCAGGTCTACCGCGACTCGCGCGGTGGCCTGACCCAGGCGCGCGCCGAGGCGCTGGCGCATGCGGTGCAGGTGTTCCAGGCGCTGGGCGGCGGGTGGCCCCGGGATGCGCTGGGCGCTGAAACACAGAAGACGAATTGAGAGGGATGCAATGCTGCAATCAATGAAAAGCGGATGGCGTGTGGGCCTAGGGCTGGGCCTGGGGTCGGTCGCGCTGCTGGGGCTGGTGGCCTGCTCGGAAGGCACGGCCAACAAGACCCCCAAGCCGGTGGCCGAGGTGGTGCGCACGGTGAGCGTGGCACAGGTGGAGCTGCGGCCCATGGGCGGGGTGCAGCAGGCATCGGGCCTCTTGGTGGCGCGCGAAGAGATCGCCATTGGCCCGGAGCTGGGTGGCTACCGGGTGGCGGCACTGCTGGCCGATGAGGGCGACACGGTGCGTGCCGGCCAGCCGCTGGCGCGGCTGGACGATGGCCTGCTGCAGGCCAAGATTGCCCAGGCCCAGGCCAGCTTGGTGCAGGCCCGGGCGCAGGCCAAGCAGGCCCAGGCCGAATCGGCGCGGGTCGAAGGGCTGGACGGCCAGGGCGTGCTGTCGGACGAGCAGATCCAGCAGCGCCGCACCGCTGCAGCCAGTGCCAATGCAAATGCCGATGTGGCCGCTGCCAACCTGGCCGGGCTGCGCGTGGAGGCCGAGCGCATGGTGCTGCGCGCGCCGGTGGCCGGTGTGGTGCTGCAGCGCAATGTGCGCCGTGGCGATGTGGCCAGCCCCGGCGGCGAAGCCATGTTCCGCCTGGCGCGGGACGGCATGGTGGAGCTGGCCGCCGAGGTGCCCGAGGACCAGGTGGACCGCATCCAGCCAGGCAACAAGGTGGCCGTGACCCTGGCTTCTGGCGTCGAACTGGAGGGCCAGGTTCGCCTGCTGTCGCGCCGGGTGGACGACAAGACCAAGCTGGCCCAGGTGCGCGTGGTGCTGCCGGTGCGGGCCGATCTGCGCCCGGGCGGCTTTGCCCAGGCGCGTTTTGCGCAGGCTGCGGCCCCGGTGGCGGCGGTGCCGGAAAAAGCCATTCACTTTGAAGCCGGTGGCCCGCAACTGGCCACCATTGATGCGGACAGCCGCATCCGCAAGCTGCCGGTGAGCCTGGGCGCCCGCGCCCAGGGCTGGGTAGCCTTGCGCGATGGCCCACCAGTGGGCACCCGCCTGGCCTTGGGCGGTGGCGCCTTTGTGCTGGAGGGAGACCGGGTACAGGTCAGCACCACGGCCAAACCGGCGGCAGAACCCAATGCGCAGCCACCCGCCAAGGCGGCAGACAGTGCTGCAGCGGCCGGAGGCCAGCCATGAAGCTGCGTATCTCCGCCTGGTCCATCCAGAACCCGATCCCCGTGGTGGTGCTGTTCATCGCCATCATGGTGGCCGGCCTGATGGCCTACCGGGTCATGCCGATCAAGCTCTACCCGGATGTGTCCTTTCCGATCGTGCAGGTCGCAGTCGCCTTGCCCAGCGCGGCAGCCACCGAGGTGGAAACCCAGGTCACCCGCGTGGTGGAAGACGGCGTGGCCAATGTGGCCCGCGTCAAGCATGTGATCTCTACCGTCACCCAGGGCATGTCCCTGACCTTGGTGGAGTTCGAGATCGGGCTGGACCCGCAGCGGGCTGTGGACGAGGTGCGGGCCGCCATTGACCGGGTGCGTGCCAACCTGCCGGCGAGCATTGAGCCACCGATTGTGGAGCGCCTGGATTTTGATGCGCTGCCCTTGCTGACCTATGCGGTATCGGCGCCGGGCATGGACGATGTGGAGCTGAACTGGTTCATCGAAGATGTGGTGGCGCGCAAGCTGGTGGCCCAGCCAGGGGTGGGCCAGGTGACCCAGGTGGGTGGCGTGGCGCGTGATATCACGGTGACCCTGGACCCCGCCCGCTTGCAGGCATTGGGCCTGACGGCTGTGGCCGTGAACGATGCGCTGCGTGCCCACAACCTGGATGCATCGGGTGGCCGCACGCAGATTGGCGCGCAGGAGCAGCAGGTGCGTATCCTTGCTGCTGCCCCGTCGGTGCAGGAGCTGGAGCAGCTGGTGATTGCCACACGTGACGGCCGCCATCTGCGGCTGGGCGATGTGGCCACCGTGGCCAGCGGCGCCAGCGACCGGCGTGGTTTTGCGGCCTTGAATGGCGAGGCGGTAGTGGGCTTTCAGGTGATGAAGACCAAGGCCGCATCGGACGTGGATGTGGAGACGGCGGTGGCCAAGGCGGTGGCAACCCTGGCCAAGGAGCAGCCGGGTGTCTCCTTCCAGCTGGTGTCATCGGGCGCCAAGAACACGCGCGAGAGCTTTGATGCCACGGTGGCGACCTTGCTCGAAGGCATGCTGCTGGCGGCGGTGGTCGTCTTCATGTTCCTGCGCGACTGGCGCGCGACGGTGATTGCCGCCGTGGCCATGCCGATCTCGCTGATCCCGACGTTTGCGGTGATCCACTGGCTGGGCTATTCGCTCAATATGCTGTCCTTGCTGGCGCTGACTCTGGTGATCGGCGTGCTGGTCGATGACGCCATCGTCGAGGTGGAGAACATCCAGAAGCGGGTGCAGGCGGGGGCATCGCCCTGGCGTGCATCGATGGAAGGGGCGGACGCGATTGGCCTGGCGGTGGTGGCCACCACCCTGGCGATTGCCGTGGTGTTTTTGCCGGTCGCCTTTATGGGCGGCTATGCCGGGCCGTATTTCCGCGAGTTCGGGGTGACGGTGGCCGTGTCGGTGATGTTCTCGCTGCTGGTGGCGCGGCTGTTGTCGCCGCTGATGTGCGCCTATTTGCTCAAGCCCTCGGCACAGCCCCATCCGCACAAGCCCTTTGTGGGCCGCTACCGCCGGCTGCTGGAATGGGCGCTGGCGCACCGCTGGCTGTCGCTGACGGCGGGGGTGCTGATTTTTGCCGGCTCGCTGATGCTGGCCTCGCTGCTGCCGACCGGCTTTGCGCCCAAGGGCGATGGCGGCACGGTGCAGATCAGCCTGCAAGGGGCGCCGGGCGCCACCACGGAAGACATGCGCGCCTCAGCCGCCAGCCTGACCCGTTTGCTGCGCCAGCAAGGCGATGTGCAGGATGTGTTTGTCAGCGTGGGCAGCAGCCAGCGCGATGGCGACCCGCGCAAGGGCAGCGTGATTGTGCAGCTCAAATCGCCGCGCTCGATGACGACCAAGGCCTTCCAGGACCATATGCGGCCCTTGCTGCTGCAGGTGCCTGATGTGCGGCTGAGCTACAGCGAAAGCGAGGGCGGCGGCACGCAGAACCTGCAGGTGATTCTGGGCGGCCATGATGGCGAGCTGCTGCGGCGCACGGCCGCCGATGCCGAGCGACAGCTGCGCAGCCTGCCGATGCTGGCCAATGTGCACCAGGTGGCGCCCAACCCCGGCCCCGAGCTGGTGATACGGCTCAAGCCCGATGCGGCTGCCCGCCTGGGCGTGACCCCCGATGTGGTGGCCGAGGTGGCACGCATGGCCAGCCTGGGCGATCTGGATGCGACGGCCTCCAAGTTCAACACCGGGCGCCAGCGCCTGTCGGTGCGGGTGCGGTTGCCGCAGGATGCCTTGCGCGATCTGGACGGTATTGGCGCGCTGCGCGTACCCACGGGGCAGGGCGGCACGGTGCCTTTGTCGGCGGTGGCGGACATGCATTTTCAGGTGGGCGAATCGCACATCGACCGCTTTGACCGCGAGCGCCGCATCACCTTGGAGGCGGAGGTCAATGGCGTGTCGCTGGGCCAGGCCAATGCGGCCGTGGATGCGCTGCCGTTCTTGAAGAACCTGCCCGAGGGGGTATCGCGCCCGCTCTATGGAGATGCCGAGGGCATGCAGGAGCTGTTTGCGAGCTTTGGCCTGGCCATCATGGCAGGGGTGGGGCTGATCTTTGGCGTGCTGATTCTGCTGTTCCGCAGCTTTGTCAAGCCTGTGGTGATCCTGGCGGCGCTGCCGCTGTCACTGGCGGGCGCCTTTCTGGCCTTGCTGGCGACGGGTGGGGAGCTGAACCTGCCGGTGCTGATTGGCTTGCTGATGCTGATGGGCCTGGCGGCCAAGAACTCGATCCTGCTGGTGGAGCACGCGGTGGAGGCCGAGCGCATGGGCAAGAGCCAGACGGAGGCCCTGCTGGAAGCCGCGCATGAGCGGACCCGGCCGATCATCATGACGACGATCGCGATGGCCATGGGCATGCTGCCGACGGCGCTGGGCGTGAGCAGCGGTTCGGAGTTCCGCCAGCCGCTGGCCGTCGCCGTCATCGGCGGGCTGGTGTCGTCCACGGCGCTGTCACTGGTGCTGGTGCCAGTGGTCTATGCGGTCATGGATGATTTCGAGAACTGGCTGCGGCCCAAGCTGGCCCGCTGGGTGACCCTGCCCAGTGCCCAGGAAAAGCGGGCGCTGGAAGCCCTGCATTAAGCGCGGCTGGCAAGCCGCTCCCGGCCGGCCCTGATGCAGGGGCTGCGC
The DNA here is from genome assembly GCF_021026195.1 of Comamonas koreensis. Taxonomy (GTDB): domain Bacteria; phylum Pseudomonadota; class Gammaproteobacteria; order Burkholderiales; family Burkholderiaceae_C; genus Comamonas; species Comamonas koreensis. The sequence goes on from NZ_JAJNCT010000014.1 coordinate 107,652, forward strand.
CGGACAACAAAAAGCCCGCTTATCGGTATAGCGGGCTGTGTTTCACAAGCTGGAGTCCTTCCAATTGGGGACTGTGATGGGGCTGGTGAGTTGGTCAATCTTGGCATCGATCAGCATCATCTTGGCGTGCTCGGGCGTACCTTCCTGTGGGTTCTGCATCAATAGACTGGCACCTTCGGCTTTGAGCTGTTCGAGGTAATCGTCTTTGGCAGCATCCTCCTGCTTTCGTTGCAACACGGCATACCTTCCTGTCGGGGCCACATGGACGAGCCCCAACATCAACAGCTTAGTACGAAAGCAAGATTTATCCTATAGATGCATTTCAATATTCGATGATGTTACGGAATGGAACATAGGGTGGCTTGGCGCTTTATCGTGCCAGATTGACCTAGTTGGCCGGGTGTTTGCTGCCCTTTGGGCGGCCATCGGTGGCCCGCGCATCAGTATCGACGAGTCCGCGCTTCAAATCAGCATGGGCTTGGGCGATCTCTGGAGACGGCTCTTGGCTGGTTTCGCCCACGGACTGGTCTTTTTCATGCGGCATCTTGGCCTGGGTGCCCGGGTCCTCAGGTTGCTGCTTGCGCGTGGTGTTGATGTTCGTCTCCTCGCTGGCGGGAGGGTTTGTTTGTTCAGGGTTTTGGTCTGGCATCGGATCCTCCAGGTTCGTGGGATTCAGAATGCATGGTCGCCCAGGCCTCCATAGATGCGTGTAGGAAAACCGGGGGCAGCGGCTGTGCGCCAATGCATGGTTTTGCATATCGGCCGCCACTACCAAGACCCTTGCACGCCGATGCGGGCCGCTTTCCTACATGGCACTGGTTTGTCTTTCTATAAGGTAATAGCCAGAGCACATTTTGGGCTTCCCGTACAAGAAAGGAACACACATGTTTTTCAAGAAGCGACAAGTCAGCCTCTCCGACGTGAAGGGCGATGTCGACCAGCTGGTGGGCGATGTGCGCGCACTGTTGTCCGTCAAAGAGCTCGACGCGATCCCTGAAATCAAGCGCATCCGCGAGCGCATGGACGAAGGCATGGGCATTGCCCGTGACTCCGCTGCCCGCGCCATCGCGCAGACGAAGCATACCGCTGCATGCACCGACAAGTACGCGCATGACGAGCCTTGGCACATTGCCGGCGCTGCGCTGGCCATTGGTGTGGTGCTGGGTTATGCGGCCTGCCGCCGCTGATCGTTGAATGCAGAGGGGCAGGCGACGCCGCCCCTTGATGATGGCAAAAAGACCTGCCCTGACCGAATGTGGTCAGGGCAGGTCTTTTTTTGCGCTTCCGTCCCCGGCTTCAAGGATCGAGCATCAGCGGTCGGGATGGGCGAGCGGCATCGTGTTGCGTGTCGGCGGCAGCGGGGTCAAGGGTTGGTCGTTTGAGGTGGCTGGGGGCATCTCCACTTGCTTTATCTGCGCATCCTGCTGGGCCTTGCGGTAGGCCGCTGCGGCATCCGCCTTGCAGATGCCGATGGCATCACCGCGCATCTCATTGCAGCGTTCCTTGGCCACGCGGTAGTCCGCATCGGCTCTGGCCACGCGAACTTGGTAGTTGTGGTCGGCATCGCCCAGCAGCTTCGCGTCGCGTTCCGCCCGGGCTACACGCTGGCTGCCCTTGGCATCTTCAGTGCAGATATCTCTGTCGTTGCCCTGCAAGGTCTGGCAATGGGCCATGGCGCTTGCGTATTGGGCGGCTATGCGGTCGGTTTCGGCGCGGATTTCCTCATCGCTCATCGCAGCCACCGTGGCAGCTGCGCACAGGCTTGCCAGCGCCAATGCGGCTTTGGATAAAAAAGGTGTGTTCGCTTTCGTTCTGAGCATGTGTCCATGCTAGGGGGAAAGTGGGCGCAAGCCTGACGGCAGCCTTAGCCATCCGCCGTAGGACGAGGCGCGCCTGTAGCGCTGCGAAGGCTGCAGAGATATTCCGTGAAGTTATAGCTGCTAGGCCGCTACACCCGTGGCGCATAGCGGCATCTGTCACCAGAATGGAGGCCAATAAGACACACGGGGAGCAACCATGCCAACAGCGATTCCTTGCCTGCTGATGCGGGGCGGTACCTCCAAGGGGCCGTTCTTCAACGCCGCGCATCTGCCCCAAGATGTGGCCACGCGTGACAGGGTGCTGCTGGCCGCGATGGGATCGCCGGACCGCAGACAGATCGACGGCATTGGCGGCGGTCATCCGCTGACCAGCAAGATCGGCATTGTCAGCGAGTCGACGCAAGCGGGGGTGGATCTTGAGTTTCTGTTTGCCCAGGTGCAGCCCGACGGTAACACGGTCGACACCCGTCCGAACTGCGGCAATATGCTGGCCGCTGCCGTACCCTTTGCGCTGGCCACCGGCATGCTCCAGGCCGAGGGCGAGTCTGCCACCTTCCGCGTGCTTGCCCGCAACACCGGCATGCTCGCTGACGTCACGCTGGCACTGTCCGCAGGCCAATTGGCTGATGGCGGCAGCGCGTGTATCGATGGGGTACCGGGTACTGCCGCTGCCATCGAAATCTGCTTTCTGGAAACGGCCGGATCGGTATGTAAGAGCCTGCTGCCCACTGGCAGACCGCGTGATCGCATCGCCGTAGCTGGTGAGGGCTATGCGCCCTTCAGCATTGATATCACCTGTATCGACAACGGCATGCCGCTGGTGATTTTCAACGCGGCCGACCTGGGTGCCAGCGGCTACGAGTCTGTCGCAGAACTCGACGCCAACACCGAGCTGCGCCGACGCATAGAGGCGCTGCGCCTGCAGGCAGCGCAAGCAATGGGCCTGGGTGATGTGGCCGCCAAGAACTATCCAAAGATGACCATGGTGGCGCCGCCCCGGCAGAGCGGCGCGATCTGCACGCGCAGCTTTATCCCGCATGTATGCCACGAAAGCATTGGCGTGCTGGCCGCTGTCACCGTGGGCACGGCAGTGCATTTGCCTGGCTCGGTCTGCGACGGGCTGGCGCTGCGGCCAAAGGGTGCCGATGCCGCTACCGTGCCCATTGAGCATCCCTCGGGGCTGATGACCGTCAGATTGACCGGTCGCGCAACGCAGGTCGATGCGCCGCCACAGGTCGCTTTGCTGCGCACTGCCAGGGTTCTGATGCGCGGTGAAGTGATGGTACCCAAGGCCATCTGGGGTGGCCAAGCATGAGCAGTCGATACGCCATGGACCGGTTCCAGATCGCCCGATGCAGTGCAAGCGAGCGAGCCCCGGCCTTTGGTACACGGGGTGCTGTATACAGCGTGCTGCGCAGAGAGGGCCATGCCCATGAATAAAGACCCCCACGCGCTGCCCCCTACCGATGTGCAGGAGCTGCTCAATGCGCGGCAATTCTCAGGCTTTCAGTGGACCATCTTTTCGCTGTGCTTTCTGGTGGTGCTTTTTGACGGTTTTGACACAGCGGCCATTGGCTTCATTGCGCCTTCGTTGATCAGTGAATGGGGTGTCAGCCGTTCGGCATTGGCACCGGTGCTGAGCGCCGCGCTGCTGGGCTTGGCAATGGGCGCGCTGGCAGCTGGGCCGCTGGCGGACCGCTGGGGCCGAAAGGCAGTGCTGGTGGTATCCGTAGCGCTGTTTTCGTTGGCCAGCCTAGCCTCGGCATTCTCCCCGGATATCTGGACGCTAAGCCTTTTGCGCCTTGTCACCGGCATTGGTCTTGGCGCAGCGATGCCTAACGCGGTGACACTGATGAGCGAGTTCTGCCCAGACGCACGGCGGGCCACCCTGACCAATGCGATGTTTTGCGGCTTTCCTCTGGGGGCGGCCTTGGGGGGCTTTGTTGCTGCCTGGATGATTCCTGCCTGGGGATGGGGCAGTGTGCTGTTGTTGGGTGGTATTGCGCCTCTGGCTTTGTCCGTTCTTCTCGTTTTGCTGCTGCCAGAGTCCTTGCGCTATATGGTGGCCCGCAATTACCCCGCAGACCAGATACGTGCCGTGATCTCCCGCGTGACCGGCGCTTCCATCCCTGCTCAGCAAAGCTTTGTCCTTCACGAACCCCACATGCAAGCCCAAGCTGGTGGCATTGCCTTGGTGCTTTCGGCGCACTACCGCTGGGGCTCGGCGATGCTCTGCTTGGCCTACTTCATGGGGCTGGTCATTTTCTATGCGGTGCTGAACTGGATGCCTGTCATCTTCAGAGACGCAGGGCTCGATGCCCGCACAGGTGCACTCGTGGCTGCGCTGTTTCCGCTAGGTGGCATGGGCGCCGTGCTGTCGGGCTGGTTGATGGACCGCTTCAATGCGGATCGCATTGTGGCAGTGGGATATGGCCTGACGGCAGTAGCCATTGGAGGCATTGGCATGGCCGCCGGGAGTTTGCTATGGCTGGTGGCAGCTGTTGCATTGGCCGGTTTGCTGATGAACACCACGCAGTCGTCCATGCCGGCGTTGGCTGCTGGTTTCTATCCCACCAGCGCTCGCGCCACGGGCGTGGCCTGGATGCTGGGCATTGGCCGTTTCGGTGGTATTGCTGGCTCTTTTTTGGTTGCAGAGCTCTCAGCGCGGAATTTGGGCATGGCTGGGCTGTTTGCGCTGTTGGCGATCCCGGGCGCAATTGCCATGGCAGCGCTGCTGATAAAGCAGGCTTTTTTTAGCGTGCCAACTGCACCGGTGGGCGGCGTTGCTTGCTGACCGCCCCATACCGGCTCTTATCAACTTTTTCTTATGCAGGAGCAGCGCATGATCATTGATGTCCACGGGCATTACACCACCGCACCGGCGGCGCTGGGCCGCTGGCGCGACCTGCAAATGGCCGGTCTTCGGGACCCGCGCGAGACGCCGAGTGCCGCCGATCTGCGTATCAGCGATGACGAGATTCGCGAGACGATCGAGAACAACCAGCTCAAGCTGATGCGTGAGCGCGGTCTGGATCTGACGGTGTTCAGCCCGCGAGCCAGTTTTATGGCGCACCATATCGGCGATTTTGAAACCTCAAGCGCCTGGGCGGAGGTCTGCAATGAACTCTGCTTTCGTGTCTCAGAGCTATTCCCCGACCACTTTGTGCCCGCTGCAATGCTTCCGCAGTCTCCGGGTGTGGACCCGCGCACCTGCATTACCGAGCTGGTTCGTTGCGTCGAGCAGTACGGCAATGTGGCGATCAACCTCAACCCGGACCCCTCCGGTGGGCACTGGACAGCCCCACCGCTGTCTGACCGCTCCTGGTACCCCATCTACGAAAAGATGGTGGAGTACGACATTCCCGCGATGGTGCATGTCTCCACCAGCTGCAATGCCTGCTTTCATACCACGGGTGCCCACTACCTCAATGCCGATACGACGGCCTTCATGCAGTGCCTCACCAGTGACCTGTTCAACGATTTCCCCACGCTGCGTTTTCTGATCCCCCACGGCGGTGGTGCCGTGCCTTACCACTGGGGGCGGTTCCGGGGGCTGGCGCAGGCGCTGAACAAGCCTTTGCTGGAAGCGCACCTGCTACAGAACGTGTTTTTCGATACCTGTGTCTACCACCAGGCGGGCATTGACCTGCTCACCCGCGTGCTGCCCACCAAGAACATACTTTTTGCCAGCGAGATGGTGGGCGCGGTGCGCGGTATCGATCCCGAGACAGGCCACCATTTCGATGACACCAAACGCTATATCGAGGCCACGCCCCATCTCAATGAGGAAGGCCGTCGCCAGGTGTATGAAGACAACGCGCGCCGCGTGTTCCCACGCCTCGACGCCGTACTTCGCAACCAGGGGCGATAAGGCGCCCGTCCATAGACAAGGAAATGCATATGTATGAACTCGGCGTTGTTTACCGCCACATCCAGCGAGCCGATCGTGCCGCTGCCGACGGGCTTGCTTCCCTGGGCTCGGCCACGGTGCACGAGGCCATGGGCCGCGTCGGGTTGCTGCAGCCGGCGCTGCGCCCCATCGCCGCTGGCCAACAGGTCTCCGGGACTGCGGTGACCGTGCTGCTGCAACCGGGCGACAACTGGATGCTGCATGTAGCGGCGGAGCAGATCCAGCCTGGCGACATCGTCGTGGCGGCGGTGACTTCGCCATGCAGCGATGGCTATTTTGGTGATCTGTTGGCGACCAGCTTCCAGGCGCGCGGCGCGCGTGCTCTGGTCATTGATGCCGGCGTACGCGATACCAAAACTTTGCAGGAAATGGGCTTTCCGGTCTGGAGCCGCACCGTGTCCTCCAGGGGAACGATCAAGGCCACGCTGGGTTCCGTCAACATTCCCGTTGTCTGTGCCGGTATGTGGGTGACGCCGGGGGATGTGATGGTGGCCGATGACGATGGCGTGGTGTGCGTACCTGCCGCCATGGCTGTCAAAACCCTGGAGACCGCGCTGGAGCGTGAGCGGCTCGAGCGCAGCAAGCGGGCGCAGCTCGCTGCCGGTGTGCTGGGTCTGGATCTGTACCAGATGCGCGGCCCGCTGGCGGGCTCCGGCCTGCGCTACATCGACTGAGAAGGGCGGCACCATGTCAATCTTTCATAAATCACCTGGGTGGCTGGACTGGCATCCCTGGCCCGAGAAGCCCCGCCTGGCCTTGCCGCCAGGCGCGGTGGATGCGCATTGCCATGTGTTTGGCCCGGCCGCTGAGTTCCCGTTCGCCGTCGAACGCAAGTACACACCATGTGACGCGAGCAAGCAGCAGCTTTTTGCGCTGCGTGACCATCTGGGTTTTTCGCGCAATGTGATTGTGCAGGCCACCTGCCATGGCGCAGACAACCGGGCCATGGTCGATGCCTGCAAAGCATCTGCGGGCAAAGCACGGGGCGTGGCAACGGTAAGGCGCAATGTCAGCGACCGGGAGCTGAAGGAGTTGCACCTGGCCGGCGTGCGGGGCGTCCGCTTCAATTTTGTCAAGCGGCTGGTGGACGTGACGCCGCAGGATGAGCTGCAGGAGATCGCCGAGCGCATTGCTGAGCTGGGCTGGCATGTGGTGGTCTATTTTGAAGCGGAAGACCTGCCAGACTTGTGGCACTTTTTCACGCGCCTGCCCACCCCTGTTGTCGTTGACCACATGGGGCGCCCCGATGTCAGCAAACCCGCGCACGGGCCTGAGTTCGGCTTGTTTCTGCAGCTGATGCAGGAGCACGACAACGTTTGGTGCAAGGTCAGTTGCCCGGAGCGTTTGTCGCTCACGGGGCCGCAGGCGCTGCATGGTGAGCGGCAGGCCTACCAGGATGTGGTGCCGTTTGCGCGCAGGGTGGTCGAGGCCTTTCCCACCCGCGTGCTTTGGGGTACGGACTGGCCCCATCCCAACCTGAAGGACCACATGCCTGACGACGGGCTCCTGGTGGATTTCATCTCCCAGATTGCCCCCACGCAGGCCCTGCAGCAGCTGCTGCTGGTGGACAACCCCATCCGTCTGTATTGGCCAGAGGATGCATGAACGCCCAGCACGCATTCAAGCGCAGCTGTGACCTGGAACGCAGGCCAGGCATCCATAACAAACCTGGAAAGATAAATATGGCTTTGGAAAAACCCTATCTCGATGTGCCCGGCACCGTTATTTTTGACGCCGACCAGTCACGCAAAGGCTATTGGCTCAACCAGTTCTGTATGTCCTTGATGAAGGCCGAGAACCGCGCGCGCTTCAAGGCAGATGAGCGGGCCTATCTTGACGAATGGGCGATGACCGAGGAGCAAAGGCAGGCGGTCATGGCCCGTGACCTGAACTGGTGCATACGCACAGGCGGCAATATCTATTTCCTCGCCAAAATTGGCGCCACCGATGGCAAGAGCTTCCAGCAGATGGCTGGTTCGATGACGGGTATGAGCGAGGATGCCTACCGCGCGATGATGGTTGCCGGTGGCCGCTCGGTGGAAGGGAACCGGTTCATGCATGAGGCGGTTGGCGCACCTGCGGCATCGACAGGCGCTGGCGCCGGCAGAGAGGTGGTCTGATATGGCTCGCATCAGCGCATCGGTGTTCACCTCGCATGTGCCCGCCATTGGCGTGGCTATAGACCAGGGCAAGACCCGGGAGGCTTATTGGCAACCGCTCTTCGATGGCTATGCATACTCGCGCCAGTGGATGCGCGACAACCGGCCCGATGTCATCTTTCTGATCTACAACGACCATGCGACAGCCTTTAGCCTCGACCTGATCCCGACATTTGCGATAGGAACCGGCGCCGAGTACCTCCCTGCCGATGAAGGCTGGGGGCCGCGCCCCGTGCCTAAGGTGGTGGGGCATCCGCAACTGGCATCGCATATCGCGCAGTCGGTGATCCAGCAGGATTTTGACCTCACCATCGTCAACCAAATGGACGTGGACCATGGCCTGACCGTGCCGCTGTCCTTGATTTGCGGAGAGCAACCTGCAGATGGTGCCTGGCCTTGTCCGGTGATTCCGTTTGCGGTGAATGTGGTGCAGTACCCGGTTCCCTCGGGCCAGCGCTGCTTCAATCTGGGCCAAGCAATACGCAAGGCCGTGGAGAGCTTTGACGAAGACCTCAATGTGCAGATTTGGGGAACGGGGGGAATGAGCCACCAGCTGCAAGGCGCTCGTGCGGGTTTGATCAACCAGGAGTGGGACAACTGCTTTCTGGACCAGCTCATCCACCATCCTGCGACCCTGGCCAAGGTGCCCCATATCGACTATGTGCGGGAGGCGGGATCGGAAGGGATCGAGCTGGTCATGTGGCTGATCGCCCGTGGCGCCATGGCGGATGTGGACGACCCCGCACGAGCGCCCGTGGTCAAGCACCGCTTCTACCATGTGCCGGCCTCCAACACCGCCGTGGGCCACCTGATTTTAGAGAACGGTTGAAAGACGCCTATGTCGCTGATTTTCGGTATGCATAGCCCTGACGCTGGCTTGGGCACCCAGACCTGCTGGAGGACATCATGACGCTTCGTAACCTCAAAGTGGCACTCGCGGGGGCGGGGGCCTTTGGCCACAAACACCTCGATGGCATTCGCCATATCCAAGGCGTGGAGGTCGTCTCCCTGGTTGATCCTGATCTGTCTAAGGCTCGCCAGGTTGCCGACCAATATGGCATTGGGCACGTCGCCACTAACCTGCAGGACAGTCTGTCGCGGCCAGAAGTGGATGCGGTGATTCTGTGCACGCCCACACAAATGCATGCCAGCCAGGCCCGTCAGTGTTTGCTGGCCGGCAAGCATGTGCAGGTGGAGATCCCGCTGGCCGATCGGCTCGAAGACGCACTGGCCGTGGTGGCACTGCAAAAATCCAGTGGGCTGGTGGCCATGTGCGGCCACACCCGCCGCTTCAACCCAAGCCACCAGTGGATACAACAACGGGTGCAGGCGGGCAGCTTCAAGCTGCAGCAAATGGATGTACAGACCTACTTCTTCCGGCGCAGCAATCTGAATGCGTTGGGCCAGCCGCGCAGCTGGACGGACCATCTGCTTTGGCACCATGCGGCGCATACCGTGGATCTGTTTGCGCACCAGGCCGGCAGCCCGATCGTGCAAGCCCATGCGGTGCAAGGACCATTGCACCCGGAGCTGGGCATTGCGATGGACATGGGCATCTTGCTCAAAGCCGCCAACGGGGCTATTTGCACTTTGAGCCTGTCATTCAACAACGATGGCCCCTTGGGCACCTTCTTTCGCTACATTGGCGATACGGGCACTTACGTGGCGCGCTACGATGAACTGGTTAACGGCAAGGATGAGGCGATTGATGTGTCGGCAGTCGATGTGTCGATGAACGGCATAGAACTGCAGGACCGTGAGTTCTTTGCCGCCATCCGCGAGAGGCGCCAGCCACGCTCAAGCATCTCTCAGGTACTGCCTTGCTACCAGGTTCTGCATGCGCTGGAGCAGCAGCTGCAGTAATATTCTGCCCCTGCAGTGGTTCACCGCCCGCGCAAGTGTCAGCGGGCGGTTTTGGTTTTTAGGAGAGATGATGAGCGAGCGCAGCATTGGCCCATTCCAGGTAGGGCCTGTCGCCCTGGGTTGCATGAATTTGAGCCATGCCTATGGTCACCCTGCCACGGAGACCCAGGCGCGGGCGCTGTTGCATGCAGCGCTCGATGCCGGCGTACGCCTGTTTGATACGGCCGCGCTCTATGGCTTCGGCACGAACGAGTCGCTGGTGGGGCCGATGCTCAAACCCCATCGCAACCGCATCACCTTGGCGAGTAAGGGCGGTATGGCAGGCGTGCGTGGCGATGACGGCGTGATGCGCCGCGTCATTGATGGCCACCCCAAGACCTTGCGCCGTAACTGTGAAGACAGCCTGGTGCGCCTGGGCACCGATGTCATTGATCTGTACTACCTGCATCGCTGGGATCCCCGGGTGCCGATTGAGGAGTCGGTTGGCGAGATGTCACGCCTGATCGAAGAGGGCAAGGTGCGGGCTCTGGGCTTGTCGGAAGTCGGCGTCGATACCTTGCGGCGTGCCCATGCCACCTACCCCATTGCAGCTTTGCAAAGCGAGTATTCGCTGTGGTCGCGCAATGCCGAGCTCGGCACTTTGCAGGCCACCCGCGAGCTGGGCATTGCCTATGTGGCCTTCAGTCCCATGGGCCGGGCTTTTCTGTCGGGCAAATTGCCCGCCGGCACCAGCTGGGTGCCAGGTGACATCCGTGCCGGCATGCCACGGTTTCAACCCGAGGCCTATGCCAAGAACCTGCGGCTGCTGGCCCCCATGCAAGCCATTGCGCAGCGCGCGGACTGCAGCTTGGCCGAACTGGCCATTGCCTGGGTGCTGCACCAGGGCGAACATGTGGTGGCATTGCCGGGCACCACCCGTATCGATCACCTGCACGAAAATCTGCGCGGCGCCCAGGTGGCCTTGGATGCTGCGTTGCTGGCCGAACTCGACGCGCTGTTCGCGCCCGAGGCAATCACCGGCGACCGCTATGCGCTGGCCTCGCAGCGCGAGGTGGATACCGAGAAATACGCGTTTGAGCAGTGCTGATGCCAGGCTGACAGGCGTCTGGCAGCGAGCGCAGAGCCTGAGGCAGATTTCGCTGCCTGCAGGCTCTGTGGTTTATGGCTGTCCAGGTCCGTCGTTGGACTGCGGCTAAACCGTCAGGTAGCCGCCATCGACGGGGATGATCGCGCCGTTGACAAAAGATGCCGCCGGTGAGCACAAAAACCCGATCACCTCCGCCACCTCGGAAGCGTGGCCCCAGCGCTGCAGCGGTGTGCGGGACAGGATCTTTGCCGAGGCCTCTGGGTCGGCCATCAGCCCCTCACTCAACGGTGTGGCAATCCAACCGGGGGCAACTGCGTTGACGCGAACCCCTTCATGCGCCCAGGTCTGGGCCAGCGAGCGTGTCAGCTGCACGATGCCGCCCTTGCTGGCGCTGTAGGCGGGGCGGTCCTTGCTGCCGAAATAGCTGTACATCGAGGCCACATTGACGATGCAGCCGCCGCTTTGCAGCAAGTGGGGGGCTGCTGCCATGCAAGCCTGCATCACAGCGGTCAAGTTGGTGTGCAGGACCTGCAAAAAGGCCTCTGGCTGGTACTCTTCTGCATGCCGGCTGATGCCTGCTGCGTTGACCAGTGCATCGAGGCGGGGGAGCCCGGCAATGGTTTGGCTGAGCTTGGCACTGTCGCGGACATCTACCTCCAGACATCGGATGCGAGGATGGCGCGGGCTGTGCAGGCCTTGCGTATCCAGCCCAAGAGCCAACACGGAGGCGCCTGCTCGGGCAAAGTGCAGGGCGGTGCTAGCGCCGATGCCGGAGGTGCCGCCGGTCACAAGAATGACTTTGTCTTCCATTAAAGGCGTCATGGTTTGTTCCTAGCGCTTGTCGTTGCAGCCAATGGCCGGGCTTACGAGAATCTTGATCTGCGACCGGTCCTGCACCAGTGCTGAAAAGCCCTCGCTCACCGCACGTTCAAGTGGTACTGTTTTGGTGATGATCGACGTCGGGTCGAAGTCTCCCGCTTCAATGAGGCCAATCAGTGCCTGGTAGACATCGCGGTAGCCGACGCTGGCGACCAGACTCAACTCTCGGTTGACGGCATCGAAGGCGTCAAAACGGGCTTCGGACATCAGGCCGACCATGACCATGTTTCCGCCTTTGCGCAATGCGCGAATGGCCCCTTCAAAGGTGGCTTGCAGGCCGGCGGCTTCAAAGCTGGTATCAACACCCAGGCCATCAGTGGCTGATGCAATGGTGTGCCGCAGCTCGCGCGCGGTCAGGCCCTTGCCATCGATGACCAGACTGGCGCCTGCCTGCCGGGCCATTTGCAGGCGTTCCGGCGATACATCCACAGCGATGATGGTGCCTGCCCCCTGCAGTTTGGCGAGCTTGACCAGCAGCAATCCGATAGGGCCGAGCCCAAAGATGGCGCAGCTGCCACCCGCTGGTAGTTGGCTGCGGCGCAGCGCATGGAGCGCAACGGCGGCTGGCTCCATCACGGCTGCCTGCTCCAGACTTACCCCATCTGGCAAGCGGTGCAGCATGTAGCTGGGCACGACGGCGAATTCGGCCATGCCCCCATCGCCCATCAATCCTGCGAAACCCATATCGGCGCAGAGGTTGTAGGCACCATGGCGGCAGTAGGCGCATTGGCTGCAGCGGTACTCGGGCTCCACTGCCACGCGGTCGCCAACCGTTAGGCTGCTGACTTCGCTGCCCACCTCCACGACGGTGCCGCAGAATTCGTGGCCTAAGGTCAGCGGCGCCGTGCGACCCGAGACCGCGTGGGGTGTGCCGACGGGAATCGCATGGGGGCCCGATTCGAATTCGTGCAAGTCACTGCCGCAGATGCCGCAGTACTGCACCGCAATACGCACATCTTGGGGACCGGTCGGGGGAACCGGAATCTGTTCCACGCGTAAATCCTGGGCGCCATGCCAGCGCAGTGCTTGCATCATGGCTTGGCCTCCGCAGCGGCACGTCGCTGCAATACCAGGGGGGCGGTTTCTTTCAGGCCCAGCGCGAGCAGTCCTGCTATCAATGCACCACCTGCTGACATCCACATCGCGACGGGCAGGCCGTAGTGGTCTGCCGCAAAGCCCGCAATCGTGGGTGCCAGAAAGCCGCCCACCAGTTCACCCGCTCCCATGATGAGGCCGAGCGCGCCGGTCAGTACCTGCGGCGGAACGGTTTCAGCGGGGACGGTGGCCATGAAGAGCGTGAAGCAACCAAGGCCGGTATAGGTGACAAACACCACTGCCCCCAGCGCGATGACGGAGTCGCCATAGATCAGGGCGATGGGGCACAGTGCCGCAATCGGTGCAAAGATGACCAGGGCTGACTTGCGTCCGATCCGGTCGGAGATGGCGGGTACGGCAAAGCCCCAGAACACCCAGGCCGCTCCCAGGCAGCTCATCACGAAGCCCATGTCGGCCGCGGAAAACTCCCGGAACTTGACAAGGAAAGTGGGCGCAAACGAGATGATGATGATGAACCAGGTGAGGAAAAAGCAGCTGATCAGCATGCACAGCAGCACATTGCGCTCACGCAGCAAGGCCCAGCGGTTGATGGGTGCTGGCTTGGGCTGCGCTGCGGATGGCGCCTGACCGGGGTGCTCATGCACCCAGCGCCAGATGGCCATGGCAATCAGAATCCCAGGAATCACGGTGACATAGAAGGCGACGCGCCAGCCGAAATTCGTAGCCAGTGCAATGACGACGGGTGGACCGATCATTGCGCCGATCAGGCCCGCTGACGAGCCTTGCAGCAGCCCCATGTTCAGGCCGCGCCGCGATGGCGTGGAGCTTTGGATCATCAGGGACTGGGCAATGGGCAGTACGGGCCCTTCAGCCAGACCCATCAGCGCGCGAAACACCAGCAGGCTGACGAAGCCGCCCACCAGCCCTGACATGGCCGAGCAGATGGAGAACCCCAGCACGGACACCACCAGCAGCGCCTTGCGCTTGGATCGCGAATCCGACCAGGCACCTGCGATCGCTCCGGAGATGGCCCAGGTCAGGGCCAGGGCCGAGGAGATCATGCCCAGCTGGGTTTGGCTCAGATCCAGCTCATCCTGCATGAACGGGAAGAGAAAGGACAAGGCCAGACGATCAAAGAAGACAAAGCCAAAGGTCAGAAAGAGGATCAGCAGCAGCCGATTCTCATAGCTCCACCAAGAGCGGACAGGGGATGCGTGCATGTTTTTCTCCAGACTTTGCGTCAGTTAGCGAAAGAGTTTTTCCACAGCCTCGGCACCCAGCCCCACTTTTTCGTAGTGGGCCTTGCACAGTGCTATGTAGGAATGGACATCAAAGTAGCCGTCTGGATTGCCTTGCTCGTCGAGCCAGATCAGGGGCCCTTTGACAATGAAGATGGCACGCATGGGCTCTGGGTGGTCAAACGCCACCAAGGTATGGCCTTCGCCCGGAGTCTCATAGACAAAATCGCCCTTGGTTGCCGTCCAGTCGTGCTCGAGGTAGCCCCACTTGCCTGAGATGGTGTAGGCAAAGACTTCATGCGGGTGGTAGTGGCGGTTCACCAAACCCGCTTCCTTGGCCATCAAGATGTCGCACCATTTGTTTTGTGAGGGTGAAATCCATAGCGGGCGGGAGCACACGGTTTCTGTGAACGGAACGTAGAGACGCTCGTCCTCGGATGCTGCATTGGGGATGTATACCTCTGGCAGCGCATCCGGCTGGAAGGGATTGGCGATGGGGTTGAGGTTTTGCCAGAACTCGGAGTTGGCTTTGTCTACCATGGTGGATTTCCTTGAGTGGGGGAACGAGGGGTATTGAATAGCTGGCGCAGCGGCTCGTGGGCGCTGCTGTTGGCCGTGCTGAAAGCGCGGCCTCCGCTGTGGGTGATTCAGGGCGCTGGCGCTGATAGCGGCGCCCCACCCTGTAGCGGATCTGACCTGCACCGGCTGGCGAACTGAGGCCAGATAGCCGAGCGCCATGGATAATTGCTAATGTTGCGTTTTTTTCTATCAGCGGCAGGGGATTGTTCGCTGGTCATTGGTGGGTCCTCCTTCTCTTATTGGCTGTAAGCAGAACTTCATTCTGTTAAAGAAGACCCCAGGCACCTAGGTGTAAGCCAAGCTAGCAGCTATAGCAAAATGGCATACTAATAGTTAAAAATTATTAATACGTCATGAGAAAAAGGGGGTGACTATGAATTTGCAGCAGATCGAGACCTTTGTTGCGGTGGCGGAAACCGGTAGCTTTAGCAAGGCGGCGATGCTGTCCGATACGGCGCAGCCTGCATTGAGTCGCCAGGTGCGGGCATTGGAGATGGAGTTGCGTGAGACTTTGCTGATCCGCACCGGGCGTGGCGTGACGTTGACCGAAGCAGGGCGCAGGTTGCTGGAGCACAGCCATGCGATCCTGCAGCACGTCGCACAAGCCAAGGAAGATTTGGGGTGCGAGCGCAATGAACCAGTGGGGCGTATCGTGGTGGGCCTGCCTCCCAGCCTGGCTCGGCGTTTGACCTTGCCGCTGATCGATGCGTTCAGCCGCCAGATGCCCAAGGCCCGGGTTGCCATCGTGGAGGGGCTGTCGATGCAGATGGCGGAGTGGCTGGCCTCCGGACGAATGGATTTGGGCCTGGTCTATTCGCCTGAGCCCCATCCGCATATAGAAACGACTCCGGTACTTCAGGAGCGCCTTTGCCTGGTCGGCTCGGCGTGTGCGCTGCACGGCCGCTCTTCGCTGGGGTTTGAGGACCTGTCCGCTTTTCCGCTGATCATGCCGCAGTACGGCCAGATCTTTCGCAAGCTGATGGAGGCGCAGGCCCGGCTGTCGCAAGTCAAGCTCAATGTGGTTTGGGAGGTCTCCAGTGTGCCGGCCATTCTGGATTTGGTCCGCGGGGGCTACGGTTATGCGGCCTTGACACGCAGCGCACTCGAGGGGCATGAGCTGGGCGAGCAACTGGTGGTGGCTCCTATCGAATCGCCAGCCGTGATGATCAACCTGTGCCTGGCGCAGTCTGCCAAACGGAAAACCACGCCGCTGGTCCGCTGCACGGCCTCCGTGCTGCATAGACTGACCACCCAGGTCTGCGAATCGGTCTCGGCCGTTCCTGCCGGTTAGGGCATTGACCTATATAGCGGGTTTCATCGTAATTTTGTGTTGCAATCGGCCCAGTAGGTCAGAGCAGGGCGGCGCGCCTCACTACAATGCGGAAGCCCTGCACACGGCCCCGTTTCAGCGGGACAGTGCGCGCAGGCGCAGCCCGGAGGTCGCTTTGCTGCCACACTCCGCTCGGGTTCTGTGTTGGGACCTCTACAATGCAGTGCAACTGATTCAATGACATGAAGATACTGCTTTGTAACGATGATGGTTATCAGGCGCCCGGCATCGTGGCGTTGCATGACGCATTGCAGGCGGTGGCTGATGTCGAGGTGGTGGCACCAGAACACAACAACAGTGCCAAATCCAATGCGTTGACCTTGCATTCGCCGCTGTACGTGCAGCGCGCGGCCAATGGCTTTCGCTATGTCAATGGCACGCCGGCTGATTGCGTACACATTGCGCTGACGGGCCTGTTGGGCTATAGACCTGATCTGGTCATATCTGGCATCAATAACGGTGCCAATATGGGCGATGACACCATCTACTCCGGCACCGTGGGCGCGGCCATGGAAGGCTATCTTTTTGGCATCCCGGCCATGGCGTTCTCCCAGATCAACAAGGGCTGGGGCGAGCTGGAGTCAGCCGCGAAAAAGGCCTGCGAGCTGGTGCAGCAGTTTGAAGCCTCCAAGCTCGTGACCCTCAAGCCCTGGCTGCTCAATATCAATATTCCCAACCTTCCGTTTGCGCAGATCAAGCCGCTCAAGCTCTGCCGCCTGGGGCGCAGGCATTCGGCCGAAAAAGTCATCACCCAGACCAGCCCCCGGGGCGAGACCATGTACTGGATCGGCAATGCTGGCCTGGCGCTGGACGATGCCGAGGGCACCGACTTCCATGCGACGGCATCAGGCCATATGGCGGTGACACCGCTGAAGGTGGATTTGACCGACCATGAGAGCCTGGCCTACTGGGCGCAGACCGCGACCAGCTTGCGTAGCAAGGACCTGGAGGTGCCAGGGTGACCTTGCGCAAGCCCGGCTTTCCAGCACGCGGTGCCATGCCTGTCAGCACCAAGCCGCAGGCCAGCAACGTGCATCGGCAATGGGCCCGGCTGCCTGCAGAGCTGTCGCCCGTGCCAATGGCGGTGCGTGAGTCGCTGGGGCCTGAGAGCGTGGATTTCACCTCGGCGCGCTTGCGCATGGTGCAGCGCCTGGCCGCATCGGGGGTGGAGCACACCCGGGTGCTCAAAGTGATGAATTCCGTGCTGCGTCACCAGTTTGTTGACAGTGCACTGGCGGTTCAGGCCTATGAGGACACCAGTTTGCCTATAGGATTGGGGCAGACCATCTCCAAACCCAGCGTGGTGGCGCGGATGTGTGAATTGCTGCTGCAATCACCGGCGGGGAAAATGGGCCTGGGCCGTATTTTGGAAATCGGCACCGGCTGCGGTTACCAGGCGGCGGTTCTGAGCCTGATGGCCAAGGAGGTGTATACCATTGAGCGGCTGCGTGCGTTGCATGAAAAGGCGCGGGTCAACCTGCGGCCTTTGCGGCTGGCCAATGTGCACCTGATCCTCGGTGATGGCATGCTGGGTTTTGAAAAAGGCGCGCCTTATGCCGGCATCATCGCAGCGGCTGGCGGGGATTCGGTCCCCCAGGCCTGGTGTGACCAGCTGGCTGAAGGCGGCCGGCTCGTGGCCCCGGTGATGGGGCCGGGCCAGCAACAGGTTTTGCTCGTTGTGGACCGCAGTGCTGATGGGTTTCAGCGCACGGTTCTGGAGCATGTTCATTTCGTGCCCCTAAAATCGGGGCTTGGTTAAGAAGGATAGGTATGTTGGATTCACGTGGTGTTTTGACGTGGGGTGCCGGTGTGGTGGCAGCCATGGTGCTGGCAGGATGCGGTAGTACATCGCTGAACCAGGCGCCCGTGGAGGATCGGGGCCTTTCGGCAGGCCGCACGCCGACATCGACCTCGGCCACGCCGCCGCGCATTGATCCCGCCACCCTGCCTGGCGCAGAAAACGCTGGCAAGCCCGGTTACTACACCGTCAAGCCCGGCGAGACCCTGATGCGCATCGCCGCCGACAACGGCCAGAACTGGCGCGATATTGCGCGCTGGAGCAATCTGGAAAATCCCAACGTGATCGAAGTGGGCCAGGTGCTGCGCGTGGTGCCGCCGGCGGCGGCGACCGCCAGCGCTGCCCCGGCAGCCACGGCACCTGCGGTGACGGGCGCGAACACGCCAGCGGCTACGCCTGCACCGGCTCCCGCGCCTGCGGCAGCAGCGTCTGCCCCCGCCGCAGCCGATGGCAACCTGGGCTTTATCTGGCCTTCATCGGGCGCCGTGATTGCGGGCTTTGACGATGCGCGCAACAAGGGCCTGGACATTGGCGGCAAGGCCGGCGACCCGGTTGTGGCCGCCGCTGATGGCCGCGTGATCTACTCCGGTGCCGGCCTGCGCGGCTACGGCAACCTGATTCTGATCAAGCACAACAACACCTACCTGACTGCCTACGCCCACAACCAGACCTTGCTGGTGAAGGACGACCAAGTCGTCAAGAAGGGTCAGAAGATTGCCGAGATGGGCAGCTCCGACGCCGACCGCGTGAAGCTGCACTTTGAGGTGCGCCGCCAGGGCAAGCCGGTCGATCCATCGCGCTACCTGCCTTCCCGCTGATGCCGGGCACTTCCTCGAAGTCGACATCGCCGCCAGCCGACGATGTCGGCTTTTCCCATTTGGAGGATGCCGCCTTGGTGTCGCCGGAAGGGGATGAAGAGTCCGCGGAGGTCGAGTCGCAAACCTGGGAAAGCCGGACGGTTGTGGCCGGTGTGGACGAACATGGCATGCGCCTGGACAAGGCGCTGGCGCTGTGGGTGCCGGAGTTCTCGCGCAGCTATCTGCAGGCCTTGCTGCTGCAGGGCGCGGTGCTGGTCAATGGCAAATCCGGTCTCAAGCCCAGCGCCAAGGTCAAGGCCGGTGACCAGGCGGTGGTTGAGCTGCGTCCCACGCAGCAAAGCCAGGCCTTCTTGCCGCAGGATATTCCGCTGGACGTGGTCTACCAGGATGAGCATCTGCTGATCATCAACAAGCCTGCCGGCATGGTGGTGCACCCCGCGCCAGGCAACTGGAGCGGTACCTTGCTCAATGCCTTGCTGGCCTACGACGCCAAGGCGGCCCAGCTGCCGCGCGCAGGCATCGTGCACCGGCTGGACAAGGACACCAGCGGACTGATGGTGGTGGCGCGCGAGCGCCAGACCATGGACGCGTTGGTCAAGCTGATCGCTGCACGCGATGTGCGCCGCAACTACCTGGCGCTGGGCCACAAGCCCTGGCAGGGCGCAGCGCAGACCTCCGTCAGCCTGCCGATTGGCCGCGATCCACGCAACCGCCTGCGCATGGCGGCAGTCGATCTGGCCCAGCATCCCGGCAAACCGGCGCGTACCGATATCCGTCTGCTGGTCAATGGCCAGCAAGGTTGTGCGGTGTTCTGCAGCCTGCACACCGGGCGCACCCACCAGATCCGCGTGCACATGGCCTCGCTCCAGCATCCGCTGCTGGCCGATACGCTCTACGGCGGTACACCAGCTGCCGGCATGGAGCGCCAGGCCCTGCATGCGCTGCGGCTGGCCTTTGTGCATCCAGTCACCGGGCAGAGCATGTCCTGGTTCGCGATGCCGCCTGCCGATATCACCTCGGCGATGGAAAATTGGGATCTTCGGTATAATTTGGCGGAATTGGCCTAAGCGCTACTCCTGCAGGTCTGGTTTTTCAGCCAGCGCAAACACCCGGTTTGCACACTGCATCGGTGGCGCCCAGTGCCGGCGGCTATGGGCGCTTATGCCTGCGCCGTGATCTTGGCCATGCAAACGCGGCCCTCTTGATACGCATTCCTTTGTCTGAACACGCAGCCGCGCGCTGGCGTGAAAACAGGGATTTATCGCATGCATACTTTGGAAGCAAAACGGGTGCTGGAGACTGCGCTGATCTGCGCGCCCCAGCCCATTACCGTGCGTGAGCTGCGGGGATTGTTTGCGGATGATCTGGGAACGGACACGCTCAAGGTGCTGTTGCAGGAACTGCAACTGGACTGGGCGCACCGGGGGGTAGAACTGGTACAGGTGGCATCGGGCTGGCGCTTTCAGAGCCGGCCGGAGATGCGCGAGTACCTCGATCGCCTGCATCCGGAAAAACCGCCCAAGTATTCGCGTGCGACCCTGGAAACCCTGGCCATCATTGCCTATCGGCAGCCGGTGACCCGTGGCGATATCGAAGATATCCGGGGGGTCACCGTCAACAGCTTGATCATCAAGCAGTTGGAAGACCGGGGTTGGGTGGAAGTGATTGGCTACCGGGAGACCATCGGGCGGCCTGCGCTGCTGGCGACGACCCGGCAGTTTCTGGATGACCTGGGCCTGCAGTCGCTGGACCAGTTGCCCGAGCTGGACAGCAGCAACCAGTCGCAGACCATGTTTGACAGCCTGCCGCTGGAAGCGCCGCAAGACGAGGCCGCGCCGCAGGATGCCGGGCCAGCGGACGCCGAGGCATTCGAGCTGGTGGGTGAGCCCATGGCCATGGCAGCGCCAGTTGCCGATGGCGATGCGTTGGAAGACGCAGAGGATGCGCAGACTTTGCCTGAGGCTGGGTCTGCTGATGATGAAGATGCGGCCGCCGTGAGGGCGGCAGAGTCCCCGCAGGCAGGTGGTGATGCAGATGCCGCCACTGCCGGGGTTGAAGACAAAGATGCGGATCCTTTGGTCCGTGATGACGATGCACATAATTCCGCACCAGGCGGGGTAGAAAAGCAAAAAGATGATGAGTGATACCAGCGATATGAATGCGCCCCAGGATGGAGATAAGGCCTTGCAAGAAGGTGCTGCGCCGTCTGAAAAGCGCCGTGCACCGCGCAAGCGTGCCGCGCCTGCGCAAGCGGCGGCGGCAGCGGCCGACGAATCCCAGGCGGCTGGCGCCGATGCCGGTGAGGCTGATGGCGATGCCGCAGCCCAGCCCGCCGAGCCGCGTGCACGCCGTGATGGCGAACAGCGCGTAAGCCGTTACCCGGCCCGAGCTCGCCGTTTCCGTGAGCGTGATGGACAGCCGCGTGATGCGCAGGGCGCAGAAGGCGATGCGCCTCCCGCCCGTGGCCGTGGTCCGGCGGGCCGTCCGCAACGCCATGCCGAGCCGGAAGGCTATGCCTTCGAAGACGTGGTGGCTGGCGCGCTGGAAGCAGCGGAAGACTCGGATGCACCCGCTCCGGTCAAGCGCGTGCTCCAGCCCCATGTGGAGGCGCCCAAGCTGCACAAGCTGCTGGCCCAGGCCGGCATGGGTTCGCGCCTGGAGATGGAGCGCCTGATTCTGGAAGGCCGCATCTCCGTCAACAACGAGCCCGCCCACGTCGGTCAGCGCATTTTGCACAGCGACAAGATCCGTGTGAACGGCAAGCTGATCACGTTCCGCATCGAGCAGCCGCCAGCGCGCGTGCTGGCCTACCACAAGCCCGTGGGCGAGGTCGTGACGCACGACGATCCGCAGAACCGCCCCACGGTGTTCCGCAAGCTGCCGCGCGTCTCGCATGGCAAGTGGCAGTCGATCGGCCGTCTCGATCTGAATACCGAAGGCCTGCTGCTGTTCACCAACTCCGGTGAGTTGGCCAACAACCTGATGCACCCGCGCTTTGGCCTGGAGCGTGAGTACGCGGTGCGCGTGCTGGGCGCCCTGACCAATGAAGAAAAGGCCTTGCTGCTGGCCGGTGTGAACCTGGAAGACGGTGTGGCCAGCTTTGGCTCCATCGATGACGGTGGTGGCGAAGGCGCCAACTGCTGGTACCGGGTCACCATCTCCGAAGGCCGCAACCGCGAAGTGCGCCGTATGTTTGAGTCGGTGGGTCACGCGGTCAGCCGCCTGATCCGTATCCGCTACGGTGCCATGGTGCTGCCGCGCGGCTTGCGCCGCGGCTCCTGGGTCGAGCTGGACCAGCGCGACATCCAGGCGTTGACCGTGGCTGCCGGTGGAGTGGCTGAGCGCAAACCCCGTGAGCAGAATTCTGCTGGCCGGGGCGGACGCAGTGACAACCGTCCCCAGCACAACGGCCCGCGCCCATCGGTGGGCCCGGCCAAGAACACCCGGGGTGGTGGTTTGCGCAAGGCGCCCGAGAAGCGCAATACCCAACCCGATCCGATGAAGACCTCGCTGGGCTACATCGGTCACGACAGCCTGACGCGTCAGCGCCAGGGCCAACGCAAGAGCGGTGGCGGATTCAAGCGCGGTGGAAGGTCGTAGTCACGCCGCTGACTTCCAGGACACCGTACAATCAAAGGTTTGCTTTTAGAGCAAAAAATCCATCAACAGGAAATTTATTATGGCAATCGAACGTACCCTCTCGATCATCAAGCCCGATGCAGTGGCTAAGAATGTTATCGGTCAAATCTACGCCCGCTTTGAAGCTGCTGGCCTGAAGATCGTGGCCGCCAAGCTGGTGCAACTGTCGCGTCAAGACGCTGAGCAGTTCTACGCTGTGCACGCTGCCCGTCCTTTCTTCAAGGATCTGGTGGACTTCATGATCTCCGGTCCTGTGATGATCCAGGCTCTGGAAGGCGAAAACGCCATCCTGAAGAACCGTGAGCTGATGGGCGCTACCGACCCTAAGAAGGCCGACAAGGGCACGATCCGCGCTGACTTCGCTGACAGCATCGACGCCAACGCCGTGCACGGCTCTGACGCTGCCGAGACCGCCGCTGTGGAAGTGGCGTTCTTCTTCCCCGGCATGAACGTTTATTCCCGTTAATTGACATGTACGCGGCCGCAAGGCCGCGTGGCATAGGTAAGTGGCCCGAGCGTATATCCATGACCACCAATTTGCTTGATTTTGATTTGGCTGGTTTGACCGCCTTTTGCGAAGGGCTGGGAGAGAAGCGCTTCCGGGCCACGCAGCTTTTTCGCTGGATCCACCAGCGCGGTGCAGCCGATTTCGACCAGATGACCGATCTGGCCAAGTCCCTGCGCGAAAAACTCAAGGGCACGGCCCATGTCACGGCGCTGCCCGTGATCACCGAGCACGTGTCCACCGACGGAACAGTCAAGTGGCTGTTCGACGTGGGTGACGGCAATGCCGTCGAATCCGTATTCATTCCCGAAGATGACCGTGGCACCTTGTGCGTCTCTTCGCAGGCTGGTTGCGCAGTGGGATGCCGCTTTTGCTCGACAGGGCACCAGGGCTTCAGCCGCAACCTGACTACTGGCGAAATCATGGCGCAGCTGTGGTTTGCCGAACACGCGCTGCGCAAGCGCCTGGGGCGCGATGAGCGCATCATCTCCAACGTGGTGATGATGGGCATGGGCGAGCCCCTGCAAAATTACACGGCCTTGGTGCCCGCATTGCGCACCATGCTGGATGACCATGGCTATGGTCTGTCGCGCCGCCGCGTCACCGTCTCCACCTCGGGTGTGGTGCCGATGATGGACCGCCTGTCGCAAGACTGCGCCGTGGCGCTGGCCGTGTCGTTGCACGCGCCCAACGACCCGCTGCGCAATGGCCTGGTGCCGCTGAACAAGAAATACCCGCTCGCCGAGCTGATGCAGTCCTGCCGCCGCTACCTGGAGTTTGCGCCGCGTGACTTCATCACCTTTGAGTATTGCATGCTCGACGGCGTCAACGACCAGCCCGAGCATGCCCAGCAATTGATAGCACTGGTGCGAGAGTATGCGGGCAACGGCGGGGCCTGGTGCAAATTCAATTTGATTCCATTCAACCCGTTTCCAGCCTCTGGTCTGTTACGATCACCTGCCAACCGGGTGACGGAATTTGCCAAGATGCTCTCGGATGCGGGCGTCGTGACCACCGTGCGCAAGACCCGGGGCGATGACATCGATGCGGCCTGTGGCCAGCTCGCTGGCGATGTGAAAGACCGCACCAAAGCGGCGGAGCGTATGGCCAAGAACCGGGTCATACCGCTGGCACAAGTCTAGAAATAGTCCAATCAGTTTGAGGAGGGTGTGCATGCAAGAGGCTGTGACAACAGGGCAACCGAGGGTGCATCGCCTCATGGCTGCCACCTTTTTAGGGCTGGCCCTGATCGGTGGTTTGTCGGGCTGCGGTACCGCCAGTAACACGGCCCGCGAGGATGCCGCCTATGTCACACAATCCGATGAGACCGAAATCCATCGGCGTGCACGCATTCGTCTGGAGCTGGCCGCCAGCTATTTCCAAACCGGCCGAACCACGATCGCGCTGGATGAGATCAAGCAGGTGCTGGCGCTGGACCCCAACAGTGGTGACGCCTACAACATGCGCGGCCTCATCTACATGCAGCTGGGCGAGCCCGATATTGCCGATGAGAGCTTTAGCAAGGCGCAATCGCTCAAGCCCACCGATGCCAACATCATGCACAACCATGGCTGGCTGCTCTGCCAAGAGAAAAAATACGACGCGGCAGACCGCTACTTCAACCAGGCCTTGGTGCAGCGCCAGTATTTCCAGCAAGCCAAGACCTTGATGGCCCAGGGCCTGTGCCATGAGGCTGCCGGCAAGCCTGCCGAAGCCGAGGCCAGCCTGCTCAAGGCCTATGAATACGATGCCGGTAACCCGGTCGTCAGCTTCAACCTGGCCAAGCTGATGAACCAACGCGGCGACCCGCGCCGCGCCCAGTTCTATATCCGCCGTCTCAACAACGGCGAGTTGGCCAACTCCGAATCCCTGTTCCTCGGTATCCAAATTGAAAAAGCCCTGGGCGATGGAGCGAGCGCACGTGCGCTGGCGGCCCAATTGCAAAAGCGTTTCCCCGACTCCAAAGAGACGGCACGTATCGCTGGTGGAGGCGTGCTGTGAACGAGTCTGATATCCAAGAAGCAACGAACGCAAACCAAGCTGCCCTCAGTGCTGGCGAGATGCTGCGCCAGGCCCGCGAAGAGCTCGGCTACCACCTGCCTGCCGTGGCCGCGCACCTGAAGGTGTCCGTCCACAAGCTTGAAGCGCTGGAAGCGGGCGACTGGAGCGCCTTTCCGGATGTGGTCTTTGTGCGCGCGCTGGCCTCGGCCGTGTGCCGTGTGCTCAAGATCGATCCCGCTCCCGTGCTGGCCCAGTTGCCCAAGCCGCCCGGCAAGGACCTGAGCCCGGGCGTGGAAAGTGTCAAAACCCGCGTGGCCGTGGGCCCGGCGCAGAGCAAGAAAAATGATTTCCCCAGCAGCAAGCCTTTCCCCTGGATGGGCGTGGTGGTACTGCTGATCGTGGCGACCGTCGGCGTGCTGTTCTATCCGCAACTGGCGGACTACTGGAAGAGCTCCACCGCGGCTTCTGCCCCGGCACCTGCGCGTTCCAACAACGTCGCCGGCGTGGCTGAGCAGTCCGAGCCCGTTGCGCTGGGTGGCAGCTCGACCGATCCGGTGCCCGAGGCGCCGGCCAATGGCCCCGCCGAAGCGGGTGGCACTGCTGCGCTGGCAGGCCCGGTTAGCCCAGCCGCTACAGCCCCCGTGGCGGCTGCTCCTGCAGAAGGCGCGCCATTGTTGCATTTCAAGGCTAGCCAGGACAGCTGGGTGCAGGTCAAGGAAGCCAGTGGCAAGGTGGTGTTTGAAAAGACCATCCGTGCCGGCACGAACGAAGATATCGCGGCCACCCCGCCGCTCAAGCTCATCGTGGGCAATGCGGTGGGAGTGGAGATGCAGCTGCGCGGGTCGGCTTTTGATCTGAAAAAAGTGACCAAGGGCAGCATCGCCCGTTTTGAGGTGAATTAAGTGCAAGAAGAGAACATCCTGTTGCCCGTGCCCATGGTGGCGCCGGCCGCCCGCAAAAGTCGCCAGGCCCGCGTGGTCTGGGGTGACCGTGTGGTGACGGTGGGGGGCGATGCGCCCGTGCGCATACAGTCGATGACGAACACAGACACCGTGGATGTGATCGAGACGGCCATCCAGGTCAAGGAGCTGGCGCAGGCGGGTTCGGAGATGGTGCGTATCACCGTCAACACACCGGAGGCCGCAGCAGCCGTGCCCTATGTGCGCGAGCAGCTCGACCGCATGGGCGAGAACGTGCCACTGGTAGGCGACTTCCACTACAACGGCCACCGCTTGCTGACCGAGTTTCCTGACTGCGCCAAGGCGCTGTCCAAGTACCGGATCAACCCCGGCAATGTGGGCAAGGGTGACAAGAAGGACAAGCAGTTCGGCCAGATGATCGAGGCGGCCATGCAGTACGACAAGGCCGTGCGCATCGGTGTGAACTGGGGCAGCCTGGACCAGGAACTGCTGGCCGAACTGATGGACGAGAACAGCCGCCGCGCCGTGCCCTGGGACGGGCGCCAGGTGATGTACGAGGCACTGATTACCTCGGCCATTTCCTCTGCGCGGCGTGCCGAAGAAATGGGCCTGAATGGTGACCAGATCATCCTTTCCTGCAAAGTCAGTGGTGTGCAGGATTTGGTGGCTGTGTATCGGGGGCTGTCCGCGCGCTGCGACTATGCACTGCACCTGGGTTTGACCGAGGCGGGCATGGGCACCAAGGGCACGGTGGCCTCAGCCGCTGCGCTATCGATCCTGCTGCAAGACGGCATTGGCGACACCATTCGCGTGTCGCTGACCCCGCAGCCGGGCGAGGCCCGTACCCAAGAAGTGGTGGTGGCCAGCGAGATTCTGCAGGCCATGGGCATGCGCAGCTTTGTGCCCAGCGTCACCGCCTGCCCAGGCTGCGGCCGCACCACCAGCACCACCTTCCAGGAACTGGCGCGTGACATCGACCAGCACCTGCGCTCGCAAATGCCGGTCTGGCGCGTGAAGTACCCCGGCGTCGAGAAGATGAAGGTGGCCGTGATGGGCTGCATCGTCAACGGCCCGGGCGAAAGCAAGCATGCCGATATTGGCATCAGCCTGCCGGGCAACGGCGAATCGCCCGCAGCGCCCGTCTTTATTGACGGCGAAAAGGCCATGACCTTGCGCGGTGACCGGATTGCGCAAGAGTTCCACGAGATCGTGCAAGCCTATGTGGAGCGCCGCTACGGTGCTGCCAAGGTAGATAATTGATAGCTGCACTTGCTGGCCTGGCAAGTGTTTGCAAGCATACTGAACAGAGAGATAGAAGCCCATGGGCATGAATGAAAAGCTGGCCGCCATCAAAGGCATGAACGATATCCTGCCGCCCGATTCGGCCATGTGGGAATGGTTTGAAGGCAAGGTGCGCGACTTGATGGGGCGTTTTGCCTACCGCAACATCCGCACGCCCCTGGCCGAGCACACGGCGCTGTTTGTGCGCGGTCTGGGCGAGGTGACCGACATTGTCGAGAAGGAAATGTATTCCTTCGAAGACCGGGCCGACAAGCATGGCCAGGCCGAGCACCTGACCCTTCGCCCGGAAGGCACTGCCGGTGTGGTGCGCGCCGTGGTCGAGAACAACATGCTCTATGACGGCGGCAAGCGCCTGTTCTACATTGGCGCCATGTTCCGCCGTGAAAAGCCGCAACGCGGCCGCTACCGCCAGTTCCACCAGGTTGGCGTCGAAGCCATGGGCTTTGGCGGCGCCGAGCTCGATGCCGAGGTGATCCTGCTGGCCGCGCAGCTCTGGAAGGACCTGGGCATCGAAGGCGTGCGCCTGGAGCTCAACAGCCTGGGCCAGCCCGAGGAGCGCCGCGCCCACCGCGAGGCATTGGTGGCCTATTTTGAGCAGCACACCGATGTGATGGACGAGGAGGGCAAGCGCCGCATGTACAGCAACCCGCTGCGCGTGCTGGACACCAAGAACCCGGCGATGCAGGCGATGGTCAATGCTGCCCCCCAGCTGCTGGACTTTCTGGGTGATGACTCCAAGGCCCACTTGAAGGCGGTGCAGGACATTCTGGACGCCAACGGCGTGGCCTGGTCGGTCAACCCGCGCCTGGTGCGTGGCATGGACTACTACAACCTGACGGTGTTCGAGTTCATCACCGACAAGCTCGGCTCGCAAGGCACGATCTGTGGCGGTGGCCGCTATGACTACCTGATCGAGCAGATTGGCGGCAAGCCTGCGCCGGCCGTGGGCTGGGGCATGGGCATCGAGCGCGTTCTGGAGCTGATCAAAGAGCTGAATATCCAGTGGGATCGCCCGTCTATTGATGCCTACGCTATCCTGCCGGACGCAGCACTGCTGCCGCAGGCCATGCGCGTGATCCAGACCCTGCGTCAAGCCGGTGTTCGGGTACAGATGCATGGCTCGGCCGTGGCAGGCAGCCTGGGCAGCATGAAGTCGCAGTTCAAGAAGGCCGATGCCAGCGGCGCCGCTTGCGCGCTGATCTTTGGCAGCGACGAGATGCAGCGCGGCATGGTGACCGTCAAGCAGCTGCGCGATGGTGAGGGTGCTCAGGCCGAACGTGCGATAGACGCCGTGGCCGACTGGGCAGCGCAATTGCGCGCATAAGTGCAGCCTCGGCTGCAAGCATTTTTTTGATTCAACTCCCTTAGAACAATATGGCAACGCATTTAGATCTGGAAGAACAGGAACAGATAGACCAGCTCAAGCACTTCTGGAACAAGTGGGGCACCTTGATCACCACAGTGCTGGTGATTGTGCTGGGGGGCTTTGCCGCCTGGAACGGCTACCAATACTGGCAGAACCGCCAGGCCTCGCAAGCCAGCGCGCTGTCGTCGGCGGTCGAGGCTGCGGTCAACTCCGGTGACAAGACCCGCATCGACCAGGCCTTTGGCGACCTGCGCAGCAACTATGGCAGCACCATGCAAGCGGCACATGCCGGCCTGCTCGTAGCCAAGGCTGCAGGTGACAAGGGCCAGATGGACGATGCCAAGGCTGCGCTCACCTGGGTGGCGGACAATGCGTCGGATGAGGGCCTCAAGGCCACTGCCCGCGTGCGTTTGGCGGCCGTGCTGCTCAACAGCCAGGCCTACGATGAGGCGCTCAAGGTGCTGGGCACCAAGATGCCGACCGAGTTCGATGCCGTGGTGGCAGACCACAAGGGCGATGTCTACCTGGCCAAGGGCGACAAGGCGCAAGCCATTGAGTCCTACAAGGCGGCTTTGCAAAAGACAGAACCGGGCGTGGAATACCGCAACGTGATCTCCGTCAAGCTCAATGCGCTGGGCGAAGATCTGAAGTGATGGATGGCAGAAGGCAGTGCGCATGAAACAACAACAGGCATATGCTGCAGCGGCTGCTGCAGCCAAGGTTTTGACGGTATCGGCAGTGGCTCTGGCCATTGCGGGCTGCTCTTTGTTCTCGTCGGACAAGCGCAAGCCTGCTGAGCTTGAGCCCAATGTCGCACTGCTGTCCGTGCAGCAGGTCTGGACACAGCGCATCGGCAAGAGCAACCCCACCTTGGTGATGAATGTCAGCGGCACTGTGGTGACCCTGGCCTCTGCCGATGGCCAGGTGGCTTCCGTCAATGCCGATACCGGTGCCGATCTCTGGCGCGTCAACGTGGGCCAGAAGCTCTCGGCAGGCGTGGGCAGCGATGGCAAATGGGCTGCCGTGGTGACCGAAGACGGCAACCTCGTCGCTCTGAGCCAGGGCAAGGAAATGTGGCGCAAGCGCCTTCCAGCGCGTGTCTATACCGCGCCGCTGGTGGCTGGCGAGCGCATTTTTGTGCAAAGCGCAGACCGCTCGGTGCAGGCCTTTGATGCGGCATCGGGCCAGGCGCTGTGGAGCCAGGCCAAGACCACCGAGGCATTGGTGCTGCGCCAAAGCGGCGTGCTGACCGCCTACCAGGACACCCTGGTGGCTGGCGTGTCGGGCCGCTTTGTCGGTATCGACCCCAACACCGGTGCACTGCGTTGGGAAGTGCCGATTGCCAGCCCGCGTGGCACCAATGACGTCGAACGTCTGGTGGAGCTGGTGGGTGGCGTGTCGCGCCAAGGCTCGGTGTTGTGTACGCGTGCCTACCAGATGGCCGTCGGTTGTATCGATGCATCCACGGCGCAGCTTCGCTGGACCGTGCGTGCCGAAGGTATCAACGGCATCTCCGGCGATGCCGATGTGGTGGCCGGTGCCGATGGCAATGGCGTGATCACGGCCTGGGCGCATGATGGCGGCAGCGTGGTGTGGACGAGCAATCGCCTGCGCTACCGCAAGCTGAGTCAGCCGCTGGTGCTGGGCCGCTCTGTGATTTTTGGTGATAGTTCGGGTACGGTGCATATGCTGTCCAAGAAAGACGGCTCGCCGCTCAACCGCTTCTCTACCAACAGCTCCGGTATTTCCGTAGCGCCGGTATTGGCGGGCAACACCATGGTGGTGCAGACGAATGATGGCGCGGTGTATGGCTTTCGGCCCGAGTAAGAAAAGAAAAAGTAGTCAGGAATGAAGCCAGTTATTGCTTTGGTGGGGCGTCCCAATGTGGGCAAATCCACCTTGTTCAACCGGATGACCAAGTCGCGCGACGCCATCGTTGCCGACTTCGCCGGTTTGACGCGTGATCGCCATTACGGCCAAGGCCGTCAGGGCAAGCACGAATACATCGTGATCGATACCGGTGGTTTCGAGCCCGATGCGACCAGTGGCATTTTCAAGGAAATGGCCAAGCAGACCCGCCAGGCCGTGGCCGAGGCGGATGTGGTGCTGTTCGTGGTCGATGTACGCCTGGGTCTGTCGGCCCAGGACCATGAGATTGCCGGCTACCTGCGCCGCCTGGGCAAGCCCGCCATGCTGGTGGGCAACAAGGCCGAAGGCATGAAGGACGGCGGCCAGCTGGCCGAGTTCTACGAGCTGGGTCTGGGTGAGGTGTTCCCGGTCTCGGCTGCGCACGGCCAGGGCATCCGCACCATGATCGACATGGCGCTGGAGCAGTTGCCCTGGCTCAACCAGGAAGACGATGCCGAAGCCGAAGAGGACGAGCAGGTCATCAAGCTGGCCGTGGCAGGGCGCCCGAATGTGGGCAAGTCCACCTTGATCAACACCTGGCTGGGTGAAGAGCGCCTGGTGGCCTTTGACATGGCCGGTACCACGCGCGATGCGATCGCGGTGCCGTTCGAGAAGAATGGCCAGAAATTCCAGCTGATCGACACCGCCGGTTTGCGCCGCAAGGGCCGCGTATTCGAAGCCATCGAGAAGTTCTCGGTGGTCAAGACCCTGCAAGCCATTGAAGGCGCCAATGTGGTGCTGCTGTTGCTCGATGCCACGCAAGGCGTGACCGACCAGGATGCCCACATCGCCGGCTACATTCTGGAAAGCGGCCGCGCCGTGGTGCTGGCCGTGAACAAGTGGGATGCGCTTGACGATTACGGCCGCCAAATGCTGGAGCGCTCGATCGAGCTGCGCCTGTCCTTCCTGAAGTTTGCGCCGCTGCACTTCATCTCGGCCAAGAAGCGCCAGGGTCTGGGTCCGCTGTGGACCTCGATGATCCAGGCGCACAAGTCGGCCCTGTGCAAGATGCCCACGCCCGTGCTCACGCGCGTGCTGTTGGAGTCGGTGCAGTACCAGACGCCCAAGAAGATCGGACCTTACCGCCCCAAACTGCGCTATGCGCACCAGGGTGGTATGAACCCACCGGTGATTGTGATTCACGGCAATTCGCTCGAGCACATCACCGATGCCTACAAGCGCTTTCTGGAAGGTCGTTTCCGCAAGGAATTTAATTTGATCGGCACCCCCTTGCGGATTGAATTCAAGACCTCACATAACCCTTACGCTGACAAAGATTGATAGCGTACAAGTGAGATGAGGCCTGATCCACAGGCCCATCACATGAAACAACCATTTATCGTTCAGTTAGATTGCCACTGTGGTAAGGTGGCGTTTTACAACAACACTGTCCGAACACGGAGAATATCGTGAGCAACAAAGGCCAACTTCTGCAAGATCCATTCCTCAACGCTCTGCGCCGCGAGCATGTGCCTGTGTCCATCTACCTGGTCAACGGCATCAAGCTCCAAGGCCAGATCGAATCTTTTGACCAGTACGTTGTGCTGCTGCGCAACACCGTCACCCAGATGGTGTACAAGCATGCGATCTCGACCATTGTCCCCGGTCGTGCCGTGAACTTCTCGGCACCTGATTCGCAAGACAACGAAGCTTCAGCCTAACGCTTTTGATAGCATTACATCCGCGCAAGCTGCGGGTGAACAGCTCTACATCATTGAGTAATCAACAAAATTCCAACGATAAGAAATCCACCCCGGTCATGCTGGTCGGGGTGGATTTTGGTTTTCCGCACTTCGATTCCGAACTCGAGGAACTGGGTCTGCTGGCACAGACTGCCGGCCTGAACCCGGTTGCGCGCCTGGTGTGCAAGCGCAAGGTGCCTGATGCGGCCCTGTTTGTGGGCAGCGGCAAGGCCGATGAGATCCGCATGGTGGCGCAGACCTATGGCGCCACCGAGATCCTGTTTGACCAGGCGCTCAGTCCGGCGCAGCAGCGCAATCTGGAGCGCCATCTGCAGATGCCGGTCAATGACCGCACCTTGCTGATCCTGGAGATCTTTGCGCAGCGCGCACGCAGCCACGAGGGCAAGCTCCAGGTTGAACTGGCCAAGCTGCAATACCTCAGCACGCGCCTGGTGCGCCGCTGGTCGCACTTGGAGCGGCAGCGCGGCGGTATCGGCACGCGCGGTGGCCCGGGTGAGACCCAGATCGAGCTGGACAAGCGCATGATCAACGATGCGATCAAGCGCACCAAGGACCGGCTCCTCAAGGTCAAGAAGCAGCGCGCGACGCAGCGCCGCCAGCGGCAGCGCAACGATACCTTCAATGTGTCGTTGGTGGGTTACACCAATGCCGGCAAATCGACCTTCTTCAATGCCGTGGTCAAGGCGCGCGCCTATGCAGCCGATCAGTTGTTTGCGACCCTGGACACGACGACGCGGCAGATGTATCTGGAGTCGGCACAGCGCTCCATTTCCATCTCCGACACGGTCGGTTTCATTCGGGACCTGCCCCACGGGCTGGTCAATGCTTTCGAGGCAACACTGCAAGAAGCGGTAGATGCAGATCTGCTGCTGCATGTGGTCGATGCCTCCAACCCTGCCCACCCGGAACAAATACAACAAGTCCAAAAGGTTCTTCGGGAAATTGGGGCAGAAAACGTGCCGCAGGTTCTGGTATTCAATAAACTGGATGCCATTGAGCCAGACCGGCGGCCAACAGCGCTTGCAGACAGCTACGAGCTCGATGGGGTGCAGGTTCCACGATTCTTTGTCAGTGCGGCCAAGGGGCAGGGGCTGGAGGCCGTGCGCGAGCACTTGGCCCAGGCCCTGGTCGCCCGCCAGGCGGCGCTCGATGCGGGTGACGCCTGGGAGATAGCCCCAGACGCCGATGACGAATTGCTGGGAAATGCTCCCTAGGGCTGCCACAATGGCTGCTTGCATGCGCTTGTAACGCTGATTCATAGAGACATCGCTAATGAAACTTCATTCACGTTTTCCGCGCCTGGCCTTGCTGCCGCAGGGCCTGCGCGGAATGTTCAACCTGAACGATCCCCGCTGGGGGCGGGGCGACGATGGCAAGGACGACAGCAGCAATGCAGGTCAAGAGCCTTCCCGTCCGCCCTACAACCCGCCCGAGCAGAACAACCGGCCCAACGCCCAGCGCCCCGGCACCAACGGTGCGCCGGATCTGGACGAGCTGTGGCAGGACCTGAACAAGAAGCTCGGCGGTTTGTTCGGTGGCGG
This sequence comes from Comamonas koreensis, assembly GCF_021026195.1. Lineage (GTDB taxonomy): Bacteria > Pseudomonadota > Gammaproteobacteria > Burkholderiales > Burkholderiaceae_C > Comamonas > Comamonas koreensis. Next base: position 141,074 of record NZ_JAJNCT010000014.1, read on the forward strand.
TAAAGGCGGCGGCACGGGCCGCGGCAGTGCAGGGCAGCCACCTGAGTTCAAGGGCGCTGGCGTTGGCCTGGGCCTGATCGTTGGCGTAGCCGCACTGATCTGGCTGGGCACCGGCTTCTTCATCGTGCAGGAAGGCCAGCAAGCAGTCATCACGCAGTTCGGTAAGTACCACAAGACCGTCAATGCCGGTATCAACTGGCGCCTGCCGTACCCGATCCAGCGCCATGAGCTGGTCTATGTTTCGCAGATCCGCTCTGCCGATGTGGGCCGCGACAGCATCATCAAGACTACTGGTCTGCGCGAATCGGCCATGCTGACCGAAGACGAGAACATCGTCGAGATCAAGTTTGCCGTGCAGTACCGCCTGAGCGATGCTCGGGCCTGGCTGTTTGAGAGCAAGGCACCGGCAGATACCGTCATCCAGGTGGCTGAAACCGCTGTGCGTGAGGTGGTCGGCAAGATGAAGATGGATGCCGCACTGGCGGAAGAACGTGACCAGATTGCGCCCCGCGTGCGTGAGCTGATGCAGGTGATTCTGGATCGCTACAAGATCGGTGTTGAAGTCGTTGGCGTCAATTTGCAGCAAGGCGGCGTGCGCCCGCCCGAGCAGGTGCAGGCAGCATTCGACGATGTGCTCAAGGCCGGTCAGGAGCGTGAGCGCACCAAGAACCAGGCTGAAGCCTATGCCAACGATGTGGTGCCACGCGCCACCGGTACGGCCTCGCGTCTGATGGAAGAGGCTGCGGCTTACAAGGCCCGTATCGTGGCGCAGGCGCAAGGTGATGCCCAGCGCTTCTCGTCGATCTATACCGAGTACCAAAAGGCGCCGGTCGTCACGCGCGACCGTTTGTACCTGGAAACCATGCAACAGGTCTACAGCAATGTGACCAAGGTCGTGGTCGATTCCAAGCAAGGCTCCAACCTGCTGTACCTGCCGCTGGACAAGATCATGCAGCAGACCCAAGGCAGCGCTGCTCCAGGGGATGCTGCTGCCAGCTCGAACGCGCCCACGACCAGCGCTCCTGCGCCCGCCCCCTCGGTGCCGGATGCCCGTGCCCGTGATACCAGCCGTACCCGTGACCGCGAGTCGCGCTAGGAGTGATTTGTGAATCGAATGGGATTTTTAGCTTCAACCGTCTTGGTGGTGCTGGCGCTGCTCAGCTCCACCGTGTTTGTGGTCGATCAGCGGCAGTTCGGCATCAAGTATGCGCTCGGCCAGATCAAGGAAGTCATCACGGAGCCGGGCTTGAACTTCAAGCTGCCGCCGCCGCTGCAGAACGTGACCTACCTGGACAAGCGCCTGCTGACCTTGGACAGTACCGACACCGAATCCATGCTGACTGCTGAAAAGCAGCGTGTGGTGATCGACTGGTATGTGCGCTGGCGCATCACTGACCCATCGGCCTATATCCGCAATGTGGGTACGACCGAAGGTCAGGGCGCGATCCAGCTCAACCGTGTGGTGCGCAATGCCTTTCAGGAGGAAGTCAACCGCCGTACCGTGCAGGACATGATCTCCGGCAAGCGCGAGCAGACGATGGCTGACGTCAAGCGTGAAGTGCTCGAAGCAGTCAAGGGCAGCAAGCCCTGGGGTATCGACATCGTTGACGTGCGTATCACGCGTGTCGACTATGTCGAGGCCATCACGGAGTCGGTCTACAGCCGTATGGAAGCCGAGCGCAAGCGCGTAGCCAATGAGCTGCGCTCGACCGGTGGCGCCGTGGGTGAAAAGATCCGCGCCGATGCCGATCGCCAGCGCGAAGTGACCGTGGCCAATGCCTACCGTGATGCGCAGGCGCTGAAGGGTGAGGGCGATGCCGAAGCTGCCAAGGTCTATGCCGACGCCTTTGGCAAAGACCCGCAGTTCGCGCAGTTCTACCGCAGCCTGGAGGCCTACAAGTCCAGCTTCAACAAGAAGTCGGATGTGATCGTGGTTGATCCATCGTCCTCGGATTTCTTCAAGGGTTATCGCTCGTCAGGCTCCAAGTAAGCCCGGCCCAGCGCATCCATTAAGCCACTTTGCATTCGCAAAGTGGCTTTTTTTATTGGGGATTCTTATAGCATCGCTGGACGCTGGGCTCTGTAATGGCCGCAAAGGCGCAGTGCCGAGAGCAGGAAATGCGGATCGCCTGCTGTCATCCCTGTAGAATCACGTTTTTAACAGCCCTCCCAATTCCCCATGTCTGCTTGGATCCTTCCGGATCACATTGCCGATGTGCTGCCTTCTGAAGCGCGACACATCGAAGAGCTTCGGCGTGGCCTGCTCGACACGGCTTGTGCTTACGGCTACGAACTGGTAATGCCTCCACTGCTGGAGCATTTGGACTCTCTGTTATCCGGATCCGGTGAAGCGCTGGACCTGCTGACGTTCAAGCTGGTTGACCAGCTATCGGGCCGCACCCTGGGCATTCGCCCTGACACCACCCAACAAGTTGCTCGCATCGATGCCCATTTGCTCAATCGCAAGGGTGTGACGCGTCTGTGCTACTGCGGGCCGGTGTTGCATGCCAAGCCTGATCGCCCCCATGCCACCCGCGAGCCTTTGCAGTTTGGTGCCGAAATCTACGGCCATGCAGGGGTGGAGGCGGATGTGGAAGTAATCGCGCTGGCGACTCAGTCGCTGCGCGTTGCCCAGCTGCATGATTTCTCTGTGGACCTGGCCGATGTGCGCATCGTTCAGCGTCTGCTGGCTGGCTTGCTGGTGGATCTGCCGACCCTGCGCCGCGTGCATGCGGCCCTGGCTGTCAAGGATGCCTCCGAGCTCGCATCGCTGACCCGCGATTTTCCGCAGGCCCAGCGTGATGGTTTGCGTGCCTTGCTCAATCTCTATGGTGATGTAGAGGTGTTGGCTGAGGCTGAAAAGGCTCTCGCAGGTATCCCTGGTGTGGGGCCGATTCTGGCGGACCTGCGCCAGCTCGCTAGCCGCATCGACAGCCCGGCCGTGACCTTTGACCTGGCCGATCTGCGCGGCTACTCCTACTACAGCGGCATGCGCTTTGCGATCTATGCGCAGGGGGTGACCGATGCGCTGGTGCGTGGTGGCCGTTATGACGAGGTCGGCGCTGCCTTTGGCCGCAGCCGCCCTGCCGTTGGTTTCAGTCTGGATATCAAACAGCTGGTGCCGGTGGTCGAGCCACGTCCGCTGAAGGCCGCCATTCGCGCGCCCTGGGTGGATCGCCACGATATGCGCGAGGTCATCGCCCGCCTGCGCCAGACCGGCGAGACCGTGGTCTGCGCCTTGCCGGGGCATGACGATGAAGTCGACGAATTCAATTGTGACCGCGAACTGGCCGAAGTAGATGGCCAGTGGATCGTGCGCAGCATTTAACCGTATTTTGTTCTTGGATGGGAAAAGACATGGCTATCTCCAAAGGTCGCAACGTTGTTGTGGTTGGCACTCAATGGGGTGACGAAGGCAAGGGTAAGTTGGTCGATTGGCTGACTGAGAGCGCACAAGGTGTGGTGCGCTTCCAGGGTGGCCACAACGCAGGCCACACCTTGGTCATCAATGGCGTGAAGACGGCACTGCATCTGATTCCCAGCGGCATCATGCGTCCGGGCGTCAAGTGCTTCATTGGCAACGGTGTGGTGTTGTCGGTGGGCAAGCTGTTTGAAGAAATCGAAGGCCTGGAGAAGGCTGGCGTCCAGGTGCGTGACCGCCTGCGCGTATCTGAAGCCTGCCCGCTGATCCTGCCTTTCCATCAGGCGCTGGATGTGGCCCGTGAAGCAGCCCGTGAACAAGGCGGCGTGCAAAAGATCGGCACCACCGGCAAGGGCATCGGCCCAGCCTATGAAGACAAGATTGCCCGCCGTGCACTGCGCGTGCAAGACCTTAAGCACCCCGAGCGTTTTGCCACCAAGCTGCGCGAGCTGCTGAACCTGCACAACCACATTCTGGTGAGCGTGCTGGGTTCGCAAAAGTTTGACTTCGGCCCGCAACTGGCACCGTACATGAAGAATGGCGAGATCCAGTTCGACGCTGTCTACAACGAGGCCATGCAACACGCCGAGCTGATCAAGCCGATGATTGCCGATGTGTCGTCCGAGCTGAACCAGCTGCACGCCGAAGGCGGCAACCTGCTGTTTGAAGGCGCGCAAGGCTCGCTGCTGGATGTGGACCACGGCACCTACCCCTATGTGACCTCGTCCAACTGCGTGGCTGGTAATGCCGCTGCCGGCGCTGGCGTGGGCCCAGGCCTGCTGCACTATGTGCTGGGCATCACCAAGGCTTACTGCACCCGCGTCGGTGGTGGTCCTTTCCCGACCGAGCTGGAATGGCAAAAGGAAGGCACCCCAGGTTGGGTGATGAGCACCGTGGGCGCAGAGAAGGGTGTGACCACCGGTCGCTATCGCCGCTGCGGCTGGTTTGATGCGGCTCTGCTCAAGCGCTCGGCCCAGATCAACGGTCTGTCCGGTCTGTGCATCACCAAGCTCGATGTGCTCGACGGCATCGAAGAGCTGCAACTCTGCGTCGGCTACGAGCTCGACGGCGAACGCATCGACCTGCTGCCACTGGGTGCAGACGACATCGAGCGTTGCAAGCCCATCTACGAAGCCATCCCTGGTTGGACCGATACCACCGTGGGCGTGACGGAATACGACAAGCTGCCTGTCAATGCGCGCCGTTATCTGGACCGCATTGCTGAAGTCACCGGCGTGCCTATCGCCGTTGTCTCGACCAGCCCTGATCGCGACCACACGATCCTGATGCACAACCCCTACCAGGCCTGAGCCCTGGTTGCTACTTTTGATTGAGGAAACCCATGCTTACTGAAGACGGCAAGCACCTGTATGTCAGCTACGACGAATACCATGGCCTGATTGAAAAACTGGCCATCAAGATTCACCAATCCGGCTGGGAGTTCGACACCATCCTGTGTCTGGCTCGCGGCGGCATGCGTCCTGGCGATATCCTGAGCCGTATTTTTGACAAGCCCCTGGCCATCATGTCGACAAGCTCCTACCGTGCGGAAGCCGGTACGCAGCAGGGTCACCTGGATATCGCGCGCTTCATCACCACCCCCAAGGGTGAGATCGCTGGCCGCGTGTTGCTGGTGGACGACTTGGCAGATTCGGGTCACACGCTCAATGCCGTGATCAACATGCTGAAGAACAACTACGCGCCCATCACGGAGCTGCGCAGTGCGGTGATCTGGACCAAGGGTGTTTCCACCTTCACGCCAGACTACTCGGTGGACTTCCTGGCGACCAACCCCTGGATCCACCAGCCGTTCGAAGGCTATGACAGCCTGCGTCCAGAGAAGCTGCTGGAGAAGTGGAAAGTCTGATCGGCGGCTGCAGTTGAAAAAAATTGCAATTTTGTGAAGTGCTGTCGGAAAACGCCTATACAATAGCGTCTATCGACAGCACGATGCCTTGCAAAGCTGCCAGACTCGAAAGAGGGCGGTTCGCAAGGTTTGTTTTTTTGAGGTGCTGACAAGGGGATGGCGGAGACGCTGAAAACTTTGTCAAACAGTTCAAAAAGCTGTGCTACAATACAAGGCTTCGCTGATCGCGGCGAAGAGGATCCAAGGCTGAGGCTCTTGGGTCAGGTCTTTAAAAATTAACAGCCGATAAGCGTGGGCGTTTGGTGGCGATTGCCATATGTTCTTCGGAGCAAAACAAGCGCTCACTTTAAACAGTAATGAAGAAGATTTATCTTCTGATTTCCGTCAAGTGAGTGAGTAGTCGAGAGACTTTAAATTCAAGATCGAACTATAGAGTTTGATCCT
>NZ_JAJNCT010000015.1 GCF_021026195.1 Comamonas koreensis
TTAGCCCGGTTCAATTCGAGGAGCGGCAACGTTTAAAGGGCTAGGCAAAGTGTCCGGGAAACTGGGGGAAGCCCAAACTGTCCTTTCGCTCAACGAGCCGGCGTTCTACCAAGGAATCCATGACCAAGCCATCGAAGAGCTGCTCTCAAGCATCTTGATGGGGAAGGCTATGGTCTGGCATGACCCCAAGTGTCCGGGTTTAGAGGGCATCAAGGTCCCACGATCAATCCGAACCGAGTTGGCAGCCCGCACCCGTCAGCTCGACGCCGAGAAGTCCTCTTAGCATGCTCATCTCTCCAACCAAATTCCCATTGGAGTCAGAGGTGGGCTTCCTACTGCGCGTTGCTCATGCCAACGGATTGTGTGAGCCTAAATGGCTCGCTACGGATGCCACAAAAGGACTTCACCAACGACTGCGCATCTGTCCCCGTTGCTTGTTCGAGCCAAGTGCTTATTGGTTCGCCGCGTGGCAGAGCGGGCCTCCCATCTGTCACCAGCATCAATGCTGGCTCATTGATGCATGTCCGGACTGTCTGAAGCCTTTTAGTTTTTCGACTTGTAGGCTCCATTCGTGTAGATGCGGCCAGCCGTATCAAGCACATTGCAGTGTCCCGGTGGACCCACAAATTTGGAAGAGCCTCTATGTGGATAGAGTTGATCCAGATGTTCTGATGTGGATGGGATCTTTGTCTAAGCATGGTTTACAAGGCAAGCCAGGCAAACGTGCAAGCTCCAAACAGGTGCAAGAGATTGCTGAATTTATCGAGCTTGGATCGGCTGCGGCAGTGGAGTGGCCAAAGGAATTTCATGCGCTTCTCAGCCGCATACGTATCCCACAGACAAGTGCCAAGATTGCACTTGCAAGTAGCGCATTTCCAGCATTCGCTAAGCGCATTCGCTCAATCCGTGATCCCGATTGGAGAGCCAGAATCGAGATCGAATTTCTTGCCTACATAAGGAACACTCAGGGGCAAGAAAGTGCCCTTCTTTCCAGACAAATCAGATCTACGAGCAATGCAAAACTGATTGCTGGGAGGCACGGACTCTCCGTGGACCGTATCAAACGGGTAGCTTCGCAAAATGCGTTACCTGTGCGTGTAACGGAAGGAGGCCGAAAGCGGTATGTCATTGCGCCTGAAATCGAGGAGCGAATGATTAAAGATCTTGGTGATGAAGTGTCGACCAAGCAGGCGTCAGCTGTCCTAGGCCTGCACCCTACGCGCATCACTGCGCTACTCTCAGTGCAAGAACTGTCTGCGTTGGGACGAGGGATCAGGCTTGCCTCAATTCGCTTATTCAAGGATCAGATACTGGCGTTGGCGGCACCCGTCGACTCGCGATCAGATCGATGGGTTTCCTTGAGCAAAGCCCTCAAGACGTGTGTACCTCGCACAATGACTGCTGAATTTTTCCAAGCAATCAGGACACACAAGATTGAGGTGAAGAGCAACCCTCAGCTAGCTGCCAAGACACTAGGTGATGAGCTACTAATTCAACCCGACCAAGTAGCTGCATGGCTGGCACCCCGACGCTCTGTACAACGGTGCTCAGACCTTAAGCTCGACATCACTCATGTAGCCAAGACGCTTGGAGTCAAACCGGATGTGGTGCGCTCGCTTGTTCTCAACGGCTTTCTCACTCCCATAGAGAGTCGAGATCGTATTGGGCTTCCCCCGGTTTTCCGGACACATCGAATGACATGATGCGTTTAGGAGGCGAATATGCCAAGGACGA
>NZ_JAJNCT010000016.1 GCF_021026195.1 Comamonas koreensis
CGGTACAAAGCCGGGGCTGCTGGCGGTGATTTGGGTGGTGCCGGGGGATATGGCGGTGAAGGTGGCATAGGAGGAACTACTCGAATTTGCAGCCCAATTCACAGTGTTTGTCACCGTACCCACTGATGGGATCGAACTAGAGAAAGTGATTGTGAGATTAGTTGCTGGATACTGATAATCCTGATATCGCGCTCCAGGAACAATGGCACTTACAAATACTGAGTTGTAAGTCTGCCCAGCCTTCAGGCTACCTGGAACATTTCTTAAAGACATCAATGGGCTAATCGTTTCGGTATTCAGGACCGAGCTATCAAAACCTGCAGCGGTAGCTTCGATCTGGGTGGAGCCGATATCTATGCCGGTAACACTGAAGTAGACGAAGCTCTGTCCTGCAGGGATAGTCACAGTTGCTGGCACCGTGCATACGCTCTCTGCAACGCAGCGCAGGCTCACTGTCACCGCATTAGCACCACTCCCAGCTGCGCCGTTGATCAACCTCTCTACATACACTTCTCCCGTGTAGTAGCTATACAGCCCTTTGCCCACAACAGCTTTGGTTCCATTCTCTCGGCCAAGCCGCAATCCTTCCTGCGCCGCACTCACAGTCTGTAAATCAGACTTAACATTCACGATCCCGCTGATATCTACACTGACTCGGTACGTGCCGGCCGCAGTTGGTTGTGCCACATAACCACTTGTTGACCGCACTTGGCCTTTTGGGATAGTAATTTGAGTAATCAGATTTCCTGATTGGTCATAGATTCCATTGACGACCCCTGCTGGGGCCTGATCGCTCAAACTGACATTCACAGCTAACGCAGTGAGCGCATACTGATTATCCTGATACCGTGCACCAGGCACTCGCAATGAGATTGAAAAGTCATCCCGCACACTAGACGTTGTTCTATTGACATCTAGACTATTGAATATGACGGTTGGTGTGACCACCTCTACTACAAATGGCTCGGCTGCCGTAGCTCCTTCTGCTGTTGCTTCAATTTGGGTGGAGCCTACTTCTATACCGCTAACACTAAAGTAGACATAGCTCTGTCCTGCAGGGATAGTCACAGTTGCTGGCACCGTGCATACGCTCTCTGCAACGCAGCGC
>NZ_JAJNCT010000017.1 GCF_021026195.1 Comamonas koreensis
CGGTACAAAGCCGGGGCTGCTGGCGGTGATTTGGGTGGTGCCGGGGGATATGGCGGTGAAGGTGGGGCGGAGAGAGGACCAACTACCCCTAAACCAAGTCACCGTCTCAGTCGTGGTACCTACAGACGTTTCGGAGCTAGAGAAGTCAACAGAAATACGGTCGGATGGAGTTTGGAGAAAACCTCTAGTCCCTCCTGGTACCTGCGCTGATACATACATAGATTCATGTACGCGCCCCACGTCAACACTAGCAGGGGCATTGTGCAGTCTTAGTACGGCACTCACCGTCTCCACGCTAAGGATGGACGTATCAAGCCCCGCCGCTGTAGCTATGATCTGGGTTGAGCCCAGGTCCACTCCCGTCAAACTGAATGACGCAGCATGATCTCCGGCGGGAATAGTGACCGTCGACGGAACCGAACAAATGCGCTCATCCGCACAGCGCAGGTTTACTATGAGGTCATCTGAACCGTTATCAAGTTCACCTCCCGCAAATCGCAGCACGGACAAATCAGCCGGGTGGGTAGTCAAGTTTTTGCCAACCACAGGCTTACTGTCATCCACTGTAATCAGTTCCAGTCGATTTGGACCACCTGTAATTCTTTGCACCCATGATTTTGTACTTACCAACCCTGTTATTTCGGCGCTGACTTGGTATGTACCTACTGCTAACGGTTGAGCGACATAAGCGGGTTCCGAGATAAACCATCCAGTCGGAATGATTATCTTCTGAACTGGATTACCTGCCGCATCATAAATTCCACTGATTATTTCACTAGGAACTTGGTCCGTAATTTTCAAATTCACTACCAACGGAATTTTTGGAAACTGATAAAACATATTCCGAGCACCTGGCACGGTTATCCGCACAAAAAATTCATCCTTGTCGCTCGATGTTGTTCGTTCGTTGTCCAAATTCACTATAACCAAAGATGGGGTGATCACATCCACCGGAAAAGGCTCAGCAGCACTCGTGCCGTCAGCGGTAGCTTCTAAATACGTTGAACCTAGCTCTATACCTGTGACACTGAAGTAAACAGTGCTTTGTCCTGCTGGGATAGTGACCGTCTGCGGTGTCTCGCACAAACTTTGATCAGAACAGTGCATATTCACTGTCAACGGTTCTGTACTGTTATTAGCTACGCCATTGATCAGTCTCTCAACATAGATCTCATCCCAGGCATAGCTGTACAGCCCTTTGCCCACAATAGCCTTACTGCCTCCTACGCGACCGACCCGCAAAGCAGCAGCCCCCTGAATATGCACATTCAAAGATTTAGTAGCTAGTCCAGGTGACGTAATATCAATAGTTGTTTTCCCCTGGGCCGCCACAGCAGTGACAGTAATTGGAACTGTTGCAAACATCTGCCCTTCCGGGATGAAAAGCTCTTGCGGACTCACCACCGCAACAGCTTCATCGTGGCTCGCTACCTTCACTACGATCCCGCCCCTCGGTGCAAAATTGTCTATACGCACTCGAACCGTTCGGCTCATATTCATATCCATCACAAAATCGCCCAAAGGAGAGGTTTCTAGGCGAATTGCCTCTACCTGTAGAGCAGTCTGTGTTGTGAGGTAGCCCGAGGCGGTCGCTGTCAACGTTGTGAGGCCAGTGCTGAGACCTTGAAGCGAAAAGCTCCCTTGCCTCTCACCAGACGGTATGAACACGGTCGCGGGAATCTGCGCTATATCAGTTTGGGCCAAACCCAAATTGACATTGAGGCCTCCATCAGGTGCGGGCTCAGTTGTCTCTAAAATCACGGTCGTAGTCGCCCCAGGCGCGACCAGCAAGCTAGATGGAAGTACCAAAGATCTCGTACGCACGTTGATGGTGGACCATGCACTGCGATATCCGTCTGCCTGTGCCCTTAAGCGACCTATACCGTCGGCTAGACCCATTACTTCAAAGGTCTTACTGCTGTGTCCACTTGGTATTAACAGATCTCTAGGTGCGGAAATCACGGAAACATCTGCGTTATCCAACTGCACCTCAACATTGGATGTAGCGGGCGTTGGCAATGACAAAGTCATGGTGAGATTTTGGTTAACGCCGACTGTTGCGTTTATAGGCACCAGTCCCAAAGGCGGTAAATTCGCGACCTCAATGAATGTTTCCGCCATGCCCAAAGTGGCATGGCTCGCCGTGATCTTGGTAGTGCCCAGACTGCTGGCCTG
>NZ_JAJNCT010000018.1 GCF_021026195.1 Comamonas koreensis
CCTTAGCCCGGTTCAATTCGAGGAGCGGCAACGTTTAAAGGGCTAGGCAAAGTGTCCGGGAAACTGGGGGAAGCCCACCGAGGCTATCCGACTTTCTCCACGCTCGCTCGCACACGCAGTTTTCCGCAACCCAAAGCTGCGTATTCTGCCCCCCTTTTAGCTTCGGCTTCTCGTCTTCTTGCTAGCTGCGAATAGGTTGCTATCCCGTCTTTCGAGGTATTCCGCAAGGACCTCCAACGGCGGAACACCAAGCGCTTCTGCGAATTCCACCAATTCCACAGCATCAATGCGCCGCTCGCCGCGTTCGCACTTGGACACAAACGTCTGCGTGTTGCCAAGCCGCTGCGCCAGCTCCACTTGCGACACGCCCATGCGCTTGCGCGTGGCAGTGAGAACGGAAAGTAAGAGCTGGTAGTTGGGATTGTGGGTGGAACGGTACATGGTGCATGGACATGAAACTGCGCCCAAGTTAAAGTCCGTTCTGGAATAGTCTGAAATGGACTATTTCTGTACGCAAACTGCCTTCTGAGTGCCTACAAGAACGCCACCCGAGAGTCCACATTTATGCATCAACCTGAAAGATTCATTGCCATGGAGCACGAGCACAAGCGCCTTGTCGTGACCGATGAAGCAGTTAATCCAACGCTGTTGGGTGAAGTACGTATCGAAGCCGCAGGGCTTGAACCCTCACGCGCTGGAGAAGATGAGCAGGACGATGCACGCTTGCACCAGCAGGCGCCGCGCCGGTTCAGGCCTATACAGCTATGGATCTGTTTGCTGTTCTTCGTTGAAGGAATGTTGGGACTGTTTGTCGTTGGCTGGCCGGCGCTGATTCTTTGCGTCCTCGGCACTTTATATGTGGCTTGGGCGGCTAAGCAGTCTGACGTTCGCGAGACTACAGATATCAAATGAGTTGATTCTTATTGCACTTGACGATAAAGACATGGTGCAAGTGATTCTGCGCATACCTATCCGCCCGAAGTATAAAAATCTTGCCAGATTCCATCGCCTTAACTTTGAAGTCCGTCATACCGCGTTTGATTTGGACTATGTCGGCATTGAGGACAAGTGACTCTAGTTTGCATCGGCATATCGTAGCTGCTCTAAAGCTTATGGTCGCCGCTCGCTCTGCAACTCATCAGCTACACCCACGGCCACTAAGCTGTGCGAGGCACTACCTGCGATGTTGTCGAACCTTGAGCGCCGCCGTCGCCATCATTAAGAGGTCCACCCACATCCGCTTGATGCCTAGACTTCTCAGTATGCTTCCCTGCTGTCCGTGATCTGGCCAGGCATCACCCCAGAACACCATTGCAACGAACATGATTTTTTGAGACCACTTGCATCATGATGGGGTTCGTTTGAATGATGCTGTTTGATACCGCGTTGCGGCCATGGGATGGATAGCCATGGCTCTGAAAGTTCACATTTGAATTTTCATTAAAGCTTTCCTCATGTGCTTATCGGAACTTCGCGTAGGATTGCAAAAAATTGTTTACAAGGGGCACACTCTGGCTGAACTCCAATCTACATTCGGCAACCATGCAGATGCCGAAACTCATGTCATTTTCGTGCATGGACTTTCAGGCGACATTCGAGCCACTTGGACATCCTGCACGTCTAACGCCCCAGTGCTGTGGCCAGCTTGGTTGTCGGAAGACATATCAGGACTTGGCATATGGCTGGTTGGCTATTCTGCTCCGAAGACCAACTGGGGAGGTATAGCGCTCACGCTGGCTGATCGGGCAGACAATGTACTTGCGCGCCTCCTTTTAGAACCACGCTTGGCAAAGGGGAACGTCGTGTTTGTCGCTCATAGCCTTGGCGGACTGCTGGTGGAGCAGATCCTCCGCAGCGCTGATCGTGACGCTAAAAGCGACAGGCGAGCAGAGGATTTTCTAGCACGTGTTAGACGGATTGCTTTCTTGGGCACGCCACATAGAGGTGCTTTGATAGCAAACTTAGCAACCTCACTTCGTGTGTTCTTTCTGCGTCCTTCAGCTGCTACCCGGGATCTTCTTTTAGGTAGTCCTCAACTGAAAGATCTCAACAGATGGTATCGGGCTAGGAGCCAAGCCATCGGCATTGAACACCTGGTGTTAGTCGAGGGACGCCCAGAACGCGTATTCGGACTTAACCTCCCTGAAACTATTGGAAAAGTCGTTTGGTCCGATAGCGCTGATCCCGGACTGCCCGAATTATCGATCACTGTCGATGAAAGTCATACGTCCATTTGCAAGCCCATCAACCGCGAAGCAGATGTGTACGTTCACCTGAAGGACTTTATAGCGCGCCCTTTTGTCATTCCGCGCGGGACGCGGATGGAAGAGGCAGTCGAAAATAACACCAGTCAACTCAAGCAACTCACGACACAGAGCCAAGAACAAACCCAGGCAATGGAGGCATTTAAGCGGACAGTGGAATGCAGAACACTTGTCCCTGCTATGGAAACTGCAGTCATCGATGCAGAAGTTAGTAATCAGGTTGAACACGTGCGCAAGTGTCGATTTTTTGCAGGGTTTGACACGATGGGCGAAGTGCGACGATTGGTCATCAGCTTAGATGGCGGTGCCCTCGCCATGGCCAGCAGCGCAGCAAAGAGTAATGCATTAGCGTGGTGCGCGAGGTGGTTGGCAACTAGCGATCCCGCCGAATCACGGTCGATATTACATCGCATTACAAGCCCAAACCAAGAACTAATGGCAATCGCGAGTGCATTATTAAATAACGGCGATGGTGCTCTCGCAGAGAGCTTAAGAGTGCTAACTCAAATCCCCACTCCCATGGGACTTGGCGCCGCCTACATCTGCGTCCAGAAGGCTAAGGGTTTTGAAGAGGCCGAAGATTGGCTCCAGCAAACTGGCTTGACTAACGTCGATTTAGACAGTGATGCTAAGTTCTTCCATCTTGGATCTGCTCTGGAATTTGGGGCATGGGATAAAGCAGCTCAAATTGCGAACACCCTGACCTCGGCAGACTTTGATCGATCGCCAGCGATTCTCAGGCTCGCAGCAGATGCTCACCTTGCGCAAGCGATTCCCGATGAACTTCGAATGCTAGTGCATCAATACATTCCCAGCAATGCTTCTAACATTCCGCTGCGGGGTGATCAATCAAGCCTTCGCAACAGAAGAATTGCAGTGGGCCTATACGATCAACTAGCTTCAGCTGCCTTTGCTCTCGGCATGCCCATGCAGGCTGGGGATGCAAGTGACCGAGCCCTATGGCTTCGGCTTAGGGATTCCGAACATGTAGCAACTGCTCGAAGTGAGTTGACTGCTAGCTTGAAAGATCCGGCAGTCCTTCTTCGACGCCTAAATCTTGCTATTCAATTTGGGGTAGAAATCGATCTACTTCAAGTCGAGAAAGAGGTGAATCGCCAGACGGCCCTCAGTGGTGGCACTTCACCTATTGCCGCAGTCGCTCGCTTCTCGCTCGCTCTATCGCAAAGTAGCCACGCTGCTGCCGCCGAATATGTCGATAAACATCGCGTGCAATTAATAGAGCACCTCGACTGGAAAGGTGTATATTTTTTTGAAATAGAGGTTCTCGCGAAATCAGGCCGTGTAGCACAAGCAGAAAAATTATTTCAGGAGGCGATAGCCAAAGGAATTTTACCCAACGAAAAAGATCGCTTGCACCGATTACTGGAAGAGGTCGCAGGCAATGACCCTATTAGCGGCCGACTTGCAACGTACGAAAAAAGTCAATCGATTGTGGATCTGCGTTTATTGGTCGATGCTTATGAAGGTGCCATGGACTGGGCAATGACCGCAAAATACGGAAAAATCTTGTTGGCACTGACTGGCGATCTTTCCGACGCATATCGATATATGGTTGCACTATACCACCTAGAGCAATTAGATGAAGTATTAGCTGTTTTCGATGAGTATACAGACCTAGTAAACCAATATAATCAAGCTAGCTTACTACGTGCCAAAACGCTTTTTGAGCGCGGAAACATAAATGAAGCGCGTTTTGAATTAAATGTCTTCAGACAAAGTCATGACTCACCGAGCGCCCGACAATTGCATGTAAGCATGACAATTGCATCTGGAGACTGGGATTCACTACAAGGTTTTGTCGAAAACGAGTGGAACAACCGCATGGATCGGATGCCGAAGGAGCTGCTCCGAGCAGGAAATATTGCTCATCTCATTGGCGCCACCCGAGGAAAAGACCTCGTACGTAATGCGGCTCAGAGGTCCGAGGATGATGCGTCTACGCTTGTGGGTTGCTATCAAGCAGCAGTCTCCGCTGGCTGGGAGGAGGGCCGCGAAGCTTCTCAATGGCTAGCACGGGCAACTGCACTTTCAGAGCTGAAGGACGATGGGCTCATCCAAAAGCTTTCGCTTGAAGATATTGTGGAGAGAAAGCCTGCGTGGGACAAACAGACAGGAAATGCTGTAGAGCTACTCACCAAAGGAGATATCCCTCAATTCACGTTTGGTCAAGTCGTGAATCGCTCGCTTCTCACTCTTTTCTTATCACCAGCACTTAGCAATTTGGATGAACCAGACGTTCGCCGAAGACCAATAGTTCATGCGTTTAGTGGTGCACGGTCATTCTCAGCACTGAATCCCAAGGTGATAGCGATGGACCCAACAGCACTAATATCGGCGGAATTATTAGGAGTTTTCGAAATATACATTTCGACATTTGAAAAAATCATAATTCCGCACAACACGCTTGGCTGGCTGTTAGAAGAGAAGGCTCAGATACTATTTCACCAGCCTAGCCGAGTTGCTGCAGCCAGAGAAATTCTGCAAATGATTTCAAATCAACACTTGCACGTTTTCGAAGGCTCTTCATATGCCTCCGAGAGTCTTAGTCGTGAAGTTGGCGAATCACTGGCATCACTGCTAACTGAAGTCTCGTCTCCTGCCCATTGTGACAATAAGCAGCGGCTGGTCGTTCGTGGTGGCCCCATACACAAAGTTAGTACGTTTATGAAAGAGGAGGCCGATCTTGGTGCATTTGCCCCCTACCTTTGCAGCGCAGCAGATGTAGTCAACAAGCTCTCTAACAAAGGCGTTCTTACTGCCAAGGAGGCTAGTGAGGCTCACGAAGATTTAAAGTTGCGAGAGCTATCTTGGCCATCAACGCCTGAGATTGCGGACGGAGCCATTCTGTACCTAGACGACGTAACAGTCTCTCACCTGGGTTTCCTAAGACTTCTTCATAAGCTACATCGAGCTGACCTAACAGTAATTTTACCCAAAAGCGAAATTGAAGAAGCACATGCATTGATAAAGCATGATGCGCACAGCGCAATGATGGTAAAGACTGTAGATGGACTGCGGACCAAACTGAAATTTGCCCTAGAAACTGGCAAGGTTTGCCTTGGAAGAGAAAATCGAATTGATGATGAATATGGGCCAAAACGCCCTCTTGCTCATCCATCAGTGGCTATGCTGAGACTAATTGACGATACTGAAGCAGGAGTTGTTGATGACCGATTCTTAAACCAACATCCTTCTATTTCCACAGAAAGCTCAACCAAGCCATTGCTCACAACGGTGGATTTACTCGATTCGTTACATCGACAAGGTGTAATTTCTGCAGAAAATTTATTAGAAGCGAGGACTGCGCTACGACGCGCAAACTATGCGCTTACGCCGCTCAGTCAAGAAGAACTTTCCAAGATCATTTCCAACGCACCTATTATTAATGGAGATCTTGTCGAAACAGCCGAGCTGCGGATAATTCGAGAAAGTGTTCAGCGTATTCGCATGAGCAACTTACTGCAGGTCCCCAAGGAACTCCCCTGGCTGGATAATTTAATTAATGTTTTGTTTCTGGTTATAAAAGAGCAATGGACTGAAAATCTGGATGAAACTATTGCATGTGCACGGTCGGACTGGCTTTTAAAACTGAGTGACGTTCGAGGATGGACACATCGTGTCGATGAAGGAGTTCAGCAGCTCGAAAATAGGTACATGAGCTGGCTTTCACGGCTAATGATGATTACGGTTACCCAGTCGTCGCCAGTGAAAGAAGCCTACTGGCGCTGGTTTGGATCCCGCATTCTCAATCCAATGATCGAAGAAGATAAAAAGGCATATGCACTTCTTCTCGATCGTGCCAAAAATATTTTCTTACACGTTGTTGGTTCGTCCGCATCGAATTTGGAGGCTCAGAGTGAATCGTGAGATCATTGACGGGCTGCTTGGTCAAGCAGCACTTGGCCTATTCCATCCAGATATTCAACGTTCTTTATTGGAAGATCAAGACTTCATTCGAAATTCAAAAATCTCAACATCAACGATCCTATCTCTAGGGCAAGATGGTCCACGCTATAATCGAAGTAAGTTCTTCGATGGCATTCGGAAAGCCATCCGAGAACCCGGTGGAGCCATACCAGTAGAGGACCAGGGTGGGCTTGTTTGGCAACTGATCGCCGAGCATCGAGAAGATAGGTTTACTTTTTCACTGGGATCCAAAGAAAGGGGCCCATTTCCTTTGACAGACCACTCTGCACTAGCAGAAGATTTATCCATCAGAACCAACTGGCTCGAAAGAATAGCAGCAGATATACTCTTGGATAGCGCAAGCAGAAAAAACTGGCTATATCGCATGAGAAACTCGCCAATTACTGACGATGACTTCGTAGAATTAATGAGAGACATCGATCTAACACCAGTTAATTTCCTTGAAGATCTTCAAGAGAGGTTAAAACAATCCGATATTACTTGGTCAACCCTAGTACCACTTGAGAGTCGATATTATGAACGTCTTATTGGACTGTCTGAGGGAAGTGCAACTGCCTCTGAATATATCGAGACCGGAGCAAAATTTCGGATAGCCGAGTTGTTACTGGTTAACAATCTGTCGGGGTTAAGCTTCGCACTATTAATGTGCTCAGCAGGGGGAATTTCTAAATCTATAAAACTAAATCAAGTGGATCGAGATGAATTAGTAAAATTCTATAGATGGCTGACCGAATATGGAGATCCACTATCGCAAGTGGGGGCAGTTGAAATTGCACTCTCTCACTTAGACATCTTGCCAGAGCTTGCTCCCTTTGTGGAACAGATAGTTTCAGGACTACTTTCCGAAGATCCTGAAAATGACGGTAGCATACTTGTTCTTTTATCCACTTTGGTTATTGCGGTAACTTCAGAGCTTGCAAAAAATCGAATTCTTGGTGATATCCCACCCTTCTATCTTAGACAAGCGGCAATCGCACATGCCTCGCTTTTGGTTCGTGCAATCAAAGAATCTCGTATAGATATAGCGAGTTTTACGCGTTGGGCTAGGATTTTGGATGGCAACGAGATTTACCTACTACGGGGGCTTATAGATCTTCGCAGGGAACCTCGATGGCTACCAGAGTTCATTGGCACCAATCAACTTAGATTTGAGTTTATAGGTCGTTTCTCGAATGCCGCCATTCAAAATGAAGGCCAAATCAAACAAAATACTTTACAAAAGCTCCTTCTAGGCGAAAAATCAAAGCTCGCACAGGCTTTCCGCTGGCCGTACCCGAATTTCCC
This sequence comes from Comamonas koreensis, assembly GCF_021026195.1. Lineage (GTDB taxonomy): Bacteria > Pseudomonadota > Gammaproteobacteria > Burkholderiales > Burkholderiaceae_C > Comamonas > Comamonas koreensis. The sequence goes on from NZ_JAJNCT010000018.1 coordinate 7,497, forward strand.
AGGTCCGATGGAAGGCTCCGCCGCATTAGGGCCAATCTTTCCTAACGACGCACTGCGCGAGGTAGAAACAGCACTTGAATCAACTCGCCTAGAAGCGAACGCATTTGCCGTATTGATAAATGGTGCACTTCTATTCAATATGCGGGAAGACATGGCCTGTCTAGCAGCAGCGGCATTGCGGCGTGTAGGATTTTCACTTGAAGGCACCGAAAACACAGACGATAATTTCAGACTCATAGGTGGACTAGCAGTTCTTGCGGCGGTGACACGCTGTGGCGACCTTGCCGAGGCAGTCCGCGTACTTGCACGAGGCATGCGCCGACGTAGGCAGCTCACAGGTGGCCTAGACAAGGAACTGAGGATTGCTCTGGTCACTGCCGCTTCGTTCGAAGAGCCTGAAGCATGGTCACGGTTTGCAGGTGAGTGGCTCACTGAAGTCTCGTTCGAGACAAGCGACAAGATGGCGGCTAAAGCCCTTTTGCATAGGTTGCGACAGTTGGTGAAATTAGAGCCTATCCTCGCAAAGCACTGCGCGACAGCTGATGCGGCGCTCGACGCTTTCGTACACTAATCCCAGTAACCCAATCCCCCACAACCCCAAAGCTTATTTGCGAATGATTCTCAATTGAGCGTATACTGCACCCATGGCGTAGCAATTGCGGCTACTCCAAGGTTCATCGTGGGGCGACTTACCGGAACTGTCCGGAAGTCGTTTTTGCCAGCCAATGGTTCACACTAGCCACGCATTTTTTGCGATGAACACGGACTCTGATAGCGCCATTGCAGCGCAGCGATCCAGTCTCTGACAGCGCCTTGCCCTCTGCCCTGCCACTTGTTGGCAAGCAAGTACCACCAGGCCTTCTGTCCACCCTCCCCTGATCTCTCTCTATCTGCACACATGCCCAGGGCATGTTTTTTTGCGTCTGCACAGTGCATCGCTTTGACTGCATCTGAGCGCATCAGTCCGCCCCAACTCAACAAAAAAGCCCAGATCACCCCTGCCAACGGCAGCAGCAACCTGGGCCTGAACACCACACCCACCGCAGCGGCAAGCGCTGCAGCGGGCTAGTTACTAACTCAATTAAAAATCCACCGACGCCGACAGCGCAAACGTACGCGGCGCGCCCAGCGCCAGGCTGGACAGCTGGGGCATGCCCCAGTACGCCTTGTTGGTGGCATTCAGAACAGACGCTCGCAAGGTAACAGGCTTGTCGGCCACCTTGGTGCTGTAGCGGGCGCCCAGGTCATAGGTGGTGCGGCCGGCGGCCCAGAGGCTGTTGTCGGCGCTGATGTACTGGCGGGATACGGCGGTGGCATTGGCGTTGAGCGCCAGGCCTTGCACGCCGGGAACATCCCACTCTGCACCCAGCTTGCCCTGCCACTTGGGGGTGCCGGTGGCGAGCTTGCCTTGGTTGACGCCGCCAGCGGTTTGCGTCAGCTTCGGCGCGGTGTAGGCCACGCCGCCCATCAGGCGCAGGCCGCGCATGGCGTTGCCGAAGAAGCTCCACTCAATGCCACGGTTGCGCTGCTCGCCACCGAACGAGTAGACGTTGGTGACGGGGTCGGTGTAGCTGCTGGGCCGGGTGATCTCAAACAGGCTGACGGTGTGGGCGAAGTCGCCCAGATCGAGCTTGAGGCCCATTTCCTTTTGCTTGCTCTTGTAGGGGGCAAACACCTCGCCGGCGTTGGCGGCGGTCATGGGTGCGGTGGCGCCCTGGCTCAGGCCTTCGATGTAGTTGGCGTAGAGCGAGAGGTTGTCGCTGGCCTTGACCAGCAGCGCAGCGGCGGGCGAGGTGGCACTTTCGTCATAGCGCGAGGTGCGCGCGCCGGTGTTGATGTCATAGCTGTCGCTGACCACCTGCTGACGGCGCACACCCAGGGTCAGCTGCACGCGGTCTTGCGCCATCGACAAGGTATCGGCGATGCCATAGCTGGCCAGGCGCACCTCGGTGTGCATGATGTGGGGCCGCACAATGTCGGCCACCGGGCCCCACACGGGGTTGTAGAGGTTGGTGGTCCAGTCGGCACCGGGCACGCTGCGGCGGCCGTAGTCGTTTTGCTTGTGCGCGTAGTGCGTGGCATTGATGGCCCATTGGTGGCCCACGGCGCCGGTCTGGGTGCGGCCCTTGATGCCGACCTCGCCCGACTGCTTCTTCACATCAAATGCCAGCTGGCCCATGGTGGTGCGGAAGTCGCCTGCGGTGTTCAGCACCAGGGCCGACATCGCCCCGTTGTACTGGTAGTCGGTCTTGCTCATGCCAAAGGCGGCATAGGCCATGACCTGGTCGTTCAGATCGTACTCGCCGCGCAGGATGGCGGCCTTGTCCTTGGTGCGCACGGTGGACCAATCGGGGTTCAGCAAGGTATCGCCCTTGGGCACCTTGGGGATGGGCAGGCCGGGCGACAGGCTGATGCCCCGGTTGACGCCGTTGACCCGGTCGTCACTGGCGTAGAAGTCGGCCGACAGGCGGGCGCGGTCGCCACGCCAATCCAGCGCCAGCGATGCGAGCTGCACCTTCTTTTGTTGGTCCTGGATGGAGCCATCGCCATCGCGGTAGACGCCATTGAAGCGCACGCCCAGTTGCTGGCGGTCGCCAAAGCGGCGGCCCATGTCCAGGTGGCCGCCAAACTGCGAATCGGACATGTAGGTGGTGGTAAAGCGGGTCAGCGGATCGTTGCCGGCGCGCTTGGGCACCAGGTTGACGGCACCGCCCACCGAGCCGCCCGGCGGCATGCCGTTGAGCAGCGCCGATGGGCCCTTGAGCACTTCGATGCGCTCAAACATCTCGGGCGAGGTGCGGTAGTACGGCGCCATGCCGTAGAGGCCACCAAAGGTCATGTCGGTGGAGCTCGACGAGAAGCCCCGGATCGAATAGTTCTCGGCCCATGCGCCCGATACGCCGTTGCTGAACACGGTCGGGTCGGTCGCGGCAATCACGTCGGTGATGTTCTGCGCCTGGCGGTCTTCGATGTACTTCTCGGTGTAGCCGATGGTGCTGAACGGCGTTTCCATGAAGTCCTTGTCGCCCAGCAGGCCCACGCGGCCGCCGGTGGTGACCTGGCCGCCGGCGTAGGGCGCAGCGACCTGGGCGGCTTTTTCTTGCACCGTGATGGGTGCCAGCGTGATGGCGTTGTCTGCCGCTGCTGCCGGCTCTGCCGCGCTGCTGGTTTGTGCGTTGGCCAGCGGCGCTGCGACCAGCATGGCGCCAATCGTCAGGCCCAGCAGCACTTGGGGGCTGATGGGGTTGAGCGCGCTGCGGCGCAGTGCAAACGGGGCCGCATGCTGGGCGGCGGGCCGTGCGCTGCGCAGGGCGCTGGCAGCACGGTGCTGGGGGTGAAGGCGTTCTGGCATGCCTGGTTCCTTAGATGTGATGACTACAGAAAAGCAAGGGTGGCGCGCTGGCGGGCGCCGGTGCTTGGCGCGCGGCGGTGCCCAGCGCAATGCGCCTGGAGGTTTTTTGGCTGGGTCGGAACCTGGCTACAACGGGAGGGGAAAAGGAATCTGGACGGGGTGGCTGGCTGAAGGCTGGCTAGCGGTCAGCCCGGGTAGCCGCGCAGCACGTCGTCAATCAGCAGGCTGAGCGAGGTGGGGCTGGCGCCGGTGGTGTACCAGGCGTCGGCATCGACAAAGACAACGCGGCCGCTCTTCCAGGCCTTGGTCTCGCGCAGCAAGGGGTTGGCCAGCTGGTCGGCGGTCATCACAGCGTGGCGCTCCATCACGGCGGTGCGGTCCACCACATAGAGGATGTCGGGGTTGGCCTGCTGGATGAACTCGCTGGAGATGGGCTGGCCATGCAGGCTGCCCTCGGCATCGGTGCTGGCAGGCTTGACGCCCAGATCGCTGAACACAAAGCCGTAGCGCGACTGCGGGCCGAAGGAGCTGAAGGCGCCGTTGTTGTGCAGCACGATCAAGGCCTTGTCGGTGCTGCCCTCGATGCGCTGGCGGGCTTGCGCCAGCTTGGCATCCAATGCGGCCACCTTTTGTGCGGCCAGCGCCTCTTTGTCAAAGATGCGGCCCAGGGTCAGCAGATGCTCTTTGACGACCGCGATATGCCGGGCATGGCTGTCCTTGAAATCCACATCCAGGTGGAGGGTGGGCGCGATCTCGCTCAGCGCCTGGTAGTGGTTGGCCTGCAAGGGGGTGATCAGGATCAGGTCGGGCTTGAGCGCATGCACGCGCTCCAGGTTGGGCTGCACGATGGCGCCCAGGTCTTGCACGGCCTCATCGGCTTTGTACTTAGCCAGAAAGTGCGGCACATAGTCCTTGACCATGCCGGCAATCGGCACACCGAGCTGGTCCAGGAAATCAGCCTCGTTCATCTCCAGTGCAGCCACCCTCTGCGGGGTGCGTGGGATGACGGTGCTGCCCAGCTGGTGCTGCACGGTGATGGGCGCGGCGGCCGGCGGGCTGCTGGCTGTGGCGCTGGCAGATGGCGCATCGGCGGCCGAACTGGATGCGCGGTCGCAGCCGCTCAGGGCCAAGGCGATGGTGACAGCGGCGGCTGCGGCGATGGCCGTAGACAGGGGCCGCAGAAAGTTGCGGGCGCAGGTGCGAGTGCGGTTGCGGTTGCGTTGCATGGCAAAGGTTTCCTAGGTCTTGAAGTAGTTGCACAGGCATCCCTGCGCGGTGCGGCTGATGTCAAACCGCAGCTCGAACAGCTGCGACAGATTGGCTTCGGAGATGACGTCATCGCTGGGCCCGCTGAAGCACAGCATTCCGCCTTTGAGCGCGACGATGTGGTCCGAGTAATTGGCGGCAAAGTTGATGTCGTGGATGACCAGAATCACCGTGCGGCCGGCCTCGTCGCAAAGCCTGCGCAGCGCGCGCATGATCTGCACGGCATGCTTCATGTCCAGGTTGTTCAGCGGCTCGTCGAGCAGCAGCACATCGGTCTGCTGGGCAATGGTCATCGCCAAAAAGGCCATCTGCCGCTGGCCGCCACTGATCTCGTCGATATAGGCATGGCGCAGCGGCTCCAGCGACAGGAAGGCGATGGCCTCATCGACGGCCTGCTGGTCTTTGCTCGTCAACGTGCCCCGGTGGTGCGGAAAGCGGCCAAAGCCGACCAGCTCTTCGACCGTCAGCCGCATCTGAAAACCGGGCGACTGGCGCAGAGTGGCAATGCGCAGCGCATAGTGCGCCACCGAGATGGTGGCAATGCTGCGGCCGTCCAGCTGGATCTCGCCACTGCTGGGCGCCAGCAAGCGGGCAATCATCATCAGCAAGGTGGATTTGCCGGCGCCATTGGGGCCAATGAGCGATGTGATGCGCCCGGCCGGGAAGGCGGTGCTGACGCCGGACAGCACGGCGCGGCTGCCATAGGATTTATGGAGGTTGCTGACAATGATCATGAGAGAGCTCGGCCGCGCACCGTCAGCGCCAGAAAGTAAGCACCGCAGACCAAATTGACCAGGATGCTGACGGTGGTCTTGTAGTTGAAAACATGCTCCACCAGCAGCTGCGCTACCAGGAAGATGGCGATGGCGACTGCGCAGCCCATCGGCAAGGTGCTGCGGTGGCGCCATTGCGGTGCCAGCGCATAGACGATGTTGGCCACAAAGATGCCCATGAAGGCCGTGGGCCCGATCAGGCTGGTGGACACCGCCACCAGCACCGCCACCAAGGCCAGGTACAGGCGCATGCAGCGCGCATGGGGCACCCCCAGCGATATGGCCTGCTCGCGGCCCAGCGCCATCACATCGAGCACCGCCAGGGTTTTGTGCAGCACCAGGCAGATGGCGCCCACGGCCAGCGCCGCATAGGCCAGGGTATCGGGCCGGGCGCGGTTGAAGGACGCATAGCTCATGCCCTGGAAGACCGCAAATTCGCCCGGACTGATGCGCAGCTGCACAAACTGGGTGAAGGTGCCGATCACCATGGTCAGCACCAGGCCGACGAGCAGCAGCACATAGATATCGCCCTGCCCTCGGCGCAGCAGCCAGCGCTGCAAGGCCCAGGAGTAGCCCAGCATCAGCGCGACCGACACCAGGAAGTTGCCCCGCTCACCCAGCATGCCCATGCCCTGCGCGCCCAGCACCAGCAGCAGCAGGGCCTGCCACAGCAAGAACACCGCCTCGTAGCCCATGATGGCGGGGGTCAGGATGCGGTTGCCCATCAGGGTTTGGAACACGATGGCCGACACCGCCACGCAGATGCCGCCCAACGCAATAGCAGCCAGGCGCAGCAAACGCCGGGGGATGACATAGCCCATATCCATGCCCGAGCCCAGCAGCACAAAGCCCAGGGCCAGCACGGCGATGCCCAGCCACAGCGCATGGCTGCTGCGGAATGTCTTCGGGGTGATCGCGCGCTTCATCGCCGGCCCCGCAGAATCAGCACCAGGAACACCACGCCGCCCAAGGCCCCTGCCGTCAGGCCAATGGGCACCTCAAACGGATAGATCAGCAGGCGGCCGGCGATATCGCAAACCAGCAGCAGGCTGGCACCGCCCAGCGCCACCAGCGGCAGGGTGCGGGCCAGGTGGTCGCCCTTGTACAAGGCCACCAGCTGCGGCACGACCAGGCCGACAAAGGGGATGGCGCCGACGGCAATGACGGTGGCCGAGACGGTGACAGCCACCAGCACCAGGCCCAAGGTGGCGGTGGCGGCATAGCCCATGCCAAGGCTGGTCGCCATCTCCTCGCCCATGCCCAGCACGGTAAAGCGCTGCGCATACAGATAGGCCAGCGCCACGACGGGCAGGATGATGTAGAGCATCTCGTAATGGCCTTGGACGATGCGCGAAAAATCGCCCAGCAGCCAGCCCTGCATGCTTTGCAGGATGTTGTTGCGGTAGGCATAGAACTCGGCCACGGCGCTGAGCACGCTGCCGTACATCAGCCCGATCACGGGCACCAGGACGGTGTTCTTGAAGCGGATGCGCGCGATGATGGCGACATAAAGCAGGCTGGATGCAAAGCAGAACAGCAGCGCCAGCGCCATGCGGCCCGGGGCACCGGCAGAGGGCACCAGGGTCATGGCGATCAGGATGCCGAGCTTGGCGGCATCGAGCCCGCCCGAGGTACCTGGCTCGACAAACTTGTTGCGCACAATGTGCTGCAGGATCACGCCGCAGACGGCCAGGCCTGCACCGGTCAGCACCAGCGCGGCCAGGCGCGGCAGCCGGCTAGCCGTCAAGGTGAGCCAGGCATCACCGGAACCGCCCGAGAAGGCCCAGAGCTGCGACCAGGCCATCTGGCGCGCCCCTACCAACAGGGACGCCAAGCACAGCAGCGCAAAGCCCAACCACCAACGCAGCCGCATCACACCGGCTCCCCGCCTGCCGCCATGCGCCAGCCCTGGGCCTGCGCGCGCTGGGCCAGCCACTGCGCATAGCGGCCTTGCTGTGCCGCCAGCTGCGCAGGTGTGCCCTGCTCCACCAGCTGGCCGCCTTCCAGCACCAGCACCTGGTCGGCCATGGCAATGGTCGACAGCTGGTGCGCAATCACCACCACCGTGTGCTGGCCGCGCAAACGAGCAAGGGTCTGGGCAATCAGCGCCTGGTTCTCGGTATCGAGCGCGGCGGTGGCCTCGTCCACCAGCAGGATAGGCGCATCCTTGATCAGCGCGCGCGCAATCGCAATGCGCTGGCGTTCGCCGCCTGAGAGCTGGGCGCCGCCCTCGCCCACGGGGCTGTCCATGCCGCCGGGCAGGCGCTGCGCGATGCTGTCCACCCCTGCCTGGCGCGCGGCCTCCCACAGCTCGGCTTCACTGGCACCGGGCCGGCCGATGCGGATGTTGTCGGCAATGCTGCCAGCAAACAAATAGCTGTCCTGAAAGATCTGGCTGATCTGCGCGGCCAGTTGGGCCTCTTCCATCTGCCGCACATCGGTGCCGCCAATCAACACGCCGCCCTGGTCCACATCCCAAAAGCGCGCCATCAGCCGCACCACGGTGCTTTTGCCGGAGCCCGATGCCCCCACCAAGGCCGTCATGCTGCCGGGCGGCACATGCAGGTTGATGCCGCGCAGCACGGCGGGCTGGCCTGCGCCATAGGAGAAATGCACATCGCGCAAGCTGATCGATGCATCGCGTGGCCACTGCGGCTGCTGCGCCTGCGGCAGGGGCTGCTGCGCAAACAGCGCATCCATCGCATTGAGCTGGCCGCGCGCCGTGCGCAATGCCTCGGCATAGCCGACCAGCTCCAGCAGCGGCTCCACAAAACGGCTGATCAGCAGCATGGACAGCACGGTGGCAATGACCTGGCCGGGTGCCAAGGCCTGGGCGCTGTGCTGATCGATGCCGATGACAACCGCAACCAGCAAGGCCGCAAACGCCGCCTGCACGGCCCAGACATTGAGCACCGACGACAGCGCCGATACCGCAATCAAGCGCCCAGCGGACTGGCGCTGTTGGTCGATCGCCTGCGCCACAAAGCGGGTGCTCTGGCCACCGCCCTGGAAAGCGCGCAAGACCGACTGGGCCTGCGCAAACTCCACCATGCGCTGGCCGGCCTGGGCAAAGTCGCGCTGAAACGCGGCATCGGCCCAGCGGCCCATGCGGGCGGTCAGCAGCAGCACGCCCAGCAGCAGTGGCAAGGCCACAAGCCCCACCAGGCCCAGGCGCCAGTCCTGCACAAACAGCAGCGCCAGTACCACCAGGGGCGCCACCACACCGCTGATGACGGGGGTGAACACATGGGCGGGCAGCTGGGCCACGGCCATCATCCCCTGGGTGACCAAGTGGCTGACCTTGGCGGTGTTCTGCGCGTTGAACCAGCCCATCGGCAAGCGCGCCACATGGGCACCCAGCCGGTGGCGGCCGGTTTGCAATACCGCTACGCCCACACCCACCCCGGCCTGCTCCACCCGGCCGCGCCACCACCAGGCCAGCACCACGGCGGCCAACAAGGCCAGCAGCCAGGCGCCAGCGCCGCGCCACTGGGCTTGCAATAGTTGCGCCATCAGCGGCAGCAGCAAGGCCGTGCAAAGGCCGCAGAGCACGCCATACAAAGCCGCCATCCAGGCGTAGCGGCGCAGCAAAGGGGCCTGCTCGCCCAGCAGCAGGTTCAAGGTTTTCAGCATGGAGTGGTCTCCTGCGCAGCGGCATAGCCACCTTCGCGCCACAGGCGGGCATAGCGCCCGCCTTGGGCCAGTAGGTCGGCGTGACGCCCCTGCTCCACCAGGCGCCCTTCGTCGATCACCAAGATCTGGTCGGCCTGCATGACGGTGTCCAGCCGGTGGGCAATCACCAGCACGCTGCGGCCTTGCGCAAAGCGCGACAGCGCTTGCTGAATCGCTGCCTCGCTGCCCGCATCCGCAGCGGCCGTGGCCTCGTCCAGCACCAGGATGGGCGCATCCATCAGCACGGCGCGGGCAATGCTGATGCGCTGGCGCTCGCCACCGGAGAGCTGTGCGTCCTCGCCCAGCACGGAGTCATAGCCGCGTGGCAGCGCTGCTATGCAGTCATGCACATCGGCAGCGTGTGCGGCGGCTTCCACCTCGGCCTGGCTGGCGCCGGGCCGGCCCAGCGCGATGTTGTCGCGCAGGCTGGCATGTATCAGGCGCACATCCTGCAGCACAAAGCCGATGCGCTGGTAGAGCTCGGCGCTGCCGATGGCGCGCAGATCGGCACCGCCCAGCGTGATGCGGCCTTCGGTCGGATCAAAAAAGCGCAGCAGCAAACGCGCAATGGTGGTTTTGCCGGCGCCCGAGGGGCCGACGATGGCGGTGACCGTGCCGGGTTGGAGTTGGAAGCTGATGCCCGCCAGCACCTGCTGGCCCGGGCCATAGGCATAGCCCACCTGCTCAAAGCACAGCTGGTAGCCCCGGGGGCGTTGTTGTTCATCAGGCGCGGGTTGGGGCAGCACGGGGGTGTCGAGCAATGTCAATACACGCTCCGCTGCAGCAGTGGCGCCCTGCAGGTCATGCAGCAAGGTGTGCAGCAGCAGCACCGGCGCGCAGATGCCGGGGGCGACCAGCACAAAAGGCAGCAGATCAAGCGGCGCCAGCGCACCCAGGCTACCCAGCAGGCAGCCACCGGCCAGCACAAAGCCCAACACGGTGACCGGAGCGGCCATGCCATGGGCATGGGCCATGGCGCCAACGAGGGGGCGCACAAAATCTCTGAACGCCTGCGCAAACGCATCGACCGCGCCCTGGTAGCTGGCCTGGCCCTGGCCGCTGTTGCCAAAGGCCTTGATGACTGGCATGCCGGCCACAAAGGCCACGGCCGCCGATTGGATGCGGCCCATATGGCCGGCGAATACGCCCATCTGCGCGCCACTGGCCTGCAGCGCGCGGCGCAGAAACCAGACATAGCCGGGGAAGGGCAGCAAGGCGATCAAGGCCATGCGCCAGTCCTGCACTACAAGGTAGGCGACCGCCACCACGATCGCGCCGCCTGCGCGTGCCACCGAGGTGTAGAAATGCGCGCTCAGGCTGTGCAAGGTGGCGATGTCGTCTTGCAGCACCTGCTTGACCTCACCCGAGGAGCGGCTGCTGAACCAGCCCAGCGGCACCTGGCCCAGGCGCTGCACAGCAGCCTTGCGCAGGCCATGGGTGAGCTGGTTGTCTGCCATATGGGCCAGCACCTCGCCCGCCAGCATCAGCAGCGCGGCAGTAAACAAGCTGCCCAGCGCCGGCCACAACAAAGCCCAGATGCCGACGGTATCTGCGGGCTCAGCGAGCGCGAGCTGGGCCATGCGCACCATCGCTGCCAGCGGCATCAGGCTGAGCATGGCCCCCAGGCCCGACAGCAGCGCTGCCAGCGCCAAACGCGCGCGAATCGGGTGGAGCACCCGGCGGATGGGGCCGGGCCCTGGGGCTGCGGCAGCCGCCGCGTCATGAGCATGCATGGGAGCAAGACCTGGAGAAAAACATAGCAACGCCCCGTGCATGCGCCGCTGCCATCAAGGCGCGGGCACTGCGTGATTCATGTGCCAGTTCTCCAAAGGACAGGCAAGAGCAACGCGAAACGCAACAGGAATAATAATTAGTTGCATCATACTAAACTAATAAATTACCGTACATCTTTTACAGCTATCGCCAATGCGGTTTGACTGACAATTGGCGAGCACCCGGAGAGACCATGGACCCCGAGAAAAAAACAGCCCCGCGCGGGCGGCCGCGCTTGATTACGCAAGAGCGCATTGCCGATGCAGGCATTGAGATTGGCTTGCCCCACATCACCTTTGTGGGCGTGGCCAGCGCGCTGGGCGTGACCCATATGGCGCTGTACAAGCATGTGCCGAGCCTGGCCGAGCTCAAGCACATGGTGGCCGAGGAGATCTTCAGGCGCTGGGAGTTTTCTCTGCCCAAGGTAGGCGTGCAGGAGGGTCTGCAGGACTACCTGGTCCGCTTCAGCGACTCGGTGCGTGAGTTCGCCAAAACCTACCCGGGCGTAACGCCCTATGTGATCCGCAGGCTGGTCGCCACTCCGGCCATGCTGGAGAAGATCGATGCGCACCAGCAAGAAGTCGCGCAGGCCTACCGCATCGACAAGGACCAGTCGCGCCAGCTGCTGGCCACCATCGCCTTCCATGGCCTGGCCGCTGCCGATTCGGTCTACTCCGCCGCGCGCCAGGAGACCGTGGTGCAGACCAGCTTTGAAGCCGAGACCGTCGAGATGGAAGGCGATCTGGCCCAGGGCATGCATGCGCTGATCGCCGGCGCGCTGCTGCAGCTGCAGCTCGATCCTGTGCTGAAGCCCTGGTAGAGACAGACGCCTGAAGCGGCGCTGGGCCCCCTCAGCCACGCTGTCTCGTCACCAGGGACACACCGCTTCAAGCGCTCAACGCGCCCTGCCCACCCCGTTTTTTGAGGGGTTCAAAAAATATTTCCAAAAAGATGTCAGGAATGGCTGGGGTCGAACGACTCCATCCACGTGGCAGCGCTGTGCTGTGCACGTTCAACCTTTCATCACCAGGAAATACACCATGAACATCAAGACCCTCACCACCTTGGCCGCCGCTGTACTCGCAACCTCTGCCTGGGCTGCTGGCAGCCAGGACAGCAAATGCGGCGCCGGCAGCTGCGGCAAGAAGGAATCGAGCACCAAGGAAGCGACCTGCTCCAAGAAAGACGGCGGCTGTTCGAAGAAGGATGCAGGCTGCTCCAAGAAGGACGGCGGTTGCTCCAAGAAAGATGATGGCGGCAAGCACTGATATCCCGTCCACGACAAACACACATATCACCCGGGTGGGCCCACTCCGTCACCCGGCTTCCATTTCTGAAAGAACACTTTTCCATGTTTACCGCTTCTTCCGCTCGCATTATTTTGGCTGCCGGCATGGCCCTGGCTGGCAGCGCCCAAGCGATGACCACGGCCCCCGTCGGCAACGGTTCGGACTACCCCGCCTATGAACAAACCCAGATCCACCTGACCCGCGCGCAAGTACAGGCCGAGTTCGTTCAGGCCCGGCAAAGCGGCATGCTGCTGCTCAACGGCGATGCGTTCCAGGCTCATGCACAGCCGCAAAGCATGCCCCTCAGCCGCGCCGAGGTGATCCAGGCAGCATCACAGGCCCGCATGGCCGGCACGCTGCCGCAGGGCGATGGATTTGGCGAGTAAGCGGCGCACAGCCCTTCGCCCCTACAAGATGAACACACCATGATTGGCCTTGGCTTTAGACGAGAGATGCTGGACTGGGACATGTCCGCCGTGCAGGCCGACTTCTTTGAAGTCGCGCCAGAGAACTGGGTGCGCCGGGATTTGGCGCCGCTGCAGGCCTTGATCGACTCGGGACGACCGGTGCAATTGCATGGCGTCGCACTCAATCTGGGCGGCACGGCCCCGCTGAACCAACCCTTCCTGCGCGATCTTCGCCAGCTGATCGCGGACCTGGGCGCCCCACTCTATTCCGACCACCTGGCGGCAAGCGGTGACAGCCACCAGCTCTATGACCTGTTTGCCGTGCCCTTTACCGAGGCCCATGCGCAGCGCGTGGCCGACCGCATCCGTGCGGTGCAGGATGCATTGGGTATGCGCATCGCGGTCGAGAACACGACCTGGTACACCAACGTCGGGCCGATGCCCGAGGCAGACTTTCTGGGCAAGGTTCTCGACCTGGCGGACTGCGATCTGCTGCTGGATCTGAACAATATCTCGGTCAACCAGAAGAACCATGGAGGCCTGAACCCCAGCGAATTTGTGCAGCGCCTGGACATGACCCGCGTGAGCTATATGCATGTGGCAGGCCATGAGTTCGACGCGCGCTTTGACCTGTTCATGGACACGCACAGCCAGCCGGTGGAAGCCCACATCCAGCAACTGGCACGCAGCCTGGCTGAGCGCCACGGCACCCCCGTGCTGCTGGAGTGGGACAACGATGTGCCCGGCATGGATGTCATCAACCAGGAGCTGGCATGTCTGCGCCCTTCTATGACTATGTGAGAGGCCGCACCGACCAGGTGCCCCCGGGCTACAGCGACAACGGCATGCGTGCCTACCGCCACCTGGTTTACCTGGGCGCCAGCCAGATGGTGGAGGCCCATTTCCCTGAACTGCGCGAGCAACTGGGCGAGGACGCCTGGCGCGATCTGATGGCTGCCTTTGTGCGCGATTCTCGCTGGAGCTCGCCCTACTACGGAGATATGAAAGATGCTTTTCTTGAATTCATTCAGCGTGAAAGCACGCGAGAAGATTGATGGCCTGGGCCTGCTGCTGCTACGCCTGTGGGTGGGGCAGGAGTTTGCGCTGGCAGGCTTTCGCAAAATCTCGACAGGCTGGGAGGCGCCGGCCTGGTTTGCGGGTCTGGACTTTCCCATTCCCGTCAGCTGGCTGCCTGCCAACCTCAACTGGGGTGTGGCAGCGGTTGCGGAACTTGTACTGGGTGTTGCACTTGTGCTGGGATTGGCATCGCGCATCTCCGCCCTGGGGCTTATAGTCATCACCTATGTGGCTGTCTACAGCGTGCACTTTGACCTGGGCTGGGCGGGCTGGAACCAGATCGACAGCGATGCAGGCCTGGGCTTCAAGGTGCCGCTGATGCTGGGCATCATGCTGGCGGCCATTGTCAGCCAAGGGCCGGGCCGCTGGTCGCTGGACCGCTGCCGCAAGCCATAAGCAAAGGATCTTATGCACCGCATTGCAGCAGATATCACCATCCAATGGCGCAGCGCCATGCTGCGCTTTGCGCTGCTGCACCTGCCCTCGCGCGAAGAAGCCGAGGATGCCGTGCAAGACACCCTTACCGCCTTGCTGCAGCTGGACCCCGCCAGCTTTGATGCCAGCCAGGCGAAGAGCTACCTGTTCGGGATTCTGCGCAACAAGATCAGCGACCGCCTGCGCCAAAAATACCGTGCACCGCTGAGCTATGACGAGGCCTTTGAGGACGATTTGGACCAGATCATGTTTGACCCAAGGGGTCACTGGGTCGATGGCGTGGCGCCAGCTACCTGGGTCAATCCGCAGCAGCAGCTGCAGAACGACCAGTTTTTCATCATCGTGGACCTGTGCGTACACAAGCTGCCCGCCAAGCCAGCCAGGGTGTTCTCGATGAAGGAATTCTTGGAATGCGAAGCGGAGGAGATTTGCAGCACCTTGGGCATCACCAAGGCCGATTACTGGCAGTGCATGAGCCGCGCGCGCAAGCAGCTGCAGCTGTGCCTGCACCAAAACTGGTTTGAGCAAGAAAGGGCGCCATGAAGTGCCGAGACTATATTTTTCAACTGACCTCCGGGCAACTGGAAGACGCCGGCACTGCTACCCAGATTGCGGCCTGGCAGCACCGCATGGTGTGCTTTCGCTGCCGCGCCTTTACCCGCAATGACCAGGCGCTGCAGGGCCTGCTCAAGGGCTACAGTGAACATATCCAGGCTCCGCAACACCCAGCAGCCAAACCTGCTGATAAGTAAAAAACCATGACCCATGGCTTCCGCGACTCCCCCGATGGCCTGCGCTACGAGGAGCACATCAGCTGGCCGATGCGGCTGTTTGTGGCCGTGATTGGGCTGGCGATGTTTCTGATCCCGGTGCCCTTTTTGCAGCATGGCCACTGGGGCCTGCCTTGGTGGCAGTTGTTGCTGCTGGCGGTCTGCATCACGCTGCCGGTGTTGCTGGGGGTGTTCTTTCTTTGCCTGGCATGCGGGCGCTGCTTGCGGCTGCATTTTGACCAGCGACAGCGCTGCCTGGTGCGCCATGGGCGCCTGCTCCTGCCCCCGCGTGCCATTCCCTACGCCGATATCGAGCCGCCCAAGGTGCTGGAGCGCAGCTCGGAGGATGGCCCTTATTACGTGCTAGGCCTGCGTGTGCAAGGCGAGCGCGCGATGCAGCTGAGCAGCTTTGGTCTGCAGTCCGAGGCCCAGGTTTGGTGCCACCGCATCGCGGATGAGCTCCAGCAACGATCAAGCTGAGGGCCAAAAAAAGGACCCTGCAGCGCCAGCACAAGGCTGGCACTGCAAAGTCCAGGGCTGCAGAGTGGGCTGCAGCAGGGGTGGGCCGGATAAGGCCCACCTTAGGAACGCGGTGCTTTGTTTAGAACTTGGCCTGCAGGTTCAGGCGCACGGTACGCGGCTCGCCGTAGATGGCGCCCGAGTAGAAGCCGTACTGGCGGTAGTAGGTCTTGTCGAACAGGTTGGAGATGTTCAGGGTCGCCACCAGGTCCTTGTTGATCTCATAGCGCGCCATCGCATGGAACAGGGTGTAGGCCTTCAAGTCGATGTTCACATTGGCGCCTTCCGTGGGGTGGCTGGTGCCGGTCGCCACCTGGTGCATCTTGCTTTGCGCGGTCAGGCCGGTGCCCAGGGTCAGCTTGTTCCAGCTGCCAGGCAGGCGGTAGCTGGTGTTCAGGCGCAGCAGGTGCTTGGGGTCATCTTCCGCACCGGTGGAGTTGGGGTTGTTCACCGACAGGTAGGTGTAGCCGCCATAGACGTTCCAGCTCGGGGTGATGCGGCCGGAGAAGTCCACTTCAAAGCCCTTGGTCGTCACGCCCGATGCGCCATTGACATAGGCGGTCACGCCCTCGTCGCCGGTCACGTAGAGCGGGTCGCCGCTGACATCACGCGCAATGGTTGCCACATCCTTTTGCTTGTTGCGGAACACCGCCAGCGAGCCATCGAACTGGCCATCGAGCCATTCGCCCTTGACGCCGACTTCCATCGCGGTGCCGGACTTGGGGTCGAGGTAGGTGCCATCCACCCGGCGCTGCGACTGGGCTTCGAACACATCGGTGTAGCTGGCGTAGAGCGAGTAGTTGCGGTTCAGGTCATAGACCGCGCCCAGGTAAGGCGTGACCTGGTGGCTGAAGTCCGAGGTGACGACACCGTTGGAGAAATTGCGCTGCCAGCTCAGACGCGCACCGACGATCACCGACAGCGGATCGGTGATGCTCAGGCGTGTGGCCGCATAGGTGCCATAGGTCTTGATGCGGGTGACGGTGTCCTTGCCGTTGCGGGCGGTGGTCACTTCGCCAATGCCTTCGCCGGAGCGGATGAACTCGCGCCAGTCGCCGATCGCAAAGCCGTTGCTGATGCGGTTCATGCAGGCGACGGACTTGCCCGCGCTGTTGAAGCAGTCCAGGCCGTAGGCGGTCGATTCGTTGTCGTTGTAGTTCGCGCCCATCATGAACTGGTGGCGGCGGCCCAGCGCCTCGAAGGGGCCGTTCAGCGACCACTGCAGGTTCTTGGTGGTGCTTTGCGCTTCGGACAAATAGGTGTTCAGGTAGGCACCACTGCCGTCCTGCGCCCAGTAACCGGCCGATACCGTGCCCCGGTTGGCCTTGGCCACCGCCAGGTGGCTGTCCACATCGCCGCGCGTCCAGGAGCCCGAGAGCTTGGTCGTCCAGTTGTTGTCAAAGCGGTGCTCCAGCGCGCCAAAAATGGTCTTGCTCTCGCGCTCACTGTAGCTCCAGTCGGCCGAGGAGTTCAGGCTGCGCTTGAAGTTGGTCTCGGTGCCATCGGCATACCAGATCGGCACATTGGTGCCCCAGGTGGCGCCATCGATGCGGCGGCGCTCGTACTGCAGGCCCAGGGTCGCCTTGGTGTCGCGGGTGATGTCAGCCGCAAAGCTGGCCAGCAGACCCAGGGACTTGTCCTTTTCGCGATCACGGAAGGTGTTGGAATCATCGCCGCTGAACACAAAGCGCGAACGCACGCTGCCATCGGCATTGAGCGGCTGGTTCACATCGGCGGTCAGGTGGCGGCCGCCATGGCTGCCCAGGGTCACGCCCACGCTGCCAAAACGGGTCTTGCGCGGCTCCTTGCGCACCAGGTCCACGACGCCGGCCGGATCGCCAGTGGCGCCCAGCAGGCCGTTGGCGCCACGCAGGATTTCCACGCGGTCATACAGGTCCATGTTGAGCGCCAAGCCCTGGCCGGAGAAGCCGGTCTGGCCGTTCATCAAGGCGCCATCCACGCGGAAGTTGGTGATCTCGAAGCCACGTGCACGGTAGCTGGTGCGGCCGCCCACGTCGAGCTGGGTGGCCGAGATGCCGGTGGCGTTGAGCAAGGCATCGTCCAGGGTCTGCACGTTCTCGTCGTCCATCTGCTGGCGGGTAACCACGCTGACCGACTGCGGGGTTTCGCGGCGCGTCAGCAGCAGGCCGGTGGCGCTAGAGACAGCTGGGTTCTCGTACGAGCGCGTGGCCTCGCTGGCATTGGTGGATTCGGCGCTGACCACCACCTCTTCGAGCTGGGTGGTTTCTGCCGTGCGCTTGGCAGCGGTGGTGTCTGCCGGCGCGCTTTGCGCCAGCGCCGCCTGGGAACATACCGCCAAGGTGGCACACACCACCGGGCTCAATCGCAGCCAAACCGGCACCCCGGCCACCCCTGCGCGCTTTCGATTCACCAACATGCCAACCGCCTTTTTTATTTGCAAAGCTGGCACTGTAAAAACGATGGAACCCCGTGATGTATTCGCCGTGTACGGAAATGAAATGAAATGTATTCTCATTCTCATGTCCCGTTTACAATAGCCGGCGGCGCGCTATCCGGCGTGGCCAAGCACACCCATGGAAAACCTCCCCCTGATCCTGGTGGTCGAAGACGACGCCGACATGCGAGAGCTCATCGTGAGCTACCTGGCCAAATCGCGCCTGCACAGCCAGTGCGCGGGCGATGGCGAGCAGATGGCCGCCGCGCTGGCCGAGCGCCTGCCCGATCTGATCCTGCTCGACATCATGCTGCCCGGCACCGATGGCATGGTGCTGTGCCAGCAACTGCGCGCCAACCCGGCCACCGCGCAGATCCCCATCATCATGCTGACGGCGCGCGACAGCGTGCTCAACCGCGTGGTGGGCCTGGAGCTGGGCGCCGATGACTACCTGAACAAGCCTTTTGAGCCCATGGAGCTGCTGGCCCGCATCCGCGCGGTGCTGCGCCGCGCGCGGCCCCAGGCCCCGCCCTTGCCGGGCATGCCCGAGCCGCCCGCACCCATGCTGCTGCGCTTTGGCAGCTTTAGCTTGGACCTGAGCCAGCGCCACCTGCTGTCGCCCAGCAATGTGCTGATCAGCCTGGCCAGCTCGGACTTCCGCATTCTGGAGCACCTGCTGCGCCACCCGCACCAGGCCGTGAGCCGCGACCAGCTGATGGACCTGGCTTTTGGCCGGGAGCGTGCGGCCTCTGACCGGGCCGTCGATGTCTGCATCAGCCGCCTGCGTGGCCATATCGAGCTGGACAGCCGCAAGCCCCAGATCATCCGCACCGTGCGGCATGAGGGCTATATGCTGGTGCCGCCGCCTGTGCATGGCGACTGATGCCCCCCCTTTGCAGGCCAGCGACCGGCGCAAGCTGCTGACGCGCTGGCTGCCCGATACCTTGTTTGGCCGCCTGGTGCTGGTGCTGGCCGTTGGCATGCTGGCCACGCAGTTCCTCACCAGCAGCATCTGGCTGGACCTGCGCCATACCCAAACCCTGGAAACCCCCACCCGCGTGGCCGCAGAGCGCCTGGCCGATGCGCTGCAGGTGCTGGACCGGAACAACCAAGACCCGCAGGCACTGGCCTACCTGACTGGCCCGGGGCTGCAAGCCCGGGTGCTGGACCAGGCACAAGCCCGCTTGCCGGTAGAAGATGCCGAGCTGCACCAGGAGGCCGAGGAGCTGGTGAACCGCGTGCTGCATGCGCGGCTGCCCCAAGCGGGCCAGGCCCAGCTGCGGCGGCTGCAGTTGCTGGATGCGCAGGGCCATGCCGTGCCGCAGTCCAGCTATTTCGGGCTCAACCCTTTCACGGTGGACTATGGTTTGCAGATCGCGATGGCGCCCGGCCGCTGGCTGGTGCTGGACACGCAGCTGAGCCCGGGCTGGCATGCGCAAAGCGGCTGGGAGGTGCTGGCCGATGTGCTGCTGCGCGTCTACCTGTTCCGCATCTTGGTGGTGGTTTTGCTGGTGCTGCTGGCAGTGCGCTGGGTGGTAACCCCGCTGCTGCGCATGGGCCAGGCCGCGCAGGCGCTGGAGCGCGATGTGGTCGCCGCACCGCGCATGCCCGAAGACGGCCCGCGCGAAGTGCGCCAGGCCGCCCATGCGCTGAACCGCATGCAGCAGCGCATTGCCGCCAACCTGAAGGAGCGCACGCATTTTCTGGCCGCCGTATCGCACGATCTGCGCACGCCCATCACGCGCATGCGGCTGCGCCTGGAACTGATGGACAGCGCCGACCTGGACAGCGGCAAGCAAAAGCTGCGTGGCGACCTCAGCTGCATGGAGGGCCTGATCGACAGCACCCTGGCCTTCATCCAGGCGCGCGAGCACCAGGGCCCGCTGCAGCAGATAGACCTGGATGCGCTGGCCCGCAGCATCTGCCAGGACCGGCAGGAGCTGGGCCAGCCTGTCGATATCCGTGGCCATATCCGCGCGCCCGTCATGGGCCAGCCTTTGAACCTGCGCCGCGCGCTGGACAACCTGATCGACAACGCGCTGCGCTATGCCGGCAGCGCCAGCCTGGTGCTGGATGAGGATGATGGCTTTGCCCAGGTCTGCGTGGAAGACCGGGGCCCTGGCATTCCGCCCGCGCATCTAGAGCGCATGCGCCAGCCTTTTGAGCGCGGAGAGGCCTCGCGCAACCAGGATACTGGCGGCCATGGCCTGGGGCTGAGCATTGTCGATGCCATTGCGCAGGCCCATGGCGGCGCACTGCAGCTGCGCAACCGCGAGCCGCAGGGCCTGTCGACCTGCATGCGTATTCGCAAGCAGCCTGACAACCAGCGTTGATGCTGGCTGAGAAGGTGGGGGAGTGTGCGAGAGAGCGGTGTCGGGCGCTTAGCGGACAGCGTCCTTAGCGGGTCACAAAATATCCAGTGTTTTCACCGCATCGGCAAAGCGTTCCAATGCCTCGTAGGCATCCGTCTGTGACAAGGCTGCAATGTCCAAACCTGTGCTGTCCATATCACTATGGGCATAGCCCATCACCCAGTTGGGGAAGCGGCGCCTGGGGCCGGAGATGCCGGCATCGATAACCGTCAAATCGGAATGACGAGGGTCTGCGCGCAAGTGCGCCTCAAGCACGGCCATCGCCTCGGGTGCGCCTTCCACATACTGCGCAAACCAGTCGCCATCAAACACCAGCACGCCGGTGATGCCATGGATGGCATTCATCTCGCGTGCCTGTTTGACGATGCGCCCCACCTCGGTGGGACCGTAGCCTGCCGCCAGCTTGCTGGTATAGAGAAGGGAACGGAGACTAGACGGCATGGCTGCACTTTCGCTTTCAATAAACATCCACTGTACTCCGCACCGCTGAGCGGCTGCTCCATAAAAGGCCTTTTTGTGCAGAAGCCTCGCCGAGATAGCAGGCACTCGCTTCGGCAGATACGACTTGCCCCTGGTGGCCATGGAACACAGCACACCAGGGGCAAGCAGGCAGCGCTGTTGAAGCGCTACTTCCACCCAGGATTATTGGCCAAACTTGCGCTTGGCATCGGTCACGCAAGCATCCTTGGCATCACCGGCCATCGCGTCGCAACGCTCCTTGGCAGCCTTGTAGTCGGCTTCACGGGTCTTGTCGGCAGCATCCTTGCGGGCATCAGCCACGTCCGATGGGTTGGACGATGGCTTTGCGCTGACTTCGGCGACCTTGGCAGCTTCCAGGGCCTTCACGTGAGCAGCCTTGGCTTCCTTTTGGCAGACGTCCTTGGTGTTGCCGGTAGCGTCATCGCACTTTTCCTTGGCGACATCGTATTCGGCATCGGCCTTGGCCTTGGCCAGGTCATGGCGGTGGCCTTCGGTAGGCTCGGCGCGGTGCTTCAGATCTGCCATGGCGATCTTCTTTTGGCCATCGGCCTGCTTCTTGCACACATCCTTGGCATTGCCCTTCATGGGCTTGCACTGGTCGCTGGCGGCCTTGTGTTCGGCTTCGATGCGGTCCTTCTCCACCTTCTGCTCAGCAGAGGTCATGGCGAATACGCCACCGGAGAAAAAGGCGGCTGCACACAGGGCGGCGATGGTAGGTTGGAGCTTCATGGTGTATTTCCTTGGATCGTTATGGTGAAAGAGCTGACTATTTTTTGAACCCATAAATGGAGCGCAAAAAATAGTCTCCTGGCATGTCATTCATGCAATACCGCCACAATGGCTGCGTTGCTGGCCTCAATGGCGTGAATGAATTATCAGCAGCCCCCAGCGCCAAGGCTGTGGGTGGCAAGACGGACAAATGGTCAGATTTCACCTACCATGCCAAAGCCCCAGCGCAAGCCGCTTGCAGCGCTACAGCAGCCCAAGAAACCCTGGCAGAATCTGCCGCTGCCCACCGCATCTGCTCACCGTAGCCCCCGGCACTGAGAGGTCTGCGATGGAGATGCACTGCTTATGGAAAACACCGCGATGACTACCGAGCGCCAGCCACCCTGGGTGGCAGAACACCTGCTTGCCGCGCTGCACGGCGAATGGCGCTTTTCCCGTACGTTACAGGACCTGGTGAGCCGCAATCCCATTGGCACCGTGCAGGGCCTGGCCAGCTTCACGCCTGAGGGCACCCACTCCGCGCACTATGTCGAGAACGGCCAGATGGTGCTGCACAACGGCGGCACGTTTCGCGCCAGCGGCAGCTATTTTTTCAGCCAGCAGGGTGCCGACTTGTGCATCTATTTCGATGCGCAGCAGCAGCGCCTTTTTCACCAACTGCGCCCTGCTGTCGATCACGATGGGCAACTGGTGGCCAGCAGCTCGCACCTGTGCATTGCAGACCGCTATGACAGCAGCTACGAATTTCTGCGCAGCGGCGGCTTTGTCATCGAGCACCAGGTGCGCGGGCCGCATAAGTCTTACCGCAGCTATACCTTGTATGAGCGGATGGGCGGTTAAGGAAACTCTGCAAAACTCTCGCCTCGCCCCATCGCATGGGACGATCCACACATGAAGCAATTGAGCATGGCTACCGGATTTGAGAAGAAGTCAATAAAGCGCGCGCCAGCGTGAGTTGTTAGACGAAATGCTCTTGCTAGCTCCCTGGCATAAGCTGTTGACGCTCATTGAGTCGCACTGATCACCCAATGGGCTTCCCCCAGTTTCCCGGACGCTTTGCCTAGCCCTTTAAACGTTGCCGCTCCTCGAATTGAACCGGGCTAAGGTAGTTCAATTTTG
>NZ_JAJNCT010000019.1 GCF_021026195.1 Comamonas koreensis
CCTTAGCCCGGTTCAATTCGAGGAGCGGCAACGTTTAAAGGGCTAGGCAAAGTGTCCGGGAAACTGGGGGAAGCCCATATACGTGCTCCGCAGTACTTCCATCGACGGAACATTGAACGGTTTCAAGCAGCGTTCATCAGCCTCAAGTCATTGGCTGCGGAGGCTGGTATTGCCCCCAAGCAAGCGCCCTCCTGGGCTCGCCACATTGGTTACGAGATCGTAAGCGGCCCCACTATCGATGGTTGCCGACAGTATTTCGTACGCAAGGCGGAGATCCGAAAGACCGAACGTCTGGCGTCATAGCAACACCTATCGCGAGCATCGGCGCAACAGCTTGCCCACGCACTTGATTCAGATTACCATTGACTCAGAGCGCGTTTGAGCCTCCTCGCTCTCTAAACATATGATGAGGTCCGCGTAGCACAGCCCACGGTTAGCTTGTAAAGAGCAAATAGTGGGAAGGTTAGGCAGCGGCTAACCATTTGGACAATTAAATTGCGCTCTAATTTTTGTCTGAGACCGGGTGGCGAGTTTCTGAACTCTTATCCGGGATGTGTAAGCGCCAGGCGACTCTGCTCTCCTGAACGCGACTTGAAAGCCAGATCCGTTGATCTGGCTTTCGCTTTTGAAGACTAGGTTTTTACACCTTGACTCAGCGTTCAAAGCTGTGACGATGCTCAAAGTCATTAATGTTGTTATTGATCCACACCGCCTGTAACCATTGATGAGCCAGCCTGCTGCTGGAACCGCATCGACAAGAGAGGAGAACAAGCTGAGCACGCATCTGCGAGCAATTTCATGAGCGACATTTCGTGCTCAACAAAGACATGTCCTGATTCATACCTTGCTCATGAACGCCGCGTCCCAAAAACTCTAGCGACTGATCTTGAAAGCCCGAGGAGTAGGCGCGGCGGGTTCACGAAAAAGTGAAACGTACTTGACTCGATCTGGAATGTCGGTTGGCTAATTTTCGATTGGATCGCAAGCTAGAACTCGATGATTGCCAGAGGGTCCCTGTTGGACTGAACTGAAAGGTTGAGTAACAACTCTATCTACCCCTTAGAGTCTCAATCACCTATACTTTTGAATACTTCATGGGGGACACCGTGCCAAAATTTATTAAAAATGCAGCTCTACGCTCAGCCGTTCTCGCATCAACAATTGCTCTTGCGTCTACTGGCAGTTGGGCAGCACGAAGTTTCACGCCACAATCAGGCACCTGGGTCGTTAGCAGCGAAATTGATGGTAAGCCGGGCCGCGGACTAGCAATCGATGTGCAGGGCAACACTTTTTTCATGCAAGTATTTGCCTACGAAAAGAACGGTGATGCGACCTTCTATACCGCCACTGGCCAGATGGATGGAAACAGCGTAACTGCGCCGTTGATCCGTTACAAAAACGGGCGCAGTCTTGGGGGGGCCATGCAAGATGCGGTGGAAGATAAATCCGTGGGTCAGGTAACAATCCATTTCACCAATGGCCTCAAAGGAATGATTCAGTTTCCGGGTGAGCAGGCGTCGGCGATTGAGCGCTTCTTGGTGGTAAGCAATGAGCCCAGCGTGACTAATCCGCGTGTTCAATTGGGAGAGAGAACTATGCGCCTCTTTGCCATGAATGAACAAGATGAGCCCAGCTTAACAGTCAGGGCAAAGCTTCGGCGAACTGAGGCAGGATTGACTCAACTTATCTGGTTAAGCCCCCCAACTGTTACCATAGGCGAGCCAGGACCTGAATTTGAATGCCAGGTGTCAGGCGAAAAGAATAGGATTCACTGCCTTCCAGTCGTAAAAAAGTCGCTATCAAAACCACGATCCGGACTTCCGATTATTGAAAGTCTGGATCTACAATTTGCCGGATACGACATCAATGGAGTACTGCATACCGGCGGAGAAAAACCTCAAAAACTTAGCATTACGGGCTTTGACGAAGGCGCCCTTTTGAAAGAGCCTTCTTATCGCGAGGGCATAACCACCTACAACCCGGAGCGGCAACATAACTACATCTCTGCGTCATTCGGCGAAAATAGTACTTGTATAACAGGTTCATGCGTTGCAACTCTCGCGGCTAATACCTTAATGCCGTTAAACGGCACTTGGGTAGTAGAAGATGAACTGACAGGGAAGCCTGGGCGCGGTATTGCACTCGATGTTCAAGGTAATACCGTGATTATCCAGCTGTTCAATTACCGCGCTGATGGCCAGCCCACCTTTCACATGGGAAGCGGTACCTACCAAAGCAAAGGTATGGGTAGCCGCGCGTCGGTAGCTACCATTTCACTCCGGCAATACCGTGGCGGCCGAAGTTTTGGCGGAACTCCGCAGTCGGCACGCTTGGAGTCTGAAGTAGGTAGTGCGGTCATAGAATTCAACTCTCCTCCCGCGGACAAAGACACAGAGTTCAATTTCTGGTGGACCCAAGGTATATTGAAGTTGCCCGGTGAGGCTCCCGTCAAAATTCGCCGTTTGCAGACTGATACACCCGGCCAGTTCTCAGAGCAAATGTTTGGTGACTGGTACGTTGCGCACACTGACAAAGTGGAGCATTTTAACCAAGCACAAGGTGATGGCGCCACGACCACAGACGGAAAGATTCTTTGCTTGCCCAACGATCCTTCATCACGCTTTAATATGAGTTGCGGAGAACCCAATGGGGTGATGTGGAACTGGCTCCAAGCTCTGTACATGCCAACCATGGGGCGTGCAAAGCCATTTTTGCGTTTGCGCGATCGATTTGGAAATGCTACCGGACTCGGAGCATTTGAGTAACCTCTCTCCATCTTTTTAGTGGTGGCAATTAGTGGAACATAACCACACCTCCTTAGCGTCCGCCCCAGTCAGGCAGCAAGTTGCAGCGTTGTACCCGCGCAATTAAACGCGTGGGCAGCTTTGCTGCAAAAGACTGGGCTGCTACCGTATGGGTCATCAGGTGATGGGTGAGACACGGCTGAAACAGCGCAAGTAAGGTTCACAGCGAGATCGCGAGACGCACTGGCCTTGCTCGCAATACCGTCAAGAAGTGGCTCAAGGCTCCCGACGACGTCGTGCCTAAGTACGAGCGGATCATGCAGGCTGGAAAGCTCACTGCTTTCGAGCCCATCTTGCAGCAAGCCCTCTCAGCTGACAGTCACCGCCCTAAGCAAAGCAGGCGCAGCGGCCGTGCCCTGTTTGCCCAGATCCAGGCTCAAGGTTACCGAGGTGGATACAGCGCCGTCACGGACTACATCCGCCGCTGGCGAGTCGAATCAGCATCAAGCCCCACTAAGGCCTGCGTACCCCTTCGTTTCGAGCTGGGTGAAGCCTTCCAGTTCGACAGGAGCGATGAGGCCATGGTCATTGGTGGGATGTTCTACACGTTCAGGTGGCTCATTTGAAGCTGTGCGCCAGTCGTGCTTTCTGGTTAGTGGCCTATCACAGCCAGAGCCACGAGATGCAATTCGACGCACACGCCCGATCATTTCAGGCACTGGGCGGTGTCACTCGGCGGGGCATTTACAACAACATGCGCACTGCTGTAGACGAGGTCCAGCGAGGTAAAAAGCGTGTCGTTAATGCGCGGTTTGCCGCTATGTGCAGCCACTACCTGTTTGA
>NZ_JAJNCT010000002.1 GCF_021026195.1 Comamonas koreensis
GCGTCATTGCGCCAGCCTCAACCACAGCCTCCGCCTGCGTGTCGAAGAAACCTGTGCGCCAGCAGATGCTGCCCTTTCGCACCTCGCACGCAGTCCTACCATCAACCCCCAGAAACTGAACGCGCCAGCCTTCTCGCTCCAACGCATAGCGCAGCTGCGCGCCATTGACCGGACTTGCTGCAGTCTTTACATGCTCCTGGCTCCAGGCGTGGGCTAGCACATCGTCTGGCAGCCTGCGCACCTGCATGTATCCGTCTATCTGAATCTCCACCTTGCAATCCCGGCAGCGGCTGAACCAGCCCATGGTCCGGTTGTTCCAAACGCTCCGGTTTTCATGCAAGCAGTGGCCCAAGTAGCGCACATTCACCATGCGCTCTGCCTCGGACAATGCGCGGTCAGCTTTGTACTCGCCGTCCACGTTATGCACCCCGGTTAATCAGCATCTGACGCGCATCACGCAGCAGATCAGCCAGGCCTTGGAGGCTGGTGCCCAGCTTCTTGCTCGCACGGGCGGGGCTGGCTTCCTTGCTGCGCGGGTCCAGGACATAGCACCAGTTCAATACAGCACGGTGTTTCTCTGGCAAACCGGCAACAGCCTTGGCTACCTTCGCCGCGTCCATGGGATCCATCAGTTCGGCCGGCACATCACCAGGCTGACGCAGCTGCGGCTCACGCGGCATGCCTCGAAACATGGGGGATACGTCGCGGCGCATCGGGCCGTGGCACCACCTGCCCCAGTTGGCCAGGCGCACATCCATTGGGCGGTGCTGGGGGAGGACCTGTGTGAAGTCCACATAGCCCCGGGCGCTGCGGCGCGCTGGGGTGGATAGTGCTGCGGTCTCTGCAAAGTTCATTCGGGCTCCGTTTCGGTTATTGGGGATGGGTAGCGCCAGCTGGTCGATGGCTCAGGGCGTTCATGGCAAGGGTTGACGCCGTTCGGCATTCGTCTTCAGACCCCAGGTGTATGGGCACCCAGTCAGAACAGGCGTTCTCGACGTAGGCCCGGCGGTTGCACTTGAGCATGGCCTCCACCGGCTCTACATGCAGCGCTGATTGGGTGTAGCTCCACAGGAGCACATGCGTTGCCTCTGCTGGCTTAGTAGTCATCGGGATACCTCTTGTGCGCCCGTGGGGCAGTGGTGGCGGTGTTGGTGTTGCTGGTGAGGGATTCGGTGGATTCAGACCAGCGCTGGTACTTGCCGTCGAAGTTCAGAGCCATGTCGCTCTGCCCCAGGTCCCGGCCCTTGATGGCGCCCAGGCCCTTGATGGATGACTCATCGATGTCGCCCTTCTTGTGGTCCCACAGCACCAGCACAATGTCGGCGTCCTCCTCGATGGCGCCGCACTCCTTCAGGTCGGACAGCTGGGGCTTGGGGTTGGAGCGCTTTTCCACCTCGCGATTGAGTTGGGACAGCAGCACAAGAGTGATACCCAATTGACCAGCCAGGCGCTTTAGGTTGCGGGTGATCTCTTCCAGCTGTACGCGGCGGTCCTTGCGCTCGTCAGTGGCGGCCATCAGCTGCAGATAGTCGATGACCACCAGCTTGATCTTGTGCTTGCGCACCAGCTTGCGAATCTTGGCGGAGATCTCTGCCAGGTTGACGCCTGGGCAGAACTCGAAATACAGCGGCAGATCCCTCATGCGCTCCATGGCGTCTGGCACTCGGCCATAGTCATCGGGGCTGAGCTTGCCAGTTTTGAGCAAGCGCAGTGGCACCCGGCCGAGGTTGGCCACCGTGCGGCGCATCAGCTCCTTCTCGTTCATTTCCATGCCCAGGAATGCGGAGGGATAGCCCCGCTCGGCCTGGTTGAGCGCCAGCTGCTGGGCAAAGGATGACTTACCCACGCTTGGCCGCGCAGCGATGACGATCAACTGCCCGTCATACGTGCCGCCGGCGAGGATGTAATCCAGCTTCGTAATGCCCGTCTCGCGCCCCAGCACGGCCTTGCCGTCGGCCAGGTCCTCCAGCTCGTCAAGGAACGGGATAGCCAACTCACCCACCGACTTGGCCTCAGAGGTCATGCGCTCATCAGCAATGGCATCAAACAGCGTCACGGCCTGGCCTGAGATCTCCTCGGCTGAGAGCGATTTATCCTTGAGCAGCTCACCCACCTTTGCCGAGGCGTCTGCCACGCGGCGCAGCCGGTGCAGGTTCGCCACAATGCGGGCGTGGTGGGTGACCATCCGCACCGAAGCAAAGGAGCTTGTCAGGTTGTTGAGGTAGCTGGGCAGGCCAGCGGCGTAGGCTTCATCCACCCTGCCCTGCAGGTCCTGCAGCACCACCACCGGGTCAACATCACGCCCCGCCAACACCAGCCCCTCCACAGCGATCCAAATGCTTTTGTGCAGCGGGTGAGCAAAGCTGCCAGCCGACACATGCCCGGC
>NZ_JAJNCT010000020.1:0-145979 GCF_021026195.1 Comamonas koreensis
CCTTAGCCCGGTTCAATTCGAGGAGCGGCAACGTTTAAAGGGCTAGGCAAAGTGTCCGGGAAACTGGGGGAAGCCCAGAGTGCTTCGCTTGCCGCCAAGCCCCTTGGATGAGGTAGCGCAGCCAGAGGCGGGCGATGCAGGTTTACTTGGTCAGGATGAGCTTGCCGAGCTTGGTAGTTTGCAAACGGTAAATGGCACCGTTGTGCACGATGGATACCGCTTTGGCACCTTGCAGCAGCGCACTGCTCTCAAGGGCAGCCGATTGCGTGGCATGGCCTTGGGACGCGCTGGCACTCTTGCTGGCAGCGGCAAGCGGGGTGGCGGGTAGGGCGATGGTTTGCATGGCAGTACTCACAGGGATAAAACTGAAGCAAATGATAACGATTCGTATTCGTGAAGTCCAGTGTTTATTTGAAATTTGCCTTGGTAAAAGTCAAAAAGCCACGGTGCAGGCGTTGGCGACCGTGGCTGAATACCGTTTGACGCGCTGACAGACGCGCTCCGCAGGATTCTGGGGCTCAGGTGGGTTGCACGCCGGCATCGACCAGCAGCTTTTTCCAGATCGGCAGCTCCCGCGTCCAGTCAGCTTGAAAGCCTGCCGGGCTGTCGTCGGTAAACGGCACAAAACCGGCAACCAACACCCGGGCATTCACCTCGCGGGTCTGCAGGGCCTTGCGCACTTCGGCAGCGAGCTGCTCAACGATAGCCGCAGGCGTTCCCCCGGTGGCGGCGATGCCTAGCCAGCCGGAGATGGTGAACGCATCTTCCCTGTGGCCCTGCTCGGCAAAGGTGGGTACATCCGGCAGCGCGGGCACGCGATTAGGGCCGGTAAAGCTGATCGCGCGCAGCTTGCCGCTGTCGATATGCTGTTTGAGCGAGAGAATGCTGCCAATGCCCATCATCAGTTGGCCGCCCACCAGATCCTGCACCATCGGCGCCTCGCCCTTATAGGCGATGTGGCTCATGTCGGCATTCGTCAGGTTGCTCAGGCTGGCCAGCACCAGGTGGCCTTGCGAGCCAATACCGTAGCTGCCGTACGAGAGCTTGCCCTTGTTGGCCCCGATGTAGGCAATCAACTCACGTAAATTACGCGCGGGCACCTGGCTGTTGGTCACCAGCACAATAGGCGCCCAGCAGATGCGCACCACGGGCACCATGTCCTTTTGCGGGTCATAGGCCATTTTCTTGAACATGAACTGGTTGGACAGCATGGTGCTGGTCGTCCCCAGGGTCAGGGTATGGCCATCGGCCGCCGCCTTGGCCACGGCATCGCAGGCCAGCAGCCCTGCGGCGCCAGGGCGGTTGTCGACGATGGCAGGCTGGCCCAACTGCTGGCCCAACCGGTCACTGACCCCGCGCGCCAGCACATCGGTGGCACCCCCGGGGGCGAAGGGCACGATCACGCGCACCGGCTTGGCCGGGAAGCTGGCCTTGTCGCTGGCTGCACGCGCGACGGTGGCCAGCGGCAGCCCACTGGCGGCAGCGGCACTGGCCACGGCCAGGCGCAGCATCTGGCGCCGGCGCAAGGGGGTTGGGGATGGCTGGGTGCGGGACGTCTTCATCAATCGGTGTCTCCTCAATCTAGTGATAGTTGGGGGAGGCGCTGGTGATGGTCGGTTTGCCCGCCGCTGCTTCGGCCAGTACAGGTCGCCATGGCGCTTGTCCTGCGGCCCAGTTTAGGCAGAGCAAGCGGGCTGCTGGCGTCGCTTGGGCGTCACTGCGGGTAAACCTGATCTGGTCTGGATCCGGTCAAAAAAGGGCTCCTGCTGGAG
Organism: Comamonas koreensis; assembly: GCF_021026195.1. GTDB lineage: Bacteria > Pseudomonadota > Gammaproteobacteria > Burkholderiales > Burkholderiaceae_C > Comamonas > Comamonas koreensis. The sequence continues at coordinate 1,773 of NZ_JAJNCT010000020.1, forward strand.
CCCTTGCTGGGAGGGGGAGCTGTTTACTCGCCCACCTGGTCGGTGATGAAGCCAATCTTCTTGAGGTTGCTGCGCTGGGCAGCGGCCATGGCCTGGGCCACTTTTTCGTACTTCACATCGCGGGCACCGCGGATGTGCAGCTCGGGCTGGGGTTCCTTGCTGGCTTCGGCCTGCATATTGGCTTCCAGCTCGGCGTCGGTCACGGCCTTGCCATTCCAGTTGTAGCTGCCGTCGGGCAGGATGGCCAGCTGGATGGTGTCCGGCTTGGCATCTTCCGGCGTGTTGACGGCGCGCGGCAGGTCGATGTTGACCGAGTGCTTCATCACCGGCACGGTGATGATGAAGATGATGAGCAGCACCAGCATGACGTCGACCAGCGGCGTCATGTTGATTTCGTTCATGACCTCATCGGCATCGTCTTGCGTTCCAAAAGCCATGATCAGGCACCTTTCTTGAGCGGCGTGACCACGGCGCCTGGCTTGCTGGTATCGACGTTCAGACGGGTGCCGGTGACGAAGAATGCATGCAGGTCATGGGCAAAGCTGTTGAGGCGGTTAAGCACCGACTTGTTGCCACGCACCAGCGCGTTGTAACCCAGCACGGCGGGAATCGCAACCGCCAGGCCCAGCGCGGTCATGATCAGTGCCTCGCCGATGGGACCGGCGACTTTGTCGATCGAGGATTGACCTGACATGCCGATGGCCACCAACGCGTGGTAGATGCCCCAGACCGTGCCAAACAGACCGATGAACGGAGCCGTGGAGCCCACCGATGCGAGCACGGCTAGGCCGGATTGGGCGCGGGCGGTGAACTCATCGATGCCATTGCGCAGGCAGCGTGTGATCCAGTCGCTGACGTCCAACGAGTCATGCAGGTGTTCAGCAGTCTTGCGGTGGTGGGCAGTGGCTTCACGGCCTTCGATGGCCAACTGGCGGAAGGGGTTGTCGCCTTGCTCGCCCAGTTTGTTCAGGCCGGCTGCGAAGTCCGCGCTGTGCCAGAAGTCCTGCGCATTGCGGGCGTATTTCTTGAAACGCATGATGTCGAGCGCCTTGATGACGATCACGATCCAGGAAGCGAGAGACATGGCCACCAGAATGACGGCAACCGTCTTGGTCACGAAATCTCCCTGAGCCCAGACGTGGGCGATGCCGAATTGCGAGTCCATAACTGATCCTATTTCCGTTCGATTTAATTGAGTTCCCACTTGATGGGCACGTTGACCCACATGGGCCGGGGAGTTCCGTTGGAGGTGCCGGCCTTGAAGCGCCATTTGCGCACCGTATCCATGGCGGCCTGGTCCAGACGGTCATAGCCACTGGACTGCTTGAGTTGCAGCTCCTGAGGCTTGCCCTCTTCGTCAATGTAGGCACGCACGATCGTCGTCCCGGTCTCACCCATACGGCGGCTGATCGCCGGGTACTGCGGAGCGGGATTGTTCAGGTAGGCGGCATTGCTCGACGGCAGCTGGATCACCGGTGGTGGTGGAGGCGCAGGCGGTGCCGGCGGAGCTGGTGGTGGCGAGGGTGGCGCGGGCGGCGGTGCCTCAATGGGCGGTGCCGGCGGCTGGGCCTCGGTGGTGCCAGTGACTGCGTTAGGCGCAGGCGTCGGGTCCTTGATGGCCTGGGGTTTGGGCGCAGGTTTGGGGACTGGCTTGGGCGTCGGCTTTGGCGGCGGCTTCGGTGCCGGCGGCGGTGGCTTGGGTGTCGGAGGAGGGGGCGGCGCAACCACGGGCATGGGCTCGGGCGCAATCAACTGCACCATGACCGGCTCGGGCTTGGGCATCTCGATGGCTGCACTTTTGAGCAGGCCTGCCTGCAAGGCCCAAAGACCTGCAACGTGCGCTGCCAGCACCGAACCCGTAACCACGATATTGCGCCCCATTTTTTTGGAGGGGCTGTAAGGGTCTGGTGAAAGCATAAGGGCAATAAAAAATGCTGCAGCTTGAAGCCGCAGCACGGCATATCAATGCGTTGGTGGCTTACTTCTGAAAGACCCACCAGAGAGAGGCAGCGACGAGAATCAGGCTACCGAAGACAGCGGCGAAGAGTTCCATGCTTTGCTTTCCATGATGGTGGTGGCAAGCTGGACCGGATGCACTGCTGCCTCATTGCGCAAGGCGGCAACCGGACGCGACGCGCTGCACTGCTCGACCACATCGCGGGCGCAACCTTCGCAGCAGCCGCATTGCAGTCCAACACCCAGTTCGAACTGGATCTCATCGAACGACATCCCTGCATGCGCGTGGCGAGCAATCTCTTTGTCCGAGACTCGGCGGCAAACACAAACGATCATGGTCGGATGAACAGCGTGGTGGCTGGCTAGTGAATAACTGAAGCGAATTATAAATAAGAATTTGTCGCATTCGCAATAATCTCCTGACCGCAATAGGGATGCTGTGGCAAAGATGTATGCGATAGCCTATGCGTCTACGCAAGATTGATCATATTTATTGTTATGAATCAATGATTTGTGAAATGAGGTGATGAAAGCCTCGTTACAGAAAAATCTGCTGACTGAGGGCCCTGAGGAGGAGCTGATACACCAGGCAAGTCAGGCAAGGATGGCGGAATGCTGAGCGAATCTGCTCTGAAAGCGCGGGGATACGCGCGAACGGCGGGAAGGTATGGACGCTCAGTGCCATCAACCAACGCGCAAGCAGCAGTCTTGGCCTTGCACAGGAGAAGTCGCCCGCAACGGATGCACAGACGTAAAAAAACCAGCATGGTTGATGCTGGTTTCTTGAGGGGCAGTGCAAAGGCCTGCACTGCGGAAGCTCACTACGACTTACTTGACGTGCTTGCCGATCAGGCCGGCCATCTCGAACATCGACACCTGGGGCTTGCCAAACACCTTCTTGAGCTTGTCATCGGCGTTGATCATGCGCTTGTTGGCGGCGTCTTGCAGATTGTGGGCCTTGATGTAGACCCACAGCTTGCTGATTATTTCCGTGCGTGGCAGCGGAGCGGTGCCCACAACGGCGCCCAGTTCGGCGCTAGGGGTCAGCGGCTTCATGAAAGCTGCATTGGGGGTGCGCTTCTTTGCAGGCGCTGCGGTCTTGGATGCGGTTGCCATGTTTTGGTTTCCTTGTGTCAATATCTCTATGCCAGCCAGAGGCGTCCTCCGCTGGTTACAGCCATGCTAACGGCAAAAAAACCGCTTTCCAAGGGAGCGCGGCATTTTTTTGCCTCGAAATGTTGCTTGTTTTAGCTTCGCTAACCTTTGTTGATGGATCAAAGCTATCAACTTGTAGCTTAGGGCGTTGATTCTGGTCAGATTAGAGCATTTTCCCTTGGAGCATGGTACTGGCTCCCAAAGCCGTGTCAATCCGGGTCTCGTTGCAAAACTGTCTGTCCTCTGCCACGGAGGGGCATTGGCAAGGTCGTCAGTGCCAGGCTGGAGACGGCAATTGCAAAGGCCAGCATCTGCAGGCCGTTGAGCGTTTCGCCCAGAAACACCACCCCGACCAGCGCGGTGGACAGTGGCAGCATCACCGTAAACACGGCGCTTTGCGAGGCGGGCACCACCTGCAGCCCGGTCATCCAGAGCCAGACGGTGACCATGCAGGCCGCCAAGGCATAGCCCAGCAGCAGCAACCAGGTGGCGATGCCCACTTGCCCAAAGTCAAACTGCCAAGCCAGGTACAGGCCAAAAGGCAGGGTCAGCACAAAACCCCAGAGGTTGATCAGCGCCGCAATGCGCTTGGGGCTCAGGCTGCTGGTGAGTTTTTTGCCGATGACGGCGTAGCAGGCCTCGCAAAGCACCGCGCCCACCAGGAGGAGCTGCCCCAACCAGTGCTTGCTGGGGTCTGCCTCTGCCACAGCGCCCGCATGGTCACTGGCGCCGGGCTTGGCAAAGGCCAGCAGCACGATGCCCAGCACCGCCAGGCTGATGGCAATCATCACGCGCAGGCTGATGCGCTCCTTGAGCACCAACCAGCTGAGCAGCGCAATGGCGGCAGGAATGGTCGCCATCGTGACACTCGCGGTGACGGCGCTGGTCATCGACACGCCGGTGATCATGCACAGCGTGAAGAGAAAGTTGCCAAAAAAGGATTCCAGAAACAGCAGCCCCTTGGCCTTGGCGGGCAAAGGCGCTTCGGTGGCCGGGCGTTTGAGCCAGCCCAGCATGGCCACCCCGCCAATGCCAAAACGCAGCCAGGCCAGCAACAGAACCGGAAAGGTGGCGGCGAGTGGTTTGGAGAGCGCGACGTAGGCGCCCACCAGCGACATGCTGAGTGCCAGGTAGAAATAAGCCAGGGGCTTGCTATGGATGCGCATGGGTGCAAAGACGGTAAGGGCGTGCAAGGCGATCAGGGCAGAGGGCGCCAGCGCAAGAAACCTGTCACATCCGCTTTGCACAATGGGCCATCCGCATCATGCCGCAATTGGCCAACCTCTGGCAGGCAACGCTGCGGCAGTCTGGACAGCAGCGGTTCTGAAAACGGATTCTCATATTGTGAAATATCCTGATATTGCAGTGCGTCAATATTTCTCAATACGAGAAATGGCATTTCTCAATGCGAAATAGTGTTAGTAGTTCTTTGATTTTGAATGGTAAAAAATTAGTCTTATATAAGACATAAGACAAAAATATTCGGTGGGGCAGGCGTACAGTTAAAGCCATGGACAGACGGTATCTGTCCACCGGTTTTCGATCCGTTAGTTCATCCAACTTGACCACAGGAGTCCCCCATGTCTCAGAAACTGAACCAGCAACTCAGCCGCGAACAGCAAATTGCCGCCCTTGAATTGGATTGGGCGCAAAACCCCCGTTGGAAGGGCGTCAAGCGCGGTTACTCGGCCGCTGATGTGGTGCGTCTGCGTGGCAGCGTGCAGCCGGAGTACACCCTGGCCCAGCGCGGTGCCCAGGTGCTGTGGGACAAGATCAATGGCGGCGCCAAGAAGGGCTATGTGAATGCCTTCGGTGCGATCACTGCCGGCCAGGCCATGCAGCAGGCCAAGGCGGGTCTGGAAGCGGTTTATCTGTCGGGCTGGCAGGTGGCGGCCGATGGCAACACCTCGGAGACCATGTACCCCGACCAGTCGCTCTACGCCTATGACTCGGTGCCCACCATGGTGCGCCGCATCAACAACACCTTCAAGCGCGCTGACGAAATCCAGTGGGCCAAGGGCGTGAACCCGGGCGACAAGGAGTTCATCGACTACTTCCTGCCCATCGTGGCCGATGCCGAAGCGGGCTTTGGCGGCGTGCTGAATGCCTTCGAGCTGATGAAGAACATGATTGCCTCGGGCGCTGCTGGCGTGCACTTTGAAGACCAGCTGGCGGCCGTCAAGAAGTGCGGCCACATGGGTGGCAAGGTACTGGTGCCTACGCATGAAGCCTGCGAGAAGCTGATCGCTGCGCGCTTTGCTGCCGATGTGATGGGCGTGCCCACCATCGTGCTGGCCCGCACCGATGCCGAAGCGGCCAACCTGATCACCAGCGACCACGACGCCAATGACAAGCCCTTCCTGGTGGGTGAGCGCACGCAAGAAGGTTTCTACCGCGTCAAGAACGGTCTGGAGCAGGCGATCAGCCGTGGCGTGGCCTACGCGCCCTATGCCGATCTGGTGTGGTGCGAGACCGGCACGCCGGACCTGGGCTTTGCCCGTGAGTTCGCCCAGGCGGTGCATGCCGCCAGCCCTGGCAAGCTGCTGAGCTACAACTGCTCGCCTTCCTTCAACTGGAAGAAGAACCTTGACGATGCCACGATTGCCAAGTTCCAGGACGAACTGGCTGCGCTGGGCTACAAGTACCAGTTCATCACCTTGGCCGGCATCCACAGCAACTGGTACAACACCTTCAAGTTTGCCCACGCCTATGCCCGTGGCGAAGGCATGAAGCACTATGTGGAGATGATCCAGGAGCCAGAATTCGCTGCCCGCGAGCAAGGCTACACCTTTGTGTCGCACCAGCAGGAAGTGGGCGCAGGCTACTTCGACGATGTGACCACGGTGATCCAGGGCGGCTCGTCCAGCGTCAAGGCGCTGACCGGCTCGACCGAAGAAGAGCAGTTCCACTGATCTTCCATCTGAAGCGCCTGCAGGCGTGCCAGATACAAGCAGGCGGCTCCATCGGAGCTGCCTTTTCTTGGGCTTTTCACAAACGGGCAAAGCGCCGCGCAGCAGCTCTGCCAGATAATGCCTGCTTGCGCATTTGCACAAGCTCCTTGATCCCCGCCATGTCCCATCCCCGCTCCGCCGATTCCAAGATCTCCATCATCCATTGGCCCGCCAAGACCCTGGTCAATCCCGTCATCGGCAAACCCAGCCGCCCGATCAGCGGCGATACCGAGTACCAGACCATGAATGTGTTCGAAGGCCTGGGCGGCAAGGTGAGCTCGGGCACCTGGCAGTCCACCGCCGGCCACTTCAGCTCCAATGTGCAGGGCTATATCGAGTTTTGCGTCATCGTCGAAGGCGACTGCCGCCTGGTCGACCCCGACGGCACCGTGCACCGCTTTGGCGTCGGCGACCATTTCATCATGCCCGAGGGCTGGACCGGCCATTGGGAGGTGGACAGCTTTGTGAAGAAGGTCTACCTGGTGGCCGAGGCCTGAACGCCGTTCTTCCCCAGCGCATTCAGACGATAAAAAAACCGCTGTGGCCTTGGCAGGCGCACAGCGGTTTTGCTTATGGGAAGTACTCCGCTGGCGGAATTACTTCTTGTCGTTGCCCAACTGGGGCAGCGCGTGGCTGCCGCTGGCGGTCAGCAGGCCAGTCTGGGTGTAAATGGCCAGCTTGTCGCGGGTGTCCATCAGGTCCAGGTTGCGCATGGTCAGCTGGCCAATGCGGTCGGCAGGGCTGAATGGCGCGTCTTCCACCTTTTCCATCGACAGGCGCTCTGGCTTGTAGGTCAGGTTGGAGGATTCGGTGTTCAGCAGCGAGTAGTCATTGCCGCGGCGCAGCTCCAGGGTCACCGTGCCGGTGATGGCGCGGGCCACCCAGCGCTGGGCGGTTTCGCGCAGCATGATGGCCTGTGGGTCGAACCAGCGGCCTTGGTACAGCAGACGGCCCAGGCGCAGGCCGTTGATGCGGTACTGCTCAATGGTGTCTTCGTTGTGGATGCCGGTCACCAGGCGTTCGTAGGCGATGTGCAGCAGGGCCATGCCGGGGGCTTCGTAGATGCCGCGGCTCTTGGCTTCGATGATGCGGTTCTCGATCTGGTCGCTCATGCCCAGGCCGTGGCGGCCGCCGATGCGGTTGGCTTCCAGGAAGAAGGCCACAGGGTCTTCGATGCGCTGGCCGTTCAGGGCCACAGGGCGGCCTTCTTCGAAGGTGACGGAGACTTCCTCGGCCTTGACTTCGACTTCGGGCTTCCAGAATGCCACGCCCATGATGGGGTTGACGATGCGGATGCCGCTGTTGAGGAACTCCAGGTCCTTGGCTTCATGGGTGGCGCCCAGCATGTTGGAGTCGGTCGAGTAGGCCTTCTCCGCGCTCATCTTGTAGCCAAAGCCTTCCTTGGTCATAAAGGCCGACATCTCGGCGCGACCGCCCAGCTCGTCGATGAAGGTCTGGTCCAGCCAGGGCTTGTAGATCTTCAGCGCGGGGTTGGTGAGCAGGCCGTAGCGGTAGAAACGCTCGATGTCATTACCCTTGAAGGTCGAGCCATCGCCCCAGATGTTGACGTCGTCTTCCTTCATCGCGGCCACCAGCATGGTGCCGGTCACGGCACGGCCCAGCGGCGTGGTGTTGAAGTAGGTGATGCCACCGGTGGAGATGTGGAAGGCGCCGGCCTGGATGGCGGCGATACCTTCGTTGGCCAGCTGGCTGCGGCAGTCGATCAGGCGGGCCTTCTCGGCACCGTATTCCATGGCCTTGCGCGGGATTTCGTCGTAATCGGACTCATCGGGCTGGCCCAGGTTGGCCGTGTAGGCATAGGGCAGGGCGCCCTTGTTCTTCATCCAGCGCAGCGCTGCGCTGGTGTCGAGGCCGCCGGAGAAGGCGATGCCGACCTTCTGGCCGACGGGAACATGTTGCAGGATGGTTTCCATGGTGTGGCTTTTCTCTAAAAACGGGCGCTGCTGCGGTGCTGTCGGGGTGTGGGCTGGTTCAGCGGTCAGCCCGGCCAGCGCCGTGCAGTGGGAGGCATGCGCTCGGTAGCACTGCGCCGGCCCCCAAAAATCAGGCGTAGTGGCAGATGTAGTGGTAGGCCTCGGCCACGCGGATGTCGAACTTGCTGTTGGCCGGAACGCTGAACTTCTCGCCAGGGCCGGACTTTTGCCATGCGTCGCTGCCGTCGAGCTTGTACTCGCAGGCGCCGGCAACGCATTCCATGATCTCGGCGGCGGCCGTGCCAAAGGTCAAGGTGGCTGCAAGCACCACACCGACCGATTGCTTGGTGCCATCGGCCAGCTGGTAGCTGTGGCTGACGCACTTGCCATCAAAATAAACATTGGCCTTGGTGGTGAGGCGTACGCCGTCAATGCTCTCAGTGATCATGGAGGACAACAGGTAAAAGGAGGAAAACCGCCATTGTAGGCGAGGCCTTTGCCCGTCTCTGGAACATGGTGGGGCAGTTGAGCGGCATGGCAGGCATAAAAAAAGCAGCAGGGCGTCTGCACTGCTGCTGGTTGTCATGCCAGGATGCGTGGCATGGGGAGGCGCGGGCGCGCCAATTTAACGCCAGTGGCCGCGATGGCCGCCCCAATAGCCACCCACGCCAATCTGCACCGAGGGCTGCAGCATGACGGGCGGTGGCGCATAGTACACAGGCGCCGGCGCGACATAGACGGGGGGCGGTGCCATATATACCGGCTGCTGGTAGACCGGCTGGCTGCTGACGACAACGCCGGGCTCGGGCACTGTGTTGGCATAGTCCTGGGGTGGGTTGTCATAGGCTGCAGCGGCAGGCTGCACGCTCAGCGGCAGCCATTCCCCGGGGGCGGTGGCCGTGCGCGTGCTGTAGCGGCGGCCTGCATATTCATACTCCACGTTGTAGCCATCGGGCTGGTTTTGCGTGGTGTACTGGTTGGCACATTGCCGTACCGTTTGGTAGCTGGGCGTGCCGCCTTCGAGCTGGTTGCCAATGGCCGAGCCGGCGATCACGCCTGCGCCGGTGGCTGCAGCGCGGCCAAAACCATGGCCGATGCCATTGCCCAGCAAACCACCGACAACGGCGCCGGTAATGGCGCCCACGCCGGAGGTGCGCTGGCCGGTATAGACCTGCTGGTCATTGCAGACGGTCTGCGGCGTATTGACCTGGCGGTAGGCCGGCGTGACCGACAGCACGCGGCCATAAGGCTGCTCGCCCGCTGGCAGTGGTGGCTGCGCGCCAGGCGCCTGCTGCGGCAAGAAGGGATCAGACGAGGGCGAGTAATTTTGGGCCCAGACCGAGGGGCTGGCTGCCGCCAAGGTGGACAGCGCAGCCAGCACGATCAGGCGGGCTGAGAGCAGATGTGGCATCAATGCCTCCAAAAAAGCGATAAGTTGCTGGGTGCTCAACGCGCCAGTACCGAGTCTGGGCGACACGCTTTACACCGCCTGCACAAATTTTTAAGACTCGGCTGCAGGCATTAAGTTCAGCATGCACATATGCTGCCCCTGGCGTGTATCTGTGCCATGTCGCAGCGTAAAGCACCGGTCAACACGGCCCAGCTGTAACCGCTCAGGCGATCTTGCTGCTCCAGACCGCCTCATCAAAGCCTACGGTGACGGAGCCATCGGCCCATTCCACCACCGGGCGCTTGATCACGCTGGGGTTGGCAATCATCAGCGCGCTGGCGCTTTCTGCATCGGCCACGGCCTGCTGCACGGCAGGGTCCAGCTTGCGCCAGGTGGTACCTTGGCGGTTGACCAGCTTTTCCCAGCTCGCCTTGGCGATCCAGTCGGGCAGGTGGCTGGCGGGGACGCCGGCTTTCTTGAAATCGTGGAACTGGTGCTGAACGCCCTGCGCATCGAGCCAGGTACGGGCTTTTTTGACGGTGCTGCAGTTGGGGATGCCGTAGACGGCGATGGTGTGGTTACTCATGGGGAACAATGATGACACAGCCGCAATTACGCGACAATCTGGCCCCATGCAAACCCGTTTCGATACCTTGGACCAGTGGCTGAGCCACTGCGAGCAGATTCATCCCAAAACCATTGACATGGGGCTGACCCGCGTCAAGGCCGTGGCCGAGCGCCTGGCGCTGCGCTTTCCCTGCCCGGTGATCACGGTGGCGGGCACCAATGGCAAGGGTTCGACCTGCGCCATGCTGGAAGCCGTGGCGCTGGAAGCCGGCTACCGCCCCGGGGTGTTCACCTCGCCCCACCTGGTGCATTTTGAAGAGCGCTGCCGCGTGCATGGCGAGATTGTCTCGGCGGCCGATCTGCTGCCGCATTTCGAAGCGGTGGAAGCGGCCCGCCTGCAGGCGCCCGAGATTTCGCTGAGCTATTTCGAGTTCACCACGCTGGCAATCCTGCGCCTGCTGAGCCAGGCCAAGCTGGATGTGGCGATCCTGGAAGTGGGCCTGGGCGGCCGGCTCGATGCCACCAATATGATCGACACGGACTGCGCCATCATCACCAGCATCGATCTGGACCATATGGACCTGCTGGGGCCCGACCGCGAATCGATCGGCCGCGAGAAGGCCGGCATCATGCGCCCGGGCAAACCGGCCATCGTCAGCGACCCGGTGCCGCCGCAAAGCGTGATCGACTATGCGCAAAGCATTGGCGCAGACCTGTGGCGCTTTGGCCGCGATTTCAACTATGAAGGCGACAAGCAGCAGTGGAGCTGGGCGGGGCGGGGCCGCCGCTACGCCGGCATGGCCTACCCGGCGCTGCGCGGGGCCAACCAGCTGGTCAATGCCTCCGGCGTGCTGGCCGCCTATGAGGCGCTGCGCCAGGTGCTGCCGGTTACGGCCCAGGCCGTGCGCAATGGCCTGGCGATGGTGGAGCTGCCCGGCCGCTTCCAGATCGTGCCCGGCCAGCCAGCCCTGGTGCTGGATGTGGCGCACAACCCGCATGCGATTGCTGCGCTGACAGCCAACCTGGATGCGATGGGCTACTTTCCCACCACCCATGCGATCTTTGGTGCCATGCATGACAAGGACCTGACGCCGATGCTGCGCAAGGTCGGCCCCCTGGTGGACCGCTGGTATTTCTGCGACCTGCCGACCGACCGCGCCGAGAAGGCAGCAGACCTGCAGTCCAAATGGAATGCCGTGCACCTGCTGTCCGACCAGCGCCGCGATGTGGCTACAGCTTGTTACCCTGACCCGATGGCTGCATTCCAGGCGGCCGTCGAAGCGGCGGGGCCCGCTGATAGAATCGTCGTTTTCGGCTCGTTCTACACGGTAGGCGGGGTGTTGAAGGATGGGGTGCCACGGCTCGATGCCAAGCACCTGAACTGATGGCGGCCCCAGGTGGGGCGCTCCGCAGCCGCATTTTTCAAGCTCGACCTCCAATCGTCCATGGCAATTTTCAATCTTCGATGGCCCGGTAAAAAGCAACAGGAAGCGGAGAGCCCGCGCGTCATTCGTGCGCCGCGCAGCAATCCTGCCGAAAGCGTGGAGGCCATGCGACGCCGCGCGCGCCATCGCCTGATCGGTGCCACGGTGCTGGTGTTGGCGGCCATCATCGGCTTTCCGATGCTGTTCGACACCCAGCCGCGCCCCGTGCCGGTCAATGCCTCGATCGAGATCCCGGACCGCGAGCGCGTAGCCGCCCTGGCCGTACCGCCGTCGTCTAATGCCGCAGCGTCGCACGGCAGCCATTCCGGCAATGACAATGGCCTGGATGCGGGCGAAGAGATTGTCGGCACAAGAAACAGTGCGGCCAGCCCTGCTGCCACGGCCTCTACAGCGGCTGGCGCCACTGCAGCAGCCGCCGCGACCGCCGCCGCAGCATCGGCTGCCGCCAGCAAACCCGCTGAAAAGCCTGCCACCACGACCAGCAATCCCGAGCCAGCGGCCAAACCAGAGCCCGCTGCCAAACCAGAACCCAAGCCTGAGCCCAAGCCGGCTCCTAAACCCGAACCCAAGCCCGAGCCCAAACCTGAGGCCAAGCCCAAGGAAGAGCCCAAGCCCAAGCCGGCAGAACCCGCCAAGCCCAAGCGCGATGACGAAGCCGACCGGGTCCGCGCGATGATGGAAGGCCGCACTGCCAGTGCGCCTGCGGCAGCAGCAGCCGCTGCGCCCGCTGCCAAGCCGGCAGCGGCAGCCAGCCGCTATGCGATCCAGGTGGGCGCGTTTGCCGAAGAGAGCAAGGCCGCCGAGGTGCGTGCCAAGCTGCAGATGGCCGGCGTGCCAGCCTATACGCAGTCGGTCAAGACGGCGGCGGGCAACCGCATCCGTGTGCGCGTGGGTCCTTTCAACAGCAAGGAAGAGGCTGACAGCGCCGCAGCCAAGGTGCGCGCCCAGGGCCTGCCTGCTGCTTTACTGCCGATGTAAGACTGGCGTCGCTGCCTACTGCTTTTCGTTGTGACACCTTTCTACTGCGCGTTGACATTGCATGGCACCCCTTGCCGGGTGCGGGCCCTGGCAGGCGCTTCCTGGTCCTTGTGGATGGAGCATTGACATGTCGGCACTGGACTGGGTGTTTATCTTGATCCTGGTGGGATCGGTGCTGATCGGCGCCATGCGCGGCCTGGTGTTCGAGGTGCTGTCGCTGATCAGCTGGGTTCTGGCCTTTTTCGCGGCGCGCCTGTGGGGTGCACAGGTCGGCATGTGGTTGCCGATGCAGGAGATGGACGAGGGCGTGCGGATCGCCGCAGGCCTTGTGATCGTCTTTGTTGCCGCCATCTTCGCCTTGGGGCTGGTGATTCGCATCATCGGCAAGCTGGTTCAGATCGTGGGTTTGCGGCCCTTTGACCGCACGCTGGGCGCACTGTTTGGCGCCCTGCGTGGGGTGTTACTACTTGTGTTGATCGCTCTGGTTTTTATGCTGACATCGATGCGGGAATCGCAAATCTGGAACACTTCAGTCTTCGCACCGCATCTGGTGTCGGCAGTGTCAGTGTTGCGGCCATGGATGCCGCAAGAATTGGGAAGACATTGGTCTTCGCTGGTGGACCAGCTCACCGAGGCTGGTTCACGCATCGCGGCAGAGCCGCGTTAACGTTTTTGGAACGCTCATTATGTGTGGAATCGTCGGAGTCGTCAGTAGCACGCCGGTCAATCAATTGATCTATGACGCGCTGTTGCTGCTGCAACACCGTGGACAGGATGCAGCAGGCATTGCAACCCAGCAGGGTCGCAAGTTCTTCATGCACAAGGCCAAAGGCATGGTCAAGGATGTGTTCCGTACCCGCAATATGCGGGCTTTGCCGGGCAATGTGGGTTTGGGCCAGGTGCGCTACCCCACCGCAGGCAATGCCTACAGCGAAGAGGAAGCCCAGCCTTTCTACGTCAATGCGCCTTTTGGCATCGTGCTGGTGCACAACGGCAACCTGACCAATGCCGTGCAGCTGCGCAAGGAGCTGTTCTCCACCGACCACCGCCACACCAATACCGAGAGCGACTCGGAAGTGCTGCTCAACGTGTTCGCCCATGAGCTCGAGCGCGCCACCCATGGCATCCCGCTGCAGAAGCAGGATGTGTTCAATGCCATCCGTGCGGTGCACAAGCGCGTGCAGGGCTCCTATGCGGTGATCGCGCTGATTGCCGGCCACGGTGTGGTGGCTTTCCGCGATCCGAACGGCATCCGCCCGCTGTGCATTGGCCGTGGCGCCGATGGCACCGTGATGGTGGCCAGCGAATCGGTGGCACTGGAAGGCACGATGCAGCAGCTGGAGCGCGATATCGCCCCCGGCGAAGCCGTATTCATCGGCGACGACGGTTCGCTCACCTTCGAGCAATGCGCTGAAAACCCCAGCCTGCACCCCTGCATTTTCGAGTTTGTCTACCTGGCCCGTCCGGATTCGGTGCTCGATGGCATGTCGGTCTACCAGGCACGTCTGAACCTGGGCGAGACGCTGGCCAAGCGCGTAATCTCGATGGTGCCGCCCAATGAAATCGATGCGGTCATCCCGATCCCCGAATCGAGCCGCCCCAGCGCCATGCAACTGGCCCAGCTGCTGGGCAAGCCCTACCGCGAAGGCTTCGTCAAGAACCGATATGTGGGCCGTACCTTCATCATGCCGGGCCAGGGCGCGCGCAAGAAGTCGGTGCGCCAGAAGCTCAATGCCATTGGCAGCGAGTTCCAGGGCCGCAATGTGCTGCTGGTCGATGACTCCATCGTGCGTGGCACCACTTCCAAGGAAATCGTGCAGATGGCGCGTGACGCCGGCGCCAACAAGGTCTACCTGGCCAGCGCTGCGCCACCGGTGCGTTTCCCCAATGTCTACGGTATCGACATGCCCACCGCCAAGGAGCTGGTGGCCCATGGCCGCAGCCTGGAAGAGATTCGCCAGTACATCGGCTGCGATGCGCTGATCTACCAGGACGTCGATGGCATGAAGAACGCCGTGGGCAAGCTCAATACCGGCGTGCATGGCTTCGAGGCTTCGTGCTTTGACGGCATCTATGTGACCGGCATCACGCCTGAAGGCATCTCGCAGGTCAATGAAGGCCGTGTCACCACCGAAGAGGACGATCTCGATACCTCGCGTCTGTCACTGCGCAATGCCGATGTGACGGATGCAGCTTGATAGCGGTCTGCGTACTGCTTGGGAAGAAGAATGACTGATAAGAAATTGCCGCCGGGCCTGCATCCCGATACCTTGGCGGTCCGTGAGGCGGTGGAGCGCAGCCAATGGGGCGAGCACAGTGAAGCCCTGTACCTGGCCAGCAGCTTTGTGCAACCGAATGCCGAGACGGCCGCGCGCCGCTTTGCCGCGCTGGAAGAGGGCTACACCTACACCCGCACTGGCAACCCGACGGTGACCAGCTTTGAGCGCCGCCTGGCGGCGATGGAAGGCACTGAATGCGCCATCGCCACCTCGACCGGCATGTCCGCCATCTTGCTGGTCGCCCTGACCGTGCTGAAGACCGGCGACCATGTGATCTGCTCGCAGTCCATGTTCGGCTCGACCATCAAGCTGCTGGGCACCGAGATGGCCCGCTTTGGTGTGGAAACCAGCTTTGTGGCGCAAACCGATGTGGAGGCCTGGAAGGCCGCCATCCGGCCCAACACGCGCATGCTGTTTGCCGAGACGCCGACCAACCCGCTGACCGATCTGTGCGACATTGCCGCGCTGGCCGACCTCGCCCATGCGCATGGCGCCTTGCTGGCGGTGGACAACAGCTTTGCCACCCCCGTGCTGCAGCAACCGGCCAAGCTGGGCGCTGATCTGGTGGTGCATTCGGGCACCAAGTTCCTAGATGGCCAGGGCCGCGTGATGGCAGGCGCCGTCTGCGGCACCGTCGCGCTGGTCGACAAGGTCATGGGCACCTTCCTGCGCAGTGGTGGACTGAACCTTTCTCCGTTCAACGCCTGGGTGGTGATGAAGGGCATGGAGACCCTGTCGTTGCGTGTGAAAGCCGAAAGTGCTGCCGCACTGGAGCTGGCACGCTGGATGGAGGCGCACCCCAAGGTCGCCCGGGTGTACTACCCTGGTTTGGAAAGCCACCCGCAGCATGCGCTGGCGATGCGCCAGCAAAATGGCATGGGCGGTGCCGTGCTGGCCTTTGATGTGGTGGGTGAGGGGGCGGAGCAGCTGCGCGCCCAAGCCTTCCATGTGATCGACAGCACCTTGCTGTGCTCGATCACGGCCAACCTGGGTGATGTGAAGACCACGATTACCCACCCGGCCAGCACCTCGCACGGCCGCCTGACCGAAGAGCAGCGCCAGTCCGCTGGCGTGGGCCAGGGCCTGATCCGCATTTCCGTCGGCCTGGAACACCTGGATGATTTGAAAGCCGACCTGTTGCGCGGCCTGGATACCCTGACATGAGCACCAAAGTACGTACCCGTTTTGCCCCATCGCCTACCGGCTTTATCCACCTGGGCAACATCCGCTCGGCCCTCTACCCATGGGCCTTTGCGCGCGCCAACCAGGGCGATTTCATCCTGCGCATCGAAGACACTGACCTGGAGCGCTCCAACCAGGCCTCCGTCGATGTGATTCTGGAAGGCATGGCCTGGCTGCAACTGGACCCCAATGAGGGCCCGTTCTACCAAATGCAGCGCATGGACCGCTACAAGGAAGTGCTGGCCACCCTGCAGGAAAAGGGTGCCGTCTACCCCTGCTACATGAGCATGGAAGAGCTGGACGCGCTGCGTGAAAAGCAGATGGCCAACAAGGAAAAGCCGCGCTATGACGGCACCTGGCGCCCCGAAGAAGGCAAGGTGCTGCCGCCCGTGCCCGAAGGCGTCAAGCCCGTGCTGCGCTTCAAGACACCGCTGACCGGCGTCGTGGCTTGGGAAGACAAGTGCAAGGGCCGCATCGAGTTCCAGAACTCGGAGCTCGATGACTTGGTCATCGCCCGTCCCGATGGCACGCCCACCTACAACTTCTGCGTCTGCGTCGATGACATGGACATGGCCATCACCCACGTGATCCGGGGTGACGACCATGTGAACAACACGCCGCGCCAGATCCACATCTTCGAAGCGCTGGGTGCCGATGTGCCGGTGTTTGCCCACCTGCCTACCGTGCTCAATGAGCAGGGCGAGAAGATGAGCAAGCGCAATGGCGCCAAGGCCGTGACCCAGTACCGCGACGAAGGCTACCTGGCCGATGCCATGGTGAACTACCTGGCACGCCTGGGCTGGAGCCACGGGGATGACGAAATCTTCTCGCGCCAGCAGTTCCTGGAGTGGTTCAACCTGGACCACCTGGGCCGCAGCGCGGGCCAGTTCGACGAGGCCAAGCTGCGCTGGGTCAATGCCCAGCACATGAAGCTGACGCCCGATGACGAGCTGGCAGCCATGCTGACCCCATTCCTGAAGAACCTGGGCCTGGACAGCATCACCGTCGGTGATGGCCGTCTGCCACGCATCTGTGCATTGTTCAAAGACCGCTGCGACACCCTGGTGGATCTGGCGCAATGGGCCCAGGTGTTCTACAAGGATGTGCAGCCCAGCGCAGAAGACCTGAGCACCCATGTAACGCCTGAGATCATTCCGGTGATCGACGAGCTGCTGCAGGTGCTGCAAGAGGGTGATTGGAGCAAGGAAGCGATCGGCGCCGGCTTCAAGCAAGTGCTCAAGACACATGGCTTGAAGATGCCGCAACTGGCGATGCCGGTGCGTGTTTTGGCCGTGGGTACAGCCCATACGCCCTCGGTGGACGCGGTGCTTGCATTACTCGGTCGTGAAAAAATTATCGAAAGACTGCAAAAGCGCTGAAATACGCCCTATAATTCGAGTCTTCGGTGAGCAGCAACAAGTAAATTGTAAAACTTGCCGATACGGGGGTATAGCTCAGCTGGGAGAGCGCTTGCATGGCATGCAAGAGGTCATCGGTTCGATCCCGTTTACCTCCACCAAAGATTATCGGAAACGAGAAATCGGTTCTTAGGTTTTGACCCTATCGTCTAGAGGCCTAGGACATCACCCTTTCACGGTGAGTACCGGGGTTCGAATCCCCGTAGGGTCGCCAAGTTTGAAGCGCTTGATGCTATATAATAGCTAGCAAAGCTTCCTGCCAGGAGTGGTAGTTCAGTTGGTTAGAATACCGGCCTGTCACGCCGGGGGTCGCGGGTTCGAGTCCCGTCCACTCCGCCAGTTTGGTCAGTCGCTCGATGAGAAGCGCCTTTGTTTGAGAGGGCGCTTTTTTAATCGACAGCCGCAAGGCCAGTCCAGGTTTTGACCCTATCGTCTAGAGGCCTAGGACATCACCCTTTCACGGTGAGTACCGGGGTTCGAATCCCCGTAGGGTCGCCAAGTTTGAAGCACTTGACGCTATACAATAGCTAGCAAAGCTTCCTGCCAGGAGTGGTAGTTCAGTTGGTTAGAATACCGGCCTGTCACGCCGGGGGTCGCGGGTTCGAGTCCCGTCCACTCCGCCACAGTTTTGAAATTTGTTGAGATCATGTCAGGACGCGAAGGGCTCGCGAAGCTGTACTCAGGTACAGCGAGCGAGACCGACAAAGTCATGGCTTGATATCAGCAAATTGGGGGGTATAGCTCAGCTGGGAGAGCGCTTGCATGGCATGCAAGAGGTCATCGGTTCGATCCCGTTTACCTCCACCAATTAAACTTGTCTGAGGCATTGCACCAGCAATGCAGTGCAGGCAAAGTTCTAGGATTGACCCTATCGTCTAGAGGCCTAGGACATCACCCTTTCACGGTGAGTACCGGGGTTCGAATCCCCGTAGGGTCGCCAAGTTTGAAGCACTTGATGCTATACAATAGCTAGCAAAGCTTCCTGCCAGGAGTGGTAGTTCAGTTGGTTAGAATACCGGCCTGTCACGCCGGGGGTCGCGGGTTCGAGTCCCGTCCACTCCGCCACAGTTTTAAAATTTGTTGAGATCGTTTCAGGACGCGAAGGCATCGCGAAGCTGTACTCAGGTACAGCGAGTGATGGCGACAAAGTCATGGAGCGATATCAACGAATTGGGGGGTATAGCTCAGCTGGGAGAGCGCTTGCATGGCATGCAAGAGGTCATCGGTTCGATCCCGTTTACCTCCACCAATTAAACTTGTCTGAGGTATTGCACGAGCAATGCAGCGCAGACAAAGTTCTAGGATTGACCCTATCGTCTAGAGGCCTAGGACATCACCCTTTCACGGTGAGTACCGGGGTTCGAATCCCCGTAGGGTCGCCAAGTTTGAAGCACTTGATGCTATACAATAGCTAGCAAAGCTTCCTGCCAGGAGTGGTAGTTCAGTTGGTTAGAATACCGGCCTGTCACGCCGGGGGTCGCGGGTTCGAGTCCCGTCCACTCCGCCAGATTCCAAAAGCCTTCTTGTCATGCGGCAAGAAGGCTTTTTTCATGGCTGCTGCTGGTGTGCAGCGCCCAAGAAAAAGCCGATCACCGGGTGGCCCCTGCAGATCGGCTTTTTTGCTTGCCAAGGCCCGCAGGCCTGTGGCATTACTTCGGTGCCAGGCGAATGGCGCCGTCGAGGCGAATCACTTCGCCATTGAGCATGTCGTTCTCAACGATGTGCTTGACCAGCTTGGCATAGTCCTCAGGGGTGCCCAGGCGGCTGGGGAAGGGCACGCCAGCGGCGAGGGCATCCTGCACCTCCTGGGGCATGCCAAACAGCATGGGAGTGCCGAAAATGCCGGGAGCAATCGTCATGTTGCGGATGCCGCTGCGCGCCAGATCGCGGGCAATCGGCAAAGTCATGCCTACGACGCCGCCTTTGGACGCCGCATAAGCGGCCTGGCCGATCTGGCCATCATAGGCGGCCACGCTGGCCGTCGAGATCAGCACGCCGCGCTCGCCGGTGGCTTCGGGCTCGTTCTGGCCCATGGCTTCGGCGCAGAGGCGGATCATGTTGAAGCTGCCAATCAGGTTGACCGTGATGGTTTTGCTGAACAACTCCAGCGAATGCGCGCCTTTTTTGCCGACGGTCTTCTCGGCCGGTGCGATGCCTGCGCAGTTGACCAGGCCAAACAGCTTGCCCAGCGATACGGCCTTGGCAACCACAGCCTGGGCCTGTTCAGCATTGGACACATCGCATTGCACAAAGGCGCCGTCCAGTTCCTGGGCCAGTGCCTGGCCTTTTTCTGCCTGCATATCGGCGATGACGACGGTAGCACCCTCGCGGGTCAGCATGCGTGCCGTGCCTTCTCCCAGGCCCGAAGCGCCGCCTGTGACGATAAATACCTTATTGGCGATGTGCATCGCTATGTCTCCTGGTTGTTGGATCGGTGCATCTTAGCCCAGAGGTGGGCGGCGAACGGTCACAAAAAAAGCCCGCGAACGGGCTTTTCGTGACAGTACGCGGGGCTTATTGGAAGCCAGCGCGGTCCAGCATCTGCTGCACCTTGGGCATATTGCTGCCCACGGCACTGATCGGGATGGTCTCGCTCTTGAAAGGCTTGTCTTGCGTCATGGCCTTCAGCGCCGGGTTGTCGGTCTGCACGTTCTTGGCAGCAGGCCACTCGTTGTTACCGTTGGCAAAGTAGGTCTGCGCTTCCGGGCTGGCCAGGTACTCCAGGAACTTGACGGCATTGTCCTTGTTCTTGCTGTACTTGGCGACTGCGCCACCGGCGATGTTCAGGTGCGTGCCCCAGCTGCTTTGGTTGGGGAACACCACGCTGACCTTGTTGGTCACCTCAACATCGGCGGGGTTGCTGGAGCGCATCAGACGGGCGAAGTAGTAGCTGTTGGTGATGGCGATATCACATTCACCAGCGGCAACGGCCTTGATCTGGTCGGTGTCACCACCTTTGGGTGGGCGTGCCAGGTTGTCCTTGACACCTTGCAGCCATTGCTGGGCCCTGGCCTCGCCGATGTGCTCGGTCACCGCACCAAACAGGCTCAGGTTGTAGGGGTGCGAGCCCGAGCGGATGCAGATCTTGCCCTTGTTCTTGGGGTCGGCCAGCTTTTCATAGCTGTCGACATCTTCGAGCTTGACCTTGTCCTTGTTGTAGGCGATCACGCGGGCACGGGTCGAGAGACCGAACCAGGTGATGCCGCCATCGGCTTCGGGTTGGGCGCGCAGGTTGGCGGGGATCACTTCTTCCAGTTTAGCCGAGCGGATCGGCAGAAACAGGTTGTCCTTTTCGCCGCGGTAGAGGCGGGCGGCATCGACCATCAGCACCACGTCTGCGGGAGAGGCCGCACCTTCGGCTTTGAGGCGGGCCACAATGCCTGCGTCGTCCGAATCCACACGGTTGATCTTGATGCCGGTCGCTTTTGTAAAGTTGTTATAGAGCGCCTCATCTGTCGCGTAGTGGCGGGCAGAGTACAGGTTGACCACTTCCTGGGCTTGTGCAGCAGCACCTGCCGTGATGGCGCAAGCCAGTGCAAGGATTTTCAAAGAATGCATAGGGCAAAACGTCTCTGTAAAGTTGGAGACGCGATCTTAATTGAAACAAGAATTGTTTCTATTTAATCCATTGCAGGGTCTGTGCTTATTCAGCTTACGTTAAGTGCGGACTTGGTGGTAGGAGCCACAGGCAGCCCCTTGTGCGGATGCAAGGCAAAAAAAAGCCCGGCAAGGCCGGGCTTTAAAAGGATCCAAGAAACCAGGTTTCGAAAAGATCCAAGGAGACAACTGGATGCGTTGAAATTTTCAACACAATGGGTAAATTATAGGGTTTACCCTTGATCGTGTCCAGCGCGCTGGCCAAAGTTTGACCAAATTGTAGGTCTTCGGCAACAGCGGCGCGCCAGACAACTCAGCCATTAGCGCTTGCGGGCGGTAGCAGCGCTGACCGTACCGGCAGCCTTGACCGCATTGTTGGTGATGGTGTTGAAGTTGGTCTCAGCCACTTCACCTGCTTGCTTGACGGCCTTCTGCACGGAGTCGTAGGCGTTGTTGGCAGCGGCAACAGCAGTCTTCATCACGGCAACGGCGCTTTCGGAGCCGGCAGGTGCGTTCTTGGCAGCGGTGTCCACAAATTCGTTGAACTTGGACTGGGCTTCAACAGCCTTGTTTTCGAAAGCCTTGCTGAATTCCAGGCTGGTAGCAGCAGCGATTTCGTACAGGTGGCGGCTATAGGCAGCGGTCTTTTCGGCCATGGGTTGCAGCAGGCCGCTTTGCACGCTCAGCAGGTCTTGGGCGCTCTTGGCATCCAGCACGGCGGAAGTGTTGGCCGAGACGTCGGACAGCGCAGCGCGGGTTGCAGCCACGTTCAGTTCCACCAGCTTTTCCACGCCTTCGAAAGCCTTATTGGTCAGGCCCAGCAGGGTTTCCAGATTCGCCTTGTGTGCAGCCAGGATTTGGTCAGGGGTCAATGCCATGTTCATACTCCGTCTCGTTAGAAGTGGTGAAGGTACAAATCCGGGCACGTCCCGTGCGCCGGAGGTTTGTGCATTGCGTTGAATTGCTGCACTGCACAATGACTCTATTGTTGGGCATCCAGACAGCTTTTGCAAGCCTTTTTTGTGCAGTGCAACAAAAAAATCTTTTGGTTTGATTTCAATCGTCTACCATTTGTTTAATTGGTTGATAGGGTAACAATTAACCCATGGCCATCACGCTGAAATCTGCCTGTTCTGACTTTGTAATCGCGGTATGTGTCCGTACGATGGCGACCTCCCCTTTGTCTCCGACAGTGCATCGCTACGGTGACGGCAGGGAGCGGCACCTCTACAATCCCTGCGAACTTTGTGACCAGGATGGCCAGATGTCTTCTTCGCCGCAGCTCGCCGAGCGCCCTCAGCCACAGCCCCGATCGGATTATGCGCAGTTTGTGCGCGTGACCACCCGCTGGGCTGATAACGATGCCTATGGGCATGTCAACAATGTCGTTTATTACAGCTGGTTCGATACCGCCGTGAACCGCTTGCTGATTGAAAAGGGCGTGCTCGATATTGAAGCGAGCAGCAGCATAGGCCTCGTAGTGGAAACCCAATGCCATTATTTTGCGCCAGTGTCTTATCCGCAGGATGTCGATGTGGGCGTGCGGGTGGCGCATCTGGGTAAAAGCAGCGTGCGTTATGAACTGGCCATTTTTGTCGCCGGTGAATCGCAAAGCGCCGCTTGCGGGCATTTTGTCCATGTGTATGTAGACCGCAGCAGCCGCCGCCCGGTGGCGTTGCCCGATGCCACGCGCGTAGCGCTGAACGGCTTGCGTCTGATCTGAACCAGAGGCTTGCCCTGCCTCGCAGCAGGGCAGCGGGCAATCGCCTACACTTGCCGCTGTTGCGACCTTATGAAATAGGCGCTGGGTTGTGAATACGAGACATGGCGTCTGCATGTAGCAGCCGAAGGGGCTGCTGCACGTGTTGGCGCGCAACCCTGTGCTGCCAACCATGATTATCCAAAGTCTGCTGGACACCGACCTGTACAAGTTCACCATGATGCAGGTGGTGCTGCACCAGTTCCCGGGGGCCCAGGTGGAATACAAGTTCCGCTGCCGCAACCCCGGCGTGCAATTGGCGCCGTATGTGGACGAGATTCGCGCCGAAATCCAGCACCTGTGCAGCCTGCGCTTTGCTGATGACGAATTGGCCTATCTGCAGTCGCTGCGCTTTATCAAAAGCGATTTCATCGATTTTCTGCGGCTCTATCAGCTCAAGGAAAAATACATCAGCGTGCTGCCGCTGCCCAGCGGCGAGATCGACATCACCATCACCGGCCCCTGGCTGCATACCGTGCTGTTCGAAATCCCGGTGCTGGCCATTGTCAACGAGGTCTACTTCCGCAACACCCAGCCCGAGCCCGATTGGGCCGAGGGGCGCAGGCGCCTGGCGGGCAAGATCGAGGCCATGCGCGGGCCGGGGCTGGAGTCGCTCAAGATTGCCGACTATGGCACGCGCCGGCGTTTCAGCCACCGCTGGCAGCGCGAGGTGCTGGGCAGCCTGGTGGGCGGGCTGGGGGTGGCCACCCATCCGGCAATGCCGGGCGAGCGCCGTGGCCAATTGGCCGGCACCAGCAATACCTTGTTTGCCAAGCAACTGGGCCTGACCCCGCTGGGCACGATGGCCCATGAATACCTGCAGGCCTGCCAGGCACTGGGCCCGCGCCTGCGCGAAAGCCAGATCTACGGCTTTGACATGTGGGCCAAGGAATACCGGGGCGACCTGGGTATTGCGCTGTCCGATGTCTATGGCATGGACGCCTTTCTGCGCGACTTCGACCCGTATTTCTGCAAGCTCTTCGATGGCGCACGGCATGACAGCGGCGACCCCTTCAGCTGGGGCGAGCGCCTGATCGCCCACTACAAGCTGCACAAGGTCGATCCGCTGACCAAGATCCTGATCTTCAGCGACGCGCTGACGATACCGCGCACCATTGCGCTGTTCGAGCGCTTCCAGGGCCGCTGCCAGCTGGCTTTTGGTGTCGGCACCAACCTGACCAATGACCTCGGCTATGAGCCGCTGCAGATCGTCATCAAGATGACCCGCTGCAATGGCCAGCCGGTCGCCAAGATCTCGGACACGCCCGGCAAGAGCATGTGCGACGACGAAAAATACCTGGCCTACCTGCGCCAGGTTTTCAACCTGCCCCCCAGCCAGCACATTCGCCCGCAAGGCGTGGCACCTGCCCCCGCACGTGCGGGTTAA
Organism: Comamonas koreensis; assembly: GCF_021026195.1. Classification (GTDB taxonomy): domain Bacteria; phylum Pseudomonadota; class Gammaproteobacteria; order Burkholderiales; family Burkholderiaceae_C; genus Comamonas; species Comamonas koreensis. Next base: position 25,771 of record NZ_JAJNCT010000020.1, read on the forward strand.
TCGGGAGGGCGGCTGTCACCGGCAGCCTGCCTGGGGCGGTGGCCGCTGACTAAAATCACCGGGCTGTGTGCGCCTGCCGGACGGTGTTGGGCTGCCAGGCATAAATAATCAGAAACGCAAGGAGCAGGCTATGGCGCAGGTGGGGCAACGGTATGGAGCGTGGGCGTGGTGGGGCAGGGCAGCCGTGGGGGCTGCAGTGCTGGCGCCGGGATGGGCCAGTGCAGCCACGATCAATGGCGCTGATCTTTCTGTTTTCTGGGGCATCCCTTTTGCCGGCATTCTGCTGTCGATTGCGCTGATGCCGCTGTTTTTGCCCAGCTTCTGGCACCACCATTTTGGCAAGGTGGCGGCATTCTGGGCGCTGGCCTTTTTGCTGCCTTTTGCCGCAGTCTTTGGCCCGGGCCTGGCCGCCGGCAGCCTGGCCCATGCGCTGGTCGCTGAGTACATTCCCTTTGTGATTCTGCTCACCGCCTTGTTCACGGTCTCGGGCGGCATCTACATCCGTGGCAACCTGCATGGTTCGCCGGGCTTGAACACGGCCATCCTGGCCATTGGCGCGGTGCTGGCCAGCTTCATGGGCACCACCGGGGCATCGATGCTGCTGATCCGCCCGCTGATCCGCGCCAACGATGCCCGCCGCAGCTGCGCCCATGTGGTCGTGTTCTTCATCTTCATCGTCTCCAACGCAGGTGGCTCGCTCACGCCGCTGGGCGATCCGCCGCTGTTCCTGGGCTTTTTGAAGGGCGTCGATTTCTTCTGGACCGTGCGCCACATCTTTGCCGAGACCCTGTTCCTGGTCGGTGCGCTGCTGGTGATCTTCTACCTGCTTGACCGCTACATGCTGCGCTTTGATGCGCAAAAGCCCCGCACCGATCCGACGCCCGACACCCACAGCCTGGGCTTTGAGGGCAAGATCAATTTTGTGCTGCTGGGCGCCGTGGTGGCCCTGGTGCTGCTCAGCGGCTTCTGGAAGTCCGACCTGCAGTGGGACATTGCCGGTGTAGCCGTTGGTCTGCCATCCATCGTGCGGGATCTGGGTCTGATTGCGGTGGCCGTGCTGTCCTTCAAGCTCACGCCCGCGTCGGCCCATGCCGCCAACCAGTTCGACTGGGGCCCGATGCAGGAAGTGGCCAAGCTGTTTGCCGGCATTTTTCTGACCATCATCCCGGTCATTGCGATGCTGCAGGCCGGCGCCAATGGCCCCTTTGGCGCCGTGGTACGTGCAGTGACCCGGCCTGATGGCTCGCCTGATCCGGCGATGTATTTCTGGGCCACAGGCTTTCTCAGCAGTTTCTTGGACAATGCGCCCACCTACCTGGTGTTCTTCAACACCGCCGGGGGCGATCCCCAGGTGCTGATGACCTCGATGGCAACCACGTTGGCCGCCATCTCGGCCGGCGCCGTTTTCATGGGCGCGAACACCTATATCGGCAACGCGCCCAATATGATGGTCAAGGCCATTGCCGAAAGCCGTGGGGTGCGCATGCCCAGCTTCTTTGGCTACATGGCCTGGTCCTGCGCCATCCTGGTGCCGCTGTTTATCGTGATGACTTTTATCTGGTTCCGCTGAACCCCGAGGAAACTGCCGATGTCCCGCCCGAAAATTCTGATTGCCCGCGCCATTTCGCCTGAAGTGGTCACCGTGCTGGAGCAGCACTTCGACGTCCGCTCCAACCAGGATGATGTCGCCTGGTCGCCCGCCGAGCTGGCCCAGCGCCTGCAAGGCATGGATGGCGTGCTGACCACCGGTTCGCAGCGCATCGATGCGGCCTTGCTGGCCGCCTGCCCGCAGCTGCAGATCTGCGCCAACATGGCCGTGGGCTACAACAACTTTGATGTGGCTGCGATGACGGCAGCCGGCGTGCAGGGCACCAATGCCCCTGATGTGCTGACTGAGACCACGGCCGATTTCGGTTTTGCCCTGATGATGGCCACTGCCCGCCGCATCACCGAGAGCGAGCATTTTCTGCGTGCCGGCCAGTGGAAGGACTGGCGCTATGACCTGTTGGCCGGTGCCGAGGTGCACGGCAGCACCCTGGGCATTCTGGGCATGGGCCGCATCGGCCAGGCCATTGCCCGGCGTGGCGCGCATGGCTTTGGCATGCAGGTGGTCTACCACAACCGCTCACGCCTCAGCCCCGAGCTGGAGGCCGATTGCAAGGCCCGCTATGTGAGCAAGCAAGAGCTGCTCAGTACCGCCGACCACCTGGTGCTGGTGCTGCCTTACACCCCCGAAGCCCACCACACGATTGGTGCGGCCGAGATCGCCAGCATGAAGCCCACGGCGACGCTGACCAATATTGCGCGCGGCGGCATTGTTGACGATGCGGCGCTGGCCAAGGCCTTGGCCAACAAGACCATTGCTGCCGCCGGCCTGGATGTGTTCGAGGGCGAGCCAGCCGTGCACCCGGATCTGCTGGCACTGTCCAACGTGGTGCTGACACCGCATATCGCCAGCGCCACGATGGGCACGCGCCGGGCCATGGCCCAGCTGGCAGCCGACAACCTGATCGCCTACCTGGGCGGCAAGGCGCCGGTCACGCCCGTCAACCATCTGGAGCACAGCCGCCGCAGCGCTGCCTGAACGCAAAATATTTCAATAAAGATGGCTGTTTGTGCCCACCATATGGGCGCAAGCAGCTATTATTTTTGCAGTCTTCTCAAACGCGGGGAATGCCTGTGAATCTGGATCTGGATCGGTCGCTGCTCAGCCTGGTGCTGCTGACCTTGGTGTTGTTGGCGGTGCTGGTCAATCTGCTGGTCATGCTGCTGCGCCGGCCCAAGGCCGATCTGGGCGAGGCCTGGTTGCAGCAGCAGGAGCGCCAGGCCCGTGACCAGCAGCAAACCGTGCAGGCACTGGCGCGCAGCGAAGGCGCGCTTAGCCACCTGTCGCAGCACCTGACCTTGCAGCTGCGCGAACTCAACCAGGGCAGCCAGGATGTGATGGGCGAGTTCCGCGAATCGCTGGAGGCGCGCATGGCGCAAAGTCTGGCCGAATCCCGCCTGGGGCGCCAGGAACTGGCCCAGGCACTGGCCGGGTTCGAGACCCAGCTGGCCCAGCGCCTGGCCCACCTCGATGCCGCCGTCAACCAGCGCCTGTCGGTGCTCGATACCTCGCTCACGCAGCGCGTCGATGCGCTCACCCGTGCCAACCACCACAGCCTGACCACGCTCAAGACCGATGTGCAGTCGCACCTGACGGGAATGCAAGATGGGGTAGGGCGCCAGCTGGCCCAGTTGCTGCAGGCCAACCAGCAGCAGGCCGAGCAGTTGCGCGGCACGCTCAATGAGCGGCTGGCCAGCATCCAGAGCGACAACGCCAGCAAGCTCGAAGAGATGCGCAAGACGGTGGATGAAAAACTGCATGCCACCTTGGAGCAGCGCCTGGGTGAATCCTTCAAGCTGGTCAGCGACAGGCTGGAGCAGGTGCACAAGGGCCTGGGCGAGATGCAAACCCTGGCCGGCAGCGTGGGCGACCTCAAGCGTGTGATGACCAATGTGAAATCGCGCGGCACCTGGGGCGAGCTGCAGCTGGGCATGATCATCGACAACGTGCTGACGGCCCAGCAGTACGCCAGGAACGTCAAGACCGTGCCGGGCAGTGACGAGATGGTGGAGTTCGCCATCCGCCTGCCGGGCCATAGCGACGACAAGCCGGTGTGGCTGCCCATCGACTCCAAGTACCCGGTGGAACACTACCAGCGCCTGATGGATGCGCAAGAGAGCATGGACAAGGCGGCGATCCAGTCGGCCAGCATTGGCTTTGAGAACTCGATCCGCCTCGAAGCCAAGAAGATCTACAGCAAGTATGTTTCGCCACCCAACACCACCGATTTTGCGGTGCTCTACCTGCCCACCGAGGGCTTGTTTGCCGAGGTGATGCGCCGGCCCGGCCTGGTCGAGGCAGTGCAGAACGATTGCCGGGTCATGGTCTCGGGTCCGGCCAATCTGGCGGCCATGCTCAACAGCCTGCAGATGGGCTTCAAGACCCTGGCCATCGAAAAGCGCAGCTCCGAGGTCTGGGCGGTGCTGGGCCAGGTCAAGACCGAGTTCAACAAGTTTGGCGAGGTGGTCGAGGCCACGCGCAAGTCGCTGGACCAGGCGGCCAAGAAGTTCGAGCAGGTCGATGTGCGCACGCGCGCGATCAAAAAGCGGCTCTCGCATGTGCATGAGACGCCGACCGCTGGTGAGATTGGCCCATCAACCACGGACCCGGACGAAGGCGACAGCGGTAACGCTATTTCCTAGAGGACAATGCAGGCCAAGCAAGTGCCAAGTGAACAAGGCACTGAAGGAAACGCGTGAATCGCGAGTTGATACGGCTGATCATCGGCCAGTTTTTTGTCCATGCCTGTATGACAGGCACGCGCTTGGCAGCCCCGCTGCTGGCCCTGCGCGATGGCCACACCCCCGGCGCCGTGGGGTTCTTGCTCAGTCTTTTTGCGCTGACCCAGGTGTTTCTGGCGCTGCCCGCAGGCCGCTACGCCGACCGGCATGGCTTCATGAAGCCCATGCTGGCGGCCATTGCGCTGGCCTTTGTCGGCACCGCCATCGGCGTCGCCTTTCCCCGCTTTGAAGTGCTGTGCCTGTCGGCGCTGCTGACCGGCGCGGGCTGCGGCATCTCCATCATTGCGCTGCAGCGCCACGCCGGCCGCGTCGCGCATGAGGCCAGCGAATTGCGCCAGATCTTCAGCTGGCTGTCGCTGGGCCCGGCGATTGCCAATTTTCTGGGCCCCATGGTCACCGGCCTGATCATCGACCACTCGACCGGCCAGGCCGGCAACAACCTGTCCTACCGCATCGCTTTTGCCGTGCTGGCGCTGTTCTCGGTGGTCGCCTGGTGGTGCGTGCGCAGCGCGCAGGAGATGGAGGCCGAGCCGCCCAAGAGCGATGGCCAGCCTCACCATGCCTGGGATCTGCTGCGCGAGCAGTCCTTCCGCCGCTTGCTGATCGTCAACTGGCTGGTGGCCTCCTGCTGGGATGTGCACACCTTTGTCGTGCCCTTGCTGGGCCACGACCGGGGGCTGTCGGCCTCCGAGATCGGTGCCGTGCTGGGCGTGTTTGCGCTGGCGGCCTTTGTGATCCGGGTGCTGCTGCCTGCCATCTCGCGCCATCTGCGTGAGATGACCGTGGTGATGGCTGCGATGGTGCTGACCGCCGCCATCTTTGCGATCTACCCGCTGATGCCCAATGCCTGGGCGATGGCCTTTTGCTCGGCCTTGCTGGGCATTGGCCTGGGCAGTGTGCAGCCCATGGCCATGAGCATGCTGCACCAGATCACCCCCGAAGAGCGCCATGGCGAGGCCGTGGGCCTGCGGCTGATGCTGATCAACGGCTCCAGCGTCTGCATGCCGCTGATGTTTGGCGCCGCTGGAGCGGCGATTGGGGTGGGGGGCGTTTTCTGGGTAATGGGTGCCCTGGTGGGTGCGGGCTCTCGCATGGCCTGGGTGCTGGGCAAAACGCCGTTACCCAATTTCCGGGTAGTAGACAGCAGCCATGCGGTAGAACCGGCGGGCCACGCGCTCGGCGAGAAACAGGCCGAGCCTCCCCACAAGCGCTGATCTTGGCCTCCCAAATCGCCAGTAACCGCTGTCCAAGCAGCTAAACTGCAAGGCTTGAATGGGGGATCAAAGCATGATGGATGGATTGGTATCCGGGCGCATACTGGGCCAGCCGGTCGAGCGCATCAGTAAAACCGGCAAGCCGTATGCACTGGCCAAGGTGCGTGCCAATGCCGGTGCAGGCGATGGCGAGATGCTGATTGTCAATGTCATCGCTTTTGACGATGCCCCGGTGGCGGCGCTGTTGGGCCTGGGCGATGGCGACAGCATCTGCCTGTCGGGCAGCCTGACCCCTAAGGTCTGGGTGGACCGCGATGGCGTGACCCGCCCCAGTGTCGACATGGTCGCCCACCAGGTGCTGACGGCCTATGCCGTGGCCCGCAAGCGGGGTGCGGCGGGCGACACGGACTTGGACCCTGCCGCCTGATCCCATCAGGGTGGCGGGCTGGCACGTACAATCTGGCGCAGCATGACTCCATCTTCTCCCGCATCTTTCCCAGCTGCTTCGCGCGGCCTGTTCATTAGCTTTGAAGGCATTGACGGCGCCGGCAAATCCTCGCATATCCAGGGCCTGCACGATGCCTTTTTGGCCGCCGGCCGCCAGGTGGTGAGCACGCGCGAGCCCGGTGGCACGCCGCTGGCCGAGAAGCTGCGCGCGCTGTTCCTGCAGGAGCCGATGGATGCACTCACCGAAGCCTTGCTGGTATTTGCCGGCCGGCGGGACCATCTGCAGCAGGTGATCGAGCCGGCGCTGGCCCGGGGCGACGTGGTGCTGTGCGACCGCTTTACCGATGCCACCTTTGCCTACCAGGGCGCAGGCCGTGGTTTTGACCTGCAGGTGCTGTCGGTGCTGGAGCGCATGGTGCAGCAGCGGCCCGAGCTGGGCGAGGGTGCGCTGCGTCAGCCCGACCTGACGATCTGGTTTGACCTGCCCACCGAGGTGGCCGCCGAGCGCCTGGCAGGCGCGCGTGCCCCCGACCGTTTTGAGTCCGAACCCCAGCAGTTTTTTGCCCGTGTGGCCGCCGGCTATGCCGAGCGCGCGCTGGCGCAGCCTGAACGATTTGCGCGCATCGATTCGCACCGGCCCAAGCAGGCGGTATGGCAGGCGGTGCGCCAGGCCGTAGCGGCCCAGGGCTGGCTGCCCGCCAGCAAGGTGGAGGGCTGATATGGCCACCGCCAAGAACGCCCCTGCGGCCGAGCCTGTATCCACAGCACCGGCGCCCACCGCGCCCTGGATTGCCCAGCAGCGTGAGCAGCTGCTGGCCCAGCGCGGCCATGCCTGGCTGCTGCAGGGGCCCTCGGGCCTGGGCCAGTTCTCGCTGGCCATGGGCCTGGTGCGGGCCTGGCTGTGCGATGCGCCCACGCCCCAGGGCGCCTGCGGCCACTGCGCCAGCTGCCATGCGATCGATGTGCATGCCCACACGGACCTGTGCGTGCTGATGCCCGAGACCGAGATGCTGGCACTGGGCTGGCCGCTGCCGGAAAAGGCCCAGGCCGATATCGACGACAAGAAACGCAAGCCCAGCCAGGAAATCCGCGTCGATGCGATGCGCGATGCGGTGGAGTTCACCCAGCGCACCTCGGGCCGGGGCAAGGGCAAGGCGGTCTTGGTGTTCCCGGCGGAAAAGATGAATGCCGTCACCGCCAATGCGCTGCTCAAAACCTTGGAAGAGCCGCCAGGCGACGCCCGCTTTGTGCTGGCGACCGAGGCCGCGCACCAGTTGCTGCCCACCATCCGCAGCCGCTGCCTGGCCCATACCATGCAGTGGCCCGATACCGCATCGGCCCGCAGCTGGCTGGTGGCGCAGGATGTGCCGGCCGACCAGGTTGATGCGCTGCTGCAGGCCGCAGGCGGCCGCCCTGACGATGCACTGGCGCAAATGCATGCCGGCCGCTCACCCCAGGTCTGGAAGAAATTGCCCAAGGACCTGGCCAATGGTCAGCCCGGCGCCTTGTCCAGCCTGTCCGCGCCCGAGGTGGTCGATGCCTTGCAAAAGCTTTGCCATGATTTGCTGATGCTGCGTGTGGGGGCTGCGCCACGGTTTTTTGAGGCGGCCGATCTGCCCGCGCCCCCGGCGCTGGCGGTGTTGGCGCGCTGGAGCAAGGCGCTGACGCAATCGATGCGCACGGCATCGCACCCGTTCAACCAGGGGCTGATGCTGGAAGCCCTGGTCGCGCAGGCTGCCAGCGTGCTGCAATCGCGCCGCTAAGTCTGGCCCTGCCACAGCGGTGCAACAGCAGCGCTTTCTGGCCTTTGTTTGCGCCTGCATGTGGAATGGGTTCGCAAAATTTGGTTATCCTTGCAATCTATGAACAGTCCCACCCCTGCCACGGCCACCGCCAGCGCGCGCCCCAGTGTGCTGCAACTGGCCATCAAGGAAAAAGCCGCGCTGTATGCCGCCTACATCCCCTTGTTCAAGGAAGGCGGCATCTTCGTACCGACGCCCAAGGACTATGCGCTGGGCGACGACGTCTACCTGTTGCTGACCTTGCCCCAGGACCCGCAGCGTTACCCCATTGCCGGCAAAGTGGGCTGGGTGACGCCGGCAGGTGCGGGAGGCAACCGCACCCAGGGCATTGGTGTGCGCTTTCCCAAAGACCCGAAAACCGATGAGTTGCGTTACAAGATTGAACAAATCTTGGGCACGGCCTTGCAGGCCGACCGCGCGACGCAAACTATCTAAGCGCCCAACTTTGACCCTGTCCCACCCGCATTTCTTAGCCGGGCTGACAGGGTTTTACGGTGACAGCAACCGGCCTTGCCGCCGGAGCGCGGACAATGGCAGCAGTTCTTAGTATTTGGACTGCGGCGCTTTGTCCGTCTGCAGCGTTGACGATTGATGTTCACCGACTCCCACTGCCACCTCAATTTTCCCGAGCTTGCCCAGGACCTGCCGGCCATCCGCGCCAAGATGGACGAGGCGCAGGTGACCCGCGCGCTGTGCATCAGCTGCACGATGGAAGAGTTTCCCGACGTGCATGCGCTGGCGATGCGCTATGACAACTTCTGGTGCAGCGTGGGTGTGCACCCCGATACCGAAGGGCTGACCGAGCCCAGCGTGCAGGACTTGGTCGAGCGCGCCGCGCTGCCCCGGGTGGTGGCGATTGGGGAGACCGGCCTGGATTACTACGGCATGGAAGACCGCAAGGGCGGCCGCACGATTGCCGATCTGGACTGGCAGCGCGAGCGATTTCGCACCCATATCCGTGCGGCCCAGCAGGTGCGCAAGCCCCTGGTGATCCACACCCGCAGTGCCTCGGACGACACCCTGCGCCTGCTGCGCGAGGAGGGTGAGACTGGTGGCGCCGATGCCGCAGGCGGCGTGTTCCATTGCTTCACCGAGAGCATGGAAGTCGCCCGCGCAGCGCTGGACCTGGGCTTCTATATCTCGTTTTCCGGCATCATCACCTTCAAGAAGGCCCAGGATCTGCGCGACGTCGCGGCCTTTGTGCCCGAGGACCGCCTGCTGATCGAGACCGACAGCCCTTATCTGGCCCCGGTTCCGTTTCGCGGCAAGACCAATATCCCTGCCTACGTGCCCCATGTGGCCGCGCAGATTGCCGAGGTGCGCGGCATCAGCGTGGAAGCGGTGGCCGAGGCCACCAATCGCAATTTCGACCGATTGTTCAGCGGAGTGCTGTCATGAAGCCCAAGTCTGGTTCCCTGTTTCCGCTGCGTGCCGCCTGCGCCGCAGCTTTGTTGCTCGCCTGCGCGGTCGCGCAAGCGGGCTCGTACGACGATTTCTTCACCCGCATCATCCGTGACGATGCCAAGGGCATCGAGGCGCTGGTGCAGCGAGGCTTTGATCCCAACACCATGAGCGAGAAGGGCGAGACAGGCTTGACACAGGCCTTCAAGCTTGATTCCTACCGCGTCGCCAAAGGCATGATTGCGCTGCCGGCGACCAATGTGAACCTGGCCAATGCCAAGGGTGAGACGCCGTTGATGATGGCCGCCATCAAGGGCCAGCTTGATCTGGCCAAGGCCTTGATTGCCCGCGATGCCGATGTGAACCGAGAGGGCTGGACACCGCTGCACTATGCCGTCTCCGCCCCCAGCGAAGACGGCTCGGACCTCAAGATGGTGGCTCTGCTGCTGGAGCACCATGCCTTTATCGATGCCACATCGCCCAATGGCACCACGCCGTTGATGATGGCCGCCCAGTACGGCACGCGCAGTGCCGTGCAACTGCTGATCAAGGAAGGGGCTGACCCCAAGATAAGGAACCAGCAAGGCCTGACGGCCAGCGACTTTGCCACCCGCGCCGACCGCTCGGAAGTGGTGACCTGGCTGTCCCAGGCCGGCGCCGCAGCGCCAGGCACGGCTGCAAGCGCTGGGGCGGGCGCTGCTGCTGCAGGCAATACCGCCGCGCCCAAGCCGCAGCCGGGCGCCTATGTGCCACAAAAGCCTGCGTTCCCGCAGGACGGCCGGCGCAAGATCCAGAGCAACTGGTAAGGCTGCGGGCGGAGCTGCCCGCGCTGTGTTTGCACCCGCTGTGGGCAGGGGCTTGACATTCACACCATGGCAATCTTTAGAGTGGCTGCCATGGATAGAAAGACAACCGCCATGACTGCCCAAACCAACCCATCCGCCACCCCGCTGCTGCAACTGCCGATTGAGGGCATGACCTGTGCCTCCTGCGTGGGCCGGGTCGAGCGTGCGCTCCAAGCCGTGCCCGGCGTACAAAGCGCCCATGTCAACCTGGCTACCGAGCAGGCCAGCCTGCAACTGGGCGACCAGGCCCCAGCCGCCCAGGTGCTGGAGCAGGCGCTGGCAGCGGTTCACAAAGCTGGCTACAAGGTGCCTGCCCATGCGCTGGAGCTGGAAGTTGAAGGCATGACCTGCGCATCGTGCGTGGGCCGGGTCGAGCGGGCCTTGAAGGCTGTGCCCGGTGTGCAGACCGCCGCCGTGAACCTGGCCACCGAGCGGGCGACGGTGCAGCTGACGGCAGGCGTGCCCGCCGAGCAACTGCTGGCCGCCGTGGCCAAGGCCGGCTATACCGCCCGCAGCCTGCCGCAGGCGGCCGAAGCCAGCGAGGCGGCCGATGCCCATGATGCACAAACCCAGCGCCAGCAGCAGGCGCAGCAAGGCCTGCTGCGTGATCTGTGGCTGGCGGCCTTGTTGGCCGCGCCAGTGTTTGTGCTGGAGATGGGCGGCCACATGCTGCCAGGCTTTCACCACTGGGTGAGCCAATGGCTGCCGCAACAGAGCAACTGGCTGCTGCAATGGGTGCTGACCAGCCTGGTGCTGGCCGGGCCGGGCCGGCGCTTTTACCGGCTGGGCCTGCCTGCGCTTTGGCGTGCGGCGCCGGATATGAACTCCCTGGTGGCAGTGGGCACCTTGTCGGCCTACCTCTACTCGCTGGTGGCCACCTTTGCGCCCGGCGTACTGCCTGCGGGCACTGTGCACGTCTATTTCGAGGCGGCAGCGGTCATCGTGGTGCTGATTCTGCTGGGCCGCTGGATGGAGGCGCGCGCCAAGGGCAACACCTCGGCGGCGATCAAGCGCCTGGTGCAGTTGCAAGCCAAGACGGCTTGGGTGCGGCGCGATGGCGATTGGCAATCACTGGCCATTGACGCGGTGCAGCCCGGCGATAGCGTGCAGGTGCGCCCTGGCGAGCGCATTCCGGTCGATGGCCGGGTGACCGATGGCGAGAGCTATGTCGATGAATCGATGATCAGCGGTGAGCCGGTGCCCGTGCACAAGACCCTTGGGGCCCATGTAGTGGGCGGCACCATCAACCAAAAGGGCGCGTTGACGCTGGAGGCCACCGAGGTGGGCGGCAACACCGTGCTGGCGCAGATCATCCGCATGGTCGAGCAGGCCCAGGGCGGCAAGCTGCCGATCCAGGCGGTGGTAGACAAGGTGACCATGTGGTTTGTGCCTGCGGTGATGGCCGCTGCCCTGCTGACCTTTGTGCTCTGGCTGCTGCTGGGCCCGTCGCCGGCGCTGAGCCTGGCCCTTGTCAATGCGGTGGCGGTTCTGATCATTGCCTGCCCCTGTGCAATGGGCCTGGCCACTCCCACCTCGATCATGGTGGCCACCGGCCGCGCCGCCCAGCTGGGTGTGCTGTTCCGCAAGGGCGAGGCGCTGCAGCTGCTGAAAGATGCCCAGGTGGTGGCCGTGGACAAGACCGGCACCCTGACCGAAGGCCGGCCTGCGCTGACCGACCTGGTGCTGGCCCCCGGCTTTGAGCGTGCCGCCGTGCTGGCGGCGGTGGCCGCCGTCGAGAGCCAGTCCGAGCACCCGATTTCCCAGGCCATTGTGCAGGCCGCCCAGGCCGAAGGCCTGCAGATACCGCCGCTGTCCGGCTTTGAATCGGTGACCGGTTTTGGCGTGCGTGCCCAAGTGGGTAGTGCGCGGGTGGAGGTGGGCGCAGACCGCATGATGCAGCAGCTGGGTGCAGATGTAACGGTGTTCGCGGACGAGGCCGCCCGCCTGGGCGCCGAAGGCAAGACGCCGCTGTATGCCGCCATCGATGGCCAGCTGGCGGCCATGATTGCCGTGGCCGACCCGATCAAGCCGACGACCCGTGCCGCCATTGAAGGCCTGCATGCGATGGGGCTGAAGGTGGCGATGATCACCGGCGACAACCGCCGCACCGGCGAAGCGATTGCCCAGCAGCTGGGCATTGACGAGGTGGTGGCCGAGGTGCTGCCCGATGGCAAGGTTGAGGCCGTCAAACGCCTGCGGGCTGCCCATGGTGCGCTGGCCTATGTGGGCGATGGCATCAACGATGCACCCGCACTGGCCGAGGCCGATGTGGGCATTGCCGTGGGCTCGGGCACCGATATCGCCATCGAGTCGGCCGACGTGGTGCTGATGGGCGGCGATCTGCGCGGTGTCGTGACCGCCATCGGGCTCTCACGCGCCGCCATGCGCAATATCCACCAGAACCTGTTCTGGGCCTTTGCCTACAACGTGGCGCTGATCCCGGTGGCTGCAGGCCTGCTGTACCCCATCAATGGCACCTTGCTGTCGCCGGTGTTTGCGGCCGGGGCGATGGCGCTGTCGAGTGTGTTTGTGCTGGCCAATGCGTTGCGGCTCAAGCGCTTCCGTGCAGGGTTGTGAACCTGCTTCCTTCCATCTTTTGCGCTGAAACCGCAAGAGCTGGATGATGAGTGGATGCTGGCCCACGTGGTTGCCTGAAGCAGAGCAATGTGCAAGTTTTGCACTTTGGCTGGCTCAACAACTCCGTTAGCGTGATGGCGTTAGCGTGGGACAAAATGCAACTGCGCCATCGAAAGCAAAAAGCCCCGCAGGCTCCAAGCCTGCAGGGCTTTTGTTCAAGCGGAAGGGCTTAAACCTGGTCGGCCGACAGACCTGCGGTCTGGCTGAAGCCACCGTCCACATAGGTGATCTCGGCGGTCACGCCCGATGCCAGATCGCTCAGCAGGAAGGCGGCGACATTGCCCACATCTTCGATGGTCACATTGCGGCGCAGGGGGGATGCGTCGGCCACGCGGCCCAGCAGCTTGCCAAAGTCCTTGATGCCCGAAGCGGCCAGGGTCTTGATCGGGCCCGCGGAGATGCCGTTGGCGCGGATCGCGCGGCCGTCTTCGGTGCGGCCCACGGCCTCGGCCAGGTAGCGCACGGAGGCTTCGAGCGACGCCTTGGCCAGGCCCATGGTGTTGTAGTTCGGGATGGAGCGCAGGGCACCCAGGTAGGACAGGGTCAGCAGCGACGACTTGTCGTTCAGGTACGGCAGGGCGGCCTTGGCCAGTGCGGGGAAGCTGTAGGCGCTGATGTCATGGGCAATGCGGAAGCCTTCGCGCGACAGGCCATCGAGGAAGTTGCCGGCGATCGCTTCGCGCGGCGCAAAGCCGATGGAGTGCACAAAGCCGTCGAACTTGCCCCAGGTGGCGGCCAGGTCGGCAAACATCTTCTCGATCTGGGCGTCATCGGCCACATCGCAGTCGAACACCAGCTTGGAGTCAAACTCGGCTGCAAATTCGCTGATACGGTCCTTGAAGCGTTCACCCACGTAGCTGAAGGCCAGCTCGGCGCCTTGCTGGTGGCAGGCCTTGGCGATGCCGTAGGCGATGGAGCGGTTGGACAGCACGCCCGTGATCAGCAGTTTCTTGCCGGTCAGAAATCCCATTGTTCTTCTCCTGATGAGTTCCAGGCCATGAGGCATGGCCAAAAAAGACTTGGCACCGGGGCAGAGCGTTTCTCGGGGGTAAACGCTTGCACAGGTGGCCAGCTAGGGCAGAATTGTCGCATGCGATTCTGCCTTCCGCTGATTTTGTGGGCTGCTGCGGCAGCACCTGCCTGGGCCAACCATGCCTACGCCCTGTGGGGCGAGCCGCGCTACGGGGCGGATTTCAAGCATTTTGCCTATGCCAATCCTGATGCGCCCAAGGGCGGTGAGCTGCGGCTGGTCAGTGCGCTGCGCTACTCCACCTTTGACAAATACAACCCCTTCACGATCAAAGGCTCGCCCCCGGCCTACCTGGCCGAGATGCTGTTTGACAGCCTGCTGATCGCCAGCCTGGACGAGACCACGACCGGCTACGGCCTGCTGGCCGAAGACATCGATGTGGCGGCCGATGGCCTATCCGCCACGTTCAAGATGCGCAAGGCAGCGCGCTTTCAGAACGGCAAGCCGGTGCTGGCGCAGGATGTGAAGCACAGCTACGAGGCGCTGATCAGCCAGTACGCCGCGCCTGGCTACAAGACCTTGCTGGCCGATGTGGAAGGCTGCGATGTCATCGATGACCGCACGGTGCGCTTTCGCTTCAAGAAGCCCAACCGCGATCTGCCGCTGACGGTGGGCAGCCTGCCGGTCTTCAGCCGCGACTGGGGCCTGGGCGCTGATGGCAAGCCCAAGCGCTTTGACCAGATCGTGACCGATGTGCCGATCGGCAGCGGCCCCTACAAGATCGGCCCGGTGGTGTATGGCCGTGACATCACCTATGTGCGCGACCCCGACTACTGGGCCAAGGACCTGCCGGTGCGCCTGGGCAGCGCCAATTTTGACCGGATCACGATCAAGATCTACAAGGACAACACCGCCAAGCTGGAGGCGCTCAAGGCCGGTGAGTTCGATGTGATGCGCTTTTTCAGCGCCGGCGACTGGGCGCGGCGCCTGTACGGCAAGCGCTTTGACCGGGGCGAGCTGCGCAAGGGGGACTTTGCCCATAAGCTGCCGTCCGGTTTCCAAAGCTATTTTCTGAATCTGCGCCGTCCGGTGCTGCAGGATGTGCGGGTGCGCGAGGCGCTGGGCCTGGCCTTTGACTACGAGTGGATGCAGCGCCAGCTGTTCTACGGCGCCTACGAGCGCGTGCATGGCCTGTTTGGCAACACCGTGTGCGAAACGCATGGCAGCCCGAGCGATGCCGAGCTGGCCCTGCTCAAGCCCTTTGAGAAAGACCTGCCCGCCGGCACCCTGGGGCCCCTGCAGGACCCTCCTCGCACCGACCAGGGCAGCAGCCTGCGCGACAACCTGCGCAAGGCCCAGGCGCTATTGGCCGATGCCGGCTGGAAGGTGGACGCCAACGGCGTGCTGCGCAATGCCAAGGGCGAGGCGCTGGAGCTGGAGTTTCTGGACAGCAACGAGGGCGGCATACGCACCGTGTCCACCTGGATGCGCAACCTGGAAAAGCTGGGCATCAAGCTCAGGCTGCGGGTGGCCGATTACGCGCTCTATCAGCAGCGGGTCGACAAGTTCGATTACGACCTGATCTCGGTCAACATCCCGGGCACCAATATCCCCGGCCAGGAATACGCCGAGCTGTTTGGCAGCGCCGCAGCGGACCAGGAAAGCTCGGGCAACTTCATTGGCCTCAAAAGCCCGGCCGTCGACGCGATGATTGCCAAGATGGCCAGCGCCAAGAGCGAGCAGGAACTGCTGCCTGCCTGCCATGCGCTGGAGCGCATCATCGTGGCGGGTCACTACCTCATCCCGCAGTGGTATGCGGCGAGCCACCGGGTGGTGTATGACGCCTGGCGCCTGGTGGAGCCGCCGCAGGTGCCCGCCTATGTGCCGGGCGAGACCTGGGTGATGTACTACTGGTGGGCGCGCATGCCGCCGATCACCGCAGCCACTGCCAAGCGATGACCCGGTCTGACGCAGCGCCCAGCCGTTATATGATCCTTCTCACCGCCCCAGCGCGCCTGCCGCGCTGCCCAGGCCTTTTCTGCCACAGTGCCACGGCGCTTGCCCGCCCTTGCTGACATTGGAGCCCGCACCGCATGTTTGCCTACATCCTCAAACGTTTGCTGCTGATGATTCCCACCTTGTTCGGGGTCCTGCTGCTGACCTTTGTGGTGATCCAGTTCGTGCCGGGCGGCCCGGTCGAGCAGTACCTGGCGGAGGCCAAGGCTGGTAACCGGGGTGCCGAAGGCGCAAGCATGGGCTACCGGGGCGCGCAGGGCATTGACCCCAAGCGGCTTGAAGAGATCAAGGCCTTGTACGGCTTCGACAAGCCCCCCGTCGAGCGCTTTGTGCAGATGCTGGGCCAGTTCGCGCGCTTTGATCTGGGCAACAGCTTCTTTCAGAACAAAAGCGTCTGGCAGCTGATCAAGGACAAGCTGCCCGTCTCCATCAGCCTGGGGCTGTGGACCTTTTTCATCAGCTACCTGATTGCGGTGCCGCTGGGCATTGCCAAGGCGGTGCGCGCGGGCAGCCGTTTCGACATGGTCACCACGGTGATCGTGCTGGTGGGCTATGCGATACCGGGCTTTGTGCTGGGCGTGGCGCTGCTGGTGATCTTTGGCGGGCAGCTGCAGTGGTTTCCGCTGCGGGGGCTCACCTCATCGGGCTGGGAGGAGATGGGCTGGGCCGCCAAGCTGGTGGACTATCTCTGGCATATCACCTTGCCGGTAACGGCCATGGTGGCTGGCAGCTTTGCGGTGACGGCCATGCTCACCAAGAACGCCTTTCTCGAAGAGATCCGCAAGCAGTATGTGATCACCGCCAAGGCCAAGGGCTTGAGCGAGCGCCAGGTGCTGTGGCGCCATGTGTTCCGCAATGCCTTGCTGCCCATCGTCACCGGCTTCCCGGCGGCCTTCATTGGGGCCTTCTTCACCGGCGCCTTGTTGATCGAGACCTTGTTCTCGCTCGATGGTCTGGGGCTGCTGAGCTACGAGAGCGTGCTGCGCCGCGACTACCCGGTGGTGCTGGGCACCCTCTATCTGTTTACCTTGATCGGTCTGCTCACCAAGCTGGTGAGCGACCTGTGCTATGTCTGGGTGGATCCGCGTGTCAAGTTTGACTGAGGCGCGCATGCCCGTACTGGCCGCCCCAACCGCTGCGGCCAGCCGCCGCGTCTCAGGCCTTGCGCCGCAAATACAGGCGCCGCAGCAGCACGGCCACCACCATGATGTTGAGCATCAGCACCACCGCACCCTGCCAGTGGCGGTGCGCCAGCAGGTGCTGTATTTCCAAGGGAATGTACAGACCGGAAGACAGCGCGCCCAGCCATTCGCCCCAGGCCTTGTCATGCCACAGGCCCCAGGCCTCCAGCCAGCGCAGCGCGATATAGGTCGCGCCCAGCAGCACCAGCGTATGGATGGAGGTGGCATTGATCTTGTCCACCCAGCTGATCAGCACGGCCGGGTAGCGAGCGTTGG
The DNA here is from genome assembly GCF_021026195.1 of Comamonas koreensis. Lineage (GTDB taxonomy): Bacteria > Pseudomonadota > Gammaproteobacteria > Burkholderiales > Burkholderiaceae_C > Comamonas > Comamonas koreensis. The sequence continues at coordinate 42,907 of NZ_JAJNCT010000020.1, forward strand.
GCGAGAGGCCAAAGTGGCCGATCAGTTCCAGTGCGAGGCGGTGCAGATCGTGGTGCAGCAGGCTGAGCAGCCCCAACAGGCCCAGCAGCGCGGCAACGCCTTTGAGCGCTTCAAAAATGGCAATGCTTTTGAGCGCGGTGCGCAAGGCTGGGGGGCTGGTGCTGGCAGACATGGCGCAGAGCATGGCCGATGGCGCGCCGTTTGGCTGTCGGCCAACAGCGACAACGCGGCTGCCAGTGCCACCGCCGCCACAGTCGCCACTCCAGGCCCCAGGCCCCCCTATTCACTGACAGGAGGGGGACGGTGGCCACACCGTCTCTGCAGACCATGACGATGACCGAGCCTGTTTCCCCACTCCCGCCGGGCCGCTCGCCCGCTGCCCGCGCCTGGCGCCGCTTCAAGTCCAACAAGCTGGGCTTTTACAGCCTGCTGCTGTTTGTGGTGCTGGTGGTGCTCAGCCTGTTTGCCGAGCTGATCAGCAACGACAAGCCGCTCATCGTGCGCTATGAGGGGCAGACCTATTTTCCGCTGGCCAAGGACTACCCCGAGACCACGTTTGGTGGCGATTTCCACACCGCCACCGACTACCTGGACCCCTTCATCCAGCAGCAGCTGCGCAAGGATGGCAACTGGGCGCTCTTCCCGCTCAACCATTACGGCCCCAACACCATCAACTACTTTGCCAAGTCGCCCACGCCGTCGGCACCATCGGCCGACAACTGGCTGGGCACCGATGACCGGGGGCGTGACCTGCTGGCCCAGCTGATCTATGGCTTTCGGGTCAGCGTGCTGTTTGGCTTGGCGCTGACGGCAGTGGGCACGGTGATCGGCGTGCTGACGGGTGCCATACAGGGCTTTTTCGGCGGCAAGGTGGACCTGATGTTCCAGCGCTTTACCGAGATATGGGGCGCCATGCCGGTGCTGTACCTGCTGATCATTTTCAGTGCGGTGCTGGCCCCCAGCGCTGCGCTGCTGCTGGTGCTGCTGGCCTTGTTTGGCTGGATGGCGCTGTCCGACTATGTGCGGGTGGAGTTTTTGCGCAACCGCCAGATGGACTATGTGAAATCGGCGCGGGCCCTGGGTGTGCCGAGCTGGAAAATCATGTGGCGCCACATTCTGCCCAACAGCATGACGCCGGTGGTCACGTTCCTGCCCTTCCAGATGAGCGCCTCGATCCTGACCCTGACCTCGCTGGATTTTCTGGGCCTGGGTGTGCCACCGGGCACGCCAAGCCTGGGCGAGTTGCTGAACCAGGGCAAAAACAGCATTGATGCCTGGTGGATTTCGCTGGCCACCTTTGCGGTGCTGGTCGGCACCTTGCTGCTGCTGACCTTTATGGGCGATGCGCTGCGCGATGCGCTGGACCCGCGCAAGCAGCTCAACACACCACGTGCTGGCGCAGCACCGGCTGCTGGGCCAGCCCAGCCAGTGCCATCCGCCAGCGCCGATGCCCAGGAGGCCCGCCATGCTTGAGCCCACACCAGCCCCGGTGGCCGTGCCCGCGCCGCTGCTGCAGGTCAACCACCTCTATGTGGGTTTTGGCGGCCAGGATGTGGTCAAGGACCTGAGCTTTTGCATACAGGCCGGCGAGAAGCTGGCCCTGGTGGGCGAGTCCGGCTCGGGCAAGACGATCACCGCGCTGTCCCTGCTGCGCCTGGTGGGCGAGGCCCAGCTGCGCGGCGAAGCGCTGATGGGCGGGCGCAACCTGCTGCAGATCTCCGAGCGCGAGATCCAGGCCGTGCGTGGCGATGAGATAGCGGTGATCTTTCAGGAGCCGATGACGGCGCTGAACCCGCTGATGACCATGGGCGCGCAGATTGCCGAGGTGCTGCAGCTCAAGCAGGGCCTGGGCGACAAGGCGGCCTGGGAGCAGGCCGTGCAACTGCTGGCTACCACCGGCATCCCCGAGCCGCAGCGCCGCGCCGGCAGCTACCCGCACCAGCTCAGCGGTGGCCAGCGCCAGCGCGCGATGATTGCGATGGCCTTGGCCTGCCGGCCCAAGCTGCTGATCGCCGATGAACCCACCACGGCGCTGGATGTGAGCCTGCGCGGCCAGATCCTGGAACTGCTGAGCGATTTGCAGCGCCAGACCGGCATGGCCGTTCTGATGATTACCCATGACCTGCCGCTGGTGCGCCATTTTGCCGACCGGGTGGCCGTGATGGAAAAGGGCCGGCTGGTGGAGCAGGGCGCCGTGGCCGAGGTGTTTGCCGCGCCCCAGCATGCCTATACCCAGAAACTGCTGGCCAGCACACCCCAGCGCCAGGTGGTGGCCCGCCAGCCCGAGGCGCCGGCGGTGCTGCAGACAAGCGGGCTGAGCGTGGCCTATGCAACGCCGCTGCCGGGCTTTGCCGGCTGGTTCCGCAAAGGCCGCTTTGAGGCGGTACGCGGCGCCAGCCTGGCCTTGGGCCGTGGCCAGACCTTGGGCGTGATTGGCGAATCGGGCTCGGGCAAATCCACCTTGGCCCAGGCCATCCTGGGCCTGCTGCCCAGCGATGGCGAGCTGCGCATTGGCGAACAGGCCTGGCAACTGCCGGCCCAGCGCAACAGCGCGGCCAACCAGCAGCTGCGCCGCAAGGTGCAGGTGGTGTTCCAGGATCCGTTCTCGTCGCTGTCGCCCCGCATGACGGTGCAGGAGATTGTGGGCGAAGGCCTGCAGCTGGCGCAGCCCCATTTGGCCGCTGCCGAGCTGCAGCAACAGGTGCTGGCGCTATTGCAGGAAGTGGGCATGACCGAGGCCCAGTTCCCGGGCCTGCTTGACCGTTATCCGCATGAGTTCTCGGGCGGGCAGCGCCAGCGCCTGGCCATTGCCCGTGCGCTGATCGTCGACCCCGAGATCCTCGTGCTGGACGAGCCCACGAGCGCCCTTGATGTCACCATCCAGCAGCAGGTGCTGGCCTTGCTGCAGCGCCTGCAGCGCGAGCGTGGCCTGAGCTATGTGCTGATCACACACGATGTGGCGGTGATCCGCGCCATGGCGCATGAGGTGCTGGTGATGAAGGATGGCGAGGTGGTCGAAAGCGGCGAAGTCATGCAGGTGCTGGATGCACCCCGCCAACCCTATACACAGCGGCTGATGGCGGCGAGCCTGGAGCTGAGCTGAGGCCGTCCCCATAACACAGATTGATGTAGCGGCAGGCCGCCCAGAGGCGCCTGCGCGAGCACTTGGACATCCATGACAAAACTGCTGCAAGTGACCGGTTTGGGCAAGCGCTTTGGCGGCGTGCAGGCCGTGGCCGATGTGGGCTTTGCCTTGCGCCGGGGCGAAGTGCTGGCGCTGATAGGGCCCAATGGCGCGGGCAAGACGACCACCTTCAACATGCTGGGTGGCCAACTGGTGCCCGATGCCGGCAGCATGCTGCTCAACGGCACGGCCCTGGGCGGCAAGCTGCCCCGCGAGATATGGCGCCTGGGGGTGGGGCGCACCTTCCAGATTGCCGAGACCTTTGCCTCGCTGACGGTGGCCGAGAATGTGCAGATGGCCTTGCTGTCTGCCGCGGGACGCATCCTTGGCCTGTGGCAGAAGGCGGCACGCTTTCAGCGTGAGGAGGCACTGGCCTTGTTGGCGCTGGTGGGCATGCAGGACCAGGCCGACCGCGCCTGCAATGCGCTGGCCTATGGCGATGTGAAGCGGGTGGAGCTGGCCGTGGCGATGGCCCACAAACCGGTGCTGCTGCTGATGGACGAGCCCACTGCCGGCATGGGGCAGGCCGAACGCCTGCAGCTGATGGCGCTGACCCGGCAATTGGCCCGCGAGCGCGACATGGCCGTGCTGTTTACCGAGCACAGCATGGATGTCGTCTTTGCCTATGCCGACCGCATCATTGTGCTGGCGCGGGGCCGGCTGATTGCCGAGGGCCAACCGGAGGAGGTGCGGCGCAACCCCGAGGTGCAAGCGGTGTACCTGGGCAAGGGCAGCACCTACGACAGTGACGAACAGCGTGAGGAGCCCACCGTATGAGCGCACAGATGCCGGGTGCAGCGACCGGGCTGTTGCTGCAAGTGGACCAGCTCAATGCCTGGTATGGCGAGGCCCACATTTTGTTTGATGTGGGCTTGGAGGTGCGGCGTGGCGAAGTGGTGGCCTTGATGGGCCGCAACGGCGCGGGCAAGTCCACCACGCTCAAGGCCATCATGGGCCTGGTGGAGCGGCGCAAGGGCGTCGTGCAGTTCATGGGCCAGAACATTGCGCAGGCGGATGCCTGGCGCATTGCGCGCCTGGGCCTGGGCTATGTGCCGGAGGAGCGGCGCATATTCAGCGCGTTGACGGTGCTGGAAAACCTGGAAGTGGGCCGCCAGCCGCCCCGGCGCTGGGCCGATGGCAGCCTGGCCAGCCAGTGGTCGGTGGACGAGTTGCTGGCGTTTTTCCCCAATCTGGCCGCGATGCCGCAGCGCCCGGGCGGGCAGATGAGTGGCGGCGAGCAGCAAATGCTGACCGTTGCCCGCACCCTCATGGGCAACCCCTATCTGGTGCTGCTCGATGAGCCCTCTGAGGGCGTGGCGCCTGTCATCGTTGAGCAGATGGCGCAGATGATCCTGCAGCTCAAGCAGCGCGGCGTGAGCATTCTGCTGTGTGAGCAAAACCTGCACTTTGCACGTCTGGTGAGCGACCGGGCCTATGTGCTGGAGAAAGGGACGATTCAGTTTGCCGGCAGCATGCAGGCACTGATCGATGAGGAGCGTGCTGGCGCCAAGCGGATCGGCGTTTAAACGCCGTCCGGCAAAGCAAAGCCTGCACGCGGTACGTGCAGGCTTGGGTGCCCCTTCGGCGATTGACGGGGGACGGGGGCTTACCAGTGGCCGGTGGGGTTGACGCCGTCCTGCATCACCCAATGGATACGCGAGGTTTCCACGCCCATCAGTGCAGCCTGGTGCACCAGCATGTCGACTGTCTTGCCGTCGAGCACCGGCTTGCGCGAGAGCAGCTTGAAGGAGTCGGTGGTGTCGCCCATCAGCATGGCCCAGCGGTAATCCGGGTCGATGGCGACGACATGGTAGCCCTCATGGAAGGGGCCCATGAAGGAGGCCTTCATCGCACCAAAGTTGGGTGCACCCACAAAGCGGGCAATGCCATGGCCTTCCACCCAGCGGTGGGTGCCGGCATGAAAGCCACGGGTGGTGATGCCCAGGCTGCCATCGCTCAGCAGTTCGTATTCCACGCGCGAGCGGGTCAGCGGCTTGCCCAGACCGCGCTCGATGCGGGCGATCTCATACCAGTCGCCGACAAAGCGTTCTGCATCAAAGTCGGCAACCGGCTCAATCAGGTCAACGGGCACGACTTTGCGGGTTTTGTTGCTGGCCCACCAGTAAACGGCCAAAGCTGCTGCGCCGGCTGCCAGGGGGAGCCAGAGAGAGCGCTGTTGCGGTCGTCGTTGATGATCGAGCTCATGCATAAGAAATTATTCCTTGTTCTGTTTTATGAATCCTAACCAGATAGGCGTAATTTACAAGCTGGTAGAGCGGACCAAATGTAAGCAAAGCGCCTGATTTGCGTGCTCCGCGTGCGGCTTGCATGCCTAATTTCGCACCCAGTCATCGGAATTAGCAGGTATTTTTATCTGCTTGCTTGGCATCTGTGGCCTAATGTCGGTTTTGTTTATCGCGAGGTCCCAGGATGGGCAACAAAATCGTTACGGAAGCTGACCGCAAGTTCACCCCTCAACCGGCCCTGCCTAACGGCAAGAGCCTGCCTACGCCCGGTCGCGGCCAACAGGCTAGCCGTGCCCGTGGCACCGCTACCCGTTCCAAGAAGAACCCAGGCAAGCGTACGCACAAGGGCGGTTAATACCGCCTACCGGTTTGCCCCGTCCGCATGCCGCGCTTGCCACGATCAGGCGCGGCATGCGGATGGAGCGCTTTCGGTGAGAGAAGGCCCGCATCAGCGGGCTTTTTTGCGTCTGTCTAAAGCGGGCGTCAGCGCTGCAAGCGGCGGCGCAGCTCCAGCACTTCTTCCATCAAATCGACAGTCATTGCGGCCAGTTGGGGGTCGGCATCGTAGGTATGCTCCAGCAGCGCGACGCGGCGTGCACGCACAATGCAGGCGGCCGCAAAGCGCCAGCTGGCAACGGCATCGGGGTTGCGCGTGCCGGTGCTAGGGGTGAGCACGCCATCCACCACGCGGGCCTGCACCCAGTCCAGGTTGCGCTGGCAGGCCTGGGCCAGGCTGGCGGCATCCAGGCTGTCGTCGTCAATGATCTGCAAGGTGGTGGTGTGTACGGTCGTGTAGTGGGGCATGGTTACACTCCTTGGCGAGGCTGGAAGTGGGGGAAGGCCTTGGCAAAGGCCGCGTAGGCTTCGCGCTCCTGCTCGGTGGCGGCGGGCGGTATGTGCAGCTGCAGCTCCAGGTACAGATCGCCAGACGTGGCAGCGGGCAGGCCCTTGCCCTTGATGCGCAGCTTGCGCCCAGCTGACCAGCCTGCCGGAATAGTCACCTCCAACGTGCCGGCCGGCGTCTTGACTTCCGCGCTGCCGCCCAAAGCTGCCTCCCAGGGGCTGACGGGCATGGGCATATAGACATCCTTGCCTTCAGCGCGCCAGCGCTTGTCGGGGCGAAAGTGCACTTCCAGCAGCAGATCGCCGGCCGGGCCACCCTGGTAGCCCGGCCCGCCCTGGCCAGCCAGCCGAATCATCTGGCCTTCACGCACCCCGGCGGGAATCTTCACCTGGAGCTGGCGCTCCTGGCTGCGTACTTCGCCATCCTCGGTCACTTCCTGACCGTGCAGGGTCAGCATGCGCTCGCTGCCCTGGTAGCTGTCGGTCAGGTCCAGCTCGATGCTGGCATGCTGGTCCTCGCCGCGCATCGCCGCGCGTGGTCCGCCGCCGGCATGGCCGCCGCGCTGGGCACGCGCGGCGTCGCCAAACATCTGGCGGAAGAAATCGCTGTAATCGGCATCACCACCCATGCTCTGGCGGCGAAACTGGTAATCGCCGCCGTCAAAGCCCTCAGTGCCCCGGAAGGGGTTGCCTGCGCCGGAGGCAAAGCCGCGTGGGGCGTCGAGCATGGCGTCGTACTCGGCACGCTTTTCTGCATCCGAGAGCACGGCATTGGCCTCGTTGACTTCGGCCATGCGCTTTTGCGCATCTTTTTCCTTGCTCAGGTCCGGGTGGTATTTGCGGGCGAGCTTGCGAAACGCCTTTTTGATTTCGTCTGCGCTGGCCTTCTTGTCCACGCCCAGAACGTCGTAGTAGTTTTTGGAATCCATGCCTGCTCCCGAAGATGTGGCAGCTTGCTGTTGTACAGGCAACTGCCCAATGGCTGATAACTCCCTAGAACTTAGTTGCTTTTGGCCCTGATTCAAGTCAGAGAAGCGCGTATTCGCAAAGGCCGTGGAGCGCTCGGTTACCGCAATAGTGGTAAAAATACGCCTTTGTTTGCGGGACGGATTTTTTTATGACCGAGGCTGCGACGGCGCCCTGGCTGGTGGTGTGTTTGTGCGCGCAGTGGTGCGGTACCTGTGGCCAGTACCAGCCCGCCTTTGATGCGCTGGCCAAGGAATGGCCGGGCATGGACTTTGTCTGGCTCGATGTCGAGGACGAGGAAGAGGCGCTGGGCGAGCTGGATATCACCACCTTCCCTACTGTGTTGCTCGGGCGCGGCACAGAAGCCATGTTTCTGGGCCCCGTGTTGCCCCAGCCCGGCGTACTGCAGCGCATGCTGGAGCGCTTTTCGCAAGGCGATGCGCGCCCCTTGCCCGCAGGCGACGACGCCCATGCGTTGCTGCAACGCACGGCTGCCATCGTGCAGGCGCGCAAGGCGCAGGCTGAGTAGTCCGCCAGTCTAAAAGGTGCTTTGCATCATTGCATTGATACTGGTTTGCCCCTATAATTGATGTCTACACGACCAACTGGGCGGTGCCAACCGCCCATTTTTTTTGGTCGCATGTTTTTCAGCTCGATGCTGCGGAATGTGTAACATTCCGTGGTTCTCGGGTTTTTTGTATTTGCGGGATAAATAGCACACGTGAGCTTGCAAGAAACCACCCTACAAACGGTGAGCGGCCTGGGCTACGACTTGGTGGAGATCGAACGCTCTGCCAGCGGCCTTTTGCGCATCACCATCGACCTGCCTTGGAGTGCGGATGATGTCCGTCCGGAAGGCGTGCCAGAGCAGTTTGTGACGGTGGAGGATTGTGAGAAGGTCACCCGTCAGCTGCAGTTTGCACTGGAAGTCGATGGCGTGGAGTACAAGCGCCTGGAAGTGTCCTCGCCCGGTATTGATCGTCCATTGCGCCATGAGCAGGATTTCATCCGCTTCACCGGCGCTGTGGTGGACCTGACGCTGAAGGAATCCATCGGTGCCGCTGCCGAAGGCACGACCATCAGCGCCAATCGCAAGAAGTTTCGGGGCACGCTCGAGCGCACCGAGGCTGGTGGCTGGCAGATCGTCTGGAGCGATGCACCGCCTGTAAAGCCCGGTGCCCGCGTGAGCAAGAAGCGCCCACCGGCGCCGCTGCAAAGCCTGGGTTTTACGCTTGACGAGCTGCGTGAAGCGCGTCTGGCACCCATCGTGAGCTTCAAGGGCAGGGCGGCGGCAGGTGCTGCCGACGAAGACCCCCAGGCCTGATTGGCCCGCACATGGTGGCGCCGCTGATGCCGCCTTCTGGTTAAAGATTGAAATAGGAGAGTCGTCGCATGAATCGCGAATTGTTGATGCTGGTGGATGCCATCGCGCGCGAAAAGAACGTAGAGCGCGATGTGGTGTTTGGTGCTGTGGAATCTGCCCTGGCCCAGGCTACGAAGAAGCTGTATCCCGGCGAAGTGGATGTGCGTGTGGCTATCGACCTCGATACCGGCGATTACGACACCTTCCGCCGCTGGTTGGTGGTGCCCGATGATGCGGGCCTGCAAAACCCTGACGCCGAGGAAATGCTGATGGACGCCGTCGACCGCAAGGAAGATGTGCAGGTGGGCGACTACATCGAAGAGCAGATCGAATCGGTGCCCATCGGCCGTATCGGTGCCATGGCGGCCAAGCAGGTCATCCTGCAAAAGATCCGTGATGCCGAGCGCGAGATGCTGCTCAACGACTTCATGGCGCGTGGCGACAAGATCTTCAACGGCACCGTCAAGCGCATGGACAAGGGCGACATCATTGTCGAATCCGGCCGCGTGGAAGGCCGCTTGAAGCGCGGTGAAATGATTCCGAAGGAAAATCTGCGCAATGGTGACCGTGTTCGCGCCATGATCATGGACGTGGACCTGACCCTGCGCGGCGCGCCCATCCTGCTGTCGCGCTCCGCGCCAGAGTTCATGGTCGAGCTGTTCCGCAATGAAGTGCCCGAAATCGAGCAGGGCCTGCTGGAGATCAAGAGCTGCGCCCGTGACCCAGGCAGCCGTGCCAAGATTGCCGTGCTGAGCCACGACAAGCGCATTGATCCGATCGGCACCTGCGTGGGTGTGCGCGGCAGCCGCGTGAACGTGGTGACCAATGAGCTGGCTGGCGAGCGCGTGGACATTGTGCTGTGGTCCGAAGACCCCGCCCAGTTCGTGATCGGTGCACTGGCTCCGGCCAATGTGTCCTCGATCGTCGTGGACGAAGAAAAGCATGCCATGGACGTGGTGGTGGACGAGGAAAACCTCGCGATCGCCATTGGCCGTGGTGGCCAGAATGTGCGTCTTGCCTCCGATCTGACGGGGTGGAAGATCAACATCATGGACGCGGCCGAATCGGCCCAGAAGCAGGAAGAAGAAACCAGCACTTCCCGCAAGCTGTTCATGGAAAAGCTGGATGTGGATGAAGAAATCGCTGACATCCTGATCGAAGAAGGCTTCTCCAGCCTGGAAGAAGTGGCCTATGTGCCGCTGCAGGAAATGCTGGAAATCGAGAGCTTCGATGAAGAGACCGTCAATGAGCTGCGCACGCGCGCCAAGGATGCGCTGCTGACGATGGAAATCGTCCACGAAGAGAGTGTTGCCCGTGTTTCCCAAGAGTTGCGTGATCTGGAAGGGATGACGCCTGAGTTGGTAGCCCAGCTGGAAGCTGGTGGAATCCACACGCGTGACGACCTGGCCGATTTGGCCATTGATGAATTGACCGAGCTGACCGGACAGTCTGCCGATGACGCAAAAGCCTTGATCATGAAGGCCCGCGAACATTGGTTTGATGGACAGGAATAAGGTCAGGAGGCACGGAACAAGATATGTCGAGTAATACTGTCGCCGAGTTCGCTGTTGAACTCAAAAAATCACCGGATACATTGCTGGAACAACTGCAAGCCGCAGGTGTGTCTAAGCAGGATGCATCCGATGCGCTGACTGAAACGGACAAACAAGCGCTGTTGTCCCATCTGCAGGCCGCCCACGGCGCTGCAGACCGCAAGAAGATCACATTGACCAAGAAATCTACCAGCGAGATCAAACAAGCCGATGCCACGGGCCGGGCACGCACTATCCAGGTGGAAGTGCGCAAGAAGCGTACCTTCGTCAAGCGTGACGAAGTCGCAGAACCCGATTCCGACGAAGCACTGAAGCACGCCGAAGCCAAGCAAAAGGAAGCCGAACACAAGGCTGACCTGGTCAAGCGTGAAGAGGAAGCCCGCCGCGAAGCTGAGCTGATCAGCAAGCAGGAAGCGGATCTGGTGCAGCAACGTGCCGATCGCACCGAGCGTGAAGACCGCGAGCGCAAGGAGCGTGAAGCCGAAGAGCGCGCCGCCGCCTACGTGGCCAAGACGCAAGAGCGCAAGGCCCAGGAAGCTGCCGAGCAGGAAGAAGCTGCGCGCCGCCATGCCCAGGAGCTGGCTGCCCGCAACGAAGCCCAGGCTGAAGCAAAGAAAAAGGCTGAAGACGAATCCAAGGCCCGTGAGGCTGAGGAAACAGCACGCGCTGTCGATCTGGACGAGCGCCGCCGCAAGGCCCTGGCCGAGGCGGAAGCCATTCGCGCCATGATGAACGCGCCCAAGAAGGTGCTGGTGGCCAAGAAGCCTTCGGAAGAGAAGAAGGATGTCAAGGCTGCGGATGCCAAGAAGGGCACCTTGCACAAGCCTGCCACCACCGGGACTGGCGCTGCCAAGCCTGCCGCTGGCGCAGCGCCTGGCAACAAGGAAGTCAAGTCGGCCAAGCTGTCGTCGAGCTGGAGCAACCAGAACGACAGCAACGGCAAGAAGAAAGAGCTCAAGACCCGTGGAGACTCCTCGGGTGGCGTGGCTGGCCGTGGCAACAACTGGCGCTCCGGCCCCCGTGGCCGCCGTGGCAATGACCGCAACGACAACCGTGGTTCGCAATCGGCTGCACCGGTGGAAGCACGCGTGCTTGACGTCTACGTGCCAGAAACCATCACCGTGTCCGAGCTGGCCCACAAGATGGCCATCAAGGCCTCCGAGGTGATCAAGTCGCTGATGAAGATGGGCCAGATGGTCACCATCAACCAGCCGCTGGACCAGGACACCGCGATGATCGTCGTGGAAGAAATGGGCCACAAGGCGCACATCGCTGCACTGGACGATCCGGAAGCGTTCACCGCCGAAGAGGAATCCCAGGCCGAATCCGAAGCGCTGCCACGCGCTCCGGTGGTGACCGTGATGGGTCACGTCGACCACGGCAAGACCTCGCTGCTGGACTACATCCGCCGCAGCAAGGTGGCTGCGGGCGAAGCCGGCGGCATTACGCAGCACATTGGTGCCTACCACGTGGAAACGCCACGCGGCATGATCACCTTCCTGGACACCCCTGGTCACGAGGCCTTCACGGCCATGCGTGCCCGTGGTGCACAGTCGACCGACATCGTGATTCTGGTGGCCGCTGCCGACGACGGCGTGATGCCCCAGACCAAGGAAGCCATCAAGCACGCCAAGGCGGCTGGTGTTCCTATCGTGGTGGCCATCACCAAGGCAGACAAGCCCGATGCCAACCCCGAACGCGTCAAGCAGGAGCTGGTGGTTGAGCAAGTGGTGCCTGAAGAGTACGGTGGTGACTCGCCCTTCGTGGCCGTGTCGTCCAAGACGGGTCAAGGCATTGACGAGCTGCTCGAACAAGTGCTGCTGCAGGCCGAAGTGCTGGAACTCAAGGCACCGGTGGAAGCCAATGCCAAGGGTCTGGTGATCGAAGCCCAGCTGGACAAGGGTCGCGGCCCTGTGGCCACGGTGCTGGTGCAATCCGGTACCCTGAAGGTTGGCGATATCGTGCTGGCTGGTCAAACCTATGGCCGCGTGCGTGCCATGGTCGACGAAGACGGCAAGGTTGCCAAGGAAGCGGGTCCATCGCTGCCTGTTGAAATCCAGGGTCTGTCGGATGTGCCGCAAGCCGGTGATGACTTCATGGTGCTGCCCGATGAGCGCCGCGCCCGTGAAATCGCCACCTACCGTGCTGGCAAGTTCCGCAACACCAAGCTGGCCAAGCAACAAGCGGCCAAGCTGGAGAACATGTTCGCTGAGATGGGTGCTGGCAACGTGCAATCGCTGCCGATCATCATCAAGGCCGACACCCAGGGTTCGCAAGAAGCACTGGCTGCCTCGTTGCTCAAGCTGTCGACCGACGAAGTCAAGGTGCAGATGGTCTACACCGGCGTGGGCGGTATCAGCGAGTCGGACGTGAATCTGGCGCTGGCCTCCAAGGCGATCGTGATTGGTTTCAACGTGCGTGCCGATGCGCAAGCGCGCAAGACCGCTGAGAGCAACGATGTCGATATCCGCTACTACAACATCATTTACGACGCTGTCGATGAGTTGAAGGCGGCCATGTCCGGCATGCTGGCTCCCGAGCAACGCGAAGAGATCATCGGTATGGCCGAGATCCGCACCGTGTTTGTGGCCTCCAAGATCGGTACCGTGGCAGGTTCGTATATCACCCAGGGTCACGTTACCCGCAATGCACACTTCCGTCTGCTGCGCGACAACGTGGTCATCTACACGGGTGAGATCGACTCGCTGCGCCGTATGAAGGACGACGTCAAGGAAGTCAAGGAAGGCTTCGAGTGCGGTATCAAGCTCAAGAACTACAACGACATCAAAGAAGGTGATATGTTGGAAGTCTTTGAGATCAAGGAAATCGCTCGTACGCTGTAATTTCCGATGGCAACTCGCAAGAAAACTGCTGCGCCCAACCGCAGCTTCAAAGTCTCCGACCAGATCCAGCGCGATCTGTCGGAGCTGATCGCCCGTGAGTTGAAGGACCCACGTGTGGGCATGGTGACCCTGCAAGCCGTTGAGGTGACGCCGGACTATGCCCACGCCAAGGTCTATTTCAGCTTGCTGATCGGTGACCCCGACCAGACCCAGGACGCACTGAACCAGGCTGCTGGCTTTTTGCGCAATGGCCTGTTCAAGCGCCTGCACATCCACACCGTGCCGACCTTGCACTTCATCTACGACCGCACCACCGAGCGTGCGGCCGACATGAATGCCTTGATCGCCAAGGCAGTGGCATCGCGCGGTCCCGAGGAAGGCTGACCCGATGAATGCCTCTCGCACACGGGTGCAGCGGCGCCCTGTGCACGGGGTGTTTCTGCTCGACAAACCCATTGGCCTGTCCAGCAACGACGCTTTGCAAAAAGTGAAGTGGCTGCTGCGCGCCGAAAAAGCGGGCCATACCGGCACGCTCGACCCGTTGGCTACGGGTGTGCTGCCGCTGTGTTTTGGCGCGGCCACCAAGTTCAGCCAATTGCAGCTTGATGCCCCCAAGACCTATGAGGCCCTGGTACACCTGGGCGCCACCACCACCACCGGCGATGCCGAGGGTGAGGTGCTGCAGACATGGGAGGTGGACGCATCAGCGCTGACCGACGAGAAGCTGGCCGCCGTGGCGGCCCAGTTCACCGGTCCCATCAGCCAGGTGCCGCCGATGTACAGCGCGCTCAAGCGCGATGGCAAGGCCCTCTACGAATACGCCCGTGCTGGCATCACGCTTGAGCGTGAGCCGCGCGCCGTGACCATCTTGCATCTGAGCTTGTCCCGCGTGGATGAGGAGCAGGACTTTGTCGCGCTCAAGATGACGGTGCGCTGCAGCAAGGGCACCTATGTGCGTACCCTGGCCGAGGATATTGGCCAGGCGCTCGGCTATGGCGCGCATCTGCGCAGCCTGCGCCGCATAGAAACCGGTGGGATCGACCTGTCCCGCTGTATCAGCCTGCAAACTCTGGAAGCGACGCCCGATGCGGAGCGCCTGCAAACCGTGTTGCCCGTCGACACGTTGCTTGCAGCGCACACCCGTGTCACGCTCGATGGTGATAATGCAGGCAGATTTTTGTCCGGCTTGCGCCGGCGGGGTGAATGGGCCGATGCCGATGCAGTGGCCGTTTACGGAGAAGAGCCTCCTGCGCTTTTGGGTGTGGCACACATCCGGGCGCGCGAGCTCATTCCCGACCGCCTCCTGAGCCCCGTCGAGATTCAACAAATTTTGGAAGGAACGCCGCGCCCACAAGCCAGCGGCATTTTGGAAACATCATGAGCAAACAAATCCGCAATATTGCGATCATCGCCCACGTTGACCATGGCAAGACGACCATGGTGGACCAGCTGCTGCGCCAGTCTGGTACCTTCGCCGAACACGAAAAAGTCGTGGACACCGTGATGGACAACCACGCCATCGAGCGTGAGCGCGGCATTACCATCCTGGCCAAGAACTGCGCCGTGTCCTGGAACGGCACCCACATCAACATTCTCGACACCCCTGGTCACGCGGACTTCGGTGGTGAAGTGGAACGCGCGCTGTCCATGGTGGACGGTGTGGTGCTGCTGATCGACGCGCAAGAAGGCCCCATGCCCCAAACGCGTTTCGTGACCAAGAAGGCACTGGCCCTGGGCCTCAAGCCCATCGTCGTGGTGAACAAGGTCGACAAGCCCGGTGCCAACCCCGACAAGGTCGTGAACGCTGCGTTCGACCTGTTCGACAAGCTCGGCGCAACCGATGAACAGCTGGACTTCCCCGTGGTGTACGCCTCGGGTATCAACGGCTGGTCGTCGAAGGAAGAAGGCGAGCCAGGCGCGCAATGGGGTCCCGACATGTCGGCCCTGTTCGAAACCATTCTGGAACACGTGCCATCGGTGCAAGGCGACGCGACTGCACCGCTGCAGATGCAAGTCTCCGCACTGGACTACTCCACCTTCGTGGGCCGTATCGGCGTGGGCCGTATCACCCAGGGCACGCTCAAGCCCGGTCAGCAAGTGGCCGTGATGGCCGGCCTGGACGGCAAGAGCTACACCGGCAAGATCAACCAGGTCCACACCTTCCAAGGTATTGACCGCGTGCAAGCGACCGAAGCCGGTCCTTCCGAAATCGTGCTGATCAGCGGTATCGAAAACATCGGTATCGGTGAAACCGTGACCGACCCGGCCAATCCACAGCCTCTGCCGATGCTGAAGATTGACGAGCCTACGCTGACCATGAACTTCTGCGTGAACACCTCGCCACTGGCAGGTCGTGAAGGCAAGTACGTGACCAGCCGCCAGATCTGGGACCGCCTGCAAAAGGAACTGCGCTCCAACGTGGCCCTGCGCGTCAAGGAAACCGACGAAGACGGTATCTTTGAAGTGGCTGGCCGTGGTGAACTGCACCTGACCATTCTGCTGGAAGAAATGCGCCGCGAAGGCTATGAGCTGGCCGTGTCCAAGCCACGTGTTGTGATGCAAATGATCGACGGCGTGCGCCACGAGCCTATCGAGCTGGTGACGGCCGATATCGAAGAAGGCCACCAAGGCGGCGTGATGCAAGCCCTGGGCGAGCGCAAGGGCGAGCTGGTGAACATGGAACCCGATGGCCGCGGTCGCGTCCGTCTGGAATACCGCATTCCAGCCCGTGGCCTGATCGGTTTCACCAACGAATTCCTGAACCTGACCCGTGGTTCCGGCCTGATCGCCAACATCTTCGACAGCTACGAGCCGCACAAGGGCGACATCGGCGGCCGCAAGAACGGCGTGCTGATCTCGATGGACGACGGTGAAATCTTTACCTACGCCCTGGGCAAGCTGGACGACCGTGGCCGCATGTTCGTCAAGCCCAACGACCCCGTGTACGAAGGCATGATCGTCGGTATCCACAGCCGTGACAACGACCTGGTGGTGAACGCCACCCGTACCAAGCAGCTGACCAATTTCCGCGTGAGCGGCAAGGAAGACGCGATCAAGATCACGCCTCCTATCGAGCTGTCGCTGGAATACGGCGTGGAGTTCATCGAAGAAGACGAACTGCTGGAAATCACCCCGACCAGCCTGCGCGTGCGCAAGCGCCACCTGAAGGAACACGACCGCAAGCGCGCATCGCGCGAAAACGCATAATCTGCGTTGCGACGTGATCCAACACCAGAAAAGGCCGCATTTGCGGCCTTTTTTGCGTATTGGCGGCGTCAGCCCGTAGGCTGGAGCTTGAGCAGCAGTTCCTTCAAACGCTGCGCCGTGGCCACCGGCTGGCGCTGGTTCAAAGCCAGCGCAATGCCGATCTGGGGCAGGTGCAGGGTGTCGGTCAGCTCGCGGAAGATCACGCCGGGTGTGGCGGCCTTGGCGACCACGGCCGGCACCAGGGCCACGCCCAGGCCAGCGCCCACCAGGCTCACCAAGGTCTGTGCCTGCACCGCATGCTGCTTGATCTGCGGCATGAAGCCGGCGTTCTGGCAGGCCAGCACCACCAAGGCATGCAGGCCCGGCACCTCGCTGGGGCGGTAGTTCACAAAGGGCTGGTCGGCCAGGTCGATCAGCTGCAGGCTCTCCTTGATCTGCAGCGGGTTGCCAGCGGGCAGGGCGGCAATCAGGCGGTCAGGCTCGACCGGGGTGATGGACAGGTCGGTGGCCTGGGTCACCGGGTAGCGCAGCAGGCCGGCGTCAAAATCGCCGCTGGCAACCTGGGCACAGATCTCGCGCGTCGTGGATTCGGTCAGCACCAGGTCAATGGCAGGGTAGGCCGCGCGAAAGGCCTGCACCAGCTGCGGAATCAGCGAGAACGTGGCCGAGCCGATAAAGCCGATGTGCAGGCGCCCCAGCTCGCCACTCGCGGTGGCCTGCGACACGGCCTGCACCTGGCGCGCATGGTAGAGCGCGAGCTTGGCGCTCTCCAAGGCAGCCCGGCCCGCGCCCGACAGCACGGTGCCGCGCCGGTCACGCTCGAACAGCTGCACGCCCAGGTCGTCTTCGAGCTTGCGGATTGACTGCGACAGCGGCGGCTGCGACATATGCAATTGCTCGGCCGCCTGGCGGTAGTTCAGGGTGTGCGCCAGGGTGACGAAGTGGCGCAGTTGGCGCAAGTCCATTGATATCTCCTGTGTATCAGTACCTGTCAATTGCGACATAGACACAGCTGAGAAACATATCAAATAATGCCATTCATCGCTATCACCACAAAGACGGAGACAAGCCTTGAGTGCATTGACAGGCCTGCGGGTGCTGGACCTATCCAGCGTGATTTTCGGGCCGCTGGCCAGCCAGGTGCTGGCCGATTACGGCGCCGAGGTGATCAAGATCGAGCCGCCCGGCGGCGACTCCACGCGCTACACCGGGCCGGCTGCCGAGGCCGGCATGTCGGCGCTGTTCATGGGCTCCAACCGCAGCAAGAAAAGCATGGTGCTGGACCTGAAGGCGCCCGAGGCCCAGGAGGCGCTGCACGCACTGCTCAAGACTACCGACGTCTTCATGCACAGCATGCGCCCGCAAAAACTGGCCAAGCTGGGGCTAGACCCGGTGCGCTTGCGCAGCCAGTACCCACGTCTGGTTTACGTAGGCCTGCATGGCTTTGGCGAGGATGGCCCCTATGCCGGTCTGCCGGCCTATGATGATGTGATCCAGGGCATGAGCGGCCTGGCCGACCTGATGGAGCGCCAGACCGGCGAGGCCCGCTACCTGCCCACCATTGCGGCTGACAAGACCTGCGGCCTGGTGGCAGCGCATGCGGTGATGGCAGCCTTGTTCCAGCGCGAGCGTACGGGAGAGGGCAGCTTTGTCGAGGTGCCGATGTACGAGACCATGGTGGGCTTCAACCTGGTTGAGCATTTCTACGGCATGCATTTTGAGCCCGCACTCAGCGGCGCCGGCTACCCGCGCGTGATGGCGCCCTGGCGCAAGCCCTACAAGACCTTGGACGGCCATGTCTGCATGATGCCCTACACCGATGGCCACTGGCGCCGCTTCTTTGCCGCTGTGGGCCAGCCGGAACTGGCGCAGGACGAGCGCTTTGCCACCCAGGCCCAGCGCACCCGCCATATCGCGACGCTGTTGGAGACCATGAGCAGCTACGTGACGCAAAAGGACACTGCCTACTGGCTGCAGACCTGCGAGGCGCTGGAGATTCCCGCCGCCCCCGTCGCGCGCATGGACGACCTGCCACGCGACCCGCACCTGCAGGCCACCGGCTTTTTTGTCGAAAAGCAGGACCCCGCCATGGGCACGGTGCGCTTCCCGCGCTCATCAGTGCGCATCGATGGTGCGCAGGCACCCATTGGCATGCCGCCGCGCTTGGGTGAGCACACGCAGCAGCTGCTGCGCGAGGCAGGCTGGGACGATGCCCGCATCGCCGCTTTGCAGCCTTCCGTGGCTGAATGAACCGCTGAAAGAAAAGACACCATGACCGCCCCTAACTGGATTTCTTCGACCGAGAACCGCGCCGCCACGCTGGCCGGCACTGCCCGTATGGGCCAGGGCTTTGTCTGGCAGGACCTGCAGGTTGGCCAGCAGCTGCGCACCTTTCGCCGCACGGTGACGGAGACCGACCTGGTCAACTTCATCAACACCACCGGCATGCTCGAAGCCATCTTTATCGAAGACGGCTACGACGGCGGCGCGATCCGTGGCCGGCCGGTGCCCGGTGCGCTCACCTACACCTTGATCGAAGGCTTCATCCTGCAAAGCATGATCCAGGGCACGGGCCTGGCCATGCTGGAGCTGCATCAGAAGATTCTGGGCCCGGTCGTGGTGGGCGACACGATCGAGGCGCTGGTGGAAGTGACCGATATCAAGCCGACCAGCAAAGGTGGCCGGGCGGTGGTGACCTCGCGCATCGAGGTCTACAACCAGCGCCAGGAGCAGGTGATGGTCTACACCGCTGTGCGCCTGCTGGCCGGGCGCTAGCGCGGCATTGCGGTAGGCGGCCTCCACGGCCTGCGTCAGATGAGAGAACCAATACAGGAGACAAAGATGCAATATGGTTTTGTACGTCGTCCGGCCCTGCTCGCGTTGGCGCTGGTGGCTGTTTGTGGGGCTGCGCAGGCGCAGGACCCCTGGCCCAGCAAGCCGATCACCCTGGTCGTGCCGTTCCCGCCTGGTGGGCCCACCGACATGGTGGCGCGGGTGCTGGCACAGCAAGTGGGCCAGCAGCTGGGGCAGACGGTCATTGTCGACAACCGGCCTGGTGCCAATGGCAATATCGGCAATGCGCTGGTGGCCAAGGCCGCCGCCGATGGCTACACGGTGCTCTACAACACCTCGTCGATTGCGCTCAGCCCCTCGCTGTACAAAAAGCTCAGCTATGACGTGGCCAAGGACCTGCGCCCGGTGGCTTTGACGGCCGTGGTGCCGCTGGGCTTGGTGGTCAACCCCAAGGTGCCTGCCAACACCGTGCAAGAGCTGGTGAAGTACGCGCAGGACAACAAGGGTAAGCTCTCTTACGGCTCGGCCGGCAATGGCAATGTGACTCACCTGGCTGCCTTCCAGGTGGTGCAGCACTACCGCATGGACGCCGCCCATGTGCCCTACAAAGGCAGTGCGCCAGCCGATGTGGACCTGGTGGCCGGCCAGATCGAGTTCATGACCGACACCATCAACTCGGTGGCGCCCTTTATCAAGGACGGCAAGCTCAAGCTGCTGGCCGTCAGCACCGCCCAGCGCATTCCGAACTTTCCGGACGCACCCACCCTGGCCGAAAGCGGCATGACCGGCTTTGAGGCCGGTGCCTGGCAGGGCGTGATGGTGCCCGCCAAGACGCCCGATGCCGTGGTGCAGCGCCTCAACGCCGAGCTGATGAAAGCTTTGAAGGACCCCGGCGTGCTGGAAAAGCTGCGCGTGCAGGGCACCGAACCACTGGGCTCTACCCCGCAGGCCTATGGCGACTATATCCAGAGCGAAATCAAGCGCTGGGCTGGCGTGGTCAAGAGCACGGGTGTGTCCCTGGATTGAACGAAAGCAAAGACGATGACGATTCTCAACGGACTGGCCCTGACGCGCATCCCGCCTGAAGGCGAGGCGCTGCGCGCGGAGGTGCGTGGATTTTTGCAAGAGGCGGTCAAAGACATGCCCGCCCATATCCGCGCCAAATCCTGGAGCGGCTATGACCCGGCCTTCAGCCGCAAGCTGGGCGAGAAGGGCTGGCTGGGCATGACCTTCCCCAAGGCCTATGGCGGCCATGAGCAGGGTGCTTTTGCGCGCTATGTGGTGGTCGAGGAGCTGCTGAATTTTGGCGCGCCGGTGGGCTCGCACTGGATTGCCGAGCGCCAGAGCGCGCCGCTCATCCTGAAGTACGGCACCGAGGCGCAGAGGCAGCGCTATGTGCCGCCGGTGGCACGGGGCGAGAGCTTTTTCTGCATTGGCATGAGCGAGCCCAATGCCGGCTCCGACCTGGCCAGCGTGCGCACGCGCGCCGTGCCCAATGATGATGGCTGGCTGCTCAATGGCCAGAAGATCTGGACCACCAACGCCCAACACTGCCAGTACATGATTGCGCTGGTGCGCACCTCGGGCGAGACGGCCGACCGCCACAAAGGCCTGTCGCAACTGATCGTGGACCTGAGCCTTCCCGGCGTTACCGTGCGGCCCATCGAGGACATGTCGGGCGACCGCCATTTCTGCGAGGTGTTTTTTGACAATGTGCAGCTCGCCCCCGATGCGCTGGTGGGCGCCGAAGGGCAGGGCTGGGAGCAGGTCACCGCCGAGCTGGCTTTTGAGCGCAGCGGCCCTGAGCGCCTGTTCTCGTCAGTGGTGCTGTTGGACCAGTGGCTGGCCTTTTTGCGCAGTCAGGCGGCGCCACGCGCCGAATCGCTGAAGCTGGCCGGCCAGATCCTGACGCGCCTGGCACCCTTGCGTGCGCTGTCGGTGGCGGTTCAAGAGAAGCTGGTGCAAGGTCAGAGCCCCATCGTCGAGGCCGCCCTGGTCAAGGACCAGGGCACGGTGCTGGAGCAGTACATTCCAGCCGCGATTGCCGATGACCTGATGGCGCTGGATGGCGAGGCCGTGCCACACGAACTGCTGCTGACCCTGAACTACCTCACACTCGTCTCGCCCTGCTACACGCTGCGCGGCGGTACCCGCAGCATTTTGCGCGGCATGATCGCACGCGGCCTGGGCCTGCGTTGAGCGCAAGGAGAAGAACATGGACCATTTGATTACCGAGGCCCTGCGCGATCTGCTGACTGGCCAATGCACGCCCGCCGTGGTGCGCGCGATCGAGAGCGAGGCGGCAGCAAGTGCTGGGCCATCACCGGCTGCTGCGGCGCTGTGGCAGCAGATTGAAGACACCGGCTTTGCCGACCTGCTGCTGTCCGAGGCCGCTGGCGGCGCAGGCCTGGCCTTGCGCGATGCCTTTGGCGTCTGGGATGTGCTGGGCCAGCATGCGATGCCGCTGCCACTGGCAGACACCATGCTGGCGCGGGCCTGGCTGTCGGCCGCAGGCGTGGCAGTGCCGCAGGGCGCCATTGCCCTGGCGCCGCAACTGGCCGCCGCCGATGGGGGGTTGCGGGCCAGCGGTGTGCGCGGTGCCCGCGTGGCGCAGTGGGTGCTGGGTCAGCAGGGTGCTGATCTGTTGCTGCTGCCGGTGGCTGGCGCGCAGACTAGTGCCAGCATTTTTGTGCTGGATGCGGATCTGTACTGGCCTGAAGCAGCGCTGGCCTCGGCCACGCGGGTGCCGGCTGCCGCCTCCTTGCTGGTCGCGCAGGCCGGGCTGGTGTCGGCCTTGCTCGCGGGCAGCTTGTTGACGGTGTTTGAAAGTACCTTGAACTTTGCCAACGAGCGCCAGCAGTTTGGCCGCCCGATTGGCAAGTTCCAGGCGATCCAGCATGAGCTGGCGGTGATGGCCGAGCATGTGAGCGCGGCGCGCATGGCCGCGCAGATTGCCTGCGAGGCCGATGGTGTGGTGGCGGACCCGCTGAAGGTGGCGGTAGGAAAGGCACGCAGCAGCGAGGCCGCCGTCGAGGTGGCATCGCTCGCGCACTCCATCCACGGCGCGATCGGCTTTACCACCGAGTTTGACCTGCAGCTCTACACCCGCCGCCTGCACCTGTGGCGCCAGACGGCCGGCAGCGAAGCCTATTGGCAGCTGCAGGCGGGCCAAGCATTGTTGGCAGCCGATGGCCTGGCGCTGTCTGTGATCCGCCAGATCACAGACAGCAGCGCGCCCGTAGCCTGATTTGGCACCTGATTGACCGCAGCCCGCGCCGTTTTTCGGCTATGGTGGCGGTTGTTTTCAGAAGAACAAGGAGTCAAATCTTATGTCGGTCTACACCGAAGATGTGCAAAGCGAAGTGCGTGGCCAGCTGGGCTTTATCACGCTCAACCGGCCCAAGGCGCTGAACGCGCTGTCGCTGGCCATGGTGCGCGAGCTGCGTGATGTGCTGCTGCGTTGGCAGCAGGACGACAAGGTGTTGGCCGTCGCGATACGGGGCAGCAACAAGGAGGGCGTGTTTGGCGCCTTCTGCGCTGGCGGCGATATCCGCTTTCTGCATGCGGCTGGCATGGCCGGCAACCCCGAGCTGGAGGATTTCTTCACCGAGGAATATGCGCTCAACCACCTCATCCACCATTTTGGCAAGCCCTATATCGCCTTCATGGATGGCATCGTGATGGGTGGCGGCATGGGCATCAGCCAGGGCGGCAGCCTTCGCATCGTCACCGAGCGTACCAAGATGGCCATGCCCGAGACCGCCATTGGCCTGTTCCCCGATGTGGGCGGCGGCTATTTTCTGTCGCGCTGCCCCGGCCATGTGGGCGAGTACCTGGGCCTGACCGGCCAGATGATTGGCGCGGCCGATGCACTGGCCTACCGGCTGGCCGATGGCTACCTGCCCAGCGCGCAGCAGCAGGCGTTGTGGGACGGGTTGGCCACTGGCAGCTTTGCCAGCGGTGATGCCGTGCAGGCCTTTGCCAAAGCCGCCTTGGCGCCCGCGCCAGAGCGTGCAGCCAATCCCGATACGGAGATCGCGCAGTACTTTGGCCTGGCCGATGTGCCAGCCATCATCGCCGCGCTGGAGGCCGGCAGCAGCGACTTTGCCCGGGCCACCGCCGAGACCTTGCGCAAGCGCTCGCCGCTGATGCTGTTTGTGGTGCTGGAGCAGATCCGTCGTGCGCGCGGCATAAGCCTGGCCGACGACCTGCGCATGGAGCGCGACATGGTGCGCCACTGCTTCTACCTGCGCCCTGATCGCAAGAGCGAAACCTTGGAAGGCATCCGCGCGCTGGCAGTGGACAAGGACCACCACCCGCAGTGGAGCCCCGCCCGCATTGAAGAGGTGAGCCTGCAGGAAGTGGCGCAGATGTTTGTCAGCCCCTGGCCGGTAGAGGCGCACCCGCTGCTGGCGCTGAACTAAGCCATCATGGCCTCCGAGCCAGACAAGGGCCTGCGTGAATACGTAGGCCCTTGCCGTCTGTCAGAAGGTGCTTGCAGTGGCTGTGCTATACCTGCGCATGTGATCCTCAGGTATCCATGAAAGGCAAGACCATGACGCATGCAGACTCCCAGGCCTCCTCGATCCGCGTGGAAGCCAATATCGGCGAAGGCTTTTGGCGCAAGGGCCCCCAAGACAGCCTGCCACCACCGGACATGGTGGGTGCCTATATGCGCAACCGGCCGGTGCTGGGCGCGCCGGTAGCGGGGCGCAAGGCCTGGATCATTGGCAGCGGCATTGCCGGCCTGGCTGCCGCCTTCTACATGATCCGCGACGGCGGCATGGCCGGCGAAGACATCACGATCCTGGATACCTTGGACGTGACCGGCGGCTCGCTCGATGGCGCGGGCAACGCTGAGCAGGGCTACATCGTGCGCGGCGGCCGCGAGATGAACTGGAACTACGACAACTTCTGGGACCTGTTCCAGGACGTGCCGGCGCTGGAGCTGCCCGAGGGCTACAGCGTGCTCGACGAGTACCGCTTCGTCAACGACAACGACCCCAACTGGTCCAAGGCCCGGCTGATGCACCAGCAGGGCAAGATCCGCGATTTCTCCACCTTGGGCCTGACCAAGGCGCACCAGTGGGAGATCGTCAAGCTGCTGCTCAAGCGCAAGGAGGAGCTGGACGACATCAGCATCGAATCCTATTTCAGCAAGAGCTTTCTGGAGACCAATTTCTGGTACCTGTGGCGTTCGATGTTCGCGTTCGAGAACTGGCAAAGCCTGCTGGAGATGAAGCTCTACATGCACCGCTTTCTCGATGCCATCGATGGCCTGACCGACATGTCGGCGCTGGTGTTTCCCAAGTACAACCAGTACGACAGCTTTGTCGTACCGCTGACGCGCATGCTCAAGGACAAGGGCGTGAAGGTGCAGTTCAACACCCGCGCCTATGACCTGGATATGCGCGAGGAAGCGGACAGCCGCACGGTCACCGCGATCCGCTGCAAATCGGCAGGCCAGGAGGTTCAGATTGACGTCGGCCCCAACGACGTGGTGTTTGCGCTGACCGGCTCGATGACCGAGGGCACGGCCTATGGCGATCTGGATACAGTGCCGGTGCTGGCGCGTGGCAATGAGGAGCCGGGCGATGACAGCGACTGGACCCTGTGGAAACGCCTGGCGGCCAAGTCGCCGGTGTTTGGTCGGCCCGAAAAGTTCTATGGCGATGTGAAGGGCTCAATGTGGGAGTCGGCCACGTTGACCTGCAAACCCTCGCCACTGATCGACAAGCTCAAGGAACTGTCGGTCAACGATCCCTACTCGGGCAAGACGGTGACCGGCGGCATCATCACCTTCACCGATTCGAACTGGGTGATGAGCTTTACCTGCAACCGCCAGCCGCACTTCCCCGACCAGCCTGGCGATGTGCTGGTGCTTTGGGTGTATGCGCTGCTGATGGACCAAAAGGGCAACCATGTGCCCAAGACCATGCCCCAATGCACGGGCCGCGAGATTCTGGCCGAGCTGTGCTACCACCTGGGCATCGCTGACCAGGTCGATGCCGTGGCGGCCAACACCAAGGTGCGCCTGGCCTTGATGCCTTACATCACCGCGCAGTTCATGCCGCGCGCTGCCGGCGATAGGCCCCATGTGGTGCCCGAGGGCTGTACCAACCTGGCCTTGCTGGGCCAGTTTGTCGAGACCAGCAATGACGTCATCTTCACGATGGAGAGCTCGGTGCGCACGGCGCGCATCGGCGTCTACACCCTGCTGGGCCTGCCCAAGCAAGTGTCCGACATCAGCCCCACGCAGTACGACATCCGCAACATCATCAAGGGCGCGCGGGCGCTGAACGGCAACCAGCCCTTTGTTGGCGAGCGTCTGCTGCACCGGGTGCTGGGCAAGACCTATTTCGCGCATATCCTGCCGCCGCTGCCCGACAACGACGAGACCCTGCGCGAGCGTGCTGAGTCAGAGCTGGCACAGCTGCTGGGCAAGGGCGGCCAGGCGTTCGGCAAGCTGTCGGCCTGGCTGGAGCGCTACAGCAGCAATCTGCGCGACAAGTCCAAATAGGCACCGCGCTGGGCAGTGCGCCCCAACGCAAAGAGGTGGCCGCAGGGCCACCTCTTGTTGTTTGCGCTCAGGGTTAAGGGCGCTAACCGATCAAGGCTTGGCCAGCTTCCACACGCCGCCTCCCATGCCATCGCCACGCTTGTCACCCGCCTGGCTGTCCTTGGCAAAGTAGTACAGCGGCCAGCCCTTGTAGGCCCACTGCTGGGTGTTGTCGGTGCGGGTGATGATGCTGAAATCACCAATCGGCTTGGCGCCTGGAGCCACGCCCAGTGGCGGCCAGTTGGTGGCGCACTGCTGGTAGCAGGTGGATGCACCGCTGCCAGCGGTGTCTTTGGTGAAGGTGTAGAGCGTGCGGCCATCGGGGCCGACGAGCACGCCATCGGCGGAGCGCACCGGGGTGCTGGCGTCCGCTTCTTTCTGGCCCATGTGGTGCATGGAGCCACAGGCAGTCAAAAGAACGGCGGACAGCGGTATGGCCAGTACAGCAAGCTTGGAGAACATAGACAGCACCCTGGTTGGTTGTAGGTGCTCACCAATATAGTGCGCGCTGCTGAGGGGCCATGTCAGACGGACACCCTATATCGCAGCCCTCAGCGTTTGGCCTCGGCGCTGGCGGCGGCCAGTTTCAGCATGCGGTCAAAGGTGGCGACCAGCGTTTCGCGGCGGTCCTGGCGGTAGTCCTCATCCGGGTCCAGTTCGTCGATGCTGCCGTCCCACTCGCGCAAATAGCTTTGCTTCCACTGCTGCAGCTCTTGCAGATCAGGCCAGCGCGGCGCCATGCCGTTTTCTGCCATCACGCAGAGCAGCTCGATGCGGCACGGCACGATATCGCCGTCCCATTCATCGGCCTGCATGCTGTCGGGCGATGCCATCGCTTCCTGGATCTCTGCAATCAGCTGGCCGGTGGTGTCGGCGAGCCAGTCCAGTGCTGCGTCGTTGTCAAAATTGCCGTGTGACCAAGTTCCCATGCGGATCTCGCTACCAGTGGTTAAAGCAAAACAGGGCCAGCAGCGATGGTGGCCCCATGACGGTTGCGCGGAGATTGTAGCCGATCAGCGGTTGTGCACCTTCATCGCGCGCTCGACCTCGCGCTTGCCTTCGCGGTCCTTGATCACGTCGCGCTTGTCGTGCTCTGCCTTGCCCTTGGCCAGCGCGATATCGCATTTGGCCAGGCCGTTTTTCCAGTGCAGGTTGATGGGGACCAGAGTGTAGCCCTTTTGCTCGACCTTGCCGATCAGGCGCTTGATCTCGTCCTTCTTCATCAGGAGCTTCTTGATGCGCGCAGCATCGGGGCTCACGTGGGTGGAGGCGGTTTTGAGCGGGTTGATCTGGCAGCCCATCAGAAAGAGCTCACCGTTCTTGACCAGCACATAGCCATCGGTCAGCTGGGCCTTGCCCTCGCGCAGCGCCTTGACTTCCCAGCCGTGCAGCACCATGCCCGCTTCGAAGCGTTCCTCAAAGAAATAGTTGAATGCAGCCTTCTTGTTATCGGCAATGCGGCTGTTGGTGTTGTTCGTCTTCGACATAATTGCAATATTAGGGGCAAAACGGCTTTCCCAAGTCCATAGGGCTGCTGGAGGCCGTGCTTTTTGTTCTGGTTTATGATTTTATGAATGTTTCGGGCGGCAGCCGGTTTGCTGCTGCGGCCCTCTCTCCTGTCTGCATGAAAACTGTCAACAAGTCCGTCCTGATCTGGTACAGCCCCCAGGAGATGTTCGATCTCGTGGCCGATGTGCCGCGCTACCCCGATTTTCTGCCCTGGTGCGACCATGCCCGCGTGATCGAGCAGCACGACGACGGCGTGACCGCCGAGGTGGGTATTGCACTGGCCGGCATCAAAAAATCCTTTGTCACCCGCAACACCTACGAGCCGGGCAAGCGCCTGCAAATGGCCCTGGTCAAGGGCCCGTTCTCGCAGTTGCAGGGCGATTGGCGCTTTGAGCCGGTGGGTGACGGCAGCCAGCGCGCCTGCAAGGTATCCCTGAGCCTGAGCTACGGCTTTGACAGCATGGCGCTGGCCGCCGTGGTCGGCCCCATTTTTGACAAGATTGCCGCAACGATGATGGATGCCTTTATTCAGCGGGCCGAGAAGATCTATGGCTGATACCGCAGCGGGCGCAGCGCTGATGCAGATCGAGGTGGTCTGGGCCCACAACGGCCAGACGCACACCGTGCAACTGCAGCTGCCGACCGGTGCCAGCCTGGCGCAGGCCCTGGCAGCGGCTGGCCAGCAGAGCGGCCAGGTGTTTGCCGATGCGCAGGATGCCGGCATCTGGGGCCGGGTACGGCCCCGCAGCCAGTTGCTGGCCGATGGTGACCGGGTGGAGCTGTACGAAGCCCTCAAGGTCGACCCCAAGAAAGCCCGCCGTGAGCGATTTGCCAGGCAGGGCGCGCGCGGCACCGGCCTGTTTGCCAGGCGCAGGCCGCAGGCCAAGGCCGGTTACGGCGCCTGACTGCAACCACCACACCATGAAAAAAGCCAAGCATCTGCTTGGCTTTTTGGCGAGTAGGGGGCGGATCAGCAGTTGTTGAAGATCACGTCATCGGTGCGCTTGATCTCGGCGGCACGCTGCTCTGCACTCTGGAACACCATCTCGCCATTTTCATTGGGTGCGCGCACGGCCTTGCCGGTGTCGTACATGGCCTTGGCCTGCTGGGCGCGTTTGCAGTTGTCCGCCTTGGCGGCTGCCTGCTTGGCTTTTTCAGCAGCTTCGGCATCGGCCTTCGCTTTGGCGTCGGCGGCCTTCTTGGCCTCCAGCTCCTTGTCCTTGCCGGTGGCGGCCTTGGCCGCAGCAGTGGGAGCCGGCGCCGCCGGTGCCGCTGCGCCATCGCTGGCCTCGCCATCCTGCGGGGCGGGGGCTACATCGCGCAGTGCAGGGCCGGTGCCCGAGGACTGCACGCCCTTGAGTGCGCCATAGCCCTTGGGGCGCTTGACGATGTTTTTCTCTGGCACGTCCAGCCCTGGTGGTCGATCGCTGAAGACCTTGCGGCCATCTTTGTCGATCCATTGCCACTGGGCCATGGCGGGAGCGCCAATGCCAAGGGCTACCGTGAGCAGGAGCAGCTTGATGAGTTTCATAGAAGGCGAGTGTAGCCTGCCGATTGTCAGTGGCCGATGAAGTTGTTGGTTAGAGATAACAACCTGGAGTTGAGGGGATGTCATAGGCATGCCCTGCAAGCTGCTTACAAAAGACGGTAGAATCCTTTTTTTGGAGCCTTCACAATGCGCCTGATCGGAAAAGCGCTCACCTTCGACGATGTGTTGCTGGTGCCCGCATACTCCCAAGTCCTGCCCAAGGACGTCTCTCTCGCCACCCAATTTTCCCGCAATATCCGCCTGAACCTGCCCCTGGTGTCTGCCGCCATGGACACGGTGACGGAAGCCAGACTGGCGATTGCCATCGCCCAAGAGGGCGGTATTGGTGTGATCCACAAGAACATGACCGCCGAGCAGCAGGCTGCCGAGGTCTCCAAGGTCAAGCGCCATGAATCGGGCGTCGTGCACGACCCGGTGGTCATCACGCCGGAGCACACTGTGCTGCAGATCATGCAGCTGTCCGACGAACGCGGCATCTCCGGCTTCCCCGTCTGCGACGGCGGCAAGGTGGTTGGTATCGTGACCAGCCGCGATCTGCGCTTCGAGACCCGCTACGACGTCAAGGCGCGCGACATCATGACGCCGCGCGAGAAGCTGGTGACCGTCAACGAAAAAGACGACACCACGCCCGCCGCTGCCAAGGCCTTGCTCAACAAGCACAAGCTCGAGCGCATTCTGGTGGTGAACGATGCCTTTGAACTCAAGGGCCTGATCACCGTCAAGGACATCACCAAGCAAACCACCTTCCCCAATGCCGCCCGTGACCGTGCTGGCCGTCTGCGCGTCGCTGCAGCCGTGGGTGTGGGCGCTGGTACCGAAGAGCGTGTGGACCTGCTGGTCAAGGCCGGTGTGGACGCCCTCGTGGTGGACACCGCCCACGGCCACAGCCGTGGCGTGATCGAGCGCGTGCGCTGGGTCAAGCAAAACTACCCCCAGGTCGATGTGATTGGCGGCAATATCGCCACCGGCGCAGCAGCGCTGGCGCTGGTCGAAGCGGGCGCTGATGCCGTCAAGGTCGGTATCGGCCCTGGCTCCATCTGCACCACCCGAATCGTGGCCGGTGTGGGCGTGCCCCAGATCATGGCTGTCGACAGCGTGGCCCAGGCCCTGCAAGGCACCGGCGTGCCCTTGATCGCTGATGGCGGTATCCGCTTCTCTGGCGATATCTCCAAGGCACTGGCCGCTGGCGCATCCACCATCATGATGGGCGGCATGTTTGCGGGTACTGAAGAAGCCCCTGGCGAAGTGATCCTCTACCAAGGCCGCTCGTACAAGAGCTACCGTGGCATGGGCTCGATCGGTGCGATGCAGCAAGGCTCGGCCGACCGTTACTTCCAGGAATCGAGCACCGGCAACCCCAATGCCGACAAGCTGGTGCCCGAGGGCATTGAAGGCCGCGTGCCTTACAAGGGCTCGATGGTTGCCATCGTCTACCAAATGGCAGGCGGCGTGCGCGCATCCATGGGCTACTGCGGTTGCGCATCGATTGCCGAGATGAACGAGAAGGCCGAGTTTGTGGAAATCACCGCAGCCGGCATCCGTGAATCGCACGTGCATGATGTGCAGATCACCAAGGAAGCGCCGAACTACCGCGCTGACTGATGGTCCTGAGAATGGCTGCCGCTGGCAGCCATTCTTTTAACTCCTTCCAAGGAATGCCGATGAAGCTTGCCGAAGCCCTGTTGCTCCGCGCCGACCACAAGAAAAAGCTGCTCTCCTTGCGCGAGCGCATTGCGCGCAATGCCATCGTGCAAGAGGGCGAGCAGCCCAAGGAGCGGGTCGAAGACCTGCTGGCCGAGGCCACCTCGACCTTGCTGGCGCAGCAGCAGCTGGTGCGCGCCATCAACACCGCCAATGAGACGGCCCGCCTGGCCGATGGCCGCTTACTGGCCGACATCTTGGCTGAGCGCGATACCCTCGTCGCCCAGCATTCGCTGCTGGTCGCCACCATCGCCGCCACGCACAAGGATGTGGACCGCTACAGCCAGCGCGAGATCAAATGGCTGCCGCAGATCAACGTGGCGAGCTTGCAAAAGCAGGCCGATGACCTGTCGCGCCGCATCCGCGAGAGCAATGTGGTGCTGCAATCGGCCAATTGGCAGGTCGATGTGGCGGCATAGCCGTTCACCGACAACAAAGGATCACATCTATTTTTTTTGGAGCGCCACGGGCGAGTGCAAAGACCCCGGCCGGGAGCCAGGGGGTTGAAAACATACTGGGTCCCTCTGGATGCGCGGAGGGCAGCGCAAACGTGCTCAATACACGGCTTACCCATCAGCCCGTAACCACGCACTCGGTACCTTTGACAGCGTATACCTCACTACCTTGCACTGACGCGGCGCTCCTCCCTCTTGTGACAACAGCCCTTGCTGCGCTGTCGCGCCACAACAGGCCACAGCCAAAACCCCTTCAATTCTGGTCTGCTGGCATAAAACTGGTCTGAATGATAGAATCTGGTCTGAATTGATGTTCAGGCCAGATTTTTTTGTCACCCACTTTCATGCACAGCGTCGGTATCTACGAAGCCAAAACCCGTTTTTCTGCTCTGGTCGAGTTGGTCGAGCAGGGCGAGGAAGTGCGCATCACGCGCCACGGCAAAGAAGTGGTGCGCATGCTGCCGATGCGGCGCAAGCCGGTGATCACCGACGAACAGATTGCCCGTGAGCTGGCGCAGATCGAAGCCTTGCAGGCCAGCATCGCGCCGCCTCCCGAGGCAGATTCGGTGCCCCAGTTGCGCCGCCGCGGCAGGAGCGCTGCATGAGCGCCGCCTTCAGCGCCTTTGTGCTCGATGCCTCGGTCACCGCAGCCTGGCTGCTTCCCGAGGCGGCGAGCAGCCATACCCAGCGCCTCTATGCCCGCATTCGCCGCCATGAGGTGGACCCGCAAGCGCCCAACCTCTGGTTCTGGGAATGCAGCAACTTGGTCGCTACCGGTGCCAACAGCGGCCGTATTCCGCTGAGCAGTGTTGAAGGCCTCTGGGGCGTGCTTGATGCCATACGCCACCGGGTAGAGCTGCATGAGCTGGCACCCGCCCAGCACAAGGCCGTGCTGGATGTGGCCCTGGCCACTGGCCTGCCGGTCTACGATGCCGCCTACCTGTGGCTGGCGCAGTCGCTGCGCCTGCCGCTGGCCAGTTTTGATGCCGCGCAAGTGGCTGCAGCGCGTCAATGCGGAATCACCGTGCTGGCCGCCGACGATTTTTGACCTGTCCAACCCGTTTTTTCTCCATCCAAACCCAACGATCCTGCTATGCAACACGACAAGATCCTCATCCTTGACTTTGGCTCCCAAGTCACCCAACTGATCGCCCGCCGCGTGCGCGAAGCCCATGTCTACTGCGAAGTGCATCCCTGCGATGTGAGCAGCGACTGGGTGCGCGAGTTTGCCGCTGACGGCAAGCTCAAGGGCGTGATCCTGTCCGGCAGCCATGCCAGCGTCTACGAAGTGGACGACCGCGCACCGGATGCCGTGTTCGAGCTGGGCATTCCCGTGCTGGGCATCTGCTACGGCATGCAGACCATGGCCACCCAGCTGGGCGGCAAGGTCGAAGGCTCCAACAGCCGCGAGTTTGGCTATGCCGAAGTGCGCGCCCATGGCCACACCGAACTGCTCAAGGGCATCGAGGACTTCGTCACCCCCGAAGGCCACGGCATGCTCAAGGTCTGGATGAGCCACGGCGACAAGGTCACCGAGCTGCCACCAGGCTTCAAGGTCATGGCATCGACGCCATCCTGCCCGATCGCCGGCATGGCCGATGAAGCCCGCCGCTACTACGCGGTGCAGTTCCACCCCGAGGTAACGCACACCGTGCAAGGCCAGGCCTTGCTCAACCGCTTCGTGCTCGACATCTGCGCCACCCAGGCCGACTGGATCATGGGCGACTACATCGAAGAAGCGGTGGCCAAGATCCGCGAGCAGGTCGGTGACGAAGAGGTGATTCTGGGCCTGTCCGGCGGTGTGGATTCGTCCGTCGCTGCCGCGCTGATCCACCGCGCCATTGGCGACCAGCTGACCTGCGTGTTTGTGGACCACGGCCTGCTGCGCCTCAACGAAGGCGACATGGTCATGGAGATGTTCGAAGGCAAGCTCCATGCCAAGGTCATCCGCGTGGATGCCTCGGACCTGTTCCTGGGCAAGCTCGCCGGTGTGAGCGATCCTGAAGCCAAGCGCAAGATCATCGGCGGCCTGTTTGTCGACGTGTTCAAGGCCGAAGCTGCCAAGCTCAAGGCTGGCGACGGCGGCCACAAGGGCGCCACCTTCCTGGCCCAGGGCACCATCTACCCCGACGTGATCGAGTCGGGCGGTGCCAAGAGCAAGAAGGCCGTCACCATCAAGAGCCACCACAACGTGGGCGGCCTGCCAGAGCAACTGGGCCTGAAGCTGCTCGAGCCGCTGCGTGACCTGTTCAAGGACGAAGTGCGCGAGTTGGGCGTGGCCCTGGGCCTGCCCCGTGGCATGGTCTACCGCCATCCGTTCCCCGGCCCGGGCCTGGGTGTGCGTATCCTCGGTGAAGTGAAAAAGGAATACGCCGACCTGCTGCGCCGCGCCGACGCCATCTTCATCGAAGAGCTGAACAACTGGGTGGACGACGCCACCGGCAAGACCTGGTACGACCTGACCAGCCAGGCCTTCACCGTCTTCCTGCCGGTCAAGAGCGTAGGCGTCATGGGCGATGGCCGCACGTACGACTACGTCGTGGCGCTGCGCGCCGTGCAGACCAGTGACTTCATGACCGCCGACTGGGCCGAACTGCCTTATGGCCTGCTCAAGCGCGTGTCGAACCGGATCATCAATGAAGTGCGCGGGATCAATCGCGTTACTTATGATGTGTCGAGCAAGCCGCCTGCGACGATCGAGTGGGAGTGAAACAGCATCGTCTCACGCTGCGTCAAACAGGCTTGAAAACACGGAAATTCCAAATGCAATAAAGGCTTAGGCGTCTCTGGGTGTCTCACCCAGTTTGCCTAAGCCTGCGCATTTGGCGGTTGACGTGACGCTGTCTTTTGCGGCGGAAAATCACATGAGATGCTTTGGCAAGCAATGCAGCCGCGTCGAGCGCAGCGGCGCACTCCTGTGGGAAGAAGCGCTGGTTTGGGTTTACGCAGCGGATCAGCCCTTGGCTGCCGGCGAACCCCTGCCGCTGGCTGTCTTCCCCGAGCCGTGCGTGTACCGCGAGTCGGCAGTCGCTGCGCTGGGTCGGACGGATCGCGCCTGGCGAATCGTGTTCGAGAGCAGCAGTATGGCTGGCTGCCTTTCGGCGGCGCGTGCAGGCTTTGCGGTCACCGTCATCGCCGACAGCCAGCGTATCGAAGGCTTGCGTGTGCTGGATCGCGACGATGGCC
Source organism: Comamonas koreensis (assembly GCF_021026195.1). Taxonomy (GTDB): domain Bacteria; phylum Pseudomonadota; class Gammaproteobacteria; order Burkholderiales; family Burkholderiaceae_C; genus Comamonas; species Comamonas koreensis. Next base: position 76,864 of record NZ_JAJNCT010000020.1, read on the forward strand.
TGCCCGAGCTGCCGATGGCGCGCTTCTATGCCTTTGCGGGCAAGGACAGCCCTGCCGGATCGTCACTGATCGAGGCCGCGCGGCGTGCTGGCCAGAGCCGGTTTGCTTCGCGTGGGCTTCGGGACTGATGAACGCGGAGGCGGCCTCAGCGCGCCGCGATTGCCCTGCTGTGCCAAGCCGATAACCTCGGCCAATCCTTTCAGAGGGGGGGCAGTCCCGGGTAAAGGCCAGAGGCCTGCAGCCTACGGTAGCCGTCGCATCGGTGGCCGGACTCAAAGATACCGGGAAGCGGCACAGTCAGTGCCAATACCCGGAGACACCATCCCACAGCAGCTTAGCCGCTGTGAGCACCAGCAAGCCATAGCAGGCCTTGTACAGCTGGCGCTGATCCAAGCTGGCATGCAGACGCCAGCCGAGCCGCACCCCTGCGGGAATCGCTGGGAGACAGATCGCCATCAGGATCCAGACATTGCGCGCTGGCGGAGCTATGGCCAGCCATGGCACAGCTTTGATGAGGTTGCCCACCGTGAAGAATATGCTGGTGGTGCCCGCGTAGACCTGCGTGCTCAGCCCCAGCGGCAGCAGGTACATGGCCAGGGGAGGCCCGCCTGAATGCGCAACCATGGTCGTGATACCCGACGCCACGCCGGCCGCCACGGCCTTGGGCGATGAGCGTGGCTGCACCACGACCGTGCCACCGCGCAGAAACCAGAGTCCCACAAAGACCAGCGTGATGATGGCCATCAGGATGGCGATCGCGCGGTGATCCAGCATCTGGAACAGCAGATAGCCAGTCCCGATACCGGCCACCAGCCCCGGTACCAGCATCAGCAGATCGGGCTTTGACCAGGTAGACGGCTTCCAGTAGCGCAGGCCGTACAGATCCATCGCGATGAACAGCGGCGCCAGCAGGCCGCCTGCCATGACTGGATCCATCACAAGCGACAGCAAGGGGATACCGATGATGGCAAAGCCGCCGCCAAACGCGCCTTTCATGAAGCAGATCAAAAAGACACCGGCAAAGCTGACGAGGATGGTGGTGGCAGTGAGTTCCATGCCGGCATCCTAGGGATAATTGTCAGTACAATCAAATTATTGTCATAGATACAATTTCGTATGCCGCAAGCGCGCTACAAGCAACTGGTGGACCGGCTTGCTGACGACATCCGGCAAGGGCGGTTGAGGCCCGGAACGGTGCTGCCACCCCATCGCAAGCTGGCGGCTGTGGAGGGCATTTCCCTGGCTACGGCGACGCGCGTCTATGCCGAACTACAGGCCATGGGGCTGGTCGCTGGTGAGGTGGGCCGCGGCACCTTTGTTCGCGAGCCCATCTCCATGGGTGGGGAGGTTGCGATGCATGCGGCCAGCGACGATCTGGTGGATCTGACGTTCAACTATCCAGCCTTGCCCACGCAGACGGAGATGTTGCGCACGGCGCTCAAGCAGCTTGCCTCGGCAGGTGAATTGGAGTCGGTTCTGCGCTACCAGCCGCACGGAGGCCGTCCCCACGAGCGGGCCATCGTGGCCGAGCACCTGAAGAGCCGAGGCCTGTTGGTGTCTGCCGATGCCGTGCTCATCGTCAGTGGTGCCATCCACGGGCTCGCCACGGCGGCCATGTCCTTGCTGCAACCGGGCGACGTGGTGGCCGTGGATGCCTTGAGCTACCCCGGCATCAAGGTCGTGGCCGAGCAGTGTCGGCTGGAACTGGTTGCCATCCCGCTAAGCGGCGCTGGCCCCGACCTGGATGCACTGCAAGCGTTGTGCCGTACCCGGAAGGTGCGTGCGATGTACTGCATGCCCACGCTGCATAACCCATTGGGTTGGGTCATGACGGTGAATCAGCGTCTGGCGCTGATAGAAGTGGCCCGGCGCCATGGCCTGCTGCTGCTGGAGGACGGCACCTATGCCTTTCTGGAAAAGCAGGCGCCACCACCGCTGGCTGCGATGGCGCCCGACATAACCGTCTACGTCTCCAGCCTGTCCAAGAGCGTGGCGGCAGGCTTGCGTTTCGGATTCATATGCGCGCCCGTTGCCTTCGTTCCCAGGATCAGCCGCGCCATACGTGCCACGGTCTGGAATACGCCCACTCTCGTGACTTCTCTGTGCTGCAACTGGTTGCAGGACGGCACCGTGGCGCGGCTGGAGCAGGAAAAGCGCCGCGATGCCGGCGCGCGTCAGGCCATCGCGGCCAAGGCGCTCGCAGGATTGAGGACCATCCGCCATCCGGCGTCGTACTTTGTCTGGCTGCCCATGCCTGATGAAGTGCGGGCGGATGCCGTTGCCATGCGGCTTGAACGCGAAGGCATCTTGGTATCGACTGCAGCGCCCTATGCCGTGGGGGGCCAGCCTCCGCATGCCATTCGGCTGGCCCTGGGCTCCATCTCCCATGCCAGGCTGAAGCTGGCCTTGGAGGCCGTTGCCCGTGCAGTGGCCAGTCTCAGCTATTAGGCCGGTGGGGCGATCCGCGCTTCACGCCGCACAGCCTGTGGCGGCATGCCGAAGCCGCGCAGGAAGGCCTCGCGCATATGGCGTCGGTCGCGAAAACCCGTTTCCCTCGCTACGACTTCAAGGGGATGCCGGCTGCCTTCGATCATCAGCCGCGCGGCCTCGAGCCGCAGTCCTTCCACAGCCTTGGCGGGTGACTGGCCGGTCTCTGCGGTGAAGACGCGGCTGAACTGGCGCGGGCTCAGGCTGGCGGCTTCGGCCAGCGCTTCTACGCTCAATGGTTGCGCCAGGTTGCGCCGCGCATGTTCCAGCGCCTGCTGGATGCGGTCGGACTTTGGCGCGAGCTTGAGCATCTCGGAATGCTGTGATTGCCCGCCCGAGCGGCGTTGGTGCATGACCAAGCGGTGTGCCACGGTGCGCGCAATGTCGGCACCGAGATCTTTCTCGACGAGGGCGAGGGCCAAATCCATTTCTGCCGTCATGCCCGCTGACGTCCACACCGGTCCATCGGCAATGTAGATGCGGTCGGCCTCGACCTGGATGTGGGGATAGCGCTCCTGCAGCACTTCAGCCCAGTACCAGTGCGTCGTGGCGCGACGCCCGTCGAGCAGACCCGCCTCGGCCAGAATGAAGGCACCCGTGCACAAGCCCGCGATGCGCCGCGCGCGCACGGCGATCTTGCTCAGCAGCCGGATCAATTCGGGGGCCGAAGGCATGGGCTTGATGGTGCCTGCTACCAGCCACGTATCAGCACTGCGGTGCGCGCTGAGCGGCTTGGCTTGCAGCACCAGGCCTGTCGATGCGCGTGCCGATCCGTCCAGCGCATAGGTTTCCACGGCATAGAAGGGCTGGCCCACCAGCAGATTGGCCAGCTCGAACACGGCCTGGGTGGCCAGCGCCATGACCTGAAAGCCTTCGGGCAGTATGTAGCCAATGCGGTGCATAGAAGGTGTCCTTGGGATATGTCCTTTTTCATAACTATATACGTCATTTACGACATTGTCTGCATAGCGGAACATTCATGCCATGGACAGCATCTCTCAACCCTCCAGGAGTTTCACCATGGCACAGACCCATCTCGGCACCGCCCTCGTCACCGGCGCATCCAGCGGAATCGGTGCACTGTACGCGCAGCGACTCGCGCAGCGCGGCTACGACCTGATCCTTGTCGCCCGCAACCGCGAACGGCTGAATGCGCTGGCGAGCGACATCAGCGCCCGCACAGGCCGCGCGGTGGAAGTGCTGCCCGCTGACCTGAACGACCGTACCGCCCTTGCGCAGGTCGAGGCGAAGCTGCGCCAGGACGCCAGCATCACCCTGCTGGTGAACAACGCGGGCATCGGCACGCACACGCCGTTGCTGCAGAGCGACGTGGAACAGATGACCCGCATGGTCGAATTGAACGTCACCGCACCTATGCGGCTGGCCTATGCCGCCGTGCCGGGCTTCGTGGACCGTGGACACGGAGCGATCATCAATATCGCATCCATCGTCGCCATCTCGCCGGAGACTTTGAATGGGGTGTACGGCGGCAGCAAGGCCTTCTTGCTGGCCTTCAGCCAGTCGCTGCAGCATGAGCTGGCCGACAAGGGCGTGCAGGTGCAGGCGGTTCTGCCTGGTGCCACTGCCACCGATTTCTGGGCTATTGGCGGGTTACCGGTCGAGCATCTGGATCAGCGCATCGTCATGCGCACCGAGGATCTGGTCGATGCCGCGCTGCTGGGCTTCGAGCGCGGCGAGAAGGTCACCATTCCCTCGCTGCATGCCGGCGAGAAATGGGATGCGTACGAGGCCGCACGCCAGGCGATGGCAGGCCAACTGTCCAGCAGTGCCGTCGCGCCCCGCTATGCCGCCGTGCACTGACCACTGCAAGGAGCTTCCACCATGAAAGCCGTCATCACCGCTTATGCGCGCTCGCCATTCCACTTTGCCCGCAAGGGCCGTCTTGCCGAAGTGCGGCCCGACACGCTGGCCGCGCAGGTCGTGCAGGGCCTGCTCCGGCGCACCGATCTGGATCCCGTGCTGCTGGAGGACGTGATACTCGGCTGCGCCTACCCGGAAGCCGCGCAGGGCAACAACCTGGCGCGCATCGTCGGCCTGCTGGCCGGCCTGCCCCAGGCCGTGGGCGGCATGACGGTGAACCGCTTCTGCGGCTCGTCGATGCAGGCAGTGCACATCGCAGCGGCGCAGATCGAGGCTGGCATGGGCGATGCTTTCCTGTGCGTGGGTGTAGAGTCGATGACGATGGTGCCGCAGGGCGGATTCAACTTCTCGCCCAATCCAGAGCTGCAGCCGAAGAGCGATGCCTACATCTCCATGGGAGAGACGGCGGAGAACGTGGCACAGCGCTGGAACGTGAACCGTGCCGACCAGGAGCTGCTCGCACTGCAGTCACACCAGAAAGCCGCAACTGCCCGCGACCAAGGCTTGCTGGCCGAGGAGATCGTGCCCATCCGGTTGCCCGATGGCGAGGTGGTGGAGGCCGACGGTTGCATCCGCCCCGGTACCACCTTGGAGGCGCTGGCGGAGCTTAAGCCGGCCTTCCGGGCCGATGGCGTGGTCACGGCGGGCACTTCGTCGCCGCTGACCGATGGGGCGGCAGCGCTGCTGGTCACCAGCGACGACTTTGCCGAACGCCACGGCCTGCAGATGCTGGCGCGCATCCGCAGCTTTGCCACTGTGGGGGTGGACCCGGCCATCATGGGCATCGGCCCGATCCCGGCCACGCGCAAGGCACTGGCGCGCGCCGGCCTTGCCGTCGCCGACCTGGACGTCGTGGAAATCAACGAGGCCTTCTCATCGCAGGCCCTGGCTTGCATCCGCGACTTGGGCCTGGACATGGCGACCGTGAACATCGACGGCGGAGGCCTGGCCATCGGCCACCCGCTGGGCGCCACCGGCGCGCGCATCACCGGCAAGGCTGCGGCCCTGCTGGCGCGCCAGCAAGGACGCTACGCGCTGGCCACCCAATGCATAGGCGGGGGGCAGGGCATCGCTACGGTGCTGGAGAGAGCTTGAATGATGACTACGCCAACTTCCATGGCCATCTCGCCGGTCGGCTCCACGCACAGCTACTGAGCGGCCCTTTGCTGGCCATGCTCGCCGGGCTGTGCTGGGGATGGTGTCCGCGCGCGCCATCCTGCCGGCCTTGCCGTGCATGACGTCCGATCTCGGCGCCGGCACCGGCGACACCAGAACGGTGCTGTAGCGCTCCTTACTGGTCTTCGCGGTCGGCAGTTGTTCGCCGGGCAGGTATCGATCGTTGGGGCCACCGTGCCGCGCGTGGGGCAGGCGATATTTGGGGCGCGGGTTACGCGGGAAGCCACTACTGCCCGGAGACCGGTGGCTGCGGGCGGCCAGCCGGCTTGATGCATGGCAGGCACATCGGCAGAGTTTTGTAGCCCGCACCGCGCTCGGTCGGTCACGACGTTGATCCGTGCCTTTATCTGGCCCTCGAAGGGCGGACCTCTTTGCTGCCTGTGGCACGACCGGCTGACGCTTGCCATGGCACCACCGCGCGCTGTACGTTCTCAGCCGTTCGGCGGATGTGCGCTTCCAAAATGGCTGCGGCTTTGTCTGCATCCCGGGCCAGGGTCGCCTCATACAACTGCAGGTGCTCACCGGGCACCTTCTTGTCGCGCGGTGCCAGGGTGAGGAACAGGCGCCGATAGCGGTCACTCAGGTCATGCAAGGTGTTGCAGAACTTCAGCAGCAGCGGCATGCTGCAGGCAGACAGCAGCGCCACATGGTAGTTGCGGTGTGCGGCTTCCCAGGCCTGTTGGGCTTGCGCGTCCAACGGGGCTGCCGCAACCCGGCCAAGCCGGTAGTGAGCGGCTACCAGGGCCTCTTCCCATTGATCGTCGCCTAGCCGAATCGATTCGCGGATGGCGGTGGTCTCTGCCATGCAGCGCAGGCGGATGAGCTCGTCCAGGTTTTCCGCAGATACAGGGGCGACGTGAAAGCCGCGCTGCCCTGCGGCTACGACCAGGCCCTCTGCAGCAAGGCCTGCCAACGCCTCACGCAGGGGGCTGAAACTGATGCCGAAGCGGGCCTTCAGCGCGCTCAGGTGCAGACGCTCACCCGGTGCAATATCACCGTTCAGTATGGCCATGCGCAAGCGGGCAGCCAGGGAGTTGGCCAAGGTGCTGCCTTCGCCCTCCGTCTTCAACAGGTACAAGCTATCCATGGAACTCCTCAGGCCAAGAACGATCGCATTCTATCAATACCGATACGTATGGAAACTATCGTTATCTAGAAAAATGTCGAGAAATACATAAAATATCGATAATAATTTTCAGCAATCGAAGGAGGAGTTGTGATGCAAATCGTTGGATTGAACACTGTGGTTTACGGCGTGGACGACTTCGATGTCGCCCGCCGTTACTGGACCGATTTCGGGCTGCAGCTCGTGATGGATGCGCCCGACCAGGTCATCTTCTGTACCCCTGAGGGCTCGCAAGTACATATGCGGCACCTCGCAGACCCCATGCTTGCCCCCGCGCCAGTGGCGGGCCCTACGGTGCGGCAGGTGGTCTGGGGGGTGCAGGACCAGGCCGCGCTGGATGACATCGCGGCCGAGCTCGGCCAGGATGCCAGCACGCGTATCGATGACGCCGGACGGGTGCATGCCACCGACCCCGCCGGCCACGCCATTGCCTTTGAAGTCAGCGGTGTCGAGCCTCTGATGCAACCCCCAACTGTCTTCAATACGCCGGGCCATGCAATGCGCATCAATGCGGCGGCGCAAATCTATCCGCGTGCTTATCCCAGTCATATGAGCCATGTGGTGTTTGCGGTGCAAAACCTGCAGGAGACAGTGGCGTTCTACGAAAAGCGCCTGGGTTTTCGGGTCACCGATTCGTATACCGGCAGCGGCGTGTTTCTGCGCCCCGCCGGTTCGGCAGACCACCACAACCTGTTCCTGCTCCAGCGCGGTGATGCGGTGGGCTTCCACCATCTGGCATTCGATGTGCGCGATATCCATGAAGTCTTCGGCGGTGGTCTCTTCATGACGTCCCGTGGCTGGCAGACCCACATCGGTCCGGGCCGGCATCCGGTGTCCTCCGCCTACTTCTGGTACTTCAAAAACCCCTGCGGGGGCGCTGCTGAATACGACTTTGACGCGGATATCTGCGATGACCGCTGGGTGGCCAGGCAGTTTGTCCCCAGCGCTGAGGCTTTTGCGGAGTGGGCTTTTCCTGATGGCGTGCAGCGCTACCAGGGCATGCAAACCGGCAAGGCATGACGGCCGGCACCACGCTGGGTCCGCCTTTATCTCCATCATTGAAAGCAGTTGCATATGAACTCAAGTCTAGACACCGCCGCCCTCGCTAAATTTGCGGGCCTGGATTCACTCGCCTCACAAACAGCGATGTGCACCCATGCCCGCACCTACCGCGACTTGCTGGGCTTTTTGCCGCACCGGGTGGAATCCCGGCTGAACTTCACCGGGGGGCTGGATTCGCAAATGCTCAACCTGCAAGAGCGCATGCGCACCCATGCGATGAGCACACCCCACATCGATCCCAAGACCGTCCAGTTGATGCTGTTTGGCATGCTGCTGATGGATGGCAACGACGCTGCAGAAACCCATGCCATCGCTTCGCGCCGTGCGGGCGCTGACTGGCCAGAGCTGCAAGCAGTCATCAACCTGTGTTTTCTGTTCCGTGGCCTGCCGGCTGCTAACCGTGGTGCCGATATTCTGGTGCGCGTGGCCGGCCGGGAGAGCCGGGCAGCAGGGTCCGACGACGCCGTTTAGCAAGTTGGAGGTGGTGGCAAGACGCAAGGCGGCACAGGGGCCGCAGGCGTTCCTGCCCGACTGCAAAGGTGAGTGCTGCGCTCAGCGGGCTGATGACGGGCATGATCGGACAGGGGTAGCGCCGACACAGAAGTGCTGGCCCCAAGCCTTTTTGTTTTGTATGATGAATGATTCAGCACCACCACCGTTTGCCATGTCTTTATCGTCACAGCCCGGCAGCAGTCTGCACCACCAGGTGATGGACAGCCTGGGTCGGCTGATTGCCAGCCCCGAGTACGGGCCCGGGGCCACCTTGCCCAATGAAGAGGAGCTGTGCGATCGCCTGGGGGTGAGCCGCACTGCGGTGCGCGAGGCGATCAAGGCGCTGAGCGCCAAGGGCATGCTGGAGGCGCGGCCCCGCACCGGCACCCGCGTGCGGCCGCAAGAGCAGTGGAGCCTGTTTGATGCCGATGTGCTGGGTTGGTTGTGTAGCCAGGGGGTGGACCAGGAATTGGGCCGGCACCTGATGGTGATGCGCGGCATTCTGGAGCCGGCTGCCGCATCTTTGGCCGCGCGCATGCACACCGATGCCCAGCTGCGCACCTTGCAGCAGGCCTTTGCGGCCATGGAGGCTGCGACATCGATCGATGAATGGGTGGTTGCCGATCTGGCCTACCACCAGAGCATCCTGCAGGCCACCGGCAATCCCCTGTTGATCTCGCTGGGCGGCATTGTGGCCTCGGCGTTGGAGTCCTTGCTCACTGTCAATGCGCAGCAGGCGGGCCAGTTCAACGATGGACTGGTGATGCATGGCAAGGTGCTGGCCGCCATTGAGCGGCGCAGTGCTGACGATGCACAGCTGTGGATGCGGGCGCTGCTGGCCGACACGATTGCCCGCTGGGGCGCTCCCGCCTAAAAGCCGGCAAATCCACGCTTCAGGCGGCCTGTCGCGCGAAGCGCAGGGGCGATAAAAGTCTAGGGTTTGCTCTGATTCAATCATCATACAAATAAACCGATGATGGCGACTTCTGAAATTCTCAAGGTCGCCATTCCATGTCTCGTTCCCTGTTTGATCTGTCGGGCCGTACTGCGCTGATTACCGGTTCCTCGCGCGGCATTGGGCTGGCGCTGGCCCAGGGCCTGGCCGAGTCGGGAGCGACCGTCGTGGTCAACAGCCGCCAGCAGGCAGCGGTGGATGGTGCGGTCGCGCAACTGCAGGGCCTGGGCCTCCAAGCCCAAGGGGCGGCCTTTGATGTGGCCGACCAGGCAGCGGTGGAGGCGGCCTTTGCGGCGTTGGATGCCCAGGGCCTGGCGATCGACATCGTCGTCAACAACGCCGGCATCCAGCACCGCGAGCCGCTGCTTGATGTGTCGCTGGAGGACTGGACCCGCGTCATCAACACCAACCTGACGGCGGCCTTTGTCGTGGGCCGCACGGCAGCGCGCCGCATGATCGAGCGCGGCACCGGCGGCAAGATCATCAATATCGGCTCGCTCACCAGCGAGGCGGCACGCGCCACGGTGGCGCCCTACACGGTGGCCAAGGGCGGCATCAAGATGCTCTCCAAGGCGATGGCGGCCGAATGGGCCATGCATGGCATCCAGGCCAACTCCATCGGCCCGGGCTACATCCTCACCGACATGAACGAGGCCCTGGTCAACAACGTGGCGTTTGATGCCTGGGTCAAGGCCAGCAACCCCACGCAGCGCTGGGGCCGCCCCGATGAGCTGGTGGGTACCGCCATCTACCTGGCCTCGGGCGCATCCAACTATGTCAACGGCCAGATCATCTATGTGGATGGCGGCTGGCTGGCGGTGCTGTAAGTGGGCGCAGCAGCATGGCTACCTTGATTACCGACGTCAAAGTCATCGCGACGGCGCCAGAGGGCATCAACCTTCTGGTCGTCAAGATCGAGACCAACCAGCCCGGCCTCTATGGCCTGGGCTGCGCCACCTTTGCCTACCGCCACCTGGCTGTGCAGTGCCTGGTCGAACAGTACCTGCGTCCGCTGCTGATCGGCCGCGACGCCAGCCAGATTGAAGAGCTGTGGCAGCTGATGCACCAGAACGCCTATTGGCGCAACGGCCCTATCGAAAACAATGCGATTTCGGGTGTGGACATGGCGCTGTGGGACCTGAAGGGCAAGCAGGCTGGCATGCCGCTGTACCAGCTGCTGGGCGGCAAGCTGCGCGAGGGCGTGCCCATCTACCGCCATGCCGATGGACGTGATCTGGAAGAGCTTTGCGACAACATCCAGAAGTACCGCGAGCAGGGCATCACCCACATCCGCTGCCAAAGCGGTGGCTATGGCGGTGGCGGCTTTGGCGCGGCGCCTGCTACGGCACCGCAAGGCGCAGCCAATGGCATCTACCTCGATGCGCGCAAGTACATGCGCGAGACGCTGAAGATGTTCGACGCCATCCGCAGCCGCATCGGCTTTGAGGTGGAGCTGTGCCATGACGTGCACGAGCGCCTCAAGCCGGCCGATGCGATCCGCTTTGCGCAGGCGCTTGAGCCCTATGAGCTGTTCTTTCTGGAAGACGCGATTGCGCTGGAAGAGGGCGACTGGCTGCGCCAGCTGCGCGACAAGACCAATGTGCCGTTGGCCCAGGGCGAGCTGTTCAACCACCCGTTTGAATGGCGCGGCATCATCGCCGAGCGGCTGATTGACTTCATCCGCGTGCACCTGAGCCAGCTGGGTGGCATCACCCCGGCGCGCAAGCTGCAGCTGTTTGCCGAGCAATACGGCGTGCGCACCGCCTGGCATGGCCCGGGCGATATGTCGCCGCTGGCGCATGCGGCCAATATCCATATCGACCTGGCCTCGCGCAATTTTGGCGTGCAGGAATGGTCGGGCACCGAGCCACCCAACTTTGTGATCCAGAAGCTCAAGGGCCCGCGCGATGCCTTGCTGGCCGTGTTCCCTGGCTTGCCCAGCTTCCGCAATGGCTATGTCTACGCCAATGACCAGCCCGGCCTGGGCGTGGACATTGATGAGCGCGAGGCCGCCAAGTACCCCTGCAGCAGCGCGGTCACCACTTGGACGCAGACCCGCCTGAGCGACGGGAGCCTGCAGACCCCCTGATTCCCAGCGTGCCGGGCAAGAGCGCCGGCTTTTTTCGATTCACAACAAAGACGGAGACAGACAGATGAGCACTCACTTCCAACTGCGCCGCATCCTGCTGGCCACCCTGGCGGCATCGGCAATGGGCGCTGGCGCGGCCTATGCCGAGGTCAAGGCGCGCGTGGGCCATGCGATGCCCGAAAGCCACCCGCAAGCCATTGCGATGAACAAGTTTGCCGAGCTCGCATCCACCTATACCAACGGCAATGTCAAGGTGCAGGCCTACCACAGCGCCGTGCTGGGCAGCGACGAGAAGCAGCTGCAGGCCGTGCAGGCAGGCACGCAGGATCTGTACATCGGCACCCTGGCGCCGCTGTCCTCGCGGGTCAAGGAAGTGCAGGTCTGGGATCTGCCCTTCATGTTCCGCAACTCGGCCGAGGTCTATGCGGTGCTCGATGGCGCGTCGTCCAAGAAGATCTTCGAGAAGATCGCACCGGCCAACCTGGTGGGCCTGGCCTGGACCGGCATGGGCTTTCGCAACCTGTCCAACAGCAAGCACCGCGTGGCCAAGCCCGAGGATGTGAGCGGCCTCAAGATCCGCGTGATGACCAACCCGGTCGCGCTGGACACCTGGAAGACCCTGGGCGCCAACGCCACGCCGATGGCCTTTGCCGAGGTGTTCCCTGCTCTGGAGATCAAGGCGCTGGACGGCCAGGAGAACCCGCTGCAGCACATGTGGGCCAACAAGATGCAGGAAGTGCAGAAGTACATCACCATCACCAACCACGTCTACACGCCATCGGCCCTGGTCGCATCGAAGAAGTTTTGGGACAGCCTCTCGCCCGCCGATAAGGCCGGTGTGCAAAAGGCTGCCACCGAAGCCGGCCTCCTGCAACGCAAGCTGCTCGATGAAGGCGACAGCCTGGCTGTCGAGAACTTCAAGAAGGCCGGTGTGACGGTGGACAGCATGCCCGCAGCCGAGCTGGCGCGCATGCAGGACAAGGTCAAGCCCGTGCTGGCCAAGTTCTCGCCGCAGATTGGCGACGAGTTCGTCAAGGGCTTCTTTGCCGAGATCGAACAGGCCCGCAAGGCCCAGTAAGGCCCAGAAAGGGGGCTGGGCAGCAGCAGTCTAGGCTGGGCCCACTCCCTTCGTTTCTCTTCAACGTTCTGGCAGCGCCCCCTGGTGCGGCGCTGCCTACATAGACCTACAAGCTTCAGGTGGTGGCACGGCACAAGGCCGCGCTGCCGGGAAAGGTGTTGCCATGGGCAAGGTACTCAAAATGCTCGCGGACGGGCTGACGCGCGCGCTGGAAATCATGATGGTGCTGTGCATGCTCGTCATGCTGGTGATGGTGTTCGGCAATGTGATGCTGCGGCTGTTTTTCAATACCGGCATTGATCTGTCGGAAGAGGTGCCACGCTTTGCCTTTGTGTGGCTGACCTTTCTGGGCGCCATCGTGGGCATGCGCAAGCGCGCCCATTTGGGGGTGGATTTGATGGTGCAGATGATGCCGCTGGCCGGCCGCCGCGTTTGCTGGGGCCTGAGCCAGGCCATCATGCTGCTGTGCTGCGTCTACATCGTCTACGGCACCTGGCTGCAGCACGACATCATCGCGGGCAATGCCTCGCCGGTGGCGCAGCTGAGCATGATCTGGGTCTACGGCGTGAGCTACTTCACCGGCACCGCCATTGGCTTTATCTGCCTGTCCAACCTGGTAAGGCTGGTGCTGGGCAAGGTGGCAGATAACGAACTGATCGACGTGCAGGAAGAGGGCATGGAAGAGGCGCGCGAGGCCGAGCACGCCATGCAGGAGCAGACCCCGCCACAAGGAGGTCGCGCATGACCATCTTCATTTTTATCTCGTCCTTGCTTGGGCTGATGGCCCTGGGCATGCCCATTGCGTTTGCGCTGATCGGCTGCGGCCTGGCGCTGATGTACTACATGGGCTTTACCGATCCGCAGATCGTCGTGCAGAACATGTGGGATGGTGCCAATAGCTTCCCGCTGCTGGCCGTGCCCTTCTTCATGCTGGCGGGCGAGTTCATGAACGCCGGCGGCATGACCCGCCGCATCATCCAGATGGCCATGGCCTGGATTGGCCATATCCGCGGCGGCCTGGGCTATGTGGCGGTGGGCGCTGCGGTCATCATGGCCTCGCTGTCGGGCTCGGCCGTGGCCGATACTGCCGCGCTGGCCGCCGTGCTGGTGCCGATGATGCGCAAGGCCGGCTATGACGTAAACCGCTCCTGCGGCCTGATCGCCAGTGGCGGCATCATTGCGCCGGTGATTCCGCCATCGATTGCGATGATTCTGTACGGCGTGACCGGTGGCGTCTCCATCACCAAGCTGTTCATCGCCGGCATTGTGCCGGGCCTGCTGATGGGGCTGGCGATCTTGCTGGCCTGGCGCTGGTGCATTGGCCGCGATCCGGTCATCACCGAGCCCAAGCGCACGACGGCCGAGCGCCTGACTGCGACGCGCCAGTCGCTGTGGGCGCTGGTGCTGCCGGTGGTCATCATCGGTGGCTTGAAGTTCGGCTGGTTCACCCCGACCGAAGCCGCCGTCATTGCCGCGATGTACTCGCTGGTCGTGGGCATGTTCATCTACCGCGAGATCAAGCTGAACCAGCTGTTCGCGCTGATCTACCGCGCCGCTGAGACCACCGCCATCATCATGTTCCTGGTGTCGGCCGCTGGCGTGTCGGCCTGGCTGATCACCACTGCCAACATCCCGCAGCAGCTGGCTGCCCTGGTGGAGCCGCTGATGGACAACAAGATGCTGCTGACCTTTGCGCTGATGGTGCTGGTGCTGCTGGTGGGCACGGCGCTGGATTTCACGCCCACCGTGCTGATCATGACCCCCGTGCTGATGCCGGTGCTCAAGCAAGCGGGCATCGACCCGGTCTACTTCGGCGTGCTGTTCATCATGAACAACGCCATCGGCCTGGTCACACCGCCTGTGGGCACCGTGCTCAATGTTGTCTGCGGGGTGGCCAAGATACCGATGAGTGGTGCCATCAAGGGCGTGATCCCCTTCATGGTGGCCCAGACGATTGTGATGTTCCTGCTGGTGGTGTTCCCGCAGATCGTCATGTGGCCGCTGGAGATGATGAGCCGTTAGCCCCAGCCGCTACCTCCGAACCCTATCCATTGAAGAGCCCTGGGTGCATGCAAATACCCTGTACCTGCAAGCGCCGGGCTGGGCTTTGCCCAAAACAGACAAGGAGCCGACCATGACACTGATCCAACGCCGAAGCCTCGTTGCAGGCCTTGCCTTCGCCACCCTGTGCCTCCTGGGCCTGGCGCCCGCGCAAGCCCAGGAGGGCAAGCGTGCACGCCTGGGCCATTCATTTGCCGATTCGCATCCCCGCGCCATCGCGATGAAGCAGTTTGCCGCCGATGTGGCCAAGGCGACCGATGGCAAGGTGCAGATCGATGTGTACAGCAGTGCCACCCTGGGCAGCGAAGACAAGATGCTGATTGCAGTGCAAAGCGGCACGCAGGACCTGTACATGGGTGCGCTGTCGCCCATCGCCGCGCGCAAGAAGGCGCTGCAGATTTTTGATTTTCCGTTTCTGTTTGCCAGCGATGCCGAGGCCGCCCATGTGCTCGATGGCCCCATTGGCCGCCAGATGCTGGACGGCATTGCCGATATGAAAATGCGCGGCCTGGTCTGGGCGGGCGGCGCCTTCCGCAATATGTCCAACAGCAAGCGCCCGCTGGCCTCGTTGGCGGACATGAAAGGCCTGCGCGTGCGCGTCATGCAAAGCCCGATGGCGCTGGCCAGCTTCAATGCCATGGGCATGAACGCCGTGCCGATGGCCTTCTCCGAGGTCTACCCCGCGCTGGAGATC
This sequence comes from Comamonas koreensis, assembly GCF_021026195.1. Taxonomy (GTDB): domain Bacteria; phylum Pseudomonadota; class Gammaproteobacteria; order Burkholderiales; family Burkholderiaceae_C; genus Comamonas; species Comamonas koreensis. The sequence continues at coordinate 91,965 of NZ_JAJNCT010000020.1, forward strand.
AAGGCCCTGGACGGCTATGAGCACCCAGTGGTCGACATGTATGCCAACAAGATGTACGAGGTGCAGAAGTACCTGACCATCACCAACCATGTCTACACGCCGGTGGCCTTGATTGCGTCGGACAAATGGTGGTCCTCCTTGACCTCCGCGCAGCAGCAGGCGGTACAGCAATCCGCCGAGAAAGCCCGCACCTTGCAACGCAGCGAAGAGCTGCGCCAGGCCGGCGAGGTGGTCGCCCAGCTCAAATCGCATGGCATGCAGGTGGGCGAGATGCCGCCAGCCGAGCTGGAGAAGATCCGCGCGGCGGTGCAGCCGGTGATTGACAAGAACCAGGCGACGGTGGGCCAGGAGTTTGCCCAGTCGTTTTATGCAGCGCTGGCCAGCTACCGCAAGACCAAGCCTTGAGCCACTCCCTTTTCCAAGCCAATTAGGAACTTCTGACATGGAAGCGCTTGTTATCCACGCACCCGGCGATCTGCGGGTCCAATCCGTCCCCGCGCCTGCGCCCGGGCCTGGCCAGATGCTGGTGCGGGTGCGCTGCGGCGGCATCTGCGGCTCTGACCTGCATTACTACCAGCACGGCGGCTTCGGCACCGTGCGCATCAAGGAGCCGATGGTGCTGGGCCATGAGGTCTCGGGTGTCATCGAATCCGTAGGTGCCGAGGTGACGGGCTTCGCTGCCGGCCAGCGCATTGCAGTGAGCCCCAGCTGGCCTTGCGGCCAGTGCCGCTTTTGCCAGATGGGCCTGCAGAACCACTGCCTGGACATGCGCTACTACGGCAGCGCCATGCGCACCCCCCATGTGCAAGGGGCGTTCCGCCAGCAGATCGTCATCGAGGCGCACCAGGCCCATCTGCTCGCCCCCCAGGTGAGCGATGCCGAAGGCGCGATGGCCGAGCCGCTGGCCGTAGCCCTGCATGGTGTGCAGCGCGCAGGGCCGCTGTTGGGCCGCAAGGTGCTGGTGACGGGCTGCGGGCCGATTGGCGCACTGGCCATCATCGCCGCGCGCCGCGCAGGGGCCGAGCACATTGTGGCCACCGACATGAGCGCGCACCCGCTGGCCAAGGCCTTGCAGGTGGGTGCGGATGAGGTGGTGCATGTGGGCGAATCGCCCGATGGGCTGGCGCGCTATGCGGCCGACAAGGGCCAGTTTGATGTGCTGTTTGAGGCCAGTGGCAATCCGCATGCCTTGCGCGGCGCCTTCGATGTGCTGCGCCCGCGCGCCACCATCGTGCAGCTGGGCCTGGCCGGTGCCGAGATGACCCTGCCGATCAACACCCTGGTGGCCAAGGAGTTCGACTGGCGCGGCTCCTTCCGCTTCCATGAGGAGTTCGCCACCGCCGTGGCCTTGCTCAACAAGGGCCTGGTCGATGTGAAGCCGCTGATATCGGCCACCTTGTCCTACCGCGATTCAGCCCGCGCCTTTGCGCTGGCGGCCGACCGCTCGCAGGCGATGAAGGTGCTGCTGGACTTCGAATGAGTTCCCGCCGCAACCGCTGATCCCCACCCATTCTTTCTCTGTTCTTCCCATGAAAATCGTCAAGCTCACCACCTTTATCGTGCCACCGCGCTGGTGCTTTCTCAAGATCGAAACCGACGAGGGCATCGTCGGCTGGGGCGAACCGGTGGTGGAAGGCCGCGCCCACACGGTGGCCGCAGCAGTCGAGGAACTGTCCGACTACCTGGTGGGCCGCGACCCGCGCAATGTGCAGGACCTCTGGAATGTGATGTACCGCGCCGGCTTCTACCGGGGCGGCCCGGTGATGATGAGCGCCATTGCCGGTGTGGACCAGGCGCTGTGGGACATCAAGGGCAAGGCGCTGGGTGTGCCCGTGCATGAGTTGCTGGGCGGCAAGGTGCGTGACCGCATCCGCGTCTACTCCTGGATTGGGGGTGACCGCCCGGCAGATACCGCTGCCCAGGCGCAGGCGGCGGTGGCGCGCGGCTTTACCGCCGTCAAGATGAACGGCACCGAAGAGATGCAGTACATCGACAGCCATGCCAAGGTGGAGCAGGCTGTGGCCAATGTGGCGATGATCCGCGAGTCGGTGGGCAAGCACATTGGCATTGGTGTGGACTTCCACGGCCGGGTGCACAAGCCCATGGCCAAGGTGCTGATGCGCGAGCTGCGCGACTTCAACCTGATGTTCATCGAAGAGCCGGTGCTCAGCGAGCACCTGGAGGTGATCCCCGAGCTGGCCGCCATCGGCGCCGCGCCCATCGCACTGGGCGAGCGCCTCTATTCGCGCTGGGACTTCAAGCGCGTGTTTGCGCAGGGTGGTGTCGACATCATCCAGCCCGACCCCTCGCACGCGGGCGGCATCACCGAGACCTGCAAGATCGCCGCGATGGCCGAGGCCTACGATGTGGCCGTTGCCCTGCATTGCCCGCTGGGCCCGATTGCGCTGGCTGCCAACCTGCAGATCGATGCGGTCTGCTACAACGCCTTCATCCAGGAGCAAAGCCTGGGCATCCACTACAACCAGGGCAATGACCTGCTCGACTATGTGCACAACCGCGATGCCTTCGACTACCAGGACGGCTATGTCGCCATGCCCGGCGGCCCCGGCCTGGGCATCGAGGTGAACGAGGCCTATGTGCTGGAGCGCGCCAAGGAAGGCCACCGCTGGCGCAACCCGGTCTGGCGCCATGCGGATGGCAGTGTGGCGGAGTGGTGATGCGGCGCCTCATGCCTTCTCTGGTTCGCTAGTTCTCGTCTTAGGCGCTGCTGCTAATTCCTTCAAAACCTGCTCTTGGCATGATGCCAGGGGCAGGTTTTTTTACATCGGTATTGCCAGGATGGTCACCCATAGCGGGTATCTGTTGCGCAAGAGAAACGGTTTATTTTAATAGTTATATACTATTATATTGATTTTTAAAAGAATCATTAACAATCATGGGATAAGAGTTATCTTTACTGGAACTCTCTGTCATACCGGTCGATTGATAGTTGGGTAGCCCATGGAATGCCAGGTTTCGCTGGGTATTGCGCCGTATACCACCTTCTGCAGCCTCCCATTCTGATCTGTAGTCCTCAACTGCAGGAACGTTGCTCTAGCAGAGGCAGATACACACCTTATAGACGATGTGTATGAATGTTAATTTCTTTTGAGGATGATCAATCAATAGTTGATGGCAATCATGCGATAAAATCTCAGTTTGGTGCGCAGTGAGACGCATCCATGATCTGAAACAACATCAACATGTGGAGCAGCAGGGGTGAGGGTTGAGTTTTCCATTCGAGCCAGTTCGGCCGTCTCGCACGGTCTGCGCACGCCTCCCCAATGGCTGGACTGGGCGACCCAACCCTCACCGCCGGCGGGTGTGCTGGATCTCGATGTGTCCCATATCCCCGCGATGGCACGCCGCAGGCTCGGCGCGCTGGCCAAGATGGCTGTCGTGGTGGCAGACGATGTGCTGGCGCAGACCGCGCTGGCCGACATCCCCATGGTCTGGGTTTCCCGCTATGGCGACAGCGACAAATCCCTGCAACTGCTGCGCGCCCAGGTCGGCGCCGAAGCCCTTTCTCCCACCGCATTTGCGCTGTCCGTGCACAACGGTGTTGCGGCGCAGTATTCGATCCTGCGAGGCATGGTCTCCAATGCTATCTGTGTAGCGGCGTCCTCCGCTGGCCCCGAGGCCGGCATCGTCGAGGCCACCGGCCTGCTGCACGAGGGGGCTCCTGCAGTCGTGCTGGTCTGCTACGACGAGGGCCTGCCTGGCGAGTACGCGCCTTTTAGCGACCCAGTCGCCACCGCGTTTGCCTGGGCCGTCGTGGTCAGCCTGGCCCGGCCTGGCCTACCGGCGTTTGCGCTGACTGCAGCTTCTGCCTGCAGCAAAGCAGGCGATGCCAAGGCTACCGCTAGTCGCCAGGCGCGGTTGCCCCATGGTCTGCAAGTGCTGCGTTTTCTACTGGATCCCACGCAAACCCAATGGGCAGCCCCACAAGCAGCGCCGGGCAGGGGCTGGACCTGGGAGCGCATGCATGGCTGAACGCCTCAACCGCTACTGGCGTGTCTTTGCAACGGGCTTGTGTTTTGCCGTTTTTGGCCTGGGCGGGTTGGTGATCCGCTTGCTGGTCTATCCGCTGCTGCTGGTCTGCAACCGCGATCCGCAAGAGCGCAAACATGCCGCGCAGGCATTGATACACCACAGCTTTCGCTGGTTTGTCGGCCTGATGAATTTTGTGGGCGTGATCTCTTACGAGACCCGCCATCTCGAGCGTCTCCACCGCCAAGGTCTTTTGATTCTGGCCAACCACCCCTCGCTGATCGACGTGGTGTTTCTGATCTCCTTCATCCCGAAGGCGGACTGCATCGTCAAGGCCTCGCTGCTGCGCAACCTCTTCACGCGCGGTCCTATCCAGGCGGCAGGCTTTATCTGCAATGGCGGCGGCGCCCGGCTGTTAGAGGACTGCACCCGTTCGCTCGATGCCGGCAGCAACCTGATCATTTTCCCGGAAGGCACGCGCACGCCGCTGCAGGGAGTTCCCAAGCTGCAGCGGGGCGCAGCGCATGTGGCCGTCAAGGGGCGGTTTGACATCACGCCCGTGCGTATCCACACCAGCCTGCCCATGCTGTCCAAGGGCTGGCCTTGGTGGAAGGTGCCGGCCCGCAAACCGCACATCATCTTCGAGGTGCGCGAAGACATCGACATTGCGCAGTTTTGCGCAGACGCAGGCAATGACTCGTTGGCCGCGCGCCGAGTCACTGATTACTTGTCAGATTATTTATTCAGAGGACCCTCACGTGCTTCAGCTTGAACAGGACATCAAGGAACTCATCATCGCATCGCTGGCACTGGAAGACCTGGCGCCACAGGACATCGATTCGGCCGCACCACTGTTTGTGGACGGCCTGGGCCTGGACTCCATTGACGCGCTCGAGCTCGGCCTGGCGCTGCAGAAGAAATACGGCCTGAGCATGTCGGCCGACTCCGAGCAGACCCGCCAGCATTTCAGCAGCGTCAATGCCCTGGTGGCCTTTGTCGCGGGCCACCAGGCGCAGTAAGCGGCCCTGGCTCCTTCCCATCTATTGACCTCATTGGGTACCGCTTTGAAAAAGCAAGAAATTTATGAACATATCGTCCGCATCCTGGACGAGAACTTCAGCATCGAGGCCGCGCGCATCACGCCCGAGGCCAAGCTTTATGACGACCTGGATATCGACAGCATCGATGCGGTCGACCTGATCGTGCAGCTCAAGCCTCTGGTGGGCAAGCGCCTGAATGCGGAAGCTTTCAAGTCGGTGCGCACGGTGCAGGATGTGGTGGACGCGCTTTACCTGCTGGTCAACGACGATCAGCAGGCCGCCTGAGCGCCATGGGCATGCGCAGCGCGCTGAACTGGGCCCTGGTCGGGCTGACCGTGCTCTACCCGCTGGTGGTCTACGCCACCATCGGGCGGGTTGCGCCCCAGTGGCTGGCGCTGTTGATCGTGGTGCTGGCCGTTGGGCGTGCGCTCATCGCCCAGCAGAAGTTCTGGTGGCTCGTGGCGGCAGGCGCCGCCGCGCTGGGCCTGGCTGCCTGGCTGGGCAACGATCCCCTGATGGTCAAGCTCTACCCCGTCTGGGTCAATGCAGTGCTGCTGGCGGTATTTGGCTATAGCCTCTTGCACCCGCCTTCGGTGGTCGAGCGCCTGGCGCGGCTGCAGGAGCCCGCATTGCCGGCATCAGGTGTGCTTTACACGCGCAAGGTCACCTTGGTGTGGTGTCTGTTCTTTGTGCTCAATGGTGCGGTCGCCGCCATCACCACGCTCTGGGCCAGCGATTCCGTTTGGGCTTTCTACAACGGACTGCTGGCTTACGTCCTGATGGGATGCCTGATGGGCGGCGAGTGGCTGGTGCGGCGCCATGTGCGGCAGGCGGCGCCCGGGATCTGAACGCAATGGGACAAGGAGCGACGCAGTTGAAGCAGGGTGTGGCATTGGCCGATGTGGCCGTGATGATGGCAGAGCAGGGCGCCCAGCGTCCCGTGGCCATGCAGGTCACACCGAGCGATGCCCGGACCGTGGCGGGCAGCGAATGGCTGCAGATGGTGCGCCGTTGGTATGCCGCCTTTGCAGAGCTGCCCGGCCAGGAGATCGGTTTTTATTTTGACGATGCGCTGGACTTTTCGGCCGCGCTGTGGGCGGCTTGGCATGCAGGCAAGACGCCGGTACTGCTGAGCGATCTGCTGCCGGCGACCACCGCCGCCCTGCTGCCCAGCCTGACCGGTACCGCAGGGCTGCTGCCCGGCGCCGTGGCGCCTGTGGCCGATGCTGCAGGCGATCTGCCTTTGCGGCCCCTGGACAGGCAGGCCACGCGCCTGGTGCTGTTCACCTCGGGCTCGACCGGCCAGCCCGAGCGCATAGTCAAGCAGTTGGCGCAGTTGGATGCCGAAGTCCAGGCGCTGGAGACTGCCTTTGGTGCTGCGCTGGGCGGTGGGCCGCTGCAGGTGCTGGCCACCGTGTCGCACCAGCATATCTATGGGCTGTTGTTCCGCGTGCTGTGGCCGTTGTCGGCGGGCCGCATGCTCGGCACGGCCTTCGCGCGCTACCCCGAAGACCTGCTTGCGCAGTTCCGCCGGGCACCAGCCTGCCTGCTGGTGTCCAGCCCTGCAATGCTGGGCCGGCTGCCGCAGCAGCTGCCCTGGGCCGATGCACGATCGCGTTTGCGCGCCATTTTTTCCTCCGGCGGGCCCTTGGCCGCCGAGGCCTCGGCACACAGCCTGGCGGTGCTGGGGCATTCCCCGACCGAGGTGCTTGGCAGCTCGGAGACCGGTGGCATTGCCTGGCGGCGCCGCGCCGAATCGGGCGAGGCATGGCAGGCCTTGCCGGGTGTGGCCGTCGCGCTGGATGCGGACAGCGGTGTGCTCAAGGTGCGCTCACCGCATCTGCCCGATCCTGCTCGGTGGTGGGAGACCGCAGACCGGGCCGAGGCCAGCAGCGATGGTGCCAGCTTTGTGCTGCGGGGCCGGGTGGACCGGATTGTGAAAATTGCCGAAAAGCGCATTTCTTTGACTGCACTGGAGCAGGCCCTGCAGGCCAGTGACTGGGTGCATGCGGCCCGCGCCGTGCTGATCGAGCGCAGCGATTTGCCGACCCGTGTGGGCATGGTGCTGGCGCTGACGGACGCGGGCTGGCAGCAGCTGCTCGCCCATGGCCGCCAGGCCATGGCTCAGGCCCTGCGTGCGTTGCTTGCGGATCAGGTAGAGCGGGTGGCGTTGCCACGCAGCTGGCGCTACGTCGAGCGCATGCCGATGAATGCGCAGAGCAAGGTCACCCAGCAAAGCCTGCTGGCGCTGTTTGATCCGATGATGCCCACGCCGCAATGGATGAGCCGCAGCGCCACCGAGGCCTGCGCCCGCCTCCAGGTCGTGGCGGGCTTGCGCGTGCTGGACGGGCATTTTCCGCAGGCCCTGCTGGTTCCCGGCGTGGCTCAGCTGCACTGGGCGGTGACTTTGGCGCAGCAGGCCTTTGCATTGACAGCGGCCTATGGCCGGGGCGAGGTCATCAAGTTCCAGCAGCCGATCCTGCCGGGCGATACCGTCGAGGTCGAGCTCCAGTGGCTGGCGGCCAAGGGCGCGGTCCAGTTCGCCATCCGTTCGGCGCGTGGCATGCATGCCAGTGGCCGGCTGCTCCAGGGCGTTTGACGCATGCAGCACGCGATCATCACCATCATCCCGGTCTACAACCATCCCGACACGATGGCGGACATGCTGCGCGGCGTCCTGGCCAGCGGGCAGGATTGCATCATGGTCGATGATGGCTCGGAGGCGTCTTGCGCCGCCGTGCTGGATGCGCTGACCGCCGAACATGCACCCCGGGTGGAGCTGCTGCGCCTGGCGCAGAACCAGGGCAAGGGCGCGGCCATGATCGCCGGCATGCGCCGCGCGCAGCAGCGCGGCTTCACGCATGCGGTGCAGATCGATGCCGATGGCCAGCACGCCACCGCCGACATTGCCGGCTTCGCGGCGCTGTCACGCCAGCACCCGTTGGCCATGGTCTGCGGTGCGCCGGTCTACGACCACAGCGTGCCCAAGGCCAGGCTCTATGGCCGCTATGCCACCCATGTCTGGGTCTGGATCAATACCTGGTCGCTGGACATCCGCGACTCCATGTGCGGCTTCCGGGTCTATCCGCTGGCGGCCAGCTTGCGTGCCTGGGACAGCGCCCACATCGGGCGGCGCATGGAGTTTGATACCGAGATCCTCGTGCGCATGCACTGGCAGGGCGTGCCCTTTGTCACGCAGTTCACCCGCGTGACCTACCCGCAAGATGGCCTGTCCCACTTCCGGATGCTGCGGGACAACCTGCTGATCTCCAGGATGCATGCGCGCCTGTTTGCGGGCATGCTGTTGCGCAGCCCGCTGCTGCTGTGGCGCAAGCTGGCGCGGCGGAGGGCGGTCTGATGGCGGGCGCAGGCAACAAGGCCTCCAAGGCTTCCCCGCAGACGCCATCCACGCACTGGGCCCAGATCGGGGAGAGCAGCTTTGTCGCAGGCATGTGGCTGCTCTACCAGATCCACCGGCTGCTGGGGCGTTGGCTGTTTTTGCTCTGCCTCTACCCGGTCGTCAGCTACTACTGGCTCAGTCGGCCTCTGGCCAGGCGGTCGTCGTTGGACTACCTGCAGCGCATGCAGCAGGCCCATGGGCTGTGGCCGCAGCCGCCCGGCTGGCGGGCGAGCCTGCGCCACTTCCGCGTGTTTGCGCAGGTCATTCTCGACAAGATACTGGCCATCGCGGGCCGTTACCCGGCCTCCCGGGTGCAGGTTCTGGGGCAGCAGGCCGTCATGGATTTGATTGCGCGCGGCCAGGGGGCCGTGTTCATCACCGCCCATATGGGCTGCATCGAGCTGAGCCAAGTGCTGGCCGAGCAGCGCGCGGGCCTGCGGCTGAATGTGCTGGTGCACACCCGCCATGCGCAGCAGTTCAACCGCATGCTGGCGCGCCTGTCACCGGGCAGCCAGGTGCGCTTCTTGCAGGTGAAGGAGTTCAACGCGGCCACGGCAATCTTGCTGGCCGAGCGCGTCAGCGCCGGGGAGTTCATCGCCATTGCGGGTGACCGGGTGCCGGTGCACGCGGGCAATACCGCACAGGCCCCGTTCCTGGGCGCGCAAGCGGCCTTTCCCACCGGTCCCTATGTGATGGCGGCGCTGCTCAAGTGCCCCTTGCTGCTGATGACCTGCACCCACGCCGGCGACGGCTATGCGCTGCAGATCGAGACCCTGGCCTCGCAGGTGCTGCTGCCCCGCGCTGGTCGCGAGCAGGCGCTGGCCCAGTATGCCGCCCGCTATGCGGCGGCGCTGGAGGCGCGGCTGCGCAGCGCGCCCTGGGACTGGTTCAATTTCTTTCCCTTCTGGGCGCAGGCCAACGCGCCGCAGCCCGTCACCCCTTTGGCACAGGCACAGAAAAGTAGCCCCCATGACCCAGAACGTTCCACCCACGCTGATCCTCTTTGATGGCAGCCCGCTGCAGATCGAGCAGATCACGGCCATCGCCCAGGGCCAGGCGCAAGTGCAGCTCTCGCCCGATCCCCAGTTCCGCAGCCGCATACAGCGCGGTGCGGACTTTCTCGACCGGCTGTTGCGCGAAGACGGTGTGGTCTATGGCGTCACCACCGGCTATGGCGACTCCTGCACGGTCGAGATACCGCCAGCGCTGATCCCCGATCTGCCACACCACCTCTATGCCTACCACGGCTGTGGCATGGGCCGTTTTCTGACCGACGTGGAAACGCGCGCGGTGCTGGCCTGCCGTCTGGCCTCGCTGTGCCGGGGCATGTCAGGCGTCAGCTGGGCGCTGCTGCTGCAGCTCGAGCATCTGATCCAGCACGATATCCTGCCGCGCATCCCGGCTGAAGGCTCGGTGGGCGCCAGTGGCGATCTCACCCCGCTGTCCTATGTGGCAGCGGTGCTCTGCGGTGACCGTGAGGTGCTGTTCCAGGGCCAGATCGTGCCCGCCGCGCAGGCCCTGCAAGAGACTGGCGCGGCGCCCTTGCGCCTGCGCCCCAAGGAAGGCCTGGCGCTGATGAATGGCACGGCCGTGATGACGGCACTGGGCTGCCTGGCCTGGCAGCGCGCGGACTATGTCTCACGCCTGGCATGCCGCATCACGGCGGCCAATGTGGTGGCCATTGCGGGCAATGCCCACCATTTTGACCAGACGCTGTTTGCCGCCAAACCGCATGCCGGCCAGCAGCGTGCCGCCGCGCGCATCCGGGGCGACCTGGTGGCCGAGGCGCAGCTGCGCAACTCCCACCGCCTGCAGGACCGCTACTCGCTGCGTTGCGCACCGCATGTGATCGGCGTGCTCGAAGATGCCTTGCCCTTTTTGCGCCAACTGATCGAGGCAGAGCTCAACTCGGCCAACGACAACCCGCTGATCGAGCCCGATGAGGAGCGGGTGCTGCATGGCGGCCATTTCTATGGCGGCCATATTGCGCTGGCCATGGATACCTTGAAGAACACGGTGGCCAATATTGCCGATCTGCTGGACCGGCAGCTCGCACTGCTGGTGGACACGCGCTACAGCCAGGGCCTGCCGTCCAACCTGTCGGGCTCGCAGGGCGCAACGCAGCCGATCAACCACGGCCTCAAGGCGCTGCAGATCAGCGCCTCGGCCTGGACGGCCGAAGCCCTCAAACAGACCATGCCGGCTTCGGTGTTCTCGCGCTCGACCGAGTGCCACAACCAGGACAAGGTGAGCATGGGCACGATTGCTGCGCGCGATGCGCTGCGGGTGCTGGAGTTGACCGAGCAGGTGCTGGCGGCCATGTTGATCGCCGCGCGCCAGGCAGTGCCCTTGCGTGAGCGCATCCAGCCCGATGTGCCGGTGGGACCCGCCATGCGTGCCTGGATTGCGGACCTGGCCAGCCGCGTGGCGCTGGTCGAGGAAGACCGTGCGCTGGACCGCGATCTGCACCAGTTGCTGAGCGGCATCCGTGCCCAAACCTGGAGCCTGTATGCCGACTGAAAGTGAAATGGCCTCGCGCGAGCGCCTGTCCTGCGACATCGAGATCACGCCGGCGTTCTATGACATCGATGTGATGGAGATCGTCTACCACGGCAACTACGTGCGCTTTCTGGACCTGGCCCGCAGCGCCTTGCTGGCCCAGTTCGACTACGACTACCCGCGCATGCGCGATTCGGGCTTTGGCTGGCCGGTGGTGGATATGCGCCTCAAATACGTGCGTCCGGCCGCCTTTGGCCAGCGCCTCAAGATCAAGGCGAGCATCACGGAGTGGGAGAACCGCTTGCGCATCGACTACCTGATCCGCGACGCGCAGACCGGCGAAAAGCTCAATTCGGCCTACACGATCCAGGTGGCGGTCGACATGCAAACGCAGGAGATGCGCTTTGTCTGCCCACCTGTGCTATGGGAACGTCTGGGGGTGGCGCCGTGAGGGCCTGGATCCTGTGCATGGCGCTGGCTGCGGGGATCTCCCCGGCTTTCGCCCAAAAGCCCGCTGCGGCCCCGACCGAGCCGGCGGCCCAGGACCTGTTGGCGCAGGTGCGCCAGCAGCTCAAGGATGCGCCCGTGGTGCGCGGCCAGTTCACGCAGGAGAAGACGGTCAAGGGCTTCAAGCAGCCATTGCGTTCCATGGGCGATTTCTTGGTGGCCAAGGGCCAGGGCATCGTCTGGCATGTGCGCAAGCCCTTTGCGTCGAGCCTGGTGGTCAAGCCCGACAGCCTGCAATCGCGCCGCGCCGATGGCTCCCTGAGCATGCAGATGCGTGCCGAAGACGAGCCGGTGCTGCGCACCGTAAATGCCATGCTGTTTGCCGTGATGTCGGCCGATCTGGTGCAACTGCACCATTTCTTTGAGGTCAGCGGCAAGGCGCAGGCTTCCGGCTGGCAGATGCGCTTGCTGCCGCGCGACCCGATGCTGGCGCAGTGGCTGGCCTCGATCGAGTTGGAAGGCGGGCAGTTTGTGCGTGAAGTGCGCCTGCAGGAAGCCCGGGGCGATAGCAGCCTGATCCGCATCGAAGGCGCCGAGGCCGCGTCCCAGGCCAGCGACTCCGAACTGGCGCAGTTCCGCTGAAGGATGACGGCTTGATGACTGCTACCTCACAGACTGCCGCCCACAGCGGCCACCAGGAGCGGCCTGCCGGCCTGCTGTGGCGTGCCGCTGCGCTGCTGTGGCTTTTGCTGGTGCTGGCCGTTGGCGCGCACCAATGGCATTTCTGGAAGCAGGGCCGCATCGACACCGATGTGCTGGCCCTGCTGCCAATCAATGAACGCGCGCCCGATGTGGCGCAGGCCACGCAGCAGCTGGCCGAGCAGCTCCAGCGCCAGGTCGTGGTGCTGTTGGGCACCGGGCAATGGGATCACACACGGGCAGCGGCACAGACCTTCCGCGCAGCGCTCGCTGCGCAGATGGATGCGCGCCTGACCGAAGAGACGATGGCCCAGCATGTGTCGCTGCAGTCGGCGCTGGACTTCTACCAGCCCTGGCACACGGCGCTGCTGACGCCCGCACAGCGTGCCGACCTGCGCGCGGCCAGCGATGAGGCCCTGGTCCAGCGCGCGCTGCAGGACCTGTACCAACCTGCCACGCAGGCCCGCCTGACCGGCTGGGTCAACGACCCGCTTGGCCTGTGGACGCAGTGGTGGTCGGCCCGCGCTGCACAAAGCCAGGCCCGGCCGCGGGATGCCGAGCTGTGGGTGGCTGCACAGGGCAAGCAATGGGTGGTGCTGCAGTACACGCTGGAAGGCTCGGCCTTCAGTCTCTCGGGGGAGCCGGTGATTGGCTCGGCGATGGACGATGCGCTGGCCCAGGTGCGCCGACACGCACCCGATGCGCAGATGATCATGGCGGGCGTGCCGCTGCATGCCGAGGCTGCCGCCGTGCAGGCCAATGGCGAGATCCATGTGATTGGCTGGGGTTCGCTGGCGGGCGTGCTGCTGCTGGCCTGGATCGCGTTTCGTTCGCTGCGCCCGGTGCTGCTGGTGGGGCTGTCACTGCTGATTGGCTGCGCGGTGGCGCTGAGCGTGACCGACCTGGTCTTTGGCAAGGTGCACCTGCTCACCCTGGTGTTTGGTGCCAGCCTGGTCGGCGTGGCGGAAGACTATGGTATCCACTACTTTGCATCGCGCCAGGGCACACCCGGCCGCGCGCCGCATGCGCTGATGCGAGGCCTGCTGCCCGCGCTCTGGCTGGCGCTGGGCACCAGCGCCATCGCCTATGTGGCTTTGGGCATGGCGGCCTTCCCGGGCCTGCGGCAAATGGCCTTGTTCTCGGTGGTCGGACTGGCGGCGGCGATGCTGACGGTGGTTTGCTGGTTCCCCTGGCTGGACCGGGGCCAGGTGGCGGGCAATGCGGCTGCGCAGTGGATCGGCAGGACCATGTGGTGGTGGCCGCGCTGGCGCTCGGCGCTGCCCTGGTCCCTGGCGCTGTGTGCGCTGGCCCTGCTGTGGATCACGCAGGGCCATCTGCTGCAGCTGCGCGACGATGTGCGCCAACTGCAGAACAGCTCGCCCCAGCTGCTGCAGCAGCAGATACAGGTCAGCCAGATGCTGGGGCTGCCCAGCCCGGCGCAGTTCTACCTGGTCAAGGCAGCAAGCCCTGAGGCCTTGCTGCAGCAGGAAGAGGCACTGAAGGAGCGGCTGGATGCCCTGGTCGCGCAGCAACACATCGCAGGCTACAGCGCCGTCTCGGACTGGGTGCCTTCGCAGCAGATGCAGCAGCGCAATGCCCAGCTGGTGCAGCATGCCAACCAGGTGGTGCTATCGGGCGTGAATGCACAGCTCGGTGAGGCCTTCGAGGCGGCGGCTGCGGGCAGCCCGCAGGAGCCGCTGACGCTGCAGGCCTGGCTGGCACAACCGATATCGGCCGCTGCGCGCCCGCTGTGGCTGGGTGAGCACGATGGGGCCTACCGCAGCATGGTGATGTTGCGCGGAGTGCGTGGCCAGGCAGCCCTGCCGGCGCTGGAGGCCGCTGCCCAAGGTCTGGCTGCCGTGACCTGGGTGGACAAGCCTGCGGAGATAACCGAATTGCTGCAGCGCTACCGCATCTCGATGACCGAGCTGCTGGTGGTGGGCCACCTGCTGGTGCTGGCTGCTCTGTGCCTGCGCTTTGGCCGCAGCGCCTGGCGTGCCTGGCTGCCGACCGTGCTGGCCAGCCTGGCTGTCGTCATCACCATGGCACTGATGGGCGAGCCCTGGCAGCTGTTCAATGTGCTGGCGCTGATGCTGCTGCTGGGCGTGGGCATTGACTACGGCATCTATTTACAGGAACACGAGAACGATCCGCAGGCCTGGCTGGCGGTGGTCATCGGCGCTGCCAGCACCTGGCTGTCGTTTGGTCTGCTGGGGCTGTCGCAGACGCCAGCATTGCGCGCCTTTGGCGTGACCTTGATGCTGGGCTTGCCGATGGTGCTGCTGCTGGCGCCGCTGTTCCGTGCGGAAGCCGCGCCGCTGCCTGCGGCTGAGAAAGGATGAACGGCCTATGGGCAGGATAGAGCAAACAGAGATTGTAATCATTGGTGCCGGCCCTTCGGGAGCGGTGGCTGCAGGTCTGCTGCGCAAGCAGGGCCGCCAGGTGCTGGTGATCGAGAAAGAGACTTTTCCGCGCTTTTCCATCGGCGAGAGCCTGCTGCCCCAGAGCATGCAGTACATCGAGGAAGCAGGCATGCTGCAGGAGGTGGTCGAGGCCGGCTTCCAGCACAAGAATGGCGCTGCCTTTGCCAAGGGGGCGTTGTGGAGCGATTTTGACTTTCGCGACAAGTTCTCGCCGGGCTGGGGCACCACCTACCAGGTGCCGCGCGGGCAGTTTGACAAGCTGCTGGCAGACGCCGCGGAAAAAGCCGGCGCCGAGATCCGCTATGGCCATGCGGTGACGGCCGTGGATGTGGACGCTGAGCGGCCCCTGGTGCAAGTGCGCGGCGAAGGCGGTGAGAACTACGCCGTCAGTGCGCGCTATCTGCTCGACGCCAGTGGTTTTGCGCGCATCCTGCCGCGCCTGCTGGGCCTGGAGCGGCCGTCTGATTTTCCGGTGCGTGGGGCTTTGTTCACGCACATCGAGGACCGCATCGCGCTGACCGATATGGACCGGCACAAGATCCTCATCACCGTGCATCCGCAGCACCACGGGGTATGGTTCTGGACCATTCCGTTTTCCGATGGCCGCAGCTCGCAAGGTGTAGTCGCCACGCCGGACTACCTGGCGCGCTACCCCGGGACGGAGGTCGAGCGCCTGCGCGCCATCATTGCCGAGGTCCCTACGCTGGCCAAGGTGCTGCGACAGGCCGTATGGGATACGCCCGGGCGCTCGCTGACGGGCTATGCAGCCAATGTCACCTCGCTGTGGGGCAAGAACTATGCGCTGCTGGGCAATGCGGGTGAGTTTCTCGACCCCGTCTTCTCCAGCGGCGTGACGATCGCGATGAAGTCGGCCAGCCTGGCCGCCGGCTGCATTGGCCGCGCCTACCAGGGCGAGACGGTGGACTGGCAGGCGGACTATGCGCTGCCCCTGCAGGCCGGTGTCGACACCTTCCGGGCCTTTGTGGCCGGGTGGTACGAGGGGGGCTTTCAGGATGTGATCTTCCATGACCAGCACGCGCCAGAGATTCGCCGCATGATCGCCTCCATCCTCGCCGGCTATGCCTGGGACCGCAGCAATCCCTATGTGGCCGAGCCTCAGCGCCGCCTGGATGTATTGCGCCAGCTGTGCCAGCAGACCGTGCCGGAGGTGGTGGCATGAAGGCGCTGGGCATGCTGGGCACGGCCCTTCTGCTGGCCGGCTGCGCGCTGCAGCCAGCGCCGCAGCGGGAATCCACGGCCCAAGCGGCCCATGCCTCGACCCGGCTGGCGCTGGCGCCGGCGGCCTTGGGGTGCTCGGCGGCGGTGCAGCAGCGCCTGACGGTGCAGCCCCCTGGGCAGGCCGCCCAGGAACTCGATGCCTTGCTGGAAGTGGATGCGCACCGCATGAAGCTGGCGATCCTGAACCTGGGCCAGATGGTGGGCACGCTGGAATGGGATGGTGCGCAGCTCCAGCCCCAGCTGTCACGCTGGTGGCCGGCGGTGCTGGCGCCCGAGCAGGTGCTCAGCGATGTACAGCTGGCGTTCTGGCCGCCCCAGGCGATTGCGGCCGCGCTGCCCGAGGGCTGGACCTTGGCAGTGTCTGCAGCCGGGCGGGTGCTGCAGTACCAGGGCAGCGAGCGGGTGAGGATACGCGCTGCCGGTGCGAATGCCCTGGAGCTCGTGTACCAGCAGGGCGGCTGGTCGCTGCGTATCGACAGCCCGGGCGGTGCGGATCTGTGCAGCAACGCGGCGGAGGCACCATGACGGCTGCCTCGGTCTATCTGAATGCGAGCTCGGCGATCAGCGCGGCCGGTGCCACGCCTGAGGCATTGCGTGCCAACCTGTTTGCGCCGTCCTTGCCGCCGACCTTGACGGCCACCGAGGCCTATTCACCGGGGCGGACGCTGATGCTGGGCTGCCTGCCTGCAGATGCCGTGCTGCCGGCGCTGGACTTTGCACCGCCTCAGCAGCGGTCGCGCAACAACGCCTTGGCCTGGGCGGCCATGCTGCCACTGCGCCCGCACATCGATGCGCTGGTGGCGCGTTGGGGCCCGCAGCGGGTGGCGCTGATCGTCGGCACCAGCACCGGCGGCCTGGACGAAGGGGCGTTGGCTGCAGACAGCTACCGCCGCACCGGGGCTTTTCCTCCCGGTTTTGACTACGCCGTTCAGGAGCTGGGCGATGTGGCCGCGTTTCTGGCCTCCGCGCTGGGCGTTGCTGGCCCCGCCTATGTGATCTCGACAGCGTGTTCCTCCGGTGCCAAGGCCCTGGCCAGTGGCGCGCGGCTGCTGCGCGCTGGTGTGGTGGATGCGGTGGTCGCCGGCGGTGTGGATGCGCTCAGCCCGTTCACGGTGGCGGGCTTCAGTGCGCTGGAGGCGGTCTCTGCCCAGCGCTGCAATCCGTTGTCGCTGCACCGTCAGGGCATCAACCTGGGCGAGGCGGCAGCCTTTTTTGTGATGACGCGCGACGCCGGGCCGGTGCGCCTGGCCGGCTGGGGCGAGAGCCAGGATGCGCACCATATGTCTGCGCCTGACCCGAGCGGGCGCGGGGCGCTGTCGGCCATGCAGCAGGCGCTGCAAGGTGCGGGCATGCAGCCGGCCGCGCTCGACTACATCAATCTGCATGGCACGGCCACGCCACACAACGACGCGATGGAAAGCCTGGCGGTGCATGCGCTGGTAGGCGAGGGCTGTGCGGTCAGCTCCACCAAGCCGCTCAGCGGCCACAGCCTGGCAGCCGCAGGTGCGCTGGAGGCGGCCTTGTGCTGGCATGTGCTGCATGACAACCCCAGGGGCCGTTTGCCCGCGCATTGGTGGGATGGCGAGCCCGACCAAGCGCTGCCGGCGCTGCAGGTGGTGGGGCCGCACACGGCCCTGGGCCGCGCCCCGCAAGCAGTGCTGAGCAACTCTTTTGCATTTGGTGGCAGCAATTGCGCGCTGCTGTTGGCGGCGGGCTGAGCTATGGATGAACCACAAGCAATGACTGAGATGCTGCCCATCGAGAACTATGTGCCCCACCGTGGCGCGATGCTGCTGATCGACCGCCTGCTGGCGGCAGGCGCAGAGGGTGCAACCGCCGAGCTGCAGGTGCCGCGCGGCGGTCTTTTTCTGCAGGACGAAGGCATGCCTGCCTGGGTGGGGCTGGAGTACATGGCGCAGACCGTGGCGGCCTGGGCCGGATGGCGTGCGCTGCAGGCAGGGCAGCCAGTGAAACTGGGCTTTTTGCTCGGCACGCGCAAGTTTGAGGCTACGGCACTTTTCTTTGCGCCGGGCACCCGGCTGCAGGTGCAGGCGCAGTGCGAACTGATTGCAGAGAACGGACTGGGCATGTTTGCATGCAGCATCCGTGCGGACGACCAGCTGTGTGCCACGGCCCGCATTTCGGTCTATGAACCTGAAGACGGCAGTGCCTATGTGCAGGCGCTGCAAACGACTGAGAATTGAATGACAACCCAATCCCATTCCAAGGGCACTGTGCTGGTGACCGGCTCCAGCCGGGGCATAGGCCGGGCTATTGCAATGCGCCTGGCGCGCGATGGTTTTGACCTGGTCGTGCATTGCCGCAGCGGCCTGGCGCAGGCGCAAGCGGTCCTGCGCGATATCGAGGCGCTGGGCCGCACCGCCCGCTTGCTGCAGTTTGACGTGGCCGACCGCAGCGCTGCCAGTGTTGCGCTGGAGGCTGATATGGCAGAGCACGGTGCCTACTACGGCGTGGTCTGCAATGCCGGCATTGCGCGCGATGGCGCCTTTCCGGCGATGACCGGCGAGGACTGGGATGCCGTGGTGCACACCAATCTGGATGCCTTCTACAACGTGCTGCACCCGGTCGTCATGCCGATGGTGCGCAGACGCGCGGCCGGGCGCATCGTCACCTTGGCATCGGTGTCGGCCTTGATGGGCAACCGGGGCCAGACCAACTACAGCGCGGCCAAGGCGGGGGTGATCGCGGCCACCAAGTCGCTGGCCATCGAGCTGGCCAAGCGCGACATCACCGTGAACTGTGTGGCTCCCGGGCTGATCGACACCGACATGGTCAGCGAAGAAGTGCTGGCGCACGCGATCGACTTGATCCCGATGCGCCGCATGGGCGCGGTGGAGGAGGTGGCCGGGGTGGTGGCCTTTTTGATGGGGCCGGATGCGTCTTACGTGACCCGGCAAGTCATATCAGTCAATGGAGGCATGCTGGGATGAGCAATGACAACCACAGCGCCAAGCGCCGTGTCGTGGTGACAGGCATCGGCGCCCTGAGCCCGCTGGGCCATGATTGGCAGACGGTGCGGCAACAGCTGCACAGCGGACGCAATGCGATCCGCGTGATGCACGAGTGGCAGGACATCGAGGGCCTGAACACCCAGCTGGGCTGTACCGTGCCTGAGTTTGCGCTGCCCGCGCACTACAACCGCAAGACCATGCGCAGCATGGGCCGCGTGGCACTGATGGCCACCCGCGCAAGCGAGCTGGCACTCGAGAGTGCCGGTCTGCTGGGCCACCCGCTGCTCAAGAGCGGGAGCATGGGCGTGGCCTACGGTTCGTCGGCAGGCACGCCAGCGGCCATTGGTGATTTTGGCCGCATGATCATGGACCGCACCACCGAAGGCATCAACGCCAATACCTACATCAAGATGATGTCGCACACGGCAGCGGTCAACATCGGCGTGTTCTTTGGCTTGACGGGCCGGGTGATCACCACCTCCAGCGCCTGCACCTCCGCCAGCCAGGGCATTGGCTATGCGTTCGAGGCGATCCAGAGCGGCAAGCAGCTGGCCATGCTGGCCGGCGGCGCCGAAGAGCTCGATGCCACGCAAGCGGCGGTGTTTGACACCCTGTTTGCCACCAGCGTGAAGAACGATACGCCCGGGCTGACGCCACGGCCCTTTGACGCCGGGCGCGATGGCCTGGTGCTGGGCGAGGGCGCCTGCACCTTTGTGCTCGAGGAGCTGGCGCATGCGACAGCCCGGGGCGCGCCCATCATCGCCGAGCTGATCGGCTTTGGCAGCAACTGCGACGGCACGCATGTGACCCATCCCAATCCGGCCACGATGGCGCAGGCCATGCGGCTGGCGCTGCAGGACGCGGGCCTCGCGCCCGCCGACATCGGCTATGTGAATGCGCACGGCACCGCCACTGAGCAGGGCGATATCGCCGAGGCGGCGGCGACATTCGATGTCTTTGGCGACCGGGTGCCGGTGAGCACGCTCAAAGGCTACATGGGCCACACCTTGGGCGCCTGCGGCTCGCTGGAGGCCTGGATGAGCCTGGAGATGATGCGCGAGGGCCTGTTTGCGCAGAACGCCAACCTCAACCAGGTGGACGAGCGCTGCGCCGCGCTGGATTACATCACCGGCCAGCCCCGGGCCATTGGTACCGACGTGGTAATGAGCAACAACTTTGCCTTTGGTGGCATCAATACCTCGCTGATCTTCAGGCGCTGGATGCCCTGAGTTCGTCCTCTACCCATCCACAACTCGGAAATGAGAAAAAAATGAACCTCTTGAAAACCTCCAGCTGCATTCTGGCCCTGGCACTGTGCTCCGGCGCTGCCATGGCGCGCCAAGCTGTTTTGATTGACCACCCAAAGATTCTCTTGCTGGCCGACGGCCCGCCGCTGACCGAGCAACAGGTACGCGCCAGAATCATCAATGCCGCGCAGAACATTGGCTGGCAGCCCACCAAGGATGATCCTGGCCATATGGAGCTGATGTATGACAAGGCCGGCCAGTACCAGGCTTACATCGAGGTGAACTACGACGCAGCGGGCTTTGACATCAACTATGTGCGTAGCAACAACCTGAACTATGAGGAGCGCGACGGCCAGCGCAGGATCCACCCGGGCTACAACCGCTGGATCAAGAACCTGAACAAGCAGATCAGCACGCCCGTGGCGCCCGTACCTGCTGCACCAGGAGCTGAACAATGAACGCACTGAAATATGCCTGCGCGCTGCTGCTGGTCTGTGGCAGCCTGGGCGCTGCCCATGCGCGCGATACCCAGCTTTTGGTGCCTCTGGACGAGGTCATCCAGATGGGCCTGGCCGATGGCAAGTTGGATGGGAGCGTCACCTTCCACCTGTCTGGCGCCGCAGCCCCGGCCGTCAAGGAAGCGCTGGGCGATGATGTCTCCAACAAAAAAACCAATGGCGTCGGCAAGGACGACCTGACCGCCTGCCGCTGGGCCGCGCTGTCGGCGCTGATCGCTTTCCAGGCGTCTGCCAAGAAACGGGGGGCCGACGCGGTGGTGGACATGCACAGCGTGTACAAGGGCAACAACGTCAAGGACCCCGTCAACTTTGAATGCCATGCGGGCAACATCGTTGTGGGTGTGGCCCTCAAGGGCAGCTACGCCAAGACGCGTTAAAGCGGGAATGCTCCTGTGTCCCATCGGCTGCTGCTGGTGTCGCAGGCTGCCTTGGAGGGCGCTGTGCATGCCAGCACACCCTCGCAGTGGCTGAGCGCCTCGGAGCAAGCGCGCCTGGCGCAGATGGCAGAGCCGGCGCGCCGCGCCGAGTTCATCGCCTGCCGCTATGCGTTGCGGTTGCTGCTGGCAGGCGACGAGGGGCGGTTTGCCGATTGGTCGCTGGAGGCGCCGGCCGGGCAGCCGCCGCGTCTTTCAGCAAGCACAGGCGCGGGCTTGCATTTGTCACTGTCCCACAGCCATGGCTGGATCGCGTGCGCGCTGGCGCCTGAGCCGGTTGGCATCGATATGGAGCTGATCACCCGCAAGCCGGCCAGCGCCATCGCCGACCTGGCCCAGCTGGCCTGCACACCGGACCAGCGCGAGGCGCTGGCGCAGATCGCCGACCTTGCGCAATGCCAGCAGCGCTTCGTGCAGCTCTGGAGTCTGAAGGAAGCCTGGTTCAAGCAGCGCGGGACGGGGGTGGACTTTGCCATGCTGCCACGCCTGGCCTGCCTGCCGGCCCCCGCTGCTGCCGTGCAGGGCGCAGCGGGCGGCAGTGCCCATGCCTGGGCGTGGGTGGCAGAGACGCCCGCTGGCCAAGCAGCGATGGTGTCGGTATGCACCCGCAGTGCCGTCGCGCATTGGGCGCTGCATGCGCAGTCCCATCTGCCGCTGCCTGCCGCCCAGCGCTTTTGCATCGGCTTGTTGGGCTGAGTCTGCGGTTCAGGCAATACCGCCATTGGCGCGCAGCACCTGGCCGTTGACCCAGCCGGCGTTCTTGCTGGCCAGAAAGGCGACCACGGCGGCGATGTCTTCGGGCTCGCCCAGGCGCTCCAGCGGAGGCATCTTGGCAAAGTGTTCGATCTGGGCCTCGCTCTTGCCGGCGAAGAACAGTTCGGTCGCGACCGGGCCGGGGGCTACTGCATTGACGGTGATCTGGCGGCCACGCAGCTCCTTGGCAAACACGCGGGTAAAGGCCTCTACCGCTGCCTTGCTGCCGTTGTAGATGGCGTAGCCGGGCAGGTTCAGGGCCAGTGCGGTGGTCGAGAGGTTGATGATGCGCCCGCCGTCATTGAGGCGCGTGGCTGCTTCGCGCAAGGTGTTGAAGACGCCCTGGGTGTTGATCGCAAAGGTCTTGGCAAACAGCGCATCGCTGGTTTCGGCCAGGGTGCTGGTGGTCAGCACGCCGGCATTGTTGACGAGCACATCAATCTTGCCCAGTTGCTGCTCGACGGCGCTGAACATGGCCTGCACCTGGTCAGCCTGTGAGATATCGGCGCGGATGGCCATCGCCTGGCCACCTTCTTGCATCAGCGCCTGGGCCAGTGCTTCGGCCTCTTGCGCGTTGTTGGCGTAGTTGATGGCGATGGCATAGCCCTCTTGGGCCAGTCGGCGGGCTATGGTGGCACCAATGCCGCGCGATGCGCCGGTGATCAGGGCAATGGAGGTGGGCTTGGTCATGTCTGCTTTCCTGTCGTTGATGGAATGGCTGGATTTTTGACTATTCCATTCAAAAGATCATTACCCTGATTTGAATTTTATAATTCGGTTTACTTTAATAATCTGCGCCGCTCTGGCGCGGCATGCTGGCGATGGACCGTTTTCAGGAAATGCAGGTATTTGTGCGGGTGGCCGACCGCAGCAGCTTTGCACAGGCGTCGGAGGACCTGCAGATTCCGCGTGCCACGGTGACCAACCTGGTCCAGCGGCTGGAGGCCCGCGTGGGCGCGCGGCTGCTGGACCGCACCACGCGCCAGGTGCGCTTGACGCCCGAGGGCGAGGACTACTACCGCCGTTGCACCCGGCTGCTGGCCGATCTGCAGGAGGCCGAAAGCGCCTTTCGCCATGCGCCGCCACAAGGCTTGCTGCGGGTCAATCTGCAGGGCACCTTGGCGCGCTACTTTGTGATGCCGCACCTGGGTGACTTTGCCGACCGCTACCCCGAGGTGCAGCTGCACATGGCCGAAGACGACCGCCTGGTGGACCTGGTGCGCGAAGGGGTGGACTGCGTACTGCGGGCCGGCAGCCTGCAAAGCTCGACGCTGATCGGGCGCCAGGTCGCGTCGCTGCGCCAGGTGACCGTGGTCAGCCGGGCCTATGCCGCGCGCCATGGCCTGCCCGCGTCGCTGGATGACCTGCCCCAGCATGCCGCCGTGGCCTATGTCTCCAGCGCCACGGGCCGGGCGGTGGCGCTGGAGTTCTGCGTGGGCAAGCAGGTGGTGGAGCGGCGCATCAAGCCCAGCATCACCGTCAACGGCGCTGATCTGTACACCGGCGCTGCGATGGCGGGCTTGGGGATGGTGCAGGTGCCACGTTACCGCATCGCGCAGGCACTGGAGGAGGGCGAATTGCTGGAGGTACTGCCCGATCTGCCGCCGCCGTCCATGCCGGTGTCGGTACTCCATCCCTACAGCCGCCAGCCTTCGGCACGGGTACGGGTGTTCATCGACTGGCTGGCCGAGCGCTTTGCACATGTAAGTTAGCGGTCCGGCGGTCCGGCGGTCCGGCGACCCGGCGGCGGGGTGGCCGGGCTCTGCCGTCGCTGTGCATGGCCGCAAATTCATGCGATGATTTGTTCAATATATAAGTTGTTTTATTTTTCGAAAAAGCTGCCGTCGTCTCGCGTGCGGCCAGATGGAGGGATAGCGATGCCAGGGTCTTCCAATTTGCGCCACCGGGTGCTCTCTAGCGCCACTGCGTGGCGCCGCCTTGCAGTGCTGGCTACCGTTGCGGGCCTGCCCTTGGCCGCTGTGGCGCAGCAGCTGCCTCCACCGGCCGAAGAGGGCGCTACTGGCGCCTGGGCGGTTCAGCTCACGCCCTATGTCTGGGCCAGTGGGGTGGGGGGGGATCTGCGGCCCTTTCAGGGCAGCAGTGTGGTGTCGATGGACAAGTCTTTTTCCGAGGTGATGAAGGACCTGGATGCGGCGTTCTTTTTGACCGGCTATGCCCGCAAGGACCGCCTGGTGTTGCTGGGCGACATCAGCTATTCATCCAGTTCGCGCTCGGGCAAGTTGCCACCTGGCCTGCCGGCATCGGGCAGCTTCCGCCAGGCCTCCGCCACCTTGGCTGCGGGCTACCGTGCGGTCTCCAACGCCGATATCAACCTGGATCTGTTGGCGGGCCTGCGCGCCTGGAGCGTCAAGGCCTCGGTCGATGTGGCGGGCGGCCTGGTGCAGACCTCGCCCGAGAAGCGCTTTGTCGACCCTGTCCTTGGCCTGCGCGCCCATATCCCCATTGCACCGCGCTGGTCGGCCCTGGCCTATGGCGATGTGGGTGGCTTTGGCGTGGGCTCGCGGGCCACGCACCAGGTCGCTGCCACCGTCAACTACCAGTGGAGCGAGCAGGCCTTTGTCTCGCTGGGCTACCGGGTGCTGACCCTGGACTACCGCCGGGGCGGCACCCGCATCGATGTGACGATGGCCGGGCCTTTGCTGGGTGCCACCTGGCGCTTTTGAGGAGGGCGCATAAAAAACAGGCACATCGCTTTGGGGGCGGTGTGCCTGTTGACTTGCTTGCCTATGGGCTCAGTGGCCTGCTATAGCAGGCCCAGGCCTTATCGGTTCGACCGGGTCGCAATGCCCGCCACCACATGGGCAGGCGCTTCGGTGTAGCGCTTGAACTCCATCGTGTAGGTGGCGCGGCCCTGCGTCATCGAGCGCAGCTGCGTCGCATAGCCAAACATCTCGGACAAGGGGACCTCGGCCTTGATGCTCTTGCCGCCACCGGCAATGTCGTCCATGCCCTGCACCATGCCCCGGCGAGATGACAGGTCGCCCATCACGGTGCCGGCATAGTCCTCAGGCGTTTCCACCTCGACCGCCATCATCGGCTCCAGGATGACCGGGTTGGCCTTCTTCATGCCTTCCTTGAAGCCAAAGATGGCCGCCATCTTGAAGGCCTGCTCGGACGAGTCCACATCGTGGTACGAACCAAAGGTCAGGCGCACGCGCACATCCACCACCGGGTAGCCGGCCAGCACGCCGGTCGTCAGTGCCTCGCGCACCCCCTTCTCCACGGCGGGGATGTACTCGCGTGGCACCACACCGCCCTTGATCTCGTCGACAAACGCAAAGCCTTCGCCGGACTCCATCGGCTCCAGGGTGAAGACCACATGGCCATACTGGCCCTTGCCGCCCGATTGGCGCACAAACTTGCCGTCCACATCCTTGACCGTGTTGCGGATGGTCTCGCGGTAGGCCACCTGGGGCTTGCCCACATTGGCTTCCACGTTGAACTCCCGCTTCATGCGGTCCACGATGATCTCCAGATGCAGCTCGCCCATGCCGGCGATGATGGTCTGGCCCGATTCCTCATCGGTGCGCACGCGGAACGAGGGATCCTCGGCGGCCAGGCGCGACAGGGCGATGCCCATCTTTTCCTGGTCGGCCTTGGTCTTGGGCTCGATCGCTTGCGCAATCACGGGCTCAGGGAAGGACATGCGCTCCAGGATGATGGGCGCGCTCGGGTCGCTCAAGGTCTCTCCGGTCGTCACCTCTTTGAGGCCCACACAGGCGGCAATGTCGCCGGCGCGGATCTCATCGATTTCCTGGCGCTCATTGGCATGCATCTGCACGATGCGGCCAATGCGCTCCTTGCGACCACGGATCGGGTTGTAGACCAGATCGCCCTTGCTGAGCACGCCCGAGTAGACGCGTACAAAGGTCAGCTGGCCCACAAAGGGATCGGTCATCAGCTTGAAGGCGAGGGCAGAGAACTTCTCGCCATCGTCAGCGCGGCGCGTCAGCACCGTGCTGTCGTTCTCGTCTTCGCTGTGGCCAGTCACCGCAGGCACATCCAGCGGCGAAGGCATGAGCTCGACCACGGCGTCCAGCAGGCGCTGCACACCCTTGTTCTTGAAGGCCGAGCCGCACAGCATGGGCTGGATCTCCGTCGCAATCGTGCGCAGGCGCAAGCCCGCAATGATGTCGGCCTCAGGCAGGTCACCATCGTTCAGGTACTTGTCGGTCAGCGCTTCGCTGGCTTCGGCTGCGGCTTCCACCATCTTGGTACGCCACTCTTGCGCAGAGGCCTGCAGCTCGGCGGGGATGTCCCGGTACTCGAACTTCATGCCCTGCGAGGCCTCGTCCCAGATGATGGCCTTCATCTTGATCAGGTCGATCACGCCGGAGAACTCAGCCTCGGCGCCAATCGGGATCACGATGGGCACGGGGTTGGCCTTCAGGCGGTCCACCATCATCTGGCGCACGCGGAAGAAGTCCGCACCAATGCGGTCCATCTTGTTGACAAAGGCCAGGCGTGGCACCTTGTACTTGTTGGCCTGGCGCCAGACGGTTTCCGACTGCGGCTGCACGCCGCCCACCGAGTCATAGACCATGACGGCGCCGTCGAGCACGCGCATGGAGCGCTCGACCTCGATCGTGAAGTCCACGTGACCGGGGGTGTCGATGATGTTGATGCGGTGGGCTGGGAAGTTGCGTTCCATGCCCGACCAGAAGGCCGTTGTCGCTGCCGAGGTGATCGTGATGCCGCGCTCTTGCTCCTGGGCCATCCAGTCCATCGTGGCGGCGCCATCATGCACCTCGCCCAGCTTGTGGCTCACCCCGGTATAGAACAGGATGCGCTCGGTCGTCGTGGTTTTTCCGGCATCGATGTGCGCAGAGATGCCGATGTTGCGATAGCGTTCTATGGGGGTATGGCGGGCCATGTTGACCTCCTTGGGTCGGTTTTTCAGCCGGATTCAGCTGCGTGTTACAGCCCTGTGCGCTCCCACTTTGCGACATCCGGTGCCTTCAAGAGAGCACCGGCACAGGGCCAGAAAAGAGCGATATTAATAGTACGAAGACAATCGTACTGTCGTCATGGGTATTGGCGGTTTGGGGACAATAACGCCATTCGGGCTGCCAGCCCTGCCGACCCAGGCAGAATGGCGCCCTTTGGCAAGACCCGGCTATGTCAGCCGATGCGCGCCTCCGTGGCGCATGGACCCCGATGATTCCTCACCACCCTGAAGCGGCACAGATCCATCTGGAAAATGTGCTCACCGCCCTGGGCAACCCCACCCGGCTGGCGGTGGTGCGCGTGCTGGCCGATGGCCAGGAGCGCAGCTGCACGGCGCTGCTGCGCGACCAGACCAAGTCCACGATGACGCACCACTGGCGCGTGCTGCGCAGCAGCGGCGTGATCTGGCAGCGCCCTG
Source organism: Comamonas koreensis (assembly GCF_021026195.1). GTDB lineage: Bacteria > Pseudomonadota > Gammaproteobacteria > Burkholderiales > Burkholderiaceae_C > Comamonas > Comamonas koreensis. The sequence goes on from NZ_JAJNCT010000020.1 coordinate 119,012, forward strand.
CGGGGCGCGAGAACCTGCTGTCGCTGCGGCGCGAAGACCTCGATGCCCGCTTTCCCGGCCTGCTCGACGCAATTCTTTCGGCCACGCGCAGCGATGCGCTGACCGATGCCAGCACGGCCTGGGGTGAGCGCAGCTAGGCCATTGGCCGTTGTCAACAGAGCCTGGTTCTTAAATTTTTGATGGATGGAGAAGCGCAGCATGCAAGACGCCAAGGCGCTGGTACTTTTTTCGGGTGGACAGGATTCCACCGTCTGCCTGGCTTGGGCTTTGAGCCGTTATGCCCATGTCGAAACGATTGGCTTCGACTACGGCCAGAACCACCGGGTGGAGCTGGAATGCCGCAGCACCGTGCTGGCTCACCTGCGCGCGCAGTTCCCCCACTGGGCGGCAAAGCTGGGGGATGACCACCTGCTGAACATCGATGTGCTCGGCCAGATCAGCGATACGGCGCTGACCAGCGATGCCGCACTGGCCTACCAGGCCGATGGCCTGCCCAATACCTTTGTGCCGGCGCGCAACCTGGTGTTCCTGACCCTGGCCTCTGCGGTGGCCTACCGCCGCCAGTGCACGGTGCTGGTGGGCGGCATGTGCGAGACCGATTTCTCCGGCTACCCCGACTGCCGCGACAACACGATGAAGGCCATGCAGGTGGCGCTCAGCCTGGGCCTGGGACGGCCACTGGTGGTGGAGACGCCCTTGATGTGGATCGACAAGGCCGCGACCTGGCAGCTGGCGCAAGACCTGGGCGGCGACGCCTTGACGGCCCTGGTGCAGGAGGACACCCATACCTGCTACAAGGGCGACCGCAGCGAGCGCCATGACTGGGGCTATGGCTGCGGCGAATGCCCGGCCTGTGCGTTGCGCGCACAGGGCTTCGCGCGTTGGAAGCAAGCGGCCTAGACAACAGCGCCGGTCAGCGCGGTGCCACCAGCTGCGCCTTGCGGTTGGCCATCGCCCGCTCAAACAGCGCCATAAAGCGGGGCGCCACCTTGGCGATGTGGTAGGCCTTGCCGGTCTCCAGCGCAGCCTGGGCATAGCGCTGGCGCCGGGCCGGGTCCTTGCGCAGCTGCCGTATCGCGTCGATCCAGTCGTCGTCGTTGTCGGGCAGCAAGAGGCCGTTGACATTGTGGGCAATCAGCTCGGGTGCAAAGCCCCAGTTGGAGCCAATCACGCAGCCGCCGCGCGCCAGGATCTCCATCAGGCCCCAGTTGGCCACGCCGTAGCGCAGCGGGTAGAGGAAGAGATCAACCTCGGCCAGCAGCGCCGAGAACTGGTCATAGGGCAGGTGGCCCGGGAACTCGATCACATCAGCCGCAGGGTAGACCTTGAGCAGGTGGTCGCGAAAACTCTCCACCTTGCCGCCGTAGCGCCGCTCTACCCATTGCTGCTCATAGCCATAGGTGGAGGCCTTGGCATCGCCAATGGCGATAAAGCGGGTGTTCTGGCCATCGCCTTCGCGCACCATGCGGTCCACCAGCCGGATATAGGTCTCCAAGCCCTTGGCACTGGACAGATCACGCGCCGAGAACGCGATGGTAAAAGGCTTTTTCGTATCGCCCGCTGCATCGCCGGCCGCGCCAAAATTGCGCAGCGGCGGCTGGATGTCAAATCCCTCGAACTGTACCGCCACCCGGTCCTGCAGCAGCGGCGGGAACATCGAGCGCGCATAGGCGCTGGGCACAATGGTCAGGTCGCTGCACAGCACCTGGTGAAAGCTCAGCATCTCGGTGTTGCGGTCGCCCAGACGCTGGGCCTGGTCGGGCGGGTAGGCGGCATCCCAGCCATGTGCCAGGTAGCTGGGGAACTCGATGTAGCTGATGATGGCGGCGTCCAGCTCGCCATACAGCCAGTTGGGCGCGCCCCAGAGCGAATGGGCCACCACCACATCGATCTTGCGGCCTTGCGCGGCTTCAAAGTCTTCCAGCGCCTTGAGCACGCCCCGGCAAATGCGCGCCGAGCGTTCGACCTTGTCCGAGTAGTAGTAGCTCTGGGGGCCGACGATCAGTCCATCGGGCTGGAAGGACAGCAGGTGGTCGCAGTGCTTGTCATGGTTGGCCTTGTGGCCGGGTGTGGTCATGAACCAGGCATCGGCCAGGCCCTGGGCCCGCAGGTAGCTGCACAGCAGGCTGTACTGGCTCGGGTACACCGCGCCTACAAAAACGATCAGGGGTTTGTCTGTCATGGTCGGCCAAGGCTGGGTTTGCAGGGTCACAGGGGCAGGTTGTCGTTGGCTTGCGCGGCGGCCGGTGCCAGGGGCACCAGCGGTTCGCCGTCCGAGATCTGGTACTTGCGCATCTTCTCCCACAGCACCTTGCGGCTGATGCCCAGCTGCTGCGCGGTGTTCTGGCGCTTCCAGGCATTGGCGTGCAGTGCCTCGATGATGCGGTTGCGCTCTTCCAGATCCCAGTTGCTGCGGTCGGCCAGCAGCGGCTCGGCGGCATGGGGCTCCAGCGGAAAGGTGGTGGCCGACAGGCTCTGGGCCTGCTGCAGCAGGCGCTCGGTGGCGCCACCGGCATGCCAGTCCTGGGTCTGGCGGGCAGCCACGCCAATGCGCTCGGCCAGGTTGCGCAGCTCGCGCACATTGCCGGGAAAGTACATCTGCGCAATGGCATCCAGGATGTACATCGGCGGCCCGCCCAGGCGCTCCATCATCTCCTCGCCCACCACCTTGCGCAAAATGCTGTTGAAGATGGCCAGCTTGTCGGCCTCGCCACGCTCTTCCAGGCTGGGCATCTGCAGCTCGATCACCGCCAGGCGAAAGAACAGATCGGCCCGGAAGCGCCCGGCATGCACCAGCTCGCGCAGCGATTTGTTGGTGGCCGCGACCAGGCGGAAATCCAGCGCCACCGGCGAGGTAGCGCCCAGCCGGGTGACCGTGCGCTCTTCCAGCACACGCAGCAGCTTGACCTGCTGGTACAGCGGCAGGTCGGCGATTTCGTCGAGAAACAAGGTGCCGCCATTGGCCTGCTCGAAAAAGCCCTTGTGCGCCGTCACCGCACCGGTGAACGATCCTTTGGCATGGCCAAAGAACAGCGACTCAAACAGGCCGTCAGGGATGGCGCCGCAGTTGACCACGACAAAGGGTCCCTGGCCGTAGTGCGTATTGCGCTCATGCAGGCGCTCGGCAATGCGCTCCTTGCCAGTGCCCGTCTCGCCAAAGATCAGCACGCTGTGCTCGCAGTCGGCAAAGGTGTCCACATCGCGCAGCAGGGCCAGCATGACCTCGGCCTCGGCAATGATGTCGTCGCCACGCGGCGGCTTGTGCCTGGTGCTTTGCAGGCGCCGCACAATGCGCACCAGCATGGCCCGCAGCTCGGCGCCGGTAAAGTCAAAGGGCAGCACATGGGAGTACTCGGTGGCATAGGTGCCCGGTCCTTCGCCACGCGGCTTGGCGCTGACCCACAGCACCGGCATGCCTCCAAAGTTGCCCTCGATCCCCTGGCGCGTAAAGCGCGCACCTTCCAGCACCGACACACTGACCACGGCAATGGCATTGCCCCCCTGTGCCGCCATCGGCGACAGGGTCAGGCCATCGGCGCGCACCACGTCCACATCCAAGTTGACCATGCAGCGCTCCACCCGCTCCGCAATGTCCGCTTGGCCTTCCCAGACGTAGATGACCAAATCGTTCTGATTCACGTTCTATTCCCTCGGTTCTTCATGTCGTTGCGCTCACTCCTGTCTTCATTGCACGATCTGGGCGGTGTCGCATTGGATGCCCAGCAAATCCACGCTGGCGCGACCCAGCTCGATGCCCAGGCCCTGCAGCAGCAGATCGAGCGCACCGCCAATGGTGTTGAGCAGTGGTGCCAGCAAGGCGCTCACCACCGTGACCACCACATTGAGCAGCGCATTGAGGCCGCCCAGCAAACCACCCAGCAGCCCGCCAAGCAGTCCCCCCAGCACGCCGTAGTACTCGGCGTTCTGCACATCGCCTACCAGGGCAGGCACCTGCTTCAACAGATTGCTGACCGTCGTGCCCAGCCGCAATCCGTTGGGACCACTGGATCGTTCGACATCCACCTGCATGCCGACCAGGCATTCGTCCACATTGCTGCTGTTGTAGGGGCAGGCCTGGGCATTGGGCGGCGATGAGTAGGTAGCGCCTTGCAGTACCGAGGTGGACAGCTTGCTCTGCACGCGCAGCCCGCCCAGCAGGTTCAGCAGGTTCAGGTCCACCAGCTCGGTTTTCTGGCAGACACCGTTGGCGTTGAGCTGGCCAATGCAGACATCGCCAATCGCCGAGCGCACGGAGATATTGGCCCGGCGGTTGTTGCGGGCGGGCGTGCACTGGATGGCCTCCAGCGTGCCGGTGCTGCGCACCAGATCGACCTGAATGGGGATGTGCACCCGGATGCCCAGCAGATTGCCCAGCAGCGCGGTCAGCAGGCCGGGCGTGCTGACATTCTTTTGCTCGCCGATGTTGACGGTCAGGCGCACCTGGGCGCTGCGGGCCTTGGTCAGCCCATTGGCTGGGCCGATGGCATTGCGCGGTGGTTCCACCACGGTCAGGTTGGCATCCAGAATGCCGGGCAAGCCCAGGCCCAGTGCCACGCTGTTGCTGCCATTGGCAGCGACCAGGTGGGTGCGCACCAGGTCACCCAGGCCAATAGCGGCATCCAGCCCGGCGCCGATGGGCGAGGCCGCACCGCCGGCCGAGATGACGGCCAGCAAGCCCTTGTCTCCCCCCAGTGGCAGCTTGATGTTCGCGATCTGAAAAGCTGCCAGGTAGGCGCGCAGATCAACCAAGGCGGCAATGTCGACACCGGCGTTCAGCAGGCTGTCGCTGCCCGCCTGGATTGCGGCGTCGATCAGGTCGATCACCGACGCGTTGACATTGGCCAGGTCATTGGGGGTCAGCAGGGCGAGGTCGTTGACACCGATGGGCAGACCCAGCACCTTGAGCAGGCCAGACGGCGTGATCTTGGCATTGGCGATGCCATCCTTGTCCAGCACGGTAAGGCGCTGGATATCCAGCCCCACCAGCGCGGTGATGCGCCCGAGCAGGCCGTTGTTGTTGAAGCGCAGCAGCTGCGAGCCGATCGAGAATGCGGCCACCGGTTCGCTGTCCTTGGCCGCAGTGGCGGCGGCTGCCACGACCCTCGAGCCGATAAACGGCACCAGCTGCAACACCTCGCCCTGCAGCTGCACGCGCACGGCATTCATCGGGCTGCTGTTGAGGCCAAAACGCAGCGCATCGGCCTTGCTGCTGTCCCAGTGGCCGCAGTCAATGCGGCGCTGTTCTTTGTCCAGCGACAGGCGCATTTGCGTGGTCACGCTCTGGTTGGCCGCTGCCTGGCCCTGCCCGCAGGTGGCAGAGTTGCCATAGGTGATGGCGTTGACAGCTTCGAGCGCGGCCACATCGGCGATGCGCTGCAGATCCCGCTTGGCGTAGTACATATAGCCGATCTGCACGGTGCCCAGCAGGGTGACCAGCACGGCAGCGAGCAGCGCAAACTGCACCAGCACGGCGCCGCGCTGCACCAGGGGCATGGGTCGGCGTACGGAGGGAGCGCTAAAGGCGGACATGGTGTAGATCCTCCTCACAGCAGCGATGCAAAGTGCACCACGCTTTTTTCATAGAGCTGCCGGGGCTCGGTAACCCAGGCGCTTTGCGTGCCGAACAGTGGCGCGAGTTGGTAGCGCAGCTCAAAGCTGGCACTGCCGGTGCCCGTGCTCGGGCAGGCCGCTTGCCATTGGATGGTACCCACGGTCAGCTGGTCGCCCACCGTGCCCGGTATGTCACTGCGCTCCAGGCTGGAGCGCACCGATTGCGCCACCCGCAGCTGGATGGTGGCGCGGTTGGCTGCTGCCTGCGTGGGGTGGCAGGGGTCGCTGACCCCCGCTGCCAGCACGCCCAGAATGGCGCGCGCGCCATCGCCCGCCGCCCGCGTGAGCGACTGCTGCGCCTGGAAAGCCCGCCAGTACACCGTCACGCCAAGGAGCATGACAATCATGAACACGGCGATCAGCGCGAATTCGATGGCGGCGACGCCGCGCTGGCGTCGCAGCTGAGTGCTGGTGTGCCGATGCTGGCGGAGCTGCTTCATAGCATCCTCCTGTCCACCAAGAGGCTCGCCTGGGCCTGCAGGCTGGCGGGCAGCAACAGGCCGAAACCGGGAATAGCCGGCGCAATGGCGCCCTGGCGGTAGTTGGCGATGCGGTAGCTGACCAGCACCAGGCAAGGGGTCTCGATATTGCAGTCGAGCGCCGGGTTCAGCGCCGTGTCCTGGTTGCAGGCGGTGTCTGCCAGGTGGCAGAGCGTGAAGTTGATATCGCTCTCGGCTGGCCGCAGCTCAGCCGGCAACCAGTTGAGCGCATTGGCGGTGGTGCGGCGCGCCTGCAGGCTGCGGAAGGCCCAGGTGGGCGGGTTGCTGCCGATGATCGTAGAGCTGGGGTAGCGCAGCGCTGCACGGGCGCCTTCCTCGACCGCATACTGCATCGACTGGCGCACCAGAAAGGTCAGCCCATAGCAGACGATGCCGTAGAGCAGCACAAAAAACACCGGGAAGATGATCGCCCACTCCAGCGCATACACGCCGCGCTGCTGGCGCGAGCGCCTGCAGCAGTGCATGGAAGGGGTGGGGTGCGGGCGCATGCGGGGCTCCTGGGCTTTACTTCTTCACATCCAGGCCGGTATCAAAGCGCTCGGGGATCTTGGTCTCGAAGCTCTTGAGGTAGCGCTGGTAGCTGCGGCTGGCCTGCTCACCATCGATGGGGCGTGGATGCACGCCCGGTGATGCCGTTTGCAGCGCCAGCAGGCGTTCGGTGGCGTTGCCGATGACGATGGGGCGGCTGCGCCAGATGACCGGGTTCTCCAGCGACGGATTGCTGTTCTCCGTAGCCAGCGGGATATAGGGCTGGGTGGCGGGCGAGACGCGCTCGGGGATATCCACCACCGGCGCTTGGCGTGTCATTTCCAGGCTGGGTACCTGGGCTTCAACCGATACCACGGTGCGGCTGGATTCTGCATGCACGGCGATTGCCGAGAGGCCGGCACCAGCAGCCAGGCCCAGCATCAGCACGGAACGCCAGGTGGGGAGAGAAGGAAACTGAGACATGGGGTACTCCTGGGGTGCTAAGGCGCGATGGGGCGTGCCGGGGAATCAATGATTTGCGGGCTGTCGTTGCCAGTGGCCGTACTGCGCAAGGCCGTGGGCATAGCAGGCCCTGGGCCCGCCGCTGGCACGTCGGATGGCGCTGCTGCCGGGGCTACAACAGGGGCGGTAGCCGGAGAGGTCAGCGGGCTGGCTGCAAGCGTGGCGCTGTCCACCATCGGCACCGCCGCAGCAGGTGCTGGCGTTGGCAACTCGCCACCGTTGCGCCGGCGCATGGCGGTCTGCACCGTCTGCAACTGGGCTTGCAAGGTCTGCATTGAGTTCGCGTCAATCAGCGCGGGCACATTTTTGGCGGCGGGCTGGCTGAGCCGCTGCAGCAGTTGCGAAGCCTGTGCCTTCTGGTCGCTGGCCATCAGGTAGAGAGCCAAGTTGAGCTGCACCCGCGCATTGCTGGGGGCCAGCTGCGCCGCTTGCAGCACGGGCAGGTGGGCGGCTTCCGTCTGGCCATCGAGCATATGGGCGTAGGCCAGGTCACTCAGCACATCGGCATCGATGGGGTTGATCTGGCGTGCCATCTCCAGCTGCGCAATGGCGTTGGGGTACTGGCCCTGGCTGGCATACAGCAGACCCAGGCCGCGCCGCGCACGCGCCACGGTGCCGCTGTCGGGGTCGGCCAGCAAGGCCTGGTAACCCTGTTCAGCCAATTTGCCTTGGCCGGTGTTGCGCAGTGCATCGGCACGCATCAAGCGGATCTGCGGCTGGCTGCCGTACTGGCGCTCAAAGGCCTGCGTGTGCGCGAGCGACGCATACCACTGGTTGGCCTGCTGCATCTGGCGGATCAGGTTCAGATAAGTTTGCTGCGGATCGATCTGGGTCAGCTGGGCGGCTTTTTCCATTTGCTGCTGGGCCTGGGCCGCCGTGCTTTGCTCGGCAGCGCCATAGCCCTGCGGGCCTTTGGAGGCACAGCCGGTCAGCAGCGCGGCCGCCAAGGCCAGCAGCGGCATGGCGAATAGAGATGTGTTGCGGTTGGTTTGGCGCATGCTTATCGCCCTCCAATGGATGACAGGGAGCGGATCACCGCCGTAAAGCCGGGCCCTGCGGTGATCACGATCAAGGCAGGGAGCAAGGTCAGCACCATCACGCCCGTCATCTTGACCGTGATGGTGCCGATCTTTTCCTTGAAGTTGGCCTGGCGCTTTTCACGCAGGCGCAGGCTGAACTCGCGCAGCGGCTCCTGCACCGCGCCGCCATGGCGGTCCACCTGCACCAGCAGGTTGACAACGGCACTCATGTCGTCGTCGGCCCCCAGCATGGCCAGTCGCTGCAGCGACTGCTCACGTGTGCGGCCCGAGCTATAGAGCCGGTTGGCCAGTCCCAGCTCGGCGCTCAGCACCCGCAGCACGCTGCCAAATTCCGTCGCCAGAATATGCAGGCTCTGGTCAATGCTCAGGCCCACGCCTTGCAACAGGCGCAGCAGGTCCACAAACAGCGGCAGCTCTTCGACCACCTGCTTGCGGCGGTTGGTGGCTTTGGAGCGCAGAATCCACTTGGGCAGCATCAGGCCCAGACTGAACGCAGCAAAGGCATAGAACATGGCCTTCATGCCCTGCGGCTGCAGCACCAGCAGTACCAGTACCGGCAACAACAGGCACAGTGCCGTACGGCTGGCCACAAAAATGAGTCCGCCTCGGCCTATCTCGATGCCCGCCTGCTCCATCAGTTTGCGGTCCTCCTGGGCAAACAAGGCCTTGGCCAGTCCGGTCTCCAGCCAGGCGGGTGGCTTGAGGCGTTCGAGCACCTGCTGGGCGGCATCCTGGTCGGTCTGAGGCGTGGCCGTGCCCAGCGGTTGCAGGCCCGGCATCGGAAAGGGCTGTATCACTGCCGCTGCCGTTTCGCGCTGGCGCAGCAGTTGAACGACACGCTGCTCAGTGCGTTCAGCGCGGTGCAGACGCAGCAGCAGCCTGCCAGCAAGCACCAGCAGACCCAGCGCAGCCAGCGCCAGGCTGGCGATCCACAGTTGGTCGGCGGTCATGGACGCTCTCCTGCGCTGCAGGCGTGCACTAACACTGATGCACCCCGGTGCTTTTGAAGGCGGAGGTATCGGAACATCTTTAGCCCTCCTTATTTCAGACGTGCCAGCCGGTAAAGCAGGAAGGAGCCAAACACTTCCAGGCCCGCGGCGATAAAGATCATTTTTTGACCAGTACCGTCCTGCCACAGCCGGAGAAAGTAGCCCTGGTTGAGCAGCATGATCAAGCTGCCCACGATGATGGGCAGCAAGGCCAGGATCCAGGCTGACAGGCGCACTTCGGTTGAGAGGGAATGGAGCTCCCGCTCGGCAGACAGGCGGTCACGGATATAGGCAGACACACGTTCTAGCACCTGCTCGACCCGGCCGCCATAGCGCGTGCTCATGCGGAATACGGCGGCTAGCAGACCAAACTCAGGCAATTTCCAGGTGCGCTCCAGCTGGGTCATCGCCTGGCCCAGGTCGGGCGAGACGCTGAGCGAGGCATTGACATGCTGCAACGCGCTGCCCAGCGGCTCGGGCACATTGCCGCTGGCAAACTGGAAGGCGGCATGGGGCGAGTTGCCGATGGAGATCAGGCGCACCATATTGTCCAGAAAGCCAGGCAGCAGCGAGAGCATCTTGGCGCGGCGCTTGCTTACCCGGTGCCAGATGCCAAACCAGGTGAGCAGCGCGTAGACGGCCAGCACCATCAGACCCAGCAAAGCACCTGCTTGCAATGCAACCAGAAACGCCAGAAACAGGCCTAGACCGGCGATCATGACCAGGCCGCGCGGGCTGATGCCCCAGGCACCATAGCCCAGATGGTCATACAGCCATTGCCGTGCCGAAGCCGAAGTGCTGGCTGCGGCGGGGAAGTCCGTCGAAGCGCGCGGATCAGCCACCATGCCAGGCATCGGTGCTGCCGCAACGCTGGCCATCAGGTCGCGCTGGATATCGCGGCTGCGCTGCATATGGCCGGCAATCGATTGCCGTGCCTGCTGCTGGCGCGCACGGGAGAACAGCCACAGCGCCAGGGCCAGCAGCACGCAGGCGAGGGCGGCGATGACCAGGACGGCGGGGTGGATGTTCATCGTTGCGCTCCGCTGCTGCCCGCCTGCTGCTGGGCGCGCCACCAGGCCAGCAATTTGGGGGAATGGGGTGAGATGCCCATGGACACCCATTGGTCCTGCTCCTGGCCGTCGGGTCCGATCTGGGCCTCGTAGCGGTAGAGCTCCTGGGTGGAGATCATGTTGTCCGTCATGCCCGTCACCTCGGTCAGCGATAACAGGCGCCGGCGGCCGTTGGAGAGGCGGCCGATCTGCACGATGAAGTCCACCGCATTGGCAATCTGGCGGCGCAGGCTCACTTCGCTGCCCTGAAAGCCGGCAAAACCGGCCAGCATCTCGGCGCGGTAGAGGCATTCGCGCGGCGAGCTGGCATGGATGGTGCCCATGGAGCCATCGTGGCCGGTGTTCATCGCCTGCAGCAGCTCGAGCACTTCGCCACTGCGCACTTCGCCGACGATGATGCGGTCGGGCCGCATGCGCAGGCTGTTGACCAGCAGGTCGCGGATGCTCACATGGCCCGAGCCATCAAAGCTGCCCGGGCGGCTCTCCAGCCGCACCACATGGCTGTGGTTGAGGGCCAGCTCGGCGGTGTCCTCAATGGTCACGATGCGCTCGTTGCTGGGGATAAAGCTGGCCAACGCATTGAGCAAGGAGGTCTTGCCCGAGCTGGTGCCGCCGCTCACCAGGATGTTGCAACGGGCCTTCACCGCCATCTCCAGAATGCGGCAGATGTCTTCGCTAAAGCTTCCCAGCTGCACCAGGTCCTTGGGCGTGAGCGGGTCCTTGCGGAACTTGCGGATCGAGACCGTGGGGCCGTCGATGGCCAGCGGGCCGATGATCACATTGATACGGCCGCCATCGGGCAGGCGGGCATCGACCATGGGGCTGGATTCATCGAGCCGCCGGCCCAACGGCGCCAGAATGCGCCGCACGATGCGCAGCACATGCTCGTCATCCTTGAAATGCGAGGCCTCGCGCTCGAGCATGCCGCCGCGCGAAACATAAATGTCCCGGTAGCCATTGATGAGGATGTCCTCGACCCTCGGGTCTTCCAGCAGCGGCTGCAGCGGGCCCAGGCCGGTCAGCTCGCGGCTGAGCGCCTCAGCCACCTGCCGGGCCTCTTGCTCATTGACCGGCACCGCATGCAGGCGGATAAAGCTGTCCAGCTCCAGCTTCACAAACTGCGCAATCGCCGCCTGCGACCAGCGGCCAAACTCTGCCCCCAGCTCCTCGATGCGGCTGAGCAAATGCTCATAGGCATGGTTCTTCAGATCGGCGAGCAGCTGGGTATGCTGCAGGCTCTCGCTGGCATCTGCCGGCGCAGGCCGTGCCGGCCCGGGCCTGGGTGTGAGCAGGTCGGCCAGCGAGGGGTTCTCGGGCGAGGGGCCTGCGCCATGGGGGGCGAGAGAATCCTTGTTCATGGCATCAGTACGAAAAGCCGGGCAGAGGAGAGTCGGCATAGGGCGCGCCTACGGCATAGGGCGCCCAGACGCGGCCGGCATTGGGCAGCTCTTGCTGGGCACCGGGCAGCAGTGCCTCCAGGTTGGTGCCCGCAGGCAAGGGCTGCACCAGACGGGGGGTGACGATGATCACCAGCTCGGTCTCTTCCTGCGAGTAGTTGAGGTTCTTGAAGAAGGTGCCCAGGATGGGCAGGTCGCCGAGCAGCGGCACCTTGTTGACGTTGGACAGGGTCGAACGGCTGACCAGCCCACCAATGACAAAGCTCTCGCTATCTGCCAGCTCGACAAAGGTGTCGGCACGGCGGGTGCGCAACGCCGGCACCGAGATGTCGTTGATGGTCACCCCTTGGGTGTAGTCCAAGTCGCTGGCCTCGGGCGCCACCTTGAGGGCGATGCGCTCGTTGGAGAGAATGGTCGGCGTCAGCTGCAGCTTGACACCAAACTCCTTGTACTGGATGGAAATGCTGTTGCTGCCGCCACTGGGTACAGGGATGGGGATTTCGCCACCGGCCAGGAAGCTCGCAGTCTGGCCGCTTTGGGCCACCAGTGTGGGCTTGGCCAGCACACGCGCCAGGCCATTGCCTTCCAGAAAGCCCAGCTGCGCGGTGATGCCCTTGCCGCTGAAGGCGCGTCCAAAGCCGAGCACCAGGTTCATCGCACTGGCGATGGCTGAGGTGCCCCCGTCGGTACCGCTGCCACTACCACTGCCGCCACTCGACGAGCCACTGCTGCTGCCATTGCTGCCGGGGGTGTAGACCCCAAACTGGAAGCCGTGGTCATTGGCACCGCCGCTGTTGAGCTGCACGCCCGCGCGCCGCATGGCCGACTTCTTGAACTCCACCACCTGCACATCGACCTGCACGGTATTGCTGCGCACATTCACCTGGGACAGGTCGGTCAGTGGCGTGCCTTTGGGAGCCATCGCTGCCAACTCGGCCGATGCGCGTGCATGCTCGGGCAAGGATTGCAGGCGGCGTTCCAGCAAGAGACGCGGACCGCTGACCACAACGTTCCAGGTCTGCGGTTCGCCCTGGGTAGGCCAGACCATGAAGGTGGTGCTGCCTGCGGCCTTGGGGGTGAGCAGCAGCTCGGCATGGCGGGCGGGGCGTTGACCGGCTGCCTTGCCGGCGGCGGGCTTGCCGGTCTGGGGCAGTTCGCCCAGCACCTGCACATCCAGCACCGCAGGGTCGCCGATGGCGATGCGTGCAATGGCAATACCGGGCTTGAACAGTTGCTGCTGGCCTTGCACCAGTGCCAGGGGCTGCGCGCTATTGGCAGCGGGCGCCACGGTCTGGGCTTGCACGGCCAAGGCGCTGACCAGCAGGGGCAGCCAGGCGGCGGATGCGAGTGCGGTAGTTCTCATAGTCGTTTCCCTCGTCTGTCTCGTTCTGGTTCCGGGCCTTGCGGGCCCGTGTGCGCCTGTGCTGGCGCGGTCGATCGGGGCTGACAACCCCGGCCGCCATCAATAACGTACGGTCTGCACGCTGGCGCCTTGGTAGACCTCCAGCGAGCGTGGTGGTGCCATGGGTGCAGCGGGGGCTGGCGCCTTGGCCTGCGTGACGGTGGGAGGGCGCCGTGCCGGTTTGCTGTCGGCGCCTGTCGCCAGGTCCTTGAAGCGCAGGCCTGCAAAGGAGCGGTCCATGTCCTGCAGTTGCTCGCCTTTGGCCAGCTTGCCTGCTATGGGCTGCAGCACGGTGGGCAGGGCCGCAAACAGCGCCGGGTCGGGCACGCGGCTGTCGTCGGGGTGGCGCAGCGCCAGACTCAGCTGGCCATATTTCTCGGCCAGGGTGAGGCGCTCCACGTCCTGCAAAGGCACGGCCAGCACGGCGGTGGCAGCACTGCGCGCCGCCTGGGCATCTTGCGTATTGCGCCGCGCCGCATTGGCGCTGCTGCCGTTCTTGGCGGCCTCTTGCTCTTCCTGCTGGCGCTGGGCCTGCGTGAGGGGTGGGTTTTCTACACTGGCTGCGCCATAGGCCAGCACACGGGTGCGTGCCAGCAGCAGCCGGGTCTGGCTGTCCACCTCGGCCGCGTCGGTCTTGCCGTCCAAGGTGAAGAACACATCGACAAAATCGCCGGGCCGCACATGGTGGCCAGCGGCCATGGCCTCGCGGATGCCGACGGACACCGCGCGTTGGCCGGGTTCGACCTGCAATGCCAAACCGCTGATCAGCTGCTGTTCGAACAGTGGTGCATCGGGCGCTAAAGCCATCGTGGTGGTGCGGCCCTCAACCTGATCCACCCTTTTAAAGCTGGAAGCCACAGCCACCGGAAGTTCGACGACCTTGACGTCCTCTTTCTGCAGGCGCTGACCGGCGGTGACAGGTTTGGCGGCGACTACGACGGCAAAGGTGGGCGCAGCTGGGCTGGCTGCAGCGCTGCTTGGCGCCGTGGTCTGCGCCACCGGCCTATTGGCGGTCTGGCGGCCCAACAGCAAGGCGCCCAGGCCCAGGGCCAAGGCCAGTACCAGCAGCAGGCCGGCAAGTATCTTGGTGAGGTTCATGGTCGGAGGCTCCTGGAGGTTGAACGCGGCATATGCTTTGCTGTCGCGGCAGCGCGTGCGGCCCGGGGAGCGACAGCAAAGCACATGGAAGGAGGAGATGGGTAGAGGTGCATGTCAGCAGTCCTTCAACCCTGGAAAGGAACGGAATTGCGCATCATCAGCACGATCGCCACCAGGGCCATATAACCGGCATAGGGGATGCTGCGCTGAGGGGCACGAGGCCGGTCGTTGTCAGGGGCATCTGCACCGGCTGCCAGTACGGGCTGCAGCATGGGCAGCCTGGCCAGCAGCAGCGGACCTTGGGGACTGCGCATCAGGATGCGGCATCCCAATACAAACATGCTGTGCAGACCGGCAAGCAGGCTTGCACCCAGCCAGATGGCCAGCAGGTAGGGGGACAACCCAAACCACAGCCCAGCCACCGCCGCAAACTTGACATCCCCGGCGCCCATCCAGCGGATGGCGTACAGGGGCAGCAGGGCGACAAAGGCCACCGCCATCCCCGCCAGGCCTTGCCAGGCCAGCATGTCGAACGGTTGTGCACCCCCGAACAGTGCTGCCAGCCCTGTAGCCAGGCCTAGCACCACCATCCAGTTGCGCACCTTACGGCTGCGCAGGTCCATGACCGCTATGGCGACAAGCCATAGCAGCAGGATCCAGGTGAAGGCAGTAGTTGCCACTTCAGAACACTCAGGGCGTGCCAGCGGTGGTCAATGAGGTACCAATTTTCTCGAAGACCACTTTCAGCTTGTCACCGATATCGGTCAAGGCGACGAGCAGGCCAACAGCAATCAGCCCTGCAATCAACCCATACTCAATGGCGGTCGCGCCTTCTTCATCGTTCCAGAAGTTCTTGATGATGTTGGTCATGATGCTTTCCATTTACATAGCCCAGCTGAAAAACAGTGGCAGGCGTGGGCAAGCGCCTGTCGCTGTGGAAACCCGTACCTCTTACCAGCGCTGAGTGCGCGGCGCACCGGGGCCTTGCGGCTGGCTGCGCAGCTGCGGGTCCCATCGGTGGTCCAGGCGCAGCGGCAGGTGCTGTGCAGTCAAAACAGGGGGTGAGGTATAAGGTGTGCCGGGCCGGGCAGGGGCTGCGCGGCTGCTGGCCAGTGGCGCGGGGCCAGGGCCGGCAAAGGGGCGCTGCGCAGTGGCAGGCGCAGGGGCATTCGCAGAGCGCTGGGCAAAGAGCTGGTCCAGCCAGTGCTCGGGCAAGTCGCGGGGCAGCAACTGGCCGGTGGTGCGGGTCAGGCGCAATTCATTGATGCGCTGGTCATACATGGCGTCGGCGGCGTCCAGCATCAGGCGCTGTACGTCGAGCTGGGCATCGAGCACCTGCGAGAGGTTGCCCCGGCCCACTTCCAGGAGGCGGCGGTAGCCTTCAAAGGCGGCACTGGCTTCACGCACGGCATCGCGCAGCTGGGTCTCACGGGCGCGGCCCGCTTGCCAGCGGCCCCAGGCCGATGAGGCAGCCTCATGCACCTGGCGCCGCACGGCCTCTTGCTGGGCCTGCTGGGCTTGCAGCTCGCTGATGGCCTTGAGGATGCGGTCGCGCAGCTCAAAGCCATTGCCAAAGTTCCAGTTCAGCTCCACGCCGTAGCGCGTGCCTTCGGTGTAGAGCACGCTCTTGGGGTCGCGGGTGTGCGAGACCACCGCTGCCACCGTGGGCCAGCGCTGGGCCTTGCTGCGGTCCACCTCCGCCTGGGCGCGTTCGATCAGATGGCCGATCTCGCGCAGCTCGGCGCTTTGGTCTTCGGCGGCCAGCAGCGCGGCTTGCTCATTCGTTGGCACCCAGAAGCTGGGCACCTGGGGTTCCGGCAGCCACGTGAGGCTGGGGATGTAGTTGAAGTAACGGGTAAAGCGGGCCTGCGCATCGATGCGCTGGGCTTCCAGGGCGTTTTGCTGGGCCAGTGCGCTGGCGCGGCGGGATGCGGCCTGGCGCAGGTCGTTGCGGCCCACGGCACCCAGCTCGGCGCGGCGCTCCTCCACCCTGGCCAGCTGGCCGATGATCTCGGCCGACTCAGCGGCAATGCGGGCCTTGGTCTGGAAGCGGTGCAGCTCCAGCAAGGCCGACAGTGCATCGAGCAGCACATTCTGGCGCGTGGTGTAGAGGGCGCTGCCCTGCGCCGCTTCCATGGCCTGAGCCGATTCGATGCCGGCACTGATGGCGCCGCCATCGAGCAGGTTCATGCGCACCTCGGCATTCACTGCCGTGTACGAGCTGCGGCGCCCGCCCTGGGGCAGGGCCGCGTTGCCGGCCGAGGTACCAAGTTTGAAGCTAGGCCAGCGTGCGCCTTCTGCCGTGTGGGTGTCGTAGCCCGCCGATTCCACCGCAGCGCGCGCCTTGCGTACATCGGGGTGCTCGCTGAGCATGGTGTAGAGCGCTGCCAGCAACTGCCGCTGGGACGCGTTGCCCGCGAGCGTGCCGGGCATCAGCTTGGGCGCCATCTGCAATAGGGCAGCCGGACCGTTGTAGGCGGGTATGGCGGGGGCAGTGGGTGCCGCTGGCGCAGGTGTTGGGGCAGCAGGCAGTTCTGCCGTGGTAATGGCTTCGGCGCTGCTGGCAAGCTCAGGTGCGGTATCGCTGCTGCCTGCCGCAGGTTCGGCCATCTGCACGCGCAGCGGCATCTCCACCACGGGCGTGGCCTCGGCTTGGCTGCTGTCCTGCGCCGGCACCGTGCCATCGGAAAAGCCTTGCGCCTGCAGATCCGTACTGGCCAAGGCCATGGTGAGCGCGCAGACGATTCCCCACACCGCAGACCCCTGCGGCTCGGCACGGCCTGGGCAAGCCAGGCGAGGCTGGGCCGCCAGGTAGTGGTCTGGCAGACTGCTGGTGGGAAGGGGGGCAAAGAGGCGCATGGCTCAAGGCTCCCGGAAAGCTTCGCTCTGGATATGCAGCACGGGGCGCAGCAGGTACCAGATAAAGGGCTCGCGCCCCAGCAGCAGATCGAGCTCGGCCTGCATGCCGGTGGTGATGCGGTTGTCCTTGCGGCCGACCCAGGGCTGGGCCAGGCTGGCCTGGATGCGGAAATACGAGGGGGCATCGGGCACGTTCGGGTCGTGGTCGGCATCGGCCGACACCAGCGTGACCTTGCCAGGCACAAAGCCATAGCGCAGGTAGTCATAGGCACTGACCTTGGCCTTGGTTTCCTGGCCAGCGCGCACATAGCCCCGGTCGGCCGGGTTCAGGCGCGCTTCGACGATGACCTCGTCCTTGTCGGGCACCACTTCCAGGATCGCCTCGCCGGGCTTGACCACCCAGCCGGCGCCCGAGCTGCGCAGGCCTTTGACCACGCCATCGGTGGGAGCCAGCACGACGGTGCGGCTGCGCTGGTTGCGGGCGCGGGACAGGTCCTCGCTCAGGCTGAGCAGCTCGCGCTCGGTCTGGGCCAGCTCTTCGGAGGCACGGCGGCGGAACGCGCCCTGGGTTTCCAGTATCTTGGCCTGGGCCTGCTCGACCTTGGCGCAGTTGCTAACCAGGCTTTGCACGGCGGCCGCCAGATCGGTGCGCACCAGGGTCAGCGCGCGCTGCTTGTCCAGCACTTCAAGCTGGCCAATCAGTTGCTCGGCCGCCAGTTGCTGGGCAATGCCGGCCTCTTGCTCGTGCAGGGCCAGGCTGCTGCGCAGGCCGTCAATACGGGCCTGGCTTTGGGCCACATCGCCCCGGGCCTGTAGCAGCATGGCCTGGCTGGATGCGAGGCTGCCCTGGTATTCCAGCGCACGGGAGGTGAAGGCACCCATCTCGGCGCGCACAATCTTGCTCTCCAGCTCCTTGGGGAAATCCGTGGCCTTGAGCGCCAGGCCCTGGCTTTCGGCTGTCAGGCGCGTGCGGCTGGCCTGCGCGCTGGCGCTGCGGGCCGTCAGTTGCTCCAGGTTCAGGCTGCTGCCGCCCAGGTCAATCTCCAGCAGCGGCTCGCCCTTGTGCACTTCCTGGCCTTCCTTGATATGCACGGTGGTGACGATGCCGCCTTCCAGATGCTGCACGGTCTGCACGCGGTCCGATGGAATCACCTGGCCGGTGGCAACCACGACGTTCTCTACCGGGTAGAACAGGCCGACCAGCACCAGCACGCCCAGGGCCGCCAGCGCGATGCGGCGCTGGTTGCGGCCGGGTGCGGGTGTGCCGGAATCGGGGGCTCGCTCCAGGTTTTGCAGCACCTGGGGCAGATCGTGGAGGGAGCGGGCCGTCATGATGCCAACTCCTGGGCTTGCGCGGGGCCGGATGGGGCCGATGGCTTGGCGGCAGCGCTGCGCGATGCGGTGGCCTCATTGGCCGCCGCTGGCTTGTGGCTGACGCCAAAGAGCAGCGGCAGCATGTGCTCGGGTTGGCCCTGGTCAACCTGGCCATCGCCGCGCACATGGTAGATATGCTGGGCGAGCGATGCCACGCGCAGCGAATGGGTGACGATGATGACGGTGTGTTTGGTCGCAATCTGGCGCAGCGTCTGCAGCAGCGCGGTTTCGCTCTCGAAATCCAGGTCGTTGCTGGGCTCGTCCAGGATCAGCACCGAGGGGTTGCGCAGGAACAGCTGGGCCAGGCCAAGCTTGCGCAGCTCGCCAGCGGACAGGCCCGCGCCGCCTTCGCCCAGTATGGTCTGGTAGCCCTGGGGCAGGCGGCTGATGAAGCCGTGTGCACCGGACAACTGGCAGGCCGCCAAGATCTGGCCGTCATCGGCATCGGGGCTGACCATGCGCAGGATATCGACGATGGGGCCGCTGAACCAGTAGGTCTGCTGCGCCAGGCAGCCGACCCAGCGGCCCAGGTCATTGCGCGGGAACTGCGCCATGTCGTATTCGTCGATCGAGATGGTGCCCTGTGTGGGCTGGTAAAGACCGGCGAGCAGCTTGGCCAGCGTGGATTTGCCGGCACCATTGCGGCCCAGGATTGCATGGATACCGCCGGGGCCTATCTGCAGCGACACGTTGTCCAGCGCCAGATGGCCTGATGGGTACTGGAAGCTGGCCTGCTCCAGGCGGAACACGCCGCGTGGCCGGGGCAGCGCAATGCGTTGGCTTTCGGGCTCCAGCGGCTCTTCCAGCGCTTCTTGCAGACGCACGGTGGCCTCATTGGCACGGGCCAGCGAGCGCCAGTTGCTGGCCAGCTGGGCGATCGGGCCCAGGGCCTTGCCCGACAGCAGGTTCACGGCCATCAGGCTGCCGATGCTCATCCACTGCGCATTGATGGCCAGCGCACCCACGGTGATGACGGCGACCGAGAACAAGGTCAGCAGCACATGGCTGGTTTCCTTGGCGTTTTCCATTTCGCCGTTCTTGTCGAAGCTCTCGGCCAGCCAACGGTCATAGCCAGACTGCCAGGCCTGCTGGGCTGCTGCGTCATAGCCCAGCACCTTGAGGGTGCCGCGTGCATTGCAGATCTCGGCCGTGCCACGGTCCAGCTGGCGTGCCTGCTCGACTTCTTCGACCCGGCCACTGCGCACCTCGTCGGCCCACCACCAGGCCAGAACGCCCAGCACAATCATGGCCACCACGATCACCGGCAGCACTGGCCAGGCGATGATGCCGATCACGATCAGCGCGAGCAGGGCCATCGGCAGATCCAGCACCGAGGAGGCCACGCCGCCCGAGATGCAGGAGCGCATCGCGCCGACATCGCGAAACAGCTGCAACCATTGCGTGGCCGAGCGCTGCTCCAAGGTGAGCAGCGGGTGGCCCAGCATGGAGCGCATCAGGCTTTGCGAGACTTCGCGGTCAATCGTGGCGCCGGCTTCGCGCAGCGCACGGGCACGCTTGCGGCGCAGGTACAGCTCCAGCGCCAGCATGCACAGCACGCCGGCCACCATGGCGGTGAGGGTGGCGGTGCCGCCACGCGAGATGACACGGTTATAGACCTGCAGCAGGAAGATGGACGGCAGAAGGCCCAGCAGACTGATGGGCAACGACAGCCAGACGGCCTGGTGCAAGTGGCCTTTGGCATGGGCGAATGCGGTCGCCATCGCAGAGGCAAACGGGCTGGCCGTCGCCGCTTCGGCCTCCTGGGCCTGCGCCGTGGCTTCGGTGCGTGACACCAAGGCGCGGGGTAGCAGGTACTCGATCATGTTGGTCTCTCCCAATTCCTCTCAGCGATCCGCTTTTGCGCTGCACAAATATGCAAATTCGTTATTGGTTTTTCTTATTAACTCGGAAACTCGACTGCGGTTTAAACCGCCATTTGCAGTAATTTACTTTGATTTTTATCAAACATATCCCGGATGGGTGCCGGTAAGAAATTGTATTTTTTTATGACAAATAACTTCCGCCCAGATACTAAATATAGGGTTTATATAAATATTGCAGGAACGATTGTTTTAAAGATTTTTTCTATGTAAATGTTCAACAAATTAAAGGTATTTGCTAATCAAAAATTGATTAATTGCGGGACAGCGATGTGGTGGATCCACTGGTAACTGCGCCAACTGCTGGCCTGCAAGGGATCGGCGTAGCTAAAGGGCTCGATAAACACGGCCTGCTCGCGGTTGTCGGGTGGAACGAACATCGCAGCTTCCGGGTGGATGTGCTGCGGCAGGCTGGCGCGCAAGGGCTGGCGCAGGGCCGCCAGCCAACTGCAGCTTTGCAAATGCTGGCGGGCACGGGCCAGCCCCGGCTGCAAGGCCAGCTCGGCCACTGCGATGACGGACCAATCGGGTTGGGGCGCAGAGGCCCCCCCATGGGCCAGCAGGTGCCACTGCAGCCAGTGCCGGGTCAGGGTTTCAAGCGCAGTCATTTCGGGTGTTGCGGTGCGGGCTTCACTGGCAAGGCTGTCGCTGGACTTGGCAGCGCTTGCACCGGTCAGCGCGGTGAGTCCTGTCGATGCAACCCCGTCGGCAGCCAGGCAATCGCCATAAGCCGCCAGTGCCACCAGGCGCCAGGCAGGTGCCAGTGCGGCCGGTTTGGGTGTGGGCAAGGGCGGCTGCAGGTCGCTGTGCGCGGGCTGTTCCTTGGGGCCGATGCGCTGGGCCAGCTGGGCCATCACTGGCATCACGCTGTCCAGCGCGTCGGAGCGCTGGGCCTGCGCATAGCGGGCCAGTACCAGCAGGCACAGCGCATGGTTCAGTTTCTGCGCTGGTTCTGCCTAGTGGCGCTGGACTTGCTGGCACAGCTGCAGCGCAGCGCGACCCAGCAGCTGGGACAGGCCGCGCTGTTGGGGCAGGGCATCGCCTGGCTGCTGCTGGTAGTGCTGCTGCACCAGCAGCAGCGCATAGAGCCGCGCGCAAAAGGCTTCCAGGCGCTCGTTGCTCCAGGGGCTGAGCGCGGGTTCGGGCACAGCCAGGGACTGCAGCATGGCGATACTGGCATCGCCCAAAGGAAGGGGCAGAGGCAGCGGCAGCGGCAGCGCAGGCGCAGTGCTGGGTACCGGGGCCGGGTCCATACGCGGCAGCTGTGTCAGGCTGCCTTCGCTGTTCACAAACAGGCCTTGCAGATGCAGCAGCCAATGGGCGCGGGGCAGGCTGTCGGGCGGCTCGGCCATGCCGGGCAGCCATGCGCTGGGAGCCGGTGCTGCCGATGACCAGCGCTGGGGCGGCACCAGTTGCACCTGCTCCAGGCTCTCGTCGGCCAGTGCCCAGGCGGATACGGGGGGCCGCTGGTTGGATGCTGGCGCACTGCCTGGCAGCGCACTGATGTGCGAGGGCCAGTCAATGCGCAGCTCCAGACAATCCAAGTTGCGGCTCCAGGCCCATTGCCGCACCTGGGTGGTGCCGGCACGCCAGGCCGCATCCAGGGTGGCACGGCGCACATAGAAGGTGGCCACGGGCTCACCCGGGGTGGCCACGCTCAGCAGCAAGATGCAATCGCCAAAGGGCTCGGGCAGGGGGCTGGTGCGGGTCTTCAGATAGTCCAGGCCCAGGCCCAGTTGCTGGACCAGGCTGGGCTGTTTGCTCCAGCGGTGGGGTGCTTGGTGCGCCAACACGCGTCCTCCAGGGGCTGAGACAAGGGAAGGGGCATGGCGCTGCTATGCGCCATGCAGCGCGGCGCTTAGCGGTACTCGAACTCGACCCGGCGGTTGCGCTGGTGTGCCTCTTCGCTGGTGCCGCTATCGGCCAGGCGCTCCTTGCCATAGCTCACCGCCTCGACACGGGCGGGGTCGACCCCCAGGGTCTGCAGGCTGCTGCGCACCGACTCTGCGCGTTTCTGGCCCAGGGCCAGGTTGTATTCGATGCCGCCGCGTGCATCGGTATGGCCTTGCAGGATCAGCGATTGGCCGGGGTGGCTGCGCATCCAGCGCGCATGGCTTTCCAGAATCGGGCGATCGGCCGGGCGCACGGTGTAGGAATCAAAGTCGAAATACACGATATGGGCGGTATCAGCCGGGCCTTTTTTGCCGGGCTGTGCGGTGGCCACGACGGGTGCCACGCCCGATTGGGCTGGCGCCGGTGCCGGCTTGGACACTGCATAAATATGCTCCTCGCGTTTGGAGGTGGTGGAGTTGGTGCCGCAAGCGGTCAGGCTCAGGGCCAGCACGGCGGCGATGGAGAGAGGTAGATGTTTGAACATGGCAATCCTTGATGGGGCCCCGCGCTTGCCTGTTGCCAGGCAAGCGCTGCAGACCCATGGGATGGAAGCGGGTCAGTGATGAGCGCAAAGCGCGCTGTGCATCAGGCCAGCTGGTGGTGCAGCAGGTCCTGCGGCAGCACGTTGTGTGCATCGCCGCTGGCCACGCTGCTGATCGCGGTAGCGACCGGTTGCAGCGCGCTGCTGTCGTTGCTGGCGGCCAGGTGCGGCGTTGCCGTGCCGCCCAGCAAGCCACCCAGCACACCACTGCCGCCCAGCAGACCGCCGACGACACCGTGCTCACCGGTGATGCCCGAGAGCAGGCCGGTGTTGCCACCCAGCAGACCGCCGACCAGGCCACCGTTGCCGGTCAGACCGCTCAGCAGACCGCCGGTTGAGCCAGTGGAGCCCAGCACGCTGCCCAGCACACCCTGGTCGCCCAACAGGCCGCTGACGACTCCGCCCAGACCCGCCGTGCCGCCCGAAGTGGCACCTCCCAGACCTGCGACCACATCGTGCACGGTCGAGATCACCGGCTCCAGCGCCTGGCCCGTTTCCTGGGTCAGGCCATTGACCGCCGTGGTCACCACGCCCAGTGGGCCGCTGCTGGTGCTGGTCAGGTTCTCGACCACGCTGGTGACCGGTGCCAGAACGCCACTTTGCGGATCCAGCAAGGTATCGACCACCGCATTGACCGGTGCGGCCACCGTGCCGCCGACCAGGTCGCCCACGACGTTTTGCGCCGTGGTCACCACACCGCTGCCATCGGCGCCGCCGGTGCCCGAGCCCAGCAAGCCGCCCAACAGGCCGCCGTCACCGGTCAGGCCACCGAGCAGACCGCCATTGCCGCCGTCGAGGCCGCCGAGCAGGCCACCATTACCACCCAGCACGCCGCCGAGCAAACCGCCTTCACCGGTCAAACCACCCAGCAAGCCGCCGACTGCGCCACCCGATGTACCGCCGCTCAGACCCGCGACCACATCGTGCACGGCAGAGACCACCGGCTCCAGTGCCTGGCCTGGCACCTGGGTGAGGCCGTTGACCGCCGAGGTCACCACGCCCAGTGGGCCGCTGCCGGTATGGGTCAGGCCTTCAACCAGGCTGGTCACCGGTGCCAGGACGCCGTTTTGCGGATCCAGCAGGGTATCGACCACCGCGTTGACTGGCGCTGCCACCGTGCCACCGACGAGGTCGCCGACCAGGTTTTGTGCCGAGGTGACCACGCCGCTGCCATCGGCACCACCGGAGCCATTGCCCAGCAAGCCGCCCAGCAGGCCACCGTCACCGGTCAAACCGCCGAGCAGACCGCCTTCGCCGGTCAGGCCGCCCAGCAGGCCGTCATTGCCACCGACAACACCGCCGAGCAGCCCGCCGTCACCGGTCAGGCCACCGAGCAGACCGCCTTCGCCGGTCAGGCCGCCCAGCAGGCCGCCATTGCCGCCGACGACACCGCCGAGCAGGCCGCCGTCACCGGTCAGGCCACCGAGCAGACCGCCTTCGCCGGTCAGGCCGCCCAATAGGCCGCCATTGCCGCCGACGACACCGCCCAGCAGACCACCTTCACCGGTCAAACCACCGAGCAGACCGCCTTCGCCGGTCAGGCCGCCCAGCAGGCCGCCATTGCCGCCGACAACACCGCCAAGCAGGCCGCCGTCACCGGTCAAGCCACCGAGCAGACCGCCTTCACCGGTCAGGCCACCCAGCAGGCCGCCGTCGCCGGTGAGGCCGCCGCTCAGGCCCGCGACCACATCGTGCACGGCAGAGACCACTGGCTCCAGCGCCTGTCCGGGCACTTGGGTAAGGCCGTTGACGGCGGAGGTAACAGTGCCCAGCGGGCCGCTGCCGGTATGGGTCAGACTTTCAACCACGCTGGTCACAGGGGCCAGCACGCCGCTTTGTGGATTGAGCAGGGTATCGACCACCGCATTGACCGGGGCGGCGGCCGTGCCACCAACCAGGTCGCCCACCAGGTTTTGTGCCGTGGTCACCACGCCGCTGCCATCGCTGCCACCAGAGCCGGCGCCCAGCAAACCGCCAAGCAGGCCACCTTCACCGGTCAGGCCGCCCAGGAGGCCGCCATTGCCGCCGACGACGCCGCCGAGAAGGCCGCCTTCGCCCGTCAGGCCACCCAGCAGACCACCTTCTCCGGTCAAACCGCCGAGCAGACCGCCTTCACCGGTCAGGCCACCCAACAGGCCGCCATTGCCGCCCGTCAGCCCGCCCAGCACGCCGCCGACCACGGTGCCAATCAGGCCGCCACCCAGGCCGCCGCCAGCACCACCGTCACCGATGCTGCTCAGGCCGGCAATCAGCTCGTTCAGGGTACCGATCACAGGCTGTAGACCTTGGCCTTCGACCTGGGTCAGGCCGCTGACCAACTCGGTCAGCACGCCCAGCGGGCCGCCTTCGACCGAGGTCAGGCCTTCCAGCACGGAGGTGACCGTGGCGAGGGTGCCGGTACCAGGGTTGAGCAGGCTATCGAGCAACTGGCCTACAGGTTCAGCAACGGTGCCGCCCAGCAGGTTGTCGACGACATCCTGGGCTGTGGTGATCAAGCCACCGTCGGTGGCACCGCCACCCGGCACCAAACCGCCCAGCACGCCGCCGACGATGGTTCCGATCAGACCACCGCCCAGGCCGCCGCCCAAACCTCCTTCACCAAGGCTGCCCAGTCCGGCAATCAGCTCGTTCAGGGTGCCGATCACAGGCTGCAGGGCTTGGCCTTCGACCTGGGTCAGGCCGCTGACCAATTCGGTCAGCACGCCCAGCGGGCCGCCTTCGACCGAGGTCAGGCCTTCCAGCACGGAGGTGACCGTAGCGAGGGTGCCGCTGCCCGGGTTGAGCAGGCTGTCGAGCAACTGGCCCACCGGCTCAGCCACCGTGCCGCCCAGCAGGCCATCGACGACATCCTGCACTGTGGTGACGATGCCGCCATCGGTGGCGCCGCCACCAGGCACCAGGCCGCCCAGCACACCGCCGACGATGGTGCCGATGATGCCGCCGCCCAGGCCGCCTTCACCCACATTGCCCAAGCCGGCAATCAGCTCGTTCAAGGTGCCGATGACGGGCTGTAGCGCCTGGCCTTCGACCTGGGTCAGGCCATTGACCAGCTCGGTCAATACGCCCAGAGGGCCGCCGTTCACCGAGGTCAGGCCTTCGAGCACCGAGGTCACGGTCGAGAGGGTGCCCGTGCCGGGGTTGAGCAGGCTGTCGAGCAGCTGGCCCACAGGCTCGGCCACCGTGCCGCCCAGCAAACCGTCCAGCACGTCTTGGACGCTGGTGACCACGCCACCGTCGGTGGCGCCACCGCCGGGTACCAGGCCGCCCAGAATGCCCTCAACGATGGAGCCGATGATGCCCCCGCCCAGCCCACCTTCACCCACATTGCCCAAGCCTGCAATCAGCTCGTTCAAGGTACCAATCAGCGGTTGCAGTGCCTGGCCGTCCACTTGGGTGAGGCCATTGACCAACTCGGTCAGCACACCCAGCGGGCCGCCTTCCACACTGGTCAGGCCTTCGAGCAGACCAGTTACCGTTGCCAGGGTGCCATCGGTGGGGTGCAGCAGGCTGTCGATCAGCTGACCCACGGGTTCGGCCACCGTGCCACCCAGCAAACCGTCCACCACATCCTGCACTGTGGTCACGATGCCAGGGCCCTCGGTACCGCCAGGAGGCGTGCCGGACCCTCCGCCCAGCAAGCCGCCGAGCAGACCACCGACACCTGCGAGCAACTCGCCCAGCGGGCTGTTCTCACCCAGCAGGCCGCCCAGCACCTGGTTCACCAGACCGGGGATGCCTTCGGTGGAGGTGGGATCGCCTAGACCGGCGATCAGCTGGTTGAGCGTGGCCACCAGCGGCTCCAGCCCTTGGTCCTGGATATTGACCAGGCCATCGACCAGCTCAGTCAGCACACCCAGAGGGCCGCCGTTGGTGTTGGTCAACTGCTCCAGCACGCTGGTCACCACCGCCAGTGTTCCCGTCGATGGGTTAATCAGCGAGTTCACCAGATCCGTCACCGGTGCGACCAAGGTGCCGCCACCCAGCGCGCCCAGTACGTCCTCCACCGAGGTGATCAGACCATGGCCATCCGTGGGATCGGTGGGGTTGGTCGGATCCGTAGGATTGGTCGGGTTGGTCGGATTGGTGGGATCCGTGGGGTTGGTGGGATTGGTCGGGTTCGTGGGGTCCGTTGGATTAGTCGGATTGGTAGGGTTGGTCGGGTCCGTGGGGTTGGTCGGATTGGTGGGGTTCGTAGGGTTGGTTGGATTGGTTGGATCCGTAGGATTGGTCGGGTTCGTCGGATTCGTTGGATCCGTAGGGTTGGTTGGGTTGGTCGGATTCGTAGGATTCGTCGGATTGGTAGGGTCCGTCGGATTCGTTGGGTT
>NZ_JAJNCT010000020.1:146029-399228 GCF_021026195.1 Comamonas koreensis
GGGTTCGTTGGATTGGTCGGGTTCGTAGGATTCGTGGGGTTGGTTGGATTGGTCGGGTTCGTAGGATCCGTCGGGTTGGTCGGATTCGTGGGGTTAGTCGGGTTCGTTGGATTGGTGGGGTTGGTCGGATTCGTAGGGTTCGTAGGGTTCGTTGGATTGGTCGGGTTCGTAGGATTCGTGGGGTTGGTTGGATCCGTTGGATTGGTCGGATTCGTGGGATTGGTGGGGTCGGTCGGATTGGTGGGATCCGTCGGATTGGTCGGATCCGTAGGATTGGTAGGGTTCGTGGGGTTTGTCGGATTGGTCGGATCCGTGGGGTTGGTGGGGTTGACGGGCGGCGTGCGGTCGTCGTCATCGTCACCACTGTCCAGCGCGGCTGCAATCAATGCGCCGCCACCAATGCCGACCAGGCCGGCCAGCAGAAAATCACCCAAGGTGGAGCCTCCGGCCTCGGCGGTTTCCTGGGTCACGATCAGGCCCAGCGCGTTGCTGTCGTCGTTAGCAGGGGCCACATCGACCTTGCCGGAGGCGAGATCCAGGGCCATTGCGCCGCCACCGTCGGCACCTGCCTGGTAGCCCAAGGTCGCTTCGGTGCCACCTGCGAAGGTACCGATCAGCTTCTGGCCACCAGCGCCGGTGAACTGCGCCTGCGCACTCCCATCTGCCGGGACGATGATCTTGTCACCCACCTGCAGGGCGGTGCCTGCGGGGGCTGCCATGGTCTGTCCGTCACGCACGATCTGTACGCCAGCAGTGGCCTGGGACAGCGTGGCCGGCGTCCCCTTGGCCGACGCGGCCATGGCCGCTCCACTGCCGGTTTGGGACGCGATGCCGTGGGTTGCCAGTGCGGCAGCTGCGGTATTGGAAGGGAGGGCGGTAGAGGTGGTCATGTTCTCTGTCCTGTTGGAGAGTGGAATATCAAACGCAAGGGCTCCGACTCGCCTCGCGAGGCTTATCTGGGTGGAGCCTGTGCAACTTGCGTGCCATAGATTTGTTTTTTATTTGCGTTCTTCTGGTATTTCATAAGTCATTGAAATTTATGGATAAATATATTTGAATGCTGATGAATTCGAATTTAAAAACTATGGTTGCATCTGGCGTTTAAGCAATGTCCAATGTTGTTCCCTCGGCTGTTACGTAACGTTCTGCCGTTACTGCGGAGCATTTCTCGGCTGCTTTTGCGATTAATAGGCTTTAAATCATGATCCTGGGATGTTGATAAAAATTTACATAATGAATCCGATGCCGGGCTCGCATACTATTTCTGTTGTCTCTTGTCGTAATAGGGACCCTCTGCAAAAATCCCTGCCTTGGTCTGAACGCGGACTCGGGCGATCCGCTGCGTTGTCTTTCTTATGAATAGCTACGGCTATTCACTGCAAAAGACGCCTTGCGGCTCATCCCGATCCGCGCCCATCCCATTGGGCGAGGGTTTTGCAGAGGATCCCTAGTGTTTCTCCTAGTCTCTGATGCGCTGGCACCGGGAACTTCAGTCGTACTCTTCTGTTTTCATGACTTTTAAAAAGCCATCTATGCGCATTGCGTCTCGTCATTTCTCTTCCCCTCTCTGGTTAATGCAGGCTCGTCTCCCCAAGCTGGTGGCTGCCATTTGCGCAGGTGGTACCGCTGTATTGCTGGCGCTGCCCGCCCAAGCGGCACGTGAAGTGGATGCCGTGGCCCAGCTGCTGGAGCAGGGGCAGACCGAGCAGGCGGCGGCGCAGGCCGACCAGTTCTTGCAGCTGAACCCGAATGACGCCGAGATGCGCTTTTTGCGGGGCGTGATCGCTACCGAGCAAAAGCAGCCGGCGCAGGCCATCCAGATCTTTTCCGCACTGTCGCGCGACTACCCGGCCATGCCCGAGCCCTATAACAACCTGGCCGTGCTGTATGCCGCCCAGGGCCAGGACCGCAAGGCCGTTGATGCGCTGGAGCAGGCCATCCGCGCCCAACCGGGCTATGCCACCGCCTATGAAAACCTGGGTGATCTGTATGCGCGCATGGCCAGCCAGTCCTATGGCAAGGCCCTGGAGCTGGACAGCAACCGCCAGGGCATTGCGCCCAAGCAGGCGCTGATAGCGCAGATTGCGCCTGGCAAGGCAGGCACTGCCATGCCCGGGGCCGCCTTGCCCACGGTGGCGGTTGCGGCTGCAGCGGCGCCCACCCCAAGCTTGACGCCCGTGCAGCCCGCAGCCCCGCTGCGCGTGCCTGGGCCGGCGCTTGCAGATCGTACAGATCCTGCTGCGGAGCGCATGGCGTCGGCTACGCCGGAACCGCAGCCCGCTGCGAAGCCCGTCAAGTCCGCCGCCATCGCGAGCCCCGCAGTGGACGCAGCGGCTGCGGCCACGGCTTCGCAGACGCTGGAGTCCTCTCCCGCAGCGGTAGAGGCGGTGGTGCAAGCCTGGGCCAAGGCCTGGGCGCAGCAAGATATGGATGCCTACCTGGCGGCCTATAGCCCCAGCTTTAAACCCGCAGATGGCAGCAGCCTGGCCGCCTGGAAGCAGTCGCGCCGCCAGCGCATCGAGGGCAAGCGCGAGATCAGCGTGGCACTGAGCGACGTACAAGTCGCCGTGGACGGCCAACGCGCAACGGCCCGTTTTATGCAGGCCTATACCGCTGGCGCACTCAAGAGCAACTCGCGCAAGACCCTGGTGCTCCAGCCCGACCAAGGCCAGTGGCGCATTGTGAGTGAGACCGTGGGGCGTTGACCCGGTTGGATCAAGCAAAGGCGCCTGCTCTTTCTGAAGCAGGCGCCTTTGTTTATGAATCGTGGAGGGTGGTTATGACTGCGTGGGGGTAGTCGTTAGCGCGCCTGAGCCAGATTGGAGAAGCTCACCGCCGCGCTGATCGTGATCAGAAGTTGGCTGGCCACGCGGCAATCGGTGAGGGGGGCGGTGCTGGAGCCCCAGCGCTGGCGGCTGGCCTGCGTGCGGGGCAGCTTGGGCCAGACCATGCGCTGGTAGCAGGTCTTGAACACGGACTGCATGCCCGAGACAAACTGGCTGCGCTGCGCATGGCTGGCAAACAGCGGCTTGCCTTGCTGCAGGGAGCATTCCATCAACGCGGCAGACACCCAAGGCTCGGGATGCAGCTTGCTGTGTTCCTCATCTTGCGCCAGCGCTTGCAGTTGCTGCCACGCGGCATGCAGCCATTGGCTGTCGCCATCGGCAGCGGCGCTGGCGGCGGCTTGCAGGTCGGAGGGCTGCTGGCCGCTCTTTTGCAGGCTTTGCAGCGCCAGTTGGGCCCAGGGGGCGCTGGCGTTGGCACCGCGTGCGGTCTGGCCATGGAGTTGGCGGGACAGCAGGCTGATCAGGTCGCGCAGGGGCGTGGCGCAGCCGGCGCCTGGGTAGAGGTGCACATACTGCACCAGCACGATCAGGCTCATGGCCTTGAGCAGGTCGCTGCCGCACTCATGCAGGCTCCAGCGCTGCATTTGCTCGGCCTGGTAGGCGATGGCGCGGTGCACGGTCATTGACGAGGCTTCCGTGGGCGCGATCTGGCGCTGGGTCAGCAGCAAGGCGTAGGTGATGCCCAGATGGTCGATCAAGGTGCTGGCCTCGGACCAGCTGCCGTCCTCGCTCTGGCTGCTGGCCAGCAGCTCCTGCGTGGCCTCATAGATGGCCGAGGCGGCGTTGCCATGGCCGCTGCGCGGCGATGAGGAGCCATAGCGGGGGAGAGTGCGCATTTCGCCCAGCGGGCTGATGTGCAGGCCTTCGAGCACCAGTTGCCAGCGGCCCTGGGTGCTGGCTGGCACCGGATCGCTCAGCAGTTGCAGGCGCGAGAGCGAGCGCGTCATGCGGTGGCTGAGCAGCGCGAGCATTTCGGCGCGCTCTTGCGCGCTGTCGGCCAGGGTCCAGGACTGGCGCAGGTCGGCCAGCGCATCCTGCGGGTCATCGCCAGGCAGAGGCAGCACTGCCTTGGCCCAATCAATGCGCAGCTCGACGCCGGTGGCGTTGAAGGCCCAGGCCCATTGGCGTATGCGCGCTGCGCCTTCCAACCAGGCATCGGCCAGGCTGGGCTGCTGGATGCTGAAGCTGGTGACGGGCAGGTTCTGCGCGGTGATGGTGAAAAACATCAGGCAGCCTTCATAGGGCTGGGGCAGATCCACCGCCTGTTGCGCCACAAAGCGCGCGGCCAGGTTCAGCTGGTGGGCCAGGCCGGGGGTGCAATGCACCTCCATGCACATATGGCGCTCTTGCAACTCGTCAAACAGGGTTTCGCAGACCGCTGGGCTGAGCAAGGGGGCGTTTTGGGTCATGTGCAGGTCTCCGGTCTAAGGCCTGGCCTGAAGCACAAATGCCCAGGCCTGCGCTGACTGGTGCAACTCCCATGCCAGTGCGCAAACCCGAGGTGGTGACCACTGCGGAATTTCAAAGTGAATTGTTTTAAATAAGAATTTTGTTTTTCTGCGCAGCTTTTGCTACCTGACAATCGCCATTTTTGCCCTGGTTGTTACGGAGGTGTTACGTAACGTTCCTGCGCTGTGGTGGGAGCGCTTCCGCCTCTGGGGGGCTGGCCCTTGGCGCAGGCCGGCTCTGTATAATCGGCCGGTTTTTGGCATGCGCCAGGCGGGGCTTTTCGCCACCAGCGGATGTATGCACAGAGACACAAGATTTCTGGCTGTTTTCTGCGGCTTTGGTCCCTTGCAACGAGAAAATCCCCCATGCAAAGTGCTTTTCCAGCGCGCTCTTCCCTGCGATCCCTGGTGCCCGTTCTTTTTCGCCAGCGCTGGGCAGCGGTCTGCGCCGGTGTGCTGATGGGGGGCGCCGTGCTGCAGGCGCAGGCGGCTCCCACATCACCGGCATCGCCCGCCGTGGCAGAAGTGCGCCAGTTGCTGCAACAGGGCAAGGCCGCGCAAGCTGCCAAGGAGGCCGATGCCTATCTGCGCAAGCAACCCGGCGATGTGGAAATGCGCTTTTTGCGGGGCGTGATTGCGACCGAGCAAAAGCAGAATGCGCAGGCGATCAAGATCTTCCAGGAGCTGACGCGCGACTACCCCGGCATGCCCGAGCCTTACAACAACCTGGCCGTGCTCTACGCAGCCGACGGCCAGGACCGCAAGGCAGCGCAGGCGCTGGAGCAATCGATGCGCACCAACCCCAGCTATACAACGGCGCATGAGAACCTGGGCGACCTCTATGCCCGCATGGCCAGCGATGCCTATGCCAAGGCGCTGCAGCTGGAAGGCGCGCCCAAGCAACAGGGCCCCCAGCTGGCGCTGATCACGCAGATTGTTCCGGCCTCGCTCGCCAACGGTAAGAACGCGCTGGTACAAGCCCGTGCCGATGTGCCGCCCAAACCGGTGGCGCCACCGCCTCCACCGCCAGCACCTGCGCCGGTTCCTGCACCGGTGCCCGCGACCGCACCGGTTCCAGCGCCCGTCCCAGCACCCGCCCCGATTGCGGCGCCCAAACCGCCTGCGCTCAGCCCGGCACCGGCCGTTGTGGCCCAAGCAGCAACTACGCCTGTGCCGGCTCCCGGCAAGGCGGCAGCGGCGCCCGCTCCAACGCCAGCACCTGCACCCACGCCGGCCCCGGCGCCCAAGGCGGCTCCGGCTCCTGCCCCCACGCCAGCAGCCGCTCCGGCGCCTGTGCCTGCCGAGCCCGCCAAGGCCGTGGCCGCCGCCCCAGCTGCCAAGCCGGCAGCAGCGGTGGCCGAGACCAAGCCCAAGCCAGCACGCGATACCGCCAAGCTGGATGTGGAGCGTGCCGTCAACACCTGGGCCACAGCCTGGGAGAAGAAGGACATGCCCGGCTACCTGGCCGCCTATAGCGACCATTTCAGCCCAGCCGGTGGCGGCAGCCTGAGCGCCTGGAAGGAAGAGCGGCGCCAACGCATTGTCGGCAAGCAGGCGATTGTGGTGAATGTGCGCAATCTGCAGGTCAGCGTCGAAGGCGACCAGGCGACGGCCAAGTTCCGCCAGTACTATGCGGCCGGTTCCCTCAAGACGACCACCCGCAAGACCTTGGTGATGCGCCTGGAAAAAGGCCATTGGCGCATCATGCGCGAGACCACCGGTGGCTGATCGGGCCAGGCTGCTCAGGCTATGATCGGCGCTGGTCCGCACAGAAGTCAGTAGAAGGAATCACAGGCTATGCCTTTTCGCAAGCAGTTTTGGTGCTCAGGGGTGGGCGTAGCCATAGTGGCCGCCGCAGGTGCGGCGCTGGCCGCCGGCTCCCCCGCCACGCCGCGTGCTGCTGCGCAGACCAATACGGCCGCTGCCGCCAAGGCCCGCCAGCCCGATGCCGAAGAGCGCCTGGTGCAGATCATTGCGCTGGTGCAAAACCAGCAGCTGGACCAGGCCTTGCGCGCGGCTGCCAGCCTGACGGCCGATGTGCCGCATTTTCAGGCGGCGCAGCTGGTGTATGCCGATCTGCTGCGTTTTCGCTCCGGACAGCCCGGCGCATTGACACCGGCTGCGGTGGCCGCGCGGGCTGCGATGCTGCCCGTCAAGCATGTCCCGCTGCCGCAAGCCGGTGCAGCGCCGTTGCCCATCCCTGCCGCCAGCGTTCAGGGCGCGCAGAGCCTGGAGCAGCTCCAGGGCCTGCAGGACGAAATCCGCCGCCGTATGCATGGTGCTCAGTCCTTGCCCACTGCTGGCCAAGTGCCTTCTGAGTTTCTGTCGCTGTCGCCATCGGTGCGCCAGGTTATTGCCATCGATGCGAGCCAGTCGCGCCTCTACCTGCTGCGCCATGA
Organism: Comamonas koreensis; assembly: GCF_021026195.1. Lineage (GTDB taxonomy): Bacteria > Pseudomonadota > Gammaproteobacteria > Burkholderiales > Burkholderiaceae_C > Comamonas > Comamonas koreensis. Next base: position 152,723 of record NZ_JAJNCT010000020.1, read on the forward strand.
CAAAGGCCAGTTGCAACTGGTGGACAGCTTCTATGTCTCCGTTGGCAAGCTCGGCGTGGGCAAGCTCGAAGAGGGCGACCAGCGCACGCCCGAAGGCATTTACTTTATTGGCCGGCAGATTGCTGGCCAGCGCCTGCCCGAGTTTTATGGCAAGGGTGCCCTGACCTTGAACTACCCCAATGACTGGGACAAGGCCATGGGCCGCTCGGGCAGTGGCATCTGGCTGCATGGTGCGCCGCCGGACCAGTTTGCGCGCCTGCCCCAGGCCAGCGATGGCTGCGTGGTGTTGGCCAACCCCGATTTGATCGCACTGATGCGCACGGTGGACAAGCTGACACCGGTGCTGATCCGCGATCAGCTCCAGTGGGTAGCGCCAAGCGATGCCTCCCACCGCCAGAACACGGAGGCCTTCCATGCTGTGCTCCAGCAGTGGCACCAAGCCTGGATGCAGGACGACCCCCAGGCCGCCTTGCAACTGGCCACGCCACAATGGACGGCCTCCGCCGAAGGCCAGGCCTGGCAGACGCGCATGGCCGGGCTGTTCAAGGGCCGCAACGTGGAGCTGCAGGACATCTCCACCTACGGCTGGAAAGACGACAAGGGCGAGATCCGCGTGGCCAACCTGAAGCTCAAGAGCCGTGAACAGGCCCAGCCCTTGTCGCTGCGCCAATACTGGCGCAAGGTGGGCAAGGATTGGCGCTTGTTCTCTGAAGACCTGCAAAACCAGAGCTGATCGGGTTCCATCCATAGCAAAAGGCCCAAACCGAGGTTTGGGCCTTTGTGCTTTGTGCAGCGGCTTAGTGCTGCGAGTCCGGGTCATCCAGCAGCTGCTGGCGCAGCTTCTGGTCTTCGGTCATCTCAAACCACATGGCGTTGAGCACCGCAAAGGCGGCGGCCAGTGGCAGGCCGAGAATCCAGGAGAAGTACCACATAGTTGAATCCTTTCTGTGTGCGGTGGCGCTCAGTAAGCGTGGCCGTTGCCGTCGTTGATGTCCTTGGCACTGACCTTGCCCCAGAGGACGGAGTAGACCCAGCTGGTGTAGGCCAGGATCAGCGGCATGAAGATGAGCGTGCAGACCAGCATGATGAACAAGGTCATGTGGCTGGACGAGGAATCCCAGACCGTCAGGCTGAAGCGCGGATCCACGGACGAGGGCAGGATCATCGGGAACATCGAGGCACCCACCGTCAGGATGATGCCGGCAATGCCCAGGCCGCTGGTGATCATCGCCAGGCCATCCTTGCGGGCGCGGATCAGCACGGCCGCCAGCAGGCAACCCAGTACGCCGAGAATGGGCGCAGCCATCGTCCAGGGGTGTTGCTGGTAGTTCTGCATCCAGGCGCCAGGGGCGTGGGCAGCGGTCTTGAACAGCGGGTTCGACGGGCCGGTGGTGTTCAGCACCGAGGTGATGCTGTAGCCATCGACAAACTTCCACAGCACGATACCGGCCAGCACAAACAGCACGGCAGTGACGACGGCCGAGATGCTGCCCACGGTGCGGGCCCGGGCGGCAATCGCACCTTCGGTCTTGATGCACAGCCAGGCCGCGCCATGCATCAGCAGCATGGTGACGGAGATCAGGCCAGCCAGGATCGCGAAGGGGTTGAGCAGGCCGAAGAAGCTGCCGTCGTAGTGGATGTAGAGCTCAGGCGTGAGGCGGAAGGGCACGCCCTGCAACACATTGCCCATGGCCACGCCGCAGATCAACGCGGGGATGAAGCTGCCGGCAAACAGTGCCCAGTCCCAGCGGCTGCGCCAGGTGGGTGACTCGTTCTTGCTGCGGTACTTGAAGGCAACCGGGCGCAGGATCAGACCGATCAGGATCACGAACATGGCCAGGTAAAAGCCCGAGAAGGACACCGCATACAGCTGTGGCCAGGCGGCAAAGATGGCGCCACCGCCGAGCACCAGCCAGACCTGGTTGCCTTCCCAGGTGGGGCCTACGGCGTTGATGATGACGCGGCGTTCCAGATCGTTCTTGCCCAGAAAGGGCAGCAGCATGCCGGTGCCCAGGTCAAAACCGTCCATCACGGCAAAGCCGATGAGCAGTACGCCCAGCAGCACCCACCAGATGACACGCAGGGTGTCGTAGTTCAAAAGTGTATGCAAGATCATGGTGTTACTTTCCCGAATAGGTAGGTTGTGCCGTGGCGATCGAGGCATAGCTCAGCGGCTGCGGGTCACGCTGCTCGGGCTCGAGCTCGGGGCCCTTTTGAATGGCCTTGAGCATCAGCTTCATCTCGATGATCAGCAGCACCGTGTACAGCGCCACAAAGCCCAGGATGGTGATCAGCAGGGTGGTCACGCCCAGGTTGGACGCGGCCACAGCGGTAGGCAGCACGCCTTCAATGATCCAGGGCTGGCGGCCGAACTCGGCCACAAACCAGCCGCACTCAATGGCGACCCAGGGCAGCGGGATCGACCAGACGGCCACCCACAGCAGCCAGCGGCGGTTTTCCAGCTGGTGGCGCGACGCGAGGTAGAAGAACACCGCCGTCAGCACGATGAAGAACATGCCCAGCGCGACCATGATGCGGAAGGTCCAGAACAGTGGAGCCACCTGCGGAACCGTGTCCCAGGCCGCCTTGGCGATCTGCGCGTCGCTGGCCTGGCGTGGGTCATCGACATAACGCTTGAGCAGCAGCGCATAGCCCAGCGACTTGCCATTGGCCTCGAACTGCTCCTTGAGCTCGGGCGAGATCGTCGTCGTGGAGCCCGCTGCGCGGATCTTCTCCAGCGCGTCATAGGCCTTGATACCGTCGCGGATCAGCACCTCGGCATGCTTGACCAGGTCGTTGATGCCCTGCAGCTCGGTATCCAGCGAGCGGGTGCCGATCAGACCCATGGCCCATGGGATGTGGATGGCGTAATGGGTCTCGCGCGCTTCCTGGTCGGGAAAGCCGATGGCGGTGAAGGCGGCCGGCGCAGGCTCGGTCTCCCACATCGCTTCGATCGCGGCGAGCTTCATCTTCTGGTGTTCGCCCGACAGGTAGCCGGACTCGTCACCGAGCACCACCACCGACAGCGAACCGGCCAGACCAAAGGCGGCAGCCACGGTCATCGACCGCTTGGCCAATGCCACATGGCGGCCCTTGAGCAGGTACCAGGCCGACACGCCCAGCACAAAGATGGCCGCGCAGACATAACCGGCAGAGACGGTGTGCACAAACTTGGCCTGCGCCACCGGGTTGGTCAGCACGGCAGCGAAGTCATTGACCTCCATGCGCATGGTCTGCGGGTTGAAGACGGCACCCACGGGGTTCTGCATCCAGCCGTTGGCGATCAGAATCCACAGCGCCGACAGGTTGGTGCCGAGGGCGGTGAGCCAGGTGACGATCAAGTGCTTGACCGGCGAGAGCTTGTCCCAGCCGAAGAAGAACAGACCGACAAAGGTCGCCTCCAGGAAGAAGGCCATCAGCCCTTCGATGGCCAGCGGGGCGCCAAAGATATCGCCCACATAGTGGCTGTAGTAGCTCCAGTTCATGCCGAACTGGAACTCCATCACCAGGCCGGTGGCCACGCCGATGGCGAAGTTGATGCCAAAGAGCACACCCCAGAACTTGGTCATCTGGCGCCAGATGACGCGCCGCGTCATCACATAGACCGTCTCCATGATGGCGATCAGCATGGACAGCCCCAGGGTCAGAGGTACGAAGAGAAAGTGGTACAGGGCTGTGAGTGCAAACTGCAATCTTGATAGCCCGACGATGTCGAGATCCATGAACTGGTCCTTCCGTGTTGTAAGTGCTCGATCTGGTAGAAAAACTACGTGGGTTCCAAACTGACAAATCCGTGGCTTGCGCAGGCGGCGGGGGCTAGCCAGGCCGCAATCGCTGCAGCAGTGCTTCAAACTCCGCCGTGCCCTTGCGCGCTTGCGCCAATCCTCCTTGCAAGGGGGCGATCCAAACAATGCGGTCGGCGTGGCGCGCCTCGCGCTGCAAATGGCTGGCCATCACGATGGCGCTGCGGCCGCTGGCTGCGCGCTGGGCATGCCATTGCGCCAACGTGTTCATCACCTGGGCAGCGGTCTGGCGGTCCAGGCCTTCAGTGGGCTCGTCCAGCAAGCGCAAGGGGGCTGGGTGCAGCAGCAGGCGGGCAAGGGTCAGGCGGCGCGATTCGCCCCCCGACAGGCCTGCGCCCTGGCTGCCCAGCGGCGTGTTCAGTTGTTGGGGCAGTGCGCGGATGACGTCGGCCAGGCCTGCCGTTTGCAGCGCGTCCCACAGCTGCGCGTCGCTGGCGTCAGGCCGGCCCAGGCGCAGGTTGGCGGCCACGCTGGCCTGGAACAGCTCTGTGCGTTGGGGCAGGCTGGCGCAGGGCGCCCGCAGCACCTGGCCGGCGCTGGGCGCCAGGTCACCAGCGATCAGTGCCATCAGGCTGGATTTGCCAGCGCCGCTGGGCCCTGCCAGCACCAGCCATTCGCCATCGGCCACCTGCAGATCGATCTGCTGCAGCAAGGCGCTGGCACTGCCCGGGTGCTGCAGGCGGACCGCTTGCATGTCAACGGCCAGGCCGGTAGCAGGTGCTTGGGCTTCGCCGGAGTGGGTGTCGACAGCGTCATCGAGCAGCGGTGCAATGCGGCGCGCAGCGAGCAAGGTGCGGCCCGCTTCCATCGCGCCCCGGCGGATATGGACGAGAGGCTCCAGCGCTGCCAGCAGCAGCAAGGTGGCCAGCGCGGCAACGGGCGCGCCAATTTCACCCTTCTGGGCCAGCCAGGCGGCGCAGAGCAAGGCGGCTGCGGTGGCCAGGTGGCCCAGCATGGCCATCGCGACGGCGACCCCCGATTCCAGCCGATTCAGACGGATATCGGCAGCAAACTGCTGGCGCTCTGCCGCAGCAATGCGCGCCATCTGGCGGGGCAGGGTGCCGGCCATCACGAGCTCGGTCTGCGCGCCGACGGCATCAATCACCTGGGCCCGCAACTGCTCGCCGGCAAAGCTGCGGCGCAGCGCGGTCATAAAACCGTAGCGCATGCACCAGGCCACGCATGCTAGGCCACCTGCCAGCACCATGGCGCCGACCAGCAATCCGCTTTGCCAGTTCAAAAAGATCGTCAACGCCAAGGCCGTGACGCAGGCGCTCACCAGCAGCGAGACGGCCGGGGTCAGCAAGCGCAGGTAGACGGCGTCCAGCGCATCGATATCGGCGGTAAGGCGGTGCAGCAGGCGGGCAGGGCGCTGGCGCAGTGCCAATGCGGTATCGGCGGCGGCGAGGCGCGAGAACAGCTGCACCCGCAGGGCAGCCAGCACGCGCAAGGTGGCATCGTGGGTCACCACCCGTTCGCTGTAGCGTGCGCCGGTGCGCAGCATCGAGAAAAAGCGCACTCCGGCACCGGGCGCGAATACATCAAACACCACGGCCGTGGCGGTAGAGAGACCCGCCACATAGGCAGCCGTGAGGAACCAGCCCGACAGACCCAGCAGCGCCATGCCGGCGCACACGGTGATGGCAGCGAGCAAGCTGCCCAGCAGCAGGCGCCGGCGGTAGGGCGATTGCGCAAACAGCTGAACAATGGGGCGCAGCGCGTTCCAGGCCATCATGCGATGCTCCTCATGGCGGCGGGCAGGCCGGTGGCAATGGGTGGTTGGCTGCCATCGAGCGACAGCACCCGGTCCATGCAGGCGGCCAGCAGCGGATCATGGGTGGCCACGACCAGGGTGGCGCCGCGCGCTGCCAACGCCAGCAGGCCCTGGCGTACAAACTGGGCGGTCTCGGCATCCAGGTGGGCCGTCGGTTCATCGGCCAGCACCAGACGGCAGCCGGGCGTGGCAGCCGCGCGTGCCAGGGTCAGGCGCAAGGCCTCGCCACCCGACAGGCCCAGGCCGCCATCGCCCACCACCGTATTGCCGCGCAAGGCCAGCACAGGGCCGAGCGCTGCGCGCTGCACTGCTTGCTGCAGTGCGGCGTCGTCGATATCGCGGCCCAGGCGGATGTTGTCCACCAGGCTGGCAGCCAGCACATGGGGCTTTTGTGCGACCCAGGCCATGCCGCTGCGCAGGCTGTCTGCATAGGCTGGATCCATGGCTTGGCCATCGATGAGGATGCTGCCCGCGCTGGGCGCTGCCAGGCCTGCGATCAGCGCCATGACGGTAGATTTGCCGCTGCCGCTTTCTCCCCACAGCGCCACGCGCTCGCCAGCGCCAATCTCTGCGCTGAAGGCTTGGACCACCAGCGGACTCTGGGTGCTGTATTGAAAGCTGAGGTCCTGGATCGTCAGCGCAGCAGCCGTTGTCTTGGGGGCGCTGGCAGCGCTGTCTGGGTGCCCATTACCAGTACCCACCAACTGCGGGCCAGGCTGCTGCAGCGCTTGCAGCGCGTCCAGCGCAGCGACACCGGCTGCCTTGTCATGCCATACCGCAGACAGCTCGCGCAGCGGCTCAAAAAACGCGGGGGCCAGCAGCAGCACGAACAGGGCCTGGGCGAGGCCCAAGGTACCGCCCCAGCTGCCAAACGGGATCTGGCCCAGCAAATGAAAGCCGACATAGACAGCGACCAGGGCCACGCCCAACGCAGAGAACAGCTCCAGCACCGCAGAGGACAGGAACGCAATCTTGAGCACCGCCATGGTGTTGGCGCGCAGCTGCTCTGCCGTACGGGCCAGCTGCTGGGCCACCTGGGCGACGGCGCCCAGTCCGCGAATACTGGCTAAGCCCTGCAGGCGATCGAGCAAGAACTGGTTCAGGTTGCCAACATCCTGCAGATGCTTTTTGCTGGCCGCCTCGGCCCGCCAGCCCACCAGCGCCATAAAGATGGGGATCAGGGGCGCAGCCACCAGCAGCACCAGGCCAGCGACCCAGGACAGGCTGAACACGCAGACCAGGATGACCAGCGGCACCACCATGACCTTGGTGCGCGCCGTGGTGTAACGGGCAAAGTAGGGCGTGATGTGGTCAGCCTGCTCGTTGAGCACACTGGCCGCCAACCCGGCCGATGGGCGCTGTGGGTGCAAGGGCGAGTGCAGCGCCAGGGCCTGCAATGCCTGCAGCCGCAGCAGCTGCGTGTGGGCGCGCGCCGCTGCAAAAGCCCGGCGCAGGCCATAGCCATCCACCAGGGCCCGCAGCAAACCCAGCGCCAGGAACACGGCGCAAGCCTTGGCCAGCGCCGACCAGTCCGCTTGCTGGTGAATCGCCTCAATCCCCCAGGCAATCACCGCCGCTTGTGGCAACCACAGCAAGGCCGCGAGCACCTGCCACCACGCTCCCTGCGCAGAGGGGCGCGATGCCACAGCAGAGCTGCTGGTGGAGGGGGTTGCACGGATGGATGGCATGGAGGCGACTTTTTAGTTTTCAGAAATTCTTGAAAGTATTGTATCTCCAAGATACTTATTAATTCAATTTATCGAATACCTGATAAGGGCAATGTTGATCGAATGCGCGGGACTCCTCGGTCGATGCATCGGTGTCAGATGCTACGAAATTGAGAGCGTTAAGGTCTTTGAATGCTTGGGTTATGCACAAACTTCCACAAACCTGAACGCCTTACGTTCTGGCTGCTGCACGGTGTTTCTGGCCCGCTTTGCCAAACGCTTGAGCCGATTGTGTTGCCTAGAGTGTGAACAGAGCTTGCTGTAAGTCAAGAACAGTGCGGGTTCTCCCTAGGGGGTGGGATGGGAGAGATGGGGCGTTGTTTGGGGGCGACTGGAATCGTCGCTAGCTGGCAAAACTAGGGAAAAGGGTCTGGGTGCGCGCATGGCGAAGGCTGCTCGTTCAGGATTGAGTGACGAACGCTCCAGATGGCAGTGACCGTTGCTTTTGGAAACCAAGTGGGAGAGGTATCCCAAGCTTAGAAAGTTGCTAGTTCTAGAAAAGTAGAAGGTTTTGTATGGCAGAGCAAGTTGAAGCCAAGTAGCTCAATAACGTGCATCTAGCAGACGTACCAAGCGCAATTTCAAGGTTCTCTCACCGCAAGATTGGATAGAGATCGGTGCTCGTCTTCTTAGCGGATCTCCGAAGCTGCCCAAAATCTTGCAATTTTTTGTGAAGCAGATTGTTTGGATAGAAATATTTAGCAGAGCAATGATTATCTCGAATTGTCGGAATTCATGAATAAATTAGACTTTTAGCGTTTGCTGATTTTGGACGGAAATGCGCTTGGCGCCAAGGTCTGCAAAAATTCACAGCTGCTTCATTTTGAGAGGATGGAAAATTGGTGTACTTTAAAATTCCAGGGCCGCTCGGCGTGCGTGAGCATAGCAATAACCACGATGGGCCGTTCATTAGTAAATTCTTCCACAATGGCGTTCATCAAGCTCCTAGTCATGGCTTTGATGGTGCAGTGGGGGCTCCATATTTTTCAACGCCGTTAGCTAACAAAGTAACAAATTCAGATATTGCTGCTGGATTAATGTGCGAAGAGCTGAGTGAAGCAGAATTTTCAGTGCTAGTGATGGCTCTTTGCAAAGATGCAATTGTCCTTGCGGAGCAAAGGCAGGCAGAGCTTCAACGCTGGGATGCCGCGGCAAAAAAGCGTACGTGGATTTGGTTTAACTCTTCAAGCGAAGAGCTAAGAGATTTTTTGCTTAAGGGTATTGCCGCAACCATTGTAAGCTTACGAGCGCTAAGGGCGAAAGATTTCGTTCAGTATTCAGAGGAAAATATCAAGCTGGGTTCATGCCACGGATCGGTCGTTGATCCTGAGGCAGCAGCATCGGTTTGTCCAGTGGATGTCGCTAACAAGAGGATAATGATCGCGCCAAAATTTTGTGGTCTGAGCAGAGATAAAAGAAATCCATACAACGGAGAGATCGGAGATGGAGATAGTCAACTTTTGACGCTGGTGCATGAAGTCACCCATTTTAAAGATGTGTTTGGCTCAAATGATAATTTCTATAGTACTTTTAGATCTATTAAATACGTAGAAGATCCTGGCATTCGATTTAACGCAGATAGTCTTGCGGCATACATTATCGGGACCAATCCGCGACAGGAGCGCTATTGATGTTTAATTTAACTTATTTGCGAAGAAATGCGGCATTTGCATTGTTATTTACTTTTGGGGTGTCAAGTTCTGCATATGCCTGCTCATTGACTGGGCTGCAGCATGAGGTGAAATTCGATGGTGATGAGCCTACTTTAGGTAAAGAAGAAGCTGTGGCTCTTGTCCAATGGTTTGCGCACCAAAGAGATCTCAGACGCTATGACGGAATTGACATTGTTTCAATGTATCCCAAGGGTAATAAAAAATTAGCTGAGGTCTCTAGAAAAAGAATGCAAAATATCTCGAGTCTCATAGATTCTATGAATGTCGATAGAATATCCGTAGCGTTTACAATAAGCGAGGGTCGACAGGACGCGTTGGGCCCCGTTGGGTATGTTTACCACGAAGTTCTGGTGGTAATGTCGCCTTCATGTACTAGGGCTGGAACCTGCTGTAATATCCGTGTTAACTAAAGAGAATAAATGCGAAAATTTGTACCTGACGCGATAAATTGATAGTTTTTGGAAACGTTGAAAATCTTTTATTTCAATTAATGGCTGAGGCTAAAGCGATATTTCTCGATGCTGAATTAGGTGTAATACAAAGATTTATTTATTTTGCCGAATATGGCTCGGCATTAGAAGCGGTAATTGCTATTTATTTGTGGAAAGGGAGGTTTATTAGTCCTAAGACTCTTAATTTGATTGAGTGTCTAGGGGCGTGATGCCAATGGAGACCAAATATTTACTCAAGGATATGTTAAGCAATTAGAGGTGGGTTGATTGCGAATACCTGGGAAGATTTGCTGAATTGCTTGGGTTGGATTTTTTACGTTAAACGATTTGATTGCATTAAATTATATTGATCATATTTAAAAATTAATTGACTTTGTAAAAATGACATACGTTTGTAATTTTTTTATACAAACTCTTCTTCCAGCGCTGTATTATTGGTATTAGAGCCTTGGGCGGAAGAGGTATTACTTGCTTCTGGGGTTGCTGCGAAAGTCACTGGGGAAGGTGGTTTGGTTGGTTCCACTTTCGAGCTTGAGCAGTTAGATGGTCGATTGATTGTGTATGCATGGCCGGATTCGATAGCGTCGATCCAAATTTCATACATATCTCATTGCAGATGCGTGCCTTTGCAATTCAAATTTTTCATCGGGCTCTAGATGCATGCATGAGTGAAAGGCGCCTGGCTAACACGTTTAAGAAGATGCAATAATATATGCGCAGGATAGTAGGAAGATAGGATGGAAGTATTTATCGCGGTGTGCGTGACGTCATTGGATATATTGATTAGGATGGTGGTGTTGAAATATGAGGTCTACATTTAACTTGCAAATAATCAATTTGCAATCGAGCGAATCGATTGAGTTGACCCCGCACCCTACAGTAAGTTTGCTGGTCATTGATGCTATATCTCCAGCCATGGATTTCAAAGCTTTCGTTCGAACCCTAATACCCGCAGGATGTCAATACTTTATGATCATAGGCCATGCAGCGGAGGACGTGCATGACGCTTTAGATTTCGCAATTGATGATTGTGATTTTGGGTATTGTGGTACGCCTACTGCTGTTCACAACGATGAGTCTGCCGAAGACGTAGCATCGTTTTTGTTCAATGCAGCGATTCCTGGTGAAACAAATGTGCGCTGCGTAGTTGGATATTACAAGGAGGGTGATGCAGTGCGTGATATTCTAGGGAAATTGAGGCTTGAAATCTCGAGAAATAAGTGAGTATTCAATACTAGGCCATCAAATGGGATGATCGCCCTGTGCTCGTTGACTAGTCTGCATACTTAAATGGTTGGCAGTACCTTGGCTTTGTCAGTGGCTTGGACCTTTACAGCTGCCTTCATCCACAAGAGGCATAAACGTCACAGTGGTATGTTGAGCTTTAAAATGCACCATTTTTACATCAATGCCTTGGTCCTCAAAAAGACTCATTGCTTTTGATAAATTCTCTTTTTGGGTGGTGATAACAATGCGGTTCATTTTGTAGTCAATCTGCGAACCGGTAATGTATTGGTTGTTATTAAATTTCTTAAGAACAATTTGCTTGTGAAGCCTCTGCAGCTCCGCCATGCTGTATGGGACATAAACAATATGCAGCATTTGCTGAATCTCCCGATCCAGCTCTACCGGTGATGTCAATCCCAGCACCAATTTGCTATCTTCTCCCAGCCACATGCCTGCGTATTTATCTCCTGCTGCTTTAAAGATGGCAGCGCATTGGCTTTCCGTTGGGGCGAAAGGGTTAGATGCATTGGCAGCAGGATGGGCGGTGAGCAGGGCAAGGCTAAGGGCGATGGCGGTGATAGTTCTATGCATGTGAATTAGCCAGGTGGTCGGAATTTTCCGCATTGTTCGCGCGGGCTGCGCCATCTCCGTGCCCTTGCTGCTCCAACTTCTGCAACACCCAATGAATATGGCTGCGCAGCGCATACAACTCATCCGCATACGACAGTGGCACGGTGATCTTCTCCACCTTGCGGCTCAGCTCCAGCAGCTCAGCCTGGATGCTTGCGCGGTCGGGGTTGGGTTGCTCCATCTCGTGCTCGATGGCGCGCAACTGGCCATACCACTTGAAGACGCGTGAGCGCACGCGGAACTGGTAGAGGGGTGGTACGACCCGTGATAGCGGCAGCATGAAGGCCAGCAAAACGCCCAGCACCAGCCACATGCGCTCGACCAGGTTGGCGAGCCAGAAGGGCAGGTAGCGCTGCAGCAAGGGGGCGGGCTCGTTGATGGCGCGTACGCCCTCGGGGGCGACGGCCAGTTCGCTGCTGCGGGTGTTGGGAAAGTCACGAGCCCGGTTGAACCAACCCGCTTGGCTGTGGATGCCCTGCGAGGCCTGGGCGAAGAGTTGCTTGATGGCGGGGTGGGTGTCATCGCGGGCCAGCAGCGAGGTGGTGGAGGCCAGCAGGTGCACGTTTTGCGGCGGCACATTGGCGGCGAGGTCGACAATGCCGCGCGGCAAGGTGACAGGGCTCAGGAACCTGAACTTGCGGCCGTAGGCCTCGTTCTGCGGAAAATCCATCAGCTGCACACCAGGTGTTTTCAGCAGCATTTGCACCATCGGCGATTCGGGCGCGGAGACCAGCACCAGCGCATCGATCTTGCCGGCCAGAAACTCCACCGTTGCAGGCGTTTCGGCCAGGTGCGATACGCGCAGTTGGGCCAGGCTCAGGTGGTTGGCCTCCAGCAATTGGTTGAACAGATTGGGCACGCCGCTGCCGGCGGTGCCGACGTTGATGCGCCAACCGGCGAGCTGGGTAAGGCTGTTCAGATGGGGGCGCTTGGTCAGGCGCTGGGCCGAGTCGCTGCGGTAGAACAGCCAGACGGGCTCGACAAACAGCGCGCCCAGCGAGGTGAGGCTGTCCAGGTCGTCCTCGGTCAGCTCGGCGGTGCCGCCTTGCACAAAGGCCAGATCGACCTTGCCCTCGCGCAGCAGCTGCAGGTTGTCGAAAGAGCCTTCGCTGCCGACCAAATCGACCCGGATCTTGTTCTTGGCTAGCGGCGTGCGGTACTGCTCGCCAAAACTGGCATAGGCGCTTTGGGCTGGGCCGGTGGCGAGCTTGACCTGCGAGGGCGGGTTGGGCTTGAGCCACCAGTAGGCGGCCACGATCAAGGCCACGGCCAGGATGACCAGCGGGCCGCCGGAGACCAGCGCATCGCGGATGTTGAGCACCAGGGTGATCAGGGTTTGGCGCAGCCCGTAGGCTTTTTGGCGCATGGACGTGGAGCGGTCACCCATGGTGTGTGGCGGGCTGCCGGCGCAGCGCTGTTGGAATGGCGCCTACTGTAAATCAGCCGCGCTGGGCAGGTGCAAGGCCTTGTGGTTTTCTCCGGCATCGATTTGTAAACGATTGGCATGCAGCACCGCCTGCAAGGTGGCCTGGGCGACAGCCTCGGCGGCCATCGTGGCCAGCACCATCATGCCGGGGCTGCGCCCGGCGGCTCCCGTGCCCAGGCAGAACAAGGTGTCGCCGTCCGACATGGTGTGCACCGGGTTGATCGCGCGGGCCAGGCCGTCGTGGCCCACCGTCGCCAGGCGGCTGGCCAGGGCCTTGGTGATGGTCGCGTCGGTGGCGATGACGCCGATGGTGGTGTTGGTGCCCGCCAGCAGCGGCTGCGGGGGCTCGCCGCGCAGCAGCGCGCGGCGCGTGTCGATGAGCCCCAGACCATCGCTGGTGCGCGCGCCGGCCACCACCTGGGCGGTGTCCGGGTGCAGCACATCGCCCAGTGCATTGCAGGCAATGATGGCGCCCACGGTGACGCCATCGACGGTGACCGACGCGGTGCCGATGCCGCCCTTCATCGCGCGCTGGATGCCAAAGATCTTGCCCACCGCAGCACCTGCCCCCGCGCCCACATTGCCTTGCGCGGGCATGGCACTGCTGGCGGCCTGGCAGGCCGCATAGCCGGCGTGGGCATCGGGGCGGATGCGCATATCACCCACCAGCACATCAAACAGCACGGCGGCAGGAACCAGCGGAATGCGGCCCACGGAGATATCGAGGCCTACGCCTTGCTCTTCCAGCCAGCGCATCGCGCCGCTGGCCGCATCCAGGCCCCAGGCGCTACCACCCGCCAGCATGATGCCGTGCACGCGCTCGACCAGGTTGGTGGGGTGGAGCAAGTCGGTTTCGCGCGTGCCGGGTGCGGCACCGCGCACATCGACACCGCCCACCGCCCCGGCTTTGGCCAGGATGGCCGTGCAGCCGGTGGGGCGGCGCGTGTCTGTGAAGTGGCCCACTTCGATGCCTTGCACCAAGGTGATGGAGCCGGCCGGAGCCATGGGGAGGGGGGAGGAGGACATGGCCCGATTGTGGGCCAACTGGGCTTGCAGCTGCAGCGGCCAAGACAGCGGGCTGTCAAACAGGTGTCTGGCAGCCCGCAAACATGGATGAGCAAGAGTGCGAGCGCACGCCGATCAGCGGCGGATGACGATCTGCGGGCTGATCACAATCGCATCGGGGGTGCGGGGCGCCACCAGCACCGGGGCCGCGTAGGCTGGCTGCGGCGCGTAGTAGGCGGCCGGGCGGTCGTGGCAGCGGCGCTTTTCCTTGTATTCGCCATTGCGCTTCCACTTGCGTTCCACCTGGCAGTTGCCGTCCCAGAACTGTTCCTTGTGTTCCTTGCGGTGGTGGTGGCGGTGGCCGCCGCCATGGGCCCAGCTGGCATCGGCCAGGCAGGAGAGCGCCAACGCAGTGAGCAAAGGGGTCAACAAACGGTTCATGGCAGGGGGTGGGGTGGTGGACGATGGTGGCAGCTTAGCGGAAAATCCTGTATCAAAAGATGAGCAATGGTTGCTTTGTACATCAGCTGTTGCGGCTGTTTTGATGGTGGAAATCTATGGCGATGGTTGCTACCATTTTTCCACCTGTAAGCACCCGTTGCCGCGCTGGCGCCGGGTGCTATGCGTCATCAGGCATTGACGGTGGTTTGCTGCTGCTCACCCAAGCCCTCAATACCCAGGCGCATGGTCTGCCCGGCCTTCAGGTAGACGGGCTGGGGCTTGATGCCCAGGCCCACGCCGGGAGGGGTACCGGTCGAGATGATGTCGCCCGGCTGCAGGCTCATGCACTGGCTGACATAGGCGACGATCTGCGCGACCGTGAAGATCATCGTCTTGGTGTTGCCGTTCTGAAAGCGCTTGCCATCCACCTCCAGCCACATGGACAGGTTTTGTGGGTCCGGCACTTCGTCGCGCGTCACCAGCCAGGGGCCGATGGGGCCAAAGGTGTCAAAGCCCTTGCCCTTGTCCCAGGTGCCACCGCGCTCGATCTGCCATTCGCGCTCGGACACATCATTGACCACGCAGTAGCCGGCCACATGCTCCAGCGCCTGGGCTTCGGTGATGTATTTGGCCGCTTTACCGATGACGACGCCCAGCTCGACTTCCCAGTCGGTCTTGGTGGATCCACGGGGGATTTCAACCGCATCGTTGGGGCCGCAGATGGCGCTGGTCCATTTGTTGAAGATCACCGGCTCGGTGGGGATGGCAGCGCCCGATTCAGCGGCATGGTCGGCGTAGTTGAGGCCGATGCAGATGAACTTGCCCACGCGCGCCACACAAGGGCCGATGCGGGGCTGGCCTGGCACGGCTGGCAGGGTGCTGGGGTCGATCGCGCGCAGGCGGGCCAGCGCGGCGTCGCCCAGCTCTGCGCCTTCAATATCGCTGAGCACGCCCGAGAGGTCGCGCAAGGTGTTGCTGCTGTCGAGCAGGCCGGGCTTTTCCTGGCCCACCGGGCCGTAACGCAGTAATTTCATGTCATCTCCAAAGGATCAAGGGCTGGCAGCCGCCAGTCTAGGCGCCTGCCAGCCAGGGTGCTGTCGCGCAGCGAAAAAATCGAGCTGGGGTGGCAGGCTCAGTTGGACCAGCCACCATCAATCACATGGGCCTGGCCCGTGGTGAAGGCTGCTTCGTCCGAGGCCAGATAGGCCACCAGTGCAGCAATCTCTTCGGGCTTGCCGACGCGGCCCATCGGCTGGCGGGCCACGAAGGCAGCGCGCACGGCGTCCACCGACAGGCCATCGTGCGCCGCCTGGGTGGCGATGCGCTGGCCCAGCGAGGGCGAATCGACGGTGCCCGGGCAGATGGCATTGCAGCGCACGCCCCGGGTGCAGTAATCGGCGGCGATGGACTTGGTCATGCCGATGACTGCCGCCTTGGTGGCGCTGTAGGCGAAGCGGTTGGGCACGCCCTTGATGCTGGAGGCGGCCGACGACATATTGATGATGCTGCCCTGGCCCCGCTGCAGCATGCCCGGCAAAAAGGCGCGGATGCTGCGGTACATGGCTTTGACATTCAGGTCAAAGGCAAAATCCCAGTCCTCCTCGCTGCATTCGAGCACGCTGCCGGCATGCACAAAGCCTGCGCAGTTGAAGAGGATGTCGATGGGGCCCAGCACCTCGGCCAGGGTCTGGATCTGGGTGCTGTCGCGCACATCGAGCTGGCGCGCATCCAGGCCAGAGCCTGCCAGCGGGCCGATGTGCAAGTCGGTGGCAATCACGCGGGCACCTTCGGCTGCCAGGCGCTCGGCGCTGGCGCGGCCAATGCCTTGCGCCGCTGCGGTCACCAGGGCCACCTTGCCTGCCAGGCGGCCGGGAGAAACGGAAGAATGGGTCATGGAGTCAGTCCTGTCAAAACTATCAAAAGGCCCAGCTGCGCCGCAGGTCAGCGCAGCAGGGCGGGGGATGAAAGCGCTGCGGGTTTAGAAGTGGCCGTCCTGGGCCAGCTTGGGCGGGCTGCCAGCCGCGCTGGTTACCGGGCTAGGTGCGGTAGCGGATACCTGTTGGCTGCGGCCATACTTGCGCGCCCACATGGCGGTGAGGATGGGCACCAGGATCGCGGTCAGCAGGCAGGCGGTGGCGGTGATCGCCGTGGCCGAATCGGCCATGGACTTGAGCTCGGGCACCATGGTGCCGATGATTTGCGGATTGGCGACGGCGGCACCGGCTGTGGATGAGGCGGCCAGCCCGGCTGTGCCATTGCCGCCGCCGATGAACTTGTCCGCCAGGATCAGCGGAATGCCGGTAACGATGATGACGGCCACGCCGACAAAGACGCCGGTAAAGCCGCTCTTGGCGATGACGCCCAGGTCGATCGAGCAGCCCAGCGCAAAGCCGAAAAAGGGGATCAGCGGGTGCACGCAGCGGCCAAAGAACTCACGCAGGTTGGCATCCAGGTTGCCCAGCGCAAAGCCGATCAGAAACGGCAGCACCGCACCGGCAAACAAGCGCGGCTCAAACACCGCCACGCCGGTCGCGCCCAGGATCAGCATGCTGACCAGCGGGCCAGACTCGATGGAGGTGAGCACAAAGGCGCCTGCCTCCTCTTGCGTGCCGTACTGCTGCATCAGTGCGGCATACAGGCCGCCATTGGTCATGTCCATTGCGGTGACCAGGGCCAGCACCGACAGGCCGGTGAACAGCCCCGTCTGGATGCCGCCTGGCGGCAAGAAGCGCGTTGCCACCATGGCAACGACCCAGGCCACCAGGATCTTCGTGACGACCAAGGTGCCGGATTTTTTCAGCACCACGCCTGTCGCCTTGAGGTTGATTGTCGCCCCCATACAAAAAAACCAGACCGCCAGAATGGGCACGGTGCCGGTCATCAGCCCGTTCGTGAACGAGCCGAAGTACTTGCCGGCATCTGGTGCAAACGTATGCACGCAGGCGCCCAGCAGCAGCGGAATCAGCATGAGCCCGCCGGGCACACGCTCAATGGTTTTCTGGATTTCCATGTCTCGCTCCTCACACTTTGGTGGTGAATTTGTTATCGCTTGTAGAGGTGTTGTCCGATGACTACCGAGGCAACCGGGACAGTGTTCCATAAATTTAAAACTGGAAAATAGCTGGTAAACCCTTTGTCCAATTCCATTTATAAAAATTTACGGAACATTGTTCTGAAAAATGAAGATTGTGTTCCAATGGTTGCCATATCTCTTGGCTGGCCGCTTCCTGGGCTGGCTGTTTTTGAACCCAGCCATCGCCCTGTCCATGTCCCAACCCTCCATCGCCCATGCGCCTGTTGCGGCCCCATCCAGCCCGCGTCACCCCTTTGATCTGCAGGGCCGCGTGGCAGTGGTGACGGGCTGCAATACGGGGATTGGCGCGGGCATTGCGGTGGCGCTGGCGCAGGCAGGGGCCGATATCGTCGGGCTCAACCGCAGCGATGCCAGTGAGACGGCTGCGCAGGTGCAGGTGCTGGGGCGCCGATTTGTACCGGTACAGGCCGACCTGTCGCGCACGGAGGCGATGGCCGGTGTCCTGGCCCAGGTGATGGCAGCGGTGGGCCAGGTCGACATCCTGGTGAACAACGCCGGCATCATTCGCCGTGCGGATGCCTTGGACTTCAGCGAAGAGGACTGGGATGCGGTGATGAACACCAACCTCAAGAGCCTGTTCTTTCTGTCGCAGGCCGTGGCGCGTCATATGCTGGAGTGCGCCGCGCAGCAGGGGGCGCAATGGCGCGGCGGCAAGATCATCCACATCGCATCGCTGCTGTCGTTCCAGGGAGGGGTGCGGGTGCCTTCCTATACGGCAGCCAAGAGCGGTGTGCTGGGCCTTACGCGCCTGATGGCCAATGAATGGGCCGCCAAGGGCATCAATGTGAATGCGATTGCGCCGGGGTATATCGAGACCAACAACACCGAGGCGCTGCGCCAGGACGCAGCCCGCGCGGGCGAGATCCTGCAGCGCATCCCCGCCGGGCGCTGGGGGCAGCCGGCAGACCTGGGCGGCGCGGCGGTGTTTTTGGCCTCCAGCGCGGCCGATTATGTGCATGGCCATACCTTGGCGGTCGATGGCGGCTGGCTGGCCCGATAATCGAGTCCATCCACCACAGCCCAACACAGAAGGACGGACCGATGAGCGAGAGCCCCGCAGCCATGGACAAGACCGACACCGTCGCCGCAGTGGAGAAAGCCTTTGCCATTCTGGAATGCCTGGGCAACCAGCGTGATGTCAGCGTGACCGCGCTGGCCCAGCAGCTGTCGCTGTCCAAGTCATCGGTGCACCGCCTGCTGCAAACCCTCAAGGCCCTGGGCTATGTGGCGCAGGATGGCGAATCGGAGCTGTACCGCGCCACCTTGCGGCTGTTTGAGCTGGGCGGCAAGGCGCTGGAGAACACCGACCTCGTGCGCGAGGCCGACGAGGAAATGCGCCGCCTGGGCGCGCTGACCCGCGAGACCATCCACCTGGGTGCGCTTGATGAAGACGCGATCATCTACATCCACAAGATCGAATCGGATTTTGGGCTGCGCATGCAGTCGCGCATTGGCCGGCGCAAGCCCTTGCACAGCACCGCCATTGGCAAGGTGCTGCTGGCCTTCATGCCTGCCGAGCAGGCGCAAAGCCTGCTGTCGTCGCAGCCGCTCAAGCTGTTCACGCCCCGTACCTTGAGCTCCGTCGATGCCGTGATGGACATCCTGCCCCGCGTGCGTGCCCAGGAGGTGGCCGAGGACGATGAAGAGGCCGAACCCGGTCTGCGCTGTATCGCGGTGCCTGTGTTTGACCGCTTTGGCCACGTGATTGCCGCGCTGTCGGTGTCCTTCCCGATCATGCGCTGCGGCGCGGACACGCCGCACTACTACCGCAGCTTGCTGAAAACCGCCAGTGCGGCGATCTCGCAAAAGATGGGCTGGCATGCGCCGGCAGTTGCGTCAGTCGAGCCAGTTGGAAAAGATGGAGAAGGCAAGCAGGGCAGTGCTGGCGACGAGCAGCCCTAACGCAGTTAACGTTGCCTTGGCTTAGGCAGAGGCCAGAACAAAATCGCCAGGCGCATAGCGCGCACTGGTATCCATGCGCACCTGGCGCAGCGCTGCCGTTTGCTGGTGCGCGTCATACAGCACCTCGGCGGCATAGTTGATCAGCAGGCTGCGGCGGTGCGCGCCGCTGGGGTTGAGGCTGGCGGCATGCAGCAAATCAACATCAAACACCAGAATATCGCCAGCCTGGCCGGAGATCTGAATGGCCAGTGATTCGTCATGCTCCATGCGCGCGGCTTCTTCGGCGTTGGGGCGGTGGCTGGCGGGAATCAAGCGCGTGGCGCCGTTCTCAGGCCCAAAGTCATCCAAAAACGCCAGCGCGCCCACGGTGTCGCCCGGGCGCTGGTTGGACAGGTCACGGTGCAGCCGCTGGTAGCCTCCGCCGCCCACGGGCTCGCGCCCTTCCACTTGCGACAGAAAAAAGCGCTCGCCAATCAGCACGCCCGCAGCGGCCAGCAGCTGCGGCAGTTGGCACACCGCCAGCATCTGGGCGTTGTCATCTACCAGCGCATGGCGCCAATCCCAGCCCCGGGGCACCGGCCAGTCGCTGGTGATGCCCGCATCAAAGGCCTCGCGCAAACCTGGCAGCCAGTCGGCCGGAATGGCCTGGCGCAGCAGCAGATAGCCGTCGTGCTGGAGCTGTTCGCGGGGGCCCATGGTTTGCCTTTCAAGCTGCGGTGGGGTAAGGGCGGATGAGGTGCAGCGGGGAGTATAGCCAGCGAAGGTTGAAAGGCCGGTGTACATCAGTAGCTTGCATGGCCGTGGTAGCCGCTGGCTGTGGCCGGCTGCGAGATTGCGGACATTTCTGTCCGATATGTTCTGAATCTCGGCCTGATTGTCTTGCTGCGGCAATCGCTGCACCATGGCGGCTGATGTTTTCACCCGCCAGCGGCCCTAGGCCTGCGCGGGTTTGTACAGGACTTTCGCGTAGCGCCATGGCAGATTCTTCTTCGCTTTCTTCTCACCCATCCCCCCATCTTGAACCCAGCTGCCCACCCCAGAGCAGCGGCCTGCCGTTGGCATCGCTGCTGGCGCTGGCACTGGCGGGCTTTGTCACCATCCTCACGGAGGCCTTGCCGGCCGGATTGCTGCCGCAGATCAGCGCCGGGCTGGGCGTGTCGCAGGCTATGGCGGGGCAGTTGGTCAGCCTGTATGCGATCGGCTCATTGGTGGCGGCGATACCGCTGACGGCGGCCACCCAGCGCATGCGCCGCAAGCCCTTGCTGCTGGCGGCATTGGCGGGCTTTGTGCTGGCTAACAGCATCACCACGGTGTCGGGCAGCTATGCGCTCACCTTGCTGGCGCGCTTTGTGGCGGGCGTGGCGGCAGGCCTGCTTTGGGCCTTGCTGGCCGGCTATGCCACGCGCATGGTGCCGCCGCACCAAAGCGGGCGCGCCATTGCGATTGCAATGCTGGGCGCGCCGCTGGCGCTTTCGCTGGGCCTGCCGCTGGGCACCTGGATGGGCCAGCACCTGGGCTGGCGCCTGTGCTTTGCCAGTATGAGCGTGCTGGCGCTGCTGCTGATGGCCTGGGTGCAGCTGCGCCTGCCCGATTTTGCCGGCCAGCCCGCGGGCCAGGCTTTTGGTTTGGGCCAGGTCTTCCGCCTGCCTGGGGTGCGGCCGGTGCTGCTGGTGGTGCTGGCCTATGTGCTGGCGCACAACCTGCTCTACACCTATATCGCGCCCCTGCTGGCGCCGGCCGATCTGGGCGGGCAGATCGACCGCGTGCTGCTGGTGTTTGGGCTGATGTCGGTGCTCAGCATCTGGATCACCGGCCTGCTGATAGACCGCCATCTGCGGGCGCTGAGCCTGGCGAGCACGGGGCTGTTCCTGTTGGGTGCCGTGTTGCTGGCGCTGGCGATGCAGCTGCCGGCTGCCGTCTATCTGGCGGTGGCCGTCTGGGGTCTGGGTTTTGGTGGGCTGCCGCCGCTGTTGCAAACGGCCCTGGCCAAGAGCGCAGGGCCGGCGGCCGATGTGGCACAGTCGATGCTGGTGACCTCATGGAACCTGGCCATTGCCGGGGGCGGCATGGCCGGTGGCGTATTGCTGGCGCAGTGGGGCGTGGCGGCTTTCTCGCCAGCGGTGCTGCTGCTGATGCTGCTGAGCCTGGCGGTGGTGCTGCTGGCCAAGCGCCATGGCTTTGCAGCGGCCCAGCCCTGACCGAGCAGGCGTAGAAAAGGCGCTGAGATAAGACTCTCAGCGCCTTTGCCTTAGGGCGTTAAATCAGCTTAGAAGCTGGCCGTCAAGGTGGCAAAGAAGCGGCGGCCGGGCAGGTAGAAATTGTTGCCGACATCGCGGTTGCCGCTGGCATTGCGGTCAAACAGGTTCTTCACGCCGGCGTTGATGCGCAGCGCCTTGTTGATGCGGTAGTTGGCCGCCAGTTCGTAGAGCACATAGCTGTTCTGGATGCGCTGCTCGCCAAAGTTGGAGTTGTCGGCCAGGCGCTGGGCCAGGCCCATCTGCTTGCCCACCAGCTCGGCGCCCAGGCTCAGGCCCAGGGCGGAGTTGACCTGCCAATCCAGCACCGAGGAGCCGCTCCACTTGGAAACGGTGGTCAGCGCCACGCCGGTGGTCTTGTTCTCGGCCTTGAGCATATGGGTCAGGCTGTTGTTCCAGGTGATGCTGCGGCTCAGTGGCACGCGCAGATTGGCTTCCAGTCCGCGCGTGATGGCCGAGTCGATATTCACATACTGGGCCCAGTAGTTGCTGCCGCCCGGCAGGTAGCCAATGCCTTGCGAATCGATCTTGTCCTTGAAGTCGGTGTTGAAGAAGGTCAGGCCCGCTTGCCAGCCTTCATGCTCCCAGGCAGCGCCAAACTCCCAGTTCTGCGAGGTCTCGGGCTTGAGGTCGGAGTTGCCCCGGATGCTGCAACCGCCACCGGTGTAACCGGCAAAGCCGCAGCCCGCGCCTTGCGACTGGCTCACAAAGTTTTCGTTGGACTGGCGCAGGTTGGGCGCGCGGAAGCCTTCGGAGTAGCCGCCACGCAAGGTCCAGGCAGCCGTCGGGTGGTAGACCAGGTAGGCGCGCGGGCTGATGTGCGAGCCGTAATCGTCATGGCGGTCACCGCGCAGGCCCAGGGTCAGGGTCAGGTTGTCGCGCAGAAAGAGCTGGTCTTCAACAAACAAGGCCTGCGACTTGGCCTGCTTGTAGCTGAGGCCGACCACGCCCGCCTCATTGGCGACCGAGCCCACCGAGTTGGGGTTGTCCAGTTCCTGGCGCTGCCACTGCGCGCCCACGGTCAGCATCTGGTCAAAGCCCCATTGGAAGGGCATGGTCACCGAGCCGTCGAGGATCAGGTCCTCCGACACCGAATGCGTGTTGTAGGTCTGGGTCGCGGTGCCGCCGGGCACGGGCACAAATTGGCCGTTTTCAATCCGAGGCGCAGTCGTCTCGTTGCTGTACTTGCTGTGGCTGAGCGAGAGCTTGGACGTACCAAAGCTGTACTTGCCCTGGTGGGTCAGGCTGGTGCTTTCGCGCTCCATATTGGAGGGGCCGCGCGTGGTGGCCGCAGCCGCAAAGCCGCCTGGGTTGCTGGTGGAGGGCGAGGGGCCGCCCAGGGTCTTCCACTCGGCGCGCTGCACATCCAGGCTTAGCTTGTGGTTGTCGTTGATGTCCCAATCCAGGCGTGCACCCAGCGACTGGCGCTTGGCGCCTTCCCGCCCGCCGCCCCAGCGGAAAGCGGTGGTGCCGTCTTCCAGGCCGCTGTCTGCCTGGCGGTAGGTTTGCTGGCCGTTCAGCTGCAGCTTGAAGCCCTTGCCCAGCGGGCCGCTGATGTTGAAGCCACCGCTGTAATCATTGCCACGGATGGATTTGGGATTGATCTCGGCACCAGCAGAGACCTGGCCAGCCCATTTGTCGCCGCCTTTCTTGGTGATGATGTTGATCACGCCACCCATCGCGTCCGAGCCGTAGAGCGAGGACATGGGGCCACGCACCACTTCGATGCGCTCGATCGCTTCAGGCGCAATCCAGTTCAGTTCATTGCGGGTGTAGCGGTCAAAGGTCTCGCTGGAACTGCCCACGCGCACGCCGTCGACCAGGATCAAGGTGTACTGCTGCGGCAGACCGCGAATCTGGATGCTGGTGCCGCCATCGGGCGTGGTGGCTTGGGTCAGGCCGGGCACGCGGCGCAGTACCTCGTTCAAATCGGTGGCCGGCACGCGCGCGATGTCTTCGGCGGTCAGCACCGTCAAGCTGGCCGGTGCGTCCTTGGCGGCCGTGGCCGTGGCCGCTGCCGTCACGGTGATGGTGTCCAGCGTGGTACCGGCCTCGGCACGGTCTTGCGCAGAAGCGGCCGGCGCCAGGCACAGGCCTGCGGCCAGCGCAATGGGAAGAAGGGGGAATGAAGCAGCGGGATGGGACATGACAACAAACAATGGCGATGAGACGGTCTGCAGGCGGCGCAGCCCCGGGCAAAGCCGGGCGGGCCAAAGGTATGCAGAGCGGAGCTGGCTGGCGTGGACGCGGCGCGGGGCCGACCACGTTGGCTGGGTGAGCAAATGAATTCGCAATCGGAATCATTTGCGACGCATGTGGCTGGTGTTTGCCTGTTTGTGTCAGTTTGTGACTAAGTAGGTCTGCTAGGGCTCTCCTAGCAAGGCGGTTAACTCCTCTCAGTTCATCTGCTCTCGGCTGTCACCTGCTTTCGTGTTTGCCTTGCTAACCTAATTTCGTAGGAATGCACGGAAGCGGATTACGAGTATTGATTTAATATATGGAGTTTTACTTATGAAGTGATGGAGTATATGAAAGACGGGCATCCATTGGAGCAAGGTCGCGTGGGGAAGAAGCGGTGGCAAATAAATCTGCTGATCCGCTTTCATTACCATCTGGCATCAATCGTATCTCTAGCAATCTTGAGCTTATTCTGGGCGGATCTGATCTTGAATGCTCTTCCCCTCACACTTACACCAGGCGTAAAGAAAGAACCGTCGTTGCTTCTTTATCCTGCGCTGTGGTTTCTTTCATGTTCGTTAGCCGTAAAAATTGGGATGCTTGTCGTCGCTTTTCTTTGGCAAATGTACGCCAACTTTTTTGTCGTGAGTTTGAACACCAAGCGACCGGCAGCAGAGATCGATTTGTAGTTGATGCGACGTTTAGCAGCATTTCCAGCCCGCTTAAACCGGCAACTCAATCACCGCCCGTAACCCACCCTCGCTGCGGTTATGCAGCTTCAACTCGCCGCCATGTGCCCGCACGCATGAGCGCGCAATCGCCAGCCCCAATCCAAAACCACCGGTCTCGCCATTGCGGGCGACCTCCAGCCGGCTAAAGGGCTGAAAGGCCTGCTCCATGTCCTGCGGGGCAATGCCGGGGCCTTCGTCTTCGATTTCCATGCGCACGGTGCCGGCAGTGCCCGGGACTGCCGCATTTGGCACGGTCAACCGGACTTGCACACGGCCATAGCGCGCGGCATTGTCGATCAGGTTGGCGAGGGCGCGCTTGAGGTGGGCGGGGCGGCAGCGGTAGCTGATGCTGTCTGGCGGGCTCCAGTCGACCTGGCGGCCGAGGGTACGCTGCTGCGCGACCACTTCGCCGACCAGCGCATCCAGATCCACCGGCTGGGTGGTTTCGCGCATCGCGTCGTCCTGGGCAAAGTGCAGGATCTCTTCGACCATGCTGTGCATCTCGTTGATGGTGTTCACCATCGCCTGGCGCAGTTCGTCGTCGTCCACCAGCTCGGCGCGGATGCGCAGCGAGGTGAGGGGGGTACGCAGGTCGTGGCCGATGGCGGCAACCATGCGGGTGCGGTCGTTCACGACGCCGAGCAGGCGGTCCTGCATCTCGTTGAAGGCCTCGATGATTTCGCGCACACCTTCGGGGCCGGACAGCGGCAGGTGCGCGGAGCGCTCGCCCCGGCTGATGCGCTGGGCCGCGTCGGTGAGCATGCGCAAGGGCTGCATGATGCGCCGGCCAAACAGCACCGCAATGACGATGATGGGCAGCATGCCGACGGGGATCGAGAAGCTCAGCACCCGGCTCCAGTGGCTGAGCAGCATGGTGGGCAGGTGCCAGCTGCTGAGCCACTGGCCATCGGGCAGGCGCACATCCACATGCAGCATCCAGCTGCCATCGTCATCAAATGCCGGGCTGAGCTTGCCCAGG
The DNA here is from genome assembly GCF_021026195.1 of Comamonas koreensis. GTDB lineage: Bacteria > Pseudomonadota > Gammaproteobacteria > Burkholderiales > Burkholderiaceae_C > Comamonas > Comamonas koreensis. The sequence continues at coordinate 178,020 of NZ_JAJNCT010000020.1, forward strand.
ATGTCCTGGTCCACATCGCCGGCCTCGCTGGCGGCTGCAGGAGAGCGCATGCGCAGATGGATGCGCACTGGCGGGTCTGCAGCATTGGCACCGGCATCCAGCCCCAGGCGCTCCTGCAGCCTGGCGGTGAGTTTGGCTTCCTGCTCGGTGACGGGTTGGCCGTCGTCAAAAGGGCGTGGGCGGATGCGGAACTGCGAATCGGGCAGGCTGATGCTGTGCACCAGGCGCTGGGCGGATTCGGGGCTGCCCTCCAGTGCGCGGTAGGCGGCGGCCACCCGGGTCTCGATGGTGTGGGCCGACAGCGGGTGCACAACATCACTGTCCTGGCGCAGCCAGGTCAGCAGCAGCACGGCGACCAGGTGGGCGACGATCAGGGCCAGCAGCAACAGGGCCAGCAACTGGCCGGCTAAGGTGCGCGGCAGCAGCTTCATGGGGCGAGGCTGATGTTTCTGGCGGCCAGCAGGTAACCGTCGCCGCGCACGGTCTTGAGCATGCGCGGCTGGCGCGGATCGGATTCGAGCTTTTTGCGCAGGCGGCTGATCTGCGTGTCGATGCTGCGGTCAAAAAAAGCGTCGCCTTCACGCTGGGTCAGGTCCATCAGCTGCTGGCGGCTCAGCACGCGGTTGGGGTTCTCCAGCAGTGCACGCAGCAGGTGGAACTCCGCCGTGGTCAGCGGCACAGGGCTGAGGTTGGGGTCCTGCAGCTCGCGGGTGGTCAGGTCAAAGGACCAGCCTTCAAAGGTGTAGCGCTTTTCTGCCGACACGTCGGCGGTGGGCGCCGCTTGGGCCGCATCGTCTGCCCGCCGGCGGGCGCCACGCCGCAGCACGCTGCGGACCCGGGCCACCAGTTCGCGCGGGTCAAAGGGCTTGAGCACATAGTCGTCGGCGCCAATTTCCAGGCCCGCCACCCGGTCGGCCTGGTCGGTCATCGCGGTCAGCAGGATGACGGGGGTGCCGATGTGCTCGGCGACAAAGCCGCACAGCGACAGACCGTCCTCGCCGGGCAGCATGACGTCCAGGATGATCAGGTCATAGCTGCGGTCCTTCAGCAACTGCCGCATCGCCAGCCCATCGCAGGCAGTGTCGACATCGAAGTCATAGCGGCGCATGAAAGTGGCAAGAGGGTCGCGGATGCTTTGATGGTCATCGACGATCAGGATGCTGCGTCGCACATTCATGGAAATTCGGGCATTGGCAAATGAGATTACTTCTTATTATCACCGGCCATCTGGCCGTGGGTGCCGTGCATGGTCAATCCCGCACCTTGCCGCGCTGGGCTTTGACATTGGCGCGCAGGCTCTTGCTTTGCAGGCGGCGCTGCTGCGAGCCCCAGGTCGGCTTGGTGGCGCGGCGCTTGCGCGGCTCCACCGCCACGCTGGACACCAGGGCGTTGAGGCGCTCCAGCGCATCCCAGAGGTTTTGCTCCTGGGTGCGGTAGCTCTGCGCCTTGATGACGACCACGCCCTCCTGCGTGATGCGCGAATCGGCCAAGGCCAGCAAACGGGTTTGCACGGGCTCGGGCAGGCGCGAGGCACGCACATCAAAGCGCATGTGGATGGCGCAGCTGACCTTGTTCACGTTCTGCCCGCCGGGCCCCTGGGCGCGGATGGCCGTCCACTGAACATCGGCTTCATGCAGGGTGAGGGCGGCGGGCAAGGGCGTGGTCATATCGGGGGGCGTATGGCGGTAAAGCGGCAGGGAAAGGCTGGGTTGGGTTTCACAGCGCTGTCGTGCTGCGCTGGCATAACCTGTATTTTGCGGCAGCTGTCCGGGAAGCCTCAACAAACGCTGGGCCAACTCTTGTATAAGACTTAAAAAGCAGCGACAATCCTTGGCGTTGAATTCCGTATTGTGATATTGCATTGCAGCATTTGAGGGACAGGCTTCCCAACGGTGGTCGAGCAGTACATCATGAGGGAGTTTACGCGGGCGCGCCCTGAGCCGTGGAGACCAGCCAAGGCGCGACGCACATCAGAACTTTTGCCACTTGAAAGACCAGATGACTACCCAGCAACCCACCATCATCTACACCCTGACCGACGAAGCCCCTCGTCTGGCGACCGCAGCGTTCCTGCCCGTTGTTCGCAGCTTTGCGAGCGCCGCTGGCATCAATGTGGCCGAGAGTGATATTTCGCTGGCAGCCCGCATTCTGGGTGAATTCCCCGAGTTTCTGACCGAAGCACAGCGCGTGCCCAACAACCTGGCCGACCTGGGCAAGCTGACCCTGACGCCGGATGCCAACATCATCAAGCTGCCCAACATCTCCGCATCGGTGGGCCAGCTGCAAGAAGCCATCAAGGAACTGCAAGACCACGGCTACAAGCTGCCTGACTACCCAGACAGCCCTGCCAACGACGCAGAAAAAGACATCAAGGCCCGCTATAGCAAGTGCATCGGCTCGGCCGTGAACCCCGTGCTGCGCGAAGGCAACTCCGACCGCCGCGCGCCGCTGGCCGTGAAGAACTACGCCAAGAAGCACCCCCATTCGATGGGCGAGTGGAAGCAGTGGTCGCAAACCCATGTGTCGCACATGGAAGAGGGCGACTTCTACCACGGCGAAAAGTCCATGACCCTGGACAAGGCCCGCGAAGTGAAGATGGTGCTGGAGACCAAGTCCGGCAAGACCGTGGTGCTCAAGGACAAGGTCAAGCTGCAGGACGCAGAAGTGGTTGACTCGATGTTCATGAGCAAGAAGGCCCTGCTGGCTTTCTACGAAAAGGAAATCGAAGACTGCAAGCAGTCAGGCATCCTGTTCTCGCTGCACGTCAAGGCCACGATGATGAAGGTGTCCCACCCCATCGTGTTCGGCCACTGCGTGCGCATTTTCTACAAGGAAGCGTTCGAGAAGCACGGCAAGCTGTTCGAGCAGCTGGGCGTGAACGTGAACAACGGCATGGCCAATCTGTACGAAAAGATTGAGACCCTGCCCGCATCGCAGCGCGAAGAAATCATCCGCGACCTGCACAAGTGCCAGGAGGGCCGCCCCGCGCTGGCCATGGTGGACTCTGCCAAGGGCATCACCAACTTCCATTCGCCCAACGACGTGATCGTGGACGCATCGATGCCCGCGATGATCCGCGCTGGCGGCAAGATGTGGGGCGCCGATGGCAAGCCTTACGACTGCAAGGCCGTGATGCCTGAGTCGACCTTTGCCCGCATCTACCAGGAAGTGATCAACTTCTGCAAGTGGCACGGCAACTTCGACCCCAAGACCATGGGCACCGTGCCCAACGTGGGCCTGATGGCGCAAAAGGCCGAAGAGTACGGCTCGCACGACAAGACCTTCGAGATCAGCGAAGACGGCGTGGCCAACATCGTCGACATCGCCACCGGCGAAGTGCTGATGAGCCAGAACGTGGAGCAGGGCGACATCTGGCGCATGTGCCAGGTCAAGGACGCACCGATCCGCGACTGGGTCAAGCTGGCTGTCACCCGCGCCCGCAACTCCGGCATGCCTGCGGTGTTCTGGCTGGACCCCTACCGCCCACACGAAGCCGAACTGATCAAGAAGGTGCAAACCTACCTGAAGGACCACGACACGAACGGCCTGGACATCCACATCCTGTCGCAGGTGCGCGCGATGCGCTTCACGCTGGAGCGCGCAGCCCGTGGCCTGGACACCATCTCGGTGACCGGCAACATCCTGCGTGACTACCTGACCGACCTGTTCCCGATCCTGGAGCTGGGCACCTCGGCCAAGATGCTGTCGATCGTGCCACTGATGCAAGGCGGCGGTCTGTACGAAACCGGCGCTGGCGGCTCGGCGCCCAAGCACGTTGAGCAGCTGGTGGAAGAAAACCACCTGCGCTGGGATTCGCTGGGCGAGTTCCTGGCGCTGGCCGTGTCCTTCGAAGAGCTGGGCATCAAGAACAACAACGAGCGCGCCAAGCTGCTGGCACAGACCCTGGACCAGGCCACCGGCAAGCTGTTGGACGAGAACAAGTCGCCATCGCGCCGCACCGGTGAACTGGACAACCGTGGCTCGCAGTTCTACATCGCCCTGTACTGGGCCCAGGCGCTGGCCGCCCAGACCGCCGATGCCGAACTGGCCGCCAAGTTTGCGCCACTGGCCAAGAGCCTGGCCGATAACGAAGCCAAGATCGTTGGCGAGCTGAAGGACGTGCAAGGCAAGCCTGCCGATATCGGCGGCTACTACCAGCCTGACGTTGCCAAGCTGGACGCGGTGATGCGCCCCAGCAGCACCTTCAACGCAGCGGTGGCTGCCCTGGCCTGATAAGGCCCTGGCCTGGGCTGGCTGATGCCGCCCCGGTTGCGATCCTCCAAGTACAACCGGCAGTACCGTATGGGCTGCCGGTTTTTTCGTGCCTATTTGGGTCATCAGTGCTTGCCGGACAGCTCCGGTTAAGCCTTCAATGCCTACACCTACCTATAGTGAAGCACTGCACACTGGATGCTTGTAAATCTCGTTTAACTGATCTTCAAAATATCCAAAATATTGAATTTTGGTTAAAATATTCACCAAATGATCAGCCAAAACACCAGCCCACTTCTCGAACGCCAATTGCTGCTGCAGTTGGGGGATCGGCTACGGCGCTTGCGTAAATCACAGGGGCTGGGAACGGTAGAGCTGGCTGAACGTGCAGGGATGACGCGCAATACCTTGCGGGCGATCGAAACAGGCGACCCGGCGCCAACGATGGGAAGCTACTTGCGCGTCATGTCGGTATTGGGCGTGAGCGGAGACTTGGCTCTGCTTGCCGGTGATAGTTTGCAGTTTGCACCGGCCGGCTCTGCAGGTGCCCGCTCGGTTCGAGCTGCGCCTGTGGTGGAAGTACGTATCTCGGCAGAGACCACCAGGCACCAGTTGCAGGATCTGCAAAGCCTTGCGTTGCATGATGAGGCGGTTCGCTGGGCCAAGACGCGGCCCGAGGTGCTGGAGCAGGCGCAAGAGACACTGGAACAGTGGCTGCTTAAGGAGGATGCGCGCTCCGCACCGCTGTGGCGCGAATGGGCGGAGATTTTGAAGAACAGGTCATGGCGCAAGGTGCTGGGCAAGACCAGGCATGCCCAGCAGTTGCGACAGGCTTCGCCCCTGGTTACTGCGTTGCCGGCAGAAGTGCGCCAGCGCATCCTGGCGCAGGCTGCCGTTCTCAAACAAGGCGTGGTGCTAGGCGATGCCTCGCAGTTACCCGTTGCTGAGGAGACGCCATGACTCGCGAGGAGTTGGAGCACATCATTCGCGCCAGTGCGGATATTACCGACCAATATGAATTCGTGATCATTGGCAGCCAATCCATGCTGGGCACGGTTCCTTATCCTGAAGAAGTGTTCGTCGTGTCCATGGAAGCCGACATCTATCCGCTGCTGGCGCCGCATCTGGCTGACAGGATTGACGGTGCTATTGGCGAGGGTTCGCAGTTCCACCAAACCTACGGCTACTACGCCCAGGGGGTTGGCCCCGAAACGGCGGTGCTGCCGGCTGGTTGGGAGGCCAGGCTGCAGCGAGTGCAGAACAGCAATACCCAAGATCGTATTGGCTACTGCCTGGATCTGCGTGATCTCTTCTTGGCAAAGGCGGTTGCTGGGCGTGAGAAGGACCGCGTGTTTTGCATGGCGCTTCTGCTGCATGGCTATGTATTGCCAACCGCATTGCTAGCCTTGGTAGCTGATATGCCATTGGATGACAGTGCACAAAAATCGCTGCGTGCCACGATTCGCCGCTGGGCCAAGGCTTTGCGCGACGCTGGCCATTCCGTTGCGCAGGGCTAAGAAGCAGTGCATGCCTGATGTCGGTTCATATACCAAGGTATTTTGACCCCATGCCAATGACAATGGCATGCACCCCAAAGTCCACTGGCGATCCCGCCATGGGCCTGCGAGAATCCCTCCTGTCGTCGCGAAAGACCTGCGCTTTCAGCTTGCGACGACGCTCCGCCTTGCGCCATGTACCGACTCGGCGATTGCCGCCGATGTGCACTTCAGTTGCTGAAGCCAGGACATGGGCATCCCAAACCGTTCAACTGGAGAAAAGCCATGGATCCCGATCCCGAGCCTGCCATGCGCTGCTGCCAGCGCCACCTTCCTATGACCACCCCCCACCGGGCACGCAGCCCAAGGCCCTTGCGCAGCTGAATGCATGAGAGGTCTTGGTGGCGCGCTGCCTCCAGGAGAATCTCATGTTGTTCATCCACTCCTCATACATTGCACTGATGCAGCGCGTCATCCGCGCCGCTGTGGCATCGGATGCGCCATCGGCGCTGTCCACCTTTCTGGCATCGCACGGCGACAAGCCTTTTGCCCAGGCCTTGTCAGGGCTTTCAGGCCCAGTGATTGCTGATGCCCTGTCAAAGCTGCCCGCCCGCGACCGTGCGCGCGTACTACCCCAGTTGAGCCGGCTCGCCCGCCATCGGCTGCAGAGCCTGGATCGGCCCGCCCGCTTGGCGACCGGTCGTCCCACGGGCCGCTCTCGCGCACTGTGCTGGATATTTGGCTACCGGGCAGGTCTGCCTGTATCCCGGACTGCTGCTGACGCCCGCCGCTAACCCTGCACTGCGCTTCGCCACACGCAAAGCCTTCAGCCGGCCTTTTCCCCACTTGTCAATCCGCCAAGCCTAGGCACGCATTGCGTGTGCCATGGCCAGCGCGGAGCTGCGCCAACCGAGGACACGCGATGCCGTACTTCCAACACTTCTCGTCCGGTGGAACGCCACCGCCCTCCAATGCCGGAGTGAACCTGCACAGCCTTGTCTGGAGCCGGCCTGCACGCCGCCCCTTTGTATTGCCGCACCAGCGCCAACGGCATTGGTCGCGCTATGAGCGCCTCTCTTTTTCAATGCTGGGCGTCACCTGGGGCATCTTGGTGATTGCCGTGGCGGCGCTGCATGTAGGCAATTACCACCTCGATACCAAGACCTCGTCCACCTCGGGCTCGCACTCTGGTTTCTACGAAAGTGCGAAATCACTCAAATCCGATACCTCCGCGAAGGAATCCTCTCGATGAACATGCAATACCGATCTGGTCTTTTGCAGCCCGCTGCCGGTGCCGCGCTTGATGCCTTGCCCCAGTGGCTGCGAATCCGCGCCGATGAGCCTTGCAAGCTCACTGGCATCAAGCAGAGCATGGGCTTGGATATCGCCTATGGCCTGCAGCGCAATCTGAGCCAGGATGGCGAATTCAGTTACATTGCCATCACTTTTCTGGGCGTTGAGCAAGGCCTGAGAAAAGCCAGCCGCGTCATCTTTGTGCTCGGCCAAGACATGCTGGTATCGCTGGAACCCAGCACTGCGCCGCAGGCGCTGGAGACCGCGCAGCGCAGGCTGGAGCGACAGGGGCATGCCTTGTCCGCATTTGAAAACTTTGCCGTGGTGCTCCAGGCCATCAACGATGCGACAGACGAGTTGCTGGATTCGCTCAACAGCGATCTGGGCAGGGTGCTGGTGCAAACCAATTCGGTATTAAACAGCCTGGAGGCGCGGGACCGTGATTTTGGCGTGAGCGACGTCGTATCTGCGCAGCTGGATCTGGGCGAGGTCGAAGAGCTGCTGTCCGACTGTCTGGAGAGCCAGCTGCAGCTGGCGCTGGCAGCCCGCCATGCATTGGCGCGCATGCCCCAGGCCGATGCCGCAGTGCAGGCGCTGTTTGCGAGCCTGGTCGAAGACATTGAAGCGGTGGAGGACCATGTGAGCTTTGTGCATGACCGCGTACGCCTGCTGCAGACCACCAACAACATGGCCTTGAACGTCAAGCAAAACCAGATCGTCAAGGTGTTCTCGGTCGTGACGGCGGTGTTTCTGCCGGCGATGCTGATCTCCACCTACTACAGCATGAATGTGGCCCGGATGCCCATCCTGGAGTGGCAATACGGCGAGCCCATCACCATCGCGCTGACAGCGGGGCTGGCGCTGCTGCCACTGCTGTATGTCAAACACCGTGGCTGGCTGCGCTGAACGCAAGGCCGAGCGCGCCACCCGCCCCGAACCCGGAGTTATTCCCATGCCGCCAACGACCGACAAAACCCATTTCACTTACACCACGCTCAACCGCAACCTCGAAGGCCTGGTCTGGAATGCCGACCTGAGCCTGCAGGATGCGAGCGAGGCTGCATCCCAGCGCCGCCAGGCGATCAATGAGGCACGCGCTAGCCGTCCGCGCACCGCGCAGATTGAGCGCGAAATCATGGTCGCGGTGATCGTGCTGTATGCGCTCATCTTGGGCAGCTTTGCCGCACTGCATCTGTATGGCGGCTATGTGCTGGAGCAGCAGGAACAGGCCACGCAGGCTGCCGCATTGGCAGCACCGGGCACGGAGTCCAAGCCCGAGGTGCTGCCATGAACGAGGACCGCATCAACCCCCATGCCGCTGGCGGCCTGATGGCGGCGCGCCTGGCCCAGGCCGGCTGGCAGCGGCTCAATACCCAGCACGCCGAGCCGCTGGCGGCGGCGCAGCGCATGCATGGGCTGGACTTGTCCTCGGCGCGTGGCAGGGCGGCGATGGAGGAGGGTGATTTCATCGTCATCCCGGTGGAGCTCGTGATCTGCCAGGACGGAGAGTTCCGGGAGACGGTCGTCATCTTTGCGCTGGGCAAGGATCGGCTCATCAGTGTCGAACAGGGCCTGCAGCTGCAGGCGCTGGACCGTGCCAGCAAGCAGCTGTTCGCGTCCCTGGCCGATAGCTGTGCTCTCGATCCCTGCGCGATGATGTTTTGCATGCTTGAAGCGCTTAACGACGCAGCCCATGCCAGCTTGCGCGATATTGCGACGAGGCTGGATGAGCGCAGCGATGCCGTGGCGGCAGCCAGCGGCGGCTTTGACACCGCCAAGCGCCAGGCGGGGGTGGCCGATATTGCCGGCACCGCCATGGCCTTGGGGGAGGCCGAGGAGCTGGTCGCCAAAGCGGTGGAGGGCCAGCTGATGCTGGCGCGCGCAGGCCGCTGGCTGCGGCGTGCGGCAGGCGATGCCCGCCTGGGGCCGCGTTTGCCGGTGCTGCTGTCGGACATCCACAGCCTGCGCCGCTATGCCCGGTTCCAGCACGACAAGATCCGCAACCTGCAGCAGTCGCTGATGACCACCTTGGACATCAAGCAAAACCAGGTCATCAAGGTCTTCACCGTGGTGACCGCCGTGTTCACGCCGCCCACCCTGGTTGCTGCCTTCTACGGTCAGAACTTTGCCTATATGCCGGAGCTGGCACTGCCCTGGGGAGAGTGGATGGTCATGGGGCTCACGGGGCTGTTTGCGCTGATGCCGCTGGCCTATATCAAACGCAAGGGGTGGATGCGATGACTTGGGACGCAACCTTGCGGCTATGGAACCGGCTGCACGCTGCCAGCCCCGAGGCGGTGCACGATCTGGGCAGAAGACATGGCGTGGACCTGGTTCCAAACGCCGAGCCAAGCCCACCCCCTGCAGGCGCTGCCATACGCATCCGCTGCGCGCGCGCGCAAGACGGGCGGGTGCTGGTGGCCGATCTGCTGTGGCACCAGTCTGGTGATGCGCAAGCACTCTACACGGTAGAGACAGGGCAGCGCATGCTGCGCCCCGGCCAGGCACAGCAGCGCTTCCAGGCGCAGGGCCTGCCGGCGGGCAGTGCGCACGCGGTCGCTCTGGTACTGCTGCACCAGTTGCTGGGCCAGACCGGGCTGGTGCTCGATCGGATTGACGCGGGGCTGACAACCACCATGCGTTCGCTGCGCAGCTTTCAGCTGACGGTGGGTACGCCCGGCACCCGAGGGGCCGAGGACCTGACCGGCGTGGACACCGATCTGACGATGCTCAGCCGGCCGCTTGCGGTGGTGCTGGAGGCGCTGGACGATCTGGAGAAAGCGGCCAGGCAATTGCGGCGCAGTGTGTTGCAGGGCTCACAGCTGGAGTGCAGGCATACCGATGCGCTGCTGGCGGAGATCGACAGTGTGCAGCGGCGTGGCCGCTTCATGTTGGAGCGCCAGCGCTTTCACCGCCGTGCGGCCGAAGAGACAGTAGCCATGAGCGACCTGAATGTGACCAAGGTGTTCAGCGTGCTCTGGGCGGCCTTCATCCCTGGCACGGCCTTGATCAACTGGTATGGCCAGAACTTTAGGGTGATGCCCGAGCTGTCCTGGCATGGATCGCTGTGGATGCAATTGCTGGCCGTCTTGGTGCTGACCGCGATCCCCGTCTGGATGGTCAAACAATCGGGCACCTTGCGATGACCGGACCAGTGCGACCCCCTCGGTTGTTTTTGCGCCATTGCCTGAACAATCCTTTGCCCCTTATCTTCCATTTGCCTCATTTCCACCAGCCAGGCCGCAATGCCTGTCGCACGATGCGACAGTTCCCGGCCCAGCCATGACCGAGCCCGCCATGTATTCGTTATTTTCTCCATTGCATCTTTCGCGCTCAGCCGAGTACCGTCAGTTGTCAATCAAACGCACATGCGCCACTGGCGCCGCCTTGCTGGCCGCGTTGGCGGCCATGCCGACCCAGGCGCAGACCCGCGTACGTCTGTATGGCACGGTTGATGCCGCTGTCGGTGTGACCCGCGTGAGCGGGGCTCCAACAGAGAAGGGCCTGTTAAGCGGAGGCCAGTCAGACTCGCTCTGGGGCCTGCAGGGCCACGAGGCGCTGGGTGGCAGCAGCTACGCTGCCTTTGCACTGGAGGGCGGCCTGGATGTTGCCCACGGCGCGCCCGATGACCCGGCCAGGCCGTTCAACTACCAGTCCTGGGTGGGAGTCGGCAACGCCAACCTGGGCGAACTGCGCCTGGGCCGCCAGTACACCGTGGGGCAAGCCTTTGTCAGCGGGATTGAGGTGGCATCCTGGAAGGATTTCGGCTTGGGTGCCTTGTTGCGGGCTTCGGACAACTACCAGGTGTCCAAGCAGATCAGCTGGCGCAGCCCGCAGTGGAGCGGTATGCAGCTGGGCGCCAGTTACAGCTTTGACGCGGGCGATGCGCCAGCTGCAGATGCGAGCGGTGGCAGCACCTACAAGCTCTACAGCTTGGCGCTGCGCTATGAGCAAGGCCCCTGGCTGCTGGCCACGAGCTGGGAGCAAGGCAGCGCCCTGCGTGTGGAGGCATTGGGGGGCCGGCGTCCCAGTGCCGCGCAACTGGGCGCCAGTTACAACTTTGGCGTGGCGCGCCTGGCAGCAGGGTGGAGCCGCCAGCGCAATGGCTTTGTCGGGCGCAATGGCGGCGATGGCCCGGCGCCGTTGCAGGCAGCTGGTCTCAAGGGTCTGGGGCCTGTCGAGTTCATCAATGGTGGCCGGCTTGATGCCCTCTATCTGGCCGCGTCGATTCCGATGGGCCATGGCGAGCTGCAGATGCAATGGTCCCAGGCACGGCCCCATTGGGATTGGCAGGACAGCGGCGTACGCGCCAAGACCAGCCAGGTGATGTCGCTGGGCTACATCTACCCGCTGTCACTGCGCACCAGCCTGTACGCGTTTGCCGCCCATGGCCGCGCCTATGCGATGGATGTGGCCCTGGATGCCAGCCAACCCTCGGTGAGCCGAGTGGCGTTCGGACTGAACACCCGTTTTTGATGAACCGGGTCTTCGCTGCTCCTTTCGGCGGGCGTGGTAGCCTTTTGCGATTCCCGCAACCCACAGCTGCTTTGTTTCTGATGAAGACCCAGTCCCTTCCCACCCAACCCCGCCGCCGAGGCCTGCATTTGACGGCCATGGTGCTTGCGCTGGCACTGCTGTTTCTGATCGACACGGCGACGCGCTACGAGGTGGCGGTGTCCGTGTTCTATACCGTCATCATTTTGGCAATGGCCCATGTGTTGGCCTGGCGCGGGCTTATCGTGCTTACGGGCAGCTGCAGCGCGTTGACCTGGCTGAGCTATTTCATCACCAGCTATGGCGACCAACGCGCAGGCTTTGTCAATATGCTCATCAGCACCGTGGCGATTCTGATCACTGGCTATCTGGCCTGCAGGGCGGAGTTGGCACGTGCGGCTGCGCATGAGGCCCGTGCCAGTCTGCTGCGCATCTCGCGCATCCACAGCCTGGAGGGCCTGACCACCTCGATCGCGCATGAGCTGAACCAGCCCTTGGCGGCGATTGTCACCAGCGGCAATGCCTGCCAGCGCTGGATGGCGCAGGACCCACCCAACCTCGACAAGGCCCGCCAGGCGCTGCAGCGCATTCTGGGCGATGCGGACCGGGCCAGCGGCATCATTGCGCGGGTGCGCAAGCTCAGCAAGGGAGAGCCTGCCAGCACCCGGCCATTCGTCTTCAATACCGCCGTGCGCGAAGTGCTGGCGCTGTCGCAAGCGGAGATGCAGCGCTTGGACATTGCGATGCGTGCCGATCTGGCACCCGGGCTGCCCTTGGCGCTGGCCGATCCGGTGCAGGTCCAGCAGGTCATTGCCAACCTGGTACTCAATGCGATGGAGGCGGTGGCCCTGGTCGACGTCGCGCGCCGCACTCTGCTGGTGGAATCGCTGCAGCTGCAGGACAAGCTGGTGTTTCGCGTATCGGATGGCGGCCCGGGCCTGCCTGCTGGTGCACAGGAGCAGGTGTTTGAACCCTTCTGGACCACCAAACACGAGGGCATCGGCGTGGGGCTGAGTATCAGCCGCAGCATTGTCGAGGCCAATGGCGGCCATATCTGGGCGGAGCTACCGGCCCAGCATGGGGCCGTGTTTGCATTCAGCATACCGGCAGCACCAGGGGAGGGCGAGGCATGAGCGAGGCAGCCATGGTCTATGTGGTCGATGATGACAACTCGGTGCGCGCGGCGCTGGAAGACTTGCTCGCATCGGTAGGTTTGCCGGTGCGGGCGTTTGCCTCTGCAGCCGAGTTTTTGGCGCAGCCGCTGGCGGATGTACCGGGCTGCCTGGTGCTGGATGTGCGCATGCCGGGGCTGAGCGGCATGGAGTTTCAGCGCCAGATGCAGACCTTGGGATTGCAGCTGCCGGTGGTGTTCATCACCGGCCATGGTGATATTGCGATGGGCGTTAAGGCCATGAAAAGCGGCGCCATCGACTTTCTGGCCAAGCCGTTTCGGGACCAGGATTTGCTGGACGCCATCCACCAAGGCATTGCGCAAGATGGCGCACGGCGCCTGGAGGATGCTGAACGAGCGCTGCTCCTTGGGCGCTGGCAGGCCTTGAGCGACGGTGAGCGCGAAGTAGTGCTGCTGGTGGTGCAAGGCCTGCTGAACAAGCAAGTTGCGCATCAGTTGCAGCTCAGCGAGGTGACGGTCAAGGTGCGCAGGGGCAATGCGATGCGCAAGCTGCAACTGACATCGCTGGCCGATCTGGTGCGGCTCACCGAAAAGCTGGGCGTTTAGCGGTTCGCCGCCAGGGGCCCGAGGCGAGTGGACGCTGAAGCCTGCCTTACGCCATGCTGGCGGTATGGGTGTTTATGGTGTGACATTTGCTATCTAATTGATAGCTTGAAAGCCAGGTGAGCGGTGATAAGATATGCGTTTTCGCTTGTGAATAATGTGCCTGCGTGTAGGCGGCCTCCGAAAGCGCTGCCTCAGACGGTGGTTTGGTCTTAACATGCTGCACCTGCCTTTGCTGCACTGCGGCACAGTCTGCCAATGGCGGACCCTGAGCCACCGGTAGGGCATGGGCATTCTTCGACAGAACTGAGAAAGATCAGCGGGCGGCGCAGCCATGACGTGCGCCCCGGCTTGAGCAACACATTACATGCTGGTTCCTTTTTTGATCATGTTGCGCGAGGGCATCGAGGCCGCGCTGATCGTTGGCATCATTGCCAGTTTCCTTCGCCACACAGGCCGCGCACGCCTGATGCCCGCTGTCTGGGCCGGCGTGTTTCTCGCGCTGGGTCTGTCGCTGTTTGTCGGCGCGGGTCTGCAGTGGATGGCGGCCGAGTTTCCGCAAAAGCAGCAGGAGCTGTTTGAAGCGCTGGTCGGCTTTATCGCGGTGGGCATGCTCACCGGCATGGTGTTCTGGATGCGCAAGGCCTCGCGCTCGATCAAAGGGGAGCTGCAGGCCTCGGTCGACAAGGCGCTTAGCACCTCGGGCAGTGCCAGCTGGGCGCTGATCGGCATGGTCTTTTTGGCGGTGGCGCGCGAAGGCGTCGAATCCGTCTTCTTCTTGCTGGCCATCTTCCAGCAAAGCTCGGGCTGGAGTGCCGCAGCCGGCGCCTTCCTCGGCGTGGCACTGTCGGTGCTGCTGGGCGTGGGCCTCTACAAAGGCGGCGTGCGCATCAATCTGCGCCAGTTCTTCCGCTACACCGGTATCTTTATTTTGGTCGTGGCCGCTGGCCTGCTCGCCGGCGCGGTGCGCCGCCTGCATGAGGCCGGGGTCTGGAACCAGCTGCAGCAAGTGGTGTTCGACAGCAGTGGTGTGCTGCCTGAGGATAGCCCGCTGGGCGTGATTCTGGGCGGGCTGCTGGGCTACATGCATGCGCCCGTCGCCGGCGAAGTGCTGGCCTGGGCGCTGTACCTGGCCGTGACCTTGGTGATGTTCTTCTGGCCTGTCAAGGTGGCGCCTGCCGTGGCGGGCGCTCCTGCCACGCCCACCCCCGCAGCTGCAGCGGCCGAAGTGGCCGCTGATGAGTCCGCTCCGCGTCTTGGCCCGGTCGTCCTGGGCAGCGTCGTCGTGTTTCTGCTCGGTGCTGCCGCTTTCTGGCAGGCATCGACGGTGCCGCGTGCCAGCGACGTTGCAGGCAGCAATACATCGGTCGATGGCGTGCCGGTGGTGACCATCGAGATCAACCAGGGCACCTGCACCCCCAATGCGGTGACCGTGCCAGCGGGCAAGGTGATTTTCCGCATCGTCAACCAGTCGCAGCGGGCGCTGGAATGGGAAATTCTAGACGGCGTGATGGTGCTCGAAGAGCGCGAGAATATTCTGCCCGGCATGACGCAGCAGCTGAGTGCACGCCTGGTCCCGGGCAACTACGAGATGACCTGCGGCCTGCTCAACGCCGCGCGCGGCAGCCTGACGGTGACGACCTCGGACGCCTTCAAGGCCGAAGCCGCCAAGCCGCCGGTGACCGCCTTCCTGGGCGCACTGGCCGAGTACCAGGTCTACATGCTGACCGAGACGGCCAGCCTGCAGGAGATGGTTGATGCGCTGCAGCAGCGCCTGGCCCATCCACTGGAGGCCGGTGCCACCTCGCCCGATGGCTACCCTGCCGATGCGTTGCAACTGGCCGCACTTGCGCGTGGCCAGTACCAAAAGCTGGCCCCTTTGGCGGTGCAGTTCGGCGATTTGAATGCCCGCATCGATGCGCGTGCCGCAGACTTTGCGCTGCGCGACAAGGACCCGGCCTTTGTGGGGCTGCAGCGCATTGCCGCCGGCCTGCAAGCGGGCGAGCCGGCTGAGCAGCTGCTGCCGCTGGCCACCAGCCTGCAGCAGGATGTGCAGCAACTGGCCCAGCGCCTGGGCGATACGGCCTTGCAGCCGCAGTCGATTGCCGCCGCAGCGGCCAAGGCGCTGGAGCGTGCTTCCACCTTGATCCCGGGCGAGGCGACCACGCCCGAACAGGGCAGGGCTGTGCTGCAGTTTGCCTATGGCACTTGGGCGGCTGCCAACAAGGCGCAGCAGGTGTTGGGCCCGGTGCTGACCAACGCCAACCCGGCCTTAAACCAGCAGTTGCAGGACAGCCTGGCCAAGCTGCGCCAGCGCATGGAAGAGCTGGGCGTGCCCGCCGATGACAGCCAGGTGGCCGACATGGCCGGCCAGGCACTGAACCCGGTGCAGTGCCAGAACCTGGCGCAGGCGCTCTACCAGAGTTCGCAAAGCATGGCCAAGGTCAATGCAGCGCTGGGCTTGCAGCCCTAAACTTTCCGCCTTCTATTTCTACAAATAACATACAGAAAGCACCACATGTCTTTGTTCAAGAACAGGAACGAGTCTCAATCCATCGTCCAGGACGGCACCAACCCCTCGCGCCGCCGCTGGCTGGGTGAGGCCGCAGGCGTCATGGGCGCCGGTGTGCTGGCCGGCATGCCCGCGCGCCAGGCGCTGGCTGCCGACGATGCCTCGCCCGGCAACACCCAGGTGGCCGATGCGCCGCATTCCAGTGTGTCGCAGCAACGCGTGCCCTTTTACGGCAAGCACCAGGCCGGTATCGTCACGCCCCGGCCGCTGGCCGGCATGTTGGTCAGCTTTGATGTGCTGGCCAGCAACCCGGCGGAGCTGGAACGCCTCTTCAAGACCCTGACCGAGCGCATCCACTTTCTGACCCAGGGTGGGGTCCAGCCGGTGCTCGACCCCAAGCTGCCGCCTGCGGGCTCGGGCATTCTGGGCCCGGTGGTGCAGCCCGATGCGCTGACGGTGACGGTTGGTGTGGGCCACAGCCTGTTTGATGACCGCTTTGGCCTCAAGGACCAGCGGCCCAAGCGCCTGACCCCCATGCAGCAGCATCCCAACGACGCGCTGCAGGCCGCGCTCTGCCATGGCGACCTGTCGATCCAGTTCTGCGCCAACACGCCCGACACCAATATCCATGCGCTGCGCGACATCATCAAGAACCTGCCCGATCTGCTGATGGTGCGCTGGAAGCAGGAGGGCTCGGTGCCGCCGATTCCTGCCGCTGCAGGCCAGCCTGCAGAGAGCGCGCGCAATTTCCTGGGCTTCCGCGATGGCTCGGCCAACCCCCCATCGGACGATGAGGCCATGATGCGCCGCATCGTCTGGGTGCAGCCCGAGTCCGACGAGCCCGCCTGGGCCGCTGGTGGCAGCTACCAGGCGGTGCGCATCATCCGCAACTTTGTCGAGCGCTGGGACCGCACGCCGCTGGGCGAGCAGGAGGCCATCATGGGCCGCGACAAGGACAGCGGCGCGCCGCTGGATGCACGCAAGAAGACCGAGCACGACACGCCGGACTATGCGGCCGATCCCGAAGGCAAGAAGACGCCGATGGATGCCCATATCCGGCTGGCCAACCCGCGCAACCATGGCAGTGAAGCCAACCTGATCCTGCGTCGCCCCTTTAACTACTCGAATGGCGTGACCAAGTCGGGCCAGCTGGAGATGGGCCTGCTGTTCATCTGCTACCAGGCCGATCTGGAAAAGGGCTTTGTCACGGTGCAAAAGCGCCTGGATGGCGAGCCGCTCGAAGAATACATCAAGCCCATTGGTGGCGGCTTTTTCTATGTGCTGCCCGGCGTGGCCGATGCCAATGACTGGCTGGGCCGTGGCCTGCTGGCCGCTGCCGCCAAGAAGGCCTGATCCCGTTTCCTAACCAGCCACTGGTGTCTGTACTGCAAGGCCTGGGCGCGTCCATCTTCCTGAAGGACGCCAGCCTGGGTTTGGCATTGAGATACTGGAAGCCAAAAATTATCAATCTAACAGTATCTAGGAGTTCTCGTATGTCCATGCGTCGCCAATTCTTGCAAGGCCTGCTGCTGGCCGGCAGTGCCAGCGTCATCCCCCTGTCCAGCTGGGCGGCAGAAGGCGTGTCTGCGCTGGAGCTGGTCAAGCCACTGGCGGAGTACAAGCTGTACGTCAACAACAACCTGCGCGAGCTGGTCAAGGGCGTGCAGGCTTTCACCGATGCGGTCAAGGCCGGCAAGGTGGAAGAAGCCAAGAAGATGTACGCCACCGTGCGCCGCCCTTACGAGCGCATCGAGCCAATCGCCGAGCTGTTTGCCGATCTGGACAAGAGCATGGACTCGCGCGCCGATGACCATGAAAAGGCCGAGAAGGACCCGGGCTTCACCGGCTTCCACCGCATCGAATACGGCCTCTGGGTTGAAAAAAGCACCAAGGGCCTGACCCCATTTGCCGACAAGCTGCTGGCCGATGCCAAGGAACTGCAAAAGCGCGTGAGCGGCCTGACCTTCCCGCCGGAAAAGGTGGTGGGCGGCGCTGCCGTGCTGATGGAAGAGGTGGCTGCCACCAAGATCTCGGGTGAAGAAGAGCGTTACAGCCACACTGACCTGGATGACTTCCAGGCCAACTTCGAAGGTGCGGACAAGATTTTCGAACTGCTGCGCCCCCTGGTCGAGAAGAAGGACAAGGCCTTTGTCGAAAAGACCGCGTCGAACTTCAAGACCGTGTTCGACATCCTGGCCAAGTACCGCAAGCCCGATGGCAGCTTTGAGCTGTACACCAAGCTGAATGAGGCCGACCGCAAGATCCTGGCTGGCCGCGTGAACACGCTGGCCGAAGACCTGTCCAAGCTGCGCGGCATGCTCGGCCTGAACTGATAGCGCCCTCAGCTTGCTGAACGATGAACCGCCCCTGTGCAAGGGGCGGTTTTTTTATTTCATGATGACTTCAGTGCCGCATTTCGCTGGACTACGTTGAAGCCAGATACGGCCGGTTTAGCAATGACGGCGCTGGCTGGAACAATTTCAGCGTTGGCGATATGCTGCTCTCAGTTCAACTTCCAACTGAGTCGCCGAACGATGCTTGTACAAGTGCTTTCCTCCATCGAAATGCCCGCGCGTATACACGTTTCGGTCGAACGGCAGTCGCTTCATTTAGCGTTGGCCAATGGCGTTGAACGTCATTACGATGTATCGACGGCAGCGAACGGAACGGGTTGCGAAACTGGTAGCTATTGCACGCCTACCGGCGTTCACCGCATTCGGTTGAAGATAGGAGAGGGATGTCCTAAGGGCGCAGTGTTTCGGCGGAGAAGGTCCACCGGCGAGATATTTGATCCGGAACTCGCAGAACGTTTTCCGGACCGCGATTGGATCTTGACACGCATCCTCTGGTTAGAAGGCTTGCAATACGGCATCAATCGCGCAAGCAGTGTGGACACCTTGAGAAGATTCATCTACATCCATGGCACAGCCGACGAGCATTTAATTGGAAGACCGGTTTCGCATGGATGCATACGTATGAGAAATGACGAGATAGTTGACCTCTTCTCGCTGATCCCTACCGGCATTGCCGTGCACATTGAATGAGCTAAGCCCGTCTGAGGGTGGCACGTCAGCGATCAAATTGGAGTGGAGTCGGGCGATTTCTGCGCGCCGGCCCTTGCTTGCACCCCGGTGCATGCTGCGCACCAGCTCCTCGAACTCATCCCGATTGCACTCCAGCGCGGCTGCGTAGAGACTTTGAACAGGTTCCTATATTGGCCGACAATGGCGGCTGCATTTTGAACCGCTAGCGCTATGAACGACACCACCACCAGCCCCGAAGCGGGCGAGACCGACTGGGCAGCATGGAGCCGCGAGGCCGTCGAGACCATGATGGCCCGCAACACCGAATGGCCACGCCAGTTTGGCCTGCAGAGCGCGCCGCAGTACCACTGGGATCTGGAAAGTGCCAGTCTGGTGCTGCAGGCGCCCTTGCATGAAGTGCGGGGCACCGTCTGCCTGGTGGGCACCAGCAGCGAGAGCGAAGGCAGCTTTGTGTGGAGCTGGGCCAATGCCAATATCCCCGCCCAGCATGGCCAGGCCTTGGAGGTCGTGCACGACTTTGGCCGCGAGCACCAGCTGGCCTTGCTGACCACCGCAAGCATTCCCGGTGGCAGGCCCGAGGCGACCGAGTGCCTTTGCATTGCCGCCCGCCTGCAGCGCGCCATCGGCACCTTTATCGACCAGCAAGGCGATATCACGCTGTACTTCAGCATCCTGCATCTGCAAGTGGTGCAGAACCCGGACCAGGCGCTGCAGTAGAGGGTTGCCGCCCGGCAGCTAGCCGCCCGCAGCTAGCTACGCACGACTAGCCGCCCGCGACTAGCCGTCCGCCGGTCAAAGCAAGCCCAGGCTGCAACCAAAGGGGTCCAGCAGCATCGCCGCTGTAGCCCCCAGGCTGGTCGTCATCGGCCCCCGGTACAGCCGGGCGCCCTGCGCCTGCAGGCGCTCGATGGCCGCGCCCAGGTCTGCCACCTCCCAGTACACCGTGGTGCCGCCCACGCCACCCGGGCATTTGCCATCGGCGGGATGGAAGCCGATCAAGAGGCCCGGGCCTTGCACAAAGGCATAGTGCGCGTTTTCGTGCTGTACCTCCGTGCCCAAGAGCTGCGCATACCAGGCGGCCGCGGCATCGATATCGGCGACAAACAAAACGACAGACTCCAGCTTCTTGAACAAGGCCATTTCCATTGCTTTGGGGGGTGGTGGTGGGCTGCGCGATTGTGGCATAGCGCATTGACCGGTTGAATGCACAACCCGTTGCAGTGGGTCGCTTCACAAAGCTGAACTACAGCAGCGCAGCGATTGTCGTCGTCGCTTGCGTCATCCGAGCCCGAACGATTAAAAATGAATCCTATCCATCAAATCCCGGGTCTAAACACCTCGGGCAGCGATGGCGATCCAAAGTTTCATGGTGGCAACTACGTGCGAAAAGACAGTCTCAAAGCGTAGAGCAGTCTGATTCTGCCTTTTGTTGGAGGAGCTCGACCCATCTGCGGGCTCAATCCATTTTGACTTGCGCGGCTTTCACCGCCGCCTGCATGCGCAGCTTTTCGCTCGCCATAAAGCGGGTCGCCACATCCGGCGGGGTGAGCTGGATCTCGTAGCCCTGGGCGATGAGCGCTTCGCGGGCTTCTGGGGAGGCAATGCCTTGCACAAAGCCTTGGTAGAGGCGATCCATTTCGGCCTTGGGTACACCCGCTGGGGCGATGGCGGCGATCCAGCCGTCCAGCTCGTACTGCGGCAGGCCTTGTTCGGCAATGGTGGGCACATCGGGCAGGCTGGCGCTGCGTTTGGCGCTGGTGATGCCGATGGCGCGCAGGTTCCCGGCCTTGATGTGGGCCATGGCGGGTGCGACCGCCACCACGCCCAGTTGCACCTGGCCGCTGAGCAAGTCATTCATCAGCTGGCCCGTGCCTTTGTAGGGGATGTGGGGCACATCGATCTGGGCCTGCTCGACAAACATGGCGGCGCCCAAATGCAGGATGGTGCCATTGCCCGATGAGCCGTAATTGAGCGTGCCGGGATGGGCCTTGGCGTGGGCAATCAGCTCCTGCACGGTACGTGCGGGCACCTTGGGGTTGGCCACCAGCACAAAGGGCGTGGTGCCGATGATGGTGATGGGCGCGATGTCCTTGATCGAATCAAAGGGCATGTTTTTGTACAGGCTGGGGTTGACGACATGGTTGTTGCTGACGATGCCGATGGTGTCCCCATCTTTGGCCGCCCGCACAATCTGCGCCGTGCCAGTGATACCGCCTGCGCCAGGCAGGTTCTCAATCACCAGGGTCTGGCCCAGGACTTTGCTGATGGGCGTGCTGATGGCGCGAATGGCGCCATCGGCCCCCGAGCCCGCCGATAGCGGCAAGATGACGCGCAGCGCTTTATCGTGCCCTGCCGGCTTGGTTTGCGCCAGCGCGGGCAAGGCGCCACTCGTGAGGCTGGCCAGCGCCATGGCCAGTGCGGTGCGGCGGGTGAATGGGCGGGTGGGGTGCATGTTTGTCTCCTGATTGCGGCTTTGCGCCTGTCTGTAAGGGATGTTTTGCTCTTATATTGGTAGCGTTACGCCGCTGCCTGGGTGGCCTGCATGGCGCTGATCTGCGCGGCGTCGTAGCCCAGGCTGGCCAGCAACTCGGCGGTGTGCTCGCCCAGGCGCGGCGGGTTTTGGCGTACGGCCAGGCGCTCGCCCGCCATGCGCAGCGGCAGCAAGGTGGTCTGTGCGGTTTGGCCGGCGCGTTCGCCGTCGGTCAGCGTTACCTCGGCCAAACCGCCGGAGGCCTGCAGGTGCGGGTCGTCCAGCAGTTGTTCTGGCTTGCTGATGGGGGCGTAGGGCAGGGCGTTGTCTTCAAAGATTTTGGCGACCTGTGCGACATCCATGCGGGCCAGGCGCGCGCGCAGATCGGCGAGCAGGGCCGGGCGCTCACGTACGCGTTCGTTGTTGGTGGTGTAGCGCGGGTTGGCCAGCAGATCGGCCCAGCCAAAGGCCTGGCACATGGTGCGCCACTGGGCATCGCTCACGGCCGCCAAAAAGATCTGCTCGCCGTCTTGGACGGTGAACACGTCGTACACCGACCAGGCCGAGATGCGGTTGGGCATGGGATCGGCCGCCTCGCCCGTCACGGCGTACTGCATCATGTGCTGGCCGACGAGAAAGACGTTGTTCTCGAACAGCGCCGAGTCAATCTCTTGCCCCCTGCCGGTTTGTGCGCGCTGCATCAGCGCTGCCATGGCGCCGATCGCGCCAAACATGCCGCCCATGATGTCGTTCACGCTGGTGCCCGCGCGCAGCGGGTCGCCGGGGCGGCCTGTCATGTAGGCCAGGCCCCCCATCATCTGGACGACCTCGTCCAGCGCCGTGCGGTGCTCGTACGGCCCGGGCAAAAAGCCGGTGTGGTTCACATAGATCAGGCGCTCGTTCAGCTTGGACAGCGCGGCATAATCCAGGCCGTACTTGGTCATCACGCCGGGCTTGAAGTTTTGCGCCACCACATCGGCAGTGCTGGCCAGGCGAATGGCAGCTTCCAGTCCCTGGGGCTGGCGCAGGTCCAGCGCAATGCTTTTTTTGTTGCGATTGAACATGGGGAAAAAGCCGGCGCCCGCACCCAGCAAGTAACGCGTGCGGTCGCCCTCGACAGGTTCGACCTTGATGACTTCGGCACCCAGGTCGGCCAGCACCATGCCGCAGGTGGGGCCCATGACCATGTGGGTGAATTCGACCACGCGGATTCCGGCGAGTGGGAGCGATGGGGAGCGAGATGGGGTACTCATATTTTGATGGCCACCAGCATGCATGGGGTTAGCGCCAGCGGTTGATTTGGTTTGAAAATTAAGCGCAAATGGCGGTGGAAGCCTGGGGTGCTGCAATCACACCGGCTTGCCACAGGCTGCCGTGCAGCCGCTCGTTGGGCAGCCAGGCCTGCATACGTTGGCGCAGCTGCAACAGGGCGGGAACATCCAGACCCGTATCAACGCCCATGCGCTGCAGCATATAGGCCAGGTCTTCAGTGGTCACATTGCCACTGGCACCCGGTGCATGCGGGCAGCCGCCAATGCCGCCCAGGCAGGCGTCAAAGTGGGTGATGCCGGTTTGCCAGGCCGCATAGGCGTTGGCCAGACCCATGCTGCGGGTGTCGTGAAAATGGGCGGTGCGCAGCCGGTTGCCCACCAGGCGCCGGGCTTTTTCAAACAAACGGCGCACGCTGTCGGGGTCGGCATAGCCCACGGTATCGGCCAGGCTCACATGGTCGGCGCCTGCGTCCAGCAAGGCCTGCATCAGGCGCAGCACCTCACTTTCGGCCACATCGCCTTGCAGGGTGCAGCCAAAGGCCGTGCCCACGCCGCCTTCAATGTGGGCGTGGCTGCCCGCTGCGTCGCGCACTGCGCGGATGCGGGCGACTTCCGCCACGACTTCGTCAGGGGTTTTGCGCAGATTGGCCAGGCTGTGCGCATGGCTGGCCGACAAGGGCACGACCATGGACTGCGCGCCCGCTGCCAAGGCGCGCTCGGCGCCTTTGAGGTTGGGCACCAGCACGGAAGCGAGCAAGCCGGGTTTGCTGCAGGCATGGGCAAGCACGGCTTCGGTATCGGCCAGCTGGGGCAGCAGGTGCGCGGGCACCATCGAGCCCACCTCCATCTCGCGCATACCGGCGTCGTAGGCGGCGTCAATCCAGGCGCATTTGTCGGCGGTGCTGACGATGCTGGCCAGGCTTTGCAGGCCATCGCGCAGGCCAACTTCGCGAATGCTGGCGCGCCGTGTAGCTAGGGTTGAGGTGGCGGTCATCGTGTCTCCTGGCTTTTGTCGTTGGCTCTGATTTTAGATTTTCCAAAGCATCAGCAATAATCCAATGCGGAAGCGGTTTCGTTCCAAAAAGGAAAATCATGTATGACTTGAGTCTGCTGAACCTGCGGCTGTTTGTGCAGGTATGTGAGCAGCGCAGCATTGCCCGTGTGGCGCAGGCCGAGGCGCTGGTGGCATCCGCCATCAGCAAGCGCCTGGCGCAGCTTGAGCACCAGATGGGCGCGCCCTTGTTCATCCGCGAACGGCGCGGCCTGCGCCCCACGGCAGCGGGCGACACTTTGCTGGAACATGCGCGCACCATGCTCGCCGCCGCCAACCACATGCAGCAGGAGATGGCGGCCTACAGCAAGGGCGTACAGGGGCAGGTACGGGTATTGGTCACGGCGTCGGTGATGGCCGAATCCCTGGCCGACCATGTCGCGAGTTTTTTGCAGCAACCCGCGCATGCCAGTATCCGTGTGACTTTGGAGGAGTGCGTGAGCCCGGATGTGGTGCGCGGCGTGCGTGAAGGGCGTGCGGCCATGGGGATTTGCTGGGACGCAGCCGATTTGAGCGGCCTGCAGACCCAGCCCTATGGCAGCGACCACCTGGCCATTGCGGCCCACAAAAGCCACCCCATCGCACGCATGGCGCAAAGCGCAGCGGTGCATTTCTCTGACGTACTGGACTACGAACATGTCAGCATGCCGGCGTTGAGCGCAGTGCAAATTTTGCTCACCCGCGCTGCCGCACAAGAAGGAAAGGCGCTGCGCCACCGCGTGCACGTCTCCAACTTCGATGCTGCGCTGCGCGTGGTCCAGGCCAACCTGGCGATCAGCGTGGTGCCGCGCGAAGTGGCACTGAGCTTTGCCGCCAACACGGATGTTCGGGTGATTCCGCTGGCGGACAGCTGGGCGAAGCGGCAGTTTGCGATCAGCTACCGGGACGCGGCCTTGCTGTCGTCGGCGGCCAAGGCTTTGTTGAACCATTTGGCGGCGCAGTAGCCGCAGGCCTTGCAGGGCAAGGCGACGGGCGAGACATTCAATAGGGCGGGCAAGACCGACATTGTGCTGCGCGAGGGCGACCGCAACGTCTTCATCGCAGCGTGCAAGTTCTGAAAGGGGCCAAAATCCTTCGGTGATGCCATTGACCAGCGGCTTGGCTACACCACGTGGCGCGATAGCAAGACCGCGATCCTCGTTTTCAATCCGCAGCCCCTGCACACCCTCTGGCTGAGCTCAAAACGTTCCGAGCTCAAACTTCAGTGAGAAAAATTCAAAGCGCATGGAGAGCCGACAAAACTTGTAAGGTCGATAGAAATGACGACAAGCGCTTGACCTTAGCGGGGGTAATGGTTCTTTGCGGAGCTGCTGGCGCGGATTCATTTCATGTAACTACAATAGTTGCATGAAACACAACAGCCAGTTTTCCGATGTTCTGCATGTGCTGCTGCACTTGGCCGAGGCGCAGACGCCGCTGACCTCCGAGGTGCTGGCGCAGACCATGGACACCAACCCGGTGGTGCTGCGGCGCCTGATGGCCGGCTTGCGCGATGCGGGCATGGTCTCGTCCGGCAAGGGCCATGGGGGCGGCTGGCTGATTGCGCCGGGTTGGGGCGAGACGACATTGCGCGACATCCACCAGGCGCTGGGCGCGCCGGCGCTGGTGTCGCTGGGCTTTCGCGAGGACCACCCTGAGTGCCTGGTTGCGCAGGTAGTCAACAGCTCGCTGCGCAGCGCCATGCAGGAGGCCGAGGCCTCGCTGCTGGCCAAGCTGGGCGGCATCACCTTGGCCCAGCTGTCTGCCCAGATCGGCGCTTCGCTGCGCGCGCACCGGCTGGCCAAAACATCCGCTTCCCACCGTATAGAGGACTACCATGGACATTCACACTGATTTCGCCATCGTCGGCGGCAGCTACGCCGGCATGTCGGCCGCCTTGCAGCTGGCACGGGCGCGCCGCCAGGTCACCGTCATTGATGCGGGCCTGCGCCGCAACCGCTTTGTGGACGAGGCGGGCAGCACCTCGCACGGCTTTTTGTCGCGCGACGGTGTGGCGCCTGCCGAGCTGTGGACGCAGGCGCGCACGCAATTGCTGCAATACCCCAGCGTGCGCTGGATCGACGGCCAGGCCGAGGAGGCCCAGGTGCTGCCCAGCGGCGAGCTGGCGCTGCAGGTAGGCGGCCAGTTGCTGGTGGCGCGGCGGCTGGTGCTGGCCACTGGGGTGCGCGATGAACTGCCCGCCGTGCCCGGCCTGGCCGAGCGCTGGGGCCACAGCGTGTTCCACTGCCCGTATTGCCATGGCTACGAGGTGGGTGGCGGTGCCATCGGGGTGATTGCCGCATCGCCCATGGCCCACCACCATGCGATGATGCTGCCCGATTGGGGCCCGACCACCTTGTTTCTCAATGGCGCCTACAAGCCGTCGGAGGCGGATCTGGCTGATTTCGCGCGGCGCGGCACCCAGATCGAGGCCACGCCGGTGCTGCGCATCGATGGTTTTGCGGATGTGGTGCTGGTCGATGGCCGCAGCATCCGCATGCAAGGCCTGTTCACCCAGCCACGCACCTCGCCTGCCAGCCCGGTGGCGCAGCAGCTCGGTTGCGTGCTGGCCGATGGCCCGATGGGCCCCTATGTGCAGGTGGATGCGATGCAGCAGACCAGCGTAGCCAATGTGTTTGCCTGCGGCGATGCCGCGCGAGCAGCGGGCAGCATTGCGCTGTCGGTGGCGGATGGGGCGATGGCCGGGGTGGCAGCGCACCGCGCCTCGATGTTCTGAGCCAGCAGCCAGATGCAGGAAACGCCCCTGGGGGGGCGTTTTTCTTGGGTAGATTGCAGCAGCGCGTTGATCAGCTGGGCTTCCAACCCTCGGGCACGCGCGGCCGGTCGATCTTGGCCAGCTCGCAGACCACATCGGCGATGCCCGAGAAATCAATGCCGCCAAACTGGCTGGCGCGCGCCAGGCTGAAGGATTCATGCACGGCGGCAGCCACCGGCATCGGCACGCGGGCGGCATGCGCGGCGCCAACGACCAGCGACAAATCCTTGTGCGCGAGATCAATGGTAAAGCCCGGCGAGGTATCGCCGGCCAGCACCTTGTTGGGGAAGTTCATGCGCAGCTGGCCATTGTTGGCCGAGGTGCCCAGCAGCACCTGCAGGGTTTTGCTGATGTCGAGCCCAAAGCGCTGCGACAGGGCCAGTGCCTCGGCATTGACCTGGCACAGGGTGATGGCCACATAGTTGTTGACCAGCTTGGTGCGGCCGCCGGAGCCAACCGGGCCGCAGTGGTAGGTGGTGGTGCCCATGGCATCGAGCAGGGGTTTGACCTTGGCGAAATCGGCGTCGCTCGCGCCCACCATGAACAGGCTCTCGCCCCGGTCGGCATGCTCGGCCAGGCGACCTACGGGTGCGTCTACCACGGTCATCTGGCGGCCAGCGGCTGCTTTGCTGAGCCGGTCGGTGGCGAGTGGGTCGATGGTGCTCATGTCCAGCAGGATGGTGCCGGGCAGGGCATTGGCAAAGATGCCGTCAGCGCCCTGGGCGATTTGCTCAACCTCGACCGAGGATGGCAGCATGGTGATGACCACCGAGCAGCGGCGTGCAATCTCTGGCACCGTGGCGGCCTCTGCGCCCAGCGCCTCCAGCGCCTTCACGGCCTCGGGGTTGAGGTCAGCCACCAACAGGCTGAAGCCTTTTTTCTGCAGATTGGCGGCCATGGAGCGGCCCATGCGTCCCAGGCCGATAAAACCGATGCTGTCTGTCATGGTGTGGGTCTCCTGCGAAAAGTTTTAAGTTGGACGGGGAATAGAAAGAGGACTCAGTACGCGATGTAGGCCGTCTTGGTGCTGGTGTAGAAATCGACCGCATAGCGCCCTTGCTCGCGCGGCCCGTAGCTGGAGGCGCGCGTGCCGCCAAAGGGCACGTGGTAGTCCAGCCCGGCGGTGGGCAGGTTGACCATGGCCAGCCCGCTGCGCACATGCAGGCGGAAGTGGTTGGCTGCGCGCAGCGACGTCGTGCAGATGCCGGCCGAGAGGCCAAAGCGCGTGTCATTGGCGGTCGCCAGTGCCTCGTTGTAATCGGCCACTTTGACGACGCTGGCGACCGGGCCAAAGATCTCTTCCTGGTTGATGCGCATCGCGTTGTGGCTGCCGGTGAACAGCGCCGGCCGCACAAAGTAGCCGGGCGTGTCCGCCTCCACCGGCGTGCCGCCTTCGACCAGCTCGGCGCCTTCGCGCTTGCCCAGGTCCAGGTAGTGCTGGATCTTGTCGAACTGCGACTGGTTGATGACCGGGCCGATCTGCGTGGCCTTGTCCAGGCTGTTGCCGACGACCATGGCACGCATGCGCGCGGTCAGCGCGTCGACAAAACGGTCATGGATCCGCTCGGTGACGATGAGCCGGCTGGACGCGGTGCAGCGCTGGCCGGCCGAGAAAAAGGCGCCGTTGAGCGCGCATTCCACCGCTACATCCAGGTCGGCATCGTCCAGCACCACCAGCGGGTTCTTGCCGCCCATCTCCAGCTGCAGGCGGATCATCTCGCCCATGGCGGTCTGCGCAATGCTCTGGCCCACATGCACGCTGCCGGTGAAGGACACGGCATCGACGCCGCTCAGCAGCCCCTGCGCCGCATGCTTGCCGCTGCCATTGACCAGGTTGGCCACGCCAGGCAGCAGGCCTTGCTCATCCAGAATGCGGAACAGCGCATGGGCCACGCCGGGCGTGTATTCCGAGGGCTTGAGCACCACGGTGTTGCCAAAGGCCAGCGCCGGGGCAATCTTCCAGGCGGGGATGGCGATCGGAAAGTTCCAGGGCGTGATCAGGCTCACGACGCCCAGCGCATGGCGGCTGATCTGCACGCCGATGTCCGGCCGCACCGACGGCAGGCTCTCGCCGCCATAGCGCAGGCATTCGCCGGCAAAGAACTGGAAGATCTGCGCCGCGCGCACCACCTCGCCCAAGCCTTCGGCCAGGGTCTTGCCCGCTTCGCGCGAGACCAGCAGGCCCAGGCTGTCCTTCTGCGCCATCATCTGGTTGGCCACGCGCTGCAGAAAGTCCGAGCGCATCTGCGTGGTGGTGTGCTGCCAGCGCCCAAAGGCGGCGCGCGCAGCGGCCACGGCCTGCTGCATCTGCGCGGCGTCGGCCGCCGCATACTCGCCCACCAGTTCACGGGTGTCGGAGGGGTTCCAGCTCTGGATGGTGCTGGCGCCCGCCAGCCACTGGCCATTGATCAGGTTCTCGTTCATGTCTCACTCTCAAGGGGATAGGTGGCGCTGCGCAGCTGGTGGGCGCGCAGCGCAGGCAGTCGGCAAGCGGGAGCCCGGGCTTCAGGCCGCAGGCTTGAGCAGCGGGCAGGCACCTTCCTTGGACGGTGCATAGGCCTTGTCACCGGGGATGGTGCTGACCACCTTGTAGTAGTCCCAGGGCTTGGTGGATTCGGCCGGCTTTTTCACCTGCATCAGGTACATGTCATGCACCATGGCGCCGTCGGCACGGATGTAGCCCTTGGCGAACATGTCGTCGATGGGCAGCGACTTGAGCGCGGCCATCACCTGGTCGGGATCGGTGCTGCCGGCCTTTTGCACTGCCTTCAGGTAGGTGGTGGTGGCCGAATAGTCGCCCGCCTGGAAGGTGGTGGGCATCTTCTTGTTCTTGTCGTAGAAGCGCTGCGAGAAGGCCCGTGAGGCATCGCTCATGTCCCAGTACCAGCCCTCGGTCAGGTACATGCCGCCGGTGGTGCCCAGGCCCAGGCTGTGGATGTCGGTGATGAAGGCCATCAGCGCGGCCACGTTCATCTTCTTGTCGATGCCAAACTCCTTGGCGGTCTTGATGGCATTGATGGTGTCGCCGCCGCCATTGGCCAGGCCCATCACCTTGGCGCCCGAGCTCTGCGCCTTCATCACATAGGACGAGAAATCGGAGGTGCTGAGCGGGTGGCGGATGGCGCCCACGACATTGCCGCCGGTTTGCTTGACCACATTCATCGCGGCCTGCTCCATCGAATGGCCGAAGGCATAGTCCGAGGTGAGGAAGTACCAGTCCTTGTAGCCCTGGCCCACCAGTGCCGCAGCGGTGCCGCGTGCCTGGGCCGAGGTGGAGTAGGTGTAGCGCACCATATAGGGCTGGCAGGCCTCTTCGGTCAGCGAATCAGCACCGGCCCCGGCGCTGATGAAGACCTTCTTCTTGTCCTTCGATAGATTGCTGATCGCCAGCGACACGGCCGAGTTTGAGCCGCCGATGATCAGATCCACATTGTCGTTGTCCCACCATTGGCGCGCCTTGGACGCGGCGATGTCGGCCTTGTTCTGGTGGTCGGCCGAGATGATCTCGATCTTGCGCCCCAGCACTTCTCCGCCAAAATCGGCCACGGCCATGCGGATGGCGTCCAGGCCGCCGGGCCCGTCAAAGTCCGAGTACAGGCCCGACATGTCGGTGATGAAGGCGATCTTGACCTTGTCGGGTGCGGCATGGGCGCCGCTGGCGAGCAGGGCGGCCACCGCCAGGGCGGCGGCGGTCAGGGGTCCTTGTGCTTTTCTCATGGTTTTGTCTCCTAGAGCTGTTGGACGAAGGGCCTGCGGTGCTCTGTGTCACCTGCTAGGCGCGGGAACTAACGCAGTACAAAGGGGTTGCTGGTGGTCACTCCGCTGTTGATCCAGACCGACTTGGTCTGCAGGTATTCGTAGATCGCGCTCTGGCCGTTTTCACGGCCCAGGCCGGAATCCTTGTAGCCGCCAAAGGGCGCCATAAAGCTGACGGCCCGGTAGGTGTTGACCCAGACCGTACCCGCCTGCAGGCGCTCGGACATGCGCAGCGCGCGGCCGATGTCGCTGGTCCAGACGGCGGCGGCCAGGCCAAAGCGCACATCGTTGGCAATGCGCAGCGCATCGGCCTCGTCGTCAAAGGGGATGACCGAGAGCACCGGGCCAAACACCTCTTCCTGTGCAATGCGCATGCCGTTGTGCACCTGGGTAAGGATGGTGGGCTCGATGAACCAGCCCTTGCCGCATTCGGCGCGCGTGGCCTTGGCGCCGCCCAGCACCACCTGGGCCCCTTCGGCCTTGGCGATCTCGATGTACGACAGTACTTTCTCGTACTGGGGCAGGGTGGTGACCGGGCCCACCTGGGTTTCCAGGCTCATCGGATCGCCCATGCGGGCGGTGGAGGCAAAGGCCACCAGGCGCTCGACAAAGGCATCGTGGATGCTGCGCTGTACCAGCAGGCGTGATCCGGCGATGCAGGTCTGGCCCGTTGCAGCAAAGATGCCCGAGATCGCGCCATACATGGCCTGCTCCAGGTCGGCATCGGCAAACACGATGTTCGGGGACTTGCCGCCCAGTTCCATGGAGCTGTGCTTGAGCTGGGCCGCAGCCGCCTGGTTAATGGCGCGGCCCGTCACATCGGAGCCGGTGAAGCTGACCTTGGCGACTAGCGGGTGCGCCACCAGCGCGCTGCCGACTTGCGCGCCATAGCCGGTGACCACATTGAACACGCCGGGGGGGAAGCCGGCCTCGTTGAACAGCTCGGCAAATTCCAGGGTCGAGGCCGAGGTGAACTCCGAGGGCTTGACCACCACAGTGCAACCCGCTGCCAGCGCAGGCGCAATCTTCCAGGCCAGCAGGAACAGCGGGGAGTTCCAGGGCGTGATCGCAGCCACCACCCCCAGCGGCTCATGCCGGGTAAAGGCGAAATAGCCTTTCTTGTCCAGCGGCAAGGTCGCCCCTTGCACCTTGTCCGCCAGCCCGCCGTAGTAGTGGAACCACTGCGGGATGTACTGCAGCTGGCCGCGCATCTCGGCGAACAGCTTGCCGTTGTCCATCACTTCGGTGCGGGCCAGCTTCTCGGCATCGCGCTCGATCAAGCTGGCCAGCTTGCGCAGCAAGGCGCCGCGCTCGGTGGCACTCAGCTGTGGCCAGGCACCGCTGCTGAACGCCGTGTGCGCAGCTTGCACGGCTGCGTCCACATCGGCGGCGCTGCCATCGGGTATTTCGGCCCAAGCCTCGCCCGTGTAGGGGTTGAGGCTGGCAATCCATTGGCCGTTCGCAGGTGGCTGCGCCTGGCCGGCAATCTGAAGGGAGTAGCGTTTCATGGCAAAGGGCGTTCGGAGGCTGCGGGCATCTCGGGGTGGTGCTGGAGAAGGCTAGATAGCGCTGAGTAGGGATGCCGGCCGGCATCCCCTGTCAAAGCCTAGAACGGCTGTAGGCCCAGCGCGCTGCGGAAGCGGTTCTTGATGAAGGGGCCATCGCGCGGCGGCAGTGCGCGCGGTGGTTCATCGGCATGCACGAGGGCCTGCACAAAGGTAGTGGCCTTGCGGGCATTGATGTGCTCGGCCAGTGCATCGGCCTGGTCCACGGTCTGCAGTTGCTGCACCTCGGCAATGCCAAAGCCGCGCGCCACGGCCACCAGGTCGGTGCCCAGGCTGCTATGGCTTTTTTGCATGCCGGTCTCGCCGTAGTGGCCGTTGTCCAGCACCACGATGCTGAGGTTGGCAGGTGACTTGGCGGCAATCGTGGCCAGGCTGCCAATGCCCATCATCTGCTCGCCATCCCCGGTGATGACTACCACCGGGCGTGTGGGCTGGGCCAGCGCAATGCCCAGGGCCACCGACGAGGCACCGCCCATCGCGCCCCAGAGGTAGTAGTTGTGGTCGCGGTCGCCGGCGGCAAACACATCGTAGGAGGCGGAGCCCAGGCCGGTGACGACCAGCGCATCGGGGGTTTTGGCCAGCAGGCGCGCCACAAACAGGCGGCGGTCCATCGCAGCGGAATTCTCGCGGGTCTGCATTACTTTCTCTCCCATTTCTTGCGGCCGATCACGTCCTGGCCAATCAGCACGGCGATGCGGGCGCCGGCCATGAAGGCGCCGTCCAGCGCCGCGCTGACGACTTCTTGCGCATCTTCGGGGCGGCGCACGCGCATCACATGGATGCCCATCAGCTCCATGGCCGCCTGGGTGGCCCGGCCCATCGGCGCCTGCCAGGGGTTGAACTCGGCGTACTCGCCGCGCATCGTGACGATGGTGACAAAGGGGATGTCAGCGGCGCTCAACAGCGAGAACATGTTGATGCAGTTGCCGACACCGCTGCTTTGCATCAGCAGCACCGCGCGCTGGCCGCCCAGCCAGGCGCCGGCCGCCACGGCCACGCCTTCTTCTTCGGTGGTCAGCGCCACGTCGGTGATCTCGGGATCGGCGATGGCGCTCTTGATGACATAGGAGTGGCCGGCATCGGGCACATAGGCCACTTGCTGCACGCCGGCATCCTTGATGGCCTGAAAAATGTCTTTTTGCCAGGGGGGTGGGTTGGGGTTTGCGTTCATCTGCTTTCCGTTTTGTGAACCAGTGAAGGCATCATAAAATGTGATGATGTGATTTGAACAATCACCATTTTTGATACCACTATCACGCAATCTGATCGAGGCTGCAGCATGGATTTCAAGCAACTCAAGGCCTTCTTGACCGTGGCCGACACCGGCAGCGTGACCCGCGCATCGGAGCTGCTGCATGTGGTGCAGCCGGCGGTGTCGCGCCAGTTGAAGCTGCTGGAAGAAGACCTGGGCTGCGCGCTGTTTGAGCGCGAGCGCCATGGCATGGTGCTGACCGAGCAGGGCCAGGAGCTGGCCAGCTATGCGCGCCGCGCCTTTGGCGAGCTGGAGAAAGCACGGCTGCAGCTGGCTGGCACGCAAGCCGAGGTGACTGGCCTGGTCACCATCGGCCTTTTGCCCAGCACCTGTGATGTCGTATCCAGCGCGCTGGTGGCGGCGATGGCCAGCCGCTACCCGGGCATCAAGCTGCGCTTGACCGTGGCCTATGCGGGCACGCTGCGGCCCTGGCTGGCCAGCGGCCAGGTCGATGTGGCCTTGCTGTATGCGGCCGAGAAGCATCCCGACCTGGTGCTGGAGCCGTTGATCGAAGAGGAGCTGTGGGGCCTGGGGCCCAAGGGCTGCGGCATGGCCGGTGCCAAGGCCGTGCCCATGGCCGATATGGCGCGCCGCGCGCTGGTGCTGCCCAGCAACCCGCATGGCATCCGCCTGCTGGTGGAGCATGCCTGCGCGCTGGAGAACCTGCAGCTCAATATCTGCGTGGAAACCGATGCGCTGCCGGTGCAGCGCAGCGTGGTGATCGATGGCCTGGGCTACACCATCTTGCCGCCCATCGCGGTGGTGAGCGATCTGGCCGCCGGCAGGCTGGAGGGCGCGCCGTTGACCGAGCCCGAGCTCAAGCGGGTGATTGCGCTGGCCTATGCCGCCAACCGCAGCATGACCAAGCCGGTGCGTGCCACCTTGGCGGTGCTGCGCCAGATTCTGGAGGCGGCCGTGGCATCGGGCGGCTGGCCCAGCGGCCAATGGCTGGCTGCGGCATCGGCCAGTGCTCCGCAAGCATAAAAAATGCCCGCCTGTCCCTGGAGCAGGGACGGGCGGGCAGCTTGGCGGGAAGAGGAAGGGACTTACTTCAGGTCAAAGCGGTCCAGCTCCATCACCTTGGTCCAGGCGGCGACAAAGTCCTTGACCATCTTCTCCTTGGCGCCGGCCTGGGCATAGACCTCGGCGACCGCGCGCAGGATGGCGTTGGAGCCAAAGACCAGGTCGACGCGGCTGGCCGTCCAGCGCTGGGCGCCGCTCTTGCGGTCCAGGCCGACAAAGCTGCCGTCTTCCTGGGCCTTCCATTGCGTGCCCATGTCCAGCAGGTTGACGAAGAAGTCATTGCTCAGCTTGCCGGGCGCGGCTGTCAGCACACCCTGCTGGTTGCCCGCAGTGTTGATGTTGATGGCGCGCAGGCCGCCGACCAGCACGGTCAGCTCAGGCGCGGTCAAGGTCATCAGCTGGGCCTTGTCGATCAACAGGGCCTCGGCCGGTGCGGCAAAGCGGCCTTGCAGGTGGTTGCGGAAACCGTCTGCCTTGGGCTCCAGGTACTGGAAGGATGCGGCATCGGTCTGCTCAGCCGTGGCATCTGCGCGGCCAGGGTGGAAGGGCACCGTGGTCGGCACGCCGGCATCGGTGGCGGCCTTTTCGACCCCGGCATTGCCTGCCAGCACGATCAGGTCGGCCAGCGAGATGCGCTTGTCACCATCGGCGGCCTTGTTGAAGGCGCGCTGAATGCCTTCGAGCACGCCCAGCACCTTGGCCAGTTGCGCGGGCTGGTTCACTTCCCAGTCCTTTTGCGGGGCCAGGCGGATGCGGGCACCATTGGCGCCGCCGCGCATGTCCGAACCCCGGTAGGTCGAGGCCGAAGCCCAGGCCGTGCCCACCAGCTCCTGCACCGTCAGGCCCGATGCCAGCACCTGGGCCTTGAGGCTGGCCACGTCATCGGCATCGACCAGGGGGTGCGCCACGGCAGGGATGGGGTCTTGCCAGACCAGTTCTTCCTTCGGCACTTCCGGGCCCATGTAGCGGCTGCGGGGGCCCATGTCACGGTGGGTCAGCTTGAACCAGGCGCGGGCAAAGGCTTCGGCAAAGGCCTGCGGATTTTCCAGAAAGCGGCGCGAGATCTTTTCGTAGGCCGGGTCTTGGCGCAGCGACAGATCGGTGGTCAGCATGGTGGGCTTCTTGTTGGGGCCGCCATGTGCATCGGGGATGACATCGGGCGCGTCCTTGGCCACCCACTGGGTGGCACCGGCAGGGCTTTTCTCTTGCACCCATTCGTACTTGAACAGGTTCTCGAAGAAGAAATTGCTCCACTGCGCGGGGGTCTGCGTCCAGGTCACTTCCAGGCCGGAGGTGATCGCGTCGCGCCCGGAACCGGAGCCAAAGCTGCTGGTCCAGCCCAGGCCCTGGGCTTCGATGCCATCGGCCTCGGGCTCGGCGCCCACATGGCTGGCTTCACCGGCGCCATGGGTCTTGCCAAAGGTGTGGCCGCCGGCGATCAGCGCCACGGTCTCTTCGTCGTCCATCGCCATGCGGGCAAAGGTTTCGCGGATGTCGCGTGCGGCCGAGATCGGGTCGCCATTGCCGTCCGGGCCTTCGGGGTTCACATAGATCAGGCCCATCTGCACAGCGGCCAGTGGGTTCTCCAGGTCGCGGTCGCCGCTGTAGCGGCTGTTGGCCTTGTCGCTGGTGGCCAGCCATTCCTTCTCTGCCCCCCAGTACACATCCTGGTCGGGCATCCAGGTATCGACCCGGCCACCGGCAAAACCAAAGGTGCGAAAGCCCATGGTTTCCAGCGCGACGTTGCCGCAGAGGATCATCAGATCGCCCCAGGAGAGTTGGTTGCCGTACTTTTGCTTGATGGGCCAGAGCAGGCGGCGCGACTTGTCGATATTGACGTTGTCGGGCCAGCTGTTGAGGGGCGCGAAGCGCTGCTGCGCGCGGGCTGCGCCGCCACGGCCATCCTGCACGCGGTAGGTGCCTGCGGCATGCCAGGCCATGCGGATGAACTGGGGGCCATAGTGGCCAAAGTCGGCCGGCCACCAGTCTTGCGAGTCGGTCATCAGCGTGCGCAGGTCGCGCTTGACGGCTTCGTAATCGAGCTTCTTGAATTCGTCAGCGTAGTTGAAGTCTGCGCCCAGCGGGTTGTTGTCTGGATGGTGCTGGCTGAGCAGGTCCACGCGCAGCTGGTTGGGCCACCAGCTTTGGCTGGTCGTACCGTTGCCTTGGGCGGCCGTCTCACTGTTGCGTGTGGCTGCGGCGTGAAAGGGGCATTTGGCTTCTGTGGTCATGGGGTTCTCCGGTTCAAGCTGACAGGACGCCAGATACCACGGGGGGTATCCGAAAAAAGGAAACGCCGATGAATTCACCGGTTTCCATGTTTTTTAATTATGAATGCCAGTGCCTGATCCCTGCCGCCTATTCCGATTGAATATCCGCAACACGATGATTAATAAATACCAAAGCGCTGGCTTTGCTGTTGCTGGCACGCTTATCGAAGAAGCCAAGGCAAGAACAGGCACGGGCCATTACAGCACCGGTTAGCAAACCGGTGCTGTCAGACAATGACTACAAGCGTGGCGTTTTAAAGGGCAGGGTGCAGGGGCGCAACGGCCCGTGCAACGGTCAGCGGCGCAGGTCTTTGACCAGGGTGCTTTTGCCAAACAGGCTTTGCACCAGATCCACCACTAGCTCGGCGGTCTGGTTGCGCAGATCGAGCGCCGGGTTGAGCTCGACGATGTCGATGGAGCCGAGCAGGCCAGTGTCGGCAATCATCTCCATGCACAGCTGCGCTTCGCGGTAATTGGGGCCGCCGCGCACGGTGGTGCCGGTGCCCGGCGCAATCTCGGGGTCGAGAAAGTCCACATCAAAGCTCAGGTGCAGATGGGTCTGGCTTGGGTCGCAGCCGGCCAGTGGCGCCAGTGCGCGCAGCATGGTTTCGCGCATGCCCAGCTCATCGATGGCACGCATGTCGAACACATCGATGTTGTGGGTCTTGATTAAATGCTTTTCCTGCGCATCCACGCTGCGCAAGCCGATCTGGCACAGCGACTGCGGCCCCAGCGCGGGCGCAAAGCCGGCCAGGTGCGTGAGCTCGCGCGGGCCGAGGCCGGAGAGGCAGGCCACCGGAATGCCGTGGATATTGCCCGAGGGAGATGTGTCGGGCGTGTTGAAGTCGGCATGGGCATCGAGCCAGAGCACATAGAGGCGCTTGCCGGTGTCGCGGCAATGGCGCGCCACGGCGCTGATCGAGCCTACCGCCAGGCTGTGGTCACCGCCGAGCATCAAGGGCATGCGGCCTGCCGCCAGCTGACCATGCACGGCATCGTGCACGGCCTGGTTCCAAGCAACGGCTTCGCCAAAGTTGCGCAGATTGCCATGCTCGGCGTCACGCGGCTTGCGCTGGTTCGCGGGCCCGGCCAAGTTGCCCAGGTCGCGCACTTCGCATCCCAGCTCGCTGAGCGCCGGGCCCAACTGGGCCACGCGCAGGGCATCCGGCCCCATTGCGGCACCCAGGCGCCCGGCACCGATATCGGTGGGTACGCCTATCAGGCTGATGGGAGTGTGCAGGGAGGCGGCGGTCAGATCAGGCTGGGATGGCATGGCGGTCGGCTTCAGTGGGGGCTGGTTCGTGGTGGGTAGCGGGCGGCAACAGCAGCTCGAACAGGTTTTTGGGATTGCTCAATTGTGGCAGCAGGGCCAGCGGTTGCAACAGCTGGTGCTGCCGGGCCAGCGCATGCATATAGCGCAAGGCGGTGTAGTCTTCCAGCGCAAAGCCGACGGAGTCGAACACCGTTATCTCGTCATCACGCTGGCGGCCTGCCTGCTCGCCGCGCAGCACCTGCCAGAGCTCGGTCACGGCAAAGTCTTCGGGCATGTGCTGGATCTCGCCTTCGATGCGGCTTTGCGGCGCAAATTCAACGAATACCCTGGCATCCGGCAGGATCGCGGCATCGAGCTCGGTCTTGCCGGGGCAGTCGCCGCCGACCGCGTTCAGGTGCATGCCGGGCGCGACCATGTCGCGGCGCAGGATGGTGGCATTGGTCTTGTCGGCCGTGACGGTGGTGACGATGTCTGCGCCTTGCACAGCCTCGGCGGCACTGCGGCAGCGCTGTATTTGCAGGCCTGGTATCTGGGTGTGCAGGTTGTGGATGAGCTTGTCGGTGGCAGCGGGGTCGATGTCGTAGAGGCGCAGCGATTGGATGCCCAGCAGGCCTACAAAGGCCAGCGCCTGGAACTCGCTTTGCGAGCCATTGCCAATCAGCGCCATGGTACGGCTGCTGCGCCGGGCCAGCAGCTTGGCGGCCATCACCGAGGTGGCGGCGGTGCGCAGCGCGGTGGTCAAGGTCAGTTCGCTTAGCAGGATGGGTGCACCGGTGTCGGCCCGCATCAGGGCGCCAAAGGCCATGATGGACGGAATGCCCAGTTGCGGGTTCTTGGGGTGGCCGTTGACGTACTTGAACGCAAAGTGGCTGGCATCGGCCACGGGCATCAGCTCCATCACGCCATCGGGCGTGTGCTGGGCCAGGCGCGCGGTCTTGTCAAAGTCCTGCCAGCGGGAAAAGTCCTGCTCCAGCGCGCTGACCAGGCCGCGCAGCAGCTCGGTCAGGCCTACTCGCTGCACCAGCGTGGCGGCGGCATCGGTGCTGAGAAAGTCAACGTGGCCGGGGTGGTTTGTCATGGTGATGGCTCCTGGTTTTTCGTTATGGCTGCCCGCTGCGCGCGCCAATCAAAGGCGCAGCTGCAGCGGCTGCAACCAGTGTCCACCCACGCTGCCATAAAGCAAAGTGCAAAAAATGGTAGAAAATGACAGGATTCAGAGCAATTAATCAGGCTGCATTGTGCATATCGATAATATTGACCAAGCCTTGATCAGCCTGCTGCGCCAGAATGCGCGCGAGAGCGTGGCCACCCTGGCGGGCAAGTTGGGCGTGTCGCGCGGCACTGTCACCAACCGCATGGACCGTTTGGAGCGCGAAGGCCTGATCGTCGGCTACAGCGTGCGCCTGCGCCCCGATGTGCAGCCCGATGTGCTACGCGCCTGGATGAGCATCGAGATCACCGGCAATGACACGCGGCGCGTGATGGCGTCGCTGCTCGGGGAGCCCGGCGTGGCGGCGCTGCACAGCACCAATGGCCGCTGGGATCTGCTGGCCGAGCTGCAGGTGGCCAGCCTGGAGGCGCTGTCCCAGGTGCTGGAGCGGATTCGGCTGATCAAGGGCATCAGCAACAGCGAGACCAGCATCCACCTGGAGAGTTTTCGGGTGTCCTGAGCGCCGCGTTCAGGCCTTGCTATCCAGCAAAAACGCCAACGCCTGCTGCAGTTGCTGCTGGGCCTGCTCGGCAATGACTGCATCATGGGCCAGTACCAGGCGCTGCACCGGCCAGGCGCAGATGCGGGTAGCGGCCGCGCTGGCAGCGGCCCGGTCGCGGATCGCAAAGCGCAGCGCGCGCGGCATGGCCAGGCGGCTGCGTGTGCCGTTGAGGCTGTTGAACAGCCGCGCTGACAGCGACAAATCCTGCGGGTAGTACTGCAGCACATCGGTCAGGACCAGGCTGGCGCTGGGCTGGTGCAGCCAGACGCACTCATTCAATATTGGCAAGCCTTCAAAGGGCTGCATCTGCAGGCTGTGCTGCCAGGCTGCCGGCAGTGCCTGGTCCAGGCTGTGCAGCTGGGGCAGGTCAGGGCGCTTGGCGGCCAGGCCTGGTGCGCCCCACAGTGCTGCCTGCGGGTAATGTGCCTCCCATGCACCGGCAAACAAATGGTGCATGCGGTTGGGCGCCACGATCCAGCGCACATCGCCCAGGGCATCCAGCGCGGCACGCAGCGCAGCCGCAGGTGCAATGGGCGAGTGCAGCCACAGCGCGCCGCCGGGCAGGCGCACAACAGTCATGCGCGTGCGTACCGGCAGGCCGTGCACGCTGATCTGTTGGGTGGCGCTCCAGAGGTCGTTGGCGATAGGTTCAAGCATGCGGCGCCTGGTGGTGGTGGCGGGGAATGCCTTGGATTTTCATTGTGAATCCAGGCGCGCAGGTGCAGAAAATCTGCCAATGGTCAACAATGGCAGCCATCTTTTGAGGAATCGTACATGCACTATGACGTGGTGATTGTGGGCGGCGGTGCAGGTGGACTGGAACTGGCCGCACAACTGGGGCGCAAACTGGGCGCGCGCGAAGGGCGCGAGCGGGTCTTGCTGGTGGACAAAATGCCCTTCCATATCTGGAAGCCCACCTTGCACGAAGTGGCCGCTGGCACGCTGGATGCACACCAGGAAGGCCTGTCTTACACCGTGCTGGCGCGCCGCAACCATTTCAGTTTTGCAATGGGCGAATGCATGGGGCTGGATGCCGCCAAGCAAAGCATTGTGCTGGCGCCGGTGATCAACGATGCCGGCAAGCAGGTGGTGCCCGAGCGCGTCATCAGCTACCAGCACCTGGTGCTGGCCATGGGCAGCGGCTCCAATTCTTTTGGCACCCCAGGTATTGAGCATGCGTATTTGCTGGAGAGCGTGCGTGATGCGCAGCGCTTTCACGCCGACTGGCTCGGTGCCTGTGCCCATGCGTCTTATGCCGAGCCGCGTTCGCTGGCGGTGGCCATCGTCGGTGCCGGAGCCACGGGCGTGGAGCTGTCGGCCGAGCTGATCGAGGCGCACCAGATGCTGCTGGAGAGTCTGTCGGACAGCCAGCGCTTCCGGCTCGATATCAGCCTGATCGAAGGCGGTGAGCGCATTCTGGGTGGACTGCCGCCGCGCATCTCGGAGCAGGCCCGCGTCGCACTGGAGCGCAAGGGCGTGCGGGTGATGACCGGCACACGTGTGCAGTCGCTGGCGCAGGGCCAGGTGATCACGTCCAATGGCGAGGTGCCGGCCGATCTGATCGTCTGGGCCGCCGGCATCAAGGCAGCGGACAGCAATGCCCGTCTGGGGCTGGAGGTCAACCGCATCAACCAGTTTGTCGTGGACGACCACCTGCGCACCAGTGCCAGCCGCATCTATGCAATGGGCGATTGCGCCGCCGCTACCTGGACCGAAGGCAAGACGGTGCCCGCGCGCGCGCAGGCCGCGCACCAGCAGGGCAGCTATTTGTGCAAGCTGCTGTTTGCGGCGCTCAAGGAGCGCTCGTTCAACGAGGTGTTTGTCTACCAGGACTTTGGTTCGCTGGTCTCGCTGGGTGACAACAAGGGTGTGGGCAATCTGATGGGCGGTCTGTCGGGCAAGAACTTCTTTGTGCAGGGCCTCATAGCCAAGTGGATGTATATGTCCCTGCACCTGATGCACCACCGTGCCATTCTGGGCACCGGCAAGACAGCGGTGCTGGCACTGGCCCGTTTGCTGCAGCAACGCGTGTCGGGCCGGATGAAGCTGCATTGACGCGGCACTGCCTGGCAGGCCCAGGCAGCGTCAAGCCCTGGGTTCAGATGTCGTCCGGCCCCAGGACGATATCGAGCGAGCTGCCGCCAGCGAGCAGCTTTTGCACCAGCTCTGCAGAGGAGTCCGCGCCGTATTTGCGCATCAGCCGGGTGCGGTAGATCTCGACCGTGCGGTGGCTGATGCCCAGGCCCCGGCCAATCTCCTTGCTGGTCATGCCTTCGAGCAGATGGGCAGCGACCTCGCGCTCGCGGGCGGTGAGCTCGGCGCGCACCGGGCGCAGCGCGCTCAGGTCCTCAAAGCTCCAGACACCGCCCTCATGCGGGTCGTCGCGGTTGAACGCGCGGCCCATCACATGGCACCAGAACATCTCGCCATTGGCGCGCTTCATGATGCGGTTGTCCGAATACAGGCCCTGCGCGCCCATGATCGGGGCGATGCGGCGGCCCAGGCGCTCGAACTCGTCGGCACTGGGGTAGAGGATCTGGAAGGACTGGCCCATCATCAGCTCGCGCGAGGTGCGGAACATGTCGCAGACCTGCTCGTTGCAGTCGATCATGACCCGCCGGTGGGACACCACCAGGCCCACAGGCGCCATTTCGAAGGCTTGTCGGTAGTCGAGTGGTGTCACTGCCATGGCAAAAATTGTCCCCTTTACGAAATACTACGTATCCTAATACGTAGTATGCTTGATTGGCGAAACAAGCCCTTCTTATCAGGAGACAAGTGTGAATAAGATCTACCCCAGTGCTGCGGACGCGCTCAAAGGCGTGGTGGCAGACAAGCAGTTAATGGCCGTGGGCGGCTTTGGCCTTTGCGGGATTCCCGAGGCCTTGATCGAAGCGCTGCGCGACAGCGGTGTCAAGGATCTGACGGTGGCATCGAACAATGCCGGTGTGGACGGTTTTGGCCTGGGCAAGCTGCTGGAGACGCGCCAGATCAAGAAGATGATTGCGTCCTATGTGGGCGAGAACAAGGAGTTCGAGCGCCAGTACCTGGCCGGCGAGCTGGAGCTGGAGTTCACCCCCCAGGGCACCCTGGCCGAGA
The DNA here is from genome assembly GCF_021026195.1 of Comamonas koreensis. Taxonomy (GTDB): domain Bacteria; phylum Pseudomonadota; class Gammaproteobacteria; order Burkholderiales; family Burkholderiaceae_C; genus Comamonas; species Comamonas koreensis. Next base: position 220,303 of record NZ_JAJNCT010000020.1, read on the forward strand.
AGATGCGCGCTGGCGGTGCTGGCATCCCCGCCTTCTTCACCAAGACCGGTGTGGGCACGCAAGTGGCCGAGGGCAAGGAGCTGCGCGAGTTCGATGGCGAGACCTATGTGATGGAGCGCTCCATCGTGGCGGACGTGTCGCTGGTCAAGGCTTGGCGCGCGGACAAGAGCGGCAACCTGCAGTTCCGCCTGACGGCACGCAACTTCAACCCGGCAGCGGCCACCTGCGGCAAGGTCTGCATCGTCGAGGTCGAGGAAATTGTTGAAGTCGGTGCGCTCAAGCCCGACGAGATCCATCTGCCGGGCATTTATGTGCACCGCCTGGTGCTCAATGCCACCCCCGAGAAGCGTATCGAAAAGCGCACCATCACCGAGAAGCAGTAAGGAGCCAGTCATGCCTTGGACCCAAGACCAAATGGCCGCACGTGCGGCGCAAGAGCTGGAAGACGGCTTCTATGTGAACCTCGGTATCGGCATTCCTACCTTGGTGGCCAACCACACCGGTGACAAGGAAGTGTGGCTGCAATCGGAAAACGGCATGCTGGGCATCGGCCCCTTCCCGACCGAGGATGCCATTGACGCCGACCTGATCAATGCCGGCAAGCAGACGGTGACCACGATTGCCGGTTCGTCCATCTTCAGCTCGGACCAGTCCTTTGCGATGATCCGTGGCGGCAAGATCAACCTGTCCATCCTGGGTGCCATGCAGGTGTCCGAAAAGGGTGACCTGGCCAACTGGATGATTCCAGGCAAGATGGTCAAGGGCATGGGCGGCGCGATGGACCTGGTGGCCGGCGTCAAGCGCGTGATCGTGCTGATGGAACATGTGGCCAGGAAGAAGGACGGCACCACCGACCTGAAGATCTTGAAAGACTGCACCTTGCCGTTGACCGGCGTGGGCGTGGTGGACCGCATCATCACCGACCTGGGTGTGTTCGATGTGGTGCCTGAAGGCCTGAAGGTGGTCGAGCTGGCCCCTGAGGTGAGCTTTGACGAGGTGCAGTCCAAGACCGGCGTCAGCCTGATCCAATAAGCGCAGCTGCCCAGCCCTTGCCGGCTGGCGCTGTGCAAACGAGCCCGCCCATCGATCGATGGCGGGCTTTTTTCATGGGCAGGCAGCTGCTGTCGCTTTCCCCATTGCCGGGCCACAGCGCAGGCGACATACTGCGCAGATCCCTTCTCAGACCGTTAGCCCCATGAACGCTCCCTTCGCGCCTGCCGACCTTTCCCACCCCTTGTTTGTCCGCCCCGATGTGCTGCGCATGCGCGAGGACATGGCGCTGGCCTTGCGGGCCGCTGCGCACTTTGGCCTGGGGGAGGGCGTTTGCAACCATTTCAGCATGGCGCTGCCCGATGGCCAGCATTTTCTGCTGAACCCGCGCGGCCTGATGTGGAGCGAGATCCAGGCGGACGATGTGGTGATGGTGGATGCCCAAGGCACGGTGGTGGCTGGCGGCCATGTGGTCGAGCCGACGGCGATGTTCATCCATGCCGCAGTGCACCGCATTGCGCGCAAGACCTGCGTGCTGCACACCCATATGCCCTATGCCACCGCCTTGACCCTGACCACGCAGCGCGCACTGGACACCACCTTGAGCCAGAACGCCATGCGCTTCCACGGCCGCCTGTCCATCGACGCGCAGTACAACGGCTTTGCGCTGGACGACAGCGAAGGCGCGCGCATCGCTCAGGCCATGCAGGGCGCGGACATCAGCTTTTTGGGCAACCACGGCATCATCGTCTGCGGTGAACGCATGGACTATGCCTTTGACGACCTGTACTACCTGGAGCGTGCCTGCCAGTCGCAGGTGCTGGCGCAGTCGACCGGTGTGCCGCTGGCACCCTGCGATCCGGCGCTGGCCGCGCGCGTGGCTGAGCAGGCCAATGGCGAGCGTCTGCAGTCGACGCTGTTCTTTGAAGCGCTGCGCCGCCAGATTCGTTGATTTGACCGGGGCACGGTGGTGGTCCCGCCCAGCCGGCGCGCAGCTTCTTACAATGGCCTGCGCATTCAGCCCTTGCACCAGCAGTAGCGGCTGCTGCAAGCTGTGCCGCCGCAGACCCACGGCAAAGCTGAGCTGGCATTTACAGGCGGGCGACTGTCTGCCGATGGTGCGGCCAAACCCCGGTAGTTAGCAAACCCGGCCGCGATTGGTGGCAGCCTGCCGGCGTTGCCTGTGGTTTTTCCTGGAGAGATGGATGACTGAGAGACACTGGGTGCGCTGCACCCACGACCGGCATGCGCCGGCCATTTTGGCGATTCTGAACGACGCCATCGTCAACAGCACGGCGCTGTATGACTACCAGCCGCGCAATGCCGACAATATGCGGACCTGGTTTGATGCCAAGCTCAAGGGCGGCTACCCGGTCATCGGCATCGAGGACGCGGCCGGCGAGCTGCTGGGCTTTGCCAGCTATGGCGCCTTTCGCGCCTATCCGGCCTACAAGTACACCGTGGAGCACTCGGTCTATGTGCGTGCTGACCAGCGCGGCCAGGGACTGGGCCTGCAACTGATGGAGGCCATCATCGAAGAGGCGCGTTTGAACGATGTGCACGCGCTGGTCGGCGCCATCGATGCGGCCAATGCCGGCTCGATCGCCTTGCATGAACGCCTGGGTTTCAAGTCCGTCGGCTTGATGCCCCAGGTAGGCTTTAAATTTGGGCGTTGGCTGGACCTGGCCTTGTACCAATTGCTGCTGCAGACGCCGGCCCATCCGGTGGACGGTTGAGTCTGGCTGCCATGTCGTGCATGCATGGGATAATCCGCGCTTTCGCGCAGCGCGGGCCCAGATGGCCTGCGATGGCTGTATCGAGGCTCGATCACTCTGCGCAGTTGCCGTGCCGGCGTTTATCGCTGGCACCGGCGCTTGCCCCTGATCTTGAGACTGGCCTATGTTGCCAGCGTGTGCCTTATGTCCCATCGACAGCCTGTTCGCATCAGCGACATCCCCAAGTTTGACACCATCGTCGACGCCCGTTCGCCCGCCGAGTTTGCGCTAGACCATATCCCCGGGGCCATCAACTGCCCGGTGCTGAGCAACGAGGAACGGGCCCAGATCGGCACCATCTACAAGCAGGTCAGCCCGTTTGAGGCCAAGCGCCTGGGCGCGGCCTATGTCAGCGCCAATCTGGCGCGCCACCTGCACGACACCTTCCACGACCGGCCTGCCAACTGGAAACCGCTGGTCTACTGCTGGCGCGGCGGCCTGCGCAGTGGCTCGATGGTGACCTGGCTGCGCCTGGTGGGCTGGGATGCGCAGCAGCTGGCCGGTGGCTACAAGGGCTTTCGCGGCCATGTGATCGAGCGGCTGGAATCGCTGGTGCCGCGCCTGCGCCTGCAGGTACTTTGCGGCGCCACCGGCAGTGCCAAAACGCGGGTCCTGCATGCGCTGGCAGCGCAGGGCGCACAGGTGATTGACCTGGAGGGCTATGCCAGCCACAAGGGCTCGCTGCTGGGCCAGCTGCCTGGCGTGGAGCAGCCCAGCCAGAAGCACTTCGAGACCTTGCTCGCGACGCAGATCGGCCAGTTCGATCTGGAGCGCCCGGTGTTTATCGAAGGTGAAAGCGCCAAGATCGGGCGCATCTCGGTGCCAATGGCGCTGGTCGAGCATATGCGGCAGGCGCCGGTCATCGAGATCAAGGCCTCCGCACAAGCCCGCCTGGCCTATTTGCTGCGCGACTATGCTTACCTGGGCGCCGACGCGGGTTTGCTGGCCACCAGGCTGGGCTATCTGAAGGAGCTGCAAGGCAAGGAGGTCGTTGGCCGCTGGCAAGGCTGGGCTGTGCAGGGCGAGCTCGCACCACTGTTTGCCGAGCTGATGGCCTTGCATTACGACCCGCATTACGAGCGCAGCCAGGCGCGCAATTTTGCCCATTGGACGGCACGCCAGAGCCTGGAGACCGATGATCTTTCGGACCTGCGCATTGGCGAGTTGGCGGCGCAGATCAGGCGGCAGGCTATTGAAGCCTGATGGCCCTTTGAAAAGGTTTTTAGAGCGTCGGCAGACCGAATCGCTGCCCCAGTGGCGAGAACAGCAGGCACAGCCCCACCAGGTTGAGCACCACCGTCAGCCAGAACACCTGCAAAAATTCCTGCTTGCTGGATTTGTGGCGCAGCCAGCGCTGGGCCAGCAAGGCGCCGGGCCAGCCACCCAGCAAACCCAGCAGCCACAAGTGCTTCTCCGGCGTGCGCCAGTGTCCTTGCTGCGCGGCAGCCTTGTCCCAGGCATACCAGGCAAAAGTGACCAGCGAGGCCAGCAGATACCAGCCTGCAGCGCGCCAGGTGGAGCCAAAACTCAGGCCCAGCACCAGCAACAGAGCCGCCAACGCGGGGATGAACAACAGGGCCGCGCCGCCGGCTGCGCCCGATCGGGCTGCGCTGGTGGCTTGGCGCTGCGGGCGCGGGGTTGCGGCCCGTGGGCGTGCAGGATGCGTCGATGGCGTTACCGCTGCGCCCAGCACGCGGGCGCGGCTGGCCCGGGGTCTGTCGCCAGCAGGCTTGCCCAGCACATAGCTCAGGCGCTGGCGGGCTTGGGGCCGGGCGGCGGTGTTCTGGAAGGCGGAGATGTGCACAAAAACGGGCGGTCCGCCGCCATCGGGGGCGATGAAGCCAAAGCCGCGCTCATCGTTCCAGGATTGCAGGGTGCCCTCAAACAGCATAGGCCTCCAACTGCGCCGCAGCCGCTTCCCATTGGTTCTCGCTGAAAACCGCTACACCGGCCTGGCGCAGCAGGCTGCAGGCCAGTCCTTCGCCCGGCACGGTGTGGCCGGCAAACTGCCCGTCATAGACCTGGCTGGAGCCGCAGGTCGGGCTGAACTCCTTGAGCACCGCCACCCGGATGCCATGGCGCTGCACCAATTGCAGTGCCAGTTGCGCGCCATGTACAAAGGCGGCAGTCAGGTCGTTGCCCGCGCTGTCGCGCACCTGGGCGGCATGGCGCAGCACCGCGATGCTGGTGCCACCGACAATTTCGGCGGGTAAACGGGGGGTGGGCAGGCCTGCAGCCATCTCGGGGCAGAGGCTCACCACCTGTTGCCGTGCCAGCCAGCGATCCAGCACCGCGTGCTGCGCCCCTTTGTGGCTGCCGTCATAGCGCACGGGCTGGCCGAGCAGGCAGCCGCTGACCAGCACCTTGGGGAGCGCGGGCTTCAGCATGCCAGCACCTCCACCTGCCGGGCCAGTTCGCTGGACTCGCAGCGCAGGCTGCTGCCGCTGAGCTGCAGTTGCAGCTCATGGGCGAATTGCAGATGCAGGTTGAGCGCCTCTGCCTGGTAATCGCTGGGCGCAGGCAAGATGCTGAGCCGTTGCTGGCCCAGCTGCAGCCAGCCGCTGGCCAGCAAGCCAAAGGCTTGCGCCTGGTCTGCGGCTGCGGGCGGGCAGGGCGTCAGCAGCAGGCGCAGGCCATTGCTGTAGCGGCGCAGGATGTTGTTTTCCTGGTGCTCAATAACCAGCGCGGCTGAAAATTCGATGCTGCAGCCTTCCGCGGTGGGGTGGATACGGCTGATTTCGGAGTCGGCAAATTCAAACTGGCGAGGCATTCCGCGATTGTCGCAGACCGAGGCGAGCGCCTGCCGCAGTTCTGAAGGGCTCATGCCGCGCCGGATTGCGCCACGCACTCAGCCAGCCAGGGCATCGCTGATGTGGTCCAGATTTGCCGCTTGGGCGGCAGCTGTGCGCGTTCCTCCACGCAGCCCAGGCGGATCACCACAAACTCCGGGTTCTGGGCGGCGCAGCCGTAGAGCGGCGTGCCGCAGACGGGGCAAAAGACCTGGTTGCGGCGCTGGCCGCTTTGCGCGGTCTTGGTATAGGTCTGTACCGGGCCCTGCAGCGAAAAATCGGCCATCGCGGCTTTGACGATCGCGCGCATCGGTGCGCCTGACAGCACCTGGCAGTCGCTGCAATGGCATACGCTGACCTGGCTGGGGTCGATCAAGGCGGTAAAGCGAACCGCTTGGCAGTGGCAAGTGCCGTGGATGAGCATGGGCAAGCGCTGGGAGTGGGGGCCTCCTTTGTACTGCACCTCGTTTGCTTGCGCAAAGTGCCGTCTGCCGAGCAAGTGGTCAGCATTCAAAAGCATTCGGTGGCACGACTCTTGCACAACTGTCAACAAGCGTTCATACGCTCGGTTTTAGGATGCATGTAGGAATATCTTTACAGTCTTTGGTGTAGTAACTATGGTTGCATATAGAAACAAACAAGGCTTGTGTGTGAAATCTTCATGAATTGCAAAAAATCAATGAAAACAAATATTTATAAATTGAAATTGTTCGGTTTTATGCATAATTGCGAAAAATCCACAGGGAAAACCCGGGTAGTCTCGGGTATAACTGGTTTGGATTTTGTTACACATTTATGAATTGTCTTCAAAATAAACCGTGCTAAAGTCGCCCGCTATGTCACCGAAATGGATTTGCACCCTCATCGTCGCCGCGTCTGTCAGCGCACATGCCGCCCCCGAGAGCGAGCAAAAGCCATCTGACCTCGATTTGCTGCTGGGCATTGGCCAAAGCAGTCTTTCCAAGCTCGATTCGGTGCATCACCAGGTCAAGGACCAGGCCAATGTGCTGATCAGCAATGCGCTGAGCCTGATTGGTGTGCCCTACCGCCGTGGCGGCAACAGCGCAGAGACGGGTTTTGACTGCAGTGGTCTGGTACGCGCTGTGTATGCGGAGAGCTGGGGCAAGATCCTGCCGCGCCGCGCAGAAGAGCAGGCCGCCGCGACCGACAAGATTGAAAAAGCGGAGCTCAAGCCCGGTGATCTGGTGTTCTTCAATACCATGCGCCGGGCTTTCAGCCATGTGGGGATCTACATGGGGGACGGCAAGTTCATCCATTCGCCCCGCACTGGCAAGACCGTTCGGGTCGAGAGCATGGACATCGCCTACTGGGAAAAGCGCTTTGACGGCGCCCGCCGCGTGGAGCTGAGCGAGGAGGCACGCACCAAGCTGATGCAGCAGGTCAACCTCGATGGTGCCGAAGCGCAGGACCTGATTGGTCGGGTGATGTCCAAGGCCAACATGCGTGTGAACTGAGCGCCTTGCCCTTTGCAGCGGGTGCTGCACAAGCGAAACAAGCTTCCTTCGGGGAGCTTTTTTGTTGCCTGCGCGGTGCTGCTTGGCTGCTCAGCTGGTCGGCGCCAGGGGGTAGGGGTCTCAGTCCTGCTCCCCCTCTATATAGAAGGTACAGGCGTAAAAAAGGCTGCCTCTGGGGCAGCCTGGGTCGGCAACATGCTGGAGAGGCCTCAGCAAGGCTTTACTTGATCATCTGCAGGATGTCGCGGAAGTCTTCGTGCTCGCAACTGCGCAGCCATTCGAAGATGACCATCTCGGTGGTGACCAGCTCGGCGCCAGCGCCCGCCAGACGGTCAAAGGCGGCGTCGCGGTTGCGCTCGGTGCGGCTGCTGCAGGCGTCGGTGACCACGCAGACATCGAACTCGTCCTCCAGCAACTCCAGCGCGGTCTGCAGCAGGCAGACATGGGCTTCGCAGCCGGCAATGATGATGCTGTTGCGCTCTGGGGCCGCTTGTTGCGGTTTTTGCAGGTGCTTGGGCAGGCTGCGGGCATTGCCGCCCTGCGGCTTGGCAGGAGGGCGCAGCCACTCGTTCAGGCCTTCTGGTACGGCGCTGAAGAACATCTTGGCCAAGGTCTTGTTGCACAGACCGCGCAGCTCCGCAGCGTTGGGACCAAGCTTGCTGGGGTTTTGCTCGGTGCCAAACACGGGTACCTGCAATTGCTGGGCCACCTTTGCCAGCAGGGTGGCGTTTTTCAACACCTGCGCACCATCAAAAATGGCGGGCATCAGTTTTTCCTGGTAGTCGACCAGCACCAGCTGGGATTCTTCAAAATCTATAAGCATGCGGCATTTTACCTGTGGCAGCGGCCGGTCGCTGTTGCGGCTGGGCGCGATAGGCGACGGAGACTGCGAAATTAATCCGGTAGCGGCCCATTGGCTGGCCACAGGCATGTGCCAGGTTCAGCGCGGATCCTGGTCCAGTGCAGGCGCATAGACGACCGGCAGCACAATGCCCGCTTCGTGCGCTACCCGCACGCAGTCGCGCAAATGCTGCTCACCCAGGTAGCGCAAGGTGGCGTAACCCAGTGCGGCCGATACCGCCTGGCCGGCAATCGGCACATATTTGCTGGCCTGCTGCACAGTCAGGCGCATGCCCAGTGCCTTAGCGCCGCGCATGATCACATCCTTGGTGATCAGCTTGCCCACCAGCACGCCACCGAGCATGTTGACGGTGTTCTGCACCTTGGCGCGCTTGGCGGGAGTCAGGCGCGCGATCTGCTCATCGCTCAAGCCAAAGTAGTTGCTGATTTGCGGAATCAGCCGCGACAGCAAGGCGGCGTCCACCGCCATGTCGAGCCCCGGCACCGGCGTGGCGCTGGCCAGCGCGGCCATCAGGGCTTTGCGGTGCAGCAGCTTTTGGGACTGCTCTACCGCCTCCAGCAGCGCAGGATTACCCGTCTGGGCAGCCAGTTGCAGTGCGGAAAGGGGGCGGGGCTTGCGTCCAAGTTTCATGGCTGGTGTCTTGAGGTAAACAGCGTTAAAAAAACCTGCGTCAGCGGGTCACCCCGGCTGGCGCAGGCTGTTGTGCGCTTAGCGCTTGCGGATCAGGCCGTAGAGCACCAGCAAGATGATGGCGCCGATGATGGAGGCAATCCAGCCTGCTGCCTCGCCCTGCTGGTACCAGCCCATCGCTACGCCCGCGTAGCCCGCCAGCAGCGAGCCGGCAATGCCCAGCAGGATGGTCATAATCCAGCCCATCTTGTCGTCTCCGGGCTTGATGGCCCGGGCAATGAGGCCCACGATCAGGCCTACAAAAATGGTTCCAATGATGGACATTCGTCTTTCTCCGTTGAGCGGTTAACGCCAGTGCCTCGGGTTGAGGCGGCCCTGGCCAATACGCCCTGAAGCGTACCAAGGCACTTTAAGGCTGTTTGTAGGAGAAGGCTTCTAATGCAGCGGCTTTACGCCATAAACAACGGTGAACTGGCACTGTCATGCGCATGAAAAAAGCAGCCAGTGCCGTTGCCGGCGCGGGCTGCTTTTGGCCGAACCTGGCCGGGCCAGGCCGGAGGGTGTCAGCCGATCAGGCGACGACCTTGGCGATCGATGCGCAGACGTGCTCGATGTTCTTGCTGTTCAGCGCAGCCACGCACATGCGGCCGGTGTCCGTGCCGTACACGCCGAACTCGGAGCGCAGGCGCACCATCTGGTCCTTGCTCAGGCCCGAGTACGAGAACATGCCGATCTGGGTAGTGATGAAGCTCATGTCCTGCTTCACGCCGGCAGCCTTGAGGCCGTCCACCAGCTTCTGGCGCATGTCCTTGATGCGCACGCGCATTTCGCCCAGTTCCTTTTCCCACAGTGCGCGCAGCTCGGGGTTGTTCAGCACCGCGGCCACCACGGCACCACCGTGGGTTGGTGGGTTGGAGTAGTTGGTGCGGATGACGACCTTGAGCTGGCTCAGCACGCGGCTGGCTTCTTCCTTGTCGGTGGCGACCACGGACAGCGCGCCCACGCGCTCACCGTAGAGCGAGAAGCTCTTGGAGAACGAGGTCGACACAAAAATGTTCAGGCCAGCGGCGATGAACTTGCCGATCACGGCGCCGTCTTCGGCAATGCCGTGGCCAAAACCTTGGTAGGCCATGTCCAGGAAAGCGACCAGGTTCTTGGCCTTGACCACGTCGATGACCTTGTCCCACTGGGCGGCGGTGATGTCGTAGCCGGTGGGGTTGTGGCAGCAGGCGTGCAGCACCACGACGGTGCCAGGGGCGGCTGCGTTGAGGTCGGCGATCATGCCGTCGAAATCGATGGCGCGCTTGGCTGCGTCGTAGTAGCGGTAGCTCGCGACTTCAAAACCGGCGTTCTGGAAGATCGCGCGGTGGTTTTCCCAGCTCGGGTCGGAGATCAGCACCTTGGCTTGGGGGTTCAGGCGCTTCAGGAAGTCGGCACCAATCTTCAGGCCGCCGGTGCCGCCCACGGCTTGCACGGTAGCCACGCGGCCGGAGGCCACGACTTCGGAATCTGCGCCGAATACCAAGCCCTTGACAGCGCTGTCATAGGCTGCGATACCGTCGATAGGCAGGTAGCCACGGGGCGTGGGCTTGTCCATCATGGCTTTCTCGGCGGCTTGCACGCACTGCAGCAGCGGCAGCTTGCCGTTGTCGTCGAAATACACGCCCACGCCCAGGTTCACTTTTTGCGGGTTGGTGTCGGCTGCGTATTGCTCATTGAGACCCAGGATCGGGTCGCGTGGGGCCATTTCGACGGAAGAGAAAAGAGACATGTGTAGTCCTTGGTAGGTAGAAATCTGGCTTTGCACCCCCAAATGCCAAACAAGAGGCCATCGCCTCCACCGCAATTTTGCAGTACGCTTTGGGGTTAACCCCGTATTCTAGCGACGCCCGCTCGCGCGTGGCATACCCGACCTATGCACGAAGTCACTCCAGAGGCACCCCGCGAGGGGGAATTCATCCAATATCCCGGCTCTCCATTCACGTTGTTCCAGCCGTATCCGCCTGCGGGCGACCAGCCGGCCGCCATTGATGGGCTCGTGGAAGGCATTGATGACGGTGAGGCCTTTCAGACCTTGCTGGGCGTGACGGGCTCGGGCAAGACCTTCACGATGGCCAATGTGATCGCGCGCACCGGGCGCCCGGCCATCGTGTTTGCGCCCAACAAAACCCTGGCCGCGCAGCTGTACAGCGAGTTCCGCGAATTCTTTCCGAAGAACGCTGTGGAGTACTTCGTCAGCTACTACGACTACTACCAGCCCGAGGCCTATGTGCCCCAGCGCGACTTGTTCATCGAAAAGGACAGCGCCATCAACGAGCACATCGAGCAGATGCGCTTGTCGGCCACCAAGAGTGTGCTGGAGCGCCGCGACACCATCGTGGTGGCCACCGTGTCGGCCATCTACGGTATCGGCTCGCCCGAGTCCTATACCAAGATGCGTTTCATCCTGCGCGTGGGCGATGAGCTGAGCCAGCGCGATGCCATCGGCCAGCTGGTGCGCATGCAATACAAGCGCAACGATGCGGATTTTTCGCGCGGTACCTTCCGCGTGCGGGGCGACACCATCGACGTGTTTCCGTCCGAGCACAGCGAGATGGCGGTGCGCATCGAGCTGTTTGACGACGAGGTCGAGAGCCTGCAGCTGTTTGACCCGCTGACGGGCCGCGTGCGCCAGAAAGTGCCGCGTTTCACCATCTACCCCAGCAGCCACTATGTGACCCCGCGCGACCAGGTGCTGGTGGCTGTGGAGACCATCAAGGAAGAGCTGGCGCTGCGCCTGAAGCAGCTGGTGGGCGAGGGCAAGCTGGTGGAAGCCCAGCGCCTGGAGCAGCGCACCCGGTTTGACCTGGAGATGCTGACCGAAGTGGGGCACTGCAAGGGCATTGAGAACTACAGCCGCCACCTCTCGGGCGCAGCGCCCGGCGATCCGCCGCCGACGATGACGGACTACATGCCCAAGGACGCGCTGATGTTTCTCGACGAGAGCCACCAGATGATCGGCCAGCTCAATGCCATGTACAACGGCGACAAGGCGCGCAAGACGACCTTGGTGGAATATGGCTTTCGCCTGCCCAGCGCACTGGACAACCGCCCGCTGAAGTTTGGCGAGTTCGAGCAGCGCATGCGCCAGGTGGTGTTTGTGTCGGCCACGCCGGCCGAGTACGAGAAGACCCATGCGGGCAAGATCGTGGAGCAGGTGGTGCGACCCACCGGCCTGGTCGACCCCGAGGTGGAGGTGCGCCCTGCCACCCACCAGGTGGACGATGTATTGCAGGAAATCCATGCGCGGGTAAAGGTCCAGGAGCGGGTGTTGATCACCACCCTGACCAAGCGTATGGCCGAACAGCTGACCGAGTACCTGACCGACAACGGCGTGAAGGTGCGCTACCTGCACTCCGATGTGGAGACCGTGGAGCGTGTCGAGATCATCCGCGATCTGCGCCTGGGCACCTTTGATGTGCTGGTGGGCATCAACCTGCTGCGCGAAGGCCTGGACATTCCCGAGGTCTCGCTGGTGGCGATCCTGGATGCCGACAAGGAAGGCTTTCTGCGTGCCGAGCGCAGTCTGATCCAGACCATTGGCCGTGCGGCGCGGAACATGAACGGAAAGGCCATTCTCTATGCCGACCGCATCACCGACTCGATGCGCAAGGCCATGGATGAAACCAGCCGCCGCCGTGAGAAGCAGATGGCTTTCAATACGGAGCATGGCATCGTGCCGCGCAGCATTGTCAAGCAAGTGCGTGATTTGATCGATGGCGTCTACAGCACCAAGGCCAGCGACGACATGGACCGCGCCCAGCAGGTGGCGATGAGCCGGGCCCAGGTCGAGGACATGTCCGAGAAAGAGATTGCCAAGGAAATCAAGCGCCTGGAAAAGCAGATGCTGGAGGCGGCGCGCAACCTCGAATTCGAGGCTGCAGCCCAGGCCCGCGATCAATTAACCATCTTGAAACAAAGGGCTTTTGGCGGGGCCTCTTCAGAGGCAGGGAATACCCGCAGCCTCTAGTGGTGTCAGTTTCTGTAAGTAATCTTTGCTTACCCGAGCGAATTTAGGGGGCATTGTGCTATACTGACACAAATTACTCAACAACAAGAAAAAAGCCTATCGATGAATGGGACCTACCCTGCATGCAGGGTGGAGCGACAGGCTACGACGATGTCATTGCGGGTGGCTTGCCTGCATTGGGCGTCCATGGTTATCAAGCCTGACCTCTAAGGAACGATTATGCGTCTCACCACCAAAGGCCGATTTGCAGTGACTGCAATGATTGATCTGGCTTTGCGCCAGAACAATGGCCCGGTAACTTTGGCTGCCATCAGCCAGCGTCAGCAGATCTCGCTGTCGTATCTGGAGCAGCTGTTCGGCAAGCTGCGCCGCCATGAACTGGTGGAGTCCACCCGTGGCCCTGGTGGCGGCTACACGTTGGCCCGCAAAGCCGCTGAGATCACAGTTGCCGACATCATTGTGTCGGTAGATGAACCTATTGACGCCACGCAGTGCGGCGGCAAGGAAAACTGCATGGGCGAGGCCGGTCGCTGCATGACGCACGAACTCTGGGCATCGCTGAACCAGCGCATGGTCGAGTTTCTCGATTCCGTCACCCTGCAAAAGCTGGTTGATGACCAACTGGCCAAGGGCATCCAGATCGAAGACAAGCCGATCGTGCGCCGTGCCATCTCGACCACGCCGGTGGTCAAACCCATCCGTGTCACCGCACCAAACTCGGTGTTTGCACTGGGCAATGTGTTTGCCAAATCCTGATTCTTGATGCGGCGCTGGTCGCCGCATCCCCGGTGCCTTCGGGTGCCGGGAGGTCTTGTTGCGCCTTCCAGAAGGTGTGCAAGTCATTCGATGATTGCGTTTTGAGTTTTTGCGGGTGCCCTCCAGCACGCGCCAGTAGAGCCAGATATGGACACGACCCCACACTTCCCTATTTACCTTGATTACGGCGCCACCACGCCCGTGGACCCACGCGTGATTGAAGCGATGATTCCCTGGTTGTCCGAGAACTACGGCAACCCTGCATCGCGCAGCCACGCATGGGGCTGGACGGCGGAAGAGGCGGTTGAAAAGGCCCGTGCGCAAGTCGCCGCGCTGATCAACGCCGATCCGCGTGAAATCGTCTGGACCAGCGGTGCCACCGAGTCGGACAACCTGGCGCTCAAGGGCGCTGCCCAGTTCTACAAGGGCAAGGGCAAGCACCTGATCACCGTCAAGACCGAGCACAAGGCCGTGCTGGACACGATGCGTGCGCTGGAGCGTGAAGGCTTCGAGGTCACCTATCTGGACGTCAAGGAAGATGGTCTGCTGGACCTGGATGTGTTCAAGGCGGCCATCCGCCCCGACACCATTCTGGTCAGCGTCATGTTCGTGAACAACGAAACCGGCGTGATCCAGGACATCGACACCATCGGGAACATCTGCCGCGAAAAGGGCATCATTTTCCACGTGGATGCGGCGCAGGCCACCGGCAAGGTCGAGATCGATGTCACCGCGCTGAAGGTGGACCTGATGAGTCTGGCTTCGCACAAGACCTACGGTCCCAAGGGCATTGGCGCGCTGTACGTGCGCCGCAAGCCACGTGTGCGCATCGAAGCGCAGATGCACGGCGGTGGCCATGAGCGCGGCATGCGTTCGGGCACCCTGGCTACGCACCAGATCGTCGGTATGGGCGAGGCTTTCCGCATCGCCAAGGAAGACATGGCCAAGGACTACGCCCATGCCAAGGCGCTGCAGCAGCGCATGCTGGACGGTCTGATGGACATTGAACAAGTGTTCGTCAACGGTGACCTGAACCACCGCGTGCCCCACAACCTGAACATCAGCTTCAACTTCGTCGAAGGCGAATCGCTGATCATGGGCATCAAGGGTCTGGCCGTGTCCTCGGGTTCGGCTTGCACCTCCGCCAGCCTGGAGCCCAGCTATGTGCTGCGCGCCCTGGGTCGCAGCGATGAGCTCGCCCACAGCAGTCTGCGCATGACGTTTGGCCGCTTCACGACGAATGAAGACATCGACTACGCCGTGGCATCGATCCGTGAAAACGTGACCAAGCTGCGCGAATTGAGCCCCCTGTGGGAAATGTACAAAGACGGTGTTGATCTGAGCACCATCCAGTGGGCTGCCCACTAAAGCCGGCGCAGCCGATAACTGTTAAGAGGTACCAAGATGGCATATTCCGACAAAGTGATTGATCATTACGAGAACCCCCGCAACGTGGGCTCTTTCGACAAGGGTGATGAATCGGTGGGCACCGGCATGGTCGGCGCTCCCGCTTGCGGCGACGTGATGAAGCTGCAGATCAAGGTCAACGCCGACACTGGCGTGATCGAAGACGCACGCTTCAAGACCTACGGCTGCGGCTCGGCGATTGCATCGTCGTCGCTGGTGACCGAATGGGTCAAGGGCAAGACCCTGGACGAAGCCGCTGCGCTGAAGAATGCACAGATCGCTGAAGAGCTGGCATTGCCACCGGTGAAGATCCACTGCTCGATCCTGGCTGAAGACGCGATCAAGGCTGCAGTCAACGACTACAAGGCCAAGCACACCGCCAAGGCGGAGGCTTAAAGCGCCATGGCTGTCACGCTTTCTGAGTCGGCTGCGCGCCACATTAACCGCTACCTGTCCCGCCGTGGGCACGGCGTGGGTGTGCGCCTGGGCGTGAAGACCACCGGCTGCTCGGGCCTGGCCTACAAGCTCGAGTACGTGGACGAGGCAGCGCCTGAGGACGTCGTGTTCGAAGAGCATGGCGTCAAGGTGCTGGTCGATCCCAAAAGCATGGCCTACATCGACGGCACCGAGCTGGACTTTGTGCGCGAAGGCCTCAATGAGGGCTTCAAGTTCCACAACCCCAATGAGCGTGATCGCTGCGGTTGTGGCGAGAGCTTCAGAATCTGAGGCCTCAGGTTCAGGCGCCCGGTTGGCCTTCATGGGCTGACCCGGCCTTGTTTGTCGGCATCGCTGATGCCAAAACTGCAAACCGCCTGTGCTTTGGCCAGGCGGTTTTTTCATGATGAATCTGCAATCCAACGATTTTGAACTGTTCGCTGTGCCTGTGCAGTTTGCCCAAGATGCCCAGCAATTGGCCGAGCGCTGGAAGGCCTTGCAAAAGCAAGCCCATCCGGACCGCTTTGCATCGCAAGGTGCTGCTGCCCAGCGTGTGGCCATGCAGTGGTCGGTGCGCATCAATGAGGCCTACCAGCGCCTCAAGGACCCGCTCAAGCGCGCCGCCTACCTGTGCGAGATGCACGACGCGCCCATCCGCGCCGAAGACAACACCGCCATGCCCACCGCTTTTCTGATGGAGCAGATGGAGTGGCGCGAGGCGCTGGAAGAGGCGCAGTCGCAAGCCGACGTGGACGCGCTGGACGACCAGGTGGCCAGCGCCCGCCGCGCGATGCTGGAGCGCTGCCAGCAACTGCTGGATGTGGAGCGTGACTACGCACAGGCGGCCCAGCAGGTGAGAGCCCTCATGTTTGTTGCGCGATTTAGCGGCGACATCGACCGCCGCCGCGAGCAACTGGGACAATAGGCTTTTGACCAAGGCAGGGCGGCCCACCAGGCCGCACAGCATGCTTTGGCAACACCCCCGTTGAGACCGCTGCCCCGCACCCCCTGCGGGCCGCAGGCAAGAGAACACAAGATAGATCGCATCCATGGCATTGCTCCAAATTTCAGAACCTGGCCAATCTCCCGATCCCCACCAGCGACGCATCGCGGTGGGCATTGATCTGGGCACCACGCATTCCCTGGTGGCTGCCGTGCGCAACGGCGTGGCCGAATGCCTGCCGGATGATGAAGGCCGGGTGCTGCTGCCATCGGTGGTGCATTACCACACCAATGGCAAGCGCGATATTGGCTATGCGGCGCTCGCCCATCCTGGTGTGGATGCTGCCAATACCATTGCCTCGGCCAAGCGCCTGATGGGCCGCAACCTGGCCGATATCCATGCGCCCGAGCAACTGGCCTATGCGCTGGTGCAGCCCGAGGGCAGCGGCATGGTGGCCATCGAGACCGTGGCCGGCCGCAAGACCCCGGTGGAGATCAGCGCCGAGATCCTGGCCACCTTGCGCTACCGCGCAGAAGACACTTTTGACAATGACCTGTATGGCGCGGTGATCACCGTGCCGGCCTATTTTGACGATGCACAGCGCCAGGCCACCAAGGATGCGGCGCAGCTTGCCGGCATCAAGCTGCTGCGCCTGATCAACGAGCCCACCGCTGCGGCCATTGCTTATGGCCTGGACAATGCCTCTGAAGGCATCTACGCCGTCTATGACCTGGGCGGCGGCACGTTTGACATCTCTGTGCTGCGCCTGACGCGCGGCGTGTTCGAGGTCATTGCCACCGGCGGTGACTCGGCGCTCGGCGGGGACGACTATGACGCGGCACTGGGCCAATGGGTGCTGGAGAAAACCGGCGGCACGGTGCAGGGCGCGCAGGACAAGGCGGTATTGCGCCTGGCCGCCAAGGCCGCCAAAGAGGCGCTGACCGACGCCGACACGGTGACCTTCTCGGCGCAGCTCTCGGGCAAGGACATTGCACTGCCATTGAGCCGTGCCGATTTTGATGCGGCCACCCAGGCCTTGACCGCCCGCACCCTGACGGCCGTGCGCCGTGCGCTGGCCGATGCCCAGCTGGCCAAGGACGAGGTGCAAGGTGTGGTGATGGTGGGCGGCTCCACGCGCATGCCCCAGGTGCAGGCGGCAGTCGGCAACTTCTTTGGCAAGCCCCCGCTGACCAACCTGAACCCCGACGAGGTGGTGGCGCTGGGCGCGGCCATCCAGGCCAACCAGCTGGCCGGCAACGACACCAATGGCGACTTGCTGCTGCTCGATGTGATCCCGCTGTCGCTGGGCATCGAGACCATGGGTGGCCTGGTCGAGCGCATTGTCAGCCGCAACGAAACCATTCCGACCGCACGCGGCCAGGACTTCACGACCTACAAGGACGGCCAGACGGCCTTGGCCATCCATGTGGTGCAGGGCGAGCGCGATCTGGTGGCTGATTGCCGCAGCCTGGCGCGCTTTGAGCTGCGCGGCATTCCACCAATGGCCGCGGGTGCTGCACGCATCCGCGTGTCCTTCACCATCGATGCCGACGGCCTGCTGAGCGTGGGTGCGCAAGAACTGGTGAGCGGTGTCGAAGCACATATCGATGTGAAGCCCTCATACGGTCTCTCGGACGACCAGATCGCGAACATGCTGCGCGACAGCTTCAGCACCGCCCAGGCCGATATGCAGGCCCGTGCACTCGTTGAAGCGCGGGTCGATGGCGACCGCCTGCTGATTGCCACCCAAAGTGCGCTGGATGCCGATGGCGACCTGCTGGCCGACGCCGAGCGCAGCCAGGTCGATGCACTGATGGACCAGTTGCGCCATGCGCTGGCCAACAGCGAAAGCGCGGCCGAGATCGAGGCCAGCACGGATGCGCTGGCCAAGGGCACCGAGGCCTTTGCCGCCGAGCGCATGAACCGTGGCATCCGCCAGGCCCTGGCCGGCAAGAACGTGCAATCCATTTAACCGACTACAGCAAGAAGAACCACAACCCATGCCTATCATCAAAATCCTGCCCCATGCCGAATACTGTCCCCAAGGCGCCGAAATCAAGGCACCTACGGGCACGTCGATCTGCGAGGCGCTGCTGGACAATGGCATCAACATCGAACACGCCTGCGACATGAGCCGGGCCTGCACCACCTGCCACGTGATCGTGCGCCAGGGTTTCGACTCCATGGACCCCTCCGAAGAGGAAGAGGACGATCTGCTCGACCGCGCCTGGGGCCTAGAGCCACAGTCCCGCCTGTCCTGCCAGGCCATTCTGGCGCGCGAGGATGTGACCGTGGAGATCCCCAAGTACTCGATCAACCACGCCAAGGAAAACCACTGAGCATGGGCGGGAGCCGGGCGCAGCGGTGCGACCGGCTTTTACAATCGGTGTTTTGAGTCGAGGAAGTTGTAGATGTCGCGCCAAATTGTTCTGGATACGGAAACCACGGGTCTGTCAGTCGTCGATGGTGACCGTGTCATTGAGCTCGGTTGCGTCGAGCTGCTCAACCGCAAGCTCACTGGCAACAACTTGCACCTGTACTTCAATGCCGACCGGGACAGCCATGAAGACGCGCTGCGCGTGCACGGCATCACCACCGAGTTTCTGGCCGACAAGCCCCGTTTTCACGAGAAGGCCGAAGAGATCCGCGCCTACCTAGAAGGCGCCGAGCTGATCATCCACAATGCACCCTTCGACATGGGCTTCCTGAACAAGGAGTTCGAGCGGGTGGGCATGCCTCCGCTGTCCAGCATGGTCAGCGGGGTGCTCGATTCACTGCTGATGGCGCGTGACCTGTTCCCGGGCAAGCGCAATTCGCTTGATGCCTTGTGCGACCGCCTCGAAGTGGACAATTCCGGCCGCGACCTGCATGGCGCTTTGCTCGATGCCGAGCTGCTGGCCGACGTTTACATCAACATGACGCGCGGCCAGGAGCAACTGCTGTCATCTGACAGCATGGCGTCCAACAACAAATCCGGCTCGGCGGTGGTCATCAAGAAGGTGGACTTTGCGCAGTTCGATCTGCCGGTGATCCTGCCATCCGATGTGGAGCTGGCTGCCCATGAGGACGTGCTCGCGCAGTTGGACAAATCCAGTGGCGGTAAAACTATTTGGAGAAAATTGGCCTAATTTTTACGGCCGGCAATTATTTGCTGTCATAATAGAGGGCTTGACGGCGAGAGATTTTGGGTGATTAGCTCAGCGGTAGAGCACTGCCTTCACACGGCAGGGGTCACATGTTCGATCCATGTATCACCCACCATCCATCGTCGTTACGGTATGTCTGTTGGGACATGCTTGGGGTGATTAGCTCAGCGGTAGAGCACTGCCTTCACACGGCAGGGGTCACATGTTCGATCCATGTATCACCCACCACAATTTAGTTTCGGTAGGCCTCTTTGGGGCGTACTCAGGGTGATTAGCTCAGCGGTAGAGCACTGCCTTCACACGGCAGGGGTCACATGTTCGATCCATGTATCACCCACCAATCAACAAGCCTCTTGAATGCAATGTTCAAGAGGCTTTTTGTTTTCTGTGCGCTGTGTCGGATGCGCTGCACCGCCGTCCACCATGTCGTGCAGGTATCCGGCCTGTCGCTGCCAGGTAAAACCCGCCCCAATGCTGCACCGCTGGGCCGCAAAGGCCTACGATGGCATGTCTTTGGATTCAAGGGTACCGACATGACTGCTCGCACGCTCGCTTCTGGTGTTGGCCTGGCCGCCTTGCTGGCCAGCAGTGGCTGGGCGGCCTCGGCGACGCCATCCAGCCCGGCATCCGCCTCGCAGACCTGTACCGAACAGGCATCGGATGCCTGTTACCAGGGCTTTGACCTGCCGGGCCAGGCCGGGCGCATGCATTTCTATGCCTCGCTGGCGCCGCAAGCGGAAAAGGCCGACGGGTCAGCCGGGCCACAAGCGGCGCTGCTGATCATGCATGGGCACCCTCGGGATGCCAACCGCAGTTTCAATGCCGCGCTGGATGCCGCACGCAGGGCAGGGCGCCTGGACACGACCTTGGTCATCGCGCCGCTTTTCCAGGTGGCCAGCGACAAGGCCGAGCGCTGCCGCACCAAGGGCACCCCTGCACCGGAGCCGGATGATGCGCTGTGGACCTGCAGCAGCTGGCTGGCCGGGAAAAACTCCCAGGCCGGTGCTGGCAGGGCGCCGATCAATGCGATTGCCGCGCTGGACGCCTTGATCGCCCATATCCACCAGCGCTGGCCCAGCGTGCGCCAGATCACCTTGGCGGGCTTTTCTGCCGGTGGGCAAATGCTCCAGCGCAGTATTGGCTTTGCCCAGCAGCCGCCCGTTGGGGTATCGCTGCGCTATGTGGTGGCCGACCCTGGCACCTGGCTGTATTTTGATCCGCTGCGCCCGCAGCCCCAGCGCGCGGGCAGCGATGTGGACTGGGCCGCTTGCAGCGATGCGGCTTGCAGCTACCGCATGCAGTTGCCTGAAGCGCAATCCTGCCCAGGTTACGACCACTGGAAGTACGGCACCCAGGCGCTGCCGTCCTACCTGGGCTCGAACGCCGCCCAAGCCCGGGAGCGCTACCGCCAGGCAGATATCCACTACCTGGAAGGCGCGCTCGACAACCACGCTGGCAAGGGCACCAGCTACGGTGCACTCGATAAATCCTGTGCCGCCATGCTGCAAGGGCCGTTTCGCCGCCAGCGGGGTGACGGCTATGCCGCCTATGTCAGCCAGGTGCTGCAGCCGCCGCGCCCGCAGCCTCTCTACACCGTGCCGGGCTGCGCCCATGATGTGGCCTGTGTGCTGCCCTCGGATGCAGCGCGGTCGGCCTTGTTTGGCACTGCGCCTTGACGGAAGCAGCTTGCAGGCCGGTGACGAAGGCGGGTGGCGCTTTAGCGTGGGCTTGCGGGCTGGGGTGTTGGCAGCGCCGGTAGGGCCGGTGTAACCACTGCAGTGGGCGCCGTGCTGGTCAGCATGCTGCGGTCCAGCACCTCGATGTCGTTCAGCGTCAGCGTGCCGGCGGCCTGCTTGAGCTTGAGCTGCCCTAGCAAGGTGTTGTAGCGGGCCAGTGCCAGGTCGCGCTTGGTCTGGTAGAGCTGGCTTTGGGCGTTGAGCACATCGATATTGATGCGCACACCCACCTGGTAGCCGGTCAGGTTGGCATCGAGTGCCAGCTGGCTCGATGCCTCGGCTGCTTCCAGCGCCTTGACCTGGCTGGCGTTGGACTGCAGGCCAAAGAAGGCGCTGCGCACGTTCTGGGCCACGGTGCGGCGGGCGTTGTCCAGATCGGCCTCGGCCTTGGTCTCCAGCGCCAGGGTTTCCTTGACCCGGTTTTGCACGGAAAAACCGGCAAACAGCGGCACATTGAGCACCACGCCCACGGTCGCCTGGTTGGCGTTGTAGCCATGGGTGGGCATGGTGATGCTGCCCTTGGGGTAGAGCTGGCGGCCGACGGTGGCCTGCAGGTCCACGGTGGGCAAGTGGCCGGTTTCGGCTTTCTTGGTGTCCAAGCGGGCGTTGTCGGTCGCCAGCTGGGCGATGCGGATCTGGGGTTGCTCGCTTTGGGCCTGGTCCACCCACATCAACACATTGTCTGGCGTGGTCGCTGGCAGCAGGACCGGCTGCTTCAGCGGCCAGGGCTGGTTGCCGGGCGTGCCCACGGCATTGTCCAGCGCCAGGCGTTTTACGGTGAGGTCGTTCTCAGCGGCGATTTCCTGGGCGCGCACCAGATCATAGCGGGCCTCCGCTTCGCGCGAATCGGTGATGGTGGCGGTGCCCACATCAAAGTTGCGCTTGGCGGCCGCCAACTGCTCCTTGACGGCGGCCTTTTGCGCCTGCACAAACACCATGCTGTCCTGGGCGGCCAGCACATCAAAATAGGCCTGGGCTACCCGAACCAGCAGGTCCTGGCTCGCGGCATCTAGCTGCAGCCGGGCAATATCGCCGCCCAGCCGGCCTTGCTCCAGCGCAATGCGGTTGGCCGGGCGGTAGAGCGGCTGGCTGGCGGTGATGCCGATCTGGTGGTCGGGGCCGTTCAGGCGCAGCTCGGGGTTGTTGATGGCGGTGTGGCTGTACTGCGACTGGGCCTGCAACCCCACTTGGGGCAGCAAGCCGGCGCGTGCCTGCTCGCCCCGGGAGATGGCCGCATCCAGGTTGGCACGGGCCGATTGCCACTGCGCGTCGTAGCCACTGGCCTGTTCGACCATCTGCATCAGGCTCTGGGCCTGGGCCGGAAGCTGGGCCAGGCCCAGCAGCAGCGCAGCGGCTGCGGCGCAGATTGATCTCGGACGGGGCAGGGCGGGGGCTTGGCGCATGGTGCAGAAGGTGGTGGTAAGAAGGTTGGCACGTGAAGGGCGGTTGCCCACCCCGTGCCGCAAACGACGATGACCGGTGGTCAGTAGCGGGGCACCGAAGGGTCGCGCTCGGCCGTCCAGAGGTCGATGCCGCCGGTCAGGTTGCTGACCTGGGTGTAGCCCTGGCGTTCCAGGAACACGGCAACCTGCATGCTGCGCATGCCGTGGTGGCACAGACAGGCGATGGCGCGGTCTTCGTCGAGCAGGTTCAGCGACGCCGGAATCTGCTGCATCGGGATGTTCAGCAGCTCAAAACCTTCGGGCTTGACCGAGGCAGTCTGCAGCTCCCAGGGCTCGCGCACATCGAGCACCAGAGGGTTCTGGTCTGCATGCTGGGCCAGCCATTCATCGAGTTGCGCGGGGCGGATTTGCTCCATACATCACTTTCTGCAGCGCAGCCGGCCCCCAAGGCCGCCGCGCTGCGGGGGTCATCAGAACTTGAAGCGGGGTGCCTCGGCAAAGCCCTTGAGGCGGGCCACCACGGTGTCCCAAGGCTGGCTGATCGTCAGCCTGCCTTGCGTGCGGGTGTAGACGGTGGTGCGCATCATGGGCTCGGTGCCGACAAAAGCGATCAGGCGGCCGCCTTCCTTGAGCTTGTCGAGCAGCGCTGCCGGCACTTCGTAGACCGAGCCGCTCAGCACGATCACGTCATAGCTGCCGCCGATGGCCTGGGCGTTGGAGCCGTCTTCCAGCACCACATCGACGTTCTTGATCTGGGCGCGGTGCAGGTTGGCGCGGGCCAGCTCGACCAGCGCAGGCTCGATCTCCAGCGAAGTGACCTGCTTGGCCAGGCGCGACATCAGCGCTGCCATGTAGCCCGAGCCGGTGCCGATTTCCAGCACGTTTTCATGGGCTTGCAGCTTCAGGTCCTGCAGCACGCGCGCTTCGACGCGGGGAGGCAGCATGCAGTGGCCGTTGGCGATGGCTTCTTCACCATCATCACCCAGCAAGGGCAGCTGGATGTCCATGAACGCCATGTCCTGCAGGCCATCGGGCACAAACTCTTCGCGGCGCAAGGTGCCGATCAGCTCCAGCACCTGTTCGTCGCCCAGGCTCCAGGGGCGCACCTGCTGCTCGACCATGTTGTAGCGTGCTGCGCGGTACTTATCATCCGTGCTGGGGGACATGTTCAGTGGCAAACTCATTGCAGACTCCGGTTGGCTTGTTGGGGTGGGGCAAGAAAAAACCCCCTATTTTAGGCCGCTTAGCGTTCCATAGCGGGGTGCCGCCACTTTTGGGCGGCCCATTTCGCAAAATCATCGAGGTAGCAGTAGACCACCGGCACCACCACCAGGGTCAGCAGCGATGAGGTGATCACCCCGCCGATGACCGCCTGGCCCAGCGGCGCGCGCTGCTCGGCGCCTTCGCTCATCGCAAAGGCCAGCGGCACCATGCCAAACACCATGGCCAGGGTGGTCATCAAAATAGGGCGCAGCCGCACCTGGGCGGCCAGCAGCAGCGCCTGCTCGCGTGGCAGGCCCGGCACGGTCTGGCCGTCCTCTGCCAACTGCGGCTGGCGGGCCCGTATCGCAAAGTCCACCAGCAAGATCGCATTCTTGGTGACCAGGCCCATCAGCAAGATGACGCCGATGATCGAGAACATCGACAAGGTGGTGCCAAACATCATCAACGTGAGCACGACGCCAATCAAGGTCAATGGCAGCGAGGTCATCAGCGCCAGGGGCTGCAGGAAGCTGCGGAACTGGCTGGCCAGGATCATGTAGATAAAGATCACCGCCAAGGCCAGCGCCGACAGCGCATAGCCGAAGGATTCCTGCATGTTCTTGGTGCTGCCGGCAAACTCGTAGCGGTAGCCGGGCGGGAAGGTGGTTTGCTCCAGCACCGCGCGGATATCGGCTGCCACCTCGCCAGCGCTGCGCTGGTTGGCATTGGCATTGAAGGCGACTTCGCGGTTCATCGCCCGGCGGTTGATGCGGCTGGGGCCGGTGGTTTCGGTCAAGGTCGCCAGCTGGCTCAGGCGCACGGTATGGGGCTGGCCATTGGCGCCCATGGCCGTCAGCGGCAGCTGGGCCAGCATCTGCGGGTTCTCGCGCGCCTCGGGCGCCAGGCGCACCCGCACGTCATAGGTCTGGTTGTCGCCGGCGCGCCAGTTGCCCACGGTGTCGCCTTCCACCAAGGTGCGCAGCGCCGTGGCTACCTGGCCCATCGGCAGGCCCAGGTCGGATGCGGCATCGCGGTTGAACTGCAGCTGCACGATGGGCTCGCGCTCGAGCACACTGCTGTCCAGGTCTACCAGGCCGGGAATGTGCTGCAGGCGCTCGCTCACCTGGCGCGCCAGGCGCTCCAGCTCCTGCAGATCCGGGCCCTGCAGCGAGAACTCCACCTGCTTTTGGCCGCCCACGGCCTCCAGCAGGCCCACATGCGTGACCTGGATGCCTGCAATCTGGTTCAGCTCGGCGCGCAGATGGGCCGATATCTGCTGCACATCCTGGCTGCGCTGGCTGCGGTCCACCAGGCGCACATACATGCTGGCGTAGTTCTTGCCGTTGGCATTGCCGGTGTTGATCGTCGTCAGGGTGTAGCGCACGGCGGGGTTGCGGCGCACCACGTCCTCGACCTGGCGGGCGCGGGCCTCGGTCGCCTCTACTGAGGCGCCCACCGGTACATTGAAGCGGATCTGGGTCTCCGAGAAATCGGCGCGCGGCACAAACTCGGTGCCCAGCAGCGGCAGCAGCAGCAGGCTGAGGATAAAGATGGCCAGCGCTACCAGCAGGCTGGTCAAGCGGTGGCGCAGCGCCCAGGCCAGCAGGCGCTGGTAACCAGCGCTCAGCTGCTCGGTGGCGGCCTCAAAGCCGGCCAGTGCCCGGCCCAGTGCGCGTGCGAATCGGTTGCGCGCGGGCTTGCTGTCTTTGTGCACGCTGGGGTCATGCCAGACGCTGGAGAGCATCGGGTCCAGGGTGAAGCTGACAAACATCGACAGCAGCACGGCCACCACGATGGTCAGGCCGAACTCATGGAAGAACTTGCCGATGATGCCGCCCATAAAGCCAATCGGCAGAAACACCGCGACGATCGACAAGGTGGTGGCCAGAACGGCCAGGCCAATCTCCTGCGTGCCTTCCAGTGCCGCGCGGTAGGCGGATTTGCCCATCTGCAGGTGGCGCACGATGTTTTCCCGCACGACGATGGCGTCATCGATCAGCAGGCCCACGCACAGCGACAGGGCCATCAGGGTCACCATATTGATGGTGAAGCCAAAGGCATACATGAAGAAGAAGGTGCCGATGATGGAAATCGGCAAGGTCAGCCCGGTGATGACCGTCGAGCGCCAGGAGTGCAGGAACAGAAACACGATCAGCACGGTGAGCACGGCGCCTTCGACCAGGGTCTCGCGCACATTGTCGACGGCCACCCGAATCGGCCGCGATGCATCGGCGATCGGCTCCAGCCGCAGGCCCGGTGGCAGCTCGGGCGTAATCTCGGCCACGGCGCGGCGCAGGCCGTCCACCACCTCGATGGTGTTTTCCTCCTGCGATTTCTGGATCGACAGCAGCAAGGTGCGTGTGCCGTTGTACAAGGCCAGGTTTTTCAGCTCCTGCGCGCCATCCTGCACCCGGGCGACCTGGTGCAGGTAGATGGGTGCGCCATTGCGGCGGGCCACGATGATCTGGTTGAAGTCCTCGGGCCGCTTCATGCGCGAATCGATCTGCACCAGCCGGTCCTGCTCGCGCGAGCGCACCGAGCCCAGCGGCAGATCCTGGTTCTCGCGGCGCACCGCGTCGGCCACTTCGCTGGCCGAGATGGACAGCGCCTCCATCTGCTGCGGGTTCAGGTAGACATTGATCTCACGGGGCGTGCCGCCCACCAGGCTCACGGCACCCACGCCGCGCACATTCTCCAGCCGCTTCTTGAGCACCTGGTCGGCCCAGGAGGTCATCGCAATCGCGCTGGGCGGTGTGCCCCGGCTGGGGTCGGGCAGCAGGGCCAGGGACCAGACGGCAGCATCGGCCGGGTCAAAGCGGATCACGCGCGGGTCCTTGACCTCGTCGCGCAGCAAGGGGCGCACGGCGGCGATCTTCTCGCGCACATCCTCGGCCGCCCGGCGTCCGTCCACATAGATCTGGAACTCCATGATGATGACGGCCGTGCCTTCGTAGCTGCGCGAGGTGAGCGCGCTGATGCCGGCCACCGCGTTGACGGCTTCCTCGATCTTCTTGGTGACCTCGCTCTCGACGATCTCGGGCGCGGCGCCGGGGTAGTCCACCGTGATGACGACCACAGGGAAATCGATGTTGGGGAACTGGTCGACCTTGAGGCGCTGCAGCGAGAACAGGCCCAGCACCACCAGCGCGGCCATCATCATCGTGGCCAGCACCGGGTTGTTCAGGCTGAGGCGGGTGAACCACATGGATCAGGACGCAGGCGACGCGGGGCTGGTAGGTGCGGCCTCGGGCGCCAAGCGGACGGGCGTGGCCTCGCGCAGCTGGCCCACCTGGCCGCCCAGAATGCGCTGGCCCGCCTGCAAGCCCTGGCGGATCGCTACCCAGGTCTTGCCCTGGAGTTGGCTGCGCGGGCCCAGTACCACGGGCTGGTGCTGCACCCGCAGCGTTTCGCCCGATTCGCCTTGGGGGCTAAGCAGCTGCACATAGGGCTCGGGCTTGTCGGTGCGCACGGCGGCCAGCGGCACGGCAAGGGTCTGCACCTGGCTGGTGGCGAGTTGGCCCTGCAGGTACAGGCCCTGGCGCAGTGCCGGTGCGGCAGTGCCTGCGGGCGCGGCAGGCGGCGCAATGCGCAGGTAGACCGTCACGCTGCGGCTGTTGGCATCGGCCTGGGGGTTGATGCGCACCACCTGGGCGCTGATGGTCTGGCCGCTGCCATCAACCTGCAGCTGCGCCGTCTGGCCCAGGCGCAACTGCAGCGAATCGGCGGCGGGTATCTGGGCCTGCAGCTCCAGCTCGCGCAGGTCGACGATCTCCAGCACACTGGCGTCGGGACCCACCTTCTCGCCATTGCTGACCCATTTGCGGGCCACCTGGCCCTGGATGGGGCTGCGCAGCACGGTGTCGCTCAGGTTTTTACGCAGCACATCGGCCGCCGAGCGCGCTGCCTGGTAGTTGGCCTGCGCGGCCTGCAGCTGCGACTGCGACGATTCCAGCGCCGTGGCCGAGATAAAGCCCTGGTTGGCCAACGCCCGGTTGTTGTCGTACTGGCGCTGCTGGATATCTTGCTGTGCACGGGCGGCATCGGCCTGCTGCTGCGCCTGGGCGAGGCGGGCCTGGCTCTCGGTGCTGTCCACGCGCGCGACGACCTGGCCGGCCTGCACCGGGTCGCCCTCGCGCAGTTGCAGCTGCTGCAGCTCGCCGGCGATGCGGGCCTTGATGGTGGCGGTGTGTACTGCTTGCACCGTGCCGCTGAGGGGCAGGCTCAGCACCAGGGTCTGCGGTGCCACGGTGATGGCGTCGCTCGCGGCCAGTTGGTAGACGGCCTGCGCCTTGGCCTGTTCGGCCTGGGCAAGTGCTTGCTGGCGCTGCTGCTGGGTTTTGACGCCACGCCACAGCCCGCTGGCGAGCAGGGCAATGACGACGGCGGCGGCCAGCCAGGGCAGGGCGCGCTTCATTTGGTGCTGCCCTTGGACCGGCAGCCCAGGCCATGCATCAAGGCATCGGCCTGCATCTGCAAAAAGCGTGGCACATCAAAATCCGGATTGGGCAGGCAAAAGCCGCCGGTGCTTTTGACGCTGGCACAGAAGATCAGCGGGGCCAGCACCAGGGTCACGCCGTAGTCCAGATCGATGGGGGCCAGCTCCCCGCGCTCCATGCCCCGGCACAGCACGCGCTCGATCAGGCGGTTGCCGGGCAGCACCACTTCCTGGCGGTAGAAGGCTGCGATCTCCGGAAAGTTATGCGCCTCGGCCATCACCAGGTGCGGCAGGCCGCAGGCCTTGGTCGAGCCGATGCGCTGCCACCAGACCTCGTAGCAGTAATGGATCAAGGTGGCAGTGTCGTGCTGGTAGGTGTCCAGCTCCAGATCCCATTCGGCAAAGCGGCTGCTGAGCACATGGCGCACCACAGCCTGGAACAGCTCTTGTTTGCTGGGGAAGTAGAGAAACAAGGTGCCCTTGGAGACGCCGGCCTGGCGGGCCACTTCTTCCACCTTGGTGGCCGCATAGCCTTTGCTGACAAACAGATCCAGCGCCGCATCCAGCAGCTCGCCAGGCCGGGCCTCCTTGCGGCGGCTGCGGCGGGGCGCAGGCGTGGCCAAAGCAGGTGGATAGGGCGGGGTGGACACGGTGGACAGCGCAATCTAACAGTTAATGACCAATGGGTTAGTAATGTAGGCGGGTGCCCGCGACAAGTCAAGCGAACGACCTGAAACATATAGAGCCATCGTTGGCATCAGGCTGTCTTTTTCTCTGTTAAAAATGTGCTGTCTCACGGCTTGATTCTCAGAGCCTGAGCCGATGTTTGCCTTATTGTTGCCGGAGTCATCATGTCCAGTGAAAGCCAGTCCCCCGTGGAAAAAATCTATCTTGCCGGAGGTTGTTTTTGGTGCACCGAGGCGGTGTTCGGGCGGGTGCGGGGCGTCGTCAAGGTCGTCAGCGGCTATGCCAATGGCCAGATCGCCAACCCCAGCTACGAACAGGTCTGCACGGGCACGACGGGCCATGCCGAATGTGTGGAACTGACTTTCGAGCCGCAGGTGCTGCCGCTGGACAAGGTGCTGCACATCTTTTTTGCAACCCATGACCCGACCACATTGAACCGCCAGGGCAATGATGTGGGCCCGCAGTACCGCAGCGGCATCTACACCACCACGCCCGAGCAACTGGCCCAGGCCCAGGCCTTTGTCGACAAGCTCAATGCCTCTGGCCAGATGGGCGCGCCGGTGGTCACCGAGGTGGAGCCGCTGCAGCATTTCTGGAATGCTGAGGCCTACCACCAGGACTATTTCGACAACAACCCGCGCCAACCCTACTGCACCTATGTGGTGGCGCCCAAGGTCGACAAGCTGGAAACCCGCTTCGCAGACTGGTTGAAGTAGGGCCGCCTGGGTGGCGGGCGTGGGCGATGGGCATAATGCAACACAATTGCATCTAAGCCATTCCGCCCAGCCACCGATGTCCCCCCGCACCCCATCCCCCGCCACTGCCGCCTTGAGCGTACAGTCCCTGCCGCCCGGCATGCGTGCCACGCGAGCCACCAAGGCCTTGCTGGCCCTGGTCGGCGGTCAGCCGGGCGTGCAATGGTCCGTGGCCGAGGTGCAGGCGCGGCTGCAGAAGATGGGCGTCGAGGTCAACCGGGTCACCAGCTACCGCTTGCTCGATCGCCTGGCCGCTGCTGGCAAGCTGGTCAAAAGCGTGGATGCCGAGCGCCTGACGCGCTATGCGCTGCGGGCCGATGCGCAGGAGCCCATGCAGGTGCGCTATGAATGCACCGACTGCCATTCGGTACAAAGCCTGGATGAGCATGCCGGCGACGCTGCCACCGCACTGGTCAACCAGGCCATGGCGCAGTACCTGCAGGTGCTGCAGGAGCAGGGGCTGGCGCCGGAGCAGACCGAGCTGCGCTTGCAGGGTCTATGCGCCGATTGCAAGCACGACCACAAGAAATCCTGACCTCAGCGTTTTTTGCCGCCAATCAGCCCCGTAGACAGCATGGTGCCGCCAATCACGACGGCTCCGCAGCCCAGCATCCAGGCGGTGATGGGTTCTGCCAAAAACCAGTTGCCATAGACCAGCGCAAACACCGGCGCCAGAAAGGTGACGGCAATTGCGCGGCTGGGCCCGGCGGTCTGGATGATCTGGAAATACAGGATGTAGGCCACGCTGGTGCACAGCAGCGCCAATGCGGCGACGGCCAGCCAGGAGGTCCAGGACGGCGTCTGGCTGGGCCACATCGCAATCGTGGGGATCAGCAGGCACAGGCTGGCACCGACCATGCTGCCGGTGGCCGTTGCCAGCGGCGGCACCCCCACCAGGTAGCGCTTGGCAAAGCTGGCCGCCACGCCATAGCTCAGTGACGCACACAGGCAGGCGGCGATGGCGGCATAGGCGCTCCAGCTGGCAGCGCCTGCGGTGGCCGGCTTGTCATGCAGCGCGAGCAGGGCCACGCCGGTGAAACCGATCAACAGCCCCGTGACGCGCAGGCCGGTGATGCGGTCACCCAGCCAGAGCCAGGCCACCAAGGCCCCAAACAGCGGAGCACAGGCATTGAGCACCGAGGCCATGCCGGTGGGCATGTAGACCACCGCGTAGGCAAACAGTGAAAACGGGATGGCCGAATTGATGATGCCGGAGAACAACACTGGCTTCCAGTGCTGACGCAGCGCAGGCCATTCGCCGCGCATCAGCATCACCGGCAACAGGAACAGCGCCGCCAAAATCACACGCAAGCCGGCCGTGGGCACGGCGCCAAACTGCGAGGCGCCCAGGCGCATGAACAAAAAGGACGCGCCCCACAGCACCGCCAGCAGCACAAAAGGGGGCAGCCAGCGGCTGGCGCTAGGCGCAGCCGAGGGGAGGGAGGGGCTGGGGACGGAGGCAGCGGCGGTAGAGGGGGTGGGGCGCATAGGTTCTCGCAAGGGCAGACAGCATGCTAGCGGGCGCCGCGCTTGCCATTGGTGACATTCTTGCGGTGCATTGATGCGCGCCGTGCAAAGTGCGGTGAAAGCGCAGCGCCGGCGCGGCCCAACAGCCGCTGGCCGGTTCCGATTGTGCGTTTGGCGGCGCGCTGCCCTGGTCGCCATATGGACAACTGGCCGGCCATAGCCTGGAGCGTGCCTACAATAGCTGTCTCGCAGCAAGGGCACGGCTTCTGATGGAGGCCGTTTTTCATGCCTGTTCTGCGCCAACAACAAGGTGAGTTCTGTGCCGATTTCTTCGACAATCTTCAAAGCCTATGACATCCGCGGCGTCGTGCCGAGCACGCTCAACGAGAGCGTGGCACTGAAGCTGGGCCGGGCCTTTGGCCAGCAGGCAATTGCCGCCGGCGAGCTGGTGGTAGCCGTGGGGCGTGATGGACGCCTGTCCGGCGATGCGCTGAGCCGTGCTCTGATGCAGGGCCTGGTGGAAGCTGGTATCGAGGTCATCGACGTGGGCCGCGTGACCACGCCCATGCTGTATTTTGCCGCCAGCACCTTGTGCCACAGCGGCATCCAGGTGACGGGCAGCCACAACCCCAAGGACTACAACGGCTT
This sequence comes from Comamonas koreensis, assembly GCF_021026195.1. Lineage (GTDB taxonomy): Bacteria > Pseudomonadota > Gammaproteobacteria > Burkholderiales > Burkholderiaceae_C > Comamonas > Comamonas koreensis. The sequence goes on from NZ_JAJNCT010000020.1 coordinate 251,854, forward strand.
CAAGATGGTGCTGGCCGGCCGCGCCATCTATGGCGAAGAGATCCAGAAGCTGCGCCAGATCATGGAAAAGGAATGCTGGCGCTTCCAGGGCGGCGGCAAGCTGCGCGAGGAGGATGTGACGGCAGCCTACGTCGAGCGCATCGTCTCCGACATCAAGCTGGCCCGCCCGATGAAGATCGTCGTGGACAGCGGCAACGGCATTGCCGGTGCCACCGCGCCGGGCATCTTCCGCGCGCTGGGCTGCGAGGTGACCGAGCTGTTCTCCGAGGTGGATGGCAATTTCCCCAACCACCATCCGGACCCCAGCAAGCCCGAGAACCTGCGTGACCTGATCGAGGCACTGCAGACCGGCGATGCCGAGCTCGGCCTGGCCTTTGACGGCGACGGCGACCGCCTGGGCATCGTGACCAAGGACGGCCAGAACATCTACCCCGACCGCCAGATGATGCTGTTTGCCCAGGACGTGCTCTCGCGCGTGCCCGGTGGCGAAATCGTCTATGACGTCAAGTGCTCGCAGCGCCTGGCGCCGGCGATCGAGGCCGCAGGTGGCAAACCGGTGATGTACAAGACCGGGCATTCGCTGATCAAGGCGCGCATGCGCGAGACCAATGCGCCTTTGGGCGGCGAGATGAGCGGCCATATCTTCTTCAAGGAGCGCTGGTACGGCTTTGACGACGGCACCTACGCCGGCTGCCGCCTGCTGGAGATCCTCAGCAAGGCCCAAAATCCTTGCGCGCTGCTGCATGCGCTGCCCAGCAGCTACAGCACGCCCGAGCTCAATGTGGAATGCCAGGAAGGCGAGCCGCACAAGCTCAGCGCCCAGCTGCAGGAGATGGCGGCCGATGTGTTCAGCGAACCCGCCCAGATCAACACCATTGACGGCCTGCGCGTGGACTGGCCCGATGGTTTTGGCCTGATCCGTGCCAGCAACACCACGCCCGTGCTGGTGCTGCGCTTTGAAGGCCACACCCAGGCAGCGCTGCACCGCATTCAGAATGAGATGAAAGCGCTGCTGCTCAAGGTCAAGCCCGATGCCGTGGTCGGCAGCGCCTCGCACTAAGGCGCGGCCAAGTCCATGGGTCTGAGCCTGATGCTCTATGGCTGGGTGGCGCGGCTTGCCCGCCCACTGGTGCGGCGCAAGCTGGCGCGACGCGCGGTGCAGGAGCCCGGCTACGCCCAGATGGTGGAGCAGCGCTTTGGCGATTACGGCGATCTGCCCCGCTACCAAGCGCTGCCCGAGATGCCCCTGGTCTGGATCCATGCGGTATCGCTGGGTGAGACGCGGGCTGCCGCCATCTTGCTGCGTGAGCTGCGGCTGCAGATTCCGGCCCTGCGCCTGCTGCTGACCAATGGCACGGCCACCGGCCGTGAAGAGGGGCAAAAGCTGCTGTTGCCTGGCGATATCCAGGTTTGGCAGCCCTGGGATGACCGCGCCAGTGTCAACGCCTTTCTGCGCCATTTCCGGCCCTCCATCGGCATCTTGATGGAGACGGAGATGTGGCCCGGCCTGGCCGCTGGCTGCCAGCGCGAGCGCGTGCCGCTGGTGCTGGCCAATGCCCGGCTCAATGAGAAATCCCTGCGCGGCGCGCAGCGCATGGCCTGGCTGGCGCGCCCGGCCTACCAAAGCCTGCGCTCGGTGATCGCCCAGACGGAGGGCGATGCCAGCCGCTTGCGTGCGGCCGGTGCTGAGGTGACGGCGGTGCTGGGCAATCTCAAATTTGATGTAGATCCCGATGCGGCACAGCTGGCCCAGGGCCAGGCCTGGCACCAGGCGGCGGGCAAGCCGGTGGTGATGCTGGCCAGCAGCCGCGAGGGCGAAGAGGCTCTGTGGCTGCAGGCGCTGGCACAGCTGCGCAGCAGCAACCCAGACGCCGCATCTAAGGTGCAATGGCTGCTGGTGCCGCGCCACCCGCAGCGTTTTGGCGAGATTGTGCAACTGCTGCAGGGCGCTGGTTTGCAGGTATCACGCCGCAGCCAGTGGCAGGCTGGGCCCCAGTCCGCCGATGTATGGCTGGGCGACAGCATGGGCGAGATGCAGCTGTACTACGGCCTGGCCGATGTGGCCTTGCTGGGTGGCAGCTTTGCGCCGCTGGGCGGCCAGAACCTGATCGAGGCAGCGGCTTGCGGCTGCCCGGTGGTGATGGGCCCGCACACCTTCAACTTTGCGCAGGCGGCCGACCGCAGCGTACAAGCCGGTGCCGGGCTGCGTGTGCAAGGCATGGACGAGGGCCTGCAGCAGGCGGTGGCCATTGCCACCGATATGGCCAGCCACAGCCGCATGCGCCGCGCGGCATTGCAGTTTGCCCAAACCCACCGGGGCGCCGCACAAGCCAGCGCGCAGTTGATCGCCACGGTGTTGGAATCCACCGAAGGCTTTGTCAATTCCAGCTTCGAAGCCTCGCTGTTCGACGAGGATCCTGCCTAAGTCCTATTTAGCCTTTGGTGCGGGTGGCAAAGGCCAGCACAAAGGTCAGCGCCAGGGTGGGCAAGGCCGATCCCGCTTGCGGCGCCCAGGCGGCCAGGCCGTGGTAGAGCGCAATACCGCCCAGCCACAGTGCGAGCGGCAGCAGGTGCACGGCAGCCTGCACATTGCCAGGCTGGTAGCCACCCCAGGACAGGCGGCCCAGGATCACGCCAAACAGCGGCACAAAGACGGAGCTGAGGATCAGCAAGAACGGCTCCAGGCTGTGCATGGGCAGCACCATGGCCAGCGCGGTGCTGCACACCGCCATCGCAATGCCCCAGCCGCGCACGCCCCAGCGCGGCAGCAGGCTGTGGGCAGATACAGCGCCCGAGTAGGCATCGCCATAGGCATTGTCCACCTCGTCCAGCAGCACCAGGGACAGTGCAATCAAACCGCCCTGGGCCAGCAGCAAGGCGGCAACCAGGTCGGTGCTGGGCAGCACCAGGGCCACCAGCACGCCCAGTGCATAGCACCAAATATTGGCAATGCCAAAACCAATCCAGGTGCCGGCCATCGCGCTGCGGCCATTGCGCCCGTAGCGGGCATAGTCGGCCACCAGCGGCAGCCAGGAAATGGGCATGGCCACCACCAGATCAAGCGCCGGCATCACGCCCATGCCGCCGGCACCGGGGCGGCTCCACAGCGCAGGCAGGCCTTGCTGCACTGCCATGCCGACAAACTGCCAGCTCAGCCACAGCAGCGACAGCATCACCAGCGGCAGCGCGACGCGCGAGATCAGCTGGCGCACCAGCCGCACCATGGAGCCGGTCATCAGCGCCACCAGCAGCCCGCCCCAGAGCAGGGTCGCCAGCCAGGGCCAGTACGCCGCCTGCATGCCGCCAGCCTGGCGGCCAATGGCCACCGTGGATTCGCGCATCACCACCAGCTCAAATGCGCCCCAGCCCAGCAGCTGCACGATATTGAGCAGCACCGGCAGCTTGGCAAAGTGGCGGCCATAGACATGGTGGATCAGCCCGGCGCTGGACAGCCCCGTGTCGCAGCCGATCTTGCCCACCCAGGCCAGCAGTCCAGCCCCCACCACCGAGCCACCGACAATCGCCATCAGCGCCTGTGGCGTGGACAGCGCGGGCATCAAATAGGCCCCCACCTGCATCACCAGCAGGCCCACCCCCAGACTGAACCACAGCGAGGCCAGATGCCAGCCGTTGAAAACACGCTCCTGTTGAGCGACGGGATGGAGGGCGAAGTTGGAGGCGGAAGAAGCGTTGGCGGTCATGGCCTGTTATTTTTTGGAGTGCTGGGAAGTGAACGGCTGCGCAGGGCCTTGGCGCCGAGAAGTGCGGCTATTGTGCCCAGCCTACATGTCCCTAATGAGATGACTACAATCGCCAACGAGATGACGATACACACGGACCCTTCCACCTGGATGCGCGATGGCGTCAGCCCCAGCTGCGTGGTGCTGCCTTCGCGCGGCGAGGGGCTGCTGCTGGATTTTCTGGCCCAGCGCCTGCCTCTGGTCAGTGCTGTGCAGTGGCGGGAGCGCCTGCAGGCGGGCGATGTGGTCGATGGCCGACGCCAGACCTTGGGGCCGGCGCAGACCTTTGTGCCCGGCATGCGGGTGTACTACTGGCGCAAGGTGGAGCAGGAGCTGCCCATTCCTTTTGACGCCGATGTGCTGTACGAAGACGAGCGCCTGCTGCTGGTGGACAAACCGCATTTTCTGCCCGTGCTGCCAACGGGAAAGTATGTACAGAATTCCTTGCTGGTGCGGCTGAAGAATGCGACCGGCAATGCCCATCTCTCCCCACTGCACCGCATCGACCGCGACACCGCCGGGCTGCTGCTGCTGTCCAAGGATGCAGCCACGCGCGGCCAGTACCAGGCCTTGTTCCGCGACCGGGCCATGGACAAGAGCTATGAGGCGGTAGCGCCCTGGCGGGCGGACCTGGTGTTTCCGCGGGAGCACCGCAGCCGCATGGAAGAGAGCCAGCGCTTTTTTCTGATGCACGAGGTGCCAGGCGAACCCAACAGCCACAGCCATATGGAGCTGCTGGAGCAGCAGGGCGCCTGGGCGCGCTATGGGCTCAAACCCGTCAGCGGCAAGCGCCACCAGCTGCGCGTGCACATGGCCGCCTTGGGGCTGCCCATCCGCAACGATGCCTTCTACCCCGAGGTCAATGACCCGCCCGAGGGTGACTTCTCGCGGCCCTTGCAGCTGCTGGCGCGTGAGCTGCGCTTCACCGACCCGGTAACGGGGCAGGCGCATGTGTTTCGCAGCCGGCGCCAGTTGCTGCCCTTGATGGGCTAATAAACAATGCCGCCTGAACGGCGGCTTGTGGTTATGGACAGGATCGTTGCGCGTCAGCGGCTGAGCGTGCCCATGGCTTCACCCAGCTGCACCGGCTTGGCCGCAGCCCAGTCGGCATGGAAGGCGCTCTTGCCTTCGGGCAGCAGCAGCACAATGGTCGAGCCCAGCAGAAAGCGGCCCATCTCATCGCCTTGCTCTAGCACGATCGGCTGGGTCTGGTAATCCCAGGTCCGAATCTTGCGCGTGCGCGGTGGGTTGACCTGGCCGTGCCAGGTGGTGGACATGCTGCCGACAATGGTCGCGCCCACCAGCACCATCACAACCGGTCCAATGCGCGATTCAAACACGCAGACCACGCGCTCATTGCGGGCAAACAGGCCGGGCACGCCGCGCGCGGTCAGTGGGTTGACGGAGAACAGATCACCGGGCACATAGAGCATCTTTTGCAGCTTGGCGCGCAAGGGCATGTGGATGCGGTGGTAGTCGCGGGGGCTCAGGTAGATGGTGGCAAACTGCCCGTTGTGGAACTGCGCGGCCAGCTGCGCATCGCCGCCCAGCAAGGCCGTGGTGCTGTAGCTGTGGCCCTTGGCCTGGAAAATCTGGTCCTGTGCGATGGCGCCGCACTGGCTGATGGCGCCGTCGACCGGGCAGACCAAGTCGGCCTGGGCCATGGGGCGCACGCCTGCACGCAGCTCGCGGGTGAAGAAGTCGTTGAAGCTCTTGTACTGCGCAATATCGGGCTGCGCTGCTTCATCCATGTTGACCTGGTACTTGCCGACAAACCAGCGGATGAAGCTGGTGGTTGCGCCGCCCAGTTCCGCCGACGCCAATGTGCCGGCCAGCGCGGTCATCCATTTCTTGGGCAGCAAGTATTGGGGCAAAACAGCAATTCGATCGCGCATGGTCAGGGCCGTCACAGTAAACCGCCGATTCTATCGACACTGTGTCGTGCCCATGACAAATTACGTTGTGAAATGCAGCTTTTGTCGGTCATGTGCTGACAATTTGTCGCCAAATGCCTGGTCGGCGATGCCGCTGCTGTCAGCAGGGGTGACAGCAGCGGCTGGGCTTGTAGTCCAAGGCCTGATTATGATGACGGACCTCCAGCCAGCATCTCGCCTTCTGTCTCGCCATGTCTTCTGCCCGTCCCCCTTCCCAACCCAGCCCTGCACCGGGAGCGGCTCGCCGCCGCGCGCGGCTGCAGCTGTGGTTGCGCAACTTTCTGCCATCGGCTGCGCATGTCAATGGGCTGGAGCTGGCGCGCATGGTCGTGGGTGCGATCGTGGTGCTCTGGCTCACCGGCATGGCCAGCCAGACCTGGGGCCAGCATGACCATAGCCCCTGGCTGTTTGCCGCGATGGGGGCCAGCGCCATGCTGCTGATCGGCACGCCCTCCAGCCCGATGGCGCAACCCTGGCCGGTGATTGGCGGCTCCCTGCTGTCGGCGCTGGCAGGCTGGGTGGCCGTGCTGGTGTTTCCCGATCCGCTGCTGGCCGCTGCCGTGGCGGTAGGCCTGGCCATCATGGTGATGGTAGTGCTGCGCTGCCTGCACCCGCCGGGGGCTGCGCTGGCGATGTGGATGGCCATCCAGGGCTGGCACGATGTGTCGATCCTGCTCAATCCGGTGGCGCTGAATCTGGTTGTTCTGGTGCTGCTGGCCACCGCCTACAACCGCATGACCGGCAAGCGCTACCCCGCGCCCCAGCACAGCCAGAAGGCGCAGTCGGCCCAAGCCTCGCGGGCATCCAGCGCAAGCATCGAAGGCAGCGATTTGGACGACGCGCTGGAGCATTTCAATGGCGTGCTGGATGTGAGCCGTGCAGACCTGGAAGCGCTGCTGCACGGCGCAAGCCAGGCGGCCTTCAAGCGCACCCTGGGCAATGTGCGCTGCGAAGATGTGATGTCCCACCCGGTGCATGCGACGCGGCCGGAGAGCAGCATCAAGGATGCCTGGTCGCTGATGCAGCAGTACCGCATCAAGGCCTTACCGGTGGTCGATGCTGTGCAGCGGGTGGTGGGCATCATCACCGCCACCGATCTGCTCAACCATGCGTTGGCCGCCACCCCGACTGCCCTCAGCAGCAAGCTCAAGCACTGGGTGCTGCGCAAGAAGGACCCCGGCCAGTTGGTGGGCGACCTGATGACCACCGAGGTCTCCAAGGTGGGCAGCTATGACCGCATGGTCGACCTGATCGCCATCTTCTCGCGCGCCAAGCTGCACCATGTGCCTGTTGTCAACCGGCAGGGCAAGCTGGTCGGCATCATCTCCCAGACCGATCTGATGCGCGAGATGGCAGCGGCGCTGTCGCTGCCGCGTGAGGATGCCTGAGCGGAAGTTCTAGTGATCTCGGTTTGAATTTAAAAAGCCCAGCAGTAGCGATACTGCAGGGCTTTGTTCTTCACGACGCCTGAACTTGTTCTGGGGCCAGGAACCCTCTGCAGAACCCTCGCCCAAGGCTGGGGGGCAGAGGGTTCCCAAGCCCCGCTACCTTCGCAGCACCAGCCAGCTGAAGGCGCCCAGCGACAGCAGCGAGTAGATCAGCCCCGGCGCGGCAGCGGTCAGCATCGGGTGCCAGTTCTGCAGGTTGCCGGCAAAGCCAAACACGTTGTTCAGCAGGAAGAAGCTGATACCCGCCATCACGCCGCCAAACACATAGCCGGTGATGCCGCCCGAGCGGAAGTGCAGGTAGGCAAAGGGCAGGGCGAGCACGACCATCACCAGGCAGCTGATGGGGTAGAACACCTTGCGCCACAGCTCGATCTCATAGCGCTGCGCACTCTGGCCGTTGGCCTGCAGGTGGCTCACATAGAGGAAGAGATCGTAGGTGCTCATCTGGTCGGGCTTGAGCACGGCGGCGGCCACCATGCTGCTGGTCACCGACGTCGGCCAGTCCATCGTCTCCAGGTTCTTGACTTCGACACGCGCCTGGCGCTGGTCGCCCAGGTAGTAACGCTGCTCCTGGATGTGGTGCAACTGCCAGACGCCATTGCCAAACGTGCCACCGGCAGCGGTCAGCTGCATCTGGATGCGGCCCTGGTCATCGAAGCTGTAGACACGCACACGCTGCAGATCGCCTTCGGGCGAGATGGCGCGCACATTGATGGCGGCCATGCCGTCCTCGCGCTTCTCGCGCAGCCAGGCGCCGGTGCGGCCGGTGCTCAGCTGGCCAAAGCGCTGGGCACGCACCAGCTGGCTGGCCTGCTCGCCGGCGGGCGCCACATAGTCGCCAATCGCAAAGGTCAGCACCACAAAGGCTAGGCCAATGCTCAGCAGGCTGCCCAGCGCCTGCCAGGGGCCCAGGCCGCTGGTACGCAGGATGGTGAACTCGGAAGTCTGCGCCATGCGGGCCATCACAAAGATCGTGCCGATCAGCACCGTGATCGGCAGCAGCTCGTAGATATGGTTGGGAATGTTGAGCGCCACGCTCAACAGCGCATCCTTGAGCTCATAGGTGCCGGTACCGATCCAGCGGAACTCGTCCACCAGGTCGAAGAAGAAGAACAGCGCCAGGAAGGCGAGGGTGACAAAGCCGACGGTCACGGCGATGTCACGGTAGATCATTTTGCGGAAGGTCTTCATGCGCGGCTCCCGATGCGGCGTACCCATTGCAGCAGCGAGAACTGCTGGTTGCGGCTGAGCAGCAAGGTCCAGGCGAGCAGGGCTGTCAGGCCATGGATGAGAACAAAGGAGAGCGGCAGCGAGGCTTTGCCCGAAGACACCCAGTTCTGGGCAAAGGTCATGAGGTTGTAATAGACGATGAAAGCAAACAGCGCAAACACCAGGCTGCTGCTGCGGCCCGCACGCGGGTTGACGCTGGCCATGGCCAGGCCCAGCACCACAAAGTTGATAGCTGCAATCGCCAGGCCCAGACGGTAGCCCAACTCGCCCAGCAGGCGTGGCTCCTCACTGGCCATCAGCTGGCGGGTGGGGATGTTCTTCACAGCACCCATGTCATTGGGGTCAATCGTGGCGGCGCTGCCGATGCGGGTGCCGTACTCCTTGAAGTCGCTGACCTTGAGGCCCGGCGTATCCTTGTTTTTTTCGACGCGTTGGCCATCGTTGAGCACGGCAATGCGGGCATTCTCCTGCACTTCCAGGTGCGCGCTCTTGGCGGTTGTCACGGTGTCTTTCTTGTCTTCATTGGTAACGATGAAGACATTGCTCGCCTCCAGGTCCGAGCTGCGGTCACGGTCGATGAAGAACACGCGTGAGCCGTCCGACGATTCCTGGAATTCCCCAGGCGCGATGCGGTCGACGTCGCCACGCTGTTCATATTGGGCACGAAGCTGCACAATCTGTTGGTTGGCCCAGGGCCATACCAGCAGGGCGAGCACGGCAATGACCACCATGATGGGCCAGGAAAATCGCATCAGCGGACGCAGAAAGCTGACCAGGCTTTGACCGCTGCTGAACCACACGGCCATTTCGCTGTCGCGGTACATGCGCGACAAGGTCGCCACCACGGCGATGAAAAGGCAAAGGCTCAAAATGGTCGGCAATTGGCCCAGCACGGTGTAGCCCATCACCAGCAACACATCGGAAGGGTTGACGCTGCCACGCGAGGCCTGGCCCAGCACTTTGATGAGCATCATCGTCATCACCACAGTCACCAGCACCACCAAGGTGGCACCAAAGCTGCGGGATAGCTCTTTACGGATCGAGGAATCGAATAACATTGGCGAGAAGGAAAGCACCGATTATGAACTTTGAACTCAAAACTCTGGATTTGGCTTCGGCCGCATTGCAGTCCGGCGACCTGCTGATTGTGTTGGTGGCTGACAAGCAGCCCAAAACCAGTGATGCATTGTCCACCCTGATTGCACACGCGCAGAAAAATGGTGATTTTGAGGCAAAAACCGGCAAGTTGCTGGCAATGTATGCGGTGCCCGCCATCCAAGCCCGTCATTTGTTGCTGCTGGGCATTGGTGATGGTTCGCCCCAGGCCGTGCGCCAGGCGCTGGCAGGCGTGGCTGGTCCGCTGACGCGCGATGGAACCGAGCGCGTGACCGTGGTCAGCGCCCAGCCACTGGCCGATGGCGCACTGCATGCGCTGCTGCAATGCCTGGCCGACAGCGCCTACCTGTACCGCACCACCAAGCCATCAGCCAAGGCTGTGGCGCTCAAGTCCGTGGTGCTGGGTGCGCCCAATGCACCGGCGCTGGAGCGCGCCTTTGAAGTGGCCAAGGCCACCGCGCAAGGCGTGGCCTTTGCCCGCGAATGGGCGAACCGCCCCGCCAACTACGCGACCCCCAAGCTGCTGGCCGAGGCCGCTGAATCCCTGGCTGCTGATCACAAACGCATCAAGTGCAAGATCCACAAGCCCGAGGACGTGGCCAAGCTGGGTATGGGTTCATTCATGGCCGTGGCCCAGGGCTCCAAGGAGCCCCTGCGCTTTATCGAGCTGCACTACCACGGCGCCGACAAGGACAGCCAGCCGGTGGTGCTGGTGGGCAAGGGCATCACCTTTGATACCGGCGGCATCTCGATCAAGCCTGCGGGCGACATGGACGAGATGAAATACGACATGGGCGGCGCCGCCAGCGTGCTGGGCACCTTCCGTGCACTGGCGGAGCTGAAGCCCGAGATCAATGTGGTCGGCCTGATCCCCGCCTGCGAGAACATGCCCGATGGCGCTGCAGTCAAGCCTGGTGACGTGGTCACCAGCATGAGCGGCCAGACCATCGAGATCCTGAACACCGATGCCGAAGGCCGCCTGGTGCTCTGCGATGCGCTGACCTATGCCGAGCGCTTCTCGCCCAGCGCCGTGGTCGATATCGCCACCCTGACCGGTGCTTGCGTGATTGCACTGGGCGCGCAGCGCAGCGGCCTGTTCTCGAACAACGACGCACTGGCACAGGCCTTGCAGGCCGCGGGCGATCAGGCGCAGGACCACTGCTGGCGCATGCCGCTGGACGACGAATACGCCGAAGGCCTGAAGACCAACTTTGCCGATGTGGCCAATGTAGGCGGTCGCCCGGCAGGCGCCATCACGGCGGCCAAGTTCCTGCAGCGCTTTGTGGGCAGCATGGCCTGGGCGCACCTGGACATCGCCGGCACCGCCTGGCGCAGCGGCGCCAAGAAGGGCGCCACCGGCCGTCCCGTGGGCCTGCTGCTGCAGTACCTGCTGAGCAGCGCCCAGGGCGCAGCGCCTGCCGAACAGGCCAAGACGGTCAAGCCCGCCAAGGCCAGCAAGGCAGACAAGCCTGCAGCAGTGGCCAAGCCAGGCAAGGCGGCGGTCAATGTGGACGGCGCTGACAAGGCGGACGCCCAGTAAACACAGCCTGCCTTATGACGACCCCCACGACGGTAGCCTTTCACTTCAACGCGCCCAGCAAGCTGGCCTATGCCTGCAAGCTGGCGCGCAAGCTCCAGCGCATGGATATTCCGCTGGTGGTGCTCGGCGAGCCAGCCATGGTGGCCCAACTCGACGAAGCGCTGTGGTCCTTTGGCGGTGCCAGCCAGTTTCTGGCCCATTGCCGGGGGGACGCAGCGCCAGAGGTGTTGCAGCGCTCGCCCACGGTACTGGTCAGCGAGCTGGCCGACAGCCTGCCGCATACGCAGGTGCTGCTGAACCTGGGCGCGGAGATGCCCGCCGATGTCACCCGCTTCGGGCGGGTGATTGAAGTGGTCAGCGCCGATGACGAGCAGGACCGGCAGCAGGCCAGGGCGCGCTGGCGCGCCTACGCTGCCATGGGCTATGACATCGAGCGCCGCGATCTGGTGATGAAGTCGGAGGACTGAGCCATGACCGAGTCCAGAATTCCCCCGAAGTTTGTGCCCACCCTGACGGAAGAAGCCGCACAGGAGGCCGCCGACGCTCTGCCCCATGTGGTGCCTGGCGGTGCAGCCCCTGTAGCGCCTGACAGCACACCGCCTGGCGTGGATGTGCTGCGCCGGCGCCGCGATGTGGATGTGCCTGCCTCCAGTGCCTGGGCCCAACCGGTCGCCGATATTGCCGACCTGCCCACCTACAGCGGCTGGGCGCAGCAGGCCGATGCAGCACTGCCCCTGGGCAGCGGCGCGCAAGCCTTTGCCGCGCCCACCCCACCGGTGCCGGAGAGCAACAGCCTGCCCAGCCTGGTGCAAGGCGCGGGCCAACCGGCCGGCTTGCCAACGGCTGGCGCTGGCGCGGTGGTGGATGACAGCGATGGCCAGGACACACCCGGCCTGGTGCAAAACGCGATGGGCGGCGAGGGCATGGCCGTGTCAGATGCGACCAGCCACCTGGTTGAATCCGCCGCTGAGACCGCGCAGGCACTGGAGGACGCGATCACCCGCCGCGTCACCCGCCGCGTGCAGGAGACCTTGGACACGCGCCTTTCGGCAGCCGTGCTGAAGGTGGTGGAGCAGCAGACGGCCTTGCTGCAATCCTCGCTGCAGCTGGAGATTGACAGCACCATCCGCGAGGCGGTGGCCGACGCGGTGGCCCGCATTCTGCGCGAGACCCAGAACCCGCCACGCTAGCCATCTGCGCATGGGCTCATCAGCTTTTTGATGACAAAAAAGACCTAGTGAAATAACCGGCGGTTGTAAAGAACTAAAATTTCGTTCTTTGGTGCTGGCTGTCGCATCGCTTACAGTACGCTTATTCCAGGTTTTTTTCAGGCGCCCGCTGCACGCTGCAGGGCGCTTTCTTTATTCCAATGATTGAACTACGGGGTATCACCCAAACCTACCCGGGCAAAAACGGCCCGGTCCAGGCACTGCGCGGTGTCGATCTGAGCATTGCCGCTGGTGAAGTGTTTGGCATCATCGGACGCAGCGGAGCGGGCAAGAGCTCGCTGGTGCGCAATATCAACCTGCTCAACCGTCCGACCACAGGCCAAGTGGTGGTCAATGGCAAGGAACTGACGGCGATGGACGATGCGCAGCTGCGCAGCGCGCGCCGTGAGATCGGCATGGTGTTCCAGCACTTCAACCTGCTGTCGTCCCGCACGGTGTTTGACAACGCCGCGCTGCCACTGGAGCTGGCCGGCATGGGCAAGGCCGCGATCAAAAAGCGCGTGGATCCCTTGCTGGACCTGGTGGGCCTGGCGGCGCTGAGCGACCGCTACCCCGCGCAGTTGTCTGGCGGCCAGAAGCAGCGCGTGGGCATTGCCCGCGCACTGACCAGCGAGCCCAAGGTGCTGCTGAGCGACGAGGCCACCTCGGCGCTCGACCCGGAAACCACCCGCTCGGTGCTGGCGCTGCTCAAGCAGATCAACAAGGACATGGGCCTGACCGTGGTGCTGATCACCCACCAGATGCAGGTGGTCAAGCAGATTGCCGACCGGGTGGCGGTGATGGAGGCGGGCAAGGTGGTGGAGATGGGCTCGGTCATCGACGTCTTCACCCGCCCACAGCAACCCATCACCAAGAGCTTGATCGACGAGATCGTGCCCCAGGAGCTGCCCGCCAGCGTCATCGACCGGGTGCGCAGCCTTAATTGCGCGCTGTCCAGCGGCCAGGGCAAGCTGCTGCGCCTGTCCTATGCCGGCAACCTGGCCTACCAGCCCATCCTCTCGCGCCTGATCCGTGACTTTGGCCTGGATGTCAGCATCCTCAACGGCCAGGTCGATGAGATCCAGGACCAGACCTTCGGCTTTCTGGCGGTCTACGCCAGCGGTGATCTGGCCCAGCTCAATGCGGCTGTGGAAGCGCTGCGCGCCTCGGGCGTGATGGTGCAGGAAGTCAATACCGAGGCCTCGGCCGCCTAACACCCGCAAAGAGGTCATCGATGTTTGAGAATTTTTCTGAAATGATGCTGCAGCTGTTTGCCACCTCGTTGTGGGAAACGCTGATCATGGTCGGCATCTCCGGCGTGGCCGGCGCGCTGATCGGCATTCCGCTGGGCGTGTTTCTGCGCCTGACGGACCATGGCGGTATCCTGCAAAACGGCGCTGCCAACAAGATCGTTGGATGGCTGGTGAATGCCGTGCGCTCCACGCCCTTCATCATCTTGCTGGTGGCGATCATCCCGTTCACCCGCTTCATCACCGGCTCTTCCATCGGCACGGCTGCGGCCATTGTGCCGCTGACCCTGGCCGCTGCGCCCTTCATTGCCCGCCTGGTGGAAACCTCGCTGCGCGAAGTGGACCACGGCCTGGTGGAAGCCGCGCAAGCCATGGGGGCGACCTCCTGGCAAATCGTCTGGAAAGTGCTGCTGCCCGAGGCGCTGCCCGGCATCGTTGCCGGCCTGACCATCAGCTTTGTCTCGCTGACCGGCTACTCGGCTATGGCCGGCGCCATTGGCGGCGGCGGTCTGGGCGATCTGGGTATCCGCTATGGCTACCAGCGCTTTTTGCCGGACATCATGCTGGCTGTGGTCGTCATCCTGATCATCTTTGTGCAGCTGGTACAAAGCCTGGGCGACTGGGCCGTGCGCCGCCTGAGCCACAAGTAATCCGCTGCCCCAAGCAGCCGCCAAAGCCCATGTGCACTGCGCATGGGCTTTTTTCATGGGCTGGCGGCGGCTGTCGCCCAAGGGCGTTGCGGGCGGTGGGCTCTGCCTACAATGCAGCATTGCCCACGCCTTGGAGACCGCCATGAATGCCGCCTTGCCCACTGCCACCGCACATGCCTTGCCACTGCAGGCGCTGGACCCGGCGCAATGGCTGCGGGCCAAGCCCCTGCTCGATGAGAACTGGATCCACGCCCACCCGGCGCTGGCGCGCGCCTTGCCGGTGGTGCTGGCCCGCGATGTGGGCCAGGACTGGCACAAGGCCGGCACCTTTCGCCACCATCTGCTGGGGGTGACACGCACCTTGCAGCTGTGGCAGCAGCCGGAGGATGTGAAGCTGCTGGGCCTGCTGCACAGCGTCTATGGCAATGCCTTTGTGGACCTGGTCAAGTTCGATGCCAGCAGCGAACGCAGCCAGCTTGCCGCCCTGGTGGGCGAGCCGGCCGAGCAGCTGGTCTACGAGTTCTGCATTCTGTCGCGCGCCCAGTTTGTGCAGAAGGTGCTGGCCGGTGCTATTGAGGCCGACGGTGCCGTGCTGCTGGACCACAAGGGTGCGCCACGCCGGGTCGAACCCTATACCGTGGCGGCCTTCATCATCGTCAGCATGGCCGACACCATAGAGCAGTGGTTCAGCTGGCAGGACGATATTTTCTCCAGCTTTCCGCAGGTGCCCCAGCGCCCGCAAAAGGCGCACTGGATGGCCTCGCTCTGGCCCGGCCCGATGCGGCCTAGCGGGCGCATGCTGTCGCAGATTGCCAGCCTGGGCCTGGCCTTGCAGCACCCGGCCTTACAGGGCCTGCTGCCCACGCCGCCGGTGTTTGCCAACTGCACACAGGGCCTGAGCCCATCGGCCGATGCGGCGGCCGCGTCGCTGTACTGGTCGGTGATCCAGCAGGACCAGCCGCTGACCGATCTGGATGTGGCCACCGGCGTGCTGGAGCAGGCCGTGCAGCTCAACCCCTGGGTGGGCGAGCCGCAGATGGTGCTGGCCCAGCTTTACCTGAGCGCCGGGCGCGAAGCCGATGCGCTGGCCGCTGCCGACAGCGCGCTGCAGTGCTTCAGCCAATGGGGCAATGCCTGGGACAAGCGCGTGCAATGGGATGCCTGGGTGGCCTGGACCCGCATCCTGCAGCAACACGCCAGGAACGGCAACTGGCCTGAGCGCCTGGACAAGCTGAACAACGTCGCGCTGCGGCCGGAATAAAACACGTCCCTGTCAATGGCCAGCGGGTTGTAAGCAAATGGCAAAAAGTTCTTTGTTGCGTTGCAAAATCGGGCGTACATTTCGGTATCGCATTTGAAAGGTATCGCTCCCGTGCAAAAACGTACATTGCTGCAATCCGTGCTGGCCCTGGCTTTGGCCGCCGGTGTCTCTGGCGCTGCAGTCGCACAAGACAAGGAAATCAAGATCGGCGTGACCGCCGGCCCCCACGGCCAGATCATGGAGCAGGTCAAGAAGATCGCCGAAAAAGACGGCCTGAAGATCAAAGTCATCGAGTTCAGCGACTACATCCAGCCCAATGCCGCGCTGCAGTCCGGTGAGCTCGATGCCAACAGCTACCAGCACAAGCCCTATCTGGATGCCCAGATCAAGGACCGTGGTTACAAGTTCGTCGCGGCGGCCGATACGGTCAATTTCCCGATCGGCATCTACTCCAAGAAGATCAAGAAGATCGATGAGCTGAAAGACGGCGCCCGCTTCGGTCTGCCCAATGACCCCACCAATGGCGGCCGCGTACTGCTGCTGCTGCAGGCCAATGGCCTGATCAAGCTCAAGGAAAGCGCCGGCCTGAAGGCCACGCCGCTGGATGTGGTCGAGAACCCGAAGAAGCTGCGCTTTGTCGAGCTGGACGCGGCCCAACTGCCGCGCTCGCTGGATGACCTGGACGCTGCGGCGATCAACACCAACTTCGCGATCTCGGCTGGCCTGAACCCCAAGTCCGACGCCATCGTGGTTGAAAACGCCAAGAACCCCTATGTCAACATTCTGGTGATCCGTGAAGCGGACAAGAACCAGCCATGGGTGGCCAAGCTGGTCAAGGCCTACCACAGCGAAGAGATCCGCAAGTTTGTCGACACCCAGTTCAAGGGTGCAGTGATGCCCGGCTTCTAAGCCCAGCACCACCAGCGAAAAAAGCCTCGCAGTTCATCGCTGCGAGGCTTTTGCTTTTGAGGGGTGTATCAGGCTCAGCGCTTCAACTGCGTACCGGTGGTTTGGCCTTGGCGCGTTTGCTGCCCGGTACGACGGCCTGGGTCACTTCTGCGGGCAGGGGCTCAACCTTGACGATGGCCAGCGACATATTGTCGCCCGAGCCCGAGGCGCGCATGCGGGCGCGCTCGATCAGGAACTGGCTGGCCTCGCGGGCAGAGAGCAGGCGCGTGATGGAGGAGAGCTCGTCGGGCGAGAAGTAGTGCCAGATGCCATCGCTGCAGGCCAGCAGCACATCGCCTTGCTTGAGCATCGGAATGCGGTGGTGGATCAGGGGCGGGTCATCGGCGGTGCCCAGGCAGTGCAGCAAGATATTGGATTGCGGGTGGTAGCGCGCTTCTTCGAGGGTGATCTGGCCCTGGTCGACCAGGGTCTGCACATAGGAGTGGTCGCTGGTTTGGTAGAGCAGCTGCCCATCGCGAAAATGGTAGATGCGCGAATCGCCCGAATGCACCCAGGCGCAGGCGCTGTTGGGCAGAATCAGAAAGGCGGCAATGGTGCTGTGGGGCTCCTGCTCGGCGGCAATGGCCACCAGGCGGATCAGCAAATGGGCTTCGCGCACCAGGTTGCCCAGCATTTCTTCGGCGTTGTCGGTCTCTGGCGAGTAGCGCTCGAACACCTGCTTGGCCGTCAGCATCACCTGGTCGGACGCGGCACGCCCGCCGCTGCGGCCACCCATGCCATCGGCCACCACGGCCAGCACACAGCCCTTGGCGCGCGGGTGGGCGAGCATGATGACCTGGTCCTGCTGGTAGGGCCGGTCGCCTTTGTGCAGGCCGGTAGCGGCAGAGAGACGGTAGCTGGTGCTCATGCGCGAAGGGGGTGTCGTATGCAAGCGGGGTGAATGGAAGGGGAATCATAGAGCAGATTGCCTGGCGGACCGCCAAACCATGCGGGATTACGCTGTCAACCGATGTTTGTATACCAACGCCTGGGGTGTTGCGGGCCGACAGCCCAGGCCAGGGCGCCGAACGCGCTAGACTGCCATGCCCCCGAAACCGATCCATCGATGCCCTTGTCCGCCGCCACTTCCCGTGATGCCCCGCTGCGCCTGCGCCCGCAGCAGGAGCAGATGATTGCGGCCATTGAGGCAGCCTGGGGCCAGGGCCAGCGGGTGGCGATCGAGGCGCCCACCGGTACCGGCAAGACCTATGCGTATCTGATAGCGGCCTTGGCGCGCCAGGAGCGCTTTGTGGTCAGCACCGCTACGCGGGCACTGCAGGACCAGCTGGTGGACCGCGACATTCCGGCACTGCTGGCCCACCAGGGCCTGCAGCGCAAGGTGGCCGTGCTCAAGGGGCGGGAGAACTATGTCTGCCTGCATGGCCTGGAGCAGGCGCGCAGCAAGCTGCAAGGCCAGCATGCAGGCGCGCTGGCCCAGGTGGAGCGCTGGGCGCAAAGCACCCAAGGCGGTGACCTGTCCGAGTTGGATGACATCAGCCACCTGCCCAGCCTGGTGCCGCATATCACTGCCAGCCATGACGAATGCCTGGGCCAGCGCTGCAACCACTTCGAGCGCTGCTTCTCCAACCAGGCCCGCTCCCGCGCCGCGCAGGCAGATATTTTGGTGATCAACCACCATTTGTTTTTCAGCGAGCTGCGCCACCGCCAGATGCTGGGCGTGGGCCATGGCTTTGTGCCGCTGGCGCAGACCATGGTGATGGACGAGGCCCACCAGCTGCAGGCCATTGGCCTGAAAGTGCTGGCCAAGGGCCTGAATGTGGGTGATATGCGCGACTACCTGCAGACGGTGGAGCGCAAAACCAGCCTGCATGCGCGCGGCTTTGCGCCCTGGCAGGCACTGCAGCAGAAGGTGCAGCAGGCCATGGCGCAGTGGATGGAGGCCGAGCAACAGGCGCTGGGGCCGGCCGATGCGCCCGCCGATGCAGCGGCCCGCGCCACCAGCCGCCAGGCGCTGATCCATTTGCACAATGCGCTGTCGGCCCTGGTTGCCGCCTTGCAAGGAGTGGCCGGCAGCGCCGCCGTGGTGGCCCAGTTGGCAGGCCAGGGTAATGTGATGCTGCAGGCCTTGCGCCAGTGGGCCCAGGGCGTCGGCAAGGACCTCGTGCGCTGGTGGGATTCGCCCGGCGTTGTGCGCGCAGGCCAGGCTGGCGACCTGCAGGCCTATGGCCGCTATGCCTGGCGCCAGGGCTTTCGCGAATCTCCGCTGTGGCTTTGGCAGGCGCTGCAGACCTTGAGCCCCCAGGTGCAGGCCAGCAGCTGGCTGGGCCAGGGGGTGCAGCGCTGGCTGTTTACCTCGGCCACTTTGGGTGATGACGAGGCGCTTACATGGTTTGCCCAGGGCCTGGGATTGCGCAGCGACAGCAGTGACAACAGCGAGGCAGGCGATGCGCCCTTGCTCGCCAGCCTGCGCTTGCGCAGCCATTTTGACTGGGCGCAGCAGGCCCGCCTGGTGGTGCCGCAGGGCCTGCCCGGCACCGATGCGCCGGCAGCCGAGCGCGCACAGGCGCTGGCGCAATGGCTGCTGCCGCACTTGAAGACGCTGGGCGGGCGCTGCATGGTGCTTTGCACATCAACGGCCGCGATGGAGGCCTTGGCCCAGGCCTTGCGCCTGGGGCTGCAGGGCCAGGCCATCCGCGTGCTGCAGCAGGGCGAGCAGCCCAAGCGCCACTTGCTGCAGGCGATGCGAACCGCGCCCGGCGGCAAGACTGGCCGGGTGCTGGTCGGTACCCTGGGCCTCTGGGAAGGGGTAGATCTGCCCGGCGAAGCCTTGCAGCTGCTGGTGATCGACAAACTGCCGTTTCCGCCGCGCCATGATGTGCTGCATGCGGCGCGGGTGCAGGCGTTGCGTGCGGCGGGCCGCGATGCGTTTGAGCGCTATGTGTTGCCCCAGACCGCCATGCAGCTGCGCCAGGGTGTCGGGCGGCTGATCCGGTCGGCCAGCGACCAGGGCGTGGTGGTGATTGCCGACGAGCGCCTGCACAGCCGCAGCTATGGCGCTGCCTTGCTGGCAGCACTGCCACCGCTGCCCAGCCTGGATGACGAAGCCTTGCCTGCGTTTTTGCAGGCCCTGGCGGACAAAGAGATCGGCACATAAGAAAACGGCTGCTGCAGTTTGTAACTTGCAGCAGCCGCTTGGCTATCTCAGCTTAGGGGCTTTAAGCGCCTTGCATCACCACATCTTCCACCAGGGGCGATCTTCCTTGCGGAAGCCATTGGCCAGCAGGCGGGTGTTGGGGTAGCTGGCTTCCAGCACGCGCTTGGTGTCGGCAGCCATATCGGCCATGTTCAGGCGCTCGTAGGACAGCATCAGGATGTAGAGCGCGTCCTCTTGGGCGGGCACTTCCTTGTAGTCGGAGATGGCGCTTTGGGCGCGGTTGATGGCAGCCACATAGGCGCCGCGCTCGTAGTAGTAGCGGGCGACGTGCACTTCATACTGGGCCAGCGAGTTGACGATGTAGCGCATGCGCTTTTCAGCGTCGGGAGCGTACTTGGACTCGGGGAAGCGCGTGGTCAGCTCGCGGAAGGATTCAAACGAATCCTTGGCGGCCTTCTGGTCGCGCTCGGACAGATCCTGCTTGGACACCCAGGAGAAAAGACCCAGGTTTTCGTTGAAGTTGACCAGGCCCTTGAGGTAGAGCGCATAGTCCACGCCTTCGCTGGCGGGGTGGAGCTTGACGAAGCGGTCCAGGGTGGCGATGGCCTGGGCCTTTTCACCGCTCTTGTACTGGGAATAGGCCTTTTCCAGCTGCGCTTGCTGCGCCATCGCGGTGCCGGCAGCGCGGCCTTCCAGCTTTTCATACAGCGGAATAGCCTTGTCGAACGAGCCCGAGGAGGCTTCGTCGCGGGCTTCCGAATAAATCTTGTTCGGGCTCCAGCCGGCGGTGGGATCCACATCGGTCGATGAACAGCCTGCCAGCAAAGCGGCAAGTGCTACGGAAGCGATAGCGGGAACCTTCGATTTGGGGTACGCAAACAGCATTTTTGGCTTGAAATCCATGGACGGAAAGCTGAAAAACTGCGTGGGGCGGCAAGGCCAGCCACGCAGCGGCGCAGCCCGTGCCGCGCCCTCTGATCTGGGCCATTGTAATCGGCGCGCAGCCCGGTCTCGCAGAGCCGGACTTGTAGCGAGTAGGGCTGTGTAACATTCCACGCCAGATATGCCATGGTTTGCACAGACGGTGCTGCGGCTTTCCTACAATGCAGGGATATGTTCGTACACCTTCGCATCCACTCCGAGTTCTCCATCATCGACAGCACCAATCGCGTAGGCGATTTGATCAAGTTCGCTGCGGGTGATAACCAGCCGGCGATGGCGCTCACCGATTTGAACAGCCTGTTCGGCGCCATCAAGTTCTACAAGGCGGGCCGTGGCGCAGGTGTCAAACCTCTTCTGGGTGCCGAACTGACCTTGGAGCCCGAGGTGGCAGGCGGGCCGCTGTCGCGCATCATCGTGCTGATCCAGAGCCAGCAGGGCTACCTGAACCTGTCGGAACTGCTGGCGCGGATCTGGATGGCCGACACCATCAAAGCGCAGCCGCAGTGCACCTGGGCCTGGCTGGAGGAGCTGTCAGACGGCCTGATCCTGCTGTCGGGCGCCCAGGCCGGCCCCGTCGGACAGGCGCTGATGCGTGGGGATGAAAAGACCGCACGCAGCGTGGCACTGCGCCTGGCGGGGCTGTTCCCGCACCGTTTCTATATCGAGCTGCAGCGCGCTGGCCGCGCCGATGACGAAAGCCATGTGGCCGCTGCGGTCGCGCTGGCTGCCAATCTCAAGCTGCCAGTCGTGGCCACACACCCGGTGCAGTTCACCAAGCCTGCCGATTTTGAATCGCACGAGGCCCGTGTCTGTATCGCCGAGGGCGAGACCCTGGGCAATAAGAAGCGGGTCAAGCGCTTTACCCGCGACCAGTACCTGAAGACCGCTGCCGAGATGGAGGCCTTGTTTGCCGACCTGCCCAGCGCCATCGCCAATACGGCCGAGATCGCCCGCCGCTGCAGCGTCACCTTGCAGCTGGGCAAGTACTTTCTGCCGGATTTCCCTACGCCCAATGGCATGCCGATCGACGCGTATTTCCGCCAGGCTTCTTTCGAGGGGCTGGAGGACCGCCTGCAGCTGCTGTTCCCGAACGAGGCCAAGCGCGAAGCCGAGCGGCCCAAGTATGTCGAGCGGCTGGAGTTCGAGCTGGGCATCATCTTGAAGATGGGTTTCCCCGGCTACTTCCTGATCGTGGCGGACTTCATCAACTGGGCCAAGAAGAATGGCTGCCCGGTGGGCCCGGGCCGGGG
Organism: Comamonas koreensis; assembly: GCF_021026195.1. GTDB lineage: Bacteria > Pseudomonadota > Gammaproteobacteria > Burkholderiales > Burkholderiaceae_C > Comamonas > Comamonas koreensis. Next base: position 273,486 of record NZ_JAJNCT010000020.1, read on the forward strand.
ATCGGGAGCCGGTTCGCTGGTGGCCTATGTGCTGAAGATCACCGATCTGGACCCGATTCACTACAACCTGCTGTTCGAGCGCTTCCTGAACCCAGAGCGCGTATCGATGCCCGACTTTGACGTGGACTTCTGCCAGGCCAACCGGGACCGGGTGATCGACTATGTGAAGGACCTCTACGGCCGCAATGCGGTGAGCCAGATTGCGACCTTCGGCACGATGGCAGCGCGCGCGGCGATCCGCGACGTGGGCCGGGCGCTGGACATGAGCTATGGCTTTTGCGATGGCATCTCCAAGCTGATCCCGAACAAGCCGGGCCTGCATGTGACCTTGAAGTACCCGCCCAATCCTCCGAAGGAAGGCGACAAGTACACCTATGCGATCAAGGAAGAGCCGATCCTGGCCGAGCGCATCGAGAAGGAAGAGGACGTCAAGACCCTGATCGAGATGGCCCAGAAGCTCGAAGGCATGACCCGCAACATCGGCATGCACGCCGGTGGTGTGGTGATCGCCCCGGGCAAGCTGACCGATTTTTGCCCGCTCTACCAGCAGCCGGGCAGCACCTCGGCGGTGGCCATGTATGACAAGGACGACGTCGAGGCCGTGGGCCTGGTCAAGTTCGACTTCCTGGGTCTGGCGACGTTGACGATTCTGGAGATCGCACGCGAGTTCATCATCAAGCGCCACAAGGGGCAGGAGAACTTCAAGTTCGAAGAGATTCCGCTCGACGACGCCCGCACCTACCAGCTGTTCTCGGCCGGCAAGACCGAAGCGGTGTTCCAGTTCGAATCGCGCGGCATGCAGCAGATGCTGAAGGAAGCCAAGCCCAGCCGCCTGGAAGACCTCATTGCGCTGAATGCGCTCTACCGTCCGGGCCCGATGGACCTGATCCCCAGCTTTGTGGCGCGCAAGCACGGCAAGGAAGTGGTGGAGTACCCGCATCCGCTGGTCGAGAAGGTGCTGTCCGAGACCTACGGCATCATGGTCTACCAGGAGCAGGTGATGCAGACGGCCCAGGTGCTGGGCGGCTACAGCCTGGGCGGCGCCGACTTGCTGCGCCGCGCGATGGGCAAGAAAAAGGTCGAGGAGATGGTGCAGCATCGCGCCACCTTCCGCGAAGGGGCCTCCAAGATCGGCATCGACGAGGCCAAGGCCGACGAAGTGTTCGACCTGATGGAGAAGTTTGCGGGCTACGGCTTCAACAAGTCGCACGCCGCGGCCTACTCGCTGCTGGCCTACCACACCGGTTGGCTCAAGGTGCACTACACGGCAGAGTTCTACTGCGGCAATATGACCGTGGAAATGGACAACACCGACAAGCTCAAGGTGCTGTACGAAGACGCGCTGAAGATGGGCATGACCTTCGAGATGCCCGATGTGAACCGGGGCCACCACCGCTTCGAGCCGGTGACTGACAAGGTGATCCGCTATGGCCTGGGCGCCATCAAGGGCACCGGCCAGGCCGCCATCGAGGCCATTGTTGCGGCGCGCGAAGGCAAGGGCACGGGCCCCCAGGGCGATACCAAGGGGCCGTTCAAGAGCCTGTTCGACTTCTGCCTGCGCGTGGACCGCAGCAAGCTGAACAAGCGCACGGTCGAAGCGCTGATCAAGGGCGGCGCCTTTGACAGCATCCAGCTCAACCGCCGCGCGCTGATCGAATCGGTCGATGTGGCCTTCGAATTTGCCGCCACCACCCATGCCAATGCCAACCAGGGCGGCCTGTTTGACATGATGGGCGATGACGCCGTGGGATCGAGCACGCAGGAGCCACCGCTGGCTGATGTGCTGCCCTGGGGCATCAAGGAGCGGCTGGTGCAGGAGAAGACCGCCATCGGCTTTTACCTGTCGGGCCATTTGTTCGACGAGGTCGAGCTGGAGGTGCGCCAGTTTGTGCGCACGCCGATCTCCCAGCTCAAGGACAGCCGCGAGCCCCAGACGGTGGCGGGCATCATCAGCGACATGCGCGTCATCAACGGCCAGCGCGGCAAGCTGGTGCTGTTCAAGATCGACGACAAGTCGGGGGTGATCGAAGGATCGCTGGATGAGGCCACCTGGAACCGCCACAAGGAGCAGCTCAAGGACGATGAATTCGTCATTCTGAGCGCCCGCATCGGCCAGGACCATTTCAGCGGCGGGTTGCGCGCCAAGGCCCAGCATGTCTGGGGTCTGGCCGATGCGCGGGCCCGCTTTGGCCGCTACCTGCTGGTCAACACCGACCGCCACCAGCCCGATGTTGCGCGGCTGATTCAGGAGTTTCCCGCAGTCGAGGAGCATACCGACGAAGGTGTGCTGCGCCACGGCCTCAAGATCCGCCTGGGCGTGGTCTGCGGCCAGGGCGAGACCCGGGCCGGCGTGGAGCTCAATCTGGGCGATGCGGCGCGCTTCTTCCCCAGCGACCAGGCGATGGCTGCCTGGTCCCAGGAAGCAGGCCACGAAGCCATCAAAATCGTTTACGAAAGCATGGTCTAGGAAGATTTTGCCGGGGCTGAGAATACGGCTGCGCCAGTGGTTGCTGGCGCAGCCGTATTGAAGTTCATAAAAGCATCACCATCTTTGTGCATGTGGAAATTTAGCCTTATAGAATGATCTCAATGGCCACGAAACCTGTTGTTCCTCCCTCGCCGAACCTGCCTGCAACGCCCCAGCCACCGGAGGACGGTGGGGGTGCGCTGGTTGTGGAGCGCATCGCGCAGCGTGTGGAGCCACCGAAGATGTACCAGGTGGTCATGCTCAATGATGATTTCACGCCGATGGAGTTTGTGATTGAGGTGCTGCAGCATTTTTTTGGCAAAAGCCGCGAGGCGGCCACGCAGATCATGCTGAAGATCCACCTGGATGGGAAAGGCGTCTGCGGGGTGTACTCGCATGAAATCGCTGAAACCAAGGTGGCACAGGTGATGGATGCCGCCAATGGAGCAGGCCATCCGCTTCAAGCCGTATCGGAGCCTGTTGAATAACGGAATATGGTCCTCATCTAGAAGCAAGTTGAGTGTATTTGGCAAGCAATAAAGGAGTTTCAAATGATTGCTCAGGAACTGGAAGTCAGCTTGCACATGGCTTTTGTAGAAGCCAGGCAGCAGCGCCACGAATTCATCACCGTGGAGCACTTGCTACTGGCCTTGCTGGATAACCCGAGTGCTTCCGAGGTGTTGCGCGCATGCTCTGCCAATATTGACGACCTGCGCGCGTCGTTGACCAATTTCATCAAGGACAATGCCCCGCAGGTGGCCGGCGAAGACGAGGTGGACACCCAGCCCACCCTCGGTTTCCAGCGCGTGATCCAGCGCGCCATCATGCATGTGCAGAGCACCGGCAATGGCAAGAAGGAAGTGACCGGCGCCAATGTGCTGGTGGCCATTTTTGGCGAAAAGGACTCGCATGCCGTGTACTACCTGCACCAGCAGGGTGTCACGCGCCTCGACGTGGTCAACTACATCGCCCATGGCATCAAGAAGAACGACACGCCCGAGCTGCCCAAGTCCGAGTCCAGCTCGGATGCGGAAGAGGTCGGCAGCAACAACGCCGAGCGCGCTGAAAAGGCCTCGCCGCTGGAGCAGTTCACCGTCAACCTGAACCAGCAGGCCAAGGACGGCAAGATCGATCCGCTGATCGGCCGCCAGTACGAGGTCGAGCGCACGATCCAGATCCTGTGCCGCCGCCGCAAGAACAACCCGCTGCTGGTGGGTGAGGCGGGTGTGGGCAAGACGGCGATTGCCGAGGGCCTGGCATGGCGCATCACGCAAGAAGATGTGCCCGAGGTGCTGGCCGAGGCCACCGTCTACTCGCTGGACATGGGCGCGCTGCTGGCAGGCACCAAGTACCGTGGTGATTTTGAGCAGCGCCTCAAGGGCGTGCTCAAGGCACTGAAGGACAAGCCGCATGCGATCCTGTTCATCGACGAGATCCACACCTTGATCGGTGCCGGAGCTGCCTCGGGCGGTACGCTGGATGCGTCGAACCTGCTCAAGCCAGCGCTGTCGAGCGGCCAGCTCAAGTGCATTGGTGCGACCACGTTCACCGAGTACCGTGGCATCTTCGAAAAAGATGCAGCGCTGTCGCGCCGCTTCCAGAAGGTCGATGTGGTCGAGCCTACCGTGCCCGAAACCATCGATATCCTGAAGGGCCTGAAGTCGCGCTTTGAAGAGCACCACAACGTCAAGTACGCGGTGGCCGCTTTGCAGGCAGCTGCTGAGCTGTCGGCCAAGTTCATCAATGACCGCCATCTGCCCGACAAGGCGATTGACGTGATCGATGAGGCCGGTGCCGCGCAGCGCATTCTGGCGCCTTCGAAGCGCAAGAAAACCATCGGCAAGACCGAGATCGAAGAGATCGTCGCCAAGATTGCCCGCATTCCGCCGGCCAACGTCAGCAATGACGACCGCGGCAAGCTGCAGACCCTGGAGCGCGACCTCAAGAGTGTGGTGTTTGGCCAGGACAAGGCACTCGAAGTGCTGGCGTCGGCGGTCAAGATGTCCCGCTCCGGCCTGGGCAAGGTGGACAAACCGATCGGCTCCTTCCTGTTCTCCGGCCCGACCGGCGTGGGCAAGACCGAAGCGGCCAAGCAGTTGGCGTATATCCTGGGCATCGACCTGATCCGCTTTGACATGTCCGAGTACATGGAGCGCCATGCGGTGTCGCGCCTGATTGGTGCGCCTCCCGGCTATGTCGGTTTCGACCAGGGTGGCCTGCTGACGGAGGCGGTGACCAAGAAGCCCCATGCGGTGCTGCTGCTCGACGAAATCGAGAAGGCGCATCCGGATATCTTCAATGTGCTGCTGCAGGTCATGGACCACGGCACCTTGACCGATAACAACGGACGCAAGGCGGACTTCCGCAACGTGATCATCATCATGACCACGAATGCGGGCGCCGAGACGATGAACAAGGCCGTCATCGGCTTTACCAACCCGCGCGCGGCGGGCGACGAGATGGGCGACATCAAGCGCCTGTTCACGCCCGAGTTCCGCAACCGGCTGGATGCCATCGTCAGCTTCAAGCCGCTGGACGAGCAGGTCATCCTGCGCGTGGTCGACAAGTTCCTGCTCCAGCTGGAGCAGCAACTGGCCGAGAAGAAGGTCGAGGTCACGTTCAGCGACAAGCTGCGCAAGCACCTGGCCAAGACCGGTTTCGATCCGCTGATGGGTGCACGCCCGATGCAGCGCCTGATCCAGGACACGATCCGCCGATCGTTGGCCGACGAGCTGCTGTTTGGACGCCTGACCGAAGGCGGACGCCTGAGCGTCGATTGGGACGACAGCAACGCCGACAAGCCCGAGGTGCTGCTGGACATCCAGCCGCTGCCCAAGAAGGAGCGTGCCAAACAGGAGCCTGCCGAGCCAGAGGAAGAGTTCGCTGCCGATTGAGGCCGCACCACCCAAAGAACGAGAACAGCCGCTTGCGGCTGTTTTTTATTGCGTCTGTTCGTCACGGGGGCAGGCTACACTGAGCGGTCCCATCAACAGGAGCGCGGTGCTGTGGCGTCGTTATCTCAGTATCTGACCAAAGAAAACATTGTCGCGTTGCTGTCCGTGATCTGGCCGATCTATCTCGGCGTGGTGGGTATCTGGATTCTGATGCAGCGCCGCGCGCCCGTGGCTACCTTGGGCTGGTTGCTGTCCATGGGTTCGCTGCCGGTGGTGGGGCTGATCGTTTACTACTTCATCGGTCCGCAGCGCATGAAGCGCCAGCGCATCAAACGCCTGCGCGCCCGCAACAAGAACCATGTGCGCGAGACCACGCGCCGCATCCGCGATGGCCAGCCCGAGGCGCCGACCAAGTTGCGCGAGATGGTCAAGCTGGTCGAAGCCACCTGCGGTTTCCCGATCACCTCGGCCGAGAGCGTGGAGCTGCTCAGCGGCGGCGCAGCCACCTTTGACCGCATTCTGGAGGATGTCGCCCAGGCCCGCCACCATGTGCACCTGGAATACTATATTTTCGAGCCTGACCAGACCGGCACACGCCTGCGCGATGCGCTGGTCGAGCGCGCCAAGGCGGGGGTCAAGGTGCGCATGCTGGTCGATGCGCTGGGCTCCAAGCGGGTCAACCGCAAGTTCGTCGCGCCCTTGCTGGCCGCTGGCGGCGAGTTTGCGGTGTTCCACCCCACACGCATCGGCAGGCGCCTGCGGCCGGTGATCAACTTCCGCAGCCATCGCAAGATCCTGGTGGTCGATGGCCAGATCGGCTTTACCGGTGGCGTCAACATCACCGACGAAGAGGACCGCCGCGTCAATACCCATGCCTACCATGATGTGCACCTGCGCATGGCCGGCCCCATCGTCACCTGGCTGCAGACGACGTTTTTGGAGGACTGGGCCTATGCGCTGGAGAAGTCTGCCCAGGACATGCCGGCCAACCTGGACTTGCTGCTGCCCGACATGCCCGATGGCAGCCATGCGATGCAGCTGGTCAGCTCTGGCCCGGACAACCCCACCGAGCCCATCCACCGCGCCCATGTGGCCGCCATCCAGTCCGCCACCGTGCGGGTCTGGTTGACCACGCCATACTTTGTGCCGACCGAGCCCGCCATGTATGCGCTGACCAGCGCCGCGCTGCGCGGCGTCGATGTGCGGCTGCTGGTGCCGGAGAAATCCGATTCCATCTTTGTGACTGCTGCGGCCCGCTCGTACTACGAAGAGCTGATCAGCGCTGGCGCCAAGGTCTACGAATACAGCGCCCGCATGCTGCACTCCAAGACCTTGGTGGTTGATGACGATCTCACCATCATCGGTACCGCCAACTTCGACAACCGCAGCTTTCGCCTGAACTACGAGGTCTGCGCGATTGGCTACGGGCCGGAGCTCAATGCCCGGCTGCAGGACCAGTTCAACACCGATCTGATGCGTTCCAAGCAGGTGGCTACGCGCCGCAAGCAGCGCTTTTTGCTGCGGCTGGGCGATTCGATCGCGCGCTTGTTCTCACCGCTGTTGTAGTTGCGGGCCCACGTTGCTCTGCTGTACCCACTGGAGAAGGCATACTAGCGGGCATGCAGAATTCCCCGTCCGCCTCCGCCAGCTTTTTCTGGCACGACTATGAAACCTTTGGCGCCGTGCCGCGCCGTGACCGCCCCGCGCAGTTTGCCGGCATCCGCACGGACATGGATCTCAACGAGATCGGCGAGCCGGTCATGCTGTACTGCCAGCCGGCGCTCGACTACCTGCCCAGCCCCCAAGCCAGCCTGATCACCGGGTTGACGCCCCAGCACTGCCTGGAGCAGGGCGTGCCCGAGCACGCGTTTGCAGCGGTGGTGGAGGGCGAGCTGGGCCACCCCGGCACCATTGGCGTGGGCTACAACACCATCCGCTTTGATGACGAGGTGACGCGCTACCTGCTGTGGCGCAACCTGCGCGATCCCTATGCCCGCGAATGGCAGAACGGCTGCGGCCGCTGGGATCTGCTCGATGTCGTGCGCATGGTCCATGCGCTGCGCCCCGAAGGCATCCAGTGGCCCAGGAAGGATGATGGCTCGGTCAGCTTCAAGCTCGAAGACCTGGCCCGCGCCAACGGCATCCTGCATGAATCGGCCCACGATGCGCTGAGCGATGTGCGCGCCACCATTGGCCTGGCGCGTCTCATCAAGCGGCTGCAGCCGCGCCTGTTCGATTTTGCGCTGGGCCTGCACAAGAAAGACCGCGTGATGCAGGAGCTGGCCCTGCCGGCCACTCCCGCCAATGCCCGGCCTTTTCTGCATGTATCGGGCATGTACGGGGTCGAGCGCGGCTGTATTGCCGTGGCCTGGCCGCTGGCCCAGCACCCGACGAACAAGAACGAGATCATCGCCTGGGACCTGTCGCAGGACCCGAGCCACCTGGCGGAGCTGTCGGTTGACGAGATGCGCCTGCGCATGTTCAGCGCAGCGGCGGATCTGCCCGAAGGCACAACGCGCCTGCCCATCAAGACCGTGCACCTGAACAAGTCGCCGATGGTCGTCAGCAGCCTGCGTACCTTGAGCGCCGAGCAGGCCCAGCGCTGGCAAATCGACATGGACCAGGCGCTGCGCCATGCCGCGATTGCCCGCGATCTGCCCGATATGAGCGCCACCTGGGCTGCCGTGTTCGAGCGCCCACCGCTGCAGGATGTGGATGTGGACCAGGATCTGTACGGCGGCTTTATCGGGCAGGCCGACCGCCGCCGCCTGACCCAACTGACCGGCATGCACCCGCAGGAGCTGGCCGTTGCCAAGCCTGGGTTTGATGACGTGCGCCTGCATGAGCTGCTGTTCCGCTACCGCGCGCGCAATTTCCCCGATTCGCTGAACCCTGAAGAGCAGCAGCGCTGGCTGGAACTGCGCATCGCCTTCTTGCAGGAAGGGCGGGGCGGCGCGCGCACGGCTGAGCAGATGTTTGCCGAGATCGACCAGCTGCAGGAAACTGCTGATGAGCGGGCCGAAGAAATTCTGGGCACCCTTTATGACTGGGCCGACGCGATCATGCCGGATGCCTGACGGCAGATACAAGCCTCAGCAGCAAACGCCTGCAGCCCGTGCAGGCCGCAGCTGCGGGCATCAACTAAAGAACTGGTAGCAGACCACAATCGCGGCCACCACACCCGAGAACTCGGCCAGCAGCGCGCAGGGCACCGCATGGCGTGCGCGCTGTATGCCGACGGCGCCAAAGTACACCGCCAGCACATAGAAGGTGGTCTCGGTGCTGCCCTGGATGATAGCGGCCGCCAGCGCAGGGAAGCTGTCCACGCCATGGCTTTGCATGGTCTCGATCAGCATCGCGCGTGCCGCGCTGCCGGAGAAGGGCTTGACCAGCGCGGTAGGCAGGGCATCGACAAAGCGTGTGTCCATGCCGCTCAGGTCCACCAGCCAGCGGATGCCGTCGAGCGCATAGCCTAAAGCGCCCGAGGCGCGGAACAGACCAACGGCGCAGAGCATGGCCACCAGGTAGGGCAGCAGCCCCTTGGCCACGTCAAAGCCTTCCTTGGCGCCTTCGATAAAGCTCTCATACACGGCGACCTTGCGCAGTGCGCCCACCACGACAAACAGCACCACCAGGCCAAACAGGGTCAGGTTGCCCAGTAGCGATGAGACCTGCGCCATCGCCGTCGACGTCAGTGTCGCCAAAAAAGCCATGAAGCCAGCCAGCACCAGGCCTACCGGCAGCAGATAGGCCAGCACCACCGGGTGCCACAGCGGCAGACGCTGCACGATGGCCACTGAGATCAGGCCGACCAGCGTGGAGACCGAAGTGGCCAGCAAGATCGGTAAAAAGACCAGGGTTGGATCGGGCGCGCCTTGCTGCATGCGGTACATGAAGATGGTCACCGGCAGCAAGGTCAGCGACGAGGCATTGAGCACCAGAAACAGAATCTGTGCATTGCTGGCCGAGGTGGGCGAGGGGTTGATGTCCTGCAGCGCGCGCATGGCCTTGAGCCCGATGGGGGTGGCAGCGTTGTCCAGCCCCAGCGCATTGGCGGCAAAGTTCAGGGTCATCAGGCCCAGGGCAGGGTGGCCGCGCGGTACGTCGGGCATCAAGCGGGCAAATAGGGGGGCCAGCCAGCGGGCGAGCATATCGACCAGGCCGGCCTTTTCGGCAATCTTCAAAAAGCCCAGCCAGAGCGTGAGCGTGCCAAACAGCAGCACCATCACCTCGACCGAGAGCTTGGCCATCGCGAACAGCGCCTGCACCATGTCGCCAAATATCTGGGCATGGCCGCCCACCAGCCACTGCGCGAATGCGGCAAAGGCCGCCACCACAAAAAAACCCAGCCACAAACCGTTGAGCATGGGACATCCTTCGTCATCCGGCGCGCCACAGCACCGGGGCGGTGCGCCATGCCGCTGATTGTGCGCGATGCCGCAGCCCGCCCGGGCCGGCCGGCGCCGAAACTGCGCCCCGGGAGCGCAAAAGCCCCTCTGGATGGCCTGCGTGTATGCGGGAAAACCACAAGCTGGCAGCCGCAGCCCTGCGCGCATTTGTCAGCGGTATGCAAGACAAAGGGAAATAATGGCTCCACAACAAAAGATGGAGACAGACTTCGATGAGCCGTTTTGCCGACTTCTACGACCGCTCGATCAACGACCGCGATGCTTTCTGGGCCGAGCAGGCGCAGCGCATCGACTGGCATGTGCCGCCCCAGCAGATCTGTGACTACAGCAACCCGCCGTTTGCGCGCTGGTTTGTCGGCGGGCAGACCAACCTCTGCCACAACGCCATCGACCGCCATGTGGCCGAGCGCGGCGACCAGGCCGCGCTGATCGCGGTATCGACCGAGACCAGCACCGAGCGCAGCTACAGCTATGCCGAATTGCACCGCGAGGTGCAGCGCATGGCCGCCGCATTGCAGGCCCTGGGCGTCAAAAAGGGCGACCGGGTGCAGATCTACATGCCGATGATTGCCGAGGCTGCCATCGCGATGCTGGCCAGCGTGCGCATCGGCGCCATCCATTCGGTGGTGTTTGGCGGCTTTGCCTCGGGCTCGCTTGCCACGCGCATTGATGACGCTCAGCCCACCGTCATCATCAGCGCCGATGCAGGATCGCGCGCCGGCAAGGTCGTGCCCTACAAACCCTTGCTGGACGAGGCCATTGCGCTGGCCAGCCACCAGCCCCAGGCCGTGCTGATGGTGGACCGGGGCCTGGCCCCCATGCAACTGGTGCCAGGCCGGGACCACCTTTGGGCCGATCTGCGTGCCCAGCACCTCGATGCGCAGGTGCCCTGCGAATGGGTGGAGTCCACGCACCCCAGCTACACGCTCTACACCAGCGGCACCACCGGCAAGCCCAAGGGCGTGCAGCGCGACACCGGCGGCTACACGGTGGCGCTGGCCGCCAGCCTGCCGGCGATCTTCGATGCCAAGCCCGGCCAGACTTTTTTTTGCACCAGCGATATCGGCTGGGTGGTCGGCCACAGCTACATCATTTATGCGCCGCTGATCGGCGGCATGGCCACCCTCATGTACGAGGGCGTGCCCGTGCGGCCGGACCCGGGCATCTGGTGGAGCCTGGTTGAGAAATACAAGGTCACGCACATGTTCTCGGCGCCCACCGCCATCCGGGTGCTCAAAAAACAGGACCCGGACTACCTGCGCAAGTACGACCTGAGCAGCCTGCAGGCGCTGTGGCTGGCCGGTGAGCCGCTGGATGAGCCCACCGCCAGCTGGATCAGCGGCGCCATCCAGCGCCCTATCATCGACAACTACTGGCAGACGGAAACCGGCTGGCCGATTCTTACCCTGTGCAATGGCGTGGAGCCCCAGCCATCGCGCTTTGGCAGCCCGGGCAAGGCGGTGTTTGGCTACCACGTCAAGCTGATCGACGGCGACACCGGCGCCGAGCTGCAGGAGCCGATGCAAAAGGGTGTGATCGCCATCGAAGGCCCCTTGCCCCCTGGCTGCCTGATGACCATCTGGCGCGACGACCAGCGCTTCGTCAACACCTACTGGAAGAGCATCCCCGGCCGCCTGGTCTACAGCACCTTTGACTGGGGCGTGCGCGACAAGGACGGCTACTACTTCATCCTGGGCCGCACCGATGACGTGATCAACGTTGCCGGCCACCGCCTGGGCACGCGCGAGATCGAGGAAAGCATCTCCGGCCACCCGGATATTGCCGAGGTCGCCGTGGTGGGTGTGGCCGATGCACTCAAAGGCCAGGTCGCGCTGGCCTTTGCCGTTGCGCGCAGCAATGCGGTGGCTGGTGACCTTGCCGCCTGCAACGCGCTGGAGAAATCCGTCTGCAACCATGTCGACACGCAGCTGGGTGCCGTGGCCAGGCCGGCGCGGGTGTACTTTGTGGGCAGCCTGCCCAAGACCCGCAGCGGCAAGCTGCTGCGCCGCGCGCTGCAGGCCGTGGCCGAGAAACGGGACACCGGCGATCTGTCGACGATGGAAGACCCGGCGGCACTGCAGCAGGTGGTGGCGGCCATGACAGCGGCGCAGCGCTGAAGTCAGCCGGGCCTGCGTGGAGGCCACCAGGCGCGTGGCGCAGAGGCACCGAAGCGTTGGCGCAGCGGCTCAGCACGTGTTGCCGTAACTGCGATCACCCCCATCGGTAGCCGGGGAGGGGTGCGAATCCTTCACAGACGGATCATGGAAGCGCCGATCCCCGGGGAGGCGTTTGCCTTACAACGGCGGCCAAAACCCATCGATACAGTGAAATTTTCCAAATCGACAGGAGTCTCGCCATGGCCCAAGAAAATCCGCGTGAAAAATTGTGGGAGCTGATCAAGGACATTCGCTTTGCGATGATCACCCACCGTCACGAAGACGGCAGTCTGCATGCCTGCCCGATGACCACTGCCAACCGTGAAGGCATGAACGAGGACAAGCATCTGTATTTCCTGCTCGGCAAGGATTCGGATCTCTCTCGCTGTCTGCAGCATTCCAGCGATATCAATATCTCTTACGCAGACCCCGATAAGGACAGCTATGTGTCGATTTCGGCCAAAGCGTCAGTCAGCAATGATCTGGCGATCAAGGAGAAGTTCTACGGCCCAATGGCCAAGGCCTGGTTTCCGGACGGCCCCAACGATCCGAATTTGCAGATCCTGATCGCCCGGGTTGACTTTGCCGAATACTGGGATGTCAAGGAGAACAAGCTGGTGCAGCTGTTCAAGATGGCGAAATCAGCAGTGACGGGTGAGCGACCTGAGGGCATGGGCGAGCACCGCGAGATCCGGCTCTAAATCACCGGCCCTGAGATCCCAACTTCATGCCCTGCGCCATGGTTCATGGCGCAGGGCCTGTCACGTTCAGCCGGCGCTGCCATGCTGTATGCCATACGCCCGCTCCACCTTTGCCACCCGCACCTGGTAATGCGCATACCAGCGCTCGGCACCGATGCGTTGGGCAATCAGGTGGTCGCTGTGGGCCTTCCAGCGGCGGATGTCTTCTTCACTTTGCCAGTACGACACGGTGATGCCCAGGCCGTCACTGCCCCGCGTGCTTTCAGCGCCGAGAAAGCCAGACTGCTGCTCGGCCAGTGCGACCATGGCGTCGGCCATCTCGGCATAGGGCTGGTGCTCGCTGTCGGTACGCTGCGAGGTGAAGATGACGGCGTAGTACGGCGGCTGGGGGGTGTTGGCAAAGGCGGCACGTGCATGGCGGTAGCTGGGTGGGCGCGAAGCATAAAAAAGCCAGCGCGGAGGCTGGCTTGGCGGATTCAGGGACTGGGCGTCAAAGCGCGGTATTCCTGCATAGGGACTGGGCTCAGCGGATCAGGTCCTTGAGCTTGCCCGGCTGGCCGTTGGCCTCGTCGGCGCCTTCGAGCGGTGCCTTGCGCTTGGTGATGCTCTTCCAGCCGTCGGCCAAGGCCAGTTCGGCATTGAGCTTGATGAAGGCCAGCTGGTCTGCGGGCACATCTTCTTCGGCGTAGATGGCGTTGGCAGGGCACTCGGGGATGCAGACGGCGCAGTCGATGCATTCGTCCGGATCGATGGTCAGGAAGTTCGGGCCTTCGCGGAAGCAGTCAACAGGGCAGACGTCCACACAATCGGTGTATTTGCACTTGATGCAGTTTTCGGTGACGACGTGGGTCATGGAATGGTTTTCGCCAGTGATTCAGACAAACAAACAGCGGAGGATTTTACGGTTTTTGTGAACAAGCACCTAGCCTACCTCCGAATAACGTGGTTTTTAGCTGCGGGACTGCTTGCTTTATTCCACCAGTACCGCAGCAGCCGTGCTGTTGGAGGCCGTGTCCACCAGGATCAGTGAGCCCAATTCACGCGAGCGCACAAAGGCGGCTGCCGGAATCGCTTCTTGCAGGCTGATCTCCACGCGGCCAATGGCATTGGGTTCGAGCTGCTCGGCGGCCTGGCGCTCCAGCGAGTTGATATCCAGGCGGTTGAGCACCTTGCGCACCTTGGCCTTGATCCAGCGGCGGCCATGCAGCGCCCAGTACACGCGGCCGGGCAGCAGGGGCTCGTTGTCCATCCACGCGATGGTGGCGGTGATCTCGCGCGTTGCGGGCCAGGCGGGCCGTTCGCTGGGGGTGTCAAAGTCATCGTCGGCAGCGTGGGTCACCGCAGGCGCGGGGGCTGCAATGATCCAGTCACCGCGCGAGACATCCACCTCGCGGTCGAGCACAATGCCGGCGCTCTGCCCGGCGCCGCGCGCTACGGGCTGGCGGACATGGTCCAGCACCTGGGCGACGGTAGCGCGCTGGCCGCTGGGCAGGATCTGCACGGCGGTGCCCACTGCCACATCGCCTGTGCCAACACGGCCCCAGAAAATGCGGCGGCCCTGGTGGGTGTCGGCCGACGCAGAGAACTTCTCGACCCATTGCACGGAAAACGCCAGAGGCTGGCCGGCGTCGGCGGGCGTGGTCGGCAGCTTCTCCAGCAGCTCCAGCAGGCTGGGGCCTTGGTAGCCGGCCCAGTCGGGGTGCGAAATCACCACGTTCCAGCCCTTCAAGGCCGAGACGGGGATGGTGGCAGCCACGGTGATGCCCGCTGCCTGGGCAAAAGTTGCCAGGGCGTTGCGGATATTGGCAAAGGCCAGCGCCGGGTCGGCCACCGCGTCGAGCTTGTTGATCGCAAACACCAACGAGTGCACGCGCAGCAGATGTGCCAGCAGGCTGTGGCGGCGCGTCTGGGGCAGCAGCGCGAGCTGCGGGTTCTGCCAGTCCAGCTTGGTGGCATCCACCAGCACCACGGCCGCGTCGGCGCTCGATGCGGCGGTCACCATATTGCGGGTGTACTGCTCATGGCCAGGTGCATCGCCAATGATGAACTTGCGCGTCTCGGTGGCGAAATAGCGGTAGGCCACATCAATCGTGATGCCTTGCTCGCGCTCGGCAGACAGGCCATCGGTGAGCAGGGCCAGGTCGGTCTCGCCACTGCGCTGCACGCCGGCCAGTTGGTCCTGCAGCACCGACTTGCTGTCCACCAGCAGGCGGCCGATCAACGTGGATTTGCCATCATCGACCGAGCCGCAGGTGATGAAGCGCAGCGCCGATGCGGTGCGCTGGTTGTCGTTGGCGGGGGTGCGCACGGCGCTCAGGGTATCGGTAGTCATCAGAAGTATCCGTCTTTCTTGCGCTTTTCCATCGAGGCGTCGCTGGTCTTGTCGTCCATGCGGGTGGCGCCACGCTCGCTCACATCGGCGGCCAGGGTTTCCAGCACAATGTCGTCAGCCGAGGCGGCATCGCTGCTCACCGGGCAGGTGCAGGTGATGTCGCCAACGGTACGGAAGCGCACGGTGCGGTTTTCAACGGTTTCGCCTTCGCGGGCGGGGGTCAGCGGCGTCACGGGCACCAGCAGGCCCTTGCGCTCGACCACATCGCGCTGGTGGGCGTAGTAAAGGCTGGGCAGCGCAATGTTCTCGCGCGCAATGTATTGCCAGACATCGAGCTCGGTCCAGTTGCTGATCGGGAACACGCGGAAATGCTCGCCGGGGGCCAGGCGGGTGTTGAACAGGGTCCAGAGCTCGGGGCGCTGGGCCTTGGGCTGCCACTGGCCAAAGCTGTCACGGTGGCTGAAGATGCGTTCCTTGGCGCGGGCCTTTTCTTCGTCACGGCGGGCGCCGCCAATCAGCGCGTCAAAGCGGAACTCCTCGATCGCTTCGAGCAAGGTCACCGACTGGTGCACATTGCGCGATTCGCCGGGGTGGGCCAGGCGCACAGTGCCGCGCGCCATCGAATCTTCGACGCTGCGCACGATCAGATCGGCGCCCAGTTCCTTGGCGCGCAGATCGCGGAAATCGGTCACCTCGGGGAAATTGTGGCCGGTGTCGATCATCAGCAACGGGTAGGGGATGCGGCCAGCGCCAAAGGCTTTTTCGGCGCATTTGAGCATCACCAGGGAATCTTTGCCGCCGGAAAACAGCAGCGCAGGGCGCTCGAAGGCGGCCGCCACTTCGCGCAGGATAAAGATGGTTTCTTCTTCCAGCGCATCCAGGTGCTGGTTGCTCAGGTGGTTGAGCACATCGGTTTCGACACGGGCGTTCATATCTGAGGGACTTTCTTGTCGGGCGGGCTGCATATGGTCAGTGGGCAATGTGCAGGCCGCATTCGCGGTTGTCTTCGCCCTTGGTGGGATCCACATAGTCGAAGTTGTTGGGCAGACCGTGTTTTTCGCAGTATTCGTAGAGGTCCTTGGACGACCAGTGCAGCAATGGTGCTACTTTGATGAGGCCATCGGGGTTGAGACTCACGGCCTCCATCTGCGCACGCACGGCGGTGTCGGTCGCGCGCAGTGCGGTGAACCAGACCTGGGGCCGGGTCTCGCGCAGCGCACGGGCAAAGGGCTCGAGCTTGACCTCTTCGGTAAAGGCGGCGTGGCGCGGGTCATCGAGCGCGGGCGTCGCGCCTTCAACGGCTTCGCGGTGCGCACGCGAGCGGCGGGGCAGGTAGATCTGCAGGTTGAGCTGGAGCTGGCGCGTCACCTCGTCGGCAAAGCGGTAGGTGGCCTCGGTGTTGTAGCCGTTGTCCATCCAGACCACCGGCACATCGGGCTGCACTTGCGTGACCAGGTGCAGGATTACCGCTTCAAACGGGCGGAAATTGGTGGTCACGATGCTGGTCTGGCCCAGCGACAGCGCCCAGCGCACCAGGCCGGCGGCGTCGTTGCCCAGCTCGGCATTCACACGGGCCAGCTCTTGGGGAGTGAGGGTGGTCTTGCTCATGCGGCGGCCTGGTCAAAATGGGGCTTGGCTTCGACGTCGCCTTGGTAAAAACCGGCAAAACGCTCAAACTGGCGCGCGGCATCGGCCACGTCCACGCCTGCTTTCAGCACCGCACTGCTGAAACCGGTGCGGTGCATCTGCACCAGCTGGTCGATCAGCACATCGCCATGGGCGCGGATATCGCCCTTGAAGCCCCGGCGGCGGCGCAGCAGGTAGGCCTGGCTGAACGCGCGGCCATCGGTGAAGGCGGGAAAGTCGAGGTCGATGCGCTCCACGCCATCGAGCGAGACTTGCAGTGCATCGGCATCATTGGCCAGCCGCAGCACGCTGCGGTCGCCTTCGGCAGCGGGCTGGTGGTCACCGGCGGCCAGGATCTGGAAATCGTTGGGAATGCTCATCGTTGTTCTTCTCAATGCTCAGGCTTCGGTGGTTTCTGCCGCTTCGGGCAGGCGGGCGGACTTGCCAGCTTCCTTGAAGGGGTCCAGGCCCACGCGGCGCACGGTGTCGATAAACAGCTCGCCGTTGTCACGCAGGTCGCGGTAGGCGGTCAGCACGGCTTCGATCACACCGGGCACTTCGGCAGCGCTGAACGAGGGGCCAATGGCCTTGCCGGCCTGGGGCGCGCCCGACAAGGTAGCGCCATCGGAGCCACCCACGGTGATCTGGTACCACTCCTTGCCGTCCTTGTCGACGCCGAGGATGCCGATATGGCCGCTGTGGTGGTGGCCGCAGCTGTTGATGCAGCCGCTGATGTGCAGGTCGATGTCGCCGATGTCGTCGAGCTCGTCCAGATCCTGGTAGCGCTCGGTGATGGCGGCGGCAATCGGCAGGCTGCGGGCATTGGCCAGGGCGCAGAGGTCACCGCCGGGGCAGGCGATCATGTCGGTCAGCAGGTCCACATTGGTGCTGGCCAGGCCCAGGGCCTTGGCCTGCAGCCACAGATCATGCAGCTGGCTCACGTGCACCCAGGGCAGCACCACGTTCTGGTCGTGGGTCACACGGGCTTCGCCGGCGGAGAACTGGTCCACCAGCTGGGCCAGCGCATCGAGCTGCTCGCCCGAGGCATCACCGGGCGCCTGGCCGACACGCTTGAACGACAGCACCACGGCGCGCAGCTGCGGGTTTTGGTGGGCACGCACATTGCGGCTCACCCAGCGGCCAAAGGCCGGTTCACGGGCACCTTGCTCGGTCAGCTGGTGCTTGGCTTCGGTGGCATTGACTTGCGGGTAGCCCGACAGGTCGGGTGCCACAAAGCAGGCGGCCACGCGGTCAAACTCGGCCTGGGGGATGGTGTGCGGGCCGCCGTCGACTTCGACAATCTGGCGGAATTCCTCTTCCACCGAATCAATGTAGGTCTGGCCTTCAGCCTTGACCAGGATCTTGATGCGGGCCTTGTACTTGTTGTCCCGGCGGCCGCGCTCGTTGTAGACGCGCACGATCGCCTCGATGTAGTTGAGCACCTGGTTCCAGGGCAGAAACTCGCGGATGGGCGTGCCGATCACCGGTGTGCGGCCCATGCCGCCGCCGACAAACACCTTGAAGCCGATTTCACCAGCCTCGTTCTTGACCAGATGCAGACCCACATCGTGCCAGCCGGTGGCGGCGCGGTCTTCTGCCGAGCCGCTGATCGCAATCTTGAACTTGCGCGGCAGGAACGCGAACTCGGGGTGCAAGGTGGTCCATTGGCGCAGCACCTCGGCATAGGGGCGGGGGTCCACCAGTTCGTCCACGGCCACGCCGGCCAGCGCATCGGTGGTCGTGTTGCGGATGCAGTTGCCGCTGGTCTGGATGCCGTGCAGGTTGACGCTGGCCAGCAGGTCCATCACATCGGCGGACTTGGACAGCGGAATCCAGTTGAACTGCACATTGGTGCGGGTGGTGAAATGCGCGTAGTGGGTGGGCAGGTAGGTGGTGCCCATCGCGCCCTGGGTCTTGAGCGCATCCTGGTAGAGCTGGGCGTCCGGTTCATCGTATTCGCGGGCAATGCGGGCCAGCACGCGGATCTGGGCAGAGTTGATTTCGCCATAAGGCACTGCCACCCGCAGCATCGGTGCATAGCGTTGCACATACCAGCCGTTTTGCAGACGCAGCGGGCGGAATTCTTCTTCACTCAGCCGGCCCGTTTCCCAGCGTTGGAGCTGGTCACGGAACTGGTCTGCTCGGGCCTGGACAAACTGGCGGTCAAAAGAGGTGTATTGGTACATCGTGGTGCGGGAGTTGCAGCTACCAAGCCCTGTTTTGCTTGCTGCCCCAATGGCGGCAAAGCTGGGCTGTTGCGATGTACTGTAGAAAAGTTTTATATAAACTCAAACTACATTTTTCTCAGTCCTGTATGACATTGAGTTATATGAAAATGGCAAATGCTAGTGAGCAAATGGCATATGGGCGCCACAAGGTGCCCCGTAGACCGGGCTAGGCGGAAACGGCGGATCGCATCTGCCCAGCTAAAGCGCTCGCTTATTTACAGTAACGGTCGCTGGCCAGCGCCAGGGCCAGCGGGTTGGCAAGGGGCAGCGGCTCGGCATGCAGGCGGGCCGCCAGCAGCTCGGCGCAGAGCAGGGCCCAGGTCAGGCCGCGCGATCCCATCGCCGTGGCGACCCAAGGGCTGGCCAGGCCGTCGGGCAGCGCTTGCAGGGCCTGCGCTGGCAACAGCGGGCCCACCAGTGGGAGCCGGTCGGTCGATGCGCAGCGCAGCTGGGCCCAGTGCCGGGCCTGGGCAAAGGCCTGTGCATCGGGCCGGTGGCCGGCCGGCAGCAGGGTTTGCAGCTTGGCCCAGTTGCCGGCATGCGCAGCGGCGGCATCGTCGGCCGACGGCGGCAGTGTGGATTGGCCGCGCTCAAAGCTCGATCCCATGACCCAGGCCGCGTCTCCCGTCTGCCGAGTGCGGAAATAGGGCACCCAGCTGCCATGCCCATTGACCGGCTGGTGGGCGGCGGGCGCTTGGCCGGCCGGGTAGCTGCCCCAGCTGACCTGGCCACGAATGGTTTGCAGCGCCGGGGCCGCAGCCAGGCTTTGTCCGTTGATGCGGATGCTGGCCGATTGCGGCCCGGCGCAGAGCACGACCAGATCAGCCTGCGCCCAGGGCTGGCCTTGGCCGTCGCGCAGCGACCATTGCGGCGGGCCCTCGGCGCTCTCCAGCGCGTCGAGCGCCTGCACCGGCGCGTTGCCGACAAAGCGGATCGCTGGATGGTCCAGCAAGGCCTGGACGAGGGCGGCCGGCCGCAGCCAGCCGCCTCGCGGGTGCCAAAGCGCGGGGGTGCCGGCGGGCAAGCCCAGCGCCTCCAGGCAGGCGGCGCTGGCCTCGTCACTCCAGTCAGCGGCAGGCGCGGCCAGCGTGTCTCTCCAGGCGGGTGGCCGTTCATGGGCGCTGCGGCGTGCCGACATTGCCGGGCCGTCGCCATGCGCTGCCGTCTCATCGGGCGGCGTGCCCAGTTGTCGGCGCTCCAGCACCCCGGTCATCTCCCAATCCAGCCCCGCTTGCAGCAGCAGCTGCAAGCATTGCAGACTGCAGCGCTGGCCGGCGCGGGTGATGCGCGAGAGCGGGCTGTCGTCACTGCTGGTATGGGGCGCAAAAATGCCGGCGGGCAGTGCGGAGGCACCGGCGGCCGGATGGCTGGCGGCATCGAGCACGGTGACCTGCCAGCCGCGCAGGGCCAACTGGCGCGCGCAAGCAGCACCGGCAATGCCGGCGCCAATGATGGCCGCGCGCCCGCCGCCGCCCGCCAGCCGCGCCGGCAGGGCCTGCGCTCCCAGAGGCCATAGCGGCGCCTTGCGGGGCTCCCAGTGCGGGGCAAAGTGTGCCTGCAGGTTGTCGCGCTTGGGCGGCACGCCGGGCACCTTGTGTACCTCAAAGCCGCACTGGGCCAGATCGCGCCGCAACTGGGCGGCGATGGTCCAGGTGGCAAGCTGGGTGCCGCGCCGGGCGCAGCGGGCCACGGCCTTCAGGCTGTGCAGGCTCCACATATCGGGGTTGCGGGCGGGGCTGAAGCCGTCCAGGTAGATGCTGTCGGCGACCAGCTCCTGCTGGCGCAGCATGGTCTGGCTGTCGCCAATCAGCAGGCTGAGCAGCACCCGGCCACCGGCCAGGCGCAGGCGGTGCACACCCGGCAGCAGGCCCCACCATTGGGCGGCAAGCTCTTCGGCCAGCGGCAGCAGATGGGGAAACTTGCGCGCCTGCTCCAACAGGTCAGCCGCTGCAATGGGAAAGGCCTCGGTCGAGACAAAGTGCAGCAGCGCAGGACGGGCCGGGTCTTGCTGCCAGGCATGCCAGGTGACCAGAAAGTTCAGCCCAAAGCCAAAACCGGTCTCCAGAATGCGCCACTGCGGCTGGCCTGCCCAGGCCTGGGGCAGGCCACAGCCGGCCAGGAATACCTGCTCGGCCTGGGCCAGTGCATGGGCGGCTTCGCTGTGGTAACGGTCACCAAAGCGGGGGCTGTAGGGCGTGCCGTCGGCCATCCATTGCACGGTCTCAGTCATGGCTTGCAAAAATCATTTCTCAAAGAATGGGGGATTGTAGGGAGTTCAGTCCCAGTGAGTGGTGACGCCAGCCCTTCATGGCATATTTGTGACAATTTGTTGTCAAAGCCGTACTATCATGGCCGCATGCCTGATCGACCGTCTGCCCGTTCTCTTGCCTCTCACTGCCTGTTGCTGGCGCTGGCCTGGACCCTGCCTGGCCATGCCCAGGCACCTGCCCAAGCCCAGCCCGCCGTCTATGCCGCTGCGCAGGCAGAGCAAACACCCATGCTGGCCACCTTGAAGAATCTGGTGCATATCGAATCGGGCAGCCGCGATTATGGCGGCGTCAGCTATATCGCCCAGGTGGCTGCCGAGCGGCTCAAAGCGCTGGGTGGCGAGGTGCAGGTCATCCCGGCCACGGATGTGGTGCGGCTGGAGGATACGCCGGAGCAGGTCGGCCCCATGGTGCAGGCCGTTTTCAAGGGCCGGGGCCAGTCGCGCATCCTGATGATGGCGCACATGGACACCGTCTACCAGCGCGGCGATGTCGACAAGCAGCCGTTCCGCATCGAGGGTGACCGGGTTTACGGCCTGGGTGTGGAAGACGAAAAGCAGGGCGTGGCGCTGGTGCTGCACAGCATCGCCATGCTGCAAAAGCTGGGGTATGACAGCTTTGGCGAGATCACCGTGCTGTTCAACAGCGATGAAGAGATCAGCTCGCCGGGCTCACGCCGGTTGATCAGCGCGCTGGCGCGCGACCAGGATGCCATCTTCTCGTTTGAGAGCGGTGGCCTGCAGGGCACCCTGCACCTGGCTACCAGCGGCATTGGCGCGATGTTCCTGGAGGTGCAGGGCAAATCCTCGCATGCCGGGGCCAAGCCCGAGGCAGGGGTGAACGCGCTGTATGAACTGTCGCACCAGCTGCTGCAGATGCGCGATCTGTCGCAGCCAGAAAATGGTCTGAAGCTGAACTGGACCATCGCGCAAGCGGGCACCACCCGCAATGTGATACCGCCCCATGCCCGGGCGCAGGCCGATGCCCGGGCGCTGCGGGCCCAGGATTTTCAGGCGCTGCAGGATGCGGTGCAAGAAAAAATCAAGAACCGCCTGCTGCCTGACAGCAAGGTGACGGCCCGCTTTGAGCTGCGCCGCCCGCCGATGCAGGCCAGCGATGCGGCACGCCGCATTGCCGCGCAGGCCAAGGCCATCTACCAGGATGAGCTAGGCATACCGCTGCATGTGAACGATGTGGCGCTGGGCGGCGGCACCGATGCCGCTTTTGCCGCCCTCAACACCCGGGGTGGGGTGGTGGAGGGCATGGGCGTGTGCGGCTACGGCGCGCATGACATGTATGGCGAGTACATCCTGCTGGACTGCATTGCGCCGCGCCTGTACCTGGTGGCACGCATGGTGATGGCGCTGTCGGAGCCGGCGACCGCGCGCTGATCGCCGGAGCAGGGCTGAGGCTCAGCCCTTTTTCTGCAGCATCTTGATGACGCTGGAGAAGTCCTCACCTCCATGGCCGGCAATGCTGTGCGCCGCATACAGCTGGCGCGCCATGCCACCCAGCGGGGTGCTGGCCTTCACCGTCATTGCGCTTTCCTGTGCCAGGCCCAGGTCCTTGAGCATCAGGTCAGTGCCAAAGCCGCCGGTGTAGCCGCGCGTGGCAGCGCTGGCGTCCTGCACGCCGGGGAAGGGGTTGTAGACCTCCAGCGCCCAGTTGCCACCCGAGCTGCGGCGCATGATTTCGCTGAGCACCTTGGGATCCAGGCCATTGGCAACACCCAGTGCAATCGCCTCGCTGGTGCCGATCATCAAAATGCCCAGCAGCATGTTGTTGCAGATCTTGGCGGTCTGGCCCGCGCCCACATCGCCGGCGTGGAAGATGTTCTTGCCCATTTTCTCGAGCAGCGGGCGGGCGCGCTCCAGGTCGGCTGCGCTGCCGCCGACCATGAAGGTCAGGCTGCCGGCAATCGCGCCACCGGTGCCGCCGGAGACGGGCGCATCGATAAAGCCGATCCCCAGCGCCTGCGCGGCCTTGGCCACTTTCTGGCTGGTTGCTGCTGCAATGGTGGAGCTGTCGATGATCAGCGCGCCCTTGGCAATGCCTTGCAGCAGGCCCGCCTGGCTGCCGTTGCCCAGAAACAGGCCTTCGACATGCTGGCTGGCGGGCAGCATGCTGACGACCACCTCTGCGCCTTCGACGGCCTCCTGGGCGCTGGTCGCGGCGCTGCCGCCTTCGGCCACCACCTTGGCTACCGCCTCGCGGCTCAGGTCAAAAGCGCGGACCTGGTGGCCCGCCTTGGCCAGGTTGATGGCCATGGGCGCGCCCATATTGCCCAGGCCGATGAATGCGATATTTGCCATGGTTGTCTCCTTGAAATAGTGCTGATTGGAATAGCTTGGCTGGAATTGGGTGTTGATTCAATTGGCGATGGCTGCCCCGTGTGTCTGCAAAATATCGCGCAGGATGCTCCGATGACAGCGTGCTTCGTCATCGCAGTAGCAGCCTACCGAGAAATGTGCTTGATGCGATAGCGCAGCCAGCAATTCGAGCGTACGTGCGGCAGGCGCCTCGGCCAGCTGTTTGCGAAAGACTTTGTCAAATGCCCGCCACAGCTTGGTCGCTTCCGCGTTGTGGCCTTGTTTGTCCAGCTGGTGCGATTGCAGAGCCATCTGCATGGTCTCGGGCTCGGGTGAGAGCTCGGGATACCACTGGTCGTAGTAATTGCGGCTGGCAAATTCAGCCTTTGGCACACCGCGTGGTGGGCGGCGTACCGTGCCGATACGCAGGCCTTCATCAGGGGCGCGGGGGCTGCCGAGTTGAACGATACGGATCGGCATGGTGGTTGTGTGCTCCTGGTTTGCAGTGGGTTTACAGATCGCTGTCAAACACGCTGTGGCGTTTGCGGGCGGCGGGGGCCGGGCCCGCATCGCCAGCCGCCTTGGCGGTTTTTGCTTTTTTTAGCGGCTTGGCGGAGGGATCGGAAGTAGCAGCCTTGGGTTTTTTCTTTGGGGTCGCCTTGGCGCGGGGGTTAAAGGCCAGCGCCGCATCGATCCAGTGCTGCCAGGCCTCGCGCGTGGCGTAGGCGGCAGGGCCCACCAGAAAATAGCCGTCCATCAAACCTTTGGACGACAGCGGGCGCAGGCCAGGCACTTCTGCCACCTGGGCATGGGTTTCGGGCGCCAGGCGCACCAGCAGCTCGTCGTTCTCCACGCCCAGACACATCTTGCCGTCGACCATGAACACATGGCAGCCGAACATGGTTTTCTCTTCCACCGAGACGCCCACGGCTTGCTCGGCCAGTGCCAGGCGCACGGCATCGATAAGGCGCAGGGTTTCAGGGTCTAAAGGGCGGCGTGGCATGGTCGGAGGGTGCTTGGGCAGGAGGGGTGGGGAGGCGCCTGCTCAGCGGATGGCCTCAGGCGCATCCCCATCGAGCATGCGCCGGGCGATGATGACCCGCATGATCTCGTTGGTGCCTTCCAGAATCTGGTGCACCCGGGCGTCGCGCATCAGGCGCTCCAGCGGGTACTCACGAATATAGCCGTAGCCGCCATGCAGTTGCAGCGCATCGTTGCAGACATTGAAGCCCGCATCCGTCGCAAAGCGCTTGGCCATTGCGCAGTAGGTGGAGGCATCGCGCGCCCCGGCGTCGAGCTTGCTGGCGGCCAGGCGCACCATCTGGCGTGCGGCGACCAGCTCGGTTGCCATGTCGGCCAGCTTGAACTGCAGCGCCTGAAAACTGGCAATCGGCTTGCCGAACTGCTTGCGCTCCTGCATATAGCTCTGCGCCTGGGTCAGCGCGCCCTGGGCTGCGCCTACCGAGCAGGTGGCGATATTGATGCGGCCGCCGTCGAGCCCCTTCATCGCAATCTTGAAGCCTTCGCCCTCGCGGCCCAGCAGGTGGTTGGCGGGGATGCGCACATTGTCAAAGCTGATCACGCGCGTGGGCTGGCTGTTCCAGCCCATTTTTTCTTCCTTCTTGCCGTAGCTGATGCCTTCCAGGTGCGCGGGCACGGCAAAGGCGCTGATGCCCGAGGCGCCCGATTGTGCGTCGCCCGTGCGGGCCATCAGCACCAGCATGTCGGTGGCGCCGGCCCCGCTGATGAAGGCCTTGCTGCCATTGATGATGTAGTCATGGCCCACCAGCTCGGCCCGGGTCTTGAGCGAGGCGGCGTCGGACCCGGCACCGGGCTCGGTCAGGCAGTAGCTGGTCAGCTTCTGGCCGCTGGCGAGCAGGGGCCCCCATTCCTCGCGCACCGCATCGCTGGCCCAGGTGCCCAGCATCCAGGTCGCCATGTTGTGGATGGTGATGAAGGCGGTGGTGGATGGGTCTACGGCAGCCAGCTCCTCAAACACCAGGGTGGCGTCGAGCCGGGGCAGCGCCAGGCCGCCTGCGTTTTCGGGGGCATACAGGCCGCAAAAGCCCAGCTCGCCCGCCTTGGCAATCGCCTCACGGGGAAAGACGGCCTCGGCATCCCAGTGCGCGGCATGCGGGGCCAGCTCGGTCTGGGCAAAGGCGCGCGCGGTGTCGGCAAATGCGCGTTGGTCTTCTGATAGCTCGAAATCCATGGGCTTGTCTCCTGTCTCTTATCGTGCTGCGCCGGGCATGCGAGGCCCGG
Source organism: Comamonas koreensis (assembly GCF_021026195.1). Taxonomy (GTDB): domain Bacteria; phylum Pseudomonadota; class Gammaproteobacteria; order Burkholderiales; family Burkholderiaceae_C; genus Comamonas; species Comamonas koreensis. Next base: position 299,137 of record NZ_JAJNCT010000020.1, read on the forward strand.
GCGGCACCGTTTGTGGTGAACGCGGCTGGCTATGGTTTTTGCAGCAGCTCGGGCGGCGGGCCTTCGTGCAGCCAGACCATCAACTCCTTCTTGCGCTTGCCGATTTCGGCCACCAGGCATTCGTGGTAGCGGCGCGGCCAGTCGGGCTGGGCCTCGTGCGCGGCCTGCTGCTTCTTGCAGGTGGCGGCGCGCTGGCGTATCCACTCGTTCTGGTCACGGCGCAAGGCAGGGCGTTCGTGCGCCGACAGAATGCGCATGACGTCGGCATACAGGATGTTGTTGTCGGTATCGGCTTGCTGAAAGGCCTGTACTGCGCAGGCATTGGTTTGCTCGGTGCTGCCGCCGCTCACACAGGCCGCGCCTGCCTGGGCAAGCACGGTCTGCGGCGCAAGGGCAGCCGAGGCTGCAAAAAACAGAGCCAGCAGCGCTGGGCGGGATGCGAAGGAATGGGGCATAGCCCAGATCATCGCCGCAAAACAGCAGCGGTCCGGCAAAGGCCCGCTGCAGTGTTCGCCAAGTCCGCTTATTTCAGGCTGATCGTGGTGTTCACACCATGGGCAATGGTGCTGTCGTCAAACCAGCGGGCCGTCACCGTCTTGGTCTGCGTGTAGAACATCACAACCTGCTTGCCGTAGGGGCCCAGGTCGCCGAGCTTGGAGGCGCGGCTGCCGGTGAACGAGAACAGCGGCACGGGCACAGGGATAGGCACATTGATGCCGATCTGGCCGACATCGATCTCTTCCTGGAACTTGCGCGCAGCGGCACCGCTTTGCGTGAAGATCGCCGTGCCGTTGCCATTGGGGTTGGCGTTGATGAAGGCAATGGCCTCATCGATATCGGCGGCTTCGGCAATGCAGAGCACGGGGCCGAAGATTTCCTGGTCATAAATGGCCATGCCGGGTTTGACGCCGGAGAAGACGGTTGGGCCGACAAAGTTGCCCTTTTCAAAACCCGCGACGGCGGGCTTGCGGCCATCGAGCTCCAGCTTGGCGCCATCGGCAATGCCGCGTTCGATCAGGCTTTCCACCCGCGACAGCGCCTGGCAGGAGACGACCGGGCCCACATCGGTGCCCGCTTCGGTTCCGGCAGACACCTTCAAGGTCTTGGCCTTTTCGACCAATTCGGGGATCCACTTCTGGGCCTCGCCCACCAGCACCACCACCGACAGCGCCATGCAGCGCTGGCCAGCGGCACCAAATGCCGCACCAGCGAGCGCGTTGAGCGACTGCTCCTTGTTGCAGTCGGGCAGCACGATGGCGTGGTTCTTCGCGCCCATCATGCATTGCACGCGCTTGCCGTTGAGCGATGCGCGGTTGTACACATGGGTGCCCACCTTGGTCGAGCCGACAAAGCTGATCGCCTTGATATCGGGGTGGTCGCAGATGGCGTTGACGGCGTCTTCGCCGCCGTGGATCACATTGAGCACGCCCGGGGGCACGCCGGCTTCCAGGGCCAGCTCGCACAGGCGCATGGTCACCATCGGGTCTTGCTCGGAGGGCTTGAGCACAAATGTGTTGCCAGTGGCAATGGCCATCGGGAACATCCACAGCGGGATCATCGCCGGGAAATTGAAGGGGGTGATGCCGGCGCACACGCCCAGTGGCTGGTTCAGGGTGTAGGTGTCGACACCATTGGCCACATTGTTGGCCAGCTCACCCAGCTGCAGCGAGCCGATGTTGGCCGCATGCTCGACCACCTCCAGGCCACGGAAGACATCGCCTTCGGCATCGGGCAGGGTCTTGCCTTGCTCGGCCGTGAGGATGGCGGCCAGCTCCTTCATGTTCTCGCGGATCAGCTGCTGGAGCTTGAGGAAGATGCGGGCGCGCACGCCAATCGGCGTCTTCTTCCAGGTCTTGAACGCCTCCTTGGCATTGGCCACCGCCGCGTTGATCTCTTCGGGCGTTGCAAAAGGCACGCGGGCCAGCACCTGCTGGGTCGCAGGGTTGACGACGTCGCGCCACTGCGTGGTCTTGGATTCGACCAATTGGCCGTTGATCAACAGCTTGACGGTCGGCGCCAAGGTGCTGGTGGATTGCGGTGCGTTCATGTTTTGTCTCCTGGGTATCTGGGTCACAAGCGGCGGCAGGCTGCCAGCGGGCAAGCTACCGTTACTGCACATCGTAGATGTGCGCATTCGCCCAAACAAGAGGTTGGCTGCACAGGGCTGTGCGGTGCTGCACAGGCGCCAGCTTGTTGGCGGCCTGGTGCATACTGTTTTGATCGCTTGTAACAAGGAGACTGCCATGGGTTGGTTGGACAAAATCGGTCAGCTGTTGGGCGCCAAGCCGCCTGTGCAAGACGAGGGTGCCGCGCATGCGCTTGCGCCTGAAACCCCAGCGGAGCCCACGATGGACGATTGGCAGGCCTTGTGCATGGCCGTCGGCCAGGCGCTGGCCTTGGACGATAGCGATGAACTCTGGGGCGAGGTGCGGCAGGCGATCGAGCAACCGGCGCAGTACCTCGACCGCTTTGCCGATGACTTGGTCAACCGTGGCATGGACGAGCCCGAGCAGGTCAGCCCCTGGTTGGCGCTGGTGGATGGGCTGCAGCGCCGCAAGCAGAACTTTGAGCTGGACTGGAAGCTGAACATGAACGATGCCATCTGGGCGCTGCAGCAGCTGCAAACCGTCGAGCAGCGGGGGCTGGACCTGCAGGCACTGGCCGGCAGCAAAGCGCTGAACCATGAGGCCTTGCAGGAAGCCGGCGACTACCTGCGCAGCCAGGGCCTGGGTCTGGTCAGCTTCGACATCGATAGCGATAGTTATCCGCTGTCTGTTTTGGGAAGCAGCGCTGTTGCGCCTTTGCAGGCCTTGGCGGAGCGGGTGTGCGGTAAATTGCTGGCTTTGCACAATTAGTTGCGCAACAAAATAACCTTTTGGCCCTGCGCGGTGTAACGCTGTTTTATCCTTGCGCACCTTCGCGGTGCGTGCCAGCTTCAGCTGGGCTGAGCGCACTATCTTTTTCGCTAACGCCCGGCGCTTTATTCCATGAACAAACAGGCCCCAGCGGAGCAATCGAGGGCCGAGCATGGCACCGACGATCTCCAACGCAATCTCAGCAACCGCCATATCCAGCTGATCGCCATCGGCGGCGCCATCGGCACGGGCCTCTTCATGGGCTCGGGCAAAACCATCAGCCTGGCGGGGCCCTCTATCGTGCTGGTCTACGCCATCATCGGCATCATGCTGTTCTTTGTGATGCGGGCGATGGGGGAGCTGCTGCTGTCCAACCTGCAGTACAAGTCCTTCATCGATTTCTCGGATGACCTGCTGGGTCCCTGGGCTGGTTTCTTCACCGGTTGGACCTACTGGTTCTGCTGGATCATCACCGGCATCGCCGATGTGATTGCGATCTCGGCCTACGCCCAGTTCTGGTGGCCTGATCTGCCGCAGTGGGCACCAGCAATTGCCTGTGTGGCCTTGCTGCTGTCGCTCAACCTGCTGACCGTCAAGCTCTTTGGCGAGATCGAGTTCTGGTTTGCGATGATCAAGATCGTGGCCATCGTTGCGCTGGTGGGCACGGGCCTGTACATGGTCAGCACCGGCTTCAGCTCGCCGGCCGGGCGTCAGGCGAGTATCGCCAACCTCTGGAACGATGGCGGGCTCTTCCCCCATGGGGCGATGGGCTTTTTTGCCGGCTTCCAGATTGCGGTGTTTGCCTTTGTCGGTATCGAGCTGGTCGGCACCACGGCCGCCGAGGCCAAGGACCCGCACCGCACCCTGCCGCGCGCAATCAACTCCATCCCGATCCGCATCATCATCTTCTACGTCTGCGCGCTGATCGCCATCATGGCCGTCACCCCTTGGCGCGATGTGGTGCCCAGCAAGAGCCCCTTTGTCGAGCTGTTTGTACTGGCCGGCCTGCCCGCAGCGGCCAGCGTGATCAATTTTGTCGTGCTGACCTCGGCCGCCTCGTCGGCCAACAGCGGCGTGTTCTCCACCAGCCGCATGCTCTTTGGTCTGGCGCTCAAGGGTGATGCACCGCGCTCGTTTGGCAAGCTTTCGGCCAGCAGCGTGCCGTCGCGCGGCCTGCTGTTCTCCTGCGTCTGCCTGCTGGGCGGTGCCTTTTTGATGTGGGTGGTGCCCAACCTGGTGGAGGCCTTCACCCTGGTGACCACCGTCTCGGCCATCCTGTTCATGTTTGTCTGGTCGCTGATCCTGCTGTCCTACATCAGCTACCGCAAGCAGCGTCCGGCGCTGCACAAGGCCTCCCACTACCGCATGCCCGGCGGCGTGTTCATGTGCTGGGTGTGCCTGGCCTTCTTTGCCGCCGTGCTGGTGCTGCTCAGCCTGGAGCTGGACACGCGCCAGGCGCTGATCGCCACGCCCGCCTGGTTTGTGCTGCTGGGCCTGGCCTACGCCTGGCAACGCAAGCGCGCCAAACAGGGCTGATCGGAGCCTGGCACGCTGCCTCACTGCTGCCCCTGTTGCAAATTTGCACAATAATGCTGTGCAACATCGACAAGGGGCTGGCATGGATTGGGATCATTTGCGCTTTTTCTGGGCCTTGGTGCAGGCGGGCACCCTGGTGGGGGCGGCCAAGGCGCTGGGCGTGGAGCACACGACCGTGTCGCGCCGCATCCAGGCGCTGGAAAAGCAGCTCGGCGCCACCTTGTTCACCCGCGAGGGCAGCGGCTACAAGCTCACCGATGCGGGCCGCCAGCTGCAGCCACGGGCCGAGGCCATGGACCAGATTGCGCGCGGCATTGCCCCGATTGCCGCCAGCCAAAGTGCCGAGACGCCCAGCGGCGTGGTGCGCATCGGCGTGACCGAGGGCTTTGGCACCCAGGTGCTGGCCAAGCACCTAGCCTTGCTGGCCCAGCGCTACCCCTTGCTGACCATCGACTTGCTCGCTGTACCGCGCATGCTGCAGCTCTCGCGCCGCGAGGCCGATATCGTCATCTCGCTGGAGCGCCCGGTGCGCGATACCGTCGTCACCAGCCGCCTGACCGAGTACCGCCTCTATCTGTATGGCCAGCGCGAATACCTGGCGCGCCACCCGCTGATCACCTCGACCGAGGGCCTGGCCAGCCACCGCTTTGTGCACTATGTCGACGACCAGCTCTTCACCAAGGAGCTGCAGTTTCTCGACAGCCTGAGCGCGCCGCAGCGCTTCAGCTTTCGCAGCACCAGCATCCTGGCGCAGTACACCGCCGTGCGCACCGGAGCGGGCCTGGGGGTGCTGCCCGGCTTTCTGGCCGACAAGGACCCCTTGCTGCAGCGCGTACTGCCCGAGCAGGCCCAGTTCACCCGCACTTTCTGGATGTCGATGCCGCCCGAGCTGCGCTCGGTGCCCGGCATCCAGGTGGTCTGGCGCTTTTTGCAGGCCACCGTGCAGGAGCAGCAGGACTTGCTGCTGTGCTGAGCGCTGGCGCATAAAAAAAAACCGGCTGCCTGGGCAGCCGGTTCGTAGCGGATCAACGCGCGCTTTACATGTTGTTGGGCAGCACGGTGACGATCTCCGGGAAGAACCAGAGAATCACCAGGGCCAGCACCATCAGCGCAAAGTACGGTGCGCAGACGCGGGCCAGGTAGGTGATCTGCTTGCCCGTCATGCCCTGCAGCACAAACAGGTTGAAGCCCACCGGCGGCGTGATTTGCGCAGTCTCCACCGTGATCACCAGGAAGATGCCGAACCACAGCGGATCAATGCCAGCGGCTTGGATGATGGGCAGCACCACACCCATGGTCAGCACGATGGTGGAGATACCGTCCAGGAAGCAGCCGATCAGGATGTAGAAGATGCCGAGCACGATGATCAGCATTGCGGGCGACAGGTTCAGGCTGCCGACATACTCGGCCAGCTGGCGGGGCAGGCCGATATAGCCCATCGACAAGGTCATGAACGAGGCACCGGCCAGGATCAGCGCGATCATGCAGTACAGGCGCGTGGCGCCGAACAGCGAATCCTTGAAGTTCTTCCAGGTCAGTGCGCCCTGGGCGGCAGACAGCACCAGGGAGCCCACCACGCCAATGGCAGCGGCTTCAGTGGCCGTTGCAATGCCCGAGTAGATGCTGGCAATCACCGAGGCGATCAGCAGAACTACCGGAATCAGGTGGCGCGACTCATAGAGCTTTTGCTTGAAGCCCATCGTGCTGTCAGCCTTGGGGATCTTGCTCGGGTTGAGCAGGGCCCAGACAATGATCCAGCCGCTGAACATCAGCGCCAGCATGATGCCTGGCAGCACGCCGGCCATGAAGAGCTTGGAGATCGACATCTCAGCAGCAACGCCGTAGACGATCAGAATGATCGATGGCGGAATCAGCAGACCCAGGGTGGCCGGGCCGCCCAGCGAACCGATGACCATGTTCTCGGGGTAGCCGCGCTTCATCAGCTCGGGCACATTCATCTTGCCGACGGTTGCGCAGGTGGCGGCCGAGGAGCCAGACACCGCCGCAAAAATCGTGCAGCCGATCACATTGGTGTGCAGCAAGCGGCCGGGCAGCAGGTTGACCCAGGGTGCGAGGCCCCGGAACATGCTCTCCGATAAATTCGTGCGGTAGAGGATCTCGCCCATCCAGACAAAGAGCGGCAGCGCCGTCAAGGTCCAGCTGCTGGCCGATCCCCAAATGGTCATCGCCATCGCGTCTCCAGCCGCGCGGGCGGTGAAGAACTCCATGCCGAACCAAGCCACACCGGCCAGGGTCAGACCCACCCAGACGCTGCCGCCCAGCAGGATCAGCAGCACCACAATCAGCGCAATGCTGGCGGTAATTTCATTCATGGTGGGCGTCCTCTTGCAGCACGGGTTTGCGTTGGCCCGTCAGCTCGAGCACCAGCTCGTCGCAAAAGGCGATAAAAAACACCAGGGTGCCCAGTGCCATGAACAGTTGTGGAATCCACAGCGGCGTGGCGTCCATGCCCACGGAGATGTCATCGATCTCCCAGGATTGCCAGACCAGGCGCGCGGCGTAGAACGCCAGAAAGCCCGAGAGGATGGTTGCGATGCCCAGGGCGATTACTTCCATGGTCTTCAAGGCGCCACCTTTGAGCGCGCCCAGCAGCAGGGTCACGCGGATGTGTTCGCCCTTCTTGAGGGTGCTGGCCAGGGCCATGAAACCCGCTCCCGCCATCGCGTAGCCGGCATAGGCATCGGTGCCGGGGGCACTGAAGCCGATCAGGCGGCTGACCACGGTGAGCAGCACCATCACGAGGATGCCGATCATCGACAGCCCTGCCAGCCAGGCAGAGGCGTCATACAGTCCATTTAATAGCTTGCGCATGCTTGTCATTCAAAGCAGTAAAGGTTGCTGACTGCACAGCCCGGCGGGGGCCGCGATGGCCCCGCATGGGTTGTACAGAGGAGGCCGTTGCTTACTTGGAGGCCTGGTAGGCGTCCAGAATGGCCTTGCCTTCGGCGCCGGCCTTGTCGGTCCATTCCTTGATGACGGTGTCACCGACCTTGGCCAGGTCAGCCTTGAGCTGGGCCGATGGCAGCTCGATGCTCATGCCGCCTTGCTTCAGGGTGGCCAGCGACTTGGCATCCACTTCCTTGGATTCCTTCCAGCCGCGCTCTTCGGCCGCGGCAGCGGCCTTGAGCACCGCTTCCTGCTCGGCCTTGCCCAGCGCGTTGAAGGCCTTCTTGCTGACGGTCACGGCGTTCTTGGGGATCCAGGCCTGCACGTTGTAGTAGTACTTCAGGTTTTCAAACAGCTTGTTGTCAGCGCCGGTGGCCGACGAGGTGATCAGGCCATCGACCACGCCGGTGGCCAGCGCCTGGGACAGTTCGGCCTCTTGCACGGTGGCCGGTTGCGCGCCAATCAGCTCGCCAATGCGGGCGGTGGTGGGCGAGTAGACGCGCCACTTCATGCCCTTGAGGTCCGCAGCGGAGTTGATCGGCTTCTTGGTGTAGATGCCCTGGGGTGGCCAGGCCACCGAATACAGCAGCACCTGGCCTTGCTTGTCCAGCAGCTTTTGCAGCGCTGGCTTCTGGGCCTGGTAGAGCTTGAAGGCTTCGTCGTAGCTGTTCACCAGGAAAGGCAGGCCGTCAACGCCGAAGATCTGCGATTCATTCTGGAAGCTCACCAGAAAGAACTCTCCCATCTGCGCATTACCGGTTTGCACGGCGCGCTTGATTTCGGGCATTTTGAAAAGCGATGCACCAAAATGGGGAGTGATTTTGACTTTGCCGCTGGTCGCTGCGTCCACGTCCTTGACGAACTGTTCGTTGTTCTTGGAGTGGAAGTTAAAGGGCGCATACGCCGTGGCGAAATCCCATTTGGTTTGGGCAACGGCTGCGGTGGCAAACCCGACGCTGGCAACCAAAGTGGCGGTGGCACAAAAAACGCGACGCTTCATGACGGATCCTTATAGAGATAAATAGGGCGCAGCAGATGCTGCCCGGGATGAATACGATCACCAGCCACGGCAGCGCCAGAAACAACTGCTATGCTGGTGAATTGTTTGCCAAAATTAACAGTTATTGCAAAATAACGCTATACGGGGTTTCAACAATCGTCGGTTCTTGTAGGTTTCAAAATTTCTTTTGTGGGATGTGGTATTAAAAATTGTTCAACGATTTTTGATTTCTATGGAACACGTCCATTATTTTTGCCGTCATAGTGTCATAGGGTTAATACTAGGTTTGCTGAGAAATCAGAAAGCCCATGGGACGCCAACGCATGACCTTAAGGCAGTCTTAAGAGCCCTCTAAAGCCTGGAAATGCAGGCGCAAAAAAGCCACCACGGCGGCTGGAGCGCGGTGGTGGCTGGGGTGAGGCAGCAGTGCAGCAGGGCGGCGGTTCAGACCTTGTTGGCGCTGTCGTCGGCAGGCTTGTCGGCGGGGTTGGCGCTAGTGGTTGCCACCGCTGTAGTGCCGGTGCTGCCTGGCTTGGGCGCTTGCCAGCCGATGAATTGGGGGTACATGGTGGCGACCCCTTTGCCATTGAAATCCCAGCCTTTGCACTGCCCCAGATGGCGGGGTGGCTGGTCCGATTGGGGGCGCGCAAAGGCCTGGTTCACGCTCTGGAAGGCGGCAGTCGCCATGTTGAACAGCAGCTCACGCATGTGGGTGCAGCCTTCAATGCTGCCAAGGTTGGCCTCGATGGCCTTGCGCCAACCCCGGGCCATGCAGCAGCCCACCATCTTTTGCATCGCAGGCAGGGCCAGCGGGCACTCGCCCAACGGGTGGGCGTCCATCGCCACCTCGATCGCAACCACTGTAAGTGTTGTATCAATGGTACAGCGAATCCACATATGGTGAATGGGTTCTCCGGCCTTGCGTTTGCGTTCGCCGGAGAGCACCAGGTCATAGGCTTTGGTATCCACCAGCTCCCCCTCGACATCCCAGAGCCCATCGGCGCGCTCGAAGCTGCGGTAGCGCACATCGCGCAAATGTTTGGGGACGCGGTTGGGGACGGGGGACAAAGGCATGGGAGAGGGTGTCGCGGTGGGATTGTTTTTTATGAATGACCCGGTTTGGTGCAGACGGCGCGGTATCGCTGCGCTGCCATGCCAACAGTGTTGATCACTATGCGGCTGTTGCTGCGGGCTGTCTGTGCAGCAGGCGACAGGCGGACTGCCCGCTGCGCAGAGCCCTCTATTGTAAAAACAAACGCGCCGCCACTGCAGAGCAGGGGCGGCGCTGGGCGGGTAGGGCACCTGAAGTGCCCGCAAACCCGGTATCAACCGTGGCGGATGGCGACGGTCTTCAGCGTGGTAAAGCCGTACAGCGCTTCAAAGCCCTTTTCGCGGCCATGGCCGCTGGCCTTGGTGCCGCCAAAGGGCAGCTCCACGCCGCCGCCGGCTCCGTAGTTGTTGATGAAAACCTGGCCGCTGCGCAGGCGCTTGGCCACGCGGAACTGGCGGCCGCCATCACGCGTCCAGACACCCGCCACCAGGCCGAACTGGGTGGCATTGGCCATCTTGATGGCCTCTTCTTCGCTGTCGAAGGCCATGGCGCTGAGGACCGGGCCAAAGATCTCTTCCTGGGCCAGGCGGTGGTCCACCGGCACATCACGCAGCAGGGTGGGGGCCTGGTAATAGCCGCCTTCTGGCGCCTCGTCGATGATCTGGCCTTGGGCGACGACGGAGATGCCGTCGTTGTGCGCATCGCTCAGAAAATCCCAGACGCGTTGCTGCTGGGTCTGGCGGATCAGCGGGCCCAGGTCCAGGTCCAGGCTGGCGGGGCCAACGCGCAGTGCTTCGAAGGCGCTGCCCAGGCGTGCCAGCAGGGTTTCATAGATGCTGCGTTCGACCAGCAGACGCGAGCCTGCCGAGCAGGTCTGGCCGGAGTTCTGGATGATGGCGTTGATGATGGTCGGGATGGCGGCATCCAGATCTGCATCGGCAAACACGATCTGTGGGCTCTTGCCACCGAGCTCCAACGTGCAAGGGCAGTGGCGTTCGGCAGCTGCCTGCTCGATCAAGGTGCCGATGCGGGGGCTGCCGGTAAAGCTGATATGGTCCACATCGGGGTGGCGGGCCAGCGCGTCGCCCACTTCATGGCCAAAACCGGTGACGATATTGATCGCGCCGGCAGGAAAGCCCACATCGGCCGCCAGCTGCGCCACGCGGATGAGGCTCAGGCAGGCATCTTCAGAGGGCTTGACGACGCAAACATTGCCTGCTGCCAGCGCGGCGCCCACGCAGCGGCCAAAGATCTGCATCGGGTAGTTCCAGGGCACGATATGGCCGGTTACGCCATGGGGTTCGCGCCAGGTCAGCACGCTGAAATCACTGGGGTAGGGAATCGTTTCGCCATGGAGCTTGTCAGCCGCACCGGCGTAGAACTCGAAATAGCGGCCCAACGCCAAAGCGTCGGCCTTGGCCTGCTTGGTGGGCTTGCCGCAATCACGCTGCTCGATGGCGGCGAGCTCATCGGCATGCTCCAGCACCTTGGCCGACAGGCGCATCATCAGGCGGCTGCGCTCAGCTGGGCTGGTCTTGCGCCATACGTTGTCGTAGCACAGGCGCGCGGCTTGCACCGCGTGGTCCACGTCTTCCGCATTGCCGCGCTGGATTTCATCAAAGGGTTGGCCGTCGGATGGGTCGATGACGGAGATGGTCTTGCCCGACAGCGAGGGCACAGAGGCGTTGGCGATGTAATGCAATTGCATGGCGTTGATCCGTTCTGGGTGCAATAGGCGGCGGAGTCTGCCAGATGGCAGGCCCGAAACGGCCACCACGATAGCGCAGGATTGGGCCAGCGCCTACCGGGATGAGCCCGCAGTTGTCACGGGTTTGACCAGCCGATTTGCCCCGGCTGCAGGCATTTTTTGGGCAATGTCTGGCCAATGCACCTAAAATCACGGGGTTTTGCCGCTGGCGGGCCGCTCGCGCGCTGCCGGCCCTCCATTCAATTGACCTCATAGGAATCGCATGTCCTTCGAAAAACTGTCCCCTGGCTCCAAGGCCCCTGATGTCTTCAACGTTGTGATCGAAATCTCGGCCAACTCCGCTCCTGTGAAGTACGAAGTGGACAAGGATTCGGGTTGCGTGTTCGTGGACCGCTTCCTGGGCACCGCCATGCACTACCCCGTGAACTACGGCTATGTGCCCCAAACCCTGTCGGGTGACGGCGACCCGGTGGACGTGCTGGTGATGACGCCTTTCCCACTGCCTACCGGCGTGGTGGTGCCTTGCCGCGCGATCGGCATCCTGCACATGGAAGACGAGTCCGGCGTGGACGGCAAGGTGCTGGCCGTGCCCACCCAGAAGCTGCTGCCTTCCTATGACAAGATCAACCACCTGAGCGACATCCATGACCTGGTGCTGCAACAGATCTCGCACTTCTTCGAGCACTACAAGGACCTGGAAAAGGGCAAGTGGGTGAAGGTGCTGGGCTGGAAGGGCGTGGACGAAGCGCACAAGGAAATCCTCGACGGCATCGCCAACTGCAAGAAGTAAGCAGGCGTCGCCTGCTGGGGCCTTGCGGCCCTCGCCAGGCCATGCTGACAAAAGCCGGTTTTTACCGGCTTTTTGCTTTTGGGCGATGCGCCAGGCGCTAAGCTGGCAGGCATACAAAAAAGCGAAGGAGCGAGCAAGTGGCTGATGTCGTCGATTGCGTGGTGATTGGTGCAGGGGTGGTGGGGCTGGCGGTTGCCCGTGAGCTGGCCTTGGCGGGCCGTGAGGTGCTGGTGCTGGAGGCGCAGGATGCCATTGGCACGGGCACGAGCTCGCGCAACAGCGAGGTGATCCATGCCGGCATCTACTACGCCCAAGGCTCACGCAAGGCGCGCTGGTGTGTGGAGGGCAAAGCCTTGCTGTATGCCTACTGCCAGGAGCGCGGTATTGACCACCAGCGCTGCGGCAAGCTGATCGTGGCGACCTCGGAGGCGCAACGCGCCAGGCTGCAGGACATTGCCCGCCATGCGGCCGCCAATGGCGTCGATGACCTGGTGCCGCTGAGCCGCGACGAGGCGAGGGCGATGGAGCCCGCGCTGGAATGCGTGGCCGCCTTGCATTCGCCCAGCACTGGCATTGTGGACAGCCATGGCCTGATGCTGAGTCTGCAGGGCGACCTGGAAAACGCCGGTGGCATGGTGGTGTTCAACAGCCCGCTGGCTGCCGCGCGCTGCGAGGGTGATCACATCCTGCTGCGCACCGAAGATGGCACCGAGCTGCAGGCCAGGACCGTGGTCAATGCCGCAGGTCTGTGGGCGCCCGATCTGGCGCGCAATTTTGAAGGCGCTGATCGGTCGCAGTTGCCCACGGCTCACTATGCCAAGGGCAACTACTTCACCTTGAGCGGCCGCGCGCCGTTCAAGCAGCTCATCTACCCGGTCCCCGAGGAGGGCGGCCTGGGTGTGCATCTGACTCTTGACCTGGGCGGCCAGGCCAAGTTTGGCCCGGATGTGCAGTGGGTGGCCAGTGCTGACGATCTGGTGGTGGATCCCGCGCGCGGCGATGCCTTTTATGCCGCGGTGCGCCGCTACTGGCCCGATCTGCAGGATGGAGCGTTGGCCGCAGGCTATGCCGGGATCCGGCCCAAGATCAGCGGCCCTGGTGACCCTGATGCCGACTTCGTGCTGCAAGGCCCAGAGGTGCATGGTGCGCCGGGACTGTTCCACCTGCTGGGCATCGAGTCGCCGGGCCTCACCAGCTGCTTGGCGATTGCCAAGGCGGTGAACCAAGCCGTGGCTCAGGATGCGGGCTGATGCAAGGTGCGGCGATGTGCGCCGGCTCCGCGATACGCTCATAAATGCGACAAAAGCCGCTGTTTGACGGCGATAGTCGGAATCTTCTGACAGGCGAGGGTGCATATCGGAACCCGGAACTGTATGTTTCTCCGTTAACATGTAACGGAGCTAACGCGTTGTAGCAGCCTTCCTTGTGCTGCCCATGCTTAGCCGGAACTTTCCTGTAGCCTGACCAAGAAAAGGATGATGAACATGCGTAAATCCAATTTGCTGAGCGATACCGTTGAGAATGCCCAGGCTGATCTGGAAAAGCTGGTGAGCGATCTGCGCGGCGTGCTGTCGAGCAAGGACCTGGACGGCGTGCCGGACATCAAGCAACTGCGCCAGCGCCTGGAAGATACCGCTGGTGATGCCCGTGAAGGCGCAGTGCGTGCGGCCCAGGAAGCTGCCCGCCAGGCCAAGGAGGCCGCACTGGCCGCAGACCGCTATGCCCACGACGAACCATGGCGCGTTGCGGGCGCAGCACTGGCCGTGGGCGCACTGATCGGTTTTATCTTCTCGCGCCGCTAAGCTGAGCCCGATGGCCAGTTGCCTGCACGATTGCGGCACTGGCCTGGCCCGCCGGGCCAAGACCTAGAACAAGGGGTACCAAGTGCCCCATAAGCACGAGGAGAGTCCATGAACTGGTTGTCTGTGCTGGGCGTCGATGACATGCTGGCACGTTTTCGCGCCTTGCTGTCTGAAAGCGCCATAGCGGCTGAAGACCGAATGGATCTGCTGGCCATTGAATGGCAGGAGCAGAAAAAGAACCTGATCTGGCTGGTCCTGATGGGTTTGGTGGTCGCAGGTCTGACCATTGTGGCCCTGACGGTGCTCTCGGGCGCCATCATCATTTCCTTCTGGGATACGCCCAACCGCATGCTGGCTACCTGGCTGGTGGCAGGTGTTTGGCTGGTGTTGTGGCTGGGTGTGCTGGCCTTCATCTACCTGACCACGAAGAAGGCGGCCAACCCTTTCCAGCTGACCAAGACCGTGCTGCGCCAGGACTGGCAAGCGGTCAAGGGCCGTCTCAAGTAATGCGGGGGACCCAAGCAATGATCAACCCGAGCAAAGACGCTGATCTGCAACTGCTGCAGGTCACGGATCCTGAGGCGCGCGAAGTGCTGCTGCGCATCCAGAACCAGCGCGAGCGCCTCGATGGCCGCCGCTTGGCGCGCCAGCAGGCGCTGGCCTTGCGCCGTGATGCCGGCGGCGCCCCGCAGCACAACCCGATGGCCTATGGCACCTTGGTCGAGCGCCTGATCAACTTTGGCCGTGAGCATCCCGTCGTCTGCGCCGGGCTCGTCGGCGCCGGCCTGCTGCTCGGGCCGCGCAAGCTGATCCGCATGGCCACGATTGCGATGCCGATTGTGATGAAGCTGCGCCGCAACCACTGAGCCGCGGTGCCCACGGTGCCCATGCGCCGCGATTGACACCCGGATCTACCGACCGCCATGCCGCAACGCATGGCGGTTTTTTCATGCGCTATCGCCAGCTGCGCAGTCCCGGCCATAGGGACAGCCCGCTTGTCGCTGGTTGACGCATAGTGAAAATACGGTTTCAAGCCCCGCTTATCTGGTTAGAATGCGCGGCGCGCTGTGTATATACGCATTGCGTGTTTCACCTGCTTTGTGCGTGTTGTTGGTTGTGCCAACCTGCGTTGTGCATGGGCCAGCCAAACACGGTTGCTCTCAAAAACGGAGCGATGGCAAGCAGATGCAGCATGTGGGTGCAAGACACGGTACAGAACTTGCTTCTCTCGCCCGCCCACTTGATCGCAAGTGGATCTCACCCCTAAGGAGTTTCTTGATGACTACACGGCGTCGTATTGTTCAAACCTGCCTGGCTGCGCTTCCCCTTGCGCTGGCCGGCCTGTCGGCTGCACCGGCCTGGGCGCAGACCAAGGTGAAGGTCGCGGCGGTCTACACCGTGCCGTATGAACAGCAATGGGTCAGCCGCATTCACGAGGCGCTAAAGGCTGCCGAGGCACGTGGCGAGATCGAGTACAAGTCCAGCGAGAATGTGGCCAATGCCGACTACGAGCGCGTGATGCGCGAGTACGCCACCGGCGGCGCGCAGCTGATGTTTGGTGAGGTGTTTGGTGTGGAAGCGGCGGCGCGCAAGGTCGCCAAGGACTTCCCCAAGACTGCCTTTGTGATGGGCTCGTCCGGCAAGATCCAGGCGCCCAACTTCAGCGTGTTCGACAACTACATCCAGGAGCCTGCCTACCTGTCGGGCATGGTTGCCGGTGGCATGACCAAGACCAGCAAGATCGGCATGGTCGGCGGTTTCCCCATCCCCGAAGTCAACCGCCTGATGCACGCCTTCATGGCGGGCGCCAAGGAAGTAAACCCCAAGGTGGAGTTCACCGTCAGCTTCATCAACAGCTGGTTTGACCCGCCCAAGGCCAAGGAAGCGACCTTTGCGATGATCGACAAGGGTGCGGACGTGCTCTATGCCGAGCGTTTTGGTGTGAGCGATGCGGCCAAGGAGAAGGGCAAGCTGGCGATCGGCAACGTGATCAACACCCAGGCACAATACCCCGATACCGTGGTGGCTTCGGCGCTGTGGCACATGGAGCCCAGCGTGGAGCGCGCGATCAAGGCGGTGAAGGACGGCAGCTACAAGGCTGAGGACTACGGCCCGTACTCGATGATGAAGTACAAGGGCTCGTCGCTGGCACCGTTTGGCACCTTCGAGAAGAAGCTGCCCGCAGACTTGATCGCCAAGGTGCAGGCCAAGCAGGCCGACATCCTGTCGGGCAAGTTCACCGTGAAGGTCGACGACTCGCAACCCAAGTCCACGGCCAAGTAAGCCGGGCTTGGATTGCAGAGGCGCTGTGCCCACTGGCATGGCGCCTCCACTTCTAGCTCCGGCACTTGCCGGGGCTGTTTTTGTGCCAGCTGTCAGGCCGCTCCGCCTGCCCAGCGAACCCAGCGGCCCCTTTGCCCATGTCTCCTCCAAGCTCCTCTCCTGTCGTGCTCCAGCTGCATGGCATCACCAAACGCTTTGGTCCCCTGGTGGCCAATGATTCCATTTCGCTGACACTGCACCGGGGTGAGATCGTGGCCCTTCTGGGCGAGAACGGTGCGGGCAAGTCCACGTTGATGTCGATCCTGTTTGGCCACTATGTGGCCGACGAGGGGGAGATCATGGTGATGGGCCAGCCGCTGCCGCCGGGCCAGCCGCGTGCCTCGCTGGCCGCCGGCATCGGCATGGTGCACCAGCACTTTGCGCTGGCCGACAACCTGAGCGTGCTGGACAACATCATGGTGGGCAGCGAATCGCTGCTGCGCCTGCAGTCGGCCAAGCGTCAGGCCCGTGCCAAGCTGGTCGAGGTCGCGCACCAGTTTGGCCTGGTGGTCGATCCGGATGCACGCGTGGGCAGCCTGTCGGTGGGCGAGCGCCAACGGGTGGAAATCCTCAAGGCGCTGTACCGGGGCGCCAAGATCTTGATTCTGGATGAGCCGACCGCCGTGCTGACCCCGCAGGAGAGCGAGGCGCTGTTTGCGACCCTGTCCCAGATGGTGGCGCAAGGCCTGTCGATCATCTTCATCAGCCACAAGCTGGGTGAAGTGCTGCGTGTGGCCGACCGCGTGGCTGTGCTGCGGCACGGCAAGCTGGTGGCTGAGGCGCCCACTGCTGGCAGCACCCAGGCACAGCTGGCGCAGTGGATGGTGGGCGAGGCGGTGAGCCTGCCCGAGCGCCAACCTGCCGCCAAGGTGGGCGGCGAGGTCTGCAGCCTGCGCAATGTGCATACCACGGCCTCGGCCAAATCCACCGCGCGCGATCGCCTGGTCGATGTATCGCTGGTGCTCAGGGCCGGTGAGATGGTGGCGATTGCCGGTGTCTCGGGCAATGGCCAGGTGGCTTTGGCCGATATGCTCTGCGGCATGCGCCGCCCGGGCCAGGGCACAGTGCAGTACCTGGGCGCGCCCATGCCGGCGTCGGCCGTGGCCCTGGTCGCCCAGGGTGTGGCGCGCATTCCGGAAGACCGCCATGGCACCGGCGTGGTCGGTGATTTGCCGGTCTGGGAAAACGCGGTGTCCGAGCGGCTGCGCAGCCCCTGGTTTTCGCGCTGGGGCTGGGTGCGCCGTGCGCAGGCACGCAGCCAGGCACAGCATGTGTCCCAGCAGTTCGATGTGCGCGGTGGCGGGCTGGATGCGCCGGCCCGTTCGCTGTCGGGCGGCAATATGCAAAAGCTGATCCTGGGCCGGGCGCTGTTGGCACCCCAGGGCGCCGAGGGCATGGCGCCGCGCTTGATTGTGGCGCACCAACCCACCTGGGGCCTGGACATTGGCGCGGTGCGCTTTGTGCACCAGCAGCTGCTGGCGGCCCGCGATGCGGGCGCTGCGGTGCTGCTGATCTCGGACGACCTCGATGAGGTGCTGGCGCTGGGTGACCGCATCGGTGTGATGCATGAGGGGCATCTGTCGCCCGTGCTGCCTTTTGCGGACTGGAGCCGCGAGACCATCGGTCTGGCCATGGCCGGATCCCCTATGACAGCGCCTGTGGGCCAGGGCTGAGAGACTGCCATGCGTATAGAAAAAAGAGCAACCCCCTCGAAGCTGGCCATGGTGGCTGCGCCCTTGGGTGCCGTGGTATTTACCTTGGCCATCAGCGGCTTGCTGGTGCTATGGGCGGGTGCGCCCGTTGGTGCTACCTATGTGGCGCTGTTCAAAGGGGCTTTTGGCTCGCTGTTTGCCCTGTCCGAGACCTTGACGCGCGCTGTGCCGCTGATCCTGACCGGTCTGGCCGCAGCAGTGGCTTTCCGGGCGCGGCTGTTCAACATTGGTGCCGAAGGCCAGCTGTATGCGGGCGCGGTAGCGGCTGTGGCCGTGGGCGGCATGCATGGGGGCACGGGTTTTGAGTTGCCCATTTATCTGCTGTTTCCGCTGATGCTGCTGGCCGCCGCCCTGGCCGGCGCGGCCTTGCTGCTGGGCCCTGCGTTGATGAAGACCAAGCTGGGCGTGGACGAGGTGGTGACCACCTTGCTGCTGAACTTTGTCATGCTGCTGGCAGTGTCCTATCTGCTCGATGGCCCGATGAAAGACCCGATGGCGATGGGCTGGCCGCAGAGCGTGGCGCTGCAGGGCGACCTGGAGCTGGGCAAGCTGATTGCGCAGACCCGCTTGCACAATGGCCTGCTGATCGCCGTGGGCCTGGCCGTGGCGCTGTGGCTGCTGCTGCAGCGGGCCGTGCCGGGTTTTGACATCCGCGCGGCAGGTGCCAACCCCCGCGCGGCGGCCTTTGCCGGTGTGCCGGTGACCCGCACCGTGGTGCTGGTGGCGCTGCTGTCGGGCGGGCTCGCAGGGCTGGCCGGCGCCATCGAGGTGGCAGGCCGCACCAGCTACCTGACCCTGGACATGTCGCCCGGCTATGGCTACAGCGGCATCGTGATTGCGATGCTGGCGGGCCTGCACCCGCTGGGTGTGGTGGCCTCGGCCGTTTTTGTGGCCGGCATGCTGGTGGGGGCCGACAGCATGAGCCGCGCTGTGGGTGTGCCCAATGCGATTGCCGATGTGATCGTGGCGGCCTCGCTGCTGTCGGTGCTGGTGGCCAGCCTGATGACCCAATACCGCTTGCGCAGAAAGTGAGAGCTGCGATGTTGAAACCCCAAGAACAAAGCGCAGCGCGAGGTACCCTATGAGCGACGTGATGGATATTTTGGCCAATGCCTCTTTCTGGGTGGCCGTGCTGCGTACGGCCACGCCGCTGCTGCTGGGCACGCTGGGGGTGCTGCTGTGCGAGCGCGCCGGGGTGCTGAATCTGGGCATCGAAGGCATCATGGTGGCCGGTGCCTTTACCGGCTGGCTGACCGTGTACACCGGCCACGGCCTGTGGACGGGTGTGCTGGTGGCCGCGCTCACCGGCGCGGTGCTGGGCAGCCTGCATGCCTGGCTGACGGTGGGGCTGGCGCTGTCGCAGCACGTATCGGGCCTGGGCATCACCATGCTGGCGACCGCCTTGTCGTACTACGGCTACCGGGTGAGCTTTCCCAAGGTGAACACGCCGCCCACGATCACCCCGTTTGAGGCCATGGACTGGCTGCCGATCCCGATTCTGGGCGACCAGACCGCCTTGACCTTGCTGGCGCTGCTGCTGGTGCCTTTGCTCGCCTGGGTGCTGTTTCGCACGCCCCTCGGTCTGGCCGTGCGCATGGTCGGCGAGAATCCGCAGGCCGCAGAAGGGCAGGGCGTGGCCGTGATGGCGGTGCGCAGTGGTGCCATCATTGCGGGCTCGGCGCTGATGGGCGTGGCTGGTGCCTTCTTGACCTTGTCGGCCTTCAACGCCTTTTTCTTCAACATGGTCAACGGCCGGGGCTGGATCTGCGTGGCGCTGGTGGTGTTTGCCTCCTGGCGGCCGGGCAAGGCCCTTCTGGGCGCGCTGCTGTTTGCGTTCTTCGATGCGCTGCAGCTGCGGCTGCAGCAGTCGGGCGATGGCCTCGTGCCTTACCAGTTCTATCTGATGCTGCCGTACCTGCTGTCGATTCTGGCGCTGGTGCTGGTGGCCCGCAAAGCCGCCTATCCGCAGGCCTTGATGAAACCCTACCGCAAAGGCGAGCGCTGAGCCGCGCTTCGCGCCCCACGATGCAGACCCTGGTCTGCCTACAAGGATAAAAAATGCTTGATTTATTGATTCACAATGCCAGCCTGCCCGATGGCCGCAAGAACATGTCGGTGGCTGTGCAGGACGGCAAGATCGCCGAGGTGAGCGAGGGCCTGCAGGCGCCCGCTGCCGAGGTGGTGGATGCCGAGGGCCTGCTGCTGAGCCCGCCCTTTGTGGACCCGCATTTCCACATGGATGCCACCCTGAGCTACGGCATGCCGCGTGTTAACGAAAGCGGCACCTTGCTCGAAGGCATTGCGCTCTGGGGCGAACTCAAACCCCAGCTGACGCATGAGGCGCTGGTCGAGCGTGCCTTGGCCTACTGTGACTGGGCGGTGGCGCGCGGCCTGCTGGCCATCCGCAGCCATGTGGATACCAGCGACCCCAGCCTGCTGCCGGTCGAAGCCATGCTCGATGTGCAAAAGCGCGTGGCACCGTATATCGATCTGCAGCTGGTGGCCTTTCCGCAAGATGGCGTGCTGCGGACGCCGGGCGGGCTTGACAACCTCAAGCGCGCGCTGGACCTGGGCGTCGATGTCGTCGGCGGCATTCCGCACTTTGAGCGCACCATGGCCGATGGCGCCGAGAGCGTGCGCATTCTCTGCGAGCTGGCGGCCGAGCGCGGCAAGTTGGTGGACATGCACTGCGACGAGTCGGATGACCCGATGTCGCGCCATGTCGAGACGCTGGCCTACCACACGCAGCGCCTGGGCCTGCATGGCCGCGTGACCGGCTCGCACCTGACCTCTATGCACAGCATGGACAACTACTACGTCAGCAAGCTGATGGCCTTGATGGCCGAGGCGCAGCTGGGCGTTGTCAGCAACCCCTTGATCAACATCACGATCCAGGGCCGCCATGACAGCTACCCCAAGCGCCGTGGCATGACGCGCGTGCCCGAGCTGATGGCCGCTGGCCTGACCGTTGCCTTTGGCCATGACTGCGTGATGGACCCCTGGTACAGCCTGGGATCGGGCGATGCGCTGGAGGTGGCGAACATGGGGCTGCATGTGGCGCAGATGACCAGCCGCGCCGGCATGCAGCAATGCTTTGATGCCATCACCCTGAACCCCGCGCGCTTGCTGGGCCTGCAAGGCTATGGCATTGAAAAGGGCGCCCATGCCGACTTTGTGTTGCTGCATGCCAAGGACCCGGTGGAGGCCTTGCGCCTGAAGGCCACGCGCCTGGGCGTATGGCGCCGTGGCCAGCGCATTGCCAGCACGCCGGCACCGGTGGCCACGTTGAATGTGCCAGGGCGCCCGGGCAGCACCACGCTGTTGAGCGCCCGTTAAGCACCGCCTTTCAGCGCTGTTGCAAGCGCTTGCGGATGGGTTCGAACTCCGGTGTCGCGCTGCGCTTCACCGGGTCGGGCTGGCCTTTTTCCATCGCATCCCAGTAGCGCCAATGCACCTTGGCCTGGCCCAGTTCGTAATCCATCGCATCCCAGGCATCTTCGCGAAAGCTGTAGAAGGCCCAGTGGTAGCGCTTGTCCTCGGCGTAGGACAGTACATCGTCCAGGTACTGGCTGCAGCTGTCGAGCATGCGCACGCAGCCAAACTCGCCCATGACGATCTGCTCCGGCGGGATCGACAAGGCGCGCGCCCAGCTGTTGACGGCATCCAGGTACTGGGCCACGCGCTCATTGTTCCAGGTCTGGGTATTGCCGGCAAAAGGCACCTCGCCCGGGTAGCGGTAGGGCTGCTTGCGCTTCAGGTTGGGGCCGCTGGTGGCCTGGTAAGGCTCGTACATGTGAAAGCTGTACAGCACCCGTTTGTCTTCTAGCGCTTCAGGCCAGTAGGCAAAGGCATCGGCCGCGCCATACCAGCCGGCATCCACCATGATGGGCATATCCGGGTCGACCGCACGGATCTGGGCCACCAGGTAGCGGTAGAAAGCCGGCAGGTCGCGCGGACCGCCCTTGGCCTTGGCATACCAGGCCTGCATTTCCGCTTGGCTGGCGTGCTCGGGCAGGCCGCCTTGTTTCTCGGGTGCGGGTTCGTTGATCAGGTTATAGGCCGCTATGCCGGGCGTGTCTTTCAAGGCGCGGGCGAGGTCTTGCCAAAACTGGCCTGCCGCCTTCCAGTGCGCCTTGTCCTGCCAGATGCGGTCGTCAAACTTCCCCTGGTTGTTTTGCGACCAGCGCGACAGCGGCAGCGACAGCGGCGCAATCACCACCTTCAAACCAGCCGCATCGGCCTTGGCCACCGAGGCTTTCAAGGTGGCCAGATCCACGGCGGACAGGCGCTGGTAATCATCGGCATTGCCCATCAGGAAGTCACGCTGCTCGGGCTTCCATTTGTCATACGACAGCCGCACCCAGCTGGCGCCATAGCTGCGCAGCGCTTCGTAGTAGCTGGCATCCGGCGGCAGGCGGTTGAAGCTGTTGCCACCCCGTTGGGTGTGGGTCCAAAAGGTTGCCAGGTCGGCCGCTTGCACGGGTGCAGACAGGGCCAGAGCGAGGCTGATGACAGAGAGCTTCAACATTGAGATAGGGCGGTCAAGACAGTCAACTTGAGGTGCGGCGATACTATCACTGGTTTCGGCGTGATTGATTTCTGTTTGCAACTGGATATGGCACCGCTTTTACCCGCTTTCCGAGACATCCGGCACCAGCCATTACCTTGCGCTTGCTCACACAAATGGTTAGCAATCTCGTTGGTGGTGAAAAAGCGGGAGCAAAGCTTGCCAGCTTTAGTCGCTGGCATGGACCAGCGTTGAGGCCTTGCAATGGGTTTAACTCGCAGCTGAACCTGATGTAAGCGCCTAGCTAGGTCAGCGTGTGCGGATATCCGATTTCATCGGCATCTGCGCGAACTGCATGGAGATCAGCCTGTTGGTCGAGCAAAAATACAAGCTGCGGTGACAAAGTCTGATGGGCAAAGATCGCTGACACTGCCTCCAGGTTCACGGGAATATCGTAGTAGCCCTCCGCCCATTCCTTGTACCCTGGCGCTCCATGGGTAAGCTGCAACACCATCTGGGTCGCGCCGTCGTCACCGGAAAAGCCTGCCACCTTGTTCCAGGTTTTGTCATGGTGCGTGCGCCACAGACAAAATGTCGCGTGCTGCATGGAGAACGCAGGTTCATTCAAAAATTCGGAGAAATCTCTCGGGACCTGTCGCTGAATTTCTGAGAGAAACGACGAATCGCCCGCCAGTTCATGCGCGAACCCTTTCATGGCAGCACCCGCGTCATCGAACAAGATAAACCACTCGTCGCCGCTGCCATCGCGCATGGACGCCATCTTTTGGCCGCTAGCCCAGCCGCTGTTGAAGCTGAAGTTCCGATATTCCCAATCAGGGCTGAGGATTGCATCCAGCATAGCGAGCGACTGCGCGGTGCGTTGGAGATCAGCAATCGGTGGCAGCAAATTTTCGGGCATAGGTAAAAAATCCGTATTCTGGCTTTGATGTAGGAATGCTGTTTAGTCGCCATATCTGGACAGCCAACTTCCGACTTCTTGGTCTATGCGCATTCCCTGTCCAAGAAGTCTGGGGTCTAAAGCCTACCCCTCCCGGTGCAAAAACTGCTTTCTATAGCTGGCCGGCGAAATCGAAAACATCCGTGTGAACTGCAGGCGAAATGACACGGTGGAGCCAAAGCCTGCCGTCTCTGCCACCTGGTCGATGGAGCCATCGCCGCGCTCCAGCAGGCGCTGGGCGACGGCCAGGCGTTGGTGCAGCAGCCATTGCACGATGGTGGCGCCGGTCTTGCGTTTGAAATGGCGGCTGAAGTTGCGCGGGCTCATATGGGCTTTCTGGGCCAATTGCTCGACATTGATGGGCTCGTTCAGATGGGCCATGGCCCAGTCCAGCGCGGCAGAGACGGCATCCGGGCGCTCGGTTTCGGACAACGGCATCTCGATGTACTGCGACTGGTTGCCGTGGCGGTGGGGCGCAACGACCAGGCGGCGCGCCACACGGTTGGCGATTTCTGCGCCATGGTCCAGCCGGATCAGGTGCAGGCAGCAGTCAATGGCGGCAGCCGTGCCGGCCGAGGTGGTGATATTGCCGTCGTCGGTGTAGAGCGCATGGCGGTCGAGCTTGACGTCGGGGTGGTCCTTGGCGAAATCATCGGCCCAGGCCCAGTGTGTGGAGGCCGAGCGGCCTTGCAGCAGCCCGGCTTGGGCCAGCACAAAGGTGCCCAGACACAGACCTACGACCCGCGCGCCACGCGCATGGGCTTGCTGCAGCGCGGCCAGCATAGCGGCGGAGGGCTGCGCATCCGGTGAACTCCAGGACGGAATGATGACCGTATCAGCCTGCTCCAACGCTGCCAGGTCGTGCTCAACTTGAATCGCGAATCCGGACAGGGTGGACACAGCGCCAGGGCGCTCAGCGCAGACCTGGAGCGCATAGCGCGGTGCGCCCAGACGCAGCAAATCGTCCCCGAACACGATGCAGGGGACGGACAAATGGAAGGGGCTGATCCCGTCGTAGGCAATCACAGCAATCGTGTGCATGGCATTCAAAAGGTGGATTTGGCCGGATCTTATCGCATCTTGTCTATTTGGCTACTTTTGCATTTTCTGCAGATCAACAGAATAGAGCCATCGATTCAGGCAAACAGAAAGCCATTACTAGTCGGAATCGAAAAGCTTATTCAATCGTTTGATACTAGGAGTTAATGATGAAGTTATCCGTTGCTGCCGCCGTTCTGGCCACCTCTTCGCTGATTGCATGCGCCGCTGGCGCTGCGGATGGTCTGGTCTCTGTTCCTGTGTCCCAGCTCAAGTGGACCGAGTTGGCCGGCTCGGGTGGCATCAAGTACGCCAATGTGCGGGGCGATCTGACGGGCCAGAACCCTTATGAAGCCTTTGTGCTGTTCCCCGCTGGCCGCGACAACCCCACCCACCACCACAGCAAGTCGCTGCCCACGGTTGTCATCCAGGGAACGTTTTATGCTGTTATCGACGGCAAGCGCACCGAATACCCTGCAGGTTCTTTCTATGATCTTCCTGCCGGCAAGACCCATGAGAGTGGTTGTGTGGCGGGCATGGATTGCTTGCTGTTCCAATACCAGAGCAGCGGTTTTGATTTTGTGACCAAATAATCTGATTGCTTAGATTAATGGTTGGATGTATGGAGCGTTTGAGGTTTTAGTTCCCAACCATCCATCCATAAAAAATGGCAGCCTAGGCTGCCATTTTTTTGTGCCTAGGGCTTGTCCCGGGCTTGTACTTTTATAGGTCTGGAATCAATCCGCCGTAGGCGGCACGTAGCCGGCGGCGGCATCGGCGCCTTCGCCGAAGAAATGGTTTTCCATCTGACGCGCCAGGTACTGGCGGGCGCGCTGGTCGGCCAGGTTCAGGCGGTTTTCATTGACCAGCATGGTCTGGTGCTTGAGCCAGCCAGCCCAGGCTTCCTTGCTGACGTTTTCCCAGAGGCGCTTGCCCAGCTCACCAGGGTAGGGGGGAAAGTCGAGGCCCTCGGCTTCTTTGTGCAGTTTGACGCAGTTGACCATACGTGCCATGGGAGATGCTTCCTTCGTTGGGTTGACGCTGTTGCACTGGCAGGGTGCTCGCCCGGTGCTGCCGCAATCTGCTGGCGATTGCCAAGCTATGCCTGCTTTGCCCGCACCCGCCCAGGGTTGGAGTGCTGGCGTGCCTCCTGCCTTGCCAGAACCGAAACCGTTCCCGGCAGATGCGCTTCCGCGTCTTGTTAATAAGTTTCAGTCATAAAAAACTGAATTAATAGTAGTTTGAGTTTTTATGGAGGCATTTCAGAATGCGTTCAGGCCTCAAGCCCTACGACTTTTGCCATTCTGAAAGTGTTCCATGCAACAACGCCGCCACTTTATCAAGTTTCCGATAGCCGCAGCCGCAGTCGCGTCTCTGATGGCGCTAGCACCGGCCGTTTTTAGCGGCGCAGCCCATGCCCAGGCACCTGCACCGGTGACCTTGCTCAATGTCTCTTACGATCCGACCCGTGAGCTGTACAACCAGTTCAACCAGGCTTTTGCCAAGCACTGGAAGGAGACGACCGGCCAGACCGTGACCATCAAGCAGTCGCATGGCGGCTCCGGCAAGCAAGGGCGCGCGATCATTGACGGCATCGAGGCCGACGTGGCAACGCTGGCGTTGGCTGGCGACATCGACGCACTGCACAAATATGGCCAGCTGGTGCCCGCCGATTGGCAAAAGCGCTTGCCGCTGAACAGCGCGCCTTACACCTCGACCATTGTGTTCCTGGTCAAGAAGGGCAACCCCAAGGGCATCAAGGACTGGGGCGATCTGATCAAGCCCGATGTGAAGGTGATCACCCCCAACCCCAAGACCAGTGGCGGCGCGCGCTGGAACTACCTGGCTGCCTGGGAGTTTGGCAAGCGCAACTATGGCGGCGAGGCCGGTGCCAAGGACTACATCACCAAGCTGTTCAAGAATGTGCCGATTCTCGACACCGGCGCGCGCGGCTCGACGGTGACCTTTGTGCAACGCGGCCAGGGCGACGTGTTGCTGGCCTGGGAAAACGAAGCCTACCTGGCATTGAAGGAGTTTGGTCCCGAGAAGTTCGAGATCGTGACGCCTTCGCTGTCGATCCTCGCAGAGCCCACGGTGACCGTGGTGGACAAGGTCGTGGACAAGCGCGGCACCCGCAAGATCGCCGATGCCTACCTGCAGTACCTGTACTCGGATGAAGGCCAGGACATTGCCGGCCGCAACTTCTACCGCCCCACGGCCGAAGCGGCCAAGGCCAAATACGCCAGCCAGTTCGCCAACCTGAAGCTTTTCACCATCGATGACGCTTTCGGCGGCTGGACCAAGGCAGATGCTGCGCACTTTGCCGACGGCGGCAGCTTTGACCAGATCTACACCAAGAAATAAGCAAGGACGCTGAACAAGCCGCCGGGTACCCCCTGGTGGCTTGGTCCAAAAAGGTGAATGTTATGAATTTTCAGCAACTGCGGGCCGTGCGTGAGGCCGCCCGCAATGGCTACAACCTGACCGAGGTGGCACATGTGCTCTACACCTCGCAGCCAGGCGTGAGCCGCCAGATCCGCGAACTGGAAGACGAGCTGGGCGTGGACATCTTCATCCGCGCCGGCAAGCGCCTGACCGGGCTGACCCCGCCGGGCGAAGCCATTTTGCCGATCGTGGACCGCTTGCTGCTGGAGTCTGAAAACCTGCGCCGTGCCGGTGCCGATTTCCATGCCAGCCGCAGCGGCCAGCTGAGCATTGCCGCCACCCACTCGCAGGCGCGCTATGCACTGCCGCTGGTGGTGCGCGATTTTCGCGAGCAGTTTCCCGACGTGGCCCTGCACCTGCACCAGGGCTCACCGCGCCAGGTGGCCGAGATGCTGCTGAGCGGCGCGGCCGATATCGGCGTGGCCACCGAGGCCTTGACCGGCTATGCGAGCCTGGCCACCTTGCCGGGCTACCGCTGGACCCACTCGGTCGTCGTGCCGCCTGGCCACCCCTTGCTGGCCCAGCAGGAATCCGGCCGCCCGCTGACCCTGCAGTCGCTGGTGCGTTTTCCGATCATCACCTACGAACAGGGCTACACCGGCCGTTCGCACATCGATGAATCCTTTGCTGCGGCCGAGGTGACGCCCAATGTGGTGCTGACTGCGATGGACGCCGACGTGATCAAGACCTATGTCGAGCTGGGCATGGGCATTGGCATCGTGGCCTCGATCGCCTTTGACGAGGAGCGCGACCGCAACCTGCGCGCCATCGATGCGGGGCATTTGTTCAAGGTCAACACCACCCGCATTGCACTGCGCAAGGGGGTGTGGCTGCGCGCCTATGCGCTGCAGTTCATCGAAAGCTTTGTGCCAACCTTGAAGCGCGAGGTGGTGTTGCAGGCCGTCTCTGCCACGGCGCCCGACGAGCCGGCAGCCGCTGCTACAGCGCAGAAAGCCGCTTGAGCGGCTGGCACTGACACTGCGACTGGATCCAGGCTGACAAGAATAGAAACAAAGTTTTCAATAAGCGCAGGCTATGATGCACGTTTTTAACGTGTAGATGAGGAGATAGCGAATGCGCAAAACTTTGATGCTCACGGGTCTGGTCGCAGCCATGGCCCTGGCCGGCTGCAAAACCATGGACGCGGGCAACCTGAGTGGTCTGATGGATTCCGGCTCCACCGCGATGAAGGCCATGACATTGACCGATGGCGATGTCGTGGCTTTGTCCAATGAATCCTGCGCCGCGCTGGACCAGCAAAACAAGGTCGCACCCGCGAACAACAAATACAGCCAGCGCCTGGCCAAGGTCGTGGCCAACATGCCCCAAGAGGTGGAAGGCAAGAAGGCCGACTACAAGGTCTACCTGACCAGCGATGTGAATGCCTGGGCGATGGCCAATGGCTGCATCCGCGTCTACAGCGGTCTGATGGACCTGATGAACGACGACGAACTGCGTGGCGTGATCGGCCATGAAATCGGCCATGTGGCGCTGGGACACAGCAAGCGCCGCATGCAGACGGCGTATGCCACATCGGCCGCACGCCAGATTGCCGCCAACAGCGGCAATGCCACCTTGGCATCGCTGTCGAGCTCGCAAGCGGGCGAGCTGGGTGAAAAGTTCATCCATGCGCAGTTCTCGCAGTCCAACGAGTCTGCCGCCGATAACTACTCCTTTGACCTGCTCACCAAGCAAAAGATGGAACGCAAAGGCCTTGTCACGGCCTTCCAGAAACTGGCCAAGCTGAGCGGCGGTGGCGGCGGCTCTCTGATGGATTCGCACCCCCCATCGGAAGCCCGCGCCAAGGCGATGCAGGCACGACTGGACAGCGGCAAGTAAATCTCCGTAACGCAAAGGACTGGCAGGCTGCAAGGCAGCTGACCAGTCCTTTTTTGCGTCTCCGCATCGCAGAGGGGCCTGCAGCCGGTGCCTTCGCGATCGCACGGTACAGCGCGGGCTGCTATGCTGGCAGCCCAACTCCAAGAGATGTTATGCAGTTACTGTTGTTGAGCAACTCCCGTGCCCCGGATGGCGGCTACCTGACCTTTTGCCGCGATGCGCTGGCAGCCCAGATGCAGGGCGTGCAAAAAGCATTGTTCGTGCCCTTTGCCGGGGTCAGCCTCAGCTGGGATGATTACGCTGCGCAGGTGCAGGACGCCATTGCACCTACCGGCGTTCAGCTGGTGGGCGCGCACCGGGATGACGCCCTGGGCCAGTTTCTGGCTGGGGATATTCAAGCGGTGATCGTCGGCGGCGGCAATACCTTCCAGCTGCTGGCGGAATGCCGCAAACGGGGCTGGCTGGTACGCATCGACGATGCGGTGCGCTCGGGCCGCATGTCGTACACCGGCTGGAGCGCGGGCGCCAATCTGGCGGGGCTGACGATCAACACCACCAATGACATGCCCATCGTCGACCCCCAAGGTTTTGGCGCGCTGGGCCTGGTGCCGTTCTGCATCAACCCGCACTACAACAACAGCCTGCCGCCCGGCCACCAGGGCGAAACGCGCGACCAGCGTCTGGCGGAGTTCCTGATCGCCAACCCGGACAAGCAGGTGATTGCGTTGCCCGAAGGCAGCTGGCTGCGCGTGCAGGGCGGCCAGGCCCAGGTGGCGGGGCAGTTCGCAGCCAAGCGCTTTGCAGCGGGCAAACCGGTCGAGGACCTGCCCGTAGGAACTGCGCTGTACGTCTAGTACTTAGACGCGCTCAAAGATGGCGGCAATGCCCTGGCCGCCACCAATGCACATGGTGACCAGCGCATAGCGGCCACCGGTGCGGTGCAGCTCATGGATAGCCTTGACGGTGATGATTGCGCCCGTCGCTCCAATCGGGTGGCCCAGCGAAATGCCCGAACCATTGGGGTTGACCTTGGCCGGGTCGGCGCTCAGGCCCTTGGTCACTGCGCAGGCTTGCGCGGCAAAGGCTTCATTGGCTTCGATCACATCCATCTGGTCGAGCTTGAGGCCGGTCTTGGCCAGCACGGCCTTGGACGCTGGCACCGGGCCAATGCCCATGATCTTGGGGTCGACACCGGCATGGGCATAGCCCACCAGACGGGCCAGCGGCTTGGCGCCACGCGTTTGGGCGGCGGCTGCTTCCATCAGCACCACGGCGGCTGCGGCGTCATTGATGCCGGAGGCATTGGCGGCGGTGACGGTGCCGTCTTCCTTGATGAAGACGGGCTTCATCTTCTGAAAGTCTTCAATCTTGGCGCCGGCGCGGAAGTGCTCGTCCTTGTCAAAGCGGATGTCACCCTTCTTGCTTTTGAGGATGACCGGCACGATCTGGCCGGCAAAGCGGTTCTCTGCCCAGGCCTGCTCGGCGCGCTGGTGGCTGCTCAGGGCCAGTTGGTCCTGGTCGTCGCGGCTGACACCAAATTCCTTGGCCACGTTCTCAGCGGTCACACCCATGTGGATGTTGTGGAAGGGGTCGTGCAGCGCGCCGGTCATCATGTCGATCATCTTGAAATCGCCCATGCGTGCGCCCCAGCGGCTGGTGGTGCTGGCATAGGGTGCGCGGCTCATGTTTTCGGCGCCGGCACCAATGGCCACGTCGTAGTCGCCCAGCAGAATGCCCTGGCTGGCCGTCACAATCGCCTGCAGGCCCGAGCCGCAGAGGCGGTTGACGTTCATGGCCGGCGTTTCCTGCGGGCAGCCGCCCTGGATGGCGGCCACGCGGCTCAGGTACATGTCCTTGGGTTCCGTGTTGACCACGTGGCCGAAGACCACATGGCCCACATCCTTGCCTTCAATGCCGGCGCGGGCCAGCGACTCCTTGACGACCAGCGCACCCAGCTCGGTCGGTGGAACATCCTTGAGGCTGCCGCCAAAGGTGCCGATGGCAGTGCGCACGGCGCTGCAGACAAGTACTTCACGGGACATGGAACGGTCTCCTGTTTAAGTTGGAATGGGCATGCAAATGTTGCCTTGCAGCATTATTGCCAGCCAGACCGCCGCTGTGTCAACCACAGAGGGCGAGCACGCACCTTGGTGACAGTCACGACGGGCTGGGAGCGTTCAGTGCGCTTCGTCGTTCAAGGCTCGCGGACGTCGGCGATCACATTCTGGCCAAAATCGGCGCGGTCCAGCCAGCCCAGCACCTTGGCAGCGGCTTGTTCAGGACTGCTGAGTTTGCCGCCTTCATGCAGGCCCTTGAAGTTGCCTACATCAGGGAAGGCGCCCGCATCGGCACTGCGCAGCTGCACCTGCATGTCGGTATCGATCACGCCGGGCGCGAGCGAGACGATCTTGGCGCCATGGGGCTTGTGGGCCTCTTCCAGTGCCACGCAGCGGGCATAGGCATCCATGCCGGCCTTGGCGGTGCAGTAGGCGGCCTGCGATGCCATAGGGCGGCGGCCCAGGCCGGAGGACACATTCAGCACCTTCTTGGGCACGGTCCAGCTGTCGGTCGCACCCAGGAACACGCCCGTCAGCGCCATCGGCGCCTCCAGGCCCACGCGCAGTGCATTGCGCAGGTCGGGCGTGGCCAGGTCAGACAGCGGGGCGATCTGCGGAATCACGCCAGCGTTGTTGATCAGCGTGATGCTGGCCCAGTCGGCGGGCTGGAGGCTGCGCAGCCAGTCGCCCAGGCGCTGGGCGGCGGCATCGGTATCGCCCAGGTCCTGCTCCCACTGGATGAGCTGGTCAGGCGTTGGAGCGGCAGCGGCCAGCGCGCTGGAGCTGCGGCGCGCGATGCTGAGCACGGTATGGCCCTTGGCCAGAAGTTGCTGGCCCATGGCCAGGCCCATGCCGCGGGAGCCGCCGGTCAAAATGGAGAGGTGTTTGGTGGTCATAACCAGCTATCGTAACGGGTTGGAGTGAAATCGGGCGATTTCTTCGCGCTGGCTCTTGCTTGCACCTTAGTGCAAGCTGCGAACCAACCCTTCGAACTCATCCCGATTGCACTCCAACGCGGCTGCGCCAAGATGGCAAACAGCTTCCAACAGCTGCGTTTTTCCCGGATGCCTGCACAGGCGCGGCGGCTTGGTTAGGATCGACAGCTTTGGAACGACAAAGACAAAGGAAGCACAGCATGAACCAATCCAAAGTAGCCATCGTGATCGCCGGTGGATCCGGGATGGGCGCAGCGGCGGCACGCCAGTTGCACCAGGCCGGCTATGCGCTGGGGATTATGTCGTCCTCGGGCAAGGGTGAGGCGCTGGCCCAGGAGCTGGGCGGTGTAGGGGTGACGGGGTCCAACCAGAATGTGGCCGACATGCAAAAACTAGTGGACGCCGTGATGGCGCGCTACGGCCGCATCGATGTGCTGGTCAACGGCGCTGGCCACGGCCCCAAGGGCGATCTGCTGTCGATCAGCGATGAGGACTGGATCAAGGGTCTGGAGGTGTACTTTCTGAACGTGGTGCGCGCCACGCGCCTGGTCGCACCCATCATGCAAAAGCAGGGCGGTGGCGCGATCATCAATATCTCGTCGGCCTGGGCGTTCGAGCCGGCAGCGCTGTTCCCGACCTCGGCCATGGCGCGCTCCGGGCTGGCGGCCTTCACGAAGATCTTCTGCGACGAATACGGCCAGCACAACATCCGCATGAACAATGTGCTGCCCGGCTGGATCGACAGCCTGCCCAAGAAGGACGAGCGCCAGGCGGCCGTGCCACTGCAGCGCTACGGCAAGGCTGATGAGATTGGCGCCACCGTGGCCTTTCTGGCCTCCGACGGTGCGGCCTATATCACCGGCCAGAACATCCGCGTGGATGGCGGCCTGATGCGCCACGTCTAAGACGGCCAGGCCGTTCCAGCCCGGCCTTCAGAAATCTGCCGCCAGCCGGCAGTCCAGCCATTGGCCGGTCACCGGGTGGGCAAAGCCCAGCTGCTGCGCCTGCAGCAGCAGGCGCGGTGCCATGGCCTGCACTGCGGCGCTGGCATACAGGCCGTCGCCCAGTATTGCATGGCCGATGGCCTGCATATGCAGGCGCAGCTGGTGGGTGCGGCCGGTCAGTGGCTCCAGCCACAGGCGGGTGCAGCCGGCGGGCATGGTTGGCAGCGCGGCTGCCTCGTCTGCGCTCATCGCCCGCCACCAGGTCTGGCTGGGCTTGCCGATCTCCCAATCGACACGTTGCAAGGGGCGGCGCTCCCAGTCAGTGATCAGTGGCAGGTCCACCAGGCTCCAGGCGTGGCCATCCTGCGGCATCGCGGCGTGCAGCGCATGGCCGGGCGCCAGAGGCTGGGCAGCTGGAGTGCCGCAGACCACGGCGGTATAGCGCTTGCGTACCGTGCGGGCTGCAAAGGCATCGCCCAGCGCGCGCTGCACGGCCAGGCTGCGCGCCATCACCACCAGGCCCGAGGTGGGCTGGTCCAGCCGGTGCACCACCAGCGCATCCGGCCATTGCAGCTGGGCCCGGGCGCTCAGGCAGTCCTGTTTGTCGTCTCCCCGGCCGGGCACGCACAACAGGCCCGATGGCTTGTTCAGCACCAGCAGGTGCTCGTCGATGTAGTCGGGGATCAGCATGGCAACAGCGCAAAAAGGCAGCAGGGAAATGCGCCAGATTTTAAGGGCTGCAGCCTAGGTGACAGCGCGCAGTGCGCGTTGCGCGCCGCAGCCTGTACTGTATGCCTCGTCATAAGCTGCAGGCATTTGCTCATGCAGCCCGCGCGCAGTGCGGGTTGCTACGATGCCCTTTGCCGCGCACAAGCGCTATAAAAACGGATGCATGCCGGTGGTGCCATGCGCAGCATCGCCTGCGTGCGGCCACTGGCCATATCACAAGGAGACCCAATGCTAGGCCTGATGCAAAAGCAGCAACTGCTGACTTCCAACCTGCTGGAGTTTGCGGAGCGTTACCACCGCGATACCGAAATCGTCTCCCGCCGTGTCGAAGGTGACATCCACCGCTACACCTATGCCGACTTTGCGCAGCGCTCGCGGCAACTGGCCCAGACCCTGGATGGCATGGGCCTGGCCGCAGGCACGCGCGTGGCGAGCCTGGCCTGGAATGGCTACCGCCATATGGAGCTGTACTACGGCGTGGGCGGCTCGGGCCGGGTCATCCATACTTTGAACCCCCGCTTGCACCCGGACCAGGTGGTTTGGATCGTCAACCATGCCGAGGACGAGGTGCTGTGCTTTGACAGCTGCTTTCTGCCGATCGTGCAGGCCATCCACGCGCGCTGCCCGACGGTGCGCCAATGGGTGGCGCTGTGCGATGCCGACAAGTTACCCGCCGATGCCGGCATCCCGGGCCTGGTCGCCTACGAGGCCTGGATTGGCGGCGCCGATGGCGCCTACCAGTGGCCCGAGTTTGACGAAAACACCGCCTGCGGCATGTGCTACACCAGCGGCACCACGGGCAACCCCAAGGCCGTGCTGTACTCGCACCGCAGCACCGTATTGCACGCCTATGGCGCTTCGCTGCCTGATGTGATGGATATATCCTCGCGCGATGTGGTGCTGCCCGTCGTGCCGATGTTCCACGTCAACGCCTGGGGCCTGCCTTTTTCCGGGCCGCTCAACGGTGCCAAGCTGGTGTTTCCCGGCCCGGCGCTGGATGGCCCCTCGGTCTATGCGCTGATGGAGGCGGAGAAGGTGACGTTTGCCGCCGGCGTGCCCACTGTCTGGCAGATGCTGTTGAGCCATGTGCAAAGCCAGGGCCTGCGCTTTGGCAGCCTGCAGCGCACCATCATTGGCGGTTCGGCCTGCCCGCCGGCGATGATCAAGACCTTCCAGGACGACTATGGCGTCACCGTGCTGCATGCCTGGGGGATGACCGAGCTCAGCCCGCTGGGAACCGTGTGCACCTTGAAGCACAAGCACCTGGCGCTGCCGGCTGACACCCAGGCGCAGCTGCTGGCCAAGCAGGGCCGGGTCATCTTTGGCGTGGACATGAAGATCGTCGGCGACGATGGCCTGGACCAGCCCTGGGACGGCAAGACCTATGGCGACCTGCTGGTGCGAGGCCCCTGGGTGGTGGCCGACTACTACCGCAGCGAGGGCGCGTCGCCGCTGGTGACCGATGCGCATGGCCGCGACTGGTTCCCTACCGGTGATGTGGCCACCATCGATGCCGATGGCTTCATGCAGATCACCGACCGCAGCAAGGACGTGATCAAGTCCGGCGGTGAATGGATCAGCTCCATCGATATCGAGAACATTGCGATGGCCCACCCGGCAGTCGCCATGGCCGCCTGCGTGGGCATGCCCCACCCCAAGTGGGACGAGCGGCCAGTGGTGTTTGTTGCGCTCAAGAAGGATGCCACCGTCAGCGAAGCAGAGTTGCTGGCCTTCTACCAGGGAAAAATGGCCAAGTGGCAGATTCCCGATGCGGTGCTGTTTGTCGATGCGATCCCGCTGGGCGCGACCGGCAAGATGCTCAAGACCCGGCTGCGCGAGCAGTTCAAGGACTATGCGCTGCCGGCCTGATGGCCTCCATTTGATCCATTTCTTCAGGCATACCAGGAGGCCTTTGCATGACGCGCAAGATTGGGCAATTATTTGATTTGACCGGCAAGACGGCACTGATCACCGGTGGCTCGCGCGGCCTGGGGCTGCAACTGGCCCATGCGCTGGGCGAGGCCGGTGCCAAGGTGGTCGTGACCAGCCGCAAGGCCAGCGAGCTGGAAGCAGCGGTGGCAGAGCTGGCGGGCGCAGCCATTGATGCGCGCTGGATCGCCGCCGACTGCGCGGTGGACAGCGAAATCGAGCGCCTGGCGCAAGAGGTGCTGTCGCGTGAGGGCGATGTCGACATCTTGGTCAACAATGCTGGTGCCAGCTGGGGCGCGCCCGCCGAAGACCACCCGGCTGCCGCCTGGGACAAGGTGATGAACCTGAATGTGCGCGGCTATTTTCTGCTCTCGCAGCAGCTGGCCAAGCGCAGCATGATCCCGCGCCGCCAGGGCGCCATCATCAACCTGGCCTCGATTGCCGGGCTGGGCGGCAACCCGGCAGCGATGAAGACCATTGCCTACAACACCAGCAAGGGCGCCGTCATCAACTTCACCCGGGCGCTGGCGGCCGAATGGGGGCATTACGGCATCCGGGTCAATGCGCTGGCGCCGGGTTTTTTCCGCACCAAGATGGCCAATGGCCTGATCGACCAGATCGGCGAGGATGCGATGACCGCCGGCGTGCCGCTGGGGCGCCTGGGCGGGGATGATGATTTGAAGGGTGCTGCGGTGCTGCTGGCCAGCGACGCCGGCAAGCACATCACCGGCCAGTGCCTGGCCGTCGATGGCGGGGTCAGCATCGTCACCGCTGGCTGATTCAGGTTGGCAG
This sequence comes from Comamonas koreensis, assembly GCF_021026195.1. GTDB lineage: Bacteria > Pseudomonadota > Gammaproteobacteria > Burkholderiales > Burkholderiaceae_C > Comamonas > Comamonas koreensis. The sequence continues at coordinate 334,993 of NZ_JAJNCT010000020.1, forward strand.
AGCGGGTAGATTGACGGGCTGCCTGCACAAGGCAGCCCGCCTTCGCTCGATCAGCTGTGGTCCGTCTGCGCCAGGTAGAACCACTCGCGGTTCACGGCGGCATCGGCCTGCGGGAAGATCACGCAGCCATCGAACGGCGCCAGAATCTGGCTGCCATCGGCGCGCGTGGCCAGCAGGTCGCCCTTGCGGAATGGGTCAAAGTTCTGCCAGTCCTGTTGCATGCGGTCGTCGGCGCTTTCGCGCATGAACACCTGCCGCATATGGTGCGTGGTGTACTGGGCAACCGGCTCGACGGTCACATCGGCCATCTCCAGCAGGTTCAGCACGCCGGCGATGCAGCGGTCGGCGACCTCGATGGCCTGCGGCTCTTCGTGCGAGCCCGATTCCACGGTGATCGCATAGCCGCCCCGGCTGCGCATGAACTCATTGGTGCCGATGCCATGCTCGGGGCGAAGCGCGCCGCCGCTCGCCTTCACGGCTTGCTCATAGACCTCCAGCCAGCCTTGCACGATGACGGGCAGGCCCACAGCCTTGGCAAAGGCCTCTTCCTCTTGCTGGCGCGCAAAAGGCTCCAGCGTGCCGGTGTTGTTGAGCGGGCCGGTCATCGCAAAGGCCCGGCCTTCGCCGCTGTAGGAGTGCAGATCGAGCAGCGCATCATGGCTCTCCAGCAACGGAGCCAGCGCATTGACCATGTGGTCTTCAAAGTTCTGCGGCTGGGCCTGGGGCACAAAGTTGCGGTTCAGGTTGCGGTCGCCTTCGCGCTCGTTCTTGATAAAGGCCTTGGGGTTGGCCACGGGCACCATCGTCAGGCGCCCGCGCTTGAGGCGCACCTGACCCGATTCAAAGCGCTCGATCCAGCGGTGGATCGCATGCGTGCCGCTTTGCTCATTGCCATGCACGGCGCCAAAGATCAACAGGGACGGGCCCGGCACAGCCGATGCCCAGCCGTAGCTGCGCAACGCGGCAGGCTGATCGGCAGAGGGGCTGTGGTCCAGTTGGGGGATGTGGAAGCGAGAGACAGTCATTGCAGTTTTCCGGTGTGATGGCATGCCAGCCCGGGCCACTGCATCACAAGCCTTGCATCCCGCCGGGGACTGTCGCACCAGAGCAGGGCGCAAGGTTTATACCCACAACTGTGGGGCAGGGGGCGGCGTGTGCCATTGGCACCTGCTAGCAGGTGCCAGCAGCCATACTACCGCATCGGGCGCTGCAGGCAGCCGATTCTGCTATCAATTTTGATACGCTAAGCAACTGTTACCTGGCCGGCTCTGTGCCCGGGGCAGCCAAAAACGAGAAAGGCTGCCGAGGCAGCCTTTGCGGGAATGTGGGCCATTTAGCCCAGCACGCTTATGCGGCGCGGGTGAACACCAGATCCCAGACACCATGGCCCAGACGCAGTCCCCGGTTTTCGAACTTGGTCAGTGGACGGTACTCGGGCTGCGGCGCGTAGCCGTCGGCGGTGTTCTTCAGGTCGGGGTTGGCCGACAGCACTTCGAGCATCTGCTCGGCATAGGGCTGCCAGTCGGTCGCGCAGTGGATATAGCCACCGGGCTTCAAGTGGGCCACCAGCTGGGCCACAAAGGGCGACTGGATCAGGCGGCGCTTGTTGTGCTTTTTCTTGTGCCAGGGATCGGGGAAGAACACATGGATGCCGTCCAGCGAGCCTGGCTGCAGCATGTTCTCCAGCACTTCCACGGCATCGTGCTGGAAGATGCGGATATTGGTGATGTCCTGCTCGCCAATACGCTTGAGCAGTGCGCCCACGCCCGGCTCATGCACTTCGCAGCACAGGAAATTGTCTTCCGGGCGAACGCGGGCGATGTGCGCCGTGGCCTCGCCCATGCCAAAGCCGATTTCCAGAATCACCTTGGCCTGGCGGCCAAACGCCGCTTCGGCATTGAAAGCCTCACCGGTGTAGGGCAGCACATAGCGGGTGCCCAGCGTTTCAAAGGCCTTGGCCTGGCCGGTGGTGGTGCGGCCCGCACGGCGCACATAGGAGCGGATGGTCTTGGGATGGGCGACATCCGCAGGCGCATGGCCGGGGGCACTGCTGGCATCGCGTGCGTTGGTGATGATGGGCTCGGGCACGGGGCCGGCAGCAGGCGTCGAAGAAGATTGCATGGTCATGGAGGTGCCGCTCAGCACAAGCGGCAGGGTGGCGCTTGCCCGGCAAGGGGCGCTCGGCCGCGTCAAAAAAGGGGCTATTGTAGATTTTTCCGGTTCGCAGTTGCAAAACATTGGGCAATCGCTGTGCGTGCTGGCTGCCCGCTAGCGGCAAAGTCGCTGCCTATAATGCCCTTTTCAATCTCAAGTCTGTCGTGATTGCAGGTCTGTATGCGACAGGAAACTCTGGTGGCGGCTCGTGGCTTGCACTATGCGGCCATGCTCGCCCCATGGGTTCCGGTATGGGCCTGCCAGTTGCGCCAGCATCCGGAGCAGCATGGACATTCTTTCGTCGTTGGAGCCGATCGTGCGCGACCTCATCGCGCCGGCTGCCGCGCATACCGATAGCCAGGCGGTCTATCCGCGCCAGGCGCTGCAGGCCTTGGGCAGCCAGGGGCTGCTGGGCCTGATCAGCGCCGCTGATGTGGGCGGCATGGGCGCAGGCCTGCCCGAAGCGGTACAGGTTGTGGAGCGCATTGCCCAGGACTGCCCCTGCACGGCCATGGTGCTGACCATGCACTACTGCGGTGTGGCCCTGATCGAGCCTTTTGCTGCCGAAGACACCCGCCGCGCCATTGCACAGGGCCGTCACATCACCACCCTGGCGGTGTCGGAGACCGGCTCGCGCAGCCATATCTGGGCGCCAACGGGTACTGCCGCAGCGCAGGGCCCGAGCGCGGTGCTGCTCAATGCCCACAAAAGCATGATTACCTCGGCCGGGGAGGCCGATTCCTATGTCTGGATCTCGCGGGCGAGCACCGGTGAGGGCAATACGCTGTGGCTGGTGGACAGCTGCCTGCCCGGGCTGCAGATTCCCGCGCGCTTTGATGGCATGGGGCTGCGCGGCAATGCCTCGTCTCCGATCATCGCCCAGGATGTGGCTGTGCCGCTGTCCTGCCGTTTGGGCGAGGATGGCCAGGGCGAAGACGTCAAAGCCCGCTACCTGATGCCGTATTTTCCGACCTTGATCGCCACCACGTCGGTTGGCCTGATGCAAGGCGTGCTGCGCCGCGCGCTGCAGCATGTGGCCCACACCCGCTTTGCCGAAAACGGCAGCGGCCTGGCCGACCTGCCCACCATCCGCGCCTACCTGGCCAAGGCCCAGCTCAAGGCCGACCAGGCCCGCCTGCTGCGCGATGACGCCGTGCAGGCGGTGCTGGCCGGGCGCCCCGATGCCAAGACCCGGCTGCTGCAATGCAAGGCCGCTGCGGCCGAGGCGGCGCTGGAGGTGAGCGATACGGCCATGCGTGTCTGCGGTGGCGCCGCCTTCCGCAAGGACCTGGGCATTGAGCGGCTGTTCCGCGATGCCCGCGCGGCCTCGGTGATGGCCCCCACCACCGATGTGATCTATGACCTGCTGGGCAAGGCGCTGTGCGACGCTGCAGCCTGAGCCACCGTAACCAACCCAACCGGAGAGACATGCACCCATGACCGCTTCCTACACCACCCTCAAGATGGGCGCCGTGGCCTATGCGCCCAAGGTCATCACCATCTGGGAGGGCTTCAAGGCCCACTTCATCGAGCAAGGCCTGTACTTTGACTATGTGCTGTATTCCAACTACGAGTCGCTGACCGAGGCGCTGATGGATGGCACGGTGCAACTGGCCTGGAACTCGCCGCTGGCCTTTGTGCGCGCCGAGTTGATGGCGCGAGCCGCCGGCCAGCAGGTGCGGTCCATCGCAATGCGCGACACCGACATGGATGTGCAGTCGCTGCTGGTGGTGCGCGCAGACAGCCCGGCCCAGACCCTGGCCGACCTGCGTGGCCAGACCCTGGGCTTTGGCGCAATAGATTCGCCCCAGGCCACGCTGATCCCGCTGGACCACCTGCGCCAACAGGGCATGCTGGCCGGCCGGGATTTTCAGGCGCGCCGCTTTGATGTGCTGGGCGGCAAGCATGGCGACCATATCGGTGGCGAGCGCCTGGCGGCCAAGGCCATGGTGGCGGGAGACATTGCGGCATCCTGGATGGTTGCCAAGAACTACCTGGCCTTTGCCGCCGAAGGCACCTTGCCCGCAGGCGCCACACGCGTGCTCGACACCTCGCAGCCTTTTGACCACTGCAATATGACCGCCGGGCCCAGCATCAGCGCTGCCGATGCGGCGCGCTTTACCGAGATCCTGCTGGCCATGTCCTGGGACGACCCGCTGATCCGCCCCTTGCTGGAGTTGGAAGGCCTCAAGGTCTGGCACCCTGGCCGGGCTTCGGGCTATGTGCCCTTGGCCCGTGCGGTGCGCGATGAGCGCTTCTACGATGACGCGGGCCGCATCCTGGCGGCCGACTACCGGTATTGACACCCATGGAAAAACCGCCCGCAGCCCCCAGCAGCTCTGGCAGCCCAGGCCAGGCCGAGCCCGCCCGCCTGCCACTGGTGGATCTGGGCCGGCTGGGCTTTGATGCTGGAGCGCACCTGCTGGTCAAGCATGGCCTGGCGGCCGTGGCTGTGGGCGAGTCCATCCGGGTCAGCGGCCAGGCGCCGGGCTGGCAGGCGCAGTTGGCCGCCTGGTGCCAGGCCCAGGGCCATGCGCTGCAAACACCGACCGGCTGGCTGCGGCAGCCGGCCTTGCTGGTGCGGCGTGGCAGTGCGCAAGCCGGCCGCTGGCGCCATGCGGCGGTGGCAGGCCATAGCGATGCCAGCCAGCCCGGTGCCGTGGCGGCACAGGCCGACCCGGCCTGGGGCTTGGCAGCGCGTGGTGCCGCAGTGGAGGCCGGGGCACCGGCCTTTGCCTTTCGCCTGCAGGAAAAGGCCGAGTTCTGGACCGACCAGGCTGGGGACCTGTATGCCCAGGCCGTGGCTGCGCAGTGGAATGCCGACACGGACATCGACTGGGCACAAGCACCTGAGCCAGCAGCGGTGATCGAGGACGCCATCGTCCAGGTGATGACCTATATGGTCGAGAACGAGAATGCGGCGCTGATTGTGCCGGCGCGGTTCTTGGGCGAGCTGCACCCGCATTACCGCGAGCTGCAGGCGGCGCTGGCGATCCAGGTGGCCGACGAGGCCCGCCATATCGATGTGTTCACCCGCCGCATTCGCCGCCATGGGCGTGAACCGGCGCTCTCCACCGCAGGCGGCCAGGCATCGCTGCAAAGCTTGCTGGCGGAAAAGGATTTTTCAGTGGCGGGCTTTTTGCTGTCGGTGCTGGGTGAGGGCAGCTTTGTCAACCTGCTGCAGTTTTTGCAGACCTATGCGCCCGATCCGCTGACCCGGCAGATCTGCCGCCTGGCAGCCCGCGATGAGGCACGCCATGTGGCGCTGGGCATGTCGCACCTGCTGCACCGCCTGAAGCTAGAGCCGGACTTTCGCCACCGGCTGGCCCAGGCGGTGGAGGCGCGCCACGATGCCTTGGCTGGCACATCAGGCTTGAATGAAGAGGTGTTCGATGCGCTCATCCTGGTGGGCGCCGGGGCCTTGTCCGCCGATGCGCTGGCGCTGGGCAGCCAGCGCGTGCAGCAGCTGATGCAGGACATGGCCGATGGCCGCTATACCAAGCTGGTGCGGCTGGGTTTTGAACGTGGCCATGCGCAGGAACTGGCCTCCTTGCACACGCGCAATTTCATGTAGTGGCCAGGTGGCGGCGCGCCCATTGCGCCGTCCAGCCGGCCAGCGCATCGGGGATGCTGCTGGCCTGGCCGGCCTCCAGCCCCAGATGCTGGGCCGACTGGCGCAGCACGGCGATGCGCTGCTCGGCACTGTCCACCACGACGGCCGGCGCGCCATATTGTTTAGAGAGCTTTTCGCCATCGGCCTGCAGTACCAAGGGCGTGTGCATATAGCGCGGCGCTGGCAGGCCCAGCGCGCGCTGCAGCAGCAACTGGCGCGGCGTGTTGTCGGCCAGGTCGGCGCCACGCACCACATCGCTGATGCCTTGCGCGGCGTCATCGACCACCACGGCCAGCTGGTAGGCCCAGAGGCCATCGGCGCGCTGCACCAGAAAATCGCCGACGCTGGCGGCCACATCCTGCTGCAGCGGGCCCAGCCAGCGGTCTTGCCACAGCAGCTGCTGGTCGCTGTGCAGCACCGGGTGCTCGGGCGTGGGCAACAAGTCATCTTCGGCCGCGATTGCGCTGGCATGCTGCTGGTAGCGCAGGGTATGAAAGCGCCAACTGCGGCCGGTCTTGCCATGCAGGCCATCGCGGCAGGTGCCCGGGTAGGGGCGCTCGCCGTGGCGCTCGTGCACATGGCCTTGGGCGGCGAGCGCGGCATCCATGTCGCGGCGCGTACAGGCGCAAGGGTAGGCCCAGCCGGCTGCCTGCAGCTGCGCCAGGGCCTGGGCATAAAGGCCATGACGGGCGGATTGCCACTGTGGTGGCGCATCAGGGATCAGTTGCAGCGCATGGAGCTGGCGCAGGATCTCCTGGTCCATGCCGGGCGGGCAGCGGGGCGGGTCGATGTCTTCGATACGCAGCAACCAGGTGCCGCCATGGGCGCGGGCATCCAGCCAGGACGCCAGGGCCGACACCAGCGAGCCCGCATGCAGCGGCCCGGTGGGCGAGGGGGCAAAACGGCCGGTATAAACGCGAGAGCTCATGGGACAGCAAGTGTAATGCCGCTGGCCAGCGCGAAAAGCCGTTGCCCAGTATCGGCAACGGCTGAGGATGGAGAGAACGGAAAAGCGCCCGGCAGGCTGCCGGGCGCGCTGCGCTTAGAGTCGCTAACACGAGCCAGCAAACCGAAGGTTTGCGGTTGAGGCTGGGCGCCCCCGACTAGGCGCCAAGCCGCAGGCAGTACAGACGTACGACAAGGCTTGGTGCGGCCGGCCAGGTAACGACGTATCAAGGGTTGTGTTAGCGCCTCTTATTCGCCGAGCACGGCCAGCGCGAGTTCCAGGCCAGATACAAAGGCGTCTTCAACCCGGTAGCCCAGGCACCAGTCGCCGCACAGGCCAATGGCGCTCTTGGCGTTCCACAGATGGCTACGGGCTTGGCCCTTGGCATCCTTGGGCAGGGGGTTGATGGTCTTGGCATAGCCCCATTGCACAACGCGGATGTCGCTGGGGGTGGCGCGGATGCGGGTCAGCTCGGAGAAGGCCTGCAGCATCTTGGCGGCGACGCGCTGGGGCTCGTCGTTCTCATGCTTGCGCGCCCAGTCGGGGCTGGCCTGCACGGTCCAGCGCTCGACCTTGCCACGGCCGGGCTTGGACGACTCGCGCGAGAGCCAGGTGATGCGGGGGTGTTCGGTGCGGGCGGCATTCCACTGCGGGCCCATATTGGTGATGCTGGGGTCGACCGCGTGGGCAAAGGTCAGAAGCAGGGTCCAGCTTGGAGCGATATAGACATCGGACAGCTGCCAGTCGGCGGGCACATGGGTTTCGCTGTCGGCCAGCAGCTCCTGGGCTTCGGGCGAAGGGATGGCCAGCACGATGCCATCGAGGCCGGCGTAGACATGCACGCCGCCGTCGACGTCTTCGGTACGCAACTGCCACTGCTGGGGGTTGAGTGCATCGCGCTCAAAAGCCAGCGCGTATTCGTTAAGGCGAACGGTCAGCGGCGCGGCCCAGGAGGCGAGCAGGCTGTCCATCGTGGGGACGCCCACCAGATGGGCTTCCATGCCGCGCTGCGTGGTCACGGCGACCTTGCCGGTGGCATCCAGGGTGCGGATGGCGTTGACGCTCCAATGGCGGGTGACGTTGGGCGTGGTGTCCAGCGCCAACTGGAAGCGCGGGTCGCGCACCGTGAAGAACTGGGCGCCGACATCGAAGCTGCCGTGCGCGCTGTGGCGGCTGGCCATGCGGCCACCCACCTGGGGTTGTGCTTCGATCACGGTGACCTGGTGGCCCGCTTGCTGCAAGGTGCGGGCGCAGACGACGCCCGCCATGCCGGCGCCTACCACCACATAGTGCTTGCGGGTGGCCAGAACAATATGGGAAGAGGAGGCTGATCGTTTGGGTTTGGGGGGAATGCGAGAAGACATGAAAGACTTTCTGTACTGTTTCGACAAACGATAAGGCATCACAGATGGCTGCAGGTGCAGCAGCATCTGGAGAACCACTCTACACGGTGTGCATGCCCATTTTGCTCAGGATTTATCCCACATAGTGATTGCTCAGCAAAGAAGTGCGTGTGGCCTCGGACTGCAACTGGTCCAGCCACCACTGCAAAGCCTTGCCCGGATTGGTGCCGCGCCAGGCGTAGCGCAGCTTGATCTTGCGCGGTGGCCGCATCAACTCGCGCTCCACCAACTGGCCGCTGCGCAGATAGGGCATGGTCATGTTGTCGGGCAGAAAGCCGCCACCAATCCCGCGCAGCTGCGCCTGGAGCTTGGCCTGCATAGTGTCCACCGTCAGCACATCCTGGCCGTTGATCACGCCGATGGTCTGGCCATTTCCGCTGCGCGAGGAATCGGCGACCGCAATGATGCGGTGCTGGCGCAGCACCTCGTCGCTGATGGGTTGCAACTCGTCAGCGAGGCGGTGGTGGGGGGCGACGACATAGCGGAAGGTAATCTCGCCCAGGTCCAGCTGCTGCAGGCCCGCCACGTGCGATGCATCGACGGCAATGCCGATGGCCAGATCGGCGCGGCCCGAGCTGAGGGCTTCCAAGGTACCGGCCAGTATGGAGTCAGTGATCTTGAGCCTGGTGGGCGGCGCGATCGTGTAGAAGGCCTCGATCAACTCCAGCAGGGTGGTGCGCGATATCACCCCGTCGACGGCAATGCGCAGCTCGGGCTCCCAGCCGGTAGCGACGCGGCGTACGCGGTTGGCAACGGCATCCACTTCCGACAGCAGGCGCGCGCCTTCGCGCAGCAGCTCCTGGCCAGCCTCGGTGGGCCTGGCCTGGCGCGCGCTGCGGTCAAACAGCAGCACATCCAGGGCATCCTCGACCTGGCGGATACGGTAGGTGAGCGCGCTGGGCACCAGACCCAGCTGGCGTGCTGCAGCGGCAAAGCTGCCGGAGTCCGCCACCAGCTGGAGCAAGGCCAGGGTATCGGGGGTGAGGACATCGCGGTCACGCAACAAGGCCATTTTGACGGTTCTTTCCTACATGCAGCCCTGGGCAGATCGGTAAATCTTCGCTGCTGAGGCCGGCTTGATTCAGGCTTGACGAGATCGTGGATACGTTCTGGAAAAAGCCCATCAGATTTTTTGAATGATGCCATCAAAACCGCTGCCCGGCAGGCGGATGCTGCGGTTTTACAGTCTTGGACATGGTGATGAACAGCGCAATGTGCGCCGTTAGCCAGACAGGAGATCAAAAATGTTGATGGTTCGTAAATCTGCCGATCGTGGCCATGCTGACCATGGCTGGCTGCGCTCCAACCACAGTTTCTCGTTTGCCGGCTACTACGACCCCCGCTTCATGGGCTGGGGCAATCTGCGCGTGATCAATGAAGACCGGGTGGCACCGGGCAAGGGCTTTGGCACCCATGGCCACCGCGACATGGAAATCATCAGCTATGTGCTGGAAGGCAACCTGGCCCACAAGGACAGCATGGGCCACATCGAAGGCCTGCCACCGGGCGATGTGCAGCGCATGAGCGCCGGCACCGGCGTGCAGCACAGCGAGTTCAACCATGCCAGCGGCCAGGAAACGCATTTTCTGCAGATCTGGATCGAGCCCGATCGCAAGGGCATTGCGCCCAGCTATGCACAAAAGACGTTTGCGGATGCGGACAAGCGCGGCCAGCTGCGCCTGGTGGTGTCGCCCGATGGGGCCGACGGCTCGCTGACGATGAACGCCGATGCGCGCATGTATGCCGGATTGCTTGACGGCGATGAAGAGGCCAGCCTGCGCCTGGAGCCCGGACGCAAGTCCTATGTCTATGTGGTGCGGGGCGATGTGTCGGTGAACGACACGGCGCTGCACACCGGGGATGCGGCCTATCTGGACCAGGAGACATCGCTGCGCCTGGCGCAGGCCCGCGATGCCGAAGTGCTGGTATTTGATCTGGCTGCCTGATGCACAGGGGGCGCTGCCATGGAGGGCCGCCCCCGTGTGGCGCAGGTGTGGGTGTTGGTAGTAGTGGTGGTGTTATTTCAAGGAGAAAAATATGAATGCTTTGCAAAATCCTTTGGCCCTGCTGGGCCGTATCCTGATTGCCTGGTTCTTTATCATTCCAGGCTGGGGCAAGTTGACCGGCTTTGCCGGCGCCGTAGGCTATGCCCAATCGGCAGGCATGCCGATGCCCGAGGTGGGCGTGGCCGTGGGCCTGGCAATTGAGATTCTGGGTGGTCTGGCCTTGCTGCTGGGCTTTGGCACGCGCTATGCCGCCGCCATTCTGGCGATCTTTACCTTGGCCGCGACGGTGATCTTCCATGCCTACTGGTCGGTTCCCGCCGAGGCCGTGATGGTGACCAAGCTGCTGTTCAACAAGAACATCGCCATCGTTGGCGGTCTGCTGGCCTTTGCCGCCTTTGGCGCCGGTGCCTGGAGCCTGGACGCCAAGCGCCACGCTGCTTGATCGCTCGCAGCATGCCGAGCCGGGCAGCTTAACTGTCAAGGCTCGGTCTTGAGCGCCGTCTTGCGCAAGTCGTCATCGACGGCGCGGCGCTCGTCAAACACAAAGCAGCTGCCCTGGTAGCCGCTGCCATCGGTTTCCTCAAAGTACTTGAGGATGCCGCCTTCCAGCTGGTAGACATGCGTCAGGCCTTCTTCCTGCATCAGGATGGCGGCCTTTTCGCAGCGGATGCCACCGGTGCAGTAGCTCACCACGGTCTTGCCGGCCAGGTCCTCTCTGTGCGCCCGCAGCTGTGCAGGGAACTCGGTGAACTTGCACAGCCGCCAATCAATCGCGCCAACAAAGGCGCCTTCGTCCACCTCGTAGTCATTGCGGGTGTCCAGGGTGACCACCGGGCGGCCCTGGTCATCATGGCCTTGCTGCAGCCAGCGCTGCAGATCACGGGGGCTGACCGAAGGTGCGCGGCCATTGGCGGGGCGGATCGCAGGGTGGTCCATGCGGATGATCTCCGGCTTGACCTTGACCAGCATCTTGCGAAACGGCACGGTCTGCGACCAGCTCTCCTTGGGCTCTACATCCGCAAAACGTGGGTCCTGGCGCAGCGCATCCACCCAGGCATGTACCGCCTCGGCGGGGCCAGCCAGAAAGAAATTGATGCCTTCCTCGGCCAACAATACCGTGCCCTTGAGCGCCAGATCGGCCGCGCGCTGGGCCAGCAGCTCGCGCAGCGCCTCACAGTCAGGCAGGCTGACGAACTTGTAGCAGGAGATGTTGAGAATCGAGGACACGGTGGTATCTGGCAAAGCTTCGGGGGATGGAAATAGCCGCCGGTGCCGGAGCGCAGGGCGGGCGGCTATTTTAGCCAGGGAAGCACGGGCCGCCGCTCAGGCCCATGCGGCAGGGCCCGAATCGCTAGATCGAATACTCGATGCCGTCATCGCTGTGCGCGCGGTTCATCGCCTGCAGAAACTCGGCATCGGTGCGGTACATGCGCAGATGCGGGTTGTCCTGCAGCAGGCCGGCGCGTTTGAGGCGGGCTTCGACGGGCAGCTTCATGCCGACGATATGCAGCATGCCGCCGCGCTTGGCGGCCATGCGCTCCAGCCGCACAAAGGCTTCGACGCCGGTGATGTCGATCTGGTTCATCGGCTGGGCCAGCAGCGCCAGCTGGCGGTAGTGCCCATGCTGGGCCCAGACATTGGCAGCGCGCTCTTCCAGTGCAGCTGCTGAGGCAAAGTCCAGCTCCGAATCCATGCGCAAAGCCAGCAAATCCGGGGCCAGCGGTGGCAGCTGCCAGAGATGGCGGTCGCGCAGGCTGCCATCCGGGTGCAGGCCCACTTCAACAATGCGCGGGTGCAGGCGGTTGTAGAGAAAGTAGCAGGAGCTGAGCAGGATGCCCGAGAGCACGCCCCAGTAGATGCGCGGCGCCGTCAGCAAGGTGATCCCGAAAGTGGCGACCGCAATACATCCTTCAACGCGCGAGATCTTGAACAGATAGAGCAGGGCGCGCGGCTTGACCAGGTTGGCGACGGCCGTCATCACAATCGCGGCCAGTGCCGCCTGCGGCACATGGTAGAGCGCGGGGATGAACCACAGCACCACGCTGACGACCAGCAAAATCGAGAACACATTGGCGTATCCGGTCTTGGCACCTGCCAGCAGATTGACGGCAGAGCGCGAGAACGAGGCGCTGGTGGCAAAGCTGCCGAACAGGCCGGCGCTCATCTTGGACAGGCCCTGGGCCACCAGCTCCTGGCTGCTGTCCCAGCGCGTGCCTGCCTGTTGGTGCTCGACCTGGGCGCTGGAAGCCGTCTCCAATGCACTGACCAGCGAGATCACCAGCACCGGCATGACCAGCAGGCCAAACTGCGACCAGTCCAGCATGCCGGGCCAGACCAGGTGTGGCAGGCCGGTCGGCAGGTGGCCGACCACGGCGCCGCCCTTGTCGGCAAAGTCAGTCAGCCAACTGACCAGCCCAGTGCCGGCGATCACAAAAACCGCCGACGGGAAAGCCGGGCGCCACTTCTTGCACAGAACCAGGATGGCGATGCTGACCAGACCCAGCACGATGGAGCGCCAGTCAAACAGCCCCAAAGAGGGGTTGTCCCAGACGGTGGCCCAGTCGCTGCGCATGCCCAGCAGGCTGGGCAGCTGTGAGGCCAGAATCAGCAGTGCGGCAGCCTGGGTGAAACCAGCCAGTACCGGCGAGGTCACCAGGTTCAGCAGCCAGCCGGCACGCACCAGGCCCAGGCTCAGCTGCACCAGGCCGGCCATGATGGCCATCCAGGCCGCCAGCACCACCCACTGGGCCGAGCCGGGCTCGGCCATGCCGGTCAGCGATGCGCCAATCAGCAAAGCACTGAGGGCGGTGGGCCCGACTCCCAGCCGTGGCGAGGGGCTGAAGAGAATGGCCACGGCCGCTGGAATGATCGAGGCATAGATACCGGTGATCAGCGGCATGCCGGCCAGATGCGCATAGGCCACGCCCTGCGGAACCAGCATCAGGCCCACCGTCATCCCCGCCATGAATTCGCCCTGCAATAGTGCTTTGCTTGGTTTGGGCCAGCGCAGGAAGGGGAAAATTCGGTAGATCAGCGAGGACTGCATGCCAGCATTGTCGCCGCATCGGCCTAGACATGCAGCGTGGCGCTTGCGCAAGGGTGACTGCGGCGGCGGTGTGAAGCCCGGACTGTGAAGAATTGCCACGGCCAGGTATCTTGCGGGTATAGCTTGCAGTTTCTTGTCGCAAGGCCTAGGCAGCTGGCCAGGTCGCCGCCACAATGAGGAGCACCGACAGCGCCGTGCTGGCGAGGTCCAGCCCCTTTCCTGTGCCTGCCTTGGCTCCCGCTTCCCATGCACTTGATCCGTCGCTCCTCCGTTGTCAAAACCTTAGCCATCGCTGCGCTGGCGCTTGCCCTGATGGGCGCTGGCCTGGCGGCCCTGTGGCAGGGCGGGGCGCTGCAGCAGGCCTGGCATTGGAGCCAGGGTGTGGGGCAGACGCTGGATGCCTCGGGCCAACGAGCCAGCCAGGCGGTGGAGCGCGCCGCTCAGGCCAATCGCCGCCGTGCCGAAGATGACGCCATCTCGTCGCAGGTGATGGATGCGCTGGCCGCCTCGCAAAGCCAGGAGCTGGTGGCCCTGCAGGTGGAGACCTCGCATGCAATGGTCACCGTGCGCGGTACGGTCTCGTCCAGACCGCTGCTGGACCGTGCGGTGGCGCTTGCGAACAGCACGCCCGGAGTGCATGGCGTTTTCAGCCTGATCCAGATCCAGGGGCGTGCGGATGCGCCGAGTTGAGCAAATTCATTCAAGGCAGTCCCTGTCCCGTCCATGGCATTAGTCCCCGTTTGCGCCGCAGCTAGGCGCTTGGCCGCATAATGCCGCCCAACACCGAAGGTGCCGGTTTTGCATGCAGAGCCGGGCACTGCTCTTCTTATTGGGCGGCCTCGGGCCTGCCTTTCTCTACCTGCGTTCGCCGCCATGCACCAGCACGACCACTCCCATGACCATGACCATGGTCACTGCGACCACGAGCACTGCCAGCACCACCATGCCCACGGCCCCAAGCATATTTATGTGTACTCGCCCTCGGGCGCGGTGCGTGACAAAAAAGCGTTCAAGCGGGCGGTAAAGCGCCTGGAGGTCATGGGGCACCAGGTGGAGGTGGACCAGGACGCGCTGGCCTCCAGCACCCGTTTTGCCGGTGATGACGAGACCCGTCTGGCAGCCATTGACCGCGCCTGCCAAAGCGGCGCCGATGTTGCGATGATCAGCCGGGGTGGCTACGGGCTCTCGCGCCTCTTGCACCGCCTGGACTATGAACAGATCGCCAAGGCCGTGGCCTCGGGCACGCGCTTTGTCGGCCTGAGCGATTTCACCGCGTTCCAATTGGCCCTGTATGCCAGGACCCGTGCCGTGACCTGGGCTGGCCCGGCACTGGTGGGCGATTTTGGCGCTGAAGACGGCGTGGATGACATCATGCAGGACTGCTTTGAAGACCTGCTGAGCGGCGCGGGCGAAGGCGCGGGCTGGCGCCTGGCACCTGAGAAGGCCGGCACGGTGACAGGCGCTTCGGCCTCGGACGATATCTACATCCCCAAGGCCACACTCTGGGGCGGCAACCTGGCGATGATTGCCTCACTGGTGGGCACGCCTTACCTGCCCAAGGTCAAAGGCGGGGTGCTGTTTATCGAAGATGTGGGCGAGACGCCCTACAAGGTGGAGCGCATGCTGACCACCTTGCTGCATGCCGGCGTGCTGGCCCAGCAAAAGGCCGTGGTGTTTGGCCAGTTCAGTGATTACCAGCTGAACGCGCATGACAAGGGATTCAAGCTGGCCAGCGTGGTGCAGTGGCTGCGCACGCAGATCGAGGCGCCAGTGTTCACCAACCTGCCTTTCGGCCATGTGCCAACCAAGGTGCTGCTGCCGGTGGGCGCCCAGGTGTCGCTGAGTGTTGAAGGCCGGGACGCGCTGATTTATTGGGGCCATCAATAAATAAATGCGCCAAGCGGTAACTAACCGATAACCGCTTTGCCATGTGGCAAGCGGACTTGAATCGGGTTTTGTCAAAACCCTGGCTTACCCTGGTTGTTGGAATCTAAACAATTCGTAAGTTCGACAGCGGGCTCGGGCTGGCCGCAGACCCTGGTTTGCAGTGTAATATGCATGGTCGCAATTGATGCATAAGCTGGCGTTGCTCCTGGGGAGGAGGTAGCACCAGCAGTAACTAGAAAATCCATGACAACTGTCGCCACCGTGGTATTTATCGATATCTCGGGCAGTACCGCATTGTTCGAAACCTTGGGCAATGAACGTGCTGCACGAGCGGTCGCGGGCATGACGGATGCTTTCAAGCAAGTCGTCGTGCAAGCGGGGGGGCGGGTGGTCAAGACCCTGGGCGATGGGGTGCTCGCCATTTTCAACAGCAGTGCGCTGGCCGTGAGCGCCATGACCATGCTGATGCGCCGCCACTATGGGCAGTGGGAATCCCTGCCAGCTTCGCAAAAATTCCATGTACGTGTAGGCATGAGCACCGGTGAAGTAGTGCTGATGGAGGGTGACTGCTATGGCGACTCGGTCAACCTGGCCGCCCGCCTGTGCGAAAAAGCCGGTCACCGCGAGATCTGGGCTGCCTCGTCGACGATGGAGTCCGGCGCCCGCGCAGACACGGTGTTTGTTCCGATGGGCTGGATGGATGTGCGCGGCAAGGCCGAGCAGCAAATGCTCTACCAGGTGCAGTGGATTGAGCCTGAGGCCCAGGAGATCGTCACCGCCTACGACTCCGTCTTGCCGATGAGGCCTGAGGCAGTGGTGCAGATGCGCCTGCGGCTGGCATCTGGTGGGGTGGAGCGGTTTTTCAGCACGCAGGAGATGCCGCTGTTTGTGGGCCGATCCTCCGATTCGGAATGGGTTGTGCTGGACCGGCGCGTCTCCCGCCAGCATGGCCGCATCGACTGGCGCAGCGGCAATGTGATCTACACCGACCTGAGCCGCTATGGCACCTGGGTGAGCTTTGGCGCCAACCCCGCGACCGCCGTGCGCCGTGAATCGGTGCAGTTGCATGGCGTGGGCGTGATGTACTTTGGTGTATCACCTGAAGACCCGACCGCGCCAAGCACAGCGTTTTCGGTGACCCCGGTCTAGGCACACATGGCAGGCGCGGCTTGAATGCGCCGAGCCAGCTTCAATATTCTTCAACTTATGGCGTTTGCAGCGCTGCCAGTGCGGTGTTGATGCTGGCCGCATCGGTCGGGCGCACCACACGGGCCACTTCCTGGCCATCGCGCAGCATCACCAGAGTCGGCCATAGCTTGATGCGGTAGCTGCGGCCCAGTGGCTTGCCAGGGCCATCTTCCACTTTCAGATGCCGGATATCGGCGCGCGGGCCCAGCGCTTGCTCGATGAGGCTTTGTGCGCCCAGGCAATGCGGGCACCAGGGCGTGCCAAATTCCAGCACGGTCAAACCGGGCTGGGTATCGATGTCGGAGCGCTGGGGCTCCTGGCTGAGGTGCTGTGCCGAGTAGGTCAAAAGGCGGCTCCAAGGTGGTAATGCAGATCTGATTCGTTATAGCACCGGCACAGCCCGCGTCCGTCAGCGCCAGTCACTTGTGTGGCGGTGGCATGTCCTGCAGCCGGGCCAGCTCGTCGGGCGTATTGGCGTTGTAAAAGGCCTGGCCATCGTCAAACTGCACCAGGCAATGGCCATGCTGTGCCGCCCACTGCCGCAGTTTGCGCCCGCCGCCGGCCACAAATTGGCGCACGCTATCTGCCAGGCTGGCATGGATCAGGCAGAAGGTGGGTTGCAACACCGGGCGCTCACTGCCGGGCCCCTCAGGCGGGGTGCAGGCCATTGCGATGGGGCAATCCTGGGCAGCCGCTGCCTGCGCCAGGCGCTGGGCCAGGTCCTGCGGGAACTGCGGCGTGTCGCAGGCCACCGTCAACAGCCAGGGCGTTTGGCAGGCCGCCAAGCCGGCGGCAAAGCCTGCCAGCGGGCCTGCGTATGCTTCGGTGTCCGGCAGGTTCAGGTCTGCCACCACCGGGTAGCCCAGCGCGCGGTAGGTATCCAGATGGCGGTTGGCATTGATGAGCACGGGCCCCACCTGGGGCTGCAGCCGTTGGGCGCAGTGCCATGCCAGCGGCTGGCCGCTGAGTAGCTGCAGGCCTTTGTCAACCCCGCCCATGCGCGTGCCCTGGCCGCCCGCCAGTACCAGGCCGGTGATGTGTTCAGGGGGAATGGCGGGTGCGGAAGAGGGCATGGTCGGCAAAGGCAGCAGGGTTTCAGACCCTCTGATTGTGGCAGCCATCAGCAGAGGGCAAAGCCGCTATCAGCCGCCGATATAGCTCATCTCGACCCGCTGGCGCTGCAGCGCGATCTCGGGGTGCTGGCTGCGCTGCTCGCTGTAGTTGTCGCTGCGCTGGCCCCAGACCTGGGCAATGGCCTGGCGCAGGTCGCTGTCGCTGGCGCCATTGCGCAGCATGGCGCGCAGGTCCCAGCCTTCGCTGGCAAACAGGCACAAAAACAGCTTGCCTTCGGTCGACAGGCGTGCGCGGTTGCAGTCCTGGCAGAAGGCGTGCGTGACGCTGCTGATCAGGCCAATCTCACCCAGGCTCGGGTCATGCTGGCCGTTGGCGCCGACATAGCCCCAGCGCACCGCCGTCTCTCCGGGCGCGGTGGCCGACAAGGGGGTGAGCGCAAAGGCCGACTGCAGGCGCTCCAGCACGGCATCCGAGGGCAGCACTTCTTCCAGCCGCCAGCCATTGGTGGCTCCCACGTCCATGAATTCAATAAAGCGCAAGGTCACGCCGCTGCCACGGAAGTGGCGCGCCATCGCGATCACCTCATGGTCATTGACGCCGCGCTTGACGACCATGTTCACCTTGATATTGGCAAAGCCCACGGCTTGCGCGGTCTCGATGCCCTCCAGCACCGTGGCGACCGGGAAATCCATGTCGTTCATCTGGCGGAACAGCGGATCGCTCAGGCTGTCAAGGCTGACCGTCAGGCGTTTGAGCCCGGCGTCTTTGAGGGCCTGGGCCTTGCGTGCCAGAATGGAGCCATTGGTCGTCAGGGTCAGATCCATGGGGCTGCCGTCCAGGGTGTCAATCTGGGCCAGCTGGGCGATCAGCGCTTCCAGGTTCTTGCGCAGCAGCGGCTCGCCACCGGTGATGCGCAGCTTGCCGACGCCGAGCTGCGCAAACAGCCGGGCAGTGCGGGTGATTTCCTCAAAGCTGAGCAAATCACGGTGCGGCAGGTATTGGTGGTCCTTGTCGAACACATCCTTGGGCATGCAGTAGCTACAGCGGAAGTTGCAGCGGTCCGTCACACTGATGCGCAGATCCCGCAGCGGCCGTTGGCGCTGGTCACGCACCGCACTGCCATGCGACAGCGTGGCACCAGCAGGCGTGGGCATGGCCAGACGGGCGTCATAACGACGCAGGTCAACCAGGGAAATGACGGGACGATCCATAGCGGAATGGTACTAGAGGCCGCCTTCCGATGTGCTGTTGCGGGTATGCGCTGCATCAGCAGTTTGCGAAAAGTAGCAATCCTTGTCTGCCAGGGGCCGGACTTGGTGTATGGTTCGCCCCCTTGTTCTCTTTTGCTTTGCTTTTGCCATGACCTTGCCCAGCCAATCCTCTTCTTCGCCTGCCACCGTGGATGTTGCAGTCATTGGCGGCGGCCCGGCTGGCCTGATGGCAGCACACCGCCTGGCGCAGGCCGGTTTGCAGGTGACGGTGTATGACGCCATGCCATCGGTAGGCCGCAAGTTCCTGCTCGCCGGGCGTGGCGGGCTCAACCTCACCCATTCCGAGCCAATGGCGCCGTTTGTCGGGCGCTATGGCCGCCAGCAGGCAGTGGTCGCATCCTGGCTGCAGTATTTTGGCGCTGCCGAGGTGCAGGCCTGGGCGCAGGATCTGGGCATCGAGACCTTTGTGGGCACCTCGGGCCGGGTGTTTCCCAAGGACATGAAGGCCGCGCCGTTGCTGCGTGCCTGGCTGGTGGCCATGCGGGCAGCGGGTGTGCGTTTTGCGATGCGCCACCGTTGGCTGGGCTGGAACGAAGCAGGCGCACTGCGCTTTGCGGCGCCCGATGGCGAGAGCAGCGTGCAAGCCCGCGCCACGGTGCTGGCGCTGGGCGGTGGCAGCTGGGCGCGCCTGGGCTCGGACGGCGCCTGGATGCCGCTGCTGGCGCAGGCGGGTGTGGGTACCGTGCCGCTGGAGCCTGCAAACTGTGGCTTTGATGTGCGCATGCTGCCGGCCGCCGATGGCGAGACAGTTCCCGGCTGGTCGCCGTTTTTTGCCAGCAAGTTTGCCGGCCAGCCTTTCAAATCCGTGGCGATCCGGTTTGACGACGGCAGCGAGGCGGGCTTTGCACGCCGAGGCGAGTTTGTTGCGACCGACGCTGGCGTGGAAGGCAGCTTGGTCTATGCGGTGTCTGCCCCGCTGCGGGATGCCATCAAGGCCCAGGGCAGTGCCACCTTCTTTGTTGATCTGCTGCCCGACCACAGCGCTGAGCGCGTGCTGGCCGAAGTGCGCCACCCGCGCGGTTCGCGCAGCCTGGCCAGCCACCTGAAGAGCCGGTTGGGCCTGGATGGCATCAAGGCCGCCTTGCTGTTTGAAGTGTTGGGCAAGGAGGGCATGCAGAATGCCGAGCTGCTGGCGCGCACCATCAAGGCGGCTCCCATCACCGTGGTCGCCACGCGCCCCATCGACGAGGCCATCAGCACCGCCGGTGGCGTGGCCTTTACTGCGCTCTCGCATGATCTGATGTGCAATGCCCGTCCCGGCCTGTTCTGCGCCGGTGAGATGCTGGACTGGGAAGCGCCGACCGGCGGCTATCTGCTGACAGCGGCCTTGTCGAGCGGCGTGCGGGCAGCGCAGGGCGCTGCGCATTTTCTCAAGGGCTGATGAAGGCCGGGCAGCCAAGCGTCATCAAGACTAGGACGCGGCTGCCAAGCCGTTTTTAAAGTGCAGCATCACGCAGGCGCGTGCTGCGCTGCTGTCCTGCGCAGCCAGCGCCCGCATCAAGGCGCGGTGCTCCTGCAGCGATTCCTCGATGCGGCCGGACTTGAACAGCGAGTTGTGGCGGTTGAGCTTCATCACCTTACGCAGGTCGGCCACCATCTGGCTGAGCCATTTGTTGTCCAGCATCTCCAGCACGCGCATGTGAAACTGCTCATTGGCGATGAAAAAGGCATCGCGCTCATGGACGGCGGCTTCCAGCACGTCATGCAGGCCTTGTAGCTCGGCAATCTGTTCAGCGCTGGCGCAGCGGGCTAGCTCGGCGGAGGCATCGCTCTCCAGCAAAGCCAGCAGGTGGTAGACCTGGAGCAGGTCTTTTTGCGACACCTCAGTCACATAGGCGCCACGGCGCAGCTTCATAGTGACCAGGCCTTCGGTCGCCAAAACCTTCAAAGCCTCACGCAATGGCGTGCGGCTGATGCCTATTTCTTCGGCAATCTTCAACTCATCGATCCAGCTGCCAGGCGGCAGTTGGTGCGCAAAAATACGTTGCCGCAGTAGCTCGGCAACGTCCTGGTACAGCGCGCGCGGCGCAAAATTGGGGAGGCTCATCGGTGGCGCCATTGTACAGAAGGCGACTGAAATTCAAAATTCTGCATTCATAATTATGAATAATGTACACTTGCCTGGCGGCCGTGGGTAGGCCAATATGCATTGTCTATAACGTATTCCGAGCTTGAGACATGACTGATTCCGCGAAGCACAACACTGCATCCGAGTTTCCCAAGGCCGACCGCGCCGCCTGGGACAAGGCCGCCAGCAAATCCGCCCCCGGTGGCGATGTCGGAAGCCTGGACTGGCTGACGCCCGATGGAATCACCGTCAAGCCGCTCTATACCGCTGCCGATACCGCCGACTTGCCTTTCGCCGATACCTTGCCGGGTTTCGCCCCCTATCTGCGGGGTCCTCAGGCCACCATGTATGCGGTGCGGCCCTGGACCATCCGCCAGTACGCCGGCTTTTCCACCGCCGAAGAATCCAATGCCTTCTACCGCAAGGCGCTGGCCGCTGGCGGCCAAGGCGTGTCGGTTGCTTTTGACCTGGCCACCCACCGTGGTTATGACAGCGACCACCCGCGTGTGACCGGTGACGTTGGCAAGGCCGGTGTCGCGATCGACTCGGTCGAGGACATGAAGATCCTTTTCAACAGCATTCCGCTGGACAAAGTCTCGGTGTCGATGACGATGAATGGCGCGGTGTTGCCGGTGCTGGCCGGCTATGTGGTGGCGGCAGAAGAGCAGGGCGTTGCGCAGGATCAGCTCTCGGGCACCATTCAGAACGACATTCTCAAAGAGTTCATGGTGCGCAACACCTACATCTACCCGCCCAAGCCGAGCATGCGCATCATCGGCGACATCATCGAGTACACGAGCCAGAACATGCCCAAGTTCAACTCGATCTCGATCAGCGGCTACCACATGCAGGAAGCCGGTGCCAACCAGGCGCTGGAGCTGGCCTTCACCCTGGCGGACGGCAAGGAATATGTGAAAACCGCCATCGCCAAGGGCATGGATGTGGATGCCTTTGCCGGGCGCCTGTCCTTCTTCTGGGCGGTGGGCATGAACTTCTACCTGGAAATCGCCAAGATGCGTGCCGCCCGCCTGCTGTGGTGCCGCATCATGACCGGTTTCGAGGCCAAGAACCCCAAGAGCCTGATGCTGCGCACCCATAGCCAGACCAGCGGCTGGAGCCTGACCGAGCAGGACCCCTACAACAATGTGGTGCGCACCACCATCGAGGCCATGGCTGCCGTGTTTGGCGGCACGCAATCGCTGCACACCAATGCGCTCGACGAAGCGATCGCGCTGCCCACCGAGTTCAGCGCCCGCATTGCACGCAACACCCAGCTCATCATCCAGGAAGAAACCCACATCACCAACGTGATCGACCCCTGGGCCGGCAGCTACATGATGGAAAAGCTGACCCAGGACATGGCCGATGCCGCCTGGAAGATCATTGAAGAGGTCGATGCCATGGGGGGCATGACCCAGGCCGTGGACAGCGGCTGGGCCAAGCTCAAGATCGAGGCTGCTGCGGCCGAGAAGCAGGCGCGCATCGACTCGGGCAAGGAAGTGATTGTCGGCGTCAACAAGTACAAGCTGGCCAAGGAAGATCCGGTCGATATTCTTGAAGTGGACAACGTCAAGGTGCGCGACAGCCAGATTGCACGCCTGAACCAGATCAAGGCCACACGCGATGCTGCTGCCGTTGACAAGGCCTTGCAGGCGCTGAGCGATGCTGCCGAGTCGGGCGAGGGCAACCTGCTTGATCTGTGCATCCAGGCCGTGCGGCTGCGCGCCACCGTGGGCGAAGTCTCCGACGCGCTGGAAAAATCCTTTGGCCGCCACCGCGCCGATACGCAAAAGGTGACCGGCGTTTACGCCGCCGCCTATGACTCGGCCGAAGGCTGGGAAAACCTCAAGGGCGAAATCGCTGCCTTTGCCGAAGAGCAAGGCCGCCGCCCCCGCGTGATGATCGCCAAACTGGGCCAGGACGGCCACGACCGGGGTGCCAAGGTGGTTGCCACCGCCTTTGCCGACCTGGGCTATGACGTGGACATGGGCCCGCTGTTCCAGACCCCCGAGGAATGCGCCCGCCAGGCCATCGAGAACGACGTGCATGCCGTCGGCGTCTCCACCCTGGCCGCCGGCCACAAGACTCTGGTGCCCGCCATCATCGAAGAGCTTAAAAAACAGGGCGCCGACGACATCATCGTCTTTGTCGGCGGCGTCATTCCTGCGCAGGATTACGACTACCTCTACAACGCCGGCGTCAAAGGCGTGTACGGCCCCGGCACGCCGATTCCGGCCAGCGCCAAGGATGTGCTGGAGCAGATCAGGGCCAGCTTGACGGCTTGAAACGAGGTATATACCATTGATATATACCGCATCCTGAAAGCGCCGCATGTCTGACCTTGCCATCGCCAAAATCTTCATGAACGGCCGCAGCCAGGCCGTTCGCCTCCCCAAGGAGTTCCGCTTCGACACCGACGAGGTGACGGTAGAGCGGCTGGCCGATGGTTCGGTGGTCTTGCGCCCTGTGCCTGTGGATGCGCATGCCGCATGGCTGGCGCGGCTCGACCGTCTGGTGGGGCGCTTTGAGGGCATGCCTGATGAGATCGAGCGCGACAAGACGCCTCCGCGTGACATCGGCTTTGACTGACCCGGACTGCGACCTGCTGACCTATGCCTCGCTATTACCTCGACACCAACATCTGCATTTATGCCTGGCATCGCCAGCATGCGGCGGTGCTGGCCCGTATGCGGACGGTGGACCATACCCGCATGGTGATACCAGCACTGGTGGCGGCTGAGTTGGCCAGTGGCGCCATGCGCAGTGCACACCCGGAGCGCAACCGTGCGCTGATGGAAGAAGCCTTGTCGCTGTTTTGCATTGAGCCCTGGGGTGGTGATGCCATCTGGCATTACGGTGAGCAATCTGCCCGCTTGCGCAAGGCCGGCACCCCCATTGGGGCCATTGACTTGATGATTGGCTGCCAGGCACTTGCGGACCCCGATGGCGTTTTGGTCACGCATAACGTCCGCGAATTTAAGCGGATCGAAGGTTTGCGGATGGAAGACTGGATGGAGGCAGCGCTATGAAGCTTTCTTTTGCCCCAGTGGATGCCAGCGATTTCGAAGCGCTGTTTGCCTTGCGTGTAGCCGCCATGCGCCCCAGCCTGGAGCGGCTGGGCATCTTCAACATGAACCATGCCCGCAAGCGTTTTCTGGGCCAGTTTGAGCCGCAGTACATGCAGCACATCTGCGTGGATGAGGGGGCAGGTGAGGGCCCGCAGCGCGCAGGGCTGCTGACCCTGGTGCCCTATGACGATGGCCGCCTGAAACTGCAGCACCTGTACCTGTTGCCGGCCTGGCATAACCGCCGCATTGGCGACTGGGCCCTGCAGCATGTGCAAACCCAAGCGCGCCTGCAAGGCCGCGCGGTGTGGTTGGAGGTGCTCAACCAGAGCGATGCGATCCGGTTTTATGAGCGCCATGGCTTTGTGCAGACGGGCGGCGATCCGATTGACCTGTTGTACCAGTGGACCCCGGCGTAGAGGTAGTGGATATGGTGTTGGCGAAACAAATGATGGCTGCATGCGCTTCTGGCGCAGGGATGTGGCAGCAACGTGGTGATCGGGCGGCGGCATGAGTACCGAGGTCGCCGAGCGCGTTGCCGCCATTACGCAAGGGGACAACCCGGCGCTGCAGCGGCGCGCGATGGCCAAGGCCATCACCTTGCTGGAATCCACCCGTGCAGACCACCGTGCCTTGGGTGATGCGCTTCTGACGGCGCTGTTGCCGCATACCGGCCAATCCTTTCGCCTGGGCATCAGCGGTGTGCCTGGTGTCGGCAAATCCACTTTTATTGAAACCCTGGGCCTCTATCTGATTGGCAAGGGTCTGCGTGTTGCGGTGCTGGCGATTGACCCATCGTCCACCGTGTCGGGCGGCTCCATCCTGGGCGACAAGACGCGTATGGAGCAGCTCTCCATGCGTACCGAAGCCTATATCCGCCCCAGTCCATCGAGCGGCACCTTGGGTGGCGTAGCAGAGAAGACGCGCGAGGCCGTGCTGGTCTGCGAAGCGGCGGGCTATGACGTGGTGATGGTCGAGACCGTCGGCGTCGGCCAAAGCGAGATTGCGGTGCATGGCATGACCGACATGTTCTGCGTGCTGCAGTTGCCCAATGCCGGCGATGACCTGCAGGCCATCAAAAAAGGCGTGATGGAGCTGGCGGACCTGGTGGTCATCAACAAGGCCGACATCGATCCGAACGCCGCCACCCGTGCCCAGGCGCAGATCACCTCCAGCCTGCGTTTGCTGGGCATGCATGGCAGCCATGACCAGGCGGCGCGTGGTGCACTGTGGCAGCCCCGGGTGATACAGATCAGCGCGCTGCTCGGCCATGGTGTGGAGGCCTTCTGGGAGGCCGTCAGCAGCTACCGCCAGATGCAGACCAGCAATGGCTGCCTGGCGATGCGGCGCGAAAAGCAATCGCTGGCCTGGATGTGGGAGCGCATTGACCATGGGCTGAAGCTGGCGTTTCGCAGCCACCCTGGCGTGCGCGATATGCTGCCTGCTGTGCAGCAGCAAGTCGCATCGGGCCAGTTGGCGGCATCGACGGCGGCCAGAAACCTGCTGCAGGCGCAAAGCAGTGCAGCGATGATTCACAAAGCGGATTGACCCGGGCGGCGACCCCAGATCAAGACAGAGAGACAACCTAGCAAGCTTCAAGGATGGAACATGCAAGATATCTTGGAACAACTGGAGAAAAAGCGTGAACTCGCCCGCCTCGGCGGCGGGCAAAAGCGCATCGACGCACAGCACAAGAAGGGCAAGCTCACCGCGCGCGAACGCATCGAGCTGCTGCTTGATGACGGTACCTTCGAAGAGTGGGACATGTTTGTCGAGCACCGCTGCACCGACTTTGGCATGGAAGAGACCAAGATCCCGGGCGATGGCGTGGTCACCGGCTACGGCATGATCAATGGCCGCTTGGTCTTTGTCTTCAGCCAGGATTTCACCGTGTTTGGCGGCGCGCTGTCCGAGACCCATGCCGAGAAGATCTGCAAGGTGATGGACCAGGCGATGAAGGTCGGCGCACCGGTCATTGGCCTCAACGATTCGGGCGGCGCCCGTATCCAGGAAGGCGTGGCGTCGCTGGGCGGCTATGCCGACGTGTTCCAGAAGAATGTGCTGGCCTCGGGCGTGGTGCCACAGATCTCGATGATCATGGGCCCATGCGCCGGTGGCGCGGTCTATTCGCCCGCGATGACCGACTTCATCTTCATGGTCAAGGACTCCAGCTACATGTTTGTCACCGGCCCCGAAGTGGTCAAGACCGTGACGCATGAGCAGGTGACTGCTGAGGAGCTGGGGGGCGCGCTGACCCACACCAGCAAGAGCGGTGTGGCCGACATGGCCTTTGACAACGATGTCGAAGCGCTGATGATGCTGCGCCGCCTCTACAACTACCTGCCGCTGAACAACCGCGAAAAGGCACCGGTGCGCGCAACCACCGATCCGGTCAGCCGTGCCGACATGTCGCTCGACACCCTGGTGCCCGAGAACCCCAACAAGCCCTATGACATGAAGGAGCTGATCGCCAAGACCGTTGATGATGGCGATTTCTTTGAGCTGCAGCCCGAGTACGCGAAGAACATCCTGATCGGCTTTGCCCGCATGGCCGGCCAGACCGTCGGCATTGTGGCCAACCAGCCGCTGGTGCTGGCCGGCTGCCTGGATATCAAGAGCTCCATCAAGGCCGCCCGCTTTGTGCGCTTTTGCGATGCCTTCAACATCCCGGTGGTCACCTTTGTCGATGTGCCCGGCTTCATGCCCGGCACCAGCCAGGAATACGGCGGCATCATCAAGCACGGTGCCAAGCTGCTGTATGCGTACGCCGAATGCACGGTGCCGAAAATCACCGTCATCACCCGCAAGGCCTACGGCGGTGCCTATGACGTGATGGCCTCCAAGCACCTGCGCGGTGATGTGAACCTGGCCTGGCCGCAGGCGGAGATTGCGGTGATGGGTGCCAAGGGCGCCGTCGAGATCATCTTCCGCGAAGACAAGAACGACCCGGACAAGCTCTCCAAGCGCGAGGCCGAGTACAAGAGCCGCTTTGCCAATCCCTTTGTCGCTGGCGCCCGGGGCTTTATCGACGATGTGATCCTGCCGCACGAGACGCGCAAGCGCATCTGCCGCAGCCTGGAGATGCTCAAGAACAAGCAGCTTGAGAACCCCTGGCGCAAGCACGGCAACATCCCGCTCTAAACGCTGCAGGCCCGAATGCGCTCCACCTTTGCCCCAGCTCGCACGGCCGCAAGACGGCGGGCGCAGCGCTTGCGGGCGCAGTGCTTACTGGCGCAGCGCCTGCTGTGCGCAGCCATGGTCGGCATGGGTGTGGCGGCGGGGGCGCAAACCCAGCCCGGCATGCCGGCACCACCAAGCAGCAGCTGCGTGGCCCGCAGTGGCGCGCCGCTGGCCCAGTCCTGGCAATACGTGTTCTCGTACGAGGGCGGCTGTGAAAACGGCCTGGCCCAGGGCGAGGGCCGGGCGCAGTGGCTGCCGCGCAGCGATGCCGGCGCGGCGCCGATTGTCTGGCAGGGCCGCTTTGACCGGGGGATTTTCCTCGGCCGCCCGGCAGCGCGCGCTGCCCGGCCCCTGGCCGACAGCCAGGTGCTGCTCGACCTGGGGCCGTTGGCGGACAGCGAAGGCAAGGGCGGGCGCCTGTGGGTGCAGGCGGCATTGGATGGCAATACGCCGGCCGATGCCTGCGCACCGATGGCGCTGCATGTGCTGGTGGACATCCATTCACCACTGGGCTCCGAGCAGGTGGCGCGGCAATGGCTGCAGGCGGCGTTGCAGCACTGGCAGCGTGCCTGCCCGGGTGCAGCGCAGAACCTGGTGCGGCTGATGCTGTACCAAGGCTTTGAGCTGGCGGCCGATGCCGATGGCCATCTGCCCGCGCCGGTGGTGCGGGCCACGGCCTCGCTGCAGGGGCGCGAGCTGCTGTTCCAGCAGTACAGCAACAACGCAGCGGCGCAGCAGCAGCACAACGCCGGCAAGCCCGAGCAGCAGCGCGAGTACAGCGCCAATGCCCAGCGGCTGCAGGCGATGGTGCGCCAGTACCAGGCCCGCCGCGTGGTGGACTTGCCCACCTTGGACAAGAACCTGGCCAGCTTGCGCGGCCAGGTAGTGCTGGTGGGCGTGCGGCCCGAACGCATCCTGTCGCGCAGGTTGGCGACGGTGCGCACGGCCCACCGCGATGGCTGGGACAGCACGGCAGCGGTGGTCGAAGGCCAGGAGATTGCCCGCTGGGGCAAGGACAGCCGCCTGCTGGCCGTCAAGGTGCAGGGGCGCTCCACCGATGTGCGCACGCAGGACCAGGTGATGCTGCAACTGCTGGGAAGCGTACGCTGCAGCGAGATCGATTGCGAAGACTATTTGCTCATGCCCGGCGGGCAATGGGCGCATGACAAGGCGCTGCCGTAAGCACGGCAGCATGGTGGCCAACCGAGAGATTCAACAAAGAGACGACAACCATGTTCAGCAAAATCCTGATTGCCAATCGCGGCGAGATTGCATGCCGCGTGATCGCCACGGCCCGAACCATGGGCATCCAGACCGTTGCGGTCTACTCCGATGCGGACAAGGACGCACGCCATGTGAAGCTGGCCGACGAGGCGGTGCATATTGGCGCAGCGCCCAGCCGCGAGTCCTACCTGCTGGCCGACCGCATCATCGATGCGGCCCGCAAGACCGGCGCACAGGCCATCCACCCGGGCTATGGTTTCCTGTCGGAGAACGAGGCCTTTGCCAAGCGCTGCGAAGACGAAGGCATTGCCTTTATCGGCCCCAAGGCGCATTCGATTGCGGCGATGGGCGACAAGATCGCCTCCAAGAAGCTGGCCAACGAAGCCCAGGTGAACACCATCCCCGGCTACAACGATGCCATTGAGAACGCAGAGAAGGCGGTGGGCATTGCGCAGGGCATTGGCTACCCGGTGATGATCAAGGCATCGGCAGGCGGCGGCGGCAAGGGCTTGCGCGTGGCCTACAACGACAAGGAAGCGCTGGAAGGTTTTACCGCCTGCCAGAACGAGGCCCGCAACAGCTTTGGCGATGACCGGATCTTTATCGAGAAGTTCGTGCAGGAGCCGCGCCATATCGAGATCCAGATCCTGGGCGACAGCCATGGCAATGTGGTCTACCTGAACGAGCGCGAATGCTCGATCCAGCGCCGCCACCAGAAGGTGATTGAAGAGGCGCCATCGCCCTTCATCAGCGATGCCACCCGCAAGGCCATGGGCGAGCAGGCGGTGGCGCTGGCCAAGGCCGTGCAGTACCAGAGCGCCGGCACGGTGGAGTTTGTCGTCGGCAAGGACCAGGACTTCTACTTTCTGGAAATGAACACCCGCCTGCAGGTGGAGCACCCGGTGACCGAGTGCATCACTGGTCTCGATCTGGTCGAGCAGATGATCCGCGTGGCGGCGGGCGAGAAGCTGTCCTTCAGCCAGGCCGATGTGAAGCGCGATGGCTGGGCCATCGAATGCCGTATCAATGCGGAAGACCCGTTCCGCAACTTCCTGCCATCCACCGGCCGCCTGGTGCGCTTTGAGCCGCCCAAGCAGACCATGTGGCAGGCCGATACCGCCCATTTGCAAGGTGTGCGCGTGGATACCGGTGTGTACGAGGGCGGCGAGATCCCGATGTACTACGACTCGATGATTGCCAAGCTGATCGTGCATGGCAAGGACCGCAACGAGGCGATTGCCAAGATGCGCGAGGCGCTCAACGGCTTTGCGATCCGGGGCATCAGCTCGAACATTCCTTTCCAGGCAGCGCTGCTGGCGCACCCCAAGTTTGTCTCGGGCCAGTTCAACACTGGCTTTATCGCCGAGCACTACGGCCATGGCTTCCATGCCGAGGACGTGCCCCATGAGGACACCGATTTTCTGGTGGCGTTGGCGATGTTCCGCAACCGCCGCTACCGCGCGCGCGCATCCACCATCAGCGGCCAGATGCTGGGCCACCAGGTGCGGGTGGGCCACAGCTACACGGCGGTGGTGCTGGGTGCCGAAGGCCAGCACCGCTTTGTCTCGGCCGAGGTGACCGATTTTGACGACGAAGCCCGCGTCTGCAAGGTCAGCATTGGCGACAAGACCTACCAGTTCAGCAGCGAAGCGGTGCTGCGCGATGTCGTCACCCACGGCACCTGCAACGGCCAGCCCTTTACCGCCCAGATCGAGCGCGGCACGGCCAAGAACCCGCTCGCGCTGCGCGTGATCCACAATGGCACGCAGCGCGACATTCTGGTGCTGTCCGAGCGCGGCGCCGAACTGTACCAGCTGATGCCCTACAAGGCGCCACCGGATCTGTCCAAGTTCCTGCTCTCGCCCATGCCCGGCCTGCTGGTCGATGTGGCAGTGCAGCCGGGCCAGAAGGTGCAGGCCGGCGAGAAGCTGGCGGTCATCGAGGCGATGAAGATGGAGAACATCCTGTTTGCGACGCAGGACGGCGTGGTCAGCAAGGTGAGCGCTGCCAAGGGCAATTCCTTGGCTGTGGACGATATCATTCTGGAATTTGAATGATCTGACGGCTTCGCGATGATGCAGACCCGCTGCCCCGCAGCGGGTTTTTTTGTGCAGGAGCGAAGCGTGTACGAGAGGATGGGAATGCAACGAGCTTTGTTGGCTTTGGCTGCGCTGGTGCTGCTGGGGCTGGGTATCGTGCCTCTGGCTGCCGGGCACTTTCACCTGGGGGTGCTGGTGCCGGTAGGGCTGGGCCTGGCCGGTGCTTATCTGGTCTGGCGCTGGTCGGTGGTGCTGGCCTGGTGCGCCGCAGCGCCTTGGCGCCGCGCACTATGGCGTGCAGCCTGGTTGGGCTTGGCCTTGTGGGTGCTCAGCGTGGGCTGGCTCTGGCAGCATATTGCCGGCTTGGGGCAGACGCCGGCGACCACAGCGCCGGTGGCGGCGATCGTGGTGCTGGGCAGTGGCACGCAAGACGGCAAGCCGCGCCCGGCGTTGGCCATGCGGCTCGATACCGCTGCGCAGCTGGCGGCCTTGCAGCCGAAGGCGGTGCTGGCGGTGACCGGTGGGGTGGATTTTGGGCAGGAAGAGAGCGAGGGCGCCATCATGGCGCGCTACCTGGCCCAGACCCATGGACTGGACCCGGCCACGATGGTGGTGGAAGAGCGCAGCACCAGCACCGTGCTCAACCTGGAGTGGACCGGCCCGATACTGCAGCAGCGCGGCGTGGATCTGGCGCAGCCGATTGCGATTGTCAGCAGCGATTTCCACCTCTGGCGCGCGCTGCAGATTGCCCGCAGCCAGGGCTTTAGCCATCCGATTGGCGTGGCGGCCCCCACACCGTTGCTGACCCGGTTCAACGTCTGGCTGCGCGAGTATTTTGCGGTGGCCAGCAGCTGGGCCTTGGGTGAGTGGTAGAGGTATAAGCCCTTTGAACAGGTTCTTAGGTGCTGGCGCGCCGCACCAAGTGGTAGCCCAGATCCAGCCGGTGTTGTGCCGCCGGCTGGCCTTGCAGCAGCTGCAGCAGCATGGTGGCGGCCTCGGCGCCAATGGCGCCACGGGGTGTGTGGATGGTGGTCAGCGGCGGCACCATCTGCGCGCTGCCAGGCAGGTCGTTGAAACCGGCAATCGCGATTTGCGTGGGCACGGCCAGCCCCAGACGGTTGGCCGCCAGCAGCGCGCCCTGGGCCAGGTCATCGTTGCAGAAAAATACGGCATCCACGCCACCACCAAGTTGCAGTACCTGCTCCAGCAGCTGCGCACCCAGGGCCAGCGAGGAGCGCTCTGGGCTCAGAATCTCCAGACCCGGGTCGGCCAGACCCGTCTGCTGCAAGGCCTGGCGATAGCCCTGCAGGCGCTGCATCACGCGGGCGTCCAGCTGGGCGCCGCAAAAGGCGATACGGCGGTAACCCTGGGCCAGCAGGTGCTCGGTCATCGTCACCCCGGCATCCACCTGTGAGAAACCCACGCTGTGCATGCCAGCGGCAGCGCTGGCCGGGTGCAGCTCCATCAAATGCACACAGGCCGTGCCGCTGGCGGCCAGCAGCTGGGCACTGCCGGCGCTGCGCTCATAACCGGTCAGCATCAGGCCGGCAGGGCGCATCGGCAGGTAGGCGCGCAGCAGCTGCTCTTCTTCAGCGGCGCTGTAGTGCGATACCCCAATCAGCAGGTGGTAGCCGGCGGCAAACAGCACCTTGTGCGCCGCCTCGATCAAATCCACAAACAAGGTATTGCTGAGCAGGGGCACGATGACCAGCACCTGCTTGCTTTTCTGCGATGCCAGCGCGCGCGCGGCCGGGTCGGGCACATAACCCAAGCGCAAAGCCACCTCACGCACCTTGTCAGCCAGCGCCGCTGCCACCCGGCGTTCGCCGCGCAGCGCGCGCGACACCGTCATCGGGCTGACCCCTGCGGCATCCGCCACATCCTGCAAGGTCACCCGCCCGCTGGCACGCGAGCGGCGGCCAGGGGGCTCGGCAACTGGCTCGGGCAATGGGGTGGATGGGGGCAGGGGCAAGCAATTCTCCGGTCGGTTCAGCAAGCAATATCCGGTATGATAGCGCTATCCCAGCGTAATTGGGAAGGAAAGCAGTGCCTGCGGGCGTCGCAAGAACCGGGCTGATGGCTTGAATCGGCTTGTTCAATGGCGTCATCCAAAGGCAGTGTTTGTTTTTTACCTGTATTGGATAGCGCTAACCCAATGACCATCTCCTCTAGTGATTCTTCGCGTCGGCGTCCTGTAGCTCTGGTGGTGATGGGGGTGTCGGGATGCGGCAAATCTAGCGCCGGTGAGGCTATTGCCACGCAGCTGGGTTGGCGTCTGGTGGAAGGCGACAGCTACCATGCGCCCGAAAGTGTGGCCAAGATGCAGGCGGGCATTGCATTGACCGATGCCGACCGCGCTGGCTGGCTGCAGCGCCTGGCGCAGTTGCTGGCCGAGGCGGATGATGGCCAAGGTGTGGTGCTGACCTGCTCGGCGCTCAAACGCCAGTACCGCGCGTTGTTGCGTGCGTCCCAGGCGCGGCTGGGCTTTGTGTTTCTGGATCTCAGCTACGACACGGCCCTGGCGCGGGTGCAGCAGCGTGCGGGGCATTTTTTCTCGCCCGAACTGGTGGCCAACCAATTTGCCACCTTGGAAGACCCGCGTGACGAGGTGCAGGTGTTGACCGTGGATGCCGACACGCCGCTGGACCGCATTGCCCAGCAAGTGCAGCAGTGGCTGGATGCGCAGCAGCCTTAGGCGCTGACAAAGCCTAGTGCCAGCGCCGCATGCGGCTGCTGTGCTATAAAAATTACATAAATAAGGGGATGCTGCGGCTCAGGTTGTGCGTCCCTCTCATGCAAAGGATTCCCCATGATGCAGATCCACCCCGTTCTTCAGGCGGTCACCGACCGCATCCGCGCCAAGAGCGCTGCCACGCGCAGCGACTATCTGGCGCAGCTGGATGCCATGGCCCAGCGGCCGCCGCAGATGCGCTCCATGGGCTGCGCCAATGTGGCGCATGCGGTAGCCGGTGTGCCAGTCAATGACAAGCTGCGCATTGTCGAGGTCAAGGGCCCGAATGTGGGCATTGTCACGGCCTACAACGATGTGCTGTCAGCCCATGCGCCGCTGCAGCGCTACCCCGATATCCTGAAGGACGAGGCGCGCAAGCACGGCGCCACTGCCCAGGTGGCAGGTGGCGTGCCTGCCATGTGTGATGGCGTGACCCAGGGAATGCCGGGTATGGAACTGAGCCTGTTCAGCCGCGATGCGATTGCGATGGGCACGGCGGTGGCGCTGACCCATGACACCTTTGATGCGGCGCTGATGCTCGGTGTCTGCGACAAGATTGTTCCTGGTTTGCTGATCGGCGCGCTGCATTTTGGCCATCTGCCAATGGTGTTTGTGCCGGCGGGGCCGATGACCTCGGGCCTGTCCAACAACGACAAGGCCAAGGTGCGCGAGCTGGCCGCCCAGGGCCTGGTGGGCCGCGAAAAGCTGCTCGAAGCCGAAATGGCCGCCTACCATGATGCGGGCACCTGCACCTTCTACGGCACCGCCAACAGCAACCAGATGCTGCTGGAGGCCATGGGCCTGCATGTGCCCGGCAATGCCTTTATCAACCCCGAAGATGGTGCGCGTGAACTATTGACCCGAGAGGCCATGCGCACCGTGCTGAACATCACCGCCGGCAAGCGCTTTGCGCCGATTGGCCGCGTGGTTGACGAGCGCTGCATTGTCAACGCGATGGTGGCCTTGCTGGCCACGGGTGGCTCGACCAACCACCTGATCCACTGGGTGGCGGTGGCGCGCGCTGCGGGCATCGTCATCGACTGGAATGATTTTGAGCAGCTGTCGTCGGTCGTGCCCTTGCTGGCACGCGTCTACCCCAATGGGGCGGCCGATGTGAACCAGTTCCAGGCGGCAGGCGGCCCAGGCTATGTGATTGGCCAGCTGCTGGCTGCAGGCCTGATGCATGGCGATGTGCTGACGGTGCGCCCCGAGGGCCTGGCGGCCTACGCCACGGTGCCGCGCGTGGAAGCGGGTCAGCTGGTCTGGCAAGCGGCCACCGAATCGGGTGACGACAGCGTGCTGCGCCCCGTCAGTGCGCCTTTCAGTCCCACTGGTGGCCTCAAGCTGCTGACTGGCAACCTGGGCCGCAGCGTGATCAAGGTGAGCGCCGTGCCGCTCGATCGCCATGTGCTGCGCGCACCGGCCTGGGTGTTTGATTCGCAGGATGCGCTGCAGGCCGCCTTCAAATCGGGGGCGCTGGAAGAGGCCTGCCAGACCAATGGCCACAACGGCGTGGTCTGCGTGGTGCGCTGGCAGGGCCCGCAGGCCAATGGCATGCCCGAGCTGCACAAGCTCACGCCGCCCTTGGCCGTGCTGCAAGGCAAGGGCTACCAGGTGGCCTTGGTGACCGATGGCCGCATGAGCGGTGCCTCGGGCAAGGTGCCTGCTGCCATCCATGTGTCGCCTGAAGCACTGGCCGGCGGCCCCCTGGCGAAAATTGAGAGCGGTGATATGGTGCTGCTGGATGCTGAAACCGGTATCATGCAGGCCGAAGTGGATGCCGCCGTCTGGGAGGCACGCCCGCTTGCCACGATACCGGCCGAGCAGCTGCGCGCCAATGGCCGTGGTCTGGGCCGAGAACTGTTTGCCGGATTCCGGCGCAATGCGCTGAGCGCAGAAGAAGGAGCCTGCACATGGCTGAGCAACTGACCGCCTTATCGATCATGCAAGACGCACCGGTGATCCCGGTGATCGTGCTGCGCGATGTCAACCACGCCGTGTCCATGGCCAAGGCCCTGGTCGCTGGCGGTATCCGCGTGCTGGAAGTGACCTTGCGCACGCCCCAGGGCTTGGGCGCGATCGAGGCGATTGCCAAGTCCGTGCCTGAGGCGATAGTCGGCGCAGGTACTGTGCGCAATGCCGCCGATGCACGTGCGGCTGCGGCAGCAGGGGCCCGCTTTGCGGTCAGCCCGGGCTACACCTCCAGCGTTGGCGAAGCCTGCCGCGAAGCGCGTTTACCGCTGCTGCCCGGCGTGTCCACCAGCAGCGAGATCATGCAGGCACAGCAAGATGGCTTCAACGAGCTGAAGTTCTTCCCCGCGCTGCAAGCCGGTGGCATCAACATGCTCAAGGCCTGGCAGGGTCCCTTCGCCGAAGTGCGTTTTTGCCCCACCGGCGGCATCACGCCTGCCAATGCGCCCGAGTTTCTGGCACTGAAGAATGTGGTCTGCGTAGGTGGCTCCTGGTTGGTGCCGACCGACACCTTGGAGCGCGGCGACTGGGAACACATCACCTTGCTGGCGCGCGAGGCCGCAGCCCTGCCACGCAAGGCCTGATAAGTTGTATACAGGCGCTTCGACCCGCCTGGTATCAGGAATAGGGTTCATCCCCGCAGCATGGCCAGCAGGCCTGCTGCATTTTTTCAGAGGGCTGCGGCCACTGACAAGACCCAGGCAATCACAGTGTTCCATCCTTCTGTAACTGCCCCGCGCCTAGACAAATTAGTCTGGCGCAGTGGCAGGACGGGGATCGCACGTTTGCGTTGCCATGGCTGAAAACGGGCCGTTGCAGCTGAGCTTGGCCTCCCCGATAAAGCGCCTCTACTCCTTGGCCTGGGCCTGCTCTCCATGCGTCTGGTTGGCAGCGTCTTCTGTCCAGGCCTTGTAGCGGCCGGAATGGGGCTGGAACTGCTGTCCCGGGAACAGCGTCCGCTCGATATCGCGCAGCACCGTCATCCCCACACCATTGAGCTTGAGCAACCGCTCGGGATACGCTTCAACCACCTGATCCACGGTAGTGATGGCATGTCGCCCCAAGCTGTTAAGGGTTCTGCGGGAGAGCCTTTTGTTCAGAAGCAGTTCAGTAGCCATGGGTTCATCAATCTATAAACAAAGCGGCAATGTCCGTCGCTGACGTGAAGGCTGAGGCTAGCCCCCATTCCGCGGGAATTGCCATGCCAAAGCTGCGCCTAGCGAGGGCAGGGGCGGATACAAATCATGCTGAATCGCATTTTGTTATTCATCAATTCTATCAGCTTATAGCTAATATGTAACTCAGTGATGAGCTATTTCCGCGGATGGGGCTTGATTTATTCTGAATTAATGTAATCAAATGTAGTTGGCTGGTTATACTGGTGCGCTTCCACTAAGGTGTGGGCTGCTTTTTCCGCTCGGCTATTCTCCTCCTAAAAAAAGAATCTCCAGAGCAACTATCTTTTGACTTGGCTAGGGGTAATGGCAGCACCCGTTGTGGGTCCTCCGTTCAAAACCAGAGCCCAGCCCGGGCTTGCGGTGGCAAGCATGGAGCATGCAAGTGGAGTTATTACGAAGGTCTATCGGCCTATGTAATTCATAAAAACGGTTAAAGTAAGAATTAACTGTCCGTATCACTGCCAATACCTTCCCGCCGCGCCGTCAAAGCCTTCTCATTGCCTGGTTATGCCCGTCCGTAAAGCCTCTTCGCTGACGATCACCCTGATTTTGCCCTTTGTGATGCTGATTGCATTGTTGACTGGGGTGCTGGGCGTGCTGTGGTACTGGACCGGCAGCAAGACGGTTTCGATGCTGTCGAAACAGCTGATGGTGGAGATGGCCGAGCGCATCAGCCAGGCGGTGGACCGGCACATCTTCAGCTCCGGCTCAATCATTGAAGCGAGCTTTCCGGCCGGGCTGCAGGCCCCGGATCGGATCGAGGACGACATGGTGGCGCTACGCACCCGCCTGTGGGCGGCCACCTCGCTGACACAGCACCAGGGCGACTATGTCTTCTACGGTAACCGCCATGGGCAGGGGATTGGTTTGCTGCGTAGCAAGGAAACCCAGGCCGAACTGCGTATCAAGCTGCATGCGCAGGATGTGCGCAGCATCTACCTGCTGACAGGCATCCAGGCAGAGCCGATCTTTCTGTCCAAAGAGTCAAATCTGTTCGACCCACGCAGCCGCCCCTGGTACCGCCTAGCGCAGGGCGTGGCCGGCCATATCTGGACGCCGGTCTACATCGATTTCAATGCCAAGGACCTGGTGATGACGCGGGCACGCCAGGTTTTTGGCCGGGACG
The DNA here is from genome assembly GCF_021026195.1 of Comamonas koreensis. Taxonomy (GTDB): domain Bacteria; phylum Pseudomonadota; class Gammaproteobacteria; order Burkholderiales; family Burkholderiaceae_C; genus Comamonas; species Comamonas koreensis. The sequence goes on from NZ_JAJNCT010000020.1 coordinate 372,163, forward strand.
GGCAGCCCAGTGGTGTGGTGGCTACCGATGTCTCGCTCAAGGAGCTGCGGCTGTTTGTCGATGGTCTGCATTTGTCCGAAGGGGCTCAGGCATTCATCCTGGAGCCTAATGGCGACCTGATCGCTGGTACCGGTATGGACAATATCCGTGAGAACGGCGAGCAGCCTCCCAGCCGGGTCAATGCCGCCCGTGCCGGCAACCCCATGCTGAAAGTGGTGTACCGGCAGCTGCTCAATGAGTTTTCGCAGTCCAACGAGGTCGCGCGGACAGCGCTTATCTTTGATGCCGAGGACCATGCGATTGAAGTGGCCTACCGCCGCGTGACAGATGAAGCGGGTCTGAACTGGTTGGCCGTGGTTGCTGTGCCGCACCAGCAGATGCTGGCTGGCATCCGTGCCCATGTGGTGCTGGTGGTGGCCCTGGGCTTGCTTGCCTTGGGCATCGCACTGGCGTTGGGTTTGCGCATCTTTGGAGGCTTGGCCAAGGACATGCGCTCGCTCACCTATGCGGTGCGCCGGGTGGGGCAGGGAGAGATCGATGTGCCCATCGGCGTGGAGCGCAATGACGAGATTGGCGAGTTGGCCAACAATGTGCACCATATGCGGCACCGCCTGTTCACCGATGCCCTCACTGGCGCTGCCAACCGGAGCGCGCTGAACCATATCCTGGAAACCCTGACCCGGCCGGGCAGTGGCAAGCCTGCGGTGTTTGCGATTCTCTTTATCGACCTCAACCAGTTCAAGCCGCTCAATGACCGCTGGGGCCATGAGAATGGTGACTTGGCCTTGATCGAGGTGGTGCAGCGGCTCAAGGAGGTGCTGCGTAGCAACGACGTGCTGATCCGCCTGGGTGGGGATGAGTTTGTTGCAGTGTTGCAGGGTATCCACAGCGATGACCAACTCAAGGTGGTGAAAGCCAAGGTTCTGGAGGTGCTCGCCCCTGCGTTGCAGACGCTCAAAGGGTTGCCTGAGGGGGAGCTGGTGCACCTTGGTGCCGCTATCGGCCAGGCCATCTTCCCGAAGGACGGTGCGGATCCGCAAAGCCTGCTCAAGCATGCTGACCTGGACATGTACAGGAACAAGCAGCACAACGGTGATGGCCGCTGATCGGCCTGATTGCGTCTGGGATGCAAAAAGCCAGGCAAGTGCCTGGCCCGTGGGTTGTAGCGGGCCTTACTGACAAACGCCCGGGCTGGCCTTAGCGCAGACCACCACCTGCGCCACCTTCATCGCGCTGGATGAGTTCAATCTTATAGCCATCAGGATCGGTCACAAACGCGATCACTGTAGTGCCGCCTTTCACAGGGCCGGCTTCACGGGTGACATTGCCGCCATTGGCCTTGATCTTTTCGCAAGCGGCGTAAGCATCTGGCACGCCGAGGGCAATGTGGCCATAGGCCGTGCCCAGGTCATAGCTCTCTGTGCCCCAGTTGTAGGTCAGCTCAATCTCGGCCTGGCCGGGGTTGCCGTCTTCGTAGCCCACAAAGGCCAGCGAGTATTTGTATTCGGGGTTTTCCGAGGTGCGCAGCAGGCGCATGCCCAGCACCTGGGTGTAGAAATCGATGGAGCGCTGGAGATTGCCAACGCGCAGCATGGTGTGCAAAAGACGCATGGGGTTTTCTTTCTTGTAAAGGCAGCGGCAGCGCTTGGCCGCCGCAAGGACGAGGATCGACCTAGCTAGGTCTGGCCAGAACCATCTGAGTGTAGCGCTGCAATGCAGCGAGCTGCAGCCCATAAAGCACAACCCCTGCACGGGGCAGGGGTTGGAAGCAAAAGTGAGGTGGCGAGAATTACTCGACCTTGGCCTTTTCACGCAGCTCTTGCTGGTACTTCTGGATTTGTTGCTGGCGCAGTTGCTGCTCGATCTGGGGCTTGACTTCCTCGAACTTGGGCAGCTGTGCTTCACGTACATCGTCCACGCGGATGATGTGGTAGCCGAACTGGGTCTTGACGGGGGTGTCCGTCATCTGGCCCTTCTTCAGCTTGGTCATGGCTTCGGAGAACTCAGGCACGTAGTTGGCTGCATTGCCCCAGTCCAGATCGCCACCGCGCTGGCCCGATCCAGGATCCTTGGATTCCTTCTTGGCCAGGTCTTCGAACTTGGCACCCTTCTTGATTTGGGCGATCAGCGCCTTGGCCTTGTCTTCGCTGTCCACCAGGATGTGGAAGGCATGGTATTCCTTGCCTTGGTTGGTGGCGACAAACTTGTCGTACTCGGCCTTGGCGGCAGCGTCAGAAATGGGGTGCGCCTTTTCGTAAGCGGCGAACAACTCCTGGGTCAGGATGCCTTGGCGAGCCAGCTCGACCTGTCCCTTGAAGGACTCGGTCGCATCCAGGCCTTGGGCCTTGGCAGCCTGGGCATAGATTTCGCGCTCGATGATGGCTTCCTTGATCTGGCCTTCTTGCTCGGCGCTCACAGGGCGGCCGCTGCGCTCCATTTGTTCCTTGAAGGTCTGCAGCAAGGACGAAGGCACTGGCTTGCCATTGACGATGCCAATGTTTTGGGCCACTGCGGGCAGCGCGGCTGAACCAAGCAGGGCAGCTGCAACCAGACCGGACAAGAGCTGTTTTTTCATGCGAAATCCAAATTGTTTATCTGTGAAGGAAATATACACCAGTGATTTCATTGTTTTGGTGTATTCAGGACTTCAATGGCAAGGGCATGTAAACCCGCGTCAATGAATGCTTGGAGCGCATCATACACAAGCCGATGCTGGGCGATGCGTGATGTGCCAGTAAATAAGGGTGAAGCGATGCGCAGCCGAAAATGGGTGCCAAAACCACTGCCATTGGCACCGGCATGGCCGGCGTGCAGGCCGCTTTCATCGATCACTTCCAACTGGGTGGGGGAGAGCTTGTCGCGCAGCACCGCTTCAATGGCGGTGGCGGTAATGTCCTGGGCTTGCATAGAAAAAAGGGGAGTAGCGCGGGCTGGCGGAGAGACCTGCTGAGATGCAGCAGGCTCAGGCCGCAGATCAGGGTTGGTCTTCCGGGTTTTGCTGGATGTGGCGGCTCAGGTACATGGCCTGGCCCAGCACAAAGACCAGCATCAGGCCCAGACCGCCAAACATCTTGAAGGTGACCCAGGTGTCCAGGTCAAACTGGTAGGCCACCCAGATGTTGACGATGCCCATGATGGTAAAAAAGATGGCCCAGCTGTAATTGACCGTGTTCCAGACCCGCTGCGGCAGCTGCACTTGCGCCGACATCAGCTTTTGCATCAGGTTCTTGTTGAAAAACCACTGGCCGCCCAGCAGCACGGCCGCCATCACCCAGTACAGCACAGTGGGCTTCCACTTGATGAAAGATTCGTCGTGGAACAGCAGTGTTGCACCGCCAAACACCACGATCACGCCCAGGCTGATCCATTGCATGGGCTCCACCTTGCCAACCTTGAAGCGCAGGTAGGCGATTTGCGCAATGGTCGCCACGATGGCCACCCCGGTGGCCACAAACACGCCCCAGACCTTGAACGCTGCGAAAAACAGCAGGATGGGGAAAAAATCAATCAAAAATTTCATAACAGGCGATGCGGGCTGTGCACGGCGCCGCTCAATGCGGAGCACGGTGCGGACAGGAGAGCAGGGCTTTGGGTGCTTGTGTTTGGTTGAATAAGGCGTCTGCAGGCTAGCCGTCAATGATACGCGAGCTGTTTTGCCTCTAACTTAAGCTGGGCTGAAGCCAAAGCTACGGTTGGCAGCGTTGTCAGAGCAAGGGACGCTGCCAAAGTTCCACACAGCGTGAGCTGGAGCCGCCGGCTCCAGTCCCGGCACGGGCTTAATCCTGCTTTTCAAAGTCCAGCGCCGCCGAGTTCATGCAGTAGCGCAGGCCGGTGGGCTGGGGGCCGTCCGGGAACACATGGCCCAGGTGGGCACCGCACTGGGCGCAGACGGTCTCCACCCGCACCATGCCATGGCTGCGGTCCACGTTTTCCTGGATCGCACCAGGGATGGCTTCGGAGAAGCTGGGCCAGCCGCAGCCAGCGTCAAACTTGGTGTCGCTGTCAAACAGCTTGGCACCGCAGCAAATGCAGTGGTAGCTGCCATCGGCCCAGTGGGCCTCGTACTTGCCGGTAAAAGGGCGTTCTGTGGCGGCATGCCGGGTGACCTGGAAGGCCACCGATTCGGCTTGTTTGGATGCGAGTTCGGCCTGCCATTGGGCATCCGATTTTTGGACGGGAAAGCTCATGATGAACAGCTGATTTCTATGTGTTGCGCCCAGTCGGGCGGGAGGGCGGCCAGGTCTTCGCAGCCGGGATGCTCTGCATATGGTGTCGCCAGCACAGTTTGCAAGCGCTGGAACGGTGTCCAATTGCCTTGCTGCGCAGCAGTGATGGCCTCCTGGCCCAGGTGGTTGCGCAGCACATAGCGCGGGTTGGCGGCAAACATGCGCGCAGCGGTGGCGGCTGCATCGCCGGGTTGCAGCAGTGCCTGGTACTGCTCGCACCAGGTCTCAAAGGCCGCATCACCATTGAACCAATGTGCGAGCGCCGGTAGGCGGTCATCGGCCACCGCTTGCGACAGCGCACGCCAGAACAGGCTGTAATCCGTGCGGTGCTGCTGCATCAAGGCCAGCAAGGGGTTGACCACGCTGGCCACGGCTTCGGGCGCGGTGCTGCGGGCGGGATCGAGGCCCAGCTTGGCGCCCAGCGCCCGCTGCATCGCCGGCTCCAGTGCGGTTTTGTAGCGCTCCAAAGCGGCCAGGGTGGTGGCCTCGTCGTCGATCAAGGGCAGCAGCGCCTGGCCCAGGCAGAACAGGTTCCAGTAGGCCACCTGCGGCTGGCGGGCAAAGGCATAGCGGCCACCAGTATCGCTGTGGTTGCAGATATGGTTGGCGTCGTAGTGGTCCAGAAACTGGAACGGGCCGTAGTCGATCGTCAGGCCCAGGATGCTCATGTTGTCGGTGTTCATCACGCCATGGCAAAAGCCATGGGCCTGCCACAGCGCAATCATGCGTGCGGTGCGCTCGGCCACCTCAGCCAAAAACGCGGCATAGCGCTCGCTGCTGCCACTGGCGTGTTGGGCGACCTCCGGCAGGTAGCGCTCCACGACATAGTCCGCCAGCTTGCGCAGGCTGTCCTGGTCATCGCGGGCCGCAAAATGCTCAAAATGGCCAAAGCGTACGAAGCTGGGCGCCACGCGGGCCACTACGGCAGCGGTCTCCACCGTTTCGCGGTAAATCGGCTGTGGGGAGGTGACCAGCGACAGCGCACGTGTGGTCGGCACGCCCAGCCCGTGCATCGCTTCACTGCAGAGGTATTCACGGATGGAGGAGCGCAGCACCGCGCGCCCGTCGCCCATGCGGGAATAGGGCGTCTTGCCTGCGCCTTTGAGCTGCAGCTCCAGGCCTTGGGGGGCGGTCGCCGAGCGGATCTCGCCCAGCAGAATTGCCCGTCCGTCACCCAGTTGCCCGGCCCAGTGGCCAAACTGGTGGCCGCTGTAAACGCTGGCCAGCGCATCCATGCCCGGCAGCAGCGCATTGCCGCCCAGCACCTGGGTGGCCTCGCTGCTGGCAAGCCATTCGGGGCGCAGACCCATGTCCTGGGCCAGTGCCTCATTGCGGGCATGCATGGCCAGCTCCGGCATCGGCGTCGGTTGCAGGCGGGTGTAGAAGACTGGCGGCAGACTGGCAAAGCCGTTGTGCCATTGGGCACCAGGCTGCAGTGCCGGCACTGCAGCGCTGGGGGTGGATGCGGTGGCAGCAGCAGCCGGGCGTGTAGACATGCTTGAATCCATGCAGCCATTGTCTGCCTTGCGGCTTTTCCCGCATGGGCCTGTGTATATAGCCAGTCTGGGCTGCGCGTGCCGCACCAGTGCGGGTGCGCAACACTATTTGACCCTGCCCCGGGCGCAAAACCGCAGCCGCAGGCGCTTTTGTCTCTGGTGGGCCAGGAGGGCACGGTATTATGTCGGCCTGAGTTCTACCGCTTTGTTCATCAGAAAAGATCCCTGGGCCAATTGGCACCTGCCCGGCAAGCCGGGTTGGCCCCGTTTTGCGCGGGCCGACCGGTTTGTGACAGCGCAAGGCAGGTGATCGCCGCCCATCCAAGAGAAAACGAGCACTGTGCGCCTCAATTCCATCAAGCTTGCTGGCTTCAAATCGTTTGCGGAGCCCACCAATTTCATGCTGCCAGGGCAACTGGTGGGCGTGGTCGGCCCCAATGGCTGCGGCAAGTCCAACATCATGGATGCGGTGCGCTGGGTGCTGGGCGAGTCCAAGGCGAGTGAGCTGCGAGGCGAGTCCATGCAGGATGTGATCTTCAACGGCACCACGCACCGCAAGCCGGCCAGCCGCTCCAGCGTGGAGCTGGTGTTTGACAACAGCGACCACCGCGCCGGCGGCCAATGGAGCCAGTACACCGAGATCGCCGTCAAGCGGGTGCTCACGCGCGACGGCAGCAGCAGCTATTTCATCAACAACATGCCGGTGCGCCGGCGCGATGTGCAGGACGTGTTCCTGGGCACCGGCCTGGGCCCGCGTGCCTACGCCATCATCGGCCAGGGCACCATCAGCCGCATCATCGAGTCGCGCCCTGAGGAGCTGCGCCTGTTCCTGGAAGAGGCCGCAGGCGTCTCCAAGTACAAGGAGCGCCGCCGCGAGACCGAAAACCGCCTCAACGACACGCGCGAAAACCTGACCCGCGTCGAAGACATTCTGCGTGAGCTCAATGCCAACCTCGACAAGCTGGAAAAGCAGGCCGAGGTAGCCGCCAAGTACAACGCGCTCAACGCCAGCGCCACCCTGAAGCAGCACCAGCTGTGGTTCCTGAAGCGCAGCGATGCCGAGCAAGAGCAGGAGAAGGTACGCATCGAAGGCCTCAAGGCGGTCAATGACCTGGAATCGCGCATGGCCGATCTGCGCCATGTCGAGGCCGACCTGGAAACCATCCGCCAGTCGCACTATGCTGCCGGCGACACCGTGAACCAGGCGCAGGGCAAGCTCTATGAAGCCACCGCCGAAGTCGGCCGGCTCGAAGCCGAAATCCGCTATGTCGTCGAAGGCCGCCAGCGCGTGGAGAACCGCCTGGTGCAGCTGGCCGAACAGATTGCGCAATGGACCATTCGCAAGGACGAATCCGAGGCCGAGCTGGAAAACCTGGCCGGCCAGGGCATGGATGCCGAGGAGCGCGCCGAGATGCTGGCCGCCCAGCTCGAAGAGCAAAACCTGCAGCTGCCCGATATGGAAGAAGCGCTGCGCCTGGCCCAGCAGCGCGCCAACGAGCAGCGCAGCTCCGTCACCCAGGTGCAGCAGCAGATCCAGGTGCTGGCAGCAGAGCAGCGCAGCCTGAACGAACAAAGCCGTGGGCTGGAGGTGCGCAGCGAGCGTTTGCGCAGCGACCGCAACGCGATGGCTGCGCCGGACGAGACCCGCCTGCTCAACCTGCAGCAGCAAAACGAGAAAGCGGCCGAGGCCGCCGAGATTGCCGAAGGGCGGCTGCTGGAACTGCAGGACAGCGTCCCCCAGCTCGATGAAGCGCGGCGCAGCAAGCAGCAGCAAGTGAACCAGGAAGGCGCCAAGCAGGCCGATCTGTCGGCGCGCCTGGAAGCCCTCAAGGCGTTGCAAGAAAAGGTCAAGACCGATGGCAAGCTGCAGCCCTGGCTGGCCAAGCACGGGCTCGACGGCCTGCAGGGCCTGTGGAGCCGCATCCAGGTCGAACCCGGTTGGGAAAACGCGCTCGAAGCCGCACTGCGCGAGCGTCTGGCCGCCTTGGAAGTCAGCCGCCTGGACATGGTGCGCGGCTTTTTGGGCGCCGGTGCCCAGGATGCACCACCGGCCCGCCTGGCTTTTTACAGCGTCCCCCAAGCACCGGCCGTGGCTCCTGCGGGCAAACTCGCGCAGCTGTCCGACTTGCTGCGCGTGCATGATGCCGGCTTACGCGCCGTGCTGGTGGACTGGCTCTGCGGCTGCTACACCTGCCCGAGCCTGGACGAGGCGCTGGCCCAGCGCAGCCGGCTGCAGGCCGGCGACACCATTTTTGTGCCGACCGGCCATTCCGTCAGCCTGCACAGCGTGAGCTTTTATGCGCAGGACTCCGAGCAGTCCGGCATGCTCGCCCGGGCCCAGGAAATTGAACATCTGGAAAAAGAACTGCGCGCCCAATCGCTGATCGGCGAAGAGGCGCGCAATGCGCTGGTGCGTGCCGAGAGCGCCTATGCCGATGCCTCTCAGCGCCTGGTGGCCGTGCGCGCCGAGGCCGCACAAACCCGCAACCGCGCCCATGAGCTGCAGGTGGAGACCTTGCGCCTGACCCAGCTGGCCGAGCAGGCCCGTGCCCGTGCGGCCCAGATCGACACCGACCTGGGCGAGGTGGTGCAGCAGCTCGAAGAGATCCAGGAGCGCCGGATTGCGGCCGAGGCCCGGTTTGAAGAGCTGGACATGCAGCTGGCCGACAGCCAGGAGCGCCACGCTCAGCTCGACGAAACCGTCTACGAGTCCGAGCGCAAGCTGGCCAGCGCCCGTGAGCAGTTGCGCGCGCTGGAGCGCCAGTCACAGGAAGCGGTGTTTGGCCAGCGCAGCATGGAGGCGCGCCGCGCCGAGCTCAACCGCACGATGGAAACGGCGATGCAGCAGGCCAAGGCTCTGGGCGAAGAGCAATTGCGTGCGCAAGAGGAGCAAAAGCGACTCAACGACGCGGCAGCCCAGGGTGGCCTGCAAGATGCGCTGAACCTGAAGATGGAGCGCGAGAAGGACCTGGCCGCACGCCGCAGCGAGTACGACGACCTGACGGCCCGGCTGCGCAGCAGCGATGAGCGCCGTCAGCAGTTTGAGCGCGAGCTGCAGCCGCTGCGCGACCGCATCACCGAGTTCAAGCTCAAGGAGCAGGCCGCGCAACTGGGCCTGGAGCAGTACACGACCTTGCTGCAGGAAGCTCAGGCGGATCTGGAGGTCATTGCCGCGTCGGTCAAGGATGGCCAGGTGCGCCTGACTGGTCTGCAAGGCGAAATCGACCGCCTGCACCGCGAGATTGAAGCGCTGGGCGCCGTCAATCTGGCGGCCCTGGATGAGTTGAACCATGCCCGTGAGCGCAAGACCTTTCTCGACTCGCAGATGGAAGACCTGACCCAGGCCATGACGACCCTGGAAGACGCCATCAAGAAGATCGATGCCGAAACCCGGCAGCTGCTCTCGGGCACCTTCGACACCGTCAACAGCCATTTTGGCCGCATGTTCCCCGAGCTGTTTGGCGGCGGCCAGGCCAAGCTGATCATCACTGGTGACGAGATTCTGGACTCGGGCGTGCAGGTGATGGCCCAGCCGCCTGGCAAGAAGAACCAGACCATCCATTTGCTGTCGGGCGGTGAGAAAGCACTGACCGCGATTGCGCTGGTGTTTGCGATCTTCCAGCTGAACCCGGCGCCTTTCTGTCTGCTCGATGAGGTGGACGCGCCGCTCGACGATGCCAACACCGAGCGCTATGCCAAGCTGGTGGCCTCGATGAGCCGCAGCACGCAGTTCCTCTTCATCAGCCACAACAAGATCGCGATGGAGATCGCCCAGCAGCTGATTGGTGTGACAATGCAGGAGCAGGGCGTCTCGCGCATTGTGGCCGTGGATATGGAATCTGCCTTGTCGATGGCGGATTCGGCGTGATAGATTTTTAGAACGAAAACGTATGAGTAATTTTCAACTGGCGTTGGTGATCACCTTTGGGGTCATTCTGGTTTTGTACATCGCCTACAACACCTGGTCGGCACGCCGCAATGAGCCCAAGAAACCCCGGCCCGAGGAGCCCGGCCAGAGCGGCGATTCCGAGCTGCGCTACGAGCCCGGCTTTGATGGCCGCGCAGCGTCGTCGGCCACCGGCGACCCGGTGCTGGATGCGCAGCTGGGCGGCCAAGGCCCCCGCCTGAGCGGCCACAGCGCTGAGGCTTTTGGCGCAGGCGCCGTGGCGCGCAGCGGCAACCCCGGCACCTACCTGGGCGACCGCCAGCAAATCCTCGACCCACTCACCGATGCGATCGCCACCATCCACACCGATGGCATCGTCTCCGGCAATGCCGCCATTGCGGCCATGCCCAGCAGCTTTCGCGCTGGCAACAAGGCCTTCAACATCGAAGGCCTGAACGAAACCAGCCAGACCTGGGAGCTGCCACGCGCAGGTGCCCGCTACACCGGCTTCCAGGCCGGCGTGCAACTGGCCAACCGCCATGGCCCGATGAACGAGATCGAGTTTTCCGAGTTCGTCACCAAGGTCCAGCAGTTTGCCGACACCATTGGTGCCGCGCAGGACACGCCCGACATGCTGCAGGAAGTGGCTCGGGCCCGCGAGCTCGACGCTTTTGCCAGCGAGCATGATGCGCAGCTGGCCTTCATGCTGCGCGCCAAGCGCGCCTCCTGGAGCCCCGGCTATGTGGCCCAGGTGGCGGCCAAGCATGGCTTTGTGCCGGCAGGCCCTGGCCGCATGGTGATGCCCTCGGGCATCGAGCAGATGCCTCCCATTCTGGCGCTGACCTATGATGCGCAGGCGGCACTGGCCGACGACCCGGAAGCCAGCGCCTTGCGCGATGTGTTGCTGAGCCTGGATGTGCCACATGTGGCCCGCAGCGAAAAGCCTTTCGACAAGATGCGCACGGCTGCCGAAGCGCTTTGCGCCGAGATGGACGGTGTCATCTGCGACCAGAACGGCACGCCCTTGCCGATCATGGTGGTGGACCCCATCGCCCAGGATCTGGAAAACCTCTACGACCAGCTCGAGCAGCGCGATCTGGCAGCGGGCTCGCTGGCTGCACGGCGCCTGTTCAGCTAAACCGCCAGCGTTTCGCAAAAGGCTGCCTGTGCAGCCTTTTTTGCGTTCTGGCTGCCGCTGATTAGGCAGTGCAGCTGCGGCTTTGGCCGTATAGTCGCAGGCATCAGACCACGCAGAGCCCCGTGCTTTGCCAGATTTTCGGAGTCAAGCCGCATGGCTGAGAATATTGATCTTTTCGCGTCGCCCGCTGGTGACGCCCCGCAGGATGCCGCCGCCGAGGTACAGGCCTTGCGTGCGCAACTGGTGCAGTGGGCGCATGAATACTATGTGCAGGATGCGCCCACGGTGCCCGATGGCGAGTACGACCGCGTCTACCAGCGGCTTGAAGCGCTGGAAAAAGCCCACCCCGAGCTGCTCAGCCCGGACTCGCCCACCCAGCGCGTGATTGGCGCGATTCTGGAGGGCTTGACCCCCGTGCGCCATGCCGTGCCGATGCTGAGCATCCGCACCGAAACCGACAACGAAGCCAGTGGCGCGCAGGCCTTTGATGCGCGCATTCGCAAGGAGCTTGGCCTGGATCCCGGTGACCCGCCGGTCGAGTATGTGGCCGAGCCCAAGTTTGATGGCCTGGCGATGAACCTGCGCTACGAGGCGGGACGCCTGGTGCAGGCCACCACGCGCGGTGATGGTGAAGTGGGCGAGGACGTCACCCACAATATCCGCACCATCCGCCAGATACCGCTGCAGTTGCGCCAGGATGCCGCCGTGCCACCGGTGCTGGAAGTGCGCGGCGAAGTCTATATGCGCCGCGATGATTTTGATGCCCTCAACCGCAAGCAGGAGGCCGCTGGCGGCAAGACCTTTGTCAACCCGCGCAATGCGGCAGCCGGGGCCGTGCGCCAACTCGATTCGAACATCACCGCCCAGCGCCCGCTGTCCTTTTTTGCCTATGGGCTGGGCGAGGTCACCCCGGTGGCTCAAGGCGGCATGCAGTGGGACAGCCACTACGCGATGCTGATGCAGCTGCGCGCCTGGGGCTTTCCGGTCGCGCCGCAGGTCTGTGTGGCCAAGGGTGCCGATGAGCTGGTGGCTTTTCACCAGCGCATGGGCGCCGAGCGTGCCAACCTGGGCTACGAGATCGATGGCGTGGTCTACAAGGTCAACAGCCGCGCGCTGCAGCAGGAGCTGGGCTTTGTCAGCCGTGAGCCGCGCTGGGCCGTGGCCCACAAGTACCCGGCGCAGGAAATGGTGACCCGCCTTGAAGGCATTGAGGTGCAAGTGGGCCGCACTGGCAAGCTCACGCCAGTGGCCCGTTTGGCACCGGTGTTTGTCGGTGGTGTCACCGTCACCAATGCCACCCTGTCCAATGTGTTCGACATTCGCAAAAAGGGTGTGCGTGTTGGTGACGATGTCATCGTGCGCCGGGCTGGCGATGTGATCCCCGAGGTTGCCGGCAGGGTGCCTGGCGTGCGGCCCAAGTATGTGCCCAACTTCTCGATGCCCAGCCAATGCCCGGTCTGCGGCAGCGATGTGGTGCGCGAAAAAGGCGAAGCCAACCACCGCTGCACCGGTGGGCTTTTCTGCGTGGCCCAGCGCAAGGAAGCCATCCTGCACTATGCGCACCGCCGCGCGATGGACATTGAAGGCCTGGGAGACAAGCTGGTGGACCAGTTGGTCGACAGCGGTGTGATTCGCAGCCTGCCGGACCTCTACAAGCTGGGTATTGCGACCTTGTCCGGCCTGGAGCGCATGGCGGAGAAGTCCGCACAGAATGTGCTGGCAGCGCTCGAGTCTTCCAAGAAAACCACGCTGGCCCGCTTTGTGTTTGGCTTGGGCATTCGCCATGTGGGCGAATCCACGGCCAAGGACCTGGCCAAGCACTTTGGTGTGCTGGACGCGATCATGGATGCCTCGGTCGAAGACTTGCTGCAGGTGAATGACGTGGGCCCGGTGGTGGCCAACAGCCTGCACACCTTTTTTGCGCAGCCACACAACCGCGAAGTGGTCGAGCAGCTGCGCGCTGCGGGCGTGCACTGGGACGAAGCGGCGCCTGCAGAAAAACCCGCGCAGATTCTGGCCGGCATGACGGTGGTGCTAACCGGCACCTTGCCCACCATGGGCCGTGATGAAGCCAAGGACTTGCTCGAAGCTGCGGGCGCCAAGGTCTCTGGCTCTGTCAGCAAGAAGACCCATTACCTGGTGGCCGGCGCTGATGCGGGCAGCAAGTTGGCCAAGGCCCAGGAGCTTGGCGTGGCGGTGCTTGATGAGGCTGCGATGCTGCGGCTCCTGCAAAACGGTACGCCTTGATCTGGCATGCATGGTTCAATGGGCTGCGCTGCATAGCAGTTGCTGCAGCCTTCGGGATAGGGGCTTTCTCTGACATCGGCAGGCCGCAGATGTCAATACGATGAAAAACGCCAGTGGCTGCCATCCGGCGGCCCTGCTTTTTTTTATGCAGAGGAGATGCCGTGAGCTATACCCTGAGACAAGTTCAGACCTTGCTGACCAAGCCGGAACTGGAGCTGTTCCAAGCCAGCCGTGCCAATGCAATCAAGGAGCTGACCGAGCGTCAGCTCAGCAGCAAAATCACCCGCACCCGTACCTTGCGCGCCAAGTACCGCGACCTCTATCAGCGCCAGACGGTGAAAACCCAGAAAGGGCCAGCGGCTGCGCGTCGGCCCGCTGGCAATGACAACAACCGCACCGAAGTGAAGGCCGACGTCATGCAAGAGGTGCTGGGCCGTTTCGAAGAGCGCCTTGCCAAGGTACAGGCCGATGCCACGAAAGCGGCTGCCAAGACCGCCGCCGTGAAAAGTAGCAAGCCCGCGCCCGCAAAGAGCGCGGCCAAAAAGCCCGCTGCTGCGGCCAAGACAACCGCAGCAGCTGCTCCACGCAAGAAAGCGGCCAAGTCCATCACCAAGGCATCCCCTGCCAAGGCGGTCAAAGCTGCTGCAGTGAAGAAAGCCAGCGGCGCTCGCAAGGCTGCCTCCAAGGCCGCTGTGAAGAAAACCGCCTCGTCGTCTGCGGCTCCGGCCAAAGCGTCAAAGACCGCAGCGAACACCCCGAAAGTGGCCGGCAACGCAACGGCTGCAGCACAAGGGGCTGTGCCCACCACACAACCAGCAGCAGCCAGCCGGGGCAATCCCATCAAGGCCAAGCCCGTGAACAAGAAGATCCAGGCCAGCAGCCAGTCCAGAACACGAGCGGCGCAGGCCAAGCGCGACAGCCGCTGACCCGAGCGCAAAGAAAAGCCGTACCCACCTCGCGTCGGGTACGGCTTTTTGTCGACGATCTCAGCGGTGATTCAGCTGCTGGATGGACATCCTCCGCCTTGGGCTCAAGGTTTCGGCTTCTTGGCGGCTGGGCTTGGGGCCGCCGCTGGCTGCTGTGCCTTGGCGTAGGCCTTGCTCATCATCTCGCGCAGCAGGCCGGAGCTCGACTGCTGCATCACACGATTGATATCGGCCTGCTTGCTTTGCATCAGCTGCGCATGCGGCGATTGGGGGCCTTGGTCCAGCAACGACTGTAGTTGCACCTCATTGAAGCTCTGCGCATAGGCGGCAGCCAGCTGGGTATCCCAGCGCTTTTGGTAGTCGGCCGCGACCGAGCGCGTGGCGGCAATCATTGCCTGGCCGGCTTGCTGCTGGCCCATCTTGTCGATCAAGGCCTGGTACTCGGGCGACTTGGCGGCAATCTGCAGGCCCACTTGCGGCAGGCTGTGGCCGAGCTTGTATTTCTCGACCAGGGCCAGCGCCAGGTCTTGCAGCTTGGCGGCGTGGGCGAGGCCAGGTAGCCATGCACTGGCAGCAGCTACGGCGGGCAATGCCATGCCGCCGAGCAGACGGCGGCGGACTGAGGAGGTGCGGGTAAAGGTAGAAGTCATGGCTTGCAGTCTATTCAGGAAGCAGTCGAGGCCGTGGAGGCTTCGGCAGGCTGGGGCGGCACTAGAGGGCCAGCTGGCGTCTCCAGATCAATTACATGGATGCCGAATGCACCGCGCTTGCGGTCTTCAAAATAGCGCTGCAAGGTGACTTTGACAGTGCGGAAGGCGATCTGGTCCCAGGGAATCTCGGCTTCGCTGAAGAGCCGGGCTTCGATGGTCTCCCAGCCGGGGTTGAATTCTGTGCTTTGCAGCTGCGCCAGGTAGAACAGGTGCACCTGGCCGACATATGGCACATTGACGAGCGAGAACAGCGGGCCCATTGTGATGTCTGCGCCGGCTTCCTCATCCGTCTCGCGCTCGGCGCCCTGGCCAGTAGTTTCGTCCAGCTCCATAAAGCCGGCTGGCAAGGTCCAGTAGCCTTTGCGCGGTTCGATATTGCGCAGACAGAGCAGCACCTTGTCGTCCATATAGGGGACGGTACCCACCACGTTCAGAGGGTTCTCATAGTGCACGGTATGGCAGGCCGGGCAGATCGCGCGGATCTTGGTGTCGCCGTCATCGGGCAGGCGGTGCTCAACCTGGGTGCCGCAGCGGCGGCAAAAATCAACGGGGGCGCGTGAGGTCATGCGGTCTATTGTGCGTCAAGCCTGCGTTGCTCGCGGCAAGGGGCGAAAAAAAGCGCCACCGCAGCGGGTGGCGCGTTGTCCTGGTATTACACCAGTTCGATCTTCAGCGAGGGCAGGCCGGTCACGCCGCCTTCCAGCACATCGCCCTTGACGACGGCAGCCACGCCTTCTGGCGTGCCGGTGAAGATCAGGTCGCCGGCTTGCAGCTCCCAGGCTTGCGAGATCACTTCAATGGTCTCGGCAATGTTCCAGATCAGCTTTTGCACATTGCTGTGCTGGCGTTCAACGCCGTTGACCTTGAGCCAGATCTCGGCATGGTTGACATCGCCCGCCTGGGCGGCGGGCACCAGGGCTGCGATGGGCGCGCTGCCTTCAAAGGCCTTGCCGATTTCCCAAGGACGGCCTTGCTTCTTCATCTCGTTTTGCAGGTCGCGGCGGGTCATGTCCAGTCCGACGCCATAGCCCCAGATATGCGCAGCCGCATCGGCTGCAGCAATGTTCTTGCCGCCCTTGCCGATGGCTACCACCAGCTCGATCTCGTGGTGCAGGTTGCTGGTGAGCGTTGGGTAGGCGATCTGGCCGGTGCTGCCGGTGGCGACAGGCACCACCGCATCGGCGGGCTTCATGAAGAAGAAGGGCGCCTCACGGCCGGTAAAGCCCATTTCCTTGGCATGATCTTCATAGTTGCGGCCCACGCAGTAGACGCGGCGCACGGGGAACAGCTGGTCGCTGCCTTGGACAGGCACGCTCGTTGGCGCGGCTGGGGGAATGACGTATTGGCTCATGCTGGACTTTGGTTGGAGGCGGAGAAATACCGCCCGGTTGAAGCGGTGCCAAAAATTATGCGGCAAAACACATTGCTCTGCAGGCTCTCCGCACGGGCTGTTGCTGGTCTTGGCATGCGAGACGGCGACAGCTGTCATGCCGGCGACTGGCTCATTCGCGGCCGCAGCGCCCTGCGTTATGCTCGGTCGCCATGAAGCTGCACAATTATTTCCGCTCCTCTGCCTCCTACCGGGTGCGCATTGCGATGCAGGCCAAGGGCCTGGCCTATGACTACCTGCCGGTGCACCTGGTCAAGGCTGAGCACCGCGAGCCCGCCTTTGCCAGCCATGTGGGCGATGCCCTGGTGCCGGCCCTGGAGACCGATGACGGCTTGTGGCTGAACCAGTCGCTGGCCGTGATCGAGTGGCTGGACGAGGCCTACCCGCAGACGCCGTCCATGCTGCCAGGCGATGCGCTGGCGCGTGCCCGCATCCGGGCGCTGGCCTTGCAGGTGGCTTGTGAGATCCATCCGATCAACAACCTGCGCGTGCTGGCCTACCTGACCGGCGAGCTGGGCCACAGCGATGCCGAAAAAACCCAGTGGTACCAGCACTGGTGCCGCACCGGGCTGGAGGCCTTTGAGCGCCAACTGGTGTTGCTGGCCGCCGAGCGCCAGGCGCAGGGCCTGGCCCCATCGCGTTTTTGCTGGGGCGACAGCCTGACCCTGGCCGACTGCGCGCTGGTGCCGCAGATCTTCAATGCCCAGCGCTTCAAGGTCGATCTTGACGGCCTGCCGCTGACGATGGCCGCCTATGAAGCAGCCTTTGCGACCGATGCCGTGCAAAAGGCCCAGCCCACCGCCTGCCCGGATGCCCAGCCATGAGTGCCGCCACACCACCGCGCTTTCCCGCTGAATGGCTGCTGCCCCAGTGGCCCGCACCACCGGGCGTGTTTGCGTTTTGTACCACCCGTGGCGGCGGTGCCAGCGAAGGCCTGTTTGGCACCACCAATCTGAGTTTTAACGTGGGCGATGTACCCGCCCATGTGCAAAGCAACCGGGAGCTATTGGCCCAGGCCATGCAGGCCCTGGAGTCCCAAGCCAGCCCATGCGCAGACCAGGCGAGCCCACGCCAGCCGGTGTTTGTGCGCCAGGTGCATGGCACCCATGTGCAGGTGCTGGGCGAGGGCGGCGGCGCTGAGCAACCGGCCGATGCCAGTGTCAGCGATGTGCCCGGCCTGGGCTGCACCGTGATGGCCGCCGATTGCCTACCCGTATTGTTCTGCCACCAACAGCTGCCCGTGGTGGGTGCCGCCCATGCCGGGTGGCGCGGCTTATTGGGGCAGGGCGGCGTAGGGGTGCTGGAGAACTGCTTTGCGGCATACGCTGATCGTGTGCGGTTGCAAGCGGGTCAGGCGGGCCTGAGCGATGCGGATATTGCTGCTCAGACCATGGCTTGGCTGGGCCCTTGCATCAGCCAGCCTGCGTTTGAGGTGGGTGCCGAGGTGCAGGCCGCCTTTGTCGAGCCGGACCCGGATTGCGCGCCGCTGTTTGCAGCCGGCAAGCCAGGCAAGTTTTTTGCAAACCTGAGCGGACTGGCCCGTCATCGGCTGCAGCGCTTGGGGCTTGCCCAGTTGTTTGGCAACGATGGCAGCCAGGACTGGTGCACGGTAGCCAATCCGGAGCGTTTCTTCTCGCACCGCCGCGATGGATCGCCCACCGGAGGCACCGGGCGTTTTGCCGCTTGCATTTGGGTAGCCTAGATCGCTAACATTTGCGAATATTGATTCATAAAGTACTCATTTCTATAAATATGAGTACTTTATGCATCTTAAATGAAGATGTTTATGCTATTCAATCTACTCATTTATTCAATAAAGAGTAGAATATGCAGCATGACTACCCCTTTGATGGCCACCTTGGTGGCAGCCCGCAAAGCCCAGCAACTGACCCAGGCCCAACTGGCCGAGCAGGCAGGCCTTTCGCGCATGGCGGTGCAGCGCACCGAAACGGGCGATGTGGACCCGCGCTACTCGACCGTGGCTGAGATGGCCCGGGTGCTGGGCATGCAGCTGGTGGCAGTACCGGCTGATTTGCTGCCTGCGCTGCAGGCCTTTATCCAGTCAGGCGGCAAGTTCTTGGGCCAGCCTACCGGTGCGGAAGCACCTCCTTCGGTAGTAGACAGCCTGGCGGGCCGCAAGCCCTGAGGCATGGCGGATCGCAAGCGGGGCACTGAATGAGCACCTCCATCCGCTACCTGCGTCTCTATATGCACCTGCCCGGCAGCATGGGCGGCGGGCGGCGGGCGATTGGCTACCTGTCGCAGTACGGCGATATCTTGCGGGTTTCGTTCGAAGACAGCTATATCAACGATCCCCAGCGTCCGCTGCTGTCGCTGAGCTACCAGGGCGCCAGCGAAGCCGACACCCAGCGCATCCTGCATGCCGCGCGCGATGCCCGCCTAGTGCGCACCGATGGGCGCTGGCCGGTCTACTTTCAGAACCTGCTGCCCGAGGGCCATAACCGCCAGCGCCTGGCCGCTGAGCGGGGCTGCTCGCCCGATGATGAGTTTGAACTGCTGGCCGCTGCCGGCCACGACCTGATGGGCGCGCTGGAAGTGGAGCCGGTGCCGCGCGATGAGGCTATTCCCGACGTGGTGCGCCACTGGCACACCTCGCAAGGCCTGGATGTGCTCGAGCCCGGATTTGTCGAGTTTCCGGTTGCCGATGCCGCATCGCTGCCGGGCATCGTCACCAAGTTCAGCGCGGTGCAAGACGGACGGCGCTACACGGTGCGCCGCCGTGGCGCGGCCGGCAGCGTGATCCTGAAACTCCCCAGCACCCAGCATCCCGATCTGGTCGCCAACGAACACAGCTGCTACCAGCTGTGCCAGGCCTTGGGGTTGACGACGGCCGATGCGCAGATCATCAGCCGCGCCCAGGCCGATCTGCCCGAGCACCTGCCGTTTGACGAGATCTTGGCCGTGCAGCGCTTTGACCACCTGCCCGACGGCACCCGCGTGCACATGGAAGAGTTCAACCAGGCCCTGGGTTACGCACCCCGCCACAAATATGGCAAGGGCCTGCAGCAGGACTGGCCGACGATGCTGCGCGTGCTCGATCGCCTGAGTGCCCAGCCGGTGGCCGACACCCGCGAGTTCCTGGCCCGCACGGTAGCGGCCATCCTGATGGGCAATACCGATGCCCACCTGAAGAACTGGGCGCTGGTCTATCCCGATGGGCGGCAGCCGCGTCTGGCGCCGGTTTATGACTGTGTCTGCGTCGCCGCCTTTTTTGATGGCTCCGCCCCGCAGCAGTACGCCGTCAACAAAGCCATTGACAGTACCATGCGCGCGCTGCGCTGGGATGATGTGGCCGCCTTGCTGAAGAGCGCCGGCCTGCTGCGTGTGCCGCGCCATATCAGCCTGCTCAAGGAGATGGTGCGGCAGGCGCAGAGCAGCTGGCCCGCCTTGCTGGCCCAGGCCCCTGCGGGCATGGCCACCGTGGTGCAGCAGCGTTTGCGCGGCGGGGTCGCTATCGCCGCGCTGTAATCCGGCAGCGGGCGTATTGCCCGACTGCCTGTCGCTTGTATGTCAGGGTTTGCCCCAGGGCAGCGGCCAAAAGCGGTATGCTCCACGCTTGCCTGTTGCTGGAGCCTGTGCTGTGCTGCCTTTTGAAGTTGAAATTCCCTTTGTCAGTCACCTGGGCTTTAGCTTGCACCGCTGGGAAGACGGCGAGGCGGAACTGCATTACCGGGCCCGGCCCGAACACCTCAACAGCTATGAGGTGACGCATGGCGGGGCCTCGATGACTTTGCTCGATGTGACGATGGCCCATGCGGCCCGCAGTGCCATCCCCGGGAGTGGCGCAGTCACTATCGAGATGAAGACCAGCTTCATGGCGCCGGCCAAAGGCGCGTTGGTGGCCAAGGGCAAGCTGCTCTCACGCAGCAGCCGTATGGCCTTTTGTGAGGCCTGGCTGTATGACGAGCAGGGCGCCTTGTGCAGCCATGCCACGGGTACCTTCAAATACGTGATGCCTGAGGTCGTGCAGTCTTTGCAGGCGGCCAAAAAGCAGATCAAGACGGACTGATTCTCGCGCTTGCGCAATGCTGCGCTAGCGCGCAGCTGGGCCTGTGGCCACTGTCCCCAGGCCCTCGAATAGATGGACAGAACATGCCAAAGCCTTCTTCAACGGTAGACCAGCTGAGCTGGTCCTTCCTGCCCTTCACGGCGCTCAATCTGCAGCAGCTGTATGACCTGCTGCATGTGCGCTGCCAGGTCTTTATCGCCGAGCAGGTCGCCTTCCAGGACCTGGACTACAAAGACCAGGATGCCTGGCACCTGCTGGGGCGTGATGCGCAAGGCGTGCTGCAGGCCTACGTGCGGGTGCTGCCTCCGGGCCTGGCCTATGCAGAACCCTCGATTGGCCGTGTAGCCGTCATGCAGGCCATGCGCGGCACTGGTGCTGGCTGGGAGTTGATGCGCCACGCGATGGCGGAGACGGACCGGCTCTGGCCCGGTTCGGCCATCCGTATTGGCGCGCAGGCCTATTTGCAGAAGTTCTACGAAGGCTGCGGGTTCAACGTCGTCTCCGAGCCCTATCTGGAAGATGGCATTCCTCATCTGACGATGCTCTACCCGGGCAAAGCCCAGGCCGTGGAAAGCGCGACTGTATGACCAGCAAACACCCCAAAATGCGGGTGGTCCGCCATGGCTGAGGCCGGCATGCAACCGGCCTCGCTGAACCAGGGCCTGCCCATGCCCGAGCGCCGTCTTGCAATGCTGGTTATCGTGCTGGGCCTGATTGTGGCCGTGCTCGATGGCAGCATCATGAACCTGGCACTGCCCACGGTCGCCAAACAGCTGCAGGCATCGCCCGCCGAGTCGATCTGGATCATCAATGCCTACCAGCTGGGCACCCTGGGCCTGCTTCTGCCCTTGGCTGCGTTGGGTGAGCGCATTGGCTACCGCAAGGTCTACCTGGTAGGCCTTGTCTGTTTTACCCTGGCGTCGGCCGTTGCCATGCTGGCCCAATCGCTGTGGCTGCTGATTGCGGCGCGGGGACTGCAAGGCATGGGTGCGGCGGGGGTGATGGCCGTCAATGCCGCACTGGTGCGCTTGACCTACCCAGCTGCCAAGCTGGGCAAGGGCATGGCGCTCAACTCGCTGGTGGTCGCGATTTCATCGGTGGCCGGTCCAGGCGTTGCGGCGCTGATTCTGTCGGTAGCCAGCTGGCCCTGGCTGTTTGCCATCAATGTGCCTCTGGGCATTCTGACCTTGTGGCTGGGCCGCAAGGCCTTGCCCCGCAACCCGCAGCAGTTGCTGGATGCCCCACATGCCAAGCTGACTCCCATCGATGTGGTGCTGAATTTTGCAATGTTCTCGCTGGTGTTTCTGGGCGCCGAACGCATTGGCGCGCGCCATGACATGCAGGCGGGTGGCTCTGCCGCATCGGGCTGGTTCATGCTGGGCCTGGGCTTGCTGCTGGGGGCCTGGTATGTGCTGCGCCAGCGCAAGCTGAGCCTGCCTTTGCTGCCGCTGGATCTGCTGCGTATTCCGGTTTTTGCACTGTCGATGGGGGCATCCATCGGCGCCTTTGCTGCACAGATGCTGTCCTTTATCGCGCTACCTTTCTTGCTGCTGGACGCACTGCAGCGCAGCCACTTTGCGGCGGGCATGCTGATGACGGCCTGGTCGGTCGCCATCGTGATGGTGGCTCCGCTGGCTGGCCGGCTGATTGGCCGGGTGGAAGACGGTCTGCTGGGTGGCATCGGCATGGCGATTTTGGCGCTGGGCCTGCTCAGCCTGGCGCTGCTGCCGGTCGACCCGAGTGATCTGAACATCGGTTGGCGCATGGCCTTGTGTGGCCTGGGCTTTGGGCTGTTCCAGTCGCCCAACAACCACACCATCGTGACCTCCGCACCGCTGGCCCGTGCCGGCGCTGCCAGCGGCATGCTGGGCACGGCGCGGCTGACCGGGCAATCGCTGGGTGCTGTGCTGGTGGCCATCATCTTCACCTTGTGGCCGGTGGCCAGCGGCCATGGCACGACGGTGGCGCTGTACCTGGCAGCCGGCTTTGCGGCGATGTCGGGCGTGTTCAGCAGCTTGCGCCTGCGGCATTCAGCGCATTAAGGGGCTTCAGGGCGCATTGGGCGGCGGTGGGGCAGGGGCCTGTTGCGCCTCGGCTTCCGCCCGGTGGCGCATGCGGCGCCGCGCGGGCGTGCCGGCGATGAACAGCAGCAAACCCAGCGGCAGCGCGCCGTACAGCAGCAAGGTGAAAACAGCACCCAGCAGGCTGCTCTGCGGGCTGGCCGCCTCGACCACCGCCATCAGCACCACCACATAAAGCCAGGCTATCGCAATCAGGTACATGCCCTGGAATTTACCCGAACTTGCTGCCCACCAGCACACGGCTGCCATTTTTTGCGCCTAAGATGCGCACAAGCCCGTGCCATGCATGGAGCCTGTTTAGGGAGACGACGATGACGCAGCAACCGTATTGGGGACTGGGCAGTGACCAGCTCCAGCAACTCAGCCAGATGACCCAGCAATGGATGGAGCGCATGCAGTCCTTGCAGACCATGGCATCTCCCTTCAATGCCGTAGGCGCACCCAAGGGCCTCAGTGCCGGGCTGCCGGGGCTGGGGGCCTTGCCAGGCGGCACGCCACCGATCAGCTTTGACATGGAAAAGCTCCAGTCCATCCAGGCACAGTACGCACAAGCGGCCTTGGCGCTGTGGACCGAAGGCGCCAAAGGCGAGGTGGCCCTGCCCAAGGACCGGCGCTTTGCTGGCGAGGCCTGGCAGCAAAATCCGGTCTCCAGCTTCACCGCCGCCAGCTATGCGCTGCATGCCAAAACCATGATGGACATGGTCGATGCGGTCCAAGGCGACGAGAAAACCCGGGCCCGAGTCCGCTTTGGGGTGGAGCAGTGGCTGGCGGCCACGGCGCCCAGCAACTTCCTGGCCTTCAACGCCGAAGCGCAGAAAAAGGCGCTGGATACCCAGGGCCAGAGCATTGCCCAGGGCCTGCAGAACATGCTGGCCGATATACGCCAGGGCCATGTCTCGATGACCGACGAGTCGCTGTTCGAGGTGGGCCGCAATGTGGCCACCAGCGAAGGCGCGGTGGTCTTCCAGAACGAGCTGTTCCAGCTCATCGAATACAAGCCGCTCACCACCCAGGTCTATGAGCGGCCAATGCTGTTTGTGCCGCCCTGCATCAACAAGTACTACATCCTCGATCTGCAGCCCGACAACTCGCTGATCCGCTACAGCGTGGCCCAGGGCCACCGTACGTTTGTGGTCAGTTGGCGCAACCCGGATGCCAGCCTGGGCGACAAGGGCTGGGACGACTACATCGGCAGCGCCGTGCTGGAAGCGATCGAGGTGGTCAAGGCCATCTCCGGCAAGCCCCAGATCAACGCGCTGGGCTTTTGCGTGGGCGGCACCATGCTGGTCAACGCGCTGGCGGTGCTGGCTGCGCGCGGCGATGACTCGGTGGCCAGTGCCACCTTGCTCACCACCTTGGTGGATTTCAAGGACACCGGCATTCTCGATGTGTTCATCGACGAGAACTTCGTCAAGTTCCGTGAGCTGACCATGGGCCAGAACGGCCTGATGCCCGGCCAGGAACTGGCCTCGACCTTCAGCTTTCTGCGCCCGGTGGACCTGGTCTGGAACTACGTGGTGGGCAACTACCTCAAGGGCGAGACGCCGCCGCCCTTTGATCTGCTGTACTGGAACAGCGATTGCACTAACCTGCCTGGGCCGTACTACGCCTGGTATCTGCGCAATTTCTACCTGGAAAACAAGCTGGTGCAGCCCGGCGCGCTCAGTGTCTGCGGCGAAAAGCTCGATGTTGGCAAGATCGACATGCCGATCTACATCTATGGTTCGCGCGAAGACCATATCGTGCCGATTGGCGCGGCCTACGCATCCACCCAGGTGCTCGGGGGCGACAAGCGCTTTGTCATGGGCGCGTCGGGCCATATCGCCGGTGTCATCAACCCGCCGGCCAAGAACAAGCGCAGCCACTGGCTGCGCGACGATGGCCAGTTGCCTGCCGATATCGACGCCTGGATCGATGGCGCTGACGAACTGCCCGGCAGCTGGTGGACGGACTGGAGCCAGTGGCTGGCCCAGCACGGCGGCAAGAAAGTGGCGGCGCCCAAAAGCTATGGCCGCGCGCGCACCGAGTACCGCGAACTGGAGCCTGCACCCGGAAGCTATGTGCAAGCCAAAGCCTGAGCAATCAGGGCTCCCGGCGCTCACCGCCCGATTGTCATTGCGGGGGTGGTCATTCAAATGCTGCAGTGCAATAATCAGCACCGCAGGGCCGTCTGAGACAACGGCATCCGTGCCATTTTGAAAAGGAAGAATCATGGAAGACATCGTCATCATTTCCGCCGTGCGCACGGCAGTGGGTAAGTTTGGTGGCTCGCTGGCCAAAGTGCCGGCGACGGACTTGGGGGCCACCGTTATCCAGGAAGCACTGGCACGCGCCAACGTGGCAGCGGACCAGGTCGATGAAGTCATCATGGGCCAGGTGCTGGCCGCTGGTGTGGGCCAGAACCCCGCACGCCAGGCGATGATCAAGGCCGGTGTGGATAAAAAGACCCCGGCGCTAACCATCAACGCGGTCTGCGGCTCGGGCCTGAAGTCGGTGATGCTGGCGGCACAGGCCATTGGCCAGGGTGATGCCGAGGTCGTCGTGGCCGGTGGCCAGGAAAACATGAGCCTCTCACCTCACGTGCTCAACGGCTCGCGTGACGGCCAGCGCATGGGCGACTGGAAGATGAGCGACACGATGATTGTCGACGGCCTCTGGGACGTGTACAACCAATACCACATGGGCATCACCGCCGAGAACGTCGCCAAGGAATTCCATATCGACCGCGACAAGCAGGATGCCTTTGCACTGGCCAGCCAGCAAAAGGCAGCGGCCGCGCAGGACGCGGGCAAGTTCGATGAAGAAATCGTCACCGTGCAGATTCCGCAGCGCAAGGGCGACCCGGTGGCCTTCAAGGCCGATGAGTACATCAACCGCAAGACCAATGGCGAGGCCCTGGCCAGTCTGAAGCCCGCTTTTGACAAGGCCGGCTCGGTCACGGCCGGTAATGCCTCTGGCCTCAACGATGGTGCTGCCGCGCTGGTGATTGCCAGCGGCAAGAAGGCCAAAGAGCTGGGTGCCGAGCCGCTGGCTCGTATCGCTGGCTTTGCCACCGTGGGCCTGGACCCCAAGATCATGGGCATGGGCCCCATGCATGCCGTGCGCAAGGTGCTGGCCAAGACCGGCTGGAAGGCCGAAGAGGTCGATCTGTTCGAACTCAATGAGGCCTTTGCAGCCCAGGCCTGCGCGGTGAACCAGGAGCTGGGTCTCGATACCACGAAGGTCAATGTCAACGGCGGCGCGATCGCCATCGGCCACCCCATCGGTGCATCCGGTGCGCGCATCCTGGTGACCTTGCTGCACGAGATGAAGCGCCGTGGCTCCAAGCGCGGCATCGCTGGCTTGTGTATTGGTGGCGGCATGGGCGTGGCATTGGCAGTCGAACGCGCCTGACCTTTAGCCCCTGCGCGTCATGAGCAGCCGCCTCGCGAGGCGGTTTTTCTTTGCCTTAAGGCGATGCCGATCCGCGTGGCGCAATACTCACCCTGCGCGTTCGGAGCCGATGAAGCCAACGCTCCCGAATACCTGACTATGGCGGTGTACTTCGTGATAGGGTTTCCGATGATGGGGCGCGCAAACGCGCAAAACCGCGCAGAGATTGGGCGCGTTTCTGTTGCAATCCTCTTTGGAAATCACCGAAATTTATAGGTACTGCAAGAATTTGTTCGCTTGGCGTAAACGAGCGTTTCTGCGCACAGTTTCTTGGTTACAGTGCTAGTGCACAAGCATGTCAAGCAGAACCAAGGAGATGTGAATGAGTCAAAAAGTGGCCTACGTAACCGGCGGTATGGGAGGCATTGGGACGGCCATTTGCCAGCGCTTGCACAAAGATGGATTCAAGGTGATTGCGGGCTGCGGACCCACACGCGATTTCCAAAAATGGCTCGGCGAACAAAAGGCGCTGGGCTATGAGTTCCACGCCTCTGTTGGCAATGTCGGTAATTGGGAATCCACGGTAGAAGCCTTCAGCAAGACCAAGGCTGAGCATGGCAGCATCGATGTGCTGGTGAACAACGCCGGCATCACCCGCGACCGCATGTTCATCAAGATGACGCCCGAGGACTGGCAAGCGGTGATCGAAACCAACCTGAACTCCATGTTCAACGTGACCAAGCAGGTCGTTGCCGACATGGTGGAAAAAGGCTGGGGCCGCATTGTCAACATCAGCTCCGTCAACGGCGCCAAGGGCCAGGCGGGCCAGACCAATTACTCGGCCGCCAAGGCGGGCATGCACGGCTTCTCGATGGCCTTGGCCCAGGAGTTGGCAGGCAAGGGTGTCACCGTCAACACGGTCAGCCCTGGCTATATCGGCACCGACATGGTCAAGGCCATCCGCCCCGATGTGCTGGAGAAGATCGTCGGCACCATCCCGATGAAGCGCCTGGGTGAACCAACCGAGATCGCTGCGATCATTGCCTGGCTGGCATCGGAAGATGGCGGTTATGCGACCGGCGCTGAGTTCTCGGTCAATGGTGGTTTGCACACCCACTGATCGCCGCAGCAGCTACCCATGAAAAACGCGCCTTTCGAGGCGCGTCAGACTGCTGACAAACCCACCCATAAAACGGTGGGTTTGTTCATAATGGGCGATGCTTAAAGAACCAAGCGCCTACCAGCATGAGCTGGAGATGGTGACACTTGAATCGCTGGTACCCGCCGAACACCTGGTGCGCAAGATAGACAAGGCCATTGACCTGTCGTTCATCCGCGAGCGGGTTGCGCACCTGTACTGCGCCAACAATGGCCGCCCCGCGATTGATCCAGTGATGCTGTTCAAGCTGCTGCTGCTCGGTTACCTCTTTGGCATTCGCAGTGAACGCCAGCTCATGCGCGAGGTGCAAGTCAATGTGGCTTACCGCTGGTTCTTGGGACTGCGCTTGACGGACAAAGTGCCCGACGCCTCCACCATCAGTCAGAACCGCAGACGCCGCTTCGC
>NZ_JAJNCT010000021.1:0-127644 GCF_021026195.1 Comamonas koreensis
ATGCGTTAAGCTAACCAATACTAATTGCTCGTGCGGCTTGACCCTATAACTTTGATTGGGCCCTCCCTTAGATGGGCCCCTTGCAAAGAAACACTGCAACTGCAGTTATGCCAAAGACTTGAGATCAGACCATGATGGGCACCACAGCGTGTTACAATCACTGGCTCAGGTCGGCGCAATCAAATTAAACGCTGATAGCACCAAGCCCCAAAGCTTGATGCCGACTCTATGAATTCGCTTCGAAAGCAGCAATGCCCTGATCGACCGATCAGCGCAAAGCCGCCAAGGAGCAAAAAGTTATGCCTGATGACCATAGCAAGTTGGTACCACTCCTTCCCATCCCGAACAGGACAGTGAAACGACTTCGCGCCGATGATAGTGCGGATTCCCGTGTGAAAGTAGGTCATCGTCAGGCTTTTATACTGATCAACCCCTCTGCTCTACCGAGTAGAGGGGTTTTTCTTTTTATCTCGTCGCAGCAATGGTTTGCGGCTGGTTTGGGGGAGTTGTGATGCAGTTGCAGGATATGTTGTACTCGCAGGGTTTTGGGGTACGCCGTGTGTGCTCGGGCCTGGTGCAACAAGGCTGGGTGCAGTTGTGGGATGCGCAGGCGAACGAGTGGGTGCAGGAGACTGACTCGACCGCCGATGTGGAGCCCGAGGGCCTGCGCTACAAGGTACAAGGCGTGGAGTGGGAATACCACGCATTGGGCTATGTGCTATTGAACAAGCCAGCAGGCACCGAGTGCTCGCAAAAACCCTCGGCCTATCCCAGCATCTACAGCCTGCTGCCGGTGCCGCTGCGCACGCGTCCCAACAAGAATGCCATCCAGGGTTTGCAGGCCGTCGGCCGCCTGGACCAGGACACCACGGGCATGCTGCTGCTCAGCGATGATGGCCAGTTTATCCATCGCATGAGCTCGCCCAAAAAGCATGTTCCCAAGCGCTACCAGGTGACGGCCAAGCATGGGGTGACCGAGCAGCAGGTCGAGCGTCTGTTGGCGGGTGTGGTGCTGGATGATGATCCCAAGCCCGTCAAGGCCGCGGCTTGCGTGAAAACGGGTGACAACACCTTGGATCTGACCTTGACCGAGGGCAAATACCACCAGGTCAAGCGCATGCTGGCGGCGGTCGGCAACCGGGTGGAAGGCCTGCACCGTGCCCAGATTGGCGGGCTGGTGTTGACGGAAGCGCTCAAGCCGGGCGAATGGCGCTGGCTTACTGCGGACGAGTTGGCACTGCTCAAACCCTGACGGTTTTTGACCTTGTGTGGCTTTGGCGCAAGATCAACGATTATTTACATCGCCAATCGCCCCTTGATGGCGCTGCAATTTATCGCGGGCAGCTACACTCGCTGCGTTACTAGTAGGAATTGCTCGTGAAGCCTTTCGTTTTTGCCCGTTCCCTGATCGCGGTGATGGCCTTTGCGGCCACTGCGGTGCATGCTGCCAATCCCATCCTGGTGCTCAACTCGCTGGACGCCAACATCAGTGTGATCGACCCCACGACCTGGAAAGAGGTCAAGCGCATTCCTACTGGCAAGGAGCCCCACCATCTGTACCTGACGCCGGACAGCAAGTCGGTGATCGTGGCCAATGCCACCGGCGATTCGCTGACCTTTGTTGATCCCAAGACGGCCGAGGTGCAGCGGGTGATCCAGGGCATTTCGGATCCCTACCATCTGCGCTTTTCGCCTGACATGAAGTGGTTTGTGACGGCGGCCAACCGCCTCAACCACATTGATATTTACCGCTGGGACGGGCAAGAGCCCAAATTGGTCAAGCGTATTGCTACGGGCAAGACCCCCAGTCATCTGTGGATCGACAGCAAGAGCAAGACGATCTACTCGACGATGCAGGACAGTGATGAGCTGGTGGCCATCGACATTGCGACCCAGACTCTCAAATGGCGCACCAAGACAGGGCAGATGCCCGCTGACTTGTATGGCAGCCCGGACGATAAATTCGTTTTTGTGGCCCTGACTGGTGGTGACGGCGTGCAGGTGTTTGATATCAGCGGTGCCGAGCCCCAACTGGTCAAGACCATCAAGACCGACAAGGGCGCACACGCCTTCCGCGCGACCGGCGATGGCCGCCATCTTTTCGTCAGCAACCGGGTGGCCAATACCATCAGCAAGCTCGACATGGTGAACCAGGCGGTCGTTGACCGCTATCCGGGCCCCAGTGGCCCCGATTGCATGGATGTGAGCCCGGACGGCCGCTATATCTACCTCAGCTCGCGCTGGGCGGGCAAGATGAGTGTGATCGACACGGTTGAGCGCAAGGTGGTCAACCAGGTGAAGGTCGGCAAATCGCCGCATGGCATCTGGGTGCTGGACCACGCACCACGTTAGTGCCTTATTGAGTCGGTAGCAGAGGGGATAGCCACGCTATGCGCAGCAAGTTTTTCTGGCTTCTGGCCGCCAGTTTGGGCAGCGCTCCTGCCTTTGCTCAGGCCCCGGCTACGGTGCCTGCTGCAGCGGCCGCTGCTGAGGGCAGGTGCAGCAAGCCCATTTATTTGACCCTGGACACTGGCCATATGGGGGTGGCCGACCAAATCGCAGAGGTGCTGCGCAAGACCCAGGTCAAGGTCACCTTCTTTGCCGCCAATGAGCGCACCAAGGAGGGCGATGGCAGCCTGGGTGACCACTGGGCGCCCTGGTGGCGCGCCCGCGCCGCAGAAGGCCATGTCTTTGCCTCCCACACCTGGGACCACACCTACTGGCGTGGTGATGTCAAAGTGCCGGCAGGCGCTGCGCCCCGCTTCAAGGTCCAGCCTTCGCAAGGCCCGCAGGCCGGGCAACGCTTTGAATGGACGGCTGCGCAGTACTGCGCGCAGATTCAACAATCCGAGGACCGTCTCGCCAAGATCACCGGCGTCAAGCCCTTGCCGCTGTTTCGCGCCCCAGGCGGCAAGACCTCCCCCAGCCTGATTGCAGCGGCCAAGGGCTGCGGCTATGCCCATGTGGGCTGGTCGCCAGCAGGCTTTCTGGGTGATGAGCTACCCAGCGACAAATACCCCAACCAGCAACTGCTGGACAAGGCGCTCCGCGACATCCGCCCCGGCGATATCTTGCTCGCCCACCTGGGCATCTGGGACCGCAAGGACCCTTGGGCGCCAGCAGTTTTGCAACCATTGATTGAAGGCTTGCAGGCCAAGGGATTTTGTTTTGCCACCTTGCGTGAACATCCGCAATACAAGGATTGGATTCTTCAGCATGGAGGCTGAAAGCGCTTGCAGCGGCGCACACTGGTGGCTGCAGGGCTTGAGGCACTCATCGAACTAATGGTTAGCCATGGAATTTCTCAGCACGCTTTTTGACAACGCACAGCAGTGGCTGTTTGAGCAGCTGCTGCAGCCGCTGCTGTTCAACCTCGGCCTCGCCAGCTATCTCGAAGATGGCTATACGGCAGCCGGCTGGTTCCTGGTGGGCTGCATTCAGATCCTCATCATGGTGCTGGTGATTGCACCACTGCAGCGCTGGCGGCCCGTAGAGGCGGTGACCGATCGGCATGCGATCCGCGTGGACATGCTCTACACCTTTATCCACCGTCTGGGCCTGTTCCGTCTGGCCTTGTTCTTTACCATCGATCCGCTGTGGGACATGGTGGTAGGCGCAATGCGCGTGCGCGGCTTTGAGACCTGGCACCTGGATGCGCTCTGGCCCGGCGTTACCGACCTGGGCTGGGTGAGCCTGCTGATCTACCTGTTGGTGTTTGACTTCGTCGCGTACTGGATCCACCGGGGCCAGCACCAATTCGTCTGGTGGTGGCGGCTGCATGCCTTGCACCATTCGCAGCAGCAGATGACGATGTGGAGCGACAACCGCAATCACCTGCTCGATGACCTGGTACACGACAGTATTCTGGTGTTTGTCGCGGTGTTGATCGGCGTCGCGCCCAGCCAATTTGTGGCGATTGTCGCCATCACCCAACTGAGCGAAAGCCTGCAGCATGCCAATCTGCGCCTGTGGTTTGGCCGCCTGGGTGAGCGGCTGTGGATCAGCCCGCGTTTTCACCGCCGCCACCATGCGATCGGCATTGGTCATGAATCACCCGCTACCACCGCCGCACCCAACGCTGCCGTGAAGGTTGGCGAGGCTGCCCAGCGCACCCGCCTGGGTGGTTGTAACTTCGGTGTGCTGTTGCCTTGGTGGGATATGCTTTTTGGCACCGCCAACTTCGAGCTACGCTATGACCCCACCGGTATCCGTGATCAGGTGCAGCCCAACCGCCAGGGGCAGTTGCGCAATTACGGACGCGGCTTCTGGAGCCAGCAATGGCGAGGGCTGCTTCGCCTGGTAGGCCGTGCCTGACTATGGCGCACCGGTTGACAGCACATCGCTGAGCGGCAGGTAGGCTGCCAGCCCCGACCACTTACACAAGGAGTTCAATCCATGCCCCTCGCGTCTGCGGGCTCTCGCCTGATGTTTGATGCCTTCTGGCGTGCTGCGGCCTATTGCTTTCGGCCCCGTGTGATGCTGCTGTCGGTGCTGCCGCTCATCGTGATGCTGGCAGCCTTGGGTGGCTGGAGCTATTTCTTCTGGTCTGGCGCAGTGGCCACCATGCAGCACTGGGTCGAGACCATTGGCTGGCTGCGCACGGTGTTCAGCTGGTTTGGCAGCAGCGGCACCGAGGGTTTTGCGGCCGGCATTGCGCCCTTTGTGGTGCTGATCCTGATCACGCCGGTGGCGGCGGTGGTCGCGCTGCTGGTGATTGCGCTGCTGATGACGCCGGCTCTGGTCAACATGGTGACCGAGCAGCGCTTTGCTCAGCTGGAGAAGAAAAAAGGCATGGGCCTGGTGACCAGCGTGCTATGGGCCTTGAGCACCTCAGTGGTTGCGATTGTGGCCTTTGTCATCACCATGCCGCTGTGGCTGATTCCACCCTTGGTGCTGATCGTGCCGCCGGTCATCTGGGGCTGGCTGACCTACCGGGTCATGAGTGTGGATGCCCTGGCCGACCATGCCAGCAAGGCCGAGCGCGATACGCTCCTGCAGCGCTACCGTTGGCCGCTGCTGCTGATGGGCATCATCTCCGGCTATATCGGCATTGCGCCCAGCGTCGTCTGGGCCTCGGGCATGGTCTTTACCATTGGCTTTGTGGTACTGATACCCATAGCCGTGTGGATCTACGCGATCACCTTTGCATTTTCCTCCCTGTGGTTTATCCATTTTTGCTTGGCTGCGTTGCAGCAGTTGCGGATCGAGAATGGTGAGCCGGGTGTGCCGCTGCCGGTGAACGATCCGGTGGTGCTCGGCAGAACCGATGGCGTTTTGCTGCCCGAGGCGGGAGAGCCGAAGTAAACCATCGGTTGGCAGGCCAACCCCTTGACTTGGTTGGCGCTGCACTAAAAAGGTGCACAACTAACCATTTTGGTGCAACTGAAGCAGTTCCGCAAAGGCGATTCAGATTTGCACCATATTGGTGCTTTGGTGCACCATAGCATCGGCCGGCACGGATCTGGGTGGCCGGCTGCAAAATCCTCGGCACCCCATCAGGGCACAGGGCAAAAGCGCGGTACAGTCTGGCTTCGGGCAAAGTCCGGCTGCGGTGGCGTTGTGCCAGGCCCGCATTTTCTGGTCGGCATGGGCATGTCATAAAACTGGCACGTAAACTGCTTTATTGTTGGCACAGCCCTTTTTATTCACGATTTTCTTTGGAGCATTAGATGGCCAAGAGCGTTGCAGATGTGATGAGCATGTTGGACGAGAACGAGGTCAAGTTCGTTGATCTGCGTTTTACCGACACCCGTGGCAAGGAACAGCACGTCACGGTGCCTATCTCGCACTTTGACGAAGACAAGTTCACCTCGGGCCACGCGTTTGATGGCTCCTCCATCGCTGGCTGGAAGGGTATTGAAGCATCCGACATGCTGCTGATGCCCGATCCCAACACGGCCAACATCGACCCGTTCTTCGACGAAACCACGATGTTCCTGCAGTGCGACGTGATCGAACCCGGTGACGGCAAGGCCTACGACCGTGATCCCCGTTCCGTTGCCAAACGCGCTGAAGCCTACCTGAAGGCATCGGGCCTGGGCGATACCGCCTACTTCGGTCCAGAGCCAGAATTCTTCATCTTCGACGGCGTGCGTTGGAGCACCGAACCCAACAACCCTTTCTTCGACATCGAAGAATACGAAGCACCCTGGAACAGCGGTGCCAAGTTTGACAACGGCAACCGTGGCCACCGTCCACGCGTCAAGGGCGGCTACTTCCCCGTGCCTCCTGTTGACAGCACCCAGGACATGCGCGCTGAAATGTCCCTGCTGCTCGAGTCGCTGGGCATTCCCGTCGAAGTGTTCCACCACGAAGTGGCGGGCGCTGGCCAGAACGAACTGGGCACCCGTTTCTCCACCCTGGTGGAGCGTGCAGACTGGACCCAGGTGCAGAAGTACGTGATCTGGAACGTGGCGGACACCTACGGCAAGACCGCAACGTTCATGCCCAAGCCATACTCGGGCGACAACGGCTCGGGCATGCACGTGCACCAGTCCGTGTGGAAAGACGGCAAGAACCTGTTCGCCGGCGACGGCTATGCCGGTCTGTCCGATTTCGCGCTGTACTACATCGGCGGCATCATCAAGCACGCCCGTGCACTGAACGCGATCACCAACCCTGGCACCAACAGCTACAAGCGCCTGGTTCCTGGTTTCGAAGCGCCTGTAAAGCTGGCTTACTCGGCCAAGAACCGCTCGGCATCGATCCGTATTCCTTACGTGAGCAACCCCAAGGGCCGCCGCGTGGAAGCACGTTTCCCTGATCCCCTGATGAACCCCTACCTGGGCTTCGCAGCGCTGCTGATGGCCGGTCTGGATGGCGTGGAAAACAAGATCCATCCGGGCGAAGCCGCCACCAAGGATCTGTACCATCTGCCTCCAGAGGAAGACAAACTGGTCCCCACCGTGTGCCACAGCCTGGACCAGGCACTGGAAGCATTGGATGCCGACCGCGCCTTCCTGACCAAGGGTGGTGTGTTCAGCGACAGCATGCTGGATGCCTACATCGAGCTGAAGATGGGCGAAGTGACCCGCTTCCGCCAAGCGGTGCACCCAGTCGAATACGATATGTACTACTCGCTGTAAGCCAGTCCCTGCCAGGCTCTTGTGGCCTGGCTATTGGGGCAAAGGCGACCTGCCAGCCTTCCGGGGTGGCAGGTCGTTTTTTATGCGAAATCAGGGGGCAGGGCACGTAACCGGGCCGCGACGAATCTGTAACAGCCGGAACTGTTCGGCGTGATCTGCCTCCTTTGTAGCTACACTGCGGGTTGCAGAGGGGTGCCATCGTGCAAAGCCGCCAAAGGCTGTCACGGACATACAGGCAAAGTGGGGCGAACGGGCGAAACGGGGTTATGCATACAAAGTTGTTGTTTTTGATGGTGGCAGTGGCATCTGCGCAAGGCGCTGTGGCGCAGGATCGCATCTATCGCTGTGGCAATGAATACACCAACGATGTGGCCAAGGCGCGGCAAAAAGGCTGTGCCGTGGTGGAGGGCGCCAACGTCACCATTGTGCAAGGTACGCGCCCGCACACCTCTGCTGCCAGCCCGGCACCCGCACCCAATGCCCCAGCCGCTGCACCACGCCCCGCGCGTGCACCCGCTGCGGCCACACCCGCACCACGCTCTACCACGGCCGAAGGCCGCGCCCGCGATTCCGACGCGCGCCTCATCCTGGAGACTGAGCTGAAGAAAGCCCAGGAAAAGAAGATTGCGTTGGCGCGGGAATACAACAACGGCGAACCTGAGAAGAACGCCTTGGAGATGCGCAATCCCGCCTTCTATACCAAGCGCGTCGAAGATCTGAAGCAGGAAATCGCACGCAACGACAGCGATATTGCTGGCATCCAGCGTGAGCTACAACGCCTGCCGGCCCCATAATCAGGGCTTCTACCTTTCAGGGCACATCCCATGTCTGACCTCAGTGCCATGGATCGCGAGTGGCAGGCGCTGGAGCACATCGCCACCTTGGTCGCCGTGCTACGACTCGATGGCGCTGCAGCGAGGGTCAACGCCGCGCTGGAAAATGCGCTGGGCGTCTCACGCAAGAGCATTCTGGGCCATTATTTTGGCGGCTTTTTCCAGGATGACGAACTGATCCACAAGGCCTTGGTCGATGCGCGTGCGCAGCGCTTTTCGTCGCTGCGCTTTGAGGCGCAATTGCGGCGCAGCCTGCAGGACTCCTTTCCCGTGCATGCCAACCTCTCGTGGTGGGAAGAAGAAGAGAGCATTCTGGTGGAGCTCTGGCCGCTGGAGCAGCAGGTGCGCCAGGACCGCGAGGAGCGCGTGCGCGAGCAGGCGCTGGCCAACAAGGAGCTGATCCGCAACCTGGCCCATGAGATCAAGAACCCTCTGGGCGGCATACGCGGCGCAGCCCAGTTGCTTGAGCTGGAGCTGCCCGACGCCCAGCTCAAGGAATACACCGACGTCATCATCCATGAGGCCGACCGCCTGCAGGCGCTGGTCGACCGCTTGCTTGCGCCGCACCGCCATCCGCACACGGTGGGTGATGTCAATATCCATGAGGTCTGTGAACGTGTCTGCCAGCTGGTGCTGCTGGAGTACCCGCAGGGCCTGCGCATCGAGCGTGATTACGACACTTCGCTGCCCGAGATCCGTGGCGATCGCGAGCAGTTGATTCAGGCTTTGCTGAACATTGTGCAGAATGCAGCACAGGTGCTGGTACCGCAAATGGCCCAGGACAATGCGCGCATTACCTTGCGCACCCGCATTGCCCGGCAGCTCACCCTGGGCCGAAAGCGGCATAAGTTGGCACTGGAATTGCATGTCATCGACAACGGTCCTGGCATCGAGCCGGACATCAAGGAGCGGATCTTCTACCCCTTGGTGACCGGGCGTGATGGTGGCACGGGCCTGGGTTTGCCGCTGGCGCAGACCTTTGTGCAAAGGCACGAAGGCCTGATCGAATGCGAGAGCGAACCCGGGCGCACGGATTTCCGCATCATGCTGCCGTTGACAGACTAGGGGGCAGTTGGCTTCCCTTGCTGCAGGACCCCGGTATGTAGAACTGTAAGGGTAGGGTGATAGCGACAATGAAACCAATCTGGATAGTGGATGATGACCCATCCATCCGATTCGTACTGGAAAAGGCACTCGCCCGCGAGCAACTGCCTACGCGCAGCTTTGTGCATCCCAAGGAAGTACTCGAAGCCTTTGACAACGTGAGCGACCAGGCGTTGGCACCCTCGGTGCTGGTCAGCGACATCCGCATGCCCGGTGGCAATGGCCTGCAATTGCTCGAGCAGGTGCATGAGGACCATCCGCAGCTGCCGGTCATCATCATGACCGCCTACTCGGACCTGGACAGCGCCGTCTCGGCCTTCCAGCGCGGCGCTTTCGAGTATCTGCCCAAGCCCTTTGATCTGCCCAAGGCCGTGGAGCTGATCAAGCGCGCCGTGCAGCAAAGTGAAAGCCAGGCGCCTGAGCTGTCCCAGTCCGCCGGCAATGGCGAGATGCTGGGCCAGGCACCGGCGATGCAGGATGTGTTCCGCGCCATTGGCCGGCTGTCGCAAAGCAATGTCACCGTGATGGTGACGGGCGAGTCCGGCTCGGGCAAGGAGCTGGTCGCGCGTGCGCTGCACAAGCATTCGCCGGTGGCCGGTGGCCCCTTTGTGGCCATCAACACCGCCGCCATCCCCAAGGATTTGCTGGAGAGCGAGCTGTTCGGCCATGAGCGCGGCGCCTTTACCGGCGCGCAAACCCAGCGCCGTGGCCGCTTTGAGCAGGCCGAGGGCGGCACGCTGTTCCTCGATGAAATCGGCGACATGCCGTTTGACCTGCAAACCCGGTTGTTGCGCGTGTTGTCCGATGGGCATTTCTACCGCGTTGGCGGCCATGTGCCGGTCAAGTCGCATGTGCGCGTGATTGCCGCGACCCACCAGAACCTGGAAGACCGGGTGCACAAGGGCGTGTTCCGCGAGGACTTGTTCCACCGCCTCAATGTGATCCGCCTGCGCCTGCCACCGCTGCGCGAGCGCAAGGAAGACATTCCCATGCTGGCCCGCCACTTTCTGGCCGCCAGTGCCAAGCAACTGGGCGTGGAGCCCAAACAGCTGTCGGAAGCCGCACTGGCCCAGCTCGCCCAGTTTGCCTTCCCAGGCAATGTGCGGCAGCTGGAGAACATCTGCCACTGGATCACCGTGATGGCGCCCGCGCAGTGGGTGTCCGTGCAGGATCTGCCACCGGAAGTGCTGCAGGCTACGCCGGCTGCGCCGCTGGCCACCAGCAGCCTGCCCAGCACCGTGCAGCCAGTGCAGGCTCCTGCGCAGGACTACAGCTACCGGCCCGCTGCTGCTGATGTGCCGGCTCAGCCAGCGGCCCAGCCAACTGCCGTTTCCATGCCGGTCCACGGCAGCGCCAACGGTGCTGTCCATGGCGCTGCACCAGGCGGCGATTGGGAAAGTGATCTGGCCCGCGAGGCCGATACGCTGCTGCAGTCCGGCAGCACCGAGGTCTGGGATGTGCTGAGCCGCCGCTTTGAGTCGCAATTGATCAAGAGCGCCTTGGCTGCCACCCACGGCCGGCGCATGGAGGCTGCCCAGCGCCTGGGCATTGGCCGCAACACCATCACCCGCAAGATCCAGGAGCTGGGGCTGTCGGCCAGCGATGATTGATGCCTTAACGCATTGAGAAGCAGATAAACCGCCGCCTTCCAAGGCGGCGGTTTTGCTTACAGAGGCCAGCCATCGCTGCGGTTTGAACCGTGCCACAATGGGCGATTCCCTGTCTGCCCGGTGGTGCAATCCATGCAAAAGATGACTTCGGTGTTTTCGGCCCAGGCGTACCGCAATTCGCCCGAACGCATTGGCCGTCAGCGCTCGGCGCTGCTCAATACCTTGCGGCTGGCAGCCTCCACCGCCAATGGCATGGCCCAGCTCGCGGGCGACGCACTGCACGGCGCGATGGCCGGCGGCCTGCCACCCAAGGCCAAGGCCCTGTGGGGCAACCCGGCGCGCGAAGACAGTTACTGGCGCAGCCACTACCAAAGCATGGATTTTTATGTGGCTGGCCAGCCTTTTGAGGCCTACCGCCCGGCGCTGGCCTTGGGCTGGTATGCGGCGCAGCGCAACCCCTCCGGTTTTGATGCACTGGCCACCCAGCTCGAAGTGCAGTGGCAGCATGTGCGCGGCAGCAATCCCATGGACTGGCCCGAGGCGCGCACCATAGCGCGTGCCGCCTATGACCATGCCATCAACGGTCTCCAGGGCGAGCAGCTGTCTGCCGCCCAGGTGCAGCATGCGGTGCGCGTGCTGCAACAAGGCCTGGCCGATTGCGAAGAGTGCCTGGTGGCGGGCAGTGAGCAAGCCCGCGCGATTGCCTTGCGCAGCCATCTGTATGCGCTGGCCGAGCAATTCCGCGCGATGGACTGGCAATTGCAGGATGTGCAGCTGCAACTGGCCGAGCCCAGTCCGCTGGTGGAGCGGCCCGGATTGAGCGCTGCTGGCCGCATGCATCGCTGCTGGACCGAGTTCAAGCAGCGCGCCAATCTCGATAGCGACCGCGATCTGATTGCCGAATGCAACCTCTGCCTGGTGTTGGTCGCAGAGCGCTACCAGCGCGTGCTCGAATCGGCCTTGCCGTTGGACGTGCGGCCCCTGCTGCAAGCACAGGCGCAGCAGCTGCGCCGCTATACCGATGAGCTGCAGCACATGCAGGATGCCCGCGCGCGTTAAAATTTACTCTTTATAAGCTGTTACAAATCTCTTATGCAGCAGCCGGTAGGTGGCCTGTTTTGTTGCCTGCGCCTTGCCGTAGTTATGGTGGCAGGTGTGTAAAACTTCCCGTGAATTGGGAAAAAATTACCATTTAGGCGCCTACTTTCTCAGTGTGCGCGCGCTAACCCGCAAAAACTTGCGGCTACAATCGGGCCCGCAGAACCTGCAATCCTGCCGTCCAAGGCAGCCTCATTGCTCTTTCCTTCAATGGCGGATCGACCGCCTGTACCCGTCAGCAATGCCTGCCCGGGCTGGAAAAGCGCACACAGTCCAGCACCTCCCTGCTGATGTGCCGCACACGAGGTCCACCGCGCACTGGACGGCACCATAAATCACACACATCAAAGGTATTGGTTATGGCTCTCACGGGCAAAAAGGGCTCTTCGTCGGCGCTGTGGATTTTGGCGGCGATGCTGGCAGGCATTGCGCTGGGCTATGCCGTCAACGCAAGCGCCGATGATGCAGCCGCAGCCAAGGATATTGCTGGCTACATCTCCATCGTCTCCGATGTGTTCCTGCGCCTGATCAAGATGCTGATCGGGCCGCTGGTGTTCTCTACCCTGGTGGTGGGCATTGCGCACATGGGCGATGCAGCATCGGTGGGCCGGGTGTTCTTCAAGGCCATGATGTGGTTCCTCACTGCATCCTTGGTGTCGCTGCTCTTGGGCATGGTGCTGGCCAATGTGCTGAAGCCTGGCGCCAACCTGGGCCTGCCGCTGCCCGATGTGAGCGCGGCCACCAACCTGGCCACCGGCAAGTTCACGTTGCGCGAGTTCATCAACCACACGGTGCCCAAGTCGTTTGCCGAGGCCATGGCAAACAACGAGATCCTGCAGATTGTCGTGTTCTCGATGTTCTTTGGCGTGGCCATGGCTGCGCTGGGCGACAAGGCCAAGACCTTGCTGGCCGCCATCGATGAACTCTCGCATGTGATGCTCAAGATCACCGGCTATGTGATGAAGCTCGCGCCGCTGGCGGTGCTGTCGGCCATGGCCTCCACAGTCGCCATCAATGGCCTGGGCATTCTGCTGAAGTTTGCCGTGTTCATGGGTGAGTTCTACCTGGGCCTGTTCATCCTGTGGTCGCTACTGGTGCTGGCAGGTCTGGCCTTCCTGGGCAAGCGCGTGTTCAAGCTGCTGACCCTCATCAAAGAGGCCTTCATGGTCTCCTTTGCCACCGCCAGCTCTGAGGCCGCTTATCCCAAGATTCTCGATGCGCTCGACCGTTTTGGCGTCAAGCGCAAGATCTCGAGCTTTGTCATGCCCATGGGGTACTCCTTCAATCTCGATGGCTCGATGATGTACTGCACCTTTGCGACCTTGTTCATCGCACAGGCCTATGGCATCGAGCTGTCCTTGGGCACGCAGATCACCATGCTGCTGGTGCTGATGCTTACCTCCAAGGGCATTGCCGGCGTGCCGCGCGCCTCGCTGGTGGTGATCGCTGCCACCTTGAGCCACTTCAATATCCCTGAAGCCGGCCTGCTGCTGATCCTGGGCATCGACACCTTCCTGGACATGGGCCGCTCTGCCACCAATGCCGTGGGCAACTCGCTGGCTTCTGCTGTGGTTGCGAAGTGGGAGGGCGAACTGCTGTCCGAAGAAGACGCCGAAGCGCTGAGCCGCAAGCTCGATGCCGAGGCTGCGCTGGCGATGCATGCGCTGCCGGAGACCGACGGCAAGGCTTGATCTGGATGCTGCGCTCAGCGTAGTAGAGACAACAAAAAACGGGCTGCGGCCCGTTTTTTTGCATGGGTTGGTGGCTTGATCAGCCCAAGGTCACCACCACAGGTGCATGGTCGCTGGGCTGCTTGTTCTTGCGCGGGGCACGGTCAATCGTGCAGGCGCTCACCGAGCCCTTCAGTGCTTCGCTGACCAGGATATGGTCAATGCGCAGGCCCCGGTTCTTCTGGAAGCCCAGCATGCGGTAGTCCCACCAGCTGTAGCTTTTCTCGGGCTGCTCGAACAGGCGGTAGGCGTCGGTCAGACCCAGCGCCAACAGTCCCTGGAACGCATCACGCTCTTCCTTGGTGTGGTGGATGGTGTCGCGCAGACCATCGGGGTCGTAGCTGTCGCGGTCTTCCGGCGCGACGTTGAAGTCACCCACCAGCACCAGGCGCGGGTGCAAGGCCATCTCCGCCTTCACATAGGCTTCCAGCCCCGTGAGCCAGCGCAGCTTGTAGGCAAACTTGTCCGATCCCGGCTCCTGGCCGTTGACGAAATAGCAGTTGATCACGCGGATATCACCGGCCGGGCTGGCCACCGTGGCGGCAATGATGCGCGATTGCTCATCGGCAAACTGCGGGTTGGCACGCACCACATCCTTGAGCTCGCCCCGGCTGAGCAGGGCTACGCCGTTATAGGTCTTCTGGCCAAACGCCACCGCCTGGTAGCCAGCCTCCACCAAAGCCTCATGCGGAAACTTGTCGTCGGTGAGCTTGAGCTCCTGCAGGCCCAGCACATCAACCGGGTTGGCGGCCAGCCATTCCAGCACCTGCGGCAGACGGACGGAGAGGGAGTTGACGTTCCAGGTCGCTATGCGCATAAGAATCTTTCTTTATTTCTATTCATCAATGGATTATTGAATCAGTAGGCAGTGACGAACTCATACCGGCCATTGCGGCTGGCAGCAATTGCGACCATGAGACCGAATCAGGGTCAAACGCCATAGGCCTGTGCGATGCGTGCCAGAAAATCGGAGGCGGGTAAGGCGCCCAGTCCGAGCGCCTTGGGGTCAAGAGAGTCGTCCTTGCGTGCTGCAGCAATAAAACGCTTCATATCATCAGCGATTTTCGCCTCAAGAGGAATGCGTGTGGAAGGGGCGAGCAATTGCGAAAGTCGCAGCACATCGTTGGCATGCTTGCGGATGCTCTTGGCATCCACTTGCTCGCCTTGTGCACGGCGTGCGCTCAGCTCAAGCCAGGCGACGGCTTTCAGTGGAATCAGTCGATCCTCTCCCACCCACGCCAAGCCTTCTGACTCGCGACGCCCAGAGATGATAAATGCATAGTAGACATCGTCCAGCAAGATGGCCGACAGGCTTGAAACTGCCTCGTCGAACGGAATAGGCGTGAGCTGTCCGCTCTGGATAGGCCTCAGGCTGTCGGGCGCCCGTGAGAACAGTTCGACCATGACCGGAAAACGGTGGTCGGTCGGCTTCTGAAAGCGGTAAAAGGCAGGCCTGCCGGTGTCGCTGGCCTGTCGGATCGCATAGCCACCCGCTTCGATAAAGCGCCAGAAAGTCTCGCCGAACGCTGGCGTCAGTGCCTCCACATGCAGCACCACATCCAGGTCCTTGGTGGCACGAAAATCAAGCCCTGCCTCTTCCATGGCCAACATGGCTGCGGTGCCGCCGATCAGCATGTACTGGTCTGGGTAGTCAGCAAACCATTCGCCAAATACATCCAGTCCTTTCACCATGGCAACTGTTCCTTCACTTCATCCAGTGCGCTTTGCACCCGTTCATCAGTGGTGTCCCGCAAGCTCAGCATGAGAGAAAGGGGGTCCACCATATCGCTGTCTGGCCCTAGCGCGGGGGAGTAGTTCCATAACTGGCACTCATAGGCGTTGGGCATGCCTTCGGGCAGTTCGTCGATATCTGCTTTCAGCGTCTTCCAGTCGCTGCGGTTCACAGCGAATACGGGTGAGCGCGGTTCGGCCAGCATCGATATACGCGCAAGTGCGCTGAGGCCCGCGACGCGCATGGCAGGCTTGGTCGGTGGCGGCGTAGCTATCCAGACCCTGCGCTGCACAGGACTGCGCAGCAGGGGCAGCGCCTGCTCCCAGGTCTCAGTGGCAGAAGACTTCATGTTCAGGCACTGGGATCGGCCCGCCTTTTGCACCTCGGCAAACCCTGCCGCAACCAGCTCCCGCACCGCCCGCGAGAGCGTCATCGCCGTATAGCCCAGTATCTTCGCAGTCTCTGCGGGCTGCCATTCGGTCTCCCAGCGAGGGCGCAGCAATGCGGCAATCAACATGGCTTGGGCTGAAGGGCTAAGGGGGGTCTCCGCCGAGCGGGGGCGTTGTCGGAAATACTCGCGCAGGTCCAGCCCCAAGTCGGGCAGATAAAGCTGGTTGCCGGGAACAATAAACGGTACTTTTTGCACGATCAAGCGTTGGCGTTCATACGAGGCCAATGCTTCGGTCACATACACCACGGGCAGCCCGGCAACCGCACGCAACTTATCCAGCCGGTTGCGGATATCCGTGATGGACGCCTTGTCTGGATGGCGTTCCAGGGCCAGCAAGACCTGGTGGTCCAGAATTTCCAATTGCTGGACGTCTAAGGCGTCACGCAGAAAGTAGGGCAGGCTCTCCAGGCCCACCCACGGCGCATGCCTGGACGTGGCTACGCCCAGCGTGTCATGCAAGTATTTCTGAGCGCTGGTGGCAAGGGTGGTCACAGGAATGTAGGTGGATAACCAAATATATGAACGATAACATTGTTGCTGTTATCGTGCAAATTTAGGTTAGGCATCCCTCCAGCCATACCCCCTAACGGTTGGACCGGGACCAGCGAGGCTCCGGCCATTGACCGCACTAAAGTCATCTGCAAGACCTCACCCCAAACGCAACAAAGCCGCCGAGGCCGCGCACACCAGCAAAAACGGAATGCTGATGCGATGAAACTCCCACAGCCCATTGGGCAGCCGGGCCAGGCGCAGCGCGATCAGGTTGGCCAGGGAGCCCAGCACGCAGCCAAAGCCGCCCACGCTGACCCCGGCGGCCAGGGCGGGCAGATCGCGTACGGTGCCGTCCAGCAAGATGGTGGCAGGCACATTGCTGATGACTTGCGAGGCCACGATGGCGGCCAGGTAGGCGCGCCAGCCCTCGGCAATCGGCCACTGCTGCAGCAGGGTTTGCATAGCAGGCAAGTCAGCTACCTGGCGCAGTACCACAAACATCAGCGCAATCGTGGCCAGCAAGGCCCAGTCCACGCCGCGCAGTACCCGGGGCGCTGCCAGTGCAAACACACCAAAGACGAGGCCCAGGCCGGCCAAGGTCCAGTGGCGCTCCAGCGCGATGACAAAGGCCACAAACAGCAGCACGGCCATGGTCAGCAAACGGGGCTGAACAGCGGTGGGCGCTGTGGCTGGCTTGAGCGTGATCGCCGTGCGCGGCACCAGCCACCACACTGCCACCAGAACCCAGGCCAGCATGATGGCCACGGTCGGGCCCATCATCACCATAAAGCCCAGAAAGCTCTCGCCAGAGCGGTGCCAGAGGTAGAGGTTTTGCGGGTTGCCGATGGGGGTGAGGGCTGAGCCCGCATTCACCGCCAAGGCCTGCAGCACCACCAGCCGCGCCAGCGGCAAATGGGCCTGGGCTGCCAGCACCGCCGTCAGCGGCACCAGCAGGAAGAGGCTGACATCGTTGGTCACCAAGGCCGAGAGCAGGGCAGCCGCTGCGGTGAGCAGCAGTGCCAGGCCGCGCAAGGTCGATACCCGCGTCAGCAGCCGCTGCGCGGTGGCTTGCAGCATGCCGCTGCGCTCGACGGCCTGGGTGATCGCCAATAGGCCTGCCAACGCACCAATGGTCTGCCAATCGACCAGCGCCATGGTCGCCTGCGGGCTGCGCGGCTGCCAGACGGCGAAACCTATCGCCAG
Source organism: Comamonas koreensis (assembly GCF_021026195.1). Lineage (GTDB taxonomy): Bacteria > Pseudomonadota > Gammaproteobacteria > Burkholderiales > Burkholderiaceae_C > Comamonas > Comamonas koreensis. The sequence goes on from NZ_JAJNCT010000021.1 coordinate 17,339, forward strand.
GGCCAACAGAATCCAAAGCAGCATATTGCCGCTGGGTGCGTCTTGCGGTGTATCAGAAGAGCGAGAGGAGTTCGTCATAGCGGTAGCCGAGGGAGAACACTCCGCGATAGCGGAGAAGTGGATGGATTGTGCTGCAAGTCGTGCTGCCTGCGTGCCTCAACGGGGCTGGATGGCAAATACAGAGGCCTATTCACTACAATGGCGGCCACTGCCATGAACAAGCCTCTGTCTCCCTCGCTTATCAGCACCGCCACCCCAGCCGCCAACAGCGCACAGCTGCGCCGTTCGGTGCGGGGATTTACCTTGCAGCCAGTGGCCGATGCGCTGCTGCTCGATTGCCTGCAGGAAGCGCGGCGAGCGCCCAGTGGCGCCAATTTGCAGCCTGGTTACTTTTGGCAGGTCTGCGGCGCGCGGCGTGAACAGCTCTCTGGCCGTCTGCAGCAGGCCTATGAGGCTGGCGCGCAAGAGGCGGAGGATTACGGCTATTTTCCCAACCCGCTGCCGCTGTCGCTGCGCAAGCGCCAGGTCGCGGCCGCCCAGGCCTTGTATGGTGCGTTGGGGGTGGAGCGGGGCGATGCTGCGGGGCGCGGCGCGCAGTTCGGGCGCAACTTTCGTTTTTTTGATGCACCGGTGGCCCTCATCATCACCATCGACAGCGGCTTTGGGCCAGGCGGCTATATGGACCTGGGCATGACCATCTACGGTTTGATGCTGGCGGCCCAGTCACGCGGCTTGGCGACTTGTGCTATCGGTGCGATGGCCTCCTACCCAGGGCTGATTCGCGATGTGCTGGCGCTGCCCGCCACGCAAACCGTGGTCTGCGGCATGGCGCTGGGCTATGAGGATGTGGGAGCGCCAGTGAACCAGACCTTGACCGCGCGCGCAGAACTGGACGCCTACTTCAAACGCCTCGATTGAGGAAGGCACCAGGGTCTAGCGCTCATGCCACTGCCAGCGCGGCAGCTCGCTCGCCGGGATATTGGCAATATGGGTCTCGCCCAAATTCTTTTCCAAATGGATGGCCTGGTAGTCCAGCTCGGCCGCAGCGTCTTCCAGCGCAGCCAGCAGGCGGTTGGCGTGGGTGACGACGATCACCTGGGTCTGGCGCGCAGCTACCGCTATCAGGCGGCCCAGGGCGGGCAGCAGATCGGGGTGCAGGCTGGTTTCCGGCTCGTTGAGTACCAGCATCTGTGGCGGGCGCGGCGTCAGCAACGCGGCAATCCATAGCAGATAGCGCAAGGTGCCGTCCGACAGCTCATTGGTGTGCAGCGGGCGCAGCAGGCCGGGCTGGTGCATCAGCAGCTCCAGGCGGCTGCCATCCTGGTGCACGGAGATCTTGGCGCCGGCAAAGGCATCGTCCACGGCCGCCATCAGCGCCTCGTGATCACCAATGGCGGTGATGGTTTCCCATGCGGCGGCCAAGTCCGCGCCATCGTTGCTGAGCACCGGCGTGTAGGTACCCAGCTGAGGCTGGCGCGCAGGGGCATCCACATCGCTGCGGAAATGGTCGTAAAAGCGCCAGGAGCGCAGCTGCTCGCGCACCGTCAGCATCTCCGGCGCGGCAACCGGGTCGACAAACTCGGTGAGCATGCTGGCCCAGCGCGGGATGGGGCGCTCTACCGGTTGCCAGTCCGCGCCACGGCCATCGCCGCGCAGGCGCAGCTGGGCGGCATGGCGCTCCACCAGGGTGGCGCTGGGCCGCCAGGTTGGGCCCGCCCACAATGCTTCGTGTTTGATCTCCGGATCATGCGCAAAGGCTTTGAGAATTGTGGATGGCGTGGGCATGCCAATGTCGATTGCGTAGCCAAAGCCGTCTTCATCCGATGCGAAACCCAGCTGCAGCTGCACCGGTTTGCGCCGTACCGTCCCTTGCACGGGCACTTCGCCACGGCGCATGCGTGCCGTGATTTCTTCCGGCCCGGCCCACAGTGTCGAAGCCAGCCCGCCCTCGCGCACCAGGGATCGCACCACGCCGCCATGGGCGATATCGGCCAGCAGACGCAGCGCTTTGTAGACGCTGCTTTTACCGCTGCCGTTGGGCCCCGTGATGACAGTGATCTGCCCCAGTGGCACCAGCAGCTGGCGCAAGGAGCGGTAGTTGGCAATGGCTAAGGTGCTGAGCATCCTGTCAATATAGCAGCGCTGTTTGACGCACCAGCGCCGCGCTGCCCAGGCCGCCGGCACCGGCTACCGCCGCCAGCCCCAGGGCTGCGGATGGGCCCGTCTTCGCCCGTTGCAAATCGGCCAACACGCGGACCAACGCGACAGCGGCCGATGCCCCAATCGGGTGGCCGCGTGCGATGCCACCGCCATGGCGGTTGAGCACGCTGGCATCCACAGCCTGGCCATGCAACAGTGACTGCCATTGCAGGCCCTGCACCGCAAAAGCATCGTGCAACTCGATAGCTGCCAGCTGTGTCCACGCCAGTTCCTCGCGCTGCAGCAAGGCCTGGGCAGCCTCAAAGGCCAGCACCAAGGGCATCGCAGGCGAGCCACCCAGCGACTGGTGACCCAGCCATTGCGCGCTGGGCTGCAGGCCCCAGCGGCGGCAGGCTGCTTCGCTGGCCAGCAGCACCAGCGCTGCTGCATCGGCTTTGGGCGAGATGGCGACCGTGCTGACGGCATGCGCACGGCGCGCCTCATCGGCCAGGTTTGCATCGGTCTGCGCGACCACGGGCATGCGGTCCAGCTGGCGCTGGCTCAAGGCGCGCGGAAAGGCGTCTTGCACCACCTCCGCCACGGGGATGATCTCGCGGGCCACCACGGCCGCGCTGATCAGCGCGCGCGCATGGCTGGCGGCCGCATAACTGTCTTGTACGGCGCGGCTGTAGCCGGCATCAGCGGCATAGCGGGCAGCTGCCAGCAGCAAATCTGGGTCCTCATGCGGTGCTGGCGCGAAGGGCGGGCGCTCATAGGGCGCGGCGCTGTCACCGGCATGCAAAGGGCGGGTGGCACGGATGGGCGCACGGCTCCAGGCCTCCGCGCCGCCGGCCACCACCACCTCGGCCTGGCCGCTGGCGACCAGACTGGCGCCCAGCGCGATGGCGTCGAGCCCGGCGCAGCATTGCGTATCGACCGAGTAGGCGGCGCAGTGCAGCGGCAGCTGGGCCGCCAGCGCCAGCATGCGTGCCGGGTTGCCGCCAGCGCCCAAGGCATTGCCCAGCACGACGGCATCTACTGCCTCTGCCAGCAGTCCCGCGCGTTGCAGCAGGCCCAGCAGCACGGGCGCGGCAATCTCATGCGTCTGCAGATGCTTGAAGGCGCCACCGACGGGCACCACGGCGCTGCGGGCATGGCTGGCGATAAAGACGGGCGGAGTGGGCATGCTGGCCTGTGCGATCAAGCTGTTTTGTCTGCGCTGGGCAGCGCATCTGCCAGCCATTGTGCAAGCCTGGGGTGGTCCGTCTTGCCGCTGGCCGTCTGCGGCCAGGGCGTGGCGCTGAACCAGCGGCGTGGGCATTTGTGGGCTTCCAGCTGGCTACGGCACCAGTCGGCCAGCTCGCGGGCCAGCGCGGCATCGGACAGCGGCTGCAATGGCGGCTGCGCAGCCGAGGGTGGCGCGTCATCACGCAATTGCAGCGCCACCCAAACTTGCTTGCCGCGCAGTGCATCGTCAACGCCATGCACCGAAGCAGCCGCCACGCGCGGGTGCTCGCAGAGCAGGGCTTCCACCTCTTCGGGGAACAGGTTCTTTCCCTGGGTGACGATCATGCGCTGCTCACGCCCCACCAGGGTCAGCATGCCTTGCGCATCGAGGCTGCCCATGTCGCGCACGCTGAGCCATTCGCCATCGCGCAGTGCAGCCGTCGCATCGGCCTGCGCACCCACATAGTCTATAAACAGCATGGGGCTGCGCAGCCAGATGGTGCCCATGTTGCCGCTGGGCAGCGGCTGCATGTCCGCATCGCGGATCTGCAGCTGCACATTGCTGAAGGCCCGGCCCACCACCTGCGGCGGGGCGTCGGCATTGGCATCCATCCAGGCGATAAAGCTCGATTCCGAGGCGCCGTAGAACTCCACAATCCGCGCATTGGGGAACAGCGCCTGCAGCGCCGGCGTGTGCTGGCGCATCCAGCGAGCACCGCTGATCATCAGCAGCGCCAGCGATTCCACCGGCGCGATGGCGCGGCGCTCGGCCAGCTGCAGCATCACGAGCAACTGGCTGGGCACGGCGACCAGGCAAGGCGTGGCCTGCTGGCGCAAGGTCGCCAGGCATTGGCTGGCAGAAAAGCGGGGCTGCAGCTGCATGCCGCCACCCGTCCAGATGCCCTGCAACGCACCAAACAGAAACAGCGAATGCGAGAGACTTCCAGGCGCCATCACGCAGCCGTTGGCGGCTTCGCCAAAGCTGTCCACGCAGACGCGAAAGCTCTCGCTCCAGGACTGGTGGTGGCGCCTGAATCCCTTGGGCAAACCGGTGCTGCCCGAGGTAAAGCCAATATAAAAAGGTTGCAGTGCGGCATCGCCATGCGCATCGCTGCGTGGCGTGGCGGCCAGCGCATCAATCCAGTGCTGTGCCTGCGCTTGCTGCGCGGGCGACCAGGCCTTGTCGCCCAGCGCGGCGCAGCGGCCGCTGGCATTGGTGGCCAAAAAATCGCTGATCAGCGCTGCCGGCGATTGGCTGGCATCCAGCAGGCGGGTATGGGGGGCATTCTGGGCCTCCAGTGCCTGGGCCTGCTGCTGCACGGCGGCATGCAGATCGGCAAAGCGGATGCGCTGCTGGCCGTCATCGATGGCAATAGCACCGGGCCGCTGCCGGGCCCAGTGGGCCAGGGGGCCATGCACCAGGCGTTGCCAGCCGGCCAGCGGGGCCGATGGCGCTTGCAAACCGCTCACAGGCGGCGTCCACCAAAGCGCCAGTCGGGCAGGCCGCGCGCCACCGTGTGCACAATCAGCGCCACCAGCACGCACTTGACCAGATCCCCCGGCACAAACACCAGCGTGCCGACGGCAGCCTGCACAAAGCTCAGCTTGGCCAGCAGCATCAGGCCCAGCACCCCAAACACATGGACGACCACAATACCGCCCAGCACTGATGCGGCAAAGGCGCACGCGGCCAGCCGCATCGGCGATGACGGGCCCTTGCCGGCCAAGCTGCGCATCACCAGCCCGGCAACAGCAGCGGCCAGCGGATAGGAGAGGAGATAGCCTGCGGAGGGCAAGAAAAACACGCCCATGCCGCCCCGGCCGCCCGACAGCAACGGCAGGCCCAGCGCGACCGCAGCGAGAAACAGCAAAAGGGCCTGGAAGCCCAGCGCGGCTCCCAGCATGCAGCCGGCCAGCATCACGCCCATTGTCTGCGCGGTAATCGGCACGCCCAACGGCAGATCGATTTTGGGGATCAGGCCGAAAGCGGCCATCAGCGCCGCAAACAGGGCCACCAGGGCTATGCGCTGGGCGCGGGTTTCGGAGCGGTGCTCGGCGGTCATAGGCATGTCTGTGTCTTTCAAAGAGTGGATGAGGGCGCAGCGCTGCTAGAGCTTGAGGCGAATGGACAGCGCATCGGCCACCTTGCGGGCGGTGATGAGCATATGAATGGTCAGCGGGGCCAGCAGACGCCAGCCACCTGCGCGGCCGGTGCGCACGCGGTAGGCATCGGCCAGGCGCTGCCATTGCACAAAAAACTGTTCGGCAAAGCGCAGCATCAGCCCCAACTGCAAGGCCAGGCGCTCCACCGGCAGGCCCAGGCGGGCGAGCGGCGACAGCAGCCATTCGGCTACGCCCAGCAGATCGCCAAAGCGGGTGGTCGCCGTCAGCATCGCGCCCAGCATCGTCGTGCTGACCAGGCGCAGTCCGCTGGCCAAGCCCAGCCAGGGCTGGCCGGTCGCCGTATGCAGGCCGCCCACCAGCGCGGAGGCAATCACGGCCACCACCACCAGCCGGCGCGTAGGGCGGGAGGCCGCGCCCAGACTGGCATACAGCAAGGCAATCACGGCAAAGGCCAGCGCTTGAAAGCGCAGATCGCTGAGCGCCAACAACGCCATGCTGCTCAAGGCCAGCAGCAAGAGCTTAAGCCCGGCGGGCAGCCGGTGCATCCAGCTGGAGATTTCGCTGTAAAGCGTGCCCATCACGGCGCTCCTGGTGTGGGTTGGGCGGCGGCTGCCGCATCCAGCGGCTGGGCAATGCGCGCCTTTACATCGGCCTCATAGGCCGCGCAGACCGCAGCGCCCGGGCCGTCGCCGCGCAGCTGGCCATGGTCCAGCCACAGCACGCGCTCAAAGTGGCGCACATGGTCCAGTACATGGGTGGAGATGATGACCTGGGCGGGCGCGGCATCCAACTCACGCGCCAGGCGTGCCTGGCCGGGCAGATCCAGACTGGCAAAGGGCTCGTCCAGCAGCATCACCTGCGGGGCGGCCATCAGCATTGCCAAAAAACAGACCTGCTGGCGCTGGCCCTGGCTCAGGCCACTGACGGCGCGCGGCGCCCAGTCTGCCAGGCCCCGGGCCGCCAAAAACTCCCTGGCCTGCACGATGGCTGCCTTGCGGGCAACGCCTCGGTATTGCAGGCTCAGGCCCAGCTCTTCCTCCACCGTGGGGAAGATGATCTGGTCATCCGGGTTCTGGAACATCAAACCCACCACGCCGGGCAGCTGCTCGCGCTGGCGCTGCACATCGCATCCTGCCACCAGTACGCTGCCCTGGTGGGCATGCTCCAGCCCGCAGAGCAGCCTGAACAGGCTCGTCTTTCCTGCCCCATTGTCACCGATCAAGCCGATGCGCCGCTGCGTCAGGTGCAGGCTCAGACCCTGAAACACCGTCTGCGCACCTCGGTTGAGGTGCACATCGCTCAGGCGGATGTCTGCAGTGGAAGCGGTCTGGGCCAAGGAGAGGGTCATGTTAGCGGGTTGGGGCAACGGCCGGTTGGTTGCCGCATGGTTTCAAAAGTTTGGTGACACGTCGCCGGAAAGCTTTGGCGGATTGGCAGGTTTGGTACCCCATCTCCATGCCCGGCCATTGCTGCGCAACGTGCTGTTTCGCCCACCAGTGATGGCTGGCAAAGCCCATGCAGGCGCGGCTTGCGGCCGGCTTGCAGGGCTGGGGTGTATTGTCGCACCAAGCGCTTCTCTGGGGCGAGTGCGGCGGAGGGGCAACGGCAGCGATAACCCGCCTGTTTTTGGCGGCGTTTTTGCGCGGAGTTGCCAGAGGTTGAAGCAGAAATGCCTACAAGTTCGCTTAACACTGCAGCAACATGCAGGCTCGCGCGGCCACCGGGCCTGCCGACAAGCCATCGGGTACTATCAAAAATAATAGCAATGAATGCGGTGGATAAAGGACTTGTGCTGGATCGGCTTCAGGCGCGCATATCGATTCCCAAAAAGTGCCAAGTTGGCTGTGGGGTTATCCGGCTGGTTCTGGGGCTATTTGTTCAACAAACAACCGTACAAGCACAGACGTTTTCTGACAGACAGGGGGAAATCCCCATGGTGCAATAGAGGCATTCCACAGTACCCATCCCGCGTCGGGGTGGCAGAGGCCTCTGTTCAGCAGTTCCCGTCTCGGTGGAAAGGAGGTTCACCATGTTTCACCACCACAGCCATTGGTTAGATGCAGCCTCTTTTATTGCCTTGGTGCTGGCCGTGCTGCTGGCCTTCACATTAACGATCTGGCCAGGCACCAGCGCAGCTGCGGCAGACTCGCTGGCGCAGATGTTGCAAGGCGTGATCCAGGTCTGGAACCGCCCCTGAGTTTTTAAGCTTTCCGGTCGATGCCAGATGGCATCGGCCGTCTTATGACGAGCCGCCTGTTCTCGCGACAGGCGGCTTTTTGCTGCATGCGCCCGAGACCCTAGCTCTATATATGCGTTTGGAATGAGCTGATTTCGATAATTTCTGAGTGAGCGCAAGTTGGCAGGTTCATACTCGCTGCTTAGCTGCGCTGCTGAGATAAACGTGGAATCGTTTTGTCGGGTCAGCAGCTGTTTTTCAGATTGCTCGGAGTTTTTGATGTCTGCTCTTTTTTCCTTCGCCGCTGGGCGCCGTGCCGTGATGGCTGGCGCTGCCCTTGCTTTGATCGCTGCTGTGTCTCTGCCTGCCATGGCCCAGGATGCGGCCAAGAAGAGCCTGAAGATTGGCGCTACCGCTGGCTCCAACTACGACCTGCTGCAAAAAGGCATCCTGCCGCAGCTGGAGAAAAAGGGCTACCAGATCAAGCTCATCGAGTTCAACGACTATGTGCAGCCCAACCTGGCGCTGTCCGATGGCTCGCTGGATGCCAACTTCTTCCAGCACCGCGCGTACTTTGACCAGTTCACCTCCGACCGCAAGCTGGCGCTGACGGCCGTCGTGCAAGGCCCCGTGGCACCGATGGGCGTGTACAGCAAGAAGCACAAGACCCTGGCTGATATCCAGAACGGTGCCAAGGTGGCCTTGCCCAATGACCCGAGCAACCTGGCGCGTGCACTGCTGGTGCTGCAGCAGGCAGGCCTGGTCAAGGTGAAGGAGGGTGTGAACCCTGCTCGTATCTCCGAGCTGGACCTGGCCGCGAACCCCCACAAGCTCAAGTTTTTGGCGCTGGATGCGGCCCAACTGCCGCGCGTGCTGGAAGATGCCGATTACGTGGTCGTCAACGGCAACTTTGCCGTCTCCTCGGGTCTCAAGCTGAGCGAAGCCGTGGTGCTGGAGAACACGCCTGACCAGTACCTGAACGTGGTCGCCGTCAAGACCGGCAACGAGAAGAGCGCTTGGGCCCAGGACCTGGCTGCCGCCTACCGCTCGCCCGAGTTCAAAGCCGTGGTGGACAGCCAGTTCCCCGGCTACGCCAAGCCTGCTTTCCTGAAGTAAAGCATTGCGCCCGGCGTGCCGGGCGCAGTCAGTGCGTCCGCGCCTGCACCTCGGCTTCCAGATGCCGCAGCGCGCGCAACTCCATCTGCTGCAGCTGCAGGCGCTGCGCCGCTGGCAGCTCGTCCAGCATCGATGCCGCCCCCAAGTCGCTCAGCACCGCATCGCCGGTGGCTGGGTTCCACAAGATGTTGTGGGCATATACATCCCCATGCAACATGCCTTGGCCATGCAGATGCGCCACGGCACTGCGCACCTGTGCCAGCAGGCGCTGCGCGGCAGCCGCAGAAAACCGGGCACCATCGGCATAGACATCACGTGTGCAGCTGGCCAGGCTGGGTGGGCCCGCCAAAGGTTGCAGGCCGGGCGGCAGCAATGGCAATACCATCGCCAGTTCTTGTGAGCTGGCATCCACATCCGCCTGCAAAACCGCCAGCGGTGTCAGCAAATGTGGGTGCTGTCCCGCTGCCAGACCAGCCGCCATTTCTGATTGGGGCGTGCCGTCGCTGGTCTGCCCCGCCTTGAACACTTTCAGCGCTACATCGGGCCCACCATCCACAGCGCTGGCGCGGTAGATGTGGCCGCTGGCGCCCTGGCCCAGCAGCTCCTGCCGTTGTAGATCGTCACCGCGCCAAGCCGCTGCCGCGTTGGCCTGCAGCACCTGCTGCTCACTGTGCAGGGTCATCGGGTTGCCGGCCATCGCCAGCCAGGCCAGCGCTGGCATGGCCAGCACTTCGGGCGGCAGTGCTGCAAAGCGGTTGCCGGCCAGGCGCAGCAGCTCCAGCCGGGGGCTGTGGGCCAGGCCGCTTGGCAGGCTCTGCAGCTGGTTGCAGGCCAGCATCAGCTTTTGCAGGCGGGGGCGCTCGCCCAGGGTATCGGGCAACTCCGTGATCTGGTTGTCGGTCAGGATCAGCCAGCGCAACTGCGGCGGCAGGCTGTCGGCCGTCACCGTGCGGATCTGGCAGGCCTTGAAGCCCACCATCTCCAGCCGGGGCATGCGGCCCAGCACGCGCGGCAGTTCGGTGAACGGGTTGTTCGACGCAAACAGCACCCGCAACTGGCTAAAACGGGTCAGGTCATCGGGCAGGCTGGAGAGCTGGTTGCCGCTGAGGTCGAGCATTTCGAGGGTGTCTGCGAGCGCAAAAAGCTCGCGTGGAAACTCGCGCAGACCCGCAGTCAGCGTGATCTGGCGGGCTCCGCGTAGCGCACCGCTGTGCAGCTGCTCTTGAAGGGCTTGTAGGCTTTGCATGGCTGCACAGTGTAGGTGCTGGCAGCGCATGCCAACCCCAGATCTGGCTTGATTTGGGGTGTGCGGCGATTACTGGGTTCGCTCAATGCGGGTGATGGTCAGGCTGCCGCCTTCATCCTGCACATGAAAGCGCACCTTGTCGCCCGCGTTGAACTGCGCTATTTGCGTGGCGTCCTTTAACCCGAACACCATGGTCATCGGCGGCATGTCCAGGTTCTTGATCTCTTCATGGCGAATGGTCAGCTTGCTGCCACGCTTGTCCACGCGGGTGATCTCGCCTGCGGTCATCACCGCATCGGCGGCTGTGGCTGCCATGGGTGAGGATGCCGGTGCTGCGGCCGCAGCCGGTGCGGCGCTGCCATGGCTGGCGTGGTCGGCATGGTTCTGGGCCAGTGCCGGGGTCAGCAGGCTGCATGCCAGGGTGAAGACAGCGAGGGTAGAGGCCGTGGTGTTCATTCAATGCTCCAGGTTTCAATGCAAAAGATCAGTGCTCTCAGTGGCGGTAGGCACTGAAAACGCGGGTGGTGACGTCGCTGCCACCGCCAGTCCTGGTGACCAGCAGCACATCGAACGGGTCTTTGCGGCCGCCGTAGGCGGGGCCGTCCATGCCGGGGCTGCCTATGGGCATGCCCGGTACCGCAATGCCCAGCGCCTTGGGCTTTTGCTGCAGCAGCTTGCGCACATCGGCAGGTGGTACATGGCCTTCCACCAGGTAACCACCAACCAGCGCGGTGTGGCAGGAGCCCAGGCGTGCAGGCAGGCCCAACTGGGCGCGCACGGCGTTGTTGCCGTTGTCGTGGAGCTTGGCGCTAAAGCCGGCTTGCTCCATCAGCGCGATCCAGTCCTTGCAGCAGCCACAATTCGGATCTTTCCAGACTTCGATGGGCGTGGGGGCTGGTTGGGCCGCCAGCGCCGTTTGGCCCGTAGTGACGGCAGTGGCCAGGCCTAGGGCCAGCATCTGCAGCGTGCGGCGGCGTCGGTTGTTAAGGGGGTTGCGCATGGTGGGCTCCTGGCTGTGGTTCATCGTCATTCCGTCACCGTGAACGTGCCGGTCATCCCTGCCTGGTAGTGGCCGGGGATCAGGCAGGCAAAGTCAAAACTGCCGGCGCGGTTGAAGTGCCAGACCAGGTCCTCGCTTTTTTGCGGCGCCACATGGGCCATGTTGGGCTCGTCATGCTCCATGCCGGGGTACTTCAGCATCATCTGCGCGTGCTGTGCGAGCGTAGCCTTGGTGCCCAGCACCACCTCATGCATCACCTGGCCCTGGTTGAGCACACGCAGGCGCAGGGTTTCGCCCTTTTTGACCGTGAAGTGCGCTGGGGAGAAGCGCATGTCATCACCCATGTTCAGATCGATGCTGCGGGTGGCCTGCCTGGCATCGCCGGCAATGCCCCAGTCCATTTGCACTGGGGGTGCGGGGCGAGATGCTGCCGCTGTGGGTGCAGTGGCGTGGCTTTCATTGCCGTGTGCAAAGGCGGTGCTGGCGCTGGCCAGCAGGGTGCATGCCAGCAGGTGGGAAATAGTTTTCATAGGGTCACTCCGGGGTTCAGTGGTTGGCATGGCCGTTGGCAGGGGCCGGTTTGTGTACGCTGGGCGCGCCGGGGGCGGTGCCGGGCAGGGTTTGGCGTGGTGCCTGGGCGTCCAGCGGCACACCTTGCCATTCATAGGCCACGGTGCCTGCGGGCTGGGCATACCAGCCCGGGTCGCGGTAGTCCTGCGCGGCCAGGCCTTTGCGCACCTTGAAGGTGGTGAACATGCCGCCCATCTCGATATTCCCGAACGGGCCCTTGCCGGTCATCATCGGGAAGGTGTTGTCGGGCAGCGGCATCTGCATAGCACCCATGTCGCCCATGCCGCGCTCGCCCATCAGCATGTAGTCGGGGACGATCTTCTGGATCTTGCCGACCAGGCCCTTGTGGTCCACGCCAATCATCGTTGGCACGTCGTGGCCCATAGCGCCCATGGTGTGGTGGCTCTTGTGGCAGTGAAAGGCCCAGTCACCGGGCTCGTCGGCGATGAGCTCGATCTGGCGCATCTGGCCCACGGCCACATCGGTGGTCACCTCGGGCCAGCGCGCGCTGCGCGGCACCGGGCCACCATCGGTGCCGGTCACCTCGAACTCATGGCCATGGATATGGATGGGGTGGTTGGTCATGGTGAGGTTGCCCACGCGGATGCGCACCCGCTCGCCCAGGCCGGCCACCAGCGGGGTGATGGCGGGAAAGGCACGGCTGTTGAAGGTCCAGATGTTGAAGTCCGTCATCTCGGCCACGCGGGGCGTCATCGCGCCGGGCTCCACCGCATAGGCGCTGAGCAGGAAGGCGTAGTCGCGCGCCACATCAGCGATCTGCGGGTGGCGGCCTTTGGGGTGGGTGATCCACAGGCCCATCATGCCCATGGCCATCTGTACCATCTCGTCCGAATGCGGGTGGTACATGAAGGTGCCGGGGCGGCGCGCCTCGAACTCATAGACAAAGGTTTTGCCTGGCGGGATGTGGGGCTGGTTGAGCCCGCCCACGCCGTCCATGCCATTGGGCAGGCGCTGGCCATGCCAGTGCACCGTTGTGGCTTCGGGCAGGCGGTTGGTGACAAAGATGCGCACCCGGTCGCCTTCCACCACCTCGATCGTGGGGCCGGGCGACTGGCCGTTGTAGCCCCACATGTTGACAAAAAAGCCCGGTGCCACCTCGCGCACCACGGCCTCGGCCACCAGGTGGAACTCCTTGACGCCGGCGTTCATGCGCCAGGGCAGGGTCCAGCCGTTGAGGGTGACCACCGGCTGGTAGGGTCGGCCATTGGGCGGCGACAAGGGGGCGGCGGTATCGGCGCTGGTCTGGATAACGGGCTCGGGCAAGGCGGCCATGGCTACGGGGCTGACGGCGGCAGCCGCCACGGCCGAGGCGGCGCCGGAGAAGAATTGACGGCGTTGCATATCAGTGGCCTTGGGGTTCGGTTGGGGGCGCGGCAGGTGCTGCGGTGTTGCGGGCATCGCGCACATTGGCGCCAGTGCGTGACGGCGATGTGCCGCTCAGCGCCAGTTGCAGATCGGTCTCGGCGAGCCAGAAGTCGCGCTGCGCCTCGGTCGCCGTCAGCACCGCCTGGGTGGTGCTGCGGGCCTGGGCCAGCAGCTGCCAGACGCTGACAAACATGCCGTTGTAGCGGTAGATGGTCTCTTCCTGCACCAGCTGGGCGAGGGGCAACACTTCGGTCTGCTGCTGGTGGGCCAGGTCCCAGGCGGTGCGGTAGGCGTGCCAGCTGCTGCGTGCCTCGCTGCGTGCCCGGATGGCGCTCTCGCGCAGTTGCGCCGCATTGGCTTGCACCTGGTGGCGCGCCATGCTGCTGGCCGCTGACCCCCAGTCGAACAGCGGCAAGGGCACATCCAGCTCCCAGCCCCGGGTGCGGTCCTGGTGGCCGCTGTCCCGCTCGGTGCTGGTATTGCGGCTGTAGGTGGCGCCAATGTCGCCAAACACCGCGCCCAAGGCGGCCCAGCCTTGGCGGTCGGTGCTGACCTCCAGATTGCGGCGCAGCGCGCCCAGATCCAGGCGCTTGCGCAGTGCGGTGGCCTCGGCGTCGTCGCCGCTGCGCAGCTCGCTGGCCGCTTTGGGCAAGGGGGGCAGGGCCGGGGGCAGCGTAAACGCCAGCTGCTGGCCCCACAGGCCCATGCGCTGGGCCAGCTGCTCACGCGCTTGTTGCGCTGCCAGCCCGGCCCGCGCCAGTTGTGCGGCGGCTTGCTGCTGCTGGGCCAGCTCGCGTGCCTGGTCCAGCTTGCTGAAATTGCCCACTGCGGCCATGCGCCGGGCCAGCTCGCCACCCAGGGCGGCGGCCTCGTGCATGCGGGTGTGGGCGGCCAGCGCCTGCTCAGCGGCCACGGCGTTCAACCAGGCGCGGCGCGTGTCTGCGGCCAGCAGCAAGGTTTGCTGTGCTGCCTCCAAGGTGGCTTGCTCCATCTGCCATCCTTGCCAGCGGCTGCGCCAGGGCAGGGTCAGCAGATCGACTAGGCCAAAACTCAGCTTGCGCTCGATTTCGCGCTCATGGCCATTGCGCAACCAGCCCAGAGTCAGGCTGGGGTTGGGCAGGGTGATGGCCTGCACGCGCTGGGCATCGGCCACGCCCAGCTGCGCCAGTTGCACCTGGAGGCCCGGGTTGTTCAGCAGCGCGATGCGCACCGCCGTGTCCGCATCCACAGGCTGCTGCAGCCAGGCATTGATCTGCGTCTGTGCCGACTGCCGGGCTTGCGCATCGGTGGCAGGCAGCTCGGCCTGGTCGGGCAGGCGGCCTTGCAATTGCTGGGCGACATCGCTGCGCAGCCCATCGGGCGAGACGCTGGCGCAGCCGGCGAGCAGCAGTGCGGCGGCGAGGGTGGAAAGGCGAAGGCTCAGGCGTTTCATCGCTGGCCTCCTTGCATGCCGTGCTGGCCCTGCTGGTCGTGCGCGCCATGCTCGTGCATCTGCATCGAACCGGCCGGCATGGGCTGGGGCGCATTGGGGGCCGCCTGGGCTTTTTCCCACGCGATGACATCCGCATGGCCGCGTGCAAAGCCCGCCACGGCTGCATTGGCCTGGCGCCAATCACCGGGTTCTTGGACGATGCTGCCGCTGTGGACCAGCGGCGGGTGCTGGAGCGCGGCTGTGGGCGCGTTGGGATCGGTGGCGGCGGGCGCCCCGGTTTGGGCAGATAGCCAGCTGGTGACAGCCAGCCCGCCCGCGCCGGCAAGCCAGCGCAAGACATGCGCAGTGCGCATAGGGTTCTCCTGAAAGCTTGGTCAAAGCAGACGTCTGCACGGCAGCTGCCATGCGGACGCACCTCGGGTGTCAGCGATCAGGAAATGGGTGGTTTGGAGGCTTGGGCGAGCAGCGCGCTGGCAAAGGGCGCGCTGCCGCTGGCACGGGCCAGCAAAGAGGCGGGAAGGGCAGCAAAGCCCGCTCCGTTGAACAGGTCCACCGCCGAGTGGCAAATGCCACAGGCCGAGCAGCTGGCGCCGTGCTGGGCCGGGTCATGCTCGCTGTGCTTGCCATGGCTGCTGTGGTCACCATGGCTGGTGGCCTCGATCCCGGTAGCGCAGTGGCTGTGGGTTTGGAGGGCATCTGCTGTGCCGTGCTCGGCATGGTCCAGCATGCAGCTGGCGTGGTGTTCGGCCAGCGCCACAGGCATGACCGGTGCAACGATGCCCATCGCCATGGCGTCGCCCATGAGGCCGCGCAAGGCCAGCATCAGCATCAGCAACAGGGACAAACAGGCACGCATGGTGGGTTCAGACAGCGCAGGGTTCGGAAAGTTCCGCAGCGGCTGAGTGTAGCGCAAGCTGCATGCCAGCGGTGCTGGCAAAGCGTGGCTGAACAGTGGTGCCGCGGATCCGCCGTTCCTGAGGGCAGCCCTCAGGCCCGTACACGCAGGGCCTCGTCCAGTGCGCCGGCCAGCAGATCGGCGTGTTCGGTCTCAAAGGGCAGCGGTGGGCGGATCTTGAGGGTATCGCCCAGCGGGCCACTGGTGCTGATCAGCACGCCGGCCTGGCGCAGGTGGTTGACGACGGCGCTGGCCAGGCTGCCGCTTTGCAGCTGCACGCCCCAGTACAGGCCTTCGCCGCGGATCTGGGTGATGCTGCCGTGCTGGGCCGCCAGCGACTGCAACGCCTGCTGCAGATGACCGCCGACGCGGCGCACATGGGTGGGCGCATCCATGCGCTCCAGCTCATCGAGCACGGCCATGGCCACCGCCGCCGATACGGTGTTGCCGCCAAAGGTGTTGAAGTAGCGGCAGCGCTTGCCAAATACCTCCATCAGCGGCGTCTTCAGCACCAGCGCGGCGATCGGGTGGCCATTGCCCATCGGCTTGCCCATGGTCACCATATCGGGCACCACCGATTCGCGGCCAAAGGCCCACCAGCGGCCCGTGCGGGCAAAGCCGCCTTGCACCTCGTCGGCGATGAAAAGACCCCCGCGCTTGCGCACCGCCTGGGCAGCGGCTTCCAGGATGGGCGCGGCGTCGATGTGCACGCCATCGCTGGCAAACACGGTGTCGAGCAGCAAGGCGCTGACCGGCGTGCCACGCGCTTCCAGTGCTTCGGCAGCGGCATCCACCCTTTGGGCAAAGGCAGCGGCGGCGGCCTGCGCATCCATGCCCTGGAAGGCGGGCGGGTCGATGACTTCCACATGCGCTGCCGGCGGGCACAGCGACGGCGAACATTGCGCTAATGCCATGGTTACACCGTGGTAGGCATGGCGGGTGATGATCAGGCCCTGGCGGCCGGTATATTCCTGCGCCACGCGCAAGGCCAGGTCATTGGCTTCGCTGCCAGTGCAGGTGAAAACGCTGGTGTCCAGCTCGGCGGGGAACAGCGCCCGCAGGCGCTCGGCCAGCTGCACCACGTTGTCATGCAGGTAGCGGGTATGGGTGTTGAGCAGCTGGCTTTGCGCAATGAGCGCTGCATTGACTGCTGCGTTGGCATGGCCGACCACTGGCACATTGTTGTAGGCATCCAGATAGCGGCGGCCATCGGCATCAAACAGCCAGACGCCTTCGCCGCGCACCGGGTGCAGGGGCTCGTCGTAGAACAGGCGGTAAGAGGGGCCGAGCGCGCTTTGGCGGCGCGCCAGCAGGCGCTGGTCGTCTGCAGAAAGGGTTGGCATGGCGGGGTGCTCCAAAAGTCGGGTCAGGCAGTGGCCGGGGTGGTTGCGCTGCTGGCTGCGCGCTCAGCGGCAGGGGCGGCATGGCGCTGCAGCCAGTCGCCAACCATGTGGCTGAACAAGGCCGTGGCGGTGGCCTGGCTGCGCAGGATATAGACGCGGTTCTCGGGGTAGAGGCGGGCGCGCCAGGCGGTGATCACCATGCGCTGTGTGAGCCGGGCCAGGATCAGATCGGGCAGCAGCGCTTGCTCGGCAGCATGCAAGGGCAGCAGGCTCTCATAACCGGCCAGCATCGCGGCCAGCGTGGCATCGGGCGTGTCCGTCAGCGGCATTTGGTAAGAGGCGGCAATGGCCAGATCGGCCACGCGCGGGGCCAGCAGCATGTCGCCAAAGTCCAGCACACCGGCAATGCCCAGACCATCGTCGCTGGCCAGCAGGTTGCTGGGGGAGAGGTCGTTGTGGATGGTCTGCGTGGGCAGCTGCGGGCCCAGCTCTGCCAGCCGCTGTTCAAAAGCCGTCCAGAACGCGGCAATCTGCGCGCGCAGCTGGGCATCTTCCACCACCTCCAGCCAGGGGCGCAGCAGCGGCGCGCGGCGTGCATCCCATAAAAAGGGGCGCTCGGTAGCAGGATGGGCAAAGTCCGCCAAGGCGCCATGCAGCTGCGCAATCGCCAGGCCCCAGGCCTGCCAGGCGCTGGCATGGCGCTGCAGATCGCTGCCTGCCTTGCCATCGAGAAAGCTGTAGCAGCGCACGCGCGAAAGCTCACCCTCGGGGCTGCGCCATTCCAGCCAATCGGCGCCGGCACTGCCTTCGGTGGTGGCTGGGTGCCGCAACGGATGGTGCAAGGGCACCGGCACGGCGCAGCGGCCTGCCAGGTGCTTGAGCACTGCTATCTGCATCTCCGTCTCCGCCAGCGACTCGGCCGCGCTGATGAACTTGAGCGTGACGGCGCTGCCATCGGGCGAGCGGATCAGAAAGTTGCGGTCCCGCTCACCAGACAGTGGCTGCGCCTGGCCTTGGATGCCATAGGCCACGCGGGCCAGGGCTGCTGCTTGTTCCGCGCTCACCTGGGGCACCGCCGTCAGGAAGGCTTGGCTGGCTTGGGCCAGGGCATCGGGTTCATCGGATGGGGCAGAGGCGGCGGGCAGGGGGCGGTTCATGGCGGCTGGTGGCTGCTAGGTAAAACGGATGCGGGACTTTTATTTGATGTTTGATGCATCATAAAATCTATGGCCTGATTTAAACAGCAAAGCTGCTATTGAGCATTCGGGTAAACCTGAGTGCGTAAGTTGTGCTTATGATGCATCTTGCTGCGTTGAGCGGTTCCTGGTCAGGACCTTCTCGCAGACTGCAGTCAACCACAGAACACCCCGGAGGCAAAGGGCAGATGGCAGAGCGATTTGAGAGTGTCAACACCGAGAGCAAAGGCGACCAGATTTATGCCCAGCTGGCGCAGGCGCTGGTCAAAGGGCAGCTGCTGCCGGGTGAGCGGCTGAAGATACGAGAGCTAGCGCAGCAAATGGGCACCAGCGTGACCCCCGTGCGTGATGCCATCTTGCGGTTGGTGCAGCATGGCGTGCTGGTAATGCTCAGCCCCCGCGATATACGCGTGCGGCGGCTGACCTTGGACGAGTACCTGGAGATCCGCAATATCCGCGTGGAGTTGGAAGGCATGGCCGCCAGCCAGGCGGCAGTGCGTGCCACCGCCGACGAGGTGCAGCGCCTGGCGGAGCAGGTGCAGCAAAACGAAGAGGCGGTACGGCGCGGCGACATCGCCCAGGCGATTGCGCTGAACCAGGATTTCCACTTTGCGCTCTGCCAACTGGCGCGCATGCCTTTGCTGTCCGACATCTTGTACGGCCTCTGGCTCAAGATGGGCCCGTTGATTGCACAGAGCTACAGCGAAGGCGGCCGCAGCATGATCGACCACCATTACCCCGTCGTTGAGGCCTTGCGCCGCAACGACCCGCATGCTGCGCGGGTCGCTATTCAGACGGATTTGCTGTCTGGCGGGCAGTCGATTTATGAGCGTTTTGCAATGCCTGCACAGTGACGTTGCCTTTTGCCGGGGCGCAGGCCTGAAAGATGGAAATGCCTGGGCAAGGACCATTCTGATTTGGCGCATTCACAGTTTGACTCTTGGTATTTCAAACTGTTTTAAATGAAAATAAATGTTAAGTAGACACCTTGCCCGTCCGCTCTGATGGCGTGGTAACGGCACCTTTCGGTCATTGGTTGCGAATGAGATCAATTTCTTTTTTTAAAAATTCATGTAAAACATAGGTCTACTGTGTTGTTGATCTTGGTCAAGGTAAATCGCGTTGATAGAAAACAACGTTGACCGGTAGCGATTTGTATCGTAACCTGAGCGAATATTCATTTTGTGGATAAGCATGCCTATTGCAGTGCGCTTGTCTGCATTCAATGCCATATCCGTGCGCATGGGGGAGGTCCGAATGCCAATATCACGCATCACCAAATGCAAGCCAACGGTTCTGTGTCAATCGTTGATGGTGGCCCTTTCGATGATGTGTGCTGCGCAAGTGCAGGCAGCCCCCAATTACTGGGTCGGGCCTGGTCAGATCACCGACGATACCGCGTGGTCCTTTGGGGTCGCCAATGGCAGTGGCGCCAATGTCATCAATTCCGTGGCTCCTGCAGCACTCTGGAGTGTTACAAATGCCAATCCAGGCTTTTACACTTCGCATGGGATGTATATCGGGTCTGGCGTTCCCGGTGCTTTAAACATCACGGCCAATACTGACATTTCCTCCGTTTATTTCGGGGTGGGCAACAGCGCTGACCCTGACATGCCAACGCTTTCGGTGGTGGATCCACTCTTTCGCGTAGGCGATGCCGGCGGTACAGGCACGTTGACCTTCGATGTCAGCAGCGCTCCCGTGTCATCTGGCGGCCCTCGCGTGCAGACCAGTTCCACGGGCTTAGGCGTCGGCCTGGGGGCCGGCAGCTCAGGTCAGGTAAATGCTTTGGGTGCAGGCAAGACCGCAGAGCAGTTGGGTTATAGCTCCCCGAATGCGGTGGTGTTTGGGTACTCCGATCAAAGTACAGTGATCGGTCAATTGGGTGGTCAAGGCCAGGTCCATATTGACGGGGCCGGGCTGGTGTTCCAGACAGGGGAGGCTAACCGTCCTGGTACGCCGGACCCCTTGCGGTATTTCGCCGTGGGCGATGGTGCGGGCGGCAATGGCTCGGTGGACATTTTGGGCCATGGCAAACTTGCATCCGGCAATCCGATCTACAGCGATACCTCGCAAAAAGGCGCTTTGCTGCCGTTCAGCTTTATTGGCAAGGATGCGGGCGTAGGTACGGTCACCGTTCAGGCAACGGCCAGCGGCTTTGCCAACCAAGCAGATTTCCACACGGGACTTGCGGTGGGAACCAATGGTGGTGATGGCGTCCTGGATATATTGGCGGGCGGGAAATCGCTGGTCAGCAACGGCTCAACCTATGGGTCTGCGGGGATTTGCCAGGCCAATAACTCAGCGCAGTATCCGATTGCACCCGCGTCCCTGCTGATCAGTGCAGACAGTACTGCCACTGGTTTGGTCCGCGCAAGCGGCAGCGGTACGCAATTGCTGGTGTCGGGCAAGTCCCCTAGTGAATACGATCCGTCTTCCGTCAGTCTGATCCAAGAGCATTCCATCGGTCAGGTGCAAATAGGCAGTGGCGGCAGCCTAGTGACGGCAGTGGATGCGACCGTGAAAGTCGGCGTCAACCGCATTTATTACCAGACCTCTCCAGACGGAACCCCCTTCTTTACCAATACCTTTCTGGGCGGAGTGGGGCCTGTGAACGTGGCTGGTACAGGAAGCGTTGTCTATGGCTCTGAGACTGCTACGGCCGCTGCGCCGGGCAAGATCGAGGCCTTGCAGATCAATCTGCAGTCAGCCACTGCGCAGCTGCGCTTCAACCATACGGGTAATCTGAATTTCAACCTCCCCCTGGTCGGCACTGGCCAACTGGTGCAGCAGTCGGGTACGACAGTGGTGTCTCCTACGCTGGCAGGCTTGCCGGCACTGGACCCGGCGGTATGGAAATTTGATACGGTGGCGCCGTGTGTGCCCGCGGTGGCCACGAGCTACCCAGTCGACCAGTCCGGTTTTGCCGGCGGATTGGATGTGCGAGGTGGTGTGTTGCAGTTGCCGGCCACGAATGTATTGCCCGCGTTGACAAGCACCAAGATCACAGGCGGCACCCTGGCACAAGGCGGCACAAACCAAAACCTGGGGGCGGTGACACAGACGGGAGGGGTACTGCAGCTGACGGGCGGCAGCGCACCTGGTGCCACTGATACCGCCAATGCCAGCACTTGGGCGGGTGGTGGCGGTGTGGTGCAACTCGATACGGTATTGGCGGCAGATGACAGCCCTAGTGACAAGCTCCACATCACCGGTGCGATCAGCGGCACGACCATACTGCAGATCAGCAACCTAGGGGGGGCGGGTGCGCAGACCACGGGTGATGGGATTTTGGTGGTGCAGGCTGACAGCGCCAATGCAGCCAACAGCTTTGCTCTGGCCGCGCCGTTGATCATTGGTGGCTTCCAGTACCAGCTCAAGCAAGTGGGCAACAACTGGTACCTGGCATCCAGCCCTTATGTCGGGCCGCCTGTTGCACCTACACCTGTGCCTGCCATGTCCTGGCTGGGACTCTTGGGCTTGGGTGGGTTGCTGGCTGCTTTCTCGTCGCGCTCGCTGCGCCGACGTGTTTCCGAACAGGGCTGATCATCAACGATAGCTGGTTGGCTTATGCAGATCGAGTTGGTTGATTGATGACTCAAGCGAACGCACAGCCTGCTGTGCCCATGTTCTATAGCGGATTGACCGCGCTGGATCCTGCCCTGCATCTGGGCTGGGGCTTGCGCGGTCAAGCCAACTTCTCTACAGCTGCTGCGGCCAATGCCGTGCCTTTGGGGGTGGGGGAGTTCTGGCATGCCAGTGCCCATTACCCGATTGTGTTCGGGCCTGCAGGCGTTACCGGGTTTCCGATTGCCATCACGGCTTTGGTGGAAGGGCGCAACCTGTTCGTCGATGCGGCAGGCCAGTGGTTGCCTGACAGCTATGTGCCGGCATGGCTGCGCCGCTACCCGTTCTGGATGCAGCCGGACCCCGATGGCCAGAATGCCAGTTTCTGGTTTGACCCGCATGCCCAGCAGGTGGTGCCGTTGCACGAATATGCCGATGCGCGCCCGCTTTTCGATTACCAGGGCAACCCCAACCAGGCGCTGGCGCAGATCGTGCAGTTTTGCCAGCAATGCCAAAACGATGCCAACCACACCTACGCCTTTATGCAGGCGCTGGAGCAGCACCGCTTGCTGGTAGACCGCCAGGCGACGGTAGAGCTTTCGGCGGGCCAGCCATATTCACTGGGCGGTTTTCGGATGGTTGATATGGAGGCCTACCATCGCCTGCCCGATGCCGTGCTGGGCTCCTGGGTGCGCAAAGGCTGGGCTTCGCTGGTAGCTCTGCACCATATGTCGGTGCAGCAGAACTGGCAGCGGCTGCTGGCCTTGCACCGCAGCCAGAATGGATAAGATGGCGCGGTGGCTAGTTTGATCAGCGCATGTGAGGTGGTGGCATGAGTACAGGTGGTTTCCGGATTCCTCTGCATGGCGCGCAGCCGGCCGCCATGCAGCCTGTCACCGGCACGCGGGTGCATATCGACACCCCGCATCTGGTGACCCGCAGCCTGCTGGCCTCCGATGTCACGCCCGAGTTTGCCCAGTGGTTCAACGACGCGCAGATGCTGCAGGGCCTCAATTTGGCGCCGCTGAATTTCTCGGTCGATGGCCTGCGCGCATTTGTAGCAAGTTTCGACAATGTCCAGCATTTTTTGATCGGCATCTTCAGCAAGCCGCAGGGGCAATTGCTGGGCTTCTACAACTTCAGCGTTGCGCCCCAGCACCGTGTGGCTACCCTGACCTTGGGTGCCGATCCGAAGATCAAGATCGGGCGCGAGGTTTTCTGGGAATCCTGGTTCCCGTTGTGCGATGAGATGTTCGACCATCGAGGTATCGACAAAATCACCTCCCGCGTGCTGACCACCAATCGCAAGCTGCTTTTCGCGTTGATCGACACCGAGCATTTCGTCTACGAAGCCACGCTCAAGCAAGAGATTGCGGGCAAGGATGGCAAGCGCCTCGATGTGATGGTGCTGTCTTGCTTTAAAGACCTGAGCCTGCGCCCCAAAAAAGCGAGCACGGCTCCAGCCCCAGATGCCTGAGCGAAAAATTGGCGGATTTGCGCATCTGCTCCAGGCGCTGGCGCATGCGGCCGCTTTCCCCAGTCAGTCATTGAGCTGGTTTGATGGCCGGGGCCGTCTGCAGCAGACGCTGAGTTATGCGCAGTTGCTGGATAAAGCACGAAGCTATGCCGCGCAACTGGCGCGGCGTGTGGAAGCTGTGCCTTCCCATGCCGATGGCATGGGCCCCAGGCTGGGCATTGTCGCCACGACGGGCCCGGATTTCTTGCCGGCCTTCTGTGCCAGCCAGTGGCTGGGGGGCGTGCCATGTCCACTGCCAGCGCCTGGCCCTCTGCAGGATTTCTCCCGCTACACCCAGGCGTTGCTGAATATGTGCCGCGCCGCTGGTATCAGCCTGGTCATGGGCCCCCGGCCACTGCTGGCGCAACTGCAGGCAGATGCGCAGTGGGACGTGTCTACGCTGTCCTTTGAGGAGTTGGCCGCAGAGACAGCTGATGGCCTGTCGGGGTCCCCGCCGATGCCACAAGCTGTTGCGCCACAAGCCATCGCCTATGTGCAGTTCAGCTCGGGCTCCACCGGCCAGCCCAAAGGGGTTGCCATCTCCCATGCGGCGCTGATGCACAACATCGACGCGATTCTTCAGGCAGGCATGGCGCTGACGGCCCAAGACCGCGCTTTCTCCTGGCTGCCTTATTACCACGATATGGGCTTGGTGGGCTTTGTGCTGGCGCCCCTGTGCGCTCAGGTCAGCGTGGACTATCTGGCACCGTCGGCCTTTGCCCGCAGGCCGCAGTTGTGGCCTGGCTTGATGGCCGAGCGGGGCAGCACCATCACCTATGCGCCCAACTTTGCCTGGCCGATGGCGGCCAGGTCGGCCAAGTTGGTGGACGCGCATGCACGTCTCACTGGTCTGCGTATTGCCGGCGTAGGGGGCGATTATGTGGATTACGCGGCTCTGCAGGCCTTTGCTGAGGCGTTTGCACCGCATGGCTTTGTGGCCGATGCGTTCAAGCCCAGTTATGGTTTGGCAGAGGCGACCTTGGCAGTGACGATGAGCGATAAGCCATTTGACAGCCTGCCTGCCTATGTTCATATCGACGGCCGACAGCGAGTACGTGCAGTGGCTGCGGATGACGCTAGCGCCAAGCCCCTGGTGGACTGCGGCCGGCCCTTGCCCGGCTGGACGCTGCAGGTGCGTGATGCTGCCGGCCAGAAATTGCCGCCAGAGGTGGAGGGTGATATCTGGCTGCAAGGGCCAGCCCTGCTATCGGGCTACTTCAGCGCGGGTGTGCTCCAGCCCGTTCCTGCCAGCCAAGGCCTAGCCACCGGGGACCGGGGCTTTCTCGCCGCTGGCGGTTCGCTGTATGTGACGGGGCGCAGCAAAGACTTGATCGTCATCCATGGCCGCAATGTGTGGCCATCGGATGTAGAAGCTGCCGCTAGCCAGTGTGCGGGTATTGCGCAAGAAGATATGCAGCTGTTGCATGCCAGGAGCCCTGCAATGGGCCAAACTGCTCTGGTGCTGCTGTTGCACGAGAAAGCGCTGCGCCAGTCGCCAGAGCCGCAAGCATTGGTGCTCGCCGCTGCTGCGGCAACGGCCGTGGCCGGCGGGGCCGTGCGCGCTTGCGTGGTAGCCAATGGATCGATTGCCTATACCTCCTCAGGTAAGAAGGCCCGTGCATGGACCTTGGCGCGCTTTGAGCAAGGGCAGATTCCCATCCTTGCAGACTCTGATGCAGCACCAGCGTCCGGTCTGTCCATGCTGTCTCCGCCGTCCCATCAGCACCACTAGCACTATGCTTACCGCCGACACCACAGAACCCCATCCAAGCCTGAACACCATGTCCCATCCCCAGCTTGCAGCCATCCAACGCATCATCTCCGAGAGTCTGCTGATTCCTGCGCAAAGCATCCATCTTGAAGACCCCATTGCGGGCCTGCGCAATATCGACAGCCTCTCGTTCGAGATGATCATCGTGGCAATGGAGACGGAATCGGGCCAGGCCATCGACCCCGTCAGCCTGATGCCCGTCAAGACCGTGGGTGATCTGGCCGATTTGCTGGGGCAATTGAAGGCAACGCCGCAAGGCGGCGCGTAGCGGAGTCCGTCAGCCATGGCATCTTGCGACGTGCTCACCATCATCACGGGCGCCACCCGGGGCCTGGGGCAGGCCATGGCTGTGCAGTTGCTCGCCCAGCCCCAAGCCTGCGTTTTGCATATTGCCCGCCATGCCAGCGACACCTTGGCACAAGTGGCTGCAGCGCGGGGAGCTAGCCTGTGGCAATGGCAGGCGGATCTGGTGGATGCTTCTGCGGTGGCCGCTGAGTTGGCCCAGTGGTTAAGCCAGCACGATGCGCATTGGCAAGAAATTCGCTTGATCAACAACGCAGCGGTGCAGGCAGAACAGATTGCGCCAGTGGCCATGACACCCGCCGCTTCTTTACGCCAGGTGCTGCGGGTGGATTTGGAGGCACCGATGCTGCTGACGGCTGCATTCTTGCAGGCGACGGAGGGTCACGCCGCCCACGGAACCCGGCGCAAGGTGCTCAACATCTCGTCCGGGTTGGCGCGCCTGGCGGTTGCCTCCATGGCATCGTACAGCGCCGCCAAGGCGGGTCTGGACCAGTTCACGCGTTGCCTCGCGCAGGAAGAAGCGGCCAAGTCTCAGGGCGCGCTGGTGTGCGCGCTGCACCCGGGGGTGATCGATACGGGCATGCAATTGCAGATGCGCGAGACCACCACGCAGCTCTTTCCCGCTGCCGACCGGTTTGGCCAATTGCACCTCGGGGGCCGATTGTGCAGTGCCGAGCAGGCCGCGCAAACGGTGCTGCAGGTGCTGGACGGCCCGCACTTTGGCAAACAGGCCATTGTCGAGTTGCCCGTCTGAGCGAGGGCCATCTGGCTTATGAGCGACACCGACATCTCCTCCGCGTTCTGCCACTACCTGTATGCGCTGGCGCGCGAGCAGCCCCGGCAAAATGCCGTGCGACCGCAGCACGATGGCCGCCGCATGCTGGTCATCCAGAACCTGGACGATGCCGACCGGGTGATGCGGCGCAATGCCGACAACTACCTGAAGAACTTTCGCTGGTTCACCCAGGTGGCAGGCAACTCCCGGCTGACCGACGATGGCGAGGCCTGGCGGTTTCGCCAGGAGCTGTCGCAGCCCTTCCTGGGCAAATACGATGCCAACCGTGCCTTTGCCCTCAGCAGCCTGCACGGCCGGCACATCGCCCGCCACCTCGCCTTGAAGCCTGAGGCAGATGTGTTGGACGAGGCGCTGATCCACCAGGGCATGTTGTCCATCTTCACGCAGATGTTTCTGGACGTGGAACTGGCCAGCCTGCCGATGGCGCATGGCAGTGCGTCGCGTTTGATCGAGCTGGCCTCTGCCTATGCATTTGTTGCGCCAGGACAAGAGGGCTTGGGGGGTGACAAGGCGCATATTCGCGAGATCCTGCAGCTGCGCAAAACCATTTTCACCGCCTTGCAAACGCTGCGCAGCGATACCCTGGCGCGCAGCCCGATGCTGCAGGCCATGCTGCAGGCAGAAACGGTGCCGGGCTTTGACTTTGCCTTTGAAAAAGAGCTGACCATGCTCTTTGGTGCAGGAACGGATACGGCGTCCTACTCCATCGGCTGGGCCTTGCACCTGCTGGCCACCTACCCGGAGATGCAGGAGCGCTTGCACACAGGCTTGCGCCAGGTGTATGCCAAGCACGGGCATGACCGCCAGGCATTGCAAAGCGCAGTGGCCCAGCATGCCGATCTGCGCAGTTTTGTGGCCGAGCTTTTGCGGCTCTATCCCCCGCTGCCTTTCATCACCCGCTTGGCCCAGGAGGGCGATCAGCTCTCCGACATGCAGGTGGAGCCCGGTGATGTCGTCGTGGTCTCGCTGGTGGGGGTGAACCACAAGGCCCTGGAGCGACCAGACCCCTGGAAGCCCGACCTGGATGCGGCCTCGCGCGAAGGCTTTGGCATGGGAACCGGCACTATCTCCAGCTTTGTGTGGGGCAAACGGGTGTGCGGCGGCCGCAGCTTTGCCTTGGTCGAACTGGCAACCGTGCTCAGCGTGCTGATTGTCCAGCTCCAGGCCCAGGTGTCCCGGCGGGAGCCCATCGTCTATGAATGGGTGGGACAGATGCGCCGCAAAGGTGGGCATTTGCTGAAGCTGGCAGGCAGAGGCTGATCTGTGGCGTGGGCAGCCAGTTAAGGTCCAGCCGGGGTCGATATGCCGCCACTTGCGCGGAATTTCGCGGCTGCGCATGGGTAACTCCGGTTGTGGCGCGCTACGACTTGGACGAAATCGCCTGGTCCCAGGTGCATTTTGCTGCTCGGCTCGCGATGTGCCCGTTTATATTGTCTACAGCTGACGTATTTTTGTCGTAGGACAATATGAAAATCACTGGAAAAACAATATTCGAGATCTCCGACTGCATCCGCAGCCTGGTGCGGGATGGGGACTTGGCGCCTAGCGACAGTCTGCCGCCGGTGCGCGACCTGGCCGAGGCGCTGGACGTGAACCGCAACACCGTGGCTGCCGCCTACCAGCGGCTGGTGCAGGCCGGTTTTGCGGTGGCCCAAGGCCGGCTGGGCACCAGCATTGCCTACCCGCCAACTACGGGCGAGCAGGAGGGCACCAGCCTGGAAACGCCGTTGGTCAACCTTGCCAGCGGCAACCCCGGCGCGCGCTGGCTGCCCAATCCGGTGGAGCTGTTGGCAAGCAATCCACCCGGCGCGTTTCTGTATGGCGAGCAGACGATTCTGCCCAGCCTGATGGAACTGGCCGAAGAATGGGTCAAGGCCGACTGCCCCGCCCAGCGCAGTATCGAACTGACCCATGGTGCCGTTGATGCAATCGAGCGCCTGGCAGCAGCGCAGCTGGTGCCGGGCGACAAGGTGGCGGTGGAAGACCCCTGCTTTTTGGGCAGCATCAGCGCACTGCGCCTGGCGGGCATGAAGACCCTGGGCATGGCCGTGGATGAAGCCGGAGTGCTGCCCGAGGCACTGGAGGCCGCCATTGCAGGCGGCGCCCGCGCCGTGCTGTTGACGCCGCGCGCCCACAACCCCACCGGTTGCAGCTTGAGCAAGCGCCGCGCGGATGCCTTGAAGGCCATTCTGGCGGCGCACCCGGGGGTGATGGTCATCGCCGATGACCACTTTGCGCTGCTGGCAGAGACGCCGTATTACTCGGTCATCCCCGCATCCACCCAGCGCTGGGCGCTGGTGCGCTCGGTATCCAAAGGCCTGGGGCCCGATCTGCGCGTGGCCGTGGTGGCCTGCGACCTCGAGACGGGTGACCGCCTACGGACCCGGCTGGCATCGGGCATGACCTGGGTCAGCCATTTGCTCCAAGCCATTGTGGTGGCCGCACTGCGCTCCCCAGCGGTGCGCCAGTTGCTGGGCGATGCGCGGGACGACTATGCGCGCCGCCGGTCTTTTCTGCGCACGGCCTTGCGGGCCGTGGGCATCGACACGCCGCCCCCCGCTGGCGGCTTCAACCTCTGGATTCCGCTCCCCGACGATGCCAAGGACATTGCCTATGAACTGGCCAAGCGCGGCTGGCTGGTGCGCATCGGCAATGCCTTTGAGATCCAGGATGCGTCCCAGGCGCTGCGTATCACCGTTTCCGATCTCGAGGATGAGGTCGCGCTGCGCTTTGCCCAGGATTTGAAGGCCTGTCTGGCCTGATGGGGCATGCCGAGACCGTTGGACGTAGTTAGCGGCAAGCCGTTGCAGCCGCCTGGCGCAGTGGCGCAGCAAACTCCCGCGCCACGGCGCGGTTGCGCACCGCCAACTCGCGCATGGCTGCCGAAATGGGTGCTGCCAGCTGGGCATGGCTGGCAGCTGCCCAAAACGCATCGGCCGCCTGCGCGGCCAAACTCCAGACCCGGGGCACAGCGCCAATGGTGCTGACCTTGGGCTCGATCGGCACAAGGTCCGGGTCCAGCCCACCGCCAATAGGCGCATAGCGCATCGGCAGAATGTCATAGGCGGGGGCGATGCCCAGGTACTCGCCATCGTCGCCAATCAGCAGCGAGATGTTCTCAAAATGCCGGTCGTTATTGCCGATCAGTTCGCTGAATGCGGCCATCACGCCCACATGTTCAGCATGCTGCTGGCTGAAATAATCTTCATGCACGCAGCGCGCAGCGAACTCCGGCCAGGTATCTCGGGTGCCAAAGAATTCGTCATCGACGGCGCCCGCCGAGAGCATACCTATCCGTCCTTGCTGGCCGACACGGTCAAAACGCTGGACCTCCAGAAACACAAACTCGCCCCGGGCCAGTAGCTGGGTCTTGGCGGCGGGAACCCCGACATCGGCCAACGCGCTCAGCGCCAGGTGCTCCAGCGGCAGCAGCTCGGCCATGCGGCTGCCCAGGCGCGCAAACTTGACGATCACCGAGCCCGAATCCTCCGCCACCCAGAGGAACTTGGGCTGCTCGCCGCCAGCGCTCGATCCATAGGATTCATTCTTCAGCTGCTGCGCAAGCTGCACATACACGTCCAGCTTGTGCTGGGCTGGCGGCCGGGGCTGCTGCAGCAGGTCCATCTCGCGCTGCAAAGGCTGGTCGCCAAAGATCAGGTTACCCGGCAGGTTCAGTCCCTGGGTGAACAAAAAGGCAATGCGGTGATCGTCGCTCCAATCCTTGAGGCTGGCAGGGAAGGGCTGGTTGCGCGCCGCCGTCTGGGCTTGCTGGCGTCCCAAAAAGCCCGATGGCGCAGCAAACAGCATATAGGGCGGCAGGCCATCGTAGAGGCGGATGGCGCCCGCATCCTGGCGCTCCAAGGTGCTGCCACCCACGAGAAACTCAAGATCCGCGTAGGGAACGATATGGCCGCTGGAGAGAAAGCGGTACACCCGCTGGCGCGGGTTGAGCCCCAGCGGCAGCTTGCGCAAGAGCGCATATAGCGGCGCGCGCTGGCCCGGTTCCCGGAACATTGTGACCGTGGCAGATAGTTCACGAATAGTTCGCGACAACGTCGGCTGGCTGATGCCCAGCGACTCCAACAGCTGCTGACCAGAGCGCGGCCCGCCCGACAGCGCACGCTCCACGGCTTGGTGGAGATCACTGATGGCGAGTCGTGGAGCGCTTGGCATATGGCGTGGCTGAATAGTTCAAGAATTCTATATGAATCCTTTGCTCTCTGCTTTTCAGTAGCAGTTGCCGGCACCCTGCCGCTAGCCTGCGGCCGCCCCCTGACCCAAGCGCAAGGTATTCACCAGCAAGTTGTATAAGCTGTCCACGGCCTTGGAGCGCCGCGATTCCTTGCTCCGGTACACAGCCACCTCCATCGGTGCCAGAGGGCCCAGCCCATGCTTGCTGCCCAGCACCTGCAGATGGGGCGGGGCGCTGCATTGGGTCAACGCGGCAACGGCCAACCCGCTCTCAACGGCGGCAATCTGCCCGGCCAGGCTGGAGCTGTTGTAGACCACGCGGTGCTGGCGCCCTTGCTGGGCCAGCGCATGCAGGGCGCCGCGCCGGGCCAGGCTGGCCTCTTCATACACCGCAATCGGCAGGGGATCGCGCCGCCACAGCTCGAAATGCTCAGACCCCACCCAGACCATGGGCTCATGGAACAGCAGGCTGCCGCGCCTGGCGTGGTCGCGCGAGACAAGAGCCAGATCCAGCTCGCCCGCCGCCACGCGGGGTATGAGCGCGGTCGATTGCTCGCAGCTGAGGATGATCTCCACGCCGCTATGGCGGGGCGCAAAGCGCCTGAGCACGGGGGTGAGGTACTTGGCGGCATAGTCATCGGGCACACCCAGGCGCACACTGCCTTTGAGCGCCTCGCCCTGCAGCGCAAACTGCGCCTCGCTGTGCAGATCCAGAATGCGCCGCGCGTAGCTCAGCAGGCGCTGGCCCTCCGGCGTTATCTGCTGGCTGCGGCTGTCGCGCTCCAGCAGGCGGTGGCCGACGGCCGCTTCGAGCTTTTTGAGCTGCATGCTCACGGCGGACTGGGAGCGGTACACCTCGCCGGCCGCGCCAGACAGCGATCCGGTATCGACCACCGCGACAAAGCATTTGAGCCAATCCATCTGAAGATCTTGCGAGGTTGCAGGCATAGGGTTTCGATAAACGAATAGCTGATGCAAGAATTATGCGCTTTTCGATTGGTGGCCTGCGCCGCACACTGGCAGCCATGAGCCGATACCCAGACCCAGCGCAGATGGCCGCTGCAAGCATTGACCAAACCACACAAGCTGCATCCCGTACCCCGGGCGACGCCCTCGGCGGCGTGCTGCCCTTTGTGCTGGGCAGTGCGCTGCTGGGCAGCATTGGCATTTTTGTGCACATGGCGCAGGCCGGAGCCTTGACGGCGACCTGGTTCCGCTGCGCCTTCGGGCTGCTGGGGCTGACGGCCTGGCTGCTGTGGCGCGGGCAACTGCGCTTTCTTCGGTTGGATCGCAGCACAGCAGTCTGGGTGTTGCTGGCCAGTGTCCTGATGGTCCTGGGCTGGGTGCTGTTCTTCGCAGCCATGGAGCGCATCTCTGCCGGGGTGGCCGTGGTGCTGTTCCATATGCAGCCCATGTGGGTGCTGGTGCTGGGCGCCCTGTGCCTGGGCGAGCAGCCAGGCCGCAAAAGGGTGGGCGCCGTGGCAGTGGCCATGCTGGGCTTGGTGCTGGCCACGGGCATCTTGGAGCAAGCCGCATCGCAGCAGGGCACGCAAGCGCAGTATTGGCTGGGTGTGGGCATGTGTTTGCTGGGCGCGTTTTTAACTGCCGCCGTCACCGTCATTGCAAGGCGCCTGCGCGCCATGCCCGCCGGCGTGCTGGCCTGGTGGCAATGCGCGGTCGGCAGCGCCGTGCTGTGGATGGCGCCTGCCATGGAAGGCTGGCCGGCCTGGGGCGCCGCCTGGGGCTGGCTGGCGGCCCTGGGCCTGGTGCATACCGCTACCGCCTATGCCCTTATCTACACCGGTATGGCCAGGCTGCCCACGGGGCGCATTGCGGTGCTGCAGTTTGTCTACCCTGCGATCGCCATCCTGGTGGACTGGCAGTACTTTGGGCACCGGCTGGGCACGCTGCAGATGGTGGGGGTGCTGGTGATGGGAGCGGCTATCTGGTATGCGGAGCGCCGGGCATCTGGCAAAACAGCCTGATCGTCAGGGCCTAGTGTCGCTTGTTCAGCCACACGAAGACGGCGAAGCCGAGCCAGGTCAAGACCAAAGGTATCAGTGACCAGATGAGCGCGTTTGACTTGCTGAAGATCGCATAAAGCGCTGCACCCAGCAAACCGCTCAGCAGAACATGGAGCTGCGGCCGATTGCGCGCTAGCTTGGCCACGACATAACCGGAGAGTACGGGCGGAAACAGCAGGAACAACACGACCAGAAAAACCGGCGCGAATCCGTAGAAGGGGGTGTCGGGCAATAAGGCGGTTAGCAGCGCAAACGTGATCTTTTGCAGTACCAGGGTAATGGCGCCATAGCTCAAGGCAAAGGCGATCAGGATCGCTTTCAGGTCAATGTTGAAGATCATTTCTGTAGCTCTAGCTTCGTTATGGCGGCCTGGCCTGGCATGCATCAGATGCGGTGGAGGACGGTTGGATCGAAATGCATCGACCTCATTTTGAGGTCTCCACCAGTCTGTTTTGAACACTTGCTTGTCCGCCACGGTATTTCCTCAAGTCCTTTTTATGGCGTTTAGTGGGCCTCACCTCCGCTGCTACCGTTGTAGCCGTAAGAGTGGCGCATAGCCAGACCCCGGTGATGCTGGCCAGCAGTGTCACACCGGGGCTGTGAATGAAGCTGCTTAGATTCAGGTATCTGCGTTCTCAAGCGCATCACAAATCAGCTTGGCAGCACCGGGCGCATCAGCGGCGCCAGGGAACGACCTAACTCCGCATATCCTGCAAGCGGTAGCCGAGCACCGCTGCGACGATCAAGCCCATGCCAGACCACTGCAGTACGCTGGGATGGGCGCCAAACCACAGCAAATCCACGGCTAACGCGACAGCAGGGTAGACAAAGCTCAGCATGGCTACCGCAGTCGCAGCCAGGCGCTGAAAGGCCCCATACATCAGCCCATACATGAGCGCGGTGTGCACCAGGCCCAGGATGAGAACGCAGAAGACTGTCTTGGTCGATGGCAGTGGGGCGCCGGTCCCCCACATCTGCAGCAGCATGGGTGTGGACCACAAGGCCAGCGCAGCGCCGCCGACCAGCATCTGCACCATGGCAATTTGCGCAGGCGCGATGCCTTGTACGCGCCGGGTGCTGATCACGGTGACGGTGTACAGCGCAGCCGCCAGCAGCGCCAGCACGATGCCCCAGACCGGCGCGCTGCCCTGCAAGCCGACGCTGGCGGCTGAATCGTTGCCGAGCCCACTGCTCAGTACCACACCAGCCAGCGCTGGCAGCATCCACACCAGCTTGCGCCAGCCGATGGCCTCTCCGCCCAGTGCGGCAGCCAGCACCAGCATGAAAGGCTGCACATGGTAGACCACAGTGGCGATGGCAATGCCCACATAGGCATAGGCATGGAACAGCATGACCCAGTTGGCCACCAAGGCCAGGCCGCCGATCAGCATGGCGGTCCAGGCCCTCCGGCCCGGCGGCACCCAGGCGCGCTGCCACCATAGCCACAGACCCAGACCCAGGGCGCCCAGCAGGCATCGCAGCAGCACCACGCTCTCGACGGGCAAACCGCTCTCGATGACGACCAGGCCAATCGTGCCGGAGAGCACCATGGCGGCAAGCATGCGCCAAGTGCCTCCTGATGGGCGTGTGGAGTTCAGGGGTGTGGCCGCTGCTGCTCGCTGCAGGGCTGCTGTGCTTGAGGGGTTCATGGTGCTATCCGGCGTGGTGTGATGCCAGCGATGGTCGTTCCTCTGTAAAAATTAAACAATACGGCTTTCATTCAATTTATTATTGAAGCTGGAACAACAATAAAACCCTTATGCGCACCGATACGCTCCCCCTTGCCGATATGCAGGTCTTTGCCCAGGTCGTCGCCCAGCACAGCTTTGCGGGCGCCGCGCGGCACTTGCGCCTGACCACGGGTGCTGTCAGCCGCAGCGTAGGCAGGCTGGAGTCCGAGCTCGGCGTCAAGCTGCTGCACCGCACGACGCGGTCCTTGTCATTGACGGAGGTGGGCGCCGCCGTGCATGCCGATTGCGTGCTGATGCTGCAAAGCGCCGAGCAGGCGGTATCGCGTGCGACGGCCCACCGCCAGCAGCCGCAGGGCATCTTGCGCATCAACGCGCCCTTGGTGTTTGGCGATTGGTGGCTGGCGCCGCTGCTGCCGGGTTTTTGTGCGCGCTTCCCCGAGGTACAGGTACAGCTGAGCATGAGCGACGCCATGGCCGATCTGACTGCCGAAGGCCTGGATCTGGCCATCCGCATCACCGCTGCCGATGCGCTGCCACCTGCCATGGTGGCCAGGCCGCTCCAGCCCGTGGGCTATGTCTTGGTGGCGAGCCCCGCCTATTTGCAGTCCAGGCCCCCGATCACCCAGCCCCAGGATTTGCTGGCACACCCGTGCATGAGCCTGGGCTACGGCCCCTTCCAAAACCTGGTGGAACTGGTGCCAGTCGATGCACCTACTGCCGCCGTTACCAAGCTGCGGCTGAACACCCCCATCACCATTGCCAGCAGCCAAGGCTTGCTCAATGCGCTGCAGCGTGGCGCTGCCTCAGGCATCGCGCTGATGGCCGATTTTCTGGCGCGTAGCCATCTGGCGGATGGCCGTTTGGTGCAAGTGCTTCCCCGCTGGCAGCTGGCGGGCAGCTACGCTCCGCGTATGGCCTACGCCCTGCACGCCCCGGGGCCGCACATACCGCTTAAATTGCGCGCGATGCTGGACTATTTGCAGAGCCAGTCTGCTTCGGCATCCGCCTAAGCGCGAGTCCTAGACACGGACAGGCCAGGGGGTGGGGTGATCAACTGCGCCATTAGCCGGCGCCGACGGGCGAGGCCTCCGCAGAAGCAAACATCCGCGCACAAAGATAGTCCACCAGCGCCCTGACCTTGGGCGATGCATGCCGCCCTGCAGGCCACAGGATGTGGAACACTCCTGTGCGCTCAGCCACCCCCGGCATGACCTGCACCAGCCTGCCATCGGCCAGCGCATCGCCGATGGCAAAGTCCGGCAGGCAGGCGATGCCGCGCCCCTGGAGGGCAAAGCAGGCGCGGGTTTCGATGTTGTTGCAGACCATGGACACCGGCAGGTTGACGGGCTCACCCTCATCCGCTGGCGGAAGTGGCCAGGCCTCTAGCTTGCCGCTATGGGGCCAGCGGAAATGCATGCAGCGGTGGGAGGACAGGTCTTGCACCCTCCGGGGTGTGCCGTGCGCGGCCAGGTATTCCGGCGACGCTACCAGCAGCATCTTGAAATGGCCGAGCTTGCGGGCCACCAGGCGCGAATCGGCAGGCTCGCCGGTGCGCACCACGGCATCAAAGCCTTCTTCCACCACGTCCACCAGGCGGTCGGAAAAATCCAGGTCCAGCTGGATGTCCGGGTAGTCGCGCATGAAATCGGCCAACACTGGCAGCACCAGGGTACTGACCAAGGGCAGGCTCACCCGCAGCCGCCCCCGGGGTGCCGACGAGGCTTGTGACAGCTCCGTCTGTGCCGCCTCGATCTCTGCCAGGATGCGCCTGCTGCGCTCCAGCAGCAGCAGGCCTTCGGCGGTTGGGGTGATGCTGCGGGTACTGCGGTGGAAAAGGCGCACGCCCAGCTTCTCTTCCAGCCGCGCCACGCTTTTGCCCACCGCTGATGAAGAAATGCCCAGCAGCCGGCCCGCCGCCGTAAAGCTGCGGGTCTCTGCGACCTGCACAAACACCGTAAATGCGTTGAGGCTATCCATAGCTTGTCACCTGCGTTTCTG
Organism: Comamonas koreensis; assembly: GCF_021026195.1. Classification (GTDB taxonomy): domain Bacteria; phylum Pseudomonadota; class Gammaproteobacteria; order Burkholderiales; family Burkholderiaceae_C; genus Comamonas; species Comamonas koreensis. The sequence goes on from NZ_JAJNCT010000021.1 coordinate 53,046, forward strand.
GGCCCAGCTTGCTGCCGTTGATTGCGGACATTGCAGTCCTGAAAGTGCGGAACTCTATCCTAGTTTTTCTTGCGTCGCCGGCTGCCTAAGCTGATGTCTGTGTTCCAACCAAGGCGGCGATGCAATGGATTTATCAGTTTCAGACATGTACAGCGGCGAAGTGCGGCAGGGTGCTTCTGGCAGGGCAGCGCCGTGGGCGCCGGTGGCCCAGGCATTGAATGCGGCCCTGGCTGAGCAGCGCCTGGTGGGTGCGGTGGTGCTTGTTTACCAGCACGGCCAGCCACTGTGCCGCATGGCCGCAGGCTGGGCCGACCGTGAGGCCCGCATGGCAATGGCCGAGAACACCGTGTTTCGCTGGGCCTCCGTCAGCAAGCCCGTCGTCAGCGCTGCGGTGATGCGGCTGGTAGCGGAGGGGCGCCTGAGCTTGGACGAGCCGATCACCACCTGGCTGCCGAGCTTTTGCCCCCGCTTGCCCGATGGGCGCCAGGCGCGCATCAGCCTGCGCCAGTTGCTGAGCCACACCGCCGGTTTGGGCTACCGCTTTTTTGAGGCGGACGGGCAGGGGCCCTATGCCCAAGCGGGGGTATCCGACGGCATGGATGCCAGCGGCATCGATCTCCAGGAGAACCTGCGCCGCATCGCCAAGGTGCCGCTGCTGTACGAGCCAAGCACCGGCTGGGGTTACTCTTTGGCGGTGGATGTGCTCGGTGCGCTGGTCGAGGCGGTATGCAACACCCGCTTGCCGCAGGCAGTGGAAGCACTGGTGACGCGCCCCTTGGGCATGGCCGATGCCGGCTTTGTCTGCCGGGATGCGGCGCGCCTGGGCACGCCCTATGTCAACGGTGGCCCGGTGCCCCATCGCCTTCGCGAGGGCGAGGTGGTGGCCCCGTTCGAAGGCACGGTGGGCATCGTCTACAGCCCGTCTCGCGCCTTGGATGCAAGCGCCTTTCCCTCTGGCGGCGCCGGCATGGTCGGCACGGCCGATGATCTGCTGCGCCTGCTGGAAGCGCTGCGCAGCGACCAGGGCGGCTGGCTGCCCGAGCACCTGATCGCCGAGATGGCCCGTGACCAAACCCAGGGGCTGGAACTGGCCGCTGGCCCGGGCCTGGGGTTTGGTTTGGGCTTCTCGGTGCTGCGCGATCCCGCGCTGGCGCAGTCACCGGAGTCGCCCGGCACCTGGCGCTGGGGCGGCGCCTATGGCCATGCCTGGTGGGTAGACCGGCCCCGAGGGCTCACGGTGGTGGCGCTGACGAATACCTTGTACGAGGGGATGTCCGGGCGGTTTGTGACGGAGTTGCGGGATGCCGTCTATCAGTGCATCCCGCGGTGACCGCCTAAGACTTCGTAGCGCATGAGGTAGGGATCTTCTTTTCAGCGATGTACCAGCTTTGCGGCGCAGTCCATCTCAGGAACGTCACGCGCATACTGCTGCACCACTGGCTTTATCGCATACAGATATACAACGCCAAGTGCTTGCCAGAGGCCGAAGACATCGCATTCTTGTCCAAGGCCAAGTCCTCACTCATGGGCATAAACCATCGGCACAAAGGCCACACCATGGAGCCGCTTTGGGCCAGCCACCGCAACAAAGCCCAGGCGTTCATAGACCGGGACTGCATGAAGGGATGCGTTGACAGTGAACGTGGATTGGCTTGACCGTTGCTTGGCATGCAGCCAAAGTGCGCGAGCGATACCCCGGCCTTGGGCATCCACCCTCACAAACAGATGGTAGACATGCGAGCCATCGCGCAGCGCCACAACGCCACACAATCCGGCTGCGTCCTCTGCAACGTAATGCTTGAATTGCGAGGATCTGGGCCGCTCGGCGTGGGCCGAGGGGCTCAGTCCCGCCATGAAAGGAGCGGCCTGCGCAGAAGCCGGATCAGCGAGGAAGTAATGCGCCAAGCCGATGACAAGGTGGCTGGCCGCTTCTGCATCGAACGCGGTTGCTTGACGAATGGTGAAATTCATAGGTGCTCAGGACGGATCAACAGACGCGGGGTTTCGCAGGGACTGACCTTCAACCGGCCCTCGTGCAGGCTGTCTGCCGCAAAAGCCGCTGATCTGGCCGGCACACAGGCTCCCCATTGCCAGGCTGCCAAAAATCCATGACATCAGGGTTGACCGTCGTGTGTCTCGCTCACCCCTGCAAGGGCCACCCAGGGCCGACGCCGTTTCGTCCAGATCTCCCGCTGTGGGGTTCCCAGCGCATCGCGTTGCTGGAGGACGCCGGTGCGCAAAGAGTAGGCCTGCGGATTCTCCACGGCACAGGCATACAGTGGGCTGCCACAGGTCTCGCAGAACGCCAGATTGCGCTTGGTTCCGCTGGCCGTTGTCTTGACGAAGGTGCGCGGCACGCCCTTGGTCAGTTTGAAACCGGCCGCCGGGGCAGAAATATTGGCTCTGAAGGCAGAGCCCGAGTGCGTTTGGCAATCGAGGCAATGGCAGATCGTCATGCTGCCGGGTTGCACCTCTGCCTCAAATTCAATGGCGCCGCATAGGCATCGGCCTGCTACTTTCATGCGCATCCTTTTTAGTAACGCCGTCGCAGTGGCGTTGATATGTCGGTCAGGGCTAGGGATGGCCCAGGCTTTGCAGTCGAGCCCATCACCCCAGGTTCGGCAGGTCAGAGGTCCACAATCACCAGAATGCCCTGGCTGCCGGATAGAACAGCATGAGGAACGCCAGCCTCGGCCATGTACATCTGACCCGCTTCCACACACAGGGCCTGGCCGGCCACTTCCAGCATCATCTGGCCACTGACGACCAGCAACGCCTCGTCGTAGTCGTGCACCTCTTCGCCATAGGGCATCTGGTCCATGCGCAGCAACTTGATGTTGGACGCGCCCACTTTGCCCAACACGGTGGAACGCCACGCAGCGGGCAGACCATCGGCGATGGCATGGAGGTCAAATAAGGACATGCTTGTCTACTTTTCAGTCTCGATCAATCAGCAGCCACCATCCGTGCGCGTCGCAAGCACCGCAGATGCGCTGAAAGAACTAACTTTACCCGAAGGGCGCATCGGTTTCGTGCGTGCAATTATTTTGATGATGTGCCTATCACCTGCATCACTTTTAGGCGGGTCAGCAGTTGTCCGGTGCCGGCGTGGTAAAGCGCCTCACTGGCACGATCCAGGGTAAACACGAGGGTGGAAACAAAGGGGTAGAGCTACATTTCGATAACTAATCCACATTTGCGAACGAGGCAGCCATGCGCATCCATCTGAGCCGGATCCATTCTCGCGGGGTTCCGCTGCTGGCGGCATCGCTGGTGGCCCTTGCAGGCGCCATGGCGGCGCCTTCCGCCTTTGCCCAGGCCACGCGAACCTGGGTGTCCGGGGTCGGGGACGACGCCAATCCCTGCAGCAGAACGGCGCCCTGCAAGACTTTTGCCGGAGCCATCTCCAAAACTGCCACCGGGGGTCTGATCAACAGCCTCGATCCCGGTGGGTTTGGTGCAGTCACCATTACCAAACCTATCTCCCTGGATGGAGCCGCTTCTGGCACCGCAGGCGTGCTGGCCGCTGGAACGAACGCCATCATCATCAATATCGACCCGGCAGTCCACGCCAATGGCACTGTGGTTCTGAGAAATCTGAATGTCGAAGGCGCGGGCTCGGGCCAGTCCGGGGTTCAGGTCCGCCGCGCGTCCAAGGTGGTCATTGAGCACACCCAGATTCAAGGCTTTCAGACGGGCGTTGAAGTGCAGAGCGGCGCCAATGCGCAGTTGCTGGTGCAACGCGCTGACATCGTGAACAACAGCACCGCAGGCATTTCATTGAGCGATGCCAACAGCAAACTCTATCTCTCCGACTCCTCGTTGTTTGGCAACGCCACCGCGTTCAGCATCAGCGCAGGCAATGTGACGACCTATAACAATAATCGTCTGGAGGGCAATACCAGCCCCAGCACGCCCACCGCAACGCTGTACGAGCGCTGAGCAGCAGGGGATCGTCATGGCATGTCCTCGACACTACCGGCTTGGCAGCGGCACGGCGCTGGTCTTGCTGGCCGGCATCCTCACCCCTGCTGCGCACGCTGCAGAGCTGGTGGTCAATGGCGGCTTTGAGCAAAACGCCGGCGCAGGTTCCATGGGCTTTAGCGGCTGGCAGGCGATGTCACAGCTAGGATCGCAGGGCGGCTTCTATGCCCAGCAGGGCAGCCAAAGTGCGCTGACGCCTGTCGCCGTCGCCGCGCCGCCCCAAGGGGTGTTTGCGGCGATGTCCGATCAGCCCGGCCCTGGCGCGCATGCGCTGTACCAGGACATCGCCATTCCGTCAGGCAAGAGCGCAACGCTGAGCGTGCAGGTCTATCTGCAAAATGCCGCTGCTCCTTCGGCAGCACCCGCGACCCTCGACTTTCTGACGGTGCCCAACCAGCAGGCACGTATCGACATCATGGACCCGGCTGCGCCCTGGAACGATGTGGGAGCAGGTGTCCTGGCCAATGTCTTTCAATGGTCTGGCGGCGCAACCTCTGGCGGTTACCAGAGCATTCAGCGGGATGTGACCGCCTATGCAGGGCGCACGATTCGTCTGCGGCTTGCCGAGGTGGACAATCGCCAGAGCCTGTTCTTCGGGGTAGACGCGGTCAGTGTCATCTCCTCCGATGTCACGCCCCCGGCGAGTGTTGGCGCAGACAGGCAAGGCAATACCGTCACGCTGACTTTCCCTCCCGTCGCATCCACCCCCACCGAGACCGTCACGGGCTACCAAGCGCAGTGCGTGCCAGCGGGCGGAGGTGACACCATCACGGCCACCGGCACGCAGTCACCCATCGCAGTGTCGGGCTTGGTGCCAGGCGTGGCTTACACCTGCACGGTGGCAGCGCAGACCAGCGTGGGCAGCGGGCCAGGCAGCCCACCGGTCACGGTGCCCGGTTCGCCTGCGGCAGCAGCGGCCCCCATACCCGCCTGGAGCCTGCTCAGCACGCTGCTGGCGTCGTTTCTGGTGCTCGGCGGCGTGGGCTTGGGTGCCCGGCGCAGGGCCGTGCGGGTTCTGCGGCGCTGACAAGTCTTTGCATACCGCTTGCCCAACCGGGTGACGATGAACTGTCCATGGGCGCGTTCCGCATCAGGGCGCCATTCTGCAAGGGGCGCCAACGGAGCTGCCTCACAGCGTTAAAAGCCGTTGCAGCATCCACAGGTTCAGCGACACCACCAGGACTGCACCGCTCCACAACAGCATCGACATGGGCCGGCCAAAGGTCAGCGCGCCCAGTGCATTGCGGCGGGTCGTGAACATCAGCAGCGGCACGATCGCAAAGGGCAGCTGCATGCTGAGGACTACCTGGCTGAACACCAGCAGGGCGCTGGCGCCCTCGTTGCCGTACCAGGCGGTGGCGATGACGGCTGGCACGATGGCGATAAGCCGGGTCAGCAGCGCCCGCATCGCGGGCGACAGACGAATTTGCAGAAAGCCTTCCATCACGATCTGGCCCGCCAAGGTGCCCGTTACCGAAGCGCTGAGGCCCGAGGCGAGCAGGGCGGTGCCAAACACTGCGCTGGCGATGCCGACTCCCAGGATAGGCGACAGCAAATGGTAGGCATCCGAGAGCTCGGTGACGGGGGGTGTTCCCGGGCGGTTAAAGGCACCCGCTGCCACGACCAGGATCGCTGCATTGACGAACAGCGCCAAACCCAGCGCCACGGTGGAGTCGATCGTAGCGAAGCGGATCGCCTGGCGTGTGCCCTCCAGGGTCCGACTGTGTTCACGCGTCTGCACGATGGCCGAATGCAGATACAGGTTGTGCGGCATGACCGTCGCGCCAACGATGCCGACGGCCAGGTAGAGCATCTCCGGGTTGGCCACGATCTCCGAGCGCGGAATGAACCCGGACAGCATGGTGGCCAACGGTGGATGCAGCCACAGCAGCTGGGCGCCGAAGCAAATGCCGATCAAGGCCACCAGCGCGATGACGACTGCCTCCAGCGCGCGAAACCCTCTACTTTGCAGCGCAAGAATCAGCATCACATCGACCACCGTGATGCATACGCCCACGATCAGTGGCAGGCCAAACAGCAGGTTCAGGCCGATGGCCATGCCCAGCACCTCGGCCAGGTTGCAGGCCACAATGGCAATCTCGCAAAAGAACCAGAGCATCAGGTTGATGCGCGGCGGAAACTGTTCGCGGCAGGCCTGGGCCAGGTCGCGCCCGCTGGCCAGACCCAGCCGCACTGCAGCTGCCTGGAACAGCATCGCCATCAGGTTGGACGCAAAAATCACCGCCAGCAACGAATAACCAAACTGAGATCCGCCTGCAATCGAGGTGGCCCAGTTGCCGGGGTCCATGTACCCGACCGCCACCAGATAACCTGGCCCGGCAAATGCCAGCATGCGCCTTGCGTTGGCCGAGCGGCTGGTGCCGCCCGGCACCGCAATGCTGCGGTGAACCTGGGGCAGGCTGGGGATGCCTGACTTCACGCTGTCTGGATCCGCTTTGCCTGAGGCCTCTGGCTTTGGCATGCCCCCTTCGTTGTGGAGGGGGCTGCAGGTGGTGAAGGCAGGTGGCGGCATGGTCACTCTTTATCTGGAGGTTGGTGCCAGCTGCAGCGCAGCGGAGGGGGGTGTTGCAGCTGGCCCCGCAGTGATGGCGCCGCCGTTTAACAGTGCCAGCACATCCGAGGTGACAATGGCAAGCCCTGCCAGGACGATCAAGCTCCCTACACAACGGCGCAGCAACGTGGCGGGTTTCAGCCGCCGCGTCTTGCTGGGGGCCGTTGCTTGCGAGGATGGAGACAATATGGACTTCATCGCAACTCCTAGGCAGAGAAACACCGGTCTCAGATCCGTCTTGCGGCATTCCTGCCCCGGAACGGGGCAGGTTGAACTAACGCGTCAAGCGTAGGCCGTGCTCATGACCAGCGCACCATTGACACCTGCCGGAAAGAAGCCGCCCTTGGTGGCAGAGTCCTTGGTCAGGTAGACGATGTTGAGCACGTCGCCGGGTGAGCGGCTGTAGGCAATGCCGTCGGCATCCAGCGGCACGATGTTGGACGTGCTGTCGTCCCCGGTAATGCCCTGGTCGACATCGGAGGAGCCGTCCAGGCTGTCCCGCGCATCCGAGATGGCGCCAGCTGCCGAGCGCAGCGCAGGCGTGGCGAGGCCCTTGGCATAGAGCACCGTGCGCACCAGACCAGCGTGGTAGGCCTCGGCAGACAGAATGCCTGCTGCAGCTTCCAGGTAGGTCTTGTTGGTGATCAGCGGCGATGCGCCCTTGTAGGCCGTCACACCCACGTCCTCGAAGATAAACGCGCCGAGCAGGAAGTTCTCGTCACTGGCATAGGGATCGAAGGCTACGCCCGCACCTACCAGACCGGCTGCGCGTGCCGCCACCGAGAAGGCCCCGTTCGGGTCCGTGCCGCCGATATCGATCTGTGGCTGCGCGACCGCTGCAGAGCCCAGCGCCTTGCGCAAAAAGGCTACATGGGCCACCTCATCCTGGGCAATCTCCTTGGCGTACTGCGCGACCAGCGGATCCTTGAACGCCACGGCCCGCCCGCCGGTGATACCGCCCTGCGTGCCTGTGCCCGACTGCATATTGGCGGGCAGCCCGGTGCCAAACACCGCGTAGTGGTAGAACTGCGACTCCAGATATTCCAGGTTCAGCGCAAAGTTCAGAATCTCGACATCGGTCGGGCCGTTGTTCTGCGCATTGGCATCACCGCCCCCACCCCCGCAAGCCGTCAGGATGGCACCGCCTGCCATACCCGCTGCCACGCCCCCGGTCTTGCGGAAGAATTGACGCCGGTCTTCCAATTTTCTGGCCCGCTGTTGCAATACACCTATCAACACTGATTCGTCAGACATGTGATTTCCTTTCGAGTTGCGCATGAAGCGCCTACCTACACAGGAATGCGCCTTCACGCGGAGGGCACACGGTGCAGCAAGAAGCAGCTCAGCACCCCATCCTTGTCAGTGGAAACGGAGGATGTCGACTCTTGCTACTTGCGGTGTACGCAGCAGGTCGCAAGGTGGATTCAAAAATGTTGAAGTCTTTACAATTCGCCGCTTCTTTCCAGATCGGCGGGAGGAGCGGGGGATGAACAATTTTTTGGATTGCTGGGTCTAGAAGGCTGTGACACAGACGATGGCCTGGGCGGCATCACTGAGCCATGGGCTGCGCCTGCCTGTGCTGGAACTGACCAATGCCGGGCTGAACGACAAGTGCACACTGTTGCAGTTCTGGACGGGGTACCCAAAGAGCCGAGCGTTGACAGCTGTTAGGAGTCCCCAACCCGTCTTTGTACCTTTGTCCGCCTCAATGCTTGCCGAGATCGACCGTCTGGACCAGAAAATCAAGAAAAGCGCGCACGCGCAGCGGCAGATAGCCGCCTTGGCCGACATAGACGGCGTGTACCTCTTCGATATCGCCCGGATTGCAGTCTTCAAGAACCGGTAGCAGGCGGCCTGCAGCCACGTCCTCGCGTACCTGGAAAGCGGCCAGACGCGCCAAACCCAGCCCCGCCAGCGCCAGCTGCCGCAAGGCTTCGCCGTCACTGGCCTGCGCATTGCCATTGATGGGAAGGACGGCATCTTCACCAGCGTGCCGCAGCGGCCAGCCCGGTTGCGCCCGGGCGTAGTTTGCGCCCAGGCGGTTGTGGTGTTCCAGTTCCTGCGGCGTGGTGGGCATGCTATGGCGGGCCAGATAGCTGGGCGCCCCCACAATCAGCATGCGTGTGCCGCCCAACTTTCGCGCCACCAGGTTGGAATCCTTCATCGGCCCGGCACGCACGGCCACATCGGTACGCTGCTCCAGGATGTCGATCACCGCATCGGTCAATACGATATCCAAGGTCACGTCGGGATGGGATGCCAGAAAGGCCGGCGCGAGCGGCAGCAGAAAATGGTGGCCGAAGGGGACGTTGGCATTGACGCGCAGCCGGCCGCGCGGCGCAGTGTGCGTACTGGCGCAATGCTCTGCCTCTTCCAGATCGGCCAGGATACGCACCCCGCGCTCGTAGAAAACGCAGCCTTCGGGCGTGAGCTGGAGCTGCCGGGTCGACCGGTTCACCAGCCTGGTGCCCAGCCGCTGTTCCAGGCGCGCTACCAACTTGCTGACTGCAGAAGGCGTCATGCCAAAGGCGCGCGCAGCGGCGGAGAAGCCCCCCGATTCGATCACGCGCACAAATACCTCCAGTTCGCCGGAGCGATTGACTTCCAGACGCGCCATGCGGGCCTCCTTGATGAGATCAATTCACAAATGATGTTCTTGCGGCCAGTCTATGCTAATCTGGTCTTTGAATTCATCATCCGTTCTTCCAAGGACTTTGAATTCACTCATATGACAAGACTGACTGTGCCGCTCGCAAGCGCAGAAGCCGCCGCGATGCTGGCGTTGACCCTCGCGCTGGGCGCCGTGCCCCTCGTGCCTGCACGGGCAGCGGATGCTGCTCCCGGCAACCGCTGGGTGGCCACCTGGCAGGCCAGCCCGCAGCCCGTGTGGGGCACGGATTTTCTGTTTCCGACCCATCTTCCGGCCGCGTTGCATGCGCAAACCGTGCGCCAGGTGGCGCGCATCAGCCTGGGTGGCGAGCGCTTGCGCATCGTGCTGTCCAACACCTACGGCAAGCAACCGCTCTTCGTGGGCAAGGCGACGGTAGCCCGTTTTCGGGAGACCGGCGCCGCTGGCGCGGTCACCGAGGGCAGCCTGCGGGCCGTCAGTTTTGGTGGCCAGGAGGGCGTGACGATACCGCCGGGGGCCTCCTGGGTCAGCGATCCGGTGGCGCTCCCGGTGCCGGCGCTGTCTCAGGTGGTGGTGAGCCTGTACCTGCCCCAGCCCACGCCGATCAGCACGTTCCACTGGGATGGCCGCCAGACGGGCTGGATCGTGTCTGGCGATCAAACCCAGGCGGTCAGCCTGCAGATCACCGATCCCGACAGGCAAAGCACCACGGCCCGGCCGTTGCTGACGGGGATAGCGGTGGAGGCCGGGCCGGCCTCGCATGCTGTGGCGGTGCTGGGTGATTCCATCACCGATGGCGCCACAGCCAGCCTGGACAAGGACAGCCGCTGGCCGGACTTTCTGGCTGCCAGGCTGGCGCCGCATGGCGTGGCAGTGGTCAATGCTGGTATCTCAGGGGCAAGGTTGTTGTCCGATGGCATGGGCGCCAATGCGCTGGCGCGGCTGGAGCGTGATGTGCTGGCGCAACCGGGGGTGCGAAGCGTCATCGTGCTGCTGGGTATCAACGACATAGCCTGGCCCGGTACCGCATTTGCAAAGCATGCAGAGCCGCCCACCCTGGCATCCCTGACCGCGGGCTACCGCCAATTGATAGCACAAGCGCACAGCCGGGGCATCCGCGTTCTCGGTGCCACCCTGACGCCATTCGAGGGCGCATTGCCCGGCACACCGCTTGCCGATTACTACCAACCCGGCAAGGACGCGCTGCGTGCGCAGGTGAACGACTGGATCCGCCACAGCGGAGCCTTCGACGCCGTCATCGATTTTGACGCGGCGTTGCGCGATCCAGCCAATCCGGCACGCATCGCCGCGCGATTCGACTCGGGAGACCATTTGCACCCCGGCGATGCAGGCCATAGAGCCATGGCCGATGCCGTTGCGCTCGATGCCCTGCTACCGGGCCTGGAGTCAAACGCCGATGGTGCGTTGCCGCAGGCGCGCTAGCCATCGCTATGCGGTGTTGTCCGTTGCGGCTCGCACTTCTGCTGCTGCGCCTGGCCCTGCATGCGCTGCGGGCAGTCAGAGCAACAGCCGCACCAACAGGCCGGTAAAGCCCGCAGCCACAATCACATACACCACATTGACCCGGTAGCGGAGCAAGGCAATGGCCGCTGCCAGCCCGATGGCCATCGATGCCCCATCCAGGCTTCCCGCGAAGCCCTGGGGCCACAGCACATGGTAGGCAAAGAAGACAGCCAGATTCACGATGACACCGACAACGGCTGCAGTGATGCCCACCAATGGCGCGGTGAACTTCAGGTTGCCGTGGGTGGACTCGATGAACGGGCCGCCCATCAATATGAAAAGGAACGAAGGCAGAAAGGTGAAGAACGTGACCACCACGGCCGACACCACGCCCGCCAGCAGCAGCGAATCCGCGCCGAAGACGGCCTTGGTCCAACCCCCGACAAAAGCCACGAAGGACACCACCATGATGAGCGGGCCAGGGGTGGTCTCACCCAAAGCCAACCCGTCCATCATTTGGGGCGCTGTCAACCACTGGAAGTTCTCCACGGCCCCTTGGTAGACGTAAGGCAGCACCGCATAGGCGCCTCCAAAGGTCATCAGCGCTGCCTTGGTGAAGAACCAGCCCATTTGCACCAACACGGAATCCAGCCCAAACAGCGCCGCAAGCAGGGCCATGGCGCCGGCCCACAGTGCCAGGCATACCAGCGCCACGGACCAGAATCTCCGCCAGGAAAACCGGGCATGCGGCGGCGTGGGGGTGTCGTCGTCTATCAGTGCATGTTCCCCCTGCCGCACTGCGGTGCCTTGGCCGTGGCTGGCGCCACCAAAGGCGTCTGGCTGCAGCTTGCCGCCGAGGTAACCGACCGCAGCAGCCACCACCACAATGAGCGGAAACGGAACATTCAGCGCAAAGATGGCCATGAACGCAGCGGCCGCAATGCCCCAATGCCAGCGGTTCTTGAGCGACCGGGACCCCACGCGATAGGCGGCCTGTGCCACCAGCGCCGTGACAGCCGGCTTTATGCCATAGAAGAAACCTGCAATGACAGGCATGTCACCATGGGCCATGTACAGCCACGCCAGCGCAATGATGAGAAAGAGGGACGGCAGAACAAAAAGAACGCCAGCCAACACACCGCCCCAGGTCCGGTGCAGCAACCAGCCCAAATAGGTGGCCAGCTGCTGCGCCTCCGGCCCGGGCAGCAGCATGCAATAGTTGAGGGCGTGCAGAAAGCGCTTTTCGGAGATCCACCGGCGGCGGTCAACCAGCTCCTCATGCATGAGGGCGATTTGACCGGCAGGGCCGCCAAAGCTGATGAACCCCAGCTTCAGCCAAAAGCGTAAAGCTTCAGACAGTGACAGAGACGTAGGTGCAACGGGGTCCGTTGATCTGGGCAAACCGGTGTCCATAAAAAACTCCATAGAGGATACCCAGCACTTGGACGGGACACCGTCTACCCTTGCGGGCCGGGAGGCTGCTATCCCGGTCGCAGAATTCTAGCCTAGCCTGCTCCCGTTTCGAACCCGCGCAGCGCACTCTCCAGGTTCAAGCCCAAATCCTCACTCAGATACCCGCCTTCCTGCACGATCACCGTGGGCAGCCCCAGCTGCGCGATTTTTTCGGTGATGCGGGCGAAGCCGGGGGTGTCGATGGCGAGCGCCTGGTAGGGGTCGTGTTCGTGGGCGTCCAGGCCCAGCGCCAGCACCAAGGAGCCGGGCGCGTACTGGCGGATGGTGGTGAGGGCGGTTTCCAGCGCGCGCAGGTACTGGTCGGTGGTGGTGCCCTTGGGCTGGGGCAGGTTCAGGTTGTAGCCCAGGCCTTCGCCTTCGCCGCGCTCATGCGCATGGCCGGTGAAAAAGGGGGTGCAGAAATGCGGATCGGCATGGATCGATACGGTCAGCACATCGCTGCGGCGCCAAAAGATGCCCTGGGTGCCGTTGCCGTGGTGTACATCGATGTCGAGCACGGCGACGCGGGCATGTTTGCTGCGCAGGTGCTGGGCGGCAATGGCGGCGTTGTTCAGGTAGCAAAAACCGTTGGCGCGGTCCACATAGGCGTGGTGGCCGGGTGGGCGGCACAGCGCGTAGGCGGCTTGTTCGCCTTGCAGCACCAGCTCGGCGGCATGGGTGGCGCAGTGGGCGGAGTTGATCGCCGCGTGCCAGGTGTGTTCGCCAATGCTGCAGGCGCAGTCACCCATGTGGTAGCCGGCCTGGCCGACCAGGTGGTCGGGGTAGGTAAAGGGCTGGCCTGGGAAGGGGAAGACATTGGGCAGCACTTCGAGCGAGGCATCGGGCAGCGCCTGCCAGCGTTGCCAGGCGGTTTGCAGAAAGTGCAGGTACTCGGGGGTGTGGACGGCTGCGCGCGGGCCGGGGCCAAAGTCTTCGACCAGCATCGGCTGGTGGCCGGCCTTTTGCGCGGAGCGCAGCAGGATCTCGGCGCGTTCGGGTTGCTCGTTGCTGCGCTTGAGTTGGCCGCGCACCATGAATTGCTGCGGGTCGTGACTGCGGTGCTCGTGGCTGTAGATGAATTTCATGGTCTTGGCGGTTTTCGTCGGGAGGAAGAAACGGGAGATGCAGTGGCACCGGCCTTGGGCTTGGCCTTGGTGGCGGATACCGGTGCGGATATCGTTGCGGATGTGGGCGCGGCTCCGGTGCCAGCGTCCGGCGCCTGGTCGTCGTGCAGCACCTGGGCATGGGCCTTGTTCTGGGCGTCCACCAGGTGCACGCGCAGTGCTTTTTCTGCGGCATCGGCATCACGCTGCAAGATGGCATCGACCACCGGGAAGTGCGACTGCGCAATAAACACCGGATCGCGGTACTGGCGCTCGATAAAGCCCTGGCAGATGCGGATCTCGGCCTGCATATTGGCAAAGATGCGCTGCAGGTATTCATTGCCCGACAGGCGCGAGATGGCGGTGTGCATGCCCAGGTCCATCGTCACCCGCTCGATATTGCTCAGGGTCGGCGCGCGCTCCAGCATGTCATCGGCATAGGCTTTGAGCGATGCCAGCTGCGCATCGGTGGCCACCTCGCAGGCCAGGCGTGCGGCCATCACTTCCAGCCCCAGGCGCACCTGGAACAGATCCTGGATCTCCTTGGGGCTGAAGGTGCGCACGGTAAAACCTTTGCGCGGGGTGGAGACGATGACGCCCTGGCTCTCCAGCCGCCGGGCCGCTTCGCGCAGCGGCGCGCGGCTCACGCCCATCTGGCGCGACAGCTCGGCCTCGACGATGCGCGAGCCCGGTGGCAGCCGGCCTTCAAAAATGGCCTGCAGCAGCTGGCGCTCCACCAGCTCCACCAGATCGGGCACGCGGATCGATGAAAAGCCGGGGTTGTCTCTCTCCTCGCCCTGCAGGGCGATGTTTTTGCGAAGGGTCTCAGATGTCATGTCGGGGTGCCTGGTGAGCGGTGTGCTTTTGCCGCCGGGGCCATGCAAGGTAGACGCCGGCAGCGCTGATCATCAGCATGCCATAAAGGGCCAGGCTGTCTGGCGGTCGTTGGAACCAGAACGTGCTGATCAGCACCGCCAGCAACAGTTGTACATAATTCATCGGCGCCAGGGTCGAGGCCGAGGCGCGCTGGAAGGCCTGGAGCAGCAGCAACTGCGCGCCACCGCTGACAAAGCCTCCGGCCAGCAGCAAGGCCAGCTGCGGCGCATTGGGCCATGCGGTGATCGGGTGGAAGAGGGCCGGGAGGTTGGTGATGACCAGGCAAAACAGCGCCATATAGGCAAACTGCACCGCCGTCGGCACCACCCCCGAGAGCTTGCGCGTGAGCACCTGGAACAGCGCATAGCAGACCGCCGAGACGGCCATCAGCACGGTGCCGGCCAGTGGCAGGGCATTGCCCGGGCGCACGATGAGCAGCATGCCGGCAAAGCCCAGCAGCAGCGCCACCCATTGCACGCGGCCGACCCGCTCGCCCAGCAGCCAGGGCGAGAGCGCCACCATGATGAGCGGGGCGGTGAAGTAGATGGCGGTGGCCTCGGCCAGCGGCATGGTCGCCAGTGCCGTCATGAAGCAGGTGGCCACAATCGCCAGCATCAGGCTGCGCAGCAGCAGTAATTTGCCGCTGCGCAGGCGCTCCCAGCGCAGCGCCGACCAGTCGCCATGCCGGTGCATCACCCACAAGGCCAGCATGCCGACGGCCGTGTAGCGCGAGAGGTTCATCACCGTGGCCGGGTAGCGGGTCAGCATGTGCTTGGCAAAGGCGTCGTAGCACGCAAAACACAGCAGCGCTGCCAGAAAAAGGCCCAGCCCCTGGCGCAGCCGGCGCGCGGCATCGGCCTCGCGCTGTGCGGGCAACGGTGCCGGGCTGCCGATCTGGCGGCTGGGCTGCGCGGCCTGGTCAGCCATGGAGGCCCTCCAAAAAAGCCTGCAGGCCCGGTCCGATGGCTTCGACCAGGTAGCCGCCTTCCTGCACCACCACCAGGGGCAGGCCGAGCGCACGCAGCTTTTGGCCCACGGCGCGGTAGGCGTCGAAGTCCACCTTCAGCACGCTGATCGGGTCGTCCTTGAAGGTGTCAAAGCCCAGGGCCAGCACCACGGCCTGCGGGCCAAAGGCACGCACAGCCTCCAGGCCGGCGTCCACCGCAGCCAGAAACTCCGCATTGCCGCTGCCATGGGCCAGCGGCAGGTTCAGGTTGTAGCCTTCGCCCGCGCCGGCGCCGCGCTCATGGGCGTAGCCGGTGTAGAACGGAAAGTAGCTGCTGGTCTCTGCATGGGTAGAGACCGTCATGACATCGTCCTGGGCGTAGAAGATGCTCTGCGTGCCATCGCCATGGTGGGCATCGACATCGAGCACGGCCACCCGCCCAAAATGCCCGGCCAGGCGCGCGGTGGCGCAGGCGTTGTTGTTGACATAGCAAAAGCCGCTGGCCCGGTCCCAGTGCGCATGGTGGCCCGAGGGGCGGCACAGCGCATAGGCCATGCGATCGCCGGCAATCACCGCATCGGCAGCGGCCACGGCACTGTGGGCCGAGCGCAGGATGGACTGCCAGCTGTCCGGCCCCAGCGGGCAGGACAGATCGCCCAGGTAGTAACCGGTTTGCGGTATCAGCGCCGGCGATGGGCAGCGCGGGCGGCGCTGGCCGGCAGGCACGCCAGCGTAGGGTGAGAGGTTGGCCATCACCTCGGGGCCGGCATTGGCGCCGCTGGCCAGCATCGCTTGCCAGCGCGGCCAGGCGCTTTGCAGGTAGTCTAGGTAGTGCGGGGCGTGCACGGCCTCCAGCGGCGCGCGGCCCAGGTCGGGCGGGGCGCTGACGGCCAGGCCCGCTTGCTGCAAGGCATCGGCCAGGGTTTCGGCGCGGCTGGGCAGATCGGGCGCGGGCACCAGCTTGCCCAGGCGCATGAACTGGCTGGGGTGGTGCAGCGCTTGGTCAGGGCTGTAGAACGCTTGCATGGCGGCGCTCATGGCAGGGTGGCCTGCAGCTTGTCCAGCGCGCGGTCCAGGCGCGCAAACATCTCGGCCATCTCGGCTTCGGTGATGATCAGCGGCGGGCACAGTGCCACCGCGTCGCCCATGGCGCGCACGATCAGGCCTTCTTCCTGTGCGTACTGGGCCAGGCGGTAGCCCAGCTTCAGCGCCGGGTCAAAAGGCTGGCGCGTGGCCTTGTCGGCTACCAGCTCGATGGCGCCTATCATGCCCACGCCCCGCGCCTCGCCCACATGGGCGCGCTCCAGGTAGCCGCGCAGGCGGCCTTGGAAGATGGGGCTGAGCCGGTGGACATGGGCCAGGATCTGCTCGTCCTCGTAGACCTTGAGCGTCTCCAGCGCCACGGCCGCCGCCACCGGGTGGCCGGAATAGGTATAGCCATGGCCAAAGGTGCCGATCTTGCCGCTGTTGGCGGCCATGGCCTCGTAGACGGTGGGCGATACCATGACGGCCGAGATCGGCACATAGCCCGAAGACAGCGCCTTGGCGCAGGTGAGGATGTCCGGCTGGATGCCAAAGGTCTGCGAGCCGAACATCTGGCCGGTGCGGCCAAAGCCGCAGATGACCTCGTCGGCCACCATCAACACCTCGTACTTGCGCAGCACGGCCTGGATCTTTTCAAAATAGGTCTCGGGCGGCACAATGACGCCGCCAGCGCCCATCACCGGCTCGGCAATGAAGGCGGCCACAGTGTCCGGGCCCTCTTGCAGAATGCGCTGCTCCAGCGCATCGGCCAGGCGGGTCGCAAAGTCGGCCTCGCTCTCGCCCGGGTTGGCATAGCGGTAGTGGTGCGGGCACTCCACATGGCCGATGCGCGCAATCGGCAGGTCAAAATCCTGGTGGTTGGCGGGCAGGCCGGTCAGGCTGGCGGCCGCCACCGTCACGCCGTGGTAGCCGCGCTGGCGCGACAGGATCTTTTTCTTGGCGGGTTTGCCAATGGCGTTGTGGTAGTACCAGATGATCTTGATGGCCGTGTCATTGGCTTCCGAGCCCGAGTTGGCAAAGAAGACCTTGGCCATCGGTGCCGGGGCCAGCTGGATCAGCCGGTCCGCCAGCTGGGCAATCGCTGGGTTGGAGCGGTGGTTGAAGGTGTGGTAGTAGGGCAGCGTCTTGAGCGCATCGATGCCGGCCTGCACCAGGCGCGGGTGGCTGAAGCCCAGCGAGCTGCACCACAGCGCGGACATGCCCTCGATGTACTTGCGGCCTTGTTCGTCGATCACATGGATGCCATCGCCCCGCGTGATCATCAGCGGGCCCACATCCTCATGGGCGGCCAGGTTGGTGTAGGGGTGCAGGTGGGCGCCAATGTCCTGGGCGTCCAGCGCGCTGCGTTTGGGGGTGTTGTCTGCTGCGTTCATGTCCAAATCTCCTGGGGGCTGATGGTGCTTGCTGTTGCTAGGTATGGCGGGGTGTCAGTAACCGCGCCCCAGGTCCACGGCCACCTCGGCGGCCTGGCCTGCACGGATGCGGCTGAAGTTGTGGGCGGTTTGCCGGGCGATCACGCGCGGATCGGTGCGGGTGGCGATATGCGGGGTCACCAGAATGCGCGGGTCCTGCCAGAAGGGGTGGTCCGCTGGCAGCGGCTCGGTGCTGAAGGTATCCAGCGTGGCAGCGCCAATCTGGCCCTCGGCCAGCGCGGTCAGCAAATCGGCCTCGACCAGGTGCGCCCCCCGGCCCACATTGACCAGGTGCGCGCCGCGCGGCAGCTGGCGCATCAAGGCCAGGTCGAGAAAGCCCTGGGTCTCGTCGGTCAGCGGCAGCAGGCAGACGAGGGTGTCGCAGCCGCTCAAAAACTCTGCCTTCTGCGCCTGGCCGTGGAAGGTCTGCAATCCCTCCAGGCCGGCGGGCAGATCCTGCTTGGCGGATCGGCTCCAGCCGCGTACCTGGTAGCCCATGGCGAGCAGCGCTTTGGCACAGCCTTGGCCCAGGGTGCCCAAGCCGGCAATGCCCACCCGGTGCTGGCTGGGGGCGGCGATGGGCTCCTCGCGCCACTGGCGCTGCGCTGCATGGGCCACATAGCGGTCCATATGGCGCTGGCGGTGGATGACGGACCAGCTGACAAACGCCGTCATGCCGTAGCCCATGGTGCTGTCCATAATGCGGCACACAGGCATGCTCGCGGGCAGGGCCTGGGTGTCGATATGGTCAATGCCGGCGGCAATCGATTGCACCAGCTGCAGCCCTTCGGACTGGGTGAGCTGCGCGAGTTGGGCGGCGGGCGGGTGCCAGCATACCGCTACCTCGATATCGCTGTGCTGGCCGGCATCGAGCAGCGCCTGCAGCTCGGTGCCCAGCAGCAGCCGGCTGCCGGGGAACTGGGCCTGGTAGGCGGGCAGCAGAAAGTCCATCGCAATGCTCTTGCTCAAAAAGGCAATGCTGCGGGGTGCGGCCGTGTGGGCATCGGTGCTGGGCATGGCGGTCATGCGCGGCTCCGGTGTTCTGCGGCGGCCTCGTCTCTGCGGTGCTCCAGCGAGGGGATGGCGTCGATCAAGGTCTGGGTATAGGGGTGCTGGGGATTTCCCAGCACCTGGGCGGTGGGCCCGTATTCCACAATGCGGCCCCGCTGCATGACGGCCAGGTGGTCGCACATCTGGCCTGCCACGCGCAGGTCATGGGTGATGAAGACCATGCTGAGCTGAAAGCGCTCGCGCACCTCGGCAAACAGCTTGAGCACCTGGGCCTGCACGGACACATCGAGTGCGGAGACCGGCTCGTCGGCCACCAGCAACGAAGGCTCCATCGCCAGCGCGCGGGCAATGCCAATGCGCTGGCGCTGGCCGCCAGAGAACTCATGCGGGTAGCGCTCTGCCGCCTCTGGGCCCAGGCCGACCAGCTCCAGCAGCTCCATCGTGCGGCGCAGGGCTTCGGCCTTGGGGACACCCTGGGCAATGGGGCCGCTGGCAATGGCCGCGCCAATTTTGTGGCGCGGGTTGAGCGATGCATAAGGGTCCTGGAAGACCATCTGGATCTTGCCCTTGGCCTGCCGGCGCAGTGCGGCGCCGGAGCTCAGGCGCTGGCCGTTGAAGAGGATATCGCCGCTGTCAAACGGTGCCAGGCCCACAATGCAGCGGCCGAGAGATGACTTGCCCGAGCCCGACTCTCCCACTACACCCAGGGTCTGGGCGCGGCCCAGGTCAAAGCTGATGCGCTCGGCGGCCACCACCTCACGGGCGGGCCGCAAAAAGCCGCGGCCCGTGCGGTAGACCTTGCACAGGTCCTTGACCTGCAGCACCGGCTGCGCGGTGCTGGCCTGGGTCTCGCGCACATTGCCATGCGGAATGGCGGCCAGCAGCTTCTTGGTATAGGCGTGCTGGGGGTTGCGCAGCACCTGGCTGGCCGGGCCGGCTTCGACCACGACGCCGGTCTGCATCACCACCACATGGTCGGCAATCTCGGCCACCACGCCAAAGTCATGGGTGATAAAGAGCATGGCCATGCCGCGCTTTTTCTGCAGCGCACGCATCAGCTGCAGGATCTGGGCCTGCGTGGTCACATCCAGCGCGGTGGTGGGCTCGTCGGCGATCAGCAGGCTGGGCTCCAGCAGCATCGCAATGGCGATCATCACGCGCTGGCGCTGGCCGCCCGACAGGCGAAACGGGTAGGCATCGATGAGGCGCTCAGGCTCGGGCAGGCCCACATCGGTCAGCGCGGCGATGATGCGGCGGCGCTTGTCGGCAGCGGGCAGCTGCAGGTGGGCATCCAGCGCCTCGGCCATCTGGTCGCCAATGCGCATCACCGGGTTCAGCGCCGTCATCGGCTCCTGGAAGACCATGGCCATGCGGCTGCCACGCAGCTCGCGCAGCTGGTCTTCGCTCAGGCGCAGCAGGTCTTTGCCATCCAACAGGATCTCGCCAGCCACCGGTTCCACCTTGGGGCGGGGCAGCAGGCCCATGATGGCGTTGGCGATCATCGACTTGCCCGAGCCCGATTCACCGACCACGCAGAGGGTTTGGCCGGGGAGAATCTGCAGGTTGGCCTGGGTGACGGCCAACGCGCGGTCGGCGCCCAGCGGCAGGCGGATGTCCAGGCCGCGCACGGTCAGCACTGGCTCGGGGGCGGCGGGTGCGGCGGGGGTTTGGGCAAGCATATGCAGGGC
The DNA here is from genome assembly GCF_021026195.1 of Comamonas koreensis. Taxonomy (GTDB): domain Bacteria; phylum Pseudomonadota; class Gammaproteobacteria; order Burkholderiales; family Burkholderiaceae_C; genus Comamonas; species Comamonas koreensis. Next base: position 73,227 of record NZ_JAJNCT010000021.1, read on the forward strand.
TTCGTGTGAATAGGCGTTCATTTCGTCTTCCCGTCCTGGCGCGCATTGAGTCCGTCGTTCAGCCCTTCGCCCACCAGGTTGAAGGCCAGCACGGTGAGCAGGATGGCGACGCCGGGGAACACGGCCATCCACCAGGCCTGGCGCAGCACGGTGCGGGCCGAGCCAATCATGTAGCCCCAGCTCATCAGGTTGGGGTCACCCAGGCCCATGAAGCTCAGGCTCGATTCCAGCAGGATGGCGGTGGCCACCATCAGCGAGGCCATCACCACGATGGACGAGGCCGCATTGGGCAGGATCTGCGCCAGGATGATGCGGGGTGTGCTTTGGCCGGCCAGCTGGGCAGCGGCGACAAAATCACGCTGGCGCAAGGTCAAAAATTCGCCGCGCACCAGGCGCGCCACCGGCGGCCAGGAGACCAGCGCAATGGCCACGATGATGGAGTTGACCGAGGGCTCAAAAATGGCCACCAGCACCAGGGCCAGCGCAAAGCTGGGCACGGACTGGAACATTTCGGTAAAGCGCATCAGGCTGGCATCGACCCAGCCACCAAAGTAGCCCGAGATGGCACCAATGCCCACGCCGATCAGCAGCGACACCAGGGTGGAGATCACCGCAATCAGCAGCGAGATGCGGGCGCCTAGCACCAGGCCCGAGAGAATGTCGCGGCCCATGGTGTCGGTACCCATTGCAAAGCCTTCGCGCTCCATCGGCGGCAAAAACGGTTGCTCGACCATGTCCCAGGGGTTGTGCGCGGCCAGCAGCGGGCCAAAGCAGACCAGCAGCGCCACCAGCAGCAAGATGGCCAGGCCCAGCAGGGCGCCACGGTTGCGGCAAAAGCGGCTCCAGAAGGTGGATCGGTGCTTGTTCTTGGCGGGGGGCGTGTCGGCCGCCAGGGCCGGTTCAGAGATGGCAGTCATCGCAAGGCTCCGTTTCAGCCCAGCTCGATCCGGGGATCGACCAGGGTGTAGACAAAATCAGTGATCAGGTTGAACAGCACCGCCACGGCGGCTGCGACCAGGAAGCAGCCCAGCAGCAGGTTGTAGTCGCGCTGCAGCAGGGCATCGAACATCAGGCGGCCAATGCCGGGCCAGGCAAACACGGTCTCGGTCAGCACCGCGCCGCCAATGAGGCCGCCGGCTTGGATGCCCGCCAGGGTGACGATGGGCAGCAGGGCATTGCGCAGAATGTGCTGGCGCTGGATGCGGCCCATGCGCACGCCCTTGGCGCGGGCGGTTTTGACAAAGTCCATCTGCGCGACTTCGAGCATCGAGGCACGGGTCATGCGGGCATAGACCGCCATATAAAAGAGCGCCAGGGTGAGCGAGGGCAGCACCAGATGCTGGGCAATATCCCAGGCGCGGGCCAGGCCGGTGGCATCGCTGCCGACGGTGAAGTAGCCAAAACCGGGCAGCCAGCTCAGCTGCACCGAGAACACCAGCACCGCCATCATCGCCAGCCAGTACAGCGGCGTGGCATAGAACACCAGCGCCACAAAGGTGATGGCGCTGTCCACCCATTTGCCAGCATGGCGGCTGGCCGTGGCGCCCAAGGCCACGCCAAAGATCAGCGACATCACAAAGGCACTGCCGGTGAGCAGCAAGGTGGCGGGCAGGCGCTCGGTAATCAGCTCCAGCACCGGGCGCTGCTGCCGGTAGGAAAAGCCCAGGTCCAGCTGCGTGATGTGGCCCAGGTAGTTGGCCAGCTGGGTGGTGACGGGCTTGTCCAGGCCAAACTGCTCGCGCAGCTGGGCGACGAACTGCGGGTCCGAGGCCCCCGCTTCACCCGCTATCACCGCGACCGGGTCGCCGGGCGCTGCGCGGATCAGCATGAAGTTGACGGTTGCTATGCACATGAGTACCAGCAGACCCTGGAGCACCCGGACGGACATGTAGCGGAGGCGGTTCATAGCGGGGAGACCTTGGAGCGAGACAAAAGCGTAGCCATCCCGCACGCGCCAGTGGGGGCTGGCAGCGTGCAGAGTTCAGCAAGAAGAGATGCGCTGCGGCCAGGGGCCGCAAGCGGTGCTTAGCCTATCGAGGCACGGCTCAGGCTGTCATTCAGCCCCACGCCGGAGCTGATCGGGTTCTTGATCTTGGTACGGTAGAGCGTGGGGAAGTTGATCTCATGCAACCAGGCCACCGGCACCTCCTCGGTCAGGATCTTCTGCACCTCGGCATAAGCCTTGGCGCGGTCGGCATCGGTCAGCGCCTTGGCGCCGGCGTCAAACAGCGCATCCACCTTGGGGTTGACATAGCCTTCGATGTTGTTGAACGGCGAGCCCTTGGCGATCGTGTGGCTGGTGTAGGTACGGGCCACGCCCAGCGCTGGATCGGGGTACTGGTAGACATAGATGATGGCCATGTCGAAATCCCATTCGGCGGTGCGCTGGTTCCAGCCGGCCACATCAGTGCCGGTGGTCTCCACCTTGATGCCGGCCTGGATCAAGTTCTGGCGGATCATCTCGGCCAGGCGCTGCCAGGATTCGCCATAGGGCAGCGGCAGCAGGCGCACGGTCTCGCCCTTGTAGCCGGCCTCCTTGAGCAAGGCCTTGGCCTTGTTCAGATCACGCGGGTACTTGGTGACGTCGTCGGAGGCGAACTTCACATGCTGGTTGAAGGGGCCGGCCGCCGTCTTGGCAAAGCCCTGCCAGGCGACCTTGACCATGGCCTCGCGGTCCATCGCATACATGACGGCCTGGCGGAACTTGGGGTTGTCAAAGGGCGCCTTGCGGTTGTTGAGCACCAGCCAGGAATGGGGCGAGTAGAACTCCCAGCCCTTGGTGGTGACCGCCGCACCGGGCAGCTTGGCCAGGCGCGCCACGTCAAAGAACTCGACCGCGCCCCCTGGCACCACATCGACCTTGCCCGATTCAAACGCCGCAGCGCGCGAGGCTGCATCGGGAATGATGTGGAAGTAGAGGTTCTCCACCATCGGCTCGCCCTTGGTGTGGTAGAGCTCATTGGCCACCAGCTGGATGTAGGAGCCCCGCACCCATTCCTTGTACTTGAAGGGGCCCGTGCCGATGGGCTTGGCATTGGCCGGGTTGGTGGCGAAGTCGGTGTTGTCGTAGATGTGCTTGGGGATCATCGGCATCGAGCCGGTGTCGAACAGGCTGATGAAGGGGCCAAACGGGTACTTGAGCTTGAACTCCACCGTCTGCGCATCGATGGCGCGCACGCTCTCCAGCGGCTCCAGCGATGCGCGCAGGCGGGCATGGGTCTTGCGCAGAAACTTGTCGACCGAGAACACCACGTCATCAGCAGAGAAAGGCTTGCCGTCATGCCACTTGACGCCGGACTTGAGCTTGAAGGTGTAGGTCAGGCCGTCGTCGGAGCGGTTCCAGGCCGTGGCCAGCAGGCCATGGGGCTCCAGCTTTTCGTCGTAGCGCAGCAGGCCTTCGTAGATATAGCCGGAGACCAGCTGGGTGGGGCCGTTTTGCACGATGCCCAACATCAGGCCCGAGGGCTCGGGCTGCACCATCACATTGATCGTTCCCTTGGTCTGCTGCGCCAGGGCCGCCATGGGCACGCCCGCGATGCTGAGGCCGGCTCCCGCCAGGCTGTAGGAGATGAGTTCACGCCGATTGATCATGGTTGCTTCCTGTCTTGGTATCGAGGGGTGCCTGGGCCGGGCGGGCTTGCGGCGGTGGGGCCGCAAAGGCGGCGGCATGCAAGGGTCGGGGGCTTCAGTTGCGGGTCCGTCGCGCTGTTCAGTCGCGGTAGTGGCTGCGGCCCGGCGGCTGCAAAAAGCCCAGCAGGCCCTGCCATTCGCGCTCATGCGGGTCGGCGCGCTTGGGCTGGCCGGGCATCACATCGGTGTCGCCGCTTTCGTACTGGCGCGCGGTCAGCTCGCACACCTCGGGCGGCACGGGGTTGATGGCCTGGCCGCTGGACTGGATGGCCAGCTGCACACGGCAGGCGCGGTCCAGGTTGAGCATCAGGATGAAGGCCTCGGCCACGCTGTTGCCCAGGGTGAGCAGGCCGTGGTTGCGCAGCACCATGGCCTTGGCCGTGCTGCCCAGGTCGGCGACCAGGCGCTCGCGCTCATGCAGATCCAGCGCGATGCCTTCGAAGGTGTGGTAGACAACGCGGTTGTAGAACTGCAGTGCCCATTGGTTGCTGGGCTGCAGGCCGCATTGCAGCGACGACACCGCCACGCCCGCTTCTGTGTGGGAGTGCACGACGCAGGCGGCGTCGTGCCGCGCGGCATGCACGGCGCTGTGGATCACAAAGCCGGCCGGGTTCACCTGGTAGGGCGTGTCTTCCACGATGCGGCCCTCGGCATCGATCTTGACCAGCGAACTGGCCGTGATGTCCTTGAACAGGGTGCCAAAGGGGTTGATGAGGAACTGGTCAGTACGGCCCGGCACCCGCGCCGAAATGTGCGTGTAGATGCTGTCGTCCATCCCGAAATGGGCCATCAGGCGGTAGGCGGCGGCCAGGTCTTCGCGAACCCGCTGTTCGCTCTCGGTATGCGATTTGTCGTAGCCGGATTGGACGTCGGCATCAGCCATTGCAAGCATTGTTGTCCTCGTTGAATTTATGTCGTCTAGCGACAGTCGTCTGTCGACAGGACATAAGTTAACAGACTGAATCGCAGAAGAAAAGGGTGCCGGACTAGGTGATTTCCAGCATGGCCGCTTTGATCTGCCGCAGAAAATTTGCTAGGCACCACAATGGGTTACGTGAATATCCCAATGCCTGGATATGGTGCAAAAATGGGCAAGAAATGCCTTGGCTTGGTGCATGCGCGACTGCCCGGGGCGCGCTTTGCACCATCGCGGTGGCCCTGGTGTTTTCCCTGGTTTGGGGTGGGCGGAGGTGTTGGGATTGACCGTGGCGCAGACCCTGGCTTGAAGCCTGCTCGGCGTCATGCCGGTGGTGCTCGGTTAAGATGGCGCCTGCTCCGGGGTGCACGCCAGTGCTGAGATCTACACCCGAGAACTTGAACCGGGTCATTCCGGCGGAAGAAGAGCCAACTCCCTGCCATGGGGCGCCTTGCGCGCATGGGGGGAGCCTTCGGAGCATGACCTCACCGCTCTCGAAGGAATTCCATGGACAAGGCCGATACGCTGGTCGCAGACCTGCTTGCATTCATCGCAATGGATGGCTGCACCGATGACCAGTTTGACCAGCTCGCGCTGCGTCTTTTTGCCTACCAATACGCATCCAATACGCCGTTCCGCAGCTTTTGCCAGCGCCGTGGTGCCAGCCCGCGCACGGTCAAGACCTGGAGCGATATCCCGGCCGTGCCCATCGATGCCTTCAAGGCGCTGGAGCTGCGCAGCGAGCCGCCGTCGCAGGCCGAGCGCGTCTTCATGACCAGCGGCACCACCGGCCGCGCGGCGCGGGGTCGGCATTTTCATCCCGCCTTGCAGGTGTATGACCTGTCGATGCAGCAGCACTTCGCCACCCGCTTCATGCAGGGTAGGGCGCGCATGCCGATGGGCATCCTGTTCCCTGATGAAGTGGCCATGCCCAACTCCTCGCTGGCGCATTACCTGGCGTTGGCCAAGTCGGCGTTTGGTACCTCGGAGAGCCGCTATTTTCTGGGGCCGGAGGGCCTGGATATGGACGGGCTCTGTGCCGTGCTGGAAGCGGCCGAGCGCACCGGCCAGCCCTATGCACTGCTGGGCGCCAGCTTCAGCCTCGTGCATGTGATGGATGCGCTGCGCGCCCAGGGCCGGCGCTTTCAGCTGCCAGCGGGCAGCCGCATCCTGGACACCGGTGGCTACAAGGGCCAGTCGCGCGATCTGCCCTTGGCCGACTTTTATGCCGGCCTGACCGAGCTTCTGGGCGTGCCGCCCGCGCTGTGCATCAACATGTATGGCATGACCGAGCTGAGCACCCAGTTCTACGACGACGGCAATGCCTGCTTGCCCTCGGTCAAATCCGGGCCGCACTGGATTCGCTCGCGCCTGGTCGAGCCCGTCAGCGGCCGCAGTGTGGCGCCGGGTGAGCGCGGCATTCTGGTGCACTGCGACCTGGCCAACTACAACGCGGTCAGCACCATCCTGACCGAGGATGTGGGCCAGTGGGCCGAGGGCGGCTTTTTGCTGCTGGGCCGGGCCGAAGGGGCTGCCGCCAAGGGCTGCTCCTTGGCAGTCGACGAGTTTGTGCAAGCGGCGCGCGCATGATGCAGGCACAAGCGCCTGAGCGCATGGCCGAGCGCCTACGGGCCGGCTACCTGCCTGGCCTGGATGACAACCAGGTGCGCTGGCAGGTGCTGGTGTTTGAACGTGAAGGCAAGCGGCTGGAGGTCGAGGTGCCGGTGCTCAGCGGCGCGCAGATGCAGGCGCTGACCGCGCGGGTGCGTGCGGCCGCGCAGCGCCAGCTGCAGCCGATGCCGCTGGCCGAGATCGTCGCCGCCATTGACCGCGCCATTGCCCGCCTGCTGGACCCGGCCGACCCCTATCGCCGCCAGATCGATGCCTGCCTGCCGCTGGTCTGCGGCTATGACGCGGCGATGGTGCGCCTGGGGCTCAACGGCCTGTTCAAGACTTTTCGGGCGCCCCAGCTGTGGCGCTTTGCCGGCGAGGATTTTGCCAACCCTGCTGTGCTCGATGGCTTTGTGCCCGCCGTCAAAGGCGGGGCGGTGCGCGCCTATGGCCCGGGCCTGCTGCTGCACAGCTGGGCCGGCAATGTGCCGGCGCTGTCGCTGTGGAGCCTCGTCTGCGGCCTGCTCGTCAAGGCGCCCAGCATCGGCAAGCTGGCCAGCGCCGAGCCGCTGTTTGCCGGCTGGTTTGCGCGTTTGCTGGCGGAAGTGCATCCACCCATGGCCGACTGCCTGGCGGTGGTCTGGTGGCCCGGCGGCGCGCAGACGGGCGACAGCGCCGACGGCGCGCAAGTGCTCTACGCCCAGGCCGATACCGTGATGGCCTATGGCAGCAACCAGACCCTGGCCGCGCTGGGCCAGCAGCTGCCGGTGACGACGCGATTTTTGCCCCATGGCCACAAGCTGGGGTTCGGCATGGTGGCTAAGGCGGCGCTGGATGCCGTCAAAGCGCCGGCCCATGCGCGGCTGGCAGCCTGGGATGTGATGCGCTACGACCAGCAGGGCTGCTACTCGCCCCATGTGTTTTATGTGGAACGGGGCGCTACCGTCACACCCCGCGCCTTTGCCGATTACCTGGCGGCCGAGCTCGCCAATCTGCAGCAGCGCTTTGCGCGCCGGCCGCTGGACCTGGAAGAGGGCGCCGGCCTGGCCCGCTGGCAGCAGTCGCTGGAGTGGCGTGCACCCGCCGATGACGGCGCCGCCCCGCAGCTGATTGGCCCGGCCGATGCGCCCTGGAGCGTGGCCTATAGCGACAGCCTGGAGCCGCTGGCGCCCACTGCGCTGTACCGCAGCATTGTCGTGGTGGGGGTGGACAGCCTGGACGACGTTGTGCCCTTGGTAGCAGCCCAGCGTGACTACCTGCAGACCGCTGGCCTGGCTGTGGGCCCCGAGGATTTGTACCGTTTGGCGGCCCTGCTGGGCGCCGCTGGCGTCACCCGTATCAGCGCCTTGGGCGCCATGGGCGTGCCCGAGGCCGGTTGGCACCACGATGGGCGCTTCAGCCTGCTCGACCTGGTGCGGATGACCGAGATTGACGCCGCTGCCGAGGCCGCCGCCCAGCCGCTGGCGCGCTATGCAGACTGAGGGCGGCGCAATGGCATGGATTGATATCGAGCGCCTGAGTTTTGCCTACCCGGGCCAGGCCCCGGTTGTGGATGGCGTGACTTGGCAGATGGCGCAAGGCGCCTTCCACTGCCTGCTGGGCCGCAGCGGTTGCGGCAAGACCAGCTTGCTCCAGCTCGTCGCAGGCCTGCTGCAGCCGCAGGCGGGCCGCATTGTGCGTGCCGGCGGAGCGCTGGCTGCACCCGGACCGCAACTGGGGGTCATGTTCCAGTCGCCCACCTTGCTGGACTGGCTGACGGTGCTGGACAACGTGCTGCTGCCGCTGTCGTTGCAGCGCAAGCCCACGGCGCAGGACCGTGCAGCGGCAGAGCAGCTGCTGGCCCAGCTGGGCCTGGCAGCGCTGGCCCGGCAGCATCCCGGCCAGCTGTCCGGCGGGCAGCAAAGCCGGGTGGCGCTGGCGCGGGCCTTGATTCGTGAGCCCGCCTTGCTGCTGCTTGACGAGCCCTTTGCCGCCCTCGATGCCATCACCCGCGCCGAGCTGCAGGATGAGCTGCTGCGCAGCTGCCGCGCGCGGGGCACCACGGTGCTCTTTGTCACCCATGACATCAACGAGGCCGTGTACCTGGGCGACCGGGTGGCGCTGATGCATGGCGGGCGCCTGGTCGCCGATATGGCCATTGATCTGCCGATGCCGCGCACCCAGGCCATGCGCCATGGTGCAGCCTTCAACGCCTATGCGGCCCAGGTGCGCGCCGCGATGGACGGGGCCAGCGCATGAACCCCATCCTGAAAGCCCGGTTGTGGGCCGCTGCGCTGCTGGTGCTGCTGCTGGCCGTGTGGGAGGGTGCAGGGCGCCTGGGCGGTATCTCCGCCTTGGTGCTGCCGGTGCCGTCGGCGGTGCTGCAGGCCTTGTGGACGGGGCTCGCGTCCGGCTACTTTTGGCCGCATGTGGCGGCGACCGTGCAAGCGGTGCTGTTGGGCCTGGCGGCGGGCGCATCTTTTGGTTTGCTGGCAGGGATGGCCTTGGCCGAATCGGTCTTGCTGGAGCGCGTGCTCAAGCCCTATGTCGTTGTCAGCCAGGTGGTGCCCAAGCTGGCGCTGGCGCCGCTGTTTGTGCTGTGGTTTGGCTTTGGCATGCTGCCGACGGTGCTGATCACGGCCCTGGTCTGCTTTTTCCCGCTGATGGAAAACACCCTGACGGGCCTGCGCCAGGTCGATGCGCAGCGCCTGCAGCTGTTTCGCATGCTGGGGGCCAGCCGGCTGCAGACGTTAATGCGGCTCAAGCTGCCCACAGGCTTGCCGGCCATTCTGGCGGGCCTGCGTGTGGCCGTGGTGCTGGCGCTGGTGGGGGCCGTCGTGGCAGAGTTCATGGGCGCCAGCCAAGGGCTGGGCGCGGTGGTGATTGCCGCCCAGGGAATGATGGACACCACCTTGATGTTTGCCGCGCTGCTGCTGATTGCGGCGCTGGGCTTGCTGCTGTACCAGGCCTGCCTGCTGCTGGAGCGCAGATTGCTGCGTGGCCATGCCGTCGCTGGCCCACAGCGCTGATGTTTGGATTTTTGCTCGATTGCTTCTGGATGGACCGCTTATGTCTGCACCTTTTCTGACCTCCTCCCTCTCGCGCCGCCGCTGGCTGGGCGCCTCTGCTGGCCTCTTGGGCCTGGGCCTGGGCCTGGCGGGCACGGGCATCTCAGCGGGCGCTGCAACCCCGGTCAGCGGCAAGATCCGCCTGGCCGGCTGGAGCAAGCCGATCAGCGAAATCACCAACATCCTGGCCGAGCCGGACAAGGGCTTTTTCAAGGCCCAAGGGGTGGACCTGACTTACTTGCCCGGCGCGGGTGGCGGCGATGCGATCCGCAATATCCTGAGCGGCCAGGGCGATGTGGCCTTTACCGACCCGGGCTCGTTCTTCATGGCGCTGGACAAGGGTGAGAAGCTGGTCGCCATCTACGATATCTACCCGCAAAACGTGTTCAATGTCGTGTCGCTGCGCTCCAGCGGCATCCGTACGCCGGCGGATCTGAAGGGCAAGACGATTGGCGTCTACAGCCTGGCCAGCGGCACGCGCCAGAACCTGCTGGTGATGCTGCACCAAGCGGGGCTCAAGGAGTCCGATGTGCGCATTGTGGTCACGGGCCTTTTGAACTTTGCGCCGCTGATGCAAGGCCAGGTCGATGCGACGGCCGCCACCGACACCGGCCTGGCCGTGGGTCTGCGCAAGGGCATGGGCGAGGTGCATGTGATGCCCGTGCGCGACTACCTCAATATGTCGAGCGACATGTTTGTGGTGCGCCGGCAGGTGCTGGAGCAGCAGCCGGCATTGCTGCAGGCCTTTTTGCGCGGCTACCGCGACAGCGCGGCCTGGATGATCGCCAACCCCGAAGAGGCCGCCACCCTGGCTACCAAGCGCGCCATCGACGGCACCCAGCGCGGCATCAACCTTGATGTGATCGGCCTGCGCAATGCATCGGCCCAGCCCACCTTGCGGGTGCAGGGCAAGGCCGCGCCGCTGGGCAGCTTTGACTTGGTCGCACTGCAAAAGGGAGCCGACGCCTACCATGCGCTGGGCTTGGTGCAGCAGCCCATCCAGGTGGCCGATGTGGTGGACAGCCGTTGGCTGCCAGGGGCCTGAGATGCAGGAGAGCAGTGCGTTGAATCTGCGTGGCAAGGTGGTGCTGGTAACAGGTGCCAGCCGGGGCATTGGCGCGGCCATCGCCCATGCCTTTGCGCGCGAAGGCGCCACGGTGGCGGTGAACTACCTGGCCAACGAGGCCGCAGCGGCCCAGACCGTGGCCGCCTGCCAGGCCGCCGGCGGCGATGCCTGGGCTGTGCAGGCCGATGTGGGCAACCCGGCTGCGGTGGATGCGATGGCCCTGGCCATTGCACAAGAGGCCGGGCCCGTCGATATCGTCGTGAACAACGCCTTGCGCCCCTATGCCTTTGACCCGGAGCGCCGCCAGCCGCTCGATGCCCTGGCATGGAGCGACTACCAGGCGCAGTTCGATGCTGCCGTGGGCGGCGCCTTCCATGTCTGCCGTGCGGTGCTGCCGCAGATGCGCCAGCGCGCCCGGGGCAGCATCGTCAATATCAGCAGCAATCTGGTCGAGCACCCTGTCGTTGCCTACCACGACTACAGCACAGCCAAGGCCTCGCTGGTGGGCTTTAGCCGCAACCTGGCCAGCGAGTTGGGGCCTTTTGGCATACGCGTCAACTGCGTCGCACCGGGCCTCGTCTACCCCACCCAGGGCAGCGCGCAAACCCGCGAATCCTTCCGCGAATCGCTGATGGCAGCCACCCCGCTGCGCCGCCTGGCCAGCCCCGAGGATGTGGCCGGGCCAGTGCTTTTTTTGGCGTCGGACCTGAGCCGGTTCATGACGGGGCAGGTGTTGCTGGTGGATGGGGGCTTGGTGATGCGCTGAACGTGCAAACGGGTGGCCCCGGTGGAACGCGACTTTCTCTGGCACGCCACGCCATGGCGGCGAGGCACAATGTCGCACCCGTGTTGCTGGATGATGGCCTGCAATCTGCTCCCAGGCTCCGACACCTAAAAAAACCGCTAGACAAGGAAACCGATCACCATGGCCAGCCGCGCCCTGGTATGGATGCGCCGCGATTTGCGCTGCGACGACCATGCCGCTCTCTACCATGCCTTGCGCCGCTTCGAGCAGGTGTATTGCGTCTTCGTTTTTGACACTGACATCCTGGGTCTGCTGCCGACGCGCGAAGACAGGCGGGTGGACTTTATCCATGCCAGTGTGCTGGCGCTGGATGAGGACCTGCGCCAGTTGGCGGCAGACAGTGGCGCGCCTGGTGGTGGATTGCTGGTGCGCCACGGCTCCGCTGCGCAAGAGGTGGTGCAGCTGGCGCAGGCACTGGGCGTGCAGGAGGTGCTGACCAACCGCGATTACGAGCCCGAGGCCATCGCCCGTGACGCGCGCGTGGCTGGCGATCTGCAAGCGGCCGGCATTGCCTTTAGCGATTACAAGGACCAGGTGCTGCTGGACCGCGATGAGGTGCTGACCCAGCAAGGCCATCCCTACAGCGTGTTCACCCCCTACAAGCGCGCTTGGCTGCAAAAGCTCGATGCCTTCCAGTGCAAGGCCTACCCGGTGGCGCGCTATGCCGGGCATCTGGCGGCATTGCCCCAGGGCGAAGCGATACCGTCGCTCGCCGATCTGGGTTTTGCGCCCAGCAATCTGGCATCGCTCAAGATACCTACCGGTAGCCGTGGTGCGCAGCAGTTGCTGCAGGATTTTTTGCCGCGCATGGCGGCTTACCAGGAAGCGCGGGATTTTCCGGCGGTCAAGGGCGTGTCCTACCTGTCGGTGCATCTGCGCTTTGGCACCGTGTCGATCCGCCAGTTGGCCGCGCTGGCCGTGGCGCAGGCGCGTACAGGCTGCGAGGGCGCGCAGACCTGGCTGTCGGAGCTGGCCTGGCGCGACTTCTACGCGATGATTCTTTGGCACCACCCGCAGGTGGTGACCCAGTCGTTCCGCCCCATCTACGACAAGGTGCAGTGGGACGATGCGCCCGAGCTGTGGCAGGCCTGGTGCGAGGCGCGCACCGGCTACCCGCTGGTGGATGCGGCCATGCGCCAGCTGCTGCATACCGGCTATATGCACAACCGTCTGCGCATGGTGGTGGCCAGCTTTTTGACCAAGGACCTGGGCATTGACTGGCGCGCGGGCGAGCGCTTTTTTGCCCAGCACCTCAATGACTATGACCTGTCATCGAACAACGGCGGCTGGCAGTGGGCGGCCTCCACCGGCTGCGATGCCCAGCCCTGGTTCCGCATCTTCAATCCCATCACCCAGTCGGAGCGCTTCGATCCGGACGGCAAGTTCATCCGCCGCTACCTGCCAGAACTCGCCAAGGTGCCTGACCGGCACATCCACTTCCCAGCTGCGATGAAGCCGCTGGAGCAGCAGGCCTGCGGTCTGCAGCTGGGGCGCAACTACCCGCATCCGGTGGTGGACCACGGCCGGGCACGCGAGCGGACCTTGATGCGGTTTCACTTTATGAAGCATCCGGATTGACGGACTGGGTGTTGGCGGTGGGTGTGCAGGTTCAGCCCGGCGCACCAATTGGTCAGCGTCGTGGAATGAGCCCGCCCACAGGCAGGCGCATCGCGATGCGCCTTTCAGGCGGAAGTCCCTGCATAGCCTCTGCGTCCAGAGTGTCCTGGAGGCGTTTGCCGGGCTGAAGCAGCGGCGCAAACCCTCGCTTCGCATAGGCGGGCGCACACCAGGGAACATCGGAGAACGTGGTCAAGGTCAGTGCGCCGAGCCCCCGGTTCACCGCATACCGGTAAGCGCTGTCGATCAGCAAGCTGGCGATGCCTCTGCGCTGCCACTGCGCATGCACCGATAGCTCCCAGATATGCAGTTCCGAGTCGAAGATCTCGGTACTGATGAATGCTGCCAACGCACCGTCTGCGGCCTCAGCCACCCAAACCGCATGGTTGAGGATGCGGCGCGCATGGTCGGACGGCCCGATCACGGGCGCATCGCGAAGCCAGGCCAGGCCGTCGGCCGTGCCAAACAGCTGGGCCGCAGATTTTTCGATAGCCGGCAGTGCTGAGGCATCGGTGAGATGGGCTGGACGGATCAACATTCAGGGACGCAGTAGCACCTTGCCCTTGCGGCCCGGTTGCAGGCTGGCTGCTGCGGCTTGGGCAGCGTCGCCCAGGTCGTAGATAGCCTCGGTGGGCAGCTTCAGCTCACCACCCAGAATGCGCTCTATCAGCTCGCCCAGCAGGCGCCGCTTGTCCTGGGCGGACAGGGCCTCGCTTACCTTGCTGCCCCAAAAGCCTTTGACAGTGGCCTGTTTGAAGATCATGGCCCCGGAGTCAATCTGCATCGGCTCACCGGCCATGGTGCCAAACGACACCAGGGTGCCGCCTTCGCCCAGCAGGGCCAGCAGCGCGGCGCTGGAGGCACCACCAATCGAGTCGACAGCGGCGTAAGCGCCTTGGGGGCCGAGCAAGGCGCTGGCGCTTTGTGTCCAGTCCGCTTGCGCGGTGGACAGCACATTGGCAATGCCCAGGTCGCTGAGCTCTTGCACCCCCGCATCGCGGCGCACCAGGTTGAGCACCTGCACACCGCGCGCGCTGGCCAGCATGGCCAGGGTCTTGCCGACGGCGCCATTGGCCGTGTTCTGCGCAATCCATTGCCCGGCTTGCACGTTCAAAAACTCCAGCAGCATCAAGGCGCTGAGCGGCATGGCGATGAGCTGGGCGGCCACTTCATCGGGGATGGCCTCGGGCATGGGCACCAACTGGCGCGCGGGCGCCAGAAAGTACTCGGCCCAGGTGCCGTGGACGCCGGCCACCGCGACGCGCTGGCCTACGGTGATGCCTTCGACGCCAGCGCCCAGTGCATCGACCAGGCCCACGGCTTCGCTGCCGCCAATGGCAGGCAGCTCGGGCTTGTAGCCATAGCGGCCACGGATGGTCCAGAGGTCATGGTTGTGGATGGGCGCGAGCAAGGTTTTGATGCGAACCTCGCCGGCAGCGGGCTGGGGCATGGGCTGCTCGCCCAGGCCCAGTACGTCGGCGGGCTCGCCGAAGGTGGTGTGAATGGCACTGCGCATGGTGGTTGTCCTTATCGGGCGAGCTGGGACAGCAGGGCCTCGGCCACCGCTTCGCTGCTGGCAGGATTCTGGCCGGTGACGAGGCGGCCATCGACCTCTACATGCACTTGCCAATCAGGGCCCTTTTGGTAGTTGCCGCCCAAACGGCTGAACTCATCTTCAATCAAGAACGGCACCACGGCGGTCAGGCCGACTGCGTTTTCTTCGCTGTTCGTAAAGCCCGTCACGCGGCGGCCGGCCACCAGGGGCTGGCCATCGGCGGCCTTGACCTTGATGAGCGCGCCCGGCGCATGGCAGACCAGACCCAGCGGCTTGCCTGCGCGCTCAAAGGCCTCCAGCAGCGCAATCGACCTGGCGTCGTTGGCAAGGTCCCAGAGCGGGCCATGGCCACCGGGGTAGAAGACGGCATCAAAGTCATCGGCCTTGATCTGTGCCAGTGGGGTGGTCGCTGCCAACGCGGCCTGTGCCTGCGGATCCTTGCGGAAGCGCTCGGTGGCGGCGGTCTGGGCATCGGGCTCGTCGCTCTTGGGATCCAGCGGGGGCTGGCCGCCCAGTGGCGATGCCAAGGTGATCTCGGCACCCGCGTCCTGGAAGACGTAGTACGGCGCGGCAAATTCTTCCAGCCAGAAACCGGTCTTGCGGCCCGTGTCGCCCAGTTGGTCGTGGGAGGTCAGTACAAATAGAACTTTCATGGGGACTCCTTGGAGGATGAAGGGAGGGGTGGGGGTGAGGAGGGAGACGTTTCGCAGGCCAGCAGATGCAGCGTGGCCGCCCGCGCTTGCACCAGAGACGACCGGTCCTGGCTCAGCTTGGCCAGCAGCGCCGCGCCCAGCCACATCTGGTAGAGCACACGCGCCACCACCAGTGCGGGCGGGCCGGCAGGCAACGAGCCATCGCTGCGCGCTGCATCGATGACGGCAGCAATCCTGGCCAGCAGGCGCTGCACACCGTCGTTCAGCACCTGGCGCATGTCTTCAGACAGATCGGCGACCTCGGCGGCCAACTTGACCACCAGACATTCTTCGGCCCAGCCGCAGGCCCCATCGCCGGGCGCTGCAATCCAGGCATCCCAGTAGCGCATCAGCCGCTCATAGCCGGTGCCATCCGCTGCCAGCAGGCCTTCGACCTTGCGGCCATAGCCATCGACATACTGCTGGAGCAGTGCGCAGCCAAAGGCCTCTTTGGACGGGAAGTAGTGGTAGAACGAGCCCTTGGGCACGCCGCAGGTCTTGAGGATTTCCTGCAGGCCCACAGCGGCAAAGCCCTTGCGCAATACCAGCTGGTGCCCGGTATCGAGGATGTGCTGGCGGGTGGCTTCCGCTTTCTTCGTCAAGGTCATGGGCTGGATTCTAGTTGAAAATAGACCAGTCGTCTATTATGCAGTCTTGCCCTTTGCCAATGGGGCCGCCGATTAACAACCAGGGTCCAATGGGTAGAACCTGTTTGCGCTGCAGCTTGCCATAGGCGTGGATAGGGCTGATACAAGGGCTTTGCCACTCTGGGTCATCGCCGCCACGCGCTTCATCGCTTTGTGTGTTGCTTTGCCAATGGGCAGCGCCTGCAAAAGGCTGGAGCTACTTTTTCGCGTTCTGCAGTGCCATCAAACGCCGAAACTTGTCGAAGGTCTTGCTCACATCGGTCGAAGCGGCCGGCACATAGCGCTTGGGCTTAGCGCCGCCTTGGGCAACGAGAGGGCGGGTGGGCATGGTCAGCGTCGGTGGCGAGCAGGGCGCAGGCATGGGGGAGAGGCTCCTTGGATTTTGGACCATGCTCGGGCATCCAAGGTCCAAATCCTGTCAGCCATTGCCGCAAGTGACTGTCCTCAGGTCGTGCGCATAAAACAAGTCGGCACTCCTATGCTATGTTTGTGACAACTGCAGGATGGCGGCATCTGACCGGTAGGAGGGTCGTGTGCCGCAGGCCTGAATTTTCATTGCGATACGCCCGAAGAGGAGTCCGTATGAGAGCCCGTGCAAAGTCTTTGTCGGAATTGCAGGTCACTGTGGTCACACCCGACCAGGTCAAGCTGTTCAAGATGGCCTACCTTGCAGGTATAACTGACGCGGCCGCCATCTTTGGTGCCGACAGTCAATGGGTTGCCAGCGATGACGTCGCGAACCAGATTGAGCGGGCTTTGGACCAAGCGGTGGCTTCGTTTGAAGATGACTTTCTGTCCGTCAGTCCCTGCGATTTGGCGCCTGGGTCTGACACCTGACACAGCCCCGCGCTGACCCAGCAAGTCCTGTATGCGGGGCTTTTTTTACGTCTGTTGGTCGCAAATCCTCTGTCGCCGCCATGAAAAATTCGTCAGTTACCGTAGTCAAGTTCTATTGGTTCACTTTAAAATGAAACGGTCGTCACAAAATTGGATGATCCATGGATTCCATTAAATGGTTGCTGCTGACCTATAAAGTACCGGCTGAGCCCACGGCCAAACGCATGGCGCTGTGGCGGCGCCTCAAGGCGCTTGGGGCGGTGTATCTGCAAAACGGCGTATGCCTGCTGCCCAAGACCGATGACCATGTGCGCCGGCTCAAGGTGCTGGAGAACGATATCTCTGCAATGGACGGGGACTGCGTGCTGCTGGAGACCATTGCGCTCGACCGGCTGCAGGAGGACAAGGTCATCACCCGCTTCAAGGCCGACCGCGACGACCAGTACCGCGAGCTGCTGGGCCGCTGCCAGGATTTCGAGGCCGAGATCGCCAAGGAGATGGCGATCGAGAAGTTCACCTATGCGGAGCTGGACGAAGAAGAGACCGATCTGAAAAAACTGCAGGCCTGGTACGAGAAGATCCGCAAGCTGGATTTCTACGACGCGCCGCTGGCGCAGACGGCGGCCGAGCGGCTGCAGCACTGCGAATCCTTGCTGGAGGCCTACGCCCAACGGGTGTATGAGGCGCATGACGAAAACCGCTGAACCCCAACCACCCACCTCCGACAACGCATTGCAGCGCGGCGCACGCGCGGTGCCGCGCAGCGTCTGGGCGCTGGGCTTTGTGTCGATGCTGATGGATATCTCGTCCGAGATGGTCCATGCGCTCTTGCCCATCTACATGGTGGCCGTGCTGGGCACCTCGGTGCTGGCCGTGGGTGTGATCGAGGGCATTGCCGAGGCAACAGCCTCCATCGTCAAGGTGTTCTCTGGCGCGATCAGCGACCGCTTTGGCAAGCGCAAGCTGCTGGCCGTACTGGGCTATGGCCTGGGCGCGCTGACCAAGCCGGTGTTTCCGCTGGCCGGCGGCCTGGAATGGCTGGTGGGAGCGCGCTTTGTGGACCGGGTCGGCAAGGGCATTCGCGGCGCACCGCGTGATGCGCTGGTGGCCGATGTGACACCGCCGCATTTGCGCGGCACCGCCTACGGCCTGCGCCAGACCCTGGACACCATCGGCGCCTTTACCGGCCCCTTGCTGGCCATCGGGCTGATGTGGTGGACAGCTGACAACTACCAGCTGGTGTTCTGGCTTGCCGTATTGCCGGCTTTTGCGGCGGTGGCGGTGCTGGTGTTTTTTGTGAAAGAGCCCGCAACACCGGTGGCGCAAAGGCCGCGCCAGCTGCCCCTGCGCCAGAGTGAGCTGCGGCGTTTGCCCCGGGCCTACTGGGTGGTCGTTGGGCTGGGCCTGGTGTTTACCTTGGCGCGCTTCAGCGAGGCATTTTTGATCCTGCGTGCGCAGTCGGCCGGCTTGCCGCCGATGTGGGCGCCTGCGGTGTTGGTCGTCATGGGCCTGGCCTATGCGCTGTCGGCCTACCCAGCAGGGGTGCTGTCGGACCGCCGCCCCCGGCAGGATGTGCTGCTCGCCGGCCTGGGCTTGCTGATTGCCGCCGATCTGGTGCTGGCCTTTGTGCCCGGTGTGCTGGGCCTGGGGCTGGGCGTGGCGCTGTGGGGCCTGCACATGGGTTTTAGCCAAGGCCTGTTCAACGCGATGATTGCCGACAGCGCCCCGGCCGAGCTGCGCGGTACTGCCTTTGGCATCTTCCACCTGCTGACCGGCGTGGCCTTGCTGCTGGCCAGTGTGATTGCCGGAGTGCTTTGGGATGCCATCGGCTACCAGGGCACCTTTGTCTGCGGCGCGGGCTTTGCGTTGCTGGCAGCACTGGGGCTGCTGATGCAGCGCCGGCGGGGTTGAGGCACTGCAGCCATCTTGGTCTTGTTGCAGAAGCGGTCCATAGGGACCGCTTTTTTTGGGGGGTGGAGCCCCCGAATGCATAGTTTGTGGTCCGCACCCCTGGCGACAAGCGCAGAAACGGCACACATTTAAATAATTATCAAGACTCATTCTCATTTAAAATACCGCGCGGCACTGCCCGGACTTGCTCCACAGCGAGCCGCTTGCAGTGCCCCGGGCCATGCCACCGTGGCGGCCCGGCTCACAGGATTGTCCAGATGCAAACAGCCGGGAATCACCAACCAGCAGCCGGCCTGCTGGGCTATCGCGCGCGGATCGCGTCGCGGGCCGTGGCCGCCATTGGCGGCGGTTATGCCTTGGCAGCGGCCATGGCCGCAGCGGGGGCCGTGGGCTTTCAAGTGTTCGGCATGGCGCGGGTGGATGCCACGATGGCGGCGACGATGCTGGCCTTTGTGGTCTACGCAATCGCGGCGATGTGGGCCTTTGGCTGCGCAACGGCCCTGCGCGCCTGGCTGGGTATTGCGTTGCCGGCTGGCGTGTTGGCACTGATCGCCTGGGCACTGGCACCGGGAGCAGCGGCATGAGGGTCGATGGCAAAACAGAGGGCCTGCGCCAGTCGATGTCCTGGTTGCATACCTGGAGCGGGCTGCTGCTGGGCTGGCTGCTGTATGCGGTGTTCTTTACCGGCACCTTGAGTTTTTTCCGCAATGAGATCACCGACTGGATGCGGCCCGAGTTGCACCAGTCCGTGCCCGATGCGGGCACAGCCCAGCGCGGGCTGGATGCCATGCAGGCGATTGCGCCCAAGGCCACGACCTGGACCTTGTCCCTGCCCAACGAGCGCCAGACGGCCATCGAAGCCTCCTGGCGCGAGCCCGGCGCCGCCGCTGGCCGAGCGGGCACCCAGCGCACCACCTTGGATGCCGGCACCGGCGAGCAGCTGCAGCCGCGCGAGACCCGGGGCGGCGCCTTTTTGTACCGCTTCCACTTCGAGCTCTATGCGATGCCGCGCATCTGGGGCCGCTGGATCGTGGGCTTTGCGACGATGCTGATGCTGGTGGCCATCATCAGCGGCGTCATCACGCACAAGAAGATCTTCAGCGATTTCTTCACCTTCCGCCCGCGCAAGGGCCAGCGTTCCTGGCTGGATGCGCACAATGCCACGGCCGTGCTGGCGCTGCCTTTTCATCTGGTGATCACCTTCAGCGGCCTGGTACTGCTGATGAACATGCTGATGCCCTGGGGTGTGCAAACGGCCTACAACGGCGACAGCAATGCCTATTTTTCGGAGCTGCGCGGCAACCGCCAGGCGCAAGCCGGTGCGGGCAACGGCAACACTCCGCGCGAAGGCGGCCGCGCCAACCGGCAGGCCGATGCGGCTGCCGACACGCCGGTCGCGATGGCCCCGGTAGGCCCGATGCTGGAAGCTGCGCTGCAGCAGTGGCCAACGCATGGCGTGGGCAGCATCACGGTCAACGCACCGGGCACTGCCCGCGCCACGGTGGAGCTGCGCGAGGGTGGGGGCTCCAGCCTGGTCAACCGGGGTGCAGCATCGACCTTGCTGTTTGATGGCGTGACAGGCGAGCCGCGCCAGGCGCCCGAGGCGGCTGCCATCTCCTGGCCGCGCGCCACCAGCAATGTGCTGTCCAGCCTGCACCTGGGCCGTTTTGCCGACCCGCTGGTGCGCTGGCTGCTGTTTTTGAGTGGCGTGGTGGGCACCATCATGGCGGCAACCGGCATGGTGATCTGGGTCGTCAAGCGCCTGCCCGAGCGGCGCAAGCTGGGCCGCACGCCCCATGGCCACCGCCTGGTCGAGGTGCTCAATGTAGGTGCGATCGCCGGTCTGTCGGTGGCAACGGCCTCGCTCTTCTGGTTCAACCGCTTGCTGCCGGCCGATTTGGCAGGACGCAGTGATTGGGAGATTCGCGGCTTCTTTACGGTGTGGGCGCTGTGCCTGCTGCACCCCATGCTGCGCCCACACCGCCAGGCTTGGCGCGAGCAGATGCTCTTGGCCACCGTGCTGCTGGCCCTGTTGCCGCTGCTCAATGGCTTGAGCGGCGGTGCATGGCTGCCCCAAACCATCGCCCATGCGCAGTGGAGCATTGCAGGTTTTGACCTGATGATGCTGGTGATGGCGGCCTTGCACGGCTGGGTGGTCTGGTGGCTGGTGCGCAGCAAGCAGACGGCGACGCCCTCAGCGCGCAAACCCGCAGCCGCTGCCAAGCCCGCAGCCGCTGATGCCGGTTTGCTGGCGCCGCATGCCGCTGTGGCCAGCACGATGGAGCGGCAACGGTGATCGCCATCGCAAGTCTGCTGTGGGCCTTTGCCGGTTTTGCGGCACTGGCGGCCACGATGGACCGCCATGAAGAACAACTGGGTACCGCCGCGCTCGCCGCCACGCAACGCCATGGCTGGCAAGCGGGCGGCAGCGCCTTGCTGCTGCTATCGCTGCTGGCCTGTTTGCAGCGCTGGAACACCTCGGTCGGCATCGCCGCCTGGCTGGGCCTGCTGACCTTGGCGGCGATGGCCTGGGGCCTGGTGCTGAGCTATGCGCCCGAGCGCGCCCGTCGCCTGGCCTTGGCCGCCGCAGCCTTGGGCACGGTGGCAGCAGCCCTCAGGTACTGAACGCAGAACGCCGCGCCAGGCAGTGACCTGGCGCGGCGTGCATGCTTCAAAGGCTGGAGAATTAGCCCTGGTTGGTCTGCTTGTACGAGCGGTTGGCGCGTTCCCAGGCAGCCTTCACAGCGGGCTCGGCCTCTGGCCAGCCCAGGCGGCTTTGCGCACGCTCTGCTTGCCAGCGGCGCTCCCAGTCGCTGCGGGCATCGTCCCAATCGACAATGCCATCGCGCACCGACTGGTAGCCAGCGCGGTACGCGGGGGCATAGTCGTCGTAGGTATAGCCTTCGGCAAAGTAGGGTTCGCGCTGGTAGGCGTCCGACCAGTAGGCATCTTCAGCAGTGGGATTTACGGCTTCGGCCGCGCCCTTGCCGGCCAGGCCGCCGATGACAGCGCCGACGACGCCACCCACTGCGGTGCCGACCGGGCCTGCGACCGAGCCTGCAGCCGCGCCGGTCAGTGCGCCGCCGGCTGCACCAATGCCGGTGCCAATGGGGTGGGCGCCAGGTTCATCGGTGATCGGATCGGGGTTGAGTTTGGGGTCTTGGGGATGGGTCATGCTGGGCTCCTTGGTTCGGTGGTGGACTTCCGTCCTGGTGTCTCCATGGTGCTGCGCCGAGCGCGTCCAGGCCGTAGGACAAGCGCAGCAGCCCTGGTACGACGGGCCTGCGCTGGCCTGTCAACACGGCCTTGCAGCCACGTGGCCAGGGACCACAAAGGCGCAGGGCGTTTACCTGACAGACGAGACAAGCGCTGCGCTGCATACTGATGACAGCGCAGCCGTTTGCCACTTGGATGCGGGCTGGATCTGCCACCAGCCAGGAATCTTCCTCAACGATGGCCTCGTAAACCTCACGCCATGATTCGACTTCAGTTTTCTCTGGAGCTTGCCTATTCAGTGCATACCCCCAGCGCCGACTTTTTCTTCAATTTCCACCCCGCCCACACACCCCAGCAGACGGTGATGTCTGAAAACCTGACGGTGAACCAGACGGCTGCCATTTGGAGCGTTGAGCAAGACGCCAGCGGCCAGCGCAATATGCGCCTGCAGGCGCAGACGGGTCCGCTCAAGCTCAACTACCAGGCCACGGTGGAGATATCCCATTACAGCGATGACCCGATGCAGATCGCGGAGGTGCCGCTGTACCAATTGCCGCTGGATGCGCTGCGTTATATCTACCCCAGCCGCTACTGCCAGTCCGACCGGCTGGCCGGCTTTGCCTACGACCTGTTCGGCCATCTGCCTCCCGGTTATGCGCGGGCCCAGGCCGTGTGCGACTGGGTGCAGCAGCACGTGAAGTTCCGCTCCAACAGCTCATGCGGCACCACATCGGCGATTGATACCATGGTCGATTGCGTCGGCGTCTGCCGCGACTTTGCACACCTGATGATTGCGCTGTGCCGCGCCATCAACCTGCCTGCGCGCTTTGTGACCGGCACCGACTATGGCGCCGATCCTGCGCTGGGTCCGCCGGATTTTCATGCCTATGTCGAGGTCTACCTGGGCGGACGCTGGTACATGTTTGACCCTTCGGGCACTGCCATCCCCATGGGCATGATGCGGCTGGCCACCGGACGCGATGCCGCCGACGCAGCCTTTGCGACGATCTTCGGTGGTGTCACCAGTGAGGCGCCGCGCATCGAGATGGTGGCTGAGCACAACGGCGCGCAATGGCAGCTGCCGGTGCATACAGACCAGGGCTTGTCAACGTCGGTGGTCTGATCCATGGCTGGGGCGTGGGGCTCTACGGCACCTGCGTCCCGGCGTGCCAGGCTTTCCTGGAGGTAAGTGTGCGCCCATTGACAATCCTTGCTTCAGGTTGTAGAGCCGATGCGATAGCGCGCACTGAAACTGGGGTCGATTTCACGCGCGGCGCCGGGATTCCAGATTTTGACCTGGCTGTGGCTCGCGATAGGGCTGATTTCGTTACGAATTCGTGTCAATTAAACAACTGATAGGAGACTAGGCGACTGAATTTAGGTATCCAAGGGTAAATGAATTGTTAATTCTGTGACAATTCTCGCGCAATCTTAGCCTTTGGAAATCTATGAAGTTATTTGAACAGTTGTTTAAGCGATGGGGTACGGCCAAACGCGCGATGGCGGCTGCCTTGTTGGCGCTCGTTGCTGCGGTCCCAGGCATCTCATGGGGACAAGAGGTGCTCTATCTCACACCGGATAAGGCCGCTCCTGATAACTTCAATATTCTGACCTTCACTGCGGGTGGCTTGACCAACCGCTTTGGCAAGGCTGGCGAAGGCTGGGTGGATGGCCGGGGTTGGCTCTCACAGGCCACGCCTTTGAATCCCTCTATTTTTGACGGCAAGAAGCTCGTGGTGGTGACCACGGTATTTGAGCCGTTGAACGTCAACCAGATTGAGGTGCTGAAAACGGCGATGACCACGCGCCCGGAGACCGCCTTTGTCATCTTCTCCGATGGCTGCTGCGCGGTCGCTGGCAATCTGACGCCGATCGTGAAAATTCTCAACGACGCCACCCAATGGGGTATCAGTCTCCCTGCGACACAGGTGGGCGGCAAGGTCGCTGCCCCTCTCAATACCGCCTCTCCGTACCAGGCCAGCTTCAGCAGCCTGAACCCCTTGCAGGGCGCAGCGTATCTGACCATCAGCAATGTCCCAACCCCCAACGCGCTGTACCTGCCTCAAGGCACTGCCGTTCCGGTGGCTGCAGCGCGTACCTCGGCCTATGGCTTTTTTGTGCCGAAGTCGGCGATGAACGGTGGCAGCTGCACCTTTCTGACTGCAGACGCATCGCCATTTGGCACCGATAGCGACACCACCCAGGCCCGCTCCAACGAGATCATCGCCGCATTCGCCAAGGCGGCACTGGATGAAGACGGTGCCTGTAACGAGGCAGTACCCGATGTGGACCTGTCAGTCACCTTCACCGGCCCGGCTGCGCTGGCCGCCGCGCCCCAAACCTACACTCTGCAAGTGAAGAACCTGGGCAGCACCGCCAGCACGGTGCCGACGACGGCATCGGTGACCCTGCCCGCGGGCTACACCGCCCAGCAGCTGCCAAACGGCTGCGCTGGTCTGCCGGCTCCGCAAAATGGGTTTGCATGCACGGTCCCTGCACTGGATGCATTGACCGGGGAGATCAGCTACAGCGTCGCTTTGGTGCGTGCCGCCGGTGCAGCGCCTGCATCGAGCGCAGCGTTTGTCAACCCTGTGGTGAATGGCGAAACGGTGACGGCGAACAACACTGCCACCTTGCTGTTCACCACCGCTGCCGATGTGCGCATTGACCTGGCTGGCCTGCCCCTTTCCGGCAAGAAGGGCGATGCCTACACCGGCAGCTTCCAATGCACCAACAGCGGTACGGCGGCTATGGCCAATGCCTCTTGCACTGTGACAGGTCTGCCCGCAGGCGTGCAGATCGGCGCATGTACGCTTGACGGTGCCGCCTGGACTTCTCCCGGCACGATTTCAGAAGGTCAGTCTGTTGTCTGCCAAGTGCGCGGTACGGCTGAGCAGGACAGCGTGTTCCCGGTGCAGGGCACTGGTGGCAACAGCACAGCGGCCGTCTCCATCACCATCGACGCGGTAGCGCCAGATCCGGTACCCGAGCCGGCGCCACCACCTGTTCCCGAGCCCATCCCGCAACCGGTTCCCGAACCCATTCCAGAGTCCGTCGCCGCAACGCCCGTGCCATCGCTATCGCAATGGGGCCAATGGCTGTTGAGCGGTCTGATGGTAGCGCTGGGCTTGGCGGCGATGCGCCGTGGGCGTCGTCAGGGCTGATCTGATCTGTGCGCAGTGGCCGTTGTAGTGCGGGCGCAGGGCTGGGCAGCGGCAGCGCAGCCGGGGCTGGGTTAGCTGCCCGCGAAGCCTCCGGGGCTCAGTCACCCACTGCTGCGCTGCAAGCAGCAAGTGAGGTGTGTTGCGGAAACACTGCTTTCTTGATCTGGCGCAGAGTTTTGCGGTTGAGCTTGTGCCGGCGCTGGATCAAAAAAATGCCGCCCCTGGTGGGGCGGCATTGCATTCAAAAGAAAGCCGATCCTGAAAAATCAGGGTGTTCATGCAAGTCAAGAGAGGGAGGGAGGGTGCGCATGAACTCGGCGAAACCGATGCTCAAATTCTAGGGCGGCGATCGGTATTTGCCTGTTAAACGAAACGCGCAATAGTCAGCAATTGACAAAAAAAAGAGCCCGCATGATGCGGGCTCCAAGGTCGTTTTCCTTTTCTTGTACTTCTACCTCCCTCCAGAGGAATCGAGATCATATGTCAAAACTATGATGCTTTGGTTGTCATAAATTCAACAAATGTCAGCTTTCTGAAAGCTTCAGGGTTTTTGGAAGAAACTCCACCGACTTATGCTTAATGCTATCAACCTATCCAAAAATCAAGTATTTCAATATTTCTTATGAGTGCTTGCTTAAATGGCGCCCATTCACGCTCACGCGCCAGAAGCGGCGGGTCAGTGATTGGTGCCAATCGTTACTGAGTGTGGGAATTGCTAGCACACACACTACGCAACTGATTGTTGGTGGTGCAATATTATGTACTAGTTTTGACGGCCTTCATCGGCAGGCTGCCCGGCGCGCGACAGCCCTCCCAGTAGCAGTGCCGCCAGTGAATGGCTATGAAAAAGCCCGGCGCCAGGGAGAGGGCCAGCCCTGCGCGCAAAGGCGGGCGACTGGGACGGGCGCCGACACTGCGTGCGCCTGAAGGCCCCTTTGCGAAACCCGCTGCCCTGGCTTCAACGTGGTCTCGGGCAGTTCGCCGGGTTGCCCATGGCGTCAATAGCGCCAATAGCGCCAATCGCGCGCGATGGAATGCCAATGACCTCTTGACCCTCATCCCGATCCGCGCACATCGCCATTGGCGACGATCCTGCCAAGGTTGCTTAGGCGACGGGCTTGCGGCCCACGGTGCGGATCAGCTCGCCCACGCGCAGCAGGTACTGGTCAAAAGCCTGGTTGGCGGCTGCCTGGTTGCTGGTGGGCTGGGCCACGGTGCGGCCCTCGGCCTCCAGGCGGCCACGGATCTCGGGGTTGAGCAGGGCCGCGCCAATGGCGCTGCGCAACAGGCTGACCCGCTCGGCCGGGCAGCCTTGTTTGACAAAGTAGCCGCCGCTGATGGTGTAGGCAAAGTCAGGCAGCTGCTGGCTTTGGCTGATCAGCGGGATATGGGCCAGCGGCGTGGGCAGCTCTTTGGAAAAGCTGGTGACGACCTTGAGCCGGCCCTGCGCCTGCATCGCATCAAAGCTGGTCTGGTAGGCGAGGATGGCCAGGTCCACCTCGCCACCGGCGACGCCCTGCAGCGCGGGTGCACCACCCTTGTAGGGCACATGCAGCAGGGGCGCACCCACGCGGGTGGACAGCGCCTCGCCCATCAGGTGGTAGATGGAATCAATGCCGACGGTGGCATAGGTGAGCGGCTTGGCGCTGCTTTGCTTGGCCAGCGCAATCACCTTGTCCAACGAATCGGCCTGCAGGCCATTGCGGGCCAGCAGCACGATATGCGCTTCGCTGATCGGCGCGACCAGGCTGAAGTCCTTCGGGCTATAGCGCGCCGAGGGGTTGAGCATGGGCGCCAGAAACACCTCGTTGATGGAGCCATGGAAGAAGGTATAGCCATCGGCCTGCGCGCTCAGCACCTTGTTGGCACCGATCAGGCCGGTGCCGCCGCCATAGTTCTCCACCACGACTTGCTGTTTGAGGCTCTTGCCAATCGATTCGCCAAAGATGCGGGCGGCGGTATCGCTGGCGCCGCCTGCGGGGTAGGGCACGACCAGCGACAGCGGCTTGGTCGGGTAGGCATCGGCTGCCCAGGCCTGTTGCGTGGCCAGCCAGGGGGCGCCTGCCAGCAGGCTGGCGTATTGGAGAAACTGGCGGCGATGGTTTGTGTGCATGGTGCTCTCGCTCGGTGGGTTTATTGCAGATAGCTTTGTGCCAGGCTGGCCCAGAAGGCCGCGCCGATGGGCAGGGCCTTGTCATTGAAGTCATACAGCGGGTTGTGCACCATGCAGCCGCCGTCCTGCCCCAGGCCATTGCCCAGCCGCACATAGGCGCCGGGGCGGTGCTCCAGCATGTAGGCAAAGTCTTCGCTGCCCATCACCGGGCCCCGGGTCACCACGTTGTCGGCGCCCAGCAGTTTGGCGGCCACTTCGCGGGCACGCTCGGTTTGCGCAGCATGGTTGACCAGCACCGGGTACTTGCGCTCGTACAGCAGATCGGCCTGGAGCTGGTAGCTCTGGGCCTGGGCGCTGACAAAGTCGCGCAGCCGGGTTTCGATCTGGTTGCGCACCTCGGGGTTGAGCGCGCGGATGCCGATCTTGATCGTCGCGCTCTCCGGCACTATGTTGTAGGTGGCGCCGGCCTGGATGGAGCCGACGGTGATGACGGCCGACTTGAGCGCATCGACCTCGCGGCTGACCAGCGACTGCAGGCCCAGCACGATGCTGGCGGCGGCCTGCATCACATCAATGCCGTGGTGGGGCATGGCGCCATGGGCGGAGCGGCCGGTCAAGGTCACGGTGGCGCGGTCGAACGAGGCCATCGCGGGCCCGGTGATCATGCCGATCTGGCCCACCGGCAGGCCCGGCGTGTTGTGCAGCGCATAGATTTCGTCGCAGGGAAACTGTTCGAACAGGCCGTCATCGACCATGCGCAAGGCGCCGCCTTCGTTCTCTTCCGCTGGCTGAAAAACCAGGTTCAGGGTGCCGTTGTAGTCCACCGATTCGGCCAGGTAGCGCGCCGCGCACAGCAGGATGGCGGTGTGGCCATCGTGGCCGCAGGCATGCATCTTGCCGCTCAGCGTACTGGCGTAGGGCAGGCCGGTTTTCTCCTGGATTGGCAGCGCATCCATATCGGCACGAATGCCGATGCTGCGGCTGCCCTGGCCTTTTTTGAGGCGGCCCACCACGCCCGTGCTGCCCAGGCCCCGGTGCACTTCATAGCCCCAGGACTGCAGGCGCTCGGCCACCAGGTCGCTGGTGCGCAGCTCCTCAAAGGCCAGCTCCGGGAAAGCATGGATCTGGTGGCGGATGCCGACAAACTCAGGCGCAAGGGCCTGTACGGCAGATAGCAAGGCAGGGTTGAGAGGTGCGTTCATGGTGGGGCCGTCACAAAAAAGTCAAACCATTATCGAAAGCGCCATCCGTCGCGTCCATGACAACGCAAGCAATCAAACGTTGCAAGAATCGCAACAATGGGCGGAGGCGAGCAATGTTGAACCTGGGTATGGACGATGTGCTGGACCGCAAGCGGGCGCTGTGCCTGCTGCAGATCATGGAAACCGGCTCGGTGCGCGGCGCCGCTGATGTGCTGGCGGTGGACCCGTCGATGGTGAGCCGCACGGTGGCCCGGCTGGAGCAGGACACCGGCCTGGTGCTGCTGGAGCGGCGTGGCCGGGGCGTGGTGGTGACCGATGCCGGCCGCATGCTGGCGCTGTTTGCCCGCCGCCAGCAGGACCTGCACGACACCTTTGTCGCCGAGGTCAACAGCCTCAAGAACGCGCAATCAGGCCACCTGGACCTGGTGCTGGGCGAGGGCACCCTGGACATGGTGATGGGCCCGGTGCTGCAGGGTTTCATCAAAGCCCATGGCGATGTGCGCTACCACATCAAGGTGGCGGGCACCGAAGAGGCCGTGCAGTGCATTCTGGAGGACCGGGCGCATATCGGCATCGTGTTCCAGCCACCCAACGATGCGCGCCTGCGCTCCCACCATGCGCGGCTGGCGCCCGTGCGGGTGCATGTGCGCAAGGGCCATCCGCTGGCCAGCCACAGCGGGCCCTTGAGCCTGGCCGATCTGGCGCCTTACCCGGGTGCGGCGCTGGAGAAATCCTTTGGCGTGCGCAAGCACATCCAGGCCGCCGAGCTGGAGGAAAACATCCGCCTGCAGCCCATGCTGACCACCAACTCCTTCAAGGTGCTGTGGGATTTTGCGGTGATGGGCCTGGGCTACATCATGACGCCGCGCTCCATCCCGCTGCAGGGCGTGGCGCTGGATACTCTGGTGTCGCTGCCGCTGGCCAGCCCAGTGCTCAACCACAGCCAGCTGCATATGGTCACCCGCAGCGGCCGGCCGCTGTCGCCGGTGGCGTCGCAACTGCTGCGGCAGATGGTGGCGGCGTTTTCTGCGAGCTGATGCGCGATGCGCCAACCGGACAGTGCATACTGCGCGGCTGGAGAGACCACGATGGCATCACACCTGGACAGCTTTGACCTGCAACTGCTCGCCCACCTGCAGCGCGATGCGCGCCTGCCCCAGGCCGAACTAGGCGCGCGGGTGAACCTCTCGACCGCTGCCGTCAACCGCCGGCTCAAACGCCTGGGCGAGGAGGGCGTCATCAAGCGCTACACGGTAGAGATCGAGCCCGCCGCCGTCGGTTACCCGCTCACCGTCATCGTCGGCGTGGAGGCCGAGAGCGAGCGGGTGGACCTGCTCGATGCCACCAAACGCGTCTTCATGGACTGCCCCGAAGTGCAGCAGTGCTACTACGTGACGGGCGAGTGGGACTTCATCCTGATCCTGGCCGTCAGCGACATGGCGCACTACAACGCGCTGACCCGGCACCTGTTTTTCAGCAGCAACAACGTCAAACGCTTCAAGACCTTTGTGGCGATGGAGCGCGAGAAAACCGGCATGGCGCTGCCGATCGGGCTGCCGGATTAATGGAGTTGCAGTGGCGGATCTGCGGGCTTGCAATAAGCACGCAGTGGTCTAAAGAAAAACGGTAAATCGTTCCGTATTGGGGCGTGATACAGGGACAAAAATCCAGGGTGCCACCTCTACGATGGCCGGGTAGCGGTTGAGGATGCAGGCCAGCCATGCAGGCCTCCCTCAACCTCCTTGCCCTTTGTCCCTGGAGACCCCCTCAATGTTGATCGCCAACCCCCGCGCCCAGCGCAGTGCCTACCCCGCCGACCTGCAAGCCATCATGAGCGTGGAGCGCGCGCAAGAGAGCCGCCGCTGGCTCAGCAGCTGGCAGGGCATTGCGCGCCAGGCCACGCCGCTGCGTGATTTGCCTGGCTTGGCGCAGCAGCTGGGCATTGCCAGCTTCAGCCTCAAGGATGAATCGCTGCGCTCCAGCCTGGGCAGCTTCAAGGCGTTGGGCGCGCCGGTGGCGCTGGTGCGGCAGATTCTGCGCCTGCACCCCGGCTTGGATCCGGCCGCCATCCTGAGTGGGCGCTATGCCGAGCAACTGAAGGGCTATACCGTCATCAGCGCCACCGATGGCAACCATGGCCGCAGCCTGGCCGCTGCCGCGCGCGATGCCGGTTGCGGCTGCCAGATCGTGCTGCATGCCCAGGTGAGCGCCGAGCGCGAGCAGGCGATTGCCGCCTTTGGTGCGGAGGTTGTGCGCATTGCCGGCAACTACGATGCCTCGGTCGAAGAGGCCGCCCGCCTGGCGCAGGTTCATGGCTGGCAGGTCATCTCGGACACCTCGTATGAAGGTTATGAAGACATTCCGCGCGATGTCATGCAGGGCTATAGCACCATCGCGGCCGAAGTCATCGAGCAGACCGGCACGCAACCGGGCGGCGCCAGTGCCTTCAGCCATGTGTTTTTGCAAGGCGGTGTGGGCGGCATGGCTGCTGGCCTGGCCAGCTACCTGTGGGAAGTGCATGGCGCGCAGCGCCCGCGCCTGGTGGTGGTGGAGCCGGCCCAGGCCGATTGCCTGCTGCAAAGCGCCATCCAGGGGCGCCCAGCCCAGGCGACGGGCTCGGTCGATTCGGTGATGGCCGGCCTGGCCTGTGGCGAGACCTCGCCGCTGGCCTGGAAGTTTTTGGACCCCAGCGTGGACCACTTTATGACCGTGGAGGACGACGCAGCCATTGCCGCGATGCGGACCCTGGCCCAGGGCGTAGGCGGCGATATCCCCGTGGTGGCGGGCGAATCCGGTGTGGCGGGCCTGGCCGCTTTGCAGGTCTTGCGCGGCGATGCGGCCGGCTGGGCGGCGCTGGGGCTGGATGCGCAGTCGCGGGTGCTCATCATCAACACCGAAGGTGCCACGGCGCCCCAGGTCTATGCCGAGCTGGTGGGCGAACCGGCTGCCGCGGTCGAGGCACGCCAGGCCGCCTGGTTGGCGCGCTGAGCCATGCGTGCCTTTGAAACCCCGGGCCGCCCGGTATCGGTGGCCAGCCAGGGCATGGTCGCCACCTCCAACCCGCAAGCTGCGCTGGCCGGGCTGGATGTGCTGCGCGCCGGTGGCAATGCCGTCGATGCAGCCGTCGCAGCGGCGGCCATGCTGGCAGTGGTGGAGCCCACGCAGACCGGTATTGGCGGCGACTGCTTTGCGCTGCTCAAACAACGCGGCTTGCCCCCCGTCGCCTTGAACGGTGCCGGCTGGGCGCCGCGTGCGCTGACGGCAGAGCGCCTGCGGGCCGAGGGCCTGCAGCAGATCGCCGCAGACAATGTGCATGCCGTCACCGTGCCCGGCGCCCTGCGTGCCTGGGAGCGGCTGGTGGCCGACCATGGCCGCTTGGCTTTTGGCGACCTGTTGCGCCCCGCCATCGCCGCTGCCGAGCAGGGCTACCGGGTGACCGAGCGGCTGGCGCGGGACTGGGCGCTGAGTGCAGCCAAGGTCTCGGCCTCCGCGCAAGCAAGCGCCATCTTTATGCCGGGTGGGCTGCCACCGCAGCTGGGCGACCTGCGCAGCAATCTGCCGCTAGCCGCCGCGCTGCGCGCCATTGCCGATCAGGGTGCCGATGTGTTTTACCAAGGCTGGATTGCGGAAGACATCGTCGCCAGCCTGCAGCGCGCCGGCAGTGCGATGGTGCTGGACGACCTGGCCGACTACCAGCCGGAGTATGTCGAGCCGCTGTCTACCACCTACCGGGGCTACCGCCTTTGGGAGTGCCCGCCCAGCGGCCAAGGCATTGTCGCGCTGCAGATGGCTGCGATGTTGGACCGGTTGAATTTGTCAGCCTGGGGCCCCTTGAGTGCCGAGCGTTTCCATCTGCAAGCAGAGGTTGCGCGCGTCGCCTATGCGCAGCGCGATGCCCAGCTTTGCGATCCGCGCTTTCATCGCTGCGATGCAGAGGACTGGCTGTCCCCACAGCGGGTGGCGCAATGGCTGGCGCAGATCGATCTGGACCGCCGCCAGCACGGCCTGCAGCCCACGCCCGCGCCCGAGCACAAAGACACCGTCTATATCTCGGTCGTCGATGCCGATGGCATGGCGGTGTCCTTGATCAATTCGCTGTTCGACGACTTTGGCAGTGGCCGGGTCAGCGACCAAAGCGGCGTGCTGCTGCACAACCGGGGCTGCGGCTTTAGCCTGGAGGCCGGCCACCCCAACCAACTCGCCGGCAGAAAGCGGCCCATGCACACCATCATCCCAGCGCTGCTGACCCAAGGAGGCGAGGCCGTCATGGCCTTTGGCGTCACCGGCGGGCATTTTCAGCCGGCCGGGCAGTTGCAGGTGCTCAGCAATATCGTGGACTACGGCATGTCCATCCAGCAGGCGATTGACCACCCGCGCCTGTTGGCACGAGGGGATCAGTTCGAGATGGAGCGGACCGTCCCTGAGGCTCTGTGGGCCGGCTTGCGTGCCAAGGGCCACCTGCCTGTCGCTGCGGCGCACCCGCTGGGCACCTGCCATGCGATCTGGATCGACCAGGCACGCGGCGTATTGCTGGGCGGCTCGGATGGCCGGCGTGATGGCTTGGCGCTGGGGTACTAAAACCGGCTACCAACTATCCTGGGCCGGCGTGCCCTGGTGGTAGCGCAGCTGCCAAACGCCATCTGTCAGCAACCAGATCGACGAGCGCAAGGTGTGCTTGCTGCGAGTGCCTTGCGCATCACACTGGGCGCTGCGGTAGGTCAGCAGCGCCACGCCGGGTGCCAGCGCGCTGGCGGCATAGCCGTCCGCCACGATCTCGGCAGCGGTCGATTCGGCGCGCAGCGCCTCCACCACCACATCTCGCGTATAGCGCTGGCCGGATCGGCCCGTCTCCTCAAAGGCCGGGTGCAGCAATTGCGACACGCGCTCGGGCTGGTGGCGGATATCAGGAAGGTGGAGCTGGGCTTCCAGTTGGGAAAGCTGCTGGGTCAGGGTGGGGTCCATGATGGGGGTGTGCTGGGTGAAGGCTCAGATCTTAGTAGGCGCGCAACGCAAAGCCGCCTAGCCAAACGTAAACGCATAGCCCCGTGCACCCGCATCCAGAAACTCGATCTCCACCGTGCGCTGCTTCACCGGGCCCTGCTGGCGCACCAGCTGGTAGAGCCGCGTGGCATCGACCTGGCCGTAGCCC
The DNA here is from genome assembly GCF_021026195.1 of Comamonas koreensis. Lineage (GTDB taxonomy): Bacteria > Pseudomonadota > Gammaproteobacteria > Burkholderiales > Burkholderiaceae_C > Comamonas > Comamonas koreensis. The sequence continues at coordinate 106,405 of NZ_JAJNCT010000021.1, forward strand.
TGGGCATCGACATCGCTGCCGTGGTGGATGCCAGGGGACTGGCCGTCGATGGTCAGGCGAAAGCGCAGCGGGCTGGCACCGGCGGCGCCCAGCACCAGGTTCGCATCGCGGGCCTCAAAGCGCAGGGCCAGGCGGCCGCCGGCGCTATTGGCTTGTACCCACTCGGGCTTCAAGGTCCAGTTGCCCTGCAAGGTCCAGGTGTTGAGGCGCAGCGCCGCTGGCTGGTAGTCCGTCGGCTTGTCGGGGGCGGGGCGACCTGCCAGGCGCAGGCTGCCGCCCTTGTCGTAGCCCAGGTAGAGCTCGGGGCTGCGCAGGCTGGCGGTGTCGGCGGCCATGCCCAAGCCCTGGGTGTCGGGGACGGTGTTTGCAGTAGACGCAGCTGCCGTTGCCGCCGAGGGCACCTGGGCTTCGCGCAGCAGCTCGTTCAGCGCGCGCTCGGTCGCCGCATAGCCGCCTTCGCCAAACTGGTGGTGGCGCACCCGCCCTTGCGCGTCGACCAGGTAGAGGGCCGGCCAGTACTGGTTGTTGAAGGCGCGCCAGATGCGAAACCCGTTGTCCTGCACGACGGGGTAGCTGATCTTGAGCTGCTGCAGGGCCTTCTCGACATTGCTGCGGTCCTTCTCGAAGGCAAATTCAGGCGCATGCACCCCCACCACCACCAGGCCGCGATCGGCATACTTTTGCGCCCAGGCATTGACATAGGGCAGGGTGCGCAGGCAATTGACGCAGGAGTAGGTCCAAAAATTGACCAGCACCACCTTGCCGCGCAGTGCGGGGATGGACTGAGGCGCAGCATTCAGCCATTGCGTGCCGCCGTCCAGGCTGGGGCGGGTCGATTCCACCGGCAGGGGGCTGGTGTAAGGGGCGCCTGGGTTATTGCCCGCCAACTCGGCAGCTTGGGCGGAGGGCATCGCCGCTTCCAGCAGGCTGCTTTCCAGCCCATTGCTGCCCAAACCGCTCAATGCGCCCGATTGTGCAAGCAGGCGGCTGTCCAGCCCGGTGGCCACGGCCAGCACGGCAGCCAGCATCGCGGCGCCTGCAACACGCCGGCCGCGCTCGCCCGGCAGCCAATGGGCCCGCAGCCGCGCCAGTGTGCCGGCGCTGATGCGCATGGCCGCCCACAGGGCCAAGCCGGCACCGGCCGCATAGCACAGCAGCAGCAGGCTGGTGGTGGTGCCGGGCCCTGCCAATGCGGCACCCGACAGCAGCAGGCCCAGTACCGGGCCGGCGCAGGGCGACCAGATCAGACCGGTGGCCGCGCCCAGCAGCGCGGAATGCAGCCAGCGCTGCTGAGGTTGTTGGGTCGCCAGCTTTTCTCCGATCTGCACCAGCGGCCGGCTCCACCAGGCGGCCAGGCGGGGGAACAGCAGGGACGCAGCAAACACGCCCAATCCCAGCAGCGCCAGGCTCCGGCCCCACTGGCTCAGCTGCACCGCCCAGGTGCCGGCAGCGGCGGCCAGCGATGCGGCTGCGGCAAAGGCCAGCGCCATGCCGATCAAGAGTGGCAGGCTGCCGTGGCGGCTGGGTTGGCCCTGGCGTGCAAAGACAAAGGGCAGAACGGGCAGGATGCAGGGGCTCAGCACGCTGAGCACCCCGGCGGCAAAGGCAACAAGGTACAAGGCCATGGCAGCTCCTTTAGTGGCTGGTTAAGGGCGGGCTTATATGCGGGTGACGTCGATGACGGCCTGGGCAAAGGCGGCGGGCGCCTCTTGGGGCAGGTTGTGGCCAATGCCGCCTTCCAGGTTGCGGTGCTGGTAGGGGCCGCTGAACTTGGCGGCATAGGCAGCAGGCGCGGGGTGCGGCGCGCCATTGGCATCGCCCTCCATCGTGATGCTGGGCACGGCAATGCGGGGCGCGCTGGCCAGCCGGGCCTCCAGCGCATCAAAGCGCGATTCGCCTTGTGCCAGTGCTATGCGCCAGCGATAGTTGTGCACCACGATGGCGACATGGTCGGGGTTGTCAAATGCCTGGGCGCTGCGCTGGTAGGTGGCATCGTCAAACTGCCATTGGGGCGAGGCCTGCTGCCAGATAAAGCGGTTGAAGGCGGCGGGGTTGGCGGCATAGCCGTCGCGGCCCCGGTCGGTGGCCAGGTAGGACTGGTACCACCAGGCATATTCGGCCGCAGGCGCCTGGGGCTTGGCATTGGCCTGGGGGTTGCCGATCAGGTAGCCGCTCACGGACACCAGGCCGCTGACCCGCTCGGGCCAGATCGCCGCCATGATGCAGGCGGTGCGCGCGCCCCAGTCAAAGGCGCCCAGCACGGCTTGGCGCACGCCCAGCGCATCCATCAGCGCAATGATGTCCTGCGCAACCGCGCCTTGCTGGCCGTTGCGTGCTGTGCTGGCCGACAGAAAACGCGTGCCGCCGTAACCGCGCAAGTAGGGCACGATGACGCGGTAGCCCGCTGCCGCCAGGCGCGGCGCCACATCGACAAAGGCATGGATGTCATAAGGCCAGCCGTGCAGCAGGATGGCGACGGGGCCGTTGGCGGGGCCCGCTTCGGCGTATTCCACCCGCAGGTCGCCGGCATCGATCTGCTTGAGCGGGCCAAAGCTGGTGGCGCCTGCCGGGCTGGCGGCGCGCGCGCTGCTGGCCAGCAAGCTGCCCATGGGTGCCAGGGCCAGGCCCAGGGCGGCATGGCCCAAGAAGCTGCGGCGGGAGGAGGTGGTGATCGGGTTCATGGAGGGCCTTTGCTGGGTGAAGGTGGTTGGGGTGCTCAGTGCCGAAACTTGTTTGTCTTGGCTGTTAGCTAGTAGACCGCTGCCATGTATGTGGCATGTGTCATGCGTGCCCCCAAATGCATGGCCGTGTAGCACGTGGCGTGGGCAGATACACAGCTATACAAAGCCGTGATGGCCGACCCCGAAAACGCCACCGCCACCTGAAAGGTGGCGGTGTGGGGTGTGATGGGGGCTGCTTGGCGGTCTTAAGCGCGGGGCCCGCGCTTGCGCAGCGGCGTACTGCTGCTGGCCAAGGGGCAGGGCCTGCCTGCGGGCGAGGCGATCTCAGCGGCGGCGCAGCCCAGCAAGAACATGCAGGCATACAGCCATTTGCGAACACTAAACATCCTGGGCCTCTACCTGGCTGGCAAACACATAGCCTTCGCTGCGCACCGTCTTGATATAGCGCGGCTCGCGGGCATCGTCGTTCAGGCATTTGCGCAGGCGGCTGATCATCAGGTCGATCGAGCGCTCAAACAGCTCGGCCTCGCGCCCCTGGGTGATGGACAGGATCTGGTCGCGGCTGAGCACCTTTTGCGGGTGGTCCACCAGCACGCGCAGCAGCCGGTATTCGGCGCCGCTCAGCGACACCATCACGCCATCGTGGTCCAGCAGCACGCGCTCGACGGTATCGAGCCGCCAGTCGCCAAAGGCCAGAAAGCGCGCCTCCTCGCTGCTGCGCATATTGGGCGGCAGCATGCGGGTGCGCCGCAGTACCGATTTGATGCGTGCCAGCAGCTCGCGCGCGGCAAAGGGCTTGGGCATGTAGTCATCGGCGCCCATCTCCAGCCCCAGCACCCGGTCGGTCTCATCGCCGCGTGCCGTCAGCATGATGATGGGCGTGGTCTTGAACTTGCCGGCGCGCAGGTCGCGGCACAGGGTCAGCCCGTCTTCTCCGGGCAGCATCAGATCCAGGATGACCAGGTCGAACGGGCCGGCGGTCTCCAGCAGCTGCCGCATATGCCGGCCCGTGGGTGCGGTGGTCACACGCAGGCCATTTTTTTGCAGGTAGGCGCTGACCAGGTCGCGGATATCCCGGTCGTCATCCACCAAAAGGATGTGGTCGCTGGCAGGGGAGGTGCTTGTCATGGCAGAAGGTTGGGGTGGTGTCAGTGGGTGGCAGTGGGTTTCAGCGGGTGGCCGGCAACTGCAGGCTGGCGCGCAGGCCGCCTTCGGGGCGGTTGTGCAGGCTCAAGGTGCCGCCCAGCGACAGGCTCAGCTGGTGGGCAATGGCCAGGCCCAGGCCGGAGCCGCCGGTGTCGCGGTTGCGGGAGGCCTCGACCCGGTAGAAGGGCTGCAGCACGGCTGCAAGCTGCTCCTCGGGGATGCCAGGACCGGCATCGCAGACATCGATGCACAGATGGCCGGCTTGCAGGCGCAGATGCACATCGGCGCGCTGGCCGTATTTCAAGGCGTTGTCGATCAGGTTGCCCAGAATGCGGCGCAGCGCATTGGGGCGGGTGCGGATGGGCTGGCCTGCAGCGCCGTCCATCGTCACCGGGCTGCCGGTGTCGGCATAGTCATTGACGATGCTGCGCAGCAGCGCATCCATGTCCAGGCGCCGCACTTTTTCGTCGGAGCCCTGCAGGGTCTTGGCATAGTTCAGGCCTTCCTGCACCAGGCTGCGCATGGCCTCCAGGTCCTGGCGAAACTTGTCGGCATCGGGCATGTCGTCCATCAGGTCCACCCGCAGACGCATGCGGGTGATAGGGGTCTGCAGATCGTGCGAGATAGCGGCGAGGATTTGCATGCGCTCGTTCAGGTAGCCGGCCATGCGCCGCTGCATGGCGTTGAAGGCGCGTGCGGCGCGCACCACCTCGGCGGGGCCGGCCTCGGCCACCACGGTGGGCTGCAGGTCGGGGCCCAGCTGGTCGGCCGCGGTGGCCAGCCTCTCCAAAGGCCGGGTGACCAGGCGCACCGCCAGCCAGGCAAGGCCTGCCAGCACCAGCAACTGGCCCAGCAGCAGCCAGGTGACCCAGCCCGATACCGGCATCGGCACGCGGCGCGCCACGATGTACAGCGGTGCGCCGTCGCTCAGCCGCAGCTGGATGCGCACGGCATCGGGCCGGTCGCCCAGCTGGCCCATCGCCAGCACCGGAAAGGGCTGCAAGGCATCGGCCACCACCTGCGCAAAGCGGGCCAGCGCCGGGTCGGTGGGCGCGGCGTTGCTGACCGCACCCTCCAAAGAAAAACTGTAGTTGGGCCGTTCGAGCTTGGGGAACCAATCCTGGCGCTCGTTGGCCGGCAGCCGGTCGATCAGCGCGACCGAGCTGGCGATATCGCGCTCGACCCCGCTGATCATCAGCCGCATCAGCGCCTGCTCACGTTCATGGCGAATGGCCATATAGGTGAGCAGCTGCGCCACCCCCATGCCCAGCACCACCAGCAAGGCGACGCGCGCCAGCAGGGTGGAAGGGACAAGCCGTTGAAGAATGCTGCGCATGGAGGTCAAGCCGGATGGGGAGCGAAAGGGCGATCAGGCCACGGAAAGATCGACCTGGATATTGCCGCGTGTCGCCTTGGAGTACGGGCAGATCTGGTGCGCCGCCTGCACCACGGCCAGCGCCTGGTCATGCGCCACGCCCTGCACACTGACGTTGAGCCGCGCCGCCAATGCAAAGCCCTCGGCGTTTTGCACCAGGTCCACCTCGGCATCGACCGCCAGGTCAGCCGGCAGCTTGACGCCCAGCGGCTGCGCCGCGCGTGCCATCGCGCCCATAAAGCAGGCCGACCAGCCCGCCGCAAACAGCTGCTCGGGGTTGGTGCCCGTGCCTGCCGTGCCAAACTGGGTCAGGCGAATATCCAGATGCCCGTCATCGCTGCGCGATGCGCCGGAGCGGCCGCCAGTGGTCGTCGTGCGGCCGGTGTAGAGAACCTTGTCTTGTGCTGCGCTCATGGTCAAATCCTTTGGGAGGTGTTGTTTTGTCAAACTGACGGAGCGATTGTTCAAGCCCGTGGCGCTTTGGCAAAGGGGTTTTCTGACCGAATGTAGCGCTGGGAGAGGCAGTGTACAAAACTATACAAAAGTGTTGGGTGTCGAGATTGGCAGGCTGCTAGGCTGGGTGCCCCATGACAGGAAATCGCGGAGAAATAAAGTGGCGTGGCCTTGGCGATGGTCCTGAAGAGGCTTAGGAGTTAGCGATGACGAATCCACTTAACACAGCGCAGCTGCCGAACTTTGACATGGCAGAGCATTTGAAAACGGATGAAGAGGTGGCCGCCTATTTGACCTTGGTGATGGAGGAAGAAGATCCTTCCGAGCTTGCGCATGCCCTGGGTGCGATTGCGCGCGCGCGTGGCATGGGCGACATAGCAAGTGCCAGCGGCCTGACCCGAGAGGCGCTGTACAAGGCGCTGCGTCCGGGCAGCCATCCGCGCTTTGAAACCATTTGGCGTGTGTGTGCAGCGCTCGGTGTTCGCCTGGTTGCGCAGCCGATCAATCCCTAGAATTTGCCTAACCATTTGGGAGTGGCCGGAAGGCGCTGGACCTCACGAATCTCAAATGTCACACCGGGTATGACGCAACTGATCGATCTATGAAGGCGAAAAACTTTGCCGAGCGAGTACTTAAGGTGAACCATGCAGGGGAGCATGGCGCTGTCAATATCTATGCCGCTCAGATCCTGGTCGCGCGATGGACTGCGCCGACAATCGTTCCAACGCTCCAGGCATTCAAGGCGCATGAAGAATCGCATCGCACCATCTTCTGGGACGAGCTTCAGCGCAGAGGTACCAGCCGTTGCCGCAGCTATTGGTTGTGCGGACTTGGTGGATTTGCACTGGGCTCAATAACGGCACTTTTCGGATTGCAGGCGATTGCTGCAACGACCGCTGCTGTAGAGCGCGTCGTGCTGGGCCACTTGAAGCATCAGATCCACTTGCTGGAGTGTCAAGATGATGCTGCGGTCGCGGCCATTGCAAAAATCGTGGCGGATGAAGAGCAGCATCTGGAGCAGTCGGTGATGCATCTGGCGCCTGGCCAGTTCTGGCCCAAAGTGTTGACACCGGTGGTCGCTGCATCGACACAAACCGTCATCTGGTTGGGAATTCGGTTATGAGGGCTTGTTGGAACGCCTACGCGCGACGAAGCAATACCAAGCACGAAAAAGTCCTCTAACCCCAGCCTGGGTGGGCTGAGGTTATCTCCTTTAACGCCCAAGCACTGACCCTATACATCGCCAATAGGCTGGAGCGCATCAATGCCATAGACCGTGACGGCTTACCGGTCCGTCCGGGCCGGTACCGCTTCATTGAGGAGGACCGAAAGGCTTGGGCAGAAGAGGGGCGCAATAATGCGCCACACCTCAACACTCCCATTCCTGCCGTGCTACAGTTACGCCGCTGCGCCAGTAAAGCGCAGCCGGGATTGGCGTCCCGGAGCATCTCCACGACGTAAGCCGTGGTCTCTATTTCGCAGAGTCTGCGGCTCTCTTGTCTGTGCCCCGGTTTATGGTGGCTCGGATGGGGGAGCGAAAGCTCCGCCGGTTCTCGCAGGAGGTGCCCGGTACGCCAACCTGTTCGAGCTACCGCCTTCTATTGGCGTGGGAGGGGGTGGTTTTAGCAAACTGCACCACCTGGAGTCCACCATGGCTCAGTCCTCCCTCGCGCGCATCTCTGCGCCCACTTCCTGCATGGGCGAAAGCGCCCTTATCCAACTCCGTCTCGACGCGCACAACGCGCTGCACATGGCCGTACAGGGACTACAGCCTGTACTGCGCAACCTGTCCCGCAGTCAGGAGGCGTCATCATGAACAGCAATCCCCAAACTGCCCGCGCGGCAGCAAAAGCCGGCTCATCCGTGGATTGCAGCTCGGATACCTCCAGCCCGGATACCGCTTATGCCGATGCCATCCAAGCCCTCGCTGACCTTGGCGACCAGCCTTTGGACATTCACGAGATCTGCAGGCTCCGCAGGGCTGGCGGCTTTACGGACGACCTGGCGCTGACGGAGTGTGAAGCCCAAGCGATCAACACGCGTTTGTATGGCTTGAGTGCCATATCGGCTCTGCTGATTGGGGCGGATGATGACGGGTCGTTCAAGCTGAGCAAGTGGCTGCAAGGCGGTCTGCACAGCGCTTTGTATGCCCTGACGGAGGATGCGCAGGCGGTGCTGCATCGGGCGAATGAGAAGGCTGCCGAGGGGCAGAAAGGTGCCGCAGGATGAATGACAGCACTTGCCTAGTTTGAGAGTGCGCAGACCGCTCTCGGCAAGCTGTCTATAGGAGAGTTGATCGAAAAATATGCGTTGTATGGAGGTCTACGAGACTTTTCAGAAGATTTAACAGACGGCGTATGTTGAATCTTTGACCTCGGTTAGGCATGGCTGGAATCGAGTGGCCGTTCTTAGTCAGTTTATTTGTGGATGAATACAAAGTAGTTAAATGCATGCATCGAATGCATTCGAGGAGATTGCCATGGCTATGTTGACAGTTCGAAACCTTCCTGAAGAGGTGCACCGTGCTCTGCGCGTCCGTGCTGCCCAGCACGGTCAGAGCATGGAAGCGGAGGCGCGCGAAATACTCGAATCCGCGATCAGCCCCAAGGGGCGCGTGAAGCTGGGTTCACTTCTGGCCGACATGGGCCGCCAGGCCAAGCTAAGCGATGAAGAATTCGCGGTGTTTGAACAGGCGCGCGACAAGGCGTCTGCACGGCCAGTCAGCTTCGAATGATCCTGCTCCACACCAATGTGATGTCAGAGCCACTCCGCCAGGCACCTGAGCCGCGAGTGATCGAGTGGATCGACGCCCAGGCAATGGAGACCTTATTTCTGTCCTCCATTACCGTGGCAGAATTGCGGGCGGGTGTCGCCCTGCTGCCGATCGGCAAGCGGCGAGCAGGCCTGCAAGAGAACTTGGAAAAGCGCGTGCTACCGCTGTTTGCTGGCCGGGTGCTGCCCTTCGACTTGGCCTGTACTCCAGCCTACGCGGCATTGATGTCGAAGGCTCGCAATGCTGGCTTGGCTATTGCCACGGCCGATGGTTACATCGCGGCAATCGCGGCTGCCAACGGGTTCGCTGTTGCGACCAGAGATACCGGCCCATTCGAGGCTGCAGGCGTTACCGTCATCAACCCATGGCAGGCGAAAACCTTTTGAAGCTAAGTTCAAGCAGCGGCACAGATCGCGTCGTCGACCTGATGCGCCTCCATCTCAAAGTCGACAACTAGTTGGTTGGGCTGTCCGACCATATGGCTGAGAGGTGGGCTGCGTGAAGTTACCTCCAGGGGCAACCATCGGCTAGTGCTAGAAGCTGTGCGACCACTGTTCAAGGATGGTAAGTCAGGAGATTCGGGTGCGCCGCTGGTGCGCCCGTGAATCGAGCTGGAGGCCGCTGTGACCATGGTGGGCGTAACCGTGGGTGTGGTCATTGGTGTGTTGATTGGCGCGGTGCTGGTCTTATTGGGTGGCGCTGTGGTGCTGTCGGTCAGCGCGATGTTGCTGACTTTTGGGTGCGCGGTGGTGATGGGGTTGGTGTTTGGCTGGATGCCGGCGCGGCATGCGGCGCGGTTGGAGCCTGTAGTGGCGTTGGGTGGTTAGAGGGAGGGTGCGGGCTTCTACGGCAGCGGTCGCGGTCACCGACTGTGGCGGCTTCCCGACCCAGCCGGGCCGCTACCGCGTCAGTCATGAGTGTCGACAGTCTCGGGCAGAGAAGGGGATTCAATAATGCGCCACGCCTTAGCTATTCCATTCCTACCGTGCTACGGTTACGCCGCTGGGCCAGTAAAGCGCAGTCGGGATTGGCGTCCAGGAGCATATCCACGACGTAAGCCGCGGTCTCTATTTCGCAGAGGCTGCGGCTTTCTTGTCTGTGCCCCAGTTTACTCGGATGAGGTAGCGAAAGCTCCGCCGGTTCTCGCAGGAGGTGCCCGATACGCCAACCTGTTCGAGCTACCGCTGTTAGGGCCGATGCAATCTTGACCCCCAACTGATCAGATTTGCACCGGCATTAGCACTGTCTAGATCGTTCTCAATCATGTGCTCCCAGACTCAGCAAATGGTCCAGCCGGCCTGGGAGAGTTGCGCGATCACTCGTTCATCTCGCGCTCTGGTTTCGTCGAGTTTCGCCCGCCAGAAATCTACCCGTGTGGCAGGAGCTTGGTAGTGCAAATGACAGCCGTGCCAGAAGCAGCCATCTACGAAGACGGCGACCTTCTAGCGTGGAAACACGAAGTCAGGTCTTCCTGGCAATTTGGTGTGAAGCAAATACCGCATGCCCAGTCGCCAGCAGGCCTTACGCAGCAGGATCTCAGGCTTGGTATCACGTCCGCAGATGCTGGACATGCAGAGACTGCGCTTCTCCGGCGTCAATACATCGGAGGGCGCATTTACAGCAACGCAACTGCTCTCGTCAGTCGTCGCCGGCGATGTGAGCTTCTTGCGGTGCGAATCCAAAGTAGTCGGGATCGAATGACAATGAATCTACCTTGACACCAGTGGGCATGGCCTTAATAGTGTCCACGATTGGCTTGAGTAGTGGCGCAATGTTCTTGGCGATACGGAAGGCGCAACCTGATTCGCTGACGTTGTACAGACGGCATAGACTGTATGGGACCCCGCTGCTCAGCGCATGATGGATTTCGCTTAACGACAGGTGAATTGGATTCGAATACGGCCCCGCAGTGCTCTTGGCATCAATATGGCGGATCTCCCCATCTGTGCGCATGATCTTGAAGTCGAAGGGCGAGATCGCATTGATTTGCGATGTCCATTCATGAGAGGCTACGTTGATTGGCTTTGACAGGGTGAAGTGCTGGTTGAGCAATTTTTCACCGAGGTGTCCTACGGCTTCTGCATTGGCTTTGGCTTTCGCCAATTCGGAAGCGCTGATACCGCGGGCACCGCGCTTAATGATCAGCTTTTCGGTAGCTTCGCCCCCACCGCGGCCGACATCTTCCAGCAGATCTTTGTCCAACCAATCGCGAATAGGATGGTCCACCGGCGGGTTGCCTGCTCGAATAGCTTGCTCGATTTGATCCTCCGAAAGAATCGTCATCGCCCCTCCAGGGAACGCCGCTGCAAAGGCTGCGTGGGTGCTTAAATCTCCAGCATCTGCTGCGGCAAGAAGAACCATCTTGACGGCATTTGGCGAGCCTGCTCCAGAAAACTCAAGCAGTGCAAAATCATCAGGCAAGAGGGCGTCGTATCGAGTAGGCTGGTGATCAGGGTTATAGATGACCTCGCCGTTTAGGCGCCAGTTCTTCTCCTGCTTGAGGATTTTTCGCATCAGCAGATCTGGTGCGGCCCCACCCGGGCCAATCACCGTCAATGCGACTGGTGAGCGTTGGTCTGGTAGTGAGTCGATCACTGCGGTCAACGAGGGGAAAAAAGCAGTCTCAATGACTTTCTTGTCGAGGTTGAAGCCCTTTTGCGCGACCTTCGGATGCTTCGTGTAATAAGTGTGAAAAAAGGACAGATCAGACGCTGTGAGCTTCTTGAGGGCTAGTTTTTTCGACATGCTTGCTTGTGAGTTGTTCGTAAATGTGATCCGCCAACGCCTTGGCCAACAAGGCAGGCACAGCGTTACCGATTTGCTTGAATGCGGGGTTCATTGAGCCTGTCAATATAAAGCCGTCCGGAAACGACTGCAGCCGGGCAGCCTCTCTCACCGAAATTGTCCGGGCCTGTTCGCTGTCATAGTGAATATGCGAATAGCCATCTTTGCCCAAGTGCGCCATCAAAGTGCGAGCTGGAGCGATGGCTTCCATCTTTCTCCACTTGTTAGGGAACTTAGATGCGTCGTAGGGTGGCACGGTAGCGGTCCAGAGATCTTGATAGTCCTTGGATGTCGGCCCCAACGGTCTGCCGGTCTGCTTGCGCAGCACCGAGATTCGCTCCTCGAATAACTCAACGGCGTGCTGATGCGCTTCAGGGTACTGGTCGCCTGGATTCATGCGGCGAAAAATCGCGTAGTCCCGCGGCAAGTAACGGATGACATGGTCTTTGACGCCCACGTCATTTTCGAACCCAGGCCATGAGCGCATGAGCTTGGCGTAGGGATTGAGTTCAGAGGCGAGGCGCGAGTAGGGTGTCAACTCATCAAGGCGTCGCGCCCCCTTCTTCATCTTGCCCTCCAGATGACCTGTGATGGATGGAAGATCCCCAAGAGCATCCTGAGCGGTTACCGCCGGCAGGCAGGTGTCAGGATTAGCGACTGGCGGCGAAACGAAGAACGAGGTGTCTCCGTCAATCAGATCACGGTGGACTGTCTGGAGCGCGACTTGACGGGTACCCTCGTAGCCCTTGGGCATGTCGATCCAATGCGTCGGTTGCGGGAAGGTGATTTCATCCGCAATCTCCGCCGCAATGGCGATCAGGAACATGCGTTCGCGCATTTGCGGTACGCCGAAATACACAGAATTCAGCAGTGTGTACTGGCATTTGTAGCCCATCTCGGTGAGGATCTCGCAAGTTTCCTCAGCGACGTTATGCCCACCGTAATTCAAAACGTCCGGCACGTTCTCCATCAGGATCGCGATAGGCTTCAACTCGTTGACATAGTGCAGATAGCGCAGGTAAAGATTGCCGCGTGGATCTTGCAGGAATGCTTCGGGGTGGTCTGCTACTTCACGCAGTTTCGCCCGGCCGACTCGAGCAAAAGCTTGGCAGGGCGGGCCGCCGACGACGACATCCACATGCTGGTCAACCTTGCCGGCGAGGCCGAAGGCCTTCATCAGATCGAGAGGCTCGATCTTGGTGATGTCCTTTGCAGTTGCATGCATCGCATATCGATCATGCGGTTGATCCGACATGAAATTCAGCGCGTGGGATCGGGCGGCATCAGGATCAAATTCAACTGCACCAATGCTCTTAAAGCCAGCGGCATCAAAGCCGAGCGACAAGCCGCCGCAACCGGCGAAAAGATCAAGGGTTCGGGGGGCATTGCCCGCTAGCATTCGGGCATGCTTTTGTTTAACCAGCGCGGGCGGCAAGGGGGTGAAGTTGCGATCTGTCATATGCTCGTCCGTTGATCAAAGTCCGGCAAGGAATTCCTTCGCGCGCGACCGTTGAATTGTATTGTTGACCTGTGAATATAGCCAGTAATTTTTAGGTGCTGCATTTGCTATTGTGATCGCACGCTCATTTCTTGATGTTCCCTCCAGGGCCGTATGTCCGGCACAAATTTGGCACAGGCAAGCAGGGAAAATTTGGGAAATATCCAGGCAAAAAAAAACCGCCACTAGGGGCGGTTTTCATAGGGGGGAGCCCCCTTATCTTGGTGCCGGAGAGATGAATCGAACACCCGACCTTCTCATTACGAATGAGCTGCTCTACCGACTGAGCTACACCGGCGTTAGAGAGAAATTATAGCGTGAAATTTTGGCTCTCAGACCAAATTGCGGAATTTATGCTTCCGTGTGGTAGCGGGTGATGCGCTCGACCTCGTTCTTCGAGCCCAGGACCACGCTGACGCGCTCGTGCAGCTTGGTCGGCTTGATGTCGAGGATGCGTTCGCGGCCGTTGGTGGCGGCGCCGCCGGCTTGTTCTACCAGCCAGCTCATGGGGTTGGCTTCGTACATCAGGCGCAGCTTGCCGGGCTTGTTGGGTTCGCGCTTGTCCCAGGGGTACATGAAGACGCCGCCACGGGTGAGGATGCGGTGCACGTCGGCGACCATCGAGGCGATCCAGCGCATGTTGAAGTCCTTGTTGCGGGGGCCTTCCACACCGGCCAGGCATTCGTCCACATAGCGCTTGACGGGGGCATCCCAGTGGCGCATGTTGCTCATGTTGATGGCGAATTCCTTGGTGTCTTCGGGGATGCGCACATTCTCCTGGGTCAGCACAAAGCTGCCTTGCTCGCGGTCCAGCGTGAACATGGCGACGCCGTCGCCAAAGGTCAGCACCAGCGTGGTTTGTGGTCCGTAGACGCAGTAGCCGGCAGCCACTTGCTGGGCGCCGGCCTGCAGGAAGTCGTCTTCGGTCACGCCAGGGTGGCCTTCGGGCTTTTTGAGCACGCTGAAGATGGTGCCGATGGACACGTTCACATCGATGTTGGACGAGCCGTCGAGCGGGTCGAACATCAGCAGGTATTCGCCTTGCGGGTAGCGGTTGGGCACCAGGTAGATGCTGTCCATCTCTTCGGAGGCCATGGCGGCCAGGTGGCCACCCCATTCATTGGCTTCGATCAGCACTTCGTTGGCGATGATGTCCAGCTTCTTCTGCACTTCGCCTTGCACGTTCTCGCTGCCGGCGGTGCCCAGCACATCGCCGAGCGCGCCTTTGTTGACGCTGTGGCTGATGCGCTTGCAGGCGCGGGCCACCACTTCGATCAGCAGGCGCAGCTGGGCGGGGATGAGGCCGTCTACGCGTTGCTGCTCGACAAGGTAGCGGCTGAGGGTGATGTTTTTCTTCATGGGTGGAACTCCTTCAAACTTGGTCAATCTGGGTGGGCTCAGCGCTTGGGCTGGCGCGCTGGCTGTGGGGCTGACGGTTGGGCCGGCTGTTGCGGCGGGGGCACTGCTTCGCGGCCATTCAGCTCGTTGCGCAGTTGTTGGGCGCGGGCCAGTTGGTCGCTGTGGCCCTGGGCGCGGGCGTATTGCTCATAGGTGCTGAGCCACTGCCGCGCTTGCTGCGGGTCATTTTGTTCATGGGCCAGCACCATCAGCTGAAAGTAGCTGTCGTACACGGTGGCGTGGTCGCCCGCGCCAAGGGCGATCTGCAGGCGCTCTTGCAGGTAGTTGCGGGCGGCATCCACCTGGCCGAGCATGTAGCTGTTCTGCGCCAGGTTGGCCAGCAGGCCGCGCAGGCGCGGGGTCTCGCCCATCACTTGCAGGCGCTCGCGCGCCACGGGCAGCAGCCGCTGGTTGGCTTGCAGCGCCTGGCGGTACTGGCCTTGCTCATGCAGCACATAGCCCAGGTCTTCGTAGATGCCCAGCACCTGCAGCTGCGTGGGGAAGTCGGCAGCCTGCGGGATGGGTGTGCTGTTGTCCCAGCGCATCTGCGTGGGCAGCTTGGCCACCTGTTGCAGCGGGTAGCGCACGGCCAGGGTCTGCACCTGTTTCAGCGCCGCCTCATAGCGCCCGCCTTCTGCCAACCAGCGGACGCTGGCAATGCTCAGCTCCAGATGCGGGTAGGCCCATTGCGGATCGCTGGGCTTGGGCATGGCCGTGATGGCCTTCTGCGCTGCCAGGCCCGCCTCAGACGGCATGCCACGGCGGTTGAAGAGGGTGGCCTGGGTGTAGTACAGCCGGAAAAAATCCAGCGCCGGCGCCTTGGTGCGCTTGAGTATGGGTTCGAGCGCCTGCAGGTCAGCGCTCATCGCACTGCCGCTGAAGCGCCCGCCTTCGGTAAACACCGCTGCGTAGAGCGGTGCAAAGCGCTTTTCAAAATTGTTGTTGCCCGTGGTGGGCAGCGCAGCTTCGGCCGGGGATGTGGCTACCGCATTGGCGTTGCCGCCGGTTTGTGCGGTGGCCAGCAAGGGCATGGCTGCAGCCAGGCTGGCCAGGGCAGCGATGCCCTGGGCCAGCAGCTGTTGGCGCATGCCTTGGCGCATCAGTCCGCCATCGCGCGCGTGATCACTTCGCGCACATCGTTGCTGAGCTTGGGCTTGGCGGCGACCTTGGCAATCGCGTCGCCTGCTGCGCTGCGGTAGGGCTCGGGCAGCTTCTTCCAGCGGTCCAGCGCGCGGGCCAGGCGGGCAGCGACTTGCGGGTTGAAGGCGTCCAGCGCCACCACCTGCTCGGCCCAGAAGGCGTAGCCCGCACCATCGGCGCGGTGGAAGCCACCGGGGTTGCCGTTGCAGTAGCTGAAGATCACGCTGCGGGCGCGGTTGGGGTTCTTGATGTTGAAGTCGGGCTGCTTCATCAGCGCGCGCACGGCGGGCAGGGCGCTGCCGTTCAGGTCCGGTGCGCTGGCTTGCAGCGCAAACCACTTGTCCAGCACCAGCTCGTCGTTCTTGAACATCTGGTGGAAGCTCTGGATCGCCGATTCGGCCAGCGGGCTGCCGCTCACCACCAGTGCGCTCAAGGCGTTGTAGCGGTCGGTCATGTTGCCCGCGTCCTTGTAGCGCTGCAGGGTCTTGCCAGGCCAGACCTTGTCGCCCGATTCACGCGCAGCCACGCAGAGCATCAGCAGCGCGTGGCCGGCCAGTGCGCGCTTGCCGGCGCTCACCGCGTCGGGCACATAGGCGCCGGTGTGGCTGCATTCGTCGTAGGCCCAGGCCCAGTCGGCGGCCAGCTCGGTGGCCAGTTGCTGGCGCATAGCTTCGCGCACCGCGTGCACGGTCTGCGGGTCGACCTGGTCGAGCTGTTCGGTGATATAGCCTTCGGATGGCAGGGTCAGCGCCAGGTCCTTGAAGGCGGCGTCGAGCTGCGGATCGCGCAGCACGTCGCGCATGGCTTGCACAAACGATGCGGGCAGCAGATTGGCTTGCGGCGCAGCAGCATCGGCACCAGCGGCGCTGCGTGCGGCAATGGCTTGCAGCGCAAAGCGCAGGCCCAGGCGTTGGCCGGCTTCCCAGCGGTTGAAGGCGTCTTCGTCGTGGGCCAGCAGGTGCAGGAGCGCGTCGTCGCTCTCTTCGATCTGCAGCACCACCGGGGCGCTGAAGTTGCGCAGCAGCGATGGGGCAGGGGCCTGCTCGACACCGTCAAAGACGATGGTGTGCGATTCCTCGGTCAGCACCACGGTGTGGTTGGTGGCGCTGTGGGCGATGCTGCTGAGCGCCTGGCTGGGGCGGATGTTCAGCGGCAGGCTGCGGCCATCGGCTGCCAGCAGGCCCAGCGTGACGGGGATCACAAAGGGCTCTTTGCCTGGCTGGCCCGGGGTGGGCGGGCAGGACTGGGTCAGGGTCAGGGTGTAGGTCTGCGCTTCTGCGTCGTACACACCTTGCGCGGCCACGCGAGGCGTGCCCGATTGGCTGTACCAGCGCTTGAACTGCGGCAGGTGCTGGGCCAGTGGCGAGCCGGGGTTGGCATCGGCAATGGCCTGGGCGAAGTCGTCGCAGGTCACGGCCTGGCCGTCATGGCGCTCAAAGTAGAGCTTCATGCCCTTGGCAAAGCCTTCGCGGCCTACCAGGGTGGACTGCATGCGCACCACTTCCGAGCCCTTCTCGTAAATGGTGACGGTGTAGAAGTTGTTGATTTCGAGGTAGCTGTCCGGGCGCACGGGGTGGGCCATGGGGCCCGCGTCCTCAGGGAACTGCACGGTGCGCAGCACGCGCACATCGTCAATGCGCTTGACGGCGCGGGCCGAGGCGCTGCCAGCCATGTCCATGCTGAACTCCTGGTCGCGGAAGACGGTGAGGCCTTCCTTGAGCGAGAGCTGGAACCAGTCGCGGCAGGTGACGCGGTCACCCGTCCAGTTGTGGAAGTACTCGTGGCCCACCACCGACTCGATATTGGCGTAGTCGGCATCGGTCGCGGTGGCCTGGCTGGCCAGCACGTACTTGGTGTTGAAGATGTTCAGGCCCTTGTTCTCCATCGCGCCCATGTTGAAGTCGCTGGTGGCGACGATCATGAAGCGGTCCAGGTCCAGGCTCAGGCCAAAGCGGGCTTCGTCCCAGGCGATCGAGGCCATCAGCGAGTTCATCGCATGCTCGGTCTTTTCCAGATCGCCAGGGCGCACAAAGACCTGCAGCAGGTGTTCGTTGCCGGCGCGGCTCTTGATCTTTTGCTCGCGGGCGACGAGGTTGCCAGCCACCAGCGCAAACAGGTAGCAGGGCTTTTTGTGCGGATCGACCCACTTGGCAAAGTGGCGGCCTTCGTTGCCAGGCCCTTGCAAGTCGCCTTGCTCGACCAGGTTGCCGTTGGACAGCAGCACCGGGAACTGGGCCTTGTTGGCGCGCAAGGTCACGGTGTACATGGCCATCACATCGGGACGGTCCAGGAAATAGGTGATGCGGCGAAAGCCTTCGGCCTCGCACTGCGTGAAGAACGAGCCATTGCTGGTGTACAAGCCCATCAGCTTGGTGTTCTTCTCGGGCATGCAGGTGGTGAAGATCTCCAGATCCACCGGGTCGCTGCCCTCGGGCAGGTTCTCCAGCACCAGGTCCGAGCCGTCCATCTTGAACGAGGAGGCGGCGCCATTGACCATCACGCGGGCCAGGTTCAGCTCGTCGCCATTGAGGTGCAACGGCTGCGCTGGCACATCGGGGTTGCGGCGAATGCGCATCTTGTTGAGCACGCGCGTCTTGGCCGGGTCGAGGTCAAAAGTCAGGTCGACCGTATCAATCCACCATGCCGGGGCCTGGTAGTCGGCGCGGTACACGGTGTGTGCTTGTCCTTCACGCATCATGGAGCTTCTCCAAAAATTGGTTGTTGAGCAGGGTCGAGAAATCGGGCGCCCATGCCACTACATGGGGGCCGCTGAGTTGCTGTGCATCGTGCGTGGTGCCAATGCCCACCGCACGCATGCCGGCGCGCCGCGCCGCTTCAATGCCGTGCGGCGCATCTTCAAACACGATGCAGGCGGCCGGGTCTATCGCCAGGCGCTCGGCCGCCTTCAGAAAAATATCGGGGTGGGGCTTGCCAGGCAGGCCCTCGTCGCCACGCGCAATCGCCTGGGCCGGGGGCTGCATCTGCAGGTTGTCCAGCACAAAGCGTACATTGTCCTGGTCGCCTGCGGTGCTAATGGCCACTTTGAGGCCCATGTCTCGCGCCTGGGCATGAAAGCGCGCAAAGCCATCCACCGCGCAGAAGTTGGCGGCAAACAGCTCGCGGTAAATGCCTTCCTTCTCGGCGGTGATGCGCTCGCTCTCTTCGGCGCTCACCGTGCGGCCCATCAGCGCGCAGGCGCATTCAAAGGCGTTCTTACCAGTGGTCTGCGCCATGAAGGCGGGCACATCCAGATCCATGGCGTGGCGGCGTGCGTATTCCACCCAGGCCTGGGTGTGCCAGGGCATCGAGTGAACCATGGTGCCGTCCATGTCAAAAATCAGGGCTTCGATCGCGGGCATTGGGCTTGTCTTCAGGTCCGTATCGGCTGGGAGGCCCAGCCAATCGATAGAGGGGCTGTGGCACACCGCATGCGCGGCGGGGAGGGCGCGCTGCATAAGGTGGGCCACAGGTTTTTAAACGCCTTGCTTGAGCGAGGCTTCGATGAACACGTCCAGGTCGCCGTCCAGCACCTTTTGGGTGGCGGAGACTTCGACGTTGGTGCGCAGGTCCTTGATACGGCTGTTGTCCAGCACGTAGCTGCGGATCTGGTGGCCCCAGCCCACATCGGTCTTGGTGTCTTCCAGCTTTTGCTGCTCTTCCATGCGCTTGCGCATTTCAAAGTCATAGAGCTTGGAGCGCAGGCGCTGCCAGGCCACATCGCGGTTGCTGTGCTGGCTACGGCCATCCTGGCACTGCACGACGATGCCGGTCGGGATGTGGGTCAGACGCACTGCCGAGTCCGTCTTGTTGATGTGCTGGCCACCCGCGCCGGAGGCACGGTAGGTGTCGGTACGCACATCCGAGGGGTTGATGTTGATCTCGATGGAGTCATCAATCTCGGGGTAGACAAACAGTGACGAGAAGCTGGTGTGGCGGCCGCCCGACGAGTCAAACGGGCTCTTGCGCACGAGGCGGTGCACACCGGTTTCGGTGCGCAGCAGGCCAAAGGCGTACTCGCCCTCGACCTTGATCGTGGCGCTCTTGATGCCGGCGACGTCGCCCGGGGTTTCTTCTTCGACGATGGCCTTGAAGCCCTTGCGCTCGGCGTACTTGAGGTACTGGCGCAGCAGCATGCTGGCCCAGTCGCAAGCCTCGGTGCCACCGGCGCCGGCCTGGATGTCGATAAAGCAGTTGAGCGGGTCGGCCTCGTTGCGGAACATGCGGCGGAACTCGAGCTCCTCGATCAGCGGGCGCAGCTTGGCAGCCTCGGCTTCGATGGTTTCGAGCCCGGCGTCATCGCCTTCTTCCTTGCTCATCTCGAAGAGCTCGGTGTTGTCCGCCAGCTCGCTGGTCAGCTTCTGCAAGGTCAGCACGACGGAGTCGAGTGCCTTCTTTTCCTTGCCCAGTTCTTGGGCCTTCTTGGGATCGTTCCAGACGCTGGGGTCTTCCAGCGAGGCGTTTACCGTGCGCAGTCGTTCGTACTTTGCATCGTAGTCAAAGATACCTCCGAAGCTCTTCTGTCCGGCTGGACAGGTCTTCGAGGGTGTTGCCGATTTGGTTGATGCGTTCTGCTTCCATGTCACTGTGTCCTATTATTGCGGTCTAGCCTGCTATTGTCGCATGCTGGCAGGGCTTGGCCGGCCAGTGGTGCTTTAGGGCATATGCTTGATAAATAATGTTTTTGCTGCCGCTGCGCGGCGTTTGCGGCGGCGGTCGGGGCGGGGCTCACTTCCAGGCAAAGCGGGGCTGGTCAAAATGCGCCACCCGGGTGGGCTGGCCGCGCAGGCACACCTCGCGGAACTGGTACAGAAATGCGGCCGTGGGCGCGGCCACCCAGCTCTTGCCCATGGGCATGCGCAATACCGGATGGGGTGAGGCATCGGTCTGCTCCAGCATCGGAGAATCGCTGCGCAGCAGCTCGGCCAGCGGGATGCGGTGCACGCTGGCCACTTCGTCAGGGTTGGGCTGCAGCTGGGCCGTGGCGCAGGCCCACACCACCACCGGGGTAATGACAAAGCCCGAACGCGTTGCGTAATCATCGAGGCACCCGAGCACCTGGCTAGGCGGCAGCAGCAGGCCTGCTTCTTCATGCAACTCGCGCAACGCGGCTTGCGCGGCCGTCTCGCCGGCCTCGATGCGGCCACCGGGCAGCGCCCATTGGCCTGGGTGGTTGCGCAAGTGCAAGGCGCGGCGGGTCAGCAGCAGCGCAGCCTCATTGCTCCACTGGGCGGGCCGCTGCATGCCTTCGAGCCCGGCGCCTGGGCCTTCGTCCAGCAGCACCAGCGCGACCGCTGCCTGCGCCTGGTCGCTACCGCCCATGCGCTGCACCTCAAAATGCTGCAGGCTGTGGTGGATGCGCGATCGCAGGGCGTCGCTCAAGGCTAGGGCGTTGGTCATAGGGCTGCTGCATTGTAGAAGCGGCCCGGCGAGCCTGGGGGCGCCGGCGAGACAGTGGCCGTTGCCGTGGCGGCTGATGGGGCCGCATCAATTGGGGTGGATCTTGTGGCGCAGGCAGACCTGGAACATCCAGCCAAAAGCTGCATCAGGGCCAAACTGTGCGGGCAGTGATTCGCCCTGTGCCAGCAGCAGCTTGCCGTGCATCACGCTGGCACTGCCGGGGAGGGACGTAATCAGTATCTCGGGGCCACATCCCCCTGGCAGCAGCACGCGCAGGGTCTGGCCTGGGCGGAAGTGGAGGGGGCTTTGCGGTTCAAAGATCAGCCGAACGGTGCCATGGCCGTGTCCGCTGGTATCGCAAAGCATGCAATGGACGATGCCCTGGAGGGATGGTTGCGCAGCGAATGGAACTTTGCCGGGATGCCCAGGCGCCATGCCGCTGGAGGCCCGTGCTTGCCTGCCGTGTTCAACGCACTGCTGGCAGTGGATGTCAGTGCACGGGGTGGGCAGGCTCTTGCCGATTCTCAGCCGTGGCTCGCGGGGCTTGTCCGGGCGGGGGAGTGGCGGAGGGTGGCTATGGTGGTTGGGCGGCTGG
>NZ_JAJNCT010000021.1:127711-369092 GCF_021026195.1 Comamonas koreensis
AAAAGGTGAAGCTTCTATAGAACTTACGGGCGGTTGGCGGCTGATGTAGATCAAAAGAGGGCTGAATGGTGCTTGACAGCTGTTGGGGTAGTTGCAAGGTGCAAGATGGGCGGGGGTAGCATCAGCGGTAGTGCGCCCCGGGGCCGCCGCAGATGGTGGCCATGGCCAGCAAGGTGTCAAAAAATGCTTTTACACTTGGTTTTTTGACCGACTTCGCCGAATTTTTCTTATGCAAGACATCCTCCTTGGCCGCAGTGATTTGAAGGTTTCGCCCATTTGCCTGGGCACGATGACGTTTGGCGAGCAAGTCAGCGAAGCCGATGCCCATGCGATGCTCAGCCATTCGCTGGAGCGCGGCGTGTATTTCTGGGACACGGCGGAGATGTATTCGGTGCCCGCCCGCGCCGAAACCTATGGCGCCACCGAGACCATCATCGGCAACTGGTTCAAGGCCAATCCGGGCCTGCGTGACAAGGTGGTGCTGGCCAGCAAGGTGGCCGGCCCGTCGCGCGGCATGCCTTGGGTGCGTGAGGGCAAGGGCATGACGGCGGCCGACATCGTGGCCTCCTGTGACGCTAGCCTGCGCCGCCTGCAGACCGATGTGATCGACCTCTACCAGATCCACTGGCCCGAGCGCCATGTGCCGGCCTTTGGCAATCTCTACTACGACCCCAAAAAGGAAACCAGCGAGACGACGATTGGCGAGCAGCTGCAGGCGCTGGCCGGCCTGGTGAAGGCGGGCAAGATCCGCCACATTGGTCTGTCCAACGAAACGCCTTACGGCGTGCACGAATTTGTGCGCCTAGCCGAGCAGCATGGCCTGCCGCGCGTGGCCAGCGTGCAAAACCCGTACTGCCTCATCAACCGCAGCTGGGAAAACGGCCTGGATGAGACCTGCGACCGCCTGGGCGTGTCGCTGCTGGCGTATTCGCCGCTGGCCTTTGGCCTGCTGACTGGCAAGTACGACGACAGCGGCATCACCGGCCCGCAGGCGCCCCAGGGCGCACGCATTGCCAGCTATGAATCGGTGCGCAAGCAGCGCTGGGGCCGCCCTGAGGCACTGGACGCTGCCAAGCGCTACAACCTGCTGGCCCGCGACCATGGCCTGACCCCCGCCGCGCTGGCCCTGGCGTTTTGCTACAGCAAATGGCAGGTGGGCAGCACCATCATCGGTGTGCGCACCATGGAGCAGCTGGACGAGGACCTCAATGTCTGGGGCACGCAGCTGTCCGAGGCCTTGCTGCAAGAGATCGACGCACTGCGCTGGGCGCTGGGCGATCCGGCGCAGTAAGCTAGACGGTCCCCTAACGGGCTGTTGACGGCTATGACCCGCAGGCCCTGGTGCAAACCAGGGCCTTTGGCGTTGCGAAGGCCGCTAGGCTGGGCAGCGCTCCCGCCCATTTTTTCGAGACAATAGGGGCAGATTTTGAAGGGCGCCTGCCGCCATCCAGTGAGCTATGAGCAAAAAAAACCATATCAGCGAAACGCCGGCCACCCAGTTCTTGAAGGCGCACAAGGTGGCGTTTACCGAGCATCCCTACGACTATGTGGAGCACGGCGGCACATCCGAGTCGGCCCGCCAGTTGGGGCTGGATGAGCATGTGGTCGTCAAGACCCTGGTGATGCAGAACCAGGATGCCAAGCCGCTGATCGTGCTGATGCATGGCGACTGCAAGGTGTCGACCAAGAGCCTGGCGCGCCAGATTGGCGCCAAGAGTATTGAGCCCTGCACGCCCGAGGTGGCCAGCCGCCACAGCGGCTACCTGGTGGGCGGTACCTCGCCGTTTGGCCTGCGCAAGGCCATGCCGGTCTATATCCAGGAGACGATTCTGGCGCTGCCGCGTATCGCCATCAACGGCGGGCGGCGTGGTTTTTTGGTGCAGATCGACCCCAAAGCATGCGTTGAGGTGCTGGGTGCCCAGCCGGTGCAATGCGCGCTGGCAGAATAATGCCTGTTTTTGACCTAGATACACCAGTGCGCGCCGGCCGCCCAGGCGCGCAGACAAGGGGAGCAATTTGAGTACCGTTTATTCCATCCTGGCCACCATCCTGGCCTACCTCATCGGTTCGCTGTCATTTGCGGTGATCGTCAGCCGCACCATGGGCTTGAGTGACCCGCGCACCTATGGCAGCAAAAACCCGGGCGCCACCAATGTGCTGCGCTCGGGCAGCAAGGCGGCTGCCGTGGTGACCTTGCTGCTGGATGCCGCCAAGGGTTGGCTGCCGGTGGCGCTGGTGGCCTGGTTTGGCAAGCCTTATGGGCTGGAAGAGGGCACCATCGCGCTGGTGGGTATTGCGGCATTCTTGGGCCATCTCTGGCCGGTGTTCTTCAAGTTCGAGGGTGGCAAGGGCGTGGCCACTGCGCTGGGCGTGCTGCTGGGCTTTAGCGGCTGGCTAGGTTTGCTGACCCTGCTGGCCTGGGTGGCGGTAGCCGCCATCTGGCGTTATTCGTCGCTGTCGTCGCTGGTGGCGGCGGTGCTGGCGCCCGTGTTCTACATCCTCATCGGTGGCGAGCTCTGGGATTTTCATGCCGAGATCTTTGTCGCGATTCTGGCCATGTCGGCCTTGCTGGTCTACCGCCACAAGCTCAACATCCAGCGCCTGGTGGAAGGCAAGGAATCCAAGCTGGGCCAGAAGAAAACCAAGTGATGCAACGCGCTGCCCACGGGCAGACAGCAGAAGGGCTGAACACCATCGCGGGTTCAGCCCTTTTGTTTTGCCGAGGTTCAGCGCGGCGGTCCGGCGCTATTTGATCCGGTCCAAGGTCATCTGCGGGCCGGCGCGCTTCATCTCAAAGGCATTCAGAAAACTGTTGCCCAGCAGCACATAAGGCATGTTGGCGGAGGTCACCACGGCATCCACATTGCGCAGCTCCACATCGGAGATGCGCACGCTGCTCAGCTGGAGATACCAGCCGTTGCTGACGCCATTGGCGGTGCCCATGCGCACCGCGCGGCCCTGTTTGTAGTCAATGCCCAGCTTGAGTGCTTCGCTCATCCCCAGGCTGACCGTCGTGGCGCCGGTATCGACCAGAAAGCGCGTGGCCTTGCCATTGATCATGCCGGCCGTCATGAAGTGCCCGCTGGCATCGGCCGCCAAAACAATGCGGCCGGTGTTGCTGACGGGCAGCGCCGCATCGGCCACGCTGACGGGCGATTCGCCCATGCGCAGGCTATGCGCGACGCCGGCAATGCTGACCTGTGCCTGCCCATCTTGGACCTTGAGGACCTGCACCTGCTGGTAGCTGCTGCCGGCAGCCACGGCCTTGGGCGCCCGGCCATCAATGACGAGCAAGGCCTTGTCGCCCAGAATGCCGGCGAGCGCCACCGAGCGGGGGCCTTCGGCTGCATCTTGGGCATGGGCTGCCCAGCTCGCGCTGCCACACAGGGCCCATGCCAGCAGCCAGCGGTGCAGGCGGGCGGGCGCGGGGCGGGCTGGGGAGAACAAAGGCTTCATGGGTGGCGGGACAGACGTGTGGGTGTAGGCGCTCGGGCAGTGCCGAGTCCCATGGCGGCCATCGGCGGGCCGACGGCTTTACATCGTAAACGAAGCGGCATGGTCCATGACCCGAGATTTATTTTTTGACCCAAGGACTAGACCGTTGTTTTTTGGAAAAGTAACTGTGGGCAGAAGGTTAATGCATTGCTATTGATAATCGTTATCATTAGCATCCCTGACTCAAATTTACAGGCCGTTAACCAAGCGGAATTATTGTTTCAGGAGTTTTCAATGATCCAAGCCCTTCGCAGCGAGACGCTCGCGCGTACAAGAGGCGAGCGCGCCGGCCTGTCGGTCGCCGCGCTGTTGATGCTGGCAGCGATGCCGGCCATGGCGCAAGAGCACACCTTGCCAACGGTCCAGGTGTCCGCCGACCAGTTCGATCCCGATGATGTACGCCCCGAAGGCGTGACCACGGCGACCAAGACCTATATGGCGCCCAAGGACATCCCCCAGACCATCGACACCTTGGAAGTCAACAAGTACAAGAGCTACGGCATCAATGACCTGTCCGTCATGCTCGATGGCGTGCCGGGTGTCAACACCAGCTATGACATGCGTGGCGAGGGGGTGATGATCCGGGGCTTCAATGCCGACAGCGGTGACATCTACCGCGACGGGGTGCGCGAATCCGGCCAGGTGCGCCGCAGCACCGCCAATGTGGAGCGCATCGAGATTCTGAAAGGCCCCGCCTCGGTGCTGTACGGCCGTGGCGCCGGCGGCGGTGTGGTCAACATGGTCAGCAAGCAGGCGCGCTTTGATGGCGTCAGCAGCGTCACACTGCGCGGTGGCTCCTGGGAGAATGTGGGCGGCACCATCGACATCAACCGGGTGATCAGCCCCAACGTGGTCATGCGGCTGACGGCCGACCGCGAGCAGGCGCACAGCTTTCGCAGCGGCATCCGCAACCGCAACGAGATGGTCTCGCCCAGCATCCTGGTGGATACGCGCACGGGCCTGCGCTGGACGGGCCAGTACACCTATGACAACGTCTGGCGCGTGCCGGACCGGGGGCCTTCCTACGACCAGATGCCGCCGGGCATGTCGCTGCGCCAGGGCTTTGCCCAGCCGGGCGACTTTGTCGAGGACCGCTTGCGCGTGCTGCGCTCGGACCTGTCCTATGAGTTCAACAAGGCCTGGAGCGTGCGCTGGGTGGCCAGCAAGCGAGAAGCCAGCCAGGACTTTGACCACTACTTTGCCGGCACCTACTGCAACCCCCAGGGCCTGACCCCAGCGGGCGCCAAGTGTGCCAACCCCGGCCTGCTGCGCCAAAGCTATGCCTGGCAGCAAACCGAGAACCGCACCACCACCCACACCGTGGACCTGACCGGCAAGCTGGACCTGGCCGGCATGCGCCATGAGCTGTTGCTGGGCGTGGAGCACAGCGAGGAAGAGCGCGCGCCGCGCCTCTTCAGCACCGCCAGCAGCAATGGCTATGTCGACCCAAACAACCCGGTGTTCGATGCCGTGCGCCCGCCCCAAGGCGCGCCATCGCAGCACAACCTGCACAAAGGCACGGCCCGCGCGCTGTATGTGCAGGATCTGATCAGCCTGAGCGACCAGTGGAAGCTGCTGCTGGGTGCGCGCTATGACAACTTTGACTTCAACAGCAGCAACCAGCTGAACAACGCCAGCCGCAGTACCGACGGCAACTCGGTCAGCCCCCGCGCCGGCCTGGTCTGGCAGCCGGTGCGCGAGCACAGCCTGTATGCGTCCTGGAGCCGCAGCTTCTCACCCTATGGCGGGCGCGGCATGCTGTTGGTCGATACTGCTCCTGGCGCGGTGCTGGACGATGAACCCCAGCATTCGCAGCAGTTCGAGATGGGTGTGAAGAGCGATTGGCTCGATGGCGCGCTGTCCACACAGCTGGCCGTCTACCAGCTGGAGCACTACAACATCCGCTACCGCCCCGATCCGGACAACGACCCCTTCACCTGGGCGGTGCGTGGCAAGGAGCGCTCGCGCGGTATCGAGTTCAGCGCGGCCGGCCGTGTCGCACCGTTCTGGTATGTGCGTGGCGGCGTCGGCATCATGGCCGCCAAGGTCACCGAGAACAAGGCCAACCCGGCGCTGGAGGGCAACTACCTGGCCAACACCGCGCGCCGCAATGGCAATGTCTTTCTGCGCTATGCGCCCGCAGGCAACTGGTACGCCGAGCTGGGTGTGACCCACACCAGCGCGCGCTATACCAACGACGCCAACACCAGCCGCGTGCCCGGCTACACCCGCTGGGATGGCCTGGTGGGCTGGCGCGCCGCGCCATGGACCGTCACCCTGGCGGTGTCCAACCTGACCAACAAGGAATACTGGCGCAGCAGCAGCATGCCCGGCACGCCGCGTGGTGCTTTGCTAAGCGCGAACTACCAGTTCTAAAAGGCTAGACGCCATAAAAACAGGCCGCGCTGCATGATTTGCAGCGCGGCCTGTTTGTTTTTGATCGAAGGTGGATCAGTCGCGGAAGTTGTTGAACGACAGTGGCACGTCGTTCACGTCCTTCTTCAGCAGCGCCATTGCCGCTTGCAGATCGTCGCGCTTGGCGCCGGTGATGCGCACGGCATCGCCCTGGATGGCGGCCTGCACCTTCATCTTGCTGTCCTTGATGAGCTTCTGGATCTTCTTGGCCAGCTCCTGCTCGATGCCGTTGCGCACCTTGATCACTTGCTTGACCTTGTCGCCGCCGACCTTTTGCACATCGCCCTTGTCCAAAAAGCGCACATCCACATTGCGCTTGGTCAGCTTGTTGCGCAGGATGTCTTCGACCTGCACCAGCTGGAAGTCGGCATCGCCGTACATGATGATCTCTTTGTCCTTGAGCTCGATCCCGGCCGACGTTCCCTTGAAGTCGAAACGGGTGCCAATTTCCTTGGCGGAATTCTCAACAGCGTTTTTCACCTCGACGAAGTCGGCTTCGCAAACCGTGTCAAACGATGGCATAAATACTCTCCTTGCAGGCCAGGCTGAGCGCCTGAGTGGGTCGCGACAAGTGCGACAATCTAGCGATGTTAGTCGAGAAAAATGCCCCGCTGCAGCAATACAACACCTTTGGCATCATGGCGCGGGCCATGAACCTGGTGCGCGTGCAGGCCCCGCAGGATATCCGTGATTTTCTGGCCCAGCCCCCGTTGGGCGCCAGCCGCCAGGTGGTGGTGCTGGGAGGCGGCAGCAATATCGTCATCACGGGTGATGTCGAGCCCACCGTCTTCAAGATGGAAATCATGGGCAAGCGCCTGGTCGAAGAGACCGACAAGCACTACATCATTGAGGTCGGTGCCGGTGAAGTCTGGCACGAGGTGGTCGCCTGGAGCCTGGCCCAGGGCTACCCCGGGCTGGAGAACCTGGCACTGATCCCCGGCACCGCAGGCGCGGCGCCCGTGCAGAACATTGGCGCCTATGGCGTGGAGCTGCAAGACCGCTTTGACTCGCTCGATGCCATCGACCTGAGCAATGGCGAACACTTCAGCCTGCAGGCCGCGCAGTGCGCGTTTGGCTACCGGGATTCGGTGTTCAAGCATGCGCCGGCCGAGACCATGTCGCTGACCATGATTGCCCGCGCCACCGGCGTGGCCGAGCCCCGTGGCATGGGCCTGGCGGGCCGCGCGGTGATCACCCACGTACGCCTGCGCCTGGCCAAGGATTGGAAGCCCGAGCTGGGCTACCTGGACCTGGCCCGCAAGCAGGCCGAAAAAGGCATTGCGCAGCCCACGGCCCAGGATATTTTTGACTGGGTGGTGGAGATACGCCGCGCAAAGCTGCCCGATCCGGCGCAGATCGGCAATGCCGGCAGCTTTTTCAAGAACCCCCAGGTAACGGCCGACCAGTGCGAGGACATCATCGCGCGCGAGCCCAAAATCGTGCACTACCCGATGCTCGATGGCAGCATCAAGCTGGCTGCGGGCTGGATGATCGATGCCTGCGGCTGGCGCGGCAAAAGCATTGGCAAGGCCGGTGTCTATGACCGCCAGGCGCTGGTGCTCGTCAACCTGGGCGCGGGGGAGGGCAGCGTTACCGGTGGCGAGGTGGTGACCTTGGCGCGCGCGATCCAGACCAGCGTCTATGAGCGCTTTGGGATACAGCTGGAGCCGGAACCCGTCGTCTGGTAGCTGCGTTAGCGCGGGCTCGATGGCTCAGCGCTTGGCCGGCGGTATCCAGCGCGCCAGTGCGGCGGCCGCACCCCAGGCCAGCAGGCCAATGCAGGCAATGCCGCTGGCCAGCGACAGGCTCCCCGCCAGAAACGACAGCAGCGCTGGCCCCAGCGATGAGCCCAGATCTGCCGCCAGGCGCCACAGCCCCAGAAAATGCGCGCGCGCATGGCGCGGTGCGTGGTCGGCGCCCAAGGTCATGATCAGGCCCGAGCCGATGCCATTGCCAAAGCCCAGCGCCATCGCGGCCAGCAGCAAGGTCGTCACGCTGCCCGTCAGCGGCATCAACAGCATGGCGGTTCCCATCACCAGCATCGACGGCACGGCCACCCAGCGCCGGCCTTTCAGATCCATCAGCTTGCCCGCAGGGTAGAAGACCAGCATGTCGATGGCGCCGGCCAGCCCGTACACCAGCGATGCGGCTGCAGGCGCCAGGGCCAGATGGTCGGCCCACAGCGGAATGACCACCTGGCGCGAGGCGCGGACGGCGCTGACCAGCAGCACGCCCATGCCCAGGGTGAGAAACAGCCGGTGGTGGTCACGCAGAATGCCGGCGATAGACGGTGCCTCGGTCGGCAGCGGCTGGCCCGGCAGTGCCGCGGGGGCCGCCAGATCAGGCACACGCAGCCCAATGGCCGCCGCGCAGAGCACGCCCACAATGCCCACCGCAAAGGCCGCATGCAGGCCCCAAGCATGCATGGCCCAGGCGCCAATAAAGGGGCCGATGAACATGCCGATGCGCATCACCCCGCCCAGGGTGGACAGCGCTCGTGCGCGGTAGGACACGGGCACCGCCTCGGTCAGATAGCTTTGCCGCGCCAGGTTGTAGACCGCCTGCGACATGCCCACCATCAGGCAGCCCAGCGCAAACAGCCAGAGCTGGTGGGTGGCCAGGCAGATGGCCATGCCGATGGCGCTCCACAGGCCTGCGGCCACAATCGCCCAGCGCTCGCCCCAGCGGGCAGTGATCAGCGATGCCGGGATATTGCTCAGCAATGAGCCAATGCTGACCAGCCCCACCACCAGCGCTGCGATGGGCACCGAGGCGCCCAGATCGCGCGCCATCAGCACAATCACCGGCAGCACCGCACCTTCGCCAATGCCAAACAGCAGCGAGGGGCCAAAAGCCGCCACGGCAATGCCGCGCAGCGAGAATGCTGCGTCGCTGTCTGCAACCCGATCGGATGCGGGAGGAGGAGAGCTGGGCGTGCCCATGTTGGGGAGGAGGGGGAGCGAATCTGCGCTGACGGGCCGGTAGGTAATGGGTGCTGCTGAAAACCTACTCCAGGTTCTCGGCGGCACCGGGCCCTATTTTGCGCCTGCCCGGTGCTGGGGTGTCGCTGATGCTGTCGCGGGCAGAACTCGGCCCGCGCCGCTTATTTCAGGCTTCCCGAGAGGAAGCGTGCCAGGCGCTCGCTCTTGGGGTTGGCCAGCACCTCGCGCGGCGGGCCTTGCTCTTCGATCAGGCCCTGGTGCAGGAAGATCACGTGGTTGGAGACCTCGCGGGCAAAGCCCATCTCATGGGTGACGACCAGCATGGTGCGGCCTTCCTGGGCGAGGACCTGCATCACGCGCAGCACTTCACCGACCAGCTCGGGGTCGAGGGCCGAGGTGGGCTCGTCAAACAGCATCACCTCGGGCTCCACCGCCAGCGCGCGGGCAATGGCCACGCGCTGCTGCTGGCCGCCGCTCATGTGGTTGGGGTAGCTGTCTTCCTTGCCTTCCAGGCCCACCAGTTGGAGGTACTTGCGGGCGCGGGCGACGGCCTCGTCCTTGCTGATGCCCAGCACATGCACCGGTACTTCGATGATGTTCTGCATCACCGTCATGTGGGCCCAGAGATTGAAGTGCTGGAACACCATGGCCAGTTTGCTGCGCAGGCGCTGGAGCTGCTTGGGGTCGACCGCGTCCAGCGCGCCATTGCGGCCGGTGCGCAGCTGCAGCGCTTCGCCTGCGACGATGATCTGGCCCTGCTGTGGTTGCTCCAGCAGGTTGATGCAGCGCAGGAAGGTGCTCTTGCCCGAGCCAGAGCTGCCGATGATGCTGATCACGTCGCCAGCACAGGCATTGAGCGAGACGCCCTTGAGCACCTGGTTGCTGCCATAGCTCTTGTGGATGTCCAGTGCCTGCAGTTTGTAGTTGGATGCGTTCATATCTCGATGCTCAAATGTCTTAGGCCTTGCGCGGGGCCAGGTAGCCCAGGAAGCGGCGCTCCGCCAGGCGGAAGATGCCAATCAGGATGAAGGTGATGCACAGGTAGATCACCGCTGCGGCGATATAGGCTTCAAAGGGCAGGTAGTAGTCCGAGTACACCCGGCTGGCGGCGCCGGTCAGGTCCACCAGCGACGGTACGGTCGATGCCAGGCTGGTCGAGTGCAGCATCATCACCACTTCATTGCTGTAAGCGGGCAGCGTGCGGCGGATGGCGCTGGGCAGCACGATGCGGCGCATCAGCTGCCAGCGGCTCATGCCCATCGCGCGGGCCGCTTCCACTTCGCCCTTGTAGGTTTCGCGGATCGAGCCGGCCAGCATCTCGGCCGTGTAGGCGGCCGTGTTCAAGGTGAAGGCCAGGAAGGCGCAGAAGAAGGGCTCTTTGAAATAGGTCCAGGGCCAGACCGCATCCCAGCGCGCCTGCACCCATTCGAGCTGCGAGAAGCCGTAGTAGATCAGGTAGACCTGGATCAGCAACGGCGTGCCGCGCATGAAATAGGTGAAGGCGCCCACGGTTTTGCGCAGCAGCCAGGAGCGGCTGACCAGGGCGAGCGCGCCCAGCAAGGCCAGCACCGCACCAATGGCCAGGCTGGAGAGCAGCAGCTTGAGGGTGGTGACCAGGCCCTCGCCGTACAGCGCAAGGGTGTCCGGCTGAAAAATGACTTCCCAGTTCATAGCTGCACCTTTTCGGTTCCCAGGCTGTAGCGGGCATTGAGGCGGCCCAGCGCCCACAGCGATACCGACGTGTAGATCAGGTACAGCGCAGCGGTGAACAGGAAGAAGATGAAGGGCTCGCGCGCAGCGGCGCTGGCCTGCTTGGCCAAATAGGTCATGTCTTGCAGGCCGATCAGGCTGACCAGCGCGGTGGCCTTGATCAGCACCAGCCAGTTATTGGTAAAGCCAGGCAGCGCATAGCGCACCATTTGCGGCAGGGTGATGCGAAAGAAGGTCTTGACCGGGCTCATGCCGAAGGCCCAGGCCGCTTCCATCTGGCCCTTGGGGATGGCCAGGATCGCGCCCCGGAAAGTTTCGGTCATGTAGGCGCCGTAGATAAAGCCGATCGTGAAGGAGCCGG
Organism: Comamonas koreensis; assembly: GCF_021026195.1. GTDB lineage: Bacteria > Pseudomonadota > Gammaproteobacteria > Burkholderiales > Burkholderiaceae_C > Comamonas > Comamonas koreensis. Next base: position 138,635 of record NZ_JAJNCT010000021.1, read on the forward strand.
CGACAAAGGGGTTGAGGTCGACGGAGCTTTCGCTGCCCATCTTCTCCAGCAAGGTATTGAGGCCGATGGCGCCGCCGTAGAAGATCAGCAGCATCATCACCAGCTCGGGGATACCGCGCACGATGGAGGTGTAGACGGTTGCCAGCACCACCAGCGGGCGCCGCCCTGAGAGCTTGGCACTGGCGCCCAGCAGCCCCAGCACGGTGGCAATGGCAGCCGATGCCAGCGAGACCGCCACAGTGAGCAGCGAGCCCATCAGGATCGATTGAAAGTAATCACTCATAGTTTTTGGCCTTAGGCGCAACGATTGCGGTGCGCAATCGGGCCCATGGATGGCCTGGTGTTTGCCTCAGGAAGGCGCTGCAAATAGGCCTGGCACCATGGAATTGCGGCGCGATTCATCCAGTATGAAGACTCTGGAGCAGCGCGCCGCTTGGTGTTAGCCCTGAGCAAAGGCGCCTGGGCGCCTTGCCAAGATCAGTTGCCGTAGGGGTCGAAATCGAAGTACTTCTTCGCAATCGTGGCATAGGTGCCATTGCTGCGGATGGTCTTGATCGCTTCGTTGATCTGCTTTTTCAGATCGCCCTGGTTCTTGCGCATCGCAATGCCGATGCCGTCACCGTAGTACTTGGTTTCGTACTGGTCCGGGCCCTTGTAGCCGTAGTCGGCACCTTCGGGCTTGCGCAGGAAACCGCCATTGACTTCCACCTTGTCGGCCACGGTGCCGTCGAGGCGACCGGACTTGATGTCCAGGTAAACCTGGTCCTGGGCTTCATAAGGCACGATGGTCGCACCTGCAGGCTTGAGCTCGCCGTTGGCCCACTTCTCTTGGGTGGAGCCTTTGAGCACGCCAATCTTCAGGCCCTTGGCAGAAGCGGGGCCCTTGTATTCCACGCTCTTCTTCAGCACCACGGCGCTGGGAGTCTTGTAGTAGCGGTCGCTGAAGTCCACCACGCGGCGGCGCTCGTCGGTCATCGACATGGAGCTGACGATGACGTCATATTTCTTGGCTTGCAGGCCGGGGATCATGCTGTCCCAGACTTGCTCGACAAAGACGCACTTGCGCTTGATCTGCTCGCACACCGCCTTGGCGATGTCCACATCAAAACCGGTGACTTCGCCTTGTGGCGTTTTGAAGGTGAACGGTTCGTAGGTCGGGTCGACAGCTACTTTCAGGTCTGCAGCAAAGGCAGGGGCTGCGATAGCGGCCACTGCCAATGCGATCAAGGTTTTACGCATAGTGAATCCTCGGATCCTAATGTTGATAAGGTGGCTAGCATGCTAGTGCTTTTGCTGCCCGCCGTCGGGGTCTCAAATCGGCTTGTGGCGACCCGGCGACAGCCCTGCGCCGTGCTTTCAGGCAAAGCGGCGAGCTTGTGCGCATTATCACCAGCCTAAATGGCCATTGAGCGCAAAAATCGACGTTGAAGCGTCAATTTTTACGCCCTATCCAGGGAAACACTAATAAGTATTTGTTGTGACTGCCGTTTTGATGGCGTATTTTGCCGAAACGTTCGTGCTTACTTCTTCCAGTAGCCGGGGCGGATCAGCAGGCTGTGGACGCGGTAGGGCGCCTTTTCCTCGATGCCGATGTCCATCGGCACATAGGCCTTGTCACACTGCAGCAGGTAGCTGGTGATGTAGGGCGTGGGGCTGGTCATCTGGGCGCCGACCTTGCAGCTGCCAACGCTTTGGTGCACATCGTTGAACACCTGCTTCATCTGATCGGCCGTGACCTGCTTGTTGAAGTCTTCGGTAAAGGTTTTGGAATCAGGAACGGCGGCCTTGCCTTCAAACGCGGCCAACAGCGCCTGGAAGCGCTGGGCCAGGGCCTTTTCTGCGGCCGGGTTGGGCGCGGGCGCCTGGGGTGCTGCCTCAGCGGCGGGCGGTGCGGCCGCAGGCGCTGGGCTGGCCGCCTCCTGGCTGCTCTGGGCCTGGGCAGCCAAAGCGGCGCAGGCCAAAGTGGTGGACAACAGGGCGTGGCGGGACATACGGTGCATGCGGTTTTCCTTGGTGTGGTTTTGCATCGGGCCATCCTAGGCGCTACAGCAGCGCTGGTGGTAACACTTGGTGTTCAGATGCAGGGGGATGAACGGGGGCGCAGAAGGCCTTTTCGAGGCTGGTCCTGCAGTCTTAACGGGCGAGCAGCCAATCGGGTGCACAAGTCGATCTGCGCGGTCTCTCCACTGTGCACCTTCATCACTGCAATCGCGCGCCGTCCAACGCCGTAACACAGACTGAGAATTGGCCTACATAGTCAGTCGATGCAAAACCGGGCCAGGCCAGCATCCATGCGCTTTTGCGGCGCACGCATGCGGCTTGGCGCGGCCCGCTTTCATCTTGGCGACCCGGTTTGGGCGGGCTTGCGGCTAAGGTGTCGCGCAATGATATGCAAACCCTGAAGGACATCGAGATGAATGGCGCACACAGTCTGGTCAAGACCTTGCTGGCGGCAGGTGTGGACACCTGCTTTGCAAACCCCGGCACCAGCGAGATGCACTTTGTAGCAGCTTTGGACCAGATACCGGGCATGCACTGCGTGCTGGGCCTGCAGGAAAACGTGGTGACCGGCATGGCCGATGGCTACTACCGCATCGCGCGCAAGCCCGCCTGCACCTTGCTGCACTGCGGCCCGGGCTTGGCCAATGGCCTAGCCAACCTGCACAATGCCCGGCGCGCGCGCAGCGGCATCGTCAATATCGTCGGCGACCAGGCCACCTACCACCGGCCTTTTGATGCGCCGCTGACGGCCGACACCGATGGCCTGGCCCGCACGGTATCGGCCTGGGTGCATACCAGCACCCACAGTGCGGACCTTGGCCAGGATGCCGCGATGGCGGTGCGTGCCGCCTCGGCCTTTCCCGGCCAGATCGCCAGCCTGATCCTGCCGGCCAATGTCTCATGGGACGAGGGCGGCGTGGTGGCCCAGCCGCTGCCGGTGCCTGCGCCGCCAGCGGTGGATGGCCAGGTGATTGATGGTGTAGCAAGGGTGCTGCGCCAGGCCGGCGGCAAGGCCTTGATTTTGCTGTCTGGCGCGGCAGTATTTGCGCCGGCCCAGGCGCTGGTGTGGCGGCTGGCGCAGGCCAGCGGCGCGGCCGTGCTGGCCGAGTACGGCGCATCGCACCTGCAGCGCGGCCAAGGCCGCATGGCGCTGGAGCGGGTGCCCTATGGCATGGAGGCCGCGATCAAGACCCTGGCCCGGTTTGAGCACATCATCCTGGTGGGGGCCAAGCCGCCGGTGGGCTTTTTTGCCTACCCGGGCATGCCATCCACCCAGTACCCGGACAGCGCCCAGCTGCATGTGCTGACGCGCCCCGAGCAGGAGCCAATGACGGCATTGCAGGCCCTGGTTGATGCACTGCAGGCGCCGCAGGCCGCCATACCCGATGCCGGCCCACGGCCCGAGGCGGCCACCGGCGCGCCCACGCCCGAGGGCCTGGCACGCACCGTGGCGGCGCTGATGCCCGAGGGCGCCATCGTCTCGGACGAGAGCATCTCGTACGGCCGGGGCTTTTACCCGCACACCCATGCCGCAGCGGCGCATGACTGGCTGCACCTGGCGGGCGGCGCGATTGGTGATGGCATGCCGGTCGCGACGGGCGCCGCCATTGGCGCGGGCAAACAGCGCCGGGTGATCAACTTGCAGGCCGATGGCTCTGCTATGTATTCGCTGCAATCGCTGTGGACGCAGGCGCGCGAGCAGCTGCCTGTCACCACCATCGTGCTGAACAACAGCCGCTACAACATCCTGATTGGCGAATACAAGGGCGTGGGCGCCACGCCGGGCGCCACCGCCATGCAGATGCTGGACCTGGGCAACCCATCGATCTGCTGGGTGAAACTGGCCGGCGGCATGGGCGTGGAAGCGGCGCGGGCCACCAGCATGGAAGAGTGCGCCAGGCTGATGCGGGCCAGCTTTGCCCAACCCGGCCCTTTTTTGATTGAACTGATAATTTAATTAATTCTGAAAGTTCAACTTTGGATCTCACCTACACTGCTGCCTGACCATGCTCCAACGCCTGCGCAGCCGCCCCCGCTTTTCCGCCCTGATTACGGCGGTTTTTGCGTTGCTGCTGCTGGTGGCATCGGTAGCGGGTGTGCAGGTGCGCGTGCTGGCGCAGCCGATTACGGCGGCGCTGGCGGCCGATGTCTGTAGCGTCAATGCGCCGGCGCTGGATCTGGCGCTGGCCCAGGCCGACCACCTGGCTCCGGATGATCTTCTGCCCGATGGCAGCGACAGCCATGCCAACCACAGCGCGCACGGTGCCCATGGCGCCGATTGCGTGCTCTGTATCGCCATGGCGCTGCCGCAGGCCTTTGCCCCCGATGTGCACCGGCCAGCGGCCCCTGCCTTCCACCACCAGTGGCAGGCCCAGACAGCGCACAGCCTCCACGCGCCGGGCGCGCCACTGCCTGCGCGCGGACCACCACCTGTCCTCGTCTAAGTGTTGATGCCGCAGTGATGCTGCCGCTGCCACCTCTGCGCTTTGCGTGCGGAGGGCAGTGCTTCAGCCTCTGCGGCCCATGGGCCTTTTCGCCATGCTTTTGATGCCTGCTTGGACTGCCTTGGCTGCAGCCGGCTGGGCATGGCTGCGAGCGCCCCCACCACATTTCTGCAAGCCGCTGCGCCCTGCAGCGCTTGCTGCGAGAGACCTTGATGACTTCCTACTTTTTGGAGGCAGCGCCCAATCTGCGCCTGCCTGCCCCACCGCGCGCCCGTTTGCAGCGACCGCAGATGGCGTTATCCGTACTGATGCTGGCTAGCAGTGCTGCCTGGGCGCAGACGCCAGATGCGGCCGATGCCCCCGTGCTTGCTGTGGCCAGCGCGCCTGAGATCAGCCTGCAGGAGACCGTGGTGACTGCGGTGCATGAGCATTCGCCGCTGCAGGTGGTGGCCGACCCCAAGCAGCCGCGCCAACCGGTGCCGGCCAGTGATGCGGCCGACTACCTCAAAAGCATTCCGGGCTTTTCGGCGATCCGCAGCGGTGGCTCCAACAGCGATCCGGTGTTCCGGGGCCAGTTTGGCTCGCGCCTGCCGATCCTGACCAATGGGCAGACCTTGCTGGGCGCATGCCCGGCGCGCATGGATTCGCCCAGCTCCTATATATCGCCGGAGACCTACGATGTGCTGACGGTGGTCAAGGGCCCGCAGACGGTGATCTGGGGGCCGGGCGCATCGGCAGGGGTGGTGCGCTTTGACCGCGAACGGCCTGCGTTGGACAGCGGCCAGGTGCGCCTGTCTGCCAGCCTGCAAGGCGGCACGGCCGCGCGCAGCGACCAGAACATCGACCTGCTGGCCGGCAATGCCGAGTACTACGTTCGCCTCACGGCCAACCATTCGCAAAGCAAGGACTACCGCGATGGCGATGGCCAGCGCGTGCCCTCGCACTGGGACAAATGGAACACCGATGTGGCGATTGGCTGGACGCCCGATGCCAACACCTGGCTGGAGCTGAGCGCCGGCCAAGGCGATGGCGAGGCGCGCTATGGCGGCCGGGGCATGGATGGCTCCCAGTTCAAGCGCGAAAGCTATGGCCTGCGGCTGGAGAAAAAGAACCTGAGCGAGCGATTGACCAAGCTGGAAGCGCAGCTGTACTACCACCGCGCCGACCATGTGATGGACAACTTCAGCCTGCGGCCCTTTGTGCCGGAGGGAGGCATGTCCATGCCGATGGCGGCCAATGTGCGGCGCACCACCACCGGCATGCGGGTAGCGACCACCTGGCAGCTGGGCCCGCACACCGAAGCGGTGCTGGGCGTGGATGCGATGGGCAGCCCGCATGACAGCCGCTCGGGCACGGAGATGCAGTCCTACCGCTACAAGCCCTGGGCGCGGGATGCCAAGTTCAGCAACCAGGGTCTGTTTGCGCAGGCCACGCAGCACCTGGGCAGCGAGGACAAACTGGTGGCCGGCCTGCGGCTGGACCGGGCACAGGCCTGGCGCTACCCCAGCGGCAGCGGCATGGGCGGCATGGATGGTATGGGCGATATGGGCGGTATGGGGGGCATGCAGGCCATGGCCGGCATGGATGGCCGCATGCCCGCCACGGCCAGCAACCACCGCGAACGCAGCGCCATGCCCAGTGGCTTTCTGCGCTGGGAGCGCGCCCGCGCCGACGGCAGCACGCTCTATGCCGGCATTGGCCATGTGCAGCGCTTTCCGGATTACTGGGAGCTGGTATCGCCCAGCAACAGCGCCGCTGACCAGGGTGATGCCTTCAACCGCCTGCGGCCGGAGAAAACCACGCAGATCGATGTGGGCGCAAGCTGGAAGGGCGCGGACTGGTTGCTCTGGACCTCCGCCTATGTCGGCCAGGTGCAGGACTATCTGCTGTTTGACTATGCCGGCATGGCCGCCAACGTGCGCAATGTGCAGGCGCGCACCGCTGGTGCCGAGCTGGGTGGCAGCTACCAACTGAGCCCCGGCCTGACCGCCCAGGCCACCATGGCCTACAGCTGGGCCCGCAACCGCAGCGATGGCAAGCCCTTGCCACAGGTGCCGCCGCTGGAGGCCAAGCTGGGCCTGGACTACCGGCAAGGCCCCTGGAGCGCTGGCGCGCTGTGGCGCCTGGTTGCCGCGCAGCACCGCTATGCCATGGGCCAGGGCAATGTCGTGGGCCAGGATCTGGGGCCCAGCGCTGGGTTTGGGGTGCTGTCGCTCCATGCGGGCTACAAGATCAACGAGCAGCTGCGCCTGACTGCCGGTATCGACAACGTCTTTGGCAAGACCTATGCCGAGCACCTGAACCTGGCTGGCAATGCGGGCTTTGGCTTCCCAGGTGGGATGCGCATCAACGAGCCGGGGCGTACCTTGTGGCTGCGGGGCGACTTCAAGTTCTGATGCAGGCCTGCGCCGCTGCCTGCTAGGTTCTGGTGGCGGCGCGCGGCTTTGTACCAGTTACAGCGGCACGCGCAAGAAAAGCACAATCACGACGCCCAGCGCCAGGTTCAGCGCAACGAGCTGGCGGATCTGGCCCAGGGCCTTGCCGCCTGCGGGCCAGTCCTTGGCGTTGACGGCCTGGTCCAGCCGTTTGAACAGCGCAAAACGGATATGGCCAAACACGGCCATCATCGCCAGGCCCAGCACGGCCATCACCATCCAGGAGACGGGCATGCTGAATTGGGCACCGGCCTGCGCGGCCATGGAATGGACCAGGCCCATCATCGCGATGCCCGACAGCAGCACGGCGGCGATGATGACCAGCACCACGGCAAAAAAGCGCTGGAGCACATCGCGCATCAGCACCAGGCGCTGGGGCGGCTCCAGCTGTTGCAGGGCGGGGCGCAGAAAGAAATGCGCAAAGGCCATGCCGCCCAGCCAGACGATGATGGACAGCAGGTGCACGGTTTTGAGAATGATGTAGAGCATCGGGGGCGGAATATTGTGGTGTGGGGATGCCCTATGGTACGCGCCAAGCCGCCCCGGCTGGGGTGCGGGCCTGCTTTAAAAAATACCCATGCTGATGCCTGCGGCCATGGCCTCGCCCAGCTCGCGGCAGCGCTGCAGATCGTCTGCGCCAATCTGTTTGGTCGCCGCAATGGCCTCGGGCGTTTGGGCATGGGTGCAAACAATCAGCGGCTCTGCGATGGGCTTGAGCCGCCAGCCGGTGGCGATGCGGGCGATCTGCCTTGCCGCATTGCTGCCATCGCTGCCGGCGCAGACAAGGCTGGCATAGGGGCGGCCCTGGATGCGATCGAGCGCCGGGTAGTAGCTGCGGTCAAAAAAGTCCTTCATCAGCCCGCTCATAGCAGCCAGGTTCTCGGGGCAGACAAACAGGTAGCCACTGGCGGCCAGCAGGTCGGCCGGCCCGGCATCGGGTGCGCAGAGCAGGCGCACCTGCACACCTGCCTGGCTGGTGGCCGCCGCGCGCGCGGCCTCGGCCATCTGGCGGCTGCCGTCCGTGTGGCTGTGGTAGACGATCAGGAGTTGGGGGCTGTCCATGGCCGCAAGCATAGTGGCAAAGGCGGCTGTCATGTGCAGGACGCGGGGCCATGCCAGGGGCTGCGCTGCATGCTAGATTGGCTGATCGCTATTCGAGGCTTGGCCACAAGGCATACGACCATGAACGACCTGTTTGAACGCATCTCCACCAGCTTCCATGCCCAAGGGCTGATGCAGACCCTGGGCGCGAGCCTGCTGTCCGTGCAGCCGGGGGAGGTGCAGATTGCGCTGCCCTACCAAAAGGCGCTGTCGCAGCAGCATGGCTTTTTGCATGCCGGCGCCGTCAGCAGCGTGGTGGACAGCGCGGCGGGCTATGCAGCGCTGACGGTGGCGGCCGAGGGCTATGAGGTGGTCACGGCCGAGTTCAAGATCAACCTGATGCGCCCGGCGATTGGCGAGCGCTTTGTCGCCATCGGCAAGGTGGTGAATGCCGGCAAGCTGCTGACGGTGTGCAGCGGCGAGGTGCTGGCCTACGGCGCAGATGCGGCAGTGCCACCCAAGGTGGTGGCGCTGCTGCAGGCGACGATTGTCAATGTGAAGTACTAATGCCGCCCGCCCGCCAGCAAGGCCCTGGCGGGTTACGGGTGGGGCCTCAGCCTGCGCTCAATCCTGCCACTGGAACAGCGGCGGCTGCTTGCCGACAAAGCGGGCAATGGCCTCCTGGTGGAAGGCGCTTTCACGGCACAGCGTCTGGGCCAGTGCTTCTTGCTGGTAGATCTCGTCACGCTGGGTCTCAAACGCGCGGTTCATCACACGTTTGGTGTAGCCCATGGCCTCGGTCGGTGCGCTGGCAAAGCGCTCGGCAAAGGCCAGCGCGTCGGCCAGCACGTCTTCGCTGCCGATCTTGTAGACCATGCCCATCTGCTGCGCCTCGGGGGCGGCCACGACGCGGGCGGTAAAGGCCAGCTCCTTGGCGGCCTGCAGGCCGACCAGGCGCGGCAGCAGATACATGCCGGCCAGGTCAGGCACAAAGCCGATCTTGGCAAACACGCAGCAGAACTTGGCAGAGGGCGCTGCCAGCACAAAATCACCCGCCAGCGCCAGCGACAGGCCGGCGCCAAAGGCGCTGCCTTGCACGGCGGTGATGACGGGCTTTTCCATGTCCAGCAACTCATCAAACCAGCGGTGCAGACCCAGCATGCGGTTGCGGCTGTCAAACACATCCTGCTTGCCGGCGACAGTGGCCTGCATGCTCTTGATGTCGCCACCGGCGCAGAAATGGCCACCGGCACCCGTCAGCACCACGGCCTTGATGGCGCGGTCATCGCGCACCTGGGGGATCAGGCGGCTGAAGTCTTCGCGCATCTGCTCGTCGAGCGCATTGCGGGCCTGGGGGCGGTTCATCGTCAGCACGGCGGTGGTGCCATGCATGCTCAGGGTCAGGGCGGTCATATCAGTCGGTTTTCAAAATAAAGCGGTAAGGCGGGCCAGCGGCGGGAGCGGGGGTTTTATTCGGCACGGATGCCCAGTTTCTGGGCCACCGGGATCCAGCGTTCGCGCTCCGAGGCCACAAACTGCCCCCATTCTGCGGTGCTGGCTGCCATCGGCTGCGCACCTATGCGACGCAGGCGCTCCTGCGCCTCAGGCTTGGCGAGGGACTGGTGGATGGCGCGGGCCATGCGCGCGACCGCATCGGCCGGCGTACCGCTGCGCGCCACCACGCCAAACCAGGCGCTGGCCTCGGTATCGCCAAAGCCCAGCTCGGCCAGGGTGGGCACCTGGGGCAGCGCTGCGAAACGCTGCTTGTCCAGAATCGCCAGCGGCACAATGCGCCCGCCAATCGCCTGCTGCATGCAGGAGGGCAGCGCGTCGAACATGATGTCCACATTGCCGCCCATCATGCTGGTGATGGCCGGTGCACTGCCAGAGAACGGCACATGGGTGACCTGGAAGCCCATGCGCTCGCTGGCGTATTCGCCCGCCAGATGGGTGATGTTGCCGCTGCCGGCCGAGCCCATGCTGAGCGTCTTGCCCTGGCGCTGTGCCTGCTGGGCCAGCGCGATGAGGGTGCGCAGATCGCTGGCGCCCAGGTCCTTGCGGGTGACCAGCAGCAAAGGCGCCTTGCCCAGGCCCGCGACGGGCACAAAATCCTTGACCGGGTCGTAGCCCATCTTGGCGTAGATGGCGCTGTTGATGACCAGTGGCGCATTGGAGCCGACAAAGAAGGTGAGCCCATCGGCGGGGGCGCGCAATGTCGTCTCGGCCGCAATCATGCCGGCTGCCCCGGCCTTGTTCTCGATGACGATGGGCTGGCCCGTGCTCTGGCCCACATCCTGGGCGACGATGCGCGTGATCTGGTCGGCAGCACCGCCTGCGGGGTAGGGCACGACCCAGCGCAAGGGGGCATCGGCTGCGCGTGCCAGCCAGGGGCTGACCAGGCTGGCGGCTGCGCCCCATTGCACAAGACGGTGGTGGAACTGGCGTCGGGATACGGGCATCAACTGTCTCCTAGGCAGCATCTAGTTATGGGCATGTGGGGCGCTGCCTGCCCCAGCATCCATGCAGGCTAGGGCCGTTTTTGGGCAGCGTCCAATACCAAATTGCACTCAGCTGATATGCAGTCGCATGCGGCCTTTACCCGTATGCTGGCCCGTGATGCGCACAGCGCTGACTGCATCGAGACCTACCGGAACCAGGAGCCCTTTCCATGACTGCATTTTTGAATTACGAACAGCAAGGCCATGTCGTCACCCTGACGATGTGCCAGCCCGAGCGCCGCAACCCGCTGACCGGCAACACGGCGGTGGCCGAGATCCTGGCCGCCTGCGAGAAGATCGCGGCCGACAGCAGCGTGCGTGCGGTCATCCTGACGGGCGAGGGCCCGGCGTTCTCGTCGGGGGGCGATATCAAGACCATGCAGCAGCAGTCCTTTGGCGATGTGGATGGCATGCGCATCCGCGATGACTACCGCAGCGGCATCCAGCGCCTGCCGTTGGCGCTGTTCAATCTGGAGGTGCCGACCATCGCGGCCATCAATGGCGCGGCGGTGGGCGCGGGCCTGGACCTGGCCTGCATGTGCGATCTGCGCGTGGCCTCGGACAAGGCCAAGTTTGCCGAGAGCTTTGTGAAGATGGGCATCATCCCCGGCGACGGCGGTGCCTGGCTGCTGCCCCGGGTGATTGGCATGGCGCGCGCGGCCGAGCTGTCGCTGACCGGCCGCATGATCGATGCCGCCACCGCCTTGCAGTGGGGCCTGGTGTCGCAGGTGGTGCCGCCCGAGGAGCTGCTGAACGCCGCGAACGCCTTGGCCAGCGAAATTGCCGCCAACCCGCCCCAGGTCACCCGCATGACCAAGAGGCTGATGCGCGAAGGCATGCACCAGAGCCTGGCTTCGTTGCTGGAGCTGTCGGCTGCCTACCAGGCGCTGGCGCACCAGACGGCCGACCACCGTGAAGCCGTGAGTGCCTTTTTGGAAAAGCGCACGCCTGAGTTCAAGGGCTAAGTCGCCCTTCGCCCGCTAGCCAAAAGCCTGTTGGATCTGCCGAGCCAGCTGCAGGGCCTGCGCCTCGCTGCTGATATTGGCAAAACCCATCAACAGGCCTTGGCGCGGCGCGGCATCGATATACCAGCGCGACAGCGGATGTGTGGCCAGGCCTAAAACTCGGGCGCGCTGGGCCACCAGGCTGTCGTTGTCGCCGTCCTGGATCTGGCCGAGCAAGTGCAGACCGCCGGGCTGCAAGTCAATGCGCAGGCGATCGCCCAGCACATGCTGAAAACTGCGCTGCGCCACCGCACGGCGCTCGGCATACAGCAGCCGCATCTTCTTGAGGTGGCGCGCAAAGTGGCCCTGGGCCATGAAGTCGGCCACGCTGGCCTGCAGCAGATAGGGGCAGCCGGCATTGAGGTTGGAGCTGACGGCCTGAAAGCGCGGCACCACCTCCAGCGGCACCACGGCGTAGGCCAAGCGCAAGCCGGGAAACATCACCTTGCTGAAGGTGCCGGCATAGATCACGCGGTCCTGCCGGTCCAGGCTTTTGAGGGCGGGCAGGGGCCGGCCCTGGTAGCGGAACTCGCTGTCGTAGTCGTCTTCGATGATCCAGCTGCCGGCCTCACGCGCCCAGTCCAGCAGCGCCATGCGCCGCTCCAGCGACAGGGTCACGCCCAGCGGGCTTTGGTGCGAAGGCGTCACCATCGCAAACCGGGCATAGGGGCTCAGCTGCCGGCCCGCTTCCACCTGCATGCCCTGGGCATCCACCGGCACCGGCACGATCTGCACGGCGGCATTCTGCAAAAAGGGGCGTGCCAGGATATAGCCCGGGTCCTCAAACCAGAACGCATCGCCGGGGCTGGCCAGGCTGCGCAGGCTTAGCTCCAAGGTGTTGCGCAGGCCCGTGGTGATAAACACCTGCTCGGGCACGCAGGTGACGCCACGCGAGACCGCCAAGTAGGCTGCTATGCGCTGGCGCAGCTCCTCATCGCCCTGCGGGTTGGGGTAGGCCAGGCGGTAAGGCTCGCTGCTGCGCAGCCGGTGGGTGACCAGCCGGTTCCAGACCTTGCGCGGAAAAGCATCGATCGCTGGCAGCCCCAGCTGCAGCGGGCGGGGTTGCAAGCCGTCGTGGTCCACGATATCGGCGGCCGGTGGCTGGGCGATGGCTTGTGGCGCAGGGGCCGTAGCGGCTTGGGGCAGGTTCGGGGAGATAACCGTGCCCGCCGCCCCGCGTACCTGGAAATAGCCTTCATCGGCCAGGATGCGGTAGGCCAGATCGACGGTGCCGCGCGACAGGTTGAGCTCGGTCGCCAGCGCCCGTGCCGCAGGCACCCGGTCGCCCGCACGCAGATGGCCTTGTGCAATGGCGGTCTTGAAGCGCTGGCAGATCTGCAGGTACATGGGCAGCTGCAGGCTGCGGTCTACCTGCAGCTGCAGCGCGTTTACGGGGAGGGTGGGGTCGGACATGCAGGCACTCCTACTATCTTGGCCTAGTCATTTTTGCATTTCTTGGCTCTTTTGGCTTGGCCAAGACCATCGCATACTGGCTACCAGCAAGGGAATTCACCGACGCAACCCTGGATGGAGATAGATATGCAAACCCGACTCGACTTCTACACCGCTGACCCCGCCATCATGAAAGCGCTGCTGGGCGTGGAAAACCAGATTGCAAAAGGCAGCCTGGACATTCTGCTCAAGGAGCTGGTACGCCTGCGCGCCTCGCAGATCAATGGCTGTGCCTTTTGCCTGGACATGCATGTGACCGATGCGGTAAAGGCCGGCGAATCCAGCCGCCGCCTGGCGACCGTTGCCGCTTGGCGCGAGACCCCTTTCTTCAGCGACCGTGAGCGCGCTGCGCTGGCGTGGACCGAGGCGCTGACCCTTGTCTCGCACGACCATGTGCCCGATGCTGTCTGGGAAGCCGTGCGCCCCCACTTCAGCGATGCCGAGCTGATGGAACTGACCGCCGTGATCACCTCGATCAACAGCTGGAACCGCTTTGCGATCGCCTTCCGCAAGATGCCCGTTTAAAAAGCGGGCTCCCGGCACGGCGCAAGGCGGCCTATGAAAGTCCTGGTTCTGGGCGGCTGCCAGCCACTGGGTGCGAAGGTGGTGGGCAATCTGCGGCAGCTGGGCTACCCGGTGGTCGCCGATGCAGACCCCAGGCTGCCAGCAGCGCTGCATGGCATTGAAGTGCTGATCGATCTGCGCGAGCCGCCTGTGGTGGATACGGCCGATGCGCTGGAGGATTGGGCGCGCGCATGCCGGCAGCTGAATGCCGCCATCGCTGCTGCCGCTGTGGCGCACCATATTGCGCTGTCTGCCTTGGGTGTGCCACGCTTGCAGAGCAGCAATTACTACCAGGCCCTGGCGCTGCGAGAGCAGCTGATCCAGGCAGGCAGTACGCCTTTTACCGTGTTGCGTGCGGCACCCTTGTACGAAAGCCTGGCGCAGCTGGCACACAACGGCGCAGCCGCTGCCGAGCTAACGATACCCGTGGCGCAGATGCAGCCAATGGCGGCAGAGGATTTGGCGATGCTGGTGGTCGATGCCGCGCTGGCGCGGCCCTTGGCGGGCTGCATGGACGTGGCCGGCCCCCAGAAGATGGCGATGGCCGACTGGGTGCAGCAGTACCTGCGCTTGCAAGGCGATCCTCGCGTGGTGCTGGGCGATGCCGATGTGCCTTACCAGGGTGCGCTGCTGGACGATGACTGCCTGGTTCCGGCGGGGCCCGCACGCCTGGGGCGGACCACGCTCGCCGCCTGGATCTGCAAATCCCGGGCGGTTTGATGCCGCACAAATTGCGGCTCAAGCCAACTTTGCCTAACTATTCAAACGATTGGACAAACCATGACCCGTACCTTGCTCTTGAACTGTGGCCCACATGGCCAGGCCAGCCATGGCTACCAACTGGCGACCGACATGCTGGCTGAGCTGGGACTTGCGCAGCAGCCGCTGCTGGAGCGCGATCTGGTGGCGACCCCCATACCGCCCATCAGCCGTGACTATGCGCTGGCGATCACCTCGAATGCGAGCGCCGATGCGCCCGCGCTGGCCTGGTCGGAAACATTGATTAAAGAGCTGGAAGACAGCGATCTGCTGATGATCCTGACCCCCATGCACAACTTTGCGGTGCCGGCCACGCTCAAGCTCTGGCTAGACCAGGTGATCCGCATCCACCGCAGCTTTGCATCGACGCCCGAAGGCAAGGTCGGCTTGATGAAGGACAGGCCTACCTTGGTGCTGGTGAGCTCCGGCGGCTTCCATGCAGGTCCCCGGGCGCGTCAGGAGGACTTTTTGACGCCTTATCTGCGTTATGCGCTGGCCTCCATCGGCATCCGCAATGTGCATTTTGTGTTGCTGCAAGGCCTGGTGTTTGGGCCCGATGCGGTGGCTGCTGCAGTGGATGGCGCGAGGGATGCCTTGCGCGAGCAGCTGACGCCTTTCAAACAGCTGGCGTTGGAGGCTGCTGCTGCCGCGCGTTGAGCGAACGGCAGACGAGAAAAAGCCGCCGGCAGTGCGGCGGCTGTCATCGCTTAGTGGCCGTAAGCAGCTGGTTGAAGGCTGAGCGCCGAAGGCGCCGGGTTGGCGCATGGTCCAGTAGGGCGATAACGACCAATGCGCTCAGCGCCTACCTTGCCGCAGCATGCCAATCTTGCTGCTCCCCCATGCCATCACCAGCAGCCATGCAACTGCCAGCAGGCTGGTCACAACGCACCAGCCCGGGCTTGGCACCGGCTTACACCGCGTGCAGATGTTCCAGCCGTTCCAGGCGTTCAAGCTCGGCACAGATATCGGCCATGCTGCCCGACATGGCCCAGCGCATGCCCTTTTGGCGGTGCAGGCTGGCCGGTTGGGCCCAGTACATCTTGATGGGGGCATCGTTGGCGGCCTGGGCGCTGCAGCGCTGTACCGACAAGAACGGGCGGTTATGGGACTGGGCGGCTACCGAGAGGCGGCGGCGCGCAGCGGGTTTGCGCGGCAGGCGGATGCGGTCGATGGGGCGCTGTACGGGGGCCTCATCGGCAGGGCTGTCCACCCCTGGCTGAGCGTTGGGGCCATCGAGCAGGCTCAGTTGCTGCACGGCACCGCGCTGTGCTGCAGCACTGGAGGCGGTGGCAAAGCAATGCACCTGGGCGGCAAGCTGGCCGTCATTGGCGGCGCCATGGCCTGGGCGACGGCGGCTGTTGCGCACGATGGCGCGTTGGATGGACTGGAACCAGGGCAGGCCAGCGACGAGGGAAAAGGGCGCAAGTGCGCGCAATGCATCTGCTACGAGCATGGGAGACTCCTTGGTGTACGGCTGACAGCAGGATTGCGCAAGGCGAGCGCACTCCCCAGGGTTGTGGGCCGGGTGCCCACAACGCCCGCTACCTGGGGTTGCGCAGAAAGGGAAGGGCCGAAGTGGCCGAAGGGGCCGCTAGGCCTAGTTCAGCATCGTGTTGCGGATCAGGCCGACAGCGATGCCTTCGATTTCGAAGGGCTCGCCCGGCTGCACGATGATGGGCAGGTAATCCGGGTTTTCGGCCAGCAGCTCAATGCCATCCTTGGTGCGCTGCAGGCGCTTGACGGTGACGTCATCGCCCAGGCGCGCGACGATGATCTGGCCATTGCGGGCCTCGCGGGTGGCTTTGACGGCCAGCAGGTCGCCATCGATGATGCCGATATCGCGCATCGACATACCGCGCACCTTGAGCAGGTAATCAGGCTGCTGCTGGAACAGGCCGCCTTCAACCGTATAGGTTTGGTCGACATGCTCTTGCGCCAGGATGGGCGAGCCAGCAGAGACGCGGCCGATCAGCGGCAGGGCCAGCTGGGCCAGCTCTTGCACCACACGGCCCAGGCCGGCAGTGGCGTTGGACACGCCACCCAGCGGCGACGAAAAACGCGTGCCGCGCGCCGCATTGATGGAGCGCACGGTATCGCTTTGCAGGCGAATCCCACGGGAGGTACCGCTGACCAGCTCGATCACGCCCTTGCGGGCCAGCGCCTTGAGGTGGTCTTCTGCCGAATTGGCCGATTTGAAGCCCAGCTTGCTGGCGATCTCGGCGCGCGTTGGCGGGGCGCCGGTGCGCGAAATGGCGGTCTGGATCAGGTCCAGAATTTCTTGTTGGCGCGCGGTCAGTTTGGGATGGTCTCGCATAAGATCTCCGTGTGATCTGCGGTGCGGGGCAGAAGCCGAGCTACTGTGCATCCCAACACCTGTATATCAATCCAGTACCTGTATTTTTAACCAGTTTTTTGCAGGAGGCAAGCCTTGCAGCCAAAAATTTTGATCATCGGCACCGGCGGCACCATCGCCGGCATGGCCGATGACGCCGAGAAACCCGGCCAATACCGCGCAGCCCAGCTGTCCATTGCGGCCTTGCTGGCGGGTGTGAGCGGCATTGAGACAGCTGCGGCAGGCCCGCTGGACGCCGTACAGATAGCGCAAATTGATAGCAAGGATATGAACGACGAGGTCTGGCATGTGTTGCTCAAGACCTGCGATGCCGCGATGCGCGATGAGACGGTGCGTGCTGTTGTTATCACCCACGGAACCGACACGCTCGAAGAGACCGCCTGGTTCCTGCACTGCGTTTTAGGGCGCCTGGCCAAGCCCGTGGTGCTGACCTGTGCGATGCGCCCGGCCAATGCCTTGATGCCCGATGGCCCGCAAAACCTCAAGGATGCCGTGGCCGCTGCAGCGGCACTGGATGCGGATGGCCAACCGCTGCTGCGTGAGGTGGTCGCCGTGACCGGCGGGGGCGAGCTGCACAGCGCGCGCTGGTTGCAAAAGCTGCACCCGCACCGCTTGCTGGCCTTTTCATCGGGCGAGCAGGGCCCGCTGGGTTGGGTGGATGGCACGACCGTGCGCCTGCGCCATGGCTATGCGCCCCAGGCAGCAGATACTGCGGGCGACTACAGCGGCAGCGCCTGGCTGGCTGCCTTGCCCGCGCCGGCCAGCACGCCATGGCCTTGGGTGGAAATCGTGACCAGCCATGCCGGTGTGCGCCCCGGCATGGTGGAGGCTTTGCAGGCCCAGGGCCTGGATGGCCTGGTGGTGGCAACCACCGGCAATGGCACCGTGCATGAGGTGCTGCTGGATGCCATGGCGCGCGCACGCCAGCAAGGCCTGCCCGTGTGGCGCAGCAGCCGCTGCAGCGATGGCCTGATCAGCGATGCGGTGTTGCCCGGGGTGGCTGACCTGGACAAAGACCTGGCGGTGGCCTTGACGCCCTACAAATGCCGGGTCAGCTTGCAGTTGGCGCTGGTGCAGGCTAAAGCCAAGGTCTGAGTATTGGCATGGGTGACGGCGGTAGTTGCCTATCCGCTTATTAATCAATAGACAGGCATAAAAAAGCCACTGTCGCAAGACAGTGGCTTAGTAGATTAGGCAGGGTTGCTTATCAGGCCTGCAGGGCGGCAATCGCGCGCTGCGTGATCTCTTCGACCGAGCCCATGCCGCTGATGGCGCGATACTTGGGGGCAGCGGCCGGGTCTTGTGCAGCCCAGTTGCTGTAGTAATCGACGAGGGGGCGGGTCTGGTTGCTGTAGACGTCCAGGCGCTTCTTGACGGTTTCTTCCTTGTCGTCTTCGCGCTGCACCAGGGGCTCGCCAGTCACATCGTCCAGGCCTTCGGTCTTGGGCGGGTTGAACTTGACGTGGTAGGTACGGCCCGATGCGGGGTGGCTGCGGCGGCCGCTCATGCGCTCGATGATGGCTTCAAACGGCACATCGATTTCCAGCACGTAGTCGAGCTTGACGCCGGCCGCCTTCATGGCGTCGGCCTGGGGGATCGTGCGGGGGAAACCGTCAAACAGGAAGCCATTGGCGCAGTCGGCCTGGGCAATGCGTTCTTTGACCAGGTTGATGATCAGATCGTCGCTGACCAACTGACCGGCATCCATCACGGCCTTCGCTTGCAGGCCCAGCGGCGTGCCAGCCTTGACCGCTGCGCGCAGCATGTCGCCGGTGGAAATCTGGGGAATACCGTATTTTTGGCAGATGAAGGCAGCTTGCGTACCTTTGCCGGCGCCGGGTGCTCCCAAAAGAATTAATTTCATGGCGGTCCTTGGAGAATAAAAAACTTGCACGGCAAAAGCGGGCATCAAAGCCCGCTTTTACACAAAAAACTGGGCTTGAGCATATCACGCATCGGGGGAGAGCCAGCCGACTGCAAGGCAATGCGCTGTCTCGGGGGCGCAATCTGGCATCCTGCGCCTTTTAGCTTACGGAGCGCTTGCAGTGGATCCAGTGGGAAGAGGGCCATCTGCGCCCGCCTACATGGTTGCGCCGAGCAGCTGTCGCACACGCACCAGGTCCTCGGGGGTGTCAACCCCGGAGCCCGGTATTTGCCGCGTCACATGCACAGCAATGCGGTAGCCATGCCAGATCGCGCGCAGTTGCTCGAGCATCTCGATCTGCTCGGTAGGCGCCTGGCTGAGCGTGGGGAAGGTATGCAAAAACTGGGCGCGGTAGCTGTAGATGCCCATATGGTGCAACGGCGCAAAACCGGGCGTGCCGGTGGTGCCGGGGTTCTTCCACCAGGCCATATTGACAAAATCACGGCCCCACGGGATAGGCGCGCGGCTGAAATAGCTGGCTAGGCCCTGGGCATCGAGCACCACCTTGACCACGTTGGGGCTGAGCAGCGATTCCAGATCGGCCATCGGATGGGCGACGGTGCCCATGCTGGCCTCGGGCCGCTCGCTGAGCAGCGCGGCGACCGCATCGATCAGCGCTGGCGCGATCAAGGGCTCGTCCCCTTGCACATTGACCACGATGTCATCGCCACCCAGTTGCAGCAGGCTGCAGGCCTCGGCCAGGCGGTCGCTGCCGCTGGGGTGGCTGGGCGAGGTCATCACCGCTTGCACGCCATGCTTTTTGCAGGCATCGATGATGCGCTCGTCATCGGCAGCCACCACCACGCGCTGGGCAGCGCTTTCTTGTGCGCGCTTGGCCACGCGCACCACCATGGGCAGGCCGGCAATATCGACCAGCGGCTTATTGGGCAGGCGCGAGGAGGCCATGCGCGAAGGAATCAGGACGGTGAACGGCGCGGGTGCGGATGCCATGGTGGGAAAGGTGAAGAGAGTGGAGCCGGCTGGAATTGTAGCGAGCCAGCGCGGTGGGCCGGGCGCAAGCGATCCAGGCGGGTAGCGACTGTGTTGGTGGCGGTGCCGGGGCTCAGGGCGCAGGTTTGACGGGGGTGTTGGACTCGCTGCTGCCAAACAGAATGGCCTCGATGGGGCGCAGTTTCTTGGCGTCGATCACCTCGCGCAGCTTAGGCAGGATGGCGACCAGGCCGTCATAGCCCTGGGCTTTTTCCAGCTGCAATTGCAGGCGGAAGCCCTTGAGGCCCAGGCCGCTGACCAGCTGGCTGGCTGCGGCATAGGCCTTGATATAGCGTTCGCTGTGGTTGCTGATGGCAGCGGCTGCGGGGGCGTTGCTGGCGGTGGCTGGCGCGGCAACCGGTGCAACTGCGGCGGCTGGCGGTGGCATGGGCGCTGGCACGGCCAGGCTGTCGATGATGTCGCTGGCGTTGGAGGGCGGCTGGCCCGCATCGCTGGGACGCAAAAGCTCGAGCAGGCCTTGCTGCAGCAGCTGCTTGATGTCTTCCAGCACCTGCAATTGTCCGCCCGCCGAGGGCGCCAGGGCCATCACCTGTTCAATGCTTTTTTGGCCATCAAACATGATGAAGGCCGGGCGCATGCGATGGGGGAGGGAAGGATCCCGGGCGCGCAGCGCCTCCATGCCTTTGTCGGTTTTTTTGAGGATCAAGCTTTGCATGGCAACTCGCTGAAATAGATGGATGCAATCCAACAGGCCAGCCCTGGGCAACATGTCTTCCGAACATGCGATGCAGGACAAATGCCTAAAAATTCAGCAAATTGTGTCTGTTTTTTACAAAGCTGCTATTGGGGTTTGCCTGTGCGGCCCGCCATGCGGCCCCTTTTTGGGGCGCAACTTCATCCATCTTTAATCTGCCGCAGCCAAGGCTTCGATTTCTTCGTCGCTGAGCGGGCGTGCTTCGCCTTCGAGCATGATGGGCATGCCATCGCGCACCGGATAGGCCAGGCGCGCGCTGCGCGAGACCAGCTCCTGGCGCTCGCGGTCATAGCGCAGGGGGCCTTTGGTGACGGGGCAAACCAGCAGTTCGAGCAGTTTCGGGTCCATAGCGGCAATCAGTCTTTCTTAACAGGGGGCGATGCGGGCTGGCGCTGGCGCAGCAGTGCGTCGGCATGCTGGCCAAAGGCGGGGTCGATGGCGACCTCCAAGGGCACAGCCAGTGCATGCGGGGCAATGCGCCAGAGCTTGTGCGCATCCTTTTCGGTGCACAGCAGCACGGGGGCATCCGGTGCGTCTATTGTAGGTGCGCCGGTCGCTGCAATCCCCAGCCTGGCCAGCCAGGCCGGGTCGTCCAGCGGTGCATGGTCGGGCAGCGCATCGCTGCGGGCCAGCTGCAGGCCCTGGGCTTGCAGCATCGCAAAAAACTCTTGGGGGTAGGCAATGGCGGCCAGCGCATGCACCGGCCGGCCACGCAAATCGGCCAGATCAAGGCGGCGGCCATCCTGACCAACGGCATAGCGGGCCAGGCTGCGCTGCAGCGGCCAGGCGGCAGCGCCGCTGGCTGCCAACTGCTGGGGCGGTGGGCCGGCGTAGAGCACGATATCCAGCGGCCTGGGCCAGGGCTCGCGCAGCGGCCCGGCTGGCAACTGCCAGCCATTGCCAATGCCTTGGGCGTTGAAGACGGCAATCTCCACATCGCGGGCCAGCGCCAGGTGCTGCAGGCCATCATCGCAGACCAGCACATCCACATCGGGGTGGGCCTGCAAGGCGGCCTGGGCGGCGGTGGCGCGCAGCGCAGCCACATACACCGGCACGCCACTGCGCTGGGCGATCAGCAAGGGCTCGTCGCCCACCAGGCGCGGATCGCTGCCGGGGCTGACGGCGATAGCCTTGGGATCTTTGCTGTTGTCGCGCCCATAGCCGCGCGAGATGACAGCGGGCCGCCAGCCCTGGGCTTGCAAGGCCTGCACCAAGTGCAAAGTGACGGGCGTTTTGCCGGCGCCGCCAGCAATCACATTGCCGACCACCACCACCGGCACTGGCGCGCGGTAGGCTTTGCAAAGGCCGGTGCGGTAAAGGGCGCGGCGCAGCCCGCCCAGTGCCGCATAGCACCAGGACAGCGGCAGCAGCGCCACGGCCAGTGGGCCTTTGCGCTGCCAGGCATCGGTAATGCCTGCCGAGCGGGGGCGCGTGGCAGCAGCAGAGGGCGCGGGATGGGGAGGGGGCGGGACGGTCATGCAGGCTGCATGCTAGCACTGCCCAGGCGCGGGGCCTGGGCTTTACTGTGCGGCCGTCTGGGTGGCGAAGGTGATCTGCTGCAGGCCCACGCGGCGGGCTGCTTCCATCACCGAGACCACCGACTGGTGCGGTGCCAGCGCATCGGCGCTGATGATGATCACGCTGTCCTTGCCGGCAGTGGCGGCATTGCGCAGCGCTTCGGCCATGTCGGCCACGGTCTTGCCTTCCAGCGCGACCTTGCCCACGGCATAGCGGCCATCGGCAGCCACGGAGACGATGATTTCCTTGGGCCGGTCGCGCAGCTGCTCGGCATTGGCGGTTGGCAAGGTCAGCTGCAGCTCGGTGAATTTGCTGTAGGTGGTCGAGAGCATCAGGAAGATGATCACGACCAGCAGCACATCAATGAACGGGATCAGGTTGATCTCGGGATCCGTTGTGTTGCGGGGGCGAAAGTTCATGCTGGCTCCTGCCCGGCGATCAGCTGCGGCGCAGCTTGTTCAGGTGGCGCAGGAACTGCTCGGCCGACAGCTCCAGGGTGAGCAGATAGCCATCGACCCGGCTGCGGAAGTAGCGCCAGAAGATCAGCGCAGGGATGGCCACCATCAGGCCGAAGGCGGTGTTGTACAGCGCGATCGAGATGCCATGGGCCAGCATGCTGGGATTGTTGCCGCCACCGCTTTGCGAGCCAAAGATCTCGATCATGCCGATCACCGTGCCCAGCAGGCCCAGCAGAGGGGCAGCGGATGCGATGGTGGCCAGCGCGGTGAGGTATTTCTCGAGCTTTTGCGCTTCGCGGCGGCCGGTGCTCTCCAAGGTGGCGCGCAGATCGGCTTCAGAGATACGGGGCTCCAGGGTGATGGTGCGCAGGCCGCTGGCCAGCACTTCACCCAGCGACGAGTTCTGGCCGAGCTGGTTCACGACTTCGGCGCTGGGTACGCCATTGGCGGAGACGGAAATGGCTTCCTGGAGCAGGTTGGCCGGGGCGACTTTGGCAGTCTTCAGGGCCACAAAGCGTTCAACGATCAATGCCAGGGCCAGGATGGAGCAGGCAATCAAGGGCCAGATGGGCCAGCCTGCTGCTTGGATGATGGAAAACAAGATTCTCTCTCCGCTCTTTCTTTTTTCAGCGGCCATTATGGCCCAAGGCCACTGCCGATCCGCCTAAAATCAGGCCAGGCGCTGCGTCCAGCCCACAGTCCCCGGATGCCGGAATGGCCGAGTCATCCACAAAAAATGTGGATAACTTTGTGGGTAATGTGTCATCAGCCGGAAAAATTGCCCAATTTACGGGGTTTTTCTTAGATTGCTTAAAAAATAAGCTGATAAAAATATTGAAAAATCAAAAGCTTGTACGTAGGTTCAATATTTTGTGCTACAGAGTATGACGTATGCATGACGCTGTCACAGAGCCGCTTTCTTGTGGACTACTGGCCGTTTGGGGTGTGGGAAAAGGCGATTTTTGAGCGGCTGCACGGCGTCTATGTCGTTGTTGTGACGGGAGAAAATACCCCTGCGAGTGGTTGCTTTGGCAGCTAATTGGCAGCCCGTTGGATAGCGGATTGGCAGCATCTGGCGGCTGATGGCCAGCCCGCTGTGTCGCTGGCGCAAGTGCCAGCCGCTACCATGTCTGCTGGATGCCGCACTGCGGCGCAACCAACACCCACCTCTCCTGATTTCTGCCGCGCCGAGCTTGCCGCTCAGCCGGCCATTTTTATGGACACCACACACTACCCGCCCAGCACCGCTGCCAACGCCGCCCCCAGCCCCCGCATCTGGGAGGTGGGCGCGCTGTGCCGGGCAGTAGCCGATGCGCTGGCGGCGCGCTTCAACCCGGTGGAGGTGCGCGGGGAGCTCAGCGGTTTCTCGCGGGCGGCCAGCGGGCACTGCTACTTCAACCTCAAGGATGCCAATGGCCAGGTGCGTTGCGCGATGTTCCGCCGCTCCGCGCAGGCGCTGGACTTCAATCCCCGCGATGGCGAGCTGGTCGAGGTGGTGGGCAAGCTGGGGGTCTATGAGCAGCGCGGCGATCTGCAGCTGATTGTGGAAGGCATGCGCCGGGCCGGGCAGGGGGCTTTGTTCGAGCAGTTCCTGCGCCTCAAGGCACAGCTGGAATCCGAGGGCCTGTTTGACAGCGAGCGCAAGCGGCAGCTGCCTTTGATGCCGCGTGGTATCGGCATCGTCACCTCGCTGGGCGCGGCGGCGCTGCATGATGTGGTGACCGCTTTGCGCCGCCGCGTGCCGCAGCTGCCGGTGGTGCTGGTTCCTGCTTTGGTGCAGGGCGCGCAGGCCGCGCCGTCGATGGTGGCGGCGCTGCAAAAGCTCTACCGCCTGGCGGAAGCCCAGATCGCCTATGACGCCCGCCTGAGCATTGACGCGCCGGCGGTCGCCATCGACACCATCTTGCTGGTGCGCGGAGGTGGTTCCCTGGAGGACCTGTGGGCCTTCAACGATGAACAGCTGGCCCGCACCGTGGTGCAAAGCCCGGTGCCGCTGGTAAGCGGCGTGGGGCATGAGACCGACTTCACGATTGCTGATTTCTGCGCTGATCTGCGCGCGCCCACGCCGACTGCTGCCGCCGAGCTGGTCTGCCAGCCGCGCGATGTCTGGCTGGGTGCGCTGCAACTTGCGGAGCAGCGCCTGGTCGATGGCGTCGAGCGCCACCTGGACCGCCAGCAGCAGCGCCTGGACATGGCAGCACGCCAGATTGGCAGGCCATCCGCCTTGGTGCACGGCCAGCAGCAGATGCTGGACCGGCTTGGCCGCCGCCTGCAAAGCGCTGCGCAAAGCCAGTTGCATGGGCAGGACAAGCGGGTGCAGCAGCTGGCCAGCGTGTTCCCGACGGTGGCCGGGCGCCATCTGGAGCGCAGCGAGCAGCGCCTGGCGCAGCTGCATGCGCGGCTGGAGCTGCTCAACCCGCGCCAGGTGCTGTCACGGGGCTATGCCTTGCTGACCGACATGCAAGGCCAGGTGGTGAGCTCGGTAACGCAGGCGACACCGGGCAAGGCCATGCATGCCGAGCTGGCCGATGGCAGTGTCGATGTGGTGGCGACCCAGCGCTTGCTGGTCTAAGCCGCTGCGGCATGCCGGCGGGTAGGAAATCGATTGGCGGTGCATTCTGACGCCGTGCCGTCTGGCTCGCATGCTATCGTCGTCATAGTAAATTGGCTGAACCCGTATTCATAAACGGGTCGATTTTCCTTTTTACAATCGACCACTGAGGCTGCAGGCTGGCCGGTGTTTCGCAATACCGCCTCGCCCGGCTTTGAAACCATACCAACCACGAGGAAACCACGATGGAACGCACTCTGCCACCACTGCCCTATGCGATTGATGCGCTGGCCCCTGCTTACAGCCAGGAAACGCTGGAATACCACCACGGCAAGCACCACAAGGCCTACGTGGACAAGCTCAATGAGCTGCAAAAGGGCACCGAGTTCGAGAACCTGGAACTGGAAGCCGTGATCAAGAAGGCCTCCGGTGGTATCTACAACCAGGCCGCGCAAATCTGGAACCACACCTTCTTCTGGAACTGCATGACCCCCGGCGGCGGCGCTGAGCCAAGCGGCGCGCTGGCCGATGCCATCAACAAGAAGTGGGGCAGCTACGCCGAGTTCAAGAAGGCCTTCCAGGCGTCGGCCGTTGGCAACTTCGGTTCCGGCTGGACCTGGCTGGTCAAGAAGCCTGATGGCTCGGTGGACATCGTCAACACCGGTGCCGCTGGCACCCCGCTGACCACCGACGACAAGGCACTGCTGACCGTCGACGTCTGGGAACACGCTTACTACATCGACTACCGCAATGCCCGTCCCAAGTTTGTCGAAACCTTCTTCGACAAGCTGGTGAACTGGAAGTTTGCCGAAAGCAATTTCGCCTGATCGTCGCTGCCCGGCCTGTTGCCGGGCATAGGCGATCAGACAAAGGCCGGACGGTGCGCTGCACCGCATCCGGCCTTTTGCTTTTGGGGGAGGGCAGCGCAACCGCGCCAAAGTTGTCACCTACAGGTAACACTTGCCTCTGGCAAAGCCCCTGGTTTGCGCCAGTTTGCCGGGGCGCTCAGGTGCATGATTGATAATCAGTCTCATTTGCTTCTTGGCTGGTTGTCTGTATGTTTTTTGCTTCCCGTTTTGCGCTCCACCCGGTGGCTGGCGCAGTTGCCCTGCTGGTGTCTTTTGCTGGCGCCCCCGCTTTGGCCCAAACCCAGGAGGGTGCTGCTGACACAGCCCCCGCCACCGCCGCAGCGGCCCCAACTGCCAGCGGAGACACCGTCTTGCCGACGGTCACCGTCAACGCCAGTGCCGATGCCTCGGCGCAGGGCCTGTCCAAGGCCTATGCTGGCGGCCAGGTGGCGCGCGGCGGCCGCGTGGGCATTCTGGGCACCGAAGACATCATGAACACGCCGTTCTCGACGACGGCCTATACCCAGGATCTGATCCGCGACCAGCAGGCCCGCAGCGTGGGCGATGTGCTGCAAAACGATGCCTCGGTGCGGGTGTCGCGCGGTTTTGGCAACTTCCAGGAATCGTATTTTGTGCGCGGCTTTGTGCTGGGCTCGGACAGCATTGCCTACAACGGCCTCTACGGCTTGCTGCCGCGCCAGTACGTGTCGGCCGAGCTGTTTGAGCGCGTGGAGCTGCTGCGCGGTGCCAGCGGCTTTTTGAATGGTGCCTCGCCCGCCGGTGACAGCATTGGTGGCGCCTTGAACCTGCTGCCCAAGCGTGCGTCGAACGAGCCGCTGACGCGGGTCAGCGTGGGGGGCTCCAGCGGCGCGCAAGGCTATGCTGCGGCCGACATCAGCCGCCGCTTTGGCCCCGACCAGGCCACCGGCCTGCGCCTGAATGTGGCCAAGCGCAAGGGCGATACCACGATTGATGACGAAGGCGTGGATCTGAGTGTGGTCTCCCTGGGCATGGACTGGCGCTCCAGCAATCTGCGTCTGTCGGCCGATGTGGGCTACCAAAGCCACAAGCTGACCACGCCACGCCCCAATGTGACCCTGGGCGCAGCGGTGACCCAGGTGCCCAGCGCTCCGGACAACAGCCGCAACTTTGCCCAGCCCTGGACCTATTCGAACGAGCGCGACAGCTTTGGCTCGGTGCGCGCCGAGTACGACATCAACAGCCAGCTCACGGCCTGGGTGGCCGGCGGTGCACGCTTTGGCCGCGAACGCAATTCGCTCGCCAGCCTGACCCTGAACAACGGCAGCACCGGCAGCGGCACCCAAGGGCGCTTTGACAATACCCGCGCCGATGACATCTTCACCGGCGAAGTGGGCCTGCGCGGCAAGCTGACGACGGGCAGTATCGGCCACAGCCTGGTGCTGGCGGCCTCAGCCTTCTCGGACAAGCGCAAGAACGCTTTCTACTCGCAGCCGGCAGCCGGCGCGCTGGCCACCAATCTCTACAACCCCGTCTATGGCGCTGCCCCGCCTTTGGGTACCAGCTCCAATGATCTGGACGACCCGGCCGTGCAGGCCCGCATCAAGCTGTCGAGCCTGGCACTGTCGGACACGCTGTCGATGTT
The DNA here is from genome assembly GCF_021026195.1 of Comamonas koreensis. Taxonomy (GTDB): domain Bacteria; phylum Pseudomonadota; class Gammaproteobacteria; order Burkholderiales; family Burkholderiaceae_C; genus Comamonas; species Comamonas koreensis. The sequence continues at coordinate 165,814 of NZ_JAJNCT010000021.1, forward strand.
CGACGAGCGCCTGCTGCTCACCCTGGGTGTGCGCCACCAGACCATCGAGACGCAGACCTTTGCCTACAACACCGGCATTGCCGCGCCCAAGGTGGACAAGAGCCGCACCAGCCCGATGGCTGCGGTCGTGTTCAAGCCGGCAGGGCGGGTATCGGTCTATGCCAACTACATCGAAGGCCTGACCCCGGGCGAGATTGCACCGGCGCTGTCTTCGGGCCTGCCGGTGGCCAATGCTGGCGCGGCGCTGGCACCCTATGTCTCCAAGCAAAAGGAAGTAGGCCTGAAGTGGGACGGAGGCGATATCGGCGCCGGCCTGGCCTGGTTCACCACCGACAAGCCGCGTGTGTTCCGCAACTCCATCTCGGGCGTTTATGGCCCTGAAGGCATGGACCGCCACCGTGGCCTGGAGCTGAATGTGTTTGGCCAGGTCACACGCGGCCTGCGTGTGCTGGGCGGTGTCACCTGGCTGGATGCCAAGCAGCTGGCCGATGGCCACAACCCCAATGCCGGCAAGCGCGTGATTGGCGTGCCCCGCCAGCAAGGCAATCTGGGCCTGGAATGGGATGTGCCGGGCGTGCGTGGCCTGACCCTGGATGGCCGCGCCGTGGCCACCGGCAGCAGCTATGCCAATGCGACCAATACCTTGCAGGTGGCAGGCTGGACCCGCTTTGACCTGGGTGCGCGCTACCTGACCGAAATCGATGGCCGCCTGGTGACCCTGCGTGCCCGCGTGGAAAACGCAGCCAACCGCAACTTCTGGGCCTCGGTCGGTTCCACCGGCTACCTGGTGCTGTCCAACCCGCGCACCTTCACGGTTAGCGCCAGTGTGGACTTCTAAGCGCTGACAGCCGGACGGCGGTGTGCGACCATGACTGCGACCAGCCCCGTGCCCCTCAGCCCTGCAGCGGCCATGCCGGATATGGCCGCGCTGTATGTGGCGCACCATGGCTGGCTGCAAGCCTGGCTGCGCCGCCGGCTGGGTGATGCCCACCAGGCGGCGGACCTGGCGCAAGACACCTTTGTGCGTCTGCTGAGCCCCGTTGCGGGCGGCACGGCCCTGCCGCCGCTGACGGGCATGAGCAAGGAAATTGGCATCAAGGGCGCGCTGCTCGATGGCAAGCTCAACACCTCGTTCGCGCTGTTCCAGACCCAGCAGGACAATGCGGCCCAGTTCAGCGCGGGCGAGTATGCATGGGCCTACGTGGTGCCGTATGCGGCCTGATTGGTTGCCCCGTGGCGAGGCCGGTGCGCCGGAGTCCGCTGGCGGGCACCTGGCGAGCCTGTACCAGCGCTGGCGCACACCGGTGATGCGCATGCTGCGGCGCCATTTTGGCAATGCCGCCGATGTAGAGGATGCCACCCAGGAAGTGTTTGCGCGGGTGGCCGCCACCGGCAAGGTGCTGCAGCCCGACGAAGAGCAGCCCTATTTGCGCAAGACCTTGCAAAGCGTGGCTGCGCGCGATTGGCAGCACAGCCCGCAGGCCCAGGGGCTGGAGCTGGTATCGGGCGATGAACACCCGCAGGCGCTGGAGGCCCAACTGCACAGCAGTGCCGAGGAGGTGAACCAGCAGGCGGCCCAGCAGCAGCGGCTGCGCCGTTTGCACCAAGCCATCCAGGAGCTGCCCGAACGCCAGCGCCAGGCCTTTGTGCTGCACCGGGTCGAAGGCCATACCGTGCAGCAGACGGCCGAGCAGATGGGCATCTCGCTGCGCATGGTGGTCAAACACCTGGCGCGTGCCGTCGCCTATTGCGAGACCCGCGTGCAATTTGCCAGTGCACAGCAGATGCAGCAGCTGCAAGCCCAGCAACTGGCGCTGAGCGCTGCCGATGAGGAGCCACACGTATGAGCGCAACGCAGACGCCCCGATCGCTGCAGAGCCTGACACCTGCGCAGCTGCTGGCGCTGAACCATGCCGCCGGCGACTGGCATGTGCGCCGCCTGCAGTCCGACTGGACGGGAGCCGATGAACGGGCCTTGAACGCCTGGCTGGCCGAGGATGCGCTGCATGCGCAGGCCTTGGCGAGCATCGCCCAGACCTGGCAGGATGCGCAGGCGCTGCAGCAGATGTTTCCAGCTTCTTATGCCGCAGGCCAGACTGCGGCGCCGGACACGAAGGGCAAAGCCGCTGCAGTCGTGCAGCGCCCACGGCAAGCCACTGCGCAGGGCGCCAGCCTGGGCTGGCGCTGGCCGGCCCAGGCCTTGCTGGCGTCCTTGCTGCTGCTGGTGATGGCCGGCATGGGCTGGCAGCACTGGTGCAACACGGCTTACTACAGCCTGGAGGCTGCGACTGGCACCGGCGAGCTGCGCGATCTGGCCTTGCCCGATGGCAGCCAGGTGGCGCTGAACGCCAACAGCCGCTTGCAGGTGCATTACTACCCCTACCGGCGCGAGACGGTGCTGGACAAGGGCGAGGCATTTTTCAAAGTGGCGCCCGATGCGAACAAGCCCTTTACGGTAACCAGCGGGCACAGCGAGGTCCGCGTGGTGGGCACGGCCTTCAATGTGCGGGCTGCGCCGCCGGAGGTGGTGGTGCAGGTGCAAGAGGGGCGGGTGGCGCTGCGCTCCACGCTCCCGGGCAGCCCGCAGCCGGTGACGCTGACGGCGGGTATGGCCATGGCGCTGGAGCCCGCCAGCGGCCATTACCGCCAGTTGCTGGTGAAGGCCGACGACGTGGCCGAATGGCGTACCGGCCAGGTGTATTTTCAGCGCCGGCCGCTGGCGCAGGTGGCGCAGGAGCTGGCCCGTTACCTCGATGCTCCCGTCGAGGTGGCTGATCCGGCGATCCGTGCGATCCCCATCTCTGGCCTGCTGGCCTTGGCCGATCCGGAGCGCTTTTTGCTCGCCTTGCCCAGCGTGGCCGAGGTGCGGGTGCAGCGCTTGCCCGAAGGGGGCTGGCGCATTCGCCGGCAATAAACACAATTTGTTTCATTTGCCTGGGTTCCATGTTTTGGGCCTTTTGTGCTTCTTCATAAGGTGGGCGCCAGAGATCTGAGCGCCACACGGGCTGCCAGCCACGGATCCAAGCCTTTCGCTTTGTTATTCCCAGCCAATGGCCGCAAACCACAGCGGCCCCTGGTGCAAGCGCCCGCTCCAAGCCTGTCCACTCGGGCCTGGAGCGGGAAAGCTGCCCGGGCAGGGCCGTTGTCATTGATGCTGGAATACACAGGAGTGCGAGAGCCATGGGATGCGAGATGTTGATGGGGGAAGAGGGCGGGTGCCCGTTGAAGAAGGCGGTGCGCGGGAACGCGCAGGCCCCGGTGCTGCGGCCACGATGGCTGGCCGTGTTAGTAGCAGCTGCAATGGCGGGTGTCAGCGTGCTGCCCGCCGCTGCCCAGGCGCAAGCCGCTGCGCAGGCGGCACGCCAGCGTTTCAATCTGCCGGCCCAGCCGCTGATTGATGGACTCAAGGCCTTTGGCCGGCAAACCCAGCAGCAGGTGCTGTTTGACGATGCGCTGGTGCAGAGCTTGCGGGCAGCGGCCGTCAGCGGCAATCTGACGGCGCAAGAGGCGCTGGCGCGCATGCTGACAGGGACGGGCTTGACGGCAGTGAGCACGCAGCCGGGCAGCTTTACGTTGCAGCGCATGCCCACAACGCCCCAGTCGATGACCCTGGAGACCGTGACGGTGACTGCCGATGCGCTGCAGGATGGCCGCACAGAAGACACCGGCAGCTACACGCAGCGCGGGCCGAGCGCCACAGCCACCGGCCTGGCATTGACCTTGCGCCAGACGCCGCAGTCGGTCAGTGTGATGACACGCCAGCGCATGGATGACTTCAAGCTGCAGACCTTGACCGACGTGATGGAGCAGACCCCCGGTGTGACGGTGGACCGCCAGGGTGATGGCAACAACTTCATGGTGCGGGGCGACAACGTCAACCTGCAGATCGATGGCCTGCGCCAGATGGCCAGCGGCTGGTATGCCAATACCCAGATGCTCTACACCATGGACGACATGGCCGAGATCGACCGCATCGAGGTGCTCAAGGGCTCGTCCGGCCTGACCAATGGCGATGGCAAGTATGGCGCGACGGTAAACATGATCCGCAAGCGCCCGACGCAGGAGTTCCGCGCCAGTGTGGGCGCAGGCGTAGGCAGCTGGGACAACTACCGCGCCGATGTCGATGTGGGTGGCCCGCTCAATGGCAGTGGCAGCCTGCGCGGCCGCCTGGTGGCCGCTGCATCGGATGGCCATGACTTCCGTGACAACGTCAAGCGCAGCAACCAGACCTTGTACGGCACCCTGGACCTGGACCTGAGCCGCGATACCTTGCTCAACATCGGCTTTGTGCACCGCCACCGCGAGTACTATGGCGCGGGCAGCACGAGCATGATCCAGGCCTATGCCGCCAATGGCGACTTCCTGGGCCTGCAGCCGCGCTCCTTCAACATCGGCGCGCCCTGGTCGGGTTATGAGCAGGACACCGATACCTTGTTTGCCAGCCTGGAGCACCGTTTTGACAACGGCTGGACGGCCAAGCTGCGGGCCAGTACCGAAAAAACCAAGATGCCGTACGGCGAAACCGGCTCCTGGTTTACGGCATCGCCCCAGGTGGTGGACCTGAGCCGCGCCGAGGACCATGCCAACCGCAACCGCAGCATCGCGGCCGATCTGCGTGGCCCCTTCGAGCTGCTGGGCCGCAGCCATGCGCTGATGCTGGGCGCCGATACCGCCCGCACCAGCTCGGACACTTACTCGGCCAACAAGCGCTTCACCAATCTGGGCCTGGACTACAGCGATGGCGGCAGCGCGATAGTGCGGCCCGATGACATCGTGAACTATCCCGTCGACAACCACAGCTATTTCAGCTCCAGGCGCAGCTCGGTTTATGGCGCGGTGCGCCTGGATGTGGCCGATCCCGTCAAAGTGATTGGCGGCGCCCGCATCACCAACTACGAGCAGTACGACCTGACGCCGTACGCCTACTCGAACTACGACTTCAAGAAGAACAATGTCGTCACCCCTTACCTGGGGCTGGTGGTGGATGTGCATGAGCAGGTCTCGCTCTACGGCAGCTATGCCAGCATCTTCAAGCCGCAAAGCGCGCTGGATGCCAGCGGCAAGACCTTGGACCCGGAAGAGGGTCAGACCTACGAGATTGGCGCCAAGGGCGAGTTTGTGGACAAGCGCCTGAACGCCAGCCTGGCCTATTTCTGGATGAAGACCGACAACGTGGCCGACGCCACGGGCGAAACCATGCCCGATGGCACGCCCATCTACCGCTCGGTCTCTGGTGTCAGCAAGCGCGGCTATGAGCTGGAACTGTCGGGCGAGCTGGCCCCCGGCTGGCAGGCACAGGGCAGCTATGTGCTCAACAGCACCAGCCTGAGCAACAGCAACTACCTGCCCCGCAACCAGCTCAAGCTGGGCAGCACCTACCGCATGGGCGGCACGCTCAGCGGCCTCACCATTGGCGCCGCTACCCGCTGGCAAAGCAAGACCTCCGCCGGCCCCTTGCTGCAGCCGGCCTTCTGGGTGCTGGATCTGATGGCGCGCTACCAGGTCAACCAAAAGCTCAGCGTCAACCTGAACATCCGCAATGCGCTGGACAAAAGCTACTTTGCTGGCATGCGCGATTTTGGCCGGGTGCAGTACACCTGGGGCGCGCCGCGCAGTGTGACGGCGAGTGTGCGTTACGACTTCTGAGTAGCGTTCTCATAGGTTCCAGAGATAAGCCAGGGCCTGTTCCAAGTTCAAGCCCTGGCTTGCAGCGGCCCGGTGATATTGCGGCGACTTGGATTAGAGGTATTTGCTAGGCGTATTTGTTTATACGTTTAGATTTGGTTGAGTCTTTGGGGTTTGAATAGCCACTTGGTTGATGGTGTCTAATATCTAAAATTATAAGTAACCAATTTTTTTATATTTCTTCGGCGTTTTAATTTACGCTTGTCAGAAATAGCTGCAATGCTAGAGCTTGGTTTCTTGTGATGTTGTTGAATGTTATAGAAATTTCTTTTGATTTTTCAATGCAATAAGTTGCTGAGGATAGATATATAAATTAATCATTTAAGAATATTGATGAATTTTATGCTGTGATTAATGTCGTTTTATAGGTCAGATGGCTGATGATTGCGGGAGCTTTCATTTTTCAACAAATGCGATGAAGATAATCAAGGCCAATCGTTTATTATTTAAATGCCCCGCGTGATAATCACTAAGGGTATTTGTAAATGTCATGGTTATAAAGGAGTAAATGTATGTTTATCCGATCCATCACTACGACCGCGATACTGTTGGCATGCAGTGCTGCCCACGCACAAGCAGCAGGCCCCATGTCTGATGCAGCTCTCAACAATGTTTTCGCCGATCCAAGCTACGAATTCCCGGTGGCCGAGGCTATGCCTGACGTGAAGTGGCCCAATGCCTTCGCACAGCCCAATGCGTTGGAAGAACGTCCGCGTGACGAGCGCGGGTACCGTCAGGGTTGGGAAGAAATATCCAAGCTGCCTGGCGCTGCGATGCCGCCGCTGTGGATGGGGCGCGAGGCTGATCAGAACTACAAAGAGTTCTATGTCAATGCCGATACGAACATGGCGCATCCATCAATGACCCGTTATTACGACCAGCGATGGGACGCCCCAGCCCATGCGACGCCCCTGGACCTTCCGCCGGAAACGCAGTCCCATGCAGATCCTCGATCCCAAGGCGATCCGCGCATGGGTGTGGCGATGCCTGAGAACTTCCAAGCCAAGGTAAACCCCCTCGGTCCCGCCTATGCACCGATGCGATCATGGGATATGTCGTTCGCTGAGGATCGCAATGCATGGTCGTGCATCGCTTTCAACGGGCAGGCCTGTCCGCCTAGCATGCACCGCGTAGCTCTGGCATTTTGGCCGCAGTGGGCATAAAAGGGGATTGCAGCTATCAGTGCTTGTCTGATAGCTTTAGCCGCCCGGCCATCCCAGAATGGGGTGGCCTCTTACCGTGCGGTGTGCGCTGCTTAGGCCTTAGGCGCTGTTGAGCCGCCGGGGGCATCATCAGACCTCCCTCTCTGACCATTTATAACTTTTTGTTTAACAAATACTGAGCAGCGCTTGACATCTTTGCGCTGCAGATGGTGTCTATTAGAGGTAACCGAGGCAGGCCCGCCGGCCTGCCTCATCTGCATCTACCGACTTCAGGAGCGATACCCATGCTGATACGTACCAACAACGCGGGCTTTGACCACGGAACCAGCAGCGACATCACGCCTCAGCACCTGTATTTGAGCCGTCGCGACCTGCTCAAATTTGGGGCCGCTGGCGGCACGGCTCTGGCCGCAGGGGGGGCCTGGGCGCAAGCGGCCAAGTCCGATGGCACGCAGCCGATCAGCACCGTTCGCTCTACGGTGCCGGGCGCGATATCTATGGAGACGCCTACCTCCTTCCAGGATGCCAGCACCTACAACAACTACTACGAGTTCGGCCTCGACAAAAGCGACCCCGCGCGCTATGCCCACACCTTGCAGACAAGACCCTGGACGGTGCGGGTCGAAGGCCTGGTCAACAAACCCAAGACCTTTGATATTGAAGAGCTGCTCAAGCTCAGCGCCCAGGAAGAGCGCATCTACCGGCTGCGCTGTGTGGAGGGCTGGTCGATGGTGATTCCGTGGGTAGGCTATTCGCTGTCCAAGTTGCTGGCGCAGGTGGAGCCGCAGGGCAGTGCCAAGTATGTGGAGTTTGTGACCCTGGCCGACCGCAAGATGATGCCCGGCCTGAACAGCAGCGTGCTGGATTGGCCTTACACCGAGGGCCTGCGCATGGACGAGGCCATGCACCCGCTGAGCCTGCTGGCCTTTGGCATGTACGGCAAGACCTTGACCCCACAAAACGGCGCGCCGGTGCGCCTGGTGCTGCCTTGGAAATACGGCTTCAAAAGCGCCAAGAGCATTGTGACTATCCGCGTGGTGGAGAAGCAGCCCGGCACCGCTTGGAACAAGGCGGCGCGCAATGAGTACGGCTTTTACTCCAACGTGAACCCCGAGGTGCCGCACCCGCGCTGGAGCCAGGCAACCGAGCGCCGCATTGGCGAAGGCGGCCTCTTTGCCAAGCGCCACAAGACCCTGCTGTTCAACGGCTACGAGGCCCAAGTGGGGCAGCTGTACGCCGGTATGGATCTGCGCAAAGACTACTGATACCTGCCCATGCCCAACACCTCGCGTTTCTCGGTCAAGTCCGTACAGCGGCTGCTGCTGCACCTGTTGTGCCTGGTCCCCGCTGCCTGGCTTTTTTACCTCGCGGCAACAGATGGGCTCGGGGCAAATCCAGCTGAGGCATTGCTGCGCTCGCTGGGGGATTGGGCCATCCGCTTTATCTGCATTGCGCTGGCCGTTACGCCGTTGCGCCAATGGCTGCGCTGGAACGGGCTGGCAGCCTACCGCCGCATGCTGGGCCTCTATGCCTTCTTCTATGCCAGCCTGCACTGGCTGGCCTATGTGGTGTTCGACATGGGCGTGGATTGGTCCGCGATCGTCGACGACCTGATCAAGCGCCCCTTCATCCTTGTGGGCACCTTGGCCTGGCTGATCCTGCTGGCGCTGGCCGTCACTTCGGTCCCCAGGATCATCCGGCGCATGGGCGGCAAGCGCTGGCAGATGCTGCACCGCGCCGTGTATGGCGCGGCTGCATTGGCGGTGCTGCACTTCTGGTGGATGCGTTCCGGCAAGAACAACTTTGCCGAGGTGTGGTTGTACGGGCTCATCCTGGCCGGTTTGCTGGCGGCGCGCTGGGTGTTCCAGAAGCGCAAGCAGATGCAGGCGGCGGCCAAGGCCGCTCGGGCTTGACCAGCGACAGTCCGCTTAACACCTTCTTCGCAGCGGCTGCCTGCAGCCATGATGGCCTGGCTTGCAGCCGGCTGCCGATGCCAGCAGGCCATCGCCCGTACCGCACAATGACAGCATGAATCCCAGCAAACGTATCTTGATCGTGGAAGACGATGCCCCCATCGCGGAGCTGCTGCAGTTGCACCTGCGCGATGAAGGCTATGAGGTGGTGCACATGGCTGACGGCGATGCGGGCATGCAGGCCTTGGAGCGGGGCGGTTGGGATGCGCTGGTGCTGGATTTGATGCTGCCCGGGGTGGATGGCCTGGAGATCTGCCGGCGTGCCCGCGCGATGGCTTATTACGTGCCCATCATCATCACCAGTGCCCGCTCCAGCGAGATGCACCGCATCCTGGGGCTGGAGCTGGGCGCGGACGATTACCTGGCCAAGCCGTTCTCGGTACTAGAGTTGGTGGCGCGGGTGCGCGCGCTGCTGCGCCGCAGCCAGGCCCTGGCGCAAAACGCCCGGCTGGATGCGGGTGTGCTGGTGCTCGGCAATCTCGAGATCGACCCGATATCGCGGGAGGTAAAGGTGGATGGCGCCCAGGTGGAGCTGACGCCGCGAGAGTTTGACCTGCTGCATTTTTTTGTGCGCAACCCCGGCAAGGTGTTCTCCCGGTTTGACCTGCTCAACCAGGTCTGGGGCTACCGCCATGATGGCTATGAGCACACGGTCAACACCCATATCAACCGCCTCCGGACCAAGATCGAAGCCGATCCTGGCAGCCCCAGGCGCATCTTGACGGTCTGGGGCCATGGCTACAAATGGGCGGAGGAGACGCCATGAAGCGCGCATCCACCACCCTGGCGCAGCGCCTGAGCGCGGTCTTTGTGCTGCTGCTGTTGGCCTGCAGTGCGGCCACAGTCTGGCTGCAGATGCGGGTATCCGACCAGCGCGAGCAAGAGGTAGTGCAGCGCCTGTCGCAGGATCTGGCCGCGCGCATTGCCCGCTACCCGGAGCTGATGCGTGCCGATGGCCTGAACGCTGGCGCCAGCCGCGAGCTGTTTGGCAAGCTGATGCAGGTCAACCCGAGCGTGGAGGTCTACCTGCTCGACGACAGCGGCGCCATCCAGGCCTACGATGCGCCGCAAGAAAAGATACTGCGCCAAAAGGTCGATCTGGAGCCCTTGCAGCGTTTGTTCAGCGGCGCTGCGCTGCCGGTATTGGGTGACGACCCCCGCAGCATGACCGAGCGCAAGGTGTTCAGCGCAGCGCCTTTGATGCAGGGCGGCCAGCGCTCAGGCTATGTCTATGTGATCCTGCAAGGCCAGGGCCGTGACAGCCTGGCAGCGCGCGTCAGCAGTGACGGCGCGCTCCGCACATTGCTCTGGTCGCTGCTGGTCGTCGTGGTGCTGGGCGCAGTCGCAGCAGCCGTGGCCTTTGGCATGATCACCCGGCCGCTGCGGCGCCTGACGGCAGCCGTGCAAGAGCTGCAAACCGACGGCCTGGCCGATCTGCCCCAAGCCCAGGCCAAGCTGCGGCAGGCAGCGCACGGCGGTGCCGATATCGCTGTGCTCAGCCAGGCCTTTGCACAGCTGGCGCAACGCACCTGGGAGCAATGGCAAAAGCTGCGCACGCAAGACCAGCAGCGGCGCGAGCTCTTCGCCAATATCTCCCACGACCTGCGCACGCCTTTGACCTCCTTGCATGGCTATCTGGAAACCTTGCAACTCAAGGCCGATGTGCTGTCGACCGACGAGCGCCGCCGCTACCTGGGCATTGCGCTGGACCAAAGCCGCAAGGTCGGCGACCTGGCGCAAAAGCTGTTTGAGCTGGCGCGGCTGGAATACGGCGTGGTCAAGCCCGAGCCCGAGCGCTTCTTTCTGCCCGATCTGCTGCAGGACGTGTTCCAGAAGTTTGAGCTTGCCGCCGAGGCCAAGGCGCAGCGCCTGCACGCCGTGATCGACCCGGATTTGCCCCCCGTCACCGCTGATCTGGGCATGCTGGAACGCGTCCTTGTCAACCTGATCGACAACGCCATCCGCGCCACGCAGCAAGGCGGTGATATACAGGTAGAGCTGCGTGCCGCAGAGCAGGGCCGCATCAGCGTGACCGTGCAGGACAATGGCCCAGGCATCCCTCCCGCGCTGCGCGACAGCCTGTTCGAACGCCCCACCTTGAGCCGCATGCACAGCCGCAGCGATGGCCGCTCTGGCGGCTTGGGCTTGATGATCGTGCACCGCATTCTGCAGCTGCATGACAGCTCGATTGAGCTGTTGAGTGGGGCGGGGGATGTGGGCGCGCGGTTTAGGTTTTATTTGCGCTAGGGCTACCGAAAAGCGTCACGCTAGAAACAAGAAAGGCTGCAAACCGAAATTTGCAGCCTTTGTTTTGTGCGCTATCTGGTAGCGCTGGATTCGAAAGCCTTTACGTTCTTTTGAACCGATCATTTGTGGCGGAGAAGGCGGCCGCCGCGTTATGGCTAAAAATAAGGCTTTTACGCAATTTTAAAGCTCTACAGGCCAACGAACAGGCCAACCTTTTTCAGCCTCGTCGGGCATGAGTTCCCGCGCTTTTGTTGTGCAAAAACCATAGGCCAGTTGAGAGTTGCGAAGGAAGAATTCTGTTAGTGCGCACTTCGGGGACTTCGGAAATACTGTATAAATAAACAGTGTTACAGGAGGCCATCATGAAGCTTGAGAAACAGTACTTTTGGAAGATCCAGGTCTTTGGGAAGTGGAAGACAACCCGATTCCGCTGCACAGAAGAACACATCAAAGACGAACACCCAGAAGCGATATGCATACCTGGGTCGCTTGTTGAGCTGTCGGTGCCGGAGACAGAAGAAGAGATGTGGGAGCGGTACCGGACAAGCTCGACCGGCAACGCGCTGATGAACCACCTACCGTCTATTTCGCAGACTGAGCCACCCGAAGCACGGCCGGCGCATGGCCTGAAGACCTCGATTGGCATACCCGCTGACCTGCTTGCATCGTTGGAAAAGGATGTGCCGTTCTAGTCCGCGCGACGCCTTTCTTCCCGCATTACGAAACCCGACGTTTCCCGACACTTAAACAGGGGGTAAAAATGCCCCGCCAGGCCCCGCCAGTGCTGGAAAGCGGCCTGGTCGGCGGTGCCGACGATTGCGACCTATTAAGCGAGCGGGCGCGGCGGGGTCTCGACCGCGCGCAGCGGGGGTATGCAGGGGGTGGGCGGGCAGGGCGGGCGGGGGCGGGGGTGCCCCTGGGGTGCGTGCGTGGGCCAGGGGCCGCGCCTGCGGGCCGCTGTGGGGCTGCGTGCGCTGGGGCAAGGGGTGGGGCGCCCATGCAAAGGCCCGCGCTGTGGCGGGCCTGTGGTGCAGGGGCGTGGGGGCGGGCTGGGCGTGCAGCGCGGGCTGGCCCCTGGTGCCGGGCCTGGGCGCGGCCTAGTGCGGGGGCCGCGCTGTGCTGGGTGGCGTGTGGAGCTGGGGCTACTCGGCGGCCTGGCCCTCGTCCAGCTTGTAGGGCTTGAAGCGCACCACCTCCCGGCCGGCCTGTTCGTTGATCGACCCGGCTATGTCGCTTTGCAGGGTGGTGATCTCATTGCGCGCAAAAACCGTTGCAGCCTTTTCCACATCGCCGAAGCCGCCCGTATTGTTTGGCAGCATGCCGATCAGCTGCGGCGGAACCCGGTGCGCGGCCAGCACATCGTCGCGGCTGCTGTTCTTGATGTTCAAGAAGTCATCTTTGGCGGCCACCTCACTGATGGGGATCAGCTGCAGGCCGTCTTTCTTGCCGCCTGGCGCGTAGAAGAACACGTTGCGGAAGTTGCCGCCGTTCTTTGTCTGGGTCAGCTGCTTGCGCAAGGCGTCAATGTCCCCCTGGCTTTGGGCCGGGTCAGTCGCGTAAAGGATGAAGCCTGCGTGCGATCCGTTGTTGTAGTAGCGGCGGCGGAACAGCGTTGCGCTTTCGTTGAGCTGGGCCGACTGCATGGCGCCCAGGTAGCCCGGCACGCCGTAAATTTCCTGATGCAGATCGGGCTCGCGCAGGTGCAGGATAGATCCGGCTTTGAATTCGTGCGGCGACTGCAGATCTGTCACGAAAAAGAACCGCCCAGGCTCGATGCCCACCCGCATGTATTTGGCCAGGGCGTGGCGCAGTACCAGCTTGTCGCCCAGCTGGTTTTCGCGCCATTCCAGATAGCCGTTGCCCAGCACGCAAAAGTTAAACGCCATGGCCTTGAAGTCGGCGGCGCTGAGCCACTGGGTGGGAATGAATGTGCTGGCCAGGATGTTGACCTTGCAGCGCAGGGCAGATTCATGGTGCGCACCCACGCGCAGCAGGCGGGCCAGGGCGGCCAGGCTGACGGGTGGCTCGTACCAATCGCCGTTCTGCACACACTCGGCATACTCCATCAGCGCGCTGATGCCGCCTATCACCGGCTCGGGATCGCCAAAGCTGAACGCCTGAACATTGGATGACTCGCCCGCCTGGGTGGCAGGCGCGGGCGATGGGGCGGCCATTGCTGCCGTGCGCTGGGGCTGCGCGGGTTTGCGTTTTCTCATTAGGAATAGACCTCGATAAAGGATTGCGTCTGCGGCGTGGCCAGGCCGGTGCCGACTTCCAGCGCTTCGTTGCTGAGCGCGTTCATGCACGCCCATGCCAGATCGGCGTGGCCGGTATCTTTGCTGCGGCCCGCCGCGTAAGTCACGCTGCGGCCGCTGGCCGTCATCTCGCGCTTGATGGCCATGAATGAGGCGGCCAGTTCTTTGTTGCCGGCGTCCCACTGCAGGCGCTGGGCCTTGATAACTTGCTGAGCTTTCATCACCAGCAGTGTTTTGCTTTCCACGCTGTAGTTGATGCCCCGGGCGGCCGGGAAGAACTTCACCACCAGCTGGTAGACGGCATTGCCGATGCTGGTCTGATCGATGGTGAGCTGCTGCACGTTGTAGGTGTCGCAGACCTTCTTTATCTCGGCCGCCTGTGCTTCAAAGTCCAGCCCGCGCAGCTGGCGGGTGTACAGCACGCGCAGCGGGCCGCCCGGTGTCTCGGGCGGGGCCAGCACTACCAATCCCGCGCTGTCGCCGTTCAGGCTGGGGTCATAGCCCACCCATACTGGCTGCCAGCCAAAGGGCCGCTGGGTGAATGCTTTGAAGTCTTTCCAAATCTCCCAGCTGTCAACCATGCAGGGCTGCAGATTGGTCAGCGGGAACACGCTAAACGAGTCATCCACAAAGCCGCACATCAGCAGGTTCTCAAACTCCGGGTCGGAGTACTCCAGCCGCAGTTCGTCCAGGTCGAAAAGATCGCAGCCCCCGGCCTCGGCGTCCAAGATGTTGACGATGTGGCGCCAAACCTTGTCTTCGCCCGTGAAGCCGCCCGCCAGCTTGCCGTGGGTAATGTCGACATCGGTGTTGAACTTGCGCGCAAACTTCTTCGCGCTCCACAGGTCATAGGCCGCGTGCTGGATGCTCGATGGGGTGCTGAAATAGGTTTTGCGCCACTTCTTGTGAATGGCCATGCCGCTGGCCACCTTGTTTAGGCGCTCGAAGTCGGTTGTCCAAAAATACTCATCGAAGTAGAAATTGCCGTGGTAGCCCTGGGCTGTGCGCGCATTGCTGCCCAGGAAGTGCAGCTGCGCGCCGTTCGCCAGAATGATCGGTTCGCCTTTCAGCTCCACCTGGCAGACCTCAAAGACAAACGCCTGGATGTACTGCTTGAAGATGTGCGCCTGGGCCTTGCTGGCAGACAGGAAAATCTGATTGCGGCCCGTCTCCAGCGCATCAATCAACGCTTCGCGGGCAAAGTACCAGGTGGCGCCGATCTGGCGGCTTTTGAGAATCTGGCGTGTGCGCTGGTGGCTGTTCTGCCACCAGGTGAGCTGGTACTTAAAGCACGATTCAATGAAGGCATCGCGCAGCTGCTCGATCTGTTCCTGCGATAGGAAGTTTTTGACAGGCTGCTTTTTGGCGGCTGCGTTGCGCGCATCGATGTTGGGATTTAGATCGCGCTCGCGGCCCGACTGGCGGTAGTTGCTGATGCGCGCGAAGCGCTCCATTTGCCGCCCGAGTAGGTCAATTTCCTTGTAATCGCTGCCCGTCTTCTCCACCTTGGCCACCAGCTGCGCGTAGCGCGTCTCCGTCACGCCTTCGGCGCGCTGCGTGGGGCTGGCCTCTGCCCAGCGCTCGGCCTTGTGCCAGCCGTGCAGGGTGGCGCGGGCCACGCCCAGCTTTTCCGCAATGTGGGTCAGCTTCCAGCCCTGCCAATACAGGTCACGGGCCTGGCGCCGCTGGCCGGCACCGCCATCGGTGACGGCGCTGCACTCGCCAGCGGGCAAGCCGTCAAGCGCGAAGGGCAGACCCTTCCCCTCGGGCGATATCTCTTTGAGAGCAGCAGCGGTAAACGCCTGCTCGGGCGTAACTGTGGTGATGTGCGGCCCGCATTTGCTGCGCGACTTGGCAAGGCGTTTGACGGCGCGCGCCGGCGCGCCGCCGTCGGCGGTGCCGGTGGGCGCTGGGCTGGTTGGCGGCTTTCGCGGTGCTACTTTCATTCCGCCAGTGTCTGCCGCGCGCGCGCGGAAATCGACAAGTGCAAACTGTCCGAAACGCAGCCACAGCGCGCGGTGATTGCTACAAAAACAGGGTGAGCGGAACATAGCGATAGATCAACAACCGCTTAACCGAGCCGCACCATGCCAAGCAAATTCTTTCGAGTTGCCACAGAAGGCGCTACCACCGATGGCCGCACCATCCAGCGCAGCTGGATCGAACAGGCTGCCGCCAACTACAACACCGGTAAATACCAGGCCCGTGTCTGGCTGGAACACATTCGCGGCGTGATGGCCGACAGCGCCTTTGCGGCGCTGGGCGATGTGACTGCGCTCAAGGCTGTGGCCAATGCCGAGGGCAAGATGGAGCTGTTTGCCCAGGTGGAAGCACTGCCCGCGCTGGTGGCCATGAACAAGGCCAAGCAAAAGATCTTCACCAGCATTGAAATCGACCCCGACTTTGCGAAATCCGGCCAGGCCTACATGGTCGGACTGGCTGTCACGGACAGCCCCGCAAGCCTGGGGACTGAGGTGCTCGCATTTTCTGCTGCACACCCCGATGCCAATCCATTCGCCAAGCGCAAAACCAACCCGTCCACCTTGTTCACTGCTGCCCTGGAAACCGATCTGGGCCTGGAAGGTGACGCCGAGGGGATCGCCAGCGCGATGCTGCAGAGGTTCAACGATGTGATCGACAGCATCAAGGGCCTGGCAGCCACTAAGCCCGCAGCCGGCGATACCAGCTTTGCAACCAAGGTCATGGAAGCAATGAGCGTGACCGGTACAGCGCTGCAGAACATGGCCACGGAAAACGCCGAACTGCGGGGCAAGTTCAATGCCCAGGGCACTGAGCTGGCTGGACTCAAAAAGGACTTTGCCACCCTGAAAGCCAAGCTCGAAGGCACTGAGAGCCACAGCGGCCAGCGCCCAGCAGCCACCGGCAAGGATGCCTCGGAGCTGGCCGACTGCTAAGCCAGTTACAGCCGCTCAATAGCCGCTCTCACCAACAACCGACACCAGTTTTTATAGGGACGCAATCATGCGCAACGAAACCCGCCTGAAATTCACCGCCTACGTCGCACAGCAGGCCGCGCTGTCCAACGTGGCATCCGCTGCCGTCAAGTTCGCCATCGCGCCCAGCGTGCAGCAAACCCTGGAGCAGCGCATTCAAGAGTCCAGCTCGTTCCTGGGCAAGATCAATATCGCCCCCGTGGATGAAATGATGGGCGAGCGCTTGGGCCTGGGCGTGAACGGCCCCATTGCCAGCCGTACCGACACCAGCGGCAACGATGAGCGCAAGCCCACCGATGTGTCGGACATGAACAGCCATAAATACATGGCAGTGCAAACCAACTACGACACCGCCATTCGCTATGCCAAGCTGGATATGTGGGCCAAGTTCCCGAACTTCCAAAAGCTGCTGTCGGGCGCCATCATCCAGCAGTGCGCGCTTGATCGCATCATGATTGGCTTCAACGGCATCAGCGCGGCAGCTAACACCAACCGTGCAGCCAATCCCCTGCTGCAGGACGTAAACAAGGGCTGGCTGCAAGACCTGCGCGAGAATCGCCCCGAAGGTGTGATGAAGGCTGGCCAGACGGCGGGCAAGGTCAAGATTGGCATGGATGCTGCCGGCCAGAAGCTGGCCGATGCGGACTACGCAAGCCTGGACGGCTTGGTGTACGACGCCCGCCATGCGCTGATCTCGCCCATCTTTTCCGAAGGCGCTGACCTCGTGGCCATCGTGGGCCGCGACCTGATGCATGACAAGCTGTTCCCCATCGTGGACGGCCAAAGCGCACCCACTGAGATGATCGCCGGTAGCCTGGTGGTCAGCCAAAAGCGCCTGGGCGGCCTGCAGGCTGTCACGGTGCCATTCTTCCCGCCCAACGCCGTGCTGATCACCAGCCTGGACAACCTGTCCATCTACTACCAGGCCAGCGCACGCCGGCGCATGGTCAAAGACCAGCCGGAAAAAGACCGCATCGCCACGTTTGAATCGTCTAACGATGCATTCGTGATCGAGAACCTGGAAAAGGCTTGCCTGGTCGAAAACATCGAACTGGCCTAAGCCCAAGCGCACCGGCCTGCCATCGGCGGCTAAAAAAATAGGCCGCTCTTTAGCGGGCCGGTGCCCACCAACACCAAGCGGGGAACATCCACATGCGACAGACACCAGCCCAAGCGCACTACATGCGCACCATGGCTGCCCTGGCGGCCAGCGCTGGCAGTGCCGCCGACGCCCATGGCCAAACCATCGGCACCGCCTACGAGCTGCAGCTTATCCAGCTGCACCAACACCGCATTGCGCTGAAGGACTTCAAGAGCAATGAGCGCAAGGCCGAGGCCAAGCGCGCCATGCTGCCCGAATACGACGCCTACCTGGCCGGGGTGTTTGACACCAAGCCAGGCACGCAGGACGAAGTGGTAGCGACCATCCTGATCTGGGCCATTGACGCGGGCGACTACGTGCGCGCCATGCCTCTTGCCGAATATGCCCTGGCCAGCGGCATCAACCCTCCAGACGACTACAAGCGCGACATGGCCAGCGTGGTGGCAGAGGAAATCGCAGACGCCGTTCTGGTTGGCCGCTTGACGGATCAGGACGCCATCGCAGTCACCCAGCGCGTGCTGGAGCTGACCGCCGAGGCCGATATGCATGACCAGATCAAGGCCAAGCTGAACAAGGCCGCAGGCTGGGCGCTGCTGGGCAAGACCAACAGCCAAGACATTGCCATGGATGCCAAGGGCCGCACCTTGCAGGTGTGCAGCGCGGCCCTGCCGTACCTGCAACGCGCTATGGAGCTTGATCCAGCGCGCGCAGGCGTCAAAAAAGACATTGAGCGATTGGAAGCGCGCCTTAAAAAGTAGCGCCCCCGTCGCCGCACCAGTCGCACCCCGCGAGCCGTGGCGGCCCCAGGGCAAAGGCAGCATTGATTTGCCACCGCCTGACGCCCTGGGCCACCGCCACACCTAACACCCTGAAAGCCTAACGCCGTGAGTTCGCCCTTTGTCGCTGTCGCCAACCCGCCTATCAAGGGCACCGAAGCATCGGTGGTTAATGACGGCTGGTGGCCCGATGTGAACTGCGAGAAGCTGCGCGAAGACGCCCGGCTCGATGGCACCGTGACGCCACCCCGCCTGCTGCTGGCCGTGGAAGAAGCCATGCTCAGTGTCAACAGAGAGCTGGCCGACTGGCAGGCCGCCCAGGTGGCGGCGGGCTATGCGAGCTTGGCCGATGTGCCCGCCACCCAGCTGGGCGGCCAGAGCGTGAAGCTCAAGCACTACCTGCGTGCCATCCAATCGCATGTGCAGTCGCAGCTGGCCAGCGCCTACCGCGACATTGACACGCTGCCAGATGGCGCGGGCAAAGAAAGCCGGGTGCGCAGCGCGCTGGAGATCCGGCAGGACAGCCTCGACACCCGCACCCGCCATGCCATTGCCGACCTGCAGGGCCTGCCCCGCGTGATTGCAGAGCTGCTATGACCGGCACGCAAAACACCATCACCGTGCGGGCGCTGCAAAGCGATGTGCTCGATGCGCTGGTAAATCGCCATCTGGGCAGCACAGCGGGCCACGTAGAGGCCACGCTTGCCGCAAACCCGGGCCTGGCCAAGGTGGCCATGGATATTCCCATGGGCATGCCCGTGCGCCTGGTCAAGGCCGCGCAGCCCGTACAAGACCGCATCAACCTTTGGGACTGACAACACCATGAACAAGCTGCAAACCTATTTGACCGAAGCCGGTGTACCGGCTGAGCTGCATGCCCAGGCCCTGGCCAGCCTGCAAAGCGCGCGCAAGCCCGCACTGATCCGCTTTTGGGTGGGCCTGACCGCGCCCATCGTCTGGGCGTTCATTGCAGCACTTCTGCCCCGCGAGGCCGAGCAGCTGCCGCGCTGGCTGCGCTGGTACGACAACAACATCAGCATCAACGGCGACCGCTCTGACTGGGCGCTGATTGATGGGCGTCATGTGCGCATGCCGGCGCCCGATGAAGATGTGGTGCATGACGATGGCCAGCATGTGAGCTACTGGCCGCCGTACAGCCCGCGCAGCTTCTTGCCGCGCTGGAATTTCAACGGCATCCGCAACCGCTGCGGCTGGCTGGCCAAGAAGTGGGGCATGCCCCTGGAAAACATCGCCTATCGCGCCGGGCTGCCGGTGCTGGATGGCGAATGGGGCAACCCAGAAATTGGCCGCCAGGTGATGGGCATCCGCGTGGCTTGCGCTGGCGGCGTGTGGCAGCTGGTGCGCACCAGCAAGCTGTGGGGCGGCACCAAGACCGAGAACTACGGGTTTGAAGTTCTGAACGCCAACACCATCGACCGTTTTGCGACTTGCACATGGACGGCATGGAGCTGGAAGGGGCCCAAAAAATGAGCCTCAAAGCCCTTTGGGTGGAAAGCCGCACCTTTGTTGTTGGGCGCATCAGCGCAGGCGCTACCTATGTTTTCGGAAGCCTCACGACGGCAGGTGGCGCGGCCAAAGCCGCCACCGACGCCAACGTGGCGCCGGCGTGGTTTCCTTCTTTCACGGTGGACACAGTGCTTTTACTTATCGGCGCAGCTATGACGGTGGCTACCGGCCTGGTATCCATTTGGGCGCAGCGCCAGGGCGTGAAAGCCAAGCGTGCTGAAAAGCGTCGCAGCGACCGGGCCGAAGAGCGCAACCGCATGGCCTGGGTGATGGAAATGCTGGAAAAGCACGGCGAAGAAAAGATGGTGGTCGCTTTTGGCGCGAACTGGCGCGAGCGTGAGATTCAGATTCAACGCCACCCCGGCAATGCCGCTACTGACTTCGGAGCGCTCGATGAATAAACGCAGGCCCGCCGCCGCGATGGCCGTTACTTCTGCAATCCTGGCCGCTTGGATGTTGGCCGAGGGCTTCAGTGCCGAACCCATCATCCCCACCAAGGGTGATGTGCCCACCATCGGCCACGGTGCTACGCATTACGAAGACGGCACCCGTGTGCGCATGGATGATCCGCCCATTACCAGGCAGCGGGCCTATGACCTGGCCTACAACATCCTCGATAAGACCTATGCCGCATGCGTGCGCAAGTCGCTGGGGGAAACGCTGGTATTGCCGGAGGAGTTCGGCATCGCTGTGGACTTTGCCGGCCAATATGGGTGTGCCAAATGGAACAGCAGCAGCATGCGCAAGAAAACCCAGGAAGGGGACTACAAGGGCGCCTGTCATAGCTACCCACTCTATAAATTTTCCGCAGGCTACGACTGCAGCACGCCAGGGAATAAGCGATGCGGTGGCGTGTGGGCGCGCAGCCTCAAGCGCGAGGCCGACTGTTTGAAGGCCCAGCCATGAAAAGGCAAACCGGCGTCATCGACTGGCTGACCGTCATCGCGTGCGCCGCGCTGCTGGCGGGGCTATGGGTGGGCCATGGCTGGGCATACCGCAAGGGCTATGCAGCACGTGACCAGATCGCCCAGCAGGACGATGCCAAGCGC
Organism: Comamonas koreensis; assembly: GCF_021026195.1. Taxonomy (GTDB): domain Bacteria; phylum Pseudomonadota; class Gammaproteobacteria; order Burkholderiales; family Burkholderiaceae_C; genus Comamonas; species Comamonas koreensis. The sequence continues at coordinate 186,545 of NZ_JAJNCT010000021.1, forward strand.
CAAGCAGCCGAGCGCACCGAGGCCACCCGCCAGGGCGAGGCCAACCGCACGGCAGACAACCAGCTGCGCGACCAGGCCGCAACCCTTGCCCGTGAACTACAGGAGAGCAAAGACCATGCAAAAACTATTGAAGCTGAGCGCGACCGCGCTTTGCGTGCTGGCCGTCAGCGGCTGTCAGTCCGCACCACCAGCTGCCCCGCCCCCGCAGTACCTGCTGAGCGAGCCACCCAGCATGCCGGCGTTGGGCCTCAAGAAGCGCGAGCTGAACTACTGGCAGAGGATGCAGCCGATATTGCAGCCATCACCGCCGACGCCGAAGACGCCACCCGCGAACTGAACAGCTGCATAGACCAGTACAACGCGGCCAAGCAGGCGCTGGACGATTGGAAAAACACCATCTGGAAAGGCGCCAAGCATGTGGAAGCTGCAAAGCCTGCGCAACCTCATTGAGGCCGCAGTCCCCGACCTCAAAGCTAACCCCGAGAACCTCATAGTCCTGGCCAGCGCAGGCCGGGCTGTATCGGCCATGGGCAAAAGCCTGTCGTTTGAGTACGCCTACACCATCGAAGTGTCGGTGCTGGACTTTACCGGCCACACCGATGCGTTGTTTGTGCCGCTGATCGCCTGGCTGCGGGTCCACCAGCCTGAGCTGCTGCTTAACCCTACCAGCCAGGCCACCGGCCTGCAGTTTCAGGTGGAGCTGCTCAACACTGCAGGCGCCGATATCGGCATACGTGTGCCCGTCACCGAGCGCGTGATTGTCACCCCCGACCCTGACCACCCCACACGCCTGATTTGCGACCACCCCGCAGAGCCCCAGGTGATTGGAACCAACCGCCTGCCCGAGCATTGGCAGCTGTGGCTCAAAGACCAGCTGCTGGCCGAATGGGACATTCCCACCCCGCCAGAAGAAGCGCGGTTTGTGCTGTAGCCCATGGCAGACTTTCGCGCCATTGAAGACTGGGCCGGCCACCTGCTGGCCAAGCTGGACGGCACCGCGCGCCGGCGCCTGGCCGTGGACATTGCGCGCAAGCTGCGCACGGCCAACACCCAGCGCATGCGCGCCCAGACTGACCCCGATGGCAACGCCTGGACACCCCGCAAGGCCCCCAGCGGCGCACTGCGCAGCAAGCGCGCCCAGGTGCGCCAACAGGCCCAGCAGCGCAAGCCCATGTTTGCCAAGCTGCGCATGCAGCGCAACATCCGGGCGCGCAGCGACGGCGGCAACGCGGCAGTAGTGGAGTTTGTCGGCCGCGCCCAGCGCATCGCCCGCGTGCACCACTACGGCGAAACCGATCTGGTGAATCCAGGCGGGCCGAGCTACGACTACCCAGCCCGCGAGCTGATCGGCATCAGCAAAGACGACACCGATTGGCTGCGCGAATACCTGCTGGACTACCTGAGCAAGTAGCAGCCACACGCTGCAAAAATTGTGTGAGGCGCAGCCACAGTGCCCGCTGCTGGCCTTCCGCGCGCGCGCGGCCGACACTGGCCGCATGCCCCCAAACACCAGCCCAGAAACCAACCCGCTAGAGCTGTCGCGCCAACTGGCCAACGTGGCCCGCATGGGCACGGTTGCGGCTGTTGACCTGGCCGCCGCGCGCTGTCGCGTCAAGACCGGCGACAACGAAACCGATTGGCTGCCATGGTTTACGGGCCGCGCCGCAGGCGAGAAGGGCAGCCAGTGGTGGCCGCCCGTCAAGGGTGAACAGTGCATGGTGCTGGCCACGGGCGGCGACCTGGGCCAGGGATGCGTACTGCTGGGCGTGTACAGCGACCGCATGGCCGCCCCCAGCAAGCAGGCAGACACCTGCCGCGACCAGTTCAGCGAAAAGGACTACAGCGAAACTGCCAAGGGCGAACACCTGCTGCACATGGACAAGCGCGTGCGCTTTGAAGTGGCAGAGGGCTGCAGCATCACCATGGAGTCGGACAAAATCACCCTGCAGGCCGGTGGTGCCACGCTCACCATCGGCCCGGGCGAAATCACGGCCAACGTCAATGTGGTGGGTGATGCCGATGTGATCGCCTCGGGCATCAGCCTGGTGAGCCACCCGCACAAGGGCGTCCAAAAGGGTCAGGCATTGACGGAAGGCCCGGTGCCAGCATGATGAACGCCCAGACCGGCACCCGCATGGATGCCATCAGCCACCTGCGCCAATCGGTGATGGACATCCTGACCACGCCCATCGGCAGCCGCGTGATGCGCCGCGACTATGGCAGCCTGCTGCAGGCGCTGGTCGACCAGCCCGACAACCTGCTTGCGCAGACCCGCGTTTTCTCCGCCATCCAATCGGCGCTGATGCGCTGGGAGCCGCGCATTGAGGTCAAGCAGATCAAAAGCCTGCGCGACCCTAGCCGCCCCGGCTATGCCGAGTATCAGATTTTGGGCACCTACAACAGCGACTTTGGCGCAAGCCAGCCGCTGCGCCTGTCGGTGCCCATTGCGTGGGGGGCCTCCGCATGATCGACCTGGCCACACTGCCCGCGCCTGATGTTGTCGAAGCCCTCAACTACGAAACGATTCTGGCCACCAGCAAAACCGACCTGGCTAACCTGCTGCGCCCACACCTGCCCGCCGTAGACGATGTGCTGGCCCTGGAGAGTGAGCCACTCACCAAGCTGCTGGAATCCTTTGCCATGCGCGAAATGGCATACCGTGCGCGCGTCAACGACGCCGCCCGCGCCCACCTGCTGGCCTTTGCCCGGGGTGCCGACCTTGACCACCTTGCGGCCCTGGTGGGCGTCACGCGCATGGATGGCGAGGCAGACACCCGACTGCGCACCCGTGTGCAGCTGCGCATTGCGGCGCTGTCCAGCCAGGGAACGCGGGAGTACTACGAGTACCAGGCGATGACCGCCAGCCTGAACGTGCGCGCGGCCATGGCCACCAGCCCGACCGCAGGCAGGGTGCAGCTGATGCTGTGGTGCGTTGACCAGGCGCAGGCGACGGCCACCCAGCAGGCTGTTGACGCGCTGGTAAACAGCGACGGCGGGCGCATGCTCGGGGTGCCCATCACCGTGGCCGTGGCTCAGCCCATGGCCATCAACATCACCGCCAACATCTACCGCGCGCGCACCGCACCGGCCAACCTGCTGCAGCTGCTCAATAGCCGGCTGCAGACTGCCTTTGCCGGCATGGCTGATTTGTCCGCAGCGGTGGGCCGCAGCTACATCACCACGCTGCTGCATGTGGAGGGGGTTGCGCGGGTGGAATACCCAGACAGCACGGCGCCTGCCGAGGTGACCGCCATCCCGGTGGGATACTTCCCGACCCTGGGCCAGGTGCTGCTGGTGGACATGGGGGTGGCATAGCCATGGCCGGTCCCAAAGTCTCCCAGCGTCACCGCAGTGTGCTGCCGCCCAATGCCAGCTTGCTGGAGCGGGCTATTGATGGCAATTTCCCAGCCGACTGGGGCAGCCTGGCCGACCAGGCCGAGCCCGCCGCCGACCCTGATGTGCTGCAGCCTTGGGTGGTTGCACATTGGCAGCTCAGCCAGTTTGACCGCTACTTTGCTGACCCGCGCGAGCTGCTGGCCAAGGGGCTGCCCTGGCTGCGTGAGCGCGGCAGCGCGGCCGCTGTGCGCCGGGCTATGGGCTGGCTGGGCTATCGCGGGGTCAAGATCGAAGAAGACGGTGCGCTGTTGCACATCGATCCGGGCCGCGAAATCACCGCCGCCGACCTGCGCTACCTGGCGCATGTGGTCAAGGCCAGTCTGCCGCTGCATGTGCGCTTCTACCGGGTGTTCCACCGCCTGGACCGGCGTGTGCTGCGCACCAACAGCCGCCCGGGCCTGAACCATGGCCTGCTGCAGGCCGACAGCGGCACGCCGATGGATGCGGGCGACGGCACCACCATCATCGTGAGCCAGGGGGCATTCAACGGTGGCACCGCGCCGCGCCTGACGGGGGCGCGGATACCGGGCGGGCATTGCACCGCCAAGGGTGGCCGCATGCGCCGCACTGACTGGCCCTTGCTCAACCTCTACCGCCTGGGCAGCCCGGTGCGCAAGCCATTGGCAGGCACAGCTGCAGCCACCCATGGCGGCGCAGCGCCTGCCTATGTGCGCCTGGCGTGCTATGGCGACACCACCCCCCGCAGCGCGCCCAGCAACGCCATTGCATCGCCGCTGGGCCAGCCCCTGGGCGCAGCAGCCAGCCAGGCGGGCCGCGACCTACCCCGCACGGTGCCAGACCGCACCTGGGAGACGGGCGGCTGGGACGGCGACACCTGGCAGACCACCGACATTGCCGGTGGAAACATCGTTATTCAGGAGTGACAGACATGATCGTTTTGCAAGACACGGGCCGCATTGCCCTGGCCAAGGCCCTGGCGGCCATGCCCGCCTACTTTGCGTGGGGCCGGGGTGATGGCGCTTGGCAAGAGCCGCCCGCCGTGCCCATTGCTGGCCAAATGCGCGATGAGATCGGCCGCAGCCTGGCCACCATCGTGGAATACGTGGTGCCGGCTACGGAGGCCGATTACGACTACATGGCCCCCGAGGGCGTGGGCGACAACATCCTCTATTACAAGAAAAGCGCCGAGCCATCGCAGTGGCTGTACCTGCAGGCGAACTTTGGCTTTTTTGATGCAGACGGCGAGACGGTGCGCGAATGCGCGCTGTTCTTTGGCACCACGGTAACGCCCGACACCCCGCCAGGTCACCGCTACATCACCGCCGACCAGGTGGCAACGCCTGGCGATATGTACACGCTGGAGTACCGCAAGCCATCGCCACGCGAGCGCAAGCAAGAAACCGAATTCCTGATCCTGCCGCTGTGAGGGGAGCAACCAGAAAATGAACGACAAGAATTACACCGGCCTGCAATTTCGCCTGGGCCGCCCCGTGCAGGCCCGTGAGCTGGACGAGGTGCAGGACAATGCGGCGAGCGCCCTGCGCGGCGTGGCCGATGTGCTGTTTGCCGAAGGCGACATTGCGGCCGGCGCTGCCTGCGCAGTCAGTAGCACCGGCGCTTGCACCCTGGACGCTGGCCGCATCTACTTGGCGGGCCAGGTTCGCGACGTGCCCGCCGCCAGCTTGGTGGTGGCGATGGTGGGCGAAGTCAGCGTGGGCGTCTACCTGCTGCAGGAAACGGTCACCGCACTGCAAGACCCTGACCTCTATGACAATGAGCTGGCCAGCCCGACGCGCGGCGAGGCGGGCGCAGACCGCACCCGCACCACCTGCACCTGGGGCCAGGCGGGCAGCGGCGAGGCGGGCGACTTTTACCCCGTGTGGCAGATCATTGATGGGGTGGTAACGCCCCGCGAGGCCGCGCCGCAGCTGGCAGCCACCACCAAGGCCATCGAGAACTATGACCGTGAAAGCACGGGCGGCGGCTACTACGTGATCGAGGGCATGGAAACCACCATGCTCGACGATGACGCCGAAGGCCGCCAGGTGTTCAGCCTGTCTGCCGGCGCGGCGCGCGTGGGTGGCGTGGCGGTGCGCAGTGGCGCCGCGCGCCGGCTGGTGTTTGCGGCGGTGCCCGATGTGATGCAGATCAGCAGCGAGCCGCACAGCAGCGCAACCCTGGACACCCAGCGCGTGCGCTTTAACCGCACCCCCGTGCTGCAACAGGCCACGGTGCGGGTGCAACGCCGCCGAACGGTGGAGCTGACCCACGGCCCCTTCGCAGGCGCGGCGGATGTGCTGCCAGAAAACAGCGTGGTCAAAATCAACAGCGTCACGCAAGGCGCAACCACCTACACCCAGGGGGTGGATTACAAGCTCAACGCGGGCCAAGTCGATTGGAGCCTGCCAGGCGCCGAGGTGGCACCGGGCAGCAAATACATGTGCGACTTTGAGTACATGAGCACCGAGCCGGCGCAAGACCAGACCACCTATGACTTTGCGGTCACTGGCGCCGTCAAAGACACCACCATGCTGGTGGACTACACCCCGGCGCTGCGCCGTATTGATGTCATCGTGATCGATGCCAAGGGCGCGCTGAACGTGGTAAAGGGCGTGCCTGCGCAGTGGAACCCGGTTGCGCCATCGGTGCCCGCTGGCTTGCTGGCCCTGGCCAATATCTGGCAAAGCTGGGACAGCACGCGCGGCGTGATCGTGGACCAAGTGCGCCAGGTGAGCATGGCCACCTTGCAGGGCTACCAGCGGCAGCACAACCAGCACAAGCTGGAGCTGGCCGAGCTGCGCCTGGCGGTGGATGTGTCGGGCCGCTATGCGGGACTCAAGCGCGGCAGCTTCGCCGATCCGATGCTGGACAACAGCATGCGCGACCAAGGCATGGAGCAAACCGCGCTGATCGCAGGCGGCGCGCTGCAGCTGGCCGAGCCGATGGAGGCCATGCCGCTGGACGATGGGGCCACCACCCACACGATGGCGCACAGCCTGGTAACGCTGTGGGCGCAGCTGGCCACCAGCGAGGCCACCACCGTGGCCGCGCCGGCGCCCGTGGTGCCCAACCCGCCGCCACCCACCCCCATGCCTGCCAAGGTGGTGCTGTCCCCCAGCGTTGACCGATGGATCAACGAAACCGAGCGCACTTATCCGGGTGGCTACTACTACAACATTCTGGGCATGACGCCAGGCGACCAGGTACTCAAAGCCCGCGATGAAGCGCGTGACAAGTTCCTGGAAAGCCTTGACCTGTCCAAGCTGAGCGGAGGCGCCATCTTTATGCGCAGCATCCCGGTGCAGTTCACCATCGACGGCTTTGCCCCTGGGGAGCTGCTCACCACCTTGGGCTTTGATGGCATTGCCCTGCAGCCGCTGCCCGTGCCGGGCGGCAGCCTGGTGGCCGATGCGGCGGGCCAGATTCGCGGCACCTTCACCGTGCCCGCCAACCTGCCACCCGGCAAAAAGATGGTGGGTTTCTCTGGCAACCAGGGAGGCTCATGCATGACCACATTCACGGGCGAAGTGCAACTGCAAATCCGCGTCAATACCACCTACTCCGGGCTCAATGGCCGGGGGTTTGGCCCCGAGGTAATCACCCATGTCGTTTAACACTCTTTTCCAGACCTTCAAAAGCCCGGCCACGCACCAGGACGGTGGCGTAAAGCTCTATTTCTCTGCGGTGGGTAGCAAGGCCATTGCCTACCTGACCAAGGTGGACGGCGCGACGGGCGGACCCGGTGAAGTGCTGGCCGAATGCCATATTGAAAAAGACGCCATCCCGACCAACGGCCAGGCCGTGAAGGCGGTGTGGCCCGCACCGGTGCTGCTGACCGAGGGCATGGAATATGCCATTTGCGTGCAGTGCAACGATACCGGCACCGCGCTGCACACCGCCCAGGTGGGCAAGGCCAACACCGCCAGCGCGGGCCAGCTGGTGACCGCATCCCCAGCGCTGGGGCAGCTGGCCCGCATCACCCCCGCCGGCGCCGTGGCGCCCATCGCGGGCAGCATGCTGCGCTTTGAGCTGCTGGCCGTGCAATATGCGCAGCCATCGCAAACCATCGTGCTGGGCACGGAGGAGGTGGAGGGCGCCACCATGCTGGCCATTAACGCCGGTGCCGCCTCGCCCGAGGCATCGGCCCGCATCACCTACCTGTTGGAGCTGATCGACCCGATCAAATCGGAAGTGGTGGACAGCTACAGCGTGGACGCCATGCAGCCCGTGGGGCTCAACACTGCGTTCACTGGCCAGGTGCGGGTAAGCGCAACCCTGCGCGTGGGCGATACCGGGCTGGGCGCTGTGCTGGAGCCGGGCACCATGCTGCTGGTGGGCGTGCTGCAAAGCAGCGGCACCTGCATCTATCCGGCCATCAGCACCAACGGCGGCACCGAGCTGCGGGTGATCTACGAGGCGGATATGCCCAGCGGCGCAGCCTGCCCGGTGCATATGCAGATCGACGGCCAATCCAACTGGGTGGAGGTGCCCATTGATGCGGCGGCCAGCGGCACCAACAGCGTGGGGGTGGTGGAGATTCACCACAAGCTCACCGGCATCAACGCGGCAGCGCTGCGCGTGCGGCTGACCCCCACCGGCACGCCCACAGCGCGGCCCTATATCCGCAACCTGCGCGCCGTGGTGCTGCAGTAGGGGTAGAACATGGCGCAAGACATCAGCGTTATCACCAAGAACTTTGGCTTTCCGCTGCCCAGCCCGGGCAACAAGCTGCGCGCCGATGTGCAGCGCCTGGCTGACCTGGGCGCCGGCGTCGATGAAGAACTGTTTGAGCTGCTGCAGGCTCTGGAGGGCCAGCGGCAGAAGATCAACGAATTAACCGCCGACAAGGTGGAAACGGTCAACGGCAAGACCGGCCCCGATATCACGTTGCGGCGCGAGGATCTGGCCCTGGGGCCTGCCAACGGCGCCACATCGGTGGCCTTTGTCTACAACGCCCAAGGCCAGGTTGAAAAGGTGACCGAAACCATCGACGGCAATGCCGCCGTGGCCAACTACACCTACAACTCCGAAGGCACGGTCAAGACCATTGCCACCACCTACAAGGGCCGCACCCGCACCGAAACCTTTGAGTACGAAGGCGGGCGCATCAAGGCCATCACTGCCAGCGAGGTTTGACTATGAGTGGAAGTTTAGGAGCCGTCATCTACGGCGAGCTGCGGGCGGTCGCCACCCAGGTGGCCACCGCCATTGCCAACATCGCCGCCGTGAAAGCCGATATCGCCACGGCGCGCGGCGAGGCCACGGCCAACCGCGACAGCATCAACGGCAACACCAATGCGGCGCGCGACAACATCAATGCGGTAACCAACGCGGCCCGCGATAACGTCAAGGCGCATGTGTCGGCTGCGGTTGCAGGCGTGGGCGGCATCCGCAACGTGCAACATGCGGTGGGCACCAATGCGAACTGGACAAACGGGGATGAGGGGACGGGTACGGCCAGATATCTGGACGTTCCGATTTCTGCGGTCAATCCGGCAAAAACTTTCATCATTCCCATCCGCACAGTTTGGATGGGCGGGGCCGGCCCTGTGCCTATGTCCTATCGGCTGATAAATGCATCGACAGTGCGGTGCTTGGCCTATAGCAACGGCAACAACCCCGGTGCTTATGGATTTTGTGTAGTGGAGGGTGTCTGATGGCGAAATATGCATTCATTGACGCGGCCGGCGTATGCGGTGGGGAGGGCAGCTATATGCCCGCCCTCGATCCTGTGCCAGATAACGCGATTCCGATTGGCGATGACGACAGCCGCCTGGGCCAGCGCTGGACGGGCAAAAAGTGGGTGAGCGTGCCCAAGTCCAGCGATGTGCAACCCACCATCGTGCTGGAGAGCATTACCGCTGACCACGCCCACGACACCCAGACCATCGTGGCCGACACCATGAGCGAGGTGCGCACGGTGGTGGGCGCCACGCTGACCCTGGCCGTGCGCATGGATGTGGCGGGCCAGCTGTACCCGGTCAATGAGTCGTTTGACCTGCCCCTGAGCAGCAGCGATGGCCGCGTGCGCCCGGTGCGGGTGATGTTTGAAGATGGCCGCGCACTGTTTCCGGTGGCCATGACCGAAGCCCGCATTTGGAACGTCAGCCAAGAAATGATCAACAGCGGCCTGCCCCCTGAAAAGCACATGCACTTCGCCGGCCTGCGCGTGGTGGCCGCCGAGATTTAGGGGCGCTTCCCATCCCATTGACAACCCGCCCAGGCGGGTTTTTTTGTGCCTGCCGCAGCCACAGCGCCCGCTGCTGGAGTTTCGCGCGCGCGCGGCAGACACTGACGGCTACAGAGAAATCAAGCGCGCCCATGCAACGGCTTGCGCACCCATTCACCCTTTGGAGTATCCGAATATGGCGACAGGAAACCTGGCCAATTACCACCACGGCGTGCGCGTAGTCGAAGTCTCGGGCGGCACCGCTGAACTGCGCATTCCATCGACCGCGGTTATCGGCATGATGGTCACCGCCCCAGATGCAGACCCGGCTGTTTACCCGCTGGACAAGCCGGTGCTGTTCACCAGCATCAGCAAGGCCCAGGCAGCAGCTGGCAGCACTGGAACGTTGCCCCTGGCGCTGGCCACCATCGCCGATCAGGTGCGCCCGATCATCATCATCGTGCGCGTTGCCGAGGGCGTAGGAGAGACTGAGGAAGAAAGGATTGCCGACCAGACCAGCAAGGTGGTGGGCGACTACATCAATGGCAAACGCACCGGCATTCAAGCGCTGCTCGATGCACAGTCCCAGCTCAAGGTAAAGCCGCGCATCCTGGGCGCGCCAGGCCTGGACACCAAGCCTGTGGCCGAGGCGCTGACCGCAGCCGCTGAGAAGCTGCGCGCCATGGCCTATGTGTATTGCGATGGGTGTAAGGATGTGAGCGAAGCGCTCGAATATGCGGACGGTTTCGGCAAACGCGAAACCATGCTGATCTGGCCGAACGTGATGCGCTGGGACTCGGCCGCCAAGGCCAACGTGGTGGCGCCTGCTGTGGCATTCGCGCTGGGCGCCCGCGCCAAGATCGACACCGAGCAAGGCTGGCACAAAACCATCTCCAATGTGCCGCTCAACGGTATCACCGGCCTGGAGCATGCCGTCTTTTTTGACCTGCAAAGCACGGCCACCGATACCGATCTGCTCAACGAAGGCAAGGTAACTACCTGGATCGCGCAGGATGGCTATCGCCTGTGGGGCAGCCGCACCTGCTCGATTGAGCCCGAATTCACCTTTGAAAGCGCGGTGCGTACCGCGCATGTGCTGGCCGACACCATGGCCGAGGGCCATTTCTGGGCGGTGGACAAGCCCATGCATCCGAGCTTGGCCAAGGACATCATCGAAGGCATCAACAGCCGCCTGCGCAGCCTCAAGAATCTGGGCTACATCCTGGGCGGCTCTGCCTGGCTCGATACCGAGGTGAACACTACCGAAACCCTCAAGTTCGGCAAGCTCACCATCGACTACGACTACACGCCAATTCCACCGTTGGAGGATTTGGGCTTTATCCAGCGCATCTCTGACAAGTATTGGGGCGACTTTGCCCAGCGCGTGGCCTCGGGCCTGTAAGCGCATCACCAACGCCACCACGCATAAGGACGCAACACCATGGCATTGCCCCGCAAACTCAAAAACTTTGCCGTCTTCAAAGACGGTATCAGCTACCTGGGCCAGGTGCCCGAGCTAACCCCAGCGGTGCTCACCCGCAAGATGGAGGACTACCAAGCTGGTGGCATGGGCGGCCCGGTTAAACAAGACTTTGGCATGGACGCGTTGTCCATGGAATACAAGATGGCCGGCTGGGCCGATGGTAGCCACAGCGGCTTCGGTGCTGTGCGCCACGATGCCACCATGCTGCGCTTCTCTGGCGCCATCGATAACGAGGACACCGGTCAGGTGGATGTGGCGGAGATCGTTGCACGCGGCCGCATCAGCGAAATCGACAAGGGCTCGGCCAAGGTAGGGGAGGCCACCGAGCACACCTACAAGATCGAGCTGAGTTACTACAAGGAAGTGCTCAACGGCCAAACCATCGTCGAAATCGACTTTGTGAACATGATCGAAGTGATCGACGGCGTAGACAACCAGGCCGCCGTGCGTGCCGCGCTGGGCGTTTAAACCGCCAACCCTACGCAGCTTTGCCAAGCTGCTGGGCGTACCCCGGAGCAGGGCCGCCCAGTTCCAACAGCGGGCCGCGCATCACACCGTGCGCCCGCTGTCTTTTTGATAACCCGGAGAAGAACATGCAAACAGCTGAGCAAAACCACCAGGCCGATGAAATTCTGACGGCCGAAGACGCGATCAATCAGGCATTGGGGGAAGAAGTCGTCATCAACGGCCGCCCTGCGCGGCCGGTGGAGCTGCAGGAACCTATCAAGCGTGGTGAGCAGGTGATCGACAAGGTGCATGTGCGCAAGCCACGAAGCGGAGAGCTGCGCGGCGTCTACATGGAAGAGCTGCTCAGGGCCAAGACCGATGAAATCTTGAAGGTGTTGCCCAGGGTGACGGTGCCGCCGCTGCTCAAGCATGAGGTCGAAAACCTTGATCCCTACGACCTGGTCGTGTTTGGGATGGCGTTGGTAAATTTTTTCGCACCGAAGACGGAGATGCCGTAGCGATACCCCCAACCGTAGAAGACGCCATCGCAGATGTTGCCTACCTTTTTCACTGGCCCTTAGAGAGTTTGGAACGCATGGATCTGGCGGATTTGATGCGCTGGCACGGCCTGGCCGTGCAGCGGCATAACGCAGCACACGCCCTTCCAGAATGAAAGCGTTAAGATGCACCCCTATGGATACCCTCATCACCGTTTCACTCGCAGCCCTGGGCTTGTCAGCCGTGGCCGCCGCTGTGGTCATGGCCTTGCGACTGGCGGGCATGTTGGGCGGTGCAATAGTGGGGCGTTCGATGCGCAACAGTGGATCCACCTGTGCGCCCTTGAATGCGCCCACAACGCTGCCCACGCCAGAGCAGCAAACAGCGCTGGCCGAGATAGAGCGCATCAACGCTGCAGTGCGCCGCTACGACGAGGCCATGGCCGCCAAACCCTAAGCGCGCAGCCGGCGCAGGTGGTGCGCCATGGCTGAGAAATTACGCCTAGAGGTACTGCTGGCAGCCGTTGACAAAATCTCTGGCCCGCTACGCAATATCGCCACCGGCAGCAAGGCCACGGCGCAGGCTGTGGGAGCGACAGAGCTAGCCATAAAGAAAATGCAGGCCCAGCAGCAAATGCTGCAGCGCCTGCAAAATGCCGCCCCGGCCGTCAACCGCCAGCGCCAAGTATTGCGGGTGATGAAGGAAGAACTCGCCTTGATGCAGAAATCAGGGCAGGCCTCCACCAAGCAGATTGCAGACCAAGAGCGTGCTATCACCAAGCAGACGGCCGCCTATGAGCGGCAGCGCGCTGCCGTGATGCGCCTGCGCTCGGACGTGAGCGCGCTGGGCCTGGGCAAAGTATCTCAGGCGCAAGCCACCCTGGCCACCAACATAGCCAGCGCCAATGCGCAGATCGACGCGCAGCGCCGCAAGATGGAGCAGCAGCGCAAGGTGGAAGAGCGGCTGGTAGCTCTCAAAGAAAAGCACGCAAAAAGCATGAAGCATGGCGCCATGGTCACCGCTGCCGGCGCCGGCGGGCTTTATGCGGGGCAGCGCATGGCGAGCCGTTCCTTTGAATCCATGAAGGCCGGCGCCGACTTTGAGCAGACGCTCAGCAAGGTGCAGGCGCTGACCGGGCTTGACAAGGCCTCTGAGCAAATGCAGGCCATCCGCATGCAGGCGCGCAGGCTGGGCGCCGAGACCATGTTCAGCGCCACCCAGGCCGCAGAGGGGCAGGCGTTTTTAGGCATGGCCGGGTTCAAGCCTGATCAAATCATGGCGGCCATGCCTGGTGTGCTGGACATGGCCAAGGCGGGTGACTTGGAGATTGCGCGGGCGGCAGACATCTCGTCCAACATCTTGCAAGCCTTTCGGATGCAGGCCGAAGAGATGGGCCGCGTGTCCGATGTGTTGACCAAAGGGTTCACCAGCTCCAACGTGACCCTGGAGATGCTGGGCAACACCATGACCTACGTGGCCCCCATCGCTACCGAGTTTGGGGCCAGCATTGAAGACGCCACCGCCATGGCGGGGCTGCTGGGCAATGCCGGTATCCAAGGCGAGAAAGCGGGCACCGCCTTGCGCTCTGCCTTTACCCGCTTGGCCAAGCCTCCAAAAGATGCCGCTAAGGCGCTTGACGCCTTGGGCGTCAAAACCATGGACAGCGCGGGCAATATGCGCCCCATGGTGGAGATCCTGGGCGAAGTGGCCAAGCGCACCGAGAAGCTGGGCAACGGCAAGCGGCTGGGAATCATTGCCGAGATTTTTGGGTTGGAGGCTGCATCGGGTGGTGCATCGCTGTTGAAAGAAGCCACCGGCGGCAACATCGAAAAGTACACCGACATTCTGAAAAACTCGCAGGGCGCCGCCGCCAAAACCGCCAAGACCATGGCGGACAACTGGCGCGGCAGCATGGACGAAATGTCCAGCGCCTGGGACGATGTGAAGATTGGCCTGTTTGAGCAAAACGCCGATAGCCTGCGCGCCCTCACCGATACCGTTACGGAGAAAATCCGCGCAGTAGGCAGCTTTCTCAGCCAAAACCCCATGCTGGGCAAAGCCATCTTTTGGGCAGCCATATCTGTCACGGTGCTGACCACGGCGGTGGGCGCCTTGCTGGTGCCCGTGGGCCTGTTCTTGGCCAAAGGCTTTTTGCTGCGCTTTTTGCTGGCCCGCTTGGGGCTCAGTTTTGCCGGCATGGCCTTGGCCGGTGGCAAAGCCAGCGGTGTCATGGGGTTGCTGGCCCGAAGTGGTGGCGCCGTAGCCAGCATGTGGGGCTTGGCAGGCAGGGCCGTGGGCGGCGCGCTGGGCTGGTTTACGAGGATCGGGCAATGGGTGGGTAGTTTGAGCGCCTACATTCCTACCGTGTTGCGCTTTGGTGCCACCTTTGCGCGGCTGCTTGGCCCCATTGGCCTGGTGATCACTGCAGCCACCATGCTCTACCAGCGCTGGGACGATGTAGTGGGCGGCGCAAAGCTGCTTTGGGAAGACCTGACCTCTGCCATTGGCAGCGGCCTGCAGGCTGTCATGGGGCTGACCAGCCAGTTTTTTAACGCAGGCGCCAACATCATTCAGGGCCTGGTCAGCGGTATTACCAGCCGCGTTGCGGCCGTGCGCGATGCCGTGGGCGAAGTGGCCAGCAGCAGCATTGGCTGGTTTAAAGAAAAGCTGGGCATCCACAGCCCGAGCCGCGTGTTTGCGGAGCTGGGCGGCTATGTGGGTGAGGGCGCAGCGCAAGGTATTACTGGCAGCTCTAGCTTGGTGCGCACTGCGGCGCTGGGCATGGCGGCGGCCACTCTGGTGCCGATGGGTGCCATGGCGTTGCCGATGGGCGGCATGCTTCCCATGCTCCATATGGCGAGCATGGCGGCTGCGTCTCCGGCCGGTGGGGCTGCTGCTGGCAGCGGCGCCAGTAGCTACACCATCAACATCACCGTGCAGGGTAACGCCAAGGGCGATGAGATTGCCACCGCCGTGCGGGCGGAGCTTGAGCGCTTCGAGCGGCAAAAGGCCGCCCGCCGAGGCAGCAGGCTGACGGACATTGACTAGGAGTAAGCAACCATGATGGCAGCCCTTGGCCAATTTGTATTTGGCCTCTCGACCCTGGCCTACAACGATCTGCAACGCAGCCAGGAATGGCGCCACCCCAGCAGCAGCCGGGTGGGCGACCGGCCGGCGCGCCAGTATGTGGGGCCAGGCGATGACAAGATCACGTTGACCGGCCTGCAGGTGCCCGAGTTCATGGGCGACCGCAAGGCCCTTGACCGTTTGGCCGACATGGCCGATGCAGGCAAAGCCTACAACCTGTGCACCGGTACCGGCGAGGCGCTGGGCGCATGGGTGATTGAAAGCCTCAACACGACACGCAGCGTTTTCATCCGCGAAGGTGCCTCGCGCAAGATCGAGTTCACGCTGTCCCTGGCCCGAGTGGATGCGCAGCAGGTTGACCCGTCTGGCGGCCTGGACACCGGGCCGGACGGTGGCGCAGGTGACAATGATTGGTACGGCGGCGATCCCTGGGATTGGTGGCTGAATGGTGACGGGGAATGGTGGTAGCCCATGGCAGACGCAACCCAACAACCCGAAGCACTGGACGCCGGCAGCGAATACCGCCAGCCCACCTACCTGCTGACCATCAACGGCCAGGACATCACGCCCAAAATCAATGGCCGCTTGATCCGCATCGCGTTGACAGAGAGCCGGGGCGAAGAAGCCGACCAGCTCGATGTGGAGCTGAGCGACCATGACGGAAAGCTGGCCATTCCGCCCAAGGGCGCCACTGTGGCCCTGCGTTGGGGCTGGGTGGGCCACGGCCTGGTGGACAAGGGCGAATACACCGTGGACGAAGTGGGCCACGACGGCGCGCCGGATGTGCTGAGCTTCCGCGCCCGCAGTGCGAACCTGGGCAAGGGTCTGCGCAGCCGCACCAGCCGCAGCTGGCACGGCACTACCCTGGGCCAGATCGTGCAAGACGTTGCCAAGGCCAATGGGCTAGAGGCCAAGGTGGGCGCAAGCCTGGCCAGCAAGCCCGTGCAGCACATCGACCAGACCAACGAAAGCCCGGTGCATTTTCTGACCCGCATAGGCCGCCAGCATGATGCAGTGGCCACGGTCAAAATGGGCGTGCTGCTGTTCCTGCCAATCAACGGCGCAGCGACTGCCAGCGGCAAGGCCATGCCCGCCGTTGTGCTGACCCGCCGCGCCGGCGACCGGCACAACTACAGCAGCTCGGAGCGCGATAGTTACAGCGGCGTGCGGGCGTACTGGGGCGACACCAACAACAGCCAGCGCCGGGCAGCAATCGCGGGCACTGAAACCAATTTGAAAACCCTTAAAGACACCTATGCCACTGAGGCCGACGCGCTGGCGGCCGCGCAGGCCGAGATGGGCCGTATCGTGCGCGGCAAGGCTACGCTGCAGATTAGCCTGGCTATCGGCCAGCCGGCGCTGGCGGTGCAAACGCCCGTCAAGGTCAGCGGCTTCAAACCCGAGATCGATGGGGAGGATTGGTTGATTAAGACGGTGACCAGCGAGCTGAGCGGGGACGGAGGGTTTACCACCGAGCTGGAGATGGAGCGGAACGGGGAGGGGGATGCACCAACGCGCACAAATGACCCTGATGATGTTTCCGCCGATGACGAATAGCAAGACAAGAAAAAAGCCACTTTAGAGTGGCTTTTTCCGGTAGCTTATGGCGTGGGGCCTAGAATTTTAGGCAGCCAAGTGGCGAGCACGGGGATAAGTTGGCTGAAAACGACAGCACCAACTACCCATTTAATGATGGTGGATGTTGAGGTAGCTACGGTAGTCTTGACGGCCTCAACGTCAGCCTTGGTGGCAAAGTGGCGGGCGAACTCTTCTTGCTTTTGCAAGATAAGTGCCGAGCTTTTCTCAAGCGCAACAAGTCGCTCGCTAGTCTTCTCGGCAAGGGTTTCAAGTTTGGCTACGCGTTGCTCCATATCCCCATTATCTGGGGGCTCAGTGCCCGAAGGCAAGGAGTCCTTGAAGCGATCAAAGAGGGGATGAACGTTGTTACCGCTCATGTAAGATCCTTAAGCGTTTTCAAGTATTCCGAAATGTAGCGCATGCCCTCTGCATTATCGACGTCGCCAATTGAGGACATGACTTGAGAGAAATACTCTTCACGTGATAGCACGCCTTTATCAAACAACATTTTTAGCATAGTGCCTTGCGCACTAGCTACAACTGCAAAGTGGGCAGCAATGAATACCTTCATCTGCATGTCGTAATCATCGGAGTCTGTTGTCATTTTTTAGTCCAATATGGAGTCGTACAAAACGCCGGATTCGAGTAGTTCAGGAAGATGCGTCTCCGATACGATGTAGCAGCCCTGTACTCTGGCCTTAGCCACTTTAGCAGGGCCTGCATTGGGGCCTGCACACACGAACACCAATCGCTGAGTAACAGTTTTAACCACAGCGAGGCCTGCGGCAGCGGTAGCGGTTTCGAGCTCAGCCCGGCGAGCAGCGCCGAAGCCGGTAAACAAAATTTGCGGCTTGTTCGCTTCTGGGGCTGATATGTCCGGCTTGGGAGGTGGATGTTGGAACGGATCGGAAAGCAATGCCTCGCACCCATTCAGGTACCGGGCGATGCGATCTTTACGAAAGGTGCGGGGAGCACCGTTGGCTGCAACATCGTAGCCGGTGATGTAGTGACCTTCTTCAGCCCAGCGATCCAGCGCTCGTGCTTTGCTTTCACCCGATGAATTGACGTAGACGAACTCCAAGAATTGCATGATTCCCCTCTGAGTGGTTTGCTTGGATGCGGGTTAAAAGCGCCGACCATTCCACCCGTAAACCACCATGCCGCAGATCCGCACCTCGTGGCCGCCGTTCAGAATGTCGGTCTGCTTGATCGCCGGGTTGTCGCTGCTGATCTCGTACCTGCCGTCAATGCGCTGTCTCACTCGCTTGATGAACAAGCGTTGGTGCGCCTCCAGGACATACACCCCATCGGCGTCAACTGAATGGATATCGGTATCCACAAGGGCAAAGTCACCGCTTTCCAGGGTGCCGCGCATGCTATCGCCGTAGGCATGCACCAGGCGCAACGCTTCGGGCCGGCTGCGCGGCAGGTTCATCTGCACCCAGGTTAAGGACACGGGCACATCACCCATCACCACATCTGCGGCCAGCGCTTCGCTGCCTGGGCCCATGCTGCCGGTGGCGCTGAGCAGCGGAATGTAGAGGGTGTCTTCTGAATGTGCCGGTGTCGGGGCTGGGCCGGTGAGGGCGTGACGACTGGAAGCTAAAACATCCTGGCCTTCTGCTGCCCGCTTGCCGGTGATGATGAATTGAACATCCATCCCGGCATCAGCTGCATGAGACAGAAATGCAGCAGGGGGAGAGTTGTCCCCCCTCGCCCAGGCATAGATGGTGCCTTTCGCGTAACCCTTGCCAATGTCAGAAAAATAATCGGCCTTGAGGCTAAGGCGCTCAAGTTCGGTTCGTAATCTTGAACCGATTCCTTTAGCTAGGCCGGAATCCTCAACTGATTCAGTTTCTTTTTTTGAATTCATTGTTGCTTTGTTCGGAATTCTGAACTATCATTCAGCCGTAACACCAAATTACGTCCTGTAGAGGGATGGTACACGACACCGCCGTAGGCGGGGAGGCTTGGCAGATGGCATACAAGAACCCGGATCACGCACGCACGGCCAAGAAGACCGTGCGGTTTCGCCCAGAGGATTGGGCCATGTTGGAAGTGATGGCCCTGCGCCTGAAAACCGAACCGGCCACGCTTGTCTACGACATGACCATGCGCCGGGTGGACACCGAGCTGGAGGCCTTGGGCCTGGGCGACATGCACCACCAACACAGCGCCGGGGCCGCCTGCTAATTGGCGGCACCCGCACAACAAGAGCGGCAATGTTCCATGCAGCTTCCCATCGAGCAGATCGGCTACAGCCCAGAACAGCTTGCAAAGCTGGAGCGGTACCGCCACGCGATGCAGCTGCCAAGCATTGAAGCGGCTATAGAGCAGCTCAACCGCAGGCAGTTAGACACCATGGTGGCGGCCATGACCGGCAAGCGGCCAGGCCCGCAGCTGGCAATCAACAACACAACGGCAAAAGCCGGGAGCGCAGATGACAACAGCAACAATCCAACGTGAGCGCCTGACGCAACTGGCGCGCGGCCGCAAGCCGGGCGCCCTGGTGGCCAAGGCAGAGCAGCCCGTCAAGAAATTGACCAGCATGCGCCTGTTCGAGCGCGAAATGCAGGAGGCCGACGCGCTGGCCGGCGTCAAGTGCTGGAACCGTGGCTTTTTCCTGCGCACCGTGTTTTTGATGGGCTGGCAAAAGCTGCAGGCCCAGGAAGACCAGCTGCAGTATTTCTTCGCTAGCGGCGTTGACGAGAAGCCCCCAGGTGAAGCGGCCAAGCACCCCAACGTGCTGGCCGGTCTGCGCATTTTCCCGTCTGAGCAACAGAAGGCCATGCAGATGGCCCACAGCCTGGGCCTGGAGCATGCAGCGCCGTTCCTGCGCTTTGTCTACCTGCTGGGCCTGCAGCAATACAAGCAGCAGCGCGGCCAGGTGCAATTTTTTGCCAAGCAGTGAGCGGCTATTGAGCGGCTCAAAAGTGGCTATATCGACTGCACAAAGGCACACCATGATGCACACCACAGCAGAACAAAAGGCATTGCACAAGGCGGTGCTGAAAACGGCCGAGGCCCGCAAGCCACGCGGCAACCACACGGGCCGCCGCCTGCGCATGGAGGGCACCCGCATGGAGTGCCCCCACTGCAAGGCAACCTGCGAAATCCGCACCAGCAAGCCGGTCAGCGCCACGATGCGCGAAACCATCTACCAATGCACCAACGTGGAATGCGGCCACACCTTTGTGGCCACCACCGAGATTGTGCGCACGCTGAGCCCCAGCGCCACGCCTGACCCCACTGTCAACCTGCCGCTGTCCACGCATGTGCGCCGCGACATGATGCGCGTGGTACTCGACAACGCAGGCGAGGCGGCCCATGACGCGCTGTACACCCAGCCGGTGACCGGCGATCTGTTTGCAGGCGACAAGCCGGCAGGCGCTAGCAGCTAGCGCCCGAGCCGCTCAATAGCGGCCACCCCCACCACCAACCCCAACCAATTTTTGCAAGGCCTGCGGGCCTGGCAGGGGCTTTTTTTGCCAAAAAAACCTTGGATCACCAAATGCGTACCTTCCAAATGACCTACCTAAAAGACGGCGAGCAAAAGGCCCGCTGCATTCTGGCTTCCGGCATTGGTGCCGCCTACGACCGCGCATTCGATTACTTTGAGCGCATTGGCTGCCAGCGTGGCGGCTGCACCGTGTATTTGGCTTGAGGTCAGCGGAATGAAGCAAGACAAGGCCGAAGCCAGCGCAGTGGCAGCCGCATTGCCCTATGGCCTGCGCAAGCTGCCTGTGCGTGATGTGCGGCAGATGCAGTACCTTGCGCCTGAGCTTGACCTGTTCCCCAAGGCGCCTGCGCGCGCCGAATTCGTCGGCCCACCTGAAAAGGGCATTCCACGGCGTGAACGTGCGCGCTTTATGAAGAACCGGGACTTCTTTGTGGAGAAGGCCAGCCGGGGCATGTACGCCGGCGCGGACCATGCCGAGTGGGCAAGCATCCCCGTGTCATGGCGCGTCATGATGTTGATGGCGGGCGGCATGGGCGACATGAACACCATCGACTACCTGGCTGGCCGCAGCTGGCAGGAGATTCCGCCCGCTGAGCGCGAGGCAGTGAAGTTCTTCATTCGTGAGGCGAAGCGCCTATTTGGCAGACTGCACGCGCTGACCTTGCGCACGGTGGAGTAAGCGCACCATGCCGGCAATCCTGCGCACCCTGCCCACTGCTGGCCTCTCTGATTGGGAGGCCAACAAGCCGCGCATGCAAATGGTTCAACACCACCTGCAGCGCGTGCTGGAGGCCGCGCCGAAGAGCTGGCAACAGGCTATCCGCACCCAGCTGGGTGGCGGCATGTTGGTCGATGAAAGCCTGGAGGCCCCGCCCGAGTGGGCACAAGCTTGGGACAAGCTGCAGCAGATCGCTGGCTTTGATGCGCGCTATGGGAATGCATCGCGTCTGAATCTCAGCGATTTTGAGATCTGCACCTGGGCCAAGCGTCTATCGGGTGCCGTTGGCGAGTTCCTGGCCAGCTGCCAAGCTGCCGGCATGGCCACGGGTGCCCGTGAACAGTACCAAGCCCTGGTGGTGATGCTGCGTGGTACGGGTGCGCTGTCCGATGAAGACCTGGATAGCCTATTTAAATTTCAGCATTCGGACACGCAAGAGGATTGGGAAAAGAAGGTAGCTGCGGCTATCGAGCGAGCCTGTGATGGCGCATGGTGGCGCCGCAAGCTGCGCCGCCATGTGGCGCGCGTGGTGGAGGCAGGCGCCATTCGCCTGGGTCTGGTCAATGTGGCCAGGGGCCGTTACATCAGCCACGACGGCCTGCAGCGCCGCCAAGCCCAGATCAAGCGCAACATCGATGTGCTGACTCGCAGCCTGTACCGCAATGAGGCGGGCCAGGTGTACACACTGGCCGAGCTGGCGGCCCTGGGCACTGCCAACCCCACTGTGCGCGGCGGAGAGCTGATGACACGCATTCGCGGGGCCGAGGAGTACGCCGACAGCCATGGCCACTTCGGTCTGTTCATTACCCTGACGCTGCCCAGCAAGTACCACCCCGTGGCATTCAGTGGCGGCAAGACTAGGCCCAACGAAAAGTACCAGGGCGCCACGCCGCGCGATGGCCAGCAGTGGCTTTGCAACACCTGGGCCAAGGCCCGTGCCCAGCTGGGCCGCAAGGGCATCAAGATTTATGGTTTGCGCGTGGCAGAGCCGCACCACGACGGCACACCACATTGGCATGCCTTGCTGTGGACTGAATCCCTGGAAGATGCGCAGCAGCTCGAAAGCACGCTGCGCCGCTACTGGCTCAAGGAAGACGGAAACGAGCGCGGCGCCCAAGAGTACCGGGTGTGCATCAAGCGCATGGACAAGGGCGGTGCGGCGGGCTACGTGGCCAAGTACATCGCCAAGAGCGTTGGCCACATTGCTTTGGCAGACCACCAAGACCTGGTAAGCGGCGAGCAGATCGCCATGAACTTCGGCGCCGAAGAAAGCCAGGGCCACCAGCGCGTGGACGCATGGGCTGCCTGCTGGGGTATTCGCCAGTTCCAAACCATTGGCATGCCGAGTGTGACGGCCTGGCGCGAGCTGCGCCGCGTCAGCCATGACCAGCTGGAGCTGTTCGCCAAAGAAGGTGACCAGTTGACCATGCGCGCATACCGCGCCTGCCACCGCCATGGCGATATCAAGGCTGATTGGCGCGTGTTCATGGAGGCCATGGGCGGCCACGCCCGCCGCCGCGACGATTGGCACCTAAAAACCGTCAACCGCATGGTCGAAGACGGCCAGGTCAACAAATACGGCGAAGAAGTAAAGGTGGGTCGCATCGTCGGCCTGACGCCGCGCAAGGGCCGCATGTCGGGCCGCTGGCTGGTGAGCCGCCGCATTGCCTGGGTGCCTGTTGCTGGTGAGTCCAGCACGCATGCATCCCATGACTTTGACGCCGCCAAAAACGGCGATGCAGCAGAACAAGCGCAGGGCACTGGCATGGCAGGTGCCCGCGCGCCGCAGGCGCGCGCTTGGACTGGTTTCAATAACTGTACGGCCCGCATCACCGGCGAGCTGCGCCGGGCCATTTTGGGCGTCAGCGAGCGCGAAAAAGCGCCTACCTATCCCCAGGAAACCATCGACTACTTCCGCCGCCTACGGCAAATGGAGGCCCAGCAGTGAAAACCACCACCGCCAAACCCACCCAGGCGGGCCGTCGCATGCGCGCCGTCAGCCCAATGCTGCAGCAGGCCCTGGATGCAGGCCGCCGCGTGTGCGACGACATGCAGGACGGCCCAGAGGCCCGCCAAGCCATGAAGCGCGAGATTTTGGAGATTGCCGACACCGACGAGCGCCTGCTTGTTGGCTTGGTCGCAGGCCTGACCCACCCGCGCCTAAAGCGAGCCGATTTTTCCACCACCACAACCCAGCAACCAAAGGAGTAAGTGCCATGAACGCAAAACGCACCGAGCCCCGCACCCACACCTACCAGCGCAAGCCTGGCGCCTATGTGGGCACCGGCCACGACGCCAGCCATCTGGCCGCAGTCTTCGCGGCCGAGCGCGAGCGCCTGGCCACCGAAGCAGCCAAGGTCAAGCGCCGCCGCAAGCCCAAGGCCGAAGCCTTGGCTAACCCCGACGAGAACCCCAACCAGCTGCGTCTGGTGGGCTGAACACATGTTGATCAAGCCCGCCTACTACAACGAAATCGACAAATTTGCCGCGCAGACGCTGCGCAATCTCATCGCTGCGGGCCACATCGCCCCCGGTGATGTGGACGAAAGGAGTATTGAAGATGTTCACCCCGATGACCTCAAGCCCTACACCCAATGCCACTTCTTCGCAGGCGTTGGTGTTTGGTCCTACGCCCTCCGCGCCGCTGGCTGGCCAGATGACCGATCTGTTTGGACCGGTTCCTGTCCTTGCCAACCTTTCAGCCAGGCAGGCCAAGGCTCTGCGTTTGATGACGAGCGGCACTTGTGGCCAGCCTTCCACCACCTCATCAGCGAGTGCCGCCCTGCAGCAATCTATGGAGAGCAGGTTGCAAGCAAGGATGCAGACCCTTGGCTCGACCTTGTACACACTGACATGGAAGCCCTGGGTTATGCCTTCGGGGCGGTTGCGTTCCCGTCTGCGGGCGTCGGTGCGCCGCACATCCGCGACCGAACCTACTGGATCGCAGTGCGTGGAGCTGGGCGGCGTTTGGGTGCCGGTGGTGCTGCTGTCGGGCTGGCGTACACCCAACACAGTGGACGCGAAATTGGGCAACCGCCTAGGGCCGGGGCAAGTGCAGCTTTGTCATCAGGTGCTGCTGTCCGGCTGGCCAACAGCCACCAGCACGGACGGGCTGCGTTGTCCCTCGATCGAGGCCACGACCAAGAACATCACCTTGAACCATGCAGCCAACTTGGCGGGCTGGCCCACGCCTCAGGCACGCGACCACAAAGGCGCGAATCTGCCGGGGAACGATCTGGCGCACAACTCCAGACCGCTGAACGAAGTGGCGCGACTTGCGGGCTGGACAACCCCGAGCGCCTCGGACTCGACCAGATCGGGGAGGGGGATAACGGCGGGAATGACGGGCAGCTCCCTGGCCCAGCAATGCAAGGAAGCGCAGGGCCCGGCCCGGTTAACGGCCTCTGGCGAGCTGCTGATTGGCTGCTCTGCCGGGATGGAAAGTGGCGGCCAGTTGAACCCGGCACATTCCCGCTGGCTCATGGGGCTGCCGCCCGAGTGGGACGCCTGCGCGCCTACGGAAATGCCATCAACGCGCAAGCCGCGCAAACCTTCATTGAAGTCACGCAAGACCTGATCTGACCACCATCGAAAGAACAAACCATGATTCAAGCAACCAACATCCAACCCATGCGCAGCTACCGCGCATTCGTCTATCCCGTAACGGCCAGCACCTGGGACTTGGAAGGCGAGGAAGGCAACAAGCTGCTGCAGTTCGTGCAGCTCAAGGCCGCCAACAGCGAAGACGCTGAGGCGAAGGCCATGTGGGTGACCGGCATGAACGTCTACACCGTTGAGCGTAAGGACTGAGCCATGCCAAAAACCATGCATGTGATTTCTGTGAGCGGCGGCAAGGACAGCACAGCTGTGTTGCTGCTCGCTCTTGAGCGGTGCCCACCGGGCAGTGTTCTGCCGATCTTCTGTGACACCGGCAACGAACACCAGGCCGTCTATGACTACCTGGACTATCTGGAATTGGCGCTGGGGGTGAGCATCACCCGCTTGCGCGCAGACTTTAGCCGTCAGCTGATGGCCAAGCGGCTTTTTATCGCTCGGGATGTGCGCACCGGCCGCGACAAGGCAGGGCGTCGGTTGCGTTGGTCTAACAAGGCAAAGCGCCGCGCCTTGTCCGTCATGTTCCCGAGTGGCAACCCTTTCCTCGATCTGTGCATGTGGAAGGGGCGATTCCCCAGCCGCATGGCTCAGTTCTGTACCGAAGAACTCAAACGCAACATGGCGGTTGGCTTTCAGCTCGATTTGATGGAGGCCGGGCACCGG
This sequence comes from Comamonas koreensis, assembly GCF_021026195.1. GTDB lineage: Bacteria > Pseudomonadota > Gammaproteobacteria > Burkholderiales > Burkholderiaceae_C > Comamonas > Comamonas koreensis. The sequence goes on from NZ_JAJNCT010000021.1 coordinate 211,620, forward strand.
GTTATCAGCTGGCAGGGAGTTCGCCGGGATGAATCAGCGCGCCGCAGTAATGCGAAGAAGGCCGAGCGCGTAGCACCGGCTCTGCGGATCTTCCGACCCATCGTTGAGTGGACTGCGGCCCAGGTGTTTGAGCTGGCCGCTTCCAGGTCGGTACAACCTAACCCGCTCTACCTGCAAGGAATGGGCCGCGTGGGTTGCATGCCATGCATCAACTGCCAGAAGGATGAACTTCGCCAGATTGCTGTGCGCTGGCCAGCGCATCTTGAGCGAGTGGCCGAGTGGGAGCGCAAGGTGAGTATGTGCTCTAAGCGCGGGTTCTCTACCTTTATGGCTGATGCCCATGGCGCACGCGACAGGCGCGAGATTTTCAGCGACCTGAATATCTGGGCGCGCGTTGAGTGGGCCAGGACAACCCGAGGCGGCAAGCAGTTTGACCTGCTCGCCCAGCTGGATGAACCAAACACCTGCGCATCGGCATATGGCCTGTGCGACCAAGCCTGATAGGAGACAGCAAGATGCAGAAAATCACCATTCAGCCACGCAGTGCCGGCAAAACATCCAGCATCCGCGCCGCCATGAGCGCAGCTGCGCGCTTGCTGCGCAAAGCCGGTTACACCTGGGAAAACGGAGAGTGGAAGGCACCAGCACGCCGATTAATCACGATCTGGGCGCGCAATAGCGGCTTCGACCTGATGAGTTTTCGTGATGAATGGGCGCGTGCCATGGCGGTAGACAGTCGAATGCCAGGCCTGCGCCTGATCGACCTGGCAGAGGTTCAGGCTGAGTCGGTGCCAAACCTAACCCCGAGTGCAATCGCTGCAGCTGTTTGCCAGCGAGTGGCTGAACTCGATGACCGCAGTAGCCCGGCAGATTGGCCAGAGGCAATGCTGGTAACGGCAGAAGAACTGCAGGCGATCCTGCTCGAGGAACTTGCAGCAGCCTTGCCAGTCCCCCAGGCCAAGCCCGCTGATGCGCTGGATGCAGCCCAGGAAGGCAGCAAGCAATGACGAAACTGCACAGCCGCGCCATGAAGAGTGGCCTCTACCGCAAGGCGGCGCCGATGATGGCGCTGATGGTGCGCAAGAACATGGAGGCCGAATACACCAGCGTTGGGCTGCACTGCGTGCAGGCCGATCACCAGTCAAACCAGACCGAGCTGCTTGCCCGCCTGGCCTACCTGCTTGGGATAGGCGCAGAGATTGCGCGAGCCATCCCGGTGGCCGGAGACAACCGGCCAGGCCTGCACCAGGCGCTGGCCACCGTGGTGGGCATGGCGGTCGACGGGCACCGCTGGGATTCCAGCTGGGGCGCCCAGTTGTCGCATGCCGTCGATATCAGCATTGATCTGTTCTGTAGCTACCGCAACCTGGCAAGCCAGTTTGAGCCTGGAGCGCGGATGCTGGCGGACGATGTGATTGCGGGGAAGGTGCGGGCCGATGTGATCCGGCCCTTGGAATTCCCGAACGGGAATGAAATGGCATAAGTGGTGGGCCTGGCCGCTGAATATTCCCGCTCGGGAATACCAGCGGAATCAACGAAGCGTAAACAGGGAGATATGGCCATGGGCATTTACCGCATGAACAAAGAAGAAGTACTGGCAGAAATGGACGTGGCCGAAATGACGCTGCGCAACCTGATCGAGAATCACGGATTCCCACACCCGCGCAAGGCTGGGCCGCAAAAGCTGTTTTGGCTGGTCAGTGAAATTGTGACCTGGCTGGAGAGCTGTCCTAAAGCTTGGGGCGGGGATGCCGGCGAGAGTTCTCTCACGAAGCCTGCATAATCGATCAACACTTTAGTGGAACGGATCAAATGACAGTGATTGATGAAGTTCGCAATTTGACTGATCGCCAGCTGTTGGCGCTTGTTGCTGACGCATGCGGCGCTAGCCGATATCCAGAGACTGGCGATTGGGAATACTTCTACATCAGGCAATCGCAGGAGCGAGGGGGTGATGGGTTGGAATTTGAGGCGTGGAACCCGCTGGAGGATGATGGCGACGCGCTGCGGCTAGCTGTTGGCTTGAATATTCACATTGAACAAAATACAGCATTCAGCCGTGCATGCGCGCTCTGGTATGGGCAGGGAGTCTTGCGCGATGAGTTGTTTGAACCATGGGGCAATGATAAGTTTGCAGCGACCAGGCGCGCCATAGTGCTTGCTGCCGCTGCAATCCAGAGCCAGGCTACGAGTTAGCCAAAACCATCTGCACCGGGGCCGCATAGTCGGCCCACTCTTGCATAATCACCGCCCTTTTTTCCAGCATATCGCCGCGTCTATACGCGGCTTCTGTTTTTGTGTCGATGGCATGCGCCAAGCACAGCTCTATCGCATCGCGTGGATGGTGCGTGCATTCCCCGGCCCAATCGCGGAATGTGGAGCGGAAACCATGCGGCACGGCCTCGGGGTAGTGCCGGCGCATCACCGCAGTAAGGGACATATCGGATAGCATGCCGCCGCGATTGGAAACAAACACCAGGTCATCCGGCTCGCCTGGCTTCAATTGGCTCAGCATGGCAAGTGCCTGCGCAGGCAAAGGCACGCGGTGAAGGCGTTTGCTTTTCATGCGTTCAGCGGGCACAAGCCATAGGCCAGCAGATAGATCTAGTTCTCCCCAGCGCATGCCGCGCAGTTCACCGGATCGTGTCGACGTCAGGATGAGCATCTGCAGCGCGCGGGCGCTTTGGCCTTTCACACTGCAAAGGCGCTGGTAAAAATCAGGCAGGGCGGCGTAAGGCACGGCGGGGTGGTGCTGAACGGGTGCCACCTTGTTGGGGTTCGCTAGAACGTGTTCTAGCAAGCCCTTCCATTTGGCAGGGTTAGGCCCGCTGCGGTGACCGTGGACGGTTGACCAATCAAGGATTTGCTCGATGCGCCCGCGCACTCGCGTGGCTGTTTCCGTCTTAGTCTTCCAAATTGGCGACAGGACACGCAGCACATGCGCCTGTTCAATGTCTGCCACGTTCAGATGGCCAATGACGGGGAAAGCGTAGGTTGCCAGTGTGCTGCGCCACTGGTTGACGTGCTTTAGATTGCGCCATGTACTCTCATGCTCTTTGATAAATTTCTCTGCTGCCTGCTCGAATGGCATCTGGTAGGAGGCTGCAAGGCGGGCGGCCTCACGTTCAGCGGCCCGCGCACGCAAGGGATCAACGCCAGTGTTCCGCAAGGTGAGGGCTGATCGGGCGGCATCTCTGGCAGCTGCCAGCCCCACAGCGGGATAGCTGCCCAAGCCCATGCGCTTACGCGCCCGGTGGTGTGTGTACCGATAGACCCATGAACGAGAACCGCCGATGATCTGCAGATACAGCCCGGTTACCCCTCCAACTGCGTGTGCACCTTCTTCGCGTAGGCGAGAGACTTCCAAGGCAGTTTTTTCGAGAATGCGTTTGGGCATAGGACAGTTCCACAGGCCATCAGATGGGCCATAAAAATTTAGATTGGGGTAGTTAGGCGTTCCAGATAAATACTGTATATAACACCAGTGAACTGAGCGTAACACGTTGGAGAATATAGAGCAATAGGCCGCGAATGGGCATAAAAAAAGCACCCTCAAGGGGTGCTTTTCAGTGTTCTGGCGGAGAAGGCGGGATTCGAACCCGCGGTGGGCTATTAACCCACACACGCTTTCCAGGCGTGCGACTTAAACCACTCATCCACCTCTCCGCATGTTTTGTACGTTTTACGTCCTGTGGTGGCCAGGAAATAAAAAGCCAAGCGTGGACAGCTTGGCTGACAATTTCACCTGTTGACTGGCGGAGAGGGCGGGATTCGAACCCGCGGTGGGCTATTAACCCACACACGCTTTCCAGGCGTGCGACTTAAACCACTCATCCACCTCTCCAGTCGGTGAAGCGTGTATTCTAGCCTGAAATTTGGCGGCTTCCTGCAAAGAGGGTGGATGTTTGGAAAAAATGCAGCGCCGCCCGATGGGCGGCGCTGCAGGCAGGCCGGCCAAGCGGTTTACTGGCCCTTGCCGGTCTGGATCATGCGCATGGCCGAGGTGATCAGGCTGGAGACCTCGGTCATGTTGCTGGGGACGACCAAGGTGGTGGTCGCGTCGCTGGCCAGCTTGCCGTAGGCATCGACGGCTTGCTCGGCCACCTTCAGCTGCACGGCTTGCTCGCCGCCTGGCTGGCGGATGGCGGAGGCGATGCGCTCCAGCGCTTGCGCGGTTGCATCGGCCACGGCGGTGATCGATGCGGCCTCACCCTGTGCCTTGTTGATGGCGGCTTGCTTCTCACCTTCGGAGCGGGCGATGAAGGCTTCGCGTTCACCGGTGGCAATATTGATCTGCTCCTGGCGGCGGCCTTCGGATGCGGCGATCAGCGCGCGCTTCTCACGCTCGGCGGTGATCTGGGCTTGCATGGAGCGCAGGATTTCTGCCGGTGGCGTCAGATCCTTGATTTCATAGCGCAGCACCTTGACGCCCCAGTTCAGCGCAGCCTCGTCGATCGCCGAGACGATCTGGGCATTGATCATGTCGCGCTCTTCAAAGGTCTTGTCCAGCTCAAGCTTACCGATCACGCTGCGCAGCGAGGTCTGTGCCAGCTGGGTGACGGCCATGATGTAGTTGGACGAGCCGTAGCTGGCGCGCATCGGGTCGGTCACCTGGAAATACAGGATGCCGTCCACCTGCAGCTGCGTGTTGTCGCGGGTAATACAGATCTGGCTGGGCACATCCAGCGGGATTTCCTTCAGGCTGTGCTTGTAGGCCACTTTGTCGACAAAGGGGATGATGAAGCGTGGGCCGGGGGCCAGTGTGCCGGCGTAGCGGCCCAGGCGCTCTTTGATCCAGGCGTGCTGCTGGGGCACGATCTTGACGGACATCGCGATGAAGATGATGGCGATGACAAATATGATGATGGCGACTTCCATGGGCTCTCCTCGTGTGGGCGCAAGCGTTGAGGCATGCGCCGGTTTTAGCAGTGATGGGCTGGGGGCGGGCCCCTGGCTCAAAGGGCCTGGCCATTACACCATGCAGGTGTGACGGACCAAGCGGGGGTGGCGGGGCATGGGTTGGGCAACGCCTGTTATGTTGGTATGCCCCAGTGATTGCAAGTGGCTCTTAGTGTGCGGCGGGGCCTGCGGGTTCCACCAGCAGGCGGTTGCCTTCCAGTCGTACCACGCGGTAGGCGCCGGGCAGTGCCGGGTGCTGGCCCAGCAGGGTGGCCGTCCAGGGCGCACCACGGTAGCGTACCTGGGTGGTGCGGTCGGCATCCCAGTGCTCGATCTCGAGCTGCTCGCCAATGTCCAGATGCATGTCCTGCTCGCGCTCACCGGAGAGCAGCGACCCACGGCGCTTTTGTCGCATGTAGCAGGCCAGCACGGTGGCGGCGCCCACGATGGCGGCGATGAGGATCTGCGCCACTTCGCTGGCACCCAGGTGCGCAGCGATGGCAGCGGCGGCCATGCCGATCGCGACCATCAGCAAATACAGTGTGCCGGTGAGCAGCTCGGCGACGACGGCCAGGCCAGTCAGCAGCCACCACACGGTTGAAATCTCCATAAGTCCCCCTCGTTGGATTAGGTTTGTAGGCCGATTGTGCGATATGCCGACCAATTTTGCGGCAATTGACGCAGGATACATAAAAAGGGCGTGCAAATTCCGTACACTTCGCGGCTGTTTCGATTGTTTTAGTGAGGCCCGCCCGTGCGGGAACGCCCATGAAGTTTCGCTTTCCCATCGTCATCATTGACGAGGACTTTCGCTCGGAAAACACTTCCGGCCTGAGCATTCGCGATCTGGCGCATGCCATCGAGGAAGAGGGCTTTGAGGTGCTGGGCGTGACCAGCTATGGTGACCTGAGCCAGTTTGCGCAGCAGCAAAGCCGCGCCAGTGCCTTCATCCTGTCGATCGACGACGAGGAGTTCCAGCTGGGCGGTGGTGATGACCCCATCATTCACAACCTGCGTGACTTCATCACCGAAGTGCGCCGCAAGAACCCGGATGTGCCGATCTACATCTACGGCGAAACCAAGACCAGCCGCCACCTGCCCAACGACATCCTGCGCGAGCTGCACGGCTTCATCCACATGTTCGAGGACACGCCTGAGTTCGTGGCCAAGCACATCCTGCGCGAAGCCAAGAACTACCTCGAAGGCATCCAGCCGCCTTTCTTCAAGGCGCTGCTGGACTACGCCGAAGACGGCTCCTACAGCTGGCACTGCCCCGGTCACGGCGGCGGTGTGGCCTTCTTGAAGAGCCCGATTGGCCAGATGTACCACCAGTTCTATGGTGAGAACATGCTGCGCTCCGACGTCTGCAACGCCGTGGAAGAACTGGGCCAGTTGTTGGACCACAATGGCGCGATTGGCGAGAGCGAGCGCAATGCGGCGCGTATCTTTAATGCCGACCACTGCTTCTTTGTGACCAACGGCACCTCGACCTCGAACAAGATGGTCTGGCACCACACCGTGGCGCCAGGCGATGTGGTGGTGGTGGACCGCAACTGCCACAAGTCCATCCTGCACTCCATCATCATGACGGGTGCGATTCCGGTGTTCTTGAAGCCTACGCGCAACCACTTCGGCATCATCGGCCCGATCCATGAGAGCGAGTTCTCGCCCAAGACCATCGAGGCCAAGATTGCTGCGAACCCGCTGCTCAAAGGGGTCGATCCAAAAACGGTCAAGCCCCGTGTGCTGACCCTGACGCAATCGACCTACGACGGCGTGCTCTACAACACCGAGACCATCAAGCAAAAGCTCGATGGATATGTCGACAACCTGCACTTTGACGAAGCCTGGTTGCCGCATGCGGCCTTCCACCCCTTCTATGGCAGCTACCACGCCATGGGCAAAAAACGCGCGCGCCCGAAGCATTCGGTGGTGTACGCGACCCAGTCCATCCACAAGCTGCTGGCCGGCATCAGCCAGGCATCGCACGTGTTGGTGCAGGACAGCCAGACCCAAAAGCTGGACTTCAACCTGTTCAACGAGGCGTACCTGATGCACACCTCGACCAGCCCGCAGTACAGCATCATCGCCAGCTGCGATGTGGCCGCTGCGATGATGGAGCCGCCGGGCGGTACCGCGCTGGTAGAAGAGTCGATCCTGGAAGCGCTGGACTTCCGCCGTGCGATGCGCAAGGTGGACGAGGAATTTGGCGAGGACGACTGGTGGTTCCAGGTCTGGGGCCCGGAAGCCCTGGCCGACGAAGGCGTGGGCTCGGCCCAGGACTGGATCATTCGTGGCCCGGATGCATCGCGCAAGACCAAGGGCAAGAACGGCAAGGAATTCGACAACTGGCACGGCTTTGGCGATCTGGCCGATGGCTTCAACATGCTGGACCCGATCAAGTCCACCATCGTGACGCCCGGTCTGGACCTGGACGGCGACTTTGACGAGACCGGCATCCCCGCGTCCATCGTCACCAAGTACCTGGCCGAGCACGGTGTGGTGGTCGAGAAGACAGGCCTGTACTCTTTCTTCATCATGTTCACCATCGGCATCACCAAGGGCCGCTGGAACACCATGCTGACGGCGCTGCAGCAGTTCAAGGACGACTACGAGAAGAACCAGCCGATGTGGCGCATCCTTCCCGAGTTCTGCCAGCAGCACAAGCGTTACGAGCGCATGGGCCTGAAGGACCTGTGCCAGCACGTGCACAAGCTCTACGCCAAGTACGACATCGCCCGGCTGACGACGGAGATGTACCTGTCGGACCTGACGCCTGCGATGAAGCCATCGGACGCGTTTGCGCACATCGCGCGCCGCAAGACCGAGCGTGTGGAGATCGACCATCTGGAAGGCCGCGTTACCGTCGGTCTGGTCACGCCATACCCACCCGGCATTCCGCTGTTGATCCCTGGCGAAGTCTTCAACAAGAAGATCGTGGACTACCTCATGTTCGCGCGTGAGTTCTCCAAGCTCTGCCCAGGCTTTGAGACCGATATCCACGGCCTGGTCGAACTGGTGGACGAAGAGAGTGGCGAAGTGCGTTACTACGCCGACTGCGTGGCGATGGATGCCAGCGACCAAGCGATGCAAACCCAGGTGGTGTCCGCGCCCGTGGCTTCGTCCAAGAAGCGCAGCCCCATGCTGGAAGGCAAGGCGCCCGCATCGTCGGCCAAGAAGCGCACAACTGCTGCGATGAAGAAATCCCTCAAGGCAGAAAAGCCTCTGGGTGATGCCAGCGGCGGTGTTGTGTCGCCCGTGGCCAAGACGCCACAAGCAGCGCCCAAGCCACGTCGTGTGGCCAAGCCGCGCTCGCCCAAGGTCTGATCGGGCAGGTGGGTAGTGGCGGGGGATGCAGAGTCCCCTGCGTCACTCCCACATCACCACAAAAGCAGCGCATAGGCGCTGCTTTTTTATGCCCGTTTATCGCGCATGGCTCATGGCGTGCTTGCCAATTCCGCCGCTGGGGAGGGCGGCATGCCTTCTTCACGTACGCGCCAAAAGCTGGCAAAGCGCGGCTTGCCGCTGTCGTGCAGGCCCCGGTAGCGGTAGGTGACCCAGCTGCCGATGGCGGGTGGATCACGGCGCTGCGCATCACTCAAGCCACTGCCAAGTTTGAAGTCGATGCCATCGACCGTGCGGACCAGCAAGGCGCCAGTCATGCCTTCGTATTTGCCACGCCCCGGTGCATAGCCTAGCACCTGGGCTTCGGCATCTTCATGGGGTTTGAGCTTGAGCACATCGCCGCTGCGACCACTGCGGTAGATGGCGCTGGCCTTGTGCAGCATCAGCCCTTCGCCACCTTCGCGCACCATGCGCCGCATCTGCGCCATCAGGCGGGCTTCGTCGGTCTCTCGCCATTGCGGTGTGGCCTGTACCCAGGGCTGCTGCACAGCGGCTACAAACTGCGCAATCGCCTGCAGGCGCTCGGTAAAACTGCCGGGTGTGGCAGGCGCATCAAACACCATAAAGCGCAGGGCCTGCCAGTCTGCATCCACCGGCGTGGCTTTGCTGGTGATGGACTGGGCACGCGCAAACTGGCCGCGCCCGGCCCATAGCTCGCCCTCCATCGGCGTGGCCGGCCAACCAGCGGTGTACCAGGCCGGGGCGGCAATCGCAGTGCCTTGGCGGGTCCACAAGGCTTGGCCATCCCAGTAGCCGCGCACACCGTCGTATTTCTCACTCACCCAGTACTGCTGCAGGTCCAGGCCACCGGGGTATTTTTGCGCAAGCCACAAGGCGGGTTTGTTGCTGGCCTGGGCCAGTGCCGCCCAGCAGCAGAGCAAGGCGGCCAGCCAGAGCTGGCGCCATCTGGGTGAGATATGGATATGCATGCAGCCCCCTCCAATAGCGACCGGGATGGTCGTCTATCTGCATGCTAGCGGCGATAGCGCAAGGCTGTCACCCGCCGCTGTGGTTCTGCGCGGTAAGCAGATGTTGGGGCATTGTACTGAGGCCCCCTCGGATCAGTGGGGCCGCGATTGCAGGCGCGCATACAGCCCGCCCAAGTCGATCAGTTGCTGGTGCGTGCCTTGCTCCACGACCTGGCCGCGCTCCATCACCACCACGCGGTCGGCGTGCTCGATGGTGGACAGGCGGTGGGCGATGACCAGGGTGGTGCGGCCTTGCATCAGGCGCGACAGGGCTTCTTGCACCAGGCGCTCGGATTCGGTGTCGAGCGCCGAGGTCGCTTCATCCAGGATCAGGATCGGCGCATTTTTGTACAGCGCGCGGGCAATGGCCAGGCGCTGGCGCTGGCCGCCCGACAGCTGGTTGGCATTGTGGCCAACGATGCTGTGGATGCCCTGCGGCTGGCGTTCGACAAAGTCCGTCAGATTGGCTGCAGCCAGGCATTCGAGCAGGCGTTTTTCGTCCACATCCTGGCCCAGCGCCACATTGGCGGCGATGGTGTCGTTGAACATCACCACATCCTGGCTCACCATTGCAAACTGGTTGCGCAGGCTGTGCAGGTCCCAATCAGACAAGGCCACGCCATCGATGCTGATCTGGCCTTCGCTGGGCTCCACAAAGCGCGGCAGCAGGTTGACCAGGGTGGTCTTGCCAGCGCCGGAGGGGCCCACCAAGGCCACCACTTCACCGGGGTGGATGGTCAGGCTGAGGTGGCGCAATGCAGGGGCCTTGTCTTCGCCAAAGCCCACGCTGACATCCTGCAGCGCAATGGCGCCACGTGCCTGCTCTGTCTTGTAGCCACCGCCTTGTTCGGGCGGGATTTCTTCGAGCAGGCCCAGGCCACGTTCCAACGCAGCAACGCCCCGGGTCAGTGGGTTGGCCACATCGGCCAAGCGGCGGATCGGGGCAATCAGCATCAGCATCGCGGAGATAAAGGCGACAAAGCCGCCGACGGTCACATCCTTGGCATTGATGCCGGTGGTGCGGCTTTGCCACAGCGCGATGCAGATCACTGCAGACAGCGCAACGGCGGCCAGCAGCTGGGTGAGTGGCGTCATCGCCGCCGATGCGATGGTGGCCTTGATGGCCAACTGGCGCAGCTTGCGGCTCAGAATCTGGAAGCGGCCCGACTGGCTGGCCTGGGCGGCGTGGATGCGCACCATGCGGTGTGCCAGCACGTTTTCTTCGACCACATAGGCCAGCTCATCGGTGGCTTGCTGGCTGGCCTTGGTGATGTGGTAGAGGCGCTTGGAGAGCTTCTTCATGATCCACGACACGCTGGGCAGCAGCACGGCGACGATCAGGGTCAGCTGCCAGTTGAGGTAGAGCAAATACATCAGCAGCGCGATGACGGTGAAGCCATCGCGTGAGAGCATCAGCAAGGCCTGCACGATGAGGGTGGAGCCGTTCTGCACCTCATACACCACGGTGTTGGACAGCGCACTGGCCGACTGCTTGGTGAAGAGACCCAGGTGCGCATCCAGCACACGGCCGAAGAGGTTCTCGCGCAGGCGCATCATGCCGTCATTAGCGATGCGCGCCAGTGCATATTGGTTGATGAACTGGGCCAGGCCGCGGATGAAAAAGACGCCGACGATGGTCACCGGCACGGCCCACAGCGGCAGGGTGCCGCCGGTAAAACCTTGGTCCAGCAGGGGCTTGAGCAAGGCCGGGATGGCGGGCTCGGTGCCTGCTACGACGATGGTGGCAAGGATGGCGAGCACCCAGGTCCAGCGTTGGTAGCCAAAGTAGGGCGCCAGGCGCGACAGGCGTGCGCGCAGTGGCATCTGCGCAACGCTGCCAGCCGGTTTGTTGCCTTCGGTGCTGGCAGGTGCCTCCGATGCACGCGAAGAAGATGGTTTTTCAGTTGTGGACATGTAGAGGTGATTCTAAAATGCACGGCTGTCGGCGTTGGACGATAATAAAGAATTTGTGGGGTGTGTAACATCCTGCAGCCTTCAAGGCTTGTCATGCATAGCGCATTTATGATGGTCGGTAATGACTAAAACACGCTTCCCATCTCTCATCTCGGAGGCGGCCAAGCCGCTATTCCATCGTCGTCACGTTCTGGGTGCTGCGCTTGCGGCCCCTGCAGTTCCCGCCCTGGCGCAGTTCCGGGTTGAGATCAGCGGCGTTGGCATTCGCCAAATCCCCATTGCCTTGCCCAAGTTCCGGGGCGAAGATGCGTCTCCGCAAAAGATCTCTGCCATCGTGCAGGCCGATCTGATTCGCAGCGGTCTCTTCAAGCCCGTCGATGCATCGGGCGAACAGTTGGACGAAAGCTCGCGCCCCGATGTCGCCAAGTGGTCGGCCGCTGGTGCGGAGTACCTGTCGGTTGGCAGTGTGACGCGTGGCGCCAACGGCTTTGATGTGCGCTTTCGCTTGTGGGATGCCGTCAAGGGCGCCGATATGGGCGGTCAGAGCTACAGCGTGCCGCAGGCCGATCTGCGTTTGGTAGCGCACAAGATCTCGGACTACATCTACGAAAAGATCACCGGCGAAAAGGGCGTGTTCTCGACCCGCATCGCCTACGTGACCAAGGCCGGCCCCCGCTACACCTTGTGGGTGGCGGATTCGGATGGTGAGAATGCACAGTCGGCACTGGCCAGCCCAGAGCCCATCATCTCGCCCACCTGGTCGCCTGCTGGCACGCAATTGGCCTATGTGTCGTTTGAGTCGCGCAAGCCTGTGGTCTATGTGCACGAGGTCTCGTCTGGCCGCCGCCGCCTGATCGCCAACTTCCGTGGCTCCAACAGCGCGCCGGCCTGGTCGCCGGATGGCAGCACCTTGGCCGTCACCCTGAGCCGCGATGGCGGCTCGCAGCTCTACACCATCCCATCGAGCGGTGGTGAGCCTCGCCGTCTGATGCAAAGCAGCGGCATTGACACCGAGCCTACCTACTCCAAGGATGGCCGCTATATCTACTTCGTCAGCGACCGTGGCGGTGCGCCACAGATCTACCGTGTAGGTGCGCAAGGCGGCAGCGCTGAACGTGTAACGTTTAGCGGGTCCTACAACATTTCTCCTTCCATCAGTCCTGATGGCAAGACACTTGCTTACATCACCCGCGCCGGTGGTGGATATAAATTGCAGGTCATGGATCTGGCTTCCGGAACTCCAGTGTCGGTCACAGACACTACGAGTGATGAAAGCCCCAGTTTTGCTCCGAACAGCCGACTCATCGTCTATGCAACCCGCGAAGGCGGTCGTGAAGCCCTCATGACCACGACGCTGGACGGCAAGATCAAAGCACGACTGGCAGGGCAGAGCGGAGACATACGGGAGCCCGATTGGGGCCCATACCAGCCCTAAGATTGGTTTTGGCGAGTCAATTATTTTTATACGAGAAAATCGTTTCGGAGAGTTTTACATGTTGTCATTGAAGAAAGCTTCGTTGGCCCTGGTGGCCGCTGCCGTGTTGGCTGGTTGCAGCTCTGCACCTCCCCTGGATAACGCACCTGTCGAAGACAAGGGTGCTGCTACCGCCGGTCAAGGCGCTGGCGCAGGTGGTGCTGGTCAAAGCACCGTGGGTGGTGTGGACCTGAACAACAGCGCAGCCAACGGCCAAGGCCCTGTCGGCGTTGCACGCATTGTGTACTTTGACTTCGACAGCTACTCGGTCAAAGCTGATGCGCAATCGATGCTGGATGCACATGCACGCTTCCTGAAGGCCAACCCATCGCGCAAGGTCATGCTGGAAGGCAACACCGACAACCGCGGTGGCCGCGAGTACAACCTGGCCCTGGGCCAAAAGCGTGCTGAAGCCGTGCGCCGTTCGCTGACCGTGCTGGGCGTGAGCGACAGCCAACTGGAAGCCGTGTCTTTCGGTAAGGAAAAGCTGGCTGCTGAAGGTAACTCGGAAGATGCGCACGCCCAAAACCGCCGCGTTGAACTGAACTACCGTTAATAAGGCTCCATGAACCTCACTCGCAGTACTCCCCGTTGGATTGCACTGGCCGCCTTGATGGCCTGTGCAAGCACCTCCCAAGCCGCTTTGTTTGAAGATGGTGACGCGCGTCGCGCCATCCTTGAACTGCGTCAGCGTGTTGATCAGCTGACGCAGGGCAACAACCAAAATGGTGAGGACACCTCGCAAGTGCGTCGCAGCCTGCTGGATTTTCAATCGCAGATTGAATCCATGCGTGGCGAGATGAACAAGCTGCGCGGTGAAAACGAGACCCTGCGACGTGAGGTTGCCGATCTGAAGCGTGGTCAGACTGATTTGGCCAAGGGCGTTGAAGCCCGACTCCAGCAGTTTGAACCCGTTTCTGTCACCGTAGATGGGCAGGAGTTCAAAGCCGATCCTGCTGAAAAGCGTGATTTTGAAGCCGCCCTGGGCGTCTTCCGCACCGGCAAGTTTGCCGATGCCGCCGGCGTGTTCAGCAGCTTCATCCAGCGCTATCCCAAGAGTGGCTATGTGCCATCGGCACGTTTTTGGTTGGGCAATGCGTACTACGCCACCCGCGACTACAAGCCCGCCATTGATAATTTCAAGCTGATCCTGGCCCAGGCGCCCGAGCATATGCGTGCGCCTGATTCAGCACTGTCGATTGCCAATTGCCAGATCGAGCTCAAGGAAACCAAGGCTGCCCGTAAGACCTTGGAAGACCTGATTGCAGCCTACCCGCAAAGCGATGCGGCGACCGCTGCCAAAGAGCGCCTTTCCAAACTGAAGTGATATGAGTGCACCGTTTCCATCGGCGCCCGATCGGCAGGACGCCGAGGCGGACGTTGACACGCAAAGGCGCTTTAGCGGCCTGGACCGCCTGTTTGGCGTAGCGCCTGCCGCGCAAATGCGCGCAAGCTGTATTGCAGTCATCGGCATCGGGGGCGTGGGCTCCTGGACTGCCGAGGCCCTGGCCCGCAGTGGGGTTGCACGCCTGCGTTTGATCGACCTGGACAATGTGGCCGAGTCCAACATCAACCGCCAGATCCACGCACTGACCGACACGATTGGCATGGCCAAGGTCGATGCGATGCGCGAGCGCATCCGCCAGATCAATCCCCATTGTGAAGTCGAGGTGGTAGAGGACTTCCTCACCGCCGAAAACTGTGCCGAACTACTTGATGGCGTGGACGGTTTTGTCGATGCCTGCGACCAGGTGCGTGCCAAGGCCGCGATGGCCAACTGGGGGCGGCGCAACCAGCGGCCTTTTGTCTGCATCGGTGCTGCTGGCGGCAAACGCCTGGCCTGGAAAGTGGAGCAGGCCGACCTGTCGCAAACCACACACGATCCCTTGCTGGCCCAGGTGCGTTACCGTCTGCGCAAAGAATATGGCGCCCCCAAGGATGGCAAGAAGATGAACGTGGCCTGCATCTACAGCCAGGAAGCCGTTGCAGGCCCAGATCCCTCTTGCGCGGTCGACGGTGACGGCTCGCTGAACTGCCATGGCTATGGCTCATCGGTAGCGGTCACCGCGACCTTTGGCATGTGCGCCGCCAGCTGGATTCTGGAAAAATTGGCGCATTCCCCAAAATGACAAAAAACCTACGCTATAATCTAAGTCTGTTGTGAGCAAGACCTCTTCTTAGGAATTTGTCAAGCAAACGCGGCGGGTCTTTAGCTCAGTCGGTAGAGCAGCGGACTTTTAATCCGTTGGTCGCGAGTTCGAATCTCGCAGGACCCACCAAACATTATTTATATGAATCAAGCCCTTGCGCAAATCGTGCAAGGGCTTTTTTCTTGTTTGCTTTTCCGTAATTGTCGGGATTATTCTGCAATTTGTCGGCTGGCTTTGCCGCTGAGCGAGAGATTTGACTGAAAAAAAAGCCACCGGTGAGGGTGGCTTAAATGCCCGCAGGGTACGGGCGGGAGGGATCTCTGCAAAGGGCTGATTCGTCAGCAATGCCAATGACTTGCGATGATCGTATGCAAGCATTTGGGTAGGAGTTTGTCTTTCCTGTGAAGCTCTATGTAACTCTTTGAAACTAAGCCGTTGGCCCGAACTCAAGGCTTCCAGCCTAGCGGCTTGAGCTCTCGCAAAGGGTACTTCTGCTGCCGCGCTGTTCATGCCTTCCGTTCGAGCGCGACCGCGCCATTTCATCAGCATGTTTCCATGGCCGGTCATGGCGGAGACAGGGCACTTTGCTGTGGGACACAAGCGTCCCGTGCCCCGTCTCACCGTTATTGAGCGGTGATTTTCTCTGCTGGCTGTGGCAGCTCCGTCCACCCACCGGCCAGTGCTTTGTACAGCGCAATGCTCGAACGTACGCCAGCGATCTGGCTTTGGGCTCGGGCATCCTGCGCCGCCAGCTGCTCACGCTGTGCATCCAGCACTTCATACAAGCCGATGGAGCCGCCTCGGTACATGCGCTGGGCCAGGCGCTCAGCCTGGTCCCGTTGGGCCTGCGCCTCCTTCAAGGCGGTGAGCTCGTCGCGGTTGCGATGCAGCGTTGCCAATGCGTTCTCGGTTTCTTCCAACGCCAGCAGCACACTTTGCTGGTACAGCGACAGGGCCTCGGCGGCATCTGCCTGGCTCGCTGCAATGCGGGCGCGCACGCGGCCCACATCCAGGAACGACCAGTCGATGCCGAGAAAGGCTGCGCTTTGCAGGGTGTCACCCGCAAAAAGATGGCGGCCGGCCAGCGTGGTGCTGCCCAGCACAGCGCCCAGCGAGAGGCGGGGGAACAAGTCTGCGGTCGCGACACCGATGCGCGCCGTGGCGGCATGGAGGCGCGATTCTGCTGCAGCGATGTCAGGCCTGCGCCGCAGCAGATGGGCGGGCGCCCCCGGGTCCAGCTCTGGTGGAATGGTTGGCAACGCAGCTGTGTTGGAGAGCTGAGCTGACAAGCGATCCGGCGAAATTCCCAGCAGCACCGCCAGGCGATGCTGTTGAACCGCCATCTGCGTCTGCCATCCGGGAACCCGCGCCTGCGTGTTCAGCCACTGAGCCCTGGCTCGGGCGGCATCCAGATCGGTGCTGCTGCCTGCCTGCAAGCGCCGCTCGACAAGCCTCAGGGTGCTGCGCTGGTTTTTCTCCGCAGCCTGTGCAATCTGCAGGCGCAGCTGGGCGCCGCGCAATTGGGTATAGGCGTCAGCCACCTGCGCTGCGATGATGATTTGCAGTCCCGCGACATCGGCCCGCGTCGCTTGCATGCTGGCCTGCGCAGCCTCCAGCGACCGCGAGATGCGGCCCAGAAAGTCCAGCTCCCATTGTGCTGTGATGCCGCTGCTGTAGAGATATGCCGACCGTGGCTGCCCTGGGCTGGTTTGCGCAGCACTGAGCTTTTGCTGCCGGCCCTCGGCGTTCATCGTCACTGTGGGGAAACGATCCCATCCTGATTGCCGGAAAAGCGCCTCAGCGGATTGCAGCCTTGCCAGGGCCGCGCCCAGGTCGTTGTTGTTCTGCAGCGCTTGCTGCACCAACTGCCTCAGTTGTGGGTCGCCAAACTGGCTCCAGAATTGGGCATCGTTGACGTCGGTGGACGGCAACTGCGGGGCGTTTGGCTGGGCAAAGTTTTGCTGCTGCGCAAACCGGGTGGGCAGGTCGTTTTCTGCGAGCGGCGGATGAAAATCAGGCCCCACCGCGCTGCAGCCTGACAAGCTGATGCACCAGGCGGCGGCGATGCTTCGCAGATGGAAGTATTTAGTCATGTGTTGGCTCCTTGGCGATTGCAGGTGCTGCATGGCCGGGCTTCAATGCCTCTGCAGTGTCGGGTGTATGCAGCTGGGTGCCACTGAGCTTGCGCAAAGTCACATAGAACACCGGTGTGAGGAACAGCCCAAAGAGCGTGACACCCAGCATGCCGGAGAAGACTGTCACGCCCGTGGCCGCACGTACTTCGGCGCCCGCGCCCTGGCCGATCAGCAGCGGCACGGCGCCGGCAATGAAGGCAATGGATGTCATGACGATGGGGCGCAGGCGGAGCCTGCATGCTTCGCGTGCGGCATCCCAGGTGCTGGCGCCTTGCATCTCGCGTTCGCGGGCGAATTCCACAATGAGGATGGCGTTCTTGCAGGCCAGGCCCATCAACACCACCAGGCCGACCTGGACAAAGACATTGTTATCGCCACCTGACAGCCAAACGCCAAACAGCGCCGCACAAATGCAGACCGGCACGATCAGAATCACGGCCAACGGCATGGTCCAGCTTTCGTACAGCGCGGCAAGCACCAGGAACACCAGCATCACTGCCAGCGTGAATACGATGGCTGCGGCATGGCTTTGCTCGACTTGCTGGTAGCTCATGTCCGTCCAGGCCAGCTCAATGCCGGGTGGCAAGGTCTTGTCCGCAATCTCACGCAGCTTCACGAGTGTCTCGGACGACGACAGAACGGCAGGATCGGCATCGCCGATGAGGTCGGCAGCCGGAAAGCCGTTGTAGCGCAAAACCGGATCGGGCCCGTAGCTGGGCACGATGGATACCATGGAGGCCAGCGGCACCATGTCGCCCCGGCTATTGCGGGTCTGCAGTTTTCCGATGTCCTCTGCCGCCTGGCGGTGGCTGGCGTCGGCCTGCAGCACGACGCGGTAGACGCGGCCCAGCGCATTGAAGTCGTTCACATAGACCGAACCCAGGTAGGCCTGCAGGGTCTGGAAAAGATCGCTCAATGCGACGCCCTGGGCCTTCGCCTTGGCGCGATCCACCTTCACTTCAAGCTGCGGAATATTGGACTGGTAGGCGCTGACCGGGTAGTGCATGCCCGGGGTCTTGGCAATCTCCGCCTGGAACGCCACCAGCGCTTGCTGCAAGGCTGCATAGCCAAGGCCTGCGCGGTCTTCCAGAAACAGCGAATAGCCCGATCCATTGCCCAAGCCTTGGATTGGCGGCGGCATCAGCGCATAGCCATAGCCGCCTTCCATGCCCGCGAGCTTTTGGTTGAGCGCCGTGCTGATTTCCGTCGCGCTGCGCTGGCGCTCCGCAAAGGGCTTGAGAATCACATAGGCGCTGGTGAGATTGGGGGTGTTGGTTCCCTGCAGCGCATTCATTCCTGCAAAAGCGGGCACCGATTCCACCCCGTCGATGGCCAGGGCGTGGCGCGTGAGCTCTTGTGTGACTGCATCGGTGCGTTGCAGCGATGCACCCTCGGGCAATTTGGCGCCGGCAAAAAGGTATAGCTTGTCCTGCATCGGGATAAAGCCACCGGGCACCTGGTTGAACAGCAGGGCGGTGGCACCCAGCAGCGCCAGGTAGATGGCAAACACCAAGCCGCGCCCCTGGAATGAGCGCGCCACCGCATGTTCATAGCGCTGCGCGCTGCGGTCAAACAAGCGGTTAAAGCGCCTGAAGAACCAGCCCAGCCCCGTATCCATGCTGCGCGCCAGCCAGTCTTTGCGCGCGCCGTGGCCCTGCAGCAGCTTGGCCGCAAGGGCGGGCGACAAGGTGAGCGAATTGATGGCCGAGATGACGGTCGAGATGGCAATCGTCACCGCGAACTGCTTGTAGAACTGGCCAGTGATGCCATCGAGAAACGCCATGGGCACAAACACGGCGCACAGCACCAGCGCAATGGCGATGATGGGGCCTGACACCTCCTGCATGGCCAGGTGCGCGGCATCGCGCGGGCTGTGGCCTTTTTCGATGAAGCGTTCCACATTCTCGACGACCACGATGGCGTCGTCGACAACGATCCCGATCGCCAGCACCAGTCCGAACAAGGTCAGGGTATTGATCGAGTAGCCCAGCAGGTACAGCCAGGCAAAGGAGCCGACAATCGATACCGGCACCGCGAGCAGCGGGATGATGGAGGCGCGCCAGGTCTGCAGAAAGACAATGACCACCAGGACGACCAGGACCACGGCTT
The DNA here is from genome assembly GCF_021026195.1 of Comamonas koreensis. Classification (GTDB taxonomy): domain Bacteria; phylum Pseudomonadota; class Gammaproteobacteria; order Burkholderiales; family Burkholderiaceae_C; genus Comamonas; species Comamonas koreensis. The sequence continues at coordinate 230,674 of NZ_JAJNCT010000021.1, forward strand.
CGATCAAGGTGTGCTGTACCGCCTTGATGGAATCCCGCACAAAGACGGTCGGGTCCCACAGGTACTTGAACGCGGTGTCGGGCGGCAGCTCGCCGGACAGGCGATCCAGCGTCTTGTACACCTCTTGGGCCACGCCCAGTGCATTGGCGCCCGGCGTCAGAAAGATACCGATGGCGGCCATGGGCTTGTTATCCAGCGAGGCTCGCAGTGTGTAGTCGCTGGCACCCAGCTCCAGGCGGGCTACATCGGACAGGCGCACCAGTTGCCCATCGGCGCCTGTCTTCAAGACGATGCTGCCGAACTCTTCTTCGCTTTGCAGACGGCCTTGCACATTGATGGACAGCAAGGTATCCGTGGCGCGGCCACTGGGCTCGGCGCCGAGCTGGCCTGCGGATACCTGGACGTTCTGTTCGCGCACTGCGGCAATGACCTGGTCGGTGGTCAGCTGGCGGGCGGCAACCTTGTCCGGATCCAGCCATATGCGCATGGCATAGTCACCAGCGCCATAAACGCCGACGTCGCCAATGCCGGGGAGGCGCGCGAGTTCATCCTTGACCCTCAAGCTGACGTAGTTGCGCAGATAGAGCGTGTCGAGCTTGCCGGTGGTGGAGACCAGGCCGACATACATCAGCGGCGTGGCCGATTGCTTTTGCGTGGTGATGCCGTATTGGCGCACCTCTTCGGGCAGGCGGCTTTGGGCCTGGCTCACCCGGTTTTGTACCCGCACTGCAGCGGCGTCGGGGTCGGTGCCCGGGCGGAAAGTGGACACCACCTGCAGGCTCCCATCCGAGGCCGCGACGGACTTCATGTACATCAGCCCTTCGACGCCATTGATCGCCTCTTCCAGCGGCACTGCCGCCGATTCGGCGATTTCCTTGGGGTTGGCGCCGGGGTAGGTCGCGCGCACCACCACGCTGGGGGGAACGACTTCGGGGTATTCGCCAGACGGCAGCTGAGGAATCGCAATCAGTCCAACGGCGAAAATGATGACCGACAGAACGATCGCGAAGATGGGCCGGTCGATGAAGAATTTGGAGAAGTCCATGTGTCCTTTGCTCATGGCTGCGCTTTCTGGGCTGGTTTCTGCGTTGCAGGCAGCGCGGCGCCGGCGGCTTGGCTGTCCAACATCTGGGGCGCCAGTGGCATGCCCGGATAGAAAATACGCTGCATACCGGCTACCACCAATTGCTCGCCAGGCTCAAGCCCAGACTCCACGATGCGTTTGCCGTCCACCATCCTTCCCAGCTGCAGATCGCGCCTTTGCGCACGCTGGGCAACGTCTACCACATAGACGTACTTGCGGCTCTGGTCGGTGAGCACGGCCTTGTCGTCAATCAGCACGGCCGTGGCCGAGCTGCGCTCCTGCATTTGCACCCGCGCAAACATGCCTGGCTTGAGCAGTCCTTGGTCGTTGTTCAACGTGGCGCGCAGCGCCACCGTGCCCGTCTGTGGATCCAGGCGGTTGTCGGTGAAGCCCACGCGGCCCGTGTGCGGAAAGCCTTCATCGCTGACCAGGCCAACACGCACCATCGCTTCGCCCATGGTCGCGCTGCTGTTTTGCATGCCACGCAGCAGGCTTTGCTCATCTGCGTCGAAATTCACATACACAGGATTTTGAGAAACCACGGTCACCAGCACAGTCTCATCGGCGCGCGCGAGGTTGCCGGTCGTCAGCAGCGCTCGTCCCGCTATGCCTGCAATGGGGGCGCGCACCTCGGTGAAGCCCAGATCCAGCTGTGCGGCGGCCACGGTGGCTTGGGCCGCCGCGACCTGGGCTCGGGCTTGCGCCAGTGTTCCTGCACGGTTGTCGGCTTCTTCGGCGGCGATGGCGCGGTCCAGCATCAAGTCGCGTGCACGCCGGTCCAGCGTGGCAGCCAGCTCCATCGCCGCTTTGGCGCGCTGCAGTTGGGCTTGTGCGCTGGCCAGCGTGGCTTGGTAGGGGCGGGCATCAATGCTGAACAGCAGTTGGCCCTTGCGCACGGGCTGCCCCTCGCGGAAGTGCACACGATCGATATAGCCCGCCACGCGGGCGCGGATCTCCACGGTTTCCTGCGCAGCAATCCGGCCGTTGAACTGGTTCCAGAGCTGCACCGGCTCAGCGCGCACCGCAGCCGTCGTGACAGTGGCTGGGGCGGGTTCGCCCTTAGCATTGCTGCCCTCTGGAGGCTTGGATGGTTCGCAGGCGGTGAGGGCGGCGGACAGCGCAAGCGGTAGCGCGACCAAGCGCAGCGCAGATGCGATCGCAGAAGCTGTGCCAGCAGCAGTTGCCTGCGGGCAGATCTCTAATCTCATGTTGGAATTCCTTTTCTTGAAGACTCGGGCGTCTACCGTCCTGAGCGGCAAGCGACGGGGACGCAGAAGGGCTCAATGACTTGCGAGAAAAAATTTCCCTGGTCATTGCCGGAGCGGATTCTTCAAGTTAAAGTTAACTTTAAGTCAAGTAAAAAGGAAGAGGCACTATGGCTCCTGGGGATGATGAACTGCTGCCCATTGGAAACATCGCAAAGCGCAGTGGCGTCAACGCGTCGGCGCTGCGTTACTACGAATCACTGGGATTGATCGAATCGGTACGAAGCGCATCGGGGCATCGCCGCTACCGGCGTTCAGCGCTGCGCCGTGTGGCCTATATCGTGTTCGCACAGCGGCTGGGCTTTCAGCTCGAAGAGATTGCTGCGCAATTGGAGGGCCTGCCCAAGCACCATGCGCCCTCGGGAGAGGAATGGAGTGGCCTGTCAAAGACCTGGATGGCGCGGGTGGATGACCGCATTCAGGAGCTGACGCATCTGCGCAAAAGCCTGGAAAACTGCATCGGCTGTGGCTGCCTGTCCATGAAGGTGTGCCACGTGTTCAACCAGGCCGACTACATTGGCAAACAGGGTGCGGGTCCCCGGTTATGGTTGGGCGATACGCTGAAAGCCGCAGAGGATTGATGTTGGGCGCGGCGGTATGCCTTGGTGCGCCCATGCTGCAGGAAACTCGTGATGACGAATCTCCTGAATTGGTTCAATGCGATGGCTGGTGGACCAGGATGGCTGGGCTTGCTGGTCATTCAACAGACAGCAGTCGTTACCTGAGGTCGTGCCGTCTCAGTGCATTCTGGGTTCGTCGGAAAAAGGGAAGGGTTTTGGATGTCTGGTCCAGATCGGAATGCGCGGCTACCTCCGGCTGTGGCGGTGCATAGCGCATGCCTGGAAACAGGCTTTCTTCGATTTTTCTAAAGGTTGTGGGGCCTACGCTGGGCATCAGCAGCAGCTTTTCTGGGTAGCTCTGGGCTGCTTGTTCAATGGTCGTAATGCCATTTCTTGCCAGCACCCTCCACAGGTGCGGAGGCAGCAAGCCTTGCAGGGTAGGGGCCGCATGGAACGATGGGTGTGCAGTGCTGGTATTCATCTCTAGCCATCCAACAATATGGAACTGAAACTCAGCAACCCCGGTTGGGCGGTTAAGCGAGGAGCTGCTGAGTTATAAGCATAGAGAGGCTGAGTAATAATTGGTATCACTGAAAATAGTGATTCTGTCAGCGTTTACACAGCACAACGCGAGGCTGCAATATTCCAGATCCAAAAGCCTGAATCGCCAAACACGTCGCAGTGTTCTCCAAGAGCAAAGAGCCTCTGAATTAAGGCCAGACACGATATGCAGCTATCCGGTGCAAGCACCCTGCATATGGGGCCGGTGGCCGGCGAACAAGGTTCCGGAGCAGTTCCACTTCATTCAATGCCGTCTTTGCCAAGCGGATGGCGGGAGTGAGAGTATCCAGCCAAACGCATGTGAAGATGTGCGCACCTGAGATATGCCAGCTGCCCAGTAGTGCGGGCATGCCTATGGCTTATTCCAATTCCAGATCCAGGCGCTGCTTCGCCATGCTCAGGTTGTTTTCCAATGCGGAGAAGCGTAGCGAGTAGTCGTATTTTGTCTCTCCAGCCTTGGCATTTATGCCGTCCAGAAAAGTCATGAAGGCCACCTGGTAGTCCTTGAGGGCCTTTTTGGCATCGCTTCCCTTGGCTTTGCCGAGCACCTTTTTATAGACCTCCTTGGATGCTTTCGACACAGCGCCTCTGCAGCCCAGAAAATCGCTGTAAGCCTGCTGCAGAGTCGTTTCGCCCTGGCCAACCTTCAACAAATCAATCATATATTCCTCCTTGCAGATCATGGCCTTGATTTTCAAGGTCTCGTATGCAGAGGCTTCTAGCGATGCAGGGCTGGCGTGTGCCAGACCTGCGCATACCAATAAAATACAGCTGAGTGAAACCGTGAAGCGGGACAACATAGAAAACGCCTTGTGTGCTTGGGATGGAGGCCGTTTAACGGCCAGTCGAGCAGTGGTCCGTGTTTGGTGTCGCCAGGCGACATTTTCAGCAGAAGCTCTCTGCCCTTTCTACGTGCGTGTTTTTGCGCATCCATATGAATTCAACCTTCATGCCGCTGACCGGCAGTGCTAAGCGTCCGGCAGCGTCTGTTCCACTGCTGGGCATGGCTATCCTCCATCTGTATATGGCGTACAGCATGTAGGCACGTCACCTCTCCAGTCTTCAGCGAGCGGGGAACGAAGCATCTGCAAGCTGCCCGATGGACGGGTAATGGACGAATGAACATGCGACAGGCGGGATCTTCACTAAATGGCTACCTCCCGAGCCAAAAAAAGGCCACCCGAAGGTGGCCTGAGGCGCTGAAGAAAAGCCGTTCCTGATCACTCAGGCATGTTCATGCAAATATAGAGAGGGAGGGAGGATGGTGCATGAATCCGGCAAAACCATTAGATATATTCTATAGATTTATGCAAATTGATTTTGCAAGGGTATTCCCTAGATCTGAAAAATAACAGCTTGCGGTCTACAGGCTTTGTGTCTAGTCAATGTTGCCCTCGGTTCACGCAACTCCAATGCCGGCAAAAGCCGAGGCTGACGATCTCAGGAGGGTCACCGTCACGTCATATGTGCCTGAGTGGAATTTGAGGATGGCAAATGGATGGCGGCAGGCTATCGCATAGTTGCAACGCCCCCGTGCCCTCCAGTCGGGCGTGTGGTTTGAGTCCGCAGTGGGGCCAGACCAGGCTTCGATTCCTAGCGAATGACCGCGTATACAAAGCTTGCCCTCAGCGCAGAGACCCTAAGCTATTGAGCGCACGCGTCGAGTTGCCCGAAGAAGTCAGCCCAGTAGCAAGCTACCGGCATCCAGCGAAGGGGGGCGTAAAAGATCATCGTTGACGCCCATCGCCAGGCTGGCACGCTCAATGGCCTGCCAAAGATTGGGGGGCATTTGCAGAATTTCTTCGGGGGTCGTGGACTGGTCGATCCAGGCGCTGATCTCACCATGTTGGTCGTGGGTGAGCAGGTCCAGGCTCAGCATTTCGTCGATGGTTTTCATAAGGCTCAAGCGGTGTGCGTGGCGTGCTGGCTCAAGGTCAGCTGCCAACGGCAATCGAAAGGAAATCTCGGCGACGAGGAGATGAGGCTTATGCCTGCTGGGCGCGTAGGGGAGTAGGAGCTGTTACCGGCTGGTCCCTATGTGCTTGTTTAACTGGGCTGCGGTGGCGCTGCGCGTTGGTGACCATAGGATCCTCCTTGTGGTATGCCCCACTGTAACCGGTTCCTGAGGGTGTTTAAGGAAATTGGCGGCCATGCAACAAGGTCCGTAGACATGGTCTGACAGAAGGTGTTGCGATGGCTGTTGGAGGGGAATGCGCAGGGGCCCAACCACGTATGGCTAGGAGTTTCGCCAGACAATAATGGTTCTTGAAAAACAAGGACACGTTGTGACCCATTCCTCTGAACATGCCGAATTATTAGCGAATTACCAAAAGCTGGTGGCCGAGGTCGACAAGAAAACGGCCCTGGTACGGGTTGCTTCGCAAAAAGGACCTCAGGCCATGCGTGCTGCCATGGCTACTGCTGAAAAAGCTGAGCGTAGACGGGACGTAATGGCATCGAAGTTGGCTGCGCTCGGTGTGGATCTGAGTGTCTTGTCTCAACCAGGGCCCATGTAGACCTGGCGCGGAAGGCAACATAAGGGATCACCCGCACCGGCTGGCGTCGCCCACGGATTCACGCAACGCTCAGGCAGGCGCGCAGAACGCTTTGTTGGGGTAAAGAATGTCCGTGAGCACATGCTGGCCACGGGTTTGCAGCAGGTAGGTGCCCGGGCCTCCATCGGCAATGGCTTGTTCCAGCAGTTGCAGGAATTGCTGGCGATGGTGGGCATCATCGGGCAGCCAGGCAGAGGCAACTATGGCGTTGTCCGCGCCCGCGCCTTTGGAATTGATCAACCTAATCTCTTTCATGTTGAACAATTCTCCATTTCCGATTGACATTGTGCAAGCAGTTTTTGCTTGGATTAGCAATGGTTAAAGAATGAAGGCATGAGGCCATACATTTGGTGCGTGGAAGGGTTGTCTAGATAAACCTTTTGACATCAACCACTTTTATGCGGTCTATCTCGGAGGTAGCTATCTGAGCTGGCAATTTCCAGAGATGTAGCGCTGGTTGTTTGTAACAATTGCCTGTGCGGTTGGCCGTCCATGGCGCTTTCGCCAATGCTGCAGATCAGGGTTTCCACAGACCATATTTTGTGTGCGGCGGTATTTTTTTCGCGCACAATGCTGCCTCTCGCGGCGACGCTGTATGGTTTCCGGGACTTGCGATGGCCACTTGGCCGATTTCAGGGGGAAGGGACCGGGCTGGCACCGATGCAGAGGATGCGCTTAAGGCACTGCTGTTTGATGCAACAAAATGCATCATAGTGTATGGTGACTGATCGCCTTCAACAGTGTTTTTGGTGGTGCTGTGCACATTATTGGTGCATGAATAGCTGTCAATGCCCTGTATAGGTGCAAAAATCACCATTTACTAGCACATAAGTGACATATTTGGCAATCCTTGGCATCCCTGTTGCGGGAGTTTATTAGACCTATATGCTGTCTCCGCATCGCACTTGATAGTTGCTCTATTGTCAATGTCTGCGATCCATAGCTCGATTAAAAAGGATTCCGTTATGAACGTACCGTTTCGCCTCAACTCGATGGTGGTTGCATTTGGTCTGGCCGGCAGCATGCTGGCTGGTGTAGCCCAGGCTCAAAATATCAAGATTGGCGTGGTCATTCCAGCGACGGGTCCGCTGACCCAGTACGGCGACATGGTCAAGGAGGGTGTAGATACGGCGCTGGAGCAGATCAATGCTGCTGGTGGCATCAATGGCAACAAGCTCGAAGCGGTGATCGTTGACGACGCCTGCGAACCCAAGCAAGGCCCCGTTGCTGCCAACCGCGTGGTCAACGCCAAGATCCATTACGTGGTCGGCCCCGTGTGCTCGGGCGCTGCGATTGCTGCAGCGCCGATCTACAACAACGAAGGTGTGGTGGTCGTGACCCCGTCGGCGACTTCGCCAGCGCTGACCGAAGGCAAGAACTTCACCTCGGTCTTCCGCACCATTGGCCGTGATGACCAGCAAGGTCCTTTCGCTGCCAAGTTCATTGCCCAGAACGTCAAGCCCAAGAAGGTTGCCGTGCTGCATGACAAGCAATCCTACGGCCAGGGCATTGCCACGGCAGTGCGTGACACCCTGAAGGCAGACGGCGTCAACGTCGCGCTGTTTGAAGGTATCAACGCCGGTGACAGCGATTACTCTGCGGTGATCACCAAGCTCAAGAGCGCTGGTGTCGACTTCGTTTACTACGGTGGCTACCACCCAGAAATGGGCCTGCTGCTGCGCCAGTCGGCCGAGCAAGGCCTGAAGGTCCGCATCATGGGCCCAGAAGGTGTGGGCAACCCAGAGATCAACGCCATCGCCGGTCCTGCCGTTGAAGGCATGCTGGTGACCTTGCCTGCTGACTTCGCTTCCAACCCCAAGAATGCCGCGATCGTGAAGGCCTTCAAGGACAAGAAGCGCGATCCTTCCGGTTCGTTCCAGATGGGTTCGTACACCGCCGTGCAAGTCATTGCTGACTCGATCAAGGCCGTGGGCAACGATGGTGCCAAGGTGGCCAAGCACCTGCATACCGCTACCTTCGAGACCCCACTGGGCAAGCTTGCCTGGGATGCCAAGGGTGACCTGAAGTCTTACGACTTCCAGGTGTTCAGCTGGCACAAGGACGGCAGCAAGTCGGCTGCGACCAAGTAAGTGTTAGACAAAAGCATGGCTCTACAACATAGAGCCATGCTTTTTTATTTTGGCGGCCACAAGCGCCAATGGAATTGGGTTGGTACGGTATGAACGATTTTTTGCCCCAATTCATACAGCAGTTGTTCAATGGTTTGTCACTGGGTGCGATCTACGCGCTGGTGGCCATTGGTTACACGATGGTGTATGGAATTATCGGAATGATTAATTTCGCCCACGGCGAGATTTATATGATTGCGGCCTATATCGGCCTGGTTACCTTGTCGGCCATTGGCACGCAAAGCGGTCTGCCGGTCTTCGTGGTGATTGGTGCCATGTTGCTGGTGGCGGTGGTGCTTACCGGGGTCTATGGCTTCGTGGTGGAGCAGGTGGCCTATAAGCCCTTGCGCAGCAGCCCCCGCCTGGTGGCGCTGATCTCGGCCATCGGTATGTCCATCTTCTTGCAGAACTGGGTGGCCCTGGGGCAGGGTGCACGCGATATGGCCGTGCCATCGCTGCTGCCTGGTGCATTCAACTTCCACATGGGTGATTTCGAGGTCTTTGTGCCTTACACCCGCGTTTTGATCATTGTGGTGGCCGTGGTTTTGATGGCCGCGCTGACCTTCTACATCCGCCACTCGCGCATGGGCCGCGCCTCGCGCGCCTGCTCGCAAGACATGCAAATGGCCAACCTGTTGGGCATTGACACCAACAAGGTCGTGTCCTTCACCTTCATCCTGGGCGCAGTACTGGCTGCCGTGGGCGGTGTGCTGATTGCGCTGGCGATTGGCAAGCTCAACCCCTATATCGGTTTTGTCGCCGGTATCAAGGCCTTCACGGCGGCAGTGTTGGGCGGTATTGGCAGCATTCCCGGTGCGATGCTGGGCGGCGTGCTGCTGGGTGTGGCAGAGACCATGGCTGCGGCTTACATCTCGTCCGAGTACAAGGACATCGTCGCCTTTGGTCTGCTGGTGCTGATCCTGCTTTTCCGCCCCACGGGCCTGTTGGGCAAGCCTGAAGTGGAGAAGGTCTGATGATGAAAGCGAACATCAAGAACGCCATCATCTCGGCCGTGCTGGCCGCTTTGGTAGTGGTCCCCATCTTCGGCCTGCATCTGGAGCGAAAAGGCGGCCAGAACTACATTGAGCCGCACTGGAACCTGGTCATCTGGGGCTTTGTCATTGTTCTGGTGCTGCAGCTGATCAAGCCGCTGCTGGGCAAGCACATGGCCCGTGTACAGGCGCCGCGCCTGCCCGAGGTCAGCTCGCGAATGCGCATGACCCTGCTGTGGCTGGTGATTGTGGCGGCCATTGCGTGGCCGTTCTTCAGCGGCCGCAATGCGGTTGACATCGCCACCTTGGCGCTCATCTATGTGATGCTCGGCCTGGGCCTGAACATCGTGGTCGGTTTTGCCGGTCTGCTGGATCTGGGCTTTGTCGGCTTCTACGCTGTGGGCGCCTATACCTATGCCTTGCTGTTCCACTGGGCCGGCTGGTCGTTCTGGGAGGCCTTGCCGCTGTCCGGTGCAGCCGCTGCCTTGTTCGGCTTTCTGCTCGGCTTTCCGGTGCTGCGCCTGCGCGGCGATTACCTGGCGATCGTGACCCTGGGCTTTGGCGAAATCATTCGCCTGCTGCTGGTCAACCTGGTGGATTTCACTGGCGGCCCGGACGGTATCTCGGGCATTCCCAAGCCGACCTTGTTTGGCTTTGAGCTGACGCGTACCGCATCGCAAGAGGGTGCACAGACCTTGCAGCAACTGATGGGCATCGAGTTCAACACCATGCACATGGTGGTCTTTCTCTACCTGCTGGCGCTGGGCCTGGCCCTGGTCACCTTGTGGATCAGCAACCGCCTGATCCGCATGCCGATTGGCCGTGCCTGGGAAGCGCTGCGCGAAGACGAAGTGGCATGCCGCTCGCTGGGCATGAACCCCACCAAGATCAAGCTCTCGGCCTTCACCTTGGGTGCCATGTTTGCCGGCTTTGGCGGTGCCTTCTTTGCCGCGCGCCAGGGCATCGTCAGCCCCGAGTCGTTCAGCTTCATCGAGTCGGCCCTGATCCTGGCCATCGTGGTGCTGGGCGGCATGGGATCGCAGATCGGCGTGGTGGTGGCAGCGATCCTGATCACGGTGCTGCCTGAGCTGGCACGCGAGTTCTCGGAATACCGCATGCTGATTTTTGGCCTGGTGATGATCTTGATGATGGTCTGGCGTCCGCAGGGCTTGTTCCCGATGAAGCGCTACCACGAAGAATTGAAGCAATGACCGTAAACACGGAAAACGCAAACAGGGAGAAGTGTTTATGAGTCAAAGCATATTGAAGGTGGAAGGCCTGTGCATGCGCTTTGGCGGCTTGCTCGCGGTCGACCAGGTCGCGCTCGATGTCAAGCCGCAGGAAGTGTTTGCCATCATCGGCCCCAATGGCGCTGGCAAGACAACCGTGTTCAACTGCATCAGCGGTTTCTACAAGCCCACGGCCGGTACCGTGTCGCTGGGTGGCCAGTCAATCGCTGGCCTGGCCAGCCATGAGGTGGCCAACCACGGCGTGGTGCGCACCTTCCAGAACGTGCGCCTGTTCAAGGGCATGACCGTGCTGGAGAACCTGCTGGTGGCCCAGCACCAGCAGATCAAGCGCAACCTGCTGTCGGGCCTGTTCAAGACCAAGGCCTACCGCGCAGCGGAAGAGAACGCCAAGGAACAAGCCGCCCACTGGCTGGATGTGATGGGCCTGCGTGCCTTCACCAACCGCGAAGCGGGCAACCTGGCCTATGGCCACCAGCGCCGGCTGGAGATCGCGCGCTGCATGATCACCAAGCCCAGGCTGCTGATGCTCGACGAGCCCGCAGCGGGCCTCAACCCGCAGGAAAAGGTGGAGCTGCAGCACCTCATCGACCGCTTGCGCCGGGAGTACGGTGTGACCGTGCTGCTGATCGAGCACGACATGAGCCTGGTGATGGGGGTGTCCGAGCGCATCCTGGTGATGGAGTATGGCAAGCCGATTGCACTGGGTGTGCCGGAGGTCATTCGCAATGACGAACGCGTGATCAAGGCATACCTGGGAGAGTCCTGATGCAGCCGATGTTGGAAATCAAGAATATCAGCACGCATTACGGTGCGATTTGTGCAGTCAACGACGTGAGCTTGCATGTCAACGAGGGGGAGATCGTCTCGCTGATCGGCAGCAATGGCGCGGGCAAGACCACCTTGCTGATGAGCGTATGCGGCAACCCCTGTGCCACAACAGGTTCGATCAAGTTCGAGGGCGAAGAGCTGGTGGGCCAGTCCTCGCACCTGATCATGCGCAAGGGCATTGCGATATCGCCCGAGGGCCGTCGTGTGTTCAAGGACTTGACCGTCATGGAGAACCTCCAGATGGGCGCGTTTTTCTTGAGCAAGCAGGAGATCGCCCACGGCATCGACTATGTCTACGGGCTCTTTCCCCGCCTCAAGGAGCGTGCCGACCAGCGCGCCGGCACCATGTCTGGCGGCGAGCAGCAGATGCTGGCCATTGGCCGGGCCCTGATGAGCAAGCCGCGTCTGCTGCTGCTCGATGAGCCTACCTTGGGCCTGGCGCCGCTGATCATCGCGCAGATCTTCGAGATCATCAAAGCCGTGCGCGAGCAGGGCGTGACCGTGTTCCTGGTGGAGCAAAACGCCAACCAGGCGCTGCAGATTGCCGACCGTGGCTATGTGCTGGAGACCGGCAAGGTCACCCTGGAGGACAGCGGCGTCAACCTGCTGCGCAACCAGGACATCCGCAAGGCCTACCTGGGCGGCTGACCGGCCTGGCGGCAAAGCCTGCCGCCACCCAAAGCAAAACCGCTGCTGGCTGCATCGCCAGGAGCGGTTTTTTTTATGGGCCGAACGCTGCTTCAGCGCTGGTAGTAGGCCTGGATGATGCGGCAGGCCTCATGCACATCGTCGGTGATGTGGAACAGCTTGACGTTCTCGGGCGAGATGGTGCCGTACTCGATCATCACATCGAAGTTCAGCATGCGCGACCAGAAATCCACGCCAAACAGCACAATCGGCACGCCCTTGGCCTTGTGGGTTTGCACGAGGGTCAGCACTTCGAAGAGCTCGTCCATCGTGCCAAAGCCGCCAGGAAACACCACCAGGGCGCGCGCGCGCATCATCAGGTGCATCTTGCGCAGCGCAAAGTAGTGGAACTTGAAGCACAGCGCCGGCGTGATGTAACGGTTGCCCGATTGCTCATGGGGCAGGGTGATGTTCATGCCGACATTGGGCGCATGCTCTTCGGAGGCGCCGCGGTTGGCCGCTTCCATGATGCCGGGGCCGCCGCCGGTGCAGATGTAGAGGCGGTCTTCGAGCTTCTGGGTCTCGCTGAACTTGGCCACCAGGCGCGCAAAGCGGCGCGCGGCATCGTAGTAGCGGCTGGTGGCCATGGCACGCTGCGCCACGGCAATCGCCTGGGCATCACCCTGGGCCTGGGCAGCGGCGAGCAGTACCTCCGCCTCCTCGGGCGCCACAAAGCGGGCGCTGCCAAACACCACCACGGTGTTGTTGATGCCCTGGGCGGTCAGCTCCAGATCGGGCTTGAGCATCTCCAGCTGAAAGCGGATCGAGCGGGTTTCTCGGCGGCTCAGAAACTCCGGGTCTGCAAAGGCCAGGCGGTACGAGTCGCGTTTGGCGGCCTGCTCTACAGGTATGTCGGCACCGAACAGGTTCCAGTCATGCGCCATGACTTGTTCGTCGAGTTGGGTGTTGGCGTCCATGGTCTTCTCCAGCTTTCACAAGGCCAATGCCCGGCAGGCACCAGCGGTCACAAGAAACACGAGCAGCACAAGCGGGGCCTGTGCTGCTACTGAATATAGAGTGATTTGGACATGCGCTTGGGGCAATGCGTTTAAAAAAAGTCGTTCAGCGCCCACCCCAGAGGGCTTGGCCGGTGGCCAGCCCCAGGGCAGTCAACGCCAGCGAACCGAGCAGATGCAGGCTGCACTGCAGCAGCGCCAAGCCGTAGCGCTGGGCTTGCAGCATCGATACCGTCTCGGCAGAGAAGCTGGAAAAGGTGGTGAGGGCGCCCAGAAAGCCGGTGATCAGCACCAGGCGCCAGACCGGGTCAATGCCGGGGGAGTTTTGGAACAGGGCCACCAGCAGACCGATGGCATAGCCACCCACCAGGTTGGCGGCCAAGGTGCCCCAGGGCAGCAAGGCATGGGGCTGGTTGAGCCAGCGGCCCAGTTGCCAGCGTGCCAGCGCGCCCAGGCAGGCGCCAATCGATATGCCAAGAACATTCCACATGGCCAGCAGCTTAGCAGGGCGAGGCTGCGCTGCGTGGAAAATCGCTGGCGTCCGTTAGCAGCACTTGGCTCAGCGCGTTTGCACAATGTCCTGCCAGGCGGCATAGGCGGCCAGCACCGCAGCGCGCTGCACGGTATGTGCAAAGACCAGTGCATCGCCCACAACGGTCTGGTCCGGAAACTCGGTAATCAGGCTCACCGGGCTGAGCCCCTGGTTGTCGACCTGCATGGTGCAGGGCGTGCCGCGCCGCAGCTCAAACGGCTGGCGGCCGGAATGGCTCTGGTACAGCGCCAATTGGCGGCGGTTGTATTCTGGCAAACCTGGCACCTGCAGCAAGGCCTGCGCCACACGCTCAGCCAGCGCCTCGGCTTGTGGTTGCCAGTCTTCCTGGTAGCGCAGAATCAGGAAAAAGCCCTTGGGGATGGTCCAAAGGTCAAAGCCCTGCGGCACATAGCCGGACAGGGGTCGTGTCCATTCATGGGCCGGGTAGCCGTGCAGGCTCAAGTGCAACTGTGCGCCACTGGCGGCAATCGCGTCACGCCGCAGCGCGCTTTCGTACCAGGGGGCGTGGTCGCGGTAGGCCAGGTCATCGCCCAGCGCGGTGTAGCGCGCTGCATGGTGCATTTGCTCGGGGGCATAGCGGCAGTACCACTGGTGCAGATCGTAGCCGTCCGGGTTCTCTACGGGGATATAGGCAAAGTGGCTATCCGGCTGCTGCGCCAGTGCCACCGCAGCGCGCAGCGCGCCTGTCACGCCTGATATCTCATTGGCATGCTGGCCGCCGCTCAGCACCACCGGGTGCTCACTGCCCTTTTTGTATGTGGCGGCAATGCGGCGGCCTTGCACGCTCTGGCCCTGGCAGGCGCTGCCATAGGCGACAAACAGCGGCTGCACCAGTGCCTCCATCTGCGCCAGGCTCGGCGCCCGCTGCAGCTGCGCTGCGGCGGCATCGGCCTCGGCAATGCTGTGGGGGTTGAAGGCAGCCGCTGGCAGGCCGTCATCCGCTTCCGGCAAGGGCTCGCTCAGGGCCAGTGCGCGGATCTGCAAGCCTACCGTGGTCAGTTCCAGCGGATGGGATTGGGCGGCGATGCGGATGTCCGGCACGATCTGGCCCGGTTGCAGGCGGCGGTCACCCGCAGCGCGCCCGGACAGCTTCTGGAAATGCTCCAGCAGCGAGAAATACAGGTCCTCGTGCATGGCTTCGGGCGTGCTCATGGTCTCGCCCGTGCCGGCAATCGCTTGCTCAAAACCGGGCAGTTGCATGGCGATATGCAGGCGCCCAAAGAACGGCTCGGTCTTGGGCCAGCCATGCTGCTCGATCGCCTGCATGGCCTGGGCATAGGCCGCTTCGTAGTCGGTGAGCAGGGCGGCATCGTGCACGGCGCGGCCTTGGGCGTCATGCGCCTGCTGCCAGCCGCAGGGGGTGATGCCGCTGCCGCCGTGTGCCGATTGGAAAGCACGGTTGGGCGCGAACACCTGCAGGCTTTGTGTGCGCCCATCCTGGTAGCGCAGCGCCAGTGTGTAGCTGCTGGTGTGCGGGCCGGCCTCCATCTGCAGCTCGACACCGGGCGGCAGCATGGCGGCCAGCGGGTAGGCCTCCAGCATGAAGCGGTTGGCGGCGGCGTCCGCATGCAGGGGGTAATGCAGGTGCAGGCTTTGCAGCCCGGTGGTGTCCAGCTCTTCCAGCACCGCATGCACCAGCGGCTTGTAGGCGCTGCGGACGCGGGCGCGGATGCCGTGTCTGGCCAGTTGCTGCTCAGCCGCCCGGCGCGCATCCACGCCTTCAAAGCACCAGAGCTGCCATGCCAGCTCGGGCTGCGGATGTGCCAGGCGCTCAGCCATCCATTGGCTGAGCGTGCGGTCTAGGGTGTGGGAGAGCAGAAGCGTCATGGCGGTGCGTGGGGTGTGGATGCTTGTGATCCACCAGCATAGAACAAGCGCGCTGTTCCTGCTGACCCCAGGCGCTTATTCCACAATGCGCTTCGACCGCTGTGCTGGCTTAGCCGTCTATCGCCATCCAGGGCTCAGGCGTCGTTGCCTTCCGGGTTGGCCGATACGATGCGGCTCAGGCTGGGTGGCACATCTTTGCCCATGCGCCGGTCGCGGAACAGCGCCGCGCGCATCAGGAAGATATTGGTGATGGGCACGGCCACCGACAGCAGCACGGCGATCAGCAAGGTGTGAAAGCTGGGCTTGTGCGTCTGCAGGCTGAAGTAGAAGACGGAGCTCCAGACAATCAGCCAGCAGCCGGCGCAGGCGATGATCGACGGGGTGTGCACGCGCTCGTAGTAGCTGGGCAGGCGGAACAGGCTGAGCGCGCCGATCAAGGTGATCAAGCAGCCGGCAAGCACCAGCACCGACACCACAATCTGAACCCAGATGGGCAGGGCGATTTCCGTCATTCGATCACCTCCCCGCGCAGCAGGAACTTGGCCATGGCGGTGGAGCTGACAAAGCCAAACAGCGCGATGAGCAGGGCGGCCTCAAAGTAATTGACCGATGCATAGTGGATGCCCAGCACCAGCATGGTGAGCATGCCAATCAGGTACATGCAGTCCAGGGCCAGCACACGGTCTTGTGCCTGTGGGCCCTTGAGCAAACGGATCATCGCAAACAGCATGGCCAGCAGCAAGATGAACAGGGCTGCCGGCATGGTCCAGGCAAGAATATTGTTCATTCGAAAATCTCCATGAGGGGCCGTTCGTAGAAGGCCTTGATGTGGTCGATAACGCCCTGCGGGTCATCCGCCTCCAGCACATGCAAGAGCAGGATGGAGCGGTCACGCGATATCTCGGCCCAGGCGGTGCCGGGGGTGATACAGACGATCATCGCCAGCACGGCCAGGCCATTGGGGTCGCGCAGCTGCAAGGGCACATGCACAAAGCCAGCGGGCTTTTTGCGGCTGCCGGGCATCAGCAGCAGGCGCAGCACCGCGCCATTGGATTGCAGCGAATCAGCGGCCACACGAAAGCCCAGGCGGATGATGGTCCAGGGCTTTTTGATGCTGACCGCGCGCGGGCGCAGTCCTTGGGTCAGCACCGGGATCAGCAAGCCGAACAGCACGCCGAGAATGATTTGACCGGGGCTGACGCTGCGGTTGAGCAGCAGCCACACCAGGCACAGCAGCACGGACAGCAGGGGTGCAGGGAAAAGGCGCTTCATGGCTGGGTACCTCCTGCAGTGGGTGCTTGCGGTGCAAGTTCAAACCCGGTCTCAGGCAGCACGGTGGGGATGTCGGGCGCGCCCACGGGTTTGGAGGTCGGGGAGGGCTTGGGGCTGGTCTCCAGCACCGCGCGGATGTAGTTGCCCGGCGAGTGGAGGTTGTCAGCCGCGCGCTGGGTAAAGCGCATTACGCTGGCGCCATGGGTCACCATCAAAATGCAGCAGCCCAGCAAAATGGCCAACGGCAGGCCTTCGATCACCTTGAGCTCGGGCGTGTTGCGGCTGATGCTGGACCAGAATTCGCGGATGCCGATGCGCACCAGGGCAGTCAAGGCCATCAAACCGGTCCCAATCAGTATGGCCATGAACGACCAGCCCAGCCAGCCGATTTGCGTGCCCGCCGACGAGCCCAGACCCAGTGGGTTGAGAAGCGCCGAGAGCATCGCGAATTTGCCGATAAAGCCGGACAGCGGAGGCAATCCGGAAATCACCAAGGTGCTGACCATGAACGACAGGCCCAGGAAGGCCATCGCTGCCGGAATGGCGCGGCCAATCAGCACTTCCTCATCCTCGTCCAGGTTCAGGCCCTCGCGCGGTAGCAGCTCGGCGGTCAAGAATGGCGCTTCCTCATCTTCAAAGCGTACATTGGCCCCATCGGTGGTGCGCCACCGCTCGATCAAATCCGTAATCAGGAACAGCGCCGCAACCGCCAAGGTGGAGCTGGGCATGTAGTACAGCAGGGCGCTGGTCATCAGGTTCTGGCCAAAGCCGGCCGCAGCCAGCAAGGTGCCGGCCGACAGAATGGCCGCGTAGCCCGCCACATAGCCCAGCCGTTGCGTGCCCAGAATGGAGATGCCCGCATACAGCATGGTGGCCAGCCCGCCCAGGATCAGCCAGGCGCTGCCGAAATGCGCGGAAGGCCCTGCCTCGCTGCTGAACATCAGGGTCCACAAACGCACAATCGTGTAGATCCCCACCTTGGTCATCAGCGCAAAAATGGCGCCGACCGGGGCCGTGGCCGACCCATAGGCCGGTACCAGCCAGAAGTTCAGCGGCCAGACCGCAGCCTTGATCAGGAAGGCGGTGGCCAGAATGCCGGCGGCGGTGTGCAGCAGGCCCCGGTCCGCGCTGCTGACGCTGGGGATAATGCGCGCCAGATCGGCCATGTTCAAGGTGCCGGTGATGCCATACAGCATCGACACACCGATCAGGAACAGCGACGAGGCCGCCAGGTTGATGGCGATGTAGTGCAGGCCATGCTGCACCCGGGATTTGCCCGAGCCGTGCAGCAGCAAACCATAGGATGCCGCCAGCATGATCTCGAAAAACACGAAGAGGTTGAACAGGTCACCGGTCAGGAAGGCGCCGGCCAGGCCCATCATCTGGAACTGGAACAGCGGATGAAAATGCACGCCCACCCGGTGCCAGCGCGCGCCAGAATAGACCACGGCACAGAGCGCAACCACGCTGGTGGTCAGCAGCATCAGGGCCGAGAGCCGGTCGAGCACCAGCACAATGCCAAACGGCGCAGCCCAGTTGCCCGATAGGTAGACACTCATCGAGGTGGCCATGCCATCCTGGTTGCTCCACTTGACCAGGGCCATCGCAATGACCAGGCCGATCAGGCAGGAGCTGATGTTCATCAGCAGTTTGGTGCGTTGGTACTTCTCGCCCAGGGTCAGCATCAGCGCTGCGGTCAGCATGGGCAGCAAAATCGGTGCCAGCAACAGGTGCGGCATCAGGCGCTCAGTCAGCGTCATCAGCGACATCAAGGCGCCTCCTGCACATCATTGGACAGGGAGCCGTCCACATGGTCAGTGCCCGTCATGCCGCGCGAGGCGAGCAGCACCACCAGAAACAGCGCGGTCATCGCAAAGCCGATGACGATGGCCGTCAGCACCAGGGCCTGCGGCATGGGGTCGGCATAGTGCATCAGGTCGGTGGGTACACCGGGCTGCAGTATCGGTTCCCGGTCGATCGCCAGGCCCACGCGGCCCATGCTGAAGATAAACAAATTGACCGCATACGACAGCAAGAGCAGACCCATGATGATCTGAAAAGTCCGTGGGCGCAGCAGGAGCCAGACGCCGGAGCCGGTCAATACGCCAATGGCAATGGCCAGTACGATTTCCATTTGGTATTGTCCTTAGAGTTGGGAGGCGGGGTCGCTGCGCTCGCCTTGCTGGCGCTCGTGGTAGCGGAATCCCCGGACGGATTGGTGGGCAATACTGGTGAGCATCAGCATGGTGGAACCCACGACCAGCGAGAACACCCCAATATCAAAGAACAGCGCGCTGGCGATATGGATCTCGCCCACCACGGGCAGGGTCAGGTGCGCAGTGTGGCTGGTCAGGAAGGGGTAGCCAAAATACCAGCTGCCCACGCCGGTGCCCAACGCAAACAGCAGGCCGGCGGCGATCCAGCGGCGCGGGTAGATGGGCAGATGCGATTCCACCCAGTGCGTGCCGGAGATGATGTACTGCAGCAGCAGGCCGATGGCCAGGGTCAGGCCGGCCACAAAGCCGCCACCGGGCTCGTTGTGGCCGCGCATGAACAGGTACATCGCCACAATCGCGGCAAACGGCAGCAACAGGCGCACCAGCACAGCGGGCACCATCAGATAGCCCACAGCGGTATCGGTCGCACTGCGCGGGTTGAGCAGGTCGGTCTGCAAGTCAGCAGGCAAAAAGCGCTGCTGCTCGGGCACATCCATGGCCTCGGGTGCGGGGCGGAAGCGGCGCAGCAGCGCATAGACGGTGAGCGCGACAATGCCGAGCACAACGATTTCGCCAAAGGTATCAAAACCACGGAAATCGACCAGCATCACGTTGACGACGTTGGTGCCGCCGCCCTCGGTCTGCGCCCGCTCCAGAAAGAAGGTCGAGGTGCTTTCTGGGAAGGGCCGGCTCATCATCGCAAACGACAGCCAGGCCATGCCGCCACCGGCAAGCAGGGCAATGGCCAGGTCACGCCAGCGGCGCAGGGTGACCAGCGCACCTTGCTGCGAGACTTTCTTGAGCTTCTTGTCGCGCTTGGGCAGCCAGCGCAGGCCCAGCAACAGCAGCACGGTGGTAACCACCTCAACCACCAACTGGGTCAAGGCCAGATCGGGTGCGGAGAACCACAGGAAGGTCATGCAGGTGGCGAGGCCCGCACCGCCCAAAGTGACCAGTGCCGCCAGGCGGTGGTACTTGACCAGGAAGGCCGCTGCCAGCGAGCAGCTGATACCGATGAGCCACAGAATGCCAAAGGCGGGCGACAGTGGCTGCAGGCCCCGGTTGCCCAGTTGCAGGCCGTGGATCAGCAGGGGCAGCGTGGCAGTCAGCAAGGCAGCCAGCACCAGCCACAGTGCTTGCCACTGCCAACGGCGCGTGCCCAGCCAGCGGCGCATATGGCGCGCGCCGTTGGTGATGATCGCCATCACCGCCTGGAACACCCATTGGCCATTGAGACGGCCGACCAGCGGCGCATCATCGAGGTATTGCTTGCTGCGCAACAGGCGCAGCAGCAGATACAGCAAGATGCCCGCCAGCATCGCGATGATGCTCATCACCAGCGGCGCATTGATGCCATGCCACAGCGCCAGGCTGAACTCCGGCAAGCTGCCACCCACCACGGGCGAGGCGGCCGCATCCAGGTACTGGCCCACCGCCCAGGCCGGGAAGATACCGACCAGCAGACAGATCAGCACCAGGAGCTCGACCGGCACACGCATCCAGTGCGGCGGCTCATGCGGCTCATGCGGCAGATCGGTGGCAGGCGGGCCAAAAAATACATCGACCGTGAAGCGCAGCGAATAGGCGACGCTGAAAATACCGGCCAAGGTGGCAGCCACCGGCAAGGCAGTAGTCAGAAACGGCGTGGTGTTGATGTACACCGTTTCGGCAAAGAACATCTCTTTGGACAAAAAGCCGTTGAGCAGCGGCACGCCAGCCATGGCCGCGCTGGCCACCATCGCCAAGGTGCCGGTGATCGGCATCATCTTCTGCAGGCCGGAGAGGCGGCGGATATCGCGGGTGCCGGATTCATGGTCGACAATGCCGGCGGCCATGAACAGCGAGGCCTTGAAGGTCGCATGGTTCATGATGTGGAAGACCGCAGCGACGGCCGCCAAGGGGCTGTTGAGGCCCAGCAGCAAGGTGATCAGGCCCAGGTGCGACAAGGTGGAGTAGGCCAGCAGCGCCTTCATGTCGTGCTGGAACATGGCGATATAGCCACCCAGCAGCAAGGTGATGGCGCCGGCACCGCCGACGAGCCAGAACCATTCTTCGGTACCGCTGAGCGCAGGCCAGAGGCGGGCCAGCAAAAAAACCCCCGCCTTGACCATGGTGGCCGAGTGCAGGTAGGCGGAGACGGGGGTGGGCGCTGCCATCGCGCGCGGCAGCCAGAAATGGAAGGGGAACTGGGCGCTCTTGGTGAGCGCGCCGAGCAGGATCAGCACCAGGGTGACGCGGTAGAGCTCGTGGTTGCGGATCTGGTCGCCAGCGGCCAATACATTGTCGAGCTCGTAGCTGCCGACGATGTGGCCCAGCAGCAGCACGCCACCCAGCAAGCAGAGGCCGCCAGTGCCTGTGACCGTCAGCGCCATGCGCGCGCCCATGCGGGCATCCTTGCGGTGGTGCCAGTAGCCAATCAGCAGGAACGAGAACAGGCTGGTCAGCTCCCAGAAGAATACCAACTGGATCAGATTGCCCGAGAGCACCACGCCCATCATCGAGCCCATGAAGGCCAGGAAGAACGAGAAGAAGCGCGGAACCGGGTCAGCTTGTGACATGTAGTAACGCGCATACAGCACCACCAGACTGCCGATGCCGAGCACCAGAATGGAGAACATCCATGCAAATCCGTCCATGCGGAAGTGCAGATCCAGGCCCAACTGGCCCAGCCAGGCAACGTTGTGGTGCACCACGCCGTTGTTCTGCGTTTCCGGGAAAAGCATGGCAACTTGAACCACACAGAACACCGCTATGGCCCCTGCCAACGTGGACTCCGTGTTACGCGCGTTGGCAGGCAGCAGCGCTGCAATTGCGCTGCCGATGAAGGGGAGGAGGATCAGGTATGAAAGTGCCATTTCTTTGTAAATTCTACAAGCTGGCCCGACCCCAGCTGCTACTAAAACCCGAGCAAGTACAGGATATTGGTCATGGCTTATCGATAGTCAATACCCTATGTTAGTAACTGCAAATGCGCGAACAAAGATGTTTTCTTGATGCCTGTTTTGAGTATGGGCCCATGCATGCTTTGCATGAATAGACCGGCGCGAGCCCATAGTGCAACACTGCAGTGTTGCTGCAGCGCCGAGTGGCTGGTTCAGGCAGAGGTAATGGCGGTGACGCAGACCGAAGGCATCGGCTTGGCGTGGCGGAAGCGCATATTGCACCGCTGCTGGCGCGTGGCAAGTAGAGCGGTGCGGGCGGGGCTGGGCTGCATGGGGTCCGGTGCCGTGGCATATCAGGGCTCCTGCGCCCCAGGGCAGGGCGTTTCCGCATCCTAGCAGAAGCAGCGGCGAAGTCCTATCGCTGTTTGGATAGGTTTAGAACAGGTTCTTACTGTTCTTCTACCCGGCGTGGCGGGTAGCTGTCCCAGGATTGGCAGCCGGGGCACTGCCAGAAGTGCTGGCGCGCCTCAAAACCGCAGGCGGCGCATCGGTAGCGGGTGAGAGGCTTGGCGGCATTGTCCAGCGCGCGCTGAATGGCAGGGTGGTGCTCCTCATGGCTGAGCGATTCTTGCGCAAGCCAGCGGCCGGCGGCCACCAGCGATGGCTCATGGCGCAGGTGTTCGATATACCAGTCACGCCCCACGGGGCCGGCAGCTTTGTCAACAGGGGCAAATTCATCCAGCTGTACCAGGCTTTGCATCACATCCAGCGATGGCGAGCTTTGGTAATTGGCTTCCAGCAGCGCACGCACCTGGGGCTTGCGCTCGTCGTTCTTGACCAACTCCAGCATCAGTGGCGCCACCAAAGGCACCGATGAGGGCGACACCGAGGCCAGCTCCATCAGCGAACCCAGGGCCAGTGCGGGATGGCCGCTCTTGTGCTGCAGGTGGGCCAGCTCGATGCGAGGGCGCGGTGCATGCGGCGCCTCGGACTGGGCTTGCTGCAGCAAATCCTGCGCCGCATCAAGCTGGCCTTGCGCCAACTGGCCCAGCGCCTGTTCACACAGGTAATGGGCAATGCGCACGCTGTAGTCGCCCTGGTTGTGGCTGTGCATCAGGCGTGCGATCTGCACCGCTTGCGGCCAGTCATGGGCACGCTCATAGATGGCCAGCCGCGAGAGGCGCGCCTCGTTCTCGTAAGGTGTGTTCTCCAGCCGGGCCAGTGCATCTTCGGCGCGGTCCAGCAGGCCGGCTTTCATGAAATCCAGGGCCAGCGCATGCTGGGCGCGCTCGCGCTCGGGTTTGCTGATGTCGGCACGGGAGAGCAGGTGCTCATGCACACGCACGGCGCGGCTGTATTCGCCCCGGCGGCGGAACAGATTGCCCAGCGCAAAGTGCAGCTCGGCGGTATCGGGGTCGTTCTGCACGGCCTCGATAAAGGCATCGATAGCCTTGTCCTGCTGCTCGTTCAATAGAAAGTTCAGCCCCTTGAAGTAGGCCTTGGGGGCGCTGCGGTTCTCGCGGCGGATCTGTCGCAGGTCAAAACGCGAAGCCAGCCAGCCCAGCACAAACGCGGCGGGAAAGCCCAGCAGGATCCAGGAGATGTCAAATTCCATGAGGAGGCAGCGGGGTGGATTCGTCCGCAGGGGCGTTGGTGGAAGGGGTGGACTCGGCCGCTGCGGTGTGCGCTGCCGCTGCACGCTGGGCGGCTTTGCGGTGCTTCCACCAGCGCGGCACCATCCCGATGATGCCGACAATCACGCCCGCGCTGAAGGCGAGCAGCACGACCAGAACCAGGGGCGCCTGCCATTGGGTGCCAAAGAACAGGTGCACCACCACATCCCGCTGGTTATTGAGCGCAAATGCAAACAGGGTGAAGAAGATGACAGCTTTGAGCAGCCACAGCAGGTATTTCATGGCAGTGACGGGAATGGCTTGGGCGCCATTCTACGTGGATTCCCGCGCCTGGCCTGGAAAAGCAAATGCCAGCACGAGGCTGGCATTGGACAGAAGAAGGTGACGAGCCTGACCCCGGCACTGGATCCACAGTTAGGGCTGCTTGGTTCCCCACCTGACCCGGTTGGCCGCTTCCCCATGCGAGGAGGCCCGTCAGCTGTCGATTGTACCTAAAGAATGGGAGCCCCTTGGCCAAGCTGGCCAAAAAGTCCATCTTCGTCCATGCCGCCAGGGCGCAGCGGCCAAAAGTATTGCAAGCTGCGCGCAGCCAGTGCCGTCCATGGCCGCGACTGACCGTAGAATGCGATGCTATGTCTTATCTTGTTCTCGCTCGCAAATACCGTCCGCGGAATTTCTCTGAAATGGTAGGCCAGGAGCATGTGGTGCAGGCGCTGTCCAATGCGCTGGTGCAGCAGCGCTTGCACCATGCCTATCTGTTCACAGGAACCCGGGGTGTGGGCAAGACGACGGTCTCGCGCATTCTGGCCAAGTCGCTCAACTGCACGGGCGTCGATGGCCATGGCGGCATCACCGCTGCGCCTTGCGGCGTGTGCCCGGCCTGCACCGAGATCGACAGCGGACGTTTCCCCGATTACACCGAGCTCGATGCCGCCTCCAACCGGGGTGTTGATGAAGTGCAGGGCCTCCTGGAGCAGGCCGTGTACAAGCCGGTGCAGGGGCGCTTCAAGGTCTTCATGATCGACGAAGTGCACATGCTTACCAATACCGCCTTCAATGCCATGTTGAAGACCTTGGAAGAGCCGCCCGAATACCTCAAGTTTGTGCTGGCGACCACCGACCCGCAGAAAGTGCCGGTCACGGTGCTGTCGCGCTGCCTGCAGTTCAACCTGCGCCCGATGGCGCCAGAGACCATCCAGGAGCACCTGGGCCGCGTGCTGGTGCAAGAACAGATTGCCGCTGAGCCGCAGGCCTTGCGTCTGCTGTCGCGCTCAGCTCGTGGTTCGATGCGCGATGCGCTGTCGTTGACCGACCAGGCCATTGCCTTTGGTGGCGGCCAGCTGCAAGAAGCCAGCGTGCGCCAGATGCTGGGCGCCGTTGATTCCAGCCATGTGTTTCGCCTGATCGACGCGCTGGCGCGCGGCGATGGTGCCGAAGTGGTCGATACCGTCAACCAACTGCGCCACCAGGGCTTGTCGGCTGCTTCCACCTTGGAAGACATGGCTGTGCAGCTGCAGCGCATGGCCGTGTTCCAGGCCGTGCCGGACAAGGCCCAGACCGCAGCTGCGGAAGACGACGCCGAGCAGCAAGAGCTGCTGCGCCTGGCCCAGCAGATGCCTGCGGACGAAACCCAGCTGCTGTACAGCATTGCCTTGCATGGCCGGGGTGAGCTGGGCTTGGCACCCGATGAATACGCCGCCTTGACGATGGCGCTGCTGCGACTGCTGGCCTTCAAGCCTGCGGGCTCGGCTGAAAAAAAAACTCTGAATAGTGGGGCTGTGGCCCCAGCGGCGGCAGCGCCCAAGCCAGCAGCTGGGCCGATGGCAGCGCCTGCTGTAGCGGTTGCTCCCGCTGTTGTGGCGCCTGTTGCCGCGTCTGCGGCGCCGCAGGTGGCGGCTGTGGTGGATGCGCCTGTGGCGGTTGTTGCTGCACCAGTAATTGCAGCCCCGCCAGCGGCTGCTGTTACCGCGCCGACGCCGGCGGCTGTGGTGGCCCCAGTGGCCCCGCCCGCGACGCCGGAAGCGACGCGCAGCGTGGCTGTGCCGGCGGTAGAAGCCGTCAAGCTGCCCGTGCGCAGCGCCGAAGATTTGATCCCCGCACGCGCTGCGGCCGCTGTGGCACCTGTTGCCATCGAGCCGCCGACCCCTGCCCAGACCGAGAAGGAGCTGGTGGAAGAGGAGCAGCCACAACCCCATGACGACGATGCCCCGTCCGAGCCCGACAGCGATGCCGAGGACGACACCGCAGCGCCGTACTTTGAAGATGTGCCGATGGAGGCCTATGCGGATGACGAGCCATCTGCGCAGGCCGATCTGCCCGATGCAGCGCCGGTGGCGCAGCCATCCGTGGCTGCAGCCCCCGAGCCTGCCAGCCTGATTGCCTTGCCGGTGCAAACCCCGCAGGCCAGTGAGCTGGACCGGCCCGCTGCCAGCTTTGGCGAGAACCTGGGCCGCGTGCCCGCCGAGTTTGAGGACACGGAAGAGGGGCGCTTTTGGAACGACACCGTCGTCGGCCTGGTGCAGGCCGAGGCGATCACGGCGGTGGCACGCCAATTGGCGCTGCGCTCCCAACTGATCAAGCGCGAGGCCGACGAGTGGTGGCTGCGGGTGGACCTGGAGTCGCTCGCCCAGCCCGGCACGATCGAGCGTCTGCGCACCGCGCTGGTGGCCGCTGGCCTGGTGGGCAAGATCCAGGTGTCCGTCGGCGCCGTGAGCGACTGCCCGGCGCGGCGCAAGGCCCATGCCGTGCAGGCCCGCCAGCGCGCGGCCGAGGACACCGTGCGCCAGGATCCCTATGTCCAGTCTTTGATACAGCAATTTGGCGCGAAAATAGTGCCCGGTAGCATTCAGCCTCTATGATGCGGCGTTCGCTGGCAGATGGGTGCTCCCGCCTGCCGCAGGTTTTTATACAAAAGGATTTTCCATGTTCAACAAAGGACAACTCGCTGGTTTGATGAAGCAAGCCCAGGCCATGCAGGACAACCTGAAGAAGGCCCAGGACGACCTGGCCAACATCGAGGTCGAAGGCGAGTCCGGTGCTGGTCTCGTCAAGGTGCTGATGACCTGCAAGCACGACGTCAAGCGCGTGACCATTGACCCCAGCCTGCTGTCCGAAGACAAGGATATGCTCGAAGACCTGGTAGCTGCTGCCTTCAACGCCGCCGTGCGCAAGGCTGAAGAGACCAGCAACGAGAAGATGGGCAAGATCACCGCTGGCATGCCAGGCCTGCCCGGCGGCATGAAGTTCCCGTTCTAAGCTGGCCGCTTTGTCGCAAGCTTTTATCGCTACCAGGCTCTTGGCTGCTCTGCGCGGCCAAGGGCTTGTCTGTCTGAGTTACCCGCTGATGGGCACTGACCATGTCTGATACCGGCACCTTGGATGCGCTGGTGCAGGCACTGCGCCGCCTGCCTGGGGTGGGGGTCAAGTCGGCATCGCGCATGGCTTTTCATCTGCTGCAAAACGACCGCGAGGGGGCCGAGCTGCTCTCCCGCGCCTTGCATGAGGCCAGCAGCCGCGTGCAGCACTGTGAGCGCTGCCACACCTTTACCGAAAACCGCATTTGCGATACCTGCCTGGATGAAGGGCGGGATGCCGCACGCCTGTGCGTGGTGGAGACCCCGGCCGACCAGGCCGCGCTGGAGCGCACCGGTGCCTACAAGGGCTATTACTACGTGCTGATGGGGCGTTTATCGCCGTTGGACGGCATTGGCCCGCGCGACATCGGTGTGCAGCAATTGCTGCAGCGGGCTACCGATGGGGTGGTGCAGGAGGTGATCCTGGCTACCAATTTCACCGCCGAGGGCGAGGCCACCGCCCATGTGATCGGCGAGGCCTTGCAGCGCAAGGGCATTGGCTTCACGCGCCTGGCCCGTGGCGTGCCCATTGGCAGTGAGCTCGAATATGTGGACCTGGGCACCATTGCCCATGCGCTGGCGGATCGGCGCTAAAGCCTTGGTCAATCGCGGTCCTGGCGCCTTTCCCATCCAGCCGTGATCTTGTGCCGTCCTGGGATGATGGCGTCCCGCAGCTTGGGAAAACCACTTTTCCTGCACCGCCGTCAGGGGCAAATGCCTCTTTGGCGGCGTTTGTGCTGCTTGCCACCGATTACAATTCAATGCTGATCTATATGCTTATTCATGCGTTTCATGCATGAATAAGCACCGGTGCGGTCTGTGTTTTCTTGGATTTGCCCGCTTTCTGTCTCGCACGCCTGTCGCTCTGGCCGCACCGCTTCTCAGATCATTCTTTGCTCTCGTTATTGCATCTAGCCGTGTTGCTGCCGGCTGTGCCTCGTGTTTTTTAGGATTTTTGCGTGCAATCTACTGCTGTATCCAAGCGAAATATTCTGGCCGCTGTCATTGGCAATGCGCTCGAATGGTATGACTTTCTGGTCTTTGCCTTCATGACGCCCATCGTGGCGAAGCTGTTCTTCCCCTCCAACCCCAACGATCCCAGCGATGACCTCAACCGCATCCTGATGACCACGGCCGTGTTTGGCGTGGGCTTCTTTATGCGCCCCGTGGGTGGCATCCTGCTGGGCCTGTATGGTGACCGCAAGGGCCGCAAGGCGGCGATGGTGATGGTCACCGGCATCATGGCCGTTGCCATTGCGCTGATCACGTTTGCGCCCACCTACCAGGGCGTGGGCATCTGGGCGCCCATCTTCATCGTGCTCGCACGCTTGCTGCAAGGTTTTGCTGCGGGTGGCGAGTTCGGCACCTCGACCGCCTTGCTGATCGAGCTGGCCCCCAAGGGCAAGCGGGGCTTTTATGGCTCCTGGCAGATGACGGGCCAGATGGCAGCGCTGTTGATCGGTGCAGCCGTGGGTACCTTGATTACCGACTTTTTCACGCAAGAGCAGCTGATGTCCTGGGCCTGGCGCATTCCCTTTGCGGTGGGCCTGTTGATTGTGCCGGTCGCGATTTACATCCGCCGCCATGTGGACGAGCCTGAGACCTTTGTGAAGATGCAAGCCGCGCAAAAAGCTGGCACCGTCAAGCAAGTCGGTGTGCTGGAGATGCTGCGCACCCATGCACGTGAAACCCTGGTCGGCATGGGCCTGGTGGTGACCGCCACGGTATCGATCTACATCACCTTCACTTACCTGGTGACCTATTCCACCGTGACCCTGAAGCTGCCGCTGCACGATACCTTCATGGTGCAGATGGCCGGCGCGGCGCTGATGGTCGTGCTGATGCCCTTCATGGGTGCCTGGTCGGACCGTGTGGGTCGCCGTCCGCTGATGATTGGCTCGCTGCTGGGTTATCTGCTGGTGCTGTACCCGCTGTACGCCTGGCTGACCGATGGCCCCACCATTGCCAAGCTGATGACCGTGCAAGTAGTCGTGTGCCTGTTTGTGTCGGTGTTCTTTGGTGTCTTCAGCACGGTGATGGCTGAGCTGTTCCCGGCCAATGTGCGTTCAGTTGGCATGTCCATGGCCTACAACATCGCCGTGATGGTGTTTGGCGGCTTTGCCCAGTTCATTGTCACCTGGCTGATCAAGACCACGGGATCGACCATGTCGCCGGCCTTCTATGTGATGTTTGGTGTGACCCTGGGTCTGATTGCGGCCTTCTTTATCCGGGAGCGCGCGCACGACGACCACCTGGATGGCGACATGGTGTAATCGCCTTGCCAGCGCCTGGTACGGTGCTGGCCCCCGAGCAACCAACAAAAAGCCCGGTGCTGTGACGCAGCACCGGGCTTTTTTGTGGCTAATAGGCCGTTGGGTCGATGCCTGCTCAGGCCAGCTCGGACAGCAAGGACTCCCACTGCGGAGCCAGCAGGCGCACCGATTGGGCCAGGGAGCTGGGCAGCAGCTGGTCGGCAGTTTGGTCTACCGCCATGCCCAGGATATGGCCGAGCAGCAAGGCGCCGGCCACCAATTGCAGGCTGGCTGGAGGTACATCCGGCCACAGGGCCAGGGCCTTGCTGGCCAGTTCGGCGCTCTGGCGCGGGTAAAGCTTTTCGCAATGCTGGACTTGTGGCAGCTGCGGCATCTTGGCGGCCACGGCCTGCAGCATGGTTTCCCAGGCTTTGAGGTGCTCGGCGGGGTAGGCTTGCACCAACTCCTGCAAGGACAGGTACGGCGTGCGTGCCTGCAGGTCCTGCGACTGGGCCATGCGCAGCAGGTTGAACAGCAGCGCGGGGCGGCGCTGCAGCAGCTCGGTCAGGGCAGCGGTGTCAACCTTGTTGTTGAGCGCCTGTGCCAGCGCCGCCACATCCGTGGTGCTGGGCAGAACCACTCTGGCCGGGATGGGCTCGGGGCGGCTGACGGCATAGCCCTGCAGCAAATGGGCCTTGTTCTCCTGCGCCAGTTGCAGTTGCGCGGCGGACTCGATCTTGTCGGCGATCAAGGTGGCGCCCGAGATGCGGCGTGCCCATTGCAGCATCAGTACCGCGCGTTCGGCCGACAGCACCGAGAAATCGATCTTCAGGTAGTCGACCAGGTCGTGCCAGGGCGCATAGGCAGAATCCAGCACTGAATGATTGAAGGCGAGTGCAAAGCCTTGGGCACGCAGGGCCTCCAGCGCAGGGCGGCGCGCCTGGGCCTCAGACGATGCCGCATGGCCCAGGGACGGAATCTCCAGGACCACCTGGTCCTTGGGCAGCAGGACCATATGGCTGCTGCGCAGGCTCTCAAACGTGGTGTTCAGGAACAGCAGACCATCACCCAACAAGGCGGCCGGCTCAATGTGCGAAAGCACGGCATGGGTCAATGCCAGGTCGGAATCGAGCGTATGGGCAGACGCAGTGCGGGATCGGTTGAATATCTCGTGCCCCATGACAGCGCCTTCGGCGTCTTTGATGGGCTGCCAGGCAATGGGGGGTGCGGGTGACGTGAACACCATGGCGGCTGCCATGGAGGGGGAGGTTGGAGGGTGCGCGCTCGTGTGTTGCATGTACGGCTGAACCATTGCATGCATCAGGGGTGCCACACCAGCAACTGGCGCAAGCAATGTCTGCATTTCGTTATCTCTGGATCGACGTGCATTGTCCTTCATATCAGGCATTTCACGCGTCTGTGGAGAGAGTGGATCTGCTGGTTTTGTAGCAAACTGCACACGCTTTTGGCGTATAAAAAGCGTCTGTTTGTTACAGTTGCCCCTGCAGCCAGTCCAGTTCGCTCTGGCTGAAACCGGCTTCGCGGCGGGCTGACAGGTTGATTGGAGGGCGGGGCCGAGGGGCCTCGTAGTGGCCCACAAGCCAGCTGTAGTGCCGCTCCGGGTCCAAACCACGCTGTGCGCAAAGAAACTGGTACCAGTGGTTGCCGATCGCCACATGGCCGACTTCTTCACGCAGGATGATGTCCAGAATGGCCACCGCCTCCAGCGCATCTTGTGCAGAGGTTTGTTGCAATTTTGCCTGGATCTGGGGAGTTGCATCCAAACCACGGGCCTCCAAGGTGCGGGGCACCAAGGCCATGCGCGCAACGATGTCATCGGCCGTTTTCTCGCACATGGTCCACAGGCCCTGGTGCGCCGGGTAGTCGCCATAGTCATGGCCCCATTTGCGCAAATGGGCGCGCAGCAGCTGGAAGTGCTTGGCTTCCTCACCCGCCACCTGCAGCCAGTCCTGGTAGAAGGCCTCAGGCATGCCGTCATAGCGCCAGATGGCATCGAGCGCCAGGTTGATGGCGTTGAACTCGATATGGGCGATGGCGTGCAGCAGGATGGCGCGGCCCTCGGCGGTGGCGGGGGAGCGCCGGCCCATGGCGGTGTGGGCCTTGAGCTCGGGCTTGGCCGGGTGGCCGGGCAGGGTCATGCCCTCGGGGACGGCCAACTGCGCCTGGGGTGCTATTGAAATAGTGGCTCTTTGCGCATACATGGCAAGGGCGAGCGCGGATTTTTCCTCGGCATCAGCCACACACAGGGCTTGCAAGGCACATTGACGTAATTCCATCCCTACAATTATGAGGCTGGCACCCCCTGAAGGCGTGCAAGGCAGGCATGGCCCTCGCGCTTGCAAGCACGACTGGAGCCCTGACCCGGAACCATAACCCGATGGAGACAAGATGGCGAAGTATGAACTCGATGGGGTGCAACCGCAGGTTGCCACCTCGGCCTGGATTGCAGACAGTGCGCAGGTGATCGGCCGCGTGGAGATGGCCGCAGACAGCAGTGTGTGGTTTGGTGCCATTCTGCGCGGCGACAATGACCCGATCCGCATCGGCGAGGGCAGCAATATCCAGGACGGCAGCGTGCTGCATACCGACAAGGGCAAGCCCCTGGACATCGGCAAGCATGTGACCATCGGCCATAACGTCATCCTGCATGGCTGTAGCATCGGTGATGAGTCGCTGATCGGCATGGGCGCCATTGTGCTCAACGGTGCCAAGATCGGCCGCCATTGCCTGGTGGGTGCTGGCGCCGTGGTGACCGAGAACAAGGAGTTTCCTGAAGGCAGCTTGATTGTGGGCAGCCCCGCCAAGGTGGTGCGCCAGTTGAGCCAGGAGCAGATCGAGGGACTGCGGCGCAGTGCAGAGGGCTATATGGCCAATGCGCGGCGTTTCAAAGCGGGTCTGCGAAAATTGCCGGATTGAGGCGCTGTCGCCCCGGGTGCCATGCCCGGGCGCAGCAGGCCTGCATGTATTGAATTGGAAGAATTACAGTGTCTGAACTGCATAAATTTTTGTTTGATGGGCTGCCCGTGCGGGGAGCCATTGTTCGACTGACCGATGCCTGGCAAGAGATCTTGCAGCGCCGCGCAGTCAATACCAGCACCGGCCCGTACCCGCTGCCCGTGCAGGAGATGCTCGGCGAGATGACCGCCGCCGGCGTGCTGATGCAGTCCAACATCAAGTTCAATGGCGCGCTGGTGTTCCAGATCTCGGGCGATGGCCCGGTGAAGCTGGCCGTCACCGAGGTGCTGACCAACCTGAGCGTGCGCTCCACCGTCACGATGATCGGTGATCTGCCTGCGGATGCAACCTTGACCGACATGGTCAATGTGCATGGCAAGGGCCGCTGCGCGATCACCTTGGACCCCAAGGACAAGCAACCCGGCCAGCAGCCCTACCAGGGCGTGGTGCCGCTGGTCGATGTGGACGGCCAGCCGCTGGAGAGCATGGCCGCGATCCTGCAGCAGTACATGCGCCAGTCCGAGCAGCTCGACACCGTGCTGGTGTTGGCCGCCAACGACAAGGTGGCCGCCGGCCTGATCGTGCAACGCATGCCTATCAAGGGTGAGGCCAATCTGGCGGCCGGCGCGCAGAACACCGAAGAGGTCGACCAGATCGGCCTGAACGAAGAGTACAACCGCATTGCCCACCTGGCGGCCAGCCTGACCCGCGATGAACTGCTGAACCTCGATGTCGAGACCATCCTGCATCGCCTGTTCTGGGAAGAAAAGCTGCTGCGCTTTGTGCCTGAAGACGGCGAAGGCGGCCCGCACTTTGCCTGCACCTGCAGCCGCGAGCGCGTCGGCAATATGCTGCGCAGCCTGGGCCAGGAAGAGTCCGACAGCATCCTGGAAGAGCAGGGCATGATCGAGGTGGGCTGTGAATTCTGTGGCCAGCAGTACCGTTTCGACGCAGTCGATGTGGCGCATCTGTTTACCGAGCGTGGCAATGACCCGCCGGCCTCCAACCTGGTGCAGTGATGCCGGGCGCCCTGGTGGCGTTCAGTTGGGCTAGGGGCTGATCAGGCTCTGGAACAGGCGCAGCTCGCAATCGGGATCGCTGCATTTTTCGCAGTTCCAGCCCGCTCGCGCACCGGGGTTGGCCTGGCGCAACGCCGCACGCAGGGCCTGCAGGCACTGCGCCTGCGGAAACCAGTTGCACAGGGCCGCCAGAGCATCCTGCTCCCGCCGGTGCCCCTGGCTGAACAACAATTGAAACGCCTGCCCCTGGGCCGCCAGGTGCAGGCGTGCTTGCATCAACAGGGTCTGTGCCGGATCGGCCTGGCTGGCGCTGTCACGCATCGGTGGTGCCAGCAGCAGCACGGCATCATGCCGGGCCAGAAAAATGGCTGGCCCGTCTGCCGCTGGCAGGCCGGTGAGCTGCGCAAAGCTGCAGGCCTGCAGCACAAATGCCGGTGGCGATGCGGTATTGCACTGTGCCAGGTCATGCGCCAGTTGCTGCGCGAGCTGCGCTGCATCCGCGCACGCTGCCGAGGCCAGATAGACCTTAGGCGGCAAGCCCCGGGGATGGGGCGTCGTGGCAGAGGAGGGCGTCGCAGGCATGGCGGCGATGATACGGCCAATGCCAGGCGCTGGCGATAAAAAAGCGCCTCCTGAGAGGCGCTTGCCGGGGCTGGGGGCCACACTGCTTTATTTGCGCGTGTACTGCACAAACACTTCATTGGGCTTGACCATGCCCAGCTCATTGCGGGCCTTGCCCTCAACCATGTCCATGCCTTGCTTGAGGTCGTTGACCTCGGTTTCCAGGCGCACGTTCTCACGCGTAGCGGCTTCGTTCTCCGTTTTCTGGGTGGCGATTTGCTGCTTCATGTCCTTGACGTAGGGCACGCTGCCGCGCCCACTCCAGAGCTGGGCATGGATGCTGACCAGAATGGCCAGCAGCACGAAAGGAACAATGCGAGAGATCATGGCAAACAGGGTTGGCAAGGGCGTACGGGGCAGGCCCTGAGGCCATGCCCCGCAGCGGGCTTAGCGCAGATTGTAGAAGGCAGAGCGGCCAGGGTATACCGCCACTTCGCCCAGGTCTTCCTCGATGCGCAGCAGCTGGTTGTACTTGGCCATGCGGTCCGAGCGGCTCAGCGAGCCGGTCTTGATCTGGCCGGCGTTCAAGCCCACGGCGATGTCCGCGATGGTGCTGTCTTCGGTTTCGCCCGAGCGGTGCGAGATCACGGCGGTGTAGCCGGCGCACTTGGCCATCTCGATGGCGGCAAAGGTTTCGCTCAAGGTGCCGATCTGGTTGATCTTGATCAGGATCGAGTTGGCGATGCCCTTGTCGATGCCTTCCTTGAGGATCTTGGTGTTGGTCACGAACAGGTCGTCACCGACCAGCTGCACCTTCTTGCCCAGGCGCTCGGTCAGCACCTTCCAGCCATCCCAGTCGCCTTCGTGCATGCCGTCCTCGATGGAGATGATCGGGTACTTGTCGCACCATGCGGCCAGCATGTCGGTCCATTGCTCGGCCGTCAGGCTGATGCCGCCTTCGCCTTCGAGCACATACTTGCCGTCCTTGTAGAACTCGGAGGCAGCACAGTCCAGTGCCAGAGCAATCTGCTCGCCAGCGGTGTAGCCGGCTTGGTCGATGGCTTCAAGGATCAGCTGGATGGCGGCTTCATGGTTCTCGACCGATGGCGCGAAACCACCTTCGTCACCCACGGCGGTGGGCATGCCACGGCTGTCGATGATCTTCTTGAGCGCGTGGAACACTTCCGCGCCCCAGCGCAGCGCTTCGCGGAAGCTCGGAGCGCCCACGGGCACGATCATGAACTCTTGCAGGTCCAGCGAGTTATTGGCGTGCGCGCCACCGTTGATGACGTTCATCATCGGCACGGGCAGTTGCACACCGCCCATGCCGCCAAAGTAGCGGTACAGCGGCAGTCCGGCTTCTTCGGCAGCAGCACGGGCCACGGCCATCGACACGGCCAGCATGGCGTTGGCGCCCAGGCGGCTCTTGTTGTCGGTGTTGTCCAGGTCGATCAGGGTCTTGTCCAGGAATGCCTGCTCGGCGGCATCCAGGCCCAGAATGGCTTCGGAGATTTCGGTATTGATGTGTTCGACGGCCTTGAGCACGCCCTTGCCCAGGTAGCGGCTCTTGTCGCCATCGCGCAGCTCGATGGCTTCACGCGAACCGGTGGAGGCGCCCGATGGGACGGCCGCGCGGCCCATCACACCCGATTCCAGCAATACATCACATTCCACGGTGGGGTTGCCACGCGAATCCAGAATTTCGCGGCCAACGATATCAACAATTGCACTCACTTTAGAGCCTTTCAGAGATTGAGAAAAGGGTTGGTGCGCTGCAAACGGGTGGACTGCAACTGCACGGAATCAAAAGGGGTGGGTAGGGCGACGCAGCGCTTAAACGCCTTCAACCAGTACCATGCGCATGATGGCGGCACCGGCACGCGCTTCGCGCGCCTTGCTGTACTCGGGGGAGTCGTAAAAACGGCGGGCCTGCTCGCTGTCCTTGAACTTCAGGATCACGGTGCGGCCGGGGTTCCAGTCGCCCTCGATCACCTCGACCTTGCCACCGCGCACGCAGACTTCGGCGCCATAGGTCTGCATGGCGATGGTGCTGAACTTGCGGTACTCCTCGTACTGCTCCGGGTCGGTGACGGTGACCGATGCAATGATGTATGCGCTTGGCATTTAAGCTCCAAAATTGTTTTCCAGGAAACCGTTCTTCTTGGTGATGCCATCGAGCGCCACCATGGTTTCGAGCAAGGCCTTCATGTGCTTGAGCGGCACGGCATTGGGGCCATCGCTCAGGGCATTGCAGGGGTCTGGATGGGTTTCCATGAACACGCCTGCGACGCCTACGGCAATCGCTGCGCGGGCCAGCACGGGAACCATCTCACGCATGCCGCCGCTGGAGGTGCCATTGCCGCCGGGCAACTGCACGCTGTGGGTGGCATCGAACACCACGGGCGCATTGGTTTCGCGCATGATGGCGAGCGAGCGCATGTCGCTCACCAGGTTGTTGTAGCCAAAGCTGGCACCGCGTTCGCAGGCCATGAAGCTGTCCTCGGGCAGGCCCACTTCCTTCGCAGCGGCACGGGCCTTGTCGATGACATTCTTCATGTCATGCGGGGCCAGAAACTGGCCCTTCTTGATGTTGACCGGCTTGCCGGATTGGGCGACCGCACGGATGAAGTCGGTCTGGCGGCACAGGAAGGCCGGGGTCTGCAGCACATCGACGATGCTGGCCACGTAGGGCACTTCGGCTTCCGTATGCACATCAGTGAGGATGGGCACATTCAGCTCTTTTTTCACCTTGGCCAGAATCTCGAGGCCTTTTTCCATGCCGGGGCCGCGAAAGCTCGTGCCCGAGCTGCGGTTGGCCTTGTCAAAGCTGCTTTTGAAGATAAAGGGGATGCCCAGGCTGGACGTGATTTCCTTGAGCTGTCCGGCCACATCCATCTGCAGCTGCTCGGACTCGACCACGCAGGGGCCAGCGATCAGGAAAAACGGTTTATCAAGCCCGATATCAAATCCGCACAATTGCATGGACGGTGTTCCTTAAGGGTGGGGTGAGAGCAAAGACGCCATGAAAAACGCAGCGTGGTTGGGTGCTTTGTTTGTCATGGCTTCTGTGTGTGTGCCGCAGCGTGGCCGTAATTTTACTTGGCTGCCTGCTTCTTGCGATCGACTGCTGCCTTGATGAAGGCATTGAACAGCGGATGGCCGGCCCAGGGGGTGGACTTGAACTCGGGGTGGAACTGCACACCGATGAACCAGGGGTGCACCGCCTTGGGCAGCTCGACGATCTCGGTCAGGTGCTCACGCTGGGTCAGCGCGGAGATCACCAGGCCCGCGTTGCGCAGCTGGTCCAGGTACTGGGTGTTGGCTTCGTAACGGTGGCGGTGGCGTTCGGTCACCACATCACCGTAGATGCTGTGGGCGAGCGTGTCCTTCTGCACATCCGACGATTGCGCGCCCAGGCGCATCGTACCGCCCAGGTCCGAGTTCTCATCGCGGGTCTTGATCGTGCCGTCGGCATCCTTCCACTCGGTGATCAGCGCGATCACGGGGTGGGGGGTCTGGCGGTCGAACTCGGTGGAGTTGGCGTTGTCCAAGCCAGCCACATGGCGGGCATATTCAATGGTTGCCACCTGCATGCCCAGGCAGATGCCCAGGTAGGGCACCTTGCCTTCACGGGCAAACTTGGCCGTGGAGATCTTGCCTTCCACGCCACGCGAACCAAAGCCGCCGGGCACCAGGATGCCGTCATAGCTCTTGAGCAGCTCGGCGGCATCGCTGTCGTGGATGGTTTCCGAATCCACGTGCGTGATCTTGACGCGCACATGGTTTTGCATACCGGCGTGCTTGAGCGCTTCGTTGACGGACTTGTAGGCATCCGACAGCTCGACATACTTGCCCACCATCGCGATGGCCACTTCGCCCTTGGGGTGCTCGGTCTCATAGACCAGGTCATCCCAGCGCTTGAGGTTGGCCGGTGGCGTGTTCAGGCGCAGCTTGTCGCAGATGAGGCCGTCCAGGCCCTGCTCGTGCAGCATGCGGGGCACCTTGTAGATGGTGTCCACATCCCACATGCTGATGACGCCCCAGGACTGCACATTGGTGAACAAGGAAATCTTGTCACGCTCTTCCTCGGGGACAGCATGCTGGGCGCGGCACAGCAGCGCATCGGGTTGGATACCGATTTCGCGCAGCTTCTGCACCGTGTGCTGGGTTGGCTTGGTCTTGAGCTCGCCGGCCGCTGCGATGTATGGCAGGTAGGTCAGGTGCACAAAGGCCGAGTTGTTGGGGCCGAGCTTGAGCGACAGCTGGCGCACCGCTTCCAGGAAGGGCAGCGACTCGATATCGCCGACCGTACCGCCGATTTCGCAGATGGCGACATCGACCGCGTGGTCGGTGCCGATGCCGGCGCCGCGCTTGACGTATTCCTGGATCTCGTTGGTGATGTGGGGAATGACCTGCACGGTCTTGCCCAGGTAATCACCACGGCGTTCTTTTTCAAGAACGCTCTGGTAGATGCGGCCGGTGGTGAAGTTGTTGGACTGGCGCATGCGCGTTTCGATGAAACGCTCGTAGTGGCCCAGGTCCAGGTCAGTCTCGGCGCCATCGTCCGTCACAAACACTTCGCCGTGCTGGAAGGGGGACATGGTGCCTGGATCCACGTTGATGTAGGGATCCAGCTTGATCAGGGTGACTTTGAGTCCGCGCGATTCCAAAATCGCTGCAAGGGAGGCTGAGGCGATTCCCTTGCCCAGGGAAGACACCACACCGCCAGTAACGAAGACAAATTTGGTCATGTCTTTTAGGGAGGTGGGAAATTCTGATTATAAAGGCGTAAGCCAGCCCGTGCGGCCAGCTGCGATAAATGGGCTTCAACGGCCACGGGTTTGCCAGCGATGGAGCAGTGCCGCGAAGATAGCCGTTCTGGCGCTGCTCTCTTGTCTGCTGCAGTGCAGCGGTGGCGCTGTGCCTCTGCTACATTGGCGGGCATGAACCAGCTCCACGGAAAACATATTGTCCTCGGCATGTCGGGCGGCGTTGCAGCCTTCAAATCTGCCGAGCTGTGCCGCCGATTGATCAAGGCTGGAGCGACCGTGCAGGTGGTCATGACCGAGTCGGCCACCCAATTCATGACGCCGGTCACGATGCAGGCGCTCTCCAACCGCCCCGTCTATACCTCGCAGTGGGATGCGCGCGAGCACAACAACATGCCGCACATCAACCTGAGCCGCGAGGCCGATGCGATTGTGGTGGCTCCTTGCAGCGCCGACTTTATCGCCCGCCTCGTGCAGGGCCGGGCCGATGAGCTGCTCAGCCTGTTGTGCCTGGCGCGGCCCATCGACACCGTGCCCTTGATCCTGGCCCCGGCGATGAACCGCGAGATGTGGGCCCACCCCGCCACACAGCGCAACCTGCGCCAGGTGCAGGCTGATGGTGCCCTGGTGCTGGGCGTGGGCAATGGCGATCAGGCCTGTGGCGAGACCGGAGACGGCCGCATGCTGGAAGCCGCCGAGATCGAGGAAGAGCTGCAGTATTTCTTCAGCGCCAAGGCACTGGCTGGCAAAAAACTGCTGATCACCGCCGGCCCCACCTTTGAAGCAATTGACCCGGTGCGGGGCATTACCAACCTCTCCAGCGGCAAGATGGGCTTTGCGATTGCGCGCGCGGCGCAGGCCGCTGGCGCCGAGGTCACCCTGGTCGCCGGTCCGGTGCATCTGCCCACGCCGCGTGGCGTGCGCCGCATCGATGTGCAATCGGCGCAAGAAATGCTGCAAGCGGTGCTGGCTAGCGTCGAAGGTGCTGATGTATTTGTAGCCACCGCTGCGGTGGCCGACTGGCGTCCAGCCCACGCGGCCGACCAGAAGATCAAGAAAGACGGCAGCGGTGAAGTTCCGCAGCTGGCCTTTGTCGAAAACCCGGACATTCTGGCCACCGTCGCGCAGCTGCCGCGTGCCAAAAGCGGCGATCTGTACTGCGTGGGCTTTGCCGCAGAAAGCGAAAACCTGCTGGCCAATGCCCAGGCCAAGCGCTTGCGCAAGCAGATTCCGCTCTTGGTAGGCAATATTGGTCCCGCCACCTTTGGCAAGGACGACAACGCTTTACTGCTGGTGGACGAGCAGGGCCACCAGGAGCTGCCCCATGCCAGCAAGGCGGCCTTGGGCGAGCAACTGGTGACCGAGATCGCCAAGCGCATCGTGCGCTAGCCCGTCCAAAAGCTCTGCAGATTGCAGCCGCCAAGATGGGCGGCTGTTTGCTTGGCGTCAGTCCAACAAGGCGAGGATTTCGTCGTGCAGCTTACGCGGCAGGCTAATGCCTTGCTGCGCACTCAGCGCCCGCGCCGCATAGCGCCGCTCGGAGGGCAGGCGTGCCCCCTGGCCCTTGATGGCGGCAAACATGGCTTCGGCACGCGCCTGGTGGGCAGGCCAGTCTTCGCCGGCAAAGCGCTGCGGATCAAAAGCCAGCACCAGATGGCCGTGGCAGGGCATGCCGCCGGCACCGGCGTCCAGCGCCATCGATTCCTGGCTGCCCAGGTCGCCAATCAGCATGCCCGCCATCAACTCCACCATGGTCGCCAGGGCCGATCCCTTGTGGCCGCCAAAGGTGCGCATCGCGCCCTGGGCCACGGCTGCCGGGTCGGTCGATGGCTGGCCTTGCGCATCGATGCCTACGCCTTCAGGCAGCGGGGTGCCGGCGCGGCGGTGCAGGTCGAGATCGCCGCGCGCAATGGCGCTGGTGGCAAAGTCAAACACATAGGGGTAGGGGCCGGGCCGGGGCCAGCCAAAGGCGATCGGGTTGGTGCCAAACACCCCTTTGGTACCGCCAGCTGGTGCCACCCAGGCATGGCTGGGTGTCATCACCAGGGCGGCCAGGCCTTGGCCGGTGAGCATCTCCACCTCCGGCCACAGCGCCGTGAAGTGGAAGCAGTGGTTGATCACCAGCGCGCCCATGCCCAGCTGGCGGGTGGTTGCCACCAGCGGCGGCAGGCCCACCTCCAGCGCCCAGGGCGAGAAGCCGCGCTGGGCATCGACCCGGGTGATCGCGCCTTGCGTAGGCTGCAGCAGTGGCCGGGCTTGCAGATCCACCAAGCCGGTGCGGATGGTCTGGG
Source organism: Comamonas koreensis (assembly GCF_021026195.1). Lineage (GTDB taxonomy): Bacteria > Pseudomonadota > Gammaproteobacteria > Burkholderiales > Burkholderiaceae_C > Comamonas > Comamonas koreensis. The sequence continues at coordinate 271,146 of NZ_JAJNCT010000021.1, forward strand.
CTGCGCTCAGGATGCGGTAGGCGCCATGGCTTTGGCAGGCATCGCGCTGGCCTGCGACCACGATGCGCGCAATGGCCTGGGCATGGTCTGGGCTCAAGCCCAGGTGCTGCAACACCTGCAGCGCCAGACGCTGCAGGTCGGCTTCGCTGATCAGCAGGCTGTCTTCTTGTCTTTGATCCATGCTTTTCCCGCCTCAGGCCTTGCTGCGGGGGATGCGGCCCATCAGATAGAACTCGTCATTGGGTTGCATGCCGGCAAAGCTGGCCATGCGGTTGCTCAGGCCAAAGAAGGCGGTGATGGCCGCGATGTCCCAGATGTCTTCGTCATCGAAGCCATGGGCGTGCAGGGCGCCGAAATCGGCTTCATCAATCTCCTGCGAGCGGGTGCAGACTTTCATCGCAAAATCCAGCATCGCGCGCTGGCGAGCCGAAATATTGGCCTTGCGGTAGTTGACGGCCAACTGGTCGGCCAACATCGGGGCCTTGTCGTAGATGCGCACCAACGCACCATGCGCGACCACGCAGTACAGGCATTCGTTGTGCGCGCTGGTGACGGTGACGATCATCTCGCGCTCGGCCTTGCTCAGGCTGCTTTCCTCACGCTCCATCAGCGCATCGTGGTAGGCAAAGAAGGCGCGCCATTCCGCCGGGCGGCGCGCAAAGGCCAAAAACACATTGGGGATGAAGCCGGCCTTTTCCTGCACCTGGGCAATGCGGGCCTGGATGTCTTCAGGCAGGCTCTTGAGATCGGGCAGGGGGTAGCGCGCAGTTGCAGCCATGGTCATGTCTCCACAGGGTTGTTCTGCGGGCCATCATAGAGGCAAGCCCTGCGCCGGGCCTGCCTGTTGGTGACTGGCTGCTGATGGCTACGTCCGGGCGTCTACGAAAAGTGATTGCCCTTCAGCGCCCACTCATTGCGCGCTGAAGGGGCGGCCGCGCAACTTGGTGCCAGCTGCAATGCCTTTTTGCTTGAACCAGCCCTGGTTCATCTCCAGCACATAGCGCACCGGCTTGCTGGAGCAGTGCGAATCCTCCGTCATCGGCTGCATATCGGCCAGGTTGACGATGGTGCCGTCGTCGCTGACAAACGCGGCGGTCAGCGGCAGGATGGTGTTCTTCATCCAGAAGCACTGGATGCCGGGGCGGTCAAACACAAAGAGCATGCCTTCATTGGCCGGCATCTCCTTGCGGAACATCAGGCCGATTTCCTTCTCACGCGCCGTCTGCGCCACTTGCGCATGGATGCGGTGCATGCCGGCCGTCAGCTCAGTGCGGGCCAGCTGCATCTGCGGCTCCCCAGTGGGCGCCGCCTGCTGCGCCGCTGCCGGCAAGGCCGCAGCCAGTGCGCAGGCCATGGCCGATGCGGCAAGGCAGCGCTGAGCGAGGCGGGAAGAACGGGTGGCCAAGGGGGTGGGGAACATGGTGGTCAAGACTCTCACAAAGCAGGGTGCACGAGATGTGCAGTGGCGGCGCTGCGCGCCATAGCCGGTTTTATACACCAAGCCAGCCTTGCTGCGGGCCCGCTGTGCCATGCCCGGTGCTGGCTTCAGATGTCACAGTTTGTGCAGTCAGGCCGGGGCGGTATTTGTCGATAGAATCGTTGGCGGTAACACATGCGCCTGGTGCCTGGTGGGGCTGGGCGAAGAATCAGATTGGGAGATTTGTGACGATGCGTGCTCAACATATCCAGCAGCCCGAGGGCGGACAGGCCATCACCGCCAATGCGGACCACAGCCTCTGCGTGCCAGACCAGCCCATCATCCCCTTTATCGAAGGTGATGGCGTGGGCCGCGACATCACCCCGGTGATGCGCAAGGTGGTGGATGCGGCAGTGGCCCAGGCCTATGGTGATACGCGCCGCATTGCCTGGATGGAAGTGTTTGCCGGTGACAAGGCGCTGGGCCTGTATGGCGAGGGCCAAAGCCTGCCCCAGGAAACCATGGATGCCATTGGCCAGTACCTAGTCGCCATCAAGGGCCCGTTGAACACGCCGGTGGGCGGCGGCATCCGCTCGCTCAACGTGACCTTGCGCCAAACGCTGGACTTGTACGTCTGCCTGCGCCCCGTGCGCTACTTTGAAGGCGTGCCATCGCCGGTGCGCGAGCCGCACAAGACGCATATGGTGATCTTCCGCGAGAACTCCGAAGACATCTATGCCGGTATCGAGTTTGCGGCCGGCTCGGACCTGGCAGTCAAGCTGATCGCCTTCTTGCAGCAAGAAATTGGTTCGCAGAAGATCCGTTTTCCGCAAAGCTCGGGCATCGGCATCAAGCCCGTGTCGCGCGAGGGCACCGAGCGCCTGGTGCGCCAGGCTATCCAGTACGCCATCGACCATGACAAGCCCAGCGTGACTTTGGTGCACAAGGGCAACATCATGAAGTTCACCGAAGGCGCGTTCCGTGATTGGGGCTATGCGCTGGCCAAGAAGGAGTTCGGCGCCGAGGTCATTGATGGCGGCCCCTGGATGCGCCTCAAAAGCCCCAAGGATGGCTCCGAGATCATCATCAAGGATGTGATTGCCGATGCCTTCCTGCAGCAGGTGCTGCTGCGCCCGGCCGATTACTCGGTGATCGCCACCCTCAATCTGAATGGCGACTACATCTCGGATGCGGTGGCCGCGCAGGTCGGCGGCATCGGCATTGCGCCGGGTGCCAATCTGTCGGACCGGGTGGCGGTGTTCGAGGCCACGCATGGCACGGCGCCCAAGTACGCCGGCAAGGACTATGTCAACCCCGGCTCGCTGATCCTGTCGGCCGAGATGATGCTGCGCCATCTGGGATGGACCGAAGCCGCTGACCTGATCATTGCGGCCATGGAGGCCACCATTGCCTCCAAGCGCGTGACCTACGACTTTGCGCGGCTGATGGAGGGCGCCACGCAGGTCAGTACCTCGCGCTTTGGCGACGAGATGATCAGCCATATGCAAGCCGCTGCCTGACCTTCCACCGGCTGGGGTGCGCCTTGAGACCGCACCCCAGTCCCTTATCTTGTTGCCCATGGCCATGGACACACCGTACATCATCGACACTGCGCGCCAGGTGCTGGAGATCGCAGCGACGATTGCGTTTGCGCTGTCCGGGGTGATCAAGGCGGCGCACAAGCAGCTCGATGTCGTTGGCGTGTGCGTGGTGGCCTTTGTGGCCGCTTTCGGTGGCGGTACCTTGCGCGATCTGCTGCTGGACCAGCGGCCGTTTTTCTGGGTGCGGCAGGAGACCTTCGTCTGGGTCATCATGGGCATCAGTCTGCTGGCCATCGTGTTTTTGCGGCAGCGCCATTTTGCGCTGACCGAGCGTGCCATGCTCTGGCCCGATATGCTGGGCCTGGGGATGTTTGCTGCCGTGGGCGTGGACATGGCTGCCGAGCAGGGCCTGCCCGCACTCATCTGCGTGATGATGGGCGTGATCACCGGGGTGTTTGGCGGGGTGTTGCGCGATGTGATGTGCGGCGAGATTCCGCAGGCCTTCCGTGACCACCAGCCTTATGCGGTCTGTGCTTTTGTGGGCGGTTGGGTGGATCTGCTGCTGCGCAGCTCGCCCGTGCCTGAGATGGCGCCAATGCTAGGCTGTGTGTTGGTCACCGCCGGCCTGCGCGCGATTGCGCTGTGGCGGCACTGGCGCTTGCCGAGCTGGCGGGTGGATTAGCCAAGGTTGTAGCAATAGGAGTTGTGCAGGCATGGGAAAAAAATTTGCATGGTCACTGCTGGCGCTGCTGGCAGTGGTGGGCGCCGTTGCCATCTGGTACCTGGCGGGCAAGACTTATGAAATCCGCATCAGCCAGGCGCAGCTGGAGCAAAAACTGGCCGAGCGCCTGCCGCTGACCCAACGCTACCCGCTGGTCTCCGTCACCATGGCACAGCCCCGGGTGCATTTGAACGAGGACAGCGAGCGGGTCGATTTTGGCGTGCACATGACCGTCAACACCAACACCAGCGGCAGCCAGCTGCTGAGCGCGCAGGTCGATATGTCTTCCTCGCTGCGCTATGACGCTGAACGCGGCGCTATCTTTCTGGACCAGCCGCTGATGGACAAGCTGGTGGTGCAGGGTTTGGACGAGCGGCGCACGGCGATGGCTCAGGTGGCGCTGGAGGCCGCGATGACTTCCTACCTGGCCCAGCAGCCGATCTACACCCTCAATGCCGCAGATGCCCGTCAGCGTGTGGCGCGCATGGCGGTGCGGGATATCAAGGTGGACAAGGGCGTGCTGGTCATCATTCTGGGCTTGTAATGCAGCGGCTTTTCCTTATTCTCAAAAACCATAAATTAACAAAAATATATTCGTTTGAGTTTTAAGCACAAAAGTCCACAATTTGCTACATCACTTCATACGAATGGGTAGCAGAACATGAAACTGGGTGGATTGAAATCTTTGGTGGTTGCTGCAGCGGTGGTGGCCAGCGGCTCGGTGCTGGCTCAAAACCAGCTGCTCAACGTCTCGTATGACGTCGCCCGTGAGTTCTACAAGGACTACAACACGGCCTTTATTGCCCATTACAAGAAGACTAAGGGCGTGGACATCAAGGTGGACCAGTCGCATGGCGGCTCCAGCGCCCAGGCGCGTGCCGTGTCCGAAGGCCTGGCCGCCGATGTGGTGACCTTCAACACCACCACCGATGTGGAGTTCCTCGCTGAAAAGGGCGTGGTCGCCAAGGACTGGGCCAAGAAGTTTCCCAACGATGCATCGCCCACTACCTCGACCATGCTGTTTCTGGTGCGCAACGGCAACCCCAAGGGCATCAAGGACTGGGATGACCTGATCAAGCCTGGTGTGCAGGTGGTGGTGGTGAACCCCAAGCTGGGTGGCAACGGCCGCTACGCCTATCTGGCCGCCTGGGGCCAGGCCCGCGAAAAGGGTGGCTCGGACGCCGATGCCCAGGCCTACATCAGCAAGCTGTACAAGAACGTGCCAGTGCTGGCCAAGGGTGGTCGCGATGCAACCGCTGCCTTTCTGCAACGCAATGTGGGTGATGTGCTGATCACCTTTGAATCCGAAGTCGTGTCGATCGACCGCGAGTTCGGCAAGGGCAAGGTAGACCCGGTGTACCCATCGGTGAGCATCACCGCTGAAAACCCCGTCGCCGTGGTGGAACGCACGGTCGAGAAAAAGGGCACGGCTGAGCTGGCCAAGGCCTATCTGGATTTCCTCTACTCCGATGAAGGCCAGGAAATCGCTGCCAACCATGCGATTCGCCCCCGCAGCGAAGCGGTGCTGAAGAAGCACGCCGATGTGTTCAAGCCGATCAAGCAGTTCACCGTGGGCAAGTACTTTGGCAGCCTGGGTGAAGCGCAGAAGACCCATTTCAGCGATGGCGGCTATTTCGACAAGCTGTTCACCGAACCCAAGAAGTGATGAGTCCATAGCAGCGCCCGCCAGCCGGGCGCTGTCTGCGCATTTCCTGTAGATTTTTGCCGATCGGAATCCATGTCAGCTGCCATCACTGCCCCGGCCAACGCCGTGCCCAGTGCCAAACGCCGTAGTGCCAAACGGGTACTGCCAGGCTTTGGGCTCACCCTGGGCTACACCATTTTCTATCTCAGCATCATCGTGCTGATCCCGCTGGCCACCCTGTTGTTCAAGACCTTCGAGCTGACCTGGGACCAGTTCTGGACAACGATTTCCGCCCCCATCGCGGTAGCCGCCTACAAGGTCACCTTTGGTGCCTCGCTGATCGCCGCCTTGGTGAACCTGGTGTTTGGCATGCTGATCGCCTGGGTGCTGGTGCGCTATAAGTTTCCGGGTAAGAAGCTGGTAGATGCGCTGGTCGATCTGCCTTTTGCCTTGCCCACCGCCGTTGCCGGCATCTCGCTGACCGCCTTGCTGGCGGACAACGGCTGGGTCGGCCAGTACTTTGCGCCCCTGGGTATCCAGCTGGTGTTCAACCGCGTGGGTATCGTGTTTGCGCTGATCTTTATCGGTCTGCCCTTTGTGGTGCGTACGGTACAGCCGGTGCTGGAAGACTTTGAGAAAGAGCTGGAAGAGGCCGCCGGCAGCCTGGGTGCCTCACGCTGGCAGACCTTCTACAAAGTGATCCTGCCTGCGATTGGTCCCGCGCTGCTGACCGGCTTTGCGATGGCCTTTGCCCGCGCGGTGGGCGAGTATGGCTCGGTCATCTTCGTCTCCAACAACATCCCGATGGAGTCGCAGATCACGCCTTTCGTCATCATGGCCAAGCTGGAGCTGCATGACTATGCCGGTGCCACCGCCATTGCGATGGTGATGCTGGTGATCTCTTTTGTGCTGCTGCTTCTCATCAACGGCCTGCAAAGCTGGCAACGCAAGCGTTCGGGGGCCTAAACCATGCCAACCATGTATCTTGTATTGATTGCCATCGTGGTGGTAGTGCTGGGCACGGTGATTGCGCGCTACCAGTATGTGGCCCGCCATGAGCCCGAAGTGCAGAGCACGGTGACGGAGCCGCGCTGGGTGCGCTGGACCCTGACGGGTATTGCGCTGACCTTCATGCTGCTGTTTCTGCTGCTGCCGCTGGTTGCCGTCTTCGTCGAAGCGCTGCGCAAGGGCTGGGACACCTATGTGGCCGCGCTGACTGAGCCCGATGCCTGGTCGGCCATCAAGCTGACCTTGATCACCGCACTGATTGCCGTGCCGCTGAACCTGGTGTTTGGCGTGGCGGCCGCCTGGGCGATTGCCAAGTTCGAATTCAAGGGCAAGGCCCTGCTGACATCGCTGGTGGACCTGCCGTTCTCGGTGTCTCCCGTTGTGGCGGGCCTGACCTATGTGCTGCTGTTTGGCGCCAATGGCTGGTTCGGCGCCTGGCTGGAGGCCCATAACCTGAAGGTGATATTTGCGGTGCCGGGCATTGTGCTGGCCACCGTGTTCGTGACCTTCCCCTTCATTGCCCGCGAGCTGATTCCGCTGATGCAGGCACAGGGCAATGACGAAGAGCAAGCGGCCATTGTGCTGGGGGCCTCGGGCTGGCAGACCTTCTGGCGCGTGACCCTGCCCAACATCAAATGGGGTCTGCTGTACGGCGTGATCCTGTGCAATGCGCGCGCCATGGGCGAGTTTGGTGCAGTGTCGGTGGTCTCAGGCAGCATTCGTGGCCAGACCAACACCATTCCGTTGCATGTCGAGATTCTGTATGCCGACTTTCAGTCTTCTGCAGCCTTTGCGGTGGCGTCCTTGCTGGCCTTGCTGGCGCTGGTGACCTTGGTGCTCAAGTCGATCGCCGAATGGCGCGCCGAGAAAGAGCACAAAGAGGCAGCCAGTCTGCCACCCGAGCGTCCGCGTGATGACAGCGCGGCCACGGCATAAACACGGTATTTTCGAGGTCGGATATGAGCATTGAAATCCAAAACATTTCCAAGTCGTTTGGCAGCTTTAAGGCGCTCGATAACGTCAACCTGGACATCCAATCCGGGGAACTCATTGCGCTGCTGGGCCCTTCGGGCTGCGGCAAGACCACCTTGCTGCGCATCATTGCGGGCCTGGAGTCTGCCGACCAGGGCACCATCCAGTTCAGTGGTGAAGACACCACCGATGTGCATGTGCGCAACCGCAATGTGGGCTTTGTTTTTCAGCACTATGCGCTGTTCCGCCATATGACGGTGTTCGAGAACGTGGCCTTTGGCCTGCGCATCAAGCCCCGCAAGGAACGCCCGAGCGAAGCCCAGATCCGAGAGAAGGTGATGAGCCTGCTCAAGCTGGTGCAGCTGGACTGGATCGCAGACCGCTACCCCTCGCAGCTGTCGGGTGGCCAGCGCCAACGTATTGCGCTGGCCCGCGCGCTGGCGGTGGAGCCCAAGGTGCTGCTGCTCGACGAGCCCTTTGGTGCGCTCGATGCCAAGGTGCGCAAGGAACTGCGCCGCTGGCTGCGCCGCTTGCACGATGAGCTGCATGTGACCAGCATCTTTGTGACCCACGACCAGGAAGAGGCACTGGAAGTGGCCGACCGCGTGGTCGTGATCAACAAGGGCCAGATCGAGCAGGCCGGCACGCCGCAGGAAGTCTGGGACAGCCCGGCCAGCCCCTTCGTCTATGGCTTCCTCGGCGATGTGAACCTGTTCCGTGGCCGTGCCACCGGTGGCCACACCGTGGTCGAAGGCGGCGTGCAGATCGATTCGCCCGAGCTGGCATCGGCCAACAACGCCCAGGCTCTGGCCTATGTGCGGCCCCATGAACTGGATGTGGAGCGCTATTCGCCCGGCCAGGACAAGGACGCAGATGGCCGCCAGCGCGGCATTGTGGCCCAGCTCGACCGCGCAATTGTTGTCGGCCCCATCGCCCGTCTGGAACTTATTGCCGTGGGCGGGCACCAAGCCCAGGGTGCCGGGGCTTCGGACAGCGACAAGCTCATTGAGGCGCAGATTTCTGCGCAACAGTTCAAAGCCATGGGCCTGAAGGAAGGTGAGACGCTGGTGGTGACACCGCGCCAAGCCCGAGTTTTTCTCGATCAAGCAGCCAATATCTAGCGCCCTGACGCTCGCGCCTGCGCCTGAAGCTGTGAGACCCGGTTCTGCCCTTTGGGCGGGCCGGTTTTCTGGTTTTGGGACCCTGCAGGTCTGTACGCGTAAGATGGCGGGGTTGGCAGCATAAGGATATGACTTGAACTGGATCTGGAACGCACCGCGCCGCACTTTGGCGCTGATTTTTGTGGCCTGCGCGGCCATGATGGCCTTTGGCATGTATTTGCAGCACGTGGTGGGGCTGGAGCCCTGTCCGATGTGCATCGTGCAGCGCTACTGCCTGATCGCCGTCGGTGTGCTGGCGCTGCTGGGCAGCCTCAAGCCATCGACCGCCGGCTGGTGGAAGAGCTTTGGCGGCCTGGCGCTGCTGTTCTCGGCCTTTGGTGCCTTTACCGCAGCACGCCAAAGCTGGCTGCAATGGAACCCACCTGAGTTCGCCACCTGCGGCCGCGACTTCTACGGCATGATCGAGAACTACCCGATCAGCCGTTCGCTGCCGATGATTTTCCGTGGCTCGGGCGATTGCACCGCCATCGACTGGACCTTCCTGGGTCTGTCGATTGCCAACTGGTCCTTCCTCGCTTTCACCGCTTTCAGCATCGTGCTGCTGCTGGCCTTGTTCAAAGCCAAGCGCTAAGCCTTGTCGCTCTGCATGCAAACGCCCCTTTTGAGGGGCGTTTTTCATGGCGGCGCAGAGCAGGGGACAACGCGCCAGGCCTTTATCGCCAATGCGACTGGAGTGGGCGATAGCCAGCTTGTGCAGAAAAGCTGCCGGACTAATATGCTGATCTGTCCGGCATCGAAAGGGGCGAATGCCCCGGCTCAATACAAGCAACAAGCAACAAGGAGATCGCATGATCAGCTATGACGTTACAGGCTTTGGTGAACCCCTGGTGCGCAGCGAGCGCCCAACCCCCGTACCAACCGGAGACCAGGTGCTGGTGCGTGTCGAGGCCGCCGGCGTGTGCCACTCGGACCTGCACATCTGGCACGGCGAGTACGACCTGGGCAATGGCAAAAAGCTGTCCATGGCTGACCGTGGCATGAAGCTGCCGCTGACCTTGGGCCATGAGATTGCCGGAGAGGTGGTAGCCATGGGCCCGGACGCCAAGGGCGTCGAGATCGGCAAGCGCTATGTGGTCTTCCCCTGGCATGGCTGCGGCGAGTGCAAGGTCTGCAAGCGCGGCGATGAGAACCTCTGCCTGGCAGGCAAATCCATGGGTGTGTACCAGAACGGTGGCTACGCCGACCACGTGCTGGTCAACCATGCCTACTACCTGGTGGACATCGGCGATATGCCCGCAGAGCGCGCCGCGCCCTATGCCTGCTCGGGCCTGACCACCTACAGCGCGATCAAGAAGATTGATCCCCAGGTGTTCAAGGACGAGAAGATTGTGCTGTTTGGCGCTGGCGGTCTGGGCCTGATGGCCATCCTGCTGATGAAGGCCATGGGTGGGGCCGGTGTGGTGGTGGTGGAGCCCGATGCCAGCAAGCATGCGGCTGCGCTGAGCGCTGGCGCGGACGTGGTCATCGATCCGAAGTCGGCCGACTTTATCGCCCAGGTCAAGCAAGCCGCGGGTGGTGCGGTCTGGGCCATCATCGACTGCGTGGGTTCCAGCCAGACGGTGCAGCAAGGCATCGACATGCTGACTAAGGGCGGCCACCTGGTGCAGATCGGCCTGTTTGGCGGCCATGTGGACCTGCCAACTCCCACGCATGCGATCCGCGCCATCACTTACCAAGGCACCTATGTGGGCAATCTGGGTGACCTGCGCGAGCTGATCGCGTTGGTGCGCGACAAAAAGCTGAACCCGGTGCCTACGACTTGCATGCATTTCAGCAAGGCCTTCTCCGCGCTGGTGGCGCTGGAGCAGGGCAAGGCCGTGGGCCGCCTGATGCTGACGCCCAACGAGGAGGCGTTGGCCTGAACCCATCGCCAATGAATCGACCTGGAGGCATCCAGGCCGTCAACCACCATGCAAAAAGTCCGCAACTGCGGACTTTTTGCATGGTGGCCGGCGATCAGCCTTGTGTTTCCAGATTGGGCACGGAGCCCGACTTCACGACGATCTCGAAGTTGCCGACCGATACCTGGTCACCCGCATACAGAACCTGGCGCTTGACCCGGCGGCCGTTGACAAAGATGCCATTGGTGCTGTCGTGGTCCTCCACCATCAAGAGGCCGATGTAGTAGCTGAAGGCGCCGTGGTCGCGGCTGATGCTCGGGTCGCTCAGGAAAAGACCGCTGCTCGGACCTCGGCCAATGGCCGTGCAACCGCGCTCCAGTTGGATGGAGCGGGGAGGAGATTGCAGATCAGAGCGAACAAGGATTTCCGGCAACATGGTGAGCCCCTAAAGGAACTGGCTATTGAAAAGTATGAATGGATTATGCATCTATTATTTGCTCCGTAACGATACACATTGCCAATCATTGTCATAGCCAAGCACAATCTGCAAAAACTATGGGAAATGATATGGGAAGACAAATAATCTAAATGATGGGTGGCGATTGTAGGGGTTAATACCGATCTCGTGTGCTGATTTGGTGTCAATTCCAACTATTTTTCTTGGCGGCGTTTATTGGGCGAGGGGGCGGCTGGGTCCCTGGTCTGCTATGGGGCAGGCGTGTTTTTTTTGGGGGGGCGCGTCATCGACGTCATCAAATGGGTCGACGGAAACCAGCGACCGCGAGCCTCTGCCTGAGATAGCGCGCCGAGCAGCCAAGCGCAGGCAGCACTTAAGCCAGGGCAGACCCAAGCGGCTTTCTATGCCCTGCAGCTCCCCGTCAAAAGGCTGTAAGCCAATCCCCACCGTCTAACAGGTTGTGCACCTAACTTTCTCCATCCCGACGCGCGATATCGTTGAGCCATCCCAACGTTGCTTTGCAACATCACTGAAGGAAAAAGCATGAACAAGAACCAAGTCGCAGGTGCCGTGAAAGATGCCGCTGGCAAGGTCCAGCAAAAGGTGGGCGAGGCAGTGAACAGCCCTGAGCAGCAGGCCAAGGGCATTGCCAAGCAGGTCGAAGGCAAGACCCAAAAAGCAGCGGGCAATGTGCAAGAAGCGGCCAAAGACGCTACCAAGTAAAGGAGTTGACGATGAAATCGAAATCTATGTTGATGCTCGGCGCTTTTGCGATCACGATGGCTGCAGGCTCCGCGTTTGCGCAGACGCAAGTGCCGGTTGCAGGCGGCGTGAAGCTGGGGGTGGAGCAGACCGAAATCCAGGCGGTCGCCACCGGTTGGAGCCTGAAGAAGTCGGTTCTCGGCAAGAACGTCTACAACGAGGAAGGCAAGTCTGTCGGCAAGGTTGACGATGTGATCGTCGCACCTGACAAGGCTGTTTCTTACGCCATCATCGGTGCCGGAGGCTTCCTGGGCGTCGGCAAGCATGATGTTGCCATCCCCGTGGGCCAGTTCCGCTTGCAAAATGACAAGATCACTTTGCCCGGTGCGACCAAGGATGCCCTCAAGGCGCTGCCTAAGTTTGAGTACGCCAAGAAGTGATAGCTGCCCTGAGGCAGATGTCCTGGAAAGCCCCGCAAGGGGCTTTTCGCGTTGTAAGCCCTCAGCCATGTTGCGCAAAGATCCCGCTATAGCAGCTAGCGATCCATCTTTTGCCTTCACCACGGCTGCGCTGAAGTTGGAGCCGATGATTCAGTGCATAATGACGCCCAGTCATAAAAAACAAAAAATGGCCCTCGCGGAGCGCTCCGCAAAACCAAGGTCTCAGGTTGCGCCCACCACGGCAAATACCTTCATAAATCAAGCATCTGCCCGTAGCTCAGTTGGATAGAGCAACAGCCTTCTAAGCTGTGGGTCACAGGTTCGATCCCTGTCGGGCAGGCCAAACTCCTCGGCTGTAGACAGCCCGCTGCCAGCTTGCAAACTTGCATTCCCCATAAGCTGCACAGTCATATCTTTTCGCGTCGTGCTCCTCTTGAATGCACAAAAAACAATGCCCGCAGTGCGATCACACTGCGGGCATTTTCAGTTCTGACGCAGACATACATCTTTCGATGCACGACGGTGAGGGCAGGGTAGCGCTTAGTCCGTTTCTTCGTAAACCAGCGAAGGGTTGTTCATCGACCGGGCCACATCGTTGAGGCTGGCGATGATGTGGTTGGCGAAGAAGCTGCTTTGGGTGTCGGGCTCCAGCGCTGCAATGGCGACATTGGCCAGCGATTGGTTCAACGGCACATAGAAACTGCCTTCGGGCACATCGATGGCGACGCGCTCAAGGCCGACCTTGACCCGCTCCACGCTTTGCTGGCCAGGGCCCAGGACATCGCTCTTGGCGCTGCTGCTGCGTTCTTGCTCCTGATAGATGTCGGCCAGCAGATTGCCCGGTTCGGCCACCCGCAGCACTTGAAGACCCAGCGCGCGGAGCTTGTCGACGGCGTCGGTAGCATTGCCGGCGAGCCAATAGCCGCAGGGGCGTGCGCGCTTGGGACCAGGGTTGAGCTTGACGGAAGAGTGCCAGTCCACTTCCTGCTGCATGTCTTCACCCGTTTGCGGGTCGAGGAAGATGACACGGCGTTTTTCGGTAGTTTGCTGCGACTCCAGCGTGAACTCACCCCGGCAGGCTTGGGAGGCGATATCGCGGTTGGCAAAGGTGCGCACCTGCTCCAGTTCCTTGGTGCGCTGCGCGGTGGTTTGCAGCGCGGAAGCCAGTGCCACATATTGGCTGTGCACGCGGCGCTGGATGTGCGCGCGGCCAATGCCGACACCCCTGGTTTCGACCAGCATCGTGGCGGCGTTCTTGAGCGCGTTCACATTGCGGCCGGTGTCTGGGCGTACACCGCCCATGGACAGCGACAGGTCCTGTGGGTCGCGGGTGGTGGTGTAGTACCAGTTGGTGCTCTGTCCCTGCTCGGTGAGCGCCTTTTGCATGGGCAGCAAATACCATTCGTTGGAGGCCTTGGCGATGAACTCATGCACATTGGCAGTGGTAGGTGTTTGCAGCAGCGCGTCATAGCGCTGCACGCCCTTGAACTTTTCCAGATAGCGGCCGGCCACGGTGAACTCGTGCGCATCAAACACTGCGATGGGGCGGTAGATGCGGCCAAGCTTGGCCAGCGCCTGGGCTTCCGGTGTCTGCAGCAGCAGATGGTCGCGGTTCATATCCAGGCCATTGGCGGTGGCGCGCCGACCAGCGGCGGCGCCATCGGGGTTGGCGCGGGGCACCAACAGCACATTGATCTTGTCGAGCAACGACGCCAGAGGGCCTTGCTGCAGGTCCTGTGCCAAGGCCAGCAGTGCTTCGCTGCCTGCAGGCTCATCACCATGCTGCTGGCCGATCAGTAGCACGGTAGGGCGCTGGCTTTGGTCGAGGTCGTGGAGGCTGGTGCTGGCAGCGCGGGTCAGCAACAGCGCCAAAATAGGCTGGCCTTCCTGCGAGGTACCTGCGGTCACCAGCTCGGCTTTGGTGCCGGATGGACCGGGGTTGGCCAACTGGCGCAGCCACTGGCCCAGCTCGGCATTGCTGGTGTAGGTTGTGCGGCCAGCGCCTAGTCCTGGAGTGGCGTAGTTGCGCTGGGGATCGGGAAATCGGGCAGCGACTTCGTCGCTCTCCTTCCATCCGCCCAGAGGGCTGCCTTGCAGCGGAACCGTTTCCACCGGGGTGGAGACCACACCGGAGTTACCGAGGCCCGGGATCTGCACGGGGCTGGGGCCGCTGGCAGGCTTGGTGGTCACGGTACCTGGCGCTGGCTGGCCGCTGGCGATCGGCGTGCTGTTCCAGGCGGGCAACGGTGTGCTGGAACATGCCGACAGGGCCAGCGCTGCCGCAATGATGCTCAGGCTGGCCCAGCCTGGCATCGTGCGCTGGGGAGATGGGGATACTGCGTCGTGTTTCATCATCATTGTTGTGCGTGACAAATCACGCCCCTCCTGAAAAATACGTTGCCATTATGCAAAGCGGTGTGGCGCTTTTACGTAGGATGGGTGCGAAACAATAAGTTTCCGTGCGTAACTGACGTACCCAGACTGCGTGAATTTACACCAGCAGCGATGCGCACCAGACGCAGTTTCAAGGCGGGCGACTGTTGTTGAATTTTCCTGCAATCAGATTCTCTGCAAAACACCCTGCTGCGGTCAGAATGCCGGCTCAGGCGATGTGGCCTGTGGTCATTTTTGCCATGGCCGGCTATCGACGGCAAAGGATGCTTGCGCCTTGTCACGATCCGCGCACATCCTGTTTGACGAAACCTAAACGGAGGATTTCTGGGGGGTATCACTGGACTGCTCGAATGTACCAGCCGAATCCAGATCGGGGGATAAATCCCCTGTATTGGCGCTCGGTGAAGGTGCCCGCATGCGCAACAAGGCACGTACAAAGCCGTGGTCAGAGCGGCTGCGGTCGCGGCCTTCATGCAGATGGTCGTTGAAGTAATCCACCCGGCGCACATCGCCCACCGCATGGCGGCTGCGCGGATCGAACTCCTCGCTGACAAGCACCTGGTCGAGCACGGCCGGCGCGCCCTGGTGGATGTGGGAATAGGCTACATCTTTTTTCAGCGCCGCATCGCCGAGCAGATCGAAGGCATTGAACAGTGCGCGATCGCGGGCCTTGCGGTCATAGGCCACTTCGGCGCTGGCAGAGATCATCTGCGTGGTGACGCTGTCGGGCGTGTCGTTGAAATCGCCCAGCACCACCAAGGGCATGCGGGTGTGGCGCAGCAGGTCGATCACCAGGCAGCGCAGCGCCGTCGCTTCTACGCCCCGCATCACCAGCGAGCGCAACGAGGCGAGTGCGGCAATCTTGGGGTTGTCGCGGTCTTCCAGCGGGTTGCCGTTGGCATCGAGCAGGAACTTGGGGCGTTTGGATTTGAGGTGGCAGGTCAGCACCGTCAGAATCTGGCCGCGCTTCATCTGCAAGGTGGCGACGAGCGGTGGGCGTTCAAAACGGGTGTGAATGCCCAGGCCGGGGATGGGCTGGCCCAAGCCCGCGGGAAAATCAGTGAACGAGCGCGTGGCCAGCACCTTCAGGCGGGTGGCCAGTCCTACGCGGGGCGTGCCGCTGGCGCCGGGCCGGCCCTCGCTGTTTTCTGCGCCGGGTACGGCCGCGTAGTGGTAGTGCAGACCGCTGGCGGCCAGCGATTGAGCAAAGGCAGCCTCGTCCCAGACTTCCTGCACCGCCAGAATGTCGGCATTCAGCGCCTGAAAGCGGTCACCCAGCCATTGGGTTTTGCGCTCGTACTGCGCCCGGGTGTAGGGCGCCTGGTTGGCGTAAAACTCCCGCTCAGGCAACGCCAGATTAAGAACATTGCAGGTGGCGACCGTCAAGGTGTCGGGTGCCAGTGTGGTCGCTGCAACTTGTGCAGCGGAAGAGGGCATAGAAAAAGGCCGCATGAAATTCGCTTTCGAATGCGGCCTTACCCTAGCGGAATTGGGCGTGCAAATCAACTGCCATCAGCGATGACAGTTGAAATCGGACGCCGCTTAGCGCTGCTTAGCGCGAGAACGAGTGGTTGCGGCCACCTCGGCCAGCACCACCGCCGCCGCCATTGCGGTTGCCACCGCCAAAGCCGCCACGGCGACCGCGTTCGGCCATGCTGTCCACGCTGGTGCGCATTGGATCGGGCTGTGCCGCGCCACTGCGGCGGTGGTCGCGGCCATCTACCGTGCCGCCAAACTGCGTGCCCAGGTGGGCATCCGCGCGGGGCTGGCGTTCGCTGTCCTGGCGTGGGCCTCGGCCAGCACCCGCACCGGCGCCGGCTTGGCGCGGGCCTTGCGACTGGCGTTGTGGGCCGCGTGCCTCACCCGATGGGTGGCGTGGGCCTTGGCGGCCATCGCGGCGTGGTGGGCGCTGCTCGCGGCGTGCCTGGTCCATGCCTTCGCCGCCAAAATCGGCACCGCCTTCGGCGCGCTCAGCACGTGGGCCGGGGCTGCGCTTGGCATTGCCGCCGCGCTGACCACCGCCTGCGTTACCGCCGCCGGGGCCGCGTGCCACCTTGTTGGTGCGCACCCGTTCCATCATTTCCTGGCGCGCAGCCTTGGCTGCTGCCTGCATCACATCACGGCCAGGTGCCTTGCCTGCACCACCCCAGATGGTCTGGCGGCCCATGGCGATGGGCTCAGCCTTTTCGCCTTCTTCGGGGCCAAAGCCTTCGAGCACCTGCACCGGGATGTCCTGCTTGGTGAAGCGCTCGATGTCCATCATGAAGCCTTCTTCATCCATGCACACCAGGCTCACGGCATTGCCTTCGCGGCCAGCGCGGCCGGTGCGGCCAATGCGGTGCACATAGTCTTCCGAGACATTGGGGATCTCGTAGTTGACCACGTTGGGCAGCTCGTCGATGTCGATACCGCGCGCTGCAATATCGGTGGCCACCAGGGCGCGCAGATCGCCGGACTTGAAGCCTTCCAGGGCCTGGGTGCGGGCGCTTTGGCTTTTGTTGCCGTGCAGGGCCATGGCCGATACGCCATTCTTGCTGAGGTATTCGGCCACGTTGTTGGCGCCGAACTTGGTGCGGGTGAAGACCAGCACCTGGCTCCAGTTGTTCTCCTGCACGATGTGCAGCAGCACCTGCTTTTTCTTGCCGCGGCCCACCGGGTGGATCACCTGCTTGATGCGCTGCACGGTGGTGTTGCGCGGCGTCACCTGGATGGATTGGGGGTTCTTCAGCAGGCCATTGGCCAGCTCGCGGATTTCATCGCTGAAGGTGGCAGAGAACAGCAGGCTTTGCTTGTCCTTGGGCACCAGGGCCAGCACCTTCTTCACGTCGTGGATGA
Source organism: Comamonas koreensis (assembly GCF_021026195.1). GTDB lineage: Bacteria > Pseudomonadota > Gammaproteobacteria > Burkholderiales > Burkholderiaceae_C > Comamonas > Comamonas koreensis. Next base: position 288,300 of record NZ_JAJNCT010000021.1, read on the forward strand.
AGCCCATGTCCAGCATGCGGTCGGCTTCGTCGAGCACGAGGATCTCGACGGTGGACAGGTCCAGAAAGCCTTGTTGCTGCAGGTCCAGCAGGCGGCCTGGGGTGGCCACCAGCACATCGACGCCCTTTTTGATGCGGTCGATTTGCGGGTTCATGCCCACGCCACCAAAGATGACGGTGGATTTGATGTCGAGGTGCGCAGCGTAGAGGCGCACGTTTTCTTCGACTTGGGCGGCCAGCTCGCGGGTAGGAGCCAGAATCAGTGCCCGGATGGCCTTGTTGCCCCATTTGTTGCGGCTGCCTTCGGATTCGGTCAGGCGCTGCAGCATGGGCAGGGTGAAGGCGGCCGTTTTGCCGGTGCCGGTCTGTGCGCCTGCCAGCAGATCGCTGCCTTGTAGCACGACAGGAATGGCCTGGGCTTGGATGGGGGTAGGCGTGTCGTAGCCTTGTTCGCGCACAGCCTGCACAATGGCAGGTGCCAGATTCAGTTCTTCAAAGTTCATTGGATCAGATGCGTCCAACCTGGACGCTGGGTATCGGCCTCGTCTAAGCAATTTTTTGGAATAATTGCAGCCAGTCAGGTAGGCAGATGGGTTCAAAGAGGGAGCCCGGAACTGTGTCCATCGTCCCCAGCATTAGCGCTGAAGTCCTAGGCAACTGGAGCCTTTGACTGCAGGTATTGTCGCATGCACCGATAATCCCAGGGTGGCCGCGATCAAAAATCGCATATTTTTTTACTGATTTACCAAAAGAACACATGGCTCAATACGTTTTTTCGATGAACAACGTCACCAAGACGGTTCCTCCGAAGCGACAGATTCTGAAGGGTATTTCTCTGAGCTTTTTCCCGGGCGCCAAGATCGGTGTGCTGGGTCTGAACGGTTCGGGAAAGTCCAGCTTGCTCAAGATCATGGCCGGCGTCGACAAGGAGTTCGAAGGCGAAGCCATCCCGATGGCAGGCCTGTCGATTGGCTACCTGCCGCAAGAGCCCCAGCTCAACCCCGAGCACACCGTGCGCCAGGCGGTTGAAGAGGCGATGGCCGAAGTCAACAACGCCAAGGCACGCCTGGAAGAGGTCTATGCCGCTTACGCCGAAGAAGACGCCGACTTCGACGCGTTGGCCGCCGAGCAAGGCCAGCTGGAAGCGGTGATTGCCGCTGCCGGCACCGACTCCGAGCACCAGCTGGAAATCGCGGCAGACGCACTGCGCCTGCCCGCATGGGATGCCATCGTCGGCCAGCTGTCCGGCGGTGAAAAGCGCCGCGTGGCGCTGTGCAAGCTGCTGCTGTCCAAGCCCGACATGCTGCTGCTCGACGAGCCGACCAACCACTTGGACGCCGAATCGGTGGACTGGCTCGAACAGTTCCTGCACCGTTTCACTGGCACCGTGGTGGCGATTACCCACGATCGCTACTTCCTGGACAACGCGGCCGAATGGATTCTGGAGCTGGACCGTGGCCACGGCATTCCCTACAAGGGCAACTACTCCGACTGGCTGCTGCAAAAGGGCAACCGTCTGGAGCAGGAGCAAAAAGGTGAAGAAGCCCGCGCCAAGGCCTTGAAGAAAGAACTGGAATGGGTGCGGCAGAACGCCAAGGGGCGCCAGGCCAAGTCCAAGGCCCGTATTGCCCGCTTTGAAGAGCTGAGCGATTACGAATACCAACAACGCAATGAAACCCAGGAAATCTTCATTCCTGTGGCCGAGCGTCTGGGCAGCCGCGTGATCGAGTTCAAGAACGTCTCCAAGGCCTTTGGCGACCGTCTGCTGATCGACAACCTGAGCATGAACATCCCTGCGGGCGCCATCGTCGGCATCATCGGCCCCAACGGCGCGGGCAAGTCCACGCTGTTCAAGCTGATCGCCGGCAAGGAGCAGCCTGATTCGGGCGAGGTCGAAATCGGCCAGACCGTGAAGATGGCCTTTGTGGACCAGCACCGTGATGCGCTGGCCAACGACAAGACCGTGTGGGAGGACATCTCCGGTGGTCTGGACATCATCAACGTGGGCAAGTTCCAGATGGCGTCGCGTGCCTATGCGGGCCGTTTCAACTTCAACGGCCAGGACCAGCAAAAGAAGGTCGGCAACCTGTCCGGCGGTGAGCGCGGCCGCCTGCACCTGGCCAAGACCTTGATCCAGGGCGGCAACGTGCTGCTGCTGGACGAACCGTCGAACGACCTGGACGTGGAAACCCTGCGTGCACTGGAAGACGCATTGCTGGAATATGCGGGTACAGTATTGGTCATTTCCCACGACCGCTGGTTCCTGGATCGCATCGCGACCCACATCCTGGCGGCGGAAGGGGATAGCCAATGGGTATTTTTTGATGGAAACTATCAGGAATACGAGGCAGATAAGAAGAAGCGGTTGGGAGAAGAAGGGGCAGCACCCAAGCGGATGCGCTACAAAGCCCTGAAGTAAACCCACACCGTACGCCCGTCGCTTTCGCCAAGCGCCGGGCGTTTCAACTGGGAGAGGTGAAGCGTGGAGCAACGGGCCGTATCGGTATTTGACACCTGTCTGGAGCAGGCATTGCATGAGGCCGAGCCTTTGATGGCCGCCATGTGCAATGCTGCTTTGGCGTCTCTGGGTGCGCAGTTGTCGTCTTACAGCAACGCTGAAGATCAACAATTGTTGCTGTACGCGCAATCTCAACTTGCCAGCAAGAAAGCGCAGCTACCGCTGGCCTATGCGCTGCGTTTGCGGCAGGCCGTCTTTTCCATTGCCGAGGGCAAACGTGAGGACTACCACGCGCAGATGGGCGGCCAGGGCCAGGCCGATGGTCTGCTCGAAGACCGCAATGCGCTACGCGCCCAGATCGAATGGGGCCGCATGCAGATCAATCTGCTGCAGCAGACCGAGCAGAGCCTGACGGGCCTGGAGCGCGTCTACCGGCCCTTGCGCAAGATTACCCGCTACTGGCGCAACGGCAACCCTTTGCACCACACCGTGTATCTCGACAGCCTGCAGGCCACCTTGAGCGATGTGGAGATTTCTGCAGACGCGACCGCGCTGTTTCTGCCGGACATGGTGGGCGTGATGGCCGACCACCTGCAGACCAGCTACCAGCGCATCATGACCTTGGCGATGAACAGCTATGCCGAGCTGCTGGCCAGGGCCGAACTCAAGCGCCGCGCTGCCAAGGACAACACCCGCAGTTTTGTGCAGCGGATCAAGACATTGTTCGATATCCCTGCGCATTGCCCCGTGGGCGCCGTCAGGGCCTACAAAACCTTGATCCCGGTGATGGAGCGCATGGCTGCCGATGACGGCTCGTTCTGGAGCGATACCGACCACCCCGCCCGCGTGCTGGTACAAACCATTGTCGACAAGGCCACTGTGCTCAAGGAAGAGGGCCGCGCATTGTCCGACCCGCAGTTCCCGCAACTGGTGACCGAGACGGTCGAAACGCTGTCGGCCCTGGCCCAGCCCAGCGCGGCAGATTTTGCCCAGGCACTCAGCCGCTTTGGGGTGCGGCTCAAACCCCGGCTTTCGTCCGCCTTGCAGGATGTCGATGACTCAGGCTATGCCAGCAGCATGCTGCTGGAGAGCCAGTGGGGCGCGTCAGGCCTGATCAGCATCAGCCCAGAATCCGACTGGGGGCAGCTGGCGCAGCTACAGGCCGAGCGCGAGGATGTGCCGCAGCCCGCACCTAGACCCAAGCCCGCCCCGGTGCAACATGCAAGGTCTGCCACGCCAAGTGACATGAGCTTGGCCCAGGCCGCGCCAGGCCAAAGCAATAGCGCGCCAACCAGCCTGGAGCAGATTGAGGCTGAAGTGATGCTGCGCCTAGCCACCAGCCTGCACAGCTTTGATGTGGATCCGGCGCTGCTGGCCGCCTTGACGGGCGCCTGGCCCAAGGTGCTGCTGCAGGCGGCCGAGCGCTCGGGCCAGGATTCCTCGCATTACCGCGCCTACCAAGAGGCGGTGGACGACGTACTCGCGCTGGCAGGTGCCAACGCCAGTGCCAGCATGCACAGCGATGCGGACATGCTGATCCCCTCGCTGCTCACCCGACTCAAGTCCGGCCTGACGAGCATTGGCTGGATGCCCGAGCGCATTGCGCCGGTGCTGACGGCCGTGGCCCAGATGGCGCCCAGCGCGCTGGTCGAGCTGCAGATGGTGCAGGAAGAGGGCCGCCACGCCGTGCCTGCAGTCGCTGGCCCCTTGTCTGCCTCTGCCGCGCCCATCAGTCTGTCGCCTGCGCCGTCTCCATCGGCCTGGGCACAGTTGCCCGATGCTGTCGATGCGATTGGCGAAGACGAGCCCGCGATCATCGTGACCGGCTCCATGCTGGATGCCCCCAGGCCCGACAGCGTGGGGCTCTGGATTGGTGGCAAGCGGCTGGAAGCGGGTGTCTGGCTGGAGTTTCTGGGCCAAGGCGGTGGCTGGGTGCCCAAGCAGCTGAGCTGGACCAATGCGCGCGCGACCATGTTCCTGTTTGTGGCCAGCGGGGGCGCCAGCCAGTCGATCACGCGGCGCATGCTGGAGAAGCTGGCGCAGGAGCAGGCGGTACGTCCGGTCTGAGCTCCGTAGGCGGGCCGAGCAAGGGTCTTAGCAGGTTCAGACCCTCTAGGCCATGGCACAATCTTGGGTTTTGGAGCAACACGCTCCAAGGCATGCAGCCACAACAAGGCAGCAGCCACCATAAGCCAACCGCCTGGATGTGCTCAGCGTCCAGGTGCCAAGGAGACACCATGAGCCCATTCTCGCGCAGCCGCATTGCGGCCGCATGCCTGCCCTCGCGCCGCAACGTTCTGGCCGCCACCCTGCTGGGCGCGGCCGCACTGTTGCCACTGGCCTCGCAAGCCGCAGATCCCAAGAAGTACCCCGAGCGCGCCGTGCGTGTGGTCGTAGGCTTTTCTGCCGGCGGCACCACCGACGTGGTGGCACGCATCATGGCCAAGGAACTGACCGCCGAGTTGGGCCAGTCGTTTGTCGTGGACAACAAGCCAGGCGCTGGCAGCAATATCGCCACCGAGCAGGTCGCACGTGCCGAGAACGACGGCTACACCCTGCTGTTTGTCGCGGTGACCAGCGCCATCAACCAGACCCTCTACCCCAAGGTGCGCTTTGACCTGGAAAAGGACTTTGCGCCCGTCGCGCTGGGCGCTAAGGTGCCCAATGTGCTGGTTGTGAACCCCAGCGTGCCCGCCAACAATGTGCAAGAGCTGATCGCCTTTGCCAAGGCCAACCCCGACAAGGTGTCCTACGCGTCCTCGGGCAGCGGCACCTCGATCCACATGGCCGGTGAGCTGTTCAAGCTGCGCACGGGCCTCAAGACCCAGCACATTCCCTACAAGGGCAGCTCGCCGGCGCTCACCGACCTGATGGCCGGCCAGGTGCAGTTCATGTTTGACAACATGCCTTCGGCCTGGCCCCATGTGAAGGCCGGCAAGCTCAAGGCGCTGGCGGTGACCACCACCAAGCGCTCGCCCACCGCGCCCGATCTGCCCACGATGGAAGAGAGCGGCATCAAGCCTTTCGATGTTTCGTCCTGGTTTGGTCTGATTGCCCCGGCCGGTACGCCGCCTGAAGTGGTTGCAAAGCTCAATGCCGCGATGAACCGCGCCTTTGACAAGCCCCAGGTCAAGGAAGCCTATGAAAAGCTGGGCGCCGTGGCCGAGAAGAACACGCCCGAGCAGTTTGGCGCCTTCATCAAGTCCGAAGTGGCGGCCTGGGCACCAGTGGTCAAGTCCTCGGGCGCGACGGTGGATTGAGGCTGGCCCCATTCCATTCCGCACAGGCAGCTTCGGCTGCCTTTTTTATCGGCCTCACCGACCTTTGCAATCGCGGTGGGCTGGGCCTGCGTTACAGTCCCAAGCTGGCACAGCCCGACCGATCTTTCCCCTCTGATGCAATCCTCCCCCGTCCCAGCGATGACCCCCGGCCTGATGGTGATACACAGCAACCATCCGGAGGCTTTGCGTGACCTGGTCGTGGCCTGGATGCAGCGCTACCCGCTCAGGCCCCTGGAGAGCGAGACAATTCTTGTGCAAAGCAATGGCATTGCGCAGTGGCTCAAGCTCTCGATGGCGCAGCCGGTGGCAGAGGGCGGCTGCGGCATTACCGCGGCGGTCGATGTGCAGCTGCCTGCGCAGTTTCTGTGGCAAGCCTACCGGGCGGTACTGGGCAAGCACGAGGTGCCCGAGGTATCGCCATTGGACAAGCAACCGCTGACCTGGCGGCTGATGCGGCTCTTGCCTGACTTGCTGGCCCAACCTGCCTTTGCCGCATTGCAACGCTTTTTGGCGGAGGACCATGACCAGCGCCGGCGCTACCAACTGGCCGAGCGCATTGCCGATTTGTTTGACCAGTACCAGGTCTACCGCGCCGACTGGCTGCGCGACTGGGCCGAGGGCCGCGACCAACTGCGCAGTGCGCGCGGCGATGTGCAGCCGCTGGACGAAGAACAGCGCTGGCAGGCACAGCTGTGGCGGGCGCTGCTGGACGATGTGGGCGCCGCCGGCATGGAGACCAGCCGCGCCGCCGTGCACCAGCGTTTTGTGCAGTTCTGGCAAGCGCCGCAAGCCAGCAGCCCCGGCCTGCCGCGCCGCGTGGTGGTGTTCGGCATCTCGTCGATGCCGGCACAGACCTTGCAGGCGTTGGCCGCCATGTCGCGCAGCTGCCAGGTGCTGCTGTGCGTGCACAACCCTTGCCGCCACCACTGGTCGGACATCGTCGCCGACAAGGATTTGCTGCGCCACCAGTACCGGCGCCAACAGCGCAAGGGCAGCATGCAGGGGCTCATCCATGACGACGACCTGCACCAGCATGCCCACCCGCTGCTGGCCGCCTGGGGCAAGCAGGGGCGCGACTACATCCACCTGATTGACGAATTCGACCAGCCGGACCAGTACGCCTCATTGCTGAGCCCGGTCAATGGCGGACGCATTGACCTGTTTGGCGAGGCCGAGCCCAGCCACATGCTGGCCCAGTTGCAGGACGACATTCTGGACCTGCGGCCGCTGGCCGAAAGCCGCGCGCTATGGCCGGCGGTGGACCCGGCGCAGGATGGCTCCATCCGCTTCCAGACCGCGCACAGCCCGCAGCGCGAGGTGGAGGTGCTGCATGACCAGCTACTCGCCCGCCTGGGCGCCGACCCCAGCCTGCGGCCGCGCGACATCATCGTCATGGTGCCCGATATCCAGGTCTATGCACCGCACATCGATGCGGTGTTTGGCCGTATCGCGCGCAGCGATGCGCGCTTTATCCCGTATTCGCTGGCCGACCAGAGCCAGCGCGGGCGCGAGCCCATGCTCGTGGCACTGGAGCATGTGCTGGCCATGCCCGAAAGCCGCTTTGCCGTCAGCGAGGTGCTCGATCTGCTGGCCGTTGATGCCCTGCGCCAGCGTTTTGGCATTGACCCGGATGATCTCGCTTTGCTGCACCGCTGGATTGAAGGTGCCGGGGTGCGCTGGGGCCTGGACGCTGCGCAGCGCGCCCGCATTGGCCTGGCGCAAGCGGGGGAGACCAACAGCTGGCGCTTTGGCCTGCGTCGCATGATGCTGGGTTTTGCCGTTGGGCGCGGCGAGGCACTGGAGGACATCCAGCCCTACGACGAAATTGGTGGCCTCGATGCCGCTGCGCTGGGCGGCCTCGCAGCCTTGCTGCGCGCGCTGGAGGCGGCCTGCGATCTGCTGGCCGACGAGGTGGCGCCCCGCACCTGGGTGGAACGCGCCCGCGAGGTGCTCGCCTTGCTGTTTGACCCCCAGCAAGAACATGAAAAGCTGTTGCAGATGCAGCTGATCCAGGGCCTGGAGCGCTGGCTGGGCCAGTGCGAGGCGGCAGCCTTTGACGAGGCCTTGCCGCTGTCGGTCGCGCGTGAGGCCTGGCTGGCCGGCATGGATGCCAGCAGCCTGAACCAGCGTTTTATGGCAGGGGCAGTGAGCTTTTGCAGCCTGATGCCCATGCGCGCGATTCCGTTTCGCATGGTTTGCCTTTTGGGCATGAATGACGGCGCCTACCCGCGCCCGGTGTCGGTGCTGGATTTTGACCTGATGCGCCAGCAGTACCGGCCCGGCGACCGCTCGCGCCGCGATGACGACCGCTACCTGCTGCTGGAGGCTGTATTGTCGGCGCGCGAGCAGCTCTACATCAGCTGGGTGGGGCGCAGCATCCGCGACAGCACGGCCAGGCCGCCTTCGGTGCTGGTCGGCCAGCTACGCGACCATCTGGCACAGGGCTGGCAGTTGGCCGGTGCCCCTGCTGGCCTGGCAGGCCCCGCCGCTGGCGAAGCGCTGCTGCGCGCGTTGACGCAGGAGCACCCGCTGCAGCCCTTCAGCCCGCGTTACTTCGCGCAGCCATCGTCGCAGGCGGGCAGCGATGGCCTCTACACCTATGCGCAGGAATGGCATGGCGTGCATGGCGATGGCTTGCAGACCGAGTCGAGCGAAGACGCACTGGAGGCCTTGCCCGAGATGGGGCTGGAAGCAGCGCTGAACCTGCGCCAACTGCAGGACTTTGCGCAAAAACCGGTGACTGCCTTCTTCCGCCAGCGCCTGCGTGTGTATTTTGAGGACGAGGACCTGACCGGCCAGGACGAAGAGATGTTTGCGCCCGATGGCCTGCAGGCCTGGGCCTTGCAGGCCAGCTTGCTGAACGCCTTGGAGCCCTGGGTGCGCGACAACCCCCAGGCCGCAGCCGATGCGCCCCGCCTGCGTGCGCAGCTGGATGCTGCCGCCCAGCGGCTGCGGCTGGAAGGGCGTTTGCCGCTGCGTGCCTTTGCCGATTGCGCGCTGGAGCCCGCCTGCGATGCCGCCCAGCGTGCCTTGCAGGTCTATGCGGCGGCACTGCGCTACTGGCCGCAAGCCGGCAGCGATGCGCTGGAGCTGCGCTACAGCGATGCTGCAGAGGGCCCGGCCGTGGCCGACTGGCTGCGCGGCCTGCGCTGGGCCGATGCCGGCCAGCAGCATGCCGCCAAGATCAGCCTGTCCGCCGGCCGCTTGCATGCTGGCGAGCAACTGCGCTATGACCGCCTGGTGCGGGCTTGGGTCGAGCACCTGGCATGGCACAACGCGGGCCAGGCGCTGACGACGGTGGTCTGCACCGAATCGGGCATTGCGGTGTTCCCCGCGCTGGCTGCAGGCGCTGCGCAAGCGGCCTGGCGCCAGTTGCTGGCGCTGTGGCAGCAAGGCATGCGCGCGCCCTTGCCGGCCGCTGTGCGCACCTCCATCGCCAGCCTGTCGCCCACGGCATCGGCCGGCCAACTGGCCACGCTGTATGACGACAGCTACCGGGGCACCGGTGAGCTGCAGCGCTCGGCCGAGCTGGCCCGGGTGTTTCCGGATTTTGATGCGCTGCTGGCCGCCGGTCTGCTGGATGTGGCCCAGCAGCTGTACGGCGACATGCTCGCCCATGTGCAATTGGTCAATGGTCAGCATCCGCAGGCGCTGGCGCGCTTTGCGGAGGGAGATGCGGGCGACGGGGAGGGGCCGCGATGAGCGCGATGCCAAGCGATACCACCTTGCCTTTGGAGCCGCTGCGTTTTCCGCTCTGGGGCAGCCGCTTGATCGAGGCCAGTGCCGGCACCGGCAAAACCTATACGATCGCCGCGCTCTACCTGCGGCTGGTGCTGCAGCATGGCGGCGAGCAGGCCTTTGGCCGGCCGCTGGCGCCGCCCGATATCCTGGTGGTGACCTTTACCGATGCCGCCACCCAAGAGCTGCGCGACCGCATTCGCCACCGCCTGTCCGAAGCCGCCCAGCTGTTTGCACTGAACCAGGAAGACGCCGGTAGCGAAGCGGCAGCGGACCCCTTGCTGCTGGCACTGCGCGCCGATTACCCTGCCAGCCGCTGGCCCGCCTGTGCCCGTTTGCTGCACGAGGCCGCCAACTGGATGGACGAGGCGGCGGTATCCACCATCCACAGCTGGTGCTACCGCATGCTGCGCGAGCATGCGTTTGACAGCGGAAGCCTGTTCCAGCAAAGCCTCATCACCGACCAGAGCGAGTTGCTGACCCAGGTGGTGCAGGACTACTGGCGTCGCCAGTTTTACGACCTGCCCGCCACCTCGCTGCGCAGCCTGCTGCAAGTCGTTGCCACGCCGCAGGCCTTGCAAGAGGCTATCAATCCCATGCTCAGCCGCCAGGATGCCGACTGGCGCTATGAGGGTGAGGCACTGGCGCATGCCGACCAGGTCGAGCTCGCAGCCTTGCTGGCCCAGGCCAGCGAGGCCGCCGCACGCCATAGCGCGCTGGAAAACGCCGCGCGCCAATTGTGGCAGCAGCACCGGGCCGAGCTGGAGCAGCTGCTCATCGCGCTGGTGCCGGGCCTCAGCGGCACGACCTATCCCAAAAAGGACGAGCCGGGTGTGTTTGAGGCCTGGTTGGCCGCGATGGCGGACTGGAGCGCCGGCGAGCCAGCCCCCGCCAAGATACGGGCCTTCAGCCAATCGGGCATCAAGGCCAAAAAGGGCGTGACCGTGCCCGCGCATGCGGCCTTTGCCGCCATCGACGCCTGGCTGGAGGCCGTGGCGCAAGACGCAGCGTCGGCCACGCCACTCAAACCCCTGCTGCTGCGCCATGCGATTGCCCATGTGCAGCGCGCGCTGGAGGCAGAAAAGCAGCGCCGCGCTGAACTGGGCTTTGACGACCTGCTGCAGCGCCTGGATGCCGCCTTGCATGCGCCTGGCGGTGAAGCGCTGGCGCAGCGCATCCGCAGCCAGTTTCCGGTGGCGATGATCGACGAGTTCCAGGACACCGATCCGCTGCAGTACCGCATCTTTGAACGCATCTACCGCATTGAATGCAACGAGCCGGCGCAGGGCCTGTTCATGATTGGTGACCCCAAGCAGGCCATTTACGCGTTTCGCGGTGCCGATATCTACACCTACCTGCGTGCCCGTGCTGCCACCCAAGGGCGCCATTACTCGCTGGGCACCAACTACCGCTCCACGCAGGCGGTGGTGCAGGCCATCAACCACTGCTTTGTGCATGCCGAAGGCCATCCCCGCGCGGCCTTCCGCTTCCGCCAGGATGCGCAGCACAATCCCGTGCCCTTTGTGGCCGTTGATGCCAACGGCCGCCGCGACGCACTCTTTTTGCAGGGCGAGGCCATGCCGGCGATGACCTTGTGGACTATGGAGGCCGGCACGCAAGCGCAGGCCGATGGCATCGACGAGCAGGGCGATGCTGCGGCATCGGGCAAGAGCGCGCGCACCGGCGTGGCCGAATCGGCCTACCGACAGCGCATGGCGCAGTCGGCGGCCAGCCAGATCACCGCCTGGCTCAATGCGGCCCGGGCCGGGCAGGCCGGTTTTGGCCCAGCGCCCGATGCCTTGGGCCGGCCGCTGCGCCCGGCCGATATTGCCATCCTGGTGCGGGGCCGGGCCGAGGCCGAGCTGGTGCGCAATGCGCTCAAGGAGCGGGGCCTGGCCAGCGTCTACCTGTCGGACCGCGATTCGGTGTTCCAGACCGCCGAGGCCGCCGACATGCTGCGCTGGCTGCGCGCCGTCAATGCGCCGGGCCATGACGGCCTGCTGCGTGCGGCGCTGGCCACCGCATCGATGGACTGGTCCTGGCAGGACCTGGAGCGGCTCAACCACGATGAGCAGCATTGGGAGCAGCTGGCGCTGCGCAGCCGCGTGCTGCAGCAGCTGTGGCAGAAAAAGGGCGTGCTGCCCATGCTGCGCCAGTGGCTGCTGGATTTTGACCTGCCCGCGCGCTGGCTGGCCCAGCCGGGCGGCGAGCGGCGCCTGACCAATGTGCTGCACCTGGCCGAATGGCTGCAGCGCGCATCGACCGAGGTGGAGGGCGCGCAGGCGCTGATCCGCCGCCTGGCCGAGCAGATGGACAGCCCCGAGGGCGAGGAAGAAATCCTGCGCCTGGAAAGCGATGCCGACCTGATCAAGGTGGTCACCATCCACAAGTCCAAGGGCCTGGAATATCCGCTGGTGCTGCTGCCCTTCATCAGCAGCTGGCGCGATTTTGACGGCAAGAGCCGGGGCTATGCGCAGTACCACGATGCCGCATCGGGCGGCCTGGTGGTGGAGCTGAACAACAAGCACCAGGATGCCGTCAGCGCCCACAACGATGAGCGCCTGAGCGAAGACATGCGCCTGCTCTATGTGGCGCTGACACGGGCGCAGTACGCGCTGTGGTTGGGTGTGGCGCCGCTGGCCAAGGGCATGAGCCGCGCGGGCAGCCTGGAGAAAAGCGCCGTCGGCTACCTGCTGGCCGGCGGGCAAAAGCTGCCCGATCTGGGCTTGCACGCCTACTTGCAGGACTTTGCCAGCCAATGCCCGCAGATGGCGGTGGAACCGGTGCCCGAGGTCAGCCCGCAGCGCTACCAGCCCGAGCGGCCGCCCGCCGTCTACCCGGCGCGCCAGCCACGCCGGCAGGCCGATGAGCACTGGTGGATCGCCAGCTTCTCGGCGCTGACCGAGCGGCTGGGCTATGCCGCCCCTTCGCCAAGCTTGTGGATCGACGACGCACTGACAGCTGCCGAGCCCGAAACCGCGCAGCAGGACCAGTACCTGGAGCCGCAAGAGGCTGCGCCTGATGTGGCCGCAGCCGGCCAGCCGGAGCCCGGCAGCCTGCATGCCTTCCCCAAGGGGCCGGATGCCGGCAACTTTCTGCATGGCCTGCTGGAATGGTGCGCGCAAGAGGGTTTTGCCACGGTGCTCAGCAGACCAGCATCATTGGATGGCATCATCGCCTACCGCTGCCAGGTGCGTGGTTGGGCCGATTGGGCCGAGCCGCTGCAAGGCTTTGTGCGGCAATGGCTGCAGACGCCGCTGGTGTTGCAGGGCGCGCTTAGCGACACACCAACCGAGGCAGCTGCCGCGCTGCAGACGCTGGGCGATTACCAGGTCGAGATGGAGTTCTGGCTGTCGATCAACCGGGCCTCGACCGGCCAGCTCGATACGCTGGTGCAGCAGCATGTGCTGCCCGGCCAGCCCCGGCCGGCGCTGCTGGCCAACCAGCTGCACGGCATGCTCAAGGGCTATATGGACCTGGTGTTCGAGCATGGCGGCCGCTACTACGTGATGGACTACAAATCCAACTGGCTGGGTGCGGACAGTGCGGCCTACACGCCGGAGGCCATGGCCGCTGCCGTGCTGCAGCACCGCTATGACCTGCAGTATGTGCTCTACACCTATGCGCTGCACCGCTTGCTGCAGCAGCGCCTGCCCGGCTATGACTACGAGCGCGATGTGGGCGGTGTGCAGTACTGGTTTTTGCGGGGCGTGGCGGCGGAGCACCAGGGCCTCTACCATGACAAACCCCCGCGCGCGCTGATGGATGCGCTCGATGCGCTGTTTGCGCAATGATGATGAATGCAATGACGACAGAACCCCAGGACGGCATGGCCCAGGATGGCCTGCCCAGCCAGCGATCGACAGCCCGCACGCTGACCGTGCCCGACGGCGCCACCGCCAGCCTGCTGCACACGGTAGAGCGCTGGACCGCCCATGGCTGGCTGCGCAGCCTGGACCAGGCGCTGGTGCTGTTTCTGCATGAGCTCGATCCCGCCGCATCGCCGCTGGTGCTGCTGGCCGCTGCGCTGGCCAGCCACCAACTGGGCCGGGGCCATGTCTGCCTGGATCTGCAGGCCACCTTGGACAACAGTCGTTTTGCGCTGTCGCTGCCGCCCGATACCGTTGCGCAGGGCAGCGGTGCCACCGAGCCCACGCCCCTGCCGCTGCCCAGCGAGCTGCTGGCGCAGGTCAACCTGCTGCAGTGGCAATCGGCCCTGCAGGCCAGTGCGCTGGTAGCGGCGCCCGGCAAGCCCAGCCAAGGCGGCACACCGCTGGTGCTGCAGGGCGATCGCCTCTATCTGCGCCGCTACTGGCAGTACGAGCAGGATGTGGCGCAGGCCATTGGCCAGCGCATCACTGCCAGCCAGCATTTGCGCCAGGGCCGCAGCGCCGCGCAGGATGCGATGCTGCGCCAGGCGCTGGACCAGCTGTTTGCACCGGCGCCGCACCAGGTTCCCGATTCGCCCGACTGGCAAAAAATGGCCTGCGCCTTGGCAGCATCGAGCGCGTTTTCGATCATCACCGGCGGCCCAGGCACCGGCAAGACCACCACCGTCGTCAAATTGCTGGCGCTGCTGCAAAGCATGGCCTTGCAGCAGGACGGCCGGCCATTGCGCATCTGCCTGGCTGCGCCCACCGGCAAGGCGGCAGCGCGTTTGTCTGAATCCATCGTGCAGGCATTGCAACGCCTGGATGATGCGCAGATGCCGGCAGTGCCGCCAGCGCCTGGCAGTAACGAAGCGCGCAGCCTGAAACCGCTGATCCCGTCCGACGCCCAAACCCTGCACCGCCTGCTGGGCAGCCGGCCCGACAGCCGGCACTTCCGCCATGATGCCCAGCACCCGCTGGCGCTGGATGTGCTGGTCGTCGATGAGGCCTCGATGGTCGATCTGGAGATGATGGCCGCCTTGCTGTCGGCCCTGCCGCCACAGGCCAGGCTGGTGCTGCTGGGCGACAAGGACCAGCTCGCATCGGTGGAGGCCGGCGCCGTGCTGGGAGAGCTGTGCGCACAGTCCGAGCGCGGACTGTACTGGCATGAAACGGCGCAGTGGCTGCAGCAGGTGACGGGCCAGCAGGTGCCTGCCGAGCTGCAAGATATCGCAGGCAAGCCGCTGGACCAGGCGGTGGTGATGCTGCGGGTCAGCCACCGCTTCCATGCCGCCAGCGGCATTGGCCAGCTGGCCGGGGTCGTCAATGCTGGCCGGCGCAAGGCGATCAAGCCGCTGCTGAAGGCGGGCTACCCCGATCTGGCCGCCTATGCGGTGCCGGATCTGACGCATTCGTCGCTGGCCCAGCTGGTGCTGGATGGCGGCGGCAAGCGCTTTGTGGACAGCGCGGCCAAGCGTGAAGCGGGACCGGTGGGCTATGGCCATTACCTGCAGGTGTTGCGCGAGATGCCGGCCAACCCCAGCCCCGAGGCCTTGAACCAATGGGCGCTAGGTTTGCTGAAGGCGCATGGCGAGTTCCAGGTGCTCTGCGCGCTGCGCAGCGGCCCCTGGGGTGTGGAAGGGCTCAACGAGCGCATCGCCCAGCTGCTGGCCCACCGCGAGCTGATTGCACAAAGCAGCGGCTGGTATGCCGGCCGCCCGGTGCTGGTAACCCGCAATGACTACAGCCTCAAGCTGATGAATGGCGATATCGGCATCACCGTGCAGATGCCAGCGAGCCAGGTGCCCGAGGCTGGTGGGGCCGGCATGGCCCAGGGCGCCCTGCGCGTGGTGTTTGCGACCAGCGAAGGCCTGCGCTGGGTGCTGCCCAGCCGCTTGCAGGCGGTGGAGACCGTTTATGCGATGACCATCCACAAATCGCAGGGCTCGGAGTTCAGCCATGCGGCTGTTGTGTTGCCGCCCAGCCTGTCGCCCATCATGACCCGCGAGCTGGTCTACACCGGCATGACCCGGGCCAAGCGCTGGCTGACCGTCGTGGCGGGCGGCAGCAGCAATTTCTCGGTGTTGGAAGAGGCGACGGAGCGCCAGGTGAGGCGGTCGAGCGGCTTGCGACAAGGCGAGCTGTAGCCGCAGTTGGCAGAGATGGCGGAGTTGTAGACGAAGCGGGCCCGTGCAGCAGGGCAGGGCTGTCGTTCAGCAAAGACCATCGCAGCGGTAGCGCAAGTGCGCATCGGCTGCGTGGGGGTTTCATCGAAAAAATGCGTGGCTGTGCGAAAAGATCGTTGGCTGGCCAAAACGACCCTGGGGCAGAACGGGCCCCAAGAGTCGCCCCACGATGAAACAATCACAGTTGCGAAGGGCAGGAGGGCATGTTTGCATGCACCAAACCCCTGACAGCGGCGATGGGCGAATCTTAGCATTGAATGAGAATAATTATCAATATCAAATTTAAATAAAACAGGGTCGAGCACTCGTTTTGTGTAAGTTTTTGTTTTTGGTTGATTTTTCTTGACCTTTCCCCTGGAAATGGGGATGCGCCGGTTGGAGAAATTTGGTAACTTCGCAAGATCGATAAAAAATATTGCGGGAGCACCACCATGCCTGGTTCCACTTACAGTTTCAAATCCACTACGCTTGCCATGATGGCGCTCACGGCCTCTGCCTGGGCGCAGGCCGCCTGCTACACAGTCTATGACGGCAAGAACGAGGTGATTTACCGCAGTGCGGAGCCACCGGTCGATATGTCCAAGCCATTGCACCAGACTGCTGGCGAGCTGCCTAACGGCAGCCGCGTCGTGTTTACGCCCGATAGCGCTGTCTGCGTGACCGAGGTGCATGCATTGCCCGGCGCCAAGAAGCTGACGTCCAGCAGCGCCAACATGGTGACCGACCAGCTGAGCCTGGGCAGTCTGATCACGGCACGGTGAAAATGCTTTAGACGCGGAAAAGGGCAGCCATTGCGCTGCCCTTTGGTTTTTACGATCTCAAAGATATTGCAGGAGAGCTGCCCGATAGTGGCATACAGGAGTAGCGAAAAGGGCAAGATAGCGTATTCCCCCTGCGGCCTGGCTCAACTCGCATTAGCTCCAGAAGGCATCCTCGGCATCCTGGTCCTCAGAGAATAGCCATACTTCCCGGATCAGTTCGTTCTCGATGCGCAGCACATCGATGCCCGACATGGCGATGGCTGCACCTGGCTTTTCAGCGCAGAAGTGCAAGGAGGCGCTGACCAGATCGCCCTGGGCCATCAGCGGGCCGACCTTGTCGATGCGAAAGCTCCCTTGGCTGCGCTGCATGAATTGGCCCAGCAGCGCGAAGACGGCAGCCTTGCCACGGTGCAATCCAGATAGCGCGCCCTTGCCGGGCTGGTGCCATTCAATGTCGTTACTGAAAGCGGCGCCAACGCCCTCGAGATCGCCTTTTGCGACTGCCTCAAAGTAGCGGCGTACGACATCCATGTTCTGTGCTGTGTTCATCTTCTCTCCTTGTTGAATAAGACAAGCTGCCGTGGGCAGATGCATGAAAAACGATGAGATTAAAGGTAGCGATCAATAGTTGCAATAAGACACTGAAAAGTGACATAGGAACCAAAAAGTGACCATCGACCCCGGCCGCCCTGCGTGGAACCCTTATCTCGCCACCTGCCCGACCAGGCAGGTGCTCGATTGCGTAGCCGACAAATGGACCGTGCTGGTGCTGGGCCTGCTGCGCGCAGGGCCGTGGCGGTTTGGGCAGTTGCGCAAGGGCATTGAGGGCCTGTCTCAAAAGATGCTGACGCAAACGCTGCGGGCGTTGGAGCGCGATGGCATCGTGCGGCGCGAAGTCTTTGCCTGTTCGCCGCCCAAAGTGGAATACAGCCTGACTCCGCTGGGCCAGTCGCTGGCTGCAACGCTGGATGCGCTGCGCCTGTGGGCCGAGCGGCACATGGATGAGGTGATGCGCCATCGGGACAGCTACGACGAGGCGGCAGCACAGCAAGACCCGGCATTGGCAAAGCTGACCTGGGCGCCGCCGTGATTTTTTGCGCTCCCGCACGCCAAATTGCCAGAGGTTGGCCGCAGGCCATTGCCCAGCCTGCGAAAATACCGGGATGAGCGAAGCGCAGACCCCACAGAATATCCCCGAATCCCCCGACGCCGCCGAAGCGGCCCAGTTCCCCGCAGATGCCCTGAAGATCGTGTCCATGGACATGGACGCCCAGGGCGTGGCGCGCCGTGCCGATGGCAAGGTCGTCTTTGTCGATGGTGCGCTGCCTACTGAATGGGTGAGCGCCAAGACCCGGCGCAAGAAGAACAACTGGGAGCAGGCTGACCTGCTGCAGATCCACCGCGAGTCCTCGCAGCGTGTGCGGCCCGGTTGCCCCAACTTTGGTTTGCATGCCGGTGCTTGCGGCGGCTGCAAGATGCAGCATCTGCATGTGGGCGCCCAGATTGCGACCAAGCAGCGCGTGCTGGAGGACAACCTCTGGCACCTGGGCAAGGTGGTGGCCGAGACGGTGATGCGCCCCATCGAAGGCCCCAGCTGGGGTTACCGCTTCCGCTCGCGCCTGTCGGTGCGCTATGTGGCCAAGAAGGGCAAGGTGCTGGTGGGCTTCCATGAGCGCAAGAGCCGCTACATCGCCGACATGGAAACCTGCAAGATCCTGCCGCCCCATGTCGATGCCTTGCTGATGCCGATGCGTGCGCTGATCGGCAGCCTCGATGCCCGCGAAACCTGCCCGCAGATCGAAGTGGCCTGCGGCGACCATGTCACCGCCTTGGTGCTGCGCCATCTAGAGCCGCTGAGCGACGCCGATATGCAGCGCCTGCGCGATTTCGCCGCAGCCCATAACGTGCAATGGTGGCTGCAGCCCAAGGGGCCGGACACCGTGCACCTGATGGACGGCATCGGTGAGCAGCTGTCCTATGCGCTGCCCGATTTCGGCATCACGATGCCGTTCAAGCCCACCGACTTCACCCAGGTCAACCCGCACATCAACCAGGTGCTGGTGACGCGCTCGCTGCGCTTGCTGGATGCGAAGAAGACCGAGCGCGTGATCGACTGGTTCTGCGGCCTGGGCAACTTCACGCTGCCCATCGGCACGATGGCCGGTGAGGTGCTGGGCATCGAGGGTTCGGAGACCCTGGTGCAGCGCTCGCACGAGAACTATGCCGCCAACAATGCCACGCGCCCCGAAGGTAATGCATTGGCGCCTACGCGCTTTGTGGCGCGCAACCTGTTCGAGATGACGCCCGAGATGCTGATCGCCGATGGCCAGGCCGACAAGTGGCTGGTCGATCCACCACGGGAAGGCGCTTTTGCGCTGTCCAAGGCGCTGGCCGACATCCACAAGGCCCGCCACCAGGTGCCCGATACCGCGCCGCTGCCTGACAGCGCCAAGGACTGGACACCGCCCAAGCGCATCGTCTATGTCAGCTGCAACCCCGCGACCTTGGCACGCGATGCCGGCCTGCTGGTGCACCAGGCCGGCTACCGCTGTGTGGCCGCTGGCGTGGTCAACATGTTCCCGCACACCGCCCACGTCGAGAGCATGGCCGTGTTCGAATGGGATGGCCATGCACCTTCGGTGAAGACTGAGGTAGATGCGACCGAAGCCGAAGCAGAGGCTGCGGCAGAAGGCGCAGCAGCAGTCTGAGACTGACGGAGGATTACCCCCGTTTTAGGCACAAATGCTGTGATGCATGTGATTGATTAGCGTGCTGGAATGCCGTTAAGCTGGCAGGCTGAACAACCGGGTATCCCGAATCTTTCCAAGGAGTCACCATGAAAACCAAAGCAGTGCTGGAGTTGGCCGACGTCAAGGCGGTGTTGAATGCGGCCGAGGCCGAAGCGGTCAAGAATCAATGGATCGTGAGCATTGCAGTGGTGGATGATGGCGGCAACCTGCTGGGCATGATCCGCCGCGATGGTGCAGCCCCCGTGTCGGCCCACATCTGCGTGGCCAAGGCCCGCACCTCGGCGCTGGGTCGCCGCGAGAGCAAAGGCTTCGAAGACATGATCAATGGTGGACGCACCGCTTTCCTGAGCGCCCCGCTGATCGATGGCATGCTCGAAGGCGGCGTGCCTATCATGAAGGATGGCGAATGCCTGGGCGCCGTGGGCGTCAGCGGTGTCAAGGCACCGGAAGATGCACAGATCGCCAAGGCGGGCATTGCAGCCCTGAGCCTGTAAGGCACAAATATCCTGCGTGGGCGTCAAGCCCATCAACGACGAAGCGGCCACTGGCCGCTTTTTTTCATGTCTAAAGGCTGATCCGGGCGTCAAACCAGTGCCGGTGTGGCCGCCTGCATAAAGTGGGTGGTCGGCTCCGCACTGCCATCGTCGAGCACCAGCACCCGCTCGGGCCAGCGCAGCGCTGCAAGCTTGAAGTCTTTCTCGGGCGGCTGGCCAGCGAGCCGGGCGGTCCAGCGGGCGCCCACGGAAAAGTCCACGCAAAATACATTGCCGCGCAGGCCGTGCCAGGCATGCGGGTTGATGTCGGCGAACAAATCCTGATCGCCCTTGCCCAGCACCGAGCGGTCGAGTTCATGGATGCGGCGCCAGTAGTGGCCCACGATGACGGGCGTGCTGTCCGCATAGGCTTCCCACCAGGCCACACGCTCGACAAAGCGCCATTTGCCGCCGGCATAGAAAGGCTCGGTGCCGCGGCGCTCCACACCGCAGCTCAGCACCTTCAGCGGGTTGTACTGGGATTTGTTCAGCTCGCTGTCGGCATGCGCGGGCATGAAGGGCGGGCAATGGGCGCCGTCTTCCAAGTGGTAGGGCCAGGCCTGGTTTTCGGCCTTCAGGCGGGCGGGAATGCCCAGGGTCTTGGCATGCAGATAGGCTTCCTGCTCCAGGCGGTCATAGTCCTGGGCGACATGGCCGGGCCGCAGCGCGCGGGCCTGGTTGACCTTGTCGTCGATCCAGGCCGCATGGACGATGCGCAGGTCGGCGCGCTCCAGTGCCAGAGGGAGCTGTCGCAGAAACGGCAGCATTTCCTCGTCAAACGCCTGGTCGGCGCGCGCATAGGGCGCATATTTGGGGTTGTCGGCCTCGATGCGCTCGTCAAAGTACCAGCCCGATCCGTCCTTGGCATCTTCGCGCATCAGGTTGATCTCGTGGTTGCCAAGCACTGCATAGGCGTTGCCGGCTTCTACCCAGCGGCGCACCAGGGCCAGCACGCCGGGGCTGTCGGGGCCCCGGTCACAGAAATCGCCGACAAAGACCAGCTTGCGGCCTGCGGGGTGGCCGCCATCGTCGTCATAGCCCAGATGCCGAACCAGCGCCTCCAGTGCCTGGCGCTCGCCGTGCACATCGCCGATGACATCCAACGGGCCGGCGGGCAAAGCTTGTACCAGGCTCATCGTCACAGTATTCCGTCTTGTTGCGGCTCCAGGCGCTTGGTCCGGCGAGCCGCAGATTGCTATGGATTAAAAATCCATTTTGCATCAGTTTGCTGCGCTGTACCAGCATGGTGCCATCGGATACGCTGGCTGTCCTACCCGGGACGTTCAGGCTTTCCGACGCTGGTAGCAGACACAGGCAAAGGGCAGGCCGTTGCTGCTGGTCTGGGCGTCGCGCGAGACCTCCTGCCACTGCGCATCCAGCACCGGCGCATGGGCGTCGCCGTCAAAATCCTGGTCGATTTCGGTGACCCAGACCTCGTCTGCCAGGGCCAGCGATTGGGCATAGATCTGCGCGCCGCCAATCACCCAGACCGGCTGGCCCAGTGCCTGGGCCGTCGCCAGCGCCTGTGGCAGGTCGGCCGCAACATGAACCTTTTCACTGGCGGGGCTTGGCTGCCAGCCGCTTTGGCGGGTAACGACCACATTGTCGCGGCCTGGCAGCGGGCGAAAGCGTGGCGGCAGCGAATCCCAGGTCTTGCGGCCCATGACGACGGTGCCTCCGGCCGTCTTTTGCTTGAAAAAGGCCATGTCCTCGGGCAGGTGCCAAGGCAGCTGGTTGTCGCGGCCGATCACGCCATTGCGGGCGCGGGCATAGATGAGGTGAATACGGGCTTGGGTCATGGCTTGGGAGCCCCCCAGCGCGCAATGGCGCGGCGGCAGGCTTGGTAGATGGGGTGTTCGATGGCGTGGTAGTACAGCGCCGACAGCGCGACGAGCGCCGCCAGCACCAGCAACAGGCTCAGGGAGCGGTGCGGTATTTCCAGCGCCATCGAGGTGGTGAAACGCTGCGCGAGCTGGAACACCAGCAGATGCAGCAAATAGATGGCGAAGGCGTAGTCGCCCAATTTAGCGACCAGGCGCCATGCCGCATGGCGGGGCGCTGGCAGCAGCAAGGCGGCCCCTACCAGTGCGGTGGCGGCAGCCCCCACCAGCAGGGCACGCTCTGGCCAGTGGAAAAAGCCGACGATGCCCGGCGCATACAAGGTGGCGGTGACGCTGTAGTACACGGCAGCCGCGCAGAGCAGGGCACTGGTCAGCAGCCAGGCCCACCAGCGCTGCTGCGGGTGGCGTTGCAGCCAGCGGTACACAAAGTAGCCGGCAAAGAACTCCAGCACCAGCGGCGCCGCATAGAACCAGACCAGCTGCGTCGCTTGCGAGAACATGTCCGGGCGGTAGCGGCCGCTAGCGGCGTAGTACAGCACCAGCGCGACGATCACCAGGCCCCAGGCCGCGAGTGTGCGGTCGCGCCAAGGCTTGGGCAGCAGCAGGCTGGCGCCGATGAGCAGGTAGAAATACAGCTCATACACCAGGGTCCAGATCACCGCATTGATGTGGAGGCTGAAATTGGCCGGGTAGAGCAGCGCGGACGAGAGCAGGTTCACATCCGGCGGCATGGCGCCCAGCGCCTGCAAGCCGAGGACGTACAGCAGCATAGCGGGCCACCAACCGGTGTAGATGCGGGAAAAGCGGGTGGCGACAAACTGGGCCGCGGGGCGCGGGCCGCTGGGGGTATTGGTGGTAGCGAGCGCCATGATGACGCCACTGATCACAAAGAAGATGTCGACACCGACAAAGCCGCCCTCGGCAATGGCGCGCAACCACTTGGGCAGATGCGGAAAAAAGCTGAACGACTGCGCATGGTAAAGCGCCACCCACAAGGCGGCAGCAAAACGCAGGATCTGGATGGACTGGATCATGGCACGGTAGTGGGCGCAAGCGGTCAATGCCGGGCAGGCGCTGCAGCGGGCGTAGCAATGCGCATCCGCTTGGCAGTGCCTGTCACTCGCGTGCCGGGAGCGTGCGGCGCCCGCTCAGCGGAACAGCACGCCCGCTTCGTCCGGGTGCCAGGCAGGGTATTTTTCCATCACCTGCTCAAACAGTGCCGAGTCGGTCAGACGCAGCAACCAGGCTTGCAGGTGGGGCCAGGCGTGATTCTGCCATGCGGCTTCGTCAATGCCGGCAAACTGGCGTACAAAGGGGCGGATGGCCATGTCGGCCAGGCTCGGGTCACGGCCAAATAGGTAGCCGGTGGCAGCCAGCTGCTGGTTCAATGCGCCCAAGAACTCGTTGGCCGTGGCCGCTGCGGCAGCCGCATCTGCTTGCGGATAGCGGCTGGGGTATTTGCAGCGGTCCAGTGCAGGTTTGAATTCGCTGTCATGGCGGGCGATCAGCGCCTGCATCTCGTCGAGGCTGCCGGCTGTGGGGCTCAGCCACTGGTCGGGGTCATTCTGGCGCAGCGCCCAGAGCATGATCTCCAGGCTCTCTTCCAGCACGGTGCCATCGGCCAGCACCAGGACAGGCACAGTGCCCTTGGGCGATGCATCCAGCAGCGCCTGGGGCTTGTCCTTGAGGACGACCTCGCGCAGCTGGCAGGCGATGCGGGCATAGGCCAGCGCCAGACGCGCCCGCATTGCATAGGGGCAGCGGCGGAAGGAGTACAGCACTGGCAGGCCTTGCAAGGCCTCTTGCTGCGCGGCCACTTTTTGCCGGCGCGATTGCTGCGAGCTGGCCTGGGTGTGGCCCAGGTGGGTGTCCCCACGCTCTTGCGCCAGGTCCATTTGGCGCTGGCGCTCGGCCAGCGAAGCGAGTTGCTCAGGCGTGCGGCTGCCATGGCAGTAGGGGCAGCTGACGCCGCGCACATAGTGGGCATGGGCCAGCTCGTCCGCGCCCAGTGGCATGCGGCAGCTGCGGCAAAGCTGGTGCGGGCCGCGCACCAGGCCATGGCCGACCGAGACGCGCTCGTCAAACACAAAGCAGTCGCCCCACCACATCGATTCGTCTTCAGCCACCGTCTCCAGGTATTTGAGAATGCCGCCTTCAAGGTGGTAGACGTCCTCGAAGCCCTGGGTCTTCATGTAGGCGGTGGATTTTTCGCAGCGGATGCCACCGGTGCAGAACATCGCCACCTTTTGCTTGCCATGCAGCGCGCCGCCGGGCTGCGACTGCTCGGCCACCCATTGCGGAAACTCGGTAAAGCTCTTGGTGTGCGGGTTGATCGCGCCTTCAAAGCTGCCAATGCCCACCTCGTAGTCATTGCGGGTGTCCACCAACACCACATCGGGCTGGCTGATCAGCGCATTCCAGTCTTCGGGCTTTACATACTGGCCGGCATTGAGGGCCGGGTTCAGCTCGGGCACGCCCAGCGTGACGATCTCCTGCTTGAGCCGCACACGCATGCGGTAGAAGGGGTTGCTGTCGGCATGGGCCTCCTTGTGCACCAGGTTGGCCAGGCGCGGGTCGCGCTTGAGCCAGTCCAGCACCGCCTGCACATCGTCGGGCAGGCCGGCGATCGTGCCGTTGATACCTTCGTGGGCAAGCAGCAGCAGGCCCTTGACCTGGTGCTGGTCACAGAGCGCCTGCAAAGGCTGCTGCCATTGGGCAAACTCCGGCAGGTCGATGAACTGGTAAAGCGCGGCGGTAAGGTATTGCTGGGACATGGAGAAAATCTACGAAAGATGCCTGCTGGTGGGCAGCATCTGTCGGGTATGGCATGGGAAAAGCCGGGTGGACGGGAGGAGGGCCCTGGCATCCCTGGCTTGGGATGGCTGCATGGGGCTGGCGGGCAGCGCCAGCGCAGGCAGCACAGGGCCGGCCGCAGTCCAACGGCTGAACATCGTACTGTATCTGAATCGCCCATTGCTAGATCTGGATCAGCAAAATGGCCCGGCGCGCAGACGTAAAAAAGCCCGGCGGGGCCGGGCTGCGCAACGGGTGCCAAGCCTTACTTGGGGCTCAGACCGGTGATGTCGTAGAAGTTGATCTTGCCACCACCGTCGAACACACGGTCGCCGGGGTTGATGCCGGCAGGGCAGGCACCCAGGTACTCGCCCTTGATATTGCGGGTGGTCTCCACGGTGCTGCCATCGGGCATTTGCTGCTTGGTGACAGACAGCACATGGAAGTTGTGCTGGAAGTCGCCGGTGATCTTGCGGCTGCTTTCGATGCGCTGCTCCGTCTGGCCCACCTTGCAGTTGGAGGTGAACTGCCAGCCGTTGCTGTCTTTCATGCTCGCTGTCTTGCACTGCTGCACATCGTACTTGGCCTTTTGCAGTTCGCGGGTCTTGTAGAAAGTGTCCTTGTCCATGCAGTCCTGGAACTGGACCGTCTGGCCATCCTGGTCGGTGGAGCTGATTTGCCAGTGGCCCGACTTGGGGCGCGGCAGGTCTTCGATATCGCCGGTGGAGGCGCAGCCTGCTGCCAGCAAGGCGGCAGCAACGGCGGACAGGGAAGCGAGGTAGCGGGTGGAAAGCATGGATGTCCTCTCGGTGGTTGTCATTCTGCGTAGCTGCAGAGTGTTTTTTTACAAGAACGCGTTGTTACTTTATATCCTAGGCGGGAGGCTGCTGACACATTGTCTGACAAGGGCCGGGCCGCGTGTAGGAGAGCATCCGGCAGCTGCTTGGGGCAGCCCTGGGGGGCGCTATGCGCTGTGCTGCTCCTGTCCGCATTGCTCCAGCAGCCAGTGCTCAAAGGTCTGCATCGCCACGCTGGGGCTGCGCGATTTGAGCTGCGTCAGCCAGTAGCTGCCGGTGTCCAGGGTTTGCGCCAAGGGGGCGACCAGGCGGCCCGCTTGCAGATCGCGGGAGAACAGGCGCAAGGGCAGCAGCGCCACGCCCAGGCCCTGGGCCGCTGCCTCGGCCAAGGTCAGCGATGAATCAAAGACCGTGCCGCGCAGGCTGGGGCAGGCCTGCTTGGTGTGGGCAAACCACTGCTCCCATTCCCCAGCGCGGTAGGAGCGCAGCAAGGTCTCATGGGCCAGGTCGGCTGGTTGCTGCAGGCGGGCGGCGATGGCCGGGGCGCACATGGGGGTCAGCGGCGCCTGCAGCAGCTGCCTGGCCGCCGTGCCATGCCAGGCGCCATCGCCAAAGCGGATTGCGCAATCCCAGCCTTCGCCCGCCAGATCCACGCGGTTGTTGTGGGTGAACAGGCGCAGATCGACAAAGGCATGGGCCTCCTGAAAGGCGCGCAGCCGGGGCAGCAGCCAGCCCACGGCAAAGGTGCCCACCACACCGACGGACAGCACCTCGTGCGGTCGCCGGTCCTGCACCTGGGCGAGCGCACGCGACAGGTTGCCAAAGGCCTGAGCCACCACCGGCACTAGAGCCATGCCCTCGTCGGTCAGTGCCAGGCCGCGCGGCAGGCGGCGAAACAGCGGCTTGCCCAGCAGGTCTTCCAGCTGGCGTATGTGCTGGCTGATCGCGGCCTGGGTCACATGCAGCTCCAGCGCGGCCCGCGTCAGGTTGAGGTGGCGTGCAGCGGCATCGAAAGCGCGCAGGGCATTCAAAGGCAGGTGCATAAGCTATAAGTTTTTCTTTTGGGTTTTCTTGGTTTTCATCGTTGGTAAGAACGTCGCCAACCCGGTAAATTCAGTGTCATCTATCAATGACCCTAAATTTTAAGGAGTGAATCAGTGCTTAGAAGAAAGTTTTTCTTGACTATGGGTGCGGCAAGCATGATAGCGACGTCGTCGCGTGCCTGGGCCACCACACCTCCGCATCGTTCGCCGGCCGAGCTAGAGTTTCTCCGCGCCATAGAGGCGCTGGAGCGCTCGGTGGGCGGGCGGCTGGGGGTATCGGTGCTGAACACCGGCACGGGCGTGGCACTGGGCTGGCGCCAGAATGAGCGTTTCCCCATGTGCAGCACCTTCAAGATGCTGCTGGCGGGCCAGGTGCTGTCCCGCGTGGATGCCGGGCAGGAAAAGCTGGATGCACAGGTCACCTTTGACCGGTCGGCGCTGGTGAGCTATTCGCCGGTCATCGAGAAGTTTGCTGGCAAGGCGCCTATGACGGTCGATGCGCTTTGCGATGCCATCGTCACGGTCAGCGACAACGGTGCCACCAATCTGCTGCTGGAGCGTGTCGGCGGGCCCGCAGGCTTTACCGCCTACATGCGCAGCTTGAAAGACCAAGTCACGCGGCTGGATCGCATCGAGCCTGCCATGAGCGAGTCCAAGCCGGGCGATGTGCGTGATACGACCAGCCCGCTGGCCATGCTGACCAGCATGCAGACCTTGACCCTGGGTAACGCGCTGAGCCCGGCAAGCCGCGACAAGCTCGTAGCTTGGCTGGTGGCGAACACCACCGGTGACAACTGCCTGCGCGCGGGCGCCAAGGGTTGGAAAGTGGGCGACAAGACGGGCGCCGGTCCAGACACGCGCAATGATGTGGGTTTGCTCTGGCCGCCGGGCGGCGGCGCCCCCATCCTGGTGACCAGCTATCTGACCGAATGCAAGGCAGAGCCCAAGGCCCGCGATGCAGCACTGGCCACGGTGGCCGCCGAGGTGGTCAAGCTCTGGGGCTAAGTCGGCAGCCATAGCGCCGGCCCCGAAAAAACTGCCCCTGGTCAGGGGCAGTTTTGCTGTGCGCGCTTCAAGCCGGCGTGATCACAGGTACTTGACCAGCACCTGGCTCTTGCGGCTCCAGTTGTACTTGGCCTTGCGTTGCTCGGGCAGCCAGTCGGGGTCCACCGGCTGGAAGCCGCGCTTGAGGAACCAGTGCATCGTGCGGGTGGTAAGCACAAAAATGCTCTTCAAGCCCGTGGCACGGGCGCGTTGCTCGATGCGCTTGAGCAATTTTTCGCCATCGCCGGTGCCCTGGCTTTGCGGCGATACGGTGACGGCGGCCATCTCGGCGGTGCCCGCTTCCGGGTAAGGGTATAGGGCGGCGCAGCCAAAGATCACGCCATCGTGCTCAATGATCGTGTAGGCAGAGATGTCGCGCTCGATCTCGGTACGGCTGCGCTTGACCAGCGTGCCGTCCTTCTCGAAGGGCTCGATCAGCTGCAGAATGCCGCCGACATCATCGGGCTTGGCTTCGCGCAGCTCTTCCAGGCGCTCATCGATCACCATCGTGCCGATGCCATCGTGCACATAGATTTCCAGCAGCAGCGCGCCGTCGGTGGCAAACGGCAGAATGTGGCTGCGCTCCACGCCTTCCTTGCAGGCCTTGACGCAATGCTGCAGGTAAAAGCCCACATCGGTGGGCACGGTAGCAGGGGGCAGCTCGGCCAGCAGCTTTTGCGCCACATCCAGCGGCAGCTCGGTGTCCACCGGGTTTTCTTCGCTCTCTGCCTCCAGCGGGCTTTGGCGGATGCCGGCCACCTCGGTCAGGAACATCAGCTTGTCGGCCTTGAGCTCGATCGCCACGCGCGTGGCCACTTCTTCCATGCTGAGGTTGAAAGCCTCGCCGGTGGGCGAGAAGCCAAAGGGCGACACCAGCACCATCGCGCCCATGTCCAGGGTGCGGTGGATGCCGCCAACATCGACCTTGCGCACCAGGCCCGAGTGCATGAAATCCACGCCGTCGACAATGCCGACCGGGCGCGCGGTGACAAAGTTGCCGGAGATCACCCGCACGGTGGCGCCCGCCATCGGCGTATTGGGCAGACCCTGGCTGAAGGCCGCTTCAATCTCGAAGCGCAACTGGCCAGCGGCCTCCTGGGCGCAATCGAGCGCGACCGAATCGGTCACGCGGATGCCATGCGAATAGCGCGGCGCATGCCCTTTGGCTGCGAGCTGCTCATTCACCTGGGGCCGGAAACCATGCACCAGCACGATCTTGACACCCAGCGCCTGGATCAAGGCCAGATCCTGGGCAATGGATTGCAGCTTGCCCGCTGCAATCGCCTCACCTGTCACGCCCACTACAAAAGTCTGGTTGCGAAACTTATGGATATAAGGCGCCACCGAACGGAACCAGGGCACAAAGGTGAAATTGAATACAGCGGACATGGGGGGTGGGGGTGGGGTATTTCCTAGAAGCACGCCAGATCGGCGGTTTGCGGCTGCCGCTATTGTTATACAAACATGGCGCCCCTGCATGCAGTTCGCTCCGGAATCGGCCCTGTGGCCATGGGAAAAAACCATCAATGGCGCCTGTTTCATTTCTGCTGGCGCGAAGTGGAGGTTTCGCAATCACAAACGGCGCAGGTGTGGGCAAACCGGCGCGCCGGGCCGATGATGGCGGTTTTGCAAAAAATAGCCTGGAGACAAGCATGACCACCACCATCAACCGCCGCCAGATGCTGGCGCTGGGCGCAGCGCCCCTGGCCGCCGGCCTGCCTTTGCTGCATGCGGGGGCTGCGCATGCGGCCGACTACCCCAACAAGCAGGTCAAGTTCATCGTGCCCTTCCCACCCGGCGGCCCGGTCGATACGACGGCGCGCGCCTTTGTGCCGCCGCTGGGCCAGCTGTGGGGCCAGGGCACGTTTATTGACAACCGCGCCGGTGGCGGCGGCATCATCGGCGCGGAGACCGCAGCCCGCCAGCCTGCCGACGGCTACAGCCTGTTTGTTGGCGCGATCCACCATTCGGTCAACCCTTCGCTGCACCCCAAGCTGAGCTATGACATCCAGAAGGACTTTGTGCCGGTAAGCTTTGCGGCCATGTTCCCGGTGTTCCTGGTGGTCAACCCCAGCGTGCCGGCCAAGAATGTGCAGGAGCTGATTGCGCTGGCCAAGAAGCCGGGCAGCAACCTGGCCTTTGCTTCGTCGGGCAATGGCGGCGGCACCCACCTGGCAGGGGAGCTCTTCAATATGCATGCGGGCACCAAGCTGCTGCACATTCCCTATAAGGGCAGCGCTCCGGCGATGACCGATGTACTGGGCGGCCAGGTGGCGATGATGTTCAGCGATGCGCCCACCGCCATTGGCCATATCAAGAGCGGCAAGGTGCGGGTGCTCGGTGTTGCCAGCCCCAAGCGCTCGGCGCTGATGCCCGAGGTGCCGACCATTGCCGAGCAGGGCCTGGCCGGCTACGAGGCCTATTCCTGGGCAGCGCTGTTTGCGCCGGCCGGCACGCCCAAGGAGGTGGTTGCCAAGGTCAATGCCGATTTCAACCAGGTGATGCGGAACCAGGAGGTGCGCCAGCGCCTGTATGTCGCCGGTGCCGAGGCCGATCCCGGCACGCCCGACGAGATGGCGCAGCGCCTGCAGTCCGAGATCGACAAATGGGCACGGGTGGTCAAGACCGCGAAGATCCGCATCGATTGAGCCACAGCCTGCGCAGCGCGACGCAGACATGCACAATGGAGGGATCTTGTACTTGCAGACCCACCTATGGACCTGATCTCTGGCAGTGCCGACCCCCATTTTCAACCCGTCGCACTGGAGAAGGCCTACCGCCTGCTCAACCACGGGCCCACGGTGCTGGTGTCGGCCGCCGATGGCGCCGAGCGCAATGTGATGGCCGCTGCCTGGGCCTGCGCGCTTGATTTCTCACCGCCCAAGGTGACCGTGGTGCTGGACAAGGCCACCCGCACCCGCGCGCTGGTGGAGGCCAGCGGCCGCTTTGCGCTGCAGCTGCCCACAGTGCCCATCGCCGCCTTGGCGGTGGAGCTGGGCACCCTCAGCGCGCTGCAGCACCCGGACAAGCTAGCCCGGTTGGGTGTGCAGCTGTTCGATGCGCCAGGCCAGCAGACCCCGCTGGTGGCGGGATGCGCCGCCTGGCTGGAATGCCGGCTGGTGCCCGAGCCCCATAACCAGCAAAGCTATGACCTGTTCATTGGCGAGGTCACCGGCGCCTGGGCAGACGACCGGGTGTTCCGGGACGGCCACTGGCATTTCGAAACCGCGCCACAGGCGCTGCGCACGCTGCACTATGTCGCGGGCGGCCATTTCTATGCCATCGGGGAGGCCATCGATGTACCGGTGCCCAAGGTTTGATCGCGTCCCTGGCTGCTGCCGCGCCCAAGCCGGCGCTGGGCGGGTCTGATGTTTCTGATCTTTGCCGCCATCGTTGCGGCGCTGTTGGCCGTGTTGGGCTGGCGCATGCTGCGCAAACGCCGGCAATTGCGCTTTTTGCAGCAGTACCGGCTGGACGCCGCCTACCGCAAGGCGATCTGGCGTGACCACCCCTACCTGAACGATGCGAGCGTGGCGCAGGCCGAAGAGGCGCTGCGCCAGTTTTTCATCATGCACTGGCTGGCGCCGCGCGCGCAGCTGCAGATGCCCTCGCGCCTGGCCGATGCGCTGTGGCATGCGTTCATTCTGGATACGCGGCGCTACCAGCAGTTTTGCCAGCGTGCCTTCGGGCATATGTTCCACCACCTGCCCGCGCAGGCATCCAGCGCCGGAGTTTCGCAGAACCAGACAGCGCAGATGCAGTCGAGCTGGAATGCGGCCATGCACAGCCGGCGCTATATGGTGGGCGCGCTGCTGGGCGGCATCCCCTTGCTGTTTGCATTGGATGCCGCAGCCGCGTTGGAAGACGGCTGGCTTTACCCGCCGGAGCTGCTGGACCAGTGGGCGGCAGCATTTGCGCAGGCTGCAGCGGCGGCGAGCAGCAGCACGGACAGCACATCCAGCCCGGTATCGGGCAGCGACAGCAGCAGCTACCGCGACGACAGCAGCAGCAGCGCGGACAGCGATGGCGGCTCGTCCAGCTGCAGTGGCAGCAGTTGCGGCGGTAGCAGTTGCGGGGGCGGCAGCAGCGATTGAGCGGCAAAGCCTGCGTGGGCCCAAGGCGTTGTTGCGGCTTCGCAACCGGTGGGGCCCTGCTGCGGGGATAATGCTGCCCCTATGTCGCTCAAGATTACGTTTCCCGAATCCCTGCCAGTTTCCGCCCGCCGTGATGAAATCATGGAGGCCATGGACCGCCACCAGGTCATCATCGTCTGCGGCGAGACCGGATCGGGCAAAACCACCCAGCTGCCCAAGATTGCACTGGCCCTGGGCCGCGGCAAGATCAATGCCACCCCCAATGACAAGGGCGAGGTGCGCGGCCATTTGATCGGCCACACCCAGCCCCGCCGTATTGCGGCCAGCAGCGTGGCCAAGCGCATTGCCGAAGAGCTGCAGACCCCGCTGGGCGATGTGGTGGGCTACAAGGTGCGTTTCCAGGACCGTTTGTCCAAGGACGCCTCGGTCAAGCTGATGACCGACGGTATCTTGCTGGCCGAGACCCAGACCGACCCGCTGCTCAAGGCCTACGACACCTTGATCATTGACGAGGCCCATGAGCGCAGCCTCAATATCGACTTTCTGCTGGGCTATCTGCGCCAGATCCTGCCCAAGCGCCCTGATCTGAAAGTGGTGGTGACCTCGGCCACCATCGATGCCGACCGCTTTGCCAAGCACTTTGCCGGCCCGCAAGGCCCGGCGCCGGTGATCATGGTCTCGGGCCGCACCTTTCCGGTGGAGATGCGCTACCGGCCTTTTGAAGATGCCAAGGACTACGACCTCAACGATGCGATTGCCGATGGCGTCGACGAGCTGTGGACCGGCGGGGCCGGCGGCGACATTCTGATTTTTCTGCCGGGCGAGCGTGAGATCCGCGAGGCCGCCGACCATCTGCGCAAGCACCTGCAGCATTCGCCGGTGCTGCGCAATGCCGAGGTGCTGCCGCTGTTCTCGCGCCTGTCGCAGGCCGAGCAGGACCGCATCTTTGAAGGCCATACCGGCCGGCGCATTGTGCTGGCCACCAACGTGGCCGAAACCTCGCTCACGGTGCCCGGCATCCGCTATGTGATCGATGCCGGAACGGCCCGGGTCAAACGCTATTCCTTCCGCAGCAAGGTCGAGCAGTTGCTGGTCGAGCCGGTCAGCCAGGCGGCGGCCAACCAGCGCGCCGGCCGCTGCGGCCGCGTGGCCAACGGTATCTGCATCCGTCTCTATGACGAGGCCGATTTCCAGTCGCGCAGCCCCTTTACCGATCCGGAAATCCTGCGCTCGTCTTTGGCTGGCGTCATCCTGCGCATGAAGGCCTTGCGCCTGGGCGATGTGGTGAACTTTCCGTTTCTAGAAGCGCCGTCCGGCCGCGCGATTGCCGATGGCTACCAGCTGCTGGCCGAGCTCGGTGCCGTCGATGAGCAGGGCGAGCTGCTGCCGATGGGCCAGGCCTTGTCGCGCCTGCCGCTGGACCCGCGCGTGGCGCGCATGATTGTGGAGGCGCGCGAGCGCGGCGCGCTGGCCGAGGTGCTGGTGATTGCCTCGGCGCTGAGCGTGCAGGATGTGCGCGACCGCCCGCTGGAAGCCCAGCAGCAGGCCGACCAGCAGCATGCCAAGTTCGACGACGAGAAGAGCGAGTTCAGTGGCTACCTGCGGCTGTGGAAATGGCTGCAGGATGCGCGCGGCGGCAAGGTGGTGGCCAAGAGCCGCAAGGACATGGCCCAGCAATCCGCTCCGGCCAAGGGCCAGGCAATGGGGCGCAATGCCGCCTTTTTGCCGGTGGCCCAGCGCAGCACCGGTGCGACCGCAGCGGTGGACAGCGCCGCACCGCTGGCCGCTTTCACGCCGCAGGACAGCGTGGCCGACGAGGCCAGCCACAAGCTGAGCAACCGGCAGTGGGAGCAACTGTTGCGCCAGAACTTCATCAACATCCGCCGCGTGCGCGAGTGGCGCGACATCCATTCGCAGCTGCTGACGGTGGTCAAGGAGCAGCGCTGGCCGATGAACGAGGAGGCCGCCGGTTATGAGGCCGTGCACCTGTCCATGCTCTCGGGCCTGCTGGGCAATATCGGCTTCAAGACCGAGGAGGGCGATGGCTACCTGGGCGCGCGTGGCATTCGCTTCCATCCGCACCCCGGCGCCCACCTGTCCAAAAAACCCGGCCGCTGGATTGTGGCGGCCGAGCTGGTCGAGACCTCGCGCCTCTACGGGCGTGGCATTGCTGCCATCGAGCCCCAGTGGCTGGAGCAGGTAGGCGCGCACCTGCTGCGCAAGCAGTTGCTGGACCCGCATTGGGAGAAAAAGCAGGGCGAGGTGGCCGCCTATGAGCGCGCCACCTTGTATGGCCTGGTGGTCTACAGCCAGCGCCGCATCAGCTACGGCAAGATCGACCCGCAAGGCGCGCGCGACATCTTCATCCGCCAGGCGCTGGTGGAGGGCGACTGGGAGACACGCCTGCCATTTTTGCAGGCCAACCAGAAGCTGATCGCCAAGGTCGAGGAGCTGGAGCACAAGAGCCGCCGCCAGGACGTGCTGGTCGACGATGCGCTCATCTATGCGTTCTACGACCAGCAGATTCCGCAAGACATCTGCACCGGCCGGGCGCTGGAGCGCTGGGTCAAGGACGAGAGTGCGCGCAACCCCGATCTGCTGCGCCTGTCGCGCGACGAGCTCATGCGCCATGAGGCCGCCGGCATCACGACCGCCGCCTTCCCCAAGACCATCAAGATGGGTGGGGTCGATTGCACGGCCAGCTACCTGCACCAGCCCGGTGACCCGCGTGACGGCGTGACTGTCACGGTGCCGTTGTTCGTGCTCAACCAGGTCAGCGAGGAGCGTGCCGAATGGCTGGTGCCGGGCATGCTCAAGGACAAGATCCAGGCCCTGCTCAAAAGCCTGCCCCAGCGCCCGCGCAGCCGCTTTGTGCCGCTGGCCGAAAACGCCCAGCGCCTGGCCGAGCTGCTGGGCAGCGCCGAGCGCTTTGGTGCTGGCAGCCTGGTCGAGGTGCTGCTCAAGCAGGCACGCGACGAGACCTCGCTGGACATCAAGCGCGCCGATTTCAAGCTGGACATGCTCAGCCCCCATCTGTTCATGAACTTCCGCATCAGCGACGAGCATGGCCGCCAGCTGGGCCAGGGCCGCAACCTGGGTGCCTTGAAGGCCCAGTGGGGCGCCAAGGCGCGCGGCGCCTTCCAGGCGCTGGCCGAGCTCAAGATCGCGCCGCAGGCCGATGGCGTGGCCGCGCCGGCACCGGCGCAAGCCCCAGCCGCTGCTGCGAAGCAGGGTGGCAAGGCGGCCCCGGCGCCCAGCAGTGGTGCAGCCCAGGCCAAGCCGTCGGGGCCCGTACATGCGGCCGACAAGCTCTGGACCGATTGGAGCTTTGGCGCCTTGCCCGAGCTGATGGAGATCAAGAAGGGGAACCAGACGCTGATTGGCTTCCCTGCGTTGATCGACCACGGCACCGGTGTCGGCATCGAGGTGTTCGACGAGCCCGAGGTGGCAGCCAGCCGCCATGCGCTGGGCCTGCGCCGTTTGTTTGCGCTGCAGATCCGCGATGCGCTCAAGTACCTGGAGAAGAACATCCCCGATCTGCAGAAGATGGCGGTGGGCTATATGCCGCTGGGCACGCAGGAAGAGCTGCGCGAGCAGATCATCAATGTGGCGATTGACCGCGCTTTTCTGCAAGAGCCGCTGCCTGCCGATGCCGAGCAGTTCAAGCAGCGGGTGCAGGAGGGGCGCGCGCGCCTGACCCTGATCGCCAACGAGGTGGCGCGCATGGCCGCTGGCGTGCTGCAGGAATACATGGCTGCCGTGCGCAAGATCAAGGACACCAAGAACGCCCCCGAGGCCACGGCAGATGCCCAGCAGCAATTGCAAAAACTGGTGCCCAAGAACTTCATCGCCATCGCACCCTGGGCCCAGCTGGGCCACTATGCCCGCTACCTGAAGGCGATCACCGCGCGCCTGGACAAGTACCGGGCCGACCCGGCACGCGATGCCGCCAAGCTCAAGGAACTACAGCCGCTGGAGCAGCGCTACTGGCGCCTGGTAGCAGAGCGCAAGGGCCAGGTGGATGCGCGCATGCAGGAGTACCGCTGGATGCTGGAAGAGCTGCGGGTGAGCTTTTTTGCGCAGGAGCTGCGCACGCCGTACCCCGTCAGCAGCAAGCGGCTAGACAAGGTCTGGCAGCAGCTGCAGCAGTAAGGATGCAGCGACACCGGCCATGCTGCCTTGCGCAGCATGGCCGGATTTTTTGGGGTCAAACCAGGCGGGTGACCACCTCGTCCACCGTCAGCACATCGCCAAAGAACAGCATCCAGTTGTTCAAGCTGTTTATATGCTCATGGGGCGTAACGGCGGCCAGCGCGTCGTCGACCATGACGGTGGCGTAGTCCAGCATCATCGCGTCGCGCGCAGTCGATTCGCAGCAGACATTGGTGACGGTGCCGCCGATCAGCACCGTGCGCACGCCCCGTGCCTTGAGGACGGCGTCCAGGTCCGAGGCGCCGGGGGCGAGGGCGCTGTAGCAGCGCTTGACGACGGTGAGATCGCCCGGCAATACCTCCAGCGCTGGCGGCATCGCAAAGCCGGCGTGGCCACTGCCCAGCTCCAGCAGCCGGCGTGCGCTGCGCTCGGGCGTCAGCATATGGCGGTGGTGGTGGGACCAGAACTGGTCGGCGCCGTCGGCATTGGTCTTGATCCACACGACGGTGCCGCCCTTGGCGCGCAGCGCCGCAGCCAGCTGGTTGACCTGGCCAAAGATGGCGCGTGCCGGTGCGCATTCGCCCTGAAAACCGGGCTGGGTGTAGTAGTTCTGCAGATCCACGATGACAAAGGCCGTGGTCGCGGCATCGAACTGGTCATAGGGGTGGAGCACCCCCTGGCGGGCCAGCACGCGTTCTTCAATCCAGGGTTCAAACTGCATGGGGTTGTCGTTTCTTGAAATGGGGGATCATGGTCAGCGCTCAGGCGTAGCGGTGCTGCACGCTTTTCTCCAGCCGGGTGACCGCCATGTACATCACCGCTGACAGCAGCGCCAGCACGACGATCGAGGCCATCACCACATTGAGCTTGAACACCTGGCTGCCATTGACGATCAGAAAGCCCAGCCCGGCGCTGGAGGACTGGAACTCGCCGACGATGACGCCGATCAGCGACAGGCCGATGTTCATCTTGATCGCGGCGATCACCGCTGGCACGCTGCCCGGGAAGACCACGTACTTCATGACCTGGAACTTGCTCGCGCCCAAGGTGGTGGCCAGCTTGATCTTGTTGGGGTCGATGGCCTGAAAGCCTTCATAGACCACCATGATGGTGATGAACAGCGAGATGGCGACCGCCATGCCGTAGACCGAATATTCCGAGCCCAGCCAGATGTAGAAGATCGGGACAAAGGCAATCTTGGGCATGGCGTTGGCAATCACCAGGAAAGGATCCAGCACCTTTTTGACAAAGCTGCTCCACCACAGCAGGGCGGCCATGCCGATGCCCAGCAGCATGCTGATCACAAAGCCGATCACCGTGGCCTTGAAAGTGACCCAGGTGTGGCCCAGCAGGTCGCCGCTGCGGGCCAGATCGACCAGGGTGGGCAGCACGGCAGAGGGGTAGCTGGTGAGCATGGGGTTGAGGATGTGGCTGCGCGCCAGTACCTCCCAAATCAGCAGGAATGCCAGCAACAGGCCGGCGCGGCTCAGCGCCACCAGGCGCTTGCGGCGCTGGATCTGGGCCAGCCACTGGCGGTATTCGGGGCTGCGGGTGTCGGCCTGGGCCGGAGCCGCCGTGTTGGTGGTGTTCATGACGGTGCTCATGCTTATCCTTCCACGTGGGCGTCGATCTCGTCCCACAGCACATTGAAGTAGTCGTTGAATTCTGGGCAGCCCCGGGCCTCGAAGGGCGTGGGCCGTTTGCCTCCCTGCGAGGGGAAATCCATGTGGTGTACCGATTTGATGCGCCCGGGCCGGCGCGAGAGCACGATGACCCGGTCGGTCATCGCAATGGCCTCGCCAATGTCGTGTGTCACCAGGATCACCGACTTGCCTTCGTCGCGCAGCACATCGACCACCTCATCGGCAATCGACAATCGGGTTTGCGAGTCGAGCGCGGAGAAGGGCTCGTCAAGCAGCACCACATCCGGGTTGGTGACCAGGGTGCGGGCCAGCGCTACCCGCTGGCGCATGCCGCCCGAGAGCTGGCGCGGGTAGTGGTGCAGGTAGTCACCCATGCCGCATTTGTGCAGCAGCTGGGTGGCGCGCTTCTCGGCGGCGGCCAGGTCCTTGTTCTGGATCTGGGCGCCCAGCAAGGTGTTCTCCAGAATGGTGCGCCATTCGAACAGGTAGTCCTGCTGCAGCATGTAGCCGATGCGCGGGTTGGGGCCGATGATGGTCTGGCCGTCCACCAGCACCGAGCCGCTGGACGGCGGCAGGATGCCCGCCAGGATCGACAGCAAGGTGCTCTTGCCACAGCCGGACTGGCCGATCAGGCTGATGAATTCGCCCGCCTTGACCGAGAGGTTGATGTTCTGCAGCGCCTGGGTTTCGCCCTGGGGTGTGAAGTAGCGCAGGGAGACGTTGTCGACGTGGATGCGGTAGGGGAGGTTCATGGCAGCTCCTTATTTTTGCGCCAGGCTCTGCACCAGGCCCATGTCGACAAAGCGCGCATAGTCCACTTTCTTGCCCACCTCCAGCACCCCGCCTTGCACCAGCATATCCTGCAGCTGGTCCATCGCCTGTTTCTCGACCATCGGCGTTTTCTTCCACAGCTGCAGTTGCTGGTAGCGCTCAATGGCGCTGACCAGCTCGGCCTTGTCCATGCCGGTGAAGTAGCTGCCCACCAGATCCGCCAACTCGCCCGCTGGCGCTGCGGCCGTGTACTGCTGGGCTTTCGCCACCGCCTGGGTCCAGGCCTGCACGGCGGCACGGTTTTTCTTCAGGTAGGCATCGGTGGTGGTGAACACCGTGTAGTCGACCATGCCGGCTTCCTTGCCCACCGAACCCAGCGGAAAAGCCTTGCCTTGCTTCTCCAGGCTGCTGGCCTCGGGCTCCAGGAAGGTCGCATAGTCGTTTTGGCCGGCCAGCCAGGCACCGGTGCGGGCGGCCGGACCGATATTGCTCACGAGCTTGACATCCTTCTTGGGATCCAGCCCCTTCTTGCGCAATGCCGCTTCCAGAAAGATATCGGGGTTGGAGCCTGGACGGAAGGACATGATCTTGCTGCCCTTGAGCTGCTTCCAGTCAAAGTTGGGCTCGGGCTTGCGGCCCATCAGCAAGAAGCCGTCGGTGGCAGTCAGCCCGGCAAAAACAATGGGTTTGACGGGCGACTCGCTGTTGGCGACATAGATTGAGGCCTCGGGACCAATCAGCACGATATCGGCGCTGCCCGAGAGCAGGGCGGCCATGCCCTTGTCGGTGCCCTGCGAGGTTTTCATGCTCATCTCTATGCCGGCATCCTTGAACATGCCTTTCTGGATGCCCACATACATGGGAACATAGAGCACGGAGCGCACGACCTCCTCATAACGTATCTTGTGCGGTGCCTGCGCCTGGGCTGGTGACAGCGGCAGCAGCGCTGCCAGCAAAGAGGCGGCGAGGGCCGCGCGGCGGCGAAACATGTTCTTCATACCCACTCCTTGTATACAGAAAATACCAACGGATGAATAAAAACGACTTCATGCACGAGCAATGTGAAGAGAAATGCTGAAAATTTCTGCTAAATGCCATTCAATGTATTCAGTATCCAATTTATTGGGCGTGCCGAGGATCGGTGTTAACCATCAGGCCCAGGGCGCTGGATGGGGTGTAGGTCCGGGCTGCTCGGACGCGGATCGCAGCCTCTGCTGGAGCGCTGCTTGATGGGCAGGCAAGGCAGCAGGCCATGGGTGCAGAGGCTGCAGCGCATGCTGTTCTGGTCCCGTCCGCTGACGGCCGATGAATGGGCGCTGCTGGCGCGCTACTTTGGCCAGCCGCAGCACCCGGGCTGGACGCGCATGCGGCTTTACCTGCGCCGGCTGGGCGATACGCGGCGTGCGCTGTCGTTCAATGGCGCCTTTCTGTCGATGCCGGCCTACTGCTTTGCCGCATCCGACCCCCGGCAGTGCCTGCGCCTGGATGCGCCCCTGGTGGCGGGCTGGCTGGCGCATGAGGCCTTACACCACTGGCAGCGCTTGCAGGGCCGGCCGGTCACC
The DNA here is from genome assembly GCF_021026195.1 of Comamonas koreensis. Taxonomy (GTDB): domain Bacteria; phylum Pseudomonadota; class Gammaproteobacteria; order Burkholderiales; family Burkholderiaceae_C; genus Comamonas; species Comamonas koreensis. The sequence continues at coordinate 327,615 of NZ_JAJNCT010000021.1, forward strand.
CGGCAGGCGCTGTGCCTGCAGTGGCGCTTTTGGCGCCATGGCATCAATCCCTATGCCTATACGCCCGCCGCATCGCCAGCGGCCTTGCTGGCCCAGTTCCAGCACGCCCAGGTGGAGCAGCAAGCGCAGATGTGGCAGGACGCGGTGATGGCCGACATCGCCTGGCGCCAGGCCGCCCTAGGTGCGGACCAGCAGCGCCTGGCCGCTGCGGCCCAGCGCTGGCATGCGGTGTTGGATTGGGTGAAGATGCAGGCGGTGCCGCCGCCGCCCCCGCTGGTCCCCTAAGCGACGGGGTGCTGCCCCGGCCGCTGGGCATACTGGCCTGAACCTCGCTTTTCGACTGTTCGGAACACGCCATGACCTCTGCTGCAGACCTGCCTGCATCGACCTCCACTTCCCCGTACTGGCCTGGGCGCGTGCCCCGGCGGTTGACGGTGCCGGCCACCTCGGTCTGGGACAACCTGGCCGTCAATGCCCGCCGCTATCCGGACCATGCCGCGCTGGTGTTTTTTGACCAGGCCATCAGCTATGGCCAGATGCGGGAGCAGACCGAGCGCCTGGCCGCCCATTTGCACCAGCAGGGCGTGCGCAAGGGTGACCGGGTCATCCTGCTGATGCAGAACTGCCCGCAGCTGGTGCTGGCGCACTACGCCATCCTGCGTGCCAATGCGGTGGTGGTGCCCGTCAACCCGATGAATACCGCCGCCGAGCTGGCCCACTACATCAGCGACGCCGATGCGCGTGTGGCCATCACCACCGCCGATCTGGCGGCTGCACTGTGCGAGGCCAGCGCCAGTCTGCCACCTGCGCAGCAGCTGGTGCATATGCTCATCAGCCATATGTCAGATACGATGCCCGCAGATGCCGCAGCGCAGCCAGATTTTCCACCGGGCTGGGTGCCCTGGTTGCTCGGAAACCCGCCTTTGCCAGCTGCGGACCGGCTGGGTGCCACCACCGTCAGCCGCTGGCGGGATGCGGTCCGATGCACCGCCGAGCCCCCTGCGATCGTGGTGGCGGCCAGCGATATGGCCATCCTTCCCTACACCAGTGGCACCACCGGCCTGCCCAAGGGCTGCATCCATGCGCACAGCCATGTGCAGCATGCGGCGATGGCGGGCGTGCTCTGGGGCCGGCAAAGCACGGAGAGCGTGAACCTGGTGGTGGCGCCGATGTTCCATATCACCGGCATGGTGTCCATCATGCATGTGCTGGTCTGTGCCGGTGCTACCTTGGTGATCATGCCGCGCTGGGACCGGCAATTGGCGGCCGCGCTGATGGCGCGCTACCGGGTGACGCACTGGGCCAATATCCCGACGATGGTGGTCGATCTGCTGGCCAGCCCGAACCTGGCGCAGATGGATACCCGCAGCCTGGTCTACATGGGTGGCGGCGGCGCGGCGATGCCGCAGTCGGTGGCGCAAAGGGTCAAGGAGGTCTGGGGCCTGGACTATATCGAGGGCTATGGCATGACCGAGACCTGTGGTGCCTCCCACGCCAACCCCTATGAGCACCCCAAGCAGCAGTGCCTGGGGCTGCCGCATATTGGCATGCAGTCATTGGTGATCGACCCCGACACCGGGCAGCCCATGGCCGATGGCGAGGTGGGGGAGATTGTGGTGCAGGGCCCGCAGGTGCTGCAGGGCTACTGGAAGCAGCCTGCGGCCACGGCCGCCAGCTTTGTCGAGGTGGCGGGCCAGCGCTTTTTCCGCACCGGTGACCTGGGTTACCGCGATGCGGATGGCTATTTCTTCCTGACCGATCGCTTGAAGCGCATGATCAACGCCAGCGGCTACAAGGTCTGGCCGGCCGAGGTCGAGAGCCTCATGTACCGCCACCCGGCGATTCTCGAGGCCTGCGTGATCTCCGCCCGCGATGACTACCGGGGCGAGACCGTCAAGGCCGTCGTGGTATTGCGGCCAGAGCAGCAGGGCATGGTCAGTGCACAGGACATCATCGACTGGTGCCGCGAACACATGGCGGTGTACAAGGCGCCGCGCCTGGTGCAACTGGTGGACCAGCTGCCCAAGAGTGGCAGCGGCAAGGTGATGTGGCGCTTGCTGCAGGAAAAGGAGCAGTGACGGCGAGCAGGAGGTGGGTCTGCGAAGTGCAGGGATGCGTTACCACCAGCGCATCAGATGCAGCATTCTGTGCCAGAAACCATCGCCATACTGGACCGCGAGCCAGGCGCAAACCGCTGCGCAGGCGGCACAGAGCAAGGCCCATGCTGTCCAGCTGGGCTCGGCATGAAAACCGATCACAATCGCGATAAACAAGCCAAGCAAGCTACCAAAAAAGATGCGCACATTGCGTTCGCTGCTGTCGCGGGGTGGGTCTTCATGCATGGCTTGGAGGGGCAGTGCCGGGCCTGGCAGTGTAGGCGGATGCAGTCCGCGCTGCCAAGCCTGACGTAGGGTGCAGGCTACACGCTGCCCGCCTTTTCAATCACCAAGATGCGTGCCTCGCCCTGCGGGTGGGCCACATGCTCGCAGCCCACACCGGCGTGGAAGATATCACCGGCCTGCAAAAGCGCTTGCTTTTGTTCGCCGGCCTCGCGCCAGTGCATCACCACCAGGCCCTGCATCACCGCAAAGACTTCCTCGCCGTCGTTGACATGCCAGATGTAGGGCTGGTCTGTCCAGTGCAAACGGACGCTGGTGCCGTTCATCTGGGCAATGTCCTGGGCGCCCCAGGGGCGCTCGGCGCTGAAGTCCTGGCTGCGGATGATGCGTTGCATGCTATCTCTGCACGTCGGCCGTTTAGGCGGTCGCGTTCAGCTCCTGGCTGATGGCCTCGATCTGCTCGGACAGCTCCAGCCAGCGCTCTTCCAACTGCTCGATCTCACCATTGACGGCGCTCAGTTGCTTGCCGGCTTCGACGATGTCGGCACCGGACAGACCTGGGGTTGCCAGCTTGGTCTCCAGCGCATCGCGCTGGGTGTTGAGCTGGGGCAGCTTCTTGTCGATCTGTTCCAGCTCTTTCTTGAAGGGCTTGGTCTTGTCGGCCAGTTGCTGGCGGGCCAGCGCTGCCAGGCGGCGCGCCTCCTTGGGGTCGCCCACGGGCTCGGCCTTGGCGGGCGCAGGCGCAGGGGCTGGCGCGGGTGCCGCAACCGGTGCCGCGACGGGCGCGGCCACAGGGGCGGGCGCTGCATCCTTGCTGCGCGATTGCATATCGGCCTGGCGGGCTTCTTCGCGCAGGCGCTTGGATTCGTCCAGCAGGTAGCGCTGGTAGTCGTCCAGGTCGCCATCGAAGGGGCCGACCTGGCCACGGCCGACCATCCAGAAGTCTTCGCAGACGGCGCGCAGCAGATGGCGGTCATGGCTGACCAGCATCACGGTGCCGTCAAAGTCGTTCAGGGCCATCGCCAGCGCTTCGCGGGTGGCCAGGTCCAAGTGGTTGGTGGGCTCGTCGAGCAGCAGCAGGTTGGGGCGCTGCCAGACGATCATCGCCAGCACCAGGCGCGCTTTTTCGCCACCGCTCATGCTGCCCACGGCCTGCTTGACCATGTCGCCGCTGAAATTGAAGGTGCCGAGGAAGTTGCGCAGGTCCTGCTCGCGCGCGCTGTTGCCTTCGCTGCCAATTTCCTTGGCCAGGCGGATCATGTGCTCCATCGGGTTCTCGCTGGGGCGCAGCACGTCCAGCTCCTGCTGGGCAAAGTAGCCGATGTTGAGGCCCTTGCCCTCGGTCACGGTGCCGGCCAGGGCCTTCATCTCGCGGGCAATGGTCTTGACCAGGGTCGATTTACCCTGGCCGTTGGCGCCCAGAATACCAATGCGCTGGCCTGCCAGCACCGAGCGGTTGACGCCCTGCAAGATGGTGGTCTGCTTGCCGTCTTCGTCCTCGTAGCCAAAGGCGGCATCGGTGATGGCCAGCATCGGGTTGGGCAGGTTGGCCGGCTCCTTGAACTCGAAGGTGAACTCGGCCTCGGCCAGCACCGGTGCAATCTTCTCCATGCGGTCGAGCTGCTTGACCCGACTTTGCGCCTGCTTGGCCTTGCTGGCCTTGGCCTTGAAGCGGTCAATGAACTTCTGCAGATGCGCCATCTTCTCTTGCTGCTTGGCAAAGCTGGCCTGTTGCAGCTCCAGCTGCTGGGCACGCAGCTCTTCAAAGCGGCTGTAGTTGCCGCCGTAGCGCGTCAGCTGCCCACCCTGGATCTGCAACGTGACATTGGTGATCGCATCGAGAAACTCGCGGTCGTGACTGATGGTAATCAGGGTGCCGGGGTAGCGCTTGAGCCAGGCTTCGAGCCAGACGAGGGCGTCCAGGTCCAAGTGGTTGGTTGGCTCGTCGAGCAGCAGCAGATCGCTGGGGCACATCAGCGCGCGGGCCAGTTGCAGGCGCATGCGCCAACCGCCCGAGAAGCTGTTGACCGGGTGTTCCAGCTCCTGCACTTTGAAGCCCAGGCCCAGGATCAGCGCCTGCGCGCGGGGCACGGCATCGTGGGCACCGGCATCGGCCAGGTCGGCATAGGCCTGGGCCAGAGCCATGCCGTCACCAGATGCTTCAGCAGCCTCCAGCTGGGCCTGCACTTCCACCAGACGGGTATCGCCTTCCAGCACGAACTGGGTGGCAGATTCCTCGGTTTCGGGCATGTGCTGGGCTACCTGGCCCATGCGCCACTGGGCGGGGATGTGGAAATCGCCACCGTCTTCCGTCAGCGAGCCGTTGAGCAGCGCAAACAACGTGGACTTGCCGGCGCCGTTGCGGCCGACCAGGCCCACCGATTCGCCGGGGTTGATGGTGGTGGTGACGCCGTCAAGCAGCACTTTGGTGCCGCGGCGCAGGGTGATATTTTTCAGCGTAATCATGAATGGCTCCGATTATCGCCGCCCTGGGCTTGGCCCAGGGGCTTGGAGGGCATAGCCGTTGGTGGGCCGGCCATGGCACTGGCGCCTGCCATGTGCGTGTAGGCCGGTGCCTCGAACGGGTGTCAGTAGAGACGGGAGTAGGAATCAGTCACATGCTCAGGCTATCCAAGCGGCTGCAGCAGGGCCATACTGCCATGTGCAAACGCCATATTTCAGCGATGGCAACCACAAGGACAGTGCTATGACAACAGCCTCTGAAATACATGGACGGTCCGCCGAGGGCCACCAGGATGCAGGAGAGGCGGTTTCCGCCCGGCACCACTGGCGGCTGGCCGACATTGACTATGCGCATATCGACCATGCTGCGGTCGCGCAGGACGAGGACATGTTCTACCTGCTGATGAGCGCCTCCTTTGTCGAGACCGGCTCGGACACCTATGCGGCCAACCTGGGCGCGCACTATGCGCGTTACCCGGACATCCAGCAGTGGCTGGAAGACCGCTGGGAGCATGAAGAACTGCAGCATGGCGAATCGCTGCGGCGCTATGTAGAGACCGTGTGGCCCAGTTTTGACTGGCAAAAAGCCTATGACAGCTTTTTTGCCGAGTATTCACTGCTGTGCACGCAGGAAGCGTTGCTGGAGGATCCGCGCCTGGAGATGGTGGCACGCTGCGTGGTGGAGACCGGCACCACCGCCTACTACCATACGCTGCGCGCGCTCAGCAACGAGCCGGTGCTCACGGGGCTGCTGGGCCATATCCGCAATGACGAGGTCGGGCACTTCAAGCATTTCCTGGCCTACTTCAAAAGCCTGCAGGCCCAAGAGCCGGTAGGCCGGTTGCGCATTGCCCAGGCGCTGTACAGCCGTCTGAAGGAATTGCGCGAAAGCGACTCGGATGTCGCGCTGCGCCATGTGTATGCCCACAAGGGCGAGCTATTCAGCGACCGGCAACGCAGCTTCGATGCGGTGGCCCAGCGCATCTACCACCTGATCAGCACCGGCCTGCCGGCCCAGCTGGCGGTGCAGATGCTGCTCAAGCCCATGCTGCTGCCGCCCAAGCTGGAATCGTGCCTGCACCGGCCGATCAGCCGGCTGGCCTGCCGAATGCTGGCTTACTGAGCCAGAACAGGGTTCGCTTAGAACAGGTTCTTAAAGCTGCGTGGGTTGCTCTTGCGACCAGTGCATCAGCGCTTCACGCGTCAGCAGCAGCACCTGGTCGTCGCCGGCGCTGGTGTCCATCCAGAACACCGGCAGGCCGGGGAAGGCGGCCTCGAAGTAGGCGCGCTCATTGCCAATCTCCAGCACCAGCACACCGTCCTCATTCAGGCGCTGGGGCAGCTCCAGAATCAGGCCACGCACAAAGTCCATACCATCCTCGCCACCGGCCAGGGCCAGCACAGGCTCGGCCTGGTATTCCAGCGGCAGGCTGGCCATGCTCTGGGCATTGACATAGGGCGGGTTGCAGAGGATCAGGTCCCAGGGGCCGCGTGCGTTGGCCATGCCGTCCGACTGCACCAGTTGCACACGCTCCTGCAGGCCATGCTGGTCCACGTTGATGCGGGCCACGGCCAGCGCATCGGCCGACAGATCGGCACCGGTGACCTGCACATCCGGGTAGGCCATGGCGGCCAGGCAGGCCAGGCTGCCATTGCCGGTGCACAGATCCAGCACCTGGCGGGTCTTGTCGCTCAGCCAGTCGTCAATGCTGCCATCGGCCAGCAGCTCGGCGATCAGGCTGCGCGGCACGATCGAGCGTTCGTCGATGTAGAAGGGCACGCCTTGTAGCCAGGCCTGCTGGGTCAGGTAGGCAGCGGGCTTGCGGCTGCGGATGCGCACGGCCACCAGTTCTTCCAGCTTCAGGCGCTGTTCATCGCTGACGGCCCGGTTCGCCACCGATTCGGCGCCATCCGGGCTGGTGTCGCTGTCCACTGGCATGCCCAGCGACCAGAGCACCAGCCAGCTGGCTTCGTCTTCCGCATTGGTGGTGCCATGGCCAAAATGCACGCCAGCAGTGCGCAGGGCAGCTGCGCTGTCATCAATCAGGGTGCGGATGGTGGTCATGGCTCAACTCGGGCAAAAATCAAAGACCGCCATTGTAGGCTTGATGGCAGCCGCAAGGCGCCAGGCTGGGCTGGTGCCAGGGCTATCCGGGTGCTGGATTAGCGTGCCAGGTTTTCCAGAATGCGGCGGTAGATGTTCTTCAGCGGCTCGATATCGGCCACGGCTACGCACTCGTCAATCTTGTGGATGGTGGCGTTCGACGGGCCGATCTCGATGACTTCCGGGCAGATGTCGGCGACAAAGCGGCCATCGCTGGTGCCGCCCGTGGTCGAGAGGGCAGTTTCCAGACCTACCTCGTCGCGGATGGCTTGCTGCACGGCGGTCACCAGCACACCGGGCGTGGTCAGAAAGGGCTTGCCGCCCAGGGTCCACTTCAGGTCGTACTCGAGCGCATGGCGCTCCAGGGTGGATTTGACGCGGGCCTTGAGACTCTCGGCCGTCGATTCGGTGCTGAAACGGAAGTTGAAATCCACCACCATCTGGCCCGGGATCACATTGCCTGCGCCCGTGCCCGCATGGATATTGCTCATCTGGAAGCTGGTGGGCGGGAAGAAGGCATTGCCTTCGTCCCAGACGGTGCTAGCCAGCTCGCCCAGAGCGCCCAGGCCCTGGTGGATGGGGTTGCGGGCCAGCTGCGGGTAGGCGATATGGCCTTGTACGCCATGGATGGTGAGCTTGCCGGTGAGGCTGCCGCGACGGCCGTTTTTGACCATGTCGCCGAGCTTTTGCACCGCAGTGGGTTCGCCCACCAGGCAGTAGTCCAGCACCTGGCCGCGCTGGCGCAGCTGCTCGACGACGACCGCCGTGCCGTCCACGCTCGGGCCTTCTTCGTCACTGGTCAGCAGCAGCGCAATATCCAGCGGGGCCGCGGCGTTCTGGGCGACAAACTCTTCGGCGGCCACGACAAAGGCGGCGATCGAGGTCTTCATGTCGCTGGCGCCACGGCCATAGAGCTTGCCATCGCGGTGCGAGGGGGTGAAGGGGTGCGAGTTCCACTGCTCCAGCGGGCCGGTGGGCACCACATCGGTGTGGCCGACAAAGACCACGGTCTTGGCACCGGCCACGCCGCTGCGGCGCAGCGCCCAGAGATTGCTCACCCGAAAGCTGTCGGGGCCGCTGTCCATGCGCTCGCAGGCAAAACCCAGTGGCTGGAGCAGGTCGGAAATCATTTCCAGACAGCCTTCGTCGTTGGGCGTCACGGAGGGACGGGCGATCAGTTGCTCGGTCAGTTGCAGGGTGCGGGACATGGCGTCTAATGGGTGGGGGCGGGGAGGTCAACAACAATGCGGCCCGCAGGCCGCATTCAAGGCGTATTGCCACGGAGGCGTGGTGCGGGGCAACGGCCGCTATCTTACTCTTGGTTCACATCGAGCACGATTTCCGTGAACGAGGCCGCGTCGTCCAGCTCGGGCTTGGCGGCGACCTGGGCCTTGGCGGCATTCGCCGCCATCTGGAAGTCGTTCTGCAGGCGCCACATCAGGTTGGTTGGCGAGTCGGAATTGGCCAGGCCTTCCTCGCGGCTGATCTTGCCGCTGTGGATGAGCGCGGCCAGCGCGCCTTCAAAGGTGACCGAGCCTTCGGCCATGGACTTTTCCATCGCCTCGCGCACGGCCGAGAAGTTGCCCTGCTCGATCATCTCGCCCACCAGCTTGGTGTTCAGCATCACCTCGATGGCCGCCGTGCGCTTGCCGGTGACGGTCTTGACCAGGCGTTGCGACACGACGGCGCGCAGCGCCGATGCCAGGTCGCCCAGCATTGTGGGGCGCACTTCGACGGGGTAGAAGCTCAGGATCCGGTTGAGCGCGTGGTAGCTGTTGTTGCCGTGCAAGGTGGCCAGGCAGAGGTGGCCGGATTGGGCATAGGCAATCGCGGCCGACATGGTTTCGCGGTCGCGGATTTCGCCGATCATGATCACATCGGGGGCCTGGCGCAACGCGTTCTTCAGCGCCGTCTGCAGCGATGCGGTATCGCTGCCCACTTCACGCTGGTTGATAATGGAGCGGCGGTTGGAGAACTGGTATTCGATGGGGTCTTCCACCGTCAGGATGTGGCCGCTTTGCTGGCCATTGCGGTGGTCGATCATCGCGGCCAGTGAGGTGCTCTTGCCCGAGCCAGTGGCACCGACAAACAGCACCAGGCCGCGGCGGGCCATGATGAGTTCCTGGAAGATCTCGGGCAGCTCCAGTTGCTCCAGGCTGGGGATGTCCTGCGGCACATAGCGGATGACCACCGCGCAGCTGCCGCGCTGGTGCATCGCGCTGACCCGGAAGCGGCCCACGCCTTCGAGCGGCACACCGATGTTGAGCTCACCGGTTTCGTCGAGCTCTTCGATGCGCTCGGGCGGCACGATCTCGGCCAGCAGAGTGCGCGGCGCATCCGGCGTCAGGGTCTGGTTGTTGAGGGGGATGCACTCGCCCTGGATCTTGACCAGCGCGGGCGCATTGGCTGACAGATAGACATCCGAGGCTTTGTTGTCCGCCATCAGGCGCAAGATTCGCTCCATGGTTCCCATGTCAGTTCCCTCCAGTGATTTGTGCTTAGAACGTGTTTACGATCTCTACGCTGTCGCGGCGCGAGGAGATCGTAAATAAGTTCTTGGATTGTAGGCTTAGCGAAGCGCTGAATAAACGATGTTGCGTCCTCACCGCAGCCGGACAGGGCGCAAAGCGGCGACAAAAAAGCCCTGCAGCGCAAAGCTTGCAGGGCTTGGGGATCGCCTAGGCGGCAGATCAGTCGCGCAGCAGGTCGTTGATGCTGGTCTTGGCGCGGGTCTCGGGCGTCACTTGCTTGACGATCACCGCGCAGTACAGGCTGTGGCTGCCGTCCTTGGCGGGCATGGAGCCGCTGACCACGACCGAGCCCGAAGGCACGCGGCCGTAGCTGACTTCGCCGGTCATGCGGTTGTAGATCTTGGTGGACTGGCTGATGTACACGCCCATCGAGATGACCGAGTTTTCTTCAACAATCACGCCTTCGACGATTTCGGAGCGGGCGCCGATGAAGCAATTGTCTTCAATGATGGTGGGGTTGGCTTGCAGCGGTTCCAGCACGCCACCCAGGCCCACGCCACCCGACAGGTGAACGTTCTTGCCCACTTGTGCGCAGGAGCCCACGGTGGCCCAGGTGTCGACCATGGTGCCTTCGCCCACATAGGCGCCGATGTTGACGTAGGAAGGCATCAGGATGGCGCCCTTGGCCACATAGCTGCCGCGGCGTGCCACTGCGGGCGGCACCACGCGCACGCCGGTGGCGGCGATATCGGCTTCCGACATGCCGGCGTACTTGGTCGGCACCTTGTCGTAGAAGTTCAGGTCGCCGGCCTGCACCAGCGCATTGTCCTTCAGGCGGAACGACAGCAGCACGGCCTTCTTGATCCACTGGTGCACGGTCCACTGGCCCACGCCTTCACGGGTGGCCACGCGCAGCTCGCCCTTGTCCAGGGCGTTGATCACATGGTCGACTGCATCGACGATTTCTTTGGGTGCCGAGGCAGGCGAGAGCGTCGTGCGGGCTTCCCAGGCGGATTCGATGATGGTTTGCAGTTGTTGCGTCATGGTTTAGGCTTTTTTCCAGGATTGAATGAATTGGGCAATGCGCTGGGCGGCTTCCAGGCATTCGGCGGTCTGGGCGACCAGGGCCATGCGGATGCGGCCAGCGCCAGGATTGCTGCCATTGAAGTCACGGGCCAGATAGCTGCCTGGCAGAACCGTGACATTGTATTGGGCATAGAGTTCGCGCGCGAACTCGGTGTCGGACAAGCCCATGTGCGCGGGCACGCCGGCCCAGAGGTAGAAGCTGGCGTCGGGCAGCTGTACGTCCATCACGGCCGACAACACGGGCGTGACTTCGGCAAACTTGCGGCGGTATTGCTCGCGGTTGTCTTCGACATGGCGCTCATCGCCCCAGGCTGCAATGCTGGCCGCCTGCACCGGCGGGCTCATCGCGCCGCCCTGGTAGGTGCGGTAGAGCGTGAAGGCCTTGATCAGCTCGGCATCACCGGCGACAAAACCGCTGCGCAGGCCCGGCACATTGCTGCGCTTGGACAGGCTGGTGAAGGACACCAGGCGGCGGAAATCGCTGCGGCCCAGCTGCGCCGCTGCCTGCATGCCGCCCAGTGGTGGCTCGTCGCGGAAGTAGATTTCGCTGTAGCACTCGTCCGAGGCAATGACAAAGCCATAGCGGTCGGACAGCTCAAACAGCTTCTTCCACTCGTCGAGTGGCATCACGGCGCCGGTGGGGTTGCCGGGCGAGCAGACAAAGATCAGCTGGGTGCGCTGCCAGATGTCCTCGGGCACGCTGGCCCAGTCCACCGCAAAGTTCTTGCTGGCGATGCTGGGCACGTAATAGGGCGTGGCGCCTGCAAGCAGGGCTGCGCCTTCGTAGATTTGGTAGAAGGGGTTGGGGCAGAGCACGACCGGGTCGGGCTTGCTGCTGTCCACCACCGTTTGCGTGAAGGCAAACAGCGCCTCCCGGCTGCCATTGACCGGCAGGGTGTGCTTGTGCCCATCCACCTGCAGGCCGTAGCGCGTGGACAGCCAGGCGGCAAAGGCCTCGCGCAATGCGGGCGTGCCAGCAGTGGCCGGGTAGACCGACAGGCCGGCCAGGTTGTCCGAGAGCGCTTGCTCAATGAAGGCGGGGGTGGGGTGGCGGGGCTCACCGATACCCAGGCTGATGGGCGACTTGTCTGCGGACGGTGTCACACCGGCAAACAACTGGCGCAGGCGCTCAAACGGGTAGGGCTGCAGTTTCTGGAGCAAGGGGTTCATAAGCCAGCCATTATGGTGCAGAGGCGCGCGTTTTTTTGCGCCGTTCTGTCATGCCCGGTAGGGACTTGGCGGACTTGGGCAGGCGCCCAGCGCCGTGCAGCCGTTAAGACGAGGGCTTGCCGCCTTGTTGCTGCTTGGCTTTGGCCAAAATGGCGGCCAGGATTGCCTTTTTGTCGGCAGCGGCGGGCGCTGCCAGGTTGGCCTTGCTGGCAGCGTTATTTTGCGCTGCCGCCGCACTGACGGCAGCCGCCTGCGCCGCTTGGGCGCTGAGCCCTGCAATGGCGGCGCGTGGCGTGCTGGTAGCGCCAGCCGCCGGGGCGGATGGCTGCGGGCGGTGGGTGCCGTCCAGGCGCTGCTGGTGCCTGTAGTAGCGCTGCCGGGCCTCGTCGGCCTGCGCCGGGCTCCAGGCAGCCCAGCCGGTGGCGTCACCGCTGGCATTGTCCAGCTCGATGCAATCGACCGGGCAGACCGGCAGGCAGAGCTCGCAGCCGGTGCAGGCCTCGGGGATCACGGTGTGCATGCGCTTGTTCGCGCCCAGGATGGCATCGGTCGGGCAGGCCTTGATGCACAAGGTGCAGCCGATGCACCAGTTCTCATCGATCCTGGCGATGACGCGCACGGCTTCCAGCCCGTTGTCAGGGTTCAGCGGCAGCGCGGCCCGGCCGGTGATGGCGGCAAGCCGCGCCACGCCTTCCTGGCCGCCGGGCGGGCATTGGTTGATCGGCGCCTCGCCCTGGGCAATGGCCTGGGCATAGTGGTGGCAATCGGGGTAGCCGCAGCGCGTGCACTGGGTCTGCGGCAGGGCCGCATCAATGGCGCCAATGAAAACAGCCAGCGCAGAGGCTGGCTGGTGGCTGGTTTTGAGAAAGTCGGTCACACCGTGTGCAAGGTATTTTGCTTGGAAGTCGCTGATTTTACGTTGCCTGGGCGCTCCTCGACGCGGTTGTTGGCGAGGATGAAGTCCTTGAGCATGGGGTAGACCATGGTGCGCCAGCGCTTGCCGCTGAAGATGCCGTAGTGGCCTGCGCCCTTGACCTCGAAGTGACGGGTGTCGACCGCCTTGAGGCCGGTGCACAGATCATGCGCCGCCTGGGTCTGGCCGGAGCCGGAGATGTCATCGAGCTCGCCTTCGACCGTCAGCAGCGCGCTGTGGCGGATGTCCTGCGGCTTGACCAGCTCCAGGTTGCCCTCGGGCGAACGCACCTCCCAGGTGCCCTTGACCAGCGCAAAGTCCTGGAACACGGTCTTGATGGTTTCCAGGTAGTAGGCCGCATCCATGTCGAGCACGGCGTTGTACTCGTCGTAGAACTTGCGGTGGTGCTCGGCGCTGTCTTCGTTGCCCTTGAGCAGGTCCTTGAAGTAGTCGTAGTGGCTCATCGCATGGCGGTCGGGGTTCATGCTGACAAAGCCCATGTGCTGCAGGAAGCCGGGGTAGACCAGGCGGCCGGCACCCGGGAAGTTGCCTGGCACCGGATGGATCACATTCGACTCGAACCACTGCAGGTCGTGCGTGGTGGCCAGGTTGTTCACCGTGGTGGGCGATTTGCGGGCATCGATGGGGCCGCCCATCATCGTCATCGACAGCGGTGTCTTCTCGCCACGGGTGGCCATCAGCGACACGGCAGCGAGCACCGGCACCGTGGGCTGGCAGACGCTCACCACATGGCAGTTGCCATAGATACCCTGGATGTGGCGGATGAACTCCTGCACATAGTTGACGTAGTCATCGAGGTGGAAGATGCCTTCGCTTTGCGGCACCAGGCGCGCATTGGTCCAGTCGGTGATGTAGACCTTGTGGTCGGCCAGCATGGTGCGCACGGTCTCGCGCAGCAAGGTGGCGTAATGGCCCGACAACGGTGCCACAACCAGTACCACGGGCTGCTGCTTCATCGCTGCCAGACTGGTCTGGTCATCGGAGAAACGCTTGAAACGGCGCAGCTCGCAAAAGGGCTTGGTCAGCTCGACGCGCTCATGGATCGCGATCTCATGGCCATTGGCCTCGACGGTGTTGATGCCGAAAGCGGGCTTCTCGTAGTCCTTGCCCAGACGGTAGAACAGGTCAAAGCCTGCAGAGGCGCGCTGGGCCGTGTTGGTCTGGCTGATCGGCCACAGCGGATTGCTCAGCATCTTCGATGTGGCGTGGGCGTATTCTGCAAAGGGCTCCATCAGGGCCCGCTGGGTTTCATACAGTTGGTACAGCATCAAAACTCCGTGAATGTTGCATCGCAATATAGCAGCAGCCTGTGTCAAAAAGCACGGTCGTGCATACTCGTAAACACGGGGAGGGGCCTGAAAACCGGGTTCTTCACCTTCGTCTGCGCTGTGCTAACCGCGCCTGCCAGCCGCATGGCCGCTGCAATGCGGCTGGCAGGCAGGTCTTGTTGACAAAGATTGACTTTAGCTAATGGCTGAGGGCCTTGCTAGAGTATTGTTCCGGCGTATGTGTAGGTCCCTGGCGCACGGCCTGAGGCGGCCGGCGCTGTGGCGCCTAATCTTCGCTGGTGCTGTTGGCCGGCTGCCGCTGCAGCCACTCCTCGAAGGCCTCGCGGGCGGAGTTGCGCAGCGTTTTGCGAAAGCGCTGCTTGTCTTCCAGATAGAGGCAGTGTCGCATCACCGTGAAGGGGTTGAAGCTGCTGGACGGGTAGCGGTGCTGGAAGTCTGCCTTGTAGTGGCGCACTGTGGTGACATGCTTTTGCACGACGGCAAATAGCCAACCCGCATGGCGCACGGCAAAGTCATGCAGCAGCTCGTCGAGGAAGAACTCCACCTTCTGCGGATCGAACTCATAGCCGGGAAAGTGCTTGTGGCCAAAGGCCACAAAGCTGAAGGCATCGAGCGGCTCGTTGTTGTCGCCCAGGCCGTCACCCAGCGCGCCATCGATCTCGTCTTCAGCGCGCGAAAGCGCCAGGGCCTGGCTGGTTTCATTGCGGATCTGCAGGAACTCGCGGTCCGCCAGTTCAAACAGCGCCGACAGGATGTTGATGCGGCGCTTGAGGTTGGTCGGAATCGACTTCTTGTACTTGATCTTGTGGTCCAGCTCGCTCCAGGAGTCCTGGATGATGGTGCGGATCTGTAGCTCGAAGGCCTGGTCGGCATAGGCCTGGTGTTCGGTCAGCTGCGCCTGCTGCTGGTTGAGGCGCAGGTCCATGTGGATGCCCTTGTAGCCGAACTCCGATTCCGAGTCTTCCATTGGCGAGGTCTTGTCGGTGATCTCGATCACATCAAAGTACTCGCGCACCCGGGACATGATCGCCGGTGGCTCGTCCTCATAAAGGCAGACCACGCGCACGCCGATCAGGTCGGTGATGTAGTCCTGGATGGCATAGTCTTCGGACTGGTCTTCGACAAAGTTGCGGTACTTGCGCTTGAACTTGCGCACGCATTCGTCGGCGGTCTTCACGCGGCACTCGAACTTGGCGATGTTGACGCCTTCGAGGTTGCTCAAAATGGCGTGGATCAGAGCGTTGAACGAAGCCGCCGCTGCCTTGAGGGTAGGCAGCTGGGCGGCGTAGAAATCCAGGAACTCCTGTTTGCGGGATTCAAAATCGCGAGAGAGCATGGGGAAGGGCAGCCAAGAAGGGCGGGCGCTGTGTACCCGCCAAAAGAAGAGATTATTTGCCGCTATTGTCCACCTCGGCGGTGTCACTGATGTGGGCCTGGGGCGCAAAAAGATCCCAGACCGCGATGAACAGTGCCGCAATCAGCGGACCGATGACAAAGCCGGTGAGGCCGAACAGCGACAGACCGCCCAAGGTGGAAATCAGGATCAGGTAGTCGGGCATCTTCGTGTCCTTGCCTACCAGCAGAGGGCGCAGCACGTTATCGACCATCCCCATGATGCCTGCGCCGTAGGCGGTCAGAATCAGGCCCTCGGTCATGGAGCCGGTGGCAATGTAATAAATAGCAACCGGAGCCCAGACGATGGCCGCGCCCACTGCGGGCAGCAGCGACAAGAAGGCCATCACCACACCCCACAGCAGCGATGCTTCGATGCCCAGAATCCAGAAGATGATGCCCCCCAGCGCACCTTGGGTGGCGGCCACGGCCAGATTGCCTTTGACGGTGGCGCGCACCACGGTGATGAACTTGGCGCCCAGCTTTTTCTTGTGGGCATCGTCGAGCGGCGTGGCGGCCAGGATCTTGCGGATCAATGTCTTGCCATCGCGCAGGAAGAAGAACAGCAGGTAGAGCATGATGCAGAAGCTCACCAGAAAGCCCATGGTGTTCTGGCCAATGGCCAGCACCTTGGTCGCCACATACTGGCTCGCCTGCACGGAGATGCCGGAGATCTTCTCCTGAATCACCTTGGGGTCATTCAGGTTGAAGCGGGTGAGCAGGTCCAGCACCCACTGGGGCATCGCGTTGTAGATCTGCTGGAAGTACTGGCCGAAATTCATCTCGCCCGAGTGCACGCTCTCATAGATGGTGGCCGCTTCCTTGGCCAGCGAGATGCTCAGCAGAATCAGCGGCAGGATCACCAGCACCAGGCAGAGCGTCAGGGTAATCAGGGCCGCGATAGTCGGGTATTTCGGGAGGCGGACCAGTATTTTTTTGTGTAGAGGCGTAAACACAACAGCGAAGATCACCGCCCAGAAAACGGCGCCCTGAAAGGGGAAAAGCACGGCAAAAAAGGCAATGCTGACGCCTATTAGCAGCAAGATGAATGCTTTGTCGTGAAGAGAGTGGTTGTTGAACATCGAGCGCATCGGTGTGAAGGGATAGCGCAAATGTATCTGGTTCCTGCATAAGCCCACGCTATTTCGGATGTGTAGGCGCAGCCCCAAGGCCATCGAAGGACAAGCCCAGACGGAAGTGGCACAATACCGGTTGATCGGCCCTTCCCAGCCACAGTCGCATCCGCCAATCGGTTCAGCCGTGTCGCGGAAGGTTGTTTATATGCACCAGCTAATGCTTTCCAGAGGAAAGCGGAGGTCAGCGGAGAAAATGAGCGATACAAACTCTGTGTATCAAGCCTACCAAGGCAACACCTATCTTTTCGGCGGCAATGCGCCCTATGTCGAAGAGATGTATGAGAACTATCTGGCCAACCCAGGCAGCGTACCAGACACCTGGCGCGCTTACTTTGATGCACTGCAAAACGTCCCCGCATTGGACGGCAGCAACGCCAAGGACGTCCCTCATCTTCCCGTAGTCAATGCCTTCGCCGAGCGCGCCAAGCAGGGCGTGACCAAGGTGGTGGTTGCTTCCGGTGCTGATTCGGAACTGGGCCGCAAGCGCACGGCAGTGCAGCAGCTGATCGCTGCGTACCGCAACGTAGGCGCACGCTGGGCCGATCTGGATCCCTTGAAGCGCCAAGAACGCCCCGAAATTCCTGAGCTCGATCCGGCCTTCTACGGCTTCACCGACGCTGACCAGGAAACCGTGTTCAACATCAGCAACACGTTCTTCGGCAAGGAATCGATGACCCTGCGCGAGCTGCTCAATGCACTGCGCGAAACCTATTGCGGCACGCTGGGCGCGGAGTACATGTACACCGCCGAGCAGAACCAGAAGCGCTGGTGGCAGCAAAAGCTCGAAACCATTCGCAGCAAGCCCGCCTTCAACGCTGACCAGAAAAAGCGCATTCTCGACCGCCTGACCGCAGCCGAAGGCCTGGAGCGTTTCCTGCACACCAAGTATGTGGGTCAAAAGCGCTTCTCGCTCGAAGGCGGCGAATCCTTCATCGTTGCAATGGACCAGCTGATCAATGCTGCTGGCCAGACAGGCGTGCAGGAAATCGTCATCGGCATGGCCCACCGTGGCCGTCTGAACGTGCTGGTCAACACCCTGGGCAAAATGCCCAAGGACCTGTTTGCCGAGTTCGACCACACCGCTCCTGAAGAGCTGACCGCCGGTGACGTGAAGTACCACCAGGGCTTCAGCTCCGATGTGTCGACCGTGGGCGGTCCTGTGCATCTGTCGCTGGCCTTCAACCCCTCGCACCTGGAAATCGTCAACCCCGTGGTCGAAGGCTCGGTGCGCTCGCGCATGGACCGCCGCAATGACCCCGAAGGCAAGCAAGTGCTGCCCGTGCTGGTGCACGGTGACGCGGCCTTTGCCGGCCAGGGTGTCAACCAGGAAACGCTGGCGCTGTCCGAAACCCGTGGCTACACCACGGGCGGCACGGTGCACATCATCATCAACAACCAGATTGGTTTCACGACCTCCGATCCTCGCGATCTGCGCTCGACCACCTATTGCACGGACATCGTCAAGATGATCGACTCGCCCGTGCTGCACGTGAACGGCGATGATCCGGAAGCGGTGGCCCTGGCCATGCAGATGGCTTTGGACTTCCGCATGGAATTCTCCAAGGACGTCGTGGTCGACATCATCTGCTACCGCAAGCTCGGTCACAACGAGCAGGACACCCCTGCGCTGACCCAGCCGCTGATGTACAAGAAGATTGCCCAGCACCCCGGCACGCGCAAGCTGTACGCCGACAAGCTGGCCACGCAAGGCCTGGGCGAGACCCTGGGCGACGAGATGGTCAAGGCCTACCGCGCCGCCATGGACGCGGGCAAGCACACGGTGGATCCGGTGCTGACCAACTTCAAGAGCCAGTACGCAGTGGACTGGAGCCCCTTCCTCAAGCAGAAGTGGACCGACAGTGCCGACACCGCCATTCCTGTGGCCGAGTGGAAGCGTCTGGCCGAGCGCGTCACGACCCTGCCTGACTCGGTGAACCCGCACCAGCTGGTCAAGAAGGTGTACGACGACCGTGCAGCCATGGGCCGTGGTGACATCAACGTGGACTGGGGCATGGGTGAAACCATGGCTTACGCCTCGCTGGTGGCATCGGGCTACCCCATCCGCCTGTCGGGTGAAGACAGCGGCCGCGGCACCTTTACCCACCGCCACTCGGTCGTGCACGACCAAAAGCGTGAAAAGTGGGACGAAGGCACCTACATCCCACTGCAGAACGTGGCCGACAACCAGGCTCCGTTCACCGTGATCGACTCCATCCTGTCGGAAGAGGCAGTGCTGGGCTTCGAATACGGCTACGCGTCCAACGACCCCAACACCTTGGTGATCTGGGAAGCGCAGTTCGGCGACTTCGCCAACGGCGCGCAAGTGGTGATCGACCAGTTCATCGCCTCCGGCGAAGTCAAGTGGGGCCGTATCAACGGTCTGACTCTGATGCTGCCTCACGGCTACGAAGGCCAGGGCCCTGAGCACAGCTCGGCGCGCCTGGAGCGTTTCATGCAGCTGTCGGCTGACCAGAACATGCAAGTGACCCAGCCGACCACGGCTGCGCAGATCTTCCATTTGCTGCGCCGCCAAATGGTGCGTCCGCTGCGCAAGCCGCTGATCATCATGACGCCCAAGTCGCTGCTGCGTAACAAGGATGCGACCTCGCCTGTGTCGGAATTCACCTCCGGTGGCTTCCAGACCGTGATCGGTGAGCGCGATGAGGCCATCGTCGCCAATGCCGCCAAGGTCAAGCGCGTGATCGCCTGCTCGGGCAAGGTCTACTACGACCTGGTCAAGAAGCGTACCGAAGAAGGCAGCAACGATGTGGCCATCATCCGCGTCGAGCAGCTCTATCCGTTCCCGCACAAGGCCTTTGCCGCTGAACTGAAGAAGTACAGCGCCGCCAAGGAAGTGGTGTGGTGCCAGGACGAGCCGCAAAACCAGGGTGCATGGTTCTTCGTGCAGCACTACATCCACGAGAACATGCTCGACGGCCAAAAGCTGGGCTACTCCGGCCGCGCCGCTTCGGCATCGCCTGCAGTGGGCTATTCGCACCTGCACCAGGAGCAGCAAAAGGCGCTGGTCGAAGGCGCATTCGGCAAGCTCAAGGGCTTTGTGCTGACCAAGTAAGCACGACCTCAGCATTTAACGAATACAGAAAGAATTGTTATGGCAATCGTAGAAGTCAAAGTCCCCCAGCTGTCCGAGTCGGTCGCTGAAGCCACCATGCTCACCTGGAAGAAGAAGGCCGGTGAAGCTGTTGCTGTCGACGAAATCCTGATCGAGATCGAAACCGACAAGGTCGTGCTTGAAGTGCCAGCTCCCGCCGCTGGCGTGCTGACCGAGATCGTGCAAGGCGACGGCGCTACCGTCATCGCTGACCAGCTGATCGCCAAGATCGATACCGAAGCCGTGGCCGGCGCCGCTGCAGCACCTGCTGCCGCAGCACCTGCGCCCGCTGCCGCCGCTCCAGCCACTGCTGCTGCGCCTGCAGCTGCCGGTGGCAACAAGGGCGACGTCGCCATGCCTGCCGCTGCCAAGCTGCTGGCGGACAACAACCTGTCGGTCGGCGCTGTCGCCGGCTCCGGCAAGGATGGCCGCGTCACCAAGGGTGATGTGCTGGCTGCCGTGGCCGGTGGCGTCAAGTCCACTGCTGCCGTGATCCCCACCGGTGCACCGACCAAGTCGCTGCCCCAGGTGGCATCGCCCGCCGCTGCCCAGGACCTGGGCGAGCGTCCAGAGCAGCGCGTGCCTATGAGCCGTCTGCGTGCCCGTATCGCCGAGCGTCTGCTGCAATCGCAGTCGACCAACGCGATCCTGACCACGTTCAACGAAGTGAACATGGCACCGGTGATGGCGCTGCGCAAGAAGTTCCAGGACGACTTCACCAAGGAACACGGCGTGAAGCTGGGCTTCATGTCCTTCTTCGTGAAGGCCGCAGTGCACGCACTGAAGAAGTACCCTGTGCTGAACGCCTCGGTCGATGGCACCGACATCATCTACCACGGTTACTTCGACATCGGTATCGCCGTGGGCTCGCCACGCGGTCTGGTGGTGCCCATCCTGCGCAATGCAGACCAGATGAGCTTCGCCGACATCGAAAAGAAGATCGCCGAATTCGGCAAGAAGGCTGCTGACGGCAAGCTGGGCATCGAAGACATGACCGGCGGCACGTTCTCCATCTCCAACGGTGGCACCTTCGGCTCGATGATGTCCACCCCCATCATCAACCCGCCCCAATCGGCCATCCTGGGCGTGCACGCGACCAAGGACCGCGCTGTGGTCGAAAACGGCCAGGTGGTGGTGCGTCCGATGAACTACTTCGCGATGTCCTACGACCACCGCATCATCGACGGCCGCGAAGCCGTGCTGGGCCTGGTGGCGATGAAGGATGCGCTGGAAGATCCATCGCGTCTGCTGTTCGACCTGTAATTGGGTCGCCGGGCAGTGATGCGACGTGTTCTGGTGGCTGCAGCGTCCGCACTCGTGCTGGGCGCCTGCGGCACCTTGCCCCGTCCTGCTGTGCAGGATGTGGCCACGCAAAGCTGGAGCGGTGACTACCGCTTCCAGTGGGCAGCAGGCACACAGGCCGCGCGCCGTGGTGTGCCCGCTCCCGCACAGGTTCGCATCCGCCCGATCACATCCGCCAAGGAGGTGCCCGGCGCGAAGGCGGACGGAAATGGCCCGCAATGGGCCATTTCGTTTGTCGGTGAGCCGGGAGCGCCGCTGCCGCTCATCCCTTTCAAGGCCAGAGGCTATGAAGAGATGGGCTGGGCCGCGATGCGCGCTGGCGGCAAGATTGCGTGTCTGGAGTCCGGCTCCTTCATGTTCGTCTGCCGCACCCATCCCGGAACCACCTTGACGTTCGGTCGTCAAAACGACGAACAACTGACTACCAAGACGGGCCTCTTCGGTGTGGCATTGCACCAGGGCAGTTTTGAACTAACACCATTGGATTAATCATGAGCAAGCAATTTGATGTCGTCGTGATCGGCGGCGGCCCCGGCGGTTATGTAGCGGCCATCCGTGCAGCCCAGCTGGGCATGCAGGTGGCATGTATCGACGAGTGGAAGAACGCAGCCGGCGGCCCAGCCCTGGGCGGCACCTGCACCAACGTGGGTTGCATTCCTTCGAAGGCGCTGCTGCAGTCGTCCGAGCATTTCGAGCACGCCAATCTGCATTTTGCCGACCACGGCATCTCGACCGGCAAGGTCAGCATGGATGTGGCCAAGATGATTGCCCGCAAGGATAACGTCGTCAAGCAGAACAACGACGGCATCCAGTACCTGTTCAAGAAGAACAAGGTCACCTTCTTCCACGGCCGTGGCTCCTTCGTGAAGGCCGCCGATGGCGGCTATGAAATCAAGGTCGCGGGCAAGGAAGAGGAATCCATCACCGGCAAGCAGATCATTGTGGCCACCGGCTCCAATGCCCGCGCGCTGCCTGGCGCGCCTTTCGACGAAGACCGCATCCTGTCCAACGATGGCGCACTGCGTCTGGGCGCCGCGCCCAAGAAGCTGGCCCTGATCGGTGCTGGCGTGATCGGCCTGGAAATGGGCTCGGTCTGGCGCCGCCTGGGTACCGAAGTGACGGTGCTCGAAGGCATGGACAAGTTCCTGCCTGCCGTGGACGAGCAAATCGCCAAGGAAGCCAAGAAGTCCTTTGACAAGCAAGGCCTGAAGATCGAGCTGGGCGTCAAGGTCGGCGACATCAAGGCCGACAAGAAGGGTGTGCAGATCAGCTACACCAACGCCAAGGGTGAAGCCCAGCAACTGGACGTGGACCGCCTGATCGTGTCCATCGGCCGCGTGGCCAACACCATTGGCCTGAACCCCGAAGCCGTGGGCCTGGCGCTGGACGAGCGTGGTGCCATCGTCGTCGACGAGAACTGCAAGACCAACTTGCCTGGCGTATGGGCAGTGGGCGATGTGGTGCGTGGCCCTATGCTGGCCCACAAGGCCGAGGAAGAGGGCGTTGCCGTGGCCGAGCGCATTGCCGGTCAACACGGCCACGTGAACTTTGCGACCATTCCATGGGTGATCTACACCAGTCCTGAAATCGCCTGGGTGGGCCGCACCGAGCAGCAGCTCAAGGCCGATGGCGTCGCCTACAAGGCTGGCACCTTCCCGTTCCTGGCCAATGGCCGCGCACGTGCACTGGGTGACACCACCGGTATGGTCAAGTTCCTGGCAGATGCCACGACCGACGAAATCCTGGGCGTGCACATGGTAGGCCCGATGGTCTCGGAGCTGATCTCCGAAGCCGTGGTGGCCATGGAGTTCAAGGCATCGAGCGAAGACATCGCCCGCATCTGCCACGCCCACCCATCGCTGTCGGAAGCGACCAAGGAAGCGGCACTGGCCGTGGACAAGCGCACCCTGAACTTCTGATCCTGAAGTTTTAGGCGAAAATAGCCTCTGGTGCAGATGGGCTCTGCGCCAGAGGCTATGTCATTTAGAAGACCGTCAACTGGTTCTTATAGCAACAAGAGATCGAGACACCCATGGGTACAGCGGTAATAGATGCATACGAGGCCGAACTCAAGGCCAAGGGTTTTCAAAGTGATCCTGCACAGATGCGTGCGGTGGAGGCCTTGCAGCGCTGTGCCGATGCCTGGGAGCAGTACAAGAACAAGCGCTCGAACCCGATCAAGAAGCTGATCAACCACCCCGACATCCCTCGCGGGGTCTACATGTACGGCGGGGTGGGGCGTGGCAAGAGCTTCATCATGGATTGCTTTTTCAATGCCGTGCCGCTGCGCCGCAAGGTGCGTCTGCATTTCCATGAGTTCATGCGCGAGGTGCAGCGCGAGCTGACCTTGCTCAAGGGTACGCAGGATCCGCTTGATGTGCTGGGCGCCAAGATCGCCAAGAAGTACAAGCTGATCTGCTTTGACGAGTTCCATGTGGCGGACATCACCGATGCGATGATCCTCTACCGCCTGCTGCTGGCCCTGTTCAACAACGGCGTGGGCTTTGTCACCACCTCCAACTTCACGCCCGACGGCCTCTACCCCGATGGCCTGCACCGCGACCGCATTCTGCCGGCCATCGATCTGCTCAACGAGCGCATGGATGTGATCAACGTCGACAATGGCACCGACTACCGCCGGCGCGCACTGGAGCTGGCCCAGCTCTACCATTGCCCGCTGGGGCCCGAGGCCGATGCGGCGATGGAGCAGACCTTTGGCCAGCTCGCCGAAGTGCCCGACGAGAAGCCGGTGTTCAAGATCGAGTCGCGCGAGCTCAAGCCGCGCCGCCGTGCCGGCGGCGTTATCTGGTTCGATTTCCATGAGCTCTGCGTCAATCCGCGCTCGCAGAACGACTACCTGGAGCTGGCCACCCAGTTCCACACCGTGCTGCTGTCCAATGTGCCGCAGATGTTCGTCAACATGGCTTCGCCCGCCCGCCGCTTCACCTGGCTGGTCGATGTGCTCTATGACCGCAGGGTCAAGCTCATCATGTCGGCGGCGGTGCCACCGGAGCAGCTCTACACCGAAGGGCCGCTGTCCCATGAGTTTCCGCGCACGGTCTCGCGCCTCAACGAGATGCAGTCGCAGGAGTATTTGTCGCTGGAGCGGCGCGTGGTCGACACCGCGCTGACCTGACAGGAGAGGGCCCCATGCCTCGTTTGAACACCCTGACTTTGTTGCTGCTGCTGACTGCCGGCAGCCTGGCCCATGCGGCCTCCGGAAAGACCTCGAATGCGCAGGAGCGCACGCAGGCGCGTGCCCAGATTTCGCAGGAGCGCAAGGACAGCGAAGCGCGTCTGGCCAACAACGAAAAGATCTGCTACCAGCACTTTGCGGTGACGGACTGCCTGCAGAAGGTGCGCAGCCAGTACAACACCGAAGAGCGCGCGCTGCGTCAGCGCGAGCTCGCCATCAACGCGCAGGAGCGCGAAGAGAAAACCGCCAGCCAGCGCGCGTCTCGTGCATCCAAGCAGAACGATTTTGAGCGCAAGCACCCCACCTTGGACGGTGGCGCCTTGAACCAGCCCGATCTGGAGCAACGCCAGAAAGAGCATGACGAGCAGGCGGCCCAGCGCAGCAGCCACGCGCCCAAGCGCAATGCCGAAAGCATGGCCGAGCAGCAGCAACGCCGCGAGCAGGATGCCGCCCACCGCGCCAGCAGCCAGGCCGGCAAGCTCGACAGCAAGCAGCGCGCGCAGCAGCGCCAGAACGCAGAGCGCCCTGACAACATCAGTGCCGCCCAAGAGGAATACGACGCCAAGCAGGAGGCTGCCAGGCACAAGCAGGAAGCGCATGAAAAGCGCATGAAGGAGCTGGAAGGCAAGCGCAAGGCGGCGCCGCTGCCCGTGCCCCAGTAAACCGCCTGACTGCCCATCGCGCGTCAGGGCGCCTTGCACAGGCTGCCCAGGCGCTGTAGTTCAGCCCAAACCCTATAATGGAAGATTCGCGCCCGCACCGCTTCAGGGGAAGCCGGGCAGGCGCCACCACCGCTTCACACCATGAGTACACCCACTTTTTCCGTCGCTGAGATCCGCAAGACCTTTCTGGACTTTTTCGCGTCCAAGGGGCACACCATTGTTCCGTCCAGCCCACTGGTGCCGGGCAACGATCCCACGCTGATGTTCACCAACTCCGGCATGGTGCAGTTCAAGGATGTGTTCCTGGGCACCGACAAGCGCCCCTACACCCGGGCGACCAGCGTGCAGACCTGCCTGCGCGCTGGCGGCAAGCACAACGACCTGGAAAACGTGGGTTACACCGCGCGCCACCACACCTTCTTCGAAATGCTGGGCAACTGGTCGTTTGGCGATTACTTCAAGCGCGAATCGCTGAAGTGGGCCTGGGAGCTGCTGACCGAGGTCTACAAGCTGCCTGCTGACAAGCTGCTGGCCACCGTCTATGAAGAAGACGACGAGGCCTACGACATCTGGACCAAGGAAATCGGTCTGCCCCCTGAGCGCGTGATCCGCATCGGCGACAACAAGGGTGGCCGCTACAAGAGCGACAACTTCTGGATGATGGCCGACACCGGCCCTTGCGGCCCTTGCTCCGAGATCTTCTACGACCACGGCCCGCACATTGCTGGTGGCCCTCCAGGCTCGCCCGATGAAGACGGTGACCGTTTCATCGAAATCTGGAACAACGTGTTCATGCAGTTCGACATGGCCGAAGACGGCTCGGTCAAGCCGCTGCCAGCCCCTTGCGTCGATACCGGCATGGGCCTCGAACGCCTGGCTGCCATCTTGCAACACGTGCACAGCAACTACGAGATCGACCTGTTCCAGGCACTGATCAAGGCCGCTGCACGCGAGACCCATATCGACGATCTGGAAACCCCGTCGCTGAAGGTGATCGCCGACCACATCCGCGCGACCGCGTTTCTGGTGGCCGATGGCGTGATCCCGTCGAACGAAGGCCGGGGCTATGTGCAGCGCCGCATCATCCGCCGCGCCATCCGCCACGGCTACAAGCTGGGCCAGAAGACCCCGTTCTTCCACAAGCTGGTCAAGGACTTGGCCGCCGTGATGGGCGATGCCTACCCCAAGATCCGCGAGCAGGAAGCGCGCATCACCGAGGTGCTCAAGGTCGAGGAAGAGCGCTTCTTCGAGACCCTGGCCAACGGCATGGACATTCTGGACAGCGCGCTGGCCGGTGGCGCCAAGGTGCTGCCCGGTGATGTGGCCTTCAAGCTGCATGACACCTACGGCTTCCCGCTGGACCTGTCCAACGACGTGGCGCGCGAACGCGGCCTGAGCGTGGACGAGGCAGGCTTCCATGCCGCGATGGAGCAGCAAAAGAGCCAGGCCCGCGCAGCGGGCAAGTTCAAGATGGACCGCGCGCTCGAGTACACCGGCGCGGCCAATGCCTTTACCGGCTACACGCAGCTGAGCGAGGCCGCCAAGGTTGTGGCGCTGTATGTCGATGGCAGCAGCGTCAACGCGATCGAAGCGGGCCAGACGGCCGTGGTGGTGCTGGACACCACCCCGTTCTACGCCGAATCGGGTGGCCAAGTGGGCGACCAGGGTGTGATCTCGGCCGGTGCAAACCGCTTTGTCGTGGAAGACACGCTGAGGATCAAGGCCGATGTGTTCGGCCACCATGGCCAGCTGGCTGCAGGCAGCCTCAAGGTGGGCGATGCGGTGCAAGCCGAGGTGGATACCGCCTTGCGCGCCGCCACCATGCGCAACCACTCGGTGACCCACATCATGCACAAGGCACTGCGTGAAGTGCTGGGCGACCATGTGCAGCAAAAGGGCAGCCTGGTCAACGCAGAACGCACCCGTTTTGACTTTGCGCACAACAGCCCGGTGACCGACGCGCAAAAGCGCGAGATCGAAAAGCGCGTGAATGCCGAGATCCTGGCGAACACTGGAACCGGCGCGCGCGTGATGGACATCGAGAGCGCCCAAAAGACCGGCGCGATGATGCTGTTTGGCGAAAAGTACGGCGAGACCGTGCGCGTGCTGGACATCGGTTCGAGCCGTGAACTCTGCGGCGGCACCCATGTGCAGCGCACCGGCGATATCGGCCTGTTCAAGGTCGTGGCCGAAGGCGGCGTGGCCGCTGGCGTGCGCCGTATCGAGGCGGTGACCGGCGAGAACGCGCTGGCCTATCTGCAGTCGCTGGAATCGACGGTGGACGAAGCCGCCGCCACGTTGAAGGCGCCTGTGGCCGAGCTGAACCACCGCATCGGTGGCGCGCTCGACCAGATCAAGGCGCTGGAGAAGGAGCTGGCGCAGCTCAAGGGCAAGCTGGCTTCGAGCCAGGGCGATGAGCTGGCCGGCCAGGCGGTGGACGTCAAGGGCATCAAGGTGCTGGCCGCTACGTTGGATGGCGCCGATGCCAAGGCGCTGCGCGACACGATGGACAAGCTCAAGGACAAGCTGGGCACCGCTGCCATCGTGTTGGCGGCTGTAGACGGCGACAAGGTGCAACTGGCCGCAGGCGTGACCAAGGACAGCATTGGCAAAGTCAAGGCCGGTGAGCTGGTGAACTTTGTGGCCCAGCAAGTGGGCGGAAAGGGCGGCGGCAAGCCAGACATGGCCATGGCTGGCGGCACCAACCCGGCCGGCCTGGCGCAAGCGCTGGCGGGCGTTCAGGCCTGGGTGGCCGAGCGGGTCTGATCGCGCTTCAAGCCGCTTCGCACTCCCCAATGAGCCTCCTGCCCTGCAGGGGGCTTTTTTGCGTCTGCACGGCAGACATCCCTTCGCCACTCTGACTATTTCGCATGGCGGTACGTAGTCGCACTTAACGAAATTGACCTGCCCGCGTGAGAAGATCGCCGCGCTTTGAATTTAACGAGAGACAGAAAGGTGACTATGTCGGTGCAATTGGAAGAGAGCCGTTCGGCGCGGTTTGCGATGCGGTGTGCGGCTTGGGCCGAGAAGTGGTTTCCCGATTCCTGGGTGTTTGCGGTGGTGGGTATTGCGATCGTGGTGCTGGCTGCGCTGGCCATCGGTGTGCCGGTGCAAGAGACCAGCAAGGCCTTTGGCAAGGGTTTTTGGAGCCTGATCCCGTTCACGATGCAGATGGCCTTTGTGGTGATTGGCGGCTATGTCGTGGCCAGCTCCAAGCCCGCATCGCGGCTGATTGAGGCGTTGGCCAAGGTGCCGGGCAATGGCCGCAGCGCCGTGGCCTGGGTGGCACTGATCTCGATGGTCGCCTCGCTGCTCAACTGGGGCCTGAGTCTGGTGTTTGGTGGCCTGCTGGTCAAGGCGCTGGCCCGCCGTACCGATCTGAAAATGGACTACCGTGCCGCAGGTGCTGCAGCTTACCTGGGCCTGGGTGCCGTCTGGGCGCTGGGCATTTCTTCGTCGGCTGCGCAGCTGCAGGCCAACCCGGCCAGTTTGCCGCCATCCATCCTGGCGATCACCGGTGTGATCCCATTCACCGAGACGATTTTTCTCTGGCAATCGGGCGTGATGCTGCTGGCCCTGGTGCTGATCTCGCTGCTGATTGCCTATGTGACGGCCCCTGGCGCTGCCAATGCCAAGGATGCGGCCGCCTGCCAGGTCGACATCAGCGCCGAAGCGCAGCCGGTGACCAAGCCCACCCGCCCGGGTGAATGGCTGGAGCACAGCCCCATCCTCATCATTTTTCTTGTGCTGCTGGCGGTCGGCTGGATGGTGGAAGAGTTCTCCAGCAAGCCGGCCATCCAGGCGATCTCGGGCCTCAACACCTACAACCTGATTTTTCTGATGGTGGGGGCCTTGCTGCACTGGCGCCCGCGCAGCTTTCTGGATGCGGTGGCACGCGCTGTGCCCACTACCACCGGTGTGCTGATCCAGTTCCCGCTCTACGGCTCGATCGCCGCGATCATGACCGAGGTCAAGGGCGTGGATGGCCATACCATTGCGCACTACATCTCGACCTTCTTCACCCAGATCGCCACGCATGACACCTATGCGCTGCTGATGGGCGTGTACTCGGCCATCCTGGGCTTCTTCATCCCTTCGGGCGGCGGCAAGTGGATCATCGAGGCACCGTATGTGATGCAGGTGGCCAATGACCTGCAGTACCACCTGGGCTGGGCCGTGCAGATTTACAACGCCGCCGAGGCCTTGCCCAATCTGATCAACCCCTTCTACATGCTGCCGCTGCTGGGCGTGCTGGGTCTCAAGGCGCGCGACCTGATCGGCTTCACCTTTGTGCAGCTACTGGTGCACATCCCGGTGGTGTTGTTCCTGCTGTGGTTCCTGGGCCAGACCCTGGCCTATATACCGCCGGTGATGCCCTGAGCATTGTTGGGTGGCAACCGGCCATGACCAAGGCGAGCTGCGGCTCGCCTTTTTTGCTGGCTTGGCTTACAAAACCGCCGGTGATTTCGGGTTAACCTTGGCCCCCATCGAAGACGACAACGAGGAGAGAGCAATGGCAAAAACAACATGGAGCGGCGCCGCCTTAGGCGCACTGGCACTGGCTTTGGTGGCCATCGCCCCAGCCGCGCAGGCCCAGTATGGGCGCGATGGTGAAGTGACCTGCGAGAGCCAGGACGGACGCACGCGCGAATGCCGCACGCCCTTCCGCGATCCGGTGGTGAGCGAGACTCTGTCGAGCGCCTCCTGCGTCGAAGGCCGCAGCTGGGGCCACCGGGGTGGCGGTGTGGTCTGGGTGACCGACGGCTGCCGCGCCCGCTTTGCCGACGGCCGAGGTGGCGGTGGCTGGGGAGGCGGCGGCAGCAACCAGCTGGTGCGCTGCGAAAGCAATGACGGCCGCATGCGTGAATGCGCGATTCCGCGCGGCACCCGCGTCGAGGTCGCCCGCCAGCTCTCCGACGCGCGTTGCGACGAGGGCCGCAGCTGGGGCCAAAGTGGTGATTCGGTCTGGGTCAGCCGGGGCTGCCGCGCCGACTTTGCGATCAGCAGCGGCTACGGTGGTGGCCGGCCCAGTCCTGGCTATGGCCAAAGCCGAGAGTTGACCTGCAGCAGTGACGACCGCCGCAACAACAGCTGCGATTGGAATGTGAGCTGGGGTACCCCCGTGCTGCTGGAGCAGCTGTCCAGTGACAATTGCCGAGAGGGAGAGACCTGGGGCTATGACGAGCGTGGCCGCCGCATCTGGGTCGCGCGTGGTTGCCGTGGCCGTTTTGGCAGCCGTTGATCTAGGCCAACCACGCGCAAGCGGTCAGCCAGAGCTGGCCGCTTTTTTCATGGGGGCATCCATCGGCTGCAGAACCAGCAGCGCCCGAAAATCATTGACATTGGTGTGGGTGGGGCCGGTCACCACCAGATCGCCGAGCGGGCCAAAAAAGCCATAGCTGTCATTGCGGTCCTGGTAGGCGGCGGGCTTGAGCTGCAGCGCAGCGGCCCGTGCCAGCGTGTCCGGCGTCACCACCGCGCCGGCATTGTCTTCCACCCCATCAATGCCATCGGTATCAGCGGCCAGCGCCCATACACCGGGCATGGCCTGCAGCGCCTGGGCCAGGCCCAGGCAGAACTCGCCCGCACGGCCGCCCCGGCCGCGTGCGGCGCCTTCGGCCGGTTTGCGCAGCGTCACGGTGGTCTCACCGCCAGACAGAATCACGCAGGGCCGGGCAAAAGGCTGGGCATGCAGTGCCACAGAGCGGGCCAGCGCCGCATGCACCTTGGCCACTTCGCGCGATTCGCCCTCCATCTCGTCGCTGAGCACATGGCAGGCGATGCCGGCATCGCGTGCGGCAGCGGCCGCTGCCTGCAAGGACTGCTGCGGGGTGGCGATCAGCTGCACCTGGTGGCCGGCAAAGCGCGGGTCGCCGGGCTTGGGGGTTTCCAGCGCGCCGCTGTGCAGCGCTGCACGCACAGGCTCGGGTATCGCAATCGCATAGCGCTCCAAAATCGCCAGCGCATCGGCGCAACTGCTGGGGTCGGGCACCGTAGGGCCGCTGGCGATGATGGCGGGCGAATCACCAGGCACGTCGCTGATCAGCAAGCTGACCACCTGCGCCGGGTGGCAGGCAGCGCCCAGGCGCCCGCCCTTGATGCGTGAGAGGTGCTTGCGCACGCAGTTCATCTCGCCAATGTGGGCGCCGCTCTCCAGCAGCTCCCGGTTGATGCGCTGCTTGTCGGCCAGGCTCAGGCCCTCGGCCGGCAGGGTCAGCAGCGCGGAGCCGCCGCCCGAGATCAGGCAGACCACTAGGTCATCGGCGCTCAGCCCCTCGGTCAGCGCCAGCATGCGCTCTGCCGCAAGCAGGCCGGCGGCATCGGGCACGGGGTGGGCGGCTTCCACCACCTCGATGCGCCGGGCCAGGCCCGGCGGGCGCGGCGGAATATGCCCATAGCGGGTGACGACCAGGCCGGACAGCGGCGCCTCCAGGGGCCAGAGCTGTTCCATGGCCTGCGCCATTGCCGCGCCGGCCTTGCCCGCGCCAATCACCAGAGTGCGGCCTTTGGGCACCGCTGGCAGGTGCTTGCGCAGGCCTTCCAATGGCAGCGCATCGCGCACGGCGACCCGGTACAGGTGCTGCAGAAACTGCAAGGGCTGCAGATGGGGCTCGGGCACCGGCTGGGCATCAGCGCTGCCATGCACATCGATCAGGTGGGCCGCAAAGGCTGCGGAGGGGGTAGAGGTCATGGGCTGGGAGCGTCGCTGAGTGAGCCGTTTTGCGAAGGCGCGGCTGGTCGCCCTTGCGCAGGATTGTCGCTGTGCCCCCGGGGTATGGGCAAGCAGCGATAATGCTGCCCTATGTCATCCCCCAAAGTGTTGTTCGGCTTCCATGCCGTTGGTGTGCGCATGAAGACTGCGCCCAAATCGATCATCGAAGTCTATTTCGAGTCCACGCGCCGCGATGCGCGCATGCGCCAGTTCCTTGAGCGCGCCAAAGAGGCGGGGGTGCGGCTGATCGAAGCGGATGCACCACGCATCGCCAAGCTGGCAGGCTCGCACGGCCACCAGGGTGTGGCTGCACGCGTTGAAGAGATCAAGGACACCCGCACCCTGGATGAGCTGCTCGACGACCTGGAAGAGGCTGGCGTCACATCGCCGCTGTTGCTGGTGCTGGACGGCGTGACCGATCCGCACAATCTGGGTGCCTGCCTGCGCGTGGCCGATGGTGCCGGCGCCCATGCGGTGATTGCGCCCAAGGACCATGCTGTAGGCATCAATGCCACGGTGGCCAAGGTGGCCAGTGGCGCGGCCGAGACGGTGCCTTACTTCATGGTGACCAACCTGGCGCGCACCTTGAAGGAGCTCAAGGAACGCAATGTCTGGATCATTGGCACCAGCGATGACGCCCCCAACACCTTGTACCAGGTGGACCTGAAGGGCCCCGTGGCCCTGGTGCTGGGCGCCGAAGGCGATGGCATGCGCCAGCTCACCCGCAAGACCTGCGATGAGCTGATCGGTATCCCGATGATGGGGGCCGTCTCCAGCCTCAACGTGTCGGTGGCCAGCGGCGTCTGCCTGTATGAAGCGCTGCGCCAGCGCACGCCTGCCAAGGCCGGTTAATAACCCTTTCCCACTGGCCAGCGTCCCAGGCGCTGCGCCATAAAAAAAGGCTGAACCCCATCGGGCTCAGCCTTTTGCTTTTGTGGGGGCAGCTTAGTCGTCCAGCTTTTCACGCAGCACCACACCGGTTTCGGGGTGGATACGCAGGTCCACGCGGAAGCCCTGGGCGTTGATCGCATCGGCTTCCCAGATACCGTCGTCGAGTTCCAGGTCATGGATATGGGTGTAACCCGCCTGCGTCAGCAACTGGTGGATTTGCGCTGCGCTCAAAATGGCGCTGCCTGCACCAGCGCCGGGGTTGGGGGCCGGCAGGCCGGGCTGCGACAGCACATCCAGGCTCACTGGGTGCAGCACCAGCTTTTGCTTGATGCCATTGGCGCCGCGCACCTTGGCTTCCCAGAAGCCGTCGTCAAACTCCACTTCCTTGATCTGGCCGTAACCCAGGGCCTGCAGCTTGGCAGCAACCTGGCTGGCGCCCGGGTAGGTGGTGCCCAGCTCGGCCTTGCGAATGGCCAGCAGGCTGCCGTCGGCATCGCTCACCAGCACATAGGCGCGGTTGCCGTCTTGCTGGGTGGCCTTGGCGGTCCAGTAACCGTATTGCTTTTCCAGGTCTTGCGGGGCAACCAGGCCGCTGGCGGTGATGCTGTTGAGCACTTCCTGGGCGTTGTAGGCCTGGGCGGCAAATGGCAGGCTGGCAGCGACGCTGGCGGCACCCAGGATCCAGGCGATGGTGGTCTTCTTCATAATTCAATCCCTTCAATGTTGTGGCATGCAAACCAGCAGGTGGCTGATTCGTCATGGACTGAAGTATTGAAAAACTGCTCTAAACGCAGTGTGAAGCGCCCGTTCATGGTCTGTTTAATCGCGCTTGTCATAATGCCAGCCATGGCGCAAATTCAACCCCGCTTTTCTCGCATCGCTGCCTGGTCGCTGGCCGGCGGCTTGCTGCTGGGCGGCGCCAGCCAGGCAGCCGAGCACGATGCCGTGCGTGCGGCGGTAGCCACTGGCCAATACAAGCCCTTGTCGGCCATCCTGAACGACATTGCCGCCAGCCAGGCTGGCCGCGTGGTGGATGTCGAGACCAAGCGCGGCCCCCAGGGCGAACTGCGCTACGAGGTCAAGCTGGTGGACAACCAGGGCCTCAAGCAAGAGCTGCTGATCGATGCGGCCAGCGGCCAGACCGTGCAGCGCGTGGCCAAGGACCGCTCGCAGGCGCTGGGCATGCTGGAGCTGGCCCAGTACCTGGCCAAGCTGGCCCAGCAGCACACCAGCCGCATCACCGATGTGGAGTTCGAGCGCGACAGCCAGGGCCGGGGCGTCTATGAAATCAAGCTCAGCGCGGACCAGCTGGGCTACCGCAAGCTGGTGATGGATGCCGCGACTGGCCAGGTGCTGCCATCGGCACAGGCCAAGGCCCGCAATCCGGCGCCGCTCAAGCGGGTGGACGAGGTTCTGCAGGCGCTGGCGCCGCGTTTCTCCGGCCAGGTGCTGGAGGTGGAGCTGGAGCATGACGAAAGCCAGGGCTCTTATTACGACATTGAGTTGCTGCAGGGCAACGGCAACACCTTGAAACTCAAGGTGGATGCGCGCAGCCTGCAGGTACTCCAACAAAAAATGGAGGATTGAGCGCCGATGCGAATTTTGGTGGTCGAAGACGATGCCGAGCTGGCAGCGCAGATGGAGCAGGCGCTGGTGCGTGCCGGTTTTTCGGTCGATGTGGAGGCCGATGGCGATGCCGCATCCTTTGCCGGCAGCACCGAGCAATACGACGCGGCCGTGCTGGACCTGGGCCTGCCCCAGCGCGATGGGCTCACGGTATTGCGCGACTGGCGCGAAGCTGGCTGCCAATGGCCAGTATTGATATTGACCGCCCGTAACCGCTGGAGCGACAAAGTGGCAGGTTTTGGGGCGGGTGCCGACGACTACCTGACCAAGCCCTTTATGCTGGATGAAGTGGTGCTGCGCCTGCGGGCCATGCTGCGCCGCACCGCTGGCAGTGCTGCCACGGTGCTGCGCGCGGGGCGCCTGGAGTACGACGTGACGGCAGGCCGGTTTTCACAGGAGGGCCTGAGTCTGCAGCTCACGGCCCAGGAGCACAAGATTCTGGCCTATCTGATGCACCACCCCAACCGGGTGCTGACGCGCACCGAGATCAGCGAGCATGTCTACGCCCGCGATCTGGACCCGGACTCCAACACCATCGATGTGCTGATCGGCCGTATACGGCGCAAGTTGCGCCAGTCCGATCTGCTGGTGACCGAGCGCGGCCAGGGCTTTCGCCTGAACGCGCCCAGCTAGCCGCGCCAGATACCCAGCGCCATGCTTTTGCCCCTCAGCCCTGTCTCTCAGCGCTCGCCTGCGCGGCGCTGGTCGCTGGCTGCGCGCATGGCCGTCCTGGTGATCGTGCCCAGCTTGCTGGTGATGGTGCTGGGCGGTTGGTGGCTGCGCTACGAGGTGCATGCCAGCCTGCTGGGCAGCATGTCGCGCACCTTGGAAGAAAAATCCGAGCGCATCAACGCCCGCCTGGCTCTGCTGCCGGATGGCAAGGTGCAGGAGGCAGCGGGCGGCAGTGACGAGTTCAGTGCCATTTTCTCGGGCTGGTACTGGCAGCTGCAGGGCCAGGCGCCTGCGCAATTGCGCACGGCGGCTGCTCCCGTAGTGCTGGCCCGTTCGCGATCGCTGTGGGACCAGCCTGATCTGCTGGCGCACCGGGGCGGGCTTTGGGGCAGCGAGCAGCTGCAGACATCGCTGGGCCCGCAGCAGGAGCCGCTGATCGTGCAGCATTTTGCGGTGCAGCTGGCGGCTGGCGCTGCGCCGATGTACTTGCAGGTCTTTGGCCCGGCACAGCCCTTGCTCGCCAGCCTGCGCCGCATCGACCAGATTCTTGGGATCACCGGCGCCGTGCTGCTTTTGCTGATTGGCGCGCTGGTCTGGCTGCAACTGCGCGTGGGCCTGGCCCCGCTCAAGCGCCTCGTCGATGTAATCGCCGGCTTGGGCAAGCCGCTGCCAGGTGCGGCACCGGCTACCGAACAGATCGCCCAACTGCCACTGGGCGCCGATCTGCAGCCCTTGCAGCAGGAGTTGGCCGCCTTGTTGGCACGCAACACCCAGGTGGTGGAACGCTCACGCTCGCACGCGGCCGACCTGAACCATGCGCTGAAAAAACCGCTGTCGCTGCTGATGGCCCATGCCGGCAGCGGCGCAGCAGTGCCGGCGGATCTGGTGCTGCAGCAGACCACGGCGATGGCACGCCTGATTGACCGCTACCAGGCCCGCACTTTCAGCGATGCAACCTTGGTACATGGCGCAAGCGCCGGCCTGCCCATCGATGTGCGGGCCTGCGCACTGCAGATGCTGGCGATGCTGCGACAGCTGCACCAGGCCAGCGATCTGGACTGGCAATTGGTGGAAGAGGGCAGCGCCTTGTGGTGGCGGGGGGAGCGCGCCGATCTGGAGGAGCTGCTGGGCAATCTGCTGGACAACGCGGGTAAATGGGCTGCCTCGCAAGTGCGCTTGACACTGCAGGGCAGCGCCACACAGGGCTTGGTGCTGCGGGTGGAGGACGATGGCCCGGGCATGACCGCCGAGCAAATGCAGGCGGCCGGCGCGCGCGGTCAGCGTTTTGATGAGACGGTTGCTGGCACGGGCCTGGGCCTGTCGATTGCGCAGCACATCGTGCAAGGTTACGACGGCCAGCTGCAGCTGCGCAAGAGTGAGGCTTTGAAAGGGCTGCTGGTGCGGGTCGAGATGGCCGGGCTGTTGGGCTGATGTGCCCAGCCCGGCCTGGCCTGGCCGGGGCCTATCAGGTCCCCAGCTGCACGACCGGCGTAAAGCCGCCAAAGATCATGCGCTTGCCATCAAAAGGCATGTTGGCCGGTTGCATGTCCGCCAGGCGTGGGTCGGCCATGACGGCGGCATTGATGCGGTCGCGCTCGGCGCGTGAGGTGTAGACGATCCAGGAGAAGCAGGCCACCTCGTCAGGCTTCAGCTTGACGGCCATCGGGAACGAGGTGACTTCGCCGTCGGGCACATCGTCGCCCACGCATTCCCAGTACTGCAGCGCGCCATGCTCCATCCAGACCTTGCCGGCCGCCTCAGCCATGGCGCGGTAGGCCTCAAGATTAGCGCGGGGGACGGGTAATACAAATCCATCGACATAGGGCATGGGGGTCTCCTGGGCGCTCAACGGCGCCGTTTTATCTGCAGGTGCTACCTGGCAGCGATCAGGCCGTGGCTACAGCGTGGCAGCCAGGGCCACCAGCTGGTCAGTGGCCAGGCCCCAACCAGTGTGAAAGCCCATGGCCTCGTGCTGCTTGCGGCTCTCCTCGCTCCAGTGGCGCACGGTGGCGGTGTAACGGGTCTGGACGCCATCGGGCTCAAACTCGATGATGCCCGTCATGAAGGGTTTGACACTGGGCACCCAGCCAGCGGTGTAGGCATCGGTAAAGACCAGCCTGCGGTCAGGCACCACCTCCAGGTACACGCCGGCATTGGGGTATTCGTTGCCTTGCGGGTCGCACATGACGATCTGGCTGCCGCCGCCCACGCGCACATCAATGTCGGCGCTGGCAATCGTCCAGGGTTTGGGTACAAACCATTGGCTGAGCAGTGCAGGCTCGGTCCAGCAGCGGTAGAGGGCGGCGGCGGGGGCGTTGATCAGGCGGCTGAGCACCAGATCATGGAGATGGGGTTGTACGGACATGGTGGATGGCTTGGTGCGTTTTGCAGGTCTGGCAGTGGGATGGGAGAGGCGTTAGGCAGCGGGCTGCGTTTGGACGTTCACCATCCAGGGTGTGCCAAATCGGTCGGTCACCATGCCAAAGCCGGGCGACCAGAAGGTGGCGGAGAAGGGCATGGCGACCTGGCCACCGTCAGCCAGACCCTTGAAGATGCGCTCGCCATCGGCTGCGGAATTGACACCGATGGAAACCCACATGCCCTGGGGTTTCACATAGCCGCCACCACAGGTCTCGGCGCTGGCGCCGGGCATGGCAGGCATCGTGTCCGAGGCCATGATGGCCTGGCTGCCCACTTGCAGGTGGGCGTGCATGAGGCGGGATTGCGCCTCGGGCGGGAGCGGCGGCATGCCTTCGCTGGGCGGCATGTCGCTAAAGCGCATCTGGTGCATGATCTGGCCGCCAAACAGCTTGGCGTAAAAGGCCATGGCTTCGGCGCAATGGCCATCAAAGTTCAGATAGGGGATGAATTGCATCTGCGTCTCCTGGTCGTGGTTCAGCCATTCTGGGCTTGGCCCGCTGATCGTGTCCATCTCCAAATCGTGATGACCGTTTCTGAATGTAAGCATGCTGGGCGGTGCCAAGCGCTGCGATGCTGGACTGTTGCGGCTGTGCTCACGGCTTGCTTTATGCTGATCGCCTGCCTCTCAACGCTTTGTATATGTCTCGTGATCCCCTCAATACATCCGCGGCCCTGCCGATTGCAGATACAGAAATTGCCAGCCTGCGACAGCGCTTGCAAAACGCGCGGCATGTGCTGGTGTTGACGGGGGCGGGCGCCAGTGCCGAATCAGGTGTGCCGACATTCCGGGATGCGCAGACGGGCTACTGGGCCCAGTTCAGCCCGGAGGAGATGGCCAGCGAGGCGGGTTTTCTGGCCCATCCGCAGCGGGTCTGGGACTGGTACCAGTACCGCCGTGATCTCATCGGCCGGGTGATGCCCAATGCCGGCCATGTGGCGCTGGCCCAATGGCAGGCGCGCCATCCTGATCGGATGACCCTGGTCACACAGAATGTGGATGGCCTGCACCAACGTGCCGGCAGCAGGCCGGTGCTGTGCCTGCACGGCAACCTGATGGACAACCGCTGGCTGCTGCCGCCCAAGGCCTGTTGCGATGCCCGTTTCACCGAAGGCGATGCGCCGCCGCAGTGCCCTGGTTGCGGCAACTACCTGCGCCCTGGCGTGGTCTGGTTTGGGGAGGCGCTGCCACTGGCCGAGCTGCAGCAGGCGCAAGATGCGGCCAAGGGCTGTGACCTGATGCTGGTGATTGGCACTTCAGGCCATGTCTACCCAGCGGCGGGCCTGGCCCATATTGCGGCCCGCGGTGGCGCCCATGTGGTGGTCATCAACCCAGAGCCCACCGAACTGGACAGCGTGGCTGACCAGTGCTGGCGCCTGCCTTCGGCGCAGATATTGCCGGCTCTGCTGGCCTAGCCTGTCTAGCCCAGGGGCGTCAAGCCTCGGCGCTGGCGGCGTTGAGCGTGGCCATGGCATCGGCATCCAGCTGCAACTGGCTGGCGCGGATCAGCGACTGCAACTGCTCCAGGTTGCTGGCACTGGCAATCGGCGATGCAATGGCCGGCTGGCGCATGACCCAGGCCACAGCCACTTCGCCCATCGGTGCAGCGACACGGGCGCTGACCTGTTCCAGCGCGGCCAGAATGCGCAGACCCCGGTCGTTGAGGTAGAGCTGGGTGGTCTTGGCGCCGCGCGGGCTTTTGCTGGCATCTTCGGCCTTGCGGTATTTGCCGGTCAAAAAGCCGGCGGCCAGGCTGTAGAAATTGATGACGCCTACGCCATGCGCAACGCACAGCGGCTGCAGCTCTTTCTCGAACACGGCACGGTCGTAGAGGTTGTAGAGCGGCTGCAGACTCTCATAGCGGGCCAGACCATGCTGTTCGCTGGTCTGCAGCGCCGCTGCCAGCCGTGCAGCGCTGTAGTTGCTGGCACCTACCGCCCGCACCTTGCCTTCGGCGATCAGCTCGCCAAAGGTGCCCATCACATCGGCCAGCGGCACCTGCGCGTCGTCGTCATGCGATTGGTAGAGGTCGATGTAGTCGGTCTGCAGGCGCTGCAGTGAGGCATCGACCGCCTGGCGAATGTACTCCGGGCGCAGGCCGACCTTGCCATCGCCCATGTCCTTGCCGACCTTGGTCGCCAGCACCACTTGCGCGCGTTTTCCCGAGCTGCGCAGCCATTTGCCCAGCACGCGTTCGGACTCGCCACCGCTGTGGCCTGGCGCCCAGCGCGAGTACACGTCAGCGGTATCGACAAAGTTCATGCCGGCATCCAGCCAGGCGTCCAGCAGCCTGAAACTGGTAGTCTCGTCGGCCGTCCAGCCAAATACATTGCCACCCAGGCACAGAGAAGAGACCTGCAGGGGGGATCGACCGAGAGGGCGCAGCGGTGTTGTCATGGTTTCAAGAGGCGTAGGTGCCCAGCAGGGCGGAGCAGACATTATGCGGCGCAGGCAGCGGGCCCAGCCACCCTTTGATGCAGCGCAAACCCTGCGCAACCACCGCAGGGCGCTGCCGCGCAACCGGTGCGCGTCCGTTTGCCGGGGCATGCGTTTTAGAGTAAGTTATGCATGGAACAACTAAAAGGAGTGACACTATGTTCAAACATATTCTGGTGCCGGTCGATGGGTCTGCCACCTCCATGCTCGCAGTCAACAAAGCCGCCGGTCTTGCGAAGGCCTTTGGCAGCCAGGTCACTGCGGTCTATGTGATTGATCCCTACCCCTTCACCGGCGTGGGCGCCGATTTTGCCTACGGCCAGGCACAGTACCTGTCGGCGGCCACGGCCGATGCGCACACTGCGC
This sequence comes from Comamonas koreensis, assembly GCF_021026195.1. Classification (GTDB taxonomy): domain Bacteria; phylum Pseudomonadota; class Gammaproteobacteria; order Burkholderiales; family Burkholderiaceae_C; genus Comamonas; species Comamonas koreensis. Next base: position 367,393 of record NZ_JAJNCT010000021.1, read on the forward strand.
TGGACGCCGTCAAATCCGCGATGGAGCAAGCCGGCATCCCCGTCGACACCGTCATGGGCGAAGGCCACTCCGTGCACGATGGCGTGATGGAAGCCGTCAAAACCACCGGTGCGGACCTGATCGTCATGGGATCGCATGGCCGCAAGGGCCTGGAAAAGCTGGTACTGGGCAGCGTGACCCAACGCGTGCTGAGCGACAGCCAGATACCCGTTTTGGTCGTCCGCCAGTAAGCAGCCAACGCGCCGCCCCAGCGCAGGGTGTGGCGCGAACAGGGCCTTCATTCCTGTGTGATGAAGTGCCAGAGGGCAGCGCTGCGGCGCTGCCCAAACTTGTATAGCGCGCAATGCTTTTATGACCGCCGTAAGCTCGCCCGCTTGACGGAGTTTTACATGCAGTCTTTTCCTCCTCCTTACTGTGATGCCGACCAAGTGGACGGCACCTTGCGCGCCTATGGCTACGCGGTGCTCAGCCCGGCAGCCGTGGCGCAGTGGGCTGCCTGCCCACCCGATGCGCTGGTAGCACTCAGCAGCCACTGGGAGGCCATGCCCCACGATGCCTATCTGAAAGACGGCGGCCGCTACCGCAAGCGCCGCCATTCCTGCTATGTGGTGCAGGACGACCAGGTGCAGGCGGTGCCCCACCGCGCCCACTGGCAGCCGGTGGAATACAACGCCTTGCATGGCGGCATGCAGCGCTGGTTTGAGCCCGTGGCTGCCAGCACCCAGGCGCTGCCGGCCTGGAGCCAGATCCTGCTTGCACTGGGGCACACGGCGCAGGCGCTGTTCCCCAGCGCTGAACATGCGCCCTGGTACACGGAGACGCATCAGTTCCGCATCGACACCGCCGAAGGGATTGGCCGGCCCACACCCGAAGGCGCACACCGCGATGGCGTGGACCTGGTGGCGGTATTTCTGGTGGCGCGCGAAGGCATCAAGGGCGGGGAGACCCGCGTGTTCGATGCCCAGGGCCCGCAAGGCCTGCGCTTTACCCTGACCGAGCCCTGGTCGCTGATGCTGCTCGACGATGCCCGCATGATCCATGAGAGCACGCCCATACAGCCACTGGCTGAGGAACCAGGCCACCGCGATACGCTGGTGGTGACCCTGCGCCGTGAGGCTTTCCAGGGCGACGGCGCCTGAGCGCTGGCATCACCATTGATCTCCATTAGCCCGTTGGCCTGGTCATAAAAAAGGGCACCTGCGTGAACTGACCCCAAGAAGTTGGACAGTTAAATGTTAGAGGCTCAAGGCCTGAGTTCGGTACTCCACCGGACTCAGGCCTTTTAGTTTGAGCTTGAGCCGGTGGTGGTTGTAGTAGTGAATGTAGTCATGCAGTCCTTTGCGCAGTTGCTCGATGCTCTCAAACTTGTTCAGCCTGAAGAACTCTGACTTGAGTGTTCCAAAGAAGCTCTCCATTGCAGCGTTGTCCAAGCAGTTACCTCTTCGAGACATGCTTTGGGTCAGGCCACGTTCGGCTAGCTGCTGCTGGTAGGCCCGCATATGGTACTGCCAGCCCTGGTCCGAGTGCAGCAGCGGGGCCTGTTTGTCGGCAAGCCTCGCCATCGCCTTCTTGAGCATATTGCCCACCAGCGGGAAGAGCGGGCGCGGCTGCATCTCGTAGGCCACTATCTGGGCTTCCCCCGGTTTTCCGGACACATCGAATGACATGATGCGTTTAGGAGGCGAATATGCCAAGGACGA
>NZ_JAJNCT010000022.1 GCF_021026195.1 Comamonas koreensis
CTCTGCTATTCCACCTACTGTCCAAACGATTGGCACTGCTGATCAAGATTGCATCGGCCCTAACAGGCATTTCATGTGATGCTAAAAACACAATGGTACGTTTTCGATAGATGTTCCTCTCCACTTAAACCCTAATTGAAAAATCCTCACAAAAGTGAAATTTTGTTAATTGGAAATTAAATACAACACCATCGCGAATACTCATAAATTCAATTTGAACTACTAAAGAGCATGGGGGAAGATACAAATCTACTTAATTGTTTCAAAAAAATACAGGGAAAACCCGAGTGCCTAATACTTCAAATTACAATATAAATGATTTGACGGTAAATATTAACAATTTAATTGGAATTTACTGCTCGAACTAAATCAACTAAATTGAGAATATGAAAATACATAAGAATTCATTTATCATCACATTAACTGCATCGCTTATGCTGACTTTCTCTCATGCCGAAGAGAAATCATTTACACTTTATAAGGCACAAAAGCCTATAGTAAATAGTCGCGGGGAATATAGGTACGCAGTTCAACTGTCTCCATTTTACACTGATTCTTTAAAAGAAAAAGCGGATAAAGCAGGCTATACTCTAGCAGATGTCCATAAAGTAAAACCTGGAGACCCTAATCTAGAATTGCCGGAAGTTAGGTTTGCAGCCGATATAGTTTCCAATTTAATCGGAAGAAAACCAGAACAGGTTCGATCATGGGTCGCTACAGAATTCGAAATTTATGCTACGCCGAGTGATTTGGAAAAAATTTCCAGAGCGGAAGGAGTAATCTCAATATCTGAACTGGAAGGGAAGGAGGCTAATATTGTCCTATCCCAATCAACTACAACTGCAATTGGTGACACTATCTCGGGATCGGAAGTAGTTCCATGGTGGCTTTCCTATACAAATACCCTTGGCAACTATGCACCACCAAGCAATGCCGCTCGACTATATACTATCGAAGGGCCACTTATGAGCCCAATATCCCAAGATATTGTGATTGGATCCAACCAGTCAGCCTCCTCATCAGTAGATATTTGGGAATACTGGCATTCAGCCCATGTTACTGGCGTAATTGGTGCTAAACAAAATAATATGTTGTCTAGAGGAGTTAATCCAGGACAGCCGATTAGTCATAAAGGATATGGCATAGCAGACACACCAGTGATCAACGCTTTAAATGAAATAGTAAGTTACTCCGATGTTGCAAGAGACTGGGGCGTCATATCTATGTCCTTAAACAATGGCGCAATACAGTACCCCGGCAATAACACTCAAGAATTCAGCCATGCTCGCGGACGCGCAATGGCTATTGCGAGTAATTATCATTTGATATTGCAATCAGCAGGGAATAATAATAGTAATCAATGCGGCTGGGGTTATACGTTCAATGACACTGCACTGCCTTGGGATGCAATTATGCTTGTTGGCGGCCATGACAGATTGGGCAATAGATCTGCAAACGATCCGGTTTACTTTAATCACACCACTCCACCGACAGTGGTTACCGCAGAGGGTAGTAACTTTGGACCCTGTGTCGAGATTTGGGCGCCATCGCAACAGATAACCTCTCTAAGATACAACTCCTCACAGACTCAAGTTTTGTCAGGCACATCATTTTCTGCACCTATTGCAGCAGCGATCGCCTCTAGACATGGCGACTACAATACTCGGCCATTACAACGCGAATGGTTCCTGAAAAAAAATGGCCAATATACAGGGAAATATGCGGAAGATGGATCTGCAATTTATTCTACCAAATGGAATAGCTCACCAAACTCTTTAAAGCGCCACAATATTCAAAGTGCCTGGTCTCCGCAAACTAATTCTGGTATCTCAAACCTTTACAATGGGTCTTATAATGATATGTGGAATGCTGGAGCCCCAACGGGTACGGTTGTTCTGGATTTAGGAACAGCAAAAAACGTAAAATTTTTAAGGGTAACTCCTAGATCCACTGTTAAAATGCATGAAGAATTCAAAATAGAATTTTCTGTGCAATCTTCTACCAATTCCACAGGATCTGTAATTGGCACGTATCAAGACTTCATGGTGCCTAAGCACGGAGATAGAGCACCAATTACATTAGCATTATCTAGTGATATGAATACACGATATGTAGTACTCCACGCCGGCAACTATGGATCTTGGCTCGCATATTCTGAAATAGAAGTATATGGCCAATAAATTATTATAAAATTATTAGTTCTTTAACCACTATCTTCATGTGTAAGCACCTGGAGAAGACGTTATCTGAAGCCGACTTGAAAGCCAGATCCGTTGATCTGGCTTTCGCCTTTGAGGCCCACGTTTCCACAATATAGAAGCGGTGATCCGCGCTACTGTAATGTTCAAAACCCTCGATAGGATGGATGATCGCACTTGGCCGGATCAGCCAACGTATCTGCTGCACCACTTCAATGCGGACTTGCGGTCAAAAATAGGATAGACAACTATGACTCCGAACAGCCAACCCAAGATCCCTCAACAAGACCAATCTGCAGCTGGCGAGGAAGTAGGCTATGAACTCGACGACGGCCCCCTGAGCGAGGCGCAAGTTCAAGCCATCCAGAAGTCAGCCGACCAGCAAGCGTTTACTGGAGCGACTATCCGCAAAACTAGCCTTCTGCCAATCGAACTATAGGCTCGTACCCTTGGAGACGATCTCGTTAAGACGTCATGGGACGGATCGGCGAGCCCGTGTTTGTGCATTGGTATAGGCTTTTGCTAAGCGGCCCGTTGGAGTGAAGATTCCAGCAGCCACTGCAGCCTCGAAGGCCTCTTTACCTTTCAGCGCCTTTACAACGTAGCTACCACGTGGCAATTTTTGTCTAACGCGATAAGCCAATTTGGCTGGGTTGGATTCAACAACGTGTTCCTTTCCATACTCATCAGCAGTAGATGAGTTCGTAGCGGCCTGACGCTTGCGTTGTTGAGACTGTGGTGCCATTGGGAGCACTATGACACAACGAAGGAAGGTTGGCATATAAATACAAATACGAGGTACAACATGCTGAGGGCACCTCTTTTCAAAAACTACCGCAACCAAGCACAGCGTTTGCCTCTACGCTTCTCAAGCGACCTGGCCTGCTAGCTGACCGTACTAGCAGGTCCGCCAACCACCTACGACTTAAACTTTGCGTACGCACGATGACCGAGCATGCAATGATAGTGCGCACTCGTTCAGCTGGCCGTGCTCGGCCCGATGGCGGCTTCCGACCCGTTGCTGACGTTCGTTTTTACGGCAGTTAATGCTTGCTTTGCGGCGACTGCAGTCTTTCATCGGCAACATGCCTGCTGACCTCTTACGCTGCAGGGACCGGGCGGTCATCAACGCCCGACCGCTCAGCGCCTCTGCAGGGCGTCAAGCGCGTCATCTAATGCCGTAATTGACTCCACAACGACTTTAACGGTTGCACGATCAAACTCATGATCGCGCTGTGAATCGTGCACGCCGCTGTTGAGGTAACCCCACTCTATACTCGAGCCACTCACGTTGAGCAAGGCCGCGAGCGCCACGACAGCCTGAGGCGCACCAGGGTGCTGTGTCGCGATCCGATCGACCGCCGATCGCAGCTTGCTGCATTTATTGTTCAACTCCCAGGGTGAGCGGGGCCCACTCAGCTTGATGTCGATTCGCCCATCTGTCCTTCGGCCCAGCCATGTCCAGAGACGGTCCGTTAGGCTCTCCAGCGCCGGACGAGCTTGGCGCAGTGCCTCTCGCTTCTCATCAGCTGCCAACGCCTGCTGTGCAAGCAGCACGTAGTTCTTCATTGGCGGATCTCTCTCGACACGCAGCTCGTGCTCTCCCTGATGCGGGAGGAACTTATATCGCTTGACCGCCCCCGCACGTCGGACACCCAACTCTTGTTGGATACGGTGCAGGAATTCTTCAGCGTGTGATGTGAGGATTATCTGTTTGCCATCGAGCAGACCATCTTCGAAGAACGTGCGCCAGATTCCATCGCGGTGGTCGTCATCGATCGCGTTGACGACGTCATCGAAGACAATCACTGGGCACTTCTGAGCGATGTTCTTTGCCAGCAAAATTGCCAGACCCAGACATTTGATATGCCCTTCGCTGAACACTATAAGTGCATCGTAGCGTACGCCCGGCTCACCGGCGAATTCCACCTCAATCTTGCCGTTCTCTGCCAGTGGTAACCACAGAGCGTGCAGCAAGTCGCCTGGCGGATCAGCCCGGTTGAATGCGTTGTACAGATGGCGAGCTTGTTCTCCCAAGCCTTGCAGCAAAGCACCTGGCAGCGCCGCGAGGTAGGCCTGGATCTCGGGCAGGAACCCATCGTAGGCGACCTTGATTCGCTGATGATGTGCCACCTGCGGCATCTCGGCCGCGACGGCTTGGATCAAGTCGCGATTAGCCTCGTCAAACTGAGCCACCGTCTGGTGGGCAACCTGCAGGTCTTGATCGGCGGTCGCGCGCATGGTTCTAAGCCGCTCCATCTCTAATTGCTGCTGCTGCAGGTGGTCTCTCTCTTGGGCTAGCGTGCGGCGTTGAGCGTGCACCTCACGCGCCCGAATATCGAAACCTTCAATGACTTCAGCGATCCGCAGCAGGGTTTGCCAGGGCCGCCGGTCTCCATCAACCCAAAGTCCCAGCCAGTTGCCCACCGCGGTGATCGGCAGGGGCGGCAGGCCCCCGGCCTGCAATTCGGCGGGACAGGCAATCGCGGCTGCCGCAATCACGCGGCGCATCTGGACCCACCGAGTACGAATTGCCTCGCTTAACTCGGTTCTTAGTCTGGCCTCCTCCTGCTGGAGTGCAGCCAATTGCGCGAGTTGCTTCCAGGCCCGCTCGCGCCCTTGAGAACGGGTCCTGAGCTACAGCGGTCAGTCCTGTTCCACAAGCAGGACACTCGCTCGCACCGTCGGAAAGGGCCAGCACAGCCTCGTAAAGCTTAGCGTACAACACCTCACCTGCACGAGAGCGCGGGGCAACTGTTTGCATTGTTGGTGAACCCAAGACCCCGGAAGCGTTGAGGAACGCAAGCGACCAATTCTTCGAATGGACTCGCCCTGACATTCAGCCCGAGGAAGTCACCGACCCCGCATCCAAAAATTTGGCAAAAGCGGAACAAGTTAAAGTTGACCCCTTGAAGCAGGATGCGCTCAAGCCGCTACCTAAAAGGCGCCCTCGATTTCTCGTTGATGCGGTGTCCCTCCTTGCTGGAGACACGTCTGAAGGGAAAGTTGGTTTGGGACTGTTAGGGCAGTATCTCAAACGGATGGACCCTGGCTTCTCTCCACAAACTTTCGGGCATTCAGGTCTACTGAGTATGGTTAAGACATATGACCTTCTAGCACCGAGCCAAGACGAGAGCGGTCACTGGTCTGTGAGCTTGGTGCCGAAAATTGAAAGCCCGTCAGAAGAAAAATATATCGGCTATGACTCAGTAGGTCAGCACTCGCATTGATAATTACCTTGTCTTTATGCTGCCCATCAATGAGACTGCAATGAGAGGTTACATAAGATTGAAGGATGCCATTTTTGATGGAATTCAAATGCCCTATGATCAAATGCCAAAATCCGAAACACCTATAGGCGACCTACTGCCGCTGCGAGTGAAGACTATTCTGGAACGAAATGGCGTCCATACAGTTGAGGGAGTTCACAGGGCCTATCCGAACCAACTGTTAAAGATGTGGGGGATGGGAATGTTCCGGTTCAAGCAGATAGAGGCTGCGCTCTTCCCCGACAAGTCCTTTATCCCAGCGCGGATCTATTCGCCCATACGCCACATCAAAGGCTCATCTCTTAACGGCGCACTGGCTCCGGCAACTGTTCAAGTCTTGCTTCGTGGTGGGATCACTACCGTTGAGCAACTGCTTGCGATGGAGCGCAAAGAGTTGTTAAACATTAAGGGCCTCGGCATTCATAAGCTGGGGGAAATCGAAAATTTCCTCCATGAGACGAAAAGGGCCTAGACAGAACACATCTCAGCTGGCTCACAAAACATCAGTTCTGAAAGTCGGCAGACGACCCTAAGCGGAAGTCGAACCGGGACAAAAAGCGATAGTTCAATAGGGCGGTTTTCGCTAGGGTAGTTCAAAATCGGTGTCGGGGAAGTGCCGTTCAAGAATCTCGCGCATCTCAGGTTGTCCGGCATTCTTCTCTCGGCCTTTTGCCTCGCGGACCACACTGCGTCCGCGCCAATCTTTCTTGTGAATGTCTGGCCGGTACGCGCAAAGTATGTCCAGCGCCTCTAAGCTTTCTGGGTCTGAGCCAACGGTGTTAGGGCCGATGCAATCTTGATCAGCAGTGCCAATCGTTTGGACAGTAGGTGGAATAGCAGAG
>NZ_JAJNCT010000023.1 GCF_021026195.1 Comamonas koreensis
CTCCGCGAGAACGCCTGATAGGCTGCCGTACCCGCGCCCACAGCTAGAACTAACCAACCCAATGGCCCCAGAGAGGCCAGGAAGCCCTTTACCGCCGCCGCTGCGACGGTAAAGGCCCCGCCGGTGGCCAAAGCAGCGGTAGTTACGGTAGTTAGCCAACTCGCAACGGCCAGGCCCGCCATCGTGGCAAGCAGTGTCAGCAGCGGTCCCACGTTATTGGACAGAATGTTGATCGCGCCTGTAAGCAGCGAAGTAGCGCCAGTGCTCTTGTTCAATTCGCCCGCGTACTGCGTGACACTGTTCACCAGCTTGGTAAATGCATCCGTCACGGTCACAGGCATTGCATCGGCTTGCTTGCCCAGCTCCTGCATCTGCTTGGTTACCAGCATCAGCTTGTCAGCGCTCAGCTGGCCTTTGCCAACCATGTCCTGCAGGCCGACGATAGTCACGCCCAGCGCATCGGCCAGCGCCTTTTGCAGGGCTGGTGCGCCAGAGATAACCGTCTGGTACTCGCCCATCGTCATCTTGCCTTGGAGCATAGATTTGGACCAGGCATCAATCACGCTCTTGGTCTTGTCTGCCGATGCAGAGGACACCGTGAGGCCATAGGAGAGCGTCTCCACCATGTCAACCGTCTCAGCGGTCGTGTACCCCATCTGCTTGAGGGATTCGGAGGTGCGAATAAATAGCTCTGCCGTGTCGGCAATGGGCTTGTAGACGCGGTTGCTGACATCCATCAGCCGACTCATGGCGGCCTCGCCAGCCGTGGCGCTGCCCGTTGCCTGCGTCATGCGGCTGGAGAGCTGCCCCCAGGCATCCGCATAGGTGACCAGCTTAGTGACGCTGAAACC
>NZ_JAJNCT010000024.1 GCF_021026195.1 Comamonas koreensis
CTCCGCGAGAACGCCTGATAGGCTGCCGTACCCGCGCCCACAGCTAGAACTAACCAACCCAATGGTCCCAGGGAGGCCATGAAGCCTTTCACCGCGACACCGGCAGCAGTGAATGCACCACCTGCGGCCACGGCTCCAGACACCACAGTAGTTAACCAGCTCGAAACCGCCAATCCCACCATCGTGGCGAGCATCGTCAGCAGCGGTCCAACATTGTCAGCAAGCTTTCCAATAGCGCCGGTCAGCAGAGAAGTTGCACCGGTGCTCTTGTTCAATTCGCCCGCGTACTGCGTGACACTGTTCACCAGCTTGGTAAACGCATCCGTCACGGTCACAGGCATTGCATCGGCTTGCTTGCCCAGCTCCTGCATCTGCTTGGTTACCAGCATCAGCTTGTCAGCGCTCAGCTGGCCTTTGCCAACCATGTCCTGCAGGCCGGCGATAGTCACCCCCAGCGCATCGGCTAGCGCCTTTTGCAGGGCTGGTGCGCCAGAGATAACCGTCTGATACTCGCCCATCGTCATCTTGCCTTGCAGCATGGACTTCGACCAGGCATCAATCACGCTCTTGGTCTTGTCTGCCGATGCAGAGGACACCGTGAGGCCATAGGAAAGCGTTTCCACCATGTCAACCGTCTCAGCGGTCGTGTACCCCATCTGCTTGAGGGATTCGGAGGTGCGGATAAATAGCTCTGCCGTGTCGGCAATGGGCTTGTAGACGCGGTTGCTGACATCCATCAGCCGACTCATGGCGGCCTCGCTAGCCGTGGCGCTGCCCGTTGCCTGTGTCATGCGGCTGGAGAGCTGCCCCCAGGCATCCGCATAGGTGACCAGCTTAGTGACGCTGAAACC
>NZ_JAJNCT010000025.1:0-190285 GCF_021026195.1 Comamonas koreensis
TCGCGCCGATGATAGTGCGGATTCCCGTGTGAAAGTAGGTCATCGTCAGGCTTTTATACTGATCAACCCCTCTGCTCCTCCGAGTAGAGGGGTTTTTCTTTTGGGCCGCTGCCCTAGCGCTGCCAGGCAGTGCATGCCGCATAATGGCTCATCCAGAACAACAAGCACAGACAAGGGGACCATGACACCGACTTATTCCATCGGGCAGCTGGCAGCAGAATTTGATCTGACGACCCGGGCCATCCGCTTTTACGAGGACATGGGCCTGCTGCACCCTGAGCGCACCGGCACCGGCGGCAAGCAGCGCGTGTACTCGGCCAAGGAGCGCACACGCCTGCGCCTGACCTTGCGTGCCAAGCGCCTGGGGCTCACCTTGCAGGAAGCCAAGGAAATCATCGACCTCTACGAGTCGCCGCGCGATACTGGTGTGCAGCTGAGCCGCTTTATCGAGGTGCTGACGGCGCATCGCCAGCGCCTGCAGACGCAGTTGGCAGATTTGCAGGCCAACTTGGCAGAAATTGATGAGCATATGCAGGAAGCCCATGCTTTGCTCTCAAAGCAGCCGTCAAAAAAATAATATATAGTTGACGTGAACGTAAACGTAATGATGCCGCTCTACCGCCTTGGCGTGCCGGCGGCATCTGGTGCGCCATATAGATAGGAGACAAGACCATGTCCGGATTACCAGGCCTGAATTTCCAGTTGGGTGAGGATATCGACGCCCTGCGCGACGCCGTGCGCGAGTTTGCGCAGGCCGAAATCGCGCCGCGTGCCGCCGAGATCGACCGCAATGACCAGTTTCCGATGGACCTGTGGCGCAAGTTTGGCGACCTGGGTGTGCTGGGCATCACAGTGTCCGAGCAATATGGCGGTGCCGACATGGGCTACCTGGCCCATATGGTGGCGATGGAGGAGATCTCCCGCGCCAGCGCCTCGGTGGGCCTGTCCTATGGCGCCCACAGCAACCTCTGCGTGAACCAGATCAACCGCAACGGCAATGAAGCCCAGAAGGCCAAGTACCTGCCCAAGCTGATCAGCGGTGAGCATGTGGGCGCGTTGGCGATGAGCGAGCCGGGCGCCGGCTCCGACGTCATCAGCATGAAGCTCAAGGCCGAGGACAAGGGCGGCTACTACCTGCTCAATGGCAACAAGATGTGGATCACCAATGGCCCGGATGCCGACACCCTGGTCGTGTATGCCAAGACCGAGCCGGAGATGGGCGCACGGGGCGTGACTGCCTTCCTGATCGAGAAGGGTATGCCCGGTTTTTCGATTGCGCAGAAGCTGGACAAGCTGGGCATGCGCGGCAGCCACACCGGCGAGCTGGTGTTCCAGAACGTTGAAGTGCCGGCCGAGAACGTGCTGGGCCAGGTCAATGGCGGCGCCAAGGTGCTGATGAGTGGTCTGGACTACGAACGCGCCGTGCTGACCGGTGGCCCGCTGGGCATCATGCAATCGGTGATGGACAACGTGGTGCCTTACATCCATGACCGCAAGCAGTTTGGCCAGAGCATTGGTGAGTTCCAGCTCATCCAGGGCAAGGTGGCCGATATGTACACCGTGCTGCAAGCAGGCCGCTCTTTTGCCTATACGGTCGCTAAAAACCTCGATCTGCTCGGAACAGACCATGTACGCCAGGTGCGCAAGGACTGTGCCAGCGTTATCCTCTGGTGCGCCGAGAAAGCCACCTGGATGGCCGGCGAAGGCGTGCAAATCTATGGAGGCAATGGGTATATCAATGAATATCCACTCGGCCGCCTCTGGAGAGATGCGAAACTCTATGAAATTGGCGCCGGCACCAGCGAGATTCGCCGCATGTTGATTGGGCGTGAGCTGTTCGCAGAGACCTGCTGACCGGCTGCGCTGCGCCATCCTGATACCCACACAACAAAGGATAGCCTTATGACTACGACCTCCATCAAAGACCTGTTTGACCACAACCGCTTGTGGGCAGAGCAGATGGAGCGTGACCGCCCCGGGTTCTTCACGGGCCTGATGTCGCAGCAGCACCCCAAGTACATGTGGATCGGTTGTTCGGACAGCCGTGTACCGGCCAACCAGATCACCGGCCTGGAGCCAGGTGAAGTGTTTGTGCACCGCAATGTGGCCAATGTGGTCGTGCCCAGCGATCTGAACTGCCTGTCCACCATCCAGTATTCGGTGGACCAGCTCAAGATCCAGGACCTGATGGTCGTGGGCCACTACGGCTGCGGCGGCGTGCTTGCGGCGCTTGAAGGCCTGCGCCTGGGCCTGGTCGACAACTGGACGCGCCACGTGCGCGATGTGCGCGACAAGCACCTGGACCTGCTGCAAAGCCTGCCGCCCCAGCACCGCCATGATGCGCTGTGCGAGCTCAATGCCATCGAGCAGGTGGTGAATGTGGCGCAAAGCACCATCTTGCAGGACGCCTGGACGCGCGGCCAGAAGGTGACCTTGCACGGCTGGTGCTACAGCCTCAAGAACGGCCTGATCACCGACCTGGAGATGACCGTTCCAGGCATTGGCGGGCTGTCCGAGGTCCACCAACGCGCCGTGGCCCTGGTGGCCGAGCGCAAGCGCGATTAAACCCGCCAGGCATCCCTGCGTCCAGGGCTGCCTTTTTTACAGCGCGAGCGGTCCCTGAGAGGCCTGCCGCACAAGACCCGAATTCAATCAGGAGACACCAGATGCATGATCCCGTCGTTATCGTTGGCGCAGCCCGTACCCCCATGGGTGCCTTCATGGGCGATTTTGCCGAGCTCTCGGCCAATGACCTGGGCGGCGCGGCCATCAAGGCAGCGGTGGAGCGCGCGGGTGTCGCCCCTGAAAAAGTGGAAGAGGTGCTGTTCGGCAACTGCCTGATGGCTGGCCAGGGCCAGGCCCCGGCGCGCCAGGCCCTGTTCAAGGGTGGTCTGCCCAAGAGCACCGGCGCTGTGACCCTGTCGAAGATGTGCGGCGCCGGCATGGAGGCCACCATCCTGGCCCATGACCAGCTGGTGGCCGGCAGCCGCGATGTGATGGTCGCCGGCGGCATGGAAAGCATGACCAATGCCCCCTACCTGCTCAAAAAGGGCCGTGGCGGCTACCGCATGGGCCATGACAAGGTGTTCGACCACATGATGCTCGATGGCCTGGAAGACGCCTATGAGCCCGGCCGCTCGATGGGGACCTTTGGCGAGGACTGTGCCGCCAAGTACCAGTTCAGCCGCGAGCAGCAGGACCAGTTCGCCATTGCCAGCGTGCAGCGCGCGCAGGCGGCGACCGCGTCCGGCGCTTTCAAGGCCGAGATCACGCCGGTGACCGTCTCCACCCGCAAGGGCGATGTCACCGTGAGCGAAGACGAAGGCCCCGGCAAGGCGCGTCTGGACAAGATCGCCGCGCTCAAGCCGGCGTTCAAGAAGGATGGCACGATCACGGCGGCGTCCAGCTCCAGCATCAACGATGGCGCAGCGGCCCTGGTGCTGATGCGCGAATCCACTGCCAAGGAGCTGGGCTGCAAGCCACTGGCCAAGATCGTGGCCCATGCCAGCTATGCGCAGGAGCCCGAGTGGTTCACCACCGCACCGATTGGCGCGACCGAGAAGGCGCTGAAAAAGGCCGGCTGGAAGGTCGAGGATGTGGACCTCTGGGAAATCAACGAAGCCTTTGCCGTGGTGCCGATGGCGCTGATGGCCGACATGAAGGTCTCGCACGACATCGTCAACGTCAACGGCGGCGCCTGTGCGCTGGGCCACCCCATTGGTGCCAGCGGTGCGCGCATCCTGGTGACCCTGCTGCACGCGCTGCAGGCCCGTGGCAAGCGCCGTGGCCTGGCCACCCTGTGCATCGGCGGAGGTGAGGCCACTGCGATGGCGATTGAAATCATGTAGTCTAGTCATCCTGACAGAGGAGAAACTATGACGAACGAATCGGTGGGCCCCGGCCCGGGGCAGCTGCAGGCAAAGGATATCGAGTCCTTCTGGCAGGAATTGGCCTACCAGGAGCGCCACCTGGCGCTGTTGCCCAACCAGGCCTTTGTGGTGCAGGCCAACGAGATGCTGGCCCGCATCGCCCCCGATTTGGCGCTGGAGCTGGAGCGCTCGGAAGGCAGTCTGTTTTCGCGCCTGGTGTTCAGCGCCCATGGCAATGTCGACCAGTTCGAGAACCTGATGGCGCTGGTGCGTGCGGCGCCCAGCCTGCCGGGCTACAAGGTGCAGGCCTTCCGCAACCGCAGCCCCATCAACGATTTCAGCATGGCGATGGAGGGACTGGAGCTCTCCTGCTCGGACGTGCTGGTGGCCCACTACGATGCCGGCGGCATCGTTGGCCTGGAGCTGGGTTTTGAGAAGATCATCGCCCCCGAGCAGCGCGAACTGGCCAAGCACATGGCCTTCATCATGCTCGACCATGTCCTGGGCGAATGGGACTTTGCGGTGCGGGTCGGCCCGGTCGATGTGGTCGATGCCTTCGCGCCCGAGGTTGCGGGTGTGGGCCCGCTGTCGGCCTTCCCTGCCGTGTTCGATGCCTTTTTGCGCGACAGCCTGGGGCGCAGCTACCGCTTCCCCACGGCCGACGATGACCGCTGGAAAATGCTGGAGGCACGCCGCCGTGATGCGCCCGCCGATGCCGTGCCCGATCTGCTGGGCCTGCGCCTGTCGGCCAATGCGGTGGCCACGCGCGCCGATCTGCCTTACTGCCTCCAATGGACCTTGGCGTTTGAGGACGGCGAGACCCTGGACCAGGCACGTGATGCACAGGAAGGCTTGCAGGCGGCGCTGGAGCGCATGGAAAACGGCATTCTGGCTTATACCCGTATCGAAGGCATGCGCGAGCGCACTGCCTGCTACTACGTCGACGACGCTGCAGCCGCCCGCCAAAGCCTGCAGCAGCAGGCGGTGGCCCAGCCCGGGCGCGTCGACGTGTCTTTTGATCCCTCCTGGGATGCGTATCTGGCCGTCTATGCAGCCGCAGGCGCTGCGGCGGCCGATGCAGAACATGGTGACCCGGAGGCTGCATGATCGAATCTACCGAGCAACTGCGCGCGCTGTACGCCCAGCCCGCCGAGCGCGCGCTGGCCAAACAGCTCGACCACCTCGATGTGCATTGCCAGCGCTTTATCGCGCTGTCGCCGCTGTGCGTGGTGGCCACGGCCGGCCAAGCTTACGAGATGCTCGATGCCTCGCCCCGGGGCGGCCCGCCAGGATTTGTCAAATGCCAGGGCGCGCAGCACCTGCTGCTGCCCGATGCCGGGGGCAATAACCGGCTCGATTCGCTCAGCAACTTGCTGACCGATGCCCGTATCGCGCTGTTGTTCCTGCTGCCTGGCGTGGACGAGACCTTGCGCGTCAACGGCACCGCAAAGCTGCGCGATGAGGCCCGCTTCATCGATGTGTTCGATGGCGAACGCCAACGGCCCAAGCTGGTGATCGAGATCGAGGTGCGCGAAGCCTATCTGCACTGCGCCAAGGCTTTGATGCGCTCGCGTCTGTGGCAGGCCGAGGCACAGATCGCGCGCAGCACCCTGCCCACGCTCAACCAGATGATCCATGACCAGATGGGCTCAAGCGCGGCGCCCGAGCCGCAGGCGGACATGGTGGCGCGCTACCAGCAGCAAATTCTGCAAGAGCAGGGACAGTGACGACAACCGCCGAGGAGGGCGTAGGAATGGCTGTGATTTTGGTGATTGGCGCCTCGCGCGGCATCGGCCTGGAGCTGGTGCGGGAATATGTGCAGGCAGGTTGGACGGTGCTGGCCACCGTGCGTGATAGCGAGGCCCAGGCGCGGCTGCAGGCGCTGGGCGCGCGGGCTTTTCTGGTCGATGTACTGAAGCCGGAGAGCGTGACCGCGCTGGCGACGGCGTTGGCGGGCCAGCAGATCGACTTGGCGATGTATGTGGCCGGTGTGATCCGCCGGCCCAATGCCCGCACGGTGCCGACCCAGGCCGATTTTGATGCGGTGATGCACACCAATGTGCTGGGCGCCATGCAACTGCTGCCGCAGATCGGCCCGATAGTCGAGGCCAGCGGCGGCGTGTTTGCCTTTATCTCGTCGTCGATGTCACAGATCGAAGGTGTGGATGACAGCTATTCCTGGCTGTACAGGGTCAGCAAGACGGCGCTGAACATGGCGGTGGCCTCCGCCCAGCATGACTACCCCGGCGCGCGCCTGATCACCTTGGACCCGGGCTGGGTGCAGACCGACATGGGCGGGAATGAAGCGCCGCTGACCGTGCAGCAAAGCGTCAGCGGCATGCGCCAGACCCTGGCCTCGGTCAGCGATGCGGACAAGGGGCGCCTGCTGCACCACGATGGCCGCCGCGCCAAGCACTGGTAAGCCCGCCAAGCAGACAGCGACAGAACGAGAAAATCCGGAGACAACCGATGCTTTTGAACGACGACCAGACGATGATCCGCGACGCGGTGCGTGAATTTGCCCAGGCCGAGCTGTGGCCGCACGCCGCGCAGTGGGACCGCGACCATGTGTTCCCCAAGGCAGCCCACCAGGGCCTGGCCCAGCTGGGTGCCTACGGCATCTGCGTGCCCGATGCGCTCGGTGGCGCAGGGCTGGATTACATCAGCCTGGCCTTGGTGCTGGAAGAAATTGCCGCTGGCGACGGCGGCACCAGCACCGCCATCAGCGTGACCAACTGCCCCGTCAATGCCATCCTGATGCGCTACGGCAGCGATGCGCAGAAAAAGCAATGGCTGGCACCATTGGCAAAGGGCGAGATGCTGGGCGCCTTCTGCCTGACCGAGCCCCATGTCGGCTCGGACGCCAGCGCGCTGCGCACCACCGCCAGCAAACAGGGCGATGCCTATGTGATCAATGGCGTCAAGCAGTTCATCACCAGCGGCAAGAACGGCCAGGTGGCGATCGTGATTGCGGTGACCGACAAGGGCGCCGGCAAAAAGGGCATGAGCGCCTTCATCGTGCCCACCGACAACCCGGGCTACCAGGTCGCGCGGCTGGAGGACAAGCTCGGCCAGCACAGCAGCGATACCGCGCAGATCAATTTTGAGAACTGCGTGGTGCCGGCCGAGAACCTGATCGGCGCCGAAGGCGAGGGCTACAAGATTGCGCTGGGCGCGCTCGAAGGCGGGCGCATCGGCATTGCCGCGCAGAGCGTGGGCATGGCGCGCAGCGCCTTTGACGTGGCCGTGCAGTACGCCAAGGAGCGCGAGAGCTTTGGCACGCCCATCATCAACCATCAGGCCGTCGGCTTTCGCCTGGCCGAATGCGCGACGCAGATCGAGGCGGCCCGCCAGCTGATCTGGCATGCCGCCAGCCTGCGCGATGCCGGCCAGCCATGCCTGAAGGAAGCCGCCATGGCCAAGCTGTTTGCCAGCGAGATGGCCGAGCGCGTCTGCAGCGCCGCCATCCAGACCTTGGGCGGCTATGGCGTCGTCAATGATTTTCCGGTGGAGCGCATCTACCGCGATGTGCGGGTCTGCCAGATCTACGAAGGCACCAGCGATGTGCAGAAGATTCTGATCACCCGCGCGCTGGCTTGAGGGCCTTTGCAGGCGTACTAAAAACAAACCCGGCGCTGCCGGGTTTGTTGATTTGAACAGGCTCTTAAAGCGCCAGGCGCCGGCCGTCGGCAAACACCATCAGCTCGCCGGGTTGGAAAGCTGTCCACTGCTCGTTGGTGGTCAGTGGCGCTGTCACTACTACGGCCACCCGGTCCTGCGGTGTGGTGCAGGTGGCAAAGTCGATGCTCAGGTCCTCATCGCTCAGCTGTGCCTGCGAGAAGGGATGCGCGCGCTCGGTGTAGCAGAGGAAGGTGTTGGCATGGGCCCAGAGCGCATCGCCGTTGGAGAGCAGAAAGTTGAAGGTGCCATGGGGCGCAATCTGCGCCGCCAGCTCGCGCAGGGTGTGGGTCAGTTCGGCAATGCTGGGCGTGCCGGCATGGGATTTCCACAGCTCCTGCATCAGCCAGCAAAACACATGCTCGCTGTCGGTATCGCCCACCGGGTGAAAGTGGCTGTGCAGGCGCGGGCGGAAGTCCTTGAGATCGCCATTGTGGGCAAACACCCAGTTCTTGCCCCAGAGCTCGCGCACAAAGGGGTGGCAGTTTTGCAGCATCACTTGGCCCTGGGTGGCCTTGCGGATATGCGCAATCACATTGCGGCTGTGGATGGGGTAGCGCCGCACCAGCTCGGCCACCGGCGACTGGACGGCCGGCTGGTGGTCCACCAGCAGGCGCAGGCCGCCTTCTTCAAAGAAGGCGATGCCCCAGCCATCGCTGTGGTGGTCGGTATTGCCGGCCCGCTGCGAAAAGCCGCTGAAGCTGAAGTTGATGTCGGTGGGGGTGTTGCAGTTCATCCCCAGCAGTTGGCACATGGCAAAAACTCTTTGGAAACCGTTGGATGGCCCAGTGTAGACCATTCGCCAGCTGCTCAGGGCTTGGCGCCCGCACGCGGCTGCAGCTGGCGGGCAGCGATGCCCGCGAGCACGCAGACCACGGCCAGCATCAAAAAAGTGTCGCGAAAACCCGCCACCCGCTCGGCCAGCGCAATGTCGATGGCGGGCGACTGGTTGGCGTAGAAGGCCACGCGCCACTCCAGAAAGATGCCGCAGAGGCTCACCCCGGCGGCGCCGCCGAGCATGCGCAGAAAGCTGAAGCTGCTCGACCCCTGTGAGATCAGGCTTTTGTCCAGCGAGCGCATGCTGCCCAGGGTCAGCGACGGCAGGATGAAGCCCAGGCCAACCCGGCCCAGCACCGTGTAGCCGACCAGCAGCCACAGCGACGAGCCAGGCTGCAGCACACCGGTCAGCACAAAGGACAGCGCCAGCAGCGAGAGGCCGCCGATCACCAGCCAGTGCACAGGAGTGCGGTCGGCCATGCGGCCGGCCAGCGCGATGACGCCGCCCAGCACCAGGCCGGCGGGCAGCATCGTGGTACCCACGACCGACGCCGAATAAGACAGCCCCAGCTGCATGAAAACCGGCAGCAGGTAGGTGGAGCCAAACAAGGCCACGCCGTAGATGAAGGCCACGATGCAGCCGGCTGCAAAAGGCTTGCTGGCAAACAGGCGCAGGTCCATCAGCGGCTTGCCGCCCTGGGCCAGCAGGCGCCGCTGCCAGCCAATGAAGGCGGGCAGGCAGACCAGCGCAATCGCCAGCAGCACGGCGCTTTGCTGCCAGCCGCTGCCATGCAGGGCCACCAGGCCATTGAGCAGGCAGACCGTGCCGGTGGTGGCAATGGCCAGGCCCAACCAATCCAGGCTGTTGCCATGGCGGTCGGCGGCGGCACCGCCCGGCGCACTGACCGGCACAAACTTCAGCCCCAGCCAGACCGAGGCCAGGCACAGCGGCACCACCATGAAGAACACCGAGCGCCAGCCCATCCAGTCGACCAGCAGGCCGCCCACGCTGGGGCCAATGGCCGGCGCCAGCACGATGCCCATACCAAACAGGCCGTTGGCGCGGCCCTGCTCATGGGCGGCAAAGGCATGCAGGATGATGATGGCTGGAATTGGCTGGATCACGCCGGCCGCCAGGCCTTCGACCACGCGCGCCACCAGCACCAGGTTGTAGTCGCTGCTGAAGCCCCCGCCAATGCCGCCCAGCATCAGCAGCAGCACGGCGCCCAGGTAGGTGTTGCGGTAGCCGTAGCGCGACAGCAGCCAGGGCGTGGTCAGCATCGCCACCGTGGTGGCCACCATGAAGGACGAGGTCACCCATTGCGCGCGCGACTGGCCGAGCTGGAAGTGCAGGCTCATCGCCGGGATGGCGACATTGAAGATGGTCGAGGAGATGATCGAGGCCATCGTGCCCACCATGACGCTGAACAGCAGGTACCAGCGAAAGCGGTCCCCATAGAGGCTGCGCAGATCCTGGGAGGTGTGGTGTCGTATCTGCATGGCGTGGGCTGAGCGGATGGGCGCGTGTGGCGGGGGCCTGGTGGGGTGCCTGCAAGCAGGCGGGCCCCGGGCGTTTGATGATGATCCTGGCGCTGGCGCTTGTCAGTCACCCCGGTTGGGGCGGGCGCCGGGATCGGGCTCCGCGCGGCCACAAGCCGGGCAGATACAGCGCTGGCCGCGCTCGGCAGGGGCCAGGCGCTGCAAGGCCTTGGGGTCGATATCGGCGGTTATGCACCAGCACTGGGCAGCAGGCAGGCCCTGGGCCACGGCACAGCCGTTGCGCTGGCCGCACAAGGGGCATTGCTGCGCCCAGGTGCTGCTGTCCGTGCGGGTGGCAGGCATCATGGCGTGCCCGTGGGCACCGGGGTGGGGGCGGCGGCTGGCGCAGGGCGTGGGGGCGGCAGTGCGTCTTCGGGCCGGGCGGTCAGGCTGCCGGCCAGCAGCTCGGGCAGGCGGTCCACCCCCATGCGGAAGCCGCAGGCCTGGGCATGGCCGCCGCCGCCCATGCTTTCGGCCAGCGGGATGCAGTTGAAATCCGAGCGCGAGCGCAGGCCGCATTTGGCGCCCTTGGGGCTGGCGCTCCACATCAGCGCAAAGGTGCCGCTCTGCTTGGCCAAGATGTCGCCGACCTGGCTGTGGAACATGCCCGGGGCGTTGACCATCAGACCGGCCACGCCATTGAACACCAGCGGCTGTGCGCCTTCGGCGATGTCGCTGCAGAGCTTGAGGTATTTCTCGTCCATCGCGCCGCCACGGGCCATGAAGGCGCTCAGCTGCTCGGGGCTGAAGGCCGCAATCTCGGCCCAGCGCTCAAAGCTGCGCGGCTCCATGTCCAGCGCGGCCAGAAAGGCACCGCTCTCGGGGTACTGCCAGCGCCAGATGTCGCGGTCTTCGATGTGCAGCACCAGCGCGGGGATGGGGTCCTTGGGGAAGAAGAACTCCCAGGCCAGGCGTGCGCCGGACTTGTTCATGTCGAAATGCACGACGCCGCAGGTGCATTGGTAGCCATTGAGCTTCTCGGCCGCGCTCTTGTGGTGGTCCAGCAGCACCAGCTTGTGCGCCTGGGCTTCGATGGCCGCCAGCAGCTCGGGGCCAAAGGCAAAGTCCAGGATGTAGATCGTGCGGCCGGCCAGCGGGCCCAGGTCGTCCACGGTCTGGATTTCGCCATGGTCCAGGCCGCGAAACTCTGCGTTGCCGGAGAAGAACAGCCAGGCCGCCAGCGCCGCGCCATAGCCATCGGGGCAGTTGCGGCCGTGGTAGAGGATCAGGGGCTGGGGATCGTTGATGTCGGCTTTTACCGGCAGAGAAAGGTCGGGCAGAAGTTTCATCCTGCCATTTTCCGCCAAGCGCAGTACCTGAGGGTGGCCAGGTACTGCGCAGACGCGTGTCAGACGCTTAGGCCAGCGTATAGGCGGTCTTCACCGTGGTGTAGAACTCCTGCGCATAGCGGCCTTGCTCGCGCGGGCCGTAGCTCGATCCCTTGCGGCCACCAAACGGCACATGGTAGTCCACGCCGGCGGTGGGCAGGTTCACCATCACCATGCCGGCCTGGGCATGGCGCTTGAAGTGGCTGGCGTACTTCAGGCTGGTGGTGGCAATGCCGGCAGACAGGCCAAAGGCGGTGTCGTTGGCAACGGCCAGCGCCTCTTCATAGTCCTGCACGCGGATGACGCTGGCGACGGGGCCGAACACCTCTTCGCGGTTGATGCGCATCTGGGGTGTGCTGTCCACCAGCAAGGCTGGCTGCATGAAAAAGCCTTCCTTGCCGCTGCCGGTATGGCAGGCAATGCGGCTGCCACCTGTTGCCAGCACGGCGCCTTCGGCCTTGGCGATTTCCACATAGCTCAGGTCCTGCTCCAGCTGGGCCTGGCTCACGACGGGGCCGATATCGGTGCCGGCGGCGCGCGCATCGCCCACCTTGATCTTGGCCATGCGCTCTTGCAGCGCCTGCACAAAGGCGGGGTAGATCTTGTCGGTGACGATCAGGCGGCTCGATGCGGTGCAGCGCTGGCCAGTCGAGTAAAAGCAGCTCTGGGCTGACAGCTCCACGGCCTGGGCCAGGTCGGCATCGTCCAGCACCACCTGCGGGTTCTTGCCACCCATCTCCAGCTGCACCTTCTTGCCCGATTTGACGCAGGCCTCGGCAATGCCCCGGCCCACACCGACCGAGCCGGTAAAGCTGATCGCAGCCACATCGGGGTGCTGCACCAAAGCATCGCCAATGATGCGGCCCCGGCCCATCACCAGATTGAAGACGCCAGCGGGGATGCCGCTGCGGTGGATGATGTCGGCCAGCGCCCAGGCGCTGCCGGGCACCAGGTCGGCGGGCTTGATCACCACGCAGTTGCCAAAGGCCAGCGCGGGTGCAATCTTCCAGGCCGGAATGGCGATGGGGAAGTTCCAGGGCGTGATCAGGCCGACCACACCGATGGGCTCGCGCGTGATTTCCACGCCAATGCCGGGGCGCACCGAAGGCAGGCTCTCACCGGCCAGGCGCAGGCATTCGCCGGCAAAGAACTTGAAGATCTGGCCGGCGCGGGCCACCTCGCCAATCGCCTCGGGCCGGGTCTTGCCCTCTTCGCGGGCCAGCAGGTCGCCCAGCTCTTCCTTGCGTGCCAGGATTTCGTTGCCGATCTTGTCCAGCGCATCATGGCGCGCCTGGATGCCCGACACGCTCCAGGCCGGGAAGGCGGCCGTGGCCGCCGCCACTGCGGCATCCACGTCGCTGGCATCGCCTTGGGCGTACTGGCCGATCACATCGGACAGGTCGCTGGGGTTGGTGTTGGGAGAGGTGGTCTTGCCGGGTGTCCAGCTGCCGTTGATAAGGTTGTTGTGTGTCGTCATGGGCTTGCCAGGCGGTTGGGGCCTGGTCTCAAGAAATGGGTGGATGGTTCGGTCGTCGTCAAAACGTTATCAGGCAGCGCGGGCCTGTGCCGCAGCCTGGGACCAGGGCACTTCCTGCAGCGGCTGGCCGTGGTCGATCAGGCTGCGCAGGTTGGCCAGCACCAGATCGGCCATCGCGCGGCGCGTCTCCTGCGTACCGCTGGCGATATGCGGTGCCAGCACCACGTTGTCCTGCTGCAGCAGGCCGGGCAGGGGGCGGGGCTCGTCCTCGAACACATCAAGGCCGGCGCCGGCAATGCGCTGGTGTAGCAGCGCGTCCAGCAGCGCCGCTTCATCGACCACGCTGCCGCGCGCGACATTGATCAAAAAGCCCTGCGGGCCCAGCGCTTGCAGCACTTTGGCATCGACCAGGTGGCGGGTGTCGTCGCCACCGGCGGCGGTGATGACCAGAAAATCGCACCACTCGGCCAGCTCCTGCAGCGATGCCATGTAGCGGTGCGGCGAATCGCTGACCGGGCGGCGGTTGTGGTAGGCCACCTCCATGTCAAAACCGCTGGCGCGGCGCGCCACTTGGCGGCCAATGCGGCCCATGCCCAGAATGCCCAGGCGCTTGCCCGAGGCGCGGGTGTAGACGCCAAAGCGCTCGCTGGGCCAGAGGCCGGCGCGCACAAAGCGGTCGGCCGCTGCCAGGCGGCGGGCGCTGTCCAGCAGCAGCGCAAAGGCCATGTCGGCCACGCAGTCGTCCAGCACGCCGGGGGTGTAGCCCACGCGGGCGGATTGGGCCAGGATGGCCTGCTGGTCCAGCGCATCAAAGCCGACGCCAAAACTGCTGATGCCGCGCAGCGCCGGCAAGGCCTGGATCACCGAGGCCGATGCGCCCATGCTGGCCGAGGTGACCAGGTAGGCAAACTCCGAACCATGGGCAGCCAGGAACTGCTGCGGGTCCGCTTGTGCGCTCAGCACGGTGGTATCGAATTCCTGGGCCAGATCGGCATCAAGCGCGGGCAGCGGCATCTTGCCCATTTGCAGCACGCGCGGGCGTTGGGTAGCAGTCATGTGTGGAGGGGGCTTTCAACGGAAAGAGCCCGGCACCATCCGCAGCACAGCGCTGCGGGGGGTTACCGGGCCAGGAGGTCAACGCAGATCAGGCTTCAACCTTCTTGATCAGCGCTGCCAGCATATCGACTTCCTCGGGCTTGAGGTCGGCCAGCGGTGCGCGCACCGGACCGGCATCGTGGCCCACCAGCTTGGCGCCGGCCTTGATGATGGACACGGCGTAGCCAGCGCTGCGGTTGCGGATCTTCAGGTAAGGCATGAAGAAGTCCTTGAGCAGCTGGTGCTGGGTGGCGTGGTCATCGGTGCGCACGGCTTCGTAGAAGCGGATCGCGGTCTTGGGGATGAAGTTGAACACGGCGGACGAGTACACCGGCGTGCCCAGCGCCTTGTAGGCAGCGGCATAGACTTCGGCGGTGGGCAGGCCACCCAGGTAGGCCAGGCGGTCACCCATGGTCAGGTACATGGCTGACATGGCTTCGATGTCGCCCACGCCGTCCTTGAAACCCACCAGGTTGGGGTTGCGTTCGCAGAGCTTGGCAACGGTCTCGGGGGTGAAGCGGCTCACGCCACGGTTGTAGATGATGACGCCGAACTTCACGCTCTTGCAGACGGCTTCGACGTGGGCGGCCAGGCCTTCCTGGCTGGCTTCGGTCATGTAATGGGGCATCAGCAGGATGCCGTGGGCGCCAGCGGCTTCCGCAGCCTGTGCGCACTGGATCGCAAAGCGGGTCGGGCCGCCTGCACCGGCAATGATCGGCACCTTGCCCTTGCAGGTGTCCACGGCGGTCTTGATGATGGCGGGGTATTCCTCGGCGGTCAGCGAGAAGAACTCACCGGTGCCGCCGGCGGCGAACAGCGCGCTGGCGCCGTAGGGGGCCAACCATTCCAGGCGCTCGGCATAGCCCTTGGCGTTGAAGTTGCCTTGTGCATCGAAGTCGGTAACGGGGAAGGACAGCAGTCCGGAACTCATCACGCTTTTCACATCCTGGGGGCTCATGGTGCTCATATCAAACTTTCAAAAAAAACGAGGGCTAATGCAACAGTGCCAAATCTGCGCGGCTCAATCGAGCTGCAGGTTGGCGGTTTGGACGACCGTGCGCCAGCGCTGGCGTTCGGCCTTGAAAAATTGGTCGGTCTCGACCGGCGTCATCGTGACCACCTCGGCGCCCTGGCCGGTCAGGCGCGAGCGCACCTCGGGCGAGCGGATGGCGGTCAGCAAAGCCTGGTTGACCTTCTGAATGATGGCTTCGGGGGTCTTGGCTGGCAGTACCACGCCTTGCCAGGTGCCCGAGGCAAAGCCGGCTGCGCCTTGTTCGGCCAGGGTCGGCACATCGGCGATCAGCGGCATGCGGGTGTTCTTGGAAATGCCCAGCAGCTTCAACTTGCCGCTTTGCACATGGGGGTAGGTGGCCAGCATGCCGTTCATCAGCACCTGGGTCTGGCCGGCCACGGTGTCCTGCACCGATTGCACGCCGCCCTTGTAGGGCACATAGACCCACTTGGCGCCCGTCAGCCGGGCCAGTTCCACACCGGCCAGGTGCGGCGCGCTGCCGGTGGCCGTGACGGCAAAGTTCAGGTCCTGCTTTTTAGATAGCGCCACCAGCTCTTGCAGGTTGTTGGCCTGCACCGAGGGGTGCACCACCAGCATGTGCGGCGAGTAGGCCAGCATGGCGGCGCCACGCAGGTCCTTGCTCGGGTCAAAGCTGAGCTTGGTATAGATGGATGGCGAGATCGCCAGCGCACCCAGGTCACAGAGCAGCCAGGTGTAGCCATCGGGCTGGGCGCGGGCCACAAACTCGGCCCCCAGGTTGCCGTTGGCACCGGGCTTGTTGTCGATCACCACCGTCTGCTTGAGCTCTTGCGAGATCAGCTGGCCAATCGAGCGGGCGATGATGTCCGAGCTGCCGCCGGGTGGGTAGGGAACGATCAGCCGGATCGGCTTGCTCGGCCAGGCATCGGCCGCCAACAGCGGAGTCGATAACAAGCTACCGGCAGCCAGGGCCAGCGCTGAATAGATCAGGTGCGAACGGCGATGCATATGTCTCTGTCTCCTTTTTAGATATAAGACATCATACAACTTAAAACATAGATCGCCAAGGTTTGGTGGACTAGGGGAAACGCTTGGCTGGGGGATGGGGGTGGGGATTCAGACCGCTTTGCGCGGCCTCGGTTCGAGTGCTGGCGCGGGCCTGTTGCTGTGTTTTGGCGGGCTGGCTGGCTCAGCTGCTGAGGGGCTGGGTTATAGCGCAACAGCCCGGGGCGGGGCCGTTGCGTGTGTGGTTTAGCGTTCGCTGCCCGGCGCGCCGGCTGCTTGCTGTTCCTGGGCCAGGCGCTGGGCCAGGCGCAGGCGTTCGCGCGAGTTGGTCAGGTGGATGCGCATGGCTGCGCGGGCCGAGTCGGCATCCTGGCGCTCGATCGCAGAGAAGATTTCTTCATGCTCGCGGTTCACGCGCTTGAGGTAGTCCGGGTCGCGCGTGGGGATGTGGATCGAGGCAATCCGGTTGCGCGGAATCAGCATCGAGCCGAAGTGCTGCAGGATCTCCTGGAAGTAGCGGTTGCCGGTGGCCTTGGCGATGCTGAGGTGAAAGTCCAGGTCATGGCTCACGGTCTCGCGGCCCAGTGCAAAGTTCTGCTCAAAGGCCTGCAGGGCAGTGCGCATCGCGCGCAGATGCGGCTCCTGGCGCCGGGTGGCGGCCAGGCCGGCGGCCTCGGTCTCCAGGCTGATGCGCAGCTCCAGCACGGCGAGCACATCGACCGATTCACTCAACTCATGGGCACTCAGCACCATGCCCGGCGTGCTGCGCGCGGGCAGCACAAAGGTGCCGATGCCGTGCTTGGTCTCCACCAAACCGGAGGCCTGCAGCTTGGACAGCGCCTCGCGCACCACGGTGCGGCTCACGTCATAGCTGCGCACCAGTTCGGTCTCGGTGGGCAGCTTGTCACCCTCTTGCAACAGGCCCTGGCGGATCTTGTTTTCAAACTCTTCCGACAGCAGATTGGCCAGGCTGCGGCTGCCTTTGGCGGCACGGCTGCCGCGCAGGCTGGCGGCCGAGTCCGATGCCATCGATGGGGATGCGGCTAATTCCGAAGGGCTTTTAAGCATGGCTGTGGTCCGGCAGAACAAGGGTCTGGCCGTTGGCTTGTGCGGCACGGCAACCGTGGCAAATGGCATCCGGGGTGGATGCCATTGACGGGGATGCGGGTAATTCCGAGGGGCTTTTGGGCATAGCTGTGATCATAATTCAGCCTTGTCATCAGACAACACATGACTGATGCCTTGTTGTAACCTACTTTCCCATCATGCTCAAGCTTTTCTCGAAAACCACCGTATGTGCCGTCACCCTGCTGGCTGCTTCCCTGGCGCAAGCGCAGACCCCCAGCACCCTGGAGAAGATCAAGCAAAGCGGTGCGATCACCATCGGTGCACGCGACATGTCCGTGCCCTTCAGCTACAAGGTCAACGGCAACGCGGATCCCATCGGCATGATCAACGACATCTGCCTGAAGGTGGCCGAGGCAGCACAAAAGGCCGCTGGCCTGCCCAAGCTTGAGATCAAGTACCTGATCACCACGCCCACCAGCCGCATTCCGCTGATCCAGAACAACACCGTCGATCTGGACTGCACGCCGGTGACCAACACCATCGCGCGCCAGGAGCAGGTCTCCTTCTCGCCCAGCTACTTCTCGGCCAACGTGACCCTGGCGGTGCGCAAGGATTCGCCAGTCAAGGGCATTGCCGATCTGCAAAACCGCAATGTGGCCACCGTCACTGGCACCACCTCGATCCAGCTGCTGCGCGCCTACAAGAAGGCCCAGAACGTGAAGTTCAACGAGGTCTATGGCAAGGACCCGTCCGAAGCCTTTGTGATGTTCGAATCGGGCAAGGCCGATGCCTTTGTGCTCGATGACGTGCAACTGGCCAGCTTTATCGCCACCTCGCCCCAGCGCGACCAGTACGTGATCCTGAACGAGCCACTGCGCACCGAGCCCTATGGCGTGATGCTGCGCAAGGACGACCCCGCCTTCAAGAAGCTGGTCGATGACACCGTCTACGCGATGATCAAGTCCGGCGAGATGGAAGCGCTCTACCAAAAGTGGTTCATGGCCACGATCCCTCCGCGCAACGTGAACATCAACTTCCCGCTCAGCGATTCGACCAAGGCGCTCTACGCCAACCCCAATGACAAGGGCATCTAAGAGAAACTGAGCGATTGCGAATTTATGTTGAAGCTAAGTCAAAAAGTCGAGAGCCTGCCATCGTCGCCCAGCATGGCGATTTCCTCGCAGGCCAAGAAGATGAAGTCCGAAGGCATCGATGTCATCGACCTGAGCATTGGTGAGCCCGATTTCAATACGCCCGAGCACATCATCGATGCGGCGATGGCGGCGGCCAAGGCCGGGGCCACCAAGTACACCGTGCCCGCCGGCAACGAGAGCCTGCGCAAGGCGATTGCGCAGAAGTTCAAGCAGGACAATGAGCTCGACTACACCGTGGCCGAGATCACCACCGGCGTCGGCGCCAAGCAGCTGATCTTCAATGCCTTCATGGCAACCCTGGAGAGCGGCGATGAGGTCGTGGTACCCACGCCTTGCTGGGTGTCCTATGGCGACATCGTGGCCCTGCATGGCGGCGTGCCGGTCTATGTGCCTTGCTCCGAGGCGGTGGGCTTCAAGCTGACGCCCGAGGCCCTGCGCCAGAGCATCACGGCCAAGACGCGCTGGTTGATCATCAACAGCCCCGGCAACCCCACCGGCGCGGTCTACAGCCGTGCCGAGCTGGAAGCGCTGGGCGAGGTGCTCCAGGACTTCCCCGAGGTGCTGGTCATGTCCGATGAGATCTACGAGCACATCATCCTGACCGGTGTGCCCTTTGTCTCGTTCGCCCAGGCCTGTCCTTATCTGAAGGACCGCATGCTGATCATCAACGGCGTCTCCAAGTCCTACGCAATGACCGGCTGGCGCCTTGGCTATGCGGCAGGCCCCGAGAAGCTGATCGGCGGCATGAACAAGCTCGAATCGCAAAGCTGCACCAGCGCCACCTCGGTGGCGCAGGCCGCAGCGCAAGCGGCGCTGCTGGGCGACCAGGACTGCGTGCGCCAGGCGCGCCAGACCTTTGTCGACCGGCTGGCGACCATCCGCAGCGAGCTGGCCATCGTGCCTGAGCTGACCCTGTCGTCGGTGCCTGATGGCGCCTTCTACCTGTTCCTCGGATGCCAGAGCCTGATCGGCCGCCGCACGGCTGAAGGCAAGGTGCTGGACAGCGATGCTGCCGTGTCGGGCTTCCTGCTCAACGCCGCCAAGGTGGCGACCGTGCCGGGCGCTGCCTTTGGCATGTCGCCTTATGTTCGTCTGTCGTTCGCCACCGACCCTGCGCTGGTGGTGAAGGCCCTGAAGAACATCCGTTCTGCCATCGACGGCCTGGCACAAGGCTGAGCAACCAAGGCGCTTTTCATAAGCGCCTTTTTTTATGAAAAAGGAGCAGCAGATGCAGGCACAAACTCCCCCGCTGCAACGCTTGCTGTTGACCGGCGCCGCCGGCGGCCTGGGCCAGGTGCTGCGCCAGCGCCTGCGTGGCCTGGCGCCCGTCTTGCGCGTGTCCGACATCGCCGGCATGGGCGCGCCGCAGGATGCCCGAGAGGAAGTCAACACCTGCGACCTGGCCGACAAGCAGGCGGTGGATGCGATGGTGGCCGGTTGCGACGCCATCGTGCACCTGGGCGGTGTGTCGGTGGAGCGGCCTTTTGAAGAGGTGCTGGAGGCCAATATCAAAGGCATCTTCCACCTCTACGAGGCCGCACGCCGCCATGGCGTGAAGCGCATTGTGTTTGCCAGCTCCAACCATGTGATCGGCTTTTACCAGCAGAGCGAAAAGATCGACGCCAACGCGCGCCGCCGCCCGGATGGCTACTACGGTCTGTCCAAATCCTTTGGCGAAGACATGGCGAGTTTCTACTTTGACCGCTATGGCATCGAGACGGTGAGCATCCGCATTGGCTCGTCCTTCCCCGAGCCCAAGGACCGGCGCATGATGCACAGCTGGCTGAGCTATGACGACCTGGTGCAGCTGGTGGAGAAAAGCCTGTTCACCCCGAACGTTGGCCATACCGTCGTCTACGGCGCATCGGCCAACCGCGACCTGTGGTGGGACAACCATGCCGCGGCCCACCTGGGCTTTGTGCCCAAGGACAGCTCCGAGCCCTGGCGCGCCAAGGTGGAGGCGCAACCTGCGCCCGCCGCCAACGACCCGGTCGCCGTCTACCAGGGTGGTGCCTTCACCGCCCAGGGCCCCTTTGGCGATACGCCGGAGCAGCCTGCATGACAGCCGCCGAGCTGGTCCTCGATGCCCGCAACGCCACCGGCGAAAGCCCCGTGTGGCGTGCGCAGGAGGCTGCGCTGTACTGGGCCGACATACCGCGCGGCCTGCTGCAGCGCTGGCAGCCCGGGCAAGGCAAGGCCAGGCAATGGCAGCTGCCGCAGATGCTGGCCTGCATGGCCGCCTGGCAGGGTGAGCCGCAGCGCTGGATTGCAGGTTTGGAGGATGGCATTTATCAAGTGACGCTGGGCGATGGAGGGGCCCACACCCAGCCGCTGGCCACTGTTGACCACGCCATGCCTGGCATGCGCTTCAACGACGGCCGCTGCGACCGCCAGGGCCGCTTTGTGGCGGGCAGCATGCTGATGGATATGGCGGCCGCGCAGCCGGTGGGCAAGCTCTACCGCTTGGGGGCCGATGACCTGGCGGCAGGACGCGCGCAGGACCTGCAGCTGGGCCCGCTGATCACGCCCAACGGCCTGGCCTTCAGCCCCGATGGCCGGACCATGTACCTGTCGGATTCGCACCCGCGCAGCCAGCAGATCTGGGCTTTTGACTACGACACCGACAGCGGCACGCCCCGCAACCGCCGCCTGTTTGTCGATATGACGGGCCTGCCGGGCCGGCCCGATGGCGCGGCTATCGATGCCGAGGGCTGTTACTGGATCTGCGGCAATGACGCCGGCCTGGTGCACCGCTTCCGGCCCGATGGGCAGCTGGACCGCTCGCTGCCGCTGCCGGTCAAAAAGCCGGCCATGTGCGCCTTTGGCGGCCCGGGTCTGGATGTGCTCTATGTCACATCGATACGGCCCGAGGGCATCGATCTGTCGGACCAGCCGCTGGCCGGTGGCCTGTTTGCGCTGCGCCCCGGCGTATCAGGAATGGAGGAGACGGAATTTCGGCCCCTGTAAACAGGCGAGGTGTGTGTGACCCAGAGACCCGGAAACCATCCGGGCATGTTCCCCAACCACAGAGATAACGAGGTAGACAAATGCGACTTTCCACTATCAGTGCAGCACTGGCTGCCGGTCTGCTGGCGCTCAGCGCGCAGGCCACCGAATTTCGTTCATCGGATATCCACCCAGACGACTACCCGACCGTGCAGGCGGTGAAGTTCATGGGCGAGCGCCTCAAGGCGCTGTCAGGCGGCAAGCACAGCATCCGCGTCTACCCGAACGGGGCGCTGGGGGGCGAGAAGGAAACCATCGAGCAGGCCAAGATTGGTGCGCTGGCGATGGTGCGGGTCAATGTGGGCGCGATGAACAATGTCTGCAACGAGACCGTGGTGCCCACGATGCCCTTTCTGTTCCGCTCGGTGGAACATATGCACAAGGTGCTCGATGGCCCTGTGGGCGAGGAGATCCTCAAAGCCTGTGAGAAGCAGGGCTTTGTCGGCCTGGGCTTTTACGACAGCGGCGCGCGCTCGATGTTCACCGCCAAGCGGCCGGTCAAGAGCCTGGCCGACATGAAGGGCATGAAGGTGCGCGTGCAGCAGTCCGATCTCTGGGTGAGCATGCTCGAAGCCATGGGCGCCAATGCCACACCGATGCCGATGGGCGAGGTCTACACCGGGCTGAAGACCGGCCTGATTGACGCCGCCGAAAACAACTACCCGACCTTCGAGAGCTCGCGCTCGTTTGAAGTCGCCAAGTACTTCAGCAAGACCGAACACTCGATGGCGCCGGAGATTCTGCTGTTCTCCAAACGGACCTTCGACAAGCTCTCGCCCGAGGAGCAGGGCTGGGTGCGCCAGGCTGCCAAGGAGTCGGTGCCCTATATGCGCAAGCAGTGGGCCGAGCGCGAGGCCAAGTCGCTCGAGGTCGTGAAGGCAGGCGGTGCCGAGATCATCGAGGTGGACAAGGCCCCGTTCCAGGCGGCGATGCGGCCGGTGTACGACAAGTTCATCACCGATGCCAAGCTGAAGGACCTGGTCAAGCGCGCGCAAGACACGCCTTGATCCGACGCTGATCCCACGCCAATGCCAGTGCCCGCCGGGTGCTGGCTCCTTGCAACCATCGCCCGGAGGCTGTGCGCCCCGGGCTGCTCGGGCACCACGATGTTTACCAAGATTTGCAGCGCCTTGTCGCGCTTGTGCATGTGGCTGGGTATTGCCGGCCTGATGCTGCTGATTGCTGCCGTCAGCTGGCAGGTGTTTGGCCGCTATGTGCTCAACAACACGCCGACCTGGGCCGAGAGCCTGTCGCTGTTGCTGGTGCTCTACGTGACCATGTTCGGCGTGGCGGTCGGCGTGCGCGACAGCAGCCATATCGGGCTGGAATCGCTGCTGGTGCTGGCGCCGGACTGGCTGCGCACCAAGATGGAGTTTCTGATCCATGCGCTGATCCTGCTGTTTGGCGCGACCATGGCCTATGGCTGCGCATCGCTGGCCGAATCGGTCTGGGACTACCGCCTGCCGACCTTGGGCGTGTCCGAAGGCTGGAAATACGTGCCCGCCATCATTGCCGGCAGCCTGATCGTGCTGTTTTCCATCGAACACCTGATCGCACTCGCGCAAGGCCGCGAAGTGCAGCCCAACTAGGAGCGCGGCGATGACCACAGCCTTGCTGATTCTGAGCCTGAGCTTTGCCGTCCTGCTGCTGCTGGGCGTGCCGGTGGCCTTCTCCATTGGCCTGTCTGCGCTGGCCACCCTGGCCTACGAGGGGCTGCCGCTGGAGGTGGGTTTTCAACAGATGACCGCCGGCATGGGGGTGTTCTCCTTCCTGGCGATTCCCTTCTTCATCTTTGCCGGTGAGCTGATGCTGCACGGCGGCATTGCCGACCGCATCGTCAACTTTGCGCGGGCGCTGATCGGCCATGTGCGCGGCGGCCTGGGCATGTCGAATGTGGTGGCCTGCACCTTGTTTGGCGGTGTCTCGGGCTCGCCGGTGGCCGATGTCTCGGCCATGGGCGCGGTGATGATCCCGATGATGAAGAAAGAGGGCTACCACGCGGACTATGCCGTCAACGTGACCACGCATGCAGCCCTGGTGGGCGCGCTGATGCCGACCAGCCACAACATCATCATCTATGCGCTGGCGGCCAGCGGCAAGGTGTCGATTGCGGCGCTGATTCTGGCGGCCATCATCCCGGCCATCATCCTGACCCTGAGCAACCTGGGTGCGGCCTACTGGGTGGCACGCCGCCGGGGTTACCCGGCCGGCACCTTCCCCGGCTGGCAGGTGGTGGGCCGCAGCCTGGCGGCGGCGCTGCCGGGGCTTTTTGTGGTGGTGCTGATCCTGGGCGGCATTCTGTCGGGCGTGTTCACCGCCACCGAATCGGCTGTCGTGGCCGTGCTGTATGCGCTGGCGCTGACGGTGTTTGTCTACCGGTCGCTGAGCTGGTCGCACTTTGTCAAGGCCGCCTCCAAGGCGGTGCGCAACACCGGCATCATCCTGCTGCTGATCGGCATCTCCAGCACCTTTGGCTACCTGATCAGCCTCTACGGCGTGGCCGAGCTCACCGGCCAGATGCTGGCCCAGGTGACCACCACGCCGTGGATGGTGTTCCTGATGATCAACATCATCCTGTTCCTGCTCGGCACCTTCCTCGACATGGCCGCCACCATCCTGCTGTGCACGCCCATCTTCCTGCCGATTGCCCAGCACTACGGCATGAGCTCGGTGCAGTTCGGCATTGTGCTGCTGATCAACTGCGCGCTGGGCCTGAACACGCCGCCGGTGGGCACCACCCAGTTTGTCGGCTGCGCCATTGGCGGTGTGTCGGTGGGCACCGTCATGCGCACCATCTGGCCCTTCTATGGCGCGCTGATCTTTGCGCTGGGCCTGGTGACCTTTGTGCCGGCCTTCACCACCTGGCTGCCGCAGATCATCATGACCGTGCGCTAAGCCTTCACAGCCTCCCACCCCTTCACCCCTTCTGCTTTCTTCTGCGTTTTCACGATGAGTACCTCACACGCCATTCGCCATATCCGCATCACGCCGATTGCCTTCCGCGACCCGCCGCTGCTCAACGCTGCCGGCATCCATGAACCCTGGGCGCTGCGATCCATCATCGAGATCGAGACCGCCTCGGGTCTGGTGGGGATCAACGAGAGCTATGGCGACCAGCCCATGCTTGATGCGCTGGCCAAGGCGGCGCCGGCCTTGGTGGGGCTGTCGCCCTGGGCGCTGAACGAGATGGAGCAGCGGGTGGCTGCGCTGGTGGCACCACCGGTGCAGACGGCCTCGGAGTTCCTGGGCCAGCAGGTATCGCTGGCGCCGGGCACCCATGTGTCGAAAACGGTGGCCAAGGTGGTCAGTGCTTTTGAGGTGGCCATGCTCGATCTGCAAGGCCAGATGGCGAATGCGCCGGTGGTCGATCTGCTGGGGGGTGCGGCGCGCAGCAGCGTGCCGTTCTCGGCCTACCTGTTCTACAAGTACGCCGAGCATGCCGGCCAGCCCTATGCGCCCGATGCCTGGGGCGAGGCGCTGACACCGCAGCAGCTGGTGGCGCAGGCGCAGCGCATGATAGGCCAGTACGGCTTCCAGAGCATCAAGTTGAAGGCCGGGGCCTTGCCGCCCGATGAGGAGGCCGCCGGCATTCTGGCCATGGCCGAGGCCTTTCCCGGCCTGCCTTTGCGTATCGATCCGAATGCCAACTGGACGGTGGAGACCAGCCTGCGCATTGTCGAGAGGCTGCGCGGCGTGCTGGAGTACTACGAAGACCCGGCGCCCGGGCTGGATGGCATGGCGGCCGTAGCCCGCGCCTGCGAGGTGCCGCTGGCCACCAATATGGTGGTGACCGATTTTGCCGAGTTCCGGCGCAATGCCGAGATGGGTTGCCCGGTGAAGATTGTGCTGAGCGACCACCACTACTGGGGCGGCCTGCGCGCGACGCAGCGCCTGTCCACCCTGTGCCGCACCTTTGACCTGGGGCTGTCGATGCACAGCAACTCGCACCTGGGCATCAGCCTGGTGGCGATGACGCATCTCTGCGCCAGCGTGCCCTTGCTCACCTATGCCTGCGACACCCACTACCCCTGGCAGGACGAGGAGGTCATCGAGGGCGGGCGCCTGCAGTTTGAAGCGGGCAGCCTGCGTGTGCCGACAACGCCAGGCCTGGGCGTGCGCCTGGACCGCAACGCGCTGGCGCGCCTGCATGACAACTACCTGCACTGCGGCATCCGCAACCGCGATGACCTGGGCCAGATGCGCAAGTACGACCCCAGCTTTGACGGCAAGCAGCCGCGTTTTTGATCCCCACCGAGTTCATTGCTTTCGACGATTACAAACCAAGGAGACATCCATGCAACGCAGAACCCTGATCCAAAGCTCGCTCGCAGCCAGCGCCCTGATGCTGGGGGCCGGCCTGGCCAGCACATCCGCGCTGGCACAAAGCAGCTGGCCCACCGGCAAGTCCATCACCTACCTGGTGCCGTTTCCGCCCGGTGGCAATACCGATACCCTGGCGCGCGTGGTGGCCCAGCCGCTGGGCAAGGCACTGGGCACACCGATGGTCATCGAGAACAAGGGCGGTGCGGGCGGCAGCGTGGGCTCGGCCCTGGCGGCCCGCGCGGCGCCCGATGGCTACACCATCCTGGGCGGCACGATCAGCTCGCATGCGATCAATATCAGCCTCTACTCCAAGCTCGACTACGACCCGGTCAAGTCCTTCACGCCGGTCGCGATGCTGGGCTCGGGCCCGCTGGTGCTGGTGGTGCCCGCCTCCAGCCCCTACAAGACCCTGGCCGATGTGATGGCCGGCAGCAAGGCCAAGGCATCGAGCGGCGGGCTGACCTCGGCGTCGCCGGGCAGCGGCACCTCCAACCACATGGCGCTGGAGCTGCTGGCCTACCAGACCGGGGTCAAGTTCACCCATGTGCCCTACAAGGGCAGCGGCCCGGCGGTGCAGGATGTCATCGGCGGCCAGGTGGACATGATGTTCGACACGGCCCTGGTCGTGGGCCCGCATATCCAGGCCGGCAAGCTGCGCCCGATTGCGGTGACCAGCTCCAAGCGCCTGGAGTCGCTGCCCGATGTACCCACCATTGCCGAGGCCGGTGAAAAGGGCTTTGACATGGGTTCCTGGCAGGCGGTGTTTGCGCCAGCGGGCACGCCCAAGCCGGTGGTGGACCGCCTGCATGCCGAGATCATGAAGATCGTCGCCACACCCGAGGTACAGGCTCGCCTGAAGGCCTTTGGCATGCAGCCTTCGACGATGACGCCGGCCGAGCTGGCCGAGTTCCAGAAGGCCGAGGTGGCCAAATGGGCGCAGGTGATCCAGGCCGCCGGCATCAAGGCCGATTGACCGTGAGTAGCCGGCCCGGTGACTGACAGGGCCGCGCGGCCGGGTGGCACCAGCACGCTAAGCTGCTGGTGCCCCGCGCCAGAGAGTATTGGATATGACACAAGCCAGAACGACCCCCCTTTCGATTTCCATGCATGCGGCGGACAACGTCGCGATCATCGCCAATGACGGCGGGCTGCCGGCGGGCACGGTGCTGCCCTCGGGCCTGCGCCTGGTCGAGCAGGTGCCGCAGGCCCACAAGGTGGCCCTAGTGGACCTGGCAGAAGGCGAGGCCGTGCGCCGCTACAACGTGGTCATCGGCTATGCGCGCCAGGCCATTGCGGCGGGCAGCTGGGTGCATGAGCGCCTGCTGCAGATGCCCGAGGCCCGCTCGCTCGAAGGCCTGCCGATCGCCACCGTGCCGGCGCCCGATCTGCCGCCGCTGGAGGGCTATACCTTTGAGGGCTACCGCAATGCCGATGGCACGGTGGGCACGCGCAATATCCTGGCCATCACCACCACGGTGCAGTGCGTGGCCGGCGTGCTGGATTTTGCGGTGCGCCGCATCAAGGCCGAGCTGCTGCCGCGCTATCCGCATGTTGATGATGTCGTCGGGCTGGAACACAGCTATGGCTGCGGCGTGGCCATTGATGCGGTGGGTGCTGACATACCGCAGCGCACCTTGCGCAATATCAGCCACAACCCGAACTTTGGCGGCGAGGTGATGGTCGTGAGCCTGGGCTGCGAAAAGCTGCAGCCCGAGCGCCTGCTGCCGCCGGGCTCGTTTCCGATCACCGACGAGCGCGCGCCCGAGCTCGATGTGGTCTGCTTGCAGGACGAGGCGCATGTGGGCTTTATGTCGATGGTTGCATCGATCATGACCCGGGCCGAGGCGCACCTGGCACGGCTGAACCAGCGTCGGCGTGAGACTGTGCCGGCCAGTGCCCTGGTGGTGGGCGTGCAGTGCGGCGGCAGTGATGCCTTCAGCGGCGTGACGGCCAACCCGGCCGTCGGCTTTTGCACCGATCTGCTGGTGCGCGCCGGTGCCACGGTGATGTTCAGCGAGGTGACCGAGGTGCGCGATGGCATTGACCAGCTGACCTCCCGCGCTTCCAGCCCCGAGGTGGCGCAGGCCATGATCGACGAGATGGCCTGGTACGACGCCTACCTGGACAAGGGCAAGGTGGACCGCAGCGCCAACACCACGCCGGGCAACAAGAAGGGCGGCCTGTCCAACATTGTGGAAAAGGCCATGGGCTCGATCATCAAGAGCGGCACGGCGCCCATCACCGGCGTGCTGTCACCCGGCCAGCGGCTGGCCGAGCGCGGCATTGAGCGCGGCCTGGTCTATGCGGCCACGCCCGCGAGCGACTTCATCTGCGGCACCTTGCAACTGGCCGCCGGCATGAACCTGCATGTGTTCACCACCGGGCGCGGCACGCCGTATGGGCTGGCGCAGGTGCCGGTGATCAAGGTGGCCACACGCAGCGATCTGGCGCGCCGCTGGCATGACCTGATGGATGTGAACGCCGGGCGCATTGCCGATGGCGAGGCGACCATCGAGGAGATGGGCTGGGAGATGTTCCGCCTGATGCTGGAGGTGGCCAGCGGCCGCAAGAAGACCTGGGCGGAAGAGTGGCAGCTGCACAATGCGCTGGTGCTGTTCAACCCGGCCCCGGTGACCTGAAGCGCTGGGCGCTTAGCGGCTTATTTTTTCCACTTCTCGCGCAGCGCGGCGCAGTGGTCCTGGGCCGGCAACGCCGGGGTGCTGTGCACCCAGTCACGGTCGGCCGCATCGGCCTGGGCCTGGCTGCCCGCCTGGCCAATGGCCACCACCGAGCGGGTGCCCGCAGGCAGCCAGGTGGGAATGCCGATGCTGCGCAGCACGTGGCCACGCCCGGCGATCAGCAGCACGGTCTTGCCGGGCTGCAGCTGGGATGTAACGGTCTGGGCCATGCTGTCGTCCTTGGCCAGCTGGATGCGCGCCATCGGGGCCAGCTGGGTGTCGGGCAGCAGGCCGCAGTGGCCGTCGGCAATGGCGTCGAGCTGGCGTTGCCATGCGGCGGCAGGCAGGTGGCTGTCCCAGCGGGTTTACTGCATCACATCGCGCATCTGCGCACGCGGCAGATTGCCGCCCAGCACGGGCACTCCCGCCTTTACCGCCGTCATCACCGCCGGGCCATAGTGGCGCCAAGGCCAGCCCTTGTCATTCCAGGCCAGTGCCTGCTGCACCTGGGCTTCGCTGGCATCGGCGGCCAGGCCCTGGGTGCTGTGGCCGGCATCGGCCATCTCCAGCACCACGGCCGCCAATTGCCGCCGTGCCGCCCAGTGCGCCACCGTGGCCTGCTGCCACTGCTGGTGCGCTTCGGCATCATGCTGCTCGCCCAGCAGCAGCACATCGGGCGCTTCGGCCAGTGACATCGTCGACCGGTCGAGCTCGGCGTTGGCAGCGCTTTGCGGCGCCTGGCTGGCGCAACCGGCCAGCAGCGCCAAGCCCAACAGGCCGGGCAGCCAGCCAGCATTGCGAATGAATTTTATTTGCATCATTCGCGCATGGTAGTGGCTGGCCAGCGGCCTGAGGGCTTGAAGGGTTGCCGAAGGGGTACTTAACGGCGCTGGCCGTTGGTCCAGATCGCGCCGGTGGTCAATGCGCCTTCCATCGACACATTGACCAGGGTGGCGCCGCTCAGGTTGGCGCCGGCCAGGTTGGAGTTGTCCAGGCTCACATTGACCAGCTCGGCGCCCTGGAAGTTGGCGCCCTGCAGGTTGGAGTTGGACAGGTCCACATTGGTGAAGCTGTGGCCGGCAAAGTTGGCCTGGGGCAGGTTGGAGCCCGACATATTGGCGTTCACATGGGCCTGGTTGCTGCCGCCGCCGCTGCGCTTTTGGCTGCGCACGGTGGTGGAGGACTTGCCCTGGCCTTCGACCACGACCGCTGCGCCACCGGCACCACCGTGTACGGTGCTGCTGCGGCCGGGGATATTGGTCTCGGCCACGGCGCCACGGCCCGAGGCCGCGTTGACGACGGAGCCGTTGACGGTGACCGAGGCGCCCTGGCTGCCGCCACGCACATCGACGCCGGGGGCGGAGATGACGGCGCCTTGTGCCCAGACGCCGCCAGCGGCCAGGCCCAGGGTCAGCACGGCCAGGGCCTGCTTGATGTTGGTTTGTTGCATGCTTGTCCTTTCTTGCGCTACTCGGTGAGCGGCGCATTGTGACTCAGGTTGGAGGGCTGCATGCCTTGGGCATGCCCGGGAGCGGGACGCTCCTCGTTCGGCACCGCTTGCTCCTGCGAGAGCGGCGGTGTGTTGGTATCCGTCGCCGCATCGCCATCGGCGGCGGGCGGCTCTGGCCAGGCAAAGGGCTGCTGGCTCAGTTGCGCCAGCGGGTCGGCCACGCGCTGGGGGCGATCCGGCGGCGCGCTGGGGTGCTTTTCCTCAACCTGCAGGGCCACGGCATTGATGCGCGCGGCGAGCTCCTGCATCCAGGCTTCGTCGATGACCGGCTGCTTCTCGTTGCTGCGGCTGAAGATCAGCGCCAGAAACTCGCGCGCCTTGGGCGAGCCGGCATCGGCCGCGCGCCGGTAGTACTGGATGGCGGTGGCGAAATTGCGCTGCACGCCGCGCCCCAGGTGGTAGCGGTAGGCCAGCTCCAGCAGCGCGTTGGCATTGCCCTCGTCGGCACGGGCGCGCAGGCGGCCCAGCTGCTCGGAGGTGCTGGCGCGCTGGTAGCTGGCGATGCGGCCCAGGTTTTGCGCCGCCGTCTGGCTGCCACCGGCCTGGGCCTGGGCGTACAGCTCCTTGGCCTCGTTCATGCGTCCTTCGAGCTCACGCTCGACGGCCAGGTCATTGAGCGCCATCGCATCGCCATCGCGCGCGGCCTGCTCCAGCA
The DNA here is from genome assembly GCF_021026195.1 of Comamonas koreensis. GTDB lineage: Bacteria > Pseudomonadota > Gammaproteobacteria > Burkholderiales > Burkholderiaceae_C > Comamonas > Comamonas koreensis. The sequence goes on from NZ_JAJNCT010000025.1 coordinate 30,154, forward strand.
GCAAACGCGACTGCTGCATGGCCTTGGGGCCGGTCACCTTGCGCTCGACCAGGGACAGCAGATAGGTGGCCTTGGCCAAGCGCGCATCGGCTGCGCGCTGCAGCCACTGGCGGCCGGTGGGCACATCCCGCACACCACCGGTGCCCGTGCCCAGCATGTAACCCAGCGCCGCCATGGCCCGGGCATCGCCTTGCGCAGCGGCCTGGCCCAGCCACTGGCGGGCCTGGGCGCCCGCTTGTGGCAGGCCGGCGTTCTGGTAGTAGTAGATGCCCAGCTCGAACTGGGAGCTGACATCGCCTTCCTGCGCCTGTCTGCGCAGCGCCTGCAGGCTGGCATCGCTGCGCTGGGCCGGCAGGCGGATGGACGAGGAGGCGCCCGGCGCGGCGGGTGCTGCCGGGGCCTGGCTGCTGCTGGCGGCCGCGCCGGCATCGCCACCGCCTGCCGATGGCAGCACGATGGCGGCCCAGCTGGCGCAGGCCTGCAGCAGCAGCCCGCCGGTCAGCGCCACCAGGCCGGCCCGGCGGCCGGTCACTGCGGGGCGCCTCATGGCTTCTTGCCGCGGCGTGCGGGTGCGGCGGGCGGGGCAGTGACGGCGGCCACAGGGCCTTCCACTTCCCAGCGCAGCTGCGACTGGGCGATGACGCCGGTCTGCGCGGCAATCTGCTGCTGCACGGCTTCGATCGTGGTCAAGCCCTCAATCGGTGCGAGCTGGGCCTGGGTCAGAGCCACCGGCACGCGGCCGGTCAGCGGCTTGGTGGTCTGGGCGCAGTACACCTGCTCCACGCCGGGGCGTGCGGTCTCGATCAGGAAGGAGTTGGCCTGCGACACATCCGGGACCATCAAGCCGATGCGGCCCTGGGCCACCACGGCCTGCTGCTGCGGGTTGGGATAGACCTGGGTGACCACCTGGGCGGCATCCTGGTAGTAGCAGTAGAGGAAGCCGGTGCGGGCCGGTGCCACACGCAGCACCACCGAGGTGCCGATGGGCAGCTGCGATGTCAGCTCCTTGTGGCCGAGCAGGGACAGGGCCAGCGCATCGGTGGTGGGCTCGTTGTCCGGCAGGCCGTGCGGTCGCGGTTTCAGTTCATCGCTTTGCGGCGAGTAGCTGGAGGCGATCTTGTCGTCAGCCGACATGCCGGCATAGAGGCGCAGCAGGCCCATATAGGTCTCGAAGTTGACGACGCCGACAGGGGTCAGGTCCAACGATGCCTGGTAGAGCGCCAGCGCATTGCGCAGCGCGGTGGAGTCGTTGCCATCGATGGGACCGTTCCAGGCGCCTTCGGCCCGCAGCACGCGCTGGGCCAGGTTGATGCGGTCTGCCGGGCCCTGTTCATCAAACCAGGTGCGCATCTGGCGTTTGAATTCGGGGTGGTTCTGCTCGTAGTCGATGCATTCCCAGTACGGCACCTTGGCCCATTTGCCCACCAGCTCGATGGTGGCCAGATCGACCAGCAGGCGCACCGCTGCGCCCGCGCCCTGGTTCACATCGGCAGCCACTTCGTACTGCACGCCCAGGCGGTAGATATGTTTGGGCAGGCCGGTGGCGCGCCCGCCGATCTCGACCGAGCGGCCTCCGGTGGCGACGACCAGCTCGTTGGCCGAGTCCAGACCCGGGTAGAGCGTGCGGGAGTTCATGTCGCCCAGATGCAGATCCAGCCCCACCACGGTGCCCAGCAGATCCCAGCTGTAGCCGGTGTCGGTGTTGGCGGTGGAGACGCCCAGGCTGCTGCGCTTGGAGACCACTGTCTTGTCGCCAAAGCTGATGGCGCCCGAGACATAGATCTGCGGCTTGCGCAGCTCGATCTGGCCGTTGTTGAGCAGCAGGCTGGTCATCGTCTGCACGGTGTCCTGCTTGAGCGCATCCACTTCGTAGTCCACCACGCGGAAAGCCTGGCTGGTGCGCGACATGCGCGAGAGGGCGGTGATCACCATTTCCTTGGTGCCGGTGGAGAACAGGCCGGAGGGGTCGGGGATGCTCTTGACCGCGACCAGGGTCGAGGGCACCTGCTCGGTGGCGAGCATGCGGTCCATGCAGGCCAGGCCTTCGCGCATCGCCGATGCGGATTTGCTAGGGGTGACCAGCGGCGATTGCTCGGTGATGCCTTTTTCAATGATGTCCTTGCGGTCGGACAAGGTGGGCTGGATGCTGCAGGCGGACAAGGCCAGCACGCAGGGCGCCAGGGCCAGGCGGCGAATCGATGAAAGATGCATGGTGGTTATTCGTTATTGCGATGGTGGGGCTGCGCTGGCGGCGGCGCTGCCGCGCTGGCCAGCGTCGCCGGGCTCCCTCGCCCCGGGGGGCTGCGCAGAGATGGCAGGCTCTGGCGCAGAAACCATCGTGTTTATTTGCAGATGTTGATGACGGAGCCACGAACGACGGTCACCTGGTCGGCATTGCCTGCCCCATAGCGGTTACCGATACCGGCCGTGCCTTCGTTGATCTGGGGGGCTGCGCCCACGTTGGTATTGCAGTTCTTGCCTGAGGGGCCAGTGACCATTTCACGCTCGATGGCGGATCTGGAGTCCTGCTCCGTCAGGTAGTTGCGGGCCATGGCATTGCTCACCTTGTTGCGTGAGGCCGGGTCGAGCCCGGTGCGGCCTGCGGGTGGCTTTTGCTGCGCCTGCGCGGCGGCGCACAACAGGGCGAGAACCCATACCCCGGCATAGCTGGCTTTCATGCGCAGTCTCCTGAAGGGACCCTCTGCACAACGGTCGCAGGCTCAGAAATGCGGTTGCATCCCTTGGCGCTGGCGAATGCTCTGCAGAAGATCTTTTTTATAGGGGCCGGCCAGCGAACGGTCTCCAGACGCAATCGGTGGCCAGCGGGGATGAAGGGGAGGGGATTACTTGCCGTCGTTGGAGGCGAGGTTTTGCTCGGCCTTGGTCATCGCACCGATGGCCATATTGGCCACGGCACCGTTGGTGACCGAGACTTCCTGCTTGTTATTGCCGCCGATATTGACGTTGCCCTTGTTGGAGGCCAGGTTCTGCGTGGCGGTAGCACCAGCGCCAATGGCCATATTGGCTACGGCGCCGTTCTTCACGGTGACCTTCTGGTCGTTGTTGCCCTTGATCTTCACTTCTGCTTGTGCAGACATCGCGATAGCCGAAACCGAAACCAGAATTGCGAAAAACTTCTTCATAAAAATCTCCTCGTTACTGAAAGAATATGGTGCAGACCCTTGTGGTGCACCTCTGCAGTCAGCTCCCCATGTCGGAGAAACCGAACCGTTCATTGGCGTGCGGCCGCATGGCGCCCTGCTACCGTCCACCAATGTTCACTACGCTGCGCATGCCGGTGCCGGTGGCCTGGTTGACCACGGGGCCGCCGACGGAAACCACCTGGCTGCCGCTGCCGACTCCGCCATTGCGCGACGCAATATTCAATTCGCTATAGGCACCAAAACTGGCCATGTTCGCGACCACGCCATTGACCGAGGTCACCTGGTTGTTGCCGCGGATCTGGCGGATGTTCTTGTTCGACGAGATATTCATCACCGCCTGGGCTGCGGGCCCGGAGATATTGACGATGCCGCCATTGACCACCACCTGCTGGTTGTTCTGGGCGAATGCCGAGGCACCCAGCCCCAGGCCTGCCCACAGCAGCAGATGGCGCTGTTTTGCCAATGCCTGGACGAATGCCTGCTTGGCGCTGGAAATGGATTGATGGCCCATGGTCAAAAGCTCCTTGCCGATAGCCGAAAACTTGCTAAGGCGTGTTTTTAACTGCAGTGCGGCGCAGGCAAATGACGAGTTGAAACCGGGTGAATCATGAATATTTCATGACATAAGAAATATCTCGTAGCAATCAGATTTAGGTTTTTTGGAAGTGCCTATAGAAATCAAATATGCCGGTAACAATTGAAATACATATGAGGCTATAAACTGAATGGATGCGTAGGCAATTTCTTTACAAAGATCTGCAAATTGGGAACTCGCTTTACTTTTGAGCTTTGTTTTTACGAATGCGTAAAAAAAGCCTGCCCCCACTGGGCAGGCTTCGAAGAGTATTAGCTTAGTTGCTATAAAAAAAGCAGCCCCAGGGGCTGCTCTTGGTGTTTACCCTAGGGTAAACCTTGGGCCGTGGGCGCTGAATGCCCCAATCTATATTCAGGCGCCGGCTTTGACCTTCAGGCGCCAGGCGTGCAGCAGGGGTTCGGTGTAGCCCGAGGGCTGTTCCTTGCCCTTGAACACCAGATCCAGCGCGGCCTGGAACGCGGCGCCCTGTGGGTTGGCCACCAGGCTCTTGTAAGCCGCATCGCCCGCGTTCTGGCCATCGACCACCTTGGCCATGCGGGCAAAGCTGTCACGCACCATGGCCTCGGTCACGATGCCGTGCTGCAGCCAGTTGGCGATATGCTGGCTGGAGATGCGCAGGGTGGCGCGGTCTTCCATCAGGCCCACGTTATGGATGTCAGGCACCTTGGAGCAGCCCACGCCCTGGTCGATCCAGCGCACCACATAGCCGAGGATGCCCTGCACGTTGTTGTCCACTTCCTGCTGCTTCTCGGCATCGCTCCAGTTCGGGTTGGCAGCCACGGGCACCTGCAAGATGGCATTGAGCAGGTTGTCGCGCTCGGTGTCGGCGCTGGTCTTTTCCAGCTCCTTTTGCACCTCGGCCACATTGACCTGGTGGTAGTGCAGCGCATGCAGGGTGGCGCCAGTGGGCGAGGGCACCCAGGCGGTGTTGGCGCCGGCCTTGGGCTGGGCAATCTTCTGCTCCAGCATCGCCTTCATCAGGTCCGGCATGGCCCACATGCCCTTGCCGATCTGGGCGCGGCCGCGCAGACCCATGGTCAGGCCCACCAGCACATTGCTCTTTTCATAGGCAGGCAGCCAGGCGCAGGTCTTCATGTCGGCCTTGCGCACCATGGGGCCGGCGTACATGGCGGTGTGCATTTCGTCGCCGGTGCGGTCCAGGAAGCCGGTGTTGATAAAGGCCACACGCGCAGGCGCTGCAGCAATGGCGGCCTTCAGGTTCACCGTGGTGCGGCGCTCTTCGTCCATGATGCCGAGCTTGACGGTGTTGGCTGGCAGACCCAGCATCTGCTCGACGCGGCCAAACAGCTCGTCGGCAAAGGCTGCTTCGGCGGGGCCGTGCATCTTGGGCTTGACGATATAGACACTGCCGGTGCGGCTGTTGCGGATGCCCTGGGCGCCCTTGCCCTGCAGGTCGTGCATCGCAATGGCGGTGGTCACCACGGCGTCCATGATGCCTTCGGGAATCTCTTGCTTGTTGGCACCCCAGAGGATGGCGGGGTTGGTCATCAGGTGGCCGACATTGCGCAGGAACATCAGCGAGCGGCCATGGAGCTTGAGGCGGTCGCCATTGGCGGCTGTGTATTCGCGGTCGGCGTTGAGGCCACGGGTCACCGTCTTGCCGCCCTTGTCGAAGGATTCGGTCAGGGTGCCCTTGAGGATGCCCAGCCAGTTGGCATAGCCGTTGACCTTGTCTTCCGCATCCACGGCGGCGACGGAGTCTTCCAGGTCCAGAATGGTCGACAGCGCTGCTTCCACTACCACGTCGGAGACGCCGGCGGCATCGCTGCTGCCAATGGGCGTGGCTTTGTTGATGATGATGTCGATATGGATGCCATTGTTCTTCAGCAGCACCGACTTGGGCGCAGCCGCATCGCCTTGGTAGCCGACAAACTTGGCAGCGTCCTTCAGGCCGGTCTTGCTGCCGTCCTTGAGGGAAACGGCCAGTTGGCCGCCTTCGACGGCGTAGCCGGTGGCATCGGCATGCGAGCCCTGGGCCAATGGCACGGCCTGGTCGAGGAACTGGCGGGCGTAGGCAACGACCTTGGCGCCGCGCACGGGGTTGTAGCCCTTGCCCTTTTCTGCGCCACCGTCTTCGCTGATGGCATCGGTGCCATAGAGCGCGTCATACAGCGACCCCCAACGGGCGTTGGCCGCATTCAGTGCGTAGCGGGCATTCAGAATGGGCACCACCAGCTGGGGGCCGGCTTGCACGGCCAGCTCGGAGTCCACATTCTCGGTGCTGGCCTTCACGTCCTTGGGCTGTTCGACCAGGTAGCCGATCTGGGTCAGAAACTGGCGGTAGGCCGGCATGTCGGTGATCGGGCCGGGGTGGGCCTTGTGCCAGCTGTCCAGCTCCGTCTGCAGGCGGTCACGTTCGGCCAGCAGGGCGGCGTTCTTGGGGGCCAGGTCAGAGACGATGGCATCGAAACCTTGCCAGAACGCAGCGGGCTCTACACCGGTGCCTGGCAGGACCTGGTTGTTCACAAAGTCATACAGAACCTGGGCCACTTGCAGGCCGTGGACGGTGGTGCGTTCAGTCATGGTGTCTTCCTTTCAATACATACAGATGGGGCTGTGACAGCCCATCAGCACACTTTATTCCATACCCGCCATGGCAATCAATCCATTAAAAACACTTTGATATGTGACTTATATGAAGGTAATCGACGCCTGCTGACGCGGTCTCGTTCAGAAGGAGTTTTGGAGTTCAGATGATTTCATCAGTAATGCCTATATGAAGGGGTGGCTTTGCAGCCTGCTGGGCTCGTAGCGCTGCTGCTAGCACAGCTGTTGCCGAAAAGTAGCAGGCCATCAGAAAATGCGCGCAAAGCTTGATGGAAATCAGAAATGATCAGATACAATCATTTTCATCAGGGGGCGGTAATTTTTGATGCGCCTTCGCTTCTCAGGAGTGTTTTCATGGCGAATTTGACCGACAGCTTGAATGATCTGATGTCTCTGGAAGGTGCCCTGTGCGCAGCCGTTGTGGACTACAACAGCGGCATGATGCTGGCCAGCGCCGGCACCGGCGTGGACATGGAGCTGGCAGCTGCCGGTAACACCGAAGTGGTGCGCGCCAAGATGAAGACCATCAAGGCCCTGGGCCTGAACGAGAACATCGACGACATCCTCATCACCCTGGGCAAGCAGTACCACATCATCCGCCCTTGCTCGCGCCTGGCCGGCATCTTTGTGTACTACGTTCTGGACAACAAGCGCGCCAACCTGGCACTGGCACGCCGCAAGGTGACCGACGTCGAAAGCGAAATGACGATGTAATGCCGGGGCTGGCTTCAATGCCAGCTCTGCTTTTTGCCTTGGGCGGTGCCGGCCGTGCCACCTGACTGCGCACTAGCCCGCCTCGCCGTCGCAAATAACACACGCTTAGTTACGGGTCGCGGGTGCTGCCGCTGTCCGCTGTTTTTGTAGCCGGGTGCAAGCCAGTGCATCTGCGGCTGCTATCTAAATATCAGATTCCTGCAGGGGTGTCTGCCTGCTTGGGCGACAACTGCGGGAAGCGAATGATTGCGCTGATCAGAAGTGACTTATTAGAATCATCTATACCTTCATAAGGTAATAGTGGTTGATCTAAATCACATAGATTGGAGTGGTTATGGCAAATCTGAACGACAGCTTGAACGATTTGATGTCGATGGACGGCGCCCTGTGCGCTGCCGTGGTGGACTACAGCAGCGGCATGATGCTGGGCAGCGTAGGCACTGGCGTGGACATGGAGCTGGCAGCGGCGGGTAACACCGAGGTGGTGCGTGCCAAGATGAAGACGATGAAGGCCCTGGGCCTGAACGACAACATCGACGACATCCTCATCACCTTGGGCAAGCAGTACCACATCATTCGCCCATCGCAGCGTCTGTCCGGCATCTTCGTCTATTACGTGCTGGACAAGGCCCGCTCCAACCTGGCGCTGGCCCGCCGCAAGGTGGCCGATGTGGAATCGAACATGAGCATGTAAACACGTTCTAGGGCGCTGGTCGCCACAGCACAACGGGCCCTGCGGGCCCGTTTGCTTTTGGGATGAAGGTGGAACAGCGCTAGGCCGAGACCAGCGAGGCGCGGAACTGGTAGCCCACTTTTTGCTGCGATTGCAGCGGCACCGCCAGCGGCGTGGCCTTTTCGATGCGGCGGCGCAGGCGGTAAATGGTGGCATGCAGGCTGTTGTCGGAGTCGCTGGCCGTCGGGTAGCCGAGCAGCTCACGGATCTGGTCGCGGCCCACCACGGCGCCCTGGGCCTTGAGAAAGCACTGCATCAGCAGCAAGTCGGTGGGGCTGAGGTCGACACTCTGGCCATCGGGCGTCAGCAGCAGGCTGCGGTGGCTGTCGAGCTTCCAGGCTGTCGCCACCTGGGCGGCGGTCATGATGCGGCGGTGCACGGCGCGCACGGCCAGCTCCACCTGCTCGAAGGTCACCGGCTTGGTCAGGTACATGTCGGCGCCGGCATGGATGACCTCGGCAAACACCTCGGGGCCGAGCCGGCCCGAGACGATCAGCACGCCCGACTGGTTGCGCTTGCGCAGAATGCGCAGCAGCTCGGTGCCGTTGACGCCGGGCAGCATCAGGTCCAGCACATAGAACTCAAAACGGTAGGGCTCGTTGTCGGCCAGCAGGTCGCTGCTGTCGTTGTAGACCTGCACCTGGACGCCCTGGTTGCGCAGGTGTTGGGCCAGGAATTCGCTGTATTCGGGGTCATCGTCGACCAGGGCAAGCGTGGCGGGGAGCATGGTGGTTCCGTGAAAGGGACAATTCAGTGAAAAGGCCTGAGAAGTGCGGTCACCACTTCAGCAGGGGCAAGCGGCCAGAGGCCAGGCTGTGCTGGCTAATCGTCCAGCCCTTGGGGCAACTCAATGCGCATGATGGTGCCGTTTGGCTGGCGCGGCAAGGCCTGCACCGTGCCCTGGTGCAACTGCACCACCGAGCGCACGATGAACAGGCCCAGCCCGGCGCCGGCACGGTGGCGGTGTTCGCTGCCGCGTGTGCCTTTCTCGAACAGGCGTGGGCGCAGGCTGTCCGGAATGCCCGGGCCTTCATCGATCACCTCGATGATCAGCGCCAGCGGGTCGTCCGAATCGGCCAGGCGCAGCAGCACCGGGCTGTCTGCAGGCGCGTAATTGAGGGCGTTGTTGAGCAGATTGCGGATGGTCAGCCGCATCAAGGCCGGGTGAAGCTGCACCGTGCGGGCCTCTGCATCCCAGACCACCTGGATGCGCGGCCGGGCATCGGCAGCAATGTCGTGCAGCACCAGGTTGACGAGGGTTGGCAGATCGGTATCGGACGAGGCGCCGGCGTGCCCGCCAACGGCCAGGATGGTGCCGGCGGCCAAGGTGTTGTCCAAGGTGCCGATGACCTGCTGGAGCACATGCTCGGCGCGCAGCAAGGCCTTCGTGGCTGGCGTGGTCTGGGCCAGTTGCAGATCGGCAATGGCCGACATGGTGGCTTGCATCGCGGCCGATGCATTGTTCAGCGGCTGGCGGATCTCGTGCGAGAGCAACTGCAGCATCTCGCTGTGCTCGGTCAGCATGGCGGTGCGCCAGTCCAGCAAGGTGCGCAGTTTCAGCAACTCGCCCTTCTCTTCGGTGCGCTCCAGATCGGTGGACGAGAGCGCGGCCAGCTGTGCGCGCAGCGCATCGGCCTGGGCCGCGTTGGCGTATTCGGCGCTGCAGTCCTGCATCAGCATCAGGGTGCCCTGGGCCGTTTTGCTGCCTGCCGGCCCGGGCCAGAGGTGGGGTGACAGGCTGACGCGGCGCCAGGCGACCTGGCCATGGGGATCGGTCTTGCGGATGTCGAACTGCTGGCGCAGGCCTTGCGCGGCGGCCTGCAGCGCCTCCTGGTGCTGCTGGACAAAGTCGGGCGGCAGCGCCTCGCCCAGCAACTGGCCGACGATGCCGGTGGCGGGCACGCCAAACCATTCGCACCACTGCGGCGTGGCCAGGCGCAGGCGCTGGTCGCGGCCCCAGTAGGCCATGGCCACAGGGCTGCTGCCAAACAGGCGCAGAAGTTGCGCCGGGGCGTACCAGAGGGCCTCGGCGCTGTAGGAAGAAGCAGATGGCGGCGTTGGATCTGGCGGCATAGGAGCGGGGCGCAGGAAAAGAGCGGCTGTCAATGATGTCGCAGCGGGATGTGCGCTTTCATGCGCCCGCCAGGCCGGAGCCCCGATCATAATAGGCGGTGGCCCTGCCGGCGCGTCGCACAAGCGGCGGCCAGCGGGCTTTGCGTATTTACTGTGTTCAGTCTGGTATGGATCGCCTCAAGCAGCTCGAATCATTTGTCGCCATCGCCTCGCGCGGCAGCCTCACTGCGGCTGCCAAGGCCGAAGGCGTGGCTCCGGCCATCATGGGCCGCCGGCTCGATGCGCTGGAGGAGCGCCTGGGCGTCAAGCTGCTGGTGCGCACCACGCGCAAGCTCACCCTGACCTATGAAGGCGCGGCCTTTCTGGAAGACTGCCAGCGCCTGCTGGCCGAGCTGGCCAGTGTCGAGGCCAGCGTCAGCGCCGGCGGCATCAAGGCCACAGGCCATCTGCGCGTGACGGCGCCAGCCGGCTTTGGGCGCCGCCATGTGGCGCCGCTGCTGCCGCTCTACCATGCGCGCCATCCGGAGGTGACCATCTCGCTGAACCTGAGCGACCGGCTGGTGGACCTGGCCGGCGAGGGTTATGACTGCGCGATCCGCGTGGGCGACCTGCCCGACTCCTCGCTGGTGAGCGTGCGCGTGGCGGACAACCGGCGCCTTTGCGTGGCGACACCCGAGTACCTGCGCCGCCGTGGTGTTCCCCGCCACCCCAGCGAGCTGAACCAGCATGACTGTCTGACCTTGTCCAGCGAAGCCTCGCAGACGCGGGGTTGGGCGTTTCGCATGCCGGCGGCCACCGGCGGCAGCGAGGTGGTCTACCTCAAGCCCGGCGGGCCGCTCGATTGCTCGGACGGCCAGGTGCTGCACGACTGGTGCCAGCAAGGCTGGGGCATTGCCTGGCGCAGCACCTGGGAGGTCGAGTCGGAGATCGCCGCCGGCCGCCTGGTCGAGGTGCTGGAGGACTTTGCCGCGCCGCCCAACGGCATCTATGTGATGTTCCAGCAGCGCAAGCACCTGCCGCTGCGGGTGCGCTTGTGGATTGATTTCGTCAAGCAGCACTACGAACGTGCCGATTTCTGGAAGAAGATGGAGTAACACGATGACTTTGGAAGCTGTTCTGGCCTGCCTGCACCTGCTGGCCTTGTTGACCATGGTGGTTTTTCTCTCCAGCGAGGCGGCACTGTGCCGCGCCGAGTGGATGAATGCGGCCGTCGTGCAGCGCCTGGCGCGCCTTGACCTGATTTACGCCTTTGCCGCGCTGGCGGTGTTGGCCACCGGCCTGCTGCGCCTGTTTCTGGGTGCCAAGGGCGTGACTTGGTATGTCAGCCAGCCGCTCTTTCACCTGAAGATGACCTTGGTGGTCGTCGCCGTGGTGCTGTCGCTCAAGCCGACAGCCGTGTTCCGCCGCTGGTTACGGCAATTGCGCGACAATGGCGCTTTGCCCGGGGACGCCGAGGTGCGCGCCACGCGTAAATGGGTCATGTGGCAAGCCCACCTGATTCCCGTGATCGCCGCCGTCGCCGTGTTTTATGCCCGTGGCTGGTAAACCGGCCTGGCGCTGGTAACCGCTTCGTCTAAGTTTCTAATATGTTGCAAGTCAAAAAAGATTTGCTCGCAGTGCTTGCTGCCGAGCTCGAGAAATTGTCGCCTGGCGCAGGTAGCCGTGCGGCCTTTGAAACGCCCAAGGTGGCCGCCCACGGTGACTATGCCGTCACCGCCGCGATGCAGCTGGCCAAGCCGCTCAAGGCCAATCCCCGCGCACTGGGCGAGCAGCTCAAGGCCGCGCTGGAGGCCGCACCTGCCTTCGCGCAATGGGTGGATGCGATCGAGATCGCCGGCCCCGGCTTTTTGAACCTGCGCCTCAAGCCCGCTGCCAAGCAGCAGGTGGTGCAGGAAGTGCTGGCCCAGGGCGAGCGCTTTGGCATGCAGCCGCAGCGCGATGAAAAGATCATCGTCGAGTTCGTCTCGGCCAACCCCACTGGTCCGCTGCACGTGGGCCACGGCCGCCAGGCCGCGCTGGGCGATGCCATCTGCAACCTCTACGGCAGCCAGGGCTGGTCCGTGCACCGCGAGTTCTACTACAACGACGCGGGCGTGCAGATCGACACCCTGACCAAGAGCACCCAGCTGCGCGCCAAGGGCTTCAAGCCGGGTGACGACTGCTGGCCCACCGACAGCGACAACCCGCTCGCCAAGAACTTCTACAACGGCGACTATATCGGCGACATCGCGCAGGCCTTCCTTGCCAAGCAGACCATCAAGGCCGATGACCGCGAGTTCACCGCCAATGGCGATGTCGAGGACTACGACAACATCCGCAACTTTGCGGTGGCCTACCTGCGCAACGAACAGGACAAGGACCTGCAGGCTTTCAACCTCAAGTTCGACGAGTACTACCTCGAATCGAGCCTGTACCAGAACGGCCATGTGGACGAGACCGTCAAGCGCCTGATCGCCAGCGGCCACACCTATGAGCAGGATGGTGCGCTGTGGCTGCGCACCACCGACTTCGGTGACGACAAGGACCGCGTGATGCGCAAGTCCGACGGCAGCTATACCTACTTCCTGCCCGATGTGGCCTACCACACGCAAAAGTTCCTGCGCGGCTACGGCAAGGCCGTCAACATCCAGGGTACGGACCACCACGGCACCATCGCCCGCGTGCGCGCCGGCCTGCAGGCGGTCAACGTCGGCATCCCCCAGGGCTACCCTGATTACGTGCTGCACACGATGGTGCGCGTGGTGCGTGGTGGCGAAGAGGTCAAGATCAGCAAGCGCGCCGGCAGCTATGTGACATTGCGCGACCTGATCGAGTGGACCAGCAAGGACGCGGTGCGCTTCTTCCTGCTGTCGCGCAAGCCCGATACCGAATACACCTTCGACGTCGATCTGGCCGTGGCCCAGAACAACGACAACCCGGTGTTCTACGTGCAGTACGCCCATGCGCGTATCTGCTCGGTGCTGCGCGGCTGGCAGGAGCAGGGCGGCGCTGGCCTGCCCGCGCTGAGCGGTATCGACCTGGGCGCGCTGCAAGGCCCGCAGGCGCAGACTCTGATGCAGATGCTGGCCCAGTACCCCGAAATGCTGACCAGCGCCGCCGACGGCAATGCGCCGCACGATGTTACGTTCTACCTGCGTGATCTGGCCTCGGCCTACCACAGCTACTATGATGCAGAGCGTATCCTGGTGGATGACGAAGCCACCAAATTGGCCCGTCTGGCCTTGGTGGCGGCGGTAGCCCAAGTGCTGCGCAACGGCCTGGCCGTGCTGGGTGTGAGCGCGCCAGAGCGCATGTGATTTTGCGAACAAAGGTAATAACTGCAATGCGACGACATCAACGTGGTGGAACCATCCTGGGCCTGATCCTGGGGCTGCTGGTGGGCGTGGGCGCGGCCTTGGCCGTGGCCGTGTACGTCACCAATGTGCCGGTGCCGTTTGTCAACAAAGGTGGCGTCAAGGGCGAGGCCAAGGACAAGGCAGAGGCGCAGCGCAACCAGAATTGGGACCCGAACTCGCCGCTGTATGGCAAGAACCCCGCGCGTGCGCCGGCTGCCGTGGCACCGGCTGCGCAGGGCGTGGTGGTGCCGGAGCCACCGCGCACCGTGGCCGACAATGCCACCCCGCCAGTCGAGAACAAGCCTGCCAAGCCTGAGGTGGTGCTGCCCGATCCGGCCAAGCCTGCCGACAAGACCCAGGTCGCCAAGCTCGACCCCAAGGCTGGCCAGGGCGCCGATCCGCTGGGTGATCTGGCCAAGTCGCGCAGCGCCGATGGCACCGATGGCTTCCAGTACTTTGTGCAGGCCGGTGCGTTCCGCAGCCAGTCCGATGGCGATGCACAGCGCGCCAAGCTGGCGATGATGGGCTGGGAGGCCCGCGTCAGCGAGCGCGAAGTCAATGGCCGCACGGTATACCGGGTGCGCGTAGGCCCATTCAACAAGCGCGATGATGCCGACGGCCTCAAAGGCAAGCTCGATGGCGCCGGCGTGGATGCGCAAATCGTCCGCGTACAGCGTTGAACTTTTGGCGGTACAGGGCACTCCTAACCGCAACTTGTCACTGGAGTTAACAAAACATGAAACGTCGTGAGTTTTCCACTTTGGCGGCTTCCGCTACTGCCGCTTCCGCGCTGAGCCTGCCGTTTGCCACCGGCGCCAACGCACAGGCCAAGTTCAAGGAAGGCAAGGACTACATCAAGCTGGCCAAGCCTGTGACCCCGGACGCACCTGCTGGCAAGGTCGAGATCATCGAGTTCTTCTGGTACAGCTGCCCCCACTGCAATGCCTTTGAGCCGCAGTTCGAGGCCTGGGCCAAGTCGGCACCGAAGAACCTGCAGATCCGCCGCGTGCCGGTCGCCTTCAACAACACGTTTGTCCCCCAGCAAAAGATCTACTTTGCGCTGGAGTCGATGGGTTTGATCCCTGACGTGCATGTCAAGGTTTTCCGCGCGATCCACGTCGAGCGCCAGCGCCTGAACAAGGACGAAGAGATCTTTGCCTGGATGGACAAGAACGGCGTCGACCTTGCCAAGTTCAAGGAAGCCTACAACTCCTTCAGCGTGGCAGGCCAGGTGCGCAAGGCCACCCAGCTGCAAGAATCCTATGGCGTCGAAGGCGTTCCATCCTTGGGCGTGGCCGGCAAGTACTACACCGATGGCACCCGTGCCGGCTCGATGAGCAATGTGCTGCAAGTGGTAGAGTTCCTGGCTGCACAAGGCTGAGCGGATTCCCCAACGCTTCAGACAGAGCCCGCGCACGCGGGCTTTTTTGTGCCAAAAACGGCCCCAGGCTCCAGCATGGCTACAATGGGGCAGAGCAAGATTCATGCCTTATGAGACACCGTATTTTTAACTCTTTGTTGGTGGCAGTGGCCCTGGCCGTGCCGCTGCTGTCGCACGCCGAGCGTGCAGACCGCACCAAGCCCATGAACATCGAGGCGGACGATGGCCGCCATGATGAACTCAAGCAGACCAGTGTCTTCACGGGCAATGTGGTGGTGACCAAGGGCACCATCATCATCCGTGGTGCGCAGCTGACCGTGAGCCAGGACCGCGACGGCTTCCAGCATGGCGTGGTGACCGCTGCGCCAGGCAAGCTGGCCTTCTTCCGCCAAAAGCGGGATTCCGCACCCGGTGCACCGGATGAATTCGTCGAAGGCGAAGGCGAGGTCATCACCTATAACGGCCGCGACGACACCGTGCACTTTGAGCGCCGTGGCGAGCTGCGCCGCTACCGCGAGACCACGTTGACCGACCAGGTCAGTGGCCCGTTGATCGTCTACAACAACCTGAGCGACACCTTCACGGTCTCCGGACAGAAGGGTGCGCAGGCCTCGGCCGATCCCAAGCCCGGCGCGCCCAAGAAGGACCGCGTGCGCGTGATTCTGACGCCCAAGACAGACGGCAAGGCGGACGACAAGGCCAGCACCCCGGCCAAGCCCGCAGCCGATGACAGGACGCCATTGCGCCCCAGCACCCAACTGAACGACGGAGCCAAGTAACCGTGGCAGAAAACTCGTCGACCATTTCCGTCAACGCCCGGGTTGCCAACAGCGACCACCGCAGCCAGCTCGAGGTGTTGCACCTGGAGAAGTCTTACGGCAGCCGCAAGGTCGTCAAGGATGTGTCGCTGTCGGTGCGCAAGGGCGAAGTGGTGGGCTTGCTCGGCCCCAATGGCGCCGGCAAGACCACCTCGTTCTACATGATCGTGGGACTGGTGCGCAGCGATGGCGGTGATATTCGCATCGATGGGCAGTCGGTGGCCAATATGCCGATCCACCAGCGCTCGCAGCTGGGCCTGTCCTACCTGCCGCAGGAAGCCTCGATCTTTCGCAAGCTCAGCGTGCAGGACAACGTACGCGCCGTGCTGGAGCTGCAAAAGGACGAGCATGGCAAGTCGCTGTCGCGCGCCGAGGTGGAGCGCCAGCTGACTGCGCTGCTGCAGGAGCTGCGTGTCGAGCACCTGCGCGAGTCGCCTTCGGTGGCCCTGTCCGGTGGCGAGCGCCGCCGGGTCGAAATTGCCCGCGCGCTGGCTACCCAACCCCGTTTCATCCTGCTCGACGAGCCCTTCGCCGGCATCGACCCCATCGCCGTGATCGAGATCCAGCGCATTGTTGCCTTCCTGAAGGAACGCGGCATTGGCGTGCTGATCACCGACCACAATGTGCGCGAAACCCTGGGTATCTGTGACCATGCCTGCATCATCAGCGATGGCAAAGTGCTGGCCGCAGGAACGCCACAAGAGATTGTGGAAAACGCAGAGGTGCGGAGGGTGTACCTGGGTGAGCATTTCCGTATGTGACACCGCACGCCTTGGCGGGCGTGCCAGCCAAGCTACCGTGCCGTTCTGCGGCGCCGGTGGGGCTGATCTGTTGCCGGCTACCGCAGCCCGCGCGGAGGCGCAGCCATGATGCCTTCGCTGTCGCTGCGCGTATCGCAGAACCTGACCCTGACGCCCCAGTTGCAGCAGTCGATCCGCCTGCTGCAGCTGTCCACGCAGGAGCTGACGCAGGAAGTCGAGCAGATGCTTGACGAGAATCCGTTTCTGGAGCGGGAGGGCGATGATGCGCCCGAACCCGAACCGGGCAAGGAAGCCGCCGAATCTGCTGAATCTGCCGAGTCCACCGAGGCTGCAGATGCAGCCGACAAGGTTGCCGACGCGGTGACCGACCCCGGCAACACCAGCGATTTCGAGCCGGGTGCATCGGATCTGCCGCTGGACTTTGGCGCCGGCAAGGAAACGGGCGTGGATGCCGAGGCGGCTGCGGGCGATTCGGCTTCGGACTGGGAAGAGTGGGGCGGCGAGCTGCCCGCCCGTGCCAGCGCCACTGACGATGACGACGAGACGCCGATGTCCGACCGGCGCAGCGAGCACCTGAGCCTGCAGGATGTGCTGCACCGCCAGGCGCTGTCGCTGCGCCTGTGCCAGGAAGACCGGGCGGCGCTCTACTTTCTGATCGAATCGCTCAACGACGACGGCTACCTGGAAGAGACGCTGGCCGAGCTGGCGCAAAGCTTTGGCGATGCCAGCGATCCCGAGCGCTACGAAGCGCTGCTGCACCACCTGACGGTGGCGCTGCGCCTGTTGCAAAGCCTGGAACCCATTGGCGTGGGCGCGCGCAACCTGTCCGAATGCATGCAGCTGCAGATCAAGGCCCAGCAGCGGCTCCTGGATGAAGAAGGCTCGGACACGCCCGAGGCCGATGCGCTGGCGCTGGACACCGCCTTGCTCGTCTGCCAGGAATCGCTCGACCTGCTGGCGCGCCGCGATGTGCGCAAGCTCACGCAGCTGACCGGCTGTAACGAAGCGGCGGTGCGCAGTGCGCTGGGGTTGATTGCCAAACTCGAACCCCGTCCGGGCCGGCCCTATGCCGATGTGGACCGCAATGCCATCATCCCCGATGTGATCGTGCGCCCCAGCAACGAGCGTGGCCTGCCGGTGCCCGGCTTCAGCGTGCAGCTCAATGCCGAGGTGATGCCGCGCCTGCGCGTGCAGGATGTCTATGCCAATGCCTTGCGCAGCCACAAAGGCAGCGAGGGCCATGGCGCGTTGCAGCAGCGGCTGCAGGAGGCGCGCTGGTTCATCAAGAACATCCAGCAGCGCTTTGACACCATCTTGCGTGTCTCGCAGGCCATTGTGGAGCGCCAGCGCAATTTCTTTGTGCATGGCGAGCTGGCGATGCGCCCCATGGTGCTGCGCGAGATCGCCGATGAGCTGGGTCTGCACGAGTCCACCATCAGCCGCGTGACCACGGCCAAGTACATGGCCACGCCGCAGGGCACCTTTGAGCTCAAGTACTTCTTTGGCTCGGGCCTGGGCACCGAGACCGGCGGCAGCGCCTCCAGCACGGCGGTCAAGGCGCTGATCAAGCAGCTGCTGGACGAGGAAAGCGCGAAGAAGCCGCTGTCGGACGCAAAAATTGCCGACCTGCTGCAGGCCCAGGGCATTGAATGCGCGCGCCGTACCGTGGCCAAGTACCGCGAAGCGATGCGCATCCCACCGGCCAGCCTGCGCAAGGCGCTGTAGACGTAGGCATCACGGGCCCATGAAAAAACCGCAGTGGCGTTGCACACTGCGGTTTTTGCGTTGAGGCGCTGCGGTTTTACTTCGGCCACAGCCACCAGATGAACAAGGCCAGTACGGCCAGCATCAGGCCGAACTTGGTCAGCTTGTAGGCCGTCTTGTTCCAGGCCTTGAAGCGGCGGCGGTACTGGCCCATGTAGAACGAGACCTTGAAGATGCGGCTGATGAAGCCGCGCGGATCGCCTTCGTTGTTGGGCGAGCTGGCAGCAGCCACCACATGCGTGCCCAGCCAGCGGTTGAGCCACCGCGCAAAGCCATTGGTCATCGGGCGCTCGACATCGCAGAACAGCACGATGCGGTTGCCCTCGGACCTGTTCTCGGCCCAGTGCATATAGGTCTCGTCAAAGACCACGCCTTCGCCCTCGCGCCAGCTGTAGGGCGTGCCATCGACTTCGATCATGCAGCGGTCATCATTGGGCGCCAGCACGGCCAGGTGGTAGCGCAGCGATCCGGCGTAGGGATCGCGGTGCAGGTTGAGCTTGGCGCCGGGTGGCAGCTCGGCAAACATGGCCGCCTTGATGCCGGGGATGGACTGCACCAGCGCCGTGGTCTTGGGGCAGAGCTCCATTGCCGAGGGGTGGGCCTGGCCGTACCACTTCAGGTAGAAGCGCTTCCAGCCGGTCTTGAAGAAGGAGTTGAAGCCCGCGTCATCGTTGTTGGCCGCTGCCTTGATCTGCATGGCCTGGTGCAGGCCGATGGCCTCTTCGCGGATCTCGCGCCAGTTGGCCTGCAGCGGGGCCAGGTCGGGGAAGGTGCTGGTGGGCAGGTAGGGCGTGCGCGGGACCTTGCTGAACATCAGCATGAACACATTGAACGGCGCCGTGAAGGTGGAGTGGTCAAACAGCTGGCGCAGCAGCTTGTGCCGCACCTTGCCGCGCAGGTGCATGTAGAGGCCGCAGCCAAAGAAAAGCAGCACCAGGGCCAGAACGATGATTTTTGCCATAGACAGCGATTTTAGCGACTGCGCTGTGGCAGGTGTCTGCGCAAGCGCAAACCGGCGCGCTGCAAGGCCTGCGGGGCGGTTGGATGGCCTGCTGCCAGCAGGCCTATTGCAGCGGGCGCCAGGGTCGCGCGCTTACTTGGGCTGAGCGGCGAAGGCGGTTTTCAGGCGCTGCAGCATCTCGCGGTTGAGCTGGCGCTGCTGGCCGCTCCAGTGCGTCATCGCCTTGTTCAGCTCGGCCTGCAGCGCATTGGCGGTCTGCCAGTCGCGCTGGCCTGCAGCCCAGATCGCATACTCGGCCATCACATCGAAGCTGCCCGAATGCTGGCGCGCAAAGTCAAAGCTCTTGCGCGCCATCTCCTGGTCGCCCAACTGGGCATAGGCCTTGGCCACCAGCAGGCCCACGGCCTCGGCGCGGAAATGCACATCGGCCTGGGCAATCACGCGCAGCTGCTGCAAGGCCTGCTGCGGATGGCCGGCCTGGTAGGCGGCTTGCGCAGCGCCCCAGCGGATATCGAGGTCATTGGCAAACGGGCCCTTCATGCTTGCCTCGAAGTGGCCAAAGGCCTGCTCGGCCTGGCCGGTGGCCAGCAGCGCCAGGGCCAGGCGGATCTGGTTCTGCGCGGTGGGGCTGTAATCGTAGGCGGCCTGGGCTTCGCGCACCTCGCGGGTCGGGTCCAGTGCCTTGACGGCGTTGTTCGCCAGGCTGCGGGCATGGCGCTGCAGCCGCGAATTGGGCAGGTAGATGGCGAAGAAATACACCACGCTGCCCAGGAAGGGGAAGGCCAGCAGCACAAACAGCCAGTAGTTGTTCTGGCCGCTGCGCACCGCATGGACGGCAAAAAATAGCGCAATGATGACGTGTACGCCGGCTCCGAGGTAGGGCATCCGCTTATCTTTCTTCAAGGGTCTGGGGAGGGTCTGGGCGCACGGGGCGGCGGCCCGCTCTGGAGTCGGACTATAGCAGCCGGTCTGCTGTTATTGAAGCCCTATCGGCGGTGGGCTTCGAATGCAGTTGTCACAGTACACATTCCCATGCGCTTGCGCAGACAATGGCGCAAGCGCGTATGCTTGCGCCCCTGCTTATGAACCAACTGCATTTGTTTTTGCCCTGCGCCGCCGGCGTCGAGGGCCTATTGGCGGACGAAGTCCATGCCATCACCGGCGCCAGCGGCCAGGACCTGTTGGTGGCGCGCGGCGGCGTCATGCTGCGCGGCATGTGGCGCGACGCGCTGCTGCTGAACCTGCACAGCCGCCTGGCCCAGCGCGTGCTGGTGGAGCTGTCGCACAGCATGTACCGCAACGAGAACGATCTCTACCGCGCTGCCAGCGAGGTGGCCTGGGAGATCTGGTTCTCGCCCAAGGAGACCTTCAAGATCGAGGTCACCTCCCAGCACAGCCCGCTGACCAGCCTGAACTTTGCGGCGCTGCGCGTCAAGGATGCGATTGCCGACCGCTTCCGCGAGCGCCGCCACGGCGTGCGCCCCAGTGTGGAGACGCACCACCCCGATGTGCGCGTGCACCTGCACCTGACCACCGATGGCGCCACCATCTATATCGACACCTCGGGCGAGGCGCTGTTCAAGCGCGGCTGGCGCGAGGACAAGGGCGATGCCCCGCTGAAGGAAACCCTGGCTGCCGCGATGATTGCCGCCAGCGGCTGGGACCCGCATGGCGACGACCCGCAGCCGCTGTACGACCCCTGCTGCGGCAGCGGCACGGTGGTCATCGAGGCCGCCCAGATTGCGCGCAAGATTCCGGCCGGCATTCTGCGCCGCTTTGCATTTGAGAAGCTGGTGCCTTTCCAGCGCCATGTCTGGGAGGCGATGCTCGACGAGGCCGAGCGCCAGATCCTGCCCCAAAGCCCGGTGGGCATCTATGGCTCGGACATCTCCTTCCGCATGGTCGACTTTGCCCAGCGCAATGCCGAGCGTGCGGGTGTGGCAGAGACCATCGAGCTGCGCGGCGGCGATGCGCTGCAGCGCATGCCCCCGAGCGAGCAACCCGGCATGATGCTGCTCAACCCGCCCTACGGCGAGCGTATTGCCGCAGCCGGCAGTGCCGGCCGCAACGCGGCCGAGCGCATGGGCCATGTCGAGCGCGCAGGGCGCGAGACGGCGCAGACCGAGGATGGCGGCGAGTTCTTCACCCAGCTGGCCAGCCACTGGAAGAAGAACTACAGCGGCTGGAGCGCCTGGATGCTGACCCCGGACCTGAAGCTGCCCGGCAAGATGCGCCTGAAGGAATCGCGCCGCACCCCCATGTGGAACGGCCCGATTGAGTGCCGCCTGTTCCGCTTTGACATGATCAAGGGCGCGCTCAAGCCCCGGGGCGAGCAGGCTGCGCCTGGCGGCCAGCGATGAAGGTCGTGCTGAAGTGGCCTTCCTGCAATGAAGGCTACACCGGGCCCCTGCCCCGGCCCGTTGTGCTGGACACCAATGTGGTGCTCGACATGCTGATCTTCGACGATCCCCACATCCCGCCGATCCGTGCGCTGGTGGCACAGGGCGCGCTGCGCTGGATTGCCGACCAGGCCCAGCGCATCGAGCTCGAAAGGGTGTTGCACTACAGCCAGATCGCCCCGCGCGTCAGCTACTACGGCAAGACACCCGAGGGCGTGATGGCCGCGTTCGATGCCGCCGTGCAGTATGTCGATGCCGCCCCCAAGATCCGCTTTACCTGCACCGACCCGGACGACCAGCATTTTCTGGACCTGGCCAGCCAGCACCGCGCGTTGCTGGTGAGCAAGGACAAGGCCGTGCTCAAGCAGCGCAAAAGGGTGGCCACCTACTACGGTGCCACTGTGGGCAACCTGCTGCAGATGGAGCCCGCCGAGACCGAGGCCGAATCCCTGGCCTGATCGCGCTGCCCACTGTGGCGCGCCAACCACCCACAGCGCCACGGGCGATCCAGCCGCCACCTGGCCCTGCGCAGGCCGCGCCGCTATCATGGGACCCAGTTGCGCAGGGACGGCCCTGCATGGCGCTGCAGCTGCGGCGCGCACCACCGCCAGGACGGCCTGGCCATTCCAAATTTCCGTTTTTCAAGGAGTTCGATATGGCCTGGGTCTATTTGCTGGTTGCCGGTGTGCTGGAGGTGGTGTGGGCGTTCACGATGAAGCAGTCCCATGGCTTCACCAACATCAAATACAGCGCGATCACGCTCGTTGCGATGGTTGCCAGCTTTGGCCTGCTGTCGGTCGCGATGCGCAGCCTGCCGCTGGGCACGGCCTACACCATCTGGACCGGCATTGGCGCGGTGGGCGCTTTCCTCGTCGGCATCACGGTGCTGGGCGAGGCGCTGACGCCGATGCGCGTGGTGGCGGCCTTGCTGATTGTCAGCGGTCTGGTGCTGATGAAGCTGTCCTCGTCGTAATCCTGCTGATGCCTTAGGCTTGCGAACGTGTTTGCAGGCCCTGCGACAATAGCGGGATGACCGATTCTTCTATTGCTGCAGGCACTGTGCCTCGCAAGTCCCCGTCCCGGCTTTCCACGGTTGACAAGACCCGCATCGATGACACCCGCATCAAGGTGGTGCGCCCGCTGATCACGCCCGCCTTGCTGGAGGAGTGGCTGCCCATCACCGACGAGGCCTACCAGCTGGTGGAGTCGAGCCGCGCGGCCATCTCCAAGATCCTGCACGGCCAGGACGACCGCCTGGTCGTCGTCGTGGGCCCTTGCTCCATCCACGACCATGACCTGGCGATGGACTATGCGCGCCAGCTCAAGGTACAGGCCGAAGCATTGAAGGACGACCTGCTGGTGGTCATGCGCGTGTACTTTGAAAAGCCGCGCACGACGGTGGGCTGGAAGGGCTATATCAACGACCCGCACCTTGATGGCAGCTTTGCCGTCAATGAGGGGCTGGAACTGGCGCGCCGCCTGCTGCTGGACATTCTGGCGCTGGGCCTGCCAGCGGGCACCGAGTTTTTGGACCTGCTGTCGCCGCAGTTCATCAGTGACCTGGTCAGCTGGGGCGCCATTGGCGCGCGCACCACCGAGAGCCAGAGCCACCGCCAGCTGGCCAGTGGCCTGTCCTGCCCGGTGGGCTTCAAGAACGGCACCGATGGTGGCGTCAAGGTGGCCAGCGACGCCATTTTGGCGGCCCAGTCCGAGCATGCCTTCATGGGCATGACCAAGATGGGCCAGAGCGCCATCTTCGAGACCCGGGGCAACCAGGATTGCCACATCATCCTGCGCGGCGGCAAGCAGCCCAACTACAGCGCGGCCGATGTGCAGGCCGCCTGCGAGGTGCTGGCCAAGGCCGGCCTGCATGAGCAGGTGATGATCGACCTGTCGCATGCCAACAGCAGCAAGCAGCACCGCCGCCAGATCGATGTGGCCGCCGATGTGGCCCAGCAGATCGCAGGGGGCGACCGCCGCATCACCGGCGTGATGATCGAGAGCCATATCCACGAAGGCCGGCAAGACATCGTCGAAGGCCAGCCACTGGCCTATGGTGTCTCGCTCACCGATGCCTGCATCAGCATGGAACAGACCCTGCCGGTGCTGGCCCAGCTGGCGCAAGCGGTGCAGGCGCGCCGCGCTGCCAACAAGGGCTGAACAAAGGCCGGCGCGGCTCAGCGCTGCGCCGCGCCCAGCATGATCACGCCCATGCCGGCCAGGCACAGCAGCACGCCGGCGATGTCCCAGCTGCTGGGGCGGATGCCATCGACCAGCCACAGCCAGGCAATCGCCGTCGTCACATAGACGCCGCCGTAAGCGGCATACACCCGGCCCGATGCGGTCGGGTGCAGGCTCAGCAGCCAGACAAAGGCCAGCAGCGCCAGCACCGCCGGCAGCAGCACCCAGGCCGGCGCCTTGTCCTTGAGCCAGAGATAGGGCAGGTAGCAGCCCACGATCTCGGCAATCGCCGTCAGCACAAACAAGGCGGTGGTCGTCAGCAGAGACATCAAGACGCTTTCGTAAAGGTGGGCAGGCGGGCGGCCAGTTCGGTGTCGTGCTGCGCCAGCTGCTGCAGCTGGGCAAAGGCCGGCGCTGCAGCGGGCACGATGCTGTGGCCGCAGACCTGGGCATAGCCATCCAGAAACGGCTGCGCCATCTCAGCGTTCTGCAACCAGGTATCGGCACAGGCCAGCAACGCCGTGCAGGCGGTTTCATCGCGCCCCATCTGGGCGATGGCCCAGAGGGCGGCCTGGCTTTCCACCTCGTCCAGATCGGCATGGTCCTGCACCAGCAGATCCAGGGCCTGCTGGCGCTCGGCGGCGGGCAGTTGCCGGTCCGCCAGCAGTTGGCCGATGGCGGCGATCGCGGGTACGCGGGTGGGCAGACCGTGTTGGTTCAGGCTCATGGCAGACGGGGAGTGTTGCAGATTGCCGCCAAAGGGCGGCTAGGGGCATCAAGCGGGCGTGCAAGCTGCCCATATCGGACCAATCCCGATTAGAATTTCATAAATCGAGACATTAGTCTCGTAATAAGTAACTTATATACTGAAATATGAATTCTGAAGCGGATGGAAAACTGGTCAGTGCCTTGGTGCGCGGCGTCAGTATTTTGCAGTGCTTTAACAACAAGCAGCAAGAACTCAGTGGCAAAGAGCTGATGGACCTGACGGGTTTGCCCAAACCGACCTTGTTCCGCCTGACCGAAACCCTGTGCGAGCTGGGCCTGCTGCGCTATTCAGAGCGCCTGTCCAAGTACGTGCTCGGCATCGGGGTGCTCAACCTCGCATCGCCCTTGCTGTCGCGCATGACGGTGCGGCAGTTCGCCCGCCCGCAGATGCAGGAGCTGGCCAACTACATGGGCGGCCAGATCCAGCTGGCGGTGGGCGAGGGCCGGCGCCTGGTGCTGGCCGAACTGGCCAATGGCATGGACAACAAGGTGTTCACGCCCGAGATCGGGGTGGCCGTATCGTTGGTGCGCACTGCCACTGGCCGCGCTTACCTGCTGGGCCAGAGCGAGGCGGAGCGCCAGGCCTATCTGGACGAGCTCGATGGCCGCGCGCCCGAGCGCGCCGCGCTGCTGCGCGAGCGCCTGGACGATGCGCGCCAGGACCTGGCCTTGCACGGCTTTTGCCGCAGCCATGGCGATCTGCACCGCGAGATTCTGTCGATCGCCGTGCCGCTGTCGCAGCCCATCGATGGCGAGCGCTGGGTGTTTGGCGCCTCCGTCCCCACCTACAACCCCAAGAGCCGCGAGCTGGAGACCGACATCGGCCCGCGCCTGGTGACCCTGGTGCGCTCGCTCGAAGGGCTGATCGGCACCTCCAGCCTGTCCTGATCGGGCCCGATCTGGCTGGGCCTCACCCGGCCGGGCCTCACCTGGCTGGGCCTCACCTGGCCGCGTCAGGCGGCGCATCGCAAAAAAACAACCACAGGAGACAAGCATGAAAGTATTGGACGGCATCAAGGTGCTGGAGATTGGTGGCCTGGGACCGGGCCCGTTCTGCGCGATGCACCTGGCCGACCTGGGCGCCGATGTGATCTCCATCGTGCGTGAGGAAAAAGGCGCAGCCCCCACCGGTAATCTGCTGAACCGGGGCAAGCGCTCGGTGTTTGCCGATCTCAAGAGCGCCGAAGGCAAGGCCCTGGTGCTGGCCCTGGTGCGCGATGCCGATGTGCTGATCGAAGGCATGCGCCCCGGCGTGATGGAGCGCCTGGGCCTGGGCCCGGCCGAGTGCCAGGCCCTCAACCCGGCCCTCGTCTACGGCCGCATGACCGGCTGGGGCCAGACCGGCCCGCTGGCCCCGCGCGCCGGCCATGACAACAACTACGCGGCCGTCTCGGGCGCGCTCTGGGGCTGCAGCCCGGCCGATGCGCGGCCCGTGTCGTCGTTTGCGATGGTGGGCGATATCGGCGGCGGCGCGCTCTACCTGATGACCGGCCTGCTCGCCGGCGTGATCCAGGCGCGCAGCAGCGGCAAGGGCAGCGTGGTGGATGCGGCCATTGTCGATGGCGCTGCCCATATGCTGAACCTGGCGCTCAGCGCCCGCCAGCGCGGCGTGGTGGCCGATGTGCGCGGCCAGAGCATCCATGACAGCGCACCGTTCTACGAGACCTATGTCTGCGCCGATGGCGAGCACATCACCATCGGCAGCATCGAGCCGCAGTTCTATGCGCTGCTGCTGCAGACCCTGGGCCTGGCGGACGACCCGGATTTTGCCGCACCCCAGTCGCAGTGGGACAAGGCGCTGTGGCCGCGCCGCCGTGCGCGCCTGCAGGCGCTGTTCATCACCGAGCCGCGTGCGCACTGGCAGCAGGTGTTCGAGGGCAGTGATGTCTGCTTTGGCGCTGTGTTGAGCCCGCTGGAGGCCGCAGCGCACCCGCATATGCAGGCGCGTGGTGTCTACCACGCGCAGGGCGGCGTGTTGCAGGCCGCCCCGGCGCCCCGCTTTGACGGGCAGGCCTATGACACGCCGGCGATGTGCGCCGCAGGCGCCCATACCGAGGCCGTACTCGCGCAGGTGAACGCAGGGGATGGCAGCGCTGCCTGGCGCCGCTGAGCGCGCCGGGGTGCGACAATGCGGCCCTGCCTGGGCAGCACCTGGCCGGGCGCCGACACAAGGAGTTGCCGATGGGCATCGTGGTTTTTTACCTGCGCAACAAGGCCGAAGATGCCGAGGGCCTGCCGCCCGACTGGCAGCCGCAGTGCCTGGCCTATAGCGACCAGCAGATGAGCGAGGCGCTGGCGCAATGCCAGCGCCTGCGCGCCGATCCGCGCCATGCGCATGTGGTGATGTCGTCCGAGCTGCGCGACATGGTCGGCCAGATAGGGGTAGCGGCAGTGGAAGACGGCCGCACGCCCGATGGCGAGCACTATGACTGGAGCAAGGCGGGGCGGGCAGGGATGAGCCGCCGCAATGCGATGGAGCCGCCCAAGAAGCGCGGCAGCGCCAGCAACGAATAAGCCGGTTTTGTCAGCCCCGCGCCGGCCACTGGAAGGGCGCAGGCTGCTTGTTCAAAAAAGCCTGCACGGCTTCGCGGTGCTCGGCCGTGCCCATCGCCAGCGCCTGGGCGTTGGCCTCTTGCTCCAGCAGCGCAGGCAAGTCGTTGGCGGCCATCGCGAGCGAGCGTTTGATCAGGCTCAGCGCCACTGGCGATGCACCCACAAAGCTCTGCGCAATCGCCTGGGCCCGCGCCTGCAGCTGCTCGGGGGCGACCAGCTCGCTGGCAATGCCCAGCTGCAAGGCCTCCTGGGCAGAGACTTCGCGGCCCGAGAGCATCAGCTCCCGCGCGCGCTGCACGCCGACGACGCGCGGCAAGGTGTAGAAGGCCGCGCAGTCGGGCACAACGCCCACCCGGATAAAGGACATCGCAAAGCGCGCCCGGTCCGAGGCGATGATGAAGTCCGCCGCCAGTGCCAGGCTGAAGCCCGCGCCATAGGCGGCACCGTCCACCGCCGCAATCACCGGCTTGTCCAGCAGCATCAGGTCCTTGAGCCAGTGGTGCAGGCTGGACAGCCGCGCACGCCAGCCGGCATTGTCCAGGCCCGAGGCCGCAATATTGCCCAGGTCACCGCCCGAGCAGAAGTGGCTGCCCTCGCCGGTCAGCACCAGCGCACGCAGGCTGGCGTCGGTCTGCACCAGGCGCACCACCTCGGCCATCTCCTCGCGCATCTGCGGGTCGAAGGCATTGCGCTTGGCCGGGTAGTTGAAGCGCAGGGTGGCCACGCCATCCTGGCGCTCAAAAATGATGCGTTCGTAGCTGTGGCTCATGCGGCGCTCCTGGGGACGTAGGACGCACGCATGTCGCGCCCGCCGCGCAGCGCGGCGCCGCCATCGACGGGGATGATGGCGCCTGTCACATAGCTGGCCAGCTCGGACGACAGGAACAGCGCCATGTGGGCGACATCGTCGGTGCTGCCCATGCGCAGCAGCGGCACGGTGGAGACGGCGCGCTCGAGCGCATCGGCCGTGGGCGCCAGGCGCCGCATGCCCTCGGTATCGCCGATGGGGCCGGGCGAGATGCTGTTGACGCGGATGCCGTCCTCGCCCCATTCCAGCGCTAGCACCTTGGTCATCATGTCGATGCCGGCCTTGGCCGCGCAGGCATGGACCTGGTACATCGTCGGGTTGACGCCTTGCGGCGCCGAGATGTTGATGACGCTGGCGCCGGGCTTGCGCAGCATCGGGTAGGCCAGGCGCAGCACATGGAAGCTGCCATTGAGGTCGATATCGACAACGGTCTTGAAGCCATTGGGCGACAGGTCCTTGGCCGGCGCAATGAAGTTGCCCGCAGCGCCAGAGACCAGCACATCAATGGGGCCAAAGCGGGCATGCGCCTGCTCCAGCGCGGCCTGCACGGCAGCGGGGTCGCGCACATCGGCGCTCAGGCCCAGGGCCTGGGCGCCCAGTGCTTCGAGCTCGGCGGCGGCCTGGGTCACCTTGTCGGCCGAGCGGCTCATGACCACCACATGCGCACCGGCGCGGGCGAAGGCCTTGGCAATGCCCAGGTTGATGCCACTGCTGCCGCCTGCGACAAACACATGCTGGTGGTGAAAGGAAAAAGAGCTCATGGGTGTTCCGTATGCAAAGAAGGGGAGGAGGCAGCGGCTTGCTGCGCCGCCTCCTGCAATGCGCGCCACTGGATCTTGCCGGTGGCGGATTTGGGCAGCGCGGCGAGAAAGTCCACCGCGCGTGGCACCTTGTAGGCGGCCATCTGTTCACGGCTCCAGCCGATGATCTCGTCCTCGGAGCTCTGCGCGCCGGGCCGCAGCACCACCAGGGCCTTGACCGATTCGCCGCGCCTGGCATCGGGCACGGCAATCACGCAGGCCTCGAGCACGGCCGGGTGGCTGTACAGCATGTTTTCGACCTCGGCCGGCCAGACCTTGTAGCCGTTGGCATTGATCATGCGTTTCAAGCGGTCGCGCATGAAGTAGTAGCCGTCCTCGTCGACCGAGGCCAGGTCGCCGGTGCGAAAGTAGCGCCGGCCATGGCGTTCGAAAAAGGCCGCGCGGTTGGCCTCGTCATTGCGCCAGTAGCCTTGCATCACCTGCTCGCCGCTGGAGACCAGCTCGCCCACCTCGCCAGCGGGCAGCTCTTGCAGGGTCTCGGGGTCGACGATCATCGAATGCACGCCCTGGGTGGGCACGCCCAGGCACTGGCGCTTGGTGTGGCCCGGCGGGTTGGCATGCAAGAAGGCGGCGGTCTCGGTCAGGCCATAGCCTTCGCTGTAGTGCAGGCCATAGCGCTCGGCCAGCATCTGCGAGACGGCCTCGGGCATGGCCGCGCCGCCACCGGCCAGCATGGCCAGGCTCGACAGGTCCAGCCCATGGGCAGCGGCCTGGCTGAACAGGTCGATCACCATGCTGGGCGGCGCCGTCCAGGCGGTGACCTGGTGGCGCTCGATCAGCCGGGCGGCCAGCAGCGCATCCCAGCGTGGCATCATCACCACGGTGCCGCCCACGGCGATGGGCATGTTCATGCCGTACTGCGTGCCCAGCATGTGGAACATCGGCGCGACCGACAGAAACACCAGGTCGTCATTGAAGCCACGCCACAGCCTTGAGCCGGTGAGCGATGCCAGCACCGAGTGGTGGCTGTGCATGCAGCCCTTGGGGTGGCCGGTGGTGCCCGAGGTATAGGGGATGGTGGCCAACATGTCGGCCTGGGCCACACGCGGGCCGGGCGCCAGCTGCAGCGCCAGCGCTGCGGCAAAGCCATGGTAGGGGCCGGCGGGCAGCGGCAGGCGCGGCGCGGTCACCACCTCGGGCAGCGCATCGGGTGGCGGGGTGGTGGGCAGCGCATCGCTGTAGGCATGGACGATCACCGCATCGAGCAGACCTTCGTCCACACAAGGCTGGGCGCTGGCCAGCAGCTCCTGGGCGACGATGGCCAGGCGCGCGCCGCTGTTGTCGGCGTAGTAGCGCAGCTCGGTGGCGGTGGTCATCGCGCTCACGGGCACCACCACGCCACCGGCGCGGTAGATGGCATAGCAGGCGATGACGAACTGCGGGCAGTTCTGGCTTTGCAGCAGCACGCGCTGGCCCGGTGCCAGCTGCAGGCGCTGCTGCAGGAAGCCGGCCAGCGCCTCCACCTGGGCCAGCAGCTGGGCATAGCTGGTGCTGGCGCCCGCGTAGATGATGGCGGCCTTGTCCGGGTAGCGCTGAGCCGAGGCGCTCAGGTTCTCATCCAGGCTGATGCGGGGCACGCGCAGATCGCGCGACACCCCTTTGGGCCAGTAAAACGGCAGTGCGGGGCGTGAGGAAACGGTAGAGGTGTCAGGCATGGGCAGCTCGCTTCAATCCAGCTGCAGCTGCTGGCTTTGGATCAGCGCGCCCCAGGTCTGCTGGTCATCGGCCACCAGCTTGGCAAAACCGGCTTGCGGCATGCCGCCGGGGCGGCCACCCAGCTCGCGGTAGCGGCGCATGATGTCGGGGTCATGCAGCACGGCCTGCAGGTTCTCGGCCAGCTTTTTCTGTACCTCGGGCGGGGTCTTGGCGGGCACGAAGAAGCCCATCCAACCGACCTGGTTGAAGTTGCGCATGCCCAGCTCGGTCATGGTCGGCACCTCGGGCAGATCGGGCTCGCGCTGGTCGCCGGTAACGGCCAGCGGGCGCAGCTTGCCATCCTTGATATGGACCAGCGAGGCGGTCATGTTGTCGAACATGAACTGGGTCTCGCCGGTCGCAATGGCCATGGTGCCGGGGGCCGATCCCTTGTAGGGGATGTGGACCACATCGGTGCCAGTGCGCTCCTTGAAGAGCTCGCCCATCAGGTGCGTGGTCTGGCCCACACCGGCCGACGAGAACGACAGCTTGCCCGGCTGTGCCTTGGCAGTGGCCACCAGCGCATCCAGGCTCTGGATGGGCGACTTGGCGGGCACAACCAGCACGTTGGCGAACGAGATCATGTCGGTCAGCGGGGCAAAGTCGCCGGGCTTGTAGCTGAGCTTTTTATAGGCCGTGTAGTTGATCGCATTGGAGCCGCTGTTGCCCACCAGCACGGTATAGCCATCGGGCTGGGCGCGCGCCACTAGGCTGGCCCCCAGGCTGCCGCCGGCGCCGGGCTTGTTGTCGACGATCACCGACTGGCCCAGGCGCTGGCCCAGCTTTTGGGCCAGCAGGCGTGCGGGGATATCGGTCGATCCGCCGGCTGCGCCGGGCACCACCAGGGTGATGGTGCGCGTGGGCCAGGTGGCCTCGGCATGGGCGTGGAATGCGCTGGCGAGCAGCGCCAGGGCCGCCAAGGCCCGCAGGGGCTGGCGAAGATGCTGGCTACGTGGCATGGGTTTGTCTCCTGCTGCGCGCTTCTGTGGCGCGTCCAAGGGCTGTGCAACTGAGAGTGTTGGACGGGGATCAGGCACCCTTCCAGACCGGTGCGCGCTTTTCCGCAAAGGCGGCCGCGCCTTCGCGCGCATCCTGCGAGCTGAAGACCGGCGCGGTGATGGCGGCCTGGCGGTCGAACATCTCCGCCAGCGGCCATTCGCCCGACTGGCTGGCCACCTGCTTGCTCGCGGCCACGGCCAGCGGGCCATTGGCGGCAATGGCCTGCGCCAGTGCCAGCGCGGCATCGAGTGCGCCGCCGCGCTCGGTCAGGCGGTTGACCAGGCCCAACTCGGCAAAGCGCTCGGCGCCAAACATGTCGCCGGTGAGGATGCATTCCATCGCCACGTGGTAGGGCAGGCGTTTGGGCAGGCGCAGCAGGCCACCGGCCGATGCGGCCAGGCCACGCTTGACTTCGGGCAGGCCAAATTTGGCATCGCGCGCGGCCACGATCAGGTCGCAGGCCAGCGCCACCTCAAAGCCACCGGCCAGCGCATAGCCTTCCACCGCCGCGATCAGCGGCTTGGCCGGTGGGCGCATCGTCAGCCCGCAAAAGCCGCGCCCCGGCAGGCTGGGGCGCTTGCCCTGCAAAAAACCCTTGAGGTCCATGCCGGCGCAAAAGCTGCCGCCCGCGCCGGTGATGATGCCCACCCGCAGTTCTGGCTGGCTGTCCAGCGCATCGAGCGCGCTGGCCATTGCCTCGGCCATCTCCAGGGTGGCGGCATTGCGCGCCTGGGGGCGGTTGAGCTGCATGACGAGCACCGGGCCACGGGTTTCGACCAGGAGTTCAGCGGTTTCAGAGCCAGACATGGGAGCCTTTCAAAGGGTGCTGCAGGGCAGGGGTTCAGCGCGGTTGCATGCGGATCGCTCCGTCCAGGCGGATGGTTTCGCCGTTCAGCATCGGGTTCTCCAGAATGTGCAGCGCCGTCATCGCATACTCGGGCGGACGGCCCAGGCGTGCCGGGTTGGGGACCGAGGCGGCCAGCGACTGGCGCACGTTCTCGGGCAGCTTGGCGAGGATGGGGGTGTCGAACAGGCCCGGTGCAATGGTGCAGACGCGGATCATCTTGGAGGCCAGGTCGCGCGCGGCGACGATGGTCATGCCGATGACAGCGGCCTTCGACGAGGCATAGGGGATCTGGCCGATCTGGCCTTCATAGCCCGCGACCGAGGCGGTCAGCACGCAGGCGCCGCGCTCGCCTTCCAGCGGCTCGTTCTGCGCCATGGCCACGGCCGACAGGCGCAAGGTGTTGAAGGTACCGATCTGGTTGATGCGGATGATGTTGGTGTACTTTTCCAGCGAGCCGGGGCTGCCGTCTTTCTCGATCAGGCGCACCGGGCCGCCGATGCCGGCGCAGTGCACCAGCGCACGGAACTGGCCCCAGGCCTGCGCGGCAGACACGGCCTTTTGCATCTGCTCGGCATCGGCCACATCGGCCTTGATGAATTGGAGCTGGCCGGCGTACTGCTTCTCCATCGCCGCGCCGCGCTCTTCGTTCAGGTCCACCGCCACCACGTTCAGGCCGCGCTCCAGCAGGGCCACAGCGCTGGCTTCGCCCAGCCCCGATACGCCGCCGGTCACGAGGGCGGTCATTCCTTGGGTCAGTTGCATCTCAAAAATCCTTGTCAGTTCAAACGTTCAATCCGATGGAGCCCGGAGGGCTTTGAGGCGCTAACACGGCCCTTGAGACTAGGCGCTAAGCCGCAGGCAGTACTGGCGTACGACAAGGCTTGGCAACGACGTATCAAGGGTTGTGTTTGCGACTCCTAACGGAGCACTTCGATGATGGTCGCGTTGGCCATGCCCCCCGCCTCGCACATCGACTGCAGGCCATAGCGCTCACCGCTGTCTTCCAGCGCATGCAGCATCGTCGTCATCAGCCGCAGGCCCGATGCGCCCAGCGGGTGGCCCAGCGCAATCGCGCCGCCGCGCGGGTTCAGGCGTTCGCCATCGGCGCCCAGCTCTTTCTGCCAGGCCAGTGGCACCGAGGCAAAGGCCTCGTTGATCTCGTAGTGCGCAATGTCGCCCAGCTGCATGCGCGCCTTGGCCAGCACGCGCTGGGTGGCGGGGATGGGGGCGGTCAGCATGTAGAGCGGGTCATCGCCCACGACATCAAAGGCCACAAAGCGGGCGCGGGGGCGCAGGCCCAGTTGCAAGGCGCGCTCCTCGCTCATGATCAGCATGGCGCTGGCGCCATCGGTCATCTGCGAGGCATTGCCGGCCGTGGTGCTCCACTGGATCTGCGGGAAGCGGGCCGAGAGTTCTTCGCTCTCGAACACGGCCTTGAGGCCGGCGAGCTTCTCGGCCGTGGTGCTGGCGCGGATGGTCTCGTCAGCACTGACAAGGCCCAGCGGGCTGCGGATGGGCACGATCTCGCGCGCAAAGCCGCCGCTGCTTTGGGCGGCATGGGCGCGCTGGTGCGAGCGGGCGGCATAGGCATCCAGATCGCTGCGCGACAGGCCCCATTTGGCGGCCACCAGATCGGCCGACACGCCCTGGCCCACGAGGCCCGGTGCATAGCGCTCGTCAAAGCGGGCGCCGGTGGTGTTCTTGCCCATGCGCGAGCTGCCCATCGGCACCCGGCTCATCGATTCGACACCGCAGGCGATGACGATGTCCTGCGTGCCGGACATGATGGCCTGGGCGGCAAAGTGCACCGCCTGCTGGCTGGAGCCGCATTTGCGGTCGATGGTGGTCGAGGGCACATGGGTGGGCAGGCCGGCGGCCAGCCAGGCCAGGCGCCCGGGCGTGCCGGCCTGCTCGCCCGCCTGGCTCACGCAGCCGCAGATCACGTCATCGACGGTCGCGGGGTCGAGCTGGTTGCGGGCCACCAGCTGCTCCAGCACCTGGGAGAGCAGGTCGACCGGGTGGACTTCGGCCAGGGCGCCATCGGGTTTGGCCCGGGCCATGGGGCTGCGGATGGCATCGACTATGACGGGTGTTTTCATCATTTAATGAGACTTGTGGATCATTAAATTAATAATAGGTTTCAGAAAACTGAATACATACTGGTATTTACCCGCAGCAAAAATCGAAAAAAACGCCAGATACTGTCCGTGAAACGAAGAAATTCGAGACAAGAGATTCAAAATTAAAGTAAAGATGTAACACAGGTGATTGCGTGCGGCGGTCAGCTGTGCACCACGGAGACCGAGGAGATGCACAACTTCTTCAGCTGGGCCCAGGCCCAGCCCGAGCGGGTGGTTTTGACGCAGGCCGACACCGGCCGTCGCTACACCGCAGGCGAGATAGCGCAGGGGGCCGAGCAGATGGCGCAGTGGCTGGCGCAGCAGGGGCTGCAGGCCGAGGAGACCATCGCGGTGCTGCTGGAGAACCGCTATGAAATCATGCAGCTGGTGCTGGCCGCGCGGCTGGCCGGCCTGTATGCCGCCGTCATCAGCACCCACCTGACCGCGGCCGAGGTGGCCTATATCGCCCAGGACAGCGGTGCCAAGGTGCTGCTGGTCTCCAGCAAGACCTGGCCGACTGCGCAAGAGGCGGTGCAGGGCTTGGCGCTGGCCTGCTATTCGGTCGATGGCGATACGCCGGGTGTGGCGCCCCTGGCCGATGCGCTGGCCGCCGTACCCCAGTGCGCGCCGATCGACCTGGCCACGCGCCCGCTGGGCCGCGATCTGCTCTATTCCAGCGGCACCACCGGCCGGCCCAAGGGCATCAAGAAGCCGCTGCTGGCCGCAGCCTACCGCACGCAGCGCGACCCGGAGGTAGCTGCATGGATGCGCAGCATGCGGTTTGATGAAGACGCCGTCTACCTCTCGCCCGCGCCGCTCTACCATGCGGCACCGCTGCGCTACAGCCTGCGCACCCTGGATGTCGGCGGCTCGGCCATCATCATGAGCCGCTTCGATCCGGAGCAGGCGCTGGCGCTGATCGAGCGCTACCAGGTCACCCACAGCCAGTGGGTGCCGACGATGCTGGGGCGCCTGCTCAAGCTGCCCGACGAGGTCAAGCGCCGCTACCGGCTGGACAGCCACCGCGTGGCCATCCATGCGGCAGCGCCCTGCCCGGTGGCCGTCAAGCAGGGCATGCTGGACTGGTGGGGCGACATCTTGCTGGAGTACTACGCCGGCTCCGAAGGCTGCGGCACCACCTTGATCGATTCGGCCGAATGGCGTGCACGGCCAGGCTCGGTCGGCCGGGCCATCAGCGGCCAGTTGCATATCGTTGGTGACGACGGCCAGGAGCTGGGCGTGGGCGAGGTCGGCCGGGTCTATTTCTCGGGCGGCGGTGCCTTCCAGTACCTCAATGACGAGCGCAAGACGCGCGAGGCCATTGATGCGCGCGGCTGGGCCACCTATGGCGACATCGGCCATGTCGATGCCGAAGGCTTTCTGTTCCTGAGCGACCGCCGCGCCGACCTGATCCTCTCGGGCGGGGTCAACCTCTACCCGCAGGAGATCGAGAACGCGCTGGCCCAGCATGCCGCCGTGGAAGAGGTGGCCGTCGTCGGCGTGCCCGATGAGGACTTTGGCGAGCAGACCCTGGCCGTTGTGGTGCTCAAGCCCGGCTTTGCGCCCGACGAGGCCATGGCGCGCGCGATCGTCGACCAGGCCGCTGGCAGCCTGTCCAAGGTCAAGCGGCCGCAGCGCCTGGTGTTCGAGCCCAGCCTGCCCCGGCTGGAGACCGGCAAGCTGCTGCGCCGTGTGCTCAAGGACCGGTTCAAGGCGTCGCCGCAGGCGGGCTTTGGCCTGCGCAGTACCAGCGGCGCCCAGGGCTGATGCCCCCCATTCATTTTTCTTCATTCCATCCTCTGACCACCATGCAAGACCTGACCCAACGCAGCGTGTTCCGCGAAGACCATCTGCAGTTCCGTGATGCCGTCCGCCATTTCTTTGACAAGGAGATCGTGCCCTTCCATGCGCAGTGGGAGCGCGATGGCATCGTCCCCAAGGAGGTCTGGCGCAAGGCCGGCCGTGAGGGCCTCTTGAACACCATGCTGCCCGAGCCCTATGGCAGCGGGGGTGATTTTGGCCATGCGGCGGTGCTGATCGAAGAGATCGCCCGCACGGGCGCGAGCGGCCTGGGCTTTCCGCTGCATTCGGACATCGTCGCGCCCTATATCCATGCCTATGGCAACACCGCGCAAAAGGACCGCTGGCTGCCCAAGATGGCAGCCGGCGAGATGATTGGCGCGATTGCGATGACCGAGCCCGGCGCGGGCAGCGACCTCAAATCGGTGCGCACCACGGCCAAACGAGACGGCGACCACTATGTGATCAATGGCGCCAAGACCTTTATCACCAACGGCATCAATGCCGAGATCGTCGTGGTGGTCTGCAAGACGGCGCCCGACCTGGGGGCCAAGGGCGTGTCGCTGATCGTCGTGGAAGACGGCACCCCCGGCTTTGCCAAGGGCCGCAAGCTGGAGAAGATCGGCCTGATGGCGCAGGACACCTCGGAGCTGTTCTTTGACAACGTGCGCGTGCCGGTGGACAACCTGCTGGGCGAAGAGAACATGGGCTTCAAGTACCTGATGCATGAGCTGGCGCAGGAGCGCCTGGTGGTGGCGGTGCGCGCTGCCATGTCGATCGAGGCCTTTTTGCAGAAGACCGTGGACTACACCCGCGAGCGCAAGGCCTTTGGCCAGACGGTGTTCGAGTTCCAGAACACCCGCTTCAAGCTGGCCGAGGCCAAGGCCCAGGCAACGATGCTGCGCGTGTTTGTCGATGACTGCATGCGCCTGCACCTGACACGCGATCTGACCCCGGACCGCGCGGCCATGGTCAAGCTCAATGCGACGGCGCTGCAGAACAAGCTGCTCGACGAATTTCTGCAGCTGCACGGCGGCTACGGCTACATGACCGAGTACCAGGTCGGCCGGGCCTGGACCGATGCCCGCATTGGCCGCATCTACGGCGGCAGCGACGAGATCATGAAGGAAATCATTGCCCGAACGCTTTGATCATGACCAGCGCCCCGAGCCCGCCACAGAGCGCGCCAGCGGCATAACCAGCAATAGGAGACAAACCATGCAAAACCGCCGCTCGGCCCTGGGCCGTGTGCTCACAACTGCAGCCTGCGCTGCCCTGGTGCTTGCCACCGGCAGCGCCCTGGCCGCCGACAACTACCCCAGCAAGCCCATCCGGCTGGTGGTGCCCTACCCGGCAGGGGGCGGCACCGACATCATTGCCCGCCTGATGGGCACCCAGCTGTCGCAGCGCTGGGGCCAGCCGGTGATTGTGGACAACAAGCCCGGTGCCAGCGGCATGATGGGCAATGACTTGGTGGCCAAGGCGCCCGGCGATGGCTACACGGTGCTGCTGGCCATCACGGCGCTGGTGCAGATCCCCGCGCTGTACAAGAAGGTGCCATACCAGCTGAGCGACCTGGCGCCGGTGTCGCAGGCGGTCAAGTCGGCCGACCTGGTGTTTGTGCCGCGCAGCTCGGGCATCACCAGCCTGCAGCAGTTTGTGGCCAAGGCCAAGGCCCAGCCGGGCAAGCTCAACTACGGCTCCTACGGCAATGCCACCTCGTCCCACCTGCATGGCGAGCAGCTCAAGCTCAAGGCCGGCATCGACATGGTGCACATCCCCTACCAGGGCTCGGGCCCGGAGATGGCGGCCATGCTGGGCGGCCAGCTGGAATCGGCCTTCATCGATGCAGCGGCCGCCTACCCACATATCAAATCGGACAAGGTCAGCATCCTGGCGGTGACCGGCTCGCAGCGCCACCCCGCGCTGCCCGATGTGCCGACCATGGCCGAGGCCGGCTACAGCGGCTTTGAGGCCAATGGCTGGTTTGGCTACTTTGTGCCAGCCAGCACCCCGCAGCCGATTGTGGACAAGCTGGGCAATGAGCTGGCCGCCATCGTCAAGATGCCCGAGATCAGCAAGCGCCTGCTGGACATGGGCCTGATCCCCGTGGGCTCGACGCCGGCGGAGTTCAAGCCGCTGCTGGCCCGCGATGCGGCGCACTGGAAATCGATTGTCGATGCGGCGAAGATCTCGATGGATTGACGCGAAAACACAGCGCTTTAACGGGACTTCAGGGAGCTGGCGCGGTACAGGAGAAGCCCAGCCATGGCAGACTATCGCCTATGTCCCCTCCCGCCTTGCTTGTTGCCGATGACCACCCCCTGTTTCGCGCTGCCGTTGTGCAGGTGATCCGGGGGCGTTTTGGCGCCTTCGAGGTGCTGGAAGCCTCCAGTGCCAGCTCGCTCAGCGCGGCGCTGGCGGCCCACCCCGGCATCGAGCTGGTGCTGCTCGATCTGACGATGCCGGGCACCCATGGCTTTTCGGCGCTGCTGCATGTGCGCGGCGCCTACCCGCAGCTGCCGGTGGTCGTCATTTCGTCCAACGACCACCCGCGCATCATCCGCCGCGCCCAGCAGTTTGGCGCCTCGGGCTTTATCTCCAAGGCCGCAGCGGCCGATGCCATCACCGCAGCCATCGAGGCGGTGCTGGAGGGGGACACCGTCTTCCCCTCGATGGCGGCCGAGCTGTCGCAGGAAGATGCCGAGTTGGCTGCCCGCCTGGCGCAGCTCACGCCCCATCAGTTCAAGACCCTGCTCTACCTGGCCGATGGCCTGCTCAACAAGCAGATTGCGCAGGAGATGGGCGTGACCGAGCACACCGTGAAGGTGCATGTGACGGCCATCCTGAAAAAGCTCGGCTGCCACAGCCGCACCCAAGTCGCTGTGCTGGTGCGCAACCTGGAGGCCGATGGCGGTATGCCCACCGACGACTCAGCGCTGCCTTAGAGCCGCCAACACAACCCTTGATACGTCGTTGCCTCGCCGGCCGCGCCAAGCCATGTCGTACTACTGTACTGCCTGCGGCTTGACGCCTAGTCTCAACCGCAAACCTTCGGTTTGCTGGGTCGTGTTACCGGCTCTTAGCAGCAGCTGGCCGACCAGCGCACGCAGCGCGGCAGGCCGCGCGGGCTGGGTCAGCACCCCCCAACCCAGCGCACTGGCCTGTTGGCTGGCGGCATCCTGCTGATCGGCATCGGCGCTGAGCCAGACGACGCCCGGTGTTTTGGGCCCGCAGGCCAGCAGGGCGCGGATGGCCGCTGGCGTGGCATGCGCCGCATCCACCACGACAAAGGCGGGCCAGGGGCCCTGGCCGCTGCGCGCCTGTGCCAAGGCCTCCTCGGCATCGGCATGCTGTGCCACCTGGCAGCCCCAGCGCTGCAGCAGCGGGGCGGCCGTGGCGATGGCGGCTTGCCCAATGCACCAGGCGCTGTTGCCTTGCAGCGGGGCAGGGTTGCCGCCCGCAGGCGCTGCCTCGGCGGGCTGGCGTGCAGACTCCTGGGCCAGGGCGGCCTGGCTCAAAGGCACCTCCACCCAGAACACCGAGCCCCGGCCCAAGGTCGAGCGCAGTCCAATCGGGTGCTGCAGCAAGCGGCCCAGGCGGTCGACAATGGCCAGGCCCAGGCCGGCGCCCCGTTCATGCTGGCGGCCGGTTTCCAGCCGGCGGAATTCTTCAAAGATCTCGCGGTGCAGGCTCTCGGGGATGCCCGGGCCCTGGTCATGCACCTCGATGCGCAGATGCTGGCCCACGCGGCGGCAGCCCAGCACGATGCGGCCGTGGCGCGTGTAGCGGATGGCATTGGACAAAAAGTTCTGCACGATGCGGCGCAGCAGCGCCTCATCGCTGTGCACCATCGCGCGGCAGGGAATGACCTGCAGACGCAGACCATGGCCCTGGGCCAGCACGCCCAGGCTGCTGCCCAGCTGGGCCAGCATGGGCTGCAGCGCAAAGTCACGGCGGTTCACCTCCAGCTGGCCCGATTCCATGCGCGCGATATCAAGCAGGCTGTTCAGGATATCGTCCTGAGAGGCCAGCGCCCC
Organism: Comamonas koreensis; assembly: GCF_021026195.1. Lineage (GTDB taxonomy): Bacteria > Pseudomonadota > Gammaproteobacteria > Burkholderiales > Burkholderiaceae_C > Comamonas > Comamonas koreensis. The sequence goes on from NZ_JAJNCT010000025.1 coordinate 70,052, forward strand.
TGCGACATCGCTGGCCAGCTGCAAGGCCTTGTCGCCCTGCACATGCTGGCGCAGCAGCGAGGCAAACACGCGCGCGGCGTTCAGCGGCTGCAGCAGGTCATGCACGGCGGCGGCCACGAACTTGGATTTGTAGCGGTTGGCCTGCTCGGCCTCGCGCTTGGCCTGGGCCAGGTCTTCGGTGCGGTCGGCAATGCGCTTTTCCAGCGCATCGGCCAGGGAGCGCAGCTCGCGCGCGGCGTTCTTGTAGCTGGTGATGTCGGCATAGCTGGTCACAAAGCCGCCATCGGGCAAGGGGTTGCCCCGGATCTCCAGCACGGTGCCATCGGCCTTTTCGCTCTCGCGCGCATGGGGCTTGCCGCTGCGCAGAAACTGCATGCGACGCTCGATGGCCTCGTCGATATCGCCCGAGCCCAGCAGACCCCGGCGCGCGTTGTAGCGGTACAGCTCTTCGACCGACATGCCCACCTTCAACAGGCCCGCCGGCAGCCGGAACAGTTCCATGTAGCGCGAGTTCCAGGCGACCAGGTTCAGCGCGGCGTCGATCACCACCACGCCCTGGGGCAGGTGCTCCAGGCTTGGGCTGTGGCCGGCACCGGCCTGGTGGGCAGCCACCACGACGCCATCCTGCGCGGTGCGCAGCTCTTGCGCATGCTGCTTCAAAAGCGCTTCCAGCTCCTCGCGGCTGCGCTGGCGCAGGGCCGACAGGCGCTGGCGCTGGCGTGCATAGAGCAGCAGCAGCGACAGCGCCAGCCAGCTGCCGCCCGCCGCCGCAGCGGCCCACCAGGCAGATGCCACGCTGTTGTCCACATCGTGCAGGATGTGCAGTTGCCAGCCGGTATCTGGCAAGGCCAGGCTTTGCCAGAGCTTGCGGCCCACGGCCGGGTCCTGCCATTGCACCAGCGCGCCGCCTTCGTCCAGCGGCTGCTCCTGCGTATAGCGCATGGTTTTGAGTGGCTGGCTGCGGTACTGCTGGGTGCGGTCCATCTCCAGCTGCGCACTGGCATCGATGGGCTTGAGCTTGCGGTAGCGCCAGTCCTCGTTGCTGGCGAGAAACACGACGCCGTTGGCATCGCTGGCCAGCACGATGTCGGGGTTCTGTATCCATTCGCGCTCCAGCTCCAGCAAGACGATCTTGATCGCGATCAGACCTAGCACGCGGTGCTGGCCGCCGGCCTCGCTGGTGATGGCGCGCGAGAGGAAATAACCGGCCTCGCCGGTGGTCATGCCAATGCCGTAGAAGCTGCCCTTGTCCTGGGCCAGTGCCAGTTGCACATAGGGGCGAAAGCTGTAGTCCTCGCCCACGTTGCTGGAGGGGCCACGCCAGTTGCTGGCGGCCAGCGCCACGCCCTGGGCATCGATCAAGGTAAGGGTGGAGGCCAGGCTGGCACCGTTGGCCTGCTCCAGCTTGCGGTTGAGACGCAGCACCTGCTCGGGGCTCTGCGGGCTGCTCAGCGCCTCGCGCAGCTCGGCATCGAGCGCCAGCACATCGGGCAGCACCCGGTAGCGGTCCAGCCGCTGGCCCATGGCCTGGGCGTACAGGCCCAGCTGGCGGTGGGCCTGCATGTTTTCCTCGGCCAGGCTGTGCTGCAGCATCCAGTGCCAGGCGGCTGCAGCGGCTGCGGCGGTGCTCAGCAGCACGGCGCAGAAGGTCCACAGGGATTGCAGGGAGCGGCGGGGAATCATAGAGGAGGTTGTAACAACGAGCTAGGTAGTTTCCCTGGGTTTGGGTTTTCCGTAGCTCTGGGAAGGCGGCGCCTAATACTAATGTCTAATGGGCAATCTGTAAGGGCTGGGATACAAACGCGCCTCAGCGCACCGAGTTGGTGCCGAGAATATTTGGAGCCCCACCATGCAGATCGATACCACCGCCAGCCAGGCGCCCGTACAGGCACCGCCTTTTTACCGGACTTTGTACTTCCAGGTGATTATCGGCATCACCATCGGTGTCTTGTTGGGGCACTTCGAGCCCCAATATGGTGCGGCGATGAAGCCCTTTGGTGATGCGTTTATCAAGCTGATCAAGATGATCATCGCTCCGGTGATTTTCCTGACCATCGTGACCGGCATTGCGAACATGACGCACCTGAGCACCGTGGGCCGCGTGTTCGGCAAGGCGATGGTGTACTTCCTGACCTTCTCGACCCTGGCGCTGATTGTGGGCCTGATCGTGGCCAATGTGATGCAGCCGGGCGCCGGCATGCACATCAATGTGGCTGATCTGGACCAGAAGGAAGTCAGCTCCTATGTGGCCAAATCGCATGACATGACCCTGACCGGTTTTGTCATGGACATCATCCCCAAGACCTTGATCAGCCCCTTTGTTGGCGACAACATTCTGCAAGTGCTGCTGGTGGCGGTGCTGTTCGGCGTGTCGCTGGCCATGGTCGGTGACAGCGGCAAGCCGGTGCTGAATCTGCTCGAATCGCTGACCAAGCCCGTTTTCAAGCTGGTCAACATCGTGATGAAGCTCGCCCCCATCGGTGCCTTTGGTGCGATGGCTTTTACGATCGGCAAGTTCGGTCTGGGCTCGCTGCTGAACCTGGCCGAGCTGGTCGCCACCTTCTACATCACCTCGCTGCTCTTCGTGCTGGTGATTCTGGGTGCCGTGGCCCGTGCCTGCGGTTTCTCGGTGCTCAAGTTGATCCGCTACCTCAAGGATGAGCTGCTGCTGGTGCTGGGCACCTCGTCGTCCGAATCGGCCCTGCCTTCGCTGATGCACAAGATGGAAAAGGCTGGTTGCAGCAAGTCGGTGGTGGGCCTGGTGGTTCCAACGGGTTACTCCTTCAACCTCGACGGCACCAACATCTACATGACCCTGGCGGCGCTGTTCATCGCCCAGGCGACCGACACCCACCTGACCCTGGGACACCAGATTGCACTGCTGCTGGTGGCGATGCTGAGCTCCAAGGGCGCTGCTGGCGTGACCGGCGCGGGCTTCATCACGCTGGCTGCCACCCTGGCTGTGGTGCCAGAGGTTCCGGTGGCCGGCATGGCGCTGATCCTGGGCGTGGACCGTTTCATGTCCGAATGCCGCTCGCTGACCAACTTCATCGGCAATGCCGTCGCCACCGTGGTGGTGTCGCGCTGGGAGAACGCGCTGGACTACACCAAGTTGAACGCGGTGCTGAACAACGAGCCAGTGCTGGAGAACGCGCCGGTGCAGGTGCCCGTGGTGGAGACTGCCAAGGGCTGATAGCCACTCGCTCCAAAAGCAATGGCCTGCAGATGCAGGCCATTTTTGCGTCTGTGAAATGCCTGGAGCAGGCTCTTAGGGCAGCGGGCGCAGCAGGCCGACCATCGCCCGCAGGCGCAGGGTATCGCGCCCCAGCTTGCGCTGGTTGGGCAGCTTGCCAACCCAGCGCATCTGCTGCACGGTGCGCTCCAGCGCGGCGCGCACGGCAGGCTCGGTCTGCGCCAGCCAGGCATGCCAGTCGACACGGGCGGCCTCCAGGGTGCCGGCGTTGTCCAGGAACAGCGCGGTGGAATGCGCATAGCACAGGGCATCCTTGACGATGCACAGCGCAGGCGGCAGGGTCGCCAGCGGGTCGTCTTCGAAATCGATGTAGCCGATGACGCCATCGGGGCAGCGCACCATGTTGCGGGCAAAGGCCTGGCTCAGGCAGGTACCGCTGGCATGCACGCGCTGCAAGGCCGCAAAGCCCTGCTGCCACAGCACCAGGGTGTTGGCCGGGGCTTGCCGGGCTGCTGCTTCGATCTCGTCGCTGAGCGATGGCGTATTGCCGCCGGGCAGGCCCAGGTGGCGCATCAGAAAGCCATCGGGGGCATCGGCCAGCACCATCGGCACGCGCAGGCCGCGCGCATGCAGGTCGCGCAGGCGCCGCACCTCGGTGGCAATGGCCGTGCGCCCGCCGGGGTTGACGACAGGCTGCAGCACCGGCACATCGAGAAGCCGCGAGAGCAGGCCCAAGGTCCGGTAGCGCCAGGCCGCAATCGCCGGGCCCGCCTTTTTGAGCCAGACCGATTCGCCCGGCAGCTCGTAGCGCACCACATTGAAGGTCTGGCTGGCCAGGTGCTGCTGCAAAAAGCCGGCATAGTCCGGGCGCTCGGAGGACAAGGTGCCGGGCGCGGGGTCAGCGGGGGCAGGGGGCTGTAAGGGGGAAGCGGTATCGGTCATGCGCAAGCGGGGCGCACGCCGCAGCGGCCACTCCAGCAACAGTAAAAACCTTGCATTATCGCTTCCCGCTCAGCGCCCGCCTGCCGCCTGGGGCACCATGTCGTGGTGGTCGGCCGGCGCCGACGGTTTGACATGGGGCTGCGCCAGCGGCTGGAAGCTCTCGGCGCTGGCCAACGGCCAGTAGGTGCAGAAGACGTCATGCTGGTGCGCCAGATCGTCGAGCAGCGCGCCAGGCCGCACCTGCAGCAGCAGGTTGGACAGCAGGCGCACCTCGGTGTCGCTGATGCGGCGCACGATGTGGTGGGCATTGAGCTCGCAGGGGTGGCGCAGGCCGGCGGCCTGCACCAGCTCCTGCAGCGCATGCAAGGTGCTCTTGTGGAACTGGGCCACGCGCGTGGCCTTGTCGGGCACGACCAGGGCCTGCTGGCGCACGCCATCCTGCGTGGTCACGCCGGTGGGGCAGTTGCCGGTGTGGCAGGTCTGCGCCTGGATGCAGCCCAGCGCCATCATGAAGCCCCGGCCGGCATTGCACCAGTCGGCGCCCAGCGCCATCATGCGGGTGATGTCAAAGGCGGTGATGACCTTGCCGGCAGCGCCCAGCTTGATGCGGTCGCGCAGGTTCACACCGATCAAGGTGTTGTGCACCAGCAGCAGGCCTTCTTGCAGCGGCACGCCGACGTGGTCGGTGAACTCGACCGGCGCTGCGCCGGTGCCGCCTTCGGCACCGTCGACGACGATGAAGTCCGGTGTGATGCCGGTCTTGAGCATGGCCTTGACAATCGCAAACCATTCCCAGGGGTGGCCCAGGCAGAACTTGAAGCCGGTGGGCTTGCCGTCCGAGAGCTGGCGCAGCCGGGCGATGAAATGCATCATCTCCTCGGGCGTGGAGAAGGCGCTGTGCCGGGCCGGCGAGATGCAGTCGATACCGACCGGTATGCCGCGCGCTGCGGCGATCTCGGGGGTGACCTTGGCGCCCGGCAGCACACCGCCATGGCCGGGCTTGGCACCCTGGCTGAGTTTGAGCTCGATCATCTTGACCTGGGGCTGGGTGGCGTTGGCGATGTAGCGCTCTTCGCTGAAGCTGCCGTCATCGTTGCGGCAGCCGAAATAGCCCGAGGCGACTTCCCAGATCAGATCGCCACCATGCACGCGGTGGTGCTGGCTGATCGAGCCTTCGCCGGTGTCATGGGCAAAGCCGCCAATCTGCGCGCCCTTGTTCAGCGCCAGGATGGCATTGGCCGACAGCGCGCCAAAGCTCATCGCCGAGATGTTGAACACGCTGGCATGGTAGGGCTGGGTGCAGGGCGCCACCGACTGCGAGGGCGCATCGGGCGAGCCGCCAATCCAGACGCGGAAATCATGGCCATCCAGCCGTGTGGGTGCCATCGAGTGGTTGACCCATTCATAGCCGCGTGCGCCCACATCCATCAGGGTGCCGAAAGGGCGGTTGTCCGGGTCTCCCTTGGCGCGCTGGTAGACCAGCGAGCGCTGGGCACGCGAGAAGGGCAGCGCCTCGGTATCGCTTTCGATGAAGTACTGGCGCATTTCCGGGCGGATGAATTCCAGGAAAAAGCGCATATGGCCGATGACCGGGTAGTTACGCAGGATGGCGTGGCGCGTCTGGCGCCGGTCGCGCAGACCCAGCAGGGTGAGCGCGGCGCCGGCCAGCACGGCCAGCCACCACCAGGGGCTGCCATGCAGTGCCAGCGCAATGATGCCGGCCAGCAGCAACAGCATGCACAGCACCATGACGGTGTAGCGGACGGGAAAAATCTTGTGGAGCTGGTTCATCGGGAGTCGGTGCAGGTCAGGCCGGCCGGGCTGGCGCGCAAATCCCGGGCTGCAGCACAGGCGCCTCGGTGGCGCTACACTGCAGGCCCTGCCTGGCGCAGCGGCCGTCTGCCATTGCAATGTTGTTACAAAACCAGACCCATCATAGGGGGCGCTGGTGGCATTGCAAGCACGCAGGGCTTTGAGCTGCGCGGCCCCCTATTGAGAGAGCTCCGATGACCCAGCCCCAGATCCCCGATGGATTGAATGACGACCAGTTGACCGAGATCGACCAGATCCTGGAAGACATGCGCACACGCGCCGAAGAGATCCCGCAGTGGGAGTTTGCGGACGGCGCACTCACCGCGCTGGTCTGCACGCGCCGCGCGGTGCCGGTCGAAGAGTACCTGCCGATGCTGGTGGGCGATGGCGAGCTGATCGAGCGTGATGCCGACGGCCAGCTGCCGCAGCTGCCGGCCTTCCAGGACCGGGCCCAGCAGGACCGCTTTCTGGAGCTGTGGCAGATCCGCTGGAACGAGGTGACCGCCCAGCTCGACGCCGATGTGAAGAGCCTGGAAGATGACGGCACCTTCCAGCCTGATGCCATGGACATGCGCGGCGCGATTGCCAGCCTGCCCGAGGAAGAGCGCCAGGACCTGGACGGCCAGGAGATTCCATCCTTTGGCCAGGTCTGGGCGCTGGGCTTCATGTTCGTCGTCGAAAACTGGGCCGACGAGTGGACCGCACCGCGCGACAAGGAAGCCGCCCGCTGGCTGAACGATGCGCTGGAATCGGTGGTGGCGCTGACCGAGGACGACACCGGCACCCCCACCGTCTGCATGTATGACGAAAACGGCCCCGCCAGCACCAGCCAGGAGCGCGTGGAGACCTTTGGCGAGGCGATCTGGGCGGTGTATGACCTGCGCCAGATCTGGAGGAGCATGGGCCCGCGCCAAGCCACCATCGTCAAGGGCGAAGTGCCCGGCCGCAACGACCCCTGCTCCTGCGGCAGCGGCAAGAAGTACAAGAAGTGCTGCGGTGCTTGATCGCGCGCTTTAAGCCTTCCCTCTGACAAACAGCCGCTTTTGCGGCTGTTTTGCCATCCGGCCGCAGATCGTCATCGCCCCAGGCGGGCAGTGGCTCTAGAATGGCCTGGTTTTCATCTCTTTTGGCCAAGGATCTCCGATGAACCTCATGAACATCATCACCAAGCAACTGATCGAGATCATCGAGTGGACCGATGACTCGCGCGATACCTTGTCGTACCGCTGGCCCGATGAGGACAAGGAAATCAAGAACGGCGCCCAGCTGATCGTGCGCGAATCGCAGCAGGTGCAGTTTGTCTCCGAAGGCCAGTTTGCCGACCTGTTCGGCCCCGGCCGCCACCAGCTGACGACGCAGAACATCCCGATTCTGTCGACCCTGCGCGGCTGGAAGTACGGCTTCAACTCGCCGTTCAAGTGCGATGTGTACTACATCAACACGCGCCTGTTTACCGGCAACAAGTGGGGCACCTCCAACCCGGTGATGATGCGCGACAAGGACTTTGGCGTCGTGCGCCTGCGCGCCTTCGGCACCTATGACTTCCGCATCGTGCAGCCGGCCAAGTTCCTCAAGGAAGTGGCGGGCACGGACCAGAACTTCCGCCTCGATGAGTTTGCCGACACGATGCGCTCGCGCATTGTCAGCATCTTCAGCGAAGCGCTGGCCAAGGCCCAGGTGCCCGTGCTCGATGTGGCCCAGCGCTACACCGAGATGGGCGACGCGCTGCTGCAGCTGATCAACCCGGCCGTCACCGAAAAGTACGGTCTGGAGATCACCAGCTTCCTGCTGGAGAACGTCTCGGTGCCGCCGGAGGTGGAGCAGGCGATCGACAAGCGCTCGTCGATGAGCGCGATCGGCAATCTGAACGACTATGTGAAGTACCAGATGGGCCAGGCGATGGCCAATGGCGGCGAAGGCGCAGCAGCGGCCACCATCCCGGCGACGATGGCGATGGGCTTTGGCATGGCGCAGGAGATGATGAAGGGCATGCAGCAGCCTTCGGGGGCGGCTGCAGCCGACCCGTTCTCGCCAGCGGCAGCACAGGCGGCGCAAGCTGCGCCTGCAGCCCCGGCTGCCGGCGGCGTGCAGGTGCTGACCCCCGAGCAGGCCGCGCAGGCACTGGGCGTGACGGTGCAGGACGTCGTGGCCGAGCTGGAATCGGGCGCGCTCAAGGGCCGCAAGATTGGCAGCGCCTGGCGCATTTCGCAGGAATCGCTGAACGAATTCCTGCGCGGATAAATCTGCGCTGCTCGCGCATGCACCGCCGTCTTGGCCGGTGCATGCGCGTCTGTGTGTCCCCATTTTGAGAACCCGTGGCGCAGACCTGCTGTGCGCCGACGCTGAGTTGGACCGTGAATTCACCCCCACCCGCCACCGATCCCTTTGCGCCACCGCCGACCTCGATGGTGGCCAAGCATGTCTGCCCCGAATGCGGCGGTAATCTGGAATGGAATGCCAAGGCCCAGTCGCTCAAATGCCCCTACTGCGGCACCGTAGTGCCCTGGACCGAGGAGCAGCAAAAGCAGCTGGACGGCGAGATTGTGGAGCAGGACTTGGCAGCTGCGCTGGCCAACCCCGCCAGCGGGCGCGGCTGGGGCGAGGCGCGGCGCGAGTACCAGTGCCAGAACTGCCGGGCGATTTCGGTGTTTGTTGATGGGCGGGTGGCATCACGCTGCGACTTTTGCGGCTCCCCTGCGATCCAGGCGCATGAAGAGCGCAATGATGCGATCACGCCGCAGAGCCTGCTGCCGTTCAAGATCAGCGACGGGCAGGTGCGCGACCTGATCCGCAAATGGTATGGCAGCCGCTGGTTTGCCCCCAACAAGTTCAAGAACGCGGCGCTGACCGATACGCTCAAAGGCATCTACCTGCCGTACTGGACCTTTGATGCCCATGTGCAGGCCCAGTGGCGCGCCGATGCCGGGTTTTACTACTACACCACCGAGCAGTACCGCGATGCCAATGGCAACATCAGCACGCGCCAGGTACGCCATGTGCGCTGGGAGCCGGCATCGGGCAGCCTGCAGCATTTCTTTGACGATGAGCTGGTGGCGGGCACGGTCGGGGTGCACCAGGGGCTGCTGCAGAAGGTCGAGCCATTTCCGACCCGGACCGATCTGAAGCCCTATTCGCCCGAGTTTGTGCGCGGCTGGACGGTGGAGCGCTACCAAGTCGATCTGAACCGGGCTGCGACGATCAACGAGGGGGATATGGACCAGCAGGTACAGGCACTGTGCGCACGCCAAGTACCGGGCGACACCTACCGCAATCTGCAGGTGCAGCGGCAGTACCAGGGCCGCAGCTTCAAGCATGTGCTGGTGCCCGTCTGGCTGGTGGGCTACACCTATGGCAGCAAGAGCTACCAGATTCTGGCCAACGGCTACACCGGCCAGTTGGCCGGTGAGCAACCCTATAGCTGGGTAAAAATTCTGTTCACCGCGCTGGCGGTGCTGTTGGTACTGGTGCTGCTGATGGCAGCCAGCCGTTAAGACGGCCGGATGCAGGGGTTGAAACCCCTGTTCCTCAGCGCTTAACGGCGGCGGCGGTTGCCGTCCATGTTGTCACCGACCTGGTTACCAAAATAGGCACCGGCTGCTGCACCGCCAATGGTGCCCAGGGTCGAGCCGAACACGGCATCACCCAGCACACCACCGGCTACGGCGCCGACGCCGGTACCGATCTGGGCATTGGTGGGGTTGCTGGAGCAGGCGGTCAGGCCGCTCAGCGCCAGAACGATGGAAGCAGTGGTGATGGCAAGTCGTTTCATCGGAGTTCTCCTCTTGTTCGCATCGGCTGTCAGTCAGAAGAGTGCTGCAAACCGGATTGCTGTGCTTGCAGTGTCGCGCACAGCGGCCGTTCACCACATCGGCGAAGTCAAAGTTTGGGTGTCGGACGGCGCTTACTGCGCCGGCGCGGCCTGCACCAGCGCCAGCAGGCGGCGCAGTGCATGCTGCACGGTGGCCTGGCGGATGGCGTGGCGGTCGCCTTCAAAACGCTGCACTTCGCTGTGCAGCTGGCCAGCGACCTGCCAGCCAAACCAGACGGTGCCTACCGGCTTGCTGGCGCTGCCGCCATCGGGCCCGGCCACGCCGGTAACGGCCACGCTGACCTGGGCCTGGGACTGGGCAATCGCACCCTGGGCCATCGCGCGGGCCACCGGCTCGCTGACGGCGCCGTGGGCGGCAATCAGCGCTGCGGGCACATCCAGCATCGCGGATTTGGCACGGTTGGAGTAGGTGACAAAACCGCAGTCCAGCCATTGGCTGGAACCGGGCCGCTCGGTGCAGGCACCGGCAATCAGGCCGCCGGTGCAGCTTTCGGCAGTGGCCATCATCCAGCCCCGTTGGCCCAGGTGCTGGGCCAACTGGGCGACGGCTTCGGGGATGGGCGGCCCATCTTTGGTCAGCAAGGCGGCGGTGGCGTTCATAGCAGATGTCTCCCTATCGCGATGACAAGCAAGGTGCAGAAGGCGGCGACCAGATCGTCCCAGATGATGCCCCATCCGCCGCCCCAGCCAAAGCCTTTGAAGCAGCGGTCTGCCCAGCGTACCGGCTGGGGTTTGACGGCATCGAAAAAGCGGAACAGCACAAAGGCCGTCAACTGGCCCCAAAAGCCTGTGGGCATGACCAGCCACAGAATGAGCCAGAAGGCGATGATCTCGTCCCAGACGATGGCGCCGGGATCGGCCACGCCCAGGTTGCGCGCGGTGGCCGTGCAGGCCCACCAGCCCAGTACCAGCGATGCTGCAATGACCCAGCCAATCGCCGCCGGCGTGAGCCACAGCTGCAGCACCAGGTAGGCGACCCAGGCCCAGAGGGTGCCCACTGTGCCCGGTGCAATGGGGCTCAGGCCGGAGCCAAAGCCCAGCGCCATCCAGTGCAGGGGATTGCGCAGCATAAAGGACCAGTTGGCGCGGCGGGGGGGCGCTGCGGCACTGGGCGCGGGGGTGGAAAACGGCGTGTCGCTCATGCCCGCCATCATAAGCCTGCAGGCCGCTGCTGTGCAGTGGCGGCCGACCTGGCTGGCTCAGGATGCGAAGTGGTCAAACGAGGCCCAGCGCTGCGCCATGGCCTGGCCCTGCGCATCGCGCACACGCAGGCCTGGTTCAGCGGTGATGCGGCCGATGCGCTGCACCGGTGTGTTCGCTGCCAGGCTGGCCTGCTGTACGGCGCCGCGCCGGTCTGCGGCGGCGGTAAAGCAGAGCTCGTAGTCATCGCCGCCTGCCAAGCAGCACTGCAGTTGCAAGTCGATGGGCAGAGGGAGCGCCGTGGCGGAGCTGCCTGCCGTCGCCGCCATGCAGGCCAGCACCTGGTCGGCCTGCAGCTCTGCACCCACCGCGCTGGCTTGCAGGATATGGCCCAGGTCGCCCACCAGGCCATCGCTCAAATCCAGCGCGCTGCTGGCAATTCCTCGCAGCGCGGTGCCCAGGGCGACGCGCGGGCTAGGGCTTTCCAACCGCTGGCGAGCAGCGGCCAAGGCGGCGGCTGGCAGTTGCACGTGGCCCAGCAAGGCTTTGAGCGCCAGGCGGGCATCGCCCAGGTGGCCGCTGACATAGATGTCATCGCCGGGCTGGGCGCCGCTGCGCAGCAGCGCCTGGCCGGCCGGCACCTCGCCAAACACGGTGATGCATATGTTCAGCGGGCCCTGGGTGGTGTCGCCGCCGACCAGCTCGCAGCCATGGGCATCGGCCAGGGCGAACATGCCTTCAGAGAAGCCTTGCAGCCAGGGCGCATCGACAGCGGGCAGGGCCAACGCCAACGTAAAAGCCAGCGGCTGCGCGCCACTGGCGGCCAGGTCGCTGAGGTTGACGGCCAGCGCCTTGTGGCCGAGCGTGCGCGGGTCCACATCGGCAAAGAAGTGGCGGCCCTGCACCAGCATGTCGCTGGAGATGGCCAGCTGCATGCCAGGCTGCGGCGCGAGCAGCGCGCAGTCGTCGCCGACGCCAAGCACGGCCCGCCGCACCGGGCGTTGGAAATACTGCGCAATCAACGCGAACTCGCCCTGGGCCATGTCAGTGCTCTCCAGGTGGGGAGTGGCGGCTCAGGCGCAGCGGCAGCAAAAAGCTCAGCGGCCGCGTCAGCACTCGCTTGATTAGCGCCTTGTAGATGTGCGAGCGCTCGACATTGCTGACGTTTTGCGCGCGCAAGGCCAGGCGGAATGCGAGGTAGAAGCTGACCAGGATGTTGAAGCCGCCCAGCAGCGGCAGCGCCGCCACGCAGAGCCAGAAGCCGTGGAAATGCAGCACCTCCAGGCCCATGCTGGTGGCGGCTGCGGCGATCTGGCCGGCGGCCAGGGTCACATGGCGGATATCGAGCGGCAGGCCAAAGAACTGGGCCACCACGGGGATCAGACCCAGCATGAACCCCAGCGAAATGTTCGAGGCAAAGCCGGAGATATTGCGGCGCATGAAGGCCGCCCAGCGTGCGGCCCGCGCCTTGCCCAGAAAGCGCGTGATGCGCGGGTTGTAGCGGATCGCCGAGTCCATGTGGTGCAACACGAACCAGTTCTCGGTCCAGCCGGCGATGATGCTGGAGGAGAACAGCAGCACCCCGGTGAAGGCCGCATAGAACACCGAAGGCCCCCAGAGGCTGAGCGACTTCAAGGTCTGCTCGGCCTCGTGCTGGTCGATAAAGGGCGCGCCGGTGGCGCGGGCCCAGCCCCAGGTCAGCAGCAACACCATCGGGAAGACGGTGAACACATTGCCCAGCACGGCGGCCACCTGGGAGCGCACCAGGTAGCTGACCTCGTCGACAAACGACGCAATGCCTGCCTCGGTATCGCCCGATTCCTTGAGCTTGGCGGCCATCGCAGGGGCGGTCATCGCTGGCTGCTTGGTGGCGACGGTGAAGTGCAGCAGCTGGATCAGCACAAAGCTGATCGCGTAGTTGATGCCTGCCAGGAATCCCGCCCAAAACGCGGAGATGGCAATCGCGTGCAGCGAGAACTTGATCAAGGTGGTGAAAGCCATCACCAGGCCGCCGCCGGCCGCCTTGCGCGCCATCTGCGCGTATTCGCGCTTGTCGCGGGTGATGTAGTGCTCGCCAGTCTCGGCGCTGCGCTCGGCCACCTTGGAGGCCAGCAGGGACGAGTTGGACGAGATCAGCGCGCGGATGCTCTGCCGCTCCAGGCCGACGGCCACCAGGTGCGCCAGCAGCTTGGCGGTGATGACCTTGGGGTTGGCCGACAGAAGGCAGTCGAGCAGCTCGCGCACGCGCAGGATGCGCATGCGCAGCTGGCGCAGCCGGAACACGACGCCGACCGACACGCCGTTGTCCTCAAAATGCTCGTAGATCGACGCTACGGCAGTGCGGCATTCGTCCAGGCTGCGGCGCACGCTCTCTTCGGCCTCCAGCACATCGGCAGCCTTGGGACTGTGGTGCAGCATCGCGCGGCGCAGCTCTTCCACACCGCTGATCAGGCTGTAGAAGGGCTGGGTGTTCTTGGCGCTGCCGCTCATGCGCAGGCGCAGCTCCGGTGCAAAGCCGGCCGCCAGAATCTGGCCCGCGCAATAGGTGATCGCATTGAGCACCAGATGCTGCCAGGGCGAGAGGCGGTTGCCGTAGTGCTCCAGCCCGGCAATGCTGCCGGCATCGACATCGCTCTGCGCGATCTGGGTGGGGACAACCATCACCTCCAGCGACACAAAGCCGGGCGACAGCAGCTGGGCGATGCGCTCCAGCAAGGGCTTGTCCATGGCCTTGAGCCACTGGGCATCGAAGGGCGTGTGCAGCGCCATCGAGAACAACACGGTGGCGTCGATGGTCTCGGGGGTGGAGGGCAGCAGTTTCCAGCGCAGGCGCTCTGCCATCTCGTTGAAGAACGCGGTGCGGGGCGCAAACCCAAAGTCCGCCAGCAGCGCGGTCAGGTCGATGGTCTGCAGCTGCACGGCCCACCAGCGCTGCACTTTTTCTCGCAGTGCGGCATCGCCATCGATGGCGTCCAGCAACTGGCTGACGCGGGCAATGGCCGCATCGACCGAGTTCTGCTGGCCGCGGATCCAGGCGAAGATTTCAATGATCCAGAGGTTGCGCTCGGCCAGCGGTGCATCAGGGTTGAGACCCGCCAGCAGCTGGGGCAGGGGGGCTTGCTTTTTCTTGCGAAACATCAGTGCAGCACTCGTCCTTGCGCCAGGTCGTCGTCTTGGGCGGGGTACTGGGTCGCATCGAGCACGAAACGCGGGATCGGGCAGTCAAAAGTGTGTGCCTCGTCGCTGATGCACAGATAGCTGCCTTCCATGCTGCCCTGGGGTGTGGCCAGGCGGCACTGGCTTTGGTACTCAAAGGATTCGCCGGGTGCGAGCAGCGGCTGGTGGCCCACCACGCCCAGTCCCTTGACCTCCTGGACCAATCCAGTCGCATCCTTGATGATCCAGTGCCGTGCAATCAGCTGCGCAGGCACATCACCACTGTTTCGGATGATGATGCTATAGATAAAGTGAAACACGCCGGCCTCGGGCATGGACTGCTCAGGCAGGTACTGCGGTGTCACCGACACCTCAAACTGGAACTTTGGCATGTGAAACTGGATTGAAGTCAGGTAGAAATACTAACTGCGACAATAGAGGGATGAGCTCCACCTACCGAATTGCCCCCTCGATCCTGTCTGCAGACTTTGCCCGCCTGGGCGATGAAGTGCGCAACGTACTGGCCGCTGGCGCGGACTGGATACATTTTGACGTGATGGACAACCACTACGTCCCCAATCTGACCTTCGGCCCCATGGTGTGCGCGGCCTTGAAGCCCCATGCCATCAAGCCCGATGGCACGCCGGCGCCTATCGATGTGCACCTGATGGTGCAGCCGGTGGATGAGCTGGCCGCCGCCTTTGCGCAGGCAGGCGCCGACTATATCAGCTTCCACCCCGATGCTTCGGCCCACGTGCACCGCAGCATCCAGGCGATCAAGTCACAGGGCTGCAAGGCCGGTCTGGTATTCAATCCCGCGATGCCGCTGGATGTCCTGGACTGGGTGATCGAGGACATCGACCTGATCTTGCTGATGAGCGTCAACCCCGGTTTTGGCGGCCAGAGCTTTATCGATTCGACCCTGCGCAAGATCGAAGCCACCCGCAAGCGCATCGATGCCAGCGGCAAGGACATTCGCCTGGAAGTCGACGGCGGCATCAAGGAAACCAATATCCGCCGCGTGGCGGATGCGGGTGCCGACACCTTTGTGGCCGGCAGCGCGATTTTTGGCAAGCCCGATTACAAGGCCGTGATCGACCAGATGCGGGTGGCACTGGGATGATGGTGTTGCCCTGAGGATGGGCGATAAAAAGGCTCCGGCAATGGGTTGCCGGAGCCTTTTTTGATGCAGACTTCGCTGAAGTCTGGTGCTAAATTATTTGTTCCAACAGCTGCTATCGTAATCTGAGGCGCCTTCGGTTTTTCCTTTGGCGCCCTGCAGGCCGGTATTGGTCAACGTGTAGTTGCCGCATTTGTCGTTAGCCTGCGCATTCTGGGCTGTTGCAGTTAGCGTGAAAGTTGCGCCATCGGAGTCGAGGCTGATCGCGTAACGCCCGGAAGCCATGCTTCTCATGCTGTCGGGCAAACTGGTGGGATACGTGCCATTGGCTGTGGCAGCACGCTCCATCCACTGAGCCGTTTGCAGCAATGTGGCACGGGCATCTGCACGATGACCGCGAAGGATGTACTCGTTGTAGCTCGGTAGCGCGATCGCGGTCAGGATGCCGACTATAGCCACCACAATCATCAATTCGATCAGCGTGAAGCCAAGCTGTTTCTTCAGGTGTTTTCGTGTCATGGCGGATCTTTCTTAATGCAGCTGGCGCCAACTGGGTCGCAGGGTTTGCTCGGGCATGCGCAGCAGCGCTTCCATATTGTTGATGCACCGATCGCCGGTACAGGTGCTGATATCCAGCATCTGGGTCTCGGATGCAGCCACTTGGGAGTGCGATCCCTTGTCGACCTGCGAGCGCGATGCATTACCGTTTTCCGTCGCGCCGAAGGAGGTATTGCTGCCCAGGTTGATCAGTTGGATGCTGGGCTTTTTGCCATCCATGATATTGAGCATGGTGCGGTACTGGCGCTCCGTGTCCACCGAGGTGGAATCACAGCTCTCGCGGTTGACATCCACATCCAGACCCTTGGCCGGCACCTGGGTGTAGGCGACCAGGATGTTGGTGTTGTCATACAGCTCCAGATTTTTGAGCGCACGCTCGCCCACGGCCGGCAGGTCGATGTACCAGCCGTTGTAGGTGGTTCCCCATGTGGTCTTGTCCAGCGTGTCCACTTCATCGACTCGTCCGCCTACGCCACCAGCAATGGTCAGCTCGGCAATTTCCCGCTTGGCCAGCCCAGCGGTGGCCACGCCTGTACCCAAGGCGGCAGGCGCAGGTACTGCCAGACATTCCGCAGGTGCAGAGGAGGTGCAAGCCTTGCCGGGATGCACTTCCAGCCATTGGCTGGAGCCTTCCGTCTTTCTGACACGATAGCGCGTGTTGTCCAGCACGGAATAGATGCTTTGGACCAGCACATCGCTGGGGTCATTGCGGCTGACATTGCGACCGGTGCCAAAGGCGACCATCATGCCGCCCACAGGCACGGTTTTCTTCGTGCCATCGGACTGCGTCACTTCCTTGACCCGGTCATTGGCGCGTGCTGTGGGTGCCACGGTGATGGGCTGGACATTGGTTCGGGACGAAGAACTGAGGGCCGAGGGGCCACGCGCGGTGAACAGAGGAGTGCCGCTGAAGGCGACGTTCCATTCGCTGGCAACATCGCTGGTCAGGTCGAATTTCCAGATATTGCCAAGGTTGTCTCCCGCATAGGCGATGTCGATGCGACCATCACCGTTCAGGTCGATCAAGCGTGGCGCTGACAGGCCATTGTCATTGGCATTGCCGGTGCCGGCGGTGGCGGTTGTCACTGGAATGCGAACCAGCTCCTGGCCTTTGTCCAGGTACTGGATCAGCAAGACCGGGCGCTGGTTGGTGCTGTTGTAGCCATTGCCCATTACCGCTGCCCAGCGGCCGTTGTTCATGCGGGTGATTTGTGTGGTGCGCAGGAAGTCCGTTTCATCCATCACCGGCTTGGCAGTGATGTGGCCAATGTCGCGGTCTTCTTCTGCGGTGGCAATGCACGCGGTGCGTTGCGCTCCGGTCAATGCTGTGCAATCCAGAGGGTCAGCCACGCCGCGGGTACGGTCCAGGCGTACCAAGGTGTTGGCATTGGCTGCTGCAAAGCTGGGTGCGCTGGAGGTGCTGCCGGCTGCTGGATTGGTCACATCCAGTACAAAGTAGCCTTTGCCGCCGGCTCCCATCGTGCCCACCAGTAGGGTGCGCCAGTCTGCAATATACGCCTGGTTGCCGGGCGTGGTTTCCCTGACGCCTCCGAGCTCCACATCACCCGTCATCGGTGAGCCATCGACAAAGTATTGGTGGGTATAGCCCGAGCTGGCCAGGTTCTTGAGCGATGTCAAAGCGCCATTGGGAATGTACGCCAGCTTCTCCGATCCATCGGCCGCCGAGAAGCCGTGCAGCATGCCATCATTGCCGCCTACGTACACCATGGGTACGCGATTTTTCTGTGCTTGCACGAAGCTGCTGTAGCCTTGCAGCGCATACGTGCCAGACGGAGCGCCTGTGTACCAGACGCCGGAGTTGATAATATCCCCCTGGCGGCTCTTGCGCTCGCGGAACGGCCTGGCGGTGGTATAGCCGGTAGTGTCCGAGCCTTCCAACGTGCGATCACCTCGGATAAAGTTCACAATGCTCTCGCCGCTGGTGGCGATGGGTGTGGCACTGGCCAGCCCGATCTTGGCCTTCTGTGCGGTGCTCAGATAGGTCTGGTCGCTGGCCCACTTGAACTGGATACCACCCTTGTCACCTGATGTCGTGCTGGTCTTGGTGACCCACTGGTCGCTCCAACCCAGAATCAAGCGGTTTGTCACGCTGGGCAGTGCATCGAGAAGGTCGGCAGTCGTTCTGTTTTCCCAGGCTGGTGTGCTGGTGCCGCTCTTGCTCACCGTTCTGGCCGCCACATAGCCCTTCCAGCTGGAGTCGGGCTGGTAGCCTGCAGTGAAGGTGGCCACATCGTAACGCGCCGCGTTTGAGCCACTGCTGACAGAGGAGGTCAGATCGGCATCAGTTTGGGTATTGATCTGGCCAAAAATTTCGCGGAAGGCCTTTTCCAGGTCTTCGCCCTTTTCCACTGCATAGAAGCGGCCTCGGCCATTGATGGCCGAGTGCCACAGGTCCAGCGCACGAACCTCTTCCCCCCCGCCGTTCATGTCTGGCCATGTTTTAGTGCCGTTGACGAGGTTGGGGAAGCTGCCGTCATAGCCAAAAGGCACCATGCTGGACGAAGCGCTGATGTTGTACTTGGCGTCGCTGTAGTTCTGCTTCCAGGTGTAGGAAAGCGCACTGAATCCAATGGTGTAGGTCACCATGTGAGGCCAGGTGGCGGGGTTGTAACGGGGGTTCCAGTACCGGTCCAGGGTGGCAGTGGTGGTGCCATTAGTGAATGTCTCGGTGGCGGGCGCCTTGCGGTAATCGGCTGTAGGCTGCATGGTGCCTGTCCAGCCAGAGGTGTGTGGCGGCACGGCCCAGCTGTAGAAAGCCCAGTCAGCGAGCGTGTTCTCAAACGCGTCGCGGTAAAGTGCACTTTTGGCGCGTGCTGCCGCAGTGGTGCCGCCGTAGACGGTGCCGTCTGGCAGGGTCAGGTTGGTCGCATTGTCTGTCTGGCTGGGCTTAGAGGCGCCGCTGTTCCAGCGGCCATCGGTCATGATGATGTGGTAGCTGCGTCGGCATGCAAGGTAAGGCGATCCTGTCGTGCCGGGTACAGACGCCCAGGGGCTATTGGTAGCCAGAGGACGCCGCATGTAACTGTCTGCCTGAGAAAACATCTTGTGCGATGGCGTGCCGTTCACGGCGCTCAGCCCGTTGACAAAACTGATCAGGTTGTTGCGGTGGTTGGTATTCAGCACTCGCATGGAATTGGTCTTCATCGTAGTGCTGTCGACACTGTCAGCCCCAGAAGCATTGCCGTTGTTCCACATGGCCTGCCAGGACATGCGAACCTTGCCGTCAGGTAGCAGGGACGTATCGCGCAGCACGCCGCCACTTCCGCCATTTCCGATAAGGGCGTACTTGAGCACATTGATACGCCGGGCGGACACGGGCCAGGAACCATCAGCATTGGGCACCTGCGTATTGCTGGCGCCTGATTGGTTTTCCCGATCCAGCCGGTATTGCATACTGCCCGAGTCATCGATAGAGATGATGATATTGGGCGCCACATAGGGCTCCTTGGTGCCAGGTGGCCCGCTGGCCAATTCCAGCGCCCAGCTGCTGTGCGATGCCAGTGCTGCGCATGCAGCAAGCGCCAGCAGATGTTTGCGGAAATGGGGGGTGTTGTTGTGGGCCACAGCGCCTCCTGTCGATAGTGCGAATAGTTGGTTTCAGCCAGTACTGGCGCAATGGCCCATGTCTGGTGGTTCAAGCGTCAAAGTGAGGATGCTCAGTCCTTAAGCCTTTGCCGCGCGTAGGTCTGCTGCAATACCACCTGGGTGTTGGGTTTACGGCCATATGCCAGGCTCGTGATGCGGTAGACCACATTGGGGACCAGATTGAGGGGCAGAAAATTGTTGGCCACCATGCTGTTGCCATCTCCGTCTTCTGCCACGATCAGATTGGAGTTCTTACTGCTCTCGTCGTAGGGCAGCACCTCAATCCAGTACCAGCCGCCGCGGTTGGCAGCACTGCGGTCTGCAAGAATGGGGTTGGCCGGGTTGCTGGCATTGCCCAGCTTGGCACCGGTGTACTGACCATAGCGCGCACCGACGGGTGCACCGCCGGTGGGGGTGCTGGTCATCTGTGCCAAGGTGACGCCGCGATCGGCATCGCTGTTGTTCCAGAAATCCTGGTTGCCTTGGCGTTTGGTGCACAGGCCGTTGCGGCACTTGTAGCTTTGGCTGTCCAGCGTGGCCAGCAGTTTGCCGACGGAGGGCGCTTCCAGCGGGATCTGGTCTGCGGTGCTCTGACGGCAGACATCGCCGGTACCGCTGCACACCGAACCGTCCGCGTTTTCGTTGCGGATATCCAGCTCCGCATCCTGCAGCAGCGCCTGCCCTGCCTCAAAGGCACGCTGGTAGTCTGCATCATTGCCGACGAGCATCTCTCCAAACAGCGAGGTGCGTGCCGACCACAGGGCCAGCAGCATGGACAGCATGACAAAGATGATGACGACGAACAGGGCTACGCCGCGTTGCTGGCGGCGCGGTGGGCGTTGGTCGCGAATGAAGAATCTGCCTTGCATGGTTAGGGCTCTTGGTTCGGGTTACAGCACATTGCCGATCAGCCCCTGGCTGCGCAATTGGTAGACGCTGCGAAACACCATGTGCAGGCGTTGGGCGCGATCTGCGCCAATGGCGTTGCCGCTCATATCGGTTGCGTCGGCGCTGGTGTAGCCAACCACGGTGGTGCCGTCGCAGTCGGTATAGCTGGACGTGGAGGGCAGGTTCATGCGCTCGGTGCCATAAAGCACGAGGCAGACTTCCACGCCGGTGACTTGTCCCCAATTGGTACCGACTCCTGCCGCATTGACGTACTGGATTTTGGGTGCGCCGCTGGCGATGTCGGTCATGCGCAGATAGCGGATTCTGAAGTTGGCGACGTTGCCAATCACCGGCTGGGTTGTACCCGACGTTCCCGTGCAGACCAGGTTGTTGGTGTTGAGTGCGAATGCGCTGGAAATTCGCATAAAGCTGTTGTTGTCTGCTGTGTCCAAATCTTGTGGCCCGCCTTGACAATCCCTAGACAGAGATTGCGTGGCTGGAGATGTGTCGCTGATGGGGTACACCGGTTCCTTGTAGCGCCGGTAGCCGACGGTGAGCGTGGTGTCTGTGCCGTTGATGGTGTCAGTGGCGGGGGAAAAATTCCGGTCCGGGTCTGATGAGGTGGCCTTGGCCTCGAAAGCCACCGGCAGCGCATACCGGTCAATGTCGGTGCTGGCATTCTTGGTAGCATTGAGGTTGAGGTAGAGCGAGCCCGACTGCCTCAATTGTTGGCCAATGACGCGGAAGGCGTAACCTGCCTGCTGCTGCAGCTGGCTCGCGTCGCTGACGGTTCCCGAGGTGCTGCGCGAGACCATCAGCGCGCCACCGGCGACCGCGACCACCATCAAACCGATGGCGACGCCGACCATCAGCTCCACCAGGGTGATTCCGTTTTGGCGCTTGGGTTGGGGGGCCTTGCCCAGATTTGCTGCTTGCATGCTGCGCAAACCCGTTTTTATTTTGGTGTGCATATCAAGTCCCAGGGCAGAAGAAACGGGCGGTACTGGTGCCTTTATAAGGCGCGCAGCGGGCACTGACGGGGATGTACTGCAGGTGGCAGGTGTAGCCTTCGCCGCAGCTGACGGCGGCCCCGCTGTCCGCGGCGGCATTGATAGCGGAACGGTAGTCGCTGTCGGCGCCTTTTCTCTCGTTTTCTCGCCACCGGATCATCACGCCTAACTGACGGCGGTTGGCGGCGACATCTTCGCCTGCGGACGTGAAGAGATTGGCATCGCCCAACGGCAATGCTCTGCTGACAAATGCTTTCCACTGCGAAACATCGTAGACGGCGAGTTCCGCTCCGGTGCAAACGGCGGTGCTACATATTTTGCTGGGGGTGGGGGTATCGTCCCAATCGCTGAGATAGCTGCTCATATTGGCCATCGCATTGGGATTGACCTTCATGCGCTCACTCAGGTCTTCGATGAGCCGGATCGCCTGTTCTCGGCGCACGCTGGTCTGCGTGTCGCTGAGGGTGCGCAGCTGAACGCCCACGATACCCAAGATGCCCAGGGCTGCGACCACCAGGGCGATCAGTGACTCCAGCAAGCTGATGCCGCGCTGGCTGCGCTGCGTTGCAGAGCTTCTCGTCAATCTGCGCATAGGACTTCTTTCTGTATCTGGGCTTGTCAGGGGCGACCGTGGACCGCGTATCGATGGCAATTGCATGGTCAAGGGCAATCTGCGGCGCCGGAGTTCAGGCGTTTGATCAAACCACCGGGCTCGATACAAAGCGCGGAGGCTGCAGAGTCACTGCTGCTCGATCCTTGCGGCCAAGCCCGAAAGACGAAGGTCTGTGCAGCGTTATTACTGAAATGTCCCCAGCGGTCGACACTGATCATGGCGTTCATGGTGGTGCCCGCACTGCTGATCTCCATTTCGGTGCGTGTCGGCGCACTGGTTTGTTGCAGTGTGATTTCTGAAGTGCCGCTCTGCGATCCATCCCGGTTGGTGTCAACAAACACCAACCAGCCACACCCCCATTGGGCATCGCTGCCAGCATTGGTGCAGCCGCCGCCGTCGGCCTTTTTCACAATGACCACATTGCCCGCGCGCCGAATGGCCTCAGAGCGGGCGTAATACAAGGTGGATTGCAGATCCTCAATCGCACTGCGTACGCGCCAGCGCTCAGTCAAACCCTTAAAGCTGGGCGCTGCCAGTGACGCGAGAATTGCCACAATGGCGATCACCACCAGAAGCTCGATAGCAGTAAAGCCGGATGTCCGACGCAGCAGTGACCATTGCCCATGTTTCATAAAGCCGGATCATAGGTAGGAGATTGGCGATCGCGGCAGCTGGGCGACGAGTGGCTGCACGCGGTCGATGAGCGGCATCGCCTGCAGATATGCCTCCGTAAATGGGATGCAAAGTGATCTGCGGCACAATCACCGGGTGGTCCAAAAGAATCTGTAATGACTGATGTGAACAAAACCTTGCAGCGCTGCGAAGCCGTCATCGTCGACCTCGACGGCACCATGGTCGACACCATGGGGGACTTTGCCGAGGCGCTCAACCGCATGCTGGCGGATCTGCAGCTGCCGGCGATCGATGTGCAGACCATTGAACCGATGGTGGGCAAGGGGTCGGAGCATTTGCTGCGCGCGGTGCTGACCCATGTGCTGGCCCAGGTGCACCAAGCGAGCGGCCAGCCCGTGCCGGCTACCGAGATCGACAACCGCTACGCGCAGGCCTGGGAGCGCTACCAGCACCACTACCTGGCCATCAATGGGCGCTTCTCCCGCGTGTATGACGGAGTGGAGAAGGGGCTGGCGCAATGGCGCGCCAAGGGGCTGAAGATGGCCTGCCTCACCAACAAGCCGCTGTCCTTTGCCGAGCCGCTGCTGCGCGCCAAGGGCTTGCGCGACTATTTTGACCATGTGTTTGGTGGCGATTCCTTCGAGCGAAAGAAGCCCGATCCGCTGCCGCTGCTCAAGACCTGCGAGGCGCTGGGCAGCAAACCGGCCTTGACCTTGATGGTGGGCGACAGCAGCAACGATGCCGAGGCGGCGCACAACGCCGGCTGCCCGGTGGTGCTGGTCAGCTATGGCTACAACCACGGCCAGCCGATCCGCCAGGTGGCTGCGGCCGGCTATGTGGATGCGCTCAGCGAGCTGCAAGCCTGAGGCAGCTCGGTGGACGGACTGCACCTGACCGCCGATCTGTATGACTGCCAGTGCCCGGCGGCCTGGCTGGTCGATGCGCAGGCGCTGGCTGCGCTGTGCAACCAGGCAGTGGCCGATGCGGGGCTGACGCGCATGCATGACAGCTGGGTGCCGTTTCCCGGCCACAACGGCCAACCCGGTGGTGTTACCGGCGTGGTTTTGCTGGCCGAGTCGCATGTGGCCATCCACACCTGGCCGGAGCTGGGCCATGTCACGCTCGATGTCTATGTCTGCAATTTCTCTGGCGACAACTCGGCCAAGGCGCAGCAGGTCGTCGATAGCCTGGTGGCTGCTCTGCAGCCCAGGCGCTGCCAGCACCAGCGGCTGCAGCGGGGCAGTCTGCAGGCGGGGCCAGGGGCGGCTGCGGGCTTGCCGCGCTGAAATCCCCGGTTTTCTGGTTTTTAAACTGTAGTTTGTGGTTTCGTTTGCTACACTAGGCGCCATGTTCATCCATCACGCAGTCATTACAGGTCGTTCCGACCGGGGAGCTTGGCCCTGGCGTAAGCCTGTATCTATGCCTGTTTGATTGCCGCTGGGTAACACGCCCCAGCGTGCGCCCGAGGGCTGGTTGCAAGACCAGTCCACCAAAGATGAACTGCAGCGCACGATACGCACACATCCAGCGTGCGCTGCTCAAGCTGGGGATGGTTCTTCGTGATCACCGAACTCGAATTCAAAAGTCTGGCCAACCAAGGCTACAACCGCATTCCTCTCGTCGCAGAAGCGTTTGCGGATCTGGAAACCCCTCTCTCCCTGTACCTCAAGCTCTGCCACACGCATGACGATGGCAAGCACAGCTTTCTGCTCGAATCCGTGGTCGGAGGCGAGCGTTTTG
The DNA here is from genome assembly GCF_021026195.1 of Comamonas koreensis. Lineage (GTDB taxonomy): Bacteria > Pseudomonadota > Gammaproteobacteria > Burkholderiales > Burkholderiaceae_C > Comamonas > Comamonas koreensis. The sequence continues at coordinate 94,292 of NZ_JAJNCT010000025.1, forward strand.
GCCGTTACAGCTTTATCGGCTTACCAGCCCGCAGCCTGCTGCGCGCCAGCGGCTTTGGTGCCGATGCCCGCACCGAGGTCGTAACCGATGGCCAGGTGGTCGAGACCCATGCGGGCAATCCGCTGGATTTCATTGCTGATTACCAAAAACGCTTCAAGGTCGCGCTGTCGCCTGGTCTGCCGCGCTTTTGCGGCGGTCTGGCCGGCTATTTTGGCTATGACGCGGTGCGCTATATCGAGAAAAAGCTCGAAAACAGCTGCCCGCCCGACACCCTGGGCACGCCCGACATCCTGCTGCTGCAGTGCGAAGAGGTTGCCGTCATCGACAACCTCTCGGGCAAGCTCTACCTGATCGTCTACGCCAACCCGGCCGAGGCCGAGGCCTATTCCAAGGCCAAGAAGCGCGTGCGCCAGCTCAAGGAGCAGCTGCGCTACTCGGTCAGCGTGCCGCAGATCAAGGCCGGAGACAGCTACCCGTCCGAGCGCAGCTTTGCCAAGGCCGATTACCTCCAGGCCGTGCTGGAGGCCAAGGAGATGATTGCCGCCGGCGATTTCATGCAGGTGCAGGTGGGCCAGCGCATCCAGAAGCGCTACACCGAGAACCCGCTGTCGCTGTACCGCGCGCTGCGCTCGCTCAACCCCAGCCCCTATATGTACTACTACCACTTTGGGGATTTCCAGGTGGTGGGGGCCAGCCCCGAGATCCTGGTGCGCCAGGAGCAGGTCGAGGAAGGGCAGAAGATCACCATCCGCCCCCTGGCCGGCACCCGCCCACGCGCTGCAACGCCTGAGAAAGACAAGGCCACCGAGCTGGAGCTGGTGAACGACCCCAAGGAGCGCGCCGAGCATGTGATGCTGATCGACCTGGCACGCAACGACATCGGCCGCATTGCCAAGACCGGCTCCGTCAAGGTGACCGAGGCCTTTGCGGTAGAGCGCTACAGCCATGTGATGCACATAGTAAGCAATGTCGAGGGCATCCTCAAGGATGGCATGACCAGCATGGACGTGCTCAAGGCCACCTTCCCGGCCGGCACCTTGTCGGGTGCGCCCAAGGTGCATGCGATGGAAGTCATCGACCAGCTCGAACCGGTCAAGCGCGGCATCTATGGCGGCGCCTGCGGTTACCTGAGCTTTGCCGGCGACATGGACCTGGCCATTGCGATCCGCACCGGCGTCATCAAGGACGGCATGCTCTATGTGCAGGCGGCAGCCGGCGTGGTCGCCGACTCGGTGCCCGAGCTGGAATGGAAAGAGACCGAACACAAGGCCCGCGCACTGCTGCGCGCTGCTGAACTCGTTGAAGAAGGACTGGAATGACCCGCGCTATCGACAAAGTAGAAGACTGCAACACCATGGCCGATGTGCGCCGCAATGTGAATGCGCTCGACGACATCCTGGTGCCCCTGCTGGTGGAGCGCGGCGGTTACATGACCCAGGCCGCCAAGGTCAAGAACAACCCCGAACTGGTGCGTGATGAAGAGCGCATCGAGACCATCGTCAGCCGCGTGCGCGAACGCGCTGCGCTGGAAGGTGGCCAGCCCGATGTGATCGAGGCCATCTACCGCGCGATGATGGAGGCCTATATCGCCTACGAACACCGCGAACTGGCCCGCTTGCAAGCCGGCGGAAAACCCCGGGAGTGACGATGAAAAAACTGTTGATGGTCGATAACTACGACAGCTTCACCTACAACATCGTGCAGTACTTCGGTGAGTTGGGGGTCGAGGTCGTGGTGGTGCGCAATGACGAAACCTCGCTCGAGGCCATCGCCGCCCACCAGCCCGATTGGCTGGTCATCTCGCCCGGTCCCTGCTCGCCGGCCGAAGCCGGTATCTCCATCGCGGCGATCCAGCACTTTGCCGGCAAGCTGCCGATTTTGGGCGTGTGCCTGGGCCACCAGGCCATCGGCGCGGCCTTTGGCGGCCAGGTGGTGCGGGCCGTGCAGCAAATGCATGGCAAGACCAGCGTGATCACGACCACGCAAGAAGGCGTGTTTGCCGATCTGCCTGCGCAATTCACCGTCAACCGCTACCACTCGCTGGTGATCGAGCGCAGCAGCTGCCCCGATTGCCTGGAAGTGACCGCCACCAGTGAAGATGGCGAAATCCAGGGCGTGCGCCACAAGAGCCTGCCGATCCAGGGCGTGCAATTCCACCCCGAGAGCATCCTCACCGAGCATGGCCACGCCATGCTGAAGAACTTTCTGGAGCAGCGCTGATGATCGAGCTGCACCAGTTGCTGATGTTCATGGCAGCTGGCTGGCTGCTCAACCTCACCCCGGGCCCGGACGTGTTCTACATGCTCAGCCATGCAGCGCGCCAGGGCTGGCGTGCCGGCCTGGTGGCCAGCGCCGGTATCACCGCCGGCTGCATGGTGCATGTGACCGCTGCTGCCTTGGGTGTGGGCGCGCTGCTGGCAGCCTCGGCCACCGCCTTTAGCGTGCTCAAGTGGCTGGGCGCGGCCTATCTGCTGTGGATGGGTGTGCAGATGCTGCGCAGCAAAAACAATAGCAAGCTGATGGCGCCTGCAGATAACGCTCCGGGATTGACCGAGACGGGCAGCAGCCTGGCACGCATCTTCTGGGGCGGCTTCTGGACCAACGTGCTCAACCCCAAGGTCGCCATCTTCTTTCTGGCCTTTATTCCGCAGTTCATCGCCGCCGACTACGCCCACAAGAGCCTGGCCTTTGCCGCGCTGGGCCTGCTCTTCAACCTGAACGCCATCCCCGTCAATGTGCTCTGGGTCTGGATGGGTGCCGGCATGGCCCGCCGCGCCGGCTGGCTGCGCCAGCGGCTGCACTGGCTGGACCGCACGGCCGGCGCCATGTTCATTGGCTTTGGCCTCAAGCTGGCGCTGACCGACAAGCCTGGCGCCTGACCCCAAATACAGCGAGAAACTCCATGTCGATTACTCCCCAAGAAGCGCTGCAGCGCACCATCGAGCACCGCGAAATCTTCCACGACGAGATGCTGCACCTGATGCGCATGATCATGCAGGGCGAGCTCTCCCCGGTGATGACCGCCGCGATCCTGACGGGCCTGCGCGTCAAGAAGGAAACCATTGGCGAGATCAGCGCTGCCGCCCAGGTGATGCGCGAGTTCTCCAACAAGGTCCATGTGGCCGATCGCCAGCACCTGGTCGACATCGTCGGCACCGGTGGCGATGGTGCCAACACCTTCAACATCTCCACCTGCTCGGTGTTTGTCATTGCCGCTGCCGGCGGCAAGGTCAGCAAGCATGGCGGGCGCAGTGTCTCCAGCAAATCGGGCAGTGCCGATGCGATGGAAGCGCTGGGCGTCAACATCCAGCTGAGCCCCGAGCAGATCGCCCGCAGCATTGCCGAGGTGGGCATCGGCTTCATGTTTGCGCCCAACCACCACCCGGCGATGAAGAACGTGGCCCCGGTCCGCAAGGAGCTGGGCGTGCGCACCATCTTCAACATCCTGGGCCCGCTCACCAACCCGGCCAGCGCGCCCAATATCCTGATGGGCGTCTTCCACGAAGACCTGGTCGGTATCCAGGTGCGCGCGCTGCAGCGCCTGGGCGCCGAGCATGCCATCGTCGTCTATGGCCGCGATGGCCTCGACGAGATCAGCCTGGGCGCCAGCACCCTGGTAGGCGAGCTCAAGGACGGCGTGGTGCGCGAGTACCAGATCCATCCGGAAGACTTTGGTATACAAATGGTGGGCACGCGCGCCTTCCGCGTGGACAATGCCGAGCAGTCCAAGGCCATGCTGATGGGCATCCTGCAAGGCGAGCAAGGCCCTGCACGCGATATCGTCTGCCTCAATGCCGGTGCCGCACTTTATGCGGCCAATGTGGCCAGCTCGATCGAAGACGGCCTGCAGCGCGCCCGCGCCGCGATTGACAGCGGTGCGGCCTTGCAAAAGCTGCAGGACCTGGTGGCCCTGACGCGCCAACTCGCCGCCTGAGCCGGCCTCCCAACCAAGGAAAAAAAATGTCCGATATTCTGAAAAAAATCTGTGAGGCCAAGGTCATTGAAGTGGCCGAGGCCAAGAAACGCAGCCCCTTCGAGGTGATGCGCCGCGATGCCGAAAGCCGTGTGCTGACCCGTGACTTCGTCGGCGCACTGCGCGCCAAGATCGCCCAGGGCCAGGCCGCGGTGATCGCCGAGGTGAAAAAGGCCAGCCCCAGCAAGGGCGTGATCCGTGCCGATTTTGACCCGGCCGACATTGCCCAGAGCTACATGGTGGGCGATGGCAAGACCAGCGCTGCCTGCTTGTCGGTGCTGACGGACCGCCAGTTCTTCCAGGGCGAGCCTGATTATCTGAAGCAGGCCCGCGCCAGCACCTTGCTGCCGGTGCTGCGCAAGGATTTCATGGTCGATCCCTACCAGATCTATGAATCGCGTGCGATGGGCGCCGACTGCGTGCTGCTGATCGCCGCCTGCCTGGACGACGCCCAGATGGCCGAGATGGAGCAGATCGCGCGCAGCCTGGACATGGCCGTGCTGGTTGAGGTGCATGATGGCGCCGAGCTGGAGCGTGCGCTCAAGCTCAAGACGCCGCTGATCGGCATCAACAACCGCGATCTGCGCACGTTTGAAGTCAGCATCCAGACCACCTTGGATCTGCAAAAACAGGTGCCTGCGGACCGCCTGCTGGTGACCGAATCGGGCATTGCCAGCCCGGAAGACGTGAAGACCTTGCGCGATGCCGGCATCCACGCCTTCCTGGTGGGCGAGGCCTTTATGCGCGCCGATGAGCCGGGCGACGCGCTGGCCAAGCTGTTCGCTTAAAGCTGTCTATTCGTAGCGGCGCAATGCTGCTACTGCGCCGCGCGTACCTTGGCCAGCTGGCTCTCAAACCAGGGCTGGCTGCGCACTTCCGGCTGGCCCGGGCAACGCACCAGATAGGGCTTGCCCGACATGCTGCTTTGGCTGGCAGCACGCGCAATAAAGTCCTCAGCCGTGGGCGCCAATGCCCTTTTTTGCAGGTAGCTGTACTTGCGCTGCAAATGCGCGCTGGCCTCGCTGGCGCTGTACCACTGGCCATTGCGGGCAAATTCACAGCCCGACTGCTGCAAGGCCTGGAACAGCGCATGAATCTCGCGCTCGGTGGTGCTGGTGTCGCTGCTGGCGGTCTGCGCGCCGGCTGCCAGGCTGCACAGCAAAAAGGCTGCCGCCAGGGCCTGGGTCCAGGGGTATCGTTGATGGGGCATAGCGCGTCAAGCAGTGTGGTGGGTTTGGCAGCGCAGGCGCTGTGCTAGTATCAATTGCGAATAATTCCCATTTCTAAATTTCAGAAATGGGTTTTTCTTCGCCCCTATCCCTTCCTATCCGGCCAGCGGCCCCATGCGCAGCAGGGTCCGCCGGCCTGTTTGCCATTGTTTGTCCATGAGTATCCATGATCGCCATGCCCCCCAAGCGCCCAGCGCCTTTGTCCTACCACCATCGCGTATGCGCGGGCTCGCTGCCAGTGCAGCGCTGGGGCTGACCGTGCTGGGCGGCTGTGCCAGCGCACCCGAGCGCCCAGCGCCTGCGCAGCTGCTGCGCATCGGGCAAACGGTGAAAGGCCAGTTGGCCCCTGGCGCAGAGCAGCGCTGGCAGCTCGACGCCCAGCAGCTGCCCGCCGGCAGCGTGGTGCGCGCGGAGGTGGATGGCAGTGGTGTGCAGCTGGATCTGCAAGATGCAGCAGGCCGGCATTTGCGCCGCTTGCTGCGCAGCGATGGCGTGGGGGAGGGCTTTACCTGGCAGGTCCAGGCGGGCCAGCAGTTGTTGCTGCACTGGAATGCCCAGCCAGCAGTGGCCTATGCCAGCAGCAACGCCGAGGCCGGCCAGCTGCCCGCGCAGGCGACTGCCGGACATTACCGCCTGGAGATCCAACGCGCCTGGGCCCCGCGCGCCGACCAGTCGGTGGCCTTGCCCAACAAGCCGCTGCAAAGCCCGCGCCTGCAGGCCCTGGCGCGCGATCTGGAAGGTGGCGGCAGCAGCGATACATTCTGGCAAGAAATGGCCCAGCGCGGCACGCCCTTGGTGGAACCCTGGAGCGACAAGGAACGGCTGGTGAGCTTTCTGTGGCGCGGCGCGCAGCACAGCGTGCGCCTGTTTGGCAGCCCCTCGGGCAACCATGAATCGTTGCAGCGCCTGGGCAACTCGGATGTCTGGTGGAGCAGCTTTGTGATGCCCAGCGATGCGCGCCTGAGCTATGGCATGGCGCCCGATGTGCCCAATATCGAAGGCACGGCGATCGAGCAGCGACGCAGCATTTTGGCCACCTTGCAACGCGACCCCTTGAACCCGCGCAGCTGGGCCGCGTCGGACGATGGCGCTGCAGCGGTGGACCACTACCAGGGCCGCTCGGTACTGCAGCTGCCCGATGCGCCGGCGCAGCCCTGGTCGCAGCCGGCCAACGGGCCGTTGCCAGGCGATCTGCAGCGCCACTGGCTGCATTCGGCGGCCCTGGGCAATGGCCGCGATGTCTGGATCTACCGCCCTGCGGGCTGGGCCCAGGCCGCCCCGGAGCTGCGCGCCTTGCTGGTGCTGTTCGATGCCCATGCCTATCTGCGCCAGGTGCCCACGCCGCAGATTGTCGAGCGGCTGCAGGCGCAGGGCTTGATCCCCGCCACGGCCGTGGTGCTGGTGGCCAATGCCAGCAGCGAGCTGCGCAATACCGAGCTGCCGCCCAACCCCGCATTTGCCGATTTCATGGGCCTGCAGCTGATGCCCTGGCTGGCCACGCAAGGGTTGGATGTGCCCGCTGCGCGCACGGTGATTGCCGGCTCCAGCTATGGCGGCCTGGCATCGAGCTATATGGCGCTGCGCCATCCGGAGCGCTTTGGCAATGTGCTGAGCCTGTCTGGCTCCTACTGGTGGGCGCCGGAGGCCGAAGCACCCAATGCGATGGCGCGCTGGTGGGCGGCCGCCCCCCGCAAGGATGTCCGCTTTTACCTGGATGCGGGCCTCTACGAAAGCGCACGCGGCGGCCAGGCCGGCATTCTGGAAACCAGCCGTGAGCTCGGCGATGTGCTGCGGGCCAAGGGCTACCGCGTGACCCAGCGAGAGCACAGCACGGGCCACGACTATGTGCACTGGCAGGGCTCCATCGCCTGCGGGCTGGTGGCGCTGCTCCATCCGGCTGCACTGTCCAAGCTACAGGCGGAGTGCAGAGGGCGATAACTGATAGGCGCCCGCGCAGCGTGCACAATGCGGGCATGCAACTGACATCTGAAGCGCTCCATGACCACCAGGTGGCTGCCGGTTGGCAAGCCACGGTGGACCAATTCTTTGACAGCCCCAAGGGCCAGCAGCTGTCGCAGTACCTGCAGCAGCGCCTGGACGCCGGCGCGGTGATCTTCCCGCCTGAGCCGCTGCGCGCGCTGCGCCTGACCCCGCCCGAGAGCGTGCGCGTCGTCATCCTGGGGCAGGACCCCTACCATGGTCGCGGCCAGGCCGAGGGCCTGGCTTTTTCCGTGGCCTCCGGCGTGCGCCTGCCGCCATCGCTGCAGAACATCTTCAAGGAGATGCAGCGCGACCTGGGCGTGCCGTTCCCGCCTTTTCCCGATCCGGGCGGCAGCTTGGTCAAATGGGCCACCCATGGCGTGCTGCTGCTCAACACCTGCCTGACGGTGGAAGAGGGCCAGGCCGCCAGCCACAGCGGCAAGGGCTGGGAGCTGCTCACCGACGCGCTGATCCGCCAGGTGGCCGAAGGGGACAAGCCGGTGGTCTTCATGCTCTGGGGCAACCATGCGCAAAGCAAGCGCGCGCTGATCCCGCAGGACCGGGGCCATCTGGTGCTGACCAGCAACCACCCCTCGCCGCTGTCGGCGCTGCGCCCGCCGGTGCCATTCATCGGCAATGGGCATTTCAGCCAGGCGCAGGCGTTTCGCAAGCAGCTGGGTCTGTAAAACCGGGGCTTAACGCGGGCCCGGCAGCGCCTGCAGCTCCTGCACCAGCAGCCCTAAAAAGGCCTGGGCGGCGGCGGGCAGCTGGCGGCCCGCCAGGGTTTGCACTTCGATGTCGCGCAGGTCCAGGCCGGCATCGGTCAAGGGGCGGGCGACCAGGCTGCCCGCTGCCAGCATATGGCGCACCCCCACTTCGCTGGAGACGGTGACACCGCCGCCATGCACCGCAAAATTGAGCAAGGTCTTGGCATGGTTGGTGGTCAGCACCGGGTCCAGCTGCAGGCCCTGGCGGCTGCAGGCCAGGTCGATCATCTGGCGGATCGCCGTCTCGGCCGGTGGCAAGGCCAGCGGATGCCGGGCCAGCTCGGCCAGCGTGAGCGATGCCTGGCTTGCCAGCACATGCCCGGGCGGCAGCACCGCCAGCACCGGCGCGCTTTGCCGGTGCACCACCGCAATGTTCTTGAGCGGGGACATGCTGAAGCGCAGGCCAATATCGGCCTCGCCGGCCAGCAGCTTGGCCGAGACCTGCAAGGTCGGCACCATGCTCACCTCAAAGCGCAGGCCCGGGTGGCGGCGCTGAAAGGCCACGCAGGCCTGGGGCAGCAGCTCATTGGCAAAGGCATCCGAGGTGGCGATGCGCACCAGGCCGGCGCGCAGGCTGTCGAGTGCATGGATGGCTTCGATGGCCTGTTCGGCATCCAGGCTGATGCGGCGCGCGAGCTCGGCCAGGATCTGCCCGGCCGCCGTGGGCTGCATGCCCCGCGCATGGCGCTCGAATAGCGCCGTGCCCAGCTGGGCCTCCAGCCCGCTGATCTGGCGGCTGACGGCCGAGCTGGCCACATGCAGGCGCAGGGATGCGGCGCTGACCGAACCGCACTGCACCACCTCGTGGAAGTAGCGCAGCGCGGTGTCCTGTAGGTGTGTGGGTGGGCGGTTGGGCATGGTGGTATTGCGCAAATGAATGGTCTAAGCATAAACCCATTGCCGTATCGGCAAACGTACCTTGCCAAATCGGTGGTGGTGTCGCTTGTCACAGGCTTTTAATATGCAAGGCTTCACGCAGGCGCCTTTGCCCTCGCGCGCATGGCACACCCGCCATGGGCGCATAAGAACCGGTTGTTCTGGCCCGCGCCACAAGCGCAGAGTGCTTCGCAGATGTTTTGCAACACGCTTACCACCATGCCAACTACCTCTTCTCTTCTCTCTCGTATGCCCGGCCGCCGGCCACTGCTCGCCGGCCTGGTGGCTGGCACGGCGCTGGCTGTGCTGTCTCCGTTTGCCGCTGCGCAGGGCGGCCAATGGCCTGAGCGCGCGATCCGCGTCATCGTGCCCTTTCCGCCCAGCGGCGCGACCGATCTGGTGGCCCGCGTGGTGGCGCAAAAGGTGTCGCAGGAGCTGGGCCAGTCGCTGGTGATCGACAACCGCCCGGGCGCGGGTGGCACCATCGGCACGGCCGAGGCCGCCAAGGCCAGTGCCGATGGCTACACCCTGCTGTTCACCACCAGCAGCACCCATGCGATCTCGCCGCACCTGATGCCCAAGCTGGCCTACCGTGCGGACAAGGACTTCACGCCGATCGCCCATGTGGCCGATGCCGCCAGCGTGCTGCTGGTGACCAACTCGCTGCCGGTCAAGACCGTGCAGGAGCTGATCAGCTATGCCAAGGCCAACCCCGGCAAGCTGAACTACGCCACCAGCGGCAATGGCACCATCGTGCACCTGAACACTGCGGCCTTTGCGGCCCAGGCGGGCATCACCCTGACCCATGTGCCCTACAAGGGCACGGCCCAGTCGATCAGTGATCTGGCCACCGGCCAGGTGCATATGCTGTTTGACTCCATCCCCACCGGCATGCCCCATGTGGCCAGCGGCCGCCTGCGTGCGCTGGCGGTGACCAGCGCCGAGCGCACCCAGCTCGCGCCCCAGCTGCCCACGGTGGCTGAATCCGGCCTGCCCGGTTACTCGTCGGTGACCTGGTTTGGCGTCTATGCGCCTGCGGGCCTGAAGCCCGAGCTGACCGCCAAGATCAATGCCGCCTTCAACAAGGCCATGCAAAATCCTGATGTGGTGGCCAGCCTGGCCAAGCTGGGCGCCGATGTGGCCAAGCCTGGTACGCCTGCGCAGTTTGCGGACCTGGTGAAGGCCGACAGCGTCCGCTGGGCCAAGGTGATCCAGGACAACCACATCACGCTCGAATAAGCCTTGCCACCACAAAGACCGGGGCGCTAGTTGCCGCCCCGGCTGCCATCTCGTTTGCATTCAGAAAGACAAGACATGACAACCGTGAAAGACTGGGCCCAGCCCTATGCCTCGCAGCGCTCGCCCGTACTGGGCCGCAATGTGGTGAGCACCTCGCAACCGCTGGCCGCGCAAGCGGGCCTGCGCATGCTGCAAGCAGGCGGCAATGCGGTGGATGCGGCGCTGGCCGCAGCGATGACCTTGACGGTGGTGGAGCCCACGGGCTGCGGCATTGGCAGCGATGCTTTCGCGATTGTCTGGGACGGCCAAGAACTGCATGGCCTGAACGCCTCGGGCCGCGCCCCGGCCGGCTGGACGCCGGGGTACTTCGACAAGCTCGGCGGCATCCCTGAAAAGGGCTGGAACGCGGTCACCGTGCCCGGCGTGGTCTCGGGCTGGGTGGAGCTGTCCAAGCGCTTTGGCAAGCTGCCTTTTGCGCAAGTGGCGCAACCGGCGATCGACTATGCGCGCCACGGCTTTGCGGTGTCACCGACGATTGCCAAGCTCTGGGCACTGGGCCTGGCCAAGCTGGGCGACCAGCCCGGTTTCAAGGAATGCTTTGCCCCCGACGGCCAAGCACCGCAGGCGGGCAGCTGGTTCCAAAGCGAGGCCCATGCCCGCACCTTGGAAGAGATTGCAGAGACCCTGGGTGAATCCTTTTACCGGGGCGCGCTGGCGCAAAAGATGGCGGCCCACAGCCAGGCCAACGGCGGCGTGATGACGGTCGAGGACCTGGCCGCCCACCGCTGCGACTGGGTGGGCACGGTGGCCCAGCCCTTTGGCGACTCGGTGGTGCATGAGATTCCGCCCAATGGCCAGGGCATTGCCGCGCTGATCGCGCTGGGCCTGCTCGATGCCATCGGCATTGGCGACCAGCCGCTCGACAGTGCCGAGACCGTGCACCTGCAGATCGAGGCGATGAAGCTGGCGCTGGCCGACCTGGCCGAGTACAACGCCGATATCGACCATATGCGCGTCCACCCCCAGCAAGACCTGCTGAACCCGGCCTACCTGGCCGAGCGCGCCAAGTTGATCGACCGCAGCAAGGCCAGCGTTGCCAGCTACGGTGCGCCCAAGCCGGGCGGCACGGTCTACCTGACGGCCTGCGACGAGAGCGGCATGATGGTGTCCTTCATCCAGTCCAACTACATGGGTTTTGGCTCGGGCGTGGTGGTGCCGGGCACCGGCATCAGCCTGCAAAACCGGGGCGCCGGCTTCACCACCGAGGCGGGCCATGCCAACCAGGTGGCGCCGGGCAAGCGCCCTTCGCACACCATCATCCCCGCCTTTGCGATGCATGCCGATGGCACCCCGCAGATGGCTTTTGGCGTGATGGGTGGCCCGATGCAAAGCCAGGGCCATGTGCAGATGTCCGTGCGCGTGCTGCGCTATGGCCAGAACCCCCAAGCCGCTGCAGACGCACCGCGCTGGCGCGTGACCGGTGGCAACCAGGTCTCCGTCGAGCTGGGCTTTGACCCGCAGGTGATTGAAGCGCTGCGTGCGCTGGGCCATGAAGTGAGCATCGAAGAAGGCCATGGCGTGTTCGCCTTTGGCGGTGCGCAGTTGATTTTGCGTGAAGGCGCGCACTATGTGGCCGGCTCCGATCCGCGCAAAGACGGCCAGGCGGTCGCCTACTGACGCGCAGCTAGATCCAACACACCCAGGGCGCCACCGGACTTGTGTCGGTGGCGCTTTTTTGCGTCGGTCTGGGCCCGCCGGGATCAGCGCGATTCGCGCACCGACAGCCAGGCGCTGAGCGCCCCGCCCAGCGCAATCGCGACCATGCCGAGCACCGCCCAGTGGTCGGGGATATGGCCATAGAGCAACCAGCCGGAGAACACGGCAAAAGGGATCTGGCTGTAAAGGAAGGGCGAGATCGTGGCCGGCTTGGCATGCTCATAGGCCTTGAGCAGCATCAGGTGGCCAATGGTGCTGCCCACGCCCATGGCCAGCGCCGCCAGCCACAGGGCCGTCGTCGTGGGCATCTGCCAGAACCAGGGCAGGCTGGCGCTGGTCAGCACCAGGGCCAGCAGGCTGGTGTAGATCTGGGTGGTGACGGGCCGCTCCTTGCCGGCCATCTGGCTGCTGACGATCTGGTAGGCGGTGTTGGCCGCCAGTTGCAGCGCTGGCCAGACCAGCGCGCCACCGCTGAAATTGGCGCTGCCCGGGCGGATGATGACCACGGTGCCCAGAAAGCCCATGGCCACCAGCACCCAGCGCAGCGGGCTGACGGGCTGCTTGAGCCAGAGGGCGGCCACCAGGGTCATCGCCAGCGGCGTCATCGCGACGACGGCGGTGAATTCGGCCAGCGGCAGGTAGCGCAGGCTCATCATCGCGCAGGCATTGCTGCTGCAAAACAGCGCGGCGCGGGCAATCTGAAAACGCGGATGCGTGGTGCGGAACACGCCTGCGCCGTACTGGTAGACGCCCCAGCCGACGGTGAAAACCGACTGCAGCATGTAGCGCAGCCACAGCGCCATCAGCAGCGGGAGCAGCGCACCCGCGTACTTGGAGCCGGTATCGAGCAGGCAAAAGCAGGCACAGGCCAGCACCGTCAGCACAATGCCCGTCATTGCCGAGCCTTGGCCGGGGCGGCGCGGTGCAGGGGTGCTGGGGGTCTCGGGCACGCGGCTGGCGCTGTCCGGTGCAAGGGCAGGGGAATGCATCAGGCCTCTGGCAGGCAGGGCCAAGGCAGGGTCAGGGGCTGTCGGGGGAGTCACGCGGGCAAAGTCACCCTGGGGCGGCCGGTCTCCTGCGGAGTCGAAGGGCTGGCGGGGTGTGGCTCCATTGTAGAAAGCTGCAGCCGGTTGCAGGCACCCGCGTGGCGCAGCGACTGCAGTTTTCATGCCCGGCTGTCCAATCAGTGACAGTCGGGAGGCTGCCAGATGCGTCTCCGGGTTTGTACCCGCCTTCTACCGAGGGGAACAAAACTGCGTGTTACCATTCAAATGAGAACGATTCGCAAATGTGTCAGCTCTGTAAAGCCTCCGGGCGCTACAGCTTGGCATCCATCAGGCGAAGTTTCCATTCCATCAACCGCTGGGGCTTGAGGTGCGGGCACAAGAAGAGAGTAGCGATACGGTCTTGGGTCGGGTGCATGCAGGGGCTGCCAGCTTTCCGACCAAAGGATGTTCCATGTCGCGCTCCGCTCGCTCCACCGTCAACCGCCGCCAGTCGCTGCTGCAACTGGGTGCCCTGGTGACCTTGCCCTGGGCGGCAGGTTCTGCACTGGCGCAGCAGACCCTGGCGGTGCAGCAAGCGGGCGGCACGGTGCAGATTCCGGTCAAGCCCAAGACCATCCTGGTGTTTGACCTGGCCGCGCTCGACTGCCTGCGCGCGCTGGGCGCTGAGGTCAAGGGTGTGCCGGAGGTGGTAAAGTTCCCTCCGGTGTTGGAGCAGTACGCCAGCAAGGACTATGTCCGCATTGGCAGCCTGTTTGAGCCCAACTACGAAGTAGTGAAGGGCCTCAAGCCCGATGTGATCGTTGCCGGTGGCCGCTCGGCCGCCAAGGTGGCCGAGCTGGCCAAGATTGCGCCTACCTTGGACCTGACGGTGGACAACACCCAGCCGGTGGCCAGCGCCTTCAAGCACTTGAAGATCCTGGGCGAGATGGTCGGCAACGAGGCCCAGGCCCAAACCCTGATGGCCGCGATGCAGGCCGATATCGACAAGCTCAAGGGCCTGACAGCCAACAAGGGCACCGGCCTGATGGTGATGACCAATGGCGGCAAGCTCAGCGCCTATGGCCCTGGCTCGCGCTTTGGCATGCTGCACGATGTCTATGGCATCCCGGCCGCGAACAAGGACATCAAGGTGGCTGGCCACGGCCAGGCGATCTCGTTCGAGTTCATCCTCAAGACCAACCCGGACTGGCTGTTTGTGCTGGACCGCGATGCCGCCATTGGCCGCGAAGGCGCATCGGCCGCCAAGTTGCTGGACAACCCGCTGGTCAACGCCACCAAGGCGGCCAAGAAAAAGCAGATCGTCTACCTGAACTCGGCCAACTGGTACCTGCTGGGCAATGCCAGCCCCGGCTCGCTGCATGACGATGTGACGCAGCTGATCAACGCCTTCTCCAAGGCTTAATCGCTTGCTGAGCCAGCCCCTGTTGCGAGCCACAGCATGACAACCACGATTGAGAAAGCGCCACGCGGCGGGCGCGGCCTTGCGCTGCGCCCGCTGGCTTTTGTGCTGCCAGCCATCGCCTTGCTGGCGCTGCTGGCCTTTATCAGCCTGTTGGTGGGCGTCAGCGATGTGTCGGTGACGACCTTGCTGCGCCTGTTCTCCCACAACGACGATGACCTGGCCACCCAGGTGCTGGTGGCCAGCCGCGTGCCGCGCACCCTGGCGCTGCTGCTGGCCGGCAGTGCGATGGCGGTGGCCGGTCTGCTGATGCAGATGCTGGCGCGCAACCACTATGTCGAGCCCACGACGATGGGCACGGCGGAGTCGGCGGGCATGGGCATGCTGATCGGCATTCTGTGGTGGCCCGATATGCCGGTGTTCGGCAAGATGGGGCTGGCGGCAGTGTTTGCATTGGCGGGCACGGCCTTGTTTTTGGCGGTGCTCCGCCGCATACGGCTGCGCTCGGCGCTGATCGTGCCCCTGGTCGGCCTGGTGCTGTCGGGCGTGATCGAATCGGCCACCACGTTCATCGCCTACCGCTTTGACCTGATGCAGGCGGCGCGCTCCTGGATGACGGCCGATTTCTCGGCCATCGTGCAGGGCCGCTATGAAATGCTCTGGCTGTCGCTGGGCATCACGGTGCTGGCGATGCTGGCGGCCGACCGATTCACGGTGGCCGGCATGGGGCAGGAATTTGCCACCAACCTGGGGCTCAACTACAAGCGCCTGGTGGCGCAGGGCGTGCTGGTGGTGGCGGTTGTCACCGCCTCGGTGATCGTCACCGTCGGCATCATTCCCTTCGTCGGCCTGATCGTGCCCAACCTGGTGCGCCTGGTGGTGGGCGACAACGTGCGCAAATCCGTGCTCTGGGTGGCCTGGGCGGGGGCCTTGATGGCGCTGGCCTGCGACCTGATCGGGCGCGTGGTGATCGCGCCCTACGAAATACCGATCGGCACCGTCATGGGGGTGCTGGGCAGTGCGATGTTCCTGGCGCTGCTGCTGTCGCGCCGCAAGCGCATGGGGGGCTGAGATGAACACTTTGTCTACCTCGCCCTCCGCAGCGGCGCCTGCACCTGCACCCGTCTCCTGGCTGGGCACACCAGCGCGGCGCCTGTGGCTGCTGCTGGCGCTGGCGCTGCTGGCCAGCCTCTACTTCATGACCAGCCAGGTGCAGGCCGAGTGGAGCTTTGTGCTGCCCTTGCGTGGCAAGAAGCTGGCAACGATGTGGACGGTGGCCTTTGCCATCGGCGTGTCCACCGTGCTGTTCCAGACGGTGACCAACAACCGCATCCTGACGCCGGCGGTGATGGGCTTTGACGCGCTGTTCCAGCTGATCCAGTCGGTGCTGGCCTTTACGTTGGGGGTGGCGGCCATGCAGATCCCCGAGCTGTCGCGCTTTGGCATGAACGTGGGGCTGATGGTGCTGCTGTCGACCAGCCTGTTTGTCTGGCTGTTCCGGGGCCAGGCCAGCAACCTGCATTTGTTGCTGCTGGTGGGCATTGTGGCGGGCATCTTTTTTCGCAGCCTCAACAACTTCGTCTGGCGCGTGATGGACCCCAATGAGTTCACCGTGCTGCAGGACCGCTTGTTTGCGAACTTCAACACCGTCTCGCTGCCCTTGCTGCTGCTGTCGCTGCCCGCGATTGCGCTGGTGGGCGTCTGGGTCTGGCGCCAGCGCCATCTGCTCGATGTGCTGGCGCTGGGGCGCGAGGTGGCCATCAACCTGGGCGTGAACTACCAGCGCTCGGTGATGGGCGTCTTGGTGGTGGTGGCCATTCTGGTGTCCATCTCGACCGCGCTGGTCGGGCCGGTGACCTTTTTTGGCCTGCTGGTGAGCAATATGGCCTACCAGCTGATGCACAGCCACCAGCACCGCTACACCTTGGCCGGTTCGGTGCTGCTGGGTGGCCTGTTGCTGGTGGGCGGCCAGATGGTGCTGGAGCGCCTGTTTGGCTTCAATACCTCGCTGTCCATCGTAGTGGAGTTCCTGGGCGGACTGACCTTTATTTATCTCTTAGTGCGCAAAGCCAAGAGCTGAGCGCAGTGACCAGCCATGATTGAAACCGACAAGCTGCGCAAGACCCATGGCACCACGACGGTGCTGCACGATGTGAGCCTGCGCATTCCCCAAGGGCAACTGACCGCCATCATCGGGCCCAACGGCGCGGGCAAATCCACGGCGCTGTCCCTGATCAGCCGGCTGATGCCGATGACCTCCGGCAGCGTGCGCATCGAGGGCCAGGACATTACCACCACCGCCAGCGATGCGCTGGCGCGCGTGATGGCCATCCTGCGCCAGGACAACCAAAGCGCGTTGCGCCTGACGGTGCGCGACCTGGTGGCCTTTGGCCGCTTTCCGCATTCCAAGGGCCGGCTGACCGAAGAGGACCGCGTGCATGTGGATGCGGCGCTGAACTACTTGAAGCTCCAGCCGCTCAGCGAGCGCTTTCTGGACGAGCTCTCGGGCGGCCAGCGCCAGCGCGCCTACATCGCCATGGTGCTGTGCCAGAACACGCGCTACATCCTGTTTGACGAGCCGCTCAACAACCTGGACATGGCCCATGCCGTGGGCATGATGAAGCTGCTGCGCCAGGCGGTGCAGGATGCCGGCAAGACCGTGGTGGTGGTGCTGCACGACATCAACTTTGCCGCCAGCTATGCCGACCACATCATCGCGATGAAGGCCGGCGCGCTGTACTGCGAAGGCCCGCCCGAGCGGGTGGTGCGCGACGAGGTGCTCAGCGACCTGTATGAAATCCCCGTGCAGGTGCATGAGGTGGGCGGCCGGCGCTTCTGCGACTATTTCTGACCGCAGGGTTTGCCAAGGCAGGCGGCGGGCGGCCGCCGCCGCGTGCACTGCGACCCTCGCGCCGAGAAGCCAAGCAGCGCCTGCCCGACAAAAGCCTCAGGACGCGGCCATCGGCTGGTCCGTCGCCGCATCGGCAGCGACCGGCTCCATCATGCGCTGCAGCAGCATCGAGTCGCCATAGCTGAAGAAGCGGTACTCCTGCGCGATGGCGTGCCGGTACAGACCCATGATGTGCTCATAGCCGGCAAAGGCGCTGACCAGCATCATCAGGCTGCTCTTGGGCAGGTGGAAGTTGGTGACCAGCATGTCCACCACGCGGAACGGGAAGCCGGGGGTGATGAAGATATTGGTGTCGTCCGAGAGCTGGCCGGTGCGGGCCCAGGATTCCAGGGTGCGCACGGTGGTGGTGCCCACCGCAATGACCCGGCCGCCGCGCAGGCGGCAGCGCTCCAGCGCCGCCAGGGTGGGCAGCGGAATGTTGTACCACTCGCTGTGCATCTGGTGGTCTTTGAGGTTCTCGGTCTTGACCGGCTGGAAGGTGCCCGCGCCGACATGCAGGGTCACGCTGGCGCGCTCCACGCCCTTGGCCTCCAAGGCAGCCAGCACCTTTTCGTCAAAGTGCAGTGCCGCAGTGGGGGCCGCCACGGCGCCGGGGTTCTTGGCAAACACGGTCTGGTAGCGCTGCTCGTCCTCGGCCTGGTTGGGATCCTGGCCGGTCTGCTGCTCGCGCTCAATATAAGGGGGCAGGGGGATGTGGCCGTGCTGCTCCATCAGTTCCCAGGGCGATTCGCCCTGTGGGCCGGTCAGGCGCAGGCGGAACAGCGCGCCCATCTCATTGGGCCAGCGGCCCAGCAGGGTGGCGTCAAAGCCGCCAGCCTTCTTGCCGCCCATCATGTGCAGCACGCCGCCCACGGCCGGCTTCTTGCTGACCTTCATATGGGCCACGACTTCGTTGTCCTGCAGCACGCGCTCGATCAGCAGCTCGATCTTGCCGCCGCTGGATTTCTCGCCAAAGATGCGCGCCTTGATCACCTGGGTGTCGTTGAAGACCAACAGGTCGCCGGCCTGCAGCAGATCGGGGAGTTCGTGGAAGCGGCGGTCCACCAAGGTAGGCTCACGCGCATCCAGCAGGCGGGAGCCGCTGCGCTCGGCAGCCGGGTGTTGGGCAATCAGTGCTTCGGGCAGCTCGAAATCGAAATCGCTCAGGTGAAATGTGCGGCGGGCACCGGAGAAGGCAGTCATCTTTGGCTCATGCAGGCGGAACACACCTGCAGCTCACAGGGATCAAAACAAGGGGGCGATTGTGCCACTGTGGCAGAGGCGCAGCAGGCTGCGCGGGCTTGGCCCGGTTGGGGGCTGCCTCCTACGTGCCTGTGCAGCGCAGTTGCTATAGTGGCCCGATGCAAAATCTTCGCCACTGGATGAGCTTCGCGTTGGTCTGGATTCTGGGTATCCTCGCGGCTCCTGCTGCCGGGGCTGCGCAGGAGGAAACCCTGCGCGTGGGCTCCAAGCGCTTTACCGAATCCTATGTGCTGGCCGAGATTATGGCGCAGCAAGCGCAGGCCGCCGGGGTCAAGACCCAGGTGCGCCAGGGCCTGGGCAACACGGCCATCGTCTATGAAGCGTTGCGATCCGGGCAGATCGATGTCTATGCTGAATACAGCGGCACCATTGCGCTGGAGATTGCCAAACATGCCAATGGCAGCGATCTGGCATCGCTGAATGCGGCGCTGGCGCCGTTGGGCCTGGCCGTCGGTGTGCCCCTGGGCTTTAACGATGGCTATGCGCTGGCCATGCGCCGCAAGCAGGCCGAGGAGCTGGGTATCCGCAGCCTGAGCGACCTGGCGCGCCACAGCGAACTGCGCTTTGGCCTGTCGAACGAATTCATTGGCCGGGGCGATGGCTGGCCGGGCCTGGCCCAGCGCTACAGCCTGCAGGCCAAGCCCCAGGGACTGGACCATGGCCTGGCCTATGAGGCCATCACGCAAAAGCACATCGATGTGATGGATATCTACACCACCGATGCCAAGATCGACCACCTGGGCCTGTTGGTGCTGGAAGATGACCAGGCCTATTTTCCGCGCTATGACGCGCTGCTGCTCTATCGCCAGGATCTGCCCCAGCAAAAGCCCATCGCCTGGGCGGCTCTGCAAAAGCTGCAGGGCCGGATCAGCGAGGAGGCGATGATCGGCATGAATGCCCAGGCCGAGCTGAACGGCCTGGGCTTTGCCGAGATTGCCAAACAATTTCTGGCGGGTGGGGCGCCGCAGGCGGCTGCGGCCACGCCGGCCGATGCAGGGGCTGGCGGCCAGCCCTCCTTTGGCGCCCGGCTGTGGTCGCGGCTGGTGGCGCCTGATCTGTGGCGGCTCACGGCGCAGCATTTGGCGCTGGTGCTGATCTCCGTGGGCGTGGCAGCGCTGATTGCGGTGCCTGCCGGCATTCTGCTGTTTCCGCATGCGCGTTCCAGGGCCTTGGCACTGGGCGCGGCTGGCGTGCTGCAGACGATTCCATCACTCGCACTGCTGGCGGTGCTGATTGCCTGGTTTGGCGTGATAGGCCGCCTGCCGGCGCTGGTGGCGCTCACGGCTTACTCCATCTTGCCGATCTTGAGCAATACCTGTGCGGGGCTGGCCGAGGTGTCACCCGGCCTGCGCAGTGCGGGCTCGGCGCTGGGCATGACGCGGCCGCAACGCATGCGCTGGGTGGAGCTGCCGATTGCGATGCCCACGGTGGTGGCGGGTATCCGCACCGCCTGCGCCATCGGCATTGGCACGGCGACGATTGCGGCCTTTATTGGCGCCGGCGGTTTGGGCGAGCGCATTGTGACCGGCCTGGCGCTGAACGACAGCGCGTTGATGATGGCCGGTGCCTTGCCCGCCGCAGCGCTGGCCTTGCTGTCAGAGCTGGTGTTTGAGCTCTGGGAGCGCTACCTGCGGCGCCGGCGCGTGCGGCGCTGATACTACGTGCTGCTTGCGCAGGCACTGTTTTTTTAACCAGTCGTGCGGCAAAGCATGCCAGAATGCAGCATTGCTGAAACTGCCTCCATGTCTGCTGCCACGCCTGCCAACTCCGCTGAAGATGCCGCGCCTGTGAAGGGGCGCAAGCCTGGCCGGCCGCGCAAGGCGGCTGCGGCAACGCCTGGCGCTGCGGCTGCCGCCAGCGCCGCAAAGAATCCAGCGAAGAACCCGGCCCAGCAGGCCCTGGCCAAGTTGGGGCTGACGCGCGATATCGATCTGGCCCTGCACCTGCCACTGCGCTATGAAGACGAGACCCGCATCATTGCGCTGCGCAATGCCCGCGATGGCGAGGTCGCGCAGATCGAGGCGACGGTGGTGTCTGCCGATGTGCAGCTGCGCCCCCGCCGCCAACTGGTGGTGCGGGTGGAAGACGCCAATGGCGACCCCTGCGAGCTGCGCTTTTTCAGCTTTTACCCCTCGCACCAGAAGACCATGGCTGTGGGCAATACCTTGCGTATCCGGGGCGAGGTCAAGGGCGGCTTCTGGGGGCGGCAGATGCTGCACCCGGCCTTTCGCCTGGCCGGTGGTGAGTTGCCCCAGTCGCTGACCCCCGTCTACCCCACCACGGCCGGGCTGCCCCAGCCCTATTTGCGCCGCGCGGTGATCAGCGGTGTGCAACGCGCCGATCTGAGCGAAACCCTGCCGCCCGGTGTGGACCTGCCCTATGCCCGCTACCAGGGTGAGGGCGGCCTGGGCCGCGCCTATACCTTGCGCGAGGCGCTGCAGTTTTTGCACCACCCGACACCCGATGTGGCGCTGGCCACCCTGGAAGACCACAGCCACCCGGCCTGGCAGCGCCTCAAGGCCGAGGAGCTGCTGGCGCAGCAGCTGTCGCAACTGACGGCCAAGCGCGAGCGCGACAGCCTGCGTGCCCCCGCGCTGGCGGCACAGCGCATGGCCGATGGCAGCCTGAACCTGCATGAGCAGTTTCTGGCCGCGCTGCCCTTTGCGCTGACCGGGGCGCAGCGCCGGGTCTGCGAGGAAATCGCCCGCGATCTGGGGCGCCACATACCGATGCACCGCCTGCTGCAAGGCGATGTGGGCTCGGGCAAGACCATTGTGGCGGCACTGTCGGCGGTGATCGCCATCGACGCGGGCTGGCAGTGCGCGCTGATGGCGCCCACCGAAATCCTGGCCGAGCAGCACTTTGCGAAGCTGGTGGGCTGGCTGGAGCCACTGCTGGCGCCACGCGGCCTGAAAGTAGCCTGGCTGGCCGGTGCGCAAAAGAAGAAGCAGCGCACCGAAATGCTGGCCCTGGTCGAGAGTGGCGAGGCCGCGCTGGTGGTGGGCACGCATGCCGTCATCCAGGACCAGGTGCAGTTCAAGAAGCTGGGGCTGGCCGTCATTGATGAGCAACACCGCTTTGGTGTGGCCCAGCGCCTGGCACTGCGGCAAAAGTTGCTCTCCACCGGTATGGAGCCGCATATGCTGATGATGAGCGCCACGCCCATCCCGCGCACCTTGGCGATGAGCTACTACGCCGATTTGGATGTCTCCACCATCGACGAGCTGCCGCCAGGCCGCACACCGGTGGTCACCAAGCTGATCAGCGACAGCCGGCGCGACGAGGTGGTCTCGCGCATCGCCGACCAGATTGCCCAGGGGCGCCAGGTGTACTGGGTCTGTCCGCTCATTGAAGAGAGCGAGGCGCTGGACCTGTCCAATGCCACCGCCACCCATACCGACCTGAGCGAGGCGCTGCCCGGGGTCATGGTCGGCCTGCTGCATTCCCGCATGCCAACGGCCGAGAAAAAGGCGGTGATGGCCTTGTTCACTGAGGGCGTGATGGGTGTGCTGGTGTCGACCACAGTGATTGAAGTGGGGGTGGACGTGCCCAACGCCAGCCTGATGGTGATTGAGCATGCCGAACGCTTTGGCCTGAGCCAGCTGCACCAGCTGCGCGGCCGGGTAGGGCGGGGCGCTGCCGCATCGGCCTGTGTGCTGCTCTATGCCGTGGGGGACAACGGCAAGCTGGGCGAAACCGCCAAGGAGCGTTTGCGCGCGATGGCGGAAACCGCCGATGGCTTCGAGATCGCACGGCGCGATCTGGAAATCCGGGGGCCAGGTGAGTTTCTGGGCGCGCGCCAGTCGGGAGCGCCGTTGCTGCGCTTTGCGGATTTGGAGGCAGACAAGCATCTGCTGGAATGGGCGCGCGAGCTGGCCCCGCACATGCTCGATCGTTGGCCTGAGCTGGCCGCCAGCCATGTTTTGCGCTGGTTGGGTGGCCGGGCGGAATACCTCAAAGCTTGAAAACTAGTACATCTCTACCAGTTTGGTTGCATGGCAGCATTGCAAACAAGATTTAAAAGTTGTGAAAACACGACGAAATCTAGGTAAATATTGATTGATTCGTGCTATGGCTCTTGCGCACAATGATGACGGTGTTGTTCAAATAGAGGATATAAAACGCATCCTGTAACTAGATTTAGGGCGCTGTGCGGTCGCCGAAACCGCAAATATGTCTTATTTAACAGGGAGGTAGCGACGTAGTTTGCAGCATGACTGTGTAGCATTGTGTAAATGCCAGCATCCATATTTACCCACGCATCCGGTAAGCGAGCGCTTGCATTTGACGCATAATAGATTAATCCTATTTTTGTCGTCACGCATTGGCACCCATGGTGCTCCGGAATAGAGTACAACTCATAGCTTGCGGTTCTGATGAAACACAGTGTGGCACTTTGGCCTCTGGCGCTATAGCCAGGTGGTCCACAGGCCATGCACAATACGCGATTCGCACTAAAAACTGACATGACACTTACAGAGCTCAAATATATTGTTGCTGTCGCCCGTGAAAGGCACTTCGGCCGCGCCGCTGATGCCTGCTACGTGTCGCAACCTACCTTGTCTGTTGCCATCAAAAAGCTGGAAGAAGAACTCGAGGTCAAGCTGTTTGAACGCAGTGCCTCGGAAGTGTCAGTCACCAGCCTGGGTGACCAGATCGTGCGCCAAGCGCAAATCGTGCTGGACCAAGCCGCCGCCATCAAGGAAATTGCCAAGCGCGGCAAGGACCCGCTGGCCGGTGTGCTGACCCTGGGTGTGATCTATACCATCGGCCCCTATCTGTTGCCTGAGCTGGTTCGCCAGTCGATCGAGCGCACGCCGCAGATGCCGCTGATGATCAACGAGAACATGACCGCCAAGCTGCTGGAAATGCTGCGTACCGGTGAGATCGACTGCGCCATCGTGGCCGAGCCTTTCCCCGATACCGGTCTGGCCATGGCCCCTCTGTATGACGAGCCCTTCTTTGCGGCCGTGCCCAGCGTGCATCCGCTCGCTACGCGCGACAGCATCTCGGCCAGCGAACTGAAAAACGAGACCATGCTGCTGTTGGGCGCTGGCCACTGCTTCCGTGACCATGTGCTCGAAGTCTGCCCCGAGTTCGCCCGCTACTCCAGCAACACCGAAGGCATCCGCCGTACCTTTGAAGGCTCGTCGCTCGAGACCATCAAGCACATGGTGGCCGCTGGCATGGGCGTGACCTTGGTGCCCCGCCTGTCGGTGCCCAAGGATGCGCTGGAGAAGGGTGTGCGCCGCCGCAAGTCGGACGAGACCCATATCCGCTACATTCCGCTGACCGACGAGATCAACGACGAAGCACCGAAGCGCCGCGTGGTGCTGGTGTGGCGCCGCAGCTTCACCCGCTACGAAGCCATCGCCGCTCTGCGCAATGCCATCTTCGCCTGCAACCTGCCAGGCGTGACCATGCTGCAAGCCTAAAGCGCGCTGCACGGTTTCTTTTGGACCCCATGCACGGCATGCCGGCATGGGGTTTTGTATTTTCTGAGGTGTTGTGAACGTGTTGTCTGTGTTGTTGCCGCATCGGCGGCTGTCGTCGTTGGCCGCTGGCCGAGACCGGTGTTGCCAGGGTTCGTGCTTCGCCGCTCTGATGCTTTTCGGTTCCGAGCAAGCGATGGCCCAGAGCAGTCACCTGCCTGGGGGATCAAGCTTCGTCTTTGATGCCTTGGCCATGCTGGATGCCTGGATGCCGGCGCTGCTCGCCGCCTGGTTGCTGGCGGGGGCGCTGGTTTGGCGCTGGCTGCCGCGCAGGCAGACTGCTGTTCTGTATGCCGCCCAGCGGCCTGTGGCAATGCCGCTGAGCGTGGCGGCCGGCTGCCTGCTGGTGTTTGCGATGCTGGCCTGGGTGGTGGTCTACCCGGAGCATTCTGGCCATGCCCGCCTGTTGGCCGCAGATGCAGCGGCCCAGCAATGGGCACAAGCCCATGTCTCGGCGCCAATGCGCGAGGTTCTGCATGTGTTGACCGCTGCTGGCGATGTGCGCTGGCTGGCGGTCCTGGTGCTGCTGGTGGCCGCCTGGCTGGCGCTGGGCGCGCAGTGGCAGGCCTTGTGGGCTTGGGTGTTCTTTATCGGCCTCAATGGGCTGGCGGTGCGCCTGCTGAAGAATCTGCTGGACCGTGCCCGCCCCGAGGTGCTGCATGAGATGCTGACCTCGGGTGCGAGTTTTCCCAGCGGTCATACTTCTGGTGCCGTGGTCGTCTATGGCTTGCTATGGCTGGTGCTGCGCGGTCGGCTCTCGCCTGCTGCGAGTCGCATCCTGGCTTGGGTCTGCAGTGCCCTGGTCGTCATCATTGCATTGAGCCGCATCCTGCTGCAGGCGCACTTTGCCAGCGATGTGCTGGCTGGCGCGCTGCTGGGCCTGGCCTGGTGTGCACTGGCTGCCCTGGTACTGGGGCGGGGCGGGCGCGCAAATTGACAAAGACAGGGCACAGGGTAGCGCTGTGACGCTATGCTTGCTGCCATGTCTGCTGCCGCCCGTCCCTCCATCTCTCTATCCGAGCGCTTTGCGCTGTACCTCGATCTGATCCGCTTCAACCGGCCTGCTGGCTGGCTGGTGCTGGTCTGGCCCACCTTGGTGGCGCTGTGGGCGGCGTCAGGGGGCTTTCCGGGGTGGCACCTGGTGCTGGTGTTTGTGCTGGGTACTTTTTTGATGCGCAGCGCTGGCTGCTGCATCAATGACATTGCCGACCGCAAGTTCGACCGCCACGTGAAGCGCACGGCCCAGCGCCCGATCACCACGGGCAAGATTTCGGTGTTCGAGGCGGCTATGGTGGGCGTGGTGCTGACCTTGCTGTCGCTGGCGCTGGTGCTGACCACGCGCTGGGAAGCGGTGGCCTGGTCGGTGCCTGCGGTGCTGTTCACCATCCTCTATCCCTTTACCAAGCGTTTCTTTGCGATGCCCCAGGCGTTTTTGGGCATCGCCTTCAACTTTGGCGTGCTGATTGCGTTTGCCGCCGTGCAAGGCCAGGTGCCGATGATGGCCTGGCTGCTGTGGCTGGCCAATATGTGCATGGTGCTGGCCTATGACACCGAGTATGCGATGGTGGACCGCGATGACGATCTGAAGATCGGCATGAAGACCTCGGCCATCACCTTGGGCCGTTTTGATGTTGCCGCGATCATGGCTTTCTTTGGGGTGTGCCTGGTTCTGACGGTGCAGGCGCTGGCGCCCCTGCAGCTGGCCTGGCCCTGGTGGCTGGGCGTGGCCGTGGCAGCGGCGCAGATGCTGTGGCACTACAGCCTCATCCGCCTGCGCACGCGCGAAGGCTGTTTTACCGCCTTCAGCAAAAGCCATTGGATTGGCGTGAGCCTGTTTGCCGGTGTGGCCCTTGCCTTTGCGCTGTGACCGGGCTGTGACAGTGGCGGCATTGTCGGTTTTTGGGAACGCTTACGGATTCTGACACGGAGCTTTCATCGCCAGCGGCGACAAAGAGAGGTTGTTTGCCACTCCCTCTACTGCTGCCATGTTTGCTCTTCGCTCCATTTCGTCTGCCTGCCGCGTCAGCGTGCGGGCATCCCAGGGCCTTTCGCTGGCCGCTGCGTTGCTGCTGGGGGCCGGCATGCTGCCCGCCTCCGCCCAGACCACCCTTGCTGCTGGTGAGGTTGCGGTCATCGGTTTCGCCTCGAACACTCCCGACTCGGTCAGCCTGGTCTTGTTGCGCGATATCGATGCCGGCACCGAGATCCGTGTGACTGACAATGGCTGGCTCAATACCGGCGCATTTCGCGCAGGTGAGGGTGTGCTGATCTGGACAGCCGCAGATGCTCTGCCAGCGGGCACCATCATCAAGATCAGCGCCGCTGACACCAAGACACCGTCAGCCAACCATGGCAGCGTCGGCGCGACAGGCAGCTTCAACCTCGCCGCAGGGGGCGACAGCGTGCTGGTCTACCAAGGCTCTGAAGCTGCTCCCCACTTCCTGTATGCCGTCAACAATGTGGACGCTGGCTCGTGGGACACCAATGCCACCAATTCCAATACCTCTGCATTGCCACCTGGCTTGGTCAACGGCAGCACGGCCATTGCTTTGGTCAAGCAAAACAACTTCGCCTATGACCGCACCAAGGGCGTCACAGAGGGCACCGCATCCGAGCTGCTGTCGGCCATTAGCAAGGCTGCCCACTGGACGGGTGCAGGCGCCGAAGTCACGAAGATGACGGTCCTCGACCCGGATGCGGGCGAAACGGCTCTGTTCACACCAAGGGCCGATACGAAGGCGGGCAGCTCCGACGCTTCTGCCGGCATTGCACTTGACGCCAGCTACATGGTGGTGGGTGACGACGAAGGCAATGTGCTGCGCGTCTTCCCCCGGGGTGGCGGCGCAGCCATCAAGGAGTGGGATTTTGGCACCTTGCTGGGCCTGACCAAGGAGCTGGACCTGGAGGCTGGCACCCGCATCGGCAACACCTTGTATTTCACCGGTTCGCACAGCAACAAGTCCGATGGCAGCGAGGCAGACAACCGCGAGCATCTGTTTGCCGTTGATGTGGCGGGAACGGGCGCCAATACGGAGTTCAGCTTCAAGGGTTCATACGGCGGTCTGGAAACGCAGCTCAACACCTGGGACAGCGGTAATGCGCATGGCAAGGGCGCCAACTACTACGGCTTTGCAGCCTCTTCGGCAGACAAGGTGCCGCCAGAGTCGGCATCTGGTTTCTCCATCGAAGGTATGGCTGCCACTGCAGACGGCCAGCTGCTGCTGGGTTTCCGTGCACCATTGGCCAGCGCGCAGCTGCGCAACCGCGCGCTGGTCATCCCGATCACCAACCCCGCCGCCATGGTGGCGGGAACGGCGCCAGTGCTGGGCGCACCGATCGAGCTGAACCTGGGTGGCCGGGGTATCCGTGACATACAGCGTACGGATGACGGCAAGTTCCTGATCCTGGCTGGCCCGCCGGGCAAGGCTGATCCTGCCGTCAACACCAACTTTGCCTTCTTTGTCTGGAACGGCCCAGGCACGACTGCGGTGCAGCAGCTGGACAATGTGCTGGACAACCTGCTGCGCAGCACCGGCGGCAGCTTCGAGACCCTGGTCAGCCCCACCAGCACCGCCCAGGGCACGACCGTGCAGCTGCTGCAGGACAATGGCGACACCATCTGGCCGGGCAAGGGCTCGGTCTCCAAGGGTCTGCCTTTTGCAGACCAGCAGTTCCAGGGCAACACCGTCAAGCTCGGCGGCCCCATTGCTGCGGACACCACCGCCCCCGTGCTGCAAAGCAGCAGCCCGCTGCAAAATGCGGTGGACGTCGGCAAGACGAGCGTTGTGCGTCTGCAGTTCAGCGAAACTGTGCAGCGCGGCAGCGGCAATATCTCGCTGCTGGAAGGTAGCACTGTTGTCGCCACGGTGCCGATGACCGATGCGCAAGTGACCATCGATGGCAGCGCGCTGAGCTTCAAGTACCGCGAAGGCTACCAACCGGGCAAGACCTACAGCCTGGTGCTGCCCGCCGGTGCCGTGCAGGACATGGCCGGTAATGCCTTGACTGCCGAGCAGAAGCTGACCTTTACCGTCAGCAGCGCCGTGGCAGCTACCGCCAAGGTGCTGGTTTCCGAGGTCAATTCCAACGCCGACGGCGGTGATTTCTTTGAGTTGTACAACTACGGCACGACACCCGTCGATTTGACGAACTGGGGCTGGACCGACAGCAGTGGCGCGCTGCCCAGCACCTTTCCTGCGGGTACCAGCTTGGCTGCCGGTGCCCGGCTGGTGGTGTTGAACGAGACCACGCCCGAAGCCTTCCGCACTGCCTGGGGTCTGGATGCCGGCACGGCCGTCATCCTGGTCGCCGGCCAAGGACTGGGCAAGGGTGATGCTGTCCTGGTGTACGACGCCAATGGCTATGTGGCGGCAGCCATGAACTATGGCAGCAAGGCGCTGACGGCGACCGATGGTTCGACCGTGGCGCCTGCCAAGAACCCCAGTGGGGCAGCGGTTTCCACCAGCGACCATGCCGGTGCAGCGGTGCGCAATGCGGGCACCACGGTAGGTAATGGGGTGTCGGCTGTCTGGGATGGCAGGTCCACGTCCGAGCCGCGCTATACCGCAGCAGCGGTCGGGGTGCTCGATGCGAAGGCTCAACCTTCGAATGCCGCCAACATCGGCTCGCCCGGCTTTGCACAAAACCTGGCGCCTGTGCCCACGACCGCTATCTCCGCCGTGCAAGGCTCGGGCGATGTCTCGCCAATGCTCGGCCAGACGGTGACGGTGCGCGGCATCGTCACCGCCTACCTGCCTGGCCTCAGCGGCTTCTACATCCAGTCACTGCCGGAAGACGATGACAAGAATGATGCGACCTCCGAAGCGGTGTTCGTCTACTTTGGCAACAACCAGCCTGCCGGTATCAACGCCGACAGCATTGGCCAGGCGGTGCAACTGACTGCCACGGTCAGCGAGTACAACGGTCTGACCCAGCTGGGCGGCAACAACCTGGCGGTCAGCGTTCTCAATGCCGGTGCCAAGCAGCCCCTGCCTGCGTTGGTGGAGCTGAAACTGCCGATGGCCGACTACGCCAGCTGGGAGCGCTACGAAGGCATGCGTGTGCGCATCACCGGCAGCACCGGCCCGCTGGTGGTGACGGACAACTATTACCTGGGCCGCTATGGCACCGTCAGCCTGAGTGACTCCGCCAAGCTGGTGCAGTACACCGAGCTGAATGCGCCCAGCGTGGCGGGCAACACCGCCTATATGGAGAGCGTCAAGCGCAGCCATATCGTGCTGGACGATGGCAGCAGCACGCAAAACCCGGAAACGGCACTTGGGCGCAATGGCCAGGATCTGAGCGCCAGCAACACCCTGCGTGCGGGCGACAGCACCACGGCAATTGAAGGCATTCTGGACCAGTTCATCGACAAGAATGCGGGTGCCCACCAGACCAGCTACCGCGTGCAACCGCTGCAAAAGCCCATCTTTACCGGTGCCGCACGCCCGACGGTGGCCGACCTCCAGCAGGCCATTGGCAGCCCAACGGTCAAGATTGCTTCGGCCAACGTGCTGAACTTCTTCAGCACCTTGGGCACGGCCAAGTTCAACAACCCCTATGGCGATTCGCTGGAAGGCCGTGGTGCCGACAATGCGGCAGAGCTGACCCGGCAGACCGACAAGATCGTCAGCAACCTGCTGGGCCTGGACGCCGATGTCTACGGGCTGATGGAAATCCAGAACAATGGCTTTGACACCAGCAGCGCGCTGGCGACCTTGACCCGGGCGCTGAACGCCAAGCATGGCAGCGAGGTCTATGACTATGTGAAGGGCCCCTTCAATGCCGGTGGCTCTAAGACGGCCGTCGCGGCTGGCCATGATGCCATCTCGGTGGCTGTCATCTACCGCAAGGACCGTGTCAGCCCCGTGGGCGTGCCTGCAGTGCCTGATGAGGCGCAGTACGATGCCTTCAATGCCACCTATGGCAACCGCGTGCCGCTGGCCCAGACCTTCGAGAAGACGCTGGCGAGCGGCGGCAAGGACCAGTTCACCGTGGTGGTCAACCACCTGAAGTCCAAGGGCAGTGTCAACGACCCGGACACCGGTGACGGCCAAGGCGCCAACAACCAGTCGCGCAAGCGTGCCGTCGAGCAGCTGCAAAACTGGCTGGCAGGCAACCCGACGCAAGCGGGCAATGGCAAGAACGTGCTGATGGGCGACTTCAACGCCTATGCCAAGGAAGACCCGATTTCCTTCCTGGAAAGCAAAGGCTACAAGAAGCTGGGCACCGGCCAGTATTCGTACAGCTTCCAGACCCTGTGGGGATCGCTGGACCATGTGCTGGTCAGCCCGGCCCTCGCCAGCCAGGTGGGCAATGTGCTGAAGTGGCAGATCAATGCGGAAGAGCCGCCGGTCATCGACTACAACACCAACTTCAAGAGCGCCGCGCAGGTCTCGTCGTTCTATGCGGCTGACGCCTACCGCTCCAGCGATCACAACCCGATTGTGCTGGGTCTGAACCTAGAAGGCGCGCCGGTCGATCCGAAGCCGGAGCAGCACTTTGATGTGGCGTTGCCAGCTCCCGGCGGTGGCGGCAGTGCTGCAGTGCAGTGGACCAGCGCCGATGCCTGCCGCCTGGCCCAAGCGCCGGTGGCCGTGGCTGCTGCATCGCTGGGTGCGCTGCCCCAAGGCCTGAGCGTGCCTTACGGCGCTCTGCAGTGGACGGCCACGGGCTGCGCCATGGGTGGCAATGGCACGATGCGCATCAGTTACCCATCGGCCCTGCCGGCCAATGCCAAGTACTGGAAGTTCGGTCCCACCAAGTCCAACACCACCCCACATTGGTACAACCTGCCGTCGACTGTGAACGGCAACACGCTGTCCGTGCAGATCGTAGACGGTGGGGATGGGGATGACGACATGGTCGCCAACGGCCAGATCGCGGATCCAGGTGGTGCTGGCTGGTTGGCGGATGTGCCGGTAGATCCAGGCACTCCTGTCGACCCAGGTACCCCAGGCGTCGGCAGCGCTGTGCCGGTGCCTGCCTTGGGTCTGTGGAGCCTGCTGAGCCTGAGCGGCTTGCTGGGTCTGCTGGCGGCGGTTCGCCGCCGTATCGGTCTGAGCTGCTGAGCACAAGCTGCCCTGGCGGCCCTGGGCCGATCCGCCCCGCTCTCAAGGACTTGCTTGCAAGTCCTTTTTTCATGCCCGAGCGATGGCCGTTTTCAAGCCGGATTTCGGTGCGCTGCCAATGAAATGCAGACAAAAAAGCGGCCATCACTAGATGGCCGCTAACACTGGAGTCGCAGGAAAAAACGTTAATTTTTTCGAAGAATTGCGTGGATACTTCGAAAAAATGTCTCAAATCATGGTGTTGTGTAAGCCAGAGTTTAATCCAAAGTGTCAAACACTGCATCATCCGGGCCTACAAAAGCCGGAGAACGCCAGGTGACATCCCGCAAATTACGGGCAATCTGGTTCTCAACGCCCATCAAAACCGCAAACAAAGCCATGCGCACAGGAATGCCATTGTCGGTCTGGCGGAAGATGGCCAGGCGTGGATCGAGGTTCAGATCGGTCGACAGATCATTGGCGCCGGCGCGGGCATCGCGCGGCAGCGGGTGCATGATGATGGTGTCAGGTTTGCACACGGCATCGACGAGCGATTTCTGCACCTGGAACTCGGGCGTGTAGCCCTCGATGTTCTCACCGGCAAAGCGCTCCTTCTGGATGCGCGTGGCATAGACCACATCGGCGCCCTTGAGGTCCTGCAGCGAGGTCGAGACCTCCACCACATGGCCATTGGTCGAGGCCAGCTCGATCAGGTAGGCAGGCATCTCCAGCGAGCTGGGCGAGATGAGGGTGAACTTCATGCCCTTGTAGAGCGACAGCAGGCGGATCAACGAGTGCACCGTGCGGCCGTACTTCAGGTCGCCGACCATGGCGATGTGCGCGCCATCCATCAGCTTGCCCAGGCGCGAGAACTCGCGCTGGATGGTGTACATGTCCAGGATCGCCTGGCTCGGGTGTTCGCCCGGGCCGTCGCCCGCGTTGATGACGGGGATGTTGGTGGCGCGTGCAAACTCGGCCACCGAGCCTTGCTCGGGGTGGCGGATGACCAGCGCATCGACATAGCCCGCCATCACGCGGCTGGTGTCATAGATCGATTCGCCCTTGGCCATCGACGAGAAGGTGAAGCCGGTGGTATCGCAGACCGAGCCACCCAGGCGGCTGAAGGCGGCGCCAAAGCTCACGCGGGTGCGGGTGCTGGCTTCAAAGAACAGGCTGCCCATGACGGCGCCTTCGAGCACGCGGCAGACCTTGTGGCGGCGCGCAATGGGCTGCATCACATCGGCAATGCGGAAAAGTTCTTCGAGGCTTTCGCGCTCCAGCTGGGCCACCGACAGCAGCTGCGGACGGCCATCGGCAGACATGCGCTCGGCCAGCGGGCGGTGGTGCTTCTGGGCATCGTGGCCGGCTGCTTCACGGTACAGGATTTCGGAGACAAACTTCTGCGCCATATCGGGCATGGCGCGCGCTTCGCCCGAAGCCTCGGGCAGCAGCCAGGTGTCCAGGGTGCGGCGTCGCACGCCCAGGCGCTCGGCAAAGGCGTCGCGCGTCAAGTTCAAACGGCGCATTGCGTCGCGAAGAAAATCCTGTTGGCTGTCCATGGGCCGTGCTCCGATGCAGAGGAATGAATGCGGCCGAATTATACGCTTTGCGTTTGACTTTTGTGTGAAATATACGCAATGCGTTGCCGCATTTCTGCAAAGTTGCTGGCGCAGGACGGGTAGCGCGCCTGCCTTCTGCGCAAGGCAGGCGCTGCAGGGCTGGTTTAGCCGCCGAACTCGTCGCCAAGCGCCTTGGCGCGGCGCTCGGCAGCGTGCATCGCGCCGATGAAGTGGGCAGCAATATCGGCGCCGCGCATGTGCTCCAGCGCGGCAAAGGTGGTGCCGCCCTTGCTGGTGACGCGCTCACGCAGCACCGCTGGCGCTTCGCCCGACTGTGCAGCCAAGGCCGATGCGCCGCTGAAGGTGCCAATCGCCAGCTGCAGTGCCTGCTCGGCGGGCAGCCCCATCTCGGCACCGGCTTGCTGCATGGCTTCGAGGAAGTAGAAGACATACGCAGGGCCCGAACCCGACAGCGCGGTGACCGCATCAAGCTGCGACTCTTGCTGCACCCAGACCAGCTGGCCGGTGGTGCTGATGATCTGCTCGGCCAGTTGCTGCTGGGCGGCGCTGACTTGGGGGCGGGCAAACAAGCCCGTCATGCCTTGGCCCACCAGGGCCGGGGTGTTGGGCATCGCGCGCACGATCTGGTCATTGCCCAGCCACTGGGCAATGCTGTCGCTGCGGATGCCGGCGGCCACGCTCAGGTGCAGCGCATGGCGGCTGTGGTCGGCAACGGCGGCAGCGGCCTGGGCAAAGGTTTGTGGCTTGACGGCCCAGACAACGACTTGGGCCTGCGCCAGGCTGCTGTCAGCAGCGGGCAGCGCATGGATGCCGAACTGCTGCTGCAAGGTCTGGCGCTGGGGCTCGTAGGGCTCGACGACCTGGATACGGTCTTTGGGCAGGCCTTGGCGGATCAGGCCGCCGATGATGGCGCTGGCCATGTTGCCGCCGCCGATGAAGGCAATGGTGGGGAATTGGGACAGATCGGTAGTGGACATGGCGGCAGGTGCAAACAATGAGAAAAGAGGGCAGAACCAGCGCGGGCTGCTGTGGCTGCCACTATAGCGGCGGCCTGCACAAAGCTCAAACCGCCAGCGCGGCAAGCCATGCGGGGCGCACAGGTTTTGCTATCAATTTCAATTGCGATGCGATTGACCTGCGCTGCCAGATGGGTTGCCAGATGCATTGACTGATGCAGTGGTGCAGGCCGGCGTCTCCACCAGCGCCAGAAACTGCGTGACCTGGGCGGGGTTGAAGTTGTTGTCGCTGACCAGCAGCAGCACGCGCTCGCCGCTGGCCAGGCGCGGGCCCCAGGTCATGCCTTCGAGGTTGTCCACGGTGCGCAGGCCCAGGTGTGCAAAATCCAGCAACAGCTCTTTATGGGCCGGCGTATATGCGGCGTCGTTTAGCGCATCGGTCGCCAGGGTGTCGCTGGCTTCCTGGGTGTTGATGCGGTAGAGGCGCGCGGAAAAACCGGCGCCCAGCACATAGGCGCGCTCCAGCACCAGCAGGTGGTTGGGGCCATCGGCCAGGATCTCGCTGACGCCATTGATGGCGATCAGGGGCAGCAGCAGGTTGTCCTTGGGCAGCGCATCGGGGATGTAGGCGATCTGCCGCACGGGCTGCTGGCTGGCCAGATCGTACTGGGTGATGCGCAGCGGCCCGCCGATCTGGCCCCGGCGCGGCAGCGGGCCGTCCTGGCGCAGGGCGCCTTCCATCGATAGCCACAGGCTGCGCTGGTCCTCGCTGATCGCGATGCCTTCCAGGGTCATATTGTTGCGCGGGCCCCGGCCAGTTTCGGGCTGCAGCGGGCCCTGCAGCAGCGCGGGCAGCGGCCAGGTTTTTTGCCAGCTGCCATCCAGCCCGGCCTGCTGCAAAGAGGGCCCAAAGCCCCGTGCAAAGTCTCCTTCGCTGCTCCAGACCACACTGCGCCCGCCGGGCAGCAGGCGCAGTGCTTCAGGGTCCGGCACCGCTGTACCGGCTGTGGCTGTGCGGTTGCTGGGGTAGGGCGTGCCAGATGGTGTTTGCAGGTAGTGCTGGTGCGTGATGCTGACTTGCTGCAGGCCGCTGGCGTCATAGCGGATGCGGGCCTGGTACCAGCGGGCGTTGTCCTTGGCTGAGCGGTCGTCGCTCACCAGGTGGTAGCTGTCATTGGCCGGGTCGTAGTCAATGGACGACAGCCCGCCGATGGGCACGCCGGCCCATTGCGTGTCCAGCGGCCAACGCTGCTCACCCAACAGCCGCAAGGCGGGGCTGCCGGGCGTGTGGCAGGCGACGGCGCCAGGGGTGTTGGGGGATGGAGAAGCGGGGGCTTGGGCCGGTTCCGGAGAGGTCTTGCAACCGGCTAAAAACAGCACCAGAACGGAGAGCGACAGCGCGTTGAATAGACCGAATGAATAATGTATTTGAGTATTGATTTTCATAGCATTTTCAGCAAGTGTATCGCGCTTGTTGCACCGGCAATTGTTGACATTTTCAAACGCGTCTCGCTACTTATCATCTCGCCTGCTTGGACCTGCATGCCGCAGGTCGGCGTGATGAAGGGGTAAGAGAAATGACATCAAACATACAAAAATGGTCGGCGGAATGCCTGGGAACGTTCTGGCTGACTTTTGGCGGTTGCGGCAGCGCTGTGCTGGCCGCTGCTTTCCCTGAGCTGGGAATTGGCCTCCTGGGCGTATCGCTGGCTTTTGGCCTGACGGTGCTGACCGGCGCCTATGCCTTTGGCCCGATCTCGGGCGGCCATTTCAACCCGGCCGTGTCCGTGGGCTTGACGGTGGCCGGGCGCTTCAAGGCGTCCGAGCTGCCGGGCTACATCATTGCCCAGGTGCTGGGCGCGATTGTGGCCGCTGGCCTGCTGTACCTGATTGCCAGCGGCAAGGCTGGCGCCCAGGTCACGGACCTGGCGACCAATGGCTTTGGTGAACACTCGCCCGGCAAGTTCTCGATGCTGGCCGCGCTGCTGACAGAAGTGGTGCTGACGGCCGTGTTCCTGCTGGTGATCCTGGGCTCGACCACCAAGAAGGCCGCTGTGGGCTTTGCCGGCATGAGCATTGGCCTGTGCCTGACCTTGATCCACCTGATCTCGATCCCCGTGACCAATACCTCGGTCAACCCTGCACGCAGCACCGGCCCGGCGCTGTTTGGCCCCGCGATTGCGCTGGAGCAGCTGTGGCTGTTCTGGCTGGCGCCGATTGTCGGTGCAGCCATCGGTGCGCTGATCCACCGCGCCTTGCTGCGTGGCGACGAGGAATAAGCGGCTTCCATTGAAAGCATAAAAAACAGGGGCTGCGGCCCCTGTTGTCGTTGTGAAGCGGTGGCTTATCGCGCCGTGGTCTGGCGCACCGCCTGTTCCCAGCGCGCCATCAGCGCATCGGCACGCGCCTTGTCCTGTGTGGGCATAAAGCGGCGCTCGGCCTTCCACAGCGCAGACAGCTCTTCGCTGTTCTGGTAGATGCCGGTGGTCAGGCCCGCCAGGTAGGCGGCGCCCAGGGCGGTGGTCTCCACGCAGGCGGGACGCACCACCGGAATGCCCAGCAAATCGGCCTGGAACTGCATCAGCAGGTTGTTGACGCTGGCGCCACCATCGACCCGCAACTCGCTCACCGGTTGGCCGCCATTGGCGACGGCATCCAGGCTCATGGCTTGCAGCAGTGCCGCGCTTTGGTAGGCAATGGATTCCAGCGCCGCGCGGGCAATATGCGCCACCGTGGTGCCCCGGGTCAGGCCGGTGATGGTGCCCCTGGCATCGGCATCCCAGTAGGGCGCCCCCAGGCCGGTGAAGGCGGGCACCATCATCACGCCGCCGCTGTCGGGCACGCTCTCGGCCAGCTGCTGCACCTGGCCACTGTGCTCAATGGCGCGCAGGCCATCGCGCAGCCATTGCACGACGGCGCCGCCGACAAACACACTGCCTTCCAGCGCGAACTGGGCTTGGCTGTCGGTCTGTGCGGCGCTGGTGGTCAGCAGGCCGTTGCGCGAGGGGTGGAACTGCGTGCCGGTGTGCATCAGCATGAAGCAGCCGGTTCCATAGGTGTTCTTGGCCATGCCCGGTGCAAAGCAGGCCTGGCCAAACAGTGCGCTTTGCTGGTCGCCAGCCATGCCTCCAATGTGGATGGCGGCGCCCAGCACCTGGGCGGCGGTATCGCCAAAATGGCTGGCCGAGGGCTGCACCTCGGGCATCAGCGAGCGCGGAATGTTCAGCAGGTCCAGCAGCTCCTGGTCCCAGGTGTTGCTGTGCACGTTGAACAGCATGGTGCGGCTGGCATTGCTCACATCGGTGACATGGCGCTGCCCCTGGGTCAGCTGCCAGACCAGCCAGGTATCGACGGTGCCAAAGGCCAGCTCGCCGCGCTCGGCGGCGGCGCGTGCGCCCGGCACATGGTCCAGCAGCCACTGCAGCTTGGTGCCCGAGAAATAGGCGTCCACCAGCAGGCCGGTCTTTTGCTGTATGCGTTCGGCATGGCCATCGGCACGCAGCTGGGCGCAGACGGGCTCGGCACGGCGGTCCTGCCAGACCAGGGCGTTGTGGATGGGCTGGCCGGTCTTGCGGTTCCAGATGATGGTGGTTTCGCGCTGGTTGGTGATGCCCAGGCTGGTGACCTGGCTGGCGCTGATGCCGGCGGCCTTCAGTGCCTCTTGCGCCGTGGCCAGCTGCGTGCCCCAGATCTGCATCGGGTCGTGCTCCACATGGCCGGGGCGGGGGTAGATTTGCGGCAGCTCGCGCTGCGCCTGGGCCACGATGGCGCCCTGGCGGTCAAACACGATGGTGCGGGAGCTGGAGGTGCCCTGGTCCAGAGCGAGCAGATAGGTCATGTCTCAAGGCCGGTCTGAGCCGGTATGTCAGTCAAGTCAACAAAGGGGCGAGGGGCTGTGCCTGGCCGTCAGGCGACGGTGCAGCGCACATGGGCTTCCTGCAGCAGCCGGGGGAAGGGCTCGGGCGGCGGCGCATCGGTAAACAGCCGGTCGATGCGCGACAGCGGGCCCACTTCGACCATGGCCGGGCGGCCAAACTTGCTGTGGTCGGCCGCCATCCAGACCTCGCGCGCTTGGTCCATGATGGTCTGGGCCACTTTCACCTCGCGGAAGTCGTAGTCGCGCAGGCTGCCATCGGATTCGATGCCGGAGATGCCGATCAGCGCGATGTCCACGCGGAACTGGCGGATGAAGTCCACTGCGGCCTCGCCGATGATGCCCCGGTCTCGGCCGCGCACCACGCCGCCGGCCACGATGACTTCGCAGTCGGCATTGCTGCTCAAGGTGGCCGCCACATTGAGGTTGTTGGTGATGATGCGCAGCCCCCGGTGCTGCATCAGCGCGCGGGCAATGGCCTCGGTGGTGGTGCCGATGTTCAGGATCAGCGAGCAGTTGTGCGGCACCTGGGCGGCCACGGCCTGGGCGATGCGGGTCTTGCCGTCGGCATTGAGGGCTTCGCGCTGCTGGTGGGCCAGGTTCTCGGTGGTGGAGTTGGGCACGCGCACGCCGCCGTGAAAGCGGGTAAGCACGCCGGCTTCGGACAGCCGCTGCACATCGCGGCGCACGGTCTGCAGGGTCACGCCCAGAAAGGCGGCCAGTTCCTCGACAGTGGCCGAGCTGCGGCGCTGCACCTCTTGCAAGAGCAGCAGTTGGCGTGGATTGCTGTTGTAGAGCTCCGTCATGGCGTGGATCTGAAACGAATAAAAACGAAAACTCCCGCCAATATAGTGCAAAACGCAACAGTTCGGCCAGCCGCTGCGGGCACGCGCTGAGGCGCTTTTGCAGCAGCAGCCATGGCTGGCGGGTGGTTTTGTCATCAGATTGGCATGCCATGCTGGCATGCTGGGCTGCGGAGATCTTGGGGTTTGCAGACGGCAAATTTTGCAATAACGAACACAAAAGATCAAAAACGAATAAAATTTAGAGACAAAAGCGCAAAAGCGAATCTCCGCTTCCAGGCTTTGGCTATTTGCCGCGCTGCTGCCCTGTTCGCCAGCGCCGCAACCCTCAGACCTTCATATCTACTTCGCATGTCCACTGCTGCTGCACCGCTGTCTGTTCACCGTACTGATTTGCTGGCCCGCCTGGGCGCCACGCCGGTGTTTGATCTGGTGGTGGTCGGGGGCGGTGCCACCGGCCTGGGCGTGGCGCTGGATGCGGCGGCACGCGGCTTCAAGGTCGCGCTGCTCGAAGCCATGGACTTTGCCAAGGGCACCTCGTCGCGCGCCACCAAGCTGGTGCATGGCGGCGTGCGTTACCTGGCACAAGGCAATATCTCGCTGGTGCGCGAGGCCTTGCACGAGCGCACCACCTTGCTGAACAATGCACCGCACATCGCCCAGCCGCTGGCCTTTGTGATGCCTTCCTACAAGATGCTGGACACGCCGTTCTACGGCATCGGCCTCAAGATGTATGACGCGCTGGCGGGCAAGGCGGGCCTGGGCTCCACCCAGTTTCTGTCGGCCGGCGCCACGCGCCGCCTGCTGCCCACGGTGCAGGACAAGGGCTTGAAGGGCGGCGTCAAATACTGGGATGGCCAGTTCGACGATGCCCGCCTGGCCATCGCGCTGGCCCGCACAGCGGCTGCCAAGGGTGCGTTGCTGGTCAACTACTGCCCGGTGATGGAGTTGGTGCAGGAAGAGGGCCGCGTGGCCGGCGTGGTCTGCCGGGATGCGGAATCCGGCCAGCGCTACACAGTGCGTGCGCGCTGCGTGGTGAATGCCACCGGCCCCTGGGTGGACCACCTGCGCCAACAGGATGCCGAGCTGATGGGCAAGCCCGTCAAGCCCATGGTGGCGCCCAGCCAGGGCGTGCACCTGGTGGTGGACCGGGATTTCCTGCCATCCGACCATGCCTTGCTGGTGCCCAAGACGGCCGATGGCCGGGTGCTGTTTGCGGTGCCATGGCTGGGCAAGGTGATTCTGGGCACGACCGACACGCCGCGCCATGACCTGGCGCGCGAGCCCCGTCCGTTTGAGGAAGAGCTGAACTTCATCCTGAGCGAGGCGGGCAAGTACCTCAGCCGCGCGCCGACGATGGCCGATGTGCGCAGCATGTGGGCTGGCCTGCGTCCGCTGGTCAAGCCGCAGGACGACGATGGCGAAAACACCAAGGGCATCAGCCGCGAGCACACGGTGCTGACCAGCAAATCCGGCATGGTGACCGTGACCGGTGGCAAGTGGACCACCTACCGCGCGATGGCCGAGGACGTGCTCAATGCCTGCTTCGATGCCCAGCGCCTGCCGCGCAAGCCCGGTGGTGTGACCGTGAAGCTGCCGCTGGTGGGTACGCCAACATCGGGCCGCGCCCAGCACAGCATGCACATGGCCCAGGGCATGCACTCCTATGGCAGCGAGGCCGATTTTGTAGCCACCCTGCCGGGTGCGGACATCTGGCTGGCCAACTGCCTGAGCGAGGCCATGGTGCGCTTTGCCGCGCGCTTTGAATATGCGCGCACCGTGGAAGACGTGCTCGCCCGCCGCAGCCGCTTGCTGTTCCTGGATGCGCGCCTGGCTGCCAAGCTGGCCCCGCGCGTGTCGGCCATCCTACAGGAAGAATTGGGGTCAGACACTGCGCTGACCGCCTTCCTGGTGCTGGCGCAGCAGTACGCCGGCGAAAAAGTGGCGTAAAAATACAAATTTACCGCTGGTTTGGGTACGCGCTCTTGACGGAGTGTGCTAGCTCTGACAGAATGGAGGGCTTCGCGTTTAATGCGCGAGGTTTCTGCCCAGGAGAAGCATCGTAAATGGTTGCGGTGTGGACGACGGGCCCAAGACTGACTGGCTGCTTGGCTGTCCATGAGGATTAATTCTTATTGGGCTGTCTGGTCTGCTGGTGCAAGTTGGGAATATTGAAATGATCCAGACAGAATCTCGACTCGAGGTTGCCGACAATACCGGCGCGAAGTCTGTCCAGTGCATCAAAGTGCTGGGTGGTTCGCACCGTCGCTATGCGAGCGTTGGTGACATTATCAAGGTGAGCGTGAAAGAAGCTGCTCCACGTGGCCGCGTCAAAAAAGGCGAGGTTTACAGTGCTGTGGTGGTGCGTACCGCAAAGGGTATTCGCCGTGCTGACGGTTCGCTCGTCAAATTCGATGGCAACGCTGCTGTGTTGCTCAACGCCAAGCTGGAGCCTATCGGCACCCGCATCTTTGGCCCCGTGACCCGTGAACTGCGTACCGAAAAGTTCATGAAGATCGTGTCGCTGGCCCCTGAAGTTCTCTAAAGGAATAGCACTATGAACAAGATTCGCAAGGGCGACGAAGTTATCGTGCTGACCGGCCGTGACAAGGGCAAGCGTGGCGTTGTGACGCTGCGTGCGGACGACTCTCACCTGGTGATCGAAGGCATCAACATGGTGAAGAAGCACGTCAAGCCAAACCCCATGAAGGGCACCAACGGCGGTATCGTGGAAAAGGCCATGCCTATCCACCAATCCAACGTGGCTATCTTCAATGCGGCAACCGGCAAGGCTGATCGCGTGGGCATCAAGGTGAACGCCGACGGCGCACGTGTTCGCGTGTTCAAGTCCAATGGCGCTGATATCGCAGCCTAAGGAGTAAGACATGGCAAACGTTGCACGACTGCAAAAACAATACCGTGAGCAAATTGCTCCGGAACTGATGAAGAAGTTCGGCTACACCTCCTCCATGGAAGTGCCTCGCCTGACCAAGATCACCCTGAACATGGGTGTGAGCGAAGCCGTCTCCGACAAGAAGGTGATGGACAACGCCGTGGCTGACCTGACCAAGATTGCTGGTCAGAAGCCTGTGGTGACCAAGGCCAAGAAGGCTATCGCTGGTTTCAAGATCCGCGAAGGCCAAGCTATCGGCTGCATGGTGACCCTGCGTGGCGTTCAGATGTATGAATTCCTGGACCGTTTCGTGACCGTGGCTCTGCCCCGCGTGCGTGACTTCCGTGGTATTTCTGGCCGCGCCTTTGATGGCCGTGGCAACTACAACATCGGCGTCAAAGAACAAATCATCTTCCCTGAAATTGAGTACGACAAAGTCGACGCACTGCGTGGTCTCAACATCAGCATTACGACGACTGCGAAGAATGACGACGAGTGCAAGGCACTGTTGCAGGCTTTCCGCTTCCCGTTCAAGAACTGAGGTGATGCATGGCTAAACAAGCACTGATCCAACGCGAACTGAAGCGTGAAAAGCTGGCTGCCAAGTACGCAGCCAAGTATGCAGAACTGAAGGCCATCGCCGGCGACGCCAAGCGTTCCGACGAAGAGCGCGATGCAGCCCGTCAAGGCCTGCAAAAGCTGCCTCGCAATGCAAACCCCACTCGTCAACGTGCACGTTGCGAAATCACGGGTCGTCCCCGTGGCACTTTCCGTCAATTCGGTCTGGGCCGCGCCAAGATTCGTGAACTGGCATTCGTCGGCGCCATCCCTGGCGTGACCAAGGCCAGCTGGTAAGCAGTCAGGAGATTAAACATGAGCATGAGTGATCCAATCGCTGACTTGCTGACCCGTATCCGTAACGCACAAATGGTGTCCAAAGCCACCGTGCTGGTTCCTTCCTCCAAAGTGAAGGTTGCCATTGCACAGGTTTTGAAGGACGAGGGTTACATCGATGGCTTCGAAGTGAAGACCGAAGATGGCAAGTCTGAACTCGCAATTACCTTGAAGTACTACGCCGGTCGCCCAGTGATCGAGCGTATCGAGCGCGTGAGCCGTCCTGGCCTGCGTGTGTACAAGGGCTGCACTGCAATTCCCCAAGTCCAAAACGGCCTGGGTGTTGCAATCGTGACCACGCCTAAGGGTGTGATGACCGATCGTAAAGCGCGCGCTGCCGGTGTCGGCGGTGAAGTGCTTTGCTATGTGGCTTAACGCGGCATTGAAGGAGAAATACTGACATGTCCCGTGTAGCAAAAATGCCTGTGAGCATCCCCCAAGGTGTGGATGTCTCCATCAAGGAAGACCAAATCAGCGTCAAGGGCGCAGGCGGCACGCTGCTGCTGACCCCCAACGCCCTGGTCAAGGTTTCCAACAACGACGGTAAGCTGGCTTTCGAGCCGGTGAATGACTCCCGTGAAGCCAATGCCATGAGCGGCACCATGCGTCAGCTGGTGAACAACATGGTGGTTGGTGTGAGCAAGGGCTTCGAAAAGAAGCTGTCTCTCGTCGGCGTGGGTTACAAGGCCGCTGCTTCTGGCAGCAAGCTGAACCTGAGCGTTGGTTATTCCCACCCAGTCAACTTTGAAATGCCTGCTGGCATCACCGTGGCCACCCCTACCCCTACGGAAGTGGTGATCAAGGGTGCTGACCGCCAACGCGTTGGTCAGCTGGCAGCTGAGATTCGTGCCGTTCGTCCTCCCGAGCCTTACAAGGGCAAGGGCATCCGTTATTCGGATGAGAAGGTCACGATCAAAGAGACTAAGAAGAAATAAGGAGCTGCATCATGTTGAACAAGAAACAGCAGCGTCTTCGTCGTTCCCTGCAAACCCGTATCCGCATTGCCAACCAAGGCGTTGCGCGTTTGACGGTGAACCGTACGAACCTCCATATCTATGCCACGATCATCTCTGGCGACGGCACCAAGGTCATTGCTACCGCATCTACGGCAGAAGCCGAAGTGCGCGGCAACCTGGGCGCTGCCGGCAAGGGTGGCAACACCGCCGCAGCTACTCTCATCGGCAAGCGCATCGCTGAAAAGGCGAAGGCAGCTGGCGTTGAGAAGGTTGCATTCGACCGTGCAGGTTTCGCCTACCACGGCCGCGTCAAGGCTCTGGCTGATGCAGCCCGCGAAGCCGGCCTGCAGTTCTAAGCGGAGTGGATAGAAATGGCTAAATTTTCCCCCAAAGTGCAAGACGAAGGTCGTGACGACGGTTTGCGCGAAAAAATGATCGCGGTCAACCGCGTCACCAAGGTTGTGAAGGGTGGTCGTATTCTCGGCTTCGCTGCACTGACCGTGGTTGGCGACGGTGACGGCCGCGTTGGCATGGGCAAGGGCAAGTCCAAGGAAGTGCCTGCTGCCGTGCAGAAGGCTATGGAAGAAGCCCGTCGCAACATGATCAAGGTGTCGTTGAAGAACGGCACCCTGCATCACAAAGTGATGGGTCACCATGGCGCTGCCAACGTGATGTTGGCTCCTGCTCCCAAGGGTACCGGTATCATCGCCGGCGGCCCAATGCGCGCCGTCTTCGAAGTTCTGGGTATCACCGACATCGTGGCCAAGAGCCATGGCTCGTCGAATCCCTACAACATGGTTCGCGCCACTTTCGACGCTTTGAACAACTCCACGACCCCTGCGGAAGTGGCTGCAAAGCGTGGCAAGTCGGTTGAAGACCTGTTCGTCTGATCGGAGTCACTATGACAACGCAACAAACTGTGAAGGTCCAACTGGTGCGTAGCCCGATTGGTACCAAGGAAGACCACCGCGCCACCGTGCGTGGTCTGGGTCTGCGCAAGCTGAACAGCATCAGCGAACTGAAGGACACCCCTGAAGTGCGCGGTATGATTAACAAGATCGCCTACTTGGTGAAGGTTCTCTGAAAGGATTGATGATGGAACTCAATAGCATCAAGCCTGCAGCAGGTGCCAAGCACGCCAAGCGTCGCGTCGGTCGCGGTATCGGTTCGGGTCTGGGTAAGACCGCCGGCCGTGGTCACAAGGGTCAAAAGTCGCGTTCGGGTGGCTACCACAAGGTAGGCTTCGAAGGCGGTCAAATGCCTTTGCAGCGTCGCCTGCCCAAGCGCGGTTTCAAGTCCACCACGTTGAAGTTCAACGCCGAAGTCTCCCTGGCTGCTCTCGAGCTGCTGGGTGCTGCGGAAGTGGATCTGGCAGTGCTCAAGCAAGCTGGTCTGGTTGGCCAACGCGCCAAGGTCGTCAAGGTGATCAACACCGGTGCTCTGTCCAAGGCTGTCAAGCTGAACGGCATTGGCGCCACCGCTGGTGCCAAGGCTGCGATCGAAGCCGCTGGCGGCAGCATCGCCTAACCCTTTCTGAAAGATTCATCAGTGGCTACGAACACCGCAACTATTGCAAAGACCGGTAAATACGGCGATCTGCGTCGTCGTTTGGTTTTTCTGTTGCTGGCGCTGATCGTCTACCGCATCGGAGCTCATATTCCGGTGCCTGGTATCGATCCCACCCAGTTGCAGCAGCTGTTCAATAGCCAACAGGGTGGCATCCTCAACCTGTTCAACATGTTCTCGGGCGGAGCGCTCTCGCGCTTCACCGTGTTTGCACTGGGGATCATGCCGTACATCTCGGCATCGATCATCATGCAATTGATGACCTACGTCGTCCCGACATTCGAACAGATGAAGAAAGAGGGCGAAGCCGGCCGTCGCAAGATTACCCAGTACACCCGTTACGGTGCCCTGGCGCTTGCGCTGTTCCAGTCGCTCGGCATTGCCGTGGCGCTGGA
This sequence comes from Comamonas koreensis, assembly GCF_021026195.1. GTDB lineage: Bacteria > Pseudomonadota > Gammaproteobacteria > Burkholderiales > Burkholderiaceae_C > Comamonas > Comamonas koreensis. Next base: position 139,089 of record NZ_JAJNCT010000025.1, read on the forward strand.
AGGCACTGCCGGTTTGGTCCTCAGCCCTGGTTTCGGGTTCCGTCTTACCGCCGTGGTCAGCTTGACCGCCGGTACGATGTTCCTGATGTGGCTGGGTGAACAGATCACCGAGCGTGGTTTGGGCAACGGGATCTCGATCCTGATCTTCGCCGGTATCGCTGCGGGTCTCCCCAGCTCCATCGGTGGATTGCTCGAATTGGTGCGCACTGGTGCGATGAGCATCATTGCCGCGATCTTCATTGTTCTCGTAGTGGCAGCCGTGACGTACTTCGTCGTGTTTGTCGAGCGTGGACAGCGCAAGATCCTGGTGAACTATGCGCGCCGTCAGGTTGGAAACAAGGTGTATGGTGGTCAGTCTTCGCACTTGCCACTGAAGCTGAACATGGCAGGTGTGATTCCTCCCATCTTCGCTTCGTCGATCATCTTGCTGCCTGCCACTGTTGTGAACTGGTTCAGCGCTGGCGAATCGATGCGTTGGCTCCGGGACATTGCTAGCATGCTGACTCCTGGTCAGCCCATCTATGTGATGTTCTATGCCGCAGCGATCATCTTTTTCTGCTTCTTCTATACGGCCTTGGTTTTCAACAGCCGCGAAACGGCCGATAACCTGAAGAAGAGTGGTGCCTTTATTCCCGGGATTCGCCCAGGGGATCAGACAGCACGTTATATTGATAAGATTTTGGTGCGTTTGACGCTTGCGGGTGCTGTTTACATCACCTTCGTGTGTCTGCTGCCAGAGTTCTTGATCCTGAAGTACAACGTTCCGTTCTATTTCGGTGGCACTTCCTTGTTGATCATCGTGGTGGTGACCATGGACTTCATGTCCCAGGTCCAGAACTACATGATGTCTCAGCAGTATGAGTCGCTTCTGAAGAAGGCGAACTTCAAGGCCTCAGCCAAAAACTGAGATCGACAGGAAAGTGTGCCCTCCAGTCTGTTCGGGCTAAATATTTGAAATGCCGTCACAGACTGGAGCGGATGGAAGTTTTAGGAGAATGAAATGAGAGTTTCAGCTTCGGTAAAGAAGATTTGCCGTAACTGCAAGATCATCCGTCGCAAGGGTGTCGTACGCGTGATCTGCACCGACCAGCGCCATAAGCAGCGCCAAGGTTAATCTAAAGTATTAGAGGACACAAATGGCACGTATTGCTGGTATTAACATCCCTCCGCACAAGCATGCGGAGATCGGCCTGACCGCTATCTATGGCATCGGTCGCACCACCGCTCGCAAGATCTGCGAAGCCGCTGGTATCGACTACGCCAAGAAAGTCAAGGACTTCACGGACGCTGATCTGGAAAAGATCCGCGACGCAATCGCTCACCTGACCCTGGAAGGTGACCTGCGCCGTGAAACCACGATGAACATCAAGCGTTTGATGGACATCGGCTGCTACCGCGGTTTCCGTCATCGTCGTGGTCTGCCCATGCGTGGTCAGCGTACCCGCACCAATGCCCGTACCCGTAAGGGTCCGCGCAAAGGCGCAGCGGCTTTGAAGAAATAAAGAGATTGAAGGTACACAATGGCTAAGTCTCAGAACAACGCAGCTGCACGTGTACGTAAGAAAGTTCGCAAGAACATTTCTGACGGCATTGCACACGTTCACGCTTCGTTCAACAACACCATCATCACGATCACCGACCGCCAAGGCAATTCCCTGTCTTGGGCTTCGTCGGGTGGCCAGGGTTTCAAGGGCTCGCGCAAGTCGACGCCTTTCGCAGCCCAGGTTGCTTCCGAAGTGGCCGGCCGTGCTGCCATGGAACAGGGCATCAAGAACCTGGACGTCGAGATCAAGGGCCCAGGCCCAGGTCGCGAGTCTTCGGTGCGTGCTCTGGGTGCATTGGGCATCCGCATCACGTCGATCTCCGACGTGACGCCAGTCCCGCACAACGGCTGCCGCCCTCAAAAGCGTCGTCGTATCTAACTCACCATAAGCCCACCGCCGCCAGTGCATGGTGCTCTGGCGGCTCCCGCATTTTTGCGGCAGCTGAAAAAAGGATATTCAAGTGGCACGTTTTATTGGCCCTAAGGGCAAACTTTCCCGCCGCGAAGGCGTAGACCTGTTCCTGAAGAGCGCACGTCGCTCGATCGCGGACAAGGTCAAGCTGGACACCAAGCCAGGTCAACACGGCCGTACCTCCGGCACGCGTACCTCGGACTACGGTCTGCAACTGCGTGAAAAGCAAAAGGTCAAGCGCACCTACGGTGTGCTGGAAAAGCAATTCCGCCGTTACTTCGCTGAAGCTGATCGTCGCCGTGGCAACACCGGCGCGAACCTGCTGAGCTTGCTGGAAAGCCGTCTGGACAACGTGGTGTACCGCATGGGCTTTGGCTCGACCCGCTCCGAAGCGCGTCAGCTGGTGTCCCACAAGGCCATCACCGTGAACGGTCAATCGGTCAACATTCCTTCCTACTCCGTGAAGGAAGGCGACGTGGTTGCTGTGCGCGAAAAGTCGAAGAAGCAAGCCCGTATCATCGAGTCGCTGCAACTGGCTGGTCAAGTGGGCTTCCCCGCTTGGGTGGACGTGTCGGCTGACAAGGCTGAAGGCGTCTTCAAGAAGTCTCCAGACCGCGATGAATTCGGTGCTGACATCAACGAATCGCTGATCGTCGAATTGTATTCTCGTTAATTTCACAGTCGTTTTCGACTGCGAAAGTGTATCCGTCCCAGAACCGCGAGGCATCGCGGTTCTGGTGCTTCACCAGCCTTACCGGTGTAACGAGCCGGGGGTATTGAGAGGAAGTTTGCATGCAGACCAATTTGCTGAAACCCAAGACAATTAACGTAGAACAGCTGGGCCACAATCGCGCCAAGGTAGAGCTGGAGCCGTTTGAACGCGGCTACGGACACACGCTGGGCAATGCGCTGCGTCGTGTTCTGCTGTCCTCGATGGTGGGTTATGCAGCGACGGAAGTGACCATTGCAGGTGTGCTGCACGAGTACTCGTCTATCGACGGCGTCCAGGAAGATGTGGTCAACATCTTGCTGAACCTCAAGGGCGTGGTGTTCAAGCTCCACAACCGTGACGAAGTGACGCTGAGCCTGCGCAAGGATGGCGAAGGCGTGGTGACGGCTGCTGACATTCAGACGCCTCACGATGTAGAAATCATCAACCCTGATCATGTCATCGCCAACCTGTCGCAAGGCGGCAAGCTGGACATGCAGATCAAGGTGGAAAAAGGCCGTGGCTATGTGCCCGGTAACGTGCGCCGCTACGGTGACGAGTCGACCAAGTCGATCGGCCGCATTGTGCTGGACGCATCGTTCTCGCCGATCAAGCGCGTCAGCTACACGGTCGAATCCGCCCGTGTTGAGCAGCGTACCGATCTGGACAAGCTGGTTCTCGAGATCGAAACCAACGGCGCCATCGCTGCAGAAGATGCAGTGCGCTCGTCGGCCAAGATCCTGGTGGAACAGCTCGCCGTGTTTGCGCAGCTCGAAGGCGGCGCATTGGATGTGTTCGACCAGCCAGGTGGCCAAGCGCGCAACAACGCCACGTTCGACCCGATCCTGCTGCGTCCTGTGGACGAGCTGGAGTTGACCGTGCGTTCCGCCAACTGCCTGAAGGCCGAAAACATCTACTACATCGGTGACCTGATCCAGCGCACCGAAAATGAGTTGCTCAAGACCCCGAATCTGGGTCGTAAGTCGCTCAACGAGATCAAGGAAGTTCTGGCTTCCCGTGGTCTGACCCTGGGTATGAAGCTTGAAAACTGGCCACCAGCCGGTTTGGAAAAGCGTTAAGTTATAATGGAGAGCTCTCCCAATGGTGGGGGAGCTCAATCGTAGTGCGTCGAACAGTACCTGATACGGCTGTTTGATTGAATCAATCTAAAAGGAAAAGCACCATGCGTCACGGACACGGCCTCCGCAAACTGAACCGCACCTCGTCTCACCGTAAGGCGATGCTGCAAAACATGATGAATTCGCTCATCGAGCACGAAGCCATCAAGACCACCGTTCCTAAAGCCAAGGAACTGCGCAAGGTGATCGAGCCCATGATCACGCTGGCAAAGGTGGACACCGTTGCCAACCGCCGTCTGGCATTCGACCGTCTGCGCAGCCGCGACAGCGTGACCAAGCTGTTCAACGTGCTGGGTCCTCGCTCGGCAAACCGTCCAGGCGGCTACACCCGCATCCTGAAGATGGGTTTCCGCGTGGGCGACAACGCGCCTATGGCCTATGTTGAACTGGTGGACCGCGCTGAAGAAGCCGGTGATGCCGCAGCTGAATAAGCCCTCTGCAGGTTCACACTGAGAAAGCCCACTTCGGTGGGCTTTTTCTATGGTGGGGAGGCTTTGGTCGCCCATGGCAAGCGGACCCCAGGCGCAGATTGCACAAATAGTTTTCCAAATGATGACAAAGCGCTTCATATTAAGGAAAACCCGCGCTATAATGCTAGTGCGCGATGGAGCAGTCTGGTAGCTCGTTGGGCTCATAACCCAAAGGTCGGAGGTTCAAATCCTCCTCGCGCAACCAGAACACCAAAAGCCAGCTTTCGAGCTGGCTTTTTTGTGGCCGGGTGCCGGGCACAGCCCTGCTGGAGCAGGCGGGCCAGCCTGCAAGGCGGCCCCGATGGCTGCGGGTTCGAGCCAGCCAAGATTGCTATAAAAGTCGAAGCGCGAAAAATATGCGCTAAAAGCGCGCTCCGGCAAAATGCAGCCCCAAAGTCGCGCTATAATTGCGGTGCGCGATGGAGCAGTCTGGTAGCTCGTTGGGCTCATAACCCAAAGGTCGGAGGTTCAAATCCTTCTCGCGCAACCAGAACACCAAAAGCCAGCTTTCGAGCTGGCTTTTTTTGTGCCCGTTTCCCTAGCAGCGGCGGACACCAAGTCTGATCGCTGCGCTAGTCACCACAGGCAGGGCGGCAGCAGCCGCGTGTCCCACCTCCGATGGCCCTTTGGCGGGGCCGCAGCGCAGCATCAATGCGCGTACAACTGCTCCAGCGAGCGAAAGCCTTTGACCTCGATCGGGTTGCCACTGGGGTCGTGGAAGAACATCGTCCATTGCTCGCCGGGCTCGCCTTCAAAGCGCACCTGGGGCTCCAGCACAAAGCGGGTATTGGCAGCGCGCAGGCGTTCGGCCAACTGCTTCCAGTTTTCCAGTTTCAGCACCAAGCCAAAGTGCGGCATGGGCACCTTGTGGTTGCCCACCAGGCCGGTATTGCTGGTCTCAAAAGGCTTGCCCAGGTGGCAGGAGATCTGGTGGCCAAAGAAATCAAAATCCACCCAGCTGTCGGTGCTGCGGCCCTCGGCGCAGCCGAGCGTGTCGCGGTAGAAGTGGCGTGCAGCATCCAGGTCGTGCACATGGAAGGCGAGATGGAAAAGGCTCTGCATGGTGGCGGGCTCAAAAGGCGGGGTTGCAAGATGGGTCGTACACCGCTGCATGCGACTTATCACATAGGCAGGGGCTGCACAATCCGCTAAGCTGTGCAGCATACACCTTGGCATTGCACACGCGGCCAACGGCCCCAACCACTGGAGACAACACCATGCAGGACTCCGCCCAGCCCTTCAACCCCTTTGCCCCTGGTTTTGATTTTCTGCAAAAGCTCGCAGCAGGCAGCACCTCCAAGCCCTCTGCGGCCTTTGCGCAGTGGCAGGAATGGGTGGCACCGACGATGAATGTGCCAGATCTGGAAAAACGGATCCAGGAGCTGAAAACCGTGCTGTTCTGGCTGGAGCAGAACCAGCGTGCGTTGGCCGCCACCATCCAGGCGATGGAGGTGCAGAAGATGACCTTGTCCGCGCTGCAGACCATGAATGTACCGGTGGAGAACTGGGCCAGCACGATGGTGCAAAGCTGGCAGCAGTTTGCGCAGAGCACAGCAGCGCAGGCGCAAGAGGCTGCCGCAGCGACTGCGCCGCAGGCCTCGGCCCCAGCGCAAGCCGCACCCAGCCCGGCGCCCGCAGCCACTCCGGCACCCGCACCGGCCGCTGCCGCTGCAGAACCCCCTGAAAAAGCCGACCAGGCCAGCAATGCCGCAGCAGCCTCGGTGACCGATCCCATGCAATGGTGGGGCGCGCTGACCCAGCAATTCCAGCACATTGCCCAGCAGGCCGTGCAGGATGTCACCGAGCAGGCAATGGCCCATGCCGCCAGCACCCAGCAGGCGGCAGCATCGGCCGCGCAGGCGGTGCGCAGCACGGCAGAAGAGATGGCAGAGGCCGGCAAAGCCGCAGCCAAAGCGGCGATGGGCCAGCCGGCCGCAGCCAAGCGCAGCACGGCTTCGTCCGGAAGCAATCACACTACCAAGGCGTCTGCCCACAAGCCCAAGAGCGGGCCCCCGCCCAGCGCAGCACGCAGCGCCAGCAAGCAGGCGGCCCCCCGCAAGGCGACGCCCGCCAACGGCACCCGACAGGCCGCTCCCCGCAAGGCCGCCCCGCGCAAGCCTTCCCCCGGCCAGCGTTGAGTCAGCATTACGATCGAGCGCTGGTGATTTTTTAGCGCGGCACTGGCTTGGCCGCCGCGCAGCAGCAGGTTTTTGACAATGGCAGGCACAAAGCTTTTTCCCTATGGCCATGTGACCCACCCCGACTGGCGGATGGCCGTGGCGTTGGTGGTGGCCCAATTGCGCGGGCGCATGGCCCAGGCGGGCTACGCCAGCGCGCCCAACTTGGGGCTGGTGTATTTCACCGATGCCTATGCGCGCCATGCGCCGCAGCTGCTGGAGGCCTTGCAGGATGAGTTTCCGCAGATCGGCGACTGGAGCGGCTCGGTCGGCGTCGGCGTGATGGCCTCGCATGCCGAATACCTCAACGAGCCAGCGCTGTCGGTCATGCTGCTAGAGCTGCCTGCCCATTCCTACCGCTTGTTCTCCGGCATCGCACCGCTGCCGGTGGCGCCTTCATCGCCCTGGGAGAGGGCGCTGGTGCATGCCGATGCGGGACTGCCGGATTTTGCGGAGCTGCTCGAAGAGCTGGCCGCCCGCACCCGGGCTGGCAGCGTGCTCGGCGGCCTCAGCTCTGAGGCAGTGGCGCCGCTGCAGCTGGCCTGGAGCAAGGCGCTGGGCCCCAGCCACAGTGGTGTGCTGCGCGGCGGGCTCTCGGGCATGGCTTTTTCTGCCGAGGCCGGCGTGGTGCAGGAGCTGACCCAGGGCTGCCAGGTCATGGGTGCGCGCATGCGCATCACCGCCATGCAAGGCCATGTGGTGCTGGCCCTGGATGGCCGGCCCGCGCTCGATGTGCTGGAAGAACTGATGCCCGTGCGCCTGGATGCCGACCCCGAGCGGGCCACCCGCACGATGCGCCATATCCATGCCGCGCTGGAGCCGCATGCGCCCGAATCGGCCATGCATGCCGGCCAGCTGGGCCCCGAGGCGCGCGTGGTGCCGCTGGTGGGCGTGGACATGGCCAGCCGGGGCATTGTGCTGCCCGAGCTGGCCCAACCCCAGCAGTACCTCTGCTTTTGCCAGCGCAACCTGTCGGCCGCGCGTGCCGATCTGCTGCGCATGTGTGCCGAACTGCGCGAGTCGCTGGCGCCTGCCGAGGCACAGACGGGCCTGCCGCTGGGCGACAGCGTGCTGGGTGATGCCGGGGCCGGCCGCAGCATTGCCGGTGCCGTCTACATCAGCTGCGCGGAGCGGGCCAGCCCCTATTTCGGCGTGCCCGGCGCCGAGCTGGAGCTGATCCACCATGTGCTGGGCGATATCCCGCTGGTGGGCTTTTATAGCCAGGGCGAGATTGCCGGCCAGCAGCTGCACCGCTATGCCGGTGCGCTGATGCTGTTTACCCAGGCGGCATAGGTCTTCAACACGTTCTTAGCGGTTGCCCCCTGGCTGCAGGCGCCGCATCTCGGTAAACACCGACAGCTCCCAGCTGCGCATCGCCAGCAGCAGGGTATAGCCCTCGCGCTCCTTCTCGGGCAGGCGCTGGTCGGTCAGGTGCTGCTGGGCAAAATCCTGGGCCACGCGCTGCAGGCGCTCCAAAAAGGCTGGCGCCAGGGTGCGGCTGATGGCGCCATGCACGAGCATCAAGCCCTCGCCCGATTTGTCGAAGGTGCCCGAGAAATAGTCGTGCACCGCGTTCTCGCGGAAGTACTCCATCACCGGGCCATGCGGGCGCCAGCGGAAGGTTTTGGCCAGCTTGAGCCGGTAGCGGTTCATCGGGCGCAGCTCGATGATGCCGATGCGGTCCAGCTGCGCCAGGTACTTGATGCCCTCGGCCTCGGTCAAGCGGTAGGTGGTCAGCACCTGCTCCAGGGTCCACTGGCTGAGCACGCAGATGGCCATCAGCAGCAGCTTCTTGTCCGCGACCACGGCCTGCTCCTGCTGCTGCGTCAGCTCCTTGATCAGCGGCTGGTTGTCGGCCACGCGGCGCGCCAGGTCGGCAAAGTCCAGGCGCAGCACATGGCAGATGGCGTCGATGCGCGACAGCGGCATGTCGCCCTTGGCCAGCATGCGCTTGACGCTGGACTCCGCCATGCCCAGGGCCTCGGCCAGGTCGGCATAGGTCATCTGTGCAGCTTTCAGCTCTTTCTTCAATGCCAGTACCAGATCGGCGGTGGTGCTCATGGGTATCGTCCTGTCATACTTTGGGTGCCATCATAGGGGATCACGCCAGGATTCCGGGACGCTCGGCTGCCCCAGCAGCACAGTGCAGGCCATGACTGATACCTCCCAACCCCCAAGCCCCCGCAGCCCGGCTGCGGAATACGCGCTGTATGCCTTCCATGCCGCCATGCTGGCCTTGGCCTGCCTGGGGCCCTATGTGCCGCAGGCGGCCCATTACCATGACTTTGCCGACCAGCGCCCGCTGCTGGGCCTGGTCAATGCGGCCGATGTGCTGAGCAATCTGCCGTTTTTGCTGCTCGGTGTCTGGGGCTTGCTGGCCACTTTCAAAACGCCCGCAGAGACGCTGCGCTCCCAAGGGGCGACACCCTGGCTGCTGATGGTTTTTGGCGGCCTGGTGCTGACGGCCCTGGGCTCGTCCTACTACCACCTGCTGCCCGGCGATGTGCGCGTTTTTTGGGATCGCATGGGCATGGTGCCGGTGTTTGCCGGTGTGCTGGGCCTGGCGCTGCAGTCGCTGCTCAACACCCGCGCGGCCTGGCTGACGGCGCTGTGCGTGCTGCTGGGCGGGCCGCTGGCGCTGTGGATCTGGTTGCAGACCGGGCAGCTGCTGCCCTGGGCCGTGTTGCAGGGCGCGGGCATGGTGCTGCTGCTGGTACTGGCCGTGTGGCAGCAGCGCAGCCCGCCGGCCGCGCACCTGATGCGCTGGCCCCTGGCCGGCATCGTGGCCTGGTATGCGCTGGCCAAGTTGTTTGAGCTGGGCGATGCCGCCGTCTGGGCCGGTAGCGGCCATCTGGTGGCCGGCCATGCGCTTAAGCACCTGGCGGCAGCGCTGGCGGTGCTGCCGCTGCTGCGCAGCTTGCAGCAACTGCGCCACCGGGCGCACGCAAACGGCGCGTCCGCAGGCACAATCGGGGGCGGCGCCCTGGGGGCAGGGCGTTTGCGCTGAATGCCCGGTACCGACCACCCCCACCGCCCTTGATCCGCCAGGAGATGCTTGTTCCATGAACCGTCCACATGCCCCCTCTGTGCCCGCCGCTGAGGCGCCAGACCATCCCAACCAGTTTGCCTTGCTGGGCCAGCGCCGCTTTGCCCCCTTCTTCTGGACCCAGTTCGCTGGGGCTGCCAACGACAACCTGTTCAAGTTTGCCTTCACCGTCATGGTGACCTACCAGCTGCAGGTGGCCTGGATGCCGCCGGCGATGGCGGGCCTGGTGATCGGCGCGCTGTTCATCCTGCCATTTCTGCTGTTCTCCGCCACCTCGGGTCAGCTGACCGACAAGTATGAAAAGCACCGCATGATCCGCTTCGTCAAGGACCTGGAGATTGGCGTGATGCTGATCGCCGGCCTGGGCTTCTGGATCGAAAGCCCGGCGCTGCTGCTGGGCTGCGTGTTCTTGATGGGTCTGCATTCCACCCTGTTCGGGCCCGTCAAGTTTGCTTACCTGCCCCAGGTGCTGCGCGACGATGAGCTGACCGGCGGCAATGGCATGGTCGAGATGGGCACCTTTGTCGCCATCTTGCTGGGCAATGTGGTGGGGGGCCTGCTGGTGGCCTTGCCGGAGATCGGCCATGCCTCGGTCGCGGTGGCTTGCTTTAGCCTGGCCGTGGTGGGGCGTTTGACGGCCCAGGGCGTGCCGGTGGTGCCTGCCACCGACCCGGGCCTGCGCATCAACTGGAACCCGGTGAGCGAAACCTGGCGCAACCTGAAGCTGGCCCATGGCAATGTGGTCGTATTCCGCTCGCTGCTGGGCATCAGCTGGATGTGGTTCTTCGGCGCGGTGTTTCTGAGCCAGTTCCCCAGCTTTGCCAAGGAGGTGCTGCATGGCAACGAGCATGTGGCATCGCTGCTGCTGGTGGTGTTTTCCATCGGCATCGGCCTGGGCTCGCTGCTGTGTGAGGTGCTCTCGCGCCGCCAGGTGGAGATTGGCCTGGTGCCCATCGGCACCATCGGCATGAGCGTGTTTGCGATTGACCTGTACTTTGCATCGCGCGGCCTGGCGCAGCCCGCCCAGACCTGGACGGCGCTGGCCTTCATCAGCCAGCCGGCGCACTGGCGTGTGATGGCCGATCTGGCCCTGCTGTCGCTGTTTGCGGGTCTCTACAGCGTGCCCATGTATGCGCTGATCCAGCTGCGCAGCCAGCCCACGCACCGCGCCCGCATCATTGCGGCCAACAATATCCTCAATGCGCTGTTCATGATCGCCAGCTCGGTCATCGCCGGCGCCTTGCTGGGGGCAGGCTTTACCGTGCCGCAGATCTTCCTGTTCACCGGCATTGCCAATGCCATCGTCGCCACCTACATCTTCTTGCTGGTGCCGGAATACCTGCTGCGCTGCATTGCCTGGCTGATTACGAACGTCGTCTACCGCTTTCGGGTGCAGGGCGCACACCACATTCCCACCAGCGGGCCGGCGCTGCTGACCTGCAACCATGTCAGCTTTGTCGACCCCATCCTGATGATGGCCGCCAGCCCGCGCCCGATCTACTTTGTGATGGACTACCGCATCTTCCGCACGCCGTTGCTGGGCTGGCTGTTCCGCCTGTGCAAGGCCATTCCGGTGGCCCCCCGCAGCGAAGACCCTGCCGTCTACGAGGCCGCTTTTGCCAGGGCCGCGCAAGTGCTGCGCGAGGGTGATCTGCTGGCCATCTTTCCCGAGGGGGGTATCACCCGCGACGGCGAGCTGCAGGCGTTCAAGGGCGGCGTGATGAAGATCCTGGAGCAGGCGCGTGCCGATGGGCTGGATGTGCCGGTGGTGCCGATGGCCTTGTCCAACCTCTGGGGCTCGTTCTTCAGCCGCATCGAACCCAAGGGCGCGATGACCCGGCCGTTCCGCCGTGGCTTCTTCAACCGGGTGACCTTGCGCATCGGTGCCGCCAGCCCGGCCGCCAAATGCTCGGCCGAGCAACTGCGCCAGCGCGTGGGTGAACTGCTGGACCAGGAGGGTGGCCATGGCAGCGGTTCGCCCGCTTTGGGATAATGCAGGCTGGACAACGAATGGCTTTGTGATGACCTCTCTGACGATTCTGTACAAAAGCGTGGCAGCCTTGGTGGCCATGTCTGCCCTGGCCGCTTGCACCAGTACTTCGGGCCTGAAGCCGCTGCATGACCCTGAAGAGAAGGAGGCTTTCACACGCGCCACCGTCTATGCCGGGCCGCGCAGCCCCGCATCGGCCTACTGTGTGCAGATGGGCGGCGCCATCCTCAATACGCCCAAGGGCAAGAACACCTTGTGCCGCTTCCCCGACGGCAAGGAAATGGACCCCTGGGACCTGTTCTGGCGCGACAACCCCTCGAACTAAAGCCCACGACGGGCTGCGGTACAACGCAAAAAACCCCTGCCAGCACATACCGCGCTGGCAGGGGTTTTGTCTTGCTGAGCTGCTGACCAGGCTTTAGATCACGCCATGCGTCTTGAACCAGTCCTGCATGCGCTTCCAGCCGTCCTCGGCCGCATCCTTGCGGTAGCTGGGGCGGTAGTCGGCATGGAAGGCATGGCCCGCTTCAGGGTAGATATGGAAGCTGGAGGCCGCAGCAGCAGCATTGCCGGCAGCGCCCGCCTTTTGCAGGCTTTGCTTCATCGCTTCGACCGATTCCAGCGGAATGCCCTGGTCCTTGCCACCATAGAGGCCCAGCACCGGTGCCTTGAGCGCGCTGCTCAGGTCGATGGGGTGCTTGGGTTGCAGGTCGTTGGCGGCACCTTGCAGGCGGCCATACCAGGCGACACCGGCCTTGACCTTGCCGGTAGCGGCATACAGCCAGGTGATGCGGCCACCCCAGCAGAAACCGGTGATGCCGGCGCGGCTGGTGTCGCCACCATTGTCCTTGGCCCAGGCCAGCGCGGCGTCCAGGTCCTTGATGACCTGGGCATCGGGCACCTTGCTGACCAGCTCGCTTTGCAGTTGGCTGATTTCGGTGTACTTGCGGGGGTCGCCCTGGCGCGCAAACAGCTCGGGCGCAATCGCCAGATAGCCCAGCTGGGCCAGGCGGCGGCAGGTGTCGGCGATGTAGTCATGCACGCCAAAGATTTCCTGGATCACCAGAACCACCGGCAGATTGGTCTTGCCAGCAGGCGCTGCGCGGTAGGCGCTGACCTGGAAGCCGTCGACCGTGTACTGGATGGTGCCGGCGGTCAGCCCGGCATCGGGGGTCTTGATGGCCGTCTGCGCCATCACCGGCACGGCCGCTGCAGCGTAGCCCACGCCCAGCGCCATTTGCAGGGCGCTGCGGCGGGTGCTGCCGGCCAAGGTGGCGCGGCCCGGGAGAAGAGAGTCGAAGTCGGCATTGTGAGTCTGGGACATAGGATTTCCTTTTCTACGGATGGCAGGCCCATTATGGAGGGCGATAAAAAATGGCCTGTGACAAGGCGTTGGCGCCTGGGTTGGGTCAGTCCTGCATTTCTAAGTTCCGCTCCATGAAAAATGCCTGGCATGGCCAGGCATCGTGGTGGTGGAGGCTGGGTTCAGATCACTTCCACAGCGCACACTTGGTTTCTTCCTTGGTCGTAAACACCTCGTCACCGGGCAGCTTCTTGACGATCTTGTAGTAGTCCCAGGTGCCCTTGGATTCCTGTGGCGTCTTGACCTGGACCAGGTACATGTCGTGGATGTAGCTGCCGTCGGCGCGCAGGGTGCCCGAGCCAAAGAAGTCGTCCATCTTCATGCCGCGCCAGGTCTCCATCACCTTGTCGGCATCGGTGGTGCCGGCGGCTTGCACGGCCTTCAGGTAGTTCATCGTGGCCGAGTAGTCGGCGGCCTGGATTTCGGTGGGGCGGCGCTGGGTTTTCTTCATGTAGGCATCGGCAAACTTGCGCGATGCGTCATTCATGTCCCAGTACCAGCTGGTGACGAACTGCATGCCGGCGGTGTTCTTCAGGCCCAGGCTGTGGATGTCGCTGTAGAAGACGAGCAGCGGCGCGATCTTCATCGTCTTGTCGATGCCGAATTCCTTGGCGGCCTTGATGGCGTTGATGGTGTCGCCACCGGCATTGGCCAGCGCCAGCACCTGGGCCTTGGAGCTTTGCGCCTGCAGCAGGAAGGACGAGAAGTCGGAGGCATTGAGCGGGTGGCGCACGGCTGCAGCCACCGCGCCGCCCTTGGCCTTGATGACCTTGGTGGCATCGGCTTCCATTGCATGGCCAAAGGCATAGTCGGCCGTCAGAAAGAACCAGTTCTTGCCACCGCCCTCGACAATGGCGCCAGCCGCACCCTTGGACAGCGCCACGGTGTCATAGGCGTAATGGATGGTGTAAGGCGTGCATGCCTCATTGGTCAGCGCCGAGGTGCCGGCGCCGTTGTTGATCATCACGCGCTTTTTCTCATCAGCCACCTTGGCCAGCGCCAGTGCGGTGCCCGAGTTGGTGCCGCTGAAGATCATCGTCAGGTTTTGGGTGTCGATCCATTCGCGCGCCTTGCTGGCAGCGATGTCGGCCTTGTTCTGGTGGTCAACGCTCAGCAACTCGATCGGCTTGCCCAGGACCTTGCCACCAAAATCGTCGATCGCCATCTGGATGGCGGTGGCGCCGCCCTTGCCTTCAACGTCGGCATAGAGGCTGGACATGTCGGAGATGTAGCCGATCTTGACCTTGTCCTGCGCATGGGCGGTGCCCATGGCGGCGGTCAAGCCGAGCAGACCCAAGGTGGCCAAGGCCTGCGCCAGGCGAGTGCGTTGCATAGTTGCTCCTGATGTTTATGGTGTTATCTCAATGCGGCAGCCGCATGGCACAGATACTGGCATGCACAGCGCCGGGCGGTATTGGGGCAACCACGCGCTGCCCGCCCATGGCCCACCCACGGCCCGGCAGCCGACCTGGCATAAAAATAGCTGCCGGTGCTTGGGTTTAAAGCACCGGCAGCTATCAATTCAGGAGTTTTGCGCTCGCCTGGGCGCATGCGCACACTGGCTTGGCTTTTTTGCGCACCCCCATGGGAAAATGCCTCAGGCGGCCTGGCTGCGCAGATAGGTCTGCACGATGGCGGCGGCATCGACCGCAAAATGCTGGCGCAGTGCGGCGCGCGAATCGCTGCGGCCAAAGCCGTCCGTGCCCAGGGTGTAGTAATGCTGGCGCGGCAGGCCTCGCTCGTCGGTGGGAAGGTAGGCGCGCACCAGCTCGGGCAGCGCACGCACATAGTCGCTGGCGGCAATGATGGGGCCTTGCGAGGCCGCCAGCTGCTGCGCAAACCAGCTGGGCGCACTCGCCTCAGCGGCGCGCCAGCGCTCCAGCTGGGCCTCGCCATCGCGGGCCAGCTCGGCATAGCTGGTAACACTCCAGACATCGGCGGCCACACCATGCTCGCGCTCCAGAATGGCCGCCGCCTTGAGCACCTCGCCCATGATCGCGCCACTACCCAGCAGCTGCACCCGGCGCGCGCTGTGCGCCGGGCCACTCTGCAGCCGGTACATGCCTCGGATGACCCCTTCGTGCGCCTCCGGCGGCAGGCTGGGGTTGGCCACGTTTTCGTTGGTGACGGTGATGTAGAAGAACTCGTCCCGCTGCTCCTGCAGCATGCGCTGCATGCCATGGTCAATGATGACCGCCAGCTCGCCGGCAAAGGCCGGGTCATAGCTCTTGCAGTTGGGCACCGTGGATGCGCTCAGCAGGCTGCTGCCGTCCTGGTGCTGCAGGCCTTCGCCGCCCAGGGTGGTGCGGCCGGAGGTGGCACCAATCAGGAAGCCGCGTGCGCGCTGGTCGGCGGCGGCCCAGATCAAGTCGCCCACGCGCTGGAAGCCGAACATGCTGTAGAAGATGAAGAAGGGCAGCATGGCCGTGCCATGGGTGCTGTAGCTGGTGGCGGCTGCTGTCCAGGACGACAGCGCGCCCGCTTCGCTGATGCCTTCTTCCAGAATCTGGCCGCTGCTGTCTTCGCGGTAGAGCAGCATCGAGGCATTGTCCTCGGGCTGGTAAAGCTGGCCAAACGGCGCATAGATGCCGACCTGGCGGAACAGCCCGGCCATGCCGAAGGTGCGTGCCTCATCGGCCACGATGGGCACGATGCGCGGGCCCAGGGTTGCGTCCTTGAGCAGGTTGCCCAGCTGGCGCACAAAGGCCATCGTGGTGCTCATCGCTTTGCCCTCAGCCTGCAACGCAAAGCCGGCGGTCGCCTGCAGATCGGGCACGGCCACCGGCGTGGCCTGGCCTTTGCGCGCCGGCAAAAAGCCGCCCAGCGCCTGGCGGCGCGCCAGCAGGTAGCGCATCTCGGCGCTGCCATCGGCCGGCTTGAGGAAGGCGGCTGAGGTGGCCTGGGCATCGCTCAGCGGCAGGTTGAAGCGGTCGCGGAAGGCCAGCAGGTCCTCGGCGCCCAGCTTTTTTTGCTGGTGCGATGTCATGCGGCCCTGGCCAATGCTGCCCATGCCGTAGCCCTTCATGGTCTTGGCCAGCACCACGGTGGGTTGACCGCTGTGCGCAGCGGCGCTGGCAAAGGCGGCATGGATCTTGACCGGGTCATGGCCGCCACGGCGCAGGCGGTCGATATCGCTGTCGGACAGGTGGGCGACCAGCGCGGCCAGCTCGGGGCTTTGGTTGAAGAAATGCTCGCGGTTGAATGCGCCATCGTTGGCCGACAGGGTCTGGAACTCGCCATCGACGGTGCGCGCAAAGGTGCGGGCCAGCACATGGCTGTGGTCGCGCGCCAGCAGCGCATCCCACTCCGATCCCCAGAGGCACTTGACCACGTTCCAGCCCGCGCCGCTGAACAGCGCCTCCAGCTCATCGATGATGCGGCCGTTGCCGCGCACCGGGCCATCGAGCCGCTGCAGGTTGCAGTTGATGACGAAGATGCAGTTGTCCAGCCCCTCACGCGCGGCCAAGGTAAGGGCGGCGATGGACTCGGGTTCGTCCATTTCGCCATCGCCAAAAAAGCCCCAGACCTTGCGGCCCGCCGTGTCGGCCAGCCCCCGGTCGGCCAGGTAGCGCATGAAGCGCGCCTGGTAGATGGCATTGATCGGGCCGATGCCCATCGAGCCGGTGGGGAACTGCCAGAACTCGGGCATCAGATAGGGATGCGGGTAGGAGCACAGGCCCTGGATGCCCTGGCTGGCGGCCACCAGCTCCTGCCGGTAGTGCGCCAGGTTCTCCTCGCCCAGGCGTCCTTCCAGAAAAGCGCGGGCATAGACGCCGGGAGAGGAGTGCGGCTGGAAGTACACCAGGTCGGCAGCCTGGTGGCCATCATCGGCGCGGAAGAAATGGTTAAAGCCGGTCTCGAACAGATCGGCCGCCGAGGCATAGCTGGCTATGTGGCCGCCCAGCTCGCCATGCGCGGCATTGGCACGCACCACCATGGCCAGCGCGTTCCAGCGCAGGATGGCCGAAAGCTTTTTCTCCAGCTCCACATCGCCCGGGTAGGGCGGCTGTTCATCCACCGTGACGGTGTTGACATAGGGCGTGTTGCCCGAGGGCTTCCAGGCCACATGGCGCTTGCGGGCATGGGCCAGCAGCGCATCGAGCAGCGCAGCCGCCTGCTCCTTGCCCTGCGCCGAGCCATAGGCCGCCAACAGTCCATCGAAGGCGTCGCACCACTCGGCCAGTTCGGCCGGGTCAGCATGCGGGGTGGCGGGCAAATGGTGGGGCGGCTGGCGCACGGCGGTCTCCTGTCTGGGTCTTGGTTTGAATGCTGGGAATCATGCCATGGAAGCACCGCCCGGGCGCAAGACCCGGCGACACAGGCTGTGCGCAAAAGTATTGCTGTGCGATACCTGTTTCGTTGAAAACTGCTACCGGCATTAAACAGGGATGCTGGCGCAGCCACCTGCACGCATGATGGCGCCGTGTTCAACCAAAGCGGGGCCCTGTTGCTCCGACCCACCATGTCTCAGTCCTTCAACCCTGTTCAGCGTGACACCCGTGCATGGCAATACCAGGTGTGGATCTCGTTCGGTATTGCGATCTCTATGTGCGCGATCGGCCTGGCCTGGCTGCCAGGGCAACACCTGGAACAGGCGTTCATGGTCATGGGCTATATGTTCTGCCTCTCGGCCGCCTTTGTGCTGGCCAAGTTTGTGCGGGACAAGCAAGCGGACAGCAGCCAGGCGGCCGGCGACACGCCCATGTGGCGCTTTGTGGTCTGGGGCGGTTTTGCGATTGCGATGGGCCTGACCGGCTGGGGCATGCTGGGCATGGACATCAACCCCACCTACAAGGCCTTTCTGGGCGTGAGCTGGATGTACATGATCACCACCGCCTTCACCCTGGCCAAGATGCTGCGCGACAAGCATGAATCGGACCTGGCCAGCGCCATCCACCATGCCCGCAGCATGCGCAGCGCCCCCCGCGACCAAGACGTGGGCAACCCCCAGGAGCGCGTGTGAGCGCCCACCGGATGATGCCACCAACCCGGGAGCAGCACATGTTCAGTCTTACGTTCAACAAATGGCAGCGCCGCGCTGCTGCCACCCTGGCCAGCACCGCCCTGGTGCTGGGTTTGGCCACCGCCCCGGCAGCCCACGCACAAAGCGATGCCTCGCTGATGCTCTCGGCGCTGCCGATTGCATCGGTGGTTGTCGGCACTGCGGCCTCGGTGGGTGCATCGACCAGCGTGGTCGCCATTCCGGTGGCACTGTCGGTCGATGGCGCCCAGCTCATCGTCAAGGGCGTGCAGGCATCGGCCAAGGGAACGGTCTGGTTGCTGGAGAGCGCATCGGACGGCGCAGCGGCCAGCATTGAGCTGTCGGCTGGCGCATTGGGCGCCAGCGCCGCCGGTGTGGGCACCGCCATCCTTGTCAGCGTGGTGGGAGCCGGCGTGCTGCTGTCAGCCGCTGGCGAGGTGATTGCCTTTATCCCCAATGAGGTGGGGAAGGCGCTGCTCTATAACGAGCGCTTGTGAACACCGGAGACGCGCAATGTGGACCTCTTTACGCTTAAGCCTGGTGGCCGCTGCACTGCTGGCCGCTACGGCCGCCCAGGCAGGCCGCAGCTGCGAGCCGCAAAAGCCCACGCTCGACAGCGTGCGCCAGAGCCTGAACCTGGCGCAAAACGTGGCGCAGACGCTGGATGCCAGCGGCGCGCAGGTGGTGTTGCTGGGCCGCCAGGGCCAGGATCTGCGCAAGTACCAGCTGCAGTTTTCGCACATGGGCTGGGCCTACAAATCGGCCACCGGCGCCTGGCGTGTGGTGCACAAGCTCAATGACTGCGGCACTGCCGCTTCCCATGTCTACCGCCAGGGCCTGGGTGAGTTCTTTCTGGACGATATGTGGCGCTACCAGGCGGTGATGGTGGTGCCGACCAAGGACGTGCAACAAAAGCTGCTGCTGGCGCTGTCGGCCAACGCGCAGCCCTTGCAGCTGCATGAGCCGCGCTACAGCATGCTGGCCTATCCCTGGAGCCAGCGCTACCAGCAAAGCAACCAGTGGGCCCTGGAGACCCTGGCCCAGGCGATGGCGCCGCAAACCGTGCATGACCGGGGCCAGGCGCAGGCCTGGCTGCAGCTGCAGGGCTACCAGCCCAGCGATTTGCGCATTGGCGCGATGACCCGGCTGGGCGGCCGCATCACGCGCGCCAACATCGCCTTTGACGACCACCCGCCGGAAAAGCGCTTTGCCGGCCATATTGAAACGGCAACGGTGGACTCAGCCTTGCTGTTCATGCAGCGCAGCGGCTTGGCGTCTGCGCCGGTGTTGTTGCGTTAAATGGCTTAGAGCGGCGCCGTCCACACCGCGCAGTCGCGCCCTTGGGACTTGGCCTGGTACAGGGCCAGGTCCGCTTCGCGCAGCAGGTCTTCCAGGCTGTCGGCGGGCCGCAGTGCCTGTTTGTAGGCCAGGCCGATGCTGAGCGTGGCCAGCAGTGGCTCGTTGTGGGCCGTCTGGAACTGGCCATTGCGCACGGTATGGCAGAGGCGCTCGGCAATCGCGGTAGCGTCTTCAAAGCTGATGTGGGGCAGCACCACGGCGAACTCTTCTCCGCCGATGCGGCCCAGCACATCCTGCGGCCGCAGCGATTCAGTCAGCACCCGGCTGACATCGCGCAGCAGGCGGTCGCCGCTGGCATGGCCGTGGTTGTCGTTGACGCGCTTGAAATGGTCCAGGTCCAGCATCAGCACCGCTGCCGAGTTGCCCTCATGGGTCAGGCGCTTGAGCAGCGCATGGCTGGCCTGCACAAAGCCATTGCGGCTCAGCACATCGGTCAGGCTGTCGTGATGGGCCTGGTAGCGCATGCGGTGCAGCAGCTCGGCACGCGCCGCATGCGAGCCCGCCACCGACAGCGGACCCAGGATCAGCATCGTGATGCCCAGGCGCAGACTGGCCACGTCCAGCACATTGGCGGGGATGAAGCCCACGATGTTGGAGATCACGATCACTTTGGTCACAAACACCAGCATGGTGATGATGGCCGTCGTCAGGATGCGGTAGGACAGCGCGCACCACAGCAGCGCAGGCAGCGAGAACGCCAGCGAGCCCACCTTGTTGCCCACCATGTAGCTGGTCGTCTCCAGGCCGATCACCGCCAGGGCGGGCAGGAGTTTCAAGGCCCAGGACTGGCGCTCTTGCACCGCCGCAGGCTTGCTGGCCGAAGGCAGGGCCAGCAGGAACGGCAGCAGCATCATCGCGTTCATCCACTCGCCGGTCCACCACATCAGCAGCCCCTGGGTGATGGACAACTCAAAGGCCCAGGCGCTGATGGGCCCGCCAATGGACGCCGACGCCAGCGATGCCATGCCGCTGGCAAAAAACACCATCAGTGCGGAAGCCTGGCCTTCCATCTGCAGATCGCGCTTGGACTGGCGGTGCAGAAACAGCCAGCCGCAGGCGGCGCCGCACAGATTGGCGGTCGTAAAGCCCAGGGACAGCCACACGGAGGTGCCGGTGATCAGATCGGCCAGCACAAAGCTGGCAAAAATAGCTGCCAGGCCTACAGGCCGCATCAGGCGCGGGTAGCGCAGCAGCAGCACCAACACGATCTGGTTGGCGGGCCAGAACACCGACAGATAGCCCAGTGGGCGCAGCAAGATGCCCACCATGGCCGCAGCAAACACGGCCAAGCTGGCGCAGAGCAGCAAGCGACCGCTATGGGGTTGCTCCAAGGGGTGGACGGACGACGCGGTCGGCATGGGTGTGAGGGAGGATGGGCGAAATATACCCGCTCCCCTGCGCAGCCATGGTCCCGACCCCGTGGGCCAGTCACACATTGGCGCGCGGGCGAAGCGCCCCGGTGCGGCAAGGTTCGGCTGAGGTTTTGCTCAATCGATAACCTCAGTCAATCGCTGTTGCTTCTAAATTCGGAGCTAGAGAATCATGCCGGCTGGCATACCAGTCCAAAAAATGCGGTTGTGGGTTAGCGCCCTGGCTGCCGGTTGGTGGCGCATCGGCCAGGGCACCAAGCCCGCCAAGGCGTTGTCTCGTACTTTACGCAAGGGCTGTCAAGCGCTGTGCCGCGTTGTCTCTTGGCCCCCACGCTTTACATGGCAGGGGCCTGGGCAGCTGGTTCTTAGATACCGCGTGCCCGGTCGGACTTGAACTGCGCGCGGAACTGGGCAAAGCTGCCGGCATCGAGGGACTGACGCACTTCCTGCATCAGGTTCAGGTAGTAGTGCAGGTTGTGGATGGTGGTCAGCATCGGGCCCAGCATCTCGCCGCAGCGGTCCAGGTGGTGCAGGTAGGCGCGGCTGAAGCCGTCGCGGCCGCCGTTGTCCCAGCTCACGCCGCTCTTGCCGGCGCAGGCGTGGCAGGTGCATGAGGTGTCGATGGGCTGGTGGTCGGTCTTGTGGCGGGCGTTGCGGATCTTCAGGTCGCCATAGCGGGTGAAGATGGTGCCGTTGCGCGCATTGCGGGTCGGCATCACGCAGTCGAACATGTCCACGCCATCGGCCACACCTTGCACCAGGTCCTCGGGCGTGCCCACGCCCATCAGGTAGCGCGGCTTGTTGGCCGGCAGCAGATGGGGCGTGTGCTGCATGATGTCCAGCATCTCGTCCTTGGGCTCACCCACCGAGACGCCGCCCACCGCGTAGCCGGGGAAGTCGATCTCCAGCAGACCCTGCAGCGATTCCTCGCGCAGGTGCTTGAACATGCCGCCCTGCACGATGCCGAACAAGGCATTGGGGTTGCCCAGGCGCTCGAACTCTTCCTTGGAGCGCTTGGCCCAGCGGCGGCTCATCTCCATCGACTTGCGCGCTTCGGCCTCGGTGGTCTTCTTGCCATTGGTCTCATACGGCGTGCACTCGTCGAGCTGCATGACGATGTCCGAGTTCAGAATCGTCTGGATCTGCATGCTGACCTCGGGCGACATGAACAGCTTGTCGCCATTGACGGGGCTCTGGAAATGCACGCCTTCTTCGGTGATCTTGCGCATCGCGCCCAGCGACCAGACCTGGAAACCGCCCGAGTCGGTCAGGATGGGCTTGTCCCATTTCTCGAAACCGTGCAGGCCGCCAAAGCTCTTCATCACATCCAGGCCCGGGCGCATCCACAGGTGGAAGGTATTGCCCAGAATGATCTGGGCGCCCATTTCCTCCAGGCTGCGCGGCATCACGCCCTTGACGGTGCCATAGGTGCCCACGGGCATGAAGATGGGGGTCTGCACCACGCCATGGTTGAGCGTGAGCGTGCCACGGCGTGCGTGGCTGGTGGGATCGGTTTTGAGGAGGTCGAACTGCAGCATAACCGCTCATTTTCGCAGATGTGCGGTAGTTGACGGCGCGGCGGGTTTCGCAGGTCCGTCTCTGACACAGGGGGTGCCGGCAGGTCGCTACACTGGGCTGATCTTTCACTGCCAAGGAGAAGCCCATGCTCAACATCATGATCGCCGTCGACGGTTCGCCCAACTCGCTGCAAGCGGTGCAGCACGGCGTGCAACTGGTGCAGCAGGGCCTGCGCGCCCATGTCGTGGTCGCCCATGTGCAAAAGGAAGCCAGCTTTCTGGAGCTGGCCACGCAGGATTCGGAGCTGATCGCCAATGCCAGTCTGGAGGCCGGCATGGACCTGGTCGCCCCGGCGCTCGATGTGTTGCGTCTGGCCGGTGTGTCCTACGAGGTGGAGATCCGGTTGGGCGACATCCATGCCACGTTGCTGGATATCGCCGAGGAGAAGGGCTGTGGCCTCATCGTGATCGGCGCCACTGGCGAGAGCACGCTGGGCAGCATCCTGATCGGTTCGGTCTCGCGCGAGGTGGCGCGCCACAGCCGGGTGCCGACCACGATTGTCAAGATGCCCGAGGTGCTGGAGGCCGATGAGGTCGATGGCGACCTCAGCCAGGCCGATACCGCGATGTAATTCCCGCTGAAGGAAAAGGAGCCTGCGGACCAGGGCGGTCCGCAGGCTCTCTGTCATTGGTAGGTGAGGGTCAGCCGGCAACCTGCTCCGCGCGCTGGCCCACAATCTGCCGCAGCAGGCCCAGCTGGTCATACAGCTCGCGCGCGGCATCCGCGCCCAGGGGCGCGAGCAAATGCTCCAGCCACTGTTCATGCGCCTTGGCCATGGCGCTGAACTGCTTTTTTCCGCTGCGCGTCAGGCGCACCGTCATCGAGCGGCGGTCCTCGTCATCGGCCACCCGCTCCACCCAGCCTTCGGCCACCAGCTGGTCCGTCAGACCGGTGATATTGCCGCCGGTCACCATCAGGTACTCGGAGAGCGTCTTCATGCGCAGGCCCTTGGGGAAGCGGCTGAGCTGGGCCAGGTAGTCAAAGCGCGGCAAGGTGGTGGCGAACTGGGTGCGCAGCTTGCTGCGAATCACCTGTTCGATCTGGGTGCTGCAGGTCATCAACCGCAGCCACAGGCGCACGGCCTGGTGTTCATCATGGGCGAGACCGGCCTCGCGGCCAGCGCCACCGCCGCCAGTATCGGAGGGGGAATTGCAGAGGGTTTGCATGTCAGCCATGGCGCCCATGGTGCAGTACCGCAGGCGGCTCCAGTGATAGGGTAAGTTCGTATTTTAGTGAATTATTTATGCATCAATAATTTAGTTATAAAGTATTTTTCAGGACGATCCTGGCCATGAAAATTGTCTGCATAGGCGGTGGTCCCGCCGGCTTGTATTTCGCGCTGCTGATGAAGCAGATGGACCCCGCGCATGACGTGACCGTGGTGGAGCGCAACAAGCCCTATGACACCTTTGGCTGGGGCGTGGTTTTCTCCGATGCCACGATGGACAACATGCGCGAGTGGGACCCGGCCACGGCGATGCAGATCGAGCAGGCCTTCAACCACTGGGACGACATAGAGCTGCTGTTCAAGGGCCGCAAGATCCGCTCGGGCGGCCATGGCTTTGTCGGTATCGGCCGCAAGCACCTGCTCAACATCCTGCAGGCGCGCTGCGAGCAGCTCGGCGTCAAGCTGGTGTTCGAGACCGATGTGCAGTCCGACGAGGACTATGCCGATGCCGACCTCATCATCGCCAGCGATGGTGTGAACTCGCGCATCCGCACTAAGTACGCCGAGGTGTTCAAGCCCGATATCGTCACCCGCCCCAACCGCTTTATCTGGCTGGGAGCCAACAAGGTCTACGAGGCCTTCACCTTTGACTTCGTGCGCACCGAGCACGGCTGGTTCCAGGCCCATATCTACCAGTTCGACGACAAGACCTCGACCTTCATCGTCGAGACCACCGAGGAGACCTGGCAGGCCTGCGGCCTGGACACGGCCGACCAGGAGCAATCGATCGCCTTCTGCGAAAAGCTGTTTGCCGACAACCTGCAAGGCGCAAGGTTGATGACCAATGCCCGCCATCTGCGCGGCTCGGCCTGGATCAATTTCCAGCGCGTGGTATGCGACCAGTGGTGGCTGCAGAACGCCAAGGGCAGCCATGTGGTGCTGATGGGCGACGCCGTGCACACGGCGCATTTCGCGATTGGCTCGGGCACCAAGCTGGCGATCGAGGATGCGATCGAGCTGGCGCGGCAGTTCCAGCAGCTGGGCGACGGCAAGGCGCAGATCCCTGCCGTGCTGGAGGCCTACCAGGCGCTGCGCCGGGTGGAGACCTTGCGCATCCAGAATGCCGCCTGGAATGCGATGGAGTGGTTCGAGGTCTGCGGCAAGCGCTACTGCGACCAGTTGGAGCCCGAGCAGTTCATGTACTCGATGCTGACGCGCAGCCAGCGCATCAGCCACGAGAACCTGCGCCTGCGCGATGCCGCCTGGCTCGGCGGTTATGAGGCCTGGCTGGCTGCGCAAAACGGGGTCGAGGTGCAGGGCAAGGCGCCGCCGCCGATGTTCCTGCCCTATACCCTGCGCGGCCTGACCTTGAAGAACCGCATCGTCGTCTCGCCGATGGCGCAGTACTCGGCCGTCGATGGCGTGCCGGGCGACTACCACCTGGTGCACCTGGGCGCGCGGGCGATGGGCGGCGCCGGTCTGGTGTTTGCCGAGATGGCCTGCGTCAGCCCCGAAGGCCGCATCACCCCCGGCTGCCCGGGCACCTACAGCGAGGCACAAAAGCAGGCCTGGCAGCGCATCAGCGACTGGATCCACACCCACACCGATGCCAAGTTTGCGATGCAGATCGGCCATGCCGGTGCCAAGGCCTCCACCCGCCTGGCCTGGGAGGGCACCGACCTGCCATTGACCGAGGGCAACTGGCCGATCATCTCGGCCTCGCCCCAGCAGTACCTCGAAGGCGTGAGCCAGATCTCGCAGGCCATGAGCCTGGCCCAGATGGACGAGGTCAAGCAGCAGTTTGTACATGCCGCCCAGATGGCCGCCGAGGTGGGTGCCGACTGGCTGGAGCTGCACTGCGCCCACGGCTATCTGCTGTCCAGCTTTATCTCGCCGTTGACCAACCACCGGGACGATGCCTATGGCGGCAGCCTGGAGAACCGCCTGCGCTACCCGCTGGAGGTGTTCCGGGCCGTGCGCGCCGTCTGGCCGCAGGAGCGGCCGATGTCGGTGCGCATCTCCGCCCATGACTGGGTGCCTGGCGGCATCACCCCCGATGATGCGGTAGAGATTGCCAAGGCCTTCAAGGCGGCAGGCGCGGACCTGATCGACTGCTCGTCCGGCCAGGTCAGCAAACAGGAAAAGCCGGTCTATGGCCGCATGTTCCAGACCCCGTTTGCCGACCGCATCCGCCAGGAGGCGGGCATTGCGACGATGGCCGTCGGCGCGATCAGCGAGGCCGACCATGCCAATTCCATCATCGCCGCTGGCCGCGCCGACCTTTGTGCCGTGGCCCGCCCGCACCTGGCCAACCCGGCCTGGACCTTGACCGAGGCGGCCAAGATTGGCTACACCGCCATCAGCTGGCCCAAGCCCTACTTTGCCGGCAAGCGCCAGATGGAGAGCTTGTTCGAGCGCGAGAAGGCCCAGCAAGCGGCCGCCGGCCACTGAGGAGCGGCGCAGATGGCGACCAAGAGCTTGCAAGGACAACATGCGCTGGTGACCGGCGCCGGCCAGGGCATTGGCGAGGCGATTGCGCGCCAGTTGCTGGCGCAGGGCGCGCGGGTGACGGTGCTGGGCCGCCGGCCTGAGCCGCTGCAAAAGCTGGTGGATACCTTCCCGGGCCAGTGCCAGCTGGTGCTGGCCGATGTGGCGCAAGAGGCCGAGGTGGTGGCTGCGTTTGTGCAGGCCGTGGCTGGGTTCGGTGCGATCCAGATCCTGGTGAACAACGCTGGCCAGGCGCAGAGCGCCCCCTTTATGAAGACCGATGCCCAGCTCTGGTCGCAGATGCTGGCGGTGAACCTGACCGGCACCATGCTGTGCATGCAGCAGGTGCTGCCGGCGATGCAGGCTGCAGGTTATGGCCGCATTGTCAATGTGGCCAGCACCGCAGGCCTGACCGGCTATGCCTATGTATCGGCCTATGTGGCGGCCAAGCATGGCGTCGTGGGCTTGACCCGGGCGCTGGCGCTGGAGGTGGCGAGCCGGGGCATCACCGTCAATGCCGTGTGCCCGGGCTATACCGAAACCGACCTGGTCAAGACCAGTCTCGACCGCGTGGTGGCCAAGACCGGCCGCAGCCCCGAGCAGGCCCTGGCCGAATTTGTGCGCAACAACCCCCAGGGCCGCCTGGTGCAGCCGCAGGAGGTGGCCGATGCCGTCGTCTGGCTCTGCGGCAAAGGCGCTGGCGCGATGACCGGACAGGCCATTGCGGTGGCTGGCGGCGAAGTGATGTGAACCCCGAATCTGTGGAGACAGGCATGAGTGACTACCGAATCGACCCCGCGCTGGTGGCGGGCAACCACCAGCAACTGGCCGGCTACCAGGCACAGCATTTTCTGTGGCAGGTCCATGCTGGCGTGGCAACGATCACGCTCAACCGGCCAGAGCGCAAGAACCCGCTGACCTTTGATTCCTACGCCGAGCTGCGCGACCTGTTCCACCGCCTCAAGTGGGCGCAGGATGTGAAGGCCGTGGTGCTGGTGGGCGCCGGTGGCAACTTCTGCTCGGGTGGCGACGTACATGAAATCATCGGCCCGCTGGTGGCCCTGAAGGCGCCCGAGCTGCTGATGTTCACCCGCATGACGGGTGAGCTGATCAAGGCCATGCGCGCCTGCCCGCAACCCATCATTGCGGCGGTTGATGGCATCTGTGCCGGCGCTGGCGCCATCATGGCGATGGCCTCGGACATGCGGCTGGGCACGGCGCGCAGCAAGACGGCGTTTCTGTTCAACCGCGTGGGCCTGGCCGGCTGCGACATGGGCGCCTGCGCCTTTTTGCCGCGCATCATCGGCCAGGGCCGCGCCAGCGAGCTGCTCTACACCGGCCGCAGCCTGGGCGGGGAAGAGGGCGAGCGCTGGGGCTTTTTCAACCGCCTGGCCGAGCCCGAAGCGCTGCTGGAGCAGGCGCAGAAGATGGCCGCTGACTTGGTCGCAGGCCCCAGCTTTGCCAATGGCATCACCAAGACCATGCTGCACCAGGAGTGGGCGATGACCATTGACCAGGCGATCGAGGCCGAGGCGCAGGCGCAGGCCATCTGCATGCTGACCGAAGACTTCAAGCGCGCCTATGAGGCCTTTGTGGCCAAGCAAAAGCCGCAATTCCAGGGGAACTGACATGGCCGACACCCGTTACCTGCAATGGCCGTTTTTTGAGCCGCGCCATGCCGAGCTGGCGCAGAGGCTGGATGCCTGGGCCGCCCAGCATGTAGCCCATGTGCACAGCGGCGATACCGATGGCGATTGCCGCAGCCTGGTGCAGGCGCTGGGCCAGGCGGGCTGGCTGCGCCATGCGGTGGCGGGCGAGGCGCATGGCGGCGCGGCCGCGCAGATCGACACTCGCGCCATCTGCCTGATCCGCGAGACCCTGGCGCGCCACAACGGCCTGGCCGATTTTGCGTTTGCAATGCAGGGGCTGGGCTCGGGCGCGATCAGCCTGGCAGGCACGGAGGCGCAGAAGGCGCGCTACCTGGGCCGGGTCGCACGGGGCGAGGCGATTGCGGCCTTTGCGCTGTCCGAGCCCGATGCCGGATCGGACGTGGCCGCCATGGCCTGCGCCGCCCGCTTGGACGGCGACCACTATGTCATCGACGGCGAAAAAACCTGGATCTCCAACGGCGGCATTGCCGACTTCTATGTGGTGTTTGTGCGCACCGGCGAGGCACCGGGCGCGCGCGGTATCTCGGCGCTGATCGTGGATGCGGACACGCCCGGCCTGGAGATTGCCGAGCGCATCGATGTGATCGCGCCGCATCCGCTGGCGCGGCTGCGCTTCAGCGGCTGCCGCGTGCCGGTCAGCCAGCGCCTTGGCGCGGCG
The DNA here is from genome assembly GCF_021026195.1 of Comamonas koreensis. GTDB lineage: Bacteria > Pseudomonadota > Gammaproteobacteria > Burkholderiales > Burkholderiaceae_C > Comamonas > Comamonas koreensis. The sequence goes on from NZ_JAJNCT010000025.1 coordinate 167,209, forward strand.
GCCGAGGGCTTCAAGCTGGCGATGCGCACCCTGGATGTGTTCCGCACCTCGGTGGCGGCCGCCGCACTGGGCTTTGCCCGCCGTGCGCTGGACGAGGCCTTGCAGCGGGCCACCAGCCGCCGCATGTTCCAGGGCGTGCTGGCCGATTTTCAGCTCACCCAGGCCAAGCTGGCCCAGATGGCCACGCAGATCGACAGCGCCGCGCTGCTGACCTACCGCGCCGCCTGGCAGCGCGACCAGGGCCAGAGCGTGACCAGCGAGGCGGCGATGGCCAAGATGACCGCCACCGAGAACGCGCAGCAGGTGATCGATGCGGCGCTGCAGATGTGGGGCGGCCTGGGCGTCGTCAGCGATCAGCCGGTCGAGCGCCTGTACCGCGAGATCCGCGCGCTGCGCATCTACGAAGGGGCGACCGAGGTGCAGCAACTCATCATCGCCCGCGAGCTGCTCAAACAAGTGGCGCCCACCGCGCCTTGACCCCTGACCAGTACCTGGACGCCGGTCCTGGTTTCCGCCTTCAGCCTGGAGTTTGCGAGATGTCTGCCACGCCCTATACCGCGCATATCGACCGCTTTGCCGCCACGCATCTGCCGCCGCCCGAGCTGCAGCCGGAGTACCACTTTGACCTGCCCGAGCTGCAGTTCCCCGAGCGCCTCAACTGCGCTGCCGAGCTGCTGGACCGCCATGTGGCCGAAGGCCGGGGCGAGCGCCTCTGCCTGCAGGCCCAGGGTGTACGCTGGACCTATGCCGAGCTGCAGGCCCAGGCCAACCGCATTGCCAATGTGCTGACTACGCAGATGGGCCTGGTGCCCGGCAACCGCGTGCTGCTCTGCGCGCCCAACAACCCGATGATGGTGGCGAGCTGGTTTGCGGTGGTCAAGGCGGGCGGCATTGCGGTGGCCGCCATGCCGCTGCTGCGCGCCAAGGAGCTGGGCACCATCATCGAGATTGCCCAGATCAGCCATGCGCTGTGCGATGCGGCGTTGCAGACCGAGGTGCAGGCGGCGCAGGCGGCCAACCCGTGCTTGCAGGCAGTGCGCTACTTCAATGGCAGTGGCCTGCCGGCAGCGCAGGCGCTGGAGCCGCTGATGGCCCAGGCCTCGCCGCATTTCGACACGGTGCAGACGGCGGCGACCGACACCTGCCTGCTGGGCTTTACCTCGGGCACCACGGGGGTGCCCAAGGCGACGATGCATTTCCACCGCGATGTGATGGCCATCTGCGCCTGCTGGCCCCGCCATGTGCTGCGGGCCGAACCCGACGACGTCTTCATCGGCAGCCCGCCGCTGGCCTTTACCTTTGGCCTGGGGGGACAGGTGCTGTTCCCGATGGCGATTGGTGCCTCGATGGCACTGCTGGAGAAGGCGGGCCCTGTGCAACTGGTCGATGGCATCGAACAATTTGGTGCCACCGTGGTGTTCACCGCGCCGACCTCGTACCGCGTGATGGCCCAGCAGGGCGAGCGGCTGCGCCAGACCCGGCTGCGCAAATGCGTATCGGCCGGCGAGGCCTTGAATGCCTCGACGCGCGCGCTGTGGAAAGCCGCCACCGGCATCGAGATCATCGACGGCATCGGCTCGACCGAGATGCTGCACATCTTCATCTCGCACCGCGAGGACGAGGCCCGGCCCGGTGCCACCGGCCGCGCCGTACCCGGCTACCGCGCCAAGGTGGTCGATGAGCAGGGCCGGGAAGTGCCGCCCGGCACGGTGGGCAAGCTGGCGGTGCAGGGCCCCACCGGCTGCCGCTACCTGAACGACAGCCGCCAGACCCAGTATGTGCATGCGGGCTGGAACCTGACCGGTGACGCCTATGTGATGGATGCGGACGGCTATTTCGTTTACCAGGCCCGCACCGATGACATGATCATCTCCTCGGGCTACAACATTGCCGCGCCCGAGGTCGAAGACGCCTTGCTGGCCCATGCGGCGGTGGCCGAATGCGCGGTGATCGGCCTGCCCGACAGCGAGCGCGGCCAGATCGTCAAGGCCTTTGTGGTGCTGCGGCCGGGCTTTGCCGCGGATGCGGACATGGTCAAGACCTTGCAGGATTTCGTCAAAAGCACGGTGGCGCCCTACAAATACCCACGGGCCGTGGATTTTGTCGCGCAGCTGCCGCGCACGGCTACGGGAAAACTACAACGGTTTCGGCTGCACAGCCCGGCATAGTAGCGGCTCGTTAAATTTTTTTGGCACACCAACCAGGGAACCAGCATGAAGCGTCATCTTTTGCATCGCAGTCTTGTGAGTCTGTCCATCGCGCTGCTGTGCGCCAGCAGTGCCAGTGCGGCCGACCAGGTCAAGGTGGGCTTGCTCAGCACCTTGTCGGGCCCCGGCGCTGGTCTGGGCACCGACATCCGCGACGGCTTCCAGCTGGCCGTCAAGCACATGAACGGCAAGATCGGCAACCTGCCCGCCGAGGTGGTGGTGGTCGACGACCAGCAAAACCCCGAGGTGGCCAAGCAGACGGCCGAGCGCCTGCTCAAGCGGGACAAGGTGGATTTCATGACCGGCACCGTGTTCTCCAACGTGATGCTGGCCGTGGGCCCGGCGGCATTCCAGAACAAGACCTTCTTCATCAGCCCCAATGCCGGCCCCTCGCAGTACGCAGGGGCCCAGTGCAACCCGTATTTCTTCAATGTCTCGCAGCAAAACGATGCCTTGCATGAGGCCGCCGGCCAGACCATGCAGGACAAGGGCTTCAAGCGCGTGGCGCTGATTGCGCCCAACTACCCGGCAGGCAAGGATTCGATCGCGGGCTTCAAGCGCTTCTACAAGGGCGAGATCGGCATGGAGACCTATACCTCGCTGAGCCAGCTGGACTATGGCGCCGAGATCTCCAAGATGCGCGCGGCCCAGGTCGATGGCGTCTATATCTTTCTGCCCGGTGGCCTGGGCGTGAACTTCATCAAGCAGTTTGTCGGCGCCGGCCTGTCCAAGGACATCACCTTGTACGCCCCGGGCTTCTCGGCCGATGAGGACGTGATCCGTGCGGTGGGTGACTCGATGCTGGGCACCTTCAACACCTCGCAATGGGCGCATGACCTGGACAATGCCGCGAACAAGAAATTCGTCACCGACTTCCAGAAGGAATTTGGCCGTATGCCGTCGCTGTATGCATCGCATGGCTATGACGCTGCACGCCTGATGGATGCGGCGGTGCGCGATGTCAAGGGCAAGCTCGATGACAAGGCGGCCTTGCGCAAGGCCATCGAGGCGGCCAAGTTCGAATCGGTGCGCGGCAGCTTCAAGTTCAACAGCAACCATTTCCCGGTGCAGGACTACTACCTGCGCGTGGTGAGCAAGGACAGCCAGGGCAAGCTGACCAACCGCACGGTGGGCACGGTGTTCAAGAACCACCAGGATGCCTACGTCAAAGACTGCAAGATGCCGTCCTGATCGATGAACACCATCCTGATTCTTGAGCAGACGCTCAATGGCCTGCAGTTCGGCTTGATGCTGTTTCTGCTGGCCGCCGGTCTGACCCTCGTGTTCGGCATCATGGACATGATCAACCTGGCCCATGGTTCGCTCTACATGATTGGCGCCTACCTGGTGGCCAGCTTCAGCCAGGCGAGCGGCTCGTTCTGGCTGGGCCTGGGCCTGGGGGTGCTGGCCACGGTGCTGGTGGGCGTGTTGCTGGAGTTCACGGTCCTGCGCCGCCTCTACCACCGCGACCACCTGTCGCAGGTGATGGGCACCTTTGCCATCTTGCTGATGAGCAATGAGATCGTGCGCATTATCTGGGGTGCCCAGCCGCTGATGCTGAACCCGCCGGCCGCGCTGGCCGGGCCGGTGCGCTTGATGGATGGTTTCTCCTACCCGGCCTACCGGCTGCTGATCATCGGCGTGGGCCTGGCCGTGGCCTTGCTGCTGTGGCTGTTGGTGACCCGCACGCGCTTTGGCATGCAGGTGCGCGCCGGCGCGGCCAACCGCGAGATGGCGACTGCCATGGGCGCCAATGTGCGCCGCCTGTTCACCCTGGTGTTTGCGCTGGGCGCTGCGCTGTGTGCAGTAGCGGGCGGCATGCTGGGGCCGCTGCTGGCGGTGCAGGTGGGCATGGGCGAGAGCATTCTGATCCTCGCCTTTGTGGTGATCGTGATTGGCGGCATTGGCTCGATCCGGGGCGCGCTGCTGGGCGCCATGCTGGTGGGCCTGGTCGATACCGCCGGCCGCACCCTGGTGCCCTTGTTGTTTGACAAGGCCATGGGCCCCGAGGTGGCGGCCAACGCCGGCCCGGCCGTGGCCTCGATCCTGATCTATGTGCTGATGGCTGCCGTGCTGTTCTACAAACCCCAAGGTCTGTTCCCCGCCCATGACTGACACCACCGCCCCCCAGACCGCTGCGGCCCAGGCCACGCCAGCGGCGCAGCCCAGCGTCTTCGACCACCGGCTGCAGCCCCGGCTGGTGCTGCCTTTGCTCGCGCTGCTGATCGCCTTTCCGCTGATCGCCCAGGCAACGGGTGAGGACTTCTACATCGGCGTGGCCAGCCGCGTGCTGGTGTTTGGACTGGCTGCTGCCAGCCTCAACTTCATCCTCGGTTTTGGCGGCATGGTGAGCTTTGGCCATGCGGCCTTTGTGGGCCTGGGTGCCTACACCGTGGGCCTGCTGATGCAGCAGGGGGTGAGCTCCGCCTGGCTGGCCTGGCCGCTGGCCATGCTGATGGGCGCGGCCTTTTCGCTGCTGGTCGGCGCCATCAGCCTGCGCACCCAGGGCGTGTACTTCATCATGATCACCCTGGCCTTTGCGCAGATGCTGTACTACCTGATCATGTCGTTCAAATCGCTGGGCGGCGATGACGGCCTGTCGCTGCCCGGCCGCTCGGACATCGGCCTGGGCCTGGATCTGGCGCAGGATGCCACGTTCTACTATGTGGTGCTGGCGCTGGTCAGCACCAGCCTGCTGCTGATGGCGCGGGTGCTCAATGCCCGTTTTGGCCATGTGCTGCAGGCCATCAAGGAGAACGAGACCCGCATGCAGGCCATCGGTTTTCCGGTCTACCGCTACAAGCTGGTGGCCTTCAGCCTAGCCGGCGCCTTTGCCGGACTGGCAGGCGCGATGCTGGCCAACCAGGGCAGCTTTATCGGCCCCGGCATGCTGCAGTGGACCCAGTCCGGCATCCTGCTGATCATGGTCATCCTGGGCGGTGTCGGCCATCTGTATGGCGGCCTGGTGGGCGCAGCGGTGTTCCTGCTGCTGGAGGAGGTGCTGGCCGCCTACACGGTGCACTGGCAGCTGGGCCTGGGCGCCGTGCTGCTGATCGTGGTGCTGGTGGCCCCCAATGGTTTGCTGAGCCTGCGGCGCGGCATGTGGAGCAAGCGATGAGCACGGCCAAGATGCCAACCCCCTTGTTGCAGGTGCAGAACCTGGTCAAGCGCTTTGGTGGCCTGACTGCCACCGACCATGCCAGCTTTGCGGTGCAGAGCGGCCATATCCATGCCTTGATCGGGCCCAACGGCGCCGGCAAGACGACCCTGATCCACCAGCTGTCGGGCGCGCTGGTGCCCGATGCCGGCCAGATCCTGTTTGCCGGCGAGGCGGTGGAGCGCAAGCCCATGCCTGCGCGGGTGCAGGCCGGCCTGGTGCGCTCGTACCAGATCACCAGCATCTTCAAGCGCCTGACGGTGCTGGAGAACATTGCGCTGGGTGTGCAGGCGCGCGATGGATCGAGCTGGCGCTTCTGGCGCCCGGCACGCAGTGAGAGCGCACGCTATGCGCAGGCCGCCGAGGTGGCCGAGCGCGTGGGCCTGGCTGCCCAGCTGCAGCACACCGCCGGCTTGCTGGCACATGGCGAGCAGCGCCAGCTGGAGGTGGCGCTGGCGCTGGCCACGCGGCCGCGCATGCTGCTGCTCGATGAGCCGATGGCGGGCATGGGGCCGGACGAATCCGAGCGCATGGTGCAGCTGCTGCTGCAGTTGCGCCAGGACACGACCATCCTGCTGGTGGAGCACGACATGGACGCGGTCTTCCGCCTGGCGGACCGCATCTCGACCCTGGTGTTTGGCAAGGTGATTGCCACCGGCACGCCGGACGAAATACGGCGCAACCCCGATGTGCGCCGCGCCTACCTGGGCGACGAAGCTGCAGAGGAGGCCGCCTGATGAGCGCACTGCTGGAAGTGGAAGCCCTGGAAACCTGCTACGGCAGCAGCCAGGTGCTGTTTGGCATCCATCTGCGCATGGCCGCGGGCGAGGTGGCGACCTTGCTGGGCCGCAATGGCATGGGCAAGACGACGACGGTGCGCAGCCTGCTGGGTATGACACCCGCATCGGCCGGTAGCGTGCGGTTTCGCGGCGAGCGCATCGAGCACCTGCCTGCGGACCGCATTGCGCGCATGGGCATGGCGGTGGTGCCCGAGGGCCGGCAGATCTTTGCCAACCTGACGGTGCAGGAAAACCTGCAGGCCTTTGCGGCCAACCGCAATGCCTCGGAGAACCCTTGGTCGCTCGACCGCGTCTACCAGCTGTTTCCGCGCCTGGCCGAGCGCGCCGGCAACCCCGGCAACCGGCTCTCGGGTGGCGAGCAGCAGATGCTGGCCATTGGCCGGGCGCTGATGACCAACCCGCATCTGCTGATCCTGGACGAGGCCACAGAAGGCTTGGCGCCGCTGATCCGCGAGGAGATCTGGCAGTGCCTGGCGGCCTTGCGCGCGCAGGGCCAGGCGATTTTGGTGATCGACAAATACGTCAAGCGGCTGATGGCGCTGGCCGACCAGCACACCTTGATCGAGCGCGGCCAGGTGGTGTGGCAGGGCAGCTCGGCCGAGCTGGAGGCGCAGCCCGCGCTATGGCAGCGCTATATCGGGGTCTGACATGGCAGCCTTGACCTGGCCCGAGAACGGCGCCGTTTTCCGCGCGGCCACCGGCATCCGCTTTGCGCAGTGCGACCCGGCAGGCATTGTGTTTTATCCGCAGTACCTGGTGCTGTTCCAGTCCCTGGTGGAGGACTGGTTCAACCAGGGGCTGCACTACCCCTATGCCCAGATGCTGGGGCCCGAGCGCACGGGCCTGCCTATCGTGCACCTGGCCTGTGATTTTCGGGCCATTGCCCGCATGGGCGACACGGTGCAGCTGGAGCTGGCCGTGCTGCGGCTGGGCAGCCGCTCGCTGCAGCTGGCGCTGCGCTGTGTCGGCGATGATGGCGCGGTGCGGGCGCTGGCCCACCAGGTGCTGGTGTTCACCAGCCTGGACAGCCATGAAGCGATAAGCATTCCCCCGGCCATCCAGGCCCGCATCGCGCGCTGGATGGCGGCGGAATGCACCGTCTGAGATTTGTTTGCTAAAGGAGGCGCAATGCAAGTACTACTTCCCCCAGGTTGGCCCCGGCCCAAGGGCTATGCCAATGGCGTGATGGTCAGCGGCCGGCAGATTTTTGTCGCCGGCATGATTGGCTGGGATGCGCAAGGGGTGTTCCACACCGATGACCTGGCCGGCCAGGTGCGCCAGGCGCTGCAGAACATTGTGGCGGTGCTGGCCGAGGGCGGTGCCAAGCCCGAGCACATCGTGCGCATGACCTGGTATATCACCGACAAGCAGGCCTATATGGCCCAGCAGGCGGAGATCGGCAAGGCCTACCGCGAGCTGATTGGTAGCTTCAATGCCGCGATGACGGCGGTGCAGGTGGTCGCCTTGATCGAGGACCGGGCCAAGGTGGAGATCGAGGTCACCGCCGTGGTGCCCGATGCTGGCTGAACAGACCATGGCTGCCAGCACGCCACCCAGGCTGTACCGCGATTTTGCATCGCAGGCGCAGATCGATGCGCAGTACGACACCACGCGGCCGGTGGCCGACCCGGCAGCTGCCCGCCAGCATTTTGCCGAGCGCAGTGCCCAGGCGCGTGCGCAACTGCGCTGCGTGCTGGATGTGCCGTTTGGCCCGACTCTGGCAGAGACGCTCGATATCTTCCCTGCAGCGGACGGGGCACCCGCGCCGGTGTTCGTGTTTCTGCATGGCGGCTATTGGCGCGCCAATACTTCCAAGGAGTTCAGCTGCGTGGCCCTGGGGCCGCAGGCGCTGGGTTTTTGCACGGTGGTGGTGAACTATGCGTTGTGCCCGCAGGTCAGCATCGACGAGATCGTGCGCCAGTGCCGCGCCAGCCTGGCCTGGGTGCTGCGCCATATCGCCGCCTACGGCGGCGACCCGACGCGGATCGTGGTGGGTGGGCATTCCGCCGGAGGCCAGTTGGGCGCGATGTGCCTGCAAACGCCCTGGGCGCGCGACTATGGCCTGCCCGATGACCCGCTGCGCGGCGCGCTGCTGCTCAGTGGCCTCTATGACCTGGCACCGCTGCGCTACAGCTATCTGCAGCCGATGATCCAGCTCGATGAGGGCCTGATTGCCCGCAACTCGCCCGCGTTTTCGGCCAGGCGCTGCGCCACCCCCATGCACCTGGTCTGGGGTGGGCGCGAGCAAACGGAGTTTGAACGCCAGTCGCTGCTGATGCACAGCGCCTGGCAGGCTGCAGGCAATGTGGCCGAGCAGGCCGCGCTGCCCGGCTGCGACCATTTCTCGGTGCTGCATGGGCTGGAAGATCCGCAGTCGGATCTGTGCCAGCGCTTGCTGCGGCTGTCTACCTGAAGATCCCAGGGGGAAACGGGAAACGTCTGCCAAGCAGACGTTTTCTGTTTAGAAGTCCAGCAGGCTGAAGCCGAGCGAGAACACCGTCCGCTTGTAGTTGTAGTCGATCAGGCTGTCACCATAGCCGTGGAAGACTTGGGCATGCAGGCGCAGGTTGCTCTTGCCGCCCATCCAGCCTTCGCCCAGGGTGTGCATCCACTCCCCGCGGCCAGAGCCCTTGCCATGGCCGTTGAGCGAGCCGCGCGCGGTCACGCCCATCCAGTTGCGCTGGTTCACGTTCCAGCCCAGTTTCAGCTCGCTGCGTCCGATGTAGTTCTGGATGTTGGGGTTGTTGTCGTCTTCGGCGCTTTCCTTGATGCGGTGCCAGATCTTGGCCTGCAGCTGCAGGCGGTTGTCCAGCTCGAACCCGGTCATCAGGTAGGTGCGGTTCCAGCTGCGCGAGAGCGGGTCGCTCTGGCCATTGGACTGGTGCTCCAGGCCAATGCCGCTGTAGCGCCAACGCCAGCCAAAGGGCAACTGGGCGGTGGTCGGATAGATGTAGAAGATTTCAGGCTGGTGGTCGGTCGTGCGGAAGGGGCGCGACAGGTCCGAGTTGAACACCTGCCAGTAGGACAGACCGGTGTAGCCAATCCACAGCGAATCACGCAGCTTGCCATTCGGATCGGTCAACAGGTTTTGCGCCAGCTTGGTACGCACCGACAGCTGGATGCGCATTTCCTGCTTCTGGTAATCGGTCTCGGTCGTGGCCGAGTTGACGGGGTTGAGCGAGCTGGGCTGGCGGTTGACCTTGTCGCCGACGGCAAACGATACCGACAGAGGGCGGTAGCCACGGAAGCTGAAGGTGCCGCAGTCGGTACCGGCTTCCAGCTCCCAGAAGCGGGACATCTCGGTGTAGCCATCATTGCGGCAGCCGCCGATGGGGGCAGGCAGGTCGGCAGTGGCCAGCGCACTGGCGGGTGGCGTCAGGCCTTGCATGGCATTGGCCGACGCCGGCGGGGTCGTGGCTGCGGGCTGTGCCTGTTGGCTGACCAGTGGCTGCTGCGATTGTTGGAGCGCCCATTGGTCAAAACAGGCCAGGCGGGCGGGGCCGTCGCTGAGCGCCGTGCACTGCTGCCACACCGTGGGTGTGGCGCCCGAGCCGCTGGCAGCGGCGGGCGTTTGCGCGAAGCTGCCCAGCGGCAGACCGGCCATCAGCAGGCTCGCCGCCAGCGGGGCTGGCGAGCGCAGAAATTTCGTTGTTGTCATGGTCGAGAAGGGAGAGGAGGGGCGCGTGGCTGGAATGGCAGCGCGGATACACATTATTGCGTTTATCGCGCTGTTTTCGGTGGCTTGCGCATGACGAAGGCGTGGCTGTTGTCGTTTGCATCCAACCATTCGCCCCGGATCTCGCGACCGCAGCTGCCGTCGACCACCTCGCCCAGCCAGGTGCCCGAGACCTTCTTGCCATCGGCCGACTCTTCCATTGTCAGCTTGCCCTTGTCCACATCACCGACCACGATGGCCGTGCCGCCGGGCCGCTGGATCTGGCCTTTGACGGTGCCGTTCCATTCGGGATGGGGCGCCAGCTGCAAAGTCACGGGGCCGGGCAGGCCGGGCAGGTCGGCCTGCCAGTGGCCCAGCAGCTCAGGCTGCTCCATCTGCATCGCAGTGGGGCAGGCGGGGCGGGGGGCTGGGGTGGTCGTACAGGCGCTCGTCAGTGCAGCGCAGAAAGCGGTCAGGATCAGGGTCTTGGTCATGGATACTCAGTTCGAATCGGGGCTGGCGGCGGCGCTGCTCTGGGCCTTGCGCGCGGCGAACTCTTCGCGCAGCTTGCGCAGTTTCTCGCGCGGGTCTTCGCGGGCGGTGTTGCTGTCCAGGCCCATCTCGGCAATAAAGCGGCTGGGCAGCGCAGAGACCAGCTCGCGCCCCTTTTTGCGCCGCTTGGTCCAGCTCACGGCCAGCGAGCGCTGGGCCCGGGTGATGCCGACATACATCAGACGCCGCTCTTCCTGCAGGCGCTGCGCGGTGTCGTCGCTGACCTTTTGCTGGCGGCCGTCATCGTCGTCGAGCTTGAAGGGCAGCAGCCCTTCGTTGACGCCGATCAGCATCACATGCGGCCATTCCAGGCCCTTGCTGGCATGCAGGGTGGACAGGATGACCATGTCCTGCTCCTTTTCGCGCTCGCTGATGGTCGAGAGCAGGGCGATGGTCTGCGAGACTTCGAGCAGGCTCTTGGACTCGCTCACGGTCGTGGTGTCGGCCGCCGTCGTGGTCTGGCCGCCGGCGCGCTGGGCCATCCAGTCGCAGAACTCCAGCACATTGGTCCAGCGGGCGGCGGCGACTTTCTCGCTGTCTTCGGCGTCGTAGAGGTGCTGCTCGTAGCCGATTTCCTTGAGCCAGTCGAGCAAAAAGGCCAGCGATTCCTCGGCCCCGCGCGTCTGGCGGGCGCGGTATTCGAGGTCGTTGATATAGCGGCCAAACTCCAGCAGGCTCTCGCGGCCCTTGGCGGGCATCGCGTCTTCCAGCATCGCGTTGAACAGCGCACCAAACATGCTGCAGCGGTGGGCCTTGGAGAATTCGCCCAGGCGGCCCAGCGTGGTGTGGCCAATGCCACGCTTGGGGTTGGTAATCGCGCGCAGAAAGGCCGGGTCGTCGTCGTTGTTGATCCACAGCCGGAACCAGGCGCAGAGGTCGCGGATCTCGGCGCGGTCGAAAAAGCTGGTGCCGCCCGAGACCTTGTAAGGCACATTGGCCTTGCGCAGCGCCTTCTCGAACGGCTTGGCCTGGTGGTTGGCGCGGTAGAGGATGGCGAAATTCTTCCAGTCCGGGGGCGGGTTGGCGGCGGCGCGCAGGCTCAGGATGCGGGCGACGGCACGCTCGGCCTCGTGCTCTTCGGAGTCGCAGTCGACAATGCGCACCGGTTCGCCCTCGCCCAGCTCGGAAAACAAGGTCTTGGGAAACAGCTTGGGGTTGGGCTGGATCACATTGTTGGCCGCGCGCAGGATGGCGCTGGTCGAGCGGTAGTTCTGCTCGAGCTTGATGACCTTGAGCTGGGGATAGTCGACCGGCAGCTTCTTGAGGTTGTCGAGGGTCGCGCCGCGCCAGCCGTAGATGCTCTGGTCGTCATCGCCCACGGCGGTGAGGTGGCCGCGCTCACCCACCAGCAGCTTGAGCAGCTCGTACTGGGTGGCATTGGTGTCCTGGTACTCATCGACCAGCACATGGCCCAGGTTGGTCTGCCATTTGGCTCGGACCTCGGGGTGGTCGCGCAGCAGCCGCAGCGGCATGCCGATCAGGTCGTCAAAGTCCACGCTCTGGTAGGCGGTCAGTCGCTCGTCATAGCGCTGCATCAGCACGGCAATGGCGCGCTCGTTGTCATCGGCGGCCTGGGCCAGTGCCTCCTTGTAGTCGAGGCCCATGTTCTTCCACTTGCTGATGGTCCACTGCCACTGGCGTGCGGTGGCCACATCGGCGGTGCCGCCGGCCGCGTCCTTGAGGATGCCGACCACATCGTCGCTGTCGAGAATGCTGAACTGCGGCTTGAGCCCCAGCACATGGCCGTCCTCGCGCACCATCTTCACGCCCAGCGCGTGGAAAGTGCAGACCAGCACATCCTTGGCCTGGCGGCCGATGAGGCTCTTGGCGCGTTCGCGCATTTCGGAGGCGGCCTTGTTCGTGAAGGTGATGGCGGCAATCTTGCGCGGCGCCATGCCAGTCTCGATCAGGCGGGCAATCTTGTGGGTGATGACCCGGGTCTTGCCCGATCCGGCACCGGCCAGCACCAGGCAGGGCCCCTGGGTGTAGTGCACTGCTTGTAGTTGGGCGAGATTGAGACCATGGGCCATGGGGGCTGGAGAACCTTTGTAGATCTGGAACGAAAGCGCAGAAGAATAGCCGCAAAACGGCTTTCGGCTGCAGATGCGGGACTTTGGTTTTTACATATTTGCTTACACAAAAAACCACAGATTTTCTAAAATTGTTAATGAATGTAGAGCAGTTGGTAAAACCTGTGCGGAAAAGCTTGCGTCTGGTAAACAAGCTTCTAGAATGCCGATAGCATTGCTTCTATCAAGTGGCAAACGCTATTAATTAAGCCAATAAAAGTCTGAAACAAGCGCCATGCAGACCGCCGGTATTTCCGCAGAATTGCTGACTCCCAGCAGCCGCAACCGCTTTGCGCCGCTGTATGGCGTGGCGTCGCGCAAATCGGTGCTTCCGTGGAAAGAAGTGCCGCGGGATCGCGCCCAACTGATTGTGCTGGACCAGGGCATGGCAGACGCCATCTCTTCGCTGGGCAAGGCGCCCTGCGTGGTTTGCATCGGCCAGGTCAAGACGGCGATGCTCGATGGTGCGAGCTGGGTGGGCCGGCTGGAGGTGGATTACACCTTGAGCGATCTGATCGACATGTTTGACCGCGCAGCGGTCTTTCTGCTCGACTGGGATGCGCGCAACAAGGTCATCCGCCAGGAGTCGGTGCAGGCCGCTGCACAGCCGGCACCGACGACGCGCCAGGAGTTCCGCTACCAGCTCAAGTCCTGGGTGTCAGTCGGTGCGCCGTTCAATACGGGCGCATGCATCCGCGCGCTGGCCCTGCTGTCGCGCGAACCGGTGTCCATCGCCCAGTTGTGTCTGCACAGCGGGTTGGATAACACCATGGCCCGTGGTCTTTTGGTCGAACTGGGCCGCCGTGGCGTGCTGCGCGGCGTCGCTATGCCGGTAATTACCTCCGCCTCTTCCCCCTCCCACCATCGTGAGCCGCTACACTCCAAAGGTTTGCTCAGCCGTTTGGGCCGATGGATACGAGGGGGAGGTAAGCCGGGATGAACCAAGAAGCAGGCGGAACAGGGCCGCAGAAGATGCCGCGCATTGCGCTGTGTGGCCCGATGGGTATCGGCAAGACAACTGCCGTGCGTTCGCTGTGTGGCTCTCTGATGTCCAGCTCCGATGTCCGCAACCTGGATCTGGTGGCCCACAGCAAGGAGCTCACCACGGTCGGCACCGAGTTCGGAGAGATCGACCTGGGCGGCGGAGAAGTGGTACAGATCTGCGGCTGCCCGGGCCAGGAGCGTTTCAGCTTTGTGCGCCAGTGGGTGCTGTCGGTGTCGATGGGCGTTTTCATCATGACCGATGTGAACAACCCCAACAGCCTGGCCGAGACCAACCACATCCTCCATGAAATACGGCAACTGCCTCAGCCACCTGTCACGCTGGTACTGAGCGCGCGCCCGGCAACAACACAACAAATTGAAACATTCGCCCAAGGCGTGTATTCTGCTGGCCATGGGGTGATTCCCGTTCTGGAAGCGGACCCACGCGACCGTGGGCAACTGCTGGATGCGATGAGCGTACTTGTTTCCATGCTGTCTCTGCAAAGCGAGAATTCATGACTGCATCACAACCTCTGATCCCTGCCCAGGTCGTCAAGGCAGGCCAGCAGGCGCTTGATAAGCTTATTGGTCCTGTCGACGGCGTGCGTGTTGCACTGCTGAGCACGCCCGATGGATTTGAAATTGCGTCCCTGCGCACGAACAGCGAACTGCAGCTGAACCGCCTGTCGGCCATGGCCGGCTCCTTGATGGCGATGGCGCGCGCCGTGGGGCGCGAGATCAACCACACCGGTTGCAAACGCCTGACCTTCGAGACCGAGAGCGGTGTGGTCGTCTTCCAGTCGGTCACTTCCGAGTTTCCCTGCATCCTGTGCATGGTGCTCGATACCAATGCGATCCTCGGCCGCGTGCTGTGGGCGGCGGCCGAAGTGGGCGCCGAGATGAACAAAGTCTGATGGTTTGGCTGGCGACGAGCCAGCACTCAGCCATGGGAGAGCTGCGCATGCGCCGCACTGGCCGCAGGGCGCGGTAACGATAAACCGCCAGTGTGTGAAGGGGGAGTGCGATGGCATCGGTTCAAGACGCGTTGACGCAACTTTTGACAGTGGAAGGCGCCATGTGCGCCGCGCTGGTGGACAGTGGCAGCGGCATGCTGCTGGGCAGTGCCGGATCAGGCCTGGACCTGGAGCTGGCTGCAGCGGGTAACACCGAGGTGGTACGTGCCAAGCTCAAGACGATGAAGTCGCTGGGTCTGCAGGATTCCATCGACGACATTCTGATCACGCTGGGCTCGCAGTACCACATCATCCGCCCGGTGGCGCTGAAGGAAGGCCTGTTCCTGTACCTGGTGCTGGACAAGCAGCGCAGCAACCTGGCGTTGGCCCGTCGCAAATGCGCTGAAGTTGAAAAACTGGTGACGATCTAAGATTTTTAGACTGTTTTAGGCGCTGATCTGGCTTTCTGCCGGATCTGGGCCCTGCAAGACTGGCCATGCGCATGGCTGGTCTTTTCTTTTATGGGCCGGGCGCATTGCTGCCGGTCCCTCGCGCTACATCTGCGCTGGCGCATTCTGGGCACAATCGAGCCGTGCTGTCCGTCTTTTTAGTCACCTTTCCATTTTTTGCGCTGGTTCTGTGCGGCTTTGTGGCCACGCGGCGCGGCATTTTCCCGCTGCAGGCGATCGCCGGCGTGAATGCCTTTGTGCTGTATTTTGCGCTGCCTTGCATGCTGTACAAGGCCGGCTCCTCGCTGCCCTTTGCGCAGCTGATGAACCTGCCGATCCTGCTGCTCTATGTGCTGTGCCAGTTCCTGCTGGTGGCGGGCTGCGTGGCGGCCTCGCGCCTGCGGGGCATGGACTGGAACAATAGCGCCTTTGGCGCGCTGGTGACGGCCTTCCCAAATACCGGTTTCATGGGTCTGCCGCTCCTGGTGGCGCTGCTGGGTGATGCGGCGGCCGGCCCGGCCATTGTGACCATGCTGGTGGACATGGTGTTCACCACCTCGCTGTGCCTGGCGCTGTCGCGCATGGATGGGGCGGCGGGCAATGCGCGTGCGGCGCTGCTCAAGGCGCTCAAAGGCGTGCTGACCAACCCGATGCCCTGGGCCATCTTGCTGGGCGCGCTCGCCTCGTTCATGGAATGGAAGCTGCCCCAGGCACTGGACCAAACAACCGGCCTGCTGGGCAGTGCGGCCACGCCCGTGGCGCTGTTTGCTGTGGGTGCCGTGCTGGCCCGCTCCAAGATGGTGGAAGAGGAATACGCCGCCCCCGCCAGCTATGTGCCGCTGGCGCTGGTCAAGCTCTTTGTGCACCCGCTGCTGGTGCTGGGCCTGGGCCATGCCGCGATGGCGGCGGGCTTGCCGATTCACCCCTTTGCCTTGCTGGTCGTCGCGCTGGTGGCTGCGCTGCCCAGCGCCAGCAATGTCACCTTGCTGGCAGGCCGCTATGGCGCCCACAACGGCCGCATTGCGCACATCATCCTGGTCAGTACGGCTTTGGCCTTTGTGAGCTTTTCGGCGGCGGTGACCTGGCTGGTTGAGATTCCTGGAACAGGTTCTTAGATCGCCTGCGGGTCCACATCAACCAGCCAGCGCACCAGGCCCTTGTGCTCCGGATGGGCGCGCAGCCAGTGCAGGCAGGGCTGCCAGGTGCGGAGAAACTGCTGCAAGGCCTTGCGTGACGGGCTTTCGATCAGCATCTGGGCACGCTCCACATTAGCAACGCGCTGCATGGACAACGGAATGGGCGGGTAGACAAAGACCTCGCTGCCGTCCAGCAGTTGCTGGCTGTGGGCCAGCTCGGACGCGGCGCGCAAAAAGGCCTGGGCCTCCTGTTGCGAGCGGGCATCGGCGCGGATGATGGCCTGGTGGGCAAAGGGCGGCATGGCGGCATCGCGCCGCTCCTTGAGCTGCTGGGCGGCAAAGCCGCTGTAGTCCCACTGGCGCAGGGCCTGGTAGACGGCATGCTCGGGCTGCTGGGTCTGCAGCCACATCTCGACCGCGCTGCCCTGCGCAGCGACATAGGCGGCATCGCGCCCGGCGCGGCCGGCGGCCTGCAGCAGCAGCGAAAAGAGCCGCTCCGGCGCGCGGAAGTCGCTGGACATCAGCGCATCATCGGGCTGCACGGCGGCGACCAGAGTCACACGCCGAAAATCATGGCCTTTGGCAACCATTTGGGTGCCGACCAGCACATCGACATCGCCGGCATGCACATCGGCCATCTTTTCTGCCAGCGCGCCCTTGGCCTTGGTGGTGTCGGCATCGATGCGGGCGATGCGGGCCGGCTGGCCATCGGGGCGCTGCACATTGCGCAGCAAGCGCTCCAGCGCTTCTTCCAACTGCTCGGTGCCCTTGCCCAGCGGCAGGATGTCCGGATTGCCGCAGCTGGGGCAGGCCAGCGGCACACGCTGGCTGTAGCCGCAGTGGTGGCAGCGCAGTGTGCGGTCTGTCTTGTGGAAGACCTGGTGCGCGCTGCAGTGCGGGCAGTCGCTTTTCCAGCCGCAGTCGCCGCAGAACAGCACCGGTGCAAAGCCGCGCCGGTTGAGCAGCACCAGCGCCTGCTCGCCCCTCTCCACGCGCTGCGTAATGGCCTGCAGCAGCGCGGGCGAGAACAGGGTCTGGCGGGGCTGCTGGCGCATATCGACCAGGCGCAGCCGGGGCATCTGGCCCGCGCCAATGCGGCTGGGCATGGCCAGCCGCAAGTAGCGGCCGCCTGCATCCTGGCTGGTGGCCGGGCGGCTGGCCCACCAGCTCTCCAGCGACGGTGTGGCTGAGCCCAGAATCACCTGGGCCTGCAGATCATGGCCGCGCCAGATGGCCAGATCGCGCGCCGAGTAGCGCGCCCCTTCCTGCTGCTTGTAGCTGGCGTCATGCTCTTCATCGACGATCAGCAGCCGCAACTGCGGCATGGACGCAAACACCGACATGCGTGTACCCAGCACAATGCGGGCCTGGCCGGTGTGGGCTGCCAGCCAGCTCTTGAGGCGCTGAGGCGCCGTCATGCCGCTGTGCATGCTGACGACCGCCCCTTCGCCCAGGCGGGCCGAAAAGCGCGCCTGGAAGCGGGCCTCCAGCTGGGGCGTGAGGTTGATCTCCGGCACCATCACCAGTACCTGGGCCTCGGGATCGCGCTGGAACAAGGCCTCGGCCTGGTGCAGATAGACCTCGGTCTTGCCACTGCCGGTGCTGCCAAAAAGCAGAAAGGGTCCGGCATTTTGGTCTATCTGCGCGCAAACCTCCATTTGCTCCTGGCTCAGGGCCAGCGCCTGGTCGGCGGCGATATCGCTGTCGATCGCCGTCTTCTTGCGCTTCAGGCGCCGTGCCAACTGCTCCACCGTCAGGTCGCGCAAGGCGGGTGGCAGTGCAGTGATCGCCATCTCGCCCAGGCTGCGCTGGTAGTAACGGGCCGCAAAATGCACCAATCGCAGCCAACTTTCAGGCAACGGCGCAATTGCCTCCAGCACCGCAGTGATGGGTTTGATTTTGGCGGGGTCGCCATTGAATGCCGTATCCAGGCCCCAAACCACGCCCAGCACCTCCCGTTTGCCCAGGGGCACGCGCACCAGACTGCCGGCCGGCAGCATATGGGTGGCTTGGTAGGTGAGCAGTTCACTGGCCGCGCTGATAGCGCTGTAGGCAGGGGTGTGAACGGCGATGGACAGGAAAATCAAGGGGAGGGCGGACTGAAACGCGGGAGCTCCGAGTGTAGCGACTGCTGCGCATCCGCATCCGCGAAGCCTGGATGGGGAGGCCGAGCCGCGCAGTATGGTGTTTATCCGGATTGCGAGGCGGAAGGCTGCAATCTTGTGGCAAACGAAACAACTTATACACAAGGCAAATCTCAAGAAAAATCAATACGAGACTTACATTTCTGTGGATAACTTTGTTGAAATATCGATGCGCTGACCTGCATCAGAATTACCACATATTGTCAGTTGGCTAAGAGGCTTGGCTGACAAAATTTTTTTATTTATATCTTTCATGGAGTTATGTTTTACGCCCTACCTATATTTCCGATAGCCTCAAGATATTGTGCTATGGAGCCTGCTTTCCACAATGTGTGCATAAGTGCTTGCTCCGGTCCGATGCGCGATCCGAAGCGGAGGGGTAGTCGAACGGCGCTTATCCACATTTTCTCTTCAATTGGCTGAGTTATCCACTGCAATTCTTTGATGTGATTGGAGATTTTTCCTTTTCTTATGTCCTTATGCGCTGTCCATTGGCGGCTTCGCGTCCGGGCAGCGGACGAGGGCCTTGGCTTCCGATATGATTTAGCGCCAACCACGCCTGTGCTGCGGTTTTGGCGTTGCATCGCGTGGATCAAATTTTGCTGCAGCCTTTGGCGCCATGCCGGATGCTGCTGCGCTGGTTTGCGGCTTTTGGCGTGGCCCGTTGGCATATGCCAGCAAGGGTCATGCTTCGCGTCTCTCTGTCTTTTCTACTTCACCCATGTCACTGCTCCGATCGATACTGCACACGCTCTTCATGGGCCTGACGGTCATTCCCTATACCTTGACCATCTTGCTGCTGCGGGTCTGTGGTGCCAGCAGCCGCGCCCGGTATGTGGTGGCGCGCCGCTGGCTCAAGCTGTCGGCAGACAGCGCTGGCTGGTTCTGCGGCATCAAGGTCCGCACGCAGGGTATGGAGAATCTGCCCGTCGCCGGCCAGCCCGGCGGTGACAAGGGCGTGGTGCTGCTGTGCAAGCACCAGTCGACCTTTGAGACTTTTCTGATGCCGGCCATCATGCCGACGCCGCTGGCCTATGTATTCAAGAAGGAGCTGCTGAAGATCCCATTCTTTGGCTGGTCCATCGGCAGCCTGGACATGATCCATATCGACCGCAAGGATGGCAGCCGCGCCTTTCACAAGGTGGTCGAGCAGGGCAAGCGCCTGCTGGGCCAGGGCATCTGGGTGATCATGTTCCCCGAAGGCACGCGCATCGCACGTGGCGAAAGCGGCGAATACAAGACCGGCGCGACGCGCTTGGCGATCATGGCAGGCGCCCAGGTGGTGCCGATTGCGGTGACCTCTGCCAAATGCTGGCCGCGCAAGGCCTTTGTGAAGAGGCCCGGCATTGTTGATGTCTCCGTCGGCAAGCCGATCGACAGCAAAGGCCGCAAGCATGACGAACTGATGGCCGAGGTGGAGTACTGGATCGAGTCCGAGATGCGCCGCCTCGACCCCGAAGCCTATGCGGGCAAGCCTGCGCTGCAGGCGCCTGCAGCGGCAGTGGCCGCAGCATCTGCAGCTGCCGAGCCGGGCGCCGCCGCCCATTGAAGGACAAAGACTGCTGTGTTTGCCGCTGAGCGTCCCGTGTTGATGTACTGCCGCAAAATGGGGTGCAGGCATGGTTGATGTGCGCCGCCTGGTGCAGATGGCGCTCGACCTGTGGGAACGCAGCGAGCCGACGGCTGCTGCACTACCTCCTGCTTCCGCGGTAGAGGAAATCGTGGACGCCCAGCCTCTGCGGACACCAGCTCCCGCCGTTTTGGCCCCACCGCTTCGCCTGCCGGTGCCGCCGCCCGCGCCCATGGCCAAGCCGGCGGTCCCCGCAGGCCCTGCCTCCCTGCAGGCACACCCGGCAGCCAACCGCAGCATCCTGTTGCAAGACCAGCGGGTGGCCTACTTGCTTCAGCGCGCCAAGCGGCGCAGTATCGGTTTTGTGGTCAGCGAAGACGGCTTGGTGGTACGCGCGCCGCGCTGGGTGACGCAGCCGGGCATCGACGAAGCATTGCAGGAAAAGGCTGGCTGGATTGTGCGCAAGATCGCAGAGATGCAGCAGCGCCGCGCGAGCAGCCTGAGCGCCAGCATCCGCTGGGAAGATGGCGCCAGTCTGCCTTTCCTGGGGCAGCCGCTGCAGTTGGTGGTAGACAGTGAGCAGCGTGTGGCGCGCTCAGGGGCCGTCTGGCGGGTGGAGGAGGGTGCGACGGGTTCGCCCTCGCGCCTCTACCTGGCGCTACCGCCCAACGCCGGGCGTACGCAGATCCGTGATCTGGTGCAGGCCTGGTTTATCCAGAGCGCGCGCCAGCACTTTTTGGCGCGCCTGGCGCATTTTGCGCCGCTGCTGGGCGTGCACTACACCAGCCTGCGCCTGTCGAGTGCCGAGACGCGCTGGGGCAGTGCCAAGTCGGATGGCTCGATCCGGCTGAACTGGCGGCTGATGCACTATGCACCGGCCGTGATCGACTATGTGGTGGCCCATGAGCTGGCCCATTTGCGGGTGATGGACCACAGTCCCCGTTTTTGGGACACCGTGGCTGAGGTGGTGCCGAACCACCGCGCACTGCGCCAGCAATTGAAGGACATGCCGGCCCCGCCCTGGGACCGGGCAGCGTAGCGGGACTGGGCCTTCCCGCGCTTTTGAGAGGTATCTATGAGCTTGACCGCAGAACAGCAGACCATTGCGCCCGCCAATGGCTATGCCGGCGATATTGGTGCCCGGCTGGCCTGGCACTGGGTGCAGAACCAGCAGGCGGTGCTGGTCGACGTGCGCACGGATGCCGAGCGCGCCTGGGTCGGCCAGGTGCCTGGTGCCGTGGCCATTGCCTGGAAGCAGTGGCCGGAGATGGCAATGAATCCCGATTTCGATGCCCAGCTGCTGGCACTGGCCCAACGGGCGCCTGGCGCCAAGATCGTGCTGCTGTGCCGCAGTGGCGTGCGTTCGGTGGCGGCGGCGCAGCGCGCCAGCCAGTTGGGGCTGGAGGCCTACAACATCCTGCAGGGCTTTGAGGGCGATGCGAATGCCCAGGGTCAACGGGGACAGCTCGGTGGCTGGCGTTACCAGGGTTTGCCCTGGTCTCAGTGACATTTGTAATCGTCGCGGCTTGTAACCGAGCCGCACCCGCGCCAGTCGGGATAGCGTTGTCCCTGTAAACTTGGCCGCCTCATGATAGATGGAGTTACACATTGACTGTCGGTGTAGGCAGCGCTGCCTCTGCGCGCGCGTTGGTGGGTAGCGTGCGTGCGCACTGGCCGCTGGTGGTCAAGATGACGCGTCGTGAAGTGAGTGAGCGCTTCAAGGGATCGCTGGGTGGTTGGCTGTGGGCGGTGCTCATACCGCTGTGCATGCTGGTGATTTACACCTTTGTGTTCTCTGTCGTGTTCAAGGCGCGCTGGGGCGAGGGGCCGGAGTCCAAGACCCAGTTTGCGATGGTGCTGTTCGCCGGCCTGATCGTCTACGGCCTGTTCTCCGATGTGCTCAACCGCGCCCCGCACCTGGTGCTGGCCAATGTGAACTACGTCAAGCGCGTGGTGTTCCCGCTGGAGATTCTGGTGGTGGTGGCCGTGTGCTCCGCCCTGTTCCAGGCGCTGGCCAGCCTTGCGGTACTGCTGGTGGCGCTTTTGGTGCTCAATGGCAAGATCCCGCTGACCGCCGTGCTGCTGCCGGTGGTCTGGATGCCCTTGGTGCTGCTCAGTGTCGGCGTGG
The DNA here is from genome assembly GCF_021026195.1 of Comamonas koreensis. Classification (GTDB taxonomy): domain Bacteria; phylum Pseudomonadota; class Gammaproteobacteria; order Burkholderiales; family Burkholderiaceae_C; genus Comamonas; species Comamonas koreensis. Next base: position 189,013 of record NZ_JAJNCT010000025.1, read on the forward strand.
GCTGGTTCTTTGCGTCGCTGGGCGTATTTGCCCGCGATCTCAAGCAGATCACCGGTGTGATGACGACCATGCTGATGTTCATCTCGCCGATTTTCTTCCCGGTGCATGCACTGCCTGCCAGCTTTCAAACCGCGATGTGGCTCAATCCGCTGACTTTTTTCATTGAACAGACGCGCGCCGTGCTGATCTGGGGCCGCATGCCGGACTGGACCGGCTGGGCGATCAGCATGCTGGCCTGCAGCGTGGTGGCCTGGCTGGGCTTCGCCTGGTTCCAGAAGACGCGCAAGGGATTTGCCGATGTCCTCTGAATCTCTGGCACTGGACGTACAGGGCCTGGGCAAGTGCTTCCATATCTATGACGCGCCCGGCGACCGTTTGCGGCAGTTTGTGATGCCGCGGCTCTTGCGCCTGCTGGGGCGTGAGCCCAAACCCTACCACCGCGAATTCTGGGCACTGCGCGGGCTGGACCTGCAGGTGGCCAGGGGTGAGACCATTGGCATCATCGGCCGCAATGGCTCGGGCAAGTCCACTTTCTTGCAGATGGTCTGCGGCACCCTGGCGCCCAGCTGCGGCGCGGTGACCACGCATGGCCGCATCGCCGCGCTGCTGGAGCTGGGGGCAGGCTTCAACCCCGAGTTCTCGGGCCGGGACAATGTCGCGATGAATGCGGCGCTGCTCGGGCTGAGCGATGCGCAGATCGCCGAGCGCTTTGACTCCATTGCCGCCTTTGCCGATATTGGCGAGTTCATCGACCAGCCGGTCAAAACCTATTCCAGCGGCATGTATGTGCGGCTGGCCTTTGCGGTGATTGCCCATGTGGACGCCGATATCCTGGTGGTCGACGAGGCACTGGCCGTGGGCGATGCGGTGTTCACCCAGAAATGCATGCGTTTTCTGCGCAGCTTCATGGAGCGCGGCACCTTGCTTTTTGTCAGCCACGATACCGCTGCCATCAAGAGCCTGTGCGACCGCGTGGTCTGGATCGACAAGGGCCAGATCATGCAGATTGGACCGACCAAGGAGGTCTGCGACCGCTATATGCAGGCCTGCTATGAGGCCGAGCAGGGCAGTGGCCCGGTGGCTGAAGCAGCCCCGCCGGCCTCGGTGTTCGATGCCAGCCTGCCCTGGCATGACCAGCGGCGCGATTTTTTCCGTGCCGAGCCGCTGCGCAACGATATCGAGGTGTTTCGCTTCAACCCCGATGCGCCTTCGTTTGGCCTGGGCGGCGCACGCATTACCGGCGCCTGGCTGATGGACACGCAGCAGCGCCCCT
>NZ_JAJNCT010000025.1:190325-259498 GCF_021026195.1 Comamonas koreensis
GGCGCAGTGCCACCAGCCGCTGCAGTCCCCCATCGTCGGCTTTGTGGTCAAGGACCGCACCGGCCAGGCCGTGTTTGGTGACAACAGCTATTTGAGCTATCTGGGCCAGCCCGTGGCCTGTGCCAGCGGCCAGGTCCTGCAGGCCGAGTTCAGTTTTGACATGCCCCGCATGCCGGTGGGCCATTACGCGATCGACGTCGCGCTGGCCGATGGCTCGCAGCACGACCATGTGCAGCAGCACTGGATCCAGGATGCGCTGCACTTCAAGTCCGAGTCCACGAACATGGCCACCGGTCTGCTTGGCATTCCGATGCGGTCCATCGTGCTGCAGGCCGGACAGGCGCAACAGGAAATCTCTTCCCCATGAACCGTATGACAGACCTCCAAGGGCAGGCACGCGCCGACTATGACTGGCTGCACCCCGCCGCCTTGATGGAACCCTACCATCTGACCCACCCTGCGCCCTGGGCGGGGCATATCCCGTTTGCCGCCTGGCTGATGGCGGTGGCGCAGCCGCACAGCTTGGTAGAGCTTGGGGCTTATTCGGGCATCTCCTACCTGGCTTTTTGCCAGGCGATTGTCCAGCAAGGCTTGTTGACGCGCACCTATGCGGTCGACACCTGGGAGGGTGATGCGCATGCCGGCGCCTACGGCGAGGGCATTTATGCCAGCCTGCGCCAGGCCCATGACCCGCACTACACCCAGTTCTCGACCTTGATGCGCATGCGTTTTGACGAAGCCTTGCCCAGCTTTGCCGATGGCAGTGTCGATGTGCTGCATATTGATGGCCTGCATACCTACGAGGCGGTGCGCCATGATTTCGAGACCTGGCTGCCCAAGCTGAGCGAGCGCGGTGTGGTGTTGTTCCACGACAGCAATGTGCACCGTGATGACTTTGGCGTGCACCAGCTCTGGGCGGAGCTAGAGGGGCGTTACCCGAGCCTGCACTTTCCGCACAGCAATGGCCTGGGCGTACTGCTGGTGGGCGCGCAGCAGCCTGCGTTGCTGCGCCGGCTGTGTGACCGCAGTGATGCGGCCTTCCAACGTGATGTCTGCCGGGTGTTTGCCGCGCTGGGAGCACGGCTGGAGGCCAAGGCCGAGATGATGGCGCTGCAGCATGCGCTGGGTAACCAGCAGCAGCAGATACAGTCGCTGGAGGCGGCGGGCCAGCAGCGCCACAGCTGGATTGAAAAGCTCGATGGCGATATCCGCAGCCTGGAGCTGGAGCGCGAGCAGCTGCGTGCGCATTTGGAGGGCTCCCAGGCCCAGGCCCAGCACAGCCAGAATGCGCTGGAGCAAGCCCAGGCGCAGGCCCAGTGGCTGACGGCGCGCCAGCAGCAGCAAGACATCAAGCTGCTGGCCCTGCAGCAGGATGTGGCCCAAAAACAGTGGCAGATCGAGCAGCAGACCCAGCAGATGCAGGCGCTGGCACGCCAGTTGTCGCCGCTGTGGCGCATCACTGATTTGCTGCGCAAAGGCAAGAGGGCGGTTTTCAGGATCAAGCAAAAGCTGGCGCCTTATGAACCAGCCGGTGTACGCAAGGTGCGCCACGCGCTGCGCCGCAGGATGCGGCAGGCAAGTGGCACGCCAATGCCGGCGGTAGCGTTGCTGCCCGGCAGCAACCGCCATTACGGCATTTTGGCAACGGCCCACACGCAGTTTGTCGCGCATGCGCTGGCCCAGGCGCTGCGCAAGGCGGGCTTCGAGGTGAGCCTGTTCCAGGATGTGCCGCCCGAAGGCTTTGGGCTCGACATGTACATCGTGGTCTGCCCACAGATGTTCAAGCAACTGCCGCCGGGCGAAAAGCGCATCGTGTTCCAGATGGAGCAAAGCGTCAGCCCGCGCTGGTTCACCGACGACTACCTGGCCATCTTGGAGAATTCGCTGTCCGCCTGGGACTATGCGCCGGCCAACCTGGCCTTTTTGGAGACCAAGGGCATTCGTTACCCGCATACCTTTCTGGTGCCGATTGGCGGGGTGGCGGGTTACTCGCAGCTGTTGCAGGAATGCGGTGAGCCGGCATTGCCGGCGCTGGAACCCAGCTGCGATGTGCTGTTCTACGGCGATGTGAATGCGCCGCGCCGGCAGGAGATGCTGCAGGCTTTGCAGCGCCAGTTCTCGGTGCGCATCGAAGGCAATCTGTTTGGCGATGCCTTGCGACAGGCCGTGCGCCAGGCGCGTGTGGTCGTCAATATCCACTACTACGAAGGCGCCTTGCTGGAAACCACCCGGGTGTACGAATGCCTGAGCCTGGGTACACCGGTGGTCACTGAAAGCAGTGCCGATATCCACCAGCACAGCGCCTTGCTGAACAACCCTGCACTGAGGGTGACGCCAGTGGGCGATGCCCAGGCCATGGTGCAGGCGGTGCAGGAGATGCTGCAGCAGCAAGCGCAGGCGCCTGCGCAGGTGCAACAAGGGCTGGCAGACGAGATCGCCCGCAGCGGCCAGCAGTTTGAGTTCATGGTGCTGCGCGCGCTGTATGCGCTGGGCCGCATAGATACAGCACAGTGGGAGGCCCTGACAGTGGCGCAACCACTGCCAGGCAGCTGCATGGTGTTGAGCATGCCCGAGACGGTGCGCCGCCGTGCGCATTTCGTCGAGCAGACCTTGCCGGGTCTGCAGAGGGAGGTGAGCGTGTTTGATGGCGTGCGCTACAGCCCGGGCTGGCTGGGCTGTGCGATGAGCTACCAGTACCTGGCGCGCAAGGCCTTACAGACCGGTGCGACGCAGCTGGAGATCATGGAAGACGATGTCGAGATGCCACCCGACTATGCCCAGCGCCGCGCTCGGGTGGATGGCTGGCTGGCCGCACATGAGGGCGAGTGGGACATCTTTGCCGGCCTGATTGCCAAGATCCACCCAGGCACCCAGGTGCTGGAGGTGCTGGAGCAGAACGGCGAAACCTTTGTGGTGCTGGACCGCATGACCAGCATGGTGCACAACATCTACGCCCAGCCCGCGCTGGAGGCGTTGTCGCAGTGGGATTCCTCCATCCGCGACCCGCACACCAACACCATCGACAGCTACCTGCAGGGCCGCGCGCAGATGCGGGTCGTCACCACCTTGCCTTTCCTGGTGGCCCATACCACCGATATGGATTCCTCGCTCTGGGGCATCAACAACCACGAATACCTGGCCGTCATCTACAAGGCGGAGCAGGATTTGCGGCAGCTGGTGGATCGTTTCAAGCAGGCACAAAGCCGTTAAGCCCCAAGCCCGGATGGAAAAAATCCCGCACCGGCCGAGCCGTGTGCGGGATTTTCGATGCAGGGCTGGGCCGGGATTACAGCGCAGGAATGCGCAGCTTCTGGCCGGGGTAGATCTTGTTGGGATCGCTCAGCATCGGCTTGTTGGCTTCGAAGATGGTCATGTACTTGTTGGCATCACCGTACATCTTCTTGGAGATACCCGACAGCGTGTCGCCCGAGACCACATCGTAGTACTTGGCTTCGGGCTCGGGATTGGTGACGCTCATCTGGTTATCAACGTCGCTGACGCTGGAGACATTGCCGCAGCACAGCGTGACTTTTTCCTTGGCGGCTTGGGTGGGGGCCACACCGGTGACGGTGACCTTGCCGGCATCAAAGGCCACCTTCACATCGGACACGCCCAGGTTCTGCGTGCCAATGTATTTTTCGATGGCCGCACCTGCCGCCGCGTTCAGGTCTTGTGGTGCGCTGGCGGTGGCAGCTGCCGCTTCTTTGCCGCCAAACAATTTTTCACCGGCTTCCTTGATAAAACTGAACAGTCCCATGGTGACTCCTAGAGGGTTGGTTACAGGAACTGCCCAATATATAGGGGTTTGGGAACGCGATGAAGTCAGACGATGTCGCTTGAAAATAATTCACAGTGGCGCCGGGATGACTCTTGAACCTCAGGTTGTTGCACCTGCAACAAGGCGGGCGGACAAAAAGGCCGATAATGCCGCCCATGCATTTTCTGGCCATCGACGTAGGGAACACGCGCCTCAAGTGGGCGATGTATGACGCAGCACAACCTGGCGCCGCTGTGCTGGCCCATGGGGTGGAGTTTTTGGACAACATCGAGCGCCTGGCTGAGGGCAGCTGGGCCGAGCTGCCGGAGCCGCAACACATGCTCGGCTGCGTGGTGGCGGGCGATGTGGTGCGCCGCCGCGTGCAGGCGCAGATGGACATCTGGGATCTGGCACCCAACTGGGTGGTGTCCTCCAACGCCGAGGCGGGCCTGACCAATGGCTACGACCACCCCAGCCGCCTGGGCACGGACCGCTGGGTGGCCATGGTGGGCGCCTGGCACCATGTGCTGGCCCAGGGGCGCCAGCGCCCGGTGGTCGTGGTCATGGTGGGCACGGCGGTCACTGTCGAAGCCATTGATGCCGATGGCAAGTTTCTGGGGGGCTTGATCCTGCCGGGCCACGGCATCATGCTCAAGGCACTGGAATCGGGCACCGCCGGTCTGCATGTGCCGACGGGAGAGGTACGGCCTTTTCCCACCAACACCAGCGATGCGCTGACCAGCGGCGGCACCTATGCGATTGCCGGTGCGGTCGAGCGCATGGTGCAGCATGTGATTGCCCACTGCGGGCAGGAGCCCGCCTGCGTCATGACAGGCGGTGCGGGCTGGAAAATGATGCCAAGCATGACGCGGCCTTTCGAGCTGGTCGAAAACCTGATCTTTGACGGCCTGCTGCATATCGCCCACAGCCGTTTTGGTTCGAAAGCCTGACACTTATCCACATGCCGTTACAGCGATAGTCCCCGGATTGGCCAAGGCCCGGCGGTGCGGCGGAAGGGCAATGCGATAATGGACGGTTATTTGTTGAACTACCTGTACTGACCATGATTCTCGTCACCGGAGGCGCCGGCTTTATCGGCTCGAATTTTGTGTTGGACTGGCTGGCGGGTTCTGATGAGCCGGTGGTCAATCTCGACAAGCTGACCTACGCGGGCAATCTGCATAACTTGGCCAGCCTGCAGGGCGACAGCCGCCACCATTTTGTCCATGGCGATATCGGTGACCGCGCACTGCTCGACCGCCTGCTGGCCGAGCACCAGCCGCGTGCCATCGTGCACTTTGCGGCCGAGAGCCATGTGGACCGCTCGATCCATGGCCCCGAGGATTTCATCCAGACCAATGTGGTGGGTACCCTGCGCCTGCTGGAGGCCGCACGTGCCTACTGGAGTGGCCTGGAAGGCGAGCGCAAGACCGGTTTCCGCTTTCTGCACGTATCGACCGATGAGGTCTACGGCAGCCTGGAGAAGGACGACCCGGCCTTCACAGAAACCCATAACTTCGAGCCCAACAGCCCCTACAGCGCCAGCAAGGCGGCTAGCGACCACCTGGTGCGTGCCTGGTTCCACACCTATGGCCTGCCGGTGCTGACCACCAACTGCTCGAACAACTACGGCCCCTACCACTTCCCCGAGAAGCTGATCCCGCTGATGATCGTCAACGCGCTGGCGGGCAAAAACCTGCCGGTGTATGGCGACGGCATGCAGATCCGTGACTGGCTTTATGTCAAGGACCACTGCAGCGCCATCCGCCGTGTGCTGGAAGCGGGCCGTCTGGGCGAGACCTACAACGTGGGCGGCTGGAACGAGATGCCCAATATCGAGATCGTCAAGCATGTCTGCAGCCTGCTCGACGCGCAACGCCCACGCGCCGATGGCCAGTCCTATGCCGAGCAGATCAGCTATGTGAAGGACCGCCCCGGCCATGACCGCCGCTATGCGATCGATGCACGCAAGCTGGAGAAGGAGCTGGGCTGGAAGCCGGCAGAAACCTTTGACAGCGGCATCCGCAAGACCGTGCAGTGGTACCTGGACCACCAGGACTGGGTGGCCCAGGTGCAGTCGGGTGACTACAAGGACTGGGTCAGCAAACAGTACGCCTGACGGCGGGACGGAGGCGTACCGGGCAACTGCGTGCCGGGCGCCTTACAGGACGATGCGATGAAAATACTGTTGTTGGGCAAGAACGGCCAGGTCGGTTGGGAACTGCAACGCAGCCTGCTGCCACTGGGCGAAGTGGTGGCGCTGGACCGCGTCAGCGATCCGCACTGCGGTGACCTGCTGCGCCCCGGGGCACTGGCCGAGACCGTGCGGGCGCTGGCGCCCGATGTGATCGTCAACGCGGCTGCCTATACCGCTGTGGACAAGGCCGAGAGCGAGTCCGAGGCCGCCCGTACCATCAATGCCGAGGCGGTGGGCGTGCTGGCGCGCGAGGCCCAGGCGCTGGGCGCCTGGCTGGTGCATTACAGCACCGACTATGTCTTCGATGGCGGTGGCGACCAGCCCTGGCAAGAGGACCAGGCCACCGGCCCGCTGTCGGTCTACGGCCAGACCAAGCTCGAAGGCGAGCAACAGATCGCCGCCAGCGGCGTGAAGCATCTGATCTTTCGCACCAGCTGGGTGTATGCAGCGCGTGGCGGCAACTTTGCCAAGACCATGCTGCGCCTGGCGCAGGAGCGCGACAAGCTGGCTGTCATCGACGACCAGTGGGGGGCGCCCACCGGTGCCGACCTGATCGCCGATGTGACCGCGCATGCGCTGCGCACCGCCCTGGCATCGGGTGACGACCTGAGCGGCATCTACCACCTGGTGGCGGGCGGTGAAACCACCTGGAACCGCTATGCCCGCTTTGTGCTGGAGACGGCGCGCAAGATCAACCCGGCGCTGAATTTGACCGCGCAGGAAGTGCAGGCGGTCGACACCTCGGCCTTCCCCACACCAGCGCGCCGCCCCCACAATTCCCGTTTGAACACCGATAAATTGCAGCAGCGCTTTGCGCTGGATTTGCCTGATTGGCAGACCGGCGTGCAACGCATGCTGCAGGAGATTCTCTGAACATGACAGTGCAAGCACGCAAAGGCATCATTTTGGCGGGCGGCTCCGGCACCCGCCTGCACCCGGCCACCCTGGCAGTCAGCAAGCAGCTGCTGCCGGTGTACGACAAGCCGATGATCTACTACCCGCTGACCACCTTGATGCTGGCGGGGATCAAGGAGATCCTGATCATCAGCACGCCGCAGGACACGCCGCGCTTCGAGCAGCTGCTGGGCGATGGCAGCCAGTGGGGCATCCACCTGGAATACGCGGTGCAGCCCAGCCCCGATGGGCTGGCGCAGGCCTTTTTGATTGGCGAGGACTTCCTGGCCGGTGCACCGAGTGCGCTGGTGCTGGGCGACAACATCTTCTATGGCCATGATTTCCACAAGCTGCTGGCCAGCGCGATGCAGCGCGATACGGGTGCCAGCGTCTTTGCCTACCATGTGACCGACCCCGAGCGCTATGGCGTGGCCGACTTTGACAAGCAGGGCAAAGTGCTGTCGCTGGAAGAAAAGCCAGCCAAGCCCAAGAGCAACTATGCAGTGACCGGCCTGTATTTCTACGACAGCCAGGTGGTGGAACTGGCCAAGAGCCTCAAGCCATCGCCGCGCGGCGAGCTGGAGATCACCGATCTGAACCGCCTGTACCTGGAAAAAGGTCAGCTGAGCGTGGAGATCATGGGCCGGGGCTATGCCTGGCTGGATACCGGCACGCATGACAGCCTGCTGGATGCGGGGCAGTTCATTGCCACCCTGGAAAGCCGCCAGGGCCTGAAGATTGCCTGCCCCGAAGAGATCGCCTGGCGCAGCGGTTATATCGGCGACGAACAACTGGCTGCATTGGCCAAGCCTTTGGCCAAGAACGGCTACGGCCAGTACCTGCAGCGCCTGCTGCAGGAACCCAAGGAGTAAGGCCATGCAAGCCATCGATACGGCCCTGCCCGGTGTCAAGATCATCGAGCCCAAGGTGTTTGGCGACGCGCGCGGCTTTTTCTACGAAAGCTTCAACCAGCGGGCTTTTGATGCCGCAGTGGGGCAGCACTATGACTTTGTGCAGGACAACCATAGCAAGAGCAGCCGGGGGGTATTGCGTGGCCTGCATTACCAGCTGGAGCAGGCGCAGGGTAAGCTGGTGCGGGTGGTGCAAGGCCGGGTGATTGATGTGGCGGTCGATATCCGCAAAAGCTCGGCGACTTTCGGCCACTGGGTGGCCGTCGAGCTGAGCGAAGACAACCAGCGCCAACTGTGGGTGCCGCCCGGTTTTGCACATGGATTTGTAGTGGTCAGTGATACCGCCGAGTTTCTATACAAAACAACAGATTACTACGCGCCGGCCCACGAACGCTGCATTATCTGGAATGATGCACAGTTGTCGATTGACTGGCAGTTGAATGGTCTGGAGCCGCAACTGTCGGCCAAGGACCAGCAGGGCAAAGCTTTTGCCGAGGCCGAGGTTTTTGCCTGAGTTTGCTTTTCCTCCCATTTGTCTCCCATGCCTGACGCCTACACTGGGTGCCCTAAAGGCTAAGGGGATGAACACTACGCCTGCCTTAGGCTTTTGAGACCATAGACGCATGAGCACCAGCACTATTGACGATTTCAGCGACGCAGCCCTGGCTATTGAGTCCGGGCGCCGCCCTTTGCTGGGTGAGATGCTGGTGCAGGGCGGCAAGCTGTCGCCGCGCGACCTGGAGCGTGCGCTGCAGGCGCAGCAGGAGATGGGCAGCCTCATCGGTCAGGTGCTGGTGCAGCTGGGTTTGGTCTCCGAGCTGGACCTGATGCACACCTTGGCCACCCAGCTGCAGATTCCTTTTACCTTGGGTACGGATTTCCCGGCTGAGGCGATCAGCGTGCCGGGCCTGATGCCCGAGTTCCAGCAGTCGCAGCATGTCTTCCCGCTGCAGCTGCAAGATGGTGTGCTGGATGTGGCGATGGCTTCGCCCCAGGATCCGTTTGTCATCAAGGCCCTGCAGATGTCGACCGGGCTGCAGATTCGCCCGCACCTGGCGCTGCAGGCCGATATTGAAAAAGCGCTGCAGGAGCCTGAGCCCGAAGCCGAAGAAGACGACGGCGATGACATGTTTGGCGATGGCTCCGATGTGGGCGATTTTGTCGAGCATCTGAAGGACCTGGCCAGCGAGGCGCCGGTGATCCGTCTGGTCAACAGCATCATTGGCAAGGTGACCGATCTGCGCGCCTCAGATATCCACCTGGAGCCTTTTGACGATGGCCTGCATGTGCGCTACCGCGTCGACGGCGTGATCCACCCCGGTGAGCTGGTGCCGCCGCGCCTGTCGGCGGCCGTGGGCTCACGCGTCAAGCTGATGGCGCATCTGGATATTGCCGAGCGCCGCCTGCCGCAGGACGGCCGCATCAAGACCCGCGTCAAGGGTCGCGAGCTCGACCTGCGTGTCTCCACCGTGCCCACCGTGCATGGCGAGAGCATCGTGATGCGTGTGCTGGATCGCGCCAGCGTGCGGCTGCAGCTCGAAACCATGGGCTTTGCCAAGGACACGCTGTCCAAGTTCAACGACCTGTTGGCCCGCCCACACGGTATTTTGCTGGTGACCGGGCCCACGGGTTCGGGCAAGACCACGACCCTGTATGCAGCGCTGTCCAAGATTGACGCGCTCGAGAACAAGATCATCACGGTGGAAGACCCGGTCGAGTACCAGCTCGAAGGGATCAACCAGATCCAGGTGCATGCCCAGATCAACCTGACCTTTGCCAACGCGCTGCGCTCCATCCTGCGCCAGGATCCGGACATCATCATGATTGGTGAAATGCGCGATGGCGAAACTGCGCAGATCGCGGTGCAGTCCGCGCTGACGGGTCACTTGGTGCTATCGACCCTGCACACCAACACCGCCGCCGGTGCCATCACCCGTATGCAGGATATGGGGGTGGAGAGCTACCTGATCACCTCCTCGGTCAACGGGGTGCTGGCCCAACGTCTGGTGCGTACCTTGTGCGGCAACTGCAAGGAGGCGTATGAGCCTGGCGAGGAGGTGCGCAAGCGCTCCGGCCTGGCACGCTTCAGCGAGGTGGGCCAGCCCATCTACCGTGCGGTGGGCTGCAACGCCTGCCGCCAGACTGGCTACAAGGGCCGTACCGGCATCCATGAGCTTTTCGTGCTCGATGAGCCGATGCGCAATGCCATCAATGCGGGCAAGGATTCGAACGAGCTGTTCAACCTGGCGGCCAAATCCGGCATGCTGAGTCTGCACGAGGATGGCCTGCGCAAGGTGGCCGCCGGCATGACCACGTTGGACGAAGTCGCCCGCGTCACCCAGGACCAGATCGATGGCTGATTTTGCCTGGCACGCGATCAACGCTGCGGGCGAGCAGGTTCGCGGCACTTTCCAAGCGCCCAATGCGGCGGCGGTGCAAAAGCACCTGCGCGCGCAAAAGCTCACGCCGGTGCGCATTGTGGATGCGGCAGATGCTGCCGCGCTGATGCCGGCCAGCGCCAAGGCTGCAGGCGCCAAGCCGGCTGCTGCCAGTGCCATTGGCAAGGCCAAGGCACCCAAGTCGCAAAAGGGCCCCGCCAAGGCAGCCGATGTGCTGGCGATGACATCGGAGCTGTCGATCATGCTCAAGGCCGGTCTGGCGCTGGACAACGCGCTGCGCGTGCTGATCGACATGGCCTTCAAGGACAGCATGCGCGAGCTGCTGACCGGCGTGCTCGAAGCCGTCAAGGGCGGGGTGCCGCTGTCCAAGGCGCTGATGGTGCACCAGGAGCTGTTTGGCGATTTCTACATCAACATGGTGCGCTCGGGCGAGGCCAGCGGCCAGATGTCAGCCGTGTTGCAGCGCTTGGTGGAGCATCTGGAGCGCCAGCGCGCGCTCAAGGAAAGCGTGGTCTCGGCCACCATCTACCCGATGATTCTGGTGGCGGTCGCGATTCTGTCGCTGATCGCGATGCTGGGCTTTGTGGTGCCGCAGTTCGAGAAACTGTTCACCGACATGGGTGATGCCCTGCCCACGCCGACCAAGATCGTGATGACCATGGGCCAGGTGTTCCGCAAGAACGGCTGGGTGGTGTTGCTCGGTGGTGCCGCCGTGGTTTATGTGATGCGCAGCTGGTTGCGTTCGCCCAAGGGCCGGTTGTGGTGGCAGGGTGTGTTGCTGCGCATGCCGATTCTGGGGCGCCTGGCGCTCAAGTACCAGCTGACCTTGTATTCGCGCTCGCTGGGCACCTTGCTGGGCAATGGTGTGCCGTTGCTGACGGCACTGCATATTGCGACCGATACGGTCAGCAACCGCCTGATCCAGGCGGAGCTGGCCAAGATTCCACCCATCGTCAAGGAAGGCGGAAAGATGGTGCAGGCGATGAACACCACGACGGTGTTCGAGCCGCTGGCGGTGAACCTGGTGCGCGTCGGTGAAGAGACCGGGCGCCTGGGATCGATGATGCTGGAGTTGTCGAATATTTTGAACCGCGAGGTGGAAACCGGCATCAAACGCGCCCTGACCATGATCGAGCCAGTGTTGATTCTGGTGCTGGGCATCATGATTGCCTCCATCATTGTTTCTATCTTGATGGGCATTCTGTCCGTCAACGATCTGGCTGCTTAATTTTTAATACTGCAAGGAGAGCCCGCCATGAAGGCCTTATTCACCCAAAAGTCGCCACGCAAGAGCCGTGGTTTTACCTTGATCGAACTGCTGGTGGTGCTGGCCATCCTGACCTTGCTGGCCGGTTTGGTCGGCCCCAAGGTGCTGAGCCAGTTGGGCGGCGCCAAGTCCAAGACCGCAGGCGTGCAGATTGCTGACCTGCAAAAGGCGCTGGATATTTTCAAGCTCGACACCGGCCGCTACCCGACCACCGAAGAAGGTCTTGAAGCACTGGCCAAGCAGCCGGGCAATGTGCGCGGCTGGAACGGCCCGTATCTGTCGGGTGGCGTGCCCAATGACCCCTGGAACAACCCTTACCGCTACAGCTACAACGGTGGCCGGGTCGATATCCTGTCTTTGGGTGCCGATGGCCAGCCTGGTGGCGAAGGCGAAGCCGCCGACGTGCGCAACGCACAGTAATCTGGCTTGCGCTGCTCTTACGATCTGAACAGGAATTCCCGTGCCGACTGCCTTGCCATGGCTGAGCCGACACCCGCGCGCCACGAAGCGCCCAGCAGCCCATCAAGGCTTTACCTTGATCGAGCTGATGGTGGTGTTTGCCATCATGGCCTTGGTGGTGGCAATGGCGCCGGTCGCCTATGACCGGCTCAAGGACGGGGTCCAGTACCGCGACACTGTGCGCACGATGATCAGCCAGCTGCGCTCCGCCCGCTACATTGCCGTGTCGCAAGGGGAGCCGGTGCGCTTTACCGTGGATCTGCAGACCCGGCACTATGGCTTCACGGGCTCCGAGAAGGACATTCCCGAGACGGTTGATCTGCGTGCCACGGTGGCGGATCGGGAGTTTGTGCCCAACAGCTCCGCCTCGATCGTGTTCCTGGCCTCCGGCGGCTCTACCGGCGGCAGTGTGGAAATTCTGCGCAAGAACGGCGCCGGCACGCGGCTGCGGGTGGACTGGCTATCGGGCCGGGTCACCCAGGAGCCCTTGTTCCAATGAGGGCGCTGTCGTCTCTGTCCCAACGCCCCCGTCGGCAGCAAGGTATGACCTTGCTGGAGATTCTGGTGGCGCTGTCCATCATGGCGATCTCGCTGGGCATGATCTACCGCGCCACCGGCAGCAACGCGCGCAGCGTCGGTGATCTGGACCGCTACCAATATGCGGTGCAGCTGGCGCAGTCCATCATGGATTCGCGCGATTCCGTCTATGAAAGCGGCTGGAACGAGTCAGGCGACAGTAATGGTTACCACTGGAGTGTGCAAAGCGCACCGTTCAAGACTGGCGTGGATGAAAGTCCGAACATCCCCGTACTGCATGAGGTGCACATCAGTGTGAACTGGGCCGAGGGCGACCGCCCTCGCGTGTTCGAGCTCACTACTTTGCGGGCACAGCGCCGCCCACCTGATCCGGCAGAGAATGTGGTGCCTGCAGGATGAGCCGCATTTCTACACTTCTCCCCCAGCGCGGCCATCCTGGCCAGCGTCTCCTGGCTTCCGGCTTCACGTTGGTGGAGATGCTGGTCGCCATGTCCTTGCTGTCGCTGATCGTACTGGGTCTGGCTGGCGCGATGGGCACCATGGGCCGCACGGAGACCAGCATCGACAGCCGGCTCGAACGCATGGACGAGTCGCGCGCCAGCACCGATTTTCTACGTGCCGTCCTGGGCCGCATTTCCGCCAAACGGGTGCAGGGCCTGCAGCAACAGGGCATGCTCAGTGCCGCGCCCTCGACATTTTTCTTTGAAGGTGCGGGCCAATCGATGACCTGGGTGGGTGTAATGCCTGCACGTTATGGCGTGGGTGGCCGTTACCATTTCCGGCTGACCATGGGCAGCTACGAGGGCGCGCCTGCCGTCATCTTGAGCTACCTGCCATGGATCGATACACAGACGCTGCCCGACTGGGGCGCGGCGCAGACCTATCCACTGCTGATGCATGCGACGGGTTTGTCTTTTCAGTACCTGGATGGTGCGATGGATCCACCTCAGTGGGGAAGCGACTGGGCTGCGGTTGACCGTTTGCCGCAGGCGGTGCAGGTGGTGATGACCACCGAGACCTCGGTGCTGGCGCCGGTGGTGGTGCAACTGCGCGTGATGCCTGCCGGCGATCCCCGAGGCGGTGGTGGTGCGAGCCTGGGAGGCGCCGGATGACGCGTGTCCACTTTTACTCCCGCGGTACTGCGCTGCAAGAGCAGCGGGGGATGGCCTTGATTGCCGTGCTGTGGCTGGTCGCTGCGCTCAGCCTGATGGTGACGGGCGTCAGCGGCGTGGTGCGCCAGGAAGCCAAGATGATTGGTGTCGCCAAGGACAAGGTGACCGCGCAGGCCGTGGGTGATGCGGCCGTCGTGATGGTGCTGCAGCAGCTGGCAGCAGACCGCACGATCCTGCAGGAGATCACTGAGACCTCGGTCAATTACCAAGGCACGCAAGTAGCGGTCAGTGTGATGCCGCTCAACGGTCTGATCAATATCAATGGCGCATCACTGCCTCTGCTCACGGCGCTGATGAGCGTCGGGGGTGGACTGCCGGAAGGCGCAGCCCAGGAGCTCGCCGTGGCGGTGCTTGATCGCCGGGAACGCGCTTCGCTGGATGGGCGCCGGCCTGAGCGCTTTGAGGCGATAGAAGACCTGATGCAGGTGCCCGGAATCGATTACGACCTCTATGCTAGACTCGCGCCCTTGATCACGGCGGCGACCTCCGGCTCGGGAGGCGCTACGGTGAATCCGTTGGCGTCGCCTCCGGATGTGCTGCGGGTGCTGGCTAACGGAGATGAGGGCATCGCAGCTCGAATCGCCGCATCGCGTGGTCAACCAGGGCTGGACACCACTGGCTTGGATGCCAACTTGGCGCGCCCTGGTGGGGCGCAGCGCCGTTACCGGATAACGGCCCAGGTCCCGATGGCGGACGGACGTATTTTTCTCGTAGATCGCAGTGTGTACTTTGGAGCCAGAACGCGGGACGGCCTGCCCTGGTACACGTTTGAAGCGCGCCAGATGCTGAAGCCAGCATCCTGATCGAAGCAAAGAACCCTTATGGCAATTTCAACTGAATCGCGCTTTTTCGGGCTGGATCTGAACCAGCTCAAGGCCGATGTTTTAAAAACCTGGCGCAGGGCGCCGCAGTGGCCGCCACTGTCTTGGCTTCGGCCCGCGCAAATGCTGCGCCTGGTGCCTGCCGAAGGCACGCCTGCCGTGGTGTGGGAAAGCGGTGAGCCCGTCGCCAAGCCCGGGCGCGAGCCTGCGTTCTGGGCGGTGGAACTGCCCGAGCACATGGTGCTGCGCAAGACGGTGGCTCTGCCCGCCCTCGATCCTCAGGATTGCGCCAGCGCTGCCGAGCTGGAAGTGCAGGCGATCAGCCCTTTTGCTGCAGACGACCTGCTCTGGGGCTATACCGAGCTGAGCCGCAGCAGCAAGGCGGTTAAATTGCTCGTGGTCCTGGCTTCCAGAGCGCAGACCGAGCCCTATCTGCAAGCGCAGGTGGCCCAGCAGCTGCATCTGCAAACACTGAAAGGCGGGTCCAAGGCGGAGTCGCTGGAGCAGCCTGAAGTCTGGGTTTTTGCGCCTGAGCGCAGGCCGGTGGTGTTCCAGGGATTTGGCGAGCAAGCCCGTTATGCGCTGGGCCGCAAGCGCCTCTGGTGGAATGTGGGTGGTGTTGCTCTCGCCGCGCTGCTGCTCGCTGCGATTGCCGCCACGCCCACGGCACAGCTGCGGTTGCGCGCCATTGAGGCAGTGCATGCCTACGAAGGAATAGCTGCCAAGACTGCCGATGTGGTGGCCAAGCGCGAAACCCTGATCCAGAGCGCCGATAAGGTCGCAGGTCTTTCAGAGCTGTTGTCAGAGCGCATTGATGGCGTTCAGGTGCTCAGCATGTTGACCAATGTGCTGCCCGATGACACGGCCTTGCAATCGGCACGTATCCAGGGCAGCAAGGTGACGATTTCCGGCTTGACAGAAAATGCTTCTGCCTTGATGCAGAAGCTGAGTAACCAAGATGGTGTCAAGGATGTGCGCGCGCCCAGCGCCGCCACCCGTATCGGCGGCGGCAATAAAGAGAATTTCACCATCGAGTTGGGTTTGGATGCCAAGGTATTTGGCCCCAAGAGTGTCATCGAGGCAGAGAGTGGCGCCAAGCCGGAGTCCGCACCGCCTGCTGTTGCGGAATCGGCTGTTCAGGGCGCAGCACCTGCAGTGCCCGCTACCACGCCTTCGGGAGCGAGCCCAGGGGCACCTTTTGCGGCGGCGCCTAAGGCGAGCGTGGGCGGCGGCAAGCCAGGCCCGTCCCTGGGCGGCACCAAGTCGGGTCCGAGCCTGGGTGGCAGCAGACCTCCATCTCCTCCTCCCTCCGCTGAATCAGGAGGGGCAAAGCCATGATCGCGAATCGTCCTAATCGTAAAGAGCTGCTGATCTTGGTGGCCACTGTCTTGCTGGTGCTGCTGCCGTTGGTGGCGCTTGGCAGCTATGTCGTTAGCAAACACCTCTGGGCGCAGGCACGCCTGTCGGAGCTTGAACCCCGCTATGCACGGCTGCGGGGGCTTGATCTGCAGCGCGAGGAGATTGACCAGTCGCTCGAGCGTGCTCTGCAGATCAGAGCTGAATATATTTACCCCAGCAGCCAGGATGTGGCCCAAACCGGAAACGCAGTGCAGCAGAAAGTGCGTAGCCTGTTGACTACCGCAGGGTTGACTGTGGTCAGCAGCCAGGTGCTGCCGGCCAAAGAGGAGAAAGGTTTTGACCGCATTCCGCTGTCCGTGCGCGCAGAAGGAGATTTGCTGGCTGTCGACAGCGCATTGGCTGTCTTGAACGAGCAGTTGCCAGTCATGTTGCTGGCCGATGTGGAAGTAAGAAACCAGGGAACCTTGCAGGTGATGAATGAGAAGGTGGCGCCTCGGTTGACACTCCAGATGACCTTGAGCGTGTTGAGGGAGCGTCCATGAAGCGCTATATAAGTGTCATTTTGGTGGCAGCCAACGTTGTGCTGGCGTTGCTGCTGGCCTGGATGTGGTTTTCACCCAGTGGTGGGCTGAAGAATGTTCATTGGACGATGCCCAGAGGGCAAAAATCCAATCTGGACAATATCGTTCCCCGTTTGGGAAAGGCTCAGGCTATGGACCACAGTCAATTTCTGGCTATGCTGGATCGGCCCCTGTTCTCGTCTACCCGGCGCCCACCACCTCCGCCCCCTGCCGCTGTTGCGGATGCACCGCCTCCGCCTCCAGATTATCTGGCCGATGCAGTACTCACTGGTGTCTACATTGGCGAGGATGGCAAGAGTGGAGGCATCATCATTCACTTCCAGGGCAAGGATAAGTCGTTGCCGCTGCGAGGCACGCTGGATGGTTGGACCTTGAGCTCAGTAGCAGATAACCGCGTGTATTTCACCCGTGACGGTCTAACCAAGGAAATTGCCTTGCAAAAGGGCAAGCTGCAACAGGGCTACACCCCCGCTGCTGAGCCCGGTGTGCCGCAAAGGGCAATGCCACCTCAAATTGGACAGCCTCCTGCGGGCTCCGATACCCCAACACCCCGTCGCCGTGCGAGCATAGGCGGCACCGCTGCCCAGCGCCCTTGAGCGTGGCAATCTCTATAAATAGATAGATCCTAGGGTTAGAACCATGAAGTCTCCCGTATTTTTCAAGACGGCGCTGGTAGTTGCATTGGGCCAGATGGGCACGCTGATGCCGCTCCATGCACAAACCGCGGCGCCGCAGCCCTCTGTCCCGGCTGTGCAAGCCAACGGCTCTGCCCCGGTCATCCAAGCGCCAAACATCCTGATCACACCCAAGGTGGGTAGTGACGAGGAAGAGGGGTCGACCGAACCGCGGGTGATTCGCGGTACGGACAAGCTGCTGAACATTGACCCGTCTGCGCCGGTCACCGGTGGCGCGCCGGTCAGCTTCCGTTTTGAGGAAGCGCCGGTCGCCGAGGTGGTCCGCACAGTGATGGGCGATATTCTGAAGATCGACTATGTGATGCACCCGCCGCTGCAGGGCACCGTCACCTTGACGACGCCCAAGCCGATTGACCCGGACAAGGCAGTCTTCCTGCTGGAAGCAGCCTTGCAGGCCAATGGCCTGGCCATGGTGCGCGATGCGCGTGGCACTTACCAGGTCGGCAAGCCCGAAGTGCTGCGCAGTCTTGTCGGCAACGTGCGCCTGGCCGGTGCCCCCGGCAGCATGGCGCCGGGCTATGGTGTGATCGTCGTGCCGCTGCAATACATTGGCGCGACCGAGATGTCCAACATCCTCAAGCCCATCATCCCGGCAGAAGCGCTGATCAAGGTGGATACCGTACGCAATGTGCTGATCATGCAAGGCACGCGCACCCAGTCCGAAGGCTGGATGGAGATGGTCAAGACCTTTGACGTGGACCTGCTCAAGGGCATGTCGGTAGGTATCTATCCACTGAAGCATGCATCCATTGAAGAAGTCAGCGCTGCATTGCAAATGGTCAATGGCGGCGGTGGCCAGGCTGCCCAAGGTCAGGGCGCGGCAGGGTCTGCTGGTATTTCGGCAGGCGGCGCGAGCGCTGCCGCGCAACGCCGGCCCGGTCAGGCAACGGGTGCTGCTGCCAGCGGTAGCGGCAACAACCAGCTCAGCGGCAACGCGGCAGCGGCGGCCGCGCTGCTGACCTCGCTGGGTGATTCCAATCCTTTGTTTGGTGCACTCCGTGTATTGCCCATCCCGCGCCTCAATGCACTGATGGTGATCACGCCCCGCGCCTCCTACCTGGATGAAGCAGAACGTTGGATTCGCCGCCTGGATGTCCCCGGCTACGGTGGCAGCGAGCCTGAACTCTATGTGTACCGCGTGCAGAACGGCAATGCCAAATACCTGGCGCAGGTGCTCAACGGCATCTTTGGTGGTCAGCAAGGGGCTGGCGGAAATATGACCTCGGGTGTGGCTCCGGGGCTGAATGGCGTCAACAACAATAACAACAACCGCTTTGGCGGTGGCTTCAACAGTTTTGGCAGCACCTCTGGTTTCTCCTCGGGGTTTGGCAACAATAACGCCAACCGTTTTGGCAATACCGGCACCGCCCAGCAGCAAGCTGGTACGCCGACCATCACCGCCACTGCGATTGGCGACATCCGTGTGGTGGCAGACGAGTTCAACAACACCATTCTGGTATGGTCCACCGGTTCGCAGTTCCGCAAGATTGAGGCATCGCTCAAGCGCCTGGATGTGGCGCCTATCCAGGTGCTGATTGAAGCCAGCATTATTGAGGTGACACTCAATGACAATCTGGAGTATGGTGTGGAATGGTTGTTCCGCAATACTGGTATCGGAGGCCGCGACTACTCGGGTACCGGTAGCCTTGGCCGCTTGGGCGCCACAGGTTCCGCCGTCCCTGCTGCCAATGCCGGTAACTTTACCTACTCGCTGTTCAGCGGCGGTGGCGATATCGCCGCCCGGTTGAGTGCCGTGGCGGGTAAGACTCAGGTGAAGATGCTGTCCAGCCCCTCGGTGATGGTGATGGACAACCACCCCGCCTCGATTTCGGTGGGTGAGCAAATTCCGGTAAAGGTCAGCAGTACCATAACATCGACCAGCTTTTTGTCAGACAACTACCAGCTCAAAGACACGGGTGTGATCCTGAATGTCACACCTTCCGTGAACTCTGGAAATATGGTCAGTCTCCAGATTGACCAGTCGGTGATCGACAGCGCTGGCCTAGATACTGCGTCGCAACAGACCAAGTTCTCCAACCGTCAACTGACCAGCAAGCTGGCGGTACGGTCAGGTGAATCAATTGTTATGGGTGGTTTGATCAGGGATCGGAATGAAGATACTGATTCGGGCATTCCTTTATTGAAAGATATCCCGATCATCGGCAAGGCCTTCAGCACCACGACAAGAGATTCGAGGCGTACGGAACTTCTGCTGGTCATGACACCTCGTGTCGTACGCACCGATGTGGATGTGCGCGAAGTCAGTGAAGAGCTGCGTGACCGTCTGCGCGGCTTGAACGATGACGATCTGCTGATGCGCGCCAACAATGCGCCGGCCCCCGTGTCCCGTGTCGCACCTGTGCAGCCGGTGCAGGCCCAGTAAAGAACCAATCTGTTGTAAAGATATTGAAAATGACCTCTCACTTGCTCGTTAAACCTTCGAAAGCTTTGTTTGCAATCGCAGTTGCCATCTCAATGGTCGCCTGCGCCAGCATCCAGCCTGCGACCCCTGAAGAGACCGTTGCCAAGAATGCGCTGGACTTCAACAACGCGCGTATCAAGGGCGATCACGCCGCCGCCTATGCCCTGACCAATGCCGCGTATCAGAAGGCACGCACGCTGGAGCAATACCAAAAGGCCTTCCCAGGCACCTTTGCGCAATCAGCAGCGATCCATGATGTCAAGTGCGATGCGGAAAAGTGTGAGGTCGGTGTCGATTTGAAGGTCAAACCGCCGCTGATAGGCAAAAATCTGGGTACCATTGATATGTATTCGAAGCAAACTTGGTTGCTCGAAGACGGTCAGTGGCGACTCTATCTGGAGCCCTGAGCCCATCGCCAAGAAAGGTGGGCGGTGTGAAATGCAGATGGTTGTTGTAAATTCTCAACAGCTGCTGCAAAAAACAGGGCGCTTGCTTTGCAAACCGCGAAGGCGCTATGCTATTATTTCTTAGCGTAAACAATCGTGGTAGTTGCGCTGACTAACTTTTTTTAACTGGAGTGTGTTTATGAAGAAAAATGTTCTGGCTCTGAGCATTGCTGCCATGATTGGCGGTTTTGCTGGTGCTGCTTCCGCTCAAATGACTGCTGCTTCGGCAACCAAGTTCGAGCAAGCCGAAGGCGGCGTGGGTCACATTTTGGTGGTTCCTTACTTCACCACGCAAAATGACAACATGTCCGTGTTCCACGTTGTGAACACCGACACTGTGAACGGCAAGGCTCTGAAGGTTCGTTTCCGTGGCGCTGCCAACTCTGACGATATCTTGGACTTTACCGTGTTCCTGTCGCCTTACGACGTGTGGACCGGTTCGGTGCAAGCTGACGCCAATGGTTCGTACTTCCTGACGGCTGACAACAGCTGCACGTACCCCAACATCCACGGCCAAAAGATTAGCTTCGTGCAAGACCGTCTGGCTGATGGCTGGACCGCCGAAAAGCGTGTGAACAACACGAAGGAAGGCTACGTCGAAATCCTGAACATGGCTGACGTGAAGCCAGGTTCCGATCTGTTCAAGACCATCAAGCACGCTGCTAACGGCGCTCCTGCTTGCGCTGACTCCGTGCTGGAGCAGACCCTGTCGATCAACCCAACCACTGTGGCAGCTGCTGCAACCCTGGGTTACGACACGCCTACCGGCCAACTGACCGGCGACTGGTACATCCTGAACGTGGCCCAAACCACCACGTTCTCCGGTGCTGCTACCGCCATCAAGGCTGTGGACGCTGCTGGTGCAAACGCTCGCGGCAAGTTCGTGGCATTCCCACAGGACAACGCAGCAACTGGCGTTGCGATCGGCGACTACACTGCTGATCCACTGTTCAAGACCGGCGCTAACATCGTTTACGGTGATGGTACCCTGGTTGCTGCACCTCTGGTTGCTGCCGTGAACTACGACTTCCCAGATCTGTCGACCCCTTACCTGACCACCACCACCACGCCTGAACAGCAAGCTTCGCTGCTGACCCAAGCTGTGGCCAACACCGGTGTGTCTAACCAGTTCGCTACCGATACCCTGATCGATGCGAAGACCGACTGGGTTCTGTCGATGCCTACCCGTCGTTACAGCGTTGGCGCTAACTACGCTGAAGCTACCAACTCGGGCAAGTACCGCGTGTTCAACGCTGGTGTGGTCGCTGCTGACAACGCTACCCGTTACTTCGAAGCTGGCACCACCTCGGTGGACGCTGATGGCAACATCTGCGTGAACACCACCAGCAACGTGTTCTACGACCGTGAAGAATCTTCCGTTCGTAACGGCGCTGTGATCTCCCCCGGCACTGCCAAGGTGATCCGTCTGTGCGGTGAAGTGAACGTGCTGGCATTCAAGGACACTGGTAACTCCGTGTTGGGCGCTTCGGTGGCTCGTCAGACCGCTGCTGTGACCTACGAAAACGGTTGGGGCCAAGTGAACTACACCCGCGCTCTGCCAGTGGTGGGTTCCTCGTTCATCAAGCTGACCAACGCCGGCGGCGCAGCTAACGGCTTCAGCGGTACCTACGGTATCACCTGGCCACACCGCTTCTCCAAGTAATTCACGCTCAGGCCGCAAGGCCTTAGTTTGAAATACTGAGAGAATCAGCCAAAGGGCAGAGAGCAATCTCTGCCCTTTTTACATTTTTGGAATATTTGTCCAATCCTGAGCACGGCGAGATCCAGCTTGATTTGTTATGCTGCTTCTTTTGCCAGTAGGATCATGAATGCGTAACCGTATGTTTTTTGCCCCTGTGGGCATCGTTTTGAGTGTGTTGTCCCTGGCGGTCTCGGCTGCGACTACCAATGAGAGCCCTATTCTGGTATCGGGTGTCCCTGGTGCTGAGGTCCGGGTCGTCGACATCCAGGCGGAAGCACAGCGCTTGCCTGTTGAAATGCGTGATTCATTCTTGGCCAATAAAGATGGCGTGCAGCAGATGGTGCATGCTTTGTTCGTGCGCCGCGCCATGGCTGCCTACGCGCGTTCTGTGGGGGTGGAAGATGACCCCCAAGTAGCTGCCGCCGCACGTATCGCTGCGGACAAGGTGATCTCCGATGCCTATCTGGCTCAGTTCAATGCCAAGCACGCCCCTGATCCGAAGTTGATCGAGGCGCAGATAAAGGCCCACTATGCTGCTAACAAGGACAGCATGGCGACGCCTGAGGAGGTGCATCTGGCGCACATCCTGGTCAAGGGCAAGACCGATGCAGCCAAGCAAAAGGCAGAAAAGCTGCTGGCCGAAGCAAAGGCAGGTGCAGATTTTGCGCAGCTTGCCAAGGACAACTCAGAAGACCCTGGCAGCGCTGCACGTGGTGGCGATCTTGGATTCATTGCTCGTGGTCGTATGGTTCCAGAGTTTGAGAAGGCCGGCTTTGCATTGACCAAGCCTGGTGAATTCGCGCCCGTGGTGGAGAGCCAATTTGGCTACCATGTGATCAAGTTCATCGAGCGGAAACCGGCCGTCCAGAAGACGTTTGAAGAAGCGCGTCCTGAGCTGGAAAAACAATTCACGCAAAAGGCTTTGCAAGCCGCCCGTGAAGCTGAGGTGGAAAAGGTCACCAGCAAGGCCAAGTTTGACGAAAAAGCCTTGGAAGCCTTTTTGGCGCAATATAAGGCAAAATAACCTGTAGTCACTGCCTATGGGGCAAGGAGGAGGCTGAAACAGCCTTCTCCTTTTTTCATGGGCGCTTTGTCTTTCGATATTGAATTGCGATGCGCACCTTTTTGCACAGTATTCACGAGGCTTGGAACGCTCGCGCGCTGATTGGCGTGATGACACGCCGAGAGGTGGCCGCGCGCCACGCCGGCACGGCACTGGGCGTCATCTGGCCCTATCTGCAGCCTCTGCTATCCGTCGCAGCCTACTACCTGGTGTTCGACATTGTGTTTGCGATGCGCCTGGGAGAGGGCGCATCCAGCCATGCAGTGGGCACCTTTCTGATAGTGGGCGCGCTGCCCTGGATGGCATTTTGCGACGCGGTCTCGCGTGGCATGGCCAGCCTGCTAGAGGCGGGTTCCATCTTGCAGAAGAACCCGCTGCCACCGGTGCTGTTTCCGGTTCGATCGGTATTGGCAAGCTCTTGGATTTTTGGCCCTTTGATGCTGCTGCTGGCACTGTGCTACATCCCCGTGCACCATATGCAATGGGGGGTACTGGCCTTGCTGCCGCTGATGGCCATGCAGCTGCTGATGACCTTGCTGCTGTCGTACGCGCTGGCGATCTTTGCGGCGGCCTTGCGCGATACCGTGCAACTGGTGGGCTTTATGCTGTCGGTGGGTATCTACCTGACGCCGATCCTGTTTCCTATCACGATGTTTCCGCAGGGCTGGCGCTGGCTGCTGTGGCTCAACCCGATGGCTTCCTATGTTATGGGCTACCAGTCTGCACTGCTGCAGGGCCAGTGGCCGGAGCTGCAAGTCTGGGTGGTGAGCGCCGTGTGGATTGCAGTGCTTGCCGTGGTGGTGAATGTGCTGGTGCGGCGCAGCCGCGACCAGTTGGTGGACTGGCTATGACGGGCGTGCAGATGGCGAAAACGCAAGAGACTGCCGCCGTGCTGGTGGTCAAGAACCTGGGCAAGGAATACAAGCTGTATGACTCCCCGCGCCAGCGTGTGAAGGCGCTGCTGACGGGGCGGGCCATGCACCGCAGCCACTGGGCGCTGCGCGATGTCAGCTTCAGCCTGGCGCGCGGCCAGTGCATCGGTGTGGTGGGTGACAACGGTGCCGGCAAGAGCTCGTTGCTCAAATTGCTGGCAGGCACGATGCAACCCTCGGCCGGCTCGATTGAGCGCTCCGGCCGCATCACCGCCATTTTGGAGCTGGGAGCGGGTTTTCATCCTGATTTCAGCGGCCGCGACAACCTGTATTTTGCCGGCAGCCTGATCGGCATCAGCCATGAGGAAATGCGCAAGCTGGAGCCGGAGATCATCGCATTCTCGGAACTGCAGGACGCGATCGACCGCCCGGTCAAAACCTATTCCTCGGGCATGAACGTGCGCCTGGCCTTTGCGCTGGTCACCGCCGTGCAGCCCGATGTGCTGATCGTAGACGAAGCACTGGCCGTCGGCGACCAGAGCTTTCAGAAGAAGTGCATCGAGCGGATTCTGGACTTTCGCCAAAAGGGCTGCACCATCCTCTTCTGTTCGCACAGTCCCTACCATATCCGCCACCTCTGCGATGCCGCGTTGTGGCTGGAGCAGGGCCAGGTGCAGATGTTTGGCGAGACCGAGGCGGTGCTGGCCGCCTACGATGTGCGCACGCGCCAAAAGCAGGATGAGAAGGACCGGCAGCAGTGGGGTGATGATGCAGCAAGTGCAGCGCCATCTGTGTTGGCCGATGTGGCTGCAGCAGCGATGGCTACAGAACCGGTCGATCCACTGGCTACACCCTACGCCGTGGAGCCGCCCAACCTGCCCCCAGCCGAAGAGCCTGGCAACGCCTGTATCCTTTCGGTGGATATAGCCAACCTGAGCCCGGGCGACCCGCCGGTGCTGCAAGGCCAGGACCTGGTCGTCACCATCAAGGCACGCGGCAATGGCGCCGAGCGGCCCAATATCGGCTTCATGATTGAGCAGAACAGGGGCGTAGGCATTGCCTGTCTGGCTACGCACGAAGAGGGTGCAGTGCCCCTGCAATTGCCCGATGGCAGTTGGCAGTCGGTACTGAGCTTTCCGGACCTGCCTTTGCACAGCGGTGACTATGTGGTTAGCGCCTTTTTGTTCGATGGCTCGGGGCTGGCGGTCTACGACCAATGGTTCCAGTACACCGTCTTCCGCTTTATCTACCCCAAGCCGCTGCCTGGACTGGTACGATTGCCCCACCATTGGAGCTGAGGCTGCGCGCAAGCGCGTGCACCGCTTGAACCCCAGGACACGAGCGCGCCAACGTCTGCGCTGGCGCGCTCATCGCCCCCAGATTTATGACCACGAATTCTCCCTCTGCGACAAGCCAGGGCCAGCAGCTGTTGGCCGAAGCCCAGCTGATGCTGGCCAATGGCAATTTTGAAGCGGCCTCGGGCCTGCTGCTGCGTGCCCGTGCCGAAAAAGATGTGATGCTGGAAGCGCATGCGCTGATCGAGCAGCATGGGCTGACCGGCTCGTTCCGCAACATCATGGGCCTGGACTGCACGATTTCCACAGCCGATGATATTTTTGGCTTCTTTGCCAGCCACCCCAGCAGCAACAACCCGCTGCGCGACTACCTGGCTGATGGCTGGCGCACCCTGGCCGAGCTGATGACGGTGATGGAGCGTGTTGGCCAGCCGCTGGTGCAGAGCCAGCATTTTCTGGAGTTTGCCAGCGGCCATGGCCGCTTTACCCGCCACCTGGCCCATCTGCTGGGCCCCGGCAAGGTGACGGTATCGGATGTGGTGCCCGATGCGGTGGACTTCGCGCAGCGTACCTTTGGCGTGCAGGGCTTTGTCTCTGCCAGCGTGCCTGAGCAGCTCGTGGCTCCACGCCAGTACGACACGGTCTTTGTGCTGTCGCTGTTCAGCCATCTGCCGCGCAGCACCTGGGGCCGCTGGCTGCAGGTGTTGTACAGCCTGGTGTCTCCGGGTGGCATTCTGGTGTTCAGCACGCACGGCATGAAGGCGGCACGGTTTGACAGCGTGCCGCTCGACGACGAGGGCTTTTTCTTTGCGCCGTCCAGCGAATCGAACGCCATCGATCCGAACGAGTACGGCACGGCCTTTACGACCGAAGCCTTTGTGCGCGCGCGCATTGCCGAGACCGTCGGCGCCGACAAGCTCGAATATTTCTCCCCCGTGCAGTTCTGGAACCACCAGGACGTGTACGTGCTGCGAAAGCCATCATGAATCGCGGAAGCCGTATGCGCCGCCTGGCGCAATTGCGTGAAAAGCTGCTCGGCCTGCCCGCGTTTGACGACAGCCGGATCACTGACGAGTGGTTCCGCTCCCACTTCCACTACGCATCCGATGTGGTGGCGCAGTGGCTCAGCCCGGTGATGGATGTGAGCACCGCCCGCCTGCTGCAGTTTGGCTGCGGCGATGGCATCACCGATCTGGCCCTGGTGCTGCGCCATGGCGCTGCGGCCATCCACGGCGTTGATGTGCGCCAGGAATACGCCAAGCTGCCGCGCATTGCGCAGGAGCAGTTGGGTCTGCAGCGCATTCCGGCCGCGCTGAGTTTTCAGACGATCACGCCCAGCGCGCCGCTGGCGGGCCAGGCGCCTCTCTACGACGGCATCATGAGCTGGTCCACCTTTGAGCATGTGCAGCGCGACCAGTTGCTGCCCATCCTGAAAGACCTGCTGGCCTGCCTGAAGCCGGGCGGCCATTTCTTCTTGCAGATCGAGCCACTGTTCTACTCTGCCTTTGGCTCGCATCTGCGCCGTTATGACGATGTCGCCTGGCACCATCTGCTGGTGGACGAGGATGCGCTCTGGAAGGTGATTGAAGGCTATGACGGCGAACTCAGCCCCGATGAGGTGGACTTTGGCTTTGCCGATTTTGGGCCGGAGGGCTACAAGCGCTTTGTGTTCAAGGAATACCAGGAACTCAACCGCCTGACCGCCGACGAGCTGGTGGCGCTGGCCAAGGAAGCGGGCTTTACGGTGGCGCGCGAAGAGCGCCGCCACTATGAGCCCGAGCCCGTGCCCGAGGCCTTGTTGGCGCAGTACCCGCGCGAGGTACTGACCAACAACGAGATCTTTTTGCTGCTGCAGCGTCCCGTTTGATCGCTGGCCGGCAGCCCGCTCAGGGCACCGGCCAGTGTGCCCTCAGGCGGCGCGCTGGGTATCTGCCGCAGCCGCTGCCTGCTGCAGCGGTTCAGAAACGCTGGCGCTGTAGCTCAAACGCTGCATGCGCTGGCCCAGGCCGCTGCGGCTGAAGAGGCGGCGGTTGATCGAGGGCTGGCAGTGCAAAGGGGTGCGCACCAGCCAGCAGGTGTGGCGCACTTCAAAAGCGGGGTGAAAGTAGGGGTCGCCCTGGTCCAGGAAATCACGCCAGCGGCTGGCGAACAATGCCGAATCCTCTGGGTGCGGGTCATAGCCTTCGGCCTTGCCCCGGGTGATGGATTCATGGTGGATCAAGGTGGCTTGCGGGCAGTACAGCACCCGCCAGCCCAGCTGCAAGGTGCGCAGGCACAGGTCCACATCACCAAAGCCCACGGCCAGCTTCTCGTCGTAGCCGTCGATGGCATCAAACGCATCCTTGCGCATCAGCAGGCAGGCGGCGGTCACGGCCGATACCTCATGCGTGCTCACCAGGCGGCCCATGAAGGCGATGTCGACGCGGTCGGGTGGCAGCTTCAAGAACTTGCCATAGTGCTCGGCAATGCCAAAGGCGCCCACGCAGACGCCGGCGTGCTGGATCGACGTGCGGTCGGGGTAGAGCAGTTGCGCGCCCACCATGCCGACGCTCGGGTCCTGGCACTGTGACAGCATGTGCTCCAGCCAGCCGCTCTCCAGCGCCTCGATGTCGTTGTTGCAGAACAGGTAGTGGCTGTAGGGGCGGGTCAGCTGGCGCACGGCCCAGTTGTTGATGGCCGAGAAGTTGAAGGGCCCCTGGTAGCGCAGCACGGTGGCGGTGCCTTCTTGCTGCAGCTGGGCAAAGTAGTCCAGGCTGGCCTGCTCGGTCGAGTCATGGTCGATCACGATCAGGTCATAGGCGGCATGTTGCACGGTGGCGCGGATGCTGTCCACGCACTGGCGCACCAGGCTGCCGTAGTTCTTGGTCGGGATGATGATGGCCACACGCTGGCCATCGGCGATCTGGTGCTGCGTCTCAAAGAAATTGAAGGACACGCCGGCGGCCGAGCGCGCCGCAACGCCGCTGCGGTCCAGATGGCGCTGCAGCACGGCGGTCGAGGTGGCCATCACCTGGGCCATCTTGTCGTGGCCGGCCGAGCCGGTGTGGGTGCGCCATTGGTAGAGGAGTTCAGGCAGGTGCACGATGCGGCTGGCCACCTCGCTGACTCTCAGAATCAGATCGTAGTCCTGCGAAATGCCCAGGGCCTCATCAAAGCCGCCCAGGCTGCGCAGCAACGCCGTGCGAAAGCCCACCATGTGCACGATATAGGGGTGGCTGCGCAGGTATTCGGGCGAGAAGGCCGGGCGGTGGAAGTACTGCAGCACCTGCTTGCCATCGGGGCTGACCAGCACTTCGTCCGAGTACAGCATGTCCGGGTCATCGGCCATGACGCTTTGGGCGACGCGGTAGATGGCCTGGGGCTGGAGCAGATCGTCATGGTCCAGCAGCACCACAAACGGGGAGGTGGCCAGCGCCAGCGCCCGGTTGCTGGCATGCGATACGCCATGGTTGCTCTCGCCCAGGTGCAGCTTGATGCGCGGCTCCTGCGCAGCCAGTTCTTGCAGCATGCTGCGAACATGGGGCTGGGTGGAGGCATCGTCGGCGATGCACAGCTCCCAGTGCGGGTAGATCTGGGCGCGCACCGAATCGACCATGGCGGTGAGCATGGCCGGGTCGGTGTTGTAGGTGGGTACCAGGATCGAGATGCTGACCGGCTGCGTCAATGCTGCAATCTCGGCGCGCAGCACCGGCAGCACCTCGCTGGCCAAGCGCTGCTGGTAGTCCTGCCAGGCATCGGTGGGGGCGACCGGTACGGTCGGTGCATCGGGGTGGCCCAAGGACAGCAGCTGGTGCTTGAGCATCTGGGTGCCGCCGGTGCGCCAGGCGCGCCAGAGCCGGCGGCTGTTGCTGCCCAACTGGCGTGGATCGGCGGCCAGCAGGTACATGCTGCGGCCCAGCTGGCGCAGCTTGTGAGGCAGCTTGCGCAAGGTAGAGAGAGTGGATGACAAGGAGTGGCTCTTTGTTTTTGTAGCAGGGGTGCTTGGTTTGCAAGCACTATCGGCCATTTTATTTAATGGGGGGACGGGCGCAGGCCCGTCAGGTAATCGTGTCCGTAGCTCCAGGGCTGCAGGTACTGGGCCTTGAGGTCGACCGCAGCCGCCGGTGCCGGCAGCGGTGGCTGGCCTTCGACGTACTGGCGCTGGCGAATGTCCTGCATCAGCGCCAGCCATTCATCGGCCGAGGTGCTCCAGGGCCGCAGCCAGGTCCAGGGGCGGCCCGCCAGGCGCTCGGGGAAGGCGCCGATATCGGGCGCGATCACCGGCACGCCGGCCTGCAGACAGGCACTCAAGGTGTAGCTATAGGTCTCGGGCCACAGCGCCGGGAACCAGACCACATCGGGCTGCAGGCGCGCCATCAGCGCGGGCAGGTCGGCATCGTCGTAGGGGCCATGGATGGTCAGGCTGGCATGGGGCTGGGTGCGCATGCGGCGGTGCGGGTAGCCCAGCAGGTGCAGCTCGACGGGCGCCTGGCTTTGGGCGGCTGCCAGTGCCACCGCTTCCATCACATCGCCCCCCTTGGCCAGGCTGACGCCGCCGAGGATGAAGACGCGCAGATGCGCATGGTGCGCCAGCGGCTGGCCCTTGGGCACAGGCAGCAAGGCAGCATCGGGGATGTCGTGGTGGGTGACGTAGCGCACCGCTGCCTCAGGGAAGTATTGGTGCATGCGCAGTGCGGCATCCTTGCTCGGGGCCAGCACATAGCGCGCCTGGTTCAGGAACAGGCGGTGGCGCATGCGCCAGGCATCGATGTACTCGCCAG
Source organism: Comamonas koreensis (assembly GCF_021026195.1). GTDB lineage: Bacteria > Pseudomonadota > Gammaproteobacteria > Burkholderiales > Burkholderiaceae_C > Comamonas > Comamonas koreensis. The sequence goes on from NZ_JAJNCT010000025.1 coordinate 219,935, forward strand.
TTGGCGCCGGCTCGGCCCCCGAGCACTGCGGGCATTGCGGCACACCCAAGGCCGCATAGCGCGGGTTGTGGGTGGGCTCCATCAGGTTGATCTGCGGGCAGATGGCGTAATAGTCGTGTGCGGTGAAGTCATAGCGCACGCCCAGCAGTTCGGGCAGGCGCATCACTTCCAGGTTCAGGCCCATCAGGTGGTGGAAGTGGATATGGCTTACGCCCAGCTCGCGCAGCAGCGCCACCAGCGCTTCCGATTGCGTGGGCCAGTGGAACACCTCGTCATAGCCCTCGGCTGCATCCAGCCACTGCAGGCGGATGTAGTTGTCTTCCAGCGGGGTCAGGGCCAGCGATACCGCGCGGTCGCGCAGGCTGTGGGCCAGCTCCTTGACATGGCGCAGGGTGCCGCCGCCGGCGTTGTGCAACACCATCAGAATGCGCGGCAGCGGGTGCTGGCGCAGGCGGGCCTTGTCGATGGCATTGCGCGCGGCCTGGGCTGGGTTGGCTTTCAGGTGGGCTTGCACCAGGCTGTCGTAAGCGGGGTGCAGCTGCAGCAGGGTCTGGTAGGCAGCCTGCTCGCGCGGCGTCTTGCTGTCGCCAAAGCTGACGCCGCCGGTGTGCAGCACCACGCTGTCCAGCGCCAGCAGGTGGCGCCAGCCCAGGTCATGGGCGCGCATGCAGAAGTCGTTTTCTTCGCCGTAGCCCTTGCCGAAATGCTCCACATCAAACAGGCCGGTCTGCGCCAGGCAGTCGCGGCGGATGTACATGCAAAAGCCCACGCCGGTGGGCACTTCGACCGTCTGCCCGGCATTGGCGCTGGCGGCCAGATGGTTCAGGCGCAGCAGGTCGGCATCTGCGGGCAGCGCATTCTTTTCGCAAAAGCGTGGGTAGCTGCAGATCGTCGCGTTGTTGGACAGCGGCGTGACGCTGCCCACATCTGTTGCGCTGTAGGCCGCGCGGTGCAGGCGGTCCAGCCATTCGTGGGACACCTCCGTGTCGCTGTTGAGCAGCAGCACATCGTGGCTGGGGTTCAATGCCATGCCGCGATTCACGGTCGCCACAAAGCCCAGGTTACTGTCGTTTTCCAGCAGGTGCACGCGGCTGTCCTGCTGCGCCAGCTCGCGCAGCCAGGCGGTCAGTTCGGGCTCGGGGCTGGCGTCATTGATCACCACCAACTGGCTGTTGGTTTGCGTCGCCGCCTGCAGCACCGACTGCAGACAGCGCTGCGTATCGCCCAGGCCCCGGTACACCGGAACGATGATGTCGACCATGGTCGCGGGCTGGGCTGCTGCCAGTGGGCGCACGGGTTCGGCGAGCGTTTCAGAGCGACTTGCTTCCTCGACCACGACGGCGGGCACCGCCTCATCCTGCGCCTCCGCGATCACTTCCGCTGCATCGATGGCCTCCGCCGCCGCCTGCACAGGCTTAGGCTCGGGCACATGCACAACGGCCGGGGCGGGCGCGGGCCGGCCGCGCAGCCGGGCCTTGGCGCTGGCCAGCTTCTGGCCGACGCGGTAGGCCTCCGAGGCCTCGATATTGCTCAGATGGGTTTGCAGATTGTGGATATGCGTCTGCTGGCCCTGGATGTGCTCCTGCTGCTGGGCAATGGCTTCTTCCAGATTGTCCTTCTGGTCCTGCATATGGGCTTGCAGCAGGCGCAGCTGGGTGTGGGCATCGGCCTGGGCCTGCTGCGCGCGCAGCACCTCGGTGTCGGCATGGCGGATGCGGGCCTGCAGCTCCTGGGCGCTATCGGCCAGCGCTGCGTAGTCGGCCGACATGGGCCAGCCCAGGCTCACTTCCAGCACCGCACCTTCCGTCTGCAAGCAGTCCTGCAGCAGCGCTGGCGCAATCGGCAGGTGCAGGTGCGGGTCGTCGCCGGTCAGCAACAGCAGGGTGCTGCCTGGTGCGGTAGCGGGGGCCGGCTGCCAGCTGATCTGGCTGTGCGGCACCTGGGCCAGGGCTTCGGGCTGGTCCGCCTCCCAGCGCCAGCGCAGCGCGCCGCTGGCGTCATACAGGCGCATCGCATGCAGGTGCAAAAAGCCAGGGCGGTCGGCCGGATCCCAGCGCAAGCACGGCTGGGCGCCGTCAAAGCGGGGCAGGGCAAACCGAATGCTCTGCTGCAGGGCGCCAATCTGGCCCTTGGCAATCAGCTTGTGCGATTCGCTGAACTGGCCTGCATCGGCCCAGTACAGGTTGGTGGTGAAGCTGGCATGCGCCGTGTTGGCCTCGCTCTCGATCGCCAGCAGTGCATGGGCCTGGGCGGCAGCGGCATCGCTGCTGGGGCGGATGCTGCAGATGAACTGGTAGGCCAGCGCATCGGGCTGGGCTAGCAGGTAGCGCATCACTGCGGGCGGCAGGCTGTCGGCGGTGGTGCGGGCAAATTCGGATTCGTCGAGCGGCCGGTCAATGGTCTCCAGCGACTGCACACTCCACTGGCCCGCCTGCATCAGCCGCAGCAGCGATTGGCGCGTGAAAAAGCGCAGGTGGGTGCTGTCGAGCAGGCCTTCTTCGCGGTAGCGCAGCTCGCCCTGCATCAGCTCCATCACCAGGCCGCAGTAGCCGGCGTTGGGGATGGAGACCAGGATTTCACCGTTCTCGGCCAGCAGATCGCGGCAGTCGGCCAGCAATTGCTCAGGGTGGCGCAGATGTTCCAGGACATCGGCGCAAACGATATAGTCATACTGACGCCGCGTAAAAGCCTCGGCCAGGTTGATCTGTTCCAGATCCGCCACAGCGAGATCGCGATAATACGGCCTGGCGAGCGCGGCCTCCTCGGCACTGAACGTCACACCATCCAGGGTGCAGGCCTTGTGCTGTTGCAGGTACTGGCCCAGCACGCCTGGGCCGCAGCCCAGATCGAGCACACGGGAGCCCGGCTGTATCTTGTTCGCCAGCACGGACAGCGAGCTGCGCTGCTGGAGATCAATGTGGCGGGTGTAGACGTGGTGTTCGCGGGTCATGGATATGGGAATGGGTAGGAATTCTGCCGAGATAGGCCTGCACAGGCAGGTGAACAATGAATGACTGACAAGCAAAATCGTGTGGCAATTCTATTGTCTACATTCAATGGCGAGCGGTTTCTGCCTGCGCAGCTCGATTCCCTGTTGGCGCAAAGCCATGCGGATTGCGATATCTGGGTGCGCGATGACGGCTCCAGCGACCAGAGTCTGGCCATTGTCCGGCGCTATGCCAGCACCCATCCGAACATCCACATCCAGGCCGGCAAGAACCTGGGTTTTGTAGCTAGTTTTTACGAATTGTTGCAGAGCGCGGGTGCTGGCTATGGCTTCTATTTCTTCTGCGACCAGGATGATGTCTGGCTACCCAGCAAGGTCGGCCGTGCGCTGGCTCTGCTGGACACCGAGCAGGGCGCTGCGCTTTACTGCTCGCGCACCCAATATGTGGACCGCGACCTGCAGCCCATCGGCCCGTCACCCGATTACGACCATCGCTGCATCGGCTGGGGCAATGCGCTGGTGCAGAACATTGCAACCGGATGCACGATCGCCCTCAACAGCGCGGCGCGTGAGCGCCTGCTGTCCCAGCGCCCGGGCTTTTGTCTGGCGCATGACTGGTGGGCCTACCTGGTGGTGTCGGCCTTTGGCCAAGTGGTGTTCGACAGCGAGAGCCACATCCTCTACCGCCAGCATGGCAGCAACACCATCGGCATGCAAAAGCAGGGTCTGGCCGGGCAGTGGGCGCGCGTGCAGCGCTTTTGGCGCCGGCTGCGCCAGGCGGGCCCGGGCTGGATCGACCAATTGAGCGAGTTTGAGCGGCTGCATGGCACCAGCCTGCCAGATGCCCAACGCCACCAGCTGCGCATGCTGATCCGCTCGCGCAGCAGCTGGATCACCGCGCTGCGCGCCTCGGCCCAGCACTATTACTGGCGCATGAGCAAGGTCGATACCTTGATCTTGCGCGTGCTGCTGGCACTGCGCCTGTACTGAGGCGCTGTTACAACGGGCTCGGCGGGATTTCAGCGCGGGCCGCTGATGGATAATGCCCGCTGATGTCCGCCAGCCCCACCTCACCACTCCCGCCCATCGCCTTGTCCGTGGTCAGCCATGGCCATGGCGCGATGGTGCAGCTGCTGCTCAATGCCTTGGCCGCGCATGGCGCCGGCGGCGGCGGTGTCAGCCGTGTGGTGCTGACCTTGAACCTGCCCGAGCCCGCGCCCATGGCTCCCGCCGGCGGCTGGCCCTTTGTGCTGGAACTGCGCCACAACACCGTGCCGCAAGGCTTTTCTGCCAACCACAATGCCGCCTTGGCGGGCGCGACCGAGCCACTGGTCTGCGTGCTGAACCCGGATGTGGACCTGCGCGGCGGCAATCCCTTCCCCGCCCTGGTGCGCGCGCTGCAGCGCCAAGGCGTAGGCCTGGCCTACCCAATGCAGGTGGATGAAAACGGCCATCTGCAGGACAGCGAGCGGGAGCTGCCCACCCCCTGGTCCTTGCTGCGCCGCTACGCGGTCAAGCGCCGGGAGACCCGGGCCGAATGGGTCAACGGCGCCATGTGGTTGCTGCCCACCCCTGTTTGGCAAGGCATTGGCGGCCTCAATACCGCTTACTTCATGTACTGCGAGGATGTGGAGCTCTGCCTGCGCTTGCGCCTGGCGGGTTGGACCTTGGCGCGTGCTGATTGCGTGATAGGCCATGCCGGCCAGCGCGCCAGCCACCGCCGGGCCCGCCATGCTTTGTGGCATATTCGCAGCTTGCTGCGGCTATGGGCCTCGGCAGTTTTCTGGCGCGCCCGGGCCTTGCTCCGGCGCACCCCCACGGCAGCACTCACGATGACTGAATAATGATTTTCCTGGCAGTGGTCGCTTTTCTCTGTACGCTGATTGGCGCGGGTTTCATCGTGCGCCGCATGCGCGGCCACGCCAAACGCTATGGCAAGGATTTGCCCCAGCGCTTCCACGTCGGCCACATTCCGCGTCTGGGCGGCCTGGCCATGTTCAGCAGCCTGGTGCTGACGGTCGTCGTCGCCGGTCTGCAGAACTGGTGGGGCTACTACGGCAACGCACTGCACTGGAACCAGTGGGTGCTCTACTTCTTCATAGCCATGCTGCCCGCAGTGGCTGGCGGTATTGCCGAGGACATGACCCAGCGCATGACCGTGCGCTACCGCCTGATCTTGACCCTGCTGACCGGCCTGCTGGCCGTCTACCTGCTGGGCATGACAGTGCCGCGCATGGGTCTGGTCTGGCTCGATGCGGCGCTGAGCGCCGCTCCCTGGCTGGGCATGGCGCTGGCCGTGCTGGCCATTGCGGGCCTGCCGCATGCCTTCAACATCATCGATGGGTACAACGGGCTGGCCGGCATGGTGGCGGTCATCATCTGCGCGGCGCTCACCCATGTGGCGCTGCAGCTGGGCGACCGGGAGCTGGCGGCGATCTTGGTGATCACCGCAGCCGCCACCCTGGGCTTTATGTTCTGGAATTACCCCATGGGCCAGCTGTTTGCCGGCGACGGCGGCGCCTATGTCTGGGGCATCGTGATCGCCTTTTGCAGCATCACCCTGGTGCAGCGCCACCCCATCGTCTCACCCTGGTTCCCGATGCTGCTGCTCATCTATCCGGTCTGGGAGACGATGTTCTCCATCTACCGCAAACTGGCACGGGGCGACTCGCCCGGCATGGCCGATGCGCTGCACCTGCACCAGCTGATCTACCGCCGTATCGTGCGCAGCGTGCTCGATGAAAATGCTGCGCGCCGCATGCTGCGGCGCAACAACCGGACCGCTCCGTATTTGTGGGCGTTCACTTTGCTCACCGTGGTACCAGCGGTCCTGTTCTGGCGCAACACCTATATCCTGATTGGTTTCTGCGCGCTGTTCTGTGTCTCCTATGTCGCTGCCTATCTGGTGATCGTGCGCTTCAAGCTGCCAGGCTGGATTCGCTGATCAGCAGGCAGGTGGCACTTTGGGGCACAATGCGCGTTTTGCATCTTCTCCGCTGCTGTAAAGGCCTGCAACCATGACGACTCCTTCTCTCTCCATTGCCCCGCGCGACAAGGCTGAAATTCTGGCGCAGGCGCTGCCCTACATCCGCAAGTTCCATGGCAAGACCATGGTCATCAAATACGGTGGCAATGCGATGACCGACCCGGAACTGCAGGCTGACTTTGCCGAAGACGTGGTGCTGCTCAAGCTGGTGGGCATCAACCCTGTGGTGGTGCACGGCGGCGGCCCGCAGATCGAGAACGCTTTGAAGCGACTGGGCAAGGAAGGCAAGTTCGTGCAGGGCATGCGCGTGACCGACTCCGAAACCATGGAAGTGGTGGAATGGGTGCTGGCCGGTGAAGTGCAGCAAGACATCGTCGGCCTGATCAACCAGGCCGGCGGCAAGGCCGTGGGCCTGACTGGCCGTGACGGTGGGCTGATCCGCGCCCAGAAGCTCAAGCTCAAGGACAACAAGGACCCATCGGTCGAGCACGATGTGGGCCAGGTCGGCGACATCCTGTCCATCGACCCCAGCGTGGTCAAGGCTCTGCAGGATGACGCCTTCATCCCCGTGGTGAGCCCGATTGGCTTTGGTGAAAACAACGAGAGCTACAACATCAATGCCGACGTGGTGGCCAGCAAGCTGGCTACCGTGCTGCAGGCAGAAAAGCTGATGCTGTTAACCAATATCCCCGGGGTGCTGGACAAGCAAGGCCAGCTGCTGACCGAATTGACCTCACGCCAGATCGATGAACTGATTGAGGATGGCACGATCTCGGGTGGTATGCTGCCTAAATTGGCTGGCGCCATCGATGCCGCCAAGAGCGGTGTCAATGCCGTGCACATTGTCGATGGCCGCGTGCCTCACGCGATGCTGCTCGAAATTCTGACCGACACGGCCTACGGAACAATGATTCGTAGTTATTGATACATTTGATTGCGTAATTGATTTGTGCATCTAGCAATGCACATGATTTTTATCATTTTTCTGCCGTTCTTTTGCAGTAAGATGTTACAGAGGGCCCAAGGTTGCGCTGGCAACCTGTGAGGCGAGTGCCGTACTTTTATCAATAAAAAATACCTGGCGGTGTTGGGAGACTGCGTCGGGTGCTGCCTCATATTCAACGCATGTCTGATCAAGAATCTTCTTTCGCCGCCGACCTCGTCGATGCGCCGCTAGAAGCCGCTAACCCGGCACCTACCCGTAAACGTCCAAAACCCGGAGAGCGTCGAATCCAGATTCTGCAGACGCTGGCAGCCATGCTGGAGCAGCCAGGCGCAGACCGTATCACCACGGCTGCACTGGCCGCGCAAATGTCGATCAGCGAGGCGGCCCTGTACCGCCACTTTGCCAGCAAGGCCCAGATGTACGAAGGGCTGATCGAGTTCATCGAGCAGTCCGTCTACAGCTTGGCTGTGCAGATCACCGGCCGCGATGTGCCCGACCCCGCCAAGACCGTGGAGCAGGGCATTGCCCAGGCCCACCGTGTGGTGGCGATGGTGCTGCAGTTTGGTGAGCGCAACCCCGGCATGGTGCGCGTGATGCTGGGCGACGCCCTGCAATCCGAAAACCCCCGCCTGCAGCAGCGCATGCAGCAGTTCTTCGAGCGCATCGAAACCACCTTGCGCCAATGCCTGCGCGTGGTACCCGGCGCTGACGCCTCGGCCACGCCGACGGTGGATGCCAATGTGCGCTCCAGCGTGCTGATGTCCTTCCTGATTGGCCGCCTGCAGCGCTTTGCGCGCTCTGATTTCCGCCGCCTGCCGACAGAGCAGCTCGACAGCTGCCTGTCCTTGATGGCACACTGACGCCATCCAGCCCCCATCGCAAAAGCTGCTGTGCCTGCCCAGGCCAGCAGCTTTTTTCATGGCTGGAATGGCGGCGTGCAGTGGTTTACCCTTGCTTTGCACTGCAGCCGTTGGCAGCACACTGGGTTTGTGCAAGAATCAAAAAAAGAACGACCGTGCTATTTTTTGATTTATGACCAAATCCCTTGCCTCCACCCCGGGCCCTGCCGAGATCGCCAAGCTGGCCAAAGGCGCCCAAACGCGTGCTGCGATTGTGGACGCCGCCTTGTCGCTGGCTGCGCAAGAGGGGCTCGACGGCCTGTCGCTGGGCATGGTGGCGCTGGCCATGGGCATGAGCAAGTCTGGCGTGTTTGCCCATTTTGGCTCACGCGAGGAGCTGCAGTGCTCGGTGGTGCGCGAATACCACGAGCGCTTTGAACGCGAAATCTTTGTGCCCGCGCTGCAGGTGTCGCGCGGGCTGGCCCGCTTGCTGCACATGGCCACGGGCTGGATGGGCAGCACCGCCCAGCCCAATGACGCCAGCCGCCTCTACGGCAGCCTCTACATCAGCGGCGCGGTAGAGTTTGACGACCGGCCTGGCGATGTGCGCGATGCGCTGTCCGAGTCGGTGCGCATCTGGATGGATGCGATGCGCCGGGCGATTGTGCAGTCGCAGACCGAAGGCCAGCTGCGCAGCGATGTGGCGCCCGACCAGGTGCTGTTCGAGCTGCACGGCGTCATCTTGTCGCTGCACTACGAAACCCGTTTTCTACACGGCCCGCTGGCGCTAAAGCATGCCGCCACCGCGTTGCGTAGCGTATTGCTGCGCTATGCCGTCCACCCCGAGCGCGAGGCTGCCTTGATCGACGCCGCGCTCGCCCCCTGCCTGGCGGCGCAGCCCGATGCGGCTGCGCCCGCTTCCGTTTCTGTTTGACCTCGTCATTTTTCCAAAGGACTTTCCATGCCTCAGTACACCCCACCGCTGCGCGACATGCAGTTCCTCATGCAAGAAGTGCTGGGCCTGCCCGCCCGTTTTGCGCAGCTGCCCGCCTATGCCGACGTCGACACCGGCACCATGGATGCGATCTTGGAAGAGGCTGGCAAGTTCGCGGTCGAAGTGGTGCAGCCGCTCAACCTGTCGGGTGATGCCGAAGGCTGCACGCGCAACCCGGCTGATTCGAGCGTGACGACGCCCAAGGGTTTCAAAGAGGCCTATGCCAAGTATGTGGAAGGCGGATGGGCGGCCTTGTCCTGCGACAGCGCCTATGGCGGCCAGGGCCTGCCCTTTGTGCTGAACCAGTGCCTGTATGAAATGCTCAACAGCGCCAACCAGGCCTGGGCCATGTACCCCGGTCTGTCGCACGGCGCCTATGAGGCGCTCCATGTGTATGGCTCGGACGAGCAGAAAAAGCTCTACCTGCCCAAGCTCACCAGCGGCGAGTGGACCGGCACCATGTGCCTGACCGAGCCCCATTGCGGCACCGACCTGGGTCTGCTGCGCACCAAGGCCGAGCCGCAGGCCGATGGCAGCTACAAGATCACCGGCAACAAGATCTTCATCAGCGCCGGTGAGCACGACATGACCGACAACATCGTGCACCTGGTGCTGGCCCGCCTGCCCGATGCGCCCAAGGGCAGCAAGGGCATCAGCCTGTTCCTGGTACCCAAGTTCCTGGTCAATGCCGATGGCTCACTGGGTGCGCGCAACCCCATCAGCTGCTCGGGCCTGGAGCACAAGATGGGCATCCATGGCAATGCCACTGCGCAGATCGCCATCGATGGCGCCGTGGGTAGCTTGGTCGGACAGCCCAACAAGGGCTTGCAGGCCATGTTTGTGATGATGAATGCCGCCCGCCTGGGCGTTGCCAACCAGTCGCTGGGCCTGATGGCCGTGGCCTACGAGAACGCGCTGGCCTATGCCAAGGACCGGCTGCAGATGCGCAGCCTCTCGGGCACCAAGGCCAAGGACCTGCCGGCCGACCCCATCATCGTGCACCCGGATGTGCGCCGCATGCTGCTGACCGCCAAGGCCTACAGCGAAGGCGGCCGCGCGATGATGATCGCCACCTCGGCGCTGGTCGACGAAGAGCTGAACCACCCTGATGAAGCGGTACGCAAGGCCCATGCCGCGCAGGTGGCCTTGCTCACCCCCATCCTCAAGGCCTTTCTGACCGACAAGGGTTTTGAGGTGACCGTGCTGTGCCAGCAGGTGTTTGGCGGCCATGGCTACATCCACGAAACCGGCATGGAGCAGTTGGTGCGCGATGCGCGCATCAACATGATCTACGAAGGCACCAATGGCATCCAGGCGCTGGACCTGCTGGGCCGCAAGGTGCTGGGCGACCAGGGCGCGGCGCTCAAGGCGCTGGGCAAACTGGTGCAGGGCCTGGTGGAGGAAGAGGGCGTCAATGAGCGCATGGCCGATTTCATCAATCCGCTGGCGCAACTGGCGGGCCAGATGACCGGCATCACCACCGAACTGGGCCTCAAGGCACTGCAGAACCCCGACGAAGTGGGCGCTGCGGCCACCGACTACCTCTGCGTGATGGGCCACCTGGTGATGGGCTACTGGTGGGCGCGCATGGCCCAGACCGCGCTGCGCGCACTGGCCGAAGGCGATGTGGCCGACAAGACCTTCTACGAAGGCAAGCTGCAGACGGCGCGCTTTTACTTTGCGCGCCTGTTCCCCGAGGCGGGCCTGCGTGTGCGCACCATGCGCACCGGCAGCAAGCTCCTGATGAACACCGACGCTGCGCTGGCTTGACAGCTGCAGTACTGCCGAAAAACACCGAAGGAGACCCTGATGCAAACCTTGCTGAAACCTGTGCTGATGGTGGCTGGCAGCTTGGCGGTGGCGCTGCCAGCGCTGGCTGCGGACATGTCGCCGGTGGGCCTGTGGCGCACCTTTGACGAGAAAAGCGGTGAGCCCAAGTCCGAGGTGCGCATCAGCGACAGCGGCGGGGTGCTCAGCGGCAAGGTGGAAAAGCTGCTGCGCAAGGGCGCGGATCCGCAGGCCGTCTGCGACCGCTGCACCGATGACCGCAAGGGCCAGCCGCTGGTCGGGCTGGAGATCATCCGGGGTGCCAAGCAGGCACAAGGCAAGGCGGTTTGGGAAGACGGCAAGATCCTCGACCCCGAAAACGGCAGCACCTACAGCCTGAAGCTCACGCCTGCCGACAACGGCAACAAGTTGGATGTGCGCGGATCGATCGGCCCCTTTGGCCGCACGCAGACCTGGTCGCGCGTCGAATAGGTTTTGACTGAAACTGGCTGCCAGCCTGCAATTGACAAGCGCTGGCGGCTCTCAAAAGTGGAGTAACCATGTCCCGATTTGTGGTGAAAAAAGTGGCGGTGCTCGGCGCCGGGGTGATGGGGGCGCAGATTGCGGCCCACCTCGTCAATGTGCGCGTGCCCGTGGTGCTGTTTGACCTGCCGGCCAAGGAAGGCCCCAAAAGCGCGATTGCCCAGAAGGCGATTGCCAATCTGAAAAAGCTCAAGCCCTCGCCGCTCGGTGTGGCGGCAGAAGCCGATCTGATCACGCCCGCCAACTACGAAGAACACCTGGCGCAGCTCAAGGACTGCGACCTGGTGATCGAGGCGATTGCCGAGCGCATGGACTGGAAGCGCGACCTCTACCACCAGATCGCGCCCTTTGTCGCGCCCCATGCGATCCTGGCCTCCAACACCTCGGGCCTGTCGATCACGGCGCTGTCCGAGGCGCTGCCCGAACAGCTGCGCCACCGCTTCTGCGGCATCCACTTCTTCAACCCCCCGCGCTATATGCAGCTGGTGGAGCTGATCCCGACCGCAGTGACCGAGCCCCAGGTGCTCGACCAGCTCGAGAGCTTTGCCACCAGCCAGCTGGGCAAGGGCGTGGTGCGCGCCAAGGACACGCCCAACTTCGTCGCCAACCGTGTCGGCGTGGCGGGCATGCTGTCCACCATGGCCGAGGCCGAGCGCTTTGGCCTGAGCTACGACGTGGTGGACGACCTGACCGGCAAGAAGCTCGGCCGCGCCAGTTCGGGCACCTTCCGCACTGCCGATGTGGTGGGCCTGGATACTTTGGCCCATGTCATCGCGACCATGCAGACCCAGCTGACGGCGCAGAGCGACTCGTTCTATGGCAGCTACACCACGCCAGCAGTGCTGACCAAGCTGATCGCCGATGGCGCGCTGGGCCAGAAGACCAAGGCGGGTTTTTACCGCAAGACCAAGCTGGGCATCGAGCGCTTTGACCCTGAGCACCAGGCCTATGTGCCCTCGGGTGAAAAGGGCAATGACGTCTACACCCGCATGCTGAAAAAGCCCGCCGGCGAGCGCCTGCAGCTGCTGCGCAACAGCGAGGGTGCGCAAGGCCAGTTCCTCTGGGCCATCTTGCGCAACAGCTTCCACTACGCCGCCGTGCACCTGAAAGACATTGCCGACAATGCCCGCGATGTGGATCTGGCCATGCGCTGGGGCTTTGGCATGCAGCAAGGCCCGTTCGAGCTGTGGCAAGAAGCCGGCTGGCTGCAGGTGGCCAAGATGGTGCAGGAAGACATTGACGCCGGCAAGGCGCTCAGCACCGAGCCGCTGCCGCAATGGGTGTTTGAAGGCCCGGTCGCAGAGGCGGGCGGTGTGCACACCGCGCAGGGCTCCTGGAGCGCGGCCGAGAACCGATTTGTGCCGCGCCGCGATCTGCCGGTGTATGCGCGCCAGCTCTTCCCCGAGCGCGTGCTGGGTGAGGCCAGCGAACCCGCGCAGGACTGGCGCACGGCAGGCCGCACCTTGGCCGAGAGCAAGGCCTCGCGCAGCTGGACCCTGGATGACCAGGTGCTGGTCTTCAGCATCAAGACCAAGATGCATGCCATCAGCCCCGATGTGATGGAAGACCTGCAGGCCGCGCTGGCGTTGGCCGAGAAGGATTTTGACGCGATGGTCGTCTGGTCGGGCGATGCACCGTTCAGCGTGGGTGCCGACCTGCAGGCGATGATGCCGGCCTTTGCGCTGCAAGGCCCGATGGCCATCGACCAGATCGAGCAGGTGATGCAGCAGCTCTTCCTGTCGGTGCGCTATGCGCAGATCCCCGTGGTGGGCGCTGTGCATGGCATGGCGCTGGGCGGCGGCTGCGAGCTGCTGCTGCACTGCGCACGCCGCGTGGCGCATATGGAAAGCTATATTGGCCTGGTCGAAATGGGCGTGGGCCTGGTGCCCGGCGCCGGCGGGCTCACCAATGTGGCCTACCAGGCGGCGCGCCATGCGCAGTATTCCACCGGCACGGATCTGCTGCCCTTCCTGGCCAACGGCTTTACCGCTGCAGCCAAGGCCACCGTCGGCACCAGCGCGCTGGAGTCGCAGGCGATTGGCTACTTGCAGGCCGATGATGTCATCGTGCCGCACCGCGACGAGCTGCTGTTTGTGGCGCTGACGCAGGCCAAGGCCATGGCGCAGTCGGGCTGGCGCCCACCGCAGCGCAAGCCTTTTCCGGTGGCGGGCCGCAGTGGCGCAGCCACCTTGCGCAGCACCCTGGTCAACATGCGCGAAGGCGGCTTCATCAGCGAGCACGACATGCTGATTGCCAGCCACATGGCCGATGTGGTTTGCGGCGGCGATGTGGATGCCGGCACCCTCGTGAACGAGGAATACCTGATGGCGCTGGAGCGCAAGGCCTTTACCGACCTGATCGTGAAGGAAAAAACCCAGGAGCGCATTCTGGGCATGCTGAACACCGGCAAGCCGGTTCGCAACTGAGGCCCAGCATGCAAGACAACGCCCTGCGCTCCAACCCCCTCTCCCGCAAGCGGGAGAGGGCAGGGGTGAGGGCGGATGTCAAAGTGCAGCAAGCCCGCGCCCTGCGCCAATCCCCCACCACCGCAGAACAACTGCTATGGCGCCACCTGCGCAACCGCCAACTGGCGGGCGCCAAGTTTCGCAGGCAGCATCCGCTGGGCCCGTACAACCTGGATTTTGTCTGCCTGGAGCATGGGCTGGAGGTGGAGGTGGATGGCGGGCAGCATGCGGATCTGCAGGCACAAGCCTATGACCAGCAGCGCAGTGCCTGGTTGCAGCAGCAAGGCTTGCGGGTGCTGCGGTTTTGGAACCACGAGGTTGTACAACAAACGAACGAGGTGCTTGCACATGTGCTGCAGGCCCTCACCCCGGCCCTCTCCCGCTTGCGGGAGAGGGAGGTGAATACAAAGGACTAGTGACCATGAGTAAACAAGTTCAAGACGCCTACATCGTTGCGGCGACGCGCACGCCGATTGGCAAGTCGCACAAAGGCTATTTGCGCAATATGCGGCCCGATGATCTGCTGGCCACCACGATGAAGGCCGTGCTGGCGCAGGCGCCGGGGTTGGACCCGCAGGCGATCGAGGATGTGGTCTGCGGCTGCGCGATTCCCGAAGCCCAGCAGGGCCTGAATGTGGCGCGCATCAGCGCGGTGCTGGCAGGGCTGCCGGTGGGGGTGGGCGGGGTGACGGTCAACCGCTTTTGCGCATCGGGCCTGACCGCTTTGCAGATGGCGGCCGACCGCATCCGGGTGGGCGAGGCCGATGTGATGATCGCTGCTGGTGTGGAGAGCATGAGCATGGTGCCCATGATGGGCAACTCTCCTTCGCTGTCGCCATCCATCTTTGAGCGCGAAGGCGATGTAGGCATTGCCTACGGCATGGGCCTGACGGCAGAAAAAGTCGCGCAGCGCTGGAAGGTGAGCCGCGATGCCCAGGATGCCTTTGCACTGCAGTCGCACCAGCGCGCGCTGGCAGCGCAGCAGGCGGGCGATTTTGCCGCCGAGATCACGCCGATCACCGTGACCGACCGGGGTGTGGACATCGCCAAGGGGGAGGCGGTGAGCCGTTCGCGCACCATCAGCCTGGATGAAGGGCCGCGTCCCGACACCTCGATCGAAGGCCTCGCCAAGCTGCGCACCGTGTTTGCGGCGCGCGGCTCGGTCACTGCCGGCAACAGCTCGCAGACCAGCGACGGCGCCGGCGCGCTGCTGGTGGTGAGCGAGGCGGCCCTCAAGCGCTTCAACCTGACGCCGCTGGCGCGCTTTGTCAGCTATGCCAGCAAGGGCGTGCCGCCCGAGATCATGGGCATCGGCCCGATTGAGGCGATCCCGGTCGCGCTGCGCCATGCCGGCCTGTCCTTGCAGGACATGGACTGGATCGAGCTGAACGAGGCCTTTGCCGCGCAGTCGCTGGCCGTCATGCAGCAGCTGGGCATGGACCCGGCCAAGGTCAACCCCATGGGCGGCGCGATTGCGCTGGGCCACCCGCTGGGTGCCACGGGCGCCATCCGTGCCGCCACCGTCGTGCATGCGCTGCAGCGCAACAAGCTCAAGTACGGCATGGTGACCATGTGCGTGGGCATGGGGCAGGGCGCGGCGGGCATTCTGGAGCGCGTCTAAACCTGCGCAGGCCAGGGCATCTGTCGCCCACTAGGCTGCAACAGATGCCGTTGGCTGCTAATGTCGGATGGCAGAAAATGCAACTGCAAGACCGGTCTTGAAAGGCTTGGTGCGGGCACATGGCGTTTTCAGCGGAGTCAAAAATTTCTGCGAAAGATGTCCGAATGAGTGAACTCTCCACCAACAGCGAACGCCATGCCTTTGACCGTGCCATGGCGATGGAAGCAACCGGCCAGAACCAGTACGCGGCGCAGGCCAGCAAGGACTACTGGAATATGGTCGGGCCCTATGGCGGCATCACAGCAGCCCAAGTGGCCCAGGCGGTGTTGCAGCACCCGCAGCGCCTGGGGAATCTGGTGGCGATCACGGTGAACTACGCTGGTGCGGTGGGCGAGCGGCCGTATGTGATCGAAGCCATCCCCGCCCGCACCAACCGCAGCACCCAGCACTGGATCATCACCCTGCGCGAGGAGGATGCGCAGGGCCAGTGGTCCACCACGACCACGGCGACGGCGATGACGGCGCTGGCGCGCGAAACCTGGTCGGACGACGAATACGCGATGCCCGAAGTGCCGCCTGCCAGCGCGGTGGAGCGCTACACCACCGATTTCCGCGTGGAATGGCTGAACCGCTACAACATCCGCCCGCTGCTGGGCGGCTACCCGACGGAATGGGACGGCGCGAGCAGCCCGAGTCTCACCCGCATGTGGGTGAGCGACGAGCCTCCGCGCCCGCTGGATGTGCCGGCGCTGACCTCGCTGTGCGATGTGTTCTTTCCCCGCATCTGGCTGCGCCGCGCCAAGCGCGTGCCGGTGGGCACCGTGTCTTTGACGGTCTATGTGCATGCCAGTGCCGAGCAATTGGCTGCAGTCGGTACCCAGCCGGTGCTGGCCCAGGCCCAGGGCCAGGGCTTTCGCGATGGTTTTTTTGACCAGACCGCGCAGATCTGGTCGCCCCAAGGCGTTTTGCTGGCCACCAGCCACCAGCTGGTCTACTACAAGGAATAAAGCGTGCCAAATCCGGTTAGCATGCCAGCGTCTTGGGTGTGCGCCCTGGCAGTGGCCCAGGCCCGGCACCGACCCCTTTTTTGAGAGACTGTTATGACGATCCAATCCTCCTGCGACGACATCCGGGTGCTGGCCGAAGCGGGCATCTGCACCATCACCTTCAACCGGGTGGCCAAGAAGAACTCGCTGACCGGCGCCATGTACCTGGCGCTGGCGGACATCCTGCAGCAGGCCGCCAGCAGCACCGATGTGCGTGTGGTGCTGTTCCAGGGCGATGCCTCGGTGTTCACCGCTGGCAACGATCTGGGCGACTTCCTCCACGGCCCCAAGCCCGATGACAACGCGCCGCCATTCCAGTTCCTGCAGGCGCTGGCCGCCTTCCCCAAGCCCATCGTCGCAGCCGTCTGCGGCCCGGCCGTGGGCATTGGCACGACGATGCTGCTGCACTGCGACCTGGTCTATGCCGGTGACAACGCGATGTTCTCGCTGCCCTTCGTCAACCTGGGCTTCTGCCCCGAAGGCGCATCCAGCCTGCTGCTGCCGCAGCTGATGGGCCACCAGCGCGCCTGCGAGGCCTTGCTGCTGGGCGACCCCTTCATGGCTGAGGCGGCACTGGAGGTGGGCCTGGTCAACCGCGTGGTGCCACCGACCGAATGCAACACCATCGCCCAGGCGCAAGCCGCCAAGCTGGCCGCCAAGCCGCTGGCCTCGCTGATGGCCAGCAAGCGCCTGCTCAAGAGCGGCCAGATGGCAGCCGTTCAATCCCGCATCGCCGAAGAAGGCCGTGTGTTTGCCGATCTGCTGCAGCAGCCCGCTGCCAAGGAGGCAATGCAGGCCTTTATGGAAAAGCGCAAGCCCAACTTCAGCGGTCTGTAATCGCTGCTCAGGCTGCCTTGGCAGGCGCCAGCTTGCCAATGCGGCAGCCCTGCGCTGCCAGCAGCGCACCAAACTCTGGCGAGCGCAAATAGGCCCATTCCACCGGCCGCTGCTGGCCAATGGCGTCCTCCGGCATCGGCGTTTGTGCCGGGTGGCACATCAACAGGCTGCCGTCCTGGCATTCAGCCAGCCATTGCGCCATCAGGTTGCCATAGGCGGCTTCCGTCGGCGCATCAAAACCATAGACCCCCGCAAAGCCTTGGTTGGTGGCCCAGTGCTGGCGCTGCAGCTGGTGGCTGAGGCGGTAGCCGCCCAGGAGCGCAATCGTGGCCGATTTGGCCTGCCAGCGCAAAGCGCCTGCGGGGGCTGTGGAGCGGATCCAGATCTGCCGGGCCGATGCGCCATAGCGGGCGCTGAGTTCGGCCAGCATCGCTTTGCGCACGCCGGGCAGCTGGTGCACATGCTGGTGGCCATCCACATAGACGGGCGGCATGCCCAGCGCATCCTCAAAGGCATCGAGCTGGCGGCGCCAGGCATCGCGCAGCGCAGCGGCAGACAGCCGGGCGGTGTAGGCCTGGCTGAGAATGCGCGTGATGGGGGTATCGGGCGCCACGCCATGGCCTTCGGTCAGGTTGAAATGCATGCCCAGGTCCAATTGGTCGCGCACCGCAGGCAAGGCCCGCGCCGCGTTGCGCCAGCCCGGGGCCGTGGTCATGCAGCTGGTGGCAGACAGGCGGCCCAGCGCCGCCAGCTCCAGCACGGCGGCATCAACGGCCGGGTGCAGCGCAAAATCATCGGCGCAGAGGGTGATGTTCTTCATGGTGCTCAGTGCGGCGCAGCATGGGCAAAGGCCCAGCACTTGGCTGCGACAAAGGTGAATACCGCTACGACCACCAGCACCGCGACCAGGCTCCAGGCATAGTGCCAGTGCAGCTGGTGCAGGGCCAGGTAGTACAGCAGTTCATTGAGGGCGAAGGAGCTGCAGGCGACCAGAAAGAAGCGCGGCAGCGCCTGGGCATGCGGCGCCTTTTTATCGGCAAAGGTCAGCCAGGCGTGGCCGCTGTAGCTGACCACGAAGGCGACCAGAAAGGCCAGCACATTGGCCAGCAGCGGCGCCATGCCCGCACCGCCTACCAGGAGCAGCACCACCAGCAGATGCGTGGCTGCCGCCGAGCCACCCACGGCAATGAACTGCAGGCCTTGCGGCAGTCTGCGCAGGCGCTCGGCCAAGGCAGCGATCAGCAAGTTCAGGACTCCGGCGGCATCGGCGCGACCGGTGCCGGCGCCGTGGCGGATGCGGGCACCAGTGGGGGCGCAGCGGGCTCGCTGCTCACGGGGCTGCGGTCGTCGTTGTTCGCCACGATGTACAAAGGCCGGCGCTTGACCTCGTCATAAATGCGGCCGATGTACTCGCCCAGCATGCCGATGGACATCAGCTGCACGCCGGAGAACAGCATCAGGCCGGCGGCCAGGGTCGGCCAGCCGTCGATGGGGTTGTCCAGCACGATGGTTTCGATGGTGATGTAGATGCCATAGATGATGGCCATCACCGAGATGCAAAAGCCCACCAGGCTCCAGATGCGCAGCGGCAAGGTGGTGAACGAGGTCAGCCCCTGGAAGGCCAGCGCAAACAGCCGGTGAAAATTGAAGCTGGACTGGCCGCTGCGCCGGCTATCGGGCACAAAGGGCAGGGCCACGCTCTTGAAGCCGACCCAGGCGTACAGGCCCTTCATGAAGCGGTTGCGTTCGGGCAGCTGGCGCAGCGCATCGACCACCTTGCGGTCCATCAGCCGGAAATCGCCTGCGTTCTCGGGGATATGCACAGCGTTGTCGCGGTTCATCAGGTAGTAGAACAGCCAGGTGCCCCAGCGCTTGGCCTTGGCCTCGCCAGCGCGGTCGGCAATCACGCCGTAGACCATGTCATAGCCGCTCTGCCAGAGCTGCACCATCTCGGCAATCAGGGGCAGGGGGTGCTGAAAATCCGCATCGATCAACAGCACGGCATTGCCGCGCGCATAGTCGAGTCCGGCGGTCATCGCCGCTTCCTTGCCAAAATTGCGCGCCAGCTGGATGTAGTGCAGCGGCAGCTGCTGGCCCAGGCGCTGGGCCACCTCGTCGGTCGCATCCTTGCTGCCGTCGTTGACCAGCACGATCTCGCAATCGACCGAGAGCGCGCGCACCGTCTCGTACAAGGCGGGCAGAAAGGCTTCCAGGTTGCTGGCTTCGTTATAGGCGGGCACCACGCAGCTCAGGCGCAAGGGCGGCCGAGGCGCCGTGCGGGCGGTGGGCGGAGCGGGGGGCAGGGTGTCAGGCATAGATGTGCTGTATTTGCGCGCAGTCTAGCGCATGGCGCAGCGGCATCCCAGCAGAATCTGCGATTGCCGTGCCGGGCGCTTGACTGCATACTGCGATGGATGAGCACCGCCACCTTGCCTACGCCGCACCTTGAAGCACCAGCCTATGTCTCTATGCAGGGTCTGGATAACGCCTATGTTGAAGGCCTGCGCGATATCTTTGAGGAGCGCATCGTCTTCAACAAGCTGCTGGGGCTCAAGCTCCAGGCGGTGCAGGATGACGCGGTCTGGGCCAGCCTGGAGATGCGCAACGAGCTGATCGGCCACTTTGGCCTGCAGCGCGTGCATGGCGGCGTCATCAGTGCCAGTCTGGATGCGCTGGGCGGCATCGCGGTGATGGCGGCCTCTGGCGCCAAACATGTGGGCGAGCCGGTGATGCAGCGCCTGATGCGTTTTGCCAAACTGGGCACCATTGATTTGCGGGTGGACTACCTGCGTCCCGGCACGCATGGCCCCTTTGCACTGCAGGCCCGGGTGCTGCGGCTGGGCTCGCGGGTGGCCACCACGCGCTCGGATTTTTGCGACAGCAGCGGCCAGGTGCTGGCCACCGCCACGGCGGCCTACATCGTGTCCTGATGCGGGCTGGGGGACAGGTCGGATGTTGGGAAATGTGAGATTTGTCCGACGTATGAAAGTATTGATAGGAAAGGCCGCCATAGTTGCCTGTTGTTACGACTAGTGTCAAATTTTGTGAACACCCTAGCTATAAATTGAATAGCATGTAGAAGCTTTTCACAAGGAGAACCGATGGCTGTACAAAACCCTTTTTTCGGCGGACGCCGTGACAATGACGCTTCCGCTTCCAAGTTCATGGGAGGCAATGCCTCCAGTTCATCGGGCAGCACCTTGCCCAGCACCGCTGCCGGCTCTGCGAGCTCCGTGCTCGGCGGCAACCTGAGCGGCCACAAGGCCGACGAGTCCAGCAACCCTTCTCCTACCTCTTCCTATACCAGCACCGTGACCCCTGAAACCACTCCCGGCACCGGCAGCAAACTGACGGTCGGCCCCAATATCAAGCTCAAGGGCGTCGAGATCACCGATTGCGACACCTTGGTGGTGGAAGGCACGGTCGAGGCCACGATGGATTCGCGCGTGATCCAGATCGCCGCCGAAGGCGCGTTCCGTGGCTCGGCCGAGATCGACATCGCCGAGATCCATGGCGAATTCGAAGGCAACCTGACCGTGCGCGACAAGCTGGTGATTTTTGGCAGCGGCCGTGTACACGGCAAGATCCGCTACGGCAAGGTCATCATCGAAGAAGGCGGCCAACTGACCGGCGAGATCGAGTGCTCCAACAGCACGCGCAAGCCCCTGGCCACCAGCACCACGGCCACCAAGACGGAAAAGCCGGCCGAGAGCCTGGCCTGATCGCTGAGGCCCCCGGCCTCCCGCTTGTGAAAAAGCCGCTGCAGCGCAGGTTTGCGTTGCAGCGGCTTTGGTGTTTCTGGGCCGGTGGTTTGTGGCCGATCAGACCGGCAGCGGCGGCACCGTGCGGGGATGGCCTTCCTCGTCGATGGCGACATAGGTCAAGGTCGCCTCGGTCACCTTGAAGAACTGGCCTTGCTTGGACAGGCGCTCGGCAAATACCTCGACCTGGACCGTCATCGACGTGGTGCCCACGCGCACCAGCTTGGCGTAGAACGACAGGATGTCGCCGACACGCACTGGCTGCTTGAAGATGAATTCATTGACCGCCACGGTGACAGTGCGGCCGCGCGAGTGGCGCAGCGGCAGCACCGAGCCGCCTAGATCCACCTGCGACATCACCCAGCCGCCAAAGATATCGCCGTTGGCATTGCAGTCAGCAGGCATGGGAACAACGCGCAAAACCAGCTCTTTGTCCTGGGGTAGCTCGTTGGATGCGGTGCGTGGGGTATTCATGGTCACAATGGAGGTCTATAACAAACCCACCATTGTCTCCGATGCGACGTTATGCCGAGGCGCCTGCCGCCACAAGCCCTACCCCTAGTGATGGGAAAACTCTGACCGCTGGCGACGGCCGTACCTTGAAGCGCCTGCTGCCCTATCTCTGGACCTACAAGTGGCGCGTGCTGGCTGCCCTGGTGCTGATGGTGGGGGCCAAGGTCGCCAATGTCGGGGTGCCGGTGCTGCTCAAGCATGTAGTCGATGCGCTCGACATCCGCCCTGGCAACCCGCAGGCCTTGCTGGTGGTGCCGATGGGCCTGCTGCTGGCCTATGGCGGGCTGCGGCTGCTGACCTCGGTGTTTGGCGAGCTGCGCGAGCTGGTGTTCTCCAAGGCCACACAGGGCGCCGCACGTGCGATTGCGCTGCAGACCTTTGAGCATCTGCATGCGATGAGCCTGCGCTTTCATCTGGAACGCCAGACCGGCGGCATGACCCGCGATATCGAGCGCGGCGTCAAAGGCGTTGAGTCGCTCATCTCGTACTCGCTCTACAGCATCGTGCCCACCTTGATCGAGCTGGCGCTGGTGCTGGGCATCCTGGCCGTGCAGTTCGATATCTGGTTCGCCATCATCACCATCGTGGCGCTCACGGTCTACATCACCTTCACCGTCGTGGTCACCCAGTGGCGCACGCACTTTCGGCGGGAGGCCAACCTGATCGACTCCGCGGCGCACAGCAAGGCCATCGACTCGCTGCTGAACTACGAGACGGTGAAGTACTTCAACAACGAGGCCTTTGAGGCCCAGCGCTATGACGGCGATCTGGAAAAGCTGCGCCTCTCACGCCTCAAGAGCCAAAGCAGCCTGAGCCTGCTCAACAGCGGACAGCAGCTAATCATTGCGGTGGCCTTGGTGGCCATGCTTTGGCGCGCCACCCAGGGTGTTGTCGATGGCCGGCTGAGCCTGGGCGATCTGGTGATGATCAACGCCTTCATGATCCAGCTCTACATTCCGCTCAATTTTCTGGGCACCCTGTACCGCGAGATCAAGCAAAGCCTGACCGACCTGGACCGCATGTTTGTGCTGATGGATCAGCAGCGCGAAGTGGCCGATGCCCCGAGCGCCCAACCACTGGCGCTGCAGGCCGAGCCCGAGCTGCGTTTTGACGACGTGCATTTTGCCTACCACCCAGGCCGTCCCATTCTGCAGGGCCTGAGCTTTGTCGTGCCTGCGGGCAAGACCGTTGCCGTGGTGGGCCCCTCGGGCGCCGGCAAATCTACGCTGGCGCGGCTGATCTTCCGCTTCTACGATGTGCAGTCGGGCGCCATCCGCATTGCCGGCCAGGACATCCGCGACCTGACCCAGGACAGCCTGCGCCGCGCCATCGGTATCGTGCCGCAGGACACCGTGCTGTTCAACGACACCGTCGCCTACAACATCGCTTATGGCCGCCCGGGTGCCTCACAAGACGAGATCGTGCAGGCCGCGCAGGCGGCGCGCATCCACGCGATGATTGCCGCCTCGCCCGAAGGCTATGCCACCCGTGTGGGCGAGCGTGGGCTCAAACTGTCAGGCGGTGAAAAGCAGCGCGTGGCCATCGCCCGCACCTTGTTGAAAAACCCGCCCATCCTCATCTTTGACGAGGCGACCTCGGCGCTGGACTCGGCCAACGAACGCGCCATTCAGCAGGAACTGCAAAAGGCCGCGCAGGGCAAGACCACCTTGGTGATCGCCCACCGCCTGTCCACCGTGGTGGATGCGCATGAAATCCTGGTGATGGATGCGGGCCGCATTGTGGAGCGCGGCACCCATGCGCAGCTGCTGGCGCTGGGCGCGCGCTATGCGAGCATGTGGTCACTGCAGCGCAACCAGGCGCAGGATTAAAGCTGGCGCGGGCTTAGCGCTTGGTGCGCGACAGCCGCTTGGCATTGCGCACGGCCTTGGCATGGACGGGTGTCAGGCCGGCATTGAGCACATCGGTCACTGCCTGCACCTGCTGCGTCACCATGCGCGAGGTGGCCTTGCCCACGCCAAAGGCGGCCAGCGGGTTGCTGCTGCTGGCGCTCAGCATCGGGGTGGTGTACATGCTGGCAGCGGTCTGCCAGTAGGAGGTACAGGCTTGCGCCCACATGCCCATCCAGGACTCGTAGAAGGCCGCTACCTTTTCACTGCCCATGCGGTAGAACTCCTGCTGGTCTCGGGCCGATGGACGGGAGCCGGCGAGCATCATCCGGCCCACGCGCTGCGCAACCACCTGAGGGGCAGCCAGGCTGAGCTCCAGGCTTTTATGGGCCAGATTCTGGACCTTGGCTTGGGTTTTGTGTTGGGCGTTCATGGCATCCACAGCGGAGTTGGTACTGGGGAAATTGTAGAAAGGAATGAAGAATGCTGCATTGCAGCAATTTCACCTAGCTGGGCCCATGGTCTTTGTTTAAGTTTTTGATTTATTAAAATAATTTTAACTTTTGCACCAAGATTGTGCGGTAGGTGCGGGGCTTGTCAGGGGCTAGGACGGCGCATTGTTTGCAATGCCCTGCGCATCCTGTTGCGCCAGCGCCGCCAGCTCGGCGTTGCTGAACACCCGCGAGCGGGTATGGAAGGCCTTGCCCTCTGGGCCTTCGAGTGAGAAGGTGCCGCCGCCGTGGGTATCGATCACATCGATGATGAGCTGGGTGTGCTTCCAGTACGCATACTGGGAGGTGCTCATGTAAAACGGGCAGCCGCCGATGTCGCCCAGGTAGACATCGCCCTGGCCAATGGTCAACTCACCCAGCAGGTAGCAGTTGGCTGCACTGTTGTCGCAGCAGCCGCCCGATTGGTGAAACATCAGGCCAGGGCCATGCTTGTCTTTGAGCAGGGCAATCAGCGCTTGCGCGGCCGGGGTGGCCACCACTTTTTCCACAGTCATCGTGCTGTCTCCGGTGATGGCAGGCGAGGCCTTGCCATGCCTGTCGTGATGGGGTGTTGCACAGGCGGCGTGCGTGGCCCCGGCCCCTGCTGCGGCTGCAGTGGGGGCCGGGCACACCGCCCAGCACACGGCTCTATTAGAAGAAGCCCAGCTTGTTTTCGGAGTAGGACACCAACAGATTCTTGGTCTGCTGGTAGTGGTCCAGCATCATCTTGTGGTTCTCACGGCCGATGCCCGATTCCTTGTAACCGCCAAAGGCGGCGTGGGCGGGGTAGTGGTGGTAGCAGTTGGTCCACACGCGGCCCGCCTTGATGGCGCGGCCCATGCGGTAGGCCAGGTTGCCGTTGCGCGTCCAGACGCCAGCGCCCAGGCCGTACAAGGTGTCGTTGGCCAGCTCCAGCGCTTCTTCTTCGGTCTTGAAGGTGGTCACGGCCAGCACCGGGCCGAAGATTTCTTCCTGGAAGATGCGCATCTTGTTGTGGCCCTTGAACACGGTGGGCTGCACGTAGTAGCCGCCGTCCAGATCGCCGCCGAGCTTGGCTTCGGCGCCGCCAATCAGCACCTCGGCGCCTTCCTGGCGGCCCAGGTCCAGGTAGCTGCTGATCTTGATCAGCTGTTCCTTGCTGGCCTGTGCACCCATCATGCTGTCGGTGTCCAGCGGGTTGCCGTGCTTGATGGCGGCAATGCGCTTGAGCACTTTTTCCATGAAGCGGTCATAGATGGATTCATGGATCAGCGCGCGGCTGGGGCAGGTGCAGACCTCGCCCTGGTTGAAGGCGAACAGCACCAAGCCTTCGATGGCCTTGTCGAGGAAGGCATCGTCATGGTCCATCACATCGGCAAAGAACACATTGGGCGACTTGCCACCCAGCTCCAGAGTGGCGGGGATCAGGTTGTTGGCGGCAGCCTGGGCGATGACGCGGCCGGTGCTGGTCGAGCCGGTAAAGGCAATCTTGGCGATGCGCTTGCTGTTGGCCAGCGGCATGCCGGCCTCACGTCCATAGCCGTTGACCACGTTGAGCACGCCAGCGGGCAGCAGGTCTTCGATCAGCTCGATGAGGATCAGCAAGCCGATGGGCGTGGATTCGGCGGGCTTGAGCACCACGCAGTTACCAGCGGCAATGGCGGGGGCCAGCTTCCAGGCGGCCATCAGAATCGGGAAGTTCCAGGGAATGATCTGGCCCACGACGCCCAGAGGCTCATGGTAGTGGTAGGCGACTGTCGTGCTGTCGATCTCGCTGATGCCGCCTTCCTGCGCCCGCAGCGCGCCGGCAAAGTAGCGGAAGTGGTCGGCCGACAGCGGAATGTCGGCATTGAGCGTCTCGCGGATCGCCTTGCCGTTGTCCACGGTTTCGGCATAGGCCAGCAGCTCGGTATTGGCGTCGATGCGGTCGGCAATCTGCAGCAGCACATTCGAGCGCTCGGCGGCTGATTTTTTGCCCCAGGCATCTGCCGCAGCATGGGCGGCATCCAGTGCCAGCTCCACGTCTTCGGCGGTGGAGCGTGCGGCCTGCGTATAGACCTGGCCGTTGATCGGCGAGACCACATCAAAGTACTGGCCCTTGACGGGCGCCTTCCACTGGCCGCCGATGAAGTTGTTGTACTGCTTCTTGTAGCTGATCTTGGCGCCCGATTGGCCGGGAAATACGTATTGCATGGTTTGTCTCCTTGGAAATGGATGTCTCAAGCTGATTCGCGCTGCTGGCAAAGCCGCTGAAGGCACGAGTCACCATGGACATATCAAGATGCATGCCAGCGTGAAAAGCGCGGCAAGCGCTTGATTTGTCTCAGTCTGATAGCGCGCAATGGCAGCCGCTGGAACAGCGCTGGACAGTGCAGGTGTTCCAATCTGGAACAGTCGGACAGCGTCATGGCTATTCGCGGCAACCCAGCACGGCCGCTTTCCTATACTGTCCCCATGGGCCTGCGCAGACAGGCTTGCAAGGAGACAACATGGATCCCCAGATCACCTCCCAGGTGCTGCGTCAGGCACGGGTGCATTTGTTGGCACATGGTGAATGCCCGCCCGGGGCCGTGCAGGCGCGCATTGCCAGCTCCTGGCAGCGCAGCCTGCGCGCAGGGGTGCAACCGGTGGGCCGTGTCTCTGGCGGCGATCCGCTGACGGGGACCGAAATGCGCCAGGTGCTCACCCGCAGTGAAGACCTGCTCGCCATTGCCCGGCCGGTGATGGACTATGTGTTCGAGCAGATCCAGGACAGCCACAGCATGGTCATCCTGGCCAATGCCCAGAGCACCTTGCTGCACACCTTGGGCGATGCACCGTTTCTGAACAAGGCCGAGCGGGTGGCGCTGCGCAGTGGCGCGATCTGGACCGAAGAGGCGCGCGGCACCAATGCGATTGGCACGGCGCTGGTAGAGGCCACGCCGCTGCGCGTGGAGGGCGCCGAGCACTTTCTGGAGGCCAACAGTTTTTTGAGCTGCGCGGCCTCGCCCATCTTCAGCGCCCAGGGCCAACTGCTGGGCGTGCTCGATATCTCCGGTGACCAACGCCTGGCCCAGGCCCATACCCTGGGGCTGGCCACCACTGCTGCCCGCATGATTGAAAACCGCTGGCTGCTGGCGCGCCACCAGCGGGACTGGCGCATGCATTTCCACACCCAGGCCGAAGGGGTGGGCACCGCCGCCGAAGGCATTCTGGCGCTGGCGCCGGATGGCTTGCTGTTGGGCGGCAACCGCGCGGCCATGCAAAGCCTCAAGATCGCCCTCGCCGACTGGGGCCATCTGCACTGGGATGACATCAGCGCCATGCCGTTGCGCGACTGGCTGGCCCGGGGCCACAGCCACACCGAACGCCTGCACTTGGCGGCCCTGCACACCGGCCGCAGCGTGTTTGCGCGCCTGGTGCTGCCCCTGCAAGCCACAGCGGCAGCCGCTACGCCAGCTGTGCTGAGCAGCGATCGCGCTGTCCGTGCGCCGCTGGCGGCGGCGCCTCTGCGGCCTGCGCCCGATGCGCTGGCCCAGCTGGACACGGGCGACCCGACCTGGCGCGCTGCCGCAGAGCGTGGCCGGCGCACCCTGGGCAAGGGCATTGCCTTGCTGGTGCAGGGCGAATCGGGCGTGGGCAAGGAGCTGTTTGCCCGCGCGCTGCACGACAGCAGCGCGCGCCATGCCGGGCCCTTTGTGGCCATCAACTGTGCGGCGATTCCAGAGCATTTGATCGAGGCCGAGCTGTTTGGCTACGAGTCAGGAGCTTTTACCGGTGCCCGACGCGATGGCCAGCTTGGCCGTCTGCGCGAGGCCCAGGGCGGCACCTTGTTCCTCGACGAAATTGGCGATATGCCGCTGGCGCTGCAAACCCGTTTGCTGCGTGTGCTGCAGGAGCGCAGCATCACCCCGCTGGGGGGCGGCAAGGCCCAGCAGCTGGACTTTGCGCTGGTCTGCGCCACCCACCACCAGCTGCGCGAGGCCGTGGCGCAAGGGCGCTTTCGGGCCGATCTGTTCTACCGTATCAATGGCCTGGCCTTGCAGTTGCCCGCGCTGCGCGAGCGCAGCGACCGGGACGCGATCACACGCCGCTTGCTGGACCAGTTCAATCCCGGCCAAGCGGTGCGGCTGCACCCCGACCTGGCCTTTGCGATGGCGCACTACCCCTGGCCCGGCAATCTGCGCGAATACGCCAACGCGCTGCAGACCGCATCGGCGCTGCTGCTGCCCGGTGAAGACAGCATTGGCTGGTCACAGCTCTCCGACGACCTGGCGCAGGAGCTGCTGCGCTACCGCGAAGGCGCGCCGATGGCCGTCGCTGCTTTGGCAGCGCAAGCACAGCCGCCCAGCCTGCCCGCCACCGATCTGAAAACCCTCTCCCACGCTGCCATTGCGCAGATGCTGCAGCAGTGCCGGGGCAATGTGTCGCAGGCGGCCAAGCTGCTGGGCATCAGCCGGCAGACCTTGTACCGCCGACTCAAGGCGGCTTAGGTTGAGCTGCATGGCCTAAGATAGCTGCTGCGCCGGCACATGGTGTGCCGCCTGTTTGTTGGAATGCCCATGCCCGCCTCTGAAAACCCTGCTGTCGCCCCCTGGTCTTCCCGTTTCTGGGCCGATATCAGCACGCGCGAATTTGCCCAGGCGCAGACCAGCGGCCTGGCGGCCAGCACGGTGGCGGTGCTGCCGGTGGGCGCGGTGGAGCAGCATGGCCCGCATTTGCCCGTCTCCGTTGATGCCACCTTGCTGCAAGGCATTGTGGCGGCGGCCATTCCGCTGCTACCGGCCGATGTGCCGGTGCTGGTGCTGCCGGCGCAGAACATTGGCCTCAGCACCGAGCACCTGAACTTTCCCGGCACCCTGAGCCTGCCGCCCAAGCTCATCATCGATCTCTGGACCGCGCTGGGCCAGGCGGTGGCGCGGGCGGGCATCCGCAAGCTGCTGATGTTCAACACCCATGGCGGGCAGGTGGCGGTGATGGATATCGTCGCGCGCGAGCTGCGCATGGCCCATGGCATGCTGGTCTACAGCAGCAGCTGGGGTGGGCTGCCGTTGCCGGCCGAAGTGACGGGCCTGTTCAGCGCCGAGGAGCACCGCTTTGGCATCCATGGCGGCGAGGTGGAAACCTCGATGATGCTGCACCTCGCACCTGCACAGGTGGACATGGCGCTGGCGGGCTGCTTCCATTCCACGTCCCAAGACCGGGCGCGGCACTTTGCGATTGTGGGCAATGGCAAGAGCGCCAAGATGGGGTGGGCGATGGAAGACTACAACCCCTGCGGCGCCGTTGGCAATGCCGCTGGCGCCACGGCAGACAAAGGCCGCGCGGTGGTGGAGGCGGCGGCCCAGCAACTTGCCTTGCTGCTGCAGGAGATCCACCAGCTGGCGTGGACGGTAGCTCCCCGCTGAAGTCTTACACACGCAGAATCAGCCGGCCAGCACCTGGCTGAACACAGCCGCATCCACATTGCCACCCGTCAACGCCAGGCCAATGGTCTGGCCGGCGATCAGCTCACGCTCTTGTAGCGCGGCGGCCAGCGCAGCGGCACCGGCGCCTTCGGCCACATTGTGGGTGTCGGTGAACAAACAGCGCATGGCTTCGCGCACCTCGTCGTCGCTGACCGCTACCAGGTGGTCCAGATGCTGGCGCAGCACGGGCAGGGCCATCGGGTCGGCGCGGCGCACGGCCATGCCGTCGGCAATCTCGGTGCTGACCACTGCCTCGACCACTTCACCGGCGGCGATGGAATCGCGGTAGGTGGTGGCTCCCGTGCTGATCACCCCGACAATGCGCACCGGGTGCTGCAAGGCCAGCTTGGCGGCCACGGCAGCGCAGGCGCCCGAGCCCAGGCCAATCGGCACATAGACGGTCTGCAAATGCGGCACGGCGCGCAAAAACTCCCACCAGTAGGTGCTGACGCCGCTGACCAGGTCCGGGTGGTAGCTGGGCACCATGTGGGCGCCGTGTTGCTCGGCCAGCGCAATCGCATGCTCGCGGGCGGACTGGAAGTCGTCGCCGTGCTCGATCAGCTCGGCGCCCAGCGAGCGCATCGCCATGTTCTTCTCCACCGAGTTGCCATGGGGCACGACGATGGTGCAGCGCACGCCATGGCTGCGCGCGGCCCAGGCGATGCTCTGGCCGTGGTTGCCGCGCGTGGCGCTGATCACCTGGGCGGGCAGGGTGCCGCGCGCGGCCATCTGCGCAAAATAGGCCAGGCCGCCCCGGATCTTGAATGCGCCCACCGGCGTGTGGTTCTCGTGCTTGAGCCAGCACTCGGCCCCCAGGCGTTCGCCCAGCAGCTGCCAGCGGTACTGCGGCGTGGCCTGGAACTCACGGTAGACGATGCGGGAGGCGGCCTCAATCTCGGCGAGGCTGGGAAGGGAGATGGCTTGCATAGGTCAAAAAAGAAGGTGCGTTGAAGAGCGGATCAGAGAGGGCTGCGCAGCTGCACCGGCCCTTTGGGCGTGTGCAAATGCGCGACCAGCGCAGGCGTGCTGGCCTGGGCCAATTGCAAGGCCGGGTTGCCAACCAGACCCAGCGCTTGCAGCGCCGTTTTCAGAGCATCGGCATCGGGGTGCAGCAACTGCAGCTGCTGCAGTGCAACGCCCTTGTCCGCCATGCTGGCTTCGGGGTGCTGCTCTCCCCATTCAATCAAGGTGGGCAGCAGGCCTTGCAGCAGGCGCTGGCCATCGGGCCGCAGCCCAATCTGCCAGGCCAGCAGGCCCCGGGGTGTTTGCCGGCTGGCGGCCTGGGGCGTGCCGACGGCATGGCCCAGTGCGCGTAAGGCCTCGCTGGCCTGCACGATGCCGTTGACGCGCGCGACCCAATGGATCAGCTGCGGGCCCTGGCTGCGCACCTGGGCCTGCAGCGCGCTGTCGTCCATGTCAAACCAGCGGCGGTGGCCGCTGGGTGCCTGGCCTTGTGGGTCGATCGCGATGATCTCCAGGTAGCTGGCCGCAAAGGCCGGGCTGCTGATGCGCAGCAGGCGGTTGTGGGTGCCCATGAAGGCATGCTGGCCGCCTGCATCAGGCGTCACGCCCAAGGTCGCCTCGCACCAGGCCAGGCCTTCTTCCAGGCTGGCCGCCATGACGACGAGGTGGTCCAGTGCGGCTTGGCTCACAGCAGGACCTCGCCCTGGATGCCGGCGGACACATGGCCGCCCACCCAGACCTGGCCGGCGGCATCCTGCGTGATGTTGACGATGCCGCTGCGGTCCAGGTTGATGCCCTGGCTGGCGACATAGGGTGCCTGCAGATGGCCATCGGCCAGCAGCCACTGGGCCAGGCTGGCATTGAGGCTGCCGGTGATCGGGTCTTCGCTGAGGCTGGCGCCGGTGTTGAACCAGACGCGGACCTCGATATCAACCTCAGGCGGGCGGCTGGCCTGGCCCGAGGCGCCGTCAAAGGCACGTGCCTCGCGGCTGGCTCGGCCGATCAGCGTCTTGCCCGCTTGCGGGTACAGCGCGGCCACGGCCAACTCCATGCCCAGGCCATGCAAGGCCGTCAGATCCGGCTGCATCGCGAGGACGGTGTCCGGGTCATCCAGCAGCAGGGCCCAGAACACGGGGCCGTTGTTGAGCTTTTGGCTGGCCAGCACCTGGCCCGCTTGCAGGCCGGCGGCCTGCAGCACCGGGGCCAGTTCTGCATCTGTAATTTCGCTTCGGCTGAGCGGGGGGGCGGCAAAGGCCAGGCGGCCGCTGCGTGCGTCCTGCTGCAAGGGCACCAGCCCCTTGGCACATTCCTGCACCACGCGGCCGGCTTGCTGCGGCTGGCCGCCGGCTGCCAGCCAGGCGTGGCAGCTGCCCAAGGTGGGGTGGCCGGCAAAAGGCAGTTCGCCGCCGGGGGTGAAGATGCGCACCCGGTAGTCCGCACCCTGGGCACGGCCCTCGGGCGTGGGCGGCAGCAAAAAGGTGGTTTCGGACAGGTTGGTCCAGCGGGCAAAGGCCTGCATGGCCTCGTCGCTCAGGCCTTCG
Source organism: Comamonas koreensis (assembly GCF_021026195.1). Taxonomy (GTDB): domain Bacteria; phylum Pseudomonadota; class Gammaproteobacteria; order Burkholderiales; family Burkholderiaceae_C; genus Comamonas; species Comamonas koreensis. The sequence goes on from NZ_JAJNCT010000025.1 coordinate 251,468, forward strand.
CTGTCCAGCACCACGGCCAGCGGGTTGCCACGGTAGGCGGTTTCGGAAAACACATCGACCTGCATAAAGGCGCGTGTACGCATGGGAACTTCCTTTCTTCAGTATTCAGAGAATGACCTGGCCTGTCAGCACGCTGTGCACCTGGCCTTGCGCCCAGACCTGGCCATGCGCATCGATCGTCAGGCGCATGCGGCCTGCGCGGCCGATGGCCGCCCCTTGCTGCACGCAGTAGGGCAAGGCGATATGTCCGGCAGCGCCCAGCCACTGGGCCAGACTGGCATTGAGGCTGCCCGTGGCCGGGTCTTCGGCGATGCCGTGGGCGGTCAAGGTGATGCCGCGCACTTCCAGCACCGGATCTGCCGCCATCGGGCCGCTGCTGGGTGTGTGGATGGCGCAGAGGCCGGCTTTGACGCCCAGCGCCCGCAGCGCCGCCGCATTGGGCTGAGCGCGGGGCAGTACATCGGTGTCACGCACCAGCAAACCCATCCAGCGCGATCCATTGTCCAGCCACTGCGCGGCGACCAGGTCATCGGCCTGCAAGGCCAATGCCGCCATGACCTCTGTCTGCACACTGGCCGGCACCTCGCTGCGCTGCAGTGGCGGTGCGGCAAAGGCCAGGCCTTCCCGGTCGATGTTGCTGGCAGAGGGCGAGCGCTGGATGCTGACCAGGCCCTTGGCGCATTCCTGCACCACCTGTTGTGCCTGGCGCGGCCTGCCACCGGCGTTGAGCCAGGCCTGGCAACTGCCCAGGGTCGGATGGCCGGCAAAGGCCAGCTCGCCTGCCGGGGTGAAGATGCGCAAGCGGTAGTCGGCACCACCAGCGGCCCCCTCGGCCGTGGGCGGCAACACAAAGGTGGTTTCGGACAGATTGGTCCAGCGTGCAAAGTCCAGCATGGCCGCATCGCTGATGCCTTCGCCATCGAGCACCACGGCGAGCGCATTGCCCTGCAGGGCCTGGTCGGCAAATACATCGAGCTGGGCAAAGCGGCGTGGCTGCATGGTGGTCGCGTCTTGGTAGGGAAAATGGAGCAGGGCGCGCCGCTGTGGCGCGCTGCGGGGGAGCGGGCTGGGCGGCGCTTATTCGATGCGGATATCCAGCACGCCCCGGCTGGCCGGGCGGGCCAGCATCGCGGCAAACCAGCGCTCGACATGCGGATAGTGGGGGCGCTGGTAGGCGGCGGCGGGCAGGTTCCACCAGCGGTGCACCTCGCAGGCGATGGGGATGTCGGCCATGCCGAACTGCGCGCCTTGCAGGTAGGCATGGCTGGCCAGATGGCGGTCCAGCAGTTGCAGCAGGGGTTCCATCGCGGCGATGGAGGCGGCGATCTTTTGCGCATCGCGTTGCTCGGGGGCGGTGCGGATGAGCTGGATAAAGGCATCGCGCCCGGCGGGGTTCATCGTCGTTTGCTGCCAGTCCATCCAGCGCTCGGCATCAAAGCGCTGGGCCAGCGCTGCCGGGTAGAGCACGCCGGGAGAGTAGCGGGCGCAGAGGTAGCGCACGATCACATTGGACTCGAACAGGGTCAGCTGCATGGCGCCTTCGCCGTCTTCGATCGCCGGCACCATGGCATTGGGGTTGCGGGCCAGGTACTCCGGCGTCTGCGTGCCGCCGAACTTGCCGCCGGTGTCTATGCGCTCAAACGCAACGCCCACTTCCTGCGCGGCCCAGACGGCCTTGCGCACATTGATCGAGCTGATGCGGCCCCAGATTTTCAGCATGTGTCTTCCTTGAAATTGGCGTGCGGCCCGCGCTCCGGCGGGCTGCGTGGTGGTGGTGTGGCCTGCTGGCTTATCGCGCTGCCAAAGTGGCACGCACCGTATCTGCCAGCGCCTTGATGGCGATATGGATCTGCTCTTCCGAGGCTGTTACATAGGACAGACGCATGGTGCGGTTGTCCGGCTGGCTGGCATAGAAGGCGCTGCCGGGCACATAGGCCACATTGCGCTCGACGGCGGCGGGCAGCATGGCGACCGTATCAATGCCTTCGGGCATGCGCACCCAGAGGAACATGCCGCCCGTTGGCGTGGTCCACTGCACATCCAGGTCGGCGAAATGCGTGCTCAGCGCGGCCAGCATCGCATCGCGCTGCTTTTTGTAGAGCGCGCGGATGGTGGGCACATGCTGGTCCAGAAAACCGCTTTGCACCACCTCGGCCACCATGCGCTGGTTGAAGGTGGGCGTGTGCAGATCGGCCGCCTGTTTGGCCTGCAGCAGCTTGGTGTAGACCGCCTTGGGTGCCACCACATAACCCAGGCGCAGGCCGGGTGCCAGCACCTTGGAGAAGGAGCCCAGGTACACGCCGCCTTCGGGGTTGCGGGCCGTCAGTGGGGCAGGGGGCGCCTGGTCGTACCAGAGGTCGCCGTAGGGGTTGTCTTCCAGAAACGGGATGCCCAAGCTGGCCAGGCGGTCCACCACGGCCTGGCGGCGGGCCTCGTCCATGCTGCGGCCGGTGGGGTTCTGGAAGTTGGGCAGCAGGTAGACCATGCGCGCCTTGTCCGCGCCTTCGCCAGCCTTGCGCGCCAGGTCATCGGGGATCACGCCCTGGTCATCGCTGTCCACCCCCACCACCTGGGGCTGTTGGGGCGAGAACGCCTGCAGCGCGCCCAGATAGGTTGGCGTCTCCACCAGCAGGCGGCTGCCCTCGTCGAGCAGAATCTTGCCCATCAAATCCAGGCCCTGCTGAGAGCCGGTGGTGATCAGCACCTGGTCAGGGCTGACGTCCCAGGGCAGTTGCTTGGCCACAAACTCGCGCAACGGCGCATAGCCTTCGCTGGCGGCGTACTGCAGCGCGGAGGCGCCGTCCTGCAGCAGTACCTTGTCGGCTGCTTCCTTGAAGGCAGCGATCGGGAAGGTCTTGGGGGAGGGCAAGCCACCGGCCAGGCTGATGATGCCGGGCTTCTCGGTCACTTTCAGGATCTCGCGGATCACCGAGGGGTTCATGCTGGCGGCGCGTTTGGCCAAGGTCCAGTTCGTCATCATTTCCTCATCTCTTTGACAGGCAGCCGGGGCGACAGCGCCCTGGCCGGGGTGGATGCAGCGCAGAGCCACCGTAGGTTGGGGTATTGGCAGGGGCCGGGCGTCTGGGATTGCGCACGGCGGGCGGCCACTGCCGGCAGGCTTTTGGCCTGCATGTTTCTTTGCGGGGGGCAGGCCTGTGCTCTGGCCTGCCGGTGGGGCTTTGATTGTCTAACTTGTGGGGGCAGCGGCACAGACATTGGTACCTGCAGGCTCAGGCCTTGAGCATCCATAGTGCCGTCAGCATCAGGATCAGCGCCATCGCCCGGTTGAACCAGAGCAGACGCTGGCCCTGGGCCAGCCAGCTGCGCAGCATGGCGCCGACCGAGGCATAGAGAAAGTTGCTGGCAAAGGCGTAAAACAGCATCACCGGCAGCACGATGGCCAGACGCGCCAACGCATCATGAAAGCCGACAATCCAGCCCGCGACAATGGCCAGCGCCAACAGCCAGGCCTTGACGTTGACAAACTGCAGGCCCACCGCCTGCCAAAAACCGAGCAGATGGCCGTTCTTGGTCTCCGCCAGTTGGCCGCTGCGGCTGAGTTTGTAGGCCAGCCAGACCAGGTACACAATGCCGACCGCCTTGATGGCGCCTTTGAGGGCGGGCGCGGCCATCACCAATGCACCCACGCCGCTGGCGCAGAGCAGCAGCAAAGCGCCCCAGCCAATCGGAACGCCCCAGACAAAGCGCATCGCCGGCTTGAGCCCCCAGTTGGCGCCCATGGCTGCAGCCATCGTCGTGTTGGGCCCGGGGGTAAAGCTCATGGCCGTGGCCAGAACCAGAAATGCGCTGAACTCTACGGCGGTCATTGTCGTTGTCATGGTGATCGTATCCACTGCCCTGGGGGAGGCCCATCATGCACTGCCGCTGCGGCATTCCAGTGGCGCGAAGGCGCGGGCCGGTTGCCACGGGGACAGTCTGGGCCTGCAGGGCAGGCTTGCCTCAAATAATGTAGCTTTGATAACAATACAGTTACAGTACAGACAGAAAATCAATACCATGAACTGTATTGGTGCCAAAACCGGTACATCTCCCCTTTATTGCCATGCTGACCCGCGACACCACCCATACCCTGACCGAGCAACTGGCGGCGCGCTTTGCCGAACGCATCCGCTCGCGCCTGTTGCCAGCCGGTGCGCGCCTGCCATCGGTGCGGGCCTGCGCCGCCCAGCAAAGCGTGAGTCCCTATACGGTAGTTGCCGCTTATGACTTGCTGCAGGCCCAGGGCTTGGTGGAGGCACGCCGCCAGCGCGGCTTCTATGTGCGCGACTATGTCGCCAAGGCCGTGGTCACCGCACCTGCCGCGCCGCCGGTGGCCAAGGACAAGACCTTGAAGGATGCGGTGTCGCTGTCGCTACCGGCCGCCTCTGCGCGTATCAATGCCACCTCGCTGATCCGGGGGATGATGCACAAGGCCACGCATCCGCAGCCGGGGGCCGGTATGTTCCCGCCCGAATGGCTGCAGAACCAGTTTCTGCAATCGGCGCTGCGCAAGGTGGTGGGATCGGACGCGCTGCATGCCATGCACTGGAGCTACGGCGCGCCCATGGGCGATGAGCTGCTGCGCGCGCTGCTGACCGATCGCCTCAAGGAGCTGGGCTTGCCGGTGGGGATGGAGCAGGTGATGACGACGATGGGCGCGACCCAGGGCCTGGACATTGTCAGCCGCACCTTGTTGAAGGCGGGCGATGCGGTGATGGTGGAGGAGCCCGGTTGGTCGGTAGAGTTTGCCCGGCTGGCGGCGCTGGGCATGCAGGTGCTGCCGGTGCCGCGCGGGCCCGATGGCCCGGATCTGGCCGTCATGCGCCATTACTGCGAAACCCATGCGCCCAAGCTCTATGTCAGCGTCAGCGTGCTGCACAACCCCACCAGCTACAGCCTGCACCCGGCGGCGGCCCACCAGGTGCTGCAGCTGGCGCAGGCCTTCAATTTCTATATCGTCGAGGACGACACCTACAGCCATATCGCACCCGAGCATGCCACCCGGCTCAGCGTGCTCGATGGCCTCCAGCGCAGCATCTATGTGAGCGGCTTTGCCAAGATACTGGCGCCCAACTGGCGCGTGGGCTATATGGTGGCGCCACCGGATCTGGTGGACCGCATGCTGGACACCAAGCTGCTGTCGACCTTGACCAGCCCGGCGCTGATGGAGCGCGCGATGGCGCTGTGCATCGAAAACGGCCAGCTGCGGCGCCATATCGAGCGCATGCGCAGCCGCCTGGTGCAGGCGCGCAAGCACAGCGTGCCGCTGGCGCTGGAGTCCGGCTGCTGCTTTGTCACCGAGCCCGCAGGCATGTTCGGCTGGGTGGATACCGGCATGGATACCGAGGTACTGGCCCAGCGCATGCTCGATGAAAACTACCTGATTGCGCCGGGCAGCCTCTTCCATGCCAGCCGCCAGCCGTCCACCCTGATGCGCATCAACTATGCCTGCACGCAGGACCCGAGCTTCTGGCGCGTCTACCAGCGGGTGCGTGCCGAGTTTCCGCAGGCCGAACCCATGCCGCGCTGAGCCGCCGAGGGCTTAGCGCGGCGCGGGATCAGCTGGCCAGCTCTTCCCAGCGCATCAAGGCTTCGAGCAGCTGCTCTTCAATCGCTGCATCGCGCTGCTGCAACTGCATCGCTTGGCCATAGTCCTTGGTGTAGAGGCTGCCATCGGCCAGCTTGGCCTGGATATCCTTTTGCTCGGCTTCCAACTCGGCAATGCGGGCCGGCAAGGTGTCCAGGTCGCGCTGGTCCTTGTAGCTCAGCTTGCGCTTGGGCTGTGCGCTGGGCACAGCGGCTGCAGCGGGCGCTGGCGCGGGGGCTGCTGCAGCGGCCTTGGTCTCTTTGGCCTGCTTGCTGGCTTGCGCAGCATCGCGCTGCTCGGCAATCTCACGGGAGCGGCGCGACTGGATCAGCCAGTCCTGCACCGAGCCTTCGTACTCGCGCCAATGGCCATCGCCTTCGGCGGCGATGATGCTGGTGACCACGTTGTCCAAGAAGGTCCGGTCATGGCTGACCAGGAAGACGGTGCCGTCGTACTGCTGCAGCAAGTCTTCCAGCAGGTCCAGGGTGTCGATGTCCAGGTCATTGGTCGGCTCGTCCAGCACCAGCACATTGGCGGGGCGGGCAAACAAGCGGGCCAGCAGCAAGCGGTTGCGCTCGCCACCCGACAGGGAACGCACTGGCGAGTGCGCGCGTGCGGGCGAGAACAGGAAATCGCTCAGGTAGCTTTTCACATGCTTGCGCTGGTTGCCGATCTCGATCCATTCGCTGCCCGGGCTGATGAAGTCCTCCAGGGTCGCATCCAGATTGATCGCATCGCGCATCTGGTCAAAATACGCCACCTGCAGGTTGGCGCCCTGGCGGATTGTGCCGCTGTCTGCAGCCAACTCGCCCAGAATCATCTTCAGCAAGGTGGTCTTGCCAGCGCCGTTGGGGCCGAGCAGACCGATCTTGTCACCGCGCAGCACCGTGGTGCTGAAGTTGCGCACAATGGTCCGGTCGCCAAAACGCTTGCTGACGTCGGTCAGCTCGGCCACGATCTTGCCTTGGTAGGCACTGCCCACGCCCGAGGCAATGTCCATCTTCACGCTGCCCTGGGCGGTGCGGCGTGCCGCATGTTCGCTGCGCATCACCTTGAGCCGTTCGATCCGGCTCTGGCTGCGCGTGCGGCGTGCTTCCACACCCTTGCGGATCCAAATCTCTTCCTGGGCCAGCAATTTATCGGCCTTGGCATTGATCACCGACTCTTGTGCCAGCTGCTCCTGCTTTTGCACCACGTACTGCGCAAAGTTGCCGGGGTAGCTGCGCAGCTGGCCACGGTCCAGCTCCACGATGCGGGTCGCCACCGCATCCAGGAAGGAGCGATCGTGGGTAATAGTGATGATGCTGCCCTTGAATTCCTTGAGCAGGTCTTCCAGCCAGGCGATGGAGTCCAGATCCAGGTGGTTGGTCGGCTCGTCGAGAAACAGCACATCGGGGCGCAGCACCAGCGCCTGGGCCAGGGCTACGCGCTTTTTCACACCGCCGGACAGATTGCCGACGACCGCTTGTGGATCCAGATGCAGGCGCTGCAGGGTTTCTTCCACGCGCTGCTCCCAGTTCCAGGCATCAAAGGCCTCGATCTGGGACTGCAGTGCATCCAGGTCCTCGCCGTCTTCGGCGGCAAAGTACCGGTCACGGATGGCGGTCACTTCCGCCAGGCCGTCCGAGGCCGCTTCAAAGATCGTGTGTTCCAGGTTCAGGTTGGGTTCCTGGGCCACATAGGCGATTCGCAGGCCGTTCTGCAATTGCAGTTGGCCGTCATCGGCCTTCTCCATGCCGGCCAGAATCTTCAGCAGCGAGGACTTGCCTGCTCCATTGCGGCCAATGAGGCCAACCCGCTCCTGGGACTCCAGGGCGAAGTCTGCGTGGTCCAGTAAGGCAACGTGGCCAAAGGCCAGTTGCGCGTCTAATAAAGTAATCAATGCCATGTTGGCGCCATTATCGGGTGCGCGCCAACAGCGGCCCGGTTGCAGGGGGATCGGCGCCGGCAGGCGCTGCATCTGCTACTGCCATGGTCTTGCATCGTCATCTGTAGGTCATGCAGATGCGGTGCAATCAGAAATTTTCGCCAACTGCGTGACGCCCCGGGAAAACGCCTATACAATAGCGTCTATCGACAGCACGATGCCTTGCAAAGCTGCCAGACTCGAAAGAGGGCGGTTCGCAAGGTTTGTTTTTTTAAGGTGCTGACAAGGGGCTAGCGGAGACGCTGAGAACTTTGTCAAACAGTTCAAAAAGCTGTGCTACAATACAAGGCTTCGCTGATCGCGGCGAAGGGGGTTCAAGGGTTGAGGCTCTTGGGTTAGGTCTTTAAAAATTAACAGCCGATAAGCGTGGGCGTTTGGTGGCGATTGCCATATGTTCTTCGGAGCAAAACAAGCGCTCACAAAAACAGTAATGAGGAAGGTCTTAGGATCTTCTTGATTCCGTCAAGTGAGTGAGTAGTCGAGAGACTTTAAATTCAAGATCGAACTATAGAGTTTG
>NZ_JAJNCT010000026.1 GCF_021026195.1 Comamonas koreensis
ATGATCGGCAGGTCTAGGACTTTTTCAGGCTCTCGGTCTTTGCGATCCGTGCCCGCGATGGCCTTAAGATGGGCGGGCTTCCTTCCGGGTCCAGGCATGAAGCACCTCCCCTCCAAAATTGAAATTTCTATCTTGACCGTGCGAAAAAAGTGTTCCGGGGTCGGTACTGGGTGGAGAGCCCCTAAGGTTTCGACCCACCCCTCCCATCGCGAACGATGAGAATCAATCTCGTTTGACCTACCCTCGGCACAGCCTGATTGCGAATCGCTCTCAGCTAAACCTCAGGCAGTGCGAATCGGACATGACGCTCGAACGCATGAAGAAGATCATTCACCTCGCTCAGCACCTTGACCGCCTTATCAAAGCTCTGCCGCTTTGCCTCGGAGGGCATGTCTGCAGCCTGGGAACTATCCCGGTGAAAAGTCGCACAGGCTATCCGCTCCTCTGCGTGTCGTGTCACCCACTCGGGCAACCCATGATCTACACAGCGGCGCAGCCTTGCACCCACGTCGCGCTTTAGCTTGGCGAATGCCATGTTCACTCCTCTATCGGGAAGCCATCCACTCCGACACGCACCGCCGGCCTGTGGCCCTTTTGCAGCTTCGTCAGCCTCTTGTGACATTCCTTGTTGACTGCGCGCAGGTTGCTCGGGTCGTCGGGGTTGCCTTGCGCCTTCCCTGCCTTGAACCAGGCCTTGGGCTTAATGTGGTCCACCTCATGGGCCGGTAGTGGCTGGAAGAATCCGCCCTTGCAGTCTGGGCACTGGCACAGATAGCCGTCGCGCTCCAGGATCTGC
>NZ_JAJNCT010000027.1 GCF_021026195.1 Comamonas koreensis
CCTTAGCCCGGTTCAATTCGAGGAGCGGCAACGTTTAAAGGGCTAGGCAAAGTGTCCGGGAAACTGGGGGAAGCCCAATCTCTCCATTGAACAGGTCCATGATGGGCGAGAGGTAAAGCTTCTCGCCTTTTACGTTGAACTCGGTCACATCGGTCACCCATTTCTCATTGGGTCGTTTGGCATCGAACTGGCGGTTGAGCAGGTTGGGCGTTGCGCTCAGCTCGCCCCGATAGGAGCGGTATCTTTTTAGGCGTATGAGCGACTTCAGCGCCATATCGTTCATGAGGCGCTGCACGGTTTTGTGGTTGACCTGCTGCCCACTGCGCACCAACTCCGCCGTAATGCGCCGATAGCCGTAGCGGCCCTTGTGGCGCTCATACACGGCTTGGATGCTGGCTTTGAGCTGGGCATATTTATCGCCCGCCTGCAGCGCCTTGGCTTGGTAGTAAAAGGTGCTGCGCGACAGGCCAGCTGCCAACAGCAGGGTGCTCAATGAGTGATAAGGCCTTAGCTCGAGGACGGCTTGCGCCCTTTGGGCGCAGCTTGCCGGCTGGCTTGAACTAAGGCCTCGAGTTTTTTTAGATAGGCCACCTCCGCACGCAGCGCTTCGTTTTCTTTGCGCAAAGACTCAACGGTTTGCGAGTCTTTCGTTTGACCTGGTGCGATGGGGGTTGGTTTGGATGTTGGCATCTTTGGAGGGCGGCCTCTGGGCTTGGGTTGAAGTGCTTGCGCACCGCCCTGATCGTACAGCCGCCGCCACCGAGCTACAACGTCGCTGCCGCCTCGAAGATCAAAGATGACAGCCGCCTGGCTGTCCGAGAGCCCTTGCTCTTTGGCCTGCGCAAGCACGTTCAGCTTGAATTGCACACTGTAGTGGCTGCGCTTCTTGCGCAGCGCCTTGATGCCATGCATTTGATAGCCATGTATCCACCGGCTCAGCTGCGTCGCACCTAACCCTGCTTGCTTGGCCAGTGCCTTGTGGCCGATCTGCCCGCCCAGATACTTCTGGACCATCTTGAGCTTGAAGCTCTCATCGTATTTCTCCATGAAAAACACCCCATTGGTTGGACTGGTGTCCAACTTTTGGGGTGCAGTTCAGCGAGGTGCCCTTGTCATATCCCAGCCGTGCGGATTACTGGATGGTTGCGCCGGAGGCTTCGACAATGGCCTTGGCGTCCTGGAAGTCCTTGTGGAAGAATTTGTCAAAGTCAGACACGGACATGGCTTGGGGTTCGGCGCCTTGGGCCAGGATGGAGTCCTGAATTTCCTTCTGGGCCAGCAGCTTGTTGACCTCGGTGTTGAGCTTGCTGACGATGGGCGCGGGCAGGTTCTTGGGGCCAAACAGCCCATACCAGGTACTCACATCAAAGCCCTTCATGCCAAGCTCGGCAACGGTGGGCACATCGGGCAGCGAGCTGCTGCGCTTGGCCGAGGTGACGGCCAGCGGACGCAGCTTGCCGGCCTTGATCTGGCCAATCGCCGAGGGGACTGAAGAGACCAGCAGGTCGACATTGCCGGACAGGGTATCGAGCAGCGCGGGGTTGGAGCCCTTGTAAGGCACATGGGTCAGCTTGACGCCTGCAGCCTTCTCAAACAGCACGCCGGCGATGTGGATGCTGGTGCCATTGCCGGGCGAGCCGTAGGTGATCTTGCCGGGATCGGCCTTGGCGGCGGCGATGACATCGTTCAAGGTCTTGAACTTGCTGTTTTCCGAGGTGGCGATGATGACTGGCGAGTAGGCCACATGGGCGATCGGGGTCAGGTCCTTGGCGGGGTTCCAGGGCAGGCCCTTGTACAGGTAGTAGCCCAACACCACGTTGTCCTTCTGGCCCATGACGATGTCGTAGCCCGTTGGCTGGGCCTTGGCCACTTCACTGATACCGATGGTGCCACCCGCGCCGGCACGGTTGTCAGCGACCACGGTCCAGTGGTTTTGCTCGCTGAGCTTTTGTGCAATGATGCGCGCCAGAATGTCGGTGCCACCCCCTGGAGGGAAGGGTACGACCATGCGGACTGGCTTGCTGCCGGGGTAGTCTGCCCCCGCACCCTGTGCCATGGCACCCGAAGCTGCCCCCACCGTGAGCGCCACTGCGGCGCACTGCAGAATCTGTTTCATCATTTTGTTGTCTCCTTGAGAGTGACACCTTCGCATGGCTTTTGCAGAGTCGGCCAAGGAGGTAGTTGCATAAACGGTCAAAGGGGTGATGATGCATGCCATCACGCCAGGTGGCATATTCTAGGGGCTGTGGTGTTGGGCGATGTTGCGCAGACCTGTTGCAGCATGCAAAACATGACAAGCCGCTGACAGCCCCGGCGTGGGGCGTATGCAGATGACAACAGTGACAACAGAAGGATCGACTATGAAAGCAAAACTCGTGGGGGCTTTGGCCTCGGTGGTCATGGGCTGTGCGGCCTTGGTGAGCCTGCCCAGCCAGGCGGCGCTGGCCGTTGGCGCCCAGGCACCGCTCTTCAGCACCCAGTCGGCATTGGCGGGCAAGGTGCAGCGTTTTGACATGGCCGAGGCCTTGAAGCGCGGCCCCGTAGTCTTGTACTTCTTCCCCAAGGCCTTCAGCCAGGGCTGCACTATCGAGGCCCATGCCTTTGCCGAAGCCACGCCTACCTTTGCGGCCTCCGGTGCCCAGGTCGTTGGCATCTCGCATGACGACATCGCCACGATGCAGCGCTTCTCCAGCGAGGCCTGCCGCGACCAGTTCAGCGTAGCTTCCGACCCCGATGCCAAGGCCATCAAGGCCTATGACGCGAGCTCGGCCGCACGGCCCGGCACGGCATCACGCATTTCTTATGTGATCGCTCCAGACGGCAAGGTGATCTATGCGCATGAGGGCAGCGATCCGCTCGAACACGTGCAGCAGACCCTGAAGGCCGTGCAGGACTGGAAGGCGCGCCAGAAGTCTTGAGTCGGCCTGGCAGCGGGTTGCAGCAGCGCTCGTCCTGCCCGCCATCCTACTGAACACCGCCCATGCCGGCCTCTATGGCCTATGATCGCCTGATGCTGGCAAGTCTGCTCCAACCCCAATGGCCCCACCGGACCTGGCGCACCGCGCGCCGCTGGGCGGTGGCCTGGTGGCGCATTTTCTATCTGGGCGCCGTTGTGCTGGTGATGCTGATGTCGCCCAGCAGCTATGGCCCGCAAACCCGGTCACGGCTGATGCGCCGCATGTATGTTGACACGGCGCCCATCCTGCTGGGCTTTACTGCGCTCGCCGCCTTGCTGTGCCTGGTGGTGGCGCGCATCGTGTTTGTCACTGCCACCAGCTATGGCCTCTCGCGCGTAGCGGTCGAGATGGTCATCCGCGTGCTGGTGCTGGAGTTGATCCCGCTGACGGCCGCGCTGTTTGTGGCCATGCGCTGCTCCATTCCTGCAGGTGCCTCCTTGGCCAAGATGCGCGAGGATGGGCACTTTGAGCGCCTGCGCCACCACGGCTATGACCCTGTGCGCACGGAGATGCTGCCCTTGGTCGTTGCCAGCATGTATGCCTCCATCACCTTGGCAGCGCTGTCCTGCGTGGTCTCGCTGGTCATGGTCTACCTGAGTGTTTATGGGCTGAGCTGGGTCGGTTTTGAGCTTTACACCCGCATGTTCGCCAGCGTGTTCACCCCTATGGTGACTTGGCTGTTCGGCCTCAAGACCTTGATGTTTGGCTTGGCGGTAGCACTGATCCCCACCGCTTCGGCGATGAACCGGCCTTACGGCATGGACCGCAACGAGGCCCTTGGGCCCGCATCCGACCTGGGCGGCTTGGCGCGCATGTTTGCGGTGCTGTTGCTGATTGAGGTGGCGTCGCTGCTCGGAAATTATTACTAGCCGCCTGCTAAACCAGGAAGCGGTAGCGGCCGGTGAGCGGATGCGCGGTCAGTGCATCTTCCTCGCGCGCGCCTTGGCCGATGTTGTGGATGACCGCCCAGCGTCCGCTGGCGCTGCGCCTGTCGCTGACAAGGCCGGTATGCGGCAGCTTGCCATCGATCATACTGGTGAAGATATCGCCGGGCCGCCAATCCCGCTCATCAGCGGGTAGCGGAAGCTTGGCTTGCTTGCGCGACCAGAAGGTCTGCAGATTGGGCACGCGGCGGTGGTCGATATGGGGATCTGGCCGTTTGAGACCCCAAGTCTTTGGATAGGCCGAAAAGTGCGCTGCCATATCGGTGTGTATCAGCTTTTGCAGATCCACCGCCAAGGCATCTCTGTAGGCGCGGATCAGCACATCGGTGCAAACGCCTGTGTGGCGCGGCACATCACCGCCAGGATAGGCGATGGTGGCGTAGCGGCCATCATAGGTACGGGTAACGCCCAACTGCCTGCGCGCTTCACGTATCAACGCGCTCGCATCGCGCCGAGATGGTGCAGCCAGGCTGGGTAGGCTGGTGGTGCCCAAGGTCAGCAGAAGGAGCAGCGGGCGTCGGGAGAGTTTCTGAGGCATGGGACAAGTCTAGCGGCTGGTGAGTGGTGCTGGCGCTGGTCGTCCGCAACGGGCAAGGCAGCTCTCTCAGGCCATTGTGTGCCGCGCAGGCACCCCAAGCCGGCAGCCCTTAAAATAGGCGATTGCCTGCAGGCAGGACCACGGCCGCTGCAGGCCAGCGCATTCTTGGGCCAGGCTTTGGCCAACCACCACCATGACCGAATCTCTAACCCACAGCCCTTGGCGCATGTCCGTCGCGCCGATGATGGACTGGACCGACCGCCATTGCCGCTTTTTTCACCGTCTGCTGACGCGGCAGACCTTGCTCTATACCGAGATGGTGACCACCGGCGCGCTGATCCATGGGGATGTGGCGCGGCATTTGCGTTTTCATGCCGAGGAGCACCCGGTGGCCCTGCAATTGGGCGGTAGCGAGCCGGCGGATTTGGCCCAGTGCGCCAAGCTGGCGCAGGACTGGGGTTATGACGAGGTCAACCTGAACTGCGGCTGCCCCAGCGAGCGCGTACAGCGCGGTGCCTTTGGCGCCTGCCTGATGAACGAGAAAGCGCTGGTGGCCGATGGTGTCAAGGCCATGCGCGATGTGGTGGACATCCCCGTGACGGTAAAGCACCGCATTGGCATCGACAAGAATGAGAGCTATGACTTTGTGCGTGACTTCATCGGCACGGTCGCCGATGCGGGTTGCGAAGTATTTGTGGTGCATGCCCGCAATGCTTGGCTCAAGGGCCTCTCGCCCAAGGAGAACCGCGAGATTCCACCGCTGCGTTATGACGTGGTGGCGCAGCTGAAAAAGGACTTTCCGCATTTGACCATCGCCATCAACGGCGGCATTGCCGATGACGCCACGGTGCTGGCGCAGCTCGAGCATGTCGATGGCGTGATGGTGGGGCGTGAGGCCTACCACAACCCTTGGTGGCTGGCGACTTGGGATGCGCAGTTCTATGGCGCCGAGCTGAACAGCGACATCAGCCGCGAATCGGTCGAAGAAGAGATGGTGCGCTATATGGAGCGTGAGGCTGCCGAACATGGCACGCACTGGTACTCCATCGCACGCCACATGCTGGGCCTGCGCCAGGGCATGCCCGGTGCCCGCCGCTGGCGCCAGGTCTGGAGCGATCACCGCATGAAGCAGCTGCCACCGCACGAGGTGATGCAGGCCGCCCGCACCAAGCCGGAGCGCCACGCCGATAGTCCCGTTTTGGTAAGTATTTGATACGAAAAGGCTGCTGGCACCTGGGCGGTGTCCGTCGGCCTTACGCGGAGGCATTTTCGCAGTGGGCCTCTGTGTTCTACCTCTGCATTTGCCTGATTTCTAGGCTCAACAACTTTCTCTCAGCCGCCACTGCACCCCACATATAGGGGCTGCACACTGCAGGCTCACGCGCGCCGACAGCCCTGGCGCAGCCGATAGCGGTTGCTATACTTCCCGCGATATATGCCGCCCCCGGCAGCGCCGATATGGTGCATGTCCGGGCCGGAAAGTGCAGAACAAACAAAGCACAAGGGAAGAGGGATGGGGGAAAAGAATCCGCGATGGGCCCTGGGCCTGTTGTTGGCGGTGGGCTGGCTGGGCGCGCACCGCTTTTATCTGGGACGCTATGCAAGCGCCGTGGCGCAGCTGGCCTTGGCCTTGCTGTGCGCGGCGCTGTGGCTATGGGGCGGACGGGCTGCAGCCTACGCGCCTTATCTGCTGGGCCCGATTGTTTTTTGGTTGATCCGCGATGGCTTTTGGCTGTTCGACTACTTTCGGGTCGAAGAGGACATGGATTCGCGCTTGTCGGCGTTTGCCCAGTCGCAACTGGATGAGCAGGCATCGATGCCTGCAGCCAAGGCAGAGGTGGCCGCTGCGCCGGTACCCGCCTCTGTGGCCCAGCCTGCTGTAGCCGCCGCGCTACCGGCTGATCTGCCACCCAAACCCGCGACCGATCCGCAGACCGACAAGAAGTCCCTGGCCATCCAGATGGCGCAAAAGCATATTGGTGATGCGCTCGCACGCCGAGATGTGCAGACGGCGCACGCGGAGGCGGACACCCTGGTCAGATACCTCGCACAGCGCAGCCGGAAGCCCCAAAGTGACCCGCACTTGGCGATGGCCTATCTGCTGCAGGGGATGACCTTCTACCAAACCGGGCAACTGGATGCAGCGCGCAAAAAACTGCAAATGGGTGTGCATTTGGGAGCTGCCTTTGCCGAGCTGACGCAGCCCGTGCATCAGGCACAGTCGTTTTTGCAGCGCCTGCGTTCGCCCCAAATGGCATCCGCAGCCGCTGCTACGCCCCTGCTGCAGCCGGGTCAGTATCCGCTGCTGATGCAATCGCAGGACTGGGCCCAGGCGCTGGCCTTGTGCGAGCAGACCATTGCCTTGCGCCAAGCGGGCCAGGAAGCGGATGTGCCTGATCTGGCCCAGCACCACCTGCATGCGATGGAGATTGCGCAGCATTTGGGTAATAAGCACCGCCAACGCGTGCATGGCCAGGCCTTGCTGGCGTTGGCCGCGCCTGAGGGCGCAGCAGTGCCGGTGGCGATGCGGCGCCAGGCCTTGGAGCGTCTGGGTGATCTCTGCCAATCGGATGAGGACCACCAAGCTGCCACGGCGCACTATGCGCAAGCGCTGGCGCTGGTGAATGTGCGCGGCAGCGGCGGCAACGCGGCCGCGCAGGCCTTGGCGCTGTGCGCGCTGTTGCAGCGCATGGCCAGCAGCCATGCAGCCTTGGGCGAGACGGCGCAGGCGCTGCAATGCTGGCAGCGGCTGGCGCTGTACCTGGACAGCTTTGAGCGCCTGGACCAGCAAGGCCAGCGCATGCCCGATCCCGAGG
The DNA here is from genome assembly GCF_021026195.1 of Comamonas koreensis. Classification (GTDB taxonomy): domain Bacteria; phylum Pseudomonadota; class Gammaproteobacteria; order Burkholderiales; family Burkholderiaceae_C; genus Comamonas; species Comamonas koreensis. Next base: position 7,256 of record NZ_JAJNCT010000027.1, read on the forward strand.
CAGTGTCGGGCATGCTGGCCGACTACGCGGCCTTTGCCATCCGCCACCAGCCCGCAAGGGTCAAGCCGCTGGTGCAGCAGGCCTTGCGCATACAGCAGCGCAGTTGCCGGGGCTATTCGCTCGCGGCAGCGCGGGCCTATGAGGTATTTGCGGCATTTTTGGAGGCGCATGGCCAGGCCGATGCACGCCGCAGCTATCTGAGAAAAGCGCTGTTGCTGGTGCAGATCTGTGACCCGGACAACAGCGCGCATTTGCAACAGCTAAAAACCGCGATCAGGGAGGGCGCATGAGCGTGCAAGGGCTTTTTTATGCGCTGCCGCGCCATGGTTTGCGGGCGTTGCTGGTCGAGCCTTCGGCCATGGATGACTACCTGCAGCATAGTGCTGAGCAAGGCGGGCCGCTGGCCGTGCTGGATCAGGGCAGCCTGTGGCAGCAAGACATCCAGCGCCTGCCTGAGATCGAGCACGGTGTGGCAGTAGACGGTACCTTGGCCCAGCATTGCTGGGCCTGGCCGGCCGATCTGGTGACGGACAGCGCGCAACGGCTGAGCGGTATCAGCGCTACCCAGCTGGTGCAGCGCATGCATGCCTGGCAAAAGGCACAGGATGGCAGGCCGCCTGATATTGAGGCGCTGCGCCACTGGGTGCGCCGACAGGCCGCGCTGCGCAGTTTTTGGCAGGCAGCAGCGCAGCGGCGCGATGCTGTGCTGCTCTACGTGGTGTAGCGCCGGGCGGGCTTAGCGCATCAGCGCCATCAAGTCGGCGGCAGCCGCCTCTGGATTGTCCGCGTTGACGATGGCGCGCACCACGGCGATCGATCCCACGCCGCTCTCGCGCACCTGCGAAAACTCCGCTGCCGAAATGCCGCCAATGGCGACCTGGGGGTAGCTGCGCGTCAGGGCGGCATAGCGCTCCAGGCGCGCCAAGCCCTGCGGGACGGTGGCCATTTTCTTCAAGGTGGTTGGGAACACCGCTCCCATCGCGATATAGCTGGGCTGCGCCTGGCTGGCGCGAACCATCTCGGCATAGCCATGGGTGCTGACACCCAGGCGCACGCCGCTGGCACGCAGCTCGGCGAGTTCTGCAGCGCTCAGCGCATCCAGGTCTTCCTGGCCCAGGTGCACGCCATAGCTGCCAGCGGCGATGGCCTGGCGCCAGTGGTCGTTGATAAAGAGCAGGGCGCCAGTCCCCGCCACTGCGGCAACGGCTGCGGCGATCTCCGCAGCAATGGCCTGGGCATCGTCGGATTTGAAGCGCAGCTGCACGGTGGGCACGCCGGCACGGGCCATTCGGCCGACCCATTCGGCCGTTGGAAGCACCGCATACAGGCCCAGCTGCTGCGGGCAGGGCGCAAAGGCCTGGGGCCCGCCGCTGGTCAGCAAGCCAAAATCAGCAGCTTGCGTGGGCCAGGCCTGGGCATCGAACTGGCCTGTGCGGGCGCTTTGCGCGCTCCAGGCGCTGGCCAGGCAGTCGGCGTCGATGGCGATAAAGCCCAGCGTGCTGCAAGCGGCCAAGGCGCCGGCGTAGACGGCATCCTGCGCGCGGTCTGCGGGCAGCGCAGGCGCTGTTTGGGGCGGAAAGCTGGCAAAGGCGGCCTGGTGGGCGGCGGTAATGGCCTGCGCGATCTGGGCGGCGGTGGGGGTGGCGAGCATCGGCGGGTCTCTCAGTGGCTTTGGTGCCAGAACGGCGTGCCCAGCACCGGCGTGCTGGGTTGGGCCATGTCCTGCGCCTGCATCGCGCCGGCGCGGTAGGCGGCATGGCCTGCGGCGGTGGCATCGGCAAAGGCGCCGGCCATCGCGATTGGGTCTTGCGACAAGGCGACAGCCGTGTTCAGCAGCACGCCGTCAAAGCCCCATTCCATGACCTGGCAGGCGTGGCTGGGCAAGCCCAGGCCGGCATCGCAGATCAGCGGCACATCCAGGCGCTCGCGCAAGGTCTGCATCGCATAGGGGTTAACGGGGCCACGGCCCGTGCCAATCGGCGCGGCCCAAGGCATGACGGCCTGGCAGCCCACATCGACCAGGCGTTGGCAGAGCACCAGGTCCTCGGTGCAGTAGGGCAGCACCTGAAAACCGTCCTTGATCAGGATGGAGGCAGCCTCCACCAGGTTCAGGGTGTCGGGTTGCAGGGTGTAGTCGTCGCCAATCAGTTCCAGCTTGATCCAGGGCGTCTCGAACACCTCGCGCGCCATCTGGGCCGTGGTGATGGCCTCTTGCAGGCGCATGCATCCGGCGGTATTGGGCAACACCGGCACATTCAGACGCTTGAGCAGCGCCCAGAAGTCACTGCCGGTCTCGGCAGCATTGCTGCCCTGGCGGCGCAGCGATGCGGTCACCATGGCCGGCTGGGCGCGGGCGACGGCTGCTTCCAGCACGGCGGGCGATGGATAGCGCGAGGTTCCGAGCAGCAAGCGGCTTTGAAAACGTTGGCCATACAGCACCAGGGCGTCGTCGGAAGAGGGAGTGGCGTTCATGGCAAAGGCCTTGGGTAAATGCGGGTCAGGGGCCCTGGCGGTAGTGGCCGGGGCAGGTGGCGCCGGAGCAGATTAACCGCCGGTAACGGGCGAGATGACTTCGAGCTTGTCGCCTGCGTGCAGCTGGCGGCTGTCGTACTGGCCCTTGGGCACGAATTCGGTATTGACGGCCACGGCAAAAGGCGGGCGCGGCTGCAGCTGGGCCAGCGCCACGGCAATGGTGGCGCCTTCGGGCAGGGCGGTGGCCTGGTTGTTCAAGAGGATCTGTATCGTCATCATTCAAGGCTCATCATAGGGCTGCGGGCCATCAGGCGGCCGCGAGCAGGCGCACATCCATGTCAAAGCGCGCGGCAAGGGGGGCTTCGCCGGTCAGCAGCAGCTCGATTGCGCAGTCCAGCACGGCGGGCGAGATCATGAAGCCGTGCCGGTACAGGCCATTGATCTCCAGCACCCGGGGCCGCACCTGGCGGATGGCTGGCAGATTATCGGGCAAAGTCGGGCGGCACTGGGTGTTGATCTCCAGGATGCGCGCCTCGGCAAAGCCGCTGTGCACGGTGTAGGCCGCGCTGAGCAGCTCCATCGCCGAGCGCACGCTGGCCGGCGACATGTCGTCGGACTCGATCTCGGTGGCACCGATGACAAAGTGGTGGTCCTGCTTGGGCGCGATATAGATCGGGTAGCGCGGATGCATCAGGCGCGTGGGGCGGCGCAACTGCACCTCCGGCGCATGCACGCGCAGCACTTCGCCACGCACGCCGCGCAACTGGCTCCACTGCGGTTTTGCACCCAGGCCGCGTGTGTCGATCAGCAGATCAGGCTGGCCCTGCGCGCCGGGCGCAAAGTGATCGAGCTCGTGCGCCTGGTGCCAGTGCAGGCGCACGCCCCGCGCCTGCAGCGCAGGCACCAGTGCGGCCAGCAGCTGGCGGTTGTCCAGCTGGCCCTCGCCTGGCAGGTAGTAGGCGGACTGAAAATGCCCCGCCAGCGCGGGCTCCAGTTCAGCAATTTGGGCGCCGCCCAGGGTTTGCAAAGGCGGCAACTCGGGGATGGCCGCCTGGGTGCGCTGCAAGATGCCGCGAAAGCGCTGTGCTTCAGGAGCATCCTGGCGGTGCCAGACCACCATGGTGCCGGCCTGCTGCAAGAACACCGGTGCATCGAATTGCGCAAGCAGCTCCGGCCAGCGCTGCAGCCCATACTGGCCCATGCGCACCACGCCATGCTCGGTCACGGCCGATTCGGCCAGCGGCGCCAACATGGCGGCGGCCACGCGCGCTGCGGCGTGCTCGGCTTCTGGCCCGCCCCGGTCGTACAGGTCGATGGAGAATCCCCGGCCCGACAGCTCCAGCGCCATCAGCCGGCCCAACAGGCCACCGCCCAGGATGGCGATGCGGGCTTGGGGAGAAATGAATGGGTGAGAGGACATGTTTTGTGCTTGGCAATAGACAAAACAGTGCGCGCAACTGCCGAAAACTCCCCACGCCAGCATGACCTGGATCGGGTTGCGGAGCGCTGCCGTGGTGGCTCACTCCAGGGTCTGATCTCAGTCGCGCTGCAGCCAAACTGCTGCAGGGACACCCCTGTTTCGTCTCAGGCTGCATTACAACACAGCGTTGCGCCGGGGGCATGGGGCTGCGTCAAGCCGTCGTCACAATCGTGGATAATTTTGCCCAGGCCGGGCCAGTGTTGCCCGGCATTGTTTTTGGACTGCAGCCATGGCCTCACTGAATCCTTCTTCTCCCGTCTCCTTGCCGCGTTATGCACGGGTGCTGTCGATTGCGGGTTCCGACAGCGGCGGTGGGGCCGGTATCCAGGCGGATCTGAAGACCATGTCGGCGCTGGGCTGCTTTGGCATGACAGCGATCACGGCGCTGACGGCGCAAAACACGCAGGGCGTGCGCTCCATCCATGGCGTGCCGCCGGCTTTCCTGCAGGAGCAACTGGATGCGGTGCTCGAGGACATTGGCTGCGATGCCGTCAAGATCGGCATGCTGCACGCGCCTGAGATTGTGGCCGTGGTGGCCGCCGCGATCGATCGCTATGCCTTGCCCCATGTGGTGCTGGACCCGGTGATGGTCGCCACCAGCGGTGACCGGCTGATTGCCGAGGCCACCGTGGGTGAGCTGGTGAGGCAGCTGTTTCCCCGCGCAGCGCTCGTTACCCCTAACCTGGACGAAGCAGGTTTGCTGCTGGGCCGCAGTCTGGTACACGCCGATCAATTGGAGCAGGCCGCGCGGGATTTGCTGGCCATGGGCGCCCAGGCGGTGCTGATCAAGGGCGGCCATTTGCCTGGCGATGAGGTGGTGGACCTGCTGGCTACTGCCGACGGCCAGCGTCTGCGTCTGGCTTCCACCCGCATCCACACTCACAACGGGCATGGCACGGGCTGCACCTTGTCATCGGCCATTGCCTGCCAGCTGGCCCTGGGGCAGCCGCTGCCGTCCGCTGTCAGCCTGGCGCGGCAGTACATTCTGGGCGCCATTGAATCGGGTGCCGATGTGCATACCGGGCAGGGGCATGGCCCGCTGGCCCATGGTTGGAACCCGCAAAAGCAGGTGATTGTGCGCTGAATGCCTGCGCTCGGCGGCTTCTGTAAGCAGCGGTGAGGATGGCGTTGCAAGTCGATTTTTCGTCAGTATTTGCGTCGAAATATCGGAGTAATTGGTAATATAAAATCGAAATGACCATAAATTTGTCGTTTTTACGACGAAATGCGGTATTTAACAGGCATTAAAAAGCGCTGCTGTTAATTTAAGTTACTTTCCATGTTTACGATTTAAGTCCATGATAAATATCAATAACATGCTGAAAATGTAGCTTCAATCAAGTTCTTGATACATTTTCCATCGTTATTTTTCATGGGTTAAATATTTTTAGGTAAACAGTGTGTAAACTTTTAAATTTATGGGGCCTGCTGTCAACCGCCTCGTAGGCCTCGGCGTTGAACACCCATCTTTAGGAGATTGTTCACATGACCACCGCAAATGTTTTCAGCATCTGGCCAGAAGACGAACGTGATCGCAAGCGCTAAGCACTGGCGCCAGTAACTCTTTTTCTTGCTTGCCGATACGCTGAAGTCGGCAAACTAACCCCAGTAGACGGCTCCTCGATGGAGCCGTTACTTGCGAATAGGGCGTGGCAGCTGCACATTCCCGCCCCGGATGGCCCAAAGGCAGTCTATCCCTCTCAACATGCACCTCGCTTCCGTGGCTCTCAGGCTGTAGGAAGGCGGGGTGCTTGTTTTTGTGCCGTGGTGGTGGGATACAGCTCTCAGGCCAGCACGTCTGGCGCGCTGGGCCCGCAGTTGCAATCGGATTTAAGCGGCAGAGTTCGCGCTAAGGCTTGGCTGGCCCAGCAGCTTGCGAGCTTCCTGGCCCGCCTGGGCCCGTGAGACGGACAGGCGCAGCAGACGCTCCAGTGCCCGGTCCTGAATGCCTCGGCTCTTGAGGGCGGTGTAGGTGGACTCGGCATAGTCCAAGGTCGTGCCATAGATGCCGCAGGACTGGGCAAAGATGCGGCGGTAGTCGTCTTCGCTCAAGGTGCCCGTGCAGCGTGGGCTGGACTTGGACAGCGTAAAGGCCAGCGCCTTGACGGGGCCATCTTCGGTTTGGCAGTCGAGCCACTTGGGGTCGTAGGAGTCGGTAGCCATTTCGCGCTGCCACAGCCGGGGCATCATCTCTGGCACATGGTGGCGGGCAATGCGAAAGGCCATGCCACGGCAGCTGCCACCCGAGAACATGCCAAACACGAGTCCCGGGCATTCCGGCGTACCCCGGTTGATGTGGCTCCACATCTTGAGCGCGCGGTGCCAGCCAAAGACCCGCGCGTGGCGGCATTCCAGAAACTCAAACTCCGGGCGCCAGATTAGCGAGCCGTAGGCAAAAACCCAGAGGTCGTCCGTTCCTCCCCACTCCTGCATGGTTTGCGCGAACATTTGTTGCGGGCAACGGCTGCGGGGGGAGGCGACCAAATTCGTCATAGTGGTATCGACCAACAAAACAAAGAGATAAGCAATTGTTATAGCGCTTGATGCGCATCAACGCTAGGACTGCTAGGCCTGAGCGGTCATCTTTTGCGTGGAAAGCAACAGTATGGCGCTGTGGGACATAGCCTACCTAACGCCGAAGCGGGCCTGGGCGATGACAGGAAAACCAGGCAAGCCGAGGCCTGCTTGGAGGTGTCAACGAGTTCCTGATGCCTGCATGCACCCATCTGCGCTGTGGCGCAGTGTCGGCAGCCCTATTGCCTGACCAGGACGCAGGATTATTCAATGCTATGATGTTCATAGCTGATGCGGTGCTCCGCTGTGGTTGAAGCTCGGACTTCCCGGGTTTTTTGACGGCAGAGGGCGGCGTGTACAGGTGGCTTGCGTGGGGCAAAGCCGCCTGGTTGGCGTTCGACGAGAATGGTCTTCCTATGAATATTGTGATCTTGGACGATTATCAGGATGCGGTGCGCAAGCTGCCATGCGCATCCGTTCTCGACGCTTATTCAGCCAAGGTCTATACCAATACTGTCAAGGGTTTGGGGCAGCTGTCAGTGCGCCTCAAGGATGCCGACATCATTGTGCTGATTCGCGAGCGCACGCACATCAGCCGCCTGCTGCTCGACAAGCTCCCGCGCCTCAAGCTGATCGCCCAGACCGGGCGCATAGGCTCCCATGTGGATTTGACGGCCTGCACCGAGCGCGGCGTGGCCGTGGCCGAGGGCGTTGGATCACCCATCGCGCCTGCCGAGCTGACCTGGGCGCTGATCATGGCCGCTGCGCGCCGCCTGCCGCAGTACATCTCCAACCTCAAACACGGGGCCTGGCAGCAGTCGGGCTTCAAGGCCGCCAATATGCCGCCCAATTTTGGCCTGGGCACGGTGCTGCGCGGCCGCACCCTGGGCATCTGGGGCTATGGCCGCATCGGCCAGCTGGTGGCCGGCTATGGCAAGGCTTTTGGCATGGAGGTGCTGGTCTGGGGTAGCGATGCTTCGCGCGCCAAGGCGCTCTCTGACGGGCACAAGGTGGCGTCGAGCAAGCAGTTCTTCTTTGCCAACAGCGATGTGCTGACCGTGCATCTGCGCCTGAACGAGCAGACCAAGGGCTGCATCAGCTTTGATGACCTGGCGCAGATGAAGCCCTCGGCCACCTTTGTCAACACCTCGCGGGCTGAGCTGGTGCAGCCCGATGCGCTGATTGCCGCGCTCAACCGGGGGCGCCCAGGTATTGCTGCGGTGGATGTGTTCGAGAGCGAACCCATCTTGCAAGGCCATGCCTTGCTGCGCTTGGAGAACTGCATTTGCACGCCCCATATCGGCTATGTCGAGCAGGACAACTACGAGCAGTACTTTGGGGCGGCGTTTGACAACGTCATCAACTTCATCAAAGGGCGGCCGTCGAACATCGTCAACCCGGGTGCCTTGCAGGTTCGCCGCTAAAACCGTTGGATGCACAGAAAAGGGCCCTGCGAGGGCCCTTGGTGTTACTGCAGCGCGGACATCACTCCAGCTGCAGCTTCTTTTTCGCGATCAAGGCGTTGTACATCTTGCGGTCGCTGCTGATGCGGGTTTGCAGTGCGGCGGGCGATGCGTCGTCCAGGGTCCAGGCCTGGCGCAGCAGCTGATCGCGGATATCAGCGGTGTTGAGCACCTTCAGTAGCGCATCGCTGAGCTGGCTGCGGATGGCGGCAGACATGCTGGCCGGGGCCATCAGCGCATTCCAGACTTCGATATTCACATCCTGGGCACCAATCTCGCGCATTGATGGCGTCTGCGGCATCAGCTGCGTGCGCTGGGCCGAGGTGACGGCCAGGGCCGCCAGCTTGCCGCTTTGCACCAGCGGCAGCACCGACGAGATCGGCAGCAGCGCGCAATCGAGCTGGCCACCCATCAGCCCGGAGACCACACCGGGCGCGCCGGTGAAGGGGATGTGCACGGCATCAAAATGCAGCGCGTCCTTCAGCAGTTCCATGCCCAGGTGGCCGCCGGAGCCCAGGCCGGTGGAGCCATAGCTGGCGGCATTGCCTTTTTGGCGCAGGTTGGCGAGCGCCTTGTCGGTCTGCGCACCTGCACTGGCCGGCACCACCCAGGCCAGGGGCGATACGCCCACCAGCGCCAGCGGCGCAAAGTCCTTCACAGGGTCATAGGGCAGCTTGGCATACAACGCCTGCGACGAGGTCAGCGGGCCATTGCCGATAATGCCAAAGCTGTGGTCGTCCGTCGCGCGCGCCACCTGGTCCGCGCCAATATTGCCGCTGGCACCGGGCCGGTTGTCCACCACCACGGGCTGGCCCAGGATCTGCGCCAGCGGCTGGGCAATCATGCGTGCCTGCATGTCGGGCGAGGAGCCCGCCGGGTAGCCGACGATAAAGCGCAGGGGTTTGCTGGGCCAATGGGCTGGGGCAGCATGGGCGCTGGTCCAGCCCGCAGGCAGGGCGGCAGCAGCGGCAAATCCCGCCAGGGATTGCAGCAGGTGGCGACGGTCGATGGTCATGAAAAACAGGGCAGGGTGATAACTGGCGGCCATCCTAACCCAGACGGCACCCGCTGGAGGCGCTGGCCCTGTCCGCCGGGTGGCAGTGGCCAACCATGAATAAAGCGCTGCAAGCCCCGGCACACAGTGCAGCGGCGTGGCTCGGGCCATGCCAGTATGATTTATGCTTTGTCACCGGCCGTCGCACAGTTTGCTTGCGTAGGCAAAAAATCCTGATCCATGAGCCGATTACGTACCCGACGCCCCGATTCCTCCCCCTCGGCACAGCCTGCAGGCCTGGCGCAGCCATCGCCATGGCCGGGTCAGCCGCAGCCCGCTGGCGGCCCCGGGCCTGTGCGCACGCCGCCCGATGCCAACCGCCGTACCACCTGGGTGCTGCTGGCCATCTGGATCGGCGTGATGTTTGCGATCTACCTGGTGACCGAGGTCTACCGCAAGCCCAGCGAAGGCAAGGTCATGGCCCATGGTGTGCTGGAGATTCCGCGCGACCGCGATGGCCATTTCCGCGTGGCGGGCTCGGTCAACGGGGTGCCGGTGCAGTTCATGGTGGATACCGGTGCCAGCCTGATCAGCATCACCGACGCCGTCGCCGTACGTGCCAACCTGGGCGAGGGCGTGCCCATCAGCTTTCAAACCGCCAATGGCGTGCGCCAGGGCATGATGAGCCGGGCCGAGCGGGTTGAGGTCGGCCCGCTGGCGGTCAATGGCTTGCGCGTCGGCACGGGCTATACCGGCGAGAGCGCGCGCGATGCGCTGCTGGGCCAGAACTTCTTGCGCTATTTTGATGTGAGCATCTCGGGCAACAGCATGGTGCTCAAGGCCCGCGACAGCGAGGCCATGCGCTAAATCCAGGGCGCTGCTCAACCCATGTCCGGCTTGCAGTTGAACGCCGCCTGCAGGCCATTGTTGCCATCGGGCAGGCGCACAGCCGCCGGTGATGCACTGGCCTCGTACAGACCGACGCAGTGCTGTGCGGCCAGCTCCCGGGCCGCCTCCAGCGCGGCACCTGCTTGCGCTGGCTGCACCGCGACAAAAACAATATTGCGGCCAATGCTGTAATCGGCCAGCAGACTCTTGTCTTCGGGGGGAAGTTCTTCACGGTAGGGGCCGCTGCGCGGGGGAAAGCGCTGCATCATCTCCAGGCACCAGGCCTTGAGCGACAACGTGGCGACCGCTGGGTCCTCGTAGTCATGGTGCTCTGGCCATTCGGTCTGTGCCTGGAACCAGAGACCAAAGGCCGCAGGTTCCCTGGGTGCAGCGGCGGGCGCAAAAACCAGCAAGTGGTAGCTCATGGTGTGGCCTCCAGACGGAGATGCTCTGGACGCCATTTAACCAAAGTGGCGCGGTGCTGTATGTGAGATTTGTCTTACGCGCAGACACTGGCGGGCAGGCTGCGGCGCTTGGCATGCCCAGCGCGTGGTGGGCATGCCGTGGGCAGGGCTTACTTGGTGCCGAAGATGCGGTCGCCCGCGTCACCCAGGCCCGGCAGGATGTAGCCGTGGTCATTGAGCTGGCGGTCCACGGCGGCCGTGTAGATGTCCACATCGGGGTGGGCGGCCTGCATGGTCTTGATGCCTTCAGGGGCGGCCAGCAGGCACATGAACTTGATGGACTTGGGCTGGCACTTGTTCTTGAGCTGCTGCACGGCGGCGGCGGCCGAGTTGCCGGTGGCCAGCATCGGGTCCACCACGATCACATCGCGCTCACCCATGTTGTCGGGCATCTTGAAGTAGTACTCGACCGGCTGCAGCGTTTCAGGGTCCCGGTAGAGACCGATGTGGCCAATACGGGCGCCGGGCACCACGTTGAGCATGCCGTCGAGGAAGCCATTGCCGGCGCGCAGGATGGAGACCAGGGCCAGTTTCTTGCCGTCGATGACCTTGCCGACCATCTTTTCCATCGGGGTCTCGATCTCAAGATCCTGCAGTGGGAAGTCGCGCGTGATCTCGTAGGCCATCAGGGTGGACAGCTCGCCGAGCATGCGGCGGAAGCTGTTGGTGGATGCTTCCTTGCGGCGCATCAGCGTGAGTTTGTGCTGGACCAGCGGGTGGTCGATGAGGTGAACGGTGCTCATGGTAGTTGCCAATGTCATTTTTGGCCGCAATGGTAGCAGCGCAGGCCAGAAGGCGTGCGCGGCCTGTGAATATATTTACCGAATGGTGAGGCTTTTGCGTTGTGCATTGCCCCTCATGCAGCCCCGAGCAATTGCGCGTAGCGGCCCAGGTCCACATTGCCGCCGCTGATCAGCACGCCCACGCGGGCACCTTGCAGATCGACACCACCAAAGCGTGCGCCTGCCAGGCTCAGCGCGCCGGTGGGCTCGACCACCATCTTCATGCGCTCGGCATAAAAACGCATGCTGTCCACCAACTGCGGGTCGCTGGCGGTGACGATGTCGGTCACATCGCGGCGGATGATGGCATAGGTCAGATCGCCCAGTGCCTGCGTCTGTGCGCCATCGGCAATGGTGCGGGGTGTGGCGATCTTCACGATCTCGCCCTTGCGCAGCGATTGCTGGGCATCGTTGCCGGCCTCTGGCTCCACACCGTAGACCTTGCACTGGGGCGCCATGGCCTTGGCCGACAGCAGGCAGCCCGACAGCAGGCCGCCGCCGCCCAGGCAGACAAACAGGTAGTCGAGCTGGGGCACGTCCTGGAACAGTTCCATCGCGCTGGTTCCCTGGCCGGCGATCACCTCGGCATGGTTGTAGGGTGGCACCAGCGTCATGCCGCGCTCCTGGGCAATGCGATGGCTGATCGCTTCACGGTCCTCGGTAAAACGGTCATAGGTGATAACTTCGGCACCGTAGCCGCGTGTCGCATCCAGCTTGGCGGCCGGGGCGTCCTCGGGCATCACGATGGCTGCGGGCATGCCCAGAATGCGGGCAGAAAGGGCGATGGCCTGCGCATGGTTGCCCGAGGAGAAAGCCAGCGCGCCGCGCTTGGCCTGCTCTGGCGAGAAGCGGGCCAGCGCGTTGTAGCCTCCCCGGAACTTGAATGCGCCCATGCGCTGGTAGTTTTCGCATTTGAAGAAGAACTCTGCCCCCGTCAATTTGTCGAGGGTGGATGAGCGCATCACCGGCGTGCGGTGGGCAACGCCTTGCAGGCGCTGCGCAGCTGCTTGCACATCGTCAAAAGTGGGGAGGGGGGTGGCGTGGACGGAGGCGTTCATGGTCGGTCAGATGGCAGAGGCGTCGAGGGGATTCATGGTAGTGGCATTTTGGCGATTTGGTGTCGCTCTGGTGGTCCGTCCTGCAGATGGCGCTGGGCATTGGCTAGCCAAAGCGTTGAACAGCCTGACGAACAAGCTTGTGCGCAAACGCAAGTCAGCGCCGGGGACCATGCGTTGCCAGTCGCAGTCTGTAGGTGTTTACGTATAATCGGCCGCTTGTATGGGCTTATGTAGCTAAAGGTTGGGGTATGTGGAACAAAAAAATTGCGCTGGCCATCGGTGCCGCAGCGGTCTCGGTGTTGGCAGCAGGCGCCGCGCAAGCGCAGGGCCGTGATCTGGTGGTGGCCTCCAGCGCGACCTATGCACCTTTTGCGTTCGAGAACAAAGACAAGCAGATCGTCGGCTTTGACATCGATATCGTCAATGCCATCGCCAAGCAGCAGGGCATGAAGCTGCGCATCGTCAACACGCCGTTCAGCAGCATCTTTGCGTCGCTCAACAATGGCGATGTGGACTTTGTCATCTCCGGCGTGACCATCAACGACAAGCGCAAGCAGAGCTTTGATTTCTCCCAGCCTTATTTTGACGCCCGCCAGCTGATCGCCGTGCCCAAGGACAGCACGGTCGCATCGCTCAAGGACCTCAAGGACAAGAAGGTGTCGGTGGTCAGCGGCTCGACCGGTGACGATGTGATGAGCCGCGAAGTCGGCAAGACCAGCCCCAATATCCGTCGCTTCGAGAGCACGCCGCTGATCATCTCCGAGCTGGCCGCAGGCGGCGTGGATGCCGCCATTGGCGACAATGGTGTCATCGCCTACCGCGTCTCGCAGTACCCCGCGCTGAAGACTGTGGATGACGCCAGCTTCCCCAAGGAGCATTTCGGCATCGTCGTGCGCAAGGGCGACAAGGCCTTGCAAGAGAAGATCAACGCCGGCCTGGCTGCCATCCGCGCCGATGGCAGCTACAACGTGATCTACAAGAAGTGGTTCAACCAGGACTACAAGCCCCAATAAGGCGGCTGCGACTTCCGCTGCAATGACGGCCCGTTGGCCGTCATTTTGTTTGAAAGAATTGATTGATGGACAACAACACCCCTGTAGAGTGGTTCGGCTGGTTCCGCCCCGACATCCTGGTGGAATACAAGCAGATGTTTTGGCAGGGTGCGATGGTCACCATCGGCATGACGGTGGCCTGCGTGATCATGGGCTGCGCGCTGGGCCTGATGCTGGCCCTGGCACGCCTGGCCGACACCCGCCACCAGCCCTGGAAGGGCGTGTGCAAATACCTGCTGCGCTGGCCATCGACCGCCTATGTCAGCTTCTTCCGGGGCACGCCGCTGTTCGTGCAGATCCTGCTGATGCACTTTGCGGTGATGCCGTTGTTCGTTCACCCGGTCAATGGGCTGATCATCAGCGGTGACCTGGCGCGCACGCTCAAGCAGGACCATGGCGCGCTGATGTCCGGTGTGGTGGCGTTGACGCTCAACTCGGCAGCCTATATCTCCGAGGTGTTCCGCGCCGGCATCCAGTCGATCGCGATTGGCCAGAAACAGGCGGGCATGTCGCTGGGCATGACGCATGGCCAGATGATGCGCTATGTGGTGATTCCGCAGGCCTTCCGCCGCATGCTGCCTCCGCTGGGCAACAACATGATCTCGCTGCTCAAGGACACCTCGCTGGTCTCCGCCATTGGGCTGGCCGAGATGGCCTATGCCGCGCGTACCGTGGCCGGTGCCTATGGCCGCTACTGGGAGCCTTACCTGGCCGTTGCGCTGGCCTACTGGCTGATGACCTTCATGCTGACCCTGGGCCTGCGGGCGCTGGAAAACCATCTGGCACGCACCGATCGCAGTTGATTGCGCAGCGCATAAGCGAAAAAGCCGGCAATTGAACTGCCGGCTTTTTCTTTGCGGTGCGTCCCAGCCTACTTTTTGCCGCCCATGATGCTGCCCAGCACGCCGCGCAGAATCTGGTTGCCCAGCTTGGTGCCAAAGGAGCGGGCGGTGGACTTGGCCATCGACTGCACAATGCCGTCCTTTTTGCCGCCGCGCGGGCCGGTGGTGCCAAACAGGATGTCGTTGATGCTGCCCATCAGGCCACCATCCTCGGCACCTGCACCGGCAGTGCCAGCAGCCGCGCCTGCGCCCGGCTTGCCGCCTTGCGCTGCGCTGGCCTGACCGGCGCGAGCCTTCAGGATCTCGTAGGCCGACTCGCGGTCCACCGGCGTGTCGTAGACGCCTGCGACCAGAGAGTTCTTCAGCAAGGCCTGGCGTTGCTCGGTAGTGATGGGGCCAATCTGGCTGCCGGGTGGCAGCACATAGACGCGCTCGGTCACGCTGGGGCGGCCTTTTTCGTCCAGAAAGCTGACGAGCGCCTCGCCCACGGCCAGCTCGGTGATCGCGGTCTCGATGTTCAGGCCCGGGTTGGCGCGCATCGTGGTCGCCGTGGCCTTGACGGCCTTCTGGTCGCGTGGCGTGAAGGCACGCAGCGCATGCTGCACGCGGTTGCCCAGCTGGGCGAGCACGCTGTCGGGAATGTCCAGCGGGTTCTGCGTGACGAAATACACGCCCACGCCCTTGGAGCGCACCAGGCGCACGACCAGTTCGATACGCTCTTGCAGCACCTTGGGTGCGTCATTGAACAGCAAGTGGGCCTCGTCAAAGAAGAACACCAGTTTGGGCTTGTCCGGGTCGCCAATTTCCGGGAGCTTCTCGTACAGATCGGATAGCATCCACAGCAGGAAGGTGGAGTACAGGCGCGGCGAATTCATCAGCTTGTCGGCCGCCAGGATGTTGATCACCCCTTGCGTGCCCACGGTCTGCATCATGTCGTCGATGTTGAGCATGGGCTCGCCAAAGAAGCTGTTGCCGCCTTGCTGCTCGATCTGCAGCAGACCGCGCTGGATGGCGCCCACGCTGGCCGAGCTGATGTTGCCGTAGTCGGTGGTGAACTGCTTGGCGTTCTCACCCACGTACGACAGCATCGCGCGCAGGTCCTTGAGGTCAAGCAGCAGCATGCCGTTGTCATCGGCGATCTTGAACACCAGGTTGAGCACGCCCATCTGCGTGTCGTTCAGGTCCAGCATGCGGCCCAGCAGCAGCGGGCCCATGTCCGATATGGTGGCGCGCACCGGGTGGCCTTGCTCGCCAAACACATCCCATAAGGTGGTGGGGCAGGCCTTGGGCGTGGGCAGGCCAATACCACGGTCTTGCAAGGTGGCGGCCAGCTTGCCGCCAATCTGGCCCACCTGGCTGATGCCGGTCAAATCCCCCTTGATATCGGCCATGAACACCGGCACGCCAATGCCCGAGAATCCCTCGGCCAATGTCTGAAGGGTTACAGTCTTGCCCGTGCCGGTCGCGCCGGTGATCAGTCCGTGTCGATTGGCCAGGCCAGGAAGCAAAAAACACTCCGTTGTGCCATTTTTGGCAACCAGTAGGGGTTCAGCCATCGTAGGTTTCCTCTCCAGCATCAAAGTCAAAAGTAAAATCGCAGTCTAGCTAGATAAAACAATAGCAAAGGAAATTCTGTGGCAGGACACAGCAAATGGGCCAATATTCAACACCGCAAGGGTCGTCAGGACGAAAAACGCGGCAAGGTTTGGACCCGTATCATTCGTGAAATTATGGTCGCTGCGCGCCAGGGCGGCGCAGATTTGAGCGCAAACCCGCGTTTGCGTCTGGCGATCGACAAGGCCAAGGCCGCCAACATGCCGGCCGACAACATCAAGCGCAACATCGACAAGGCCACCGGCAACCTTGAAGGCGTGACCTATGAGGAAATTCGCTACGAAGGCTATGGCATCGGTGGCGCGGCCATCATTGTCGACACGATGACGGACAACCGCGTGCGCACCGTGGCCGATGTGCGCCATGCGTTCAGCAAGCACGGCGGCAACATGGGCACCGAAGGCTCGGTGTCCTTCCAGTTCCGCAACCTGGGGCAGCTGGTGTTTGCACCGGGTGCCGATGAGGAAAAGATCATGGAAGTGGCGCTGGAAGCCGGCGCCGATGATGTGATCACCGATGAGGAGGGCGCCGTCGAAGTGCTGACGCCCCCGTCAGAATTTGAAGCGGTGCGCAATGCGCTGGAGGCAGCGGGCTTCAAGCCCGAAGTGGCCGAGGTGACGATGCGCCCCGAAAATACCGTAGATCTGGATGAGGAAGGTGCGGCCAAGATGCAAAAATTGCTGGACGCACTGGAAGATCTGGATGATGTTCAAGATGTTTACCATAACGCGGCGCTATGAAGGTACTTGTGATTGGTGGCGGCGGCCGTGAACACGCAATGGCCTGGAAGTTGGCGCAATCGCCCAAGGTCTCCAAGGTCTATGTAGCCCCGGGCAACGCAGGCACGGCACGCGACAAGCGTCTGGAAAACCTGCCGATCACCGATGTGGTCCAGCTGCGCGAATGGGCACAGGACAACGGCGTGCAGCTGTCTGTCGTCGGCCCCGAGGCACCCTTGGCCGCCGGCGTGGTGGACGAGTTCCGCGCCCACGGCATGAAGATCTTCGGCCCGACCAAGGCCGCAGCGCAACTGGAAAGCTCCAAGGCCTTCTCCAAGGATTTCATGGCACGCCATGGCATCCCGACGGCGCAGTACGAGACCTTCAGCGACCCGGTGGCGGCCCATGCCTACATCGACAAGCTGGGCGCGCCCATCGTCGTCAAGGCGGACGGCCTGGCTGCCGGCAAGGGCGTGGTGGTCGCTACCACCGCCCAGGAAGCACACGATGCGGTCGACTTCATGTTGGTGGACAACAAATACGGCGTCGCCCATAACGACGGCGGCGCCCGCGTGGTGATCGAGGAGTTCCTCGACGGCGAGGAAGCCAGCTTCATCGTGCTGTGCGACGGCAAGAGCGTGGCGGCCATGGCGACCAGCCAGGACCACAAGCGCCTCAAGGACGGCGACCAGGGCCCCAACACCGGCGGCATGGGTGCCTACTCGCCCGCTCCCGTAGTGACGGCCGATGTGCATGCCCGCGCGATGCGCGAGATCATCCTGCCCACCATCCGTGGCATGGAAAAAGACGGCATTCCCTACACCGGCTTTTTGTACGCAGGCCTGATGATCGACAAGGCGGGTCACCCCAAGACCCTGGAGTTCAACTGCCGCATGGGTGACCCGGAAACCCAGCCGATCATGATGCGCCTCAAGAGCGATCTGGTCGATGTGATGCAGGCTGCCACCGACGGCAAGCTCGACCAGATCGAGCTGCAATGGGACCGCCGCACTGCGCTGGGCGTGGTGATGGCTGCCCATGGCTACCCGGACGCACCCCGCAAGGGCGATGTGATCACCGGCCTGCCTGAGGACGAAGAAGAAGTGATGGTTTTCCACGCCGGCACCACGGTGCAGGATGGCAAGCCCGTTACCAGCGGTGGTCGCGTGCTGTGTGTGACCGCCTTGGCCGACAACGTCAAGCAGGCGCAGCAGCGTGTGTATGCCGCTGCCGCGCAGGTGCATTTCGATGGCGCGCAATACCGCCACGACATCGGCTACCGCGCGGTCAAGTGACCGTTCGCAAGCCCACAGTGAGCCAGGCCCGTGCTGTCCTCTTCCGTTGACCAACTGAACGCCGGGGCCGAGGCCCTGGCGGTGGCCGCCTATCTGCAGTCGCTGCAGGCCTCGATCACCGATGCGGTCGAAGCGCTGGAGCAGGAGGCAGGCAGCAACGTCCGCTTTCTGGCCGATGCCTGGCAAAAGGCGCCAGGTGAGAAGCTGCAAGGCCAGGGTCTGACCAAGATCCTGGAAGGCGGCTCGGTGTTCGAGCGTGCAGGCGTGGGCTTTTCGCAGGTGCGGGGCCCGCAGCTGCCACCCTCGGCCACCCAGCACCGTCCCGAGCTGGCGGGTGCGCCTTTCACCGCCATGGGCGTGTCGCTGGTCTTCCATCCACGCAACCCCTATGTGCCAACCGTGCACATGAATGTGCGCATGATCGCCGCAGGCCACCCCGGCCAGCCCGCCACCTGCTGGTTTGGCGGCGGCATGGACCTGACGCCGTTCTACCCCTTTGCCGAAGACGCGCAGCATTTTCACCAGGTCTGCCACGATGCGGTGGCGCCTTTCGGTGCCGATCTGTACCCGCGCTTCAAGCAGTGGTGTGACAGCTATTTCTTCCTCAAGCACCGCAACGAAGCGCGTGGCATCGGCGGCATCTTTTTTGATGATTTCTCCGAGCTGGGTTTTGAGGGTGGCTTTGCGATGCTGCAGTCGGTGGGCGATGCCTTTTTGAAGGCCTACCTGCCCATCGTGCAGCGCCGCAAGGACCAGGCCTATGGCGAGCGCGAGCGGGACTTTCAGCTCTACCGGCGCGGCCGCTATGTGGAGTTCAACCTGGTCTGGGACCGGGGCACCCACTTTGGTCTGCAATCCGGCGGGCGCACGGAATCGATCCTCCTGTCGATGCCGCCCTTGGCCAGCTGGAGCTACCAGCGCCAGGACCCTGAGGGCTCGCCCGAAGCGCGCTTGCTGGCGGAGTTTTTGCAGCCGCGTGATTGGCTGTGAACCTGCCAGCCAGGGCTGCCGGTTCCGTGCGGGAGGGGTAGCCCGAACGCCTTTTGCTGGCCCGGCGCCCATGCCGCAAGGCCATACCAGAGCGCCATTTGGCGCAGCCTGCGTATAATTCGCTTTCCGCTGACCGTATGCATGCCCCATCGCAGGCTGCGCGGCAGCTTCTCTTGAAGGCTTTGCCCTTTTGCCACTGCGTGTTGACGCGATCAACAATAACTGCAACACGCGCTATAGTAGAAACACTTTCATCCATCACCTACTGATGACCACCGCCAAAAAATCCGAATCCACTGCCAAGAAATCTGTGCAATTGCTGCAGCGTGCCATCGTTGATGGGCTGGAAGATGTGAAAGCACAAGATATCCAGGTTTTCAATACCGAGCACCTGTCGCCGCTGTTTGAGCGCGTGATCGTGGCCGCAGGTACCTCGAACCGCCAGACCAAGGCCTTGGCTGCCAGCGTCAAGGATGCCGTCAAGGAAGCGGGCTTTCCCAAGCCACGTACCGAAGGCGAAGACAACGGCGAGTGGATCATCGTCGACTGCGGCCCTGTTGTGGCCCACATCATGCAGCCGATGATTCGCCAGTACTACCGTTTGGAAGAGATGTGGGGCGACACGCCCGTGCGCGTCAAGCTGGGCGCTGCCAAGCCTAAGGCCGCCAAGCCTGCCAAGGCCAAGGCAGAAGCCGCTGCCGACACCGCTGACAGCAAGAAAAAGCCCGCTGCACGCAAGCCAGCAGCTGCTGACAAGGCCGCTGATGCACCGGTGAAGAAGACCGCTGCCAAGAAGCCCGCCGTCAAGAAGATCTCGGGCACCGTGGCTAAGAAGCCTGCGGCCAAGAAGACCAGCGCTGCTGCCACCGTCAAGACCGTCGTGGTCAACAAGCCCAAGGCCACCAAGCCTGCAGCCAAGAAGCCAGCGGCCAAGCGCGCAACCACCAAGGCCAAGTAAATCCCCTCAACCTGCGGGTTGCAAAGAGCTGTACTGCCAGGCAGGACAGCTCTTTTTCATTGGAGAGTTCGCATGAAGATTTTCATCGTTGCGGTGGGCCAGCATGTACCCGATTGGGCGCAGACCGCCTATGACGACTATGCCAAGCGTTTCCCGCCCGAGCTGAAGGTGGAGCTCAAGGCCGTCAAGACCGAGCCGCGCGGCTCCAAGACCGTCGAGACCCTGTATGCCGCCGAGCGCAAGCGCATCGAGGCAGCCATCCCGCGCGGCACGCGCATTGTCGTGCTCGATGAGCGCGGCACCAACCTGACCACCAAGGCGCTCGCCCAGCGGGTCAAGGGCTGGCAGCTTGAAGGCGATGATGTCGCGTTGATCATCGGTGGTCCTGATGGGCTGGACCCCGAGTTCAAGGCTGCGGCGCATGAGCGCATTCGGCTTTCGGATATGACCTTGCCCCATGCGATGGTGCGTGTGCTGCTGATCGAGCAGCTCTACCGCGCCTGGTCGGTCAATGCCGGCCATCCTTACCACCGCGAATAAGGCCAGCGCGCTTGCTCTCGGGTGGGCGAGGGCAGAGCAATATCCCCGCTTGCCAGCGGGCTGCCGGATGCGTTATGCTGCAAAAATAATAGCTGCTTGCGCTGAATTGATGGGCGCAGGCGCTTTTTTCAAATCTAGGCCTCGCTTCCCACCATGCACCCCTTTGTCTACCTGGCATCGCAGTCTCCACGCCGCAGTCAACTGCTTGAACAGATCGGTATCTCCCACCGCTTGCTGGTTGCCCAGGACGACGACCCCGAACCCCAGGACCCCGAAGCGCTGGAGCTGGTGCTGCCGCGCGAATCCGCCACCGACTACGTGCAGCGCGTGACCGGGCTGAAGCTGGATGCTGCCATCGCCCGCCTGCAGCGGCGCGGGCTGGAGCAGGCGCCGATTCTGTGCTCCGACACCACGGTGTCGCTGGGCCGGCATATTCTGGGCAAGCCCGAGTCGCAGGAACAGGCCCGCGAGATGCTGCAAGCGCTCAGTGGCAAGACGCACCGTGTATTGACGGCCGTGGCCCTGCAAAGCGGTCGCAAGCGCCTGACCAGCCTGTCGGTCTCCAGCGTGGAGTTCGCCGTCATGGACAGCGCGCAGATCGACGCCTATGTCGCCAGCGGTGAGCCCATGGGCAAGGCGGGCGCCTATGGCGTGCAGGGGCGGGCGGCAGCGTATATTGCCAAGATCAGCGGCAGCTATTCAGGCATCATGGGCCTGCCGGTGTTCGAGACGGCCAATGTACTGCGGGCTGCTGGGTTTGCCATCTAAGGCCCTCAAAGAATGACTTCTATGCAAAATGATATTTTGATCAATTGGGCGCCGCAGGAGACGCGGGTGGCGATCATCGAGGGCGGCGCGGTGCAGGAGCTGCACCATGAGCGCACCCTGGAGCGCGGCCTGGTCGGCAATGTCTACCTGGGCAAGATATCGCGGGTGCTGCCCGGCATGCAGTCCGCCTTTATCGACATTGGCCTGGAGCGCGCCGCATTCCTGCATGTGGCCGATGTCTGGCAGCGCCAGGAAGGCGGCCTGGCGCCGATGTTCGCACGCAAGGGCGAGCCCCAGGTGCCGATTGAAAAGCAGATCTTCGAAGGCCAGTCGATCATGGTGCAGGTCATCAAGGACCCGATCGGCACCAAGGGCGCGCGGCTGTCCACGCAGATCAGCATTGCCGGGCGCCTGCTGGTGTACCTGCCGCAGGACGACCACATCGGCGTGTCGCAAAAGATTCCCCAGAACGAGCGCGATGCCTTGCGCGCCCGCCTGCAGGCGCTGGTGGGCACGGCGCAAACGGGTGGCGGCGGCGGCTTTATCCTGCGCACCAATGGCGAGGACTCCAGCGATGAAGAGCTGGCCGAGGACATCAGCTACCTGCGCAAGGTCTGGAAGCGCATCAAGGAAAGCGCCGCCAAGCAGGCCGTCAAGACCCTGCTGCACCAGGACCTGAGCCTGATGCAGCGCGTGCTGCGCGATATGGTCACAGAGAATACCCAGTCGATCCGTATCGATTCGCGTGAGCAGTTCGTGCTGCTGCAGCAGTTTGGCCAGGAGTTCATGCCCGCCGCGCTGCCCAAGCTGCAGCTCTACAAAGGTGAGCGCCCGATTTTCGATCTGTACTCGGTCGATGAGGAAATTGCGCGTGCGCTGGGCCGGCGCGTCGATCTCAAATCCGGCGGCTACCTGATTGTGGACCAGACCGAGGCCTTGACCACCGTCGATGTGAACACTGGCGGCTATGTGGGTGCGCGCAATTTTGACGACACCATCTTCAAGACCAATCTGGAAGCGGCCCATGCCATTGCCCGCCAGCTGCGGCTGCGCAACCTGGGCGGCATCATCATCGTGGACTTTATCGACATGGTGCATGAGGACCACCAGGCGCAGGTGCTGCATGAGCTGCGCAAACAGCTGCAGCGCGACCGGGTCAAGACCATGTGCGGAGAGTTCTCCCAACTGGGCCTGGTGGAGATGACGCGCAAGCGCACCCGCGAATCGCTGGCCCATATGCTCTGCACCTCCTGCCCCGTCTGCAGCGGCGTGGGCGAGGTCAAGACTGTCCGCACCGTCTGCTATGACATCCTGCGCGAGATCCTGCGCGAGGCGCGCCAGTTCAACCCCAAGGAGTTCCGCGTGCTCGCCGCCCCGCCGGTGATCGAGATGCTGCTGGACGAGGAAAGCCAGCATTTGGCTGGGCTGTCCGATTTCATCGGCAAGCCTATCTCGCTGCAGGCCGAAGGGCGGGATGGATCGGACCAGTACGATATCGTGCTGCTGTAGCAGTGGACCACTGACGGCTGACAGCAGACAGCCAACAAAAAGCCCGGCGAGAGGGATTCTCGCCGGGCTTTTTGCCTGGGAAGAGGGCGCTTTACAGCCTGCGCAGACGTTCCAGCGCCGCCAGCAAGGTTTCGTCCTTTTTGGCATAGCAAAAGCGCACCACCTGTTGGTCAAAGCCGTTGCCATAAAAGGCAGACAGTGGAATGGCCGCTACGCCCAGGTCCTTGACCAGCTGCTGGCAGAACTCGGCTTCGCTAGCATCGGTGACTGCGGAGATGTCCACGCACTGGAAGTAGGTGCCGGAGCTGGGGAGCAGCTTGAGGCGCGTGCCTTCGAGGCCGGCGCGGAACAGGTCGCGCTTCTTTTGGTAGAAGGCGGGCAGGTTCAGGTAGGGCGCAGGGTCTTTGAGGTACTCGGCCAGGCCCACCTGCATGGGAGTGTTGACGGTGAAGACATTGAACTGGTGCACCTTGCGGAATTCCGCCGTCAACGGCGCCGGTGCGGCCACAGTGGCCACCTTCCAGCCCGTCACATGGAAGGTCTTGCCGAAGCTGCTGATGACATACGAACGCGCGGCCAGGCCTGGGTAGCGCGATGCGCTTTCATGGCGCTCGCCGTCGAACACCATGTGCTCATAGACCTCATCGGCGAGCAGCAGGATATTCGTGGGGGCCAGCAGGTCTTGCAGCTGCTGCATTTCCTGCGCGGTCCAGGTGGTGCCGCTGGGGTTGTGTGGGGTGTTGATCAGCAGCAGCCGCGTCTTGGGGGTGATCGCTGCGGCGATCTTGCCAAAGTCAGGGCGGAAGGTCTTGGGCGTCAGCGGCACGCGCACCGGCACGCCACCAGCCAGCTCGATATTGGGCACATAGCTGTCGTAGCAGGGGTCCAGCACGATGACCTCGTCACCAGGGCTTACGCAGCTGAGGATGACGGTCAGGATCGCTTGGGTGGCACCGGCGGCGACGGTGATCTCGCTGTTGGCGTCATAGCGCTTGCCATAGAGCGCTTCGATTTTCTGGGCCACCACCTCGCGCAGGGCCGGCACACCGGTCATCGGCGGGTACTGGTTGTGGCCGGCCTGCATGGCGCGGCTGACACTGTCGATCAGCGCCGGGTCGCAGCCAAAGTCCGGAAAGCCCTGGCCCAGGTTGACGGCCTTGTGCTCGGCGGCGAGCGCCGACATGACGGTGAAGATGGTGGTGCCCACGTTGGGCAGACGGCTGGGGAACGACGGGGTGAGGGCGGAAGCGGACATGGTGATCAGGGCTGGAAAAAGACCGCAGCCGGCGGGCCGGTCTGCGATCCATCGATCAATAAGCGGTTTGGGTTTTGAATGGGGAGCGGATCAGAGCTCGTAGTCAGCCACATGGCCGACCATGGCACGGGCGATCAGATCACGGCTGAGGCGGTCGCTGAGCAGCTCGGCAAATTTGTAGACAAAATTGCGCATGTATGCACCGCGCTTGAAGGCCACGCGCGCCACGCTCTCGCCAAACAAATGGCCGACAGGCCGCACGGCGAGGTCCTTGAGCGGGTCATCGCGCATGGCCATCTCGGCCACGATGCCAATGCCCAGACCCAGGCGCACATAGGTCTTGATCACGTCGGAGTCGATGGCTTCCAGCACGATCTTGGGCGTGAGCTGGCGGGCAGCCATCGCCGAGTCGATCTTGCCCCGGCCGGTGAACGAGGGGTGGTAGGTGATCAGGGGCTCACCAGCGATGTCTTCCAGATTGATGCGCTCCTTTTGGGCCAGTGGGTGCTGGTGGGGCATGACCAGCACGTGCTGCCATTCGTAGCAGGGCAGGGTCACCAACTCGGGGTAGTCGGCCAGCGATTCGGTGGCCATGCCCAGGTCGGCTTGCTCGTCAATCACCATGCGGGCCACTTCAGCGGGCGTGGCCTGGTGCAGGCTGACCGTCACCTTGGGGTAGTGCTCGCGCAAGCGTGCCACCGGCGTGGGCAGCACATAGCGGGCCTGCGTGTGGGTGGTGGCGATGGAGAGGGTGCCGCTGTCCTGCGCGCTGTACTGGTCACCGATGCGCTTGAGGTTGCCGACCTCGCGCATGATGATCTCGATGCTGCGCAGCACCTGCTGGCCTGGCTCGGTGATGCGCTTGAGGCGCTTGCCATGGCGCGCAAAAATGTCGATGCCCAGCTCCTCTTCCAGCTCGATGATGGCCTTGGAGACGCCGGGTTGCGAGGTGTGCAGTGCCTTGGCCGCCTCGGTCAGGTTGAGGTTGCGGCGCGCGGCCTCTTGCACAAAGCGGAACTGATGCAGGTTCATACAATGATGCGGAATATGAATTTGCATCATTATGCTTGATTGGAATATAAAAAGCATCCGATATGCAGAAACCCAGGCTGGGGGGCGGAATTTCTCAATTGCAGCGCTGGCACAGTGCGCCGCCCATCGAGCAGCAGCTACTGCGCTCGGGCCTGGGTCAATAACCGATGAAGCACTACCCCTGCAATTTGCCTTCCAGATAACCGCCAGCCATGTCTGCCAGCAGCTGTATGACGCGTGCATCCTCACCCATCGCCGGGGCAATGCGCAGTTGCAACTGCGGGTAGAGCGGGGCGAGTTCCTCGACCAGCGCTGGTATGTCTTCGCTGGCATGCTTGCCAACGCCAAACAGCAACGGCCAGATCGTGATGTGGGCCAATTGGGGATGCGATTGGAGCAACTGAGCGACAGCGGGGCCGAGTGGTGGGTCGCACCAGTCGAGGTAGGCGCAGGCAACGGCGGCTGATGGCTGGGCTTGCTGCACCTGGGCGAGCAAGTGCTCGGCATTGCGGCGCCAGACAGGGTCCCTAGAGCCATGAGACAGCAGAATCAAACCGATGGAGGGTGTGGAGGACGGCATGGTGGGTGAGGCGTTAGCGGTAGAAACAAGCGCTGCCTTGGGTAAAGGTAGGAACCTTTGGGCATTATCGCTTTCCCATATCCGTGCCGGAAACGGTGCCCGAACGGATACGCATGTTGCAAAATGTACAGCGTGCGCGGAGCGCAGCAGAAAACTGGCTGAACCCGTGCAACGCTTTACACTGCCTACATATTTAGCTGTAAAAATAGTAGTTTGCTCTACCTTGAAGCCAAAAACCGATGATGCCGGATGTTTCCAATTTTTCGCGCCAGTCCCTGGCAACGTTTCAATCTTTGGCAATTGTCGGAAAGCTTTCCTCCCCCCACACGCTTGGCCACGCTGTCCGTATAGTGGCGGTGGTGGCCGCCATCGGTTTGCTGGCTGCATGCTCCGATAAGGCAGCACCGGCCGCGGCCGCCGCGCCCCAGGCTCCAGAGGTCGGCGTCATCACCGTGCAGGCTGCATCGCAGCAGCTGACGGCGGAACTGCCAGGCCGCACCAATGCCTTCATGATTGCCGAGATTCGCCCGCAGGCCAATGGTATTGTGGAAAAGCGCCTGTTCACCGAAGGCGCATCGGTCAAGGCCGGCCAGGCGCTCTACCAATTGGATGACCGGCCGGCAAGGGCGACCGTCAACAGCGCCGAGGCTGCCTTGGCCAAGGCCAAGGCCACGGCGCAGACCGCCCGCAGCAATGCCGCGCGCAATAGCGAACTGGTCAAGATCGACGCCATCAGCCGCCAGGTCTTCGATGACAGCCAGGCCCTGGTTGCGCAGACTGCCTCCGACGTGGCCGTCGCCCAGGCAGCGCTGGACAATGCCCGGATCAACCTGCAGTACACCCGCATCAGCTCGCCAATCAGCGGCAAGGTCAGCACCTCGGCGGTGACGCCCGGTGCGCTGGTCACCGCCAACCAGGCGACGGCGCTCACCACCGTGGTGCAGCTCGATCCGATGTATGTGGACTTCACCCAATCGAGCACCGAGATGCTGCAGCTGCAGCGCGACCTGAAGGCGGGCCGCTTTCAGCGCCTTGAAGGGGATCAGATTCCCGTGCGCATCCGTCTCGACGACGGCACCGAATACAGCCATGAGGCCAAGCTCAAGTTCTCTGGCGTGATCGTCAGCCCCACCACAGGCACCGTCACCTTGCGGGCGCAGGTGCCCAATCCCGAAGGCGTGCTGATGCCCAATATGTATGTGCAGGCGCTGCTGCCCACGGCTGTGGCGCCTGATGCCTTGTTGGTTCCCCAGCAATCGGTGGTGCGCGATTTGACGGGCAAACCAACCGTCTTCGTCGTCACTGCCGAGGACAAGGTGCAACGCCGTGCGCTGCAGCTCGACCGCGCCGTTGGCAGCCAGTGGCTGGTGGGCAGTGGCCTCAAATCGGGTGAGCGCGTAGTGGTCGATGGCTTCCAGCGCGTGAAGGACGGAGACAAGGTGCGGGTCGCCGAGGTGGATCTGAAGGCGCAGGCCGAGCGCGTCCGCAGCCCAGGGCGCGCGCCTGGCCAGGCCGCAGCGCCTGCTGCAGCCCAGTAAGACACCCAGAACCCGAGGCTGCATCCATGGCACAGTTTTTTATCCAGCGCCCCATCTTTGCGTGGGTGATCGCCATCATCATCATGTTGGGCGGGGCTCTGTCCATCTCCAAGCTGCCGCTGGAGCAATATCCCGAGATTGCGCCACCGCGCGTCACCATTGGTACCCAGTACACCGGCGCATCGGCCGAGACGGTGGAGAACTCCGTCACCCAGATCATTGAGCAGCAGCTCAAGGGCATTGACAACATGCTCTACATGAGCGCGACCAGCAATGCCTCTGGCCAGGCCCGCATCACCTTGACCTTTGCGCCCGGCACCAATGTCGATGTAGCCCAGGTTCAGGTGCAAAACAAGATCCAGGGCGCGCTCAACCGCCTGCCCGAATCGGTCAAGAGCCGGGGCGTGTTCATCAACAAGGGCGGCCAGGATTTTCTGGTCACCTACAGCTTTTACTCCCAAGACCCGACGATGACCGAGGTCGACATTGGTGACTACATCAATGCCAGCCTGGTCGATGTGATCGGGCGCCTGGAAGGCGTGGGTGACATCAATGTGTTCGGCACCTCGTATGCGATGCGCATCTGGATGGACCCGGCCAAGATGGAGAAATTCGGCCTGATGCCGTCGGACCTGAGCAATGCACTGAATGCGCAAAACGCCCAGGTGTCGGCCGGCCAGCTGGGCGCGCTGCCAGCGGTGAACAACCAGCAGCTCAATGCGACGATCACCGCGCGCACCAAGCTCAAGACCGTGGACCAGTTCGAGGACATCGTGCTCAAGGCCGCCACCGATGGCTCGGTGGTCACCATGAAGGATGTCGCCCGCGTGGAGCTGGGCGCAGAAAACCTGAACGTGCAGGCCAAGCTCAACGGCATGCGCGGCGCGGGCATGGGCATCATCCTGGCCGATGGCGCCAATGCGATGGCGGTGTCCGATGCCGTTGCGGCCAAGCTGGCCGAGATGAAGCCGTACTTCCCCAACCAAATCGACTACTTCGTCAGCTCGGACTCCACGCCCTTTGTGCGCGCCTCCATCCATGAGGTGGTGGCTGCGCTGGGCGAGGCCATGGTGCTGGTGGTAATCGTCATGTTCGTGTTTTTGCAGAACCTGCGCGCCACGTTGATCCCGGCCATTGCCGTGCCGGTGGTGCTGCTGGGCACCTTTGGTGTGTTGTCGATTGCCGGTTATTCCATCAATACCTTGACGATGTTCGCAATGGTGCTGGCCATCGGCTTATTGGTAGACGATGCGATCGTCGTGGTGGAGAACGTCGAGCGGGTGATGCATGAGACGGGCATGTCCGCCAAGGAGGCGACCAAGGTCTCGATGCGCGAGATCACACCGGCGCTGGTCGGTATTGGCGTGACCTTGTCGGCGGTGTTTGTGCCCATGGCCTTTTTTGGCGGCTCCACCGGGGTGATCTACCGCCAGTTCTCGATCACCATCGTCGCGGCGATGGCGCTGTCGGTGTTTGTCGCGCTGACCTTGACCCCCGCACTCTGCGCCACCCTCCTGAAGGCGCCCGAGCATGCTGGCGGCCATGAGCGCGCCATCCGCAAGGGCCTGTTTGGCATTAGTGACCGGTTCTTCCGCTGGTTCAACCGTAATTTCGACCGCACCGCCACCCGCTACCAGGGCATCGTCGCCCGCAGCCTGCGCCGCGCCAAGCGCATGATGCTGATCTTCATCGCGGTGCTGCTGGGCGTGTGGCTGCTGATGCACAAGCTGCCAACCTCCTTTCTGCCTGACGAGGACCAGGGCTTTCTGTTTGTGAACGTCAATCTGCCATCAGGCGCAGCCGATGCGCGTCTGCAGGACGTGCTCGACGAGGTACGCGAGTACCTGCTCCAGCAGCCTGACATCATCAGCTTCAACCAGGTCTCGGGCCTCAATGGCGACCAGAGCTCGGCGCGCGGCTTTATCCGCCTCAAGCCCTGGGATGAGCGCAAACTGGCATCGCAGTCGGCCGCAGCCATTGCCAACAAGGCTACCAAGGACCTGTCGCGCATCCGTGATGCGCGCGTGCTGGTGATTTTGCCGCCGGCCGTGCGTGGCCTGGGTGCCAGCTCGGGCTTCAACTTCATGGTCAAGGACATGAACAGCATCGGCCATGATGGCCTGCTGGCCGCCAGCAACCAGGTACTGGCTGCCATGCGCGCCAACCCCAATCTGACAGCGGTACGCACCACCAATCTGGACGACGCGGCCGAATTGCGTGTGGATGTGGATGACCGCAAGGCCGCTGCGCTGGGCCTGTCGTATGCCGACATCAACAGCGTGCTGTCCAGCGCCATGGGCGGCACCTATGTCAATGACTTCCTGAACAATGGCCGCGTCAAGCGCGTCTACATCATGGGCGATGCGCCGCACCGCATGCTGCCGCAGGACATCGCCAAATGGACGGTGCGCAACAAGAATGGCGAAATGGTGCCCTTTGGTGCGTTCTCCGACACGCACTGGGCCTACGGCTCGCCCCAGCTGCTGCGCTACAACGGCAGCCCGGCCTACGAGTTCGAAGGCCGCGCAGCACCCGGCATCAGCTCCGGGGCAGCAATGCAGGAGGTCGAAGCCATCCTGGCCAAGCTGCCAGCCGGCCTGGGCTATGAATGGACCGGCGCGTCGCTGCAAGAGCGCCAGTCCGGTGCCCAGGCGCCCATGCTGTACGCCATCTCGATCCTGTTCGTGTTCCTGTGCCTGGCCGCGCTGTATGAAAGCTGGACCGTGCCGCTGTCAGTGATGCTGGCCGTGCCGCTGGGGGTGATTGGTGCGCTGGCCGCCACCTATACCCGGGGCCTGACCAATGACGTGTACTTCCAGGTGGGCTTGCTCACCACCGTGGGTTTGGCGGCCAAGAATGCCATCTTGATTGTCGAATTTGCGGTGCAGCTGCAAGAGCAGGGCAAGCGCCTGTTTGATGCCACGGTGGAGGCGGTGCGCCTGCGCTTGCGCCCGATCCTGATGACCTCGCTGGCCTTTGGCTTTGGCGTGATTCCGCTGGCCATTGGCACCGGCGCCGGTGCCGGCGGGCGTAACGCCATCGGCACGGCCGTGCTGGGCGGTATGGTGGCCTCGACCGTGCTCGGTATTTTCATGGTGCCGGTCTTCTTCCTGCTCATCCGCAGTTGGTTCCGCTCGCGCAGCCGCCATGACGAGGCGCCTGCGCAAGCCAGCGCCGCGCCGGAGACTGCGCCATGAGCCGTTTTGATACTTTTTCCATGACCCGTGCCTACCGTTTGCCGCTGTCCCTATTAGCAGCGGGCCTGCTGTCCGCCTGCAACCTGGCGCCGCAGTACCAGCGTCCAGAGCCTGCTGTACCTGCCACGCTCGATGGGGTGGCCCAGACCTTGCCCGCCGACTTTGTCGTCGAGCCCGCTGCCGCCGATAGCTTGCAGTTGCTGCCCTGGCAGCAGTGGGTGGAGAGCGCGGGCCTGCGCCAGTTGATCGAGCAAGGCCTGCAGAACAACCGCGACCTGCGCGTTGCCATCGCCAATATCGAAAGGGCACGTGCGCAATATGGCGTGCAGCGCGCCGATCAGTTGCCCAGCCTGAACGCCAGTGCCCAAGGCAGCCGCACCCGCACTGCCGACGATCTGCGCTCTTCCACTGCGCCATCCACCGTCGCCAACCAGGTTAGCGTGCAATTGGGCCTGGCCAGCTACGAGCTCGATTTCTGGGGCCGTGTGCGCAATTTGAGCGAGGCAGCCTTGCAGCAGTACCTGCTGGTGGAAGAAAACCGCCGCAGTGTGCAACTGGGCTTGATCACCGATATCGCCAATGCCTGGGTGGCCCTGGCCAGCGACCAGCAGCGCCTGCAACTGGCACGCGACACGCTGGCCACGCGCGAGCAGGGCTACGGCCTGGTGCAACGCATGCACCAGCTGGGCGCCACCAATGGTTTGGTGCTGGCCCAGAACGAGACCGCAGTCGAGACCGCCCGCAACGATGTTGCCGCCTACGAGTCGCAGGTGGCCCGTGATCGCAATGCGCTGCAGCTGCTGGTGGGCGGGCCCATATCAGGCGATATGCTGCCGCCGGCACCCACGGCATCGCTGAGCAGCAACGAGGTCAAGAGCGCGGGCTCGGGCCAGTTGCTTGACGGCGCAACGCCTCATGTCAAAACGCCAGGCGTAGCCACCGCGATGACCGTGGTGCCGACCGGCCTGTCGTCGCAGGTGCTGCTGGCCAGGCCCGATGTGGTTGCCGCCGAGCACAGCCTGCAGGCCCAGTACGCCAGCATTGGTGCGGCGCGTGCTGCCTTCTTCCCCACCATCAGCCTGACGGCCAATGCCGGCACCGCCAGCGATGCGCTGTCGGGCCTGTTCGATGGTGGCAACCGCGCCTGGAGCTTTGTGCCCCAGATCCGTTTGCCGATTTTCGACGGCGGCCGCAACCAGGCCAATCTCGATATCGCGCAAGCCAACCGCGATGCCGCACTGGCCCAGTACGACAAGGCTATCCAGGTGGCGTTCCGCGAGGTGAGTGATGCACTGGCCGACCGCGCCACGATGCAGCGGCGCCTGAACTCGCAAGCAGCCCTGGTGCAGGCGGCCAGCCGGGTGCTGCAGCTGTCGCAGGCGCGCTTCAAGGCCGGGGCCGACGATTTTCTGACCGTGCTCGATGCACAGCGCAGCCTCTACGCTGCCCAGCAAACCCAGATTACCTTGATGCAGGCCGAGCAGGTCAACCGCATCAGCCTGTACAAGGCGCTGGGTGGGGGCATCGACAAGCAGCCCTGATGCTGCAGGCGCTGCTGCAATCGCGCATGGCCGCCAGGGCGATGCGCGCTGCACTACCATGGCGGGCATGACTGATACCTTGCCTACGCCTGCTGACCGCAATCCTTCTGCCGAGTTTGATGAATCCCGGGCGCAGGCGGTTGATGCGCTCATTGTGGGCGCCGGTCCTGTGGGCATGTTTGCCGCCTTCCAGCTGGGTTTGCAGGGCGTGCAGGCCCAGCTGTGCGACAGCCTGCCGCAGATGGGCGGCCAGTGCATTGCACTCTATGCCGACAAGCCCATCTACGATATCCCCGGCATTGCGCTGTGCACCGGCCGCGAGCTGGCTGCGCGGCTGCAGCAACAGATCCAGCCCTTTCATCCCGTTTTTCATGGCCACACCCAGGTCGCACAACTGCTGCCCCATGGCGATGGCCGTTGGCGTGTGCAGCTGCAGTCCATCGATGGGCCGCAGGCCCGCTGGTTGCTGGCCCGTACCGTGGTGGTGACCGCCGGCGTGGGGGCCTTTGTGCCCAAGCAGCTGCGCCTGCCCGGGCTGGAGGCCTGGTTGGGCAGCCAGGTGTTCTACCATCCCGCGTTCGATGATGCCTGGCTGGAACCCATCCTGGCGCGGCAAGCTGCGCCCCGCATTGTGATCAATGGCGGTGATGACGCGGCCGTGGAGGCCGTGCTGGCTGCCGCAGACCATGCCAGTTTGCAAGCCGCGCAACTGGTGCTGATGCACCGGCGCGACCAGTTCAATGCCCCAGATGCACTGCTGCAGCGCCTGGCGCAGCTGCGTGCCAGCGGCAGGGTCGAGGTGGTCATTGGCATGCCGCAGGCCATTGAGGCCGCCGAGCGCCTGCAGGGCATTGGCTACGTTGATGCTGACGGTGCTGACCAGCGCCTGGCCTGTGACCAGCTCTGGGTGTTCCAGGGCCTGTCGCCCAAGCTCGGGCCCTTGCTGGACTGGAATCTGGCGCTGGAGAAAAAACAGTTGCAGGTGGCGACCGACAGTTTTCAGACCAGCGCCGTGGGCATCTACGCCGCAGGCGATATCGTCAGCTACCCGGGCAAGCGCAAGCTGATACTGACCGGCTTCTACGAAGCGACGATGGCGGCCATGGCGGCTGTTGAATACCTACGCGGCGAGAAGCTGCTGCTGGAATACACGACCACCAGCAAGCGCCTGCATGCGCGCCTGGGTGTCTCGCACCCGGACTGATCTTGCTGGGCTTCGCGCAGCTGCTGTAGCGGGCTTAGGCCGCTGGCGTAGATGGGGGCTGAAGCCGGTGCTGCATCAGCAGCTCATCGTGCAGCTCGCCATCGACCAGCAGGGCTGCCGGCTCGGTGCCATAGGCCTTGAACCCTGCCTGTTCATACAAGCGGATTGCAGTGGCATTGGCGGCGTTGACGCTCAGGTGGATCTGCACCGCACCGGGAACCTGGCGGGCAAAGGCGACAGCCTGTGCCAACATGGCCTGCGCGATGCCCTGGCCGCGAAAGGCTGGCTCCACATACACGCCCCACAAGGCCATGCGGTGCCGGGTCTTGAGGCCGTCCTGGCGGCGAATGCCCAGCATGCCCACCAGATGGGCGCCGGCAAAGGCCCCCAGCACGCCCTGTTCAGCACTGGGCGCCAGGCGCGCCTCAATCAGCGCCAAAGTGCGGTCTTTTTCTTCCTCGTAGCTGGAGCCAAAGGCGCTTGGCGATGCGCGCAAACCGGCCAGGCGCAAGCGCTGGAAGGCAGTGGCATCGGCCGGAGTCAGCCAACGGGTCTCAAAGGCAGCGGCGGGCATTCGGCTCAGGGCGCGAGGCGTTCGCGGATCCAGTCGGTGCTGTTTGGCGCTGCTTGGCGGTAGCGCAAGCGGTCATGCAGCCGGCTCTTGCGGCCCTGCCAGAACTCCCAGGTATCGGGCACCAGGCGAAAGCCACCCCAGTGCGGCGGGCGGGGCGGCTTGAGCAGGAATTGCGCGCCATATTTGGCGGCATTGGTCACCAGCACGGTGCGGCTGTCGATGACCTGGCTTTGCGGGCTGGCCCAGGCGCCAATGCGCGAGTCGAGCGGGCGGCTGTTGAAGTAAGCGTCGCTTTCCTCATCCGAGACTTTCTCCACGCGCCCCTCAATGCGCACCACGCGCTCCAGCTCCACCCAATGGAACATCAGCGCAGCAAAGGGATTGCCGGCAATTTCGCGGCCCTTGCGGCTGTCGTAATTGGTGTACCAGACGATGCCGCGTGCGTCGTAGCCCTTGATCAGCACGATACGGGTGCTGGGCCGGGCATCGGGGCCGACGGTGGCGACCGTCATCGCATTGGGTTCTGGCAGCTGTGACGCAACGGCTTCGTTCATCCAGCGGTCGAACTGGTCAATCGGCGCAGCGCAGGACGCCGATTCGTTCAGCTCGGCGCGTTCATAGCTTTTGCGCAGGTCGGCAATGGAGTGGGAGAGTTCGCTCATGGCCCGATTGTGCATCGCTTTGGCGCAGTGCAGTGACAAAAAAGCCTGTGGGCCACCGGGCGCCACAGGCTGGTTTGAACAGGCTCCTAAAGCAGGACGGCTTACTGGATCACACCGCAGCCCAGACGTGCACCGGAATTGCCGGTGGGCTGGGTGGTGTAGTCGTCCTTGTCCTTGTGGACCACCACAGCGCGGCCCTTGATGTCGCTGGGCTTGCCGGTGCCGATCGACAGGTCCTTGGTCTCCCAGACCAGGAAGGCGGTGCCGGCGGCATCGGCCATCAGGCTGGGCAGATCACCGACATGGGATTCGGGGCCGGACTTGCCGTGCTGGTGGCCGGTCGGGTTGTAGTGGCCGCCAGCGCTCATGGCATCGGGCGACGAGCAATTGCCGTTCTCATGCACATGGAAGCCGTGCTCGCTGCCCGGCTGCAGACCCTTGACCTGCGCCATCACGCGCACCGTGTCGCGGTTGACCTCATAGACACGGAAATAGCCGCTGATGTTGTTGCCTTCAGTCGGGTTGATGGTTGCTTCGGCGATCGGGGTGGCGCGGTCGGTGTGGGCGCAGGCGCTGAGCACGGCGGCCACGGCTGCGGCAGCCGCGAGCTTGGCGATGGATGGGATGCGTTGAATCATGCGAACTCTCCTGGTGCCTTGGAATAAGGGGTTGTCACAAGCCACCGTTTTTAGCATGTGCAAGGCACCGCTCTTGTAGTCTGATTGCCAGCAATCGCGGCGGCGCGCTTACTGCGTGGGCGTTGTTGTCAGGCGCTCGGCCACCAGATCCCAAACCGCTTGCGCGGCAGCGGGCAGGCTGCGCTGGCGGCGCCGCACCAGCATGATGGCGCGTTGCACCTGGGGCCGCAGATCACACACCTGCAGGCTGCTCAAACCCTGGGCTGGTATCGCCAGGCCCGGCATGATGCTGATGCCGATACCGGCCTCGACCATGCGAAAGGCCGTGGTCACATGGCCCACCTCTTGCACCACCGGGCTGTGCTCCGGCCCGCATCCGCTGGCCAGCAAGGCGGCATCCATCAAACGGCGGCTGCCCGATGCGTGGTCCAGCAGCACCAAGGGCTCACCGCGCAGCTGGTCCCAGCGCAGGCCGCTGGCATCCTGCGCCTGCTGCACCAACGGATGCCCGGGCGGCAACACGGCTACAAAGGGGTCCAGCTGCAGGCTGATGTAGTCGAGATCGCCCAGCTCGGGCGGCTCCACCACCACCCCAAAATGCACATCGCCGCTGCGCACCTGGGCCAGCACCTCTTGCTGCAGGCGGTCCACCAGCTGCAGCTGGATCTGTGGCAGCTCGCGGTTGCAGGCCGCAATGCAGGCCGGCATCAGCGCCGCAGACAGCGTGGGGCTGCTGGCAATGCGCACCAAACCACGTGCGGCATGGCCCACATCGGCCACCTCGGCCAAGGTATCGGCCAGCTCCTGCAGCAGGGGCGCGGCCTTTTGGGCCAGCAGCTGGCCGGCATCGGTCAGCAGCACTTCGCGCGTGGTGCGGTCCAGCAGCCGTACATGGAGCTGGCCCTCCAGCTCCACCATCGCGCGGCTGACGGCCGACTGGGTGAGCCCCAGGGTCTGGCCTGTCTGGCTGAAGCTGCGGCACTGGGCGACACAGAGAAACACCTGGAGCTGGCGGAGGCTGACGTGCATGGCAGGAGGTAAAAAATCAGATATATGACTTTAAATCATTAATCAATCTTATAAATTAATTTTACTTTCGCTCGCAAACGGCGTCCAATGGCGCTCATGAAATTCCGTCCCGACAACTTCACCCTGATGCTGGTCGCCACCGTGCTGCTGGCCAGTTTTTTGCCTGCCACCGGCCAGGTCGCAGGCGCCTTTGAGACCTTGACGACGGCGGCCGTGGCGCTGCTGTTCTTCCTGCACGGCGCCAAGCTCTCGCGCCAGGCGATTCTGGCGGGCATCATGCACTGGCGCCTGCACCTGTTCATTGTCGGCAGCACCTTTGTGCTGTTTCCGTTTCTGGGCTGGGCGCTCAAGCCGCTGCTGACGCCCCTGGTCTCGCCCGAGCTGTATGTCGGCGTGATGTTCCTCTGCGTGCTGCCGTCCACCGTGCAGTCCTCGATCGCCTTTGTGTCTATGGCGCGGGGCAATATCCCGGCGGCGATCTGCAGCGCATCGGCCTCGACCCTGCTGGGCGTCTTCATCACCCCGCTGCTGGTGAGTGTGTTTGTCACCGCCCATGGTGCCAGCGGCTCCTTTGTCGATGCGGTGGTCAAGATTCTGCTGCAGCTGATGCTGCCTTTTGCGGTCGGCCATCTGATGCAGCGCTGGGTGGGGCCCTTCATCAAGAAGCATGGCAAGCTCACCAAGGTCGTGGACCAGGGCTCCATCCTGCTGGTGGTCTACACCGCCTTCAGCGCCGCCGTGGTGCAAGGCATCTGGCGCCAGGTGTCGGTCAGTACCTTGGTGGGTCTGCTGGTGATCAGCGCCATCATCCTGGCCCTGGCGCTGTTCCTGACCACCTTCCTGTCGCGCCGCCTGGGCTTCAGCAAAGAGGACGAAATCACCGCCGTGTTCTGCGGCAGCAAGAAGAGCCTGGTCAGTGGCGTGCCCATGGCCAAGGTGCTGTTTGCCAGCAGCACCGTGGGCATGATGGTGCTGCCGCTGATGCTGTTCCACCAGATGCAGCTGATGGTTTGCGGCGTATTGGCTGCCAAGTACGCCAAGCGCGCACAGCAGCTGGAGGCGGAGAAGGCGCTGGGCGCAGCGGCTGCGGGCAAGTAAGCCGCAGCAACAACCCTCAGAAAACGGGCCGGGCGCATCAAGCACCGGCCCGTTTCACTTCAGCGCCGGGCTGAAGCTGATGCTGTATTTCTCCAGCGCCGGGCCCACTTCGAGCTGCATGGTGCGGCGCTTGACGGCGGGCTTGCCGCCGGTCACCTGGGCCGTAATCACAATGCCCTTGCCATGGGCGCGGCAGCGCAGGTCCTGCAAGCCCAGGTCGTTGTCGTCATTGATCTCGGCAAAGCCCTGGGTATGGGCGGCGACCCCGCGCCAGTGCGGCGTTTCCTCGGGCTGGTTCATCCACTGCACAAACAGATAGGTCTGGCCGTTTTGCTCGCCCTGTACCAGGCGGTAGGGCTGCACAGCCTTTTTGCTGCCCTGGTTGCGGTTGCCGCACAGCTGCACGCTGGTGACGCTGTCGCTCATGGTGAAGCGGTTGGCACGGGTCTCCGCCGCCCGGGCGCTGAAGGAGGAGGCCAGGCCGGCGCAAACGGCCGCCAGGCTGGCAAGTTGGCACAAAGTGCGGTAACGCATGGATTCAATCGCTCAAAGGGTGGAGGGCTGCGGCGGCGGGCCAGAATGGCACCGCGCGGCGCAGCCAGGCCAAACATCATAGGCCTGTGCCATGGCGCTGCTGGGCAGATGCCGGCGCTACAGCGGCAAATTTGCGCAAAACATCGCAAGCGATTGCAATCAGGCGGTGCTTGGGGTTTCAGGTTTTTTCAGCGCGGCCATCGCCTCGGCCAACCGCACAATGCTGAGCGGGCCGCAGCCCTCGGCCTCATTGCTGACGGTGACATAGGCGGGCTGGCCCTTGCCGCAGACGCCAGCCAAGGTGCTGGCCAGCAAGGCCAGGGTGGCTGGGTCGGGCTGCTGGATGCGGTCAAACGGGGCCAGCTGCTTTTCGGCATCGGCATAGCCATAGGGGCCAAAGACGGGGTTCACATTCCAGCGGCAGACCAGCGGGCCGGGCCAGAGCGCGCGCAGCAGCGGCAGTTGCTCGGGCATGCGCGGCATCTTGGCATGCAGGCCCAGGCAATAGGTGGCACCGGCCTGGCGCAGGATCTGGGCCAGTTGCGGTGCGATCTCGGGGCGCAGCCAGTCGGCATCACGCACTTCAAAAGCCACTATCGGCCGGCGCTCTGCCGGCAGGTTTGCGAGCTCCGCTTGCACGGCCAGCGCCAGTTGCTCCAGCGCTGCCAGGGTGGGCTGCAGGTTCAGCAGCCGGCCCAGCGGCAGCGGGCTGAGCTGGAACAGCAGCACGCCGAGCTTGTCCAGCAGGCCTTCACAGGCCGGGCGCACATAGCTGCTGAGCGCCAGCTCCACATTTAAAAAGGCCGGATTGGGTTCGCGTCCCCGGCCTTCTTCACCGCGCACCTGCGCATCGCAGACCAGCGCCGGCCCCTTGACGATAAAACGGAAATCCGCCGGCACCTGTGCGGCGTAGACCGCGTATTCAGAAGCTGCCAGTGGCCGGTAAAAGCTGCGGTCAATGCTGACGGTACGCAGCAGCGGGTGCTCGGCATAAGCGTTCAGGCCACGTTGCGCAAGAATGCGCTCGCTGTAGGCCTTGTCCCAGACCAGACCCTGCCAGCCAGGGTAGGACCAGGAGGATCCGCCCATGCGCAGCAGCGCCGGCATGGCGGGGGCCAGGTCCTCACCCAGCAAGGGGTAGGCCGCGCCTACCGCCTGCGCACGGCTGCGCGCTTTGGCGGCATGAGCGCGTGGGGGAGCGGGCACCTCGGTGTCTTGCGCGTCGGCAGTCGGCGCAGCCGGGGCGGGCGCAGCAACGGGCGGCGCGGGCTCGGCGCCAAACAAATCCAAATTCGAATCGGGCTCTGGGGACATCGCGGCCCAGTATGCCATTGCTGCGCGCTGCGATTCGCATTGTTTGACGATTGGCCACCCCGGCTGACAGCAGGCGCAGCCACTAGGCCAGCGCCCTCTGGACTGCTATAAAAATTACACTTTTCAAATCCGGCACCTGTTCAAATCCCCAGTGGCCGCCAGCAGCTATGGCACACTCGCTGTTTTGCCAGAGAAGCATTGGAGCGAGCGTAGAGCATGCAAAAGATCATTGCGCAGATTGCGGCTGAGCTGAAGGTGGCCGAATCGCAGGTTACGTCGGCGGTGGAGTTGCTGGACAGCGGCGCCACAGTGCCCTTTATTGCCCGCTACCGCAAGGAAGCCACCGGTGGTCTGGATGACACCCAACTGCGGGATTTGGCCGAGCGCCTGACCTATCTGCGGGAGCTGCAGGAGCGCCGCGAGACGGTGCTCAAGGCTATTGACGAGCAGGGCAAGCTGACCGACGCGCTGCGTCTGGCCATTGCCCGTGCGCCCACCAAGCAGGAGCTGGAAGACATTTACCTGCCTTTCAAGCAAAAGCGCCGCACCAAGGGCCAGATCGCCAAGGAATTTGGCATTGAACCGCTGGCCGACAAGCTGTTTGCCGACCCGAGCCTGGATCCGCAGCAGGAAGCCCAGGCCTTTTGCAAGCCGGCCACCGTGCTTGACGATGGCAAGCCCGGTCCGGATTTCTCGACCCCGCTGGCCGTGCTCGATGGCGTGCGCGACATCCTGTCCGAGCGCTGGGCCGAAGACCCGGTGCTGGTGCAAAAGCTGCGTGAGTGGCTCTGGGCCGAAGGCCTGCTGCGCTCCAAGAAGGTGGATGCCAAGAACGAAAACGACCCCGAGGTTGCCAAGTTCCGCGATTACTTTGACTATGACGAGCCGATTGGCCGCGTGCCATCGCACCGCGCGCTGGCTGTGTTCCGGGGCCGCGCGCTGGAGGTGCTGGAAGCCAAGCTGGTGCAGCCCGAGCTGCAGCCTGGCGTGGCACCCGAGCCGGGCCAGCCCA
Organism: Comamonas koreensis; assembly: GCF_021026195.1. Taxonomy (GTDB): domain Bacteria; phylum Pseudomonadota; class Gammaproteobacteria; order Burkholderiales; family Burkholderiaceae_C; genus Comamonas; species Comamonas koreensis. The sequence goes on from NZ_JAJNCT010000027.1 coordinate 46,866, forward strand.
GCCTGGCCGAAGGCAAGATTGCCCTGCACCTGGGCTGGAGCCATGCCAAGCGTGCCAGCGATGACCTGATCCGCAAATGCGTGGCCTGGACCTGGCGGGTCAAGCTGAGCCTGTCGACCGAGCGTGACCTGTTCTCGCGCCTGCGCGAAGACGCTGAAAAGGTGGCGATCAAGGTGTTTGGTGACAATCTGCGCGACCTGTTGCTGGCTGCGCCTGCCGGTCAGCGTGCCGTGCTGGGCCTGGACCCGGGCATCCGTACCGGCGTCAAGGTCGCCGTGGTGGACCACACCGGCAAGCTGGTGGATACCACCACGGTCTACCCGCATGAGCCGCGCCGCGACTGGGATGGCTCACTGGCCGTGCTGGCCCGCTTGGTGGAAAAGCACCAGATCAACCTGATTGCGATTGGCAACGGCACCGCCAGCCGCGAGACCGACAAGCTGGCCGCCGACCTGATCCGCATTGCTGAAAAAGCGGGCAAGAAGATCGATAAGGTGGTGGTGAGCGAGGCGGGCGCCTCGGTCTACTCGGCCAGCGAATTTGCTGCGCTCGAGATGCCCGATGTCGATGTCAGCCTGCGCGGTGCGGCATCGATTGCCCGCCGCCTGCAAGACCCGCTCGCCGAGCTGGTCAAGATCGACCCCAAGAGCATTGGCGTGGGCCAGTACCAGCACGATGTGAACCAAAGCGAGCTGGCCCGCCAGCTCGACGCCGTGGTGGAAGACTGCGTGAACTCGGTGGGTGTGGACCTGAATACCGCCTCTGCGCCACTGCTCAGCCGCGTCTCCGGTCTGTCGGGCACGGTGGCCAAGTCGGTGGTGCGTTGGCGCGATGCCAATGGCTCGTTCAAGAACCGCAAACAGCTGATGGATGTGGCCGGCCTGGGTGCCAAGACCTTTGAGCAGGCCGCCGGATTCCTGCGCATCCGAGGTGGCGACAACCCGCTGGACATGACCGGCGTGCACCCGGAAACCTACCCGGTCGTCGAGCAGATCATTGCCACCACCGGCAAGCCGGTGGACCAGCTGATGGGCCGTGGCGATGTGCTCAAGGGCCTCAAAGCCGAGCGCTTTGTCAGCGAGAAGTTTGGCGCCCTGACGATCTCGGACATTCTGGGTGAGCTGGAAAAGCCCGGCCGCGATCCGCGCCCTGACTTTGTCGTGGCCCGCTTCAACGAAGGCGTGGAAGACATCAAGGACCTGCGCGAGGGCATGACCCTGGAAGGCACGGTCAGCAACGTCGCCCAGTTTGGCGCCTTTGTGGACCTGGGTGTACACCAGGACGGCCTGGTCCACGTCAGTCAGATGAGCTACAAGTTCATTGAAGATGCTCGCGAAGCCGTCAAGACCGGCCAGATCGTCAAGGTCAAGGTGCTGGAAGTGGATGTGGAGCGCAAGCGCATCAGCCTGACGATGAAGCTGGACGCCGCGCCCCCGCGCCGCGATGGCCCGCGTGACAACCGCTTTGAATCGGCCGGCCGAGGCCAGGGCGGTGGCGGCAGGGTTGGCTACACGCAGCCGGCCCGCGCCAACCAACCTGCGCAGCAAAACGCGATGGCCTCGGCCTTTGCCAAGTTGCAAGGCCTCAAAAAATAAGTGCTGGGCCATTGCCTGCGCTGACCGCAAGTGCCAAACGGCCTTGCGGTTTTTTGTTGAGTGCTGCATCCCGCCAAGAATCGGCCAAAGATGACATCCGCCAGCCCGGAAATTGGATGTAATAACGGCTTGCGCCTCCCCACCTTCTGATCTCCCCACACCATGCCCCCCGACCACGCCGCGCCCGACGATGAGCCTGTAGCCCAGCCCGTTCCTGGGCCCCAGCGGCCCTCGCGTCGTGCGCTGGCCGAGACGGGGCCAGGTGGCAGGCGTGGCGCGGGGCGCCGGCGCAAGGGCGCATCCACACAAGAGACCCTGGCCCCGCTGCTGGCGATCGTGCCGGGCCTGCGGTTGATGGTGGGCATGGTCATTGCGGCGGTGGTGATTCTGGGCCTGTATGTAGGCAGGGATGTGCTGCTGCCGGTGGCCTTGGCTGCGTTGCTGGGCTTTTTGCTCGATCCGGCCGTCAGCCGGCTCAAACGCTGGGGCCTGCCCCGGGTGCTATCGGTAGCCCTGGTGATGGCGCTGGCCCTGGGAGCGCTGGGCGCAGGCGCCATCTATGTGGGCAACCAGGTGACCAGCCTCAGCGCCGAGCTGCCGACCTACCAGAACACCATTCGCCAGAAGCTGCGCCACGTCAAACCGTATTTCAATGGCCCGGGGGTCTGGGACGGCGCGGTCAAGGTGCTCAATACGGTGGAAACCGAGATCGGGCAGGGCGATGCCCGCCGCCGCGTGCAGAAGGTGGAGGTGCAGGAGCCGGAGGTCAAGCCCATCCAAAAGGCTCTGGAGCTGCTGAGCAAGGTGGCCGAGCCGCTGGCCACCACCGGCATTGTGTTCCTGTTTGTCGTGCTGATACTGCTGGACCGCAGTGGCCTGCAGGACCGGCTGCTGCGGCTGATGGGGCCGAATACGCACATGGCTTCCGACGCGCTCGATGACGCTGCGACGCGCATCGGCCAGTACCTGCGCATGCAGCTGTTCGTCAACCTCAGCTACGGGGTTCCGATGGCGCTGGGGCTGTGGTGGATTGGGGTGCCCGGCGCCATTCTCTGGGGCATTCTGGCGGCGGTGCTGCGCTTCGTGCCCTATATCGGGCCGATGGCATCGGCCGTTTTTCCGCTCACGCTGGCGTTTGCAGTGGACCCCGGCTGGAGCCTGCTGCTGTGGACCCTGGCCCTGATTCTGGTTCTGGAGCTGATCAGCAACAACGTGATCGAGCCCTGGCTCTATGGTGCAAGCACCGGTTTGTCGACCTTGTCCATCATTTTGGCGGCGACCTTCTGGACGGCGCTGTGGGGCCCCGTGGGCCTGATCTTGTCGACCCCGCTGACGGTCTGCCTGTTGGTACTGGGGCGCTATATCCCGGGGATGGGGTTTTTGGAGATTTTGCTGGGCAGCCAGGCGGTGTTTGACCCGCCGGAGAAACTGTTGCAGCGCCTGTGGCGTGGCGATGTGGACCAGGCAATCGATGTGGCCTCGGAAAATATTGACGAAGCGCTGCCACCCAAGCCCAGCCAGCAGGACCAGGCATTTGCTGTCACCCATTTCTACGACGAGGTGGCCGTGCCGGCCCTCCAGATTGCGGCCCAGCAGTACCGCAGCGCTGCCAGCCCACCGCAACGCCAGCGTCTGTCGGAGGCGGTGGCCAGGCTGCTCAGTGGCCTGCAGCGCCATTACCCGCCTGACGCATTGCCCGAGGCGGTCGAGGGTCAGCCGCCCCCGGCCTCGGTTGTCTGTGTCGGCATGCAGTGGGACATCGACCGGCATGCCGCCACCATGGCAGCCCATGCGCTGCGGCTGCACGGGGTAGACAGCAGCACCCGCGCGGTGTCCATCGACACCGTGCTCCGTCAGGGTGATCTGTCGCTGTACGACGGTGTGCGCCACCTTTGCATCTGCAGCTTCCATCCGAACCCATTGGGCAGGCTGGCCCAGATGTGCGAGAGCCTGCGCCAACGCTGCCCGCAAATGCAGATCACCGTGATGCTGCTGGGTGCGCAGAGCAGGGGGGGCGTGCGCAGCGACACCTTGAACAGCATGCGCGCGCACGGTGCGGTCCAGCAGATCAGCGACCTGACGCGCCTGGTCTTGGGCGAAGGCGCCTCCAGGTTGGATGCCACCTGACGGAAGATCTGCAGACGCCTCTGGCTGGGCAGCGAACGCTCCGGGCGGCGCCGGTGGCAGGTGGGTGCTTGGGGCTGTTCAGTCAAAGGGCTTGGCGCCCAATGCGGTGACGACGTGGTCGACAAAGCAGGTGATACGTGAAGCCAGCGCCGTGTTGCGGTAGTAGACCGCATGGATGGACTGGCGTACATCAAGCAGTTGGTCTTCGAACAACGGCACCAGCTTACCGCTGTCGCGGTCTGCGCGCGTCATGAAATCCGACAGGCAGACCATGCCCTGACCGGCCAAGGCCATATGGCGCAGCGTTTCGCCGCTCGAAGAGGCAATCGCCGGCTGAATGCGCAGCAGTTCGCCGCCGGTGTCACGCAGTGGCCATTCGTTAAGCGAATCGGGTTGGGTGAATCCCAGCAACACATGCTGCGCCAACTGCTGGATATCGGTCGGGGTGCCGTGGCGTGCGAGGTAGGCGGGGCTGGCCAATACCCGGATGCGGCTGATGCCCACAGGCCGCGCATGCATGCTTGAATCCTTGAGCGCGCCAATGCGAAAGGCCACATCGCTGCGCTTTTCGATCAGATCCACAATGCCTTCGTGCGAGTGCAGTTCCAGCTCCACCTCGGGATACGTGGCGCGAAAACTGTCGACCAGGGGCACCAGCACATGCAACATAAAGGGCGTGGCGGCATCCACCCGCAGCCGCCCGGCAGGCCGCACACGCCGTGCGGCCATCAGCTCTTCGGCCTCATCCACTGACACCAGGATTGCGCGTGCCCGCTGCAAGAAGGCGCTGCCTTCCTCGGTCAACTCCAACCGGCGGGTGGTGCGGCGCAGCAGCGTGGTTTGCAGCTTTTCCTCCAGCCGCCCCAAGGTGCGGCTGGTGGCGGAGACGGTCTGGTCCAGCAGCTCGGAGGCGGCGGTGATCGAGCCGGTATCGACCACGGCCACAAAGGCCTGCAATTCGTCGAGCGTGGTCTTCATTGTTGCCCTGGCGTCAAAAGATTTTGGTGGCGATGGTACTTAATCTGCAAATATTAGCAGGGCACACTAGCAGCTATGAAGTCTTCCGCTGTATTGTTCGCATTGGCCATTGGCGCTTTCGCCATTGGCACCACCGAGTTTGCCCCGATGGGGCTGTTGCCTGTGATCGCCCAGGGGGTCGACGTCAGCATTCCCACTGCGGGCATGCTGGTGTCGGCCTATGCCGTGGGCGTGATGCTGGGTGCACCTGTGATGACCTTGCTGTTCAGCCGTTTTGGCCGGCGCGCGGCACTGGTCACCTTGATGCTGATTTTCACCGTCGGCAATCTGCTCTCGGCACTGGCCCCTGGCTACACCACCTTGCTGCTGTCGCGCCTGGTGACCAGCCTCAACCATGGGGCCTTCTTTGGCATTGGCGCTGTGGTGGCGGCCAGCGTGGTGCCCAAGGACAAGCAGGCCAGCGCCATTGCTGCGATGTTCATGGGGCTGACGGTGGCCAATATCGGCGGCGTGCCGGCTGCCACCTGGATTGGCCAGCAAGTGGGCTGGCGGCTGGCCTTTGCCGGCACCGCTGCGCTGGGCCTGCTCACCATTGCCGCGCTGTGGATGGTGCTGCCCAAGGGCGAGGCCGGCACACGCCCGGATGTGCGCCGTGAACTCAAGGTGCTGATCCGCCCCGAGGTGCTGCTGGCCATGGGCACCACGGTGCTCGGTGCCGGCTCCATGTTCACGCTCTACACCTATGTGGCGCCGGTACTGACCGAGATCACCCATGCCAGCCCCGGCTTCATCGCCTTTGCGCTGGTGCTGATCGGCGTGGGCTTCACCATCGGCAACAGCTTGGGTGGCCGGCTGGCGGACTGGTCGCTCGATGGCGCTACACGCATCATCCTGCTGGCTCTGGCCCTCATCATGGTGGTGCTGCCTTGGGCGCTTGGCACCCATCTGGGCGCCGGCATTGGCATGGTGGTCTGGGGTGCTGCCGCCTTTGGCATGGTTCCACCGGTGCAGATGCGGGTGATGCAGGCCGCCGCAGAGGCGCCCGGCCTGGCCTCGTCCGTCAATGTGGGCGCTTTTAATCTGGGCAATGCCGTGGGCGCCGCATTAGGGGGAGCCGTCATCAGCCAGGGTCTGGGCTATGGCGCAGTGGCCTGGGCAGGCGCGGCGCTGGCTGCAGGCGGGCTCGGTCTGGTGCTGATCCAGGGCCGCATGCGCCGTGGGCAGGCTGGTGCTGCAGCGGCGGCGGGCAATATCTAAGCATCGCTATTTGGGCCAAGAGCTCCTCGTGCAGACCACCAGCTGCGCGAGGAGCTTTTTGCTTTTTGGCTGGGTGAAGCCGCGCACGGAGCAGGGGAGGGCTTGATAGTTGATATTTCTTCAAAAGAATATTGTTGATCCAGGGCTTTATCTGCAAGGATGAAAAGCGCAAACTGTCTACCAATGCGATGAGGACCTGGTTGGGCTGCCAACCACTGCAGGGCCGCCGCACATTTCTGTCCGTATTTTTCTCAAGGAGTTATTCATGTCTATTCCTCGCTTTGGTGTTGGTACTTTCCGTCTGCAAGGGCAGGTCGTGGTCGACTCGGTGCGCAATGCGCTGGAGCTGGGCTACCGCGCGGTCGACACCGCGCAAATCTATGGCAATGAAGCCGAGGTGGGCCAGGCCATCGCTGAGAGTGGCGTAGCACGTGAAGATTTGTTTGTCACCACCAAGATCTGGACCGACAACTACAGCCAGGCCAAGCTGGTTCCCAGCCTCAAGGACAGTCTCAAAAAGCTGCGCAGCGACTATGTGGACCTGACCTTGATCCACTGGCCCGCACCCGGCAACGGCGTGGCGTTGCAAGAATTCATGACGGCGCTGGCGGATGCCAAGGCCCAGGGCCTCACCCGCCAGATCGGTATTTCCAACTTCAACATCGATCTGACCCGCCAGGCCATCGCCGCCGTTGGAGCAGGGGAGATCGCCACCAACCAGATCGAACTCAGCCCCTACCTGCAAAGCCCCAAGCTGACGGCCTTTCTCCAGGAGCAGGGCATTGCCGTGACTTCGTACATGACCCTGGCCTACGGCAAGGTGCTGAAGGACCCGGTATTGGCAGAGATCGCCAGCAAGCACCAGGCTACCGTCGCCCAGGTCGCGCTGGCATGGGCGCTGCAACTGGGCTACGCCGTCATTCCATCTTCCACCAAGCGCGAGAACCTGGCCAGCAACCTGCTGGCCCAGCAACTGGTGCTGGATGCCGAGGACATGGCCCGCATTGCCCAGCTGGAGCGAAACGGCCGTGAGGTCAATCCCGAGGGACTGGCGCCTGTGTGGGATTGAGACCCTGACAGGGGTATTTAGCGAAGGCCTGCCGTTGTGCAGGCCTTTTTTGCAGTGGAGCAGGGTGAGCCATAGCATGCACGCGTAAAACACCTCAACGCTTCGATATGCATTTGCTTAGGTTAAGCGGGTGGGATCTCCAGATGTCGTTCGACAATTTTTACGTGTTGGAAACCTCTGGTCTGAGTAAGCTACCTGCTGCTATGTTCGGCTAGGAAGGAGGGGGCTCTCATGCGAATTCAGGTCGTAGCGCCAGGAGCGGCGGTCAAAGAAGAAAGAATTACTGCCGCAGCGGAAGTACTGGAGGCTTCCGGCCATGTAATCACTTTTGGAGCCCATACCTTTCAAAGGCACCGTTATTTGGCCGGACGCGATGAACTTCGTCTCGAAGACCTGAAAAGTGCTATGACCGATAAAGCGGTAGATGCAGTTTGGTTTGCGCGAGGAGGTACCGGATGCATGCACCTGCTGCCCCATGTGGCGGACTGGCTTGCGCTTAAACCTATTATTGGGTACTCGGATAATTGCTCGCTTTTGCTGCAGGCGTGGAAGCTTGGCGGTCGTGCCATCCATGGTCCGGTGTTCGAGGAAATAGTAGCAGGCGATGCAATAAGCCAGCATGCTGAGGATGTACTCACATTACTGAGCAAAGGCAGCGCAGCTCTTCATTTTTCCGGGCTCATACCTGGCGGGAGCTTAGAGCGCGTCAACGTGACGGGGCCGACCCTCGGCGGGAATCTGGCAACCTTGAGTTCTCTCGCGGGTACGTCCTGGTTACCGTCAATGGCTGGAGCCATTGTTTTGCTGGAGGATGTGGGCGAGCCGTTTTACCGGATAGAGAGATCCTTGGCACAACTTCGACTATGTGGCGTGTTGGATGGCGCTCAGGCCGTTGTGCTGGGAAATTTCACAAATTGTCCAGCGCGGGGTGGGCTTCCCCCGGTTTTCCGGACACATCGAATGACATGATGCGTTTAGGAGGCGAATATGCCAAGGACGA
>NZ_JAJNCT010000028.1 GCF_021026195.1 Comamonas koreensis
CCTTAGCCCGGTTCAATTCGAGGAGCGGCAACGTTTAAAGGGCTAGGCAAAGTGTCCGGGAAACTGGGGGAAGCCCAGCTCGGGTGTCAGCGGCTGAGGATTTTTATTGATCGGCATAGCCGCAGATGATGCACCAACGCTCCAACCAAGTCTGCCGTGCTTTCGCAACCACACCAATACGGTTGATCTGCCCTGTATGCCGTACTTGTGCTGCGCCTGCTTGTATGTCAGCTCGCCTTTTTCTACCTGCTCGACAACGGCCAGCTTAAAAGCCAGCGTGTAATCGCTCTGTGTCCGCTTAGTCCTAGACTCCATCTTGCTTATCCCTTTGGGTAAGTCCAAGGTGTCAACGCTAATACGGACGGGTCAGCAAAAACAAAAAAAGCGCCTGTGCTGCATCCGCAGTACAGGCGCCCTGCCGTCAGCAACAGCTTAAGCCGTCGCTTTCGGATACACAAACTGCGGCAGGCCTTGCAAGGTCTCCTTGGTGGCATCCGGCAGCAGCAGGCCGTACTTACCCAGCTTGAAACGGGAGAACTCGATGGCGACGTCATAGGTGCCCAGACCCATGAAGCCGCCGATTCCGACAATCGCAAAAATCAGGTTGTCTTCTCGGCCAACGATCACGTCATCGACGGTGCCAATTTCCTGGCCGTTCGTGTCGTGTACCGGCTCGCCGATGAATTCCTTCCGCACACTCCAGCCGGTGGCCAGGACCTCAGCCCCGCGTGGCGAGATGGAAAAAGGGGTGTTGATTGTGACTTTCTCTTGGTTATCCATACACGCACCACAAAAAATTGAAGCAAGTCCAAAATGTATCAAATTACATTCGTTCGGAAACTGCATCCAACCCCGATTGACAGAAGTCGGCGCGGCGTCTGACAGGGGAAGATCCACCGCTATCACAGCCAGCTACACCGGCAGCACACCCTCAGGAAATAGATCAATATGGATACATTTGTTTTCATTCCGCAGCCAGCATGATGGGTGACGACTCTTGCCTGACGCTCGCGGTCCCCGAGAACGCGCGGACGCAGCAACCACCGCACTTGCCAAACCACCGATCAGCCCCACAAATACTGCCCCAGGCGCTCAAGCTGGGGCAGCGTGGCCTTGGCCCTTAACTGGCGTTGCGGCCGGATTCAAACAGGAACCAGGTACGGCGCTCGGTTTCGTCGATCCAGTTTTCCAGCAGGCTCGACGATGCAATGTCACGGTGCTCGTCGGTCACATTGTGCGCCTCGCGCAGGCGCGCCGCCATTTGCTGGTTGTCCTCGCGCAGCTCGGCCAGCATGTCCAGCGGATCGACGTAGTCCGCATCGTTGTCGCTGATGCGCTGCAGGCGTGCAATATGGCCAATCGAGCGCAAGGTCGTGCCACCCACCTTGCGGATGCGCTCGGCGATGGCATCGGTCATCGCATACAGCTGGTCGGCCTGTTCATCGAGCAGCAGATGGTAGTCACGGAAGTGCGGGCCACTCATGTGCCAGTGGAAGTTCTTGGTCTTCAGGTAGAGCGCAAACACATCAGCCAGCACGCCATTCAGCGCTGCACTGATGTCCTTGGTCGCGTCGGCACTCAGATCACTGGGCGTAACCAGCGGCGCCTTGCGGCGTGCCTTGATATCCGTTTTACTGCTGCGGTCAGATTTGGCCATGGTGTACCTTTCAAGCAATGCGTTGAAGACAAACGAAGCGGAAGCGGCGTAACCAGCAAGTATCCGGAGCCATGATGGCAGCCAGATGGCAGCGGTCCATCCGCTCTAACAGACTCTGCTATTCAGAGGATGACTAGCTTCTTACCAAAGCAAAAATATTGCAAACAAATCCCTGTCAGCCGTTGTTGATGATGGTTGGCAAGTCACCTGATCTTGAGGTACATCAACGACCACTGCATGCAACTGCACACCGGCGTTCAGGCCCCCTCGCTGCGATAGGGGTTGGCAAAGATTGCCTCTACTGGCAAGTCAAACACCACGCTGATACGGTAGGCCAGATCGAGCGACGGATCGTGCTTGCCCGTCTCCAGCGCATTGACGGCCTGGCGCGACACCCCCAGGCGTTGCGCCAGGTCTGCCTGGGTCCATTGGGCCTGGGCGCGCAGGCTGCGTAGATGGTTGTCCATCAGCCACGCAGCCGCAGGGTGCAGCTCACCAACGCCCACACCAGCCAGAACAGCGGCACCACCAGCCACGCCGGCACGTGGGGCGCAGCGGCATAGCTCTCGCCAAACCCCCAGATGCTGCAGAGCATCAGCAGCAAGCCGCAGGCGATGACGACGCTGCGGATGGCCTGTGCGCGCTGGTACTCGTCCGCCGCTTTGATCCACAGCAGCGAAGCGCGCAGCTGCGCCGCAATCGGCACGGCCACCGCCAAAGCCAGCAGCCAGGCCATAGGTGTACCGATGATGGCATCGAACCAGCCAAAGATGACTAGCAGGTGAATAGCGCAGTAGACGCCCATCCATAGCGCGGTACGGACGAGGTAAGCGCGCATGGTGGACGATGGTGGGTGCGAGGGTAAGCGGAGGTGCATGCTGCAATGGGGATGAAAATGTAAAGTAAACCTGACTTTAGCAAATGTCAGGTTTACTTGTCAATCCCACACCGATTGAACCGCCTTAGAGCTGGAAGGCCACCGCGCGCACCAGACCCTCACCCACATCGCGCCACCAGCCCGGTGGGCGGTAGGCATAGGCCGAACTCTCTGCCATCTGCTGCTCGCACCAGTGCTGCAGCCAGGCGATGTCCTGGGCGCTGTAGAAGGCGGTCATCGCCTCGTAGTTGAGGAACAGGCTGCGACCATCAAGATTGGCCGATCCGCACAAGGCCATGCTGTCATCCACCACCACCACCTTGGCATGCACCATATGCGGGGAGCAGAACACTTCGGCACCGGCCAGCACCAGGGCACGCAAGGCGCGCTCGCGGGCCCAGTCGGCCAGGCGGTGATTGGACTTCCGGGGCACCACCACGCGCAGCCGCACCCCCCTGCGGCAGGCCAGACACCAGGCCTCCAGCAGCGCGTCATCGGGCACAAAATACGGGCTCACCAAGGTGATCGAGGTCTGCGCATGGAAGGCGCTGGCCAGCAGCAGCGCATGCAAGGTGTCATCGGCATGGTCGGGGCCGCTGGGCAGCCACTGGGCCCAGGCTTGGTCACCGCCGCCCAGCGCCATCGCGGGCGACAGCCACATGGTGCGTCGCCGCCCGCGTGCTGCACGCCAGTCTGCCTCAAACTGCGCGGCCACTACGCCGGCCAAGGCGCCTTGCACGTTGAAGCTCAGATCCACCCAGGCCGGGTGCCCGGCGCTGCTGGGTAGAAAGTACTCATCGGCCAGGTTGCGCCCGCCGCTCCAGACATGCACGCCATCGGCCACCGCCAGCTTGCGGTGGTTGCGCAGATTGCTGCCTCCGCGAATGGGCTGCAGCATGGGCACCATGAAGCGGCGCACCAGTACGCCCGAGCTCCGCAACTGGCGCAGGCGCATGGGCAACAGGCGCCAGCAACCCACGCCATCGAGCAGCAAGCGCACCTTCACCCCACGTGCCGCCGCATGCTGCAGCGCCGTGCCAATCTGGCGCCCCACCACGTCATCGGCAAACACATAGGTGCAGACATCCAGGCTGCGCTGGGCCTGCTCCATCAACCGCAGCAGCTGCTGCAAGGCCTGCAAGCCATCCTGGTGAAACACCACCTCGGCATTGGGCTGGGCGGCATCCAACTCCATGCTGGCCAGCAACTGGCCGGCCCAGGCGGGCACCTGCTTGGGCACGCTGCTGCGGCGCTGGCCACTGTTGGGGATGACCGCATGCGCCGGCGGCCGCACTGCCTTGCGCGGGCCGAACACCAGAAACAATGGCAAAAAGAGGTAGGGAAAGGTGACCATGCCCAGCACCCAGCCAATGGCCGATGCCGGATGGCGGCGCTGGTGGCCGGCACGCGTGACCAGGGTGTAGACCAGGAGCGCCACCATCACCGCAATCGTGTGGCCCAGGCCGGAGAGCACCGTGACGCGCAGCATCCGCTAGGCCCCGTCTGTTGGCACAGGGCTGCTGCTGGGCAGGCAGGCGGCCGGGCCCATCAGAGCAGATCGAGCACCCGCTCAGGCGGGCGGCACAAGCGGGCCCCTTTGGCGCTCACCACAATCGGCCGGTTGAGCAGCACGGGGTGGGCGGCGATTTGCGCGATCAGTTCGGCATCGCTCAGTCCTTCGCGGCCCAGGTCCAGCTCGTGGTAAATGGCCTCTTTGCTGCGCATCACCTCACGCACTGGCACGCCCAGTTGGGCGACCAGCGCGCTCAGATGCGCAGTATCCAGCGGCTCGTGCAGGTAGTCGATGACCTGGGGCTGGATGCCCTGCGCCTCAATCAGCGCCAGCGCGCCGCGCGAGTTGCTGCAGCGCGGGTTGTGGTAGATGGTGATGGTGTCTTGGGCCATGCCCGCCATCTTATTACAGAGAGGCTTCCAGCTCCGGCATGATGATGCGCGCCTTGGTCAGCGCCATGCCCAGGTTGGCGGTGCGCCGGCAGACCAGCACGGCCACATACTCGGGGTTGGCCTTGCCGCGCATGAAGATGTGGATCAGGTTGTCGCTGTTGACAATGATCTCCTGGAAGTAGTGGTGGCCGTCATCCTGCAGGCCACGCGACTTCTTGAACATGCGCTCGATCATCGACACGTTGGGGCCATTGAAAAGGTCAGCCGTTGCAGCGGCCACCAGATCGATGACCTCACGCGGGTGCGAATCCACCGTGCGAATGGCCAGCAGCATGCCCGTGGCCACGTCGACATAGCCGGCAGCCAGACATTCAGGCACAAAGGTGGCAACCTTCTGCAAAACGGTATCCATGGACATTGATGTATTCCTTCAAAGGGGGTTGGTAAAGGGCTGGCACTTTGGATGCAGTCAGCCCATTTTTTCGAGCAGCATTTCTTCATACGCCAACAGCGAGCGTTCTTGCTGCTCGGACTGTACGTACTGCGGCTCGATCTCGCGCACACGGCGCAGCGCTTCTTCAGCGGTGACGCCTTCAAAAACCAGCCAGGCTGCCAGCACGGTGCCTGTACGGCCCAGGCCTGCCAGGCAATGCACCGCCAGCACATCGCCGGCCAGCAGCAGCCGCTTCATCTTGAGCATCAGCATCTGCAGCTGCGACACCGATGGCGGCTCGCGGTCATGCACCGGCAGATGCACATTGCGCAGGCCGTTGCGCGCCAGCGCCGCCTGGTCAATATCTTTCTCGGTCAAGGACACCAGCACGGTGACGCCGCAGCGCCGCAAGGCCTGCATGTCCACATCGACGTCACTGACAACTCCGGGCAGCGGCGTGCCCGCCAACTTGCCGGGCACCAGCCAGGCAAAGCCGCGCGGCCCGCGTGCGCTGGGTACAAAATGCTCGGCCGCCAGCACCGGGTTGGCCAGTGCCAGATCGGGCAAAACGGCGCGCTGGCTTTGGCGAGCGGCCTGCGCTGCGGTGGGTGCGGGGGCCTGAATCGCAAGGGGGGACAGTTCAGCCTGCATGGCCTCCTGCACCGACTGCAGGGGCACCACCACCGCACAGCTGCCACTGCGCACAAACTGCTGACCTGCAGGTGAATAAGGCGCGGAGAAAAAGTTGTCAGCGCGACTGCTTTCCTGCACCGCGCCACCCGCCAGCAGCAGCACATGGTCGGCCACGCGCTGGGCATGACGCTGGTTGTGGGTCACCAACAGCACGGCGCGCTCCCGGGCAATGCGTTTGAGCAGCTCCAGCAGCAGGTAGCTGTCGTAGTCCTGCAGATCAGCGCTGGGCTCATCGCACATCAGCAGCGCAGGGTCGGCGGCGGCTTCGCGCAGAATGGCAACCGCACGCTGGTGCATGGCGGACAGCTCCACCGTCGTCTGCGCCAGCATCGGCTTGATATCGGCAAAGCCCATGCGGTCCAGATAGGCCTCGCACCAGGCCCGGCGGTCCAGCCCGGAGAGCAAATGGGCCTGTGGCACCAGCTCGCTGAGCGAATCCTGCACGCTCGACTGCATCAGGCGCACATGCTGGCGCACCAGGCGAGGCCGGTGATCGCCCGCCAGCGGCTGGCCGTCATAGCGCAATTGCCCCCATTGCACAAAGCGCGGGTTCTCGTCATTGAGGCCCGCCAAGCTACGCAACACCGTGGATTTGCCACTGCCCACAGGCCCCATCAGGACCGTGATCGCGCAAGGGGCGATCTGCAATTGCAGGCTGGAGAGGATGACCTTTTCGCCATAGGCCACGCCCCAGTTATCTGTTTCCAGAATGGGTGTTGGTGTTTGCACGCGATGGGAGCCGCTCAGCGGCATTGAGAGGTAGACAGGGAGCCAAGCCGGGCACGACCTCGGCACGCCCGCCATCCGAACACACGGATGTCAACCATCTCCGTGATTCAAAAAACGAAACACCAATAGTCAATTAATGTTTCAACACCACAGTTTAGGGAGAAACCCGAGTCGTTTGTTTGATCCAGATCAAACACGATATAGGTCGCCTATCGATCAGGCGATAAGACCACAGAAATCCAAATTATGGACAAGGTTCAAACACTGACCTGCAGCACGCCGAATAAGACCGAAGCATGCGCGCCGCAGGGCAAGCCTGCCGAATCGCCAGCACGCCAGAGACAACGAGTGGTGTCAGCGCGCAGCCGAGCTGCGCATGGTGCGGATCAGCAAGATCACCGGCACCAGCCCGACCAGCACCAGCGCAAGAGACGGCAGCGCCGCCTCGCCCAGGCGCTCATCGCGCGCCAGCTGGTAGGCCACCACAGCCAGGGTGTCGCTGTTGAAGGGGCGCAGCACCATCGTGGCGGGCAACTCCTTCATCACATCGACAAAGACCAGCAAGGCGGCGGTCAAGGCCGAGCGGCGTAGCAGCGGGCCATGCACGCGGGCCAGCAGGCCGGCGCTGCCAACGCCCAGCATGCGCGCCGATTCATCCAGGCTCTTGGGAATGCGGGTGTAGCCGCTTTGCAGGGACTGCAACGCAATGGCGGTAAAGCGCACCAGGTAAGCCCAGATGATGCCGGTCGAGGTGGCGGTGATCAGCGCCGGAAATCCCCATTGCGGAAACGCCTGCTGCACCCAGCCCACTGGCAGCAACAAGCCCACCACGATCACTGCGCCGGGCACCGCATAGCCCAGGCTGATAAGGCCCACAGTGCTGCGCGTAACCCAGTCCTGGCTGCGGCGTGCCGCATAGGCGGCCAGCATTGCAATGGCCACGGCCAGCACGGCGGTGATGGCACCAAAGCGGATGCTGTTGCCAGCCCACTGCACAAAGCGGTCCAGCGGAATCACCGACCAATCGGCCGCCAGCGGCCGCAGCATGAACATGACCGGCAGCACAAAACCCAGCAGCACCGGCAGGGCACAGACCAGCCAGGCCGCCAGGCAGCGCGCGCCTTGCAGGCGGTAAGGCTGGGCCTCGGCTGACGAGGCGCGCCCCACCCCGCTGGTGACAAAGCGCATGCGCCGCTGGGCGCGCAGCTCCAGCTGCAGCACCACCAGCACCAGGACCAGCAGCATCGTCGCCAGCTGGGCCGCGGCACTGCGGTTCTCCATGGACAGCCAGGCCTTGTAGATGCCGGTGGTAAAGGTCTGGATGCCAAAGTAGCTCACCACGCCGAAATCGGCCAGGGTCTCCATCATCACCAGCGCCACACCGGCCACCACCGCCGGCCGGGCCATCGGCAAGGCCACCGTCCAGATGCGGCGCGGCATCGACGCGCCCAGCAGGCGCGCCGCCTCCATCAGGTGGGCGGCGCGCTCGCTCAGCGCCGTGCGGGCCAACAGGTAGACATAGGGGTAGAGCGAGACCACAAACACCAGCACGGCGCCGCCGAGCGACCGCACCTCGGGCAGCAAGCGCCCTTGCAGCCCAAAGCTGGCACGCATCCACACCTGCAGCGGCCCGCTGAACTGCAAGAAATCGGTATAGGCATAGGCCGTTACATAGGCCGGCATGGCCAGCGGCAGCAGCAGCAACCATTCCAAGGTCTTGCGGCCGCGAAAGTCGAACAAGGTCACCACCGCCGCGCACAGGGTGCCCAGCACCGCCGAGCCCAACGCCACCATCAGCCCCAGCGCCACCGTGGTACGGATGTAGCCTGGCAGCACCGTCGCAAACATTTCGCGCACCACGGCAAACGCACCGAGGTCATTGCCCGCCCCGGGCAGCCAGGCGCTAAAGACGGTGAGCACCGGCAACACCAACACCAAGGCAATAGCTACCAACAGCAGCTGACGACGGAAGCGGGCGAGATTTTGCAAATGCGAATCACTGACAGGCCAAAAGCTGGCGATTCTACCTGCCCGTTTGCTAAGCCCTTTCCACGGGAGAGCCCTCTACAATGCAGCCATGTTTCTAGAGGTCTCCCAACTGAATGTGCGCTACGCCGGGCGCCCCCAGCCTGCGGTGGCGCAGGTGTCTTTGCAGCTGCAGGCGGGCGATATAGGGGTGCTGATTGGCCCCTCGGGCTGCGGCAAGACGACCTTGCTGCGTGCGGTGGCCGGGCTCGAACCCATCAGCAGCGGCGAGATCCGCCTGCAAGGCCAGGTGGTCAGCAGCAGCAGCGCCAATCTGCCACCGGAAAAGCGCCGCATCGGCATGGTGTTCCAGGATTACGCACTCTTTCCGCATCTGACGGTGGGCAAGAACGTGGCCTTTGGCATCCACCAGCGGCCCAAGGCCGAGCAGCAAGCGCGTGTGCAAGAGGTGCTGCGCCTGGTGGGGCTGGAGAACAGCGCATCGCGCTACCCGCATGAGCTCTCCGGCGGCCAGCAGCAGCGCGTGGCGCTGGCCCGGGCGCTGGCACCCGAGCCGCAGCTGATGCTGCTTGATGAGCCCTTCTCCAACCTCGATGTGGACCTGCGCGAGCGCCTCGCCCATGAACTGCGCGACATCCTCAAGGCCGCGCAGGCGACCGCCCTCTTCGTCACCCATGACCAGCTGGAAGCCTTTGCGATTGGCGACCAGATCGGCGTGATGGAAAGCGGCCATCTGCACCAATGGGCCGATGCGACCACCCTCTTCCAAAAGCCGGCGAGCCGCTTTGTGGCCAACTTCATCGGCCATGGCAGCCTGCTGCCGGCCAGCCCAGTCTCGTCTGCGCAAGGCTGGCAGCTCGACACCCCGCTCGGCGCCATTGCGGCGCCCGAAGCCCCGCAGGCCTGCGATGTGCTGCTGCGCGCCAGCGAGGTGGTGTTTGATGCGGCTTCGCCCTACCGCGCGACCTTGCTGCGCAAGTCCTTCCGGGGATCGCAGTACCTGTACACCTTGCAACTGCCCAGCCAGCAGCTGGTCTATGCGCAGGTCTCCAGCCAGCTGCAGCACGCGGTGGGCGACAGCATTGGCCTGCGTGCCCAGCCCGAGCACCTGGTCTGCTTCGCGCCCGGGCAATGAGCCTCAGGCCAGAAGCCCTCGGTCCTCGTCAGCGCTGCACCTGGCGCAATTGGTCCACCGCCGCCTGCAGATCGGCCGACCAGTCGCGCCGGTTGCGGCCTGCGCTGGCCTGCGGCTGGCCGTAGTTCAGTTGCGCCACCAACGGCGGGGCCGTCACGGTGCGCCAGATGGAGCCCAGCAGGCTCTCATCGCCTATATAGCTCGGGGCACTGCTCATGCAGCCACTCTGCCGGTCATAAAAGCACAGGCCCAAGGGCAGGACAGGCGCCTCTGCCGCAATCGCCGATTGCAGCAAGTTGGCATGGAAAGGCAGCAGCTGCCGGCCATCGCCCGTCGTCCCCTCGGGAAAGACCGCAACGATATCCCCATGGCGCATCGCTTCCTCCATGCGGCTGACGGTGCGCATCGCATCGCGCCGGGAGTTGCGCTCAATGAACAAAGTGCCTGCGGCGCTGGCCAGGCCGCCGATGACGGGCCAGGCCTTGACGTCGGACTTGGAAACAAAGCGGCAGTGCCCGGCCGCATGGATGACCGGAATATCGAGCCAAGAGAGGTGGTTGGCAACGATCAGCAAGGGGCCGTGCGCAGGCACCGCACCCAGCACCCGCAGCTCGATGCCGCTCAGCCGGAGCAGTTGAGCGGCCCAGCGCTCCACCGCCCGGTTGCGCTCGGCATGGCCCAGGCGGCCAAACGTCAGCCAGATCGTGATGACACCCACCACGATATGCATACCCATGCGCGCCAGGCGCCACAGGCCAATCAGGGAACGGGTCAGCGCTTGCATGGCGGGCCAGCGGGGTTTCAGGCCGTGCCGCCCAGATCGGGCGCATCCAGGCTGCGCATGAACTGCTCAAGAATGATGCAGGCCGAGGCCGCATCGGCATCGCGCGCGCCGTTGGCCAGCGCTTCGGTGGTGCTGTAGCGTTCGTCCACCTCAAACACCAGCAGGCCAAAGCGGCCCCGCAACTGGCGCGCAAAACGCAGCGCAAGCGCAGTGTTCTCATGGGCGGCGCCATCGGGGTGGTAGGGAATACCGACGACCAGCGCATCGGGCTGCCACTGGCCGATCAGGCTCTCCATCGGAGTAAAGCGGGCCTTGCCTTCGGCATGGATCGTCGGCAGCGGCCGGGCGGTGCCCAGCATGCGGGTGCCAAAGGCAGCGCCGGTACGCTTCATGCCAAAGTCAAAGGCGATGAAGCTTTGCATGCGCGCCGCGTCTGCCAGCAAGGGCTTGGTGGCTGCGTCCGTCATGCGCGGCCTGCGGCGGCCGACAGCGCCCAGGGCTGCACGCCCAGCAAGGCCAGCGCGGTGTTGTAGCGGTCGGCCACGGGCGTGTCAAAAATCACGCCGGCATCGGCATGCACCGTCAGCCAGGCGTTTTCGGTGATCTCGGACTCCAGCTGGCCCTCGCCCCAGGTCGAATAGCCCAGCGACACCAGCACCCGGTGCGGGCCGGCGCCGGTCGACAGCGCTTCGAGCACATCGCGCGAGGTGGTCATCTCCAGCCCGCCGGGAATGGTCAAGGTGGCCGAGTACGCCGATTCATCGGCAGCGCCCGACTCGATCACGATCCGGTCGTGCAGCACAAAGCCGCGCTCGGTGTGCACCGGGCCGCCCTGGAACACGGGTTCGAGCTCCAGGTCCTCGCGGCGCAGCGGCAGATCGACCTTGTCAAACAGCTTGCCCATCGTGATGTCCGAGGGCTTGTTGATGATGATGCCCAGCGCGCCTTTTTCGCTGTGCTCACACACATAGACCACGCTGCGGCCAAACATTTCGTCTTGCATGCCAGGCATTGCAATCAGAAAGTGGTGGGTGAGGTTCATGGTCCCGGAAGTGTCAGTCTCAGCGCTCATGGGGAACCATTGTACGGGCAGCCCGCCGCCCTTTTGTCTGCACGTACCTCTGTATGCGCAGCCAGGCCGGCATAAAAAAAGGCTGCCCGCAGGCAGCCCTTTTGGCTCGCTCCATGCGCCGCTATCAGTGCAGCGGCGCAGCGTCGGCCGCCTTGATCTCATTGTCCAGCACGCACTGGCGGACCAGCGAGAGCAGCACTTCGTCGGCATAGGGCTTGCCCAGGTAGTGGTCCACACCCAGGCTGGCCGCGTGCTCGCGGTGCTTGTCGGCAATGCGCGAGGTGATCATCACCACCGGCAGGTCCTTCATTGCCGCATCTGCCCGGATCTCGCGCACCAGCTCGAAGCCGTCCATGCGCGGCATCTCGATGTCGGACAGCACCATGACCGGGCGCTCCTCACGCAAGCGGTCCAGCGCCTGCAGGCCATCAGCGGCCAGCGCCACACGGTAGCCTTCGCGCTGCAGCAAACGTTGGGTCACGCGGCGCACCGTGATGGAGTCATCGACCACCAGCACCAACGGCGTCTGCACCACTTGCTCGGCCAGTTCGCGCACCGGCGCCTGGGCCACCTCGGGGCGCACAGCCGCCTGGGCAATGCGCTCGGCGATCTGATCGCCATACACGGTGTACAAAGCCACTGGGTTGTAGATCAGCACAATCGCACCCGATGCCAGCACGGACATGCCTGCCAGGCCTGGCAAGCGCGCCAGCTGCGGCCCCAGGTTCTTGACCACGACTTCCTGGTTGCCCAGCACTTCATCGACGTGGACAGCGACACGCTTGGTGGCCGAGCGCAGGATCACCACCGCACTGGTCTTCTCCGGCTCCTCGGTGCTGCGCAGGTTGCCCTGTAGCAGCGCGCCAGCAAAGTAGTACGGCAGCGCTTGCTCGTTGTCGGTGTAGATGTTGTTGGCATGGGCCTGCTCGATCAGTGCCTTGGGCACGCGTCGCACATACTCCACCAGGTTGGCGGGCACGCCAAACTTGATATCGCCGGCCCGCATCATCACCACCTGGGTGACGGCAGTAGTCAGCGGCATCACCATCTGGAAGCGCGTGCCCTTGCCGGTTTCTGACGTCGTCACGATGTGGCCACCCAGCGACTGGATCTCGGTCCGCACCACATCCATGCCGATACCGCGCCCCGACAGCTCGGAGACCTCGGTGGCCGTGGAGAAGCCTGGCGCAAAAATCAGCTGCGCCGCCTTGTCCACATCCAGCGCTTCGTCGGCCGTGATCAGACCCGACTGCATCGCCTTTTGGCGAATGGCCTCCAGCTGCAGGCCCGCGCCGTCGTCGTGGATGGACACGGCGATATCGTTGCCTTCCTGGCGCACATCGATGGCGATGGTGCCCACCGGCTGTTTGCCCTGGGCCTTGCGCTCATCGGGCGTTTCGATACCGTGCGCCACACTGTTGCGCAGCAAGTGCTCGAACGCCGGGGTCACCCGGTCCAGCACGCCACGGTCGATCTCGATCGAGGCGCCGGTGATGTCCAGCTTGACTTGTTTGCCCAGCTCCTTGGAGATCTGGCGCACGATGGCGTAAAGACGCTCGGAGATGGAGTCGAACTCCACCATGCGCGTGCGCAGCAGGTCCCGCTGCAGCTCTCGGGCCTGGCGGCCCTGCGCAATCAGGTCATCTTCGGCGCCTTCTGCCGTGCGCTGCAGGTTGCGCTGCACGGTGCCCACGTCGTTGACCGATTCGGCCATCATGCGGGTGAGTTCCTGCACGCGGGTGAAGCGGTCGAACTCCAGCGGGTCAAAGCCCGACTCCGAATCCTTGGCCAGCGCCATGCGCGACTGCATCTGCGACTCGGCCTGCATTTCCACATCGCGCAGCAAGGTGCGCAAGCGCTCCAGGTTGCTCGACATGTCCTTGATGGACGAGCGGATGTTGCTCAGGCGCATGTCCAGACGCGAACGGGCAATCAGCACCTCGCCCGCCTCGTTGACCAGGCGGTCGAGCAGCTGCGAGCGCACACGCACCGATTGGCCGGCAGCGGCACGCACCGGCGCCATGCGCAGCATCAGCGGCTTGTGCTGTACGCCCGCGCCTGCGTCGGCCGCATCAGCCGCTTGCGCAGCTTGGTCGGCACCGGCCCTTTCCTGCGCGGCTGGCGTGCTGGCGGCCACTTCGGCCACCACTTCGCCCATTTCGGTGGCGGCAGGCACTTGCTGGGGCAAGGCGCCTTCTGCCAGCACCTGGTTGCCGCGCTCCTGCAGGCCGACAAACTCGTGCTGCAGGCCGTCGTAGCGCGCCAGCAGGATGTCGATGTCCTGGCCGGTCAGGTTCTCCGTGCCGATGTCCTCGACCTCGGATTCCATGCGGTGCGACATTTCACCCAGGCGCATTGCGCCGGCCAGCCGTGCACTGCCCTTGAGGGTGTGCAGATGGCGCAGCACTTCACCACGCGGCGGCAGGTACTGCGGGTCAGCAGACCACTCGCGCAAAGCCGCACCCAGCTTGGGCAACAGCTCCTGCGCTTCTTCTTCAAAGATCAGGAACAGGTCCGGGTCGATGACATCGACCACTTCGATCGCATCGTCATTGCGCAGCTCCAGCACATCGGGCAAGGCTGCAGCAGACACCGCTGCCGCTGGCGCAAACGCGCGGACCGGCTCCATCGCCACTGGTGCGTGCTCGTGCAGTGCGGCCAGGCCCGAGGGCTCGGCATCGAACTCGGCAAAGCCATAGGGCGGGTGCAGCTGCGAGTTGATTTCCTGGTTGGCAATGTCGACCAGGTCCTGCACGACGATCTCGCTGGCAGGCTTGACAAAACCGGCCGCCAGTTGGTGCAGCAGCTTGCGGATCTCCGAGCCTGCGGCCTGGCAGGTATTGAGCCAGGAGACTTCCGGGTTGGAGAAATTGTGGATGTGTGAGAGCGCATGCTCCAGCGAGCGCGCCAGCTCGGACAGGGAGGTGAAGCCTACCGTTGACGAGCTACCTGCCAGCGAATGGGCGTAGGCAATCGCATCTTCGGGGAAGTTGCGGTTGGGCGCCTGGGCCCAGGCGTAGAGCACCTTCTCCAGGTTGTGCGACCAGTTCTCGGCCTCTGCCAGGTAGACATTGAACAGCGCCGTGCTGACACCCAGCACATTGGCCACCTCGGCAGGCTCTTCGCCGTCTGCCACAGCCGGGGCCTTGGCAACTGCTGCGATGTCCTCAACCAGTTCTTCTACCGGGGCTTCTGGCTGTGCCGCGGCTTCTTGCGCGGCAGGTACGTCGGCCGGTGCGTCCGGTTCCACTGCGGCAGCAGGATGGACTACCGGCTCAGGCTCCTGCTCTACGGCAGGGGCCAGCGCCTCGCCCAGGCTTTCTGCCGGTGCCTGGTCCTGTGCCGTTGCCAGAGGCTCTGCAAAGTCCGCAAGGTCCAGGATCTCGACCGCCTCGGTTGCCGCCTCGGGCAGCACCAGATCATCGGGCACCACCAGCAAGCTTGGGGGCTCAGCCACGGGCTCTTGCGGCAGCGCTTCAAGCTCGGGCAGCATGGTGTCTGCAAACTCGATCGCGTCAAAACCGGTGGCGGCAGGCGGCACGGCTGCGGCAGGCGCGTCCGTCAGATCCAGCGATGGCAGCTCCAGAGGCAAGCGGGTTGGAGCGGGCTCCAGCTTGGTGGCCTCTTCATCGCCGACAAACTCCAGGCCGGCATCCATCGAGACAAAATCCAGCGCGCTGTCATGCGGCTGCAGCGCCTCGGGGGCCTGCACTTCGGCGCTCTTGGCTTCGGCACTGGCCATCGCCTGCGCAAACTCGGAGAAGTCCACTTCCTCGGCGCTTTCGGGCGCCAGGGACAGCGGCACCAGGCCCGAAGGCGTGGTCAGCGCAGGCTCGGCCTCCAGTGCAGCAGGCGGGTCCAGCTCCAGGTCGATGCCCTCGAGCGGCCAGACCAGCGCGGGCGCTGCCTCGGTAGGGGCCGCGGGTGCAGGCGCTTCCTCTTCAACAGGCAGCTCCAGCTCAGCGAGGGCTTCGGCAGCCTCGACCGCGTCGGGAGTCTCGGCGTCCAGTGCCATCTGCTGCGTATCGTGTGGCCATTCCTCGTCCACGGGCGCTTGGCCGGACTCGGTCGGCACCACCAGCGGCAGGTGCAGGCCATCGATGCGCATGGCATCCGCAGAGATACGGAAGATCTCGGGGTTCCAGGTGGACTGGCGCTGCGCGCCAATGTCTTCGGCCCAGCGGCCAAAGCCGGTCAGCGCTTCCGCGCTCAATGCCAGCAGCGGTGCATTGGCCGGCTTGTGCTCAGCCAGCCAGCTGTTGAGCACCTGTTCCATCGACCAGGCGGCATCGCCATACTGCACCAGCCCAACCATGCGGGAGCTGCCCTTGAGCGTGTGGAAGGCGCGGCGCAGGGTCGTCAATGCCTCGGCATCGCCCGCATCGCGGCGCAGCGATTGCAGTGCCTGGCCACCGGTCTGCACCACCGACTGCGCTTCTTCCAAAAAGATTTCCAGCAGTTCCTGGTCCAGCGATTCCTCGGAGGCTTCGGGCTGTGCCGGTGCTGCCACCACGGCAGCGGGCGCCGGGGCAGGAGCCTGGACCGGCGCAGGAGCGGGTGCGAAGAACTGCAGATCGGGTGCGAGCACCACAGGCGCCTTGGGTGCCGGGGCGGGGCTCGCATCGAACAACGGTGCAGGAATGGTCGGCGCAAAGTAGACGGAATCGTCTTCCGGCTCTTCGGGCTCGGCAGGCGCCGCCACCGGCGCTGCTGCAACCGGAGCAGGCGCGACATCGCCCGCCTTTTGCGTGCCCATTACAATGCGCAGCTCGCCGCTGGTCGCATCAAACACAAAGAGCTTGCGCGCCAAGGTGCGCTGGTAGCCCAGCATGTCGAGCAAAAAGCCCAGCGCGCCCAGGCTGTTGCCCAGTTTTTCAAACACGACGGGCTTGTCTTCGTCAGCCACCTGGCCGGCAGCCAGCTGGTCCACCACAGTGCGCAGGTGCTGCGTAGCAGCGACAGCCTGGTCCAGGCCCAGCACCGACAGCACGCCGCGCATCTGCGACAGCGAACCGGTAACGGAGCCGAGCATCGATACATCGTCGGGGTTGCGGAAATACTGGTCCAGGTGCTTTTCTGCCTCGGCGAGGGTGGAGTGAAGTTCATCCACCACGCTGCCCATGGTCTGGTGGTCGCTGACGCGGCGGTACAGCTCTTCGACCCAAATCTCCAACGGCTCGGGCGGCTGGTCGGCCAGCACATGGTCCAGGCGCTGCGCCAGGCGGTCGG
Source organism: Comamonas koreensis (assembly GCF_021026195.1). Taxonomy (GTDB): domain Bacteria; phylum Pseudomonadota; class Gammaproteobacteria; order Burkholderiales; family Burkholderiaceae_C; genus Comamonas; species Comamonas koreensis. Next base: position 16,501 of record NZ_JAJNCT010000028.1, read on the forward strand.
CACGCTCGCGCATCAGCGCGGGCTTGACGTCCAGCGACTCCAGATTGGCCTGCAGGTACAGCACCGCCGTGGCCACTTCCATGGCCATCGCGGTCGAGGGCGGGTTGCCGGTGTTCACCAGGCGCTCGGTCACACGACCGAGCGCCGCGCCCAGCTCATCGGCACCAATGTGCAGCTTGTGCAGGGATTCGCGGATCAGGTGGAACTGGTCGGCCACCGGCTTGATCTTGTAGCGGTCGCCATCGGCCAGCGATGACCACAGCTCGGCCGCAGATTCCAGGCGCTTGCGCGCTTGCGCGAGCACGGCCGGGTCATACTGGCCAAAGCGTTCCTGGCCGTAGTTGACGCCTTGCAGCGCCTCGGTCTGCAGGCTCACGCGCACCGCTTGCAGCACCGCCGCCTTGGCCTCATCGGGCCCCTGGGCGACGGCACAGAAGAAATTCAGCTCATGCTGCAGGCTCGGGTCCACGTCGCTGCCACCCTTGGCATGCGCGGCGAACTGCATGATCACCCGCGAGGCCGAGCGCTTCACATAGAGGTCGGGGTCGAGCAGCTTGTACGCCAGCGCGTCAAAAAAGCCTGCGGCCACCTTCCAGAACAGTTTCAGAGGCTTTTGCGTCTGGCCCTGGGCGAGGCCCAGGCAGACTGCCGTCAAATCCTGCGCGGCACGGCTGTCGGCAGACTTAATGATCTGCAGCATGTCCGAATCCAGGCGTTCACGTGCGCTGCGGTCCAGTGGCAGCGCAGCGACAGCCGGGGTCAGCGGCTCTTGCTGCGCCTGGTCGCCATGCCACAGGTCGGCGGGGTGGACGCGCTCCACCCCGGTGAAGGCCTGCATTTCCTTGTATTGCGGAAACAAGGCCACAAAGGAGACGTTGCGGCCCTTGAGCACATGGCTCAGGTACTCCAGCAGCGCAAACGAGGTCTTCTCCATCAGTGCGACCGATTTCTCGGTGCACAGATGCGGTTTGGCCGCAAAGCGCTGCGCGGCCACTTCCATCAAACCGACCAGCTCGGCCGCCTGGTCCACACCCACCATCTGCAAGGCACCCTTGACCTGGTGCAGGTACTGCTTGGCCACCCGGATACCGGTGGTGTCGATAGCCTCCAGATCCGACGCCTTGGCCGCTTCCACATCCCGGCTGTAACGAAGCAATGCCTTGACCGTGGATTCCAGTGACCGGCGCACCTCGTCATTGATCCACGCCAATGGCCCGAGATCCCTCTCTTCTGTTGGCTGCGCGTTTTCCGCTTTATTTTCGATAGCTATAGACATGCAACAGTCCCCGATTGCGGGTCAAAATTAAACAGCAGGCATGGGTCAGGCGATCTTGAACCGAGACACCGACTGGCGCAGTTCCTCGGCCATTTGCGACAGCTCACGCACCTGCTGCGCCGTGGTACGGGTTCCATCACTGGTCTGCTCCGTCACCGCAAAAATATGCTGGATATTCTCCGCCACATCGTTGGCCTGAACCGCTTCGTCAGACGCTGAACGGGAAATCTGTTGAATCAGATCGGCCAGCTCACGCGAGACGCGGTCAATCTCCGCCAGCGCGGTACCGGCGCTGTCCGACAGACGGGCCCCTTCCACCACACCCTGGGTCGAGCGTTCCATAGCGGCCACCGCGTCCTGGGTGTCGGTCTGAATCGCCTTCACCAGCACCGAGATCTGGCGCGTTGCGTCGGCAGAGCGTTCGGCCAGACGCTGCACTTCTTCGGCCACCACCGAGAAGCCACGACCGGCTTCACCGGCGGAGGCCGCCTGGATGGCCGCGTTCAATGCCAACACGTTGGTCTGTTCGGTAATGTCCGAGATCAGGTCGGTAATTTCACCAATCTCCTGCGAGGACTCACCCAGGCGCTTGATACGCTTGGAGGTGTCCTGGATCTGGTCACGGATGGAGTTCATACCACCGATCGCGTTTTCCACCGCATGCAGACCGGTCTCGGCAGCCATCAGCGATTTGCGCGCCACCGAAGCCGATTCCTGCGCCTGCGAGGACACGAGGTTAATACGGGTCGCCATGTCCAGAATGGACTTGCCGGTTTCGCGAATTTCGCGCAGTTGCTCGGTCGAGGCCGCCAGCAGTTCTGTCGAGGTGGAGTCCACGGTCGACGTGGTTTGCGCCACGCGGGTCGCCGTGTTCTGCACGCTGCCCACCAGCATGCGCAGCTCTTCCACCGTGTAGTTCACCGAGTCGGCAATCGCGCCGGTGATGTCCTCGGTCACGGTGGCTTCCTGGGTCAGGTCGCCTTCAGCAACAGACTGCAACTCGTTCATCAAACGCAAAATAGCGGCTTGGTTGGCATCGTTGAGGCGCTTGGCTTCCTGCTCCTGGCGGGTCGCTTCCTGTTGCAGCGATTCAGCAGCGCGGCGGCGGTTCAAGCTGTCTGCCAGCTGCAGACGCACCAGGCCCCACACACCCAGGCCCACCAGCAACGCTGCCAGCACAATGCCTACCAGGTACAGCCAGACGCGGTCCGACCAGCTGTTCAGGTCAGCCTGCAACACTTCCAGGCCCTTGCGCAGCGGATCGCTGGCCGACTGGATCGAGACTTCAGCCTCGCGGGCTTCCGAGATACCCTTGAGGTTGCTCAGCACCGAGGAGCCATCCTTCAAGGTGATGTCGTACTGGGTCGACAGCTCCTGCAACTTATCACGCACAGCGCCATCACGGGCGGGGCTCAGGCGCAGCTCAGCGCTGCCGTTGAGCAGACCGGCGACGATTTCCTTGAAGGTGTTCAAATCCTTGCCCAGCAGGAACACTGCTTCGGCGTTTGCACCCGAGGCGCTCTGGAAATCGTTGGCGGATTTACCGATACGCTGGGTCAGCATGGCCAACTGGCTGGCGGCAGCAATTTCAGCAGGCGGCGCGGCTTGCTGCAGCTTCAGGCTGACCACCGCCTCGCTCAGCTCGAGCAGGGTCTGGGTGTTCTTGTGAATCGCCTGCAAGTCCTTGTTCATTGCGACCAGCGAGGCTTTTTGCTTCACCACGGCATCGCTCTTGCTCGCGGTGCGGTCCGAGGCTTCCACCAGTGGCGCCAGCACGTCGGCGTAGGTGCTGGCCAGCGCCTTGATGGCAGGGTCTTCCGAGCCAGCATTCAGGCCGTCGATGTTTTTCTTCAGAATCGAGGAGGCTTCTGCCACTTCCGCAAAGGCCTGTTCGTTACCGTTGACGGCCTGGCCCACCGATTTGGCCAGACGCTGCGACTGGGTCAGTGCCTGACCGGTCGCGGCCAGCTGACCGCCCGTGGTGCGCGACTGCAGAATCGCCCACACCGCCAGGCCAAAGAACACCACCAGACCCACGACCACGATGGACAGCAAGGTCTTCTGGTGCTTGGCAGCCGGAGCGGCACCAAGGATAGGCAGGGTCACCAGGTCTTCGCTGGTCGTATCGCCTTCGACCAACTGGGCCATGTAATCATCCGACGCAGCGACGCCGGAGGCGCCTGCCACGCTCTTGGATGAAGACACGCCGTCGCCGGTCGAGCCTTCGGAGAGCATCACCTGGTCACCATCTGGGAAGATGCTGACACCTGGGTCTGCCACGTCTTCTTTGCGTTTGAATAGTTTGTTGAACATACAAATACCGAAAGGGATGAAGCCGCGGAAGCCCCGCACTAAACCGTGATATCGAGAAAATCGGGCGCATTGGCCAGCAGCTGCAGGTTGAGTTCCTGCCACTGCTCGCCACTGGCGGATATGTAGAGCGCACCAAAAAACTCCGGCGCCTCAGCCGGTTTGTCCTTGGATTGCGAGAAATCATTGCTGCCGCGCAAGCCTTCGAGCTGCTCGACAAACAGTGCGGCATTGACGCCCATCATGGGGTTGAGCGCGACAACCGAGGCCCCGGCAAACACCTGCTCACTGCGCGCGACGGGCAGGCCCAACATGCGGGCCAGATCCACTACCGTCAACAAAATACCCCGGATGCTGGTCACGCCGAGCATCCAGGGTTTGGTGTAGGGTACAGGCTCCACCCCGCTCCAGCCCAGCACTTCGCCGGACTGACTCAAAGGCAGCAGAAAGTTCTTGCCACTGATCTTGACCGCCAACCACGAGGCACCAACCGCTGTCTGGTTGCGTGCCTGGCTCAGACGGTCGGCCAGACGGGTTTGCAGCTCTCGCAAGTCTTCGCGCTGTGCCATGCCTTATCCCAGTGCCTCGATCTTGGCCTTGAGTTCGGCGGGGTCCACCGGTTTGGTCACATAGCCCTTGGCACCCTGACGCATGCCCCAGACCCGGTCGGTTTCCTGGTTCTTGCTGGTGCACATGATGATCGGGATATCCGCATATTCCGGGCTGCGGGAGATCAGACGGGTCAGCTGAAAGCCGTTCTGTCCCGGCATCACCACGTCCATCAGAATCAGGTCGGGGCGTTCTTCAGACAGGCGCAGCATGGCCTCGTCCGAGTTTTGCGCAGTGCGCACCACCATACCCTGGCGTACAAGTAGATCGCTCAAAAACATCAATTCAGTTTTTGAGTCGTCAACGATGAGAACTTTTTGAATAGGCACGACCCCTCCTTAACGTTCGGCAACGAAACGTCCGACGGTTTCCAGTAATTGATCTTTGGTAAATGGCTTGGTGAGGTAGTCTTCACATCCCACCATTCGTCCCCGGGCCTTGTCAAAGACGCCGTCCTTGGACGACAACATGACCACGGGTGTAGATGCAAAAGCATCATTGCGCTTGACGATGGCGCAGGTTTGGTAGCCGTCCAGTTTTGGCATCAGGATGTCGCAAAACACCATGTCCGGCTTGAAATCGTTGATTTTGGAGAGGGCGTCGAAGCCGTCTTCGGCAAGCAGCACCTCGTAGCCGCCCTGCTTCAGAAAAATCTCAGCACTTCTGCGAATGGTATTGCTATCGTCAACCACCAATACCTTGAAGTTGTCTGCGGAAACTGTCACCGGCCACCCTCCTCATTGCATGTCATGAAATGCGAATGCACGCGGCAGCCAAGGCTGACATAGCCCCTCCCACCCGTTTGCATTGAACACATACGCCCTATGGCAATTTTTCTTTCGACGAATCCGTATGTGCTGGAGGTGCATTTTGCACCACAGCGCGTACACTGCATCCGTCGTCCCTGCTCCTAATTTTGAAAAGCTTACAGAGGCTTTACATAGAATGCAACGATTGTAGCTTTTCAACACAGATTTAATGGTGATTCCTGCATCAATGTGCCTTATCTCGTTGACCTATGACATCCTCCTTGACAAACCAGCCAGAATCCAGCCCGAGTGAAAGCACGTTGGCAGCCACTATCGATACCGCCAGTATCCTGTGCATCAATGCCAATGACCCCAGCGGCGCAGGCGGAACCAATGCCGATGCGCTGGCCGTGGCCTCGATGGGCGGCCACCCTTGCACCGTGGTCACCGGCGCCTTGATCCGCGACACGCTGGACACCATCGACTTTTATGCGCTGTCAGATGATGCGGTACAACAACAGGCGCAGACCGTGTTGCAGGATATTCCCATCCGCGCGATCAAACTGGGCTTTCTTGGCTCGATTGAAAATGTACGAGTGTGTGCAGAAGTAACCAACGATTACCCGGAAGTACCGGTCGTGGCCTACGTGGCCGGCATGGCCTGGTGGGACAGCGAACTGATTGATGACTACCTCGACGCCTACCAGGAACTGCTGCTGCCCCAGGTGACCGTGCTGGTCGGCGCCTATGGCCTGCTGTGGCGCTGGCTGCTGCCTGACCGCACCTCCGAGCACCGTCCCAGCCCGCGCGACCTGGCCAAGGCTGCTGCCGACCATGGCGTGCCCTTTGTGCTGGTGACCGGCATACCCACCCATGACCAGCATGTGGAAAACGTGCTCGCTTCGGCTGACACCATCTATGGCAGCGGCGAGTTCGAGCTGTTCGAGACCGAGTACATCGGCGCGGGCGATACCTTGAGCGCTGCGCTCACCGCCTTGCTGGCGACCGAGGTGCCCCTGAGCGACGCAACCGCCGAAGCGATGACCTATCTGGACAAATGCCTGGAAGGCGGCCTGCGCCCCGGCATGGGCAAGACCATCCCTGACCGGCTCTTCTGGGTGCATGCCGATGACGAAGACGCCGATGAAGACGCTGATGAAGACGGTAGCGCGGATGAGAATGAGAGCGACGCGCTCCACACCCGCCCGCTCTAAGAACCGCTTCAAAGTCTGCACATTCCAGTGCAGTGAATACCGGATTGACAGCCCCAAGCCTTCGCTTGGCCGACAATCCAAGGCCAGTGTAGATGTGAGCCCTTATGACGATTGATAAAAACGCCCAGTTGTTTGAACGCGCCCGCCAGGTGATCCCCGGTGGCGTGAACTCGCCCGTGCGGGCCTTCAATGCCGTAGGCGGCACGCCAGCCTTCATCGCCCGCGCCCAGGGCGCGCACCTGTTTGATGCCAATGACAAACAGTATGTGGACTACATCGGCTCCTGGGGGCCGATGATTCTGGGCCACGGCCACCCGCAGGTGCTGAGCGCCGTGCAAGCCGCGCTGCTCGAAGGCTTTTCCTTCGGCGCCCCGACCGAGCGTGAGATCGCGCTGTCCGAAGCCATCCTGAAGCTCATGCCCTCGATGGACATGGTGCGCCTGGTCAGCTCCGGCACCGAGGCGGGCATGAGCGCGATTCGCCTGGCGCGCGGCTATACCGGCCGCAACAAGATCATCAAGTTCAACGGCTGCTACCACGGCCATGCCGATGCACTGCTGGTCAAGGCTGGCTCAGGCCTGGCGACCTTTGGTGCCTCGTCCTCGGCTGGTGTGCCCGACCATGTGGTGCAGGACACCATTGTTCTGGAATACAACGACATTGGCCAGCTCGAAGAAGCCTTTGCCAAGTACGACGGCCAGATCGCCTGCGTGATCATGGAGCCGATTGCCGGCAACATGAACTTTGTGCGCGCCAGCACCGCGTTCACCCGCCGCATCAGCGAGCTGACCCAGGAACACGGCGCGCTGCTGATCTACGACGAGGTGATGACCGGTTTCCGCGTGGCCCTGGGCAGCGCCCAAAGCCTGTATGCGCAGCAGATTCCCGGCTTCAAGCCCGACATCACCGTGCTGGGCAAGGTGATCGGCGGCGGCATGCCGATGGCCGCCTTTGGCGCGCGCCGCGAGATCATGGAAAAGCTCTCGCCGCTGGGCCCGGTCTACCAGGCCGGCACCCTGTCGGGCAACCCGATTGCGACGGCCTGCGGTCTGCAGACCCTGGCCCTGATCAGCCAGCCGGGCTTCCATGAAGCGCTGCATGCGAAGACCGGCCAGCTGATGGCCGGCCTCAAGGCCGAGGCCGATGCCGCAGGCGTTCCTTTCAGCGTGGACCACCAGGGCGGCCTGTTCGGCTTCTTCCTGCTGCCCGAGCTGCCCAGCCACTACGAGGCAGTGATGAAGAGCGACAAGCCGCTGTTCAACAAGTTCTTCCACGGCATGCTCGCGCGCGGCCACTACTTTGCGCCTGCGCTGTACGAAGCAGGCTTTGTCAGCAGTGCGCATACCGATGCCGATATCCAGGCCACCATCGAAGCGGCCCGCGAAGTCTTCAAGACCTTGTAACTCACTTCCACGCTTCTGCCTGCCCTTCTGGCGGGCATAAAAAAAACCTCGGCATGCCGAGGTTTTTTTATGGTCTGTCGCAGGCGATCAGTCGTCGCTGCCACCCAGTTGCATGATCAGACGCAGCACATACCAGAACAGCATGGCCACCGATGCGAACAGGTGCAGCGCCGCGCCAGCTGGGCGGTCCACAGGGTAGTGGCGCATGATCTGCGAGGTGTCATACAGCACGCAAGCGCCGGCAAACAGCACCATCGCGCCGGAGAACCAGATGCCTAGCTTGAAGCCGAACACGACACCGGCCAGGATGATACCGATGGCCACCAGGCCGCCGATCTTCAGGAAGCCGCCCAGGAAGGAGAAGTCCCTCTTGCTGGTGAAGGCCGTGAAGGTCAAGCCTGCCACCAATGCCAGGGTGGCAACCGATGCTGCCTGGATGGAGCCGGGAGCAATGATGCTGGCCATGGCCAGCATCGGGGCAAAGATCAGCGATTCAGCAAACACAAAGCCGCCCAGCGCCAGGTATTGCACGCCAGTGCTTTCCGAATTGTCAGCCGCATTGGTGGCCAACCAGGCCACGACCATGAAGGCGCCCATCACGGCGAGCCAGCCCCACTTGCTGACGCCCAGCATCTTGAGCATCGCAAACGATGCGCCGCTGGCGTAGAGGCCAAATGACAGCACGGCAAAAGCCAAGATGGCTACCGCCAGATGGCTGTAGGCCGCCTTGATGAATTGACCACGGCTGTTTGCCTCGGTCAGGCCACCGCCGTGGCCGGCGTATTCGGGAAAGTTCATGCATCCTCCTTCAGGTCTATGTCGGAGCAGTATCGCAGATTTGCTTTACAAAGCATGGCCTTTCCAGACCCTGTCTACGGACATTGCCGCCAGGCACAAAAAAGCCCGCAGTAGATGCGGGCTCCAGAGCATCGGTGCAGCAGGCCATCAGGGCGCGCTGGCGGCCGGGGGTGTGGCGGGGCTGAGCGCCATCAGCCAGCCGGCCATCAGTTCGGCCTGCTCCTGCGTGATCTGCGGGTGGCGTGGCATCACGATACGGCCCCACTCGCCGACGCTTCCCTCGCGGATCTTGCGTGCCAGATAGGGCACGGCATCGTCACGGCCGGCATAGCGCTTGGCGATGTTGCGAAAACCCGGGCCCACCACATCGAGCTCCATCGTGTGGCAGCGCATGCAGTCGCTGCTGCGGGTGACCAGGTCACGCCCTTTTTGCAGCTGCGGGCTGGCCTCGATCAGGCGGTCAGCAGCCGTCACCTCGGGCTTGGGCCGGATGATGAGCCGCCCGATATTGAACATGCCCAGGCCCACTACCAGGGCAAATGCCACGATCAGCACACCGAGCCAGCGCGAGCGGCGCGGGGTGTCGTTGTCGGCATCGGTGCTGGGTTGCGGGTCTGGGTGTTGCGAATCGCTCATGCTGGAATCGGCCCGGGGGCCAGCGCTGAAAACGGGCCGGCGAACGCGCAGGTTCGCGGCCCTGGGTGAAAAGCGGCAGCGCCTTGGCGGGCGCTACCTGTGCCATCAATGGCGGAAGTGGCGCACGCCGGTGAACACCATGGCCACGCCGCGCTCGTTGGCGGCGTCGATCACCTCCTGGTCGCGCATCGAGCCACCCGGCTGGGCCACGCAGGTGGCACCGGCATCGACGACCACATCCAGGCCGTCACGGAAGGGGAAGAAGGCATCCGACGCCACGACGGTGTTCTGCAGCGACAGCTTGGCCGCTTCTGCCTTGATGGACGCAATACGCGCCGAATCCAGGCGCGACATCTGGCCAGCGCCCACACCCATGGTCATGCCGTTCTTGCAGAACACGATGGCATTGGACTTGACGAACTTGGCCACCTTCCAGGCGAACAGCAGGTCCTGCAGCTCTTGCTGGGTCGGCTGCTTGACGGTCACCACCTTCAGATCCGCCAGTTGCAGCTCATGGTTGTCGGCTGATTGCAGCAGGATGCCCGAACCCACGCGCTTGGATTCAATGGCGTTGCGGCCCTGCTCCCAGTCGCTGCTGCCGCCAGCGGGCAGTGCAATCTTCATCAGGCGCACATTGACCTTGGACTTGAAGATCTCCAGCGCTTCGGCGCTGAAGTCAGGGGCCATCAGCACTTCGACGAACTGCTTGGACACGGCTTCGGCCGCTGCCTTGTCTACTGCGCGGTTGAAGGCGATGATGCCGCCAAAAGCGCTGGTCGGGTCGGTCTGGAAGGCCTTGGAGTAGGCGTCAAACGCATCGGAACCCACGGCCACGCCGCAGGGGTTGGCGTGCTTGACGATGACGCAGGCCGGCACCTCGAAGCTCTTGACGCATTCCCAGGCGGCGTCGGCATCGGCGATGTTGTTGTAGCTCAGCTCCTTGCCTTGCAGCTGCACACCCGTGGCCAGCGAGCCGGGCGCGGGGTACAGATCGCGGTACCAGGCGGCTTGCTGGTGGCTGTTTTCGCCATAGCGCAGGTCCTGGATCTTGATGAACTGGCTGTTGCTCTGGCCGGGGAAGGCAGCGCGCTCGGGCACGTATTCTTCGGACAGCTTTTCATCGTCGAACGTGACCGACGACAGGTAGTTGCTGATCGCGCCGTCGTACTGGCTGATGCGGTTGAAGGCCGCCACCGACAGGGCAAAACGCAGCTTATTGGACAGCTTGCCACCGGCCTTGAGTTCGGCGAGCACGGCGTCGTACTGGTCGGCGGCGGTGATCACACCAACATCCTTCCAGTTCTTGGCAGCGGAGCGCACCATCGCCGGGCCGCCAATGTCGATGTTCTCGATGGCATCGGCCAGCGTGCAACCGGCCTTGGCCACGGTCGCTTCAAAGGGGTAGAGGTTCACCACCAGCAGGTCGATGGTCTCGATGCCGTGTTCCTTCAGCGCAGCCATGTGCTCGGGCAGATCGCGGCGGGCCAGCAGGCCGCCGTGCACCATGGGGTGCAGGGTCTTGACGCGGCCGTCGAGCATCTCGGGGAAGCGGGTGACCTCGGCCACCTCGGTCACGGGCAGGCCCTTGTCGGCCAGCAGCTTGGCGGTGCCGCCGGTGGACAGCAGTTGCACGCCCAGCGCATGCAGGGCTTGGGCGAACTCGACAATACCGGTTTTGTCGGAAACGGAAATCAGGGCTTTCATGTCAATCACTTCAAGAATGGAAACAGGCTTGTGCCGCATGCGCAGCGGGCGCAAGCAGCACTGAAATCAGGGCGCGCGTCAGAGCATCTTGTGCTCGACCAGCTTCTTGCGCAGGGTGTTGCGGTTCAGGCCCAGCCACTCGGCGGCCCGTGACTGGTTGTTGTCGGCGTGGTTCATCACCACCTCCAGCATGGGGCGCTCCACCATGCGCACCACCATCTCGTACACGCGGTCCGGCACCTCGCCTTCCAGGTCCTGAAAATAGGTCTGCAGGCTGTCCCGCACGGACTGCTCAATCGTCGTCTTACTCATACAAAGTCATCACTCATTGTTGTTGCTGGGGCCATCGCACTCCCGCTGGCCTCTGGTGCTGGTGCCATGCCAGGCAGCCGGTCCATCTGTTGCCCCAGGGCCAACAGGTAATCGGCTACGGCCTGCCATTGCGCCGCACTGTTTTCAATCACATTCATCTCGCGCCTGAACGCATCGCCCCCCGGCAGATCGCGCACATACCAGGCAATGTGCTTGCGCGCCGAGCGCACGCCCGTGCTCTCGCCGTACAGCGCATAGTGGTCCTGCAGGTGCTCCAGCAGATGGCGGCGCAGCTCGGCCACCAAGGGTGGCGCCAGCAGCTCGCCGGTCTGCAGAAAATGCACGATCTCGCGAAAAATCCAGGGGCGGCCCTGGGCCGCCCGACCCACCATCACCGCGTCCGCTCCGGTAAAGGCCAGCACATCGCGGGCCTTGGCCGGGCTGGTGATATCGCCATTGGCAACCACCGGCACCGACACCGCCTGCTTCACGGCGCGGATCGTGTCGTACTCGGCCAGGCCCCGGTAGCCCTGCTCGCGCGTGCGGCCATGCACGGTGAGCATCTGGATGCCCACCTGCTCGAACTGGCGCGCCAGCTGCACGGCATTCTTGTGGTCATCGCTCCAGCCGGTGCGCATCTTCAGCGTCACCGGCACGCCATGGGGAGCGGCAGCCTCCACCACGGCAGCGGCAATCTCGACGGCCAGCGGCTCGTTCTGCATCAGCGCCGAGCCGGCCCATTTATTGCAGACCTTCTTGGCCGGGCAACCCATGTTGATATCGATGATCTGCGCGCCGCGCTCAATGTTGTAGACCGCTGCCTCGGCCATCATCGGCGCGTCGGTGCCGGCGATCTGCACGGAGATCGGGCCGGGCTCGCCCGCATGGTTGGCGCGGCGGCTGGTCTTGAGGCTGTCCCACAGGTCCTTGCGGCTGGTCACCATCTCGCTGACCGCATACCCCGCCCCCAGCGCCTTGCACAGCTGGCGAAAAGGCCTGTCCGTCACGCCCGCCATGGGCGCCACAAACACGTTGTTGGCCAGAGTGTAGGGACCGATGTGGACGGACATGGAATGCAAAAAGCGAGCACTTCGCCACCGAAGTGCTGGTTGTTGTGGTGAGGGGAAGGGGCAGATTGTACTGCTTAAAAAAGTAGCAAACATCCAATCTACCCGCTTGACATTTGAGAATGCCCAAAAATTGGGCGATAAGGCAGCCGCTGACAACGTCCACACACCCCGTTTGGAGGACAGTGAGCGCTCAGGCCACAACATTGCAAGGGGCTGTCAGCATGGCATTTTTCGGCCTCTTGGCTGACACGGGAGCGGCCCGCAGCGCCGCTGGCGCGCAGGCCCCAGCCGCTACACTGGCAGCCATGGAAGCTTGGATTCAACAGTTGCTGACATGGCTGGCCCTGCCGCAGTTCGGGCTCAGTACGGTCTTTATCGTGGCCCTGATCTCGGCCACCTTGCTGCCCCTGGGCTCGGAGCCCGCTGTGGCCGGCTTGCTACACCTCAACCCCGATCTGTTCTGGCAGGCCATCTTGGTGGCTACCGCCGGCAATACCCTGGGCGGCGCGATCAGCTGGTGGACCGGCGCGCTGGCCCGGACCGCCTGGTACAAGGCCCGCAGCCTGCGCCATGTGGGCGTGGATCCTGCCGGCCCCAGCCAGCCCCCTGCCCCACCCAACAAGCAAAGCCGCCACCAGCGCATGGCCCGCATCTGGCTGCGCAAGTTTGGCGCCAAGGCCTGCCTGCTCAGCTGGCTGCCCATCGTTGGCGATCCGCTCTGCGCCGTGGCCGGCTGGCTGCGCCTGCCGTTCTGGCCTTGCGTGTTCTACATGGCGGTGGGCAAGTTTTTGCGCTACCTGGTGATGACGGCCACGATTTTGCATTTCTGGCCCTCTTGAAGACACGCCGCTTTGAGCGGCGCCTAATCCACCCGCAAGCCCAGCTGCTGCGCCACGGCGGCATAGCGGTCGATGTCGCTGTTGATCACCCGCCCAAACTCGGACGCACTTTGCTGCACCGGCGTATAGCCCTGGTCGCGCAGCCACTGCTGCATCGCCGGCTCGGCCAAGATCTGCGCCAGCACGTCATGCATGCGCTGCACCACCGCATCGCTGGCGGCAGCAGGGGCGAGCAGGCCATGCCACTGCTCCACGCTGAAACCAGCGGCGCCTTGCTCGGCCACGGTGGCAACCTGCGGCCACTGCGCCAGGCGCTGGGGCGCGGTGATGGCAATGGCGCGCACGCGGCCGGCCTCGATCAGCGGCGCCGCGCTGCTGGCGGTGACCATGCCCATGGCGACCTGGCCGGCGGCCACGGCGGTGATGGCCGGCCCACATCCCTTGTAGGGCACGTGCTGCAAATGCAGCTGCGCGGCCTGGGCCAGCATCTCGCCGGCCATATGCTGGGGCGTGCCATTGCCGCAAGAGGCAAAGGGCTGCTGCAGCCGCTGCGCCGAGGCGCGCACATCGGCCAGGCTGTGCAGCGCACTGGTCTGCGGCACCACCAGCACGGAGGCGATAGTGCCCACATTGAACACGGCCTTGAAATCCTGGCGCGGATCAAAATCCAGCTGGCGGTAGACGGCAGGGTTGATCGCGAAGGAGCTGTTCACCATCAGCCAGCTGCTGCCATCGCCCGCCGCCTCCGCCACATGGCGCGCGCCAATATTGCCGCTGGCGCCGGGGCGGTTTTCCACCACCACCGTTTGGCCCGTGCGCTGCTGCAAGGCGGCGCCCAGTTTGCGCGCCAGCAAATCGGTACCACCGCCGGGCGGAAAGGTCACCACGATGGTGATGGGCTTGTCAAAGCGGGCCGCCGCCATGCTGCTGCTGCCCAGCCACAGGCCAGCTGCCATGCAGGCCACCGTGGCGGCTGCCAGCCACCACCAGGAAAAGCGTTGGAGAACGCGGGACATCACAGGCCTCCTTCCAAGTTTTGCAGATTGCTCAGTCGGTAAGGGGCCGGCTCAGGCATCCAGGCCAATGTCCAGCACCTTGGCGCTGTGGGTGAGCCAGCCGACGGCAATCTGGTCCACCCCGGTGGCGGCCACTTGCGGCGCCGTCTCGGGCGTGATGCGGCCCGATGCCTCGGTCACCGCCTTGCCACGGCACATGGCCACCGCCGTACGCAGGGTCTCCAGGTCCATGTTGTCCAGCAGCACCACATCCACCCCCAGCTGCAATGCCGCATCAAGCTGCGCGAGCGTGTCCACTTCGAGCTCGATCTTGACCATATGGCCCACGCCAGCCCGGGCGCGGCCCACCGCAGTGGCCACATCGCCGGCCAGCGCAATATGGTTGTCCTTGATCAGCACCGCATCGTCCAACCCAAAGCGATGGTTGCTGCCGCCGCCCACACGCACCGCATACTTTTGCAGCGCGCGCAGGCCCGGCATGGTCTTGCGCGTGCAGGTCACCCGCGTGTCGTAGGGCTGGATGGCCTGGGCGATCGCGTAGGTGGCGCTGGCCACGCCGCTCAGATGGCAAAGGTAGTTGAGCGCCGTGCGCTCCGCCGTCAAGATCGCCCGGCTCTTGCCGTGGATGCGGGCGATCTCCATGCCCGGCGCCAGCACCGTGCCATCGCCGCACAGCGGCTCAAACTCCAGGCCGCTGTCCAGCAGATGAAAGGCCAGCCGCGCCAGATCCAGCCCCGCCAGCACGCCCGCTTGCCGTGCCACCAGGCGCAGGCTGTCTCTGGCATCTGCTGGCACTATCGTGTCAGTCGTCAGGTCACCGGCGCGGCCCAGGTCTTCCAGCAGGGCCATGCGCACCAGCGGCTCCAGCATCACATCGGGCAGAGGAGGAACCGGCAGCGCAGCAGTTTGATTAATGCTCATTTTGAGTATATAAAGGGTAAAAAAGAGGCGCGCCAGCCTTGCAGCGGTCGCACGCGTATTTATGCTAAATATGAGTATAAATATTGTCAAGGCCTGGCGCTGAAGGCATGTCGCCTCCGTTGCCACTTTCAAAAATGGATCAGGACAATCAACCGCGCGCCAACGGCAGCTTGTTGCCCGCAATGGCGCGTTCCACCAGCACATTGCGGCGAAAGCGAAACAGCTTGGCGGGGCGGCCTGCGCCCTGGCTGCTGATCTCGCCAGTCTCTTCCACCAACGCCTGCTGCTCGATGAGGCGGCGAAAGTTCTGCTTGTGCAGGCTGCGCCCGGCCAGCGCTTCCACGGTCTGCTGCAGCTGCAGCAGCGAGAAGCTGTCGGCCATCAACTCGAACACCACCGGGCGGTACTTGATCTTGGCCCGCAGCCGCGCCATGCCGGTGGCCAGAATGCGGCGGTGGTCATTGCGCATTGCCGTGCCCAGCAAGGTCTGGCCCTGGGGAGCGCGCATGCCGTCGCGCCAGGCTTCTGCGACCAGGCCGGCTTCAAACAGCAGCTCATAGCGCTGCAGCACCAGCTCTTCGTTCCAATCGCTGCCTTCCAGGCCGAAAGTCACACAGGCCCGCTCCCAGCGCGCGCCGGCCGCCGCCTTGGCCGTTGCCTGCGCAGCCCAGGCCTGCAAGGCGGGCGCAATGCGCTGGTCCAGGATCGCGGGCGCGCCGCTGCGCCAGTCCTCCCAGGGGAAATAGCGGTACCAGTCCTGCCAGCCCGGCTGGGCCTGGCCGGCATCGTCCAGCTCGCGCGTCAGCGCCAGGTAGCTGATGGAGATGGCGCGCATGCCTAGTTCCTGCGAGCGGTCGCCATCGGCAAAGGTGTAGAGCTGCTCGACAAAGCCCAGCGGGTGGTGGGTCTGCGTCTCCACCCAGGCCCGCAGGCTGGCCTGCAGCGAGCGGTGGTTGGCCGTAAAAGGCCCCGCTGGCAGGGTCTCGCCCGCCTGCGTGGTCAATATGCGCGGCTGCCCGGCCGTCACCGCCACCAGCACTGCCACCAGATCGGCCTGCACCGAATGCTGCTCGCGCTCGGCGGCGCTCGGCGCGAGGGGCGCGGGCGCAGCAGTGGTTTTTGTGTTGGCGGCAGGCGGGGTCACCAGATGGGGCCTTTCAAGAGTCGATGGGGTGGGTAGTGCGCGCAGTCACCAGCAGGGGCTGGTATCGGGCAAGCAGCGGCTATCTTATAACGGCTTGCCGCGCTGCTCTGCCATCCCGCTGCCACATGCGGATAAGCGCAACGCCCCACGAAAAAGCCCGCTGACGCGCAGCGGGCTTGGGGGGTTCTGACTGCCAGCACGCAGCGAATGCGCGCAAGCAGTATCGTCGCCGAAACGGTCAGACGTTGAACAGGAAGTTCAGCACATCGCCATCCTTGACGATGTATTCCTTGCCTTCGGCGCGCATCTTGCCCGCTTCCTTGGCGCCCTGCTCACCCTTGTACTGGATGTAGTCTTCGAAGGCGATGGTCTGGGCACGGATAAAGCCACGCTCGAAATCGCCGTGGATGACGCCAGCGGCCTGGGGCGCGGTGGCACCAATCGGCACGGTCCAGGCGCGCACTTCCTTCACACCGGCGGTGAAGTAGGTCTGCAGACCCAGCAGGGTGAAGCCGGCGCGGATCAGGCGGTTCAGGCCGGGCTCTTCCAGGCCCATTTCCTGCAGGAACATGTCGCGGTCTTCGTCGCCCATCTCGGACATTTCTGCCTCGATCTTGGCGCAGATGGCGACCACGGGGGCGCCCTGTGCTTCGGCATAGGCCTTCAGGCTGTCGAGCAGCGGGTTGTTCTCAAAGCCGTCTTCGCTGACGTTGCCGACAAACATTGCGGGCTTGGCAGTGATCAGGCAGAACTGCTTGAGCAGCGGCGCGTCTTCCTTGGACACGGGCACGATGCGGGCAGGCTTGCCCTGGTCCAGCACGGCCTGGATGGGGGTCAGCAGCGAGACCAGCTTGGCAGCATCCTTGTCGTTACCCGACTTCGCCGCCTTGCTGTAGCGGTTGAGCGCCTTTTCCACGGTGGCCAGGTCGGCCAGGCAGAGTTCGGTCTGGATGACTTCGATATCGGCGATCGGGTCGACCTTGTTGGCCACGTGGATCACGTTGGGGTCTTCGAAGCAGCGCACCACGTTGACGATGGCGTCGGTTTCGCGGATGTGGGCCAGGAACTGGTTGCCCAGGCCTTCACCCTTGGAAGCGCCCGCCACCAGGCCGGCGATGTCCACAAACTCGACGATGGCTGGAACAATGCGCTCGGGCTCTACTATCTTGGACAGCTGGTCCAGACGCGGATCGGGCACTTCCACGACGCCGGTATTGGGTTCGATCGTGCAGAAAGGATAGTTTTCGGCGGCAATACCTGCCTTGGTCAACGCATTAAAAAGGGTGGACTTGCCAACATTGGGCAAACCGACGATGCCGCATTTGAGGCTCATGGCAGTGCTTTCTCTATTCTTTCGGACAAACCCGGCATTTTAAGCCGACTGCATGGCAATCGCGAATCCAGGCGTATTTCAACGGCAAGCCTCAATCAAACTGCAAGGCACCGCCGACCGCATCACCCACCCGCAGCACCCCACCGGTGCCCGCAGGCACATAGGCATTCATGCCGAAGGTTACGGCGCCATCCAGGCGGTCATCGTGGCGGTAGGTCTGCAAGGTGTCGGTCACGCTGGTGCCGCTGGCGGCGGTGGCCGGGTCGATATCGGGGATGGGGCAGCGCGCGCAGGGCTTGACCAGCGGCAAATCCGCCCATTGCTGGCTGCCGGGGCCGCCCTGCTGCACCGACAGGCTTTCGATGCGGTCCTCGTCATGGGACTGGAAGCCGTCAACCACGATATTGGCGCGAAAGCGCTCTGCGACCACCGGCGTTTCGCCCGCCTGGGTCAGGCGCGCGTTGAGCTCATCGACCGAGGCCTGGCTGACGACCAGCACCGGAAAGCCATCGGCAAATTGCGTGGGGGCGTCGGCGCCGCCGGTCCATTTCTTGCTGGCCAGCCGCAGCGCCTGGGGCGCCATGCGCACCAAATAGCACTCGGTCTGCAGGAACGCGCTGAACCAGGCATTGACCGCATCGGGCGCCTGCAGGCCCGTCAACCGGTCGTCCCAGACGCGCACCGCGCGCTCGGGGCCTGCAAAGGCCATATCGACCGAGAGCGGCTCCATGCCCGGGGCGGTCACCGTCATCAGGCCATCGGCAATGGCGGGTTGCACCAGCACCATGCGGGCGATTTCGCGCTGCGAGATGAAGTCGCCCTGCCCATCGACCAGCATGAAGGCCCGGTCATGCTCCAGGCCCGTCGCCATCAGACGCGCGCTTTGCACGGCAATGCCGGCGCAGGATTTGATGGGAAAAACCCACAATTGGCCGATATGGCCGGTGACATCAAAAAAATCGGTATTTGCCATGCTGCTCTGCGCCTGGGTTGGTTCTGGGCAAACCACACTGTAACGAGTAAAAGGCTGTCTTGCACCCAGCGGCCCTCTGCCCTCCACCGGCCCTGGTTTGAACTCGGTCTTGTGCGATCCGCGCCCACGCCCTGGGGCAAGGGTCGGGTCAGGAGCCCGGACTCGGCGCCAAAACGGTGGCCAGACCCTTGCCGCAAGTCGTACAGGCGCCCCGTGCTGCCACAGTGCCCCACTACAATAGACCGCTTATGGCTTCTGAATTCGACGTTTGTATCCGTGGCGCGGGCATTGTGGGCCGCAGCTTGGCATTGTTGCTGGCGCGGGAGCGCATGCGCGTGGCGCTGGTGGACACCGCCCCGGCGCCCAGCAACAGCGGCCATGGTGATGTGCGCGCCTATGCCCTCAACCAGCTCTCGCGGGAGGTGCTGCAATCGGTGCGCAGCTGGCCCGAGACCCAGTACGCCACCCCGGTGACTCGCATGGACGTCTATGGCGACCAGGGCGGCGAGGTGCATTTTGATGCGGCGCAGCAGCACACCGAGGCGCTGAACTGGATCGTCGATGTGCCCGCATTGGAGGCACAGCTGGCCGCTGCCGTACGCTACCAGCCGATGGTGGAGACGGTCACCAGCCCCGTCGATGCCAGCTTGACGGTGGTCTGCGAAGGCAAGCACAGCCGCACCCGCGAAGAATTCGGCGTCGAGTTTGCCACCATTCCCTACCACCAGACAGCGGTTGCCACCCGCCTGCGCTGCGAGCGCCCGCATGGCCAGGCCGCACGCCAGTGGTTTTCAGCGGCCGGCGATATTCTGGCTTTCCTGCCGCTGGGCGGCCCGGACGGCCATGAGGTGGCCGTGGTCTGGTCGCTGCCGGTCAGCCAGGTTGAAGGGGTCAAGGCGCTGGACGATACAGGCCTGGCGATGGCACTGGAATCGGCCAGCCAGGGCATGCTGGGCCCGTTGACAGTTTGCGCCGAGCGCGCCGCCTGGCCATTGCAGCAGTCGGTCGCGCGCCAGTGGTGCGGCCCGATGCCCGGTAGCGCCCTGCACGATACCGCCCGGGCCCAAAGCTGGGTACTGGCCGGCGACAGCGCCCACGCCGTGCATCCGTTGGCTGGCCAGGGTTTGAACCTGGGCATGGCCGATATCGCCGCGCTGGCCCGTCTGCTGACCAGCGAAGATGCGCGCTGGCGCCGCCTGTCGGACCTGCGCCTGCTGCGCCGCTATGAACGCGAGCGCAAGGCGCGCCTGGCCCCCATCGGCTTGGCGATGGACAGCATTCAACAATTGTTTACCAGGCCCGAGACGCCTTTGCAGAACCTGCGCAACTGGGGCATGCGCGGCTTTGAGAGCAGCGGGCCGCTGAAATCCTGGGTTACCCGCCAGGCCATGGGAGTGAACTTTTAGCGCCCATCGGGTACAAACCGTTGTTCGGCCAGAAGCCGCTGTTAGTACCAAAATGTTAATTATTGCAGGGGTTTAGCGCGCAGCCCAGTCGGTAGACTGTAGTGCCCAAGCACCTGCAACAACTGGCATGGCGGTGTGCACAGCGGCTTTCAATGTGTTGGGGATCACCTGGCGCTGGCTTTCCATTATCAAGATTCAAAAAAGGTTTCCCATGCGAATTCTCTCTACCGTATTGGCCAGTGCTGCCATCGCGGCCAGTTTCTCTGCCAGTGCGCAAGAAGACGTGATCCGCAAGTCGCTGGCAGAGCGTATCCCCCAGCTGCAAAAGATTGACGAAGTCAGTGCCACGCCGATGCAGGGTCTGTATGAAGTGCGCGTTGGCACGGACCTGTTCTACAGCGATGCCAAGGGCAACTACCTGATCCAGGGCGAGTTGATCGACACCCAGGCGCACCGCAACCTGACCGAAGACCGCATCAACAAGCTGACGGCGGTGGATTTCAACAGCCTGAACCTGAAGGACGCGATCAAGACCGTCAAAGGCAATGGCTCGCGCAAGATTGCCGTCTTTGAAGACCCCAACTGCGGCTACTGCAAGCGCTTCGAGAAAGACCTGCAAAACGTCAAGGACGTGACCGTCTACACCTTCCTCTACCCGATCCTGAGCCCCGATTCGGTCGAGAAATCGCGCAACATCTGGTGCGCCAAGGACCCGGCCAAGGAATGGGCGAGCCACATGCTCAAGGGCACCGATGCCCCTGCCGCCGCATCGAGCTGCGACGTGACCGCCCTGCAGCGCAATATGGAATTTGGCCGCAAGTACAAGATCACCGGCACGCCGACGATCTTCTTTGCAGACGGCTCGCGCGTCCCCGGCGCCATCGGCTCGGACGACCTGGAAAAGCGCCTCAAGGCGGTCAAGTAAGCCAGGCGCGCTGCCGCCCCTTTTCTCAGGCCCTTCGGGGCCTTTTTTGCGTCCGCTGAATTCCTGGGTCGGCACGCGCCCATGCAATTGGGGCTACGCTTGCAGGCTATGACCCAAAGCGCACCCGCCCTGGCACCGCATGCCATCCAGTACACCATCACGCCCATCGATCTGCATGCCCACCTCTACCAGGTGGTGCTCAATATTCCCCGGCCCAAGGCGATGCAGACCGTGTCGCTGCCGGTCTGGATTCCCGGCAGCTACCTGGTGCGTGAGTTCTCCAAATCGCTGCAAGGCCTGAGCGCCAGCCAAGGCGGGCAGCTGGTCGACATCCAGCAGCAGAACAAAAACACCTGGGTGGTGGACTGCAGCGCGGCCGAGCCGCTGACCCTGAGCTACCAGATCTGCGCCTACGACAGCTCGGTGCGCACCGCCTGGCTCGACAGCCAGCGCGGCTTTTTCAACGGCACCAGCGTGTTTCTGCGCGTGCATGGCAGCGAGGCCTTGCTGCAGGTGCTGCACATCGAGCCACCGGCCCAGCAGCCCCACTGGCAGGTAGCTACCGGCCTGATGGCCGCGCAGACCAACCCCCAGGGCTTTGGCCGCTACCACGCCAGCAGCTACGACGAGCTGGTGGACTGCCCGGTCGAGATGGGGGCGTTCTGGAGTGCCGAGTTCAGTGCCCACGGCGTGGCACACCGCTTTGTGGTGGCTGGTGCACCGCCCAGTTTTGATGGCGCGCGGCTGATTGCCGACACGCAAAAGATCTGCGAGACCGAAATCCGCCTCTGGCACCCCCGGGGCAAGCCGCCCTTCGAGCGCTATGTGTTCATGCTCAATGCGATGGACGACAACTATGGCGGCCTGGAGCACAAGAACTCCACCGCGCTGATCTGCAGCCGGCGCGACCTGCCCCGCAAGGGCGAGGCCCAGCCCAGCAGCGGCTATATCACCCTGCTGGGCCTGATCAGCCATGAGTATTTCCACACCTGGAACGTCAAGCGCCTGCGCCCGATGGAGCTGGCCAGCTATGACTACGAACGCGAGAACTACACCGAGCTGCTGTGGTTCTTCGAAGGCTTCACCAGCTACTACGACGACCTGGTCCTGCGCCGCGCGGGCCTGCTGGACAACGCGCAGTACCTCAAGCTGCTCAACAAGACCTTGAACCAGGTCCTGCAGACGCCGGGCCGGCATGTGCAAAGCGTGGCCGAGGCCAGCTATGACGCCTGGGTCAAGTACTACCGCCAGGACGAGAACACGCCCAACGCGACCGTCAGCTACTACACCAAGGGATCGCTGGTGGCGCTGTGCCTGGATCTGAGCCTGCGCCGCGCAGGCCACAGCGGGCTCGACGTGGTGATGCGGGCGCTGTACCGCCGCTGCAAGGCCGGCCCCATGCGCGAGCAGGACCTGCTCGATGTGCTGCATGAACTGACCGACCGCAGTTGGGCCGCCGACATCAGCGCCTGGGTGCATGGCAAGCTCGATCTGCCCGTGGCCGCCCTGCTGCAGGCCCATGGCGTGGACTGCCAGCCCGACAAGCCCCAGATTGCCCAGCAGCTGGGCCTGCGGGTGGCCGAGGGCGCAGCGGGTATCAGCATCAAGGTGGTGCTGCGCGGTGGCGCGGCCGAGGCCGCCGGCATGATGGCGGGCGACGAATGGATCGGCATCGAGCCACTGCAGGCCAGCACCGACAGCATCGGCTGGCGCCTGCACAAGCTCGACGACCTGCCGCTGTATGCTGGCGATGCCCAGCAGGTGCTGGCGCTGGTGGCGCGCGACAAGCGCCTGCTGCGCCTGCCACTGGCCTTGCCCGCCCGTGCCGCCAGCGCCCCGGGCAAAGGCCGCAAGAAGCCTCCAAAAACTGCCAGCCTGAGCGATACCGTTACCTTGGCTGTCACCGATGCGAATCTGGTCAACCTTTGGCTGGACGGGCGCTGATCACGGGTGGCGGCACGCCCACCAGCACCCAAAAAGCGCCATCTTGTGCAGGCTGCTGCGCCGCAACAGCCTGCTTGGTGTAGGATGCCTGTCGACCATGCGGGCGCCAGCAGGCCGCTGCTGCCCCACAAACCCAAGGAGACAGACCGTGGCCTATGAAATGATCGAAGTGCGCGTCGAAGCCGAAAAGGTTGGCATCATCACGCTGAACCGCCCCAAGGCGCTGAACGCGCTGAACGACCAGCTGATGAACGAGCTGGGTGAGGCGCTCAAGGCCTTTGATGCCGACAAGAACATTGGCTGCATGATCATCACCGGCAGCGAAAAAGCCTTTGCCGCCGGTGCCGACATTGGCGCGATGGCCAAGTACAGCTTTGCCGATGCCTATGGTGGCGACTACATCACCCGCAACTGGGAGGCGATCCGCAGCATCCGCAAGCCGGTGATTGCCGCCGTCAGCGGCTATGCACTGGGTGGTGGCTGCGAGCTGGCGATGATGTGCGATTTCATCATTGCCGCCGACAACGCCCGCTTTGGCCAGCCCGAGATCAAGCTGGGCGTCATCCCCGGCGCCGGCGGCACGCAGCGCCTGCCGCGCGCCGTGGGCAAGGCCAAGGCCATGGACCTGGCCCTCACCGGCCGCATGATGAATGCCGACGAGGCCGAACGTGCCAGCCTGGTCAGCCGCGTGGTGCCGGTCGACAAGCTGATGGAAGAAGCGCTGGGCGCGGCCATCATCATCAGCGGCTTCTCGCAGCTGGCCGTGATGGCCGCCAAGGAATCGGTGAACCGTGCGTTTGAGGGCAGCCTCAACGACGGCGTGATGTTCGAGCGCCGCCTGTTCCATGCGCTGTTCGCCACCAACGACCAGAAGGAAGGCATGGACGCCTTCGTCAACAAGCGCCAGGCCCAGTTCAGCAACAGCTGATCGACGTGACGGTGCCGTGGGCGCCAGGCCAACGGGCCTGGGAACGCACAGCAACGGCCCCGCTCCATCACCCAGTTTTGACAAAACCTGGCAACATTGATCGCCAGGCCAAATTTTCGGTATATAATTTCGTTCTGCCGGTCGTATAGCTCAGTTGGTTAGAGCGCAGCATTCATAATGCTGATGTCGTAGGTTCAAGTCCCACTACGACCACCAGGTTTCAAGCCGCAGTGATTGCACAATCACTGCGGCTTTTCTCTTTGGCGCATCCGTTTTGATGGCTGAAAAAGTCTCCGCAAGCGCCCAGCACGCCGCCCATCCGCCTCTACAATGGAGCCCGTCGGTCGTATAGCTCAGTTGGTTAGAGCGCAGCATTCATAATGCTGATGTCGTAGGTTCAAGTCCCACTACGACCACCACATTCAAGCTCCCAAGCCAATGCGCGTTGGGAGCTTTTCATTTTGAAAGAGGCCGCAGCGTGCTTGGCCTGGGGGCCCTCTGCCCGAATACCGATGCAGCGGCAGTGCTGCATAAAAGCCAAGGGGGAAAGGTGTCACTCTCATCGATCCCTATAAAACACTTGCCGAACTCACGCCCAGAGCCATGGGTTGGCGGGCTCGCGCTCAAAGCGCCAGCTCCCGCGCAACGACAGGTCGGCACTGCTTTCAGGCAAGTCAGCCCCGGCCACCACATGAGGCCAACCTCGCCCAAAATAGTGGCGAAATCCATAGACTGCGGCCGGCATGGCCCCAACGGCTGGCTATTCAAGCCATCAAGCACTGAAAGCCCCTAGCGCAGCAGCACAACACAGGGATCTGACCGCAATCCCGGCCATTGGCAGGAGGGGGCAGAGTCTGCAGCTGCACATGAGGAGCCGGCTGGAGTAGCGCATGCAGCAGCGGGGGCAGAAGACGCGCCGCACCGAGCTCACTCAAGGGATTCAAAATCGCTTGCTGGCCTGCGGCGGATCAAAGCTGCGGGTCTCTGCCAGGGCCATCTCCAGCATGGTCAGCGCTGATCGCACAGCCGGGGCCAAGCGCTAGCCATGTGGTGTTGGCCGCACCCCGCCGTGTATACGCTCAAACAAAGAATCTTCCAGCACATCTCACGGCCGTGTCGTCGCCTGGCCGACTGCTGGCTGAGACAAATCCAGCGCTCAAGCAGCACGGCTGACGCTGCCGTGACGAAAACACGGCATCGATGACGCGCGGAAGATGGAGGCCGAGGCCAGATATATCCATAACGCTTATATCTCTTAGATAGATTATTCAATTGCTGATGATTTCACCTACAGGCAGGATTGCCACCAACAGCACCACAACCCGGTGTCTCTCACCCAAGGAGAATTTTTTGCATGCCAGCATCAGCCCCAAAGCGCAAATTGCCGAGGTTTTCACCGCGCGCCATGCAGTCGTCGAAATGCTGCACGGCTGGGGTGTGGCGCATATCCTCGGTAATTCCGGCGTCACGGAGCTGCTGATGCTGCGTAACGCTCCTGAGGGCTTTTCGTACATATGGGGCCGGCAGCAAACCGTGGTGATCGGTATGGCGGATGGCTATGTCCAAACCACAGGCCATGCCGCAATGGCGGGCATCGCGCAGGCAAAGCACCACAAGAAGATCATTGGGACATCGGCGATGGCTCTGCCGCGTATGCCATTCAGGCCCTATGGAGCGCGGCACAGCCGCAGTGGCCGGTCACCTGCATCCTCTTCAAAAACCGACGCTACGCGGCACTGCAAGACTTCTCCAAGGTCTTCGGCTACCGATTGGGCGAGAACGCCGCAGGCACAGCACTGCCTGGCATCGACTTCGTTGGTCTGCCCAAAGGATAAGGCTGCGGCGCCATACAAATTACCGAAGCAAGCAGCCTGCGGGAAATTCTGACAGACGCTTTGCATAACCCCCCGTGTCACGCTGATCGAGGTCGCGGTGGCCTGATCTCGTCACCCTATTTTTGGGAGATTAACTTTGAAGATAGAACAAGCACCGGCATCAGCCAGCATCGGCATTCTGGGGGCTGGCGCCATGGGTACGCTGTTTGGCACCCGGCTGGCCTGCGCGGGCATCCCTGTCACCTTAGTGGATGTCAACCAAGGCTTGCTCCAAACCATACGCGAACAAGGCTTGCGCTGTGAGACTGACCAAGGGGTGCTACGCGCTCGGGTACAGGCCTTGCAAGCCCATGAACTGGTACAGCCTCTCGCAAGATGGCTGGTGTTCACCAAGTCAGCACACACCGAAAGTGCGCTACAGAGCATTAGCCACCTGATAGGACCTAATACCTTGCTGCTGAGCCTGCAAAACGGCATAGGCCACATCGAGACCCTTCACCGTTTTGCCGCTGCCCAGCAAATTGCGGTGGGCGTGACAACATGGCCAGCCCGATTGCTGGGTGCAGGCCAGGTGCACTCGCTGGGCAGCGGCAAGATTCGCATGATGCCTCGCAGCGGGCAGATCGGCGCCGGCTTTCAGGACCTTTGTGACGACCTCAACCGTGCAGGCTTGCAAAGTCAGATAGACCCTCAGGTAGAGACCGCCATCTGGGAGAAGCTGGCCTTTAATGCCGCCTTCAATGGCCTGTGTGGCATCACGCGCCAAACCGTAGATGGGCTGGCCTGCCCTTTAGGCCGCGATCTGATCTACCAAGTCCTCGCAGAGGTCGTGACAGTCGCCACCGCCAACGGAATAGCGGTCGATGTGCCACGCATCCATGCCACGGTGGAAGATGCGCTGCACCACCATGTCGGCCACCAACCCTCGCTGCTGCAAGACCTGCTCGCCGCGCGCCCGACCGAGACAGACTCGATCCATGGCGCGGTAATACATGCAGCCCAACGACACGGCGTTGCCACCCCTTTGAATGCCATGCTCCACCAGCTCATCCGCCTGACAGAGCAACGCAGTTCATAGCGGCGCGATTCCGTCAGCCTTGCAGTGTCTGGGCAGGCACTGGTTCAAAAGCCCGTTAACCAGGAGACCCCATGCGTAGAACCTTTTTGAAAGCAAGCGCGGCTTGCGGCATGCAACTGATGCTCGGTACGGCCTACTCCCAACCTGTTTCTGGAAAACCTATAGAGTGGGTAGTGGGGTTTGCTGCGGGCGGAGGCTCAGACGCCGTAGCCCGCAGTGTGGCTGAAGCCTGGTCCCAACCTCTGCAGCGCAACATTGTCGTAGTCAACAAGCCCGGCGCCGGCACCAATATTGCCGCAGACTACGTAGCACGCTCGCGCGACCAGGGCAATATTGTTTTCACTGCTGACTTTGCAACCCTTGCATCCAATCCGCACCTTTTTCCCAAGCTCACCTACAACGCCGAGGAGGATTTCGTCCCGATCGGCCTGCTGGCACGGTTTCCCATGCTGCTGGTAGTCAACAACGCGTTGCCGGTCTCCAACTTCCAGGAGTTCAAGGCCTGGGCTCAGGCCAATCCCGACAAGCTCAGCTATGGAACACCCGGCTTGGGCACGCCGCATCACCTTGCCACCGAACTGCTGTCACAGGAAATGGGATTGAAGATGACCCATGTGCCCTACCGAGGTGCCGGCCCAGCCATGCTGGATGTCATCGGTGGCCAAGTCCCTTTCATGCTGGTAGATAGCGCTGCAGGTCTGCCCCACATCCACCCAGGCAAGGTCCGTGCGATCGGCGTGGCAAGTACTCAGCGGCTCCAGAGCCTGCCCCAGACGCCGACGCTCATCGAACAAGGTCTGGCCAATTTCGAAGTCTTTGCCTGGCAAGGGCTGGTCGCGCCCAAAGGCACAGATGAGGCCACCGTTCAGACCTGGTCCACGGCTTTACAGGACACCCTGAAGACCCCAGCCATGCAGGCCCGCTTCGAAGCGCTGGCTCTTGAGGCCTTACCCAGTACGCCCGAACAGATGCGTACGTTCTGGCGCTCCGAGAAAACGCGCTGGGGACAGGTCATTCGAGCCGCGAACATCAAGCTAGACTGAGCAAGGCTCCACACAGCAAGGAGAAGATGGATGCACACCCCGATCAATGAGCGCGCTTACCGAGCAGCGCTAACCGGGCGCTGCCAGCCTTGATGGCCAAAGGCTGTGCCGCTCTGGCCCTCCTGGGCGTGATGTTGATCTGACACCGTCTGCGCAGGCGCAGCCTTAGCCGGAACGCCCTAAGCGCTTGGTCGTCAGTTTCGCCCCCGGTCGCAGAGCTGGTGCGATGGGACGCGCGATCTTGCCGACAAAGAGCCAGGAGTCATGCCAGCCCGTGGTCGTAAACAACAGCGTGCAAGATTTCATCAGCTATCTCCAAGCCAAACCTAGTGCGTTGTTTTAATGCCCCCAAGACCGGAAGGCTCGCCTCATCGGGCAGGAGAAATGATCTGACAAAGAGCCAGAGTCGATACCGTCCAGAGCGCTCAGCGGACAACTCCAGTACTGGTTCGACCCAGGCCCGGCTTCAAGCAGGGGGAGGCGGGAACGCTCAGCTTCCCGGCTATTGGGCTCCCTCTACCCCCACATCCCTCCCCTGCTGAAAGCGGTTTACCGGGCTTTGATGCCAATACGCTATTTGGGCACTTACGCCCTGGCGGGCAAACCCGCATCGGTGATGAGAGCGGTGCGCGCCAACATGCTCAATAGCCATGGCGCCACAGAGCTTCTTGGATATCACCCGAGGCCTGGGCGCGATCCTTGAGCGGAACATGGCTCGCCAAGCATTCAAAGCCCACCATGCTACAGAGCACGCACGTTTTGCAAAGCTGATTCAGGAGATTGATTTGGAGGTCGAATGAATAGCACCTCAGGCCGGGCTACACAAATCGCCATCGCAGATGGTCTGGCGTGGAGCTTACGCAGCAAAACCCTGGCGCGTCACTCCTGACGGCTGCCGCCCTCTATCTTTGCGGCCACAATAGCCCCATGCAAGACCTGTTCAGCCCCACCGCCGACGAGGGCAAGCCACCCTGGGAGCGCATTGCCATTGGCCGCCAGGCCTGTGTGCTGCGCGGCTTTGCGCTGCGCTGGGAGAATGACTTGCTCCGCCAGGTGCAGGAACTTGTGCAGCGGGCCCCGTTTCGGCATTTGCGCACGCCCGGCGGCCGCCAGATGCAGGTGGCGATGACCAACTGCGGCGATTTCGGCTGGTACAGCGACCAGCGCGGCTACCGCTACACCGCAACCGATCCGTTGAGCAGCCAACCCTGGCCGCCGATGCCACCGGCTTTTGCAGCGCTGGCTGCGCAGGCGGCAGAAGCCGCCGACCTGCCGCCTTTTGCGCCCAATGCCTGCCTGATCAACCGTTACTCCGTCGGCACCCGCCTGACCCTGCATCAGGACGAAGGTGATGCCCGCCACCCCATCGTGTCGGTGTCACTGGGCCTGCCTGCCATCTTTCTGTGGGGCGGCGACCAGCGCGCCGACGCCACGCAAAAGCTGCCGCTGCAGCATGGCGATGTGGTGGTCTGGGGCGGCGTGGACCGCATGCGCTACCACGGGGTGATGCCGGTCAAGGAGGGAGCCAGCCCGGTGGCCCATCCGCTGCTGGACGGGCAAAGAATCAACCTTACTTTCCGCCACGCCAGCTAGTCGGCTGCGCCGCTGCCCGCACCACCCAACTCCTGCGACAGGCAATCGATAAAGCTGCGCACCTTGGGCGCCAGATAGCGGCGGCTGGTGTAGATCGCATACAGGGTCACCGTCAGCGCATCCCACTGCGGCAGCACCCGCTGCAGCTGGCCGCTGCGCAGATCGTCCTCCACCAGCCACGACGGCAGGAAACCCAGGCCCATGCCGGCGCGCACCGCATGCAGGCTGAGATTGGAGTCATCGGACAGCAAGGCCGGTTGCACATTCATCGGCGCGCTGCGGCCACCGGGCTGGCTCAACTGCAGGGGGCTGAGCGACACATAACTGGGCAGCACTCCAAGATGCTGGGCCAGGTCGGCAGGCTGCTGGGGCGAGCCGGCCTGCGCCAGGTAAGCGGGGCTGGCCACCAGGTAGAAGGGCACCTGGCACAGCGGGCGGGCAATCAGATGCGGCGCGGGGTCGGACGAGGCCCGCAAGGCCATGTCGTAGCCGGCGGTGGCCAGGTCAATCTTGTGGTTGTCCAAATGGATGTCGACCAGCACCTGCGGATAACGGGCGCGGTAGCGTGCCAGGATGCGCGCCATCTGCGGGGTGGCGCACCAGACCGGCGCGCTGATCTTGAGCTGGCCGCTGGGGGCCTGGTTGTTCTGGCCGATCTCCTGGGCGGCGGCATCGAGCATCTCCAGCGCCAGGCTGCTTTGCGCATACCAGCGCTGGCCCGCCTCGGTCAGGCTGACATGGCGGCTGCTGCGGTTGAGCAGACGCGCACCCAGGCGCTGCTCCAGCTGGGCTACATGCTTGCTGACCATCGGCGCCGAGATGCCCAGGCGCTCGCCGGCCTGGGCAAAGCTGCCGTTGTCCACGACCGCCTGGAACACCTGCATGCTGATGAGCTGGTCCATAGTTTCTCAACAGGAAATCAACTGCTGCATTTTAGCTACTTGGTTTCCTTTTGGGCAGCTACTACAGTGGAGACAAGGAGTTTTCCATATGACCATGACCACCCCCACCGCCCCGGCCAGCAACAGCGGCAGCCGCCTGCCCGTGTACTTTATCTCGCACGGCGGCGGCCCCTGGCCCTGGATGCCCGAGATGCATGACTACTATGCGCAGCTGGCGGCCTCCTTGGCCGATATTCCGCGCCAGATCGGCCGCACACCGCGCGCCATCCTGATGGTGTCCGCCCACTGGGAGGCCGATCGCTTCACCGTGCAGTCCACGCCCCAACCCGGCATGATCTATGACTACGGCGGTTTCCCGGCCCATACCTACCAGATCCACTACCGTTCACCGGGATCGCCAGCATTGGCCGAGCGCGTGGCGGGCCTGCTCGCCCAAGCCGGCCTTGCCGTGGAGCAGGACGCCGAGCGCGGCTATGACCACGGCATGTTCTCGCCGATGGCCGCGATCTACCCGGAGGCCCAGGTGCCGGTGGTGCAGCTGTCGCTGCGCCGGGGCCTGGACCCCGCCGAACACCTGGCGCTGGGCCGCGCACTGGCCGCCTTGCGCGATGAGGATGTGCTGATCATCGGCAGCGGCCTGTCGTACCACAACCTGCGCGCCTTTGGCCCGCAGGCCCGAGTGCCCTCCAAGGCCTTTGACGACTGGCTGGCCGAGACCATGCTGCAGGTGGACAGCGCCAGCCGCAGCCAGCGCCTGCTGGATTGGGAGGACGCCCCTGCGGCCCGCATTGCCCATCCGCGCGAAGAGCATTTGCTGCCGCTGATGGTGGCCGTCGGTGCCGCCGAGGCCGACCGCGCCATGCGCATCTACCACGAGGACGCCTTCATGGGTGGGCTGGCCGTGTCCAGCTACCGGCTGGATGCCGCCTGAGCGCTGTGGATGCCGGGTGCGGTAGACACCCCCTCCAAAAAAGTTGCACCATACAACCATATGGATGTATATTGCAACCAACTACTGGAGCAACGTATGGCAGCCGACACCCCCCTGGTCAACGACATCCGCAGCGCCTCCCGCACGATGGTGCGGGAGCTGGGTTTTATGGCCAACACCTTGGCGGCCACGCCCTACTCGGCGTCTGCGGTCCATGCGTTGCTGGAAATCGATGCGCATGGCAATCTCACCGCCGCCCAGTTGGCAGAGTTTCTGGGGCTGGACAAATCCAGCGTCAGCCGCATGGTGGCCAAGCTCATCGCCAACGGCGAGCTGCAGGAGCAGCCCTGCGCAGATGATGCGCGCGCCAAGCAATTGCAGCTGTCAGCGCAAGGCCAACGCACGGTAGCGGGCATACACGCCTACGGCCAAACACAGGTGCGCAGCGCGCTGGCGCAGCTCAACCCCTCGCTGCAACAGGCGGTGGCGCAGGGCTTGACCGCCTATGCCCAGGCCTTGCAGGCGCACCGGCTGGGCAGTGCGGCAGGCAAAGCCAGCTCCGCCAGCGCAGCCACCACCAGCATCCAGATCCACAGCGGCTACCGCGCGGGTGCGATCGGCCGCATTGCGGAGATGCATGCGGTTTTCTATGCCCGGCACTGGGGCTTTGGCGCCTTCTTTGAAAGCAAGGTCGCCTCGGGCCTTGCCGAATTCAGCGGCCGCCTGGGCGAGCCCTGCAACCAGATCTGGACGGCGGTGCAGAACGAGCGCATCGTCGGCTCCGTCGCGATCGACGGCCAGGACCTGGGCAACAACCAGGCGCATTTGCGCTGGTTCATTCTGGACGATGGCTGCCGTGGCGGTGGCATAGGCCGCCAGCTGCTGACGCAGGCCCTCGCCTTTTGCGACCAGCGCGGCTTTGCCAGCACCGAACTGTGGACCTTCCAGGGGCTGGACGCGGCGCGCAGGCTCTACGAATCGCTGGGTTTTGTGCTGGTGCATGAAGAAGCTGGCCAGCAATGGGGCTCGACCGTGGTGGAGCAGCAGTTCAGCCGCCGCCTGCACAGCGCCTAGGCCTGCCATGCAGGCCCGCCAGCCAGCGCTGTGGGCGGCCGCCACCACCGGCATGCTGGTGGGCGCGGCCATGGTCTCCACCAGCGTGCTGTCGCCCGCCGCATCGCCGGCCAGCCTGGCATTCTTGCGCTATGCCATCGGGCTGGCCATTCTGGCCGGCCCGGCGCTGTTCGTCACCTGGCCGCGCTACCGCGCCGGCGATGCGCTGGCCATTGCCTTGCTGGGCGTGGCGCAGTTTGCAGTGCTGATTCTGCTGCTCAACCACGCGCTAGCACGCCTGCCCGCCTCCACTTGCGCACTGGTGTTTGCCACCATGCCCTTGTTCACCTGGTGCCTGGCAGCGCTGTCGAGGCGCGAGGCCTTCAGCACCCGCAGGCTGGCAGGCCTGGCACTGGCAGTGGGTGGCGTCGCGGTGCTGCTGATGGGGGGCGGTGGCGCAGCGGGCGGCCTGGACCTGCAGGCCGGCTCCGGCATGGCCGCGTTGCTGGCGGCCACCCTGGTCGGCGCGGCCACCAGCATCCTCTACGGCCCCTATATGCAGCGCTACCCGGCGCTGCCCACCAGTTGCCTGGCGATGGCGGCATCGGTGCTGTTTCTGGCCTTGTATGGCGGCTGGCAGGGCCAAACGCTCTGGCCGGTGTTCTCGGCCACCCAATGGGGCCATATGGTCTTCATCGGCCTGTCGAGCGGGCTGGGCTATTTCAGCCTGCTGTGGGCGCTGGGCCGACTGGAGGCATCACTGGTGATTGCCTTCCAGGCACTGGGCCCCGTGACTGCCGCGCTGCTGGAGCTGGCCTTGCACCAGCGCCTGCCGTCACCGGCGCTGCTGGCAGCCATCGCGCTGGTACTGGCCGGCCTCGTCGTCAGCACCCAGGCGCCCGCCGGCTAGGCCCAGCTTGCCCCAGTGCCGGACTGCGGCACCGCCGGTGTTTGTAGAATGCGGCCTCCAGCCCCTGGATATACACCATGAACCGCTGCACAACACCCCACACCACCCACCTCCGCCTGCGACGCGCCACGCGCGCCAGCCTTGCCGCATTGGCCCTGGCTCTGGGCGGCATCAGCGCCCTGCCCAGCCTGGCACAGACCGCCACCTTTGCCCCATTCCAGGGCCCCGTCCGCGCCTTTCCGCCCCAGGCGCTGCGTGGTGACCTGGTGGTCACCAGCACAAGCCAGGCCACCATCGATGGCCAGTCCGTGGGCCTCGCTCCCGCGTTCAAGCTCTACAACCCGCGCAACACCACGATACGCCCCAACACCGTGCTGGGCCAGAAGCTGACGGTGAACTATGTGATCGAGAAAACCAGCGGCCGCGTGCATGCCGCCTGGATCTTGAACAGCGAAGAAGCCGCCCTCAAACGCGACCGCGCCGACAACGGCTTCTGGAGCGGACTCTTTAAATAAGGCGCATTGGCGCCGCCGCATGGGCTGACCGCAGCGGTCCAGCCCGGCGGGGCGACCTGCGCATCCCCCTTAGGCAGCAGTGCGCCCGCCTGGCGCCTGGCTTTCTGCCCTATTTCGGTATTCCTTCAGGCCTGCAAGCGCAGCCCCTGGGCCCCCACGAGATTTGCACCATGTCCAAAAAAGTATTTATCAAAACCTTCGGCTGCCAGATGAACGAGTACGACTCGGACAAGATGGCGGATGTGCTGGGCGCCGCCCAGGGCTACGAGCCCACGCAGGACATGGACGAGGCCGACCTGATCCTCTTCAATACCTGCTCGGTGCGCGAGAAGGCGCAGGAGAAGGTGTTCTCCGACCTGGGCCGCATCAAGCACCTGAAGGAAAAAGGTGTGCTGATTGGCGTGGGCGGCTGCGTGGCCAGCCAGGAAGGCTCCGAGATCATCAAGCGCGCGCCCTATGTGGATGTGGTGTTTGGCCCCCAGACCCTGCACCGCCTGCCCGAGCTGCTCAATGCCCGCGCGGCCAAGGCCAAGCCGCAGGTCGACATCTCCTTCCCCGAGATCGAGAAGTTCGACCACCTGCCACCCGCCCGAGTCGAAGGCGCATCGGCCTTTGTGTCGATCATGGAAGGCTGCTCCAAGTACTGCAGCTACTGCGTGGTGCCCTACACGCGGGGCGAAGAGGTGAGCCGCCCGTTTGAGGATGTGCTGGTCGAAGTGGCTGGCCTGGCTGCGCAAGGCGTCAAGGAAATCACCTTGCTGGGCCAGAACGTGAATGCCTACCTGGGCAAGATGGGGGATACGGCCGAGATTGCCGACTTCGCGCTGCTGCTGGAGTACGTGGCCGAGATCCCCGGCATCGAGCGCATCCGCTACACCACCAGCCACCCCAATGAGTTTACGCCGCGCCTGATCGAGGCCTATGCCAAGATCCCCCAGCTCGTATCGCACCTGCACCTGCCCGTGCAGCACGGCAGCGACAAGATCCTGATGGCCATGAAGCGCGGCTACACCGCCATGGAGTACAAGAGCACGGTGCGCAAGCTGCGCGCCATCCGCCCCGATCTGGCGATGAGCAGCGACTTCATCGTCGGCTTCCCCGGCGAGACGGAGGAAGATTTCCAGAAAATGATGAAGCTCATCGACGATGTGCGCTTTGACAACTCGTTCAGCTTCATCTTCAGCCCCCGCCCTGGCACCCCTGCCGCCAACCTGCCCGATGACACGCCTTACGAGGTCAAGCTGCGCCGCCTGCAGGAGCTGCAGGCTGTCATCAACCACAATATCAAGACCATCAGCGATGAGCGCCTGGGCACCGTGCAGCGCCTGCTGGTGGAAGGCAAGTCCAAGCGCGACAACGGCGAACTGATGGGCCGCACCGAGTGCAACCGCGTGGTCAACTTCCCCGGCCAGGAGCGCCTGATCGGCCAGATGGTCGATGTGCGCATCACCGAGACGATGACCTATACGCTGCGCGGTGAAGTGCTGATCACCCACTAAAGTGCATCGCCGGCATGCTGATGCTGCGCTGGTCAGCCGCTGCAAACACGGAGAAAATGGCCCTCTGACCTGCTTTTATGGCCCGCAAAGGCCACACCCGCCTTGGGGCCCGTTAGCATGCAGGGGGCGCATGAGGGATGCGCCATAACTAGAAAGGCAGCATCACCATGGCATCCGTGTCCGACCCGTCCACCGCACTGCGCAGCGAGGCGCTTGACGCCTTTCTGGACCATGTTGATACCCTGTTCAACACCGAGGACGAGACGCAGGAATGGCCTGCCCGCCAGGCCGCAGCCGCCCAGCAGCTGGCATCGCGCGCGCTGGAGCCCGAGGACCTGGACCAGTTGCGCCGCGTCTACCGGCTGTGGAGCATGGCCGGCCAGCCGGCCCAGGCTCTGGCTGCCGTGCAGCAGCACCAGGCCCGCCTGCTGCAGGAGCTGACCGCCGACGCCCAGCGCGATGCCGCCGTCACCATGGCCATGCTGCAGGCCGATGCCGCTGAGGATGTGCCCGACCTGCCCCGCGAACAGTACCGCGACGTGATCGCGCAGGCGATGGCGGCCGTGGACCAGGCCGGCGCGCTGGGCGACCCCGACCGTGCCTGGCGCCACCTGGCGCGCCACGCCCACCAGGCCCAGGCACTGGACCTGCAAGAGCAGATCTACCGCAAACAACACCAGTACAAAAGCCAGCAGGCCGACCGCGCCCAGCTGCGCGCCTGGGACGATGCCATGCTGGCCACGCGCCTGGGCCGCATCGAAGCGGCCAAGGGCAACAGCACGGCGGCCCGCGACCTGGGCCACTATGCGCTGCAAAAGCTGCAGCGCGCAGAAGCGGGCCAGGACATTGACACCGACGACTGGCTGCTGCTGGGCGAGGACATCATTGCGCTGGCGCCCGATGCACTGGCCCAGCACAGCGAACTGACCCTGGCCAGCCTGCCCAGCAACGCATCGCCCGCCGCCTGGCGCGATACCCGGGCCCAGCTGGCACGCCTGGCCGCTGCCAGCCTGCACCAGCAAGGCGCGCTGGATGCCGCCATCAGCAAAGGCCAGGAAGGCCGCTTTGCGCTGGTGCGCGACAGCGATGACAGCAGCAGCGCCTTGCTGATCGACTGGCTGGTGCAGGCCGCCCGCCTGCCCGAAGCCGCCCACATGTGCTTTGAGAGCACCCTGCACAGCCGCCCCGGATCGCGCGAAGCCGCCTGCCGCCAGGCACTGGCCCACCTGGCTGAATCGGATGGCGCACCCTACTGGGCTTTGACCCTGATGGCCGCCGCCAAGGACGAGGACCTGGCCGAATTCCTGCCCGCCGACATGGATGCCGAGCAGGCCTTTGCGCACTACAGCGCGCTGGTGCAGCAGCAGTCGCTCAACCACCCGATGTGGCGCCTGCTGCAGGGCAACCATCTGTTTGAGCAGCAGGACTATGCGCAAGCCCTGCCGCTGCTGGAGACGCTGGCCGAGCGTCCCCAGTACGCCAATGGCGAGCTGGCCTACCGTTTGTTTGTCTGCCGCGCCCGCGTGGCGGGCCTCGCCAGCGCGCTGCAGTCGCCCTATATCCGCTGCGACAGCGGCAGCTGGTGCTATGCAATGGGCGTGCAGTTGGACGACGACGAAGAACTGATGAAGGCCATCGGCGGCGAGGGCGAGGAGCTGCCCGCCGACTGGCCTTATGACGAGCTGCTGCGCTGGATCAAGCACTACTACGAGACGGGCCAGGCCCGCTTCGAACACTGGTTTGCCACCGGCCAGGGCAGCTACAAGGATGGCAACCTGCACGACTACTCGATGCTCTGCAACAACCTGGCCATCAAGTACCGCTACAACGACGAGAACTACGACGGCGCGCTGGCCCTGCATGCCAAGGGCATCGCAACCAGCCCCTTTGCCGAGCACTACAACGGCATCGTCTCCACCCATATCGACAGCGACAACTACGCGCAGCTCATACCCGCG
Source organism: Comamonas koreensis (assembly GCF_021026195.1). Lineage (GTDB taxonomy): Bacteria > Pseudomonadota > Gammaproteobacteria > Burkholderiales > Burkholderiaceae_C > Comamonas > Comamonas koreensis. The sequence goes on from NZ_JAJNCT010000028.1 coordinate 53,328, forward strand.
GCCGAGCAGCTGTGGCACTACAGCCAGGACAATGGCTACAGCCGCCACAGTCCCTGCGACTACTTCCCCAAGGTGGCCTACGCGCTCTACCAGCAAGACCGCAATGTGGAAAACAGCATCTGGCTGGAGCGCCTGGACGAGTGGTGGAGCCAGCTCGACGAGGACGAGCAGCGCAGCGAGCGCTATGACTATCTGCGCAGCCTGCTGAACCAGCTGGACTACTACTCGGCCACCCATGGCGCCGAGGTGCTGCCACGCCTGCAGGCGCTGCTGCCCGAGCTGGAGCAGCGCCAGAATCCCTACCTGCTGCGCCGCGCAGGCGATGCGATGCAGACCTCGGGCACGGACCAGCAAGCGATGCAGATCTACCAAAAGGCGCTGGCCTGTTCACGGGCCGATGACCCGGCCGAGCGTGAAAAGCTGCAGACCACGATCGACAAGCTCAACGCCCAGCTGATCACTGCCGCGCCCGGTGCGGGCGGCGGCAGGCCCTGGTGGAAGTTCTGGTAAGCCCCTCCATGCGCACAAGCACGGTGTACCTGGCGCGCAATGTGGTGAATGCGCCCGAACTCAAGGCCCGCATCATCGCGCGCAGCCGCGAGCGTGGTGACACGCCTGAAATAGCCGCCTGGCTGCAGAACCATTTCTACCGCTACCTGGTGGGCAACTTCAACACGCCGCCCGAGGCAGTGCAGGCCATCAGCACGACCGAAGCGCTGCAGCAGCGCTATGCCGCCGGCGCACCGGCCTGGGCGCTGGCCTTGCTGGCCCGCAAGACCGGGCCCGAGGCATCGCCTGCCGACCAGGCGCTGTGGTGGATCAGCCCTGCCCATGACAGCGTGCTGGCATTGGAGCGCCGGCTGCTGGAGTTCTTGCGGTCGCGCCAGGGCACCTCGCTGGAAGGCAAGCTCGCGCGCATCAACTGCCCGCAGGCGCTGGAGCGTTGGGCGCAAGAGCACCAGGCTTTTGAGGCCCAGCAACTGGCCGGTTGGCGCCAGCACCAGCCCCATGCGGTGCAGACGCTGTGGCAAGGCAGCCAGGGGGCCTTTGTCGAGCTGCTGCCCGGCAGCGGCGTGCTGCGCGAAGAGATGGCCTACGAGAGCCAGATGATGCGCCACTGCCTGGGCCAGTTTGCCAACCGCCGCCAGCTCAGCGGCGGCTATGGCGAGCACTATGCCGAGGGCTGCGAGCAAGGCCGCATGCGCATCTTCAGCTACCGCACCGGCCAGGGCCAGCCGCGCATCACCATCAATGCCTGGCTGCAGCCCGATGGGCGCCTGCGCATCGACCAGATCAAGGGCAAGCAGAACCGCCCGCCGGTGGACCGCTACCGCGCCGACGTCATCGCCTTTTTGAACCATCTGGACACCAGCGAAGAGACGCCCGACGATGCGCTGGGCATGCGCCTGCTACGCACCACCGGCGCCCAGCCGGGCTGGCATGCGGTGGAGAGCCTGCACAGCGAGGCCGAGCATTTGCAGCTGTGGCAGCGCCAGCCCCGGCTGCTAGCCCATGTGCCCCAGGCCTCGCCCCTGGTGCAGTGGCTGGCCGCCGCGCATGACAGCAGCCTGCTGGCCGGCCAAGCGCTGCCGCCTGCGCTGGCCTACAGCCTGGAGCAGGCAGGCAAGGCGCCAGCCAAAGCAGCGCCGGGCACGCCGCCGGAGGCGCAGCGATGATCCAGATCCTGGTGGCAGGCATCGGGCTGTGGCTGGTGTGGCAATGCGTACGCGCCTTTCGCCGGCAATGGGGCAGCCAGGCGCCCGCGCGGTCAGGACCGCTGGGGCATTACCTGCTCAGGCCCGAGCAGAACTGGGCGTTGGCGCTGGCGCACCCGATGGCCTTCCATGCGCTCAAGGATGGCTTTGCCGACAGTGCGATGCCCTCGCCCACCACCGGCCTGGCAGCATCGTTGCGGCCCATGGCCTTGCATGCCTTTGGGCTGCGCACCGATCTGGACGATGCCCAGGTGCGCGCGCAATTGCCTGAGCGCATGCGCACGCGCTGGTGGTGCCTGGATGTGGAGCGGCTGCAAGCCGGTGACGATGCGCGTGCCGCGATGGCCTTTGCCTGCGTGCGCGCCAGCTTTTTTGTGCGCACCGCCGCCATGCTGGGCTGGATCAGCCCCGAGCAGCAGTGGCAGCTGTTGCAGCTCAATGCCGCGCGGGCGCGTGATTGTTTTGGCAGTTGGCAGGCGTTGGGTACGGCCTATATCCAGGGCCGCGCGCAGTGGGTGGCCAAGGGCCGCTCGGATGCGCTGGGCCGCAGCATCAGCCCGGAGGAATTGCAGCACTGGCTGCAGGATGCATCACACCCCTGGGGTGCCTACGCCTGGCGCTAGACCTTCACCACGCCAGCGTCAGTTATCTGGCCGATGAATAAGATCAAGCGTCAAAAATCGTGCGGGCTTCGGTAAAGCGGCGCGAGAAATACGGATTGGCCAGGCTCACCGTCTTGACCACACCGCCGCTCGACGGCGCATGCACAAACTGGTTGTTGCCCGCATAGATGCCCATGTGCGAGTAGCGCGCGCCCATGGTGTTGAAGAACACAAAATCGCCGCGCTGCAGGTCACGCCGGTCAATCTCGGCGCTCACCCCTGCCCATTGCGCCGTGGTGCGGGGCAGGCGGCGCGTGGTGATGCCCTGGATCGCATACTGGATCAGGCCGCTGCAGTCAAAGCCGCCTTCGGGGGTGTTGCCGCCATAGGTGTAGGGCGTGTTGACGACGAGCATGACCCGCGCATACAGCGCCTCACGCAGCTCACCACTCAAACCCAGGTTAACGGGCACCACGCCGGTATCGACCCGGGGCGAAGGCCCTGTACCACCCGCCGTGCGCTGGCCGCCCTCTTGCCGCGCGCTGCGCGGCGGCGCGGAGCTGCAGCCAGCCAGCAGTGCCGACGCCGACAGTGCCCAGAGCAAAAAGGGGCGGCGCGCAGCCGCGTCTTGGTGGTCCATGGTCTCCCCCTTGGATTCAGGCCGCAAGAAATTCATAAAGCATATTATTCACAATTCCATGCAAGTTTGTGAAATGTATTGGTATTTATGGCGAGGACGTTATTCGCTCGCCTTTTACCAATTTGTCAAACATGCCGAATACCCGGAATGCCCAACTATTCTGCTTTCAGAGGGAGAAGACTACAATTTGTGTCGTAAGCATAGAAAACAAGCATCCTTCATTGAAAGGACACCCCATGGTGCAATTCTCCAGACGCCAGTTCATGAAAGTGACTGGTTCGACTCTGGCGGGTTCCAGCCTGGCGGTGATGGGCTTCTCGCCCGCCACCGCACTTGCCGGAGTTCGTCAGTACAAGCTGGTCGGCAGCACAGTGACACGGCAAACCTGCACGTATTGCTCTGTTGGCTGCGGCATTTTGATGTACTCGCTGGGCGATGGCGGCAAGAACGCCAAGCTCTCGGTGATCCACGTCGAAGGCGACCCCGACCATCCCGTCAACCGCGGCACCTTGTGCCCCAAGGGCGCATCGCTGCTGGACATCGTCCACAGCCCCAACCGCCTGCTCTACCCCGAATACCGTGCGCCCGGCTCCAACGAGTGGAAGCGCCTGTCCTGGGATGAGGCCCTGACCCGCATCACCAAGCTGCTCAAGGACGATCGCGATGCGAACTTCCTCGAGAAGACCGATGATGGCCTGACGGTGAACCGTTGGACCTCGACCGGCATGCTGGCCGCCTCGGCCTCCAGCAACGAAGCCGGTTACATCACCTACAAAGTGGCCCGCTCTTGGGGCATGTTGGCGTTCGACAACCAAGCCCGTGTCTGACACGGCCCGACGGTGGCAGGTCTTGCCCCGACGTTTGGCCGTGGAGCGATGACGAACCATTGGGTCGACATCAAGAACGCGGACGTTATTTTGATCATGGGCGGCAATGCCGCTGAAGCCCACCCTTGCGGCTTCAAATGGGTGACCGAGGCGAAGGAGCACAACAAGGCTCACTTCATGGTGGTCGACCCGCGCTTTAACCGATCGGCTTCGGTGGCGGATTTCTACGCCCCTATCCGCTCCGGTTCGGACATTGTTTTCCTCGGCGGTGTGATCAACTACCTGCTGACGAACGACAAGATCCACCACGAGTACGTGCGCAACTACACCGACTTCACGTTCATCGTGCGGGAAGACTTTGCGTTCGACGAGGGCATCTTCTCGGGCTACAACCCCGAAAAGCGCACCTACGACAAGGCCAGCTGGGACTACGAGCTGGGCGAGGACGGTTACGTCAAGACCGACCCGAGCCTGCAGCACCCGCGTTGCGTCTACCAATGGCTCAAGCGCCACTACGCCAGCTACACGCCTGAGAAGGTGGAGAGCGTCTGCGGTACGCCCCAGGCCAAGTTCCTGCACGTCTGCGAAAAGCTCGCATCGACGGCACAGGCTGGCCGCGCAGCCACCATCCTGTACGCACTGGGCTGGACCCAGCACTCGATCGGCGCGCAGATCTTGCGTACCGGCGCCATGGTCCAGCTGCTGCTGGGCAATATCGGTGTCGCCGGTGGCGGCATGAACGCCTTGCGCGGTCACTCCAACATCCAGGGCCTGACCGACCTGGGCCTGCTGTCCAACGCACTGCCGGGCTACCTGACCCTGGCCAACCAGGGTGAGCAGGACTACCAGAAGTACATCGACGCGCGCACGCAAAAGCCTTTGCGTGCCAACCAGATGAGCTACTGGCAGAACTATCCCAAGTTCCATGTGAGCCTGATGAAGGCTTTCTGGGGACCGGCGGCCACCAAGGACAACAACTGGGCCTATGACTACCTGCCCAAGCTCGACAAGCAGTACGACATGCTGCAGATCTTCGAGTTGATGAACGAAGGCAAGGTCAACGGCTACATCGCGCAGGGCTTCAACCCACTGGCGGCGTTGTCCAACAAGAGCCGCGTGCGCGACGGTCTGGCCAAGCTCAAGTTCCTGGTCGTGATGGACCCGCTGGCCACCGAGACCTCGGAGTTCTGGAAGAACTACGGCGAGCACAACGACATCGACACGGCATCGGTGCAGACCGAAGTGTTCCGCCTGCCCACCACCTGCTTCGCAGAAGAGGATGGCGCAGTCGTGAGCTCGTCGCGTGTGCTGCAGTGGCACTGGAAGGCCTCCGAGCCGCCGGGTGAAGCCAAGACCGACATCGCGATCATGTCGGCCCTGCACCTGCGCATGAAGGCGGCCTACCAGAAGGATGGCGGCAAGTTCCCGGACCCGATCCAGAACCTGTGGTGGCCCTATGCGCAGCCTGCGCACCCTTCGTCCGAGGAAATCGCCAAGGAGTACAACGGCCGGGCGCTGACCGACCTGACCGCGCCCGATGGCAAGGTGCTGCGCCCTGCCGGCCAGCAGCTGTCCGGCTTTGGCGAGCTGCGTGACGATGGCTCCACGATGAGTGGCTGCTGGATCTGGACAGGCAGCTGGACCGAGGCGGGCAACCAGATGGGCCGCCGCGACAACAGCGACCCGACCGGCATCGGCAATACGCTGAACTGGGCCTGGGCCTGGCCGGCCAACCGCCGCGTGCTGTACAACCGCGCATCGGCGGACCTGGAAGGCAAACCGTTCAACCCGAACCGCACCTTGGTCAAGTGGAACGGCAAGACCTGGGGCGGCGCTGACGTGCCGGACTACGGCCCGACCATCGCGCCCGAGACCGGCACCGGTCCGTTCATCATGAACCCGGAAGGGGTGGCACGCTTCTTTGCCCGCAAGGGCATGAACGAAGGTCCGTTCCCGACGCATTACGAGGCATTCGACAACCCGCTGGGCTACAACCCGATGTACCCGAAGAACGACAAGGCCGTCAGCAACCCGGCAGCCCGCGTCTTCCCGGCCATCTGGGAGACCTTCGGCAAGGCGGACGAATTCCCGCATGTGGGCACGACCTACCGTTTGACGGAGCATTTCCACTACTGGACCAAGCACGCGTTGCTCAACTCCATCATCCAGCCCGAGCAGTTCGTCGAGATTGGCGAGGCGCTGGCCAAGGAGATCGGGATTGCGACGGGCGCGATGGTAAAGGTCAGCTCCAAGCGGGGCTACATCAAGGCCGCTGCGGTGGTGACCAAGCGCATCAAGCCCATGCAGATCGAAGGCAAAACGGTGCACCACGTGGGTATTCCTATCCACTGGGGCTTCAAGGGCCTGACCAAGCCTGGCTTCCTTGCCAACACCCTCACCCCGTTTGTGGGTGATGGCAACAGCAACACGCCAGAGTTCAAGACCTTCCTCGTGAAGGTTGAGAAGATCTAAGGAGCAGCGATGTCATCTCTTCAATCATTGGATATCAAGCGCCGCTCCGCCACCACCACCCCATCGCCCAGCGTGCGCAGCCCGCATGGCGGCGAGGTGGCCAAGCTGATCGATGTCTCCAAGTGCATCGGCTGCAAGGCCTGCCAGACCGCCTGCATGGAGTGGAACGATCTGCGTGACGATGTGGGCACGGTTGCGGCCGGGGTCTACGACAACCCGACCGACCTGACGGAAAACTCCTGGACGGTGATGCGGTTTTCCGAATACGAAAACGAAGCCACCGGCAATCTGGAATGGCTGATCCGCAAGGACGGCTGCATGCACTGCGAAGACCCGGGCTGCCTCAAGGCCTGCCCGTCTCCCGGTGCCATCCTGCAGTACACCAACGGCATCGTGGATTTCCAGGAGGAAAACTGCGTGGGCTGCGGCTACTGCGTGACCGGCTGCCCGTTCAACATCCCGCGCATCTCCAAGAAGGACCACAAGGCCTACAAGTGCACCTTGTGCTCGGACCGCGTGGCCGTTGGCCAGGAGCCTGCCTGCGTCAAGACCTGCCCGACCGGCGCGATCATGTTTGGCACCAAGACCGCCATGCAAGAGCGTGCCGAGGAGCGCATTGTCGATCTGAAGGAGCGCGGCTTTGACAAGGCCGGCCTCTACGATCCGCAAGGCGTGGGCGGCACCCACGTGATGTATGTGCTGCACCATGGCGACAAGCCCTCGCTCTACCACGGCCTGCCCGATGATCCATCGATCAGCCCGATGGTGAGCCTGTGGAAGGGTGTGGCCAAGCCACTGGCGCTGGCAGCCTTGGGCGTTGCGGCCGTCGGCAGCTTCTTCCACTACATCACCAAGGGCCCGCTGGAAGTGCCCGAGGAGCTGGAAGAGGAAGAGGCCGCCAGGGCGCGTGCGGAAAAGGGCATTGACCACCACGAGGAGTCTGGACGATGAAAAGCAAGACCCGTGATATTCAGCGCTACACCGCTGGCGAACGCGTCAACCACTGGGTGGTCGCGATCAGCTTTGTGCTGCTGGCCCTGTCGGGCCTGGCCTTCTTCCACCCCTCGTTCTTCTTCATGACGAACCTGTTTGGTGGCGGACCCTGGACCCGCATCCTGCACCCCTACATGGGCCTGGTGATGACCGTCGGCTTCGTGCTGATGTTCTTCCGCTTCTGGCAGCTCAACATCATTCGCAAGAACGATGTGGAGTGGCTCAAGAACGTGCCGGCCCTGGTCAACGGAGAGCACGAGAAGATGCCACCGGTGGACAAGTACAACGGCGGCCAGAAGGCGCTGTTCTGGATGCTGGTGCTGTGCATGGCGGGCCTGCTGGTGACCGGCGTGCTGATGTGGCGCGCCTGGTGGAACCTGCCGGTGAATGTGGTGCGCGCTGCGGCGTTGCTGCATGCACTGTCGGCCTTCGGCCTGATCGGGCTGATCATTGCCCACATCTACGCCGCCATCTGGACCAAGGGCACGATCCGCGCGATGACGCGTGGCACGGTCACCCGCGCATGGGCGCGCTTTCACCATCCGCTGTGGTACCGCCGCATGACGGGCGACAGCTCGGACATGGACAAGCAGGCCCGTCCCAAGCACGGCGCCTGATGCGCTCGCCGGGCATGCCCCGGCAAGCGGCCCTGCCCCGGGTCGGCCCCGCCCTGCCCCCCAACGCCGATAGCCCCGCCAGGACTATCGGCGTTGATTTTTGAGAAAATCCCCGTATGCAACGCATTCTTCAGCCCGGTGAGATCGAGTCGCTCGACCACACCAGTTTTCCACGCGTGCTGCTGCCCAACACCAGCAGTCTGTTTCTTGACCGTGCCCAGCGCATTCGCCAGCTGGCCGACGGCAACCCGATTGCGGATTACCTGCTGTTCATCGCCAAGCTGGTGGAAGCCCAGCACAAGGCGGCCCAGGGCCTGCAAGTCGCCGCACCCGATGCAGCGGCCATGGCCCAGGCCCAGCAGTTCTCGTCGCCACTGCTGCCCGCCGCTGACCACCTGGACCCCATCTGGCACCAGGTGCTGGACGGCATGCTGAGCCAACTGGCCAGTGCCGATGGCCTGCCCCCAGCCCTGCAGCCGCTGATTGCCGAGCTGCAACGCAGCAACACCGACGACCGCAATGCACTGGCCAAGCGCCTGCTGACCAAGGAGCTGGCTGCGCGCGATGTGGGCCTGGCGCCTTTTGTCATGGCCGCCTTGCAGGTGGTGTTTGCCACCCGCGCCAGCCAGCTCAGGCTGGCCGATATTCCCTTTACCGACCCGGCCACCATCTGCCCGGTCTGCGCCACCGAGCCCGTCGCCGGCGTGGTGCGCATTGGCGGCAAGATGGCCGGCCACCGCTACCTGCACTGCGGCTGCTGCGCCACCGAATGGCATATGGTGCGCGTCAAATGCAGCCATTGCGAATCGACCAAGGGCGTGCGCTACCAGGGTCTGGAAGGCGGCAAGGATGTGGTGCTGGCCGAAACCTGTACCGAATGCGGCAGCTACCGCAAGCTGGTCAACCAGGAAAAAGACCCGCTGGCCGAGCCGCTGGCCGATGACCTGGCCAGCCTGATGCTGGACTTGCTGATGAGCGAGCAGACCTCGTTCTCGCGCGCCAGCGGCAACCCGCTGCTGTTTGTGGCCGTGGCCGAGCCGCAGGCGGCCGATGCCGATGGCAGCGTGCCCGATCTGCACTGAGCGCGAGCCCAGCAGCTGAACGTTTTGGCACCATGCCATACTGGACGATGGCGCTGCTGCCGCAGCCCATCGTTTTTTTATTTCTGCCCCTGTTTGAGCTGGTTTGCCCATGAATGCACCGACCCACCTGCCCTCTGTTGACAAGCTGCTGCAGCACCCGCGCACCGCTGCGCTGTTGGACAGCTATGGCAAGGCCCAGTGCACGCAGGCCATCCGCGCCGCGCTGGGCGAGGCCCGCAGCCGCTGGCTGGCACAGGCGGGCAGCAGCGCAGACGGTGCCGATGCCTTGCTCGACGCTGCCGAGCAAAAACTCCAACAGCTGTTTGCGCCGCGCCTGAAGGCCGTCTACAACTTGACCGGCACGGTGCTGCACACCAACCTGGGCCGGGCACTGCTGCCGCAAGAAGCCATTGACGCGGTGGTGCAGGCGCTGGCAACCCCCAGCAATCTGGAATACGACTTGGCCGACGGCGGCCGGGGCGACCGCGATGACCTGGTCGAAGACCTGGTCTGCCGCCTGACCGGCGCCGAAGCGGCCACCATCGTCAACAACAATGCGGCCGCCGTGCTGCTGGTGCTGTCCACCCTGGCGCGCGACAAGGAGGTGGTGGTCTCGCGCGGCGAGCTGGTCGAGATTGGCGGCGCCTTCCGCATCCCGGATGTGATGACGCGCGCCGGCGCCCGCCTGGTCGAGGTGGGCACCACCAACCGCACCCATGAGAAAGACTACGAAGCGGCGCTGGGCGAGCACAGCGCCGCGCTGATGAAGGTCCACTGCAGCAACTACGCGATCAGCGGCTTCACCAAGTCAGTGGCCGAGGCCGATGTGGCGCGCATCGCCCATGCGCGTCAGCTCCCGCTGATCGTGGACCTGGGCAGCGGCACCCTGATCGACATGCGCGACTGGGGCCTGCCCTATGAGGTGACTGTGCGCGAGACCATCGAGGCCGGCGCCGACATCGTCACCTTCAGCGGCGACAAGCTGCTGGGCGGCCCGCAGGCCGGCATCATCGTCGGCAGCAAGGCCTTGATCGCCCAGATCAAGAAGAACCCGCTCAAACGCGCGCTGCGCGTGGGCAAGCTCACCTTGGCCGCGCTTGAACCTACCTTGCGCCTCTACCTGCACCCGGAAAAGCTGGCCGAGCGCCTGACCACGTTGCGCCTCTTCACCCGCCCGGCTGCCGCCATGCAGCAGCAGGCGATCGCGCTGCAGGCACCGCTGCAAAGCCTGCTGGGGCCGGACTACCGGGTGGAGCACGCCGCGATGACCAGCCAGATCGGCAGCGGCGCCTTGCCCGTCGAAAGCCTGCCCAGCCATGGCCTGGTGGTGCGCCCCCAAGAGCGCAAACGCGCCGGGCGCCTGCTGCAGCAGCTGGAAGCCGCGCTGCGCCAGCTGCCGCGCCCGGTGATCGGCCGGCTGCGCGACGATGCGCTCTGGCTGGATCTGCGCTGCCTCGAAGCCGCGGACCAGGCAGCCTTTGCCGCCAACCTGCAGCAGCTGGCACTGGACACCAGCGCCACGGACGGTCAGCCATGATCATCGGCACCGCAGGCCATATCGACCATGGCAAGACCACCTTGGTGCGCGCGCTCACCGGCGTGGAGACAGACCGCCTGAAGGAAGAAAAGGCGCGCGGCATCTCGATCGAGTTGGGTTACGCCTACACCCTGCTGGCCAATGGCGATGTGCTGGGCATCATCGATGTGCCCGGCCATGAGAAATTTGTGCACACCATGGCCGCCGGGGCCGTGGGCATTGACCATGCCTTGCTGGTGGTGGCCGCCGATGACGGCGTGATGCCCCAGACCCTGGAGCATCTGGAAATATTGCAGCTGCTGGGCATCCGCCAGGGCACGGTGGCCCTCACCAAGGTGGACCGCGTGCCCCGCGCCCGCATCGATGAGGTGCGGGACGAGATCACCGCCATCCTGGCGCGCAGCAACCTGGCCGATGCGCCCATCTTTGAAACCGCAGCCGCGCTGCCCGATGATCCGGGCGTCTGGGCCCTACGCCAGCACCTGCACCAGCAGGCCCAGGCCATGCCCCCGCGCGCACAGGGCGGGCTGTTCCGCCTGGCGGTGGACCGGGTCTTCAGCCTGCCCGGCCAGGGCACGGTGGTGACGGGCACCGTCTTCAACGGCCAGGTGGCCGTAGGCGACAGCCTCGTGCATTCGGCCAGCGGCGCGCCCGTGCGCGTGCGCAGCATCCATGCGCAAAACCAGGCCAGCGCTCAGGGCCTGGCCGGCCAGCGCTGCGCGCTTAACCTGGCAGGCATTGCCAAGGAAGCCATCACGCGCGGCGACTGGATCATGGACGCCCGCCTGCGCCAATCCACCCAGCGCATCGATGTACGCCTGCACCTGCTCGCCGATGCGCCACCGCTGGCGCAATGGTCGGCCGTACACCTGCACCTGGGCACCATGCGCTGCACCGGCCATGTCGCCTTGCTGCAGGATGGCGACCTGACCCCAGGCACCGAAGCACTGGCCCAGCTGGTGCTGGATGCACCGGCGCTGGTGCTACCCGGCGACCGCGTCATCGTGCGCAATGCCCAGGCCAACCGCACCATTGCCGGTGCCATGGTGCTCGACCCCTATGCCCCCGCCCGCAAACGCCGCAGCGAAAGCCGCATGGCCTACCTGGCTGCCTTGGCGCACTGGATTGGCACCGCCGACACCGGCCCGCTGCTAGCCGAAGCCCCGCTGGGCCTGGCACGCTCGCAGCTGGTACGGCTGACCGGCAGCGCCATCCCAGCTGTTGCAGAGAACAGCACCCAGCTGCCACTGCCCGACGGCGATGCGCTGCTGGTGGACCAAGCTGCCTGGCAGACGCTGCAGGACCAGCTGCTGCAGGCCCTGCAACGCTTTCATGCACTGGCACCCGATGAACCCGGCATCAACGCAGCCCGGCTGCGCCGCATGGCCCTGCCTGCGCTGCAGCATGGCCACCACGATGCGCTCTACCATGGCCTGCTCGATGCGCTGATCGCTGCCGGCCAGATCGCCAGCAGCGGCGCTTGGCTGCACCTGCCCGGCCACACCGTGCAACTGAGCGACGCCGAGCAGGCGTTGGCCCAGCGCCTGCTGCCCGCCATCACTGAAAGCCGCTTTGACCCGCCCTGGGTGCGAGACCTGGCCCGCGACCATGGCGCCGGAGAGGAAGTGGTGCGCCAGCTGCTCAAAAAGCTCTCGCGTCAGGGTCTGGTGTTCCAGGTGGTCAAGGACTTGTTCTATGCCGCACCCTCGATGGATGCGCTCGCCGCGCTCACCGCAGAATTGGCGCAGCAAGCTGAACGCGGCGAAGTGCAGGCCCATGTGTTCCGCGACGCCACCGCCCTGGGCCGCAAGCGCGCCATCCAGATTCTGGAGTTCTTCGACCGCGTAGGCTACACCCGCCGCGTGCGCGATACGCATGTACTGCGTCCCGGTGTGCGCTGGCAGGCAGGCTCGACCTCGTAAGCCACTTCAGAGTCTGCGGCCGGGCTGGCCGCAGCCCCCCAACAGAGCCGCTACAATCGGCGATCTTGCCCAACACACGCGTGTTGCAGGGAAGGCAATCGTGCCCGGTGGCGCGGCCGGGCTTCAAACCCGGTGAGGGGTGTCAGCCACTCCTGGGTTGGTTCGACTCCAGCTGTCTTCCGCCATCTGGTTCACCCTCCAGGGATACGAACCGGCTGAGTCGTGCACCCACCCCTCCTCAAGTTGCTCCCGCCGCAGACGCAATATCCTGCTGGCTCATGCGGGCTGCATGTTTTTACGCTCGGATCGATGTGCAGCAGACTTCAGCTATACAGGCAGCAGCCGACCACCATTTTCTCGCATGCCTTCTTGTCCAAAAATCAGCGCGTGGCTTATCGCAGCTGTTTATCTTTTTTGAGCGCACTGAGAGGAGATGCATCCCAGGGCAGAGGTTTGAGCCAGCGATTGATATTCTCGCGACAGAGCATATAAAGAGGACGCTCTATGGCGTGATAATAGAGAGCCGATCCGAATAGCAAAGCCAACAGAACCAGAACGGTCATAACGCGATGGAGCTGGCCATCCAAATTATCCCAGGGCAGAAGCACCAACACCATATTGAATGCCAGTATGTGCAGCAAATAGAGAGAGTAAGAATAATTGCCAAGCTTTACCATCAAGAGTGCAATTTTGCTTCGCGGAGAGGGTAACGTCAATGCCAAGCCCATGATAGCCAAAGCAGCTCCGCCGATCAGCAAAGTGCGTTCCGGCCAATAATGAAAATTTGCCAGACCGTATGGATGATCCTCAAAGTGGGGCACCAGATGAATCACCAGTGCGATGGTTGCTATCGCGAATAGGCCCCACATTTTCCATGAAGATGAAGAGTGGGCACGAAGATAATAGTATAAGAAATACCCCATGAAAAATTCCGCGACTATCGGAGCCACATAAAAAAGTTTGATCCAATCGCTCTGTAATGCATCGCCTGTACCAGCGCGGCCTATTAAAAAGTAAACATTTACTACTACAAGCACTCCGAATACAAGTTTCAAGAAATTTTGGCGCTGATCACGAGAGAAAAGAAGGCCTATTGCGATCAAAACGTAAAAATACAACTCGAACATCAGCGACCAAATCACGATATTGATCAAGCCCGAAAGCTCGGTGAAATACAGATAAAAAGAGCCTTGAAAGTTTATATGTGGATCAAGTTGCCGCGTCGCTTTGAAAAATATGACATACAGCAGCAATGCAGGCCACCATCCCATGTAAATTCTTGAAAAGCGGGTGAGAACAAATGTCCCGGCGATACGAGGACCATGCGCTGTGTCTTTTGTAGAATGCGCCATGATCACGCCACTGATGACGAAAAATATATCTACACCTGCATAACCCATACTGACTATAAAATTCAGCCAGTGGGGAAAGTCCGCAAAAACCCCGAGCACAGATCCGTGAAAAACGGCTACCCACATCGCGGCTAAAAATCGAACTATTTGTATATGCTTAATCATTTCCTAGATTGTGAATGGCTCACCAGACCATGCGCATTCTAAGTGTCCCAAGCAGGTCAAAAAGGACGAGTTACTAGATATCTACGAAAAGATGTAACCAATGACCGAGACCATGCGATGGCCGGTCGTTCTATAACGATCCATGAAGCCAGCGCCAGTATCAACACCAGGCTCAACGCTACAACCATGTACACAGGCTTTGAGAGCCCATGTCGAAGACTGATCTCAGCGATCGCCTGCTGGACCGGAAAGGCATAGATGTAGATGCCGTAGGACAGATCATGGCGCAGGCGGATACGGGTCAAGGGCCTCCAGTAGGCGAGCAGAAAAACAACGCAAGGCAAGCAAAGGAAGACCCCGCCCTGTACGACGGCCAAGTTGGTGCCAGTACAGGCAATGACAAAGCCAACCAGCATGGGCGGGATCACCCAATGCCGCTGGTTCACAGGGATGTAGTTGAAGGCCGCACCGGCGAAGAAGATGGCCGCGAATTGCCAGAAATCTCGCCAAGTCACCGCTCCTTCATCCAGGCTGGGATCCTTGACCAGTAGAAAGGCTGCAGCCGAGACGAGCACTGCTGCAACCAAAAGCCGGCGGGACAGCCCAAACGCCATGCCAAACACGACGAGCAGCGCATACATCATGATCTCGTACTTGATGGTCCACAACGAACCGTTGACCGCATGGGGGATCGGGTTGTTTGCAAACACGCCAGGCAGGTCATTCTGCGTGGCGAGAGCGCTGGCATAGTTGAGGAATAACACCCAGGTTTGCTCAGCCGCGAGAAAGTCCGTCAGGTCCAGCGTTGTCATCAACCCACCGATGACAAACACCGATACGAAGGCCGCCACCAGCAGCCCGGGAAAGATCCTTAGCGCACGCTTGGTCGCGAACGAAGCCCATTGTGGGCCTCGGCTCCAGCTCTGGAAATTCAGATAGCCACTGACGAAGAAGAAGACATATACAGAGAGCGATCCAATGCTGTAGACACCGTTGAAAAACGATGAAATCTGTAAATCATAGAAGAGTGAACCATGGGCAATAAAAACGCCCAGCGCTGCCGTCAGCCGCAGTAAATCGAAATTATTTTCTCGCATTCAAGCTTCAACTTAATTTTGCAAAAAGTCCAAAAGCATACTCGATGGCGCATTGAATCTAACGACTTGCACGACAAGGTACACAAAACAATATTTGTTATTTCAATCAATTATGCAACACTGATTAGCAGCTTCTTCTATGGAATAGTCAAGATTGCACATGAGACGGCGAAAGAGAGGACCTAATGCTCCAGTGTGGTTATTAATAGCGACGTGGAGCTTGGCAATTGCAGATGCTGAATGTGCACCTCTTGGGTGATTTCCAGGCGATCGGCTTCGGCACCGTTTGGCCCACCGTCTCGCCTTTCGCAGCGTGGTCGATAGGCACTTCCTCCTCCACAAAACTAGACAGCACACACCCGCCAGCCAAATGCCGATAATGGTGGGTCGCCATTGGCGTTACCGCCTTGCTTGCCACCTTGAACCCATGAGGATGTCTGTATGAATGCCCCCACCGCCCCCCTGCCCGCTTCGCCGCGCCTGACCTCGCTGTCGCATGGCGGTGGCTGCGGCTGCAAGATCGCCCCCGGGGTGCTGGCCGATCTGATGAGCCGCAGCGCGGTACCCAAACAGTTCTATGCACCTTTGCTGGTGGGGACCGAGACGGCAGACGACGCGGCGGTCTACCAGATCAACGACACGCAGGCGATTGTCGCGACCACCGACTTCTTCATGCCCATCGTCGATGACCCCTATGACTTTGGCCGCATTGCCGCGACCAATGCGCTGTCGGATATCTACGCGATGGGCGGCACGCCGCTGATGGCGCTGGCCATTGTCGGCATGCCGATCAATGTGCTGCCCCATGAGGTCATCGCCAAGATTCTGGAAGGCGGCGAATCAGTCTGCCGCGACGCGGGCATTCCGCTGGCCGGCGGACATTCCATCGACTCGGTCGAGCCCATCTATGGCCTAGTGGGCATCGGCATCGTCAACCCCGCGCAGCTCAAGCGCAACCGCGATGCCCAGGCGGGCGATGTGCTGATCCTGGGCAAGGCCATCGGCGTCGGCATCCAGTCAGCCGCTTTGAAAAAAGGCCTGCTCAGCGACAGTGCCTACGCCAGCATGGTGCGCACTACCACCCAGCTCAACCGGCCCGGTGCAGCGCTGGCGCAGCTGGCCGATGTGCATGCGCTGACGGACGTTACCGGCTTTGGCCTGCTGGGCCATACGCTGGAGCTGGCACGGGGCGCGCAGCTGACTGCAGTGATCGACAGCCAGACGCTGCCGCTGCTGCCCGGCGTGCTGGACTTGGCCCAGCAAGGCGTGGTGACCGGCGCATCGGGCCGCAATTGGGCGTCCTACGGCAGCCATGTGGCGCTGGATGCGCAGGTTCCCGATGCCATGCGCAGCCTGCTGACCGATCCGCAAACCTCCGGCGGCCTGCTGGTTTCCTGCACGCCCGATGCTGTTGGCCAGGTGCTGGACATCTTCAAAACCCAGGGCTTTGGCGATGCCTGCGTGGTCGGCCATATGCAGGCGGGCGAGGCCAAGGTAGTGGTGTCATAACACTGCAGTGTCTGGATGCACAAACGCCTGCTGGATGCAGGCGTTTTTGTTGAAGCAGGCCTTGCAAGCCAGGCGTACTGAGGTGCTTAGAACGGCAGCTTGGGCATGCCTCCGCCCATCATGCCCTTCATGCCGCCCATCTTCTTCATCATCTTCATCAGGCCGCCACCCTTCATCTTCTTCATCATCTGCTGCATCTGGCCAAACTCGTTGAGCAGGCGGTTGACCTCTTGCACCTGCACGCCAGCGCCGGCCGCAATGCGCTTCTTGCGCGTGGCCTTGATGAACTCGGGCTTGGCGCGTTCATAGGGGGTCATCGAGCAGATGATGCCTTCCTTGCGGCGCACTTCGCGCTCGGCTTTGTCCATGTCGACCTGACCGGCCTTGCCTGCCAGCTCGGAGGGCAGCTTGTCCATCAGGGTGGACAGGCCGCCCATCTGCTTCATCTGCTGGAGCTGGCCGAGGAAGTCGTTGAGGTCAAAGCCGTCGCCGGACTTGATCTTCTCGGCCATCTTCTGGGCCGCCTGCAGGTCCACGCCCTTGGAGACCTGCTCGACCAGCGCGACGATGTCACCCATGCCCAGCACGCGCTGCGCATGGCGCTCGGCGTCGAACACTTCCAGGCCGTCGAGCTTTTCGGACACACCGGCAAACTTGATCGGTGCACCGGTGATCTGGCGCACCGACAGCGCTGCGCCGCCGCGCGAGTCACCGTCGAGCTTGGTCAGCACAATGCCGGTGAGTGGCAAGGCCTCCTTGAAGGCCTTGGCGGTATTGATCGCGTCCTGGCCCTGCATGGCATCGACGACGAACAAGGTCTCGACCGGCTTCAGGGCGCCGTGCAACTGCTGGATTTCGGTCATCAGCACCTCGTCGATCGCCAGGCGTCCGGCGGTATCGACCAGCAGCACATCAAAGTAGTGCTTCTTGGCGTAATCCAGCGCTGCGTTGGCAATGTCTAGGGGCTTTTGGTCGGGGGTGCTGGGGAACCACTCGGCACCCGCCTGCTGGGTCACCGTCTTGAGCTGCTCGATAGCAGCGGGGCGGTACACGTCACCGGAGACGGTCAGCACTTTCTTCTTGCGGCGCTCGATCAGGTGCTTGGCCAGCTTGGCTGTGGTGGTCGTCTTGCCGGCGCCTTGCAGACCGGCCATCAGGATCACCGCCGGCGGCTGGGCCTGCAGGTTGATGTCGGCCACGCCTTCGCCCATCGTGGCGGCCAGTTCCTTGTTGACGATGGACACCAGGGTCTGGCCTGGCTTGAGGCTGCCCAGCACTTCCTGGCCCAGCGCCTTTTCCTTGACGCGGGCAATGAAATCGCGCACCACGGGCAAGGCCACATCCGCCTCCAGCAGCGCCATGCGCACTTCGCGCAGCATGTCCTGCACGTTGGATTCGGTGATGCGGGCCTGGCCACGCATTTCCTTGACGAGGCGCGAGAGTTTATCGGTCAGTGCGGAAGCCATAGGGTGGAGTCTTGAGTAATCGTGGCGAACGTGGCAAAGAGGGCGCCGAATGGAGGCCGAGACCCGGTACCCGGGCGCAAAGGGCTGGCGCGCAAGGAACCGTGAGCTACATCTGAGCCACAGCCCTGCAAACCCTTGATTCTACCCGCTCACCCCAAAACCGGGGCGGGCCGGGGCTGCCGGCCCGCTGCCACCGCAAGAAACTATGGCCCACGCCTCCCCATAGGCAAATGTTTGCCCGCCCCATGCCAAACGAATTTAGCCTTTGAGGCTGCGCACCTACCTGCCTGGAACCACGACAATACGCCACCGGCCTCTGCATGTCTGTGCGGATGCAGCATGGCCACCCGCAATGTCCCAGCCCGTCACCCGGAGGTGGCGTTTTCTTTGACCAGGATCAACGATGCCAGATACGCCGTATCGCCACTTGCTAGACCATTTCTCGGACGCCTTTTTTGTGACCGATATGCAAGGCCGGATCCTGGATGTCAATGCCCAGGCCTACCAGGAGATGGGTTACTCCCGGGCAGAACTGATGGCCATGAATGTGGCAGATTTTGCGCTGGACCTGTCCCAGGATGAGCTCCATGCCATGTGGCAGAAGATGGCGCCTGGAGACCATGCCGTGGCGACTAATACGCACCAGCGCAAGGACGGCTCCTGCTTTCCGGTGGAGGTGCACATCACCTGCCAGTTGGTGGGCGGAGAAAAGCAGTTTTTCACCATCGCCCATGACATCACCGAGCGCGTGCGCCGCGACCAGGAGATCCAGCTGCTCAATGCGGCGCTGGAGCAACAGGTAGAAAAAAGCACCCAGCAGTGGCGCCATTCCACCCACTTGCTCGATGCGGTGATGCGTGGCACCTCGGACATCGTCTTTGTCAAGGACCGCCAGGGCCGCTATGTGTTCGCCAACCCGGCCGCTGAGGCCATCACGCAGATGCCGCCCGGGGGGCTGATCGGCAAGACCGATGCCGAGATTTTGGGCGGCCGCAACAATTTTGCCGAGGATGATGCTGCCGTGTTTCGCAGCACCACGCCGGTGGTGTCGGAGTCGCATGCGCTGATCGACGGGCGCCGGCTCAGTTTTCAGTCCATCAAAAGCCAGTACCGCGACGAGCATGGCGAGGTCATTGGGCTGCTGGGTATCTCGCGCGACATGACGCAGATGCGCGAATCGGAAAGCCAGCTGCGCCAAAGCTACGATTCGTTGCGCCGCGCCGAGCGCCTGTCGCGTATCGGTAGTTGGACCTTGGACCTGGCCAGCGGTGAGATCGAAGCCTCGGAGATGATGTACGAGATGAATGGCCTGGACCCGCAGGGACCCAAGCTGACCCAGGACAATATCGCTCACATGATGCCGCCGCAGGACTATGCCAAGGTGACTGCCGCCATCGCCCAATGCGCCCAGACCGGCCAGCCCTACCGGCTTGATGTGACCCATTACACGCCCGATGGCGGCCAGTTCCCGGCCAGCATCCTGGGCCAGGCCGACTATGACAGCAGCGGCCGCATCGTCAGCCTCAGCGGCACCTTGCAGGATCTGTCGGAACGCGAACAGGCGCGCCAGCGGCTCGAAGCGCTGGCCGACAACCTGCCCAGCGGCGCAATCTACCGCGTCGAAGGCGACACCGTCCCCTTGCGCATGAGCTATATCAGTGCCGGTATCGAAAAGCTCATTGGCGTCAGCGCCCAGGCGATCATGGCGGACAACGCGGCCTATATCAAAACCATCCACCCGGCTGATCTGGCCATGTACCGGCAGCAGCAGCGCGAGGCGCTGGAGCGCATGAGCCTGTTTGACTGCAGCTTCCGCATCATCCGGCCCGACGGCGGCCTGCGCTGGCTGCGCTGCCGCTCGGCGCCCAGCCGCCAGGAGGCGGGCACGGCCTGGGACGGCATCATGCTCGACATCACCCGCGAGCGCGAGGCCGAGCTGGCGCTGCAAAAAGCCAAGGAAATGGCAGAAGCGGCCGAGCGCGCCAAGTCCGAGTTCCTGGCCACGATGAGCCATGAGATCCGCACCCCGATGAACACCGTCATCGGCATGACGCGCCTGATCCAGCAAACCCCGCTGTTGCCCAAGCAGCGCAACTATCTGGAGAAGGTGGAGCTCTCAGCCAATGCGCTGCTGTCGGTGATCAATGACATTCTGGATTTTTCCAAGATCGAAGCGGGCATGCTCACCTTGGAGAATGTGGAGTTTGCGCTGGACGATGTGCTGGAGACCGTCTCGGCCGTCACCACCTTGCGTGCCGAGGAAAAGGGCATCGAGGTGGTCTACTCGGTCGCGCCCGATGTGCCCCGGCAGCTGAGCGGCGATCCGCTGCGCCTGAGCCAGGTGCTCAACAACCTGGTCAGCAATGCGATCAAGTTCACCCACCTGGGCGAGGTGGTCATCAGCATCCGCACTGCAGAGACAGCCGGCAATCGGCCAGTGGCCCCCGGCAAGATCGTGCTGGAGATCACCGTCAAGGACACCGGCATCGGCATGAACGCGGCACAGATGAGCCAGCTGTTCCGCCCCTTCTCGCAGGCCGACAGCCAGACCACACGGCGCTATGGCGGCTCGGGCCTGGGCCTGGCCATTTGCCAGCGCCTGGTGGGCCAGATGGGGGGTGAGCTCAAGGTCGAAAGCCAACCCGGGCTGGGCAGCACCTTCTCCTTCAGCGTGCAGTTGCACCCCGCCCAGCTGCAGCAGGCGCCCAAGCCGGCCCACTACCACGGCACGCCGGTGGACCGGGTGCTGATCGTTGACGACAACGCCAGTGCGCGCGACATCCTGGCCGAGATGGTGCGCGGCTTTGGCATGCGCGCCGATACCGTGGATTCGGGCGAGCAGGCCTTGTCCGATCTGCAGCTCGCCTCTCGCGTCGGCACGCCCTATGGGCTGGTGCTGATGGACTGGCGCATGCCTGGCATGGACGGCCTGGAGGTGGCGCGCCGCATCCGCGAGGAAGAGCACCTGTCAGCCACGCCGGCGGTGCTGATGGTGACCGCCTATGGCCGCGACGAAGTCATGCGCAAGGCCGAGGCGCTGCGCCTGCAAGGCCTGCTGATCAAGCCGGTGACGCAGTCGGTGCTGTTCAATGCGATTTTGGAGGCGCTGCAATCGCAAGGTGGCAGCGTATCGCGGCGCGCATTGTCCGATGCGTCCGGCCATCCGCAACTCTTGCACAGCAACCCGACGCAGCTCTACCCCCATCTGCAGGGCAAGAATGTGCTGGTGGTGGATGACAACGCGCTCAACCGCGAGGTGGCGGCCGACTTTCTCAGCCTTGTCGGCGTGCAGGTGAGTCTGGCCACCAATGGTGCCGAAGCACTCAGCATGCTGGACCAAAACCACTACGACGCCGTGCTGATGGACGTGCACATGCCGCAGATGGACGGACTGGACGCCACCCGTGCACTACGCCAGCTGCCGCATCTACAGCAGCTGCCGGTGATTGCGCTCACCGCACAGGCCCGGGTGGAAGACCGCGCCGCCATCGAAGAAGCGGGCATGAATGCCCATTTGACCAAGCCTATTGACGAGCGCAAGCTGTACGAGACCTTGAGCGAATGGATCGCCGGCCCAAGCGGTCAAGCCGAATCCCTGGATGCGCCCGAGTCCGAGTTTCTGCGCGACGAGGCCCGCGTGGCAGCCACGCCCGGCATCAACCATAGCAAGATGCTGCAGCGCTTTCACGGCAATGCCGAGCGGGTCGAGCGGGTGCTGGCGGGCTTTTACCGCGACTTTGCCGATGCGCCCCAGACCCTGGTGCTGCATGTGCAGCAGGGGGACTGGCAACCGCTGTCCATGCTGGCCCATTCGCTCAAGGGCGCGCTGGGCTACCTGGATGCCGCTGCGCTGGTGCAGGCCGCTGAAACCATCGAGAACCAGGCCCGGGATTGGACCCAGGCCCCACCACCGGCCGCTCAGCCCCAGCAACAATTGCATGCCGAGACCACCGAGTTTGCCGCCCAACTGCAGACCTTGCTGCAAGGCCTGGCCTCACGCCAGAATCCAGCAGCAGCCCAGCCTGATGCAAGCGAGGAAGCAGCGCCTGCGGCACACCCAGCCCACACCAACAACCTGCGCGAGGAGCTCAAACACCTCAAACGCCTGGTGGCCGATGGTGACTATGCCGCGGTCAGCGAACTCGAGCACATGCTCTCGGCCAGCCCCGCCGCGCGCTGGACGCCACTGCTGCAGCAAATCCTGCAGCATGTGGAAGACCTGGACGCCGATGCCGCGCTGGCCGCGATCGATCGGCTTGAAAACATTCTCCCTTGACGGCTATGCGGCCCGCCCCTAGAGACCTCTTACCATCGCACCATGCAAGCTGAGCCCGATAACGACCAACCCACCATCCTGATTGTGGATGACGAGCGCGTCAACCGCTCCATGCTCGCCGAACTGCTGGGCCAGCAGTACCGCGTACTGCTGGCCAAGGACGGCCCCAGCGCCCTGACCATCGCGGCGCGCGAATCGCACCGCCTGCTGCTGGTGCTGCTCGATGTCAGCATGCCCGGCATGAATGGCTACGAAGTGCTGACCCAGTTGAAAAAACAGGAAGCCACCGCCGGCATCGCCATCATCTTCATCACCGGCCAAAGCGATGCGGCTGCCGAGGAATACGGCCTGCGCCTGGGCGCGGCCGACTATGTCTCCAAGCCCATCCGCCCGGCGGTCGTCAGCGTGCGGGTGCGCAACCAGATCGACCTGGCCTTGCAACGCCAGGCCTTGCAGCGCCTGGCCCAGGTCGATGGACTGACCAGCCTGGCCAACCGCCGGCATTTTGATGACATGCTGCAGCGCTGCCACCGCATGTGTCTGCGCAGAAATGACCCCTTGGGACTGGCGCTGATTGATATCGACCACTTCAAGCTTTACAACGACCACTACGGCCATGTGCAAGGCGACGAGGCGCTCAAGCAGGTGGCAGGCACCTTGGCACGCCATGCCCGCCGCCCCTATGACCTGGCTGCCCGCTTTGGCGGGGAGGAGTTTGCGCTGATCCTGCCCGGCCACGCCGACGCGGTGGAGGTGGTGGAGCGTTTTCGTCTGGAGGTGCAAAGCATGGCGATTGCCCATGCCGCCTCCACCACCGCCCCCGAGCTGACGGTGAGCTGCGGGGTACTGACCATCCATTGCGGCCAGACCGACGGCATGGAGGACTGCCTGCGCCGCGCCGACGAACTGCTGTATGAAGCCAAGACCCGAGGCCGCAACCGCGTCTGCGCGACCAGCATCGGCCTGTGAGTTGGCCTTGCAGCGGATGGCTTCTGTGGTCTATCGCTGGCAATAGCCAGCCGATTGGCAGGCGCTAGCACTGGCGCAGGCTACACAGGCCCTGCGCCGCAGCTATGATAGCGGGCATGCTCTCTCCCGCCATTGCCGCAGCCAGCACCAGCCCCATCGGCTGGGCGCTGGCCATTGCTGCAGCCATTGCCTACGCCATACCCGCACTTGCGGCCCGACGCCTGCAAGAGCCCAGCGCTCGGCTGGGCTTGCGCGCGGCCTGGGCCCTGCACCTGGCAGCCATCGCCTGGAGCCTGATTGGCGATATGCCGCACTTCGGCTTTGCGCCGGCGCTTTCGGTCACCGCCTGGCTGGTGCTCACGGTCTACGTGGTCGAGCAGCAACTCTATCCGCAACTGCGCTCGCGCTGGCCGCTGTCGGCCATGGGCTGCATTGCCGTGCTGCTGGCCGGTGTCTTCCCTGGCAGCCCCTTGCATGTGAATGCCTCGCCCTGGCTGCCGCTGCACCTGGCGCTGGGCATTGCTTCGTATGGCCTGTTTGCCGCCGCCGTGGTGCATGCCGCGCTGATGACCCGGGCCGAGCGCCAGATGCGCCAGGATGGCAGCCATGACGGCGGTCTGCCGCTGCTGGCGCTCGAGCGCCTGACCTTCCGCTTTGTCACCGCCGGCTTCATCCTGCTGTCCGCCACCTTGCTGGCGGGATGGTGGTTTGGTGAGGCGCTGTACGGCAAGGCCTGGGTCTGGAACCACAAGTCGGTGTTCTCGCTGATGGCCTGGCTGACCTTTGCCATCCTGCTGGTAGGCCGCAAGCGCTTTGGCTGGCGCGGGCAGCGCGCCGTCAACATGCTCTATGTGGGTGCCACCTTGCTGCTGCTGGCCTATGTGGGCTCGCGTTTTGTCCTTGAAGTCATCTTGAAACACTGAGCCACCATGAAGTATTTGCTGGTATTGCTGGTGCTGGCCGTAGGCTGGCACATGTGGCGCAGCCAACGGGTCAAGCGCACGCCGCCACCACCGCCCAAGAAAAGCCTGGCCAAGCCCGAACCCATGGTGCACTGCGCGCACTGCGGTGTGCACCTGCCGCAGTCCGATGCCATCCGCTACCAGGGCGCGCATTACTGCTCGCAAGCCCATCTTGCCCAGGCGGTGCCGCCTGGCAAGAGCTGAGCCTTGGGCATCGCGACCATGGCAGCGCTGGAGTTGATGGAAACCCCCTTCAAGCGCCTGTGGCGCGGCTACCTCGTAGCCCGCGTGTTTGTGGCTTTGCTGCTGGCACTTGGCGTGATGGCCATCACGCCAGCGCAGTCGGGCCAGCTGCTGTCGCAACTGGCGCTCCTGGGGGCCTACGGCATCTCGGCCATGCTCTATGCCGCACTCAGCCACAAGCCACCGCCGCAACGCCGTGTCTATGCTTGGCTGCCGACGGTGGGCATGGACCTGCTGCTGATCTCATTGCTGGAAGTCACCAAGACCGGCAGCTACACCCTGACCCCCATGTTTGGCCTGGCGGTGCTGTTTGCCGGCACCTTGGGCGGCTGGCTGGTGACCCTGGGCAGCTGCGCCTACATCACGATTTTTCTGATTGTCGAGTCGCTGAGCTTTCGCTTTTCGCTTCTGGATCCCGATGCGACCCAAAGTACCGTGCAGGCAGGGCTTGCAGGCGCTGCCTATTTTTTGGTGGGCATTCTGGTGCGTCTGCTCGCGTCGCGCGTGGAGCGCGAAACCCTGCATGGCCTGCGCAATGCTGCTGCTGCCAACCAGCAAGAGCAGATCAATGCGCTGATCCTGCAGAACCTGCCCGACGGCGTGATGGTGGCAGATCAGGCCTTGCAGGTACGCATTGCCAACCCGGCAGCGATGGACTTGCTGGGCCATCCCCACCTGCCCCTCGAATTGGCGCAGTTACCTGCCTGGCGCGGCGTTGTCGAGCAGGTCACGCGGACCTTTGCCGAGCAAAAGCCCATCTCGCAAGACCTGGCCCTGACCGCACCGCAGATGGCACCCATTGGCCTGCATGTGCGCACCTGGCTGACCCATCCGCTGCCGACCTTCGGCACCATCGGCAGCCATGACAACGACCCGCTGTGCCTGGTGTTTCTGCATGACCTGCGTGAGATAGAGGCACGGCTGCGCACCGAGAAAATGGCGGCCATGGGTCGCATGTCCGCTGCCGTTGCCCATGAAATCCGCAACCCGCTGACCGCGATCACCCAGGCCAACGCGCTGCTCGACGAGGAGCTGACCGACCCCGGCCAAAAGCGGCTGACCTATATGGTCGAGCAAAATGCCCAGCGGCTGGGCCGCATTGCCGAAGACATTCTGGACATTGCCCGTGTGCACAACCAGATCCAGCCGGGCGATGGCGACTCCATTGCGCTCAATGACACGGTGCTGCAGATCTGCCATGACTGGATGGCGATGGCGCCTGCCGCCCACACGGTAGCGCTGTCGCTCAAAGCCGATGACAGCCTGGTGGCCTTTGACACCGGCCACCTGCGCCAACTGCTCTACAACCTGCTCAACAACGGCCAGCGCTACCGCCGCGACTGCGCGGACTCCTTGCGCGTGAGCACGCACAGCAGCCTGACGGGCACCACCACCTTGTTGGTCTGGAGCGATGGCGCGCCCATCGAGCCCACCATTGAAAAGCATTTGTTCGAGCCCTTCTTCTCGTCCGAGAGCCGATCGAGCGGGCTGGGCCTGTACATCTGCCGCGAGCTCTGCACCCGCCATGGCGCTATGATCCGCTACGAAAGGCAGAGCACGGAGCTGCCCGTGCCGACCCAGGGCAATGCCTTCATTGTGCAGTTTCGCAGGGCCGCCAGCCCCGCGCATCCCCAGCAGACTGATTTGATCCACCAGGCATGAGTTTTGAAAACACCACTGTTCTGGTCGTGGACGATGAGCCCGACCTCAGAACCCTTTATGAGCTGACCTTGCTGCGCGAAGGCTACCGCGTCTACACGGCGGGCTCGGTGCTGGAAGCCCGTGCCCAGCTTCAGCAGCGCCGCTTCGAGATTCTGATCACCGACATGCGCCTGCCCGATGGCCTGGGTATGGAACTGCTGCAGGACCTGCGCAGCCAGGGCCGCAGCGAGCGCGCCATCGTCATGACCGCCTATGGCTCGGCGGACAATGCCGTCGCCGCGTTGCGCGAAGGCGCCTTTGACTACCTGACCAAGCCGGTGGACCTCAAGCAGTTTCGCCAGGTGGTGGCCTCCGCCAGCCAGGGCCTGCAGGATACCCCTGTGCAAGGGCAGGCACAGACCACGTTTCAGCCCCTACCGGCAGCAGGGGCGCCGCCGTCTGGCGCACCTGGCCAGCGCGAGCTGATTGGCCCATCGCTGGTGATGCAGCAGGTGCGCGAGCGCATTGCCAAGGTAGCCGGCAGCATGGCGCCCATTCTGGTACGCGGAGAATCGGGCACCGGCAAGGAGCTGGTGGCCCAGTCCTTGCACCGCAGCAGCCAGCGCGCCAACGGCCCGATGGTGGCGGTCAACTGCGGCGCCATCCCCGAGAACCTGCTGGAAGCTGAGTTCTTTGGCGCGCGCAAAGGCGCCTACACGGGCGCCAACCAGGACCGCGAAGGCTATTTCCAGGCCGCCCATGGCGGCACCCTCTTCCTTGATGAAATCGGCGAGCTGCCGCTGTCGATGCAGGCCAAGCTCCTGCGTGCGATCCAGGAGCGCAAGGTGCGGCCTCTAGGCGCCCAACAGGAAGAGGCGGTAGATGTACGCATTGTCAGCGCCACCCACCGCGACCTGGCCGCCGATGTGCAAGCGGGTCGCTTCCGCCAGGACTTGTACTACCGCTTGAACGTCATCGACATCTTTATCCCACCGCTGCGCGAGCGCCGCGAGGACCTGCCCGCACTGTGCCAGGTGCTGCTGGAGCGCATTGCCAATGAGAGCGGCCAGCCCGTGCCCCAGCTCAGCGCCGAAGCGCTGCAGACCTTGGCAGGCCATGCGCTGCCGGGCAATGTACGAGAGCTGGAAAACCTCTTGCTGCGCTCGGTGGCGCTGAGCGACGGGGCTTTCCTGCAGGTGGAGCCGGCCGACGCCGCATCCCCCGTGCCGGTGCCAGCCAGGGTGGCCGAACGCATGCCCACCTATGAACCAGGCGCTGCACCGCCGGAGCCGAAGGCCGAAGCTGCGGCGCCCAGCAGCCTGCAGCGCTTTCCTCCGCCGCAGGATCTTCCCTCCGATCTGCAGTCCTGGCTCGATGCGATCGAGCGCGACATCCTTGTGCGCGCTCTGCAGGAGTTTGGCTTTAACCGCACCGCCGCTGCCAACCGCCTGGGCATCAGCCTGCGCCAGATCCGCTACCGCATGGAGCGGCTGCAGATCCACGACCCCAGCGATGGGGTGCAGCCCTAGGGCCTGAGACGATGGCAACCACACCGGGCAACCCTGCCGACATCGACCCGCCAGCGCCAACGCAAGCGCTCTGGCAGGACGGCTGGCTGCGCAGCGCCAGGCACTGCCCCTCGCCCAATTTCGGGCCCCGGCCCGAGGGCGCATGCACCGACCTGGTGGTCGTCCACTCCATCAGCCTGCCGCCCGGCATCTACGGCACGGGCGATGTGCAACGCCTCTTTACCAACCAGCTCGACTGGGATGCCCACCCCTATTTCCAAAGCATCCGGGGCCTGCAGGTGTCCTCCCATTTCTTCATCACCCGCCAAGGGGAAGTGTGGCAGTTTGTCAGTGCCGACCTGCGCGCCTGGCATGCTGGCCAATCGTTCTGGCGCGGCCGGCCCCTCTGCAATGATGACTCCATCGGCATCGAGCTCGAAGGCCTGGAGGGCCAAACCTTCGAGCCCGCCCAGTACGACAGCCTGGTGCAGCTGTGCCAGCAGATCCGCGCGCAGTATGCGATTGCCTATATTGCCGGCCATGAGCACATTGCGCCGGGCCGCAAAAACGACCCGGGCCCGGGCTTTCTCTGGCCCCGGCTGCAGCAGGACCTGGGCTGGCCGGCAGCCATGTTCCCCGCCTCACTCCATCTCTGAATCGGGCTATTACCAAACTCTCTAAGCAGCCTGCATTTGTCATGCATCCGGGCGCAATGCAAGGCATACGCGCCACAAAAAACACAGCAAATCTCCACATCTGAAAAAAATTTTTTCAGATGCAATGCCTATGTTTTACGCAGGCTCGCAACGGGGATGGCGCAGAAACACACACACAGCGGTGGTTTGCCTGCGCAAACCACGACGCCATGCGCAGTTGCCGCCGTTTTGCTGCGCAGCATGGTCCACAGCGCTACACACAAAGCGCGCAATGCGCCATACACTACAGGTAGTGTCCAGCGCTTCAAAAAACACTATATGTAGTGTCAGGTGGTATCCGGCGGCTCAGTGATACCGGCATGCCCAGCGCTGTTTCTCCGGCTTTTCACACACGACAGAGAGGACATCATGAGCGCTGCTTCGCTTTCCGAGCTACGGGCCACACCGGCCGCCAGCTCGCGCACCCTGGATGGATTCACCGTACTGCCGGACTACCAGATCATGCGGCGCAACGGAGCAGTCGTCCCTTTCGAGCCCCCCAAGATCACCACCGCCATCATGAAAGCCTTTCTGGCCGTGCATGGCAGCCAGGGCTCGGCATCGGCCAGCGTGCGCGAAGTGGTCGAGAACCTGACCCACACGGTGGTGCGTGCGCTGATGCGTTCCCGCCCAGGCGGCGGTACCTTCCATATCGAAGACGTGCAGGACCAGGTCGAGCTGGGCCTGATGCGTGGTGGCAACCATGAGGTGGCACGCGCCTATGTGCTGTACCGCGAGCGCCGCAACCAGGAGCGCACGCAGCTCCAGGCCCAGCACACACCGGCCCATGCCAGCTTGCATGTGCAGGACCGGGGCCAGCAGGTGCTGCTCGATGTCAAGAAACTCCATGACCGCATTGCCGCCGCCTGCCAGGGCCTGGGCCAGGACGTCGACCCCGCGCCCATCCTGAGCGAGACCCTGCGCAACCTCTATGACGGCGTCAACATGGACGAGGTGTTCAAGGCCTCCATCCTGGCCGCCCGCACCCTGATCGAAAAGGACCCGGACTACAGCCTGGTCACCGCGCGCCTGCTGCTGCATACCATCACGCGCGAAGTGATCGGTCAGGACGTCAGCAGTGCCGACATGGGCACCGCCTACCGCAGCTACTTCCCCGGCTTTGTCGCGCAGGGGGTGGAACATGAACTGCTCACCCCTGAGATGCTGGACTTCGACCTGCCACGCCTGGCCGCAGCCCTCCAGCCCGAGCGTGATCTGCAGTTTGACTACCTGGGTCTGCAGACCCTGTATGACCGCTACTTCCTGCATGTGCGCAAGCAGCGCATCGAGCTGCCCCAGGCCTTCTTCATGCGCGTGGCCATGGGCCTGGCGCTGAAAGAGGACGACCGCAATGCCAGGGCCATCGCCTTCTATGACCTGCTCTCTTCCTTCGACTTCATGTCGTCCACCCCCACCCTGTTCAACAGCGGCACTTTGCGCTCGCAGCTGTCGTCCTGCTACCTGACCACGGTGGCCGATGACCTGGGCGGCATCTACGATGCGATCCGCGAGAACGCGCTGCTGTCCAAGTTTGCCGGTGGCCTGGGCAATGACTGGACCCCTGTGCGAGCGATGGGCGCCCGCATCAAGGGCACCAATGGCGAATCGCAAGGCGTGGTGCCTTTTCTCAAAGTGGTCAACGACACCGCCGTCGCCGTCAACCAGGGTGGCAAGCGCAAGGGCGCCGTCTGCGCCTACCTGGAGACCTGGCACCTGGACATCGAGGAGTTTCTGGAGCTGCGCAAGAACACCGGCGATGACCGCCGCCGCACCCATGACATGAACACCGCCAACTGGATCCCCGACCTGTTCATGCAACGGGTCATGGAAAAAGGGACGTGGACCTTGTTCTCCCCATCCGATGTTCCCGATCTGCATGACCGCTTTGGCCAGGACTTTGAGCGCGCCTATACCGCCTACGAGGCCAAGGCCGCGACCGGCGAACTGGCGCTGAGCAAGACGCTGCCTGCGGTCGATCTGTGGCGCAAGATGCTGTCCATGCTGTTCGAGACCGGCCATCCCTGGATCACCTTTAAGGATGCCTGCAACCTGCGCTCGCCCCAGCAGCATGCCGGCGTCGTGCACTCGTCCAACCTCTGCACCGAGATCACGCTCAACACCAGCGACACGGAAACCGCTGTCTGCAACCTGGGCTCGGTCAACCTCGCTCGCCACCTGAAGGACGACGGCCAAGGCGGCCTCACCCTCGACCATGACAAGCTCAAGCGCAGCATCGCCACGGCCATGCGCATGCTCGACAACGTCATCGACATCAACTACTACGCGGTCGACAAGGCACGCGACTCCAACCTGCGCCACCGCCCGGTAGGCCTGGGCATCATGGCCTTCCAGGACAGCCTCTACCAATTGCACATCCCCTACGCCAGCGATGCGGCGGTGCAGTTTGCCGACACCTCGATGGAGGCCGTCTGCTATTACGCCTACTGGGCCTCGACCGAGCTGGCGCGCGAGCGCGGCGTCTACAGCAGCTACCCTGGCTCGCTGTGGAGCCAAGGCATTCTGCCGCTGGACACGCTGGACCTGCTCGCCCAATCGCGCGGCCAGGCCGACTATGTCCAGGTGGACCGCAGCATGCAGCTGGACTGGGAAGCCTTGCGCCGCAAGATCGCACAGGACGGCATGCGCAACTCCAATTGCGTGGCCATTGCGCCGACGGCCACCATCTCCAACATCGTCGGTGTCGATGCCTCCATCGAGCCCTCGTTTGGCAACCTGTCGGTCAAGTCCAACCTCTCGGGTGAGTTCACCGTGATCAACCAGTACCTGGTGCGCGACCTCAAGAAGCTGGGCCTGTGGGACGATGTAATGGTGATGGACCTCAAGCACTTTGATGGCTCGCTGCGCCCCATCGACCGCGTGCCCCATGCGCTCAAGGCCCTGTATGCCACGGCCTTCGAAGTCGATCCCGTCTGGCTGGTGGAAGCGGCCTCGCGGCGCCAGAAATGGATAGACCAGGCGCAGAGCCTCAATATCTATATGGCAGGGGCCTCGGGCAAGAAGCTCGACGACGCCTACAAGCTTGCCTGGGTGCGCGGCCTCAAGACCACCTACTACCTGCGCACCACCAGCGCGACGCAGGCCGAAAAATCCACCGTCCAAAGCCGCGTGCTCAATGCCGTGCCCAGCAGCCATGCCTCACCCGTTGCCCAGGCCGTAGCCAACGCCGCCGCTGCTGCATCGCAGGCCGGCGCGCCCGGCACCGACATCCGTTTTTGCGCCATCGATGACCCCGGCTGCGAAGCCTGCCAGTAGACCCCGCTGACCGTCTGAACCTGGCCGCAGCAGCGGCCACCACCAGGAGCATTCATCCATGCTGAGCTTTGAAGAAGAATCCATGGACGCGCTGGCCACGCCAGTCACACCGGCCCCCGCGGCTGCCGCGCCTTTGGCATCACAACCTGCAGCTACTTTCAAGCGCGTCAATGCCGCCGACAAACGCATCATCAACGCCAAGACCGATGTCAACCAGCTGGTGCCCTTCAAATACAAATGGGCCTGGGAGAAATACCTGGCTACCTGCGCCAACCACTGGATGCCTCAAGAGGTAAACATGACGCGTGACATCGCACTGTGGAAATCGCCCAATGGCCTGACCGAGGATGAGCGCCGCATCGTCAAGCGCAACCTGGGCTTCTTCGTCACCGCCGATTCGCTGGCCGCCAACAACATCGTGCTGGGCACCTACCGCCACATCACCGCACCGGAGTGCCGCCAGTTCCTGCTGCGCCAGGCCTTTGAAGAAGCCATCCACACCCATGCCTACCAGTACATCGTGGAGTCGCTGGGCCTCGATGAGGCCGAGATCTTCAACGCCTACAACGAGGTCCCGTCGATCCGCAACAAGGATGCTTTCCTGATCCCCTTTATCGAGGCGATCATGGACCCCAACTTCCAGACCGGCACGCCCCACACTGACCAGACCCTGCTCAAGAGCCTGATTGTTTTTGCCTGCCTGATGGAGGGTCTGTTCTTCTATGTGGGCTTCACGCAGATCCTGGCGCTGGGCCGCCAGAACAAGATGACTGGCGCGGCCGAGCAGTACCAGTACATCCTGCGCGACGAGTCCATGCACTGCAACTTCGGCATCGACCTGATCAACCAGCTCAAGCTCGAGAACCCGGACCTGTGGACCACAGCATTCAAGGACGAGATCAAGGCCTTGTTTATTCAAGCAGTCGAACTTGAATACCAATATGCAGAAGACACGATGCCCAGAGGAGTTCTGGGCATGAACGCATCGATGTTCAAAGGCTACCTGCGCTACATCGCCAACCGCCGCGCAACGCAGATCGGACTCGATGCATTGTTCCCCAACGAGGACAATCCTTTCCCGTGGATGAGCGAGATGATCGACCTGAAAAAGGAGAGAAATTTCTTCGAGACGCGCGTCATCGAATACCAGTCCGGTGGCGCGCTTTCCTGGGATTGACGCCGTCCCTGATGTGCAAACCCCGTCAGAATGTGGTTTTCCTGAGAGAAAACTGTGAAATTTGGCGTCTTTATTGAGGTTTGCACTATGCCAGTTGCTAGCAGCTGATGCACAATTCAGTTTGCTATCAAAACTTCGTGTCGAATTCAATCAGGCATGAAGTCTGCTTTCTAAATTGACCCGAAGGAGAAGAGCATGGCAACGTCCAAAGCAAGCAAGAAAACTGCTGACACCAAGGCAACTGCCAAGAAGGCAGTTGCAACCAAGGCAGCCGCCCCCAAGGCAGCTGCAAAGCCCAAGGCCGCTGCCAAGCCAGCAGCCACCAAGGCAGCGGCAAAGCCTGCTGCCAAGGCCGTCGCCAAAAAGGCAGCTGCTAAGCCAGCCGCCAAGAAGGCAGTCGCCAAGCCCGCAGCCAAATCCACCGCAGCCGTGAAGAAGGCCGCAGCACCAGCCAAGAAGGCTGCTGCTCCTGCGAAGAAGGCCACCGCTCCAGCCAAGAAGGCTGCGGCTCCTGCGAAGAAGGCTGCTCCAGCTAAGAAGGCTGCAGCTCCCGCCAAGAAGGCTGCTCCAGCTAAGAAGGCCGCAGCTCCTGCCAAGAAGGCTGCTCCAGCTAAGAAGGCCGCAGCTCCTGCCAAGAAGGCTGCTCCAGCTAAGAAGGCTGCAGCTCCTGCCAAGAAGGCTGCTCCAGCTAAGAAGGCTGCAGCTCCTGCCAAGAAGGCCGCTCCAGCTAAGAAGGCTGCAGCTCCTGCCAAGAAGGCCGCTCCAGCTAAGAAGGCTGCAGCTCCTGCCAAGAAGGCCGCTCCAGCTAAGAAGGCTGCAGCTCCTGCCAAGAAGGCCGCTGCTCCAGCTAAGAAGGCTGCCGCTCCTGCCAAGAAGGCTGCTGCTCCAGCTAAGAAGGCTGCCGCTCCTGCCAAGGCTCCAGCGCCCGCCAAGAAGGCAGCTGCTCCTGCCAAGGCCCCTGCTCCTGCCAAGGCCCCTGCTCCAGCAAAGGCTGCAGCTCCTGCCAAGAAGGCTGCACCCGCCAAGAAGGCAACCGCTCCTGCCAAGGCACCATCTGCTGCGCCTGCCGCTGCAGAGCCTGTCAAGACCGTGCTCAGCACCAATGCTGCATGGCCTTTCCCTACCAACAGCCGCCCACAATAAGACTACCAAGCCGGGCAACATGCCCGGGTGCTGCAAGGCACCGCTTGGTCACCAAGGCAACGCAGTGCGTTGCCTTTTTTCTTGTCTGTCGTGCGCCGCTATTCATGTCTGGCTACAAGGCCTCCCAAATGCCAGACAATACGGGCTCATGAACGATGCCCTTCCCACACCGCCAGCCAACGCGCATGCAGCCACTGCCGCGATGGCACGCAAACCCAGTGCTGCCCGCCTGCGCAAGATTGACATGATCCTGAGCTCGGCAGAGCGGCATTTCGCGTTGCTGGGTTTTGAAGGTGCACCACTGGAGCAGATCGCGCAGGACGCCGGCTTCAGCCGCCACAACCTGCTGTACTACTACCCCAGCAAAGAGGCGCTGTACCAGGCCGTGCTGGCCTCGGTGATCGATGACTGGCTGGGCCATATGACGGGCCTGTCCAAGGACGGAGACCCGGCGCAGCAGATCCGCCAGTACATCCGCGAGAAGTTCGAGTTCGCCCGCACCCGCCCCTATGGCAGCCAGCTGTTCACCAAGGAGATGATTGCTGGCGCCCCTTTTGCGGCCTCTGCGGTGCGCGAGCGCATCGCACCGTTGCTGGCGGCCAATGTGGCGGCGTTTGCGCACTGGGCCGAACAAGGCCTGATCGCGCCCGTCAATTTCCAGCATCTGATGTTCAGCATCTGGGCCATCACCCAAGGCTATGTCGACCAGCAAACCCAGTTTGCCTTGCTGCAGGACAAGGCTGCTTTGGACGCTGGCGACTTCGCCCAAGCCGAGGCTTTGCTGGTGCAGATGCTGTCGGCCACGCTCAAGATTGAACTGCCGGATTGAGCACGGGACTGCGCCCCCCGGAACGCCGCAGCGTAACCCATGGTGCAGCGCTTGTCCCCTGCGCTGCATGCTGCACTCGCATGCGAACCTACAAATTTGATAGCAACACCCAAAGCATCCATCAATGCTTGCGCGAATCCCGCGCTGAGGGATCGCGATTCGACAGCACAGCCCGCACGATTTTTTAGCCCCCGCAGTCTTGAACTGTCATCAAATGACCTTATTATTAGCACTCGAAGGGGTAGAGTGCTAAAACCACCGCTTCTCAAACATTTTTGCGTATTTGGCGCGGCATCTGCTGGGCCATCTTTCATCCAACCTGGTATTGAAATTGAAGGAGTTGTTATGAACCTGCGTCCTCTGCACGATCGCGTGATCGTTAAGCGTCTGGAAAACGAAACCAAGACCGCTTCGGGCATCTACATCCCCGACAACGCTGCTGAAAAGCCAGACCAAGGCGAAGTGCTGGCGGTTGGCCCAGGCAAGAAGAACGACAAGGGCGAGTCCATCACCCTGGGCGTGAAGGTCGGCGACCGCGTGCTGTTCGGCAAGTACTCCGGCCAATCGGTCAAGGTGGACGGCAATGAACTGCTGGTCATGAAGGAAGAAGACCTGTTCGCTGTCGTAGAGAAGTAATGCAGTGGCGCTGCTGCGAATGGCTGCAGCGCGCTCGATGCCCTGACCGGGCCAACTCTCCCAGTTTTCATAGCTGCTGACCCTTGCGCAAGACGCGCTCCAGCAGTCCCATTGATTCAGATTTTAGGAGCCAAAAATGGCAGCAAAAGACGTAGTATTCGGCGGTGAAGCACGTGCACGCATGGTTGAAGGCGTGAACATTCTGGCTAACGCCGTCAAGGTGACCCTGGGCCCTAAGGGCCGCAACGTGGTGCTCGAGCGTTCGTTCGGCGCCCCTACCGTGACCAAGGACGGTGTGTCCGTGGCCAAGGAAGTGGAACTCAAGGACAAGCTGCAGAACATGGGCGCCCAGCTCGTGAAGGAAGTGGCTTCCAAGACCAACGACATCGCTGGTGACGGCACCACGACCGCTACCGTGCTGGCCCAAGCCATCGTGCGCGAAGGCTCCAAGTACGTGGCCGCCGGCCTGAACCCGATGGACCTCAAGCGCGGTATCGACAAGGCTGTCGCCGCCCTGGTGGAAGAGCTGAAGAAGCAATCCAAGGCCACCACCACCTCCAAGGAAATCGCCCAAGTCGGTTCGATCTCCGCCAACTCCGATGAATCCGTGGGCAAGATCATTGCTGACGCGATGGACAAGGTCGGCAAGGAAGGCGTGATCACCGTGGAAGAAGGCAAGTCGCTGGACAACGAACTCGACGTCGTTGAAGGCATGCAGTTCGACCGTGGCTACCTGTCGCCCTACTTCATCAACAACCCAGAAAAGCAAGCCGCGATTCTGGACAACCCCTTCGTGCTGCTGTTCGACAAGAAGATCAGCAACATCCGTGACCTGCTGCCTACGCTGGAAGCCGTGGCCAAGGCCGGCCGTCCTCTGCTGATCATTGCAGAAGACGTCGAAGGCGAAGCACTGGCTACCCTGGTGGTCAACACCATCCGTGGCATCCTGAAGGTCGTGGCTGTGAAGGCTCCTGGCTTCGGCGACCGCCGCAAGGCCATGCTGGAAGACATCGCCATCCTGACCGGCGGCAAGGTGATCGCTGAAGAAGTGGGCCTGTCGCTGGAAAAGGTGACCCTGGAAGACCTGGGCCAAGCCCAACGCGTCGAAATCGGCAAGGAAAACACCACCATCATCGACGGTGCTGGCCAAGCTGCTGAAATCGAAGCCCGCGTCAAGCAAATCCGCGCTCAGATCGAAGAAGCCACCTCCGACTACGACCGTGAAAAGC
This sequence comes from Comamonas koreensis, assembly GCF_021026195.1. Classification (GTDB taxonomy): domain Bacteria; phylum Pseudomonadota; class Gammaproteobacteria; order Burkholderiales; family Burkholderiaceae_C; genus Comamonas; species Comamonas koreensis. The sequence goes on from NZ_JAJNCT010000028.1 coordinate 89,905, forward strand.
TGCAAGAGCGCGTGGCCAAGCTGGCCGGCGGTGTTGCCGTGATCAAGGTGGGCGCTGCCACCGAAGTCGAAATGAAGGAAAAGAAGGCCCGCGTGGAAGACGCCCTGCACGCTACCCGCGCTGCTGTGGAAGAAGGCATCGTGGCCGGTGGTGGCGTGGCTCTGCTGCGCGCCAAGCAATCCGTGGGCGCCCTGGCTACCGGCAATGCCGAGCAAGACGCTGGTATCAAGCTGGTGATGAAGGCCATCGAAGCGCCTCTGCGCGAAATCGTGTCCAACGCTGGTGGCGAGCCATCGGTGGTGGTGGATGCCGTGCTCAAGGGCAATGGCAACTTCGGCTTCAACGCTGCCAACGACACCTACGGCGACATGCTGGAAATGGGTATCCTGGACCCCACCAAGGTGACCCGCACCGCGCTGCAAAACGCTGCGTCCGTGGCTTCGCTGCTGCTGACCACCGAGTGCATGATTGCTGAAGCCCCCAAGGCTGACGCAGCACCTGCCATGCCCGACATGGGCGGCATGGGTGGTATGGGCGGCATGGGCATGTAATTGCCCCGGCTGTCATAGCGCAGCACCAAGCCTGCAAGCAAGCTTGCGGGCTTGGTGCCAGACACCAAAAAACCCGGCACCGTCAAGGTGGCCGGGTTTTTTATCGTCTCTGGCTCAGCGAGTCCATCCGCACCGACTCAGCGGCAGGCGCGCTCCAGCATCGCATGCAGCAGCACATTGCAGCCTGCGGTGATGTGCTCGGGCTTGGCGTCTTCGATCTCGTTGTGCGAGATGCCATCCTTGCAGGGGATGAAGATCATGCCCGCCGGCGCCAGGCGCGCCATATAGACGGCATCATGGCCCGCGCCGGAGACGGCATCCATGTGGGAATAACCCAGCATCTGCGCGCCGCGCCGCACGGCATCGATGCAATCGGGGTTGAAGGGCTGGGCGGTGTAGCTGGACACCAGGTCGATCTTGATAGGCAGGCCGGTCTCCTGACTGATGCGCGCGGCCACCGCGCGGATGTCCTGGTCCATCGATTCGCAATCGGCATCGGTGGCATTGCGCAGGTCGATGCTGAATTTCACCTCGCCCGGAATCACGTTGCGGCTGTTGGGGTGCACATGCACCATGCCCACCGTGCCGCGCCCGTGCGGCGGATGGCGGTGCGCGCAGGCCACCACCTCCTGCATTACCTGGGTGGCAACCTGCAAGGCATCCTTGCGCAGCGCCATCGGCGTGGGGCCCGCATGCGCTTCCATGCCGGTGACGGTACAGTCATACCAGCGGATGCCGAGCACGCCGGTCACCACGCCAATGGTCTTGTCGTGGTCCTCCAGCACCGGGCCTTGCTCGATATGGGTTTCAAAGTAGTGGCCAATCGGGTGGTCACCTGGTTCCTGCGGGCCGATATAGCCGATGCGCGCCAGCTCGTCCTGCACGCTTTTGCCGTCGGTATCCTTGGCGGCATAGGCATGCTCCAGGCTGAAGGCTTTGGCAAATACGCCCGAGCCCATCATCACCGGCACAAAGCGCGAGCCCTCCTCATTGGTCCAGAAGGCCACCTCGATGGGCGCCTCGGTCTCGATGCCATGGTCATTGAGCGTGCGCACCACCTCGATGCCGGCGAGCACCCCATAGTTGCCATCAAACTTGCCACCCGTCGGCTGCGTATCGATATGGCTGCCAGTCATGATCGGCGGCAGGCTGTTGTTGCGGCCCGGGCGGCGCATAAAGCCATTGCCGATCTTGTCGATGGTGACCGTCATGCCCGCCTCCTTGGCCCAGCGTGTCACCAGGTCGCGGCCCTGGCGGTCCAGGTCGGTCAGGGCCAGGCGGCAGACGCCCCCTTTGGGGGTGGCACCAATCTGGGCCAGCTCCATCAGCGATGCCCAGAGCCGGTCGCCATTGATGCGCAGCTGGCTGGTATCCGTTTTCACTTTTGTGTCCATGCTCAATCTCCTTGTTTCATTGCGCGCGTGCCACGGCCGTGGGCGCCGTCTCTTGCGCACGCTTTTGCACCGCCTGGAAGTTGGGGCCAAAAGCCGGGCGCTTGAAATACTGGCCAGCGCCCTTCTCGGCCCGCAGGTCGCCATTGGCATATACCAGCCGGCCTCGGCTGATGGTGTGGCTGGGCAGGCCCGTCACCTGCCGGCCTTCAAAGATGTTGAAGTCGCCCTTGGAATGCTGGGTCTTGGCAGACAAGGTCTTGGTGGCCTTGGGGTCCCAGAGCACCACATCGGCATCGGCGCCCACACCGATAAAGCCCTTGCGCGGGTAGACATTGAAGAGCTTGGCCGTGTTGGCCGAGGTGATCGCGACAAACTCGCTGGGCGTCAGGCGCCCGGTGTTCACCCCGGCATCCCAGACCACGGCCATGCGTTCTTCGACGCCGCCAGTGCCATTGGGCGTCTTGGCAAAATTGTCCTTGCCCACCGCCTTTTGCTCGGCGCAGAAGGTGCAGTGGTCCGTCGCCGTGGTGTGCAGGAGCCCGGCCTGCAGGCCGCGCCACAGTGCCTCCTGGTGTTCCTTGGGGCGGAACGGCGGGCTCATCACATAGGCGGCGGCGGTGGCGTAGTCCGGATGGCGGTAGACGCTGTCGTCAATCGTCAAATGGCCGGCCAGCACTTCGCCGTAAACACGCTGGCCCCTCGCCCGGGCACGCGCAATGGCGTCGGCCGCCTCAATGCAGCTCACGTGTACCACATAGATGGGCACGCCCAGCACATCGGCAATCGCAATGGCGCGGTTGGCGGCCTCGGCCTCCACCATCGGCGGGCGTGACAGCGGATGCCCTTCTGGGCCAGTGATGCCCATGCGCGCCACCTCCTGCTGCAGCAGGTAGACCAGCTCGCCGTTCTCGGCATGCACGGTGGGCATGGCGCCCAGCTCCAGCGCGCGCCGGAAGCTGTTCACCAGGGTTTCGTCGTCACACATGATGGCGTTCTTGTAGGCCATGAAGTGCTTGAAGCTGTTGATGCCCTCGTCGCGCACCAGCCGGCCCATGTCCTCGCGCACCTGGTCGCTCCACCAGGTCACCGCCACATGGAAGGAGTAGTCCGCCGCCGACTTCTCGGCCCAGCCGCGCCACTTGCGGTAGGCCTCCATCAGCGGCTCCTGCGGCGCAGGAATCACAAAGTCGATGATGCTGGTGGTGCCACCGGCCAGGCCGGCGGCGGTGCCCGTGAAGAAGTCGTCAGCCGTGACCGTGCCCATGAAGGGCAGCTGCATATGGGTGTGCGGATCGATGCCGCCGGGCATCACATACTGGCCGCTGGCATCCAGCGTTTCGGTACCGGCCGGCGCCTGGGCCGCAGCGCCCTCACCGACGGCCACGATCTTTCCGTCCACCAGCAGCACATCGGCGCGCTCTTCGCGGTCCGCATTCACGACGGTACCACCACGGATCAGAAGGGGGTGGCTGGATGTGCTCATCATGTCTCTCCTTTGCGTTCAGGTCACAAAATCGGCCGCTACTGCGCTCAAGCGCGCCGCAGCATGGCCTGCGAAGCCGCCACATGGCTGGCCATGCCGATGCGGTACACCACACCGGCAATGAACAGGCCAATGAACCAGGCATAGGCATACAGGTCTTTGAAGATCACGCCCACATCGGGGAAGCTGGCAGGAAACGCGGCATTGAGAAAGCCCGGAATATTGGGCGCCACGCCGCAGACAAACGCGGCCACGGCCACCCAATTCCAGCCGCCGGAATAGCTGTACTTGCCGCCCTCGCGGTAGAGCTCTTCCACATCCAGCTGGGTGCGGCGAATCAGGAAATAGTCGACCATCAGGATGCCGGCGATCGGGCCCAGCAGCGCCGAGTAGCCGATCAGCCAGGTGAAGATGTAGCCCTGGGTGGACTCCAGAATCTTCCAGGGCATCATCAGGATCGCAATCGCCACGGTGATGTAGCCGCCCGTGCGGTAGCTGATGCGCTTGGGGTTCAGCGCAGAGAAGTCATAGGCCGGCCCCACCAGGTTGGCAGCCAGATTGACGCTCACCGTATCCACCAGCAGCACGATGAGGGCGATGAGCACCGCTGCGCCCGTCATGCGCGCCGCCACATCCACCGGATCCCACAGCGCCTTGCCATAGATGACGACGGTGGCCGAGGTGACGATCACCGCCAAGGCCGCGAGCAGGCCCATGGGCACCGGCAGGCCAATCGCCTGGCCCACCATTTGGTCCCGTTGCGAGCGGGCAAAGCGGGTGAAGTCGGGAATGTTCAGCGCCAGGGTCGCCCAAAAGCCAATCATGGCCGTGAGCGACGGCCAGAAGGTGCCCCAGAACTGGCCCGCCTTGGCTTCGCCTGCCGCAAAGGCCGACGGTTTGCTCAAGATCGGGCCAAAGCCGCCCGCCTTGTCATACACCCACCACAGCAGCACAAAGCAGATCACGATCTTGGCCGGTGCCGTATAGGTCTCGAGCTTGCGGATGGATTCGATGCCATGCACCACAAAATAGAACTGGATGGCCCAGAACACCAGGAAGCAGACGAGCTGCGCAATGTTGATGCCCAGCCACGAGATCTTCTCGCTCTCCAGCGGATGGCCCAGGATCACCCCGAGCAAGGTATAGATCATCAGGCCGCCGAACCAGGTCTGGATGCCATACCAGCCGCAGGCCACCAGCGCGCGCAGCACCGCAGGCAGCTTGGCGCCCCGGGTGCCGAAGGAGGCACGGGCCAGCACCGCATACGGGATGCCGTACTTGGCGCCCGCATGCCCGATCAGCAGCATCGGCACCAGCACAATCAGGTTGGCCAGAAACACCGTCATCACCGCCTGGAACGCCGACATGCCGCCCTCCACCAGGCTCGCCGCCAAAGTGTAGGCGGGAATGCACATCACCATGCCTATCCACAACGCCGTGAAGTGGTACCAGGTCCACGTTCGCTGTGATGCTTGCGTGGGTGCGAGGTCGTCGTTCCAAAGGCCACCGGCTTCACTGCCAGTGGCACCTCCTGCTTGCGCGTCATGGGACATTGCTCACTCCTTGAGTGGTGTTATCGAGAGGTTCTAAGCGTCCAAATCCAAATCCGAATCCAAAGTCTTGCGTTCCATCCTGTAGCCAGGTTCAATCATGCAAAAAGCGCGCCATCCCGGTTGATGGCGCGCTTGCGATTCAGGGTGATATCTGCGCGGCCACCCTGGATGGGTTGTTGGGGTGGGTGGTCCAGTTGGCGTACTCGCCGGTGACGGTCTTGCCGGTGCGCGCGTCCACCTCGCCGGGCTGCAGGCTGCGCATCACAATCGTGTCGGGCACCGGGCAGATGGAGACGCAGAGGTTGCAGCCCACGCATTCGGCCTCGTTCACCTCAAAGCGGCGCTCACCGGCATCGCCCTTCTGGTAGAAGATGGCCTGGTGCGAAGTGTCTTCGCAGACCACATGGCAGCGGCCGCACTGGATGCAACTGTCCTGGTTGATCACCGCCTTGTCGATGTGGTTGAGGTTCAGGTCCTTCCAGTCCTTGACGGTGGGCACCGCGCGGCCCTGAAAGTCGTCGATGGTCTGGAACCCATGCGCATCCATGTAGTTCGACAGGCCGTCGCACATGTCCTGCACGATCTTGAAGCCATACACCATCGCGGCGGTGCAGACCTGCACCGTGCCGCAGCCCAGCGCAATGTATTCGGCGGCATCCCGCCAAGTGGTGATGCCGCCAATACCCGAAATCGGCAGGCCCGCAGTCTGCGGATCGCGGGCGATCTCGGCCACCATGTTCTGCGCAATCGGCTTGACCGCCGGGCCGCAGTAGCCGCCGTGCGAGCCCTTGCCATCGGTACTGGGGTGCATCACCAGGGTGTCCAGGTTCACGCCCATGACGGAGTTGATCGTGTTGATCAGCGACACCGCATCGGCGCCGCCGGCCTTGGCGGCACGTGCCGGAAAGCGCACATCGGTGATGTTGGGCGTGAGCTTGACGATCACCGGCAGGCGGCTGTAGTGCTTGCACCATTCGGTGACCATCTGGATGTACTCGGGCACCTGGCCCACCGCAGCGCCCATGCCGCGCTCGCTCATGCCGTGCGGGCAGCCAAAGTTCAGCTCTATGCCATCGGCACCAGTGTCTTCCACCATCGGCAGGATGCGCTTCCAGCTCTTCTCCACACAGGGCACCATCAGCGAGGCAATCAGCGCCCGGTCCGGCCAGGCCCGCTTCACGCGGGTCATCTCGTCCAGGTTGATCTGCAGGGGCCGGTCGGTGATCAGCTCGATGTTGTTCAGACCCATGACGCGCCGGTCCTGCGACATCAAGGTGGAGTAGCGCGGCCCGTTAACGTTGACCACATGCGGGTCCTCGCCCAGGGTCTTCCAAACCACACCGCCCCAGCCTGCTTCGAAGGCGCGGGTGACATTGATTTCCTTGTCGGTCGGCGGCGCAGAGGCCAGCCAGAAGGGGTTGGGACTGCGGATGCCCAGAAAATTGCTGCGAATATCGGCCATGGCGATTCCTTGGTTCGGTGAATGGAGGGCGGGGGCTGTGCCGTCAGGCGCTGACGCCCACTTCGCGCATCAACATGCGGTGCATCGCGGCTGCGGCGCGCTTGCCGTGCTCCACGGCTTCCACCGTCAGGTCACGCCCGCCCCAGCGGCAGTCCCCGCCCGCCCACACCCGCTCCAGGCTGGTCTGGCCGTCTTCGTCCGTCGCAATCCGCCCTGCCTTGAGGGCAATGCGCGCACCGGCCGGCTCGGCGATATAGCTCTGGCCAATGGCCTTGAGCACCATGTCGGCCGCCAGCACCGTGGTCTCGCCAGTGGTTTGCAGCTTGCCATCCACCTGCTGGGTGCCGGCCAGGCGGATGCCGCTGACGGCACCGTTGTCCACCAGCAGCTCCTGCGGCGCTTCCCACAGCCGGATCGTCACCCCATGGGTCTGCGCCCATTGCTGCTCCACGGCAGAGGCTGACATCGCATCCTGGCCGCGCCGGTACACAATGCTGACCTCTTCGGCGCCCAGCAAGCGCGCCTGCACGGCGGCATCCACGGCCGTCATGCCGCCGCCAATCACCACCACGCGCCGGCCTACCGGCACCGTGGATTTGTCGGAAGCCTGGCGGATATCGGCAATGAAATCGACCGCATTGCGCAGGCCCTGCGCGCTGGGCTCAGCGATGCCCAGGTCATTGACTCCTGCCAGGCCCAGGCCCAGAAACACCGCATCATGGCTGGCCAGCAGGCTGTCGATGGTGAAGTCGCGGCCCAGGCGCTGGTTGTTGCGCGGGGCAATGCCACCCACGGACAGCAGCCAGTCAATTTCCTTCTGCGCAAAATCGTCAGTGGTCTTGTAGCTGGCCAGGCCATACTCGTTCAGGCCGCCCAATTTAGGCTTGGCATCAAGCAGGCTGACATCATGGCCCTGCAAGGCCAGCAGGTGGGCACAGGCCAGCCCGGCAGGGCCGGCGCCCACAACGGCCACTTTCTTGCCCGTTGGCTCGGCACGCTTGAACAGCGGCGCGCCGCCAGCAGCCATGAAGCGGTCGGTGGCATAGCGCTGCAGCGCGCCAATCTCCACCGGCTTGTCCTCATTGGTGTTGCGCACGCAGGCCTGCTCGCAGAGCACCTCGGTAGGGCACACCCGGGCGCACATGCCGCCCAGCGGGTTCGATTCGAGAATGGTCTTGGCAGCACCCCGGATGTTGTCCTGCGCAATGCGGGCAATAAAGCTGGGGACATCAATGCTGGTGGGGCAAGCCGTCGCGCAGGGCGCGTCGTAGCAGTAATAACAGCGCTCGGCTTCGATCGATGCCTGCGCCCATGTCAGCGGCGGGTGCGCATCCGAGAAATTTTCAGCATATTGGTCCGCGCCAAGCCGTCCTGCGCGCACACCGCATCCCTTGGGTCCATTCATGGCTCATCCTCCTCGACTGGGTTACCAGCGCGAGTGCGAACGGCTCCTTGAGCATGCCGCCTGCGACCGCGCCACTGCATCTACAACCGGGTGCGGTAAATGGCATTGCTGTGCAAGGCATTCACCGCCAAAGCTGCACCAACCAGGGAGGGTTCATCAGGCCCTCATCGTGGGTGTTTTATCCAAGCTGCGCTGCTGTTTTCGCAACGCTTATGAACCCATTAAAAGCCTGAATAAAATTTTACGCACTGGTAAAAACACTAGGCTAAGAGAATTAATGAATAGCTCATGCCATGCATGGAACGGCGACGCTGCACGCTCCGCTGGTGCGATTTTTGCGTCCTCAAAAGGCACAGGAAAAACAGCCAGCGATGGTGTCGCAGGCCGCATGCGGTGGAGGTTTGAAGCGGTGTTGCAGCATCGGTGGCTGCGCGCTGGAAAGCCACAATGGCCGGCATAGGCGGAGCAGGATTTGACTCTGAGGCTGCTGCTAGCAGGCCTGATGGCGCCGAAGAATGCGCGGCCCTGGGCGCTGCGGCTCGGCAAGAAGCGGTTAACGGCATTGCCCTAGGTTGCGGCGCAATCAGCGATAATGATAACAATTCCCATTTGCGTGTGTAGCAAGCTTGCGTCCCCGAACGCGAGGACAGCGTCCACCGGTTGCGAAGATCCCTTCTCTCTTTTTGGCCGCCTGGTGTTTGAGCGCTACTACCGCGAATTGCTGAACTTTCTGTCCCGATCCGTGCATGACCGTGATACGGCTGCCGATCTGGCGCAGGAGAGCTACGCCCGTGTGCTGGCGGCCCAGCAGACCGGGCAGGCGGTGCAAGACCCGCGCGCCCTGCTCTACCGCACCGCACGCAACCTGGTGATCGACCAGCACCGGCGCAGCAGCCTTCGTGCCGAGCTGGAGACGGCGCCGCCATCGGCAGGCGATGCGCCGGCGCTGGAGCACCTGCCCGGCCCACGCAGCCTGGAGCCCGAGACCATCCTCGCCTCCCGCGAAGGCCTGGCGGCCCTGGTCGCCACCATCGACCAATTGCCGCCGCGCTGCCGCGAAGCCTTTATGCTCTACAAGTTCGACGGCCTGAGCTATGCCCAGATCGCCGAGCAGATGGGCATCTCCCCGCGCACCGTCGAGATGCAGCTGCAAATCGCGATGGAGGCCTGCTGGCGTTGCCAGGACCGGCTCGATGGTGTGGCCCCGTCTGCCCCGCATCGGCGGTCCCGCAGCAAACGCGCGCTGCCATGAGCGGCCCAGCCTGTCCCCCAGAATCCAGCATTGACCACGAGATGAACGCACCGCCCCTGCCACCAGACAATGCCGCTGGCCTGCGCCAGCAGGTGCTGGACTGGTTTGTCCGGCGCCAGCGTGCGGGCTGGGGCGCGGCGGATGAGCAGGCCTTCCAGCAGTGGCTGCAGGCCGACGCCACGCATGGCAGCGCCTATGCACAGTGGGAGCAGCACTGGAGCGCCATCGATGCCGTGCCTGCCGACACCATCGCCCAGCTGCGCCGCAACCTGGCGCATGACAAGGCGCAGCTGAGCGCTGCCCAACAGACGCCCCCGCGCGCGGCCACCGCACCTGCAGCGCCTGCGGCAGCCATCACAGGCCTGCGCCGCCGCTGGCTGCTGCCCTCGCTGGGCATGGCCGCTGCGGTCGTGGTGGCCAGCGGCACAAGCCTGCTGGCCTGGCAGCATTGGCAGGCACAACCTGTGTTCCGGCAGGCCTATGCCTCGCAGCGCGGCCAGCAGCTGGAAGTGCAGCTGCCCGATGGCAGCCAGCTGCGCCTGGACACCGCCACCCGGCTGGAAGTGACCTACTACCGTGACCGCCGCGAAGTGCTGCTGCACGAGGGCCAGGCCGTCTTCAGCGTGCAGGCCAGTGCGCAGCGCCCCTTCCATGTGCTGAGCGGCCCGGTCGGCATCACCGTGGTGGGCACCCGGTTCTCGGTGCGCTACACGCCGGGGCTGGCCGGCAGCGATGGCGTGCGCGTGGCGGTGGAAGAAGGCCAGGTCCGCGTGGTACGCCGCGATGGCGCTCCCGGCCTCGCGCTGGCGCAGATCGCCGACGCCCAGACCTTGGTGGCCGGCCAGCAGATCACGGCCGATGCCCAAGGCAGCCTGCACCCCATCCAGCCCGTCGCCGCCGAAGGCATTGCCGCCTGGCGCGAGCACCGCATCAGCTTCGTCAACACGCCGCTGTCCCAGGCATTGGCGGAGTTTGAGCGCTATGGCAGCACTGGCCTCACGATCAGCGACCCGGCCGTGGCCGCACTGCGCCTGAGCGGCACCTTTGACCCCAGTGACACCCCGACCCTGCGCAAGCTGCTGCCCCATGCGCTGCCGGTGCGCTTGCAGCAGGTGGCGGGCGGACTGGAAATACGCGCTGCGCGCTGACATCCCGGCATCGGCACATTTTTTAAAAAATTTTCGCGGCCACTACCGTATTTCCCGCATCTCGTGCGTCTACCTCAGTAGGAATGATTTGCATTGACTACTTTGAGGATCCCGATGTCGTACCCCCTTCTGCGTCCCGCTCCACTGGCATTGGCCATTGCTCTGGCTCTGGGCTCGGTGGCCGCCCATGCGCAAAGCGCCGCACTGCCGACCGCACCGCTGGCCTTCCGCATCCAGGCCCAGCCGCTGGCCGAGGCGCTCAATGACTGGGCACGGCAAACGCGCATCCAGCTGATTGCCCAGCAAGGCCTGGTCGCCGGCAAGCGGGCGCCGGCCATCGTCGGCACGTTGACGCCCAACCAGGCGCTGGACCGCCTGCTGGCCGGCACCGGCCTGGTAGCCACGGTGGAGGGCCAGGCCGTGGTCATCAAGGCCGCATCGGTGGGCGAGGAAGGCGCGACCCTGGCGACCGTGACGGTGACGGCCGATGCCCAGCGCGACGGTGCCACCGAAGGCACTGGCAGCTACACCCAGCGCGGCCCCAGCGCGACGGCCACCGGCTTGAGTCTGAGCCTGCGCGAAACCCCGCAATCCGTCAGCGTGATGACGCGCCAGCGCATGGACGACTTCAAGCTCGACACCTTGACCGATGTGATGGAACAGACCCCGGGCATCGGCACCTACCGCCAGGGCAATGCCACCGACTTCCAGGCGCGCGGCACCTCGGTCAATCTGCAGACCGATGGCATGAGCCAGGTGCGCAGCGGCTGGTACTACCTGACCAGCACCTTGTTCTCGCTAGACGACATGGCCGAGATTGACCACATCGATGTGCTCAAGGGCTCATCAGGCCTGGTGGTGGGCAAGGGTGAGTACGGCGCCACCGTCAACATGGTTCGCAAGCGCCCCACCCGTAGCTTCCAGGCCAGCGTACAGGCCAGCGCCGGCAGCTGGGACAGCTACCGCGCACAGGCCGATATTGGCGGGCCTCTCAATGAAGCGGGCACCCTGCGCGGCCGCCTGGTGGCATCGGCCACCGATGCCGGCAGCTTTCGCGACCATGAAGACAGCAGAGGCAAGATGCTGTTTGGCACGCTGGAGGCCGATCTGAGCCCGGACACCTTGCTGAATGTCGGCTTCACCTACCGCCAGCGTGCGGCCAACGGCATCGGCACCACCCAACCCATCCAGGGCTACACCCGCGCTGGCGTCCAAACGCCCGACCGGCCGCGCTCCTTCAACACCGGCGCGCCCTGGGGCGGCTATGACCAGAACGCGACCACCCTCTTCGGCAGCCTGGAGCAGCGCCTGGGCAATGGCTGGACGAGCAGTCTCAAGTTCTCGCACCAGCAGGTGCGCATGGACGACATGTTTGCCGGCTACCTCTACGACCAGGACCGGGTCAACTACGGCCGCTGGACGGACATGCGCAACAACAACTGGACCGTGAACCTGGACATCAAGGGCCCTTTCAGCCTGCTGGGACGCGAGCATGAGCTGCTCGCCGGCATCGGTATCTCGCGCTTCCAGAGCAGCGTCAAACTCCCGCTGAACGCGCAGGCCCTGCTACCGCTCGCTGGCCTGGGCACCAGCTACGACCAGGGCGGCGCCTACCTGCCCGAGCCCGACACCAGCAGCTGGGTCTATGGCGATAACCGCTTCAGCCAAAAGCAGCGCTATGCCTATGCGGCAGGCCGCTTTCAACTCAGCGATCCGCTGCAGCTGATTGCCGGCTTGCGCGTGACCAAGTTCGAAGAGCGCGACACCACCCCCTACTGGTGGAACTACGACATGAACGAGAGCGCGGTCTACACGCCCTACGCCGGTCTGGTCTATGACTTCCACCCCAACATGTCCGCCTACGCCAGCTACGCCAGCATCTTCCAGCCGCAAACCTCGCAGGATGAGCAGGGCCGCACCCTCAAGCCCGAAGAAGGCAACACCTATGAAATCGGCATCAAGGGCGAGTTCTTGGACAAGCGCCTGAACGCCAGCATCAGCCACTACTGGATCAAGACCAAGAACACCGCCGAGGAGACGGGCGGCCTCACCCCTGGCGGCGATACCGCCTACCGCTCCGTCGCCTCTGCCACCCGCCACGGCTGGGAGCTGGAGCTGTCGGGCGAGTTGGCAAGGGGCTGGCAGGCCCAGGGCAGCCTGGTGCGGCAGAACAGCTCGCTGAGCAACACCAGCCAGTACCCAGAGTACCAGTTCAAGCTGGGCAGCACCTACCGCTTTGACGGAGGCGCTCTGCGCGGCCTGACCGTCGGTGCCTCGACCCGCTGGCAGGACAAGACCTCCGTCAGCAACAGCGCCGCCACCCTGGCGCAAGGCAGCTACGCGCTGCTGGACCTGATGGCCCGCTACCAGGTCGACAAGCAGCTGTCCTTCAGCCTGAACATCAACAACGCGTTGGACAAGCACTACAAGGCCGGCGTGAACAACTTCAGCGCCATTGGCCTGTACTACACCTGGGGCGCACCGCGCAGCGTGAATGTGGGGATGCGTTACGACTTTTGATGGCTGGCAATGGCGCAGGGCTGGGCTGATGGACCAGCGGCAGCACCGACGCGTTTTTGGCCATGTAGAAGAGCCCGCATCCTGACTTGGGATGCGGACGCGCTTCGCTGGTGCACCACGGCTTGCAGTGGTGGCTGACGGTAAATTCGATGAACGCTGCACCGGCTGCCCACTGCCTCATGGTTCAGGTGGCACCTGCCATCCCGGGCTGCTGGTGGCAGGCACCGTACGCCGCAGCACCGTGCCGGTTCTGCTACCCAGGTACACACCCTGTTCGTAAGCGATGGCCCCATTGACAATGACGCAGTCGATGCCAGCAGCGGGCTGTTTAGGATCGTCAAAGGTGGCAGTATCGCGTACGGTCTGCGGGTCAAATATGCAGAGATCGGCATAGTGGCCTTCGGCCAGAACGCCACGCTTTTCGATGCCAAAGACCTGGGCGGTCAGGCCCGTCATTTTCCAGACAGCGGTCTCCAGCGGGAACAGACCAAGCTCACGGCTGTAGTGGCCCAGTACGCGGGGAAAGGTGCCCCAAAGGCGCGGATGCGGGCGTTCGTTGGAGGGGACGCCGTCCGAACCAATCATTGTCGGGCCAAAGGCCAGGATGCGCCGCACATCGCTTTCGTCCATATTGAAATAGATGGCGCTGGCCGGCTGCAGGCGGGCGGAGGCCTCGGCACGCGAGACCTGCCAGCGCCGGGCAATGTCGCCCAGCTCCTGGCCTTGCAATTCAGGATGGGGCTTGCTGTCAGCAATGACGATCTTGCCCGCCAAGCGCTCTTCGTCCAGGTGCAGGATGGTGGAGCTGGCATGGTAGGGATAGCAATCGAGAGACACACATTGGTGCTGCATCGCTGCGGCGACCTGCGGCAAGGTCTGCACCGACTGCCCCCAGTTATCAAATCCCTGCAGCTTGTGGTGGGAAATGACCACCGCAGTCCGCGCAAATAAGCCGATCTGCAAAGTCTCGTCGATGGCTTCCTGGCTGTGCGCTCCCTCATTGCGTAGATGGCTCACATACAGTGCGCCGTATTCAGCGAGTGGCTGGGCCACCCGACAAAGCTCTTGGGTGCTGGCTGCAGCCGCCGGAGGGTAGTAGGTACCAGAGGACAGCCCGACGGCCCCGGCCTCCAGCGCCTCGCGCAGCAAGACCTGCATCTGGGCGATCTCATCCGGGTTGGCGGCGCGGTTCACATCAGCCATCGCCTCGACCCGTAAGGTGCTGTGCCCCACCAGCGGGATGACGTGCACCGCAGGCGGCGCTGCGCGCAGCGCCTGCACATAGGCCGCGAAGCTGGGAAAACGTGTGCTGGCATCGCTGAGCAGATTCAGCGGCGCGGGCACGGGCGTGTCGGGATGCAGCGGCGCCGCGCTGATGCCGCAGTTGCCGGTGACCACGGCGGTGACGCCCTGCGAAAGCTTGAACGGCATCTGCGGCTGCAGCAGCAATGCCTGGTCATCGTGCGAATGCGCATCGATAAAGCCCGGTGCAACAACTTTGCCTCGCGCATCGATCACGCGGTGGGCGGTGGCTGCGGACAAATCGCCCACAGCCGCAATGACGGCGCCGCGCAGGCCCACATCGGCACGGTAGCGTGGTCGCTTGCTGCCGTCGATCACCTCCCCGCCCCGGACGATGACATCAAATGCCTGGGTGTGCATATCGCCTCCTTGAGACCTTCAGTCAACTTTCGCACCGCTGGCCTTGACCACTTCGCCCCAGCGTGCGCGCTCGGAATCGGCAAGTGCCTGGAAGTCCTCGGGCGTTCCGGGCAACGGTGTGTAAGCCATTTTTTCGAGCTGCGCCCTGATCTCCGGCGTTTTCAGCACCTGGTTCAGGGCAGTGTTCAGGTGCACCACCACCTCGCGAGGCGTGCCAGGCGGCACCAGCAATCCACCCCATGCGTTCATCACAAAGCCGGGTACACCCGCCTCCTGCATCGTCGGAATGTGCGGGTACTGCACATCGCGTTGGGCGCTGGTCACAGCCAGGGCGCGTACCTTGCCTGCCTGAAGCTGGGGCGCCGCAGTGACGATGTTCTCAAAGTAATAGTGCAAGCTGCCTCCAACCAGGTCGTTCAGCGCCTGCGGCGAACCCTTGTAGGGAATGTGCTGCGCTGATTCGAGTCCCATCCGCGCCTTGAACAGCTCCGCCCCCAAATGGCTGGTGGTGCCAATGCCGCCCGAACCATACTGCACCGGCTTGCCCGCACTTCTCACATAGGTCACCAGCTCTTCAAGCGTGGTGACCGGCATCTGCATATTGACCAGCAGGAAGCTGCTGGTGGTTGCCATGCCCCCGACAGCCACGAGAGCACGCGGATCGTAGGGGAGCTTGCTGAACAGAAACTCGTTGGTTGTCAGCGTGGCGTTGTTGCCATAGCCCAGGGTATAACCATCGGGCGCTGCCGCCATCAGGGCTTGCATGCCGATGTTGCCGCCTGCACCACCCCGGTTCTCGATCACCACCGGCTTGCCCAGTTGCAGCGACAGCCCGTTTGCAATCAGCCGCGTGAGCACATCGGGGCTGCTCCCGGCGACGCTGGGCACGATGATTTTGAGGGGTCTGTCAGGGTAGGCCGCAAAGGCGGCGCAGGCCAGTGAACAAAAAGCGGCAATCGCCAGACGACGTGAAAACCAGGCAAGCATGGCATAGCTCCAAAAGTGAGGCCAACATGCAACGCTGTGGTTTCAACGGAAAAACCGCGTTATCGCCCCGGCATTGCACCGAATGAGCCAGCGCGCAAGGGCGCGCAGGGCCGGGCCATTGTGCGGGGTCTGAATAATAAAATCCCCATAATTAACAACAACATACCCAAGCAACAAATCCCTGAGGCGCAAGCACACAGCAGACAGTCCCATGGCCTGCCAAAAAGCAGCGACAAAAAAGGCCCGCTGGCATTCATGCCAGCGGGCCCGGATGCTACGGAGTCAATAGCGTTTACTTGGCCTTATCAAATGCTTCTGTCAGCCTATCGACTGCCTGCCCAATCTGGGCGACATCGGGCGCGGCAAACGACAGGCGCATCGAATGCAGGTTCGCGTTGTCGGCATAGAAGGCCTTGCCCGGCACAAAGATCACATGGGCCGCCACTGCGGCATCAAACAGCTTTTGCGGATCAATGCGGGCATCAAAGGTCATCCAGACAAACATGCCGCCAGCGGGCTGCACAAACTGCACCAAGTCACCCAGACGCGCCTTCAGGCCCTGGGTGAGGGCCAGCATGCGGCGCAGGTATTCGGCACAGGCCTTGGCCACCGCCTGGCCATAGCGGCCGGACTGCAGGTAGCTGGCGGCCACAGCTTGCGCCAGTGGGGAGGTGCACAGGTCATTGGTCTGCTTGGCCACGGTGCAGCGGCGCAGCACGGCCGGGTCGGCCACCATCCAGCCCACGCGCAGGCCGGGGGCCACGGTCTTGGACAGGCTCGACAGGTAGACCACGGGGTTCTCACCCTCGCCCACCTGCTGCTGGGCCGCAGCGTAAACCGGTGCGGGGCGGGCATCGGTGAAGGCCAGCTCGCCATAGGGATCGTCCTCGACCACGACAAAACCATACTGCAGTGCCAGCTGCACCAGGCGCTCGCGGCGCTGCTGCACCAGCAAGGTGCCGCAGGGGTTGGAGAAGTTGGGCACGGTGTAGAGCAGCTTGGGGCGCTCGGCCACCGGCAACGCGGCCAGCATGGCGGCCAGGGCCTCCACATCCAGGCCATCGCCATCCACCGGCGTGCTCAGGATCCTGGCACCCGCCTGGCGCAGCGCCGCAAGGGTGGCGGGATAAGCCGGGGTCTCCACGCAGACGGTGTCGCCAGGCTGGATCAGCACGCGCAGCAGCAGGTCAAAGCCCTGTTGCGAGCCGGTGGTGACCAGCACGTCGCCAGCGCTGCAGCGGATGCCGCGGGCCTGGCACTGGGCCGCCAGCTGCTCGCGCAGCGCGGGTGAGCCTTCGGTGGCGCCGTACTGCAGCGCAGTGGCGCCCGTGGCCATCGCCTGCGCGGCAGCTGCAGCCAGGCCTTCCTGGTCGAACAGGCTGGGCGAGGGATAGCCACCCGCCAGCGAGATCATGCCCGGGCGGCTCAGGTAGGGAAACAGCTCGCGGATGGGCGAGCCCTGGGGGTTGGCGAATGCGGGAGTGAATTGAAAAAAGGACATGGCCTTGTCTCGCTGGTTTGTCTCTGGTTGTGGTTATGGGCCCTGCCTGCCAACGCGGGCACAGCCGGGGTCTTAGTTCTTGGCGGTGCCCAGATCCACGGTGCCGCACAGGTGCCGGGGATCGAGCCGGTCGCGCCAGCCATCGGCCCATTGCTGCAGCAGCGGCGGCGTAAAGCGCTGGTAGTAGGTCAGGTTGTGGGGGCCCACGCCATGCTCGGCGCTGTAGCTGCCGCCAAAGTCCTGCACCACCATGCCGTAGATGGCATCGCGCAGGCGCTGCACCACGGCCGGGTCGTACTGCTCGGGCGCATCCTTGCGCCAGATGACGTTGAAGTGCACACCACCATCGGCGATATGGCCAAAGTCCACCACCGTGAGGAAGGGGTAGTCGCGCGCCACCAGCTCGCGGCCCTTGCGGCAAAACTCCATGATGCGCGAGCGCGGCACCGACACATCAAACGCGATGGGCTTGCCCAGCGCACGCGCGCCTTCGCTGATGCTATGGCGCAGGTGCCACAGCTCGGTGGCATTGCCCAAGGCCGCGTTGACAATGGTCGATTCGAACTGGTCTTCCAGGAAGCTGTTGAGCGCCTCTTGCAGATCCAGCTGGCTGTATTTGGCAGCGGCATTGGCCTCCAGCTCGACCAGGATGGCGAACTCGGGCGCATCGTCCGGCGCAAAGGGGTTGCGCAGGTTGGGCACATGGTCAATGGCCGCCTGCATCGCATTGCCCGAGATGCCTTCAAACGCGGCCAGCCAATCGCCCAGGTCGCGCTCAAAGGCCTGCAGCAGTTCCATCACCGCCTCGTCCGAGGCCGGCACCACCAGCGCCGTGGCGCGTTGCGCCGGGCGGGCATGCACCTGGATGGTGGCCTGCGTCACGATGGCGCCCGCACCGGAGCCGCCGACAAACAACTGCTTCCAGTCCACGCCGGTGTTGTTCTTGCGCAGCGCGCGGCCCAGCTCCACCACCTCGCCGGGCGGGTCCATCAGCACCACTTGCAGCGCCATCAGGTTGGAGCGCACATCACCGTAGCGGATCAGGCGCGTGCCACCGGTGTTGGTGGCCACCATGCCGCCGATCGAGGGGTTGGCCCCCAGATCGATCGGGAACCACAGGCCGTGGGGTTCGAGCTGGTCGTTGAGCTCCTGCAGGGTCACGCCCGCATCCACCACCACGCTGCGGTTGGCCACATCCACCTCGCAGTGGCTGCGCAGACGCGAGAGGCTCAGCACCAGCTGGGTGCCGCTCATGTCCGGCGTGCTGGCGCCCACCATGCCGGTGTTGGCGCCTTGGGGCAGCAGCGCCAGGCCGCGCTCGGCACACAGCCGCACTACGGCCTGCACCTGTGCCACATCGGCGGGGCGCACCACCAGGCGCGCACGGCCCTGGCCGTAGCGCGCGCCTTCTTCATAGGCGGCCATGTCGGCGCCTTGCAGCACCCCGACTTCGCCCACAATGGCGTGCAGCGCGCCCAGCAACTCGCTGTTGTCCAGATCAGAGGCGGCCATCGCTCAGGCCACGCTTTCTGCCACAGCGGCTTGTGCCAGGGCCTCGCGCACCGCTTGCAAGGATGCGTCCTGCATCGCCTGGTACAGCGCGATCTCGTCATGCACCTGGGCGCCCAGGTCGGCCTCGAACGCCTGCTGCGCCTGGTTGGCTTCATAGTGCTTTTGCTCTTCACCACCCAAGTTGGACTGGAAGATACCGGCCGCGCTCACCGGCAGAAAGTCCTCGTACACGATCGGCTCGGCACGCACCACGCCGTCGGCAATCAGTGTCTCGATATCGGCCGAGGCATCGCCCACCGGCTGCTGCAGCACATAGCGGTAGAAGGCCAGGCCTTGCTGGCGCATGGCATCGTGGCTGTCGGGGAAGGCCGCGAACGACGACTCCAGGCGGTCCTGGTAGTTGGCGCTGGCGCTGCCGGCATTGCCCATGCTGCGCACATTGGCCAGCAGGCTGTCGTACAACGCACGGCCCTTGCGGGTCAGCGCCACGCCGCGCTGTTCGATCTCGCCAAAACGGGCGGTGTGCGTGCCCTGGTCATCGCTGCCGGGGAAGTTCACGCGCTCCTGCAGCGCCTTGAAGCTGGTCTGGCGCAGCAGGATCGGGCAGGCGCGGCGGGGTGGGCCTTCGACCACATCCTTGGCATCCATGCCATGGGCAGGCATGCCCAGCTGGGCGGCATCGATATCGAGGGTGCGCGGCGTCAGGTGGTTGATGTGCGGGCCCTTGAAGCAGACCACATCGGCCACCAGGCGGTGCGCCTTGTGCAGTTTGTCATAGGTGGCAGCGTCCACGGTTGCCTCGCTGTGCCAGCGGAAGGTCTCCAGCGCTTCGCGCACAAACTCGTCGGCTTGGTCATCGGTCAGGCCACCGGCGGCTTCGCACTGGGCGATCAGCGCCAGCGCGCGCTCGGTAAAGATCTGGCGGCGCGCCAGGATGGCGGCCGACTGTGCGCGCAGCGCCTCATCGGCCAGCAGGTCCAGACGCAGCAGCGAGGTGAACACGCGGAAGGGGTTGCGGTTGAGCGAGCTGCCCAAGACCGGGCGGAAGGCGGTGGAGTGCACCGGCACGCCCGCCACCGACAGGTCGTAGTAGCCCACGGCTTCCATGCCCATCACGGCAAACAGGCGCCGCAGGGTGGACAGTTCTTCCTTGGTGCCCACGCGGATCGCGCCATGGCGCTCCACATCCAGGCGGTCCAGCTCATCGGCCTGCGCCATCGCCTGCGCGAGCGCGGGCTGGGCCTTCAGCACTTCGCCATTGACCTGGGCCACCAGTGCCATCAGGTTGCCGTATTGCGGCACTTCGTCGCGGTACATATCGGACATGGCGCGGGAGAAGCGCGAACGAACCTCATCGGGGTGCACAAATTGGGTCATCGTGGGTACCAGATCAATAGCTAATAAAACGGGGAAACGGGCCTGGTGCCAGCCACCACAGACAGCGGGCGCACCAGGTCAGCACTGCGCGTCATGCTAGGCAGTGCCTTGTGCCAGGTCAAACGACAATAGCGCGGCACATTATTCCAATTACGCACAACATGGCCAGGGGTCGCGTCTGCGATGCGCGATGCGATGTGGGGCGCGCCCATCGATGGCCTTGGTGCGCGGCCTGCGGGCATAAAAAAACCCAGCCGGGGCTGGGTGGGGTGCAGGGTGCAAGCGCCTGGCTTACTGGTCGGCGTAGGCTTCCAGTGGCTTGTCGTTCGGCTCTTGAAGCAGCTTCTTCAGGGTGTCGCTCATCGGCAGGTTCAGCGCCTGGCCCTTGGGCGGGATAGGTTGCATGAACCACTTGTCATAGACCTTGGCCAGCTCGCCGGACTTCATCATCTTGGTCAGGCTGTCGTCCACGGCCTTCTTGAAGGCGGGATCGTCCTTGCGGAACAGCAGCGCAATCGGCTCCGATCCCAGCGCCTCGCCGACAATCTTGTAGCCCGCCGGGTTGGCCGAGTTGGCGATCACGCCTGCCAGCAGGTTGTCATCCAGCACAAAGGCGTCGGCACGGCCCGATTCCAGCAGCATGAAGCTCTCGAAGTGGTCCTTGCCCAAAGTGGTGGGCAGGTTGATGCTGTTGTCCTTGGCGAACTTGCGCAGCAGCTGCACGGCGGTGGTACCGGCCGAGGCCGCCACGGTCTTGCCATCGAGCTGCTTGACGCTGGTGATGTTGGAGTCAGCTCGCACTGCTGCGCGCACCTGGCTCACATAGGTGGTCACCGCAAAGGCTACTTGCTTTTGGCGGCTCAGGTTGTTGGTGGTGGGGCCGCAGCCGATGTCCACGGTGCCGTTTTGCACCAGTGGCATCGTGTTCTGGGCCGTCAGCGCCATGTATTCAATCTTGGCCTTGGGCGCGATGTCCTTGAGCACGCGCTCACACAGCTCGACGTGGTAGCCGCCGAAGGTCTGGTTGGAACCGATGGCATAGGCCATTGGGGCCGAGCTTTCACGCACGCCGACAACCACCTTGCCGGTGCTGTTGATCTTGTCGAACGTGCTTTGCGCAAACGCCGCGCCGCCTGCAGCAAAAGCCACGGCTGCAGCAACCATCTTGATGCTGAATTTCATTATGTACTCCTTGGAAATGACGAATTGGCAGCCAGGCGTGGGCCCGAAGCTGCTCCACCAGCTTTGTGATTGCGCTGGCTTGGCACGCTGCGCATGCGCGCTTGAAGACCAAATGGATGCACAGGTTTTGCGCCAGCGCATCCAGCCTCCGAGTATTCCAGAGAGTCGCGCCAATCCCTAGCGCGTATTTCGAAGCATGTGTTGCTGTTTTGGAAACACCGTGCTGCACTGCCGTATCTGCGGTAGCCGCAGACGGCAGTGCCTGGCGAGCAGCCTTATGGCGCCAAGCGGCTGACCAGTGCCACGGTTGATGGGTCCACGCCCTGCCAGTCGCCCTGGTCGCGGCGGGCAAACAGGTCCTTGGCCAATTGCTTGCCCAGCTCCACGCCCCACTGGTCAAAGCTGTTGATGCCCCAAAGCGCACCGCTGACAAACACGCGGTGCTCGTACAGCGCGATCAGCGCACCCAGCGAGGTGGGAGTGAGCTTGTCCATCAGCAAGAAGGTGCTGGGGCGGTTGCCCGGGCAATACTTGGGGCCCTGCTCTTCGGTGCGGCCCACCAGCAGCGCCTGCGCCTGCGCAATGGCATTGATCACCAGGTTGTTCTGGTGGCTGGCCAGGTTCTTGCCGCCCTCACGTGCGGCAATGAACTCCACCGGAATCACATCGCGGCCCTGGTGGATCATCTGGAAAAAGGCATGCTGGCCATTGGTGCCGGGCTCGCCCCAGACCACGGGCGATGTGGCATAGGGCAGCGGCTGGTTCTGCACATCGCGGCCCTTGCCGTTGCTTTCCATCTCCAGCTGCTGCAGGTAGGCCGACAGCCGGCGCAGGCCATGGCTGTAGGGCGCCACACAGCGCGTGGCAAAACCGTGGAAGTTGCGGTACCAGACATCGAGCAGGCCCAGGCGCACCGGCAGGTTCTGCGCCAGCGGCGCGGTCTTGAAGTGCACATCCATGTCATGCGCGCCTTGCAGCATCGCCCGGAAGGACTCGGTCCCCACCGCAATCGCAATTGGCAGGCCGATCACCGACCACAGCGAGTAGCGGCCGCCGACCCAGTCCCAGAAACCCAGTGTGGTGTCGATGCCAAAGGCTGCTGCCGCCTCGGTATTGGTGGTCAGCGCCCAGAAGTGCTTGGAGATTGACAGCGCCGCGCTGCGGTCCTCGCTGCCGCCTTGCGCGATGAACCAGTCGCGCGCCGAATGGGCGTTGACCATGGTCTCCAGAGTCGTGAAGGACTTGGACGCGACCAGGAACAAGGTGCTCTCAGGCCGGGTCTGCGCCAGCACATGGCCCAGCTCATGCCCGTCCACGTTCGACACAAAGTGGAAGCGCTTGCCGGCAATGCGCCAGTCCTCCAGCGCATTGACCACCATGGCCGGGCCCAGGTCCGAGCCACCGATGCCGATATTGACGATATCGGTGATTTGCGGATTGGCGCGCACCTGCTCGGCCAGCGCCAGCATCTGTGCCAGGCTGTCCTGCACATCGGCCAGGGCTTCGCGCACGAAGGCGGGGCTATCGGGCAACCAGCGCTCCAGGCCCTCGGCGGGCTGGCGCAGCAGCCAGTGCATGGCCGCCCGGCCTTCGGAGCCGTTGACCTGCGCACCGGCAAACATCGCATCGCGTGCCTGCTCCAGATCGCAGTCGCGGGCCAGTTGCAGCAACAGTTGCTGGGCTTGGCTGTCGATCAGGTTCTTGGACAGGTCGGCCCACAAATGGGGCGCCTGCTGGCTGAACTGGTCCAGCCGCGTTGCATCGTCGGCAAAGGCCGCACGCAGGTTGAGGCCCCGGCCCTCCGCGTCGTAGTATTTTTGCAGTTCTTGCCACGCGGGGGTTTCATCGCAGCGCTTGCGCTGCGTCGCACATTCTCGGTTCATAGGGCAGTGTAAATGGCTGCACGGGGCTGCCAGGCGGGCTGGCAGCCGCTCGATCAGGCCGATTGCAACAACTTGTCGAGCTTGATGGCATCGGCCACAAAGGCGCGGATGCCTTCGGCCAGCTTTTCAGTGGCCATCGCGTCTTCGTTCAGTGCAAAGCGAAACCCCGCTTCGTCGTACTGCACGCGCTCCAGCGACAGTGCCTTGGCGGCTTCAGCATTCAACGCGGGCTGCAGCGGGGCATCAGCAGCGGCCAGTTGGGCCAGCAGCTCGGGCGAGATGGTCAGCAGATCGCAGCCGGCCAGCGCGGTGACCTGGCCAATATTGCGGAAGCTCGCGCCCATCACTTCGGTGGCGATGCCGAAGTGCTTGTAGTAATCAAAAATGGCCTTGACCGATTTCACACCCGGGTCGTTGGCACCGGCCATCGCGGCCTCGTCCCAATTGCTGCCGGCCTGCTTCTTGTACCAGTCGTAGATACGGCCGACGAATGGCGAGATCAGCTGCACCTGGGCCTGGCCGCAGGCAATGGCCTGGCACTGCGCAAACAGCAGGGTCAGGTTGGTGTGGATGCCTTGCG
Source organism: Comamonas koreensis (assembly GCF_021026195.1). GTDB lineage: Bacteria > Pseudomonadota > Gammaproteobacteria > Burkholderiales > Burkholderiaceae_C > Comamonas > Comamonas koreensis. Next base: position 113,357 of record NZ_JAJNCT010000028.1, read on the forward strand.
CTTCCAAGGCCTTGGCGGCCTGGATGCCTTCCCAGGTCGAGGCGATCTTGATCAGCACGCGGTCGATGTGCACGCCCTCGGCCTCGTACAGCGCGATGATGCGCTGGGCCCGGGCCACCGTCGCATCGGTGTCGAACGACAGGCGGGCATCGACCTCGGTCGACACGCGGCCCGGAATGATGGACAGGATCTCGGCGCCAAAGCGCACCAGCAGGCGGTCCATCACCTCGTCCAGCGGCTTGCCACGGAACTTTTGCACGGTCTCGGTCAGCAGCGGCGCGTAATCGGCCTTCTGCACGGCCTTGAGGATGAGGGACGGGTTAGTCGTCGCGTCTTGCGGCTGGAACTGGGCCAGCTGGTGAAAGTCACCGGTGTCTGCCACCACCGTGGTCAGCGCTTTGAGTGCATCGAGTTGGTTCATGGTCTGCTCTTGGTCAATATCCGGTCTGACGTGCTTGTCTCCCCTCCTGCGCACGGCGGCCAACACGGGGGGCGCTCAAGCTTAACCGAACTTTTGCGCGGTTTGAGGCTGTCTGCATTCTACGGCTTCTCCCAAGACATGAAACTGAGTTACATTAATACCTGCCTTGATGTTCAGGAAGTTTCATGCGTTTTGATCTGGTTTTGTTTGGCGGCACCGGCGATCTGGCCTGGCGCAAATTGCTGCCCGCGCTGTTTCAATCTTTCCGCCATGGCAGCCTGCCTGCCGACGGGCGCATCATCGGCGTAGGCCGTGGCGCGATGAGCGACGACGAATATCGCGCGCTGATCGCCCAGCGGCTGGCCGAGGTCGAAGCCGACAAGCGGCCCAGCGATGCGGAATTTGCCCGCTTTGCCCAGCACCTGCACTACCTGCGCATGGACCTGTCGCAGCCGGCCGACTATGCCGCGCTGCGCGAGCTGCTGCAGGCGCGCGATGCCGACACCGTGGTGATGTACCTGGCCACGGCGCCCTCGCTGTTCACCACCGTCTGCGAGCAACTGGGCGCTGCAGGCCTGGCCACCGAGCGCACCCGCGTGGTGCTGGAAAAGCCGCTGGGCCATGACCTGCCTTCGAACCGCGCCATCAACGCGGCCGTGCGCGAGGTGTTTTCCGAAACGCAGATCTTCCGCATCGACCACTACCTGGGCAAGCCCTCGGTCCAGAACCTGCTGGCCCTGCGTTTTGGCAATGCCATCTTCGAGCCACTGTGGCGGCGCGAGAACATCGCCAGCATCGAGATCACGATGGCCGAGCAGCTGGGCGTGGAAAAGCGTGGCGAGTTCTACGAAAGCACCGGCGCGCTGCGCGACATGGTGCAAAACCATGCGCTGCAGCTGCTGTGCGCGATAGGCATGGAGCCGCCCATCAGCGCCGATGCCGATGCGATCCGCAATGAAAAGCTCAAGGTGCTGCAATCGCTCAAGCGCTGGACGCCGGAGACGGTGATCCGCGACGTGGTGCGCGGCCAATACGCGGCCGGCCAGATTGCCGGCAAGCCGGTGCCGGGCTACCGCCAGGAAGAAGGCGTCTCGCCCAACAGCCAGACTGAAACCTTTGTGGCGCTGCGCACCGAGATCAGCAACTGGCGCTGGGCCGGCGTGCCGTTTTTCATCCGCACCGGCAAACGCCTGGCCGGGCGCGAGGCCTCGATCGTCGTGCATTTCCGCCAGGTGCCGCATGCCATCTACCGCACGCCGCTGGGTGCGGCCAACCGCCTGACCATCCACCTGCAGCCCAAGGATGGCCTGACCCTGCAGCTGATGGCCGCCGCGCAGAGCCAGGCCGATACCGGCGGCGTGCAGACCTTGTCGCCTGCGGCGCTGGACCTGGACTTTGACCAGCGCTTTGGCACCGAGCGCGTGGGCGCCTACGAACGCCTGCTGCTCGATGTGATCGCCGGGCGCCTGAACCTGTTTGTGCGTGCCGACGAACAAGAGGCCGCCTGGCAATGGGTGGAGCCGATTCTGGAAGCCTGGCAACAGGCCAATGCCCGCGGCGAAAGCCCGCGCCCCTATGTGGCCGGGCATTGGGGCCCGGGCGCAGCCAGCGCATTGGTGGCGCGCGACGGCCACAGCTGGATGGAAGAGTTTTGAACGCCACCACCCACCACCGCTTCACCCGCTTCAAGGTAACGCCATGCTAGACCGCATCACCGCCTCCCTCCCCTCGCTGGCACCGGCCGAGCAGCGCGTGGCGCGCCTGGTGCTGGCCGATCCGCGTGCCTTTGCCTCGCGCCCGGTGCGCGAGCTGGCCGAGCTGGCCCATGTCAGCAAACCCACCGTGGTGCGCTTTTGCCGCAGCATGGGCTATGACGGCCTGGCCGATTTCAAGCTCAAGCTGGCCGGCAGCGTCAGCGAAGGCGTGCCCTTTATCCACCGCAGCGTCGATGCCGATGACAAGACCAGCGATGTACTGGTCAAGGTGGTGGACAACTCGGTCGCGGCCTTTCTGGCCTACCGCAATGCGGCCAGCACCACGGCGCTGGAGGCCGCATCCAGCGCCATCGTGGCGACCTGGCAGGCGGGCAAGCGCATTGAGTTCTATGGCGTGGGCAACTCCGGCATCGTTGCGCAGGATGGGCAGCACAAGTTCTTTCGCCTGGGCGTCACCAGCCTGGCGACCAGCGATGGCCATATGCAGGTGATGAGTGCGACCATGCTGGGCGCGGGCGACTGCGCCATCGTCATCTCCAACTCCGGCCGCACCCGCGACCTGATGGATGCCACCGACATCGCCAAGCGCAATGGCGCCACGACGATCGCCATCACCGCCAGCGGCTCGCCGCTGGCACGCGCGGCCAATATCCACCTGGCTGCCGACCACCCCGAAGGCTACGACCGCTACAGCCCGATGGTTTCGCGCCTGCTGCACCTGCTGATCCTGGATGTGCTGGCCACCAGCGTGGCGCTGCGCATCGGCGAGCCGCTGCAGCCGGTGCTGCAGCAGATGAAGGACAACCTGCACGCCAAGCGCTATACCTGAGGGCGTTTTCGGCTGGACGCAACGAAAAACGGGGCAGCCAAGGCTGCCCCGTGGTCATGCGGGGTCAGCGATCAACGCGCGTCCACAAAGCTCTTGGTGCTGTACAGGTCGGTGGACAGGCGCTTGAGCGCTGGCAGACCGGTCGTTGCATCCTTGGGCTGCGATTCGATGTAGTTGAAGAACACATCGGCATCGAGCACGCCGATGTCGAGGCGGCGCGCTGCAGGCACGGAGGCCAGGGTCTTGTAGCCGTCACCGCCGTTGGCGTTGAAGCTCAGCACGAACAGGCGGTAGGTCTTGCCCTGGTCCAGCGCAGCCCATTGGCCGGTGGTGGTGTCGCGCACTTCGATACCCGTGACACGGCTGCCAAAGGCGGCCTTGGCATTCACGTCAAAGCGCATACCGCCGGTGTAAGGGTAAGGGCCGGTCGAACCGCCAGCGCCGTACACGGCTTCCAGGCCGTCTTCGAGCATGCCCTTGACTTCCGTGCCGGTGACATCCAGGCGGAACAGCATGTTGCCAAACGGCAGCACCTGGATCGCATTGGCAGCGGTCACTTCACCGTTCAGCGGAATGCGTACGCCACCGCCGCTTTGCAGCGAGATGTCGGCACCGCCGTAGTGTTCGTTGGCCACTTCCAGGTAAGACTGGGCCACCAGCTGCTGGATGTCGCCACCGCGCAGGCTGACGCTGCCTTCGGTGTTGCAGGCCGCGCTGGAGCGGCTGTAGTCCGAGCTGCCTTCGCCGCCCGGTACACGGCGCGAGCACAGCTCTTGCGGTGCATAGGCCACCTTGGTCACGTTGAAGCTGGCAACCTTTTCGGTGAAAGGCTTGAGCACGGCGGCGGCCTGGGCCGAAGGCGCGGTGATGCGCAGGAAGCCGGCGGCATTCACGCTGCTGATGATGGACGTGCGCTGGGCTTCGGTCGCGGCAGTGCCGGCGATCTTGAAGTCATCGCCGATCAGCACGTGGGGCGTGCCTTCGCACTGGCTGACCACGCCGTCCTTGTCGAACTTGACCTTCAGCTCGCCCACGACTTGCGAGTATTCCCAGGCCTGCACGATGCAGACGGGCTTGCCGTCGAGGTCGGTGGTGTTGGTGGGGTAGGCGCCGCCTGGCGTGCCCACGCCGATGGTCTTCATCGCGTCTGGGCCCAGCAGGGTGTGCGAGTCACCGCCGACGATCACGTCCACACCGCGCAGCTTTTTGGCGATGCTGCGGTCGTTGTCGTAGCCGATGTGGCTCAGCAGCACAATGCGCTTGACGCCCTGGGCCTGCAGCTTGTCGATTTCGCGCTGGGCCGCCACGGCTTCGTCTTCGAACAAGGTGTCCTTGTCGGGGCTGGAGGAGGCCTTGGTCTTTTGCGCAATGGTCAGGCCGACGATACCGATCTTCTGGCCGCCACGTTCCACCACGGTGGAGGGCGAGACCATGTTCGGTGCGCGGCTGGGGTTCAGCGCCGAGTTGGCGCCAAACTGCACGTTCGCGCTCAGCACCGGCGTGGCACATCGGCCCGTCTTGAGGCGGTCCAGGATGCCCTTGAGACCCGAGTCGCCCTTGTCGAATTCGTGGTTGCCCAGGGTGTAGGCATCAAAGCACACGGTGTTGAGCATGGCCATGTCGGCCTCGCCATCGGCACCTGCGCGGTTGAAGTACAGGGTACCGGTCACCGCATCGCCGGCGTGCAGCTTCAGCACATGGGTCGACTGGGCAGCGATCGCGTCGATGGCGGCCGTCACGCGGGGGAAACCTGCGGCGTCCACGGTCACGGCCGTGGTCTTGCCGTCCACCGGCAGTTGCAGGGTGGCCGTCTTGCTGGCCAAGGTGGAGTGGTGGTCGTTGATGTGCAAGATCGTCAGCACATCGTCTTTTTCGCTGTCGTTGTCGCTGGAGCCGCCTCCACCGCAAGCCACCAATACGGCAGCCGCCACACCGCACACCGTCCAAACCATCACCTGACGTGCACCCTCTCGCACTGACAATGCAACCATTTCTGCTCTCTCCGTTATGACAAAGAGCTCTATGGTTTGTCCGCTAGATGACGTAGGTGTGACTTTCTGTAATAGCAAAGGGGCTTAGCAAGCGGGTGCGCCCCACAGCAAAACCGGCGCCTGAGACGCCGGTTTTGCAAAAGACCGGTGTTTTACAGCACCGGAATGCGTCCTTCCTCGACCGCATGGCAGGCCACTTTCACGCCGGCATCATCGATCAGCTGTGGGCGCTCGCTGCGGCAGCGCTCATTGGCCAGCGGGCAGCGCGGATTGAACGCGCAACCGGTGGGAGGATTCAGCGGATTGGGCACCTCGCCCTGCACGGGTGTGCGTGCCTTGCCGGTGTCGTGCATCTTCGGGATGGCATCGAGCAGCATGCGCGTATAGGGGTGGCGTGGTTTGGCAAACAGGGTTTGCTTATCGGCCAGTTCTACAAGCCTACCCAAATACATGACACCCACCTGATCGCTGACATGGCGCACCACCGCGAGGTTGTGCGAGATGAACAGATAGGTCAGACCGCGCTTTTTCTGCAGGTCCTTCATGATGTTGAGCACCTGGGCCTGCACGGAGACGTCGAGCGCCGAGGTGGGCTCGTCGCAGACCAGAAACTCCGGCTCGGTCGCCAGTGCGCGGGCGATGGAGATGCGCTGGCGCTGCCCGCCCGAGAACTGGTGCGGGTACTTAAGCATGTCCATCGGCGCCAGGCCCACCTGCACCAGCAGCTCGGCAACGCGGGCCTTGAGCTGCTCGGTGTTGGTGATCAGGCCATGCTCCTTGAGCGGCTCGCCAATGATCTGCTCGACCGACCAGCGCGGGTTCAGGCTGGCATAGGGATCCTGGAAGATCATCTGCACGCGGCGGCGCATCGCACGCGCGTTCGGGTCGCGGAAGGCGGCATGCGCATCCTGGCCGTCGAAGGTGAAGGTGCCGCGCGTGGGGCCGTACAAGCCCACCAGCAGGCGCGCCACCGTGCTCTTGCCGCAGCCGGACTCGCCCACCAGGGCCAGGGTCTTGCCCTTTTCGATGTCAAAGCTCACGCCATCGACGGCGCGCAGCAGGCTGCGCGGCTTGCGCTCCAGCACCCGGTTGAGCCAGGGTGCGGACACATCAAAAGTCTTGGCTAGGTCACGGGCCTGCACCAGGGGCTGCTTGTCGCCAGCGCTTGGCAGCGCTGCTGCGTCCTTGTTCGTCATGGTTGCCATCTCGCTCATACCGTGTCCTCGGTGGCAGCCACTTGGGGCTGGTAATCGGGCGCATGCAGCCAGCAGGCGGCCTGCGTGGCGCCAGCCATCATCAGCTCGGGGCGCTGCTCCATGCAGCGGTCAAACACCTGGGGGCAGCGCGGGTTGAAAGCGCAGCCCTTGGGGATGGCATTGAGCCGGGGCATGGCGCCGTCAATCTGGTTGAGGCGTTCGCGGTCGGCTTCCATATCGGGGATGGACGCCATCAGGCCCCGGGTATAGGGGTGCGCCGGGTGGTTGATCACCTCATGCACCGGGCCGATTTCTGCAACACGGCCGGCATACATCACCGCGACCCGGTCACAGGTCTCGGCGATCACGCCCATGTCATGGGTGATCAGCATCACGGCCGCGCCTCGGGTGCGGCAGATGTTCTTGAGCAGGCTGATGATCTGCGCCTGGATCGACACGTCGAGCGCCGTCGTGGGCTCGTCGGCCACGATCAGCTTGGGCTCGGCCGCAAGCGCCAGCGCAATCACCACCCGCTGGCGCATGCCGCCAGAAAACTGGTGCGGAAAATGGTCGATCCGCTCTTCGGCTGCCGGAATGCCGGTATCCTTGAGCAGCTGGATCGCACGCTGGCGCGCCTCCGCCGCCGAGAGCTGGAGGTGGGTCTGGATGGTCTCGATCAGCTGGCGGCCCACGGTGTAGAGCGGGTTCAGCGAGGTGAGCGGGTCCTGGAAGATCGCGCCAATGCGGCGGCCCCGGATGTGGCGCATCTTGTCCGCGGACAGGTTGTCGATGCGCTCGCCTTCGAGCACGATCTCGCCCGAAGCCACATGGCCTGGCGGCTCCAGCAGGCCGATGATGGACGCGCCAGTCAGCGACTTGCCCGCACCCGATTCGCCGACCACGCCCAGGATCTCGCCGGGGGCGATGGAAAAGGAGATGTTGTCCAGCGCCCGCAGCACACCATGGCGATTGGGAAACTCGACCACCAGATTTTTAACTTCCAACAATGACATCGTGGTTGTTCCTTGTTCGTCTTGTGTCCGCACCATCAACGCAGGCGCGGGTTGAGCGCATCGCGCAGCCAGTCGCCCAGCAGGTTGACCGACAGCGCGATCAGCACCAGCATCAGGCCCGGGAAGATCGTGATCCACCACTCACCGGAGAACAGGTAATCATTGCCCACGCGGATCAGGGTGCCCAGCGAGGGCGAGGTGGGCGGCGCGCCCACACCCAGGAAGGACAGGGTCGCCTCGGTAATGATGGCCGTCGCCACCTGGATGGTGGCCAGCACCATGACGGGGCCCAGCACATTGGGCAGCACATGCTTGACCATGATGCGCAGCGGTGCCACGCCGGTAACGCGGGCGGCCTGCACGTATTCCTTGTTGCGCTCCACCATCGTGGAGCCACGCACCGTGCGCGCATACTGCACCCAGCCCGTCAGCGAGATCGAGAGGATCAGCACGCCAAAGGCCAGCGACTCATTGGCATTGGGAAACACCGCACGGCCCACGCCAGCGATCAGCAAGGCCACCAGAATGGCGGGGAAGGACAGCATCACATCGCACAGGCGCATCAGCACCGAATCGATCCAGCCGCCCTTGAAGCCGGCCAGCAGGCCCAGGCCCACACCTACGACGACGGACAGGGCCACCGAGGCCAGGCCCACGATCAGCGAAATGCGGGCGCCATACATCAGCGCCGACAGAATGTCGCGGCCCTGGTCGTCGGTGCCCAGGATGTATTTCCAGCCTCCCTCTTCGCTCCAGACCGGCGGGATGCGCGCATCGCTCAGCTCGAGGGTGGTCAGGTCAAAGGGATTATGGGGCGCCACCCAGCCGGCAAACAGCGCGCAGAACACGCATACCGCCGCAATAAGGGCCGCCACGATGGCCGTGGGCGACTTGCGAAAGCTGTAGCCCACATCGCTGTCCATCCAGCGCCTGATTCGGTTTTTCATCGTCATCTTCTCTCTCTAATCGCTGGCCGCTGCAGCGCAGCGGCCCAGGCATTTACTTCTTCACCGTCATCCACTTGAAAGGCATGAAGCCATCGGCCATCTGCACCAGCTCCACGTTCTTGCTGACACCCCAGTTCATGAACTGCTGGTGCAGCGGCAGGTAGCCCACGTCGTCGGCCACGGTCTGCAGCGCTTCGTGGATCGCCTGGTTGCGCTTGGCCGTATCGGTCTCGGACTGCACCTGGCGGGTCAGCGCATCGACCTTGGGGTTGCAGTAGTTGCCATAGTTGAACGCGCCCGCACCCTTGCCGTCATTGCAGTTCATCAAGGCCAGCAGCGGGTTGTGTGCGTCGTAGGTCGAAGGCGTCCAGCCGAGGATGTAGAAGGCGGTTTCATGGCGCATGATGCGCGGGAAATAGGTGCCCTTGGTCTCGGCATTGAGCTGCACCTTCACGCCGATCTTGGCCAGGTTGGCCGAGACCGCCTGGCAGATGCGGCTGTCATTGATGTAGCGGTCGTTCGAGCAGTTCAAGGTCAGCGAGAAGCCATCGGGGTAGCCCGCCTCGGTCAGCAGCTTCTTGGCGGCGGCCGGGTCGTAGGGCAGGCGCTTGATGTCATCGGCGTAGCCATTGACACCCTTGCCGATCAAGGTGGCCAGGTTGCCCGATGCCCCGCGCATCACCTGCTTGTGCAGGCCTTCGATATCGATGGCCTGGTAGAAGGCCTGGCGCACGCGCTTGTCCTTGAACGGGTTCTTGCCCTTGACGCTGGCGTTCAGCAGCTCATCGCGCTTCTGGTCCATGCCCATGAAGATGGCGCGCAGCTCCGGCCCGGACACCACGCGGGTGCTGCCGGTGTTGGCCACGCGGTCTAAGTCCTGCACTGGCACCGGGTCGATCACATCGACCTGGCCCGACAGCAGCGCGGCCACGCGGGTGGCATCGTTGGCGACCGGCGTGTAGACGACTTCCTGCACATTGCCGTCGATCTTGTCCCAGTAGTTGGCGCTGCGGTTGAAGACGGTGCGAACATTGGGCTGGCGCTCGCGCACACGGTACGGCCCGGTGCCATTGGCCTTGAACGAGGCCGTGTTCTCGATGCCCTTGCGGCGGTCCACCGGGTTGACGGCATTGTTGGCCTCGGACCAAGCCTTGCTCATGATGTAGACCTGCGAGATCATGCTCGGCAGGATCGGTGCCGGGTCCTTGGTCTCGATATCGACCGTGTAGTCGTCGACCTTGCGCGTCTCCTTGATGGGGTTGGTGTAGGACTTCATGTCCGAACCCTCCAACTGGGTGCGCATCATCGAGAACACCACATCATCGGCCGTGAACGGCGTGCCATCGTGGAACTGCACGCCCTTGCGCAAGGTAAAGCGCCAGACGGTGGGCGAGGTCTGCTCCCATTGGGTGGCCAGCACCGGGCGCAGGCTCAAATCCCTGTTGCGGCCGGCCAGGGGCTCGTAGACGTTGCCGGTCACGCTCAGCTGCACCGTCTCATTGAAGGAATGCGGGTCCATGGACAGGGCATCGCCCTGGGAACCGATGCGCACGGTCTGCGCGCCGGCGGAAACATAGGCGGCAGCCAACATCGATACCAACAAGGTCTTGCTCATCGTGTGTTTCATCGTTCTCCCCTTTTATCAAGTCCGGCCCAACCGGGGCCGGGAGCTGAGGCTTTAGCCCAATGCAAGTGGCATGCCACGCTCGACGATGCCGGCATGCAGCGCTGCTCCCAGCGGCAGCACATCGTCATTGAAGTCATAGCGGTTGTTGTGCAGCGGAATGATGTCGTCACCGACGGCCTGTCCCAGGCGCAGATAGGCCCCCGGCTTTTGCTGCAGCATGAAGGAGAAGTCCTCGGCGCCCATGCTCGGGTCCATGTTGCGCACCACCAGCGGCTCGCCGACCAGATCGGCCGCCACATCGCCGGCAAACAGCGCTTCTTCCGAAGTGTTGATCGTCGCCGGATAGGAGCGCTCGTACTGCAGCTGCGCATTAACGCCAAAGGCCAGGCCCAGCGCCTGGCACAGCTCGCCCAGGCGGCGCTCGATCATGTTCTGCACATCGGGGTTGAAGGTACGCACGGTGCCCACCAAGGTGGACGTGCCTGGCGTCACGCTGTAGGCGGCCAGGTCACCGGATTGCACCGCGCAAATGCTGATAACGGCTGCATCGATCGCGCGCACATTGCGCGAGACGATGGACTGGATGGCGGTGATCAAATGGGCCGATGCCAGCACCACATCATTGGTCTGGTAGGGGTGCGCGCCATGCCCGCCCTTGCCGCTGATATTGATCTGGATGCGGTCGGCCGCCGCCATCATGGCGCCGGGGTTGATGCCGATCATGCCCTGGCGCATCGCAGGCCAGTTGTGCATGGCATAGACCGAATCGACCGGGAAGCGATCGAACAGTCCATCCTGGATCATCTCGCGCGCACCGGCGTAGCCTTCTTCGCCCGGCTGGAAGATCAGCACGGCGGTGCCATCAAAATTGCGGGTCTCGGCCAGGTAACGCGCCGCGCCCACCAGCATGGCGGTGTGGCCGTCATGGCCGCAGGCGTGCATCAGCCCCTGTTTGCCGGAGCGCCAGCTGCAGTTGCCCTGTTCGGTGATCGGCAGTGCATCCATGTCTGCGCGCAGGCCAATCATGCGGCCGCTGCCGTGCTTCTGGCCCCGGATCACGCCAACCACGCCAGTCTTGCCGATGCCCTGGTGGATCTCGTCCACACCGCAGAGGCGCAAGGCCTCGCTCACGCGGGCAGCGGTGTATTTTTCTTCGAAGCCCAGCTCCGGGTTGGCATGCAGGTCACGGCGGAAGGCCGTCAGTTCCGGATGGATCTGGGCCAGGTGCGAAAAGGCACGCGAGCTCGCGTTATAAGGCAGACGAGGCATCTCAGTGCCCTCCCGATTTTTCGACGCGCAGACGCGGGTCAACAGCAAAATACAACAGATCGACCACGAGGTTGATCACCACAAAAATCAGCGCAATCAGGCATAGGTAGGCGGCCATGACGGGGATATCGGCAAAGGTCACCGCCTGGATGAACAGCAGGCCCATGCCCGGCCACTGGAACACGGTCTCGGTGATGATGGCGAAGGCAATCAGGCCGCCCAGCTGCAGACCGGTGATGGTCATCACCGGCACCAGCGTGTTCTTCAAGGCATGGCCAAAGTAGATGGTGCGGTTGCTCAGGCCCCGGGCCTTGGCAAACTTGATGTAGTCGGTGCGCAGCACCTCCAGCATCTCGGCGCGCACCAGGCGCATGATCAAGGTGAGCTGGAACACCGCCAACGTGATGGCCGGCAGGATGATGTGGTGCCAGCCCTTGGCGCTCAGCAGGCCGGTGCTCCAAAAGCCCAGCTGCATCGTCGTGCCACGGCCAAAGCTCGGGAACCAGCCCAGATGCACCGAGAAGATCAGGATCAGCAAGATACCGATCAGGAAGGTGGGCAAGGACACGCCCAGGAGCGACAGGGTCATGAACACTTGACTCATGAAGCTGCCACGCCGCAGCGCAGCATACACGCCCATCGGCACGCCAATGACCAGGGCCAGCAAGGCAGCCACCATAGCCAGCTCGAAGGTCGCCGGGAAGCGCTCGGCAATCAAGGACGAGACCTTGGCCCCCTGGCGAAGGCTGATGCCGAATTCGCCCTGGGCGGCATTCACCAGAAAGTGCCAGAACTGCACGAAGAACGGTTTGTCCAGCCCCAGCGCGCTGCGCAACTCGGCAATCTGCTGTGGGGTGGCATCCTGGCCCAGCAGGAAGGTGACCGGATCACCCACATACTGGAACAACATGAAGGAAATGAACGCCACGGCGATCATCACGATCACCGCCTGTATCAATCGGCGCAATATGAATGCAAACATGGCTGACTCTCATCGTGACAAACAGAGGGAAGGTGCCCAGGACCCTTTGCAAAACGCTCCGCCATGGTCTGAACGCAGGCCCGGGCGAGCCGCTGGCGTCTCGTCCCGATCGGTGTCCATCCCGTTTTGGCGAGGGCTCTGCAGAGGATCCCCAGCACCCGTGTTGTCTGCCTATTCTTCTTTCGCTTTTTATGGAACAGCCTGCCACCCTATCGGGCGGCAGGCCTGCAAACGGCTCGCCGCTGGTCAGCGGACTGTCACCAGCTTGATGTCGACCCGGTTGTCAGCACGGTGCACCAGGTCGATGTTCTTCTTCATCGCCCAGGGGATCACTTGGTCATACAGTGGCAGGTGGGAGACCGTGTCGTTGGACAGCTGCAAGCCCTCGGTCAGCATGCGGGTGCGCACGGGCTGGTCGGTTTCCGTTTTGACGCGATCGACCAGGTAGTCCATGCGTTCATTGCTGTAGCGGCCGACATTGTAGTTTCCGTCGCCGCCCTTGCCGACGGTGCGCACCAGCGACTGCAGGCTGTAGAGCGAATCGAAGGTAGGCACGCCCCAGCCCAGCATGTAGATGCTCGCTTCGTTGCGCTGGATCATCGGGAAGTAGGTGACCATCGGCAAGGTGCGCAGCTTGGCCTTGACCCCTACCTTGGCCCACATCGCGGTGACCGCCTGGCAGATCGCCTCGTCGCTGATATAGCGGTTGTTGGGGCAGGCAAAGTCCACCTCAAAACCATCGGGGTAACCCGCTTGAACCAGCAGCTTCTTGGCGGCCTCCTGGTCATAGGGCAGACGCTGACCGACTGCCTCGGTCCAGCCGTTGACCTGAGGTGCCACCAAGGTGCCGGTGGGCTTGCCCAGGCCACGCAGGATGGTCTTGGTGATCGCCTGGATATCGATGGACTGGTACAGCGCCTGGCGCACCTTCTGGTCCTTGAGCGGGTTCTTGCCTTTGACGTTCGACCCGGGCAGCTCGTCACGGAACTGGTCCATGCCGAAGAAAATCGTACGATTCTCCAGGCCTTCGAGGATCTTCAGATCCGGGCTGGCGCGCAGGCGGTTCAGGTCCTGGGGTGTGGGATCGAGCACCATGTCCACTTCACCCGACAGCAGCGCCGCCATGCGGGTGGGCGCCGACTTGATCGGGGTATAGGTGATCGAGGTCACATTGCCCGGCATCTGTCCCCACCAGTTGGGGTTCCTCTTGAGCACCATGCGTACATCGGGCTGCCAGGATTCGAGGATGAAAGGCCCCGTGCCCATCGCATTGCGGTGGGCAAAATTCTCGTCGGACTTCTTGATGTCCATCGGTTCGGTGGACTTGTTCTTCTCCGACCAAGCCTTGCTCATCATGCGCAGCTCGGTCATCTGGCGCAGCAGCACCGGGTTGGGGTCGACCATGAAGATGTCAATAGTCGCGTCATCGACCTTGACGACCTTCTCGATGCCCTGCACAAAGGGGCCATAGTTCGATGTCTTGGCCATCGCACGCGTGATCGAGAACACGGCGTCATCGGCGGTAAAGCTCGATCCGTCCTGGAACTTCACGCCCTGGCGCAATGCAAAGCGCATCTGCTTGGGGGTCACCTCTTTCCAAGAGGTGGCCAGCAGTGGCTCGACCTCAAAGGTCTTGCTGTTATAGGTAACCAGGGTCTCGTAGACGTAAGGGTGAATGGCGTTGTGCAGGCCATTGTTTTGCGCGTGGATATCCCAGCTGGCAACATCGGCCTGGCTGGCCCACTTGAAGGGCTTGGCCTGGGCCACGCCAGCTGACAAAACGGTGGCTACCGCTATCGCAACCAGAGCAAGAGAAGGCTGTTTCATAAGTCCTCGCAGAATAGTAGTGCTTCACTATGCCGCAAGGAATCGATCTTCCGCATGGTGCTTCCCCCAAGGCGGGGATATTCCCGAGTTCCATTTATTTCTGCTAGGTGACCGGCAAAAGCAGGTGTTTTGTCGGGCAAAACACGGCTTCGTCTGCCAAATAGGCAAAGGCCTGCATTGCAGGCCTGCACTGACACCTGCTCTCTCTGTGTGCAAGAAAGCACAACAGCAGCATCTTGGGGGCTATCAGCAGCGATACAGAGCGCTGCTTGTAGGAAGACTGCAACAGGCCACGCTGCAGTTAGCTGTTAGCGTTGGCAGAAAGGAACAGCAGGCCAGGAGTTTGAAGCCTATCCAAGGCGCAGCCTCCTCATCCGGCATCAGCCGTGAGGGCATGCAAATGCGCGAACCAGCATGGATGCCGCCGCAACAGTGCCTGAATCCCTGCCAGCCAGCGAGCGACTGCCAGCGAACAGGCAAAAAAAAGCCCGTCTTTCGACGGGCTTTTTGCATTTCAGGTTGAGTAGCTAGGTCACCCTAGCCATTCATTAGAAAGCGTGACGCACACCAACGGTGATAGCGTTTTGGTTCTTGCCAGCGCCAGCTGGGTCGATGCCCAGGCCGTTAGCCGACAGGCTCATGGTTTCGCTCTTCTGGTTCTTCAGGAAAGCGTAGGTGCCGTACAGAGCGGTGCGCTTCGACAGGTTGTGGACATAGCCCAGCGACAGCTGGTGAGCCTTGCCTTCGATTTCCTTGTTGTCGTAGTAGTTGTAAGCCAGACGTGCTTCGCCAGCAGCGCCGACAGCAGCCGTTGCGCCCAGACCAGCGGACTGGAACTTAGCCTTGCTGCCACCACCAACTGGGGTGCTTTGCACTTGACGGACCAGGCCCGACAGCTTGAAAGCGCCGAAGTTGTAAGCAGCGCCCAGACCCAGACCTTGAGCCTTTTCGAAGCTGGCGGTAGGATCGTTTTGCTGGTCGTAAGCAATACCGGCGCTCAGAGGGCCGTTGTTGTAACCAGCGGACACGCCGATGTAACGCTTAGCGGAGCTGTCACCAGCGGTTTCGCCGAAGCCGTAGTTCACGCCAGCGGTGAAGCCGGACATGTTAGGGGTGTAGTACGAAACCATGTTGCCCACGCGAACTGGGTCGCCGAAGCCGTAGGTGCCGTTGCCGAAGCTGAAGTTTTGGCCGATACCGACTTGGCCGAACACGTCGTAGCCAGACACGGTGTTGTAAGCTGCGGTCAGTTCACGACCCAGACGCACTTCACCGAAGTTGCCCATCAGGGACACGGTGGAACGACGCTTGAACTCGAAGCCAGGACCTGCAGCGCCGCCGCCGGAAGCGGTACCGCTGTCGTTCTGGATTGCGCCTTCCAGCCAGAAACCAGCCTTCAGACCGCCACCCAGATCTTCCACGCCGCGGAAGCCCAGACGGCTGGTGGCGTTACCGGAGTTGGTCAGACCGTAGTTGCTTTCGCCACCGCTGGTCTTAGCGTAGGTCACGCCAGCATCAACGATACCGAACAGGGTCACGGAAGATTGAGCCATTGCGGCGCCGGAAGCGGCCAGCACTGCCAAGGCAACAAGAGATTTTTTCATTGCGAGTTACTCCAAGGTTTAACAGACGGCGCTGGTACGGGGGGGTTGATGTCAGCCTCACGGTTCTGCACAACTTCTACCTGCTCCCGCGCCAACCTCCTAGTGTGGAAGTTCTCTCTATTTCAACAGACCGCAGGCGGTTGCGCAAACAAATTCCCCCATTTGAGGACCTATTCGCTGCAAATCGTTGCTTGAGTGCAACGTTTAACGAATGTCAGCCGCCGTCCCATTTTTCGACAAAAATTTGCTGCAAAACAAGCCGTTTCAGAGGAGATTCGCCATGTTTGCAGCGGGGTGTATTCTACTGGTTAGCATGGCAACCTATGCAAGAACGACTCCTTTGCGCAGCAGATACTGCGCTGCGCACCCTGTTTGCAACGCCCCGTGCGGCCACCCCCTCGCCTGCCACGGGCATGGACGAGCCCGATCTCAGTCCTGAGGAGAAAAAACTCTCCGCCTCCTATATGCGGGTCAACCATGTGGGCGAGGTCTGCGCACAGGCGCTCTACACCGCCCAGGCCATGGTCACGCGCGATGAGCATCTGCGCGAGCACCTGCTCGAAGCCGCCCAGGAAGAGATGGACCACCTGGCCTGGACCCACCAGCGCCTGCAGGACCTGGGCGAGCGCCCCAGCTTGCTCAACCCGCTGTGGTTTGCCGGCGCTTTTGTGATCGGCACCGTGGCGGCCAAGGTCAGCGACCGCGCCAGCCTGGGTTTTGTCGAAGAAACCGAAAACCAGGTGTCCCTGCACCTGCAGTCCCACCTGGAGCTGTTGCCAGCACACGACGCTCCATCGCGGGCCGTCGTCAGCCAGATGAAGGCCGACGAGGAGCGCCATGCCGCTGCAGCGGTGGACGCAGGCGCCCTGCCCGTGCCCCTGCCCGCCCGGATGCTGATGAAGATCGCCTCCAAGGTGATGACTGTTACGGCGCACCATATATAAAGAGGGCCGTCTGTCCACAGAAACTGCCGGCCAAGCTGCCCAACAAAAAGCCGCCCTGCAAGGCGGCTTTTCTACAACATCGCTTGCGCGCTGCGTTTTTAGGCCTCCACCAGGTCAAACCCCGTGGTGATCTCGGCCGTCTTGCTCAGCATGATGCTGGCCGAGCAGTATTTCTCGTGGCTCATTGCGATGGCGCGTTCCACTGCGGCTGGCGGGATGCCTTTGCCGGTGACGGTGAACTGCATATGGATCTTGGTGAACACCTTGGGTTCGGTGTCGGCGCGCTCGGCCTTCAGGGCCACGGTGCAGTTTTTCACATCGTGGCGGCCGCGCTTGAGGATCAGCACCACGTCATAGGCGGTGCAGCCGCCGGTGCCTGCCAGCAGCAGCTCCATGGGGCGGGCAGCCAAGTTCTGGCCGCCGTTGGCCGGGTTGGCCGCGTCGGGCGCGCCATCCATGGCCACCACATGGCCGCTGCCGGTTTCTGCCACAAAGCCCATTCCCGAGCGGGCGCCACTCGCACCCGTCCACGTCACCGTGCATTCCATTGCATCTCTCCAAAAATCAGACGTCACAAGTGTGGCAGATCTGCCCTAACCCCTGCTATTTGTTGCTGTCTATCAACAGCATTGGAGAAAAAAATGGTTGCGGGCATTATTTTGCTGCATCGCAGCAGAAACATCGCTATACTTGGACCCATCTGCTGCTCCACAGCCAGGCCATGCCAAAACTGCTGGATGTAGCTTGCAAGTTGTCTCCTCCACCTCTCAAATGGTGGTTTCAAGCCCCTGATTCACATCAGGGGCTTTTTTTCTGCCCGCCTCAGGCGCAAATCCACTGCCGGTCCGCTCCAGTGAACGCCAGCGGTTATAGTGCATCGGTCTTTCGATCACCTGATGCCCGCCACCCCCGCCCATGCCGCGACCCGCGCATGCCTTGCGGGCTGGCGCATCAACCAGGCGCGCCATCCGCATGCGCTACCTTCTCGTTGCCTCATTTCTCTAGCGTGCATCCCTATGCCCTCCAAGACTGCTGCCGCGCTGACGCCGGCCGATTACCTGAAGAAAATCCTCACTGCGCGTGTCTATGACGTGGCCATTGAATCCAGCCTGGACTCCGCCAAGAACCTCAGCCGCCGCCTGCACAACAAGGTGCTGCTCAAGCGTGAAGACCAGCAACCCGTATTCAGCTTCAAGCTGCGCGGCGCCTACAACAAGATGGCCCACCTGACGGCCGAACAGCTCAAGGCAGGCGTCATTTGCGCCTCGGCAGGCAACCATGCCCAGGGCGTGGCACTGTCGGCCAGCCGCATGGGCACCCGCGCGGTGATCGTGATGCCCACCACTACGCCGCAGGTCAAGGTCGATGCCGTCAAGGGCCTGGGTGGCGAAGTGGTGCTGATGGGCGAAAGCTTCAGCGATGCCTATGAGCACTCGCTCAAGCTGCAACAGGAACAGGGCCTGACCTTTGTCCACCCCTTTGATGACCCCGATGTCATCGCCGGCCAGGGCACGATCGCGATGGAGATCATGCGCCAGGTGCAGAAAATCGGCTCCTCGCCGCTGAATGCGGTCTTTGTCGCGATTGGCGGCGGCGGCCTGATCGCCGGGGTGGCCAACTACATCAAGGCCGTACGGCCCGAGATCAAGGTCATCGGCGTGCAGATGAACGATTCGGACGCGATGGTCCAGTCGGCCCGCGAAGGCAAGCGTGTGGCACTGAACGATGTGGGCCTGTTTGCCGATGGCACCGCCGTCAAGCTGGTGGGCGAGGAAACCTTCCGCGTCGCCCATGGCCTGGTCGATGAATACATCACCGTCGACACCGATGCCGTCTGCGCTGCGATCAAGGACATCTTTGTCGATACCCGCTCCATCGTCGAGCCCTCGGGCGCGCTGGCCGTGGCCGGTATCAAGCAGTATGTGGCCAAGAACAAGACCAAGGGCGAGACCTATGCCGCGATCCTGAGCGGCGCCAACATGAACTTTGACCGCCTGCGCTTCGTCGCCGAGCGCGCCGATGTGGGCGAGGAAAAGGAAGCGCTGTTTGCCGTCACCATCCCTGAGGAGCGCGGCAGCTTCAAGCGTTTCTGCGAAGTCATTGGCAACCTGCCCGGTGGCGCACGCAGCGTGACCGAATTCAACTACCGCATCAGCGATGACCGGCGCGCCCATGTCTTTGTCGGCATCTCGACCAACAGCAAGGGCGAGTCGGAAAAGATCTGCCGCAACTTCCAGAAGAACGGCTTTGAAGCGCTGGACCTGACCTTTGATGAGCTGGCCAAGGAGCATGTGCGCCACATGGTCGGCGGGCGCTCGCAGCTCGCGCAGGACGAGCGCCTGCTGCGCTTCATCTTCCCCGAGCGGCCCGGCGCGCTGTTCAAGTTCCTGAGCCTGATGGCCCCGAACTGGAACATCTCGCTGTTCCACTACCGCAACCAAGGTGCAGATTACGGCCGCATCCTCGTGGGCATGCAAGTGCCCCAGGAAGATTCGCAGAGCTTTGAGCAGTTCCTGAACAACCTGGGCTACCCCTGGATCGAAGAGACCCAGAACCCGGCCTACCGCTTGTTCCTGCAGGCCTAAAGCCCAACCACCCCACCCGCAGCATGCAAGCCTTGCGCCATTTTCTGTTGGCGGTGCAGTTTTTCACCCGCATTCCGGTCACCGGCAAGCTGGGCGATTGGGTAGGCTACAGCCCCGAGATGCTGCGCGCCAGCGCCGGCCACTTCCCCGGCGTAGGCTGGATCGTGGGCCTGGTGGGCGCCGGTGTGCTGGCCGCCAGCAGCCTGCTGCTGCCGTCTGGCAATGGCTACAGCCCACTGGTCGCTGCCGTGCTCAGCACCTTGGCCACCGTGCTGCTCACCGGCTGCTTCCATGAGGATGGTTTGAGCGATGTGGTCGATGGCCTGGGCGGCAGCCACCAGCGTGAGCGCGCGCTGGAGATCATGAAGGACTCGCGCATCGGTGCCTATGGCGCGATGGCCATGGTGCT
This sequence comes from Comamonas koreensis, assembly GCF_021026195.1. Taxonomy (GTDB): domain Bacteria; phylum Pseudomonadota; class Gammaproteobacteria; order Burkholderiales; family Burkholderiaceae_C; genus Comamonas; species Comamonas koreensis. The sequence continues at coordinate 132,716 of NZ_JAJNCT010000028.1, forward strand.
GGCCGTGCTCAGCAAGACCGCCCTCATCGCGCTGCTGGCCAGCCACAGCCTGTCCTTGGCCATGGCGAGCTTGGTGGCCGCCCATGTCATCGCCCGCCTCTGGCCCATGTTTGTGGTGCGCAGCCTGCCCCATGTGGGCGACAGCGCCTCGTCCAAAAGCAAGCCGCTGGCGGCCTTTATCAGCCGCAAAGGCCTGGCTTGCTGTGTAGCCTGGTCCTTGCCCGCCGCCCTGCTGCTGGGCCTGGTCGAAGGCTGGGAGGTCCTGTTGCTCGCCCTGGTGCTCAGCGCCGCCGCTGCGCTGTGGATGCGCCAATGGCTGCAGCGCCGCCTGCAAGGCTTTACCGGCGATGGCTTGGGCGCTGCTGAACAGGTCAGCGAGATAGCGTTCTATCTGGGTGCAGCGCTGTCGCTGGGCCCTGCCGGCAGTTGGCTGGCCCAGGCGCTGGCATGACGGCGCTGTGGCTGCAGCGCCATGCCCAGCCGCTGGTGGCGCCGGGGGTCTGCTACGGCCGCACGGACCTGGCCGCCGACGACAGGGCTACCGCCGCCGCCGCGCAGGCTCTGCAAGGCGCCTGGACGGCCGAGGCGCTGCCGGCCGGCACCGTCTGGCACTCCCCGCTGCAGCGCTGCACGCAGCTGGCCACCGCCTTGCAGATGCAGGCACCCGCATTCCAGCTGCGTGCCTGCAATGATCTGGCAGAAATGGACTTTGGCGCCTGGGAAGGCCAGCGCTGGGATGGCATTGCGCGTGAAGAGATGCAGGCCTGGACCGCCGACTTCATGGCCTATGCGCCAGGCGGCGGCGAATCACTGGCCACGATGATGGCGCGCGTCACGCGTGCGCTGGATGCCGCACGCCAGCAGGCGCGGGAAACCGGCCAGCCCGTTCTCTGGATCAGCCACGCTGGTGTCGCCCAATGCGCGCACTGGCTGCTGACAAGGGGCCAAAGGCTGCCGCTGGCCAAGGACTGGCCCTCGGTCAAACTCGCTTATGGGGAATGGCTGCGATTGCCGCTGTTCAGCGATCTTTGACCGCTACTGCCCGCGCCCAACAAACTTTTACGTAAAGCCCAGGCGATCAGTCGCGTAGCGAACCCGTGCTGCGGTCCACATTGGCCGCAGCCGCCGGCACGGGCACGGGCGCAGGTGCAGGTGCAGCAGCTTGCGGGGCCGCAGGCACGGCATTCGGAGCATTGGCCGAGATTGGTGCAGCCACCACATCCACTGGGCGCAACGCAGGCAGGTTGATGGTGACAGCGGCCGGGCCATCGACACCAGCGCCCAGGCTCACGGCGCGCGGGGCATCACTGCGCAGGGCCTGCAGCACCAGGCCATCGGCAACGGTAGCGCCTACGCGGAACACCTTGGCTGGCTGGTCATCGACGGCGATGACGGCAGCGCCTCCGCCACTGTCCTTGCCCACCATCACGCCCAGCAGGCGCCAGCGGGTGGGGGCGGCGGGCGCCGCAACGGGCGCGCCATCCTGCACGCCAAAGAGGCGCGCCATCGCAGCGCCATCAACCTGCACCTGGGCTGGGCCACCGGCCTGGGGGGCCGACAGCACCTGGCGCGGCACCGACAGCTTGAGACCCCAGAACACCGCCAATGCCGCAGCGCCAGCCCATAAAAGGCCGGCCGCCAGCCGAGGAGACCAGGGGTTGCGTGATAGTGTCACCATTCGCAGATTATGATGCACCCAGATGTCAGTTTCACCACTTCGACCCCCTTTGACCTGAGAGCATGATGTTTTCCTTCCGCCCGCAGTCGGCTGCACGCCGCATCCAAGCCAACATCCAGCGCGGCTTTACCCTGATCGAGCTGATGGTGGTGCTGGTCATCATCGGCGTGCTGGCCGCGCTAATCGTGCCCAATGTGATTGGCGCTGCCGACGAAGCACGCGTGACCGCCGCGCGCACCGATATCACCAACATCAGCGGCGCGCTCAAGCGCTACCGTTTGGACAACCAGCGCTACCCCACTGCCGAGCAAGGCCTGGCCGCGCTGATCAACCGCCCTACCACCGGCCCCGCGCCGATGAACTGGAAGCCCTACCTGGAAAAGCTGCCCAATGACCCCTGGGGCCACCCTTACCAGTACCTGAACCCTGGCGTCAAAGGCGAAGTCGATGTGATGAGCTTTGGTGCAGATGGCCAGGCCGGCGGTGAAGGCAACAATGCCGACATCGGCAGCTGGCAATAAGCGGCACTGAGCCCGCCTGATCCCTGCTTTCTGCCTTTTTCCGCTGCCCTGCTCTCCGGCCCCCATGCCCTTTCCACACCCCCTCCAGCCGCGCCGCCAGCGCGGCTTTACCTTGATGGAGCTGCTGGTCGTCATCACCTTGATGGCTCTGGCCAGCGCCGGCGTGGTGTTTGCGATGGGCGACAACGGCCAGGACCAACTCCAGCGCGAAGGCCAGCGCCTGGCCGCGCAGCTGGAGGCCGCCCGGGCCCAGTCCCGTGCCAGCGGCCAGCCGGTGCGCTGGCGGGCGGACAGCCAGGGCTTTGTGATCGAAGGCCTGCAAGGCGGCACCCGCCAGGGCGCGTGGCTGCACCCGCCGGTGGCGGTGCGCAGCAGTGGCGATATCATCCTGGGGCCCGAGGCACTGATCGGCCCACAGACGGTGGTGCTGGCCTATCCCAACCGCAGCGCGGGCAGCATTGCCGTGGCCACCGATGGTGTGCGCCCCTTTGAGCTGCAGGCCCCCTGAACCCTTTCCTGACAAGCACCGCGTGCGCAGCAAGTCCTCGCCCCACTCCGGCTTCACCCTGATCGAGGTGCTGGTCGCGCTCGCCATTGTCGCGATCGCCTTGCTCGCCGGCGGCAAGGCCATGAACGCGCTGACCCAGACCGCAGGGCGCCAAAGCGATGTGATGCTCGCGCAGATCTGCGCCGAAAACCAGCTGATCGCCGCGCGCCTCTCCCAGCAACTGCCGGGCCTGGGCACCACCAGCGTGGCCTGCGAACAGGCCGGCCGCATGTTCGATGTGCGTGTGGGCGTGTTTGCCACGCCCAACCCGGATTTCCGCCGCATCGATGCCCATGTGTTCTCCGGCGGCGCACCTATGCTGCGCCTCAGCACCATCGTGGGGAGGTACTGATGCAGCGCTTCCTCCGTTTTAGTCAGCAGCGCAGCCAGGGCTTTACCTTGATCGAGCTGTTGATCGCCATCTCCATCCTGGCGGTGATGACCATCGCCAGCTGGCGCGGCATCGACGGCATGGTGCGCGCCCAGCAGCAGGCCCGCGATTACAGCGAAGAGGTGATGGTGGTGCAGGCCGCGCTGTCGCAGTGGAACACCGACCTCAATGGCATCGAGCGCGTTTCCGGCACCACCCCGATCGACTGGGATGGCCGCGTGCTGCGGCTCACACGCCGCAGCAGCGACATCAACGAACAAGGCCTGCGCGTCGTCAGCTGGGCCCAGCGCAGCCTGGGCAACCGCGCCTACTGGGTGCGCTGGCAATCATCGCCGGTGCGTGATCTGCAGCAGTGGCAGCAGGCCTGGGACATGGCCGCCCATGCGGTTACCAACAGCGCCATGACCAACAATGCCGGCGACGGCGGCCCGCAGCAAACCGTGCTGATGCCCCTCAGCGGCTGGCAGCTGCTGTATTTCCGGGGCAACAGCTGGAGCAACCCGCTGTCCAGCCAGGGCGCCAATCCCCAGACCGATGCCAACAACCCCACCACGGTGGCGCTGCCCGATGGCATCCGCCTGAGCCTGGAGCTGCCCGCTCCGGGCGCGCTGTCGGGTGTTATCACCAACGACTGGGTCAACCCCATCGTGTCGGGCAACAAATCATGAAGCCGCTCCGCCTACCCCGCCGCAGCCAGCGCGGCGCAGCACTGCTGGCCGCCATGCTCACCGTGACCCTGGTGGCCACCATTGCCGCCAGCGCCGTCTGGCAGCAATGGCGCAATCTGGAGGTGGAAGGCGCCGAGCGCACCCGCGTGCAGGCCGCCTGGCTGCTGCTGGGCGGGCTGGATTTCTCGCGCCAGGTGCTGCGCCAGGATGCGCGCGTGGGCGGCCCCGATTCGCTGTCCGAGCCCTGGTCGGTGCCGCTGGCCGAAGCACGCCTGTCCACCTTTTTGCAGGCCTCCAACAACCAGAGCAATGCCGACGACAGCAGCATCGATGCCGCGCAGGCTTTCTTGTCGGGCGCGATTGTCGATGCCCAGGCACGCCTTAACATCCGCAACCTGGTCGCCAACAACCAGATCAATACCGTTGCGCTGCGCCAGTTCCAGCGCCTGTTCGAGCGCCTGGGCCTGCCCGGTGCCGAGCTGACCGTCCTCAGCCAGCAGGCGCTGGCCGCGCTGCGCAGCGAGGGCAAGGCCGCCAATGCGCCGCTGCTGCCCCGCACCTACAAGGAGCTGGCCTGGTGGGGCCTGTCGCCGTCCACCCTGACCCAGCTGGAGCCCTATGTGGTGCTGCTGCCCCAGGAGAGCAGGGTCAACGTCAATACCGCCTCGGCCACCGTCATCTGGGCCGCCGTGGAGGGCCTGGATTTTGCAACGGCCCAGCAAATCACCCAGATGCGGCTGAACAAGGCTTTCGAGAGCACCTCCGAGCTGCAGCAGCGCTTCAGCAGCAACACCGCGCTCACCAATGCCAACGCACTGCTCGATGTCAAATCGGTGTATTTCGAAGTCTGGGCGCGCCTGCGCTTTGACGAGCTGGTGGTGCAGGAGAAATCCCTGGTCTACCGCCAGGGGCTGAATGTAACGACCGTGGTGCGCGAGCGCGGTGCCGCGCTAGCCACCAGCCTGATGGGCGATGGCAGCGGCAACCCGGTGGCGGCGCGCTAACAGAAACATGATGACAAACGTATTGCAGTTTGGTGAAGCCGAGCCCTCTACAATGCAGCGCACAACACGCTCATGAGTACCTTACTGATTTCACTGCCGCTGGCCTCGGGGCCAGATACAGGGCCCAGCTCGGCCTGGAGCTACAGCTATGCCCTGTCGCCCGATGGCGTGACCATCGGCCAGCAAGGCAGCACCACCGCCGGCCTGCTGCCCCAACCCGGCCGCGCCGGTGAAGTGGTCGCCGTGGTGCCCGCGGCCATGCTGTCTTGGCAACGGGTCAGCCTGCCCCAAGGCGTAGGCCCAGGCTCGCCCCGGCTGCGTGCCGTGCTCGAAGGCCTGCTCGAAGAGCGCCTGCTGGACGACCCGGCCCAATTGCACTTCGCCTTGCAACCCGATACCCGTGCCACCGGCCAGGGCGAACCCATCTGGATCGCCTGCTGCCCGCGCCAGTGGCTGCGCGAGCACCTGCAGGCGCTGGAAGCCGCAGGCCGCGCCGTAGCCCGTGTGGTGCCCAGCCATGCACCGGGTGAGCCCGCACCCGATGGCGCGCAGATCCTCGTCACCGGCAGCCCTGAGCTGGCGCAGGCCGTGGTGTTTGGCACCGACAGCGCCGATGCGGTGCTGGTGCTGCCCGTCTCGCGCGAGAGCGCAGCGCTGCTGCCCCCGCTCGGGCCCGACAGCATCGTGCATGCCGAGCCGGCCGTGGTCAGCACTGCCGAGCACTGGCTGCAGCGCCCGGTGCAGCTCTACAGCCCCGCACAAACCATGCGCGATGCCGCACGCAGCGACTGGGACCTGGCACAGCTCGAATTTGCCAACAGCGGGCGCAACCGGCTGCAGCGGCGCCTGGGCAGCGGCCTCAATGATGTGCTGCATGCCCCGGCATGGCGCCCGGCGCGCTGGGCCGTGCTGGCCCTGGTGGTGCTTACGCTCGTGGGTGCCAATATCTGGGCCTGGCAAGAGCGCCAGCAGCTGCAGGCCAAAGGCACACTGGTGCGCAGCACCTTGACCCAGGCCTTCCCCAATGTGCAAGTCGTGGTCGATGCGCCCGTGCAAATGGCGCGCGAAGTGGCCAACCTGCGCCAGGCCTCGGGCGGCTTGTCGCCGTCAGACGCCGAACCGCTGCTGGCCGCCGCTGGCCAGGCGCTGGCCAGCCTGCCCGCCGGGACGGTGCCCAGCACGGTCGAATACAGTGGCGGCGAGCTGCGCCTGCGCGGCCTGCCCACCGATGGCTTTGATGCATTCAGCCAGAAACTGCAAGCCCAGGGCCTGCAGGCCCAGATGCAAAACGACCAGTGGGTCATCCGCGCGCAGGCCCAGCCATGAAGAAGAACTCCTCCCGACCGTCGGCATCTGCAGCGGCTTCGTCCTCCGCAGCCCAACTGCTGCGCCAACGCTGGCGCGCGCTGGATGCGCGTGAGCGCCGGGGCGTCAGCCTGGCCGCTGGCGTGGTGCTGATTGCGCTCTTGTGGTGGCTGGCGATTGCGCCGGTGCTGCAAACCTGGCGCAGCGCGCCCGCCGCACATGCCCAGCTGGACCAGCAACTCGCCCGCATGCAGGCACTGCAGGCCGAAGCGCGCCAGCTGCAATCGGCCACGACGATCACCGCCACGCAGGCACGCCAGCAACTCGAAGCCTCGCTCACGCAGCAGCTGGGCACCAGCGCCAAGCTGGCCGTGCTGGGCGAACGCGTAACCGTCACGTTGAGCCGCGCCTCGGCTGCCTCCACCCAGCGCTGGCTGGGCCAGGTGCGTGCCAATGCGCATGCGATTGCCACCGAGCTGCGCCTGACCCGCGACGAGCCGGCCAAGGGCGCAGGCCCCGCTGCCGCGCCCACCTGGTCGGGCAACATCGTCTTGCAGTTGCCGGCCCAGTAAGCGGCACACAGCGCATGGCCCGGCAACACTCGAACCCCACCCTGCCCCACGGCAGCGCCCGTGCGCCCTGGCGCTGGGCAGCAGTGGGCGCCTGCACCGGCGGCCTGGCCGCGCTGGTACTGTTTGCGCCAGCGCACTGGTTGGCGCAGGGCCTGGCCTGGGCCAGCCAGGGCCAGCTGCAGCTGCGCGAGCCGCGTGGCACCGTCTGGAACGGTTCAGCCCAATGGGTATTTACTGGTGGCCAGGCCAGCCGCGACCAGATGGCCCTGCCCGGCCGGGTGGACTGGGCACTGCGCCCCAGCCTGCGCGGCCTCAACATGCACTGGAATGCCAGCTGCTGCATGGCCGCGCCCATGCCCATCCGCATTCAGCCCCACTGGGGCGGTGCCAAGGTGCAACTGGGCGCGCATGAAAGCCGCTGGCCGGCATCGCTGCTGGTGGGCCTGGGCACGCCATGGAACACCATCCAGCCCCAGGGCCAGCTGCTGCTCAAGACCCGTGATCTGTCGCTCGCGCTCAATGCCGGGCGACTGCAGGTCGAGGGCGGCGCCGATCTCGATGTGATGGCGGTGACCTCCCGCCTGTCCACGATACAGCCGCTAGGCAGCTACCGCCTGCAACTGCAAGGCGGTGACAGCACCAGCTTGCAGCTGTCCACCCTGGATGGCGCGCTCCAGCTCAGAGGCCAGGGCCAATGGGTGGGCCAGCGCCTGCGTTTTCAGGGGGAAGCCTGGGCTGCCGAAGGGCGCGAGGCAGCTCTCGCAAATCTATTGACTATGATTGGGCAGCGCAGCGGAAGCCGCGTGCTGCTCTCGGTTGGTTGAACATATGATGCATTACCACTCTCCCATTTATCGATTTGCGCTGCACTCCATCGCAGCAAGCGTCCTTCTAATGGGCGGCAATGGCGCGGCGCTTGCGCAAACCGCCATCACCACCGGCACCGCCAGCATCCGTGCGGGCGAGCCGGTGACCCTGAACTTTGCCAATGCCGACATCGAGTCCATCGCGCGCACCATGGCCACCATCACCGGCAAGAGCGTGGTGGTAGATCCGCGCATCAAGGGCACGATGAACCTGGTGACCGACCGGCCCGTCTCGCCGCAAGCCGCTTTCGAGCAGTTCCTGGCGGCCTTGCGCCTGCAGAACTACACCGTGGTCGAGGCCGCAGGCCTCTACAAGGTCGTGCCCGAGGCCGATGCCAAGCTGCAGGGCGGCACGGTGCGCATCACCCAGGGCGGCGCCGGCGGCCAGGTGCCCGGTGGCGGCCAGATCGTCACCCAGATCTTCAAGCTCAACTTCGAGAGCGCCAACAACTTGGTGCCGGTGCTGCGTCCGCTGATCAGCCCCAACAACACCATCAATGTGAACCCGGGCAACAACTCCCTGGTCATCACCGACTACGCCGACAACCTGCAGCGCCTCTCGCGCATCATCGCGTCGATGGATGTGGCCAACGCCAGCGATGTGGAAGTGGTGCAGCTGGAACACGCAGTCGCCACCGACATCGTGCCCATGCTGCAGCGCCTGCTGGAAGGCGGCCAGACCGTGTCCGCCAGCGGCAGCGCCACCACCGGTGCAGCCCCCGGCGCCGCACAGACCGACAACGCCTACCGCACCTCGGTGCTGGCCGACCCGCGCACCAACAGCATCCTGCTGCGCGCGGCCAACCCGGCACGCCTGTCGCAGGCCAAGATGCTGATCGGCAAGCTCGACAGCCCCAGCCGTGGCGGCAATGCCTCGGGCAATATCCATGTGGTCTACCTGCGCAATGCCGATGCCACCGCACTGGCCACCACCCTGCGCGCGGCACTGGCCGGCCAGGACGGCAACAGCGCCAGCCCCTCCACCAACCTGTCGAGCAGCGGCAGCAGTGGCGGCCTGAGCACCAACACGCGCAGCGGCCTTACCTCGCTCAGCGGCAGCACCAGCGGCACGCTGGGCAGCAGCGCCAGCAATAGCAGCGCAGGCGGCTTGGGTTCAGGTGCACGCCTGGGCACGGGCACCTCGCTGGGCACCTCCGGCGACAGCGGCAGTGCCACCGGCGGCATCATCCAGGCCGACACGGCCACCAACTCGCTGATCATCACGGCGCCCGAGCCGCTGTACCGCCAGATCCGCGCGGTCATCGACCAGCTCGACAGCCGCCGCGCCCAGGTGCTGGTCGAGAGCCTGATCGTCGAAGTCAGCGCCGAGAAGGCCGCGCAGTTTGGCGTGCAGTGGCAGAGCCTGCTGGGCCAGGGCAACAACGTCGTCGGCGTCATCGGCAACAACTTCACCGTGGGCGGTGCCAACCTGTTCAACCTGGCCGCCGGCATTGCCAACGGCACCTACAGCACCCTGCCCAGCGCCGGCATGAACGCCGGCATCGCCTTCAAGCACAACGGCGAATATGTGCTGGGCGCGCTGGCCAACCTGCTGCAGTCCAATGCCGATGGCAATGTGCTGGCCACCCCCAACCTGCTGACCCTGGACAACCAGGAAGCGCAGATTCTGGTCGGCCAGAACGTGCCCTTCGTCACCGGCTCCTACGCCAACAGCACTGGCAGCAGCACCGTCAACCCCTTCACCACGGTGGAGCGCAAGGACGTGGGCCTGACCCTGCGTGTGCGCCCACAGATCAATGCCAATGGCACCGTCAAGCTGACGATCTACCAAGAAACCTCCAACGTGCTCGACGGCACGACCACCAATGCCAACGGCCCCACCACCAACAAGCGCTCGATCGAATCGACCGTGCTGGTGGACGATGGCTCGGTCATCGTGATCGGCGGCCTGCTGCAAGACCAGTACTCCGGCTCGGTGCAGAAGGTGCCTTACCTGGGCGATATCCCCGGCATTGGCGCGCTGTTCCGCAGTGACACCCGCTCGCGCAAGAAGACCAACTTGATGGTCTTCCTGCGTCCCGTGGTGATGCGCGATGCCGCCGCCACCCAGCAGGTCAGCATGGACCGCTACGAGCTGATGCGCGGCGCGCAGATTGCCGCCCAGCCTGAGCAAAGCACGCGCGTGCCGATCAACGACTCGTCCATCATCACGCCGATGGGCCAGCAGACCTCGGGCACGCCGTTGGGCTACTCCGAGACGCCAGTGATCGAGTCCCGCCCGCTGACCGTGACGCCGCAAGGCATGCGCTTCGAGCCCTGATAGCGCGCACAGAGAGCCGAACCCATGCGTCACCCCCTGCCCTATGCCTTTGCGCGCAGCAGCCAGCTGCTGCTGGAAGAAGATGCCGGCCAGCACCTGCTCTGGCACGGCGCGCAGCCCCAGGGCTCCGCGCTGTCCGAGGTGCTGCGCAAGTACCCCGTGCAGCACCTGGCCCAGCTGGGCGATGCCGAGCTGGCACAGCGCATCAGCGCCGCCTACTCGCACAGCGAATCCAACGCCGCCACCGTGATCAGCGAGGTGGAAGAAGGCACCGACCTCTCGCGCATGATGCAGGACATCCCCGCCGTCGAGGACTTGCTCGAATCGGCAGGCGATGCGCCCATCATCCGCATGCTCAACGCACTGCTCACCCAGGCGGCACGCGACGGCGCCTCGGACATCCACATCGAGCCCTATGAGCGCCATTCCAGCGTGCGCTTTCGCATCGATGGCTCGCTGCGCGAAGTGGTGCAACCCCACCGCGCGCTGCATGCGGCGTTGATCTCGCGCCTCAAGATCATGGCCGACCTGGACATCTCGGAAAAACGCCTGCCCCAGGACGGCCGCATCAGCCTGCGCCTGGGCACCCGCGCTATCGATGTGCGGGTCTCCACCCTGCCCAGCGCCCATGGCGAGCGCGCCGTGCTGCGTCTGCTCGACAAGAGCGAGTCCAAGCTCAGCCTGGGCTCGGTCGGCATGCAGGGCGAGACCCTGGAACGCTTTGAAAAACTGGTGGCCCAGCCGCACGGCATCGTGCTGGTGACCGGCCCCACCGGCTCGGGCAAGACCACCACCTTGTATGCGGCGCTCAGCGGGCTCGATGCCAGCCAGGGCAACATCATGACGGTGGAGGACCCGATCGAGTACGAGCTGTCAGGCATCGGCCAGACCCAGGTCAACCCCAAGATCGACCTGACCTTTGCCAAGGCGCTGCGCGCCATCCTGCGCCAGGACCCGGACATCATCATGATTGGTGAAATCCGCGATTTCGAAACCGCGCAGATCGCCATCCAGGCCTCGCTGACCGGTCACTTGGTATTGGCCACTTTGCACACCAACGATGCAACCAGCGCCATCACCCGCCTGACCGACATGGGCGTCGAGCCCTTCCTGCTGTCCTCCTCGCTGCTGGGCGTGCTGGCGCAGCGCCTGGTGCGCCGCATCGACGACAGCGACCCCAGCGGCTACCGGGGCCGCACCGGGATCTTTGAGTTGCTGGTGGTGGACGAGGCCATCCGCGCCCAGATCCACGCCCAGGCACCCGAGTCCGAGATCCGCAACCAGGCGATGGCCAACGGCATGCACCTGATGCGCGAGGACGGCGAGCGCCTGGTGCGCGAAGGTATCACCAGCGCAGAAGAAGTTGTGCGCGTCACCCGCGATTAACCACAATTGTCTAAGAACGTGTTTACGATCTCCTCGCGCCGCGACAGTGGTTTTGCGGGATGGGATGCGAGGCGCAATACCGCAGCAATAGCCATGCTATTGCGAGGATTTGCAACGACGCAGACCGCCCGCAAAACCCCCGTCCCTACGGGTTGGAGTGAAATCGGGCGATTTCTTCGCGCTGGCCCTTGCTTGCACCCCGGTGCAAGCTGCGGACCAGCCCTTCGAACTCATCCCGATTGCACTCCAACGCGGCTGCGTAGAGATCGTAAACACGTTCTATTACCCCGTAGGCGCCGCCCGCGCCAACGGGTATTGGCGATTTGACACAATCGCCCCATGTTGGAATCGCTCAATACCCTCGTCGCGCCCTACGGCGGCATGTTGTTTCTCTGGCTCACCGTGCTGGCCATCGCCAGCCTGGCAGCGCTGCGCCATTTTCAGCCGCGCATGTCCACCGCGCAGCTGCGCCGGCTGATGCGTATCGCCGGCCTGATGGCGCTGGTGATCTCCTGGTTTGCGATGCAGCAAGGCGAGCGCTACCTGGCGACGGCGCTGCTGGTGCTGCTCTGGGGGATTCTGGTGGGCATCAGCTGCGCACGGGCGATTCGGCAGCGCTGAATTCAGGCAGCTTTTGCGCTGCCTCGGTCTGACTAAAACAAGGCTCCGGCCTACGCATTTCCCCCATACCCACAGTCAGCAAAGGATATTTGCCTAGGCAAGAATGTCCGCATGACTGAGACAAAAACACCCCCCGCGCTTTCGATGTTGGACCTGGTGGCCGTGCGCGAAGGCGGCACCGTTGCCCAGGCTTTGCAACTGGCCGTGCGCACGGCGCAGCATGTCGAGTCGCTCGGCTTTACGCGCTACTGGATGGCCGAACACCACAACATGCCGGGCATTGCCAGCTCGTCCACGGCCGTGCTGATCGGCCATGTGGCTGGGGCGACCCAGCACATCCGTGTGGGCTCGGGCGGCATCATGCTGCCCAACCATGCACCGCTGGTGGTGGCCGAGGCCTTTGGCACCTTGGCCGAGCTCTACCCGGGCCGTATCGACCTGGGCCTGGGCCGCGCGCCGGGCACCGATGGCATGACGATGCGCGCGCTGCGCCGTGACCGGGTCGAGACCGAAGAAGATTTCCCCCGCGATGTGATGGAGCTGCAGCGCCTGCTGGGCCCCGCCCAACCTGGGCAAAAGCTGGTGGCCACGCCGGGCGCTGGCACCAATGTGCCACTGTGGTTGCTGGGATCGAGCCTGTTCTCGGCCCAGTTGGCCGCGCACCTGGGCCTGCCCTATGCCTTTGCCTCGCACTTTGCGCCGCGCATGCTGCAGCAGGCCGTGCAGCTGTACCGCGACCTGTTCAAGCCCTCGGCCACCCTGGACAAGCCCTATGTGATCGTCGGCGCGCCGGTGATTGCAGCGCCTACCGACAGCGAGGCCGAGTTCCTCGCCAGCAGCACCTACCAGCGCGTGCTGGGCATTGTGACCGGCAAGCGCGGTCTGCTGCCGCCACCGGTCGAAGGCTTTATGGACAGCCTGAACATGGCCGAGCGCCAGGCGATCGAAGGCTTTTTGGCCGTGGCATCCATTGGCGGGCCCGAGCGGGTGCAGCAGCGCCTGAAGGTGCTGGCCCAGCACACCGGGGCCGACGAACTGATGCTGGTTTGCGATATCTATGATGGCGATTTGCGTCTGCGCTCGCTCGATATTGCGACGCAGGCCTTGCGTGCAGGCTACGCCGCCTAAACAGCGGCTTAGCCTGCGCCTTTCGCCCTGATCGGCGCCCTTTTTTAAGTAAAGGCGGCGCCGGTCCCGCCTCACCCAGGCTATGCTTGCGCCATGTCTGTCCCCTATAGAACCACCCTGCCAGCGGCATTGACGGCCTGCACCTTGCTGGCCGGCTGCATGCAGCAGCCACCCGACGATCCCCCACCGGCGCCCCAGGCCCAGCAGGCCGCGCCGGCCGTGGCCCCGCCTGCAGCGGCCGCCCAGCCCCAGACCAGCGCCGGCAACGAAGACCCCGCGCTGGCCGCGCACATGCAAACGCCCGAGTTCCGCCGCGAATACCGTACCAAGCAAGAGCAATTGCAGAACGAGGCCGAGGTGCAGGAGCAGGCCCCCTGGTTGGGCAGCACAGGCCTGACGGAAGCCCAGGAGCGCTCCGTGCCCCGCTATGTGCGCATGGAACTGGGCCAGTCGCTCAGCAGCGCCGACCCGGTGCGTGCCGAGGATTTGCAGTACATCGGCCACTTTGCCGAGATGGATGGCACCGTCTACTACTGGCGCATTCCCGACAAGGCCCATGCCCATGGCGACACCCATGCCGGCCCGGCCTATGTCTACATCCGCAAGGACACGGCGGGTGTGTTCTACACCGACTGGGGCAACCGCACGCCACCGGGCTAGATCGCGCAGCTGTACAGCGGTGGCCAGGAATAACGTCTATTCCACCTGCACGCGCCGCCTGCTTTCATAATGGCCAGCGGAGACCTACCGCATGAGCCACACCCCATCCCCAGCGCTGGCCGATCCCCGGCGCGATCCCCAGCAGTTTCTTCTGGACCTGTACCAGCGCGCTGTGCAGCGCGCGCAACCGCTGCACAGCATGGCGCAGTACCTGCCGCCACCGCCCAAAGGGCGCACCTTGGTGCTGGGCGCCGGCAAGGCAGGCGGCTCGATGGCGCAGGCGCTCGAAGCCCTCTGGCCCCAGGATGCGCCGCTGTCGGGCCTGGTCGTCACGCGCTACGGCCATATTCCGCCCCGCCCCCCAGGGCTGGCCCAGCGCCTGGAGGTGGTCGAAGCCGCACACCCGGTACCCGATGCTGCCGGCCTGGCGGCGGCCGAACGCATACTGGCGCTGACCCAAGGCTTGACCGCCGATGACCTGGTGCTCTGCCTGATCTCGGGCGGTGGCTCGGCGCTGCTGACCTTGCCCGCCGAAGGCATGGGCCTGCAGGACAAGCAGCGCATCAACCAGGCCCTGCTGGACAGCGGTGCCGCCATTGGCGAGATGAACTGCGTGCGCAAGCACCTCTCGCGCATCAAGGGCGGGCGCCTGGCCGCTGCCTGCTACCCCGCCAAGCTGGTGACCCTGACCATCAGCGATGTGCCCGGCGACGATCCCTCGGTCATCGCCAGCGGCCCCACGGTGCCCGATGCCTCGACCTGCGCCGAGGCGCTGGCGATTCTGAACCGCTACCAGATCCCGCTGCCCGACAGCCTGCGCGCCGCGCTGGAGGATGGATCGCTGGAGACGCCCAAGCCCGGCGATCCACGCTTTGCCGGCCATGAGGTGCATCTGATCGCCACGCCTCAGCAATCGCTGGATGCTGCAGCCCAAGCCGCCGTCGCCGCCGGTATCGCCGCCCATGTGCTGTCCGATGAGATCGAGGGCGAGTCGCGCGAGATCGGCAAGATGCATGCGGCGCTGGCACGTGCCGTGGCCCGCTACGGCAGCCCGTTCGCCAAACCCTGCGTCATCCTCTCGGGGGGCGAGACCACCGTCACCATCCGCCCGCGCCAGCCCGGGGCGGCCAAGGGGCGCGGTGGGCGCGCAGGCGAGTTCTGCATGGGCCTGGCGCAGGCCCTGCAAGGCCAGGGCGGTGTCTGGGCGTTGGCGGCCGATACCGATGGTATCGATGGTGTGGAAGACAATGCCGGCGCGCGTGTGGCACCCGACACATTGCAGCGCGCTGCGGCGCTGCAGCTGCGCCTCAGCGACCACCTGGACCGCAACGATGCCTATGGCTTTTTCGAGGCGCTGGGCGACCTGGTGGTGACCGGGCCCACGCACACCAATGTCAACGATTTCCGCGCCATTCTGATTCTGTGATGCGGGCAGCCAGCTGGGCGGACGCCCCGCGCCTAGCCGCCTTGGGGCAGGTTCTCCCACCAGGCCGCATCAAAGCTGCCCTGCAAGAACGCGATAAAGGACTGCACCTTTTGCGGCACCAGGCGCGGCGAGGGGTAGACGGCGTGGATCTCCTGCTCGGGCAGGCGGCAGGTCTTGAGCACCTCGACCACGCGGCCCGCCTTCAGCGACTCATGCGCCACATAGCGCGGCAGTGCAGCCACGCCCATGTGCGAGCGCGCAGCGGCCAGCAAGGCCGAGAGGTTGTTGGAGCGCAGCCGACCCGTGACGGGCACGGAAACGGACTCGCCACTGGCATTGCGCAGGCGCCAGACATCATTGCCCTGCACGCTGCTGTAGATCAGCGCCGAATGCTCTTTCAGGTCTGAAGGCCGGCGCGGCGTGCCGTGCTTGCGCAGGTAGGCGGGCGAGGCCACCAGCACCCAGGGATTGACGCCCAGCATGCGCGCGCCCAGCGATGAATCCGCCAGCTTGCCCAGGCGCAGCGCCACATCGATGCCCTGGGCCACCAGGTCGGTGTAGCGGTCTTCAAAGCTCAGGTCCACCTGCACCTGCGGGTTGTGCTTCATGAAATCCATCGCCAGCGGAATCAGCACGCGCCGCCCAAACGCCACCGAGCTGCCAATGCGCAGCTGGCCCTGCACCTGCGTCTGCCGCACCTGCACCACATTGTCGGCATCGGCCACATCGCTGACGATGCGCTTGCATTTCTCGTAGTACAGCGCACCCGCCTCGGTCAGGCTCACGCCCCGCGTATTGCGGTTGAGCAGGCGCACTTTGAGCCGCGCCTCCATCGCTGCCACCTGCTTGGTCACCGTGGGCTGGGTCGATGAAAACTCCTGCGCCACCTTGGTGAAGCTGCCCGTTTCCACCACGCGCACAAACATGTGCATGGCATCGAGTCGGTCCATGGTTGTGTCTCCTGGGATTGCTGCGGCCTGGCATGCCGCAAGTCACACGCAGGGCGCTTCTTGGAACAGGTTCTTAGCGCCTCTGCGCCCGATGATGCGGCATGCAGTGCCGTGCCGTCCATTCCTGGGTGGAATAAATTTTATGGTCCGCCTGCGCCTTCCGGCAAACGCCTGGCTTCCCTACAGTCGATCCCAGCTGTAAAGGAGACCCCATGGCCAAAATGAAAGCGATCGAAGCCGCAGTCCGCGTGCTGGAAAAAGAAGGTGTGAGCGTCGCATTCGGCGTTCCTGGCGCTGCCATCAACCCGCTGTACGCAGCGATGAAGGAGCATGGCGGCATCGGCCATATCCTGGCCCGCCATGTCGAAGGCGCCAGCCACATGGCCGAGGGTTATACCCGCGCTGTGGCAGGCAATATCGGCGTCTGCATCGGCACCAGCGGGCCGGCCGGCACCGACATGATCACCGGGCTGTACTCGGCCAGCGCCGATTCGATCCCGATCCTGTGCATCACCGGCCAGGCGCCGCGCGCCCGGCTGCACAAGGAAGACTTCCAGGCTGTGGACATTGCCTCCATCGCCAAGACCGTGACCAAGTGGGCCGCTACCGTGCTGGAGCCCGCCCAGGTGCCCGGCGCCTTCCAGCAGGCCTTCCACCTGATGCGCTCAGGCCGCCCCGGCCCGGTGCTGATTGACCTGCCCATCGATGTGCAGCTGGCCGAGATCGAATTCGACATCGACACCTACGAGCCCCTGCCGGTCTACAAACCTGCCGCTACGCGCAAGCAGGCCGAAAAGGCCATCGCCATGCTCAATGCCGCCGAGCGCCCGCTGATCGTCAGCGGCGGCGGCGTCATCAACGCCGATGCCGCCGACCTGCTGGTGGAACTGGCCGAGACCCTCCATCTGCCGGTGATCCCCACCTTGATGGGCTGGGGCAGCATCCCCGATGACCATCCCTTGATGGCTGGCATGTGTGGTCTGCAAACCAGCCACCGCTATGGCAACGCCAGCATGCTGGCCTCGGATTTTGTGCTGGGCATCGGCAACCGCTGGGCCAACCGCCATACCGGCTCGGTCGATGTCTACACCAAGGGCCGCAAGTTCATCCATGTCGATATCGAGCCCACGCAGATTGGCCGCGTGTTTGCGCCTGACTTCGGCATCGTCTCGGATGCCAAGGCCGCGCTGGAGCAGTTCGTCGCCGTCGCCAAGGACTGGAAGGCCGCTGGCAAGCTGCGCGACCGCAGCGCCTGGGTGGCCGACTGCCAGGGCCGCAAGAACAGCATCGACTACCTGCGCAAGACCAACTTCGACAACGTGCCGATGAAGCCCCAGCGCGTCTACCAGTGCATGAACCAGAGCCTGGACCGCGACACCACCTATGTCTCCACCATTGGGCTGTCGCAGATTGCCGGGGCGCAGTTTCTGCATGTCTACAAGCCGCGCAACTGGATCAATTGCGGCCAGGCCGGCCCCTTGGGCTGGACCACCCCCGCTGCGCTCGGCGTGCGCGTGGCCGATCCGCAGCGCAAGATCGTCGCGCTGTCGGGCGACTACGACTTCCAGTTCATGATCGAGGAGCTAGCCGTGGGCGCGCAGTTCAAGCTGCCCTACATCCATGTGCTGGTCAACAACAGTTACCTGGGCCTGATCCGCCAGGCGCAGCGCGCTTTCAACATCGACTACTGCGTGCAGCTTGCCTTTGACAACATCAACATGGATGCCGACGAGGCCGCACGCGGCTATGGCGTGGACCACATCAAGGTCGTCGAAGGCCTGGGCTGCAAGGCCATCCGCGTGCACCGCCCCGAAGACTTTGCGCCCGCAATGGAGCAGGCCGAGGCCTGGATGGCCGAGCACCGCACGCCGGTCGTCATCGAATGCATTCTGGAGCGGGTGACCAATATCGCGATGGGCACCGAGATCGACAACGTCGTCGAGTTCGAAGGCCTGGCCACCGACAAGGCCGACGCCCCCAGCGCCCTCGCGCTGCTGGATTGAAGAGCCCCTCGTTTTTTAACCGGAGTTTTGCCATGCCCCGTTTTGCTGCCAACCTCAGCATGCTGTTTACCGAAGTGCCCTTTCTCGAACGCTTTGAGCGCGCCGCCCAGGCCGGTTTTGAGGCCGTGGAGTTTCTGTTTCCCTATGCCCATAGCGTCGAAGAGATCCAGCAGCGGCTCGATGCGACGGGCCTGCAGATTGTGTTGCACAACCTGCCTGCGGGCGATTGGGAGGCCGGCGAGCGCGGCATTGCCTGCGATCCCCGGCGGGTGGATGAATTCCGCGCCGGCGTTGCCAAGGCCGTCACCTATGCCCATGCGCTGGGCGTGCCCCAGCTCAACTGCCTGGCCGGCAAGGCGCCCGCCGGTGTGGATGCCGCCACGTTGCGTCGCACCCTGGTCGACAACCTGCGCTTTGCCGCTGCGGCGCTGAAGATGGCCGACCTGCGCCTGCTGGTCGAGCCCATCAATACCTTCGACATCCCCGGCTTCTACCTGAGCCGCACCGACCAGGCACTGGCCATTCTGGATGAAGTCGGCGCCGCCAATGCCTTTGTGCAGTACGACATTTACCATGCCCAGCGCAGCGAAGGCGAGCTGGCCGCCACCCTGCAAAAGCACCTGGCCCGCATCGGCCATGTGCAGCTGGCCGACAACCCGGGACGCCACGAGCCGGGCACGGGCGAGATCCACTACCCCTTCCTGTTCGCACACCTGGACCGCATCGGCTACAGCGGCTGGGTGGGTTGCGAATACAAGCCCGCGCAGAGCACCGAGGCAGGCCTGCACTGGCTGCAGACCGTGGCGGGCCAGAAGCGGGCGACGGCCACCGCCTGATCGCGCCAGAGCCACACACCCTTATCCATAAAAAACCAAGGAGATTTCTGCATGCATGCAACGCCACTCAAACTGGGCTTTATCGGCCTGGGCATCATGGGCGCGCCCATGTGCAGCCACCTGATCGCCGCCGGCCACCAGCTGTTCATCAACACGCGCGGCAAGGTGCCGGCCCACATCGCAGAAAGCTCAGCCACCCAATGCACATCGGTGCGCGGTGTGGCCGAGCGGGCCGATATCGTCTTTGTGATGGTGCCCGACACGCCCGACGTCGAGCAAGTGCTGTTTGCGGCTGATGGCCTGGCCGCCGGCCTCAAGGGCAGCAGCGGCAAGATTGTGGTCGATATGTCGTCCATCTCGCCGGTAGCGACCAAGGACTTTGCCAAACGCATCACGGCGCTGGGCGCGCAGTACCTGGATGCGCCGGTATCGGGCGGCGAGGTGGGGGCCAAGAACGCGACCCTGTCCATCATGGTGGGTGGCCCGGAAGCAGCCTTTGAACGGGTCAAGCCGCTGTTCGAGACCCTGGGCAAGAACATCACCCTGGTCGGCGAGAACGGCGACGGCCAGACCGCCAAAGTGGCCAACCAGATCATCGTTGCCTTGAACATCGAGGCGGTGGCCGAGGCCCTGCTGTTTGCATCGCGTGCTGGTGCTGATCCGGCGCGGGTGCGCCAGGCGCTGCTCGGCGGCTTTGCCTCGTCCAAGATTCTGGAGGTGCATGCCGAGCGCATGATCCAGCGCACGTTTGATCCCGGCTTCCGCATCGCGCTGCACCAAAAGGACCTGAACCTGGCGCTGTCCAGCGCACGCCAGCTTGGCGTGGCGCTGCCCAACACCGCCCAGGCGCAGGAGCTGTTCAACAGCTGCGTGGCCCATGGCGGCGCGGGCTGGGACCATTCCGGCCTGGTGCGCGCGCTGGAGATCCAGGCGAATTTCGAGATCGGGCAAAAAGCGCCGAGCTGAGCCGGTTGCAGGGCTGGCAGACCGGCTATGCTTGCGCGATGTCCCGCCCTGCCCGCCTGCTCCGCCTGCTCGATCTGTTGCGCCGCGCCCGCCAGCCCCAAACCGGCCCGGCGCTGGCCCAGACCTTGGAAGTGAGCCTGCGTACCCTCTACCGTGATATCGCCAGCCTGCGCGAGCAAGGCGCAGCGATAGAGGGCGATCCCGGCATTGGCTTTGAGATGCGGCCCGGCTTTTTGCTGCCGCCGCTGATGTTCAACGCCGATGAGTTGGAGGCCCTGCTGCTGGGCGCGCGCTGGGCCAGCCTGCAGGCCGACCCGCAGCTGGCCAGTGCCGCCAGCGCTGCGATGGACCGTATCCGCAGCGCCCTGCCGCTGGAGCTGCGCATTGCAGTCGATACCAGCGGCCTGATGGTCCCCAACATGCAGCCCAACCCCCAGCCCGAAACCTGGCAGACCGGGCTGCGCCGCGCGATCCGTGCCGAGCACAAGGTGGTGTTGCACTACGAAGACCAGCACGGCCGCCTGACCGAGCGCCTGGTCTGGCCCTTCGCGATGGCCTATTTCGACCGCAGCCGGGTGGTGTCCGCCTGGTGCGAGCTGCGCCAGGGCTTTCGCCACTTTCGGGCCGACCGGGTGCATGCGATGCAGGAGCTGCAGGAGCGCTATCCGCAAAGCCGGCACAGCCTCCTCCAGCAGTGGTTAGCAGAGACCGGCTATACCCTGGACGGCTGGTCCTAAGAACCTGCGGCGCCATGTCAGCTGCTGACAGTTTCTGTCAGCCTCCCTGCCTAACCTACGGGGCATGGCGATTTTGCCTGTCACCCGAAGGACCAAGACATGACCCCCAACAACGCCCCGCTGCGCTTTTTCTACCACCCCCAGTCCCGCGCCCGCATGGTGCGCTGGATGCTGGAAGAGTGCGGCGCCGTCTATGAACCGGTGCGGCTGGAGTTTGGCGGCACGATGAAGTCGCCCGACTACCTGGCGCTCAACCCCATGGGCAAGGTGCCGGCGCTGCAGCATGGCGACACGATGGTGAGCGAGACCGGCGCGATCCTGGCCTACCTGGCCGACCTCTACCCCGAGAAAAAGCTGGCACCGGCGCTGGACAGCCCCGAGCGCGGCAGCTACTACCGCTGGCTGTTCTTTGTGGCCGGACCGGTCGAGGCGGTATCCACCGCCAAGGCGGAGGGTTGGCTGCAGAACCAGAGCGAGCGCCAGGCGCTGTCGGCCGGCTATGGCCGTTTTGACGATGTGCTGCGCAGCCTGCAGCTGGCGGTGACCGGCAAGCGCTATGCCTGTGGCGACCATTTCACTGCGGCCGACCTGTACCTGGCCAGCTATATCGGCTGGAGCATGCAGGAAGGCACCCTGCCAAGCCTGCCCGCCTTCCAGGACTACGCCTTGCCGCTGCTGCAGCGCCCCGCCGCCCAGCGTGCCGATGCGCTCGATGGCCCCGTGCAGATGCCCAGCGCAGCCGCTGCCTGATCGGGCCGCTGCCATCTGCATGCCACGTGGATCAGGCACAATAGCCCGGGGTGGCCGTGGCGCCACCTTGTTTTATCCACCAGTCCATGCCCGCTTTTTCGTACGAAGTTCTAGACGCCCAGGGCCAGACCCGCAAGGGCATGATCGAAGCCGACAGCGCCAAGGCGGCACGCAGCCTGCTGCGTGCCCAGGCCATGGTGCCGCTGGCGGTCGAGCCGCTGGGCGATGTCGACGACAGCGGTGCCAGCACGGTGCGCAGCCGGCGCGCGGTCTTCAATGCCACCAGCCTGGCAGTCTGGACGCGCCAGCTCGCCGGCCTCATCAGCTCCGGCCTGCCGCTGGAGCGGGCGCTGACCGCGCTGATCGAAGAGATCGACAGCGAGCCCCAGCGCCAGCTGGTGGCCAGCCTGCGCGCCGAGGTCAATGGCGGCTCCACCTTTGCCAAGTCGCTGGCCCTCTACCCCCGTGATTTTTCGCAGATCTACCGCGCCGTGATCGATGCGGGCGAGCACAGCGGCCACCTGGACCAGGTGCTGTCGCGGCTGGCCGATGATCTGGAAGAGCGCGACCAGCTCAAGAACAGCCTCATCGGTGCCTCGCTCTACCCGGCCATCGTTACCTGCTTTGCCTTTGTCGTGGTGATGGTGCTGATGAGCTATGTGGTGCCGCAGGTGGCCGAGGTGTTCTCGGGCACCAAGCATGCGCTGCCGCTGCTCACCCGCATCATGCTGGGCTTCAGCGACCTGATCCGCCACTGGTGGTGGCTGGGCGCGGGCCTGGCTATTGTCGGCACCGTGATGCTGCGCCTGTCGCTGCGCCAGCCTGCCTTTCGCCAGCGCTTTGATGCCGGCTGGCTGCAGCTGCCCGTCATCGGCAAGCTCTCGCGCAACTACAATGCCGCCCGTTTTGCCTCGACCCTGGCCATGCTCAGCAATGCCGGCGTGCCCATCTTGAAGGCGCTGCAGGCCGCTGCGCAAACCGTCTCCAACCAGGCCATGCGCCAGGATGCCATCGATGCGCTGGACATGGTGCGCGAGGGCGCACCGCTGGCATCGGCCCTGGCCCAGAAAAAGCGCTACCCCGCGCTGCTGTCGATGTTTGCCCGCCTGGGCGAGCAGACCGGCGAGCTGCCGCAAATGCTGCAGCGCGTGGCCAACCAGCTGGCCGGCGATGTAAAGCGCCGCGCAATGCGCCTGGCCACCATCCTGGAGCCGCTGCTGATTGTCGGCATGGGCATCGTAGTTGGCATCATCGTGATGGCGGTGCTCATGCCCATCATCCAGCTCAACCAGTTTGTGCGCTGAACGCTGCAGGCCAGGGCGCCGTGCGGCGCGCCTGGCCTGGCTCAGCCCTTACTCCGCGTGGATCTTGTTGGCCTTGACCACATCGCCCCAGAGCTTGTACTGCGCGCGCGTCATCGCATCCAGCTGCTCAGGCGTGCCGCCGCCCGGCTGGTCACCACGTTCCTGAAAGCTGCGGATAACCGCTGGCTCCTTCAGCACCGTGTTGATGGCGGCATTGAGCTTTTGCACCACCTCCGGGCGGGTGCCGGGCGGGCCGTACATGCCGATGAAGGAGATGATCTCGAAATCCTTCAGGCCCACTTCGGCGGGGGTCGGCACATCGGGCAACGAGGCCACGCGGCTGCTGCTGGTCACCATGATGGCGCGCACCTTGCCGGACTTGATATAGGGATCAAACACCGAGGTGGCATCAAACATGGCCTCGATGCGGCCGGCCATCAGGTCGATCACGGCCGGGCCGCTGCCCTTGTAAGGCACATGGTTCATCGCCGGGCTGCCCAGGCGCTCGCGCATCAGCTCGGTGGTCACATGCACCAGCGAACCGGCACCCGGGGTGCCATAGTCCACACCCTTGCCAGCCTTGGCGCGCTCCTTGACGAGGGCGGCAAACTGCGCAAAGTCCTTCACCGGCGACGCGGCCGGCACCACCAGCACCAGCGGCGACTGCAGCAGAATGCCCACCGGCACAAACTTGGTAGGGTCCACAATGCCCAGGGTCGGGAAGACATGCGGGGTCACCGTCATCGAGCCATTGCCCACCAGCATGCGGTAGCCATCGGGGGCTGAGCGCATGATGTCGGCCGAGCCCAGGTTGCCGTTGACGCCGGCCTTGTTCTCGATGACCACGCCCTGGCCCAGATTGGCCGCCAGGCTGTTGCTGATCACACGGGCGGCAAAATCGGTCTGACCACCTGGCGGAAAGCCCACCATCAGGGTGACCGGCTTGGTCGGGTAGGCGGTTTGCGCCAGTGCCGGGGTGCCGACCAGGCCGGTGCCCAGCGCCAGCCCCAGGGCCAGGCCTTGGGTCAATTGGCGGCGCAGCATCGCGTGCTGTGTTGTCTTGGTCTTCATTGTTATGTCTCCTTGGTTTGAAATCAGACTGCAGCAGGCGCTGCGCTGTCTTGCTGCTCGGGTGAGAACTTGTCCACCGCTTCCCACAGGCCGTTGATGTAGACGGCGCCCAGTGCCCGGTCGTAGAGGCCATAGCCGGGCTTGCCGGTTTCGCCCCAGATCATGCGGCCGTGGTCCGGCCGCACATAGCCTGCAAAGCCCACATCGTGGTAGGCCTTGACGATGGCCGCGATATCGAGCGAGCCGCAGGTCGAGAGGTGGGCGGTTTCTTCGAAATCACCGTCAGGCGACACCTTCACATTGCGGATATGCGCAAAGTGGATGCGGCCCCGGCCGCCAAACTCGCGCACCAGCGCCTCGACATTGTTCTGCGGGCCGGCGCCCAGCGAGCCCGAGCACAGGGTCAGGCCATTGGCGGGGCTGTCGATCAGGTCGACGATGCGGGCCAGGTCGTCGCGGTTCTTCACGATGCGCGGCAGGCCAAAGATCGGGCGCGGTGGGTCATCGGGGTGGATGGCCATCTTGATGCCGCATTCCTCGGCCACCGGGATGACGGCCTGCAGAAAATAGGCCAGGTTCTGCCAGAGCTGCTCGGCATCGACCTGGCGGTAGGCCTGCAGCAGGCCTTGCAGCTCGTCGCTGCGGTAGCTGCTGTCCCAGCCAGGCAGCGAGATGCCTTTTTCCGCATCGATGCTGTCGGCCATGCGGCTGTCAAAGGCCAGGCAGGTGGAGCCATCGGGCAGCTGCTTGGCCAGCTCGGTGCGGGTCCAGTCAAACACCGGCATGAAGTTGTAGCAGACGACCTGCACACCGGCGGCGGCCAGATGGCGCAGGGTTTGCTGGTAGTTGGCGATCAGCTGGTCGCGGCTGTCGCGGCCGAGCTTGATGTCCTCGTGCACCGGCACCGATTCCACCAGCTCAAAAGCCAGGCCGGCCTCTTCGATCTGCTGCTTGAGCGCCTCGATCTTGGCCAGCGGCCAGACGGCGCCCACCGGCTCGTCGTAGATCGCCGAGACGATATGCGTGACCCCGGGAATCTGGCGGATATAGGCCAGGGACACCGGGTCCGAGCTGCCAAACCAACGAAACGACATCTTCATGGATGAACCTTTTCCTGCAATCAAAAATCTGGTTAGACCAATTCTACAAACTGGCTAGACCATTTAGATTGATGGTTTACCACTATGTTCGGTATTTGCCGCATTTGGGCCAGACGGCGGCTTACACTGCTGCTGGCCCTCCGGTTTTGGCGGAGTGGCCCATGAACGGAATACGCGCAAGATGCCCAACAAGCTGGTCCCGACGGTTGACGACGACAGCCGCACCACCGGTGTCAGGTCCTACCAGGACCTCGCCAGAAAAATCCTGGAAGAAACCGCCGCCGACAGCGCGGCGGCCGACCAGCGCCTGCCCTCGGAGCGCACCCTGGCCGACATGTTCGGCGTCAGCCGCACTGCCGTGCGCGAGGCCATCATTGCGCTGGAGGTGCAAGGCCTCGTCGAGGTGCGCCTGGGCTCGGGCATCTACCTGCAGCCCACGGGTGCCAGTGGCCCCAGCCGCCTGCCCGCCTTTGATGTGCCCACCGGCCCCGGCCCGCTGGAAACCCTGCGCGCCCGCGTGCTGGTCGAGGCCGAGATAGCAGCCGCCGCTGCCAGCGAGCGCCGCGATGCCGACCTGGACCGCATGCTCGACGCCCTGGCCACCATGCGCCTGCAGCTGGCCGACAAAGACGCCTACGACGCGGCCGACCGGCGTTTTCACCTCGCCATTGCCGAGGCCACCGGTAACCGCGTACTGCAGCACATGGTGGAAGCCATGTGGGACAACGCCCGCCAGGACCCGCGCTGGGACAAGATCGAGCAGCATTTCCACTCCGAGCAGCTGCGCGAGGCCAGCCTCAAGGACCACCAGGCCATCTTCGCCGCGATTGCCGAGCGCCAGCCCGAGCAGGCGCGCCAGGCGATGCAGCAGCATCTCGGCCGGGTTATTTCGCAATTCTCCCAAGCCTGGTATTGAGTACCAACCGCGCTGCCACTGCGCTATATTGGCCCCAGTTCAGCAACAAGGACGGCCATGGCTGCCACTCTCGAAAACAAGCTGGTGGTCGCGATCTCCTCGCGGGCGCTGTTCAACTTTGAAGAAGAAAACCGGGTTTTCGAGCAGGACAAGGACCAGGCCTATGCCCGGCTGCAGCTGCAGCGGCTGGATATTCCGGCGCCGCCGGGGGTGGCATTCTCCTTGGTGCGCAAGCTGCTGGCTTTCAACAGCGGCACGGTGCAAAAGGTCGAGGTGGTGCTGCTGTCGCGCAATGACCCGGTCAGCGGCATGCGGGTGTTCCGCAGCTGCAAGGCCCATGGCCTGCATTCGATCCAGCGCGGGGTGTTCACCCAGGGGCGCGACCCTTTCCGCTACCTCAAGCCGCTGGGCGCGCACCTTTTCCTGTCGGCCAATGCCACCGATGTGCAGCAGGCACTGCAGCTGGGCTTTCCGGCCGCGCGGGTGCTGACCGAATCGGCCCAGGCGCAGGACAGCCACCCCGATGAAGTGCGCATTGCCTTCGATGGCGATGCCGTGCTGTTCTCCGATGAGGCCGAGCGGGTCTTCCAGGCCCAGGGGCTGGATGCGTTCCAGCGCCATGAGATCGAACATGCCACCCGGCCGCTGCCCGATGGCCCTTTCAAACCACTGCTGGCCGCGCTGCACCGGCTGCAGCAAGACACGCAAAGCCAGATGCGCATCCGCACCGCGCTGGTCACCGCCCGCAGCGCCCCCGCGCATGAGCGCGCCATCCGCACCCTGATGGACTGGAACATCGGCGTCGATGAAACCATGTTCCTCGGCGGCCTGGCCAAGGGCGAGTTCCTGCGCGAGTTCGAGCCCGACTTCTTCTTTGACGACCAGACCGGCCATGTAACCAGCGCAGCAGCCCATGTACCGGCCGGGCATGTGAGCAGCGGCATATCCAACCTCTGATCGCCTGCGCCCCACGCAGGCGCAAAAAAGCCGCTGGCTCCTGGTGGAGACAGCGGCTTTGGCGTTCAGGCTTCTACAGCCAGCAGCTTAGAACTGCTTGATAAAGCCCAGCGAGACCGCACGGCCCTGCAGCGGCGCCGCGTTCTTGATGAACGAGGTGTGCACGTAGGCCAGCTTGTTGGTCAGGTTGTCCAGCTTCAGGTAGATCTGCCATGGCGTGCCATCGCTGGAGGTCTGGTGGTAGCTCACGCGCCAGTTCAGCATGCCGTAGCCCGGGGTCTCGGTTTCATAGTCCGCCACCTTGTTCTGGCGTTGGACCAGCTGCCACTGCGCCTCGCTGCGCCAGTTGGCCCATTTGCCAGCCACGCGCAAACCTACGCGGGCAGGGGCCAGGCGCGGAATCTTGCTGCCGTCTTCGAGCTTGGCATGCACCAGGTCACCGGTGGCGCCCACCGTCCAGTTCGCATCGATGCGGTGCTGGATCTGGCCTTCCAGGCCGGTGAAGGTGGCGGTCTGCTGCGCATACTGCAGCAGCTGCAGGCCTTCATGCTCATCAACGGTGCGGCCGTAGATGTAGTTGTTCACCCGGTTGCGGTAGACATTGACCGAGTAGGTCGTGTCGCCTGCGGTGCGTGCAATGCCAATGTCGATATTGCCCGAGCGCTCCTTGCGCAGGTCGGGGTTGCCCAGCTCATAGGTCGAGGTGGCCATGTGCAGGCCCCTTGCATACAGCTCCTCGGCGGTGGGCAGGCGGCTGGCCGAGGTGACATGGGCGCTCAGGCGGTAACCCGGCATAAAGCGCCAGCTGCCGCCCAGCGACAGCGAATTGCCCTTGTGTTTGCGCACCAGGCCGTCGTCATTGGCATAGACGCTTTGCCAGTCGTGGCGCAGTGCGGCTTCCACGCCAAAGTCGCCAAAGCGGCGCTCTTCCAGCAGGTAGACGCCCTGGCTTTGCGTGCGGGTCGGCTGAACATAGGCTTCGTCACCGGTGGCGCTGAAGCGGCGCTGCGCGGCCTCAAAGCCGACCAGGCCGGTCCAGCCGGCAATCGGCTCATGCAGCACATCGACACGCATGTCATGCGCGCGGTTCTTGAAGCTGGTGGAAATCTCGCCGCCCTCGATCTCGTCGTGGTGGTAGCGCGTCACGCCACCGCGCACACGGATGGCCGACACGCCGGCGAAGGGCTGGCGCCACTCGGAGCGCAGGTCATAGCGCTCGCTGTGCATGTCCACCACCGGCACGCCTTCTTCCTCATGGTCGTGGTCATGGTCATGGCCGTCTTCGCCGTGGTCATGGTCATCATGGCCGCCGCAGTGCAAGTGCAGACCATGGGTGTGGCAGCCTTCAAAGCTGTGGTTGTGGCCGGGCAGGCCGTAGCGTGCCTGGGTGCGGGTGTAGGCCAGGCCCACATAGCCGCTGTCGCCGATCCAGGACAGGCCAATGCTGCCGCCGGCATTGCGCGCGCGGCTGCCGTCCACCTTGTTGCCCAGGCCCCAGCCGCTGCCCACGCGGTAGTCATCGGCATTGCGGGCCATGCCCTCCACATGCAGGGCAAAGGGGCCCGAGCCGGCCGTCAGCGACAGCGCCGTCGCCGCATCATTGGCGCCCGTGCCGGCGCGCACTTCGACCTGGCCTTCATAGCCCTTCTCCGGCACCTTGGTGGGGATCTTGTTGTCCAGCACATTGACCACACCGCCGATCGCGCCGGCGCCATAGATCAGCGCCGAGGGGCCACGCAGCACCTCGATCTGGGTCGCCAGCATGGGCTCGCTCACCACGGCATGGTCGGGGCTGATGGTCGAGGCATCCTGGATCACTGCGCCATCGTTCAGCACCTTGACCCGCGCACCATCCATGCCGCGAATCACCGGGCGGCTGGCACCGGCACCAAAGTGCGTGGCCTGGATGCCGGGCTCATTGGCCAGCGTCTCGCCCAGGCTGGCACCGCGCTTTTGCACCAGCTCATCGCCTTGCAGCACGCTCACCGGCGTGGTCATGTCATCGACCGTGCGGTTGGTGCCGCTGGCCGACACCGTCACCTCGGGCAAGGTGGTGGTTGCCGACGTGCTGTCTTCAGCGTTCTGCGCCAGCGCGGCGCTGCTCAGCAGCAGGCCGATCACCGCTGCTGCCACCGGACGCAGATCACGCGCCTGCGGCTTGAAAATTGCTGTGCGCGCCATCAGCGGCTGCGCCTGTTGTGCATGGAAACCCATGGTCTACCCCTCGAAAAGCACATGCATCCCCAGCATGTGCAGGCGCAGCCCCGCCCTGCGGGCTGAACCGGCCAGGCGCCATAACGCCCGGCAGCTGCGCGGAAAAAACAAGACAGACCGGCCTGCGCTGCCCTGCACCATCAAAGCTCAGGGGTCAACGGCCGTGTCAATGAAACAAGGAGGGGGAGAGGGAGGGAGGGCCACGCGCAAAGAACAGCGCCGGGCTTTGCCGCAGCAAGATGGCCAGCACGGTCGGTGCTGCTTCCTGCACCGACCGCAGCAAGGGCGCTTGCAGCGCATCGCAGAGCAGGCCGGCACCCAAGGCCATGTGCGAGAAGCCCTGGCAATCGGCTTCGGAGTGCTTGCCAAACAGGTCATGCACACCATGGCCGGGGACGACCACGCTATCGCTGCCGTCGCGCTCGCCAGCCGAGGCCGACGATGTCGCTACAACAGCGGCCTGCAGCGCCCCGGCATAGAGGTGGCTGATGTCATGGAGCTTGCCCAGCAGCGGCATGCACAGCTGCGCAAAACACAGCCAGCACAGCAACGCCACCGCCCAGCCACGCAGCGGCCTCGGCGCATGCGCCGAGACAGACAGGGGATGGAAGAAGCGCAGGGAAGACACGGGCGAGGCAGGCGATCAAACCAAGTGGCGCACTCCCCCGAGAGCCGGGGCAGACGCGCCACTATTGCAAATGAATTGCATTATGCCTGCAAATGGCAGACCGACTAAAGCAAGGGGGACAGGAACAACACTCCAGGGCCCCCTAAAAACCAAGGCCCGGAAAACCGGGCCTGGGGTACGGGGGTGTGGATAAGCCGCTTAGAGAAAGCGCTCCAGCAGCTTGCGCGACGCCTTGTCCAGCCGGTTGGTATCGGGCAGGCGGTAGTGCACACCATCGGCCGAGGTGATCAGCAGGTTCTGGCGGCCGTGCAGCTTGCGGATGTCCTCCTCGGCTTTCAAGGTCATCTGGACGGGCCCCCGGTCGGTCTCCAAGGTCCAGATGCTGGGCACCGAGAAGGTCGAGACGCTGAGGATGCGCTCGATCAGCGGCTGGAACTCGCGCGCGGCCAGGTCCTCGTCGAGCAGTGCACGGGCGGCCGGGTCCACGGCCTCCATATCGGCGATCCACAGCACTTCCTTGCCGTCTTCACCAATGAGGGAGATGCCGTGCAACGGGGCCGACAGCGGAAAAGCGCGCACCGGGTTGACCTGGTGCGGGGCGCCGTCCTTGAGAAACACCAGGCGGCCGAAGGCATTGCGGCTGAGCGGCAGCGGTGCGGAAGAAGTAGTCAAAGTCATGGCAAGGCTTTCCAGGGCTGCTGATCAGCGGTTTTCATCGGACCCGTCCACATGGGACTTGGGGAGGGACTGCATGTCATAGGTCACGCCCGCAGCACGCGCGGTGACCACGCCAGCGGCTTCGGCATCCTCCTCGGCACGGCGCGCCTGCGCCATGTACAGGCGCCAGTAGGCGCCCTCTTGGGCCATCAGCGCGTCATGCGATCCGACTTCGACGATCTCGCCACGGTCCATCACCACCAGGCGGTCGGCCTTGCGCAGGGTCGACAGGCGGTGGGCAATCGCAATCGTGGTGCGGCCTTGCACCAGGTTGTCCAGTGCACGCTGGATTTCCTTTTCGGTCTCGGTGTCCACGGCCGAGGTGGCCTCGTCCAGGATCAGGATGCGCGGGTCGATCAGCAGCGCGCGTGCAATCGAGATACGCTGGCGCTCACCGCCGGACAGGCCCTGGCCACGCTCGCCCACCAGCGAGTCATAGCCATGGGGCAGGCGCAGGATGAACTCATGCGCATGGGCGGCGCGGGCTGCGGCAACGATCTCTTCGCGCGTCGCATCGGGCTTGCCGTAGGCAATGTTCTCGGCAATGGTGCCGAAGAACAGGAAGGGCTCTTGCAAAACCAGGCCGATATTGCTGCGGTAGTCGGACACCGCAATGCGGCGCACATCGACGCCATCGAGCTGGATCGAGCCATCGGTCACATCGTAGAAACGGCTGATCAGATTGACCAGGGTGCTCTTGCCCGAGCCGCTGTGGCCCACCAGGCCAATCATCTCGCCGGGGCGGATCTGCAGGTTCAGGTCCTTGATGACGGTGCGGCTGCCATAGCGGAAACCGACGTTCTCCATCGTGATGGCGCCCTGCACCTTGCCCAGCTTGACCGGGTTGACCGGGTCGGGGACGTTGCTCACATGGTCGAGGATGTCAAAGATGCGCTTGGCGCCGGCAGCGGCCTTTTGCGTCACCGAGACGATGCGGCTCATCGAATCCAGACGCGTGTAGAAGCGGCCGATGTAGGCGATGAAGGCGGTCAGCACACCGACGGTGATCGAGCCACCCGCCACCAGGTAGATACCAAAGGCCCAGACGATCAGCAGGCCCACTTCGGTCAG
Organism: Comamonas koreensis; assembly: GCF_021026195.1. GTDB lineage: Bacteria > Pseudomonadota > Gammaproteobacteria > Burkholderiales > Burkholderiaceae_C > Comamonas > Comamonas koreensis. The sequence goes on from NZ_JAJNCT010000028.1 coordinate 163,990, forward strand.
CAGGGTGACCGTGGGGGTGAACAGCGACCAGGTCTTGTTGACCCGGTCATTGGCTTCCAGGTTGACCTGGTTGGCGGCGGCAAAGCGGTCGGCCTCGCGCTGCTCCTGTGCAAAGGCCTTCACGACGCGGATACCGGGAATCGTGTCGGCCAGCACATTGGTCACTTCGGACCAGACGCGGTCGATCTTCTCGAAGCCGGTGCGCAGCTTGTCGCGCACCGTATGGATCATCCAGGCGATGAAGGGCAGCGGCACCAGGGTGACCAGGGCCAGCCAGGGGTTGATCGAGAACAGGATGGCCGAGGTCATCACGATCATCAGCACATCGGTCGCAAAATCCAGCGCGTTGAGCGACAGAAACAGGTTGATGCGGTCGGTTTCGGCGCCGATACGGGCCATCAGGTCACCGGTGCGCTTGCTGCCGTAAAAATCGAGCGAGAGCTTGAGCAGGTGGTTATAGGTGGTGGTGCGCAGGTTGGCGCCAATGCGCTCCGAGACGCGCGCCAGCACAAAGGTGCGCGCCCAGCCCAGCAGCCAGGCGATCAGCGCCGAGATCAGCAGCGCGCCCAGGTAGAACCGCACCAGGCCAGCATCGATCTTCTCGCCGTTCTGGAACGGGATCAGGATCTTGTCCATCAGCGGAATCGTCAGGTAGGGCGCCACCAATTGGGCGGCCGTGGTGCACAACGTCAGCGCGAAACCCAACAACAATTGCATTTTGTAGGGTTTGGCAAAGCGCCACAGCCGCAGCAGCACCCAGCTGGATGTCGGCGCATTCTGCTGGCGGGCGCAGGCCGGGCATTCCTCGCTATCGGGGGGCAGCACGCTGCCGCAGACCGGGCAGAGCGCGCGCTCGTCTTCGACCACCTGGTAGGCCTCGTTGCGCAGCAGGCGCTCACGTTGGCGTTCGAACTGCTGCATCAGGCCCAGCACTGCGGTCTGGTGGCTCAAGGTGATGCGCCACAGGCCCAAACGCTGGGTGCTGTCATGCAGCTCCAGGCTGCCGACACCGCCATGGTCAAAAAAGCGCAGGCTCAGATCAGGCGCAAGTACCCACTCACTCCACTGCTGAACATCAGGATCAAAAGCCAGAAGACGCTCGGAAGTCAGCACCACCTGGCCGCTGCCAAAGCGCAAATCTGCGGTCAAGTCAACGGGAGTGGCGGCAAGCACGTTTTCCAGAGTATTGAGCTTGGCTCGCAATTGGGTTCCTAGCGGACCCGCAAAGAATGCTGACGCGTCCGCGGAATGTTGATGTTGCATATGGCGATTTTCTCTCCGCACAGGGCGGTGGCAGTTGTCCGGTGAACAACCGCATATTATTGTGGCGAACGGCGGCCTGGGCCGCCCCGCCCTCATCTGTCTTTAACGTCTGACACGCCCAATAGGCTGACAGCGATTAATCTGCCTCATTTGGGCGCACAATGCTTTCCCATCTACGGCGATTCCCCCGGAATTGTTACTTATGTTTATCCGTTGATCGATATGGCGAAATTCAATACCATCCAACTCTTGCGCACCACGTTTTTGCGCGGCCCCAGCGTCTGGACTTACCGCCCCGTATTGGAGGTCTGGCTGGACCTGGGAGAGCTGGAGGACTATCCCTCGAACAAGATCCCCGGGCTGAACGAGCGCCTCACCACCTGGCTGCCTGACCTGATCGAGCACACCTGCGGCGTCGGTGAACGCGGCGGTTTCATCCAGCGCCTTGAAGGCGGCACCTGGATGGGCCATGTGATGGAACACGTGATCATCGAGCTGCTGAACCTGGCCGGCATGCCGGCCGAGTTCGGCCAGACGCGTGAGATCTCCAAGCGCGGCGTCTACCGCATGGTGTTCCGCTGCCCGGAAGAGGCCGTGGCCCGCGTCGCGCTGGAGCATGGCCACCAGCTGCTGATGGCCGCGATCAACGACGAGCCCTACGACATCAAGCCGGCGATCCATGCGATCAAGACGGCGATCAATGACCGCTACCTCGGCCCCTCGACCGGCTGCATCGTCGATGCCGCCAGCGAGCGCCGCATTCCCCATATCCGTCTCAATGATGGCAACCTGGTCCAGTTGGGCTACGGCGCCGCGCAGCGCCGCATCTGGACGGCCGAGTCCGACCAGACCAGCGCGATTGCCGAAGGCATCGCCCAGGACAAGGATTTCACCAAGCGCCTGCTGACCGCTTGCGGCGTGCCGGTGCCCGAAGGCCAGATCGTGGCCAGCGCCGAAGAAGCCTGGGAAGTGGCCCAGGAAATCGGCTTCCCCGTCACCGTCAAGCCCTCCGACGGCAACCACGCCCGTGGCGTGACCCTGGAGCTGTCCAAAGAGGCCGACATCAAGGCCGCATTTGCGCTGGCCCAGCCCGAAGGCTCGGATGTCATCGTCGAGAAGTTCATCGACGGCGTCGAACACCGCCTGCTGGTGGTGGGCGACAAGGTGGTCGCTGCCACCAAGGGTGAGACCGTCAGCGTCTACGGCAATGGCAAGGCCACCCTGCGTGAGCTGGTGGCCGTGCTCAACGAAGACCCCCGCCGTGGCCCCGAGCAGGAATACCCGCTCGACTGGATCAATCTGGAAGCCGGTGCGGTCAAGCTCGAACTCAACCGCCAGCATGTCACCCCGGACAGCGTGATCGCCCAAGGCCAGAGCGTGCTGCTGCAACGCAATGGCAACATGGCCATCGACTGCCTTGATGATGTGCACCCCGACGTCGCCTACTACGCCGTTCTGGCCGCCAAGATCGTCGGTCTGGACATCGCCGGCATGGACATGATCCTCAAGGACGTGTCCCAGCCGATGCAAGGCCAGGGCGCGATTCTGGAAGTCAATGCCGGCCCCGGCCTGCTGATGCACCTCAAGCCCACCAGCGGCGCGCCGCGCCCGGTCGGCATGGCCATTGCCGACCACCTCTTCCCCCGCGAAGAAGGTGCAGGCGCAGGCCGCATCCCGATTGTCGGCATTGTCGGCACACAGAACAACGCCTTTATCGCGCGCCTGGTCGGCTGGCTGCTGCAGCTGTCGGGCAAGCTCACCGGTGTGGCCAGCGACGAGGGCATGTTCCTGTCCAACCGCCAGACCCAGAAGACCAATACCGCCAACTGGACCGGCGCGCACCGCCTGCTGACCAACCGCCTGGCGCAAGCAGCGGTGATCCAGACGACGGCCCGTTCCATTCTGGAAGAAGGCCTGGCCTATGACCGCTGCCTGGTCGGTGTGGTGACCGACATGCAAGGCTTTGAGAGCCTGGCGGACCACGATGTGCTGGAAGCCGGCCAGATGCGCCGCGTGATGCGCACCCAGATCGATGTGGTGTTGGACGAAGGCGCTGGCGTGCTCAACGCCGACCTGCCCGAAGTGGCCGACCTGGCCGAGCTTTGCGATGGCGAAGTCGTGCTGTACACGACCCAGGCGGAGAACGAGGCCGTGGCCGCCCACCGCGCCAACACCGAAGCCCAGCACGAAGGCGGCCGCGCCGTCATCATCAAGGGCAACAACGTGGTGCTGGCCACCGGCGCGCAAGAGCGCGTGCTGGGCACCCTCGATGCGCTGAGCCTGCCGGGTGGCAAGAAGCCCGACACCTCGGCCCTGCTTGCCGCCATCGCCACGGCCTGGGCGCTGGATATCACCCCCGATCTGATCGGTGCCGGTATCAAGACCTTCGAGTACAACGCCTGATACGCCGGACACGGCTCTCCACGACGACAAGCATGCACGGCCCGCTGATTCAGCGGGCCCTCCATCTGAAAGAAACACTATGCAGCTCTCCCGCACCCGTGCCTTGCGTGGCCCCAACCTCTGGACCCGCAGCACCGCCATCGAGACCATCGTGCGCTGTGAAGACAGCGAACAGCGCTACAGCACCATCCCCGGTTTTGAAGAAAAACTGCGTGCGCGCTTCCCCAACATCGCCCCCCTGCAGCCCCATGGCGCCGACCAGGCCCTGTCGCTGGCCCATGTGCTCGAAGTCGCCGCACTCTCGCTGCAGGCGCAAGCCGGCTGCCCGGTCACCTTCAGCCGCACCCATGTGACGACCGAGCCCGGCACCTACCAGGTCGTTGTCGAGTACACCGAAGAAGCGGTGGGCAAGCTGGCGATGGAAAAGGCCGAAGCGCTGATCCAGGCCACGTTGAACGACAGCCCCTTTGATGCCGACGCCGCCATTGCCGCGCTGCGCGAGCTCGATGAAGACGAGCGCATCGGCCCCTCGACCGGCGCCATTGTGGACGCCGCTGTCGCCCGTGGCATCCCCTTCCGCCGCCTGACCACCGGCTCGCTGGTGCAGCTGGGCTGGGGCTCTAAGGCCCGCCGCTTCCAGGCGGCCGAGATCGATTCGACCAGCGCCGTGGCGGAATCCATTGCACAGGACAAGGACCTGACCAAGCGCCTGCTGCATGCCGCTGGCGTGCCCGTGCCCATGGGCCGCCCCGTGGCCGATGTGGAAGAAGCCTGGCAAGTGGCGCTGGAAGTGGGCCTGCCCGTCGTGGTCAAGCCCCAGGATGGCAACCAGGGCAAGGGCGTGGTGGTCAACATCAACACCCGCGAAGGCCTGGAAGCCGCCTACAAGACCGCCAGCGAATTTGGCGACGAGATCATGGTCGAGCGCTTCCTGCCCGGCCACGACTTCCGCCTGCTGGTGGTGGGCGGCCAACTGGTCGCCGCTGCCCGCCGCGAGCCGCCCCAGGTGCTGGGTGACGGCCAGCACACCATCCGCGAGCTGGTGAACCTGGTCAACCAGGACCCACGCCGCGGCACCGGCCACGGTACCGCGCTCACCAAGATCCGCCTGGACGACATCGCCATCTCCCGCATCGCCAGCGAAGGCATGACCCCCGACAGCGTGCCTGGCCAAGGCCAGCGCGTGGTGCTGCGCAACAATGCCAACCTGTCCACCGGCGGCAGCGCCACCGATGTGACCGATGACGTGCATCCCGAAATCGCCGCCCGCGCGATTGAAGCGGCCCAGACCATTGGCCTGCACATCTGCGGCGTGGACGTGGTCTGCGAGACCATGCTCAAGCCGCTGGAAGAGCAAAGCGGCGGCATTGTCGAAGTCAACGCCGCCCCTGGCCTGCGCATGCACCTGGCGCCCTCCTTCGGCAAGCCCCGCCATGTGGGCGTGCCCATGGTCGATGAGATGTTCAGCGCTGGCAACGACGGCCGCATCCCGCTGGTGGCGGTGACCGGCACCAACGGCAAGACCACGACCACCCGCGTCATCGCCCATCTGTTCACCTCGCACGGCTGGCGCACGGCAATGACCAACACCGATGGCGTCTACGTCAACGGCCGCCAGATCGACAGCGGCGACTGCTCGGGCCCGCGCAGCGCGCGCAATGCCCTGGCCCACCCCGAAACCGATGCCGCCGTGCTCGAATGCGCACGCGGCGGCATTCTGCGCGAAGGCCTGGGCTTTGACCGCTGCCAAGTGGCCGTGGTCACCAACGTGGGCGAAGGCGACCACCTGGGTCTGAACTTCATCACCACCAAGGAAGACGTGGGCGTGCTCAAGCGCGTGATCGTGCAGAACGTGGCGCCCACCGGCTACGCCGTGCTCAACGCCGCCGACCCGCTGGTCGCCGCAATGGCCCATGTCTGCCCCGGCAAGGTGATCTTCTTCGCCGCCGACCGCCACCACCCCGTGATGGCCACGCACCGTGCCCAGGGCAGCCGCGTCGTCTATGTCGATGGCGACAGCATCGTGGCCGCCGAAGGTTCCTGGCGCGAGTCGATCCCGCTGCGCGAGATCCCGATCACCCGCAACGGCGCGATCACCTTCCAGGTCGAGAACGTCATGGCCTCCATCGGTGCCGCCTGGGCCGCCGGCCTGCCCTGGCAGACCATCCGCCGTGGCCTGGCAGGCTTTGTCAATGACAGCGACAACGCCCCTGGCCGCTTCAACGTGATGGACTACCGCGGTGCGACCATCATTGCCGACTACGGCCACAACCCGGATGCCATCCGCGCGCTGATCCAGGCCGTGGAAGCCATGCCCGCCAACAAGCGCAGTGTGGTCATCAGCGGCGCCGGTGACCGCCGCGACGAAGACATTCGCGTCCAGACCGAAATGCTGGGCGAGGCCTTCGACGACGTCATCCTCTACCAGGATGCCGCCCAACGCGGCCGCGCCGACGGCGAAGTCATCGCACTGCTGCGCCAAGGCCTGCAAGGCGCCAGCCGCACCAGCTACGTGACCGACATCCACGGCGAGTTCATCGCCATCGACCACGCGCTGGCACGCCTGCAGCCGGGCGACCTCTGCCTGGTCCTGGTCGACCAGGTCGAAGAAGCGCTGGAGCACCTGCAGCGCCACGTGGCCCAGGCCGCCGCCCAGGCCTGATCCTCTGCTCCCGCATGCACCGGCCTTGGCGCCGGTGCAGTCCCTTCCCTTTTCCGGAAACCCTCCATGCTGACCACCACTTCCTGGCGCCACGCCGTCGTCGTCGCAGGCTGCCTGGCCGCCACCGCCGCCTGGGCCCAACCGGACACCATCGGCTCGGTGGACACGGTGTTCAAGTTCATTGGCCCCGACCACAAGATCGTTGTCGAAGCCTATGACGACCCGCTGGTCAAGGGCGTGACCTGCTATGTGTCTCGCGCCCGCACGGGTGGCGTCAAGGGCGCATTGGGTCTGGCTGAGGACCGCTCGGAGGCCTCGATTGCCTGTGTGCAGGCGGGGCCGATCAGCATCGAGAAGCCTTTGAAGCAGCAGGAAGAGGTGTTCAGCGAGCGGACCTCGTTGCTGTTCAAGCGTTTGCGGGTGGTGCGCATGGTGGATGCGGCGCGTAATACGTTGGTCTATATGACGTACTCCGACAAGGTGATTGAGGGCTCTCCGCAGAACAGTGTGACGGCGGTGGCGGTACCTGCTTCTACGGTTATTCCGGTCAAGTGACCGGTCGCTGCTCTGCGCTGAACTGCGCTTGTTGATTTGGTCTTTTCAGCGCCTATTAATGGGCGCTGTTTGCTACTGGCGTAGGGCTGCTGGCCGGATTTCGCCCGGCGGGCGAGGTACTTTTCTTGGCGACCAAGAAAAGTACCCAAAAGAAGGTCGCCCCTGCTGCTTGCGACCCTTCGCTTTGCGAAGGGCAACCTGTGTCGTGGCGTTTGTGGGGTGTGCCGCGAAACTCACTACGCGCCAAGGCGCTCCGTTCGGACAGACGCGGCAAGCTAGATGACGATGCACTGGCACTCTGCGGTGCCAGTGCCACCCCACAAACACCACGCCCCAGGCGCATGCAAAAGGGGAATGCGAACAACCCAACAGCCAAATACCAATAGGCCATCGCTACGCTCGGCCCCCAAAACAGGCCGAGCGCAGCGATGGCCCGCGTCTGCTCAAGCCCCTTCTGAATGCGCCGAGGAGCACAGGGTATGGGCTGGGCAGTTGCACCGCAGAGTGCAACTGCATCGTGAACTGACTCACCGCGTCTGTTTGAACGAAGCGCCTCTGGCGCGTAGTGAGTTTCGCGGTGCAGCCCATACCCGAGCACCACAGGTTGCCCGCAGCGCAGCGAAGGGACGCAGTCAGCAGGGGCAGCCTTCTTTTGGGTACTTTTCTTGGCTGAGCAAGAAAAGTACCTCGCCTGCCGGGCGAAATCCGGCCGACAGCAATAAAGCTACAACCGCTGTCAAAAAGAAAGAAAACATGCCGAGCGCAGCGATGGCCTGCGTCTGCCAATACCCCTTCTGAATGCGCCGAGGAGCACAGGGTATGGGCTGGCAGTTGCACCGAAGAGTGCAACTGCTTCGTGAACTGACTCACCGCGTCTGTCCGAACGCAGCGCGAAGCGCGTAGTGAGTTTCGCGGTGCAGCCCATGCCCGAGCACCACAGGTTGCCCGCAGCGCAGCGAAGGGACGCAGTCAGCAGGGGCAGCCTTCTTTTGGGTACTTTTCTTCGGCCGGCGATCCGGGGCTGAGCAAGAAAAGTACCTCGCCCGCCGGGGCGAGACCCGGCCAGCAGCCCTACGCCAGTAGTAAACAGAACTAGTAAGAAGCACAAAAAATCAAGCCTGCCGCTCCAACGGCTTAACAAGCCCCTGCCACAACAAACAAGCATCCGCCAACCCAGCCACCCGACCAATCACCATCATGCAAGGACTCCCCAACCCACTCCCCTGCAAACAACTCACCAAACAAGACAAAGACGTCAACACCGACCGCTGAGAAGACAAACTAGCGTTCTGCACCAAGGCCACCGGCGTATCCGGCGCCAAGCCGCCGGCCAACAGACCAGCCTCAATCAAAGGCGCCGCCCCCACCCCCATGTACACCACCAGGCTGAGCGACATCGCCTCAGCCGTAGCGCCCAACTGGCGCCAATCCAGAGGCGCCCCACCCGGCTTGGCATGGCCGGTCACAAAGACAACGCCATGGGCATAGTCGCGGTGCGTCAGCGGCACGCCCAGGCTGGTGGCGGCGGCCAGGCCCGAGGTGATGCCGTTGATCACCTCCACCTGCACGCCTTGGGCCTGCAGGTGGGCGACCTCCTCGCCGCCCCGGCCGAAGATGAAGGGGTCGCCCCCTTTGAGGCGCACCACCGTCTCGCCTTGGCGGGCGGCCATCACCATCAGCTTTTCGATAAAGGCCTGCGAGGTGCTGGCCCGGCCGCCGCGCTTGCCCACATAGATGGTGCGGGTGGCAGCCGGCGCCAGCGCCACGATGTCGGCGGAGACCAGGTCGTCCACCAGCAGCAAGGTGGCGGCCTGGATGGCGCGCCAGGCGCGCAGGGTCAGCAGCTCGGGGTCGCCGGGGCCGGCGCCCACCAGGTAGCAGCGGCCGGCGGCGAGGGGTGTGGTGGCAATGGCATGCATGGCAAGACCTTTCAAAAGCATCAGGCAGAAGGGGCCAGCGCGGCCGGGGCCACGCGCTGCACCAGCTGCTTGAGTTGGGGAATGCAGGAGCCGCAGCGCGTGCCGCAGCCCAAGGTGTTTTTAAGTTCCAGCAGGCGCTGCTCCGGCGCGCCGTCGATGCGGGCCAGGGCCTCGCCAATGGCGGCCTCGTCCACATTCATGCAGGCGCAGACCTGGCGCGCACGGGTGGGCAACGCAGCAGGCGCCTGGCTGCCCGAGGACAGCAGCAGGCGGCCAAAGCTGCGTGTTGATTGCTCATCGCGCAGCACCGGCGCCAGCCACTGGCCAGCGCTGGCATCGCCGCAGAGCAAGAAGGCCTGCAGCACCGGCTCGCCCGCTTGCTCGCCCATGGCCATGGCGCGGCTGCACTGGCGCTGCGCATCGGCATAGCGCAGGGTCTGCGGGCCATCGAGCTGCAGCAGCTGCTGCAAACGCGCCAGCAAGGCCGCCGGCGGCGCCTGGCGTGCGGCAGCGCGGAACTGCACGCCATTGCGGCCCTGGCCGGCAGCGCCATCCAGCGGCACGGCCCGGCCAAACAGCACGCAGCTGCCAAAGTCGAACTCGCCCAGCAAGGTGGCCAGCGCCTGGCGCGTGGCCAGCACCTGGTGGTCGTCGAGCCAGGCCATGCCCAGGCATTGCCAGGGCAGGCTGGCTTTCTCCAGCTGCACCGCCACATGCTTCAGCTCCGGCTGCTTGGAGCGGGGGCAGCGCTCCGGTGTGGTCAGCGCGTTCACGCCTGCCAGTCGCTGGCCGTCCACGGTGCTGCCGCTCAGGTGCATGCTGCCCCAGTGCATCGGCAGGTTCAGCTGCGTGGGCTGCAGGCCGGCATCGGCCAGTACCGGCAGTACCACGCTGCCGTAGCGGCTGTGCAGCTGCACCAGGTCGCCATCCTGCAGCTGCAGGCGGCGCATGTCCTGCGGGTGGGCCTGCACGCTGGGCTCGCTGGCATGGGCAAACAGGCGGCCCAGCTGGCCAGTGCGGCTCATGCCATGCCACTGGTCGCGCAGCCGGCTGGTGTTCAGGCTGAAGGGGTAGTGCGCATCGCGCGGCACGGCCACCGGCTTCCAGGCCTGGGCATCAAAACGGGCACGGCCATCGTCGGTGGCAAACCGGCCATCGCTGTACAGGCGCTGGCGCCCTTGGGCCGCGCCGCTGGGCAGCGGCCACTGCTGCGGGCCTTGCGCCTCCAGCAGCGCCCAGCTCAGGCCCGTGATGTCCAGGTCGCGCCCGCGCGTGCTGTCGCGGTGCTCCATCCAGATGGCTTCGCAGCCGCGCTCGGCCAGCACGGTGTCATAGGCAAACAGGCTGGGGCGGCCGGGCCGCAGATGGCGCTCCAGCCGCTGGGCCAGTTGCACGCCAATCTGCCAGTCATGGCGGGCCTGGCCGGGCGCTGCCACGGCCGCGCGCACCCGCGATATGCGGCGTTCGCTGTTGGTCACCGTGCCCAGCTTCTCGCCCCAGGTGGTGGCGGGCAGCAGCCAATCGGCATAGGCGGTCGTCTCGGTCTGGGCAAAGGCCTCCTGCACCACCACCAGCTCGGCCCGCTCCAGCGCGCGGCGCACCATGGCCTGCTCAGGCATGCTCTGCGCCGGGTTGGTGCAGGCAATCCACAAGGCCTTGATCTGGCCATCGGCCGCCGCCTCGAACATCTCCAGCGCCGACTTGCCGGGCAGCGCTGGCACCGCGTCCACGCCCCAATGTTGGGCCACCTCGGCCCGGTGCTGCGGGTTGGCCATGTCGCGGTGGGCGCTGAGCAGGTTGGACAGGCCACCCACCTCGCGCCCGCCCATCGCATTGGGCTGGCCGGTCAAGGACAGGGGACCGGCGCCCGGCTTGCCGATCTGGCCGGTGGCCAGGTGCAGGTTGATCAGCGCCGCATTGTTGGCGGTGCCGCTGCTGCTTTGGTTGAGCCCCTGGCAGTACAGGCTGAGCGTGGGCAGGCGCTCGCTGTTCGTGCCCGCTGCATCGGCCCCGCCCCAGGCCAGCCATTGGGCCGCCAGGTAGAGGTCGGCCAGCGCCAGGCCGCAGACCTGGGCCACCCGCTCCGGCGTCGCCTCGCGCACGATCGCATGCAGCTGCGCAAAGCCGCTGGTGTGCGCATCGATAAAGGCCGCATCGGCCCAGCCCTGGGCCAGCATGATGTGCAACAGGCCATGGCAAAGCATCACATCGCTGCCCGGCTGCAGGGCCAGGTGCAGATCGGCCAGCTCGGCGGTCTCGGTGCGGCGCGGGTCCACAACGATGATCTTGCGCTCGGGGTGGCGTGCCTTGGCCTCTTCCACCCGGCGGAACAGGATGGGGTGCGCCCAGGCCATATTGCTGCCGCTGATGAACAGGCAGCCAGCCAGGTCGATGTCCTCATAGCAGGCCGGTGGTGCATCCGCCCCCAGGGTGGCCTTGTAGCCGGACACCGCGCTGCTCATGCACAGGCGCGAGTTGGTATCCAGGTTGTTGGTGCCCAGCAGGCCTTTGACCAGCTTGTTGAACACGTAGTAGTCCTCGGTCAGCAGCTGGCCGCTCAGGTAAAAGCCCAGCGCATCGGGCCCGTGGTCAGCATGGATCTGCAGCAGCTGGCGGGCCAGCTGGTCCAGCGCCGTGTCCCAGCTGCGGGCCTCGGGCGCGGCGCCGCGCCGCAGGCGCTGCATCGGCTGCAGCAAGCGGCTGTGCTGCGCCAGCGCGGGCGCTGCCGTCAGGTGCAGGCTGCTGCCCTTGGTGCAGAGCTTGCCCTGGTTGGCCGGGTGCGCTGGGTCGCCGCGCACGGCCGTTATCTGCTGGCCGTCCGACGTGATGATCACGCCGCAGCCCACGCCGCAATAGGGGCAGGTGGATCGGGTCTCGGGCATGGGCGGCTCCGTGCGGTGGGCGGTCTCAGGCAGCCACGGTAGTCTGCGACGTGCTGCAGCTGGCGGCCGCAGAGCCACAGCGCCCCAGGCCTAGCGGCCCGGCCAGTGGCCGGGTCTGCTCCAGCGCATGCTGGGCCAGCTCATCGGCGCGTAGCTGCACCGCGCTGCCCTCCAACCGCACCGCAAAGCGCGGGGTGCAGCCCTCATCGGGGGCAGCGGCCTGGCCGGTGGCCAGCGCAATCGTCCAGTTGTGCAAGGGGCAGGCCACGCTGCTGCCAAACACCAGGCCTTGGGACAAGGGCCCGCCCTTGTGCGGGCAGCGGTCGAGCAGCGCAAACACCTCGCCGCTGGCGGTGCGGAACACGGCCACATCCAGCCCCTGGGCGCGGGCCACGCGGCGGGCGCCCAGCACCGGAATCTCATCGATGGCGCAGATGGTGATCCATTCATTCATATCGGTCTCCTGGCGGCGCGGCATCATGCGCCGGCGGTGGTGGTGGCGGGTACGGGTACGGGAGCGGAAAGGGCTGTCAACACAGGCGCAGCCTGCAGCGCGGGCAGCACCGGCAGCGGCTGGAACTGGCGCAAGTCCACGGCCGCCTTGTCGGTTTCAAACCAGGGGTCGGGTTCGCCCTCCAGCGCCTGCTGCAGCTGCGCCCAGAGCGCCTGGCGGCCGGCGGCATCGTCCAGAATGCGGCGCTTGACATAGTCCAGCCCCACCCGGTTCACGTAGTGCACCGTGCGCTCCAGGTACCAGCCCTCCAGCCGGTAGAGCTGCATGAAGGCGCCGGTGTACTCCAGCACCTCCTCGGCGGTCTTGAGCTTGGTGAGAAAGTGCGCCACCTCGGTCTTGATGCCGCCGTTGCCGGCGATGTACATCTCCCAGCCCGAATCCACGCCAATGATGCCGACATCCTTGATGCCCGATTCAGCGCAGTTGCGTGGGCAGCCGCTGACGGCAAACTTCACCTTGTGCGGCGCATACATGCGCCACATCGCGCGCTCCAGGTCCTTGCCCATCTGCGTGCTGTCCTGCGTGCCCATGCGGCACCATTCGCTGCCCACACAGGTCTTGACGGTGCGCAGCGCCTTGGCATAGGCGTGGCCGCAGGGCATGCCTATGTCGTTCCACACGCCCTGCAGGTCTTCCTTTTTCACGCCCAGCAGGTCAATGCGCTGGCCGCCAGTCACCTTCACGGTGGGGATCTGGTACTTGTCCACCACATCGGCAATGCGGCGCAGTTCGGCGGCCGTGGTCTCTCCGCCCCACATACGCGGGATCACGCTGTAGGTGCCATCCTTTTGGATGTTGGCATGGCTGCGCTCGTTGATGAAGCGGCTTTGCGGGTCGTCGCGCGCCTCCTTGGGCCAGGTGCTGATCAGGTAGTAGTTGATGGCCGGGCGGCAGCTGGCGCAGCCATTGGGCGTCTTCCACTCCATGAAGCGGAAGACGCTGTCCGTCGTCAGCAGCCGGTGCTCGCGGATGGCATCGCGCACCGCCTGGTGGCCATGCTCGCTGCAGCCGCACATGGGCTTGGTCTTGGGCGATGCCGAATAGTCACCGCCGACGGTGAACATGATGATCTGCTCGACCAGGCCGGTGCAGGAGCCGCAGCTGGCACTGGCCTTGGTGTGCTTGCGCACCTCGTCCAAGGTGAACAGGCCCTTGTCCTTGATGGCCTTGCAGATGGCGCCCTTGCTCACGCCATTGCAGCCGCAGACCTCATCGGCATCGGCCAGCGCGGCGGCCTTGTTCTGGCCCTGGTGGCCAGCATCGCCGAGGTTGGATTCGCCAAACATCAGCTTGTCGCGGATATCGGCCACGCTGCGGCCTTCGCGCAGCAGCTTGAAGTACCAGCTGCCATCGACCGTATCGCCATACAGGCAGGCGCCCACCAGCCGGTCTTCCTTGATCACCAGCTTTTTGTAGACGCCCGAGTAGGGATCGCTCAGCACGATCTGCTCGGTGCCCTCCCCGCCCTGGAAATCCCCGGCCGAGAACAGATCGATGCCGGTCACCTTGAGCTTGGTCGAGGTGAGCGAGCCTTGGTAGCGGCCAATGCCCAGCTCGGCCAGGTGGTTGGCCAGCACCTTGCCCTGCTCAAACAGCGGCGCCACCAAGCCGTAGGCAATGCCCCGGTGCGCCGCGCACTCGCCCACCGCATAGATGCGCGGGTCGGTGATGGTCTGCATAGTGTCGCTGACGACGATGCCCTGGTTCACATGCAGGTGCATGGCCTCGGCCAGTGCCGTGTTGGGGCGGATGCCGACAGCCATCACCACCAGGTCGGCTGCGATCTCGCGGCCATCGGCAAAGCGCAGCGCACGCACCCGGCCTTCGGCATTGCCCAGCAGCTCCTGGGTCTGCGCCTGCATGAAGAACTGCATGCCCCGCTCGATCAGCGATTTCTTCAGCAGCTGGCCGGCCTGGTCGTCCAGCTGGCGCTCCATCAGCCATTCGCCGGCATGCACCACCGCTACCTGCATGCCGCGCTTCATCAGGCCATTGGCCGCCTCCAGCCCCAGCAGGCCGCCGCCAATCACCACCGCATGGCGCCAGCTGCTGGCCGCATCGATCATCGCCTGGGTATCGGCAATGTCGCGGTAGGCCAGCACACCTTGCAGCTCCTTGCCGGCAATCGGCAGCATGAAAGGGTTGGAGCCGGTCGCCAGAATGAGCCGGTCGTAGTCGGCCGTCACCGCCTCGCCCTGGGCATTGCGGGCATGTACCACGCGGCGGGCGCGGTCCACCGCATGCACCGTGCAGCCGGCATGCAGGCGCACGCCATGCGTCTCGTACCAGCTCCAGTCGTTGAGGACGATGTCCTCCAAGGTCTGCTCGCCCGCCAGCACCGGCGACAGCAGGATGCGGTTGTAGTTGGGGTGCGGCTCCGCGCCAAATACCGTTATCTCGTACAAATCCGGGGCCAGGGCCAGCAGCTCTTCGAGCGCACGCACACCCGCCATACCGTTGCCAACCATGACCAACTTGATTTTTTTCATAGCATTTCCCGTGGGCAGCACAAAAAAAAGACGTCTAGGCGCCGCATGCCAGGCATGCGCGCTTAGACGTCTTTGTCTTTGGACGGCAGCGCCACTTTGCACCACCATCCGGTGGCCGCCATGGCCACGCCAACAACTATGCAAGTTCCATACCAAGTTGGCTGTCGACGCGCGCCCGCAGCCGCGCATCGTCTGTGCACATTTTTTGTGCTGCTTGCGTGCCGCGCTGCCTCATTTGCGTGCATAAAAAAGGCGCTCCGTGGGGAGCGCCTGGGGCGGCATCAATGGCAGCGCTCAGGCCACCTTCTCCACATGCACCTGGCGGGTGTAGAGAAAGTCGATCACCGCCTTGCGGCAGGCCTGGTACTGCGCATCCTCGGCCAAGGCCACCCGGTTGCGCGGGCGGGCCAGGGGCACCGGCAGCACCTCGCCGATCGTCGCGGCCGGCCCATTGGTCATCATCACGATCTTGTCGGACAGCAGCACGGCTTCATCCACATCATGGGTCACCATCACCACGGTGCTGCGCGTACGCGCAACGATCTCCAGCAGCTCATCCTGCAGCTTGGCGCGGGTGAGAGCATCCAGCGCGCCAAAGGGCTCGTCCATCAGCAGCACCTGGGGCTCCATCGACAAGGCCCGGGCAATGCCCACGCGCTGCTTCATGCCACCCGATATCTCGCCGGGGCGCTTTTGCGCCGCGTGGGTCAAGCCCACCAGCGCCAGCGCGGCATCGGTGCGGGCGACGAGCTGGGCCTTGCGCTCGCGCCCGCCAAACACCCGCTCGACTGCCAGGTGCACATTGGCCCAGCAGGTCAGCCAGGGCAGCAGCGAATGGTTCTGGAACACCACAGCCCGCTGCGGCCCGGGGCCCTTGATCTCGCGGTTGGCGCAGAGCAAAGTGCCTTCGCTGGGGCTGGTCAGGCCGGCAATCAGGTTCAGCAAGGTGGATTTGCCGCAGCCCGAGTGGCCGATCAGGCTGACAAACTCGCCCTGGGCAATCTCCAGGTTGATGCCCTGCAGCGCCTGGAACAGGCCCTTGGCAGTCTTGAAGCTTTGCGCCACCTGCTGGATCTCGATGTACTTGTCCTGGGGCGTAGCGGGGATGTTGAGCGTATTGGGCGTCATGCCTTGACCTCCTCAAAAGTGAAAGCCGAGGCCAGGCGGATCAGCGCCCATTCCAGCAGCAGGCCGACCAGGCCGATGACAAAGATCGCAATGATGATGTTCTTGACATTGAGGTTGTTCCACTCGTCCCAGACCCAGAAGCCAATGCCCACGCCACCGGTCAGCATCTCGGCAGCGACGATCACCAGCCAGGCGGTGCCCACGGCCAGGCGCACACCGGTCAGCATGTAGGGCAGCACGGCGGGGAAGAGAATGGTGGTGGCGATCTTCCACTCGCTCAAGTTCAGCACCCGCGCCACATTCATATAGTCCTGCGGCACGCGCTGCACACCCACGGCCGTGTTGATCACCATCGGCCAGATCGAGCAGATGAAGATGGTCCAGATCGCCGCCGGGTTCGCGCCCTTGAACACCAGCAGGCCAATCGGCAGCCAGGCCAGCGGAGACACCGGGCGCAGCAGGCTGATCACCGGGTTGAACATGCGCGAGAGAAACTCGAAGCGGCCGATGACAAAGCCCAGCGGAATGCCGACCAGCGCCGCCAGGCCAAAGCCGATGCTCACCCGCTGCAGCGAGGCCAGCACATTCCAGCCCACGCCCTGGTCATTGGGGCCGTTGCGGTAGAAGGGATCGCGAAAGATCTCCTGCGCCTGCAGCCAGGTCTCCTGCGGTCCGGGAATGCCGGGGTTGCCCTGGGCGATGATGGACCACAGCACCAGCAACAGGCCAAAGCCCAGCACCGGTGGCAGCAGGTTTTGCACCAGGCTGCCAAAGCGCTGCTGCCAGGCGGCAGCCAGATCGCGTGGGGCCGCAGCAGCAGGCGCTGATGGCACTGTTGGCGCTGAGGGCTCGGCCGCCGCAGCCAGCCCGGCGGTAGGCAGGCTGCGCGCCATGTGCTCATGGATGGACAAGACCTTGCGCTCGGCCGGGGCCGGGCCCGATGTCGGCAAGGGCGACAGACTCTCTCGCAGTGCAGCTGGCATGGGGTGCTCCTTATCAGGCTTTGATCGCAAAGCTGTCGGCGTACTTGGCGGGGTCCGAACCATCCCAGACCTTGCCGTCGATCAGCTGGCTGCTGCGCATGTCCGACTTGGGCACGGCCATCTTCAGCTGCGTGGCCGCTTCCTTGTACAGCGCGGTCTGGTTGATCTTTTTCGCGACGGCCAAGTAGTCGGGGTGGTTCTTCAGCAAACCCCAGCGCTTGTGCTGGGTGAGGAACCACATGCCATCGGACAGGTAGGGGTAGCTGGCATCGCCGTCGGCAAAGAACTTCATGTGGTTGGGGTCGTCCCAGGTCTTGCCCATGCCATTCTGGTAGCGGCCCAGAATGCGCTGGTTGATCGCATCCACGCTGGTGTTCACATAGGCCTTGCCGGCAATGGTCTCGGCCATCTTCTGCTTGTTCTGCAGGCTGGCATCGATCCAGCGGCCCGCCTCCAGGATGGCCATGGTCACGGCGCGCGCGGTGTTGGGGTGGCGGCTGACAAAGTCCTGCGTGCAGCCCAGCACCTTTTCCGGGTGGTCGCGCCAGATGTCCTGGGTGGTGACGGCCGTGATGCCGATGCTATCCATGATCGCGCGGTGGCCCCAGGGCTCGCCCACGCAAAAGCCATCCATATTGCCCACGCGCATATTGGCCACCATCTGCGGCGGCGGCACGGTGATCACCTTGGCATCCTTGAGCGGGTGGATGCCCGCGCTGGCCAGCCAGTAGTAGAGCCACATCGCATGGGTGCCTGTGGGGAAGGTCTGTGCAAAGGTGTATTCGCGCTTCTCGGCAGCCATCAGCTTGGCGAGCGAGGCGGCATCCACCGCGCCTTTGTCCGCCAGCTTTTTGGACAGGGTGATCGCCTGGCCATTGCGGTTGAGCGTCATCAGCACCGCCATGTCCTTTTGCGGGCTGCCCACGCCCAGCTGCACGCCATAGACCAGGCCGTAGAGCACATGGGCCATGTCCAGGTCGCCATTGGTCAGCTTGTCGCGCACACCGGCCCAGCTGGCTTCCTTGGTCGGCGTGATCTTGACGCCGTACTTCTGGTCCAGGCCCAGCACCGAGGCCATCACGACGCTGGCGCAGTCGGTCAGCGGGATAAAGCCGATGTTGACCTCTTTTTTCTCGGGCGCATCCGAGCCAGCGGCCCAAACACCCTGGTGGCCCAGCGCGCTGTAGACAAAGGTGGCCGCTGCGGCCTGGGCGCCATGGCGCAGAAACTGGCGGCGGCCGGCCTGGGCCGACGGAGCGGGCGAGGCCTCGGCCGCCGGGGCGGTATCAGTGGTGGGGCGTGTCGTCATTCTGGTCGGACTCCATCGAAAGCGTTGCATGTTCCAAAAACAAAAAACGGCGTCCTTCCGCTGATGGCTTGCACCATCAGGAAAGGGACGCCGTTGTCCCGAAATAACTCGCGATTACCGGAAACAGGCCGCCTTTGGCCTGGTTGAGGAGATCAATGCATATTCCATGCCAATTTAGAAAATGCGGTGCTGCTCTCTGGCGTGCAGACCGCTGCCAGCACCGATTGCCCTCTACCGTCCCTGCAATGGTGCATTGCAGCAGCTGGCTGCAGGATGGCTGCCATGCTTTGGTGCGCAGGCGCGTTGGTAGCGGCCCGGATCAGCGGCGCTCGGGGGCGGCAGGCGTGGCAGGCGCTCCAGGCACGGTGGGCACCAAGGCCGCCATCGCCAGCACCGCCTCGGCCACCTCCTGCATGCGCTTGTTCTGGTTCATCGCCGTCTGGCGCAGCAGCTGGTAGGCATCGCTCTCGCTGAGCTGGTGCTGGGCCATCAGCAGGCCCTTGGCGCGCTCCAGGGTCTTGCGCTCATGCAGGGCAGTGCGGGCTTCGTGGATCTGGCTCTGCATGGTCTGCAGCCGCTGCGCTTGCTGCTGCACCAGCGACAAGATATCGCGCCCCAGCGCCGGCGCGCCCACGGCATCCGGCGACCAGGCATCGGGCGGCGCCGAGGCTTCAAAAAAAGCCATGCCGCCCTCTATGGCCCCAGCAACCCCTTCGGCGCCCGGCGGCAGCGCCTGCAAGGCCGCCAGCGCTTGCTCCTGGGCCTGCAGCTTGTGCAGGCACAGCACCTGCAGTTCCTGCGCCACCAGAGTCTCCACGCCATGCAAGGCATCGAGCCGGTGGCTGCAGGCGGCAAACCAATCGGCGCTCCAGCTGCGGTTCAGGCTGGCGCCGGTGGCGGTGTGGGCCACGCGGCGCATGCGCTCCACCGCCGCCATATCGGTATCTCCCGCCACATGGGCCTGCCACAGCAGCAGCACGCGGGCGCTGGCCAAGCTGGCAAACACCTCAAAACAGCGCTCCTGCGATTCGATCAGGTGCAGCCACTGCGCCCGGGCGCCAGGCTGCAGTTGGCCTGAGGCAAAGGCGCTGGTGCCGCAGGCGCGCTCCTGCCCGGCCAGCTCCTTGCCCTGCATCAGGTGGAACAGGGCCACCAGCATGCGCGATATCTCGGGCTCGTTGGCGCTGTCGGCCGCCTCAAACACCACCGCCAGGCAGCCGGCAATCAGGCGCGCAAAGGCATCGGTACAGACCGCCGGTGTCAGCCCGCCGGCCTGCACCTGGGCGCGCAGCGCAGGCAGGGCCGCCACGCCTTGCAAGGTATAGGCAATCGCATTGCACAGCCGTGCGCCGCTGCCGCCCGAGGGGTGCGGGCCCAGGCGATCGAGCTCATCGCGCACGTTGGCGATCTGTGCATCCGCCAGCAGCCGCTGGGGCGCCAGCAGCTCGGCGCCCTGCGCGCCGCCGCTGGCCAGCACCATATTAGACAGCCCGCGCTCCTTTTGCAGCGCATGCACCAGCGAGGACATGGCCACCACCAGCGAGCAGGCCTTGCCCAGCTGTTCCAGCGCAGCCATCTCATGCTGGCGGGCAGCGACCAGAAAATGCAGGGAAGACTTCATAAACGCGCACCAACGATGTTGAGCGCTCTACCCAGCAGGTTTCATGCCATGCCCGCCGGGGCATGGCCGCAGGCCGCTCAGCGCAGCATGCTGGACATGGCCGACAGGCAGTTGGTCATGCGCACGGCCGATTCGATGTCCGGCGCGCTGAAGCGCACTGTGCGGCCATCGACCCGCTCCAGCGTCGGCCACTGGCAGAACAGATCGGCCATGCCGGGCGAGGTGGCGGCAATCTGCACCTGCACCGGGCTCGCCGTTGGCAGCGGCTGGCAGCGCGCGCGGCCGGCCAGGCCCTGCGCCACCCCGGCGCGGATGGCCTGTTGCGCCTGCTCGGGCGAGAGGCTGATGCCACTGCCCTGGCCGGTGGCGCGCTTGGTCTGCACAAACACCGCATGCGGGAAAATCGCCTGGTTCTCCTCGCGCAGCACATCGTCGCCGGCCAGCATCACCACCGGCGCGCCATAGGCGCCTGCCAAGGCGCCATAAATGCTGGCCTCGCTGGCCTCCTGCCCGTTGATGTGGATGCTGGCAAAGGCAAAGCTGTTGATGGTGTGGGCCAGAATGCCCCGGCCCTGCGCGCGCGAGTGGTAGCCGACCATGCAGACCGCATCCACCCCCAGCTCCACACCGGCCACCATGCTCAGGTAGCGCGGCTTGCCCTGGATGACCTGGGCACGCGCATCGAGCAGATCGGGCGGCATATTGCGAAAGCCGCCATGCGAGTCGTTGACATAGACCTCCAGCGCGCCAGCGGCAAAAGCGCCTTCGACGGCGGCATTGGCCTCCTGGGCCATCAGGCGGCGCGCGCGCTCGTACTCGGGGTTGCCCGCGCGCACCTGCTCGGGGTGGTAGACACCGGCCACGCCTTCGATATCGACAGAAATCAGTACTTTCATCGCTTCAGTCCTTGCAGAGTTCTTGCAGCCCCCAGCGCTGGTGGCCGTCGCGCCCTTGCACGCTCTGGGCATGCCACAGCGCATTCAAAATGGATTGTTCCACCGCATCGGCCGCCGCGCGGAACAGCGGGTCCAGCTGCGCCTCATGCAGCATCGCCAGCGCCGGCATGGGTGCGGCCGCATCGGCCGGCAAGGTGTAAGCGGTCGAGAACGCCAGCGCAATATCGCCGCTGCCATGGCCGTAGCAGGAGCCGGTATTGGCCAGGCCGGCCGCCGCACGCCGCGCCACACGGCTGAGCTGGCGGCTGTCCAGCGGTGCATCGGTGGCCAGCAGCATGATGATGCTGCCCTTGTCCACACCGTCGCCTGCTGCGGCAGCCGTAGCTGCGGCAGCCGTAGCTGCGGCCAGCTTGGCCTGCAGCCGCCGCTCCAGCGCTGCGCCCGGTGCCTGGCCGCCCCAGCGCAGATCGGACAGCTTGCCCATATTGGCCAGCACCAGCGCGCCGACGGTGTAGCGCTGCTCGCCCACCACCACCTGGCGCGATGCGCTGCCGATGCCACCCTTGAGCTGGAAGGCCGACATGCCCCGGCCCGCGCCCACTGCGCCTTGCTGCACTTCGGTCGAGGCGCTGTCCAGCGCTGCCTGGTAGTGCGCCGGGCCAATGGCCATGCGCTGGATATCGCTCAGGTAGCCGTCATTGCATTCCAGCACCAGCGCATTCACGGTGGGCAGGCTGCGGCCGCATTCGGGGTTGGCGGCAATGCAGTGCGCAATCTGCGCCTGCACCACGGCAGAGACGCCAAAGGTATTGGTCAGCGCAATCGGGGTTTCAATCTGGCCCAGCTCGGCCAGCTGCACCAGGCCGGCGCTCTTGCCAAAGCCATTGATCACCGCCAGGCCCGCAGGCAGCTTGTGCATAAAGGGGTTGCCCTGCGGAGGGATCAGCACCGTGACCCCGGTCTGCAGATCGCCATCGGCCACCGTGCAATGCCCCAGGCGCAGGCCAGCCACATCGGTGATGGCATTGCGCGGGCCCGCCGGCAGCAGGCCGACGACCGGCAATTGCCTGCAGGCGGCCAGCAGTGCGGCGTCTTGGGGCTCAGTCAATGTGCGCTCCCGAGTCCTGCACCACCTGCTTCCAGTAGGCCAGCTCGGCCGGCAGGCTGGCCTTGAAGCTCTGCGGGGTCGACACCACCGATTCGGCGCCCAAGGTCTTCAGGCGCTCGGCCATCACCGGCGTGGCCAGCACCTTGGTGATGGCGGCATGCAGGCGCACGACGACGGTATCGGGCGTGCCGGCCGGTGCAAACAGGCCGTACCAGCTGGTAACAGCCAGGCCCTTGCCCAACGGCGGGATCTCGGGCGCCAGCTGGGTTGGCTTGTCCGAGGCCACGCCCAGCACCCGCAGCTTGCCGCTGGTCACAAAGGGCATCACGCCGGGAAAGCTGCCAAAGGTCATCGGCAGCTGGCCGGCCACCACATCGGTGGCAGCGGCCGAGGCGCCCTTGTACGGCACATGCAGCAGGTCCACGCCCTTTTGCTTTTTCAGCATCTCGCCCAGCAAATGGTTCAGGGTGCCATTGCCGGCCGAGGCGTACTCGACCTTGCCCGGGTGCTGCTTGGCATAGGCCACCAGCTCGTCCAGGTTCTTGGCCGGAAAGTTCGGGTTCACCACCAGCAGGTAAGGTGCCACGGCCAGCTGCATCACCGGCGTGAAGTCCTTGATCGGGTCAAACGGCACCGAGCTGTAGAGCGCCGGGTTGATCGTGTAGGCGCTCTGCGCCGTCACCAAAAAGGTGTAGCCATCGGCCGCGCTGCGCGCCACCTGGCTGGTGCCCACATTGCCATTGGCCCCTGCCCGGTTCTCCACAATCACCGGCTGCCCGAGCGACTGGCCCAGGCCCTGCGCCACGGCACGGGCAATCACGTCATTGGCACCGCCGGGTGCCTGGGGCACGACAAAGGTGATGGGTTTGCTCGGCCAATTGGCGCTACTGGCAGCACTGCCTTGGGCCCAGGCCTGGGGTAGCACGCCGCCCGCCAGCACGGTGGCCAGTGCCGCAGCCAGCGCGGCACGGCGCGGCAAGCAAGCTGAAGAGGGGGTCGTGTCAAACATCATTGCAATATCTCCTGGAAAAAGGCACAGCGCCGGCAGTCCCGCGCGGCGCAGCCGCCATTGTTGCACTGGCCGGGAGGCAGAATGCCGCGCCGGGCCCTGGCCACACATCGCGATTGCAGCAGAGGCCAGCGCCCAAATACGGGGCTATAAAAGTACCAAACCCGGCGGCAGGCTGTCGCCCAGGCTGCGTTGCTGGTCTTCGGCATCCATGGCCACCACCTGGCTCACCATCGCGATCCAGCGCTCGGGTGCGCCGCTGCTGCGCATCTTGTCCAGCACCTCCGTGCGCAGCGCATCGGGCAGGTCGCGGGCGCGGTCGCCGGTCATGCGGGCCATCTGCAGCGCGGCAAACATGGCGGTCTCGTTGCGGCGCCAGTCCTGGGCCAGCGTGGCCTGCACAAACTCCTGGGCGGCGTTGGGTGGCATGACCAGGTGGGCATTGGCGGCCATCGGCTGGCGGGCAGCCAGGCGGCCTATGGCCCACCAGGTCTGCACGGTTTCGCCCTCGCGCTTCAGGCGCTGCAGCATCCACTGGCCCATCTCCTGGCGGTACTGCCAAGGGACGGCCTCCATCGCGGCAAACAGGCGCAGCATGTCGTCATAGCTGCCATGGCTGCTTTTGCCGCCGCTGCCATCGGCGCGCTTGCGGGTGGTTTGCTGCACCGCCTTTTGCATGTGGCCGGCCACATCTTCGAGCAGCTCCATCTGCTGCGCTTCGTTCAAGCCGGCCGCTACGCGGCGCCAGAACACCCACCATTCGGTCCAGTTGCCCGGCTCCTTGCCATGGCCCAGGCCTTGCGGGTACAGCGCCCAGACCTGCTCCACCCGCCAGGCATCGAGCTGCGCGCCTAGGCCCGGGCGCAGGCACCAGCCGGCCAGGTTCAGCCAGGCGCGCTCATGCTCGGGCGTGCGGCGGCGGCGCTTGGCACGCGCCAGCAGCGCATCAAACATGGCGCGCAGCAGGGCCAGGTCCCAGCTGTTGCGCGGGCCCAGCAGCCGCTCCAGCACCTGGCGCAGCTGGCGCACTTCCTTGGCGTCCACCGCCTGCGCCTGGTTGCCAAAAATACGGTCGATCTGCGCAATCGCCTGCTCGCGGCGCGCGCTGGCCCGCGCCTCGTCGGCGCTGTCCTCGGTGGCCGCGCTGTCATCGGCTGCCTGCACGGCGCCGCGCAGGCTGAGCGGCAGCAGCCAGGATTGGCTGGGGTCGTCGACCGCCAGGCAGCGCACTTCCAGGGTGCCGACTTCGGTCATGCTGGCCTGCAGCTGCACCTCGATCTGGCTCTTGTGCTGGCCCTCGGGTGCCGGCAGCACGGTGGCCAGCGGCGGCAGCTCCACCCAACCTTCCCCCTGCAGCGGGGCCAGTTGCCCGGCCTGGGCCGGCTGGCTGGGCAAGCTGTTGGCCAGCAGGTCAAAGCGCACCGCCTGGCCCAGCTTGAGCGCAAAGCGCCGGCCCGATAAAACCATGCGCACGCCTTCCTGGGTGCCGCGTGGCACCAGGCACAGGCCCTGGGGTGCTGCGCCTTTGGCTCCGCGCAGCAGCAGCCAGTAGCTGCGGGCCGATCCGCCACCAATCTGCGGCAAACGGCTGCGCAAGCTGGCCACAGGTGGCGCTGCTGCATCGGCCGCTGCGGTTAGCGCTGCAGCGGGCTCAGCCTCAGGCGCAAAACGGGTCAGGCCATAGGCGGCCGCGCCCCGGGCCACCGCCCAATCGGGGTGCGGGTTGTGCAGCATGCGCACTGGCGCGCCACGCCAGGCGCTGAGCTGCTGCGTCAGCCGCTCCACCACCGCATGCGCATGGAACACGCCGCCATTGAGCAAGACGGTATCGGGCAGCGCCTGCGCCCCGCCACTGCCCGCATGCTGCGCCAAAAACTGCGCCAGGTGCCGGGTGATGGCCGCATCGGCCGGGTATGGCAAGCCAAAGCCGCGCAAGGCACCCTGGCGTTTGCTGGGCACCGCGCTGCGATCGGCCAGCGGCAAAAATCCTTCAACCACCCATTGCTGCACCTGGGCACGGCTCAGGCTGGCGGTCTTGCTTTGGGCCAGCAGCCGGCTGCCGCCGCCCAGCATGGTCACGGCGACCTGCTCAGGTGCATCGGCTGCCAGCAACTGCTCCTTGGCGATGCGGCAGCGCTGCACCAGTTGCGCAAAACGGGCTGCCGGCAGGCGCTGGCCTTCGGGTGCAAACTGGGGCTCCAGCTGGTGGGCCAGCGCCAGGTCCATGTTGTCACCGCCCAGCATCAAATGCTCGCCCACGGCAGTGCGCGTCAGGCTGGGCAGGCCGCCATCGGCAGCGGGTTCGACCTGGATCAAGGTCAGGTCGGTGGTGCCACCGCCCACATCCACCACCAGCACCAGGCGGCTATCGGCCAGCCGCGCAGCCAGCTGCTCGCCCTGCAGCACCAGCCAGTCATGGAAAGCGGCCTTGGGCTCTTCGAGCAAATGCACCTGGGGCAGGCTCGCCAGTTGGGCGGCCTCCAGGGTCAGCGCGCGTGCGCCCTCGTCAAACGAGGCCGGCACCGTCAGCACAACGATCTGCGCGCCGAGCGGCGCCTGCGGATGGGCCTGCTCCCAGGCGGCCTTGACATGGGCCAGGTACGAAGCCGATGCCGCGAGGGGCGATATCTTGGCGACCTCGTCACCGGCGCCCCAGGGCAGGATGGCCGCGCTGCGGTCCACCCCGGGGTGCGACAGCCAGCTTTTGGCGCTGGCCACCAGGCGGCTGGGCACGGCGGCGCCCAAGTCACGGGCCCAGCGGCCGATGACTGCAGGTGCTTCGTCGCTCGCGCCTTGCGGCGGCCAGGGCCGCTGCCAGGCATCGCCCAGCTCGCCCGCTGCGGCCTGGTAGCGCACGGAGGGCAGCAGGGTCTGCGCCTGAACTTCCGCCGCGCTGCTGCGTTGGGGAATGGTCAGCAGTGCAATCTCGTCCCCCGCCGCCGTCAGTGCTGCATAGGCCACCACCGTGTGGCTGGTGCCCAGATCGATACCAATGACATAGGAGGGAGACGAGGAATTCATAAACGGCCAAGCGAGACGGCAAAAACCCGGCCAAGGATGGCCGGGTAGGCGAATCGTAACAATTCTTGCAAAGACCCAGGGGGCCTCTGCGAAAGCGGTGCCCCTGGGGCGGCAGCGCCCGCTATGTCCGCGTCTTCAGCTCAATCCGGCAATGCATAGGCCATCAGCGAGTCGCCCATCTTGGTGCCGAACGAGCCATGCCCGCCGGCCATGATGACCACATACTGCTTGCCGCCGATGTCATAAGTCATGGGAGTAGCCTGGCCGCCCGCAGGCAGGCGCGCCTGCCAGAGCAGCTCGCCATTGCTGGCGTTGAAGGCGCGCAGGTAGTCGTCTTGCGTTGCGCCGATGAACATCAGATTGCCACCGGTGGAGATCAGGCCGCCCAGGCCCGGCACGCCGGCCTTGATAGGAGGCAGCTGCATCAGCTTGGGCAGGCTGTCGCGGATGGTGCCCACGCGCTTGCGCCACACGACTTCATGCGTCGCGAGATCCACTCCGGCGACGGTCATCCATGCAGGTTCCTTGCAAGGCAGGCCCAGCGGCGACAGGAAGGCATTGAGCTCTACGCCATACGGCGTACCATACATGGGCTGCACGCCCTGCTCGGTGCCAGCGCCTTTTTCGGTGCGCGGGCGGTTCGGGTCCGCCGGGATCAGGCGCGAGACAAAGGGCAGGCCCAGCGGATTCATGAACGCCACCTGGCGGTCGCTGTCCACCGACATGCCACCCCATTCAAAGATGCCGAGGTTGCCGGGGAACACCAAGGTGCCATTCTCCGACGGCGGCGTGTAGATGCCCTCGTAGTTCAGGCGGTGGAAGATCACCCGGCACATCAGCTGGTCGAACATGGTGGCGCCCCACATGTTCTTGTCCGTCAGGTTCTCATGCGGCCCCATGTTCAACGGCGAGAACGGCTGCGTTGGCGAATAGTGCTCGCCCTTGGTTTGCGGGCCGCGCTTGACGCTTTGCGGCACCGGCTTTTCGGTCACCGGCAGGATCGCTTCGCCATTCGTCCGGTTGAGCACAAACAGCTGACCGGTCTTGGTCAACACATAAATCGCAGGCACCGTGGTGCCATCGGGCCGTTTGAGGTCGACCAGCGAAGGCTGCGAGGGCACATCCATGTCCCAGAGGTCATGGTGGGTGGTCTGGAAGTTCCAGACCAGCTTGCCGGTGCTGGCATCCAGGGCCAGCATCGAGTTGGCATAGCGCTCCTTCAATTCGGTACGGTCACCGCCCCAGATATCGGGCGTTCCGACGCCCGTCGGCACGTAGACGATGTCGGTCTGGGCGTCATAGGCCAGTGGCGCCCAGGCGTTGGGGGAGTTGTGCACAAACTCGCCTTTTTCGCCGGGCATCTGGTTCGGGTCTTCGGCACCGGTATCGAACACCCAGCGCAGCGCGCCGGTGTTGACGTCATAACCGCGAATCACGCCAGAAGGTTCCGCGTTGGACAGGTTGTCGGTGATCGAGCCACCAATCACAATCGTCGAGCCCGTCACCACCGGGGGCGATGTGGGGTTGTAGCCGCCACGGTAAGGAAACGGCATATTCGCCTGCAGATCCACCTGGCCCTGGCTGCCAAAGTCGCTGCAAGGCTTGCCGGTGTCCGGGTTCACCGCGAACAGGCGCCCATCGTTCACCGGCAGAATCACCTTGCGGGGGCACTCGGCCGAGGCCTGGGTCAGGTTCTTATGCACGCTGGCGCTGTTGGCCTCGACGTTGGCGCTGTCGTAGTAAGACACGCCTCGGCAGGTCAGATGCTGGAAGGTCCGGTCGGCCTTCAGCTGCGGATCAAAGCGCCAGAGGCGCTTGCCGGTTGCGGGGTCGAGGGCATCGAGGAACTGGTGCGTCGTGCAGATGAACATGCGGTTGCCCACCTTGATGGGGGTCAGCTCCGCCGTGGTTTCGCCCGAGTCGTCATCGCCCTTGAAGTCGCCGGTCTGGTACTTCCAGGCCAGCTGGAGCTTGTTCACATTGCCATCGTTGATCTGCGCCAGCGGCGAGTAGCGCACACCCGCCTGGGTGCGGCCATAGGCCGGCCAGTCGGCATCTGCTACCCCTGCTACCGGCGTTTTCTGCGCCGATGGCGCGCGCGCCAGGCTGCCATTGACTTCTTGCGGATCGTTGAACCAGCTCAGGCCCAGCACCGCGAGCACCGCCACCAGGCCCAGCGACAGCAGCGATTTCGCGCCCGCGCTGGGCAGCAGCCGCCGGCTGGCCCAAGGCAACACCAGCCACAGCCCCAGCACAAACCAGATATCCAATCGCGGCGTCAGCGCCCAGAAATCGGTCCCCGACTCCCAGATGCCCCATGCGATCGTCGCGAACAGCAGCACGGCATACAGCCACAGGCTTGCGACGCGGTCACGCGCATACAACCAGGTGATGACGGCCAGCACCACGCCTGCCACCAGGTAGTAGGCCGAGCCACCGAGCGCTATCAGCCATCCCCCGCCCCCCACTAAAAACAAGGTCACCAGGACCAGGATCGCTACCGTTATGTTTCTAGCGATGGGTTTGCCATGCGATTGCGTCATTGCTTCCACTTTCAGGCCCTCGGGCCCCAGGTTGAACGGAAGACTTCTACCCATTGGAGCAGTCGCTGAACGTTCATAGGGCCGCTGAATTGGATGAGTCGGCAACTATTGCAGCACTAGGCGGGGGCGTTGTCTGTCAGCCAAAGGCGGTGTTTACCGGCTGGTTCCCGAGAAGCGCGGTAATTCCAAACGCACTGTTGCGGACCCTCTGCACCACCTCTTGTCAGCCGGAAGACAACCGGTTTTGCCTATTCAGCGCTTGCGCTGCGAGCGCATCCACCACATTTGCCAGCCGGCTCCCACCAGAAAGATGACCAACCACACGAGCACCGTGCCACGTACCAACGGTGATTCTGGCCCTGTAGCCAGGGGATGGCCGACCGGCAGACGCGTCAAGGTCTCGCCAATGGCAGGGACCAATAGCAGAAAGAAGCTGAAAGAAAAGCCAAACTGCGACAGGTAGGGAACCAGGCGTGGGAACAGCGGCAGCTGCCGGATGAGCAATGACCCGCCGATGACCAACAGCGCCAGAATGCCCAACGCATGGCCGGCGTTGAAGCCTCCGGTGCTGGACAGGCCGAAAGCGGTCAGCACCGACAGCAACAACCCCACCAGGTACAGCTGACCCGAGCGCTTGGCCGGCTCAATGGCGCGGTAGCGGACAAAGCTGTACAAGCCGGCAGCGAGCGGCAGCAAACTGATGGCGGTATGGAAGGCGCCAAGCGTGGAGATGGGATGTGGCATGGGAACGTCTTTCCAAAAACAACCGACTAGTTGGTCGAGTACCAGGGTAAAAAATAGAGGGCCCGACGACCTGGGATGATCGGGCCATTCTTCAAGCTGCCAGCCGATGTACCGCCGCGCGCACGATCGTCTGGAAAGCATCGGGATCGCCCAGCGCGCGGGCGGTCAGCATCGCGCCGTGCACGGTGGACATCAAGGCGAGTGCTTCTACCGGCGCATTCGCTTCTGGCTTGAACTGTGCCTTGGCCTGGCCTTGCGTGATCACCGCTGCCAGCCACTGTGTCAGGTCCTGGAAATAGCCGCGCACTTCGGCTGCTATCTCAACCGGGATCATCGGCGCTTCAGCGGCCAGCATCGCGCAGATGCACATCGTCGATGAACCGTCGCGTATGCAGCGCGCCCAGTAATCGACATAAGCGCTTAATTGGGCTTGTGGATCGTCGCCCAGATGCTGCTGCATCGCTGCCAAGCCTTCCACAGATTGCTGACGGTGCCGTTGCACCACCGTCAACACCAAGTCCGCCTTGCTGGGGAAATGGTGGTGGATGCTGGCCTTGCCGATCCCCACCTTTTCAGAGAGATCCGCATAGCTGAAGCCGTTGTAGCCGCCAGCGGCCAGCAATTGCCGGGCATGTTCTGCCAATTCAGTGGCGCGGGGGGAGAGGTCAACAGTCATCGGGTGGGCAGGTAGCGCTTTCAGAGATGAGCCATTCTACTAGTTGGTTGGTTTGCGTCAAGCCCCCATTTTTGCTGGGCTAACAACGCTGTTGCAGCCGGCCCGCCTCAGGCAGGAGCACGCAAAAGCCGTTCGGACAAGGCAGAGAAGCGCACGCTGGGCAGCAGAAAAGAGAGGGCCTCGGGGTCCGCATCCAGCCTCTGCAGCAACGGACATTCAAGGGTGTGCGTATCCAGCACCAAGGGTTCCACCGAGGCGACATCCACCGGCAATGCAATCGTCGCCAAGGCCGACCTGCCAGCGGCGCCCTCCACTGTCGGCACCTCCACCACCGCCGCGTCCTGGGAGGCCAGGCGCACGATCGCATCCGACCAGCCGTTGAACATCCCGGACCAGGGGGGCGGCAAGACGGCGTCCCCCGCCCCGGCCGCCCTGACAGCCCTGGCCGCCAATCTTGGCGCGCTGCCCTCGCCGGGCGCGATGTCGACGATGGCCTCATCGGGAGTCACGCGGAAATCGAAGCCTGCCGGCCAATGGGAGGGCAAGGCATCACTGAACAAGCGCGTCCCGGCCACGTAGGCGAGGCTGTCCATCATGTTGTAGACAAAGGCGACCGTGGGAATGGGCGGCGCATCGGCCAGCGGCTCTGCCAGGTACAAACGCCAGTTGCTCTGCAACGGCGAAGGCATCAAGCGCCTCAAGGGCCCCATCCACCGAGGGCCAAAATGCCCATGGCGATAGGTCAGCACCGTGAAAGGGGTGCGGCCCTGGTAAGACCAGAGCCGCGCGCCCGGTGGGGCAAACGGCGCTGCCAGGGCTTCGTCCACCAGCCAGTTCATATAGACCACATCCACGACATCGCTGTCCAAGGTCATGAAGGGCAGACGAGACATGAGGGCGCGCCGATACGTGGCAAAGCGAAGCGAGTTGAGCAACTTGGCCAGGCCATTGCCAAAGCTGCCCTGGTAGGGGTGGGTGTAGAGGTGATGCATGGAAGCGGTGGACAGCAGCGCTGGCCGGCACCGTGGCAAAGTGATAGCGGCAGGCCGTTTATGGCCCAAAACGCCATCTTAGCGCCAGCAGCCAGTCAATATGCGACTCCCGCCGCGATGGATAAACCTCGGGGCCATCAGCGAAGCAAGCCTGTTACGCCACACATCCGGCGACAGCTCGGACCACCTTATTTCACAGGTCTCTGATCCCCGCGTACAAAGTCCAGCACGGTCGGCAAAACCGGGGCTAGCCAGTCCAGCGGCCGGGCCAGCGCGGCAACCGTGGTCACATGGCTGAGGCGGTCAAAGATCCGCATATCCACGTCGGTACCGGCAGCCCGCAAACGGTTTGCCAGGCCGACGGTGTTGCGCTGCGTATCCACGATCTTGTCATTGCGTGCGGCCAGCAGCAGGGTGCGGGGGGCCTTGGCGTCGGCGTAGAAGATCGGCTGGGAATCGGCGGGGGTGTGCGGCCAGTTGAAAGCCACCTGCACCTGGGGGTCCACAATCGGCAAAAAGTCGTAGGGCCCGGCCAGCCCCATCCAGCCCGCAAGCCGATCGGGTGCCAAGCCCAAAGGCGCCAGCCAGCGCGGGTCCAGCGCCAGCATCGCTGCGTTGTAAGCCCCGGCCGAATGGCCCATTACCATCACCCGCGCAGGGTCACCACCCAGGCTGGCGGCATTTGCCAAAGTCCACTGCAGGGCCAAGGCGCAATCTGCCAGAAAGCCGTCGTACTGCACCTGGGGGCTCAGCCGGTAGTCGGCTACCACCGCGATGATGCCGTTGGCTGCCAGCGCTTCGCCGACGAAGCGGTACTCGGCCCGCTCGCCGCTGGTCCAGTTGCCGCCATAAAAAAACAGCACCACCGGTGCAGGGCCGGGCACCGTGCTGGTCTTTGGCTGGTACACATCCAGCAGATGCCGGGGATCGGGCCCATAGGGCACGCCCGTGGGGCCGTGGTAGGTGTCATGGGCCACCAGGTGGTCCAGTACCTGGGCACCAGAACAGCCGGACAGCAGCGCTGCGACGGCGGAACCGATGCCCATGAGGCTTAGGCGGCGGGTCATGGGGGTGGAGAGTGTAGAAGAAATGGGCATGTGCGCTATACGCTACTCAACGCCTTTTGGATTCATGAGCGTGTTCCATGCTGGGGCTACCGCCAAAACCGAAGCACACAATGGCCGGAAAGCGCCATATCGTCTTCGGGCAAATCCGGAAAGCGAATCTTGCTGGACCCAAAAAGCATTCATGTTCACCAGTGTCCATTCAAGGATGGTTTTGCGCCTCTCGGCTATCACCGGAAACTTGCGTAGGCCGAATGACCGCACTGGCATGCGAGGGGTAGCACTAACGCGCTATCGCCCTATATCGGACTTTCGCCATCCAGCTACGCCTAGGCGCATCAGCGTGATGGAGCTGCTCGGTTGTGCAGAACGCCCCGTGAACGTGTTTTCGACCTGAGATGAGGGGCTGGGCTACCGGCGAGAAATGCGGCAACCTAATGCAACTCAGCCATGCCCGCACGCTAGCCCCTGGAATCGTCTTACACCGTTGTGCCATGAAATTGCTCTACCTTTCGCAATGCCATGCACCACTCCACCTCTCCAACCCCTTAGGAGCTTTTTATGTCCTTTGCCACCACCAAAGACGGCGTCCAGATTTTCTATAAAGACTGGGGGCCTAAAGAGGCACAACCCATTGTCTTTCACCATGGTTGGCCACTGAGCGCTGACGACTGGGACAACCAAATGCTGTTCTTCGTTGCCAAGGGCTTCCGGGTCATCGCGCATGACCGCCGTGGCCATGGGCGATCTAGCCAGGTCAGCGAAGGCCATGACATGGACCATTACGCCGCCGACGCCTCGGCGGTAGCCGAGCATCTCAACCTGAAGAATGCGATCCACGTGGGTCACTCCACGGGCGGTGGTGAAGTCGCACGCTATGTAGCGCAGTTCGGCCAGACCCAGGGAAGAGTCGCAAAGGCAGCACTTATCAGTTCGGTGCCACCGTTAATGGTCAAGACCCCGACTAACCCCGGAGGCACACCCGTTGAAGTGTTTGATGGCTTCCGCACTGCACTGGCCGCCAATCGAGCGCAGTTTTATATCGACGTGCCCAGTGGACCCTTTTACGGCTACAACCGCCCCGGTGCAAAACCCGTGCAAGGCACTATTCAAAACTGGTGGCGCCAGGGCATGATGGGGAGCGCCAAAGCGCATTATGAAGGCATCAAGGCCTTTTCTGAGACCGACCAAACAGCCGATTTGAAAGCCATCACCGTCCCCACCTTGGTGCTGCAAGGTGATGATGATCAGGTTGTCCCCTATGAAAATGCTGCGGTCCTGCAAGACAAACTGCTGGCACACAGTGAGCTGAAAATCTACAAGGGCTATTCGCACGGCATGCATACCGAGAACGCCGATGCTATCAATGCTGACTTGTTGGCATTTATCCAAAAGTAGCCTCAGGCAGCAACAATGCCTGACTCCTCCCTGGCCATGGCTTAAGCACAAGGCTCGTGGTACGGGGGGTGCTATGCATCGTTGTTTTGCGCCTGAACCAACGTCCTGACGTAGGTTGTCCATCCGGCACTGCCAGCCCAATCTCTCCCCCTCAAACCACCAGCGCCAAAGCCCCCAGTTCCTCCGCCAAAAACCCCTCCACCGTCCGCGGCTCGCGCCCCAACACCCGCCGCACCGTGGCAGTCACCGCAGCCGCATGCCCCGCGCGCATCAGCGCAAAAAACTCGCCATGCACCTGCGCAATAAACGGGTCGGCGGCGGCGGCAGTCACTGGCGCGGCGGCGGTGATGGGCCGGCCCAGCAGGCGCGATGCGATCTCGGCCAGTTTTTGCGGGCGCAGTGCCTGGTTGCCGGTCAGTACCCAGGGGCCGGGTGCGCCCAGGCGTTGCTGGGCGGGCTCGGGGTTCAGCAGCGCCTCCACGGCGACATCGGCGATGTCGCGCGCATCAATGTAGGAGACACCAGCGCCCAGGTGCGGGGAGCGGAGCACATCGCCGCTGGGCAGATCAGCCGCAATGCGCGACAGGCCCACCTGCATCCAGGCGTTGGGCCGCAGCACAACATGGGAGATGCCACTGGCCTGCAGGCCCTCCTCGATGCGACCATGGGCATCGCCGGACAGCGAATGGCCAGGCGGGTCAATGGTCCAGTCCGAGCCGGAGAGCTTGACAATGTGCTGCACACCGGCAGCACGCGCGGCTTCGACCACACGCAGTTGCTGCTCGGCCAGCGTCGGGGTGATTGGAGAGAGCAGAAAGAGGCGCTCAATGCCAACGAGGGCCTGGCCCAAGGCGGCAGCGTCCTCAAAACTGCCCTGCGCTACCTCGACGGTTTCGCCCCATAGCGCATGGGCGGTAGCGGCCTGGCGCACGAACACCCTTGGCCGTGCCTGCCGGGCCAGCAGGCGCGGCACCAGCAACTGGCCCAGGCGACCGCTGGCGCCGCAGACCAGCACGCGGGGATGCTGGTTCGCACTCATGCCCGCAGCGCCTCAGGCTCGGCAGCGGTTTGCGGCGCTGCATTCTCGGCCAGCAGGCGGTTAAGCGGCCTGGCGTCCACCCAGTCAGCGACCGAGAAATCGGCCGGCAAAAAGCCCCACTCCAGCAAGAAGTCCTTGAAGTAGCCGATCGCATCGACCAGCTCCGGATCCAGGCTGATGCCCAGGTGCTCGTGCAAATCGGCGCCGTTGGAGGCCAGGATGGCCTCTTCGCTGGTGGCGATCTCGCGGGCGACAAAGCGCAGCGTCTCGTCGGGATGGGCCTGGGCCCAACGGCCGGCGCGCTGCACCACGCGCAGCAGCTCCAGCACCAGGTCCGGGCGCTGTTCGGCCAGTGCGGCATCTACCGTCAGGGTGCGCGGTGTGCCATTGTTGATGCGCACACGCGGGTCGGGGTGGCGGCCAAACTCGCTGACCAGCTGCGCGCCAATCAGGTTGGCCACCAGGAGGCCCTCGGCGCCTTTGACAAAGATCGCATCGACCTCGCCGCGCACGAGGGCATCGGCCTCGCGGAAATACGGGTGGCGGCGGCGCAGGCCAAACAGGCTGGGCGTGCCATGCTGCTGGATCACCGATTCCTCAATCACCAGATCGACCAGCTGCACATCGCTGTGCTGCAGACCCACCAGCGACAGCCCCGAGACCAGGCCCTTGAGGGCAGTCGCGCGGTGGAAGTCGATCAGGTCATTGACCCGGCTGGGCACGCCAAAACGCTTGCCGGCCAGGTCCTCGGGCTTGTCGATGCCCCGGCCCGGCAGGGTCACCAGCGCCTGGAACTCGTCCGTCCAGGTGATGGCGACCAGGCGCGTATCGCGGCCCTTGGCCCGCGCCCAGATCGGCGGAATATTGCCGCCCTGGCGGAAGGACCAGGGCAGGCTGTGGTCGAAATGGCTCTCGCGCACCTTGCGGTCCTTGGAGTCAAAGATGGACTCCACGCCAATGCCCAGCGCCGCAAAGGCCTCTTGCAGCCAGCCTTGCTGCGCGGCAATGCCCAGTGGCGACGGCACCGGGCAGCGGGTGTACCAGAGGGAGCTGGGTGGTTGACCTGGTACGTTCGATGTATCGGAAGGGCTTGTCATCGGTTTCTCCTAGGCAAAAAGGATCAGGACGCGGCCAGCCAGACGCCGGCCAGGTTGCCGGCCACGCCATCCGCACCCACGGTGTGGTTGCGCACGCGCTTGTCGGCAATGGTGTAGATGTCGGGGGCGACCAGGGTGATGTCGGGCAGGTCGGTGGCGATGTGCTTCTGGAACGCGGCCACCTCGCGGATGCGCTGGGTCTCGTTCATCTCGACGGCGGCGGATTCCAGCAGGCGGTCCACCTCGGGGCTGGCATAGTGCGAGCCGTTGGAGAACGGCAGCCCGCGCTGAAAACTCTTGGACCAGTAGAGCCGCTGGATGCCTACCGTCGGGTCAAAGGTGTTGCTCATCGCGCTCACATGCAGGTCAAAGGCGCGATCGGTGTAGATGCGCTTGATGTAGGTGGCAAAGTCCTGGCTGTTGATCTGCACATCGATGCCGATGCGGCCCAGCGCCTGCTTGAGGAAGTCGCCAGTGCGCTGACCGCCCTCGTTGGGGATGGGGGTCAGGTTCAGCCGCGCACGCCACTGGCCGCCGGCCTTGCCGCGCGTCAGGCCAGCCTCATCCAGCAGCTTCTCGGCGCGCTTCAGGTCATAGGGCAGCACCGGCAGATCAGGCACATAGAACTTCTTCAGCGCCGGGTGTACTGGCCCGGTGGTCAGCTTGCCCTGGCCGTACCAGGCGACCTTGAGCAGGTTCTCGCGCTGCAGCGCATGGGCAATGGCCTGCCGCACGCGCAAGTCCTTGAGCGGCTCGCTCTCCAGGTTGAACTCTAGCCGGTAGACGCTGTTGATGTACTCATAGCCCCGGGTCTCAAACTGCAGGCCCGGCTTGGCGCGCAGGCGCTCCACCTCGGCAAAGGGCACCGGCGAGCTGGGCGCAATCTGCACCTGGCCGCTTTCGATGGCTGCCGTACGCGCAGCGGCATCGGGGATAAAGCGCACCACCAGCCGGTCGATATAGGGCTTGTCGCCATCCCAATAATTTGGGTTGCGCTCGTAAATCACATGGCTGCCGCGCACCCATTCCTTGAACACAAAGGGGCCCGTGCCCACCGGCGCATTGTTGGCCGGGTTGGTATCTGCCCGGCCGCTGGAATACAGGTGCTTGGGCACAATGGGCGACTCCGAGGCCGCCAGCGCCGTGATCAGGTACGGGATGGGGCGGCTCAGTTGCAGCACCACGGTGTGCGCATCGGGGGCCTGCACCTCGGCCACGCCGGCAAAGGTGGCGCGGCCCCGGGGGTGGAACTCCTTGAGCAAGGCAATCGAGTGCACCACATCGGCCGAAGTGAAGGGCTTGCCGTCATGCCATTTGACGCCCTGGCGCAGCTGGAAGCGGTAGACCAGGCCATCGGGGCTGATGGACCAGGCCACAGCCAGCTGCGGCTGCGGGTTGAGGTTGAAGTCATAGGTCAGCAGCCCCTCGGTGACTTTGCCCGAGATCGTCACCGACGAGCCCGCCGTGTGCGCAATCGTCGTCAGGGTCGGCGGCTCGGGGAAGAGCAACAGGTTCAAGGTGCCGCCTTTTTGCGGCTTGTCCTGCGCCCAGGCCAGGCTGGGGACTGCCGTGCCCAGGCCGGAGGCCGCAGCGGCCAGCATGAAGTGGCGGCGCGTGGCGAGCGAGAAATCGGAATCAGTAGACATGCGAGGTACCAAGGGTAAAAACAGGGGCTGCGCTCAGGCAGCGGCCTGGCGCTTTTGCAGGGCCGCTCGGCCGGTGTTGCTGCGGATCAGGCTGTTGGACGGCGAATGGATCTGGCTGCACAACACATTGCGCAGATGGCGCTCCAGCGGATTGCGCCGCGCCAGGCCGTGGTTGCCGGCCAGCTCCAGCGCCAGCTGTGCCACGCGCAAAGCGTTGTCCACCGCCACATGCTTGGCCACAGCCACCAGGCCATCGGGCGCGGTGCCGCTGTCGTAGGCGCGGGCATGGCTGTCCAGCAGCCAGTCGCTGGTCTGCAGCAGCAGCTCGATCTCGCCAAACTTTTCCTGCACGGTAGAAAGCGACGCCAGGTTGGCACCACCCAACGCACTGGGGCGGCGCTGGTTCAAAAACGCGCCCAGCCAATCACGCGCCGAGCGCGCCGCGCCGTCATACACCGTCGCCACCAGGCTGAAGTACCAGGCAATGCCATGGGCCTCGCGCTGCAGGCCCAGGCTGGCCGGGCGCAGGCCCACCGCATGGTGGTCGGGCACCCAGGCGCCGTCGAGCACCAGGTCCTGGCTGACGGTGGCGCGCATGCCCATGGGGTCCCAGGTGTCCAGCAGGCGGGCACCGGGCGTATCCCGGGGCAGCACAAAGCTGCCCAGGCGCGGCTCGGGCTCGTCGGTCACCGCCAGCACGCTGATCCAGGCCAGCAGCGGCCCGCCGGTCACATAGACCTTGTGGCCGCTCAGCTGCCAGCCACAGGCCACGCGCCTGGCCCGCGCCGCTGGCAGGCCCCCGTGCGAGGGCGAGCCCAGCTCCGGCTCCACCTGGGCGGCGTTGAGCAAGGCGGGGCCTTGCAGGCTGGCCGCTATCAGCTCATCCGCCAGCGCTGCCGGCCACTCGCCCTGCGCTGCGCGCTGCGAGCGGGCAATGGCCGCATGGTTGCTGTAGTGCATCGCCAAAATCAGGGCCACCGCCGGGTCGCCCTGGGCAATGGCCCCGACCACCGCACGGGCGCTGGCCAGGCCCGCGCCATGGCCACCGGCCTCGCGGGCAATGGTCAGCCGCAGCAGATCGGCCTGGTGCAGCAGCGCAAACTGCGGCGCCGGCGCAGCGCCACTGGCGTCATGTACCTCGGCCAGTGCCGCCAGCTCGCCGATCAGCGCCTGGGCGCGGGCCAGCAAGCTGGCCTCGTCCAAGGCCGGGCCCGGGTTGGCTGCCTCCCGTGGCTGCTGCAGCACTTGCAGCACGGCACTCATGCATCCCCCTGCGCATAGCGGGGCGGCACCACATAGCCGCCCTGGGCCTGCTCCCAGGCATGGGCAAAGGCAATCGTGGTGCGGTCTTCCAGATAAGGACCCACCACCTGGGCGCTGACCGGCAGGCCGTCATCGTCCAGCCCGACCGGGAAACTGGTCGCAGGCAGGCCTGGCAGCACCGGCAAGCCGGCCCAGTAAAACAGCTCGCGAAAGCCGATATGGCGCACCCCATCGGCATAGGCCACGGGGAAGCGGCGCTCCTCCTTGTGGCCTTGCTGCTGGTGCGCAAAGGCGGGCGTGGGCGCCACGGGGGTCAGCACCACGTCATAGTCCTTGAACAGCTGCTCCCACTGGTGGCTCAGCGCATGGCGGTGCTCGTTGTCCTGCAGCCAGGTGGCATGGGGCAGGCTGGGCGCGCGCAGCAAGGCGGCCTCGGCGCTGCGGTCGTCCGGTTCCAGCTCGGCCAGGCGCTGCTGCTGCGCTTCGGTCAGCGGTGCCCCATTGGCGACGGACGAGCCCAGCAGGCTGCGGTAGGTGCGGTGCTGCTCGCTCAGGTCAGGGCGCTGCGCGGGCGGCAGATCGCGCCACTGCGTGGTCTTCACGCCCTGGGCCTGCAAGGCGCTGACGACCCGCGCGATCACCAGCTGCTCGGACAGGCTCGCCTCCTGGCCCGGCCAGGCATCGAGCACCAGCACCCGAAAATCCTGCAGCCGCTGCTGGCGCGGCGCTGGCAGGCTCGCCTGCCAGCCCTTGGCCTGCAGCGGATCGAGGTTGAGCAGTTGCGCCAGCGCCAGCTCCAGGTCCAGCGCGCTGCGCGCCAGCGGCCCGGCCACCGACAGATCCCGCGCGGCAAAGCGCCCTTGCGGCGCGCCGGTGCCGCGCATCGAGATCAGCCCATAGCTGGTCTTGTGGCCAAACACGCCGTTGAAGTGGGCGGGAATGCGCACCGAGCCACCAATGTCCGTGCCCAGCTCCAGCGCCACAAAGCCCGCCGCCACGGCTGCCGCGCTGCCGCCGGATGAGCCACCGGGCGTGCGCTGCAGATCCCAGGGGTTGTTGCTGCTGCCGTACACCGCGTTGTAGCTTTGCAGATCGCTCAGCGCCAGCGGCACATTGCTCTTGCCGATGAGCACCGCGCCGGCCGCCCGCAACGCCGCCACCGCAGGCGCATCCTGCCGGGCGATATTGCTGCGGTAGTCCGGGTTGCCCACAGTGGTGGGCAGGCCCGCAACATCAAAGTTCTCCTTCACGGTGATCGGCAGGCCCAGCAGCGGCTTGCGCTCGCCCCGCTGCAAGGCTGCATCGGCCGCCTGGGCATCGCGCCGGGCTTGTTCGATCGCCCGCACGGGGATCGCATTGAGCGCGCCATCATGGCGCTCGATGCGGGCCAGCGCCTGCTCCAGCAGCTCCACTGCGCTGACGCGGCCATCGGCCAGCGCTTGCAGCTGCGCACGGGCGCTGGCAAAGGCCAGGCTGGCGGCAATGCTGGGCGCCGCCACAGCGTCGCCGCTCAGGGCGGTTTCGTTGGGAAAGTCGATGGTGGTCGTCATTTGCTAGCCTCCAGCCACAGGTCAGAAAAGTCTCCAGACGTCAGGTCAATGCTGTTGTTGAGCCCATGCACCCGCGTGCTGTGTACCCGCAGTGCAGAGGGCACGGTGGCGATCGGGTAGACCGGCAGATCACGGCCCACGATCTGCTGGATCTCGCGGAACTGCGCGGCACGCTTGGCCTCCTCCACCTCGACAGCAGCCTGGCGGAACAGGTTGTCCACCTGCGGGTTGTTGTAGTGCGAGGCATTGATCCAGATCAGCGGGTTCCTGATGCCGTCGGACCAGTAGATGCGCTGCACACCCACCGATGGATCAAACAAGCGGCCCAGGCCGTTGAGGTTCAGGTCAAACTCGCGCGCGGTATAGGCACGCTTGAGGAAGGTGGGCAGGTCGCCGTCGAGAATGTCCACCTTGATGCCGACGCGGTTCAGCGCCGAGCGCAGGTACTCAGCCGTCTGCTTGAACTGCGCGCCGGGGATGTAGGTGAGCTTGAGCGCAAAGCGCTGGCCATTGGCCTGGCGCGGGTAGCCAGCGCTGTCGAGCAGCTGGTTGGCGCGGGCCACATCAAAGCCGTAGTTGAACTGGCTGTCGTCGTAGTAGGCGCCCAGCACCTTGGGGACGGGCGAGTTCACCAGCTCGGCCTGCTTGTAGTAGACGTTGTTGACGATGAAGTTGCGGTCGACCGCATGGGCAATCGCATGGCGCACCTCGGGCTTGGCCAGCACCGGGTTCTCGACGTTGAACTCCAGGAACGACGCATTGTTCAAGAACGCGTCATAGCTGGCGTCGAGCTTGAGGTTGGGCTTTTGCAGCAAGCGGCCCAGGTCGGCCAAGGCCAGGTTCTGCGCCACATCGGCCTCGCCCGTTTCGATGGCCGCCGAGATCGCGGCCGGGTCACGCACAAAGCGGATCACCACCCGGTCCACATGCGGCACACCCGGGCGCCAGTAATTGGGGTTGCGCTTGAGGATCACATGGCTGCCGCGCACCCACTGCTCAAAAATGAAGGGACCCGTGCCCACTGGCGCATTGGCGTTGGGGCTGCCCAGCGGGTCGCCATCGCCATAGCGGTGCGCCGGCACAATGGGCAGCTCCGCCGACGACAGCGACTTGAGCAAAAACGGCGCGGGCTTGGACAGCACCAGCACCGCCGTGTGCGCATCGGGCGTATCGACCCGCTCCAGGTTCTGCAAGGTGATGCGGCCACGCGGGCCCAGCTTTTTCTGGGTCAGGAAGGAGTAGCGCACATCGGCCGAGCTGAAGTCGCGCCCATCATGGAACTTGACGCCCTCGCGCAGCTTGAAGCGGTACTGCAGACCATCGGGGCTGACCGTCCAGGACGTGGCCAGCAGCGGCTGGGGCTGGAACTTGGCGTCATAGCGCAGCAGGCCTTCGGTGATCTTGGCGCTGACGTCGCGGTTGTCGGTCTTGGTATCGAGAAAGGACACCAGCGAGGTCGGCTCCTGCGCGACGACGGAGGTCACCGTGCCGCCCTTGACGGGCGTGGCGGGTGCCTGGGCATAGGCCGCGCCGAATGTGCTGGCGGTCAGCAGGCCCCAGGCCAGGTTTTTGTAGAGAGTTCGCATGGGCAATGGTCCAGGAGAGAAGGCGCAGACAAGGCGCCGATAGCACGCAAAAAGCGCAAAGAAAAACGGGAGAGACGGAGAAAGTCTGTGGATAAAGCTGTGCGCAGTGCAGCGCAGGTGCTGTCGCTAGAAACGCAAGCCGGCCTGCTTCATCAGCGGCAGAATGCGGTCGCCAAAAAATTCCAGATCGGGCTTGAAGTCGAAAAAGCTCAGTTGCAGCCCATCGATGCCGGCGCGCTTGAGCTGCACAAACTGCTCGACCACCTGCTCGGGCGTACCGATCACTTCGATATTTCCGCCGATGGCGCGGCGCTTGGGGGCATCAAGCGCCGTGCGGCCGCGCCAGGCATGGGCATCGCTCTTCAAGCTGCTGAAGCCGTCCGGGGTGCGCTGGTCCTGGTGGGCCACGATGGCATCGTGGTAGGCCCAGGTCTCGGCCTCGGTATCGCGACTGATGACCATCGGGTTGAGCAAGGTGCGCACGGTGCGGCCGGCATTGCGCGCCTCTTGTTTGACGCGGGCCGCATGGGCGGGCAGCACCTCGATGGCGCGGGCAAAGTCGGAGGCGCCGGGGCTGGTGATAAAGACCAGGTCCGAGTGCCGGGCCGCAAAGGCAATGCCAGCGTCCGAGCCGGTGGCATTGACCAGCGCGGGCCGGCCAAAGCGCGGCTTGGGGCTGACAAAGCCGCCCCCCAGCTTCCACGGCGAGATGCCTTCGAACGAGTAGTTCTCGTCATAGGACCACAGGCGCTGCACCACCTCGATGAACTCCGAGGCCAGGTCATAGCGCCGGTCATGCTCGATCTGGTCCCAGCCAAACATCTTGTGCTCCACCTCGCGGTGGCCGGTGACGATATTGATGCCCCAGCGCCCGCCCGAGATATGGTCCAAGGTGGCACCCCACTTGGCCAGGTGCAGCGGGTGCAGCGGGCCGTAGAGCACATGGATGGTCGAGATCAGCATGATGCGCCGGGTGACCGAGGTCAGCGCCGCCGTGGTGGCAAACGAATCCAGCGCATCCCCATTGAACACCCCGCCATAGCCGCCCTTGGGCAGCCACTGCGACAGCGCAAACACCAGATCAAACCCGAGGCTCTCGGCCTTCAGCACCAGGTCCTTGTTGTAGTCAAAGCGCCAGTCGGTGCTGCGCGGCAGGGTCGAGGCACTCCAGCCCCCT
This sequence comes from Comamonas koreensis, assembly GCF_021026195.1. Lineage (GTDB taxonomy): Bacteria > Pseudomonadota > Gammaproteobacteria > Burkholderiales > Burkholderiaceae_C > Comamonas > Comamonas koreensis. Next base: position 206,527 of record NZ_JAJNCT010000028.1, read on the forward strand.
GCCTGGATCGGCAGAAACAGGCCCAGCAGAATTGGCTGCGCAAAAGCCTGCGACAGGGGGCTGTCCGGAAAAGCCAGCGGCGAGGCGAATGTCTCTCGATCAGCGAGCGTATCCAGGGGTATTGCAGAGTTCATGGAGCGGCCAAGGGTTTTCAATACAAAGGATGGGTAAGCGGTCTAGAGATAAACCGGTTATTTCAGCATCCGCATTGGCTTGAATAATCCCATGAATCACCGCCCTACTCTTGCGCCGATTTTGCATTTGCATATTTAAAAATCAGCCATCGGTGATGGCATGCCAATCCCAATGCCAGCACAGCACCAGAGCTTATAGCTTGCAGGCATGTGCAACCAAGCAAACAATATATGCGGTTTTGGCTGCACATCCGCTCAAAAAACTTTGGTGAGCGGCCACCAACCGATAAAAATCAGATACCGATATTTGTTATTTAATTTGCGCCTTTTGATATATGAAATGGCATGCTGCAAATAACAGAGATAAGGCAGTAACGCTCCTATCATGCACAGGGTCACCCGCTATCCATAATGCGCATGAATACCACCCCACGTTTATTACGCTCGCTCTGGTTCAATGCCAAATACGCAGTGCCCACGGTGCTGGGCGTAGCGATCTTGAACTTTCTGCTGCTGCAGCTCACGCCCGGTGATGCGGCCGATGTGATGGCCGGCGAATCCGGCGCGGCCACGGCCGAGACCCTGGCGGCGCTGCGCTCGCGCTTTGGGCTGGATCTGAGCGTGCTGGAGCAGCTGCAGGCCTACCTGGGCAACCTGGCGCATTTCAGCCTGGGCTTCTCCCCGCGCTACAACATGCCGGTGATGGAGCTGATCGGCCAGCGCCTGCCCAGCACCTTGCTGCTGATGGGCCTGGCGCTGGCGATTGCCCTGAGCCTGGGCATTGCGCTGGGCACGGCGATGGCCTACTTTGCCGGCCGCCTGCCGGACCGCCTGCTGTCCGTGCTGTCGCTGCTGTTCTATTCGGTGCCCGGCTTCTGGACCGGGCTGATGCTGATCGTGCTGTTCTCGGTCAAGCTCGGCTGGCTGCCCAGTGGTGGCTCGGCCAGCATTGGCTCCGAGCTGAGCGGCCTGGCCGCCGTGCTCGACCAGCTGCGCTACATGGTGCTGCCGGCCACGTCGCTCGCGCTCTTCTATGTGGCGATCTATGCCCGCCTCACCCGCGCGGCGATGCTGGAGGTGCAGTCGCAGGACTTTGTGCGCACCGCCGCCGCCAAAGGCCTCTCGCCCTGGCGCATCACCCTGCGCCATGTGCTGCGCAATGCGCTGCTGCCAGTCACCACGATGGCCGGCATGCACCTGGGCGGCATGCTCGGCGGCGCGGTCGTGGTCGAGACCGTCTACAGCTGGCCCGGCCTGGGGCGCCTGGCCTTTGAGGCCGTGCTGAGCCGCGATTTCAGCGTGCTGATGGGCGTGCTCTTTCTCTCTTCCCTGCTGGTGATCGCCGCCAATGTGCTGGTCGATCTGCTGCATGCCTGGCTGGATCCCCGAATCGAGGTGCGCTGATGTCTTTGTCTTCCTCTTCCCAAGCGCTGCCGATTCCCCCGGCCGCCGCCCATCCGCTGGCTGCCGCGCAAGCGGCCCACAGCAGCACCAGCAGCGCCGAGCCCGATGCTGCGCCCTGGCCCAATCTGCATGCGCCCGATGCGGTGCGCACCAGCACCAGTGCCGCCAACGCCGGCAGTGGCAGCCAGGGCTACCGCGCGCTGCGCGTCTTTCTGCGCAACCCCACGGCCATGCTGGGCTGCAGCTTTTTGCTGGCCGTGCTGCTGCTGGCGGTGACGGCGCCCTGGCTCTTTCCCGGTGACCCGCTGGACATGGTGGCCCAGCCCTTTCTCTGGCCCGGCCAGGATGCCGCCTACCTGCTGGGTACCGATTCGATGGGCCGCGATGTGGCCGCCGGCATTGCGCACGGCGCGCGCGTGTCGCTGCTGGTGGGCGTGTCCGCCACCTTGATCGGGCTGAGCCTGGGCATTGGCATTGGCGCCGTCAGCGGCTACTTTGGTGGCTGGGTTGATGACCTGCTGCAGCGCGTGGTGGTGCTGTTCCAGACGATACCCAGCTTTATCTTGCTGGTGGTGCTGGTGGCGATTGCCCAGCCGGCAATCAGCACCATCGTCGTGGCCATTGGCCTGGTGACCTGGCCCACGGTGGCGCGCCTGGTGCGGGCCGAGTTCCGCGCGCTGCGCCACAAGGAGTTTGTGCTGGCCGCCCGCGCGCTGGGCTACTCGCACAGCCGCATCATCCTGCGCGAGATGCTGCCCAATGCGCTGCCGCCCATCATCGTCACCTCGTCGGTCATGGTGGCCTCGGCCATCCTGCTGGAATCGGCGCTGTCCTTCATGGGCATGGGCGACCCGAACGTGGTCAGCTGGGGCAGCATGATCGGCATGGGCCGTGACCTGCTGCGCACCGCCTGGTACCTGACGGCCGCACCGGGCCTGGCCATCGTGTTTGCCGTGCTGGCCTTTAACCTGATTGGCGATGGCTTGAACGATGCCCTCAACCCCCGTCTGTCGCAGGAGCGCTGAATGTCCGAAACCTCTTTGTTGGATGTGCGCGGCCTGAGCATCCGTTTTCCGCAACTCGATCCGGTGCGTGGGCTGAGCTTCAGCGTGCAGGCGGGCGAGACCTTGGCCATCGTCGGCGAATCGGGCTCGGGCAAATCACTCACCGCGCTTGCGCTGATGCGCCTGCTGCCGCGCGCGGCCCGCATTGCGCAGGGCGAGATCCGCTTCAACGGCCAGGACCTGCTGGCGCTCGATGAGCGCGCGATGCGCCAGCTGCGCGGGCGCGAGATCGGCATGATCTTCCAGGAGCCGATGACCTCGCTGAACCCGGTCTACACCATCGGTTGGCAGATTGCCGAGGTGCTGCGCCAGCACGAGGGCTTGAGCGCCAAGGCCGCACGGCTGCGCGCCATCGAGCTGCTCGATACCGTGCGCATCCCCGATCCGCAGCGCCGGGTCGATGACTTTCCGCACCAGCTCTCGGGCGGAATGCGCCAGCGCGTGATGATTGCGATGGCGATTGCCTGCCGCCCGCGCCTGCTGATCGCCGACGAGCCCACCACCGCGCTGGATGTGACCATCCAGGCCCAGGTGCTGGACCTGCTCGACCGGCTGCGCAAGGAGCTGTCGATGGGCCTGATCCTGATCACCCACGACCTGGGCGTGGTGTCCCAATGGGCCGACCGCGTGGTGGTGATGTATGCCGGCCGCGAGGTGGAGCAGGCCCGCCCCGGCCCGCTGTTTGACGAGCCCCTGCACCCCTACACCCAGGGCCTGCTGGCGGCATCGCCCCGGCTGCAGCCCGGCGCGCACTACCTCGATGGCCCGCTGACCGAGATTCGCGGCAGCATCACCTCGGCCATCGGCCAGGCCGGTTGCGCCTTTGCGCCGCGCTGCCCGCGCGCCCAGGCCTATTGCCACAGCGTTGTGCCGCCACTGCAAGCAGCAGGCCCGCAACGCCTCAGTGCCTGCCCCATCACCCTGCCTGCGTCTGCACGCAGCGCCCACCTTGCCTAGGACTGCCATGAGCCTGCTGACTGTCAGCGATCTTCAGACCCATTTCAAACTGCCCAAGGGCGTGCTGCGCGCCGTCGATGGGGTGTCGTTCAGCATTGCCAAGGGCGAGACCGTCGGCCTGGTCGGCGAATCGGGCTGCGGCAAATCCACCCTGGGCCGCAGCCTGCTGCGGCTGGAGACACCGACGGCCGGCCAGGTGGCGCTGGACGGCGAGGACATTCTGCCCTTGCAAGGCGCGCGCTTGCGCAGCCTGCGCAAGCGCATGCAGATGATCTTTCAGGACCCGTTTGCCTCGCTCAACCCGCGCCACAGCATCGGCAGCATTTTGGAGACGCCGCTGCAGGTGCATGGCCTGGGCGACCGCACCCAGCGCCGCCGCCAGGTGGAGCGCCTGCTCGACCGCGTGGGCCTGCCGCGCAGTGCGCTGGGCCGTTACCCGCATGAGTTTTCGGGCGGCCAGCGCCAGCGCCTGGGCATTGCCCGCGCGCTGATGCTGCAGCCCGACTTGGTGGTCTGCGACGAGCCGGTCTCGGCGCTGGACCTGTCGATCCAGGCGCAGATCCTGAACCTGCTGGTCGAGATGAAGCGCGAGTTCGGCCTGTCCTATTTGTTCATCTCGCATGACCTGTCGGTCGTGCAGTACTTTGCCGACCGGGTGCTGGTGATGTACCTGGGCCGCATCGTCGAGAGTGCCGACCGCCGCAGCTTGTGGAGCGCTCCGCGCCACCCCTACACCCAGGCGCTGCTCGATGCGGTACCGGACCCGAGCCGGCACCGCCAGGCTGCCCCCTTGGGCGGCGACCTGCCCAGCCCGCAGAACCTGCCCAGTGGCTGCCGCTTTCATCCGCGCTGCCCGCGCGCCACCGCGCTGTGCACCACGCAGGAGCCGCTGCTCAGCGACAGCGGCAACGGCCACCTGGTGGCCTGCCACCATCCGCAGCTGCCACAGACCGCTGGCACGCAGACCTCCGTCATTTCTTTTGTCCACTAACCCTTTTGCTTTGTTCACATGACCTACCGTTATCTCGGCCGCAGCGGCCTCAAAGTCTCCCGCCTCGCCCTGGGCACCATGATGTTTGGCGGCCCCACCGATGAGCAGACCGCGCACGCCATCATCGCCAAGGCCAAGTCTCAGGGCATCAACTTCATCGACACGGCCGACGTCTACCAAAAGGGTGTGACCGAGCAGGTGGTGGGCCGCGCGCTGGCCAAAGACCGCCATGACTGGGTGCTGGCCACCAAGTTCGGCAACCCGCTGGGCGAGGGCCCGAACCGGCGCGGCACCTCGCGCAAATGGATCATCGAGTCGGTCGACAACAGCCTGCGCCGCCTGGGCACCGACTACATCGACCTGCTCTACTTTCACCGCGCCGATTTTGATGCGCCGCTGGGCGAGGCCGTGCGCGCCATTGGCGACCTGGTGCGCGCGGGCAAGCTGCGCTACTTTGGGCTGTCCAACTTTCGTGGTTGGCGCATTGCCGAAGTGGCCCACCTGGCTGATGCCGAAGGCATTGACCGCCCCATCGCCAGCCAGCCGCTCTACAACATCGTCAACCGCACGGCCGAGGCCGAGCAGCTGCCCGCTGCTGCCGCCTACGGCCTGGGCGTGGTCTCGTACAGCCCGCTGGCCCGGGGCGTGCTGACCGCCAAGTACCCGAATGTGGAGGCGGCCGAGCCCGGCTCGCGCGCCGCGCGGCTGGACAAGCGCATGCTGGAGACCGAATGGCGCCCCGAGTCCATCGACATCGCCGCCGAGATCAAGAAGCACACCGACGAGCGCGGCATCAGCCCGGTGGACTTTGCGCTGGCCTGGGTGCTGAACAACCGCCTGGTGACCTCCGCCATCGCCGGCCCGCGCACGCCTGAGCAGTGGGATGGCTATATCCGTGCGCTGGACTACCAATTCACCGCCGATGACGAGGCCCTGGTCAACCGCCTGGTGGCTGCCGGCCACCCCTCCACCCTGGGCTTTACCGACCCCGGCCACCCGGTCGAAGGCCGTGTGCCCTATGTCGCGGCTACCCCCACGCCGGCAGCCGCTTAAAAACCCCAAAAGGCCACCGCCATGAATGCCTCTGTTCCTCCCTTGCGCACCAGCCACCCCAGCCGCGATGACCTGCTGGCCCGCCTGCCCCAGCTGGCTGCCGATATCGGCCAAGGCGCTGCACAGCGCGAGCTGCTGCGCGAGCCGCCCTGGGCGGCGTTTGACCTGCTGCGCGCATCGGGCCTGGGGGGCCTGCGCATTGGGCGCGAACAGGGCGGGCCGGGCGGATCGGTGGCCGATGTGGTCGAGGTGGTCAGCACCCTGGCTGCGGCTGACTCCAACGTGGCCCATGCGCTGCGCACCCACTTCAACACCACCGAGCTGCTGCGGCTGGACACCAAGCCCTCGCCCCTGGCCCAGCGCCAGAACGCCTGGGCCTTGCAGGGCAAGCTGTTTGGTGGCGCCTTTACCGAGCTGGGCACGGCACGCGCCGGCATCAGCACCTCCACCCTGCTGCGCGATGGCGTCCATCACCGCTTGAATGGCAAGAAGTACTACGCCACCGGTACGGCCTATGCGGATTATTTCAACGTCTTTGCCGTCAATGACGAGGGCCAGGGCGTCAATGCCGTGATCCCCGTGCAGCGCGAAGGCGTGCGGGTGCTCGACGACTGGGACGGCATGGGCCAGCGGCTGACCGCCAGCGGCAGCCTGGAGCTGAACAACGTGCTGGTCTATGACGACGAAATCAGCCCCGGCGCGCGCGACAACCTGGCGGGCCGCCATGCGTCTGCGCTGCGCCAGCTGATCCTGGTCGCCACTGCCGCCGGCATTGTGCGCAATATCCTGGCCGATGCGCGCCACTATGTGCTGCAGCTGGGCAGGCCTGCGATGCACAGCCCGGCCGAGCGCTCACGCGACGACCACTTTGTGCAGGCCGTCGTCGGCGAGCTGGCCGCTGCCAGCTATGCGATCGATGCGCTCATCACCGCCAACGCCCGCCAGCTCGACCAAGGTGCCTATGCCATCGTGCACGCCCCGCAGAGTGCGGACGACGCCGTGCTGCAAGGCGCGCTGGCCACCGCCCAGACCCAGCTGGTCGTCAGCCGGCTGGCGCTGAATGCCGGCGAACGCCTGTTTGAAGTGGGCGGCGCCTCCGCCACCTCGCGCCAGCTGAACCTGGACCGCCACTGGCGCAACCTGCGCACCATCTTCAGCCACAACCCGCTGCTGCATAAGACGCGGGTGGTGGGGGACTATGTGCTCAATGGCACGCGCACGCATCTGGAGGAGGGGCGGGTGTTTTGAGCGGGTATGGCGGAGGTGTTGCAGCGATGGTTAATTTTTGCAAATAAATTTACAAAATGTGGCTATTTTAACTAAATCAATTACATTCGCGCAGGTCAGTGAAAGATTTCTCAGGAACACCATGATCTGCAAAAGCCATTCCCGTATTCCCGTCACCCCGCACCGTGTTTTGTTTGCTGCCTTGGTCGCCAGCTTTGCCTCGGGCAGCTGGGCCGCCTGCTTGGATACGCCTTCCGGCAACGCCGCACTGACGGCCTCTGCGGGCAGCATCTGCAACGCCAGCCGCACGGACTACAGTGGCAACAACGTTGCAGGTGCATATGGTGATGGATCGGTGCTGAATCTCTTGGCGGGCACCAGCCTGGTCACCACGGGCGGCAGCACCTATACCTTGAGTTCAGGAGGGCTGAACGTTGGTGGTACGCCTACAGAAGCCGCCTCCTTGGTACATGCGCTGGGGGACCTCAGCCTCACCTCGCGGGGCAACAACAGCCGCGCCCTCTATATCTACTCCGGTGCCAATGCAGGCAATGTGCTCAACAAAGTACAGATTGATGGGAACCTGGTAGCCATGCGCGCCGGCAGCTCGGGCGGCGCCGTGGTTCAGAACACCGGCGGCGTAATCGAGGTCACAGGCAGCACCCGCCTGGGCGCCGATGCCTCGACCACGGCACCCGCACCGGTGGACGGCATCCGCAACGGTGCCTCCGGCGGCACCACAGGGAGCAACTTCTTCCGCAATGGGCTGACCATTTACTCCGCAGCCACCGGCATTTCCAACAGCGCCGGTCTGGTGCAGGTACTGGGCGCTGCCGCCAGCATCAACAGCACGGCAGGCGCCGCCATCAATATCTCGGCCGGCACGGTCGATATGCCTGTGCCAGCCACCATTACCAGCGGCACAGGCACAGCGATTCTCGCCAGCGGTGGGCAAGTGGCGTTGGGCAACAGCACCCCCTCATCAGCCACACCCGCAGCGGGCACCAGCCTGGTCAGCCTCGGCACCCAAGCCGTAACGGTACAGGGCGCCAACGGCATTCTGGCCAGCGCACCAGGCGGCAACACCGTGCAGATGCAAGGCGGCAGCGTGGTCGCCAACACGGGCGATGCGATCTCGGTGAACGCTCCAGCTGCTGCAAACAGCATCCATATCCAGGCCGGCCAGCTGACTGCCAGCGCAGGCCGCGCGATTGTCGATGGCCCTGGCAATGGCAACACCAGCGTCATCTTGGAAAGCACTGCCCAGGTCAGCGGCAGCATTGTGCTGGGTGATGGCTCGGACAGCCTGACAATCCATGGCACGGACATCAGCCAGATCACCTTGATCGACGGCGGAGACGATGTCTCGACGGCAGACGGCTTTGTAGACCGCCTGACCCTGGCGGGCATCAACGGCCCGCAGCCGGCAGCCAAGTTTCTGAACTGGGAGCGCATCAGCCTGACAGGCAACAGCGACCTGACTTTAACCGGCAGCAGCCTGGTCACCGGCAGCGGCGCGCTGGCCGGCGAAGCGATGGGCTTGGTCGTCAACGGAGGCAATACGCTGCGCTTCCAGGATGCGACGTTTTCGGTCAATGGCGATCTGGGCAACCAGGGCCAGGTGGCGCTGGCCAACAGCCATGCGGGCGATGTGCTGACTGTCACGGGCAACTACGCCGGCGGTGGCAGCCTGGCGCTGGATGTGGTTTTGGGCGACAGCAGCTCGGCCGCCGACCACTTGGTGGTGCAAGGCAATACCGATGCAACGCCCACCACCTTGGCCATCAGCAACCTGGCCGGCGCCGGCGCCGCCACCAGCGGCGATGGCATCTTGCTGGTGCAGGTGGCTGGCAGCTCTGCCGCCAATGCCTTCACACTGCCTGCGCCCGGCTATATCGATGTGGGTGGTTTCCGCTACCAGCTGGTCCAGGTCGGCAACAACTGGTACCTGCAGTCAAAGGCCATCGTCGTGGCCGACCCTGATACGCCAACCAACCCTGAGGAGCCTCCGGTTCCTGGCACCACCACCCATCTGGCACCGGTGCCTACCCTGAGTGGATGGGCGCTGATGCTGCTGTCATCCATCGCAGCGATGTTCGGCATGGGCCAGCTCCGCAGGCGCCAGCGCTGATCCTGCCCCAACGGAAAATGGCCAGTCAGCGCAACACTGACTGGCCATTTTTTTATGGGCGAAGTGGCCGCCGCATCACAACGGCCCGTAGCTTACTGCTCAGCCGCCGTCTGCGCCCGCACATCAAACTCCACCTTCCAGCGCTCGTCGCCGCCCACAGGCACGGCGTTGAGTTCCAGCGTGCCGATATCGGTCACGCGGGCATGCAGGGTGACGGGGACGACCTCGCCACTGGCGCGGCCTTCGGCGGGCAGGTTCAGCTCGATCTCCTGCAGCTCCAGCAGCTCCTCAGGGCCCCAGAAGTCGAGCATGGTGCCAACGCTATCGCTGCGGCGCACGCTGGAGCCAAAGAAGCGCATGCGCACCGGCTCGCCAACGACCAGGCCGAACTCCTGCGTATCGAGGGCCGCCTCACTGCCCTCTTCCATGCCAAACGGTGCCAGGCACAGTGCGGACATGGGGGGCTCCATGCCGGGAATCGCAGGCATGTTGGACTCGACGCCGACATAGTAGGACTGCGCGGTGCCGCCACGGATGCGCACACCCCGGCCTTCGCGCACATGGCCGGGCGTCGTCATCCCCCACTGAGTCTGCATGTTCAGAACGAGGGTTATGGCGTGTCAGGGGCTTTCTCTTTCGGTGCTGCGCCAGCCTGCGCCCCTTTCCCCACTCGACGCTTCAGAGACGCAATGACTGGCGAAGAAAGGAAGTGGGCTAAGAGCTTTTCCTTTTGCTCCGGCAGTAAATCTGAGGCCTCAATCAGGCCCGGCCAAGCGGCAAACGCGCGCATGGCCGTCTCTTTGACAATGGCACGTGCCTTCGTCTCAAGAAGACCATCCACCGCATTGCATAGCGCGCGAATGGTCCCAGGTGTAACGCGCGCTCGGGGCTCGGAGTCAGGGGTGAACCTGAGAGCGTGGCCGCGTCCACCGACAAATACGGAGTAGGCGACAACGTCATATGCGGGGGACAGTACCGGCGTACGGCCATCGAGATAGAGCAGGCCGTAGTTTTTGAGATGCCCGTCGTAGTTGCCCAGCATGTCGTTGACCACTAAGCGCCTCAGCAGCTCATGGGCACTATCCAAGCCAAGCCCAGGGGTGGTCATCACGAGATTCAAAAGCGTCGCATAGTTGGCCCTGTCAGCGGTGTACTTGAGACTGGGCGGAACATCCAGAATCTGGGCGAAATCCTCACAGTGAATATGCACCTTTCCCTGACGGTCAAAGCGTGTCACGGCTAAGAAATTTCGCCCTTCTCCCAAGGTGAAAGGTGATTCTGTCTCCATCTGGGTCATAGGTACGAGCCGCACATCACACACATTGACGCCTGCTACGCTTGCCAGCTGCATAGACAATGCTTCGACCTCTGGCAACTGCGGATAGTTCGAGGCAGGAAGCTTGGCAATGATGTGCACCCCCTCCACGTCCTTGGTCCTTGCGACATACCGGCCACTCTTTTCCACCAGAGATAGCTTGGGCTGAACACCCGAGAGGGATGTTGCTTCTGGCACCGGCGTTGGCACCACGCTCATCTCCAATGCATCTTGGTTTTGGGTGACGATGGCCGCAATGTCTGTGCTTTCGATGGAACCAGGCTCGACGTACACGGCGCCCGGCAAGTCGGTACCGCAAACGCTTAGCAGCCCAAAGTCATCGTTCGGCTGGAGTCCAGCAAGCGATTCCAGATGCAGTCTTAGAGGTCCCTCTGGCAGCAGGTTTTGAAAGAAGTTGGGAAGGCGATCGCCAACCCCGTTGAAGAAACCCTGGAAGACGTACTGAGCGAGGAAAACCTCGCGTCGCGCCTTGTCATCCACCGATGCCGCAAGCGATAGCCGAGGTGCACTATCGTCGCGCCAGTAATCTGTAGCCGGGATCAGGCGGGTGGTTGCGTCCGGACCAGCGCCGTACTGGAAGAGCAGACCAACTTTGTGGCGACTCTCGCCAATGAAAACATCCAGTGATCGATACCTCATGCTCACCCCAAGCCCTGAAATTTACCCTCGACTTGGCTCTCCAGCCGCTCCAACCGCCTTTCAACATCGCTGAGCATGCGGTTTGGTGGACGCTCCTGTGAAGCTCGCATGCTCTGTGCAGCTGCCTTAGGGACCAGCACAAACTCCAGCCCCAGCGCATCAGCAAGCGCAACAGCGTTCGTAAACCGAGGGGCAGCCTCGCCATGCAGCATCGACCTCACCGACTGATCCGACAGCCCTGTGCGTTTGGCCAGCTCAACGGCCGACAGCTTTGAGGCCTGTTGGGCTTTGGTAAGTTCGACCGACAGGTCTTTGAGTGATCTCACGATAGAAAACCATCGAATTATTTAAAAACATTGGTTTTATACCACTTTGCATAGATTGAAATCAATAGTTTTACATCGTTTTTCACAAAACCAATGATTAACCAACGAAACATAGCATCGAGCATCTACGATGTTTTATCATTGTTTCTTGCTGAAACGATGGTTTTACATCGTCGTATTCCTCGGACCTGTTGATGCCTCAATGTGGAGACGCAAAAATGCCATCTCGCGGTGGCATTTTTCTGGGGGCTGCGCTGGACAGAAGAGCGCCGCTTATTGCTCCGCCGCCGTCTGCGCCCGCACATCAAACTCCACCTTCCAGCGCTCATTACCGCCCACAGGCACGGCATTGAGTTCCAGCGTGCCGATATCGGTGACGCGGGCATGCAGGGTGACGGGGACGACCTCGCCATTGGCGCGGCCTTCGGCGGGCAGGTTCAGCTCGATCTCCTGCAGCTCCAGCAGCTCCTCGGGGCCCCAGAAATCGAGCATGGTGCCAACGCTATCGCTGCGGCGCACGCTGGAGCCGAAGAAGCGCATGCGCACCGGCTCGCCCACGACCAGGCCAAACTCCTGCGTATCCAGGGCTGCCTCGCTGCCCTCTTCCATGCCAAACGGTGCCAGGCACAGCGCGGACAGGGGGGGCTCCATGCCGGGGATCGCGGGCATGTTGGACTCGACGCCGACGTAGTAGGACTGCGCGGTGCCGCCACGGATGCGCACACCCCGGCCTTCGCGCACATGGCCGTAGTAGGCAGCGCCACGGGCCACAGCCAGGTCCAGGTTGGCACCGTCCAGCAGGCGTGCGGGGGCAGCGCCTTCGGCGGCCAGCCAGCTGTTCAGCACCTGGGTGATGCGCTGCTCGATCTGCGGGGCCTTGAGCACGCCGCCGTTGAACAGGATCGCGGTGGGGTGCAGAAAGCTGGCGCCTTCGGGCTGCGTGCCCTGCAGACCGTCGATCTGCTCGGTCACGCCGGCTTGGCGCGACAGGAAGGCGGCCAGGTGGCGGGTCACCGCAGCATCTTGCGCATAGGGCAGACCCAGCTGGGTCAGCGCACCACGCGCGCGGCTGATGGGCTTGTCGCTCACCGCCACTTGGGGGAAGAAGCCTTCGACCAGGGTGGCCAGCACTTCGCTGCGCGTCACCTCGGTGCGGATGCTGCCGCCGATCAGCTTGCTGCCCCGGCTGGGCACCACCACGGGTACGGATTGCAGTGCCTCATCGGACAGCAGTTGCTCCTTGGCAGCGCGGCAGCCATGGGCCAGCGCGCGGGTTTGCCAGGCGTCGAGCTGCTTGCCCTCTTGCGCCAGTTTGCGCGCCACGGCATAGGCCAGGGCCAGGTCCATGTTGTCGCCACCCAGCAGGATGTGCTCGCCCACAGCCACGCGCTGCAAGGCCAGGTTGCCATCGCGCTCCAGCACGGCGATCAGCGACAGGTCGGTGGTGCCACCGCCTACGTCGACGACGAGGATCACATCGCCGCTTTGCACTTGCTTGCGCCAGTCGCCACCGCTGGCCTGGATCCAGCTGTAGAGCGCGGCTTGCGGCTCTTCGAGGAGGCTCAGCTTCTGGAAGCCGGCGGCCTTGCAGGCCTCGGCCGTCAGCTCGCGTGCGGCCGGGTCAAAGGATGCGGGGATGGTGACGGTGATGTCCTGCGCATCAAACGGCGCCTCGGGGTGGGCCTGCTCCCAGGCCCAGCGCAGGTGCGACAGGTAGCGGATGGAGGCCGTCAGCGGCGATACGCGGTGCACCTCGGCCGGGGCATCGGCCGGCAGCAGCGGGCTGCGGCGGTCCACACCGGGGTGGCAGAGCCAGCTCTTGGCGCTGGAGACCAGGCGTATCGGCGTAGCCGCACCGCGCGAGCGGGCAAACTCGCCCACGACAAAATCCTGCTGCGCGCCCCAGGGCAGCGCCATGTCGGCGGCGCTCAGCTCGCTCTCATGGGGCAGGTACAAAAAGGATGGCAGCAGCGGGCGCGCTTCAATGCTGGCGGGCGCCGTGAGCTGGGGGATGGCCAGCACATGCTGGACCAGGTGGTCACCATCGCTGGCGCTCTTGTCCACATAGGACAGCGCGCAGTGCGTGGTCCCCAGGTCGATACCGATGCTGAATTGGGCAGGTGCTGTCATGGCTTAGAGCTCCACTTCGGCCTGGGCCAGCACCTTGGCGGCGGCGGTGTCGGTCAGCTGGGGCAGCTTGACCTCGGTCACCTGCCAACCCCGGTGGCCCAGGGTGCCGGTGAACGGGGCCTGGCCCACCACATTGCCGGTCAGGCGCACGGCAGCGGCATCAAAGCCGGCCTGCAAGGTGATGCGGCTGCCTTCGGCCTCGGCACGCACAGGGGCCAGCGCGAAGTGCTCGCGCAGCACCTTGCGGCAGCCTTCATGCACCACGCGGGCGGCGGCGCCAATCTCGGCATCGGTGTAGGGCGCCACGTCTTCCTGGATAAAGTCGACAAAGCGGGCCTCGCGCTGGAGCAAACCCAGCAGCTGCAGCGCAGCGGTCTCGGTGGGCAGTTGCACGGTCTTTTCAACGAGCTTCTCGACCAGCTTTTCCACCGGTACTTCGACCCGCTTTTCTACCGTCTTCTCGACGATTTTCTCGACCGGCACTTCAATGCGGACTTCGACGATCTTCTCGACCGGGACTTCGACACGCACTTCCTGGGGGGGCACATCAGCCGCCAGGCGTTCACCGCCACGCACGCGCTGCACATCAGCGGCGAGGCGGCCATTGCCCAGAATGGCGAAGAAGCTGCCGATCGCTATGGCGATGCGGCTGAAAAAAGATGGGGGGGTGTTGTTCATGGAGGCACCAACAGACACCCGCCAGGGCGCTATGGCGCTGCGCGGTCAGGGCCGGGGCAGCTGCGCAGCGCAGGCGGGTGGTTTTAAAAACGGGGCTTGCGGCAAGCGCTGGGCCAGGACTCTACAGCCGGCGGCCAGCCCGCAAAACCGGGGATTTTACCGGCTGGCCCTATGCCCCCGCGCTATGCACCAGCAAGCTGTGGATAAGCATCCCGGGGGGCGATAGCTGCGGTAAGCGCTTAAAACTGGTAGGTCACGTTGACGCCACTGGCCCAGTTGCGCCCCATTGCGCTTTCAAAATAGCGCTGGTTGCCGTCATTGACGATGACCGAGCCGATGTAGTTCTTGTCGAACACATTGTTGACCCTTGCAAACGCGGCCAGGGTCCAGCGCGGGGCAATCTGTGCGCGGTAGCCCAGGCTGAGGGCGGTGGTGGCATAGCCGGGGGCAGCCTGCGTATTGGCATCGTTGGCCTGCACATTGGAGCTGGCCTGCACACCCATGCCGACCGTCCAGGCCGGCGCAAAGTGCCAGTCAGCGCCCAGGTAGGCGTTGTGGCGTGCCAGGCCGGGCAGGCGCTGGCCAGCGATGCCACTGCCCGAATCCTCGCGGAAGCGTGCATCCAGCCAGGTGTAGGCGGCGCGCAGCTGCCAGTCGCGCATGAGGTCCAGCTGGGCCGACAGCTCCAGGCCCTGGCGCCGGGTTTTGCCGGCATTGCGGTAGGTGGTGCGGCCGCCAGCGCTCTGGTCGGTCACGATCTCGTCACTGCTGTGCGACTGGAACAGCGCCGCGCTCCAGAGCCCGCGCAGCGCATCGCCGCGCAGCTGCTGGCGGTAGCCCAGCTCCCACTGCGTGCTGCTGGTGGGCCGCAGATCGGTGTTCAGGCCCGAGCCGCTGTTGCGGTAGGACATCTCGGTGATGCTCGGCGTCTCAAAGCCGCGCCCCACGCTGGCGTAAACCGTCTGCTGCGGGCTGAGCTGGTAAGAGAGCGAGGCGACAGGCAGCAGCTTGCTGTGGCGGCTGCTGCCGCTGTCGTCGCCATTGCCGGGGGTGATGTAGTAGTCGTCCGATCTGAAGCGCACGCGGCTGTAGCGCAGGCCGGTGTCCAGGCTCCAGCGGGGCGCCAGCTGCCAGCGCGCCTGCACAAAGGGGTCGGTACTGCTGACCTTGTTTTTCTCATCCCGGCGCAGCTGGCCGCGCACCCCATACGTATCGCCGACAAAATTCTCGTAGCCCTGGCGGTTCTCGGTCATCTGCTGCAGATCCAGCCCCGCGCTCAGCTGCAGCGGCACGATGGTATCGAACTCACCCACCCAGACCAGGCGGGCACCGGCATAGTCGCGCGCCATGTCGATCACGCCGCCGGCATGGCCCGGCGACAGCTGTGGCGCCTTGGGGATGGACTGGTACTGCAGCATGCTGCGGTGGCCGTAGTAGGCCGACAGGCTCAGGCTTTGCTGGGCGTTGATGTGCAGGTCATAGGTGGCGCCCAGCTGCTGCTGCTCCAGCGATTTGCGCGTGTTGTACTGGTCGGCCACGCTGCTGGCCTGGCGCGGATCGGCCTGCCACTGCGCCATGGTCAGGCCCTGCGGGTCCTGCGCATCGCCCTGGGTGTGGTTGGCCACCAGGGTCAGCTTGTCGCCATGCGCCAGCGGAATCACCAGCTTGGCGTTGAGCAGGTTGCGGTCGGCGGCGCTGTGCTCGCGGTAGCCATCGGTCATGAAGCGGCTGGTGCTCAGCACATAACCCATGCCGCCATCGGTCTGGCCGCTGGCCTTCAGGCTGTAGCGCTGCTGGCCATCGCTGCCCACGCTCACGCCGGTTTCCAGCTTCAGGGGGCCTTGCGGGTCTTCGGTGTAAAAGCTCAGCACACCGCCCGAGGCATTGCCGTACAGCGCCGAGTACGGGCCGCGCAGCACCTCCACCCGCTCCAGGCTGGAGATATCGACATTCGAGGTCTGGCCCTGGCCATCGGGCATGGTGGCAGGTATGCCATCGACATACAGGCGCACGCCACGCACACCAAAGGTGGAACGCGCGCCATAGCCGCGCACGCTCAGCTGCAGATCCTGGGCATAGTTGTTGCGGTTGTTCAGGGTCAGGCCGGGCACGCTGCCCAGCGCTTCGGACAGGTTGACCTGCATCTGCCGATCCTGCAGCTCGCTGCCTTCCACCACATTGGCCGAGGCCGGCAGGCGCAGCAGATCGGCCGTGCCGACGGCCGAGCGCACCGACACGGTGGGCAAGGTGGCTTCGGCAGCGGGTGCCTGTGTGGCTTCAGGGGTGGAAGGTGTTGCTGGTGCAGTTTGCGCAGCGGCGGACAGGGCGCACAGCAGCGCAGCGGCCCCGGCCACAGGGCGCAGGGGCGAGAAAGAAAAGGCTTGGATCGGCATAGAGGCCCGTATTTTCTTACAGCGCCCTAAGGCATGGGAAATTTGGTACAGAAACCCCTAACAGCCTCTGAGACAAACGCTGCGCTACAGTTTTTGCGGCTCCCACCAGCTTGGCAGCAGCGCGCGCACCTGGGCGCGGTGAAAGCGGTCGTCGATCAGCACCACCACGCCCCGGTCGTCCTCACTGCGAATCACCCGCCCGGCAGCCTGCACCACCTTGCGCAGCCCCGGGTAGAGGTAGGTGTAGTCATAGGCCTTGGCGGCGCCAAAGCGCTGGGCCATGGCCTGCTGCATATGCGTGTTGATGGGGTTGATCTGCGGCAGGCCCAGGGTGGCAATAAAGGCGCCAATCAGCCGGTTGCCGGGCAAATCCACCCCTTCTGAAAACGCCCCGCCCAGCACCGCCAGGCCAATGCCCTGCCCCGCCTCATCAAAGCGCGCCAAAAACGCGGCGCGCCCGGCATCGTCCATCGCCGAGGTCTGGCAGAACAGCGGCAGTTGCGGATGCAGGCGCTGAATGCATTCGGCCGCGCGCTGCAAATAATCAAAGCTGCTGAAAAAGCAGAGGTAGTTGCCCGGCTGACGGGCAAACTGCGCCGCCACCAGCTCGGCAATCGGCACCAGCGACTGCGCCCGGTCCTGGTAGCGGGTGGAGATATGGCCCGCAATCTGCACCTGCAGCTGCGCGGCCTGGAAGGGTGACGGTACATCCACCCAATGCGTGGCGGGCGGCAGGCCTAGCAGATCCTGGTAGAAGGCCTGCGGCCCCAGGGTGCCGGAGAAGAGCACGGTAGCGCAGGCGGCGGTATGGCGCGCGGCCAGGTGCGGTGCGGGCACCACATTGCGGATGCAGAGCGTGGACATGGGCCCCCGGCGGCCGGACGCCGCGCTGCTCCACAAACTGGTATCAAACAGCGCATGCGGCCCCAGCTGCTCGGCCAGGTTCAGCCAGGAAAGCGCCTCCAGATAAAAGCCCAGCACCGCATCGCCGGGCAGCATGGGGCTGTCGCCCTGGGCCTGGGCAATGGCGGCCACGGCGCGCTGCACGCTGCCCAGCAGGCCGGGCGGCAGCTCGGGGTAGACCTGGTAGTCCTGCCCGCCCTCTTGCTGGGCCTTGTTCAGGGCCGTCCATTGGCGGTTCAAGGCATCCAGCGATTTCTTGACCGGGCCGGTTGCCGCCTTGCGCGCTGCAGCCAGGGTGTGCTGCGGCAGCTCGGCCGTGTACATGCGGCGCGCGCGTTCGAGCAGGTTGTGGGCCTCATCCACCAACACGCCCACCTTCCACTGGTGCGCCTGGGTCAGCGCATACAGCATGGCGGCGCTGTCGTAAAAGTAGTGGTAGTCACCAACCACCACATCGCTCCAGCGCGCCAGCTCCTGGGTCAGGTAATAGGGGCAGACCTGGTGCTGCAGCGCCAGGCTGCGTACCTTGTCGGGCGTCAGCATCGGCTCCTGCGCCAGGGCCTGGGCGCGGGCGGCAGGCAGGCGGTCGTAAAAGCCCCGGGCCAGCGGGCAGGATTCGCCATGGCAGGCCTTGTCCGGGTGCTCGCAGCTTTTGTCGCGCGCCTACAGATCGACTACGCGCAGTGGCACGGCCCCTGTCTGGCCCTGCAGCGCCGTCTGCAACAGGCCCAGCGCATGCAGGGCCAGCCGGTGGCCGGTGGTCTTGGCGGTCAGAAAAAACAGCTTGTCCAGCCCCTGCGCCGCACTGGCCTTGAGCATCGGAAAAATCGTGGCCACGGTCTTGCCAATGCCGGTGGGCGCCTGCGCCATCAGGCAGCTGCCGCCGCCCGCCTGCAAGCCTGCCTGCGCGGTGCGGTACACCGCCACCGACAGCGCCCGCTGCCCGCTGCGGAACTGCGCAAACGGAAAGCGCAGCGCCGTGAGCGCCGCATCCCGCGCGCTGCGGTGCGCGGCCTCGCTGCGCGCCCAGTCCAAAAACAGGCGGCATTGCTGCTCAAAAAACGCCTGCAGCTCGGCGGCGCTGTATTGCTCGGCCAGCACGGTCTCCTGCTGCGTGCCCACATTAAAGTAGACCAGCGCCACCTTCAGGTTGGGCAGGCCCCGCTCCAGGCACAGCAGGTGGCCGTAGACCTTGGCCTGCGCCCAGTGCAAGGCGCGGTGGTTGTCGCGCACGCTGTCGATCTGGCCCCGGTAGGTTTTAATTTCTTCGAGCTGACCCAGGGTCGGGTCAAAGCCATCGGCGCGGCCGCGCACCTGCAGGTCTTCAAAGCTGCCAGCCAGGCGCAGTTCCGCCTCATAGCCCGCACCCCGGCGGGCGCGTACCAGGCCATGGCCTTCGATGCCCTCCAGTGCCGATGGCGCCGGCGTAAAGCGCAAATCCAGGTCACCCGCGCGGGCGGTGAACTCGCACAAGGCGCGCACCGCCACGGTGTAGCTCATGCGCCCGCCTCGCGCCACTGCACATGGCAGACGCCCACCGGTATGCCATGGGCGGCGCAGTACTCCAGCCAGCGGATCTGGTTGTCCTGTAGCTTATCGCCCGGGCCTTTGACCTCCACCAGCTGGTAGCGCCGCTCCAGCGGCCAGAAGCGCACCAGGTCCGGAAAGCCGGTGCGGTTGGCCTGCAGATTGCCGAGGAGGCGCTGGAACAGCAGCTTGAGGTGGGCCGCCGGTATGCAGGCCAGCGCATGCTCCAGCAGGGCATCGGTCAACGTGCCCCAAAACACAAAGGGCGACTGCAGGCCGGCCTTGTCGGCAAAGCGCTGGCGGATCACCTCGGCGTAGCTGCCGTCATCCAGCATGGCCAGACAAGCGCCAAACAGCGCCGCACGCCGCGCAACAAAATCGGGCGCATACACATCGGCCGGCCCCGCCTGGAACGGATGAAAAAACGCCCCCGGCAATGGCGCAAAAATCGCCGGCCAGCACAGCAGGCCAAACAGCGAATTGACCAGCGCGTTCTCGACATAAAACACCGGCGCATCGTCGCGGTGCCAGTGGTCGCGCAAGGCGTATTCCACCGGCATCAGGCGCAGGCCTTCGGGGGCCTCGGCGGTGTTCATGGCCTCGCCAGCGCGCAAGGCCGCTTCCAACGCTGCGGCATCGCTCAGCGCATCCATCGCCGCCAGATCGGGTGCCATGCGTGGCATGCGCAGCACCCGGTCCAGCGCCACATCCTCGCGCAGCTGCGCCACCTCGGGTTTGAGCGCGCGGCGGCTGGCGCTGCGCTGGCCCAGGTGGCGGCGCAGGCGCGGCAGCATGCGGGCCAGGCGCTGGCTTTCTTCATCGCTCTCGGGCTGCTGCGCAGCGGCGCTGGCCAGGGCCAGGGCCTCGTCAAAGCGCTCCATGCGCTCCAGCACGCGCATGCGGCGGTGGCGCGCACCCGGGTAGGGGCTGGCGGCATAGGCCTGCTCGGCCAGCGCCCAGCTTTGGCTGCGCTCGCAGGCCTGGCCCAGGCGCAGCAGCACCTTGGCATGGCGCTGCTGCAGCCAGGGGTTGGCGCTGCGCCAGGCGGCCAGCGCGTCCATCAAGGCCTGGCGGTCCTCATCCTCATCCACCGCCTGGCGCCACTGCTGCAGCTGGCGGTAGCCCTGCACATCGGCACGGGTCTGGAAGGCGCGCGACTGCGCATCAAAGGCCACCGTCTCGTATTTGAAGATGCCCAGGTCGGCCAGCACAAACTCCGACCAGTCCTGGTGCAGATTGCCAAAGAACATCAGCCGCAGGCCTTCGGCCAGCTCGCCGACCGTCACGCGCCAGGCGGCATGCTCGGCCTGCGGGTGCCAGCGGTGGTAGGGCTGCAGTTGCTCTTCGGCTTCTTGCTCGGCACCTGGATCAGACTGCTGAACCCATTGCGCAAGCTGGGCCAGCATGTCTGCCTTGCGCAGCGAGCGCGCCAAACCGGCATTGGCAAAGATCTGCAGCAGCTCGGGCTTGGTGTGCAGCGCAAACAGCTCGGCCAGGGCCATGTCGGCATCGGCATCGATCCAGCCCAGCGCCAGCAGGGGCTGCGCGGCGGCATGCACATCGGGGATTTCGTCGTAGACCAGCTTGTCCGCGCGGAACCAGGGCCCGCGCCGCATCAGCATGCGCACCATCAGCGCCTGCGACTGCATGGGGGCTTGGGCAAAGTCCGCCAGAAACTGCTGCTCCTGCGCATCCAGCACATCGCCATAGCGCTGCCCCAACCACTGCAGCGCGCGCTCGAAGTTGTGCAGGTAGTAGTAGCGATGGGGGGCCAGCATGGGGTTGGATGCGGTGGGTGTGAGTGATAGCTTATCTGTATTTTTATACAGCTATTTTAACTTCGCAGCCATGTCCCCTTCCGGCCGTATGGCTCGCTCAACTGATAGCGCTATTCCACTGCTAACTGGCAGGCCATATACAAATGAGTTTGCGAATAGAAACGATTCTCATTTATTATGTTTTTATTTGACGCTGCCTTGATGCCGAGCAAAGTGTTTTCCGTTTATCCCGTGGAGGCGAGCCAACCGTGCCAAACCCAGACAGTGACATCCATCCGTTGGTGCAGGAGCACGGTGTGATGCTGCGCCACTATGCTGCTCTGCAAGCGCGCTGCACGGCCCAAGTCGATGCTCTGCGTGCGGAAGTCGAGGCGCTGCGCGCCCAGGTCACCCAGCTGCGGGCCCAGGTCATCATGCGCGACAGCGCCCTCATCTGGGAGCGCGAAGACCGCCTGGTGCACCTGTCGACCATCGCCAACCGCGCGGCCGTCACGGCCGTGCGCCGCTGCGTGGACCCGGCCGCGACGATGGAAGTGGCCGCCGTGCCCCAGCCCCCACCCGATGCCTATCTGCAAGAGCTGGGCCAGCATGCCACCAACCTGGTGATCTGCCAGACCGGCTGCATCAGCCACGGCGGTTACTGGCGCGACCACGACCAGTGCAAGCGCCTGGGCACCACCTGCCTGCTGGAAGACCCCAAGGCCTTTGTCCCCACAGAAACCGCCAAGGCCTCGCACGCCTGGGTGATGACGGCGGCCAGCGTGCCCGCCAAGGAGCTGCCATGAGCTCGCGTTTTCCGTCCTCCGTATCGGGCCCGCTGCTGCTGCGCGAATGGGAGCGCCTGACCCAGACCGGCGTGGAAGCCAGCCGCGACAACCGCCCCGAGCAAGCGCTGGCCTGGCATGAGCATGCGCTGCGCGTGGCGCACCAGCTGTTCCACGATGCGCCGGCCGGCGTCTGCGCCGATGACCGCCTGGCCGCCTTTGTGGTCGCGCACCTGAACCTGGCCGACTGCTTCAACACCTTGAGCCAGCCCATATCGGCCGGCGAGTGCATCAACTGCGCCCACCACCAGCTGCTGGCCTTGACGCGCGACGACCATGCCTGCGCCGATCTGCGATCGGCCGCCTGCAAGCACCTGCACCACACCTTTGCCGCATTGACCGAGCACCACAACCGCTGCGCCGCCCGCGAGCGCGAGGATGCGATGGAGCGGCAGGCCCACAGCGTTCCCATGCCTTCGGGCAACCCGCCGCCGGGCACGCTGCTGCACTGACAGCCGCCGCACCGGCATTGACCCACTGTTCTCCACTCAACGACTAACACACGATATGTCCTATACCCTGCCCAAGCTGGCCTATGCCTACGATGCCCTGGAGCCCAACATTGACGCCCAGACGATGGAGATCCACTACAGCAAGCACCACCAGACCTATGTGAACAACCTCAATGCAGCGGTTGAAGGCACGGAGTTCGCCAACCTGTCGATCGAAGCGCTGGTGGCCCAGGTGGAATCGCTGCCCGAGAAGCTGCGCCTGCCCGTGCGCAACAACGGCGGCGGCCATGCCAACCACAGCCTGTTCTGGGAAGTGATGTCGCCCAGCGGCGGCGGCCTGCCCCAAGGCGATGTGGCCAAGGCCATCGATGCCGATCTGGGTGGTTTTGACGCCTTCAAGGATGCCTTCACCAAGGCCGCACTGAGCCGTTTTGGCAGCGGCTGGGCCTGGCTGACCGTGACCCCTGAAGGCAAGCTGGCGGTGGAGAGCAGCGCCAACCAGGACTCGCCACTGATGAAGGGCATTGGCTCGGGCAACACCCCGATCCTGGGCCTGGATGTGTGGGAGCACGCTTACTACCTGAAGTACCAAAACCGCCGCCCTGAATACATTGCCGCTTTCTACAATGTGGTGGACTGGGGCGTCGTTGCCCGCAAGTACGCCGCAGCGCTGGGCCAATAAGCCATTCCCCCACTGAGCACGCGAGCACGCACATGACCCCAGGCAACCAACCGATGGAAATGGACAACCAGCCCGATCCGCGCGATGACACATCGCGCAGCACCGCCAGCCCTGTGCCTAAAACGGCGCTCAAGCTGCGAACCCGCATCGGTCTGTTGATCTGTGGCCTGGGGGTATTTGCGCTCGGCGCGCTCATCTGGGATGGCCTCAAGAACGAGCCATCGGTGCGCAGTGCCCTATTGGGTGGCTGCATGGCCGCCCTGGCCACTGCGCTGGGCACCCTGCCCGTGCTGCTGGCCCAGCGTCCGTCTGAACGCACACGAGACACCCTTTTTGGATTTGGCGCCGGCGTGATGCTGGCCGCCTGCGCGTTCTCGCTGGTCATCCCTGCACTGGATGCCGCACGCGCCTCGAATATCTTTGGCGGCAGCGCCTGGGCCGCTGGCGGTGTCGTCGGCACCTCCATCCTGCTGGGCGGCATGGCCCTCTTGGTGATGGACCGCCTGCTGCCTCATGAACATTTCATCAAAGGCCGCGAAGGCGCCAGCGCCCAACAGCTGCGCCGCACCTGGCTCTTTGTGTTTGCCATCATCCTGCACAACCTGCCCGAAGGCCTGGCCATTGGCGTGGGCTACGCCGGCAATGAAGGCATGCGCGCCAACGCGCTGGCCATCGGCATCTCTATCCAGGATGTCCCCGAAGGCTTTGTCGTAGCCGCCGCGCTGCTGGCCGTCGGCTACAGCCGAGGCTTCTCCGTCCTGCTGGGCATCGCCTCCGGCCTGGTCGAGCCCCTGGGCGCCGTCGCCGGCGCCGCCATCATCGGCAGCTCCGCCCTGCTCCTGCCCTGGGGCCTGGGCTTCGCCGCCGGCGCCATGCTCTTCGTCATCAGCCACGAAATCATCCCGGAATCGCACCGCAAGGGGCATGAGTTTTTTGCGACTACGGGGTTGATGGTGGGGTTTGTTTTGATGATGGTGTTGGATACGGCGTTGGGGTGAGGGGCTGGGTTGCGGGCGCGTTAGAGACACATGCCAATACTGCACGCGGCGTGCTAAATGGCCCAGCGGATTCAGGGAAGATTGCTAACTCGCTGCGGTTGCAGCTACGCCCGTCTGATATTTGAAGAGGCGCAACTCATGCTTAGCCCTAGATCGCTTATGCAGCAGTTCCTCAATGTCCAACATCCCAATATCGACACCATAGATGTCGTTCAGGTTGGCTGAAAGATCGTCAGCGACGAACACTTCGTCGAGATCGAAGATCCCAACCGCTTCGAAATGTGTTCGATCGCCGGGCCCTTCGTGGTTCGCATCGCTCAAGCCAGGGAGCATGTCCAAAGCGCGGCTGTATGGGCTTCCCCCGGTTTTCCGGACACATCGAATGACATGATGCGTTTAGGAGGCGAATATGCCAAGGACGA
>NZ_JAJNCT010000029.1 GCF_021026195.1 Comamonas koreensis
CCTTAGCCCGGTTCAATTCGAGGAGCGGCAACGTTTAAAGGGCTAGGCAAAGTGTCCGGGAAACTGGGGGAAGCCCAGGGCGTGCTTCACACCCTTGAAGAAATATTCGCCGAACACCTGAATCCGCTAAACATCCCAATCTTCGGTGGCGCACCATTCGGGCACGGACAGATGAATCGGCCCTGGCAGCTTGGTCGGGTCGCAACGATCTCGGAGTCCACACTGGTTTGGCCTGAATAGAGGCTATCAAAATTGTCTGCTTGAACGGGAACAATGCTATTCTGCAAGCGGCGCAGCCACCGGTGGCGCCGGCAGGCTACCGCTGGGTGCTGGTCAAGGATGACAAGTCGGGCGCTGACATACGGCTGGAGCGCTGAGAGACAGAGGCTGCGCCGGTCCAAGCTAGGAGGCACGGTTTGTAGCCACGATGGCTCCTCACCAGTACTTAGCTAATTGATACGATGTATATTATGTTAAGTCGTATTTCTACCTAGCCTGTACCTCTCGCCGAACAGAGGACCTCAAACCTGCCCTGCCACTTGGCAAGGCAGTCACTTTGTTGCCAAATCAAGGGTTAACCACGGCTTATCCAGCCTCTCGATGATTCGTTTTACTAAGACAATTTCCTGTCATTCGATCCAAGGAATAGTTATATGAAAAACGAAAAATCGCTGGGTGCCGTGCCGGCGCGCTACAGCATGGCCGCGTTGGCCGCCATCGTCGCGCTGACGATGACCGCTTGCGGCGGCTCCAGCCATAACGACCAGGACGATCTGGTGAGCACGGCTTGCGAGGCTGGCACGTCGGATGGTTCGGTGGTGGTGGGTTCTGGCCTGCCTGGCGATCCTTCGTTCCCTGAGCTGGCTTCGGGCTACCGCACCGGCAAGAAAGTGGTCGAAGGCCACAAGTACATGGTGGTGACGGCCAATCCTCTGGCTTCCAAGGCCGGTTGTGAAGTGCTGAAGTCCGGCGGCTCTGCCGTCGATGCAGCGGTAGCCGTGCAGATGGTGCTGGGTCTGGTGGAGCCCCAGTCCAGCGGTATTGGTGGCGGCGCCTTCATGCTGTACTACGATGCAGCGACTAAAAAAGTGACGGCTTATGACGGCCGCGAAACCGCCCCTGCGGCCGCGACGCCTGATTACCTGCGCTATATCGACAGCGGCACCCAGACCACGCCGCTGCCCAGCGCCCGTGCCAGCGGCCGCTCCATCGGCACGCCCGGCGCTGTGCGCATGCTGGACCTGGCCCACAAGGACCACGGCGCCAAGCCCTGGAAGGACCTGATCCAGCCGGGTATCGACCTGGCCACCAATGGCTTCAAGATCAGCGGCCGTATGTCGGATGCTTTGGCCGGTGCCAAGACCGCGCTGCAGGCGGATGCCGATGCGCTGGCCATTTATTTCAACGCGGACGGCTCGACCAAGGGCCTGGGTGAAACCTTCAAGAACCCTGCCTATGCCGCAACGTTGACGAAGATGGCGACTGGCGGTGCCGATGCTTTCTACACCGGATCGGTGGCTCAAGGCATTGTCGACAAGATCGCCGTGACCCAGAACGTGACCACCGGCGCGCCCATCACCCCCGGCGTGACCACGATGGCCGACCTGGCGGGTTACCAGGCCAAAAAGCGTGATGCAGTCTGCACCACCTACCGCGCCAAGTACGTGATCTGCGGCATGCCACCGCCCTCGTCCGGTGGTATTGCCGTGGCGCAGGCCATGGGCGTGCTGGAGAACTTTGACCTGGCCCCCCACAAGCCCACCGCGCTGGATCTGGAAGGCGGCAAGCCGACTGCCATGGGCGTGCACCTGGTGAGCGAAGCCGAGCGCATGGCCTATGCCGACCGCGACATGTATGTGGCCGACACCGACTTCACCCCCCTGCCCGGCCCGCTGTACAGCACCTTGCTGGACAAGAGCTACCTGAAGTCGCGCGCGGCGCTGATCTCGCCCACGCAGAGCATGGGCACTGCCAGCGCCGGCCAGTTTGGCAACACCCGTCTGGGCGTGGGCAAGGTGACCGAAGCCGGCACCACGCACATGACCATCGTCGATGGCAAGGGCAACGTGGTCAGCATGACCACGACGGTGGAAGCAGGCATGGGCTCCTACCACATGACCCAGGGCTTTATCCTGAACAACCAGCTGACCGATTTCTCTGCGGCCCCGGTGTCGGCCGATGGTCTGCCGATCGCCAACAAGGTGGAAGCGGGCAAGCGCCCTCGCAGCTCGATGGCGCCTACGCTGGTGTTTGACGCCACGGCTGATGGCCAACCCGGCGCGTTCAAGATGGCCACGGGCTCGCCCGGCGGTGCCACCATCATCCAGTTCGTGACCAAGACCCTGGTCGGCGCGCTGGACTGGGGCCTGGATGCCCAGCAAGCCACCAACCTGGTGAACTTTGGCGCCTCCAACAGCCGCACCACCAACCTGGGCGGTGAGCACCCCAACATCAACGCCACCAACGGCGGTGACAACGATCCGCTGGTGCTGGCACTGCGCGCCATGGGCCACACCGTGTCGGTCAATGCGCAATCCAGCGGCGTGGGCACCGTTATCCGCACCGCCAATGCGGCCGGCGAAGCCCGCCTGAGCGGTGGCGCCGATCCACGCCGTGAAGGTGTGGTGCTGGGCGATACCTACAAGGCCAAGTAAGCCTCGGGTTTCAGCAACATCAAAAAGCCGCTGCAGGTCGATGCCTGCAGCGGCTTTTTTTGTGCTCAGCGCCCTGCTCGGGCTTTATCGCTTATCGCATCAAGCAGCAGCTTGGGCAGGCAGCTCCTGGCGCTGCAGGTGCTGGTTGATCTGCTCGATCACCGGCAGAAGATCCGCCACGCTGTCGATCACATAATGGGCGCCGGCGCTGCGCAGCTGTTCGCTGGCGGTACTGCGGATGTCTGCTTGCTCATCCGAGCTCAGCGCCTGCCACTCGGGCAAGGACAGGCCATTGGCATTGCCGCTGACTGCCACACCGACCGTCCAGCAACCGGCGTTCAGGCCTTCGGCAATGCCGACGCCGGTGTCGTCTACCTTGACCACGGTCGAGGCTGGCCAGATGCCCAGGTCGGCAAAGCAGCGGTACATCATCAAAGGGCTGGGGCGGCCAGCGGTCAGGTCGCCGGCGCAGACGATGTTGTCGGGCGCATAGCCGGCGCGGGCCGCGATGGGTTCGAGCACATCCATGATCGGGCGGTTGTAGCCGGTGGTGCTGCCGATCTTGACACCGTCGAGGCGCAGGCGGTTGACCACTTCCAGCGCACCCGGGATGAAATCGGCAAAGTCACCGACCACGCGGGCGTTCATCGGCGTGAACACCTCGTAGAGATGGTCGATATCGCTGTTGGCGACCGGCTTGCCATAGCGGCTCTCCCACTGTGCTGCCACTTCGGGCAGTTGGCAGAGCGCCGCAATATGGTCCCATTTGGCTGAACCCATCGGGCCCCGGGCCTGGGCGATGCTGATCTCGATGCCGAAATCCTTGAACAGCTGCACAAAGGCGCCCATGGGGGCACGTGAGCCAAAGTCGACAATGGTGCCGGCCCAGTCAAAAACAACGGCTTGTACGCGTTGCGGGTTGTGAAAATTCGTCATGTTGTCCTCTGCCCGCTGGCCCGGCCAGGGCCATTTGGGGTATATCTATATAGAAGATGGGTCGTTCTTGAGGCCTGCGCGCCTTTACCAATTGGCAAAGGTGTCATGGGCCACGCCAAAACCGGTGCTGGCCCCCGTGCCGCTGGTGACGATGGCCACGCGGGTGGCGGCATCCGGTGCCTCGATAAAGCAGTCCGTCTGCGGGGCTGATGGGTAGATGCCCACCCAACGCTCGGTCACGCGGTAGTCGCCAATGTTCAAGGCCTCGCGCATGTGGCGCAGCATCAGCGCATCTACATCGTCCTGCGCAAACGGTTTGACGGAGGCGCCGTAGTGGTGCGAATCGCCCACCACCAGGCTGCCGTCGGCGCTCTGCACCACAATCAGGTGGATGCCTTGGGCAAGGCTTTCGCCCTCTTCCTGCTGTAACTGCTCCAGCAAGGCCTGCGCCTCGGGCAGCTTGCTGTAGCCGTGGTAGCGCACCAGGCTCAGGTCGCCCATCACCGATGCGTTCAGGCGCAGATCGCCAGCTGGCTGCACGCGCAGCATCTGCAGCTGGCACAGCTGCACCTGATGCTTGGCAAATAGTGCGCTGTAAAGGCCATAGATATCGGCATTGGTGCAGACCACCACCCGCTCGGCATGCAGTTGGCCATTGGCCGTCAGGACCTTGGGCGTGGCCACTTCCAGTACGGCTTCGCCAAAGCGGAACGTCACCTGCATCTGCTCGGCCAGCCAGCGGGTCAGCTGGGCAATCGCGTCGCGTGATTCAACACGCAGGTCAATGGGGCTGTGCAACACTCCCTTTGCCTGGTCCAGCCGCAGCTCGGGCGCATGGCGGGCAGCTTCTTCGGCCGTCCACAGGGCGCAGTTCACGCTCTGGGCCATGTCGGTCTGCATAAAGGCCTGCAGCACATCCAGCGCCTTGTCGCGCGTGGCCACCAGGTTCAGGCCCTGGTGCTGCACGGCAATGCCGGCCTTCGGGGCAAGCTCGGCCCAGACGTCGCGCGCATGGCGGGCGCGGCGCCAGGTGTCCCCTGCCCCCTGGCCGGTCACCGTCACAAAGCCGAAATTGCGGATCGAGGCGCTCACGCAGGCGGCATCGCGGTCCACCACGCAAACCTTCAGGCCCCGGCGTGCCGCTTCATAGGCATGGGCCAGGCCGACAATGCCAGCGCCCACCACGATCACATCAAAACTTGTGCTTCCTACCGTCATTCCTGTCTTTCCTTGTCCTATATCCACCTTCGATCAACGCTGCCGCCATGCCTGCGTGCGCTTGTTCAGCCACCAGCCCAGCGCCTGGTAGAGCACGGTCACCACGCAGCTGATCGCGGCAATCATCACGGCCATCGCGGCGGCGGCGGCCATGTCGCCGGCCTCGTCCAGGTTCAGGATGGCAACGGCGCCCAGCCGGGTCTCTGGTGAGTAGAGGAAGACGACGGCCGAGATCGTGGTCATCGCCGCCACAAAGAAGTAGCGCGACACCTCCAGCAAGGCCGGCAGGCACATGGGCAGGGTCACCTTCCACAAGGTGCGGTAGAACGGTACCTTGAGTGAGGCGCTGACCGATTCAAACTCGCCATCGATCGACTTGAGCGCTGTCACCAGGGTCATATGGCCGGTGGTGTAGTAGTGCATCACCGTGCACAGCACCATCAAGGGCATGGTCTGGTACAGAAAGTTCAGCGGGTTGCCGGGCGCGTTGAAAAAGAAGATGTAGCCCAGGCCCAGCACCAGGCCGGGCACGGCCATGGGCAGCATGGCCAGCATGCGCAGCACCGGGCGCAGCGCGGGCATGCCCTTGGTTTTTTCCAGCAGGTAGGCGCCCATGAAGACCACGATAGGCCCCGCTACGGCGGCGCTGGCGGCCATGGTCAGGCTGTTGAAGACAGCGGTATCGACGCCGGCATCGACCAGACCACTGGTGTAGTGGCTCAGGGTCAGGCCCAGCTGGTAAGGCCAGAACTGCACCAGCGAGGCAAAGATGGCCATGCCAAACATGGCCAGCATCAGCGCGGCCAGCGCCCAGCACAGCAGGCTGCAAAAACGGTCGGTCGCGGCATGGCGGCTGGGCTGCAGCACCACGGCGCGGGCGGTCAGCACGGCGGTCTGTTTTTTCTGCACCTGGCGGTCAATCGCATAGGTGATGACAGCCGGCAGCAACAGCAGCAAGGCCACGACGGCACCGCGCTGGAAATCCTGCTGGCCGATCACCAGCTTGAACACATCGGTGGCCAGCATGTTGAAATTGCCGCCGATCACCTTGGGGATGCCGAAATCGGTGATCACCAAGGTAAACACCACCAATGCGGCCGAGACCACGCCATAGCGCGCCGCCGGCAAGGTGACGGTGAAGAACTGGCGCGTGCGGCTGGCCCCGAGCGCAGTGGCGGCCTCGTACAGGCGCTGGTCACCCAGCGCAAGTGCGGTGATCAGAATCATCAGCGCATGCGGAAAGGTCGCAAAGCACTGGGCCAGCACAATGCCGGGCGCGCCGTAAATGGTGTCAAAACCCAGGCCATTGAGGACGGACTTGAGCACGCCCTGGTTGCCAAACCAGTAGATCAGCGAGATGGCGGACAGCAGCGAGGGTGCCAACAAAGGCAGCAGGCTGATGCTGCGCAGCAGACCCTTGGCGCGGATGCCCGAGCGGGTAATGGCATAGGCAAAGCCAAAGGCCAGCGGGATGACCACGGCGGTGACCACAAGCGAAACCCAGAGGCTGTTCCAGAGACTGCCCAGCAGCGCGGGCGACTGGAAATAGCGGACAAAGCGCATGAAGGCCGAGCCCTCTTCGCCCGAGGTGGGCGCAAAGGCCTGGCCCAGCAAGGCAGCCAGCGGTGCCAGCAGCCCCATCAACAACAGCGCCGTGATGGCAACCAGCGCCAGTTGCGCGATACGGTCAGTGGGCGCTGCGCGCAGGCCGGTGTGGCGGGGAAGCGCTGCAGGCGCTGAAACGGATAAGGTCATAGTGGTGTCGTAGGTCCCCAGGGTCTGGGGCATGGCCGCAAGCGGCCCCGGCCCCGGCGCTTGCCGGGGCCGGGGGAGCGCTCAGGCGGCCTGGGCAAAGATCTTCAGCTGCTGCGCATGGATGGAGAACTGCAACCAGCGGCCCGTCTGGATATCGAGCTGCAGGCATTGCGCAGGGCTCAGCTGCAGCTGCACATGGCGCTCGGGCAGGCGCTGCACATCCACGTGGACAATGCAGACCGCACCGAGAAACTCCAGCTGCTCCACCACGCCCGTCAGCACCGGCGAGCCATTGGGCGCGGGCGCGCTGGCAACAGGAGGCATGGCGGTACAGTCATGCACGCTGCAGTCTTCGGGCCGCAGATAGACATGCAGGCTTTGGCCCGGGGCAAGGCGCGGCGCCTGCGGGCAGTACAGCTTGTGGCCCGCCAGCGTGATGCCGCCATTGCCGGCGGCCAGCGCCTGCAGCTTGTTGGCCTTGCCGATGAATTCCGCCACAAACGGGGTGGCGGGGCGTTGGTAGATGTCGCGGGGCGTGCCCACCTGCTCGACCACGCCATGGTTCATCACCACCACGCGGTCGGCCATGGCCATCGCCTCCTCCTGGTCATGCGTGACCATGATGGTGGTGACATACAGGCGCTGCTGCAGCGCACGGATCTCGTTGCGCAGGTGCACGCGCACGGTCGCATCCAGGGCCGACAGCGGTTCATCGAGCAGCAGCAGCCCGGGCGACATGGCCAGCGCACGGGCCAGGGCCACGCGCTGCTGTTGGCCACCCGACAGTTGGGCCGGGTACTTGCCGCCACTGACCGACAGGCCCACGGTATCCAGCAGGCTTTGCACCTTCTGGGCCACCAGGGCCTTGGGTTGGCGCTGGCTGACCAGGCCATAGGCGACGTTGTCAGCCACCGTCAGATTGGGAAACAGCGCATACGACTGGAAGACGATCCCATAGTCCCGCTGCGAAGCGGGCAAGGCCGAGATGTTCTTGCCGTCCTGCCAGATCTCACCGCTGGTCTGGGCCTCCAGCCCCGCAATCGCGCGCAGCAAGGTGGTCTTGCCGCAGCCCGAAGGGCCCAGAAAGCACACCAGCTCGCCACGGCGAATCTGCAGGTGGATCGACCGCAACGCGGTAAAGCTGCCGTAGGACTTGTGCAGATGGCGGATCTCCAAAAAGGGCGCGCCGCCCTCTTCGTCGCCTTTGCGCAAGCCCGGCTCGGCGGACTCGAACGCATACGAGGTATCGCGCACGGCTACGGGCTGCGCCGCCTGGCCCTGCGCTGCTGGCAAACGCGCTGTCTCCCTGTCACTCACTTCTTGGCCTCGCTCTTGGCGTCGTAACGCTTGGTCCATTCGGCCAGCACGCGCTCGCGGCTGTCAGCCATCTTGGAGAAGTCCAGAGGAATCAGGCGCGACTCGTAGTCGGCAGGAATATTGGCCAGCTTGGGGGCCACGCCAGGCATGGCGGTCACGGCGAAGTTCTTGCCGTACAGCTCCATGGCTTCCTTGCTCATGGCCCAGTCCACCAGCTTTTGTGCAGCGTCGGCGTGCTTGGTGCCCTTGTAGATGCTGATGCCTTCCAGATCCCAGCCCAGGCCTTCCTTGGGGAACACCAGCTCGATCGGTGCGCCCTTGGCCTTGTTGGCGTGTGCGCGGTACTCGAACGAGATACCGGCCACGTATTCGCCTTGGGCGGCCATGTTGCAAGGCTTGGAGCCCGAGTGGGTGTACTGCGCAATGTTCTCGTGCAGGGCATCCATGTACTTCCAGCCGCCACCGTTGCCGTTGTCGTCGCCAAACAGCTGCAGCCAGGCGGCTACGTCAAAGTAACCCGTGCCGCTGGATGCGGGGTTGGGCATCACCACCTGGCCCTTGAACTCGGGCTTGGTCAGGTCTTGCCAGCTGGTGGGCATGGGGATGTTGCGCTTCTTCGCTTCCACCGTGTTGAAGCAGATGGTGGCGCCAAACACGTCCATACCCACCCAGTGGGGTGGGTTCTTGCTGTCGCGGTACTTGGCGGTGATCGCCTCCAGGCCCTTGGGCGCATAGGCTTGCAGCATGTCGTTCTTGTCGAAGATCGCCAGGCTCGATGCGGCCACGCCCATGATCACGTCGGCCTTGGGGTTGGCCTTTTCTGCCAGCAGCTTGGCGGTGATGACACCGGTGGAGTCACGCACCCACTTCAGCGCGATGTTGGGGTGGTTCTTGTTGAACGCCGTCTCATAAGCCTTGAGCTGGTCCATCTCGAGTGCCGTGTAGACCGTCAGTTCCGTTTTCTGGGCATGCACCAGGCCTGCGGCCACCATGGCGGCGGCTGCAGCCACCAGCTTCTTCCAATTCTTCATTGCAAACTCTCTCGCCGGGTTAATGGGATCGGGAGAGTATCTGGACCATTTATGACAAGCGCGTGGCGGATTCACGAATCTTGGATGACACATTCTGTCGTCGTATTGACGATCAATTTTGACTGTATCGCAGGCGCTACACGGGGCTGTTGATGCGCGATGGCGAGCGCAGCATTCCCGCTGGCGGGACGCTGGATTGGCCGCCACTTTATGCTGGGTCCCATGTCATCAGCCACCTGGATCGCCTATATCGACGGCAGCGCCCTGCCCAACCCCGGACGCATGCGCATTGGCGGCATCGCCTATGCACCCGATGGAGCCAGCCATCAGTTCAGCCAGGCGCTGCCCCATACCGGCTGCAACAACGAGGCCGAGGCGGTGGCGGCCATCCACGCCCTTACCTGGCTGCAAGGCATGGGAGCACGCGAGGTGCTGCTGCACACCGACAGCAGCATTCTGGCTGCGCAAATGGCAGAACCCGCCGCCAAACCGATTGCCCGCCTGGCTGCACTGTATGAACAGGCCCGCGCGCTGCGTGCCGGTTTTGCGCAGTTGGAGGTGCGCTGGGTACCACGCCACAAGAACACCATTGCCGATGCCTTGGCGCGGGGTGACGCCGTGCCGGGCGCTGATGCGGTGGATACATCGCCGCTAGTCAGCACCGTCTGATCAAGACCGCGTCTGCCCGCGCAGCGCAGACCCCTTAGTTCTTGCCCCGCAGGCGCGAGCCGGGCAGCTTGCGCAAAGGCCGCGCCGCCGGTTGCGTGCTGCGCATAGGTCGGCGGCTGCTGCCTGCCGCCGGGTCGGCAGCCGCGACAGCATCCCCTCCCCTGCCCGCGCTTTGTGCCCATTCCAGCTTGCACTGGGCTAACTCGCTCTCATGGCGGTGGGCTTGCAGGGCCAGAGCTTGCGCATGCGCCACTTCTGCAGTCTGCAGGCGGTGTAGCAGCTGCTGCACCTCGGTTTGAGCCTGCTGCAGCTGCACGGTTTGCTGCTCGCGTTGCTCCTGCAGCGCTTGCTTGTCCTGCTGCCATTGCGCTTCCAGCTTGGCCAGCTTTTCCTGCTCCGCGCGTTGGGCGGCCATGGCCTGCTTGGTGTCCTGGCGTGCACGGTCCAGGTCCTGCAGCGCCCGGTGCTGCTGCAGCTGGGTGCTGTGCTGCAGCTCGCGCAACTGCTCGGCATGGGCCATGTCCGCCTCATCACGGGCCTTGCGGTTGGCAAACAGCTCCTGCTCCAGCGCCTGCAGGCGCTGCTGCTGGGTGGCGGCGAACTGGTCTTTTTGCCGGCCGGCCTGCTCCAG
The DNA here is from genome assembly GCF_021026195.1 of Comamonas koreensis. Lineage (GTDB taxonomy): Bacteria > Pseudomonadota > Gammaproteobacteria > Burkholderiales > Burkholderiaceae_C > Comamonas > Comamonas koreensis. Next base: position 10,212 of record NZ_JAJNCT010000029.1, read on the forward strand.
GTCGGCCAGGCGCCCGCTTTGCATCTTGATCTGGGCATGGGCCACCGCCAGCGCCTGCTCGGTGGTGGCACGCTGCTGGGCCATCAGGGCGCGCTCCTGCTCCAGCGCTTGCTGGGCGTCTTCCAGCGCCTGCTGCTGCGCCTGCAGGTCCTCGCGCACGGGCTCCAGCAGTGCATCCGCTACTTGGGTCGCTTGCGCTTGCACCTGCTCCCAAACCTGCTGCAGCGCCTGTACCAGCAGGGGCGGCAAGCCGTTACCAGCGGCGCTATTGGCGTCGCCGGCCATGGCGTTTCCCCCTGCTCCCGCACCCAGGCGCGGGCCCAGGGTGGCAAACCAGGCTTCCAGCATGGGGCTCACGGTATTGGGCGAGCCCCGGCCAATCTTTTGGCGCACCCGCTCAATCGTGGGCCTTTTGCCCTCCAGCAGCAGCGCATCGGCCGCTTGCCAGACATCTTCTTTTTGCACGCTGCGCGTGGCACGCGAAATTTCCATTTTTTGAACCCTTTTCCGATTACCATCGATAAGAGATTGTTATCGCAAGTAATCTCCTTGTTGTATGTAATATATCATACATAGCATGTAATATTTAATCAATATGAAGTCTTACATTCCACTTTCTGCGCCTTTAGATACGGATTTGCTGCCTGCTGCGCTTCCCGGAGCCGCGCCACTGCAGCCAGAGCTGTTGTCCACGTCGGCCGAGGATGCTTTGCGCGCACTGCGGCTGGAGGCTGCTTCTGAAAACACCACCAGCAGCTACCAAAGTGCGCTGCGCTACTGGGCGGCCTGGTACTGGCTGCGCTATGGCCAAGCCATCGCCCTGCCCTTGCCGCCTAATGTGGTGCTGCAGTTTGTGGCGGACCATGGCGAGCACCTGACCGCACAGGGCGCGCAGTCGGGCCTGCCGCCCGCGCTGGATGCGCAGCTGGTGCAGCAAGGCTTCAAGGGAAAGCTGGGGCCACTGGCGCATTCCACCCTGGTGCACCGGATTGCCGTGCTCTCCAAGGCGCACAGCCACCAGGCCCTGCCCAACCCCTGCCACAGCTCGGAAGTGCGCGAGGCGCTGTCGCACCTGCGCAAGGCCTATGCGCGCCGGGGCATGCTGGAGCAAAAAAAGGCCGCCCTCACCCGCCCCTTGCTGGAGCAGTTGCTGGCCACCTGCGATGACAGCTTGAAAGGCCGGCGCGACCGCGCCTTGCTGTTGTTTGCCTGGGCCAGCGGTGGGCGGCGGAGATCCGAGGTGGCAGATGCGCGCATGGAATGGTTGCAAACCATGGGCCCAGGCCAGTACCTCTATGACCTGCGCCTATCCAAAACCAACCAGAGCGGTTCAGCCCGGCCAGAGAACTTCAAGCCCGTGGTGGGTGTGGCTGGTGCGGCACTGTCCCAGTGGCTGGAAGCCTCGGGCATTCGCGAAGGCGCCATATTTCGGCGCATTTTCAAGAACGGCCAGGTGGGCGATGCCGCTTTGAGCGCTCTGTCGGTCAACAACATCGTCAAGGAACGCTGTGCGCTGGCGGGGGTCGAGGGGGATTTTTCTGCGCACTCACTGCGCTCGGGCTTTGTGACCGAGGCCGGCCGGCAGAACATGGCCTTGGCCGACACGATGGCGATGACCGGCCACCAAAGTGCGGCAACGGTGCTGGGCTATTTCCGCGCTGAGGCGCCGTTGGCCAACAAGGCTGCGCGCCTGCTGGATGATCCGCAGGAGGAATGAGCTGGCAGCGCTGGCTTGGAGATCAATCCAGCGCCGTGGGCAGCAGCAAGACGAGCAGCATTAAGCTGCCCATCAGCACCAGCTGGTGCAGCATGTAATAAGGCAGGCTGTGGCGGCCCAACCAAGCGAGGCCACGGCTCAGTGCGTTTTGTGCAGGCTGGGCCAAATAAGCTGGCAGCCAGGCGCCTGACTTGGCGATTTGCTGGCGGCCCACCTGAAAGCCCAGCAGCATGACGCCCAACCAAGGCAGGAGCGGCACAAAATCCTCGGTGGCGGGCTTGCGCGTTACCAACCCCAGGGGGCTGAAGGGCTTGGTATTGAGAAGTTCTACCAACGAGGCGGGCAAGCCGCTCGCAACATATTGGTAGAGGCCTGGCGCGAGCAGGCAAAGCACCGCTATGGAAAACAGCACGCGGTCATTACAGCCCTGCATCAGCCGCAACAGCAGCAGCATCACCGCCATGCCATGCAGCACGCCAAAGTAGATATAGCTGTTGGGAAACACCAGATAGGAGCCCGCGCTGACCAGCAGCGCACAACCCGCCACCTGCGCCCAGCGCTTGCAAAACCGTGCAGCGCTGGTTTGCTTGCTGTGGGCAGCGGCTTGCGCCAAACCAGCGCATAGCAGGAACAGGCTGACGATGGCAGTGCGCTGCCAGGTCCAGACGGGGTTGTGGTAGAAATCCTGGCGCCAGAGCTGCAGGTAGCTGAGATCAAAGCAGAAGTGAAAAGCGGTCATCCAGACCATGGCCAGACCCCGCAGCACATCCAGACGGTCCCAGCGATCGCGCGGCGCGCGGGGCTCTGAATCGGCGTAGGTGACAGGGTGGAACTGGGTAGGCATAGATCAAACACGGGGGCTGCGCTATCGTGCCACAGCTGCGCGGTGGCCGCTGCCCGGCGTTGTTGGCAAGCAGCAATCCAGCCATCTGTTTTTTTAACAGGCGCAAGATATGAAAAAGCCTGTCGCACTCACATGCGACAGGCTTTTAAATAATGGTCGGAGCGGTGGGATTCGAACTCACGACCCTCTGCTCCCAAAGCAGATGCGCTACCAGGCTGCGCTACGCTCCGACTAAGCATCTATTGTAACCCGGTTTTGGACTGCGTTTGGAAGAATCAGAACGGGTCTTTCTATTCCGCTGCACAGACCGGGTTCCAGGCCGTGCGATTTGCACCACAGGCTTCAGGCGCGCCGCTGTCCACCGCGCCTGATTGGGCCTGGGGTGGCCGTCAATTAACCTGCTGCTTTCGGCTCTGCGCTGGCCGCCACCGGCGCACTCTCCCAGCTGCCGCCCAGTGCACGAATCAGCGCAATCGTGGCGGTGTACTGGGCGGTGCGTACCTGCAGCGCCTGGCGGCGGTTGCGCAGCTCGTTGCGGCGGGCGTCCAGCAGCTCCAGCTGGCTGACCAGGCCGTTGCGGTAGCGCACATCGGAGAGGTGGGTGGCCCGCTCGGCGGACTGCACGGCCTGGCCCAGCACGGTGGCCTGGCCTTGCAGCAGGCGCAGGCTGCTCAGCTGGTCTTCCACTTCGCGGAAGGCGCCCAGCACCTGGCCGCGTTGGGCGGCCACTGCCGCTTCCAGTCTGGCTTTGGCGCCCTCTTCCTGCGCTTCGCGCTGGCCGCCGTCAAACAGCGGCAGCGACAGCAGCGCGCCCAGGCCCCAGGAGCGGGCCGACCATTTGAACAGGTCGCCCAGGTCGGGCGATGCAAAGCCGCCATTGCCGGTCAGGGTGATGGCCGGGAACCAGGCTGCCTGCGCCACACCCACGCGGGCCTGGGCCGCCAGCACGCTGGCTTGCGCGGCAGACACATCGGGCCGGCGGGCCAGCACGGTGCCGGGAACGCCGGCCGGGATCACCGGCAGACGCACCTCGCCCTGGGCGGCGGGCAGCTTAAAGCCGGTGGCCACCTCGCCGACCAGCACCGCCAGCGCATTGCTCAAAGTGGCTTGCTGGCGTTCCAAGGCCAGGGCCTCGGATTCGGTGGCGGAGACCTCGCTTTGCATGCGCACCACTTCCAGCTCGGCGGCATCGCCGGCGTCAAAGCGGCGCTGGATCAGGCGCAAGGTGTCGCGGTAGGCGGACAGGCTTTGCTGCACCAACTGCTGCTCGGTTTGCAGCGCACGCAGCTGCAGATAGGTCTGCGCTACATCGGACTGCACCATCAGCCGCGTGCTTTGCAGCAAGGCGGCGCGTGCCTCGGCATCCAGTTGTGCAGCCTGGCTGGCCTGCGACAGGCGGCCAAACAGGTCCACCTCGTAAGACAGGTTGAGCCCGGCCGTCACCAAGGTCGCGGGCTGGAGCCCGTTGCTGGTGTTGGCTCCAGCCTGGCGCGCCGCTCCGCCAGAGACACCGACCTGCGGCATGCGCTGGGCATCGGCCGAGCGCAGCAGCGCCCGGGCCTCTGCCAGGCGGGCGGCCGCCGTCTGCACATCGGTATTGGCATCGGCCGCGCGCTCAACCAGGCGGGTCAGCTCGGCATCGCCAAAAGCGAGCCACCAGGCGCCACGGGGCTGGGCCTCGGCCGGGGCGGCCGTGGTCCAGGAGGCCTGGTCCTGCGGCGTGCTGAAGGCGGCTGGCACCGGCACGCCAGCGTTTTGCACCGGCGGTGGCAGCGCGGTAGCGCAACCGGCCAACAGCAGGGCCGCAGCCAGCGGTGTGAGCAGTTTCAAGCGCAGCGGTGCCAGCAATCGGCGCAGGCCCAGGGGCGCCTGGCCGGGTTGGGCGTTGAAAGACATCGTCGTTTCTTGCATGTTGTTCTTCTCTTATTCGTCATGTCCGCGAGCCGCGGCCAAGATGGGTTGGGCAGAGCCTGCGCCATGCACAGGTGCGGGCACCGGCGCCGTGATCGGGGCCACATGGGCGCCGTGTTGCTTGAGCGGGCGGTTGCCTGCCAGCTTGCGCAGCAGCACATAGAACACGGGGGTCAGGAACAGACCGAAGGCGGTCACACCAATCATCCCGGCGAACACGGCGATCCCCATGGCGCTGCGCATTTCTGCGCCGGCACCCTTGGACAGCACCAGCGGCAGCACACCCATGATGAAGGCCATCGAGGTCATCAGGATGGGGCGCAGACGCAGGCGGCTGGCCTCGATCGCGGCCTGGATCGGCGTGCGTCCGGCAAATTCCAGCTCACGGGCAAACTCCACAATCAGGATGGCGTTCTTCGCCGATAGCCCCACCAGCACCACCAAGCCAATCTGGGTGAAGACATTGTTGTCGCCATGCGAGAGCCAGACCCCGGTCATCGCCGCCAGCAGGCCCATCGGCACAATCAGCACAATGGCCAACGGCAGGGTCAGGCTTTCATACTGCGCAGCCAGCACCAGGAACACCAGCAAAATCGCGAGCGGGAAGACCAGCGCCGCCGAGTTGCCCGCCAGGATTTCCTGGTAGGTCAGCTCCGTCCATTCAAAGCCAATGCCCTGAGGCAAGGTCTCGCGAGCAATGCGCTCCACCGCTTCGCGGGCTTGGCCCGACGAGAAACCAGGGGCTGGGCCACCATTGACGTCGGCCGACAGGAAGCCGTTGTAGCGCATCGCACGCTCTGGGCCAAAGCTGGGTTCGAGCTTCATCAGCGCGGACAGCGGCACCATCTCACCGGTGGTCGAGCGCACCTTCAAGGCCCCCACGTCTTCAGCACGGGCACGGAAGCCCGCATCCGCCTGCACCCGCACACTGTAGGTGCGGCCAAACTTGTTGAAGTCATTGGCGTACAGGCTGCCCAGATAGATCTGCAGGGTCTCGAAAATATCGGTCACCGGCACACCCAGCTGGCGCGCCTTGGTGCGGTCGATATCGGCGTAGAGCTGCGGCACATTGACCTGCCAGCTCGAGAAGATGCCAGCCAGCTCCGGCGTCTGGTAAGCCTTGGCCATGAAGGCCTTGACCGCGCCATCCATCGCCTCGTAGCCGAGCGAGCCCCGGTCTTCAATCTGCAGCTTGAAGCCGCCTGTGGTGCCCAGGCCCGACACCGGTGGTGGCGGGAACATGGCGATAAAGGCGTCCTGGATCTGGCCAAAGGCCTGGTTCAGTTGGCCCGCCACAGCGCCACCGCTCTGGTCGGCGCGGGTCCGCTCGGCAAAGGGCTTGAGCGAGACGAACACGATGCCGGAGTTCGAGCTGTTGGTGAAGCCATTGATCGACAGGCCGGGGAAGGCGATGGCATCCTGCACATTGGGGTTCTCCTTGACGATATCGCCCATGCGCTTGATCACGTCCTCGGTGCGGTCCAGGGTCGCACCATCGGGCAGCTGGGCAAAGCCCACCAGGTACTGCTTGTCCTGCGCTGGCACAAAACCGCCGGGCACCATATGGAACAGGCCCCAGGTGGCGCCGACCAGCGCCAGGTAGACCACAAACATGCCGGCCTTGTGGCCAATCACGCGGCGCACGCCGCCACTGTAGGCTTCCGAGCCACGGTGGAACACGGCATTGAAGCGGCGGAAGAAGCCGCCCAGCACGCGGTCCATGCCACGGGTCAGCGCATCCTTGGGTTCGTCATGGCCCTTGAGCAGCAATGCAGCAAGTGCGGGCGACAGGGTCAGCGAGTTGATGGCCGAGATCACCGTGGAGATGGCAATCGTCACCGCAAACTGCTTGTAGAACTGGCCCGTCAGACCGCTGATAAAGGCCAGCGGCACAAACACGGCAACCAGCACCAGTGCAATCGCAATGATGGGGCCCGAGACCTCACGCATGGCCTGGTAGGTGGCCTCGCGCGGGCTCAGCCCGGCTTCAATGTTCCGCTCCACGTTCTCGACCACGACGATTGCATCATCGACGACGATACCGATGGCCAGCACCAGCCCGAACAGGCTGAGCGCATTGATGGAGAAGCCCAGCAGATGCAGCACCGCAAAGGTACCCACCACCGACACCGGCACCGCCAGCAGCGGAATGATCGACGCGCGCCAGGTCTGCAGAAACAGAATCACGACGATCACGACCAGCGCGATGGCTTCAAGCAAGGTGTGGATCACCGAGTCGATCGACGCCCGCACAAACTGGGTCGGGTCATAGGCAATGCGGAACTCCACGCCTTCTGGCATGTTCTTTTGCAGCTCGGCCATGGTGTTGCGCACGTTTTCCGAGATCTCCAGCGCGTTGGAGCCCGGGGCCTGGAACACGCCCATACCCACCGCAGCTTCGTTGTTCAGCAGCGAGCGCAGCGAATAATCAGCCGCGCCCAGCTCCAGGCGGGCAATGTCACGCAGGCGCGTCACCGCACCATCCGAGCCGGTCTTGACGATGATGTCGCCAAACTCCTCGGTGCTGGACAAGCGGCCTTGGGCATTGATCGACAACTGGGTATCCACGCCAGGCAGACCCGGCGATGCACCGACCACGCCGGCAGCGGCTTGCACGTTCTGGCCACGGATGGCGGCCACCACATCGCTGGCCGACAGGCCGCGTTGGGCGACCTTTTGTGGGTCCAGCCAGGCACGCATCGAGTAATCGCCACCGCCAAAGATCTGCACCTGGCCTACGCCCTGGATGCGCGCGAGGCGGTCCTTGACGTTGAGCACGGCGTAGTTGCGCAGGTAGTCGATGTCATAGCGGCCATTGGGTGAGACCATATGGACGACCATGGTGATGTCCGGCGAACTCTTGACCGTGGTCACGCCCAGGCGCCGCACTTCTTCGGGCAGGCGCGGCTCGGCCTGCGAGACGCGGTTCTGCACCAGCTGCTGCGCCTTGTCCGGGTCGGTGCCCAACTTGAAGGTCACGGTCAGGGTCATCACGCCATCGGTGGTGGCCTGGCTGCCCATATAGAGCATGCCTTCGACACCGTTGATGGACTCTTCGAGGGGCGTGGCCACGGTTTCGGCGATCACCTTGGGGTTGGCGCCGGGGTACTGGGCACGCACCACCACCGAGGGTGGCACCACCTCGGGGTACTCCGAGATGGGCAAGGCCCGCATGGCGATCAGCCCTGCCAGAAAGATCAGCAGCGACAGCACACCCGCAAATATCGGGCGGTCGATGAAAAATCGGGATAAATTCATACGCTTGGCTTTGTTGTTATCGGTTTAGGCGGCGGGTTTGGAGCCATCGTTGGCTGCCTGCTGCGCTTCACTCTTGAGCTCGGACTTGTTGGTCATGGGCACATCCTGCGGGGCCACCACGGCACCGGGGCGCACGCGCTGCAGGCCGTTGACCACAATGCGCTCGCCGGCCTTCAGGCCCGAGGTCACCAGGCGCAGGCCTTCAAACGGCGCACCCAGCTGCACTTCGCGGTACTCGGCCTTGTTGCCCTCGCCCACCACCAGCACAAACTTCTTGCTCTGGTCCGTGCCCACGGCACGCTCGTTGATCAGCAGGGCTTGCTGGCTGTGGGGCTGGCCCATGCGCACGCGGGCAAACTGGCCGGCCATCAGCGCGCCGTCGGCGTTGTCAAACACCGCACGCACCCGCACGGTGCCGCTGCGCGCATCCACCTGGTTGTCAATCAGCTGCAGGTGGCCCTTGTAAGGCGTGGCGCCGCTGGTGCCCACCCCCATCTGCACGGGAATGCTCTCGATCAGCGCACGGGCGCTCTTGCCCTGGCGCAGGCCTTGCAGCGCATTGGTCACGATCTGCTCGTCGGCATCAAAGCTGGCGTACATGGGGTTGACGGAGACCAAGGTCGTCAGCACTGGCGCGCCGGCACCGGCGCTGACCAGGTTGCCCACGGTCACATCGATGCGGCCCATCTTGCCGGCCACGGGCGCGCGCACCTGGGTGTAGCCCAGGTTGAGCTTGGCCGTTTGCAGTGCGGCCTGGGCAGCACGCAGGTTGGCGTCTGCTTCGCGGCGGGCGTTGGTACGCTCGTCCAGTTCCTTTTGTGCAATGGCGCGCTCTTCCCACAGACGGGCGGCACGTTCGGCTTCGCTTTGCGAATAGCCCATGCGTGCCTTGGCCGCCACCACCTGGGCTTCGGCACGGTCTACCTCAGCGGCGTAAGGTGCGGGATCGACCGTGAAAAGCAGATCACCCGCCTTGACCAGGGCGCCTTCCTTGAAGTGCACCGCCTGCAGCGCACCGGCTACACGGGGGCGCACATCGACGCGCTGCACGGCTTCGAGCCGGCCGGAGAATTCATCCCACAGCTGCACGTCCTGCTGCAGCACCTGCGCAACGGATACGGGCATCGCGGGCGGCGCGGCGGCCTCGGCCGGCGCACTCGCGTGCGAGCTTTGCAGGCCCACAGCCGTGCCGCCTGCAGCCACCACGGCAGCTGCCAGACCGATGGCCGTCCACCAGCGGCGTTGAGGGGAAGTCGAAGTTTTGTTGTTGCTCATGGCCAAGTCCTGATGTGTGCGTGAATAGTTTTTGAGGTTTCTTGCGGCAACGGCATGCCCCTGCGGCTACAAAAGCCGACAGAAAATCCGTGCCACAGTGGAGCCTCTGCAAAACTCCCTGCCTTGGTCTGAACGTGGTCTCGGGCGATCCGCTGCGTTGTCTTCCTTGTCAATAGCTACGGCTATTGACTGCAAAAGACGCCTTGCGGCTCATCCCGATCCACGTCCATCCCACTGGGCGAGGGTTTGGCAAAATCTCCACACGGCAATGCGTTGCGAGAAAGCGTTCTTTAAGGGTTGTGAAGGCGCAGCCGCCCGCCGCCGCTCCCCGGGCTTTACCGGAGAGTGGCGCAGCTCTTGCCTTGCGCTTCGTTCAGGGGATCAGGCTTGCGCCCGACATCGGGATGTCTCGAAGAAAAGTGCCAGTTGTTCCAGCACTGCCCCGGCACAGGGACAGGGCTCGGGAGCACGGGGCTCCAGCAATGCATCGGGCCACTGTTGCGCGACCTTGAATACATGCTGCTGCACCAGATGACCGGCTGCCTGCAGGCGGCTGGCATAGGCCAGTGCCTCGTCGTGCATCGGGTCTTTATCGCCCACCATGATGAGCGTTGCCGGTAGACCAGCCAGGCGCTGTGCCATCGCAGGCACCGCGTAGGGATGGACGCCGTCATAGGTGCAGCCCAGGAACTTGCTCCAGCCCTCGGCCCATTTGCATTCCGTCGCATCGCCATTGGCAGCGCGAAGCGATGCCGTGCCGGCGCAGGGATTGAGCATGGGTGAGAGCAGGATCTGCCCCGCCAGCGGCGGATGGCGTTGATCACGCGCCATCAGACACACGCCGGCAGCCAGGTTGGCGCCCGCCTCCTCACCAGCCACATACATCGGCGCACCTTTGCCGGCAAGGCGTGTGCGATGTTTGTAGCTCCACTGGAGCATTTCATATCCGATCTCCAATGGACGCGGAAATGGATGCTCAGGTGAGAGCGGGTATGCCACCGACACCACACGGGCCCCTGCTGTTGCCAGCAGACCCGCAACGGTGCAGCCACTGTCCAGATCGCCTTCGACAAAGGCGCCGCCATGAAAATGCAGCACCAGCGGCGAAGGCTCGCCGGACTTGCCTTTGCTACCGTACAGACGCACGGCCACCGACTCGCCCGACGCCGTCGGAGCGACGGTATCGATGAAGTCAGGAGCCGGTGAACTGGTTTTTACGGTGGTGTCAGACATAAGCTAGCCCAGTGGAAAGTAGGCATGAGTAAATGTAGTTGCGTTGCCGCAGCCGATCAATCCGCAAATTATGGCCGCACTATTTCCAAATCAGGAACAATGGCAGGATCTTTGGCATGTGAGAATCCACCTACGTTTGGCGCGCGCGTGCGCGACAGTGCAAGGAGAGGCAGATGGATCAGATACAGGCAATGCGGGTGTTCGCGCGGGTCGTGGAGTCGGGCACATTCACGCTCGCAGCCACCTCGCTGCAGCTGCCCAAGGCCAGTGTGACCAAGCATGTGCAGGCGCTGGAAGACCGGCTGCGGGTCAAGCTGCTCAACCGCACCACCCGCCGCGTGACGGTGACCACCGATGGCGCTGCCTACTACGACCGTGCCGTGCGGCTGCTGAGCGATTTTGACGAGCTAGAAGCCAGCATGAGCCAGGTGCGGGCAGCGCCACGCGGGCGCCTGCGTGTCGACGTCGGCACGTCGATCGCCCGGCTTCTGGTGATTCCGCAGCTGGCGACCTTTCAGGCGCGCTACCCCGACATCCAGATCGACCTGGGCGTGACCGACCGCACCGTGGACCTGATTGCCGACAACGTCGATTGCGTAGTGCGCGGCGGCGAGCTGCGCGACCAGTCATTGGTGGCACGCCGTGTCGGGAACGTGGAATTTTTGACGGTGGCCTCGCCCGCCTATTTGCGGCGCCAGGGCACGCCGCAGCATCCGCGCGACCTGGAAAACGGCCACAACAGTGTGATTTACTTCTCGCCAGTCACCCAGCGCCGCTATCCGCTGGAGTTCCAGCACAACGGTGAGAGCATCGAGATTGCCAACCCATCGACCTTGGCTATCAACGAGGCCAACGCCTACACCACCAGCTTGATCAGCGGCCAGGGTGTGGGCCAGATCACCAGCTACCAGGCGCGCGATTACCTCCAAAGCGGCCAGCTGGTGCAGATCCTGCCGGAATGGACCCAGCCGTTGCTGCCGGTATATGTTGTATACCCGCCCAACTCCCATTTGAGTGCCAAGGTGCGGGCCTTTGTCGATTGGGTGGTGGAGATTTTTGCGGCCGATCCCCTGCTGCAGTGCAAATAGCGCGGCGCTGCGCTTATTGATCCGATTCGCTGCAGGGCGGAAGTACCTGGAGCGTATGCACCCGGTGGGCCGCACAGGCCTCGCTGCCCTCCATATGGCTTTTGAGCACCGGCACCAGGCTGTCTTCATCGAGGTTGCCGTACCAGACGCCTTCGGGGTAGACGATCATCAGCGGCCCCTGGTTGCAGGGGTACTGGCAGCTGGTCTGCAGCAACTGCAGCTGCTGTTTGAGGGGCGCGCTTGCCTGCACCGCCTGGCTGAGCCGGGGCCATAGCGCTGCGGCACCCTTGGCCACGCAGCGCGGCCCCATGCACCACAGCACATGGCGCTGGTGGGCGGGCACCGTGCTCCAGGCCACCGGGTCGGTTTGCCAACCCTCTTCGCCCTCCTCGGCCACCACATCAGGCTGTACGGTGGCGAGTGCCAGGTGGTTCAGCAAGGCAGGCACCAGGCCATCCCACTGCAGCAGCGGCTGCGCAAATACCAGCCGGGGCCGGGCATGGCCGGGCTGGCTGGCCAGCCAGCGCCTGGCGACCTTATGCAGCCAGCGTCGCAGCGCGGGCTCGTCGGGCACCATCGTGGGCTGGATGACGATGGTCTGCAGCGCCAGATCGGCCGGCGCAAGGGCAGCGCTCAGGCTGTCAAGCGCCTCGGGCAAGGCCGGCTGGTTGCGGTCCACAAAGGCCAGTTGCATAGCCAGGTCGGGGTCTGCCTGCTGGCAGGCCTGCAGCAAGGCCTGCAATTCGTTCTTGGCAGCAGACCCCAGGCCACCCCGGCCCAGCAGCAACAAGGCATCAGGTTTTTTAGCCATGGGGCTTGTCCATCCAGTAGCTCACACGCGCCTTGTCTAGGCGCGGATGGCGGTCCACCTGCGCCTCGACCTGGAACACGCGTGCAATGGTTGCTGGCGTCAGCACCTGCTCGGGTGTGCCTTCGGCGTCGATGGCGCCGGCCTGCATCACATAGATGCGGTCACAGAACTGCGCGGCCAGGTTCAGGTCATGCACCACGATTAGCACGGTGCAGCCCGAGGCGCGCACCAGGCTGAGCAGCTCCAGCTGGAACTGGATGTCCAGGTGGTTGGTGGGCTCGTCCAGAAACAGCAGCTGCGGCTGCTGGGCCAGCGCACGGGCGAGCAGCACCCTTTGGCGCTCACCACCCGAGAGCGATGACAGCAGATGGTCGGCCAGGCGGCTGGCCCGCACCTGCGCCAGGCAGGCGCTGACGATGGCCTTGTCCTCGGCACTGTCGCGCGCCCAGCGCGACTGGTGTGGAAAGCGGCCCATCATCACCAGCTCCTGCACCGTGCAGTCAAAGCCCAGGCCCGTATCCTGGCCCAGCACCGCCGCCTGCTGCGCAAACTGCCGCGCGCTCATCTGCCAGATGTCGCGGCCCTGCAGCTGTATCTGGCCACCGGCCTCGGGCTGCAGCACACGGTAGAGCATGCGCATCAAGGTTGATTTACCGCAGCCATTGGGGCCCACCAGGCCGACACATTCGCCCTGCGCCACCTGCAGGCTGGCCTGGCGCACAATCTGCGTGGCCTGGGCGCCGTGGCCGGCGGTCCAGGACAGTTGCTTGGCCGTCAGCATCATGCGCTGCCTCCGGGGATCGCCGTGGTGCGGCGCCACAGCATCCAGATAAAGAAGGGCCCGCCAATGAGCGACGTGATGACGCCCACCGGCAGCTCGCTGGGCGAAAACCAGGTGCGGGCGGCCAGATCGACCAATACCAAAAAGCTTGCACCCATCAAGGCGCTGACGGGCAGAACGCGGCGGTGGTCACTGCCCACCAGCATGCGGGTGATGTGGGGAATGACCAGGCCGACAAAACCGATGGCACCGCTGACTGCCACCATGGTGCCCGTCAGCAAGGACACCACCACGAACAATTGCAGGCGCAGGCTGGCAGTGTTCAATCCCAGCGTGGCAGCGCCCTCGTCGCCAATCAACAAGGCATTGAGCTGGCGGGCGCAGAGCAGCAGCCACAGCAGGCCCAGGCCCAGTACGGCAGCGGGCAGGCCCAGCGCACTCCACTGGGTTGCTGCCAGGCTGCCCAGGGTCCAGGTCAGCAGCGCATTGGCCAGCTCGCGCTGGCCTGCCGTCAAGGTGATTAGGCTGGTCACACCCATTAGCATGTAGCCAATGGCCACACCGCTCAGGATCAGCCGGGTGGCATGCAGGCGCCCTTGCTGCTGGGCCAGCGCATAGACCAGCGCAGTGGCCAGCAACGCGCCAACAAAGGCGCCTGCGGTGATGGCATAGATACCTACCATCGCCAAACTGCCATAGGCCAGCACCGACACCGCCCCCACTGACGCGCCGGAGGACACACCGAGCATGTAGGGATCGGCCAGCGGGTTGCGCACCATCGCCTGCATCACCACGCCGACCACGGCCAAGCCGGCGCCCACCAGCGCTGCCAGCAGCACCCGGGGCATGCGCACCATCCAGACAATCTGGTAATGCTGCTGGCTGATGCCGCCCTGCCCTGCATCGGGCTGCCAGCCGCCGCCCAGCAACTGCTGGCTGACGACGGACCATACGGTGGAGGCATGCAGCGATGCCGAGCCCCAGGTGATGGCGGCCAGGCTGCTGGCCAGCAGCAAGACCAGCAGCAGCAACAGGCACAGCGCCAAGGACCAGGGCTTGCGCCGCTGGCGTTCATGCTGGCCGTCGCAGCCGGGCGCATGGCTCACTGCTTGGACTCCGCCGCTGGCAGCCATGGCACCGGGTCCACGGTGATGCGGCGATCCGGGTGCAAGGCAGCAGCCAGGCGCTGCGCCACGTTCACGTTGCGCGGCCCTGGCGTGGCCTCGGCATAGCTGATGACGAAAAAGCGCTGCTCGCGAATGGCCGACACCCCCGCCAGCTCCGGCTTGGCGCGCAGAAAATCGATCTTGCCCTGTGCGCTGGGCTGGCCGTAGTCGATGATGATGATCCACTCGGGGTCCCGAGTGATCACATCCTCCCAGTTGCCCTTGGGCCAGTTGCTGGCGATGTCGGCAAAGATATTGCTGCCGCCGGCCGCATCGATCATGGCCTGGGGCATGCCAAAGCCGCCCACCGTGGTGGGGATCTTCTCGCCACTGTCAAACACAAAGACGCGTGGTTGCTGGGTGTTGCCTTGCATCTGCGCAGCCAGCTGGTCGATCGAGGCCTGCAGCTTGGCCATCTGCGGCTGCGCCTGGGGCTCGATGTCAAAGATGCGCGCCACATTGCGCAGGTCCGCCAAGGTGTCGCCCAGCGCCACACGCTCGCGCTTTTGCACGTGGATGCAGGACTCGGACAGCACATAGCTGGCCACGCCATGCTGGGCCAGCAGCTCGGGCGTGATACCGCCAGGGCGGAACCCATAGCTCCAGCCGCCGAACACAAAGTCGGCGCGGGCCGCCAGCATGTTTTCCAGGTTCATGTCCTGCGACGAGAGCTTGGGCACCTGGGCCAGTTGGGCCAACACCTCGGGGCTGATCTCCTTGCGCGACGGTATCCCCGAGTAGCCGACCAGCTTGGGCCCCAGTCCCAGGAACAGGAACATCTCGGTGATGTTCACATCGTGCGTGATGGCGCGCTGCGGTACCCGGTCATAGCGCTGGGGCTGGCCGCAGACATCAATTACCAGCGGCACAGCCCGCAGGCCTGCGGGCGCGGCAGCCGCCGCGCTGGCGATGGGGACTGCTGCTGCCTGGGTTGGGCGGCTGGGCGGCTGCGGGCCGGCCGGCTGGTCACAGCCGGCCAGCACCAGGGCGGCGGCTGCCGCCAGCGCGCGCAGCGTGTGCCGGGAGGTGCTTGGTGTCATGCCTGTGCCTTGCTCAGAAACGCAGATGGGCCATCAGCTCAAAGCTGCGGCCGTTGCCCATCAGCCATTGCGAGCCGTAGGACGATGCAGCATAGCGCTTGTTGGTCAGATTGCGGCCCACCAAGTTCAAGGTGGTGCTGCGGTTCAGGTTCCAGCCCAGTACCGCATCGGCCAACGTGTAGGCAGGCAGCTGCGTAGTATTGGCATTGCTGGTGTAGCGGCTGGCGACATGGCGCAGGCCCAGCGATGCACGCCAGTCCCCCGTCTGGTAATGGGCCCAGGCATTGGCTGTGTAGCGTGGCACATTGGCGGGCTGGTTGCCGGCGCGGTCAATGGCGGTGGCGCCTTCGAGCAGCTCGTCAAACTGCGCATCCACATAGGCCAGGTTGCCCTCGAAGCGCCAGGACTGGGTCGCCCGCCAGCTACCCGCCAGCTCGATACCCTTGGACGACTGCTTGCCACCCTGGATCGACAGCGCTGGGCGGTCCGGATCGCGCGTGATGATGTCCTTCTTGCGGATGTCGAAGACCGCCAGGGTCCATTCGCCCTGGTCATTGGGCAGTTGCTGCTTGATGCCCACTTCCACCTGGCGGCCCTTGCTCAGGGTGAAGCCGGTTTGCGACTGGCTCAGCGACAGCAGGCTGGTGACCGGGTCATGGCCGGTGCTGACCTGGGCGTACACGCTGGTGTTCTGGTCCAGCTTGTGGGTCAGGCCCAGGCGCCAGGAGGTGCCGCCCAAGGTCTTGTCAAAACGGGCCTGGCTGAGCAGGTCCATGCGGTCAAAGTCATACAGGTCGCGGCGCACGCCGGCCATCAGCAGCCACTGCGTGCCCAGCTTCCAGGCGTCTTCGAGGTAGAAGGCGTTCTGGCGGATGCGCGAGGTCATGCGCGCCTTGTAGGGGTCCGGGCTGTTCCAGTAGCCACTGGTGCCACCGGTCAGCGGCACATCGGACTCGCCGGCATACGGGGAGTTGTTGAGGGCGGTGAACTTGGCCTGCGACACGTCCCAGCCCATCGCAAACTCGTGCTGGCCGGGCTTGAACACGGCGCCCAGGCGGTTGCCGCTTTGCTCCAGATCGTGGCCGATCTCCAGGTAATCGTAGCGGTGAACCGTGCGGGTGCCGGCATCGTAGTCGTAGCCTTCGATGTTCTTCCAGTGGCGGTCGGCCTTCATGTGGTAGGTCTCGTTGCGCAGCACCAGCGCGTCGCTGACGTTCCACTCGGCCTTGAGCTTGTAGCGCTCGTCCTTGTAGTGGATGTCGCTGTCGAGGACGTTGAAATTGCGGTCGCGCAGTGCCGCCACCGGCTTGCCATCAACGACCGGGGTGCCAAAGTAGCGCTCGGGCCGCTGATCGCTGACATCGGCCGTCAGGTCCAGGCGCAGGTCACTGTTGGCCTGCCAGCGGATGGCGCTCATCAGCTTCTTGCTGTCGCTGTTGCCCAGCTGGCGCTCGCCGTCCGTGCGATCACCGTAGACATCCAGGCGGTAGCTCAGGCTGTCGCTCAGTGCGCCGGTGGTGCCCAGGCCTGCACGGGCCGTGCCATGGGAGCCAGCGCCCAGCAACACTTCAGACGAGCTGGTGCGGCTGGGCTCCTTGCGTACCGCGTTGACGGTGGCGCCCATGGTGCCACTGCCATACATCAGCGATGCGGGTCCGCGCAGCACATCAAAACGCTCATAGCCCCAGCTGGAATTGGGATAGGCCACTGTGCCCGCAGCCACGCCCAGGGTCAGACCGTCTTCGGCCACGCCCACTGAGTTGACGCCGGTAAAGCCACGGCTGGAGAACGACAGGCCACCGTTGCCGGGCGTGCCGTTGACGCTCAGGCCCACGCTGCGGCCCACGGCGTCCACCACCTCGTAGTCGGCGCGCTCCTGGATCTGCACGGCCGAGACCGAGCTGACGCTGGCTGGCAGGTCCTGCAGCGGTACGGCCAGCTTGCTGGCCGAGGTGGATGGCAGCTGGAGCGCATTGGGCTCGCTGCGCTTGTCGGTCACCACCACTTCAGACAGCGATGCCTCTTGCGCATGGGCCACCGCCATGCCCAAGGCAGGCAAACACAAAACACAGGAGCTGCCAACCAGGCGCAAGGAGGAAGAGAGCCGTCCGGCTGCCAGGAGCCGGTTTTTCGGAAAAGGAACTGCAGTCATTTCAACAAAAGGCGCTAACTGCCTGATGCGGGGGCTGCACTGCACGCAGTGGCCCCAAGGACGGGGCTGCGCGCCGAACCGCCGTCCACACCCCGCAGACAGTTGAGAGAGCATCGCCCAGGCAAATAGCCCAGGACACACTACGACTATTCACAGGCCGGTCTCCGGGCTTACAGGCGGTGCGGCGGTGGCGCGCCGACCCAGCAGCCGGTCTTCCCAGGGCGCGGGCGTCTTGTTGCCTGGCAGGCAGTGACACTCTCTCAACCCCAGTGACTGGGCCCGCGTGGGAGCGGGCCGCGTCGGCTACTTTTTCCTGTCTACCGTTGCGGGGGCAGCCAAGGCATGGGGGAGCGCACTCCCGACCTTGTTCCCGTTTCACTTGTGCAATACAAGCACCTGTAGATAGGCTTTTTTCAAAGCGCAGCCAGTGTACCAGCCGCCAGCCGTTACGGCGCCATTCCGTAACGGCCTGTGTCAGCTCGGCGATACAGCGCTGGCCTCAATAGTGGATCCGCCCTGCGGCAGGCGCGAGGTGTAGCCAATAAAGTCGCTGCTGGCGAGTTTGTCCAGCAGCCATTGCCGAAAGCTCGCCTGGATCGGTCGCTCGCCCGCGCCCCGGCGGGTGTAGAGGTGGAACTTGGGTGTTCGGTCCATCGGCAGTTGGCGCAGCAGCTCTGGCCCAAAGGGCGCGAGCAGCTTGCCGCTGTGGATGTAGCTGAGCGCATCGACATAGGACAGCAGGCCCACGCCCTGCCCGCTGAGAACGGCCTGCAGCATCGCATCATGCGTGTGCAGCAGCATGGGGCTGACATGCTTGTCGCCCGGCTGCAGGCCCAGCATGGCATAGATGTCCCGCCACAGGCTGTTGTGCGTCAGCGGGGATATCAAGCGGTGGTGTGCCAGATCCTGCGCGGTCTCCACCGGGTGCTCGGCCAGCAGCTGGGGTGTGGCGACGATGACCTTGAGGTCTTCGAGCAGCGGCGTTTCATCGAGATGGTCCACCCCGCCGTAGCCCCAGACGATGGCGGCATCCAGATCGCTGGTATCGAAGGACGGCAGCTCCACGCCGATGGAGATGCGCAGATCGAGTGCCGGGTAGTCCTTGGTGAACGAGGGCAGCGAGCGGATCAGGTACTGGGTCGCAAAGTAAGGGCTGACCTGGATATGGAACTGCGCATCGTTGTGGTGGGCGCGCACCGCCTCCAGGCCCTGGCTCAGCGCATCCAGGCCCTGCTCCACATAGTGGTACAGGGTTTGGGCCTCGGCACTGGCCAGCAGGCCACGGGTACCGCGCTCGAACAGCTGCACCTCCAACGCGCTCTCCAACTGCTTGAGTTGCTGGCTGGCGGCCTGCGGGGTCAGGCACAGTTCATCAGCCGCCTTGCGGATGGAGCCGTGGCGGTAGACGGACTCGAACACGCGCAGCGGCTGCAGGGGCGGTAGCTTGTATTTCATGGAGCTGCGCTGGGCAGGAAGGAGGATGGCCCAGGCTGCCGGTGATTATAGGTCGCAGCCCGGCGCCCAGCGAGCCGGCACGCCAGCGTTCTTGTCTGCTGCGCCCTGCTCTGTCGGCGCACAAAAACGCATCCGGACGGGATGCGTTCGGGGTGCAGAGCGCTCCGCAGCGCATGGGCTTACTGCACAGGATCACCATGCATCGGCAGACCGGTACGGTCGCGGCTGCTGACCAGGGCGATGAGGCCGATGATCGCTGCGCCGATCAGGTAGTAGGCAGGTACGACAGGGTTGCCGGTGCGGGCGATCAGCCAGGAGTTGATCATCGGCGCGGTGCCGGCGAACATGGCCACGGCCACGTTGTAGCTCAGCGCCATGCCCTTGAAGCGCACGCTGGTGTGGAACATCGACGGGATGATCGAGTAGATGCTGCCCAGCAGCATGGCCAGACAGAAGTTCAGCACCATCAAGGACGAGATCTTGGCGGCGGTGCTGCCTTCGAGCAGCAGGTGAAAGCACGGCACGGCCAGCACCGCGATGGCCAGGCTGGCGGCGGTCATCATGGTCTTGCGGCTGAGCTTGTCGGCCAGCATGCCCATAAGAGGGATCATGACCACCAGAAAGAGCTGTGGGCCCAGGGACAGCTTGAGGCCGGTGGCCACATCCACATGCAGCGCGCTGACAAAGTAGGTCGGGATGTAGGTGACGACGGTGAACAAGGTGACATTGGTCACGATGATGATGCCGGCCGACTGGAACAGCTCCTTCTTGTGGGTGGCGAACAGCACCTTCCAGCTCGCCTGGGCCAGTGCATCATGCTGCTGCTTCATTGCGACAAAGGTGGGGGTTTCTTCCAGGTACTTGCGGATATAGAGGCCAATGGCGCCCAGTGGCAGTGCGATCAGAAACGGAATGCGCCAGGCCCAGTCCAGGATCTGGTCGGCGCTGAAGAACACCGTCAGGATGGCCGAGACCGAGGCACCAAAGAAGAAGCCGGCCATGCAACCCACCTCGACCCAGCTGGTGAGCAAGGTGCGGTTGCGGTCCCGGCAGTATTCGGCCACAAAGATCGCAGCGCCACTGGCCTCGCCCCCGGCGGACAGGCCCTGCATCAGGCGCAGCACGATCAGCAGCAGGGGCGCGGCGATGCCGATGCTGGCATAGCCGGGCAGCACCCCGATCAGGAAGGTGGAGATGGCCATCATGATGATGGTGATGGTCAGCACGCGTTTTCGGCCGTACTTGTCGCCCAGCGAGCCAAAGAAGATGCCGCCGATGGGCCGGGCAAAAAAGGCAATGGCAAAGGCCGCCCAGGATGCGGTGACCTGCATCGTGGGCGAGCTGCTGGCAAAGAAGACCTTGCCCAGCACTGCAGCCAGGTAGCCGTAGACGGAAAACTCGAACCATTCGACAAAGCTGCCGACCACCGAGGCCAGCACCACGCGGTTGAGCTCCTTGGACTGCACCGTGCGCGGCGCGACCGTTGATGAGGGGGACGGCCAGTCCGAAAGGCTGGCACTGGGGGCGGCAAAGCCATCTGCCGTGGGATTTTGTGTGCGCATCGGGAATCCTTGGTGTCCTGCTGTGGGAGAAAAAGAAAAGCGGGCCAGCGCGCTGGAAAGGCCAGCGGCAGCGCCGCTGGCCAGCTTCAGGCGATCAGGCCGGGGTCCGTGGTGCCGCCTGGGCGTAATCGGCCTGGGCTTGCTCGGCGCTGATGTAGCCATAGGCCACATCGCGCTGTACCAGCGCTGCCGGGCGCTGGGCCGCATCGCCGTTGCCGCCGCCGCCGGGCAGGTCCAGAATCAGACGGCGCCCGGCCGGGATCTGCTGCTTGCCCTTGCCGCGCAACGTGGTGCCGTCGTCCAGCGAGACCTGGCCCAGCGCGCCACTTTGGCCGCCGTTGTGGCCCCGGGCCGCAAAATGGACGCGGTCAAACATGGCGTTCAGGTCAAACTCGAAGCCCTCGGCCGAGCCCACCTCGATGCGCTGGCCCAGGCCGCCCCGCCAGCGGCCGGCGCCGCCCGAGTTGGGGCGCAGCTCCTTGCGCCAGATGATGATGGGGCCGATGCTCTCGGTCACCTCGACCGACATGGCCTGCACCCCGCTGGGGAAGGCGGTGGCGCTCAGGCCATCGCTGGAGGGGCGCGCACCGGTGCCGCCGGTATTGAACATCAGGATCTCGTGCTGCTGGTTGCGGGTGGCCTGGGTGATGCCCTTGAAGCGCATCTGCAGGTTCCACAGCGAGCTGGCCCCTTCGGCCGGGATCTCGCCCTGGCAAATGGGTTGCAGCGCGCCCAGCACTACATCAGGGATCAGGTGGCCGATGACATGGCGCACGGACACCGGGCGCGGGCGGTGGGCATTGAGGATGCAGTCCTCGGGCGCGCTGATCTCAAAGGGCTCCAGCGAGCCCCAGTTGTTGGGGATCTCTGGCGCAATCGCGCATTTGAGCGCATAGGAGGCATAGGCCTTGGTGTAGGTCAGCGGCACATTGATGCCGTAGCGGCTGGGGTCCGAGGTGCCGGCAAAGTCGGCGCGCAGCTTGTCGGCCGCAATCTCCACCGCCACCACCAGCTCGATGGGCTTTTCATAGCCGTCCACGGTCATCGCATAGCGCTGGGTACCATCGGGCAACGCGGCGATGCGCTCGCGGGTGGCGCGCTGGCTGTTCTCAAAGATGAAACCGGCCAGGTCTTCCAGGTCACGCAGTTCAAACTCGGCCAGCATGCCCTTGAGGCGGCGCATGCCGGTGGCATTGCAGACCGCCAGCGAATGGAAGTCACCAATCACCTGGTCGCGCTCGCGCACGTTGTTGCGCAGGATCTCGATCAGGTCCTCATTCAGCGCGCCGGCGCGGAAGAACTTCATCGGCGGAATGCACAGGCCCTCCTCGTAGACATCGCTGCCATCCGGGCCAAAGCCGCGCCCGCCGATGTCCACCACGTGGGCGGTGGCGGCAAAGTAGCCGATGTGCTCGCTGTGGCCGTCGCGGCCATAAAACACCGGGGTGACGACGGTGATGTCGTGCAGGTGGCCGGTGCCCAGCCAGGGGTCATTGGTGACCAGCACATCGCCATCTTGCAGGGTGCTGCGCTCAAAGCGCTTGGCAAAATGCGCGACCGACTCGGCCATCGAGTTCACATGGCCAGGGGTGCCGGTGACGGCCTGGGCCATCATGCGGCCCTGCTTGTCGAACACGCCGGCCGACAAGTCGCCCGCCTCCCGCACGCTGGTGCAAAAGGCGGTGCGAATCAAGGTGACCGCCTGCTCTTCCACCACCGAGATGAGGCGGTTCCACATGATTTGGTAATGAACGTCTGTATTGTTTGCCATGATCACACTCCGCTGTCCATGCGTTCCACCAGCATGCAGTCATCCGACTGCAGCACGACCTTGAAGCCGGGGCTGACATAGGTCGAGGTTTCCTTTTCCACGATCACCACCGGGCCGGGCACGGCCTGGCCCCGGGGCAGGCCCAGGCGCTCATAGATGTCGCAGGCATAGAACTGGCCTTGTTTGCCGTCAAATACCTCGCGGCGATCCAGCACCGTGCCGGCCCCCTTTTGGGGCGTACCGCCCTGCTGCAACGCAGTCTGGGCCGGCGGCAAGGTCTTTGAACGCAAGGACAGTGCCCAGCTCACCACCTCGATATCGAGGCCGTCGATCGCGTGGCCGAACAAAGCCACATAGTTCTGCACAAAGGCCGCGTTGAGCGCTGGAACGCTGTCCGGCCCAAAGTGCTGCACGGGCACCGAGACGGGAATCTCCCAACCCTGGCCGCAGTAGCGCATGAAGGCGCGCAGTTCCTTGACGGTCTCGCCGCCGTAGCCGGTGTCTTGCAAGAAGGCGCTCACCTCGACTTCCATCTCGCGCAGCATCTGGTTGACGGCCTCGCCATCGAACTGGCTCATGCGCATCACCGAGCTGCGCAGCGACTCATAGGCAAAGGGCGCCCGCAAGAAGCCGATGGCCGAGCCCACGCCGGCGCCGGTCGGGATCAGCAGGCGCTGGATGCCGAGCTTTTCACACAGCCGTACCGCATGCAGCGGCGCCGCGCCGCCGTAGGCGATCATCGTGTAGGCCTCCAGGTCCTGGCCGGATTCCACCGCATGCATGCGCGCGGCATTGGCCATGTTTTCGTCCACCACCTCGGCCACTGCATAGGCGGCGCGCACTGCATCCAGGCCCTGGGCCTGGCCCACATGGGCGGCCATGGCTTTTTCGGCAGCGGGCATATCCAGCCGCATGCTGCCGCCGGCAAAACGGGCTGGGTCCAGCTTGTGCAGCAGCAGATCGGCATCGGTCACCGTCGGGCGTGCGCCGCCCCGGCCGTAGCTGGCCGGTCCGGGCTCGGAGCCGGCGCTCTCGGGTCCCACACGCACCTGGCGCATATCGTCCACATGCGCGATGGAGCCGCCGCCCGCACCGATCTCGATCATCTCGATGACCGGGATCGAGATCGGCATGCCGCTGCCCTTTTTGAAGCGGTAGCTGCGCGCGACTTCAAACACCCGCGCCGTCTTGGGCACATGCTGGTCGATGAGGCAGATCTTGGCGGTGGTGCCGCCCATGTCGAAGGAGACGACCTTGTCCTGCCCATACTTGGCCGCAAAATCGCTGGCATAGATGGCGCCTCCGGCTGGGCCGGATTCGAGCAGGCGCACCGGGAATTCGGCAGCATTGGCCAGCGACATCAGCCCGCCGCCCGAGTGGATCAGGTAGAGCGGACAGTGCATGCCTTCTGCCACCAGCGCCTGGGCCAGGCGCTGCAGGTAGGAGGACATCAGCGGCTTCACATAGGCATTGGCGCAGACGGTGTTGAAGCGCTCGAACTCGCGGATCTGGGGCGAGACCTCGCTGGAAATGGACACCGACAGCTGCGGCAGCGCCTGGGCAATCAGCGCGCGCACGCGCTTTTCATGGGCCGGGTTCTTGTAGCTGTGCATCAAACCCACGGCCACGCTTTCGTACTCGCCCCGGCGCAGCTGCGCAATCACGTCCTGCATCTGTGCCTCATCAAGCGGCTGCAGCTCCTGGCCCTTGGCATCGAGCCGGCCCCGCACGGTATAGCGGTGGTTGCGGGCGATCAGCGGCGCGGGCAGCTGGATGGCCAGGTCGTACTGCTCAAAGCGGCCTTCGTTGCGCATCTCGATCACATCGCGAAAACCTTCGCTGGTGATGAAGGCGGTCCTGGCGCCGCGCCGCTCGATCAGCGAATTGGTGGCTAAGGTGGTGCCGTGGATCACCGTGCCGATTTGCGATGGCGCAATCCCGGCCTGGGCTGCCGCCTGTTTCAGGCCGGTGACGATGGCGCGCTCAGGTTTTTCATAGTCCGTCAGGACCTTCTCGCTGAACAGGACGCCATCGACCTCCAGTGCGATATCTGTGAAAGTGCCGCCGATGTCTGCCCCGGCGCGTATGACTTGGCTTTTTGCCATCTGGTATCTCCGAATCATGCAAGCTGTGTGGATCAGAAGCTCTGATCTGGCAGCGATGATCAAGTGATCGCCCAATCGGCGCAAACAAGAAATTCGAGGGCGGGCACAAGCCAGGCTTCGCGGGTAAAAACCATTACGCGCTAACCCGGTAGCCATGCACGGCCACAGTGCATGGAGGACTGGTTTTTGGCAGCCCATGCACCAGGGCTGCGCGCTGCCGCACCATGCGGCGGCGGCTTGCACCAAAGCCGGGTGGACGGGTGCTCGAAACTCGCCACGGCAGGCTTGTGTAAAGCTTGCAAGGACCGCGAATAAGTGAGGCTATCGGCACGCCAGGCCTTTGCGATGGACCGTTTTCAGGCACCGGATGCAGACAAAAAAAGCCCCAAGCAAAGCTTGGGGCCTGTGCGCAGAGCAGCAGCCGATTACAAATCCAGGGCCAACTGGCTTTTGTCGTCGGCACTGGTTTCCACCTGCCGCAGGCTGCACTCCACCTTGATGGGGGTCTTGACCACGCAGCAGCAGGGAACCACCTCATTGGGCCCGACAAAGGCCAGCGGCTCCTGGGTGTAGACGACTTCGCCCTCCACCAAGGTGAGGCGGCAGCTGCCGCAATAGCCACCACGGCACTGGTACTCCACATCGTGGCCAGTGCGCTCCAGCGCTTCGAGCAGGGTCTCCCCTGGCAGCACGCGTATGAGGGTGTCCGTGGTGCTGACCGTGGTCACAACTCGATTCCGCTCAGGTCATCCAGCGAGACTTCGGCGTTGATCTGGCCCACCAGGTAGGAGCTCAGTTCCACCTCTTGCGGGGCCACCTGCACGGTGTCGGACGACAGCCAGGTGTTGATCCAGGGGATCGGGTTGCTCTTAGCGTTCTCGAACGCGGGCTTGAGACCGATCGCCGACATGCGGATGTTGGTGATGTACTCCACGTACTGGCTCAGAATGTCCTTGTTCAGGCCGATCATCGAGCCGTCGCGGAACAGGTACTCAGCCCACTGTTTTTCCTGCAAGGCCGCGGTCTTGAACATCTCAAAGCATTCCTGCTCGGTCTCTTTGGCGATCTTGGCAAAGTCCGGATCGTCCTGGCCCGAGCGCATGATGTTGAGCAAGTGCTGGGTACCGGTCAGGTGCAGCGCCTCATCACGGGCAATCAGGCGGATGATCTTGGCATTGCCTTCCATCAGCTTGCGCTCGGCAAACGCGAAGGAACAGGCAAAGCTCACATAAAAGCGGATGGCCTCCAGAATGTTCACATTCATCAGGCACAGGTACATCTTCTTCTTGAGCTGGTACACATCGATCTCGTGCACCACGCCATTGATCATGTGGCTGCCCGCGCCCAGTTGGGCATGCAGCATGGCATCACGGATCAGGTCGTCGTAGTAGGACGAGATATCGCCCGCGCGCAGCTTGATGCTCTCGTTGCGCATGATGTCGTCAAAGATCACCGAGGGATCGTTGACGATATTGCGCAGGATGTGCGTGTAGGAGCGCGAGTGGATGGTCTCGGAAAACGCCCAGGTCTCTATCCAGGTCTCCAGCTCCGGCAGCGACACCAGCGGCAGGAAGGCCATGTTGGGGCTGCGCCCCTGGATGGAGTCCAACAGCGTCTGGTACTTCAGGTTGCTGATGAAGATGTGCTTTTCGTGGTCGGGCAGGTTCTGGTAGTCGATCCGGTCCTGCGTGATGTCCACTTCCTCAGGGCGCCAGAAAAACGAGAGCTGCTTTTCGATCAGCTTCTCGAAGATCGGGTACTTCTGCTGGTCGTAGCGGGCGACATTGACCGGATTGCCAAAGAACATCGGTTCCTTGAGCTGGTCATTGTCGACCTTGGAGAAGGTGCTGTATGCCATTGCCTTCTCTCCGCTTAGATCTTGCAGGCGCCGCTGGCGCAGTCGTCTTCTGCAGCCGCGCCCTGCATGTCTTCGGCACCGTCACGGGTGTTGTGGTAGTACAGGGTCTTGACACCAAACTTGTAGGCCTGCAGCAGGTCCTTGAGCAGTTGCTGCATCGGCACCTTGCCATCGGCAAAGCGCTGTGGGTCGTAGTTGGTGTTGGCCGAGATGGACTGGTCGACAAACTTCTGCATCAGGCCCACGAGCTTGAGGTAGCCATCGTTGTTGGGCATTTGCCAGAGCAGCTCGTACTGGCCCTTCAGGCGATCGATCTCCGGCACCACCTGGCGCAGGATGCCATCCTTGGACTGCTTGACCGACACAAAGCCACGTGGAGGCTCGATGCCATTGGTCGCGTTGGCGATCTGGCTGGAGGTCTCCGAAGGCATCAGCGCGGTCAGGGTCGAGTTGCGCAGACCGTGGGTCTTGATCTCGGTGCGCAGCGTTTCCCAGTCGAGGTGCAGGGGCTCGTCGGTCAGGCCGTCGATGTCCTTCTTGTAGGTATCGATCGGAAGGATGCCGGCGGCGTAGTTGGTTTCGGCAAAGGCGGTGCAAGGACCGAATTCACGCGACAGCTGCACCGATGCCTTGAGCAGGTAGTACTGGATGGCTTCGAAGGTGCGGTGGGTCAGGCCATTGGCCGAACCATCGGAGTAGCGCACGCCGTTCTTGGCCAGGTAGTAGGCGTAGTTGATCACGCCCACGCCCAGCGAGCGGCGCTTTTCGGTCGCAATGCGGGCAGCAGCCACCGGGTAGTCCTGGTAGTCCAGCAGTGCATCGAGCGCACGCACGATCAGGTCGGCCAGCTCCTCGAGCTCGTCGGTCGATTCCAGCGCGCCCAGGTTGAAGGCGGACAAGGTGCAGAGCGCGATTTCGCCGTTCTCGTCCTTGATGTCTTCGAGCGGGTTGGTCGGCAGCAGAATTTCCATGCACAGGTTCGACTGGCGCACGGGAGCGACGGCCGGGTTGAACGGGCTGTGCGTGTTGCAGTGGTCCACGTTCTGGATGTAGATACGGCCGGTGCTGGCGCGCTCTTGCATCATCAGCGAGAACAGCTCCACTGCTGGCAGGGTGCGCTTGCGGATGGATTCATCGCTCTCGTACTTGACGTACAGCTCTTCGAACTTGTTCTGGTCGGCAAAAAAGGCCTCGTACAGACCGGGCACATCATGGGGCGAGAACAGGCTGATGTTCTGGCCCTTGATCAGGCGCTGGTAGAGCATGCGGTTGATCTGGATACCGTAGTCCAGATGGCGGATGCGGTTCTCTTCCACACCACGGTTGTTTTTCAGCACGAGCAGCGACTCGGCTTCCAGGTGCCACAGCGGGTAGAACAAGGTGGCGGCACCACCGCGCACGCCGCCCTGCGAGCAGGACTTGACGGCCGACTGGAACATCTTGAAGAAAGGCAGGCAGCCGGTGTGCTGCGCTTCGCCGCCACGGATCTCGCTGCCCAGCGCGCGGATGCGGCCACCGTTGATGCCGATACCGGCGCGCTGCGACACGTACTTGACGATGGCGCTGGTGGTGGCATTGATGCTGTCGAGGCTGTCGTCGCACTCGATCAGCACGCAGGAGCTGAACTGGCGCAGCGGCGTGCGCACGCCCGACATGATGGGCGTGGGCAGCGAAATCTTGAAGCGCGAGACGGCATCATAGAAGCGCTTGATGTACTGCAAACGGCGGTCGGCCGGGTACTTGGCAAACAGGCTCATCGCAACCAGCACGTACAGGATCTGCGGGCTTTCGTAGATGCGCTTGGTCACCCGGTTCTGCACCAGGTACTTGCCTTCGAGCTGCTTCACGGCGGCGTAGGAGAAGTCCATATCGCGCCAGTGGTCGATGAAACCATTGATCTCGTCGTACTCTTCGCGGCTGTAATCGGCCAGCAGATGGGGGTCGTACTTCTTGAGCTCGGTGAGCTTTTGCACATGCTCGTACAGATGCGGCGGCTCGAACTGGCCGAACGCAATCTTGCGCAGGTGGAAGATGGCCAGGCGCGCTGCGACGTACTGGTAGTCGGGCGCGTCTTCGGAGATCAGGTCGGCGGCGGACTTGATGATGGTTTCATGGATCGCATCGGTGCGGATGCCGTCATAGAACTGGATATGCGACTGCAGCTCGATCTGCGAGACCGACACATTGCTCAGGCCTTTGGCCGCCCAGTCAATCACTCGGTGGATTTTGTCCAGGTCGATGGGTTCAACGCGACCGTCACGCTTGGTGACTCTCATAGTGCTTGTCTGGTTCATTTGCGATGTTTCTAATGGGATAAAAAACGCAGGACCACGGGCGCAAGACGCAGCTATCCCGCGCCAAAACGCGCCCGGCATCGCAGGCGCGCAGTGGCTGGAGGAAGACCAGCATCGGATAACCAGTGGGGGAAGCGGTGGACACTACATATGGTGTCTATGGCATTGAGTGTACGCTACCTGTAGCGTTCCTGGCAGCAAAAAAGCAGGCCCAATTTCTGCTAGGCAAGGCCCTTTTCAGCGAAGAATGCAGCAAAATCAACGTGCATCGGCTCGGAAAATATATGTATCCAGCCGGATACATTCCCCGCCCTGCGCAAGGGCATCGCCAAGCCATGTTGACGGCGATCGCCATCTGATTAATGGCTTGGGCGATAGCGCCATGGACCCACTTTGATGGTGGGGCGCAGCTGGCGTTTTTGGAACTGCCCAAACGAAAAACCTGCTGCACTTGCGTGCAACAGGCTTTCAATAGGGATGGTCGGAGCGGTGGGATTCGAACTCACGACCCTCTGCTCCCAAAGCAGATGCGCTACCAGGCTGCGCTACGCTCCGACTAAGCCGCTATTGTATATCGAGCCGCAGTCCCTTCTGGCGAAAATTGATTACTTTGACAACTTTTTAGCGGATCGGACGGTTGGCAGGCAGCCGCCCTGCCCGCTGCGCAGCATGGGCCTCGGCGCTGCACCCAGCGCCCCACCTTGGCCGGACTGTCAACCAGCGTTGCCAGCGCTTTAACAATACAAGCCGTATCGAATCGCGGATCAGCAAAACAAAAAACCTGCTGCATTTGCATGCAACAGGTTTTTAAATGGAATGGTCGGAGCGGCGGGATTCGAACTCGCGACCCTCTGCTCCCAAAGCAGATGCGCTACCAGGCTGCGCTACGCTCCGACTAAGCCGTTATTGTAACCAGGGTTTTGGCAGCTGAATTTCGTATTTGACGATTTTTTTACAGCGGCCACCCATGCGGTTAACGTTGGGTAGGTGCCGGGCCACGGCCAGGCAGGTGACGGAAAGTGATGCGGCCCTTGCTCAGATCGTAAGGCGACATCTCCAGCGACACCTTGTCACCGGCCAGAATGCGAATGTGGTGCTTGCGCATTTTGCCGCCCGTGTAGGCAATCAGCTCGTGGCCGTTGTCCAGCTTCACGCGAAAGCGCGAATCCGGCAGCACTTCGGTCACGGAGCCTTGCATCTCAATCAGTTCTTCTTTAGCCATATAAGTCGACGAATCCTTGTCTAGTGGTGCATGAACGAAACCGGTTCGCCATGCTGTTCTCTGTGCCACCAACAAGCGGTGGCTCTCTCCATGGTTCGGGATGGTCTTGTGGGCGCTCGCCCTCCCAAGGGGCAAGCGGCCAGCAAGGCAACTCAGCGAAGCGGCTATCAGCTGGCCCGCCAAGGGGCTCCAACAACCAGCATCCCGCACATTATTTACAGCGCAGCTGCCAGAGGCAGCCAGCGCCGTCAAGCCACAAAAGCTTGCAAAGCTCTCTATTGTACTATGTTGCTGCTGTTTACGCTTGGGCTGTCTCGTATAAACGCCGTCTGGCACAAGCACTGCCGCAGAGCTGTGCTTCCATAAACAGAGCGGCGCATCGTTTAGCATCAGCAGCATGCGCGCTCAGGTCTGCGCCGCGCCACCGGATTGCCCCGCCCTCCTTTGAACAGGTTCTTACCTCCAAGCACCATGAACGCTGCATCCACCCGCTACTGGCTGATGAAAAACGAGCCGGATGAATTCTCCATCGACCGCGCGCTCAGCGCCCCCGATGCCACGATTGCCTGGGACGGCGTGCGCAATTACCAGGCGCGCAACTTCATGCGCGACGACATGCAGGTGGGCGATGGTGTGCTGTACTGGCATTCGAGCTGCGCCGAGCCCGGCATTTACGGTATTGCCCGCATTGCGGGCCATCTGCGGCCCGATGCCAGCCAGTTTGACCCGGACTCCAAGTACTACGACCCCAAGTCCAAACCTGAGGCCCCGCGCTGGCTGATGCTGGATGTGCAGGCGCTGCGCAAGATCAAGCCCATCTCGGTGGCTGCACTGCGCCAGTACCCCGAGCTGGAAGACATGCGCGTGCTGCAAAAAGGCAATCGCTTGTCGATCACACCGGTGGATGCCCGGCATTGGGACTTCATCATGGGCCTGGTGAAGGCACAGCGCTGACGATGGCTGTGGGCGGCAGGATGACTGCCCTGCCCCCTTCGCAGCAAGGCTTTGCTGCATAATACAAAACCCGTGAGCTGCCCATGCAATAAGCACCGGCAGCTATTTTTTTGATACCACTTCTGCGCCCAGAAACCCCATGGCATTTGCTGACAACCTCCAATCCCTGCCTTCCATTGACCATATCGCCGAGCTGCAACTGATCGATGCCGATGGCCAGGTCGCAGCCACCATTCCGAATGCCCCCGGCAAGGCGGGTTCGGCCAAGGTCTACAACGCACTGGCCGCCAAGCATGGCGGCATCAATGTGGCAGCGGCTGAAGAAGGCCTGCAGATTTTTGCAGAGCACACGGAAGACGCCAAGGCCAACCCCGGCGCGCATCCCAATATCGACCGCCTGCTGGAGGTGATCGCCTCCGGCAAGGGCTATACCGTCAAGATCGTCTCGGCCTGAGGCAGTTGGGCCGCTGGCTGCAGCGGCGCAGTGGCTGGCTGGGCGGCATAAGCGGCCACAAAGCGCTGCAGCATCTGCTGCGGCACAGGGGTATCCATCAGCTGCTCCAGCATGGCCGCCGGGTCAAAGCCTTCAGCTTGCAGCACCTGTGCGCGCAGCTGGATGCAGGCGGCGGCCACCGTTTGGCTGAACTCCGGATGGAACTGGGTGGATACCGCATGGGGCCCATAGCGCACCACCTGGTGCGGGTCATGGGCCGATCTGGCGAGCACCCGGGCGGCGGGCGGCAGCTCCAACACGGTCTGCATATGGGTCAGGTTGGCTTTGAAATGCGGGCCTGAGCCAGCGAGCAAGGCTTCCTCCTCGGCGCCGGGTAGCAGCGCAATATCCAGGCAACCCATCTCGCGGCCTTGCGGGTGGTAGTCCACCTTGCCACCGAGCGCATGGGCCATCAGCTGGTGGCCGTAGCAAATGCCAAACAGCGGCATCTCGCGGGCCATCGCCTCCCGTATCCATTGGGCGGTCGCCTCGCTCCAGGGCAGCAGATCCGTCACCATCGCCCAGGAGCCGGTGATGATCGCCGCGCTGTGCGCGTCATGCGGCGGCAAGGGCTCGCCCTCGAACACCCGCACCACCTTGAACGCGGGCCCAGCGGCGAGCACGGCGGAGAACCACAGTGGCAAATCGCCGACCTGGGCACGGATATCGTCAGGCGGCGTGCCGACCTGGATGAGCAGCAGAGATTTTTCAGACACGGGTAAAGGCAAAAAAGGCTGACCCTGCACTGTAATGCAGGCCAGCCCAGGATGGCTTTCAACCCGGCGGATTTACCTCAATACCGGAAACGCAGGGTCGACTGCCGTACCACCTCGGGCAGCTGCTGGGCCTGGGCATAGGCCTCGCGCAGGCGGCTGGCGTCGTTGACCCCTTCGTTGACGGTCTTGCGCAGCTGCAGCAAGGCCTCCTTGCTGTTGTCCGGCACATAGGACTGGATGCGCTGCAAGGTCAGCAGAATGTGCTCCCGCAAACCAAAGGATTCGCTGCTTGCCGGGTCCACATAGGCGCCTTCCAGCCCAAATCGGCAGGCCTGGAAGCGGTTGTAGGTGTAGACTAGGTAGTCGTCCTCGCTGGGCTCGAACGGCTCCTCGGCCAGGAACCAGGCCCCCAGCGCCTGCACATAGGCGGCCAGCGCAACGGCGCGTTCGATGGACAGCGGGGTGTCAAACACGCGCACCTCCACGGTGCCAAACTCGGGCTTGGGGCGGATATCCCAGTAGAAATCCTTCATGCTGTGGATCACGCCAGTGGCGGTCATCTTCTCGTAGTAGCGCTCAAAGTCCTCCCAGTGCAGCGCAAACGGCGCCCGGCCAGACAGCGGAAACGCAAACACCGAGTTCAGCCGCGCCGAATCGAAAGCCGTGTCCTGCCCTTGCACAAAGGGGCTGGAGGCCGATAGCGCAATAAAGTGCGGGATATAGCGCGAGAGCCGGTGCAGCATCATCAAGGCCGCATCGGCCCCCGGGCAGCCCACATGCACATGCTGGCCAAAGATCGTGAATTGCTTGGTCAGGTAGCCATACAGCGCAGTGATCTCTTTGAAACGCGGCTTGTTGTAGATGCGCTGCTGGTGCCACTGCTGGAACGGGTGGGTTCCCCCGCCGGCCAGCGCAATATTGAGCTTGTCGGCAGCCTTGACCAGGGCGTCGCGCGTGACGGTCAGCTGCTGGTAGGCGTCCTGCGCATCGGTGCAGATGCCGGTCGATATCTCGATCATGCTGGTGGTGACCTCGGGCACGATCGAGCCCGGCACCTGCGCGTTTTTCAGCAGGGCCAGCATATCGGGGGCGTAAGGGGTCAGGTCATAGTGGTTGGTGTTGACCAGTTGCAGCTCCAGCTCCACCCCCAGAGTCAATGCCTGGGATGTTTGGAAAGCTTCAAGCGTCATGGCGTTTCTCCTTGCTGGTGAGGGCAGACAGACCGATTCCGCGGTGGGCCTCGCCACTGCGCCAGAGGGCCAGCGAGGCCAACAGCACACCGATCACCTCACACAGCACAATCATTGGCAGCGCAATCGACGATACGCTGATGGCGACATCCGGGTTGGTGGTGGCCCATTGCGCCACCTGGGCCGAGGCAATCAGCAGTGCCAGGCCCGAGCTGGGCGATTGCGCGCAGGCGACTGGCCACTGGCGCAGCCAGCCAATACCGGTGCCTGCGCCCAGCAGCATGACCCCGCCCATCTTGCCCAGCAGTCGCGCCAGGCTGGCTGCCGCCACCACGCTGATCAGCGCTGCGCTCGGCGCCATCTGGCCGGCCATGCTGGCCACCAGCACAAACATCAGCAGATTGAGCATGGTGTTGCCCGCCATGAACGCCGAAGGCCAGATCATTGGCTTGGGACTGAGGTTGCGCAGCATAACGCCGGCCAATACAAAGGCCAGCGCTGCAGAGCCACCCATGCGTTCGGCCAGTAGACTGGCAGCCACCAGTACCGCAAGCATGTACAGCGCGGTGGAGTCGCTGCGCGACGAGGTCCAGCGCAACACCGGCCACAAGGCGGCGGTAGTCAGCAGCGCCCACAATAGCGTCAGGCCCAGGTTCCACAACAGATGCCCCATGCCGGCTGCAGTCAGCGTCAAGCCTGATTGGGCATCTGTGCCAGCCACCGGCGACCATGCGACGGTGACAACCAGGCCCAGCACCAGTGCATATACGCAGCTGAGCGTCGCCATCAGCACACTGCGGTCGGTGACGGCCCCGCTGGAGCGCAGATCCGAGGAGATTCGCAGAAGAACGGACGGTGAGGCAGCCATAGCGATCACGCCAACACCCAGCGACACCGCCCAGCCCATGCCGAGCAGTTGCAGCGTGCCCGTGACCAGCACGAGGGCTGCCAGCGATTCGACCAGGCTTTGCAGCAGTAAAAATGGCTGCCGTAACAACCATTTCAAAGAGATCTGCGAAGCGGCAATCAGCATGCTGGTGCCTACTGCCGTGTGCAGCAGCACCTGGGTATTGCCCTGCAGCGGCCAGGGCAGATCGCCAAACCCGAGCCAGCCGGCCAGCAGACCGACGACCGTGTAACCCAGCATGCGGGGAAAGCCGGTGAGCCGAAAAACCATATGGCCGGCCAGCGCGGCGGCCGCTACCAGCACGCACCAGCTCATCAACGGGCCAACACTGTGTTCAAGCCAGCCGCCAACTTGCGGCAAGGGCATTGAGGATGCTGCATGGGGTGGCATAACTGCACCTTCCTCCCAAAAAAATGTGTCCAGCGTGCATGGACGCATGGCACCGAGTTAGAGATGGCTCTGGCAGCGCGTCGCAGCGGCATTTCCAGAGCAGGAGATGCATTGCCACCAGTGACACTGTCACGGTGTTGCATTAATGCATCAGATCGTTAACCAATCTCAACGACTCTACCGGATGATCTGCAGATTGCAGCGGCGGCCTGCGTCCAAAGGTTACAAAATGCCTGCAGTCCTACAATAAAAACTGCAGTGGCCAAACCTTGCGCAGCGCCGCACCGGCGCTAAATGCGGCCCACGCATGGGACCAACATTGCTATGCAGAACGTAGCAGGCTTCGGGTACAAAAAATGCCAACTTTGCGTGCGGCAGGGCCTGCGCCTGCAACAGGCATTGCGCTGACAGACACCCGCCTGCGGATATCCGAGTGTGCTGTGTTGCCACCGCAGCCTTCCCCCAACCGGTTGCAATCGTAACTTTATGATGGCAGGCCTGATGCGGCCCGCCACAAGCATCCGGCGCTTGCCCGCTACCACCTGTAGCCTGCATTCATCGCAGCGCTGTCGCACTGGCCGCTATCCCTGGCCCGGCACAGCGCCACCTCCGCCGCATCGCATCAGCTCCCTCCCCGTTCTTCTCCCACGGGCGTTGCACCGGCCCTGGCCGAAAGCGCAGCGCCCAGGCTTTGCTTTGGTCTGGATACTTCCGTGCTTGCTTTGTTGACCCGTCTTTTTCCCGTCTGGGCGGCTGTGATGGCGCTGATCGCCTACAGCGCGCCGTCAGCCTTCCTGGGCTTCAAGCCCCATATCGCCCAGCTGCTGATGCTGATCATGTTTGCGATGGGCGTGACCCTGCGCATCAGCGATTTCAGCCGCGTGCTGCAGCGCCCTGCCCCGATTGCAGCCGGTCTGTTTCTGCACTACCTCATCATGCCGCTGGCCGCCTGGCTGATTGCCAAGGCGTTGAACATGCCGCCCGAGCTGACGGCAGGCATGGTGCTGGTGGGCAGCGTCGCCAGCGGTACCTCGTCAAATGTGATGATTTTTCTGTCCAAGGGCGATGTGGCGCTGTCGGTGACGATCAGTGCGCTGTCGACCCTGGTAGGCATTGTGGCCACGCCGCTGCTGGCGCGCCTGTATATCTCGGCGTCGATCGATGTGCCGGTCAGCGCGCTGTTGATGGAGATAGCGCAAATCGTGCTGCTGCCCATTGGCCTGGGCCTGCTGCTGAACCATTTCTGGCATGTGCAGATCAAGCGCGTGGAGCGCCTGCTGCCGCTGGTATCGATGGTGGCGATCCTGTTGGTGCTGTCCACCGTGGTGGCCTTGAGCCGTGACCGCATTGCCACCGTAGGTGGCGTCGTGGTGGCGGGCGTGATTGCGCACAACCTGATCGGCTACCTGGGTGGTTACTGGGGCGGTCGCTTGCTGGGCTTTGACAAATCAGTCTGCCGCACCCTGGCGATCGAAGTGGGTATGCAGAACTCGGGCCTGGCAGCCAGCCTGGGCGCCAAGTTCTTCAGCCCCATGGCAGCGCTGCCGGGAGCCATCTTCTCGGTCTGGCACAACATCTCAGGCTCTCTGCTGGCCGGTTACTGGTCCAGCCGCCCCACGGGCACGGCCAACGACCATGTGCGCCGCGAAGACGTGTCACTGCACTGATCTTGCCGAGCAGCGCGCCTGGTCTAGGTGCGCTCAGCCGCTGGCTGCGCCGCCAGCATATGCCCGGTGCGGCTGCGCGCACCTGCTACCAGGCCGCTGATCAGCTGGGTCTCGGGCAAGTTCTTCCAGTAGCGGCGCGGCATCTCGCGCAGCATGGCCTGCTCCTTGAGGCGCGCCGGGTTGAAGGTGGACTGGTAATAGGCCAGCCATAGCGCTTCACCCGCATCCGGGCCCGGCGCCTGGGCCGCCGTGGCGCCAGGGCCCCATTGCAGGCATTCCTGGTCCCAGAGCACGCTGCAGTCCGGCGTCAGAATCGCCCAGCGCATATTGCTGAAGCGCTCCATGAAAAAGCCCGAGGCGGCGCGAACGATGTGGTGCTCGGGCTCAAACCAGGCCACATGCAGCGGGTTGCCGTTTTCGTCCTGTGCGGGCCGGAAGCGCACAAAGGCATGCATCTTGTGGATCTCTCGCCGCACTGCGTGCGCCAGGCGTTCGATATCGCGCCAATCGGCATCGAGCGCATCGCCCGCCAGGCTAGGCATGCACTGAACCCGCCACAGCCAGCGGTAGCACAGCATGAAGCGCCCCGGATTGCGGTGGCAGCAGGCATTGCGCAGCACGGCTAGCTGGGGTTTGCGGATGTGCACCGGCTGGCCCGGGCAGATGGCCAAACGGTCCAGCGCATCGGGGGTGATGGCGCGAACTGGCGCATCGGTCGACACGCCCTTGGCTGCGACATCCGCAAACAAATCAGCATCCTCGGCCTGGGTTGCTAATTCATCCGACCAGCGCCAGTGCACCACCTCGGGCGCTGCGCCCAGGGCCAGCAACACCCGCGCGGCCTGGCGAAAGCCGGCAAAGTCATCGGGTGCTTCCAACATCACCGTCAAGCTGTCGTTCTCTGCTTGCATGCCTGGCCTCCTCAAAACAAGGCGATCTGCGCCGCAGCCGCCAGCTGCATGCCGCTGTGCCGGCGCTGCACAGCCCCCTGCCCCATCTGGGCCAGCAGCTGTTGGCGTAAGCTGGGGCTGTCGAGCATGGCCAGCGGCGGGTGGTAGTCGTCGAGCTCGACAAAAGGCAGCACCTTGCTGGTGGCGACGCGCAGCTGCTGCAGATCGGCCAGCCGCAGCCGGCGCACCCTGCGCGCGGCCAGCAGGCGCTCGACACTGCCGACGCCCAAACCCGGCACCCGCAGCAGCCAGGCCTTGGCCGCGCGGTTCAAATCCACCGGAAAATGCTGGCGCTGCGACAGCGCCCAAGCGAGCTTGGGGTCCAGCTCCAGATCAAGCATGCCGCCGCTCGCTGGCGCAGTGATTTCTGCCGGGCTGAAGCCGTAGAAGCGCATCAGCCAATCGGCCTGGTAGAGCCGGTGCTCGCGGATCAGCGGCGGCGCCTGCAGCGGCAGATCGGACGAGGCATCGGGGATGGGGCTGAAGGCCGAGTAGTAGACCCGGCGCAGGCGCTGGCCGGTGTAGAGCGCGCTGCTGGTGAGCAGAATGGTCGCGTCATTGGCGCTGTCGGCGCCGACAATCATCTGCGTGCTCTGCCCGGCCGGCGCATAGCTGGGCGCTGCGGCCCGGGCCGCCTGCCGCTGGCGGGGCAGCGATACCAGCTTGCTGCCCTGCTGGTCCTGCTTCTGCTGCCGGGCGACCTCAATATGTTCTGCCACCTGGTGCATGGCCGAGGCAATGCCTACAGCATCCTTCTCTGGTGCCAATTGCTGCAGGCCCTGCTGCGTGGGCAGTTCGATATTGATGCTGAGCCGGTCCGCATAGCGGCCCGCCAAGGCCAGCAACTCCGAGGACGCATCCGGAATCGTCTTAAGGTGGATGTAGCCGCGAAAATCATGGTCCTCGCGCAGGCTGCGCGCCACCTCGACCAGCTGCTCCATCGTGTAATCCGACGACTGGATGATGCCGCTGGACAGAAACAGGCCTTCTATACAGTTGCGGCGGTAGAAGTCCAGAGTGAGCCCCACCACCTCGGCGGCGCTGAAGCGGGCGCGCTGCACATTGGAGCTTTTGCGGTTGATGCAGTAGCGGCAGTCGTAGATGCAGAAGTTCGTCAGCAGAATCTTCAGCAGCGAGACGCAGCGGCCATCGGGCGTATAGCTGTGGCAGATGCCCATGCCCTCGGTCGAGCCCATTCCCTTGCCGCCCAGGGAGTTGCGGGGCTTGCTGCCGCTGGACGCGCAGCTGGCATCGTATTTGGCGGCGTCGGCCAGGATCTGGAGTTTGGCGAGGGTTTGCATAAATACTGTGTATATGTACAGTATTCTAGCAAAACCTGCCTAGCTCCGCCAGTGCAGCCGCGATTTGGGGAAACGCCCCTTTGACTGGGCTGGCTGCGCGAGTACGGTAAGAGTGCTTTTTTACAAATACTGTATATAAATACAGCTTTCTTCAAAACCGATACCGTCGCTGCGCCATTCGGCCATCAAAGCTGAATCAAGCCTGTGGGCCCAGCTTGGCCAGCACAGCCTTCTCCTTGATAGTGGACTCGGCAGCAAACTTCTTGTAGTCGGCGCTGTTCATGTAGATGGGCAGCATCTCAAAGCGCTGCAGCATGGCCTGGTAGCTGTCCATCTCCATCGCCTGCTTGAAGGCAGCGTGTAAAGCGGCTTGCACATCGGCGTGCATGCCCTTGGGGCCCACCAGGCCAAAGGGCGAATACTGCGTGGTGGGCAGGCCCAGCTCGATCAAGGTGGGGGTATTGGGCAAGGTGGGCAGGCGCTTTTCGGTCCAGACGTTCAGCGCGACCATGCGGCCCTGGTCCACATAGGGGATCACGGCACTGGTGTCGGCCGCGACCATGACCTCACCTGCCATTGTGGCGCGCATCAGCTCGGAAGAGCCCTTGTAGGGCACATGCACGACATCCAGGCCCAGCTGCTGCGCAATGATGGCCGAGGTGACATGCGGCGAGGTGTAGGTACCAGTATTGCCAAGCGTAAGCTTGCCAGGATTGGCCTTGGCCCAGGCCACCACATCCTGCCAGCTCTTGAGGCCGGACTGGGTGCTGGCCACCATGCAGAAGGCATAGCCAGTGACATTGATGATGTAGCTCAGGTCCTCCACCGGGTTCCACTTCAAACCGGTGGTAAAAGGCAGACGCATCACACTCATCGGCAGCTGCGCAATGGTGTAGCCATCGGCCACGGTGTTCTGCAGCTGGGTTGCAGGCAGCGAGCCAGCTGCACCAGGGCGGTTTTCCACCACAATCGGCTGGCCCAGCACCTTGGCGGCGTTGTCGGCCAGCTGGCGCATCGTCAGATCGGTCGGCCCACCGGCGGGAAAAGCCACCACCAGCTTGATCGCCCGGCTGGGAAAGGTTTTGCTGGCATGGGCCAGCGATGCACCAGCCCCCATCCAGGCACCAGCCGCCGAGGCGGCCCCAGCTTGCAGCATGCTTCTGCGCGTCAACACCATGTCTTTGTCTCCATTTCGGTCTATAGGCGACAAAGAGTGTAGAAAAGCGCCGCCAGGCGCCGCGACGCCTGGGCGACATGGTGGCAAAACCGTAAGGGTTCTATCCGCGCCCATGCTGCAGCACGGTTTACCAGCAGAGGAAACGCAGGGTGCTGCGACGCACGGAGTTGCCAGGTTTGACGTCAATCAGACGCGCCGGAAGCGCCTTTGCCCACCGAGCAAACGTCTTAGCCTCGCGATTGCCGTTTCGCAATAGCCCGAGCGATAGTCCCGGCATAATTTTTTCCGGGGTACTGAGGCGTCTTGCCTATATCGTTGAACCCCGGAACAGTTTCCATATATTCCACCATTTTTTGACGCATTGCCTGGTCTGGCAAAGGACCCCTCAAGGCGCTGATATTTTCCAGCGCATGGATGGGATTGGATGTTGACGGAATGGCGCAGTGGACAGCGGGGTGAGAAATCACCCATTTCAGGAAAAACTGCGACCAATTGTCTGGAGCAATATGCCTTGCAAAATCGGGAACAGGACGCCCTTCGACGATTTTGTGAAGACGTGCTTTCTCAAGCGGCATATTGACATGCACCGCTACACCCTTTTCCATCGCCAGCGGCAGCAAGCGCTTTTCTGCTTCTCGGTTGAAAATGGAGTAATTCAGCTGCACAACATCAACGGCACCTCTTTCCATCCACGTCGCCAAAACCGAGTGATAGATATTATCGTTATGTGAAACACCGATCTGACGGATACGCCCTTCCTTTTTCCAGGCAATGAGCAGTGGGATAATCGAAATATCAGCGGTGAGGCTGTGGCAATGCATCAGATCAATTTGCTCGCGCCAGAGCCGCGCCTGGGACTGGGCAAGACTGCGCTCCGCATGGCTGTCATCGGCAAAATGCTCTCCGGTGGCCCATACTTTGTCGGACAGAAAAGCCTGGTCTCCAATGCCCAACTCCGAGAGGATATTACCAACCGTGTACTGTGC
The DNA here is from genome assembly GCF_021026195.1 of Comamonas koreensis. Lineage (GTDB taxonomy): Bacteria > Pseudomonadota > Gammaproteobacteria > Burkholderiales > Burkholderiaceae_C > Comamonas > Comamonas koreensis. The sequence goes on from NZ_JAJNCT010000029.1 coordinate 50,486, forward strand.
CGACCCGTAAAGCGGGGATGTATCGATAACGCGTGCACCGCCATCCCAATAGGTTCTGACCACCTGTTTCAAATGGTCGCGACTTGCGCCCGGGACAAGATCAAACGTGAAGAAGGTGCCCAGCCCGATCAGCGGTAGTGCTACGCCGCCCTTCGGATGTTCCCGCATATGGATATCGGAACGGGCAGCCGTGCCGGTTGTTCGGTTGCTGCCTGCGGCTGTTGTGGCCAAGGCTGCGGACGCAAGGCCGGTTATCCCTTGCAGCAAGCCTCTGCGGCTCATAGACCATGAATCCGGCGTCATATTGAATTTTTCCATAACAAGTTCCTGAAGTTTGGTGGAAAGTCCCAAATTAACTCTTTCACGAAGAAGTTATTTGCTGAGAGATTTTGGACTTCTACATAAACACGCAGTGGTTTAAACTGTTATTTATTTTTTTCAACTTACGCAACAATTAATGACCTAGAATTGCAACCTGATCTTAAACATCCGCATGCCAGATGCATCCAGGCTGCAGTTTCATACATCCTAGCATGTTTTTCCGGCAGTTTAATCTTTGTACATCTCATTGCTTATATATCTGATTTAACAAAAAAGCCATATCAAAATATGGCCGGGATATAGACTTATCTATTTAACTTTGGATCTTCAGCACCTGCGGAGAGCAACTTTCAAAACCTGCAAAAGGAAAAGTCTGCAAAGAGCTCTCGGGAGGCTCTTGCAGACTTGATTGGCAACGCTTTACAGGGCGGAGTTAAACGTCAATCAACAGTGGCGCCAGATTGCTTGACGGCCTTGCCCCACTCCACCATTTCGCTGGCGACAAAGCGGTCCATCTCCGGGCCGCTGGTCGGTGCAGGCTCGGAGCCCCGGTCGCGGATGAATTTCTGCATCTCTGGGGTGCTGAGGATGGACACCGTTTCCTGGGTCAGCTTGTCGACAATGGCTTTGGGCGTCCCCTTGGGGGCCATCAGCCCGAGCCAGCCCACGGCCTCAAAGCCCTTGAACTCGGGCAAGCCAGATTCAGCAATCGTGGGCACCTGGGGTAACTGGCTGGAACGTGTGGCCGAGGTCACGCCCAGCGGCACAGCCTTGCCAGCCTGGATGTTGGCCAAGGCCGCAGTGACTGAATCCACCATCAGCGGCACCTGGTTGCCCAGAAAATCCGCCTGGGCCGGACCGCTGCCTTTGTAGGGAATATGTTCGATCTGCAGCGCCGCGCGAGCCTTGACCATCTCCGCGCTCAAATGCTGGGTGCCGCCAATGCCAGCGCTGGCGTAGCTCAGCTTGCCGGGCTCGTCGCGGGCCTTGCTCACCAGGTCGTTCATGCTTTTGATACCGCTGGCCGGATTGGCCAGAAAGACCAGCGGTACCTTGGCGATCAAGCTGATGCCGACCAGGTCGACGCGGGGATCGAAGTTCACCTTTTTGTACAAGGTCTGGTTCACGGCCATCGCGCTGCCTGCGACCAGCAAGGTATAGCCGTCGGCGGCACTGCGCGCAACCTGCTCGGAGCCAATATTGCTGCCCGCGCCGGCTTTGTTCTCAACTACCAACGGCTGACCGAGCCTTTGGCCCAGCTTGTCAGCCAATGCGCGTGCAAAGATATCGGTGGCCTGGCCTGGTGGGAACGGCACGATCAGCTTGATGGGCTTGTCTGGATAGGCGGCGATGGCCGGTTTGGCTGCAATGGCCATGCTAGCGGCAATGGCCAATGCGGCAGCAGAAGTGAGCGCATGGGGGATCATGGGGTGGGTCTCCTGAGGGTCTGCAGCGGCGTTGGCGAGAAGTGCCGATGCGCTGCGCGAGCTATGTCTTGTCGGGATCTTCGCGCATCCGGACGCAAAGGGGCAGTCTCGGCTGTCCCCAAGACAACTGCCGAATTCTTTGCGTGACTGCAATGCATCGGCAATCAGCGCTAATGGCAGGCGCGGCAAAAAGCTATCATCAATCCTGTTTTTTTTACCTCTGTATGCCATGTTTTTCGGAATCAGCCACCTTGTCCTTCCCTGCAGCGATCTGGAAAAGGCCACGCAGCTCTGGCGCGATGTAATCGGCTTCAGCGCTGCGCGCAGCGGCGAAGGCTATGTCGATATAGACACCGGCAGCGCCATGCTGCGCCTGCTGCAAGTGCCCAAGGTGGAGTCGCAGACGAGCCTGCGCCTGCAGGTGGCCGATGTAGCCCAGGCCTACCAAAGCCTGTTGGCAGCAGGCAGCACCTCACGCTACCCGCCGATGCGCACCCCTGAATTGGAAGAGATGGCCTGCGTGGGCGATGCCGATGGCCATGCCATCGTGCTGTGGCGTGCCTTGACAGAAGACGAATGGGGTTTTGTGCCCGAGCTGCCAAAGCAAGGCGAATGGACCGCCGATGCCGAGGAGCTGCTGCAACGCCTGCTCGCCCATGTGCCGGCATTCTTCCGCATGCTGGCCCGGCGCAAAACCACCCGCGTGATCGAGCAACTGGCGCAAGAGGCACGCAGCCCCGTGACCCGCGAATGGGTCATCAAAGGCTATATCACCGCATCGGCCAAGGTCACGCGCTTTCGCCTGGTGGAGCCGCTGCGCACTGAAGGTATCGACCCGGATGACTACCGGGCGGAGTTTGATTACGAATGAGAGGCAGGCTGCGCCTTGCCTGCGATACGCATGGGCGCCTGGTGTTCAGTTCAAGCTGCAACCAATTGTTGGACGGTCTCAGCACAGCGCTGCTCGATCAAGCTGCATACCAGCTCGACGACTGCATGCCGGGAAAAACCATGCTGCGAGGCGCTCTGTAGTTGCCGCGCCGCAGCAGGCAGGCTTTGCGCAAGCGCGAGGATGCGCTTTTTGGTCGCAGCCTTGGCCAAGCCGGCATCCTCTGCGAACTGCTCTTAATGGCGCCCGCGCAGCGTGCTAAATCGGTATTCGCCGCCCAACTTCATGCCGATCTTGTGCGTAGGATGGAGATTAACAGATGTTAAAAGCTGGGCTTTATGCAATCGAGAGCCCAGCCGCGTCGGACATGCTAACAGAAATGTCCAAATTCTCCTTGCTCCTCTAATGCGGTCATTGCGAATTTACTGTTGAATTTAATTTCCCAGCCTTATTCTCAAGTAGTCATAGTCATTGAACGTGACAATGCCATTAGGAAAGAAATCGTCCATAAATTGGGTAGCACTATCAACTGAAACACTGGAATCCAATGCCGACCTCACTAGAGCGTAGGCCCCGGCGATGTGCGGCGCAGCAAAAGAGGTTCCAGTGCCGCTGAAAAGTTGATTATTGACTGAGAAAACTAAATCAACACCAGGCGCCAACCACATAGACGAGCTTGATTGAGTTCCGTAATTCATGGGATTTGCAATATTAGCCCCAAAAAAACGTGAGCCAGTGTCTTTATGGGTAGAAGATGCTTTAATAACATTGGAGAAACATGATGGTGCATTGATCGCGTTATCGTAACCATTATTCCCAGTTGAGACAATCACCGGAACATTATATATAAACTTCAAAGTGGCAATGGCATTGACAGCATCTTGGTGTAAATGATCACAACTAGAGTTGTAGGCAACACCATCTCCTTGGCTTATATTGACGACTATCTTTCTGTTAGCAGACTGATTTGCTACTTCATTAAGGGCTTTGACCATATCCACATAAAACATTCTAGGGGAATATGTAGCGTCGCTGGCATTCACCTTATGAAGTGTACCTACATTAATGGCGAATACATTGGAACCGTACGATACTCCCTTATACGCCGGATGGGCTGCAGCATTACCAAGAGCAATGGACGCTACGCTATCTCCGTGACTACATGCACCTTCATCGATAGCCAGACCGCCACCTGTTACAGGCCGTCCAATTCCGCAGGGATTGCTGTAGCCTCCAGTTCTACCGGACACTGCCCCATGCATCGCGCCTGTCGAGTCCATATTTCGGCACCTTGACACCTTTCTTTCAGCAGGATTGTGGGTGTTAAAGCAAGCCTGCAAATAATCTCGACCGTCGTATTGAGGTTGTGTGAGCGTGGCTCCCGTATCAAGAATTGCAATCCAGGCATTATTACCCGTATTGGATGCCCAAGTCTGTGCCAGATTCATCCCTCCGGGTCCACTCGATGTACTCACATTCATCTGCGGGCTGAAAGAAGAATTTTTTTCATAAATTCTATCAATCCTGGGATCTCCCTTGTTAATTAGCGACATGAGTTCACTTCTATCCAGACCTATGATTGCTAAATTAGAGCCTTGCATGACCGTGAGCTCTTTTATCTTCTCAGGAAATATCTCACTAAATATGCTTGCAAACAATTCCTTGGAAATTTTATCTTGCTTCAAGAAGGCGTCTTTGCTATAGAATTTTTTTACATCATTTATATCAGGCGGCGATTTTATTTTAATAAAATATGACCGCACCTCAGCATATTTATCGTCTATCAAAATATCTACATTGTGAATAATATTCACATTACTGGAATCTTCTTTATCATCAATTACTGCATAATTTGGATCATTTTTTATCTTTGAAGCAGTAGCTTCATCAGCAAGTACTACCTTATAGCTTATTAAACTATTCTCATCAGGGGCTTCATCTAAGGGCTCAACCGAATACTCACTTTCAATCGCACGCTCAACCTTCTCCGTCAGCGTGTCGTCCTTATTTTTTATAAAGATGACCTCGCCTGATTCCGACAAAGTCCACAGCGGAAGTGATGACCTCTGAGCGACTTTTATTTTTAATCGATTGTCTTGATTAGTCGAATTTTTAACCGAGAGTTTCTCATAGTCCTCACGGGGGGCGATATAGCCAATATGACTAATAGTGTCAAGCTTGTAGAGTACATCAATATCTTTCGCAGGCAAGTTGATATCAATGCTTTTGCTGTCTTTATTAAAAGAGCCTTTTTGTCCAAGCACCGCCTCCACTTCTGAAATCGCATCGGTACTTTCAGAGTTTGCAGAAATGGATAGCCTTATAGCCAGATTTCGCTCTGGCGTATATTTGAAATTTGCAATGTATTCTTTCACGCTATAAATGTTGTTAGGAGCAGCTTCTGATATGCCGCAAACCAACACAGAAAGCAAAGCAATCTTCGTTTTCATAAATACTCCAATCTTCATATGGTTAAATGAAACGGGAGACACTCACAGCCCGTCGAAAGCTAATGATTTTATTATTCAAATGAATAGATAAGCCACGCAGCTCTCAAGAAGCCTATGACACTTTTATGAAAACCTATTTGGTATAAATGCTGATTATTATAAATAATATGTAATAAGCAACAACTAATGTTTTCGCCTCAATTTACGTAACCAGTCAGAGAATAAATTCTCAATAAATTTCAAGGTAAAATTGAATCAAAAGGGTGCGCTAGTGCACAATCCTGTAGATCGCATAAGACTTGTAATGAATTTGTCCCTCACTGGCAATGCAAAAAGGTAGCATTTCTCGCTGAGACTAGAGTGAGATGCAATATTAAAATATAATTAGTGATAATAAGATAATTTTCAGAGTTATCTCTGAATAGAAGCAGATCCGCCGTTCATTCTGTTTCTTTTTCTACACGGCATAATTACCTGTAGAAACAGATTGAATTTAAGATTGTTCATTCAACCGTCAATGAGTGCAGATGACGTTGTGCCGAAAATTGCTTTTGTTGGGATCCGAATTAGCGAGTCCGGCTCGGGTTTCCAAGGCCATTCGATGGCAGTTGAAGATTTTTCATCTGAAACGCGGCGTCCTAAGACCACGAACTGCGTCATGATCCGCCTTGGACATGTCCCGCTTGATCGTCCGCTATCGATGCGCCCCACTGCATCTGGCTATGAACCTGTATACCGCTATGCTGCTGTCGCCGACAATTGCCCCTGTGAACCTTCTGAGGACTATGTCCCATTTCAAGGGAATCGCGAGCTAAGTAATGGAAAGTTTTTGGCTGCGCGAGTCATGCGCCTTGCTGTCTATATGATTGAATGCAGTTTCTCTTTATGTCACTACTCGCACGCTCAGGCATGCCTGAAAGCTCCAACTGGCCGCCTAACGCATCGACCACATGGAGCACGTTTTTAAGACGTACTGTGGGCTGCCAGACTCCAAGTCAACGACAAACCGCGAGCCCACTCCCTGCCCACCCCCGCTACCAGCGCCAATGCTTGCTGGGTAAGCCCCAGTCGTTTGCACACTAGGCGCAGCGCTGTGGCCAGTTGTTCTGCATTCTGGATAGAGGACATGCTGTGTAGGTTTAAAAATTCCCGATCGGGAATTTATCACCCCTTCTGGGATAAAAAATACAGCTTTATTCCCGATCAGGAATATTTGCTACATGGAGTTCGCTAAATACAAAAAAAGATCCCGATCGGGATCTTTTCTCAAGCATGTAAACGAATATCGTCAAAGTCGGCTGGAACCAGGGACCCAATTTGGTACATGCATGGCTTTGTGGTTCACCCAAATTGCCAACTCTGAAATAATTTCAACTTATTGTTTTTATTAAACAAATTCAATAAGACTCTGCGAATATTGCTAACTTAATTGCCAACTTCTAAGCATCTCCAAAAAAGTAGGCAAGGCTGCTGGCTCCAATGAAAAAAGACAGCCCAAAGGCTGTCTTTTACAGAGTGGCTCAAGACCAGCTGGTCTTACTTGCGCGCGGGCGGCACATCGGTGCAAGTGCCATGGGCCACTTCTGCGGCCATGCCAATGCTTTCGCCCAAGGTCGGGTGCGGGTGGATGGTCTTGCCGATGTCCACGGTGTCTGCACCCATCTCGATGGCCAGCGCGATCTCACCGATCATGTCGCCGGCGTGCGTGCCGACCATGCCGCCGCCGAGGATCTTGCCGTGGCCATGGGCTTCGGGCGAGTCGTCGAACAGCAGCTTGGTGAAGCCTTCGTCGCGGCCATTGGCAATGGCGCGGCCCGAGGCCGCCCAGGGGAACAGGCCCTTCTTGACCTTGATGCCTTGGGCCTTGGCCTGGTCTTCGGTGAGACCCACCCATGCCACTTCGGGATCGGTGTAGGCCACCGATGGGATCACGCGGGCATTGAAAGCGGCAGCAGCCAGCTCCTTGTTGCCTTGCAGTTCGCCAGCGATGACTTCAGCGGCCACATGCGCTTCGTGCACGGCCTTGTGTGCCAGCATGGGCTGGCCCACGATGTCGCCGATCGCGAAGATGTTGGGCACATTGGTGCGCATCTGGATGTCGACATTGATGAAGCCACGGTCCGTCACGGACACGCCTGCAGCTTCTGCGCCGATCTTCTTGCCATTGGGCGTGCGGCCCACGGCTTGCAGCACCAGGTCGTACACCTGGGGTTCGGGCACGGTCACGCCGTCCTTGGCAGGCTCGAACGAGACCTTGATGCCTTCGGGCGTTGCTTCGGCAGCCACGGTCTTGGTGTTGACCATGATGTTGTCAAAGCGTGGCGCGTTCATCTTTTGCCAGACCTTGACCAGATCGCGGTCAGCGCCTTGCATCAGGCCATCCATCATCTCGACCACATCCAGGCGAGCGCCCAGGGTGCTGTAGACGGTGCCCATTTCCAGGCCGATGATGCCGCCGCCCAGGATCAGCATGCGCTTGGGCACCGCCTTCAGGTCCAAAGCGCCGGTGGAATCGACCACGCGTTCGTCCTTGGGCATGAAGGGCAGATGCACTGCCTGCGAGCCCGCAGCGATGATGGCCTTCTTGAACTGCACCACCTTCTTGCCGCCGGTCTTCTCCTGGCCATCGCCCGAGGTTTCCTGCACTTCGATGTGGTTGGCGCTGACGAAGTTGCCATAACCGCGCACGATCGTGACCTTGCGCATCTTGGCCATCTGGCCCAGACCGCCGGTGAGCTTGCCGATGACCTTTTCCTTGTGTGCGCGCAGCTGGTCGATATTGACCTCTGGCGCGGCAAACTTGACGCCGGCGACTTCCAGGTGCTTGACCTCGTCCATCACGGCCGCCACGTGCAGCAGGGCCTTCGATGGAATGCAACCCACGTTCAGGCAGACGCCGCCCAAGGTCTTGTAACGCTCGATCAGCACCACTTTGAGGCCCAGATCGGCCGCGCGGAATGCCGCAGAGTAGCCGCCAGGGCCGCCGCCCAGCACGACCACGTCACAGTCTTCATCGACCTGGCCGCTGTAGTTGCTGGCCACCGGGGCCGGCGCAGCGGCTTGCGCTGCGGGAGCCGGCGCAGCTGCTGCCGGAGCCGGTGCGGGCGACGAGGCTGCCGGTGCAGGTGCTGGGGCAGCGCCCTCCGCCGCTTCCAGCGACAGGATCACCGATCCTTCGGCGACCTTGTCACCGATCTTGATCTTGAGTTCCTTGACGACGCCGGCATGGCTCGACGGGATTTCCATCGAGGCCTTGTCCGATTCGACGGTGATCAGCGACTGGTCCTTGGCGACGGTGTCGCCAGGCTTCACGAGCAGCTCGATCACGCCCACTTCAGCGAAATCACCAATGTCGGGGACTTTGATATCTACGATTGCCATAGTGTGCGTCTCCGATTACAGGATGATGCGGCGGTAGTCCGCCAGCACCTGGCCCAGGTAGGCATTGAAGCGTGCGGCCGAGGCGCCGTCGATGACGCGGTGGTCGTACGACAGGCTCAGCGGCAGCATCAGGCGTGGCACAAACTGCTTGCCGTCCCAGACCGGCTTCATCGCCGACTTGGACAGGCCCAGGATGGCTACTTCAGGGGCGTTCACGATAGGCGTGAAGTGCGTGCCACCAATGCCGCCCAGCGACGAGATGGAGATGCAGCCGCCTTGCATGTCGGCCGCGCCCAGCTTGCCGTCGCGCGCCTTCTTGGCCAGCTCGCCCATTTCTGCGCTGATCTGGATGATGCCCTTCTTGTCGGCATCCTTGAGCACCGGCACCACCAGGCCATTGGGCGTGTCTGCCGCAAAGCCGATGTTGAAGTACTGCTTGTAGACCAGGGTGTCGCCATCCAGGCTGGTGTTGAACTCAGGGAACTTCTTGAGTGCAGACACCAGCGCCTTGATCACGAAGGCCAGCATGGTGACCTTGACGCCGCTCTTCTCGTTTTCCTTGTTCGTGGAGACGCGGAAGGCTTCGAGCTCGGTGATGTCGGCCTCGTCATTGTTGGTGACGTGCGGGATCATCACCCAGTTGCGGTGCAGGTTGGCGCCCGAGATCTTCTTGATGCGCGACAGGTCCTTGCGCTCGACCGTGCCGAACTTGCTGAAATCGACCTTGGGCCATGGCAGCAGATCCAGACCTGCGCCGGAGCCACCACCGGCAGGCGCCTTGGCCGCCTGGGCCTTGGTCTGCACGGCACCAGCCATCACCTGCTTGGTGAAGGCCTGCACGTCGTCGGCGGTAATACGGCCCTTGTTGCCCGAGCCCTTGACCTCTTCCAGCGGCACGCCCAGCTCACGCGCAAACTTGCGCACCGATGGCGATGCATAAGGCAAGGCGCCCGATGGCGGTACGGTGGGGTTGTGGGCCGGCACGGCTGCAGCCGGCGCAGCGGCGACAGGTGCTGCTGCAGGAGCAGGTGCGCTGGCGGCTGGGGCAGGCGCAGCAGCAGCGGGGGCTTGTGCAGCCGGTGCGGATACTGGCGCTGCAGCGGTGCTGCCCTCCAGAATGGCGACCAGATCGCCAACATTGATGGTGTCGCCAATCTTGACCTTGAGCTCCTTCACCACGCCAGCGGCGGGCGATGGAATTTCCATCGAGGCCTTGTCGGATTCGACGGTGAACAGCGACTGCTCTGCGGTGACGGTATCGCCCACCTTGACCAGCAGCTCGATCACGGCCACGTCCTTGAAGTCTCCGATATCGGGGACCTTCACTTCGACCGGGCCCGAGGCCGCAGGCGCAGCAGCAGCCTGGGGTGCAGGCGTCGGTGCAGCTGCAGGAGCGGGTGCTGCAGCAGCCGGTGCCGCGGCGGCCGTTGCCGGTGCTTGCGCAGCGGGTGCGGAAGCCGCTGCATCCGCCGCTTCGAGCTTGATGATGACCGAGCCTTCGGCCACCTTGTCGCCAATCTTGACGACGATTTCCTTGACTACGCCAGCGTGGCTGGACGGGATTTCCATCGAGGCCTTGTCGGACTCGACGGTGATCAGCGACTGGTCCTTGGTGACGGTGTCACCGGGCTTGACGAGCAACTCGATCACGCCCACTTCTGCGAAGTCGCCAATATCGGGGACTTGAATGTCAATCAATGCCATTGTGGTGTCTCCTGGTGCTATTTAGGCGTACAGCGGGTTGATCTTGTCGGCATTGATGCCGTACTTGGCAATCGCATCGGCGACCTTCTGGGCGGGCAGCTTGCCGTCTTCGGCCAGCGCCTTGAGGGCGGCAACCACGATGTAGTGGCGGTCGATCTCGAAGTGCTCGCGCAGCTTGCGGCGGAAGTCCGAGCGGCCAAAGCCGTCGGTGCCCAGCACCTTGTAGGTGCGGCCAGCGGGGATGAAGGGACGAATCTGCTCGGCGTAGGACTTCATGTAGTCGGTCGAAGCGATCACCGGGCCAGTGCTGTTGCCCAGCTCGGCGGTCACAAACGGCACCTTGGCGGTTTCCAGCGGGTGCAGCAGGTTCCAGCGGTCAGCATCCTGGCCGTCGCGGGTCAGTTCGTTGAACGATGGGCAGCTCCAGACGTCGGCGGTCACGCCCCAGTCGGCAGCCAGCAGCTCTTGCGCAAAGAAGGATTCGCGCAGGATGGTGCCCGAGCCCAGCAGTTGCACGCGCAGGTCACCGGCGCCACCGGCCTTGCACAGGTACATGCCCTTGAGGATCTTTTCCTCGGTGCCGGGCGTCAGGCCAGGCATGGCATAGTTTTCGTTCAGCAGGGTCAGGTAGTAAAAGATGTTTTCCTGGTTCTGCACCATGCGGCGCAGGCCTTCATGCATGATCACCGCCACTTCGTGCGAGAAGGTCGGGTCGTAGCTGATGCAATTGGGGATGGTGCCGGCCAGGATGTGGCTGTGACCGTCTTCGTGCTGCAGACCTTCGCCGTTCAAGGTGGTGCGGCCCGAGGTGCCGCCCAGCAAGAAGCCGCGCGCCTGCAGGTCGCCCGCAGCCCAGGCCAGATCGCCAATGCGCTGGAATCCGAACATCGAGTAATAGATGTAGAACGGAATCATGATGCGGTTGCTGTGGCTGTAGCTGGTTGCCGCTGCAATCCAGCTGGACATGCCGCCCGCTTCGTTGATGCCTTCCTGCAGGATCTGACCCTTGGTGTCTTCCTTGTAGTACATCACCTGGTCTTTGTCGACCGGGGTGTATTGCTGGCCATGCGGGTTGTAGATACCGATCTGGCGGAACAGGCCTTCCATACCGAAGGTACGGGCCTCGTCGACCAGGATGGGCACGACGCGGGGGCCGATTTCCTTGTCACGCAGCAGCTGGGTGAGGAAACGCACATAGGCTTGCGTGGTCGAGATTTCACGGCCTTCGGGCGTAGCTTCGAGCACGGCCTTGAAGGTCTCCAGCGGAGGCACGGTGAACTGCTCGTCAGCCTTTTCGCGGCGCTTGGGCAGGTAGCCGCCCAAGGCCTTGCGGCGCTCGTGCAGGTACTTCATTTCCGGGGTGTCGTCCGCTGGCTTGTAGAAAGGCAGGTCGGCGATCTGGCTGTCCGGGATCGGGATGTTGAAACGGTCGCGGAAGGCCTTGATGTCCTCATCGGCCAGCTTCTTGGTCTGGTGGACGTTGTTCTTGCCCTCACCGACCTTGCCCATGCCAAAGCCCTTGACGGTCTTGACCAGCAACACGGTCGGCTGACCTTGGTGGTTTTGTGCGGCGTGGAAGGCGGCGTAAACCTTTTGCGAATCGTGGCCACCGCGCTGCAGGTTCCAGATCTCGTCGTCGCTCATGTGCTCGACCATCTTCAAGGTACGTGGATCGCGGCCAAAGAAGTTCTTGCGCACATAAGCACCATCGTTGGCCTTGAAAGCCTGGTAGTCGCCGTCGTTGCACTCCATCATGATCTTGCGCAGTGCGCCATCATGGTCCTTGGCCAGCAAGGCATCCCAGCCCTTGCCCCAGATCAGTTTGATCACGTTCCAGCCGGAGCCACGGAACTCGCCTTCGAGTTCCTGGATGATCTTGCCATTGCCGCGCACCGGGCCGTCCAGGCGCTGCAGGTTGCAGTTGATCACGAAAATCAGGTTGTCGAGGTTCTCACGCGCGGCCAGGCCGATCGCGCCCAGGGATTCGACTTCGTCCATTTCACCGTCGCCGCAGAACACCCAGACCTTGCGGTTTTCGGTGTTGGCAATGCCGCGGGCATGCAGGTACTTCAGGAAGCGCGCCTGGTAGATCGCCATGATGGGGCCCAGGCCCATGGACACGGTGGGGAACTGCCAGAAATCGGGCATCAGCTTGGGGTGGGGGTAGCTGGACAGACCCTTGCCATCCACTTCCTGGCGGAAGTTGAGCAGTTGCTCTTCGCTGATACGGCCTTCCAGGTAGGCGCGGGCATAGATGCCGGGCGATACGTGGCCTTGGATGTAGAGGCAGTCACCGCCGTGGTTGTCGCTCTCGGCGTGCCAGAAATGGTTGAAGCCAGCACCAAACATGCTGGCCAACGACGCGAAGGAGCCGATGTGGCCTCCCAGGTCGCCGCCTTCTGGCGGGTGAATGCGGTTGGCCTTGACCACCATGGCCATGGCGTTCCAGCGCATGTAGGCGCGCAGGCGCTGTTCGATCTCGAGGTTGCCGGGGCTGCGGGCTTCCTGCTCGGTCTCGATGGTGTTGACGTAACCGGTCTTGGCGGAGAAAGGCAGATCGACGCTGTTCTGGCGCGCGTGCTCGAGCAGCTGCTCGATCAGCGAATGGGCGTACTCGGCGCCTTCGCGGTCGATCACAGCGGACAGCGCGTCCATCCATTCTCGGGTTTCTTGGCCGTCTGTGCGGGTGGGGCCGTTGACGGCTTTTTGTTCGGATGGTTCGGACATGCTGGCGTCTCCTTCAAGTGATCTGCTATGAATGACTGTGCCAGAGTTTCTCACATTTTTTGAAGATTTCAAATAGCGGTCTTCATTTTCATATTATGGGAAATTGCTGCAAACGCACAATCCACGGGCACTGCAGCAGGACGCCTTAGGGGACAAGGCGAACGATTTGTCCAGCATCAGGGCATGGCTGCCCTGCCCTCGTCTACACTCATCGACCATGAATTCGACCGAGCGCCCCGCCACCCCGCCCCCGAACAGCCGACCCCGTTTGGTGCAGATGTGGCAAACCTGGTGGCGCGGATTGTCACCTTCGAGACAAGACCGTTATGCGGCCATTGCGCCGTTGGTAGCAGTGGTAATGTTTTTCATCGCCATCGTGGCGGCCTTTTGGTACTTGCGCAGCGAAGAGTTGGAGCGCGAACGCGAGGCCATGCGCCGGGATGTGGAATATGCCCAGCAGCGCATTCGGCTGCGCCTGTCCGAGCGCCAGGAGCAGCTGATGCGCCTGGCCCGCGACGTGGGCAACCAAGACGTGGACAAGAACGGCTTCAATGACCGTGCCGACACGCTGATCAGCCAGTATGCCGAGTTGCAAGCACTGACTTGGATCGATACCGCGCGTCAGGTGCGCGCCACCCAGTTCGGCCCCAGCGTGGCGGCCGAGAACCTGCTCACCCTGGATGAGGTGATCCAGAAAAAGGAACTGCTGGAGCTGTTTGAGATGGCGCGCGACCTGCAGCAGCCGGTCTTCTCGCAACCGCTGGCCACCAGCGATACAGCACCCATGCTGCTGCTGGAGGTGCCGATCAGCCAAAAGGGCCGCTTCGGCGGCGTGCTGCTGGCCGAGTTCTCGATTGAGAACCTGCTGCGCTACGGTACACCCACAGAGATCCTGGCGCGTTACGCGGTGACCATGCAGGATGGCAAGGGCACCACCTTGGCCGGCACCCCGCTCACGCCCCGCGTCGTGGCCCAGCGCCTGCTGCCTTGGCGCGCGGTGCCCAATGAGTTTGATATGCCGGTGGCACCCGTTGGCAACAGCTTGAAGCTACGCGCCCAGGGTTACCACACTTCGCTGGGCTTGGTCAGCAATGGCCTGTTCTGGCTGGTGGGGGTGCTGAGCTTCATGACGGCCTGGCTCCTGGTGGCCACCTGGCGCCATACGCGCAAGCGCATCCGCGCGCAAGAGGCACTGCAGGGCGAGACCAATTTCCGCCGGGCGATGGAAAACAGTGTGCTGACCGGCATGCGCGCGCTCGATCTGCAAGGCCGCATCTCCTATGTGAATGCCGCCTTCTGCCAGATGACCGGCTGGAGCGAAGAAGAGCTGGTGGGCAAGCTCCCCCCCTACCCTTATTGGCCCGAGGGCGACCAAAGCACCTACCACGACATGCTGATCGACGAGATGAGCGGCAAGGTGTTTCCGGGTGGCTTCCAGATGCGGGTCAAGCGCAAGAACGGCACCATGTTCGAGGCGCGGCTCTATGTCTCGCCGCTGATCGACGGCCATGGCCGCCAGACAGGTTGGATGACCTCGATGACCGACATCACCGAGCCCAACCGCATCCGCGAGCAGCTGTCTGCCTCCTACGAACGCTTCACCATCGTGCTGGAGGCGCTGGACGCTTCGGTGTCGGTGGCGCCGCTGGGCAGTGCCGAGCTGCTGTTTGCCAACAAGCTCTACCGGCAGTGGTTTGGCTCGCAAACGGTGGGCCATTTGCAGCTGGTGGCCCAAGCCGGCGTGCTGCCCAGCAGCAGCAATGCCAGCACCAGCATGGACGACGAGGACGGGCTGATGGGCCTGCCCAGCGACCAGATCACCACCGCCGTCAGCGGCAACGCCGAGATCTATATCCCCGAGCTGGGCAAATGGCTGGAAGTGCGCTCGCGCTACCTCAACTGGGTGGACGGGCGCCTGGCCCAGATGGTCATTGCCACAGACATTACCCCGCGCCGCGAGGCTGAAGAGCAAGCCGCGCGCCAGGCCGAAAAAGCCGCCACCGTGAGCCGCCTGGTGACCATGGGCGAGATGGCGTCGAGCGTCGCGCATGAGCTGAACCAGCCGCTCTCGGCCATCAGCAACTACTGCTCGGGCATGATCACCCGCGTCAAGAACGGCAGCCTCAGTGAAGAGGCTCTACTTGGCGCGCTGGAAAAGACGGCCCACCAGGCGCAGCGCGCCGGGCAGGTGATCCACCGTATCCGCTCGTTTGTCAAACGCAGCGAACCCAACCGTGAGCTGGCCGATGTCAGCGACATCGTCAGCGAGGCGGTGGAGCTGGGCTCGATTGAGCTCAAACGCCACAATGTGCGGCTTTCGCACCACGTTGCTGCGCGCCTGCCCAAGGTGAAGGTGGACAGCATCCTAATCGAGCAGGTGCTCATCAACCTGATGAAGAACGGCGCCGAATCCATTGCCAATGCAGAGCGTCCGGCCCACCAGCGCATGGTGGAACTGCGCGTCGTGCCTCGCAAGATCGACGCCACGGATGTGATAGAGTTTTCCGTTCAAGATACGGGGCGCGGCCTGTCACCTGAAGCATTGGAGCGACTGTTCCAGGCCTTCTTCTCCACCAAGAGCGAAGGCATGGGAATTGGTCTCAATTTGTGTCGCAGCATTGTGGAATCTCACCACGGCCGGATGCAGGCGGAGAACCTCTACAATGGGACGGAGGTGACAGGTTGTAATTTCAGCTTCTGGATTCCGGTGGCCACGCCGGCGGAGTCTGCTGAATAGCCAGCGCTATACCAATACTGATAGAAGGAATTGTGCATGAGCTTGATCCCGAAAAAGGGCACGGTCTACGTAGTCGATGACGATGAAGCGGTTCGTGACTCGCTTCAATGGTTGCTGGAGGGCAAAGATTACCGTGTACGCTGCTTTGATTCAGCCGAATCCTTCTTGGCTCGCTACGACGCCCGCGAAGTGGCTTGCCTGATTGTCGATATCCGCATGGGTGGCATGAGCGGCCTGGAACTGCAGGACCGCCTGATCGAAAACAAGTCGCCCCTGCCCATCGTCTTCATCACCGGCCACGGCGATGTGCCGATGGCTGTGGACACGATGAAAAAAGGCGCAATGGATTTCATCCAGAAGCCTTTTGACGAAGCGCAGCTCGACACCTTGGTGGAGCGCATGCTCGACCAGGCACGTGATGCCTTTGCTGGCCACCAGCAAGCTGCCAGCCGCGATGCCCTGCTGGCCAAGCTCACCGGCCGCGAGTCGCAGGTGCTCGAACGCATTGTGGCCGGCCGCCTGAACAAGCAGATCGCCGATGACCTGGGCATCAGCATCAAGACCGTCGAAGCGCACCGCGCCAACATCATGGAAAAACTGGGCGCCAATACCGTGGCTGATCTGCTCAAGATTGCCCTGGGATCGAATGCGGCCGCCAAGGCAACGTGATAAATTAGCGGCCTTCGCGCCCTAAGGACGACGTTCCAATAACGCTTCTCAAAGCGCAATGCGCCGGTACCGGCTTCGGTACGGCGCATTTTTCAATTCCGCGCGCCATGCTGGGGGCTCGCCCGGCTGCTGGACCACGCGCAACCCTTTTTGGATGACCACATGACTGCTCAATTGATCGATGGCAAGGCCCTCTCCCAGCAACTGCGTGCCGATGTCAAGGCGCGCGCCGACCAGCTCAAGGCCCGGGGCATCGTTCCGGGTCTGGCTGTCATTCTGGTGGGCGACAACCAGGCCAGCCAGGTCTATGTGCGCAACAAGGTCAAGTCCTGCGAAGAATGCGGCTTTCACTCGGTGCTGGAGAAGTACGACGCCAGCATGACCGAGGCCGAGCTGCTGGCCCGCGTCGAAGCGCTGAACAACGACCCGAGCATCCATGGCATCCTGGTGCAGCTGCCGCTGCCCAAGCACATCGATGACCACAAGGTCATCGAAGCCATCTCGCCCAAGAAGGATGTGGACGGCTTCCATATGGCCAGCGCCGGCGCGCTGATGGTCGGTGAAGTGGGCTTCAAGGCCTGCACGCCCTACGGCTGCATGAAGATGCTCGAATCCATTGGCATGAAGGACCTGCGCGGCAAGCATGCCGTGGTCATTGGTCGCTCCAACATCGTGGGCAAGCCCATGGCCATGATGCTGCTGGCAGCGAACGCCACTGTCACCATCACCCACAGCGGCACGGCCGACCTGGCTGCGATGACCCGCCAGGCCGACATCATCGTGGCGGCCGTCGGCAAGCTCAATGTGCTGACCGCCGACATGGTCAAGCCCGGCGCTGTGGTGATCGATGTGGGCATGAACCGCAATGCCGAAGGCAAGCTCTGCGGCGATGTGGATTTTGACGGCGTCAAGGAAGTGGCTGGCTACATCACCCCCGTGCCCGGCGGTGTGGGCCCGATGACCATCACCATGCTGATGGTCAATACGCTGGAGTCGGCCGAGCGCGCCTGATCTCCGCAAAATCGCCTCGATTCCGCGCCGATTTATCGCTGCGGTAAAACTATGAAAACGATAGCTGTTGGCATCCGCCTTGCCGGTGCCAGCGGCTTTTTTTTGTGCTTAAATGACAGGCAACACGATTATGTTCCAAGTGCCAATAAGGCATTGATTGCGGGGCGCCAGGCCCCATATACAGCACCATGACCAATCCATTGCTCGACTTCAGCGGCCTGCCCCGCTTTGACCAGGTCCAACCTGAACATATCGCCCCCGCCATCGACCAGCTACTGGCCGACAGTGAAGCGGCCCTCAAGACGGTAACGGCGCCCGAGTTCCCGGCGCAATGGAACGAGATCGCCAAGGTGCTCGATGTCAGCACCGAAAAGCTGGGCCGTGCCTGGGGCATGGTCGGCCACCTCAACTCTGTGGCTGACACGCCTGCACTGCGCGCCGCCTACAACGCCGAGATGCCCAAGGTCACCGCCTTCTGGACGCAGCTGGGCGCAGACGAGGCGCTGTATGCCAAATACAAAGCCATTGACCCGGCAAGCCTGAACAGCGAACAAAAACAGGCCTGGGACAACGCAATGCGCAATTTTGTGCTCGGTGGTGCCGAGCTGCAAGGCGAGGCCCGCGAGACCTATGCCCAACTGCAGGAAAAAAGCGCCATCGCCTGCCAAAAATACAGCGAAAACGCGATGGATGCCACCGACCAGTTTGCCTACTATGCCGAACTGGACGAGCTGGCTGGCGTGCCGCAAGACGTCATCCAGGCCGCCCGCGCTGCGGCCGAGGCCGAAGGCAAGCCCGGATACAAGCTGACCTTGAAGATCCCCAGCTACCTGCCGGTAATGCAGTTTGCCAAGAGCAGCACCTTGCGCGAAAAGCTCTACCGCGCCTACACCACGCGGGCCAGCGAGTTTGGCGATAGCAAGCTGGACAACACGCCCTTGATGGTCGAGATCCTGAAAATGCGCGAGCAGGAAGCGCATCTGCTGGGCTACCCCAGTTTTGGCGAGCTGTCAGTGGCACCCAAGATGGCGCAGTCGTCTGCCCAGGTGATGGAATTTTTGCAAGAGCTGGCCAGCAAGGCCAAGCCCTATGGCCAAAAGGATGTGCAGGACCTGCGCGACTATGCCCGTACCGAGCTGGGCCTGGACAACCCGCAGGCCTGGGACTGGGGCTACATCGGCGAACACCTGAAAGAGGCGCGCTACGCCTTCAGCGAGCAGGAGCTCAAGCAGTACTTCCCGGCGCCCAAGGTGCTGGCCGGTCTGTTCCGCATTGTCGAGACACTGTTCGGCGTACAGATCAAGGGCGACCTGGCTCCCGTCTGGAACCAGGACGTGGCCTTCTACCGCATTGAGCGCGACGGCGAGCTGGTCGGCCAGTTCTACCTCGACCCGCCTGCCCGCAATGGCAAGCGCGGAGGTGCCTGGATGGACGATGTGCGCACCCGCTGGCTGCGCCCGGACAACGGCCAGTTGCAAACCCCGATCGCGCACCTGGTCTGCAATTTTGCGGCTGGCGTGGATGGCAAGCCGCCGCTGCTGACCCATGACGACGTGATCACCCTCTTCCACGAAACCGGCCATGGCCTGCACCACATGCTCACGCAGGTCAATGAACGCGATGTCTCCGGCATCGGCGGTGTGGAATGGGATGCCGTAGAGCTGCCCAGCCAGTTCATGGAGAACTTCTGCTGGGAATGGGAAGTGCTGCGCCATATGACAGCCCATGTCGACACCGGGGAGCCGCTGCCACGCGCCCTCTACGACAAGATGATTGCCGCCAAGAACTTCCAATCGGGCATGCAGACCCTGCGCCAGATCGAGTTCTCGCTGTTTGACATGCGCATCCACACCGAGCTGTCGGGCGATGGCATCAATGCGGACGCCATTTACGGCGTGATGCGCGATGTGCGCCGCCAGGTCGCCGTGCTGGACCAGCCAGACTTCAACCGCATGCCCAATACCTTCACCCACATCTTTGCGGGGGGCTATGCAGCCGGTTACTACAGCTACAAGTGGGCTGAGGTGCTGTCCGCCGATGCCTTTGCCAGCTTTGAAGAGGCAGCGAATAAGCGCGGCAGCAGCGATGTGGTAGACCCCGAGGTGGGCCAGCGCTACCTGCATGCCATTCTGGAAGCGGGTGGCAGCCGCCCCGCCATGGAATCGTTTAAGGCCTTCCGTGGCCGCGAGCCGCAGCTCGACGCACTGCTGCGCCACCAAGGCATGGCCGAGCCGCTGACGGCCTAAGCGGCGCAGGGCTGCCGGGCGCCCAAGCAATGCCCGGCAGGGCCAGCGCAAGCCTTGGCGCTGCGCGGGCATAATGGCGCTACAACAGCTATAGAGAGGGATAGGCATGAAGACAAAGGCTTTGGGCAGCTTGCTCGTTGGCACCGCCATCGCCTGCGCTGCCGGCTGGGCAAGCGCACAAACGGTGTACCGCATTGTGGGCCCTGATGGTCGGGTCACTTTCTCGGACCGCGCACCCACCTCCGACACGCCGAGCCAATCGGTCTCGACCGGCGTCGTGACTGAGCCTGCCGGCACCCGGCTTAATGACTTGCCGCTTGAGGTCAAGCAAGCCGCCACCAAGTACCCCATGACGCTCTATTCCAGCAAGGACTGCGGCGCTTGCGACACCGCTCGCCGTTATTTGCTAACCCGTGGGGTGCCTTTCTCGGAGAAGACCGTGACCTCCAACGAAGAGATCCAGGCGCTGCGCAGGCTCAACCCGGAAGGCTCCATTCCCTTTGCCACCTTGGGCGGCCAGCACTTGGCGGGCTTCAATGAGAACGACTGGAGCGCCTATCTGGATGCCGCCGGCTACCCAGCCCAGTCCAAGCTTCCTTCCAGCTACCGCCCTGCCCCCGCGCAGCCGATGATCCCCAAGGTGATTGCACCGGCGGCGGCCCCATCTGCACAACCTGCGGAACCTGGCAGTGCACCGGCATCGGGCAATCCAGGTGTGGAGCCGGACCGCGTGACGCCGAACAACCCGACCGGCATTGTTTTCTAAGCGAAAACAGTCCTCGCATCAAAAAAAAGCCCGACCAGCTATCAGCCGGTCGGGCGATTTTTTTGGGGTTTGGCGGTTTTAGAACTCGAGCGTTTCCACGCCTTGCTCCGTTCCCAGCAGGCAAACTGCCGCCTTCTGGTGCGCAAACACGCCCACCGTGATCACACCAGGCCACTGGTTCACTTCCGATTCAAAAGCGGCAGGGTCGGCAATCGCCAGACCGGTGACATCAAGGATGTGCTGGCCGTTGTCGGTGACCAGGGGCTGGCCGTCCTTGAGGCGCAACGTGGCCTGGCCACCCTTGGCTGCGAAGCGGCGGGCGATCTGGGTGGCAGCCATGGGAATGACTTCGACCGGCAGCGGAAACGCACCCAAGGTTTGTACCTGCTTGGACGCATCAGCGATGCAGATGAAGCGGTCGGCCAGGGCAGCGACGATCTTCTCGCGCGTCAGCGCAGCGCCGCCGCCCTTGACCATGAATCCCTGGTGGTCGATTTCATCGGCGCCATCGATGTAGACTGCGAGGCGCTCGACCTCGTTCGCATCGAACACCTTGATGCCCAGCGCCTGGAGGCGCTCGGTGCTGGCCACGGAGCTGGATACTGCGCCCGGAATCTGGTCCTTGATGGTGGCCAGTGCATCAATGAACTTGTTCACGGTGGAGCCAGTGCCCACGCCTACGATTTCTCCGGCAACCACATACTGCAGGGCTGCGCGGCCAACCTCGGCCTTTAATTCGTCTTGTGTCATGGTAGTGCGATCAGATCAGCGAAAATACGGATAACGCCTTGATTATCCCATCCCATGTCCCTGATCCCCTATTCCCTCTCCCGCGCCGTTCTCTTTGGCATGCAGCCCGAAGCTGCCCACGACTTCACGATGGACATGCTGGCCAAGGGCCAGAACACGCCGCTGGCCTGCGCCTGGCGCCAAAGCCGGGTCAATGACCCCATCAGCTTGGCGGGTCTGCAGTTCCCCAACCGGGTGGGCATGGCGGCGGGTCTGGACAAGAATGCGCGCGCCATTGATGGCCTGGGCGCCATGGGTTTTGGCTTTGTCGAGGTGGGTACGGTCACGCCGCTGGCGCAGCCCGGCAACCCCAAGCCGCGCATGTTCCGCATCCCGGAGCGTGATGCGCTGATCAACCGCCTGGGCTTTAACAACGAAGGCCTGGCAGCCTTTGTGGCCAATGTGAAAAAGGCCCAGTTCCGCAAGCAGCCATCGCCGCTGCTGCTGGGCCTCAACATTGGCAAGAATGCGGCCACGCCGATGGAAAATGCCACCAGCGACTACCTGGCTTGCCTCGATGGCGTCTACCCCCATGCGGACTACATCACGGTCAACATCAGCTCGCCCAACACCAAGAACCTGCGCGCCTTGCAAAGCGATGCGGCGCTCGACGCGCTGCTGAGCGCGCTGGTGCTGCGCCGCGCGCAGCTGGCGCGCGAGCACGGAAAGTACAAGCCCGTGTTCTTGAAGATCGCCCCCGATCTGACGGAAGAACAGGTCAACGTGATCGCCAACAGCCTCAAAGCCCATGGCATGGATGGCGTGATCGCCACCAACACCACCATCAGCCGCGATGCGGTGCAAGGCCTGCAGCATGCAGAGGAAACCGGTGGCCTCTCCGGCCGTCCGGTGTTTGAGGCCAGCAATGCCGTGGTGCG
Organism: Comamonas koreensis; assembly: GCF_021026195.1. Taxonomy (GTDB): domain Bacteria; phylum Pseudomonadota; class Gammaproteobacteria; order Burkholderiales; family Burkholderiaceae_C; genus Comamonas; species Comamonas koreensis. The sequence goes on from NZ_JAJNCT010000029.1 coordinate 72,481, forward strand.
CCAGTTGCGTGCCGCCCTGGGCCCACAGTTCCCGATCATTGGCGTGGGCGGCATCCTGAGTGGTGCCGATGCGGTCGAAAAGATCAAGGCCGGCGCCGATGTGGTGCAGATCTACACCGGCCTGATCTACCGGGGCCCTGGCCTCGTCACAGAGATTGCGCAGGCGCTGAAAGCGCAAGGCGGTCGCCGCTGATTCAGCCATAGCAACCAGCACCAGGCCAGCATGCGCTGGCCTTTTTAGTGCTTGCTTGCTGCGCTGCAGCGCCCAGGCGCGTCGCTCAGGCCGCAGTTTTCAAGCTCGCAAGTCCCAGCTTGGCCAGCAGCTTGGCATCGCTGTCGGCCTCCGGGTTGCCGGTCACCAGCAACTTGTCGCCATAAAAGATGGAATTGGCCCCCGCCATGAAGCACAGCGTCTGCACCGCCTCGCCCAGCTGCTGGCGGCCGGCAGACAGGCGTATGCGGGCCTTGGGCATGACGATGCGGGCAACCGCGATCACCCGCACAAAATCCAGTGGGTCCACCGGCTCGCTGTCGGCCAGCGGCGTGCCGGGCACGCGCACCAGACTGTTGATGGGCACCGACTCCGGATAGGGCTGCATATTGGCCAGTTGGGCCAGCAAAGCGGCACGGTCGACCGGCGTCTCGCCCATACCGACGATGCCGCCGCAGCAGACCCGGATGCCTGCCGCACGGACATGGGCCAGCGTATCGAGCCGCTCCTGGTACTGCCGGGTGCTGACGACATCGCGGTAATAAGCGGGGCCGGTGTCCAGGTTGTGGTTGTAGTAGTCCAGCCCGGCATCGCTCAGCGCCTGGGCCTGGTGAGGCGCCAACATGCCCAGCGTCGCACAGCTTTCCAGCCCCAGGGCCTTGACGGCTGCGATCATTGCGCTGATCTGGGCGATATCCCTGTCCTTGGGTGCGCGCCAGGCCGCACCCATGCAAAAGCGGCTGGCACCCGCTGCCTTGGCCGCTTGCGCCGCGCGCACCACCTCCGCCACATCCATCAGCTTGTCAGCCTTGACTCCCGTGTCGTAGGCCGCCGACTGCGGGCAATAACCGCAGTTCTCCGGGCATCCACCCGTCTTGACGGATAGCAGGGTCGCCAGCTCGATATCAGCCGCTGGCCAGTGCGCATGGTGCACCGTCTGCGCATGGAACATCAAGGCCATAAAGGGCATATCAAACAGCGCTTGGACTTGGGCTGCAGGCCAGGGCTCTGCCGCCGTCGGCTGATCGGTCACCGCTACTTGGGGATGCCAATGCAGAGCGGATGTAGTCGTGCCAGGGTTATGGGGGGTGGACATGGGGAACCTCCTCGATCGCTGCCCGGTGCGAGATGCCCGGGCATGGCACTTATTGTGTCCAGATCCCATGTGCAGCCAAGCGGTGCCCTGGGTCCTCTTCAAGCCTGGTTTGGCAGCTTTGCTGTGCTCTCAATTTAGGGCGCTGTTGCGGGCATGTTGCATACAAGAAGCCAGTACATTGCTGCAACTTTCGGCATTTCATCGGCAACCGCCCTCTTTCTGGGCTCAATAGATGGCCAAACAATGTGCACAACGCGGGCAATTAGCAGCAAATGATGGGTTTCCAATGCCTTCGAGCGCCCAGCTTGGCCACTGCGATGCGCTAGTAGGCTATCCGGTCAAAAACCACTGGCACTATTTGGGAGTTTATTGACGCCAGCACCCCGTTTTAGCCCCAGCGGTGCTGAGGGTCTTTGCAGCCATCGGGCATAAAAAAAGCCGCAACGGCGTGCGGCTGTGGCTGGGTTTGCAGGGCGCTTAGCTGCCTGCGCCCTCTGGCGTTTCTGGCAGTTCTTCAAAAAACACCAGATGGTTGCCAAAGGGGTCGGCAATGCGCATCTCCAGCATGCCCCAGGGCATGCGCTCCAGCCCTGGCTTGGCATAGCGGTAGTTCTTGGCCAGCAGGCTTTGCTGGTAGGCCTCCAGTTGCGGCCAGGCAATGCGCACCGTGCTGCCGGGGCAGGCGTCGCCATGGTGCTCGCTCACATGCAGCACGCAGGCCAGTCCCGCAGCGTTGCGCAGGCTGAGCTGTTGGTAGAGCGGAAAGTCATCGCCAAAGCGGTGTGTCCAGTCCTGGGCAAAGCCCAGAAACTCCTGGTAGAACTCGGCAGCGCGCTGGGCATCAAAGCTGCGCAGCACCGGGATCACGCAAGGCTGAAAGCTGGGGATATCGGCCATCGCAGCGTTCTCCTCAACCGAGGGCGGCAATGACATCAGCCGGCGCTTGCACCAGCTCGATTAGCACGCCCTCGCCCGCGATGGGGAACTCGTCATTGCTCTTGGGATGCAGAAAGCAGATGTCATGGCCCGCAGCGCCTGGGCGAATGCCGCCTGGCGCAAAACGCACGCCCTGGGCAGTGAGCCATTCGACAGCCTTGGGCAGGTCGTCAATCCACAGGCCGATGTGGTTGAGCGGCGTGGCATGCACGGCGGGCTTTTTGTCGATATCCAGCGGCTGCATGATGTCCACCTCGACCGCGAACGCGCCCTTGCCCATCGCCAGAATGTCTTCGTCGACGTTTTCGCGCTCGCTGCGGAAGGTGCCTGTTTGTGACAGGCCCAGCATGTCCACCCAGAGTTTTTTCATGCGGTCTTTGTCAGTGCCGCCGATGGCCACTTGCTGGATTCCCAAAACCTTGAACGGACGCTGTGCTGACATGCTGTATAGGCTCCTTGTGTTAGATGGTGAGCGGCTTGCGCTGCAACAGCCATTGTGCCAAGGCTTGGCCCCATTTGCGGTAGAACGTGCGACGGACATATGCGGCATAAAGCGCTTGCGCATCTGTATGAATTGATCGACATTGCTTACATATTGCAGCCAAAACCACTTCAGAAAAGTGCCCGGTGTTTACCCTAAATAACTACAATTGAAAGGAGTCAAACACCAAATAGAGTATTACTATACTTGAATGGCTTTTTGACTCCGCAGTTTTCCCCGCCCCCGCACCCCACCACCATGTTTGCCACCCCGCTCTGCTTGATGCACCGATCGCTTGCCCAGCCGGCAGCGCGGAAGACATGCCAACGATCCCTCGCGGGACTGCCATGCCGCGATTAAGTCCGCCCATGCCCGCAGTGCCAGCCAGCGAAGCCAAGCCTGCGCGCAGCTTTGCCGTACCCAAGCGCAAGCGCAGTTTGCTGCTCAGCATCTGGCCCTTTGTGGCGTTAGCCATTGTGCAGACGGTACTGGCCATCTCTAGCCTCCATATTCTGGGGGCTATGCGGGCTTTCAGCTCAGGCGAGAGCCAGTGGAGCAAGGGCCAAAAGGACGCCACCTATGCACTGGCGCGCTATGCCGTGAGCGGCGACCCTGCTGCCTATGAGCAGTTTCACCAAGGCCTGCACATTCCGATGAGCGACATGCAGGCGCGCCTGATGCTCGAAGACCGGGGCTATGCCGCCCGGCCCCAGGCCGCCTTGCTGCTGCTGCAAGGCCACAATGAGCCCGAAGAAATCAATGCTCTGATATGGCTGACGGTGTATTTCAAGAACACCGACTCCATAGGCCAGCTGCTGGCGCGCTGGGAAGACGCCGATGAACCCCTGCAGGAGCTGCAGACCCTGGCTGGCGATATCTATTCCTGCCTCCAAACGGCGCCGCCTACCCCAGAGCAAAAACAGAGCTGGCTGGCACAGATCAACGGGCTGCAGGTGCAGCTGTCCGAGGCTGAGCGGGCCTTTAACAAGGTGCTGGGCGATACCTCGCGGGCGATGAACAAATGGCTGTGGTCCATCAATATCGGCATTGCGCTGGCCATGCTGAGCCTGCTGATGGGCCATACTTGGCGCCTGCAACGCAAAACAGCCCGCGCGGAAGATGCGCTCGATCTGGTCAGCGAGCGCGCATCCACCACCTTGGCCGCCATTGGCGAAGCCGTGATCACCACCGATGCGGCCGGCCATGTGATGTACATGAACCGTGCCGCAGAAGAGCTGCTGGGAGAGAGCCTGGAGCAGCTGGTCACGACGGAGCTGGTCCAGCATATCCATGCCCCGCCCTCTTTTGCTGGCAGCGACAGAGACACGGCTATTCCGCTGGTGCAAACGGCCATCTCCGATGCATTGCAAGGACGTGAGCACCCGCGCGACACGATCTTCCGTCTCTATGACGCGCAGTACCATGTGCGCGAGGTCAGACTGGCATTCACCCCCATTGGCGACGATACCGGCACCACCGAGGCTGTGTTTGTGCTGCACGATGTGAGCCAGGAGCAAAGCTATATCCGTGAACTGGCCTGGCAGGCGACCCATGACCAGTTGACCGGCCTGGTCAACCGCTATGAGTTCGAGCGCCTGCTCGGCGTGTTGTTGGCGCAGACCAAGGATGCCCGCACGCCAGCTACCCACCACGCGATCATGTACCTGGACCTGGACCAGTTCAAGGTCATCAACGACACAGCCGGGCATATCGCGGGCGACGCCATGTTGCGCGCGATGAGTGCCATGCTGCAGCGCTGCCTGCGCAGCGGGGACACACTGGCCCGTGTAGGCGGCGATGAGTTTGCCATCTTGCTGACGCAGTGCTCCTTTGATGAAGCCAAGCGTATTGCCGAGCAGATCCGCGATGCAGCGCAGAATGTGCGCATCCAATGGGGCGAGCGCAGCCTGAGTGCGGGCATCAGCATCGGCCTGGTCAAGCTGGCGGCGCCCCTGGCTTCCGTGGAAGAAGTGCTGCGCGTGGCTGACATGGCCAGCTACGGCGCCAAGCAGCGCGGCCGCAACAATGTCTACGCCTACGATCCCGGCGTGGACCAGGAAATTGCCCGCTATGTCGGCGAAATGGAATGGGTGGAGCGCATCAAGGCCGCCCTCGAAGGCGGGCATTTCTGCCTCTATTCCCAGTCAATTGTGGCGCTGAGCCCTGCTGCCGACGACATTGCCGGCGGAGGCCAGCATATCGAGGTGCAAATCCGCATGCGCCTGCCCGATGGCAACATCATCAGTCCGGTGTTGTTCATTCCCGCTGCCGAGCGCTACGGTCTGATGCCGATGGTGGACCGCTGGGTGGTCAAGCAGACCTTGCAAACCCTGGCACACCTGCAAAAAACCGCGCAAACGCCTGCTATTTCCTGCTGCGCCATCAACCTGTCGGGTACCTCGCTGGGGGACGAGCGCCTGCTCGATTTCTTGCAGGCGCAGATTGCGTTCTATGGCGTGGATCCGCGCACGCTGTGCTTCGAGATCACCGAGACTGCTGCCATTACCCACCTGCCCAATGCCATCCGCCTGGTCAAGGCCTTGAAAGCCATGGGTTGCCGCTTCTCGATGGATGATTTTGGCGCAGGGGTTTCGTCATTCGGCTCCCTAAAGAACCTGCCTGTGGACTTTCTCAAGATCGATGGCGCCATCGTCGCCGACATGCTCAATGAGCCGGCACACCGTGCAATGGTTGACGCCATCAACCACCTGGGACATGCACTGGGCATGACGACGATCGCCGAGTTTGCCTCCACCCCCGACATTGTCGACACCTTGCGTGATATGGGCATTGACTACGCGCAGGGCTATGCGGTAGGCCGCCCGCAACCCTTCTCCGACGCCGTCGCTACCCCGGCTTCCGACCAAGTGCACTGAGTGCACACCAGACAGCTTCGCGGCTGCATCCCCCGGCCTTCCGCACCACCGTGTTGCATGCAGACACGGTAGATGCATTCTGCATCCCTCACCTATCACAACGGCATGCAGACCTACGCCGAGAGCAGATTGTCTCTGTGGGTGGTAGCGCAGCAAATTGCGAACAATCTTGAGCCTAGGCGTACGCGTATTGGCTTTCTCTAATTTGTCATGTATATTAATATAATTAATCAATTACATAATCATAATCGTGTCAGTCAATCTGAGAGGATGCCTGGAGGCCTGTCGGCGCTTGACCTGTGCCCTGGCTTTTTGCAGCGTGGCCGGGCTAGTCCCAGCCGCGCCGCTGGCGTATGTGGTCAACCGGGATGAGAACCTTGTTTCGGTGGTCGATGTGACCAGCCAGCGTACGGTTACCACGATCCCTGCCGGCATGGCCATGCCGCAGGAGATTGCCATCAGCCCGGATGGCTGCCTCGCCTATCTCTCCAGCGTGTGGTCCGCCACCATCGGCGTACTTGATCTGGGCAAGAACAAGTTGCTGACAGGAATTCCTATGAACCATGTCAGCAACGATGTGGTGTTCAGTCCCAGCGGTGGACTGGCCTATGTAGATACCAACACTCCCGGCGGCGGCGCGATTGCCGTCATTGACACTGCCACCCATCAGATCATGCGTACCTTCCCTGTCAGCCCCCAAAACACCCGCGGCATGGCCATCCACCCGGATGGTTCACGCCTGTACTCGCTCGAGCAACACAGCGACCCCGACACCGGAAAAGTCGCGGTGATCGACCCCGGCAGTGGCGAAGTGCTGAAACACATCAGCGTTGGGACGGATGCCAGCGATATCAAGGTGCAACCCTCTGGTAGTTTGGCCTATGTTGTGAACCGGGAGTCACGCCAGGCGCGTGGCAGCGTCAGCGTGATTGATACCCGCGCCAAGACGGTTGTGGCAACAGTCGCCGTCGGCAAGCACCCCAGCCGAGTCGCTTTTCATCCAGCAGGTACACAGGCCTATGTCACCAACAGCGGGGACGGCACCGTGTCTGTCATCGACACGGCCAGCCATGCAGTGGTGGGAGTCATTCCTGTGGAGCAGACCCCGCAGCATGTGGTGTTCGATCCCGTGGGGACGCATGCCTATGTCAGCGATCCAAGGACGAACCGCCTGTCCATCATCGATACCAGTACCCACGAGGTACGCGGCTCGGTGACTGTGGGCAGTGCGCCCTGGGGCGTTGCATTGGCCAGCAGTGCCCGCAAGGCGGCTGCCAAGCTGGATGCCAATGGCTTGGAAGCCGGCAGCGTGGTGGCTGGCAAACCCATTCCGATCAGCGGCGTCTGGGCGGGTCTGTTGCTCGTGGTGGCGGGCATCACGGCGCTGCACCGCCATGGCCAAAGACTGATGGGCTAAAAGCCCAAGGGCGGGGCCTCCCGCGCCGATTCAGCCACCAAAAACAAAGGCGCCAAGCGTAAACTTGGCGCCTTTTTTGGCGATCTCAGCGCGGCAATGCGCCAGGCTTAGCGGCCGCTCTTGCGCGCGGGGCCAGACTTCTTGGCCGCAGCAGGCTTGCCTGCGCCGGCACGCACACCTGCACGGGGAGGCAGACCGGTGTGCTGGGTCAGCAACTGGCCCGGCTTGGGCTGCGCACTGCGGAAGCGCACATCGCCCTTGGGCTCTTGCTGCTCCTGCGGGCGGCGCGGTGCCATCGCCACGGCCTTGCCATCCTTGTTGGTGGTGTAGCCCAGGCCGGTGCCACCCTTGGAGGCGGTGCTGTTCTTCTTGCGCGCACTCTGGTAGCTGCCGTCCACCAGCGGTTGGAAGGTCGGGATGAGGTGCTGTTTGCCGTTGCCGATCAGGTCCGAGCGGCCCATGGTCTTGAGCGCCTCGCGCAGCAGCGGCCAGTTGTTCGGGTCGTGGTAGCGCAAAAAGGCCTTGTGCAGACGACGGCGCTTTTCACCGCGCACGATGTCCACACGCTCTTCGGCCTCGTCGCGCATCTGGCGGCGCACCTTGGTGAGCGTATTGCGGCCGCTGTGGTACATGGCCGTGGCCGTGGCCATCGGGCTGGGGTAGAAGGTCTGCACCTGGTCGGCGCGGAAGCCATTCTTCTTCAACCAGATCGCCAGGTTCATCATGTCCTCATCGCTGGTGCCCGGGTGGGCGGCGATGAAGTAGGGAATCAGAAACTGCTTCTTGCCCGCCTCTTCGCTGAATTTTTCAAACAGCTGCTTGAAGCGGTCATAGCTGCCAATGCCCGGCTTCATCATCTTGTTCAGCGGTCCTGCCTCGGTGTGCTCAGGGGCAATCTTCAGGTAGCCGCCCACATGGTGCTGCACCAGCTCCTTGATGTATTCGGGCGACTTGACGGCCAGGTCATAGCGCAGACCCGAGCCTATCAGGATCTTCTTGATGCCGGGCAGCTTGCGCGCGCGGCGGTAGATCTTGATCAGCGGACCGTGGTCGGTGTGCAAGTTCGGGCAGATGCCCGGGAACACGCAGCTGGGCTTGCGGCAGGCCGCCTCGATCTGCGGGCTTTTGCAACCCAGGCGGTACATGTTGGCCGTGGGGCCACCGAGGTCGGAGATGGTGCCGGTGAAGCCCTTGACCTTGTCGCGGATGTCTTCGAGTTCCTGGATGATGGAATCTTCCGAACGGCTCTGGATGATGCGGCCTTCATGCTCGGTGATCGAGCAGAAGGTGCAGCCGCCAAAGCAGCCTCGCATGATGTTGACCGAGGTGCGGATCATCTCCCAGGCGGGGATCTTGGTCGCGCCTTCGTGGCTGCCCGTCTCGTCGGCATAGACGGGGTGTGGGCTGCGCGCATAGGGCAGACCAAACACCCAGTCCATTTCGGCGGTGGTCAGCGGAATGGGTGGCGGGTTCATCCACACATCGCGGGCCGTAGTGCCTTCGCCATGGGCCTGCACCAGTGCGCGTGCGTTGCCGGGGTTGGTCTCGAGGTGCAGCACGCGGTTGGCGTGGGCGTAGAGAATCGGGTCGCTCTTGACCTCTTCAAAGCTGGGCAGGCGCAACACGGTACGGTCGCGCGCCGGCATCTTGGACTTGTGGCGCAGCGACAGGTTGGGCACAAACTGCAGCGGCTGCACATTCGACAGCGTGGACGCGCTGGTGCTGGCAGCGCCTGCAGGCGTGCCACAGGCCGCCGCAGCCGGCGCTGCATCAGCGCCCTGCTTTTCCGCGTCTTCCTTCGCGCAGCTCTGGCCTTGGGCCTCTGCCTGCTCGCTGGTCGTCATGTAGGGGTTGATGTGGGGCTCGACCTCACCGGGCTCGTCGACGGTGGTGGAGTCCACCTCGAACCAGCCCTCTTCCGATGCACGGCGGAAAAACGAGGTACCACGCACATCGGTGATGTTCTCCACCGGCTCGCGCGCGGCGATGCGGTGGGCTACTTCCACCAGCGCACGTTCGGCATTGCCGTAGAGCAAGATGTCGCACTTGCTGTCCACTACGATGGAGCGGCGCACCTTGTCGCTCCAGTAGTCATAGTGGGCAATGCGGCGCAGCGAACCTTCGATGCCGCCCAGCACAATGGGCACATCCTTATAGGCTTCACGGCAGCGCTGGCTGTAGACGATGGCCGCGCGGTCCGGGCGCTTGCCACCCACGTCGCCAGGGGTGTAGGCGTCGTCGGAGCGGATCTTGCGGTCAGCCGTATAACGGTTGATCATCGAATCCATGTTGCCCGCCGTCACTCCCCAGAACAGGTTGGGCTTGCCCAGCGTCTTGAAGGCATCGGCACTTTGCCAATCCGGCTGCGCAATGATGCCCACGCGAAAGCCCTGGGCTTCCAGCACGCGGCCAATGACGGCCATGCCAAAACTGGGGTGGTCCACATACGCGTCACCGGTGACCAGGATGATGTCGCAGCTGTCCCAGCCCAGCTGGTCCATCTCGGCACGGCTCATCGGCAGAAATGGCGCCGGGCCAAAGCGCTTGGCCCAGTACGGCTTGTAGCTGGTCAGCGGCTTGGCAGCACGTTCAAAAAAAGAAACATCAATCGGGGCAGACATGGGCAACAACAGTCGTGGAGTAATGCACGCGGGGCTCGGTGCCAGCGGTGGCAGGGTCCGATATTCTAAAAAAATAGCCCGTAGCGCGCATTTGTACGGGTATTGATGCTATGTATTTGGAAGCATCTGCGGGGGCAAAGCCCCAGTTAAGACCAGGGCGGTCAAGGCATTGCAGCGCGGCTCCAGACCAAGGCAATCGCTGGCCCCTAACTGGCGAGACCATAACCTTCAAGGCAAGGGGCGCTAAACCCACATTTTTTGCGCTGCATCAAATAGCCTGCCATTGTCGCATGGCTGAGCAATGGACCGCAAATAAAAAAGGCAGCCCAAGCTGCCTATGGCGTTGATGCGATGCGAGTTTCGTCAGTCAACCGGTACCGAAATCTGGCGCTCTTGTTCAGCGCCTTACCACTCGCCACCTTCGCGAACGCGTTGGGCCAAATCCACGTAGCTGCCATCGTCATTGGCACTGGGGGTGGTTGGCAGTGCTGCCAGCACCTCCGTCACATAGGCGGGCGTCTCCAAACCTGCACGTCCGAACCCATGGTTGTTCAAGGAATCCAAATTGGTTTGCAGTTGGTGTTGCATGGTCGCTCCCGGGTAATGTGTCAGTCGGTGGTATGAAATGGTTCTTGGAAAAATCGGGGTAGACTCGCGCCTGGCTGCGCCTGAGGTCTCCACTGCGGTCAGCCACTCCATCACTGGAGCGCTCCCGCCATTGAAACAATGATATGTGTCTAACGCATGACATCTAGGCGACGTTGACGCATCACAGTGTAAGCAAACGTCTTCTCCACGCAACGCATGCCCTACACCCTGGCCCAGGCCGTTCATAGCGAACTGGTCATCAAGAAAAGCCGCTTCATCGGCTGCGTTCAGCCGGTGCAGGACCGCGCACAGGCGCTGGTCATCGTTCAAAGTCTGCGCGAGCAACACCCCGGTGCCAACCATGTCTGCTGGGCGCTGATGGCGGGCGGGCAGTCTGCCGCCGTCGATGATGGCGAGCCCAGCGGCACTGCCGGCCGCCCCATGCTGGATGTTTTGCGCCACCAGCAGATCGAAGGCGCTCTGGCCACCGTGGTGCGCTACTTTGGCGGCGTCAAGCTGGGCGCTGGCGGCCTCGTCCGCGCCTATACCGATGCCATTGCCCAGGCCATGTTGAAGGCCGAAAAAGTTGAGCGCCAGGCGATGACCCGCCTGCAATGCCGTCTACCCTACGCGCTGGAAGGTGGCATGCGGCGCGAGGTCAGCAGCGCCCATGCGCAGTTGCTTAACGTGAGCCATGGCGACGATGTGCTCGCAGAGATTGAGTTGGTCGCATCGCAGGCGCCCGACTTCATCGCCAGAATGAACGAGCTCGGCCAGGGCCGCCTGACCTGGATTGACGAGCCCGCTTGAATCCGCTCGACCGCAGCCAGCACCGCGTTTGCGCTCGGTTCCATGTAAAAGAGTAATTCAATCCTGTGCCCAACATGCATGCGCTTTTCAGTGCCGTTATCATCAAACGCGACCGGGATGCGCTAGCGGGTAGCGCATGGAAATAGCGAGACTAACTATGGCCATTCATTTATGGGATTACGCACCTGACGCGCTGGAAGTATCGATGAGCGAACTGCTGGTGGCCACGGCCGAAGGCGCCGACGACCTGATCGACCAGAACGTGAAAGAGGTACTGCACGGCCTGCGCGAGCATCTGAAAATGGACGTCATCTTTGTTTCTGAGATCCGCAATGGCCAGCGCACCTTCAAGCATGTGGACCACAGCGCTGATAAAGCCTTGATCGCAACCGGGGGCGGCTCCTCACTGGAGCAGTCCTTCTGCCAATGCGTGCTCGACGGCCGCCTGCCGCCGCTGGTGCACGATGCTGCACAACACACAGAGTCCGCGAAACTCCCGGCCACGCCCTTCCGCGGCGGCGCCCATTTGAGTACGCCCATCATCCTTGCCGATGGTCAGATCTACGGCACCCTGTGCTGCTTCAGCACCGAGCCCGATCCTACGCTGCGCGAGACCGATCTGCAGAAGCTGGCCGTCGTTGCCAAACACACGGCCAAGCGCATTGATGTGCGCCGCGAGTCTGAGCGTGATGCCGAGCTGGAAAACTGGAAGCTGCAGCCGCTGGATGAGAAAAAGCAGGGTTGGCAGTTCCCTACCAAGAAGGGAAACTGAGCGGCCAACGCTGTTGTAGCCAATGCAGCAGCGCCGCAGTAGGCGTGGCTGCTTCTCAGGCTAGAATGGATAGATTCGCGGGTGTCGTTCAGTGGTAGGACTCTTGCTTCCCAAGCAAATAATGTGGGTTCGATTCCCATCACCCGCTCCAGACAAAACAAAACGCGCCTCGAAAGGCGCGTCAGATTGTTGATAAACCCCCGTTTTTTCAAACGGGGGTTTTTTCTTGCCGCTATGCGAAGCGATACGCAGGCCCAGGCAGCTGCGCGCCGCCAAACTTTTGCTTTGCGTGGTGCGCTTGCTCGCGACGCTCGTAGCCTCTCATAGCCGCTTTTAAAAGCCGTAAAAGCCGCGCCAGCAGCAGCGCGATCTTCTTCATGTTCTGCGCGCA
>NZ_JAJNCT010000003.1 GCF_021026195.1 Comamonas koreensis
TCGCGCCGATGATAGTGCGGATTCCCGTGTGAAAGTAGGTCATCGTCAGGCTTTTATACTGATCAACCCCTCTGCTACTACCGAGTAGAGGGGTTTTTCTTTTGCGCCGCGCTATCTCGCAGCCGGACCCTGCCTCCGGCTGACCCTCTTTTGCACTTCAGCGCGAGCAGGCAAGCACCTTGGTGCACGGCTGGATGGCGGTGTTTGGCACAATAGCTGTTTGTGTTTCAAGGACTGCCATGACAGAGCAAAGCTGTCTGCGCCAAGCGCAGCGCCGCCGTCTGCTGCATCTATTGGCGCTGCTGGGCGGTGCCGGTGCGGTATCTCCGGCTTTCGCGCTCTCGCTCGCCGATCTGACCCATGCCGATGCGAGCCAGGGCATCAAGGCTGCGCTGACCCAGGGTGCGCAGGTGGCAGTGTCCCAGTTGGGCCAGAACGGGGGCTTTTTCAACAACCCCCAGCTGCGCATTCCGCTGCCTGGCTATATGGGCGAGGCGGCCAAGATGATGCGCCGCTTTGGCCAGGGCCGCTATGTGGATGAGGTGGAGCAGGGCATCAACCGAGCGGCTGAGCTGGCAGTGCCTATGGGCAAGGATGTGCTGCTGGATGCCGTGCAGCGCATGACGCTGGACGATGCCAAGCGGATCCTGAGCGGCGGCGAGCATTCGGTGACCACCTTCTTCATGGAAAAAACACGCCAGCCTTTGACGCAGCGCTTTTTGCCGGTGGTGACCCAGGCGACGGGCCAGGTGGGTGTCGTGCAGCAGTACAACCAGCTGGTGGGCAAGGCATCGAGCTTTGGTGTGTCCAGCGATGCGCTGGACCTGAACCAGTATGTGACCGGCAAGACCCTAGATGGTTTGTACGCTGTGATTGGCGAACAGGAGCGCGCGATTCGCCAGAACCCGCTGGGCAGCGCCAATGCTGCCGTGCGCAAGGTCTTTGGAGCGCTGCGCTAAGCCATGGCGAAGAAACCCCAATCGCCTTCGCAGCCCACCTGCCCTTGTGAATCCGGTTCCGCCTACAGCGCCTGCTGCGGCCGCTTCATTGCCGATTTTGAAGGGGCGCCGGCACCGGACGCTGTGCACCTGATGCGGTCGCGTTACAGCGCCTTTGTGCTGGAAGAGCGTGCCTATCTGTTGGCCACCTGGCATTCCTCTACCCGCCCGTCGCAGCTGGATTTTGAGCCCCAGTGCCGCTGGCTGGGCTTGCAGGTGAAAGCCTTTGATCCGGTGGATGACAGCCATGCAGAGGTCGAATTTGTCGCCCGCTACAAGCTGCAAGGCAGGGCGGTGCGCCTGCATGAGCGCAGCCGCTTTGTACAGGAGCAAGGCCGCTGGTTTTATCTGGATGGTGAGCAATTCTGATCACCACCTGCCATTTTTCTAGGACCCTAAAATGAACCCCAATGCAGGCTTTGAGGCCATGCTGTTTGATTGCGATGGTGTGTTGGTGGACAGCGAAGTCATCACCAACCGGGTGCTGTGCACGATGCTCAACGAGGCGGGCTGGGTGCTGTCGTCCGAGGATTGCCTGCAGCTGTTCATCGGCAAGATGGTGCGCAGTCAAAAGGACTTGATCGAGGCCAACACCGGCAAGCCGCTGACCGATGCCTGGATGGAAGAGTTCTATGAGCGCCGCAATGTAGCGCTGGAGCAGGATGTCAAAGCCATCGAAGGCGCGGTGGAGGCCATCCAGGCCTTGCATGCCCAGTTCAAAGGGCAGATTGCCTGCGCCTCGGGTGCGGACCGCAAGAAGATCGTGATGCAGCTGCGCATTGCCGGCTTGCTGCCCTATTTTGAAGGGCGCATTTTCAGCGGCCATGAGATGCCACGCACCAAGCCTTTCCCGGATGTCTACCTGGCTGCCGCTGCCGCGCTGGGCGCTGATCCACAGCGCTGCCTGGTGATTGAAGACAGCGTGACCGGCACCCAGGCGGGTGTGGCGGCCGGCGCTACCGTGTGGGCCTACCACCCGCCAGCGCATGCGGTCTGCTCGCAGGCCGATCTGGTCGCAGCCGGTGCCAGCCAGTTCTTTGAACACATGGCCGATCTGCCCCAGCGCGTGGCCCGCGCATCGGCCCTGGCCGCCTGAGCAAACCTGGCCACCTCCTTGCAAAGAGGCGGACACTGAAGCGACAGGCCTGATGCCAGGCTGCACCTAGACTTTTCGTCTGGTTGCCACCTGGAGTTGTTATGGGGCCTGTGCATGAGTGGGATGCAGCGTTTGACTTCATCATTGTCGGTGCCGGCATGGCCGGCTGCATCCTTGCCAACCGCCTGAGTGAATCGGGCCGCTTCCAGGTCTGTCTGCTGGAGGCCGGCCCAGCCGATCACCACCCCTACATCCATATCCCCGCCGGCTTTATCAAGGTCGGCTACAACCCGCGCTACACCTGGCCCTTCAAGACCGCGCCCGATGCCGCCACCATGGGCCGCCAGGTGGTCGCGCAGCTGGGCCGCACCCTGGGCGGCTCCAGCGCCGTCAACGGTTTCAACTATGTGCGCGGCCAGGCCCAGGACTACGATGACTGGGCGGCGCAGGGCGCCACCGGCTGGTCCTATGACGAGGTGCTGCCGTACTTCAAGCGCTCGGAGCGGCGCCTGGCCATCTGCGATGTGAACTACCGGGGGCTGGAAGGCGAATTGCCGATCACCGACTGTGACTGGCGCCACCCGCTGTGCGATGCCTTTATCGCCGGTGCCGCCAGCCAGGGCATTCCCTCGGGCAAGGACTACAACGCGGGCAAGCAAGAGGGCGCTGGCTATTACCAGCGCTGGATCCACCGGGGCTGGCGGGTCAGTGCCGCCAAGGCCTTTTTGCGTCCGGCCAAGGGGCGCGCCAATCTGCGCGTGGTCACCCGCGCCCAGGTCAGCCGCCTGGTGGTGGAGGGCACGCGTGTTACCGGTGTGGAATACGCGGCCGAGCCCGGCGGCCCGCTGCGGCGCCTGCAGGCCGGCCGCGAGGTGGTGGTGGCGGCCGGTGCCATCAACTCGCCCAAGCTGCTCAACCTGTCCGGCCTGGGCGATGCACAGCGTTTGCAGGGCCTGGGCATTGCCGTACAGCAGCACCTGCCGGGTGTGGGCCAGGGCCTGCAAGACCATATGATGCTGCGCTCCATCGTGCGGGTGCAGAACGCGCCGACCTTGAACACCACCGCCCGGGGCTGGCGGCTCTGGGGCCAGGTGGCGCGCTGGATGGCGAACAAGCCCAGCATTCTGGCCATCAGCCCTTCGGTGGCTTATGCGTTCTCATCGGCGCAAACGGCCGGTGGGCGGGCAGATTTTCAGTTCCATTTCTCCCCCGGCAGCTATGCCTCCGGCATTGCCGGCCAGCTCGATGACTTTCCTGGCATGACCTTGGGCTTTTACCAGCTGCGTCCCCAAAGCAAGGGCCATGTGCGCCTGGCCTCGGCCCATGCCTGGGACAGCCCGGTGATCCAGCCGCACTACCTGCACCATGAGGCCGACCAGCGCCTGGTGGTGGAGGGCCTGCGCCAGGCCCGGCGCCTGCTGCACAGCGCCGCCTTGGCGCCCTATGTGGCCAGTGACGAGGCGCCGTCCGCCCAGTTGCAATCGGACGAGGAACTGCTGCAGTTTGCCCGCGAGCGCGGCAGTACGGCCTGGCATTTCATGGGTACCTGCCGCATGGGAGCGGCCGGCGATGGCCAGTCCGTAGTCGACCCCCAACTGCGCGTGCATGGCATGGCCGGGTTGCGGGTGGCCGATGCCTCGGTGATGCCGGCCATGCCCTCGGGCAACACCGGTGCGCCGACGATGATGGTGGCCGAAAAGGCCGCCGATCTGCTGCTTGCTGCGCATCGCGACTAAGGGGTTGTAGTTACGAAATCTTACCTAGGAGAAACCCAGAAGAGCGTTTGCGGCATCCGCCGCTATATTGAAGAAGACAAGGGCCTCGTGCGTGCGAGAGAGGTTCAGCAAGAGATTTTGACAACAAAGCAAGGAGACAAACATGTACAAGGTCGTCTATCGTTTGACGCAGGCTGCGGCGTTGGTTACCAGCGCTTTTGCCTTTTCGGCACAGGCCCAGGACATCAAGATCGGCTACACCGCCGACCAATCGGCCAGCGGCGTGGCCGAGCTGGGCATTTCCGGCCGTTGGGGTTTTGAAGCCGCTATCGAGGACATCAACAAGGCGGGCGGCATCATGGGCCGCAAGCTGGTGGGCGTCATCCGTGACGACCAGGGCACACCGCCCAAGGCCATCCAGACCGTGCAGGAGCTGATCGACAGCGAAAAGGTCAGCGGCATCGTCGGCCCGGCCAACTCCGGCAATGCGCTGGCCTGGCTGCATATTCCGCAGCAAAAGAAGGTGCCGGTGATCGTGCCTATCGGTACCGCCACCGAAATCACCACGCGCTACGCCAAAGAGCCGCAGAACTACCTTTACCGCATCTCGATGGTGGACCGCGAGCAGGTCGCCTTGCTGGGCGCCTATGCCGTCAAGGCCTCGAAGGACAAGAAGATCGCCATCCTGGCGGACTCCACCGGCTACGGCCAGGGCGGCATCAAGGATGCGACCGAGATTCTGGCGCTGCACGGCGTCAAACCCGTGGCGGTCGAAAAGTACGGTCCCAAGGACACGGACATGACCTCGCAGCTCAACAAGATCAAGGCGGCGGGTGCGGACACCGTGATCATCTACGGCATTGCCGATGGCGCCGCCCAGGTGCTGCGCAGCATGGAGAAGATCAACTACATGCCCACGACCCTGGGCACCTGGGGCAATCTGAGCTCGCTGCTGCCCAAGATGGCGGGCACCAAGCTGGCCGAGCACCTGATCATGGCCGCCTCGACGACCGAAGACACCTCCGCCAAGACCAAGGCCCTGGGCCAGCGCGTGCGCGTGAACTTCCCGACCCTGACCACCTTCCCCTGCGCCGCCCAGGCCTATGACTCGGTGATGCTGCTGGCCGCTGCGATGAAGCAGGCCAACAGCACCGATGGCGAGAAGGTCGCCGCTGCGCTGGAAAACCTGAACAGCACCGAGGGCGTGATCAAGACCTATGACAAGCCCTTCAGCAAGACCAACCATGAAGGCCTGAGCGTGAGCGACTTCTACCTCGCCCGCTGGAAGGGCAGCGATGTGGTGCGCTTTGAAGACAGCGTCTACAAGTCGCTGACGCCCGCGGATCTGAAGAAGTAAGGCATCGACTCGTCAGGCCTGCGCCCGCCCCATGCGGTCCGCAGGCCTGGTTTTTTTAGCGGCAATGTGTCTGGGGTGCGTATGCTGGATTCGATACTGCAGGCGGTCTTTAGCGGGCTGGCCTTGGGAAGTATTTATGCCTTGGTGGCGGTGGGCTTCAACATCACCTTCAACACCACCAAGACCTTGAATTTTGGCCAGGGCGAGTTCCTGGTCGCGGGCGCGTTTGTCGCGGTGTCGGTGCTGCTGCTGCTCGCCGGCAAGAACATCACCGACAGCCTGGTGCCCGCCGATGTCAGCCTGTGGCGCTATGTGCTCAGCCTGCTGGGCACGATGGCCGTTCTGGCGCTGCTGGGCCTGCTGCTGTACTACGCGGCCGTGCGGCCCTTTGTGGGGCGCGGCGGCATGGCCTGGGTGATGAGCACCATCGGCTTTGGCATCATCATCCAGAACACGGCGCTGGCCATCTGGGGCCCTGCGCCGCTGGTGATGCCCTCGCCGCTGGGCAGCGAGGTGCTGCGCATCGGCAATGCCGGTGTGTTGCCGCAAGAGGTGCTGGTACTGGTCTGCAGCGTGGCTGTGTTGTTGGCGCTCGATTATGTGATGCGCCACACCCGCATCGGCAAGGCCGTGCGCGCCGTGGCGCAAAGCGGCAGCGCCGCTACCTTGATGGGCATCAATGTGACGGCCATCGTCGTGCTGGCCTTTGTCATCAGTTCCAGCCTGGCGGGCCTGGCCGGTTTGCTGATTGCGCCCATCACCACGGCATCGGTCTTCATGGGCATGAGCCTGGCGCTCAAGGCCTTCTCGTCCGCGATTCTGGGTGGGCTGACCAGCCCACGCGGCTGCATGCTGGGCGGCTTTGTGCTGGGCCTGATTGAAGCGTTGGTGGGCCTGTGGCAGGCGGAGATGCGCGAGATCAGCATCTTCTTGCTGATCATCGTGGTGCTGGTGGTGCGGCCCCAGGGCCTGCTGGGCCAGAAGATCGTGGAGAAAGTCTGATGAACAGCGAGATCAAGCACTACGGCTGGCTGGCCCTGGTGGCGGCGCTGGTGGCCGCCATCCCGCTGATGACCAGCAACGACTTCTACCTGCGCATCGTCTTTCTGATCGGGGTGAACTACATCGCTGCCTCGGGCCTGAATGTGCTGGTGAACTACACCGGCCAGAAATCGCTGGGCCATGCCGGCCTGTTTGCGGTGGGCGCCTATGCGGTGGCCCTGCTCACCACCCGCTGGGGCTGGAACCCCTGGGCCGCGTTTGCAATGGCCGGCGTGCTGGCCGGCCTGTTTGGCGTGGTGATTGCACTGCCGGCGCTGCGGGTCAAGGGCCCGGCGCTGGCGATGGTGACCATTGGCTTTGGCATTGTCGTCGAGAAGGTGGTCTCGGAATGGCAGGATGTGTTTGCCGGCCAGCAGGGCATCTATGGCGTGGTGCCCTTGAAGCTGGGCGACCAGATGTTTGCGTCCTCGCACTGGGTCTGGTTTGTGCTGGCCCTGTGCGTGGTGCTGCATATCATGTTCCGCCACCTGCTGGCGGGGCGCTTTGGCCGCGCCTTCATGGCCGTCAACACCGCCGAGGTGGCGGCCGAGAGCGTGGGCGTCAGCGTCTACAAGTTCAAGGTGCTGGCCTTTGTCATCAGCGCCTTTACCTGCGGCATTGCCGGCGCGCTGATCACGCAGCAGAACCAGTACATCAACTCCGACTTCATCACCTTCAACCTGTCGGTGTTCTTCCTGCTGGTGGTGCTGTTTGGCGGTAACTCCGTCTACGGGCCACTGCTGGGTGCGGTGGTGCTGACCTTGCTCGATTCGCTGCTGTCGCGCTGGCCGGGCGTGCAGCATTTCACCTATGGTGCGCTGTTGCTGTTTGCGCTGTATGCCATGCCCAATGGCCTGGCAGGCACCTTGCGCAGCTTGGCGCGCAAATACGCACCGGGCCTGCTGCCCACGCCGCAGCTGCCGCAGGATCTGCCGGCCTGGCAGCTCAAATCGGCCGCGCCGCTGGCCAGCACCGGTGCCGAAGGCTTGCTGGACGGTCGCGGCATCTACAAGGCCTATGGTGGCGTGGTGCCCACCAATGAGGTGGATCTCTGCATCAAGCCCGGCCATGTGCATTCGCTGATCGGGCCCAATGGCGCGGGCAAGACCACCTTGCTTAACATCCTCTCGGGCATTGTGGTGCCCGAGCGCGGCTCCATCCAGTTTGCGGGGCAGAGCATTGTGGGTGTCTCACCCAACCGGATCGCCCGCATGGGCCTGGGCCGTACCTTCCAGAACCTGCGGCTGTTCAGCGACATGACGGTGCTCGACAACGTCAAGGTCGGCTTGCATGCGCATATCCAGGCGGGCTTCTTTGCCAGCCTGATAGGGGTGGGCAAGGCCCGGCGCGCCGAGCTGGCTGCGCGTGATGAAGCCTTGCAGATCCTCGACCGCCTGCAGCTGCGCGACAAGGCGCTGCATACCGCAGGCAGCCTGCCTTATGGGCTGCAGCGCCGGCTGGAGCTGGCGCGCGCGCTGGCCACCCACCCGCGTTTGCTGCTGCTCGATGAGCCGGCCGCCGGCCTCAACCCGCAGGAGACGCAGGAGCTGATCCAGGTGATTGCGCGCATCCGCGATCTGGGCATCACCGTGCTGCTGATCGAGCACCACATGGACCTGGTGATGGCCGTGTCCGACCACGTGATCGTGCTCGACTACGGCCAGAAGATTGCCGAAGGCACGCCCCAGCAGGTGCAAAGCAATCCGCGCGTGATTGCCGCCTACCTGGGCAGCGACGATGAAACCGAGGACGAAGCGATGAACGGAGGCACCCATGCCTGAGCAAACACCATTGCTGCGTGTCGAGGCGCTGGAGCTGCACTACGGTGCCGTGCAGGCGCTCAAAGGGGTGTCGCTGCAGGTGCATGCCGGTGAGGTGGTCACCATCATCGGTGGCAATGGCGCGGGCAAGAGCACCTTGATGAAAGCCATCTCGGGCCTGGAGCCCACAGCAGCGGGCCGCATCGAGTTTCTGGGCCAGGACATCACCCGCATGCCCGGCCACCTGCGCGTGCCCTTTGGCATTGCCCAGTCGCCCGAAGGCCGCCAGGTGTTTGCCGACCAGAGCGTGCATGACAACCTGCTGCTGGGCGCCTACCACCGCAAGGATGGCGCCGCCGCGATTGCTGCCGATGTGGAGCAGCAGTTCAACACCTTCCCCCGGCTGCGGGAGCGCCGTGCGCAGATGGCCGGCACCATGTCGGGCGGCGAGCAGCAGATGCTGGCCATTGCGCGTGCGCTGATGTCGCGGCCCAAGCTGCTGCTGCTTGATGAGCCCTCGCTGGGCCTGGCGCCGCTGATCGTCAAGGAGATCTTTGCGATCGTGCGCCAGCTCAAGGCGCAGGGGGTGACCATCTTGCTGGTCGAGCAGATGGCCAACCAAGCGCTGGCGGTGGCCGACCGCGCCTATGTGCTGGAGACCGGCCACTTCACCTTGCAGGGCGCCGCTGCCGATTTGCGGCGCGACCCCAAGGTGCGTGCCGCGTACCTGGGAGCCCATGCATGAGCGCGCCGGCAGCTGACAGTTTTGACTATGTGGTGGTCGGCAGCGGCGCGGCCGGGGCCATCGTCGCCGCCCGTTTGGGCGAGGACCCGGCGCTGCGCATCTGCGTGCTTGAGGCCGGCCCGCCCGACCACCGGCCCTACCTCAAGCTGCCGGCCGGTTTCATCAAGGTGATCTTCAACCCGGCGGTGGCCTGGCAGTTCAGCTCCGAGCCGACCGAGCGCACCGGCGGCCGGCGCATTCCGCTGCCCCAGGGCAAGACCTTGGGCGGCTCCACCTCCATCAATGGCCTGGTCTACAACCGGGGCCAGCGCGAGGATTTCGACGGCTGGGCGGCGCAGGGCAATGCCGGTTGGTCCTATGACGAGGTGCTGCCGTATTTCCAGCGCAGCGAGCATTTTGTCGATGGCGGCGATCCGGCACTGCGCGGCCACAACGGCCCGCTCAAGGTCAGCCTGCCGCACTGGCCGCACCCGATTTGCGAGGCCTTTCTGGACGGCGCCGCCGAGCAGGGACTGGCGCGCAACCCGGACTACAACGGCGCCTACCAGCAGGGCGTGGGCTATTTCCAGCGCAGCATCTACAAGGGCTGGCGCATGAGCACGGCAGGCTGCTTTCTGCGCCCGGCTGTTCGGCGCGGCAACCTGGATGTGCGGACCCACGCGCAGGCACTGCGCATTCTGGTCGAGGGCGGCCGCGCCAGTGGTGTGGAGTACCTGCAGGACGGCGTGCGGCGCCAGGTGATGGCGCGGCGCGAGGTGGTCGTCAGCGCCGGCGCCATCAATACACCGAAGCTGCTGCAGCTGTCGGGCATTGGCGATGGCGAGCAGCTGCGTGCTTTGGGCATTGCCACCCAGGTGCACCTGCCCGGTGTGGGCCAGCACCTCAAGGACCATTTCTCGGTGCGGCTGGTCGCCTCGGTAAAGAACGCCACCACGATCAACGAACTGGCGCGTGTGCCACGCCTCTGGGGCCAGGCCTGGCAATGGCTGCGCGGCAAGCCCAATATTTTGCAGCTCAGCCCCTCGGTGGTGCACTGGTTCGCGGCCTCGCAGCCGGGGCTGGAGCGGCCCGATCTGCAAGGCGTGTTCTCCCCAGCCAGCTACCGCGAAGGCTATGTGGGCCAGCTCGATGTGTTTCCGGGTATGACCTGTGGCGTCTGGCAGCACCGGCCGCAAAGCATGGGCACGGTGCAACTGGCGTCAGCCGACCCACTGGCCGATCCAGTGGTGCAGCCGCGCTATCTGGCGGAAGAGGGCGACCGCCAGACCCTCATTCGTGGTGTGCGCCAGGCCCGGGCCTTGCTGCAGAGCCAGGCGCTGGCGCCCTACCGGGTGGACGAGGTCATGCCCGGGCCGCAGGTGCAGTCCGATGACGAGATTCTGGACTTTATCTACCGCTATGGTGTGTCGTCCTACCACCTCAACGGCACGGCGCGCATGGGGCCCAGGCCCGAGGCCGGTGCCGTTGTTGATTCCCAGCTGCGCGTGCACGGCCTTGAGGGGCTGCGGGTGATCGATGCCTCGGTGATGCCCGAGATCACCTCGGCCAACACCTGCGCGGCCACGATGATGATTGGCGAAAAGGGCGCAGACCTGCTGCGCCGCGCAGGCTAGACTCCCGGCCCGCCCTGCACCGCAGCAGCGGGCCCGGCGCTGTCAGCGCTTTTTATGCGCCCGCATGTCCAGCACCTGGGGCAGGCTGCGCACATCCTGGCCCGCCGCCAAGATCCGGTGCTTCTGGATCTTCTGGGTGCCGGTGGTGGGGATCTCATTGGTAAACCACCACCAGCCTGGCACTTTGTAATAGGCCATCTCCTGCTGGCAGAACGCAAAGAGCTCCTGGCAGATGGCAGTGCCGGGCGCCACACCTTCGCTCAGCACGATGCTGGCCAGCACCTCTTCTTCACGGATGTCATCGGGCGCGGCCAGCACGGCCACCTGGTGCACCTTGGGGTGGGACAGCAGCACGGCCTCTACCTCGGCGGCCGCAATGTTCTCGCCAGAGCGGCGGATGATGTTCTTGCGCCGGTCCATGAAGTGCAGCAGGCCATCGGGGTCCTGCACCACGACATCGCCGGTGTGGAACCAGCCGCCCTCCCAGGCCTTGGCGGTGGCCTCGGGGTTGTCCAGGTATTCGCTGAAAAAATGCTTGCGCGGGGTCTCGGCCGAGTGGCGCACCAGCATCTCGCCAGGCGTGCCGGGCGGCACTGGCTGGCCGCTCTCATCGGCCACCCGCACCTCCAGCCCCGGTGCACCCCGGCCGAAGGAGCGTGTGCCCACCTGGCGGTCGTGGCCATGGTCGGAGAGGGTGCGCACCACCTCGGTCATACCCCAAAGCTCGATCAGCGGAAAGCCAAAGCGCTGCTCGAAAGCGGCATGCAGCTGCGGCTCCACCCCGGCGCCATAGCCAAAGCGCACGCAGTGCTGTTTTTCCCAGTCGGACGGCGGCTGCTTGAGCAGCAGCGGAATGATCACGCCCAGGTAGTGGACGATGGTGGCACGGCTGCGGGCCACCTCTTCCCACCAGCGGCTGGGCTGAAAGCGGTCGGTCTGGATCTGGCAGCCGCCGCTCAGCAGCATGCAGTAGAACGACAGGATCGAGGCGTTGACATGGAACAGCGGCAGCGGGTTGAACAGGCGCTCGCGGCCTTCCTGGATCGACACATGGCCGGGGTGGGACGCATACCACTTGCCAGCGGCCAGCTCATAGGCATGCGACAGCACACAGCCCTTGGGCTGGCCGGTGGTGCCCGAGGTGTAGAGGATGCTCGCCGGCGTGTCGGCGCTCAGGCTGCCCGAGGGCTGCGAGCGCGCCGGTGGCAGCGTGATGGCGCTGCCATCTTGCGGATCGGTACAGACAAGGGCCGGCTGGTTGCGCGTGTCCTGCAAGGACTGCTGCAGCGCCTCCAGCCGCTCGGGCAGGCAGACGACCAGGTCCAGCTGCGCATGGTCGATCAGGTAGTTCAGCTCGCGGCGCTTGTAGTCGGGGTTGATGGGCACACAGCAGATGCCCAGGCTGTTCATTGCGAGCTTGTGCCAGAGGTGCTCGGGCCGGCTTTCCAGAAACAAGCCCACACGGTGGCCCACGCCATAGCCGGCCGCCTGGTAGCTCGCCTGCAGCCGCGCAATATGGGCGCCGGCCTGTGTGTAGCTGAACTCGCAGCCCTCGGGCAAATAACTGCGCTTGGGGTTGGCCGGCACCGCCAGCAGGCTGTGCTCGGGGTAGCGCGCAATGGCGGCCTGCAGTGCCTGGCCAATGGTGGTCTGGTCGGTGATGGCGATCATGTCGAGGGGCTTCCAGGCAAGGTCAGGGCCGGATCAACGGCGACGGAATGGGGTCGATCTGCTGGTCCAGCGCGGCCTGTTTTTCAGCCTCCAGGCTGCGCAGGAAGGCGGCACGCTGCTGCAGGTGCATCCAGTAGTGCTGGGTGGCCGGCCCCCATTGCGAGGACATGCCCAGGTAGTCCGACAGCATCAGCGCATAGCCAACGGCCACATCGGCGGCCGTGAAGCGGCCCGCGCAGAGGTAGGGTTGGTCGGCCGGCATGGCCTGGGCGGCGGTCTCCAGCGCGCGCAGCCGGCCCAGAAACCAGCGCTCATAGTCTTCGGCCACCTGGGGCTGGCGCCGCACGGCCGGCTCAAAAAAGTGGTAGCGCAGCACCAGGGTCTGCGGAAAGGTCAGGGTCGCATCGGACATGTGCAGCCAGTTCAGGTAGCTGCCGTAGGCGGCGTCGCTGGGCTGTACGTCCAGGCGCTGGGCGGGGTCGCGGCTGGCCAGGTACTGGCAGATGGCGGCGGACTCGGTCATGCGCGTGTCGCCATCGATCAGCAGCGGCACGGTGCCCAGCGGGTTGAGTGCCAGATAGTGCTTGGCCAGTGCGCGGGGCGGAAAGGGCAGCATCTGCAGCCGGTAGGGCAGGCCCAGCTCTTCCAGCATCCATAGCGCGCGGAACGAGCGCGCGCTCACACAGTGGTACAGCTCGATCACAGCAAGTCTCCATCCGATGTTGTGCCGCCATCTTGGCATGAATGGACGCGCGCGGCTGCCCTGCAGGTGTCAGGCAGGTTGCAAATCGGGCCGGCCTCAGGCCGACATCCGCTGCGCCTCAGGCCGGCGGGCGGGTGCTCTTGCGGTACTCGGCCGGGGACATGCCCATCCAGGTGCGGAAGGCGCGGATAAAGCTCTTGTCGTTGCTGAAGCCGGCCAGCTGCGCGATCTGCTTGATGGGCCGGTTGCTGCGGTGCAGCAGGGTCAGCGAGCGTTCGCGCCGCACCTCGTCCTTCAAGGCCTGCAGCGATGCGCCCTCGTCCTTGAGCTGGCGGTGCAGGGTGCGCAGCGACAGGTGCAGCTTGGCCGAGAGGCTGTCGGCGCTGTGCATGGCCGAGGGGTCGGCCGCCAGCAGCTGGCGCACGCGCTGCACCATCAGCCGGTCGCGCCGGTAGGGGCGTACGGTCAGTGGCAGCGCGCGCTGCAGCATGCGCTGCAAGGCCGCCTCATCGCGGGCAATCGGCAAGGCCAGGTAGCGCGCATCAAACTGCATGCGGGTGACCGGCGCGCCAAACTGCACATCGCCGGGGAAGAGCAGCGCATAGACATCGGCATGGGCTGGCGCCTCGAACGGAAAACTCACCTTGAACAGCGGCAGCGACGAATCGACAAACCAGCTCGACAGCCCATGCATATTGCGCAGCATGGACACTAGGCAGAACTCGCGCAGCTCGCCCAGGCCGGTGTGCTCAATGATCTCGACCGTGGCCGTCTCGCCCTGCACCTGCAGGCTGAGCGCCAGGTCATCGGTGAGCAGGCCGTGGTGGCGACACCAGCGCTTGAGTGCCACCCCCAGGTTGGGGCTGGTGAGCGAGGCGCGCGCCAGCATGCCATAGCTGCCCCAGGGCAGGCGGCGGCTGAACCAGCCCAGGGCCTCGTCGTCCAGCTCCTGCATGGCCGCATCGGAGAGGGTCTCGAACTGCAAGGCGGTGATGCCGGGGCCATCTTTTTCGACCGCCAAGGGATCGATTTGCGCCAATTGCAGCGCACGATCCGCACTCAGCCCCCGGTGCTGGTAGGCACGGGCGATCGCCCGGACAAAGGCCATGGGCGTGACTGCGGGGTGGTGCACGACGGCGGAGGAGGGCAGGGGTTTGGGCATGGAGGGTGGGGTTTAAATAGCGCCAAGCAGGGCCATTGTACTGGCGACATTTGCAACCATCCTGCCATCATTTGCGCGGCACGCTCGCGTATCCTGAATAGATAGGAAAAGGGCCGCCAACCAGACGGCTGGCGCGGCGGACAGGAGACACCATGAGCGAGACCAGATTGACCAGCAGCTATGCACGGGGCGCCAGCGAGCCGCGCCTGCTGAACAAGACCATCGGCCAGCAACTGAGCGAGACGGCCGCCCGCTTTGGCGCGCGTGATGCGCTCATCAGCCGCCACCAGGGCCTGCGCCTGAGCTACCAGCAGCTGCTGGAGCAATCGCAGCAACTGGCCAGCGCCTTGCTGCGCGCCGGCATTGCCAAGGGCGACCGGGTCGGCATCTGGTCGCACAATAATGTGGAATGGGTGCTGCTGCAGCTGGCCACCGCCCATGTGGGCATCATCCTGGTCAACATCAACCCGGCCTACCGCACCTCCGAGCTGGCCTATGCGCTGAACAAGGTGCAGTGCAAGGCGCTGTTCGTGATGGAGCGCTTCAAGACCAGCGACTACCTG
Source organism: Comamonas koreensis (assembly GCF_021026195.1). Taxonomy (GTDB): domain Bacteria; phylum Pseudomonadota; class Gammaproteobacteria; order Burkholderiales; family Burkholderiaceae_C; genus Comamonas; species Comamonas koreensis. The sequence goes on from NZ_JAJNCT010000003.1 coordinate 14,425, forward strand.
GGCATGGTGCGCACGCTGGCGCCTGAGCTGGAAACCCAAGCCAGCGCTGCGCTGCAGATCGAGGCCCTGCCCGATCTGCGCCTGGTGGTCTGGATCGATGTCGCAGGCCAGGGCCAGGAGCAGCCGGGCATGCAGCGCTTCTCGCGCTTTATCGCCAGCGGTGAGGCAGCCGACCCGCAGGTCGCGCAGATCGGCGCCACCTTGACGCCTTACGACCCGATCAATATCCAGTTCACCAGTGGCACCACCGGCTTTCCCAAGGGCGCCACGCTGACCCACCGCAATATCGTCAACAACGGCTATTTCATTGGCGAGGCGATGCGCCTGACCGAAGAAGACCGGCTTTGCATCCCCGTGCCGCTCTACCACTGCTTTGGAATGGTGCTGGGCAATATGGCCTGCATGACGCATGGTGCGGCCATGGTCTACCCCAATGATGGCTTTGATGCGCTGACCGTGCTGGAGACGGTGCAGGCCGAGCGCTGCACCGGCCTGCATGGCGTGCCCACGATGTTCATCGCCGAGCTGGACCACCCGCGTTTTGCCGAGTTCGACCTGTCGAGCCTGCGCACCGGCATCATGGCCGGCTCGCCCTGCCCGATCGAGGTGATGAAGCGCGTGGTCAGCCAGATGCATCTGTCCGAGATCACCATCGCCTACGGCATGACCGAGACCAGCCCGGTCAGCTGCCAAAGCTCTACCGACACGCCGCTGGACAAGCGCGTGTCCACCGTCGGCAAGGTGCATCCGCACCTGGAGGTCAAGATCGTCAGCCCCGAGACCGGCGAGACCGTGGCCCCCGGCCAATCCGGTGAGCTCTGCACGCGCGGCTACTCGGTCATGCATGGCTACTGGGGCGACGAGGCCAAGACGCGCGAGGCCATCGATGGCGATGGCTGGATGCACACCGGCGACCTGGCCACGATGGATGCCGAAGGCTATGTGAACATCGTCGGCCGCATCAAGGACATGGTGATCCGGGGCGGCGAGAACATCTACCCGCGCGAGATCGAGGAGTTTCTCTACACCCACCCCCAGGTGCAGGATGTGCAGGTGGTGGGCGTGCCCGACAGCCGCTTTGGCGAGGAGCTCTGTGCCTGGGTCATCGTCAAGGCCGGCCAAAGCCTGGATGCCGAGGCACTGCGCAGCTACTGCAAGGGCCGGGTGGCCCATTACAAGGTGCCGCGCTATATCGAGTTTGTCGAGGCCTTCCCGATGACGGTGACCGGCAAGATCCAGAAGTTCAAGATCCGCGAGGCGATGATCGAATCGCTGAAGCTGGATGTGAGCAAGACCGCCTGAGACCGGCAGAGCGCCGCCATGCAGCACCCGCCTGAACGATCAATGCCCTTCCAGCTTGGCAGCTTGCTTGGCGGCGGCGCGGCGGGCCACTTCCAGGCGCTTGCGCAAGGTGATCTCGCTCAGGTCCAGCTCCTGGACCAGGCTGCGCAGCGATTCGTCGTTGATGCGGTTGTTGTGCCGCTCGGCGTAGATGGTGTGGCGCTCGACCTTGATGCAGTTGAGCCGCATCTCCAGCTCGGCCACATAGCGCAGGCGCCGCTCCTGCACGGCGTCGGGCGTGGCCAGGTCCTGCACCTCGGCGGTTTCGGGCGTGCGCTCTTCGTCGAGCAGGTCGATACGGTTGCGGTACTCGCGCGCAATCCGGCCTTCGATTTCATGCTGCTGGGCCTGCCATTCGGTGGGCTGCTGGGCGGCATCGTCGTCGCTCATCGCCAGGCTGTTGATCGCCGCGCGGCAGGCTGCAATGCGCGCCTGGCGCTCTTCGCGCACCGATTCGGGCTCGCTCACCGCCTGCACGCGGCGCAGCACCAGCGGCAGGCCGATGCTGCCGATCACCAGGGTGAACAAGATGGTGCCGGTGGCCAGAAAGATCAGCATGTCGCGTGCCGGAAACGGCTGGCCGTTGTTCAGCAGCAGCGGCACGGACAGCGCACCAGCCAAGGTGACCGCACCACGGATGCCCGCCAGGGTCGTGGCCAGGTTCAGCCAGAGATCGGGCTTTTTGACCAGCTTGCCGGTCTGGTGGGCCTTGTGCAGGCTGCGGCTGACGCCCAGCATCAGCCAGATCCAGCGCAGCGCCAGCAGCGCGATCGAGATGATGGCCACATAGCCCACCAGAATCCACCAGTCATGGCCGGCATCGCGCAAGGTCACGCCAATGATCGAGGGCAGCTGCAAGCCCAGCAGCAGGAAGATTGCGCCATTGAAGGCCGATTCGACCATGGCCCAGGTGCCGGCGGTCTGCATGCGCTCGGAGATGTAGTCGGCGCGGTTCAGGTCGCCAAAATTGGTGGCCACGCCGGCGGCCACGGCCGCCAGAATGCCGGAGACGCCAATCTTTTCGCCCAGCAGGTAGGCTGCAAAGGGCAGCAGCACCAGCAGCAGCACCATCTGGGTGGCGGCCACATCGCCCAGGCGGCGGGTGACGGTATCGCGCAGGTAGCTAAAGCCCCAGCCCACCGCAGCGCCCACGCCCAGGCCGCCCAGTGCGATCCACAGAAACTCCTGCGTGACCTGGGTCCAGGAGAACAGGCCGGTCAAGGTGGCGGCGATGGCAAATTTCAGCGCCACCAGGCCCGATGCATCATTGAGCAGCGACTCGCCTTCGAGCACATGCATGGTGTGGGCCGGCATGCCCAGGTTGCGCGTGATGGCCGAGACGGCCACCGCATCGGTGGGCGATATCACGGCGGCCAGTGCAAAGGCGACGGTCAGCGGGATCTCCGGAATCATCCAGTGGATCAGGTAGCCCAGGCCAATCACGGTAAACAGCACCAGGCCGAAGGCCAGCCGCAGAATAGGGCGGTACAGCGCAAAGAACTCGCGCTTGGGAATGCGCCAACCGTCGGCAAACAGCAGCGGCGGAATGAACAGCAGCATGAACAGGCCGGGGTCGAAATCGATATGCAGGCCTTTTTGCGGCCAGGACAGCGCAGCGCCCAGCATGATCTGGATCAGGGGCAGCGGAATGGCCCGGATGTAGCGCGCAATGATGCCGGTGACGGCACCGATCATCAGTACGAGCAGGACGGTTTCGACGGTGTGCATGGTGCGGATTCGTTTGGCAGCAGACTATTTTTAAAGAAAACGCGTTTCTGAACGGAACGCTAGAACATTGAAGAGGACAAGCATGAGCAAACTCGCAACCCAGCTGAATGCCCGGTCGGCAGATTTTCAGACCAATGCGCAAGCCATGCGCAGCATAGTGGAGGACCTGCGGGCCCAGTCTGCCAAGGTGGCGCAGGGCGGTGGTGAAGCCGCACGTGCCAAGCACCTGGGCCGGGGCAAACTGCTGCCGCGTGACCGCGTGCAGATGCTGCTGGACCCTGGCACGCCCTTTTTGGAGCTGGCGCCGCTGGCTGCGCTGAACATGTACAACAACGATGCACCGGGTGCGGGTTTGATCGCCGGCGTGGGCCGGGTCAGTGGCGTGGACTGCATGATCGTGTGCAATGATGCCACGGTCAAAGGTGGTACCTACTACCCGATGACGGTAAAAAAACATTTGCGCGCACAGGAAGTGGCGGCGCAAAACCGCCTGCCCTGCATTTACCTGGTCGATTCGGGCGGCGCCAACCTGCCCAACCAGGACGAGGTCTTCCCCGACCGCGAGCACTTCGGCCGCATCTTCTACAACCAGGCCAATATGTCGGCCCAGGGCATTGCGCAGATCGCCGTGGTCATGGGCTCCTGCACCGCCGGCGGCGCCTATGTGCCGGCGATGAGCGATGAGTCCATCATCGTGAAGAACCAGGGCACGATCTTTTTGGGCGGCCCACCGCTGGTGAAGGCCGCAACCGGCGAGGTGGTGAGCGCCGAAGACCTGGGCGGTGGCGATGTGCACACCCGCCTGTCCGGTGTGGCCGACCACCTGGCTGACAACGACACCCATGCGCTGGCGCTGGCCCGCAAGGCCGTGAGCCACCTGAACAAGGCCAAGCAGCCCAATGCGGCTGACAAGGCACCGCAGGCACCGGCCTACCCAGCCGATGAGCTGTATGGCGTGATCCCCGTCGATACGCGCAAGCCTTTCGACGTGCGCGAAATCATCGCCCGCATTGTCGATGGCAGCGATTTCGACGAGTTCAAGGCCCGCTTTGGCGCCACCCTGGTCTGCGGCTTTGCCCGGGTCGAGGGCATGGAGGTGGGCATCATCGCCAACAACGGCATTCTGTTCAGCGAGTCGGCCGTCAAGGGCGCGCACTTCATCGAGCTGTGCTGCCAGCGCAAGATTCCGCTGGTCTTCCTGCAGAACATCACCGGCTTCATGGTGGGCCGCAAGTACGAGAACGAGGGCATTGCCCGCCACGGCGCCAAGCTGGTGACGGCGGTGGCCACGGCCAGCGTGCCCAAGTTCACCATCATCATCGGTGGCAGTTTTGGCGCCGGCAACTACGGCATGTGCGGCCGGGCCTACAGCCCACGCTTCCTGTGGATGTGGCCGAACGCACGCATCAGCGTGATGGGCGGCGAGCAGGCGGCCAGCGTGCTGGCCACGGTCAAGCGGGATGGCATCGAGGGCCGGGGCGGCGCCTGGACGGCGGAGGAGGAAGAGGCCTTCAAGGCACCCATCCGCCAGCAGTACGAGGACCAGGGCCACCCCTACTACGCCTCGGCTCGCCTGTGGGATGACGGCGTCATCGACCCGGCCGATACCCGCCGCGTGCTGGCGCTGGGCCTGGCCGCCACGCGCAATGCACCGATCGAAGACACCAAGTTTGGCGTTTTCCGCATGTAATGCCCTGAGACAGAGAGGACTCCATGAAAAGCACATTTCTGACCGTCGAAGCCGCTGGACCGGTGGCCACCATCACGCTGACCCAGCCCGATGTGCGCAATGCCTTCAGCGATGAGGTGATTGCCGACATCACCCGCGCCTTTACCTGGGTGGGTGCGCAGGACCAGGTCCGCGCCGTGGTGCTGGCCGCCGAAGGCCCGGCCTTTTGCGCCGGCGCCAACCTGAACTGGATGCGCGCGATGGCCGACTACACCCGCGAGGAGAACCTGGTCGATGCCGGCAAGCTCGCCGAGATGCTGCGCGTCATCTACACCTGCCCCAAGCCGACGATTGCGCGGGTGCAGGGCGATGTCTACGCCGGTGGCATGGGCCTAGTGGCCTGCTGCGACATGGCGGTGGCGGCCAGCCATGCCGGTTTTTGCCTCAGCGAGGTGAAGATCGGCCTGATCCCGGCGACCATCAGCCCCTATGTGATCCGTGCGATGGGCCCGCGTGCGGCGCACCGCTACTTTCTGACCGGTGAGCGCTTTGACGCTGCCGAAGCGTTGCGCACCGGCTTTGTGCACCAGGTGGTGGAGGCCGAGGCGCTGGACAGCGCTGTTGACGGCCTGCTCAAGCACCTGCTGAGTGCCAGCCCGGCCGCAGTGCAGGCCTGCAAAAAGCTGGTGCTGGATGTGGCCGGCCGCGAGGTGGACGAGGCGCTGATCGCCGAGACGGTGGCCGGCATTGCCGATATCCGCGCCAGCGCCGAAGGCAAGGAAGGCGTGCAGGCATTCTTGAACAAACGCAAACCCAGCTGGCTGGGCAGCTGATGTATGCATGACGCGGCCTCGGATGGCAGACAGCAAGCAGGCATTGGCGCTATAAACAGCGCGTTTAAACAGCGTGTTTGCTGACTGGCACTGAGGAGCACCCACCATGGATATCTGGAACACCATCGTCAACTGGCTGCACGGCATCGGCCTGCATCTGGACAAGGACACCGCCCAAACGGTGGGGCAGGCGGCCGACCAGGTCGGCCAGGTGGCCGGCCAGATGGGCCAGGCCATGGCGCAGTGGGACTGGGGCCAGCTGATGGCCCTGGCGGCCGCGCTGGGCTGGGCCAGTGGCTTTCGGCTCTACGCGGTGGTGTTTGTGACGGGCATGCTGGGCGCGACGGGCGTGCTGCACCTGCCCGGCGGGCTGACGGTGCTGCAGCAGCCGGTGATCCTGGTCATCAGTGGCGCGCTGCTGTTTGTCGAGTTTTTTGCCGACAAGATTCCCGGCGTGGATTCGGTCTGGGATGTGGTGCAGAGCGTCGTGCGTGTGCCGGCGGGCGCGGCCTTGGCGGCCAGCGTGTTTGGCACCGACAACGCAACGATGGCCACGGCGGCCGCCCTGATGGGCGGCACCCTGGCGCTGAGCAGCCAGGTGGCCAAGACCACGACGCGCGCGGCCATCAACACCAGCCCGGAGCCTTTCTCCAACTGGGGCGCCAGCCTGCTGGAAGACGGGGTGTCGGTCGGTGCGGTGTGGCTGGCCATCAACCACCCGCTGGTGTTTGCGGTGGCGCTGGCCGTGGTGCTGGTGCTGATGTGGGTGATGACCTGGGTGCTGTGGAAGTTTTTGCGGGCCGTGGTGCGCCGGATTCGCCGGTGGCTGGGCCATGAAGAGCCGGTGGCCTTGGCCGCCACGGGCGCGGATCACCAACGATATTGACCCAGGGCTTGCAAAGGCGGGCCGGGGTCAGGGAAGAAGACTGAGGAGATTGTTCTATGTTCTCGAAAATTTTGATCGCCAACCGTGGTGAGATTGCCTGCCGCGTCGCCGCTACCGCCCGCCGCATGGGCGTCAAGACCGTGGCCGTCTACTCCGACGCCGACGCCCATGCCAAGCATGTGGCCGCCTGCGACGAGTCCGTGCACATCGGTGGCAGCGCCCCCAAGGACAGCTACCTGCGCTGGGAACGCATCATCGAGGCCGCCAAGGCCACCGGCGCCCACGCCATCCACCCTGGCTACGGCTTTCTGAGCGAGAACGAAGACTTTGCCGTCGCCTGCGCCGCCGCTGGTCTGGTCTTCATCGGCCCGCCTGCCAGCGCCATCCGTGCGATGGGCCTGAAGGCCGAATCCAAGCAGCTGATGGAAAAGGCCGGTGTGCCGCTGGTGCCTGGCTACCACGGCGCGGGCCAGGACCCGGCCATGCTGCACGCGGAGGCCGACCGCATCGGCTACCCGGTGCTGATCAAGGCCAGCGCCGGCGGCGGTGGCAAGGGCATGCGCCTGGTCGAAAAGAGCGAGGACTTTGCCGCCGCGCTGGAGTCCTGCAAGCGCGAGGCCATCAACAGCTTCAGCAATGATGCGGTGCTGATCGAGAAATACGTGCTGCGCCCCCGCCATATCGAGATCCAGGTGTTTGGCGACAGCCAGGGCAACTGCGTCTACCTGTTCGAGCGCGACTGCTCGGTGCAGCGCCGCCACCAGAAGGTGCTGGAAGAGGCACCGGCACCCGGCATGACGGCCGCACTGCGCCAGCAGATGGGCGAGGCCGCGGTGGCAGCGGCCAAGGCCGTGGGCTATGTGGGTGCGGGCACGGTGGAATTCATCGTCGAGCAGCCCGGCGGCTACGACCAGCCCGAGGCGATGAAGTTCTACTTCATGGAAATGAACACGCGCCTGCAGGTCGAGCACCCGGTGACCGAGGCCATCACCGGCGAGGACCTGGTGCAGTGGCAGCTGCTGGTGGCCAACGGCCAGCCGTTGCCCAAGCAGCAGGCCGAGCTGAAGATCAGCGGCCACGCGATCGAGGCGCGTATCTGCGCCGAGAACCCGGACAACAACTTCCTGCCCGCCACCGGCACCTTGCATGTCTACCGCAAGCCCGACTGCAGCAGTTTTGCGATCAGCGATGTGCGCATTGACGATGGCGTGCGCGAAGGCGATGCCATCAGCCCCTTCTACGACAGCATGATCGCCAAGCTCATCGTCCATGGCGCAGACCGCGCCCAGGCGCTGGCACGGCTGGATGCGGCGCTGGCGGCCGTGCGCATCGTCGGCCTGCAGACCAATGTGCAGTTTCTGCGCCATATCCTGGCCACGCCCTCGTTTGGCCAGGCCAAGCTCGATACGGCACTGATCCAGCGCGAAGAGGCGCTGCTCTTCAAGCAGCGCGGCCTGGGCCTGGATACCGCTGCGGCCGCTGCCGTGGTGGCCGAGCTGCTGCAGGAGCGCGCTACCGAGAGCAACGACCCCTTCAGCCGCCGCGACGGCTGGCAATCGCATGGCGTGACCGAGCGCCGTTTTGACTTTGAGTTTGGCGGCGACAAGCTGCAGGCGGCGCTGCGCTACGAGGCGGGCGGCCTGGTGCTGACGGTGGGCGATGCCACCGGCCCGCTGCAGTTCAGCGCCAACGGCGAGCTGGTGGAGCTGCAGTTCAACGGCCAGCGCGACCAGGTGCAGACCTGGCAGCAGGGCGAGGTGGTGCATGTGTTTGCCCCACGTGGCGCGGCCGAGATCACCGCCATCGATGCGCTGGCCCATGCCGGTGACGCCGGCAGCGAAGGTGGGCGCCTGACGGCCCCGATGCCGGGCAAGGTCGTATCGTTTGCGGTCAAGGCCGGTGACAAGGTCAGCAAGGGCCAGCCGCTGGCGGTGATGGAGGCGATGAAGATGGAGCACACGATTGCCGCCCCGGCCGATGGCGAGGTGCTGGAGCTGCTGTTTGCACCCGGTGACCAGGTGAGCGAAGGCGCCGAACTGCTCAAGCTGCAGGTCGCTGCGTCCTGACGTATGCGCCTCTGCGCTGTCTGTGACGGCGCTGCGCTGCTTTCTGTGCTGAAATGCCGGCCATGAAAATTCTCGTCTACACCGACAGCGATGCGCTCCAGCCCTGGCTGGATGCCATTCGCCTGCACCTTCCCCAGGCGGACGCCAGCGGCTGGACACCGGGCATGGCCCAGGCCGACTACGCGCTGGTCTGGAAGCCGCCGCAGCAGCTGTTGGACGAGCAAGGCGCGGGCCTCAAGGCGATCTTCAACATGGGCGCAGGCGTGGATGCGCTGTTTGCGCGCCAGCTGCCGCCCGGCGTGCCGGTGCTGCGGCTGGAAGACGCCGGCATGGCCGTGCAGATGGCCGAGTATGTCTGCCATGCGGTCATCGACCACTTCCGCGACATGGCGCCGTACCGCGCCCAGCAAAGCGCTGGCGTCTGGGCACAGCAGCCCTTGCGCTTGCGCAGCGACTTTCCCGTCGGCGTGATGGGCCTGGGTGTGCTGGGCGAGCGCGTGGCCCGGGCGGTGGCGCAGTTTGATTTTCCGGTGCGCGGCTGGAGCCGCTCGCCCAAGCAGATCGCTGGTGTGGACTGCTTTGCAGGCAGCGCGCAGCTGCCGGCCTTCCTGCGGGCCACGCGCATCCTCGTCAACCTGCTGCCGCTGACCCCGCAGACCGAGAACATCATCGACGCCGGCCTGCTGGCACAGCTGCAGCCGGGCGCCTATGTGATCAACGTGGCGCGCGGCGCACACCTGGTCGATGCCGACCTGCTGGCCGCGCTGGACAGCGGCCAGGTCGCCGGCGCCACACTGGATGTGTTCCGCAGCGAGCCGCTGCCCGCCGGGCACCCGTTCTGGCAGCAGCCGCAGATCCGCATCACGCCCCACAGCTCCGCCCGCACCTTGCCCGAAGAGACCTTGCAGCAGATCCTGCACAAGCTCCGGGCCTTTGCCGCCGGAGAGAAGCCTGGCGGCATGGTCTATGCCGATCGCGGATACTGATTCCGCCCCCCGTTTTTAAGAAATACCCCAGGAGACGCCCCATGGCCCGCTACCCCCAACGTGTCCAATTGATTGATGTCGGCCCGCGTGATGGTCTGCAGAACGAGAAATCGCCGGTGCCGGCGGCTGTCAAGATCGAGCTGACCCACCGCCTGCAGGATGCGGGCCTGACCGAGATCGAGGTGACCAGCTTTGTCAGCCCCAAGTGGGTGCCCCAGATGGGCGACAACGCCGAGGTGATGGCGGGGCTGGCGCGCAAGGCCGGTGTGCGCTATTCGGTGCTGACCCCGAACATGAAGGGCTATGAAGCGGCCGTGGCCTCCCAGCCCGATGAGATCGTGGTGTTTGGCGCGGCCAGCGAGGCCTTCAGCCAGCGCAATATCAACTGCTCGATTGCCGAGAGCATCGAGCGCTTTGCCCCTGTGGTGGAAGCGGCCAAGGCCGCCGGCATTGCCGTGCGTGGCGCGATGAGCTGCACCGTCGGCTGCCCCTACGAAGGGGAGATTGCGCCTTCGCGCGTGGCCTACCTGGCCGAGCTGATGAAGGGTATTGGCGTGGAGCGCGTGGACGTGGCCGACACCATTGGCGTGGGCACACCGATCAAGGTGCAAAAGGCGCTGGAAGCGACCCTGCAGTATTTCAGCGTCGATCAGGTGAGCGGCCATTTCCACGACACCTATGGCCAGGCGCTGCCCAATACCTTGGCGTCGCTGGAGCTGGGCATCTGGAACTTCCAGTCCTCCATCGCCGGCCTGGGCGGCTGCCCCTATGCCAAGGGTGCGACCGGCAATGTCGCCACCGAAGACCTGGTCTACATGCTGCATGGCATGGGCATCGAGACCGGCATTGACCTGGACAAGCTGGTCGATGCGGGCATCTACATCAGCGACTTTTTGCAGCGCAAGCCCAACTCGCGCGTGGCCGTGGCGCTGATCAACAAGCGCGCGGGCTGAAGGGCCGAGGCGGGGGCACGAATGCCCGGGGTGCTGCAGCCGCAGGCGCAAGTCGGCACAATCATGGCGTAATCAGGAGTCAAACCATGTGTGGAGCGGAGTTGCTGAGCCTGCCCGAAGGGGTGCAGCGGGTAGCCAGGGTGCTGCAGGACAAGGGCCATCCGCATGGGCCGCAGATGCTGGAGGTCTCAGCGCGCACGGCCCAGGAGGCGGCAGATGCGCTGGGCATTGCGCTGGGCCAGATCGCCAAGAGCATTATTTTTCGCCGCAAGATCGACGATGCCTGCGTGCTGGTCATCACCTCGGGCGATTGCCGCGTGGACGAGACCAAGGTGGCGGCGCTGGTCGGCCCGGTAGGGCGCGCGGATGCGGATTTTGTCAAAGCCCGCACCGGCTTTGCGATTGGCGGTGTCTCGCCGGTCGGCCATGTGACCAAGCCCGTCACCTTAATTGACCGCGAGCTGTTCCGCTTTGAACAGATTTGGGCTGCCGCAGGCCACCCGAACGGCGTGTTTGCGCTGGCGCCGGCCGATCTGGAAGCGCTGACCGGGGCGCCGGTGGCCGATGTAGTCAAGGAGGCGGCATGACAGAACAAGTGGACAAGCCGGTGGCGTTGCCGGTGGCATCGCCCGCGCCACTGGCTGCCCGCACCAAGCAGGTGCGCGTCACCGGTGCCTTTGCGGCCGGTTACGCCGATGTCGTGCCATCGCCCTGTGTGTCGCTGTGCAAGATGAATGCGGACCGCAGCCACTGCATCGGCTGCTACCGCTCGATCGACGAGATCCGCGCCTGGTCCAAGGCCGATACCGCCGAGCGCCAGCAGATCTGGCTGCAGGCGCTGGGCCGTGCGGGCCTGGGCACCAATGGCCGGCCGCTGGTGCCGACCGTCTGACAGGAGCCGGGTATGAAAAGCATCGATTTCTACCTGGACTTTGTCTCTCCCTACGCCTGGCTGGCCTTCCATGCGCTGCCGCAGGCGCTGCAAGGCCATAGTGTGCATGTGCGCTACCGGCCCGTCCTGCTGGGGGCGCTGCTGCAGCAGCATGCCAACCCCGGCCCGGCCGGCATTGCCGGCAAGCGCGAATGGACCTACCGCCATGCCAGCTGGCTGGGCCACAGCCTGGGCTGCGGTCTGCAGATGCCCGCCCAGCACCCCTTCAACCCCTTGCCCTTGCTGCGCCTGGCCTTGCGCACCGGCCAGGGCGGCTGCATCAACCGCTTCACGGCCGATGCCATCTTTCGCCATGTCTGGCTGGGTGGCGCCGATGCGCTGGATGCGCAGCGCCTGCAGGCCTTGGAGCTAACCCTGGCCGAGCAGCTGCGCCATGGTGATGCGGCCGAGCAGGCGGCCAAGCAGGCCTTGCGCAGCAATACCGATGCGGCGGCGGCTGCCGGCGTGTTTGGCGTGCCCAGCATGGTGCTGGACGACAAGCTGTTCTGGGGCCTGGATGGGCTGCCGATGCTGAGCGCCTACCTGAACGGCGATGCCTGGTTTGCCGATGGCCAATGGGATGCGGCAGCCGACCGCCCCTCCGGCTTGGCCAAGCGCTGATAAGCGCTGATTTCCGGCTTCAGCGCCGCTGAAAACACCTTTCCCAGCGGTTTTGCCAGCCCTGGGACTTTCCCTTGGTTGCTGCTGCAGTGCAGCGATTTTCCACATGGCAAAACAATTTCTGCGGGTTGCGCTGGATTTTGTCAGCGAATTGTCAGCAGCTTGCAAGCTAGTGTTGGAAAACCGTCAGACTTGGGTCAGCGCTTGCTTGAAGAATGCAGTGTCCGCCAAACAAAAGAGCGGCAACACTACTAGGAGACAACAGCATGGCAACCAGTGCAGCAGCACGGCCGATGACAAAGGAGGAGCGCAAGGTCATCTTTGCCTCGTCACTCGGTACCGTTTTTGAGTGGTACGACTTCTATCTCTACGGTTCGCTGGCGGCCATCATCGCCAAACAGTTCTTCTCCGGACTGGATCCAACCTCTGCCTTCATCTTCGCGTTGCTGGCCTTCGCGGCCGGCTTCATCGTGCGCCCCTTCGGCGCGCTGGTGTTCGGCCGCCTGGGCGACATGATCGGGCGCAAGTACACCTTTCTGGTCACCATCTTGCTGATGGGCGCATCGACCTTCATCGTCGGTATCCTGCCCAACTACGCCAGCATTGGCGTGGCAGCGCCCATCATCCTGATCGTGCTGCGCATGCTGCAAGGTCTGGCGCTGGGTGGTGAATACGGTGGTGCTGCTACCTACGTGGCCGAGCATGCACCGCATGGCAAGCGCGGTGCCTACACCTCCTGGATCCAGACCACGGCAACCCTGGGCCTGTTCCTGTCCTTGCTGGTGATTCTGGGCACGCGCACCGCCATGGGCGAGCCTGCCTTCAATGACTGGGGCTGGCGCATTCCGTTCCTGGTGTCGATTCTGCTGCTGGGCGTGTCGGTGTGGATCCGCATGACCTTGTCCGAGTCGCCGGCGTTCCAGCGCATGAAGGCCGAAGGCAAGACCTCCAAGGCACCGCTGCGTGAATCGTTTGGTCAGTGGAAGAACCTGAAGATCGTGATCCTGGCGCTGATCGGCCTGACCGCCGGCCAGGCCGTGGTCTGGTACACCGGCCAGTTCTATGCGCTGTTCTTCCTGACGCAGCAGCTCAAGGTCGATGCCGTCAGTGCCAATCTGATGATCGCCGTGGCCCTGCTGATCGCCACCCCGTTCTTCGTGATCTTTGGTGCGCTGTCCGACAAGATCGGCCGCAAGCCCATCATCATGGCGGGCTGCTTGCTGGCTGTGCTGACCTACTTCCCCGTGTTCAAGATGCTGACCGAAGCGGCCAACCCCGATCTGGCAGCGGCGCAAGCCAAGAACAAGGTGGTGGTCGTGGCCAACCCGGCCGAGTGCTCCTTCCAGTTCAACCCGACGGGTACTTCCAAGTTCACCAGCTCCTGCGACGTGGCCAAGCAACTGCTGGCCGCCAACTCGGTGAGCTATGAAACCGAGGCCGCACCTGCTGGCACGACGGCGGTCATCAAGATCGGCAACGACACTATCCCCAGCTATTCGGCTGCGGGCCTGAGTGGCGACGATCTGAAAGCCAAGGACGGCGCTTTCAAGAAGGCTGTGGCCGAGACCCTGGCCAAGGACGGCTACCCCGCCAAGGCCGACCCTGCCAAGACGAACAAGTTCTTGACCGTCGTGCTGCTGACCTACCTGGTGCTGCTGGTGACCATGGTCTACGGGCCGATTGCCGCGATGCTGGTGGAAATGTTCCCCACCCGTATCCGCTACACCTCCATGTCGCTGCCCTATCACATCGGCAATGGCTGGTTTGGTGGTCTGCTGCCCACGACAGCCTTCGCGATCGTGGCCCAGACCGGCAACATGTACAACGGCTTGTGGTATCCGATCATCATTGCCGGTATCACCTTTGTCATCGGTACCTTGTTCGTGCGTGAAACCAAGGATGTGGATATTTACGCGAACGACTGAAACGCAATACTGCGAGACGGCCCTGGATATTCGCTTGGCGTAATCACCCAAGGCCTTCAACTCTCAACAGCACCTGCGGGTGCTGTTTTTTTTGCCTTGGTGCGCTCTCATGGTTAATACCAAGGTCTGTCATCGAAGTGTGGTAGCGATGCGTCACTCCTTGAAAAACTGCCTGATATTCAGCACGTTCAATGGGGTGTGCCGCCTAGAATTCATCCTACGCGACGAGCTTGAATTTGCCCTCCGCAAATCACCGCAACGTCCAACCATATTTTTATTACTCCATCCCCGAGGACACTATGCGTTCACTGAATCGTTTGATGATTGCCACCTTGGCCATTGCTGGCTCTACCGCTGCACTGGCGCAAAGCAGCGTGCAGGTTTATGGCCGTGTGAACACCTCGGTGGAACGCCAAAAGGTGGGTGATGTCTCCACCACCGGTCTGTTCAACAACGCATCGCGTATCGGCTTCCGTGGTACGGAAGACCTGGGTGGTGGCCTGAAGGCTGGCTTCGTGCTGGAATCGGGCTTCAACTCGGACGACGGCTCGGGCACCGGTTCGGCTGGTGGTCTGACCTTCCGCCGCCAAAGCGAAGTGAACCTGGCTGGCAACTTCGGTATGCTGCGTCTGGGTACCTTCACCTCCGAGTCGTACTACGCAGTGGCCGACTACGGCGTGCTGGACCAGCCTAACCATGACACCGGTTCGCTGTCGGATGCGCTGTACAGCTACGTGATGCGCGACTCCAACAAGATCGCCTACCGCACCCCTGTGTTCCTGGGCGGCCTGACCATCGAAGGCGCCGCATCGTTCCACGAAAAGGCTGCCGGCACCAACGACAAGCACGGCTACGACCTGGCTGCCAACTGGGAAAGCGGTCCGCTGGCCCTGGGTGCAGGTTTCAGCAAGGTGGGTGGCGACAAGCAACTGGGCCTGCGCGCGCACTACACCATCAACGCCTTCCAACTGGGTGCCTACTACCAACGCTCTGACGAAGAGCTGCGCGGCAAGCGCAACGCTGCCCGCGTGACCGGTATGTACACCATGGGTGCTTCCGAGTTTGTCGCTGGCTTCGGCTGGGCTGGCAAGTGGGACGACGTCAGCAACAGCGGCGCGCGCCAGCTGATCCTGGGCTACAACTACAACCTGAGCAAGCGCTCCAAGCTGTACGCTGGTTACACCAAGGTCGACAACAAGGCCAACGCGAGCTACGCCACCGGCATCTCCGGCGCCGACTTCAGCACCTTCGCTGCTGGTATCCGCCACAACTTCTAAGCAAGCTTCGGGCGCCCAGCGCGCCTTCTGCTTCACCACCCGCATTCGCAAGGAGGCGGGTTTTTTTATGCCTGTGATGCCTTCTGTCGGACGATGTAATCTCTGGCTCGCTGTCACGCTTGGACCTGCATTCTGGACGGATGCGGGTCTTTTTGTTTTTCACCATCAATGGGTCTAGGCTGATTCTGCTTAGCTCTCACGGTTATCTAAAAGATCTTCCCTGTATTAACCAAACTGTACTTTTTATAATAGAAAATAACTATTAAAAATAGAGTTTTGGTATTAAATATAGATTGCTAGATCGGTTCTCGTGGAGAAATCGACGGTCCTTTCTCGCGATTTCAAAGACTATCCGTGAGGAGACAACATGCGTGTGCTGATTAACCGTATGACCCTGGCCGGCTTGGCCGCTGCCGGTGCGCCTGCCGCCATGGCGCAAAGCAGTTTGGAGATTTTTGGGCGCATCAATACCACCCTGGAACGGCAGAAAACAGGTGATGCCACGACCACCGGGCTGTACAACAACCGCTCCAGCATTGGCTTTCGCGGCACTGAAGATCTGGGAGGCGGACTGAGAGCAGGCTTTGTGCTGGAGGCAGATTTCAATTCCGACGATGGGTCCGGTCGTGGAGGTACAGGCATTGACTTCAGGCGCCACAGTGAAGTGAACCTGTCCGGCAACTTTGGCCGGCTGCGTCTGGGCTCGATGCCTTCCGAGACCTACATCGCCATGGCTGCCGAAGGGGTGATGGGCCAGCCCAACCACGACCTGGGCTCGCTGTCGGATGCGCTCTACTATTACCCGATGCCCGATGCCAACAAGATTGCCTATCGCACGCCGGTGTTATGGGGCGGCCTGACGATCGAGGGAGCCAGCGCCTTCCATGAAAACGCAGAAAACTCGGGCAACAGAAACGGCTACGACCTCACGGCCAAGTGGGCCCAAGGGCCGCTGTCGCTGGCCACAGGCGTCACCAAAGTCCATGACAGCACCACCCTGGGCCTGCATGCCCAATACACCTTCGACGCCTTTCGAGTGGGCGCCTACTACCAGCGCACCGATGAAGACCTGCGCGGCAAGCGCAATGCGGCCCGCATCACTGCCTTGTACAGCCTGGGTTTATCGGATCTGATCGCGGGTGTTGGCTGGGCGGGCGACTGGAGCGGCGTCTCGGGCAGCAGCGCGCGCCAGCTGATCCTGGGCTACAACTACCACCTGAGCCTGCGTACCAAAGTGTATGCCGGCTACACCAAGGTGGACAACAAGGCCAATGCCAGATATGCCACCGGTACAGACGGGGCTGACTTCAGCACCTTTGCGCTCGGCATTCGCCACCACTTCTGAGCGGCCACCGCCCCACAGAGGCGCCCCGCGCGCCGTCCGCTGCCAGGCCCGCATTCGAGAGGATGCGGGCTTTTTCGTGGGTGACTGCCCTGTGGCCGGGATACATCGCCGATTTGCTATTATCTGTAAATATGTACAGTGTTTTGCAGGGCTTTGCCGCGAGCTGATTCAGCCGATGAATGAACTCCCTAGAATGGTTGTTCACGATCATTAGCCCCACGCAGTCGTGTCAGCCTTCCGAGTCTGGGCATCCCTGGCACTGCGCCGGGGGCCTGCTTATCCGGTTGATGGACTGCGCCAACGAATTACTGGATAGCTCATCGGTATGTCTCAGGAAAACATTCGCATCCGTGGTGCGCGTCAGCACAACCTCAAGAATCTGGATCTGGATATCCGCACGGGGGAGTTGACGGTGGTGACCGGGCCCAGCGGCTCGGGCAAATCCAGCCTGGTGTTCGACACGCTGTATGCCGAAGGCCAGCGCCGCTATGTCGAGACCTTCAGCGCCTATGCGCGCCAGTTTCTCGACCGCATGGACAAGCCTGCGGTCGACAAGGTTGAAGGCGTGCCGCCGGCGATTGCGATTGACCAGACCAACCCGGTGCGCAGCTCGCGCTCTACCGTGGGCACGATGACCGAGCTGAACGACCACCTGAAGCTGCTGGTGGCGCGCGCCGGCCATCTGTTTGACCAGCAGACCGCCTTGCCGGTGCAGCATGACACGCCCGAAAGCATTTACGATCAGCTGCTGCAGCGCACCCAGGCGGATGACCCGCGCATCGTGGTGACCTTTCCCGTCGAATTGCCGGCCAACACCAGCGCCGAGCAGCTCGAGCAATGGCTGTCGGCCAGCGGCTTTACCAAGGTGCAGGCCGAGCGCGAGGTCGATGCCGTGCGCCACGCTGCTGCGGTGGACAGCAGCAAGAAAAAACCCAAGGCCGGCAAGCAGGCCTCGGCAGAGGCGCCCCAGCGGGTCAAGCTGCTCGATGTGGTGGCTGACCGCTTCCGCCTCAGCAAGGCCGAGAAGGCGCGCGTGATTGAAGCCATCGAGGTGGCCTTGAAGCGCGGCAGCGGCCATATGACGGTGTATGCGATTGCCGAAGCCGATGCCGACGGCCACACCGCCGAGCCGGCGCTATGGAAGTTCTCGTCTGGCCTGCACTGCCCGGAAAGCGGCCTGCGCTACCGCGAGCCGACACCGTCGATGTTCTCCTTCAACTCGGCCGTGGGCGCCTGCGATGCCTGCCGGGGCTTTGGCCGGGTCATTGGGGTGGACTGGGGCCTGGTGATCCCCAACGACAAGCTGACCTTGCGCACCGGCGTGATCAAGCCGATCCAGACGCCGGCCTGGAAGGAGATCCAGGACGATTTGATGCGCCATGCCGAGGCGCAGGGCATTCCCCGCGATACCGCCTGGGCCAAGCTGACCGAGGCGCAGAAGGACTGGGTCATCAACGGCGAAGAGGGCTACAAGGACGGCAACTGGAGCCGCCAGTGGTATGGCATCCGCCGCTATTTCGAGTACCTGGAAACCAAGTCCTACAAGATGCATATCCGCGTCTTGCTGTCCAAGTACCGCAGCTACACGCCTTGCCCGGTCTGTGGCGGTGCACGCCTCAAGACCGAGAGCCTGCTGTGGCGCGTGGGCTCCAAGGCCGATGCCGATGCGGCGCTGCCGCCCGCACAGCGCTTCATGCCGCGCGGGGTAGCCTGGAGCCGCGAGCAGCTCGAGGCCCTGCCAGGCCTGAGCCTGCACGACCTGATGCTGCTGCCGATTGTGCGGCTGCGCCAGTTCTTTGCCAGCATGGACATCCGCCGCAGCAATGACGGCGACGCGCAGGCGCTGCGGCTCTTGCATGAAGAGATCAGCAATCGCCTGCAGTACCTCTGCGATGTCGGCATTGGCTACCTGACCCTGGACCGCCAGAGCCGCACCCTGAGCGGCGGGGAGGTGCAGCGCATCAACCTGACCACGGCCTTGGGCACTTCGCTGGTCAACACCTTGTTTGTGCTGGACGAGCCCTCGATCGGCCTGCACCCGCGCGATATGGAGCGCATCACCGTGGCGATGAAGCGGTTGCGCGATGCTGGCAACACCCTGGTGGTGGTCGAACACGACCCGGCAGTGATGTTTGCTGCCGACCGCATGATCGACATGGGCCCCGGCCCAGGCGAGAAGGGCGGCCAGATCGTGTTCGATGGCACCACGGCCGAGCTGCGCCATGCCGACACCTTGACCGGCGCCTACCTGGGCGGCCGCAAGCAGGTGGGCATGGGCGCCAAGCGCATGGTGACCGAGAGCACGCCGCGTCTGATTCTGGAAGGCGCGACCGAGCACAACCTGCAGAACGTGTCGGTGGATTTCCCGCTGCAGCGCATGGTGGTGGTGACCGGCGTCTCGGGCTCGGGCAAGTCCACCCTGATCCAGGATGTGCTGGCACCCGCCTTGATGCGCCATTTTGGCAAGCCGACCGAGCTGGCCGGTGCGCACCAGCGCCTGCTGGGGGCAGACCACCTGTCCGATGTCGTCTTTGTTGACCAATCGCCGATTGGCAAGACCGCGCGCTCCAACCCGGTCAGCTATGTGGGCGCCTGGGATGCCATCCGCGAGCTGTTTGCGACGGCGCCGCTGTCCTTGCAGCGCGGCTACACCGCGGGCAAGTTCAGCTTCAACAGCGGCGATGGCCGCTGCCCTACCTGCGGCGGTTCTGGCTTTGAGCATGTGGAGATGCAGTTCCTCTCCGACGTCTACCTGCGCTGCCCCGATTGCGATGGCAAGCGCTACCGCGCCGAGATTCTGGAAGTGCGCATCGAACGCGATGGCCGTTTGATGAACGTGGCCGATGTGCTGGAGCTGACCGTCAGCGAAGCGGCTGGCTTGTTCGCCAAGGACCGCGAGGTGATCCGCGCGCTGCAGCCCATCGTCGATGTGGGGCTGGAGTATGTGAAGCTGGGCCAGCCCGTGCCCACGTTGTCGGGCGGCGAGGCCCAGCGCCTGAAGCTGGCTGGCTTCTTGGCTGAGGCCGCCAAGAGCGCCTCCAAATCCAAGCAGAGCCTGGCGCGCAAAGGCACCTTGTTCCTGTTTGACGAGCCCACCACCGGCCTGCATTTCGAGGACATTGCCAAGCTGATGCGCGCACTGCGCAAGCTGCTGGAAGCCGGCCATTCGCTGATCGTCATCGAACACAACCTCGATGTGATCCGCGCCAGCGACTGGCTGATCGACCTGGGGCCCGATGCCGGTGAAGACGGCGGCAAGGTGGTGGAAGAGGGCACGCCCGAAGAGGTGCGCAAATCAGGCCGCTCCTACACCGCGCAGGCGCTGCGCGATTACGAAGTGGCGATGCTGGGCGGGCGTGCCGACGGCCAGCCGCATGAGGTGCGCGAGCCGCGCGCCGGCTATGCGCTGGAGCGCAGCACGCCGGGCACCGCAGCCGTGGCGCCCAGCAACAGCATCCAGATCATCAATGCCAAGGAGCACAACCTCAAGCACCTGAGCGTCGATATTCCACGCGGCAAGTTCAACGTGGTGACTGGCGTATCGGGCTCGGGCAAGTCGACCCTGGCGTTTGACATTCTTTTCAACGAAGGCCAGCGCCGCTACCTGGAATCGCTGAACGCCTATGCGCGCTCCATCGTGCAGCCAGCAGGCCGTCCTGAGGTCGATGCGGTCTACGGCATTCCGCCCACGGTGGCGATCGAGCAGCGCCTCTCGCGCGGCGGTCGCAAGTCCACGGTGGGCACCACCACCGAGGTATGGCATTTTCTGCGCCTGCTGTATGTGAAGCTGGGCGTGCAGCACTGCACCAAGGATGGTGCGGCGGTGCAGCCGCAAACGCCCGAGAGCATTGCCGCGCAGCTGATGACGCAGTACCGGGGCCAGTTGATCGGCCTGATGGCGCCGCTGGTGGTGGCCCGTAAGGGCGTCTACACCGAGCTGGCGGACTGGGCGCGGCCGCGTGGCTACACGCATCTGCGCGTCGATGGCCAGTTCCTGCCGACCACCGGCTTTCCGCGCCTGGACCGCTTCAAGGAGCACACGGTCGAGCTGCCGGTGGCCAGCATCGAGATCAGGCCCGAGAACGAGGCCCTGCTGCGCGACAAGCTGGCCACGGCGCTGGAGCTTGGCAAGGGCGTGCTGCATGTGCTGTCGGCCATCGACACGCTGGAGGCGGCGATGCTGGCCGGCAGCGACACGGCAGCCATTGGCCGGCTGCAGGTGTTCTCCACCAAGCGCGCCTGCCCCGTGTGTGCGACCAGCTATGCCGAGCTGGACCCGCGCCTGTTCTCGTACAACAGCAAGCATGGCTGGTGTCCCGATTGCGTGGGCACCGGCGTCAAGCTCACCAAGGACCAGCGCAAGGTCTATGACGACTCGGTGATGAGCCAGGACAACCGGGGCCGCGAGCAAAGCTTCGAGGAACCCGAGGCCGAGGATGTGGGCGAAACCACTTGCCCGACCTGCCAGGGCACGCGTCTCAATGCCACCGCGCGTGCGGTGCTGTTCCATGGCCAGTCGATCTCGTCGATCGCGCGCCTGTCGGTCACCGATGTGCGGCTCTGGATCGAGGGGCTGCAGCTGTCCGGCCGCGAAAGCGACATCGCCCGCGACCTGGTGCCCGAGATCCACAGCCGCCTGGCCTTTCTGGAAGAAGTGGGCCTGGGCTACCTGACCCTGGACCGGGGCGCGCCCACCTTGTCGGGTGGCGAGGCGCAGCGCATACGCCTGGCCGCGCAACTGGGCAGCAATCTGCAAGGTGTCTGCTATGTGCTCGACGAGCCCACGATTGGCCTGCATGCGCGCGATAACCACATCCTGCTCAATGCGCTGCACAAGCTGGGCGCCAAGGGCAATACGCTGGTGGTGGTGGAGCATGACGAGGACACCATCCGCCGTGCCGACCATGTGATCGACATCGGCCCCAGCGCCGGCAAGCGCGGTGGCCGCCTGGTGGCCCAGGGCACGACGCAGGATGTGATGGACGCGGCCGATTCGCAGACTGGCCGCTACCTGCTGCATGCGATGCGCCACCCCTTCCAGCCGCGCCGCCTGGTGCATGGCGTGGCCGATGCAGTGGCTGTGCCCGCCGAGGAGGCCAAGCCGGTCGCCAAGAAGCGCACCAAGAAGCAGATCGCCGCCGACGCTGCTGCCGCGCTGGCGGCCGACAGCGCCGAGGCCAATGCCGCGCTGGCCGCACCGGCCCGGGCTGATGCGATGGCGCCGCTGCACTGGCTGACGGTGCTGGGTGCCAACCTGCACAACCTGCAGAACGTGGACGCACGCGTGCCGCTCAAGCGCCTGGTCGCCGTGACGGGCGTATCGGGCTCGGGCAAATCGACCCTGGCGCGCGATGTGCTGCTGAGCAATGTGGCCGCCTGGGTGGGCCAGCGCGCCACCAAGGCCGGGCGTGACGACATGGACGCCGGCAAGGCCCCGCTGCTGACGGGCTGCAAGGGCCTGCAGGGCTTTGAAGGCATCGACCGGGTGCTGGAAGTGGACCAGACCCCGATTGGCAAGACGCCGCGCTCCTGCCCTGCGACCTATATCGGCTTCTGGGACACGATCCGCAAGCTGTTTGCCGAGACCCTGGAGGCCAAGGCCCGCGGCTATGCGGCCGGGCGCTTCTCCTTCAACACCGGCGAAGGGCGCTGCCCTGCGTGCGAGGGCCAGGGCATGCGCACCATCGAGATGAGCTTTCTGCCCGATGTGAAGGTGCCTTGCGAAGTTTGCCATGGTGCCCGCTTCAATGCCGAAACCCTGGCGGTGACCTGGCGCGGCAAAAGCATTGGCGAGGTGCTGCAGATGGAGGTGGACGAGGCCGTGGCCTTTTTCGCCAGCATGCCGAGCATCGCCCATCCGCTGCAGCTGCTGCAGGATGTGGGCCTGGGCTACCTGACCCTGGGCCAGCCTTCGCCCACCTTGTCGGGCGGCGAGGCGCAGCGCATCAAGCTGGTGACCGAGCTGACCAAGGTGCGCGATGACATCACGCGCCGTGGCAACAAGGCACCCCACACCTTGTATGTGCTCGATGAGCCCACCGTCGGCCTGCACATGGCCGATGTGGACAAGCTGATCCATGTGCTGCACCGCCTGGTCGATGCCGGCCACAGCGTCGTGGTGATCGAGCATGACCTGGATGTGATTGCCGAAGCCGATTGGGTGATCGACCTCGGGCCCGAAGGCGGCAATGCCGGTGGCCGCATTGTGGCCGCTGGCACGCCTGAAGACCTGGTGCAGGCGGGCACGCATACCGGCAAGGCGCTGGTGCCTGTGCTGGCGCGCTGAGCCGGTGCCGGGCTGCCAGGGCAGGGCGTTTGCTGACAGCGCGCCCTGCCGGGCCTGGGCACAATCGCAGCATTGACCTGCAAGGAGCCCAGAATGCATATTGACCCCCGGCACCCGGAAGCCCCGCCTGTGAAAGACCCCGCCCCGGTGCAACCCCCACCGGTGCCCACGCCTGGCATTCCGTCACCCATCCAGGAGTAGCGCTGGGCATGGCGTGCCCGTGCAGCGGCCACTTGGGCGTATGATCGCGCTCTTTGTGGGTCTACGGGCGGGCGACAACGATGCGCATATTGCTGATTGAAGACGAGCAGGAGATGGCCGCCTGGCTGGTGCGCGCCCTCAAGCAATCGAATATCGAAGCCGTGCATGCCCCACAGGCGGCGATGGCCACGCGCCTGCTGCCCGATGGCCGCTTTGACGTGGTGGTGCTCGATCTGCAACTGCCCGACCAGCATGGCTTTGACTGGCTGTCGGCGATGCGAGTGCAGGGCCACCGTGAGCCGGTACTGGTGCTGACCGCGCAAGGGGCGGTGCAGGACCGGGTCGAAGGCCTGCACCGGGGGGCCGATGACTACCTGACCAAACCCTTTGAAGTGGCCGAGCTGGAGGCGCGCCTGGCCGCGCTGCACCGGCGCAGCCAGGGGCGGGTGCAGGCGATGCAGCAATGCGGCTCGCTGCGCTATGACAGCAACCACCGCACCTTCTGGCTGGCCGATCAGATGCTCGCGCTGACCCCGCGCGAGCATGCGGCGCTCGAAGCGCTGATGGCGCGCACCGGTGCGCCGGTGGGCAAGTCCAAGCTGACGGCCAAGGTGTTTCCGCAGGACAGCAGCGTGAGCCCCGATGCCATCGAGCAGGTGCTGCACCGGGTGCGGCGCAAGCTGGCCGGTGGTGATGTGCATATCGTGACGGTGCGCGGCCTGGGCTATATGCTCGAAACCCTGCTGCCCAAGGGCCCGGGCAGCACGCTTTCAGCCTGAACACCATGCGCTGGCGCCTGCGCTCCTCCAACGGCCTGCGTCTGCGCCTGCTGTGGGTGCTGGTGCCCGTGCTGATGGGCCTGCTGGTGCTCGACAGCTGGCGCGACAGCGTCAGCCTGGCGCGCGAGCTGGAGCGCGCCTATGACCAGAGCCTGCTGGAGCCGGCGCAGGCGCTGTCGGACAACCTGCGCTGGGATGCGGAAGGCCAACTGAGCCTGGACGAGCCGCTGCACATCATCTCGATGTTCGAAGTGCTGAGCAGCCGGCGCAAATTTTTGCGCGTGCAGCTGCAGACGCCCGATGGCGCGCAGCAGCGGCTGCTGCTGGGTGCGAGCGCGTTCCCCGAGCCCAGGCATGACCCGGCCGACCCCAGCCGCCCTTTCCGCGCGGCCGACGATGGCACGCGCGTGTCGTATGCCGCCGAGGTGGACCACCAGCCAGTGCGGGTGCTGGCGCTGCTGCGGGTGCTGCATGACCAGTCGGGCCAGGAATGGCGCGTGCTGATCCAGACCGCGCAGACCAGCGCCGGCATTGAGCGCACGGTGCGCAGCCTGATGTGGGACAGCCTGCTGCGCGATGGCCGCACCTTGCTGGTCCTGGTGCTGGTGGTGTGGTTGGGCGTGGCCTGGGGCCTGCGCCCGCTCCAGGCCTTGCGCCGGGCCGTGCAGCAGCGCCGCAGCGATGACCTGCAGCCGCTGGCCACCGAGGCCGTGCCCGGCGAGGTGCGGCCCCTGGTCGATGCGATGAACCTGCACCTGGCGCAGCAGCGCGATGCACTGGCCCAGCAGCGCCAGTTTCTGGCCGATGCATCGCACCAGCTGCGCACGCCCTTGGCCATTCTGAGCACACAGGCCGGCTATGCGCTGCGTGAGACCGACCCCGACGCCGTACAAGCCACCTTGCGCAGCATGCTGCAGCAGCTGCAGCGGGGTCGCCGCGTGTCCGAGCAGCTGCTGGCGCTGGCCCATGCCAGCCAGCCCACCGCCCAGCAGGCGTTCGAGAGCGAGGTCTGCGATGCCAATGCAGTGGCGCGCGAGGTGGTGCTGGCCTACCTGCCGCTGGCGCTGGACAAGCAGCAGGACCTGGGCTGGACTGATGTGCGCGGCCAGGATTTCGAGGGCGATGCCGAAGGCGAGACCGGCCCGGGCGCGGCGATGGCCGCACCGGTGCAGGCAGCGGCCACCGCCGTCTATGAGCTGCTGGCCAACCTGGTGCACAACGCGATTGCCTACACACCTGCCGGGGGCCGCATCAATGTGGCGGTGCAGCGCGAGGGTGCCTGGGTGGAGATCCGTGTGCAGGACAACGGCACCGGCATTGCGCCCGAGGACCGCGAGCGTGCCTTTGCGCGCTTCAGCCGCTTGCAGGCCGATGCGGCGTTGGCGCCGGGAGGATCGGGCCTGGGACTGGCCATCGCCCGGGCCTATGTGCAGCGCTTCCATGGCGACTTGCTGCTGCAAGATGGCGATGCCAGCGATAGCGCGGCTGGCCGGGGGCTGACCGCGTTGGTGCGCCTGCCGCTAGCCCCCCATCAGGCCTGAGCGCGCTGTCCTTTAGGGGACTGTTTTCGCTAAGTAGATTTACGTATTTTGAGGCGTTGCCTGGCGTTTGGCAGCTGTTTGGCAGCTTCGTTTTCTAGACTTTCCGCGCAAGTTGTAAGAAAAGGAGACGAACATGGGTCAACACAGGTCCACCCTCGCGGGTGCGCATGGGCGCCGGGCGCCCGCCAAGGAGCGGCCATGAGCGATGGCGGCAAGAGCTACAACAAGGATTACTACGGCGGCGCGCTGATGATCCTGCTCGGTGGCAGCGCTGCCTACGCGGCACAAGGCTACAACATCGGCTCGCTGGCCCACATGGGGCCGGGCTACTTCCCGTTTGCGGTCGGCATTCTGCTGGCGCTGACGGGCGTGCTGATTGCGCTGAGTGCCAAGAAAAAAGGCCCCGGCGACGAAGCGGCGCTGGTTGGCCACAAGCATGACATTCCCGATTTCCGGGGTGCAGCCTGCATCATTCTGGGCACCATTGCCTTCTACTTCTGTGGCGAATACCTGGGCCTGCTGCCGGCGACCTTTGCCATCGTGTTTATCTGCGCTTTGGGTGACCGCAGCAACAGCGTCATGGCCTGCTTTGTGCTGGCCATGTCGATGATGATCGTCGCCGTGGTGATTTTCTGGTGGGCGCTGCAGGTGCAGATGCCGCTGGTCAGGTGGGGGATGTAAGCCATGGGACAAGCACTGCAAGACCTTTGGTACGGCTTTGGCATCGCCTTCCAGGGCCATAACCTGATGTGGTCGTTCTTCGGCGTCCTGGTGGGCAACCTGATCGGCGTGCTGCCGGGCATGGGCGCGCTGTCGGCGATCTCCATCCTGCTGCCACTGACCTACACCATGCATCCGGTGCCTGCGATCCTGATGCTGGCCGGTATCTTCTATGGTTCGCAGTACGGTGGCGCCATTGGCGCGATCTTGCTGAACCTGCCATCGCACCCGCCCCATGCCGTGACCTGCCTGGACGGCTACCCGATGACCAAGAAGGGCAAGGGCGGAACCGCGCTCGGCATCACGATGATCTGCTCGTTCTTTGCCGCGTCGGTCGGCATCATCGTGATGATCTTCGCCTCGCCGCTGCTGACCACGATTGCGTTCAAGTTTGGGCCGGCCGAGCTGTTCTCCATCATGCTGCTGGGCCTGCTCGCTGGCTCGACCATGTCGCGCGGCTCGCCGCTCAAGGGGGTGGCCATGACCTTGTTCGGCCTGCTCTGCGGCATCGTCGGCACCGACGTGAACAGCGGTACCTTCCGCTTTGCGTTTGACATCCCGGACTTGAGCGATGGCCTGGAAATGGTGGCCGTGGCGATGGGCTTGTTCGGTATTGCCGACTTCCTGCTCAACGTCAACAAGATGAAGGCGATCACCAGCAACACCAAGATGCGCATTCGTGACATGCGCCCCTCGATGGCCGAGCTGAAGGAAGCCTTCTGGCCGATGGTGCGCGGCACGGCCGTGGGCACCCTGTTTGGCGCCATGCCCGGCACGGGCCCGACCATCACCACCTTCATCGCCTATGCGCTGGAGCAAAAGGTGGCCAAGGATCCGAGCCGTTTTGGTACCGGCATGATCGCTGGCGTGGCAGCCCCCGAGGCCTCGGCGCACTCGAAGACCCAGGTGGACTTCATCCCGACCATGAGTCTGGGCATCCCCGGTGACGCCGTGATGGCGCTGCTGTTGGGCGCGCTGCTGATCCAGGGCATTCAGCCTGGTCCTCAGCTGATCACCGAGCATCCGGACATTTTCTGGGGCCTGATCGCCAGCTTCTGGATCGGTAACGTGATCCTGATGATTCTGAACGTGCCGCTGATCGGTGTCTGGGTCAAGATGCTGGCCGTGCCTTACAAGTACCTGTTCCCGTCGGCGATGTTCTTCATTGCTGTCGGTGTGTTCACCACGCAAAACAGCCTGTTCCACATCTGGGAGGTGCTGGCCTTCGGCATCATCGGTGCCATCCTGATGGTGCTGGACTTCTCGGTCGCGCCGATCATGCTGGGCTTTGTGCTCGGCCCGATGATGGAAGAGAACTTCCGCCGTGCGCTGCTGCTGTCCCGTGGTGACATGATGGTCTTCATGCAGCGCCCCATCAGCGCGACCTTTGTCTGCATCAGCCTGTTCCTGCTGGCTGCCGTGACCTGGTCGGCCTGGCGCAAGCGCTCCAGCGTGAGCAAGGTGGCGCAAGCCATCGCGCAAGAGACCGCTGGGGCGGGCGTTGTGGCGGCCAAGTAAGCCTCTGCTGCCCATGCAAAAACCGCTCTCGGGAGCGGTTTTTGCTTTTTAGCTGGCGGAGATCAGCGCTGCAGTTGGGAGAATTCGCGCTCCACATCGGCATGGGCCTGCTGCATCGTGGCCGACGGTGGCGGCCCCATGCGGCTCACGACCACCGCAGCGATCCATGCCAACACAAAGCCCGGGATGATCTCGTACAGACCCAGCCAGCCGAGCTGCTTCCAGACCAGCACGGTGACGGCGCCAACAATGATGCCGGCCAGTGCGCCGCCGCGCGTCATGCGGCCCCAGAACAGCGACAGGATGATGACCGGGCCAAAGGCGGCACCAAAGCCGGCCCAGGCATAGCTCACCATGCCCAGCACCTTGGCCTCGGGGTTGCTGGCGATAGCAATGGCAATCAGCGCTACCAGCAGCACCATCGCGCGGCCCACCCAGACCAGCTCGGTCTGGCTGGCCTGCTTGCGCAGAAAGACGCGGTAGATGTCTTCGGTCAGCGCGCTGGAGCAGACCAGCAGCTGGCAGGACAGGGTGCTCATCACCGCAGCCAGAATGGCAGCCAGCAAGGCGCCGGCGATCCAGGGGTTGAACAGCTGCTTGGTGATCTCCATGAACACGGTCTCGGCATTGGCGTTTACCGCCGCAGCGCCTTCAGGATGGGCGGCGAAATACGGAATGCCGATAAAGCCCACGGCCACCGCACCGCCCAGGCACAGCACCATCCAGGTCATGCTGATGCGGCGCGCCGCCGGTATGGTCTGCACCGACGAGGCCGCCATGAAACGCACGAGGATGTGCGGCTGGCCAAAGTAGCCCAGGCCCCAGGCCAGCAGCGATACGATGCCCGCAACACTGGCACCGCGCAGCAGGTCGAACTTCTCGGCGCTGACGATGGCATGCAGGTCCTGGCCAGGCTGCAGTTGCCCCTGCACCGCCAGCCAGGCAATCACCGGTGCCAGCAGCAGCGCGGTGATCATCAGCGAGGCCTGGATGGTATCGGTCCAGCTCACGGCCAGAAAGCCGCCAATCAGCACATAGGCGATGGTGCAAGCGGCTCCCACCCACAGCGCGGTGGTGTAGGGCATGCCAAACATGTTCTCGAACAGGCGTGCGCCAGCGACGACACCGGAGGCGCAGTACAAGGTGAAGAACACCAGGATCACCAGCGCGGTGACGATGCGCAGCACATTGCTGCGGTCTTCAAAACGGTTGGCCAGGTAGTCGGGCAAGGTCAATGCATTGCCGGCGCGTTCGGTATAGAGGCGCAGGCGCCCCGCCACAAAAAACCAGTTGAGGTAGGCGCCGAAAATGAGGCCGACGGCGATCCAGGACTCGGACAGCCCGGTGGCGTAGATGGCGCCTGGCAGGCCCATCAGCAGCCAGCCACTCATGTCGGAGGCGCCCGCCGACAGCGCCGTGACAAAACTGCCCAGGCTGCGGCCGCCGAGGATGTAGTCGGACAGGTTCTTGGTGCCGAGGTAGCCGAGCCAGCCGATGGCCAGCATGGCGACAAGGTAGATGGCGAACATGATCGCCGTGGGATCGTTCCAGGAAAATTGCATCACTGAGCCTCCTTGGTGTTGTGGTATTTCGGGGTCGACGGGCGCGTGCGTTTCCTTGTCCGAGGGACCGGGTTGAACCCGCTGAGATGGTCCAGGACCTGCAAAAGCCAGAGGTGGAAAACGCGCCCGGCCTGCAATATGGCATGGTTGCTCCCTGAAATTAATCAGGGTTATCTATTTTGATGTGACGATAGGTAATAAAAAGGCCCCTGGCTTTGCGGCCAGGGGCTGAGCGATGAGACGGGAGGGCTATCAGGCCGGCAGGAAGCCGTCCACCGACAGGTAGCGCTCGCCGGTGTCGTAGGCGAAGCCCAGCACCTTGGCGTTCGGTGGCAGCTCGGGCAGCTTTTGCGCGATGGCGGCCAGGGTGGCGCCCGACGAGATGCCGACCAGCAGGCCTTCCTCGCGTGCGGCGCGGCGGGCGTATTCACGGGCGGGCTCGGCATCGACCTGGATCACGCCGTCGAGCACGCTGGTGTCGAGGTTGCGCGGGATAAAGCCGGCGCCAATGCCCTGGATCGGGTGCGGAGCAGGCTGGCCGCCCGAGATGACGGGCGAGGCGGTGGGCTCGACCGCGTAGACCTTGAGCTGCGGGAACTTGGCCTTGAGCACATGGGCCACGCCCGAGAGGTGGCCGCCGGTGCCCACGCCGGTGATCAGCACATCCAGGCCATCGGGGAAGTCGGCCAGCACTTCCTGCGCGGTGGTGCGCTCATGCACGGCGGTATTGGCGGGGTTTTCGAACTGCTGCGGGATCCAGGAGCCAGGGGTTTGCGCGGCCAGCTCTTCGGCACGGGCGATGGCGCCCTTCATGCCCTTTTCCTTGGGCGTCAGGTCAAAGCTGGCGCCATAGGCCAGCATCAGGCGGCGGCGCTCGATGGACATGCTCTCGGGCATTACCAGGATGAGCTTGTAGCCCTTGACCGCGGCGACCAGCGCCAGGCCCACGCCGGTGTTGCCGCTGGTGGGCTCGATGATGGTGCCACCGGGCTTGAGCGCGCCGGTCTTTTCGGCATCTTCGATCATCGCCAGCGCGATGCGGTCCTTGATGGAGCCGCCCGGGTTGCTGCGCTCGGACTTGATCCAGACCTGGGCGCCAGCGCCGAACAAACGGTTGATATGGACCACCGGCGTGTTGCCAATGGTGTGCAGAATATTCTCAACTTTCATGGTGCCTCCAGCGGATCGGGATGAACAAGGGGGTGGAAATTGCCGAACCATTGTGACGCAGTTGTTCATTCCGTCTGGAATATCAATATGTCCGAGAAGTTCTTAGCCCGTGGACTACAAGCACCTGCTCCTTGATGGCCGTCAACACAGTCTCAAGCCCATCGGCCGAAGATGGGCACTGAACCACACCGCTGTGCAAGGAGGCCGTTTGCTGAGTTTCAACACCACCCTGGTTTTGCTGGGCATCTGCTGCGTCAGCCTGTTGCTGGGCTTTTCCTGGCGCGACAAGGTCTGGGCGCCCTGGCTGATGCTGTTGTCCATCGGCGGCCTGCTGGCGCTGATGGCCAGGATCATCTACGACCTGCTGGCCATGGGCTGAACGCTCAGGCAGCCCGACCGGCGGTATCCCGGGCGCGGCGCAGCGGCGTCTTCCACAGCTCGGCCAGCAGCACACCCAGGATGGTCATCGCGCCGCCGATCCACAGGTAGCTGTGCAACTGTTCCTTGGCCCAGGCCGAGGCGATCAGCGCGGTCAGCAGCGGGGTCAGGTTGAAGAACATGATCGAGCGGCTGGGCCCGAGCTTGGCGACGGCCGTCATCCACATCCAGGTGGCCACGATGGACGCCATGGTGCCGGCATAGGCGACCAGGTACCAGTTGTCCGCATTGAGGCCGACCTTGGGCGAGGCCAGGTAGAACGGCAGCTGCGCAAACATGGCCACCACCATCTGCAGGTACAGCAGCTGCCAGCTGGGCACGCGTGGCATGGCCCAGCGTTTGAGCAGGATGTTGTAGGCGGCATAGGCCAGGCAGGCCAGCAGCATCAGCAGATCGCCCCGGTTGATGCCCTGGTCCAGCAAGGAGGCGGGATGCCCCTCGCTGATCACCAGCACCACGCCGGCAAAGGCCAGCACCGAGCCGATGGCGCCACCGGCCGTCAGCACTTGGCCGAGCAGGCCCACGCAGATGCCCAGCACCACCAGCGGCGACAGGGTCAGGATGATGCCCATGTGCGTCGCCGTGGTGTAGGCGGCGGCAAAGTAGGCACAGCTTTGGTAGACCACCATGCCCAGCACGCCCAGCACCAGGATCTGGCCGGCATGGCCCCGGATGGCCTCGCGGTTGCGCCAGACCGCCGGCAGCAGCACGGGGGTGACCAGCAGCACCGCCAGCACCCAGCGCAGAAAGCCGATTTCAATGGGTGCGATGGCGCCAGCGGCCTGTTTGCTGACAACGGTGTTGCCCGACCAGATCAAGACCGCCAGCAGCGGATACAGGTATTGCATATCTCAAGCATTCAAAAACATCTGGCTGCTATCATCGCCGTGGCGGGTTTAAAGCCTATAGCTGCAATCAGACATTTAAAGCACCAAGCCAGACATATTGCGCGGTGCGGCAGGCGAGGAGGCCAGGATGGCGACAGGCCAGGCACTGAAGATTTACGACGTGGATGCCGAGACGGCGCCTTATCTGGTGCGCTATGACGAGTTTGCCGCCGGCAGTTTTGCCGATGCGCACAGCCACCGGCCCGGGCATCTGAACTACACATCGCATGGCACGATGACCATCGTCACCCAGGGGCGCAGCCTGGTGGCGCCGCCGCAGTACGGCATCTGGATTCCGCCTGCGGTGGAGCACAACTGCTATGTGCCGCAGGCAGCCGTCTACCGCTCGTTTTATGTGCAGCCGGCGCTGTGCACGGGCCTGCCGCAGCATGCCTGCATCATCCGCATCAGCGCCATTGCGCGCAGCATCCTGGCCGATCTGGCCCAGCGCGACATACGCCGGCCCGCGACGCCCGAAGACCTGCGCCTGGCCGAGGTGATGGTGGACCAGCTGCGGCTGGCGCCGCCCGAGCACAGTTTTCTGCCATCGGCCCAGTCCAAGGCGCTGCTGGCGGTGCTCGATGCCCTCAAGGCCGAGCCTAGCAGCCGCCGCACGATGGCCGATTGGGCGGCATCAGTACACATGACCGAGCGCACCCTGGCGCGCCACTGCCACCAGGAGCTGGGCATGGGCCTGGCCGAATGGCGCCAGCGCCTGCGCCACCTCTGCGCGGTGGATGCGCTGGGCCAGGGCCAGACGGTGCAGGAGATCGCCTTTGACCTGGGCTACAGCACGGCCTCGGCCTTTATCGCGATGTTCCAGCGCGCAGCGGGCATGCCGCCCGAGCAGTTCCGGCGCGAGTTCAGCAGCGCGGTGGCCGAATAGGGCGGCGGCTGGCCATTTATCCTGGCATCGGCCTGCAGTTTTTGCCCGGCTGGCGCGGGCGGCTGCCATTCGGTGGAATAATCACGCCTGTGAAGCCTGCCAGACCGCCGCTGGTGCTAGTGCCGAAAGGCCGCACTGGAGGAACGTCCGGACTGCACAGGACAGCGTAGCAGCTAACGGCTGCCCACCGTGAGGTGAGGATCAGAGCAACAGAGACGAGTCCGGGGGGCGTACCGCAAGGTAAACCACCCGGGGTGAAACGGGCAATCTCTACGCGCAGCAATACCAAGTAGGCCAGCGTTGATGTGGTTCCGCAGAGTTGGCGGGTAGGTAGCGTCGAGCCGTGGTGGTGACACCCGGCCCAGAGTAATGGCGGTCACGCCTGGGGCAACCCAGGTGCACAGAATCCGGCTTATCGGCAGACTTCACACTTTGATAACGACAGCGGCCACCGATGTAGATCGGTGGCCGTTTTGTCATTCTGATCAATCTTTTTTGCGCGCGCGCGGATGGGCCTGGTCGTAGACCTGGGCCAGGTGCTGAAAATCCAGCCGGGTGTAGACCTGGGTGGTGGTGATGCTGGCATGGCCCAGCAGCTCCTGCACCGCGCGCAAATCCTGGCTGGATTGCAGCACATGGCTGGCAAAGGAGTGGCGCAGCATATGCGGATGCACCGGCGTGGTCATGCCGGCGACCAGGCTGCGCTCGCGCAGGCGCTGCCAGACGCTGGCGGCCGACAGACGGGCGCCACGCACGCCGATGAACAAGGCCGCATCGCAGGGGGCCACCTGGTCGCGCACGGCCAGCCAGGCCTGCAGGGCCACCAGGGCCGCCTTGCCCACTGGCACCACGCGGCGCTTGCTGCCCTTGCCCAGCACATGGGCCTCGGCGGCTTCCATATCGATCCAGCCCAGCGCCTGCACGCTGGCAGCGGTATCCAGGCCCACGAGCTCGCCCACGCGCAGGCCGCTGCCATACATCAGCTCGACCATGGCACTGTCGCGGGTCTGCACCCAGGGGTCGCCCTGCGCATGGCTGGCTTCGGAAAAGCGCACCGCATCGTCGACCGACAAGGCCTTGGGCAAGGGTTTCGGAGATTTAGGGGCGCGCACATCCTGCACCGGGTTGCGCTCGACCAAGCCTTCGCGGCCGGCCCAGTTGAAAAAGCCGCGCCAGCCGCTCAGGATCAGTGCAATGCCCCGGCCACTGCGGCCTGCGGCATGCATCTGCGCAACAAAGCGGCGGATATGCTGGGGGCCCAGTTGCAGCACCTCGGTATGGGCCTCGGCGGCCATGGCCGACAGGCGCTGCAAATCCAGCGTGTAGAGCGTGTGTGTGCGTGGCGCCAGCCGCTTTTGCACGCGCACATGCTCCAGGTACTGGAGCATGGGGGCGCTGAGCGCAGCGGTGTCCATGGGGCCTAGCGCAGGCGGCAGAGCACGCTGGCGGCAATCTCGCCAATGCGCTCGAGCAGATCGGTGTCCATGTCGGCCTGGAAGCGGGCCGGATCGGGCGAGCCCAGCACCAGCAGGCCCCAGGCGGGGGTGTCACCCAGGATGGCGCCGTCGCGCAGCGGCAGCAGCACCACCGACTGCACCTGGGCGCTGTCGGGCAGCCAGCCGGCCGGCTCGACGCCGACATTGGGGCCGCAGTACGGCGTGGACAGTGAGCTCGCAAAGCTGCGGGCATCGGCGCTCACGCCCTGGGCGAAGGGCTCGTTCAGATAGGTTTCGGCCACATCCCAGAGCCGCAGCGCGACCTGGGGCACGTCAAAGTGCTGCATCAGGCTGTCGGCAATCACCTCGGGCAGCTGCAGCGGGTTGCGGGTCTTGACGACATCGCAGGTCCAGTGGTGGATGCGGTCAATCGTGTGGTGGTTCTGGCTGCCGTTGCGCATCATGTCCATGATGCGGTGCTCCAGGCCCTTGATCTTGTCGCGCAGCATCTCGGCCTGGCGCTCCTGCAGGCTGACGGTGCGGTTGCCGTAGGGGCTGACCATGTGCACGCCGGTCAGCACCTGGGCCTGGCGCTCGAAGAAATCCGGTGTCTGCACCAGGAACTCGGCGATGTCTTCTTCGGTAATGGGGGGAACCTGGTTGTTGTTTGCGCTCATCGGTCTCTCTCGTATCGGCTGCTCGCCGTCTCCTCAATCGGTAGCCGCAAGGTGCAGCGCCGTGCTTAGTCCGGAATGCTGATCTGCCCTTCAAACACGGTCGTGGCCGGGCCGGTCATCATCACCGGGTCGGTGGCCTGGCCGCTCCAGGCGATGGTCAGCAGGCCGCCCCGGGTCTGCACATCCACCGGGCTTTGCAGCAGGCCCAGCTCGATGCCGGCCACCACCGCCGCGCAGGCGCCGGTGCCGCAGGCCAGGGTCTCGCCAGTGCCGCGCTCGAACACCCGCAGCCGCACCTGGTGCGCGGTTTGTACCTGCAAAAAGCCGACATTCACGCGCTCGGGAAAGCGGGGATGCGACTCCAGCACGGGGCCCTGGGAGGCGACCGGCGCAGTGTCCACATCGTCGACCAGCATCACCGCATGCGGGTTGCCCATGGACACCGGTACGACGAACACGGTGGTGGGATCGACCGGCACTTGCAGCGCCAGCGGCCATTTCTGGGTGTGGTGCTGGGCCACCGGCGCGAGGCCGCTGGTGTTGAAGGGGACGTCTTCAGGCACCAGGCGGGGCTGGCCCATGTTGACGGTGACGCGGCCATCGGCCATCAGCTCGGGGGCGATCACGCCTTTTTGGGTCTGGACCCGGATTGCCTGCTTGTCGGTCAGGCCCTTGTCATACACAAAACGTGCAAAACAGCGCGCGCCATTGCCGCACTGTTCCACCTCGCCACCATCGGCATTGTGGATGAGGTATTCAAAATCGATCCCAGGGGCGGGCGAGGGCCGCACCGTCAGGATCTGGTCGGCACCAACGCCAAAATGGCGGTCGGCCAGAAAGCG
Source organism: Comamonas koreensis (assembly GCF_021026195.1). Classification (GTDB taxonomy): domain Bacteria; phylum Pseudomonadota; class Gammaproteobacteria; order Burkholderiales; family Burkholderiaceae_C; genus Comamonas; species Comamonas koreensis. Next base: position 49,929 of record NZ_JAJNCT010000003.1, read on the forward strand.
GTACTGGTCGGCACGCAAACCCAGCGGGCCAGCGGTCTCGTCGAGCACGACAAAATCATTGCCGGCGCCTTGCATCTTGGTAAAACGGATGTCCATCCGCCCATTATCGCTTTTTGGGCCCGGCCGGATGCGCGGGGGGGCAGGCGGTGTAAGAACCTGTTACTTGCAGCCCGCCCCGAGGTTGCAGATGCGGACAGTCTGTGGCGGTCCATCCCGCCCGCGCTGCGGGTGACACGGCCCAGCCTTGCAAGTGTTGATAATGGGCCCATGACCCGTACCAGCCAGCTACTCCATGTGCAACGCGAGCCCGCGCCGGCCCGCGCAGCCGCCACGGCCCTGTTTTTGCGCGATGCGCCCGATCCCCAGGCAGGGCCTGGCGCCACCCGGCTGGAGGTGCTGATGTCGCGCCGCTCCGACCAAGCCCGTTTTGCCGCTGGGCACTATGTCTTTCCCGGTGGCGCGGTGGATGCCAGTGATGCCCTGCACCATGACTTGCTGGCGCGCCGCACGGCGCAAACCACCGAGGAGCTGACCTACGCCCAGGCCGCCATCCGCGAGAGCATGGAGGAAATGGGCGTACTGCTGGCCCGCCATGCCGATGGCCGCTGGGCCAGCCAGGCCGAGGTGGCCAGCATTGACCGCAGCCAGCCACTGCTGCCCCAGTGCGGCGCGCTGGGCCTGACCCTGGCGGCCGATATGCTGTGGCCGCTGGCACGCTGGACGGCGGCGCAAGAGATACCGATCCGCTTTGATGTGCCCTTTTTGGTGGCGCGCATGCCCGAGGGGCAGGAAGCCGTGACCGATGACACGGAGCAGTTCGAGGCCCTGTGGGTGCACCCCGCGCAGGCCTTGCAGCGCGCGGCCGACGGGCAGATGACGGTGATGTTCCCCACCCGGGTCACCCTGGAGCGCCTGGCGGCCTATCCGACGGTACAGGCGCTGCTGGATGTGCTGCAGGCGCTGCAGCAGGTGCAGCCTGGCCAGTGGCTCTGGCAGTCGATGCCGCGTGGCGCGATGGTGGATGGCGAGGTGCGCCGCTTTATGGAGCACGAAACCGCCTACGGCGAGCTGGCCCTGGTCTGCCCCGATGGCCAACTGCACCATGCAGTGGGCTGGCAGAGCGAACAGCCGGTGCCGTTGCTCAAGAACGTGCAGCGCCTGACGGCCGACAATGGCGGCACGATGACCGGCCCGGGCACCAACACCTACCTGGTCGGTGACGCCGAGACCGGCTACATCGTGGTCGACCCCGGCCCCAGGCCGCAGCCGCAGGACGACCCGCACCTGGCGCGCATCATGGCCGCCACCGGTGGCGATATCCGCGCCATCGTCTGCACCCATTCGCATGCCGACCATTCCCCTGGTGCGGCGCCACTGCAGGCGCTGGTCGCGCAGTCGGGGCGCAGCAAGCCGCTGATCTGGGGATTGGCCTCTGCCTGCACTGCCCGCGCGGGCAGCCAGTTCACGCCGGACCAAGCACTGCAGGACGGCCAGGTGCTGCAGCTGGCCCACCCCAGCGACCCGGCGCGCAGCCACAGCCTGCGGGTGCTGCACACCCCCGGCCATGCCGCCAACCATGTCTGTCTGATGCTGCAGGAAGACGGCCTGCTGTTCAGCGGCGACCATATCCTCAACGGCAGCACCACCGTGGTGGACCCACCAGACGGCAATATGCGCCTCTACCTGGCCTCGCTGGCCAAGCTGGCCCAGGCCTGCGAGCAGGACCAGATCGACTTCATCCTGCCGGCCCACGGCTATGCGCTGGCCCAGCCGCTGCAGGTGATTGCCAAGCTGCATGCCCACCGCATGGCGCGCGAAGAAAAGGTGCGCCAGGCCATGGCGCAAGCGCCTGATGGGACGCCGGAGGATTGGGTGGCGATTGCCTATGCCGACACGCCCGAGCGGCTGTGGCCGGTGGCCAAGCGCTCACTGCTGGCACATGTGGAGCATATTCGCGGGATGTGATGGGGACTTGGGCGCGAGGCCCAAGTTCTTACAGTTTGGGGATCTTGATGCGGCTGATCATCAGCGAGCCCGACACCGCAAACAGCAGCACCAGCGGGTGCAGGGTGAAGCCGCCAATCAGCAGCTTGCCAAACCACAGATCGGCCCGCACCGCATTCATCGCGGCGGCCAGTGCCAGCAGAGCAACCAGCACGATCGAGGTCGGGATGGGGGTGCCTTCAAAGTATTTGACCTTGCCCGATGCGCCATCGGACAGCGACTCTGCAGTGACGTTGTAACGGGCCAGGCGCGAGACGCCGCAGGCCACAAAGTAGCCCAGCACAATGCGGTCCCACATTCCCTGCATGCCGCAGGCATAGGCAATGATGGCGGGCGCTACACCGAAGGAGATCACATCGGCGAGCGAATCGAGCTCGCGGCCCATGGCCGATGATTTTTGCCGCCAGCGTGCAATGCGGCCGTCAAAGATATCGAAGATCAGTGCTGCCAGCACCAGGGCGGCTGCAAAGTAGATATGCCGGCGGTCCGAGGTTTCCAGAAAGGTCATCGCCGAGAACAGCGCGCCGACGCCGCAGACGGCATTGCCCAGGGTGAACCAGTCTGCGAGGTGGAACTCGCGAATCATCGAAAAACGTTTGTGTGGACTATTCATGGAAGATGGTGTCTGCGGCTCAAATGCACGGGCCGCCTCTGGGGGCGCCCTGGTGGCTGACCATGGTACACCCAGTATCCGCCAGCGCCAAACCGGGCGGCGGCCATGCTCCATCAAGCGGGCAAGATCTCCATCAATCCTACAAACAATGTAGGCGGAGCGACAACATTGCAGGGCCAGACTGGCGGCACTCAAAACTGGAGCCCTCCGCCGTGACTTTCAATACCGAACAACTGCTGGCTGACGAAGCCCAATACTGCTCTTTTGGCGATACCGTTCACTACGTCAATCCCCCCAAGATCTTCAGCGGCTGCGAGGGCAGCTACATGTATGACCAGGAAGGCACGCCGTATCTGGATCTGCAGATGTGGTACTCGGCCGTCAACTTTGGCTACAAGAACAAGCGCCTGGAAGACAAGATGATCGAGCAGCTGCGCGCGCTGCCCCAGGTCGCCAGCCAGTACCTGCACCCTACCAAGATCGAGCTGGCCAAGTTCATCGCGCAGGATGCCGAGAAGAAATGGGGCATGCCCGGCCGCGTGCACTTCAACGTGGGCGGCGCCCAGGCGATTGAAGACTCGCTCAAGGTGGTGCGCAATGCCACCCATGGCAAAAGCCTGATGTTTGCGTTTGAAGGTGGCTACCATGGCCGTACCCTGGGTGCATCGAGCATCACCTCCAGCTACCGCTACCGCCGCCGCTTCGGCCACTTCAGCGACCGCGCACAGTTCATCCCTTTCCCTTATCCGTTCCGCCGCCCCAAGGGCATGACCTCGGAAGAGTATGCGGACTCCATCGTGCAGGAGTTTGCGCGCAAGTTCGAGAACGAATACCACGCCGTCTGGGACCCCAAGACCCAGCAGTGCGAATATGCGGCTTTCTATATTGAGCCGATTCAGGGCACTGGCGGCTATGTGGTGCCACCGCCCAATTTCTTCCGTGGCCTGAAGAAGGTGCTCGACGACCATGGCGTGCTGATGGTGGTTGATGAAATCCAGATGGGCTTCTGGCGCACCGGCACCTTGTGGTCGGTGGAGAACTTTGGCGTCAAGCCCGATGTGCTGGTGTTTGCCAAGGCGCTGACCAATGGCCTGAACGCACTGTCTGGCCTGTGGGCCCGTGAAGAGCTGATCAACCCCACGGTGTTCCCACCGGGCTCGACCCACTCGACCTTTGCCTCCAACCCGCTGGGCACGGCCCTGGGCCTGGAAGTGATGAAGATGACCCACGAGATGGACTTTGGCCGCCAGGTGCGCGAATCGGGTGCCTATTTCCTCGACGGCCTGCAACAGCTGCAAAAGCGCCATCCGGAAATCGGCGATGTCGACGGCATGGGCCTGGCGCTGCGCGCCGAGATCTGCACGGCCGATGGCTTTACCCCCAACAAGGCGCTGCTCGACAAGATGGTCGACCTGGGCCTGGAAGGCAAGCTGGAGTACCAGGGCCAAAAACGTGGCCTGGTGCTGGACGTGGGCGGCTACTACAAGAACGTGATCACCTTCGCGCCGTCGCTGATGATCAGCCGCAGCGAGATCGATGAAGCGCTGGTGCTGCTCGACCAGCTGATCACCCTGGCCAAGCGGTCCTGAGCTTGAGCGAGTCCTTGCGCCCTTCGCGCAACCAGTTGGAGCCCTCTGCGCTGATCCGGCAGTTTGCCGCGCATCCGCCCGAGGGCTTTGCGGTGTTCTCGGACCGGCCGTTCCCGGCCTTTCGCGCGCCTTTTGACCTGCTGACCACGGCCGACGAGGCCGTCAAGCGCTGGGTGCTGCAGCTGCCCGGCGGGGCTTGGCTGGCGCAGCGCTTGCGGCTGCGCACCGATTTTGTCGGCTCTACCTTGAGCGAGTACCTGGTGTTGCCCCCGGATGTGGAGATGGACAAGCTGGCCCGCCAGCTGTGCCGCTACGCCGGGCGCTGCATGCTGACCATCGTCAAGGACCTGCCGCAACATTCGCCGCTGCTGCCGCCGGCCGACAATGCCGATGCCCATCGCTTGGCCCAGGCACTGCAGCATGAGGGTTTCATCCTGGTCGAAGGCCAGGCGCTGGCCTATGTGGCTATCGATTTCGACAGCATCGACGACTACCTGGCGCAGCTGTCCAAAAACCGGCGCTCCGACCTGCGCCGCAAGCTCAAGAGCCGCAGCCAGCTGCAGATCCGGCGCATTCCCACCGGCCCGGCCTTTGCCGATGAGGCCCTGGTCAATGCCTACTATGCGCTGTTCGAGGCCGTGTATGCGCAAAGCGAGCTGCATTTTGACAAACTCAGCCGCAGCTTTTTTGCCGCGGTGCTGCGCGATGCCAGCAACCAGGGCCTGGTGTTTGAATACCGCGATGCGCAGGATGGCGCCTTGCTGGGCTGGAACCTGTGCTTTGCGCATGATGGGCGCCTGGTCGACAAATACATCGGCCTGTCCTACCCGCGTGCGCGCCAGACCAACCTGTACTTCGTCAGTTGGATCGTGAACCTGGAATATGCGCTGGAATGCGGGCTGTCACACTATGTCGCCGGCTGGACCGATCCCGAGGTCAAGGCGCAGCTGGGTGCCAGCTTTACCTTCACCCAGCATGCGGTCTACATCCGCAACCCGCTGCTGAGGGCCTTGGGGCGGCGGTTTTCCCGGCATTTTGAAAGTGACCGCGCATGGCAGGAACAGCGATGACCCCCTTGGTGCTGGATGTCGATGGCTCCGTCGGCCCCCTGGCCGGGGAGCTGCGCCTGTCGCTGGGCGACTGGCAGGAGGCGATCCGTTTTGGCGCCTCGCTGGGCCGCTACCAGCAGTTCCGCCGCCATGTGCAGGCCCTGCTGCCACAGCAGCATGGCACGGCCTGGATGGGCAGTGGCGACTTTCACCACCTGTCCTGGCTGCTGATCGAGCACTGCATTGCGCGCCAGGGCTGCACAGCGGCGCGCCCGTTGCGGGTGGTGGTGCTGGACAACCACCCGGACAATATGCGCTTTCCCTGGGGCGTGCATTGCGGCTCCTGGGTGCGGCGCATTGCCATGCACCCTGCCGTATCGCATGTACATGTGGCCGGCATCACCTCGCCCGATATTGGCGCCGGCCATGCCTGGGAGAACTACCTGGGCCCGCTGCGTGCCGGCAAGCTCAGCTACTGGAGCTGCGGCGTGGACACCGGCTGGGCGCGGCGCCTGGGTCTGTCTGCCGCCTTTCGCGCCTTCCCCAGCCTCGATGCCTTGACCGATGCCTTGACCGCTACCCTGGCCCGCGAGCGCCAAAGCAGCTACCTCAGCATCGACAAGGACGTGTTTGCCGCCGACGTGGTCACCACGAACTGGGACCAGGGCCAGATGCGTGAGGCGCAGGCGATGGGCATCATCGCGGCCTTGGGGGGCCAGCTGGTGGGCAGCGACATCACCGGCGATGTCTCATCCTGGCAATACAGCACCTGGTGGAAGCGCTGGCTCAGTGCCGGTGATGGCCAGGACACTGTTATCAACGTACAGGCGCTGGCGCAGGCCCAGGCGGGGCAGCATGCGCTCAACCAGCGGTTGATGGCAGCGCTTGCTGCGGCCACCCTTATTCCAAAGGCATCCGCTGTGCGGCCCTGATTCCGTCGTTGCGGGCTTTGCACACGGACTTGCATTGGAGCCGCGCGGTCCGTCAAGCGTGTTCGGCTTTGCGATGGTCCTGCGCTTCGCTCATCGCCAGGCAGGCGATACCCGCGAGGATAAACAGGCATCCGGCTATCTGGGGGGCGCCCACGTTCTCTTGAAACAGGTAGTGCGAGACCACAAGGGCCGAGATGATTTCCAGGTGGGAGGCCGCAAAGGCCGGCCCGATCGGGGCGCGCCTGAGCAAATGCATCCAGGTAAAAAATGCGCCGATGTAACCGGCCAGGGCGCCATAGATCCAGGGGTCAGAAAAAACCCGCCACAACCAAGCTGGGCTGAGCTCAAGGGGCAGTGCGGCATTGCCAGCCATCTTGAAGCTCAATTGGGCCAGAGTGTCAAAGGCCATCAGCACCAAAAAACCGATGAGGTAAAAACGCTTCACGAAACTACCCTCTGAGGCCGACCACGGCAACGCCAATGGACACCAGCACAATGCCTGCAACGCGCAAGGGGGCGAGCTTCTCTTGGAAAAACAGGCGGCCCGCCAGCATGATGACCACAATATTGATGCTGCCTAGCAGCACACCATCAGACAGCGGAACCAGCGACAGAAACGCGAGCCAGGCTACAAACTCGATCACATAACATGCCACACCGACCCAGATCCAAGGACGAGCCAGCATAAAGCGCCAGTGGGCGAAGCCGGTAGTGGTGCTGGGTGTCTGGCTTGCTGCGGCTTTGAAGGCCAGTTGCCCTCCGGTGTCGACCAGTGCATTCAGCAGCCATAGTCCGATGACCAGGGATGTCATTTCACTGCCCATGCGTTACTTTCGAGACCGGTATGCCGCCGATGCGGGCCACAAAGTCATGCACCTTGGCGATCACGGTACGGCGCTCGCGATCGATGGTGATCATGTGGTAGCAGTTGTCGAGCAGCACGACCTCGACCTTGGCATGGAGCGCGCCGGTGGCGATGTCCTCGGCATTGGAGCGGTGGGAGATGTCGTCTTCCTTCGCATGGATGGCCAGGCAGGGCGCGCGCAAATCTCGCAGATGGCTGCGGACATGGGCGGAGAGCCGGCGCAGCTCGATGATGGACCACCAGGGGTTGCCGGGCAGGCCGGCTGCTGCGCTGTCGCCACTGTGCATTTGCGCGACGACCCTTGCGCGCAAGGCCTCATCCTTGATGCCATAAGGCGGTGCTTCCATGAACACCCTGTGCCGGCCGATGCCCAGCAGGCGAAACAGCGGCAGCAAAAAGGCCAGCTTGGTGTAGCTGGGAATGCTCCAGCCGTCATAGCGGAAGGTGGTGGACAGGGCAGCCACCCCCGCCACCTGGCGCGGGTGCGAGGTGGCCACCGCCAGCGACAGCAAGGCGCCCATCGACAGACCACCGACCACCACGCGGTCCACATGGGGTGCAAAGCGCAGCAACGCCGATTGCACGCTGGCGAGCCAGTCGGTCCAGCGTGTCTGCACCAGGTCCTGCATGCTGCCGCAATGGCCGGCCAACTGCACGGCATAGACGGTAAAGCCTTCGCGGTTGAGGCCTTTGGCCAGCAAGCGCATTTCGGCCGGGGTGCCGGTCAGGCCGTGCACCAGCAGCACGCCGGTGCGTGCTGCAGCGCCGAAGCCGGGCATGACGAATTCGTGGGGCGTCAGGCACAAGGTCTGCAAGGCCGCTTCCGCCGCTCTTTCTTGCGGTTGGCCGGCCAGGTGCCTTCCGAGTGCGTCATTGGCGTTCATGCCAATACCTCCTGCTGCTGCATGAACTGCAGCAGCCACGGTGTCGCGTCGCTGAAGCTGACAAAGGGCGCATGGGCAATGCCATGCCGCACGCAGTGGTCGATCAACCGGTACTTGGCAAGCACATAGTCGGCCTCGTGCGAGACGCAGAAATCGGAGGTGCTGTCGCCCACATACAGGACCCGGCTGGCCATGGCTTGCTGCGTCGCCAGGCGCTCGCACTTGCAGTTGCCGCTGGCGCGCTTGCAGCGCTGGCTGGCCCAGGGGGATTCCAGTGCCCAGCGGCGGGTATCGTGCTGCACCAGGCGGTTGGCAATCACCTCCAGGTGGCCCAGGCCGTGGCGTGCCAGCACGCGCTGGATCGCGTAGTCGATGCCGTCGCTGACCACCTGCACCCGTAGGCCCAGCGCCTGCGCCGCCTGCACAAAGCCGGGAAAGCCGGGGTCGATGGCGATGCCGTCGAGGTGGGCGTCCAGCGCCTGCTGGTCCATGTCCAGCAGTGCAACCTGGCCTTGCATGCAGGCGCGCGAGCCGATGTCGCCGCGCTCCCAGGCGTCCTCCAAGGCCGTCCAGCCAGGCAGGCCAAAGCGCTGCAGCAGGCTGTCGGTGACATCGACCAGGCTGACCGTGCCGTCAAAGTCGGACTGGATCATCCAGCCAGTGGTGTTGGGGCAGGCAGGCGCCTGCGCAAGCATGTATTTATTCATGGAAGCTCACTCTCACGTTTTGGCCCACGCGCACATGGCCAGGTGCGGTCTCGAACTCGAGCACGCACTCGACCACGCGCAAGGGGCCGCGCTGGGCGTCGTCCTGCAGGGTTGAAGGCCCGTACATGGGGTTGATGCGCAGCACCCGGGCCTCGGGCAGCGGGGTGCTGCTGTCGTTGTCCAGCACGACGCTGGCGCGCATGCCCTTCTGTACCGTGCCGGCAAAGCTCTCGTTGAGCTCGGCGCGGATGCGCAGCGGGCGCAGCGGCAGCAGGCGCACGGCCGCCTGGCTGGTGTGCACCTGGCTGCCGGTCTGGGCGCGCAGATGCACTACGGTGGCGGCCTCCGGTGCATGCAAGGCATACAGGCGCTGGCGCTCGCGCAGCTGCTGGGTCTTGCTCTGGGCCAGTTTCACTTCGGCCTGGGCCACCTCGGCCTCGGATTGCGCATTGCGCAGCGCGGCCTGGGCGTTGTCCACCTCCTGCAGGTCGGCGGCGCCATCGCGGGCGGCGGCCTGCAGGCGCTTGAGCTGGGCCTGCAACAGCGGCAGCTTGGTGGTCAGGGCCTTGTGCCTGGCTTGGGCGAGTTGGTAGGAGGACTGGGCCACGGCCAGCTCGGCACGCAGGTCTTCGTCATGGATCTTGAGCAGCAGCTGGCCGGCCTGCACCTGCTGGCCTTCGCGCACGACGATCTGCTGCACCGTGCCATCGATGGCGCTGGCCAGATCCAGCAGGCCGCCGTCGACCTCGATCTTGCCCCGGGCCACAGCCACTGGGCTTTGGTGCTGCTGGCTGGCGCTGGCAGTGGGTGGGCTGTCAGCCGCCGGTGTGCAGCCTGCCAGCCCGCCCAGCGCCAAGCAAAGCAGGCCCAGCACCTGCCAGGGATGCGGCATGGGCAAAGGGGTGGCGTGGATCTTGGTCAAGTTGGGTTCTCCATCATGGTGTTTTGGCGCCGGTCGCTGTACACGGCACCGTCTTCCATACTCAGTACACGGTCGGCATGCCCCACCAGGCGCGGGTCGTGGCTGACGCAGAGCACCGTGGTGCCATGGCTGCGTGCGACGCGGTGGAGGATGTCGATCACGCGCTGTCCGCTTTCGGCATCCAGCGCGCTGGTGGGCTCGTCGGCAAACAGCAGCTGGGGCGCCTTGGCCAGCGCCCGGGCAATGGCCACGCGCTGCTTTTCGCCGCCCGACAGCTCGGCAGGCCGCATATGCGCGCGGTGGGACAGGCCGACCTCTTCGAGCGCGTCCTGCGCCCGTTTCAAGGTGTTGGCGCGCCGTATGCCCAGGTAGCCCAGCGGCAACTGCACCTGCTCCAGCGCCGTCAGCGCCGGGAACAGGTTGAAGCCCTGGAACACAAAGCCGGTGTGCAGCAGCCGGAAGCGCTCCATCTCGCGGGTGGGCATCGTCGTCAGGTTCTGGCCCAGCGCTATCGTCTGGCCGTCATCGGGGGTGAGCAGGCCCGACATCAGCGACAGCAAGGTGCTTTTGCCGCAGCCCGAAGGGCCGGAAATGAGGGTCAGCTCGCCGGCGTACAAATCTACCGACAGGTCCTGCAGCACATGGATGCGGATGGAGCCCGAGACATAGGTCTTGCGCAATCCGACGGCCTGCAGGCTGGGTGAGGGGGGCATGTTGTTGGGCATGGTGGTGTCCTTCAGCGCAGCAAGGTGGCCGGGTCGGTGCGCAGCAGCACGCGCATGGCGCCCAGGCCGGACAGCAGCGCCAGGGTGGCCACCAGTGCGGCGCAGGCCAGCACCGCTTGCATGTTGAGCGCGACGGGCACGCGGTAGACCTGGGCCAGCGAGACCAATGCCACGCTGGCGATGCTGGTCAGCAGCAGGCCGGCAGCACCGATCCAGCAGGCCTGTTCCACCACGACCCGGCCCAGAGCCGCGCGGCTGACGCCCAGCGCATTGAGCACGGCGTATTCACGCACCGAGCCGGCGACCACGCTCTTGAGCGACTGGCTGGTGACGACTGCGCCCACCAGGCAGACGACGATGGCCATGAACAGCACGCCGGCACCGGCGCCGGTGTCGAGCATCCAGTAGCGCTGGGAGCGGTGGGCAAAGCTGTCGGCAGTCCAGACCTCGTGCGGGCCAAAGCTGCGCGCCTCGCTGCTCAGGCGCTGCTGCACGGCGTGGTTGTCCACCCCTTTGCGCACGCGGGCCAGCAGGTAGGTGCTGCCCTGGCTGGGCGCGCTGCCGGCGATCTGGTGCGCGCTCTCCAGCGAGGCCAGCACATTGACGCCGCCCAGGCCACGCAGGCCATCGACAGCGGCCACTACGTGCACGCGGTGGTTGTTGATCCAGGCGCTGCCACCTTCATCGGTGGCCAGGCTGTCCAGATCGGCGCGGTCGACGATGACGGCGCCGGGCTCGCGCAGCAGCTTGCGCTGCCAGGGCGCAATGACCCGGTCGAACATCATCGCGGTGCTGGCGGTGGAGATGCCCGAGAGGTAGACCGACACGGCGCCGGCAGCCTGGGCTGCGCCCTGGCTGGAGCGCCAGTCGCCATCGACCCAGACAAAGGGCTCCACAGCGCGGATGTCCGGGTCCATGCGCATGCGCATCTCGACATCGGGGCCGATGTTGCGGCCAAAGTTCACGCTTTGGGTGCCGGGGTAGCCCACCCAGAGATCGGCCGAGCTGGCGGTGATGTAGATCGCCGCCGAGCTGAAGATACCCAGCACCAGCGCAGCCTGCATGACCAGCAGCACACCGGCAAAGCCCACCGCGAAGATCGAGGGGACAAAGCGGCGCCATTCATAGACCAGGGTTTTGCGCGCCAGGGCAATCATGGCGTGGCCCCTGGTGTGGCTGAGGGCGATTGCGGTGGCAGCGGAGCGCCACCCAGCGCTTGGAACAGCGCCACAAAGGCCAGCGTCTGCGCGGCTTGGGCAACGCTTTGCTGGCTTTCATGCAGCAGCAGCTGGCGGCGCGGCTCCAATGTGTCCAGTTCGCTGGCCAGTCCCAGCTGCTGGCGGCGCTGCAGCTGCTGGGCGCGGCTGCGCAACAGTGGTGTCTGGGCATCGAGCGACTGCTGGCGCTGCTGCTGCGCGCCCAGGCTGGCCAGCGCGGTTTCGACATCGGCCACGCCGTCGAGCACGCTTTGGCGGTAGGCCTTGATGGCGTTGTCCATTTGCAGCTCGTCGGCATCGGCCTGCGCGCGCCGGCGGCCCCAGTCGAACAGCGGAATATCGATCACCGGGCCGAGCGTAGGCACATGGTTGGAGCTGGAGCGGCGGTTCTGCGTCAGGTTGTAGGAGTAGAGCAGCGAGCCGCCCAGCGCAAAGCGGGGGTAGAGTGCGGAGTTCGACAGGCCTACCGCTGCTGCGGCGCGCTGCACAGCAGCTTCGGCCGCCAGGATGGCGGGGCGGCTGCGCAGCAGCTCGGCGGGCAGCACCTGCAGGTTCAGCGCTGCGGCGCTGGGGATATGGGGGCTGCTGGAGGCGGCCAGCCAGGCTGCCTCGGGCTCGCTGCGGCCCAGCAGTGCGGCCAGCGCATGCGCGGCGCGTGCCTGGTGTTGCAGCAGTTCGGCCTCCTGGCCACGGCTGCGGTTCAGTTCCAGGCTGGCTTGCTGCACCTGCTCGGCGCTGCCCATGCGCTGCTGCACCCGCACTTGCTGAAGTTGCAGGCGGCGCGCATCCAGCTGCAGTTGCTGGCCCAGCGCCAAGCGTTGCTGCTGCGCCACGCAGATTTCCAGATAGCGCTGCACCACATTGGAGACCAGCTGAATCCTGGCAGCTTGCAGCTGTGCCTGGGCATCGAGCAACTGGCCCTGGCCATCGAGCTCGGTGGCTTCATAAGCGCCAAACAGGCCGAGGTTCCAGCTCATGTCGAGGCTGGCATGGAAGTAGGAATCAAGTGCCGCCACATCCTGCAAGGTGCGCACACCGGCGGTGAATCCTGGCCTGTAGGCAGCGGTCGCCGTGCCCAGCAGAATGCGCTGCGCCTGCAGCCGGCCTTGGGCTTGGGCCAGATCCAGGTTCTGGGCCAGCGCCTGCTCCACCAGCTTGTCCAGGGCCGGGTCGCCCAGCAGCGTCCACCAGGCGGCCAGATCGGCGGCCTTGACGGCACGCGCATGGGGCGCACTGGCGCCGGCCTGGCGCCATTGGGCAGGGGTGTCGGGGTTGAGCTGGGCTTGCGGCGGCGTCATGCAACCGGCCAGCAAGGCGGCCGGTGCCAGTGCCAGCAATGTTTTGCAGAACAAGGGTTTCACGTGCAATGGAGTCGGTTCTTGGCCGGTATTGACCGTGGAGGCCTGACCGCAGAGGCCGGGCAGTTAAGCGACCCATTCAACCCTGGCAAGCTTGCGCAAGCTTGCACAAATGATGGAGGAAACATGGAGGCCGCCTGAGCGTGCAGCAGGCGGTTGGCAAGGTCATAATGGCTCGTTTCAACCGCTTTGGGGCGCCTGTGTAGGGCGCCGCTGGAACCTACTTGGGATGCAGTCCGCCATGAAACAACCTACGCCACCTGTGGCCGCTCCGCTGGTGCTCGTCGTGGAGGATGAGCCCGGTATTGCGACCATCCTGGTCGCCTACCTGGAGCGCGATGGCATGCGCAGCCTGTTTGCGCGCGATGGCGAGCAGGCTGTGCAGCTTTTTCGCCAAAACCAGCCCGACCTGGTGCTGCTGGACATCCACCTGCCGGGCATGGACGGTGTTGATGTGCTGCGCTTTATCCGCGACCAGGGCCAGACCCCGGTGATCATGGTGACGGCACTGGCCGATGATGTGGACAAGCTGGTGGCCTTGCGCCTGGGTGCGGACGACTATGTGGTCAAGCCCTTCAACCCGGCCGAGGTGGTGGCGCGCGTGCGTGCCGTGCTGCGCCGCAGCCAGCCCAAGGCCGCCGCCGCCCCGATGGCGCCGATCCGCGTGGGCGCACTCGAGATCAACTCTGCCGAGCACAGTGCGCGGGTATATGACATGCACGGCCAGGCCACACCACTGCCGCTGACTTTGACTGAATTCCGCCTGCTGGCCTTGCTGGCCTCGCAGCCCCGGCGCTGCTTCTCACGCGCGCAGCTGATCGAGCACTGCCTGCCCGAGAGCGATGCGTTGGAGCGGGTGATCGACTCGCACCTGTCCAAGCTGCGCCGCAAATTGCAGCTGGCTGGCCAGGAGGAGCTGATCGAGACTGTGCGCAGCATTGGATACCGTCTATGGCCCGGGGACTGAGCCGCATCTGGGTCCGCTTTGGCTTTTGGATTGCCGGCACCCTGCTCAGCACCATTGCGTTGCTCAGTGCCTGCGCCTGGGCCTTCAATGCCTTGCAGTACAACCAGTTCTACCAAAGTCTCCCCACATCGGTGAGGGCAGAGCTCGATGACCTGATCGAGCGCGATCTGGACAACAGCCCGCGTGCCATGCAGATCTATGGCGAGTACTGGCGTGGCGAGGTGTTCTTTGGCGAACAGGTGTCGCTGTTCATCGGGCTGCTGGTCTGCCTGCCGTTTGGCCTGGCGATGGGCTTCTTTGTGTCGCGCTACATCACGCGGCCGCTGGCGTCGATGGTGGAAGTGGCGCAACGCGTGGCGCACGGGGATTTCAGCTCGACACGCGTGGTTGAAGAGGGCGCGCACGGTGAGCTCAAGGAGGTGGTGCACACCTTCAACGCGATGATCGATGCGCTGCAAAAGCTCAATGCCGAGCGCCAGGCCTCGGCCGCGTCCATCTCGCATGAGCTGCGCACGCCACTGTCGGTGCTCAAGACGCATCTGCATGCGATGTGCGATGGCGTCATCGCGCCCAGCGAGCTGGAGTTTCGGCTGCTGCTGGCGCAGACCGAGCACCTGGGCCGCCTGATCGACGATCTGCATACCCTGGCGATGGCCGAGGCCGGTGAGATGTCGCTGCGCAAGGAGCGCCTGAGCCTGGGCGCGCTGGTGCGCGAGAGCCTGCAGGAGCTTCAGCCCCAGCTGCAACTGGCCGAGATGGCGTTGTCGCAGGTGCTGCCTGAGGACGATGCCATCAGCGCCATCCGCGCCGATCCTTTGCGCATGCGCCAGATCATTGCCAACCTGGTGGGCAACGCGCTGCGCCATGCGGCCAGCGGCCACTGGCTGGAGGTGGAGGTGCGCAACATGCGCGATGCACAAGGGCATATCTGGATCGAGTTGCTGGTCAGCGATGCCGGGCCCGGTCTGCCGCAGGAGCTGCGCAACAACCCTTTCCGGCGCTTTGCGATGGCACCCGGCCGGCGCAAGCGGGAGGGTTCGGGCCTGGGGCTGTCCATCGTGCAGGCGCTGACCGAGCTGCAGGGTGGGGTGGCGCACGCAGAAAGCTCAGCCCGGGGCGGCGCGCGGTTCCGGCTGCGTTTTGCACCAGCCTGAGGCGAGGCCGTAGAGCGCTGGCCAGGCGCAAACTGCGACCGGCGACTAAAATGGCGTCTGTGCTCTGCAACTGCAGGGCTTTTGCTATTTTTGAAGGAGCGGATGGTGCGGTACCGTGCCACGCCGCAGAGTTGCTGCCCATGCAAGCCCAAGACCCCCAAGCCATTCGCCTGTCCAAGCGCCTGGCGAGCGACATCGGTTGCTCGCGCGCCGAGGCCGAGCACTATATCGATGCCGGCTTTGTGACGGTGGATGGCCAGATCCAGGACACCCCGGGCGCCCGCGTGTTGCCCAGCCAGACCGTGGCATTGCAGACTGGCGCCGATCTGCGCCCGATCCAGCCCGTGACCCTTGTGCTGCACAAGCCTGCGGGCTACAGCCTGCGGGCGCTGGAGCCCGGCCGCACAGGCCTCAGCGCGCTGGACCTGCTGACGCCCGAGCACCTGGCCGAGGTGGACACCCCACAGCCCGTCCGGCCCTTGCCGCGCCATTTTCGCCACCAGCAGTTTTTGCTGCCCATTCCTCGCGCTGCCAGCGGTTTGGTGGTCTACAGCCAGGATCCGCGCATCATCCGCCACCTGACCGAAGAGGCGGATTTGCTGGAGCAGGAATGCCTGGCCGAGGTGCAAGGCGAGATGATCGAGGATGGCCTGGCCCTGCTGGCCAATGGCCTGTATGTGGATGGCGACCGCCTGCCGCCGCTGAAGGCCAGCTGGCAGAACGAGACCCATCTGCGCTTTGCGCTCAAGCGCGTGGCGCCCGAGTGGCTGCCCGCCATCTGTGCTGCACTGGGGCTCGAGCTGGTGTCGCTGAAGCGGCTGCGCATTGGCCGGATCTCTCTGAGCAAGCTGCCCCAGGGCCAATGGCGCTATCTGCAGGGCTACGAGCGTTTTTAAGGCGCCCCAGCGGTCGGAGGAGATAGGTCTATAGCTTGGCGCGGTTTTGGTATCAATTTGATAGCGTATTGCGGCGATCTGGCTTGGGTTTGATGCAGGCCAAGCCCCGAAAATGCCCTGCCTGCAAAACATGCCACAATAGCCCGCTCTTGGTATAGCCACAGAATTTACCTGCAGCTGCCTTGATATTGCCTCGCATGGCCCCACATAACGATGTTTGATACAAAGGCCTGTGCTTGCGCGATGGGCCGGTGGGCGGGCAAGTCTGGCGCGTGGCGCGGCTTGCGAGCGCTGCCTTATGTGTAACTATCAGGGGTCCTATGTCACTCATTCCAGTCACCATCCTTACCGGCTTTTTGGGCTCGGGCAAAACCACGCTGCTCAAGCGCGTGCTGCATGAGTCGCACGGCATGAAGATTGCCGTGATCGAGAACGAGTTCGGTGAAGAAAACATCGACACCGACATTCTCAAGACGGAATCCAAGGAGCAGATTCTGCAGATGAGCAATGGCTGCATCTGCTGCACCATCCGGGAAGACCTGCGCGAAGCGCTGCAGCTGCTGGCGGCCAAGCGCCGCAAGGGCCTGGTGGATTTCGAGCGCATCGTGATCGAAACCACGGGCCTGGCCGATCCCGGCCCGGTGGCGCAGACCTTCTTCATGGATGAAGAGATCGCCGAAACCTATTTGATCGACTCCATCATCACCCTGGTGGACGCCAAGCATGCCGGCCAGCAGCTCGACACGCGCCAGGAAGCACGCCGCCAGGTCGGCTTTGCCGACCAGATCTTCCTGTCCAAGACCGATCTGGTGAGCGAGGCCGACAAGGACGCGCTGGTCCACCGTCTCAAGCACATGAACCCGCGCGCACCGATCCGTGCCGTGCATTTTGGCGATGTGCCGCTGAAGGACGTGTTCGATCTGCGCGGCTTCAATCTGAATGCCACGCTCAACATCGACCCGGACTTTCTCAAGGAAGAGGGCCATGACCACGAGCATGTGCATGACGAGCATTGCGGCCACGACCATGACCACGGCCATGTGCACGATGAAAACTGCGGGCACGACCATGGTCACGACCACGAACATGGCGAGCACTGCAACCACCCGCACCACCACCACCATGACGACGACGTCAAGAGCTTCGTCTACCGCGTGGACAAGGCCTTTGACCCCGCCAAGCTGGAAGACTTTCTGGGCGCCATTGTCAACATTTATGGCCCGCGCATGCTGCGCTACAAGGGTGTTCTGGCCATGAAGGGCACCGACCGCAAGGTGATTTTCCAGGGCGTGCACCAGCTGATGGGCAGCGATCTGGGTCCTGAGTGGGCTGCCGACGAGCGCCGCCAGAGCAAGATGGTCTTCATTGGTATTGATTTGCCGCAGGACATCCTGCGCCAGGGCCTGGACCAGTGCGTGGTTGAGGCCTGATGGCCGAGACGGGGCGGCTCCGGGTGCGTACCCCGGGGAAACCCCGCGTTGCGCCGGGGCAGCATCCCCTTGTTGCTGTGCAGCGATGCCATATACAATCGCGGCCCGAAATGCAGCAAAGCAGGCCAGCGGCGAGATACGGTTTCCGTGGTTCGTCCATAAGGTATCGAGGAGAGAGTGCGGTGTTTCGAGGGGCTTTGGCCTGTTGGGCACGGTGCTGAAGGAGAAGGAGGCTTGTGCAAGCGAGCTGTACGCTGCCAGTGACTGGCAGCGTGGGCCTGCAAGATGACGGAGTTGCGGGCACCGGCCCGACTTCAAGATGTGCCTGGGTCCCGCTGGGATTCGGGCAAGTTGATCAGGGGGCGGAGCCTGTCGGGCTTCGCACCTTTTGTAACGAGACGGACATCCGTCGCATGTAAGAACTGCGCTAGCCAGTCGAGAGAACTATGCCTACCACTACGCAAACCATCCCTAAACGCGACGCCAAGCTGGCCAATGCTTGGAAGTCCAAGACGGTAGACACCCTCACTGACGATGAGGTGCTGTCCATGCCGGAGAGCGAATACATGAACGAAGTCCAACTGGCGTTCTTTCGCAAGAAGCTGGTGGAGCTGAAGACCGGTATCCACCTCAATGCCGATGCCACGACGGAAAACCTGCGGGAAGATACCGTGGTCGTGCCCGATCCGGCAGACCGCGCTACCATTGAGGAAGAGCATGCGCTCGTCTTGCGCACGCGTGACCGTGAGCGTAAGCTCTTGAAGAAGATCGACCAGTCGATCAGCCGCATTGATGCGGGCGACTATGGCTACTGCGATGAGACGGGCGAGCCTATTGGAGTGGGCCGTCTGCTGGCCCGTCCTACGGCAACCTTGTCGCTGGAAGCGCAGCAGCGCCGTGAATTGAAACAAAAAATGTTTGGTGATTGAGGCTGAGGCAGCGCACCGGACACACAAGGGGAGGGAGTAACCATGAGTGAGGCTCACAAGCCAAACAAGGGTTTGTTGTCCAAAGTGGTGCGCTTTGTAACCAAACCGACCACGCAGTGGTCGGAGTTGGACAAGACGCCGGAGCCAGAGAACCCGGAGGCGCAGTTCTCCAAGCAGGCGCTCAAGGAAATCATGGAGCGCAAGCGCCGCAATGATTTTGTGCGCAAGCTGGAGTTTGACCAGCTGCGCAAGATCCGGCGCGAGGCCAACAAATCCAGCAGCGCCGATGGGCAGGGTGCTGCCAGCTCGGCCGCCATGCTCGAAGGCGGTGCGGCACCCGATGCCGCTGCCCTGGCCGCCGGCAAGCCCGCCCACCCCTCGCACACCATCGAGAAAATCAACCAGATCGAGCGGCAGATGTCCAAGCAGTGGTGGTCTGGCGATGGCGCGAGCGTGCCTGCTGCGAATCCCACCGCGCCCGGCGAGGTTGCACCGACCAGCGCGCCGGTTCCCGTTGCCTCTGGTTCTGCCTCCTTGGCGGCGCAGGCCGAGGCGGCTGCGGCTCCCGCTGTGGCGGCGGTACCGCAGGCCGCTCCAGCAGCCTTACCTGCTGCCGCTTTTGATGCCCAGGTCGAGTCTGGCCGGTTTATCCACGATACCGATCTGGAAGAAGCAGCGGTGCTGTTCGCCAATGGCGATGCCGCTGGTGCGGAGGCCTCCCTGTTGGCCTTGGTGCAGCAGCGCCGTGGCGATCTGATGGGGCAGCTGACGATCTGGCTGACCCTGTTTGACCTGTACCGCGCCACAGGTGACCAGACCAAGTTTGATTTCCACGCGATTGAATTTGCCAGCAAATATGGCCGCTCCGCGCCTGTCTGGTTCTCGATGCCGCAGGAGCTGGGTGCCAAGGCCTTGCAGACCGGTGATGCCCCCGCCGAAGACGTGCGGCTGCTCAACTGGCAGGCGCCGCCAGTGCTCAGTACCGCTGCACTCAGTGGGCTGCAAGGCAACCTCAAGCGCTTTGCGCCACCCTGGACCCTGAACTGGTCCCGGGTGACCGAGGTCCGCGACGAGGTGGTGGCCGGGCTGCTGGCGCAGTTCAAGATGTGGGCGGACAAGCCCGATGCACGCCTGGTGTTTGTCGGCGCAGACCATTTGCTGTCGGTGCTGGAAGCACAGACGCCGGTGGGTGACAACGCGGTGGCCCAGGACCGCTGGTCGCTGCGCATGGCCTTTTTGCGTTTGCTGCAGCTGGAGCAGGATTTCGAAGCTGCAGCGCTCGATTACTGCATCACCTATGAAGTATCACCGCCTTCCTGGGTGCCGCCACGCGCGGAGACAAGCAGCGACAGTGCGCGTACCGGCGCACCTGCTGCACCAGATATGTCGCTGGCGCTGGATCCTCCCGAAAGAAAGCCCGTGGTGGCCGACAGCCCGCAGGCCGTGCTCGAAGGGATTGTGGAGGGCGATGTGGCCCGCCAGCTCGATGGGTTCACGCCAATGGTCGAGCCTGGCATGCCGTTCACGGTGCGCTGCGACCGCCTCATGCGCATCGATTTTGTCGCGGCCGGCTCGGTGCTCAACTGGGTGGCCGAATGCCAGCAGAAGAACGTGTTGGTGCGCTTTGGCAACCTGCACCGCCTGAATGCCGTGTTCTTCAACCTGATCGGCATCAACGAGCACTCCATCGTCAACCAGCGGGAAAATTGATTGGATGGCAATGCCCGCCGACAAACGCACCCCTGGGTGCGTTTTTTTCTGCCTGCAGCGCGGCGGCCTTCTTGGAAAAGCCGGGCCAGGCTCTATATAGGCAGGACTATGGAACAGTATCACGGCACAACCATCCTCAGCGTGCGGCGCGAAACCCCGCAAGGCATCCAGGTCGCTATCGGCGGCGATGGCCAGGTCACCCTGGGCAATATTGTGGTCAAGGGCACTGCGCGCAAGGTGCGCAAGCTCTATGGCGGCAAGGTCCTGGCGGGCTTTGCCGGCGCCACGGCCGATGCCTTTACCTTGTTCGAGCGCTTCGAGGCCAAGCTGGACAAGCACCAGGGCCAGCTGACCCGTGCAGCCATTGAGCTGACCAAGGACTGGCGCACCGACCGCGTGCTGCGCCGTCTGGAAGCGATGCTGGCAGTGGCCGATCACTCGGCCTCGCTGATCATCACCGGCAATGGCGATGTGCTGGAGCCCGAGCAGGGCATTGTGGCCATCGGATCGGGCGGCGCCTATGCGCATTCGGCCGCCAAGGCGCTGCTGAACAACACCGATCTGTCGGCCGAAGAGGTGGTGCGCAAATCGCTGGGCATTGCCGGTGAGCTCTGCATTTACACCAATATGCACCACACCATTGAGACCTTGTAAGCGCCCCGCTTGCAGCCCCGCCATTTCCCCACTGATCGACAGCTGTACCCGTTGCTAGGCGGGTGCCAACCGGATTTTTGCACTATGTCCTCGATGACACCCCAGGAAATCGTTTCTGAACTCGACAACCACATCGTCGGCCAGGCCAATGCCAAGCGGGCCGTCGCTATCGCGCTGCGCAACCGCTGGCGCCGCCAGCAGGTCGCTGACGGCCTGCGCCAGGAGATCACGCCCAAGAACATCCTGATGATCGGCCCCACCGGCGTAGGCAAGACCGAGATTGCGCGCCGCCTGGCCAAACTGGCCGATGCGCCCTTCATCAAGGTCGAGGCGACCAAGTTCACCGAGGTGGGCTATGTAGGCAAGGATGTGGATGCCATCATCCGCGACCTGGCCGAGGTGGCCGTCAAGCAGACCCGTGCATCGGATGTGAAGAAGCTGCGCGTGCGTGCCGAGGATGCTGCTGAAGAGCGCATTCTGGATGTGCTGCTGCCGCCCGCCCGCACCGGCGAAGCCGCACCCGATACCAGTACGCGCCAGGTGTTCCGCAAGAAGCTGCGCCAGGGCGAGCTCAATGACAAGGAAATCGACATCGAGGTGGCTGAAGCCAAGCCCCAGCTGGAGATCATGGGTCCCCAGGGGATGGAAGAGATGGCCGAGCAGCTGCGCGGCATGTTCAGCCAGATGGGCCAGGAAAAGCGCAAGGTGCGCAAGCTCAAGATCAGCGAAGCGCTGCAACTGATCACCGATGAGGAAGCGGCCAAGCTGGTGAACGAGGAAGATGTCAAATCCCGCGCGATCGAGAACCTGGAGCAGAACGGCATTGTCTTCATTGACGAGATCGACAAGGTGGCGACGCGCCAGGAAACCAGCGGCAGCGATGTTTCCCGCCAGGGCGTGCAGCGGGATCTGCTGCCGCTGGTCGAAGGCACGGCCGTGTCGACCAAGTACGGCATTGTGAAGACCGACCACATCCTGTTCATTGCGTCGGGCGCGTTCCATCTGGCCAAACCCAGTGACCTGATCCCCGAGCTGCAGGGGCGGTTTCCGATCCGCGTCGAGCTGGGCTCGCTGTCGGTGCAGGATTTCGAGGCCATCCTGACGCAAACCCATGCATCCCTGATCAAGCAGTACGAAGCGCTGCTGGCCACCGAAGGCGTGAAGCTGCAGTTTGAAGCCGAGGGCATCACCCGTTTGGCGCGCATTGCCTTTGACGTCAATGAGCGCACCGAAAACATCGGTGCCCGCCGCCTCGCCACGGTGATGGAGCGGCTGCTCGAAGAGATCAGCTTTGATGCCACCAAGCTCGGTGGACAGGCGGTGGTGATTGACGCCGCCTATGTCGACCAGCGCCTGGGATCCCTGAGCCAGAACGAGGATCTGTCTCGTTACATTCTCTAACCCAGATTGCGCTTTGTGGCGCAGTTTTGTGCAAGTGCCCGCCCTGGTTGGCGGGCACTTGCTTTTCGTCCAGCCGCCGCAACTGGGCTTGTAGGAGAACGTCTAGTTTTGTAACAAAAGCCTGGGAGATGGTAATCCCTGATAGCGCCGATTTTGCTAAGAGTCTGGATATAGAGGCGATTGTAAGTGCCTATCAAATAAGAAGATTTTTATGAACGTTTTTTCGTGGTGTGCGTTATAAGTTATTGATTTACTTGTATTTTCATTGCAAATCATTGTCGTGAAATGTGGCGCGCTCTGGAATTCCTGATACAGTGGGGAAAAGTGCAGTTTTGTGGGAAAAAGTGCACTTGCCTGTCCTCCGAAACCCCGAACCAGAGACCACACCGTGTTTCAAGGAGCTTCCTCACTCAGTCTTGATGCGAAAGGTCGGTTGTCCATACCGACCCGGCATCGTGACGCGCTGACGAAGCCGGGCCCGACCCTCACCATTACCCGCCATCCCCATGGCTGCCTGATGATCTTCCCGCAGGATGCCTGGGCGGTTTTCAGCGCGCGGATGGCGCAGGTCAAGATGGGTGAGCAGGTGCTCAAGCGGATTTTTCTGGGTAGCGCGATGGATGTGGAAATGGATGGCACCGGCCGCGTGCTGGTATCTCCCGAGCTGCGTGCTGCTGCCAACATCTCCAAGGATGCGATTCTGATGGGGATGGGCAGCCATTTTGAATTGTGGGACAAGGCGACGTACGAGAAGCAGGAGGCTGAAGCCCTGCAGAATCTGCCGCCCGATGCCCTGGATAACTTTGCATTCTGAGGTGCATGTGGAAACCAAGAACTACCTGCACACTACCGTCCTGCTGAACGAAGCCGTCGATGCCTTGTTGGAGGCCAGCGTCGACATGGACCCGGTCTTTGTCGATGGGACTTTCGGCAGAGGCGGGCACTCCCGCCTGGTGCTGTCCAAGTTGCCGGCCGAGGGCCGGCTCATTGCTTTTGACAAGGACGTCGAGGCGATTGCCGAGGCCGGCAAGATTGCGGACGCCCGTTTTTCCATTCGCCATGAGGGCTTCAGCCACATGGCGCAGCTGCCTGCCGCATCGGTGGCAGGCGTGCTGCTGGATCTGGGAGTCAGCTCCCCGCAGATCGACAGTCCCGAGCGCGGCTTCAGTTTCCGCTTCGATGGCCCGCTCGACATGCGCATGGACACCACCCGAGGCCAGAGTGTGGCCGAGTGGTTGCAAGAGGCGGAAACACAGCAAATAGCGGAGGTGATTCGTGACTTCGGTGAAGAACGGTTTGCTGGGCCCATTGCAAAGGCGATTGTTGCGCGGCGGGAGGCTGGCTCGCCAGTCGCCACCACTGCCGATCTGGCCGAGCTCGTGGCTGGCACAGTCAAGACCCGCGAGGCTGGGCAAAATCCAGCCACGCGGACATTCCAGGCTCTTCGGATTTTCATTAATGCCGAGCTCGAAGAGCTCGAGCAGGCGCTAGAGGCCAGCCTGCGGGTGCTGGCACCCGGCGGCCGTCTGGTGGTGATCAGCTTCCACTCGCTGGAAGACCGCATCGTCAAGCAGTTCATCGCCAAGCATTCCAAAGAGGTGTTCGATCGTCGCGCACCCTTTGCAGCGCCCAAGCCGATGCTGCTCAAGGCGCTGGACCGCATCAAGCCCAGCGAGGCGGAGGTGTCTGCCAACCCACGCGCCCGCAGTGCGGTGATGCGCGTGGCCGAACGTACCGAGGTGGCTGCATGACGACCCGCAGCTTGCCCGGCATCTGCAGCAGGAGGCGGCTGTGCTGTTGCGCCTGAACATTCTGCTGCTCATGGTGACGATCGTCAGCGCGATGGCGCTGGTGCAGTCGCAGTATGAATCGCGCAAGCTGTTCACCGAACTGGACCGCGCGCTGGCCGAGTCGCGCCAGCTGGAGACAGACCACCAGCGCCTGCAGGTGGAAAAGCGGGCCCAGGCCACGCCGCTGCGGCTGGAGCAGCTCGCCCGCGAAAAGTGGGGCATGCAGACAGCCACGCCAGCCGTCACAGTGTATGTGCCTGAGCCAGGCAACGGATCGGTGGCGCCATGAGCAAGGACATGCGCTACTCCACCAGCCCCTTGCTGGCCGAGCGCACGCCGATGTGGCGCAGCCGCTTCATCATGATTGGCCTGGCGCTGGCGTTTACCGGCCTGATTGGCCGCGCCGCTTATGTGCAGGTCATCGGCAATGATTTCTTTCTGCGCCAGGGTGAAGTGCGCTTTGCCCGCACCATCGAGCTGCCTGCGAACCGGGGCCGCATCCTGGACCGCAATGGCCTGATTCTGGCCTCCAGCGTGCCCGCTGCCAGCATCTGGGCGATTCCCGAAGATGTGGACCAGGACGACCCGGCGACCAAGGGCAAGATTGCCGAGATCGCCAAGCTGATGGGCATGCCCCAGGCGCAGCTCGATGCGAAGCTGGCCGATGAGGACAAGTCCTTTGTCTGGATCAAGCGCCAGCTCGATTGGGACATCGGGCAGAAGATCAAGGCGCTGGATGTCAAGGGCATCTACCTGCGCAAGGAATACAAGCGCCAGTACCCCGAAGGTGAGTCTGCAGCCCACGTTGTGGGCTTTACCAATGTGGAAGACCAGGGCCAGGAAGGCATGGAGCTGGCCTTCAACACCGAGCTGGGCGGCAAAGCCGGCTCGCGCCGCGTGATCAAGGACCGCCTAGGCCGCATTGTGGAGGGTGTGGGTGTGGAGACGCCGCCGCAAGAGGGCCAGGACATCCAGCTGTCCATCGACAGCAAGGTGCAGTTCTTCGCCTACCAGAAGCTGCGCGACCAGGTAGCGGCCTTCAAGGCCAAGGCCGGCAGCGTGGTGGTGATGGATGCCCATACCGGCGAAGTGCTGGCGCTGGCCAACTACCCCAGCTATGACCCGAACAACCGCTCGCGCCTGACCGGCGAGCAGCTGCGCAACCGCGCGATTACCGACACTTTCGAACCCGGCTCGACGATGAAGCCCATTACCGTAGGCACGGCGCTGGAGCTGGGCCGGGTCAAGAACACCACCATCATCGACACCGCCCCGGGGCGCTATGCGATTGGCGGCTTCACCATCAGCGACACCCACAACTATGGCGCGCTGACGGTGGATGGCGTGATCCAGAAGTCCAGCAACGTGGGCGCGCTCAAGGTAGCGCAGAAGATGACGCCGCAAGAGATGTGGAATGTGCACTCGGCGCTGGGTTACGGCCAAAAGCCCCAGATCGCGTTCCCGGGTGCGGCCAGTGGCCGCCTGCGTCCCTGGAAGAGCTGGAAGCCGGTCGAGCAGGCCACCATCTCCTACGGCTACGGCCTCTCGGCCTCGCTGTTCCAGATGGCGCGTTCCTACACCGTGTTCTCGAACGACGGCAATGTGATTCCCGCGACCATGCTCAAGCGCGCAGGCCGCCCCGCTGGCACGCCGGTGTTCTCCAAGAAGACTGCCGAGTTGGTGCGCCACATGCTGTGGATGGCCGCTGGCCCCGGCGGTACGGGCCAGAAGGCGCAGACTGTGGGCTACTCCATCGGCGGCAAGTCGGGTACGGCCCGCAAGCAGCAGGGCCGGGGCTATGCCGCAGGCAAGTACCGCGCCTGGTTCACCGGCATTGCACCGATTGAGAACCCACGCATCATCGTGGCCGTGATGGTCGATGAACCCAGCCAGGGCAGCTTTTACGGCGGTACCGTCGCCGGCCCGGTGTTCAGTGAAGTGGTGCAGCAAACCCTGCGCCTGATGGGCGTGCAGCCTGATATGTCGGTCAAGCCGCAGATCGTGGCCAACGATGTGGAGGAGCCGCTATGAGCGCGACCACGACCGTGGCCACCGTCCACAGCACTGCCGCCGCCGTTGAATGGCTGCGCGAGCGTGTGACCAGCAGCACCTTGCAAACCGACAGCCGCCAGGTGCAGGCCGGCGATGCCTTCATCGCCTGGCCGGGTGGCGTCAACGATGGCCGCGCCTATGTGACGCAGGCCGTGCAGCGCGGCGCCGCCGCCTGCCTGGTGGAGCAGGCTGGCTTGGATCAGTTTGATCTGCAAGGCATGCCGGTTGCGGCCATGCCGGGCTTGAAGGCCGCCACTGGCCCGATCGCCAGCGCCTGGTTTGGCCAGCCCAGCGAGCAGCTGGATGTATTGGCCGTGACGGGCACCAATGGCAAGACCAGCATCAGCTGGTGGCTGGCCCAGGCGGTGAGCCATCTCTGCGAAGCCGGCGTGCTGCAGCACCGGGGCTGCGCCATGGTCGGCACCCTGGGTGTCGGCATTCCGCCGCACCAGCTCGATGTGACCGGCATGACCACCCCCGATCCGGTGCTGCTGCAGCGCGCCTTCCGGGGCTTTGCCGATGCCGGCTACGGCGCTTGCGCGATCGAGGCCTCGTCCATCGGCATTGCCGAGCACCGCCTGGCGGGCACACGCATCCGGTTGGCCATCTTTACGAATTTCACCCAGGACCACCTGGACTACCACGGCAGCATGGACGCCTACTGGGCCGCCAAGGAGGCGTTGTTCCATTGGTCCGGCCTGCAATCGGCCGTGGTCAACCTGGACGACGCCCGGGGTGCGGCACTGGTGGCATCCTTGGCCGGTGGTGCGCTGGATCTGTGGACCGTTTCCGTGGATAAGCCCAACCAGGCCCGTCTGTCTGCCCAGTCCATCCGCGCGGGCGACCGTGGCCTGGTGTTCGAGGTCGTAGAGGCCGGCGCCGAAGCCGCTGCCGTGACCCTGCACAGCCAGGTGATTGGCCAGTACAACGTGCTCAACCTGCTGCAGGTGATGGCCAGCCTGCGGGTGCTGGGTGCGAGCTTGCAGCAGGCGGCTGAGGCTTGCGCGGTGCTGGCGGCCGTGCCGGGCCGCATGGAACAGGTCAGCCAGGAGGGTGCGCCCTTGGTGGCCATCGACTACGCCCACACCCCCGATGCGCTGGAAAAGGCCTTGCAGGCGCTGCGCCCGCTGGCTGTGCAGCGCGGCGGCCAGCTGTGGTGTGTGTTTGGCTGTGGCGGCAACCGCGATGCTGGCAAGCGCCCGCTGATGGGCCGCATTGCCCAGGCGGGTGCCGACGAAGTGGTGGTGACCAGCGACAACCCGCGCGGCGAGCAGCCCCAGGCCATCATCGACGACATCTTGCGCGGCATGACGCCCGATGCGCATTGGCATGTACAGGCCGACCGCGCGGCCGCCATCGCAGAGGTGGTGCTGCGCGCGTCCAGCCAGGATGTGATTTTGCTGGCCGGCAAGGGCCATGAGGATTACCAGGAAGTGGCCGGCGTGAAGCTGCCCTTTCTCGATGCCGCGCAGGCCCATGCTGCGCTGGCCAAGCGGAAAGAACAACTATGAGCATGATGACCCTGCACCAGGCGCTGGGCTTCATACAGCCCCTTGTCCCCCAGGCCCGACTGGTGGGAGATGGTGCAGTGCCGCTGCTGCGCGTCCATTCGGACTCGCGCAGTTTGCAGGCCGGTGATTTGTTTGTGGCGCTCAAGGGTGAGCGCTTCGATGCCAACCAGTTTCTGGCCCAGGCCCAGGCATCAGGTGCGGCGGCCGCGCTGTGCCATGCCGACCCCGCCGAGGCCGGCCTGCCCGGCATTGTGGTGCCCGATACCCTGGCTGCGCTGGGTGCCTTGGCCACCGGTTGGCGTGCGCAGTTCCCGCTGCCGCTGATTGCGGTGACGGGCAGCAATGGCAAGACCACGGTCACCCAGATGCTGGCGAGCATCCTGCGCGCCCATGCCGGCGATGCCGCCTGGGCCACGCGTGGCAACCTGAACAACGAGATCGGCGTGCCGCTGACCCTGCTGGGCCTGACGGCTGCGCACTGCGCTGCCGTGGTCGAGCTGGGCATGAACCACCCTGGCGAAATCGCCGTGCTGGCCGCGATGGCGCAGCCCCAGGTGGCTCTGGTCAACAACGCCCAGCGCGAGCACCAGGAGTTCATGCACACGGTGGAAGCCGTGGCCCGCGAAAACGGCAGCGTGCTGGCCGCGCTGCCGGCCGATGGCGTGGCCGTGTTCCCTGCCGGTGATGTCTATACCCCCTTGTGGCAAGAACTGGCTGCCGGCAGGGCGACCTGCCTGTTCGGCGAACAGGCCGATGGTGCCCAGGCCTATGCCAGCGATGTGCTGTGGCGCGATGGCGCCTGGCAGCTGCAGCTGCACCTGCCCGATGGCACAGCGCCCGTGGTGCTGCAGATTGCCGGCCGCCACAACGTGCGCAATGCGCTGGCCGCTGCCGCGTCGGCCCATGCCGCCGGTGTGCCGCTGGCCGCGATTGCCCAGGGCCTGTCGGCGTTCGAGCCGGTCAAGGGCCGCTCGCGCGCGCTGGCGTTGCCCGTCGCGGGCCGCAGCCTGACGGTGGTCGACGACAGCTACAACGCCAACCCGGATTCGGTAGAGGCCGCGATCCAGGTGCTGGCCGAGCTGCCGGCTGCCCAGCTCCTGGTGCTGGGTGATATGGGCGAGGTGGGCGACCAAGGGCCCCGGTTCCATGCCGAAGCCGGCGCGCTGGCCAAGCAGCAAGGCATCGCCCAGCTGTTTACTTTGGGTGCCCAAAGCCAGTCGGCCGCCGAGGCCTTCGGTGAGGGGGCCCAGCATTTCGAGAGCATGCCTGCGTTGCAGGATGCGGTGTGCAAATTGATGCCTCAATTGGGCAGTGTGTTGGTCAAAGGTTCGCGGTTCATGAAGATGGAGCAAGTGGTGCAGGCGATGCAGTCGTGCGCAGACAAGGGGCCCAGCGCCCGTGAGGAGGCCGCATGCTGATTGTGCTCGCCAGCTGGTTGCAAAGCCTGTCGCCCGAATTCGGCTTTCTGCGCATCTTCCAGTACCTGACCTTCCGCGCCGTGATGGCGGCGATGACGGCGCTGGTGATTGGCCTGGTGGCCGGCCCCAAGGTGATCCGCACCTTGTCTGCGCTGAAGATCGGCCAGCCCATCCGAGGCTATGCGATGCAAAGCCATTTGAGCAAGAGCGGCACGCCCACAATGGGCGGCGTGCTGATCCTGTTGGCGATCACCATCTCGACCGTGCTGTGGTTTGACCTGTCCAACCGCTTTGTCTGGGTGGTGCTGATCGTCACCTGGGGTTTTGGTGCCATTGGCTGGGTCGATGACTGGCGCAAGGTGGTCAATAAGGACCCCGAAGGCATGCGCTCGCGCGAGAAGTATTTCTGGCAGTCGGTGCTGGGCCTGGCTGCCGCGCTGGCCCTGGTGTTCTGCATCTCGGAAAACACCAATGCCGAGGTCTGGAGCCTGTTCGTCAGCTGGGTGCAGTCGGGCTTCTCGCTGGATCTGCCGCCCAATGCCGGCCTGATGGTGCCCTTCTTTAAGCAGGTGAACTACCCGCTGGGCGTGCTGGGCTTTGTGATCATGACCTACCTGGTCATCGTCGGCGCCAGCAACGCGGTCAACCTGACCGATGGCCTCGATGGCCTAGCCATCATGCCGGTGGTCATGGTCGGCTCGGCACTGGGCGTGTTCGCCTATGTGACCGGCAGCGTCAATTTCTCGCGCTACCTGCTGTTCCCGCACATTGGCGGCACCGGGGAGTTGCTGGTGTTCTGCTGCGCGATGACGGGCGCGGGCCTGGCTTTCCTGTGGTTCAACACCCACCCAGCCCAGGTCTTCATGGGCGATGTGGGCGCGCTGGCCCTGGGCGGTGCGCTGGGCACGATTGCGGTGATCGTCCGGCAAGAGATTGTGCTGGCCATCATGGGCGGCATCTTTGTGGCCGAGGCCGTGTCCGTGATGATGCAGGTGGTCTGGTTCAAGTACACCAAGAAGCGCTATGGCGAAGGCCGGCGCCTGTTGAAGATGGCCCCCTTGCACCACCACTTTGAAAAGAGCGGCTGGCGCGAAACCCAGGTCGTCGTGCGTTTCTGGATCATCACGATGCTGCTGTGTCTGATCGGTCTGTCTACCCTGAAGCTGCGGTGAGCACCATGGCAACCGAGCACCTCCACCCCCTTGATCCCTCGGCAGAGGCCGAGGCTGCGCCGCTGGCGCCCGTGGTAGCTCCCGAGGCTGCGGCCGACCTGGTGCAGCCTGCCGAGCTGCAGTCTGAGCTGGCAGCCGCTGACGCCGATGCGCCAGCGCTGGCGCAGCCCTTGCCTGAAGATGAAGCCCCTGTGGACGCGGCTGCCGATGAAGCAGCCGTTGTGGCCACCGATGCTGCAGCGGCTCCAGCTGCCGACGCCTCGGCAGTGGACATGGCCCCGGTACCCGATGTGTCGACCCTGACCGCCGCCAAGGATGCGGCTGCCTTTGTCGCGCAGATTTTTGCTGACCCCAGTGTGTCTGACGCGGCCAGCAGCGAGGTCACGGCGGTCGATGTGCAGCCCCAGGAGGCCGAAGTGGTCTATGCCCCAGTGCCGGCCCAGTGGCCGCAGGGGCAAGCGCATCCGCTGCAAGGCCAGCAGGTGCTGGTGCTGGGTCTGGGCACCTCCGGCCTGGCGATGGCACGCTGGTGCGTCCGCTGCGGCGCCCAGGTCACGGTAGCGGACACGCGCGATGCGCCGCCCCAGCTGGCACAGCTGCGCAGCGAGCTGCCCGATGTGCGTTTTGTCGCGGGCGCTTTGACCGCCGCGCTGGTCGATGGCCAACCGGTGCGCGTGGTCTACCGCTCGCCCGGCCTGAGCCCCGAGACCGTGGCCCCCGTCGTTGATGCAGCGCGCGCCATTGGCTTGCCGGTCAGCGGCGAGCTGGATCTTTTCAGCCTGGCCCTGCAGTCGCTGGCCCAGGCGCATGGCTATGCGCCCAAGGTGCTGGCCATCACGGGGACCAATGGCAAGACCACGGTCACCTCGCTCACCGGTCAATTGCTGGCGCATGCCGGCATGCGCACCGCTGTGGCCGGCAATATCGGCCCCAGCCTGCTCGATACGCTGTCGCAGCACATCGATGCCCAGAGCCTGCCCCAGGCTTGGGTGCTGGAGCTGTCCAGCTTCCAGCTTGAAGATGCGCATGCCTTCAACCCGACGGCGGCGACGGTGCTCAACCTCAGCCAGGACCATCTGGACTGGCATGGCAGCATGGCGGCCTATGCGGGCGCCAAGGCCAAGATTTTTGGCAGCGATGCGTTGATGGTGCTCAACCGCGACGACCCGGCCGTGATGGCCATGCTGCCGCCACCTGTGCGTGTCAAGCTGCAGCGCCCCCAACTGCGCCCGCACATCAGCTTTGGCCTGGATCTGCCCACGCAAGTGGGTGACTACGGCCTGGAAGTGGTCAACGGCATGGCCTGGCTGGTACGTGCACAGGACGATGGCAACAGTGCCAGCAACAAGCGCAACCAGGCGGCAGCGGACGATGTGTTCCTGCAGCGCTTGATGCCCGCCGATGCGCTGCGCATCCGGGGCCGCCACAACGCGATGAATGCGCTGGCCGCGCTGGCGCTGGGCCATGCGGCAGGCGCCGGTTTTGCGCCGATGCTGTTTGGCCTGCGCGAGTACCGGGGCGAGCGCCACCGTGTCGAGCCCATCGGCATCGTCAGCGATGTGGAATATTTTGACGACAGCAAGGGCACCAATGTGGGCGCCACCGTGGCTGCGCTGATGGGCCTGGGTGCCGAGCGCCGCATCGTGCTGATCCTGGGCGGTGAGGGCAAGGGCCAGGACTTTTCGCCACTGGCCGCGCCCGTGCTGCGCTATGCGCGTGCCGTGGTGCTGATTGGCCGCGATGCGCCGCTGATCGAAGCCGCATTGGCCGACACCGGCGTGCCCCTGCTGCACGCCCCCAGCATGGACGATGCTGTGCTGCTGGCCAGCCAGAAGGCGGTTGCCGGTGACGCGGTGCTGATGTCGCCGGCCTGCGCCAGCTTTGACATGTTCCAAAACTACGGCCACCGCGCCGAAGTCTTCTGCCAGGCCGTTGCGGCGCTGGCCGAGGAACGCGGTACCAGCCTGGAGGTGCAGCCATGAGCGCCGACACCGGACTGCGCAGCAGGTTCTCGGGCTGGTTCAAGCCGGCCGGGGAAAAGCCTGTCGATATCCTGCCGGTGCGCGTGGGTGGCAATGAATACCGCCAGACGCCATCGAACACCACCAATATCTTTGGTGCCGACCAGGTGCTCATCTGGCTGGTGGTGGCCATTCTGTCCTGGGGCATCGTCATGGTGTTCTCGGCCTCGATCGCGATGCCGGACAACCCGCGCTTCGGCAAGATCGCGCATTACTACTTCTTCCAGCGCCACCTGATGAGCGTGGGCCTGGGCTTTGTGGCGGCGGTGCTCACCTTCCAGATCCCGATGAAAGTCTGGGAGCACTGGGCGCCCTGGCTGTTCATTGCGTCGATCCTGCTGCTGATTGCGGTGCTGATTCCGCATGTGGGCACGGTGGTCAATGGCGCGCGCCGCTGGCTGTCGCTGGGCATCATGAACTTCCAGCCCTCGGAGCTGGCCAAGATCGCGGTCATCATGTATGCCGCCGATTACATGGTGCGCAAGATGGAGGTCAAGGAGCGCTTCTTCCGCGCCGTGCTGCCGATGGGGCTGGCCGTGGGCATTGTCGGTGCGCTGCTGCTGGCCGAGCCCGACATGGGCGCCTTCATGGTGATCGCCGTGATCGCCATGGGCATTCTGTTCCTGGGTGGCGTCAATGCCCGCATGTTCTTTCTGATCGCGCTGGTGCTGGTAGCGGCCTTTGCGCTGATCGTGATGACCTCGGAATGGCGGCGCGAGCGTATTTTTGCCTACCTGGATCCCTGGAGCGAAAAGCATGCACTGGGCAAGGGCTACCAGCTCTCGCATTCGCTGATTGCGATTGGCCGGGGCGAGATCTTTGGCGTGGGCCTGGGTGGCAGCGTCGAGAAGCTGCACTGGCTGCCCGAGGCGCATACCGACTTCCTGCTGGCCGTGATCGGTGAGGAGCTGGGCCTGGTGGGCATCATTGCGCTGCTGGGTCTGTTCTTCTTCATGATCCGCCGCATTGTCGAGATCGGCCGCCAGGCGATCCGCATGGACCGCATCTTCTCCGGCCTGGTGGCGCAGGGCATTGCGATCTGGCTGGGCTTCCAGACTTTCATCAACGCCGGTGTGAACCTGGGCGCCTTGCCCACCAAGGGCCTGACCTTGCCGCTGATGAGTTTCGGGGGCTCTGCCATCTTGATGAACCTGGTGGCCATTGCCATCGTGCTGCGCATTGACTGCGAAAACAAGGCCATGGGTGCCGGGGGGGCGCGATCATGAGCGGCAAGACGGCACTGATCATGGCTGGCGGCACCGGCGGCCATATCTTTCCCGGCCTGGCCGTGGCCCAGGAGCTGCGCAGCCGTGGCTGGACGGTGCACTGGCTGGGCGCGCCCGACAGCATGGAAGAGCGCCTCGTGCCGCCCCAGGGCTTTGCACTGGAGCGCGTGGCGTTCTCGGGTGTGCGTGGCAAGGGTCTGATGTCCCTGGCCGGCATGCCGCTGCGCCTGTTGAAGGCCTTGCAGCAGGCGCGCGCCGTGCTGCGCAAGGTCCGCCCCGATGTGGTCGTCGGCATGGGTGGCTATATCACCGTGCCCGGTGGCCTGGCAGCCAAGTTGGCGGGTGTGCCCATCGTGCTGCATGAGCAGAACTCGGTGCCGGGCATGGCCAACAAGCTGCTCGCCCGCATGGCCCAGCGTGTGTTCAATGCCTTCCCGGATGCGATTGCCGGTGGCCAGTGGGTGGGCAATCCGCTGCGCGCCGAGTTCCTGCAGCAGCCCGAGCCGGCACAGCGCTTTGCCGGCCGCAGCGGCCCGCTGCAGCTGCTGGTGGTGGGCGGCAGCCTGGGTGCCAAGGCTTTGAACGAGGTGGTACCCCAGGCGCTGGCGCTGATGGCGCCCGAGACCCGCCCCGTGGTCACGCACCAAAGCGGCGCCAAGCAGATCGATGCGCTGCAGGCCAACTACGCGGCTGCTGGCGTGCAAGCCAGCCTGACCCCCTTTATCGACGATGCGGCCAAGGCCTATGCGGATGCCGATGTCATCGTCTGCCGCGCAGGCGCCAGCACGGTGACCGAGCTGGCCGCCGTGGGTGCGGCGGCGGTGTTTGTGCCGTTTCCGGCGGCGGTGGATGACCACCAGACGGCCAATGCGCGCTTCCTGGTGGATGCCGGCGCTGGCTGGTTGGTGCAACAAAGCGCTTTGACCCCGGAAAACCTGGCTCAGATGCTAGAGAATATGCAGCGGACGGGCCTGGTGGACATGGCCCAAAAGGCGAAGAAAATGCAGAAATTGGAAGCTGCCCAGGTGGTGGCGGATGCCTGCGAGGAGGTGGCACGATGAAACACGCCATCCAACGCATTCATTTTGTCGGTATTGGCGGTGCAGGCATGAGCGGCATTGCCGAAGTGCTGCACAACCTGGGCTATGCCGTCTCGGGCTCGGACCTGTCGGACAGCAGCACCATGGCGCATCTGCGCGATGCCGGCATCACCACCTTTGTGGGCCATGATGCGGCGCATATCGCCCAGACCCAGGCGGTGGTGACATCGACGGCCGTGCAGGCCGACAACCCCGAAGTCGTGGCCGCCCGGGCCATGGGCATTCCGGTGGTGCCGCGCGCGCTGATGCTGGCCGAGCTGATGCGCCTGCGCAAGGGCATCGCGATTGCCGGCACCCATGGCAAGACGACGACCACCAGCCTGGTGACCAGCGTGCTGGCCGAGGCCGGCCTGGACCCGACCTTTGTCATTGGCGGCAAGCTCAACAGCGCCGGCGCCAATGCGCGCCTGGGCAGTGGCGAGTACATCGTGGTCGAGGCGGACGAGTCTGATGCCTCGTTCCTGAACCTGCTGCCGGTGATGGCGGTGGTCACGAACATCGATGCCGACCATATGGACACCTATGGCCATGACTTTGGCCGGCTCAAGACGGCCTTTGTCGATTTTCTCAACCGCATGCCGTTTTATGGCAATGCCGTGGTCTGCATCGACAGCCCGGCCGTGGGCGACATCATCGAGCGCGTGGCCTGCAAGGTCACGACCTACGGCCTGAGCGAGAACGCCCAGATCCGCGCCGTGAACCTGCAGGCCGACAACGGCCAGATGCGCTTTACCGTACAGCGCCGCCTGGCCCGGCCTTTGCCCGATCTGGAGGTGGTGCTGAACCTGCCTGGCGAGCACAACGTGCTCAATGCACTGTCGGTGGTCGGGGTGGCGGCTGCCATCGGCATC
The DNA here is from genome assembly GCF_021026195.1 of Comamonas koreensis. Classification (GTDB taxonomy): domain Bacteria; phylum Pseudomonadota; class Gammaproteobacteria; order Burkholderiales; family Burkholderiaceae_C; genus Comamonas; species Comamonas koreensis. Next base: position 85,076 of record NZ_JAJNCT010000003.1, read on the forward strand.
GACGACGCGGCCCTGCAGCGGGCGCTGCAAGGCTTCAAGGGCGTGGGGCGCCGTTTTCAGCGTTATGGCCAGGCCCGGCTGCCCAACGGCGGCGAGTTCACGGTTATTGACGATTACGGACATCACCCTGTCGAAATGGCTGCCACCATTGCGGCCGCGCGCGGCGCGTTTCCGGCCCGCCGGCTGGTGCTGGCCTTCCAGCCGCACCGCTACACCCGCACGCGGGATTGCTTTGAGGACTTTGTCCAGGTGCTGGGCGGCGCTGATGCGGTGCTGCTGGCCGAGGTGTATGCCGCCGGTGAAACACCGATCGTGGCGGCCGACAGCCGTGCGCTGGCACGCGCGGTGCGTGTGGCTGGCAAGGTGGAGCCGGTGTTTGTCGAGCAGATCAGCAGCCTGCCCCAGCAGATTCTGGACCAGGCGCAGGACGGCGACGTGCTGCTGTGCATGGGCGCGGGATCGATTGGTGCGGTGGCTGCCAAGGTGATGGCATTGGCCGATGGGCAAGAGCGTGTAGCGCCGCAAGGGAGCGCGGTATGAGTGAAACCATGAACAATATTGATGTGAAGGCCTTGGGCAAGGTCGCGGTGCTGATGGGCGGGAGCTCGGCAGAGCGCGAGGTGTCGCTGATGTCCGGCAAGGGCGTGCTGGCTGCGCTGCAGTCCAAGGGCGTGGACGCGCATGCGTTTGACCCTTCGCAGCAGGACCTGGGCGAGCTGCGCAAGCAAGGCTTTGCGCGCTGCTTCATCGCGCTGCATGGCCGCCATGGCGAAGACGGCACGGTGCAAGGCGCGCTGGAGCTGCTGGGCATCCCCTACACCGGTCCCGGCGTGATGGCCTCGAGCATCGCGATGGACAAGATCATGACCAAGCGCATCTGGCGCTTTGAAGGCCTGTCCACCCCCGAGTGGCGCATGGCCGCCAGCGAGCAGGACACGCGCGATGCGCTGGCCGCGCTCGGCGCGCCGATGATCGTCAAGCCCGCACGCGAGGGCTCGACCTTGGGCCTGTCCAAGATCAGCACCCCTGAAGAATGCGCCCAGGCCTATGCGCAGGCCTCCCGCTACGACCCCGAAGTGCTGTGCGAGCAGTTCATCGAGGGCGTGGAAACGACCTGCGCCGTACTGGGCCAGGGCCGCAGCGCCAAGGCACTGCCGGTGATCAGGATTGTTGCGCCAGACGGCAATTACGACTACCAGAACAAGTACTTCACCGACACCACCCAGTACTTCTGCCCCAGCGAGCTGCCAGACGAGATGGACGCGGCGATCCGCGACCTGGCGGAGAAGGCATTCCGCACCCTGGGCTGCCGGGGCTGGTCGCGTGCCGATGTGATGGTGCGCGCCTCGGACCAGCAGCTGTTCCTGCTGGAGATCAATACCTCGCCGGGCATGACCAGCCATTCGCTGGTGCCCATGGCCGCCCGTGCCACCGGCATGAGCTACGAAGACCTGTGTTTGCACCTGGTGGCCCATGCATCGAGCGATGCGGCCCAGGGTGCGGAGCTGTAAGACAAGGAGATGCGATCCATGGAGCAGACCATGCCAGTCCCCTTCGACGTCAAGCTGATGAACATGCTGGCCACGGCATTGTTCCTCGGCTGTGGCGCGTTGCTGGTGCTGGCAGGGGTGCGCTGGGCCATCCACCATCCGGCGCTGAGCATTGCACGCATCGTGGTGCAGGGCGAGATGGAGCACAACAGCGCGGTGTCGCTGCAGGCCAATGTGATGCCGTCCTTGAAGGGCAATTTCTTCACGATGGACCTGGATGAGACACGCCGCATCTTCGAGCAGGCGCCCTGGGTGCGCCAGGCGCGGATCAAGCGCGAGTTTCCGAGCACCTTGGCAGTGACGATCACCGAGCAGGACGCGGCCGCGATCTGGGGCGCCGAAGGCGAGTCCCGCCTGCTCAACAGCGAAGGCCTGATGTTCGAAGGCGATTCCACCGACCCGGATCTGCTGCATCTGCCGCACCTGTCGGGCCCGGCCGGGCGCTCGCAAGAGGTGCTGGCCATGTTCCGTGCGCTCGCGCCGATCTACGCCAAGCTGGACAACGCGCTGGTGGCGCTGGCCGAGTCGAACAGCGGCAGCTGGAAGGCCACCTTGCAGTCCGGCGCGGTCATCGAGATGGGCCAGGGCCGGGAGGAGGTACTGAGCGAGCGGGTACGTAAATTTGTTGAATCTTTGCCTGAAGTCACCGGTACCTACAGACGCAGCGTGGCATCGCTGACGTCGGCAGATCTGCGCCACGCCGGGGGCTACGCGGTCCGCATGCAGGGGGTGACCACGGGCACCTCGGCATCGGGCCGGGCAGCAGTCAAAAAATAAAACACAGAGATGCGAAACATGAACCATACCAATCACTTGATCAGCGAGGGCTACTGACTATGGCGCGAGATAGCAAAGACGTGGTAGTCGGCCTGGACATCGGCACCGCCAAGATCATGGTGGTGGTGGCCGAGGTGCTGGGCAATGGCGAACTCAAGCTGGCAGGCCTGGGCGTGGCCCCCAGCAATGGGCTCAAGCGCGGTGTGGTGGTGAATATCGATGCCACGGTGCAGAGCATCCAGCAGGCGCTCAAGGAGGCCGAATTGATGGCCGACCTGAACATCCAGCGGGTCTACACCGGCATCACCGGCAGCCATATCCGCGGCATCAATTCCAGCGGCATGGTGGCCGTCAAGGACAAGGAAGTCTCGGCTGCCGATGTGGCACGCGTGCTGGACACTGCCAAGGCGATCAACATCCCGTCGGACCAGCGCCTGCTGCTGGTCGAGCCGCAGGAGTTTGCGATCGACGGCCAGGATGTGCGCGAGCCTATCGGCATGAGCGGCCTGCGCCTGGAGTCCAAGATCCACATCGTGACCGGTGCGCAAAGCGCAGCCGAGAACATCATCAAATGCGTGCGCCGCTGCGGCCTTGAGGTGGAGCAGCTGCTGCTCAACCCGCTGGCCTCCAGCCAGGCGGTGCTGACCGATGACGAGCGCGAGCTGGGTGTGGCCGTGGTCGATATCGGCGCGGGCACCACCGATGTGTCGATCTTCACCGGTGGCGCGATCCGCCATACGGCGGTGATCCCGATTGCCGGTGACCTGATCACCAGCGACATCGCGATGGCGCTGCGCACGCCGACCAAGGACGCCGAGGACATCAAGGTCGAGAGCGGCTGCGCCAAGCAGCTGCTGGCCGATCCCGATACGCAGGTGGATGTGCCCGGTCTGGGTGACCGGGGCCCGCGCCTGTTGAGCAAGCAGGCGCTGGCCGGCGTGATCGAGCCGCGCGTCGAAGAAATTTTCTCGCTGGTGCAGCAAGTCATCCGCGAGTCTGGTTATGAGGAGGTGCTGTCGTCGGGCATTGTGCTCACCGGCGGCAGCGCGGTGATGCCGGGCATGGTCGAGCTGGGGGAAGACATCTTCCTCAAGCCCGTGCGGCGCGGCATTCCCAAGTATTCCGGCACCCTGGCCGAGATGGTCGCGCAGCCCCGTGCCGCCACCGTCATGGGCCTGCTGGAAGAGGCCCGCATGGCCCGCATGCGTGGCTACAAGGTGGCCCAGAAGTCCGGTTCGGTGAAATCGGCATTTGGGCGTTTGAAGGACTTTATTGTGGGGAACTTTTAACCATGCATGACACCACTTGTTGGCTGGCGCAAAGCAGCCCTTCAAGGCTCAAAGGGTATGACCCTTGGAGACCTAAAGGGCCACCAAGCAACCAATGTTCATTAAAGAGTGAATTATTCGTAACCCATTTTTCTCATGTTGACGCGAGAGCGAGAGGAGCAGGCAATGACCATCGAAATGTATGAAGGCAACACATTCAACCAAGGCACCCAGATCAAGGTGATCGGCGTCGGTGGCGGTGGTGGCAACGCGGTCGAGCACATGATCGCCAACAGCGTGCAAGGTGTCGAATTCATTTCGGCCAACACCGATGCGCAAGCGCTGGAGCGTTGCCATGCCCACCGCGTGATCCAGCTGGGTGAAACCGGTCTGGGCGCGGGCAGCAAGCCTGAGAACGGCCGCGAGGCTGCCGAATCCGCGATCGAAGACATCCGCGCTGCGATCGTGGGCTCGCACATGCTGTTCATCACCGCAGGCATGGGTGGTGGCACCGGCACTGGCGCTGCCCCTGTCATCGCACGCGTGGCCAAGGAGATGGGCATCCTGACCGTGGGCGTGGTGACCAAGCCTTTCGAATGGGAAGGCAAGCGCCGCATGTCCAACGCCGACGGCGGTCTGAGCGAGCTCGAGGCCAATGTCGACTCGCTGATCGTGGTGCTCAACGAAAAGCTGCTTGATGTGCTGGGCGATGACATCACCCAGGACCAGGCCTTTGCCCATGCCAACGATGTGCTGAAGAACGCCGTGGGCGGCATCTCCGAGATCATCAACGACCACGGCTATATCAACGTCGACTTTGCCGACGTGAAGACCGTGATGAGCGAGCCAGGCAAGGCGATGATGGGTACGGCAACGGCCAGCGGCCCGGACCGTGCACGCATCGCTGCGGAACAAGCCGTCGCTTGCCCGCTGCTGGAAGGCATCGATCTGTCGGGCGCCAAGGGCATCCTGGTGCTGGTGACCGCGACCAAGGGCAGCCTGAAGCTGGCCGAATCGCGCCAGGCCATGAGCACCATCAATGCCTACGCCTCGCCAGAGTCGCATGTCATCTTCGGCGCGGCCTATGACGAGACCCTGGGCGACGAAATCCGCGTGACCGTGCTGGCCACCGGCCTGTCCCGTCCCGTGGCCAAGCGCCAGCCGATCTCGGTCATCCAGGGCAGCGCGGGTCTGCGTACCGGTACCGACGACATCGCCTACACGCCCCAGTCGGTCAACAGCCCCGTCTCGGGCCTGGGTGTGCAAAATGCGGTGCCCATGGGCAATGCCTTTGCCAACGACTTTGCCGACAAGAAGACCCCATCGGTCTGGCGCACGGGCCGCAATGCGGCTTCGGCCCGCGTCGATGCAATGTCTTCGAGCGGCATGGAAGACCTGGAGATCCCCGCCTTCCTGCGCAAGCAGGCTGACTGATCGCCTTGCGGGGCTCTCGCAAAAGCCGGTCCAGATGGTGAGATGGACCCGGCTTTGAATACAACGCGCTGAAACCTTTCGGGGGTTCAGCGCGTTGTTGTTAGAGGGCTGCGTGGTTGTTCGCTGTCCTGTCGCCCGCCGGTGCAGCCACTGCGCCGTCGGCTTTGTGCACAGATTGGCCGACAAGGCAAGTGCTTGTCCTACAAGGCTTGCGCTATCTGGGTGATTGGCATTTTTGCGCGTCCCAAGCGGGCGTACGGCGTAAAATCAACAAGTTATGCTCCAGCAACGAACCATCAAGTCTTTAACCCGTGCCGTGGGCGTGGGTCTGCACAGCGGCCAGCGGGTCGAGCTCACCTTGCGCCCTGCACAGCCCAACACCGGCATTGTGTTTCGCCGGGTGGATCTGCCCGAGCCGGTGGATATCCCCGTCAACGCCGAAGCCGTGGTGGACACCCGCATGGCCTCGACCCTGGGCAAGGGCGATGTGCGCATCCATACGGTGGAGCATGTGATGTCGGCCTGCGCCGGCCTGGGCATCGACAACCTCTATATCGATGTGACGGCCGAGGAGATCCCGATCCTCGACGGTTCGTCCGCCTCCTTTGTGTTTTTGCTGCAAAGCGCTGGCATTGAGCTGCAAAACGCGCCCAAGCGCTTCTTGCGCCTGACCAAGCCGGTCGAAATCCGCCAGGGGGAAGGCGCTGCCGAAAAATGGGCGCGCCTGGATCCCTACCATGGCTACAAGCTGCGCTTCGAGATCGACTTCTCGCACCCGGCGGTGGATTCCACCGGCCAGACCTTTGAGTTCGACCTGGGTATCGGCAACTACAGCCGCGATATCGCCCGCGCCCGCACCTTTGGTTTTACCAAGGATGTGGAAATGCTGCGCTCCAACGGCTTGGCGCTGGGTGGTGGCCTGGACAATGCCATCGTGATGGACGACTACAAGGTGCTCAACAGCGATGGCCTGCGCTATGACGACGAGTTCGTCAAACACAAGATCCTCGATGCCATCGGTGACCTGTACATCGTCGGTTACCCCTTGCTGGCCGCCTACAGCGCCTTCCGCTCGGGCCATGGCCTCAACAACCTGCTGCTGCGCGAGCTGATGCAGCGCCAGGACGCCTGGGACATCGTCACCTTCGACCATGTGCGTGAAGCCCCGCAGGGCTTTGCACAGTCTGCGCTGGCCTGGTAAGGCGGCTGGCCCCGATGCTGCTGTTCCGCTGGATCTTCATGCTGCTGGTGCTGATGGCAGCCCTCAGCTTTTGCTTCTACCTGGGCACGGGCCAGCGCCGCTACCGCCAGTGGTCCCTGCTGCTGGTCAAATGGACCGTGGTTGCGGGCCTGGCCTTCTTTGCGGTGCTCTTTGTGGGCCGCATGGTCTGAGGCCGCAGACGGGTCTTTGGCAGGCCGCCAGGCAGGTAAAGTGCGGTAAACCCAGGCCTGCCCCCGGTATGCTGCGCACCGGTCCGGCCCTCTGTCCATGCGGCTTTTGCGCCGCTTCCCCAACTTTACAAATGACACATGCTGCTGCGCCAAGCCCGCGCTGGGTAAACGGTGGCGCGCCGAAAGGCGTTAAATCTGCATGGGGGCACCTTGCCGCTCGCACCAGCGCACGCTGGTTCATCAGAAAGGATTCCGTCATGAACAACCACCGAAGCCGTATCAGCCGCCTGGCGGGTCTTGGCAGCCTGGCGCTGGCGTTGGCCGGTGCGCTGGCCTTCAGTGCACCTGCGCAGGCACAGCCGGATGGCCGCCATGGTGAGCGCCATTACCAGCGCGATGACCGCCGTGACCATGCCGACCACCGCCGCTGGGAACGCGAAAGGGAGCGTGACCGCCGCTATCGCGAGCAGCAGCGCCGTGAATATCGCCACGATCACCGCCCACCTCCCCGGGTTGTGGTCGTGCCAGACCGGGGCCGAGGCATTGGCCCGCGCAACGACTGGTACCGGGGCGGCTATGTGCCTGCACCTTACCGGGGCTACAACTATGTTGTCGGCGACTGGCGCGGCCACCGTCTCAGCGCGCCACCGCGGGGCTACCAGTGGATCCAGTACGGGGGTGACTACCTGCTTATCGCCATTGGCAGCGGGTTGATCGCCAATATTGTCATCAATGGTTATTGACGCGCTGTGAAGTCGCGATAATTGAGGGTTTGCATGGTGCCATACCGAACCTTTGTATGGCGCCACGCTCCAAAGCTTACTTTGGTGGTTGCACCTTATGCCGAGCGCTGCTTCACGGAGCGCACGGATCCACGCATAAGGAGCCTGTAGCCGGCCAGACCTGTGCACGCTAGCGATGCACAGGTTTTTTTTTGCCTGCGCGCTGCAGGTGGTGGTGCACCAGGCGACAGTGGCCCGGCCCGGGCGGGTTCGTGCAGGCCTAGTAGCTGCGCCCGGCCTTGTACATGGCGTGCTGGCGGCGTTGCAAAGGGCTGGCCTCGGCCACGCGCGCCATCGCCAGGCCGGCATGGGCGTGGGTGATGGCCAGGCCCAGCGCATCGGCCGCATCGGTGCCGGGCAGGCCGGGCAGCTGCAGCAGGCGGCGCACCATCTCCTGGATCTGGTTCTTGGCGGCACGGCCATGGCCGACCACGGCCTTTTTCATCTGCAGCGCGGTGTACTCGGCGACTGGCAGGTTTTGCGACACCAGCGCCGTCAGCGCGCAACCCCGGGCCTGGCCCAGCAGCAGGGTCGATTGCGGGTTGACGTTGACGAACACGATTTCCACCGAGGCCATGTCGGGCTGGTAGCGCTGGCTGACTTCGCAGATGCCGTCAAAGATCATCTTCAAGCGGCCGGGCAGGTCGCCCAGGTTCAGCGTGGTGGTGCGGATGGTGCCGCTGGCCACATAGGACAGGCGCTGGCCATCGACGTCGATGACGCCAAAGCCGGTGGTCTGCAGGCCAGGATCGATACCAAGGATTCTCATGCGGTTCAAAAGGGGTAGCGCAGGGGACGCCGGTCAGGGGAGCTCAGCATAGCGCATGCGTGCCGCGATGGTCGCGGTGCGGCGGTTCAGGTAGGCGGAGTTGGGGTTCTTGTCGGCGCCCTTGGGGTTGGGCAGCATGACGGCCAGGCGCGCTGCCTCATACGCGCTCAGCTGGGCGGCCGATTTGCCAAAGTAGCGCTGCGCGGCGGCTTCGGCGCCAAAGATGCCATCGCCCCATTCGGCATGGTTCAGGTACAGCTCCAGAATGCGCTGTTTGCTCAACAGGAACTCCAGGGTATAGGTCAGCAGCAGCTCCTGGCCTTTGCGCAGCAGGCTGCGCTCTGACGACAGCAGCAGGTTCTTGGCCAGCTGCTGGGTGATGGTGGAGCCGCCCATGATCCGGACCGGCGGGCCGGCTTGCACCGAGCTGGGGTCAAAAGCCTCGCCACGCCGTTCGGCCTGGGCCTGGGCACGCGCCACGGCTTTTTCCTGGCGCTGCTCGGCGCGCTCCATGGCCTTGGCATTGCGCGCGCGGGCCTTTTCAATCGCATCCCAGAGCACGCCATCGTGGTTGACAAAATCGTCGTCCTCGGAGGCGATCACCGCGCGCTGCAGGTTCTCCGATATCTGCGACAAGGGCCGCCATTGCTGGCGCCAGTGCAGGCGCCCATCCTGGCGTACCTGGCGCCAGGCTTCGCTGCGCTCGAAAGCGGTGGAGGCCGGGTCCACGCTGGCCATCATCGCGATGCGTGCGATGAAGAACAGCTGCAGCGCAATGCCCAGCAGCAGTGCCCATCCGATCCAGCGCGCAATCGCTTTCATGGATGGGGCCTACCTGGAAGAAAGTGGGTGGGCATCGGCGCTTGCGCTCAGTGGGCGTCCAGTTCGCTGCGCAGCTGCGCCAGCACCGGCTGGGATGGAGGGCGCACACCGCGCCACAGTGCAAAGGCCTCGGCTGCCTGCTCCACCAGCATGCCCAGGCCGTCGCGGCCTTGCGCACCGTGCTGGGCAGCCCACTGCAAAAAGGGCTGGGCAGCGGGGCCGTACATCATGTCGTAGGCCAGCGCGCCAGGGCGCAGCAAGTGACCCGCCACCGGGATGGCGGCGCCTTGCAGGCTGCTGGCAGTGGCATTGATCACCACATCGAAGGGGCCTTCAAGCGCGCCCGCTTTCAGCGCCAGCAATTGGGTGGCCGAGCCCTCGACCAGGTCGGCATGCTGGGCCACCAGCTCCTGGGCCTTGGCATGGGTGCGGTTGCACACCACGAGCAGCGCCGGTGCCTGGGCGATCAGCGGTGCCAGGGCCCCGGCAGCGGCGCCGCCGGCACCCAGCAGCAGCACGCGTTGGCCGGCCAGCGCCACACCGGCATTGCGCACGATGTCGGCCACCAGGCCCAGGCCATCGGTGTTGTCGGCATGAACGCGGCCATCGGCATCCACCACCAGGGTGTTGGCTGCGCCTGCGCGCAGCACGCGGTCGCTGCGGCTGTCGGCCAGGCGTGCGGCGTCCAGCTTGAAGGGCACGGTCACATTCATGCCACGGGTGCCTGTTTGCACCAGCTGGCGCAGGGCCGCGTCAAAACCGTCCAGCGCCACCAGCTCGGCTTCATAGACCAGGGCCTGGCCGGTCAGCTGCGCAAACAGCGTGTGGATGCGGGGGGAGCGGCTGTGGGCAATCGGGTTGCCCATCACGCAATAGCGGTCTGGAAGGGACATGGTGTTACGGGCCTGGGCCATGGCGGCTGCGCAGGGAGGGCGCTGGCCGCGCATCGCAGAAAAAGGGGCATGCGCCTGGCACCTGGTGGCGACGTATCGACGCCTGTCAGGATGCCGTGAAGGCGCCTGCCACTTTACTGCAAATTGGCCGTTTCCAATGTCTGCTCGCGGGTGAAACGAAACTTGGAGACCACGGCAATCTGGTCGGCCTTGGCACGCAGCGCCGGGCCAAAGTGGCCAAAGGGCCCGCTGCTGACGGCAATGGCCTCGGCCCGGCGGTCCAGCTGCTGGTTGCCCGAGCTTTTATAGACCTCGGTGCCCAGCACCCGGCCGTCATGGTTGACGGTCATGATCATCACCAGCTCGCCATAGAGCTTGCGGCCACCGGCTTCGGGGAAGTTGCTGGTGCCCCGGTCCTCGACCTTGCGGCGCAGCTGGTCGTAGTAGATGGCAAACACCTCTTCGCGTGTGGCGGGGCTGATGTAGCGCTTCTTGGGGCGGGCGTTTTCTTCGTGGATGCGCTTTTCGATCTCGGCGAGCATCTTGAGCAGCTGCTTGTGCTTTTCTTCCTGCTCGATCTCGGCCTGCGAGGCGCTGGCCTTGCGCGTATCGGGCGGCTGGTACTGGGCCAGCTGGTTGCGCAGGTCAGCCAGCAGCTGCATCTGCTGGGCCTGCATGGCATCGAGCTGGCGCTGGCGCTCTTCAAAGTCATCCCCCATGTTGGTGATGGCTGAGTAGGGCAAGGGGCTGGTGGCGCGCTCCTGGCTGTTGGCCGATTCGCCGCCGCCGGCCAGATTGGCCTGGGCGACGGCCTGGGCCTTGTCAGGCGGCGCGTCATTGGACTTGGCGTTGACCAGAATCACTTCGAGCGGGGTGTCCTCGAACACCCGGTCAAAGGCCTGGGGGTCGACAAAGCGGATGCTCAAGATGGCAGCGTGCACCAGCACAGACACAGCCAGCGCCAGTTGCAGCGTGGACAGGGATCGAAGAAATTGGAAAAACTTCACGGTTCCGGGTTAATCGGTTTTTGTGGTCGCCGCGTCCTCACCGTCGCTCACGTCCACCGCGATTGCGATGGGCCCGGCCACAGCCTCCTCCTCATCTTCTGGCGACTCTGTCTCGGCCTGGTTGGCCTGTTCGTCGTCCAGTCTCTCCAGCACGGTTCCGGTCACATCCAGCGTGATCTCGTCGATCTCGCCAAGCTTGACCCGGACCTGGGCACCACGCGGCAGACTCTGCGCGCCCAGCACGGGAAACACCAATGGTAGTTCATCTGCACGCACCAGCATGCTGCCTGCCGGGCCTTCCTTCATAACTGTTGCAGTGAGGTCACTGATGTGGTTCTGGGCCAGGTACTTCAGGGTCCAGTAGCGTTCCATGCCGGCCTGGTAGCCGTTGTAAGCGCTGTAGGCAGCATCGAACCCGCTGATGATGGAGAACAGCTCCGCATCCTTGGGCTTGAATGGGGCGACCAGCGCGGCCGTGGCGCCGTGGCGCGCGCAGGCGATGATCTGCCACTGGTTGACCAGGTCGGTATAGCGGCGCAGCGGCGAGGTGGCCCAGACATAGCTTTTGACGCCGATGCCGGCGTGCGGCAAGGCCTTGGTGGACATGCGCACCTTGATGCCGGGTGCCAGGCTGGCCTGGCTGCGGTAGATGCCGGGCACGCCATAGTCGGCCAGCAACTGGCCCCAGCTGCTGTTGGCGACGATGGCCGCCTCGGCCACGATCAGATCGAGCGGCGCGCCGCGCTTGCGCACGGAGATCTGCACGGTCTCGCTGCCGTTGGGTACCTGGTCGCCATTGCCTTGCAGGCGGAAGTTGTAGTCCGGGCGGTTGAAGTTCTCGGGCTTGCCGCGCACCACTTCGCGGCCGGCCTTGAGGTGGCGCGAGAGGCGGTAGAGAAAGCTCAGCTCGTCGCGCTTGTCCAGCAGCGGCTGGGGCGTGTCTTCGACCTGCAGCGCTGGATCGCTCAGCCAGGCTTCGGTGGCGATGTGGTCGAGCTTGTCGTAGCGGAAGTTGGTGACGACGGGCACGCGCTCCAGGCGCGTTTCCTTGTGCAGCACTTCCAGCGTTGCTTCGTCATAGGTGACGTAGAGCGACACCGCCGGATTCGCGCGGCCCTCATCCAGGGTGTAGATCTGCACGACTTCGTCGGGCAGCATCGTGACCTTGTAGCCCGGCATGTAGACGGTGGAATAGCGGCTGCGGCCCAGGTGGTCGAGCGCCGAGCCGGGCTCGATCGCCAGACCGGGCGCGGCAATGTGCACGCCGACAATCACCTGGCCAGAGCCCAGGCCCTGCACCGACAGCGCATCGTCGATTTCGGTGGTGGCCGAATCGTCGATGGAGTAAGCCTCCACCGTGGCCAGCGGCAGATCACCAGGCGGCAGCGGCGCGGTGACGGCCGGGAAGCCTGTGCCCTTGGGGAAGTTGTCAAACAGAAAGCGCTGCCAGTGGAACTGGTAGGACGAGTCGATGGCGCCGGCCTTTTGCAGCAGGGCCAGCGGTGCCAGCTGCGCCTTGCGGCTGGCCTCGACCACGGCTTTGTATTCGGGGGCGTTCTTGTCCGGGCGGAACAGGATCTTGTAGAGCTGCTGCTGCACCGGCGCGGGGCATTGCCCATTGACGAGCTCGGCGGCCCAGCCGTCGATCTGCGCCTGGAGCTGGGCCTTTTTCTCGATGGCGGCCAGCGCCTGCTGCACGATCTCGGCCGGGGCCTTCTTGAAGCGGCCCTTGCCGGCGCGGCGGAAGTAGTGCGGTGCCTCAAACAATTTGAAGAGCGCGGCCACCTGTTCGGTGATCGAGGCGTTCTCGGAGAAGTAGTCGCGTGCCAGGTCGGCAAAGCCAAACTCCTGCTCGGGCGCAAACTCCCAGGCGAGCTGGGGGTCGATGTCGTCCGACAGGGCTTGCGCCTGTGCGATCAGCTCCGCAGGCGTGGGCTTGTCAAATTTGAGAAGCATGTTCGCTGCTTTGACTTTGACCCGTTTCCCGGAGTCCAATTCAATTTGCGCGGAACTTTCAGCTTCGGAGAGGATACGGCCGGCCAGAAATTTGCCAGCGTCGTCAAACAGTGCATACATAGCCGCGCATTTTCCCACGCTGGATGGTGCCGGGGCGCGGCCGCAGGGTTTTTTGCGTGGGGGTTCTGGCGGGCCCACTGCAGGCAGGCCCGCCAGCGCTGGTTTTACCAGCCCAGAAACTTGTCGATCTGCGGCAGATAGTTCTCGAAGTTCGACAGCGCATGGTCACTGCCCTCGTCCAGCAGCAGCTGGGCGGCAGGGTAGCGCGCGACCATGTCCTGCCAGTGCAGCACCTCGTCGCCCATGGCGGCAATCAGCAGCTGCGGCGCGGCAGGGGGTTGGCCGTTGACGTTCAGCGCCTGCAGCTCTTCCAGGTACTCCGGGCGGAAGAAGAAGGATTCCTCGGGGTTGTGCCAGGCCGTCTGCTCGCCCAGGTGCTGCTCCAGGGTGACCCAGGGGGTTGTCGAGGGATTGATCATCACGCTCTTGCAGCGCAGCTGTTGGGCCACCCAGCTGGCGTAGAAGCCGCCTAGTGACGAGCCGACCACGGCCACACTCTCGGGCGGCAGGCCGGCCCAACTGCGGGTGGTTTGCAGCAGCAGATCGGCCGCTTGCCGGGGCGAGGCGGGCAGTTGTGGCGCGGACCATACGACATGCGAACGGGTGTCTTCAATATGGCGCTGCAGGCGCTGGGCCTTGGCAGATTGCGGGGAGGAGCGAAAGCCGTGGAGGTAAAGCAAGTGGGTGGTCGTCATGCACAAATGATAGCGCCCAGGCGGCCACGGCTAAGGCGTTGACAACCTTAGTTGTTTTGTTGAATTAATTTGGCCCGGGTGACACATGTAAAACCGGTCTTTACCGCTGGCGCTGGCGGGCGTTCTGTGCCAAGCAGGGATAATGGCGGCCATGTCCGAAGTTCTTGATAAACCGAATCTGTTCCAGCGTCTGATGCCGATGCTGCGCGGTTATGACTGGCCACTGATTTTCATTATTGGCATGCTGGCCGCCATCGGACTGACGGCCATGTATTCCGCCGGATTCGACCACGGCACCCGTTTTTCTGACCATGGCCGCAACATGCTGCTGGCGCTGGGCATCTTGCTGGTGGTCTCCCAGATTCCGCCGCACCGGCTGGCCAGTTTTGCGTTGCCTTTGTATGGTCTGGGCGTTGCGTTGCTGATTGCCGTTGCCCTGTTTGGCATCACCAAGAAGGGCGCGCAGCGCTGGGTGAACCTGGGCATCGTCATCCAGCCCAGTGAGCTGCTGAAGATTGCGATGCCGCTGATGCTGGCCTGGTGGTTCCAGCGGCGCGAAGGAGCGTTGCGATCAGCGGATTTTGTGGTGGCGTTTGCGATTCTGATTATTCCGGTCGGCCTGATCATGAAACAGCCGGATCTGGGTACGTCGCTTCTGGTGATGGCCGCCGGCCTGGCGGTGATCTATTTTGCCGGCCTCTCCTGGAAGCTGATCATCCCGCCGGTGCTGATTGGCGCCATCGGGTTGCTGCTGATCGCCATCTATGGCCACCACCTCTGCGAAGACGGCATGGACCTGGTGGTGCTGCATGAATACCAGCGCCAGCGCGTCTGCACCTTGCTCGACCCGACCCGCGATCCGCTGGGCAAGGGCTTTCACATCATCCAGGGGATGATCGCCATTGGCTCGGGCGGCTTGATGGGCAAGGGCTTCATGGCGGGCACGCAGACCCACCTGGAGTTCATCCCCGAGCGCACCACCGACTTTATCTTTGCCGCGTTTTCCGAAGAGTTTGGCCTGGCCGGCAATCTGCTGCTGATCTTTTTCTTTCTGCTGCTGGTCTGGCGCGGCCTGGCCATTGCAATGCGCGCGCCGACCTTGTTTGGCCGCCTGATGGCCGGTGCGGTGGCAATGATCTTTTTCACCTATGCCTTCGTCAACATGGGCATGGTCAGCGGCATTCTGCCCGTGGTGGGCGTGCCCTTGCCCTTTGTCAGCTACGGGGGGACGGCCATGGTCACCCTGGGGCTGGCGCTGGGGATTTTGATGTCGGTCGCCCGATCGCAGCGCCAGCTGGCGCGGGAGCAGGCGCCGCGGCTGTGAGCCCCATTGGGGCGGGCTGGCAGGGGTCCGGCCATTGAAAACACTCCCGCCAGCCACAGATACGCAATAGGTCGCGGCGGGTTTGCTGGCCGCCGCAAATCAACGCATGTGCCCACGGCCATTGCGCAAGCCCTAAAATCGCCTCTATGAATGCACCTTTTGACCTTGCTGTGGCCAAGCCGCTGGCGGCTTCTACCGAACAACGACTGGATATAGCGCGCAGCCTGCTGCTGACGCCATTTGGTCTGGATGACAGCCATCTGGCGCGCGCGCTGGCGGATATCCGCGCCCACAAGGTGGACGATGCAGACCTCTACTTCCAGTACACCCGGGCCGAAGGCTGGAGTCTAGAAGAGGGCATCGTCAAGACCGGCTCCTTCTCGATCGACCAGGGCGTGGGGGTGCGTGCCGTCGCCGGGGAGAAGACAGCCTTTGCCTATTCGGATGACATCTCGCTGGCATCGCTGCTGGATGCCGCACACACGGTGCGCAGCATTGGCGCACAAAGCCAGTCGCGCCAGGTGCGGGTGCCGAGCAAGAAGATTGCGCTGAGCCGCTCGCTCTACCCTGATCTCGACCCGATCTCCACCCTCGACAGCACCGCCAAGGTGGCCTTGCTGGAAAAGGTTGAAAAGCTGGCCCGTGCCAAGGATCCGCGCGTCAAGCAGGTGATGGCCGGCCTGGCTGCCGAGCATGATGTGGTGCTGGTCGCCCGTGCCGATGGCACCCTGGCGGCCGATGTGCGCCCGCTGGTGCGCCTGTCGGTCACGGTGATTGCCGAGAGCAAGAGCCGCCGCGAAGTGGGCTCGGCTGGCGGCGGTGGCCGTTTCGGTCTGGCTTATTTTGACGATGAGCTGGTGCAGCAGTATGTGGACGAAGCCGTCAAGGCGGCCTTGGTCAACCTGGAATCGCGCCCTGCGCCTGCCGGCGTGATGACCGTGGTTCTGGGCCCCGGCTGGCCCGGCGTGTTGCTGCATGAAGCGGTAGGCCATGGCCTGGAGGGCGACTTCAACCGCAAGGGCTCGAGTGCCTTCAGCGGCATGATCGGCCAGCGCGTCGCCGCCAAGGGCGTGACGGTGCTGGACGATGGCACCATCGCCGACCGCCGTGGCTCGCTCAACGTGGACGACGAGGGCCAGCCGACCCAGCGCAATGTGCTGATCGAGGATGGCATCTTGAAGGGCTATATCCAGGATGCAATGAATGCGCGCCTGATGAAGGTCAAGCCTACCGGCAATGGCCGCCGCGAGAGCTATGCCCACATCCCCATGCCGCGCATGACCAACACCTACATGCTGGGTGGCGACAAGGATCCGCAGGAAATCATCGCCTCGATGCAAAAGGGCTTGTATGCGACCAATTTTGGTGGCGGCCAGGTTGACATCACCAGCGGCAAGTTTGTGTTCTCGGCCAGCGAAGCCTATTGGGTCGAGAACGGCAAGATCCAGTACCCCGTCAAGGGCGCTACCATTGTGGGCAGCGGCCCCGAGTGCCTCAAGCATGTCAGCATGATCGGCAACGACATGCGCCTGGACAGCGGCGTGGGCACTTGCGGCAAGGAAGGCCAGAGCGTGCCAGTGGGTGTGGGCCAGCCGACCATGCGTATCGATGGTTTGACGGTGGGCGGAACCGCCTGAGCTTCCCAAATAGCCGCTGCTTAGGCGGCGGCTAAAAGCCGGAATCAACTCAACGCCTGCGCGGTTTCTGCCGCGCAGGCGTTTGTTTTTGACATATTTCCGTGGTGTGCCTTTGTCGGTTACGCAGTAAAACTGTGTATGGAAGCAAATTAGCAAAGCAATGATGTGATTTCAACTTTGAAATATTGTTTTTTGCAATTTTTGTGCGTTTTGTACAAAATGATGAATTCCGCCGCTTGCGGATGTGGTACATTGAAAAACATGCAAGCACGTAGCGCTTTTACCTTTTACTTTTGGTTCTCTGTCCCAGGCGGACGAGAGGTCTAAGAGCGCGCGAGCACCTAAACCTCCAGACAACCGCCGAAGCTGAAAAGCCCGGCGGTTTTTTGTTGCATGAACCACCCACACATTCAGGATCCTCAGATGACTCAGCTAGCCCAACCCACAAGCGATGCTTGGTATCGCGGTGTCGAGAAAACAAGCCAAACCGACGACCAACGTATCAAGGACATTACTGTGCTGCCGCCACCCGAGCATCTGATTCGCTTCTTCCCCATCAACGGAACACCCGTTGAATCGCTGATCAGCAACACCCGCCAAAACATCCACAACATCATGTCCGGCAAGGATGACCGCCTGCTGGTCATCATCGGCCCCTGCTCGATCCATGATCCGCAAGCTGCGCTGGAATACGCCCGCCGCCTCAAGGCCGTGCGCAAGCAGTACGAGGGCACTTTGGAGATCGTCATGCGGGTCTACTTCGAAAAGCCCCGCACGACGGTGGGCTGGAAGGGTCTGATCAACGACCCCTACCTCGACGAGAGCTACCGCATCGACGAAGGCCTGCGCATTGCGCGCCAGCTGCTGATCGAGATCAACCGCCAGGGCGTGCCGGCCGGCAGCGAGTTCCTGGACATGATCTCGCCCCAGTACATTGGCGACCTGATCAGCTGGGGCGCGATTGGCGCGCGCACCACCGAAAGCCAGGTGCACCGCGAGCTGGCCTCGGGCATCTCGGCACCGGTGGGTTTCAAGAATGGCACCGATGGCAATATCCGCATCGCCACCGATGCGATCCAGTCGGCCAGCCGCCCGCACCACTTCCTGTCGGTGCACAAGAACGGCCAGGTCGCCATCGTGCACACCAAGGGCAATACCAACTGCCACGTGATCCTGCGCGGCGGTAAGACGCCCAACTACGACGCCGTCCATGTGGCCGCCGCCTGCAAGGACCTGGAGGCCGCGCACCTGCCCGCCACCTTGATGGTGGACTGCAGCCATGCCAACAGCAGCAAGCAGCACGAGAAGCAAAAAGAGGTGGCGCGCGATATCGCGCAGCAAATCGAAGGCGGCTCGCGCAGTGTCTTCGGTGTGATGATCGAGAGCCACCTGCAAGCCGGTGCGCAGAAGTTCACCCCGGGCAAGAATGATCCGGACAGCCTGGAATACGGCAAGAGCATCACCGATGCCTGCCTGGGCTGGGAGGATTCGCTGGAGACCTTGGCTGAGCTGTCCGAAGCGGTGCAGGCCCGCCGCGTGCGCGCAAACACCGAGGAGCGCGCCGCTGCAACGGTGTAAGCTGGCGGCTTTGGGGCGGCGGCCGTCCGCCCCGTTTGCACCACCAATAAGGGATTGTCATGCGCAATGAAGTACGGGTTCTGCTGGAGGATGGGCAAGAGTTTGTCCATGGCTTTGACAGTGCGGAAGCCATGTCCAACGAGGACGGGCGCCGATGGCTGGACCAGGAATTTCTGCGCATGGATTGCGAGCCGCTGCGCGCCAGCGGCAAAGTGCTGATCGTCGATAAGGTGGTTGTCGTCGCCAAGGCGGCTGGTGCACAACTTCTGGGTGATGCCCAGTGGCTGGCCCAATTTGCCCGCGCCAGCGTGGGTGCGGTAGGCCGCCCCACGGTGGTGGTGAACACCAAGGCGATGACGGCGTCGTTCTGAAAGCAGCCTCTGCTGCTGTTACTGGGCGACCCTGTGGGTTAGCCCAAGCCTCCCCCATAAACCTACTCGTAAAACAGTGGGTTTTTTCTATTGTGGAGAATGCATTGTTAAGCATTCGCTATGGATGGCGAATTGGAAACGGTGTCGCTCGCAAGATGGCTGCACCTGAAAGACAGCTCTGGAGGGTGGGTGCATGCGGATCCTGTTGGTGGAGGATGAACAAGAGCTGGCACACTGGTTGGCCCGAAGCTTGGCGCAGCAGTCCGGCATCGTGGTGGACTGGGCAGGCGATGGGCTCATGGCAGACCTGCGCCTGCAGCAGGAAGACTTTGATGCGGTAGTGCTCGATCTGGGGCTGCCCGGCATTGATGGCCACACCGTGCTGGAGCGCATGCGCGAGCGTGATGACCGCACGCCGGTGATTGTGCTGACTGCGCGCGACTCTTTGGCCGAGCGCGTAGGCACGCTCAAAAACGGTGCGGATGACTTTCTGGCCAAACCCTTTTTGCTGGACGAGTTGGAAGCGCGCCTGCAAGCCTTGGTGCGGCGCAGTCGGGGCCGAGAACACCCTCGGCTCTCCTGTGGGCCTTTGCAGTTCGATCTGGCAGCACAGCGCTTTTCCATGGAGGGTGCCACTTTGCCGCTGACACGCCGCGAGCATGCGGTGTTACTGGCGCTGATCCAGCGCAGCGGCGAGCCAGTGGGCAAACAAAGCATTTTGGACCGGGTGTTCATCGGCGACCGGGACGTGAATCTCCAGGTCATCGAGGTGATGGTATTCCGCCTGCGCAAGAAGCTGGTTGGCCGTGGCGTTCAGATTGTCACCTTGCGCGGCCTGGGCTACTGCCTCGAAGAAGTGCCGAGCGAGGTGACCACCGACCTTGCACTGCAGTCTCCGTGAGCTGGCCGAAGATCGACCTCAGCGAGCTCGCACAATGGGGCAGCCGTTCGCTGAAAGCTGCGCTGCTGGTGTGGCTGGTGCCGGGTTTGCTGGTGGGCATGGGTGGCAGCCTGCTCTGGTCCACCTACAGCTTGCGCACCCAGGTCGATGAGGCCTACGACCGCGCACTGGCGGGCGCATTGCGCGCGATCAACTACAACATCTCCACGGCCAGCGGCGGCTTGAGTGTGGAGCAGCCATATTTGCTGCTGGAGTTTTTCGAGTTGACGGTCAACGGCCGCGTTTACTTTCGGGTCGCGTCCGAGGACGGCCTGGTCGAGATCGGCAACCCGGCACTTCCTTTGCCCGATGGTGAGCTGGAGCTCGATATGCCGCAGTTCTATGACGCGGTGTACCTGAATGAGCCGATTCGTGTGGCCGCGTGGGCCCGCCTTGCACAGCCGGCGATCTCGGGCCATCCGCAGAGCCGCATCGTCGTGCAGGTGGCCGAGAACCTTCGGGAGCGCGCGTTGGTGGAAAGGCGCATGGTGGCGCACGCCATCCTGCGTGATGTGCTTTTGGTCGGCATCAGCGTGGTGCTTCTGGTCGCCGGAGTGGTGCGCGCGCTCAAGCCATTGAAGCGCCTGCGTCAGCGCCTGGATGCGCGGGCCTGGGATGACCTGTCTCCCATCGATGCGGTCAGCCTGCCTGCAGAGGTGCGGCCTCTGGTGCAGTCGCTGAACCACTTGGTGGAGCGCTATGCCCACAGTGCCGCTGTCCAGCGGCAGTTTCTGGATGACGCCTCTCACCAGCTGCGCACGCCTCTGGCTTTGTTGCGCACCCAGATGGGCTATGCACTGCGCGAACGCGATCCGGCCCAGATGCGCGCTGCTTTGCATGCGATGCAGGAGGGGCTTGGCCGGGCCGAGCGCCTGACCCAGCAAATGCTGGCACTGGCTCGCGCGCGGGATGCCGGGGCGGCCGCCAGCATCCGGTCGCAGTTTGCCGATGTCGATGTGGTGGCGCTGGCCGAGCAGGTTGTTAAAACGCTGTGGCCGCTGGCACGTGCCAAGCAGATTGACCTGGGGCTGGATGTGAGGGCAGCGGCAGACCACCAACTCTGCCACGTGAAGGCACTGGAGTGGCTGCTGCGCGAGGCCATCAGCAACTTGGTGGATAACGCCATTCGCTACACACCGGCGGGCGGCCAGGTCACCTTGCAGGTGCTGGGCGATGCGGCCTCTGTGGACTTGGTGGTCATCGACAGCGGTGGAGGCATGAGCGACCACGACAGGGCACAGGCGGGCAGCCGGTTTCGGCGCGGCACTGCGGGAAGGAGCCAGCAGGGCGCCGGCCTGGGCTTGGCCATTGTGCAGACCATTGCCCAGATGCATGGCGCTGAGTTGACGCTGAGCAATGGCTGCGACGCACAGGGGCAACTGGGTTTGCATTGCCGCTTCAGGATGCGGCGGACGAATGCTGACCTGGGAATAACCCTGGATTGAAAGGCTATTGAAAGCGATAGGTGTTTAGTCTTTGTCTACCTTGGTGCTGAGCTTTTCAGCCGACCAAGTTTCGCGTTTGGTGAAAGGTGCCCACCCCGTCTCGGTTGAGCCACCTTTTGATCCCAGCGCCCACCCCATAACAGGAGACAAAGCCTATGTTTTCAAGCCGTTCATCAAGCCGGGCAGCGCGCCTCCTCATCAGCGCCGCCCTGGCTGCAAGCACCCTGTTGCCAGCGATGGCGCAGGCAGAGCCGCGCCGCCCGGAATGCATTGCCCCCGCCCAGCCCGGTGGCGGCTTTGATCTGACTTGCCGCCTGGCCCAGACGTTCATGCGCGAGTCCAAAGCACTGCAGCGGCCGATGCGCATTGTCTACATGCCCGGCGGCATTGGCGCGGTGGCCTACAACAGCATCATTACCCAGCGGCCAGCCGATGGCAGCGCGATTGCCGCCTTCTCCAGCGGCTCGCTGCTCAACCTGGCCCAGGGCAAATTTGGCAAGTACAGCGTCGATGATGTGCGCTGGCTTGCGACCGTCGGTGCGGATTACGGCGTGGCGGTGGTGCGGGCAGATTCTCCCCACCAGGATCTGAAGGGCTTGATGGCTGCTTTCAAGGAAGACCCCAGCAAGATTGTGCTGGGCGCTGGCGGCTCCATTGGCAGCCAGGACTGGATGAAGGCGGCGCTGACGGCGCGCGCCGCCGGTGTGGACTACAAGAAAATGCGCTTTGTCGCTTTTGAAGGTGGTGGTGAAGCGGTGACTGCGCTGCGAGGTGGCCATGTTCAGGCCTTTATGGGCGATGCGGCCGAGGCCGTGACCATGTTGGATGGCGGTGCCCCCATTCGCGTGCTGGCGGTGTTCCATTCCGAGCGCTTGCCCGGCAAGCTGGCCGATGTGCCTACCGCTGCTGAGCAGGGCTTCAACATCGAATGGCCGATCATCCGGGGCTTCTACGTTGGGCCCAAGGTATCGGATGCCGACTACCAGTGGTGGAAGCAGGCTTTTGACAAAGCCATGGCAACGCCTGAGTTCAGCAAGGCGCAGGCGCAACTGGGCCTCATGCCGTTCAACAAGACCGGCGCCGAGCTTGAAAGTTATGTGAAGGCCCGCACCCAGCACTACTCCGAGCTGGCCACATCGTTTGACCTGATCAAGTAGGGCCCGCAGCGGCCATGGCGCAGGCGGGCCTGGCCTGCTGCGCCTCCCACTCTTGCAGAAAGATATCTATGGTTCTGAATGATCGCACCCTGGGCATTGCGGCACTGCTGCTCGCGGCCTTTCTGGCGTGGTTTGGACACGGCTTGGAGGCAGCGTTTGCCTACGAGCCTGTGGGCCCGCGCGCCTTTCCGTTGTTGCTGGCCGCTGTGATTGGCCTGTGCGGCCTGCGCCTGATCGTGAAGGGCGGCAACCCGGCAGCGCCCAACCCTCCGGGCGCCAACAGCCGCATTGCGCTGATGGTGCTGCTGGTGCTGGTGTATGCCTGGCTGTTCCAGGTTGTTGGTTTTGTCTTGGCCACGGCAGTGGTTGCTGCCTGCGTGGGGCGCCTCTTTGGTGGCAGTTGGCTGCAATGCAGCATTGGCGGGGCCAGCCTGAGCCTGCTGTTCTATGTTCTGTTTGACCGTTTGCTGGACGTGGTGCTGCCGCTGGGCTGGCTGGAGGGCCTGTTATGAGTTCGATGCTGGATAACCTCTCCCTGGGTTTTGGCGTTGCCTTCTCGGGCACCAATCTGCTGGTGGCGCTGATTGGCTCGTTTTTTGGCACCATCGTCGGTGTATTGCCGGGCCTGGGCCCAACCAATGGCGTGGCCATGCTGGTGCCAAT
Source organism: Comamonas koreensis (assembly GCF_021026195.1). Lineage (GTDB taxonomy): Bacteria > Pseudomonadota > Gammaproteobacteria > Burkholderiales > Burkholderiaceae_C > Comamonas > Comamonas koreensis. Next base: position 107,656 of record NZ_JAJNCT010000003.1, read on the forward strand.
CGCCTTTGCAATGGGCTTGCCGCCCGATACCGCCTTGATCTTGCTGGCTGCCGTCTATGTCGGCGCCGAGTACGGGGGGCGGATCACCTCGATTCTGATCAATGTGCCCGGCGAAGCCGCTGCGGTGATGACCACCCTGGACGGCTACCCGCTGGCACGCCAGGGTCTGGGGAGTGTGGCCTTGTCCTTGTCGGCCTGGTCGTCCTTTGTCGGCTCGCTGATCGCAATTGTCGGCATCGCCGCGTTTGCGCCCTTTCTGGCGCAGTGGGCCTTGGCATTTGGCCCGGCGGAGTACTTTGTGCTGATGGTGTTCGCCTTCTGTGCGCTCACCAGCTTGCTGGGCGAGCAGCCGATCAAAGGGCTATTGGCGGCGGCCATCGGGCTGTCGATTGCGACCATCGGGGTGGATGCCAATTCCGGCGTTTACCGCTACACCTTTGATATTCCGCACCTGACCGATGGCCTGGATTTTGTCGTGGTAGTCATTGGCTTGTTTGCCGTCGCTGAAATGCTGCAAATGCTGGAAAACAAGCTGTCGGGCCAAAGCGTGGAAGTGCCGCCCAGCCAGCGCAAGCTCTTCAACCTGCGCGAGCTGCGTTTTACCTCGGGCAGCACCGCGCGTGGCAGCCTGCTCGGTTTTGTGCTGGGCGTGCTGCCCGGCGCAGGTGCCAGTGTGGCATCGGCCGTGGCCTATGCCAATGAGAAGCGCTATATAGAAGACAAAGACCCGGACGCCAAGTTTGGCCAAGGGGACATGCGTGGTCTGGCCGCACCGGAGGCGGCCAACAACAGTGCGGCTACCGGCTCCTTCATCCCCATGCTCACCTTGGGCGTGCCCGGCTCGGGGACGACGGCCGTGATGATGGGCGCGCTCACGCTCTACAACATCACGCCCGGCCCGGTGCTGTTTGAGCAGCAGCCCGCGCTGGTCTGGGGGTTGATAGCCTCGCTGCTGATTGCCAATGTGATGCTGCTGGTGATGAACATCCCCATGGTGCGGGTGTTTGCCGCGATGCTGTCCATCCCGGGCTGGCTGCTGGTCCCAGGCATTCTGGCCATCAGCTTCATTGGCGTCTATGCCATCAGTGCCACTACCTTTGATTTGGTGGCGGTGGTAGTCATCGGGGTGATCGGCTACCTGCTGCGCAAGCTCCAGGTGCCGATGGCGCCGATGGTGTTGGGTGTTGTGCTGGGCACCATGATGGAGCAAAACCTGCGGCGCGCGCTGTCCATCACCAATGGCGATGTGTCCATCCTCTGGGCCAGCACGGTCTGCACCATCCTCTGGGTGCTGGCTGCCGCTGTGGTGCTGGGGCCCATGGGCTACCGTTGGTGGGTCAAGCGCAAGCAGGCTGAGCCATCTGCCGCTTGATGGCTGCGCAGTGCGCGATTAGTAGAAAGGCGAGCACCTGAGGCTCGCCTTTTTGTTGGGGGAGGGCGGTCGTGCAGACCGATCAGTTGCGAGCGGCGAGCGCTTTCAGCAATTTGTCGTGGATACCGCCAAAGCCGCCATTGCTCATGCAGACAATGACGTCTCCGGCCTTGGCCGCCTGCAGCACCTGGGCGATCAGGCTGTCGATGTCGCCCGCAGTCTGCGCGCGTGCGCCCATCGGGGCCAGCGCCTGCGCAGCGTCCCAGTCCAGGCCGGCGGTGTGGCAAAAGGCCAGGTCGGCCGATTCCAGCGACCAGGGCAGCTGCGACTTCATCGTGCCCAGCTTCATCGTATTGCTGCGCGGCTCGAACACCGCAAGAATGCGGGTTTGCTTGCCAACCTGCTGGCGCAGGCCATCCAGGGTGGTGCGGATCGCCGTGGGGTGGTGGGCAAAATCGTCATACACCTGGATGCCGGCAGCGGTGCCACGCAATTCCATGCGGCGCTTGACGTTCTGGAAGCGCGACAGGGCTTGGGCTGCCTCTGCGGGCGCCACGCCCACATGCTGGGCGGCGGCAATGGCGGCCAGCGCATTCATCTGGTTGTGCACGCCGCTCAGGCCCCAATGCACCCTGCCGGCGGGCGCATCTTTATAAAACACCTCAAAGTTGGATGGGTCGCCTTCGGCGCGCATATCGTCGATGGCGGCGCCAAAGCGCACGACCTCGCTCCAGCAGCCTTGGTGCAGCACGCGGGTGAGGCTCTCTTCAACACCATTGGCCACCACGCGGCCGCTGGCGGGCACGGTGCGCACCAGATGGTGGAACTGGCGCTCAATGGCAGCCAGGTCATCAAAGATGTCGGCGTGGTCGAACTCCAGATTGTTCAGCACCGCCGTGCGGGGGCGGTAGTGCACAAACTTGCTGCGCTTGTCGAAAAAGGCGGTGTCGTATTCGTCGGCTTCGATCACAAACACGGGGCGCGGATCACCATCGCCGGGCCGGGTGGGGGCGCCCAGACGGGCGGAGACGCCAAAATCCAGCGGTACGCCGCCGACCAGAAAGCCTGGCTGCAGGCCAGCGGCTTCCAGAATCCAGGTCAGCATCGAGGTAGTGGTGGTCTTGCCATGGGTGCCGGCCACGGCCAGCACATGGCGGCCCTGCAGCACATGCTCGGCCAGCCACTGGGGGCCGCTGGTGTAGGGGGCGCCCGTGTCGAGGATGGCTTCCATCAGCGGAAACTTGGGTGAGCCGTCATCCAGGCGCGCGCGGCTGACCACATTGCCCACCACATACATATCCGGCTGCAGCGCGAGCTGGTCGGCGCCAAAGCCTTCTATCAGCTCGATACCCAGCGCGCGGAGCTGGTCGCTCATGGGGGGGTAGACGCCGCTGTCGCAGCCCGTCACCTTGTGCCCGGCCTCACGTGCCAGTGCTGCCACGCCACCCATGAAGGTGCCACAGATACCCAGAATATGAATGTGCATGGAGGTCGATTCTACGGCGCGCCCAGGCAGAACCCGCGCTCCTGGCGGCCGTAATTGCAAGCAAGTGCCGCGAGGTCCGGGTAAATCCGACACAATGGAACGCATGAAGACTGATGCAAGCTGGGAAATCGCGAATACCGCCGCACGCATGGTGGTGGAGGAAGGCCTGGAGTGGGGTCCGGCCAAGAAGCGCGCCGTCAAGCAGCTGGGGCTGCCAGGCCGCACGGCGCTGCCCGACAACGACGTGCTCGAAGCGGCGGTGCGCGAGTACCTGGAGCTGTTCTGTGGCGACACCCAGCCCGCCGAGCTGCGCGCCTTGCGCGAGATGGCGGTGCTGTGGATGGAGCGCATGCAGGCCTTCCGGCCCTATCTGGCCGGGGCGGTCTGGAATGGCACGGCCACGCGCCTCTCTGATATATACATACAGTTGTTCTGCGATGACTCCAAATCGGCTGAGATTGCGCTGATTGACCATGGCGTGCGCTATGAGGTATCGTCAATCAACGGTTTCCACGGTGAGACGGTGGATGCCTTGTCGATCAGCAGCTTGTGCAAGCCGCTCCATGAAAGCATTGGTGTGCACTACCTGGTTTATGACCTGGACGACCTGCGAGGCGCCTTGAAGCCCGATGCCCAGGGCCGCACCCCGCGCGGCTCGCTGGAGGCAGTACGCCGCCTCCTGACCCAACCCACGGAGTGATGCCCCATGCCGACACCTGAACGCGCGCCTGTTGATGCAGCGCAAACCTTGCCAGCGCAGAACGCCAGCCGCCGTCGCTTACTGACCGGTGGCGTGGCGGCTGCCGCGTTGGCCGCCGGTGCGGGTTGGGCCTGGTGGCGCCACCGCCTGGCCGAACCCAGCAGCCCCGCGTTGGACGGGCTGTGGAGCCAGGCCTTTGCCGCGCCCGGCGGGCAGGCCGAAGTGCGCATGCAGGCCTTCCGGGGCAAGCCCCTGCTGCTGAACTTTTGGGCCACCTGGTGCCCGCCTTGTGTCGAAGAGCTGCCCATGCTCAACCAGTTCTACGAAGCGCAGCGCACCAAGGGTTGGCAGGTGGTCGGCCTGGCGGTCGACCAGGATGCTGCGGTGCAGCGTTTTCTGCAGCGCAGCCCCTTGGCCTTCCCGGTTGGCATTGCGGGCATGAGTGGTACGCAGCTGACGCGTGATCTGGGCAATTCTGTGGGCGGCCTACCGTTCACAGTGGTATTTGGTAGGCAAGGTGACGTTCAACATCGTAAAATGGGGCAACTTCTTGCATCTGACTTGCAAAATTGGGCAAGTCTATAAGGTGTGCAAGCCGGGGCGGCAGTGTTGCCGTTGATCAAAAATCAAAGATATTGAGTCGAATAGGGCGAAATTGGAGTAAATTTGCGCCCTGTTTGATTTTCTAGCCGTTGGAGCTCCCATGGATTTACGCAAGCTGAAAACCCTGATCGATCTCGTGTCCGAATCGAATGTCTCGGAGTTGGAAATCACCGAAGCAGAAGGCAAGGTTCGCATTGTGAAGGGTGGCGGCGCTGTGGTGCAGCAAGTGATGGCTGCACCTGTGTTGCCCGCTGCAGCCCCCGTGGCAGCTGCACCCGCTGCTGCCGCTGCGCCGGCAGAAGCTGCACCCGCTGCGGTGCAAGGCCACACGGTCAAGTCGCCGATGGTGGGCACGTTCTACCGCTCGTCAGCACCTGGCGCCAAGGCCTTTGTCGAGGTCGGCAGCCAGGTCAAGGAAGGCGACACCGTGTGCATCATTGAAGCGATGAAGATCCTCAATGAGATCGAAGCCGACAAGTCCGGCACGATCAAGCAGATCCTGGGCGAAAACGGCCAGGCCGTGGAGTTTGGTCAGCCTTTGTTCATCATTGAATAAGGCCTCGCCCATGTTCAAGAAAATTCTGGTTGCCAACCGCGGAGAGATCGCACTGCGTGTGCAGCGCGCTTGCCGCGAGCTGGGCATCAAGGCCGTGATGGTCTACTCCGAAGCAGACCGCGACGCCAAGTATGTGAAGCTGGCCGACGAGGCCGTCTGCATTGGCCCGGCTCCGTCGGCCCAAAGCTACCTGAACATGCCTGCGATCATCTCGGCTGCCGAGGTGACCGACGCCGAGGCGATCCACCCTGGCTACGGCTTCCTCTCCGAGAACGCTGACTTTGCCGAGCGCGTGGAAAAGAGCGGCTTCCAGTTCATCGGCCCGACGCCCGAGTCCATCCGCATCATGGGTGACAAGGTGTCTGCCAAGCAGGCAATGATCAAGGCTGGCGTGCCCTGCGTGCCTGGTTCGGACGGTGAACTGCCGGACGACCCGGCGCTGATCCGACGCATTGCCAAGGCCATTGGCTACCCGGTGATCATCAAGGCCGCTGGCGGCGGCGGTGGCCGTGGCATGCGCGTGGTGCACACCGAGGCTGCACTGGTCAATGCGGTGCAGATGACCAAGGCCGAAGCCGGTGCTGCGTTCGGCAATCCTGCGGTGTACATGGAAAAGTACCTGCAGAACCCACGCCACATTGAAATCCAGGTGCTGGCTGACAAGTTCAAGAACGCCGTCTACCTGGGCGAGCGCGATTGCTCCATGCAGCGCCGCCACCAGAAGGTGATTGAAGAGGCGCCGGCCCCTGGCATTCCACGCCGCCTGATCGAGAAGATCGGCGACCGCTGCGTGGCCGCCTGCAAGAAGATCGGCTACCGTGGTGCGGGTACTTTCGAGTTCCTGTACGAAAACGGCGAGTTCTACTTCATCGAGATGAACACCCGTGTGCAGGTCGAGCACCCGGTGACCGAATGGATCACTGGTGTGGACATCGTTGGTACCCAGATCATGGTGGCCGCTGGTGAGAAACTGCCGTTCACGCAGCGCCAGATCAACGCACAGATGCGCGGTCATGCGATCGAATGCCGGATCAACGCCGAAGATGCCTACAAGTTCACCCCGTCGCCTGGCCGGGTCACCACCTGGCACATGCCTGGCGGCCCTGGTGTGCGCGTGGACTCGCACGTGTATGCGAACTACTTCGTGCCACCGAACTACGACTCGATGATTGGCAAGCTGATCGTCTACGGCGACACCCGCGAGCAAGCCATCGCCCGCATGCGCACCGCGCTGCTGGAAACGGCTGTTGAAGGGATTTCGACCAATATCCCGCTGCACGCTGAGCTGATGGTGGATGCCAAGTTCAATGCTGGCGGCACCAATATCCACTATCTGGAAGAGTGGCTGGCTGCGCGCAAGCGTTGATGCGTCCCCTTTCATCGTGATAGATGCTGGCATTTCCAAGGGAATGCCAGCTTTTTGCATTAAGGAAACCCTGTCATGTACGAACTGTGCCTGATGTGCCCGGAAGACCGGGTCGAGAGCGTGAGCGAAGCGCTGGATGCGCTCGATGCGCTCAGCGTCTCGGTCGAAGATGCCGATGCCCAGACCGATGCCGAGCAGGCACTGTTTGGCGAGCCCGGCATGCCGCCGCCCAAGGATGGTTGGCAGCGCAGCCGCATTGTGGCGCTGTTCCCGCAGCGCGCTGCGGCCGAAGAGGCGCAGAGCCTGCTGCAGCTGCAGGATTTCTTTGCAGGCTGCAGCCTGCTGGGCATCCGCGAAGTGGCCGAGCAGGACTGGGTGCGTCTGACGCAGTCGCAGTTCGCGCCGGTGGACATCACCCCGGATTTCTGGATTGTGCCCACCTGGCATGAGCTGCCAGCGGCCGCTACCCGCAGCATCCGCCTGGACCCTGGCCTGGCCTTTGGCACCGGCACCCACCCTACCACCCGCATGTGCCTGCGCTGGATTGCGCAGCGCGGTGCAGAGGGACAGGACCTGGGCCGCGTGCTGGATTACGGCTGCGGCTCCGGCATTCTGGCCATTGGCGCCGCCAAGTTTGGCGCGCTGGACATCGACGCGGTGGACATTGACACCGCTGCGGTGGAATCGACCGAGTACAACGCCCAGGCCAACCATGTGCAGTTGCGCGCCGGCTTGCCCGATGCTGCACAGGGCGTATACCAGACGGTGCTGGCCAACATCCTGGCGACGCCGCTGAAGGTGCTGGCCCCCTTGCTGTGCGCCCATGTGGCCAAAGGCGGTCACCTGGTGCTGGCCGGTATTCTGGAGCGCCAGACCGATGAGCTCAAGGCCGCCTATGCGCCTTATCTGCAACTGGACGTGGCCGATAGCGAAGACGGTTGGGTGCTGATGACAGCACGGCGCGCAGCAGATTCCGCCACCGGGACAGGCCGCTGAACTTCTGACCCTACAATCCACTGCGATGAGCCAGATAACGCGTTGCCCCCAGTGTCAGACCCGCTTCAAGGTGGTGGATGACCAGTTGCGCATCTCCGATGGCTGGGTGCGCTGCGGCAAATGCAAGGCGGTATTTGACGCGCTCACGCACCTGGTAGCCAGTGCGCCGTCGGCAGGGCCTGCCGGCCCGCAGGCGCCGTCTGTGGAACATGCCCCTGTTGCAGCGCAGGCCCCGGTGGCGGCTCCGTCCGTGGAGGCCAGGCTCAGTCCCGAGCCCGTGCAGAGTGGGGCGGCGGTGCTGCGGACCGAGAACTCGCTGCAGGTCGACCCCCATGCCCAGGTGCCCGAGCTGTCGGTGCTGGTGTTTCCGCGCCGCGCCAATGCCAGCGGGGATTCCGGCTATGTGGACTCGTCCTGGATGCAGGCCTATGGGGACGAGGCCGAGGCGCAGACCCCCGCCGCGCCACCTGCGGGCCAGGACCGCAGCGGCCTGGAGAGCGAATGGCAGCCGATGGCCGACCAGCGCCCGGAATCGCTGCGCAGCAGCCGGGTGGACTTTTCGGCCACTGACGACCTGGCGGAATTGCAAGCCCGCGAGGGCCGTCTGCTGGAGGCCATTGCCGAGCGCCAAAAGCCCGTACCAGCGCCTGTGCCGCCAGAGCCAGCGCAGCCCGCGCTGCTGGATGAGGCCGCACCGCTGGTCGCGGAGGATGTGGTGGCAGCTGCCGCTGCCCCTGCTGCAAAAGAGCTGCAGGTCCAGGAGCCGGCTTCACCTCCGCCGTATTTGAGGCAGAGCAGCGCCCATGGTCTGTCCGACCCTGCCCCAGTGGCGCGGCAAGAGGATGAACTGCTGCTGGCGCCCGAGATGGCGGGCAGAACCCTGCATGCCGGCAAGGTGGAGCCCTCAATGTCTGGGCCGACCAACTATGTGGCACAGATGGATGAGGCCGTCGCAGCGGCGGATGCCGCAGCTGCCGATGGCACGGATATGGCCGCCGAGCCAAGCTTTGTGCGCGCTGCCAAGCGCAAGGCATTCTGGCGCAAGCCCTGGGTGGTCGTACTGTCGCTGTTGCTCAGCCTGCTGCTGTTGGCAGCCTTGCTGCTGCAGATTGCGCTGACCCAGCGGGACCGCCTGGCCCTTGCCCAACCCCAGTGGCGGCCAGCACTGCAAGCGGCTTGCCGCCTGGCGGGTTGCCAGATTGCGCCGCCTCGGCTGCTGCAGGCCGTCTCTATCGACAGCACCAGTTTCAACGCCGTGGGGGTGCGCCAGTTCCGGCTGCGCGTGGTCTTGCGCAATGGGGCGGACTATCCGGTAGCTGTCCCTGCGCTGGAGCTGAGCCTCAATGACGCAGCAGAAAAGCTGGTGCTGCGCCGCGTGCTGAGCCCGCAGGAACTGCAGGCGCCTGCCGCGCTGGACGCGCATGGCGAGTGGACGGCCGAGATGGTCATCGAGGTGGCAGAGGCTGCCGGTGATGTGGTGGGCTACCGCGTGCTCGCGTTCTACCCTTGAATTTTTGATAACAGAAAGAATAGCTTCATGGCTTCGCTGATCTGCGGCTCGCTCGCGTTTGACAACATCATGACTTTCTCTGGCCGCTTTGCCGACCAGATCATGCCCGATCAGATTCATATCCTGAACGTGTCCTTTCTGGTGCCGACCTTGCGCCGGGATTTTGGCGGCTGCGCCGGCAATATCGCCTATGCGTTGCACCTGCTGGGCGGCCAGGCCCTGCCGATGGCCGTGGTAGGCCATGACGGTGATGGCTATGTGGCGCATTTCAAGCAGCTGGGCATCGACACGCGCTTCATCAAGAAGCTCGACGACCACTACACCGCCCAGTGCATGATCACCACCGACATGGACAACAACCAGATCACCGCCTTCCACCCCGGCGCGATGATGCAGGCCCATGAAAACATCATCACCAAGGACTGCGGCGCAGCGATTGGCATCGTGGCGCCGGATGGCCGTGATGCCATGCTGCAGCATGCCGAGCAGCTGCATGCCGCCGACATTCCCTTTGTGTTTGACCCCGGCCAGGGCCTGCCGATGTTCGATGGCGATGACCTGCGCCACTTCATCAGCCTGGCCACCTGGGTGACCGTGAACGACTACGAAGGCAAGATGCTGAGCGAGCGCACCGGTCTGTCGTTTGCCGCGATATCCACCCAGGTGCAAGGCCTGATGGTGACCCTGGGCGCCGAGGGCTGCGATCTCTGGGAAAACGGCGAGCGCACCCATGTGCCAGGCATCCAGGCCGCTGCCGTCGTTGACCCGACCGGCTGTGGCGATGCCTGGCGCGGCGGTTTGCTCTGGGGCCTGGAGCAGGGCCGCCCGCTGCGCACCTGTGTGGAGCTGGGCAACCGCATGGGCGCCTTGAAGATCGCCGCACGCGGCCCGCAAAACTACCAGCTGGATTTTGACCCCGCAACGGTCTGAGGCGGCGGCTCGGCCCCTTCGGGCTGAGCCTCGTCCTCAACCCCTGGCAAAGGTCTCGAGCGCCTCGCCAGTCATTCGGTAGCGAATCCATTCGCTCTGCGGCTTGGCACCCAGGCTGTCATAGAACTGGATCGAGGGCGTGTTCCAGTCCAGCACGCTCCATTCAAAGCGTCCGCAATCCTTGTCTACGGCTATGCGCGCCAGATGGCGCAGCAAGGCCTTGCCCGCGCCGCTGCCACGGTGGCTGGGGTCCACGTACAGGTCTTCCAGGTACAGGCCATTGCGCCCCTGCCAGGTGGAGTAGTTGAAGAAATACACCGCAAAGCCAATGGCCTGGCCATCCTGCTCGCAGATCAGGCCATGCGCGGTGGCACCTGCACTGAACATGGTCTTGTGCACATGGGCGGGGGTGGAGAGCACCTCGTGCTCGGCATTTTCGTAAACGGCCAGATCGCGCACAAAGCGCAGGATGGTATCGGTGTCGTCGATAGTGGCGGGGCGGATGGTCAATGGCATACGGAAAGGCCGCGTGGGCGCTGGCAAGCAAAGGCTCAATCGTACAACGGCAACCAGGCCTGCACCGCCCAGGCCAGCACACTGCCGCAAACCACGCCACCCAGAATCTCGGCGAGGCTGTGGCCCATGCGTTCGCGCAGTGCTGTGCTTGCCGTCGCTGGGTCTTGCGCCTGCAGGCGGTTGATGGCCTGCGCATGTTTGCCCACTTGCCGGCGCAGGCTGCTGGCGTCCAGCACCACGATGAATGCCAGGGTCAGTGCAACGCCAAAAGCCGGGTGGTCGATGCCATGCTTGAACGCGACCAGCGCAGCCATGCTGCTGACAATGGCGCTGTGGTTGCTGGGCATGCCGCCATAGCCGATCAAGCCAAAGGCGGGCTTGCCCGCGCGGCAGCTGTTGATCAGAAACTTCAGTGAGCCAGCAACCAGCCAGGCCAGCAGCGGGGTCAGCAGATAGGACAGATCCATGCTTATCCTTTCAAGCCCGCCAGCGCCCAGAGGCAGACCAGCACCCAGGCGAGCACCGTCAGCAGCAGCGGCAGATCGCTGAGCAAGGCATCGGTGGGCGATTCACCGCCGTCGAGCTTTTCCACCACATACCAGTAGCGAAACAGGCCAAACAGGACCAGCGGGATGGACACCACCAGCTGCGGGCGGACCGACATCACAAACATACTGTAGAAAAGCAGGGCACCGGTCGCAGCGATCTCGGCATAGCGCTCCACCAGCGACACCGAGTATTTCTGCAAGACTGCCCGGGCTTCGCTACCCGTTTGCAGCAGCTCCTGGCGCCGCTTGAGCGCCGCAAGATACAGCGCCAGACACAAGGTGGTGACAAACATCCAGGAACTGATCGGCACCTGCAGCGCCTGCGCGCCGCCCCATACGCGCAGCACAAAGCCGATGGCGATGGTGAAAATATCCAGGACAGGCTGGTGCTTGAGGTAGTAGCTGTAGGCCAGATTCAGCACCAGGTAGGCGGCAATCACCGGCAGCACCTGCGGAGCCCACGGCCATGCGGCCAGCAGCAGCGCATACAGCACCAGCAGCAGTACCAGCGCCTGGTGCACCGTGACCAGGCCCGCGGCGAGGGGGCGGGTTCGGGATTTGCGGGGGTGCTTGCGGTCCTGCTCGATATCACGCAGGTCGTTGACGATGTAGGTGGCCGAGGAGGCCACACAGAACAGCAGCATGGCCAGCAAGGCCTGCAGCACCGCATGCGGGTCGGTAAACGAGCCCGTGAACAACAGCGGCGCCAGCACAAAGCCGTTCTTGACCCACTGGCGCGGCCGCATCAGGCGCAGCAGACCTTGCAGGCGGCTGGAGGACGAAGCGGGTGTCAGGGGCATGGCGCTATCTTGCCACTCGCAGGTGATCTACCAAGCCAACTATGGCGCCTAGCCACAGCAAGATGAAGCCAGGCAGGAAGACGGCGGCATGGCGTTCGACCTCGACCATGCCGTCGCCAAACACCGAGCTGAAGATGCTGTAGAAGCACAGCAAGCCGCCGATCCAGATGGCATGTGCCCAAAGGGATTGACGACCACGAGGCAGGAGCGCATAGACAAATGCCGCTGCTGCCAGCATCGCCATGACAGCAACCATTGCCAGGTACAGAGCCCGGGGGGCACTGACGATCAGTGATGACGGCGAACTTGCATACATGCCAGGAGACAGCTCACTGGCATGGAAAGGATAGAGTTGCGGGAAAAAACCATAGACCGGTTTGTAGGCCTCTACGCCCGCGAGCAGCGTCTTCGCAATAGTCGCTGGTTGCTTCGCTGCCAGGTTCAGCAGCTTTAAGCGGCTGATGCTCGCCACCTCCGGGCAGATATTCTGTTTGAGGCCATGGTTGAAGGCATGCGCACCAATGCCGGCCATCTGGGCACATTCTGGGCGCAGCCCCAGGCTGACTGCAGCCTCCTCAGGGTTGCGGGAGTGCATCAGCACGCCATAAAAGATGGTGTCGGTGCGGTTGACGCGGTCGATGCCGGCATAGAACTCCTGGCTTTGTGCGGGGCGGAGATAGCTATGGCACAGGCTGGCCACCAGCACGGCGCAGAGCATGGCGGCGCTGTGCAGGCGGTATTGCCGGCCGTTGAAGAGCAGGAAGACGGCCGTCAGCACGATGGCCAGGTAAAAGTACTGCTGGTTGGAAAACCCGAGCATGAAAGTCAGCACCGCCAGCAGCAGCGAGGCCCAGGCGCTGCGCGAGAACGCATCCAGGCGGCAGGCCAGCAGGGCCATGACGACAAATAAGGAGAAGAACAGGCTGCTGAAGACGGGATAGAGCGACTGGAAGTACAGCAAGGTGCTCATGTCCCACCACAGCAGCACAAAGCAGGCACTGAGAAACAGGCGCAGGCGCATGCTGCGCAAGGCCCACATCAGCGCGGTATAGGCCAGCAGCACGATGACCAATTTGACATAGGCCAGGTGCTGGATGGGAAAGGTGTCACCCACGCTGTGGCCCAACTTGAGTGCGCTCAGGTAAAGGGTTTCAGCGGTCGGATTGCAAAACTGCCACAGCCTTTCGTCGTTGTAGTGCAACTGCGCGACCACCCGGTCAGGCGCAGGGCTGTGGAAGGCTTCGGACTGGGCGTCAAAGTTCCAGATGCCTACGCAGCCGGAGGTGCGCAGGAAATCGAAATTATTGGGGTAGCCGAGCACTGGCGAGTGCGCGCTGAACACCAGAAAGCGAACTGCACCCAGCAGCAGCAGCACGGCAATGAGCAGCCAGGGCCAGCGGGCACCTGGGCGGTTGGAGACAAAGGCTTGCATGGGCGCTATTGTCCGTTGCCCGCCAGCACTTTCTGCACGATCTGGAAATGGTCCTCAAAAAACTCGGCCTCGCGGGCGCGTATTGCATCGATGCTGAGCCAGAAAGCCTCGGCGGCGTCGTCGTCGGCTCGCACCGCAGGCTTGGGGCTGCGCTGCAGGTCGAAATAGTGCACATGGGTGATCGTGCGGCCACGCTGGCTGCGGTCGGGGTGGTCGAACACGGTCACCGATTGCAGGCTGGCCTGCAACTGTGCTTCGTCCAGCGCGCAATGCGTCTCTTCCTGCAGTTCACGCAGGCAGGATTGCCAGAGGCTGTCGCGCGGCTCGACAAAACCGCCGGGCAAGGCCAGCAAGCCTTTGCCCGGTGCATGGCCACGGCGGATCACCAGCACCTCGTTGCCGCAGCGCAGCAGCGCATCGACGGTGACAAAGACCGGCGGGTAGGGCGCCGCCGCCCAGGAGGCCTGGTAGCGGCGCAGCATCTGCCATTCGGTTTGCAGCGCGGCGTATTCCGGCGTACTGCGGAACTGCTGCAGAAACTGCAGCGAGCTGGCGGGCAGCATCTCGGCCAAGGCGGCCAGGTCTGCAGCGGAATCATCGCCTTGCAAGCCAAAGTAGGCGTCGCGGATGGGGGTGGCGTCAATGCTGTTCTGGCGTGGCAGGCTGACCAGCTCCCAACCGGGGAAGTGGGCCAGGTAGCTGCTGCTCTCGTCCTTGAAATGGCCCACCAGGCCAATGCGGGCGCCGGGTTGGCTGTGGCTGGTGACGGCTTCGCGCACGGCCGTGACCCAGCGCGGCTCGTCGTAGTAATCGCGGATGGGCACAAACACCAGGCGCGCCGCATCGGCCGAGCTCAGTGCTGCGGCAAACATCTGCGCACGCTCTTGCCAGGTAAAGGGGTTTTTGGGGCTGCGGGCCTGCAGTGCCGATCCCAGTACTACCACCACCTTGCTGGCGCGGGCAAGCGCCTGCTGCAGCAAGGCCAGGTGGCCCAGGTGCGGCGGCTGGAAGCGGCCAATCAATACGGCCAGGTCATAGTGCTCGGTAGCTGCGCTCATATCTCGTTGTCTTGGTGCCTGCTGGTGTGCTGGTTGGGGATTATGCGCTGTGGATGCGCCGTCTTGCTTCAGGGGTAGTAAGCCGCAATCGGCATTTGCCGGCCGGTGCCAAAGGCGCGCGGGCGCAGGCGCAGGATGGGCGGCGCCTGGCGGCGCTTGTACTCGCTGCGGTGGACCATGCGCTGCACCTTGGCAAGCGTCTGGCGCCCGGCCTCGGTCTGCACAAAGCGGTCGACAAACAGGCGTGCGGCGTCGTACTCCAGGCTCGACAGGCGCTGGCCTTCGATGAGGATCTTGAGGATCTCGTCGAGCACGGCATAGGGCGGCAGGCTGTCCTCGTCCTTCTGGTCGGGAGCCAGCTCGGCCGATGGCGGCTTGTCAATGATGGCCTCGGGGATGATCTCGCGCCCGGCGCTGGCATTGATATGGCGTGACAGCGCGAAGACCTCCGTCTTGTACAGGTCGCCGATCAGGCCCAGCCCGCCATTGGTGTCGCCATACAAGGTGCAGTAGCCCACCGAGATCTCGGACTTGTTGCCCGTGGTCAGCAGCAGGTGGCCGCAGGCATTGCTGTACTCCATCAGGATGGTGCCGCGAATGCGGGCCTGGACGTTCTCCAACGGCAGGCCTTGCAAGGGCGCGCCAAAGCTGGCCTCGAACTGCTGGGCATAGCCCTGCACCAGATCGGCAATCGGGTGCGTGTGCAGCGCAATGCCCAGGTTGCGGCACAGCGCCACCGAGTCGTCGACCGAGCCGCTGGAGGAGTAGCGCGAGGGCATGGTGATGCCGACCACGTTCTCGGGACCGAGCGCCTCGGCCGCCAGTGCCAGGGTCAGCGCTGAATCGATACCGCCGGAGCTGCCGACCACCACCTGGCGAAAGCCGCAGCGGCGTGCGTAGTCGCGCAGGCCCAGAATGATCTGCTGGCGGTAGAACTCCATCGTCGGCAGGCCTTCTGCCGGAGGGGTGGCGGGCCGTGTGCCATCGGGCAGGCAGAAGTCGCCGTTGTCAAAGCCCAGCGTGCAGACGGTTTGCACAAAGCGCGGCGCTTCCCAGACGATGCCGCGCTCGGGCTGCACCGCAAACGATGCGCCATCGAACACGATCTGATCCTGGCCCCCGATCTGGTTGACATACAGGATCGGCAAGCCATGGCGGCGGGCGGCATGGCTGAAGATCTGGTGGCGCTCCTCGCGCTTGCCCAGGTGGCTGGGGCTGGCATTGATGCTGACAACCACATCGGGGGCGGCATCGGCCATGCGCTCGAACGGGTTGGTGGCGTAGTCGGCACCGCTGTCGTTCCAGCCATCCTCGCAGATCAGAAAGCCGACCTGCATCTGGCCGATGCGCAGCACCTTGGCCACATCGCGGCCGGGCTCGAAGTGGCGGCGCTCGTCAAAGATGTTGTAGGTGGGCAGCAGTTGCTTGTCGTACTGCAGGCGGATGGCGCCGTTGTGCAGTACCAGCAGGCTGTTGTGCAGATGCTTGCCGGGGCCGGCAGCGCGTGTGGGCGCACCCAGCACCCAGTGCAGATCGGGCAGCTGCTGGCTCTCTTGCAACAGGCGCGCAATGCCGGCGTCCACACGGGCCAGAAAATCGGGCTCGTCGAGCAGGTCGCCGGGGTAGTAGGCGGTCAGCGACAGCTCGGCAAACACAACCAATTGCGCGCCGTCTGCCTGCGCCTGGCGGGCGGCGGCCACCATCTGGTCGATGTTGCCATCCATATCGCCCACAGTGGGGTTGAGCTGGGCCAGGGTGATCTTGAGCATGGCGGCTCCTTAATGCGTCACATGGAACACTTGCTTGAGGTAGGCGAGGTAGGTCTCGTCGTCGCACAGGGTTTTGCCCGGGCTGTCACTGAGCTTGGCCACCGGCTGGCCGTTGGCGTGCGTGAGCTTCATCACGATGTTGAGCTGCTTGAGGCCCATGTCATTGGCCAGCTGGGTGCCGATGCCAAAGCCGCACTGGATGCGATCGGCAAAGTGCTGGTAGAGCGCCAGCGCGCTGTCCAGCGTCAGGCCATCGGAGAACACCAGGCGCTTGGCATGCGCATTGATGCGCAGCTTGGCGTAGTGGGCCAGGGCCTTTTCGCCCCATTCATAGGGGTCGCCCGAGTCATGGCGCAAGCCGTCGAACAGCTTGGCAAAGTACATGTCGAAATCGGCCAGGAAGGCATCCATGCCGACGGTGTCGGTCAGTGCAATACCCAGGTCGCCCCGGTACTCCTGCACCCAGTCTTCCAGCGCGGCGATCTGAAAATCACGCAGGCGCACGCCATGGGCTTGGTAGCTTTGCAGATACTCATGGGCCATGGTGCCGATGGGCACCAGGTTCAGGTCGCGGGCCAGCAGCACATTGGAGGTGCCTTTGAACCACTGGGCCGTCTGTGTGGCAAAGGCCTGCACCACTTCGCGCTGCCAAGGGGCAGAAAAGCGCCGGCGCACGCCAAAGTCAAACAGCTCAAAGGGGTGGCGGTGCTTGGCCTCTTGCGCCAACTCCTGCAGCCGCACAATCTTGGCGCCCAGGCGCTTGCGCCCTTCGGCCAGCGCGCTGGCCTGGTCAAAGCGGCGGAAGTACAGCTCGTTGACGATAGACAGCACAAAGATCTCGAAGCCCATCACATGCACCTGGGGGCCATGGGCGACGATATGCAGGCCATCGCCATCGGGCTCGACCTCGATGAAATCACGCTGGAACTGGAAGATGCGCAGAAAGTCGATGAAATCGCTCTTCATAAAGCGCAGGCTGGCGAGGTAGTCGAGCTCGTCCTTCTTGAACTTCAGGCTGCACAGCGCGTCGATCTCGGCGCGCACCTCGGCCAGCAGATCGACCAGCGGAAACTCAGTCTGCGAGCGGCAGACAAAGCGGTAGGTGGACTGGGTCTGCGGATGGCGATGGAGCATGGCCTGCCACATCGTGAACTTGTACAAATCGGTGTCGAGCAGGCTGGTGATGATGGGCTGCATACCGCGTCTTTCTCTGTCAAAAATGAGAGCTGCCAGCGCCAGTTCAGTACGTGCTGGCGCTGAAGTATTTATAAATGGAAAGCAGTGCTGGTGCAGCAGCGTACACCGATGGCGCGCATCTGCTGCAAAAAGGTTTCTTGGGCTGCCTCGAAGCCGGAGACGGGGCTCATGCAGTCGCTCAGCAGGACGATGCGCGAGAAATCCTCGGCGCCCCAGAGCGGCCCGATATGCTGCACGATGTGCTCGGTCGTGGCGCGCACGCAGTGGCTGCCCGCCTCACCGGCGATCACCAGGGTATCGGCCTGCGCCAGCTGCTGGAGCAGGGCGGTGTTGAGGCCGGTGTCTGCATCCTGCGGATCGGGCACCTCGGCGCAGATGGCGCTGTAGTGCTCGGTGTAGGGGTTCATGCCCTTGAACACATGCTTGACTGCGCGCTGGCGCTGGCTTTGCCATTGGCGGCAGGCGTTCAGGACGTCGGCATGCACGCCATGGCCGATGCTGCCGATCTCGCAGTGCAGCGGCCAGACCATTAAGGTGTAGCGGCCCTGGGCTTCCAGTGCATCCAAATAGGCGAGGGTCCGTCCCTGCTCGTCCGGGTTGCGGGGCCTGAAGTGGCCGCCGCGCATCTGGGCCGCAGTGATGGCGGTAAAGGGCGGCACTGCGCTGCCATCGCCTTGCTGCCAGAAGGCGGGGTGGGCAATGTCATAGGCCTGGTGGGAGTCGAGCGTGACGGTGATGCCATCGAGCTGAGAGGCATGCTGCAGCAGCCATTGCGCCAGGCGTTGCATATCCGCATGGGCGCCGGCCACCGGCAGGCTGGGGGCAAAGGGCGCGGGACTTGCCGCGCAGCTGGGGCGCCAATCTGGCGGCAGATCGCAAAAGTCGTTTTGCGGGTCGATGATGAGCAGCTGTGTGCGTTGGCGCATGTCTTTCTCCTTCGATGTGAAGCAGTCTACGCTTGTTAAAATATTTTTGCAACTAACTAATTGACCCGGCTTGCATAAAATCTTTTGTCTGAAGCCTATGTTTTTATTGATTCTGGGTAGCTGCAGCGGCATACTGCCATTCATGAGAAAGACTTGGTACAGAAATGATGCAAAGTGAAACCGCCTTGGGCCAGGTGCTGACCACTGTGGACGTGGTGGTGCTGACCTTGGTGGACGGGGTGCTGAACGTGGTGCTGGTGCAGCGCGAGCGCGCGCCGTTTGCCGGGGTGTGGGCTTTGCCGGGCGGCTACATCCATGCGCAAGAAGACGCCGATGCCCATGCCAGTGCCGCCCGTGTGCTGCGCAGCAAGGGGGGGATTGAAGACGCTTATCTGGAGCAACTGGCCACTTTTACCGGCCCGGCGCGGGACCCGCGCGGCTGGTCGGTCGCCATCAGCTATTGTGCGCTGATCCCGCAGCAAAAGCTGCCCGCGCAAAGGCCGGGGCTGAAACTGGTACCCGTCGCTGCCACCGGCCAGCTGCCGTTTGACCATGCACAAATCCTGCAGGCGGCACTGGCACGGGTGCGCAGCAAGAGCCAGTACTCCTCGCTGCCGGTGCATTTCTTTGGCGAGAGCTTTACCCTGCCGCAGTTGCAGCAGGTCTATGAAAGCATTCTGGGCGAGCCGCTGAACAAGGTGAGCTTTCGCCGCAAGATGGACGAGCTGGGCATGCTCGAGCCCGTGCCCGGCGAAATGCAGGCTGGTGGCGCGCACCGGCCTGCACAGCTGCACCGCGTGCGGCCGGAGTTCAGGCAGCAGCTGGCGCTGAGTGCGAGAGGGCTGTGACCGCGTCGCCTTGGCCTGTGAGCCGCCCATAAAAAAATCCGCTGGATCACTCCGAGCGGATTTTTAAAGAAGACTTACCTGAACCGAATTACTTCAAGCCAGCAGCAGCGCGCAGCAGCGCAGCCTTGTCGGTTCTTTCCCAAGTAAACTCCGGCTCTTCACGGCCAAAGTGGCCATACGCCGCCGTCTTGCTGTAGATCGGGCGCAGCAGGTCCAGCATCTGGATGATGCCCTTGGGGCGCAGGTCAAAGTGCGCGGCCACCAGCTTGGCGATTTCGGCATCGGGGATCACGCCGGTGCCTTCGGTGTAGACGGTGATGTTCATCGGGCGGGCCACACCAATCGCGTAGGCCACCTGCACCTGGCACTGGCGCGCCAGACCGGCAGCGACGACGTTCTTGGCGACGTAGCGGGCAGCGTAGGCGGCAGAGCGGTCTACCTTGGTTGGGTCCTTGCCGGAGAAGGCGCCGCCGCCGTGGGGGCAGGCACCGCCGTAGGTGTCCACAATGATCTTGCGGCCGGTGAGGCCACAGTCGCCCTGGGGGCCGCCCACAACGAAGCGGCCGGTGGGGTTGATCAGGTACTTGGTGTCCTGCAGCCATTCCGATGGCAGTACAGGCTTGATGATCTCTTCGATGATGGCTTCGGTGAAGCTGGCCTTCATCTTGGTGGCGGTTTCCGACTGGTCGGGGCTGTGCTGGGTGGACAGCACCACGGTGTCGATGCTGTGGGGCTTGCCGTCCACATAGCGCATGGTGACCTGGCTCTTGGCGTCAGGGCGCAGGAAAGGCAGACGGCCATCCTTGCGCAGCTGGGCTTGGCGCTCGACCAGACGGTGTGCGTAGTAGATCGGCGCGGGCATCAGCTCGGGCGTTTCGTCGCAGGCATAGCCAAACATCAGGCCCTGGTCGCCAGCACCGGTGTTCAGCTCGTCGTCGCTGGCCTTGTCCACGCCCTGGGCGATGTCCTGGCTCTGCTTGTCATAGGCCACGAGCACGGCGCAGCCCTTGTAGTCGATGCCGTAGTCGGTGTTGTCGTAGCCAATGCGCTTGATGGTGTCGCGGGCCACCTGGATGTAGTCCACGTTGGCGCCGGTGGTGATCTCACCTGCCAATACCACCAAACCGGTGTTGGTCAGTGTCTCTGCAGCCACGCGGCTGTGTGGATCTTGGGTGAAAATAGCGTCCAAAATCGCATCAGAGATCTGGTCGGCCACTTTATCGGGATGGCCTTCGGACACTGATTCCGAGGTAAACAGAAAATCGCTGTTTGCCATAAACAAAAAACTCCTTCAAAGCTTGGGCAATTGCGTTGCCCGAGCCTTGAGGGAGCCTGGCGAACGCTTTAGCAGTTTGTTTTTAACGTCGCCCTGCAAGTTGCTCTTTAACTCAGCGACCGACATATTCTAATGCCATTCTTGTTTCGACTGTTTGCTGCGCTGCCGTTGTGGCTATTGCATGGCCTGGGCGCTGTCCTGGGCTGGCTCACCTTTGCCGCCTCGCCCACCTACCGCCGGCGTTTTCTGGCCAATGCCCAGCAGGCGGGCTACCGCTTTGCCGATGTGAGAAAAGCCGTGGCCCATGCCGGCCGCATGGTGGCCGAGGTGCCGCGCCTGTGGTTTGGCGCGCCGCTGCCCTGTGACATCCATGGCGCCGAAGTGATCGAGCAGGCGCTGGCCGATGGCAAGGGCATTGTGTTTTTGACCCCGCACATGGGCTGCTTCGAGCTCTCGGCCCAGTACATGGCGCGGCGCTGGGGTGTGGTGCATGGCCCCATCACCGTGCTCTACCGCCCGGCGCGCCAGGCCTGGCTGGCCAAGCTGATGGAGACGGCACGCGCGCGCCCCGGTCTGGCCTCGGCACCGACGACGATGGCGGGGGTGCGGCAGATGATCAAGGCCTTGCGCCAAGGCCATAGCGTGGGGCTGCTGCCTGACCAGGTGCCGCCCGATGGCCAGGGCATGTGGGTGCCGTTTTTTGGCAAGCCCGCCTACTCGATGACCTTGGCCGCCAAGTTGGCCCAGCAGACCGGTGCGGCTGTTATATTGGCGCGCTGTGTGCGCCGGCCACTGGGCCGGGGCTTTGATCTGTATGTGCGCGGCCTGCAGGCCCCGCTGGCCCAGGAGGCTGAAGCCGCCGTGCTGCAGATCAACCAGGAAATGGAGCGTTTGATCCGCGAGAGCCACGAGCAATACCTCTGGGGCTATGCGCGCTACAAGCAGCCGCGCAGTCTGGCTGCCGCTCCCTCGGAAGGTCAAAAGCATGGGTAAGTTGTTTATCGGGTGGATGTGGCTGATGTCGCACCTGCCTTTGTCGGTGTTGCGCGGCCTGGGGTGGTTGATGGGCCGCGTGCTGTTCTACCTGGTGCCCTCGCGCCGCCGCATTGCGCTGCGCAATCTGGAGCTGTGCTTTCCCGAAGCCACTGCCGCGCAGCGGCGCGACTGGGCCAAGGAGAGTTTTGTGGTGTTCTGCCAAACCTGGCTCGACCGCAGCTGGCTCTGGTTTGCGCCGCAAAAAACCTTGGAGAAGCGCACCCGCATGACCGGCGCGCTCGAAGAGCTGGAAGGCGATACCCCGACCATCATCTTTGCGCCGCACTTCTACAGCATGGATGCCGGGGGCACGGCGCTCACCATCCACTGCAGCCGGCCCTTCACCAGCATTTTCTCGACCCAGCCCAATGCCGATGTCGATGCCTGGATCCGCAAGGGCCGCCAGCGCTTTGGCGATGTGCGCATGCTCAACCGCGACGATGGCATCAAGCCCATCATTGCCAGCCTGCGCAAGGACCATGGGCTGTTGTACCTGCTGCCGGACATGGACTTTGGCCCGAGCGACTCGCTGTTTGTGCCTTACTTTGGCCAGGTGGCCGCGACCATTCCCTCGCTGTCGCGCTTTGCGCGGCTGGGCAAGGCCAAGGTGATCGGCATGTATACGCGGCTGACGCCCCAGGGCTATGAGGTGACCATCTCGCCGGCCTGGCAGGACTTTCCCAGCGACGATGTGGTGGCCGACACCACGCGCCAGAACCGCGAGCTCGAAGCCCAGATCCGCACCATGGTGCCCCAGTACTACTGGGTGCACAAGCGCTTCAAGACCCGGCCGGAAGGCGAGCCTTCGCTCTATTCATAAACAACTAAGCATAAACAACCAAGGCCCTTTCGGGCCTTTGTTGTTGAGCGCCTTGGCTGGCGCGCGGCTTATTGATCGTCCGCAGGGGCTTCTGGCGCTGCAGGCGCGGCCTCGGGGCTGACCAGTCCTTCCGGGTGCGACCACTGCCACAGCAACTGGGCGACCTTGTCCACATTCTGCTTTTTCAGCGCGCTGAACAGCATCACCTCACCACCACCGGCATTGAGCTTGGTGATGGACAGGATCTTGGCCTGCTCGACGCGGGTCAGCTTGTCGGCCTTGGTGAGCAAAATCAAGAACTTGAGACCTTGCTCTACCCGGGGGCGGATGATGTCGAGCAGCGCTTCGTCCAGCTCGGTCAGGCCCAGGCGCGGGTCGCAGAGCAGCACAATGCCGGTCAGGCTGGGGCGGCTGACCAGGTAGTTCACCATGACCTGCTGCCAGCGCTTCTTGTCCTCGCGCGAGACGGCGGCATAGCCATAGCCGGGCAAGTCGGCCAGCACGGCATCGGTCACGCCCTTCTTGCCCAGCGAAAACAGGTTGAT
The DNA here is from genome assembly GCF_021026195.1 of Comamonas koreensis. GTDB lineage: Bacteria > Pseudomonadota > Gammaproteobacteria > Burkholderiales > Burkholderiaceae_C > Comamonas > Comamonas koreensis. Next base: position 129,945 of record NZ_JAJNCT010000003.1, read on the forward strand.
GTGCTGGGTGCGGCCGGGCTTTTTCGAGGCAAAGGCCAGCTGGTTCTGCTGGGTCAGGGTGTTGATCGATGTGGACTTGCCCGCATTGGAGCGGCCCACAAAGGCGAACTCTGGCACATCGACGACAGGCAATTGGTGCAGTTGCGCAGCGGTGGTGAAGAAGCGGGCGGTGTGCATCCAGCCCAAAGCCGCCTTGCCATCGATTCCTGGGCTTGGCGTGTCTGCAACGGCTTGGGGGGTACTAGGTGTTGTCGTCATGTGCGTTCGAGTCTATCTAAGGCATCATTGTAGAATCTGGCCGCTTTGGCCTTATACCCATAAACCAGACAAAGACCCACGATATGAAGTTGATCGCCCCTTTGCTGACAACGGCTGTACTGGCTTTTTCTTCCGTTTCTGTGTATTCGGCGTCCGAGACGCCCAACCGGTCGCCCAAGCCGGACCTGGCCAAGGGGGAGGCCAGCTACACCGCCGTCTGCGTGGCCTGCCACAATGCCGACGGCAATGCCTCCATCGCCATCAACCCCAAATTGTCCCAGCAGCACCCCGAGTACCTGCTTAAGCAGCTGCAGGAGTTCAAATCCGGCAAGCGCAAGGACCCAGTAATGCAGGGCATGGTCGCAGGCCTGTCGGATGCGGACATGCTCAATATCTCGGCCTGGCTGGCCAGCAAACCCGGCAAGCTGGGCTTTGCCAAGGACAAGGACAGCGTTGCCCTGGGCGAGCGCATCTACCGCGGCGGCCTGCCCGACCGCCAGATTGCCGCCTGCGCGGGCTGCCACAGCCCCAATGGCGCGGGCATCCCGGCCCAGTACCCCCGGCTGTCTGGCCAGAACGCTGATTACGTCAGCAAGACCTTGCATGATTTCCGCGACGGCAAGCGCGGCAACAGCCTGCAAATGACAGGCGTCACCGCGAAGATGAACGACAAGGAAATCAAGGCGGTGTCGGACTATATTGCGGGCCTGCGCTAGGCCGGCGCCTTGTGCGTTGGACCTGTGCCGCCACGGGGAAAGCCCCCGCGCCATGACATTGAGCGCGTTGCTGGGCATTTCCCGGGCCTCAGGGCTATCCCTAGGGTTGCAGACTAAACTCGGCGTTCTGCGAACTTGTACTCTGGTGGCGACTCCATGGGGTGCGGACTGGCAGCGCAGCAGCGGTCCTGCTCCTGCTTTTCACCGATAGCGTCGTACCCATGTCTGAATCCTCTCCCACGCCAACGCAGTTACAGCCTCAGTTGGGCACCCGTGCCGTCTATGAGATGCTGTCGTCGATGCGCTTTGCGATTGCGCTGTTGTCCATCATCTGCATTGCCTCGGTCATCGGTACCGTGCTGCGCCAGCATGAGCCGGCCGTCAACTACGTCAACCAGTTCGGCCCTTTCTGGGCCCAGCTGTTCCTGTCGCTCAAGCTCAATGCGGTTTACAGCGCCTGGTGGTTTCTGCTGATCCTGGCTTTTCTGGTGACCAGCACCAGCCTGTGCATTGCCAAGCATGCGCCCAAGTACCTGGCCGACTTGCGCCAGTACAAAGAGAATCTGCGCGTGCAAAGCCTGCAGGCCTTCCACCACCAGGCCAGCGCCCATTTGGCAGAGACCCCGGCGCAGGCGGCGCAGCGGGTGGGATCGCAGCTGGCCGGTAGTGGCTGGAAGGTGCGCCTGCAAGAGCGCAGCGATGGCTGGATGGTGGCGGCCAAGGCTGGCGCCGCCCACAAGATTGGCTACCTGGCAGCGCACAGCGCCATTGTGCTGATCTGCCTGGGTGGCCTGCTCGATGGCGATTTGATTGTGCGCGCGCAAATGCTGCTGGGCGGCAAGACCACCTTCAGCGGCGGCGGCATGATTGCCGATGTGCCCGAGCAGCACCGGCTGTCCGCCAGTAACCCGACCTTCCGTGGCAATCTGATCGTGGCCGAAGGCGCGCAGTCAGGCACGGCCATCCTCAACCAGTCGGACGGCATCCTGCTGCAGGATTTGCCGTTTTCGGTGGAACTGAAGAAATTCATCGTCGAGTACTACTCCACCGGCATGCCCCGGCTGTTTGCCAGCGAGGTGGTGCTGCACGACAAGAAAACCGGTGCCTCGGTGGAAAAGCGCATCGAGGTGAACCATCCCGCGAGCTTCCAGGGCATCGAGATCTACCAATCGAGCTTTGAAGACGGTGGATCGCGGCTGCAGCTGCGCGCGGTGCCGCTGGTGCCGGGCATGAAGAGCTTTGAGGTAAAGGGCGAAGTGGGTGCCTCCACGCAGATCACGATGGGCGAGGGCCAGCCGCCGCTGGAGCTGGAGTTCACCGGCCTGCGCACCATCAATGTGGAAAACATGGGCGCCAACCCGGGCGACGCCGCGCAAGGCGGCACCGATGTGCGCAAGGTGGATTTGAGATCCAGCCTGGACAACCACCTGGGTGCCGGCAACAAGGTGACTACCCCGCGCGATCTGCGCAATGTGGGCCCCAGCGTCAGCTACAAGCTGCGCGATGCCTCGGGCCAGGCGCGTGAATTCAACAACTACATGCTGCCCGTCGACATGGGCGATGGTCAGCCGGTGTACCTCTGGGGCGTGCGCGAGACCCTGGCCGACCAGTTCCGCTACCTGCGCATTCCGGCAGATGACCAATCGAGCTACCGGGGCTTTTTGCGTTTGAAGGAGGCGCTGCAGACGCCGGCGATGCGCGAGCGCGCTGTACAGCAGTATGTGGCAGGCGCTGTGGAGGCGAGCCGCCCGGCACTGCGCGAGCAGCTTTATGCCTCGGCGCTCAAGGCGCTGGTGATTTTTGCTGGCGATGGCCAGGCGGGCGCGAGCAGCGTCACCGGCTTGCAGGCGATTTCGGCCTTCATGGAGCAAAATGTGCCCGAAGGCGAACGCGCCAAGGCGGGCGAAGTGCTGGTGCGCATTTTGAACGGTGTGCTGTTTGAGCTGATGCAGGTGGCGCGGGCCGACGAGGGCCTGGCACCGCTGGAGCCCAGCGAGCAGACCCAGCGCTTCATGACCCAGTCGGTGCTGTCGCTGAGCGATGCGCTGCTGTACCCGGAGCCGCTGGTGTTTGAGCTGACCCAGTTCGACCAGGTGCAGGCCAGCGTCTTTCAGGTGGCCAAGGCGCCGGGTAAATTGGTCGTCTACCTGGGTTGCCTGTTCCTGATTCTGGGGGTGTTTGCGATGCTCTATGTGCGCGACCGGCGCCTCTGGGTCTGGCTGGCACCGCGCGCAGATGGCAGCGCCGATGCGCGCATGGCTTTGTCCACCAACCGCCGCACCCTGGATGTGGACCGCGATTTTGAGGGCCTGAGTCAAAAGCTTCTGGGCACGAGCCCTAGCGGAGAACAACGATGAATACTGCTTCCACCAACCTGCCGCCCGCCCAGGCGGGCACCGTGGTCCAAACGGTGCAACTCAACCCCGGCTACTTCAGCAGCCGCTCGGTCTGGGACTGGCTGTTTGCGTTGGCCTTGGCCGTTGGTGGCGGTTTTGCGCTGTTTTTGTATGGCCACCATATGGATGGCTATGAAAAAGGCATCCTGATCGCATCGGTGCCGTTTTTCATCTGGCTGGGCTGGTTCTGGCGGCCCTTGCAGCTGTTGATGGTGGTGGTGGCTGCGCTGTCGCTGCTGGCCATTGGCCTGTACCGGGTCGATGGCGCAGGGCAGATCGCGCGTTCGGAAACAGTGTTTGGGCTCAAGTACTTCCTGTCCAGCCAGTCGGCCATTCTATGGATGAGCGTGCTGTTCTTCATGAGCACGGTGTTCTACTGGATCGGCCTCCTGTCCAAGGGCGAAGGATCGACACTGACGACGGTGGGCAGCCGCCTGACCTGGCTGGCCATTGTGATGGCCTTGGTGGGCACGATGGTGCGCTGGTATGAGAGCTATCTGATGGGGCCGGATATCGGCCATATCCCCGTCAGCAATCTCTATGAGGTGTTTGTGCTGTTTGCCTGGATGACGGCGCTTTTCTACCTCTACTTCGAAGCGCATTACCAGACGCGGGCGCTGGGCGGCTTTGTGATGCTGGTGGTCAGTGCCTCGGTGGGCTTTTTGCTGTGGTACACGGTTGCCCGCCAGGCCCATGAGATCCAGCCGCTGGTGCCCGCGCTGCAAAGCTGGTGGATGAAGCTGCATGTGCCGGCCAATTTTGTCGGCTATGGCACCTTTGCGCTGGCTGCCATGGTGGCACTGGCCTACCTGCTGAAGGCGGCCACGCAGCGGGCGCTGTGGATCGGCCTGGTGCTCGTGCCCATGCTGGTGCTGGTGCTGCCCCTGGTGGCCTTCCGCATCTGGGGCGATGAAAGCCTCTACCCCTCGCTCGACAAGACCTTGCGCATGGCCTTGCCGCTGGAGCTGTTCTTTGGGCTGATGATCCTGCTGCGCAGCTGGATCAACCGGGGCACGCCGCGCCTGCAGATCATGGATGACCTGATGTACAAGGCCATCGCCGTGGGCTTTGCCTTTTTCACCATTGCCACCGTGCTGGGCGCGCTCTGGGCGGCTGAGGCCTGGGGCGGCTACTGGAGCTGGGATCCCAAGGAGACCTGGGCGCTGATCGTCTGGCTGAACTATGCCGCCTGGCTGCACATGCGCCTGGTCAAGGGCTTGCGCGGTGCTGTCTCGGCCTGGTGGGCGCTGGTGGGCCTGGTGGTCACCACCTTCGCCTTCCTGGGGGTGAACATGTTCCTATCTGGCTTGCACAGCTACGGCACGCTGTAAGCCCGTTGCACCGTCTCAGGAGCGTTGCGGCAGCGGAGAGATTGCCTGTTGGGGCAGGGTGTAGTTCTGGTTGTCCATCAGATCGACCCCGCACATCAGGTGGTCGAGCCAGTCAAAGAACTGGGCAATGGCCGGGCCCATGATGGGCGCGCCGTGCTGGGGCACGATCAAGGAGATATCCAGCTGGCGCGCCATGGCCACCCACAGGCGCAGCACCTTGTTGGACACCATGTAGCGCCGGTGAAAGCCCTCCATGCGGGGAATATGGGGCGCCAGGTCGGTCACCGGCGTGCGTGCGATATAGCCATCGGTCATCGAGACGCCCAGGTCCCCGGTGAACAGGATGCGGCTGATCGGGTCGTAGAAGTGGAAGTTTCCTTCCGCATGCAGAAAATGCGCAGGCAGGATGTGCAGCTGGCTCTGGCCCAGCGGCAGAATGCCACCGGGGTCCTGCACGGGGATGACCCGGTTTTCCGTCTTGCCGACCTTGGTGAAATGCGGCACAAAGCGCTCCCAGACACGGGAGATCACCAAGGATGCGCGGGTGGAGGTGAGCCAGCGATCCAGCGAGGCGATGATGTCCGGGTCGGCATGCGAGGCGATCAGGTAGGACAGCTTGTGCGGCGAGAAATAGCGCACCATGCCCATGTAGAGCTCATTGAAGGCGAGGTTGCCGCCCGGATCGATGATGGCGCCGGTACCATGGTCGACGATCAGGAACTGGTTGGCCTGCACGGCCTGCGCATCCTCTTCCACCAGGTCGGTGAACATCAGACAAGCGTGATGCTCGTCACGGTACAGTTCCACAGGTTCCAACGCCATCTCTTCCGCCCAGTTATCAATTGCAACGGGCGTGACTGTAACGGGGTGTAGTGGGTTGGATCTTGAGGTGGATCAAGGAGGCGGGCCGGGTGCACGCCAGCGCGCAGCAGCCCCCGCTGAATCAGGGCTTGGTGGCGGGCTGCATCACGGTGGAGGGCTGCAGCTGGGGTTCAGGCCGGTCCGGTGCGCTGGGGTCCAGGGTTTGCGGCAGGGTTGCCCGGTTGGCTGCTGCAGGCTCCGTCGGCAGATACAGCGGCCCGCGCTGGCCGCAAGCTGCCAATAGTGCCGCACCGGTGGCAAGGACAATGGTCCTGCATACAATTTGGTAAATACTCCACATTGAAGCATTGTAATGAACGAACTCGAATACCTGGATGCGGCAGAAAAACTCTTGCTGGCGGTTGAACAGACCTGCGACCGCATCAACGACGAAACCGATGCCGATATCGATGCCCAGCGCGTCGGTGGTCTGCTGACCCTGATTTTTGCCAACCGCAGCCAGATCATCATCAACCTGCAGCCGCCGCTGCATGAGGTGTGGCTGGCGGCCAAGTCCGGTGGCTACCACTACAAGTTCGATGGCAGCGTGTGGCGTGATACCAAGACCGGCAATGATTTCTTTGCCGATCTGACCCGGGATGCCGGTGTGCAGTCGGGTCTGCCCCTGGTCTTCAAGGCTTGACGCGATACCCCCAATAAAAAGGCCAGCCCGTAGCGATACGGACTGGCCTTTGCTTTGGGTGCTGGCGCTAGGTCAGTTGCGGAACAGGTCCAAGATCTTATTGCGCTCTTCGGAGTTGGGCGGGGGCACCATGGTGCCAGCGGTCGACGCAGGAGAGTCCAGGCCCAGATTGGGAGCGCTGCGTGCGTACTCTTCGTAGAGCCAGTCGCCGCCGACATTGACCAGGCCGCTGGGCGGCGTCATCTTGGCCACAGGCACATCCTTGAGCGCATGCTGCATGTAGTTGATCCAGATGGGCAGGCTGAGGCCGCCGCCGTATTCGCGCGCACCCAGGCTGCGGGGGTTGTCATATCCCATCCAGACCACGGCCGCATTGGTAGGCTGGAAGCCCGCGAACCAGGCGTCCACCGAGTCATTGGTGGTACCGGTCTTGCCATAGATGTCCGGGCGCTTGAGCTGGGCCTGGGCCTTGGCGGCGGTGCCGTAGCGGGCGACGTCTTGCAGCAGCGAGTCCATCACAAAGGCATTGCGGGCATCGATGGCGCGCGGCAGGTCTTCGGTGGCAGGCGGTGCGAACTCCGACAGTACATTGCCCCGATGGTCGGTGATCTTGGCAATCAGATAAGGATTGACCCGGTGGCCGCCGTTGGCGAACACCGAATAGGCGGACACCATCTGCATGGGCGTGACCGAGCCGGCGCCCAAGGCCATGGGCAGGTAGGGCGGCTGCTTGTCGGCATCAAAGCCGAACTTGGTCACCCATTCCTGGGCCTTCTTGGGGCCCACCGACTGCATCACGCGGATGGTCACCAGGTTCTTCGAGCGTGCCAGCGCCTGGCGCATGGTCATCGGGCCATCAAAGCGGCCATCGGAGTTCTTCGGCTCCCAGGGCTGTTGGCCGGCCGACCCGGGGAAGCTCAGCGGTGCATCATTGATCACTGTGGTGGGCGAAAAGCCTTTTTCCAGCGCTGCCGAGTAGATAAAGGGCTTGAAGCTGGAGCCCGGCTGGCGCCAAGCCTGGGTCACATGGTTGAACTTGTTCTTGTCGAAATCAAAGCCGCCAACCAGTGCCTTGATGGCACCGCTGCGGGGGTCAAGTGAGACGAACGCGCCTTCCACCTCGGGCAACTGGGTCAGCTCAAAGGTCTTCTTGGCGGTTTCCATGATGCGCACCACCGCGCCAGGGCGCAGCTTGGTGTTAGGCGGTGCCTTGTCGCTCAGGCCCGATTGCACGGGCTTGAGGCCCTCCCCGGTGATCTCGATCGGATCGCCATCGGCACGGATGACCACGACTTTACGCGGCGTTGCTTCCAAAACCACGGCAGAGAGGATATTGCCGTTGTCCGGGTGCTGGGCCAGTACCTCATCTATCGCCTCGTCCCGCTCCTGGCCGGCAGCCGGCAGGTTGATGAACTTCTCCGGTCCACGGTAGTGCTGCCGCTTTTCGTAGTCCATGATGCCCTTGCGCAGCGCTTCATAGGCTTTTTCCTGGTCGCTGGCGATCAGGGTGGTGTAGACGTTGAGACCACGGGTATAGGCCTCGCTGCCGTACTGGGCAAAGATCAGCTGGCGCGCCATTTCAGCCACGTATTCGGCATGCACGCGGTTATCCGCGTAGCTAGAGCGGATCTTGAGCGACTCCGCGCGTGCTTCGTTCGCCTGGGCGGGCGTGATGAAGTGGTTCTCTTCCATCCTGTCAATGATGTAGAGCTGGCGGATGCGGGCGCGCTTGGGGTTGCTGATCGGGTTATAGGCAGAGGGGGCCTTGGGCAGGCCGGCGAGCATGGCCGCCTCGGCCACCGTCACATCCTTGAGCGGCTTGCCGAAATAGGTCTCGGACGCGGCCGAGAAACCATAGGCACGGTTACCTAAATAGATCTGGTTCATATAGATTTCCAGAATCTGATTCTTGCTCAAGGTGTGCTCTAGCTTCAGGGTCAGCAAGATCTCATATATCTTGCGGGTATAGGTTTTTTCAGATGACAGATAGACATTGCGCGCCACCTGCATGGTGATCGTGGAAGCGCCCTGGGCCTTTTCGCGCCCCAGGTTGGCGAGCAAGGCGCGCGCCATGCCTTTGTAATCCACGCCGTTGTGCTCGAAGAAACGCGTGTCTTCGATGGCCAGCACGGCATCCACCATCACCTTGGGTATTTCACCAATCGGCGTCAAATTGCGGCGTTCTTCACCAAACTCGCCCAGCAAGGCGCCTTCGGACGAGTAAACCCGCATCGGCAGCTTGGGGCGGTAGTCGGCCAGTTCGGAGACATCGGGCAGGTTGGGGTAGGCCATGGCCAGGCCCACGGCAACGACCGCTGCGCCGGCAACGGCAGCGGCAACGAGCAAGGCAAACAGCCAGCCAAAAAATTTCAGCGTCTTGGTGGCAAAGCTCGATGGCTTGGGTTGCTTGGGAGATTTTGCGGGAGGTTTCTCAGGCGTTCTGCGCGAGATCGGAGCGTCTGGATTCATGGGGTCAGACCGTCGAGAGGAGCTTGCATAAGCAGGGAATGCTATCACGCGGCTGCTTTCGGTGGGGGGCGTGCCGGTTTTGATTTAGCTTGTGACAAATATCATGCTACGTCCAATGTATCCCTTGTATCGTATTGTTTTGACAACGAATTGGCTCCGGGCGCAGGTGGTTCTTTGCTGCGCGACTATCTTGCTGATAGCATTCATAGGGGGTGTTAAGTTTTGTAGCTCAATATAGAGCAAATTAGGGAGGAGCCCATCTTGGTCTCAATGGGATCTTTGTTCCGACGCCAGCCGTCTAGCCTCTTGGGGATAGATGTGAGTGCGTCGAGCATCAAGTTGGTAGAACTGGGGAGGAATGGCAGCGGTCAGTACGTTGTTGAGCGCTGTGCTCAAGAGCTGCTGGAGCCTGGCTGGGTCACCGAGTCGGGTATCGAGCGCTTTGATGAAGTAGCTGATTCCTTGCGTCGTTTGGTCAAAAAAAGCGGGACGCGAACCAAGCAAGCGGCACTGGCGTTGCCGCTTTCTGCCGTGATTCAAAAGAAAATTGTGCTGCCATCGGGGCTCTCAGAGCTGGAGATGGAGTTTCAAGTTGAATCAGAAGCTAACCAATACATACCATTTTCCCTCGATGAGGTGAACCTGGACTTCTACGTCATTGGCCCTTCCTCCAATTCGATAGGTGATGTCGATGTGCTGATTGCAGCAGCGCGCAAAGAGACGGTTCAGGACCGACAGGGCCTGGCAGAAGCGGCTGGCCTCAAGCCCGTGGTGCTCGAGATCGAATCCAACGCCACCGCGCTGGCAGCCCGGCGCCTGATCGGCAATATGCCCAGCAAAGGCAAGGACGCGTTCATTGCCATCTTTGAAATTGGCGGTAATGCATCGTTTCTGCAGATCATCCACAACAACCAGGTGATCTATGAGCGCGACCAATCCTTCAACGGTGGTCAGCTCACGCAGATGATCATGCGCCAGTATGGCTTCTCACAAGAAGAAGCTGAGCAGAAAAAGCGCGGCGGTGATCTGCCCGCTGATTACAAGCAGGTCGTGCTCAAGCCTTTTGTGGAAAGCATCGGGCAGGAGATCAACCGTGCTTTGCAGTTCTTTTTCACCAGCACACCACACAACCGCATCGACCATATTTTGTTGGCAGGCGGCTCGGCCGTGCTCAGTGGCCTGACAGATGCGGTGATCGATGCCACAGGTTTTGCCGCGTCTGCCGCCAATCCGTTTGAAGACATGGTGATGGATGCTGCGGTGCGCTCGCGGGCTAAAAGCAAGGACTTCACTACCTATCTCACGGCCTGTGGACTGGCGTTGCGGAGGTATGCCGCATGATATTGATCAATCTGCTTCCGCACCGTGAAGCCGCACGCAAAAAGCGCAAAGAGAGTTTTCAGGCATCGATGGTCGCGGCAGCCCTGGTGGGCGCGGTGGTTTGCGGCGCTGTCTACATGTTTTACCAGTACCAGATTGACCTGCAAGCCGGGCGCAATGCGCTGCTGACTCGTGAGATCAAGGCACTGGATATCAAGATCGCCGATGTGGCCAAGATTGATGCGGAAATTGCCGCGCTGAAGGCGCGGCAAAAGGCTGTGGAGGATCTGCAGTCCGACCGCAATCTGCCGGTCCATTTGCTCAATGAGCTGGTCCTTCAGCTGCCCGATGGCGTCTATATCGAGAGCCTCAAGCAGCAAGAACAGACTGTGCAGATCCAGGGTATTGCCCAATCCAATGAGCGGGTGTCCGAATTGCTCAACAGCCTAGCCACCAAGACGCCCTGGTTGTCCAAGCCTGAGCTGGTCGAGGTAGTGGGTACGACCACACAGATCAATGCCCGTGAGAGAAAACGGGTTGCCGGCTTCAACCTGCGTTTTGGCCTGATGCGTTCCAGTGATGTGGAGCAGGCCCACATCGCTCAAGGTGTGAAAAAGTAGGGGCGACGATGGCAACGAAAAAAAATATACAAGTGGGGGAGGCGCTGCAAGGATTTCTGCGCCAGTTTCAAAACCTCGACCCCAAGGACCCATCTGTCTGGCCGGCTGCTCCTCGCGCGGTCTTGTTGGTGTTTATTGCGGCACTGGTAATCGGTTTGGGCTGGTATGCCTATTTGAGCAGCTTTGAGGACGAGCTGTCTGTGGCGCAGGCCGAAGAGCTCAAGCTCAAGGAAGACTACAAGACACGTCTGCGCAAGGCGGTCAATCTGGATGCGCTACGCAAACAGCGCGAGCAGGTCTTGCAGTACGTGACCCAGCTGGAAAAACAATTGCCCAGCAAGGCGGAAATGGCTGCGTTGTTGTCCGATATCAACCAGGCCGGTATTGGCCGGAGTCTGCAGTTTGACCTGTTCAAACCGGGTCAGACGGTGGTGCGGGACTATTACGCCGAGTTGCCAATCACCTTGCAGGTCAACGGCAGGTACCACGATATTGGCTTTTTTGCGGCGGACGTCGCCAATCTCTCGCGCATCGTGACCTTGAACAACATTGCGCTGGCGCCCGCCAACAAGGAAAGTGCGACGTTGGTGCTGAACGCTACCGCAAGAACCTTCCGCTATCTGGATCCGCAAGAGCTCCAAGAGCAGCAAGCGGCGAAATCCAAGCAGAACGCGAAGAAGTAAGGTGGATATGCATACTTTGTCTAAATGGATAGGCGCTGCGTTGGCGGTGTCGCTGTTAACAGCCTGTACTGACGAAGGCGATGACTTGCAGCAGTGGATGCAGCAAGAGCAAGCCAGCACGCGGCCCTCGGTCAAACCCATTACCGCACCCAAGGAATTTGTGCCTCAGGGCTATGTGGCCAGTACGACCTTGGACCCTTTCAGCAAGGAGCGTCTCGCCGCGTTGTTGGGCGGCAGTGCGAATGCGCCAGCGACCATCTCCGATGCGCTGGTGGCGCCTGAACGCGCGCGACGCAAAGAGCAGCTCGAGTCGTTTCCGCTCGATACCATTTCCATGGTGGGCTTTTTGAAGAAGGGCAACCAGGATGTGGCCCTGGTCAAGGCCGACAGCCTGATCTACCAGGTCAGCAAGGGCATGTACATGGGCCAGAACTACGGAAAGATAAAAAGCATCAGCGAGAGTGCAGTCACCCTGCGGGAGATTGTGCAAGACGGTGTGGGTGAATGGATAGAGAGAGATGCAGTGCTTGAACTGCAGGAGGCCAAAAAATGAAAAAATTCAGCGTACTCATCCCTTTGATGGCCATGTTGCTGCCATCCTGGGCGCTGGCGCAGGGGCGTATCAACAAGGTGTCGACCCTGGTGCGTGACGGCGTGGAGATGGTCAAGATCGAGACGGACGGTGCGCCGCTGGTCTTGCCTGAAACCTTCAGCATCCAATCTCCTGCACGTGTGGTGCTGGATCTGCCCGGGTTCAAAAGTGCGATGCCCAACAATCGGGTCGAGCTCAACCAAGGCAATCTGCGTTCCTTGAATGTCGTGGAGACGGATACCAAGGCCCGCGTGGTGCTGAACCTGAAGGAAAGCACCAACTACAAGACTGAAATCAGCGGCAATGACTTGCTGGTGGCTCTGGATCCTGCGGCCAAGGCGGTGACCAACGCCAATGCGCAAAATACCCAGTTTGCCGAAGATGGCAATAATTACTCGCAGCCACTGTCCAATCTGGATTTTCGTCGTGGTACCGATGGTGCAGGGCGTCTGGTGATCACCCTGCCAAATAACAAGGTAGGGGTGAACATCTCCAAGCAAGGCGATGGTCTGACCTTGGAGCTGCAGCACACGCTGTTGCCAGAGGCGCTGCGCCGCAAGCTAGATGTGGCGGACTTCGGCACACCCGTCGGAATGATCTCGGCGCGCCAAGCAGGCAGTACTGTGTTCGTACAGCTGAAAAATGCGGGTGAATGGGAGCATAGTGCCTACCAGAGCGACAACCAGTTTGTCGTGGAGGTGCGTCAGCGCAAGTCCGATCCCAACAAGCTGGGTTCCTCCGGAACCTTCACCGGCGAAAAACTGTCATTGAGTTTCCAGAACATTGAAGTTCGTTCGCTGCTGCAGGTAATTGCCGACTTCACTAACTTCAATATTGTTACCTCGGACACGGTCAATGGTGCGCTCACCCTGCGTCTGAAGGATGTTCCCTGGGACCAGGCGCTGCAGATCATCCTGGACGCCAAGGGTTTAGGTATGCGCAAATCCGGTACGGTTCTATGGATCGCACCCAAGGATGAAATCGACGAGCGCATTCAGAAAGACTTTGATGCGGTGGCAAAGCTAGAGGAAAAAACGCCTCTGCAAACGCAGGCCTTCCAGCTTAACTATGCCAAGGCGACTGAGCTGCTCAAGCAAATTACCAGCAATACCGGCGGTGGTGGTGGTACCGGTGGAACGCAGAGCCGTTTTCTGACACCTCGTGGTTCGGCTATTGCCGAACCCCGTACCAACCAGCTGTTCATCACCGATGTGCCCGCCAAGCTCGAAGAGTTCCGTCGCCTGCTGGTGACTCTTGATATTCCTGTGCGCCAGGTGCTGATTGAAGCCCGCATCGTGGAGGCGCGTGACACCTTTGGGCGTGCATTGGGCGTACGTTTAGGCGGTGGCGATTTGCGCGCTTCCAAGGGCGGAGATGGTGGTTACAGCATTGGTGGAGGCAACCGTGTGGGCTTTGGCACCAGCTATGACAATGCCGTGGGCACCACGGGCATGGGCGGTACAAACACGTCCAACGGTAGCTTTGTCAACCTGCCTGCCGTGCTTTCTACCGGCGGCGGCAGTGGCTCCTTTGCGCTCTCCATTTTCAATTCAGCTGCCAACCGTTTCTTAGCCTTGGAATTGTCGGCCATGGAAGCAGATGGCAAGGGCAAGATTGTCTCCAGCCCGCGTTTGATCACGGCTGATCAAACCAAGGCACTGATCGAGCAAGGTACGGAAATTCCATACCAGAACTCTGCGCAAAATGGTGCCACCACGGTGGAATTCAAAAAAGCGGTGTTGAAGCTCGAGGTTGTGCCCCAGATCACCCCAGAAGGCAGCATCATCCTGGATCTGGATGTCTCCAAGGACTCCCAAGGCGCGAACACCTCGGCTGGTCCTGCCATCGATACCAAGCACATCAAGACCCAAGTCTTGGTGGAAAATGGCGGCACCGTGGTGATTGGCGGTATTTTCGAGTTGTCGGAAACATCGACCACCAACAAGATTCCTTTGTTGGGCGATGTACCGGTGCTGGGCAATCTGTTCAAGAGCAATGTTCGTGAATCGGAAAAGCGCGAAATGCTGGTATTCATCACGCCCAAGATGATTTCAGACCGCGGTGAAATGCGTTAATTAAGATAGACAGGGAGAGTTATGAGAAATTTGTTGAAGCCCTTGGTGCTGGTGGCACCACTGTTGTTGGCAGCTTGTGGCGGTGGTGGCGGTAGCGGTGGTGAGTCGCAGCTGCAATACAGCATCAAGCTGACGTCTTCGAAAACGTCGGTTCCGGTAAACGTGGCAGGCAGTTTGCCCGGCTATCCTGGCGCAGCGGACTACTACCCATATATGTCCACGCTGTATATCCAGGCCAATGCCGGCAACAATCCCATTCCTAACCAAGAAGATGGTGCATTCTCGTGCAATATCACCTCGGGGCTGGATTCGGGCTCGCTCTACTACCTGGATGGCAAGGACGAGCACACCGTTGATTTAGCCGTCGGAACCGAGACCGTGAAGGTGCCAGGCGCCTACCGCAATATCACCCTGGGCTCCAATGCCGGTGGTGCGTCGTTCCATATCATTTCGCACGGCATTGCTGGCGATGTGACCGTACAGTGCAGCGTGACCGATCCGCGTGACAACAAGGTCTACACCGACCGCGCAACCGTGAAGGTCGGCGGCGGCAGCACCGCAACCCCTGCAACGGTCACTTTGACCAAGGATGCCTCGTACGTCGGTTCGCGTGACAACGTGAACAACATCCCCAACAGCGTGGTGGTACAGGCGATCCTCAAGAACGACAATGACCAGCCCGTGAGCAGCTCGGGCAATGCCAACCTGCAGGTCAGCATTGTTCCCAATGCCGCATCCGACGGCGCTCGGTTGCTGGCCGGTGGTCAGACCAACAGTGGTTCCATCCAGATCAGCACCGTCAATGGCGTAGGCCAGTTCTCTGTGGCCAGCGGCCCCGCTTCGGGCTCGCTGCTGCTGCGTTTGACAGTCGACCGCGCTGACAATGACCTGACCAATGGCATCCAGCAACCCATCACCCAGTACGCTGTGATTCCCGTCGTGCATGCGATTGCCTCCAGCGCGCTGACCATTCCTGAGTCGGAACTGGCGCAGACGGTGCAGAATGCCGAGCCTTATTCTCATGCCCTGGTTGTAGAAGGCGGTGTTGCTCCCTTCCTGTGGTCCACCACTTCGACCCTGCCAACCGGCCTGAGCCTGAGCTCTGATGGCTTGATTTCCGGCACGCCGAATGTCAAGGGTCCTGGTGCCTACACCGTGGTGCTGAATGTGCGCGATGCCAACGGCGCGACCGCGCGTCAAACCCTGGTGCTGACTGTCGTGGGTAATCTGCCGGACAACCCTGTGGCCTTCACCATCAATGGTTGCACCGGTTCGTCGACGTCGCCTTGCCCGATCGCCTCTGTGGAAGTGGGAACCTCCTACACCTACACCTTCTCGGCTACCGGTGACAATGTGACCTGGGCGCTGGAAGGCGCACCAAGCTGGCTGCAAGTGGTGGGCCAAGGCTCCACCGGCCGTATCGCTTCGGGTGCTCCACTCACCTGTGCAGATGTGGCTACGTACCGCATGTTTGTGACGGCGAAGAATGCGACCAACTCGGTCAGCCGCGAAGTGACGTTCCGTGTGACTGATACGGCAGGCACTTGCACGCCGACGACACCAACGACCCCTACGGCAGCGTCTTGATGACAAGCCTGTAGATCCCACCTGGATCTGCGTTAAAAACCTCCGGCAACCCCGGAGGTTTTTTTACGCCCGCCATTGCCCTATCATGTGCAGTCCGTTTTCAGGATGTAGCGCGATGGCACCTTCCGTGTGTTTGATTGGGCTGCCCGGCAGTGGGAAATCCACCATCGGCCGGCAGCTGGCACGCCTTTGGGGTGTGGATTTTGTCGACTCTGACCATGTGATCGAGGCGCAGCTGGGCTGCACGATCAAGGAGTACTTCTCTTCCCAGGGCGAGCAGGCTTTTCGCGATGTCGAGGCCCAGGTGATTGCCGCATTGGCGACACGGGAGCGGGCCTGCATCCTGTCCACCGGCGGTGGCGCGGTGCTGCGGCCAGAGAACCGCGCCGTGCTGCATGCCCACACAACGGTGTTCTACCTGCATTCCAGCCCCGAGGACATTGCCCGGCGCCTGCGCAACGATACCGGCCGGCCCCTGCTGCAGGGCGATGACACGCTCAAACGCCTCAAGGACCTGCTGGCCGTGCGCGCGACCCTGTACGAAGAGACGGCGCACTACACCATCGACACCTTGCGCTGCGGCACCGGCCAGGTCATGCGCAAGGTCAGCATGCAGGCCGAGTTGGCGGGCCTGGTGCCGCAGCCGGGCGCCACTTTGGCAACTCCCCGATAATGGACGAGCGATATCCATACAACTTTCCGACGCAAACGCTGTGACCGACACTGTTCATATTGACCTGGGCGACCGCTCCTACCCCATCCTGATTGCTTCCGGCTTGCTTGCCCAGGCGGACACCTTTGCGCACTGCCCCAAGGCCTCGCAGGCGCTGATCGTCAGCAATGACACAGTGGCCCCCCTCTATGCCCGCCAGCTGCAGGCCGCGCTGGCACCCCACTACCCCAAGGTCGAACTGGTGGTGCTGCCCGATGGCGAGGCGCACAAGAACTGGACGACCCTGCAAGGCATCTTTGATGCGCTGATGCACAACGGCGCCGATCGCAAGACGGTGCTGTTTGCGTTGGGGGGCGGTGTCGTAGGCGATATGACCGGCTTTGCTGCCGCCAGCTTTATGCGCGGCGTGCCTTTTGTGCAGGTTCCCACTACCTTGCTGTCGCAGGTGGATTCGTCTGTCGGCGGCAAGACCGGCATCAACCATCCGCTGGGCAAGAACATGATCGGCGCCTTCTACCAGCCCCAGCTGGTGGTGTGTGATCTCGACACCTTTGACACCTTGCCTGCGCGCGAGCTGAGCGCCGGCCTGGCCGAAGTCATCAAGTACGGCCCGATTGCAGACATGGCCTTTATGGATTGGTTGGAGGCCGAGATGCCTGCGCTGATCGCTGGTGACAAGCGCGCACTGGCCCATGCAGTGCGCCGCAGCTGCGAGATCAAGGCCGATGTGGTCTCCAAGGACGAGCGCGAGGCAGACCTGCGCGCCATCCTGAACTTTGGCCACACCTTTGGCCATGCGATCGAAGCCGGCATGGGCTATGGTGTCTGGCTGCATGGCGAAGGCGTGGGGGCCGGCATGGTGATGGCTGCCGAGCTGTCCCAGCGTCTGGGTCTGGTCGATGCTGCCTTTGTGCGGCGCCTGCGTGCGCTGGTGGCCCGTGCCGGTTTGCCGGTGCGCGGTGCCATTTTGGATAGCCAGGACAACGCGGGCCGCTATCTGGAGCTGATGCGCCACGACAAGAAATCCCAGGCCGGCGCGATCCGCTTTGTGCTGATCGATGGCCCAGGCAAGGCGGTGGTGCGCGAAGCGCCCGACGCGTTGGTGCGCGAAGTTATCGACCTGTGCTGCGCCGAGGCAGTGCAGGCCTGATCGGATGGACCGCCCCGCGCCGCTGATGCAGCCAGCCGAGCCCCAGCAAGTCTGGACCGAGCTGGGCCTGGCGCCTTATGCCTGCTTCTCTCACCGCAGCCAGGGCCGTCTGCATGCGCAAGAGGCGGCGCCCACGCGCAGTGCCTTCCAGCGCGACCGCGACCGGATCGTGCACTCCACCGCTTTCCGCCGTCTGGTCTACAAGACCCAGGTTTTTTTGAACCACGAAGGCGACCTGTTCCGCACCCGCCTCACGCACTCGATCGAGGTGGCGCAGCTGGGCCGCTCGGTGGCGCGGGCACTGCGCATCAACGAAGACCTGACCGAGGCGATCTGCCTGGCCCATGACCTCGGCCACACGCCTTTTGGCCATGCGGGCCAGGATGTGCTCAATGACTGCATGCAGGACTTTGGCGGCTTTGAGCACAATATGCAGAGCCTGCGCGTGGTCGATACGCTGGAAGAGCGCTACCCCGACTACAGCGGGCTGAACCTCTGCTTTGAAACCCGGGAAGGGATTCTGAAACACTGCTCCGCCAAGCATGCGCGGCAGCTGGAGGCCCGCGAGCCGGGCGGCGTGGGCCAGCGTTTCCTGCTTGGCCAGCGGCCTGGTCTGGAAGCCCAGCTGGCCAATCTGGCCGATGAGATCGCCTACAACGCCCATGATGCCGACGACGGCGTGCGCTCCGGCCTGATCAGTCTGGGGCAGCTGATGGGCGTGCCGCTGTTTGCCCGCTATGCCCACGAGGCGCTGGCCGAGTACCCGCAGCTGCAGGAGCCGCGCTGGCAGCGCAAATGGCTGTACGAGGCCACGCGCCGCATGCTCAGTGAACAGATCTACGACGTGATCCGCCACACCAGTGCCGGCCTGCAAGCCGCGCAGCCGGCCGACGTGGATGCCGTGCGCCAGCTGCCCGCCCTCGTCGGTTTCAGCCGCACGATGGCGGCCGAGTCGGCCGAGCTCAAGCGCTTTTTGTTCAAAAACCTGTACCGCCATCCGCAGGTGGTGCAGACCACCGGCCAGGCCAAGGCCGTTGTGCGCGAGCTGTTTGACATTTACCTGGCCGACCCTTTGCAGATGAAGCCGCGCTTCGCCGCCCGTGCCGCCGGGCTGGATCGGGTCGCTTGCGCCCGCGTGGTGGCCGATTTCATCGCTGGCATGACGGACCGCTATGCACTGCGGGAGCATGAACGCCTGACGGGCCAACGCGTCCTCGTTCCCTGAATACCGGGCTTCTGCATGGGTGCCATGGCTTAGCGCAGGCACTGGCCAAGCCACCCTCGCTACAATGGCAGGCCCAGTGTCAGCCTCTGCCAGCCTGTGGCCTTGCGCCGCCCTTGCGCCCAGCGCCCACCCCTTTGCAGGGTGATGGCCCGCAGACAGCCCCCGCTGGCCATCTATAACTCCACCAGAAAGCCCCACGATGACCGATACCCATGCTGCACCTGCGCCTGCAGATGAGGCCTTGCACCAGGTGGTGATGGCCGACACCGTGAACTGGCTGGAAAAAGCCGTCATCGGTCTGAACCTGTGCCCGTTTGCCAAGGGCGTGCATGTCAAGGACCAGATCCACTATGTGGTGAGCGACGCGCAGGATGCCGAAGCGGTGGCACACGACTTGCACCGCGAGCTCGAAGCGCTGGCCGAAGCTAATCCGGATAAGCGCGATACCACCTTGCTGATCCTCCCTTATGCGCTGCATGATTTTCTGGATTTCAATGATTTCCTCGAAATCGCCGACGAAATGATTGAAGAGTTGGATCTGGGCGGCATCCTGCAGGTGGCCTCGTTCCACCCCTTGTTCCAGTTCGAGGGCACGACGGTCGATGATGTGACCAACTGCACGAATCGCTCGCCATACCCCATCTTGCACCTGCTGCGCGAAGAGAGCATTGACAAGGCCGTCGAGGCCTTCCCCGAAGCGGATGCGATTTACGAAAAGAACATGGAGACGCTCGATGCGCTGGGCCTGGAAGGCTGGCTGGACCTGGGCGTGGGCCCGCGCTGCCCCTTCCCGCACCAGGACGCTGCCAGCAGCAAGGCCAAGGAATGAAAACGATGAAAGCACCGCGCGCCGCAGGCCGTAGCACCACCAAGCCCGCCGCCCCCGATGTTGCCCAGCAGCTGGAGCTCAAGCCCGGACAGTCGATCGAGCTGCTCAAGGCGCTGCACATCCTCACGCGCGATGGCAAGCTGAACCAGGATTCGCGCCGCAAGCTCAAGCAGGTCTACCACCTCTACCAGTTCATCGAGCCGTTGCTGACCGAGCTGTCGGCGCAAGACCACCCGGTTAGTCTGGCCGACCATGGCGCCGGCAAGTCCTACCTGGGTTTTATCCTCTACGACCTGTTCTTCAAGAACCTGGGCCGTGGCCATATCTACGGCATTGAGACCCGTGCGCCGCTGGTCGAGGCCTCGCAGCAGCTGGCGGCCAATCTGGGTTTTGACCGCATGTCGTTTCTGAACATGTCGGTCGCCGATTCGACCCGTACCGATGCGGTGCCCGAGCGCTTTGATGTGGTCACTGCGCTGCATGCCTGCGATACCGCCACCGATGATGCCATCGCCTTTGGCTTGGATAAGCATGCCCGCGCGATGGTGCTGGTGCCTTGCTGCCAGGCCGAAGTGGCCGCATGCCTGCGCCAGAACAAGGCCATGAGCCTGTCGCGCACCCCCCTGGCCGAACTCTGGCGCCACCCCATCCACACCCGCGAGATGGGCAGCCAGATCACCAATGTGCTGCGCTGCCTCTACCTGGAAAGCCAGGGCTACCAGGTCACCGTGACCGAGCTGGTCGGCTGGGAACACAGCATGAAGAACGAGCTGATCCTGGCCAAGTACACCGGCCACAAAAAGCGCGCGGCGGCCGAGCGGCTGCAGCAACTGTTGGCGGAGTTCGGTCTGGAGCAGTCGCTGCAGCACCGCTACCGGTTGGAACCAGTCGCTGCCTGAAAAGGCCTTGCATGCGCCTATAGCGCACAAAGGTATCGCATTCGTGACGATGCGGTGACGTCATCGGATATTCACGGAGCCGTCATTTCCGCTTCCTAGACTGGGCCCTTTCCAACGGTGGTCCCACAATCAGGAGAGTCGAAGCGATGAGCAAATCCATTTCCGACAAGGTCGTCCGCAACACGGACGGCAACACCCCCTTCAGCACCATTCTTGAAGCGAATATGTCGCGCCGTCTGGTAATGCGCGGTAGCTTGGGTTCGGCCCTGGCGCTGTTTGCCGGTGCCAGTATTTCCGCCTGCGGTGGCGGCAGCGATGGCGATGATGACAAGGCCGTCAAGCTCGGCTTTGCGTCGCTGCCCAACTCGATGACAGATGCCTGCGTGGTGCCCGCCGGCTATGTGGCCTCGGTCATCGGTGCCTGGGGCACGCCGCTCAACGACCAGGCAGCGCCCTGGAGCAATGAAGGCCGCAACACCTCGCAGGATCTGCTGCACTCCACCGGCATGCACCATGACGGCATGCATTACTTCCCGCTGGCCGGCAGCTCCAGCGAAGGCCTGCTGGTCGTCAACCACGAATATATCGACGAGAAAGCCTTGCACCCGAACGGCCCCACCTCGGTGGCTGGCAAGCGCCCGGCAGAAGAGGTGCGCAAGGAGGTCAATGCCCATGGCGTGGCCGTCATGCATGTGCGCAAGCAGGGCAGCCAGTGGGAGATCATTCAGAACTCGCGCTACAACCGCCGCTTCACCTCGGCCACGCCGATGAACCTGTCCGGCCCTGTGGCGGGTACGGACTGGGTCAAGACGCCGTTCTCCACCGGAGGCACCCAGGTGCGCGGCACCAACAACAACTGCGGCAATGGCACCACCCCGTGGGGCACCTACATCACCGCCGAAGAAAACTGGGCCGCCTGCTTTGTCAACACCGGCGAGCAAACCGCCGCGCAAAAGCGCGTGGGCGTGCAGGCCAAGGCTGGCCGCTACCAATGGGAAACGGCCGCTGGCGATGCCACTGAGCAGCAAGGCGAATTTGCCCGCTTCAACATCACCGCCACCAGCGCCGATGGCCTGCAGGACTGGCGCAATGAGGTCAACGGTTTTGGCTACCTGGTCGAGATCGATCCCTATGACCCCGGCAGCACGGCCACCAAGCGCACCGCCATGGGCCGCTTTGCCCATGAAGGCGCTGCCTACGGCATCCCGGTGGCCGGCAAGCCGCTGGCTTTCTACAGCGGCGATGATTCGCGCTTTGAGTACATCTACCGCTTTGTGTCCGAAGCGCTGTGGGACCCCAAGGATGCCGCACGCAGCGACCGCATTGCCGTGGGCCACAAGTACCTGGACAAGGGCACCCTGTACGTGGCGCGCTTTGATGCTGAAGGCAAGGGCGAATGGCTGGCGCTGACCCCTGCCACCAAGGGCAAGGACGGCCGCAGCCTGGGCGAGGCCTTTGGAAATATCGATGCCATCCTGATCAACACGCGCGGCGCGGCAGACTTTGTCGGTGCCACGCCAATGGACCGCCCCGAGTGGACTGCCGTGCACCCCAGCAATGGCGATGTCTACCTGACCCTGACCAACAACACCAGCCGCAATGCCGAGCGTGGCACCAATGCCGCCAACCCGCGCCTGAACAATGTCAACGGCCATATCGTGCGCTGGCACGACGACGCCGGTGCCAACACCTTCCGCTGGGACATCTTTGTCTTTGGCTCGGATGCCGCCTCCAACGCCGACACCAACCGCTCGGGCCTGACCGAGCTGAACCAGCTCGCCAGCCCCGATGGCATTGCCTTCGATGACCGCGGCATTCTGTGGATCCAGACCGACAACGGCATCGACGGTGGCCGCAACAACGCCGTTGCCAAGGCCACCAACGACCAGATGCTCGCCGTGGTGCCCGGCGCGCTGAAGGATGCCAAGGGCACGGGCCCCGTCATCAACGCCGCCAACCAGGCCGAGCTGCGCCGCTTCTTTGTCGGCCCGAATGAGGCCGAGATCACCGGCTTTGCCTATACCCCGGACCACACCAGCATCTTCCTCAACATCCAGCACCCGGTGAACTGGCCTGCCTATGGCACGGCCGATGCGACCCGCGCGCCCGATGGCAAAGTGCGCCCACGCTCGTCGACGGTGGTGATCCAGAAGGCGGACGGCGGCCCGATCGGCGTCTGATCTTTTAGTCAATCGCCATAGAAAAAGCCGCCGGTCCTGGGCGTCCAGGATCGGCGGCTTTGCTGTGTGCGCTTGGGCTGTGGATTAGCCTGCGGTCGCGCCCGAGGTCTTCACCACTTGCTTCCACTTGGCGTTTTCAGCAGCGATGAACTTGCCAAATTCGGCCTGCGATTCGGTCACCACTTCGCCGCCCTGGTCGCCAATTTTTTTTATCACGTCAGGCTTTTGCAACACCTTGATGATGGCGGCGTGCAACTTGGCCTGCACATCGGCGGGCGTCTTGGTGGGGGCGAACAGGCCAAACCAGGAGGTGGCCTCGTAGCCAGGCACGCCTGCTTCGGCAACGGTTGGCACATCGGGCAGCTCGGGCGAGCGCTTGGCGGTGGTCACCGCCAGTGGGCGCAGCTTGCCCGAACGCACGTGCTGGATCGCAGAGGGCATGTTGTCAAACATGATCGCAATCTGGTTGCCCAACAGGTCGGTCACGGCCGGCGCGCTGCCCTTGTAGGGGATGTGGATCATGTCGACCTTGGCCATCATCTTGAACAGCTCGCCCGACAGGTGGATGGAGCTGCCGCTGCCCGAGGAGCCAAAGTTCACCTGGCCGGGGTGGGCCTGGGCGTAGCTGATCAGCTCCTTGACGTTCTTGAAAGGCTGCGCCGGGTTGGCCACCAGCAGGTTGGGCACATTGGCCACGCGGGTCAGCGGCACAAAGTCCTTGTTGGGGTTGAAGGGCATCTTCTTGTAGAGCCATTCATTGATCGCGTGGGTGCCCACGGTGCCCATGAAGATGGTGTAGCCGTCGGCCGGCGCACGTGCAGCAAACTGGCCGCCGATATTGCCACCAGCGCCGGCGCGGTTGTCGATGATGACCGGCTGGCCCAGCTCTTCGCCCAGCGACTGGCCGACGATGCGGGCCAGGATGTCGGTGGTGCCACCGGCCACAAAGGGCACGATCAGCGTGATGGGCTTGTTCGGGAAGGCCTCGGCTGCAAAGGCTGCTGGCAGCAGGGCGGCTCCCAGGCTGGCAGCGGCAATGGCTTGCAGCACAGTGCGGCGGGCGTTGAAACGGATGGTGTTCATGGGTATCTCCAAAGCAAGGTGAAAAAGGCTGCCACTTGTTTTGTCAATGCTTGTTGGGTCTCGCGTGACAGCCGGAGGAAGGGAAGGTCTATCCCGGTTTATGGCCAGAACAGGGAAGAGCCGATATAGATGGCCCCCACAACGAACATCGAGACCACCGTGTAGCCCATGATGTCCTTGAGCTTGAGCTTGGACAGCGCCAGCGCAGGCAGGATCCAGAAAGGCTGCACCAGGTCGTTCCAGCCATTGCCCAGCATCACCGACATGGCGGTATGGGCCTGCGATGCGCCCAGGGTCTTGGCCGCTTCGATCATGAACGGGCCTTGCAGCACCCAGTGGCCGCCGCCCGAAGGCGCAAAGAAGTTGATGAAGAAGGAGCTCACCAGGCCCCACAGCGGCAGGGTGTAGGCGGTCGAGAAGCTGACGAACACATGGGCGATCGATTCGACCAGACCTGAGGCATGCATGATGGCCATGATGCCGGCGTAGAACGGGAACTGCAGAATGATGCCGCCAATGGTCTTGACGCCCTCATTGACCTTTTCCACATACTTCATCGGCGTGCCCAGCAGCAAGATGCCCAGGAACAGGATGAAGAAGTTGATCATGTTCAGATCGAGGCTGCCGTTCTGCATGAAGTGCATGGCCACAAAAGCCATGCCGGTCAGGCCGATCAGCCAGCTCAGGATGCGGCTGTTGTTCAGGCGGCCGGCAAAGGTCTTTTCGTCGCCCAGCAGGTTCGCGGCCGATGGGCCCTTGGACTCTTCGTTGCCGGCCAGCTCGGCACTGATCTCGGTGACTTTTTCACCGGCTTTCGGATGCATCGCCGCATTGATCAGCGGCAGCACGATCAGCACGGCCAGCGCGGTCAGCAGGATGTGGGGCGAGAAAATGGTTTCGCTCAGCGGGATGATGCCCATCTGCTTTTCAAAGCTGTGGCCCTTGGTGGAGATCAGCACCGGAATGGTGGCCGACAGCCCCAGGCTGTACATCGTGAAGCCGGTGTAGGCCGAGGCGATGATCAGCGGGTAGTGCACGCCCTTGACGCGCAGCGCCAGCTTCTTGGCCATGATGCCGCCGATCACCAGACCAAAACCCCAGTTCAGGTAGCTGCCCACGCAGCCCACGACGGTGGCCATGATGATGGCGCCACGCGGCGTGTGCACCATGCCGGCAATGCGGTTGAGGAAGCGGTCCACCACCGGTGCGGCCGCCAGCACATAGCCCATCACCAGAATCACCGCCATCTGGGTGGTGAAGGCCAGCAGGCTCCAAAAGCCCTTGCCCCAGTCCTGCACCACCAGGTTGATGGGCCGGCTCTCCACAGCAAAGGCCAGCACCATGGTGAGCAAGGTGAGCAGGATCGCGAACACAAAGGGGTCGGGCAGATACTTGCGCATCAGCTCGGTGAAAAAAGCGGTGATTTTTGACATCGATGTCTCTTGTTATCAATGGAAGGAGCAAAGCGGGGCCTGCAGCCGACAGGCCCACAAAAAAAGGCTAGACCGGTGCCACGCCCACGGTCATGCCGCCGCAGACATAGAGCGCCTGGCCGGTGACAAAACCGCTGCGCTCGTCGAGCATGTAGGCCACGGCATGGGCCACGTCGTCGGGCGTGCCCACGCGCTTGACGGGCACCGACTGGATGATCTTTTGTGTGCGCTCGGCGCCCGGTGGGTTGGCCTTGTCGAACAGCTCGGTGCGGATGGGGCCGGGGCCGATGGCATTGGCAGTGATGCCCCATTGGCCCAGCTCCAGCGCCCAGACACGGGTCATGCCGATCAGCCCGGCCTTGGTGGCGGCGTAGGCGGTGCGCAAATCCTTGCCCAGCGCCGCGCGCGAGGACATGTTGACGATGCGGCCAAACTGCGCCGCCTGCATGCCGGGCAGCAAGGCCTGCATGCACTGGAACGCGCAGCGCAGGTTCAGCGATACGGCGAGGTCGAACTCGGCCAGCGTCTGGCTGGCGGCATCGTTGGGCACCACGATGCCGACGTTGTTCACCAGGCGGGTGATGGGGCCGCCAGCGAGCGCTTCGTTCAGCGCGCGCGCCGTGTCTTCGGCACTGCTGAGGTCGGCCTGGATGGCGACAAAACCGGCCGGCACCTGGTCGATCTGGCGGTCGATGATGACCGGGTCATAGCCATCGGCATGGCAGCGCAGCGCAGCGGCTGCACCAATGCCGGCGCCGCCGCCGGTGATGAGCACGCGGGGGCGTGCGGAGGTCGATGGAGTCGTTGGAGTGGACATAGAGGTTTCCAAGAAAGGCGTCACAGGCAGCACTGGCCGGCCACATAGGCCTTGCGCCAGCGCGTAATGCGCACCTGGGCAAACAGATCGGCCTGGTAGAAGGGATCGGATTCGATAAAGGCCTGGGCCGCCTCGCGCGTGTCCAGGTCCACCACATAGAGGCCACCGCCCATGTCGCTGCCGTCGTCCTGCAGCTTGGCGCCGCAGGCCAGCAGCAGCTCCGCGTTGCGTGCCAGAAAGTCCAGGTGCGCCGGGCGGTGGGCCTGGCGCACGGCCTGGTGTTCGGGCTTGTCGAAAGTCTCAATGATGTAGGGCATGGTGGCTCCGGGGTAGGGTGCGGCAGGCTAGGCTAGCGCTGCTGCCGCTGTAAAGCGGTTCACTGAAGGCCGGTCTCAGACCGTAGCAATCGGGGTGACGGGCGAGGCAATGGCGCCGGGCAGGTTCAGCGGTGGGGCGGTCAGCAGAAAGCGGCTGCGGCCATGGGCACGCAGCCACTGCGCCAGCGGCGTCAGGTGCCACAGCTCGCCCAGGTGCAGGCCCAGCTTGAACAAACAGTGCTCATGCAGGGGCAGCGCCGCGCAGCAATCGGCACCAGGCTGGGCCGGGTGCGCCTCGATGGCATAGTTGTCGGCCGCAATCACGGCGATCTGGCTGTCGCTGATCCACTGCAGCAGCTTCTCGTCCCGGCCATTGAGCACCGCGCAGCGGTTGTTCAGCACCACCGGGTCGGGGTTCTTCTGCATCGCCAGCACGGCCTGGGCAAAACCGGTGTGCAGGCAGAGCATGTCGCCGGGCTCGATCTCCAGCCGGTCGGCCTCGATCACGCGCATCCATTCGTCGTAGCCGATTAGGCTGCGGGCATCGCCGTAGTGCGCATGCAGGTCCATCATCACGCCCCGGCCTTGCACGCCGTTCTGTGCCATGCCCTCGATGCCCAGCGCCTTGGCGCAGCTGGTGCTGCCGCTGCTCTCGGCCGTGGGCATGCCGGTGTCGCTGACCAGCAGCGGCCCCAGTACATCGCGGCCAGCGGCAAAACCGTTGTAGTAGAGCGGCTCGGGAACGCCGTCGCCATTGGCATCGAACAGCTGGCCGGCATGGGCCAGGCCATCCCACTGGGTGGAGTACTGCAGCGACAGCACGGCCATGTCGTCGGACAGCACATCGGTGCGGCCGGGCTCCAGGTCGCCGAGTAGGCAGTTGAAGTTGACCAGACCCTTGCGCTGCAAGGGGCGCAGCACGGGCGGCTTGCGGTTGGGATTGAGCGCGCTGCCGCCAGGGTAGTCGAGCGGCAGGCTGAGCGAAAAGCGCAGGCCTTCCTGCACCTCGGCAACGCCCTGGCGCACCTTGGCGGCCGTCAGCAGGTTGAGGCGGCCCAGTTGGTCATCGGGGCCGAAGTCGCCCCAGGTCGATCCGGCAGGGCGCTGCTTCCAGCGTGGATTGGCATCGGACATGCTTGTCTCCTTGGTTGAGGAAGGGCTGCAGCGGGCGGTTGTTGTTCTTGGTACCCGTCTGCATGGTTCAAGGCAGCTGCCTCAGTGTTTCTGCAAAAAGCTGCCCAGTGCCAGGTCAAAGGCCTGGGGCACTTCGAGGTTCGACAGGTGCGAGGCCGGCACCGTCGCCAGCTCCGAGCCGGCAATGGCGGCATGCATGGCCTCGGCATCGGCCACCGTGGTGACCGGGTCGGCGCTGCCGCCAATCAACAAAGTAGGGGTCTGGATGCGGGCGATATCGGCACGCAGGTCTTCCACGGCCAGGGCCTCGCAGCAGCTGGCATAGCCTTCGGGGGCAATGCCGGCAATCCAGGCCTGGGCGGTCTGCACCACCTGGGGCTGGCTGGCGATAAAGCCCTCGGTGAACCAGCGGCTGGGCGATGAATCGGCCAGGGTCTGCATGGCTGCTGCGCCATTGGCACGCACCAGGGCCGCGCGGTCGCGCCAGCCGGCTTCGGCGCCAATCTTGGCGGCGCTGTTGGCCACGGTGATGCTGCGCATGCGCGCGCCGGCATGCACGCCCAACCACAGGCCGGTGAGGCCGCCCATCGAGATACCGCAGAAATGGGCCTGCTCGATGCCCAG
Organism: Comamonas koreensis; assembly: GCF_021026195.1. Taxonomy (GTDB): domain Bacteria; phylum Pseudomonadota; class Gammaproteobacteria; order Burkholderiales; family Burkholderiaceae_C; genus Comamonas; species Comamonas koreensis. Next base: position 157,860 of record NZ_JAJNCT010000003.1, read on the forward strand.
GCTGTCCAGAATGGCCAGCACATCGCCGCCCAGTTGCGCGAACTGGTAGGGGCCAGGGCTTACCACGCTGGCGCCATGGCCACGGGTGTCATAGCGCAGCACGCGGTACTGGCTGCTGAAGGTACGGGCCTGGGCATCCCACATGTCCAAGGTGGTGCCCAGCGAGTTGGAGAAAACCAGCACCGGCGCGCCCTCGGGGCCTTGCAGATCGATGTTGAAGATGCCGGTCGCAGTGGTGATTTGTTGTGTTGCCATGGCGTTCTGTCCTTCAAAAAGTGCCCCTGCATCGCTGCGCGGGCGTGGCTGCGCCAAGGCGGGCTAGGCAGCAGCGCTGGTGTTTTTGGGGGGGAGGGTGTCGGGGGATGCGGGGCGAGGCGCGGCCCTTGCAGGCCTGCGCTTGCCGCCGCAGTGGGCGTCAGACTTTTTCGAGCACCACGGCAATACCCTGGCCCACGCCGATGCACATGGTGCACAGTGCGTAGCGGCCACCCAGTGCATGCAGCTGGTTGACGGCGGTGGTAGCCAGGCGTGCGCCCGATGCGCCCAGCGGGTGACCCAGCGCAATCGCGCCGCCCCATTGGTTGACGCGTTGGTCGTCATCCGCAATGCCCAGGTCGCGCAGCACAGCCAGGCCTTGGGCGGCAAAGGCTTCGTTCAGCTCGATGACATCCATGTCGGCCAAGGTCAGGCCGGCCAGTGCCAGCACCTTGCGCACGGCAGGTGCCGGGCCAAAGCCCATGATGCGCGGTGCCACACCGGCAGTCGCCATGGCCACCACACGGGCGCGCGGGGTCAGGCCGTATTGCTGGGCAGCTTCTTCATTGGCCAGCAGCAGGGCGCAGGCGCCGTCGTTCACGCCCGAGGCATTGCCGGCCGTCACGGTACCGCCTTCGCGCACCACGCCCTTGAGCTTGGCCAGCGCTTCGATCGTCGTGGCGCGGGGGTGCTCGTCCTGGCTGATCACCAGCGCATCGCCCTTTTTCTGTGGAATGGTCACGGCCACGATCTCGCGGGCCAGGTGGCCGGCAGCGATGGCCGCTGCGGCCTTTTGCTGCGAGGCCAAGGCCATGCGGTCTTGGGCGTCGCGCTCGATCTTGAAGTCGTCGGCCACGTTCTCGGCCGTCTCGGGCATGGAGTCCACGCCGTACAGCGCCTTCATCTGCTTGTTGACAAAGCGCCAGCCAATGGTGGTGTCGTAGACGGCATTGTTGCGGCTGAAGGCGGATTCGGCCTTGGGCATCACAAAGGGCGCACGGCTCATCGATTCCACACCACCGGCGATCATCAGGCGCGCTTCGCCGGACTTGATGGCGCGGGCAGCGGAGCCCACGGCATCCAGGCCCGAGCCGCAGAGGCGGTTGACGGTGGCGCCGGGCACATCGATGGGCAGGCCCGCGAGCAGGCTGGACATGCGGGCCACATTGCGGTTGTCTTCGCCGGCCTGGTTGGCGCAGCCGTAGATAACATCGGTCACGGCCGTCCAGTCCACACCGGGGTTGCGCTCCATCAGCGCCTTGATGGGCACAGCACCCAGGTCATCGGTGCGCACACCGGCAAGCGCGCCGCCGTAGCGGCCAAAGGGGGTGCGCACGGCGTCGCAGATATAGGCGTTGGTCATCTTGGTCTCCTTGGATGAATACAGATCGGCGCTGCGCTTACAGCAGGCTCAGGCCAATCATTTTTTCGAGTTCGGCCTTGTCCAGACCTGCAACGGTGTCGATGAGCTTGAGGCCCTGGTCGGTGACCTCGATGGTGGCCACATCGGTGTAGATGCGCTTGACGCAGCCAATGCCGGTCAGCGGGTAACTGCATTGCTTGACGATCTTGCTCTCGCCCTTCTTGGTCAGCAGGTCCATCATCACCCAGGTCTGCTTGGCACCAATGGCCAGGTCCATCGCGCCGCCCACGGCGGGAATGGCACCGGCTTCACCGGTGCTCCAGTTGGCCAGGTCGCCGTTTTCTGCCACCTGGAAAGCGCCGAGCACACAGATGTCGAGGTGACCGCCGCGCATCATCGCAAAGCTGTCGGCATGGTGGAAAAAGCTGCCGCCTGCCAGCAAGGTGACGGGCTGCTTGCCGGCGTTGGTGAGGTCATAGTCTTCCTCGCCAGCGGCGGGTGCCGGGCCCATGCCCAGGATGCCGTTTTCCGACTGCAGGATGACTTCGCGGTCCTTGGGGATGTGGTTGGCCACGGCCGTCGGCTGGCCAATGCCCAGGTTCACGTAGGCGCCGTCATGGATGTCCTGCGCCACGCGGGCGGCCAGTTCGTCTTTCGTGCGTTTTTGGTAGCTGCTCATGGTCTTGTCTCCTGCTTCAGGCTGTTTTTTTGAAGCCACCGGCTTGCGTGGCAACGCGCTCGATCTTGATGACTTGGTTGACATAGATGCCAGGGGTGACCACGGCCTCGGGGTCGAGCTGGCCCAGCTCCACGATCTCATGCACGGTGGCCACGGTGTACTTCGCAGCGGTGGCCATCACCGGGCCAAAGTTGCGTGCCGACTTGCGGTAGGTGAGGTTGCCCCAGCGGTCGCCTTGCTCGGCCTTGATCAGCGCCACATCGCCATAGATGGGGTACTCCAGCACATAGTGCTTGCCATTGATCTCGCGCGTTTCCTTGCCGGCGGCCAGCTCGGTGCCGTAGGCGGTGGGGCAGAAGAAGGCGCCGATGCCGGCACCGGCAGCGCGCATGCGCTCGGCCAGGTTGCCCTGGGGCACCACTTCGAGTTCGATCTTGCCGCTGCGGTAGAGCTCGTCAAACACATAGCTGTCGACCTGGCGCGGGAAGCTGCAAATGATCTTGCGCACGGCACCGGTCTTGAGCAGGGCTGCCAGGCCCGTGTCGCCATTGCCGGCGTTGTTGTTGACCACCGTGAGGTCGCGCGCACCCTGTGCGATCAGGCCATCAATCAGGGCTGCTGGAATGCCGGCGGTGCCAAAGCCGCCGATGAGCACGGTCGAGCCGTCCTGGACGCGGCTGAGGGACTCGGCAATCGAGTCCGAAATCTTGTTGATCATCTTGTCTCCTGGTTCTGAACACGGGTCGCAACAGGCTGCTGATCCCGCTGCGGCATGGTCGCGCTGCGCTGGGGCAGTGCCTGTACCGCGTGCGACAAATGCAATGCCGACTCGCAGGCTGGCGCTACATCAGAGGAATCAGCGGCCCTTAGGGAGCTTCTGCAAAACTCCCTGCCGTGGTCTGCACGCGGGCTCGGGCGATCTGCTGCGTTGTCTTTCTTGTCAATAGCAGGCTATTGACTGCAAAAGACGCCTTGCATCTCATCCCGATCCGCGTCCATCCCGCTTGGCGAGGGCTTTGCAGAACCTCTCCGGGGCTCTTAGTAAAAATGTTCGTATATAGAACATTAGTTCGCTAAAAGAATTATAGACTGCCTGATAATCCGCTACCCGATGTCCCTGCGATTTGCTTTTGTATTGCCAGGGACCCGCTCCACGCCAACGACCAAGATTGCGGCCTATGAAAGAAGAAGACCCGACCCTCCGCCCCAGCGACAGCTATGTGCAGTCCTTCGCGCGCGGGCTGGAGGTCATCCGCAGCTTTGGCGCTGCAGCGCCCCGCCAGACCTTGACGGAAGTGGCCGAGGCCACGGGCATGACGCGGGCCGGGGCGCGCCGCATTCTGCTGACCCTGCAGACCTTGGGCTATGTGCGGGTGGAGGGCCGTTTGTTTGCGCTCACGCCGCGCATCCTGGATCTGGGCTTTGCCTATCTGTCGTCGATGCCGGTCTGGAACCTGGCCCAGCCGGTGATGGACGCATTGGTCGAGCAGACGCATGAGTCCTGCTCCATTGCCGTGCTCGATGGCCAGGACGTTGTCTACGTTTTGCGCGTGCACACGCACAAGATCATGAGCACCAACCTGGGCATGGGCTCGCGCCTGCCGAGTTTCTGGACCTCGCTGGGCCGGGTGCTGCTGGCCGAGCTTCCGGAGCAGGAGCTGCAGCCCTTGCTCGATGGCCGTGACCGCACGATGTTCACCCGTTTCACCATTCAGGACGATGCCCAGCTGCTGACCGAGTTGGCCCAGGTGCGCGCGCAGGGCTGGTGCCTGCTCAACCAGGAGCTGGAAGAGGGCCTCACCTCGGTCGCTGCCCCCATCCGCAATGCCAGCGGCCAGGTCGTCGCTGCGATGAACATCAGCGGCCAGGCCAACCGCACCACGCCCGAGATCATGCAGGGCGAGCTGCTGCCCCAGCTGTTGCAGGCGGCCGGGCGCGTTTCGGGCCTGTTGGGCTACCAGGCGGGCCGGGGCATTGGCGGCAAGCTGGCGCCACGCTGAGACGCAGGCGCGGCTCCTTATTTCCTCTTCTTTGCTTCATGGCGCCGCCGGGTGCCGGCTGAGCTGCGCCCTGACGCAGCCCGGTTAGCCCTTGCCTGAGGGCGGGATTCGGTGGCTCTGCGCCGCGCCATGCTTGGGCTGCGATCGCGTGCAGCCTGCCTCCGTACTGCGTTTCAGCCATTTCTTAAGAAAACCTGAAGAAGTCTTAACAAACCGCCTGCTGTGGCTTTGTCGCCTCTATGTATCCCATTCTTAAAGATATGTAAATGAGAACCATTTTCCTCTTTAAGATGTGCGAGCTTTTTCACGGTGGTAGCCAACCAGAGTGCGGATATCCCATGCGGTACAGCCAGACCGAACACATACCAAGGCAATAAAAGGAACTGGAATGGCTTTCAAAAACCAACCCGTGGTGGCAGCAGTGGCCCTGCTGTGCGCGGGCTATGCAGCGGCGCAGCAAGCGCCGGCTGAGACGACCTTGCAGGAAGTGCGCGTGCAGGGCGGTACCGCAGCGGACGTGGGCTATGCAGCGCCCACGGCCAAGAGCGCCACGAAGATTGAAGCGCCTTTGCGCGATATCCCGCAAACCGTGAACGTGGTGCCCCAGCAGCTGATGCGCGACCAGGCCGTGCAGTCGATGCAGGACGTGCTCAAGGCCGTGCCCGGCATTGGCCTGTCGCATGGCGATGGCCAGCGCGACCAGGTGACGATCCGGGGCTTCTCCGCCATTGCCGACCAGTTTGTCGATGGCGTGCGCGATGACGCGCTGTACTTCCGTGACCTGTCCAATGTCGAGCAGGTCGAAGTGCTCAAGGGCCCGGCATCGGTGCTGTACGGCCGGGGCTCTTCGGGTGGCTTGATCAACCGCATCACCAAGAAGCCCGGCATTGACCGCAGCGAAGTGGGCCTGACCCTGGGCAGCTGGAACCAGCGCCGGGGCGAGTTTGACCTGGCACGCGCGCCGCAGGACAGCATCGTCTCCTACCGCCTGACCGGCGCCATCGAGCGCGCTGACAGCTACCGCGACCAGCAGTTTCTGGACCGCAAAGCGCTGGCCGGCTCGGTGCAGTTCAAGTTCAGCGCGGACACGCAGCTGCTGCTGCAGGCCGACTACCTCAAGGACAGCCGCCTGACCGACTTCGGTATCCCCGCCTTCCAGGGCCGCCCGGTGAATGTGTCGCCCCGCACCTACTATGGCGCGGCCAATGCACGCGATACCGATGTCAGCACCTCGGAGGTGTACTCGGCCTCGGCCACCTTGAGCCACCGCTTCAACGACAGCCTGAGCCTGCGCAATGTGCTGCGCTACTACGACTACACGCTGGACCGCAGCAACACCCTGGTCGGCTCGGTCAACGAGAAGGCGCAGACGGCGACCCTCAACCGTGGCCATCTGGAGCGCGACGAGCACGGCTTTTTCAACCAGCTGGAACTGACGCAGAAGCTGGACTTGGCGGGCATGCAGCACCAGGTGCTGTACGGGCTGGAGTTGGGCCGCCAGAACAAGGGCCTGCTGAGCATCAACCAGAACAATGTGGGCACGGTGTCGCTGTTCAACCCGGTGCTGCCCGTCGTCTCGCCGGTGCTGACGGCTGCACCGTCGGCCAACAACGACAGCGTCTTCAGCGTGGCCAGCGCCTATGTGCAGGACATGGTGACCCTGGCCCCGGAATGGAAGCTGCTGGCCGGCGTGCGCTATGACCGCTTCCGCCAGGAAACCGACAACTACACGCCAGGCAGTGTCAACCTGGGCCGTACCGATGTGGCCTGGAGCCCGCGCGTCGGCCTCGTCTACCAGCCCAGCAATGCGCTGTCGTACTACGTGTCGTTCAGCAAGTCCTTCCAGCCCTCGGGTGAAACCTTTGCGCTGGCGGCCAACAATGCCCAGCTGGCGCCTGAGAAGACCACCAGCCGCGAGGTGGGTGTGAAGTGGGATCTACTCGACGGCAAGGCCAGCGCCAATGCTGCGCTGTTCGAGATCGAGCGCACCAATATCAAGAGCGTGGACCCCGTCAGCAACACCCTGGTGCCGCTGGGCGTGCAGCGCAGCCGGGGCCTGGAGCTGAGCTTTGCCGGTGACCTGTCCCAGGGCTGGCAGATCTGGTCGGGCTATGCCTACCTGCTGAGCGAGATGACCTCGTCGCCAGCTGTTGACGCTGGCCAGGCCGTGGAAGGCAAGCGCGCCACCCTGACGCCCAAGCACAGCGCCAATATCTGGGTAACCAAGGCCCTGGGCCATGGCTTTGGCGCCGGTGGCGGCATCAACTATGTCGGCGCGCGTTTTGCCAACCCTGGCAATACCGTTGTGCTACCGGGCTACGTCACCCTGGATGCCATGGCCTACTACCGCCTGAACAACGTGGACCTGCAGCTCAAGCTCAACAACCTGCTGGACAAGCGCTACATCGTGGCCGGCCACGGCTCCTCGCCCAACCTGAACCTGCCGGGCGCGCCGCGCTCAGTGCAACTGGTGGCGCGTTACCGCTTCTAAGCTGCAAGGCTGAGATAGAGAAAGGCCATCTGCCGTGGGCGGATGGCCTTTTGTCGTTGTGGGTGCTGCTGTAAGAGGCTTAGTCGATATTGCCCAGGCCTTGCAGGTTGCCGAAACGGTCGCGGATCTGGATCCAGTTGCTGCCCTGGTTCAGCAGGGGCAGCATTAATGAAAGGACAGTGTTGGTGGTCCCATCGACCCCGGTGCTGACCTTGTTGCAGGACACCAAATCAACACGTGTCGGATCCTTTTGCTCGCAGCGCACCGAGCCATCGGAGGAGGTCACTACGCCGTTGCTTTCCTGGTTGAACACCAGATGGATGTCTTGCGCCGGCATATACCACTCGCCAAACAGCTTGTCGGCCAGCGAGGGCTGGTTGTCCAGTCGCATGCGCACGATGGCTTTGGGCGCTTCTCCCGGGAAGGTGACGGTGCCGCGCTGAGAAAAGTGGGGCGTGGGTTGCTCGCGGTTCAGTGCCAAATCGATGCGCACTGGGCCCGCGTCTGCCACCGGGTGCGCCGATTGGGCAGGGCCGCCCAGGCTGCGTCCACCCGCATACTGGTTCAGTGCAAACTCGGCCCGCGACGCCAAGGTATCTGGTCCGGCGCTGCCGTAGGTTCCGCTGCCCATATGGAAGGTGGGCTGGCCATTGGCGCTGTAGTTGAAGACTTGCAGCACCATCGTGGAGTTCTGCACGTCCAGCGCCAGTCCGCGCCCTGGCTTGCCGGTCAGCTCATCCTGCACCATCCAGGTGCCATTGACGGGCATCAATTGGTGGCTGTGCGTGGTGACTATACCCGTCACGGTCGCGCCGGGAACCACGATGTACCAGTAGTTTTGCTGCTGACGCTCACGGAGGCCTGAGTCCATTGCAGAATCGCTTTGCCCGATCACCGTGAGCTGCTGCGTTGGCGTCTCTTTCATCGTGATTTGGCCTGCCAACTGGCCGCCCACCATTCGGAAGCGCAGACTGTCGATATCGCTGCCGCTGTCAGCAGCGCTGCAGACAAACTGGCCTTCGTCGGGTTCGAGGCTGCAAGGAAGGACATTTCCCATTGCAGACGAGCCAGGATGTTCCACCAGCACCGGCTGCCCTTGGCCATCGCGCTGAAGCATTGCACTGCGGTACTGCTTGAACTGCAGATCCTTGTCCAATATCAGCAGATGCAGGCCGCGTTGGCCCACCTGTGCGAGCGGGTTGCTGATGCTCGGCGTGAATTCCTTGATTGCAAAGCGCTCCATCGCTGCGGGTGCTTCGCCGGGAAACTGCACGCTGCCTTTGAGCCCATTGCTGAAGGACACGGTCACATCACCGGGCGAACTGTCTTCCACGCCATCACGCGCCTCGCTGCCAAAGCTGCGCCCGCCGGTGTAACGGACGAGTGGGGCGGTGATGCTGTTGCCGTCCAACTGCCCGGTGGCTGTGTAGAAAGTGGCATCGCCATTTTTCTCATAGCCAAACACCTGCATGAAAAAGGTGTTGCCTTGCACATCGATGGCCAGACCACGGCCAGGCTTACCATCGATTTCGCTGCTGACGATCCAGGTGCCCGCTTGGGGTGTGAAATCGCGCGCAGCCCAGCTGTTGGCGCTGAAGACCAGCAAGGACGCAATCGCTAAAGAAGAAAGGCGCATGGTGATTCAATCTCCCTGGTTATTGGATTATTTACCAGTTGGATCATAGCGGACAGGCGTGCAAGTGCCCTATCAGCAGAGCGTTGATAATGGAGCGGCTTTTCCTCTGCCGTCCTTTGCCGACGTTTTCACCATGGCCCGCCTTCCCCGACTCAGTCTTCCTGACATGCCGCACCATGTGCTGCACCGGGGCAACAACCGGCAGACGGTCTTTGTCGATGACGAGGATTTCCAGCACTTCAGCGATTTGCTGCGCCAGCTGGCGCAGACCCATCTGGTGGCAGTGCACGCCTTTGTGCTGATGCCCAACCACTTTCATCTGCTGATAACACCCCAGACCGAACAGGGCCTGCCGTTGCTGATGCAGGCGCTGGGCCGGGCCTATGTGCGCTATTTCAATGCCCGGCACGGGCGCAGCGGCACTTTGTGGGAAGGGCGCTACCGCTCGACGGTGGTCGAACCGGCCGAGCCGTTGCTGCAATGCATCATCTATATCGATTCCAACCCGCAGCGCGCAGGCCTGGTCGCCAAGGCGGAAGACTACCCCTGGTCCAGCTGTGCGCACCATTTAGGTGCAAAACCAATGGCTTGGTTGCGCGATCCGGCGGCTTTCTGGGCCTTGGGCAACACCCCCTTTGCGCGGGAGGCCCGCTATGCCCAGATGCTGGCCTATGGCCTGTCGCAACGCGAGTCGGGTGCGCTAACCGATGCGGTACAGGGCGGCTGGGCGATGGGCAGTGAGGACTTTGTGCAATCTCTGCAGTCCAAAACGGTGCGCAGGCTGCACAAAAAGAGTGCGGGTCGTCCCCGTCTGCTAGGTCCCTCCGACGAATGAATTAAAAATGTCATATAAATCAACGATAATTTTGCCAATTTAAATATGACCCCAATTAATTGTTGAGAAAAATCATTTGAAAATAATTGGTATCTGACCCTAAATAAAAATCTTGCTCGGGTATTGCCAGCTGCTCTACATTGACCTTCCCGCGATAGATTATTTGAAGGATTGCGCCATGTCGGCTACCGCACGCGAGCAGATGCAAGCTCAGGGTCTGTATGACCCGACTCTGGAACACGATGCCTGCGGCGTCGGTTTTGTGGCCCACATCAAGGGCCAGAAGAGCCATGCCATCGTGACCCAGGCTCTGAAGATTCTGGAGAACCTGGACCACCGGGGTGCGGTGGGTGCCGACAAGCTGATGGGTGATGGCGCCGGTATCCTGATCCAGCTGCCCGATGCGCTCTACCGCGACGAGATGGCCGCCCAGGGCGTCAAGCTGCCTCCGTTTGGCGAATACGGCGTGGGCATGGTGTTCCTGCCCAAGGAACATGCATCGCGTCTGGCTTGCGAGGAAGAGCTGGAGCGCGCCATCAAGGCCGAAGGCCAGGTGCTGTTGGGCTGGCGCGATGTGCCGGTCAACCGCGAAATGCCGATGTCGCCCACCGTGCGCGAGAAAGAGCCGGTCATCCGCCAGGTGTTCATCGGCCGTGGCGCCGATGTGATCGTGCAGGATGCGCTGGAGCGCAAGCTGTATGTGATCCGCAAGACCGCCAGCGCGGCGATCCAGAACCTGCAGCTCAAGTACAGCAAAGAGTACTACGTGCCCAGCATGAGCAGCCGCACCGTGATCTACAAGGGTCTGCTGCTGGCCGATCAAGTGGGCACCTACTTCCGTGATCTGGAAGATGAGCGCTGCGTCTCGGCGCTGGGCCTGGTGCACCAGCGCTTCTCGACCAACACCTTCCCCGAATGGCCGCTGGCCCACCCTTACCGCTATGTGGCGCATAACGGTGAAATCAACACCGTCAAGGGCAACTACAACTGGATGCGCGCCCGCGAAGGCGTGATGAGCTCGCCGGTGCTGGGCAACGACCTGCAAAAGCTCTACCCGATCAGCTTTGCGCACCAGTCCGACACGGCCACCTTCGACAACTGCCTGGAGCTGCTGACCATGGCGGGCTACCCGCTGGCCCAGGCGGTGATGATGATGATCCCCGAGCCTTGGGAGCAGCACGCCACGATGGATTCGCGCCGCCGCGCATTCTACGAATACCATGCCGCGATGATCGAGCCCTGGGATGGCCCCGCATCGATCGTGTTCACCGATGGCCGCCAGATTGGCGCTACCCTGGACCGCAACGGCCTGCGTCCTGCCCGTTACTGTGTGACCGACGATGACTTCGTCATCATGGGCTCCGAATCGGGCGTGCTGCCCGTGCCCGAGCACAAGATCGTGCGCAAGTGGCGCCTGCAGCCTGGCAAGATGTTCCTGATCGATCTGGACCAGGGCCGTTTGATTGACGACGAAGAAGTCAAGTCCTCGCTGACCAATGCCAAGCCTTACATGCGCTGGATCGAAGACCTGCGCATCCGCCTGGACGATGTGGTCAAGCCCGTGGCTGGCGAATCGCAGGTGGACCAGCAGGCCAAGGCTTCGCAAGAGTTCGGTGCGATTGCTGATGAGCAAAAGTCGCCTGAGCTGCTGGACCTGCAGCAGGCCTTTGGCTACACCCAGGAAGACATCAAGTTCCTGATGAGCCCGATGGCTGCCAACGGCGAAGAAGGCATTGGCTCGATGGGCAATGACAGCCCGCTGGCTGTGCTGTCGGACAAGAACAAGCCGCTGTACAACTACTTCCGCCAGATGTTCGCGCAGGTGACCAACCCGCCGATCGATCCGATCCGTGAAGCGATCGTGATGAGCCTGGTGTCCTTCATCGGCCCCAAGCCCAACCTGCTGGACATCAACCAGGTGAACCCGCCGCTGCGTCTGGAAGTGACCCAGCCGGTGCTGGACTTCAGCGACATGGTGAAGCTGCGCAATATCCGCTCGCACACCGCAGGCAAGTTCAGCTCGGCCGTGCTCGACATCACCTACCCGCTGGAATGGGGCAGTGAAGGCGTGGAAGCGCGCCTGGCATCGCTGTGCGCACAAGCGGTTGATGCGATCAAGACTGGCAACAACATCCTGATCATCAGCGACAAGGGTGTCAGCAAGGACCGCGTGGCCATCCAGGCACTGCTGGCGCTGTCTGCCATCCACCAGCACCTGATCCGCGAAGGCCTGCGTACGGCCTGCGGTCTGGTGGTGGAAACCGGCACCGCCCGCGAAGTGCACCACTTCGGCGTGCTGGCCGGCTACGGTGCCGAAGCCGTGCACCCCTACCTGGCGCTGGAAACGATCACCTCGATCCACAAGCACCTGCCTGGCGATCTGTCGGCAGACAAGGCGATCTACAACTACATCAAGGCCATCGGCAAGGGTCTGTCCAAGATCATGTCGAAGATGGGTGTGTCCACCTACATGTCTTACTGCGGTGCGCAGCTGTTCGAAGCGGTCGGCATCAACAGCGAAACCATCGACAAGTACTTCACCGGCACCTCCAGCCGCGTCGAAGGCCTGGGCGTGTTCGAAATTGGTGAAGAAGCCATCCGCCGCCACAAGGCAGCCTTTGGCAACGACCCGGTGCTGGCCACCATGCTGGACACCGGTGGCGAATACGCCTGGCGTGCCCGTGGTGAAGAGCATATGTGGAGCCCCGATGCGATTGCCAAGCTGCAGCACTCGACCCGCGCCAACAGCTTCAACACCTACAAGGAATACGCGCAGCTGATCAACGACCAGAGCAAGCGCCACATGACCCTGCGCGGCCTGTTCGAGTTCAAGATCGACCCTGCCAAGGCCATCCCGGTCGAGCAGGTCGAATCGGCGGCCGAGATCGTCAAACGCTTTGCCACCGGCGCCATGTCGCTGGGCTCGATCAGCACCGAAGCCCACGTCACCCTGGCCGTGGCGATGAACCGCATCGGCGGCAAGAGCAACACCGGCGAGGGCGGTGAAGACCCCGCCCGTTACCGCAACGAGCTCAAGGGCATCCCGATCAAGCAGGGCGAGTCGCTGGCGTCGATCATCGGCAAGGACCAGATCGAATCCGACTACGTGCTGCAAGACGGCGACAGCCTGCGCTCGCGCATCAAGCAAGTGGCATCGGGCCGCTTTGGTGTGACGGCCGAGTACCTGGCCTCTGCGGACCAGATCCAGATCAAGATGGCGCAGGGTGCCAAGCCCGGTGAAGGCGGCCAGTTGCCTGGCGGCAAGGTGACCGAGTACATCGGCAAGCAGCGTTACTCGGTGCCTGGGGTGGGCCTGATCTCGCCGCCGCCGCACCACGACATCTACTCGATCGAGGACTTGGCCCAGCTGATCCACGACCTGAAGAACGTCGCTACCCATTCGTCGATCAGCGTCAAGCTGGTGTCCGAAGTCGGTGTGGGCACGATTGCCGCCGGCGTTGCCAAGTGCAAGGCTGACCATGTGGTGATCGCCGGCCATGACGGCGGCACGGGCGCATCGCCCTGGTCGTCGATCAAGCATGCGGGTTCGCCTTGGGAAATCGGCCTGGCCGAAACCCAGCAGACCCTGGTGCTCAACGGCCTGCGCAGCCGTATCCGTGTGCAGGCTGATGGTCAGATGAAGACCGGCCGCGACGTGGTGATCGGTGCGCTGTTGGGCGCCGATGAGTTCGGCTTTGCCACCGCACCGCTGGTGGTCGAAGGCTGCATCATGATGCGCAAGTGCCACCTCAACACCTGCCCGGTGGGCGTGGCCACGCAAGATCCTGAGCTGCGCAAGAAATTCAGCGGCAAGCCCGAGCATGTGGTGAACTTCTTCTTCTTCATCGCCGAAGAAGCGCGCCAGATCATGGCCCAGCTGGGTATCTCCAAGTTCGACGACCTGGTGGGTCGTGCCGACCTGCTGGACATGAAGGCCGGTATCACCCACTGGAAGGCCAAGGGCCTGGACTTTGGCCGCCTGCTGGCCCGTGCCGAAGTGGCGGACGATGTGCCGCTGTACCACACACAAAACCAGGACCATGGTCTGGAAAAGGCCTTCGACAACATCCTGATCGAGAAGTCGCGTCCTGCCATCGACAAGGGCGAGCGGGTCAAGATCCTGGAGACCGTGCGCAATGTGAACCGCACCGTGGGCGCCATGCTCTCGGGCGCGGTGACCAAGGTGCATGCCGAAGGCCTGCCCGACGACACCATCCACATCCGTGTCGAGGGCACCGGTGGCCAGTCGTTTGGCGCCTTCCTGTGCAACGGCATCACCCTGTACCTGGTCGGTGACGCGAACGACTACACCGGCAAGGGCCTGTCCGGCGGCCGCGTGGTGGTGCGCCCGAGCCTGGATTTCCGTGGCGAAGCGCACAAGAACATCATCGTGGGCAACACCGTGATGTACGGCGCGACCACCGGTGAGGCCTTCTTGAGCGGCGTGGCCGGCGAGCGCTTTGCAGTGCGCCTGTCGGGTGCCACGGCGGTGGTCGAGGGCACCGGTGACCATGGTTGCGAATACATGACCGGCGGTACCGTGCTGGTGCTGGGCAAGACCGGGCGCAACTTTGCAGCCGGTATGAGCGGCGGTGTGGCCTACGTCTATGACGAGGACGGCCAGTTCGCCAGCCGCTGCAACACCACGATGGTCACGTTGGACAAGGTGCTGAGCCAGTCCGAGCAAGAGGCCAGCATCGACAAGGGCATCTGGCACAACGGCCAGACGGACGAAGCACAGCTCAAGCGCCTGCTTGCCGACCACCTGCGCTGGACGGGCAGCAAGCGTGCCCGTGACCTGCTGGACAACTGGGCGGAGGTGCGCAGCAAGTTCGTCAAGGTCTTCCCGACCGAGTACAAGCGCGCGCTGGGTGAAATCCATGCCCGCGCCGAAGCCAAGGCGCAGGTCGCCAAGGCCAAGACCTCGGCCAAGAAGAGTGTGGACGCCGCCGCAAAGTGAGGCCATGGCGGCCTGGCCGCCAAGCACCCAGCCCCTTATTAATGACCACGATTGCTGTCCCCGCCAACGCGGCGCGGGCAGCAGCCAAGCAAGAGATCCGATCATGGGAAAAGTCACAGGCTTTATGGAATTTGCGCGTATCGACGAGGGTTATGCACCCGTTGAAGATCGCCTCAAGCACTACAAGGAATTTGTTGTTGGCCTGAACTCGCAGCAGGCCAAGCAGCAAGGCGCACGTTGCATGGACTGCGGCACGCCGTTCTGCAACAGCGGTTGCCCGGTCAACAACATCATTCCGGATTTCAACGATCTGGTGTACCGCGCCGATTGGGCGGCAGCCTTTCATGTGCTGGACTCGACCAACAACTTCCCCGAGTTCACCGGCCGCATCTGCCCCGCGCCTTGCGAAGCAGCCTGCGTGCTGAACATCAACAACGACCCGGTGGGCATCAAGTCCATCGAGCACGCCATCATTGACCGTGCTTGGGAAGAGGGTTGGGTGCAGGCGCGCCCCGCCAAGCACCAGAGCGGCAAGAAAGTGGCTGTCGTCGGCTCCGGCCCTGCCGGCATGGCCGCTGCCCAGCAGCTGGCCCGTGCAGGCCATGCGGTGACCCTGTTCGAAAAGAACGACCGCATCGGCGGCCTGCTGCGCTACGGCATCCCTGACTTCAAGCTCGACAAGCTGCACATCGACCGCCGCGCTGCCCAGCTGGAAGCCGAAGGCGTGACCATCCGCACCGGCGTGCTGGTGGCCGGCAAGGATGGCCTGGGCAAGGACAGCAAGGTCACCAACTGGGCCAAGGAAACCGTCTCGCCCGAGCAGCTCAAGTCTGAGTTTGACGCGGTGCTGCTGACCGGTGGCTCCGAGCAGTCGCGCGATCTGCCCGTGCCCGGCCGTGAGCTGGATGGCGTGCACTACGCGATGGAGTTCCTGCCCCAGCAGAACAAGATCAATGCCGGCGACAAGATCAAGGGCCAGATCCGTGCGGATGGCAAGGACGTCATCGTCATCGGCGGTGGCGACACCGGCAGCGACTGCGTGGGCACCAGCAACCGCCACGGCGCCAAGAGCGTCACCCAGTTCGAGGTGATGCCCATGCCGCCCGAAGAGGAAAACAAGCCCCTGGTCTGGCCCTACTGGCCGATCAAGCTGCGCACCAGCTCCAGCCACGAAGAAGGCGCTGTGCGTGAGTTCGCGATTTCGACCAAGACCTTCAATGGCGACAAGGGCAAGGTCAAGAGCCTGACCACCGTGCAGGTCGAGTTCAAGGACGGCAAGCTGAGCGAAGTCAAGGGCACCGAAAAGGAATGGCCTGCCGACCTGGTGCTGCTGGCCATGGGTTTTGTGAACCCCGTCTCGCCCGTGCTGGAAGCCTTTGGCGTCGACAAGGACGCCCGTGGCAACGCCCGCGCGACCACCGACTTCACCGGCGGCTACGCCACCAATGTGGACAAGGTGTTTGCCGCTGGCGACATGCGCCGTGGCCAGTCGTTGGTGGTCTGGGCCATCCGCGAAGGCCGCCAGGCCGCGCGCGCCGTCGACGAGTACCTGATGGGCTGGAGCGATCTGCCGCGCTAAAACCGGTTGCCACTCACCCACGCAAGACCGCAGCCGAGGCTGCGGTCTTTTTTTTGTGCCTGCTCGGCCTGAGTGCATCCTAGATATCCGGCATACCCCCAGGGGGTACCTGGGGTTTTCATCTATTTTTCATATGTAGTTTTTATAAATTGCATTTATACTCTGGCCCAGTACCTGAGTTTGGCGTGCTTTTGCGCCGTTGCGAACACCGCCTGCCATGCCCCATAACGCTGAAGACAAGCACCGCGCCATCACCCGCCTGCGCCGCATCAAAGGCCAGGCGGAGGCCTTGGAGCGGGCGGTGGAGGCGGGCAGTGATTGCGCCCCCATCCTGCAGCAGCTCGCCGCCATGCGCGGGGCCGTACACGGCCTGATGGCCGACTTGCTTGATGGCCATATGCGCGAGACCATGGCCAAGCAGCCGGCGCCGTCGCAGGCGGACATTGACGAAATGTTGTCGCTGCTGCGCTCGTACTTGAAATGAACACCCCCCTGTGGCGCTGCGCGCCTTCCCCCCGCTCTCGCATGGCGGTGCCATGCGGGCAGGGGGACGACAGCCTCGGTGTGGGGCGGCGCGGCCGGCGTAGGCCCTTCCTCGCTGTCTCGCGGCTGGGCAGCGCCCGTGTTATGAATATTTGTCCATCTTTTGACCTACAAGGAGTCCACCCATGAAATCCCGCGCCGCTGTTGCCTTCAAAGCCGGAGAGCCTTTGCAGATTGTCGAGATCGACGTTGCGCCACCCCAGAAGGGCGAAGTGCTGGTCAAGATCACCCACACGGGCGTGTGCCACACGGATGCCTTCACCCTGAGCGGTGATGACCCCGAAGGCATCTTCCCGGCGGTGCTGGGCCATGAAGGCGCTGGCATTGTGGTGGAAGTGGGCGAGGGCGTCACCAGCGTCAAGCCAGGCGACCATGTGATCCCGCTGTACACGGCAGAGTGCGGCGAATGTCTGTTCTGCAAGAGCGGCAAGACCAACCTCTGCGTGGCGGTGCGCGCCACCCAGGGCAAGGGTGTGATGCCCGATGGCACCACACGCTTCAGCTACAACGGCGAGCCGATCTACCACTACATGGGCTGCTCCACCTTCTCCGAGTACACCGTGGTGGCCGCAGTGTCGCTGGCCAAGGTCAACCCCGATGCCAACCCCGAGCAGGTCTGCCTGCTGGGCTGTGGCGTGACCACCGGCCTGGGCGCTGTCAAGAACACCGCCAAGGTGCAAGAGGGCGATACCGTGGCCGTGTTCGGTCTGGGCGGCATCGGTCTGGCGGTGATCCAGGGCGCGCAGCTGGCCAAAGCCGGCCGCATCATTGCCGTCGATACCAACCCCGGCAAGTTCGAGCTGGCCAAGACCTTTGGCGCGACCGACTGCATCAACCCCAAGGACTTCGACAAGCCGATCCAGCAAGTGATCGTCGAGATGACCGGCTGGGGCGTGGACCACAGCTTTGAATGCATCGGCAGCACCCAGGTGATGCGGGCAGCGCTGGAATGCGCGCACCGCGGCTGGGGCCAGAGCGTGATCATCGGCGTCGCAGGCGCGGGCCAGGAAATCTCCACCCGTCCTTTCCAGCTGGTGACCGGCCGCAAATGGCTGGGCACGGCCTTTGGCGGCGTCAAGGGCCGCAGCGAGCTGCCCGGCATGGTGGAAGACGCGATGGCCGGCAAGATCAAGCTCGAGCCCTTTGTCACCCACACCATGGGCCTGGCCAAGATCAACGAGGCTTTCGACCTGATGCATGAAGGCAAGTCGATCCGCTCGGTGGTCAATTACGCGAGCTAAGCACTGCTGGCCGAACGTGGCCGGCCCGGCTGCCAGCACGTGCTGCAATAGTCCTGCGCAGCGCTGGCAGCGGTGCCAGGGGCGACAATGCGAGGCTTGTTGTCCCTGCGGCCCGGCCCGCACCATTGAAATCCATGTCTTTTACCTCTCTTGGCCTTGCTCCGTCGCTGGCCCATGCTGCCCAGGCCCATGGCCTGATTGCACCCACGGCCATCCAGACCCAAGCCATTCCGGCCATTCTGGACGGGCGTGACCTGCTGGGCTGCGCGCCGACCGGCTCGGGCAAGACGGCAGCCTATGTGCTGCCCCTGATGCAGGCCTGGATGCTCAGTGATGCAGCAGGCCAGGCGGGCCGCCATGAGACGCAGGCCTTGATCCTGGTGCCCACGCGCGAGCTGGCCACCCAGGTGGCCGAGCTGGTCTACTTTGTTGGCGAGGCCCTGGGCCGCCGCCCCAAGGTGGCCGTGCTCACCGGCGGTGTGTCCATCAATCCCCAGCTGCTGGCCCTGCGCGGCGGTGTGGATCTGGTGATTGCCACGCCCGGGCGCCTGCTCGATGTGGTGGCACACAGCAAGCTGCGGCTGGACACCATCAGCACCCTGGTGCTGGATGAGGCTGACCGCTTGATGGACCTGGGCTTTGCCGAGGAGCTGCAAAGCGTGCTGGCCCTGGTGCCCGCGCGCGAGCAGCGCCAGACCCTGCTGCTGTCGGCCACCTTTGCACCGGCCGTGCAGGCGCTGGTGCCCAGCTTGCTGCGTGCCACGCATGAGAAAGTGGAGATCGCATCGACCCACCTGCAGGATGCCACCATCGTGCAGGAGGCCTACTACCTCGATGCCGCCAAGCGCACCGCCTGGCTGCGCGAGCTGGTCACCCAGTACACCGGCCAGCGCATGCTGGTGTTTGTGGCCAGCCGCTACAGTGCCGAGCATGTGGCCAACAAGCTCTATGACAAGGGCATCAGCGCCACCGCCTTCCATGGCGAGCTGAGCCAGGGCGCGCGCCAGCAGGTGCTGCAGGAGTTCCGCAGCAGCCAGTGGCAGGTGCTGGTCACCACCGATCTGGCCGCACGTGGCATCCATGTCGAGGCGCTGCCCCTGGTCATCAACTACGACCTGCCGCGCTCGCCCACCGATTACACCCACCGCATCGGCCGTACAGGCCGGGCCGGTATCTCGGGCCTGGCCATCAGCCTGGTGACCCCCGCTAGCCTGGCGCACTGGAAGCTGATTGCCAAGCGCAATGGGCTCAATGTGGCGCTGCAGACCCTGGACCAGTACCCGGTCACCGAAGCCGTGCCCGCGCATGCGCCTTCTGAAGATGCCGGCAATGGCGGTATCAAGGGCAAGCGCATGAGCAAGAAAGACAAGCTGCGTGCAGCGGCCGCCCAGGCCGCATCCCCGCAACCCCCTACCGAAGGAAATTCCGATGTCTGAAGCCCAAGCCAGCCTCAAGCTGCAGGCGGCCCATGCCTGCTTTGGCGGCGCCCAGCGTTTTTATGAGCATTTCTCCAGCCAGATCGGCCTGGCGATGAAGTTCTCGGTGTTTCTGCCGCCCAAGGCGGTGGAGGGCGAGAAGGTGCCCGCGCTGCTGTACCTGGCGGGCCTGACCTGTACCGAAGAGACCTTCATGACCAAGGCCGGCGCGCAGCGCCTGGCGGCTTCGCTGAACGTGGCCCTGGTCACCTGCGACACCAGCCCGCGCGGCGCGGGCCTGCCTGGCGAAGCGGAGAGCTGGGATTTTGGCGTGGGAGCCGGTTTTTACCTGGATGCCACGGCCAAGCCCTGGGCGCTGCACTGGCGCATGGAAAGCTACATCCTTGAAGACCTGCTGCCGCTGTTGGGCGCCAAGCTGCCGATCGACCTGCAACGCCTGGGCATCTTTGGCCACAGCATGGGCGGCCATGGCGCGCTGACCCTGGCGCTGCGCCACCCTGGCGTGTTCAAGTCGGTCTCGGCCTTTGCGCCGATTGCCAATCCCATTAACTGCCCCTGGGGCCAGAAAGCCTTTGCCGGCTACCTCGGCGACAACCAGGCCGAATGGGCGCAGCACGATGCCACCGCCCTGATGGCCGCGCAAAAGCAGGCGCCATACCCGGCCGGCATCCTCGTCGACCAGGGCCTGGCCGACAAGTTCTTGCTGGAAAAGCAGCTGCTGCCCGAAGCCTTTGAAGCCGCCTGCGCCCAGGTCGGCCAGCCGCTGACCCTGCGCCGCCATGGCGGCTATGACCACGGCTACTACTTCATCCAGAGCTTTATCGACGAGCACCTGCGCTTTCACGTGAGCTAGCTGTAAACAGAACCCGGTATGCGGATTTCTGCCAGGCGCTGCCGCCCACCCCGGGCTGTGGCGCCTGTTTTATTTGCGGGCCTCGGTCAACATGCGCAGCGCCAGGCCCGCGAGCACGGTGCCCATCAGCCAGCGCTGCATCTGTACCCAGCTGGGGCGGCTGGCCAGAAACACGGCGATCGAGCCGGCCAGCATCGCAATGGCGGCATTCACGCTGACGCTGACCACAATCTGAGTGAAACCCAGCACCAGGGACTGCGAAAAAACGCTGCCGTGGGCGGGATCGATGAACTGCGGCAGCAGTGACAGGTACATCACGGCAATCTTGGGGTTGAGCAGGTTAGTCAGAAAACCCATCGCAAACAGCTTGCGTGGGCTGTCCTGCGGCAACTGGCGCAGCTCGAACGGGGAGCGCCCTCCGGGCTTGACCGCCTGCCAGGCCAGGTACAGCAGGTACAACGCGCCACCAATGCGCAGTGCGTCGTAGGCGTAGGGGATGCCCATCACCAGCGCGGTGATGCCCAGCGCCGCGCACAGCATGTAGAACACAAAGCCCAGGGCCACACCGCCCAGCGAGATCAAGCCTGCGCCGCGCCCTTGGCATATCGAACGGGAGATGAGATAGACCATATTGGGCCCGGGCGTCAGGACCATGCCCAGGGAAATGAGAGCAAAGGCGAGCCAGTTGTGAAGTTCAGGCATGGGCGCGGGCACTACATTGCAGTGCAAGAGGGTGGTTGGACAGGACGGCGCCCGCTGACCATCAGGTGCTGCGCGGCGCGCCCACATCATAGACGCGCAAATCGCGGTCGCCAATCTCCAGCGCAGGCCAGGCAGCGCGCCAGGCCTGGATATGGCTGGAGGCAAAATGCGCATCCAGCGCGGCCTGGTCGCTCCACAGCTCTTTGACATGGATCAGCCCGGGCACCAGCACATCCTGGGCATAGCCGTATTCCAGGCAGCCGGCTTCAGCGCGTGAGGCTTCCACCATCGCCCGCATGGCGGGCAGGGCGCGTTCCAGGTTGGCGGCGGGCAGGCGCACGGTACCAATGATCAACAGCATGGGTTTTCCTCTCAGTCAACAAATGGGGCTCAGCGCATCCAGCCGGGCACCCGGGTTTCCAGCAGCTGGGGCACCATGTCGGCGCTGGTCCACACCACCGCCAGCTGCTCCCACTGCGCCGCCCAGCGCTGGGCATCGTCGCGGCCCAGGCCAATGACCAGATAGCCCGGCTCGGCCGGCCAGCCATTGGCGGGGTGCTGGGCAACGGCGGGCAGCGCGGCAAAGCCGGCTACGCCCAGTGCGCGGCCCAACTGGGCATGGCGCTCGATGTTCTCGTCCTTGTCCAGCAGCTCGCCCATGGGGTTGAAGGCGGTGATGAAACAGCTGCAATCGGTCTGGTGCTGCCGGTACAGCGCGCCGAGCGCCGCCTGGGCCTGGCCCAGCTGCAAGATGAAAGGGGCCTGGTTCAGTACGTGGTACTGGGTTTCTTCAAAGGCCTTGCGCAGTTCGGGCGAGAGGGTGGTCATAAATAGGGGGCGCCAGTGCGGTCAATCCTGCACGTGCGGCAGTGAAAGCCGTGAATTTGAGATACCTGGATCGCCGCATGGGGGCGACCGGGGCAGCCATCGTAGCGGCTTGCTGACGTCCGACTAGGCCGGCAGAGTTTTCCCCATAAGCGACACGAAATTCGTGTGATCGGAGACAATACGCGATTCGCCTGCACGCTGACGCTTGTAAAAATCAAGCCAAGTGCACTTACTTTGTCTTTCTCTTTGGTTGAGACACATGAAAAAACGTTCTTTCGTTGCCACCCTGGCGCTGACTGCCTTGCTCACCGCTTGCGGCAAGAATGATGCGCCCAAGCCTGCGGCTGAAGCACCCGCGCCTGCGCCTGTTGCTGCTGCAAGCACCAAGCTGGTGGTAGGTCTGGACGACAACTTCCCGCCGATGGGTTTCCGTGACGAGAAGAACGAAATCGTGGGTTTTGACATCGACATGGCCCGCGAAGCGGCCAAGCGCGCTGGCATCGAAGTGGAATTCAAGCCCATCGACTGGAACGCCAAGGAAGCCGAGCTGCTGGGCAAGCGCGTCGACGCACTGTGGAATGGCCTGACCATCCTGGAAGAGCGCAAGGAAAAGATCCTCTTCACCGACCCCTACATGGTCAACAAGCAGATCATCATCGTGAAGGCCGGCTCGCCGATCAAGACCAAGGCCGACATGGCTGGCAAGATCGTGGGTGCCCAGGAAGGCTCCAGCGCCGTGACCGCGATGGAAAAGGACAAGGAACTGTCCTCTCAATTCAAGGAAACCAAGCTGTTTGGCGACAACATCGCTGCACTGATGGATGTGGAAGCCGGCCGCCTGGATGTCGTGGTGGTGGACGAGGTGGTGGGCCGTTACCTGGTCTCCAAGAAGCCTGACAACTATGTGGTGCTGGCCGAAGACTTTGGCACCGAAGACTATGGCGTGGGCTTCCGCAAGGACGACGAAGCCACCCGCAACAAGATCAACGACGTGCTGGCCGAGATGAAGAAGGACGGCAAGGCCGAAGAAATCGCCAAGAAGTGGTTTGGCGCCGACGTGATCAAGCACTGATCTGCAGGTGACTTTGCATCGGGCCGGCACAGCGTGCCGGTCTTGTGCTTTTGGGCACGGCCCATGGCCGCCGCAGCGCTGGGCGCTGCCAGGCGGCCAGAACGGATTTTTATGACAGGAGTGCCAGACCGGGAGCGCCAACGCGTTCCAAGGCACTCGTGCCTGTGGCAACCAGGCCCGCGGAGCCGGTGCCACCCTGAAGGCCATCGATGGATTATGTAATTTCAATGCTGGGGCCGCTGTCAAACGGCGCCCTGGTGACTCTCAAGCTGTTCTTCATCACCCTGGCGCTGTCGGTGCCACTGGGTCTGGCCCTGGCGTTGGCGCGCATCTCGCGCTTCAAGGCGCTGGCGCGCTTTGTCGAGGCCTATATCTGGCTGATGCGCGGCACGCCGCTGATGCTGCAGCTGCTGTTCATCTACTTCGCGCTGCCGTTTGTGCCGGTGATCGGCGTGCGCCTGCCGGACTTCCCTTCGGCCGTCGTGGCCTTCGCGCTCAACTATGCGGCCTATTTTGCGGAGATCTTCCGCGCCGGTATCCAGAGCGTGGACCGGGGCCAGTACGAAGGCGCCAAGGTGCTGGGCCTGTCCTACAGCCAGACCATGCGCCGCATTGTGCTGCCGCAGATGGTGCGCACCATCCTGCCGCCGGTCAGCAACGAGACCATCACCCTGGTCAAGGACACCTCGCTGATCTATGTGCTCGCCCTCAACGACCTGCTGCGCGCCGCGCGCGGCATTGTTCAGCGCGACTTCACCACCACGCCCTTTGTGGTGGCGGCCGCCTTCTACCTGCTGATGACCCTGGTGCTGACCTGGGGCTTCAACCGCCTGGAAAAGCGCTATGCCAAATATGACGCCTGAACAGTGCGTAACGATGAATGGGCACCAAGCAGTAGCAGCGAACAGCGCAGGAGTATGGCAATGACAGGCAATGACATGGGCACCCCGGTGATGGTGCAGGCGCGCGATATCTGCAAGGCCTTCAACGGCAACGAGGTGCTCAAGCGCGTCTCGCTGGATATCCACAAGGGCGAGGTGATGGCGGTGATCGGCCCATCAGGTTCGGGCAAGAGCACTTTTCTGCGCTGCTTGAACCACCTTGAGGTGATCGATTCGGGCTCGGTGGTGGTCGAGGGCCAGACCCTCGTCAGCACCAATGCACAGGGCCAGGCCCAGTACGCACCAGATGCCCAGATGCGCGCCATTCTGCGCCGCATGGGCATGGTGTTCCAGGGCTTCAACCTGTTCCCGCACCTGTCGGTGATCGACAACATCACCGAGGCGCCGATGGTCGTCAAGGGCCTGACGCGCGAGCAGATCATGCCCAAGGCCCAGGAGCTGCTGCGCAAGGTGGGTCTGCTGGAGAAGGCCGATGCCTATCCGGCGCGGCTGTCGGGCGGCCAAAAACAGCGCGTGGCCATTGCCCGGGCGCTGGCCATGGAGCCGGACATCATGCTGTTTGACGAGCCGACCTCGGCACTGGACCCGGAGCTGACCGGCGAAGTGCTGCGCACCATGCGCCAGCTGGCCGAGGAGCACATGACCATGCTGGTGGTCACCCATGAAATGGGCTTTGCCCGTGAGGTGGCCAATACCGTGGTATTCATGGACCAGGGCGCCCTGATCGAGGCCAAGCCAGCCCGCGCCTTCTTTGAAGACTGCAGCCATCCGCGCATTCGTTCCTTTTTGGACAATATGCTTTAATCACGGGCGCTTCTCACCGTTGTTGACGCTGTGCTCAATGGACTGAGAAACCGCCTGTGCGATGCTGTAGGCCAAGCCGATCACGCTACTGACAGCAATAGCCTGTTGCCTTGCGGGGCTTAGCGCATCCGGGGTACGATCTGCCCGTATAAATACATTCATGAATGTTTGTTACAAGCCGTAAGCTTGAGGGTCTGCGCTGCGGCAACTGACTACAGAAAAGAGCCCTGCCCCCTCTTATGATGACGATGCCGGATATTGCCGGCTTTTCTATGCAATCTTCTGCTGCACCACCTCTTGTCGAACTGCGCAATGTCACCTTTGGCTATGGTGACCGCACCATCCTGCGCGATGTGTCGTTGACCATTCCGCGCGGCAAGGTGACGGCGCTGATGGGGGCATCCGGTGGCGGCAAGACCACGGTGCTGCGCCTGATAGGCGGCCAGGCCCGTGCGCAGGCCGGGCAGGTGCTGCTCGACGGCCAGGATGTGGGAGCGATGAGCCAGGCGCAGCTCTATGCTGCGCGGCGCCGCATGGGCATGCTGTTCCAGTTTGGCGCGCTGTTCACCGACATGACGGTGTTCGAGAACGTGGCCTTTCCGCTGCGCGAGCACACCAAGCTGTCCGATGCGATGGTGCGCGACATCGTGCTGATGAAGCTGCAGGCCGTGGGCCTGCGCGGTGCGCGCGATCTGATGCCCTCGCAAATCTCTGGCGGCATGGCCCGGCGTGTGGCGCTGGCCCGTGCGATGGCGCTGGACCCTGAATTCATCATGTATGACGAGCCCTTCGCCGGGCTGGACCCGATCTCGCTGGGCACCTCGGCGCAGCTGATCCGCGAGCTCAATGACGCCTTGGGCCTCACCAGCATCATCGTCTCACACGATCTGGAAGAGACCTTCAAGCTGGCCGACCAGGTGATCATCCTGGGCCCCGGCGTGGTGGCGGCGCAGGGCACGCCCGACGAGGTGCGTGCCAGCAGCGATCCGCTGGTGCACCAGTTTGTCCATGCACTGCCGCAGGGGCCGGTGCCTTTCCATGTGCAAGGGCCCAGCATGGATGAAGACTTTGGAATTCCTGCCGCGAAAGGAGGCCGCTGATGCGTTGGTGGCACCCTGCCGATATTGGTTTTGCGCTGCGCTCCAAGGCGGCGGCAGTTGGCCAGGCCACGCGCCTGCTGCTGCGCCTGCTGGCCGGTCTGGGCTATGTGATCCGGCGCCCGGGGCTGTTGCGCGACCAGATCCATTTTCTGGGCAATTACTCGCTGGCCATCATTGGTGTGTCGGGCCTGTTTGTCGGCTTTGTGCTGGGCCTGCAGGGCTACTACATCCTGCAGCGCTACGGCTCGGCCGAGGCGGTGGGCATGATGGTGGCCCTGACCCTGCTGCGCGAGCTCGGTCCGGTGGTGACGGCCCTGCTGTTTGCTGGCCGCGCCGGCACCGCGTTGACGGCCGAGATCGGCCTGATGAAGGCGGGTGAGCAGCTGTCTGCAATGGAGATGATGGCCGTCGATCCGGTCGAGCGCATTCTGGCCCCGCGCTTTTGGGCCGGCCTGATTGCGATGCCTTTGCTGGCTGCGGTGTTCAGTGCCATCGGCATCATGGGCGGCTGGATTGTTGGCGTCTTGATGCTGGGCATCGATGGAGGCGCCTTCTGGGGCCAGATGCAAAGCGGTGTCGATGTGTTCCAGGATTTGGGCAATGGCGTGATCAAGAGCATGGTGTTCGGCATCACGGTGACCTTTGTCGCCTTGCTCCAAGGCTTTGTTGCCAAGCCCACCCCCGAAGGTGTCTCGCGTGCCACCACGCGCACCGTGGTCATGGCGTCGTTGTCGGTGTTGGCGCTGGATTTCATGCTCACCGCGATGATGTTCAGCATCTGACGCCTACCTATCGATAGAAAAGAGAAACGGATTCGCATATGCAGCCCTCCAAAACCGATATCTGGGTTGGCCTGTTTGTCATGCTGGGCGCCGCCGCGCTGGTGTTCCTGGCCTTGCGCGCAGGCAACCTGCTGACCCTGGATTTCAACAAAGGCTATGAGGTCACTGCCCGCTTTGACAACATTGGTGGGCTCAAGCCCCAGGCTGCGGTGCGCAGCGCCGGTGTCAAGGTCGGCCGCGTCAAAAGCATTGGCTTCAACGACCAGACCTTCCAGGCCGATGTCCACATCGAGCTGACCAATGGCTATGCCTTCCCCAAGGACAGCTCCTTCAAGATCCTCACCAGCGGCCTGCTGGGCGACCAGTATGTGGGTGTCGAGGCCGGCTTTGATGAAAAGCCCTTGGTCAGTGGTGATACCGTCACCAATACACAATCGGCCATCGTGCTGGAAAATCTGATCGGCCAGTTCCTGTATGGCAAGGCCTCGGAGAGTTCCGCACCCAAAGCCGCCGAATAACACAAGCAAAAAACGAGAACGATGATGCGTTATCCAACCAATAAGCAACACGCACGCAGCTGGATGCTGGCGTCCACCCTGGGCCTGGCTGCAATGCTGGCCGGCTGTGCCAGCGGCCCTGGCGCCAACCCCCGCGATCCGCTGGAGCCCTACAACCGGGCCATGTTCAGCTTCAACGATGCCGTTGACAGCGCGGTGCTTGAGCCCGTGGCCACCGGCTACCGCGATGTGACGCCCACCGTGGTGCGTACTGCGGTGACCAACTTCTTTGCCAACCTGGGTGACCTGTGGTCGGCGGTGAACAATGCGCTGCAGCTCAAGGGCGAGGGCACCTACAACAGCGTGGTGCGCTTTACCACCAACACCGTGTTTGGTCTGGGCGGTCTGATCGACGTCGCCAGTGAGATGGATATCGAGCGCCATAAGCAGGACTTTGGCCTGACCCTGGCACGCTACGGCATGCCCGCCGGTGCCTACATCGTCTGGCCATTGCTCGGCCCCTCGACCATCCGCGATTCCGCCGGCATGGTGGTGGACTGGCAAGGCAATGTCGTCAGCTCGATCAACGATGTGCCGGTGCGCAACTCGCTGACCGGCCTGCGTATCGTCAACACCCGCGCCAACCTGCTGGGCACCACCTCGCTGGTGCAATCCGCAGCGCTCGACAAGTACAGCTTCACACGTGATGCCTATTTGCAGTTGCGCCAGAACGCTACCAAGGCGGGCGAAGAAGAGGACGAAACCCAGTGGATGAACGAGTCCGCTGCTGAGCCGCAACCCCAGGGTAATGTCAAATAAGCCGAAGTTATAAAGGCTTACAAGAAATATGGCGGTGCATGCAACTGCGTGGCCGCCTCAGCATCAAAAATGGTCCAAGTCTGAATCACAGACCCGGGCTGAAAGGAACGCATATGATGAATCGTCGCGCATGGATGCAGTATTCCGCCGCCGTGGCTGCCGTGGTTTGTATGGCATCGACCCCGCTGGTCGCCAGCGCCGCAGACATGGCGCCCGACGCCATGATCAAACAGTTGTCGGATGAAGTACTGAACACCTTGAAGACTGACCAGGCGATCCGCAATGGCGATGTCTCCAAGATCACCTCGTATGTCGACAGCGTGGTGATGCCCAATGTGGACTTCCGCCGCATGATGGCCTCGGCCGTGGGCCCCAAGTGGCGTACTGCGACCGCATCTCAGCAGCAGCAACTGCAGGATGAGTTCAAGAAGCTGATGGTCAACACCTACGCCGGTGCGCTGCACCAGGTGAGCGACCAGACCATCAACGTCAAGCCCGTGCGCATGCAGGCCGGCGACAAAGAGGTGGTGGTGCGCTCGGAGATCCTGGGCCGAGGTGACCCGATCCAGCTTGACTACCGCCTGCAGAAGACCCCCGGTCAAGGCATGGGCTGGAAGATCTACAACCTGAACGTGATGGGGATCTGGATGGTGGAAACCTACCGCAACCAGTTCCAGGAAGAGCTGAACAAGCCAGGCGGCAGCCCCCAGACGCTGATCGACTCGATCGCGGCCCGTAACAAGGCCAACGCCGGCAAGAAATAAGCGCCCGCCATGTTCAGTCTGCCTTCGACTCTGACCCAGGTGCAGGCCCAGGCCTGCCTGCAGCAACTGCAGGCGGACATGGCCCAGCTGCCCACGGGCGCGCCGGCGCAGGTCGATGCCAGCGCGCTGGTGGTGTTTGACTCCTCGGCACTGGCAGTTTTGCTGGGCGGGCGCCGTGCGGCACTGGCAGCTGGCCGGCCACTGCAGCTGAGCGGCATGTCGGCGCCGCTGCTGTCGCTGGCGCGTCTCTATGGCGTGGATGGCCTGCTGCAGCCCCCAGCGGCGCATTGAACCCCCAGCCCAGCGGCATCTGGCCGCTGCGCCTACAATGGCCGACTCATGTCCGCCATCGCATTCCAATCCGTCTCCAAGGTCTACCAGACCGCCAAGGGGCCCTTCCAGGCATTGAACAACGTCAGCCTCGATATTGAGGAAGGGGAGTTCTTTGGCCTGCTCGGTCCCAACGGCGCGGGCAAGACCACCATGATCAGTATTCTGGCCGGCCTGGCCCGCGCCAGCAGTGGCTCGGTCAAGGTGCTGGGCAGCGACGTGCGTGAGGATTACGCCAACGCGCGCCGCAAGCTCGGCATCGTGCCCCAGGAACTGGTTTTTGATCCCTTTTTCAATGTGCGCGAATCACTGCGCATCCAGTCCGGCTACTTCGGTGTGAAGAACAACGATGCCTGGATCGATGAGTTGCTTGAAAGCCTGGGGCTGGCCGACAAGGCCACCGCCAATATGCGCCAGCTCTCGGGTGGCATGAAGCGCCGCGTGCTGGTGGCCCAGGCGCTGGTACACAAGCCGCCGATCATCGTGCTCGATGAGCCCACGGCCGGCGTCGATGTGGAACTGCGCCAGACCTTGTGGCAGTTCGTCAGCAAGCTCAACAAGCAGGGCCATACGGTGCTGCTCACCACCCACTACCTGGAAGAGGCCGAGGCGCTGTGCAACCGCATTGCGATGCTGCGCTCGGGCCATGTGGTGGCCCTGTCGACGATGGCAGAGCTGCTGCAGGGCAGCTCTTCGAACGTGCTGCAGTTCAAGACCGATGGCCTGCTGCCGGCGGACCTGGCGGCCCAGGCGCGCATCACCGGCCGCATTGTGCAACTGCCCGCCAGCAGCGCTGCGGATGTGGAGCGCATCCTTGCGCAGCTGCGCACTGCCGGCGTGGTGGTGGAAGACCTGGAGATCCGCCGCGCGGATCTGGAGGATGTGTTCTTGCAAGTGATGGCGCGCGATGCCGTGGTGGACCATGCCACCACGCAACTGGGTGCGGGAGTGGCACGATGAGCGGCTGGCAAACCCTGTTTTACAAAGAAGTGCTGCGTTTTTGGAAGGTGAGCTTCCAGACCGTGGCCGCGCCGGTGCTGACTGCCGTGCTCTACCTGCTGATTTTTGGCCATGTGCTGCAAGGCCGGGTGACGGTGTTCAGCGATGTCAGCTACACCGCGTTCCTGGTGCCGGGCCTGGTGATGATGAGCCTGCTGCAGAACGCCTTTGCCAACAGCTCGTCGAGCCTGGTGCAAAGCAAGATCATGGGCAGCCTGGTGTTTGTGCTGCTGACGCCGCTGTCGCACTGGGGCTGGTTCTTTGCCTTTGTCGGCGCCTCCATCGTGCGCGGTCTGGCTGTCGGCCTGGGCGTCTATGTGATCACCTTGTTCTTTGCGCCGCCGCATTTTGCGTCGCTGCCCTGGGTGCTGATGTTTGCGGTGCTGGGCGCAGGCCTGATGGGAACCCTGGGCCTGCTCGCCGGCCTGTGGGCAGACAAGTTTGACCAGATGGCCGCGTTCCAGAACTTTGTGATCGTGCCGATGACCTTTCTGTCGGGCGTGTTCTATTCGATCCAGTCGCTGCCCCCGTTCTGGCAAAAGGTCAGCCACCTGAACCCGTTCTTCTACATGATCGACGGCTTCCGCTACGGCTTCTTTGGCCAGAGCGATACCTCCCCCTGGCTGAGCCTGGGCATTGTGGCCATTGCCTGGCTGCTGGTGAGTGCGCTGGCCGTGCAGCTGCTGCGCACCGGCTACAAGATCCGCAACTGATGACGACCTGCTGCAGCCCGCGTGGCTGCAGCCGCCTGGCCAGCAGCCCACCCCACGGAGCCGCTGGCAGGCATTTAGAACCGAATAAGTGAGAGCATGCAATGACTGCTGAGGACCTCCAAGACATCATCACCGCCGGCCTGGCCTGCGAGCATATCGCGCTCGAAGGCGATGGCCGCCACTGGTTTGCCACCATCGTGTCGCCCGCCTTTGAGGGCAAGCGCCTGATCCAGCGCCACCAGCTGGTCTATGCCACCTTGGGCCAGAAGATGCACACCGATGAGGTGCATGCGCTGTCGATGAAGACCTACACCCCTGCCGAGTGGGCTACCCAGCAGGCCTGATTTTTCTTGTTTCAACCCAGGCTGGCCCAGCCCCATCCGGCAAGGATGCGCAGGCTGCCGCTGGCGAAAGTGCCCCATGGACAACACCACCATGATCACCTTGGCCCTCTCCAAAGGCCGCATTTTTGACGAAACCCTGCCGCTGCTGGCAGCCGCAGGCATCGAGGTGCTGGAAGACCCCGAAAAATCGCGCAAGCTGATTTTTGCCACCACCCAGCCCGATGTACAGGTGGTGCTGGTGCGCGCCTCCGATGTGCCCACCTATGTGCAATACGGCGGTGCCGACCTGGGCGTGACCGGCAAGGACACCTTGCTGGAGCATGGCGGTGACGGCCTGTTCCAGCCGCTGGACCTGCAGATTGCCAAGTGCCGCGTGAGCGTGGCGGTGCGCAATGATTTTGACTATGCCCAGGCGGTCAAGCGCGGCGCACGGCTGCGGGTGGCCACCAAGTACCCGCAGATCGCCCGCGAGTTCTTTGCGCGCAAGGGCGTGCACGTGGACCTGATCAAGCTCTACGGCAGCATGGAGCTGGCTCCGCTGACCGGCCTGGCCGATGCCATCGTTGACCTGGTGAGCACCGGCAATACCCTGCGCGCCAACCACCTGCAGGAAGTCGAGCACATTATCGACATCAGCTCGCACCTGGTGGTGAACCAGGCGGCGCTCAAGCTCAAGCAAAAGCGCCTGCGCCACATCATCGATGTGTTTGCAGCCGGTGTGGCACAGAACAGCTAAGCCGCTCCCACCATCCCCCAGCAGGCTGGCACCTGCCTGTTTGAAAAGTGTCTGAGTCAGAAGGTAATCACTATGGAATTCGTTGCCACCCCCGCCCGTCTGTCAACCACCGATGCCCAGTTTGAGCATGACTTTGCTCAGCGCCTGCATTGGTCGGCAGACACGGATGCTGCTATTGAGCAGCGGGTGGCCGACATTCTGGCCGATGTGCAAAAGCGCGGTGATGCCGCCGTGCTGGACTACACCGCGCGCTTTGATGGCCTGCAAGCGGGCAGCATGCAGACGCTGGAGCTGCGCAAGGAAGAGCTCAAAGCCGCGTTTGACGGCTTGCCGGCCGAGCAGCGCGAGGCACTCGAATCCGCAGCGCGCCGCGTGCGCAGCTACCACGAGGCCCAGAAAAAGGCCAATGGCGAGAGCTGGAGCTACCGCGACGAAGACGGCACCTTGCTGGGCCAGAAGGTCACGCCGCTGGACCGCGTGGGCATCTATGTGCCCGGTGGCAAGGCTGCCTACCCCAGCAGCGTGCTGATGAACGCCATCCCCGCCCATGTGGCCGGGGTGGAAGACATCATCATGGTGGTGCCCACGCCCCAGGGCGTGAAGAATCCGCTGGTGCTGGCCGCTGCCTATGTGGCCGGCGTGCACCGCGCCTTTACCATTGGCGGTGCGCAGGCCGTGGCCGCGCTGGCTTATGGCACCGCCACCATCCCCAAGGTGGACAAGATCACCGGCCCGGGCAATGCCTATGTGGCCAGCGCCAAAAAGCGCGTGTTCGGCCTGGTGGGCATCGACATGATTGCCGGCCCCAGTGAAATCCTGGTGCTGGCCGATGGCACGACGCCGCCGGACTGGGTGGCGATGGACCTGTTCTCGCAGGCTGAGCATGATGAGCTGGCGCAGTCGATTCTGCTCTGCCCCGATGCCGCCTACCTGGATGCCGTGCAGCGCGAGATCGACCGTCTACTGCCCGAGATGCCGCGCAAGGCCATCATTGCCAAGAGCCTGTCCGACCGGGGCGCGCTGATCCTCACGCGTGACATGGAGGAGGCCTGCGCGCTGAGCAACCGCATTGCGCCCGAGCACCTGGAGGTCTCCAGCCGCGATCCGCACCGCTGGGAGCCGCTGCTCAAGCACGCGGGCGCGATCTTCCTGGGCGCCTACACCAGCGAAAGCCTGGGCGACTACTGCGCAGGTCCCAA
The DNA here is from genome assembly GCF_021026195.1 of Comamonas koreensis. Lineage (GTDB taxonomy): Bacteria > Pseudomonadota > Gammaproteobacteria > Burkholderiales > Burkholderiaceae_C > Comamonas > Comamonas koreensis. The sequence goes on from NZ_JAJNCT010000003.1 coordinate 190,322, forward strand.
CCATGTGCTGCCCACCAGCGGCACCGCCCGTTTCTCGTCGCCGCTGGGGGTCTACGACTTCCAAAAGCGCTCCAGCCTGATCGAGGTGAGCGAGGCCGGTGCCCAGGTGCTGGGCAAGACCGCTGCGGTGCTGGCTTATGGCGAAGGCCTGCAAGGCCACGCACGCGCGGCCGAGATGCGCATCAAACGTTAAATCGTTCTACGCTGCCCCGCGTCATCAAGACAGGGGCAGCGCAGCGTCCTCAATGGCGATCGCAGGCCGCCGGCACATAGGCCTGCCACTGCACCACCAGCTGGGTACGGCTTTGGCCCCGGCGCCAGGGAATGCTCCACGCGCCCTCATGCATGCGCATGCCCTGCAGCCCATCAAGTACCGGGTAGGGCCCGGTGGGGGCATCCCGATCCGCATCTTCTTCCAATTGCCAGATCCGCAGCGCGCCATGCTGCTGCAGGCGCTCGGCCGTAGCCCATGGTGAATGGCGCGGATCACCAGGGATCAGCACCGACGGTTGGCTTTTGGCGCTAATGGCGACCAGGCCACCGGTCCAGGCATCGCTGGCCACGGTATCGAGCGGGCAGCTGGACAGTGAATTCCAGGTGGCTTCAGCCTGCTGCGCCAGCGCAGCCGAGGGCCAGTCGCTGCGCACGGGGCTCTTGCGGAAGTCCGAGATCTTCCACAGGTACAAACCACAGAGCACGGAAATCAAGCTGAGCCACACGATGATGCCGCGCAGCAGATAAGGGCGCATGGGTGCCAGCCAGGCGCTGGGGATCAGCGCTGCAGCCAGCACGCCGCTGAAAGGCCACATCGGCACACCCCACATATCGCGCAAACGCAAGCCCAGCGCCATGCCCATGGTGGCCAGCAGCAAACCCGGGGCCAGCGCGATTAGGCAAAGGTAGGCCGGCTTGGCGCTGTGCCATTGCCAGGGGGCGGATACGGCAGGGCGCAGCCTGGACCAGCGCAGCCGCAAAAACCCAAACAGCAGCACCAGCAGGAGCGGCAGGTGGTTGAGCAGCTGGGTCAGCAAAAAGCCCAGCGCGCCTGCACGGGCTGATTCGCCATAGTGGTTGGAGGAGCGGTCCTTGGCATACGAGAAAGGCAGCCAATCGTTGTTGTGCAGCCAAAGCAGATGCGGTGCAAACACCAGCGCCATCATCAGCAGGGCCAGCCAGGGGCCCGGGCGGCGCAGCAGGCTGCATGCGGGGCTCAGCACGGTAAACAAGCCCAGGCAGAGCAGCAGCAGGCCGATGGAGTATTTGCTCAACAGGCCCAGGCCGGCCATCAGACCCAGCATCAGCCACTGCCAGCGCTTGTCATCCTGCCAGGCGGCCAGGTAAAAGTAGCAGATGCCGGCCCAGAAGGGCATCTGCGCAATGTTGTGGTTGAACTCCAGTGCAGGCCGGGTGTAGAAGGCCACGCCCATCGTCAGCACCGTGCCGATAAAGGCGCGTTCGCGCCCCACCAGGCGGCAGGCCGTCAACCAGACCAGCCACAAGGTCAGCGCCACGCAGAGTTGGCTCAGTGCAAACGGGCCCCAGCGGCCCAGTGCCAGAAAGGACACATGCAGCGCAATCGGTGGCAGTGGCGGGTGCTTGTAATAGCCCCATTGCCACTCACGCCCCCATCCCAGGCTCTCGACCACATCCAGTGGAAAGCTGGGGGCCAGCAGCGGCGGGAACAGGGTCCAGGCCAGGGCATACAGGCAGGCAAAGGCCAGCATGGTGCGCAGCATTTTCTGGTGGTCGTGCGGCTGAACTGGGGCTGAAACGGAAGGGGACATGCAGTGGGCGGTGCGGCACCGGGGCTGGGCCATAAGCTATGTAAAGCCCGCTAGTGTAGCTGTAGGCTATCGGCCTATCAGAACTCTCTACCGTTCGTGGCGCGGCGGCCCAGGATCAAAGCTCAATCCGTGCGGCCGGGCGCCAGCAGGTCAGCCAGACCACTCAGCGCGGGCGCGCAAGCCTGCGCCAGCTTGAGGTCCAGCAGCGCGTCATCGCGCATCTGGCCCAGGTTGATGGCTGCCACCGGCAAGCCGGCCTGCTTGGCTGCGTGCACAAAGCGCAGGCCCGAATACACCATCAAGGAGCTGCCCACCACCAGCAGCGCGCCGCTGGCGGCAAGGTAGTCCATGGCTTGCTGGCGGCGCGCGGCTGGTACGTTTTCACCGTAAAAGACGACATCGGGCTTGAGGATGCCGCCGCAAGCAGGGCAGGCAGGCACCTGAAAGGCGGCAAAGTCCACGCCAGCCAGATCGGCATCGCCATCGGGGGCGGCGCTGGCGCTCAGGTGCTGCCAATCGGGGTTGGCGGCCATCAGCTGGTGCTGAAAGTCAGCACGCGCCAGGCGCTGGCCGCAGCCCATGCAGACCACCTGGTCCAGCCGGCCATGCAGGTCTACCACCCGCTGGCTGCCCGCGCGCTGGTGCAGGCCATCGACGTTCTGGGTGATGATTGCCTGCACATAACCTGCCTGCTCCAGCCGGGCCAGTGCCTGGTGCGCGGCATTGGGCTGGGCCTGCGAGAACACTGGCCAGCCGACCAGGCTGCGCGCCCAGTAGCGCTGGCGCGTGAGTGTCTCGGTCATAAAGTCCTGAAAGCGCACAGGGGCAGGGCGTTTCCAGGCGCCTTGCGCATCGCGGTAGTCAGGGATGCCGCTGCCGGTGCTCACGCCCGCGCCGGTCAGCACAGTCCAGGGGCGGTGCTGTTGCAGCAAGCGGGTCAAGGCTGGCAGATCAGCGGATAGGGGGGCTTGCGGGAGAAGGTCGGTGAGGAGTGGCATGGCTTAGGACCAGATGATAGTGGCCGCAACGTCCGATTGCTGTAGTCTGGATTGGCGACACGAAATTCGTGCCGCACGAATTTCGTGTAAAATCGGCCGCATGAAAAATCTCACCATCACTGTGGAAGACAGCGTGCTGGAATGGGCCCGGGTCGAGGCCGCGCGGCGTGGCACCAGCGTCTCGCGCATGGTAGGAGATTTTATGGCCGAGCTCCAGCAGCGCGAGGACGCCTACGAGCGTGCCTACCTGGCCTGGCGCACGGACGAGCGCAGCTGGCAAGGCGGCGCAACGCCCCAGGGTGGCGCCGCTGCGGCACGCAAAATCGGCGGCCGCCGCAAGACCGGGCAGGCGGGCGCATGAGCACCGTGTTTGTCGATACCTCGGTGCTGGTCGCCGCAGAGAACGTCTCGGACGCCGCGCTCTACCAGGCCACATTGGACTGGCTCGACCTGCTGTGGAGCAACCGTACCGGCCGCACCGGCAACCAGGCGCTGAGCGAGTTCTACGACCAAGTCACCACGGCGGCCAGCCCCATGCCCCAAGGCGATGCGCGCGCCGCCATCCGCCGCTACCAAAGCTGGACGCCCTGGAAGACCGATGCCGCCACGTTGGAGACGGCCTGGGCGGTGCAGGCGCGCCATGCCTTGGACTTTGGCGATTGTCTGGCGGTGGCCTGCGCCCAGCACAGTGGCTGCCAGCAGATGCTCAGCCTCCACCTGCCCCATGGCGCCGAGTTTGGCGGGGTCACCATCGTGCACCCGTTGCGGCAGGCTGCACCGGCCCACGGCCAGGCCTGAATGTTTCTGATGTGAAAGAGTGATCCGATGACGTCTCAAGACAAGTCTCAGCAGGCCTTGCAACGCATCCGCGCCGATGTGCGCGCCATGCAGGCCTACCATGTGCAAGATTCCAAGGGTCTGCTGAAGATGGACACCATGGAGAACCCCTACCGCCTGCCCGACGCGCTGCAGCAAAAGCTGGGCGAGCGGCTGGGCGCGCTGGAGATCAACCGCTATCCGGGCGAGCGTCTGGAGACGCTCAAGAAAATGCTGGCCGACTATGTGGGCGCGCCGACCGGCACGGCCGTGCTGCTGGGCAATGGTTCGGACGAGATCATCACCTTGCTGGCGCTGGCCACGGCGCAGCCCCATGCTGAGGGCCGCGCCAAGATGCTCGCGCCGATGCCGGGCTTCGTGATGTACCCGATGTCCGCCCAACTGCAGGGCCTGGACTTTGTCGGCGTCAACCTGACGGCAGACTTTGACCTGGATGTGCCCGCGATGCAGGCCGCCATTGCCGCGCACCAGCCCGCCATCACCTATATCGCCTACCCCAACAACCCGACCGCCACCTTGTGGGATGACGACAAGGTGCAGGCTGTCATCGATGCGGTGGCCGACGTGGGCGGCCTGGTGGTGATGGACGAGGCTTACCAGCCCTTTGCCAGCCGCAGCTGGATCGACCAGATGCGTGCCGACCCCGCGCGCAATGCCCATGTGCTGCTGATGCGCACCCTGTCCAAGTTCGGCTTGGCCGGTGCGCGCCTGGGCTACCTGGTGGGGCCGGCGGTCATCGTCAACGAGATCGACAAGGTGCGCCCACCCTACAACATCAGCGTGCTCAACTGCGAGACGGCGATTTTTGCGCTGGAGAACGAGGCGCTTTATGCCGAGCAGGCCCGCGCCATTCGCGCAGAACGCCAGCCGCTCATCGACGCGCTGCAGGCGCTCAGCGGCGTGCGCCAGGTCTGGCCGTCGGAGGCTAATATGGTGCTGATGCGCGTGGACGATGCGGGCAAGACCCAGGCGGCGATGAAGGCGCGTGGCGTGCTCGTCAAGAATGTGTCGGCCATGCACCCGCTGCTGGCCCAGTGTCTGCGGCTGACCGTGGGCACCCGTGAAGAAAATGCCCGCATGCTGGCGGCGCTCAAGGAGTCTCTATGAACCATCTGGTGCCCACCCCATCGACCGCCACGCCGCTGCACCGCACGGCCGAAGTGGCCCGCAACACCGCCGAGACCCGCATCCAGGTGCGTGTCGACCTGGACGGCACGGGCCATGCCCGGCTGAATTCGGGCATCGGCTTTCTGGACCACATGCTCGACCAGATTGCGCGCCATGGTCTGATCGACCTGGACATTGAATGCGCAGGCGATCTGCACATCGACGGCCACCACACCGTCGAGGACATCGGCATTACGCTGGGCCAGGCCTTTGCCAATGCGATTGGTGATAAAAAAGGCATCCGCCGCTATGGCCATGCCTATGTGCCGCTCGATGAGGCGCTGAGCCGCGTGGTGATCGATTTCTCCGGCCGCCCGGGTCTGCACATGGATGTGAAATTCACGGCCGGCAGCATTGGCCAGCTCGATACGCAGCTGGTGTACGAGTTCTTCCAGGGCTTTGTGAACCATGCCGGCGTGACCTTGCACATCGACAACCTCAAGGGCTTCAACGCCCACCACCAGTGCGAGACCATCTTCAAGGCCTTTGCGCGCGCGCTGCGTTTCGCATTGGAGCATGATCCCCGCATGGCGGGCGTGATACCGTCCACCAAGGGCTCCCTGTAAGCTGCCGTTGGCGGCAGCCGCTACACTCCATTCTTGCTATGACAACTTCATCCAATACCGTTGCCGTGGTGGACTACGGCATGGGCAATCTGCGCTCGGTGTCGCAAGCCGTGCAGGCGGCGGCTGTGGGCTCGTCCGTGGCCGTGGTGGTGACGGCCGACCCCGAGGTGGTGCGTGCCGCCACCCGCATCGTGTTGCCAGGCCAGGGTGCCATGCGCGACTGCATGGCCGAGCTCAAGGCCTCGGGCCTGCAGGACAGCGTGCTGGAAGCGGCCCGCAACAAGCCGATGTTCGGCGTTTGCGTGGGCATGCAGATGCTGCTGGACCACAGCGAAGAGGGCGATACCCCGGGCCTGGGCCTGATTGCTGGCCAGGTGCGCAAGTTCCAGCTGGCGGGCCGCACCCAGGCCGATGGCAGCCGCTTCAAGGTGCCACAAATGGGCTGGAACCAGGTGCAGCAACAAGCCCATGGCGGCCAGCCGCACCCGGTTTGGCAAGGCGTGCCCGACCAGTCCTATTTCTATTTTGTCCACAGCTTTTATGCGGCCCCCGCCAGTGATGCCCAGTGCCACGGCTGGGCCGAGTATGGCGAGCGCTTTGCCTGCGCCATTGGCCGTGACAACATCTTCGCGACCCAGTTTCATCCAGAAAAAAGTGCGGACCAGGGCCTGGCGCTCTACCGCAACTTCCTGCACTGGAATCCTTAAATTTTCACCGTCAGCCCACTACCATGCTGCTCATTCCTGCGATTGACCTCAAGGACGGTCACTGCGTTCGCCTCAAGCAAGGCGATATGGACCAATCCACCACTTTTGGTGAAGACCCGGTTGCGGTCGCCCGCCGCTGGTTCGACGCGGGCGCGCGCCGCCTGCATCTGGTGGATCTCAATGGCGCCTTTGCCGGCCAGCCCAAGAACCTGCCGGTCATCAAGGCCATCCTGAAAGAGTTCGGTGACGAGCTGCCGGTGCAGCTGGGCGGCGGCATCCGCGATCTGGACACCATCGAAAAATACATTGATGCGGGCATGCAGTACGTGATCATCGGCACCGCCGCAGTCAAGGACCCCGGCTTTCTGCAGAATGCCTGCACGGCCTTTGCGGGCCATATCATCGTTGGCCTTGATGCCAAGGATGGCATGGTTGCCACCGATGGCTGGAGCAAGATCACCCAGCACTCGGTCATCGAAACGGCCAAGCGCTTTGAGGACTGGGGCGTGGAATCGATCATCTACACCGACATCGGCCGCGACGGCATGCTCAGCGGCATCAACATGGAAGCGACCATCAAGCTGGCCCAGGCAATCAAGATCCCCGTCATTGCCTCCGGTGGTCTGTCGGGCATGGCGGATATCGAAGCGCTGTGCAAGGCCGAGCCCGAAGGCGTCGAAGGCGTCATCTGCGGCCGCGCCATTTACACCGGTGACCTGGATTTTGCAGCCGCCCAGGAGCGCGCAGACCAGTTGAGTGAAGGCTTCTGACTGACGCTGAAACTCTCTGCAACAAAGCACAATGGAATGGCTACCCCTGGGTGGCCATTTTTACGTCTGTTTTAATTGAAACAATTTGTATTCTATCTCTGCGATCCTCACGCTGCTTGCCTGTGGGAGCTGGACTACACCGCTCTTTTAAGTCCATGTGGTGACTGCGAATTTGAAAAATGTCAACAAATGCTAGTTGTTACCCGCAGCTGCTTCTGGCGACCGACAAAGGTTTGAGACAACTGTGGCTTATTGGACAATGGTCACTTGGCAGGATGACAGAATCCATAGAAATCTTGGATAGCGCATTCTGCAAGACCTCTTTGAAAGCCCCCCTGTGATACTCGTGACTGGCGGAGCCGGCTATGTTGGCTCTCATATCTGCGTTGCTTTGGCCGAAGCCGGCGTGCCGTTCCTGATTCTGGATAACTTCAGCAATGCCAGGCGTTCAGTCATCACGCGGCTGGGCAAGATCCTCGGCTTTGCGCCGCCTTGCATCGACGCCGATGTGCGCGATGTGGCAGTGCTCGAGCAGCTGTTCGATGAGCAGCACTTCGATGCCGTGATCCACAGCGCATTCCTGACCGCATCTGCCGATGCTGCGCGAGAGCCGCTGCGCTACTATGACAACAATGTGTCGGGCACCATTGGCCTGCTGCGCGCCATGCAGACGGCCGGTTTGCGCAATCTGGTGGTGTCTTCCTCATCGGTGGTCTACGGTGATCCGGCACCCCAAGCGGTGCGAGAGGACGCGCCGCTGTCTGCCAGCACACCCTATGGCCAAACGGCACTGATGGTCGAGCAGGTGCTCAGCAGCCTCGATGAGGCCTCGCCCAAGCGCTGGCGCATGGCCTTGCTGCGCAGCTTCAACGCTGTGGGCTGCCATGACAGCGGCTTGATTGCCGAAGACCCACCCCGCATGTCCTCCCATGTGGCGCCTTATCTGGCCCAGGTAGCTGCCGGCAAGCGCGATGGTCTGCGCATTTATGGCGGTGACTACCCCACGCCCGATGGCACCCCCGTGCGCGACTACCTGCATGTGATGGACTTGGCCCGTGCCTATGTGGCGACCTTGCCGTATCTGCGCAGCCATCCGGGACTGTCCCGCTTCAATATCGGCTCTGGCCAGCCCACCTCGGTGCTGGGCCTGGTGCGCGCGTTTGAGCATGCCAATGGCAGGGCAGTGCCTTTCCGCATCGGCGCACGCCGCGCCGGCGATGCTGCCCACTGCTGGGCCGATATCTCGCGGGCCCGCAACGAGCTGGGTTGGCAACCCCAGCTGGGGCTGGACCGCATGATGGAAGATGTCTGGCGCTGGCAGATCGGCACCGGCCGCAGCGTGCATTGATGAATCACCAGCCTGGTAGCCCAACAGCACCAGGCTTTTTTCTGGCCCCGCAGTCTGCGCGCCCAGGCTGGGCGTGTTATCGTTTTGCCCGTCTGGCGCTATCGCCACCGCTCCCATTTGCCAAGAGATCTTCCATGCTTGCCAAACGCATCATTCCCTGCCTCGACGTCACCGGCGGCCGTGTCGTCAAAGGTGTCAACTTTGTCGAACTGCGCGATGCCGGCGACCCGGTAGAAATTGCGGCACGCTACAACACCCAGGGCGCGGATGAGCTGACCTTTCTCGACATTACCGCGACCAGCGATGGCCGCGACCTGATCTTGCCGATCATCGAGGCGGTTGCCAGCCAGGTCTTCATTCCGCTGACCGTTGGCGGCGGTGTGCGCACGGTGGCCGATGTGCGGCGCCTGCTCAATGCCGGTGCCGACAAGACCAGCTTCAACTCGGCGGCCATTGCCGATCCTTCCGTCATCAACGCCGCCAGCGACCGCTACGGTTCGCAGTGCATCGTCGTCGCCATCGACGCCAAGCGCCGCCAAGGCCAGGATGTCATCGAGCGCGGCGAGGGCTGGGATGTCTACAGCCATGGCGGGCGCAAGAATACCGGGATGGACGCCGTGCGCTGGGCCAGCGACATGGCAGCGCGCGGCGCCGGAGAGATCTTGCTCACCAGCATGGACCGCGACGGCACCAAGTCCGGCTTTGACCTGGCCTTGACCCGTGCCGTGGCCGATGCCGTGGGCGTGCCGGTCATCGCCTCGGGTGGCGTGGGCAATCTGGACCACCTGGCAGATGGCGTGCAGCAGGGCGGCGCCGATGCGGTGCTAGCTGCCAGCATCTTCCACTATGGCGAATTCACAGTGCAGCAGGCCAAGGAGCGCATGCGCGAGCGCGGTATCCCTGTGCGGCTTTAATACAGCGTAGTTTCCAGGTTCAGCGTCCGGCCGATGCAGCGCCGCAGCGCCATTGGCGCGCTGCAGCACATGGCTTTCCTCCGGGCGCTGGTAGGGACGAACCGGCCTGTGAGAGAACTCAGGCCAGGGGTGGCGTGCTTGCCATAGGCCTCGTTGGCCCCCTTCCATGGCGCTCGCCGACGCAGCCGCCTTGCTTGAAAGCGTGGGCTTTACCGGCAGCGGCAATCTACGCTCTCCAAACGCATCTGCGCTGACCGACGATGCGCGGCTGACATCTGCGCCCTCGGGGCTCTTGGTTTTTCCTGTGTGTTTTTTCCTGCGTGGCGGGGACTAGCGCCGTCCTGCCACGCGCGGCATGCCATCACACCGGGTCCTTTCCCGCGCCTATCTATCACCACACATCGATCAGCGCCGCCGACTGCTTGTAGTCGGCGCGTCATTAGTGATGTGTAATTCTATAGAAATGATTGATTTTGCTGATCACCAATCATGATTTGCAATATTTGACAATGTTTCTAAAGTTGACACACACTCATTAAACGCAAGATGCTATAAACCCGATCTATCTTTAATTGGTCACAGTTTGTTTCGGTTGTCTGGGAAGATTTGCATATCAAGACCGTCGGCAATTGCAATAGAACTATGAAAAGTGTCGCTTGATGTATCTGGCGGCGCCGTAAAAGGTCTGGGAGTTGTCGGCTATGTCGGTGTTCGGGATATGCGTTACGCAGGGATGGTCCTGCCTGTCTGCTTTTCGTTGGTTGCAAGCACGTGCAGTGCTGTTGGTGGCATTGCTTCTGTTGCCACTGGGTGTCTGGGCCCAGATGTGCGCAGCACCCGGCAACGATGGCGCAGGAGCGGCGAGTGGGGTGGTGAATGATTACTTCCCTGGCGCTGGCGCATCGACCCTGGCCGCCGGCAGCAGCAGCGTCAGCCTGGGCACGCAGCGAACCGGTGCCGCCAACAAAACCTTGGCCGCCAATGATTTGCTGCTGGTCATCCAGATGCAGGATGCGAGTATCAATGCGGTCAATTCCAGTGCCTATGGCAGCGGGGGCAGTGGCGGCCAGGGTTCGACCAGTGTCGGCAGTACAGGTCTTTATGAATTTGTCCGCGTAGTCTCGGTGTCTGCAGGGGTGGTGACTTTCTCACCCGCATTGACCAACACCTATCGCAATGCGGCCGCAACCAGCACATCCGGCCAGAAGACTTACCAGATCGTGCGCGTGCCACAGTACACCAGTGCGACTGTCAGCGGTGTGACCGCGCCGCCATGGAACGGCTCTACCGGCGGCGTGGTGGCCATTGATGTCCGTGATGTCCTGACGCTCAATGGCGCAACGGTGGAAAACCAGGCCAACCGTGCAATCTTCCTCGCTGGCAAAGGCTTTCGCGGCGCCGTAGGCAGCAATGGCTCCAACCGTGGCTCGCGCGATGACTGGATGGGTGACTACAGCACCGCAGGCGGTGGCGGTGGCAAAGGCGAGGGCATTGCCGGCACTCCGCGGTATCTGGCCAACAAGGTCACGGCTTATGGCTCCAAGCTGGTCAATGCAGTGGCTTCGGGGGGGATTGGTTCGGTGGATAACACTGCCGAAGGCTATCCCGGCGGATCACGTGCACGAGGCGCCCCCGGCAATGCCGGTGGTGGCGGAGCCGATGGTGCTCCGGCTGGTACCAACAACAACCAGTACAACTCGGGCGGCGGTGGCGGCGGTAACTATGCCGCCGGTGGCGTGGGCGGACGGCCCTGGAACTACCCGCTGGTCGACAGCGGTGGCCGAGGCGGCGGTGGCTACGTGGGCACTACCGCTTTCAACCGCATTTTCCTCGGGGGCGGTGGCGGTGCGGGTGGCACCAATGACGGCACTGCCGATAACAATGCCTATGGCAACAACGGCATTGCTTGCGCCGACACGGGGGGGCGCTGCTCTTCCGGCGCTTCCGGCGGCGGCATCGTCATCTTGCGTGCGCAGAGTGTTACCGGCACTGGTGTGATCGATGTGCGTGGTGCCAATGGCTACAACGTGCAAAACGATGCCGCCGGCGGCGGCGGTGCGGGTGGCTCGGTCATCATCCACTCGGTCGAAGGCGGATCTGCCGTGATTGATGCCAGCGGCGGGGACGGCGGCAACGCCTGGGCGGGCAACCAGACCAATGCAGCCAACCGCCATGGCCCTGGCGGCGGCGGCGGTGGCGGCTTCATCGCCTTTTCTCCGTCCAGCATGTCGGTCACTACCACGATCAATGGCGGTACACCCGGCTACACCACCAACGGCACCACCGACAACTACGGCGCCTTTGGCAACCAAGGGGGTATCGCTTCGTTCCAGTCGCCGAACGTTCCTGGCACCTTGCCGGGCGCCTCTTGCGCGGTTGACCTGCGCCTGACCAAGAGCAATGGCGTCAATATCGTCAATGCAGGCGGGCAGACCACGTACACGCTGACGGCCAGCAATGTCGGCGCGTCCCCCACCACAGGCACGATCACCATCGTGGACAAACTGCCGCAGGGTGTGACCATTCCCGCTGGCTCCCTGCCGTTGACGGGCGCCAATGCGGCCAACTGGAGCTGCTCGGGCGCTGCAGGATCGCGCCTGATCACCTGTACCAGCGCCAGCGCGATTCCCGCTGCAGGCAGCAGTGTGTTCGGGGTGACTGTCAATATCGGTCTGCTGTCGGCGACGGGCCCAACTGCCACTAACAAGGCCAAGATCGGCGGTGGAGGCGATCCGCTCAACAGCACGGCGCCCACCGAAGCTGCCGTGGATGCCTGTACCAGCAACCAGTCACCCGCAGGCTGCGCGCTGGATGTGGATGCAGTGAACTCGCCTTTGCTGAGCTTGACCAATACCGACAACACCGACGTGGTGCTGGCAGGCGGCACCACAACCTATACGCTGACGGTTAACAACGTGGGCAATGCACCCACGGCCGGCACCGTCACCGTGGTGAATGCACTGCCCACCGGCATGGCCTACACCGGCGCGACAAGCTTTACCAGCGGGCTGTTCAGCTGCAGCTACACCTCGTCGAGCAACAGTGTCAGCTGCAGTACCAGTTCGGCGATCGCTGCGGGCTCCAGTGCCGCCATCTCGCTGCCGGTGTCGATTGCTAGCACGGCACCCAGCGCGTTGGTCAACCTTGCCAGCGTTGGCGGTGGCAGCGATTCGAGCAAGCCCAACGCGCCGACAGTTGCGTCCACACAAAGCTGCTCTCCTGCAATCGCCTCGGAAATCGCCACAGGCTGCGCGGCCGACACCGATGCGGTCAAGCGCGTTCAGCTGTCCCTGACCAAGGACGATGGCCGTTTCGGCATCTACGTCGGCGGCACAACCACGTATGCATTCCGCGTCAGCAACACCGGCGATACCGCATCGGTGGGCACCATCAACTTCCGCGATGTGCTGCCGGGCCCGATGAACTGGCCCGCAACGTTGACCAAGACCGGCGCGAATGCGGCGGACTGGATCTGTACGCGCGTGAGCGCCACCGAGGTGAGCTGTGCATCTGCCACGCCGATTGCAGCCGGTGGTGTGAGCCAGTTCAGCCTGCTTGCGAATGCGGGCGCGATGACCAGCGGCAGCCAGTACATGAACAAGGCGCGCGTCGGGGGCGGTGGTGATGCCACGCTGGCTACTGCTGCGCCCACCGCAGACCAGGTCAATGCCTGTACCAACAACAGCATTCCGGCGGGTTGCGCGATTGACCTGAACACGGCACAGACGCCGCCGACGCTGCGGCTGACCAAGACCCATGCCGATCCGCAATCCAAGGCGCCTGGGGCGGCGGTGGCCTTCACGCTGACGGTTGCCAACACGGGCGCGGAAGCCCTGACCAATACCGTGCGGGTGGTGGATGTGTTCCCTGCCGGGCTCAGCAATGTCACGGTCGCTGCGACGCAAGGTATTTTTAGCTGTGCAATGGGCTCCGGCGCCGACAGCAATGTGCTGACCTGCAACAACACCGCGGGTGCCTTGGCCGCCAATGCGTCGGCCAGTATCGCGGTGACGGCGACGGTCTCGGCCACGACCAGCACCACCTTGGTCAACAAGGCGCAAGTGGGTACCGACAATACCGACCCCAGCACCAGCAGCTACCCCACCAGCACCACCGTCGCCGCCTGCACGGCGCTCAACACGCCTACCGCAGGCTGTGCCACCGACTCCGTTCCGGTGGTGCCTTCGGCCACGTTGACGGTGGTCTCCAGCGTCAATGCACGCGCCGCCAGCACCGACCAGTTCAGCGTCGGCATCAGCAACGGTGGCCCCAGTGCGACGACGGCGGGCACCGCTACCAGTGCGAGTACTGCCGGTTTTGCGGCGACGCCGGGCACCAGCTACGCCTTGAGCGAGACCGCTGCGGGCACGACCAACCTGGCGCGCTACACCACCAGCTACGCCTGTACGAATGCCACGGCTGGCGGCACCTCGGTAGCGCCGGGCACCGGCACGACGCTGACGCTGACGCCGCAGGCAGGTGATGCGATCACCTGTACGTTCACGAACACGCCGATTGCGCCCCGGCTGACGCTGGCCAAATCGATTGTTTCGCGGGCTTTGGCGTCTGACCAATTCACGGTGGCCATCAGCAATGGTGGACCCTCGGCGTCCACCACGGGCACCAGCACGACGGCTAGCACCACTGCTTTCACAGCGACCGCCGGCACCAGCTACACCCTGAGCGAGTCCGTGCTGGCGGGCGCCAATCTGTCGCGCTATACCAGCAGCTACAGCTGTAGCAATGCCGGCGTTGCAGGTACCGTGATGCCGTCGGGCACGGGCACCAGCTTCAGCCTGGTGCCCCAGGCCGGCGACAACATCAGCTGCAGCTTCAGCAACACCGCCATCGCGCCCAAGCTGACGGTGAACACCGTCGTGTCGGGCCGCATTCTGAGCACCGACCAGTTCACGGTCGGCATCAACAACGGTGGCCCCAGTGCGACGACCACCGGTACGCAAACCACGGCGTCGGCAGGCCCGACCACTGCGACGGCAGGCACCAGCTACCTGCTGGCCGAAACCGCTGCCGGCACGCCTGCCACCAATCTGGCCCGCTACACCACGACCTACAGCTGTACCAATGCCACTGCGGGTGGCAGCAGCGTGGGATCGGGCACCGGTACCTCCATCACCGTAGTGCCCCAAGCCGGCGATGACATCAGCTGCACATTCACCAACACCCCGGTCTACCCCAAGCTCAGCGTGACCAAGGCCGCATCGCCTAGCAGCTTTGTCGCCGGTGCCAGCGGCCAGAGCTACCGCATCACCATTGCTGTGGCCAATGGTCCCACCACCGCCGCCATCAGCATTGCCGACAGCCTGCCCACCGGGGTGACGCTGTCCGGCGTGCCCACCGTCAGTGGCGGTGCCACATTGAGCGGTTGCAGCACCAGCGGCAGCACCATTGGCGCATGCCAACTGGCCAGCGGCTTGGCCAACGGCATCTATGTCGTGACCATTCCCGTCTCTGTCGCTCCGTCGGCCACCAGCACGGGCGCTGCCAACACCGCCAACCTGGGCGGTGGTGGTGACCCCAGCTGTACCGCTGCCGCTACGACGGAAGCATGCGATCCGACCACAGGGGCGGTGGCTGTGAAGACACCAGCCAATGTCAGCCTGGTCAAATCCGGTGCTGCTACCGCCGTGGCTGGCAACAGCTATGTCTACACGCTGGCGCTGAGCAACAGCGGCCAGACGGCCACCGCCTCCAACCTGGTGGTGCGCGACCAGTTGGCCCCTGGCATGGTGGCTACCGCCGTCACCGGTGCCAACTGCGGCACCTTGCCCAGCGTTGCTGGCGCGTTGCTGAGCTGCACCGTGGCCGATCCGGTTGCGGCCGATGGCGGTACTGCCAGCATCCAGCTGACGGTGACCATGCCCAGCGGCGGCGGCAATGTCGTCAACTATGCGGCCACCCATCCATCGGGTAGCGGCAACCCCGGTGTGGATCCTGGCCCGGCCTGTACCAGTGCCGCCAATGTGGTGTGTGCCAGCGCGACCACCGCATCCAGCACCCCTGCCAATGTCAGCCTGAGCAAGACCGGTGCGGCCACCGCGCTGACCGGCTCGAGCTACGTCTACACGCTGACCCTGAGCAACAGTGGCCAGCTCGCTACCGGCAGCAACCTGGTCATCAAGGACCAGTTGCCAGCAGGCGTGGTGGCCACTTCGGTCAGCGGTGCCAGCTGCGGCACGCTGCCCAGCAGTGCCGCAGCCCTGCTGACCTGCACCGTGGCGGGTCCGGTAGCCGCTGGTGCATCTGCCACTGTCCAACTGACCGTCACTTTGCCAAATGCCGGCGGAACCTTGGTCAACAACGCGGCGACCAACCCCACGGGCTCAGGCGCCCCTGGCGTGGATCCCGGTGCCACCTGTGTGAACAGCGCCACCACCTTCTGCGCAAGCCATAGCCTCGCGGTCAACACACCGGCAAGCCTGGCAACCACCAATGTGCTGACATCGGTCAATGGCAGCCCGGTGCCAGCCGGCTACCTGGCCAAGCCCGGCGATGTGCTGACCTACACGGTGACCGTCGTCAACAGCGGTGGCACGGCAGGCTCCACCGACGTGGGCCAGACCGTACCTGCCGGTACAACCTATACGGGCAGCGGCCAAGGCTGGAGCGCAGGCTGCACGGACGCGGGCACGCAGTGCACGCAAACCGTGCCAGTCGGTGCCAACCAAACCAGCACCGTGCAGTACACCGTCACCGTGGCCAGCCCAGGCAGCACGGCAACGATTGTTGATAGCGTCACCAGCTCGGTAGGCACCTGCACCGCTTGCCAGGTCAGCACCGATACACAGCGGGCAGACATGCAGGCGAGCGTCTCGGTCAGCCCAGGCACCACCAGTGCGACGGGTGTGGAGCTGACCTACACCAGCATCTGCAAGAACAATGGCCCGCAAACGGCCCTGAACGCCGCATGCACGGTGAGCGCTCCTGCTGGCGCCGCGACGGCCTGTACACCTGCCAGTCCGGCGGCAACGCTCGCTTCCGGCTCCAGCATCACCTGCACCACCAAGCTCACACCGGGTGTGGTGGGTGACTACGCCGTGAGCGTTGCCACCAGCAACACCTTGTTCGACCCTGCAACCGGCAACAACAGCGCAACGGCGACCGTCAAGGTCAACACGCCAGCGGCCCTGCGTATCGTCAAGAGCCTGGCGCAAGTCAACGGCGCTGCTGTGCCTGCCAATTACGCAGCCAAGATCGGCGACAAACTGACGTACGCAATGTTGGTGACCAACACCGGCGGCACCGCTGGCACCACGGTCTTGACCGAGACCGTGCCGGAGGGCACCCAGTTTGTTGGCGGCAACGCGCCAGACCTGAGCCAAGGCTGGAGCCAGGCTCCGCAAGCTTGCGGCGCGGCAGCCAGCACATGCACGCAAAGCGTGACCGTGCCCGCACTAAGCGCTGAAGGCGTGGCCGGTCAGCAGACGGTGCAGTTCACCGTGGAAGTGCTGGCCCCGGCGACCAGCAATGGCAAGATCACGAACACGGTGGTGAGCGACTTGGCTGCCGCGTGTGCTTCCGGTACCTGCGCAGTCGAGACGGCCAATGCAGTGGCTGATATGCAAGCGCAGATCACTGGCATCCCGGCCTCGGCTGTGGTGGGCCAAAGCGTCACCATCACCGGCACCTGTGCCAACAACGGCCCCGCCGATGCGGTGAACGCCAGTTGCGCCATGGCCGTGAACAATGCCGGCACCAGCATTGCCGGCACCTGCGCTGCCAATGCCGACCTGGCAATGGGTACGAACCTGAGTTGCTCTGCGACCTTTGTCGCCGGGCAGGGCACGATCAGCGCCACCATCAACACCAGCACACAAAGCTACGAGAGCAACACGGCCAACAACACGGACACCAAGTCCACGGTGGGCAATACGCCAGCGAGCCTGGCAGCCACGAATGTCTTGACCGCAGTGAACGGCAGTCCGGTGCCTGCCGGCTACTTAGCCAAGCCCGGTGATGTGCTGACCTATACCGTCAGCGTCACCAACAGCGGTGGTACCGCTGGCTCTACTGAAGTAGGCCAGACGGTACCAGCAGGCACGGCCTACTCGGGTACCGGTCAAGGCTGGGGCGCAGGATGCGCGGCAGCGGGTACCCAATGCGCACAGCCAGTCACAGTTGCCGCAGGCCAGACCAGCACGCTGCAGTACACGGTGACCGTGGCAAGCCCAGGCTCGACTGCGACTATCGTGGACACTGCTACCAGCTCGGTGGGCACCTGCACGGCTTGCCAGGTAACTACCGGCACGCAGCAGGCAGACATGCAGGCCAGCGTGACGGTCACGCCAGGCACCACCAGCACCACAGGTGTTGAGTTGGTCTACACCGCTGTTTGCAAGAACAATGGTCCACAAGCAGCACTGAATGCATCTTGCGTGGTGACAGCACCAGCTGGCGCCCAAACCACCTGCACGCCAACCAGCCCAGCTGCAGCCTTGGCTTCTGGCACCAGCATCACCTGCACCACCAAGTTCACGCCAAGCGTGGCCGGTGACTATGCCGTGAGCGTGGCTACCAGCAATGCTCTTTACGACGCGGCACCAGGCAACAACACGGCCAATGCCACTGTCAAGGTCAACACGCCAGCAGACCTGCACATCACCAAGACCTTGGCGCAAGTCAATGGCGCGGCTGTGCCAGCGAACTATGCAGCCAAGATCGGGGACAAGCTCACCTATGCGATGCTGGTGACCAACACGGGGGGTACATCTGGCACGACGGTCTTGACCGAGACCGTGCCAGAGGGCACCCAGTTTGTGGGCGTCAGCAGCGATCCAACCCAAGGCTGGAGCGAGGCACCTCAGAAATGCGAAGCAGCAGGTACCACCTGCGTTCAAAGCGTGAATGTGCCAGCGCAAAGCGCCGAAGGTGCTGCTGGTGAGAAGACGGTTGAGTTCACCGTTGAAGTGATTGCGCCAGCTACCAGCAACGGCAAGATCACCAATACCGTGCTGAGCGATGTGGCGGCTGCTTGTACCGGCACCAGCTGCTCGGTGGAGACCAACAACGCAGTGGCAGACATGCAAGCGCAGATCACCGACATCCCAGCTGCGGCGGTGGTGGTGGGTCAAAGCGTGACCATCACGGGCGTCTGTACCAACAAGGGCCCCGCCGACGCTGTAAATGCCAGCTGTGAGATGACCGTGAACAACGGCGGCAACAGCATCCCGGCAAGCTGCGGTGCCAATGTGAATCTGGCGGTGAATGCAAGCATCAGCTGTACAGCAACCTTCACGGCTGTTGAGGGGGCCATCAGCGCGGTCATTAACGCAGCGACGCAAAGTTACGATGCCAATCCAGCCAACAATACCGAAACCAAATCGACCGTGGGCAATACTGCAGCAAGCCTGGTGACCACCAATGTGCTGACGTTGGTCAACGGCAATGCCGTGCCACCTGGCTACCTGGCCAAACCAGGGGATGTGCTGACCTACACCATGACGGTGGTGAACAACGGGGGCACTGCAGGTAGCACCGAAGTGGGCCAGACCGTACCAGCAGGTACCAGCTACACGGGAACGGGCGAGGGCTGGAGCGCAGGTTGCACGGCAGCGGGCACGCAATGTGCGCAAACGGTGACTGTTGCTGCAGGCGAGGCCGGCAAGGTCCAGTACACCGTGACGGTCGCAACCCCGGGCAGCACGCCATCCATTGTCGACACTGCTACTACCAAACTGGGCGGCTGCACGGCTTGTGTGGTGATTACCAATACGCTGCAGGCGGACCTGCAGGCCACCGTGACGGTGATGCCGGGCTCGATCAGCACGACAGGTGTGGAGCTGGTCTACACCAGCGTGTGCAAGAACAACGGCCCACAAAGCGCACTCCAAGCATCCTGCGTGGTGACTGCTCCTGCGAATGCGCAAACTATCTGCGCGCCTGTGAGCCCGGTCGCAACGTTGGCATCGGGTGAGAGCATCACCTGCACCACCAAGCTCACGCCAAGTGCTGAAGGTGACTATGCGGTCAGCGTGGCGACCAGCAACGACCTGTATGACGCCACACCGGGCAACAACACGGCGACAAGGACGGTCAAGGTCAATACGCCAGCCGAGCTGAACATCACCAAGACCCTGGCGCAAGTCAACGGTGCTGCAGTCCCTGACAACTATGCAGCCAAGATCGGTGACACGCTGACCTACCACCTGCGGGTGACCAATGCGGGCGGTACCGCCAGCACCATGGAACTGACCGAAACCGTGCCGGAAGGCACCAGGTTCGTCGGTGGCGGGGCCTCTAACCCCGACCAGGGTTGGAGCCTGGCACCCAATGCCTGCGACGCGGCAGCCAGCACTTGCACGCAGCGTGTGACGGTGCCAGCGCAAAACGCGGGGGTCCCAGGTGAACAGTCCGTGCAGTTCACAGTGGAAGTGCTTGCACCCGCCACCAGCAGCGGCAAGATCATCAATACCGTGGTCAGCGATGTGCCAGCCGCTTGCGCGGCCGGTGGCTGTACGGCAGAGACGGTCAATGCGGTGGCGGATATGCAAGCGCAGATCACCTCGATTCCGTCTGGCGCCGTGGTGGTGGGCCAAAGCCTGACCATCACCGGTCAGTGCATCAACAACGGACCGGTGGATGCCATCAATGCCAGCTGTGTCATGACGGTGAACAACGGTGGCAACAGCATGGCTGCCACTTGCGGCGCCAACGCTAATCTGGCGGTGGGGGAGAGCATCAGCTGCACGGCGACCTTTGCCGCAGCGGAAGGTGCGATCAGTGCAAGTATTACCGCCGCAACGGAAAGCTACGACAGTGACATCGCCAACAACAGCGACACCAAGGCCGTCAACGGCAATACACCTTCGGCAGTGACGGTGACCAATGTGCTGGTGAAGGTCAATGACGCGCCCGTGCCTGCCGGCTATGTGATCAAGCCCGGCGACAAGCTGACCTACCAGGTCCTGGTCAGCAACACGGGCGGCACGCCGGGCTCGACGGTGCTGACGGAGACCGTGCCTGTGGGAACGCGCTATGTCGGGACCGACGAAGGGTGGACGGCGGGTTGCGGCGCATCGCGCAGCACCTGCAGCCGGCCAGTGACGGTGCCGGGCGGTAGCGCTCAGGCACCCGGCACGGTGGCTTTTGAGTACACCGTGCGCGTGGAGGACACGGTCAGCAGCCCGAATGTGGTGAACATCGTGGACAGCAGTGCACCGGGCAGTTGCAGTGCGGCCTGCTCGGTGAGCACACCGACGCAAGCGGCGGATATGCAGGTAAGCATGCCCGCGACCATCGATGCCAAGGTGGGCGTGGAGTTCACGCTGACCTCGGTCTGCCGCAACGCTGGCCCCGCTACGGCAAGCAATGCCCGCTGCGATGTCGGTGGCGCGCCTGCAGGTGCGGTCACGGTGTGCACGCCGACCCAGCCAGTGGCTGCGCTGGCTGTGGGTGAGTCGATCACCTGCGTCACCAAGTTCACGCCGACGTCGGCTGCTGCCATCACCATCACGACCCGCGCCAGCAGCGATGTGTTTGATCCTTCGTTGGCCAATAGCGAGGCTTCTGCATCGGCGGTGTTCACCAACACGCCGCCAACGAATGTACAGCGTGTGCCGGTGAATGCAGCATGGGCCATGGCCTTGATGGCGATGCTGCTGGTGCTGTTGGCCGGCATGGCCATGCCCCAACGTCAGCGCCGCCGTCGCCCAGACTGATCGTTCTTCGCCTCAGCTTGACTGGCCCGGTTGCATGGTTTGCACCGGGCCGGTTTCATTTATGGCTGTTTTCTCCCTGCAATGCGCATAACTGCATTGAATGGGAGACAATTCCCCGCATGAACTGGCTCGATCAAGTGAAATGGGACGCGCAGGGCCTGGTGCCCGTCATTGCGCAGGAACAGCACTCCAAGGATGTGCTGATGTTTGCCTGGATGAACCGCGAGGCGCTGGCCCATACGGCCGAGTTGGGCCGTGCGGTGTACTTCAGCCGCTCGCGCGGCAAGCTGTGGTTCAAGGGCGAGGAATCCGGCCATGTGCAGACTGTGCACGAGATCCGCATCGACTGTGACAACGATGTGGTGCTGCTGAGCGTGACGCAGACCGGGCACGAGCCGGGCATTGCCTGCCATACCGGCCGCCACAGCTGCTTTTACAGCGTGTTGCGTGATGGCCAGTGGCAAGCGGTCGATCCGGTCTTGAAAGACCCGGAATCGATCTACAAATAAGCCCTGTCCCAGGACTGTCTTCTTCGGCCGCCCTGGGCGGCTGCTTCGCTATATTTTCGTTATGACCGATACCTCTTCTCCCGCTGCCATGTCCTCTACCGATGCCTTGATGCGTCTGGCCGAGGTGCTGGAATCGCGCAAACCCGCTAATGGCGGCGATCCCGAGGCCAGCTATGTGGCCCGCTTGCTGCACAAAGGCCCGGATGCCTTTTTGAAGAAGGTGGGCGAGGAGGCGACTGAGGTGGTGATGGCCGCCAAGGATGTGGACCACGGGGCACCCGCCTCCAAATTGGTGTACGAAGTGGCCGATCTGTGGTTTCATACGATGGTGGCACTGGCCCACTATGGCCTGAGCCCCGCCGATGTGGTGAACGAACTGGCACGCCGCGAGGGCCTCAGCGGCCTGGAAGAGAAGGCGATGCGCAAGGTAAAGGACCGTGAAGCTGAAGAAGGGAGTTCCGCATGAATGACGTTGTCGACGTGAAGACCGTGGATTCTGCCGCGATGGAAAGCCTCAAGACCTGGGGCTGGGTCAGCTACCTGCTGCACCTGATTGTGGCTGTGGCCGCTGTAGTGCCTACCGCGCAGGCCAGCATCGTGCTGCTGGTGATTGCACTGGTCATTGACCTGGTCAAGCGCGGCGATGCGCAGGGCACCTGGCAGCAAAGCCACTTCTCGTGGCGCATTCGCAGCGTCATCTGGGCTGGCATTTTGTATGTCGTCACGGCACCGCTGTGGATCCTGTTCTTCATTCCCGGCTGGATCGCCTGGACCATCATTTCTATCTGGTTCCTCTACCGCATCGTGCGTGGCATGGTGACAATGAACAAAGACCAGGCCATCGATGGCTAGCCACACACCAGCACCCGAGGTGCCGGAGTCAGCGGTACCCGCAGAGACTGAAGCGCCCAGACGGCTGCCCCGCTCGAAGGGGGTGGACGAGAACACGCCGCCCATCAGCCTGGCCCTGCAGGGCGGCGGCTCGCATGGGGCCTTCACCTGGGGTGTGCTCGATGCCTTGCTGGCCGACCGCAGCCTGTGGGTCGAAGGTATCAGTGGCACCAGCGCTGGGGCCATGAATGCCGTGGTGATGGCCTATGGCTACGGCAAGGCGGCCGCGACAGAGAGTGACAAGCGCAAAGCCCATGATGCGGGCTGCGAGTCGGCCCGCGAATCCCTCAAACAGTTCTGGGAAGGCGTGGGCACCATGGGCAGCCTGATGGCGGGCGTGCCGATGGCCGGCAAGGCCATCTGGGACATGATGAGCCAGTGGCTCTCGCCCTACCAGACCAACCCCCTCGATATCAACCCCTTGCGGCGACTGCTGGAAAAGGTGGTGGATTTTGACTTTCTCCAGCATGAGCAGGGCCGCAATGCGCCCCGCGTGTTTGTCTGTGCCACCAATGTGCGCACCGGCAAGGGGGAGGTTTTCAGCGGCAAGCGGCTGACGGCCGATGCGGTGATGGCCTCGGCCTGCCTGCCGATGATGTACAAGGCGGTCGAGATCAAGGACCAGTACTACTGGGATGGCGGCTACTCCGGCAACCCCTTGCTCTACCCCCTGATCTACCAGACGGGCAACAGCGATGTGCTGCTGGTGCAGCTCAACCCGATTGAGTACAACGAGGTGCCGACCAACGTCCAGGAGATCATGGACCGCATCAATGAGATCACCTTCAACGCCAGCTTGCTGGCTGAGTTGCGCGCCATGGGCTTTGTGCGCCGGCTTTTGGATGAAGGCAAGCTGGACCGGGAGCGCTACAAGTACATGCTGATGCACCATGTGGATGGCGGGTCCGTGCTCAAGAGCTATGGTGCGTCGAGCAAGAACCGCTCCGATGCGCCTTTTGTGCGTGAGCTGTGCGAACGCGGGCGTGTCTCCGGCGAGAATTGGCTCACCAAGCACCGGGCGGATGTCGGGGTGCGTTCTGGTTTCAAGGTGTAATCCACTGGATGTTGGCACGGTTGCTGCTTGCTCCGTGCATGTTATTACGGGGCTGCCTGCGGAGCCCATGTTTTGAGAGATAAGAAGTCTATGCACGATCCCGACTGCCTTTTTTGCAAAATCATTGCCGGCCAGATCCCGTCGAGCAAGGTCTATGAAGACGAAGACATGCTGGTGTTCAAGGACATCCATCCGGCAGCTCCCGTGCATTTGTTGATGGTGCCCAAGTTGCATATTGCATCGATGGCGCAGGTGGGTGCAGAGCAGGCACCACTGCTGGGCCGCATGTTGGCCAAGGCGCCACAACTGGCGCTGGATAACGGCTGCAACCCCTATCCGCAAGGTGGTTTCCGGCTGATGGTCAACACCGGCGAAGAGGGCGGCCAGGAAGTGCACCACCTGCACATTCACCTGCTGGGCGGCCCGCGACCCTGGAAAAAGGGCTGAGCCCTGCGCTGGCAGAGGGGGAAGCCCTCGCCCTGTGACAGTATTACGAAACCTTTAGATGCCCAAGGCGTCTAAAATGCGCATATTCGCTAGGAGAATTTCATGGGTTCCTTTTCTGTTTGGCATTGGCTGATTGTTCTGCTCATCGTGGTGCTGGTATTTGGTACCAAGAAGCTCAAGAACATCGGCACCGATCTGGGTGGTGCCGTCAAGGGCTTCAAGGATGGCATCAAGGACGGCAGTGACTCGGCCTCGCCCGCTGCCCCCGCGACGACCACTGCACAGCAGGTGGGCCAGTCGCCCGTCGCTGACAAGAACTCCACCATCGACGTCGAAGCCAAGAACAAGGGCTGATGTGCGCATGACAGGGGCTGCGGGCAAGCCGCAGCAACCGCTTTTGTGCATTCGATGGGGTTGGAATGTTTGATCTCGGTATCTCCAAGATGGCCTTGATCGGTGCGGTGGCACTGATCGTCATTGGCCCTGAAAAACTGCCGCGCGTTGCGCGCACGGTAGGCACCTTGCTCGGCAAGGCGCAGCGCTATGTCAACGACGTCAAGTCCGAGGTCAACCGCTCGATGGAACTCGACGAGCTGCGCAAGATGAAGGAGAACGTCGAGTCGGCCGCGCGGGATGTGGAAAACACCATCCGCACCAATTCGGCAGATTTCGAGAAAAACCTCAACGACCAGGCCAATGGCTTGGCTTCATCGGGCAGCGACGACAGCTTCTACACCGCAGATCCCTATGCCGAGAGCTATGACAGTGGCTCGGCATCGACGGTGGCGCCGGTCTACCACCACCCGCGCAAGAACTGGCGCGTAAAGCGCGGGGCCACGCCCCAGTGGTACAAGCACCAAGCGGGTGTGCGCACCCATGTGCAATCGGGCGCGGCACGCGTGGCACGTTTCCGGCCCAAAAAGCCATCGTCTGGCCTGTGATGGCGCCCGCAACGCAGCCCGCTCCGGGAGCCGCGCGTTGGCATGTTTTCTCACTGGTATTTCCATCGGCCCGCCATCGTGCAGCCTGCGCTAACGCGCTGTGCTCAGGCGAGGCCATGATTCGCAACAGATATCCCCATGTCCGAAACCCCTTCTAAAGAAGACGAGCTGGCCGGCACCGAGCAGCCCTTTGTGCAGCACCTGATGGAGCTGCGCGATAGGCTGCTTTACAGCATTGGTGGTGTGCTGGTGGCACTGGTGTTGCTGGCCATCTGGCCCGGTCCCGACGGGCTGATGAACTTTATTGCGCATCCCATCAAGATGCATATGCCGCCTGATGCCAAGCTGATTGCCGTGGGCGTGTTCTCGCCCTTTATCGTGCCGCTGAAGGTGCTGGGCATGGCAGCGATTTTGCTGGCCTTGCCCTGGATCATGTACCAGCTCTGGGCCTTTGTGGCCCCGGGCCTGTACATGCATGAGCGCAAGTTTGCGCTGCCGCTGATCTTCTTTGGCAGCCTGCTGGCCTATGCCGGCATTGCCTTTGTGCAGCTGTTTGTGCTTGATCGCATGTTTGGCTTTATCCAGCACTTCACGCCGTCGAGCGTGGCGGCCACACCCGATATTGCTTCTTATGTTGAAGCGATCTTGTCGCTCTACCTGGCCTTTGGCCTGGCCTTCCAGGTGCCCATTGTGGTGATCTTGCTGGTGCGCCTGGGTATCGTGGAGATCGCCAAGCTCAAGTCGTTCCGGGGCTATTTCATCGTGCTGTCCTTTGTCATCGCGGCCGTGGTCACCCCGCCGGACGTGCTGTCGCAGATTTCGCTGGCCGTGCCCATGTGCATTCTGTATGAGGTCGGTATCCTGGGCGCCACCTGGTTCTCGCGCAACCAGCCCAAGAAGGAAGAAGAGACCGACGCTGACGCAGCCGCCTGATCGCCGCCAGCCCATCAAATAAGCCAAAGCCCCGTGCTGACCTGAGGTCAGACGGGGCTTTGTTGTTGGTAGGGCTGGAGCAGCGTAGTTGCGGAGGTGGGGCTCGATAGCCAAGCTCCTTGTCTAGCTCAAGAAGGACCAAAGGCGAGGGCGCCGCCAACGCGCCCTGCCAAAGCTCTAACGCCGGCCTTGAGGCATCGCGCGGTTGTTGACCGGGCGCGTGCCGGGGGTGATCGGCAGGGTCAGGCTCTGGTCGCCACGGCGCAGCTGTACTTCAGACGTGGTACCGGGTACAAGGGCAGCCACGGCGGTCAGCAAGCTTTGCACATGGTGAACCTGCATGTCGCCGATCTGGGTGATCACATCACCCGGGCGGATGCCGGCATTGGCGGCGGGGCCGCTTTGCAGCACGCCGGTGATGATCACGCCGGTGTCGGCCTTGACACCAAAGGTTTCGGCCAGCTCGGGTGTCAGGTCGTTGGGCTCCACGCCAATCCAGCCGCGGGTGACCTTGCCGTCGCGCACGATACTGTCGAGCACGTTCTTGGCCAGCGCGATGGGGATCGCAAAGCCAATGCCCATGCTGCCGCCCGAGCGCGAATAGATGGCGGTGTTGATGCCGACCAGATTGCCGTTGACATCGACCAGCGCGCCGCCCGAGTTGCCGGGGTTGATGGCTGCATCGGTCTGGATGAAGTTCTCAAAGGTGTTGATGCCCAACTCGCTGCGGCCCAACGCGCTGATGATGCCGCTGGTGACGGTCTGGCCTACACCAAAGGGGTTGCCAATGGCCAGCACCTGGTCGCCGACCTCGGCCGAATCCGAATTGCCCAGCACGATGACGGGCAGCTTGTCCAGGCTGATTTTGAGGATGGCCAGGTCCGTCTCGGGATCGGTGCCTATGACCGTACCCTTGGCTTTGCGGCCATCGGTCAGGGTCACCTCGATGTCATCGGCGGCTTCCACCACATGGTTGTTGGTGAGCACATAGCCATCGGGGCTGACGATCACGCCGCTGCCCAGGCCCGCCTGGTTCTGCACGCCCTGGTCGCCAAAGAAGAACTGGAACCAGGGATCATTGGCGCGCGGGTGGCGCACTGCCGTGCTGGTATTGATGCTGACCACGGCAGGCGAGGCCTTTTTGGCGGCAGGGCTAAAGCTGCTGGTGGCCACACTGGCGCGGTTGGCCTCACTTTGCGGCGCCTCGATCAAGGCAATCCCCGCATTACTGCGTACTGCGTTGTTGCGCTGCAGCCAGCCCGGTTGCAAGGTGGCAACGATAAAGTACAGGGCCAGCAAGACGGTGACCGATTGCGCGAAAAGGAGCCAGAGGCGTTTCATAAAACCTGGGGTTGGGTGTGAGGTGGCCGCGCCTGGCTGACAGCCAGAAGCGGCGCAGAGCATTGCTATCGATTATGGCACCGGGCTTGGCGTCAGGGGGCGCCGGATGCGGTAGCAGGGCGAGGAGGCAGAAATCGGCCATGAAGGTCAGCACGCTGCCAACGTTCTGGTGCATCTCGCTGTCATCGGCGATGTAATCCATCGCCGTTCACGATGTCATGGACGCGACATTGTTCTCCAAACAAGACCAATCCGCTGGATTTTTTGTGAAAGCCACCAAAATCAGTTGCTTGCGGAACAATGTCTGCACTGACTTTCGCTAACGCCGCGTCGCCATGCCCCAGCAGCGGGGGATACCTTTCGTCACACCGTCAGAGCTTAAAGGGTAAGTACCTAGAATGGTTCCCCAACCTTTTGACTGCGCTTTTTTGCTCATCGTGGTTCCCTGCGAATGGGTCCATCTCTCCTCTCGCTTGCGCTGACGCCCGCCATCCCGGGTTTCACCGAACCCCTTGATATGCGCCCACAACGCGCTGCGCTTTGCGCTGTCCTGCTCTGGAATGTAGAGGACACATGACTTCGCTGACTGCTGACCAAGGTGGGGCCCAAGCCGCCTCGCCTGCCAACCGGCCCTTGAACCGGAACGACTACAAGACCCTTGGCCTGTCGGCCCTGGGCGGCACCCTGGAGTTTTATGACTTTGTGGTGTTTGTATTTTTTGCCAACGTACTGGGATCGCTGTTCTTCCC
The DNA here is from genome assembly GCF_021026195.1 of Comamonas koreensis. Taxonomy (GTDB): domain Bacteria; phylum Pseudomonadota; class Gammaproteobacteria; order Burkholderiales; family Burkholderiaceae_C; genus Comamonas; species Comamonas koreensis. The sequence continues at coordinate 217,953 of NZ_JAJNCT010000003.1, forward strand.
GGCGTCGATGCCTGACTGGATGCGCCAGCTGCAGACGCTGGGCATTTTTGCGGCCGGCTACTTGGCCCGCCCCATTGGCGGCATCCTGATTGCCCACTTTGGCGACATCCTGGGCCGCAAGCAGATGTTCACCTTGTCGGTGTTCCTGATGGCGGTGCCCACCTTGGTGATCGGCCTGCTGCCCACCTATGAAAGCATCGGTCTGGCCGCTCCCATCCTGCTGCTGGCCATGCGCGTGCTGCAAGGCGCTGCGATTGGTGGTGAGATGCCGGGCGCCTGGGTGTTTGTCGCGGAACACGCACCGGCCAAGCGTTACGGCTTTGCCATTGGCTCGCTGACCTCCGGCATCACCGGCGGTATTTTCCTGGGCTCGATCATTGGCGTCTGGCTCAACAGCGTCTATAGCACGGCCGAGATCCATGACTGGGCCTGGCGCATTCCGTTCATTCTGGGCGGCGTGTTTGGCCTGGTGTCGGTGTACCTGCGCAAGTTCCTGCATGAGACCCCCATCTTCCAGGAGATGCAGGCCCGCAAGCAGGTGGACCGCGAACTGCCGCTGAAGACCATTCTGCGCGACCACCGCGAAGCCAGCGTGGTCGTGGCGCTGATGACCTGGATACTGTCCACTGCCGTGGTGGTGGTGATTCTGTTCACGCCGTCCTACCTGCAAAAGGTGTTCCATATTGCCCCAGCGGTGGCCCTGAAGGCCAATGCCGTAGCGACCGTGACCTTGACCATCGGCTGCGTGTTCTGGGGCTGGCTGTCGGACCAATGGGGCACGCGTGCCGCGATGGTGCTGGGCTGGGGCGGCATGGCCGTGACCGCCTATCTGTTCTACCTGAACCTGCCAGGCACCGAGATCTCGCTGGTCTGGACCTATGCGCTGGTGGGCTTCTTTGTGGGTGCGATCTCGCTGCTGCCCGTCGTCGGTGTGCGCGCCTTCCCGCCCGAGGTGCGTTTCACGGGTCTGTCCTTCTCCTACAACATGGCCTATGCCGTGTTCGGTGGTTTGACCCCCATGCTGGTGTCCGTCTGGCAACAGGCCGATGTGATGGCGCCTGCCCACTATGTGGCCGCCATGGGCGTGCTGGGCGTGGCCATGGGCTTCTGGCCGTTGGCCGTCAAGGGCTGGGTCGCCAAGAAGTAAAGCCGCTTCTGGCTGGTGGCCCCTCGAACCCGCTGCATGCCTGGCATCAGCGGGTTTTGTGATTCTGGGGTGGCACGCTGCACAGGTCTGAGACAATCGGGCATGACTACGACCCGCCAAGACATGCTGCAGGCCTTTGATGCGCTGCTGCAGCCCGCCCGCTTCAAAGACTATGGCCCCAATGGTTTGCAGGTAGAGGGCAAGGCGGAGATTCGCAAGCTGGTCAGCGGTGTCACGGCATCGCGGGCGCTGATCGAGGCGGCCATTGCCGCCCAGGCTGACGCCATCTTTGTGCACCATGGGCTGTTCTGGCGTGGCTACGACGGCCGCATCACCGGCTGGATGAAGCAGCGCATCGAGCTGCTGATCAAGCACGACGTCAATCTCTTCGCCTATCACTTGCCGCTGGATGCGCACCCGGAGCTGGGCAACAACGCCCAATTGGGTGTGCAGCTCGGCTGGCAGGCCGATGCCCGCTTTGGCGACCAGGAGCTGGGCTATATCGGCAGCCTGGATGCGCTGCCACCCGCACAAGTCGCTGCACACATACAACAGACCCTGGGCCGCTCCGTCACCCTGGTGACGGGCGAGACGCCGCGCCCCATCCGCCGCATGGCCTGGTGCACCGGGGGTGCCCAGGGCTTCTTCGAGGCCGCGATGGCTGCCGGTGCTGATGGTTTTCTGACCGGCGAGATATCCGAGCCCCAGGCCCATCTGGCGCGCGAGACCGGCGTGAGCTTTTTTGCGGCCGGCCACCATGCCACCGAGCGCTATGGCGCGCCCGCTGCTGCGGCCGCCGTGGCCCAGCAATTGGGCGTGGCGCATCACTTTATCGATATCGACAACCCCGCCTGAGGTTTTCTCCAAAGGACATGCCCTTGCACTCCGCTCCCTTGCTCGCCATCACCCAGGGCGACCCTGCCGGCATTGGCCCGGAAATCGTGGCCAAGGCCTTTCGCGACGCACCTGCGTTGATGCAGGGCTGCTTTGTGGTGGGTGAGCTGCAGACCCTGCGCCGCGCCGCGCAGCTCCTGCAGGGTCCGGGCCGCTGCGCGCTGCCGGTGGCCGAGATCGCTGAACCGCAAGAGGCCTGGCAAGTGCCGCCGCGTTGCATGCCGGTGCTGTCGCTGCCAGGTTTGCCTGGGCCTTTGCCCTTTGGCCAGGTGCAGGCGGAGGCCGGGCGCGCTGCTGCCGAGTGCGTGCGCTGGGCGGCGCGCCAGGCCTTGCAAGGCCGGATTGCCGGCTTGGTGACGGCACCTTTGAACAAGGAGGCGCTGCATCTGGCAGGGCTGGCCTTCCCAGGCCATACCGAGCTGCTGCAGGCCGAAGCGGCCGAGCATGCTGGAGTGCCTTTGGCCCAGATGCCGGTGCGCATGATGCTGGCCAATGATGCCTTGCGCACGGTGCTGGTGAGCATCCATGTATCGCTGCGTGATGCCATTGACGCGGTGACCCGGGAGCAGGTGCTGGAGACCATCCGTATCACGCACGAGGCCTTGCTGCGTGCGCTGGGGCGTCCGCCCCGGATTGCGGTGGCGGGGCTCAACCCCCATGCCGGCGAGGCCGGCCTGATGGGCCGCGAGGAGCTGGAGCACATTGCGCCCGCCGTAGCCGCTGCGCAGGCGCTGGGCATGCAGGTGATAGGCCCCGAGCCGCCCGATACCGTCTTCATGCGCGCCCGCCACAGCGCCGAGCATCCCGGCGCCTTTGATGTGGTGGTGGCCATGTACCACGACCAGGGCCTGATCCCCGTGAAGTACCTGGGGCTGGACGAGGGCGTCAACGTGACCCTGGGCCTGCCGCTGGTGCGCACCAGCCCGGACCATGGCACAGCCTTTGACATTGCCGGCCAGGGCCTGGCCGATGCGGCCAGCCTGATCGCGGCAGTGCAGATGGCACGCCGCTTGGCCGCAGGGCAACAGCAGGCATAAAAAAGCAGCCTCGAAAGGCTGCTGTGGTATCTGTGCAAAAGAAGCAGTTTTTCTGCTTCTTTGTTGCAAAAAATCAACGCTTTTGCTGCAGACTGTCGCGGATTTCACGCAGCAGCACCACGTCTTCTGGGGTGGCCGCTGGTGCGGGAGGAGGCGTGTCGCGCTTGAGGCGGTTGATCTGCTTGACCATCAGGAAAATGATGAAGGCCAGGATTGCGAAGTTCACCGCGACAGTGATGAAGTTGCCATAGGCAAACACCGGAATGCCCGCTTTTTTCAGTGCATCGAGCGTACGGGGCACGCCATCGGGAATGGTGCCCAGCACGACGAAGAGATTGGAGAAGTCCAGCTTGCCAAAGACCAAACCGACGAGGGGCATGATAAGGTCGTTCACGACCGAGTCGACGATCTTGCCAAAAGCGGCGCCGATGATCACACCAACGGCCAGATCCATCACATTGCCCTTGACCGCGAACTCGCGGAATTCCTTCATGAAGCTCATGCGCTGCTCCTGTCAATTAAACATGACGCCTAGTATCGCTCAGCTTCAAGGGTTTCGGCGCATTGCATGATGGGCAAGACACTTCATACAATCCGCAAAAACCGAGATATAAGCGTTGACCAAGGAGCCCCATGAGTGATTCTTCCATCGACTCCAGTAAAAGGACGTGGCTGATAGCGTCGGGATGCGCAGGTGCTGTCGGAGGAGTCGCCACTGCGGTTCCCTTTGTCAGCTCCTTCAATCCTTCAGAAAAGGCCAAAGCCGCCGGCGCTGCCGTTGAAGTGGATATCTCGGATCTCAAGCCTGGCGAGAAAATCACCGCCGAATGGCGCGGCAAGCCGATCTGGATTTTGCGCCGCACCCCTGAACAGATTGCGGAGCTGCCCCAACTGGATTCCCAGCTCGCCGACCCCAAGTCCGAGCGCACGGCCTACCCGACACCAGACTACGCCAAGAACGAAACCCGTTCCATCAAGCCCGAGGTGCTGGTGGTGATCGGCATCTGCACCCACCTGGGCTGCTCCCCCACCGACAAGCTCCAGCCCGGCCCCCAGCCTTCGCTGCCCGATGACTGGAAAGGCGGCTTTCTCTGCCCCTGCCACGGCTCGACCTTTGACCTGGCCGGGCGCGTGTTCAAGAACAAGCCCGCGCCCGACAACCTCGAAGTGCCAGCGCACCAGTATCTGAGCGATACCAAGCTGCTGATTGGCGAAGATAAAAAAGCATAAGGAGGCGCCATGGCACACGAATTCAAGGAGATATCGCCGAACGCCACCTTGGGCGCCAAGGCCGGCAACTGGCTGGAGAACCGCTTTCCCACGGCATTTGAGGCCTACCGGGTCCACATGTCGGAGTACTACGCACCGAAGAACTTCAACTTCTGGTACATCTTCGGCTCGCTGGCGCTCCTGGTGCTGGTGATCCAGATCGTCACCGGCATCTTCTTGGTGATGCACTACAAGCCCGATGCCGAAAAAGCATTCGCCTCAGTGGAATACATCATGCGCGATGTGCCCTGGGGCTGGCTGATCCGGACCATGCATTCCACCGGCGCCTCGGCCTTCTTTGTCGTGGTCTATCTGCACATGTTCCGGGGTCTGTTGTACGGCAGCTACCGCAAGCCGCGTGAGCTGGTCTGGGTCTTTGGCTGCGCGATCTTCCTGTGCCTGATGGCCGAGGCCTTCATGGGCTACCTGCTGCCCTGGGGCCAAATGTCGTACTGGGGTGCCCAGGTGATCGTCAACCTGTTCTCAGCCATTCCCTTCATCGGCCCGGATCTGGCCCTGCTGATCCGTGGCGACTATGTGGTGGGCGATGCGACCCTGAACCGCTTCTTCAGCTTCCACGTGATTGCCGTGCCGCTGGTGCTGCTGGGCCTGGTCGCGGCGCACTTGCTGGCCTTGCATGACGTGGGCTCCAACAACCCTGATGGCATCGAGATCAAGGGCCCCAATGCGCCCAAGGATGCGCAGGGCCGGCCGCTCGATGGCGTGCCCTTCCACCCGTACTACACGGTGCATGACCTGTTTGGCGTGGCGGTGTTCCTGTTCATCTTCTCGGCCATCGTGTTCTTTGCGCCGGAGATGGGTGGCTACTTCCTCGAGTACAACAACTTCATCCCGGCCGACCCGCTCAAGACGCCCAACCACATCGCGCCGGTCTGGTACTTCACGCCGTTCTACTCGATGCTGCGTGCCATCACCGGTGAGATGATGGTGGCCTTGTCGGTGATTCTGGTCGCCGCTGTGGCCTATGTCTGCATCAAGACCCGCATGGCAACCATCCTCAAAGGGCTGCTGGTGCTGGTAGGCCTGGTGGTGCTGGCCATGTTTGGCGCCTTTGCGTTCACCGGCATTGCGGCGCTGGGCGGTATCGACGCCAAGTTCTGGGGTGTGGTGGTGATGGGCCTGGCGGTGATCATCCTGTTCTTCCTGCCCTGGCTGGACCACAGCCCGGTGCGCTCCATCCGCTACCGCCCGCACTGGCACAAGTATGTGTATGCGGTGTTTGTCGTGAACTTCGTGGTGCTCGCCTATCTGGGGGTGCAGCCGCCATCGCCGATTGGCGAAAAGGTCTCGCAAGTGGGTACCTTGTTCTACTTTGGCTTTTTTCTGCTGATGCCGTGGTGGAGCCGCAAGGGCACACCCAAGCCGGTGCCTGAGCGTGTCACCTTCCATGCGCACTGAACCAGAAAGCACCCCACGATGAAAAAAATCATTCTCTCCGCATGCCTGGGTCTGGGCGTACTTTTAGGGGCCGGCGGCACGCAGGCGGCCGAAGGCGGCGTGGCCTGGGACAAGTTCAACGTCGACACCACCAACACCACCTCCTTGCAAAATGGCGCCAAGCTGTTTGTGAACTACTGCCTCAGCTGCCATTCGGCCGCTTTCATGCGCTACAACCGTCTGCAGGATATTGGTCTGACCGAGCAGCAGATCAAGGACAACCTGCTGTTCACCACCGACAAGGTGGGCGAGACGATGAAGGCGGCCATTGATCCCAAGCAGGCCAAGGAGTGGTTTGGCGCGAATCCGCCGGACCTGACCTTGGTGGCACGCTCGCGCGCCGGCCACCAGGGCACGGGGGCGGACTACCTCTATACCTTCCTGCGCGGTTTCTACAAGGACGACACCAAGGCCACCGGCTGGAACAACATGGCCTTCCCCTCGGTGGGCATGCCCCATGTGCTCTGGGAGCTGCAAGGTGTGCGCGTGCCGGTCTACAAAGAGGTCGAGGAGCATGGGCACAAGACCCAGGTGTTCACCGGCTGGCAGCAGGTCACGCCGGGCAAGATGAACTCCACTGATTTCGATAAGAGTGTGGGTGATTTGGTGAACTATCTACAATGGATGGGTGATCCCAGCCAGAACACCCGCAAGCGCGTCGGCGTCGGGGTGTTGATATTTTTGCTGGGACTCATCTTCATCACCTGGCGCCTGAATGCGGCGTTCTGGAAAGACGTGAAGTAAACGTATTTGCGTGCAGCCGGTTCAGGCCCTGTGAGCAGGGCTTGAATTTGGGTAGCCGATTTGTGTAGAGTGGGCGGCATTGACTGCAGTCCACTCTTTTTTGATTTTGAGGAGCCTCTCACCATGATGGTGCTTTATTCGGGAACGACCTGCCCTTTCTCCCACCGCTGCCGCTTTGTGCTGTTTGAAAAAGGCATGGATTTCGAGATCCGCGATGTGGACCTGTTCAACAAGCCCGAAGACATCAGTGTGATGAATCCCTACGGCCAGGTGCCTATCCTGGTCGAGCGCGACCTGATCCTGTACGAGTCGAACATCATCAACGAGTACATCGACGAGCGCTTCCCCCATCCACAGCTGATGCCCGGTGACCCGGTCGAACGTGCCCGTGTGCGCCTGTTCCTGCTGAACTTCGAAAAAGAGCTGTTCACCCACGTGCACACCCTGGAAGAGCGCGCCGTCAAGGGCAATGAGAAGGCACTGGAAAAGGCCCGCGCACAGATCCGTGACCGCCTGACCCAGATGGCACCGGTGTTCCTGAAGAACAAGTTCATCCTGGGCGAGAACTTCTCGATGCTGGACGTGGCCATTGCGCCGCTGCTCTGGCGCCTGGATTACTACGGCATCGAGCTTTCCAAGAACGCAGCCCCGCTGCTCAAGTATGCCGAGCGGATCTTCTCGCGTCCTGCCTACATCGAGGCGCTGACGCCGTCCGAAAAGGTCATGCGCAAGTAAAAGCCGCCTGGCCCGCCACTGGGCGAGCAGCGCTGCGGGGTCGTGCCCTGCGGCGCTGGAGAGCGCAGAAAGTGTCCTATGAGTGAAATCCAGACAACATCCACCCAGCCGTACCTGATCCGCGCCTGGGTGGAGTGGTGCAATGACAATGGCCTGACCCCGTACCTGAGCGTTCGCGTCGACAAGACGGTGCTGGTGCCGCGCGAGTTTGTCAAAGACGGCGAAATCGTGCTCAACATCAGCTATGACGCGACCAGTGCGCTCAAGCTGGGCAATGACTACATCGAGTTCACCGCCCGTTTTGGCGGTGTGCCGCGCGACATCATGGTGCCCGTCAGCCGCGTGGTCGCCATTTTTGCGCGTGAAACCGGCCAGGGTATGGGTTTCCCACCACCCGAAGACCTGCTCGATGACGATGCCGATATCGCGATGGCGGCACTGGAAGGTGCTGCCGAAGCGGCTGAAACCGCTGGCGAGGCCAACGCTGCGCCGCCGGTCATGCAGGTGGTGACATCCAGCGACGAGCCACCGGCTCCCGATGGCAACCCGCCAAGCCGCTCAGGCAAGGCCGGCAAGCCGTCACTCAAACTGGTCAAATAGGCCTCATTCGGCTTTGTTGCGGGCAATCCCGTATAGAATGCCGAGTGTTGCCGGTTTAGCTCAGTTGGTAGAGCAACCGCCTTGTAAGCGGTAGGTCATCAGTTCGATTCCGATAACCGGCACCAGATTCCAAAGCCGTTCTCAGTAAATGCTGTGAACGGCTTTTTTGCGTCTGAAAGTGCTTGGCGGCGCTGGCCGAGTCGCTCAGCGCAATACTTTGAGGCGAATGTCAGCTGTAGGGTAGCCTTTGACGCGCAGATGGGCTGCCATCGCCGGCAGCAGCTGCTTCATCTTGGCGGCGCAGGCATTGTTGGCCACCAGCAGGCACCACTGGTCGCCGTCGATGGGTCCGGGCTTGATCGAGGCGCGCAGCATCGGCGGGATCAGCGGCTCCACCAGCTTGAAGCGGGTGGCAGACTCCCGCGTCAAAGCCACCAGGCTCGCCAACGTGGGCGCCTCGCTCGCGGCTTGTTCTACGGTGACGGCAAAATGCCGGCGTTGGGGCTGGATCATGGCTGGATCAGGGCTGGAAAGAGGGCGTCAGGGGCAGGCCAGGGGCGATAGCCATACATTGCAATGCACCTGCCACAACGCATTCTATTCAGGGTTGTAGAATGTTTTATTCGGCAGGCCTCGTTCCCGGTATTGAAGCCGGGGTCATTGCCTCCATCTGACACAACACTAATCACTAGGAATTCCGGTCGCATGGCAGGGGTGGACGAGAGTGCACTCCCTGGTTGTGTGGTTCTGTTCGCATGGCAACCAATTTCTTCACCAAAATTTTTGGCAGTCGCAATGATCGCCTGCTCAAGCAATACCGCAAGGTCGTCGCTCGCATCAATGCGATGGAGCCAGAGTACGAAAAGCTCAGCGACGAACAATTGCGCGAGAAGACTCAGGAATTCAAGAACCGCATCGCTGGCGGAGAGTCGCTGGACAACATCCTGCCCGAGGCATTTGCCGTGGTGCGTGAGGGTTCCAAGCGTGTGATGAAGATGCGCCACTTCGATGTGCAGATGCTGGGCGGCATGGCCCTGCATTACGGCAAGATTGCCGAAATGCGCACCGGCGAAGGCAAGACCTTGACGGGTACCTTGCCCGTGTACCTGAACGCGCTGAGCGGCAATGGTGTGCACGTGGTGACAGTCAATGACTACCTGGCCACGCGTGATGCGACCTGGATGGGGCGCCTGTACAACTTCCTGGGTCTGTCGGTAGGTATCAACCTGTCGCAGCTGCCCAAGCACGAGAAGCAGGCAGCCTACAACTCCGACATCACCTACGGTACGAACAACGAATACGGCTTTGACTACCTGCGCGACAACATGGTGCAGGATGCCAGCGAGCGCGTGCAGCGCCGGCTGAACTTCGCCATCGTCGACGAGGTGGATTCCATCCTGATCGACGAGGCGCGTACGCCGCTGATCATCTCCGGCCAGGCCGAAGACCACACCGCCGCCTACCTGGCGATGCGCGAAGTGGTGCCACTGTTGACCCGCCAGGAAGGCGAAGCCGACCCCCGCACCGGTGAGGGCGTGACCAAGCCGGGCGACTTCACCGTCGACGAAAAGGGCCACCAGATCCACCTGACCGAGCAAGGCTACGAAGCGGCAGAGCGCATCCTGGCTGAAAAAGGCATGCTGGCCGAAGGCGCATCGCTGTACGACCCGGCCAATATCACCCTGGTGCACCAGCTGTACGCCGCACTGCGCGCCCAGCACCTCTACCATCGCGACCAGCACTATGTGGTGCAGGGCGGCGAGGTCGTGATTGTCGATGAGTTCACCGGCCGCCTGATGTCGGGCCGCCGCTGGAGCGAAGGCCTGCACCAGGCGGTGGAAGCCAAGGAAGGCGTGGAAATCCAGGCCGAGAACCAGACTCTGGCATCGATCACCTTCCAGAACTACTTCCGCCTGTACAACAAGCTGGGCGGCATGACCGGTACGGCTGATACCGAGGCCTATGAATTCCAGGAAATCTACGGTCTGGAGACCGTGGTGATTCCGCCCAACCGCCCCAGCAAGCGCGACGACCAGCTGGACCGCGTCTACAAGACCACGCCCGAGAAGTATGCGGCAGCCATTCAGGATATCCGTGAGTGCTACGAGCGTGGCCAGCCGGTGCTGGTGGGGACGACCTCGATCGAGAATTCCGAGATCATCGACGAGATGCTGAAGAAAGAGAACCTGCCTCACCAGGTGCTCAATGCCAAGCAGCATGAGCGCGAGGCAGACATCATTGCCCAGGCTGGCCGTCCTGGCGTGATCACCATTGCGACCAATATGGCCGGCCGTGGCACCGACATCGTGCTGGGTGGCAACATCGAAAAGCAGATTTCCGCCATCGAGGCCGACGAGTCGCTGTCCGAAACCGAGCGCCGCAGCAAGATCGATGCGCTGCGCGCTGAGTGGAAGGTCGAGCATGACAAGGTGACCGAGTTGGGTGGTCTGCGCATCATCGCCACCGAGCGCCATGAATCGCGCCGTATCGACAACCAGCTGCGTGGCCGCGCCGGCCGCCAGGGCGACCGCGGCTCCTCGCGTTTCTACCTCTCGCTGGACGACCAGCTGATGCGCATCTTCGCGGGCGACCGCGTCAAGGCCATCATGGAACGCCTGAAGATGCCCGATGGCGAAGCCATTGAGGCGGGCATCGTGACCCGCTCCATCGAAAGCGCCCAGCGCAAGGTGGAAGCGCGCAACTTTGACATGCGCAAGCAGCTGCTCGAGTACGACGACGTCGCCAACGACCAGCGCAAGGTGATCTACCAGCAGCGCAACGAGATTCTGGATGCGGCCGATCTGTCTCCGATGATCGACGGCATGCGCGACAGCGCCTTGGCCGATATCGTGCGCCAGTATGTGCCTGAGCAATCGATGGAAGAGCAGTGGGACCTGCCCGGCCTGGAGAAGGTGCTGCGCGACGAGTGGCAGATCGACCTGCCGCTGGTGCAACTGCTGGAAGGCGCCGAGTCGATCACCGACGAGGAAATCGAAGAGAAGGTGGTGGCAGAAGGCGCGCGCCTTTTCAACGAGAAGCTGGAGCAGGCGGGCAAGGAAAACTTCATGCAGTTCATGCGTGCGGTGCTGCTGCAAACCTTGGATTCCAGCTGGCGCGACCACCTGGCCGCGCTGGACTACTTGCGCCAGGGCATCCACCTGCGTGGCTATGCCCAAAAGCAGCCCAAGCAGGAATACAAGCGCGAGGCGTTCGAGCTGTTCAGCCAACTGATCGACCAGGTCAAGACCCAGGTCACCCGCGTCATGATGTCGGTGCAGATCCGCTCGCCCGAGCAGCTCGATGAAGCCACCGAGCAGCTGGAGCAGAGCAACGACCGCACCGCCCATGTGACTTACAGCGGCCCCGACGAGTCGGGTGACGCCGAGGCCAGCGAGCCGCTGCCCATGCCCGAAGGCGTGCGCGTGTCCCGCAATGATCCATGCCCCTGCGGCAGCGGCAAGAAATACAAGCTCTGCCACGGTAAACTCGCGTAATTACCGGATTGCTTCACCACAACGGGCTTTGACTGGTTCATCGCCCGTTTTTTTCATGGTTCCAAGGAAAAGACTGATATGCCCGTCAATTTGAAAGCCCCAGTAGCGCAGGACCTGGCTCCTGTCGCCGGTATTCGCATTGGTGTGACGGAGGCCGGCGTGCGCAAGGCCAACCGAAAGGATGTGACGGTGTTCTTGCTGGACGAAGGCAGCCATGTCGCTGGCGTGTTCACCAAGAACCGCTTTTGCGCCGCGCCCGTGCAGATCTGCCGTGAGCACCTGGCCAGCCACAGCCAGTCCATCCGCGCCATTGTCATCAACACCGGCAATGCCAATGCCGGCACCGGTGCCGATGGCTTGGCCCGTGCCCACGCCACCTGCGATGCGCTGGCCGGTCTGCTGAAGATCAATGCCCAGCAAGTGCTGCCGTTCTCGACCGGCGTGATCATGGAGCCGCTGCCGGTGGACCGCATCACCGCAGGCCTGCCTGCAGCGATTGCCGATGCGCAACCGGGCCACTGGGCCAAGGCGGCCGAAGGCATCATGACCACCGACACCTTGCCCAAGGCGTTCTCCGCCTCGGCCACCGTGGCTGGCAAGACGGTGCAAGTCACCGGCATCAGCAAGGGCGCGGGCATGATCCGCCCCAATATGGCGACCATGCTGAGCTTTCTGGGCACCGACGCGGCCATCAGCCCTGAGCTGATGCCTGCCCTGGCCAAAACCCTGGCTGACCAGTCTTTCAACCGCATTACGATCGATGGTGACACCTCGACCAATGACTCCTTTGTCGTGGTCGCCACCAACCAGGCGGGCAATGCCCCCATCACCGACTGGAACACCGCCGACGGCCAGGCCCTGATGGCCGCGCTGCGCGAAGTGGCTCAGAAGCTGGCGCAGGCGATTGTGCGCGACGGTGAAGGTGCCACCAAGTTCATCCAGATCGAGGTCGAGCAAGGCCGTACCGAAGAAGAATGCCGCCTGGTGGCCTATGCGATTGCGCATTCGCCGCTGGTGAAAACCGCCTTCTTCGCGAGCGACCCCAACCTGGGCCGCATTCTGGCCGCTGTGGGCTACGCCGGTATCGACGACCTGGATCAGACCCAGATCGAGCTCTACCTGGACGATGTGCATGTCGCCACCAAGGGCGGCCGCAACCCGTCCTACCAGGAGGCCGATGGCCAGCGCGTCATGAAGCAGCAAGAGATTGTGGTGCGCGTGCAGCTGGGCCGTGGCAGCGCATCCACCCAGCTGTGGACCTGCGACCTGAGCCACGACTATGTGAGCATCAACGCGGACTACCGCTCCTGATACCACTCGGCCAGCGCACCGGGCTGCCCAAGGCTGGGCAGGTGCCGGCCCCGCTGGCCTTTCAACCTTGTGCGTCTGGATACCATGACCGAGTCTTCCAACTCCCCTTTTTCTCCGCTTGAGCGCCTGGTGCAGCGCGCCGAGCAGCTGATGCAGCGCATCGAGTCCGTTCTGCCCCAGGCGCTGCAGGCGCCGGCTGACTGGAGCGATGCCATTGCCTGGCGCTACCGCAAGCGGGCCAATGGCTGTGGCGTGCTGGAGCCGGTGCGCCATGTGGGGGCCATGTCCCTGTCGGATCTGCAGAACATCGACGGGCAAAAAGAGAAGATTGCGCGCAACACTGAGCAGTTTGTGCGAGGCAGCACCGCCAACAACGCGCTGCTGACAGGCGCGCGCGGTACCGGCAAATCGTCCCTGATCCGCGCCTGCCTGCATGCCTATGCGCCCCAGGGCCTACGCTTGATCGAGGTGGACAAGGCGGATCTCACCGACCTGCCTGATATCGTCGATGTGGTGGCGGGCCGACCCGAAAAATTCATCATCTACTGCGATGACCTGAGCTTTGAAGAGGGCGAGCCCGGCTATAAGGCGATGAAGTCGATCCTGGATGGCTCCGTGTCTGCCGCGACCCCGAATGTGCTGGTCTATGCGACCAGCAACCGCCGCCATCTGTTGCCCGAGTACATGACCGACAACCTGGCCCAGCAAAAGGGCGAGAACGGTGAGATCCACCCCGGCGAAGTGGTGGAAGAGAAGATTTCGCTGTCCGAGCGCTTTGGCCTGTGGGTAAGCTTTTACCCGTTCAGCCAGGACGAGTACCTGCGCGTGGTGGGCCAGTGGCTGTCTGCGCTGGGTGTGGCCGAGGCCGATATCGAGGCCGCGAGGCCCGAGGCGCTGGTCTGGGCGCTGGAGCGCGGATCGCGCAGCGGCCGGGTGGCCCACCAGTTTGCCCGCGATTGGGCGGGCCGCAGCCACCGCGAAGTGCAGGACCGCCAGAAAATTGCCGATGTGGCCGACCTGGGCGAAGAGGCCCAGGATTGAAGAAACCGGGCTGCCCGTGCAACCCATGAAGACCTATGAGCCAGACTGATACCACCGAGACCCGCAGCCATACCGAAGTGGCTGTGGGCGTGCTGATCCGCGAAAGCGACAATGCGCTACTGATAACCAGCCGCCCGCTGGGCAAGCCCCGCGCGGGCTGGTGGGAGTTTCCCGGCGGCAAGCTGGAGGCAGGCGAGACCGTGGAAGAGGCGCTGCGCCGCGAGCTGGTCGAAGAGCTTGGCATCCGCATCGACAACTGCATCGCCTGGAAAGTGACCGAGCACGACTACAGCCATGCGCTGGTGCGCTTGCACTGGTGCAAGGTGACGCAGTGGTCGGGTGATTTCGAGATGCGTGAAGGCCAGCAGATGTCCTGGCAGCAACTGCCGCTGACGGTGAGCCCGGTGCTGGAGGGCTCTTTCCCCGTGCTGCAATGGCTGAGCGAGGAGCGGGGCCTGTCTTTTGACCCAGCGACCTATATCCAGGCGGCAGAAGCTGCGGTGAAATAAGCAAAGGCAGCACCACTAGGTGCTGCCTTTTCTACAGGTTGGGGGGCGCTCAGTCTTCCAGGCGGGGATCGCCGTAGGGCTGGTCCTGTGGTGGCGACTGTGCCGGCACCCGAAAATCCTCATTGCCCCAGGCGCCCAGGTCAATCAGCTTGCAGCGCTCGCTGCAAAAAGGGCGAAACCGGTTGCTGCGTTCAAAGCTGGAGGGGCCGCCACACTGGGGGCATTGGATGTTGGGGAGCGCGTTGTCTGCGGAAGAACTCATCCAAGCATTGTAGGGCGGCTCGCCTTGCCAGCCGATTCCCAGGCGTTTAGCCGATCAAGCGCAAAGCACCATCTCGTACTGGCCATCCTGCGTGGTCAAGCCCAGCTGGCCGCTTTCAGTCTTTTGCAGCATGCGTATCGAGATCATCAGGCGGTTGCCGCTGATCTCGGGCACCAGGTTGGAGCTCGGATCGATCTTGAGGCGCAGCAGCTGGTAGATGCGGCCCTGGGGCAGGTTCTGCTGGAACTGGCCACGCGCGGTCGCAATGCGCTGCGGTGCACCGGCATCGCGGAAGAGCCGCAACAGCAAGATCAGGGCGCTGGCCAGTGGCGCAAAGCAGGCCGTCCAGCCTTGCAGATCGGCGCGGCGGCTGTGGCTGTCGGCATGCAGCCAAGCATGGTAGCTGGGAAGGTCGAAGGTACAGGTGCCGCCAGGGATACCGGTGCGGTTGCGGATGGCCATCAGCCATTCATTCTCGATCAGCAGCTGGCTGGGCTTGCCATTTTGGGCACGCAACTCGCTATGGGCGGCGTCGATCTGGCCAATTACCTTGTCCAGCATGTCGACGGCGATCATCGGGTTGTCGCGGTAGGCATTGAACTGCTGGCGCTGGCGCTCCAGGTCCTTGAGCAGGTCGGTCTTGAGATCGCTGCGTGAGGCCACGTCCATTACCTCGAACAAGGTGGTAATGGCAAAATGGTGGTCGATGTCCGTGTCCCGCTGCAGGAGTACGTCAAGCCGGCGCAGCAAATACTCCAGGCGGAGGTAGGCTCGCACACGTTCGTTGAAGGGGTACTCGTAAGTTATCACGGATCAATCGGGCTGCAGAAGGCGGTAGTTGGCTATCAATTCATTGTATAGGTCGAATACGGCCTCGCCTAGCGCTTGTAACGACAGCGTTTCATTCCACAGCACCCAATCCGCCTTGCGCAGGCGTTGCAGGCGGCTGGCTTGCTGGGCCATGATGGCCTCAATCGCCGCCTGCGTCAGCTGGTTGCGCTGCTGCACTCTGGCGATTTGCGTGCTTTCCTGGCAATCGACCACGATGACCTGGTCCAGGCGCGGGCTCCATTGGCTGGACTCCGCCAGCAGCGGTATATCAAAGATCACCAGCGGCGCATCGGTGGCGCTGCAGGCATGTTGGTACTGCTGGTCGATCTGTTGGCGAATGAGCGGATGCAGGATGCCTTCAAGCCGGGCCTTGTAGGCCGGATCGCGAAAAGCGGCCTCCCGCATCTGCGCGCGATCCAGTGCGCCATCCGCATTGATAAAGTGCGCCCCCATCTGCGCCGCAATGGGGGCGATGGCCGCGCCGCCCGGCAGCGTGAGCTCACGGGCGATGCGGTCGGCATCGATCACATAGCAGCCCCATTGGGCAAAGCCTTGGGCGACGGTGCTTTTGCCGCTGCCAATGCCCCCGGTGACCCCAATGCGCGGGCGCATATCAGGGCTGCAGCAAGCGGTCGACAATGCCGGTGCCGAACCACATCACCAAGAAGCCAGCGCCGGCAAGAAAGGGGCCAAAGGGGATATAGCCGCCTTCGCGCAGGTTGGAGAAGATCTTCATTGCGATACCGATGACTGCGCCTACGACGGAGGAAAACAGGGCAATAGGTATCAGCGCCTGCCAGCCAAACCAGGCGCCCAGCGCCGCCAGCAGCTTGAAGTCCCCATAGCCCATGCCTTCCTTACCCGTCAGCAGCTTGAAGGCCCAGTAAATCAGCCAGAGAGACAGGTAGCCAATGGCGGCACCAAACAGCGAGGCTTTGAGGGGTACTTCAATCCAGCCCATCGCACTGGCCAGCAGGCCAGCCCATAGCAGCGGCAAGGTCAGGTTATCGGGGAGCAGGGTGGTGTCCCAGTCAATCAGCGCTGCCGTCAGCAGCATGGATGCAAAAAAGCACCAGGCCAAGCCTGTAGGGCCCAGGCCCCAGCGGTGTATGCAATAGGCCCAAAGCAGGCTGTTGGCAATTTCGACCGCCGGATATCGGGCAGAGATACGGGTGCTGCATTGGCTGCAACGCCCGCGCAGGAACAGCCAGCTGATGACCGGCACGTTCTCGTACCAGCGGATCTGGTGGCTGCAATGCGGGCAGCGCGAAGCGGGCGTCCAAAGGTTAAAACGGTCTGCTTTGGGCTCAGTCGTATGTGCTGCTTCTGCTGTCTGTGCGCTATCCGTAGCTGCCAACATATCCTGGGCATCGCGCCGCCATTGGCGCTCCAGCATCAGCGGCAGGCGGTGTACCACCACATTCAAAAAGCTGCCAACCAGCAGGCCCAGCAGGGCAAACAGCCCTGTGTTCAATTGCGCTTCTGACATGCTTACACCACCTGACCCAGCTTGAAGATCGGCAGGTACATCGACACCACAATACCGCCGATGATGGTACCCAGAAACACAATGATGATGGGTTCCATCAGGCTGGACAGGCCTGCAACGGCCTCGTCCACCTCCGCTTCGTAAAAGTCTGCCGCCTTGCCCAGCATGTGGTCGATCGATCCGGATTCCTCACCGATCGCACACATCTGCAGCACCATCGAAGGAAACACATGGGCATCCGACATGGCCACCGTCAGGCTGGTACCGGTGGATACTTGTGCCTGGATTTTCTCGGTGGCCACCGCAAATACGGCATTGCCAGAAGCGCCGCCTACCGAATCAAGTGCTTCCACTAAGGGCACACCAGCGGCAAACATCGTCGACAAGGTGCGGGTCCAGCGCGCCACGCAGGATTTTTCAATCAAGGGGCCAAAGATGGGTACCTTCAGCAACCAACGGTCCATCGTGCGTTGCATTTTCTCGCTGCGCTTCCAGGCCTGCAAAAAGAAGTAGATGCTGCCGCCAATTCCAAAAAAGATCAGGTACCAATAGGCTACAAAGAACTCACTGACGGCCATCACAACCAAGGTTGGGCCGGGTAGGTCCGCGCCAAATGAGGTAAACACCTCCTTGAAAGCCGGAATCACGAAGATCATGATGATGGCCACGACCACAAAGGCCACGATGATCACCGAGGTGGGGTACATCAGCGCTGAACGGATCTTGCTCTTGATGGCCTCGGTCTTTTCCATGTAGACGGCGAGGCGGTCCAGCAGGCCTTCCAGAATACCAGCGGCTTCACCGGCTTCGACCAGGTTGCAGTAAAGCGCATTGAAGTACATCGGGTGGCGGCGGAAGGCCGTGCTCAGCGATGAGCCCGATTCCACATCGCTGCGCACTTCGTTGAGCAGCTTGGTCACGCTGGGGTTGGTGCTGCCCCGGCCGACGATGTCAAAAGCCTGCAGCAAGGGCACACCGGCCTTCATCATCGTCGCCAGCTGGCGCGTGAACAGGGCGATGTCCTTGGGCTTGATGCGCTTGCCTGAGCGCATGCGCCGCTTTTTGATCTTGGACGGCAAGATGCCCTGCCGCCGCAAGGATGCGATGACCTGGTTTTCTCCGCCCGCGCGGGATTCGCCGCGCACGATCTTGCCGTTGCGGTCCTTGCCTTCCCACTCATAAACGGCTTCGTTCGATGTTTTCTTATTGACTGTGGTTGCCATTTATCCCTGCCCTCATTGCTTTATTCGTTGGTGACGGCTAAGACCTCTTCGAGTGAGGTCAGTCCCTTTTTGACTTTGTGCAGACCTGATGCGCGCAAGGAGCGGACATTTTCTATGTCGGCTTGCTCCGCAATTTCCAGTGCGCTGCCATCGCGCAAGATGATGCGCTGTGTATCTTCGGAGATGGGCATCACCTGGTAGATGCCCAAGCGGCCCTTGTAGCCGTTGTTGCAGGCATCGCAACCGACGGGCTCATAGGGCATCCAGGTGCCGTCCAGATCTTCTTCCTTGAAACCGGCTTCCAGCAGCGCCTCATGGGGGATTTCGGTCGGCCGCTTGCAGATGGGGCAGAGCTTGCGTGCCAGTCGCTGCGCGGTGATCAGGATCACGCTGGAGGCAATATTGAATGGCGCAATCCCCATATTGCGCATACGCGTCAAGGTCGTGGGTGCGTCGTTGGTATGCAAAGTCGACAGCACCAAGTGGCCCGTTTGCGCGGCCTTGATCGCAATGTCGGCCGTTTCCAAATCCCGGATTTCACCAACCATGATAATGTCGGGATCCTGGCGCAGAAACGATTTGAGCGCCGTCGCAAAGGTCAGTCCGGCCTTTTCATTGACGTTGACCTGGTTGACCCCGGGCAGGTTGATTTCCGAGGGGTCTTCCGCCGTCGCGATATTGACCGCTGGCGTGTTCAGAATGTTCAGGCAGGTATAGAGCGACACGGTCTTGCCCGAGCCCGTGGGCCCGGTGACCAGAATCATGCCGTATGGCCGCTTGATGGCACTGAGCAGGCGCTCCTTCTCTTCCGGCTCATAGCCCAGCGCATCAATCCCGAGCTTGGCGCTGCTTGGATCCAGAATACGGATAACGATCTTTTCACCAAACAAGGTGGGCAGGGTGCTGACCCGGAAGTCGATCACCCGGTCAGCGCCGATCTTGAGCTTCATGCGGCCATCCTGCGGCACGCGCTTTTCCGAGATGTCCAGGCGCGAGATCACCTTGATGCGCGATGCCAGCTTGTCCTTGATGCCCGGGGGAGGGGACGCAATTTCGCGCAGCTCGCCGTCAATGCGAAAGCGGATGCGGTACTGGTGTTCGTAGGGTTCGAAGTGCAGGTCCGATGCGCGCATATTGAATGCATCGATCAGCATCTTCTGCAGGAACTTAACGATGGGCGCGTCTTCGACCTCGTCTCCGTCACTGCTGGAGCTCTCAGTGTTCACCGACTCGTCATCAATCTCGAATTCGTTGAGATTGACATCGCCAGTGATCATGTCCTGGATACTGTCACCGCCCTTTTTCGCCACCGTTTCCAGTGCCTTGGCCAGCTTGGCATGCTCGGCGATCACCCAGTCCACGCTCAGCTGGGTGGAGAATTTGATTTGCTCAGCTACAGAGTGGTCGGTGGGGTCCGATGTGACGACCACCAGCCGGTTGCCACGCTTGGCCAGCGGAATGATCTTGTTGCTCAGGGCCAGCTTGTTATCGAGCAGACCGCCGGACAGGCGGGTCAGATCGATGGCATCGAGATCGACCAGGGGGGCGCCATAGACGGTAGAGATGATGCTGGCCACATCGCTGCCAGAGACAGCTCCGCTGGCCACCAGCTCGCCAATGAAGCTGTTCTTGCTCTTGAGACTTGTCGCATACAGCGCCTCTGCCTTGGCAACAGGAAGCTTTCCACTGGCCACCAGCGCTCTGGCGATACCGGGAAGGGCGACGGCTTTTTGGGGGGTGTTGATGTCAGGCATGTAAAGGGAGACGCCTATCGTCGATAGCCTCGCTGCGTAGTCCGGCAAACTGTAGCAGTTGTTCGGAGATTTAACAAAGAAATGCACCCGGCAGGTCGCGCCACTGCAGTGGATCTGCGACAGTCTGCAAGATGCGCTCAGCCATCCACACCTGCGTCCTGCCTTACTCTCGGCGGTCCAGCAATTGAGAGGCCAGGGTGGTCAGCGCCTGGGTATAGGCATTGTCGGGCAGCAAGGCCAGGCAGTCGATGGCCTCCTGGGCCTGCAGTGCAGCTGCAGCCCGCGTGGCCTGCAGCGAGCCAGTGTCCTTGACGACCTGCACGATATGGGCCATGTGCGGGGTGGAGCCCTGCTCGATGGCGCTGACAATCATCTGTCTATCATCGGCGCTGGCACGCTGCATGGCAATGATCAGCGGCAAGGTGACCTTGCCTTCGCGCAAATCATCGCCAATATTCTTGCCCATCACGGTCGTGTCACCGTCATAGTCCAGGGCGTCGTCAATCACCTGGAAGGCGGTGCCCAGTGAGCGGCCATAGTTGGCACAAGCCTCTTCCAATTCTGCGGGAGCATTGGTCAGCACAGCAGCCAGGCGGGCGCTGGCCTCGAAAAGTTTGGCGGTCTTGGAACGGATGACGGAGAGGTAGCCTGCCTCGTCTAGGTCAACGTTGTGGGTGTTGATCAGCTGCTGCACTTCGCCCTCGGCGATGATATTGGTGGCCTCGGACAGGATCTGCATGACGCGCATGCTGTCGGCATCGACCATCATCTGGAAGGCGCGCGAGTGCAGAAAATCTCCCACCAAGACGCTGGCGGCATTGCCAAAGCTCTCGTTGGCGGTGGGTTTGCCGCGCCGCATGGTGGATTCGTCCACCACATCGTCGTGCAGCAAGGTGGCGGTGTGGATGAACTCGACCACGGCCGCCAGGTTGAAATGCTGCTCGCCTCGGTACTCCAGTGCACCAGCCACCAGCAGCAGCAGCGCGGGACGCAGGCGCTTGCCGCCGGCCGAAATGATGTAATGCGATACCTCGCCGATTAGCGGAACGGAAGAGCTCAGGCGCCTGGCAATCACGGCATCCACCTGTCGCATATCACCGGCGACGAGGCTCAAGGGGTTGGACGGGTTGGGAGTGTTGGACTCGGACAAGGCGGCTATCTCGGCATTTTAGGGATACCGCATTATAGAAACGAGAGCAGCGCCACTTGCAGACATGCCCGCTTGTCCGCCTCGGGGATGCGTTTTATGCTCCGGTTGTGGTGCAAAAAGTGAGAGGGTTTGCGTCTTTCCAGACCCCGTGCTACAATCTTCGGCTCTTGCGAAATTTCTTTGCAAGCTATCCCCTTTTTAGAGGTTCTTATGTACGCGGTCATAAAAACCGGTGGCAAACAGTATCGTGTTGCTTCCGGCGAAAAAATCAAGGTAGAACAGATCGCTGCGGACGTAGGCCAAGAAATCGTGATCGACCAGGTTCTGGCAGTCGGCGACGGCGCAGAGTTGAAGGTTGGTACGCCCTTGGTGTCCGGAGCAACTGTGACGGTTACGGTAGTAGCCCACGGCAAGCACGACAAGGTGCGCATTTTCAAGATGCGTCGTCGTAAGCACTATCAAAAGCGCCAAGGCCACCGTCAGCAGTTCACCGAGCTGCAAATCGGTGCGATTGCAGCTTAACAGGAGCTATATCTCATGGCACAGAAAAAAGGCGGCGGCTCTACGCGCAACGGACGTGATTCCAAGCCAAAGATGCTGGGTGTGAAGGCTTTCGGTGGTCAACTGATCAGCGCTGGTTCGATCATCGTGCGTCAACGCGGCACCAAGTTCCACCCCGGCAACAATGTCGGCGTGGGCAAGGACCACACCTTGTTTGCTCTGGTGGACGGCCACGTGTCGTTCGAAACCAAGGGCGCTTTGTCCAAGCACACGGTGAGCATCACCAAGGCTGCTTAAGACAAGACAAGTGTCTTGAAGGCCTTCATTGGCCTTGTCCAAAGCCCCGCGCAGTCGGGGCTTTGGTGTTTTTGGGCCGACCCGCTTGGCGCCCCGGTGCGACAATAGCGGTTTTGGCAGGGCTGCATGCCTCCACGTGCAGCAGAACAATTCCCGTAATTCCTGTACCAGGGCGGGTGGATAACGACCATGAAATTCGTAGATGAAGCGTTTATTGACATTGCAGCTGGCGATGGTGGCAATGGCTGTGTGTCGTTCCGCCATGAAAAGTACAAGGAATTCGGCGGCCCCGATGGGGGCGATGGCGGCCGTGGCGGCCATGTGTACGCACTGGCGGACGTCAACCTCAACACCTTGATCGACTACCGCTATTCGCGCCGCCATGAGGCTGAGCGCGGTGAACATGGCAAGGGATCGGATATGTTTGGCTGCGCCGGCAAGGACATCACCCTGCACATGCCGGTGGGGACCATCATCACCGATGCACAGACCGGTGAGGTGCTGTTTGAGTTGCTGAACCCGGGCGAGGTCATCACCATCGCCAAGGGCGGTGACGGCGGCTTCGGCAACCTGCGCTTCAAAAGCGCGATCAACCGCGCGCCGCGCCAGAAGACCCCCGGCTGGAAGGGTGAGCGCCGCAGCCTGAAGCTGGAGCTGAAGGTGCTGGCTGATGTGGGCCTGCTGGGCATGCCCAATGCCGGCAAGTCGACCTTCATTTCGGCAGTGTCCAACGCCCGCCCCAAGATTGCGGACTACCCGTTCACCACCTTGCACCCCAACCTGGGCGTGGTGCGCGTGGGGCCGGAAAAGAGCTTTGTCGTTGCCGATATCCCGGGCCTGATCGAAGGCGCTTCGGACGGTGCGGGCCTGGGCCACCAGTTCTTGCGCCATCTGCAGCGTACGCGCTTGCTGCTGCACATTGTCGATCTGGCACCGTTTGACGAAGGTGTGGACCCGGTCGCGCAGGCCAAGGCGATTGTCGGCGAGCTCAAGAAATACGACGAAGAGCTCTACAACAAGCCGCGCTGGCTGGTGCTCAACAAGCTGGACATGGTGCCCGGTGATGAGCGCGCCGCCAAGGTCAAGGACTTTGTCAAGCGCTACAAGTGGAAGGGGCCGGTCTACGAGATCTCGGCGCTGACCCGTGAAGGCTGCGAGCCGCTGATCAAGGAGATCTTCCAGTTCGTGCACAAGATGCAAAAGGCCGAGCAGGAGCCGCAAGAGGTCGACCCGCGCTTCGCCGCAGGCGCAGAGCTGGAGCAACCCGACTACTCGGACGATCCCCGCTTTTCGTCGCCTGACTGAGCTAGAAAGCCTGCACCGTAGATTTCTCATGGATGGATAGCTGCTTGCGCTTGCGAGACGGGCGCAATGCCGGAAAAAGCAAAAATGGCATCGAATGTTCTGCGCGACGCACGTCGCATCGTCGTCAAAGTCGGCTCCAGTCTGGTCACCAACGAGGGCAAAGGCCTGGACGAGGGCGCCATCACGGAATGGAGCCGCCAGCTCGCCGCCCTGGTGCATGGCGAGGGTGGTGCAAAGCGCGAAGTGATCATGGTTTCCAGTGGTGCGGTCGCAGAAGGCATGAAGCGCCTGGGCTGGCAGCAGCGTCCCAAGGAAATCCATGAGCTGCAAGCCGCCGCAGCCGTAGGCCAGATGGGCCTGGTCCAGATGTACGAGACCAAGCTGCGCGAACAAAACCTGGGCAGCGCCCAGGTGCTGCTGACCCATGCCGATCTGGCCGATCGCGAGCGCTACCTCAACGCCCGCGTTACCTTGCTGACCCTGCTGCAGCTGGGTGTGGTGCCGGTGATCAACGAAAACGACACGGTCGTCAACGACGAAATCAAGTTTGGCGACAACGACACCCTGGGTGCGCTGGTGGCCAACCTGGTGGAGGCCGATGCGCTGGTGATTCTGACCGACCAAAAGGGCCTGTACACCGCCGATCCCCGCAAGAACCCCGACGCCGAATTTGTGCACGAGGCGCAGGCTGGCGACCTGAAGCTGGAGGCCATGGCCGGCGGCGCAGGCTCTGGCATTGGCAAGGGCGGCATGCTGACCAAGATCCTGGCGGCCAAGCGCGCTGCCGGCTCAGGCGCCTCCACGGTGATCGCCTGGGGGCGTGAGCCGAATGTGCTGCTGCGTCTGGCTGCCGGCGAGGCCATTGGCACGCTGTTGGTGGCCGATACCCACAAGAACCAGGCACGCAAGCAATGGATGATGGACCACTTGCAGATGCATGGCTATGTCATGGTGGATGAGGGTGCCGCTCAAAAGCTGCGCCGTGACGGAAAGAGCCTGCTGCCGATCGGCATGGTGAGCGTGCATGGCGAGTTCTCGCGCGGTGAGGTGATCGGCGTGCGTGATCCGCAAGGCATCGAACTCGCACGCGGCCTGGCCAACTACAGCAGTGCGGAAGCACGGCGCCTGTGCCGCAAGCCATCGGCAGAGTTTGAGCAGCTGCTGGGCTACACCGGCGAGCCCGAGATGCTGCACCGTGACAATATGGTGCTGACGGGGCATTGATCGCGCCGTTAGTGGTGGGTCTACGCCTGCCGCGCAAGCACAAAAAAGCGTCCCGAGGGACGCTTTTTGCATGTTGGCTACTCGTCAGTGGTCAGCCGTTTTGGCGCGGATCACGCCCGGCATTCCCCGGATCCGGGTCAAAGCTGGCGCCAGGCGGTAGCTCCATCTCCTGCATCATGCGCAGTGGCGAGTGGTAGCTGACCACGGTCGTGGTGGTCACCGACACCTGCAAGGTTTCGGTCGGCGCATGCTCCGACTCATGCATCTCACCATCGCGCGTACGCGCATTGCTGCGCAAATAGCGGTTGCGCGGGTCATTGCGTGGCACAAAACGCGACAGCTCGGTCAGAGCCATCTCGTAGACGCCGCGCTTGAACTCCACCACCACATCCAGCGGCACCCAGTAGTCATTCCAGCGCCAGGCATCAAACTCAGGATGGTTGGTGGCACGCAGATTCAGGTCCCAGTCATGCCCCGTTAACTGGAGCAAAAACCAAATCTGCTTTTGTCCGCGATAATAGCCTCTGGCATCGCGGCGGATGAAGCGTTCGGGCACCTCGTACCGTAGCCAATCCCGCGTTCTAGCCACAATACGTACATGCTCCGGTCGCAAGCCCACTTCCTCATGCAGCTCTCGAAACATCGCCTGCTCGGGGGTTTCTCCACGGTCGATACCGCCCTGCGGAAACTGCCAGCTATGGGTGCGGATGCGCTTGCCCCAAAACACCTGATTGCGCTGGTTGAGCAGGATGATGCCGACGTTTGGCCTAAAGCCATCTCGGTCCAGCATAATCTAACCCCAATTTTTTAAACTGTGTCCATTATGCCTGCGCCTTGAAGCCATCTTCAAGGGGGCAACTACTAGGTCCATTGTCATAGACTATGAAAGCTTCGCAATTTCTCATCTCGACCCTGAAAGAAGCGCCTGCGGACGCTGAAATCGCCAGCCACCAGCTGATGACCCGCGCCGGCATGATCAAAAAGCTTGGCGCCGGCATCTACAACTACATGCCGATGGGCTTGCGTGTGATCCGCAAGGTCGAGGCCATCGTGCGCGAAGAAATGAACCGCGCTGGCGCCATCGAGGTAACCATGCCCGTGGTGCAACCGGCAGAGTTCTGGCAAGAGACCGGCCGCTTTGACAAGATGGGTGCGGAGCTGCTGCGCATCCAGGACCGCCACTCGCGTGACTTCGTCATCCAGCCCACCAGCGAAGAGGTGGTGACCGACATCGCACGCCAGGAGTTCAAGAGCTACAAGCAGCTGCCCAAGAACCTCTACCAGATCCAGACCAAGTTCCGCGACGAGCGCCGCCCCCGCTTTGGCCTGATGCGTGGCCGTGAGTTCATCATGAAGGACGCTTACTCCTTCGACAAGGACCGCGACGCCGCCCAGATCAGCTACCAGACCATGCGCGCTGCCTACAAGCGCATCTTTGACCGCTTTGGCCTGCAGTACCGGGCTGTGCGCGCAGACAGCGGCGCCATCGGTGGCGACCTGAGCGAAGAGTTCCAGGTGATTGCCGCGACCGGGGAGGACGCGATCGTCTACTGCCCCAACAGCGACTATGCCGCCAACATTGAAAAGGCCGAAAGCCTGGCGCCTACCCAGCCCCGTGCTGCGGCCGCGCAGGCCATGGCCAAGACGGCCACGCCTGGCAAGAGCACCTGCGCCGATGTGGCCGAGCTGCTGAACCTGCCGTTGGCCAACACCGTCAAATCGCTGGTGCTGGCCACCGACGAGG
The DNA here is from genome assembly GCF_021026195.1 of Comamonas koreensis. GTDB lineage: Bacteria > Pseudomonadota > Gammaproteobacteria > Burkholderiales > Burkholderiaceae_C > Comamonas > Comamonas koreensis. Next base: position 243,972 of record NZ_JAJNCT010000003.1, read on the forward strand.
CCAATGACAAGGGCGACATCCTGAGCTCCCAGGTCTGGCTGCTGCTGCTGCGCGGCGACCATGACATGAACGAGATCAAGGTCGGCAAGGTCGAAGGCCTGGCCAACTTCCGTTTTGCGACGGTGAGCGAGATTGAAGAACACTTTGGCTGCCAGCCCGGCTACCTGGGCCCGATCGGCCTGAAGAAGCCCGTCAAGCTGGTGGTGGACCGCGACGTGGCCGTGATGGCTGACTGGGTTTGCGGCGCCAACGAGGCCGACTACCACTTGACCGGTGTGAACTGGGGCCGTGACCTGCCCGAGCCTACCTTGGTTGCGGACCTGCGCAATGTGGTGGCGGGTGACCTTTCGCCAGACGGCCAGGGCGAGCTGGCCATTGAGCGTGGTATTGAGATCGGCCACGTGTTCTACCTGGGCACCAAGTACTCCAAGGCGATGAAGGCCACCTTCCTGGCCGAAAACGGCAAGCCCAGCGAGTTCGAAATGGGTTGCTACGGCATTGGCGTCACCCGCCTGCCCGCTGCGGCCGTGGAGCAAAACCACGACGAGCGCGGCATCATCTGGCCCGACGCGATTGCGCCTTTCACCGTGGTGATCTGCCCGATCGGCATGGACCGCAGCGAAGCGGTCAAGACTGCGGCTGAAAAGCTACACGCAGACTTGTTGGCCGCTGGTGTCGATGTGATACTGGACGACCGCGGCGAGCGCCCGGGCGCGATGCTGGCCGATTGGGAGCTGATTGGCGTGCCGCACCGTGTGGTGCTGGGCGACCGGGGCCTGCAAGAAGGCATGGTCGAGTACCAGCAGCGCCGCGAGACTGCAGCCACCAAGGTGCCTGTGGAAGAGGTGTTCAGCTTCATCACCAGCCGCTTGGCCTGATGCGGGCATGGGCTGCAAGTGCAGCCCTGCCGCCAGGCGCCGCAAAAAATATTCACCAGAGGGATTGATCCAGGATGTCAGGCTCACGCATTGCTCTACCTGCGGGCGTATCACGCCGCGCGGCCATGGCATCGCTGTTGGCGGGGCCCGGCGCCTGGCTGGCGGCGCCGCAGTCTGCGCATGCCGGTGGCCAGCTGGAGGAGCCGCTGATCGATTCGGTACGCTCGGCGCTGACGGCCGCCATTGGCAGCGCGGCGCCACCGGAGCCGGTGTTTGTCTCGACCGAGGCCAAGATCGTCTACCTGCGCTGGCTGGGCGCGATGAGTGACCGCCTGCGCCGGCGCAAACCCGACTGGGAAGTGCGCCGCGATTTTTTGCAGACCGTCTGGTACGAAGCCCGGCGCGCGCGCCTCGATGAATCGCTGGTGCTGGGCTTGATCCAGGTCGAAAGCGGTTTCCGCAAGTTCGCGATGTCCAATGTCGGCGCCCGTGGCTACATGCAGGTGATGCCATTCTGGACCCGGGTGATCGGTGATGGTGACCCGGCCAAGCTTTTCCACATGCAGACCAATCTGCGCTTTGGCTGCGTGATTCTGCGCCACTACCTGGACCGCGAAAAGGGCGATCTGTTCATGGCACTGGGCCGCTACAACGGCAGCCGCGGCAAGGACACCTACCCCAACCTGGTCTATGGCGCCCAGCGACAGTGGCTGTTTGAGAACAAGGTTGAGGCCTGAAGACGGAGGCCCGCTCCAGCTGCCAGCGCTGCCGCAAAAAGATAGCCACCGCATGCGGTGGCTTTTTCATGGGTGCTGCAGCCTTGCTGGGTCTTAGGCCACCAGGCTGTTGGTGGCTGGCGGCACCGGCGTATCTGGCACCTTGTTCGGGTCCACCATGGTGACCAGCACCTGGTCGATGCGGTAGCTGTCCACATCCATCACCTCGAACTGGTACTTGCCCCAGACCACCTTGTCGGTGCGGCGCGGGATGCGGCGCAGCATTACCATCAGAAAGCCGCCCAGGGTCTCGTACTCGTCGGCATGCGGCAGGTCGTCCAGCAGCAGGGCCCGTTCCACATCCTCGATCGGGGTGATGCCATCGATCAGCCAGGAGGTCTCGTCGCGGCGCACGATCAGCTCCTCATCGACCGGGCCCATCAAGTCGCCCATGACGGTGCTCATCACATCGTTGAGCGTGACCACACCGACGACCAGGCTGTATTCATTGACGATGATGGCAAAGTCCTCATGCGCCTGGCGGAACTGCTGCAGCACCTCGGCCAGGGTCAGCCGGTCGGGGATGACCAAGGCCTTCTTGACCAGGCCTTCGTCGCGCAGCTTCATCGGCAGGTTGTTCAGCGCGCGCTGGAACAGGTCCTTGGCATCGACGTAGCCGACCACATGGTCGATATCACCGGCACAGACCGGGTAGGTCGAAAAAGGCTCCTCGGCAATGCGGGCGCGGATGATGTCGTCGCTGTCGTCCTGGTAGAAGAAGGCGATGCGGTCGCGCTGGGTCATCGCCGAGCCGACGGTGCGCGTATCGAGCTCGAACAGATTGGCAATCACCTGCTGCTCCTGCGCGGCCAGCACGCCGGCCTTGGCGCCGGCTTCGGTCATCGCCAGAATGTCTTCGTAAGTGATTTTTTCATCGCGGATCGTCGACAGGCCCAGCAGACGAAACAGGCCATCGGCCGCCTTGCTGTAGAACCAGACCACCGGCTTGAAGAGGGTCATGCACCATTGCATGGGGCGCGACACCCGCAGCGCCAGCGCCTCGGGCTCCGCCATCGACAGGCGCTTGGGCAGCAGGTCTGCCAGCAGAATGAACAGCGAGGTGACCACGGTGAACGAAAACAGAAAACCGATGGTCTGCGCGGTGGCTGGCTCCAGCCAGCGGCTGGCGATGCCCGCGACAAAGGGACTGAGTGCGCCTTCGCCCACGATACCGCCCAGAATGGCCACCGCATTCTGGCCCACCTGCACGACGGTGAAGTACTCACCGGGCTGCTCCTGGACCTTCATCACACGTTCTGCACGCGGGTCTCCGTCATCCACCATCTGCCGCAAGCGCAGGCGGCGCGAGGCGGCCAGCGATATCTCCGCCATGGAGAAAAAGGCGCTGAAGCTGATCAGCAAGGCAATGACAAAGAGACTCTGCGTAAGATTCATAGACATTCTTGTAGGAGCAGTGCAGACCGGCTGCTCACATTTTTCGGCAAAAGCGGGGGCGGCGCGCGGGGCGCCGCCGGATTGAATCCGTGTTCAATGGTCGCATGCCCGTCTGGAGACTGGCAAGTGCTTTTGGCAGCAGGCGCTCAAAGCCCACAGCGGGCGGGCGGTGCGCGGTTGGTGCTGCGGTGCCAAGCTTACCTCAGCAGCCTGGCTATGGCGGCTGGCAAGGCCATTGTGTGCCGCCATCAGAGGGCCACGCAGCGCAGCCAGCAGCAGCGCACAGGCACAAAAAAGCCGCCTCAAAGGCGGCCTGGGCACATCCGGCAAGCCGGGTGCAGCGCAATCAGAGCGTAGCCACGAGTTGCTGCAGCTCGCCCGATTCGTACATTTCCATCATGATGTCCGAGCCACCGATGAATTCACCTTTGACATACAGCTGGGGGATCGTGGGCCACTGGCTGTAGTCCTTGATGCCTTGGCGGATCTCGGGGTCTTCGAGCACATTGACGGTGGTCAGACCACGGGTCTCCACGCCGCTGGCTTTGAGAATCTGAATGGCACGGCCGGAGAATCCGCATTGCGGAAAGCTGGCTGTTCCCTTCATGAACAGCACGATGTCATGGCCTTTGACCAGCTGGTCGATGCGTTGTTGGGTATCGCTCATGGATGGGCTCCGTCGGGGCGTGTGGGTTGCTATGTAATCGGATCAGCGCTGGGATCAGCTTCCCAGATGTGGGCGGTTTGCCACATATCAAGCGCGGACAGGGTTGCCATTATTTCATGGAAGCCCATCGCCCGCCGCTGGCTCGCTCGATGCCAGCGAGGTCCTTGCGGCTTTGCACCTGGGCAAAACCGCGCTGGGCCAGCAGCGTGCGCACGTCTTCCGCCTGGTCCCAGCCATGCTCGATCAGCAGCCAGCCGCCTTCGCGCAGATAGCCGGGAGCGGTATCGACGATTTGGCGGATGTCGTCCAGCCCATCGGCGCCGCTGGTCAGCGCCTGGCGGGGTTCATGGCGCAGCGCGGGCATGTGCGGGTCGTCGTCGCGGATGTAGGGCGGGTTGCTGACGATGGCATCAAACAGGCCCTGCAGGGCCGACAGCCAGTGGCTGTGCGCCAAGCGCAGCGGCAACTGCAGCCGCTCTGCATTGGCCTGTGCCACCGCCAGCGCATCGCTGCTCGCATCCACTGCCCAGACCTCGGCCGCAGGCCGTGCATGCTGCAAGGCCAGCGCTATCGCGCCGCTGCCGGTGCCCAGGTCAGCCAGGCGCAAGGCTGGCTGGCCCGGAGCCGCATCGGGCAGCAGCTCCAGCGCCCAGTCCACCAGGGTTTCGGTGTCGGGGCGCGGGTCCAGCACGCGGGCGTCCACGGCCAGGTCCAGTCCGTAAAAGCCTTTATGGCCGGTCAGATAGGCCACCGGCTCGCCATCGGCGCGGCGCTGCAGCCATTGCTGCCACTGCGCGGTCTGTGCGCTGCTCAGGCAGTCGCCATCATGCGTGATGAGCCAGGCGCGCGCATGGGTGGGCTGGCCGCAGAGCTGCAGCAGCAGCATCTGCGCATCGATGCGGGCAATACCCAGCGCAGCGGCTTGTGCCAGCGCCTGGCTGACCGTGACGGGGGTGTTCAGGGTGGAAGCATTCATGTCGGTGCGCGGTTCGCTGTGGCTGCGGGCTAGGGGTTGGCGGCCTGCACAAAAGGCCGCGATTGCAGGATCAGGACCTGATCGCCAGCAACCGCCCATTCAATATCCTGGGTGCGGCCACCAAACTGTTTTTCGATCGCAGCGGCGGCATCGGCCAGGCGTTGGACCAGTGCATCGCTCAGCACCTGGCGCTGCGCGACGGCCACTTCCTGCACGCCGCCGCCAGGTGCCAGCCGCAGCTCGGTGTCTTCGGCCGAGCGGCTGAGGACCTGCACGGCCTTGCTGCGGCGCGAGTACAGCACCTGCTCTGCGACCCTCCGGCCTTCCACCACGCGGATGCCGATGCCGCGCTTGGCGGCGATAAACACGCTGTGCGGCGTGTTGCCCAGCGGATCGCGCGTGACCATCACACCCGAGGCCTCGGAATCCACCGCCTTTTGCACCAGCACGGCCATCGCGACGGCGTCCTGCGCAATGCCGGCGGCGCGGCGCGCCTCCCAGGCTTCGAAGTTGAAGACCGAGGCCCAGACCTTGCGCACGGCATTCTGCAAGGCCGCTTCACCCTTCACATTGGGCACGGTCGTGTAGAGGCCGGCACCGCTAAAGCCGGGTAAATCCTCCGAACTGGAGGAGCTGCGCACAAACACGCCAGCCTGTTGCAACTGGCTGGTCCAGCGTGCCTGCAGGCTCTGGGTAAAAGCAGCCTCCAGCGGCATCTGCTCGATCTCAGCGCGCAGCGCTGCCAAGGCACTGCGGCGCAGGGCGGTGTCGTTGTCAAAGCCTGGCTGCTGCTGCATGCGCGCCACTTTTTCCGCCAGACCAAAACGCTGCATCGCGCTGGCATAAACGCCAAAGGGCAGGCAAAAACCATCGGGCACCTGGACCCCGGCAATGCCTCCATGCCGCACCTCTCCCAGGTTGGCAGCCTTGGCCCCACACTGGCGGCGGTGGCTGGCGCGCAGTCCCGCCAGCGGCTGCAGCGCAGTGCTGCGCGTGTCCGTCTGGATGCTTGCGCCCGCCAGGCTGCGCTTGATGGTTGTGCGCTCCATGGCCTGGCGGCGCTCAGCACCGGTGGCAGCTCGCAGCTGGTAGTCCTTGGCGCTGACCGCCACGTGCACCCATTGGCCGTTGTAGGCGGCCAGCAGCTGGCTGGCATCACGCACATAGGCATTGGGTACGCCCCATCCCTTGGCCAGCAGGTTGACATGCGACACCATGGTTGACGGCTGCTCGGTCAGCACGCCTGCCACGGGCGGCAGCGCAATGGGTACCTGGCGCAGCACCACGATGTCGCTGGGCTGCAGGTCCTGCACGTGGTCGATATCGTCCACCAGGCGCAAGCGGCCCACGGCCTGGCCGGTGTTCAACGGCAAAAAGGGCTGCTGGCCGATCAGCGTGCTTTGTGTCAGCGCGGGGATGCCTGCGGCGACGGCCACCAGTTCTTGCGCGCTGGCGTTGGCCTTGAACTGCACGGGCGCAAAAAAGTGGCTGCGCAGCTGGGCTTCGGTTTCGCGCAGCAAGCTGCCGGTCAGCTGGTCGCCTTCCCAGAATTCGTAGACAAAGCCCTCGATCTGCGGCTGCCAGCTCAAGGTGCCCAGGATGAAGCGGCGCCCCGCGTCGCGGTAATTGCGGTTGAGTGCGTCCTTGCCGCCGCGCAGCAAGCCCTGCTCGCGCAGAAAACGGTCGTGCAGCTGGTAACGCGGCGTGTTGATGAAGTAGAGCTTGGCAGTAGGCCGGGCCTGGCGGTCGACCACAAAGATCACATGGGGCTGGGCCAGCGGCGTGCCGGCGTTGTAGACGCGGGCCAGCTGGTCAAAGGCGGCCTGGCTGGGCAGATCGGCGGCAAAGGGCTGGCTGCTATGGTTGGCCATGGCCTGCGCGGGTGCGCTGCTGCCTGGCTTGGCAATCAGCTCCTGCGCTGCGCGCCCATCCTCATACATCGATGGCTTGCGCGCCAGCTGCGCCGAGGCGCTGCTGGCGGCCAGCGCCAGCGTCATGTATCCCGCCGCACGCCAGGCAGCGCGCAACGCCAAACCGGGGTGGTGGCTGGGCATGGCTGGCCTTATTGGTTGACTTCCAGCTCGGCCAGCAACTCGGCCTCGCGTTCGGACTGCAGCGCTTCCATCAGCTCGCTGAGGTCACCGTCCATGATGAAGCTGAGCTTGTACAAGGTCAGGTTGATGCGGTGGTCGGTGACACGGCCCTGCGGGAAGTTGTAGGTGCGGATGCGGTCGCTGCGGTCGCCCGAGCCGATCAGGCCCTTGCGCATGGCTGCCTCCTTGGCGGCGCGCTCGCTGCGTTCCTTTTCCTGGATACGGGCCTGCAGCACCTGCAAGGCCTTGGCCTTGTTGCTGTGCTGGCTGCGGCCGTCCTGGCATTCGGCGACGATGCCGGTGGGCAAGTGGACGATGCGCACCGCCGAGTCGGTCTTGTTGATGTGCTGGCCACCGGCGCCGCTGGCGCGGAAGGTGTCGATGCGCAGATCGGCCGGGTTCAGCGTGATGGCCTGCTGCTCATCGGGCTCGGGCATCACCGCCACGGTGCAGGCGCTGGTGTGGATGCGGCCCTGGGTCTCGGTGGCGGGCACGCGCTGCACGCGGTGGCCGCCCGATTCAAAGCGCAGGGTGCCGTAGACGTTGTCGCCGCCGTCGATGCGCAGCACGACTTCCTTGTAGCCCCCCAGCTCGGCCTCGTTGGCGTTCATGATCTCGACCCGCCAGCCCATGCGCTCGGCGTAGCGGGTGTACATGCGGGTGATGTCGCCGGCAAACAGCGCCGACTCATCACCGCCGGTGCCGGCCCGCACTTCGACAAAGGCGGGGCGGGCATCGTCCGGGTCCCTGGGCAGCAGCATGCGCTGCAGCTGGGCGGCGAGCTGCTGCAGCTCGGCCTCGCCATTGCTGATTTCTTCGCGCGCCATGTCGGCCATGTCCGGGTCGGCCAGCATCTCCTTGGCGCCTTCGATATCGGATTCGACCTGCTGGTAGCGCGCATAGCGCTCGGCCACGGCGGCGACATCGGTGTGCTCCCGCGAGAGCTTGAGGAACTGCGGCATGTTGGCCATGATGTCCTCGCGCGAGAGCAGAAAGTTCAGCTCATTGAGGCGCTCGGCATAGCGTTCCAGCTGTTGGCGGAGAAAGTCTTTCATGGCGGTCTGGTAGGCAGGGCCTGCGCCGTGGCTGCCGCAAATGCAGCGATCAAACAGGCAGGCCGAGAAAAAGAGAGGAGCGGGGAGCGAGCAGGGGCGGCAAGCCGCGCAGCGTCGCTACAAACCCGATTGGTGGCCGTTGCCACCGCCGCGCTGGCTGCGCAGGAACAGGCGCGACACCATGTCCGCAGTCTGGGCACGTGCCTGGGCATCGCCCGCGTGCAGCTCGGCCATCGTGCCATGCAAAATCTTTTGCGACAGGCCGCGCGTCAGCGCATCGAGCACCGCGTCCATGTCTTCGCCCTTGGCCAGGCGCTTCTTGGCACGCTCGATCTCCAGCGCGCGCCAGACATCGGCCTGCGCATTGATCTGCTGGATCAAGGGCACGGCACCGCCCTCGGGGGCGCGCTGGTCCATCCAGTGCATGAAGCGCTGCACGCCGGCATCGATAATGGTTTCAGCCTGCACCACGGCTGCCTGGCGCTGCTCCTGGCCAGCCTTGACCACATGGGCCAGGTCATCCACGGTGTAGAGGTAGATATCGCCCAGGTTCTTGACCTCGGCCTCGATATCGCGGGGAACGGCCAGGTCCACCATGAAGATAGGGCGGCGCTTGCGCTTTTTCAGTGCGCTCTCGACGGCACCCAGGCCGATGATCGGCAGGCTCGACGCGGTGCAGCTGATGATGGCATCGTATTCGTGCAGGTGGTCGGGCAGATCGGCCAGGCGCATCGTGCTGGCGCCAAAGTGGCCGGCCAGTTTTTCACCGCGCTCCAACGTGCGGTTGGCCACGGTGATGTGGGCGGGCTGCTTGGCTGCGAAATGGGTGGCGCACAGCTCGATCATCTCGCCAGCACCTACGAACAGCACGCGGATCTTGGTCAGGTCTTCAAACAGCTGGCCCGCCAGGCGCACGGCAGCGGCGGCCATGCTGATGCTGTGCGCGCCGATCTCGGTGGCACTGCGCACTTCCTTGGCGACGGCAAAGCTGCGCTGGAACAGCTGGTTCAGCGTGGTGCCCAGCGAGCCGGCTTCTTCGGCGGCGCGCACGGCGTTCTTCATCTGGCCCAGAATCTGGGCCTCGCCCAGCACCATCGAGTCCAGACCGCTGGCGACGCGGAAAGCGTGGCGGGCGGCTAGGTCGTTCTGCAAGGTGTAGGTGTAGTGCTTCAGCGCATCGGCTGGCAGGTCGCCGCTCTGGGCCAGCCAGCGCAGGGTGTGGTCAAGCGCCGGCTCTTGGGCGGCGCAGTAGATCTCGGTTCGGTTGCAGGTGGACAGGATGGCGGTTTCCACACCGGCGTGGCTGTGCACACCCGAGATCGTGCTGCGCAAACTCTGCAAAGTTGGCGCAATCTTGTCGAGTGCAAATGCAAACCGGCCGCGAATGTCGACCGGTGCCGTCGTGTGGTTGATGCCCAGGGCCCAAACTGCCATGTCACAGATTATAAAATCTCTGTAAATCCATTGCTTGTCGTATCAGTACCAGCTTGACTTATATCAACCTGCCCGTTCCATGCTTGCCTCCACCAGCCTCTGGCACCTGCTGAATTTCTGCGCCCCGGCCGCCTTTCTGGCGCTGTTGCTGGTGTTGGCCCGCTGGGTGTTTGCACGCAAGGCTACGCCCTTGCTGCCCTGGTATGGCCAGCTGGCGCTGCACTTTCTGGTGGGCTGTGCCGCCCTTTTTGCCGCCCTGCTGTGGCAGGGCCGCGATGGCAGCCTGGTGGGCTATGCGCTGTTGGTGCTGGCCCTGGCCAGCAGCCAATGGGTGGTGCTGGGCAGCTGGCGGCGCTGAGGCCAGTGACTGCAATTATTTCTGAGGCAGAAGCTATACGTTTATTTACAATTCAGACATAATTGTGGGATGACTACCACAACGACCTTGGCAGGCCACCGCTCCCGGTGGCTTTTCTGTATCTGCTTTCTGGCGGTGGGCGTTGTAGCGGCGGCGCTGGTCTGGGGATCGCAGGCCTTGCTGTTTGTAGACACGAATGATTTTCAACGCGTGGTGGGCCATCTCTACCTGACGCCTCTGGGCGACGGTATCCACTGGACGCTGCCCGAGCGCGCGTTCCGCACGCCGGGCAATCCGGAGCTGGCTTCGCATATGTTCACGTTTGCGGGCTGGGTGCAGCGCTTCATGCCGGGTAACGTGTTTGATCTGTCGCGCACGGCGCTGGCGGCCAAATTGCTGCTGCTGGCCTATGCCGGTGTGCTGGCCTGGCAATGCGCTGTGGCGCTGCAGCGCGGTGCGCTGGCCTGGGCGGGGCTGGCGCTGGCCTGGCTGGCGGCGTTCTTCATGGCGCATAACATCGGCATGGCGCAGTCGTTTTATGCCGAATACGCCTGCCTGATCGCACTGCCGCTGCTGCTGCTGGGCATGCTGGCCTCGCGCCGCGCAGTCCGGCTGGCCGGTCTGGGCCTGGGGGCACTGGTGTGTGGCCTGGCCAAGGTGCAGTATTTCTATGTTCCGCTGCTGGCGCTGTTGTGCGTCTGGGCAGCGGGCCGCTGGCAGCGCAGTCCGGCTGACAGGGGGCTGCTCAAGCTGCTGCTGGCGGTGCAGGTGCTGTGCCTGGTGCCGCTGTTGATCGGCAAGAATGCCAGTCTCAATGCCTACCATGGCGTTTACCTGGGCTCCTACATGGTGCTCAGCCCGGCGCAGCTCGATGGCCTGGGCGTGCCGGCCGAGCGCCGTGACTGTATCGGTGTCGATGCCTGGGGGAATGCGCTGTCGGGCCCCGGCGGCACCCAGGTGCAGCACACGGACCGCGATTGCTACCCGGTGACGCCCAAGCTGGGCAAGGGCGATGTGCTGCGGCCCTATCTGCACTACCCGCTGACCCTGTGGCGCCTGGCCCGCTTTGCGCTGCCCAGCCATTTCACGGTGCAGTACTTCCATGTGTTTCCCGGTAACTTCTACCTCCACCGCCACGGGGGCGGTGCCCAGCCGGTGACCGATCTGTTGCAGCAGCTGACGCTACTGCGCGACCGCAGCATCACGCCGCTGGCGCCGCTGTTTCTGCTGGCTGCGCTGGCACTGTTTGCCGCCAGCCGCTGCCATCAGGCCGCCCGCATGCGCCTGCTGGCCGTTGGCGGCCTGCTGCTGGCGCTGTTGGTGGTATCGCAGATCATCATCGTGCTGCTGGGCGAAGGCGTGCGCGACATGAGCAAGCACCTGTGGGCGGCGCAGCTGGCGCTGGATATGCTGGTGCTGCTGGTGGTTGTGCAAAGCCTGGGTTGGCTGGGGCTGCTGTGGCGGCGCAAGACCGCGCCCGCTGCCGAGGCGGCGGCAACTACCGCCTGAAGGCGGCGACGTCAATTCGGAAAAAATGCGAGACAGGCGCTGGTTGTAGAAGCGGGGTGTGCCGGTCATGATGGGTTTTGCAGGCCGCGTTTGCGCTGCCTGCCTCTCTACCGATAACAAACCCAAGGAGACAGACCATGAAGCACATCGCACACGCCTGCCTGGCAGCAGTCGCCGGGCTGGCGTTCAGCGCCGCCGCCCAGGCGCAGCAGCCCTTTCCTACCAAACCGGTGCGCGTGGTCATCGGTTTTCCCGCAGGAGGCCCGCTGGACCAGCATGCCCGCCTGCTGACCGACAAGCTCCAGGGCGTGCTGGGCCAGCCCATCATCGTCGACTACAAACCCGGTGCCGGTGGCGCGGTGGGCGCGCAGGATGTCATGAAAGCGCCGCCCGATGGCTACACGCTGATGCTGGCCAACACCGGGGTGATGGTGATCAACCCCGCGCTTTACCCCAAGCTGCCCTACAGCACCTTGCGCGATTTCACGCCGGTGGCGCGCACGGCCATGCAGCCCCTGGCCTTGCTGGTTAACAACAAGGTACCGGCCAAGAACCTGCAGGAGTTTATTGCCTACGCCAAAGCCAACCCGGGCAAGGTCAACTTTGGCTCGGCCGGCAATGGCGGCATCAGCCACCTGGTGCCCGAGATGTTCAAGAGTGCGACCGGGCTGGACCTGGTGCACATTCCCTACAAGGGCAGTGCGCCGGCCTTTACCGATCTGGTGGGCGGCCAGGTGCAGTTCATGGCCGAGAGCATTCCGCAGGCCGCCGCCTACCACAAGCAGGGCAAGGTGCGTGCGCTGGCCGTCACCAGCAAGGAGCGCAACCCGGCGCTGCCCGAGGTGCCCACCGCCATTGAAAGCGGGCTCAAGGGCTTTGAGGTCGTGGGCTTCTATGGCTTTCTCGCGCCCGCCGGAACGCCCAAGGACGTGGTGGACAAGCTCAGCGCCGCGTTTGGCCAAGTGATGCAGATGCCCGATGTGCGCGGCCGCATGGTGGAGCAGGGCGCTGACCCGGCCTTTCTCGGTGCCGAGGCCTTCCAGCAATTCCTGGCGACGGAGATGCCGCGCTGGGCCGAGGCGGTGAAGGCCTCGGGCACCAAGATGGACTGAGGCGCATCGCGCGCAGACAAAAGCCCGGCATGGCCGGGCTTTTGTCTGGTTGTCAGCCGGTGAAGGCAGCGATAGCTTTACAGCAGTGGGCCGTCCTGAGCCGGGCTGAACAGATCGACCCGGTCAGTGATGATGCCGTCGGTGCCCAGGTCGATCAGGCGCTGGGCAGCCCATTCGTCGTTGACGGTGTAGCTGCTGCAGCGCAGGCCAGCGGCATGGACCTTGGCCACCAAGGCGGCATCCCAGAGTGCATGGTTGAGCACCAGTGCCTGGCAGCCCAGCTCCAGTGCCAGCTGCAGCTCAGTGTCTCCGCTGCCATCGGCCAGCTTGTCGACCAGCAGGCCGCGTGGGATATGCGCTGCCACTTCGCGGGCGCCGCGCAACGAATCGGCCTTGAACGAGGTGAAGAGCGGCGGCACCACGGTTTGCGGCCAGATGCGGTTCATCAGCGCGCCAGTGGCGCGGCCGGTTTCCAGCTCCTGGCCGGGCGTGGGCTTGATCTCTACATTGAGGTAGAGGTGGTTGGCCAGGCACCAGCGGGCGAGCGCTTCCAAGGTGGGCAGGTTTTCGCCCGCATGGCTGCGGGAGTGCCAGCTGCCGGCATCGAGCTGGGCCAGCTCGCCCATGCTCAGATCGCTGCCGGTGCCCTGGGCATTGGTCGTGCGCTTCAGGTCTGCATCGTGCATCAGAAACAGCACGCCATCGCGGCTGAGCTTGGCATCGCATTCGAACATGCGGTAGCCGTGCGCGGCGCCCAGGCGGAAGGCGCTCATGGTGTTTTCGGGCGCCAGTTTGCCTGCGCCGCGGTGGGCCACCCAGCGTGGATAGGGCCAGTTGCTAGAAAGCGTCATATCAGTCTCGATGAGAAAAAAGAAAAGCGCCACAAGTGCTGCACTTGGGCGCTGGTGTTCAAGGGCTCAGCTCAGGAGCCAAGGCGCGGCTGGGGTGCACATCGCCTTGCTGCGCTCAGATGCGCTTGCCGGTTTCTGCGTGGAACCAGTGCAGGCGGTCTTCGCGGGCGCTGATGCGCGCCACTTCGCCGGGCTTGGGGAAGGCATGGCCTTCCTCGACGCGCACGACGACTTCTTCACCGCCGACCTTGCCGTACAGCAGGCGCTCGGCGCCCAGCAGTTCCACGGTTTCCACCTGGAACTCCCAGCCGCCCGAGGCCACCAGGTCGATGTGCTCGGGGCGGATGCCCAGGATCTGACCGGCCTTGCCAATGGGGGCGTTCTTCAGCAGGTTCATCGGCGGCGAGCCGATGAAGCCGGCCACAAAGGTCGACGCGGGCGTGTGGTAGACCTCTTCAGGCGTGCCGAACTGCTCGACATTGCCGCCGTTCATCACGATCATGCGCTGGGCCAGGGTCATGGCCTCGACCTGGTCGTGGGTCACGAACAGACTGGTGATGCCCAGCTCGGCGTGCAGCTTCTGGATCTCGATGCGGGTCTGGCCGCGCAGCTTGGCGTCCAGGTTGGACAGCGGCTCGTCAAACAGGAAAACCTGGGGCTGGCGCACGATGGCGCGGCCCATGGCTACGCGCTGGCGCTGGCCGCCCGACAGCTGGCGCGGCTTGCGGTCCAGCAGGTGCGACAGCTCCAGAATCTTGGCGGCCTTGTCCACGCGGCGCTTGATCTCGTCCTCGGGCACCTTGGCGAGCTTGAGGCCGTAGGCCATGTTCTCGTAGTTGCTCATGTGCGGGTAGAGCGCGTAGTTCTGGAACACCATGGCGATGTTGCGCTTGGCGGGCTCCAGGTTGTTGACGATCTTGTCGCCAATCATCAGGTCACCGCCGGTGATTTCTTCCAGGCCGGCAATCATGCGCAGCAGGGTCGATTTGCCGCAGCCCGAGGGCCCGACCAGGACGATGAATTCGCCGTCCTTGATTTCGGCATTGACGCCATGGATCACGGGAACGGCGGTCTTGCCGGTGCCGTAGCGTTTGACAATGTTCTTGAGAGAGATGGAAGCCATATGAAGGTTTCGTTGTATCGGTCAAAGATGGTGGAGGGACAAGATGGCGAGGGGTTACTTTTCGGTATCCACCAGACCTTTGACAAACCACTTTTGCATCAGCATCACCACCAGGGTCGGTGGCAGCATCGCCAGGATGGCCGTAGCCATCACGATATTCCAGTCCACAGCGGCTTCGCCGCCTGCCAGCATGCGCTTGATGCCGATCACCACGGGGTACATGTCTTCCGAGGTGGTCATCAGCAAGGGCCAGAGGTACTGGTTCCAGCCGTAGATGAACTGGATCACGAACAGCGCAGCGATCGAGGTGCGCGACAGCGGCACGAGGATGTCCTTGAAAAAGCGCATTGCGCCGGCGCCGTCGATGCGTGCCGCTTCCACCAGCTCATCTGGTACCGTCAGGAAGAACTGGCGGAACAGGAAGGTGGCGGTGGCCGAGGCGATCAGCGGCAGGGTCAGACCGGCGTAGCTGTTGAGCAGGCCCAGTTCTGCCACGACCTTGTAGGTGGGCAAAATCCGCACTTCAACAGGCAGCATCAGGGTGAGGAAAATCGCCCAGAAGCAGATCATCTTGAAGGGGAAGCGGAAGTAGACGATGGCAAAGGCCGACAGCAGCGAGATGGCGATCTTGCCGACGGTGATGATCATCGCCACCCAGAAGCTCACCCACATCATGTGCATAACATTGGTGTTGGAGCCCAGCTTGCCGGAGCCGAACAGCGCGGCCTGGTAGTTTTCCCAGAGGTGGGCGCCAGGCAGCAGCGGCATGGGGGACTGCACGATGGCATCGGCCGTGTGGGTCGATGCGATGAAAGCCAGGTACAGCGGGAAGGCCACAATCGCCACGCCGAGCACCAGCACGGCGTGCGAGAAGAAATTGAGCCAGGGATTGCGGTCAACCATGATCAGTACTGCACTTTCTTTTCAACATAGCGGAACTGAACCACGGTCAGCACAATGACGATCAGCATCAGTACGACGGACTGCGCTGCAGAGCCGCCCAGATCCAGCGCCTTGAAGCCGTCCTGGTAGACCTTGTAGACCAGGATCGAGGTCGATTGGCCTGGGCCGCCTTGTGTGGCTGCATCGATGATGCCGAAGGTGTCGAAGAACGCGTAGACGATGTTGATCACCAGCAGGAAGAAGGTGGTGGGCGACAGCAGCGGCAGCTGGATGTTCCAGAAACGGCGCCAGGGTCCGGCACCGTCGATGGATGCGGCTTCAATCAGTGCCTTGGGGATGGACTGCAGGCCTGCGAGGAAGAACAGGAAGTTGTAGGAAATCTGCTTCCACACCGAGGCCATGACGATCAACGCCATCGCCTGGTTGTCATTCATCATGTGGTTCCAGTTGTAGCCCAGCTTGCCCAGGTAATAGGTGACCACGCCGATGGAGGGCGAGAACAGAAACACCCACAGCACGCCGGCAATGACGGGCGCGACAGCGTAGGGGACGATCAGCAAGGTCTTGTAGACCATAGCGAAGCGCACGATGCGGTCTGCAAAGATGGCCAGCACCAGCGAGATGGCAATGCCAGCGCCTGCGACCAGCACCGAGAACATGGCGGTGCGCTTGAAGGAATTCAGATAGGTGGGGTCGGCGAACAGGTTGCGGAAGTTATCCAGCCCGACCCATTCGGTGCTCATGCCGAAGGCGTCTTCCATCTGGAAGGACTGCAGCACAGCCTGGCCAGCGGGCCAGAAAAAGAAAATGCCAATGATCAGCAACTGCGGTGCAATCAACACCCAGGGCAGCCATTTAGAGCGGAAAAGTACGCGTTTTTCCATGATGGAGCTTAAAAACAAAAAAACCGCCGGGGCTGCAGGCAGCCGCCGGGCGATGGTTCATCGACTGCGCCAGCCCCACGCGTGCGGGGTTGGCGACTGTGATGAAAGGATTAAGGCTTGTACGACTTTTCGAAGCGAGCCAGCAGTTCGTTGCCACGGGACACGATGGCGTCCAGGGCTTCCTTGCCGGTCTTCTTGCCAGCCCAGACCTGTTCGAGTTCTTCGTCCTCGATGGTGCGGATCTGTACGTAGTTACCCAGACGGATACCACGCGAGTTGTCAGTGACCTTGCGGATCATCTGCGTCACGGCGGTGTCGGTGCCAGGGTTCTTTTGGTAGAAGCCGGACTTCTCGGTCAGCTCATAGGCAGCCATCGTCACAGGCAGGTAGCCGGTGCGCTGGTGCGAAGCGGCCTGCACCTTGGTTTGTGACAGGAACTCGAAGAACTTGGCAACGCCCTTGTATTCTTCCGACTTCTTGCCCGCCATCACCCACAGCGATGCGCCACCGATCACGGTGTTCTGGGGTGCGCCCTTGACATCAGGGTAGTAAGGCAGCGCAGCCAGGCCGTAGGCGAACTTGGCGTTCTTGGCCACGTCGCCGTAGAAACCGGACGAGGTCTGGATCATCGCGCATTCACCGGCGGTGAACGACGCCTGGGCGGTGGAAGCACGGCCCTTGTAGACAAACTCACCGGCCTTGGCTGCAGCGGCCAGGTTGTCGATGTGCTTGACGTGCAGCGGCGAGTTGAGCTTGAGGCGGGCCTTGTAGCCGTTGGCCGAGAGGCCGTTTTGCTCGGTCGCGAACTCGACGTTGTGCCAGGTGGAGAAGGACTCCAGCTGAGTCCAGCCTTGCCATGCCAGGGTCATCGGGCAGCTGTGGCCGCTTTCCTTGAGCTTCTTGGCAGCAGCGAACACCTCAGGCCAGGTGGTGGGCGCCTTTTCCGCGTCCAGGCCAGCCTTCTTGAAGGCGTCCTTGTTGTAATAGAAGATGGTCGTCGAGCTGTTGAACGGGAAGCTCAGCATCTGGCCGTTGGGCGCGGTGTAGTAACCGGCCACGGCGGGGATGTAAGCCTTGGGATCGAAGGACACGCCGGCGTCCGACATCACCTTGCCCACAGGCACGGTAGCACCCTTGGAAGCCATCATCGTGGCGGTGCCCACTTCAAACACTTGCAGGATGTGGGGCGCATTGCCCGAGCGGAAAGCCGCGATCGCTGCAGTCATCGATTCGTCGTACACACCCTTGAAGGTGGGCACAATCTTGTATTCCTTCTGGCTGTCGTTGAACTCCTTGGCCAGGTCGTTGACCCATTCGTTGTTCACGGCGGTCATGGAGTGCCACCATTGGATCTCGGTGACGGCATGGGCGGACAGGCTGGTAGTGGCTGCAATACCGGCAGCGATGACCAAACGCTTGAAGTGCATGAATGCTCCTAGGGGTTTATAAAACGCTCAAAAACGAATCGTATGTGGCGTTTGTGAATGTTCTGTGACGTTGTGGCATATCCGCTGGTTTTAGGCAACTGGGGAAAGCCAGCGCCCGTCCGCACAGCGTCAACAAATACAAGGCGTTACGATTGTAGTTCAGCCACCATTCGTAATCGAGAGAAAAGTGTAACCTTAGGGGTTTAGAGGCGACACGGCTTAGGGGTTGTCACATGGGACTGTCAAACAGCTGTGGTAGGGGCGGTCTGCCGCTTCGAAATGCTCAATTTCGATCAAATAAGAAAAAATTGGAAAAAGCGGACACTGACGCAAGCTGCCACTGGCCAGGGAAGATGCAGCCGGGCAAAGCCAGACTGCGGCGTACCATGTTTTAAAAGGGGTAGCCATGCGTGCAAGCCCGGTGTCATAAAATCGGTGGCCCCACTGCTTACCCATAAAAGGGAGCGCCCGCTCCCGTACAGGTCCCCACACATGAACGCACCGATTGCGCTGGCAAGCTTGCAAGCACAGGTTGACGGGCCCGCCCGTCTCCGCGAGATCCCCTACAACTACACCTCGTTCTCCGACCGCGAAATCGTGATTCGCCTGCTGGGCTCGCAGGCCTGGGATCTGCTGGACCAGCTGCGTCAGGAGCGCAAGACGGGCCGCTCGGCCCGCATGCTCTACGAGGTGATGGGTGATATCTGGGTCGTGCAGCGCAATCCCTATCTGCAGGACGACCTGCTGCACAACCCCGGCCGCCGCAAGCAGCTGGTGGAAGCGCTGGAGCACCGCCTGGCCGAGGTGCAAAAGCGCCGTGCGCCTGCCGAGGACCCGGCGCGCGATGCCTTGGTGGGGCAGCTGATTGCAGCAGCGCAGGTGGCGGTGTCCGAGTTCGACACCACCTTGCAGGAGGCTACCGAGCTGCGCCGCAAGGTGCTGCGCACCTTCAAGCCGCTGACCGCGAAGGACAATGTCAAGTTCGACGGCCTCTCGCGCGTGAGCCATGTGACCGACGCGACCGACTGGCGCGTCGAGTACCCGTTTGTCGTGTTGACGCCCGACACAGAGGAAGAAATGGCCGTGCTGGTCAAGGCCTGTATCGACCTGGGGCTGACCATCGTGCCCCGCGGAGGTGGCACCGGATACACCGGCGGCGCCATTCCGCTGAGCTGGCGCAGTGCCGTCATCAACACCGAGAAGCTGGAGAAGATGTCCGAGGTGGAGATGGTGTCGCTGCCGGGCATCGACCACCCGGTGCCCACCGTCTGGTCGCAGGCCGGCGTGGTGACCCAGCGCGTGGCCGATGCCGCCGAGCGTGGTGGTTTTGTGTTTGCAGTCGATCCGACGTCGATCGAGGCCTCGTGCATCGGCGGCAACATCGCGATGAATGCTGGCGGAAAGAAGGCGGTGCTCTGGGGCACGGCGCTGGACAACCTGGCCAGCTGGCGCATGGTCACGCCCGATGCGCAGTGGCTGGAAGTCACGCGCCTGGACCACAACCTGGGCAAGATCCACGACGCCGAAATGGCCAGCTTCGAGCTGAAATACCTGGAGGCCGACGGCAAGACCCTGGTGCGCACCGAGCGCCTGGACATTCCCGGCTACAAGTTCCGCAAGGAAGGCCTGGGCAAGGATGTCACCGACAAGTTCCTCTCGGGCCTGCCGGGCATCCAGAAAGAGGGCTGTGACGGCCTGATCACCAGCGCGCGCTGGGTGGTGCACCGCATGCCGTCGCACACCCGTACCGTCTGCCTGGAGTTCTTTGGCAATGCGAAGGATGCCGTGCCCTCGATCGTCGAGATCAAGGACTATATGTTTGGCGAGCAAAAGCGCTGCGGCGTGTTGCTGGCCGGGCTGGAGCACCTGGATGACCGCTACCTGAAGGCGGTGGGCTATGCCACCAAGAGCAAGAAACATGGCGGCCTGCCCAAGATGGTGCTGTTTGGCGACATCGTGGGCGACAACCCCGATGAAGTGGCACGCGTGACCAGCGAAGTGGTGCGCATTGCCAACTCGCGCAGCGGCGAAGGCTTTATCGCCATCAGCCCTGAGGCACGCAAGAAATTCTGGCTGGACCGCAAGCGCACGGCGGCCATCAGCCGCCATACCAACGCCTTCAAGATCAATGAAGACGTGGTGATTCCGCTGCCCCGCATGGCCGAGTACACCGACGGCATCGAGCGCATCAACATCGAGCTGTCGCTGAACAACAAGATCAAGCTGTGCGACGCGCTGCACGACTTTTTTGCCAAGGGCAAGCTGCCACTGGGCAAGCAGGACGATGCCAACGATATTCCATCGGCCGAGCTGCTGGAAGACCGCGTCGCGCAAGCGCTGGTGCTGCTGACCGAGGTGCGCAACCGCTGGCAGGGCTGGCTCGATGGCGTGGCCGAGCAGTTCCGCCAGCTGCAGGACCACAGCCTGCGCGCCAGCTGGAAGAACGACCTGCGCGCGCCGCTGGCCACCATCTTTGCCGGCTCGGCCTACCAGCCGATCATGGACGAGGTCATTGCCATCCACCAGCGCGTGCTCAAAGGCCGCGTGTTTGTGGCGCTGCACATGCATGCCGGCGACGGCAATGTGCACACCAATCTGCCGGTCAACAGCGATGACTATGAAATGCTGACCACCGCGCATGCCGCCGTGGCCCGCATCATGGCGCTGGCGCGTAGCCTGGACGGCGTGATCTCTGGTGAGCATGGCATCGGCATCACCAAGCTGGAGTTCTTGAGCGACGACGAGCTGCGCCCGTTTGCCGAGTACAAGGCCAAGATTGATCCGCACGGCCACTTCAACAAGGGCAAGCTGCTGCGCCCCGAAGAGCGCCGACTGCTGCTGGAGCAGACCTATGCCGGCGACAAATCGCGCAAGTCGCTGATGTATGCCGATCTGACCAATGCCTACACGCCATCGTTCGGCCTGATGGGGCATGAGTCGCTGATCATGCAGCAAAGCCATATCGGCGCGATTGCCGACTCGGTCAAGGACTGCCTGCGCTGCGGCAAGTGCAAGCCGGTCTGCGCCACCCATGTGCCGCGCGCCAATCTGCTCTACAGCCCGCGCAACAAGATTCTGGCCACTTCGCTGCTGGTCGAGGCCTTCCTCTACGAAGAGCAGACACGCCGTGGCGTGTCGATCCGCCACTGGCAAGAGTTCGAAGACGTCTCCGACCACTGCACGGTCTGCCACAAGTGCGCCACGCCTTGCCCGGTCAAGATCGACTTTGGCGATGTGACGATGAACATGCGCAACCTGCTGCGGCAGATGGGCAAGAAGAGCTTCCGTCCGGGCAACAAGGTGGCCATGGCCATGCTCAACGCGACCAACCCCGACACCATCAAGCTGCTGCGCAAGACCATGGTGGGCGTGGGCTTCAAGGCCCAGCGCCTGGCGGTCGATGTGCTCAAGGGCTTTGGCAAGCGCCAGACCGCGCACCCACCCGCCAGCGTGGGCACGGCACCGCTCAAGGAGCAGGTGATCCACTTCGTCAACAAGAAGTTGCCCGGTGGACTGCCCAAGCAGACGGCGCGCGCGCTGCTTGATATCGAGAACAAGGACTACGTGCCCATCATCCGGGACCCGAAGGCCACCACCTCGGAGACCGAGGCGGTGTTCTATTTCCCTGGATGCGGCTCCGAGCGCCTGTTCAGCCAGGTGGGCTTGGCCACGCAGGCCATGCTCTGGCACGCCGGTGTGCAGACCGTGCTGCCGCCGGGCTACCTATGCTGCGGTTATCCCCAGCGCGGCTCGGGCCAGTTCGACAAGGCCGAGAAGATGATCACCGACAACCGGGTGCTTTTCCACCGCGTGGCCACGACCTTGAACTACCTGGACATCAAGACCGTGGTGGTGAGCTGCGGCACCTGCTACGACCAGCTGCAAGGCTACCAGTTCGACAAGATCTTCCCCGGCTGCCGCATCATCGACATCCATGAATACCTGCTGGAAAAGGGTGTGACCTTGCAGGGCAAGAGCTCCTACCTTTACCACGACCCCTGCCACACGCCGATGAAGCAGCAGGACCCGATGAAGACCGTCAAGGCCCTGGTGGGTGACAACGTGCTCAAGAGCGAGCGCTGCTGCGGTGAATCGGGCACCTTGGGCGTGACCCGGCCCGATATCTCCACGCAGATCCGCTTTCGCAAGACCGAAGAAATCCGCAAGGGCGAAGCGCAGCTGCGCGAGTCAGGCCAGGTGGAGGCTAAGGAGAACGTCAAGATCCTGACCAGCTGCCCGAGCTGCCTGCAGGGACTGAACCGCTACCAGGGCGACCTGCAGAACGGGCTGCTCGAAGCCGATTACATCGTCGTTGAGATGGCGCGCGAGATCCTGGGTGAGAATTGGATGCCCGAGTACGTGCAGCGCGCCAACAACGGCGGCATCGAACGGGTGCTGGTATGACGGCGGCCACCGCCAACCCCGACTGCCCGCTGTGCCAGACCGAGGGCGGACGCCTGGTCTGGCAGGGCGCCCGGGGTGGCGCGCTGCTGCGCGTCATCCATGCCGACGAGGCCGGTTTCCCCGCCTTCTACCGCGTGGTCTGGGGCGCGCATGTGGCCGAGCTGTCGGATCTGTCCGAGTCCGAGCGTCAGTGGTGCATGGATGCGGTGATGGCGGTAGAGCTGGCGCTGCGCGCCCTGGAGCCCGCACCAGCCAAGATCAACCTGGCCACTCTGGGCAACATGGTGCCGCATCTGCACTGGCATGTGATTGCACGCTATGCGGAGGACAGCCATTTCCCTGCGCCCGTCTGGGCGGTGGCCCAGCGCCCGCGCAATGCCGGACTGGAAGCGGCGCTGGCCGCGCAACTGCCAGCAGCCGAGGCGCGTATGCAGGCGGCGCTGGAGCGCCTGAGTACGGCATAATTGCTATTGTTTTTGATAGCACGGCGCTGCCTTGCATGGCCCGCCCTGCGTTCATCTGGGCCTGGGCCTGCGGGCCGCTGCGCCTGGTTTGCAAAGGATTGACATGGCTGGCTTGAACCAGGATACCCCCACCCCAACCGCACTGACCGTGCATGGCGCAAGCCGCGTGCTGGAAGTGCAATACGCCGATGGCGCGGCCTTTCGTCTGCCTTTTGAGCTGCTGCGCGTGTACTCGCCCTCGGCCGAAGTGCAGGGCCATGGCCCGGGGCAGGAAGTGCTGCAGACCGGCAAGCGCGATGTGACCATCGTTGCGGTGGAGCCGGTGGGCAACTACGCCATCAAGCCCATCTTCTCGGACGGCCATGAAAGCGGCCTCTACAGCTGGCAGTACCTCTACGAGCTGGGCAGCCGCCAAAGCGAGCTCTGGCAGGACTACCTGGACCGCCTGCAGGCAGCAGGTGTCGACCGCGACCAGCCCATGCCCGGCAAGGCGGGCAGCGCCTGCGGACACCAGCACTGAGCCAGCGCTGGCCCTTATCACTGAATGGCGACGCGGTCATTCGGAAAAATTTTGTATTTAAAGCTATTAAACTTATAGCTCTGAGTATTCGCCATCATTGGCTTTGGGCGTTTTATGCATTGAACTGCATACCCTCGAATAATCCGGGGTATGGGGGTCGGACGTTACAGAGCTTGCTAGCATTCACACCATGAGCACCACCCACTTTGGATTTGAGACCGTTGACGAGAAGGACAAGGCGCGCAAGGTGCGCGGCGTGTTCGACTCGGTCGCGAGCAAATATGACGTGATGAACGACCTGATGTCCGGTGGCCTGCACCGGGTCTGGAAGCACTACACCGTCATGGTTGCCAACCTCAAGGAAGGCCAGCGGGTGCTGGACATCGCGGGCGGTACCGGTGATCTGTCGCTGGCCTTTGCGAAAAAAGTCGGCCACAGCGGCCAGGTGGTGCACACCGATATTAACGAGGCCATGCTGCGCGTGGGCCGCGACCGCCTGATCGACAAGGGTCTGAACCTGCCGACCACGGTCTGCGATGCCGAGGCCCTGCCTTTCCCCGACCAGTACTTTGACGTCGTGAGCGTGGCCTTCGGCCTGCGCAACATGACCAACAAGGACCAGGCGCTCAAGGAAATGTGCCGCGTGCTCAAGCCACGCGGCAAGCTGCTGGTGCTGGAGTTTTCCAAGGTGGCCAAACCGCTGGAGAAGGCCTACGACTTGTATTCCTTCCAGGTGCTACCACGTATAGGTCAGATGGTGGCGGGCGATGCCGACAGCTACCGCTACCTTGCCGAATCGATTCGCATGCATCCTGGCCAGGCCGAACTCAAGGCCATGATGCAAAAAGCAGGCTTTGGTCATGTGGACTACCACAACATGACGGCAGGGATTACCGCCTTGCATGTCGGGATCAAATGCTGAGAAAGTGAGACGCGATACCGGTCGCAAAGCCAGGCGCCTGCCCAGTGCCCAGCGCAATACAACACAACAGACCGGTGTTGCTGAGAAGCGGGCGTGGATGAAATAGCCGGCGCAAAGGCGTACCGGCCCTAACAAAACGGAGCAAATATGACAAAACTGTGGTCAGTGGTCTTGGTGGTACTGCTGGCATTTGTGCACCTCGATGCCGATGCCAAGCGCATGGGAGGTGGCAAGTCCATGGGCCAGCAGTCCGGCAATGTAACCCAACGGCAGGCCACGCCTGCGCAAGCACCTGGCAACAATGCCACCGCGCCTGCGCAAGCCCAGCGCCCAGCCACCCCGAATGCCGCCCCTGCGGCGCCCAAGAAGCCTTGGGGCGCGATGCTCGGCGGCCTGGCCGCCGGCCTGGGCCTGGCCTGGCTGGCCCACTCGCTGGGCTTTGGTGAAGCCTTTGCCAACATGCTGCTGATCGGCCTGGCCATCATGGCGGTGCTGGCCATCGTCGGCTTTGTGATGCGCCGCAAGGGCGCAGCTGCAGCCCAACCTGCGCAGTCGCCTTTCGCCTTCCAGGGTGCTGGCAATGCCGCGCCGCAAGCGCCGGTATCGGCACCGGTGGCCCCGCAGTACAACCCCGAGAAGGTCGGCAATGACGCCTCGGCCCGCCCCTGGGAGCAGGGTGCAGCGCCTGCTGCAGCCGCTGGTGGCAGCATGATCGGCTCCGGCCTGGCCGGTGCCCAATCCTGGGGTGTGCCTGAAGGTTTCGACACCCATGGCTTCCTCGAGGCCGCCAAGCGCAACTTCGTGACCCTGCAGTCCGCCTGGGACCGCTCGGACATCAACACCCTGCGCTCGATGATGACTGACGACATGCTCGGCGAAGTCAAGGGCCAGCTGCAGGACCGTGAGCAGCACCGTGAAGGCGTGCAGCCCAACCAGACCGACGTGGTGATGCTCGAAGCCCAGTTGCTAGGTATCGAGGATGTGGGCAATGCCTACATGGCCAGCGTCGAGTTCTCGGGCATGATCCGCGAAGAAGCCCATGCCGGCCCGAGCCCCTTCCGCGAAGTCTGGAACATGACCAAGCCCAAGGACGGCACCAGCGGCTGGCTGGTGGCAGGCCTTCAGGCCCTTCAGTAAGCAAACCGTAAAACTCCACCGCTTTGCCTGTTAATGCTTACGACAGGCGGCGGACTTGGGGAATAATTGGGGACTATGGCAACACAGTCCCCTTTTTCTTTTCCGGGCGGCATTTTTGCGCGCATTCTGGAGTCGGCCCAACCCCCGCAGTGGCTGGTGTCTGAGGTGCAGCACCGCGTGGTGCTGTTCCTCAACCATGTGCTGATGCAGGAAAGTGCGGCCATGGAGCGCCTCGTGCGCCAAAGCGGACGCGTGGTCCAGGTGCAGTGGCGCAGCATTGTGCTGGCGCTCAAGATCACCCCCGCCGGCCTGCTGGACCTGGCTGGCGCCCAGGAAACCCCCGACTTGCGCGTGCAGGTGGTCGATGATTCGCCACTGGCCTTGGCGCGCGGCGTCATCCAGGGCGAAAAGCCCGCCATCCGCATCGATGGCGATGTGCAGTTTGCCGCCGAGATCCAGTGGCTGGTGGACCATGTGCGCTGGGATGCGGAAGAAGACCTGGCCCGCCTGGTGGGTGACACCCCCGCGCATTGGCTGGCCCAGCTGGGCCAGCGCGTAGCGGCGGCGCTGCGCCAGTTCGTCAGCATGGGTGTGCGCACCGCTGACCGCTTTGGTGCCAGCCGCTTCAGCGCACAGGCCCAGCCGCCGGCGCCGCCGACGCCTCCCGGCTATGGTGCCGACAGCAGCGACACGGCCAGCGAGCGCAAACCGACATGACACGCTTTCTACGCGGCTTCACCATATTGTGGGTGGTCTGGCGCTATGGTCTGCATGACATGGTGCTGTCGAGCTTCAACCATCCCTGGCTCAAGGGCATCACCTGCGTACTGCGCATAGGCCGCAAGTGGACGGAGCCGCGCGGCCAGCGCCTGCGTGAGGCGCTGGAGCAACTGGGCCCCATCTTTGTCAAGTTCGGCCAGGTGCTGTCCACCCGGCGCGACCTGCTGCCCCCCGATATCGCCGAAGAGCTGTCCCTGTTGCAGGACCGCGTGCCCTCGTTCGACCCGCGCATTGCGGTGCAGACCATTGAGCGTGCTTTCCGCAAGCCGCTGGCCGAGGTGTTTGTCAGCTTTGACGAGAAGCCGATCGCCAGCGCCTCGATTGCCCAGGTGCACTTTGCCACCATCCGCACCCGTGCGGGTGAGCTGCGCGATGTCGCCGTGAAGGTGCTGCGCCCGGGCATGCTGCCGGTGATCGACAGCGACCTCGCACTGATGCGCACGATGGCCGAGCTGGTCGAGAAGTTCTCTGCCGACGGCAAGCGCCTCAAGCCGCGCCAGGTGGTGGCCGAGTTCGACACCTACCTGCACGACGAGCTCGATCTGATGCGCGAGGCCTCGAACGCGGCCCAACTGCGCCGCAACATGGAAGGTCTGGACCTGGTGCTAATCCCCGAGGTGTTCTGGGATTTCTGCCACCAGGAGGTGATGGTGATGGAGCGCATGAATGGCGTGCCCATCAACCAGGTCGATACCCTGCGCGCTGCCGGTGTCGATATCCCCAAGCTTGCCCGCGATGGCGTGACTATCTTCTTCACCCAGGTGTTCCGCGATGGCTTCTTCCATGCGGACATGCACCCCGGCAATATCCAGGTCAGCCTGGAGCCCGAGAGCTTTGGCCGCTATATCTCGCTGGACTTTGGCATTGTCGGCACCCTGACCGAGTTCGACAAAGAGTACCTGGCGCAGAACTTCACCGCCTTTTTCCGTCGCGACTACAAGCGCGTGGCCGAGCTGCACATCGAAAGCGGCTGGGTGCCGCCCGATACCCGCGTCGATGAGCTAGAGGCTGCCATCCGCGCAGTCTGCGAGCCCTACTTTGACCGCCCGCTCAAGGAAATTTCACTGGGCATGGTGCTGATGCGCCTGTTCCAGACCTCGCGGCGTTTCCAGGTCGAGATCCAGCCGCAGCTAGTGCTGCTGCAAAAAACCCTGCTCAACATCGAAGGCCTGGGCCGCCAGCTCGACCCCGATCTGGACCTGTGGAGCACGGCCAAGCCCTTTCTCGAGAAATGGATGCTCGACCAGATGGGCCCCCAGCGCCTGTGGCGCGAACTCAAATCCCAGGCGCCGCGTTATGCCAAGCTGCTGCCCGACATGCCCCGCCTGGTGCACCAGTACCTGGCGCGCAATGGCAGCAATGGCCACAACGACGAGACGCTCAAGGAACTGCTGGCGCAGCAGAAATTGACGAACAAGCTGCTGCAGATCATCATTTGCGGCGGCATTGGTTTTGTCCTGGGGCTGGTGGTACTGCAAGTATTCATCCGCATCCGACTTTTTTAAACCTTTCAACCTTAGCCTTACGCTTTGCAGGAGTGACAACGTGCTGCTCTACATGGTGATCGCCTACCTATTCGTAACCATTGGCGTGGGGCTGTGGGCCGCCAGGCGGGTCAAGAACACCGCAGATTTCGCCGTTGCCGGCCGCCATCTGCCGCTGTTCATGATCATCACCACCACCTTTGCGACCTGGTTCGGCTCCGAGATCGTGCTGGGCGTGCCCGCCAAGTTCATCGAAGGCGGCCTGCGCAATGTGGTGGAAGACCCGTTTGGTGCCGGCATGTGCCTGATCCTGGTGGGCATGTTCTTTGCGGCCAAGCTCTACCGCATGAACCTGCTGACCATCAGCGACTACTACCGCAAGCGCTATGGCAGTGCGGTGGAGATCATCTGCTCGCTGATCATCATGCTGAGCTACCTGGGCTGGGTCTCCGCCCAGGTCACCGCCCTCGGCCTGGTGTTCAACCTGCTGTCGGGCGGCGCGGTCAGCATCCCCATGGGCATGGTGATCGGTGTGGTCTCCATCCTGGCCTATACCTTGTTTGGCGGCATGTGGTCGGTCGCAGTCACCGATTTTGTGCAGATGATCATCCTCGTGGTCGGCCTGATGGTGCTGGCCTTCTTCGCGTCGGACATGGCCGGTGGCGCCGGCAAGGTGATCGACCTGGCCACCAGCCGCGATCTGTTCCAGTTCTGGCCCGAGCCGAGCTGGCACGACATCATCTTCTTCTTTGCTGCGGCTATCACGATGATGCTGGGCTCGATCCCGCAGCAGGACGTGTTCCAGCGCGTGATGTCGGCCAATACCGAAAAGTCGGCCGTGCGTGGCACCATCATCGGTGGCTCGGCGTACATCCTGTTCGCCTTTGTGCCCATGTTCCTGGTGGCCAGTGCGCTGATCATCATGCCCGAGGCGACGTCGGCCCTGCTCAAGGACGATCCGCAGAAAGTGCTGCCCACCCTGGTGATGGAGAAGATGCCCTTTGTGATGCAGGTGCTGTTCTTTGGCGCGCTGCTGTCGGCCATCAAGTCCTGCGCGTCGGCCACCTTGCTGGCGCCTAGCGTCACCTTCACCGAGAACATCTGGCGCCAGTTCCGCCCCAAGGTGAGCGATCGTGAAAACCTCAAGACCATGCGCATCAGCGTGCTGGTGTTCAGCGCCTGCGTGCTGGCCTATTCGATCCGCATGCAGGGCACCCCCATCTATGAGCTGGTCTCGGGCGCCTACCAGGTGCCGCTGGTCGGCGCCTTTGTGCCGCTGGTGATGGGCCTGTACTGGAAGCGTGCCACCACCCAGGGCGCGCTGCTGGCGGTGTTCCTGGGCATCGGCATCTGGCTGGCGGGCCTGAACATGGCCTGGGGCGCTGCCTTCCCGGCCCAGCTGGCCGGCGTGCTGGCGGCCTTCACCGGCATGGTGGCCGGCTCGCTGCTGCCCCAAGCCATTCGCAACCAGAAAACGGATGTGCAGGCCTTTGTGGCAGATACAGCGCCTGCCCCAGGTGGCGTGTCCGTGGCGGGACGCTGAGCGGCTTTGGACCGGACCGGCTGCGGTGCTTAGCCCGTGGGCCGGATCGGTTTTGCAACCCGCCTATAATCAAGAGTTTCCCTCCGTTTTCTTACACGCGCGATGCCTATTTACGCCTACAAGTGCAGTGCCTGCGGCTATGCCAAGGATGTTTTGCAAAAGATATCGGATGCGCCGCTGACGGACTGCCCCGAATGCAAGCAAGCCAGCTTCTCCAAGCAACTGACGGCCCCTGGGTTCCAACTCAAGGGCACGGGCTGGTACGCCACCGATTTCAGTGGCAAGTCGGCCCCGGCGGCCCCGGCCAGCGCGCCTGCTGCCGAGGTGGCTGCGCCTGCAGCGGCAGCAACCCCCGCACCTGCACCGGCTGCCAGCGGCGGCTCGGCGGTCTGAGGGCTGACGGCGGTGATGGCGTCCCTGCGTAAATGGTTGCTGACCGGGCTGCTGGTCATTGTGCCGGGGGTCATCACGGTCTGGGTGCTCAACTGGATCATCGGCACGCTCGACCAGACCTTGCTGATCCTGCCGCAGCACTGGCAGCCTGATGAGGTCCTGGGCTACCATATCCCCGGTTTCGGCGTGGTGCTGACTCTGGCGATCCTGCTGATCGTTGGCGGCATTGCCAGCAATTTTGTCGGCCGCAAGCTGGTGGCCTGGGGCGATGCGCTGGTCAGCCGTATTCCGGTGGTGCGCTCGATCTATTCGAGCGTCAAGCAGGTGTCCGACACCTTGTTTTCCGAGAGCGGCAATGCCTTTCGCACCGCCGTCATGGTGCAGTGGCCCCACCCCGGCATGTGGACCATCGGTTTTGTGACCGGCGCGCCCAGCGGTGAGCTGGACAGCCACCTGCACCAGAACCCGGACAGTGCCGATACCGCGTTTGTCAGCGTCTACGTGCCCACCACGCCCAATCCCACGGGTGGCTACCTGGTGATGGTGCGCAAGAGCGACTGCATTGAATTGAACATGAGCGTGGATGCTGCGCTTAAATACATCGTCTCGATGGGGGTCGTGGCTGCGCCCGATGTCCCCACGGGGTCTAAATAACTGAGAACTAAGGCACCTTCATCGGTGCAGGAAGATTGGCTATGGCAATGCGTTCCCAATACTGCGGTCAAGTGACCGAAGCCCAGATGGGCGAAACCGTGAGCCTGTGCGGCTGGGTCAATCGCCGCCGTGACCACGGTGGTGTGATTTTCATCGACCTGCGTGACCGCGAAGGTTATGTGCAAGTGGTCTGCGACCCTGACCGCGCCGAGATGTTCAAGGTCGCTGAAGACGTGCGCAATGAGTTCTGCGTGCAGGTCAAGGGCCTCGTGCGTGCCCGTCCTGACGGCACCACCAACGATTCGATCAAGAGCGGCAAGATCGAAGTGCTGTGCCACGAGCTGACCGTGCTCAACGCCTCGGTGACGCCTCCGTTCCAGATCGACGACGAGAACCTGTCGGAAACCGTGCGCCTGACCAACCGCGTGCTGGACCTGCGCCGCCCCACGATGCAGCGCAACATGATGCTGCGCTACAAGACGGCCATCCAGGTCCGCAACTTCCTGGACAAGGAAGGCTTCATCGACATCGAGACGCCGATGCTGGGCAAGAGCACGCCCGAAGGTGCGCGTGACTACCTGGTGCCCAGCCGCGTGCACGACGGCGAATTCTTCGCACTGCCCCAGTCGCCCCAGCTGTACAAGCAGATGCTGATGGTGGCCGGCTACGACCGCTACTACCAGATCACCAAGTGCTTCCGCGACGAAGACCTGCGCGCTGACCGCCAGCCCGAGTTCACGCAGATCGACTGCGAAACCTCGTTCCTGAACGAAGAAGAGATCCGCGCCATTTTCCAGCGCATGATCAAGGAAGTGTTCCAGACCCAGCTGAATGTGGATCTGGGCGAGTTCCCGATCATGACCTACCAGGACGCGGCCTTCCGCTTTGGCTCGGACAAGCCGGACCTGCGCGTCAAGCTGGAGTTCACCGAGCTGACCGACGTGATGAAGGATGTGGACTTCAAGGTCTTCTCCGGCGCCGCCAACATGAAGGGCGGCCGCGTGGTGGGTCTGCGTGTGCCAGGCGGCGCGCGCGAGCAGGGCGGTCTGTCGCGTGGCGACATCGACGCCTACACCGACTTCGTCAAGATCTATGGCGCCAAGGGCCTGGCCTACATCAAGGTCAACGAGCTGGCCAAGGGCCGTGACGGCCTGCAGTCGCCGATCGTCAAGAACATCCATGACGCCGCGATTGCCGAGATCCTCAAGCGCACCGAAGCGCAGGATGGCGATTTGATCTTCTTTGGCGCCGACAAGGAAAAGATCGTCAACGACGCCATCGGCGCGCTGCGCATCAAGATCGGCCACAGCGCCTTCGGCAAGAGCACCGGCCTGTTTGAAGACCGTTGGGCACCGCTGTGGGTGGTGGACTTCCCGATGTTCGAATACGACGAGGAAAACGACCGCTGGGCGGCCGTGCACCACCCCTTCACGTCGCCCAAGGACGGTCATGAGGACCTGATGGACACCGATCCCGGCAAGTGCATCGCGAAGGCCTACGACATGGTGCTGAACGGTTGGGAACTGGGCGGTGGCTCGGTGCGTATCCACCGCGCCGATGTGCAGTCCAAGGTGTTCACGGCCCTGAAGATCAGCGCCGAAGATGCACGTGCCAAGTTCGGCTACCTGCTGGACGCGCTGCAGTACGGCGCGCCTCCCCACGGTGGCCTGGCCTTCGGTCTGGACCGCCTGATCACCTTGATGACCGGCTCCGAGTCGATCCGCGACGTGATCGCCTTCCCCAAGACCCAGCGCGCCCAGGATCTGCTGACCCAGGCCCCATCGCCTGTGGACGAGAAGCAGCTGCGCGAACTGCACATCAAGCTGCGCAACCCAGCCGGCGCGCAGTAAGCGGAGCGCGCGGTGCATGGGCCTGCCTGATGCACAGCGCCGCCACAAGGCCAAAGCCCTCCAGGCTTTGGCCTTTTTTGTCATTCTGGGGCGCTATGCTCTGGCCTGACTGACAGATTGCAAAGGTAGCCATGCAAGCGATGACTGCGACTTCCAACCGAACCGTGCGCTGGGCATGCGCCATGGCCTTGGCCGCCATCGCGCTGGCCTTGGCCGGCTGCGGCGAGAAAAAGACCGAGCTGGGCGAAGGCGGCTCGGAAGTCTCCGGCTCGGCCGGGCCGGCAGGCGGCCAGGGCGCGCATGCCAGCCTGGAGCGCTGCGATGAGCCGATTGCCACCGTGGCCCTGCTGGAGAACCCGCGCGGCTATGTGATGCCCAGCAGTGTGAACCTGCCGCCCACCCCCGTGCCGCTGGTGCGCTTGCTGATGCAGCAAAGCGGCTGCTTTCGTGTGGTGGACCGTGCCGGTGGCCTGCAGGGCACCATCCGCGAGGGTGAGCTGCAGGATGCCGGCGTGCTGCGCCCCCATGGCACGGTGCAAAAGCGCAAGGGCTATGAGGCCCAGTACACGTTGGTGCCCAACCTCACCTTCAGCGAGCAGGATGCCGGCCGGGGCCTGGCGGGCATCATCGCGATGATCCCGGTGCTGCGCGATATCGCAGGGCTGGCCGGTGTGGCCGAGCAGGTCAAGTTCAAGGAGGCGCAGACGGCCCTGTTCCTGACCGACAACGAAACCACCGAGCAGGTCGCCGCTGCTACCGGCTCGGCCCGTGCGACCGACCTGGGCGTGGGCGGCGTGCTGCTGGGCCGCCTGGGTGGCGGCGCTGGCATGGGCTGGAGCAATACCAATGAGGGCAAGGTGATTGCCGCTGCGTTCCTGAACGCCCACAACCTGATGGTGCAGCAGGTGCGGTTGCTGCAGGCCAAGGCCTTGCCACCGGCCGTGGCCACCCGCAAGCCCGAGGCCCAGCGTTGACGATGCAAGCGACCACAGGCGCCAGCCTGCCCTACAAACTGCCGCGCTCGGTGCTGGTCATCATCCACACGGCCGATCTGCAGGTGCTGCTGCTGCGCCGCGTCAGCCAGATGGAGGGCCAGGACTACTGGCAACCGGTGACCGGCAGCCAGGACAGCGATAGCGAGAGCTGGCAGGAGACGGCGATCCGCGAGGTCTTCGAGGAAACCGGCATCGATGCCCGGCAGCCCGGCTGCGTGCTGCGCGACTGGGATCTGGAGAACACCTACCCGATCTACCCGGCCTGGCGCCACCGCTATGCGCCTGATGTCTGCATGAACACCGAGCATGTATTCAGCTTGCAGGTGCCGTCCTACACCAAGATCGTGCTCAGCCCCCGTGAGCACACCGCCCATGCGTGGCATGATTGGCAAGAGGCAGCACAGCGCTGCTATTCCATATCGAACAGCGAAGCCCTTCTCTGGCTGCCGAGGTTCATAGCTTCATGACCGATACTCACGACGATTTACCGATACTGCGGGTGGCGACCTACAACATCCACAAGGGGGTGCAGGGCCTGGGACCCGTGCGCAGATTGGAGATCCACAACCTGGGGCTGGCGGTCGAGCAGATGGATGCCGACATCATCTGCCTGCAGGAAGTGCGCAAGGACAACCGCAAGGAAGAGAGCTTCTTCAACAACTGGCCCGAGCAGAACCAGGCGGATTTTCTGACCCCGCTGGGCTACACCGCTGCCTACCGCACCAATGCCACTACCCGCTGGGGCGAGCATGGTAACGCCTTGCTCACACGCTGGCCGATTCTGGAGTCCAACCACCGCGACATCTCCGACCACCGCTTCGAGCAGCGCGGGCTCTTGCATGTGGCCATGGAGATTGCCGGCCGGCGCATCCACACCATCGTCGTGCACCTGGGCCTGGTGCATGGCAGCCGCCTGCGCCAGACTGCGCTGATCCATGAGTTCATCAAGGCCCATGTGCCCGATGACGAGCCAGTGATTGTCGCGGGCGACTTCAACGACTGGGGCTTTCAGGTCAAGCGCATGCTGGCCGGTTTTGGCCTGTTCGAGTACGACGAGCAGCCGCTGATGACCTATCCCTCGCGCCTGCCCGTTGTGCAGCTGGACCATGTCTATGCCCGGGGTCTGACGCCCTGCGGCCTGTTTGTGCCCCGGGGCCGCATCTGGTGGCGCATGTCCGACCATCTGCCGTTGATTGCCGAGTTCCGGCTGCGCGACTGATTTCTGGATCGAAACCCGTTTTTTGAGTGATAAATGCTATTGATTCAATAGCTTTTATGCTTTTCCTGCGTTGGCTGAGGGGCAAGACACAAGTCGGGCTTATAGGCTTGTAATCGCTGCTACTATTCTTAATATGTTTACAGAACTATCCGATCCGAATAAAGCACCCGCCAGCGACGAAGGCACGCCGGTGTCCGTCAAGATCCGTGAGCGGATAGTGGCAGCCCAGCAGCGCTTCCATGCCAATGACAACATCTCCGAGTTCATTGAGCCCGGTGAGCTCGAGCAGCTGCTCGACGAAGTCGAGAGCAAGATGCAGGGGGTGCTCGACAGCATGGTCATCAACACCAAGGACGACCACAACACCCACAACACCGCGCGCCGCGTCGCCAAGATGTACCTGACCGAGGTGTTCAAGGGCCGCTATGTGCCCCAGCCCGAGGTCACCGCCTTCCCCAATGCCGAGCACCTCAACGAGCTGATGATCGTCGGCCCGATCACCGTGCGCAGCGCCTGCAGCCACCACCTCTGCCCGGTCATCGGCAAGGTCTGGATCGGCGTGCTGCCCAACAAGAATACCAATGTGATCGGTCTGTCCAAATACGCCCGTCTGGTCGACTGGGTGCTGGGCCGCCCCCAGATTCAGGAAGAGGCCATCGTGCAGCTGGCCGATCTGATCATGAAGAAGACCCAGCCTGACGGCCTGGCCGTGGTGCTGGAGGCTTCGCACTTCTGCATGTCCTGGCGCGGTGTGCGCGAGATGGACTCCAAGATGCTCAACTCCGTCATGCGTGGCGAGTTCCTGACCAACCCCAATCTGCGGCGCGAGTTCCTGTCGCTGATTCCACAGCGCGCAGGCAACTGATCTGCACCCTGACCTTGTGACACCCGGGCCCGCCCCGGGTTATTTTTTTCCGCCTCGCTTCTTCCGTCCCGCCAGCCATGACGCTCCACGCTTTCACGCTCATCATCGCGGCCGGCATCATCCACGCTTTCTGGAACATCGTCGCCAAGAAAGCCGGTGGAGATGCCCGCTTCTCGCTGTTCACCTCGGTGCTCAATGCGCTGGTGTGGCTGCCGGTGGGCTGGTGGGTGGGCAAGGATGTGGTGCCGCAGTGGGGCAGCACCGAATGGGCCTTTGTCTCG
Organism: Comamonas koreensis; assembly: GCF_021026195.1. Classification (GTDB taxonomy): domain Bacteria; phylum Pseudomonadota; class Gammaproteobacteria; order Burkholderiales; family Burkholderiaceae_C; genus Comamonas; species Comamonas koreensis. Next base: position 278,924 of record NZ_JAJNCT010000003.1, read on the forward strand.
GCCAGCGCCTTGCTGCATATCTTCTACTTTGTCACCCTGCTGCGCGGCTACCGGGTGGCTGACCTGACCGTGGTCTACCCGCTGGCGCGCGGCAGCGGGCCACTGATCTCCTCGATGGTGGCGGTGCTGTTTCTGGGCGAGCATCTGTCGAGCCTGGGCGCCCTGGGCATTGCCGCCGTGGTGGCGGGTGTGTTCCTGATTGCCGGCGGCCCGGCCATGCTGCGCGCCGCCACCCGGCCCGGGCCCGGTGAGGCCCGGGACCGCACCATCAAGGGCCTGTACTACGGCCTGCTGACTGGCCTGTTCATTGCCGCCTATACGGTGGTGGACAGCTATGCCGTCAAGGTGCTGCTGCTGTCGCCCATCTTGCTGGACTACATGGGCAACCTGGTGCGGGTGGTAATGCTGGCGCCGCTGGGCGTGATGGATTGGGGCGAGACCCGGCGCCTGTGGCTGCAGCAGTGGCGCTTTGCGCTGGTCGTCGCCATCTTCAGCCCCATGGCCTATGTGCTGGTGCTGTATGCGGTGCAGACTGCGCCCATCTCGCATGTGGCGCCTGCGCGCGAGGTCTCGATGCTGTTTGCCGCGCTGATTGGCGGCAAGCTGCTGGGCGAGGGCGACCGCCTGCTGCGCATTGCCGGTGCGCTGCTGATTGGCGTGGGCGTGGTCGCGCTGGGACTGGGCTGAGCGATGCCAAGGGCCGCACTGCCACCGGTACTGGGCTGCGATTTCAGCAGCAGCCCGAGCCGGCGCAAGCCTGTGGTGGTAGCCTGGGGCCAGCTGGATGCCGAGGCGGGCACCGTGGCGCTGCAGGGCTTTCACAGCTTTGCCAGCTTGGCCCAGTGGCAGGAGTTTTTGCAGCAGCAGCCTGCCTGGGTCGGGGGTTTTGACCTGCCGTTTGCGCTGCCGCGCGAACTGGTCAGCCAACTGGGCTGGCCCAGCGACTGGCAGGCCTGCATGCAGCATTACGCCGGCATGGAGCGCAGCGAGATCCGAACCCTGTTCAAGGCCTTTTGCGATGCCAGGCCAGCCGGCAGCAAGTTTGCCCACCGCGCCACCGATGGGCCCGCGGGCTCCAGCCCCTCAATGAAATGGGTCAATCCCCCCGTGGCCTGGATGCTGCATGCCGGCCTGCCCCGGCTGCTGGATGTGGGCGCGGATTTTCCGGGCCTGCTGCGCCGAGACAGTGCCCGCGTTGCGCTGGAGGCCTACCCCGGCATGCTGGCGCGCGAACTGATCGGCCGGCGCAGCTACAAAAGCGATGACCGCCAGCGGCAAACGCCCGAGCGCGCCGCTGCCCGCCAAGAGTTGCTGGATGCCTTGCTGCAAGGTGCCCATTCACTGCAACTGCGCCTGTTGGCCAGCCCGGCGCAGCTGGGCAGCATGCGGGATGATGCCAGCGGCGACCACCTCGATGCCGCCATCTGCATGCTGCAGGCGGCCTGGGGCCTGCGCTGCCATTTACAGGGCGATGCGCTCTATGGCCTGCCGCCCGGCACCGATCCGCTGGAAGGCTGGATTCTGACGGCGCCGCTGTCGCGCGCGTAGGTTGGGGCGGAGACAGCGCGCATTGCGGCAGGCCATAATGTGCCGGTCCTGAGCCCTGATAAGACCTTGCCATGCCCACTTTCCAATCCCTGCTGGCTTTTTTTGGTGTTGCCGTATTGCTGGCGCTGTCGCCCGGGCCGGACAACCTGTTTGTGCTGATGCAATCGATACAGCGTGGTTGGCGCGTGGGCATTGCCGTAGTGGTGGGCCTGTGCCTGGGCGTGGTGGTGCACACCACGGCGGTGGCGCTGGGGCTGGCAGCGGTATTTGCCGCGTCCAGCATTGCATTCACGGTGCTCAAGTGGTGTGGCGCTGCCTACCTGGCCTATCTTGCCTGGGGTGCCTGGCGGGCACCGGTGGCTGCAGATGCATCTGCTGGCGGAGCGGCCGCCAGCGGAAGCGGTCGGGCGGACATCGCAGGCAAGGACCTGCTGGTGATGGTGCGCCGTGGCTTGGTGATGAACCTCACCAACCCCAAGGTGCTGATCTTCTTCCTGGCCTTTTTGCCGCAGTTTGCCGACCCCGCCATCGGCCCGGTTGGCCCGCAGATCTTTGTCTTTGGCGCCGTGTTCATCCTGGCGGCCTTCCTGGTGTTTGGCGCCATTGCGCTGTTCTCCGGCGCCTTTGGCAACCTGCTGCTGCGCTCGCCGCGCGCGCAGTTCTGGCTCAACAAGATCACCGCTGTGGTGTTTGTGGGCCTGGCAGTCAAGCTGGCCACTGCGCAGCGCTGAGGCGCTGAGGCGCTGACAGGCCCCCGGCGGCTGCGCTGGCGGGCCGCTTTAGCTGTGGTGGTAGCGGTATTCCTGCGTTTTGCCGCCATAGCCATAGGCGGCAGCGCGTGCATCGATCACATGCACATAGGACACCGGGTGCAACTGCGGCATCAGGCCGGCCATCGTGTCATACACCGCTTGCAGGTAGCGCGCTTTCTCCGCCTTGGTATTGGTCTCGTCGGTGATGCTGATATCCAGCTGAAAGGCCGACTGCCCCAGCTCCTCCAGCGTCTGGCCGGCAATCCACCAGTCCTGCGCTGCGACCTGGGTGAAGGCGATGGCAATCACCTCGGGGCGCTTGCCCAGAATGTCTTGCGTGAGCTGGGCGATGGCCTGGCTGATCTGTTGCTGGCGCTCGGCATGGCGGGGGCCTGAGAGTTGGATGGCGATGTGGGGCATGAAAGGCTCCTGGGTGGATGATGGTCCATTGTGCAAGCCTTCTATGCATTTGAAAAACGGGAAGATATGATGGTAGATATCTGCTAAACCGTTGGATAAACCATGGCCCACCTGGACCTCGCCCAGCTCCGCACCCTGATCGCTGTTGTCGAGGCCGGCAGCCTGACGGCCGCCGCGCCGCAGCTGTTTCTGTCGCAGTCGGCGGTGAGCGAGCAGGTCAAGAAGCTGGAAGACTGCATTGGCAAGCCGCTGCTGCTGCGCAGCAAGACCGGCGTGCTGCCCACGGCGGCCGGCACCCAGCTGCTGGGCCATGCACGGGCGCTGGTAGGCATGGCCGACCATGCCTTGCGTGACATGCGCGGCCTGGCACTGCAGGGGGCCCTCAAGCTCGCCGTTACCGACTACTTCAAACCCGATGCGCTGGCGCGCATGCTCAAGGCCCTGGCCGAGCGCCACCCTGCTGTGCGGCTGGAGGTCAGCGTGCTGCGCAGCGCCGAGGTGGAGGCCGCCTATGCCCAGGGGCAGTGCGACTTGGGCCTGGTGATGGCGCTGCCCCCTTTCAAACAGCGCCTGCAGTTGCTGGGGCCGGAAGAGCCAATGGTCTGGGCCCGTGCCCGCCAATGGGCCGCCGAGCCCGGCCAGCCGCTGCCCTTGCTGGTGCTGCCCGACAGCTGCGCGCTGCGCCACTATGCCGAGACGCGTTTGCGCCAGCAGGGCGTGGACTATGTGGTGGCCCACCAGGCCTCCGGCGTCGCCGGCCTGCAGTCGGCCATTGCGGCTGGCCTGGGCGTGGCCTGCATCAACGCAGCGGTGCTGACCGAGGCGATGGCGCCCGTCCTGCCTGGCGCGGGCTTGCCGCGCCTGAGCCGTGTGCGCTTTGGCCTGCTGCCGGTGCAGGGCGCAGAGCCTGCGCTGGTGCAACAGGTGCGGGCCTTGCTGCAATCGGATTGGGTGGCTTAGACGATCAATGGGCCAGCGCCGCTGGCAGGCCCAGGCCCTGGTAAATGCGCCGCATATGCGCGGCCAGCCGTTTGGACTGCGGCTGCTGGTTGTGCCAGGGCTGCACCAGGTTTTGCAAGGCTGTCCACTGGCCGCTATGCCGCAACGCGCTCCAGTAGAGCTGGCTGAACAGGTCGCGCTGGGCATGGCTGCCGCCGACCTCGACCAGGCGCGCAATCAAGGGGCCCAGCAGCTGGGCGGCCTGTTGGTACTGGCCTTGCGCATGGGCCAGCAGGCCCCGCGCGGCGGGCAGGCAGACATCCTGCCAGGCGGTGCGCAGCCGGGGCTGCAGCTGCGCATCGGCATGGCTTTGCATGCTGGCCAGCAGCTGCTGCGCGGCCTGCCACTGCCCGGCGCGTGCCAGGCCGTACAGGTATTGCAGATCCAGAAACGGCAGCACATGGTCATGCTGGCGCTGCAGCAGGTAGGGACTGAGCTGCTGCCAGCGCTGGCCGACATCAACGCCCTCCAGCTCCAGCCGCGCCAGCAACGAGATGGAGCCAATCTGGTCCTGCGAATAGGCGGGCACCACCCCCCAGACCTGGCGGTCATGCAGCTGCAGCGCTTCATCGTGGCGCGCATCCTCCATCAGGAACAGTGCCAGGTGCCACCAGTTGTGCGTCTGCATGAAGGAGTTGAGCCCCGTCCAGCTGCCGCTGGCGCCTTGCATGAAGGCCAGGCCTTCATCCACACGGCCTTCGGTCAGCAGCACATGGGCCAGCGCATGGTGGGCCCAGGGCTCTTTGAAGCGCAGCTGCAGCGCATGGCGCGCTGCGCGCTCGGCCGGGCCGAGCAGATGGCATTGCTCATAGGCAAAGGCCAGCATGCCGTGGAAATAGGGGATATCGGCGCAGTGCGGCTGGGCGGCCAGCGCCATGCGCAGCATGGCCGGTGAATCGCCCAGGTTGAAGGCATGGTAGTGCGCGAGCTTGAGCGCGGCGAGATCGCGGGGGTAGTGGTGGACCAGCGCTTCCAGCCTGTGCGCGGCCAGGGGCGTGTCGCCATGGGCCCAGGCCTCGATGGCGGCCAGCCACTGCGCTTCGCGGTCATGGGCCTGCACCAGCTGGGTGCGGGCGCGCTGCAAAAAGGGCCGCGCCTGCTGGGCGGCCTGGGCGTCTTCGGCAAACAGATGGAGCGCGGCGCACCAGGTCTGCACCAGCGGGCTGGGGTCCCGCACGGCAATGTCTAGGATGCGCAGCACGCGCATCTCACAGGCGGCAAATCCTTCTGCAAAATCGTTCAGGTAGGGCAGGGCGGCCGCATCGCTGCTGACCGGGTTGCCATACAGGTCGTGCTGCATGCCCATGCGTTTGTCTCCTCGGCTCAGGCCTGGGGCGGCTGGGGCCAGGGCTTTTGCGGGCCACGGATCTGCTCGAAAGCCCGCGACAGCTGCAGCACGCCCAGGTCGTCAAAACGCGCGCCGGCAATCTGCAGGCCAATGGGCAGGCCGGCTGCGGTGTAGCCGCAGTTGATGGAGGCGGCCGGCTGCTCCGACATGTTGTAGGGCACGGTAAAGCCGATGTGCTCCAGCGGGCGCAAGGGGTCATTGGTCGGCGATGCCCATTCGGCGGCAAAGGCGACGTGGGGCGCCACCGGCGAGATCACAAAGTCGAACGCGCTGCAGGCCTTGACGGTGGCCAGGCGCACCTGGTGGAACTGCTGGCTGGCCTGGAAGACCGCGCTGCCGCTCATACCTTCGGCGCTCTCGGCCCAGGTACGGATATACGGCAGCACCTTGTCGCGCTGCGCGCTGCTGAGTGCCTGCAGATCGCTGAGCGAGCGCATGCGCCAGAAGCGGTCCATGCCGTCCAGCATCGCGGGCGTCATGAAGGGCTGCATCGGCGTGATCTGGGCGCCAGCGGCTTCCAGCAGCGCAGCGGCCCGCTCGATGGCGGCGCGCACCTCGGGCTGCAGCGGCAGGCCGCAGCCCGCATCGAGCAAGAGGCCAATGCGCTTGCCCCGGATAAAGTCCGCACCGGTGGTGGCCACGGTGCTCCAGGCAATGTCCTGCGGCGGCAGGCTCATGCTGTCGCGCGCATCGGGGGCCGACAGCACCTGCATTATCAGTGCCGAATCGTCCACGCTGCGGGTCATCGGGCCGGCGGCGCGGCCTTGGTACGGTGGGTCGATGGGAATGCGACCCAGGCTGGGCTTGAGGCTGTAGATACCGCACCAGCTGGCCGGCAGGCGCAAGGAACCACCGATGTCGGTGCCGATGTGCAGCGGCCCGTAGCCTGCGGCGGCTGCGGCACCGCCACCCGCGCTGGAGCCGCCCGGGCCCTTGCTCAGGTCCCAGGGGTTGCGCGCCAGCGGGTGAAAGCTCGACAGGCCCGACGACAGCATGCCGTAGTCAGGCATCGTGGTCTTGCTGAAGCAGATGGCATGGGCCTCGCGCAGGCGGGCTGCGGGCGGTGCATCGGCGGCTGCAGGCACCAGGGTGACGGCCGCTGTGCCTGCGGGCAGTGGGTCGCCCTGGGTCGCAATGTTCTCCTTGATCGTCACCGGCAGGCCGTCGAGCAGGCCGGCGGGTGCGCCCTTGTGCCAGCGCGCCTCGCTGGCCCGCGCCTGCGCCAGGGCCTCTTCAGGCCGGTACAGGTAGGTGGCGCACAGATGCGGCTCCCACTGCCCGACATGGTCGATGACGGATTGCATGACATCGACAGGGGAGATTTCTTGCTTTTGGTAGGCGGCCAGCAGCGCTGTGGCGGGCCAATCGTGCAACGCGGTCATATCGGGCAGGGGGTGTGAAAAGGGTAGGGACGCGGAAAGAAAAAACGCCCATCTCGGCAGGCCGTAGATGGGCGGTGTGCTGGTTTGAAGCCTAGCGCAAGACCGGGTTCAAGCCCAGTACATGGATGACAGGTCGTTGATGAAGATCGGCATGTCCTTCCACAGGCCACGCACGTTCTTGGCGGCAATGGTCACCCACTGCGGCTGGTACAGGTAGACGTTGGCGGCATCTTCGGCCAGCAGGCGTTGGGCCTCGCCCAGCAGGCGCGAGCGGTCGGCAGGACGGGCTTCGAGCTTGATCTGTTCGAACAGCTTGTTGAACTTCTCGGACTTGTAGCCCCAGTAGTAATCGGGCCGGGTGTAGTTCTCCAGGTCGAAAGGCTCGACGTGCGAGATCAGCGACAGGTCGTAGTTCTTGTTGGTGTAGGTGCCCGAGAGCCACTGCGCCCATTCCACGTTCTGCAGCTTGACCTCGACGCCGATCTTGGCCAGTTGCGCGGCTATGATCTCGCCGCCCTGGCGCGCATACGGCGTGGGCGGCAGAGTCATGCTCAGGCTCAGCGGCGTCTTCACGCCGGCCTCGGCCATCAGCTTCTTGGCCTTTTCCACATCAAAGGGGTTGATGCCGGTGGTGTCCACATAGCCATAGGCGCCAGGCACATAGTGGCTGCCAATCGGCACGCCCAAGCCTTCAGCCGCACCGGCGATGACGGCCTTGCGGTCGATGGCCGCAGACAGTGCACGGCGCACACGCACATCGTCCAGCGGCTTGCGGCGCTCGTTGATGGCGACGATGGTCTTGGCGCGCGAGCCGGAGATGACCACCTGGTAGCGCGGGTTGGTCTTGAACTGGTCGATGCCACGGGCCGAGACGCGCGGGAAGATGTCCACATCACCGGCCAGCAAGGCGGCCACTTGCGCGGCGGCATCCGAGATGAAGCGGAAGGTGGCGCGGCGAATGCGGATGCTGCCGGGGTTGCGGTACTGCGGCCAGGCATCCAAGGTGATCGATGCCCCTTTGCTCCAGTTGCCAAGCTTGTAGGGGCCGGTGCCGATGGGCTTGGTCGCGTTGCTGTCGGCGCTCTTGGGCTCCACGATGATCGAGGTGGCCTGGCCCAGCACGAACAGCAGGTCCGGGTCGATTTCCTTGTTGAGGATCACCACCGTGTGGTCGTCCACCACCTGGGCCGTGAGGTTGGCGAAGGTGCGCTTGTCCTTGTTGGTGCTCTTCTCACCGGCTGCGCGGTCAAAGGAGAACTTGACGCTGTTGGCGTTGAAGGGCTCGCCATTGTGGAAGCTCACCCCTTTGCGCAGCTTGAAGGTGTAGGTCTTCAGATCGGGCGAGACCTCCCAGCTCTCGGCCAGCAGCGGCGAGACGCTGCCGTCCGAGTTGATCTTGGTCAGCGTCTCGTAGAGGTTGTAGTGGGTGATCTCGGCAATCGACGAGGCGGCGCCGGCGGTGGGGTCCAGCCCTGGCGGCTCCAGGGTCATGCCCAGCACAACGGTGTCTTTCTTGGCCTGCGCCTGGGCGATGCCAGGCAGCCACAGCGGCAGCGGTGCCAGGGTGCCTGCGGCAAGCAGGTGTCTACGGTTCAGCATCCGGTACTCCTTGGATAGGGGTTTATTCAATTTATGGGGAAAGCTGGGCAGTGGCGCCGCCGTTGCCGGGCGCGCCGAGAAGCTCAAGCACGGTTATACAGGACTTGCGCCAATCCCTGCTGGCATGCGGTGACGCCGGGGCCTGACCTGGGGCACGGCCTGCACCAGTTTTTGTGTATAGGGGTGCTGGGCATGCTGGAACAGCTGGGCGGGCGTGCCGCGCTCGACGATCTCGCCCTGGTAGAGCACCACCACCGCATCGCAGAGGTGGTTGATGACGGCCAGGTCGTGGCTGATGAGCAGGTAGGTGATGCCGTGCTCACGCTGCAGGTCCTGCATCAGGTTGAGCACCTGGGCCTGCACCGACACGTCCAGCGCACTCACGGGTTCATCGGCGATGATCAGCCGGGGCTTGGTGATCAGTGCGCGGGCGATGGCGATGCGCTGGCGCTGGCCGCCGGAGAACTCATGCGGGTACTTGTCCACATCCTGCGCGCGCAGGCCCACCTGCTGCAGCACCTGGCTGGCGCGCTCGCGCTGCTCGGCCCGCGAGCTGGTGTTTTGGGTCTGCAGCGGTTCGCTGACGATGCGCTCGACGGTCTGGCGCGGGTCGAGTGAGCCATAGGGGTCCTGGAAGACCATCTGGAAATCCTTGCGTGCCCGCTGCAGCGCAGCCGCCTCCATGCGGTGCAGGTCCTGGCCTTCCAGCAGCACCTGGCCGGAGGTCGGCTGGTCCAGTGCCATCACCAGGCGCGCCAAGGTGGACTTGCCCGAACCCGACTCGCCGACGATGCCCAGGCTCTGGCCGGCATGCAGGTCAAAGCTCACGCCCTTGAGGGCGCGCACCGTGGGGGGCGCGGAAAACAGCTTTTCGCGGGGCAGGGTGTAGGTGCGCACCAGGTCGCGCACTTGCAGCAAGGGGGGGGTGTGGGAGGCTGCCGTCATGCGGGGGTCTCGTCAGGGGTCTCGGTGGCGATGGCATAGGCCTCGGGCCGCAGGCAGTGCACCTGGTGCGTCTCCTGCGGGTGGGTCGATGGCAGGGCCACCTGGGGCGGCTTTTGCACAAAGCAGGGGGCTTGGGTAAAGCTGCAACGGCCGGCAAAGGTGCAGCCAGCGGGCAGGTCGACCAGCTCGGGCACCGAGCCGGCAATGGTGTGCAGGCGCTGGGGCTGGCCCTGCAGGCGTGGCTGCATGCTGGGGCGCGCGGCCAGCAAGCCCCGGGTGTAGGGGTGGGCCATGTGCTCGAACACGGCCTCGGTGCTGCCCGATTCGACCACGGTGCCTCCGTACATCACGACCATCTTGTCGACGTTCTGCGAGATCACGCCCAGGTCGTGCGAGATCAGCAGCAAGGCCATCTGGCGCTCCTCGACCAGGCCATTGATCAGGTCCAGGATCTGCTGCTGGATGGTGACATCCAGCGCCGTGGTGGGCTCATCGGCGATCAGCAGATCGGGGCCGCAGGCCAGCGCCATCGCGATGGTGATGCGCTGGCGCTGCCCGCCCGAGAACTGGTGCGGATAGGCATCAAAGCGCTGCGCGGGCTGGGCAATGCCGACGCGGTCGAGCAGCGCAATCGCTTCTTCACGGGCCTGGCGTGCGCTCCAGCCCTTGTGCAGGCGCAGCGGCTCGCTGATCTGGCGGCCGATGGTGTGCACCGGGTTCAGCGCCGTCATCGGCTCTTGGAAGATCATCGCAATGCGGTTGCCGCGCACACTGCGCCACCAGCGGTCGGGCTGCTGCACCAGGCTTTGGCCATCCAGCGTAGCGCTGCCGTTGACCTGGGCCGATTCCGGCAGCAGGCCCATCAAGGCCATGGCCGTGATGGATTTGCCGCAGCCCGATTCGCCAATCAGGCCCAGGGCCTGGCCGCGCTCGATCTGCAAGCTGACATCGCGCACGGCGCGGGCGGGGCCCCGGTGGGTTTGCAGCACGATCTCGAGGTGCTGTACATCAATCAATGCCATGGACACTCCTTAGAACGTCAACACGTTCTTAGCGCTTGCGGGCGAGACGGGGGTCGAGCAGGTCGCGCAGACCGTCGCCCAGCAGGTTGAGGCCCAGCACCGACAGGGCAATCGCCACGCCCGGGAAGACGGCCAGCAGCGGCGCCTGGAACATCAAGGTCTGCGCCTCGCTCAGCATGCGGCCCCAGGACGGCTGCGGTGGCTGGGTGCCCAGGCCCAGGTAGGACAGCGCGGCCTCGGCCAGGATCGCAATCGCAAAGCGGATGGTGCATTGCACGATCAACGTGGCCGAGATATTGGGCAGCACATGCTGCCAGGTGATGGCCCAGGCGCCCTTGCCGCAGGCGCGTGCAGCGGTGACGTATTCGCGCCCCCAGATGGTGTTGGCCGAGCCGCGTGCAATGCGGGCGAACATGGGAATGTTGTAGATGCCGATGGCCACAATCGCGTTGACGATGCCCGGGCCGAAGACGGCGGTCAGCATGATGGCCGAGAGAATCGCGGGGAAGGCCAGCGAGAAATCGGCCAGGCGCATGATGGCCTCTTCAACCCAGCCGCGTTTGGCAGCGGCCAGCAGGCCCAGCGCCGTGCCAACCACGACGCCCATGCCCACGGCAATGACGCCGACCAGGATCGAGGCCCGGGCGCCCAGCAGCAGCTGCGACGCAACATCGCGCCCATAGGCATCGGTGCCCAGCCAGTGGGCCAGCGAAGGCCCTTGCAGCTTGGCCTCCATGTTCATCTCGAAGGCCGAGTGCGGCGTCCAGAAATAGGACAGGCCAGCGGCGAGCAGGAGCAGTGCCGTGAGCACCAGGCCAATCATGAAGCTGGGGTTGCGCAGTGCGCGGCGCCACAGCGTGTTGCGGGGTACGGTGTTGCCTGGCACTGGGCTGGCAGCGGGCGCGGGCAGGGTGGGGGCGACGGAGGTAGGCGGTTGCATGGCGTGCTCAGATATCGCTGGCTTTGGTGCGGGGGTCGATCCAGGCATAGAGCAGGTCCACCACGAAATTGACGATCACCACCATGGCTGCCAACAGCATCACACAGTTGCGCACCACCATCAGGTCCCGGTTGGCAATGGCCTGAAAGATCAGGCGGCCCATGCCCGGCAGGTAGAACACGTTCTCGACGACGATCGTGCCGGCCATCAGCTCGGCAAACTGCAGGCCCATCACGGTGACCACCGGCACCAGCGCATTGCGCAGCACATGGCCATACAGCGCTGCGCGTTGCGACAGGCCCTTGGCCCGGGCGGTGCGGACAAAGTCCTCGCGCAGTACTTCGAGCACCGACGAGCGGGTGATGCGCGCCAGGATGGCGGCCTGCACCACCGCCAACGACAGCGCTGGCAGCAACAGCGACTTGATCGCTGCCCAGGGCGAGCCGCCCGATGCCTCGGTCCAGCCCGGAAAGCCGCCCGCCGAGAACCATTTGAGCTGCACCGAAAACAGCAAAATCAGCAATATGGCGAACCAGAAATTGGGAATCGCAATACCCAGCTGGGCGAGGCCCATGACACTGACATCACCGATCTTGTTGTGGCGGCTGGCGGCATAGATGCCGGCGGCCAGTGCGACGACGGTGGTGATGGCCATGGCCATCAGGGCCAGCGGCAGGGTGAGCGCCATGCGCTCGGCAATCAGTTCGATGACGGGGGTGCCGTAGCTGTAGCTGTTGCCCAGGTCCAGGTGCACGAGTCCCGAGATCCAGTGCACGTAGCGCTCCCACGCAGGTTGGTTGAGCCCGAGCTGCTCGGCCAGCTCAGCCACCGCTTCGGGAGCGGCATCAGGCCCCATCAGCATCTGGGCGGCGTTGCCCGGCAGGATCTCCAGCACGAGGAAGACGACAATCGAGGTGCCCAGCAAGGTGAGCAGCAAGGTGAGTGTGCGCTTGAGAATGAATAAGCCCATGGATAGCCATCGTGGTTAGGAAAGGCGCGCAGACTGCAGGTGCTGGTTGTATTTTTTCGCAGCGGCAAGCATAACGCGAACAATTCCGACACACCATACATGCTTACTCGCAGTGCCAAGAGTATGGCTAAGGCGCACGCGGGATAATGTCGCTCATGTCACACTTCTTCCCCCGTGCTGGAATCTTGGAGACGCCGCCATGGCCTTGATGATTACCGATGAGTGCATCAACTGCGATGTCTGCGAGCCCGAGTGCCCCAACGATGCCATCTCGATGGGGGAGGACTACTATGAGATCGATCCGCACCGCTGCACCGAATGTGTGGGCCATTTCGATGAGCCCCAGTGCGTGCAGATCTGCCCGGTGGCCTGCATTCCGGTGCACCCCGATTTTCAGGAAGACAAGCCCACGTTGATGCAGCGCTATGTGCGCTTGCAGGCTGACAAGGGCCTGTGACTGCGGGGTTGTCGGGGGTGGTGGGCATTGATGTGCGTGTAGCCCGGCGCGCTCAGACGGCCTGAGGGCGCGGCGGCTTGGGCCGCTGGGGCTTGGTGGTGTGGATCTTCAACGTGGCCTTGTCCATGTCGCCCGCCAGCAGCTCGGGCGAGGCCTGCAGCGCATGGATGATGCTGTCTTCGATCAGGGTTCGCTGGTCCGGCGCTGGCTTGCGCAGCACCCAGTTGGGCACCTCCTGCTTGTCACCGGGGTGGCCGATGCCGATGCGCAGGCGCCAGTAATCGGATGATCCCAGCTGCGCATGGATATCGCGCAGGCCGTTGTGGCCGCCGTGGCCACCGCCACGCTTGAGCTTGACCTGGCCGGGCGGCAGATCGAGTTCATCGTGCACCACCAGAATCTCTTCGGGCTTGATCTTGAAAAAACGTGCGAGCGCACCGACCGACTTGCCCGACAGGTTCATGAAGGTCTGGGGCTCCAGCAGCCAGACCGACTCGCCTTGCACCGAGGTGCGCGCGACCAGACCGTAGTAATTGCGGTCGGGTACCAGCTGCAGGCGCAAATCCCGGGCCAGCGCATCAATCCACCAGAAGCCGGCGTTGTGGCGCGTGCCTTCGTATTCAGGGCCGGGATTGCCGAGGCCAACAAACAGCTTGATCATGGGCGGATGGAGTGAAGTGGGGGGAGGAATGAAAAAAGGCTGCATTGACCAGCAATGCAGCCTCTGGCTTGCAGACGCCAGAGGCGTCAGCAGCTTGCTGTGCGATTAAGCAGCAGGCGCTTCGCCTTCTGCAGGTTCAGCAGCAGCAGGAGCGGCCACGGACACCAGCGCAGGGTTGGTTTGTGCAGCCAGCTTCACGCCCTTGGGCAGAGCGATGTCCTTCAAGTGGACGGTCGAACCCTTTTCCAGCTTGCTCAGGTCCACCGCGATGAATTCGGGCAGGTCCTTGGGCATGCAGATCACTTGGATTTCGGTCACAACCGGGGTCACCAGGCACTTGTCGATCTTGACAGCTGGGGACTCTTCAGCACCGCTGAAGTGGACGGGCACCTTCATGGTCAGCGCGGTGTTGGCATCGACGCGTTGGAAGTCGATGTGCAGCACCAGTTGCTTGTAGGGGTGGTATTGCACGTCGCGCAGCAGCACTTGGCTCTTGGCGCCGTCCAGGTCCAGTTCCAGCACGGATGCGTGGAAGGCTTCCTTCTTCAGGGCGTACCACAGGCTGTTGTGGTCCACTTCGATCAACTGAGGCTCAGCAGCAGCACCGTAGATGATGCCAGGCGTACGGCCAGAATTACGCAGGCGGCGGCTCGCACCCGTACCTTGCTTAGCGCGCGCAAAAGCGACAACGTTCATTTCATTACTCCAATGTGGGATGAACCGCGACCAGTTCACCCGGTTAAAAAGGCCGCTACAAATTGCAGCGGCCAGCGAAAACTATCTATTTTAGCAGAAAGCAGAAAAAGGGCCTTGCAGGCCCTTGGTTCACTCGGCTTCCTGGAACAGGCTCATCACCGATTCGCCGGTGGCGATGCGGTGGATGGTCTCACCAATCAGTGGTGCCACCGACAACTGGCGGATCTTGCTGCAGTTGCGGGCAGCGGCCGACAGAGGGATGGTGTTGGTGACGACGACTTCGTCCAGAGCTGCACCGTTGCCGATACGCTCAATGGCCGGGCCCGAGAAGATGGGGTGCGTGCAATAGGCGTAAACCTTCTTGGCGCCGCGCTCCTTGAGCACTTCAGCAGCCTTCACCAAGGTGCCTGCGGTGTCGATCATGTCGTCCATGATCACGCAGTTGCGGCCGTCGATATCACCGATCACATGCATGACTTCGGAGACATTGGCCTTGGGGCGGCGCTTGTCGATGATGGCCAGATCGCAATGGAGTTGCTTGGCCAGTGCGCGGGCACGCACCACACCACCGACGTCCGGCGACACGACGATCAGGTCTTCGTAGTTCTTCTGGCGCAGATCACCCAGCAGCACAGGCGATGCATAGATGTTGTCCACCGGAATATCGAAGAAGCCCTGGATCTGGTCAGCGTGCAGGTCCATCGTCAGCACGCGGCTCACGCCAGCGGCTTGCAGCATATTGGCAACGACCTTGGCCGTGATGGGCACGCGGGTCGAGCGAACACGGCGGTCCTGGCGGGCGTAGCCAAAATAGGGGATCACGGCACAGATGTGCTCAGCCGATGCACGCTTCAGAGCGTCGACCATCACCAGCAGTTCCATCAGATGGTCGTTGGTGGGCGCGCAGGTGGGCTGCACCACGAACACATCGCGGGTACGTACGTTCTGCTTGATCTCGACGGTGACTTCACCGTCAGAGAAACGGCCTACGTCGGCGTTACCCAGGGAGGTATGAAGGTGTTGTGCAATTTCAGAGGCAAGTTCGCGGTTGGCGTTGCCAGTGAAAACCATGAAGTCTGGATGATGGTCTTGCATAGCGTCCCAGTGGGTATGGGTTAGCTGTGTGCGTTGCTTGTACGCGGTAAGAAATATGGCAGGGGAAGAAGGATTCGAACCTTCGCATGCCGGAATCAAAATCCGGTGCCTTAACCAGCTTGGCGACTCCCCTACAAGAATTGGTGCTAAGCATCACCAATCCTTTAAAACTTTCAGTCTTGGGTCCAACCTCTGAGAGGGTGTTCCATCAGACTTGTGCAATCTTTCACTGTCCAGTCTTGTGAAAAACTGCTCTGGCAGCTATTAGCTTGCATTTTCTTCACTGCGAAAACTGCGCTACCTGAGCCCGTCATTTTAGCATGTAATCCTTGTGATTTCAAAAAGTCAGAAACTTTTTTTATCGAAGGGCACAGGCTTTCTGCGACCGGCTGCAAGTCGTTTCGACCGAAGTCAAAGTTCTCTGCAGCGAAGCTCGTCATTGTAGCAGCTTCTGAATCGCGTTTTAGGTTCGGACTTGAAAAAATTAATTTCGTATCCAGACCCTCTTGCGGCTTCACAACTACCAGCGCGGTGTCTGCTAGTTGCTGCTCGTTTTCGAGTGGACGTATTATGTCACCGATTCCTTCGACCCAAGCCGACTTTCCGAAAATAAAAAACGGAACATCGGCGCCCAGCGTCAGCCCGATGCGCTGCAGTTCGCTGCGCGAGAGCTTCAAATCCCAGAGCTGGTTCAGGGCCAGCAGGGTGCTCGCGGCATCCGATGAGCCGCCGCCCATGCCCGCCTGGGCCGGCAGGTTTTTGTACACGCCAATGTGCACGCCCTTGTTGCAGCCGGTGGCCTGCTGCAAGGCCCGTGCAGCGCGGGTGATCAGGTCATCGGCGGGCAGCGGGGTGTTCAGGTCTTCGCGGCTGATCTGGCTGCCGCTGCGCAGCTCATAGTGCAGGGTGTCGGCCCAGTCGATCAGCATGAACACCGACTGCAGCAGATGGTAGCCATCGGCGCGTCTGCCGGTGATGTGCAGGAAGAGGTTGAGCTTGGCAGGTGCGGGAACGTCGTACAGCGTACGCATGGATCAGGGTCTCACAAAAGAATCATGGCGCGTCGAGGACGATGCGCAGGCTGGCTTCAGGCAGGGGGGTTAGACGGCGGGCCAGGATTCTCCCTTCGCTGCGTGCCTCCAGATCGGCCTGCCAGCCGGCCGCCTCGGTGGGTTTGCCCTGCAGCCAGTCAAACAGCGCAGCAATCGGCAAGCTGGTGCCCAGCAGGGTCTGCGTCAGCTCGTCGAGTGAGCTGGCCTGGCGCGTCTGCGTGCCTTGCTGCGCGCTGGCCTGGCCGGGTGACCATTGCACGCGTGCCACGATATTGCCAAGAGGGTTGAGCAGCACCAGCTCACCCGAAGCGGCACTGCCTGATAGCTCAAAGCTGCCGCTGGTACTCTGCGGTGGGCTCTCCAGCACCTGCACCGACATGCGGCCCGACCAGTAGGTCTTGCCCGGTGCGGCTTCCAGCTGGCGCGCTGCGGTGCTGCAGGCCGAGATGACGGGCAGCAGGCCAGCGCCGATGACGGCCAGGCAGAGCTGCCTGCGCTGCATCGTCATGGCTTGATTCCCAGGCGCTCAAAGGTCTTCTTGACCATGTCGTTGTTGGGCGCTGTCTTCAAAACGGTGCGCAGCAGCTCTTCGGCGGGCTTGTTCTTGCCCTGCTTCCACCAGACTTCGGCCAGGTGGGCGCCAATCTCGGCATCGGGTTGCTTGGTATAGGCCTGCTCCAGCAGCTCGGCAGCGCGGTCAAGGTTGCCCAGCTTGAACTCCACCCAGCCCAGGCTGTCGGTGATGAAGGGATCGCCCGGCGACATGCTCAGCGCCTTTTCGATCAGGCTCTTGGCCTCGTCGAGCTTGAGGCCGCGATCGGCCAGCGAGTAGCCCAGCGCGTTATAGGCATGGTGAAAATCGGGCTGCAGCTCGATCAGCCTGCGCAGTTGGGTCTCGGCCAGCTCGATGTTGTTCATGCGTTCGGCGAGCATGGCCTGCTCGTACAGCGCGTCCGGGTCCTGCGGTTGCAGCGCGACCAGGCGGCCTTGCAGCTCCAGCGCCTTGGCATAGTTCTTCGCAGTCTTTTGCAGTTGCACTTGCGCTGCCAGCTTGGCGCGCGCTTCGCCGGCATTGCCTTCGGGCAACTGGTCCAGCAAAGTAGCAGCGGCATCGTAGTTGCCTTGCTGCATCTGGATGGAGGCCTTGCGCAAGGTGGCCAGCGCGGTGTTGCCGGCCTTGGCGATCTCATCGGCCCAGCGGTCAGCCTCGGCCCATTTCTGCTGGGCTTCGGCCATCTGCTCGCGCAGCATCAGGCTTTGGATACGTACTTCACGCTGCAGCACCGCCGAGGGGAATTTGTCGATCAGGGTGTCGAGCTTGAGCAGCGAGACATCGGCCTCGGTGTACTGCTTGAGCTGGGCTTCCAGTGCGGCTTTCAGCATCCAGGCGTCGGCAGATTCGGGGCTCAGGCGCGTGGCGTTTTCCAGCTGGGTTTTGGCCTCGTCAAAGCGCTCGGCATTCATCAGGCTGCGGGCATAGGCCAGGTGGGCCTCGCCGCTCTTGGATTTGTCCAAGAAATCAACCACCAGCGATTCAGCGCCGGGCACACCTGCGTTGACCAGGTCAGCGGCGAGCTTGGCCGCGCTCTCGTTGTCGGGGTTGAGCTGCAGCGACCGGCGGGCAGATGCCAATGCCTCGGTCTTCTGGTCGGCGGCCAGCTCCATGCGGCCGATGGCGGCCCAGGCCTCGGGGCCGGTGGCGGGGTTTTCCAGCTCGGGGGTGAGTGCCTCGCGCACGATGCGGGCGGCCAGCGTCTGGTCGCTCAGGCGGCGGTAGATGCTGGGGATGGCGCGGATCCAGTCCAGCTTTTCATCGGGCTTGGCCAGTGCAATCTCTTGCTTGAGCAGCGGGCCGGTTTCCTCGCCATGGTTGGTCGAGAGCATCACCTGCAGCATGTAGCGGCTGGCGGCGCGCGATTGGGGGAAGGCGTTCTTCCAGGCCTGGGCCACTTCAGTGGCGCGGCTGGCGGAACGCGACAGCAGCGCCAGCTGTGCGCTGCGTTGGTAGACCTTTTCGTCGCCCGATCGGCGGGCGGCATCGAGCAGCAATTCCACGCTGGTCGCCGCATCACCACGGTAGGCGTACATTTCGCCCAACAGCAGTTCGTAAAAAAGCTCCGCATCCAGCTCCACTCTGGCATCATCGGCGCGCTCAGCCGCGGCCAAGGCCAGTGGTCGCTGGGCAGCGCCGTTTTGCGGTGCTTGGGCAGGCGCTGCAAACGCGGGTGCCATCAGGCCAGAGGCCAGAAAATAAGCCAGTAAACGAAGTTTTTGCGTCATCGGCCCATAATAAACGATGCCCAAGGGCCTTGCAGAAGGAAGAAAGTGCCAGAGTTACCAGAAGTGGAAGTCACGCGGCGGGGATTGGTTGCGCCGCTGCAAGGCGCGCGCATCGCCTCCGTGCGTATCGGAAAGCCTTTGCGCTGGCCGCTGGGTATCGAGACCGCAGCGCTCGCTGGCCGCACCATCACTGATGTGCAGCGCCGCGGCAAATATATCGTGCTGGTGCTGGACCAGGGTGTGGTGCTGATCCACCTGGGCATGTCCGGCAGCCTGCAGGTCAGCCAGATGGATGTGCCCGCCGGCCCGCATGACCATTTCGACCTGTTCACCGACCAGCATTTGCTGCGCCTGCACGACCCGCGCCGCTTTGGCGCGGTGGTGTGGTCGCCCGATGCCGATTCCGGCATGGCCGCCAAGCTGTTTGCCAACCTGGGCGTGGAGCCCTTGAGTGCCGGCTTCAGCTTTGAGCACCTGTGGGCGGGTTTGCAAAAATCGCGCATGCCGATCAAGCAGCTGCTGCTGGGCGGCCAGGTGGTCGTGGGCGTGGGCAATATCTACGCCAGTGAGGTGCTGTTCCTGGCCGGCATCGCACCCACCAAACCGGCCAACCAGACCACACGGCCCCAGGCGCGGCGCCTGCATGCAGCGATCGTCGAAGTGCTGACCCGCTCGATTGCGCTGGGCGGCAGCACCTTGCGCGATTTTGTCCAGGTCAATGGCTATGCCGGTGCCTTCCAGGCGCAGGCCAGCGTTTATGGCCGGGCTGGAGAGCCCTGCCAGCAATGCGGCCAGCCGGTGCAGGTCATCAAACAAGGGCAGCGCAGCACCTATTACTGCAAGCGCTGCCAGAAATAAACACCGGGCTGACAGGCCGCCCCAGAGCGGCCGCAGCCATCTATAACTCCCCCCGAGAACAGCGATTGTGAGCCGATTTTCCGAACAGATTGTGGCCTGGCAGACAGTCCACGGAAGACACCACCTGCCCTGGCAGAACACCCAGGATGCCTACCGCGTCTGGCTGTCCGAGATCATGCTGCAGCAGACCCAGGTCAGCACCGTGCTGGGCTACTACGAGCGGTTCTTGCAGCGCTGCCCCACGGTGGCCGATCTGGCCGCGGCCAGCGATGAAGAAGTCATGGCGCTGTGGAGCGGCCTGGGCTACTACAGCCGCGCACGCAACCTGCACCGCTGCGCCAAGGAGGTGATGGAGCGCTTTGGCGGTGCGTTCCCGCACACGGTCGAAGAACTCTCGTCCTTGCCTGGCATTGGCCGTTCGACCGCAGGCGCGATTGCCTCGTTCTGCTTTGCGCAGCGGGCTGCCATTCTGGATGCCAACGTCAAACGGGTGCTCACCCGCGTGCTGGGCTTTGACGACGACCTGGCCAGCAGCGCCGCCGAGAAAAAGCTCTGGGCGCTGGCCGAAGACCTGCTGCCCACCACCGACCTGGCGCGCAACATGCCGCGCTATACCCAGGGCATGATGGACATGGGCGCCACCATCTGCACCGCCAAAAAGCCCAGCTGCCTGCTCTGCCCGGTGCACGGAGATTGCGTAGCACACCGCCAGGGCCAGCCCGAGCGCTATCCCGTCAAGACCAAGAAATTGAAGCGCAGCGCCGCCAGTTGGTGGCTGCTGTGCTGGCAACGGCCCGATGGCGCCATCTGGCTGGAAAAGCGCCCGGCACCGGGCATCTGGGCCGGCCTGTTCTGCATGCCGGTCTGCGACAGCGAAGAAGCACTGCTCCAGCTGTCTGCCCGTTACGGCGCCACCTCAGCGCCCGTGCATGGCGCCGCTTTTTTGCATGTGCTCACCCACAAGGACCTGCATCTGCACCCGGTGCGGGTCCCCATTGCTGCCGATTTTGTGCCGGCACAGTCTGGCCAGTGGGTGCTGCCTGCACAGTGGCCCGATGTGGGCCTGCCCGCGCCGGTTCGCAGTCTGCTGCAGCGCGGGTTCTGAGGCTGGCCGGGGCAGCAGGCACTGGCGTCGATTGCAGTGCTTGTCCTGCAAAGCGCGCCTTTGCCCGGCAATTAGACTGCAGCCATCTTTTTGCTTTGAAAGTGCGCCATGGAACCCACTGTCCATCCATTCTCGTCCCTGTTCCAGCAACTGGGCCTGCCCGATGACGACGCATCGATTCGCGAGTTCATTGAAACCCACCGCCCGCTGCCCGACACCTTGCTGATGGCCGACGCTCCGTTCTGGTCGCCAGCACAGGCGCGCTTTTTGCGGGAGAGCATCACCGCAGATGCCGATTGGGCGAACGTGGTGGACCAGCTCAGCGTGGCCTTGCGCGCCGAGTAAGCAGCGCGTGCATCAGCCTTTTTTGGCGCTCAGCTCGCGGTGGCGCTGCAAGGTCGTCCAGCGGCCTTGAAAGTGCTGGGCCAGCGCGTTGACCAGATAGACCGAGCGGTGCTGGCCGCCGGTGCAGCCCACTGATACGGTGGCGTAGCTGCGGTGGTTTTTCACCAGCTCAGGCAGCCAGTTGTCCAGAAAGCGGATGATGTCGTTTTGCATCTGCAGCACCTTGGGCTGCTGTGCCAGGAAGTTGGCGACCGGTGCTTCCAATCCCGTGTGGGGGCGCAACTCTGGCTCGTAATAAGGGTTGGGCAGCATGCGCACATCGAACATGTAATCGCTGTCGATCGGGATGCCGTGCTTGAAGCCAAAGGACTGGAACAACAAGGTCAGGCTCGATTGAGGCGCCTGGATCCAGTCCTTGATCTGCGCTTGCAGCTGCGATCCGCGCATATTGCTGGTGTCGATCACATGGGCCTGCTCGCGCAGATCGGACAGCAGCGCACGTTCCTCTTCGATCATCTGCACCAGTGCACGCGGGCCTTCTTGCAGCTTTTCGTTGGTCAGTGGGTGGCGCCTGCGGGTTTCAGAAAAGCGGCGCATCAGCGTGTCGCGCTGTGCATCCATGTAGATCAGCCGAACCTGGGCACCGGCATCGCGCAGTCGGTCTAACTGCCCGGGCACCAGGTAGAGTCCCTTGGCGCTGCGCGCATCGATGGCGATGGCAACGCGGCTGCCATGCTGCCAGTGCTCCAGCGCGACCAGGGCCTGCAGCAGCTCGGGCGGAAAGTTGTCCACACAGTAGTAGCCCACGTCTTCCAGTGCATGCAACGCCACGGACTTGCCCGAGCCGGCCATGCCGGTGATGACCACCACTTCCAGGGGCTGCGAGGCAGATGTCTTATCGGTCATTCATTCCTCCGGCAATCATCTCTTGGGCATGGGCCCGGCTGGTGGCCGAGAGGTTCTCGCCGCCCAGCATGCGGGCAATTTCGTTGACCCGCTCATCAGCGGCCACGGTACGGATATGGCTGGTGGTGCCTCCCTTGCTGCGCTGCTTGGCCACCAGCAGATGATGGTCGCCACGCGCTGCTACCTGGGCCAGGTGGGTGACCGCCAGCACTTGGCGGTCGCGCCCCAGTGCCCGCATCACGCGGCCCACCGCATCGGCCACGGCGCCGCCGATGCCCGAGTCGATCTCGTCAAAGATCAGCGTGGGGGCCTGGCCGAGCTGGCTGGTCGAGATCGCAATCGCCAGCGAGATGCGCGAAAGCTCGCCGCCCGAGGCCACCTTGGCAATCGGTTTTGCGTCGGTGCCGGGGTGGCCGGCCACCAGCAGTTCCACATCGTCAATGCCATCGCTGCGTGGCTCGCGCGCCGGGCTGACCTGGGCCACAAAACGGCCACCGGCCATGCCCAGGTCCTGCATCGCCGCGGTGATGGCCTTGGACAGGCGCTTGGCCGCTTGCTGGCGCGCTTGGCTCAGCGTGGCGGCCACCTTTTGGTAGGCCTCCTGTGCCTGCTGGGCATTCTTGCTGAGCTGCACCATGTCGGAGGAGGCTTCCAGCGCCAGCAGCTCGGCATGCCAGCCCTGCAGCAGCGCGGGCAGGTCTTCCGGCGCACGCTTGTAGCGGCGCGCCAGCGATATCCAGCTGCCCAGGCGCTGGTCCAGCTGTTCAAGCTTGTCCGGATCCAGCTCGGCATGGCGCAGGTAGCCGTTGAGCGAGCGCATCACATCTTCGAGTTGGGCCAGGCAGGATTCCAGCGAATCGGCCATCGCCGAAAAACCGGGCTCCACATGGGCCTGGGCCTGCAGCAGATGCAGGCTGCGGTTGACCTGGGTGAGCGCGCCGCCGTCTTCGCCTTCGAGGCTGGCCATCGCGTTGTTGGCTGCATCCATCAGGGCCTGGGCGTTGGACAGGCGCCCGTGCTGGGTGTTGAGCTCCTCCCATTCCTGCGGGCCGGGCGCGAGCTTGTCGATTTCGGCAATCTGCCAGAGCAGGCGTTCGCGCTCGCGCTGGTGGGTTTCCTCCATGCTGCGGGCTTGCTGCAAGGCTTTGTCGGCACTGCGCCACAGCGCATAGGCGCGCTGGGTGGGGGTGCTGTCAGTGCCGGCATAGGCATCGAGCAGCTGGCGCACCGATTCGGGCTGGGTCAGCCCTTGCCAGGCGTGCTGGCCATGGATGTCGACCAGGGCGCCGGCAATGCTGCGCAGCTGCGTTGCGGTAGCCGGCACGCCATTGATCCAGAATTTGCTCTTGCCCTGCGCATCGATCACACGGCGCAGCAGCAGGGTTTCCTCACCCGGCATGTCGTTGTCGCTGAGAAAGCCTTCGAGGGTGGCGGGCGTATCGAACTCGGCCATCAGCTCGGCGCGGCTGGCGCCCTGGCGCACAAAACCGGTGTCGGCGCGGTGGCCCAGCACCAGTTGCAAGGCATCGATCAGGATCGATTTACCGGCGCCGGTCTCGCCGGTCAGCGCCGTGAAGCCGGTTTGGAAGTCCACCTCTAGCTGCTCGACGATGACGAAATCACGCAATCCAATGCGTCTGAGGCTCATGGCGTGATGCCCCCTTCGTTCCAGCCCAGCTTTTTGCGCAGGGTGGCGTAGTAGTTCCAGCCCCGGGGGTGCAGAAAGCGTGCCTTGTGCGGCGCGCTGCGCACCAGGATCTTGTCGCCGCGCAGGATGGAGGCGAGCGACTGCATGTCGAAATTGGCGGCCACATCGCGCCCGCCAATCACTTCAATCGAAATCTCTTGCGTGTCTGGAATCACGCTGGGCCGGTTGGACAGCATGTGCGGCGCAATCGGCGCCATCACCCAGCAGGGCACCGTGGGGTGCACGATGGGGCCCCCAACCGACAGCGCATAGGCGGTCGAGCCGGTGGGGGTGGCAATGATCAATCCGTCCGCGCGCTGGTTGGCCACCAGCTGGCCATCGACCTCGACCCGCAACTCGACCATGCCCGAGGTACCACCCCGGTTCACCACCACATCGTTGAAGGCCAGGGCCTCGAAGACGCATTGGCCTTCGCGCATCACGCGGGCATGGATCATCGAGCGCACTTCTTCCTCGTACTCACCCGCCAGAATCGCCGACAGCGGGCCCATGAAGGTCTGCAGCGGCACGTCGGTCACAAAGCCCAGGCGGCCCTGGTTGATACCGACCAGAGGCGTGTTGTACTGGGCCAACTCGCGCCCCACACCCAGCATGGTGCCGTCGCCTCCCAGCACAATGACCAGGTCGCAGCGCTCACCGATCTGCTGCATGCTGAGGGTGGGATAGTGCTCCATACCAGTGAAGGCGGCCGTCTCTTGCTCCAGAAATGCAGTGCCGCCCTGGGCCTCGATATAGCATGCGATCTGGCTGAAAGCCGCATAGGACTGCTGGCGCACCTCGGCAGTGGGTGGCGCATGGTGTTTGCCGATCAGGGCAATGTGTTGAAAGCGAGACTGCATACGCAAATTACATCACCAAAGTGATGGAATCTATTTGAATTTCTTGAGCAGCCCCAGATGGCGGTTGCCGCCTGCCCTGCGAAGGCATGTCGAGCCGCTGGCCGGGGCTGGGCCGGAAGCTGCTCTGGCGCGTGCATGCAGGCGCACCGGGACAGCCACCGCGCCATTGTTGCATGGGCATAGAAATCCACAGCGGCGCAGCACCATCCGGCGGCGGTATCTGACAAGGCATCGGCCTCCCGCATTACCCTTGATCCATGCCAGGCGCACCATCAGACCCCAAGGACACGGATAAAATGCGCCCATGCTTGATGACCGCGCCCGGCTGCTGCTCAAAACCTTGGTGGAACGCTATATAGCGGATGGCCATCCGGTGGGCTCCCGCGCGCTCACGCAGGCGCCGGGGCTCGATTTTTCGCCAGCCACCATCCGCAATGTGATGGCCGACCTCGAAGGTCTGGGTCTGATTGCCAGCCCCTATACCTCCGCCGGCCGCATCCCCACCGCCAAGGGCTACCGCCTGTTTGTCGACACCATGCTGACGGTGGACCCGGACCAGGTCGTGTCAGCCGAGATTGCGCCGGAGCAGCCGCAAAAGGTCATCTCCAGTGCGGCAGGCGTGCTGTCGGAGCTGTCGCAGTTTGTCGGAGTGGTGCAGGCACCGCGCAAAAGCTCATCGTTCCGCCATATCGAGTTCTTGCGCCTGTCGGAAAAGCGCATCTTGCTGATCCTGGTCTCGCCCGAGGGCGATGTGCAGAACCGTGTGATCTTCACCGAGTCCGACTATTCCCAAAGCCAACTGATCGAGACGGCCAACTACCTCAACGCCCACTACGCCGGCCTGGCGATGGAGCAGGTGCGCCAGCTGCTGCGCAAGGAAGTGGACAGCCTGCGCGACGAGATTGCCGCGCTGATGCTGGCCGCCGTAAATGTGGATGAAGACGCCGAAGAAGCCCCGCATGAGCTGGTGATTGCCGGCGAGCGCAATCTGCTGGCCGTCAGCGATTTCAGCAACGACATGACCAACCTGCGCCGGGCCTTTGACCTGTTCGAGCAAAAGACCCAGATACTGCACCTGCTGGAGAACTCCAACCGCGCCGAAGGCGTGCAAATCTACATCGGTGGCGAGAGCCAGCTGCTGTCCGTCGAGGAGCTGTCCGTCGTCAGCACCCCCTACCAGGTCAATGGCAAAGTGGTCGGCACCTTGGGCGTCATCGGCCCCAAACGCATGCCCTACGAGAAGATGATCCAGATCGTTGGAATCACCTCAAAGCTCGTCTCCAACGCACTGAGCCATCCGAAATAAACGCTAGAATGCAAAGCTTCACTCGCCGGGCATCCCGGCAAGTGGTGGTGCCGGGGCGTTAGCTCAGTTGGTTAGAGCAGAGGACTCATAATCCTTTGGTCGCGGGTTCAAGTCCCTCACGCCCTACCAGATTCATTGGCTGCACAGCTATCATTTTTGATGCTGTGCGGCTTTTTTATTGGCGCTATTGGGCATTGCTGTGTGCGGTCCTGCTAGCAAAGCTGGCGCCGATTGCCTGGTTGAACCCAGATTCAGCCCTGGATCTCACGCATTGCCGGGACGTCAGGAATGCATCTCTTGCAGCACCTGGAGACAGGCTGGCGTTACCTGGGCCTTCAGGTCGTGTCGTTTATCAATGCGTTGCGTGGCTGATCGATTGCCAGCCTCAAGCTCAGGCCCTGGTGCTGTGCATGTCACTGAAACGCAAGCTGGCGGGGCCCATTCCTCATCAGTCTCCCCAACCTTTCAAAAGGCCGATTTCTCATGGTGGATAAATCCTGGTTGCAGCAGCAGGTGCTGGAGCGGCTTGCTGCGGACCTGTTGCAGGTCGAGCAGGCGGTGAGTGCTGCGCATGAAGCGGCGACGCATGAGGAAAACATTGCCGAAAACAAGTACGACACCTTGGGCCTGGAAGCAGCCTATCTGGCGACGGGCCAGGCACGTCGCGCCGAGGCCATTCGCCAGGCGTTGGTCCATTGGCGGCTTTTTTGCCCGCAGCCCTACAGCGCCAGCAGGGGCATACAGCTGGGCGCGCTGGCCTGCTTGCTGGATGCGGACGAGAAACAGCAGCAGATCTTTCTCGGCCCTGAAGGGGGAAATATGAAGCTGGTCATCGAGGCGGAAACCATCCAGGTCATCAGCAGCCAAGCGCCCTTGGGCAAGGCGTTGCTGGGCAAGGCTGAGGGGGATGAGGTGACGCTGGAGGTGGCGCAGGCCAGGCAGCAGCTGGAAGTGCTGTGGGTGATCTAGGGGCGTCTTGCGGCCCTTGCTGCGCAGCTCTAGCACGGCCATGTCCCCAGCCAGCAAGGCTGAGAGCAGCATTGCTGCCCAGGCGCCCAGTGCGGGGACTGGCTCGGGCGTGCTGGGGTTGGCGGTCGGGGCTGCTGTCAGGGCCAAGCTTTGCTGCTCTTGGGTTGCGGCGAAATAAGCACCAATGCCTGCCTGGTTGGAATAGGCCACGCTAAGTCAATTGGTGTTAGCTGGTGCTGGGACGAACAACCAGTGATGCAGGCGTGACGTCCGACGCCGGTGTATGGGCGGACACCAACTATGCGTTGAACATGTTCCTTCCAATGGATGAGGCGTGGCACCGGGCCAGGCGCTCTTCGCGCTCACTAGAAGTCTCGGCGCCAGTGTGGTGTGTAGATGGCATCACCAAACAAGATACGGCTGCTTCTGCTGACCGCTCCTGCCAGCCGTGTAACAAGTTATGCGTGGGATTATGCAGCCCATTTGACAGGGCTTGCCAATAACAGCGATGCGCTTTTGGATGAGCGAGAGAGAAATTTGACGCCAGAGGAGTTGAGGGATGGGCGCAGGCTCGGGGAAGGTTTTTATTTGGCCTGCTGCCGCTATAAATAATGATGGCCTTGCCATCAAGGCTTGCACGAACGCATCAGGTCAAGCAATGGCGGGGGAGCCGTATGGTCTGCGTCTCAAGATGAATGAGGATGTATCGGCGCATGCAGCCTGGTCACATGCGGCCTGTTCAACCCTCAAGCGAGCTGCGGTTCTGCGCATGGAGTGACCCGACGGTCCCTGCGCCGCGAAAGGCTCTGCGAGACAGACAATCTGAGAGGGTGCCGTGCTACATGCATGCTTGCCGTCGGTGCACAGACTGAGCCATCCGCAGCGGTGGGCCGTTGGCTGATAGCGCCAAGAAAGGACTAAGTTCCGACGTGGAAAAAAATGCCTGGCTACATGGAGAACCGCTGGCTAGCAAAAACGACCACTGGAGTGAAAACCCAGTAGGTCGCCCCACGATGAAACAAGGAACTGCGGCAATCGCTGAACCTTGGGGTCGATCATATTCGCAAATGAGAACTATTCTCAAATAACCATGTGGAAAAAAGGGCGATGGCTTTCTTTGGGGTGGATCAAGCTGTTCGGATGCGGTGGCCAGCACCTGTTCAGATCTGCATACCAGCGGCGTAAGATGAACGCGCCGCGATGCCGGCGCCGTTGCCGATGCTCCTGCGCAGCGGCTGGCCACGTGCATCTGCCAGCGGATGCTGCCCAGCCTGCGCCCTGCGGTGATCTCCACGAACGGAATAGGACCTTCAACATGACTGTCAAAGCCTATGGCGCCCACGCGGGTGACCAACCTCTTGAAGCCCTGAACATCGAGCGCCGCACGCCAGGCGCCCAGGATGTGCAGATCCGCATTGCCTACTGCGGTGTCTGCCATTCCGACATCCACCAGGTGCGATCCGAATGGGCCGGCACGCTCTACCCCTGTGTGCCGGGGCATGAGATTGTCGGCGAGGTGGCGGCCGTGGGCGCTGACGTCACCGAGTTCAAGCCGGGCGATCTGGTCGGGGTTGGCTGCATCGTCGACAGTTGCCAGCACTGCGTGGATTGCGGCATGGGGCTGGAGAACTACTGCAACCACATGGTCGGTACCTACAACGGGCCTACCGCCGATGCGCCGGGCCATACCCTGGGCGGCTATTCGCAAAGCATTGTGGTGCACCAGCGCTATGTGCTGCGGGTCAGCCATCCACCCGAACAGCTGGCCGCCGTGGCGCCGCTGCTGTGCGCCGGCATCACCACCTATTCGCCACTGCGCCACTGGCGCGTGGGGCCGGGCCACAAGGTGGGCGTGGTGGGCATTGGCGGCCTGGGCCATATGGGCATCAAGCTGGCGCACGCGATGGGCGCGCATGTGGTGGCCTTCACCACGTCCGAATCCAAGCGCGATGCGGCCAAGGCGCTGGGCGCCGCCGAAGTGGTGGTCTCGCGCAATGCCGATGAGATGGCCGCCCATGCGCAAAGCCTGGACTTCATCCTGAACACTGTCGCGGCTCCGCATGACCTGGACCCGTTCTTCAACTTGCTCAAGCGCGATGGCACGATGACCCTGGTGGGCGCGCCTTCGACCCCGCACCCATCGCCTGGTGTGTTTGGTCTGATCATGAAGCGGCGTAGCCTGGCCGGTTCATTGATCGGTGGTATCCCCGAGACGCAGGAGATGCTCGACTTCTGCGCCGAGCATGGGATTGTGGCGGACATCGAGCTGATCAAGGCCGAGGACATCAACGGCGCCTATGAGCGCATGCTGCGCGGCGATGTGGCCTACCGCTTTGTGATCGACAACGCCAGTATCTGATCCGTTGACAGCCTGACGATCCAAGTCCATGCAGTGCATGCCTATTGGCAAGCACTGCATTTTTCTTGTGGGTTGCGGCGGAACTTGTGCCCCGGGGCCGCCTCAGACAGCGGCCCTTTGTTTTTTGGTATTCGCCGCTATGTTGTCACGTCGCTCCCTGGTTATGTCTGGCAGTCTGTCTGCGGTGATGGCTGCGCTGCTGCCGATGGGCGAAGCGCTGGCCCGCAGCCAACAGCAGCCGCGCAACATGCCGGTGCTGTTCATCGGCCATGGCAGCCCGATGAATGCCATCAGCGCCAATCCCTTTACCCAGCACCTGCAAAGCTGGGGCAGCAGCCTGCCCAGGCCCAGCGCCATCCTGGTGGTGTCAGCCCACTGGCTTACGCGCGGCAGCACGGGGGTGACGGTGAACGACAAGCCCGCCACGATCCACGATTTCTCGGGCTTTCCGGCCGAGCTGCATGCGATGCAGTACCCGGCAGCCGGCCACCCGGCGCTTGCGGCCAAGGCGGCCGCGCTGGTGCGCAGCGGCCAGGCGCAGCTGACGGACCAATGGGGGCTGGACCACGGCACCTGGACGGTTCTGCACCACCTCTATCCCCAAGCTGACGTGCCGGTGTTCCAGGTCTCGATCGACTACAACCAGCCCGGCCCTTACCACTATGCGGTGGGCAGGGAGCTGGCTGCCTTGCGTGCGCAGGGCGTGCTGATCATCGGCAGCGGCAATATCGTGCACAACCTGCGGGCGACGGTGCGCGGCGCGCCCGAAGGGTTGATGGCCGCCCGCGACTGGGCCCAGCAGTTTGACGAAGCGGCCAAGCAGGCCTTGCTGGCGGGCAACCAGGAAGCGCTGGTGGCCTACCAGCAGCTGCATGCCTCGGCCAGGATGGCCGTGCCCACGCCCGACCACTACTGGCCCTTGCTCTACGCCTTGGGCGCCGCCCATGGCAGTGGCCCGGCGCGCCAGGTGTTCGAGGGCTTTCAGTCGGGCACCATCAGCATGCGCTGCCTGCAGTGGGATGCCTGATCAGCGCAGGCTTTGCAGCGCCTCGGCCAGGCGCTGCACGCCCCGCTCAATCTCGGGCAGATCCAGCAGCGCATAGCCCATCACCACGCCGGCTTGGGCGTGCCCGGCAGGCTGCCGGTACAGCGGGCTGATCGGGTAGACGCGCACGCCGCGCTGCGCTGCCGCTTGCACCAGCTGCGCCTCCTGGCTGGCGGCCAGACCAGGGAACCATACCGACAGATGCAGGCCGCTGGCGGCACCCTGGATGCGCACCTGGGTGCCCAGATGCCGCCCCAGCGCCTGCAGCAAGGCCTGCTGGCGCGCATGTTGTTTGCGCCGCATGCGCCGCACATGGCGGGCATAGCTGCCGTCGTCGATCAGCTGGGCCAGCGCGCGCTGGGGGCCGGTGGCGGTATGGCGGTCGGTCAGCAGCTTGGCCTGGGCAAACAGGCTGGCCAGCGCCGGGGGCAGCACCATATAGCCCAGGCGCAGCTGCGGCGACAAGGTTTTGGAGAAGGTGCCCACGTGGATCACGCAGTCCGCGCTGTCCAGTGACAGGAGGCTGGGCTCGGGCCGCACGCCGTAGCGGTAGTCGCTGTCGTAGTCATCCTCGATCACCCAGCAGCGCTGCGCATGGGCCCAGTCGAGCAGCGCATGCCTGCGGGCCATCGGCAGGTAGCCGCCCAGCGGAAACTGGTGGCCCGGCGTCACATAGGCCAGCTTGGCGGGCGCCTGCGCGGTCAGCGCGGCCAGTTGCGCGGTCTGCAGGCCATCGTCATCCACATCGGCGCAGAGCAACTGCGCGCCATAGGCCTCAAACACCTGGTGCGCCATGCGGTAGCCGGGGTTCTCCACGACCACCGGGTCGCCCGGGTTGAGCAGCAGCCGGGCGCAGAGATCCAGCGCATGCTGCGAGCCGTTGACGACCAGGATCTGCTCGGTCGTGCAGGCCAGGCCGCGCGTCTGGTGCAGGTGCTGCTGCAGCGCCTGGCGCAGTTCGGGCGCACCCAGCGGCGATGCGTACTCCAGCCGCTGGCTGCGCTGGCCTTCGGCCCGGCGCAAGGCCTTGAGCCAGGGCAGGGTGGGGAAGTCGCGGCCCGCCAGCGGCCCGTAGACAAAGTCGATCACCCCGGCTGGATCGGGCGCAGCCGGGCGCAGCGGCATGGCCTGCAGCCGCTGGGCAAAGGCGGACAGGCGGCCGCTATCGGGCTGCGTGCGCTGGGGCTCGGAGGCCTCGGCACCCCGGCCCTGGGCGCGGATGCGGTCAGCAGCCCCTGCGGCCACACGCGTGGCCGCCCCGGGCCGGGTGTCGACAAAGCCGTCCGAGGCCAGTTGCTCATAGACCAGGCTCACGGTGCCGCGCGACAGTCCCCGCTCAGCGGCCAGCGCCCGGGTCGAGGGCAGGGCGGTGCCGGCCGCGTAGCTGCCATCGCCAATGCGCGCGCGGATGTCGCGGTACAGGCTGCGGCTGCTGGATGGTTTGGGCAGTGGGGCTGGCATCGTGGGCAACTGGACCAGTGATTTTGTTGAAAACTGGCTATTTTTAACCAGAAGCCGGAGCCGCACAATCCGGGCTTGGCCGCGACCCAGCCCGGGTGCGGCAGCTGTTCTGACAGGGACCCAGAATGTTCAAAGGTTTGAGTGCGTTTCCGCTGACCCCCATGGATGAGCACGGCATCGATATGCCGGCATTTGCGCAGCTGGTGCAGCGCCTGGTGGCGGCTGGTGTGGATTCCATCGGTGCGCTGGGTTCCACCGGCAGCTATGCCTATCTCTCGCGTGCCGAGCGGGCCCAGGTGGCGGCGCTGGCGGTGGAGCAGGCCCAGGGCGTGCCGGTGGTCGTGGGCATTGGCGCGCTGCGCACACGTGATGTGCTGGCCTTGGCTGAAGACGCGCAAAAGGCCGGTGCCAGCGGCCTGTTGCTGGCCCCCGTCTCGTACCAAAAACTGTCCGACGACGAGGTCTATGGCCTCTTCCAGGCGGTGTCGCGTGCGGTGTCGGTGCCCATCGTCGTGTACGACAATCCCGGCACCACGCGCTTTGAATTCAGCGATGCGCTGCATGGCCGCATTGCGCAGCTGCCCCATATCGCCTCGATCAAGATCCCCGGCGTGCCGGCCGATGCGGCCGAGGCCCAAGCGCGCGTGCAGCGCCTGCGCGCTGTCGTGCCCGCCCATGTCAGCATCGGCGTCAGTGGCGACGCCTTGGGCGCCAAGGGCCTGGTGGCGGGTTGCGATGCCTGGTATTCGGTCATCGGTGGCCTCTGGCCCCAGACCACCTTGGCCATCACCCGCGCTGCGCTGGCAGGCCATGCGGAGCAGGCGCTGGAACTGTCCAACCGTCTTGCGCCGCTGTGGTCCTGGTTCCAGCAAAAGGGCGGCAGTCTGCGCTCGGCCGCGACTGCGGCCGAGCTGATGGGCCTGGCCCGCTCGCCCTGCCTGCCGCTGCCCTTGCACACCCTGCAGGGGGCAGACCGCGAGGCCCTGGCCGCGATGCTCAAAACGCTGGATCTGGCCTGATCCCGCTAAGGCCTCAAACCACCATGCGCCTGGCCTGCTCGCGCAGCAGATCCATAAAGTTCTGCTGCTCCTGAGAGGCCTCCTGGTCCTTGCGCGTCAGCATGCCAAACGGGGCCATCGGCACATCGATCTGCACCGGCAAGGTCTTCACCAGGCCCATGCGCAAATAGTCCTTCAAGGCCGAGTCGGACAGCAGCATGACGGCATCGGTCAGCTGCACCAGTTGCTGCATCGAATAGACGGAGCTGCACTCGGTGAC
The DNA here is from genome assembly GCF_021026195.1 of Comamonas koreensis. GTDB lineage: Bacteria > Pseudomonadota > Gammaproteobacteria > Burkholderiales > Burkholderiaceae_C > Comamonas > Comamonas koreensis. The sequence goes on from NZ_JAJNCT010000003.1 coordinate 311,269, forward strand.
GTCGGCAGGCACCGGCAGCTCCAGCTGCTGCAGCAGCTGGTCCAGCGCGATGCGCGCGGGGGTGCTGGCGGGCTGCAGTATCCAGGGCCAGTCGCGCACCAATTCTTCCCAGCTCAGCTTGCGGCGCCGCGCCAGCACATGGCCGCTGCGCACCACCACCAGCAGGCGCTCATTGCCCAGCGCCTCGAAGTCATAGGCTTCGCTGTCGCCGGCAATGCGGCGGCGCGCAATGGCCAGGTCAATGCGGCGCTGGTCCAGCAGGCGCAGCACCTGGTCGCTGGTGTCGCCCATGATGCGCAGGCGCAGCTGCGGGTTCTGCGCCTTCATCTCGGCCACGGCCGTCATCACCAGGTCGGGCGCCGCGCCCATGATGGTGCCAATCGCCAGGTAGCCATAACCGCCCTGGCGGCGCACCGCCAGGTCTTCGGCGCAGCGGTCCAGGCTGTTGAGCGAGGCCTCGGCAAAGCGCACCAGCTGCAAGCCCAGCGCGGTAGGGCGCATGCCGCGTGGCAGGCGCTCAAACAGCTGGCAGCCAAACATGTCTTCGATCTCGCGCAGCATGCGCGTGGCAGCGGGTTGCGACATCGACAGGCTGATCGATGCGCGGTGCAGATTCAGGCTCGACCCCAGCGCCACCAACATGTGCAGATGCTTGTAGCGCAGGCGGTTGAGCAGGCTGCGTTGCAGCGGTGGCGTGGCCGATAAAGCGGGTTTTGCAGACATAAATAAAAGGTATCGGATATGACTGAAATTTGATTTGTTAGGCATCAATCATGCGCGTACATTCAGCTCCACACAAGAACGAATATCCCTTCCAGGAGACAAACATGAACGCCTTCGCGCACACTTTTTTCAGACCCCCCGCCTCACGACGGCGCTAGCGCAAGCCGCGCCCCACCGGCGCAGCAACCGCTACGCCAGCTTCTCCTTTCTCGCTCCTGCAGCGCCTGCTCTTTAGCAGGCGTGCGGGCCGCGCATTGTCTTTAAGGATTTGTCGTGAAAAAACTCCCCGCTCCCTTGCTCGCCAAGATCTCCTGGCGCCTGCTGCCCTTCCTGCTGCTGATGTACATCATGGCCTTTCTGGACCGGGCCAATGTGGGCTTTGCCAAGGTGGCTTTCCAGGCCGATACCGGCATCAGCGATGCCGCCTTTGCGTTTGGCGCCGGCGTGTTCTTTGTCGGTTATGCGCTGCTGGAGGTGCCCAGCAATCTGATCATGCACCGCATCGGCGCACGCATCTGGATGTGCCGCATCATGGTCACCTGGGGCCTCGTGTCTGCGGCGATGATGTTTGCCCATAACGAGACCACCTTCTATGTGCTGCGCTTCCTGCTGGGCGTGGCCGAAGCGGGCTTTTTCCCCGGCGTCATCCTGTACCTCACCTACTGGTTCCCCGCTGCGCACCGGGCGCAGGCCATGGGTTTTTTCTACTTCGGCGCGCCGCTGGCCTTCATCTTTGGCAGCCCCTTGTCGGGCCTGCTGCTGGAGCTCGATGGCATGGGTGGCTGGCACGGATGGCAGTGGATGTTTGCGGTCGAAGGGCTGATGGCTGTGGCCGTTGGTATCTGGGCCTATTTCTACCTGACCAACCGCCCGGCCGATGCCCAGTGGCTGACCGCCGACGAGCGCCGCCAGGTGCAGGAGATCATCGACAGCGAAGAGCGTGCCAAGGGCGGCCACCAGCACAGCCTGCTCGCTGCCATGTGCCAGCCACGCGTGCTCTATCTGGCGCTGGTCTATCTGCTGATCCAGGCCAGCGTCTACGGCGTGGTGTTCTACCTGCCCAGCCAGGTGGCAGGTCTGTTGGGCACCAAGGTGGGTCTGATGGTCGGTTTGGTATCAGCCATTCCCTGGCTGTGCGCGCTGCTGGCGGCCTGGTGGGTACCCGGCTTTGCCCAGCGCAGCCAAAAGCCCCGCAGCGTGGCCAGCATGACCTTGCTCGTTGCCGCCATCGGCATGGCCGCATCGGTGAGCTTTTCCAGCCCGCTGCTGGGCGTCGCAGCCCTGTGCTTTGCGGCGGCTGGTTTCATCGCGGTGCAGCCGGTGTTCTGGACCTTTCCTGCCAACACGCTGGCCGGCGCTGCTGCAGCAGGTGGCATTGCGCTGATCAATTCGCTGGGCGCTGTCGGCGGCTTTGTTGCCCCCATCGTCAAGAACTGGGCCGAAGGCCATTTCCACTCACCCGCCGCAGGCCTGTACCTGCTGGCAGGCACAACGGTACTGGCAGCGCTGCTGGTGCTGGGCATCCGCGCCCGCATGGCGCCCGCTGCGCTGCAGCCCCAGGCCGCTGCCTAAATTGCATAAGGAGCAAACACCACCATGAGCCAGATCCCCACTATCAAGCAAGTGCGCGCCTATACCCTCCAAGGGGGCGGTGCCGACTACCACGACCAGGCCGATGGCCACTGGATCGACGACCACATCGCCACGCCGATGGCCAAGTACCCCGAGTACCGCCAGAGCCGCCGCAGCTTCGGCATCAATGTGCTGGGCACCCTGGTCGTGGAAATCGAAGACAGCGCTGGCAACGTCGGCTTTGCCGTCACCACCGGAGGCGAGCCCGCAGCCTATATTGTCGAGAAGCACCTAGCGCGCTTTCTGGAAGGCGCCAAGGTTACCGACATCGAACGCATCTGGGACCAGATGTACTGGTCCACCCTGTACTACGGCCGCAAGGGCATCGTGATCAACACCATCTCCGGCGTGGACCTGGCGCTGTGGGATTTGCTGGGCAAGGTGCGCGGCGAGCCGGTGCACCAGCTGCTGGGCGGTGCGGTGCGCGATGAGCTGCAGTTCTACGCCACCGGTGCGCGCCCTGATCTGGCGCAGAAGATGGGCTTTATCGGCGGCAAGATGCCCCTGCACCATGGGCCGGCCGAAGGCGAGGAAGGCCTGCGCCGCAACCTGGAGGAGTTGGCCACGATGCGCGAGAGGGTGGGCCCGGACTTCTGGCTGATGCTGGACTGCTGGATGAGCCTGGACCTGAACTACGCCACCCGCCTGGCCCAGGGCGCGAAGGAGTATTGCCTGAAGTGGATCGAAGAAGCACTGCCGCCCGATGACTACTGGGGCTATGCGGCCCTCAAGAAGAACGTGCCCACCGGCATGCTGGTGACCACCGGCGAGCATGAGGCCACGCGCTGGGGCTTTCGCCAGCTGCTGGAGATGGGCTGCTGCGACATCATCCAGCCCGATGTGGGTTGGTGCGGTGGCATCACCGAGCTGCTCAAGATCTCGGCGCTGGCCGATGCGCACCAGGCGCTGGTGATTCCGCATGGCTCCAGCGTCTACAGCTACCACTTTGTGGCCACGCGCCACAACAGCCCCTTTGCCGAATTTTTGATGATGGCGCCCAAGGCCGACGAGGTGGTGCCGATGTTCCACCCGCAGCTGCTGGGCGAACCGGTGCCGGTGCAGGGCCGCATGCGCCTGTCGGCACTGGACAAGCCCGGCTTTGGCGTGGAGCTGAACCCCGTCTGCGAACTGCACCGCCCCTATACCCATTGATCAGCCATTGATCAGCCATTGATGGGCCCGCGCCGACGGGCCAGCCAGGAGACATCCTATGGATTTGCCATTGAACCCCTTCAAGGCCGCGCTGCGCCGCAGCGAGCCGCTCTACGGTATCTGGGCCGGCTTTGCCACGCCTTATGCGGCCGAGATCATCGCCACCACCGGCTATGACTGGATGCTGGTGGATGGCGAGCATGCGCCCAATACCGTGCCGACCCTGCTGGCGCAACTGCAGGCGGTGGCGCCCTATGCCACACACCCGGTGGTGCGTGCCGTGCATGGCGATGCGGTGCTGATGAAGCAGCTGCTGGATGCCGGCGTGCAGACCCTGATGGTACCGATGGTGGAGACGGCCGAGCAGGCCCGCGCGCTGGTGCAGGCCATGCGCTACCCGCCGCATGGCATCCGGGGCGTGGGTGGCGGGCTGACCCGGGCCACGCGCTGGGATGCGGTGCCCGACTACATCCGCACCGCGCATGAGCAGCTCTGCCTCGTGGTGCAGATCGAGTCGCGCCTGGGCGTTGAGAATGCCGCCGAGATTGCCGCGGTCGACGGTGTCGATGCCGTCTTTATCGGCCCGGCAGACCTCTCGACCGGCATGGGCCATGCGGGTGATGCCAGCCAGCCCGAGGTGCAGGACTGCATACGCCGCACCATCGAGACCACCTTGGCCCATGGCAAGGCCTGCGGCATTCTGGCGCCGCGGGAAGAAGATGCGCGCCGCTACACCGAATGGGGCTGCCGCTTTGTGGCGGTGGCCATCGATATCAGCCTGATGCGCCAGGCCGCCGTGGCCAACCTAGCGCGCTACCGGGCGCCCAGCCAGCCGGCCATTGTCTCTACCACCTACTGAGGACGACCCCATGCCCACCATCCCTGTTTTGCGCAACTACATTGCCGGTGCTTTCACGGACAGCGCCGAGCTGCACGAGGTCCGCAACCCTGCCACCGGCGCGCTGCTGGCGCAGTCACCGCTGGCAACCCAGGCTGATGTGGACCGCGCGATTGCTGCGGCGCGCGGCGCGCAAAAGGCCTGGGCGCGCCGCCCCGCGATTGAGCGTGCGCAGTACCTGCGCCGCATTGCCGCCCGCCTGCGCGAGAACGTCGCGCGCATTGCGCGCACCATTACCGAGGAGCAGGGCAAGGTGCTGGGCCTGGCCGAGGTGGAGGTGAACTTCACGGCCGACTACCTGGACTACATGGCCGAATGGGCGCGCCGCATTGAGGGCGAGGTCATCAGCAGCGACCGGGCCAACGAGCAGATCTTTCTGCTGCGCAAGCCAATGGGCGTGGTGGCCGGCATCCTGCCCTGGAACTTCCCCTTCTTCCTGATCGCACGCAAGATGGCGCCAGCGCTGCTCACCGGCAACACCATCGTCATCAAGCCCAGCGAAGAGACCCCCATCAACTGCCATGCCTTCACCGAGCTGCTGGCCCAGTGCGAGCTGCCGCCCGGCGTGTTCAACGTGGTCTATGGCCAGGGCGGCACCGGTGGTGCACTGTCGGCCCATGCCGGGGTGGACATGATCAGCTTTACCGGCAGCGTGGGCACCGGCGAGCGCATTGCTGCAGCGGCAGCGCCGCACATCACCAAGCTCAACCTGGAGCTGGGTGGCAAGGCCCCCGCGATTGTGCTGGCCGATGCCGATCTGGACCTGGCCGTCAAGGCCATCCGTGATTCGCGCATCATCAACACCGGCCAGGTCTGTAACTGTGCTGAGCGCGTCTATGTGCAGCGCCAGGTGGCCGATGAGTTCACCGCGCGTATTGCCAAAGCGATGGCCGCCACCCGCTATGGCGACCCGATTGCGCAGAGCGATGTGGAGATGGGCCCGCTGATCAACCAGAAGGGTCTGGACAGCGTGGACGCCAAGGTGCGCCGTGCGCTGGCCGATGGCGCGCAGCTGGTGACCGGTGGCCAGGTGGCCGATCTGGGTGCCGGCTTCCACTACCAGCCCACGGTGCTGGCCGACTGCCGCGCCGATATGGAGATCATGCGCAAGGAAATCTTTGGCCCGGTGCTGCCGATCCAGGTGGTCGAGGACCTGGACGAGGCGATTGCGCTGGCCAACGACTGCGAATACGGCCTCACGTCCTCGCTCTACACCCGCGACCTGTCCAAGGCCATGCAGGCGATGCGCGAGATCGACTTTGGCGAGACCTACATCAACCGCGAGAACTTCGAGGCCATGCAAGGCTTCCATGCCGGCGTGCGCAAGTCGGGTGTCGGGGGTGCCGATGGCAAGCATGGGCTGTATGAGTACACCCATAGCCATGTGGTGTACCTGCAGTCCTGATGGGGGCGCTGCCGCTGAGGTGTTGAGCCCCAGCTACCTGCCATGAAGAAGGCCGCCAACCCGGGTCCAGGTTGGCGGCCTTGTGTTGTTGGCGAGACGGCAATCAGGGCTTGGCGCTGAGCCCTTCCACCACCGCGCGTACCTGCTGCAGCACCTCGTCGGCGAGTGCCGGATCGGACTTGACGACGCCGCGCGAGATGGCCATCGCGCCCACCAGGGCTGCCACCAGGGTGCTGGCCAAGGCCTGGCGCTGCTGAGGGTCGGCGCTGGGCGGCAAGGCCGCCTCGATGCCGGCGCGCAGCTCGGCAAAGCCGTCGCTGAAGCTGCGGCTCACGGCCTCGCTCTGGCGGCCGGCATCGCAGGCGGTGGAGACCAGCGGGCAGCCCCGTGTCATGTCATCGCGCACCTGGGGGTTGAGGTAGCTGTCCAGGAAGGTGGCCATCGCATGCTCGCTCTTTTCACTGGCCTGCTTGACCCGGCCAAAGCCTTGCTCAAACCCATAGGCCAGCGCCTGGGCGGCCAGGTCCTGCTTGTCGCTGAAATGCTTGTACAAGGCGCCCTGCGTCAGACCCGCCTGCTGGCAGATATCGGCCACGCCCGTGCCATCAATGCCGCGTTCCTTGAACAGCGCAGCGGCGGCATCCAGCAGTGCCTGGCGGTTCTGTTGCGCTTGTTCCTTGGTGACTTTCATCGCAAATACCCTGCTTGAACCTGTGCTTGACAGTTTTTGATTGTGATCGCTATCATTGTAGCTCCTCCGCCGATAACATCCAAATAACATGCTCGCTTCCCGACTCGCCGTGCTGCTCCAGCGCCATGGCATCCATTACGCCTGGGTGATTGCCGCCATCACCTTCCTGGCCATGCTGGTCACCTCGGCGGCGCTGGGCTTGCCGGGGGTGCTGATGCAGCCGCTGGCCGTCGAGTTTGGCTGGAGCGTGCGTGATCTGTCCTCGGTGTTCGCCACCCGCTTTGCGCTGTATGGCCTGCTGGGGCCCTTTGCAGCCGTCATTTTGCTGCGCTATGGCGTATCGCGTGTGGTGGCGCTGGCTGCGGCGGTGATTGCCAGTGCCTTGCTGCTGGGCCTGTTCATGCACAACCTGGGCCAGGCCTTTGTGCTCTGGGGCATTGTGCTGGGCATGGGCACGGGCCTGACTGCGATGGTGCTGGGTGCCACGGTGGCCAACCGCTGGTTTGTACAGCGCAAGGGCCTGGTCATGGGTTTGCTGGCGGGCAGCAGTGCCACCGGCCAGCTGCTGTTCTTGCCAGCTGCTGCCTGGCTGATTGCGCAGTACGGCTGGCGCTGGGCGCTGCTGCCGGTGGTGGCGGCATCGGCCGTGGTGCTGGTGCTGGTGCTGCTGTTCATGCGCGACAGCCCGGCCCAGATGCAGCTGGCCCCTTATGGCGCTGACCCTGCTGCAGCGCCCGCCGCGCCTGCACCCCGCGCCAGCTGGGGCCTGCCCTTCAGCACCTTGGCCGCTGCCTCGCGCGTGCCCGCCTTCTGGATTTTGGCGGGCACCTTTTTCATCTGCGGGCTCAGCACCAATGGGCTGATCCAGACCCACTTTGTCTCGCTCTGCGGTGACTATGGCCTGGGCCCGGTGCCAGCGGCATCGGTGCTGGCGATGATGGGCATTTTTGACCTGGTGGGCACGACCTTGTCGGGCTATCTGTCGGACCGCTATGACAGCCGCAAGCTGCTGTTCTGGTACTACGGCCTGCGCGGGCTGTCGCTGTTCTGGCTGCCGTACTCCGAGTTCACCGTGGCCGGCCTGTCGCTGTTTGCGGTGTTCTATGGGCTGGACTGGATTGCGACCGTGCCGCCCACCGTCAAGCTGGTGGCCAGCGAGTTCGGGCCCGAGCGCGCAGCGCTGGTGTTTGGCTGGGTGTTTGCCGCCCACCAGCTCGGTGCCGCAGTGGCCGCCTATGGCGCAGGTCTGGCGCGCTCGGTGCTGTCGTCCTATTCACCCGCGTTGTTTGTCGCAGGCGCTGCCTGCCTGGTGGCGGCAGCGGCGGTGCTGTGGGTGCGCAAGCCGGTGATCGCCTTGCGCGCCGTGGGTTAATCCGCCCGCGCGCCCGAGCGTTTCACAATCTCGGCCCATTTCTTTTCTTCGCTGCGCATATAGGCCAGAAACTCCTGCGGGCTCGACCCGACGGGTTCGGCGCCCATGCGCTGGTACTGCGCGGCCACCTCGGGCTTGCGCAAGGCCTGCTGCGCGGCCTGGGCCAGTTTTCCGACGATCTCGGGCGGCGTGTTCTTGGGCGCCCAGAGGCCATACCAGGTGCTGGTGGCGTAGTCGGCAATGCCCGATTCCTGCATGGTCGGAATCTGCGGTAGCGAGCTGGAGCGCTTGGCGGTGGTCACGGCCAACGCCTTGAGCTTGCCCGAGGTGATAAAGGGCATGGCCGAGGGCATCGAGTCAAACATCAGCTGGATCTGGCCGCCCATCAGATCGGTGAGTGCCGGCGAGCTGCCCTTGTAGGGCACATGCTGCATGGCGATGCCGGTCTTGAGCTTGAACAGCTCGCCCGACAGGTGCTGCGACGAGGCATTGCCGGCCGAGCCAAAATTGACCGTGCCCTTGCTCTTTTTCAGGTAGGCCACCAGCTCTTGCACGTTCGACACCGGCAGCTCGCTGTTGACCACCAGCACCAGCGGCACATCGACGATCTGCGTGATCGGTGCAAAGTCGTTGAAGGAGTCATACGGCACCTTGTCGTAGACCGAGGGGTTGATCACCTGCAGCGAGGCATTGGCCAGCAGGGTATAGCCATCGGGCTGGGCCTTGGCGACCTGGGCCGCGCCCACCATGCCGCTGGCACCGGGCTTGTTGTCGATGAAGATGGTCTGCTTCAGGCTCTCGCTCATCGAGATGGCGACGAGGCGGCCGACCAGGTCAGTGGGGCCGCCGGGCGGGTAGGGGATCACCATGCGGATGGTCGAGGCCGGGTAGTCGGCCGCCGATGCCGCGTTGGCAGCAGGCAGGCCGCTGCCCAGCAGGGCCAGGCCCAGGCCGGTATGCAGCAGCGATTGCAGGGCCTGGCGGCGCTGCGGTGCGTGGCGTTGTGTCATGTCTTGTCTCCTTGTATTTGTAGCGCGACCTTGCCCAGCACCTCGCGGCTGTGCAGCGCATCCAGCGCATCGCAGAGCTGGTCCATGGCGTACACCCGCGAGATGTCGGGATGGATGGCGTCGCGGTGGGCCATCTCAAACAGCGCGGCCATCATGGCCTGCATGGCGGCGGCATGGCGCTGGCGCTCGTTGGCGGGCGTCCAGCCGATGTACTGGCCATAGAAGAAGCCGTGGATCGTCAGGTTCTTGACCAGCGCGATATTCATCGGCACCTTGGGGATCGTGCCGCTGGCAAAACCGATGATGACGATGCGCCCGTTCTGCGCGGTGCAGCGCTGCGCCTGCAGCAGCAGGTCGCCGCCCACCGGGTCAAACACCAGGGTGGCGCCTTTGCCCCCGGTCACCGCCTTGACCTGCTCGATCAGGTGCTGCGGGTCGACCGCATGCTGCGCGCCACGGCGCAAGGCCGCCTGGCGCTTTTCTTCGCTGCTGGCGCATGCAATCACCTGCACGCCGGGGACCTGGGCGGCCAGCTCGACAGCCGCCGCACCCACGCCCGAGCCGGCACCCAGCACCAGCAGGCTGTCGCCCGCCTGCAGCGCCGCGCGCCAGTGCAGGGCGGTGTAGGCCGTGCCGTAAGAGATCGGCAGCGCCAGCGCGCGCAGCGGGTCCAGCCCCGCGGGTACGGCATACACGGTGCTGGCATGCACCTTGGCCTGCTGCGCATAGGCGCCCCAGTCGCAGATGAACACGACCGGGTCGCCTACCTGGACATGGGCCACGGCGCTGCCGCATTGCAGCACCCGGCCCACGCCTTCGGTGCCGGGCACAAAGGGCAGCGGCGGGGTCTTTTGGTACTTGCCCTCGATCAGCAGGCCGGTCGCGTGGCTGACGGTGGCATGGCGCACGTCGATCAGCACCTCGTCAGGGGCCAAGGCGGTGGGGGGCTCGGTGGTTTGGACGGCGGTCACATCGCGGGGCAGGCCGAAGCTGCGGCAGACAATGGCTTTCATGGCACAGCTCCTTTCACAGGCCCACGACCTGGCGGGCCGCCAGTGCGTCGATCTCGCCCGGTGCCAGGCCCAGGCTGCGCAGAATCTGCAGGCTGTCGGCACCAATGCGCGGTGCGGGCAGCGGTGCATCGGGCTTTGCCGGCCAGGGCGTGGCGGCCATCAGCACCTCGCCAAAATCGGGCTGCTGCAGGGTCTTGAAGGTGGCCAGGTGCCGGGCCTGCGGGTGCTGCACCACATCGGCTGCGTTATGTACCACCGCATGCAGCACGCTGTGCTGGTTGAACAGTGCGCGCAACTCGGCCAGCGTGCGACCTGCGACGGCGCGGGCCAGGTCGGCATGCAGCACGGCCTTGTGCTGCAGCCGCAGTGCATTGCTGGCAAAGCGTGGGTCGCTGTCCCAGCCGGTCAGGTCCAGCGCCTTGCCAATGCGCAGAAACTGCTCGTTGTTCAGCGCCAGAATCGTCAAACGGCCATCGGCCGCATCAAAGATGCCATTGGGCGCGCTGACGGCCGCCTTGACGGTCTGGCCGCCCAGCACCTCTTCCGACAGCGCGGTCGATTGCAGCGCGCAGCAGACATTGAACAGGTTCAGCTCCACATGCTGGCCCTTGCCGGTCTTCATGCGCTGCAGCAGCGCGGCGGTGCAGGCCTGCGCGGCATACACGCCGGTGGCAATGTCGGCCAGCAAGAAGCCGATGCGCTGCGGTGCGCCCTGCGCATCGCGGTTGCTGTTCATCAGCCCGGTGTCGGCCTGCATCACCGAGTCAGTCGCCGGGTTGTCGGCAAAAGGGCCGTCCGCGCCATAGCCGCTGATCGACACATAGACCGGCTCCAGCCCCAGCGCCTGAAGCGTGGCAAAGTCCAGGCCCAGGCGCTCCACCACCTGCGGGCGAAAGTTCTGTACCACCACATCGGCATCACGCGCCAGCTGCAGGATCAGCGCCTTGCCCTCGGGCTGCTTGGCATCGACCGCCAGGCTTTGCTTGCCGGCGTTGTAGGTGCTGGACAAGGTGCTGTGGCCATTGCGGGCTACGCCCACATGGCGGCCCCAGTCGCCCTGGGCGGGCTCGACCTTGATGACCTCGGCACCCTGGTGGGCGAGCAGCTGGGCGCAGTAGGGGCCGGCCACGCCCTGGCTCAAATCCAGGACCTTGAAACCGGCGAGCGGGGTAAACCCCAGTGTTGACTCTGGCGTCACGTATTGTCTCCTTGCATGGCCCGGGCTAGGCGACACCCGCCCGGACGTTTGTTGTGAGACCCATGTTAAAAACGCGAAGCCGCTTTGGGAACTGCCAAAGCACAGCCATCAGTGGTGATTCAAAATCAACAATCAAAAGGGGATGCCGGCCATGGACCTGAACCTGGTGCGTTTGTTTGTGGCGATTGCCGAGTCGCGCAACCTGAGCGATGCGGCCCAGCGCTCGGGCGTCACGCGTTCGAATGTGTCGCGCCGGCTGGCGCTGCTGGAAAAGCAGTTTGGCGCGCAGCTGCTGCGCCGTACCACCCGGCATATGGAGCTGACCCAGGCCGGCCGCATCCTGCATGGCCAATGCCTGCTGGCCCTCAATGCGCTGCAAAGCGCCCAGCTGCAGATCGACCAGATCCACCAGACCATCAGTGGCGAGATCCGCGTGCGCATTCCCACCGGTTTGGGGCATTTCCACCTCAAACCGCTGATCCTGGACTTTTGCCAGGCGCATCCCGATCTGCTGCTGCGCCTCGTCATCAACGACCAGATCCATGACCTGGTGGCCTCCAAGGTAGACCTGGCGATCCACATCACCTCGGCACCGCTGGAAGACCATGTGGCCACCCGCGTCTGCGGCATCGAATGGGGGCTGTTTGCCACCCCGGCCTATCTGCAGACTCTGGGCCTGGCGCTGCAAACCCCGCAGGACATCAAGCACGCCCGGCTGCTGGCGCCCCTCAACATCCACCACCGGCTGGAGTTCTGGCGGCACAGCGATGGCCTGCATGAGCAGGTGCAGAGCATGCCGTCGATCCAGTCGGGCGACTACCAGTTTCTGTTCAACGCCGCGATGGCCGACCTGGGCGTGGTGCTGCTGCCCTACTATGCCGTGCGGGAGGCCATCGCCCAGCGCAGCCTGGTGCAGGTGCTGGATGGCTTTGGCGTCAAGGGCGTGGGCGATGCGCTCTATGTGGTGCGCGCGCCCAACCGCCAGCCCTCGGCGGCCACCCTGGCGCTGATCGAGCTGCTGGTCTCATCGATCCAGAAGATGGCGCCGGGCTGGCGCCTGGGCACTGCAGCGGCAGGTGCCGGGCAGTGATCCAGTCAGCGAGTTTTTATACGCCAGCCGCCAGGCTGTAGACCGTCAAACCGCCATCTTCGCGGTCGCGCATCAGCAGGCCGGCCTGGGCCATCTCCTTGGCCACGCAGTAGATGGTGGCCGCTGGCAGGGGGGCGCCGCTTTGGGCGAGGTGGGAGGAGATATCAGCACATTTGACGCGAGAGCGGCCCAGCTGGACGATGGCCTCCAGCACCCGCAGCCGGGCCGGCGTGGGCCGTATGCGCACATGGCGGCTGCGCTTGAACCAGTGGGCAGCGGGCAGGGCGGGCGCTGCCTTGCGGGGTGCGTGGTCATCATTCATGGGCGCATCCTGGCATGGCAGTTTGGAGCCGGTTTGTCGATCTGTGGCAATTTGTGTCAACATGCCTGAGTCGGGGCGGACTGCGCTGCAGGGCGTCTGGCAGTAGGGAGGGGCAGATGACCCAGGGGCGCTGCGCCTGCGCACCCCGAGCATTGGTCAGGCGCTTAACCGATGCGCTGACCGCGCGAACGCATGCGCCAGGCCCCAATGCCGGCGGTCAGCAAGGTCAGCAGTACCAGGCTCCATTGCTGCAGGCTGGGCACAGGCTCCACGCTGCCGGGCACAGGCGGGGGTGGAGGCGGGGGCGGGGGTGGAGGCGGCACAGGCGGGTTGGTGGTGGCCACGGTGGCGGAGGCCATGCAAGGCTGCGCGGTGTTGCCGGTGCATTGCGCATTGGCTTCGCCCACCGCCAAAGAGGCCGTGTTGACCAGGCTGGCAGGGGGCTGAGCGCCGACGGTGGTGGCCAGCTGGATCGTCACGCTGTCACCAGCGGCGAGCGATACGACCGTCACATCCACCGCGCCGGTGCCGCTGGCGGGTACGCAGGCGGCGGCGCCACTGCTGGTACAGGTCCAGCTGGCGTTGTCCAGGCCGGCGGGCAGCAGGTCGGTGATACGGGCCTGGGTGACAGGCACATGGCCGGCATTGTGGGCGGTGATGGTGTAGTTCAGCGGCTGGCCGGCATAGACCGCAGCACTGGCCTGCGCCGTCTTGCTCAGTTGCAGCAAGGGAGTGGGCCACAGATCCACCGCAGCCGAAGCGGTGCAGGGCTTGTCCTGGGTCTGCGCGTTGGCCGGGTTGTAGCACAGCCATTCGGCATTGCTGTCCGTCACGCTGGCGGTGTTGCGGACCTGGTCCATGCGGGTAGTGATGCTGTCCACCGTGGCGACCACGGTGTAGACCAGACTGGCCTTGGCGCGCAAGCTGGCAATGGTCTGGCTCAGCACATCGCCTGCGGCCAGGCTGCCGCTGGCTTGGGGGCAGACTGCGAGGCTGCCGACCGGCGACTGGCAGCTCCAGGTGGCCGAGGCAAAGCCGGCGGGTAAGGTGTCCGACAGGGCCACGCCAGTCAGCTCGGCCGCGCCTTCGTTCTTGACGGTGACGGTGTAGCTGGCGGTTTGCCCGGCGTAGAGCGGGCCGGTTGCATCCACCGTCTTGGTCACGCTGAGCAGGGGGCTGGTAGCCACCGATGCCGAGGCGCTGCAGGGCGTGGGAAAGCCATCGCGGGCATCGCAGCTGAGGGTGCTGGTGGCAGGCGGCTCAATGGTGGCCGTATTGGTGATAACCGTGGCCCCTGTGGGCAGCGGGCTGCTGAAGCGCGATTGCACGCGGAATACCAGGGCGCTGCCAGCGGGCAGCGTCGGCAACACGGTATCGAGCGGAAAGCTGCCGGTGGCCGGCGTGGGGCAGACGGCTGCGCTGCCGGTGGGGCGGCTGCAGCTCCAGCTGCTGGCCGCTGTCTGCAGACCATCGGGCAGCGTATCTCGCAGGCGGGTGCCACTGGCGTCGCGCATGCTGGCATTGGTGACCGTGATGTCGTAGAGCACCGGGGCATTGGCGCTGGCGAGGCCGGTGTAGGCGCTGCCGTCGTTGTTGACCGCCTGCTTGGCCACCGAAAGCGGCGGCGAGCACGAAGCCGTGCCGCTGGACTGCACCAGCAGGCCGGAAGGGTCGCCCTGGTTGCCGACGACGACATAGATCGTGTTGGCACCGGTCTTGAAACCGTTATTGAGTACCACTGGCACATTGCCGCCGGTACCAAATCCACCGACGCCTAAACGCGTGCCATTGTTCGTGTAATCAAATACCGCGTCATTCACTAAAATGCGTTTGACCTGGTTATCCACATACAGACTCAAACTCAGATTGAAACTGTCTGGATCGACTGCCGGGTCGAGTGTGAACTGGTATTGGTAGACGTAATAACTTCTGCCGTATTGCACGCCAATCCATTGGGCATTGCCAAAGGGCGACTGCACCCAGGCACCATTGCCAGCGCCCGGGCGTGCCACCGGGCCCGGAGCGTAGCTCAAGGCAGCAGCGGCTGCTGATGTGGTGATATCGCCCAAGGCCGATGCAATGGACCAATGTGCATCCAGGCTGCCAAGCGGCATTTTGGGGCTGTTGATACTGTAGCCATTGCTGCCATCAATACCCGTATTGAATATGGCAGGATCTGTACTGCAGGAAATAACAGGGGCAGTTTGGGCCTGGACCACCAGCGGTTGGGCAAGTGCCGCCACCGCACATCCCAGGCCCACATAATGGGCCACCGTTATTTTGAAGGCTTTCATTTCATTCCTGTGAATAACTTTATTCAATTCTGTTATGCATCGTAGTAGGATGAACAGGCGTCAGGAATACGGCAATGTCAAACATCCTTATGCCGCAGGATGGTTAACAATTTTTATGAGTGTGCGAGATGCGGTTGAAACCCGGTAATGCTTGATGTGCATCAAGCTGCTGGGTGCGACGGGGGTGACCGCGGATATGGCGATGGGCAGGCCGGTCAGCGGCCGACAGCTGCAGGAGACAGTTCAGCAAGAGCACTACCCTTGGTGAAAAAAGAATCATTATCAATTATGATCTTGCGGTTGTTTGTGTTGACCCAACGGCCTTGTCCATGCCACAGCCTTCGCTCCTTACCGACGTGGAGACCATTTTTCGCCAGCACCACGCATGGCTGCGTGGGCGCTTGATGCTGCGCGCATCCAGCCACAGCGAGGCAGAGGATGTGGCCTCGGAAACCTTTTTGCAGCTGACGGAAAAGGGCAGGTCCGCAGAAGGCGAGATGCTGGATATCCGGCACCCGCGTGCCCTTTTGTCGACGATTGCCAAACGCATCCTCATCAAGCTCTGGCAGCGCCAGGATCTGGAAGCGGCTTACGAAAACACCTTGCGCCATATGCCCGAGGCGATGGCACTGTCCCCCGAGATGCACGCGATGCTGGTGGAAGCCATCTGCCAGATCGACAGGGCGCTGGCTGCGCTGCCGCTGCCGGTCAAGACGGTCTTTCTGCTGTCGCGGCTGGAAGGTATGCGCTACCCGCAGATCGCAGAGCACATGGGCATCTCGCTGGCCACTGTGGAGCGCCATATGCGACGCGCTCTGCTGCAATGCCTGCGCTGCGCGCCATGAGCCGCGCAGACGCCCCCAGCCCCGCTTTGCGCGCTGCCGTGGATTGGCTGGTGCGCCATGAGGCTGAAACAATGAGCGCGGCCGACCACCAGGCTTTTGCGTGCTGGCTGCAGCAAGATGCGCAGCACCAGGCCGCCTGGGAGCGCGTGCGCTCGGCGCTGGCCGAGCCGCTGACGGCGGTGCGCAGCCTGCAGGCCCATACCGAGGGCCTGCATGCGCAGGCGGCCATGCAGGCACTGTCCCAAACCCGCCGCCGCCGGGTACTGCGGGGCGCGCTGGCGCTGGGCGGTATCGGCGTGGCGAGTGCATTCGTCGCAGACCGGCTGACGCCGCTGGGCCAGCTGATGGCCGATTGGCAGACCGGCACCGGTGAGCGCCGTGAATTTACGCTGGCCGATGGCAGCCGCGTGCTGCTGGATGCCCGGTCTGCAGTCGATGTGCATGATGCCGCTGGCAGCCCCGCGCTGCAGCTGCGCGCCGGGGCCTTGATTGCCAGGCGCTCCTCAGTCGGCGCGGCGCCATTGCAGATCCGAACCCGCGATGGCTTGGCGCTGCTCGATGCCGGCAGCATGATGGGCCGGGTCTATGCCGACCGGACGGAAATGGTGGCGCTGGACCAGGGCCTGAGCCTGCGGCCCCGTGAGGCTGCCCAGGTCTTGCTGCGGGCGGGCCAGGGCGCGCGCTTCAGTGCCCATCAACTCCAGGCGCTGGGCGCCAATGCGGTGCAGCGCGCCGCTTGGCAGCAGGGCATGCTCGCCGTTGATGACTGGCCGCTGGCGGAGGTGGCCCAGGCGCTGCAGGCCTATTTTTCTGGCTACATCCGGGTGGCCCCTGCGGTCGCGGATCTGCGGGTGTTTGGCATCTTCAGGCTGGATGTCGATGAGTTGCTGGCAACGCTCAGCCAGATGCTGCCGCTGCAGATCCAGCGTTGGGGGCCGTTGATCCGTATTGGCGAGAAGGTCTGACGCGGAGGTCGAAGCGATCTCCGATACGGTGCTCCCTGCAAATAGATGAGGGGTTTTTTAGTTTCGGCGCACTGGTTAAGCAGTACCCAGCCAAAAGGAACTTCTGCCGTGACTACTTCCCGCCCCCAGCGCCGCCATGGCGCTGCCCCCTCGACCGTGTGCAACTGCGCTGAACGCTCGCCCTTCCATGCCATCGCCTTGGCTGCCTTGCTGGCCTGTGCGCTGGCGCCTGCCACCGGCCAGGCTGCCGATACGCCCCCAGCTGCTGCCGTGCAGCTCGACATTCCTGCCGGTAGCCTGGCCGATACCCTGACCCGGATTGGCCAGCAGACTGGCCGCAGCATCGTCGCCGACCCTGCCCTGCTGCAAGGCCAGCGCAGTGCCGCGATCCAGGGACACTGGACGGCAGAGCAGGCGGTGCGCAAGGCGCTGGAGGGTTCTGCGCTGCAGCTGCAGACCCTGAACGGTGGCGCGCTGCAGATCCGCAAGCCAACAGCTCCGCAGCCACCGGTGGCGGAGGCGGTGCCGTCCGTTGAGACAGCCGTCGTACCCGCAGAGGCCAGCCACCAGCTGGCCACCGTGGTCGTGACCGACCAGCGCTCCGACAGCTCGCTGATGCAGCCCACCCGGCAGGTCACGGTGATCGAGGGTGAAGAGCTGGACGACCTGCGTGCCACCTCGGCCAATCTGAACAGTCTGCTGGCCAAGAGCGTGCCAGGCATGTCCGACTCCAGCCGCAACATGAGCGATTTCGGCATGACCCTGCGCGGCCGCAACGTGCTGGTGCTGGTCGATGGCATTCCGCTCAACACCAACCGCGACACGGCGCGCAACCTGGTCAATGTGGAGATGAGCCGCATCGAGCGGGTCGAGGTGTTGCGCGGCAGCAATGCCATCTACGGCAGCGGTGCGACCGGGGGGGTTATCTCGGTCACGACGCGCCCGGTGGGTGGCAAGCCGGTGGCGCGTACCACGGTGGGTTTTGACAGCGCGCTCTCGCGCCTGAGCGGCGACGGCCTGGGCGGCCAGGTGCAGCACTACCTGTCGGGGGCCGGTGATGTGGTCGATTACGAGGTCGATATTTCGGCCCGCCGCATCGGCGGAGCCTTTGACGGCCACGGCGACCGTATCGCGCCGGACGCCAGCCAGGGCGATCTGTTCGACTCGAACACCTACAGCCTGGGCGGCAAGATCGGCTTTCGCATCGATGCGGACCAGCGCATCCAGCTGGCGGCCAGCCACCTGCGTGCGCACCAGAAGTCGGACTATGCCAACGACCCCAGCGTCAACCAGGCACCATTGGGATCAGTAGCGGCCCGCGCCATCCGGGGGCTGAAGCTGGCCGACCAGAACCAGGTGGAAAACAGCTTGCTGAGCGCCAGCTACGAACACAAGGACCTGGGCGGCAGCACCCTGAGCGCGATGGTCTACGGCCGTGACAACTACGTGCGCTTTGCGCCCTTTGATGCCCGCAGCAACACCAACCGGGGCAATTTTGTCGACCAGGTGATGCAGAACAACAAGGTGTTTGGCAGCCGCCTGACCATCACCACGCCGATCGGCGAAGACAAGACCACCAAGCTGGTCTGGGGCGCGGACTACATCCAGGAGCGCAGCAACATGCCGCTCGATACCTTTGATGCCGCCGTCTATGACGCCAGTGGCGGTCTGGTGTTCCAGCCCACGGGGCAGCGCATGTACATGCCCTGGGTCACCGTCAAAAGCGCGGGCGCCTTTGGTCAGTTGCAGCACAAGTTCAGCGACCAGTGGTCCGCCGAAGGCGGCTTGCGCTATGAGAAATCGCAGGCCAGCTTTGACGATTTTCAGCCGCTGTCACAGTCGCGCCTGCCCAATCCGGCCACGGTGGGGGGCGGCAAGGTCTCCTACGACGCGGTGCTTTACAACCTGGGTCTGGCCTTCAAGCCCTGGAAGAACCACGAGTTCTACACCTCGTTCAGCCAGGGCTTTGACCTGCCCGATGTGGGCCTGCAGCTGCGCAATGCAGGGGCCAAGTTCGATATCAATGCCTCCGAGCTGGAACCGGTCAAGACCGACAACTATGAGATCGGCTGGCGCGGCAGTTTTGGCGACACCATGGCAACGTTGGCGCTGTTCCAGTCACGCTCGGACCTGGGCGCCGTGCAGTCCTTCAACAACGGCCTGCACCTGACGCGCACGCGCGAACGCATTCGCGGTGTGGAGCTGACTGCCGACCACTATGCCGACCACTGGACCACCGGCGGCACCGTCACCTGGATGCAGGGCCGAGAGACGCCGCCCGGTGCCAGCAGCGATCAGCGCATGACGGGCTACCGCATCCCGCCGCTCAAGATCACCGGCTATGTGCAGTACAACCCCAGCAGCCGCTGGAGCCTGCGCACCCAGTTCAACTGGTTTGGCGCACGCGACTACCGCCTGGCCGATGGCAAGACCCAGTTCGCCCGGGCTGATGTGAAAAGCTACTACAGCGTCGATGTGGTGGGCCGCTACCAGTTCGACAACAAGGACCTGGTCACCGTCGGCGTGCAGAACCTGTTCAACCGCTACTACCTGCCGCTCTACAGCCAGCTGATGCGCAGCGGCAAGAACGACAGCCGCCTGCCCGCGTCGGGGGCGACCTTGACGGCAAGCTATACGCACAACTGGTGATCTGGGCGGATGGGAGGCGCTGCGTGCTATGCGTCGTGGCGGTCTCTGAACCACAGCCATACCACCGCAGCCACGCAGATGCTGGCGCCCATCAGACTGAAAACACCAGCGATGCGGGTATCGCTGGCCAGCAGGTTCCAGCGGCTGAAGATTTCTGTCCAGTCATGTTCGCCACCACCGACCAAGGGCAATTGCTGGCTGCGGGCGTCTTTCATATAGCGTGCAACATTCAGCACACTGGCCCCCAACCACAGCCAGGCTGCCGCAAAGCCCAGGCTGTGCCGTTGTCGCCAGAAATGGTGCACAAACAAAAGCGGAAACAGCAACTGAAAAAGGGTGCCGCCATACACCGCCAGGCGGCCCGAGAAAATGCCCACGATGGGATGCCCGGCCTCATGGATGGCCAGGTTGGCATGGTCCAGTAAAAAGACCCATTGGTCTGCAGTCAGCAGGTGCTGCGCCAGCACGTACAAAGCGGCCAAGGCCATGGCGACCGTTGACCATAAACTGGTGCCTTGCCAGTCCTCAGCGTTTATCTCCTGCCAATCCTCTTTCAGCGACATCACTTGTCCTCCCTGCTTCTCGTTTGCAGAGCAGTTTAGGGGCAGTACCACATCGCTCCACAGCAGTTGGTGACGAACTACTACTGGCTGAGGAGGAGATGGCTGTTGCGAGTATTGAGCTGTTGGTTGATGCCAACAAGAGGCTGGACTTGCTGGCGCCAGGCGAGCCGAAGCCATTGCGCAATGCAGGTCGTTGCCAGGTCTGCCAAGGCCAGGGTCAGCCGTTAAAAATGGCGTGCTGGACAATAAAAAAACCAAGTGAAATCAATCACTTGGTTTGTGTATTGGCGGAAGCGGTGAGATTCGAACTCACGGATGGCTTTCACCATCGCCGGTTTTCAAGTCTGGCGCTTTTTTGTTGAAAAACAAACGCTTTCCTTGAATTAATTTCCGCATGGATAGCAAATCAATGAGCAATAAGCTGTTGAATTTTCAGTGCCTGTAGGAGGGGGTGCGGAAAGCTTTTATGGCTATCTGGAGTGGCGCGAAAACCAGCTGGGGGCAAGCTGGTACTGAGCCACGCCCTGGCCAAATACATGAGGATGGCAGGGTCGATCAACGCCCAGGCAGGCCGGGAGGTGGTGCGGTTCAAGCCCTACCAGCTGAACGAGAGCCAGGCCGCCTGGTAACTACCTCCCAGCCGCAGCACCTGGGCACCGGCCACATCCCGGCCCCGGGCCTGTGCCCAGCTCGCGCTCAGCAGCCAGGTCCGCGCCGCACCCAGCCCCACAGGCCCGCCACAGCGCGGGCCTTTTGCATGGCCACCCACCCCCTGCCCGCAGCCCAGCGACCCAGCCACGGCCCGCAAGCACAGCCACAGGCCCACGCACGCACCCCAGGGGCACTCCGCCCCCTGCCGCACCCAGCCACACCCCTGCATACCCCTGCATACCCCTGCATACCCCTGCATACCCCTGCATACCCCTGCATACCCCTGCATACCCCTGCATACCCCCGCTGCGCGCGGTCGAGACCCCGCCGCGCCCGCACTCTTAACAGGTCGATTCTGTCGGCACTGCCGGGTATGGTGCTTTCCAGCACTGGTGCGGCCTCACGGGGCGGTTTTGCCCCCGCGATAAGTGTCGGGATTCGTCGGGAAATGACGGAGGTAGTGCGCGAAAAGTTTGCGCATCTTTTGGTTGGGCATCTGAGCTGCAGAAAACGGCGCTGCGTAATGTCCGGGGCGCAGACACAGCGCGTGCTGCGTGACTTGTCACAGCCTCAAAAGCACTATTGAGGCATGGAAAAAAAGACCCCCACTGCAGCCACAAAATTTCCGCTGATTTCGCAGCTGCCAAGCACGTACCACGACCGTCTACTGCAAATCAATGTTGTGCAGCAGCTTACGGGGGCAGGCCGCCAAACAATCTACCGGTGGATGGACTGTGGCGCATTTCCCCTTGCCGTTCGTGTGCACGGCAAGCGCATCGCTTGGAAAGAATCTGAAATCAACGCTTGGATCGACAGTCGCCCACGTGCCGATCTACCAACGGCAAGGGACGCGAAATGACAGCACATGCAAACAGGGCAAGCAATTTATTCATCCGCTGCCCGCATTGCGAAACCAAAGCCAATGTGCGTACCAGTGAGCAGCAAACCAGAACCATGCGCAGCCTGATATGCCAGTGCACCAATGCGTTTTGCGCCTACACCTTCGTTGCCAGCCTGGAGGCGATTCGCACCATCGCGCCATCAGCCATGCCTCATCCCGAAATAGACCTACCCAGAACTATCAACGCCGAGACTATGGAAAGAAGCGGCAGCCTTTCCAGCTACAAAAAGCCGAGGAAGAAAAACTACCACGACCATGCAGCAACAGAGCTGAACCCGAAACCCGAATTCCCAGCCATACCCACCTAAGCAACCACAGGAAACACCATGCCAATTCATCGCCTGAACGACCAGCAATACAGCCTCAAAGGCGCTGCCCAATGCAGCGACCATAACGGACGCAAAACCAGAACCCTGAAAGTCCTAGCCGGCACCAACGGCACGAATTACTCCAGTGAAAGCATCTCCAACCCTGCGCAGGTGGTGCTGCAAGAAGGGAGCGGCCCAAACGCAGAGCCCATTGCCTACTTCACTGCCGAACAAGCCCGCCAACTGGCCTCGGCACTGAATGCAGCAGCTGGTGGTGGTGACGTTCACGTGGCTGACTGCTAACCCAATTGAAAAACACATCACTCCAGTCATGACTATCACACATACACCCGCCAACGCCTTTACCCAAGAAGCCGAAGAAGCCAAGGCCACTTGGCTAGCTGCACAGGCGCGCCTGAAAGCTGCGCGCGAAGCGTTCAACACCGGCGCCGTGGTTCGCTTGAAAGAGATCTTCAACAACCAAGTTTCCCTGAAAGCCAAGCTGGAAGCGGCCCGCCTGGAACGCGAAAAAGCCGAAGGCGACTTCAAATCTACCTTTGAAGCCGCCGGGTTTGAAAAGACCGCAGCGGTGCAAAAAATTCTCAACAAAAAGAACGACGCCATTGTCATTTGCGAAGAGCTGGAGAGCGCCATTGCCAACACAAACGCCGAATGCGCAGAACACCAGCCTCTGTTTATTCAAGCCAGCATCGAGGCTGAAACGTACCAGGCAGCTCATGGATCGGCCTTCTCTGCAGGCGCGCGGTTTCATGCATTCGCACTGCTGGAAAAGCACGGACCAGCACTGGCCGATGCACTTGCCTTGATTCGTAATGTGCGATCTGGCAATCCAGCGATCGAGGTTGATATAGGCCCATCACTGGGGTTCAGCCCAACGACCGACCGGATCACCGTTGACAGCCGGATGGGCGTATTGCTGAGTCTGTTGCGCAGCAAATCTATGGAAGCTCCAAGCGACATCACCCAGCCCATTTCCGATGCCATCGGTACGCTAGACCTTGGGCCGATGCACGGCTGCAAGCCGCAAACCCCTGCAGAACGCCACAAGCTCAAGTTGGCTGCCGAAAACCGCGCCGCATGAGCACCGATTCCCTCACTCCCACCACATCCATCAACTACGGAAAAACAACCATGACCGACACCGCAACCAGTCAAACCCAAACCCTCGAAGGCGAAGAAATCATCAACGGACGTGCAGCTCGAGCCATCACGCTGCAGCAGTCCATCACCCGTGGCGCGCAAGTCATCACCAAGGTGTATGTGCGCAAGCCCAAAAGCGGCGAGTTACGCGGCATTGACCTGGGTGCCATGCTCAACGCCAATGCCGACGCCATCATGCAAGTTCTGCCCCGCGTGACGGAGCCATTTTTGGTGAAGCACGAGGTGGAAAACCTTGACCCTGCCGACCTGCTCATGCTGGGGATGGCGTTGGTCAGTTTTTTCGTGCCGAAGGCAGAGCTGCAATAGCACTGCCAATGCATGTTGAAGAGCCGATGGCAGACATTGCCTTCGTCTTTCACTGGCCGCCCAGCTGCATGGATGCCATGGAACTGGATGAGCTGATGGGCTGGCAGCAGTTGGCTGTGCAGCGCTTCAACACCGTCAACGCCCCGCCTGAGCGAAAGAACTAAGATGCCCCCTTATGAACCCACTGCTGTTTTTTGCGGGCATCGCCGCGTACTACAAGCTCGATCAGGTGCTGACCGAGCGGGAGGCCACGCAAGCCAAACGCGAGCTGGCCTTGATTCAGCTGCGCGCGCGTGCCAAGCAATTGCAACAAGAGCTGGAAGTCATGCAGTTCGACCAGTCCCTCGATCCTGGCCAATACAGCGCCAAGCATCTGCGCGCTGCTCAGCAACGGGCAGACCGCGCGCAAGAAGCGCTACTGCTGGCCGAAACCGGCGCCCCGCGCTAAACCAGCCGGCACCAAGCCGCCAGGCATGCCGCGAGGTGTGCCATGGCTGAGAAGCTGCGCCTTGAAGTCCTGCTGGCAGCTGTCGATAAAGTCACCGGCCCGCTCAAAGCCATACAAACCGGCAGCCACGCCACCACACAAGCCCTGGGCGAAACCGAGCTTGCCCTCAAAAAACTGCAGCGGCAGCAGCGCCTACTGGAAAAGCTGGGCAATGCCAAGCCCGATTTGATCCGCGAGCGCGACAAGCTGCGCGTGCTCAAAGAGCAGCTGTCTGCCATGCGCGCGCAAGGAATTGCCAACAAAAGGCAGGTCGACAGCAAAGAAAAAGAAGTTGCCCAACAGGCTGCCGCCTACGAACGCCAACGCGCCGCCGTCATGCGCCTACGCTCGGAGGTAACCGCTCTGGGCCTGGGCAGCGCATCGCAGGCGCAAACCAAGCTGGCTACCAGCATTGCAGCCGCCAACACCCAAATTGACGCCCAGCGCCACAAGCTAGAGCAGCAGCGCCAGGTAGAAGGCCGGCTGGCGGCCCTGCGCGAGAAGCACGGCTCCACCATGATGAAGCTGGCCAAATGGGGCGGCGCAGCGGTGGGTGCACAAATGGCGGGGCAAAAAATCCAGTCGGCACTGGCATCCCCCGTCACTACCTACGCCAAGGCCGAGACAGAAGAAACACAGCTGCGCATTTCGTTCATGCAAAAAGACGGCAGCGTGGTGGGGGAGTTCCAGCAGATTCTGGACAAGGCCGAAGAGCTGGGTGACCGCCTGCCAGGCAGCACGGCCGACTTCATCAAAATGATGACCGTGCTACGCAAAGAGGGCATGAGCGCCCAAGCCGTGATTGTTGGCCTGGGCGAAGCCGCCGCCAACCTGGGCGTTCTGATGCAGGTAGAGCCCACCGAAGCCGCCGCCAAGATGGCCAAGATGCAGGATTCGCTGCGCGCCACCGAAGCCGAAATGCCCGAAGTGGCTGATCTGATGCAGCGCGCCAACTATCTGGGCGCAGACATGGCGTTCATGCAGTCCGCCATTGGCAACGCCGCGCCCATGCTGGATGTGATGAAAGCCAAGGGCGCCGCCGCCATGCGCGTAATGGCCCCCTTCATGGTGATGATGAACCAGGCAGGCATGGAAGACGGGGGATCCGTTGGCAACGCGGCCCGAAAGATTTTTGACCGCGCCATGGACAAAAAGAAGGTAGACAAGGCCAACGCCGTCATTGTCAAAACCGGCGGCCGCTTCAAGCTCGACTTTACCGACGGCAACGGCGAGTTTGGCGGCCTGGGCCAACTTTTCAAACAGTTGGAGCAGCTGCGCAAACTTTCCACCCAAGACAGTGGCATGGTGATGCATGCCCTGTGGGGCGACGACGCGGAAACCAACCGCACCCTGTCTAAATGGATTGCAGACGGCAAAGCCGGCTACGAAGAAACCGCCGCAAAAATGGCAGCGCAGGCTGACCTGGCCCAGCGCGTCACCGCCATGCTCGATACCCTGGAAAACCGGGCAGACGCTGCCGGCGGATCGTGGAGCAACTTGCTCAAAGCCCTGGGCCAAAGCATTGCGCCAGAGCTAAAAGCCATCCTTGACACGCTGGGCGAGCTGGCCAACGGCATCAAACAATGGGTGCAAGAAAACCCGCGCATTGCCAAAACCTTCATGCTTATTGCCGCTGGTAGCGCCGCCGTGCTCACCGTCATGGGCACCCTGGGCATTGCCCTGGTGGGTGTGCTGGGTTCCATGGCCATGCTGCGCCTGGTATCGGGCCGCTTCTTGCTCAACCTGCTGGGCATGCGTGTGGCAGGAGGCGCAGCTGCTGCAGGCACCGGCAAGGCCGCACAGACCATGCTGGGGCTGGCCACCGCCTGGGGCAAGCTCAAGGCCGGCGGGCCGGGCAAGCTGCTGGGCGGCATCGGCACCAAACTGGCGCAGCTGGCCGGCAAGTTGCCCTTGCTGGGCAAACTGGGCGGCCTGTTGGGCAGCGTCTTCCGCCTGGTTTTTGCCTTTGCCCGCACCAACCCCCTGGCCGCCATCGTGCTGGGCCTGGGCGGCCTGTTTGCTGGGCTGTATGCCCATTGGGACAAGATCAAGGCGTTTTGGAACAAAGGCGAGTGGGGCAACCTGGCCAAAGAAATATGGGTCGCAGTGGAATGGGGCCTCAACGGCGCATCGGGCGGGTTGTATGAGTTCTTCAAAACCATTGCCCTCAAAGCGATGGCCGCCGTGTGGGACGGCATCAAAGGTGCCGTGGGCGCAGACGATGCCAGCCGACTGGAAGAAACCCGGAAGGGCATGGCCACCGCCTTTAACGCCGTACCCATGGGGCCGTCACCAGCCAGGCAATGGGAGGCACGCGGCCTGGTGCTGCAGCAGCCTGGCGATGCCCTGCGGCGCCCTGGCGAGGCAGCCAGCACCCCGCTGATGTCGCTGGCTCCTAAAGCCGCGCTGCAAAGCCCGGCTATCAGCTCGGTGTTTCACAATACCTTCAACATCACCCCCGCGCCGGGCATGGATGAGCGGGCCTTGGCGCGTGCCGTTACCACAGAGATGCAGCGGCAAGAGCAGCGCAACGCCACGCGGCGACGCAGTTCGCTCAGCGATATTGACTGATGGAACGTGGCGCTTTAATCGTGCAGATAGCTCTTCTTGCCAGAGTCAGAAAAGCAGTAACGGCTGTCGCGTGGGTCGGTGTAGAAATTGTTGGGGCGGCTGTTGAAATTGCCGCCCGTGCTACGCGGTGTGGCCATGAATGGGCGGATTGCCGGAGCCGGTGCATTGGCAGAACTGCAAACACGCTTGGATGCGCTGATTGAACCGTCATTGCACGCAAAGCGCTGGTCAGCGCAATGCGACACTCCCTTTGCTTCCGCTACATGGATAGTTGGCAGCCATGGCAGAGGTAGCAAAAACGCTCGGTAACCAGCTTGACCGACTCTAGACTGAATGTCCTTCTTCTCTCCACGAACTACCTCCGGTTTCATCTTCCACCTTCACACGGTGTCCTTGGAACCGGCAACACCCCAGCTCTATGGCTTTCGCCGCGGAGTTGTAAGTTCACCATTTTCGTCAACGAATGCAGGATTGATCCAAAACTGTTCTGGACCGCGACTGGCTTTAGCTTGTTCAAGTTCCTGTTCTAACGCAGCAATGAAGCTCGTTTGCTTGCTAACTGCCTCAACTAGCTCATTCACAAGCTTTTCTTGGTGAACCAAGCGTACGGCAGCTTCTTTGCTATCAGTCAGGCTCTTGAGCAAATCCAACTCGCCTCTGGCAAAACGTTCTCGAAGCTGAAAGTCATAGAGACGATCATCGGCCATATCGAGACGGTTTTCGAGTTGAGCAATTTTGATAGCGTAGGCTGGAGCTGGGGCTAGGTCCCTGGCTGCAGCTTCAGATGCATATCTGTCTCGTTCTAGAGAGCGCTCAAGGCGATCGACAATTTCTGCATTCATTGTGCGACTGTTGTCTTTGGCCGCGGCCTTGAGCTTGTCTCGCATTCCTTCGGGCATGCGTACAAGAACCTTATCCGCTAAGTCGGAAGGGTAACCTTGCTTATCTTCCATTTGGTTATGACTCCTGCCGCAACAATAAGAAATAAATATATCGAGTCGCTATCAAACCTCTTGCGCAAAAGATAGCGACTCGATATATTTGCGACTAATAGCAAGTCGCTAGTTTACAGGGGATGTACATGCAACAGCCAAACACTGCCGTAGGCTTGGAGCGCAAGGATCAGTTTGTACTGCGTTTCCCAGAGTCGAACATGAGGAAAGAAATCAAGGCGCGTGCCGCCATGAACGAGCGCAGTATGAATGCTGAATTGATCTACTTGATCAAACGCGGACAGGCTGAGGAACAGAAAAAGAGTGCTGCAGCCTAGCTCAAAAGACGAGAGCCTTACCGCTTCGACCTGGTAAGGCTCTCAAGATCAACCCACTCGTGCAGAGAAGGAATCGGTATGAATGCTACCGCAAAAAACACTCCAGCCGCAAGCGCTGGATACCAGGTAATCATGATCGCGCCGCCGACCAAGACTACGGCCCATCGCTTGCAGGCTACTTCGGGCAGCCCGGCAAGAGTCCCTACGCAGTGCGAGCTAACGCTTGGAGCGCTGCTGCAACGCCCTCACACCAGTGATGAGCTTCACGCCATAGGTATCTACGAACCGCGCTCACGTATTGCACAGCTACGCAAAGCAGGCTATGCGGTCAGTACGGTGCTTGTTGCAATCGTGGATCGTGATGGCTTTTTACGCAAAGGCGTGGCGCTGTACACCCTGGAGGGTGTGCCATGCATGGTTCAACACTGACCCCCTCCGCAGCACACGCTGCAGTCGCCAACACGCAGCAGCGTGCAACGGCTTGTAGCTTGAGCCCGCAAGAAGCATTGCTGGGAGCCTTTAACGCCACCAACCTGGCCAGTGGATACATTGAGCGCGGTAACTTTGCCGCCGCCCGCCGCAAATTGATGCTTGCCTTGCAAGCCTTAAACCAACTGCAAACCGAGGCCTAAACCATGAACGCCACCACAAACGCTGCCCGCGTGGCAGTGGAAGCTGCTGCATTGCCTGGTGCTGTGCAATCCTTATCAAAAAAAGGAGTTTTTAGCTCGTGTGCTGCAAGCAATTCAAGCAATAAATCGACTGAAAACGTGCTGCAACATGCGGCACAAGCTATCAAAACTGATACACCAGCCACGGCCCTTGCCGGCCAGCCCCGCGATGTGTTCAATTGCATAGCCGCCGGCATTCCGCGTGAGCAGTGGGAAGCCGCGCTGAACCACGAAGAGGCCAGGGCCTGGAGTGCCTGGCTGGCTGAGGCCGATGCGCAGAACGGGAGCGAGCGTCAACTGCAGGCCGTCATCATGCGCAGCGCAGATGCGAGCAAGTTGGTTTATCAAGCGAAGGACACGGCTGACCACTTGCGCCGAACCATGGAGGCTTACGATGGGCTGGAATACATGGTGTCTTGCGCTGCAGAGAGTGCGATGGCGCAGCCCGAGCAGTTGGGTTCCATACTCCGCTCGATCAATGAATGCATCAATATCCGCCTGGACAAGCTAGAGGCGGAATTGTCAGAGCTCCAGCAGGTGTTGAGCACTTCGCAACCGGCATTGTGGAGGGCTTGATCATGGGAAATACCGCCCACCACACACTGGCCGCCGTATCCGATTTTTACGACCTGAGCGAAGCCGCCAAGGCAGACCGCGCCTATTGGGCCCTTGACCGCGCAAGCGCTGGCGAGGCGCCCCAGGCCGGCGACTGTGCCGCCTTGCTATACGCCATGGGCTTGGTTGACCGCTATGCGCAAGCCCTGCGCGCTGCAGGCCAGCCCCAAGCCCACGCGCAAGAAGGGGGTGCAGCATGAATGCATGGCACAACCCGGCCGCAGCGCCCGCCCTGTGCGTGGCCACGGCGGTAATGAATGGCGAGCCCTGCCTAGACGCGGCCAGCCTGGCGGCCTTGCTGGGCTGCGCGCCGCACCATGTGCAGCACCAGTTGGCCAAGCGGCTGGATTTTCCGCGCCCACTAATTGATGTGAGCTGCCGTGTGCGCTACTGGCGCGCGGTAGATGTGCTGCGCTGGCTGTACCAGCCCGGCACCACGCGGGCCATGGGTTTGGCCGATTTAGCCGCCCCACGGCTGGATGCGGCGGGCCTGGCCGATTTGCTGGGCTGCACCCGCCAGCACGCAGCAGACCACATTGCCACGCGGGCGGATTTTCCGCCCCCATGCATCAACGTGAGTCGGCGCATGCGCTTTTGGCTGTACCGCGATGTGCTGCAGTGGCTGACGCAAAGCGGCAGCAATGTCCGCAGCGGCGCCCATGCGGCTGAGCTGCTGAGCACTGCTGATGTTGCGCAGCTGCTGGACTGCACCTGCGAGCAGATGGGCAAGCGGCTGGCCAGGCACGCGCGCTTCCCAGCACCGGCGGTGCAGCTAAGCCGCCGGCTGCGCTACTGGCACGCGGCCGATGTGCGGGCCTGGCTGCAGTCTCAGCAGCGATCGCAGAAAGGCGGTGCCGTATGACCGCCTTGAACGTCGAAAGCACCACCCTGCGCCTGGTGGTCGGCTGTGGCGTGGCGCAGCCTGCCTTTGCCCTCGCCATAGCCCCTGCGATGGCCCCATCACACACCCTGGCGTCACCGGCCTGGTTGCCCTTGCACCTGGTATGGCCACAACTGCACCAGCCCAGGCAGCCCACCACGCCAGCCTCGGCACCCGAGCCCAAGCCTATGCCAGTCGAGCTGCGCGAGCGCATGCAGCAGCTGCGCGACAGCTTTGCCGCTGCAGCCAGCCAGCAGCGCTACACGAGCGCGCCGCAGGCTGAATGGTTTGCACTGCCGCTGGCCATGCGCGAAACGGTGCTGGCCACTGCGGGCCTGGGCTCCGAGACAACTCGGGCAGACTTGGCCGCCAGCGATTGGCGCGGCTTTGCGCCGCCCGACCAGGCGGCTATCAGCTACGCGGTACGAACCATCAAGGCGCATATGCAGCGCTGCACTGCATTGGCGCAGCGCAGCAGCGGCTGTGCGTGGTAAGGCGGGGGTGCACTATGGCTTCTATCGAAAGCATCCGTAGCGCGCTGGAGCGCCGCAGTCCGATTGAGCGTGTTGAAGCCCCTTGGAATGGGGCACATGACTGGCTGAACAAGCGGCCCACACACTACCAGGCCGATGTGCATTTGGAGCGCATCGTGAAGGCCGCCCCGGCGGCATGGCGTGCAAGCATTCGCGCCCGTTTTGGGCGCATGGTGCCGCCGGCAGGCCTGGTGTTGGGCAGCGATGCCCTGGCGCGCTGGGAGCTGCAGCAGCTGCCCGAGGGCTATGCGGCCTGGGATCGGCTGCAGGGCCTGGCCACCTGGCAAGACGAATACGGCCAGGCGGTGCGGCTGAACATGGGCGACCGTGAGATTTGCGCATGGGCAGACAAGATGGTTGCCGATGTGGGCGAGCTGGATGCGATGCTGTGCCACGCCGGTGCCGACGAGGCGCAGCGTGTGGACTTGGTACGCAAGATCGCACGGCTGACGGGCATACGAGAGGACAAGCCGATACAGGGCATGGGCGCCATTAACCGCGCCAAGTGCCCCAAGTGGTGGCGCCGTAAACTGCGCAGGCTGGTAGCCCGTGTGGTGGAGGGTGGCTATATCGCCCACGGCCAGGTGCATTTGAACAGCGGCGGCTATGTGAGCCACAGCGCGCTGATGCGACGCAAGCACCAGAACGCACGCAACGCAGACATCCTGGAGCAGATTGGGTTGCGCAATGAGGCGGGCCAGGTGTTCAAGCTCTCGACCCTGGCCGCGCTGAGCACTGCCAACCCGGCGATACGGGGCGGTGAGCTGATGACACGCATACGTGGCACGGAAGAGTACGCCGACGAGAAAGCGCATGTGGGCCTGTTCTTTACCATGACGCTGCCCAGCCGCTTTCACCGCATGACGCTAGTGGGCGGCAGCAAAAAGGCCATACCCAACGACAAGTGGAACGGCGCCGGCCCGCGCGAGGGGCAGGCCTGGCTGTGTAAGCAGTGGAGCAAGGCGCGCGCTGCGCTGACGCGGGCCGGCATCCGTTTTTACGGCCTGCGGGTAGCCGAGCCCCACCACGACGGCACACCCCACTGGCACATGCTGGCCTGGGTGGATAGCGAGGCCGACGCCAGAGCGATGGAGGGCATCATTCGCAAATATTGGCTGAGCGAGGACGGCAAGGAGCGTGGCGCGCAGGAGCACCGCGTTCGTCTTAAGCGGATCGAGGGCGGTGGCGCTGCGGGCTATGTGGCTAAGTACATTGCCAAAAATGTAGGTAACCATGCGCTGAGCGACCATCTGGACGTGGTGAACGGGCAAGAGGCCACTATGCGCATGCAGGGCGATGGCCAGGGCGACCAGTTGCCCGCCAAGGACACTACCAGCAGCGATTACGCGGGTTACAAGCGCGTGGATGCCTGGGCTTCCCACTGGGGTGTGCGGCAGTTTCAGGCCTTTGGTCTGCCGAGCGTGACAGTGTGGCGCGAGATGCGCCGGGTGACGGAAGACCAGGTGCAGGCGTTTCAGGCGCAAGGCGATTGGGCCACCTGGACGATTCACTACCACTGCCACCGGCGCCATAACCTGCGTGCCGATTGGTGTGTGTTCATGAAGAAGATGGGCGGCCATTGCTTGAAGCGCGGCCAGTGGTATTTGCGTGTGGCGCGCAGCGTGCCAATGGACGGGCAGACCAACAGCTATGGCGAGCCGTTGAAGGTTGGCCGCATCATGGGCCTGGAGCCGCAGCACGGGCGCATGTGCGGCCGCGTGCTGGTAAGCCGCCGCATGTTTTGGCAGCCACTGGCCAGTGGCGATGCTTCCATTGTGGTGCATGCTGCTGCTCCTGACAGCACTAATGCTGCACCTAGCCTGAATGGGGCTAAGCCCTGGCGCACCATTGAGGAACAGCGGGCTTTGCCCGCTGCTTGGACTGGTTTTATTAACTGTACGGGGCGCCTCACCAACAACCTGCGGCGCTCTGTTTTTGGCGATGGCTGCCACGACGGGAGGGCCTGGAGTTATCTCCAAAGCCCCAGCTATGCCGAAAAGTGCGCCGCGGAATTTGAAGCCGAACGACAAAACGCCATCGCCGAACACACGCGAGCGCTGAAATCGCAGATTTTTGCGGACGGCTGGGAGAACTACGCAGAAGACTGCGCCACCGAACGGGAGCGCATGCGCGCCTACGTTGTGAGCGACTGGGACGAAGAAGAAACCGAAGACGAGGAGGTGGGGCGTGTCTGAGACTGAATTTTTGAATGCAGAAGAACTGCTGGAAGTGACCGGCTACAAGACTGCCAGCATGCAGCGCGATTGGTTGAACCGCAACGGCTGGCAGTACGCCGTGAATGGCGCCGGACGGCCTGTGGTGGGGCGCTGGTTTGCACGCTTGCGCCTAGCTGGTGTGCAGCCTACGGCGCATGGACTGCAACAATCGGGTAAGCCCAATTTTGCGGCATTGGGCTAAGGGGCTGCTATGCGTCCCAAGTCCACAAACCGAGATTTACCGCCACGTATGCTGCGCCGCACCCGCACGCTGAAAAGCGGAAAAGTGTGGGAATCGTTTTATTACAACGGGCGAGATGGGGCTGGGCGCCGGGTGGAAATACCGCTCGGCCCCGATCTGAACGAGGCCAAGCGCAAATGGGCCGAGCTGGAGTGCCGGGAACCCGCCGAGGAAACGGGCCTAATGCGCTTTGTGTTTGACCGGTACGAGCGCGAAGCCATCCCGACCAAGGCTCCCCGCACCCAGAAAGATTACTTGGCTAGCCTGATGATGCTGCGCAAAGTGTTTGATGCGGTGCCGATTAGCGTGATCACCCCGCAGCACATTGCCTTGTACCGTGACAAGCGTGGGGCCAAGGCGCCGGTGCGTGCCAACCGCGATATATCGGTGTTTTCTAACGTGTGGAACATGGCACGCGAATGGGGCTTTACCGCCCAAGAAAATCCAGCGAAGGGCATTCGCAAAAACAAGGAAACACCACGGGACTATTACGCGGCCGCCGACGTATGGGGCGCGGTATACGCGGTGGCTTGCGATGAGCTGCGCGACGCCATGGACCTGAACTACCTAACCGGCCAGCGGCCCGCAGATGTTCTGAAAATGCGCCTGTCGGATATCCGCGACGGAGCGCTGGAAGTGCAGCAGGGCAAGACCAAAAAGAAGTTGCGGATTTTGCTGATGGTTGGCGGCCTGCCGACCGAGCTGGGCAAAGTGATCGAGCGCATCAGAGCACGCCCGCGCAAGGTGGCCAGCCTGGCATTGATGGCTACCCCAGCCGGCACTGCGTTAAATCGCTGGACTTTGCGGACGCGGTTTGATGAAGCGCGGGCTGTGGCCGCCAAGCATGCCAGTGAAGCAGGTAGCGAGCAACTGGCCGCACGGATCCGTGAATTTCAATTTCGCGACATTCGCCCCAAGGCCGCATCGGAAACTGACCTTGATCACGCGAGCAAGTTGCTTGGTCACACCAAACAGGACATCACACAAAAGGTGTATCGGCGGGTGGGAGAGACGGTGAATCCCACTAGGTAAACTTGCTGAGCCTATTTTGTTGCCTGATGGGCTTCAACCATAAGGAGGATGGTTGTTGCCGTGAGGTTCAGTGCGTATCGCGCCAAATATTCAGGTACTGCAACCGGCTCAGCGCCCTGTCCGTGGCCACCAAGTTTGTTGCGTACTGTGGGTAAGCCGCTTTCTAACAATGTTCGAATCGACGTAAATTGGTTGTCGAAGTATGTTGGGAACAAGCCATTTGTCATGCAAACATTAATGAGCGTCTTCGCTGTATCCGTAGGCTGCGTAGTCCAGCCACGAAGCTTACAGATAGTCATCATCGTACTTTCAAACGCTTTGAGGGCATCAACCAACGTTTCTTTGTACCGGCTATGTCTGTAATGCTCATGTGCCTTCAAAAATTCTTCGTTTGCTCCTTTGAAGGTGTCGTTTCGTAATACGGCTAGCGCTGGCTTCACAGCCTCCGCATGCAAGAACTGGGAGTCGAGCCGAATGATCTCTCCAGATTCAAATTGGTATCCGACGCCATGTTCTTTGAAGCGCTCGTTAAGTTCATCAATGGCCTCTTCGGACTCCATTTTTCGAGTCGTATTGTGCCGATATGTCGTATTTCGAGCGATGACGTTTTGAATGACCCTGAAGCAAAGCTCTACGACATCCAGTGCACTTTCGGTGGATTCTTGCTGCAGAAAAAAATTAAATACCGAGTCTTGTTTTGATCTGGAGTGTTTAATCAACTCAAAAACACCAAACTCTCTGCAGAGCGTCTGATCCACAAATTCATATGCACTTGCGGCCGAGCCATTCCCCCCGTAACCGATGTCTTCACCGAAGGCGTCAGTGATGATGTGAACAATCTGCACACGCAGCGTTTGGGGAAGTTCGTCATACACATACACATCAGGCATTTCGCCGCGGGCGCGTTTCTGACGTTTGGAAAACAGTTCAAAGACTCCCACAACCATCCCTCAATAGCCACGGTGTATGTAAAACTGGCGGTGGGTCAGGGATTCGAACCCTGGAAGGACGTAAATCCTTGCTAGTTTTCAAGACTAGTGCATTCAACCGCTCTGCCAACCCACCTAGTCACTGCCTCAACATGCGGAAATGATTTCCATGAGTTGCGGAAGTGATCTATAAAAATGCTTATTTATCAAACACTCTTGAAGCGTTGCAACGGCTTTCAAGACCGGTGCATTCAACCACTCTGCCACGCTTCCTTCACTGCAATGTGGCGGAGTGGGCGCCAAGCAGCAGTGTGGGATTGTATGCGAATTCCGAACTGCTTTGAGCTGGCTCTGCTGCCCGCCGCCTCAGTGGCGGGCGGGTTCGGGATCGTCCTTGAGGCGGCTGTGGGCGAGCGCGCCGGCTGCTTCCAGAATCGGGTAGGCGACCGAGCACAGCAGCGAGTTGATGCGCTTGAGGTCGCTGATCAGGTCGATGTGCAGCGAGCTGGTCTCGATACTGGGGACGGTGTTGTGCGACAGGCGCTCCAGGTGCGAGGCGGAATAGGCCAGCTCCAGGTCGCGGAAGCGCGCCTTTTCTTCCAGCAGCTTTTGCGCATCGCGCACGTTGCCCGAGAGGAACACGCTCATCGCCAGCCGCAGGTTGTCCAGCAGGTGCGAATGCAGCTCGTTGATCTCTTCCATGCCCTGCTTGCTGAACTGGCGGCGCTTCTTGATTTTCTTGTTTTCGACGTCGGTGAGCACGCGCTCGATGATGTCGCCGATCTGCTCCATGTTGATGGTGAAGTTGATCACTTCAGTCCAGCGCTGGCTCTCGCGCTCGTCCAGTTCGGCGCGCGAGATCTTGGTCATGTAGTACTTGATGGCCGAGTACAGCTCATCGACCGTGTCATCGAGCTTGCGCAGGTCCTGCGACAGTTGCAGATTGTCGGTTTGCACCACGTTGTGCAGGCCGATCAGCATGGATTCGACCACATCGGCCTGGTGCAACGCTTCACGTGCGGCGCAGGAGATGGCCAGCGACGGGGTGGACAAGGCCGAGGCATCGAGGTGGCGCGGGCGCTGGGGGCCCTTGTTCGCTTCTTCCTTGGGCAAGAGCTTGCGCATCCAGTCGCCGATCACGCCGGTGAACCAGATGAAGCCCAAGGTGTTGAGGATGTTGAAGGCCAAGTGGAACAGCACCGCCGAGCGGCCCGCATCGTTGATGTAGGGCATCGCATAGGTGGACCACAGACCGACGAAGGGCGCGACGATGGCGACGCCCATGATCTTGAAGACCAGGTTTCCGATGGTGACCTGGCGCACTTCGATGCTGGATTTGGCCGTTTGCAGCACGGCCAGCACACCGCTGCCCAGGTTGGCGCCCAGCACCAGGCCCAGGGCCATGTCGCCGGTAATGGCGCCCGATGCAGCCATGGCCGCGATCAGCAGCACGATGGCCAGGCTGGAATAGGCGATGACAGCCAGGATGGCGCCTAGCAGCAGTTCCATGAAGAAGTCGCTCTTGACGCTGACCAGCAGGGTGCGTACAGCTTCGGAAGCGAGCAGCGGCTCGGTGGCCTCGACGATCAGGCGCAGCGCCAGCAGCATCAGGCCCAGGCCGATGAAGACACGGCCCACGCGGCCGGGTGTTGAATCCTGCTTGGAAATGAACAGCACGACACCCGAGAAGATCAGCAGCGGCGAGAGCCAGGAGAGGTCGGTCGAGAACAGCACCGCCATCAAGGCGGTGCCCACGTCGGCACCGCGCATGACCGATAAGGCGGCCGTGAGCGGTATCAGGCCCTGGCCGACGAAGGACGCGGTCATCAGGGAGGTGGCACTGCTGGACTGGACGAGGGCCGTCACCCCGATGCCCGAGAGCATCGCGGTAAAACGGTTGCTCATACTGCGCGCCAGCAGGTTGCGAAGGTTGGCGCCAAAGACGCGCAGCACCCCTGTGCGCACCATATGAGAGCCCCAAACCAGCAGCGCAATGGCGGCAAGAAGATTGAGCAAGTGTTTCATAAGGCGAACCGGACACTATACCCCTGATACGCGCGCCGCGCTGTAGGGCGAATGCCATTGTGTCTCTTTTTATGCAGGCCAAGTGGTGGTTTGGGCCTGGCAGCGCGGGTTATGGAGCAATGTGAACCATCGATAAAAAACACCGCCGTCGCAGGGGCGAGGGCGGTGTCTTAGGGTTGCCTATAAAGGCACTGAACAGCCTGATCAGCCTTTCTCGCCCCGGCGCATGCGCAGCAGCTCGTCCAGGATCAGCAGGAACGCACCCAGGCAAATGGCCGAGTCGGCCAGGTTGAAAGCGGGGAAATGGCTGCCCATCCAGTGGAAGTCGAGCATGTCGACCACATAGCCGTGGCGCATGCGGTCCACCACATTGCCGATGGCGCCGCCCATGATGCAGGTGAGCGCCAGGCAGAACAGGGCTTTGTGGCTGTGGCGGTAGAGCTGCCAGACGATGACGGCGGTGACCACCACGCCAATGCCGGTGAACAGCCAGCGCTGCCAGCCGCCGGCGCTGGCCAGGAAGGAGAAGGCCGCGCCGGGGTTGTGCGCCCGGACGATGTTGAAAAAGCCGGTGATGGTGGTGTACTCACCCAGCTGGTAGTGGGCCAGGATCCATTCCTTGCTCCACTGGTCCAGCCAGAAAATCACCGCAGCAATCACCAGCCACAGCACAAACCGGCCTTTGCCGGCGCTGCCCAGGGCAGGGGTGGCGGCGGCGTTCATCAGGCCATCAGACGGGTTTCACCCGCGCCATAAAGATTGCTGTCGCAGCGGCCGCACAAGGTGGGGTGGGCGGGGTTCTGGCCCACATCGTCGCGGTAGTGCCAGCAGCGCTCGCACTTGGCCTTGTCCGATGGGTTGACGGCCACGCTCAGCGCATCACCGGCGGCCACCGTGGCGGCCGAGGTGATCAGCACAAACTTGAGGTCGTCCGCCAGGGTCTGCAGCAGCGCCAGGTCTTCCGGCTGGGCGCTGATGGCCACTTCGGCCTGCAGCGATGCACCCACCTTGCCATCGGCACGCAGGGTTTCGATGTCCTTGTTGACCACATCGCGGATCTCGCGGATGCGCGCCCACTTGGCCAGCAGGGCCTCGTCGCCAGCGGGCAGGTCGCAGAATTTCTCCAGGAAGATGGTCTCGCTGCTGCCAACGATCTTCCAGGCCTCTTCGGCGGTGAAGGACAGGAAAGGCGCCATCCAGCGCAGCATGGCCTGGGTGATCTGGTGCAGCGCGGTCTGGGCCGAGCGGCGTGCCAGGCTGCCTTCGGCGCTGGTGTAGAGGCGGTCCTTGAGGACGTCCAGGTAGAAGCCGCCCAGGTCCTCGGAGCAGAACAGCTGGAGCTTGGCCACCACGGGGTGGAACTCATAGACCTTGTAGTGCGCCAGCAGCTCGGCCTGGAACTGCGCCGAGCGGGCCAGCGCCCAGCGGTCGATCTCCAGCATGTCTTCGTAGGCGACCGCATCCTTGGCGACATCGAAGTCGCTGATGTTGGCCATCAGGAAGCGCAGGGTGTTGCGGATGCGGCGGTAGGCATCCACCACGCGGGCGAGGATCTTGTCGTCGATGCCCAGGTCGCCCGAGTAGTCGGTCGAGGCCACCCACAGGCGGATGATCTCGGCGCCCATCTTGTTGCTCACATCCTGCGGCGCGACGGTGTTGCCGACCGACTTGGACATCTTTTTGCCTTGGCCGTCCACGGTAAAGCCGTGGGTCAGCAGGCCCTTGTAGGGCGCGCGGCCAAAGATGGCCGAGGCCAGCAGCAAGGAGCTGTGGAACCAGCCACGGTGCTGGTCATGGCCTTCGAGGTACAGGTCAGCCTCGGGGCCGCTGTCGTGGTGGTGGTCGGGATGGGTGCCACGCAGCACATGCCAGAAGGTCGAGCCCGAATCGAACCAGACTTCCAGGATGTCGGTGCTCTTCGTGTAGAGCTTGGCTTCTTCGGCGCCCAGGATCTCTTCGCTGGTCACGCGGCTCCAGGCTTCGATGCCGCCCTTTTCGACGATCTCGACCGCCTGGTCGAGGATCTCCATTGTGCGCGGGTGCAGCGCACCCGTATCCACATGCAGGAAGAAGGGGATGGGCACACCCCAGCTGCGCTGGCGCGAGATGCACCAGTCCGGACGGCCGGCGATCATCGCGCGCAGGCGCTCCTGGCCGTTTTCCGGGTAGAAGCTGGTGTGCTCGATGGCGTCCAGCGCGATCTGGCGCAGGGTCTGTGCCGGCTTTTGGGCCGGGTCGGTGAACACGCCTTCGCCTTCGTCCATGCGGATGAACCACTGGGCGGCGGCGCGGTAGATCACTGGCGTCTTGTGGCGCCAGCAATGCGGGTAGCTGTGGGTGATGGTCTTGGTGTCCATCAGACGGCCGGCGACCTTGAGCGCGTCCAGGATGACCGGCACAGCCTTCCAGATGTGCTGGCCACCGAACAGCGGCAGCTCGGGCGCATAGACACCATTGCCCTGCACCGGGTTGAGGATGTCCTTGTAGTCCATACCATTGCTGACGCAGGAGTTGAAGTCATCCAGACCGTAGGCAGGCGCCGAGTGCACGATACCGGTACCGTCGTCGGCGGTGGCATAGTCGGCCAGGTAGACGGGCGAGATGCGGTCATAGCCCTTGTCCACATGGGCCAGCGGGTGCTTGAAGGGCATGTGGTCCAGCACCTTGCCGGGGGCCGATGCGATCACCTTGCCTTCGATGCCCCAGCGCTCCATGCACTTGTCCACCAGCGCGCTGGCCAGCACCAGCAGGCCGCGCTCGGTGTCGACCAGGCTGTATTCGAGGTCGGGGTTGACGTTCAAGGCCTGGTTGGCCGGGATGGTCCAGGCGGTGGTCGTCCAGATGACGATGAAGGCTTCCTTGTCCAGCTTGGCCAGGCCGAAGGCGGCTGCCAGCTTGGCCGGATCGGCCGCCGGGAACATTACATCGAGGGTCTGGCTTTGCTTGTCGGCGTATTCGATCTCGAACTCGGCCAGCGACGAAGCGCAGTCAAAGCACCAGTAGACGGGCTTGAGGCCCCGGTAGACAAAGCCACGCTCCATGACCTTCTTGAGGGCGCGCAGCTCGCCCGCCTCATTGGCATAGTTCATGGTCTTGTAGGGGTGGTCCCAGTCGCCCAGCACGCCCAGGCGCTTGAAATCCGCCATCTGCTGGCCGATCTGCTCGGTGGCGAAGGCGCGGCTCTTGGCCTGCATCTCATCGCGGGGCAGGTTGCGGCCATGGAGCTTTTCGATCGCGTTCTCGATCGGCAGGCCGTGGCAGTCCCAGCCCGGCGCGTACAGCGCGTCATAGCCTTCCAGTTGGCGGCTCTTGACGATCATGTCTTTGAGGATCTTGTTGACGGCGTGGCCGATGTGGATCTTGCCGTTGGCGTAGGGCGGGCCGTCGTGCAGGATGAACTTGGGCGCGCCGCTGCGGGCATCCCGCAGGCGCTTGTAGATGCCCTGGTCCTCCCACTCCTTGACCCAGCCCGGCTCGCGCTTGGGCAGATCGCCGCGCATCGGAAACGGGGTGTCGGGCATGTTCAAGGTGGCGCGGTACGCAGAGGCCTTTTCTGCGGGGGACGATTTGTCGGACATAAATACCTTCAAAGCAAAACATGGTCCTGATCCGGGCGGGGTGATCATGCCGGTCAGTGGAAAAATGTATAGCGCAGAAGCGTTGTCTGACGTGCACCTTGGTGCAGGCGACTGCTGACTTCTGCGCGGCACGGCGCAGTCAGGTCAGCGTCAAATTCGGTCGCGCGTGGTCTGGCGACGGGTTTCGGCGTGGCTGGCCGTATGAAAGAAGGCACGGGCATCCGCGCAGTCCTTGGCAATCCCTGTGGTCAGGGCGTCCAGACTGTCGTATTTGAGCTCGTCGTGCAGTTTGTGTAGGAGTTCCACTCGGATGATTTTACCGTATGCCCCGTCACCACCCAGTTCAGCGGGCCATTGCAGGCAATGGGTCTCCAGCAGCACGCGGCCGCCGTTGACGTCATTCGGGTCCAGCGAGGGGCGCACGCCCAGGTTGGCCACGCCCGGCAAGGGCTCGGCCGACAGGCCGTGCACCAGCACGACAAAAATGCCGCTGGCCGCCGGTTTCCAATGGTCAAAACGCAGGTTCAACGTGCGAAAGCCGTCGCCTGCGCCCGCGCGGCTTTCGGCCAGCTGGCGGCCCAGCTTGCGGCCATGCACCACATGGCCGGATATCGCATAGGGGTAGCCCAGCAGCTTGGCCGCTGCCGGCATATCGCCCTGGCTGAGCGCATGGCGCACCGCCGTGCTGGAGACGCGCAGGCCATCGGATTCGTAGCTGTTCATGCGCGCCACATCAAAGCCCTGCTTGCGGCCGGCCTCGACCAGCATCGCGTAATCTCCCGCGCGCTGGTGGCCAAAGCGGAAATCATCGCCCACCAGCAGGTAGCCGGTGCCCAGGCCTTTGAGCAGCACATCGTCGATAAAGGCCTGCGGGGCTTGCGCGGCCAGGCGCGCATTGAAGGGCAGCACAATGGTCTGGTCAATGCCGCATTGGGCGAGCTGGTCGAGCTTGTCGCGCAGAGTGGATATCCGGGCCGGCGCCAGGTCGGGCTTGTTCAGGATCTGGGCAAAGTAGTCACGCGGATGGGGCTCGAAGGTAAGTGCGCAACTGGCCAGCCCCCGGCGCTGCGCTTCGCTGCGCAGCAGCGCCAGCATGGCCTGGTGGCCCCGGTGCACCCCATCAAAATTGCCGATGGTCAGCGCGCAGTGCCTGGTGACCTCGGGGTGGTCAAGTCCTCTGAAGATTTTCATCTTTGCTTTGTTTTTTGTAGCGGCTTGCGCTTTCGAGCCGAGCGCTGGTGTGCAATTTCACAATAAAAGTGTATATTGATCATTATGACTTGGTGCCCGGGTCTGCGTGCAGCATGTGCGTGGGCAGTGGCATTTTTCGTGGCCAGGCGCCGCGCGGGTCGACGGTATTTCGGTTCAATTCCCAATGCGCAGGAGGCCCATTGTGAAGGTGTTGAAGTTATCGGCAAGTGGCGTTCCGCAATCCTGGATCAGTCTGCAGGAGGCGGTGACGCACTACGCAGCAGGCGATGTGCGCTGGGAGGCGGGCTCAAGTGTGGCCTGCTTCCGTGGCGGCCATAACGCCATCACCGGCCTGCAGTCGCGCATCGATGTGGCCAGCATCATCGGCACGCGTGGCAAGCCCGGCATCGACCCCTTTGCCATGCGCATGACGCTCACCAACAGCAAGCTGTTTGGCCGCGACCGCCATATCTGCGCCTACTGCGGCGAGCATTTCGACGAAGAACACCTGACCCGCGAACACATCATTCCGGTATCCCAGAAGGGGCCCGATACCTGGATGAATGTGGTGACGGCCTGCGCATCCTGCAACCACCACAAGGCCGGCCGCACGCCCGAGCAGGCGCATATGCCGCTGCTCTACGCGCCCTACACCCCCAGCCTTTGGGAAGACTTCATCCTGCGCAACCGCCGCATCCTGACGGACCAGATGGAGTTCCTGATGGCCCATGTGCCCAAGAGCTCGCGTTTGACGGCTTGACCGCTACCTTTGGCGTCACCAGCAAAAAGGCCTTGTCTTGCGACAAGGCCTCAGATTGTTGATAAACCCCCGTTTTTTCAAACGGGGGTTTTTTTGTTGCCGCTATGCGAAGCGATACGCAGGCCCAGGCAGCTGCGCGCCGCCAAACTTTTGCTTTGCGTGGTGCGCTTGCTCGCGACGCTCGTAGCCTCTCATCGCCGCTTTTAAAAGCCGTAAAAGCCGCGCCAGCAGCAGCGCGATCTTCTTCATGTTCTGCGCGCA
>NZ_JAJNCT010000030.1 GCF_021026195.1 Comamonas koreensis
TCGATGGAGACGTTCTCCAGCTTCTGGTCTGCCAGGCCATTGGTGATGACCATCTTGGCATCAAACGCCTGACGCTCCAGCGAGAGCTTTTGCTCAATAACAATTTTGACTTCTGCACACACGGCATCCGCAGCCTGCGCAAAGGCACTGCTGATCGAGTACAGCAGCCCCAAAACAAAGATGCCCACCACCGTCGCCCAGCTGGTAAACAGCGGGCGGCCCCTCATGTTTTTATGCATTCTCAGTGTCCCATCTGGCGGAGCTGGGCCCACTCGCAACTGAATGCCACGCCCATTTAAATGCATTCAAATAACCAATAACTACTTATTTTTAATTATTGATAGTTTTATTGCATTTAGTAGCGCATTTGAATAGACAACACTTACATGAAACTGACGGAGAGTTAGGCGGACACAACGGTCTCAGAAGACGCTGCTGCAGACCGCAAACAACTTGACCATTGAGGCAATTGAAGCCGTGGATGGTGAAGTGGACGCGGATCTAGGTGCAGTCGTAAGGCGTTTGCAGCCAATAGCTACAAAGACAGCATCATGAAATGCCCGGTTAGCGCCGAGACCAGGGCAAAGCGCTGCGCAGCGGCCAATCAGGCCAGCCGAGGTTGCCGCAACTGCTGCATGCGGTAGATCAGCGCCTGCGGCAGGCGCCGCGCCACGGCGATATCAACCGCGTCGCGGCCCTTGAAGTCGGCCACCGAGACGTCGGCGCCGGCGTCGAGCAGCAGTTCCAGGGTTTTGAGGCGGCCCAGGCGGGCGGCATAGAAGACGGGGGTTTCGCCATGCTCACGCAGGTTGAGCAAGGGCCGGGCTTGCAGCAGCGCGCGGCACATGGCTTCGTCATCGCGCCACACGGCGGCCCATAGGGAGTAGCTGGCATTGGCACCGTGCGAGAGCAGCAGTTCGACCAGTGGCAGGTTCTCGCCCCGGGCGACAGCAAACCACAGCGCGGTGGCGCGGAAGTCGCCATTGCACTCGCCCATCGGGGCTTCGGCCTCCAGCACGGCACCGGCGGCAAGCAAGGTGGCTGCGGTTTCCAGGCCATTGGTATCGGCGGATTGGGAGCTTTGCGGAGATACGCCACAGGCCACCTGCAGGGCGGTGCGGCCCTTGCTGTCCACTGCATGGGCCCACTGGGGCGCTTGCGCCAGCCATTGGGCCAACAAACCTGCATCCCAGCTCTTGGCTGCTGCAAACAGTGAGGTCTTTGACGGCAGGCTCATGCAGGGCTCCTTATGGCTGGTGACCACGCTCCAACGCGCAATGTACACCGATACAGCAGGGACCCAACCTTGGTGGCGGGCAGGTTTTTCCCGACCTGCCCGCTCCACCCGCGTTACTGGGCGGCCACCCAGTCGATCAGCGCATCCCAGGCGGGGCGCGCCTGTGGGGCATTGTCGCTGTTGGCCAGCGCCACGACCACCCAGCGGCGCCCGTCGCGGCCATTGACATAGCCGGCAATGGCCGAGGCATCGCGCAGGGTGCCGGTCTTCAGGTGGGCACCACCGGTGTGGGCGCTCTTGCTGTTTTTCATCGTGCCGTCCACGCCGACGATGGGCATCGAGGCCATCAGCTCGGGCATGACGTTGGAGTTCCAGGCGACCGAGAGCATCTTGGCCAGCGAGCCGGCGGTGATGCGCGCGTCGCGCGAGAGGCCTGCCCCGTTGTCGATGGTGGGCGCCACCATGCCGGGCACGCGCTCGCTCCACCACTGCGCCACCGCCTGGCGGCCGCCTTCAAAGGTGCCGACGCCGGCGCGTTCCTTGCCCAGGGTCAGGAACACCTGCTGGGTCATCACGTTGTTGCTGTACTTGTTGATGTCGCGCACCACCTCGCCCAGGGTGGGCGAG
Organism: Comamonas koreensis; assembly: GCF_021026195.1. Classification (GTDB taxonomy): domain Bacteria; phylum Pseudomonadota; class Gammaproteobacteria; order Burkholderiales; family Burkholderiaceae_C; genus Comamonas; species Comamonas koreensis. The sequence goes on from NZ_JAJNCT010000030.1 coordinate 1,865, forward strand.
CTGAAGCTCATCAGCGGCTGCACGCCGTCGGGCGTGGTGCCCATGCGCACCTGGCCGGTGACCTTGCCGCCCAGCTCGCGCCACATGCCTTCAAACACGCGGGGCGCAAAGCGGTCGGGCGCGGCGGGTGCCACGGCCCAGCTGTTTTCGCCACAGGCGGCCGGGTAGCCGCCCAGGAACTGGATTTGCGTGGCATCGGCCAGCTGCGCCTTCAGCGCGCCGCGCCAGTCGCCACAGGCATTGCCCTTGGTCTTGAGCAGGGGCACGGTGCTGGGCAGGCGCAGATGGGCAACGGCCGGCTCGTAGGCGATGCGGGCCACGCCGGCCGCTGCATCGGGGATGAAGCGCATGGTCAGCGACTTGTAGTTCAGCAGCAGTGCATCGGGCACGGCGTTGTAGGGCCGGTAGGGCTCGTTGTCAAAGCGTGCGGGGTCGATGGGCGGCAGCGAGAAGGCCGAGCGGTCCAGCACCACATCGCCGACGATGACCTGGATGCCCTGGCCCAGCAGGCGGCGCTGCAGCAGCCAGAGGCGCTCCATCACCAGCTTGGGATCGCCCGAGCCCTGGACATAGAGATTGCCATTGAGGGCGCCCTGGGCGACCTGGCCGTCGGTGGCAATGCGGGTGTCCCAGGTGTAGGCGGGGCCCAGGATCTCGAGCGCCGCATAGGTGGTCACCAGCTTCATCACCGATGCCGGGTTGCGGCCCACATCGCTGTGCACATCGAGCAGCGGGCGCTGGGCGCCGCTGACATCCATCACCACCACCGACACCGCATCGGGTGCCACCTTGCCGCGCTGCAGGGCGGCTTCGACCTCGGCCGGGAGGCGGTCGGCAGGCCAGGCGCTGGCGGCTGCGGCAGGGGCCTGCATAGCTGCGCTGGCCGGTACCGTGGCTGCCTGGGGCGCTACCGCCACGGGCTGGGCCAGCCGGATCGGCTTGGGCGTCGGGTCGGCAGCCGGGGCGGCCGGGGTCTGGGCGCAGGCCACCTGGCTGAGCGCAATCGCGAGCGGGAGCAGCCAGCGGCCGCTGCCGCCGGACCGGCCTGGGTTCAGCCCTGCCAGGGACGGAGAAAGGGGCGCCATCGAAGAAATCTGTTGCATGGGCAGCAGTCTAGCGGCTATGCCCAAGCCCGGCATGCAGCCTTGGCTTTGCCCCGATAATGGCAGGTTGCCGCCCCTGTACGGGGGCTGAAACCGGGCGCTGGCACAGCGCCCGCGCGCGCCCTACCCCATGAACCTGCTTGCCCTCGAATCCAGTACCGACACCCTCTTTATTGCCACCGCGCGGGATGACCAGCGCTGGCTGCACAGCGGTGCCGGCGGCCAGCACACCTCCAGCCAGTTGCTGCCGGCCGTGCGTGGCCTGATGGCCGATGCGGGCCTGAGCTTTGACGCGCTGGATGCGATTGTGTTTGGCCGGGGCCCGGGCTCGTTCACCGGCCTGCGCACCGCCTGCGCCATTGCCCAGGGTCTGGCCTTTGTGGCCAAGGGCGGCCAGGGCGTGCCGGTGCTGCCGGTCGATACCTTGATGGCTGTGGCCGAAGAAGCCCGCCTGCAGCATGGCTGCACCCAGGTGCTGGCCTGTCTGGATGCGCGCATGGACGAGGTCTACAACGCGGTCTACCAGTATGTGGATGGCCACTGGCAGACCTTGGGCGATCTGCAGGTCTGCCCGCCGCAGGATGTGCAGGTGCCCCAGGGCTTTGTGGTGGCCGGCAATGCCCAGCCCATCTATGGCGATCGCCTGGCGCCCGATGCCACCCATCTGCAGGCCATGCCCACCGCCCAGGCCTTGCTGAGCCTGGCGCCCTACCTGCTGGCCCAGGGCCAGGCGGTGGCGGCGCAGGATGCGCTGCCGCTCTACATCCGCGACAAGGTGGCCAAGACCACGGCCGAACGCGAGGCAGAAAAACAAGCCCAGGCCGCCAGCAACCCAGGCAGTGCGCCATGAGCCTGTCTGCCACGCCCCAGCTGCGCTGGTCCGCGCTGCGCATCGATGACCTGGACGCACTGCTCGCGGTCGAGAACCAGTGCTACAGCCACCCCTGGACGCGCGGCAACTTCATCGACTCCATGGCCATGGGCTATGCAATGCAGCTGCTCTGGGTCGACGAGGCGCTGATCGGCTACTTTGTCGCCATGCAGGGCGTCGATGAGCTGCATCTGCTCAACATCACCGTCAACCCGCAGCACCAGCGCCAGGGCTGGGCCAAGGTGCTGCTGGAGCAGCTGCGCAGCTGGGCCGTCAGCGTGCGGGCCCAGGCGATCTGGCTGGAGGTGCGCATCAGCAATCTGCGCGCCCAGCAGATCTACCTGCAGTTTGGATTTGAATCGGTAGGGCTGCGAAAGCGCTACTATCCGGTATCCCATGTCGAACGCGAGGACGCCATGGTCATGCGTTATCTGCTGCCTACCACCCCATGAGCCTGAACCTGGACGCCCGCCAACGCGCCATGCTGCAAGAGATGGGCCACCCGCTGTGGTGGCCCGAATCGCCCGCGCCTGCCGCCCAGGCGGCGCCTGAGACATCTACGGCTCCTGCGCCTGTGGCTGCACCACCATCGCGCGCAGAGGCGGTACCTGCCCCAGCTGTTGTGCCCACGGCACCAGTTGCACCGGTGACGCCGGCAGTTGCCCTCCAGGAGGCGGCCGCGCCTGCTGCCGCTGCAGAGCCCACGCCAACCGCTGCGCCAGCGCGCGCCCCCACGGCAGCCGCCCGACCAACCTCCCCGCAGGCACTGCCGGCCGATTTTCCGCGTGTGCGATTTGCGCTGCGTGCGCCGGTCCTGCTTGATCTGCAAGGCAAGCAGCAGCCACCGGTGCCCAGCACCCAGCCCGCCTGGCTGGTGGTGGCCGAGCTGCCCGAAGGCGCGCCCCAGCAGGGTGAAGCCTGCCAGCTGCTGCTGCAGATGCTCCGGGCCATGCGCCTGACGGACGCCCCCGTTTATTGGGTGCCGCTGGCGCGCATCCCCGCCAACCAGGAAGGCGATGATGGCCTGCCGAGCTACAGCATCGAAGCCTTGGTGCAGGAATGCCAGCCCGCGATGGCCCTGCTGCTGGGCCTGCCGGCGGTGCGCCATCTGATGCCGGGCGACCAGCCCTTTTCCAGCCTGCGCCAGCAGCTGCACCAGATCGGCGGCAGCCAGCTGCCCGCCGTGGTCAGCTACGACCCCAGCCACCTGCTGCGCACCCCCCAGGCCAAGGCAGCGACCTGGGCCGATCTGTGCTTCGCGCTGGCCCAGGCCGGGCGTTAATTTTTCTTCACAAACCTGCCAATCTGCTGTCAATAGGCCGCGATTTACCCGCCCATTGGCGAATGTAGGCACCCACTGACAGCGACTGGCGTGGGGTGTTGACAACGCTGCGCCCGGACAAAGCGCATCGTCATGCGCAGCTGATGCGGGAATGCCATAATGGCGCCCATTCACAAACCGGAGTCTCTCCTTGGATCCCTACCCTAGTTGGTAGCTTCCACCCTGGCAAGCACATGGCTGCACAAGGGTCGGAAGCGTCCCCCGCCCCCCTTTTGCAGACCAATAACAACAAGGAAGTGAGCCTATGCTCAACATCTTTACGCTTGCCAATGGCCGTCTGGTGCAGGAAGAAATCGAATCCCTGCAGGACCTGGCCCGTTTTCAGCCTATCTGGGTGGACCTTGAATCCCCCACCCTCGAAGAAAAGCGCTGGATCAAGCAGCACTACGGCCTGTCCATTCCTGAAGACGCGATGGACCAGGACATCGAGGAATCAGCCCGTTTCTACGAAGAAGACAATGGCGACCTGCACATCCGCAGCGACTTCCTGATCGATGACGAAGACGATCCGCGCAGCGTGCGCGTGGCCTTCATCATGAACCTGCACAATGCCGCGCTCAAAAGCTATGGCGTGCTGTTCTCCATCCACGATGAAGATGTGCCGGTGTTCCGCCTGCTGCGCCTGCGCGCCCGCCGCGCGCCCGGCCTGATCGAGGACAGCAAGGATGTACTGCTCAAGCTGTTCGATGCCGATGCAGAGTACTCGGCCGATACCCTGGAAGGCATTTACGACGACCTGGAAAAAGTCAGCACCCAGGTGCTGGCCGGCAATGTGACTGACACCCACGCGAGCGAAGTGCTCTCGGCCATTGCGCGCCAGGAAGACTTGAATGGCCGCATTCGCCGCAATGTGATGGACACCCGCCGCGCCGTGAGCTTCGTCATGCGCAGCAAGATGCTCAACTCCGACCAGTTCGAGGACGCGCGTCAGATCCTGCGCGACATCGAATCGCTGGACAACCACACGGCCTTCCTGTTCGACAAGATCAACTTCCTGATGGATGCGACCGTCGGTTTCATCAACATCAACCAGAACAAGATCATCAAGATCTTCTCGGTGGCCAGCGTCGCGCTGCTGCCGCCCACCTTGATCGCCAGCGTCTACGGCATGAACTTCAAGTACATGCCAGAAATCGACTGGCAGTATGGCTATGCCTATGGCATTGCATTGATGGTGGGCAGCGCGTTGATACCCATGATGTACTTCCGCAAGCGCGGCTGGCTCAAGTAACTCTCCCCCGCGCGCGCTACACCTGTTTGGGCCGCAGGCACCACAGCGCCGTTGCGGCCATCGAGGCGGCGAGCATCAGCACCCAGAGGGCGCCCAGCTGCCACTGCTCCAGTGCCAGGCCAAACAGAAAAGGGGCGCTGGCCTGGGTCATGCGGGCCGGAACCATCAGCAGCCCCTGGCGCTGGCCATAGCCTTGCGCGCCAAACATGGCCAGCGGCAAGGTGCCGATGACGACCGTCATGATGCCGTTGCCCAGGCCAAAGGCCAGCGCATAAGCCCAGCTGCCCGAGGCCCCGAACACCCCCAGCACCAGGGCCGCCAGCGGATAGGCCATGACGGCAATGCGCGCCGACCACAGCGGATGGGCGCGGCGCAGAAAGGCATAGTCGGCAATGCGGCTCGCCACCTGGGCGGGCCCCACCAGCGCCGCCGCTGCCACGGCCGCCGTGGCCGTGGCACCGCTGACCATCAGCAGGCGCGGCAGATGCGACATCATCGAGGTGCCGATGAACCAGATCGCCGCAAAGGTCAGCGCCAGCAAGACCAGGCTGAGCCACTGGCCCCGCAAGGCAGCGGCAGGCGCGGCGGGTGCCGCCGGCAAGCCCGTTGGTGGCACCACCGCATCGGCGCTGGCACGCGCGGGCGCGCGGGGCAGGCTCGCATGCAACGGCAGCAATACCAGCAACTGCACGCCCGCCCAGACCAGGCAGGCTTCGCGCCAGCCCCAGCTGTGCAGCAGCCAGGTGGTCAGCGGCCAGCTCAGGGTGCTGGCAAAGCCGCCAAACAAGGTGATGCCGACAATGCTGCCCCGTGCTGCCTTGCCGTAGAGGCGCACCGAGGTCGCAAAGGCCGCCTCGTACAGCCCGGCGCCCATCGCCAGGCCCAGCAGCAGCCAGACCGCAAACAGCTGGCCCTGGCTCTGCACCTGCGACAGCAGCACCAGGCCCAGCGCAAACCAGAGGTTGGTGGCCATCAGCAGCGGGCGCCCGCCCCAGCGGTCAATCAGCCGCCCGGCCACTGGCCCGGTGAGCGCCATCATCAGCAAGGCCAGCGAGAACGCGGCAAAGATGCGCGATGGCGGTATGCCCAGGCTCTCACCCATCGCACCGGCCAGGATCGCGGGCAGGTAGAAAGCCGAACCCCAGGACAGCATCTGCCCCAGGCCGAGCTTGCAGGTGGTCAGCACCTGGCCGGGCGCAAAGGATGGAGCGGAAAAAAGGGGCATGGTCAGATCAAGGCAGCGCGCCATTGTGACCAGGCTTGCCGCGCTGCACAGTCACCCGCGCTACCGGGCGGGCCATTCAGCGGGCCGGCAAGCTCCGCAGCAGGCTGCCGATGATGTGCTGCGCATAGCGGCTGGAGATCGTATGGATGAAGCGAGGAAAGTCCAGGTGCGCGCTGTCATCGGCACGGTCGGAGATGCTGCGCATGGCTGCAAACGGCAGGCCATGGTCGGCGCAGACCTGGGCGACGGCGGCGCCCTCCATCTCGACGGCCAGTGCATCCATACCCACCGCCTGCAAGCCGCTGCGCAGGGCCTGCACTTCGGCGGCACTGCTGACAAAACGGTCGCCGCTGACCACCAGGCCCCGGTGCATCTGCGGCGCGGGCAGGCCCAGCTCGGCCGTCCAGGCGGCTGCGCCGCCGGCCAGGCATTGCTGCACCGCCACGGACAGCTGGGCGCTCAGCGCGGCATCGCAGTCAAAGCGTGCGCGGCCATAGCCCGGCACCTCGTAGCGCGGGAAGATCGGCGAGGCATCCATGTCGTGCTGCGCATAGCTGCTGGCCACCACCACATCGCCCACCTGCACGCCCTCGCCCAGGCCTCCGGCCACACCGGTAAACACGATGCCGCGTGCGCCAAAGCGCTCGATCAGCGTGGCCGCCGTGCTGGCTGCCGCCACCTTGCCGATGCCCGACAGCGCCAGCACCACCGTATGGCCATGCAGCTGGCCGCAGGTATAGCGGCGGCCGGCATGGTCGCTGCTGTGGGCATCCACCAGCAGCGCGGCAATGCCGGCCTGTTCCTCGGGAAGGGCACTGAGAATGGCAAGGGTCACGTCGGCATCCAGAAAACAGCAAAGCGGAGATTGTCGCTGCAATCTCCGCTTTGTCGGGTGGGTTGGCGGTGAGGACGCTATAGCTCAGCGCCGCCGCCCTGCTCAGGCCTTGGTGGTTTCGTCGCGCAGCTCGCGCCGCAGGATCTTGCCGACCGGGGTCTTGGGCAGGTTGTCGCGGAACTCGATGTACTTGGGCCGTTTGTAGCCGGTCAGGTGCTCGGCGCAATGGGCGCGCAATTGCGCTTCGGTCACATCGGCCGATTTGCGCACGACCACCAGCTTGATGGCCTCGCCGGTCTTCTCGTCGGGCACGCCGACCACCGCGCATTCGGCCACGCCGGGGAAGGAGGCGGCCACGTCTTCCACCTCATTGGGGTAGACGTTGAAGCCGCTCACCAGCACCATGTCCTTCTTGCGGTCGACGATGCGGAACATGCCATCGGGCTCCATGATGCCGATGTCGCCCGAGCGGAAGAAGCCATCCTCGGTCATGGTCTTGGCGGTTTCGTCGGGGCGCTGCCAGTAGCCGGCCATCACCTGCGGGCCGCGTATGCAGACCTCGCCACGCTCGCCCTGCGCCACCGGCTCGCCGGCATCGTCGAGGATGGCCATGTCGGTGCCCGGCATCGGGTAGCCGATGGAGCCCGAGGCCTTCTGGCCGGTGCCGACAAAGTTGCAGCTGGCCACCGGGCTGGTTTCCGAGAGGCCATAGCCTTCGACGATGGGCTGGCCGGCGCGCTGCAGCCAGCGCTCGGCCACGGACGATTGCACCGCCGCGCCACCGCCCACCACCACGCGCAAGTTCTTCCAGTTCACCTTGTCGAAATCGGGGTGGCTCATCAGGCCGTTGAACAAGGTGTTGACCGCTGGCAAGGTGTGGAACTCGTACTTGCCCAACTCGCCCAGCACCGCCTTCATGTCGCGCGGGTTGGGGATCAGCAGCACATGGTGGCCCAGGCGCATGGACAGCAGAAAACAGACCGTGAACGCGAAGATGTGGTAGAGCGGCAGCGCGCAGACGCACAGCGGCTGCTCGCCTTGCGGGATGGTCTTGAGCGCCGGCCCGTACCAGGCCTGCACCTGCAGCACATTGGCGCCCAGGTTGCGGTGCAGCAGCACTGCGCCCTTGGCCACGCCGGTGGTGCCGCCGGTGTACTGCAGCGCCGCCATGTCGTCGGGGCCCACATCGACCGGCGAGAAGGTATGGCGCTCTCCCTGGCTGATCGCATCGGGGTAGCGGATGCTGCGCTCCAACGTAAAAGGCGCCACCAGCTTCTTGCTGTGGCGCACCACATAGTTGACGATGCTGCCCTTGATCAGGCCCAGGCAATCGCCCATGCTGCAGACGATGATCTGGTCGAGCTGGCGGTGGGCCGGGCAATTCTGCACGGTGGCGCCAAAGTTCTCCAGCACGATCATCACCTTGGCGCCGCTGTCCTTGAGCTGGTGGTCCAGCTCCGAGGCGGTGTAGAGCGGGTTCACATTGACCACGACCAGCCCGGCGCGCAGCACGGCGGCGACGGCCACTGCATACTGCGGCACATTGGGCATCATCAGTGCCACGCGGTCGCCCTTTGCGAGCGGCAGGGTCTGCAGGTAGGCGGCCAGCGCCACGCTGTAGTCATCGAGCTGGCGGTAGCTGAAGCGCGCGCCCATGAAGTGCAGTGCCGTGCGGTCGGCGTACTGGATGAAGGCCTGGTTGAGCAGCTGCACCAAGGTTGGAATGCGCTCAGGGTCAATGTCCTCGGGAATCTCTGATGGGTAAGCGGCCAGCCATGGGCGTTCGGTCATGCACAAGTCTCCTGTCGGTCATACAGCCAGTCCCGGCGCCCTGTGCGCACAGCCTGCTGTTGAGCCATGTTGTTCGATCTCGCACTATTGTGCAAATTCTCGGCCCATTCCAAGTCTGGATATACCCGTAAAAAGCTAAAAAAAAGCCATGACGGTGGTCATGGCTGCTGCTGGGCAGAGGATGCGATCAGCGCTTGGCAGGAGCGGCTGCGGCCGCTGCTGGTGCTGCCCCGGCAGGTGCGACCACCGACGCTGCTTTGTCCTCAGTGGCTTGCGGATTGGGCTTTTCCTTGCCAAACAGCACATCGGAGTCATCCTGCTTGGTCTCGTAGTAGGGCTGCTGGTCGATCTCGTACGGGAAAGGCGGCACGGTCAGCACGCCGTTGAAGTAACCGGTGCTCTCACGCATGGAGCGGGCCAGGTCCTGGGCCCAGCGGTCCAGCGAGCGGCCGGCGGCCAGAAAGTCCACACTGCTGCGGATCGGCGGGCGCACCAGGCGCTGGTCCACCAGCACCTGCGCTTCGACATAGCCGCCATTGCTGGTGGTGAACTGGTAGGACACATAAGCCACCGGACGCGCAAAGTAGACACCGGCAGCCTCCAGGCGCGAGGCCATGGCCGCATCGTTCTGCGCCAGCCAATCGCTGCTGTTGGCGGTGCGCTTGATGCGCAGGCAGTCCACGCGGCCAATGTTCAGGCCCTGGGTGCGCTCGACCAGCACGCCCTTTTGCTTGGGGCAGTCCTGGGTCCAGACGGTGTTGCGGTTGTTCAGGTCATCGACGCTGGAGCGCAGCGACATCACGCCGACCAGTTCGCCCAGCTTGGTGCGCATCTGCCAGAGCCTGGCCTGCAGCGGCTTGTCCTTGGCCAGGTCTTCGGGCAGCACATCCAGCACCTCGCTGTCGGTGCCCCAGTAGGTCCAGCGCAGGTCGCTGTTCTGGTCCATGGACACCAAAGTGCGGCCTACCGGCTCCACATGCGACGGCAGCGGCGCGCAGGCGCTCAGCACCACGGCTGCGGCGGCGCACCCCAGCCAGGACAGAGAACGGGCAGCGGAAAAAGACATAAGCGGATCCTGAAAACAGTAGCGGCGGCCAACAGACAGCGCGGCCTGTGCCACACCGCCAAGCCCTGCATCATAGCAAGGCCGTTGCGGATTCTGTCCGAGGCCGCCGGGCTGAATCAGGAGACTTTGGCAGTGAATGTATCTAAATGCTTCACTTGCTCTGGCAGCTGGCTGGCAGATACTGTTGCGCCGCGCCATCAGCGCTGCAATGCCAGACCACCTTGCCGCCCTCGCCCTGCATGGGCTGCATCTCCAGCTGGCCATGGATGGTGAGCGCAGTCAGCGACATGTCGTCGCTGTCATACATCAGCCTGCCTTCCTGCTCGGGCGACACACCGGCGTCGGCCAGCGAGTCAGGCACTTCCTCATAGGTCTGGTAGTAGCGCGACAGCGCCTGGCGCACCGGCTCGGCCTGGGTCCATTCCTTCTCGAAGGCCTCCTTGCCCTTTTGCGACTGCATGCCTTGCATCAGCATCTGGCTGAAGGCGCCGCCACCGGCTCCGCCCTTGAGCGCCGGGATGGCCACTGCGGCTGCGATACCGATGATCGCGATCACCATCAGCAGGCCCACCGCGCCACCACCGGCCCGGCCGCCATAGGGCACAAACAGCGCAAACAGATAGGAGAAGGGGTTGCGGCCCGGCATCTTGATGCCCGGGCTGATCATGCGCGCCACGCGCTTGGTCAGCCAGGGGTAGCCGCCCAACAGCTCATGCAGATCGGGGAAGAAGCCCCGGTTGGCCATGGTCTGGCGCGCATACTGCACCAGGTTGATGGTCTTCCACTTCTGCCCGCCCGCAGCCAGCACCGACAGCGCGCGGCCGGCCGATTCCGAGCCTTCGCAGCAGGCGCGGCCATGCAGGTCGCAGGTGTATTCCTGGGCCCGGGCGTAGGCCGCGCCCATCAGCGGCAGCCACAGCACCGGCATGCGCCAGAAGTGGCCGGTCAAGTGGCCTTGCTTGATGTGGCCCAGCTCATGGCCGAAGTAGAAGTTGATGCCGTCGGGCATGGCACGCATCGCGTCGACCGTGTCGCTCAGCACGATGACGAAGTTGCGGCCCAGAAAGCGGGTGGCAAAGGCATTCATCATCCCATCGCCTTGCAGCAGATAGGCCTCGGGCGGGTTGACCAGTTCCAGCTTTTTGCAGCATTGCAGGTACTGCAGATAGAGCTCGGGGAACTGCTCGTCGGACAGGCGCACGGCCGTGCCACGCAGCCAGGCAATCAATGCCGACTGCGCAAAGAGATAAAAAATGAAACCGATGAGCAGGTAGATCAGCACCGTGCCCAGGGACAGCAACAAGATCAGCAACCATGCCAACAGACCCAGAACCAGGGTGATGGCGCCCAGCGTCCGCTCGCGCGGATACACCCACTCCTTCATATGTATCTCCTCTGTAAAGAGCGCGTATCATGCCCGAGACACGCGGCCTTTATAGAGAGAATTTATAAGATGTTGCAAAGCAGCAACTACCGCGATCTGAAGCTTACTTGCGGCTTACTTCGCGCAAGGTGACCAGCTCTTCGGCCATCGTCGGATGGATGCCAATCGTCTGGTCAAACAGCGCCTTGGTGGCGCCGGCCTTGAGGGCCACCGCAAAGCCCTGGGTGATCTCGGCCGCATCGGCGCCCACCACATGCAGGCCCAGCACCTTGTCGCTGGCGTCGTCGACGACCAGCTTGACCAGGCAGCGCTCGCTGCGGCCCGACAGGGTGTGGCGCAAGGGCTTGAAATCGCTGCGGTAGATGCGCACCGCCCCATGGCGTTCGCGGGCCTGGGCCTCGGTCAGGCCCACGGTACCGATCTGCGGATGGGTGAATACTGCCGTCGGGATGTTGTCGTAGTCCATCACCCGCGCGGCCTTGCCCGCCTCGGGCCCCCAAATATGGTCCACCCAGGCCATGGCCTCGGCCAGCGCCACCGGGGTCAGCTCCATGCGCCCCACCACATCGCCCAGCGCATGCACGCTCGGCTGGGCGGTGGCCAGCTGCGCATCGACGACGATGGCGCCGCTCTTGTCCAGCGCAATGCCCAGTGCCTCCAGCCCCAGGCCGGCCACATTGGCCTTGCGGCCGGTGGCATACAGCACCTGGTCGGCCTTCAGCTCCGTGCCATCGGCCAGGGTCAGTGTGCGCTCGCCGCTGGCGGCATCGCAGGCGATAGCCTTCACTTCGGTCTTCAGGCGCAGGTCCACGCCGCTCTTGCGGATTTCCTCGGCGACAAAGCTGCGCACCTCGTCGTCAAAGCCACGCAGAATCTGGTCGCCCCGGTGCAGCAGGCTCACCTGCACGCCCAGGCCGTGGAAGATGCTGGCCATCTCGCAGCCGATATAGCCGCCGCCCACCACCACCAGGCGGCGCGGCAGCTGCGCCAGGTCAAACATGTCGTCGGAGACGATCACATGTTCGCTGCCCGGCAGATCGGGGTGCACCGGCGTGCCGCCGGTGGCGATCAGGATATGGGCTGCGGTCAGGGTGCGCGCATCGGCGCCATCGGCAGAAACGACCACGGTGTGGGCATCGGTCAGACGGCCATGGCCGGCAATGCGCTCCACCTTGGCATTGCGCATCAGGCCTTCGTAGATGCCGTTGAGGCGGGAGATTTCCTGCGCGCGCGCTGCCTTCAGCGCCTGCCAGTCCAGCGCAATCGCCTCGGGCATTTGCCAGCCATAGCCGCGCGCCTCTGCAAAGGCCTCGGCATAGCCGGCGGCGTAGCTGTAGAGCTTTTTGGGGATGCAGCCCACATTGACGCAGGTACCGCCCATGGCCTTGGACTCCACCACCGCTACCTTGGCGCCCCGCGCTGCCGCCATGCGTGCGGCCCGCACGCCTCCCGATCCGCCACCAATCACCACCAGATCCAGGTCCCAGGAATGGCTTGTCTGCATGCTGTGCGCTCCTTTGTTTGCGATGCATGGCATTTTGCAAAAACACCGGCCGCAGTGCGCGTGTGCGGTTATCGCTGCATCGCGTAGGCGCAAAGCAAAAGCCTGCAATGCGCAAGCTTTGCAGGCTTTGGAGGCCAGCGCAAAGAACCTGTTCAAAGTCTCCTCGCGCCGCGACAGTGTCTTTGCGGGATGGGATGCTAGGCGCAGTGCGCAGCCAATAGCCAGCTATTGGCAAGCGCTGCAACGACGCAGACCGCCCGCCAAGCCACTGTCCCTACGGGTTGGAGTGAAATCGGGCGATTTCTTCGCGCTGGCCCTTGCTTGCACCCCGGTGCAAGCTGCGGACCAGCCCTTCGAACTCATCCCGATTGCACTCCAACGCGGCTGCGTAGAGACTTTGAACAGGTTCTAAGGCACTGGCAAGGCAGGCAGATTTACTTGACCAACTGGGCCAGGTCGCCAGCGCTGTACTTCTTGGCCATCTGTTCCAGGCTGTAGCCCTTGATCTTGCCGCCCTGGCCTTCGCAGCCGAACTCGATGTAGCGGGCCTTGCAGACTTGATTGGCGGCTTCACGGGCGGGCTTGAGCCATTCGCGGGCGTCGAACTTGTCGGGGTTCTCGGCCAGGAACTTGCGCACCGCGCCGGTCATTGCCAGGCGGATGTCGGTGTCGATGTTGATCTTGCGCACGCCGTACTTGATGGCTTCCTGGATCTCTTCGACGGGCACGCCGTAGGTTTCCTTCATCTTGCCGCCGTACTGGTTGATGATGGCCAGCAGCTCTTGGGGCACCGACGAGGAACCATGCATCACCAGATGGGTGTTGGGGATGCGGGCATGGATTTCCTTGACGCGCGAGATCGCCAGGATGTCGCCCGTGGGCTTGCGGCTGAACTTGTAGGCGCCATGGCTGGTGCCGATGGCGATGGCCAGCGCGTCCAGTTGCGTCGCCTTGACGAACACGGCTGCTTCTTCGGGGTCGGTCAGCATCTGGCTGTGGTCCAGCTTGCCTTCGGCGCCAATGCCGTCTTCTTCGCCGGCTTCACCGGTTTCCAGGTTGCCCAGGCAGCCCAGCTCGCCTTCGACGGTGGCACCGATCTGGTGGGCCATCGCGACGACCTTCTGGGTCACATCGACGTTGTAGTCGAAGGACGAAGGGGTCTTGCCGTCGCTCATCAGCGAGCCGTCCATCATCACCGAGCCAAAGCCCAGGTTCAGTGCGCCCTGGCAGATCTCGGGGGTGGTGCCGTGGTCCTGGTGCATCACCAGTGGGATGTGGGGGTACATCTCGGCAGCGGCCTGGATCAGGTGCTTGATGAAAGGCTCACCGGCATACTTGCGGGCACCAGCGCTGGCCTGCAGGATCACGGGCGCGCCCACTTCGTCCGCCGCCGCCATCACCGCCTGGACTTGTTCCAGGTTGTTGACGTTAAAGGCAGGGATGCCGTAGCCATTTTCGGCGGCATGGTCGAGCATTTCGCGCATCGAGATCAAAGGCATGGTGGTCGGGTCCGTTCTAATGCAAAGAAAGAGTGCTGCAGCGGTTGCTGCAACACCCTGGATTCATATTTGCGGCATGGTAACCGCTTGGTAACTGCCTATTTTAGCAAGCTCAGGCCATCTGGGCGAGAGGCATACTGAGGCGGTAGCAAGTGGTATAGGGCGCCAGCGCCTCCGGCTGCCCGAAAGCGCCCCCGTGCAAGGCCATGATGCGCTGCACAATCTGGTGGCCCAGCTGCAGGCTGTCCACCGGCTCCGGCGCCGCCTTCTCTTTCAGGCGGCCGCCATCGTCGCAGACCTGCAGCCAGCACTGCCCGCCGTCGATACCGCCCTGCACCTCGATCTGCGTGCCCTCGGGGGTATGACGCAGTGCGTTCTCGACCAGGTTGCGCAAGGCCACCTCCAGCAGCACGGCATGGCCTTTGACCCACAGTTGCTCGGGCATCTCCACCGCCACACTGCTGCCCCGGCGCCAGGCCGCCTGCGCGTACTCAGCCACCATACTGCGGGCCAGCTGCGCCAGGTCCACCGGCGCGGCCTGCTCGGTCAAGGCCACGCGGTTGCTGCGGGCCAGGGCCAGAATCTGGTTGAGCACATGGCCGGCACGCAGCGCATCGGCATGCAGGCGCTGCACCGCCTGGGCCTGCTGGGCGGGGTCCAGCCCGCCTTGCAAAGACTGCGCATGCAGGCTGATGGAGGCCAGCGGTGTGCGCAGCTCATGCGCCACCTGGTTGGCCAAGGTCCGCTCGCGCTCCATGGCCTCGTCATTGCGGTCCAGCAAGCTGTTGAAGGCCAGGGTCACCGCCCGGAACTCCTGCCAGTTGTGGCCGGTGGACAGGCGCTGGCCCTGCTCGGGTTCGAGCTGCTCCACATCGCTAGAGAGCTGGGTCAGCGGCTTGAGGCCGGCGCGGATCGTCAGCCCCAGCACCAGGGTGACGACCGGCAGCAGCCACAGCCCCGGCAGAATCATCTGCCCGGCAATGTCATCGGCCAGGTCATCGCGCTCCTGCAGGTTGACCAGTACCGCCACCTTGCGCGTGTGTTCGGTGTTCCACTGGGTGAAGGTGCGCCAGACCTCGTGCTTGGGGCCCAGCTGCGCATCAAAGAAACCGCTGCGTCCATCGGCAAAATGCAGGCGCGGCGCACTGCCGACGTTGAGTACCAGGTCACCGTCGGCGGTCCAGACCTGCAGGCTCATCGACTGCTGGTAGTCATGCGCATGCAGCCCCGGCAGCGGCACCCGCTCGGTCGGCAGGCCCGCCGGGATTTGCGCGCTGTAGGGAATGTTGAGCACCAGCGCGGCGACGCCGGCCAGGTGCCCGTCGGTCAGCTCATCGGCCTCTTCAATACCGGTTTGGTAGGCCCAGTAGACAAAGCTGGCCCAGACAACCACCAGCGCCCCCAGAATCCAGACCAGCAGCCGGGTGCGCAGCTGCGGCAGGCGCGGGGGCTTGGCCGCCAGGTTCACGATGCCTGGTCCTGGGGCATGAAGTAGCCCACGCCACGCATCGTCAGGATGTAGTCGGCGCCGAGCTTTTTGCGCAGGTGGTGGATATGCACCTCCACCGCATTGCTCTCGACCGAGGCATCAAAGCTGTAGAGCTTTTCTTCAAGCTGCTGGCGCGACAGCACCCTGCCATGGGCCTGCAGCAGGATCAGCAAGATCGTGTAGGCCCGGGGCGAGAGCTCAACGCCCTCGTCCCGCAGCCGCACCTGGTGCAAGGCCGGGTCCAGCACCAGGTCGCGGTAGTGGATCAGCGGATTGGCGCGGCCCGCCGCGCGGCGCACCAGCGCGCGCAACCGGGCCTGCAGCTCTTCGGCATCGAAGGGCTTGGAGAGGTAGTCGTCCGCGCCCAGGTCCAGGTTTTCAACGCGGTCGTGCACGCCGTCGCGGGCCGTCAGCACGATGACCGGCGTCGCCGGATCGGGCAGGCTTTTGCGCAGGCCCGTGGGCGGCAGCGCATTGCGCAGCTGCTGCAAGAGGCGCGAGCCGTCGCCATCGGGCAGGCCCAGGTCCAGCAGCACCACGTCAAAGCCCTCGGCCGTCAGCGCGCGCCAGGCCTCGGCCAGTGTCGGGCACCAGTCCACCGCATGGCCGCGCTGCTGCAGATTGGCCTTCAGGCCCTCTGCAATGCCGGCATCGTCTTCCACCATGAGTATGCGCATGGCTGGCATTGTGCATGACTTGGGCCTGCGCGCCTATGGCCTGCGCCCTGCACCTGGGACATTAAGAAGCCCTTAAGCCGGCAGCCCCAGCATCGCCGGATGCCCTCCTGCCCCCCCGCCTCGTTCACCGATACACGCACCCCTTGGTACAACCCCCGCTGGCTGCTGGCCACCGTGCTCAGCTTTTTGCTGATCGCGCTCTGGGATGCCTTCGGCCAGGACCTGGCGTTGGCCCACCTCTGGGGCACAGCCCAGGGCTTTGCGCTGCGCGACGACCATTTTCTGGTCGCCTATATGCACCAGGGCATGCGCAACCTGGGCTGGGTGGTGGTACTGGCGCTGAGCCTGGGCGTCTGGTTGCCCTTTGGTCTGTTGCGCAAGCTGCCCACCGCCCGCCGGGTGCAGCTGCTGGTCAGCATTCTGGCCTCTCTCGCAGTGGTGGCAATCCTCAAGCGCAGCAGCGCCACCAGCTGCCCCTGGGACCTGTCAATCTTTGGCGGCGTGGCCGAGTATGTATCGCATTGGCGCTGGGGCCTGCATGACGGCGGCGCTGGCCACTGCTTTCCCGCCGGCCATGCGGCGGCGGGCTTTTCCTTTGTCGGCGGCTATTTTGCGCTGGCCCGCGACACACCACGCGCCGCGCGCTGGTGGCTGGCGGTCGCCTTGGCCGTGGGCCTGCTGCTAGGCCTGGGCCAGCAGATGCGCGGCGCCCACTACATGAGCCACACCTTGTGGACCGCCTGGCTGTGCTGGACGGCTGGCCTGGCCATCGACATGGGCATGGCACGCCGCCGTAGCCAAGCTGCGGATTAAGAGCCGCTAACACGACCCTTGATACGTCGTTGCCAAGCCTTGTCGTACGCCTGTACTGCCTGCGGCTTGACGCCTAGTCGGGGGCGCCTAGTCTCAACCGCAAACCTTCGGTTTGCTGGGTCGTGTTACCGGCTCTAACAACCGGAAGGCTTAAACGACCAGGCGCCAGTGGTTGTCAAACATCAGCCCGGTCACGGTGTCCAGCGCAGGCACCGCCTGGTCGCTGCTGCGGCTGGTCCGCTCGGCCACCCCGTGGCCGCCGCCAGCCCATAGCCGCGCGCCATCGAGGGCCACCGGGCAGACATCGCCCTGGGGGCTGCTGCCCAGGTAGCGCGCCTGGGCGTCAAACCAGGCCATGCAGTCGGACTTGGGGCAACTGACCACAAAACCGCCTTGGGCCAGCGGCGCGCATTCCACGCTGCCGCCGTAGCCGGCCAGCGGTGGCTGGTCCTGCGCCAGCAGCAGCCGCTGGCCATCCCAGACGGCGAAGATGGGCGCGCTGTGGCGCCGCGCATCGTCATGCTCGGCCTGCAGCGCAATGCCCAGGCGCTGGCGCGCGCCATCCCAGGCCAGGTGCCGGATCGACAGGCGCGGGTCGGGCAGTTTCCACTGGCCCAGCAGGCGCCCATCGGCCGGGTGCAGTGCGACCAGGGACGGGTCCATGCTGTCCAGCCATTTCTTGCTGCGCCCGGTCTCGCTTTGGGTGGGAATGCCGCCATTGGCGACGACCAGGGTGCCGGCCGGCAGACTGCCCAGCGCGGCCGGCAGCACCAGCAATTCATGCGGATCCATGCCATGGCTGCGCCATTCGGCCAGCTTCTGCAGGCTGGCGGCATCGCGCAGCCCGATGCAGCCCTGGCTGTCTTCCAGATCGGTTTCGGTGGTGAAGAGAATGCCGCTGCGGCCTGCGCCAGATTGAGCCCGTGCAGTGGCGGGCGCCGCCAGCGCCACATGGCCGTTGAAGCAGCGGTCCTCCTGCATCCAGGCCCATTGCAGCGCGTCCGTCTCGGGCTGCCAGCGCAGCAGCCAATCGCCGGGCCGGCGGGCGGCAAACACCAGTTGGCCGCCCGGCAGGGTTTGCACGCCATGGCCGCGCGTGGGCAACGGGGTGCGCGCTGCCATGCGCCAGGCATGGCCGCCGCCGGCCTGGGGCAGTACTTCAAGCACACCGGCCCAGTCCTGCGCCATCGCACTGGGTCCATCGCGCCAGACGGCTGCGAGCCGGCTTATACCCGCCGTACTGCCCGCATCGTTGGCAAAGGACAGCTCGGCCAGGCCCAGCGCGCCCATCGCCGACGCGCCCAGCCCGCGCAGCAGCGCGCGCCGGGGCAGGGATGTGGATAACACCGTCACCGTTTGTCCTCAGTCGCCATCGCTGTCGCTAAAGCCCAGGGGAATATCGAGCGCCGGCGCCACCTCGGCCTGGTACAGCGCGGTGATGCCCTTGAGCTTGGTGGCGAGCGCCAGAATCTCGCTGTTGGCCTGCGCGCCCTCCTTGGCAGGCACTTTGCCGGGGGCCGGCATCGCGGCATCGGCCACACCAATGGCCTCGCGCCAGCGCTGGGCCAGCGCGATATGGCCCTTGCTGAGCAGCAGTGCCTCGATGGAGATCAGGTCCTTGCCGGGCACGGGCGGCTGCTGGCGCTGCGCCGGGGTCAGCAAGGCCTGGGCATGCAGGGCCTGCCACTGGGTCTGCCACTCGCGCCAGTTGTCGGCCATCGCGATGCGGGCAAAGGCGGGCGCCTTGTTGCTGCCCTCGACCACCTTGACGGGCTTTTCCATCTGCGCCCAGCGCAGCCGCTCCAGCCCGCCCAGCCACTGGTTGATCCATTCCTCGATCGCCGCGCCCGTCTCCTTGGCACCGGGGCTGGCCACATCCTCGGGCTCGCTCTCCGAGCCTTCGACACTCCAGGTCTTGCTGCGCAGGGGCTCCAGCGCGGCCTGCAGGCTTTGGGCCTCGGCGCTGATCGCCTTGGCCACCTGCACGGCAAACGCGCACTCGGGGCTGGCTGGCTGCAGACCCTGGCTCAGCAACCAGTCCAGCGCGCCAAAGCCCTTGGCGGGCGTGCCCACCAGCTCCATGTCGGCAGCGGTCTGCGGGCCTTTTTTGACGGCGCGGGTGATCAGCGCTGTACGGATGGGCGTGAAATCGATCTGCCGCAGCGAGCGGCGTTCCACCAAGGGCCCCACGCTGGGCGTGGACAGCTGCAGCCAGGCGGTATGGCTGCGCTGCCACTGGCTGCGCAGCTCTGCCGCTGCGGTTTTGGCGGCAGCGGCCGGCCCGGCACAGAAGCTGGCCAGGGCCTGGTCCTGCGCGCTGGCAGCCTGGCTAAACGCCGCCGCACGGGCGGGCAGATGCTGGCCATACAGGCTTTGCAGCGTCTGGGCGGCCGTGTAGTAAGGCATGGGGGTGTCCGCCGCCTGCGCCAACGGGGCAAGACCGCCCGTGGCGGCCAGGGCCAGCAGGGCGCAGGCCCTGCCCAGCGATTGCGCGGCCTTGGCAGGCCAAGGCTTGGTACCGACTTGCGTCATAGAGACTCCACAAACTTGACCAAGGCCTCGCGCTCGGAGGCGTCCATGTTCAGCACCTGCTGCTTGGCCTGCTCGGCCTCACCGCCATGCCAGAGAATCGCTTCCAGCACGCCCCGCGCACGGCCATCGTGCAGCAGGCGCTGGTGGCCGTTCACATCCTGGATCAGGCCAATGCCCCACAGCGGCGGCGTGCGCCACTGCTGGCCGTTGGCCAGAAAGTCCGGCCGGCCATCGGCCAGCGCCGGGCCCATGTCATGCAGCAGCAGATCGGTGTAGGGCCAGATCTTTTGGCCAGCAATGTTCTTGGCCGTCAGCCGGGGGAAGGGGCCGGGGCCGGTCACATAGCTGGGCTTGTGGCAGACGGCACACTGCGCCTGCGCAAACAGGCGCTGGCCCAGCTTGACGGCCGAGTCATGGATGTTGCGGCGGGCTGCAGGCGCCAAGGTGGCCTGGTAGAAGATCACATCGTCGAGCGTCTTGTCATCGATCTCGGGCGCATCGGCACGTGCCTGGGCCGCTGTGCGGCCGGCGGTGGATTTGTCCAAGCCGCCGCCATGCGGTGCGGCCAGGCAGTCTTTTTGCGCTGGCGTGCAGTTCTCGTTCGGGAAGATGCGCGAGGTGATGCCCATGTCGCCCGAGAAGGCGTTGGCCGTCTGGTGCGCCACGCTGGGCGAGTTGGCCTTCCAGCCAAAGCGGCCAATCGCCTCACGCTGGCCATAGGCATCCCAGACGCGGTTGACCTGGCCCTTGATGGGGCCGGCCAGCGCCGCCTGCTCCTGCACATTGGCGAGGATGTCGGCCTCGGCAATCGCTTCGATCAGGCCCACGCCCACCACTTGGGGCGCAATGCGCGGGCCCAGCATCACATCCTTGGCCATCGGGCCGTAGCCCAGGTCGGTCAGCTCGTAGCGGGGCTGGATGAGTTCATAGGCCGTGCCATCGGCAAAGCGGCCCTGGATGGGCGTGCCATGGATGCGCACGATGCCCTCGGGCTTGACGCCCTGCACCGCCGCATTGTTGAACTGGTCGCCATAGGTCGGCTCGGGCACCACGCCCGCATGCGGGTCGGCCTTGCCGGGCACCGACAGGCGGATCAGCAGCGCCACCGTGGGGTCGGGATCGGGGCCCAAGGTGCGGTGGAACTCTGGCGGCTCACCGCGCCCATCCATGATGTGGCAACCGCCGCAGCTGCGCGCAATGAAATGCGGGCCCAGGCCATCGCGCGCCCGGGTCGAGGCCGGTGCCTCCACCCAGTTGCGCTTGAAAAAGGAGTTGCCGATGACAAAGCGCGTGCGCTCTTCATCGGCCAGAGAGGCAAAAGGAAACGAGAACGCGTTCTTGCCGGTGGCAAACACCGTGGTGTCGCCGCCGGTCAGCTCGCTGGGGTCTTGCGCGGGGGCCTCGGCGGGGGCGCTGGTCTGCGCCACGCTGGCCTCCGGGCGCAGGGCCACCGCCAGGGCGGTGGCCGCGCACAGACCCGCTGCTGCCCATGCCAGCCGCTGCGCGCGGCCACCGGGCTTGTTGTCATTCATCTTCACAGACATAGTGCAGCAACGGTCCTTCGTCAGGGCTGGACCAGGGTCAGCTTGGTGATGCCGATGGCATTGGCCGCCTGCACCAGCAGCTTGGACTGCTCGGTGGCGCTGTCCACCGCCGCCTGGATGCGCTTGCGGCCGGGTGCGTCGGCGCCGCCAATGATTTCGCGGTCGAACGGTGCCTGGATGCCTTCGGTCGCCTTGACCGTGCTGTCGATCTGCGCGCTGGTCTTGCCCGACAGCTCGGCATTCTTGGCCGCCACCAGGTCAGCCAGCGAGGCCACCTTCAGGGTCGAGCCATCACGGCGCTTGTACTGGCCCAGCCAGACGTTCTGGATGCCGGTGGCATTGGCGACCATGTCGCGGTGGGTGTTGTCGGAGAAGCAGGAATGCTCGTCTTCCTGGTCCTGCGAGTTGAGCGGCACTTCCATGCGCTCGCCCGCCAGTTCGCCGCGCGAGAGCGAGCCCAGGCCGACGATGATCTTGCGCACCGATTCCACACCACCCTTGTCGAACTGGGCGCGGTAGTTCTTCTGGCCTGGCGCCCAGGCCTTGGTCACGCTGGCCAGGTCGTCGATCAGCAGCTCGGTCACCACCTTCAGGTAGAGGCGGCGGCGGTCGGCATGGGGGCGCTTGCCGTCGACATAGTCTTCAAACGAGCGGTCGCCCGGGCCGGTTTCGGACAGGTCCTGGCCCCAGAGCAGAAACTCGATCGCATGCCAGCCGGTGGCAATGTTTTCCTCGCCACCGCGCTCGTTTTGCTTGGCCAGGTTGGCCTTGGTGATCTTGAACTTGGGGTCGTTGATGAAGCCGGCGTTGGGCTTGCCCTCGACATAGTCCACATAGGACTCGTCCATGGGCCAGGCATTGATCTGGCCTTCGGGGCCGTTCTCGTCATCGATCGGGCCGCCGTAGAAACGGAAGGCTTCCGTCTGGCCGTAGAACTCACGCGCGTCGATCCAGCTTTTGCGGGCCGCTGCCAGCGTGTCTTTGGAGGGGGCAGCGAGCAAGGCGGCAATGGCCTTTTGCATGTCGCGTGCCGATGCGAGGCTGTCGCTGTAGTTGGCATAGACCAATTCGCTGTAGCCCACGGCTACCGCACGGGCGTCCAGCTTGCTGGCCTTGGCGGCCGCCGTCTGTGCAAATGCCGGTGTTGCCACACCAGTCACTGCGCCCAAACCCAGGCCCAAGGCCAACCCCAACACCGAACGGCGTACTAGTCGTTGCGACATAGATTCCCTCTTCCAAAAAACATGCAGGCACAGCGGCGCTGTGCTGCTCAACAACAAGGGCTTGGCTGGGCTGCTGTGTGCGTGCGTGTTGTGAATTCTTATCGCAGCAGCTTGGCTAGGTGATCGAAGGCCCGCCTGGTGAACCACCGGTTTGCCCCTGTCTCCGGGGGCAAGAAAGCCTGGCTTCGAATGGATTCAGCGCAGTCCCTTGATCCACACGGACGTGCGGGCAGGCCGCGCTGAGCGGCATAGTATGGCCGCAGTTGCAAATCCGCACAAAATTGGGCGGATCTAGAGGCGCAAAAAAGGGCGCTTACAAGCGCCCTTTGCCGGTCAACAACGCGTCGATTTAGACCACGCGGCTGATCTTCATCATGTTGGTGCCGCCGGGCGAGCCCATCGGCTCGCCACAGGTGATCGCATAGATATCGCCGCTTTGCACGATGTCGCGGGCCTTCAGATGCACTTCGGCCTGGGCCAGCGCAGTGTCGCGGTCGGCGCTGGTGTCCATCAGCAAGGGGCGCACGTTGCGGTACAGCGCCATCTTGCGCTGGGTGGCCACCTTCGGCGTCAGCGCGTAGATGGGGATCTGGGTGCGGTGGCGGCTCATCCACAGCGCGGTCGAGCCGCTGTCCGTCATGGCGACCAGGGCCTTGGCGCCCAGGTGGGTGGCAGTAAACAAGGCGCCCAGCGCAATGCTCTGGTCGATGCGCTGGAAGGTCTTGCCGACAAAGTCGGTGTCCACATCCCCGTCGGCCGAGGCCTCGGCCTGGGCGCAGATATCGACCATCTCCAGCACGGTCTCCAGCGGGAACTTGCCAGCGGCGGTCTCGGCGCTCAGCATCACCGCGTCGGTGCCGTCCAGCACGGCATTGGCCACGTCGCTCACCTCGGCCCGGGTGGGCACGGGGTTGGTGATCATGCTCTCCATCATCTGCGTGGCGGTGATGACGACCTTGTCCATCTCACGCGCCATGCGGATCATCTTCTTTTGCAGGGCCGGCACCGCGGCATGGCCCACTTCCACGGCCAGGTCACCACGCGCAACCATGATGCCGTCGGACACGCGCAGGATGTCTTCCAGATGCGGAATCGCCTCGGCGCGCTCGATCTTGGCAATCAGGCCGGGGCGGTGGCGGTACTCGGCAGCCGCCACCATGCACAGCTGGCGTGCCATTTCCATGTCGGTGGCGGTCTTGGGAAAGCTGACGGCCACATAGTCGGCCTGGAAGCTCATCGCGGTCTTGATGTCCTCCATGTCCTTGGCGGTGAGCGCCGGCGCGGTCAGGCCGCCGCCCTTTTTGTTGATGCCCTTGTTGTTGGACAGCTCGCCACCGAGCTTGACGGTGGTGTGCACCGCGTCGCCCAGCACACCATCGACGGTCAGCACGATCAGGCCGTCATTGAGCAGCAGCACATCGCCAGCGCGCACATCGCGGGGCAGCTCCTTGTAGTCCAGCCCCACGCCCAGCAGGTCACCTGGCTCTTTGCGCGAGGCATCGAGCACAAACTTGGCACCCGGCTCCAGCATCACCTTGCCTTCGGCAAACTTGCCGACGCGGATCTTGGGGCCTTGCAGGTCGGCCATGATCGCCACTTCGCGGCCAGCGCGCTGTGCGGCCTCGCGCACCATGCGGGCGCGGTCGACATGGTCCTGCGCCTTACCGTGGCTGAAGTTCAGTCGCACCACATTGACCCCCGCGCGGATCATCTCTTCGAGCAAGGCCGGCTCGCTGGAGGCGGGGCCCAGCGTGGCAACAATCTTGGTGGCGCGGCGGATCTTGGGCGAAATCATGGACAGGTCCCTGTGTCTTTGTCTCAAAAGTGGGGCCGGCCCTGTCACCAGATACCGACCCGATGTAATTCAGTTCCATTCTGACACGAGAAACAGCCACTGCGAGTTACAGCGCGGTTTCATTCGATGTGCGTTTGCACAATGGCGCGGCCCGCAAAAAACACCTGCAAGACGCTAGGGATCCTCTGCAAAACCCTCGCCAAGCGGGATGGACGCGGATCGGGATGAGACGCAAGGCGTCTTTCGCAGTCAATAGTGAGCTATTGACAAGGAAGACAACGCAGCGGATCGCCCGAGCCCGCGTTCAGACCACGGCAGGGAGTTTTGCAGAGAGTCCCCTGGCCCGGCAGGTGTGGGATAGATGCAGAGGCGGATCAGGTCAGATCGGCTGGCCGGGGCGCGCCATCGCGCATCAGCGCTTCGATCTCGTCGGCCTTCACCGGCACGCCACGCGTGAGCAACTCGCAGCCGCCGTCGGTGATCAGCGCATCGTCTTCAATGCGGATGCCGATGTTGTGGAAGGCTTCGGGCACGCCGTCGGCCGGGCGCACATAGATGCCCGGCTCGATGGTGGTCAGCATGCCGGGGCGCAGGATGCGGCTGGGGCGGTTGAGGATCAGCTCGCCCGAGAGCGGATCGCGCCGCTCGCTGGTGTGGCCCAACTCGCTGGGCTCGATGTAGCTGCCGCAGTCATGCACGTCCATGCCCATCCAGTGGCCGGTGCGGTGCATGTAGAACTGGAAGTAGCTGCGGTTGTCGATGACATCCTGCACGCTGCCGACCTTGTTCTTGTCGAGCAGGCCCAGATCGAGCATGCCCTGCGCCAGCACGGCGACGGTGGCGTCATGCATGTCGTTGAAGCGCTTGCCGGGCCGGGCCAGCGCAATGGCCGCATCCTGGCTGGCGAGCACCAGGTCGTACAGATCGCGCTGCGGGCCGCTGAATCTGCCGTTGGCGGGAAAGGTGCGGGTGATGTCGCTGGCATAGCCATCGAGCTCGCAGCCTGCGTCGATCAGCACCAGCTCACCATCGCGGATAGGCGCGGCATCGGCGCGGTAATGCAGCACGCAGGCATTGGCGCCAGCGGCGACGATGGAGCCATAAGCCGGGTACTGCGAGCCGTATTCGCGGAAGGCCTGCAGCAGTTCCGCATCCAGGTGGTACTCGCGCACATCCTGGCCGGCGCGGAGCATGCGGGCCGAGCGCTGCATCGCCAGGATATGGGCGCGGGCGCTGATGGCCCCGGCGCGGCGCAGAATCGGCACCTCATGCGCGTCCTTGAACAAACGCATTTCGTCGAGCACGGTGCACAGGTCGCGCTGCTGCTCGGGCACCAGTGCGCCATAGCGGGTGCGGGCACGCACGCCGTTGAGCCACTGTGCCACCGTGCTCTCCAGCCCCTGGTGGATCGCAAACGGGTACCAGACCACGCTGCGGTTCTCCAGCATCTTGGGCATGCGGGCGGCCTGCTCAGCCACCGAATAGGCTTCCGTCACGCCCAAGGCCGCCACTGCGGCCTCGGGGCCCAGGCGGTAGCCATCCCAAATCTCGCGCGCCAGGTCCTTGGGCGCACAGAACAAGGTGGTCTTGCCATCGGCGCTGATCACCAGGCTGGCGTTGGGCTCGGTGAAGCCGGTGAGGTAGTAGAAGTAGCTGTCGTGGCGGTACAGAAAGTCGCTGTCGCGGTTGCGCGGGTGCTCGGGCGCGGTGGGGATGATGGCGATCCCGCCTTCGCCCAGCTGGCGCGCGACCTGGGCGCGGCGCTCGGCATAGACGGACTGTGCGGGTATGGCTGGGGTGGGGGCAGGTGCGTGCATGGCGCTATCGTACTGCAGAGCATGGCTGCAGCGCCCGAGCTTGCATGGGCGCGGCAAGCCCTTTCGCCGCTTTTTATAATTTCAGCGAGTTGGCACATAATGCCGCATGCCCCACCGCTGGAAACCCAACGTCACCGTGGCCGCCGTCATTGAGCGCGATGGCCGATTTTTGCTGGTAGAGGAAGACACCTCGGACGGCATCCGCCTGAACAATCCGGCGGGCCATCTGGACCCGGGCGAATCCCCTATCCAGGCCTGTGTGCGCGAGGTGCTCGAAGAGACGGCTTTCGACTTCAAGCCCTCGGCCCTGCTGGGCATTTACATGAACCGCTTTGTCCGCACCAAGAGCGGCGCGGACACCACCTATATGCGCTTTGCCTTTACCGGCACCGTGGGCGCGTTCTATGAAAACCAGCCGCTCGACGAAGGCATACGCCGCACCGTCTGGATGACCGCCGATGAAATGCGCGCCGAGGCCCACCAGATGCGCAGCCCGCTGGTACTGCAGTCGCTGGACGACTACCTGGCCGGCCAGCGCTTTGCGCTGAACCTGATCTACACCGATGCCTCCGTGCTGGTGCAGCCCGACGGTGTGAGACCGCTGGAATAGACCCAAAGCCCAGGGGGCCGCACCAGGGACACCGGGGGCGGCCCCTGGCCGCTGCGCTCATTGCATGCTGATCTTGCGCTCCTTGACCACCTTGCCCCACTGCTCGTACTCCTTCTTCATGAAGGCGGCAAATGCTGCGCGTGTGGTCGGTTGCGGCGTCAGGCCGTGTACCTTCAGCGCCTCCCCCAAAGCGGGGTCGTTCAGCACCTTGACAATCTCCGCATTCCAGCGTTCGAGCACCGGCTCGGGCGTCTTGCCCGGTGCCACAAACGCATACCAGTTCAGCGCTTCGAAGCCGGGGTAGCCCGCCTCGGCAACGGTGGGGATGTTGGGCATGTACGCGGGCCGCGTCAAGCCCGTGGTCGCCAGCGGAATCAGCTTGCCGGTCTCGATATGGGGAAGCGCTGTCGGCGGAGCGGCAAAGTACGAGGTCACACGCTCCCCGATCAAGTCTTGCAGCGCGGGAGCGCCTCCTTTGTAGGGGACATGCACCATGTCGACGCCGGCGCGCTGGTTGAACAGCTCGCCCGCCAGGTGCGAGGCTGACCCGGCGCCGGTGGACGCATAGTCCACGCCACCGGCCGTCTTCCGGGCCTTGGCCACGAAACCGGCCAGATCCTTCACCCCTGCGCCCTGGTGCACCACCAGCACATTGGGAAAGTTCACGCCGCCCGAGATCGGCGCCAGGTCCTTGAACGGGTCGTAACCGACTTTCATGATGTGTGGCGCGATCGTCAGCGGGCCGACCGATCCGAACAGCAGCACCGAGCCATCGGCGGGGGCCTTGGCCACAAACTGGTGCGCGATGTTGCCACCGGCGCCGCCCCGGTTGTCCACGACCACCGTCTGGCCGATGTTCTCCCCGAGCTTCTTGGCAATCAGGCGGGCTGCTGAATCCGCCGCACCGCCAGCTGCAAAGCCCACCACCAGGGTGACCGGTTTGCGCAGCGGAAAATCCTGGGCATGGCAGGCGCCCTGCACCGCCACCAGTGCCAGCACCATCGTGCGCAACAGCGCTTGTCGTTTGTTCATCGTGAGTCTCCTGGGTTATGGGATTTTTGTCAGTCGGCACCCAGGCCAACAGGGCTGGGCTGCCGCTTTTCGGTGTTGTGGCGCAACAGCGCGGCCGTGCGGTACACGCCATGGGCAAACTTGCCGTAGGGCAGCGTGGCGAACAATGCGATCACCGCGCCCAGGTGCAGGCACAGCAACAGTGCCAAGGCGGGCGTGCCGCGCCCCAGCCACAGCGCCATGCCACTGGAGGCCACCACAAACAGCAGCGCAATGAAGCCAAGGTCCATGGGCTTTTGCCGGGGATCACCGTGCAGCGGGTGACGGCTTCGGTGCAGGCGCCACAGGCCCACCGTGCCCACCATCATGCCCAGCCCGCCCAGCGCACCCAGCACCTTGGGCAGGCTGGGCAGCTCATAAGGCGCAGGCAGGTCGAAGGCATAGTGGTACACCGTGGCCAGCGCCGTTGCCGCAAAGCACAGCGCAAAGCCGTAGAAGGTGAAATGGTGGAACCGGCGGCGCGCCAGCGTGTAGGCGTCGTCTTCGTTGTGGCAGCCCTCGCCGTGGCCGCCATCGAGGTACTTGAGGCGCAGCACATCCTGCGTCGCCTCTGCCGCAGCCGGCATGCCGACATCCACGCCACTGGTGGCGGGCTTGACATCTTTCCAAAAGCGGCGCACCCCCATGAAGAGCGCCAGCACCACCAGCAGAAACACCGGCGCAAAAATGCCAACCATCAGGCCATGCGGGAACAGGTTGTAGAAGTTGTTGCCCAGCTGCGCGTTCCACAGCTGGCCTACGCCACCCCGCAACGCGACGGCCAATGCCAGAAACAGGAACAACCCCAGCACCATCGCCAGCGACAGGGTCAGGCCGTTTCGCTGGTACAGCCGCCCCAGCGCAGGGGGCCAGGCGTAGTCGGCATAGGTCTGGCCCCGTACCTCGGCCATGGCCTGGGGGATGTTGATGGCAAACTCGTGCGGCGGCGCGTACTGGCAGGCATGCAGGCAGGCGCCGCAGTTGTGGCACAGATTGGCCAGGTAATGCGCATCGCCCTTGCCAAACTCCAGACGGCGCGTCATCGCCGGGAACACGGCGCAAAAGCCTTCGCAGTAGCGGCAGGCATTGCAGATCTGCATCACGCGCGCCACTTCTTGCTCTGCGGGCGTCTGCGTGGGCGCAGCGATGATGGGAATAACCTTGCCGGTGGCCAGGGTCTGGGCCTGCTGGCCCAGTTCTTGCAGTGATTGGATGCTCATTCAGACCTCGTCTTTCACAGCGCCATGCAGCGCGGGCTGGCCGGCAGCGGCCAGTGCGGCATTGCGGCCGGCAATCCGCCCGAAAGCGGTACCGATGGACATGCCCACCCCCGCCGTGTAGCCCTTGCCCAGAACGTTGCCCGCCATCATTTCGCCCGCCACGAACAGGTTCTGGCTGGCCTGCCCGCCAAAGCGCACTGCCGCGCTGTCATCGACCTTCAAGCCCAGGTAGGTAAAGGTCACGCCCGGGCGCAGTGCATAGCCATAGAAAGGGCCGGTATCCAGCGGCCGGGCCCAGTGCGTTTTGGCGGGGCTGATACCTTCGGTGTGGCAGTCGTCCAGCGCCGTGTGGTCGAAATGGCCCGCCTTGCAGCTGGCGTTGTAGGCCTGGAGGGTCTGCATGAACGTCTCCACCGGCAGTCCCAGCTTCTGGGCCAGCTGCGGCAGCGAATCAGCGCGCACGCCCGGAAACACCGGCGGCATGAAGCGGCCGATGGCTTTGCTGTCGATGATGGAATAAGCCATCTGGCCAGGCTGCTGCGCCACCAGCCGGCCCCAGATGGCATAGCGCTTGGGCCAGAAATCCTCGCCTTCATCGTAGAAGCGCTGGGCATCGCGGTTGACCACCACGCCCAGCGACACGCAGTCGATGCGCGTGCAGATGCCGCCGTCGTACAGCGGTGCACGGGCATCGATGGCCACCATATGCGCCTGGGTGGGGTCGCCCACGGCATCGGCGTGCTGGTCCTGGAGCATGTGCTTGAGCAACACGCCCTGGTTGAAGGCCGTGCCACGGATGAGGAAGTTGTCGGCAGGCCATTCGCCACGGGCGTTCTGGCCCCAGGCCTCGCGCAGCCACTCCCGGTTCGACTCAAAGCCGCCGGCCGCCAGCACGCAGCTTTTGGCAGTGATGCGCTCGCCCTTGCACCAGGCGGCCTGGAAGCGGCCGTTGACGATCTCCAGCCGGTCCACCGGAGACTCGTAGCGCACGTCCACGCCCATCGCCTGCGCACTGCGGTAGTAGGCATTGACCAAGGCCTTGCCGCCGCCCATGAAAAACGCGTTGGTGCGCGCCACATGCAGCGCACCCGACAACGGAGGCTGAAAATGCACGCCATGCCGGCGCATCCAGCTGCGGCAGGTCGAAGAGGCGCGGATCACCAGGCGGGCCAGGTGCTCATCGGTGATGCCGGCAGTGACCTTGAGCAGGTCTTGCCAGTACTCCTCCTCCGGATAGGCATCGACCAGCACATCCTGCGGGGCGTTGTGCATGCAGCGGAGATTGCGGGTGTGGCCGGAGTTGCCGCCGCGCCATGCGCGTGGTGCCGCTTCCAGCAGCAGCACGCGGCTGCCCGCTTCACGGGCCATGAGGGCGGCGCACAGCGCGGCATTGCCGCCACCGATGATGAGCACATCGGTGTCAAAGGCTTCAGTTTTCATGAGGGGTTGCCACAAGGCGTGCCTGGTGGCGGTTCAACGTGGGAAGGGCCCGTCCTGGCCGTGGCGCTGCATCACAAGGGACGGGGTCCCAGCACCTCGACCGGCGAGTGTTCCGCCCACTGTAGACAACCGGTCGGCGCCGGTGCAGCCGTCCCAGCGCATGGGGGTATCACGGTTTGTGATGTGGCCGGGCGCTGCCCGCGTTCAGGCTGCGAGCGAGGCGCCCAGCCATTGGCCCGACTGCACCAGCCTTCTGGCGCAATCGACCAGCACCACACGCGCGGCGAGCGCCGCGGGCGACAGCTCATCGTCCGACAGGCTGCACAGCGCCGCCTTGCGGCGCACCGAATCGTCTGCAATCTGCGACCACTGAAAACGCGCCTCCGCATCGCGGTACATGCCGACGGCCGACCAGGGCTGGACAGTCGCACCCATGCCTGCGTCCACCGCCTCCATCAACAGCGGCAGCGAATCGATTTCCATGGCCATCTGCGATTGGAAACCCGCACTGCTGAACGAGGCCATCACCGAGCTGCGCAGCCCATGGCTGCCCGAGGGCAGGATCAGCGGCACCTGTTGCAGCTGCGCCAGACTGACCGGCGCGCCATGGCGGATCTTGGGTGCAACAGGGCACTGGCGGGACTGGATCAGAAAGAGCTGCTCTTCGAGCAGCGGCATCACCCGCCAGCGGCGCGCGCTCTGCGTGTCGAACAGAATTGCAATGTCCATCTGCCGGGCGTTGAGCAGACTGGTCAGGTGGCCGGACAGCGCCGAGACCATGTGCAGCCGCACATCAGGGTAGCGCTCGCGCATGGCCCGCAGCAGCGGCAGGCCCAGCACATTGGCGATCGTCGGAGACAGTCCCATGCTGACAGCGCCCGACAGCCGCGCCTGCCGGGCCGCATGGATGGCCTGGTCGGCATGGCGCAAGCTGAGCTGGGCCTCATGGAAAAACGCCAGGCCTGCCTCGGTCGGGATGACACCGCGTGAGCTGCGCTGGAGCAAACGGGTAGAGAGCTCGGACTCCAGACGGCTGACCTGCTGGCTCAGGGCCGACTGCACCATGTCCAGATCGAGCGCGGCGCGGCTCATCGAGCCCAGTTCAACAATGCGTACGAAGTAGCGCAGCTGGCGCAGTTCCATGGTGGGGTTCCTTCCGAAGTCGCAGCCGCGAGCGCGTGCAGATGCGCATCCTCGCACAGATTGGAGCCCGCCGGCGCCTGGCGCCAACGCGATTGCGCACTGTTGGCAGGCATGGCATGGTCCCCGAACCATAACGAGGAGACAGACCATGCCACAACGCGCCCCCTTCCGTTTTGCCAACCGCCTGGCCTTGCCGCTGGCCGCTGCACTGCTTGCAGCCGGATGCAGCTCCCTGGGCACCGCGCCCACCAGCCAGCACAGCGCCAAAATTGCCGGGCTGGAAAAGCCCGCCGAAGTGTTGATCGACCAGTGGGGCGTGCCGCATATCTACGCCGGCACCACCTATGACGCCTTTGTGGTGCAAGGCTATATGGCGGCGCGCGACCGGCTCTGGCAGATGGACCTGTGGCGCAAGCGCGGACTGGGCCAGATGGCCCAGGACTTTGGCCCGGCCTGGGTGGAGAGCGACAAGGCGGCGCGCGCCGTGCTGTTCCGGGGCGACATGTACCGCGAGTGGCTGGCCTATGGCTCGGACTCCAAGCGCGTGGCCGAGGCCTTTGTGGCGGGGGTGAATGCCTTTGTCGCCCAGACCCAGGCCGACCCCAGCCTGCTCCCCGAAGAGTTCAAGCTGCTGGGCTACCAACCGGCCCAGTGGGCGGCAGAAGACACGGTGCGCATCCGCCACCATGGTCTGACCCTGAACTTTACCGGCGAAGTAGACCGTGCCCAGGCATTTTGCGAGGGCAAGCAGAACGGCGCCCGGGTGGACTGGCTGCGCCGCGAGCTGGTGCCCGATGTGAAGCCGCAGATCCCCGAAGGGCTGGATGTCTGCGGCCTGCCCGGCAAAGAGCTCAAGCGCGCCTATGCACTGGCCACCGCCAGCCCGCGCTTTACCAAGGAGAACGTCAAGGTGTCCGTGCAGGACATGGCGCCCGAGCAGTTGCTGGCGCTGTCCGAATCGACCCTGAACCAGCCCGATGCCAACACCCTGGCCAGCTACGGCAGCAACAACTGGACGATTGCACCGGGCATGACCACCACCGGCCGCCCGATTCTGGCCAACGACCCGCACCGCGCCCACGGTGCGCCCAGCCTGCGCTATATCTCGCACATCTCCGCCCCCGGCATGGATGTGATCGGCGCTGGCGAGCCGTTTTTGCCTGGCATCTCCATCGGCCACAACGGCCGCATCGCCTTTGGCCTGACGCGCTTCTACATGGACCAGGAAGACCTGTATGTGTACGACACCAACCCGCAAAACAGCAAGGAATACCAATACCAGGGCCGCTGGGAGCCGATGACCCGGGTGACGGAGAGCATTGCCGTCAAGGGCGCGGCCCAGCCGGTCATCGTCGAGAACTGGTACACCCGCCACGGCCCGGTGCTGGCCGCCGAGGGCAACAAGGCCTATGCACTGCGCGCCGCCTGGCTGGACCTGGGCATGGCGCCCTATTTCGGATCGATGGACTACATGCGCGCGCAGGACTTTGACCAGTTCCGCGCCGCGATGAACCGCTGGGGCGCACCGGGCGAGAACCAGGTCTATGCCGACAGCAGCGGCAATATCGGCTGGATCCCCGGCGGGCTCACCCCCATCCGTCCCAACTGGGACGGGCTGACCCCGGTGCCCGGCGATGGCCGCTATGAATGGACGGGCTACCGCAATGGCGATGAGCTGCCCTGGGAGTTCAACCCCCAGCGCGGCTATGTGGTGACCGCCAATGAAAACAATGTGCCACCCAACCACCCGCTCTACCAAAAAGGCATTGGCTACGAATGGTCGGACGCGGCCCGCGCCCAGCGCCTGCACGGCCTGTTTGAGAAGGCCGCCAAGGAGGGCAAGAAGCTCAGCGTCGCCGATTCCGAAGCCTGGCAGACCGACATCGTCGCCGTACCGGCCCAGCGCCTGCTGAAGCTGCTGGCGCCGCTGAAAAGCAACGATGCACAAACCGCCCAGGGCCTGGCGCTGCTGCAGGGCTGGGACGGCACGATGGCCAAGGACAGCGCCGCCGCTGCGCTGTATGAGGTCTGGAGCAATGCCAGCTTGAAGAAAGCGCTGACCGACAAGGTGCTGGCCGCCAACGAGCGCAGCTTTGCCAAAGAGACCAGCGCCACCCGCATGATCGCGGTGCTGGAGAGCCCGCAGGGTTGGATGAGCGATGCAGAGCGCGACCAGGTGCTGCTCTCCTCCATCGCCCCGGCGATGCAGTGGCTGCAGACCAAGCTGGGGGCCGATGCCAAGAGCTGGACCTGGGGCAGCCTGCACCAGGCGATCTTTGTGCACCCGCTCGCCGGCGTGGTGGACAGCGCCACCAAGCAAAAGCTCAATGTCGGCGTGGGCGGCATCGGCGGCTCCTGGGCCACGCCCATGGCCACCAGCTACAACGTCGATACCTACCAGCTGACCTCGGGCGCCTCCTTCCGCATGGTCGTGGATGTCGGCAACTGGGATGCCTCGCGTGTGGTCAACACGCCCGGCCAATCGGGCAACCCGGCCAGCCCGCACTACCGCGACCTGGCCAACACCTGGGCCGCAGGCCAGTACTTCCCGCTGGCCTACTCGCGCAGCGCGGTAGAAAAGGCCACCCGCGAACGCATTGCGCTGACGCCGCAGTAAGTCTTGCTGGCAGCCGTTAACAGGGCTTTTCAGCGCGGATAGGCGCTGAAAAGCCCTGTTGCGCGCCACAACGCCACATAGCCCTAGCGAAGCAGGCGCCTGCCGCCAGGCGGATAATTGCGCCCATGGTTAAACAGCGCATCGTAGTGGGGCTGAGTGGCGGCGTGGATTCGGCCGTCACCGCGTATTTGCTCAAAAAGCAGGGGCACGAGGTCGTCGGTATCTTCATGAAGAACTGGGAAGATGACGACGACAGCGAGTACTGCTCGTCCAACATCGACTTTGTCGATGCCGCAGCCGTGGCCGACGTGGTGGGCATCGAGATCGAACACGTGAACTTTGCGGCCGACTACAAGGACCGGGTGTTTGCCGAGTTTCTGCGCGAATACCAGGCCGGCCGCACGCCCAACCCCGATGTGCTGTGCAATGCCGAGATCAAGTTCAAGGCCTTTTTGGACCATGCCATGCGCCTGGGTGCCGAAAAGATCGCCACCGGCCACTACGCCCGCGTGCGCCAGAACCCCGACACCCAGCTGTTTGAGCTGCTCAAGGGCCTGGACCCGGCCAAGGACCAGAGCTATTTTCTGCACCGCCTGAACCAGGCCCAGCTGTCCAAGGCGCTGTTCCCGGTCGGTGAGCTGAAAAAAACTGAAGTGCGCCGCATTGCCGAAGAAATCGGCCTGCCCAATGCCAAGAAAAAGGACTCGACCGGTATCTGCTTTATCGGCGAGCGCCCTTTCCGCGACTTTCTGAACCGCTACATCAGCAAGGAACCGGGCCTGATCCTGGACGACCGCAACCGCAAGCTGGGCAAGCATGTGGGCCTGTCCTTCTACACCTTGGGCCAGCGCTCGGGCCTGGGCATTGGTGGCGTCAAGGAAAAAGGCGCCGCCCGTGGTGCCGGCGAGCATGCGCCCTGGTTTGTGGCCCGCAAGGAGCTGGACAAGAACATCCTGCGCGTGGTGCAAGGCCATGACCACCCCTGGCTGCTATCGCAGGCGCTGGATGCCGACAATACCAGCTGGGTGGCCGGCCACCCGCCCGCAGCCGGCACCTATGGCTCCAAAACCCGTTACCGCCAGCCCGATTCGCCCGCCATCATCGGCGCCGATGCAACGCCCGCGCATTTCCACCTCGACTTCCCCGAGTCGCAATGGGCGGTGACGCCCGGCCAATCGGCCGTGCTGTATGACGGCGAGGTCTGCCTGGGCGGCGGCATCATCGCCAGCGTGGCGCCTGCTACGGCCGCCTAAAAAACAAGCAGCCCCTTAGGCAGGCGCGGCAGGCGACTGCGCCGCGCCCGGCAACTCATCACGCAAGATCCAGGCGGCTTCTTGCGTGCAGGCATGCGCGGGGTAGCGGATCTTCATGCGCATGAACACGCGCACGGCCTGCTCGGGCTTGTTGGCGCCTTGCTTGAGCACGCGCACCGTCAGCTCCAGCGCCTGGGGCACCAGATCGCTGCCGGCATAGCTTTTCTCGAAACCGTGGAGCAGGGCCAAGGTGTGCGGCAGCTGCATGCGCTTCCAGGCCGTCTGCGCCAGCGCCAAGGTATGGCTGGCCTCGTTCAGCAGAAAGCCCTTGTCACGCTTGTAGCAACTGCCCCAGACCTCCAGCGCATCGGTACTGCGCTGCTTGCGCAGCAGCAGCGCGATATAGCTTTGCGCATGGCGCGCCAGCTCATCGGGCTTGTCGCTGAGCTTGAGCACGCGGTGGTAGCGGCGCTGGTCGGCCAGGCTGTCAGGTTCGCTGCGCTGCCATTCACGGGCCTCGGCCAGGGCGGCGTTCATGTCGCCGTTCTGCACCAGCTGGGCCACCTGGGCATCGCGGCGCTGGGCCAGCGCGGTCTGCGGGTCGACCACGGGCGCGCCGGCTTCGGCCTGGGGTGCCTTGTCCGGCGTGATGCCCAGGTCCGCATGGTTCTGGTACATCACATAGCCGATCATCGCGGCGATCACGCCATTGAAATAGATCACCACAAAGGCCAGCAAGGGTGCCAGCAGTGCCTGGGGCATCACCGTGACCAAGAGCGCAAAGGCCATCGGCACGCCCTGCATCAGCAGGAACAGAAACAGGCACAGCAGGCCATAGGGCAGACCGATGGCACCCATCGTGCTCAGCAGCATGAAGGGGTTGATCGCAGCGCGCAGGCTGCCGCTGGTGATCAGCACCATCAAGGTGGCGGGGATCAGAAAGGACGAAAGCAGATCGCCCAGCGCCGCCAGCCCCGGGCTGATCCGGGCGAGCATGCCGATCAGAAAGCCATGCACCAGCAGCACGCCGAAAAACTTCCAGGGCAGCACCTTGAGGTCGGCATCGCAGGGGTAGTCGTCGTAGTCGTTGCTGTCGAGCACGCCATGCGAGGCATAGGCCGCAATCTTGAACGCATGCCGGCTGATCGCCAGCAGCAGGCCCACCGCCACGGCCAGGCCGATCAACAGGCCCCACATCAGCATATAGGCGCAAAGCGACAGCACCAGCGCATACAGCAAGGGCTTGCGCTGCAGCGGAAACAGGAAAAAACTGTTGAGCTTGCGCCAGAACGGCTCAATCACCCATTGGGCGCTGTCAATCTCGTCGTCTTGCTGTGGAGAACGCAATGGGCCCATGGCCAGCCTTTCTGTCTGCAGCCCCCGCCGGCGCAGCTTGGCAGCGATCATAAGGCATGGCTTCACGAAAACTTTACATGGAGCTGACGCACAAGGGCGCTAGCCACTGCCGCCCCTGCACTCAACCAGCGTTCAGGTGCTTGCCTGGCTGAGCCAGCGCGTCACCGGCTCCTGGGGTGCGGCGCGCTGCAGGGCTGGCAGCCAGCGCCTGGCGTCGTCCAGCCGGCCGGCCTTGGCCAGGCCATTGGCCACCAGGGCCAGGGTCGCCGGCCAGTGCGGGTGTTCGGCAGCGCTCTCCAGCTGCTGGCAGATTTTCTGGGCATCGTCCCATTCGCCCAGGCGCACAAAGCTGCGCGCCAGCGCATGCAGGCTGTTGTCGCTGATGCGCGGGGCAGGCCGGGCGCGTTCCACATAGGTTTGCCAGCTGTGGTGCTGGAGTCGGCGCAGCGCGTCCGTGTTGGCTGGCAGCTTGAAGATGGCGCGGGCGGCGCGGTGAAAATCCTCGCTGCCCGGCGCATGGCGGGCGCTTTCAAACCAGGCGCGCAAGATGGCGGCATCGGTCGGGGCCAGCTTGGCGGCCTGGCGCCAGGCGGGGGCGGCCAGCTCAAAGGCCAGCGCATCGGTGTGCTTTTGCGCGCGTTGCACGGCGGCGGCCAGTGCGGCGCTCTGGGCCTGCGCCTGCTGCTTGTCACGGGCGGCCACCTCGACCACCGACTCCTTGCGCCGCAGTTGCAGGTACAAGGCCATCAACAGGCCGCCGGCCAGCAAGCCGCCAAAGTGCGCCATATAGGCCACGCCCTGCTGCCCCATGAAGTGCTGGGCCAGCTCAAAGCCCATCCACACCGGCAGCACCACCAGCGCCGGCCAGGTGGCGTAGTTGAAGTAGAAGGCCAGCATGTAGAAAAAGCGGATGCGGCGCATGCGGTAGAGCACCACATACATGGCCATCAGCCCGGCAATCGCGCCCGACGCACCCAGCCCATAGCTGCCCGAGCCGGCATAGAACAGACCGGCAAACAGCGAGGCGCTGACACCGGCGGCCAGGTAGAAGCACAGGTAGAGCCCGGCACCCAGTGCCATCTCCAACGTAAAACCAAACAGAAACAAAAACACCATATTGCCCAGCAGATGGCCGGTGCTGCCATGCAAAAAGGTGGAGGTCAGCGCCTGCAGAGGCTGCAGGCCGGCACCGGCTTCATAGCTCATCGCCCAGCGGGCGGTGAAGGGAGCGGGCTCCAGCGGTGCAAAGCGGGCGCGGGCGGCCTGCCATTCGGCATGCAGCGGATCGCCTGCCTGGATCACCTCGCCGGCCAGCAGCTGGCGGCGAAAACGGCCTTCCTGCTGCATCAGCAGGTAGATCTGGCCGTAGTCCTGTTTTTTTTGCAGCCCCTGCACTATGCGCACCATCTGCGGTTGGATGCGGCTGTCCGGGTTGCGGCTTTGTGCGTCGAGGTACTTCACAAAGGCCGGCACCTCGATCACCGGCAGCGCCGTATGCGCATAGGTTTTGGAGGCCCGCTCTGCCGCCCGCTCCTCACCCCCTTGCCAGACCCAGAACACCAGGCAGTTGATTGCAATCAACAGCACCGTCATCCAGGGAGGCGACTGCCAGGAGGGCTTGTTTTCCAGCGGGATGGCGATGAACATGGCGCCTATTGTGCAGCGGCCCTCTTTGCGCCGTGTTGGTTTTAGGCAGCGGGGGCAGAGATACGGTGCAGCGCCGGCTTGGCCACACGCACATAGTCCTGCGCATTGAGCACCATCGAGCGGTCCAGCCGCCCGGCATTGAAGGCGATCTCGGCATGGCGCTCCACCAGGCCCGGGTCCACCACCAAGGCCACCTGCGGGCCGGGGCTGAACGGTGGAATGGCGCCGATCACGCAGCCGGTCCGCTCCGCAGCCTCTTCCGCGCTGGCCATCGTCATCTTGGGCAGGCCCAGCGCGGCCGCCAGCAGGCGAAAGTCCAGCTTCTGGTCGCCCGGCAGCACGGCCAGCACCCAGTGCTCGGCATTGCGGGTCTTGCACAGCATCGCCTTGGCGCCCTGGCCCGGCGTGGTGCCCCGGATGCGCGCCACCTCGTCCGATTTGCCCTCTGCCGGATGGCTCAGCACCCGAAAGCGGGCGCCCTCGCCTTCCAGCAACTGCTGCAGCTGCTCAAACACGCTCATCGCTGCACTCCCGGTGCCACCACCGCGCCTTGCACCTGGTGCTGTGCCAGTGCCTGGGCTACAAAGCCGCTGGCCTTGGCCTCTTCCACAAAGGCAGCCAGCCACTGGAGGGCGGCCTCGCCCCGGCCCTTGGGCAGACCCATGGCCTGCTGGATCAGCATGAAATGCCCGGGCAGCATGCGCAGGCCCGGGTGGCTGGCCACTGCGGCCTCCAGCTGCACCTTGACCCCCGCAGCCACATCGCCCTGGGGTTGCAGATAGACATCGACCACCGCCGGCGATGTGGGCGCCCGCAGGATGCGCGCGTGTTTCAGCGCCCGGCTCAGGTAGAGGTCATAGGCGCTGCCCTGGCCCACCACCACCTCGTGCTCGGCCACATCCACCTGCGCGTTGTCGCGCAGTGCCGAATCGCTGCGCACCATGTAGGCGCCCTCGATCAGCACATAGGGGGCAGAAAAACCAATGCCCGCGCCGCGCACCGGGTCCACCGCAAAAAAGCCGACATCGGCCTGGCCCTGGGTAACGGCATCCACCGAATGGGCCGCGGCCTCAAACAGCTGCAGATCCAGCGACAGCCCCAGCTGGGCCGCCATGCGCGTCGCCAGATCAACGGAAACGCCTGCGCCCGAGCCATCGGCCCGTTTGTGCGCCAACACGGGATTGCCCACATTGATGGCCGCGCGCAGGCGGCCAGTGGGGGCGATGAGGGAAGCGATAGCGCTGAGATCGGTCATATCGGAGCTTTCACAAGAGGGGGAAACGCGTCTGCAGTGGCAGCCGCACCCGCAAAAAAGGCCCGTCGCTTCGGTGAAGCGCGGGCCTGGTTCCAACAAAGAGCCTGGGGCCCTTGCCGTATTTAGAACGGAATATCGTCGTCCATATCGTCAAAGCCCGACGCAGCGCGTGGGGCCGGCGCGGGCATGGGCGCCGGTGCTGGACGGGGAGGAGGCGCCTGGCGGGGTGCGGCCGCTGGGGCCATGGCCGGTGCCGGGGCGCGGCGCTGGTAGTTGCCAGCGGGTGCACCGCCGCCACCCTGGTCGCCGTAGCCGCTGTCGCCATAGCCGTAGTCATCACCACCGCCCTGGCCGCCACCGCCGCCCTGGCCTTGGCGGCTGCCCAGCATTTGCATGGAGTCAGCGCGGATTTCCGTCGCATAGCGCTCCTGGCCGGTGGCCTGGTCGGTCCACTTGCGGGTGCGCAGGCTGCCTTCCACATAGACCTGGCTGCCCTTGCGCAGGTACTGGCCGACGATTTCAGCCAGACGGCCATTGAACACCACACGGTGCCACTCGGTGGCTTCCTTGTTCTCGCCGCTGTTTTTGTCGCGCCAGCGGTCGGTGGTGGCGATGGTGACGTTGGCTACCTGGTCGCCCGAGGGGAAGGTGCGGATTTCAGGGTCGCGGCCGAGGTTGCCGACGATGATGACTTTGTTGACGGATGCCATGGTTCAGGTTTTTCCTTTGAAAAATGGGCGCCTACTATGCGTTGGCAGTGTTGCAGGCATTGCAGCCTTCAAAGCGCCCATCACTGTGATTCAGGGGCGTATCCTACCCCAAAGCGGCCAGGAATTTATCGCCCGGTGGCCGCAGATTTTGCAACGGGGCCTGACAGGCCTGCCGCATTCCCAGCCAGCGCTTACTTTTGTGCAGCGCCAGCGCCAGCCACGGTGCGGGCCTGCGGTTGCAGCGGCCAGGTCAGCACCAGCCACAGCAGCGCCAAGGCGCTGGTGGCGATGAACAAATCGGTCACGCTGCCCCAACGGGTCAGCACCCCGCCCAGCGCGCCGCCGGCAAACAGGCCCAGCGATTGCAAGGTGTTGTAACTGCCCAGCGCGGCACCACGCAAGGATGGCGGCGCCATGCGCGAGACCAGGCTGGGCTGCGTGGCCTCCAGTGCATTGAAGCCGCAGAAAAAGACAAACAGCAGCACGCCCATCAGCCAGAGCGTGGGTGCCTGGCCCGAGGTCGCCACCAGGCCCAGGGCCATCTGTACCAGGGCCACCAGCGCAATCGAGCCCAGCAGCGCGCCGCGCAGGTAACCGCGCCGCTCCAGCGCAAACAGCCCGCCCATCAGCACAAAGGACAGCACCACGGCCGGCAGGTAGACCTGCCAGTGCTCGGCCTTGGGCAGGCCTGCGGCCACCAGCATCGCGGGCACGGCCACCCACATGGACATCTGCACCGTGTGCAGCACAAAGACCCCGGCATTGAGCCGCACCAGATCGGCATGGCGAAACACCTCACGCAGGCCGCCGCGTGCGCCGCCCCGGTGCTCCAGCGGCTCCGGCGGCACCACCCACAGCACCACGGCAATGCCGCCCAGCGCCAGGCCGCAGGTCATCAAGAACAGGCCGCTCAGGCCGATATGCACGACCAGCAGCGGGCTGAGCACCAGCGCCAGCGCAAACATCAGGCCGATGCTGGCGCCCACCAGCGCCATGGCCTTGGTGCGCACCACATCGCGGGTCTGGTCGGCCAGCAGCGCCGTGACGGCGGCGGACACGGCGCCCGCGCCTTGCAGCGCCCGGCCCAGCAGCAATGTATGGAGGTTGCCTGCCATGCCAGCGATCAGGCTGCCGGCGGCAAACACCAGCAGACCCAGCACAATGACCTTCTTGCGCCCGTAGCGGTCAGACGCCATGCCCAGCGGCAATTGGCAGACGGCCTGGGTCAGGCCATAGACGCCCATGGCCAGCCCAACCAGCGCCGGGTCATCACCGCCAGGGTATTTGTGGGCCTCCAGCGCAAACACCGGCAGCACCAGAAACAGGCCCAGCATGCGCAATGCAAAGATCAGCGCCAGGCTAAAGCTGGCGCGCCGCTCGGCCGGCAGCATGGCCGTGGATGAAGAAACAGAAGTGAGAGACAAGGGCGATACGCTGGCAAACAAGGGACGGATGGCGACGATCGCCAGCGGCAAGTGTAGAGCGCAGCCGCAAGCCCTGCTGGCAGACGGAATCTCCGCGCCCGGCATTGCATCAGAAACCATAGCTAGGCGCAAAGCGGTAGCAAGCCCCCACCTCTATTTTGGCGATAGGTTGTAGGCCATTCCCCTGGGGCGGCGCCCGGTTTATCCGCAAAGCATGTGCAGCGATACCCAGGAGATTGCACAACGAAGGGGCAGGCTGGCTATCATGAGGGGTTTTGGATCTTGACGCCCACATGCCACCACGCACCCCCACCGACCCATCCGCTGCCATCGACCTGCACCATGAACTCGGCGTGTCCGAGGCGCGCCAGGACGACAGCCGCTACCTGGGCGCGCGGCTGGCACACAGTCGCATCGCCATCCGTGGCGCGCGCACGCACAACCTCAAGAACATTGACCTGGACATCCCCCGCCACCAGCTGGTGGTGATCACCGGGCTGTCCGGCTCGGGCAAATCCAGCCTGGCCTTTGACACCTTGTATGCCGAAGGCCAGCGCCGCTATGTCGAGAGCCTCTCGGCCTATGCGCGCCAGTTTCTGGGCCGGCTGGACAAACCCGATGTCGACCTGATCGAGGGCCTGTCGCCTGCCATCTCCATCGAGCAGAAGGCGACCAGCCACAACCCGCGCTCGACCGTGGGCACGGTCACCGAAATCCATGATTACCTGCGCCTGTTGTACGCCCGCGCAGGCACGCCCTTCTGCCCCGACCACAACCTGCCGCTGGCGGCCCAGACCGTCAGCCAGATGGTGGATGCCGTGCTGGCCCTGCCCGAGGACACCAAGCTGATGATCCTGGCGCCGGTGGCGCGCGGCAAGAAGGGCGAGTTCGTCGAGCTGTTTGCCCAGATGCAGGCGCTGGGCTATGTGCGCTTTCGGGTCGATGGCCAGATGTACGAGCACGAGACCCTGCCGGCGCTGGCCAAGAACGAGAAGCACGACATCGACGTGGTCATCGACCGGGTCAAGGTGCGCGCCGGGCTGCAGCAGCGCCTGGCCGAAAGCATCGAGGCCGCGCTGCGCGTGGGCGGCAACGAAGGCAATGGCCGGGTGCTGGCGCTGGAGATGGATACGGGCGTAGAGCATCTGTTCAGCAGCAAGTTCTCCTGCCCGGTCTGCAGCTACGCGCTGGCCGAGCTGGAGCCGCGCCTGTTCTCCTTCAACTCGCCCCAGGGCGCCTGCCCGTCCTGCGACGGGCTGGGTCTGCATGAGGTGTTCGACGTCGAGCGTGTGGTGGCCTTCCCCACGCTCAGCCTGGCCAGCGGCGCCATCAAGGGCTGGGACCGGCGCAATGGCTACTATTTTGCGATGCTCGAAAGCCTGGGCCGCCACTACCAATTCGACATCGAGCAGCCCTTTGAAGACCTGCCCGAGGCGGTGCGCCAGGTGGTGCTCTATGGCTCGGGTGACGAAGAGATCGCCTTCAAGTACGAGCTGGCCAGCGGCGAGAACGCCGGCAAGATGGTCACCAAGAAGCACCCGTTTGAAGGCATTCTGCCGAACATGACGCGGCGCTACCGCGAGACCGACTCCAGCATCGTGCGCGACGAGCTGGCGCGCTACCAGAGCGTGCAGCCCTGCCCCGATTGCCACGGCGCGCGCCTGCGCCGCGAGGCGCGCTTTGTGCGCGTGGGCGACGGCGACCAGGCCCGTGCGATCCAGGACATCAGCCAGGTCACCCTGAGCGAGGCCCACGCCTGGTTCACCACGGTGCAGCTGACGGGCGCCAAGGCCGATATTGCCGCCCGGGTGATCCAGGAGATCAGCACGCGGCTGCAGTTCCTCAACGATGTGGGCCTGACCTACCTGAGCCTGGCACGCAGCGCCGAGACCCTCTCGGGCGGCGAGGCGCAGCGCATTCGCCTGGCCTCGCAGATCGGCTCGGGCCTGACGGGTGTGATGTATGTGCTCGACGAGCCCTCCATCGGCCTGCACCAGCGCGACAACGACCGCCTGATCGCCACCTTGCAGCACCTGCGCGACATCGGCAACAGCGTGATCGTCGTCGAGCACGACGAGGACATGATGCGCGCGGCCGACCAGATCATCGACATGGGCCCGGGCGCCGGCGTGCATGGCGGCCAGATCATGGCCCAGGGCCGCTATGCCGATATCTGCGCCCACCCGCAGTCGCTCACCGGCCAGTACCTGAGCGGCCAGAAATCGATTGCCGTGCCTGCGCGCCGCACGCCCTGGCTGCCGGTGCTGGCCAGCACCGTGGGTGCGCCCGTGGGCAAGACCGTGGCGGACAAGAGCGGCTCGCAGTTCCCCACGGTGCGCACCTCGCTGGAGAAAAAGCCCAGCGGCAAGGCCAGCAGCACCAGCAGCGCCAAGGGCCGGAGCGTGCAGGAAGCAGCAGCCCCCGCCCCGGTGGACCCGCATGCGGTGCAAAGCCTGCGCCTGGTGGGCGCCAGCGGCCACAACCTGCGCGATGTGACGGTGGATTTCCCCGTCGGCCTGTTCACCTGCGTGACCGGCGTCTCGGGCTCGGGCAAATCGACCCTGGTCAACGACACCTTGTATGCCGCAGCGGCCCACAAGATCAACCGCGCCCAGGGCGATGTTGCGCCCTACCGGGAGATCGAAGGCCTGGACTATTTCGACAAGGTCATCAATGTGGACCAGAGCCCGATTGGCCGCACGCCCCGCAGCAACCCGGCAACCTACACGGGCCTGTTCACCCCCATCCGCGAGCTGATGGCCGAAACCAACACCGCCAAGGAGCGCGGCTATGGCCCGGGGCGTTTCAGCTTCAACGTGGCCGGTGGCCGCTGCGAGGCCTGCCAGGGCGATGGCATGGTCAAGGTGGAGATGCATTTTCTGCCCGACGTCTATGTGCCCTGCGACATCTGCCACGGCCAACGCTACAACCGCGAAACCCTGCAGGTGCAGTGGAAGGGCCGCAACATTGCGCAGATCCTGGAGA
Source organism: Comamonas koreensis (assembly GCF_021026195.1). Lineage (GTDB taxonomy): Bacteria > Pseudomonadota > Gammaproteobacteria > Burkholderiales > Burkholderiaceae_C > Comamonas > Comamonas koreensis. Next base: position 46,316 of record NZ_JAJNCT010000030.1, read on the forward strand.
TGACGGTGGAGGATGCGCACGATTTCTTCCGCGATGTACCCACCATTGCCCGCAAGCTGCAAACCCTGCTGGATGTGGGCCTGAGCTATATCCGCCTGGGCCAGAGCGCCACCACCTTGTCGGGGGGCGAGGCCCAGCGCGTCAAGCTGGCGCAGGAGCTGTCCAAGCGCGACACCGGCCGCACGCTCTACATCCTCGATGAGCCGACCACCGGCCTGCACTTTGCCGATATCGACCTGCTGCTCAAGGTGCTGCACCAGCTGCGCGATGCAGGCAACACGATTGTCGTCATCGAGCACAACCTCGACGTCATCAAGACGGCAGACTGGGTCATCGACATGGGTCCGGAAGGCGGCGCCGGTGGCGGGCAACTGGTGGCCCAGGGCACGCCCGAGCAGGTGGCGGCCAACCCGGCCAGCCATACCGGCCGCTATCTAGCGCCCTACCTGAAGCGCTGAGCCTATTGGGCGATGCAACCACCACGACCGGGAGCGCCACAGCGATGCCGACCTGCCCGCCATCATCGCCTTGCTGGCCGATGATGCGCTGGGCCGCGAGCGCGAGTTGCTGACCGACCCGCCCGATGCGCGCTATACCGCAGCTTTTGATGCCATCTGCGCCGATGCGAACCAGCGCTTGGTGGTGGCGGAGTTGAACGGACAGGTGGTCGGCACCCTGCAGCTGTCTTTTGTGCCCGGCTTGTCGCACACGGGCGCCTGGCGTGGCCAGATCGAATCAGTGCGCATTGCGGCAGAACTGCGCGGCGCCGGCGCGGGCCAGCAGATGCTGGAATGGGCGGTGGCGCAGTGCCGGGAGCGGGGCTGCGCGGTGGTGCAGCTGACCACCGACAAAAGCCGGGCCGATGCCCACCGTTTCTATGAAAAGCTGGGCTTTGTGCCCAGCCATCTGGGTTTCAAGCGCAAGCTTTAAGTGCCCGAGGGCGTGAGGCGGATGAGCTTGCCATCGGGCCCATCGGTCAGCAGGTAGACCAGGCCATCGGCACCCTGGCGCACATCGCGGATGCGCTCACCGAGGGATTCATAGAGCCGCTTCTCGCCCGTCACCTTGCCGTCCTTGACCGTCAGCTGGGCGACGCTGCGCGACTTGAGGCCGCCGACCAGCAGGCTGCCTTTCCAGGCCGGGCCATAGCGGTCGCTCGTGACAAAGGCCATGCCTGAGGGCGCAATGCTAGGCACCCAGTAGTGCAAGGGCTGCTCCATGCCGGCCTTCTGCGTGCCTTCGCCGATCTTGCCGCCGCCGTATTCCTCGCCATAGGTGATCACCGGCCAGCCATAGTTCTTGCCGGGCTGGGGCCGGTTGATCTCGTCGCCGCCCTGGGGGCCGTGCTCGTGCTGCCACAGGCTGCCATCGGCGGCCACGGCCAGGCCCTGGCTGTTGCGGTGGCCGTAGCTGTAGATCTCGGGCAGCGCATCCTGGCGGCCCACATAGGGGTTGTCCTTGGGCACGCTGCCATCCTTGGCGATGCGCACCAGCTTGCCATGGTGGTTGTTCAGGGTCTGCGCATCGTTGCGCAACGAGAAGCGGTCACCCAGGCTGAGGAACAGGTTGCCGTCAGGCGTCTCGGCAATGCGGCAGCCAAAGTGGGCATTGCTCCTGGCCTTGGGGCGCTGGCTGAACAGCACCTTGACCTGGTCGAGCTGGCGCTCATCGGCCGCAATGCGCGCCGTGGCCAGCGCCGTGCTGTTGGTGCCGGCCTGGGGCCCGGCTTCGCTGAAGCAGAAATAGATACGGCGGTTGCTGGCGAACTGGCTGTCGGCCACCACATCCAGCAGGCCGCCCTGGCCAGCATCGACCACCTTGGGAACGCCTTGCAGCTCGGACTGCTTGCGGCCATCGGCATCGAGCAGCCAGAGCTTGCCGCCGCGCTCGGTCAGCAAAAAGCGCTTGTCCGGCAACGGCGCAATGGCCCAGGGGTTGAGGTAGCCGCTGCCCACGACCGTGGGCTTGGGCAGCGCGGGCGCCGCCGTTTGCGCTTGCGCAGTGCTGGCGGCGCAGACGGCCAGCAGCCCGCTGGCGCCCAGCGCCCATGCATGAAAACCCTTGCGTGCCTGTTTCTGTCTCATGTTTGCCCTTTGCGAAGTGTTGGTGACCTTACCATGCTGAGCATGGAAAGCCCCAACAGTTCCCCTTCGGCCACCCCCTCGGTCACCCCCTCGGTCACCACGTCTGCCAGCGCCAGCCCGGCGGTCTGGGATTTTGTCGTCATCGGCGCCGGCATGGCCGGCAGCGCCACCGCCTGGCACCTGGCCGATAGCGCCCAGGTGCTCGTGCTGGAGCAGGAATCCCAACCCGGCTACCACACCACCGGCCGCTCGGCCGCGCTGTTCGAAGAGCACTATGGCCCAGCCCAGGTGCAAGCACTCACGCGGGCCAGCCGCGCGTTTTACGAGCAGCCCCCGGCTGACTTTGCCGAGCAGGCGCTGGTCAGCCCCCGGGGTGTGCTGTATGTGGCGACACCCGAGCAGTTGCCCGCGCTGCAAGCCGCCTACGACGAGGCACGCCAGCATTCGCCCGGCGCCCGCTGGCTGGACAAGACCGAACTGAAAGCCTTCTTGCCCGCCTTGAACACCGAGGTGCTGGAAGCCGGCTTTACCGACGATGGCGCCCGCGATATGGATGTGCACGCGCTGCACCAGGGCTTTTTGAAAGGCATGCGCCGGCGCGGCGGCCAGCTGTGGAACGATGCCCGGGTGCTGAGCCTGGACTGGGATGCCAGCGCCAGCCACTGGCAGATCAGTCTGGCCGATGGCCGCCAGCTGCAGGCCCGCCATGTCGTCAATGCCGCCGGTGCCTGGGCCGATGAACTGGGCCAGATGGCCGGGGCCGCTGCGATTGGACTCACACCCAAGCGCCGCAGCGCCTTCACCTTTGCGATGCCCGGCGGCATGGACGGCCAGCACTGGCCGGCGGTCATCGATATTGGCGAGCAGTGGTACTTCAAGCCCGATGCCGGCCAGCTGCTGGGCTCGCCCGCCAATGCCGATGCCACGCATCCGCATGATGTGCAGCCCGAGATGATGGACATTGCCGAGGGCATTGACCGCATCATGCAGGCCAGCCACTTTGACATCCGCCGCCCTAGCCACAGTTGGGCGGGCCTGCGCTCCTTTGTCGCCGATGGCGAGATGGTGATCGGCTGGGATGGCCAGGCGCCGCAGTTTCTGTGGGTGGCCGCGCAGGGCGGCTACGGCATCCAGAGCGCCTATGGCTACGGCCTGCTGGCGCGCAACCTGGCCTTGCATGAGCCGCTGGACCCGGCCCTTGCCAGCCAGGGCGTGCAGCCCCAGGCAGTGTCGCCCACCAGGGGCTTGCGCTGAATAGCGCAGTGCCAGCACGCAGCCGCGCTTGCTGGCACACTGCTGGAAAACCTTGAATAACATCCGGCGCTGCGCACACCAGCGCCTCCAGCCATGTCTGCTTCCAGCTCCCCGGTTCCCTTCCGCCCCACTGACCTCGCGTTGGCGCTGGTCGTGGTGGTGGTCTGGGGCATCAACTTTGTGATCATGAAATGGGGCCTGCAAAGCCTGACCCCGTTCGAGCTGGGCGCCCTGCGCTACCTGTGCGCGGCCTTTCCGCTGGTGCTGTTCATCAAGCCGCCGCGCGTGCACTGGCGCTGGGTGGTGCTGTTTGGCCTGCTGCAGGGCGTGGGCCAGTTCGGCTTCTTGTTCACCGCGCTCAAGGTGGGCATGACGGCGTCGCTGGCCAGCGTGGTGCTGCAGACCCAGGTGTTTCTCACTGCTGTCTGGACCTGGGTGCTGCTGCGCGAGCGGCCCGGCCGCCCACTGGTGGCCGGCATGGGCATTGCGGCGCTGGGCCTGGCCTGCCTGCTGATCAATGAGTTGCGCAGCAATGGCGCTGGCGGCACGACGTTGGCCGGCCTGCTGCTGGTGCTGTGCGCGGCCACGTCCTGGGCCTGCTCCAACGTGGTGGTGCGCCTGGCGCAAAAGGAAAACGCCAGCTACGACCCGGTGAGCTTTATCGCCTGGGGGAGCCTGATGCCGATCATCCCCTTCATCGGGCTGAGCGCCTGGTTGGACGATGGCAGCGTGGGCAAGTGGCTGCATGCCGAGACCTGGCAGCAGATCCCCTGGCTGGCCTGGGCATCCATCGCCTACCTGGGCTGGGTGGCCACCATCGTCGGCTACGGGCTGTGGACCCAACTGATCCAGCGCTACTCCGCCAACCGCGTGGCGCCGTTCAGCCTCTGCGTTCCCGTCATCGGGCTGACCACCGGCATGCTGGTACTGGGCGAGACGGTGACCGGCTGGCAATGGGCTGGCGCGGTGTTTGTCGTGCTGGCCTTGGTGGTCGTGGTCTGGGGCGGCCGCTGGCTGCAGGCGGCGCGGCGCTAAGCTCCACTGAAGAAGACCGCGCTCAGCGGTCTTCGATCTTCGCCGTCTCGACGATCTGCTGGTACTTGGCCACCTGGGCCTTCAAGAAGGCGCCCATGTCCTGGCCGGGTGCGGCCATCACATTGCCACTGGCTTCGAGCTTGGCACGAAAGCTGGGCGACTGCAGGGTGTCAGCCAGCGCCCCGCGCAACGCAGCCAGCACGTGGGGCGGCAGCTTGGCCGGGCCCATCAGCGCAAACCAGCTGTTGATATCGACCTTGGCGAACGCCGAAGTCTCGGCCAACGCTGGGATATCGGGCGTCACGGGGGAGCGCTTGGCCTCGGTCGTGCCCAGCGCCACCACTTTGCCGGCGCGGATATGCGGCAGGCCCGAGGACAGCACAAACACCCCAAACTCCAGGCTGCCGCCCAGCAGGTCATTGGTCAGCGGTGCCACGCCCTTGTAGGGCACATGGGTCATCGTCACATCGCCGGCCTGCTGCACCATTTCGCCGGCGATATGCAGCGCCGTGCCCACGCCCGAGCTGCCATAGCTGTACTTGCCGGGGTTCTGCCGCAGCAGGCTGAGGAACGCCTGCGTGTTCTTGACGCCACTGGCTTGCGACGCGACCAGCACCATGGGCTGCGTCGCCACCAGGCTGATCGGCGTGAAATCCTCGAACACGCGGTACTTGATGGCTTTGTTGATCAGCGGCGCAATCGCCATCTCGTTGTTGGCCGCCAGCAGCAAGGTGTAGCCATCGGCCGGCGCCCGGGCCACTTTCTGCGCGCCGATGGCACCGCCGGCACCGCCGAGGTTCTCGATCACCACCGGCTGCTTGAGCCGCTGCGCCAATTCGGTGCCGACCATGCGGCCCACGGCATCGGTGCTGCCGCCGGGCGGGTAGGCAATCACCAGGGTGATGGGCTTGCTCGGGTAGTGCGCAGCCGCTTGCGCGCCTGCCGCCATGCTGGCCGCCCATGCCAGCAGTCCGACGGTGGCCGCAAGGCCGGGGCGAAAAAAAAACGGAGGGAGCATCGGGAATCCTTGTGGCGGGTGGGGGCGTCGTCAGAGGAAAAGCGGCAGGCCGCATTGTGTCTTGGCGCAAGAGGCCCGCGCCCTGTCCCGGAAAAGAAGCAGGGTCCGTGCCAGCATGCAGCACGGACCCTGTCGCTCTTGGCGTAGTGTCTGTTTAGTCCACCGCGTTCAGCAGATCGCGGGTCTTGATCGCGGCGGCGCGCGCCGCGCTGGCAAAGTCTTCGCCGCTGCTCGCATACAGAATGGCGCGCGAGGAGTTGATGATGATCGGGCCGCCGCCGATGCGCGCTGCCTTGACGGTGGCCACCGCATCGCCGCCCTGTGCACCCACGCCGGGAATCAACAGCGGCAGGTGGGGGGCGACGGCGCGCACGCGCTCGATCTCTTGCGGGCGGGTGGCGCCGACAACCAGGCCGAGCTGGCCATTGGTGTTCCAGGGGCCCTGGGCCAGGCGCGCCACATGCTCGAACATCTGTGGCTGGCCGGGCACATCGGCCAGGGTCTGGGCCTGCAGGTCATCCCCACCGGGGTTGGAGGTGCGGCACAGCAGGAAGGCGCCCTTGCCTTCGTACTGCAGATAGGGCGTGATGGAGTCAAAGCCCATGAACGGCGACAAGGTCACCGCATCGGCGCCGTAGCGCTCAAAGGCCTCCTTGGCGTACTGCTCGGCAGTCGAGCCGATGTCGCCGCGCTTGGCATCGAGAATCACCGGCACCTGGGGTGCCACGCGGCGCATATGGGCCATCAGCTTTTCCAGCTGGTCCTCGGCGCGGTGCGCGGCAAAATAGGCGATCTGCGGTTTGAAGCTGTTGACCAGGTCATGGGTGGCATCGACGATGGCTGCGCAAAAATCATAGATCTTGCTGGCATCGCCGCGCATCGCGGCTGGAAAACGGCTGGGTTCCGGATCCAGGCCCACGCACAGCATGGAGTTGTTTTGGGTGGCTGCGGCGCGCAGCTGGTCGATGAAAGGCATGGCCGCTATTGTAAAAGCTGGCCAGGGGCCCCGCTCTGCGCAGGGCTGACTGCGTCACACGGGGATTGCAGGCACAATCGCAGCCCATGCCTACGCTGTCGAGACAACAACTGGTGACCCTGGGCCTGCTGACCCTGGTCTGGGGGCTGAACTGGCCGGTGATGAAAACGGGGGTGCAGCACTTTCCGCCGCTGAGCTTCCGCGCACTGTCGATGCTGATCGGCCTGCCCTTGTTGGCCCTGGGCCTGGTGGTGCTGAAGGTGCCGTTCCGGCTGGAGCGCCGTTACTGGCGCCCGCTGCTGGTGCTGGGTTTTTTCAACATGGTGATGTGGCACACGCTGATCATCGTGGCCATCCCGCTGCTGCCCAGCGGCCGGGCAGCCATTCTGGGCTACACCATGCCTATTTTTTCAGCAGCGCTGGGCGCACTGTTCTTCAGCGACCGGCTGCCACCGCGCGCCTGGCTGGGTGTGGCCGCTGCCGCAGGCGGCGTCTTGCTGCTGCTATGGAATGAGATGGACAAGCTGGGCGGCAAGCCCACCGGCGTGGCGCTGATGCTGTTGGCGGCGGCCAGCTGGGCGCTGGGCACCCAGCTGCTGCGCCGCACCCGCATCCCGGCCGCCACCTTGACCCTGGCCTTCTGGATGACCGTGATGACCACCCTCTGCCTGTGCCTGCTGGCCACGCTGCTGGAGCGCCCGCGCTGGCATGCGCCTGACCCCGTGGCCTGGGGCACCATCCTGTTCAACGCGGTGCTGGTGATCGGCTTTGCCCAGGTGGCCTGGTTCTTTCTGGTGCGCACACTGCCGCCATTGGCGTCCACGCTGAGCGTGATGCTGATCCCCGTGCTCGGCGTCTTCAGTGGCGCCTGGTGGCTGGGTGAGATCCTGCACTGGCAGGACTGGACAGCCGTCGCCTTGATGGTGCTGGCCATCGCCTCGGTGCTCTGGCCCAGCCGGGCCCGCGGCTGAGCCTGCACAAGGCGGTCCGGGGTTGCTGGTATCAGTGGTTCGCAGCTTGCGCAGGCGCTGCCAGGCTGTCGTTGTCCATCGTCAGGTAGACCAGCACCAGCAGCAAGGTGATGAAGAAGCGGAAGGCATCGGGCACGCCATTCCACTCCTTGGACATCCACATGCCAAACCACTCACCGCCTACCGACATGAAGCCCACCTGCCAGGTGAGAAAGCCCAGCGTGAGCCCCGCAATCGCCCATTTTTTGGCAGCGCGAAAGCCAGCGGCATCGGCATGGCGGGCCCGCAAGAGCTTGCTGCCGCCGATCCAGCACAGCAGGGCCGTCAGCGCTTCCAGCGCAATGATGCAGACGTAGCCCAGGTGGTGGACCCATTGCGCCTCAATGGCGCGGTACATGATGCCGTTGCCGGGGAAGGTGGTATCCATGAGGAACACATGGTGCACAAAGGCAAAGTTGGTGGCGTAGTCGGTGATATTGCCAAATGCCACCAAGGTGGCGAACAAGGCCATGGCCAGCACCATGGCGGACTTGGACAGACGAATCATCATTCGAAGCTCCTGACGTGAAAGCGTGACAAAGGGATAGGAAAAAGACAGACGGATGCCGTGGCGCCGAACAGCAAGGCTCGGTACCTGATCCATCAAGGCTGTGCCAACGCGGGGTTGGCGGGGAGGTGTGCAAGAAGCACGGAGGCGCGCAGATCGGGACTGGAAAACCTGAAGCCGGCAGCGGGTCTGGGAAACACGCAGGCCAACCGGATCGAATGTCGCGCCAGGAGGGAGGCTGGATTCTGCCAGCCCGCTGTGGAGGCTGTCAACGCCGGCCGATCCGGCCATAAAAAAACGCACTGCCCAAGGGAGTGCGTTCTTTGTTGCAACGGGGCGGGGCCCGGTGGTTGATCAGCGAGGCGCGTTCAGCAGACGGGTCACATCGCGGTCGTTGGGCAAGGCATAGTCATAGCCCGACAGAATCCGGCTGTCTTCGGTACGCACCAGCTTGAGGCTGACGTAGGTGAAGTTGGCAGCAGGCGAGAAGGTGCCGACCAGCACCATGGAGGCGTTCTGGCTGCGGGCGATGTCGCGCATTTCGCGGGACAGCAGCAGCTCGCCGGTGCCTTCGCGCACATACAGATCGGTGCGCAGCTTGACTTCCTTGACGTGGAAGCCACGGGCGGCCATCTGGTTGGCGTAGATCTCGGACAGGGTGCGGCCCAGGGGCGACGAGGCGCCCATGTTGTTCACATTGACCACGGTGGCCACCAGCACGGGGCCGGTACCGGTCGACTGGGGCGCGACCGAGGCGGTCAGCTTGTTGATTGCATCCTGGCTGTTGGCCAGGAAGACACTGGCGTCGGCGGCCTGGTAGGTGGGCTCAGTGCGCACCGTGCTCACGGGCTGGGCAGGCTCGGTCCAGCTGGCGCAACCAGCCAGCACAGCGGCCGAGGCCACAGCGGCAAAGGTGGTCAGACGCAGCATCATTTGCCCACCACCTTCATGTTGACGGCACGGTAGGCTTCGGTCTTGGCAAACTGGCCGACGGTGGCATTGTCAACATAGTAGACATTGGACTTGCGCGCGACGTACTGGCCCTGGCGCAGCACCGTGGTGGTCAGCAGCACTTCGGAGTATGCCGGGGCGCCAGCGATGGTGGCGGCCTGGTAGTCGGTGCCGATGGTCGGGCTCACGCCAGCGATGACCTGGCCGTTGTCGCCTTCATAGGCCCAATTGCCTGCTTGCTGCAGGTTGTGGTGCACGACCTTGGCGTCGTAGCTCACTTCGAGCTGCTGGCCGGGGGTGGTGTAGACCGATGCGCCCTGCTGCACCAGCTTGGTCACGACGAGGTCGTGGAACACGCTGTCAAAGGCACTGGCGTTTTGTGGCAGGGCCACGTACAAAGGTGTCTTGGCGTTCAGACCATTGCGCTCCAGCGTCGCCAGGGTGTCAGCGACCACTTCGCTGGCCATCAGGTCCCAGTGGCCCGCAGCGCGCACCTTCATCTGGGTTGGTTGCGCATAGTTGGCGCCGTATGGAACGGGCGCCTCTACCGCGCAACCCGTCAACGCGAGGACGGCGCCTGCCAGCGCCGCCGCTCCGATGGTCTTTTTCAAAGCCATGTTTCCCTCCTCGGAATTAGATAGCCGACGGGCCAACACCCGCCCAGGCTTGCATCCATTGTTGTAGATGTGGTGGTATCAAGACAAGTGAAACGATCCAAAGTGCGAGCAGAGCGGCGCATTTTGTTGTTTTTGCTCACACTTTGGAACGAGCCCTTATCGGCTGAAATTGCTTAGCCCGCCGCGCGTTTTTGCAGAATCTCGAAGGCTGGCAAGGTCTTGCCTTCCAATACCTCCAAGAAAGCACCACCGCCGGTTGAGATATAACCAATCTTGTCTTCGATACCGTACTTGGCAATAGCGGCCAAGGTGTCGCCACCGCCAGCAATGCTGAACGCAGGCGACTGGGCAATGGCCTGCGCCAAGGTTTCGGTGCCGTGCGCAAACGCATCGAATTCGAACACGCCCACCGGGCCGTTCCAGACGATGGTGCCGGCCTTCTTGAGCTGCTCGGCCAGGCGGGCGGCCGTCTCGGGGCCAATATCCAGGATCAGGTCATCATCGGCCACCTCGGTGGCCGGCTTGATGGTGGCCTTGGCATCAGCGGCAAAGGTTTTGGCGACGACCACATCGGTCGGAATCGGCACATCGGCACCACGTGCGGCCATCGCATCGATCACCGCCTTGGCATCGCCGACCAGATCGGGCTCGGCCAGCGACTTGCCGATGTTCAGGCCCGCAGCCAGCATGAAGGTGTTGGCGATGCCGCCGCCGACGATCAGCTGGTCCACCTTGCTGGACAGCGACTGCAGGATGGTCAGCTTGGTCGACACCTTGGAGCCCGCGACGATGGCCACCAGCGGACGCGCTGGCGCCGCCAGGGCCTTGGTGATGGCATCGATCTCGGCCGACAGCAGCGGGCCGGCGCAGGCGATCTTGGCGTACTCGGCGATGCCGTAGGTCGTGCCTTCGGCGCGGTGGGCCGTGCCAAAGGCGTCGTTCACATAGATGTCGCAGAGCTGGGCCAGCTTTTGCGCCAGCGCAGGCAGGTTTTTCTTCTCGCCGACATTGGTGCGGCAGTTCTCCAGCATCACGACCTGGCCGGGTGCCACATGGACGCCATCGACCCAGTCGGCAATCAGCGGCACTTCGCGGCCCAGAAGCTGGGCCAGGCGCTGGGCGACGGGGGCGAGCGAGTCCTCGGGCTTGAAGGCGCCTTCGGTGGGGCGGCCCAGGTGGCTGGTCACCATCACGGCGGCGCCGGCCTTCAGCGCCATCTCGATCGCGGGGACCGAGGCACGCACGCGCGTGTCTTCGGTGATCTCGCCCGCGTCATTGAGCGGCACATTCAGATCGGAGCGGATGAAAACGCGTTGGCCTTGCACCTTGCCTTGGGCACACAGGTCGGAGAAACGAAGGATGTTCATGGGAATGGCTACCAAAGAGTCTAGAAACTGGGGCACAGGCCTAACGAGCGGCCGAGCATGGCCGCCATTGTAGAGGCCTGCCCGGCCGCTCCCAAGCTGCCAGTCGCGCCCGCGTCTGTCTGAACAATTACCAGCCCAAGCCGATGTGCAAAGGCAGGTACACCGCCATGCCCACCACAATCGTGCCCAGGATGCCGCGCTTTTTGAAGTAATAAAGGGTCGCGCAGATCACCGCCGGAATGCGGGCGTCGAGCAAGGTCTTGGTCAGCTCGCCCTTGACCATCAGGAGCTCGGGCGCAATAACGGCCATCAAGGCCGCCAGCGGTGCGTATTTGAGGCCGCGCTTGAGCCAGTCGGGCAACGGCAGCTCGTTCTTCGGGATCATGAAGAACGCACGGGTGACCACGGTGATGATGGTCAGACCCACAATGGCGGTCAGCTGGTACAGCAGATCCCAGTCGTCCTGGCTCATCGCACATGCTCCTCACGCACGGGCACGGCCGTGGTGCCATCGTCGGGCTGCTCGGGCCCAGGAGAAGGCAGCGGCTTGTTCTTGGCCACGACCACGATCTTGGGCTTGCGGCCGCGCTGGTCCACCGCCTCGACCAGAAGGCCGATGGTGACGGCGCAGGCAATCGCCACCAGGATGTTGAGCTTGAGCGGAATGCCGTAGGCCGCAATCGCCGCCGTCGCGGCCACCAGCGCCGCCACCTTGGTGGCGCGGTCGATCAGCATCGAGTACAGCACACCCAACAGCGCCAGCACGCCGGCAAAGCCCAGGCCCCACTCCAGCGGCACCACATTGGCCAGCAAGATGCCGGCAATCGAGAAGCCCTGCCAGGTAATGAAGTTGAGCGACGAGGCGCCCCAGAAGTAGTACACCTGCTGGGGCTTGGCCACCGGCGCGGTGTAGCGGCGCATGAAGGCGACAAAGATCACATCACCGCTGAAGTAACCAATGCACAGCCGGTGCCACAGCGGCAGGTGCGCAAAATAGCTGCGCCACATGCTCGACAGAATGACAAAGCGCAGGTTCACGCAGGCGGCGGTGAACCAGACCACCCACATCGGCGAGCCCATGGCCATCAGCGGCAGCACCGCCAGCTGGGCGCTGCCGGCATAGACCACCAGGGACATGAAGATGGCCATAGGGGCAGAGATACCCGCCTTGACCATGGCCACGCCGGTCACCAGCGCCCAGGCCGCAATGCCCACGGCCGTTCCCGACATGTCGACCACGCCGGCACGGAAACTGGGGTGGTCGATGGCGCGGCGCCGGTGGTGCAGGCTCATGGAGCCGCCACAGACTGCCTGTCGTCACCCAGAACCTGGCCGGGTTGCAGCGCATGGCCGCGCAGAAAATCTGCCGCCTGCAAGCGCTTGCCACCGGGCCGCTGCAGCTCGCTGATGCGCAAGGCAGCTTCGCCGCAGGCCACCACAATGCCCTGGCCATCGGCCGCCAGCACCTGGCCGGGGACAGCATCGGCGGGCGAATGTCGCTCGGGCTGCGCTGCCCAAATCTTGACCACCTCATCACCGACGCGGGTCGAGGCAGCTGGGAAGGGGTTGAAGGCGCGCACGCGGCGGTCGATCTGCTCGGCGCTCAGCGCCCAGTCAATCGCGCTTTCGGCCTTTTCGATCTTGTGCGCATAGGTGATGCCTTCTGCCGGCTGCGGCTCGCGCTGCAAACGGCCCTCGGCGCTCAAGGCCAGTGCCTGCACCAGCATGCGGCCGCCCAGCGCTGCCAGCTTGTCGTGCAGGCTGGCGGTGGTGTCCTGGACGGCAATGTCCAGCGCTTCCACCAGGCACATATCGCCGGTATCCAGGCCCGCATCCATCTGCATGATGGTGACGCCGGTCTGAGTGTCGCCGGCTTCGATGGCACGGTGGATAGGCGCGGCACCGCGCCAGCGTGGCAGCAGGCTGGCGTGGATGTTGAGGCAGCCCTTGGCGGGCAAATCCAGCACCCATTGCGGCAGGATCAGGCCATAGGCCGCCACCACCATCACATCGGGTTGGGCGGCGATCAACGCCGCACGTGCGGCAGCCGCTTCTTCGGGGTATTTGCCATCCAGACGCAGGCTGAGCGGCTGGCTGACGGCAATGCCGTGCGCCAGCGCGCATTGCTTGACGGGGGAGGCTTGCAGCTTCATGCCACGGCCGGCGGGCCGGTCGGGCTGGGTCAGCACCAGCGGCACTTCGTGACCGGCGGCCAGCAACTGCTCCAAGGCCACACGGGCAAATTCCGGCGTGCCGGCAAAAACTACTTTCATGTCTTTTGAGGATAGGGGGCAAGCTGCGATCAGGGGCGCGCAGCGGGGGCGTCAGTCTCGCTGGCGGGGCTCGGGCAAAGGTTCATCGATGAACATCAGCTTTTGAACCACACCTTGCGGATCGACATGCACATGCGCGAATCGCTTGATGCCATTGTCCCAGAATCGGTAGGTCCAGACCTGTCCCTTGAAGCTCCAGACCGAGGTGATTTCCATCGGCGGGCCAAAATCCTGCAGCAGCTGCTGCTGCCTGAACTGGCCCAGTGGGATCGCGCCAAAGTTCCCGGCCGTCAGCACCTGGGTGGTTGTCTGCAACTGGCCATCGGCACCAAATTGCAGTTGGTAGGCCTCGCGCCCCATCGGCTGGGTGGTGTAAAGCCAGCGCTCACCTCCGCCATCGAGCTTTTTGACGGTATTGGCAGGCCCCAGTTTGCCCAGCACTTCCTGCTGCGGGGTGCCGGGCTTGAACTGGGTGGGATAGGCGCAGCCAGCCAGGGCTGCGCACAGTACGAACAGCGCCATCGCGCCCCACGCGCGGCCAGGCAGCCAGCTCCGTGAAGATCGCGTCGTGCCCATATCAGCCCTTGGCGTCGGCCAGTTCGCGCTTTTGTTGCTTGACCAGCTTGGACTTGATGCGGTTGCGCTTGAGCGGCGACAGGTATTCGACAAACACCTTGCCCAGCAGGTGGTCCATTTCATGCTGGATGCAGATGGCCAGCAGGCCTTCGGCATCGATCTCGCGGCTGTTGCCGTTCTCGTCGAGGGCCTTGATCTTGACCTCCACCGAGCGCTCCACGCCGTCATAAATGCCGGGCACGGACAGGCAGCCTTCATCGCCCACCTGCTTTTCATCGCTGGCCCAGATGATTTCCGGGTTGATGATAGCCATGGGCTCGTTGCGCTCTTCGGAGACATCGATCACCACCACGCGCTCGTGCACGTCGATCTGCGTGGCTGCCAGGCCGATACCGCTGGCGTCGTACATGGTGGCCAGCATGTCCTGGACCAGGGTACGGATGCGGTCATCGACCACGGCCACGGGATTGGCGACTTTGTGCAGACGGGGATCGGGGTAGCAGAGAATCGGGAGGATAGACATAGTTTTCGCTCTTGAATGTCGTTATTTTCGCCACTTTTGCGCTTCAGTGCCCATATGGCTTGCAATAATCATTGATCGATCAAGGGCTTGGCCCGAGAATCAGAGGCAATTACAAACATTGACAGCAGGCCCACTGTGGCCTGACAGCGACTGAGAGGGAGTCACCCGGCCATGCGAGCATCCACCACGCCCCTGTTCCACCAGCTGCGCAGCAGCGCCGTTGCAGTCGCCTGCATGGCCTGCGCAGGCATGAGTGCCTGGGCCGCCACCCCGGCTGCGCAGCTGCCGGTCACCGCGCAGCAGCGCAGCACCGCCCAGCAAGTGGCGGCGCAGGGCATCCCCGAGGCCGAGCTGGCCGCCAATGCACCCGATACCTATGTCGTCAAGCGTGGCGACACGCTCTGGGACATCTCCCGCGTCTACCTGCAGCAGCCCTGGCGCTGGCCCGCGCTGTGGGGCATGAACCTGCAGTCCATCGCCAACCCCCATCTGATCTACCCCGGCCAGACCTTGTACCTGGAGCGCCGCAATGGCATGGCGCGCCTGGTCACTTCGCGCTCGGGGGAGGACGAGGTCATCCGCATCTCCCCGCGCGTGCGCAGCGAAAGCCTGTCGGGCACCGCCCTGCCTGCCGTCAACCAGCGCCTGATCGAGGCCTTCCTAGTCGAACCCGAGGTGCTGGCCGCTGGCGAGAGCGAAAAAGCCCCGCGCCTGGTCGGCGCCTCGCAGGAGCGCGCGCTGCTGTCGCCCGGCGACCGCGTCTATGGCCGCTCGGCCGACCAGTCGCTGGAAATGGGCCAGGAGCGCCAGTACTACCGCGTGTTCCGCAATGCCGTGCCCATGGTCGACCCCGAAACCAATGCTGTACTGGGCTATGAAGCCCAGTACCTGGGCAAGGTGCAGCTGATGGCGGGCGAACGCCAAGAGACGACCCTGGACGTCAAGGGCAATGCCCACACCGATCCGGTGCCGGCATCGCTGGACATTACCTCGGTGAAGGAAGAAATCCGCATCGGCGACAAGCTGCTGCCGATGCCACGCGTCAATGTCACCAGCTATGTGCCGCATGCGCCCGATGAGCACCTGCAAGGCAGCGTCCTGTCCATCTATGGCAGCAACAGCGTGGCCTATGCATCACGCAACAATGTGATCGCCATCAACCGCGGCCAGGCCGACGGCGTTGAATTGGGCCATGTCTTCCGCCTGATGACACGCGGCGCGCGCATCAAGGACAAGACCGACAGTGACCAGACCGTCATCAAGCTGCCCAACGAGGCCAATGGCCTGGCCATGGTCTTCCGCACTTTCGACAAGGTGTCCTACGCGCTGATTCTGGAAGCCAAGGAAGGCGTGAAGGTCGGCGACTCCCTGATCTCGCCCGACTACCGCCCCTGACAGGTTGGACCGGGAAAGCGGCTCTTGCCCATGACTGAACAAGAGCTGCATGACTGGTTACGCTTGAGCGCCACGCCCGGCCTGGGCAATACCGCCATCCGGCGCTTGCTGACGCGCTTTGGCTTGCCGGCTGAGGTGCTGGCCCAGACCCGCGCAGAACTGGAGAGCTGTATCACCCCCGCGCAGGCCCAGGCGCTGCACACGCCCAGCCCCGAGCTGCTGGCGCTGCAGACAGCGACCTGGACCTGGCTGAGCACGGCTCCCGCCCCCTTGCAACGGCATGTGCTCACGCTGGGCGATGCGGACTACCCCCCTTCCCTGCTTGAAACCGCCGACCCGCCGGTGCTGCTCTACATCACCGGCCACAGCCGCTGGTTTGGCGCGCAAGGCCTGGCATGGCCGCGCAAGGCGCTGGCGATGGTCGGCAGCCGCAACCCCACACCGCAGGGCGTGCAGAATGCACGTGCTTTTGCGCAGACCCTCGTGCGCCAGGGCATCACCGTCATCTCCGGCATGGCGCTGGGCATCGATGCCGCCGCCCATGCCGGTGCGCTGGAAGCCGCAACCGGCCAGCAGCCCGCCACCATTGCCGTGATCGGCACCGGCATCGACCGGGTCTACCCCCGCGCCAACCACCCGTTGGCCGGGCAGATTGCCGAGCAGGGCTGGATCGTCAGCGAATACCACCTGGGCACACCCCCACTGGCGCAGAACTTTCCCAAACGCAACCGCCTGATCGCCGGCCTGGCCAGCGGCACCTTGGTGGTCGAGGCCGCTACCGCCTCCGGCTCCCTGGTCACCGCCCGCCTCGCCAGCGAACAGGGGCGCGAGGTTTTCGCGATCCCCGGCTCCATCCATGCGCCGCAAAGCAAGGGCTGCCATGCGCTGATCCGCCAGGGTGCCAAGCTGGTGGAATCGGTGGAAGATATTCTGGAAGAACTGACGGCGTTGGGTATGGCAACCACACCCACACCCACACCCACAGAATCCAAGCCCAAGGATGCGCGTGGCGCAGCGGCAATCAGTGCCAGCACAGAAGACCAGGGCTTGCTGCAAGCCTTGGGATTTGATCCGGTGGATCTGGACAGCCTGTGCAGCCGTACCGGCATCGATATCGCCAGTCTGCAGATTCAGCTGCTGGAGCTGGAGCTCAAAGGCCAGGTAGCGCGCCTGCCAGGCGGCTTGTTTCAGCGCCTGGCGGCAGGCTAGGCCCCGCTGCCGGTTACTGCAGCAGCCGCTCGGGGTTGGCCTCGATCTTGGCCAGCGCATCGCGCGCAGCGCGGGCGGTGATGCCTTCGGCATCGCGCGGCAGCAGCAGGCCGGCCTGCAGGTAGTGGCCCATGCGCCGCATCTGGAAGAGGAAGCAGGAGCCGCTCAGCGCCGCAAACAGCTGCAGCTGCTTGTGCTGGCTGTGCCAGACGTACTGCACCTGCAGCGGGCTGGCATTGTGGTCCAGCATGAACCAGTTGCCCAGCGACAGGTTCTTCGCCCACTCCAGCACCTCGGGCTGCACCAGCGCGCCATCGTCGGCAATCACCTGGATGCTGCTGGTGTCGATGCCCAGCATCAGCTCGATGCTCTCGGCGCTGAGCGGGTATTCCTCGGTCACCACCTCGTCGAGCGCGTCTTCCAGATGGGCCAGGCGCTCTGCCAGCGCAATAATGCGCTCCTGCGGAATCTCATTAGTCTTGGCCAGGAAGGCCTCGGCCACGATATCCATCAGGCTCTTGATCATCTCGTCCTGGCGCTCGCCGACGATGTTCGACAAGGTCAGTCCCTGGCGCAGCACGGTTTGCAACAAAGGCAGCTGGCGGATCACCTTGGCGCGCTCTTCCTTGCTGGGCTTGGCCGATGCCGACCAGACCAGGTCCAGCGCGGCTTTCTTGAATTTTTGCGTGTTCTCGTGCTCGGCGCCAAAGCGGATGGCCGACATCGCCAGCACATCGGACCACTGCTTGAACAGGAACTCCCGCACATCGCTGTCTACTGGCATCTCCAGCAGCATGTCGCGCAGCTGGATGGTGTACTGGATGGCCAGCGTTTCCTTTTGTTCGATCTGCTGGGCCAGGCTGACCAGCTCGCGCGCGGTCGCGGTCTGGCCGGTCAGGTTCTTTTCCAGGAACTTCTGGAATTCCTTGAGCACCAGCTGGAACACGCGGCTGCCGGTATCCGGGTACTGTTCGATCACCTGCACGACCCGCTTGACCTCGGCCTCCAAGGTCGTGCCATTGAGCGCGGCAGCCTCAAAGCCCAGCACGCAGGCACCCATGCGGTCGATCAGTTGGCGAGCTGGGTGTTCTGTGTCGTTGAAGAAGGCCGGCTCGGCCAGCGCCACGCGCAGCACGGGCACCTGCAGGCGCGCAAACCAGATACGGATACCTGCGGGAATGCGGTCTTCGTTCAGGATGCTCTGGAACATCAAGGCGATGATCTCGATGATCGCCTTTTCCTCGTCGGACGAGGCCACGCTCTTGAGTGCCGAGGACTGCTGGCGCACGGCCAGCGCCACCGGTGCCACCACCTGGACAGCGTCAAAATCGTCATCCGCCGGCGCGGTATGGAACCAGGCCGACTGGATCGCGGTTGGCGGCGATACCAGCGCATGCTGCAGCGCTGGCGAGATCACATAGCCACCGGCTGCGCTCAATGATGCGCGCACGGAAGTCTGTCCGCCATTGGATCGGCCGCCGCCCACGTTTTGCAAAAAGCCACGCAACTGTGCCAGCACGCCCTGGTTCTTTTGGCGCGCTGCACCCATGGCCATCAAACCAGGGGCCGGTACTCCGCCTGCGGGCACCAGTCCCGAAGGCATGCTGGCGGCCCCCGAAGCTGTGCCTGCAGCGGCTGATGCGGCCGCAACCTGGCCAGCCGCCATGCCGCCCATCTGCTGAGCGGCAGCAGCAGCCGGCGCATGGCGTTCGCCTTCGGTGCGTTTGATGCGGTAGCTGCGCAGCTCGTCTTCGCTCGCCGCGCCTTGTTCGTCATAGAAGCGCCGCACGGCCGTGTAGCCGCTGATACCCAGGGGCGCCAGCGCTTCGAGCATCGGCGTCCAGAGCAGGTCCAGGGTCTTGCGGCTGAGGCCGGCGGCTTCCCAGCCCTCGATAAGGCGCAGACACCAGGTCTCGGGACGCAGCGCATCAGCGGGGCCCAGTTCCTGGTCTTCCAGAAACTGGGTGACGCGGCGCACGCTGTCCAGCTCCAGCGCGACCAGCTCCAGCAGCTGGGCTGCCAGACGCGATGCGATGATGCGGCCTTCGATGGCCTCATTGCTGACCAGCTCCAAGCTGGTCAAGGTAGGGGGCGCTGCCACCGGCTCGGAGGCCGGCTCGCCGGCCAGCAGGCTTTGGCGCAGCAGCTTGTTGGCGCTGTCCAGCCAGGCTTGCTGGTGGTTGTCAAACTCGGCAATGGCGGTCGACAGCGCTACATGGGAGCGGGCGGGATCGGTGCTGGGCCGCGCCATGATCTGGAGCAGCTCGGCGCGCAGGCGCGCCGCCACCCCGGGCAGACCCGCGCACAAGCCACCGACAAACCTCAGCCGTGCTTCACGGGCGAGTTTTTTTTGCCAGGTGCGATGGTGCGAAGGTGCAACAGCCACAGAAATCCCATCCCTTTATCGGTCTTGCTTATACCGTAGCCCCGGCATTGGGGTCGTTCGGGTCCAGGTCCTTCTGGCTGACCTTGACCAAGTCTTCCCGCTTGACACCCAGCCACATGGCGATGGCCGCTGCCACGAACACCGAGGAGTAGATACCAAAAAGAATACCAATGGTCAGCGCCAACGCAAAGTAATGCAAGCTGGCACCGCCAAAAAGAAACATCGACAGCACCATCGCCTCGGTCGAGGCGTGGGTGATGATGGTACGGCTCATCGTCGAGGTGATGGCGTGGTCAATCACCTCGGGCGTGCTGAGCTTGCGGAACTTGCGGAATGCCTCGCGGATCCGGTCAAAAATCACCACCGATTCGTTGACTGAATACCCCAGCACCGCCAGCACACCGGCGAGCACCGCCAGCGAGAACTCCCACTGGAAGAAGGCGAAAAAGCCCAGGATGATCACCACGTCATGCAAGTTGGCCACGGCCGCAGCCACACCGAACTTCCACTCAAAGCGCATGGCCAGGTAGATCACGATGCCCAGCACCACAGCGCCCAGCGCCATCAGGCCGCCGTGCACCAGCTCCTCACCCACAGAGGGGCCCACGAACTCGCTGCGCAGCAAGGTCACGCCAGGGTCGGCCGCCTTGAGCGCGCCCATGACCTTCTCACCCTGCTGATCCGTGGTCACGCCTTTTTCGATAGGCAGGCGAATCATCACGCGGTCGGCGCTGCCCACGTTCTGCACCAGGATGTCCTGGTAGCCGAGCGAGGCGACCTGTTCGCGGATCTTGCCCACGTCAGCGGGCTGCTCGTAGGCCACCTGCATGACGGTACCGCCGGTGAACTCCACCGACAGGTGCAGGCCACGGGTGGTCAGGAAGAACACCGCCAGCACGAAAGTGATGACCGAAATCGCGTTGAGCACCAACGCGTATTTCATGAAAGGGATGTCTTTTTTGATACGGAAGAATTCCATGGTCTTCCTCCTTAACGTTTAGCAGATGCCACGGAGCGTACGTCTTCGCCCTCGGGCTTCCAGACCTGGCCGATCGACACGCTCTTGAGCTTCTTGCGGCGGCCATACCAGAGGTTGACCAGGCCACGCGAGAAGAACACGGCCGAGAACATGCTGGTCAGAATGCCGATGCAGTGCACCACGGCAAAGCCGCGCACCGGGCCGGAGCCAAAGGCCAGCAGCGCCAGGCCCACGATCAGGGTGGTGACGTTGGAGTCCAGAATCGTGTGCCAGGCATGTTCATAACCGGCATGGATGGCCGCCTGCGGCGACGCACCGGCGCGCAGTTCTTCGCGCACCCGTTCATTGATCAGCACGTTCGAGTCAATGGCCACACCAATGGCCAGCGCCATGGCGGCAATGCCCGGCAGGGTCAACGTAGCCTGCAGCATCGACAGAATCGCCAGCAGCAGCAGGACGTTCACGCCCAGCGCAATGGTCGAGACCACACCAAAGACCATGTAGTAGATGCACATGAAGACGGCGATCGCGATGAAACCACCCACGATGCTCTTGATACCGGCTTCCACGTTCTCTTTACCCATGCTGGGGCCGATCGTGTATTCCTCGATGATTTCCATCGGCGCGGCCAGCGAGCCGGCGCGCAGCAGCAGCGATGTGTCGCTGGCTTCCTTGGTGCTCATGCTGCCCGAGATCTGCACGCGGCCGCCACCGATTTCGGAGCGGATCACCGGTGCGGTCACCACTTGGCCCTTGCCCTTTTCAAACAGCAGGATGGCCATGCGCTTGCCAATGTTCTCGCTCGTGACTTGCTTGAAGATGTTCGCGCCCTTGCCATCCAGGGTCAGGTTGACGGTCGCCTCATGGGTCTGGCTGTCAAAGCCGGGCTGGGCGTCGTTCAGGTTCTCGCCGGTCAGGATGACCTGCTTTTTCACGACGATGGACTGGCCATGCGGGTCGCTGTATTTTTCAGAGCCAAATGGCACGGGGCCCGCGCCCATTTCGGCGGCACGCGCGTCCGAGCTGTCGTCGACCATGCGCACTTCCAAAGTAGCGGTACGGCCCAGAATGTCCTTGGCCTGTGCCGGATCCTGCACACCGGGCAGCTGCACCACGATGCGGTCGGAGCCTTGCTGCTGGATCACCGGCTCGGCAACGCCCAGCTCATTGATACGGTTGTGCAAGGTGGTGATGTTCTGCTTGAGCGCTTGCTCTTGCACGCTGCGCAGCGATTCAGGCTTGATGTTGGCACGCACCAGATAGGCGCCGCCCGTGCTGACCACATTGGCCTGCAGGTCAGGCATGGTGTCCACAATCAGGTTGCGCACCGTCGTGGCCGTGGCCTCGTCTTGCAGACGCACTTCCAGCGACTGGCCTTCGCGGTTCACACCACCATGGCGAATCTTCTTGTCGCGCAGCGCCAGACGCACATCGCTGGTCAGCGCTTCGGTGCGCTTGGTCAGCGCCGCCTGCATGTCCACCTGCAAGGTGAAGTGCACGCCACCACGCAAGTCCAGACCCAGGTACATGGGCTTGGCATGCAGGGCAGTGAGCCAGGCGGGCGAGCGGGAGATCAGGTTCAGCGCCACCACATAGGAGGGGTCGTTGCTGTCAGGGATCAGTGCGCGCTCAAGCACGCCCTTGGCCTTGAGTTGCTCGTCTTCCTTGTCGAAGCGGGCGCGGATCGAGCCGTTTTCCAGCGCGATACTCAGCGGCTTGACGTCGGCATCGGCCAGCACCGATTCCACACGCTGCTGCAACGCAGAATCCACAGTGACAGTCGCCTTGACCGAGGCCACCTGGACAGCAGGCGCCTCACCAAAAAAGTTGGGCAGGGTGTATACAACCCCTACCAGAAGCGCGATCACAATGATCGCGTACTTCCAGACCGGATAACGGTTCATGATCGCGCTCTTACCTTACGCAAAATAGAAGGCGCAGCCATGCTGCGCCAATTGCTGTTTCAACGATGGATTACTTCAGCGTACCCTTGGGCAGCACCTGCACCACAGCACCACGCTGCAGTTGCACGACGACGCCTTGGGCCAACTCTACTTGCAGGAACTGTTCGTCCAGACCCACCACGCGGCCCACCAGGCCACCATTGGTTGCCACTTCGTCGCCCTTGACCAGCGCGTCGATCATGGCACGGGCTTCCTTTTGGCGCTTCATCTGAGGACGGATCATCAGGAAATACAGCACCACAAACATCAGCACCAAAGGCAGCATGCTGGTGAGGGTGGAGGTCATGCCGCCGGAGGCAGCAGCAGCCGGTGCGGTCTGGGCAAAAGCAGAAGAGATAAACAAATGAAGCTCCCAACGTGGATGCAGGCCTTGCCTAGTTGACCAAAACCAAGGCCCAAAGAGAAGCATTGTATGCGTGCCCCTCTGCGAACACCCAGGCAATACCTTGGATGCCTCTGGTTTTTCCGGTTGTTTTCATGGAATTAAGCAGCTTTCATGCCAGTGCATTGGTAGAAGCCACTATGGCGAATGCGGCTGCTTAGGTGGTATTTACGCATCAAAAATAGTTAGACACCCGGCTCAGACGCGTTCAGCATGACAAATTTGTCACGCGTTCTCACCGACCACGCTGACAAAAAAGCCGCCTGGCATCGTGCGCAGGCGGCTTGGGTGTGATGGCCTTTGCAGACCACTTTGCTGGGCTTTAGACCCGGGCCGGTTCCGGCTGTGGCGCAACCGGCGCGGCGCCACCCGCATCCGCAGGGGCATGCCAGCGTGCCATCAGTTGCTGCCATTTGGTACGGGCAGCGGCCAGGTGGCGTTCCTTGACATGGCCGTAGCCGCGGATGTCTTCAGGGATGCTGGCGATTTCCACGGCCAGCGCCAGGCGCTCGGCGCTCAGGCCCTGCAGCAGCTCCTCGATGCAAGCGCGGTACTCCTGGATCAGTGCGCGCTCGGTGCGGCGCTCTTCGGTGCGGCCAAAGACATCGAGCGCGCCGCCGCGCAGGCCCTTGAGCCCCGCCAGCACACCGAAGGCCTTGCGCATCCAGCCGCCATAGGCTTTCTTGACCAGCTCACCCTTGTCATTGCGCTTGGCCGTGGTGGGCGGCGCCAGGTGGTGCACGATCTTGTAGTCGCCCTCGAACATGCTGGCAATCTTCTCGCTGAACTCGGCCGTGGTGTGCAGGCGCGCCACCTCGTACTCGTCCTTGTAGGCCATCAGTTTGAACAGATAGCGCGCCACCGCTTGCGACAGACGCGTGCTGCTGCCCAACTTGGCTTCGGCCGCATGCACCTTGTCCACAAAGGCCTGGTAGTCGGCCGCGTAGGCGCTGTCCTGGTAGTCGGTCAGGAAAGCCACGCGTTTGGCCACCAGCTCCTGCAAGGAGGGCTTTTTCACCAGCTGGATCACCTGCTGAGCGGCAAACATGGCCTGCACCTGGGGCAGGTTGGCGGCGCACTGGCGGCCCCACTCAAACGCGGCCTTGTTGTTGTCCACCTGCACGCCGTTCAGTTCCATCGCCCGCATCAGCGCGGCATGGGACAGCGGCACCCGGCCCTTTTGCCAGGCATAGCCCAGGATCAGCGGGTTGGTGTAGATGCTGTCGCCCAGCGCCTGGGTGGCAATGTGCTCGGCATCGAACATGCCCACACCCTCTTGGCCCACGGCCGCCAGGATCGCCGATTCGCAACCTGCCTCGGGGAACTGCCAGTTCGGGTTGTGCACGAAGGCCGCCGTGGGCGCGCCATGGGTGTTGAGCGCCACAAAGGTGCGGCCCTGCTGCATGGCAGCCAAGGTGGTCTTGTTGGCCGCGACGATGGGGTCGCAGCCGATGACCAGGTCGGCCTTGGCCGTGTCCACCTTGGTGGTGTAGATGGCATTGGGCGAGTTGGCGATCTGGATATGGCTCCAGGTCGAGCCGCCCTTTTGCGCCAGACCAGCCGCATCCTGCGTAACCACGCCCTTGCCTTCCAGGTGGGCTGCCATGCCCAGCAAGGAGCCGATGGTGATCACGCCCGTGCCGCCCACACCCGCCACCACAATGCCCCAGGCCTGGGTGGCCACGGGCAGGACGGGATCGGGCAAGGCCGGCAGCTTCGCCATGTCGCCCTTTTTCTCCTTCTTGGCTTTCTTGAGCTGGCCGCCTTCGATGGTGACAAAGCTCGGGCAGAAGCCCTTGACGCAGGAGAAATCCTTGTTGCAGGTGCTTTGGTTGATCTTGCGCTTGCGGCCAAAATCAGTCTCTACCGGCTCCACCGACAGACAGTTGGACTGCACCGAGCAGTCACCGCAGCCTTCGCAGA
Organism: Comamonas koreensis; assembly: GCF_021026195.1. Taxonomy (GTDB): domain Bacteria; phylum Pseudomonadota; class Gammaproteobacteria; order Burkholderiales; family Burkholderiaceae_C; genus Comamonas; species Comamonas koreensis. The sequence goes on from NZ_JAJNCT010000030.1 coordinate 70,746, forward strand.
CTGCCTCGTTGATGATGACGGTTTTGGCCGGCGTGGCCAGCGTGCCGCGTTTGCGGCGGCGGCGCTTTTCAGTCGCGCAGGTCTGGTCATAGATAATGGCTGTCGTGCCTTTGATCTCGCGGAACTCGCGCTGGATGCGGTCGAGCTCGTCGCGGTGGTGCACGGTCACACCGGCGCCCAGCTGCACGCCGTCATACTTTTCCGGCTCGTCGCTGACGATGACCAGCTTCTTGACCCCTTCGGACAACAGACTGGTCATGATCTGCAGCACCGAGTGGCCCTCGGGGCGCTCGCCCACGCGCTGGCCACCGGTCATCGCCACCGCGTCGTTGTAGAGCACCTTGTAGGTGATGTTCACGCCCGAGGCAATGCTCTGGCGGATGGCCAGCAGGCCGCTGTGGAAGTAGGTGCCATCGCCCAGGTTCGAGAAGATATGCTGGTCGGTCGTGAAGGGTGCCTGGCCGACCCAGGTCACGCCTTCGCCGCCCATCTGCGTGAAGGTGCTGGTGTTGCGGTCCGGCATCCAGTTGACCATGTAGTGGCAGCCAATACCGGCTACCGCGCGGCTGCCTTCGGGCACGCGGGTGCTGGTGTTGTGCGGGCAGCCGCTGCAGAACCAGGGCAGGCGGTCCACCGACTCCTGCTTGCTGTCCTTCAGACCCTGTTCACGCGCAGCAATCACCTGCAGGCGCGCATCCATGCGGCGCACGATGTCGTCGGGCACGCCCAGTTTCTTCAGGCGCTTGGCCAGCGCCTGCGCAATCAGCGCCGGGGTCAGATCGGCCTTGGGGCGCAGCAACCAGTGGTCACTGGGATTGGGCACCGACCATTCGCCGCCGGAATGGTCGCCATCGGTCTCGTCGAACTTGCCCAGCACATGGGGGCGGACATCGGAGCGCCAGTTGTACAGCTCCTCCTTGAGCTGGTACTCGATCATCTGGCGCTTTTCCTCGACCACCAGAATCTCCTGCAGGCCCATCGCAAAGTCGCGGGTGATGGAGGCCTCCAGCGGCCAGACCACGTTGACCTTGTGCAGGCGGATGCCTAGCTGGCGGCAGGTGTCGTCGTCCAGGCCCAGGTCGATCAGCGCCTGGCGCGTGTCATTGAAGGCCTTGCCGCTGGCGATGATGCCAAAGCGGTCATTGGCGGTGGAGATGACGTTGTAGTTGAGCTTGTTGGCGCGGATATAGGCCAGTGCCGCATACCACTTGTAGTCCATCAGGCGCGCTTCCTGCTCCAGCGGCGCATCGGGCCAGCGGATGTGCAGGCCGCCGGGCGGCATCACAAAGTCATCGGGGGTGATGATGTTGACCCGGTCCGGGTCCACCGAGACGCTGGCCGAGGACTCCACGATCTCCTGGATCGTCTTCATGCCCGACCAGACGCCGGAGAAACGGCTCAGCGCAAAGGCATGCAGGCCCATATCCAGGATGTCCTGCACGCTGGAGGGGAAGAACACCGGCGAGCCCACGGCCTTGAAGATGTGGTCGCTCTGGTGCGCCGCCGTCGAGGACTTGCTGATGTGGTCATCGCCGGCCAGCGCAATCACGCCGCCGTGCTTGGCCGTCCCCGCCATGTTGGCATGCTTGAACACGTCCACGCTGCGGTCCACACCCGGGCCCTTGCCGTACCAGATGCCGAAAACACCGTCGAACTTCTTGCTCTGCGGGTACAGGTCGAGCTGCTGCGTGCCCCAGACGGCGGTGGCGCCCAGCTCTTCGTTGACGCCGGGCTGGAACTCGATGTTGTTTTCCTTGAGGTGTTTCTTGGCCGCCCACAGCGCCTGGTCGTAACCGCCCAGTGGCGATCCCCGGTAGCCGCTGATGAAACCTGCGGTGTTGAGGCCCTGCAAGGCATCGCGCTGGCGCTGCAGCATGGGCAGGCGAACAAGGGCTTGCACCCCGCTCATGAAGGCACGGCCATGGGCCAGTGCGTATTTGTCGTCGAGCGTGACGGTTTCCAGCGCCTTGCGGATGTGGTCAGGCAATGAAGCATTCATCACACACCTCCTTGGCAAACAAGCTCGTCGCCAAATACGCCACGTGCGGCTGCGCCGCCCGCTGCATTATTGTGTTGCAACCCGCGTTGCAGGTTGTCATCGAGCGTGACGGTTTCCAGCGCCTTGCGAACGGACTCGGGTAGTGAAGCGTTCATCACACACCTCCTTGGCAAACAAGCTCGTCGCCAAATACGCCACGTGCGGCTGCGCCGCCCGCTGCATACTTGTGTTGCAACCTGCGTTGCAGGTTGTCCTCAAGCGTGACGGTTTCCAGCGCTTTGCGGACGGACTCGGGGAGTGAGGCATTCATCGTCTTGTCTCCTGGGGAGAGCACCCGGTGGCCGCTTGTGGCAGGTCCGGGATTGTGGGGCGTTATAGGAATCTGGAACCAAGTCCAGCAGCCACGGCAAAACACCCTGGCTTTCATCGATGCAGTGTATGACGGGCAGCGAGAATAAAGTATTCTTTTCCTTGCCGGGGTTTACCTAGTATTTGAAAGAATCTTGCTCAATAATGGCGATAAATGAACCAAATTGACAAATTCGACTGGGCCATCCTCTACGAGCTGCAAAAAAACGCCCGTTTGACGAATGCCGAGCTGGCCCAGCGCGTGGGCCTGTCGGCCGCGCCCTGCTGGCGCCGGGTGCGTGCGCTCGAAGAGGCCGGCTACATCACCGGCTACCACGCGACCCTGGACCGCCACAAGCTCGGCCTGGGCGTGCTGGCCTTTGTGCGCGTCGATGCCGCGCAGAACACGGCAGACATCACCTTGCGCATGGAAGAATCGATCCGCCTGCTGCCCGAGGTCACGTCCTGCCACTACATCAGCGGCGCGGGCACTTTCGAGCTGCAGGTGGTCGCCAAGGACCTGGAGAGCTTCTCCAGCTTTATCCGCAACGTGCTGCTGCACCTGCCCAACGTGAAAGACGTGCACACCACCTTCTCGCTGGGCGAGGTCAAATCCAGCAGCGCCCTGCCGCTGCCGATGACGGTCAACCCCAAGGGCACGCCTTCGCGTTGATCCCTTTCCTATCCGAGTCGCCACCGTGCAAAAAGGCCAGCCTGGGGGCTGGCCTTGGCGGCACCATCTCCGGAGATCAGCGCTTGGCCACGCCCCTGGGCCACAGCACCCACAGGCGCAGCGGCTGCTTGACCCGGCCGGCAAAATCGCCCGCCTCGTGGCCCCAGCCGGCAAAGTAGTCGGCGCGCACGGCACCCAGGATGGCGCTGCCCGTGTCCTGCGCCATCACCAGACGGTTGAGCTGCACCGTGGGCCCGGTGGAAGACAGCCAGACGGGGGTGCCGTAGGGAATGCTGCCCCGGTCCACCGCAATCGATCGGCCCGGGGTCAGCGGCACACCCTGGGCGCCATTGGGGCCAAACTCGGCATCCAGCGGCGACAGTGGCTCTTCCCTGAAGAACACATAGCGCGGGTTGCTCCAGAGCAGCTCATTGACACGGGTCGGGTTGGCGGCAATCCAGGCCTTGATGCCCGGCCAGGTGGCATCGCGCACCAGACCCTGGTCCAGCAGCCACTTGCCAATGCTCTTGTAGGGGTGGTCATTGGTGGCGGCATAGGCCACGCGGATCAGGCGCACCGAGCCATCGGCCTCCTGGATGCGCACCCGGCCCGAGCCCTGGATATGCAGCACCATCGCATCGACGGGGTCGTTGACCCAGGCAATCACCTTGTCCTGCAGCTCGGCCTGCACCTGCGGCAGGGTCTCGATCTGCTGGCGGCTGAACCAGGGCTTGCGCGATCCCAGCGAGGCCGGCGAGCGGTACAGCGGGATCGAATAGCCATTGCCCGGCTGGCGCGTGCCATCGAGCATGGGCTCGAAATAGCTGGTCAGCATGCCGTCGGGGTTGCCGTCGAGCGATTCGACCCGGTAGGGCTGAAAGCGCGACACCATCCAGGCGCGCTGCTCTTCGGTCGAAGCCAGGCTCATGCGCCGCACCTCGGAGCAGAACTGCGCAAAGGGCACGGGCGGGCGGCTGCAGCTCTTGATCCAGGCGTTCCAGGCATCGGCCAGGTTGTCCTGCTCCAGACCGGGCACCGACGACCAGTGCACCGGTATCCAGCGGCTCTTGGCCTGCTGGATCGCCGGGGGCAGCGGCTCGTTGGCATCGGGCGGCAGCACCTCAATGCTGCCCGATACCGGCGGGCGGGTGGTCGGCGAAGACGGCTGGTCCAAAGGGACTTGGCTGGAGCAGGCGGCCAGAATTCCTACAATCGCAGCCATCGACAGCGTACGTAAGGAGCGGGTACCGATGGAACTGATATTGCTGGAAGCGCTATTGGCGTTGGTCATACTGGTGGCGATCGTCTGGTGGACGATGTTTGCCGGTCGCAAAAAAGGGGAAATCGTAAGCAAAGATGAGCAGCCCCCTCGCGACTAGCTTGCGCAGATCGTAGGACATGGCCGCTCATTGCCGTCATTTTTACCATTTTTGAACTTTGTCTCTGGCATTTGGCAGTTCTACTGCCCACAATTTGCATCCACGGCCTGCTCCATTTCAGGGGCGGCCCTTGCATCAGAGGAGTTCAAGCATGCGTAAACAAATTCTAGTCTCTGCCGTTGCCAGTCTGGCCATTCTGAGCGGCTGCGCCAACATGTCCGATACCCAGCGCCAAACCGCCACCGGCGCTGGCGTGGGCGCACTGGGCGGTGCGGCCGTAGGCGCGATTGCCGGCGGCCATGCAGGCTCGGGCGCCGTCATCGGCGCGGGCATCGGCGCGCTGGGCACCTACATCTGGTCGCAGCACATGCAAAAGCAAAAGCAGGAGATGGAGCAGGCCACCCAGGGTACCGGTGTAGTAGTGACCCAGACGCCGGACAACCAGCTCAAGCTCGATATCCCCAGCGACATCTCGTTCCAGACCAACCGCTCGGACATCCAGGGCAACTTCGCCCCCATCCTGGACCGCTTTGCCGAAGGCCTTCGCAACAACCCCAATGCCCAGGTGCGCATCATCGGCCACACCGACAGCACTGGCAACGACGGCATCAACGATCCGCTGTCGCTGGCCCGTGCCGAGAGCGCACGCAACTACCTGACGCAACGCGGCGTGAACGGCGCGCGCATCCAGGTGCAAGGCATGGGCTCGCGCCAGCCGGTTGCCAGCAATGACACGCCCGCCGGCCGCGCGCACAACCGCCGCGTCGAGATCTATGTGGGTGAAGTGCAGCAAGGCCGCTAACACCGGCCTTTGCAGAATGCACAAAGGGCGCCCGTTCAAGGACTGGCGCCCTTTTTGCGGGCCTGCCGCCGGGCGGCGGCCTCAAGAAAGATCACGCAGCAGGTTGGCCAGCTCTACCGCCGATTTGACCTGCATCTTGTCGAACACTCGCGCGCGGTGTACTTCGACCGTGCGCACGCTGATGGTCAGCTCATCGGCAATCAGCTTGTTGGGCAGGCCATCGATCACCAGGCGCATGACGGCCTGCTCGCGGTCCGTCAGCTCAGCCACGCGCTCGCGCACGCCTTGCTGCGAGCGCAGGGTTTCCAGGTAAGCGCTCGATGCCTGCAGCGCATGCTCGATGCGGTCGACCAGCACATTGTCGGAAAACGGCTTTTCGCAAAAATCAAAGGCACCGCGCTTGACGGTGGCCACGGCGGTGGGCACATCGGCATGGCCGGTCAGGAAGATCACCGGCAAGGCAGCGATCACGTCCATCTCGACCAAGCGGTCAAACAGCGCCAGCCCGCTCATGCCGGGCATGCGCACATCCAACAGAGCGCAGGCCGGGTCCACCTGCGGCGGGCGGCTGCGCAGCATGGCCTCAAAGGCTTCGGCCGAGGCAAAGCTCTCGCTCAGCAAGCGGCGCGAGCGCAGCATCCAGGCCAGCGCATCCCGCACCTCGGCATCATCATCGACGATATACACGGTCGCATTCACTAGCGGCTGCATCTCTGAACTTTCAATCGTTGCGCCAGGTTGGCAGGGTAAAACTGAAGATGGTTCCACGGGGCTGGTTGGGCAGGTAGCGCAAATGGCTGCCATGCTGCTCCACGACGGTGCGGCACAGGCTCAGACCCAGCCCCATGCCTTCGTCCTTGGTGGTGAAGAACGGCGTATACAGACGCTCGGCTACCTCCTCCGTGATGCCCTCGCCCACATCGGCCACGACAAACTCCACCCAGGCCCGGCCATCGTCACTGGGCGCCAGCCGCACCAGCATCTGCAGCACCCGGGGGTGCGTGCCGCCATAGTCCATGGCCTGCATGCCGTTGCGGCTGAGGTTGAGCAGCACCTGCTCGACCATGGTCCGGTCACAGAAGACGGCCGGCAAGCCGGGCGCCAGCTCGGTGGCCACATCGACATAGAGTTTACGCGCCTGCAGCCGCACCAAGGGCAATACTGCGTCCATCAACTCGGAGGCCTGCACAAACTCGCGCGACTGGTCGCGCCGGCGCACAAAGCCATGCACGCTCTTGATGACCTTGCCTGCGCGTTCGGCCTGGAAGGCCATGCGCTGCACGGCCATGCGCACATCGGGCAGGTGCTCCTGCACCTCGCCCGGCGAGGCACCATCGGGCAGCAGGTTCATGATGCCCGTCGCATAGCTGGAGATGGCGGCCAGCGGCTGGTTGAGCTCATGGCTCAGCAGCGAGGCCATCTCGCCCACCGTCGCCAGGCGTGCGGTGGCCTGCAGCCGCTCCTGCGAGGCGCGCGAGAGCTCCTCGACCCGGCGCTGCTCGCTCATGTCGACAAAGGCACTCATCCAGCCGGTGTGCATGCCAGCGGCATTGATCAGCGGTGCCTCGAAAATCAGCACCGGAAAGCGCCGGCCTTCCTTGTGCATGAAGGTGGATTCGTAGCCTTCGCGCGGCGGCGGCAGATGGCCCGACAGGCGGATCTGCTGGCGGCGCGCGTATTCGGGCGCCATCTCGGGCGGCCAGTAAGGCGTGGCCTTGCTCGGGTCGAGAATCTCTTCGGCCGAGAACCCCACCATCTCGCAAAACGCCGGGTTCACATAGGTGACCTTGCCATGCAGGTCGCGCGCGCGCAGCCCCGTCACCAGCGAGTCTTCCATCGCCTTGCGAAAGGCCAGCGCATCGCCCAGATCGCGCTCGGCCTTCAGGCGGCGGCGGTTGTCGCGCACCAGCACCACCAGCACGGTGATCAGCGCAATCGACATGCCGGTGACCAGGGCGGTGAGCACATTGGGGAAGACATTGGGCGCTGCATGCCAGCTGTCCACCCGCAGCATCAGCGCCACGCCGGGCAGATCAAGCAGCTGGTTGGAGGTGAACACCCGCGTGCCGCGACGGGGCGTGCTGACAATCGCCAGGCGCGTGCCATCGGTCTCGGTGAAGGACAGCTCATGGTTGCGGCGCAGGTTCTCGCTGACCAGGTCCGACAGCACGTTCTGCAGGATGTAGGTGGCCACGGCAAAGCCGTGCAGTTGGTCGCCGGTGATCACCGGGACACACAGCTCCAGCAGCTCCAACCCCGTGCCATTGCCCTGCGACAGAAAATAGCTGCCCGCATACGAGGCGGCGCCGGTGTTGCGGGCGCGCAGGCAGGCGGTATGGCTCTCGGTGTTCATACCGGTGCGGTCGATGGCCGACCACTGCAGGTTCAGGTAGGGCGACTCCTCACTGGCCTCGATCTGCAGCTGCGGGTTGCGCCACTCGATATGGGCCAGGTCACGCTGGTTGCGCAAGATGGTCGCCGCTGTCGACTGCCAGGCCATGACATCGCTGTCGTAGCGCGGCATGCTGCGCAGGCGGTTGACGTTGTCGTTGAAACGGCTGCGGATGTCGCCGACGGCATCCTGGGCCTCGCGGTCCAGGCGCTGCTGCACCTCGGAGATCTCATAGCGCCCAGCCAGCCAGACCTGGGTAACCAGGGTGCCCGCCACCAGCAGCACCAGCGCCGACCACAGCGACCAGCGCCGCCAGCTTTGGTGCCAGCGCTGCGCCAGGGTCTGCGCCCAATGCGCCATCAGCATACGCGGTGCTGCAAGGCCGGCAGCTGCTGGCGCCAGCGCTGCATCTGCGCCCAGTCCAGATCGGCCAGCACCACACCAGACTCGCTGGCCTGCAGCGCCATCACCTCGCCCCAGGGGTTGATGGCCATGCTGTGGCCCCAGGTACGGCGGCCGTTTTCATGCTGGCCGCCTTGGGCTGCGGCCAGCACATAGGCCAGATTTTCCACCGCCCGCGCGCGCAGCAGCAGCTCCCAGTGCGCCTGGCCCGTCGTGTAGGTAAAGGCGCTGGGCACCAGCATCAGATGCGCGCCGGCCTGTGCATGCAGGCGGTAGAGCTCGGGAAAGCGCAGGTCGTAGCAGATGCTCAAACCAATGCGCCAGCGCTGGCCATCACGGCTGGGCAGGTCAAACTGCGCTGGCGTGTTGCCCGGCGCGATGACCCGGTGCTCGTCATAGGATTCGCGCTCGTTGGCATAGCAAAACAAATGCATCTTGTCATAACGCAGCACGCAGTCACCCTGCGGGTTGTAGACGCAGCTGCTGTTGTAAACATGCTCTGCATCAGGCCCCTGCAGCGGCAGGGTGCCGCCGACGATCCACAGGCCCAGGCTGCGGGCGCTATCAGCGAGGAACTGCTGCATGGGGCCTTCGCCAAAAGGCTCGGCCAGCGCCAGCTTGTCGGTATCGCGCTGGCCCATCAGGCAGAAGTACTCGGGCAGCAGCGCCAGCTCCGCACCAGCGGCCGCCGCCTGCTGCAGCAGTTGCCAGGCCTGTGCGCGGTTGTGCTCCCAGTCTGTGCTGGTCACCATTTGGAGTGCGGCTACTTTCATCGATGCATCCTGCAAGAGAAACTGGCAGCTATTATCCGTAAGCCCCGACCTAGTGCGGCGCTTGCGGATATCACAGGTGACTCAGCGCAGCAGGGGCTGGGCGTTCAATGCGGGGTACCGACAACGCTCGGCTCGGCCTCTTGCCGGCGGTTGAGACGCTTGACCTCGGGCTCCGACCAGGAGCCGCTGACCTCAAACTCCTGGGTCACCGCATCGGTCAACGGCCCCTTGAACAAGGCCTGTGCCAAGAAGGTGCCGATACCGATCACCGGATTGATGGCGGTGGTCACCAGGGCCATGGTGGTGGTGTTCAGCTCGGGGATGACGACCACATGCAGGTCCTGCGTCTCGTCGCGCAGATTGGCACTGCCTTCGAGCAGCACAGCGGCGGTCACGCCCTTCATCTGCAGGTTGGTGGTCGAGGCCACGCCGTCGCTGATTCCCACATCACCGCGCACAAAGTCAAAGCCAAAACCGGCGCTGAACACGTCCTTGAAATCCAGGGTCAGGCGGCGCGGCAAGGCCTGCAGGTTGAGCACCCCGAGCAGCTTGGCCGCACCGGGCTCCACTTTCAGGAACTGGCCCTGGCCGACATCGATGTGCAGCTTGCCATCCATGCTGTTGTAGTCGGGGCTCACGGGGCTGCCCGTCCAGCCGATGCGGCCCTGCACCGAGCCCTTGCCCTGGCGCACCACGCCAGCCATGCCCAGGCGGCCCAGCAAAGCGCCAGTGTCTTTCAGGTCCAGGCGCATTTCCAGCTCGGTGCGGCGCCCGCCAGAGCTGCTGCGCTTGGCGCCCCAATCACCGCTGGCCTGCAGGCTGGCCGCGTCATTCGAGAGCACCATGTTTTTCAGCTGCCACCAGGAGCTGTCGGACTGGCGCTGGTTGACCGCCTGCACCTCCAGCCGCCCCACCGAATGCTGGCGCCAGCGCAAGTCCTCGACCACGACATCCAGCGCCGGCAACTGCCCCGGCTCCTGCTCGGGCGCGTCATCGTGGCTGGCACCGGGCTTGCTGTCGGCGCCGTCCTGGCCCACGCGCAGCTGGCTCAGGCGCGCACGGATGGTGCCCGGGCCTTTGGCCTCTTGCTCGTATTCCAGCTGGCCATCGAGCAGGCTGGAGCTGACCTGGCTGCGCCAGCGCTGACCCGTGCGCGAGCCGCTCAGGTGCAGGTTATGGATGTCGATCCCGCGCACCTGCACGGTGCCCAGGCGAATATCCCAATGGTCTGGCAGGAAAGCCTGATAGGCGTCGCTGGCGGGCAGCGAGGCCGCAGCGCCCTCGGCAGCGGACGCCCGCGCAGGCGGTGCCATGGCCTTGAGGCGCTGGGCCAGCGCCTGCCACTCCTGCACATCAACCTGGGGCAGTTGCACCTCGGCAATCACCCCCTTGGCCGGCAAGGTCAGCGCGCCTGCACCCAAGCGCAGCACGCCGCTGACGACCTTGTCAGGGATGTTGTCATCGGCACTGATATCCCGCACATAGCGCAGCTGCAGGCGGCCACCCACATCCAGCTGCATGTTTTGGCGCACCAACGCAGCGCGCGGGGCATCGGGCACGGTACTGGCAAACTGGGTCGGCCAGACCTCGTCGGCGGCTTTTTTCAGCGGTGGCGGCAGCGCCAGCGCCATGCCGGCCAGATCGCTGCGCACCTCCACCAGCGGCACGCCCTGGCCCATGCTGATGTCCAGTTGGTAGGCGGCCTGGCCTTGGGCCAGTTGCGCCAGCTGCACCACCGGGCCCAGTTCCTTGGCGCGCAACAGGCCATCGGCCGTGGCCACGCCATTGGCCCGCACCTTGAGGCGGGGGCCGTGGTCCGCGCCCGCAGGCAGCCCGCTGACATCCATGCCGCCCGAGAACTTGACCGCGCCGCCCAGCGCCTGGCCCTGCACATCCTGCAGCGCAAAACCATGCTCGGAAAACTGCACTGCCCCGGTGACCTTCTCCACCACCGGCGAATCATCATGGAACTGGATGCGGTTGCCCGCCAGCAGCACCTTGCCATCGACCTTGGAATGGGCCATGTCATGGACCGGCAGGTCCAGCTTGAGCTGCAACTGGGTATCGCCATCGCTCTGGGTCTGCGCCAGCGCGTGCTGGGTCAGCGCATCGATGGCACTGCCACGCACGGTGGCCAGCATATCGGCCAGCGGCCCATTGGCCTGCGCATTGACCAGGACCCGCGTCTCATGAAAGTCCGGAATCTGAGCGCTGGTCTGGTCCACCACGATGCGCGTATTGCCATCCAGAATGCCCTTGGCCTTGTTGACCTGCATGCCATTGCCTTCGAACACCAGTTCGCCCGAGAGGCGGTTGAGCTCGGGCCAGGGCTTTTCGCCCGGGTGCAGGTGCGAGTTGGGTACATAGGCATAGCGCACGTCGCGCACCGGCGCGACGATACGGAACAGGCCGTGGCGCGAATCGGGAAAAGGCACTTCCCAGAGGTCGCCCTGGATCTCGAACTGCACATTGCTGGCCTGGCCGGCCAGCACGGCATCGCGCACATAGTGGCGCGCATCGGGCGGAATATGCAGTGGCAGATAACGGTGCACCTGCGTGCCATCGGCCCGGTCAAGCACACCCTTGAGTTCCAGAATGCCGGGGAAGCGCGATTGCGAGCCGGACTTCTGCGGGTCTGCCGTCTGCCAGGTCCAGCGCGCATGGCCCGCCGCATGGGCATTGGCGAATTCCAGCCGCTCGGACTGCATCTGGATGCGCTCGCCCTGCACCGTCCACTGCAGCTGGGTGCTGGCCGAAGTGATGGGGATCTGCGGGTCTTCAAACACCGACGGCAGGTAGAGCGCACCATCGGCAAAGCTCAGCTTGGCCTGGCCGCCACCGGCCCGCGCATCGATGGCCAGATTCAGCCCGCGCAGGCCCACATGCGGTTGCCCGGCAGCCAGCACCAGGCCACCATGGCTGTCACGCGCTGCATTGGCACGGGGCGCCGCAGCCGGCATGCCGAAGGCCAGCTGCCCTATATCGGCCTTGACCTGCCAGTCCTTCAAACTGTCCATATCACCGCGCCAATGGGCCGATGCACTGCGGACCAGTCCCGCAGGCCGGTTGCTCTGCAGCCATTGGCGGGCGTTGTCAGGGATCGGCAGCAGCCGCGCCAGCTGGGCGAGGGAGGCAATGTCGAGCGACTGGGCGCTGGCTTCGGTCTCGCTGGGCTGCTTGCCCTGGGCATAGACGTGGTTGATGCGTGCGCTGCCGCCGGGCCATTGCTCGCCGTTGGCCGATTCGACCGCCAGGTTCTCCGTCAGCAAGCGAAAGCCGCTGTCATCGGCGGCGCCGCCGATGCGGCCCTGCACCGAGCGCAGCAGCAGCACCGAGCCCTGCGCCGCTTTGTCATCACCGGCAGCGGTGGCCTGGCGGCGCACACCCACATCGCGCAAGGCGACATCGGCGGTGCCATTGCTGAGCTTGCCCCGCGTCACATCCAGCCAGAGGCGTGCCGAGCCCTGGCCTTGCTGCAGACCCACTGCAGGCGGCAGATAGGGCGCCATCGCCGCAGCATTGAGCTGCAGCGCTTCAAGGTACACCTGACCGCTCCAGTGCTTCCAGCTGCCATCGTGCAGCGCCCACAGCGGCTGGTGCATGCGCCCGCGCAGCTCCAGCGCGTCGCCCCAGTCTTCGGGCGGGCGCACGCGCAATTGCCATTCGTGGCGCAGGCCCGGGTTGCGCAGCAGCAGATGCACATCGCTGAAAGTGACGGGGGGCAGGCCGCGCAGCTGGTCATCCCAGATGATGCTGCCGCCTTGGAGCAACACTTCGCGCTGGCGGAACAACCAGTCGCCAGCACTGCCGCTGTCCTTGTTCTGTGATGTCTCCACCAGCACACCCGCCACACGCACGCTGCCATCGGCGGCGCGCTGCACCGTCAGCTGCGGTGCGTTGATGACGATTTGCTCGGCCCGCAGTCGCAAGAGCGACGGCACCGACAACGCGACTTTGATCGTATCGAGGGTAAACCCAGGGGAGCCATCGGCCTGTTCGATGCGCAGGCCCTGCACCGCGATCGCAGGCACCAGACTGTTGTTGCCTTCGGCCTGCAAACGGTCGATGCGCACCGGCATCCCGAGCGCCTGCGATAGCCTAGATTCCACTTGCGGGCGAAAGTCATTGATACGGGGCACAATCCACCAATGCAGCGCCGCCACGGCCATGGCCATCAGCAGCACCAAGCCCAGCAATAATCCCAGCGACCATTGCGCGAGCTTGGCAGCGAGCTTGAGCAATCGGGGCGCGCGCACAGTCAAACGAGTCCAATCAGTAAGGGGAAAGCGAAATTATGACCCGCGGCAAGACCCTCGCTCGCGTTGCATATGTGAGCATTTGAACAGGTCTGCCGCAGGACATTGTCGATAAAGCGCTATGGCACACACGGATATCACGCCCCCGCAGGCCAGCCTGCCTCTGTCTGAGCATTCGCGCTTTGTCCAGCGCCTGCACCGCCGCTACGAGGGTTTGCTGGATCTGCTGCCCAGCGGCCCCCCTACCCATGCCACCATGGCCCCCACCCTGGCGGCGCTGCAGGCCCAAGGCTATGCGCTGGGCGCAGCGCTGCGCATTCTTCGCCAGCTGGTCATGGAGCGGCTGGTGCACCTCGATTGCGACGAGCAAGCGGATCTGCAGACCATCACCAGGGGGGTGACCGAGCTGGCCGAGCTGGCCCTGGATGCCGCCTGCACCGCTGCACGCGCAGAGCTGGACAGCCGCCATGGCGCGCCGCGCGATGCGGATGGCAACCCGGTGCAGCTGTGGGTGATCGGCATGGGCAAGCTGGGCGCGCGCGAGCTCAATGTCTCCAGCGATATCGACCTGATCTATATCTACGAACAAGAGGGCGAGACCCAGGGCCAGCCCGATGGCCGGGGCAAGCTCAGCAACCATGAATACTTCATCCGCGCAATCAAGCTGATCTACCAGCTGATTGGCGAGACCACCGAGCACGGCTTTGTGTTCCGCGTGGACCTGATGCTGCGGCCCAATGGCAACTCGGGCCCGGCCGCCATCTCGGTGGCTGCACTGGAGGACTATCTGCAGACCCATGGCCGCGAGTGGGAGCGCTTTGCCTGGCTTAAGAGCCGCATCGTGGCGCCGCTGGCCGATATTCGCACGCCCAATGTGCAGGCGCTGCGCGGGGCTGTGCTGCCCTTTGTGTTCCGCCGCTATCTGGATTACGCGGTCTTTGATTCGCTGCGCAGCCTGCACCGCCAGATCCGCGAGCATGCGGCCAAGCGCAGCGCGGGCCACCCCGGGCGCGCGAATGACGTCAAGCTCTCGCGCGGCGGTATCCGCGAGATCGAGTTCATCGTGCAACTGCTGCAGGTGGTGCGGGGCGGCCAGTTCCCCGAGCTGCGCTGCCGCGCCACCCTCGAAGCCCTGCCCCGCCTGGAGCGCGCCAACCTGATGGCACCCGAGACCGCACAGGCACTGGCCGAGGCCTATATCTTTCTGCGCAAGGTGGAGCACCGCATCCAGTACCTGGACGACCAGCAAACCCATGTGCTGCCCACGCGCGACGACGACCTGCTGTGGATGGCGCAGACCCTGGGCTATGACGACGAGTGCCGCTTTCTGCACCAGCTCGATGCCCACCGCGAGCTGGTCGCGCAGGAGTTTGACAAGCTGCTGGGCGGCAACGAGGCCTGCAAGAGCGGCCAATGCGGCGGGGCCAAGGGGGCCGCTGCCAGCGCGCCCGAGCTGGAGACCGTGCTGCCCAAGCTGCCCGAAGCGGTGCGCGAACGCGTGCTGCAGTGGCAGCGCAACCCCCGCTACAGCTACCTGAGCGATGCCGGCCGGGGACGCCTGGTCCTGCTGCTGCAGCGCACTGCGCAGTGGCTGAGCCAAGGCCAGGTCAGCGAGATCGCTGCCGTGCGGCTGGCCGACTGGATGGAATCACTGCTGCGCCGCGAGAGCTATCTGGCGATGCTGCAGGAGCGCCCGGCCGTACATGAAAAGCTGATGCACATGCTGGGTGCGGCCAAATGGCCGGCCCGCTATATGCTGCAACACCCCGGCGTGATCGATGAGCTGGCCAGCGATGCGCTGATGCACGAGCGCTTCAACCCGCAGGAGTTTGAGGCCGACCTGGAGCGGCGCCGTGCCGCGCTGCAATCTACAGCAGAAGACGATGACGAGAACCTGCTGAACCTGCTGCGCCGCGCCCACCATGCGGAGACCTTCCGCACCCTGGCACGCGACATCGAGCAGCAGATCACGGTCGAGCAAGTGGCCGATGACCTGTCGGCACTGGCCGATGCCGTGCTGCGCGTGACCACGCGCTGGTGCTGGGGCCGGCTCAAGAGCGCCCACCGCGAGGAGCCGCAGTTCGGCATCATCGGCTACGGCAAGCTCGGCGGCAAAGAGCTGGGCTACGGCAGCGATCTGGACATCGTCTTTGTGTTCGATGACGACGACGAACGTGCGCCCGAGGTCTATTCCGCCTTTGTGCGCAAGCTCATCAGCTGGCTCACCGTCAAGACCGGTGAAGGCGACCTGTTCGAGATCGACACCGCGCTGCGCCCCAACGGCAACTCCGGCCTGCTGGTCACCAGCTTTGAGTCCTACGCCAACTACCAGCAGCAGCGTGGCAGCAACACCGCCTGGACCTGGGAGCACCAGGCGATGACGCGTGCCCGCTTTGTGATGGGCAGCGCCGAGCTGGCAGCGCGTTTTGACGCGGTGCGCGAAGCGGTGATCACCGCCCCGCGCGACGCCGCAGCGCTGCGCAGCGAGATTGCCACCATGCGCGAGCGCGTGCGCAGCGCCCATGCAGTGCCCGCCGGCTTGTTCGACGTCAAGCACAGCGTGGGCGGCATGATGGATGTGGAATTTGCCGTCCAGTACCTGATCTTGCTGCACTCGGCTTGCAATCCCCAATTGCGTCCCAACCTGGGCAACATTACCCTGCTGCGTCTTGCTGAAAATGCTGGTTTGCTGCCCGAGGGTATGGGCGAGGCGACGGCGAATGCCTACCGCGCTTTGCGCCGTGTGCAACATCTGGCCAGGCTGAACGAGGCACCCACCCAGGTGCCGGAGACCGCCTTGTTGGAAGAGCAACACACGGTGCGGGCGCTGTGGAAAACGGTGTTGCAGACCACATAACGCTTGCAGAAAGACCGATGGAACTCGGGAATTCATAAGGGTTTATACTGCATCACTGTCCGTCGCTAGCATTCACTTACGTGCAATTGCATTCAAAACAGTGTACTATCGCAAAATTCAATCCAATTGATTTGACAAATGATAACGGAATGAAACAAATTATTTATTTGTTTACAATACATTTATAGTGACTGGCGGAAACTTAAAACCGCTCCCCTACTCAGTGAACCATGCATAGGCGACCGGCGCAGTTTTTTACGTATCCTTTTTAATGTTGCGAAGTCTTTCAGGCCCTTAGGCATGACTGCAAACCTGAAGTGCTTCTCCTCCCTCCCTCTCTATCATTCACTTCGGGACGCTTCGCAACTTTTTTTATGCCCAGGCCCAGTCAAGACGACTGGGCCTTTTTTTTGTGCGCCTCAGAGTTGAGGCGGTGCCGCGGCAAAGCTGGGGCGGGCTTCCAGCCGCTCCAGCAACTGCGCCAGATTGGGGTGGCGTTCAGCCCAGTCCAGCTCCGGAAAGCGGAAGCGCAGCCAGGCCAGCGCGCAGCCCACAGCGATATCGGCCAGGCTGATGTGGACGCCGCTGCCGGCAAAGTAGGTTTTCTGACCCAGGCCGTTGCTCATCGCCTCCAGGCCCGCCCCTACCTTGCCCAGTTGGCGCTCGACCCAGGCGGAGCTGCGCTGCTCAGCTGTGCGGCCGGCAAAAGCATGTTCCATGCGCGCCAGCACCGCAGCATCCAGCACGCCATCGGCCAGAGCCTCCCAACTGCGCACTTCGGCGCGCTCGCGGCCCAGGCCGGGAATCAGCCGGCCCACCGGCGACAAGGTGTCCAGGTACTCGACAATCACTCGCGAATCGACCAGCACCGAGCCATCGTCCAGCACCAGACAAGGCACCTTGCCCAGCGGGTTGACTGCGGCAATCGTGGACCGGTCGCCCCAGACATCCAGGGTCTCCAGGTGGTAATCCAGTTTTTTCTCGGCCAGC
Source organism: Comamonas koreensis (assembly GCF_021026195.1). Classification (GTDB taxonomy): domain Bacteria; phylum Pseudomonadota; class Gammaproteobacteria; order Burkholderiales; family Burkholderiaceae_C; genus Comamonas; species Comamonas koreensis. The sequence goes on from NZ_JAJNCT010000030.1 coordinate 87,617, forward strand.
ACCACGCGCACCTTGCGCACATAGGGACTGGTCAGGCTTCCTAGCAATTTCATAGCTTCAGGCTCAGGCAGGTGGCGTCCATTCGGTCGGCAAGGCCCTTGCGCCAGCAGGGGGCAGACAAGCCCTTCGGGGCGTTTGCAGCCTTAGATTGTAAATAGGCAAATCCAGACTGCAGATGCGGCAAACGCCCCGCTCCTACAATAGCGGCCCATGAGCCTGTCTTCCCTTACCGCCCTTTCTCCGCTGGATGGCCGCTACGCCTCCAAACTCTCCACCCTGCGCCCGATCATGAGCGAATTCGGCTACATGCATCGCCGTGTACAGGTGGAGATCACCTGGTTCATCGCGCTGTCCGATGCCGGTTTTGCCGAGTTCTCGCCGCTGTCCGAAGGTGCACGCAGCTACCTGCACGGCTTGGTGGACCATTTCAGCGAAGCCGATGCCCAGGCGATCAAGGACATCGAAAAGACCACCAACCACGACGTGAAGGCGGTGGAATACTGGATCAAGAGCAAGTTCGAGGCGCGCCCAGAGCTGCTCAAGGCGGCCGAGTTTGTGCACTTTGCCTGCACCAGTGAAGACATCAACAACACCAGCCATGCGCTGCAGATCCGCGCCGGCCGCGACCAGGTGATCCTGCCGGGCCTGGACCGCGTGGTGCTCAAGCTGCGCGAGATGGCGCACCAGTACGCGGCAGTACCCATGCTCAGCCGCACCCACGGCCAGACCGCCAGCCCCACGACCGTGGGCAAGGAACTGGCCAACGTGGTGGTGCGACTGCAGGGCGCGATGGACCGCATTGCCAACGTCAAGCTGCTGGCCAAGATGAACGGCGCCGTGGGCAACTACAACGCCCACCTGTCGGCCTGGCCCGACTTCGACTGGGAAAGCTTCAGCAAGAACGTCGTGGAAAAGCACGAACCCCAGGGCCTGGGCCTGACCTTCCAGCCCTACTCGATCCAGATCGAGCCGCATGACTACATGGCCGAGCTGTTCGACGGCATCGCCCGCGCCAACACCATCCTGATCGACCTGTCGCGCGACATCTGGGGTTATGTTTCGGTGGGCTACTTCAAGCAGCGCCTGAAGGCCGGTGAAATCGGCTCGTCCACGATGCCGCACAAGGTCAATCCGATCGACTTTGAAAACGCGGAAGGCAACCTGGGCCTGGCCAACGCACTGCTGCGCCACCTGTCGGAGAAGCTGCCGATCAGCCGCTGGCAGCGTGACCTGACCGACTCCACCGTGCTGCGCAATATCGGCGTGGCCACCGGTTATGCCGCGCTGGCCTACACCTCGCTGATGACCGGCCTGAACAAGCTGGAGCTGAACGAGGAACGCCTGGCCGAAGACCTGGACAATGCCTGGGAAGTGCTGGCCGAGCCGATCCAGACCGTCATGCGCCGCTATGGTGTGCAAGGCGCTTACGAGAAGCTCAAGGAAGTCACCCGTGGCAAGACCGTGCGCGCCGAAGACCTGCACCAGCTGATCAACAGCCTGGAGATCCCGCAGGCCGACAAGGAACGCCTGCTGGCCATGACCCCGGCCAGCTACATCGGCAAGGCCACCGAGCTGGCCCAGCGCGTCTAAGCCCCCTAGACCCCAGAGGCCAGGCGTTCCCTGGCCTCTTGTCTTTTCCCTCTCAGCGCCCGGCAGACCGCACAGCGACTGCCGGGCGCGCCGGATTCCCCCCCCGAAGCCCAGGCTTCGTCACCAGACCCTGCCCCATGGCTATCAAATCCACGATCTACAAGGCCAATCTGTCGATTGCCGATATCGACCACAACTACTACGCCGACCACAACCTGACCCTGGCGCGCCACCCCAGCGAAACCGACGAGCGCATGATGGTGCGCCTGGTGGCGCTGGCGCTGAATGCGCACCAGCTGCAGGACCTGTGCAATGGCGACGGCACCCTGGGCTTTGGCGCCGGCCTGTCCGACCCGGACAACCCCGATGTGCACCTGACCGACTTCACCGGCGCCAAGCGCATCTGGATCGAAGTGGGCCAGCCCGAAGAAAAGCCGATCACCAAGGCCTGCAACAAGTCCGACCATATGCTGGTCTACTGCTTCAACCATGCGGCCGAGATCTGGTGGAAGGGGCTGGAAGGCAAGCTCGCGCGCCAGGAAAAGCTCGAAGTGTTCCGCCTGCCAACCGAGGTCTCACAATCGCTGGCCGATCTGGCCGAGCGCAGCATGCAGCTGCAGGCCACCATCCAGGAAGGCCAGCTGACCTTGTCCAGCGACAAGGGCACCGTCTTTGTAGAACCTATTCGCTGGAAGTGATGCCGCCTGCGGAACGCGCACGTTCCGCGTAGCGGTTGAAGCGCCAGGCCGTGCCCTGCACAGTGATGCGCCGCCATACCGCCCGCTTTTGCACAGGCGTGTAGGCCAGCCAGTGCTGCACCTCGTCAAAACTACGGCCGCAGCCCTTGCAGACCGCATCGCCCTGGCTGGTGGAACAGATGGCGATGCAGGGCGTATCCGGTGTGGTCTCCCACCAGGCGAGCCAGGCCTGCATGGCCGTATCCCCCATGTCGCGGGCCGCCACCGCATCCCGGCGCTGGTAGACCAGCAGCGCATAGACCTCGGCCAACGCAGCCACCTGGGGCGACAACGACGCGCCCGGGCCACTGGGCGCGCGCTGGCGCCAGTGGTTGATGGCCGCTTCCAGATCGGTCAGGTGGATGGATTCCATAGCTGCGGGAATGATAGCCCTGCGCGGAACAAACCACCAAACGGCCAGCCCGCATCCACTTGCACACAGCTTGTTATCCACAGGTGTGGGCAAACACAAACATCCGGGAATACTCTGTGCCCTGGCCCGGTCTTTGTAGCCCCAAAGTGCCTTGTTTGTGTTCCAATACGCGCTGACGAAGGGGAGTAGCTCCCGTTGATGCCTTGCCAGCAGCAAGCGCAGAGACATGTAATGCGTCGTCAGTACGAAGCCTCACGGCTTCCGGCGCGTTAGGTTCATGGCCCACATGATCTGAGCAAGACCTTTGAAAACCATGGTGCCGCACCACAGGTCTTCGAAGCTACTGCCCCGGTTGTTGGCCGTTTCAAGCGCCAACGCCGAACAACGTCGCCTCCCTGACTTGTAACGACACCCCACTGGCTGGCCTGTGCATGGTGCATGGGCCGCTTTTTCAAAAATTAGGTGCTTACATGGACTTGGATTTTCTGACGCACGCGCCCTTCTGGATTGCACTGGGCCAAATCATCATCATCGACATCCTGCTCGGCGGGGACAACGCGGTGGTGATTGCACTGGCTTGCCGCAAGCTGCCCCCTGACCTGCGCCGCAAAGGCATCATCTTTGGTACCGCTGGCGCGATCATCTTGCGCGTCATCCTGATCGCGTTCGCGATGTTCCTGCTGGCCCTGCCTTTCCTGAAGTTTGTCGGCGCCATCCTGCTGTTCTGGATCGGTATCAAGCTGCTGGTGCCTGAAGACGAAGACCACGGCAACATCCAGGGCAGTGACCGCCTGTTTGCCGCCATCAAGACCATCATCGTTGCCGACCTGGTGATGAGCGTGGACAACGTGATCGCCATCGCCGGCGCCGCACAGAACGCCGGTGACGAGCACCACATGCTGCTCATCATCCTGGGCCTGCTGATCTCGATCCCGATCATCGTCTGGGGCAGCCAGCTGGTCATCAAGCTGATGGAGCGCTTTCCGATGGTCATCACCGCCGGTGGCATGCTGCTGGGCTGGATTGCAGGTGGCATGCTGGTGTCCGACCCCGTGTTTGCCAACCCGGACAAGTGGACCTGGATGTTCAAGATCGACCAGAGCAAGACCCTGCACTATGCAGCCGCTGCCGCTGGCGCACTGATCGTGCTGGTGCTGGGCAAATGGCTGGCCGGCAAAAAAGCCAAGGAACTCCCGGCGGCCAACGTACACTAAGCCCATACCCGCCCTCTATCACCACCGCTGGCAGCCCCGCGCTGCCAGCCCCACTTAGGCCACTTGGATGAACGTAAAAATAGTCTTTGTAGATGATGCCGCCTTTGCCCTGCAGCGCTTGAACGAGCGCGCAACCATCAACGACGAGCACTGGGTGCTGGTGGCTTGCGCCCCCAAGATCACCCGCAGGGCCAGCCGCTGGGGCAATCGCAGCACCCTCGAAAAGTGGCGTAACAAGTGGGCCAAAAACCTGTTTGAGGGCCTGATCCCGCAAAGCACCCAGTTACAGCGTGCCCGCGTCTCGACCCATATCTCGGAAGTGAGCGTTCAGCAAATGACCGCCCAACTGCATGCCGAGTACCCCGAGGCCGAAGTGCTGGACTGGCGCCGCCCCAAGGCCATCTCCGAGCCGCCATCAGCCGACTTTGTGCCACGCCCTGCCAAGCTGGCCGGCTCGTTGCTGGGCATTCTGGGTATCTGCTTCAGCTTGGTGCTTGACGGCGCGTAAGCCATCAATCCACCACCCCACATCAAGCGCCTTCGGGCGCTTTTTTCGTATTGGGACAAGCCCGCCACCAATCATGGGATGGCGGCCTATACACAGCACGCCTGCCATCCGCTATGCTGGAGCCATGAAACTCATCCTCAAATGGCTGCTCTCCGCAGTCGCCCTGCTCTGTGTCGCCTACCTTTACAGTGGCGTGGAAGTGCGCAGCTTTGGCGCGGCATTGATTGCAGCGCTGCTTATAGGGCTGTGCAATGCCATCGTGCGCCCGGTGCTGATCGTGCTGACGCTTCCCGTCACCATCCTGACCTTGGGCCTGTTCATCTTTGTCATCAACGCGCTGATGTTCTGGGCCGCTTCCGGCATCGCAGGCAGCGGCTTTGTGGTGCACGGATTTTGGGCAGCGCTGATCGGCTCTGTGCTCTACTCCATCATCAGCCTGGTCATCGAATCACTTACGGGCCGCCTGCTCCTTGGCAAGTAATTGCATCTCGCGCAAGCGGGTGTCGATGATCGAGGCCTCGTAATAGTCGTTGCGGTTTGGGCTGTTGCGCGCCATGTCCTGCCCGGCGCGCAGGCGGTCGACCGCTGCTGCATAGTCATACTGGGCAGCCCGGCTCTCGGCCTCAGCACGGATGGAGCGCAGCGGCTGGTTCTGCTGGCGCAACACCCATGACAGCGCAAGCCAGGCCCCCGCATCCTTGGGCCACTGCACCACCAGGGTCTGCAGGCGGCTGCTGGTCTGGCGCAATACCCCTTCATAGGCCGTCAAACCCGTGGCAGGCAGCTGCGCCAAGGCTTGCGCAGCCAATACCAGCTCGGGCCGATCACTGCTCTGGCCTGCATCATCTCCCACCACGGCCTTGACCTCCGGCAGCAGCACATCGCGGCTGCTGTCCTGGATGCCCAGCGACTTGTCCGAGCCCTGTGTGATCACCGCTTCGTTGACCAGGCCAGTCATCGCATTGCTGACCGTCACCGAGGTGCTACCCGCCTTGCTGGCTGCGGGCTTGAGCGGCTGGATCTTGGCCAGTGCCGCCAACGCATCCTGCGGCTGGCGGTTCCGCAATGCCAGATCGGCGCGCAACAACTGCGCCTGGCGCATCGCATCGGGGTGGGCCTGTACGGTGGCATCCAGCTGGTCCAGCGCAGTCAAAGCTTCAGCATGGCGCCCCAGCTGGTTTTGGGACATGGCGGCCAGATACCAGACACCTGCCCGCTGATCCAGTGAGCGGCTGGCAAAATCGGCCGCCGTGGTCAATTGCACCCATTGGTGCAATACCTGGGGCTCAGGCTTGGACAGCATGCGCGCCCGGGCCGACATCATCTGCGCCACCATGCCCGTGTCCTGCGGTTTGCGTGCAGCACCGGCGGGCAAGCGCGACTGCATGTCGGCAATGCGCTCGGTCGTCAGCGGGTGGGTGCGCAAGTAGGGCCAGCTGCCGTTGTCGTTCATGCGGTTGGCTTGCTGCAGCTTCTCAAACATGCTGACAAAACCTGCTTGCGAGTAGCCGGCTGGCGGCATCAGACTCATGCCGGTACGGTCCGCCTCGCGCTCCATATCGCGTGAGAAGTTCAGTTGCGACTGGATGGCCGCGGCCGAGCTGCCCACCATCAGCGCCTGGGCTGCAGCCGGGTTCTTGCTAGCAGCCAACGCGCCCAAAATCATGCCAGCAATCATCACCGGCGTCATGCGCGACTGGCGGGCCAGCATGCGCGCAATATGGCGCTGGGTGATATGGCTCATCTCGTGGGCCAACACAGAAGCCAGCTCATCGCGGCTGCCGACAACCCCCACCAGACCGGTCTGCACGCCCATAAAACCGCCCGGCAGCGCAAAGGCATTCACGGTCGCATCCTGGATCAGCATCACCTGCCAGGCAAAACGTTCCTGCAGCTCAGACGTCAAGGTGCCGCGCTGCCGCGCTGCCAGCATCAGCTCCTGCCAGATGCCGTTAACGTACTCATACAGAATCGCATCATCCAGAAACTGCGGATCGCGGTAAATCTCGCGCGCAATGTCATCCCCCAGACGCCGCTCTTCGCTGGTGGTCATCTCGGCGCCCTCACCCATCGCCGGCAAACTGGTGTCGGCCCGCGCCTGCAGGGGGGCCAGGGCGGCCATTGCCGCCATATGGGCCGCGAGCAAGGCACATGCTGTGCGTTTAAAAAACCATGTATTCATTCAAAATTCCGTGCGGCAGCAGATACTGAATCTGGATCAAGGCTGGTTGGAGGCCAGAACGCGCTCCTTGCCATCATGCATGAACGCCAACACGTATGATGAAGCACCGCCGCACAAGTTGCACCTTGTATTGCGGCTTGTGACGCATTCAACACTGATAAAACCATGACTGAACTCACCCATTTCGACGCCCAGGGCCAGGCCCATATGGTCGATGTCGGCGCCAAGCCTAACACCCATCGCATAGCGATCGCGGAGGGCTTCATCACCATGCAGGCGACCACCTTGGACATCATTACCGCAGGCACGGCCAAAAAAGGCGATGTGCTGGGGATTGCACGCATCGCCGGGATTATGGCGGCGAAGAAGACCAGTGAGCTGATACCGCTGTGCCACCCGATTGCGCTGACCAAGGTGGCGGTGGAGTTTGAGTTGTTACCTGAAAAGAATGCTGTGCGTTGCGAAGTGCGAACTGAAACCGTTGGGCCTACTGGCGTGGAGATGGAAGCCTTGACTGCTGTACAGGTAGCACTTCTGACCATTTATGACATGTGCAAGGCAGTGGATAAGGGGATGGTAATGGATAGGCTGCAATTATTAGAGAAGCATGGAGGAAATTCTGGGAGTTGGACCGTATAACGACTCTATGCAGGGTATATTCATAGTAGCTGAACCCCTATTCATGAATTTACTCTCTTGACTTTTTCTAGTACAAAACTACCACAATCAAAAAAGGCTGCCACATGCATGTGCTTGTGACTGGAGGTGCGGGTTTTATTGGCTCACATACCTGTCTTCATCTGTTGGAAAACGGTGTCGATGTCACTGCCTTCGACAATTTTTGCAACAGCTCTCCTGACGCCTTGAGGCGAGTACAGGAGCTTGCGGGCCGCAGACTCCAGGTAGTTGAAGGTGATGTGCGTGATACAGCCTCACTCCATGTCATCTTGAATGGCCCGACTCCTGTTGACGCAGTGGTGCATTTTGCGGGCTTGAAGTCTGTGGGGGAGTCTGTAGCCGAGCCTGTGCGCTACTACGACAACAACGTGGTAGGCACGCTTCATCTCATTGAGGCAATGCAACGCGCAAATGTATTCACGCTGGTTTTTTCCTCTACGGCTACCGTATATGGCAATCCGGCGCCAGAGCATCTACCACTGAAAGAAACAGCCCCCTGCGGTCAAACACATAGCCCTTATGCCACAAGCAAATGGATGGTGGAGCGTTGCCTTGCCGATCTACATCTAGCTCAACCTCATTGGCGAATAGCGCGACTTCGTTACTTCAATCCCGTAGGCGCTCACCCGAGTGGACGCATTGGGGAAAGCCCACTCGGAATACCCAACAACCTTATGCCATTCGTGAGTCAGGTTGCAAGCGGCGTGCGCCCAACACTGTCCATTTTTGGAGGTGATTACCCTACGCCCGACGGCACCGGTGTGCGTGACTACATACATGTCATGGACCTAGCAGAAGGCCATGTAGCTACACTGAAGTATTTGGCGACCAGAAAAGAGGGCGAGTTATTGACGCTGAACCTCGGAACAGGGGAAGGCCGTTCAGTACTAGAGGTGGTGCATACCTTTGAAGCTGTTACTGGTCAGGCTGTTCCCTATCAAATTGTGTCCCGGCGTTCAGGAGATGTTCCAGCATATTATGCTAACGCGGCCCAAGCGCAAAAAATGCTGCAATGGCATGCAACTCGCACATTGGAAGATATGTGCGCAGACACGTGGCGCTGGCAAACAGCCAACCCCTGCGGCTATCAAAATGAATCCAATGCTATATATCCTAAGGGCTCGGCAGACTCTCCGTCAACGAGTACGGTCCACGCAATCTCACGCGACAACAAAGGTATATAACGCAATTTTTCCGCCCGGCGTCCTGTCGCCGCCACAGAGCGATCGATTACACCGCGTTGCGTAGGAAATCGCTCTTTCAACCAAGCAATTGATTGTGCCCGATTCAGGACATTTCCTGTTGAATCCCCATAGGGCTGCCATAACTCTGGTCGAGCGGACAACGAGACTCCATTGAGCGCAGCAAGCGTCATTTCTACTTCTTCTTCTACCCTCATCGCACGCAACGATATATAAGTGGGTCCCGTCCATGGAAGAGAACGCAAAGACTCTGGTGCTTTATCCAGAGACTGCCTATCGATGTCGGCCGTATGTACTACGCGGAAACGATCATACTCAAAAGCAACATGAACCGGACGAGCTTGCGCAACGGACCATAAACCATAGAAAAGGGCCCCAAGCTGCAATAGACCGATAACACCAAAATCCATTCTCGTCTCACGAAGCGACTTGGCAGGGTTGAATGTAGCAAAGGTTATGAGTGGTCCGAGCACCACATCCACCACTACAACCAACATGAATAATTCTCGGCCTCCGGAGATTTCACGAAATGGATATGGATACCACAAACCAAATACCAACACCGCTGCCAAACCAGCGAGCAGTACGCTCAATAGCAAATGATAAAAGGATGCCTGTAGCTTCACACATATGAGGCTTGATATTCTATATCTATACATTTTCATTTGAAAACTTACGACCTCTTAAATTCAATTTGCATATGGCGCATGGCATAGATGCAGAAATCAAAATCCAACAAGCAAACTAACGTCTAAAAACAAAATATTTTTGCATCAAAAATGAAAAAATCGCACTAAATGGCAAAGCACACACCCCAGCCAAAGCGCCATCGACACCTTCGTCTATAATAAAACCAATTATACAACTAACAAGAACATATATAACAACCCATGACAGCAAAAATCTCAACCACAGACTGGTTTTATAATTTCTAAAAACCAATACCCCATTACCCCTGAATCCTATGACGACTCCAAATAGCAGCGCAAAAAAATTTGCCCCCCAATGATTCATTCCAAAATACAAACATAAAAAATATATCCCGAAGCTAAAGACCGTATTAAATAAACCAACAATCAAGAAACGAAGCAATTCACTCAAAACTCCCCCATCCAAATATTTCATTTTATATCAAACGGGCATCAATAATGTACCCAAAACTGAGCAGAGGGAAAAATCTTTCCACCCCTCTTACTACACCTTGCGCAAGCTGGGCGGCAATCTTTTTTGACCCATTGGATTCTAAAATCATTTGAGTGGCGAAAAATCTATACGGTATTATCTTGTAATCAGTTAACCCAGATCTAAGACACAGCGTATTTAATATTTTATAAGTAAATACATGGATATGATCAGGATGTTGTGCCTCTCTAGAAATTGCCCCAAGAACGGAATTCGCGAAGCACACTCCGTTTGGCGTGCTCAATATCATGCGCCGCCCCGGAAATATATTTTTCAACTGAGAAATAAATTGCAACGGTGATTCAATATGCTCTATAAACTCCCCGGCAACAATAATCTCTATATTTTTATCAAAAAAGCCATCAAGCTTTAAACCATTGCCACGAAATATTCTGGAATTGGGTCCGGTTTCAATTCCTCCATCTGGGATCTTTTTGGAGTCATCGACTCCAATAACACCTTTCGCGACATTTGCAATACAGCCATGCAACCAGAAATTAGTTCCACGTTTTATCAGAGCAGTCTCATCATAGCAACCGATATCAAGAACCTTTTTATCAATACACGAATTTGTGATATATTCTATTCGATCCACTGGCTTACAAACACTCAAACGAGACAGTGTCTCGTAACCAACAACCGGCACATTCATATTGACACCACCCATATATAATCATTAAATTTAGGAGCAATTATGACTGGATCCCTATGCAATTCAGAAAGAGTTGCGGTCCTGATTTCAACATACAATGGTCAATTTTACATAACTGATCAATTGAAATCCATACTATCACAATTAAAGATAGAGGATCGCGTATTTATTCGCGATGATGGATCAACCGATAAAACTCTTGAACTAATAAAAAGCGTTAACGACATTCGCATCGAAATTATTGAATCGGACGGCAATCTAGGGTTTGGCCCTAGCTTCATGACACTGATTCACAAAGTGCCAAAGACTTTTGATTTTTACTTTATTGCAGATCAAGACGACGTATGGATCGACGGCAGGGTATCTCGCGCTCTAAAGGCACTGCGCAATAAAAATTGCCCGATGATGTACTGCAGTCGTTTGGAACTGGTTAATTCAAAACTAGAAAGCATCGGCTTATCTCCTCTCTATACCAAAACCCCATCATTTTATAATGCCATTTGCCAGAATATTGCCACGGGCTGTACAATAGCAATCAATCAGCTTGCACTTTTCCTTATACGCAGTATGCCAATAGAGAAATATTATGATGGCCGGCTTTACTATCACGACTGGTGGCTTTATCTAAATATTAGCTACTTTGGAACAGTAGTTCACGACCCTATACCATCCGTACTTTATCGACAGCATGAGTTCAATCAAATCGGCATGAATGACGGGCTAGGTAGATATTACACAATAATCAAAAAAATTCTGAAAAATTCTTGGTTTTCTTTATTAATAAACCAATTGAATTTATTTTACGAAATTCATCACAAAAGAATACCAAATAAAGATTTAGAAAAAATTCACAATTTATGCCACGGAAGTTCAATTCAAATAGCGAGATCTTTAATTGTCAACAAAAATTTAGAATTTCAAAACCATTCAGATATTATATTTTTTAAAATTCTTCTAATTTTTGAATTTTTCTTCAGAAGATTACCAAGTAAAATCTAATTCTAGATTAACGCCAATATTGAGCGCCAGGCTGAATAATATCTTTACATGATGCTTTACGTACATATTCAATCTGGTCGCCTGTCGAAATAAGGCGATGATCAATATTGCCTCGATGGCGAATATAAATACTCATATCCTGCAATATCTCTATAAAATACTTACCATCATGGGTGTTTGCCAGAACTCCGCCAGCATCATCGCTAACAAGTGGGGATAGGTCTCCAAAAATGCGGGGGCATTTCTCGCTCAAGTACTTTAAATATTTTAACTGCTGGTCGGGAACTGATAATTCACTCTCAAAATCGGGTGCTATAACTTTGTTAGCCAAACATATTTGTAGCTGAGCCCCCATCCTCTCAGGGAGTATTTTGCACTTCGCATCATCAGGTACTACAAGGCCAAATTTTTTAATTGTTGAGGCTTTTGCATTAATAGAAAAACCCGGAATGTTTTGAATCTCATTTCTTTTAAAGCTCTTTGCCTCTACAGCGTTAGACCAATATATAACATCCGAAGAGTCAATTAAATTTTTCGCATGTTGCCTTTCCACAGAATCATGCGAAAATTGACCAATATAACTAAGATTCATATAATGTGCTTTGGGTCCAAAAACCTGATAAAGAGTACTCATTCCCGTAAGCGTTTGACTAGTTATAACCAGCACGGACTTTTCATTCGCTTCATCTCGCCAAGGGCTTATCATAGGCATGGGCAAAAGATCTGCATGAATCTCCTTATCCCATTTATAGGTGGTGAGCTTAGACCAGGTGTCATCAGGATCAGCTGTAGCAAGAAAAAGCCCCTGTACCATACCAATTACCAATAATACTGTTATTCGTAGACGCTTAGAATTGGTTCCTATCAGTAAGGCAGCAATCGCGGCCAATGGACTGAGAGTGATCGCAAGCAAGCCATATCTTCCATTTGCGGAGCTTGCAATCCACAGCACCAAAGCCAGAGCAGATGCCCATATCAACGCCCATGCCGCACGCGGCCGATGTACCCCGCCAAAGATCAATGAGATATTTTTTGTATCTTTTTTTCTGTTTCCAAAAAAAGAAACTTTAATTGCAATTGCTGCAAGGATAATAAATGCTGCGGGGCGAAAATCGGGGGCAATGGGTTCCACATATACATTTCCGCCGAATTGCACCATAGCGAAGGGCAATTGTACGGCATCCAGCCAGGTATCCGGTGAGAATCGGCTCATTACATTCTCCACGGCATAGATAAATTACGAAAATAATCCACCATAAATGGATATATTGGCGATCCGCAAGCATCCCATGAAGCAATCGCCCATGCTCCCCCCATTATCGCAAAGGTGATCAATGCGCTCAACCCAAATATACTTAGAAGCTGGAAACGATAGGCCCATTTTCCATTAATAAATAAAATAATGCAGGCCACAGCAGCAATACCAATAAATTGACTAAGTTTTATCACAAAGCCTAGGCCAGCCAAGCTCCCTGCAACAGCACAAAAAATAAATTGCCAACGGGTCTTTTTTTCATTCTGGCCTTCCACGCAGAGCATTGCAAGTGCTACGGCCCAAATTTCCAAAGACATGCTCAGTGCATCATTCGAAGTTTGTCCTTGTAGCTTCCACCACAAAACGCCACTCATAGCCAATGCTGTTGCAGCTATCCTTATCATTGCAGCTGAGGCAGTACGCCCTGGCACCACAGACCACATAATCAGCCAACTTGCAGGTGCACTAAGTGCGGCAAGAAATGCTAGAACCTGAAAAATATATTTACCGGGCCAACCATTATCAAGCATCCAAACCAAAGGAGCGTATCCTAAAGGATATTGACACGACATACTACCTGTCGCAAAATAATCGTACGAGAGCCGAGAACCTTCGATCGCTTGACGGCCCAGATAAATATGGTGATTAAAAGCATCCCAAGTAACTGCGCCGACGTGAATTGCAGACCAGAACATTGGGGCCAACATGAACACCAAGCTGGTAGTAAAAAATTCCCACATGGGAAATCTTATGACATTTGAACGAGAAGAACACACATGTTACCTTGAGATATTCCTAGTTACCAGCGCGTAAGCGCATGAATCCACTGTCAATTACGGCCCGAAGTGCACCTGCGAACAAGCTACCTCCAATAGTTTGCGCTCCAATCACCATAAGCGTTCCAGCAAGAATCACATTACGTAGAACATCTGCCTCGAAAATCGTGCCAAATCCTTGCTGCGCCCATGTATTGGTCAGTACCAAAGCCCACCATAGGCCTGGGAGAAACAATGCTAATCCAGCAAACAGTCCTGTTTCTATGGAACAAAATCTACTGACCATTTTGACTAATTGGTTGGATGGCTGTGGCCGCATACCTGATTTCGCTCCTAGCCATTGGATCATGCTCCCCCACTGAATGGCAAGAAAACCCAGCATGGTGCCTATACTGCAGAACATCATCGTGTGCACATCCAAGCCCAATGGCCCCAAGCGCACTGGCCCCTGCCATAGAGCCAACAAACCAACTACGCTGAGCATCAGCAACAGGCCGCCGGGCAATAGAAAAAGCCACAGTGGACTAAACAGCAACATAAAACGCAGATGACGCCAACCATCGCGCCATGTACGCAGATGCGGAGGGCGGTCTCTGCCATCCGGCTTCAAGGTTGTCGCTACTTCAACTACGCGCAGGCCTGCCATGGCCGCCTTAGCCACCATCTCAGTCGCAAACTCCATTCCTGTACCCGTTAAATGGATTTCACGAATGGCCTTCGTTTCAAAACCGCGCAAGCCACAATGAAAATCGCCAACAGGCAAGCGGAAAAACAAGCGCCCCAGGGCACTCAATACAGGATTACCCAGCCAGCGATGCAAAAAGGGCATTGCTCCGGGCTCAATGCCTCCTTTGAAGCGGTTACCCATCACTAATTGAGCTCCAGCACGTAACTCAGCCACAAACCCCTGTAGATTAGAAAAATCGTAACTATCATCAGCATCGCCCATGATGATATATTTGCCGCGCGCTGACTTTATTCCTCCCAGCAAGGCGGCACCATAGCCGCGCTCACATATATCAACCACCCTTGCTCCTGCACGATTCGCCAACATTTTCGAACCATCCGAAGAACCATTGTCTGCAATCAGCACTTCGCCGTCAATACCACTGCGCTGAATAAAATCCAATGCACTGCGCACACATTTCTCTACAGTAAGTGCCTCATTTAAACAAGGCATTAAAATAGTAAGTTCCATTTTCAAAAATTAATTTATGGTTTTTTACGGCAGGCTGCAGGGACAAATTTAAAATTCATATCGGTTTTGCAATGCCAACTGCGTATAGCGATTTGTGATCCTAATGTATAATCCGTATTCGTCATGGGTATCAAACCCTCAGCGTCACTATATGGCTCTAGTTGAAGATAGTGGCCATCTACCTCAGAAGCGAGAATATTTCGAGCAAATATTCGTATTTTCCCTTCGGCTGTAGTCTCAACCTTAGCCACGTAGCGACTGACTTGGGAAGAGCTGCTTTCAGCCTCTCCGCACCCGAAACCGTTAGCGGCCGGCGTGTTAGGCAATCCAGACAGTGCTGCTTCATGTACTGTTGTTTTACAAATCATAGCAGCCAGCAATACTTCGCTCACTTTGGTACGCGCTGCATAGTTCTGGTATTGCGGTAAGGCAAGCATAGCCAAAACTCCTACAATTGCTACAGCAATCATAACCTCGATTAGAGTAAACCCCTCACTACACGATTTCATGTCACCTCCAACTGCATGCAATCGCTTCAGCAAAAAGGCGACCCAAAAGGTCGCCTTTGTATCAAATAATTATTAAATTAACCGGCTTCGCGGCAGTTTGCTGGAACATATTTGAAATTCATATCAGTCTTGCACTTCCAAGCCCGAATAGGTTTATTACTGCCAGACGTGTAGTCCGCTGCCACCGCCACTGTAGCAGCCGATGCGTCGGTGTAAGGAACCAAGACGATATACTTACCGTCAATTTCAGTCGCCTTAATAGCTCGTGCAAAAGCCTTAATTTCGCCACTCGCAGCTGTTGTGAGCGAAGATACATACTTACTAGCGACTGGATTGGTCGATCCGCTCTCACCGCATCCGAAGCCATTCGCAACAGGCGTAGTTGGCAACCCAGAATCAGCAGCCTCCTGAATATTGGTCTTGCAAGCAGAGGCAGCTAGTACTACTTCAGAGATCTTAGCACGCGCCGTGTAATCTTGATATGCAGGCAGTGCCACAGCAGCCAGAATACCGATAATCGCCACAACGATCATCAGTTCGATCAGGGTGAAACCCTTTTGCATCTTACGCAGCATGTTAAATCCTCTCTATGTAACCAGTGATTAGGTAGCCTTGTCGAGCGACTTGGCGTGCATCACTTATTGCAAGTGCTGTGCCAACTTTTAGCGCCAACGCATCTTGCGGCCTCGACTGACAAAAATGCGGCGTTTTGTTAACTTATTGTTGAAGACGTTCATAAATGTCAGCCGCAGCCCTGTTCTGCCATTTTTGTCACGCCATCAGTAGCGCTGTACGATGGATCCGCGCAGAACCAACAAAAAATGGCACCCGCAGGTGCCATTGTTTAAGGTGAGCCAACCTAAAACCGTTAGGCCCGTCTAGGCCCAAAACTCATAAGCCATCCCCGCCAGCTCAATCCGATCCCCCTTGTGCATCGACAACGCCACGCCATTCAGCGCCTGGCCGTTCAGCACCACATCGGCCGATCCATCGACCTTGGTAGCAACATAGCCCTTGCCGCGCTTGGTCAGTGCAGCGACAGCGATACCGGGGCGGCCCACCGTTGTGACGACCTTGGACAGGATGATGTCTTCGCTGGCGCCGCTGACGGCGCGCAGGTAGGGGCTAGGGGTGTAGGGCTGCCCTTCTGCGGGGGGGAAGTCGGCCGGAACCGTGGGGCTGTCCTCGGTGTGGTCGGCATGGGCGGGCTTGGCTGTCAGGCTGCCGGCTTCGCTCGCGTGCAGGTAGTGGCTTTCGGGCACCAGCGAGTTCATCAGAAATCGGATGCGGCACTTGCCGATGTCCAGCAGGTCGCCGCTTTGCAGCACCTGGCGGCGTACCTTGATTCCGTTGACCTTGGTGCCGTTGGTGCTGCCCAGGTCCTCGACAACGACGATGCCGATCTTTTTCTCATAGGTGAACGCCACATGCTCGCCGCTGACCGCCATGTCGGTCAGCACGATGTCATTGGTGGAACGGCGCCCCAGGGTGGCTCTGGACTCGGTCAGCATGTAGTCCTGAATCACAACCCCATCTAACGAAACTATGAGTCTTGGCATATTGATAAACCTCGACCGGATTATATGCACTTAACCTATATGAATGACACTTTCGATACGCGGTTGACAAAGGATCACGATGTGTTGGGTGCTACCGGATTTTGGTTACGGGTTTACCCTTGCTTCCGCTTCAATGCTGATCCAGATCAATGCCTGGACTGCTGCAGCAGCTTTTAGGCTTCCTAAAAACGCTCCTTTCCACGGCGCTGTTCAGAAATGCAAAAAGCGCCCGAAGGCGCTTTGTGTTGGGATGATGGCATGAGCCGGTCAGTGTGCAGGCGCTGTATTGCGCTTTTGCAGCCACAGCCCCAGGCCCACCACCAGCGCAGCGCCTGCAGCGGCAGCCAGGTAGTGCAATGCAGGGTTGGCTGCGACAAAGCCGTGCAGCAGCTTGTCGTTCATGATGGTCTCTCCACCGACCCAGCCGATGAGGCCGGCGCCCAGAATCACGATGACCGGGAAGCGCTCCATTAGCTTGATCATCAAGGTGGAGCCGAAGATCACCAGCGGGATCGAGATCGCCAAGCCCAGGATCAGCAGCAGCATATTGCCGCCAGCAGCAGCCGCTACAGCAATCACGTTGTCCAGGCTCATCACCAGGTCGGCGATCAGGATGGTGCGAATGGCCGCCATCATTGTGCCGGTGCCCTTGCCCGCGCCCTCTTCTTCGTCGTGGCTGGTCAGCAGTTGCAGGCCAATCCACAGCAGCAGGCAGCCGCCAACGATCTGCAGGAAGGACAGCTCCAGCAGCTTGGCCGCAACTACGGTCAGCAAAATACGCAGCACCACGGCGGCGCCGGAGCCAAACATGATGGCTTTTCTTTGTTGTTCAGGGGGCAGGGAGCGCGCTGCGAGCGCGATGACAACGGCGTTGTCGCCCGAGAGAATAATGTTGATCCAGATGATCTTGACCAGCCCGATCCAGAAGTCGGGATGATTGACGTAATCCATGTTGCGCTCCGTAGTTATGAATAAAGACGCCAGACCTGAACGATCTGGCGTCTTCTTTTTATGGAGTACGCAGTTTAGCGGGGCACGCAGCCCCTGGCATGCGTAATTTTGCTTACTTCAGCAGGCCTTGCAGCAGGCGGCCCATTTCGGATGGGTTGCGGGTGATGGTGAAACCGCACTCTTCCATGATGGCCAGCTTGGCATCTGCCGTGTCGGCGCCGCCGGAGATCAGCGCGCCAGCGTGGCCCATGCGCTTGCCGGGAGGGGCAGTCACACCAGCGATGAAGCCCACCACAGGCTTCTTCATGTTGGCCTTGCACCAGAGAGCGGCTTCCGCTTCGTCTGGACCGCCGATTTCGCCGATCATGATCACAGCGTCGGTGTTCGGGTCGTCGTTGAACGCCTTCATCACGTCGATGTGCTTCAGACCGTTGATGGGGTCGCCACCGATACCGACAGCCGAAGACTGGCCGATGCCCAGTTCGGTCAGCTGTGCCACGGCTTCATAGGTCAGGGTGCCGGAGCGGCTCACCACGCCGATGCGGCCTGGCTTGTGGATGTGACCAGGCATGATGCCGATCTTGATTTCACCGGGGGTGATCAGACCGGGGCAGTTAGGGCCCAGCAGCAAGGTCTTCTTGCCGCCAGCCGCTTCCTTGGCCTTCATCTTGTTGCGCACTTCCAGCATGTCGCGCACTGGGATGCCTTCGGTGATGCAGATGGCCAGATCCAGATCGGCTTCCACCGCTTCCCAGATGGCAGCAGCAGCGCCCGCTGGTGGCACATAGATCACGGACACGGTAGCACCGGTGTCCTTGGCAGCGTCCTTGACCGAACCGTAGATGGGGATGTCGAAAATCTTTTCGCCAGCCTTCTTGGGGTTCACGCCAGCGACGAAGCAGTTCTTGCCGTTCGCGTATTCCTGGCACTTTTCAGTGTGGAACTGGCCGGTCTTGCCCGTGATGCCTTGGGTAATGACTTTGGTGTCTTTATTGATATAGATAGACATGTGTGTTCTCCAGGGCTTACTTCACTGCGGCAACGATCTTGGTGGCGGCTTCGGCCATGGTGTCGGCCGAGATGATGGGCAGGCCCGATTCGGCCAGCATCTTCTTGCCCAGCTCTTCGTTGGTACCCTTCATGCGCACGACCAGTGGCACGCTCAGGTTCACCGCCTTGCAAGCGGTGATCACGCCGGTAGCGATGGTGTCGCACTTCATGATGCCGCCGAAGATGTTGACCAGAATGCCCTTGACCTTGGGGTTCTTGAGCATGATCTTGAAGGCTTCGGTGACCTTCTCGGGGGTGGCACCGCCGCCCACATCCAGGAAGTTGGCAGGCTCGCCGCCGAACAGCTTGATGGTGTCCATCGTGGCCATGGCCAGGCCAGCGCCGTTCACCAGGCAGCCGATGTTGCCGTCCAGGCTGATGTAGGCCAGGTCGAACTTGGAAGCTTCCACTTCAGCGGGATCTTCTTCGTCCAGATCGCGCAGGGCCACCAGTTCTGGGTGACGGAACAGGGCGTTGGGGTCGAAGTTGAACTTGGAGTCCAGTGCAATCACGTTGCCCTTGGAGTCACGGTTCAGCGGGTTGATTTCAACCAGCGATGCGTCCGTGTCCATGTAGCACTTGTACAGCTTTTGGCAGATGTCGATGAACTGGGCCACCGAATCAGCAGGCATGCCAATGCCCTTGGCCAGCTCTTCACCATTGGCTTGCGTGAAGCCAGCAATGGGGTCGACCAGCACGGTGATGATCTTTTCAGGCGTGCTGTGCGCAACTTCCTCGATGTCCATGCCGCCTTCGCTCGAAGCGATGAAGGCCACCTTCTGCGTGCCACGGTCGGTCACGGCAGACAGGTAGTATTCCTGCTGGATGTCGGCACCGTCTTCGATGTAGAGGCGGCGCACCTTCTGGCCTTCAGGGCCGGTTTGGTGGGTCACCAGCTGCATGCCGAGGATTTGCTCGGACAGCGCCTTCACGTCGTCGATGGTCTTGGCAACCTTCACGCCACCGCCCTTACCGCGGCCACCTGCGTGAATCTGGGCCTTCACCACCCACACGGGGCCGCCCAGCTTCTGTGCTGCTTCCACTGCTTCTTGCACAGTGAAGGCGGGGATACCGCGCGGAACGGGCACGCCGAACTGACGCAAGATTTCCTTGCCTTGGTATTCATGAATTTTCATGATGTCTCTCAGTAAAACAAAATGGGAAAAAACCCGGCGGCCGAGCGCGCAGAACAAAGAACTCGCAAACAAGGCAGAAGGCCTGGCAGTCCGCGAATTTACCATGCTGCACTGCGCCATGCGAGGCAGCGCCCGCAGGAGTCCCAACCGCCGTCCGGGGTTTGGCGGCCCTCGGAATGCCTATAGCTATTATTTGTATAGCTAACCAGCCATGTTGGGCAGTCATCTCCGTGCAGGCGGTCTGTCAGCCAAAGCGCCCAGGGCCTGTCGGCGGCGGGCGCAAAAGATGTCGATAAATACCCGAGCAGTGCAGGATTTTTGGCACAACCGCCCGGTCCTGACACATTTTTGCGCTAGTGCGCACTGCGCTTTGGGCCAGCACCCGGCCATCGCAGGCCCCAAAACGGCCTATCCGCCGCATCGCGCAAGCCCTTGTCAGACCAGACTGCAAATTTGCCACTGTCCTGCACTCATGGCGCCGCTTTGTATGACAATAAGCGCTTTCCCGAACCCCAGCGCCCGCTGCCCAGCAGGCGCCAACGCACAGCAGGAGTGATGGCAATGGCAAAAGTGTTTATCGACGGCGAAGCTGGCACCACCGGTTTGCAAATTCGCGAACGCCTGGTGGACATGCCTGGCGTAGAGTTGGTAAGCATTGCGCCCGAGCTGCGCAAGGACCCCGATGCCAAGCGCGCGCTGATCGCTGGCGTGGATCTGGTCATCCTCTGCCTGCACGACGATGCCGCCAAGGACACCACGGCCATGGTCGATGCCATCGAGCAGGAAACCGGCCGCACTATTCGCATCATCGATGCCTCCACCGCCCACCGCGTCAACGACCAGTGGGTCTATGGCTTCCCCGAGCTGAGCGCCGGTCAGAAAAGCGCCGTGCAAGCGGCCAAGCGCGTCTCCAACCCCGGCTGCTATGCCACTGGTGCCATCGCCATCCTGCGCCCGCTGATCGATGCCGGCCTTATCCCTGCGGATGCCGCGCTGGCACTGCCTTCGGTGTCCGGCTACTCCGGTGGCGGCCGCCAGATGATGGAAGCCTACGAGGCCGGCGGTGCCGCGCCTTATGAAGCCTATGCACTGGGCCTGACGCACAAGCACATCCCCGAAATCCTGAAGTACACCGGCCTGACCCGCCGCCCGGTGTTCATCCCTGCGGTCGGCAACTTTGCCCAGGGCATGCTGGTGCAACTGCCGCTGCACCTGGATGACCTCCCCGGCAAGCCGCTGCTGAGCGATCTGCACAACGCTCTGGCCGCCCACTACGCCAAGACCAACCAGGACGAAAAATGGGTGCAGGTGCTGCCACCCACCGACGACAACAAGCTGGCCGCCGATACCCTGGCGGGGACCAACAAGCTGGAAATCCGCGTGTTCGGCAACGAGCAGTTGCGCCAAGCCGTGGTCATCGCCCGCCTGGACAACCTGGGCAAGGGCGCCAGCGGCGCTGCGGTGCAAAACCTCAAGCTGATGCTGAATATCTAAGCGCAGCCACCACCCGCCCCCAGAAAAGCCGCTCGCCAGCGGCTTTTTTCATGCGCGCAAGGTGGGTAACACCATCGACATTGGCCGACACCGCCCCAGGCAATCCCTGCCTACCATGGGGCCAAACTACAGCCATAACACGATGAGACATACCCCGACACGCCCTTTGCGCCGGCTTGGCGCTGCCTGGCCTTGGGCGCTGCTGCTCTGCGCCGCAGCCCAGGCCCAAACGGCCAACCCCCAGCAAGGCGAGCAGATCGCCAACAACGGCTTGCCGCCCACCGTGGCCTCCTGCGCCAGTTGCCATGGGGCCAAAGGCCAGGGCATGGCCGCCTTCCCGCCGCTGGCCGGCCAGGGCACCAGCTATCTGACTAGCCAGTTGGATGCCTTTGCCGATGGCTCGCGTGGCAACCCCATCATGGCGCCCATTGCCAAGGGTTTGACCTCGCAACAGCGTGCCGATGTTGTCGCTTACTTTGCCAGCCTGCCATCGGGCATTGCAGCCACTCCCGGCCAAGCCGATGCCAAAGACAAGGGCGTCTGGCTGGTGGAACGTGGCCGCATGCAAGATGGCATTCCCGCCTGCGCCAGCTGCCACGGGCCGGGTGGCGCGGGGGTGGGTGCGCATTTCCCCGCCATTGCCAAGCTCAGCGCCAGCTATATGCAAGCGCAGATCGATGCCTGGAAAAAAGGCAGCCGCCCGCCCGGGCCGCTGGGCCTCATGGAAGGCATTGCCAAAAAGCTCAGCAGCGATGATGTCAACGCCATCGCCCAGTATTACGCCGGTGCCTCGGGCGCCGCCAAGCCTTGAGCGGAGAACAGCATGGATTACCAGCGCCCCAACCATGTGGAAACGCCCGAGGAGCAGGCCCGCGTCCAGCGCAGCGAGTGGCAGTACCTCAAGATCTTTGTGGTGGTCGTCGTCGCCATCGTGCTGGTGGCCGCCATCAGCTTTGGCATGCAGGTGAACAAAAGCATGGGCGAGCTGGTCAATGAGCGGCCCGCCGCAGCGCCCGCCCAGACCGCGCAAAAACCAGCAACAGTACCCGCCAGCCCCACACCCGCTACTGCCGCAGCGGATGCAGCCAAGCCAGCCCCCGCAGCTGCCACGCCTGCCACCAGCGCAGCCAAAGCGCCAGCTGCAGCCAGCCCTGCCGCCTTCGCCCCACCCGCTGCCGATGCGATTCCCGAAGGCCCGATGGGCGATGTGATCCGCCGGGGCGAGCAGATCTTTCTGCACACCAGCACACAGGCCAAGGCCTTTGTCGGCAATACGCTCAACTGCGTCAACTGCCACCTGGATGCAGGGCGTGCCGCCCACTCCGCGCCACTGTGGGGCGCCTACACCCAATACCCCGCCTACCGCAGCAAGACCAAGAGCGTGGACACCTTCTCCGAGCGGCTGCGCGGCTGCTTCATGTACAGCATGAACGGCAAGGCCCCGCCCCCTGGTGATGAGGTGCTGGTGGCACTGGAGGCCTATGCCTACTGGATGGCCAAGGGCGCGCCGGTGGGGGAGAAGCTGCCCGGCGCCAGCTACCCCAAGGTGGCCAAACCCGCCCAGGCGCCCGACTATGCGCGCGGCCAGAAGGTGTTCAACGCCCAGTGCGCGCTCTGCCATGGCGATGACGGCCAAGGCCAGCGCAGCGGCGATGTGCAGGTCTTCCCTCCCCTCTGGGGCAAGCAGTCGTACAACTGGGGCGCCGGCATGCATGAGGTGGACAAGGCGGCCGGCTTCATCCAGGCCAATATGCCGCTGGGCAAGGGCAATACGCTCAGCGACCAGGATGCCTGGGATGTGGCCACCTACATCAACAGCCACGAGCGCCCGCAGGACCCGCGTTTTACCGGCAATATCGCAGACACGCGCAAGCGCTTCCACGACAGCGCGTTCTCGCTCTACGGCCAGACCGTCAACGGCCAGCCACTGGGCCAGGGCACAAAATAAAAAGCTGCCAACGCCGACCCGGTGAAGGGCATGCGTTGGCAGCTTTGCTATCGGTCCCACCAGATGCTTGGCGCTATGCCGCCAGGCACCTGCCAGCTATCAACGCTCCACCGTGCGGTTCCAGCGCTTGTTCCATTCGGGGCGGTCGGCGTTGACCACATCCCAATCCACAGCCACGGCGTTCTTCAGGATGGCGTTCATCTTGTTCTGCTCTTCGGCCGGCTTGCCTTGCAGCTTGGTCTTGGGGTTCACCGGGTTGTAGCTGCCGTTTTCCATCGCCAGCGCCTGGGCTTCCGGGCTCACTAGGTATTCCACCAGCTTTTGCGCCAGATCGGACTCGGGGTTGTTGTTGAGCACGCACATGGCGGTCATCAGCACGACGGCGCCTTCCTTGGGCGCCACATATTCCATGGGGATGCCCTTGGACTTCATCAGCTCGGCCTGCGTCAGGGTGTAGGGGAAGATGGCCGCATCACCGGCCTGCATCATCTCCACCACCTTGGACGAATTGGGGATGTACTCCACCACGTTCGGGCCAATCGTCGTCGGCCAGGCCTTGAAGGCCGGGTCCACATTCTTCTCCGTGCCGCCCTTCAGGCGGTTGAACATCAGGAAGGCATGCAGGCCAAACGACGATGCCGGCATCGATTGCACGACCACCTTGCCCTTGAGCTTGGGGTCGGCCAGATCGTTCCAGGAGGTGGGTGCTGCCCAGCCCTTGTCGGCAAACATCTTGGTGTTGTAGGCCAAGCCGGTCAGGCCCATCGACAGGCCAATCGCGCTGTCCTTGATCTTGGCGATATCTGGAATCTCGCTGTAGCTGGCAGCGGGCTTGAGCTTTTCACACAGGCCCATGCTGATGGCGCGGTACATCACGCCGTCATCCAGGGTCATGACCTGCATCTGGGCCTTGTCCTTGGAGGCCTGGGCCTTGGCCAGGATGTCGGTCGAGGTGCCCGGCACCACCACCACCTTGACATTGTTGGCCTTCTCGAACGCGGGGAACACGAACTGCGAGTAGGTGCGCTCCATGTTGCCGCCATTCATGCCGATATAAATGGTTTTGGTCTGCGCCTGCACCGCGCTGGCCGCAGCCACCACAGAGGCCAACAGGGCGATGGCGCGCACAGGGGTTTTGAGGGTCGTCGTCCAAGAAGACATGTGGATTCCTTTCAGGTAGAACATGCGGGGTCGGTAAATCGGTCTATGCGGAAAGCGTCAATCGGCGTGCTGCTGCGGCCCTCGGCGATCAGCTCGGCCATCACATCGCCCACGCCCGGCCCCAGCTGGAAGCCGCCGCCGGCAAAACCAAAGGCATGGTAGAGGCCGGCCTGGCGGCTGCTGGCACTGATGATGGGCTCGTGGTCGGGCAAGGCGCCTTCGTTGCCGCTCCAGGTGCGGATCAGCTGGGCGTTCTTCAACTGGGGCAGCAGCTCCACCAGCTGCGGCAGCTGTGCCCAGACGGTGGTGTGGCGGTTGCGGGCGCGGGTGTCGTCCAGCACCAGGCCGGGCCCGCCACCAAACACCACATTGCCCCGGCGCACCTGGCGGCAGTAGATGCTGCCGCCCTCCACGCCCAGGCTCCAGCGCAAGAAGAAGGGCAAGGGCTCGGTCACACCCATCGCCGGCGGCCGTATACGCATGGGCACCGGCTCGCCGCACTGCTCGGCAAACTGGCCGGCCCAGGCGCCTGCAGCGTTGACCACCACATTCGCACGGATCTCCATCTCGGGCGTGCGCACCACAAAGCGCTGGCCATTGTGCGCCACTTCCAGCACCGGCGTGTGCTCGAACACGTGGGCACCGGCCCGCGCAGCCGCCGTGGCAAAGGCCGGGGACAGCAGGCGCGGATTGGCCTGGCCGTCATCCGGGCAGAAGGAGCCGCCCACCACCTTGGCGCCACCGACCGGAAAGCGCTTGTGCAGCGCCGCACCGTCGAGCAGTTGCAGGTCCAGCCCGCAGTCGCGCGTCTTCTCGGCATAGCGCACGAGGGATTCCATGTCCGCCTGCGAGCGGGCAATCTTGAAGTGGCCCGAGCGCTCGTACTCGGCCTCGGTGCCGATCAGTTCGGTCAGCCGCCCCCAGTGCTGGTGGGCGCGCTGGGACAGCGGCAGCATCGCCAACGAGCGGCCCTGGCGGCGCACACCGCCAAAGTTGACGCCGCTGGAGCGGGAGCCGCAGAGATCGCGCTCCAGCACCACCACCTGGATACCGCGCCGGCGCAGGAACAGCGCCGTGCTGGCGCCCATGATGCCGCCGCCGATCACCACTACTTCGGTGGCCAGTTGCTTAACCATGGGAGGCCTCCTGGTCCTGCGGCAGCACGGTCATGTCCAGCGGCAGGGGCTTGATGGGCGCCTGGCCCCGGATGCGGCCAATCTGCGCCACCGGCACCTGCAAGGTATCGGCCAGGATCTCGGTCGCCGCCACGCCGCACATGCGGCCCTGGCAGCGGCCCATGCCCACCCGGCACAGCGCCTTGATGCGGTTGATATCGCCCTGGGGCTGGCTCGCGGCAGTGGCACGCAGCTCGCCGGCCGTGATGTTTTCGCAGCGGCAGACCACCAGCTCGTCCGGTGCACGCGCCGCCCAGTCGTCAGGAAAGGGAAACGCCACCTCCAGCGCCTGGCGGAACTGCTGCGTCTTGTCCAGCTGCTGGCGCAGCTTGGCCTGGCGCGCGGCATCGGTCTGGATGCCCCGGTCCTGCAGCAAAGCCAGTGCCGCCAGCTCGCCCGACATCTCGGCCGCATCGGCGCCCATGATGCCGGCGCCATCGCCGGCCAAATAGACACCGGGCACACTGCTGCGCCGGTCGGCATCGATCTGCGGCACATAGCAGCGGTGCAAGGGGGCAAAGGCGAACGCGCAGCCCAGCAGGTCGGCCAGCTGCGTCTCAGGCCGCAGCGCATAGCCCAGGCCGATGGCGCTGCAGGCAGTGCGCTGCTCGGCGCCCTGCGCATCCTTCCACACCAGGGCCTGCACGCGGTCGGCGCCTTCGGCGCGCAGCAGCTGCACGCCATGGTGCACTGGCACATCGTGGAACATCAGCCAGCTCAAAAAGTACACCCCCTTGGCAGTCACCGCCGGCTGCGCCAGCATGGCCGGCGCGGCCTTGTAGCGCTGCGCGGCCGGTGTGGTGTCCAGCACCGCCAGCACCCGGCCGCCGGCCTTGGCATATTGGTAGGCCACCAGGTAGAGCAAGGGGCCGGTGCCGGCAAACACCACCGCATCGCCAATCGCACAGCCCTGGTACTTGAGGGCCACCTGGGCGCCGCCCAAAGTGTAGACGCCGGGCAGGGTCCAGCCGGGCAAGGGCAGCACCCGGTCGGTGGCGCCGGTGGCCACGATCAGATCGCGCCAGCGCAGGCTGTCTGCCGTGCGCTGCGCCGTGTGCAGCAGGTCCAGGCTGTGGCCCTGGGCATTCCAGACCAGGGTGTCTGGCCGGTAGTCCAGCTGCGGGCGCAGGCGGTCGAAGGTCTGGTGCAGGTCGCTGGCGCGGCCGGCCTCAAAGCCATACAGGTCCTTGGGCGTGCGGCTGAAGCCATCGGGCTGGCGGCGGTAGATCTGGCCTCCGGCCTTGGGCGCCTCGTCAATGACGACCGGGCGCAGGCCATGGGCCAGCAGGGTTTGCGCGGCGCGGATGCCGGCAGGCCCGGCACCCACGATGACAGGCGGGCCGTCTGCGGGCCGGGGGTCGTCCAGGTAGAAATCGCTGGCAATCATGGTTGCACCTGAGTGGCGGTAGCTTGGGCCACGGCCTCTGCCGTGGTGCAGATCTGCATGCCCGGCTGCAGCAAGGTGGAGCAGGCGCGCAGCTTGCGGCCGGCCTGCTCGCCGCCGAGGGTGACCCAGCAGTCCTGGCAGGCGCCCATCATGCAAAAGCCGGCGCGCGGGCTATGGGCAAACTCATGGCTGCGCAGCTGGGCCGACTGGGTCAGCACAGCGGTCAGCACCGTGTCCCCCTGCAGCGCCTGGGCCGGCTGGCCGTTCAGCACAAACTGCAGCGGCTGGCGGCCCTGCTCCTTGAGGCGCTGTAGCTGGCCGGCCGGCAAAAGAGGGATTGCGTGTGCCATCAGTGCTTGCCGATCAGGATGCGGTCCAGGCCATAGACCTTGTCGAGCAAGAGCATCAACCCCAGCGTGATAAACACGATCAGCGCCGATACCGCGGCCATCATCGGGTCCAGCGACTCGGTGGCATACATGTACATGCGCACCGGCAAGGTCACCGTGCTGGGCGACACCACAAAGATCGACATGGTCAGCTCGTCAAAGCTGTTGATAAAGGCCAGCAGCCAGCCGCCGGTGATGCCGGGCAGGATCATCGGCAAGGTGATGCGCTTGAACACTTTGGCGTTGCTGGCGCCCAGCGAGTAGGCGGCCTGCTCGGCGCTGCGGTCAAAGCCGATCAGCGCGGCCATCACCAGACGCATGGTGTAGGGCATCACCACCAGCGCATGGGCAAAGATCAGCCAGCCAAAGCTGCCCTGGCCACCCACCAGCGAGAACATGCGCAGCATGGCCACACCCAGCACCAGGTGGGGAATGATCAGCGGCGACAGGAACAGCGCCTGCAGCGCGCCACGGCCGGGGATCTCATAGCGCACCAGCGCAATGGCGGCGGGCACGGCCAGCGCGGTCGAGATGGAGGCAGCCGCCACCGCCAGGCCCAGGCTGTTCCAGAACGACTGGACAAAATCGGCATGGTGCAGCACCTGCTCGAACCAGCGCAGCGAGAAGCTGGTGGTCGGCAAGGTCAGGGTCTCGGCCGGGGTAAAGGCCACCAGGCAGACGATGACCAGCGGCGCCAGCATGAAGATGATGACCAGCGCGTTGAAGATGAGGGCAATGGGTCCGTTTTTTTGCATGTCAGTTACCTCGCCTCTCAGCCCAGGGTCTTCTTGTAGCGGCCTTCAACCATGCGGTTCCAGCCCAGCATGATCACCAGGTTGGCGGCCAGCAGCACAAAGGCGATGGCGGCGCCCAGCGGCCAGTTCAGCTCGTGCAGGTACTCGTCATAGATCAGGGTGGCAACCATCTTGACCCGGCGCCCGCCCAGCAGCCCGGGAATCGCAAACGAGCTGGCGGCCAGGCCGAACACGATCAGGCTGCCCGACAGAATGCCGGGCAGCACCTGCGCAAACACCACGCGGCGCAAGGTGGTGAAGTGCGAGGCACCCAGCGACAGCGAGGCGCTCTCGACCGAAGGATCGAGCTTTTGCAGCGAGGTCCAGACGGGGATCACCATGAAGGGCAGCATCACATGCACCAGCGCAATGACAATGGCCGTCTCGTTGTAGAGCAGCTTGACCGGGCCGATGCCCACGAGGCGGAAGATGTCGTTGATCAGGCCCTCGGGGCCGAGCAGCATGCTCCAGCCGAAGGCCCGCACCACCACCGAGATCAGCAGCGGCGCCAGGATGATCAGCAAGAAGATGGAGCGCCAGGGCGCGCGCATCTTGCTGAGGATGTAGGCCTCGGGCGCGCCGATGGCGATGCAGATCAGGGTGACCAGGCCCGAGATCCACAGGGTGCGCCAGAAGATCTCGTAGTAGTAGCTGTCGGTGACGATGTGCACATAGTGCTCGATCGTGAAGCTGCCCGCGACCGGACCGGTGTCCACGTTGTAGGCATTGAAGGACAGGATGGTGGTCAGCAGCAGCGGCACCGCCAGCATCACCGCAAACAGCAGCAGCGCCGGAGCGCTCATGGCCCAGGGAGCCCAGGTGCGGCGCTCGCTCATGCGGCCACCCCGTCACCGGCGATCAGGCGCACATTGCGGTCGGACCAGTCGATACCCACCTGGCTGCCCACCTGGTGGGGCGCCTCGCCATCGTTGGCCGCCGTCACGGTGATGCTGCCCAGCGGGCATTCCACCGTGTAGAGCCAGAGGTTGCCCAGGAAGAAGCGCTCGCGCACAGTGCCCTGGGTGCGGCCGGCCGACGTGGCCGACAACTGGATTTTCTCGGGCCGCAGGCCCAGCAGCAAACGCGTGCCGTGGCTGGCCGCTGCGGCCGGCACATCCTGCACCGCCATCTGCACATCGCCCACATGGGCCAGCCACTGGCCGCCCTGGGCATGCACGGTGGCCTGCAGCAGGTTGGCCTTGCCGACAAAGGTGGAGATAAAGGCGTTGTGCGGGTGCTCGTACACCGTGTGCGGCGTGTCCACCTGGGTGATGCGGCCAGCCTCCATCACTACCACGCGGTCGCTGATCGACATGGCTTCGCTCTGGTCATGGGTCACCATGATCGTGGTCGTGCCCACCTTGCGCTGGATCTCGCGCAGCTCGAACTGCATCTCCTCGCGCAGCTTGGCATCCAGGTTGGACAGGGGCTCATCGAGCAGCAGCACCGGCGGCTTGATGACCAGCGCCCGGGCCAGCGCCACGCGCTGGCGCTGGCCGCCGGACAGTTCACGCGGGTAGCGGTCGGCATAGGAGCCTAGGTGCACCAGGGCCAGCGCTTCGCTGGCACGCTCGCTGCGCTCGGGCTGCGCCACCTTGCGCATCTCCAGGCCGAACTCGACATTCTCGCGCACGGTCATGTGCGGGAACAGCGCATAGGTCTGGAACACGATGCCCAGGCCGCGCTCATTGGCCTTGGCGCGGGTGATGTCCTTGCCGTCCAGCTCGATACGGCCTTCGGTCACATCCACAAAGCCGGCAATCATCTGCAAGCTTGTGGTCTTGCCGCAGCCCGAGGGGCCAAGCAAGGAGACGAACTCGCCCTTTTGCACATCCAGGTTGAACTGGCTGACCACCCGGTTGGGGCCGTACTGTTTGGAGACGTTGTGGAGACGCAGAAAACTCATGGAAATCACCTCGGTGGCACGTGGTTGCGGGGCCCGTCAGCCATATCGCAGGGATGAACGACATTTGCAACTATTTATCTATTTTCGGAATGTGGTTTGAATCCATACACGGTGTAAACACTGATAATGGAAGATAAATTTGATTTATTCCGATAAATGGAATAAAAATCAGAGACGCTGAAAATTTATTCCGGAAAACCATGAGCACAGACACCTCTGAGGACAACAGCCACCAGCGCGGCACCCTGCACCGCAGCTTTTTGGTGATGCGCGCGCTGGCCGCGCACCAGACCGAAGGCGTGCGCGTGACCCATCTGGCCAAGGCAATCGGCCTGACCCAGGCCACCACCCACCGCCTGCTGCAGGGCCTGATCCAGGAGGGCATGGTGGAGCAGGACCAGGTGCACAAGCTCTACCGGCTGAGCCTGGATCTGTTCTCGCTGGCTGCCCAGGCCGGCGCGGTGAGCGACCTGCGCAGCCTCGCGCGCCCGGTGCTGCTGCGCCTCTGCGCCAGCCTCAGTGACACGGTGATCCTGATGGTGCGCTCGGGCTTTGACGCGGTCTGCCTGGACCGCATCGAAGGCCAGTTCCCCATCCGCACCTTTACCGGCGATATCGGCGGTCGCGTGGCGCTGGGCGTGGGCCAGGGCTCGCTGGTCATCCTGGCCAACCTGCCCGAGGCCGAGCGCGAGGAGGTGCTGCGCTTCAACCTGCCGCGCATGCAGCACTACAACGTCTATGACGAGGTCTACATGCGCACCGAGATCGACAAGGCGCACCGCCAGGGCTATACCGCCAAGAACTCCGGCCTGCTCGAAGGCATGGCCGGCCTGGCCGTGCCGGTGTTCGACCGCAATGGCCAGGTGGTGGCGGCGTTGTCGATCGGCACCCACACCGCGCGCCTGAGCGACGAGCGCCTGCCCATCGTGCGCGACATGCTGCTGCGCGAAGCCAAGACCTTGAGCGCGCAGATCAACCCCTTTGACCCGACCTTGCGCCACCCGATGCATGCGATCTCCACCGGGGACCGCACCCGCTCGATGTAAGCCCGGCCCTGTCCGCTTCCGCCTTTCTGCACTTCAACGCCTCCCACGCCATGGCTTCCAGCACTCCCCTGCACCTCATCATCAAAAGCGGCGGCAGCGCCGCCATTCCGGAATGGACGGCACTGTTTGCCGAATTTGCGCCCCATGTGGTCGTGCATGACTGGAACACGCCACCCGCCGACCGCAGCCTAGTGGATTTTGCGATGGTCTGGGAGCCCGATACCGGTGCGCTGGCCCGTTTTCCGCAGCTCAAGGCCATCTTCAGCTCGGCCGCCGGCGTGGACCACATCCTGGCCGACCGCGACCTGCCAGCCAACTTGCCCATCGTGCGCATGGTGACGGGCGAATCGCAGCAGCGCATGGCCGAGTTCTGCCTGATGGCCACCCTGATGCTGCAGAAGAACATGCCCCGGGCACTGGCCCAGCACCGCCAGCAGCAGTGGATCGAGTTCAACCCGCCCCATGTGGCCAGCGAGCTGCGCGTGGGCATTCTGGGCCTGGGCACCCTGGGCGCTGCAGCCGCGCAGATGCTGCGCGCCGTGGGCTACCCGGTGCAGGGCTGGTCGCAAACGCGCAAGCAGATCGATGGCGTCACCAGCTACTGCGGCCAGGACGAGCTGGCCGAGTTCTTGCGCAGCAGCCAGGTGCTCATCTGCCTGCTGCCCGATACGCCTGCAACCCGGGGCATCCTCAATGCCGCGCTGTTTGCCCAGCTGCCGGCCGGCGCCCAGCTGGTCAATGCGGGCCGGGGCACCCAGCTCAACAGCGCCGACCTAGTGGCGGCACTGGACAGCGGCCAGCTGGCCGGTGCGCTGCTGGATGTCACCGAGCCCGAACCGTTGCCGGCCGACTCCCCGCTGTGGACGCATCCACGCGTCATCCTCACGCCCCACATCGCCGCCAGCGCCAGCCGCCGCGCCAAGGCGCGCCAGGTGGCCTTGTCGATGGCGCAGTGGCAGGCCGGCCAGGCGCTGGACAACTGCTTTGACCGGGTGCGCGGTTACTGATCGACCCGGGTAATGGGGCCGGCCAGGCAGCCGAAAGCCTGGCCGCTGCCAGGCCGCTACTGGCGCCATATCCGAGTGTTTTGCAGTGCCAAGCCCTTAGGCCGATCAAGGCTGCCCAATAGCCGCTAGGATGCGAGCCGCCCTCGTCTGCATCCCCCCTCCTCCCATGTCCACCCCTCCTCTTGTGCCCAGCCAGCGCGCGACGCTGATTGGGCTTTCTGCCGTGCTCTGCTGGTCTGCACTGGTGAGCCTGTTCCGCAGCGTTGCGGAGCACCTGGGGGCCATAGGCGGGGCCGCCTGCGTGTTCTCGCTCAGCGCCTTTCTCGTCACCTGGCGCTTTGGCCTGCCCCGCGCCGCACAGCTCAAGGCCATGCACCCGGCCTATCTGCTGGGCTGCGGCCTGCTGTTTGTGCTCAACGAGATCGCTTTTTCGCTGTCGATGGGCTGGGCCAGCCACCGGGGCCAGACCCTGGAGCTGGGCATGATCAACTACCTCTGGCCCAGCCTGACCCTGGTGATGGCCACGGTGCTGGGCCTGCAGCGCTTTCGCGCCGGCCTGGTGCCGGGGGTGCTGCTGTCGATGGCCGGCATTGTGCTGGTGGTCAAGGGCGACAATGCGCTGTCCCTGGCCGGCCTCTGGGCCAATGTGCAAAGCAACCCGCTGGCCTATGCGCTGGCGCTGTGCGCGGCCTGCCTCTGGCCCTGCTATTCGGTGGTGTCCAAGCGCTACACCCAGGGCGCCAATGCGCTGCCGGCCTTTCTCTGGGCGGTGGCCGCCGTGCTGTGGATCAAGTACGCGCTCAGCCCCGAGCCACCGCTGCGCTTTACCCTGCCCGCGTTGCTGCAGCTGGGCCTGCTCAGCGGCCTCACGGCCCTGGGTTACAGCTGCTGGGACCATGGCCTGCGTGCCGGCAACCTCACGGTGATGGCGGTGGGATCCTACTTCACCCCCGTGCTGTCGGCGCTGGTTGGTACGCTCTGGCTGCAGGTGCAGCCGTCCTGGAGTTTTTGGCAAGGGGTGCTGCTGGTCACGCTGGGCTCGCTGGTCTGCTGGTGGACCACCCGCAGCCCGGGGCCGGCCGATGGCAAAAAGCTGGCAGGCTAAGAGCTGCTAACAGAGGGTGGCATCGCCAGCCCTTGTATACACATGCAAACACCTAGGCGGCGCGCCATGGCCAAAAGCGCGCGCCGCACTATAGTGGGCGGGTTGCCCGCGTTTTTTCCGAGCTGCCCATGGACTACTCCCGCCCCAACCATATCCCCACCACCGCCGAGCAAGAGGCCGAAAAGCGCCTGGAGCTGCGCGGCCTGATCGCATTTGCCGTGCTGACCGTGGTGGCGACCATCGCTGCCGCCCTGGTCTTTGGCAGCCATATTGCCTAAGCGCTGATCCCGTCATTTCTCGCCAGCCACACCGCGCCAGCCAGCCTGGCCGCCAGGTAGGGCTGCGGCGCGTGGGCCGTCTGCCTGCAGGGCTGCGCTTTTCCGGCTAGGATGCAAGGCGCCTTCCGCTCCTGTCTCTGCACCTGTCCGCGTCCATGTCTTCCTCCCCCATCCCAACTCCCCAGGCCCCTTCGCAACGCGCCACCCTGATTGGCCTGTCGGCCGTGCTGTGCTGGTCCACGTCGGTGGGCCTGTTCCGCAGCGTGGCTGAGCACCTGGGCCCCATTGGCGGGGCTGCGGCGGTGTTTACGTTGGGGGCCTTGCTGGTTACGCTGCGCTTTGGCATGCCGCGCCTGGCCCAGCTGCGCGCCATGCACCCGGCCTACCTCTGGGGCTGCGGCCTGCTGTTTGTGCTCTATGAGATCGCGCTGTCGCTGTCGCTGGGTTTTGCCAGCAACCGCAGCCAGACCCTGGAGCTGGGGATGATCAACTACCTCTGGCCCAGCTTGACGATTGTGCTGGCGACGGCCTTTGGGCTGCAGCGCTTTCGCGCCGGCCTGGTGCCGGGCGTCTTGCTGGCCATGGCCGGCATCGTGCTGGTGCTCAAGGGAGACAGCGCGCTGTCCATCGCCAGTCTCTGGGCCA
Organism: Comamonas koreensis; assembly: GCF_021026195.1. Lineage (GTDB taxonomy): Bacteria > Pseudomonadota > Gammaproteobacteria > Burkholderiales > Burkholderiaceae_C > Comamonas > Comamonas koreensis. Next base: position 121,703 of record NZ_JAJNCT010000030.1, read on the forward strand.
ATGTGCAAAGCAACCCGCTCGCCTATGGCCTGGCGTTCTCGGCCGCCTGGCTGTGGCCCTGCTACTCGGTCATGGCCAAGCGCTATGCCCATGGCGCCAATGCGCTGCCTGCGTTTCTCTGGGCCGTCGGCGCGGTGCTCTGGGTTAAATATGCCCTCAGCGCAGAGCCGGCACTGCACCTGTCCCTGCCTGCCATCGTGCAGCTGTGCATGCTCAGCGGCCTCACCGCCCTGGGCTACAGCTGCTGGGACCATGGTCTGCGCGCCGGCAACCTCACGGTGATGGCCGTGGGTTCGTACTTTACCCCCGTGCTGTCGGCGCTGGTCGGCACCGTATGGCTGCAGGTGCAACCGTCCTGGAGCTTTTGGCAAGGGGTGGTGCTGGTAACAGCCGGCTCGCTGATCTGCTGGTGGTGTACCCGCAGCAAGTAGAACGAAACAGGGCTGATGGCTCAGCCCTTGCGCGCCGCCTCCAGCGCAGCGATATCGATCTTGGTCATGCCCATCATCGCCTCAAAGACGCGCTTAGCCGCTGCGCGGTCGGGGTCCGACAGTGCAGCGGTCAGCATGCGCGGCGTGATTTGCCAGGAGATGCCCCAGCGGTCCTTGCACCAGCCACAGGCACTTTCCTGCCCACCATGGCCGACGATGGCGTTCCACAGGCGGTCGGTCTCGGCCTGGTCGTCGGTGGCGATCTGGAACGAAAAGGATTCGTTGTGCTGGAAATGCGGGCCGCCGTTGAGCCCTATGCACGGCACACCGGCCACATTGAACTCCACCACCAGCGCATCGCCCTGCTTGCCATCGGGGTAGTCGCCCGGCGCGCGGTGCACGGCGCCTACCGAGCTATCAGGAAAAGTCTGGGCGTAGAACTGCGCGGCATCCAGCGCATCGCCCCGGTACCAGAGGCATACGGTATTTTTCGCGGTCATCGTCGGTCTCCTGCGTCAAGCGGAACAGACGTCTAGCCTAGCGTCTGACAGCCGGCCTGCGGGTAGGACAGCGCTGCACAGCCGTGACAATGGCGCCGCAGCGGGCGCATGCGGCTCAGCCGCCGTTGCGCCTTTTCTCGCGCAGCATGAACAGGTACAGGCCCTCGACCTTCTCACGCGCCCAGGGCGTTTTGCGCAAAAACCGCAGGCTGGAGCTGATGCTCGGGTCCAGGCAAAAGCAACGTATCGGTATGCGCTCGCCCAGCTCTTCCCAGCCAAAGTACGCGACCAGCTCGTTCAAAATGCTCTCCAGGGTCAGGCCATGGAGTGGGTTGTTGGGCTGTTCTGCGGTACTCATGGCCGACATTGTCGCCGAGCCAGCCTTCGCAGCAGATTGCTCAGGCCTTTGCAAGCGGTACCTCAGTTAGTGCTTGGCGATACCAGCACGCTCGATCACTGTCGCCCAGCGCTGTATTTCGCTCTGCAGCAAGGCTGCCTGCTGTGCGGGCGTACTGCCGCGTGCGCCGATACCCAAGCGCTGCAGTTGATGCTGCACACTGGGTGAGGCCAAGGCCGCATTGGTCACATCACTCAGCCTTGTGATGGTAGCAACCGGTGTTCCTGCTGGTGCCGCAAGCGCATTCCACGAGGCCACCTCAAAACCCTTGGCGGCGGGCATGCTCTCCGCCACGGTAGGCACCTGTGGTAACAACGGGGAGCGCTGCGCCCCCATTACTGCCGCAGCCCTGAGTAGTTTGCCTTGAATATGCGGCAACGACGGAGCCAAGGTGTCCACAGCCGCATCGATCTGCTGGCCGCGCAGTGCATTAGCCAGAGGTGCTGAGCTATTGAAAGGAACAATCTGCACATCCAGACCCAGCGTGGTTTTGAGCAGCTCGGCAGCCAGGTGCTGTGTGCTACCTGGGTACGACGTGCCAATGTTGAGCTGCCCAGGACGGGCCAAGGCCTGTTCCGCCAGTGTCTGCAGGGAATCGATAGCGCTGGTATGCGCAACCAACACCGCCAGATCGAAAGAACCCAGCAAGGAGATCGGGGCAAAGTCCCGCACGGCACTATAGGGCAGCGATGCGAACAGCGTCTCAGCCACCGCATTGGCATTGGACATCAGTAGTAGCACATGCCCATCGGGCGCGGTGCGAGCAACCTGCTCTGCTGCCACCACCCCACCCGCACCGGGTCGGTTGTCCACCACGATAGGCTGGCCCCCCAGCAACTCACCCATGCGCTGGACAACAATCCGCACGGTCAGATCGGCGACACCACCGGGGCCAAAAGGCACCACCACGCGAATATGGCGGGTGCTGAGCCTGGGTTGGGCAAACGTCGCCCATGGCATGGTGCCCAGCGCCAGCAGAGTGCTGGCGCACTGTCGTCTTTTCATGGTTCGATCTCCTGTGGAGACCGACTTTCATTCACCGTCGCCGTGCGTGCTACGCCAGGCTGCAACTATCAGATATAGCTAAAAGGCATGGCTTTGCGCTAAGCCTCGTCCCCGCCCCGCAGCACCTTGCGCACCACATCACCGCCAAAACCCCGGCTGGCCAGAAAGCGCATCTGCCTGGCCCGCTCTTGCGGACTCTCGGGCGGGCTGCCAAAACGGCGTTGCCAGACCTCGCGGGCGCGCTGCAGCTCGGTGCTGCGCAGGCGCTCGCGGGCATCTGCGATCAGCTCGGCATCCACGCCCTTGTGGCGCAGCTCCTGCAGCACCCGGCTGGCGCCATAGCGGGCAGCCTTGGTGTGGATGACGCTGTCGACAAAGCGCTCGGCGCTCAGAAAGCCCTTGGCTTCGAGTTCGTCGAGGATGGCCGCCAGGTCCTCGCCCTCTTCCACATGGGGCGCGAGCTTGCCCTGCAGCTCGACGCGCGAATGCTCGCGCTGCGCCAGGTAGCGCAGCGCACGGCCTTTGAGGGAGAGTTTGCTAAAAGACATGCGTCCTCATTGCTATAAAACAAATAGCTGCTTGCGCACAGCATCTGTGCACAAGCAGCTATCTCAGCGTTCAGGCTTCAGCAGCGATCAGCCTTCGGTTCCGGTGGCGGCCGGGCCGTCCACCACGCCGTCTTCCGCAGGGCGCAGGCTGATGTTCAGGCTCTCGCGCACCTTGTTCTCGATCTCGATGGCGAGGTCGGGGTTCTCACGCAGGAACTCACGCGAGTTGTCACGGCCCTGGCCGATCTTCTCGCCGTTGTAGGCGTACCAGGCACCGCTTTTCTCGATGATGCGGGCATTGACGCCCATGTCCAGGATTTCGCCTTCGCGCGAGATGCCTTCGCCAAACAGAATGTCGAACTCGGCCGTCTTGAACGGAGGCGAGACCTTGTTCTTGACCACCTTGACCTTGGTTTCGTTGCCGATGGCCTCGTCACCGCGCTTGATGGTGCCGGTACGGCGGATATCGAGGCGCACCGAGGCGTAGAACTTCAGCGCATTGCCGCCGGTGGTGGTTTCGGGGCTGCCGAACATCACGCCGATCTTCATGCGGATCTGGTTGATGAAGATGACCATGCAGTTGGTCTTCTTGATCGTGCTGGTGAGCTTGCGCAGTGCCTGGCTCATCAGACGGGCTTGCAGACCGGGCAGCTGGTCACCCATTTCGCCTTCGATTTCAGCCTTGGGGGTCAGGGCCGCGACCGAGTCAACAACGATCAGGTCCACTGCGCCGGAGCGCACTAGGCTATCAACGATTTCGAGCGCCTGCTCACCGGTGTCGGGCTGGCTGATCAGGATATCGCCCAGATTCACGCCCAGTTTTTGGGCATAGCTGGTGTCCAGCGCGTGCTCGGCATCGATAAAGGCGCAGGTGCCGCCCAGCTTTTGCATTTCGGCAATCACCTGCAGGGTCAAGGTGGTCTTGCCCGAGGATTCAGGGCCGTAGATTTCAACGACGCGGCCGCGTGGCAGGCCACCGACGCCCAGCGCAATGTCCAGGCCCAGCGAGCCGGTCGACACCACCTGGATGTCCGAGACGGCCTCGCCTTCGCCGAGCTTCATGATGGTGCCCTTGCCGAACTGCTTTTCGATCTGGGCCAGTGCGGCGGCCAGCGCCTTGGCTTTTTCGCTGTTGGCTTCGGGCTTGGTTGCGGTGGCGTTCATGGATTTCTCCTTGCGTTTGATGGTCATGTCTTCGATCTGGGGATCCAGCTGTTTGCATATACAGGCTGGATGCTTGAACAGTAGTTTATGGGATGGGTATATTTTATAGAAGCATTTTTTTAGTCAGTTTGATTGACTATATGCACAATAGCGACTTCGCCCTTTTTCAGCCCTTGCAGGCCCGTTTGCCATGCCCATTCTTCTGCCCCACTTGCCCGATGACAGCTGGCGCTTGACCCATATGGGCCGCCTGCTGGGCCACGCAATGCGCCGTTTTGATGCCCGGGTGCTGCAGCTGATGGCCCAGGACGAGGCCGTGCCGCTGGCGCTGTCACACCTGGCCGAGCGCGACCAGATCAGTGCCGCCCATATCCACATCACGCGCCACCTGTCGCTGGCCGGCGACCGCTTGGTGGACCTGGCCGCGCGCGCCGGTATGAGCAAGCAGGCGATGGCTCAGCTGGTGGACCAGTGCGAGGCCTGGAACCTGGTGACCCGTGAGCGCGACCCACGCGATGCCCGCGCCCGCACGGTGCGCTTTACCGAGACCGGTCTGCTGTGGCTGCAGGCCTTTGAGCGGGCCGTTACCCAGGCGGAGGAGGAGTTCCGCGCCGAAGTGGGCGAGCAGGTCGCCACCGTGGTCAAGCTTGGGCTGGAGGTCTACGGGGCCGACAGCTGAGCGCTCAAACGGCAGCGCTCGGGCGTGCTCAACCGCGCTTGCGCTCGAACTTGTAGAACAGGTTGGGCTCGGAGACGATGAAGATATTGCCGCTGTTGTCCACGGCAAGGCCTTCTGGCTGCGGAATGCGATCAGCCAGCCCGGCCATGTCCGCCCACAGTGGCATCACACTGAGCAGGTCACCGGCACGGCTGTATTCGTACAGCACCGATGCCTCCTCGCCCAGCAGCAGCAGGTTGCCGCTGCGCGGGTCGACCTCGATGGCGGCCAGATCCGTGCTGGGCATGCCCTCCACCGCCGGCACCTCCCAAGTCGATACTGGCATATCGACCAGGCCGGGCTTGAGTTGGGACAGCGGCGCATCCATCACCAGCACCTGCATCGGCCATTTCTCGGTCACGGCCAGCAGTTGCTGGCGCTTGGCATCCCAGCCCAGGCCTTCGAGCGCGAAGTTCTTGATGGCGATGTCGTTCAGCTGCACATAGGGGCTGTGCTCCAGCGACACCTCGGTCACATCCTTGCCAAACTGCACCCAGTGGATGCGGTTGTTGCGCTCATCGGCAATCGCAAACCAGTCGCCCTGGATATGGGCAATGCCTTCGGTGTCTCGTGCGCCTTGCAGCGAGGCCACGCGCAGCAGCGCGCCATCGGTCGTCAGCTCGGCAATCTGGGGCGGCCGGTTGGTCACCGCAAACAAGGTCTTGGTCTCCGGGTTGTAGGCCAGGCCCGAGAGGTTGTCGGCAATGCCGCTGACCACCTTGGCATCAATGCTGGCCTGGTAGTGCGGCAGATTCGCAGCTGGCGCCGAGCGCGGTGCAGACTGCAATGCGTCGGCATGCCCGGGCATGGCGACGATGTGGTGCCACTGCAGGTACAGGGCCGTCAATACCACCATGGCCGTCACCATGACAAAGCGGCGCTGCCGCTGCGACGCCTGCCACCTCACCCGTACCTTGGACCCTGCTTTCATCACCACCTGCTGTTGAAAAGTCGCCTCCAGCCACGGACCCGGTGCCCGCGCGCTCTGGGCACGACGAGGCGTTATCCTACGTGAGGCATGCTTCGGATGGATGACGGTTTGGCCGGTTTTACGTCTCTGCAACAAAAAAGCAGGCAGCGATTGTCGCGCATCACGGGCCTCACAACGCGCTTCTTTGGTCTATGCTATTGACACCATCAGGCGCCACAGCCTGACCTAGAATCAGCAACAGCGCACGTATCACCAATACAACATCGATAGGAGACCCCATGCGTATATTGATTGCCGAAGACGACCAAGTGCTGGCCGATGGCCTGCTGCGCAGTCTCCGCAACTCCGGCGCCGTGGTCGATCATGTCTCCAGCGGCACCGAAGCCGATGCCGCGTTGATGGCCAACAACGCGTTTGACCTGCTGATCCTGGACCTGGGCCTGCCTCGCATGCATGGGCTGGAAGTGCTGAAAAAGCTGCGCGCCCGGGGCTCGGCTATTCCGGTGCTGATCCTCACCGCCGCCGAGAGCGTGGATGACCGGGTGCAGGGCCTCGATCTGGGTGCCGACGATTACATGGCCAAGCCCTTTGCGCTGTCCGAGCTCGAAGCCCGCGTGCGGGCCCTCACGCGCCGGGGCGTGGGCATGAGCACCAGCCTGATCCAGCACGGTCCGCTGGCCTACGACCAGGCCGGCCGCGTGGCCACCTTCGACGGCCGCATGCTGGAGCTGTCGGCCCGCGAGCTGGGCCTGCTGGAAGTGCTGCTGCAGCGCTCGGGGCGCCTGGTCAGCAAGGACCAGCTGGTCGAGCGCCTCTGCGAATGGGGCGAAGAGGTCAGCACCAATGCGATCGAGGTCTATATCCACCGCCTGCGCAAGAAGATCGAAAAGGGCCCCATCCGCATAGCCACGGTGCGCGGCCTGGGTTATTGCCTGGAGAAGATCCACCCGCCTGCAGCCCACTGATCACCACCCATCCGGCGACAGCGGGGCGATGGCCGCCCCCGGCCCATTCACACAAGGACAGCCTTGGCCCTGTTTCGCAGCGAGCAGCGATCTTTGTTCGGAGAGATCCTTGACTGGATGCTCACGCCGCTGCTGCTTTTGTGGCCGGTATCGCTGGCACTGACCTGGCTGGTGGCCCAGGACCTGGCCAACAAGCCTTTCGACCGCGCGCTGGAGTACAACGCCCATGCGCTGGCGCAGCTGGTGGGCGTGCAGGGCGGCAAAACCTATTTCAACCTGCCCCAGCCGGCCAGCGAGATCCTGCGTGCCGACGATGCCGACACGGTGTATTACCAGGTCACCACGCCAGCGGGCATGTTTCTCTCGGGCGAATCGGCGCTGCCCATGCCCTCCAAGGATCTGGAGCGCAGCATCGGCACAGTCCAGCTGCGCGATGGCGAGCTGCGCGGCATGGATGTGCGCATCGCCTGGATCTGGGTGCAGCTGTCGCTGCCCGAGCCCAATCTGGCGCTGATCCAGGTCGCGGAGACGCGCGAGAAGCGCAGCGTGCTGGCGACAGAAATCATCAAGGGTGTCATGCTGCCGCAGTTCGTCATCCTGCCGCTGGCGGTGCTGCTGGTCTGGCTGGCGCTGGCACGCGGCATCAAGCCGCTGCATCTTCTGGAAGAGCGCATCCGCGCACGCAAGTCCGAAGACCTCTCGCCCATCCACCACAAGGATGTGCCATTGGAGGTGGTGCCCCTGGTCGACTCGGTCAATGGCTTGCTGGAACGCCTCAACGATTCGCTGGCCACGCAGAAGCGCTTTCTCGCCGATGCGGCGCACCAGCTCAAAACCCCGCTGGCGGGCCTGCGCATGCAGGCCGAGATGGCCCAGCGCGCCGATGCCAAGGAGGACGACCTCAAGCTGTCCCTGCAGCAGATTGGCCGCTCGAGCATGCGCGCCACCCACACCGTCAACCAGCTGCTGTCCCTGGCCCGCGCCGAAGGGCCCAGTGCGCTGCTGCAGCGCACGCCCTGCAACCTGGCCGAGATTGTGCTCGACGCCATGCATGACGGCATTGACCGGGCGCTCGCCAAGCACATCGACATGGGATACGACGGCATGCAGGCCGATGAGCGCGAGGTCTGGGTCAACGGCAATGCCACCTTGCTGGGCGAGCTGGTGCGCAACCTGCTGGACAACGCGATCAACTACACGCCCTCCAGCGCCAGCGCGCCGGGCATCATCAATGTGCGCCTGATGGCCGACCCCTTTGGCCATGTGATCGTGCTGCAGGTGGAGAACTCCGGCCCCGGCATCCCCGAAGAAGAGCGCGAACGTATTTTTCAACCCTTCTACCGGGTGCTGGGCAGCGAGGTCGATGGCTCAGGCCTGGGCCTGCCCATCGTGCAGGAAATCGCGCGCCAGCATGGCGCGACGGTGGGCCTGGAAGATGCCCACCCGCGCCAGGCCCAGCGCGGCGTGGTGTTCAGCGTCTGCTTTCCGACCACCTTGGCTCCCCAGCCGCAGATCTGAGCCGTCTGATCCAAACAGCCCGGCTCAGGAGCAGCTGCGCAGGTCCTTGCCGTCCATCACATGCCAGCTCTGCACACGCTTCTTGGTGGCTGCATCCAGCTTGGGCAGTCGCACGGTGTAGCTGACGGTCTCGGGACGCTCGACCACCACCTTGGCGCCGCTCACGCCTTTCCTGCCGATAGTGGCCAAATGGCGCTCGGCGGCCTCCTCGCTGGAAAAGCGCCCCAGCGAGATGCCCGGCTCCAGGCTCGCGATGCGGGCACGGTCGGTGCTGATGTCGAGCGCACGCAGCTCGTCACGGCGCGTGTCCAGCGCTTCCTGGCTGCTGAACTTGCCGACATAGACCATCCAGCGGCCGGCGCTGGTGCTGCTGTCCAGGCGCCAGCTGCCCTCTGGCAACTTGGCCAGTTGCAAGCGCAGCGCTTCGATCTGCTTGGCATCAAAGCTGCCAGCGACCAGGCATTCTTTTTTCTCGGGCTTTTCAGGCTTGTCTGCCGGCTTGTCAGCGGGCTTGTCCGCCGCCTTGGCCGCCAGTTTGTCGGCCTCGGCAGCTGCCGTTTTGTCTGCGCTGTCGGCAGCTGGCTCCACTGCGGCAACAGGTTCGGATACGGGTGCGGCCACTGGCGCCAGTGCAGGCTCGGCCGTCACCGTGCGCGCCTGCTCCTGGGCCTGCCTGGCCTCTTGCGGGGTCAGAATGCGCAGCGCATCGGGCTTGACCTGCTGCTGCACCCGCTCGGGCTCGGAGGGGTCTTCCGGGCCCCAGCCCAGGCTGCGCAGCATGCCTTGCGAGAACGCGTAGTAGCCGGCGTTGGCCAGCAGCAGCACGATGGCAAAACGAATCATCTCCGCTCCTGTCTCTTCATTCTCTGGTCCTGCAGCGCGCTCAAGCCGCGCCGGCCTTGGGCCGCACGCTGACTTCCGAGCTGGTCACATCCACCACACCCGCAGCGGTCTGCACGCGCAACGCGCCATCGGCGCCTACACCCATGGCCAGGCCGGCCGTACCGTCACTCAGGCCTACCTCGCGGCAAGCCAGCGCATCGCGCTGCGCATAGGCCGCTTGCAGCGGCGCAAAGCCCTGCTGCGCAAAGGCTTGGATGGCGGCCACCAGCGGCGGCACCACGGCCTGCAGCGCCTGTGGCGCGTCCCAGCGGCTGTCAAGCATCTGCAGGCTGCCGGGAATGGTCGACAGGCCTTCGGCCTGCGGGGCCCGAACATTGATGCCGATGCCAATCACCACATAGCGCTCGGCCTGCTGCTGGCCATCGCCCGCATGCGTGCGGGCCGAGACAAAGCTGGCGGTCTCGACCAGGATGCCGGCCAGCTTGTGGTCGCCGGTCAGCCAGAGGTCATTGGGCCATTTGAGGCCAATCGTCGGGGTGCTGGAGCCAGCCTCAGGCAGCTGCGGCTGCAGGCTTTGCGCCACCGACACCCCAACGGCCAGCGACAGGCCCGACCAGTCGGCCGGCGCCAGCGGCAGGCCCAGCGACATCAGCAGCGAGTCACCGGCCTCGCTGCGCCAGGGCTTGCCCATGCGGCCCCGCCCTGCGGTCTGTTGCTCAGCCACCAGCAAGATGGGTTCTTGCCGGCCGGCCCGGGCGCGGCGCATCAGCTCGGTATTGGTCGAGTCGATGCTGGGCAGCACCTCGATCGTGAAGCCCGGCAACTGCGGCTCCACCGCTTCCCAGATCGCTTCTGCCGGCCAGCGGATGGGCGTGTTCTGTGTGTCGCTCATGCGCCCGCCTTGGCCATCTTCTGGCCCTTGGTCTTCTTGTCGGCCTTGGCTTTCTGGTCGCTCTTTTTCTTGTCCTTGGCTTTTTTGTTGCCCAGTGCCTTGTCTGCGGCCTTGGCCTTGTTCTTTTCCGCCTTGGCAGGTTTAGCGGGCTTTGCGCCATCGGCAGCGGCCGCCTTGGCCTTGCGCTTTTTGGGCAGCACCGGCTCGGGCAAGTCCGAGGCGGGTACCTTGGGCTTCCAGCCGCGCTTGGGTGCCAGCATCGTGCCCCGGCATTCGGCCGCACCGCAGTGGCAGGCGTAGTCGGCCTTGAGCTTGGCGGTGTAGCGCTCTTCGATGATCAGGCCGTAGTCATAGCCCAGCTCCTCGCCAGCGCTGATGTTGCGCAGCGCGCTGATGAAGATGCGGTCATCCACCTCTTCGGCAAAGCAGTTCGGGTCGCAGCTGTGGTTGATCCAGCGGGCCGAGTTGCCGCCGTCACCGCCGTCGATGACGCGGTCGCCATCGATCTGGAAAAAGAAGGTGTGGTTGGGGTGGTCCGGGTCGTGCGGGTGGCGGCGCTGGCTTTCTTCGTAGCTGATGACCTTGCCCGCATATTCGACAATGACTTCGCCTTCTGCGATATCCTGCAACGCAAAAACGCCCCTGCCGTGCACGCCCGAACGCCGTACCTGGATACGACGACCTGTTGAAAAATGGGGAACATGGTTCGGCATGGGATTTTTTCTGCTACTTTAAAAATAAGCACATGCGCATGTGCGCACACGTACACATGCAGGCGCCCGCGCACATGCGCGTAAAGCGTGCATTGTAAGAGCGTGCTCAAAGCGCCAGCAACCCACAGTGTTGGCAGACCCCAGTTTGATGAGAGTGAACCCATGTCCAAGACCCTGGTCATTGCAGAAAAGCCGTCCGTTGCACAGGACATTGTTCGTGCACTGACGCCGGTGGCAGGCCAATTTGCCAAACACGACGACTACTTTGAAGCCGAGAACTTCATCGTGACGAGCGCGGTGGGTCACCTTGTGGAGATCCAGGCCCCCGAAGAATTTGATGTCAAACGCGGCAAATGGAGCTTTGCCCATCTGCCGGTCATCCCGCCTTACTTTGAACTCAAGCCCGTCGACAAGACCAAGACGCGCCTGAACGCCGTCGTCAAGCTGGCCAAGCGCAAGGATGTCACCGCGCTGATCAACGCCTGTGACGCGGGCCGCGAGGGTGAGCTGATCTTCCGCCTGATCGAGCAATATGCCGGTGGCGCCAAGGGCGGCCTGGGCAAGCCGATCCAGCGCCTGTGGCTGCAGTCGATGACGCCGCAAGCCATCCGCGACGGCTTCAACAAGCTGCGTTCGGACAACCAGATGCTGGGCCTGGCCGATGCCGCCCGCAGCCGCTCCGAAGCCGACTGGCTGGTGGGCATCAACGGCACGCGGGCGATGACCGCGTTCAACTCGCGCGACGGCGGCTTCTTCCTGACCACCGTGGGCCGCGTGCAGACGCCCACGTTGTCGCTGGTGGTCGAGCGCGAAGAAAAAATCCGCAAGTTCGTCAGCCGCAACTACTGGGAAATCCACGCCGAGTTCAACGCCCAGGCGGGCGCCTACCCGGCCAAGTGGTTCAACCCGGGCTGGAAGAAAAGCGACGACGCGGAGGCCAAGGCCGACCGCGTCTGGACCCAGCAAGAGGCCCAAGCCATTGCCGATGCCGTGCGCCGCAAGCCCGCCACGGTGACTGAAGAGTCCAAGCCCACCACGCAGGCATCGCCGCTGCTGTTTGACCTGACCAGCCTGCAGCGTGAGGCCAACAGCAAGTTCGGCTTCTCGGCCAAGACCACCTTGGCACTGGCCCAGGCGCTGTACGAGCGCCACAAGGCGCTGACCTACCCGCGTACCGATTCGCGCGCGCTGCCCGAAGACTACCTGCCGGTCGCCCGCCAGACCTTTGAGATGCTGGCCCACAGCAATATGCAGCAGCTCGCGCCGTTTGCGCAGCAGGCCATTGGCGCCAACTACATCCGCGCCAACAAGCGCATCTTTGACAACAGCAAGGTGTCGGATCACTTTGCCATCATCCCGACCACGCAGGCGCCTGGCGCGCTGAGCGAGGCCGAGCACAAGCTCTACACCTTGGTGGTGCGGCGCTTCATGGCAGTGTTCTTCCCCAGCGCCGAGTACCAGGTCACCACCCGTATCAGCCAGGTGGAAGAGCACCACTTCAAGACCGAAGGCAAGGTGCTGGTCAAGCCCGGTTGGCTGGCCATCTACGGCAAGGAAGCGGCCCACGAAGTGGAAGACGCCAAGGAAGGCGACAAGGGCCAGAACCTGGTGCCGGTGCAGCCTGGCGAGAAGCCGGTGGCCGACCCGGTCGACCCCAAGGGCCTCAAGACCAAGCCGCCCGCCCGCTACTCGGAAGCGACCCTGCTGGGCGCGATGGAGAGCGCCGGCAAGCAGATCGACGACGACGAACTGCGCGAAGCCATGCAGGAAAAAGGCCTGGGCACGCCTGCGACGCGCGCAGCCATCATTGAAGGCCTGCTGACCGAGAAATACATGCTGCGCGAAGGCCGCGAGCTGATCCCCACGGCCAAGGCCTTCCAGCTGATGACCTTGCTGCGCGGCCTGCAGGTGGAAGAGCTCTCGCGCGCCGACCTGACCGGCGAGTGGGAATACAAGCTCGCGCAAATGGAAAAGGGCCAGCTCTCGCGTGAAGCCTTCATGGCAGAGATCCAGTCCATGACCGAGCGCCTGGTGAAAAAGGCCAAGGAATACGACCGCGACACCATCCCCGGTGACTACGCCACGCTGTCTGCGCCCTGCCCCAACTGCGGCGGCGTGGTCAAGGAAAACTACCGCCGCTATGCCTGCACCGGCGTGGGCGGCAATGGCGAGGGCTGCGGCTTCTCGTTCACCAAATCGCCTGCAGGCCGCACCTTCGAGACCGCCGAGGCCGACCAGCTGCTGCGCGACCGCAAGCTGGGCCCGCTCGACGGCTTCCGCTCCAAGGCCGGCTGGCCCTTTGCTGCCGAAGTGGCCATCGTGCGCGACGAGGACAACAACAACTTCAAGTTCGAGTTCCTGTTCGAAGACAACAAGTCCGATGAAGAATCGGGCGAGCTGGTGGATTTTGGCAGCCAGAACGCCTTGGGCGCCTGCCCCAAATGCGGCGCGCCAGTGTTCGAGCATGGCGCCAACTATGTCTGCAGCAAGGCCGTGCCCACGGCCCAGCAGCCCACGCCCAGCTGCGACTTCAAGAGCGGCCAGATCATCCTGCAGCAGCCGATCGAGCGCGACCAGATGGCCAAGCTGCTGGCAACCGGCAAGACCGACCTGCTCGACAAGTTCGTCTCCAACCGCACGCGCCGCAGCTTCAAGGCCTTCCTGGCCTGGGACAAGGAGGCCGGCAAGGTGAACTTCGAGTTCGAGCCGCGCGACAGCAAGTTCCCGCCCCGCAAGGGCGCGGCCGCCAAGACGGCGGCCAAGACCGCCACGAAGACCGCAAGCAAGACCGCTGCCAAGGCCACGAAGACGGCGGCCAAAACCGCTACCAAGTCGGCCACCAAGACCGCCGCCAAAACGCCCCGCAAGGTTGCCGCGACGCTGACCCCCAGCCCCGCACTGGCGGCCGTGATCGGCAGCGAGGCCACCTCGCGCCCCGAGGTCATCAAAAAGCTGTGGGACTACATCAAGGCCAACGGCCTGCAGGATGCCAAGGACAAGCGCGCGATCAACGCCGACGCCAAGCTGCAGCCGCTGTTTGGCAAGGACCAGATCAGCATGTTCGAGATTGCCGGCATTGTTGGCAAGCATGTGAGCTGAGCGCCGGGATGCAGCACCACCGCACCGCCCGCTGGGCCTGCCAGACGTGCTGAGCATGGCCAAGGGCGAGCCGCTGCAGTTGCTGGCGCTGGCCTTGGGCATCTACCTGCTGCTGGAGGCCAGCTTTCATGGCATGGCCTGGCTGCTCGCCCGCATCATTGACCGCGCGGCGCGCCGCCAAGGCCAAATCACCGAGCCCAGCCCTGCACACTGGCGTGCCATCTTCTACCGCTTGTTTGCCGTGCTGGCCGTGCTGATGCTGAGCCACTGGTTCAGCCTGGGCGTGCATGGGCCAGACTGGCAGCAGTGGCTGCTGGGCGCTGCCATCATCGCCACCGTGCTGTCGGTGGTGATGCTCTGCGATGCCTCCATCATCCAGAAGCTCAAGAAGGACAGCCATCCGCACTTCAGCAATATGCAGGAGATGGGGCTGCTCTACATCCTGCGCCACCTGCCGTCGCACCGGCAGTGGTATTTCAGCGCAGCCTACCTGCCCCTGGCCCGGCGCTTGAACTGGGGCATCAGCCTGCTGGCCTTTCTGCTGCTGTACCTGGATGTGCGCTTCTACCAAGGGGGCTGATACAGTGCCTGCCATGCCCCAACCCCCATTGCCACTGCCATGTACCTGCGCCCTGCCTACCGCCGGCTGATCTGGCTGGCCCTGGTGGCAGCCTGCGCTGCCGTCCTGTTCGCCTGGCGTGGCCCAGCGCTCATGGGCGATGCCGAACAGGCCGCCAGCGGGTTGTGGCGCAAGGCCTCGTCCCCTCCCCCACCCAGTGCCGAAGAAGTGCAACGCAGCCAGGCGCGGCGCGCGGCGCCAGACGGCGGCAGCGGCCAGGCACGGCCCGCAGCCGTGCCGCGCAAATGCCAGCTGAACGGCCAGACCATCTATACCGACGGCCCCTGCCCGGCAGGCAGCCAGGAGCAGATCGTGCCCGAGAACCTGTCCGTCATCCCGCGCTGAAACCGCCCCGCCGCAATACCGCAGCGCCCCACCCGCATGCGCCATCTGCGCGATACTGCCTGCGCAATGCACAGCGGTGCTGCATTGCATTGACAAAGGATATGCGTGCAATCAGCGGACAGGCAATGGTTTGACGAGGCGTACTACCAGCGCTTTTATTTCGACAAGAAAACCAGCGTGGTCGACCCCGCCCATGCCGCGCGCCTGGGTGCCTTTGTCTGCAGCTATCTGCAGTATGTGCGTGTGCCGGTGCAGCGGGTGCTGGATGTCGGCTGCGGCATCGGCCTGTGGCGCGATGCGATTGCGCAGCATTTTCCGCAGGCCAGCTACCTCGGGGTGGAATACAGCGAGTACCTGTGCCAGCGCTACGGCTGGGAGCGAGGCTCGGTCGTGGACTATGCGCCGGCCGATGGCCAGCCCTTTGACCTGGTGATCTGCCAAGGCGTGCTGCCGTATCTGAGCCCCGCCGACCTGAAGCTGGCGCTGGCCAACCTGGCGCGGCTGAGCCGGGGCGCGCTCTATGTGGAAGCCGTCGCGCGCGAAGACTATGAGCGCGACATCATCGACGATGCGCTGACCGACCCGCGCCTGTACCGCCACCGCGCCGAGCTCTACCGCCGCGGCCTGGCCCAGGGCTTTACCGAGCTGGGCGGTGGGGTGTGGCTGAGCCGGCGCGCCGATGTGCCACTGTTTGCGCTGGAAGCGGTGCAGAACTGAACAGCACATCGCGCGGCGCTAAACCCGCTGCGCTGCTGGGTTGGACTGGGCGACGACAATAGCGCCCGTGTCTTCTCACCCATCCTCTCCCACTGCCAGCGCTCCCAGCACTGTTGGCGCCCTTGTCCCCCATGCCGTCTCGCGCCTGCGCGCCGAGCGGCTGCAGCGCAGCACCCGCCCTTTTCTGGCCCGGGGCGGCCCCAAGGGGGAGCGCTGCGAGGGCTGCCGCCTGCGCCCCAGCCACTGCCTCTGCGCGCTGCGGCCCACGCAGGCCACAAGGGCAGGCATGTGCCTGCTGATGCACGATGCCGAGCCGCTCAAGCCCAGCAACACCGGCTGGCTGATTGCCGATGTGGTGGCGGAGACCTTTGCCTTTGGCTGGTCGCGAACGGAGATGGATGCGGGCTTGGAGGCACTGCTGGCCGATGCGCAATGGCAGCCCTATGTGGTCTTCCCCCAGGAGTTTGTGCACGAGCCCGGCCGCGCCGTGCAGCAGCTGCCACCGCCAGCGCAGCAGGAAGGAGCGCGCAGGCCGCTGTTCATCCTGCTCGATGCCACCTGGCCCGAGGCACGCAAGATGTTCCGCAAGAGTCCCTACCTGGACCGCTTTCCGGTGCTCAGCCTGCACCCGGAGCAGATCTCGCGCTACCAGCTGCGGCGCTCGCGCCGTGACGACCATTTCTGCACCGCCGAGGTCGCTGCGCTGTGCCTGGATCTTGCCGGCGCCCAGCGCGCAGCCCAGACCCTGGAAACCTACCTGGACATCTACACCCACCACTACCTGCAGGCCAAGCACCAGCTGCCGCCCGACTGGCGCAGCGCTGACCACCAGCAGCTCCAGCGCCTGCAGAACGCCCCGTGACAGCACTGTCACTGTCGTATAAAGCAAGCTAATCTGGTTGCCATAGCAGCCACCATCTCGGGTCAACCCTGACAGGGTTAGCCGGCGGGTCCTCCGGCCCAGCTACATCCCCTGTTTGCCGGAATTCTCCTACGCATGCGCCTCTCTGGAGAGAAGTGCATGCCTCTGAGCACCTCTGGACGATTGCATACCGTCAAAAAAATTAGATTGTTTTTCAGAACAATCTATTCCGATTTAGGCTATTTATCGGAGACGGGCCAGTGCATACACTAACTACATCGATCAACGAGAACCACACAAGGTGCACCGCACCACCCGTTGAGCGAACCAGCCCCTCATGGTGAGTCGCTGGAGTTCTCCAGGAGTTAAAAATGAACGCACGTATTTTCTCGATCGCCGGTGTAGCTGCTCTGATGTTGGGTGCCGGTGTTGCCCAGGCCAACCCCTTTGAAGGCGACCGCTCGATTGCTCCCCCCGTTGCCACCACCAGCGCCGTGAGCCGCGCCGATGTGCAAGCGCAATTCGTCGAAGCCCAAAAGAACGGCACCCTGCTGTTCAAGGGCGACCAGTTGCAAGCCAATGCCTTTGAAAAGGGCGGCAGCACCCTGTCCCGCGCCGAAGTAGTGAAAGCCGCCCACGACGCCCGCGTTGCCGGCACCTTGCCCGAAGGCGAAAGCTTCGGCGAATAAGCCCAGGCAACCGCGCTGAGAGTGGGCCGCAGGCCGCTCTCGCATCCACCCCCCCGATTCCGAATCAACAACCTATTTTTTGGACGCCGCCGCTCCCACAGCGCAAATCAATGATTTGCCAGCAGCGCGGGTCCTTGGAGAGTAACCATGTTTGCACGCAATATGTCCGCTTTGATGATGTCCGCCGGTCTGGTGTTTGCCGGTGCTGCCAGCGCCGCCACGACGGCCCCGGTCGGCAATGGCTCCGACTACCCCGCCTACCCTGCCGCCCACAGCACCTTGACCCGCGCCGAAGTGCAGGCCAAGGTGACCGAAGCCCAGCGCAATGGCTCGATGGCCGTGATCGGTGACCGCATGAACACTTTCCGTGCGGAAAGCGCCCCCTCGACCCTGAGCCGCGCCCAAGTGCAACAGCAAGCCCATGACGCCCTGGTTGCCGGCACCTTGCCTGAAGGCGAATCCTTCGGCGAATAAGTAAAAAAACGCTCTGCCAGGCAGATGCTGGCAGAGCGGTGAGATTTTCAGGCCTCCGCCATTGGGCAGGGTCTGAGACAGCATGAAAGCGGGCATTGCCCGCCACATAACTAAAACGCATCTAGTGCGTAGCCCGGCCAGACCTTGTCCCATTGCGTCTGGGCCGTGCTCTTGGTAGCCACTGCCGGTTCGCCGGCAGTGGTCTTTTT
Source organism: Comamonas koreensis (assembly GCF_021026195.1). GTDB lineage: Bacteria > Pseudomonadota > Gammaproteobacteria > Burkholderiales > Burkholderiaceae_C > Comamonas > Comamonas koreensis. The sequence goes on from NZ_JAJNCT010000030.1 coordinate 139,342, forward strand.
ACATCCCCATCCAATGCAAACCCGCTCTGGGTGCATTACTGCTGCCTGTTTGCTTGCTGGTGCTCAGTCGCGGCCCGGGCAGACCTGGCCCTACCGGCTGCAGCGCTCGCTCCGCGATGACGCCATTTTCATGGTTCAGGTCGCCACCCTAGTCCGGACCCCGCGGGCAACCTGCGCGCAGCCCAGACACTGACAACCGCTTGCGACCCCAGACCACCAGCACGTGTAAACGCCCTGTAGCGGTACTGTTACTGTCATGTAAACAAGCCTAATTCGGCGCAGACTGTGCGCGATTTACCGGCAAACCCGGACAGGGTTAACCAAGGCTCAGCAGCAAAACTCCGTCGCATTTATTGGACTAATTTCTCTTATAAGCCAAGCTTTATGCAGCATAGCTGGTATATCTGCCGATAAAAGCACGATCCCAAGATCTTTAAAAGATTAGATTATTTTTCAGAACAATCTATCCTGATTTAATACATTAATTATTTTATGAATTTCAATAGAATGAATTCATCGATCAGCAACCGTCTATGAAGAGTGACCAACACCAGCCGTTGAGCGATACCAGCAACTTATGTCGGGTTGCTGAAGTTCTAAAGGAGTTTGAAATGAACCGATGTTTCTCACAATCACCGATTTAGCTGCGCTCAGGGCACCGCCCCGCTGTGGGCCACCAGCGCAAAAGTGCCACGCCTGTTACCAGCGATCCGCTGCAATGCAAAGCATTTGATAAGTGACCAGCCACCTACCACCCCCGAGGGGGTAGCAGCCAGCCCTATCGCCAGCACCGTTGGCCCCATTGCCCAAAGGCAACCGCTTCGGCGAATTTCCCGGGCAAAGCGCCGAGAGTGCGCCCCTGACAACTCTCAGCCACGTTCCCTTCTTTCCACCTGTTTGCTAGATGCCACCGCACGCCGTTTGCTCATCAATGCATGGCGATCAACGCGGAGCGTCTAAGGAGAAAACCATGTTTGCTCGCAGTATGTCTACCTTGACGATCGCCGCAGGATTGGTGTTTGCTGGCTCTGCTGAACTGGCGCTGGCTGCCTCGGTCGGGGACTCGACCACCGAACCCGTCGGTGATGGCTCGTCTTACCCTGCCTATCCAAAATGGGATAGCACACGGACCCGCTCTGAAGTGCACGCCGAGATGGTTGAAGCCAGACGCAACGGCGCGATGGCCGTGATCGGCAACCACGTCAATACCCATGGCGAAGAAAGCCGGCCCTCCCGCCTGACGCGCACCAAAGTTCAGCAGCAGGCCCATGAGGCCATGATGGCAGGCACCCTGCCTCAAGGCGAGTCTCTCGGTGGGTAGAGGTACCACGCCCTTGTTCCGCGTTTAATAGCCACTGCCGGTCTGCCGGCAGTGTTCATTTTCCGTCTCAATCCAACGCAAAACCGGTTTCGGTCATCTGCAGCTGGCCATTCTCGCCCTTCTGCAACCAGCCTTGCTCACAGGCATAGTTCAGTGCAGCTTGCTGCTCTGTGGTGCTGACGCCATGGCGCTCCAGTACATTGCCAAGCGCCTCGGCATCCAGACCATCGCCCGCGCGCAGCAACTCCTCATTCACCATCAGGTAGAGCAGGTGCTTGGCATTCTTGCGTGTTGCTTCGGTATCGGTCATCTGTATCGTTCTCCAGCGGCATAAAAAAACCGCAACTCGGTTGCGGTTCAGGTAGCACGGCCCTTATTGGGCCTTTTTCATCCAATCGGACAGCTCATCGGCATGCTCTTGCTCCTGCTCCAGGATCTGCTCGATCAGGCGGCGTGTCGTGTGGTCCTTGTCGCCGATCAGATCGACCATCTGGGTGTAGGCCTCGATGGCGACGCGCTCGGCCACCAGGTTGGAGCGGATCATAGAGTGCAGGTCCATGTCGTCGTTGTAGTCGGCATGGCTGCGGCCCGTGAGACTGTCGGGATTGAAGTCGGGCTCGCCGCCCAGCTGGACGATGCGGGTCGCAATACGGTCGGCATGGGCCTGCTCTTCTTGTGCATGCACCAAAAATTCTTCTGCAATCGCAGGCGACTCCAAGCCGGTAGCCGTGAAGTGGTGGCGCTTGTAGCGCAGGATGCACACCAGCTCGGTGGCCAGAGAGTCGTTGAGCAGGCGGATGATGTCCTCACGGTATGGAGAGTCATCGGGCAGCACAGCGCCTTCTTCCAGGCTTTTCTTGGCGGCGTCGAGACGCTTGGTATCAAGCGCCAGCGGGGTGCGGGATTTATCTGGCATCGTGGCTTCCTTTTTTGTGGGAGGTTGTTTTGTTAACAGTACCCCTCCAAGGTAAACCCGCCGCAGCCCCGCGTCTGTGAGACAAGGGCTACTGTGCTTGCGCAGAAAGTTCAGAAACCGGAGCCGGGCTGGGCCAGGTAGTCCAGCTCTTCGGCGGTGCTGCGGCGGCCCAAGATCGCATTGCGGTGCGGAAAACGCCCAAAGCGGGTGATGACGGCCTGGTGGCGCAGCGCGTAATCCCAGGTGCCCTGCAGGTAGGTCTGCAGCTCGGCAGGCGCTGGATGGCTGTCGCGCAGTTGGGTGAACAGATCGACGCTGCGCTGCTGCAGGGCCGCATCTTCGGCATGCTCCAGTGGCAGATAGACAAACACCCGCACAGCTGCGGGCAGCTCCTGGTCCCGGCCGCTGTCGCACAAGCCCAGCGCCAGTTGCAGAGCGTGTGGGTCGCCGGCAAAGGACTCCGGCGTGCCCCGGTAGATATTGCGCGTGAACTGGTCAAGCACGATGATGCGGGCCAGCGTGTCCCAAACACTGTCCGTCCAGCCAGGCAAGTCGGCGTTGAGCGCCGCCTGCACCGTCGCGCCAAATTGCGCACGAATGCGCGCATCGAAAGCATCGGACTTGCTGAACCATTGCTGCTTGTGCTGCAAGGCCTCGCTGTTGCTGGGGCGAGCGCTACCCAACCAGAATTGCAGTACCTCGTCGGCAGAGGCGATGGGCACGGGTGCGGAAGCGGAAGCGGAGGTCATGGCAAGGCCTGTATCAATCAAAGCCCGTTTTTTACCATGCTGCCGCAGCAGCAGAAACAACAAAGCCGGGCAAGGCCCGGCTTTGTTGTGGGTGACCGCCGCTTATGCGGTGCGCGAACCCGCAGGTTGCTGCACTGGCTTGCTGCTGGAGCGATCGCGCAGGCCCAGCGCCCAGCGCTCGATGGTGTAGAAGGACAGCGCGGCAAACGCGGCCGAGATCGGCAGGCCCAGGATCACCACCCACTGCCAGTCGGTATGGGCGCGCAGCAGGCGCACAACAGGATAGTGCCAGAGGTAGATGCCGTAGGACATCTTGCCCACCCAGACCAGCGCCGGCAGACTGAGCATATCGAACAGGACACCCTTTTGCTTGCTCACCGCAACGATGATGGCAGCGGCGACCAGCTCCACCAGCGCAAAGCCCCAGAGCAGCGCACCGGCGTCGTCCCACCCATAGCCAATCACGGCAAAGGGCAGCACCGGCAACAGCCACAGCAGGTATTTCTGGCGGGCATGCAGCGCGTCCATCCACTCGGGGCGGTGCACGGCGACAGCGGCCAGCGCACTGCCCAGCAGCATGCCGGTGGCACGGGTGTCGAAGCGGAAGAAGATTTCATAGAAGTGCTGGCCCTGGGCCACCCAGTAGGCGCGCCAGACAAACATCAGCACCACCAGCAGCAGCACCGGGCGCCACAGCTGCTTGCGCGCGGTATGCGCCAGCAGCAGCACCAGCAGCGGTGGCCAGATCAGGTAGAAGTGCTCTTCGACCGACAGCGACCACATGTGCAGCAAGGTGTCCGGGCTGTCAAAGAAGGCAATACCGTAGTCGGCCAGATACAGCGCAGAGACCACCACGTCCTGGTTCACATCATCCAGGCCGGGCCAGATCAGCGGTGCAAACAGCCAATAGGCGGCCAGAAACAGCAGCAAGGCCGGGCCCAGGCGCAAAAAGCGGCGCTTGTAAAAGCGCCAGAAGTCCAAGCGGCCCGATTGCTGGTGTTCTTTCAGCAGCAGCGAGGTAATCAAAAACCCGCTGAGCACAAAGAACAGGTCCACGCCAAAGAACGCGCCATCAAACATCGGCGCATGGGCGTGGGACAGGAACACCAGGACGATTGCCACCGCGCGCATACCGTCCAGCGCAGGGTTGTATTTCATACGGAATCCAGACAAAACCAATGATCTCCATCTAACCGCAGCGGGGCCTAAGACCTTGCTGCGCTCCCAGACTTGGTGTCATTTATTGCGCTGCTTTGGTGCGGGCCCGGAGGCTGCCAAACCAGCGCTTGCTGGGAATTAACATCAGTGCTTAACGCGCCAGGCGGCACGAAAGCTGACCCATCGGGCTTTGCGGCCCCCGCATTGCCGCTGTTCTACAGGGCAAAAAAGGGGATGACAACCGAGCGCCAGGGAGCGACGATTGGGAACCCGAGCCTATCGACTAAGTTCCGGCGTGGATGCTTTATTTTGTGACCAATGCAGTGCAATTGCATGCATCTTGTAGTCACCTTGCAGCGCTGCGTCCTTTGGACGCAGCACGCGGGCTCCTCGCCGTCCATCCCCTCTGCCTTGCCTGGCTCCTGGGTCTGCGCCCGGGGCCTCTGCCTGCGCTGCACGACATGCAGCACCTGCGTGGTGATGATCGCTTGCAGGCAGGTCAGCGCTGTGTAGGAATAGACGAAAGGCGCCCGTCAGTACCAGGGCGCGAATTGTGCCAGCAAGCCAATCGCTGCGCCGGCAAAGGGCTTGAGCAGGCTGACAAAAAATAACATTGCATAGCAGCAGCGGCGGGGCCATCCCTGTGAAAAGCATTCCCTGCTGCCAGGGTGACAGCTTGCGTGCTTCCCCTCGTGCAAGCGGGCCCTGCTTTGCGTACGCTCGGCAAAAGCTCTCTCATCTGCCATGACCACCTCTGCCGCCTCCCCCCTGCCCCAGATCCAGCACTACGAGCAATGGCTCGCCCAGCAGCACGGCCTGCGCTTTGATGACTACGAGGCCCTGCACGCCTGGTCGGTGGCGCATCTGGCCGATTTCTGGCACAGCATCTGGGACTACTACCAGCTTGAATCGCCTACGCCCATCACCGAGGTGCTGAGCGCCGATCCGATGCCCGATGCGCGCTGGTTCAGCGGCGCCCAGGTCAGCCTGCCGCGCCAGCTGCTGCGCCACACGGCAGCGGCCGAGCAAGCCGGCGTGCCGGCCATCGTCAGCGACAACGAGCTGGGCCAAGTGCGCGAGATGGCCTGGCCCGAGCTGCAGCGCCAGGTGGCTTCAGTGGCAGTGGCGCTGCGCAGCCTGGGCATTGGCCGGGGCGACCGCGTGGCCGCCTATATGCCCAATATTCCCGAGACGGTGGTCGCCATGCTGGCCTGCGTCAGCCTCGGCGCGGTCTGGAGCGTCTGCGCCCCCGACATGGGCGTGGCTGCCGTGGTGGACCGCTTCAAGCAGATCGAGCCCAAGGCCTTGATCGCCGTTGATGGCGTGTACTACGGCGGCAAGCCGCTGGACCGCAGTGCTGTGGTGCAGTCCTTGCTGGCCGAGCTGCCCACGGTGCAGTACTGCCTGACCGTGCAGACCCCTTATGCCGCCGCCCCGCTGGGCAGCCGCCACTGGGACTGGGCCACCACCGGCCAGGATGCGCAGGCCGTGGCCCTCTTCGAGCCCGAATGGCTGCCGTTTGACCACCCAATCTGGATCGTCTACTCCAGCGGCACCACCGGCCTGCCCAAACCCATCGTGCACGGCACCGGCGGCATCCTGCTGGCCTTGCATGTGGCGGGGTTGCACAACGACCTGGGCGCCAGCTACAGCGACAGCCATGCCGGCGAGCGCTTTCTCTGGTACAGCTCCACCGGCTGGGTGATGTGGAACATCCAGGTCAGCGGCCTGCTGTTTGGCACCACGATCACCATCTTCGACGGGCATCCGGCAGGCAGCAGCAGCCAGCCCGACTGGGGGGTGCTGTGGCGTTTTGCGGCCCGGCACCGCACCACCATCTTTGGCGCAGGGGCCGCCTATTACAGCAACTGCATGAAAGCCGGCCTCGACGTAGGCGCCATCCCGGGCCTGCAGCAGGTGCGCACCTTGGGCAGCACCGGATCGCCGCTGGCACCCGAGGTGCAACGCTGGGGCAGTGCCCAGCTGCAGGCTGCAGGGGCCGGTGAGGTGTTCTGGTGCAATATCTCGGGCGGTACCGATTTCTGCGGCGCCTTCATCGGCGGCAACCGCAGCCTGCCCCAGGCACCCGGCCGCATGCAGTGCCGCTGGCTGGGCCATGCGGTCGAGGCCTGGAACGAGCAGGGCCAGCCCGTGCGCGACGAGGTCGGCGAGCTGGTCTGCACCAAGCCCATTCCGTCGATGCCGCTGTACTTTTGGAACGACCCGGGCAAGCAGCGCTACCTGGACAGCTATTTCGACCACTGGCCCGGCATCTGGCGCCACGGCGACTGGATTCAGATCAACAGCGACGGCAGCTGCGTGATCTATGGCCGCAGCGATGCCACCATCAACCGCCAGGGCCTGCGCATGGGCACCAGCGAAATCTACAACGCGATCGAGGCGCTGCCCGAGGTGCAGGATTCGATGGTCATCGACCTGGAGTACCTGGGCCGCGACAGCTATATGCCGCTGTTTGTGGTGCTGCGCGGGGGACTGGTGCTGGATGCCGCCCTTCAGGACCGCATCGCGCAGGCGATACGCACCGCGCTGTCGCCCCGCTTTGTCCCCGACACCATCGTGCAGGTGGCCGAAGTGCCGCGCACCCTCACCGGCAAAAAGCTGGAGCTGCCGATCAAGAAGTTGCTCCTGGGCCAGCCTGCTGGCAAGGTGCTGAACCCCCAGACCATGGCCAACCCCGGCTGCCTGCCCTGGTACGAGGCCTATGCCGCCCGGCATCTGGCACAGCACAGCGCGCAGACCGCCACCCCCTAGCCGGCACGGGGGCAGAGGCAGGTGCTGCCAAGCAGCCTTGCAACGGACGATGGCGGCGGCCTGGTGCAATAATGCCAATCCATCTCGATGCACACGCTGCATCCGGCCTGGGTGCCTGAACCCTCGCGTTCCGCACCCACAGGCCTTTTCCGACACCGAACCCTATGAACGACCGCAGGCCCATGGCCTGCGTGTCTGTAACGCGTATGTCTTCAGCCATCTCCCTGCGCCTGGTTTTCATCCTGGGCCTGCTATCGGCCATTGGCCCTTTTGCCATCGACATGTACCTGCCGGCGCTGCCGCAGATTGGCGCCAGCCTGCAAGCGCCCGTCGGTGCCGTGCAAGCCAGCCTAACGGCCTTCTTCCTGGCGCTGGGCGTGGGCCAACCGCTGTTTGGCACCCTGGCGGATATGTGGGGCCGCAAGAAGCCGCTCTACCTGGGCCTGGCCATTTTTGTGCTGGCCAGTGTCGGCTGCGCGCTGGCGCAAGATATTCACACCCTGGTGGTGCTGCGCTTTATCCAGGGCCTGGGTGCGGCTGCGGGCATGGCGATTCCGCGTGCGGTGGTGCGCGATCTGCACACCGGCCACGAGGCCGCGCGCATGATGTCGCTGCTGATGCTGGTCTTCAGTGTCTCGCCCATCCTCGCGCCGCTGGCCGGCAGCGGGGTGATTGCGGTCGGCGGCTGGCGCATGGTGTTCTGGGTGGTGGCCGCTGCCGCCCTCATCGGCATGGCCGCGATGGCGCGTGGCCTGCCCGAGACCCGCGCGGCAAGCCATGGGGTGGACAGCAGCCTGGGCGGCGTGCTCAAGGCCTATGGCCTGCTGCTGCGTGACTGGCACTACCTGGGGCTGGTGTTCATCGGCGCCTGCGCGATGGCCGGCTTCTTCGTCTACCTGGCGGGTTCGCCCTTTGTGCTGATCAACCACTATGGCCTCAGCACCACGCAGTACAGCATGGCCTTTGCGTTCAATGCGATTGCGTTCATTGGTGCGGCGCAGTTCACCGGCATGCTGGGCAAACGCTTTGGCCTGGTGCCCGTTGTTAAACTGGCCGCCAGCGCCAGCGGCGTGGTGATGTGCTGCCTGCTGGCCTATTACTTGATGGGCGGCGACCAGCTCGCCGTGTTGATTGGCCTGTACTTTGTTGCCAGCGGCTTGATGGGCCTGGTGATCCCGACGACCTCGGTGCTGGCGCTGGAGGCGCATGGCCAGATCGCCGGCACCGCATCGGCCTTGCTGGGCACCCTGCAGATGCTGACCGGTGCGATCGCCATGCAGATTGTGGGCGTGTTCTCCAGCGGCAAGCCGCTGCCGATGGTGGTGGGCATGGCCACCGGCGCACTGTGCGGCGTGCTGCTGACCTGGATCACCTTGGGCGGCCAACGCGGCGCAAAGGTCTGACACCCGCCAACGAAAAACGCCCCGCAGCTGCGGGGCGTTTTTACGGGGGCGGATTAGACCTTGGGCTGGCGGTAGGCCAGGCAGAGCTTGTTGCCGTCCGGGTCGCGCAGGTAGGCCAGGTACAGGGCCGCAGGGCCTTCGCCGCGCCAGCCGGGTGGGTCTTCACAGGCCACGCCGCCATGGGCCACACCCACGGCATGGGCCTTGTCGACCTGCTCGGTGCTGCTGGCGGCAAAGCCGGTGGTGCTGCCATTGCCGATGCTGGCTGCCTCGCCATTGATGGGGGTGCTGACGCTGAAGGTGCCGCCATTGGCGCGCCAGAAATAGCGGTTCTTGTTGGCGGCACCCGGGGGCACGCCCAGCTCGGCGAGGAAGGCGTCGTAGAACTGGCGTGATTTCTCCAGATCGCTGGTGCCGAGCATGATGTGGCTGAACATGGGTGTCTCCTTGCAGGGTGGGAAAAAACGGTGGGGAAAGATCGGGCAGCCGCCACTATAGCGGCGCTGCCAGGCGGCTGAAAACGCACGCTTGTCGCGCAGTATCCACCATCATCGCTGCCGGTTTGCAGCCAGCACACAACAGTGCCTGGCTGCGCAGCGGCTGCTGTTTAGCCCCTGGCCCTGGTCATGTGTCGCCCGCCTGCCAACCACAAAGCACGCACAGTCGCTATAGTCGCCCCCGGGCCTGCTGGGGTGCGTTGCGCGTGCCCGGTTCGGCCGGGCAATCCACACATGAATTTACAAAATACCTTCGGCCCGCAGGCCGCCTCGCACCTGCGTTTGATCGGCATGGCCTTGCTCTGGGGCGCCTCCTGGCCCAGTGGCCGCATCGTCGCCCAGCACATGCCGCCACTGGCAGCGTCAGGCCTGCGTTTTGTGCTGGCCGCCGTGGTGCTGCTGGTCTGGCTCTATGCCGCAGGCGGCATGGGCGGGCTCAGGCAATGGCCGCCCAAGCGCTGGCTCGGCATGGTGGCCGCTGCAGCCACCGGCGTGTTTGGCTACGCCGCCTGCTTTTTGAGCGGCCTGCAGTACCTGCCCGCCAGCAAGGCGGCGCTCGTCATCACGCTCAACCCGGTGCTCACCTTGCTGCTGGCCGCCTGGATCTTTCGTGAGCGCATCAACCGCACCATCGCGCTGGGCATGGCGCTGGCAGCGCTGGGGGCCGTGCTGGTCATCTCGCACGGCGATCCGGCCCAGCTGCTGGCCGGCGGCCTGGGCCAAGGCGAGCTGCTGATCCTGGGCTGCGTGGCCTGCTGGGTCAGCTACACCTTGCTGGGCCGGGCGATTTTGGCCGGGGTCGATGCGCTGTCCACCACTGCGGTCACCGCAACCATCGGCGCGGTCATGCTGCTGGCCGCAAGCCTGGTCGCCGAAGGGCCGCAGGGCATGGCCCAGGCCTTCAATGCCGGCCTGCCCGCCTGGGGCGCGCTGCTGTTCCTGGCCTGGGGTTCCACGGCGCTGGCTTACGCCTGGTACTTTGATGGCGTCAAGGCGCTGGGCGCCGGTGCCGCATCCGGCTACATCACCCTGGTGCCGGTGATTGGCGTGGCCTGCTCGGCCCTGTGGCTGGGCGAGCAGATCGATGCATCGATGCTGGCCGGCGGTGCGATGGCCATCGCTGGCACCGTGGTGATGAACTGGGGCCGGCGCACACCGCGTGCGGTGGCGGCTGCAGCGGCAGCGCGCTAAAGGCCTATCTCTCCTCAGACCGCCAGTGGGTCCTCGTTCAGCTGCGGCGGCAGCTCCGCCCAGGGCTCGTGGATGAACTGCTGGGCCGCGTAGTCCATGAAGGCCTGCACGCGCGCGGGCCGGCTGCGGCCCGGCGGGGTGACGATGTTCAGCGACAGCACATCGGCCTCCCAGCCCGGCATGGCGGTCTGCAGGCTGCCATCGCGTAGCTCCTGCCACACCAGAAACGAGGGCTGCAAGGCCAGGCCCATGCCAGCCAGCAGCGCCGGTTGCAGCGCCTCAGCATTGTTCACCTGCATCTGTATCGGCATTACCTGCGTGTACTCGCCATGCCGCGCATGGCGAAAGCGCCAGCTGGTGCCATAGCGCGCCAGGCTGTACTGCAGGCCCTTGTGCTTGGCCAGATCGCGCGGGTGCACCGGGCGGCCATAGCGCTCGAAGTAGGCCGGCGACCCCACCAGCAAGATGCGCACCTTGCACAGGGTGCGCGCAATCAGGCTCGAATCGCTCAGGTTGGCAATGCGCAGCGCCAGGTCGAAACGGTCGCGGATCAGGTCCACCTGCTCGTCGGCAAAGTGCAGGTTCAGCTCCACATCCGGGTGCATCGCCATGAACCGGGGCAGGATCGGCGACAGCCGCGCAATGCCGAACGACATCGGCGCGGCAATGCGGATCTGGCCGCGCAGGCTGGTGGATCGGTCGGTGATGTCGGCCTCCACCGCCTCGCCCTCCTGCAGGATGCGCGTGGCCCGCTCCAGCGCGCTGCTGCCGGCGTCCGTCAGTGCCATGCGGCGCGAGGTGCGGTGGAACAGGCTGGTCTTCATGCGGCCCTCCAGCCGCGTGATGGCCTTGGACACCGTTGCCTGCGACAGCGCCAGCTCGGCAGCGGTGCGCGCGAACGATCCGGTCTCGGCCACCTTCGCAAAAATCGCCCAGGCCTCCAGGTCAGGCAGCTTGCTCATCGCTTCATCGCTTTCTCTATCACATCAAATATGGAATGAATGCTTTTCTATATTTTCTATTTTAATCATATTCAAGGCGACCTACACTTTCTTCATCGACGACAAAACACCTGGAGAAAGACATGATTGAACGACGCAGCTTTGACAGCCTGGGCGGTGCCAACCACGGATGGCTCGATGCCAAGCACCACTTCTCTTTTGCAGACTACCGTGACGCCCAGCGCGTGAACTGGGGCGCTCTGCGGGTCTGGAACGATGACACCATCGCCCCCCAAACCGGCTTCCCACCACACGGCCATGCCGACATGGAAATCATCACCTATGTCCGTGAAGGTGCCATCACCCACGAAGACAGCCTGGGCAACCGGGGCCGCACCGAAGCCGGTGATGTGCAAGTGATGAGCGCCGGCAGCGGCGTGCGCCACTCGGAATACAACCTGGAGTCCACGACGACCCGCATCTTCCAGATCTGGATCCTCCCCGACCGCCAAGGCGACAAGCCCAGCTGGGGTGCCAAGCCCTTCCCCAAGGGCGACCGCAGCGGCAAGTTTGTGACCCTGGCCAGCGGCATGGACGGTGATGGCGATGCGCTGCCGATCCGTGCCAATGCCCGGGTGCTGGGTGCCACGATCAAGGCGGGTGAGAGCCTGGACTACGGTTTCGAACATGCCGACCGCTATGGCTACCTGGTCCTTGCCAAGGGCAGTGCCTCGGTCAACGGTGTGGCGCTGTCCAACCGCGATGGTGCCGCCATCCATGGCGAAACCACGATCCGCATCACTGCCACGGAAGACACCGAAATCGTGCTGGTGGATGCACCGGCCCTGAACTAAGTCAGCCCAGATTCCTTTTAAACACACGCCTTCCCCGTTTTTTCACTTTTCCAAGAGCACGCACCATGACCAACAAGCCATTCCTCGAAGTCCTGACCCCCGCCAACAGCCAGATGATCTTCATCGACCAGCAGCCACAGATGGCTTTTGGCGTGCAGTCCATCGACCGCCAGACCCTGAAGAACAACGTGGTGGGCCTGGCCAAGGCGGCCAAGGTGTTTGGCGTGCCGACCACCCTCACCACGGTGGAGACCCACAGCTTCTCGGGCCACACCTACCCAGAGCTGCTGAATGTGTTCCCCGGCAACCCCATCCTGGAGCGCACTTCGATGAACTCCTGGGACGACCAGAATGTGCGTGATGCGCTGGCCGCCAACGTCGCCAAGGGCCACAAGAAGATCATCGTCTCCGGCCTGTGGACCGAGGTCTGCAACACCACCTTTGCCCTGAGCGCCATGCATGAAGCCGGCTACGAGATCTACATGGTGGCCGATGCCTCGGGCGGCACCTCGCTCGAAGCGCACAACCAGGCCATGCAGCGCATGGTGCAGGCCGGTGTGGTGCCCGTCACCTGGCAACAGGTGCTGCTGGAATGGCAGCGTGACTGGGCCAAGCGCGAGACCTATGACGCGGTGATGGACATCGTGCGCGAACACTCCGGTGCCTACGGCATGGGCGTGGACTATGCCTACACGATGGTGCACAAGGCGCCAGAGCGTGCACAGCACGGCAACACCATCGGCCCCAAGCCCGCTGTTTAATTGCTTTTAGGGGGCAGCGCCCCCGCCTGCCGCCCCTCACCATCCACCACGCACGCCACCGCCATGACCACCTCCAGCCCCGACACCATTTTTCACAACGGCCGCTTCACCACCTTGAACAAGGCCCAACCCACGGCCAGTGCCGTGGCCATCCGCGATGGCAAGTTTGTCGCGGTGGGCAGTGATGCCGAGGTGCTGGCGCTGGCCGGCAGCGGCACCCGCAAGGTTGACCTGCAAGGCCGCAGCGCGCTGCCGGGTCTGTTCGACAACCATACCCATGTGATTCGCGGCGGCCTGAACTTCAACATGGAGCTGCGCTGGGATGGGGTGCGGTCGCTCGCCGATGCGCTGGAGATGCTGCGCCAGCAGGTGGCAATCACGCCAGCGCCGCAGTGGGTGCGCGTGGTGGGCGGTTTTACCGAGCACCAGTTTGTCGAAAAGCGCCTGCCGACCCTGGCCGAGATCAATGCGATTGCGCTGGACACCCCCGTGTTCCTGCTGCACCTGTATGACCGCGCGCTGCTCAACGCCGCTGCGCTGCGCGCCGTGGGCTACCACCGCGACACGCCCCAGCCACCGGGCGGCGAGATTGTGCGCGACAGCCAGGGCAACCCGCAGGGCCTGCTGCTGGCCAAGCCCAATGCCACCATCCTCTATTCCACCCTGGCCAAGGGCCCCAAGCTGCCCTTCGAGTACCAAGTCAACTCCACGCGCCACTTCATGCGCGAGCTCAACCGCCTGGGCGTGACCGGTGTCATCGACGCCGGTGGTGGCTCGCAGAACTATCCCGATGACTACCAGGTCATCGAAGAGCTCAACCAGCAAGGCCAGATCACCGTGCGCCTGGCCTACAACCTGTTCACGCAAAAGCCCAAGGAAGAGAAGGACGACTTTCTGCAGTGGACGCAGTCGGTCAAGTACAAGCAGGGCAACGACTACTTCCGCCACAACGGCGCCGGCGAGATGCTGGTGTACTCGGCGGCCGACTTTGAAGACTTTCGCCAGCCCCGCCCCGACATGCCCCCGCAGATGGAGACCGAGCTGGAAGATGTGGTGCGCGTGCTGGTCCAAAACCAATGGCCCTGGCGCCTGCATGCCACCTATGACGAGACCATCAGCCGCGCGCTCGATGTCTTCGAAAAGGTGCACCAGGAAACCCCCATCGACGGCCTGAACTGGTTCTTTGACCATGCCGAAACCATCTCCGACCGCTCGATCGACCGCATCGCCGCGCTCGGCGGCGGCATTGCCGTGCAGCACCGCATGGCCTACCAGGGCGAGTACTTTGCCGAGCGCTATGGCCACAAGGCGATGGAAGCCACGCCGCCCGTGAAGAAGATTCTGGAAAAAGGCGTCAAGGTCTCCGCAGGTACCGATGCCACCCGCGTGGCCTCGTACAACCCCTGGGTGTCGCTGTCCTGGATGGTGACCGGCAAGACCGTCGGCGGCATGCAGATGTACCCCGAGCGCAACCTGCTCGACCGCGAAACCGCGCTGCGCATGTGGACCGAGAACGTGGCCTGGTTCTCCAACGAGGAAGGTGCGCGTGGCCGCATCCAGGTGGGCCAGTTTGCCGACCTGATCGTGCCGAGCAAGGACTATTTCCAGGTGCCCGAGGATGAAATCTCCTTCCTTACCTCGGACCTGACCGTGGTCGGTGGCCGGGTGGTGTATGGCGCAGGCAGCTTTGCCCGCCATGACGACAACCCCCTGCCCCCCGCGATGCCCGACTGGTCGCCCGTGCGCCGCTTTGGTGGCTATGGCGCCTGGGGCGAGCCCGAAGGTGCCGGCAAACACTCGCTGAACCCCGCCCGCTACCGCAGCCTGGCTGCTGGCTGCGGTTGCGGCAGCCACTGCGGCATGCACGGCCACCAGCATGCCGATGCCTGGGCCTCCAAGGTGCCGGCCTCTGACATGCAAGGCTTCTTTGGCGCGCTGGGCTGCTCCTGCTGGATGTCCTGAGCGGTCTGCCCACCCGTTTTTAAATTCTGCTGATCCGAGACCTGCCATGAACCACCCCCATCCCGACCATCCCCCGGCGCAGCCCGCTGCCCCGGCCCAGCCTTCCGGCGGCGGCTTTGCCCCCTTGCAGCAAAAGCTGTTTGCCGTGCTGTGGATTGCCACCGTCGTCGGCAACACCGGCAGCTTTGTGCGCGATGTGGCCAGCGCCTGGCTGATGACCGACCTCTCGCCCTCGCCAACGGCAGTCGCGCTAGTGCAGGCGGCAGCCTCGGCCCCGGCCTTTTTGCTGGCGATACCGGCAGGCGTGCTGTCCGACATCCTGGACCGCCGCAAGTTCCTGATCGCCATCCAGGTGCTGCTGGCCTGCGTCAGCATTACCTTGATGACCCTGTCGGCGATGGGCATGCAGACGGTGGGCTCGCTGGTGGCACTGACCTTTCTGGGTGGCATTGGCGCCGCGCTGATGGGCCCGACCTGGCAGGCCATCGTGCCCGAGCTGGTCGCCAAGCGTGACCTCAAATCAGCGGTGGCGCTCAACTCGCTGGGCATCAATATTGCCCGCGCCATTGGCCCGGCTTTGGGTGGTGTGGTGCTGGCCGGCCTGGGTGCCTCGGTCACCTACGGGGTGGATGTGATCAGCTACGCCTTTGTGATTGCCGCACTGCTGTGGTGGCCCCGGCCCAAGGCCGAGCAGGACGACCTGAGCGAACGCTTTGCAGGCGCCTTCCGTGCCGGCCTGCGCTATGCCCGCTCCAGCCGTGAGCTGCATGTGGTGCTGCTGCGTGCCTTCCTGTTCTTTGCACTGGCCAGCTCGGTCTGGGCGCTGCTGCCCCTGGTGGCCCGCCAGCTGCTGGGCGGTGGTGCCGGCTTCTACGGTGTGCTGCTGGGCGCCGTCGGTGTCGGTGCCATTGGCGGTGCCTTCCTGCTGCCCAAGCTGCGTGCCCGTCTGTCGTCCGATGGCCTGCTGCTGATGTCGGCCCTGGTGTCGGCGGCCGTGATGGCCTTCCTGGCGGTGTCGCCACCCCAATGGGCTGCCGTGCTGGCACTGCTGCTGCTGGGCCAGTCCTGGATCACCGCGCTCACCACGCTCAACGGTGTGGCCCAGGCCATTCTGCCCAACTGGGTGCGGGGCCGTGCGCTGGCCGTCTACCTGACCGTGTTCAACGGCGCGATGACCTTCGGCAGCCTGAGCTGGGGCTTTACCGCCAAGGCCCTGGGGGTGCCCAGCACCTTGCTGGCGGGTGCTGCCGGCCTGGTTGTGATGGGCCTGATTGCCCACCGCATCAAACTGCCCGAAGGCGAGGCCGACCTGGTGCCATCCAACCACTGGCCCGAGCCGCTGACCGCCCACCCGGTCGACAAGGACCGGGGCCCGGTGATGATCCAGATCCGCTACCAGGTGGCCAAGGAGAACCACGCACCCTTCCTCAAGGCCCTCGCCCGCCTGTCAGCCGCCCGCCGCCGCGATGGCGCCTATGCCTGGGGCATCGTGCAGGACACCGCCTCCGAGGACCACTTCATGGAGTGGTTCCAGGTGGAATCCTGGGCCGAGCACCTGCGCCAGCACAAGCGGGTCACCCATAGCGATGCCGATGTGCAAAGCGAAGTGGCGCAGTACCACCAAGGCAGCGAACCCCCGGTGGTCCAGCATTTCCTGTCGGTGAACGACCCCGCCCAAGGCCATGCCTGAGCATTGAATCCAGCCACCCAGGCGGCCCACCGGCCGCCTGGGTGATGCGGTTGAAACGGGCCTGCACGCCGCCGCTGCCGCCGGGCGTGCAGCCGCCTCAAAGCCGATCAGCCGCGCTCAAAAGCCTGTGCACATTGCCAGCCCAGCGCTGCCAGCGGGCCGGCCTTGGCGCCGGTGGCCACCGCATCGGCGGCCGCGGCCGTGCCATCGGCAGCGCGCTGCGCAATGCCGTAGAGGATGGCGGCCATGCGGAACAGGTTGAAGGCCAGGTAGTACTCCCACAACGGGCCCGGGTCGCGGCCCGTGCGCTCGGCATACAACGCCAGGTAGGCGCGCTCGTCAGGGATGCCCAGCGCCGCCAGGTCGCAGCCGCCCATGCCGCGCCACAGCGCAGGCGGCACGCGCCAGGCCATGCCGTGGTAGGCCAGGTCGGCCAGCGGATCGCCCAGGGTGGACAGCTCCCAGTCCAGCACGCCAATGATCTGCGGCTCGCTGCGGTGCCAGACGAGGTTGTCCAGCCGGTAGTCACCATGCACCAGGGTGGTCTCTTCAGCCTTAGGCAGGTGCTGGGGCAGCCAGTCCATCAGCTGCTGCATCGCAGGGTGGATGGGCACGCGCAACTGCTGGGTCTGCTGGCTCCAGCGCCTGGTCTGGCGCGCCACATAGCCGCCCGGGCGGCCATAGCTGCCCAGGCCCAGCGCGGCCGGGTCCAGCTGGTGCAGCGCGGCAATCACGCGGTTCATCTCGCCATACAACGCGGCGCGCTCGGCAGGTTCCATGCCGGGCAAGGCCGGGTCCACCAGCACCCGGCCGTCCAGAAAATCCATCAGGTAAAACGGCGTACCCAGCAGCTCGGCATCGTCGCAATAGGCCAGCATGCGCGGCACAGGCACCGCCGTGCCGGCCAGGGCCTGCATCACCTGGTGCTCGCGGTCAATCGCGTGGGCACCGGCCACCAGGCTGCCCGCGGGCTGCTTGCGCAGCACCATCTGCCGCCCGCCCAGCTGCAGCTTGTAGGTGGGGTTGGACTGGCCGCCCGCCAGCACGCTGACGGCAACCGGCTCACCCTTCGACAGGCCCAGGCCGTGCAGATAGGGCTGCAGCCGCTGCGCCAACGCCTGCGGGCTGTGGCTGGCGGCGTTCACAGCGGGCGCGGTGCTGCGGGCACCGCCTGGATGATCGCGGGCACGCCGCGCTCGGCCTGTGCATCCTTCTCGGCCGCCTGCACCAGCTTGCGCGCCATGCTGAAGCGGTGCACTTCGCTGGGGCCGTCGTAGATGCGGAAGGCGCGCATGTCCATGAAGATGCGCATCACCGGGGTCTCCATGGTCACGCCCTGGCCGCCCAGGATCTGCACGCAGCGGTCCACCACGCGCCACTCGGCCTCGGAGCAGACCACCTTGGCCCGGCTCGATTCATAGCTGCCCTGCTCGCCCTGGTCCAGCAGCCAGGCGGTGTGCCAGATATGCAGGCGCGCGGTGTGCAAGTCCATGTCGTTGTCGGCCAGCATGAAGCCCACGCCCTCATGCGAGGACAGCGGCTTGCCAAAGGCCGTGCGGCGGCGGGCATAGGCCAGCGCCACATCCTGCGCACGCCGGGCCTGGCCCAGCCAGCGCATGCAATGCGTCAGCCGCGCGGGCGCCAGGCGCACCTGGGCATAGCGAAAGCCCTTGCCGACCTCGCCGAGGATGTCGCTGGCCGGCACGCGCAGCTGGTCAAAACGCAGCACGCCGTGGCCGCCGGTAAAGCACGCATCCATCGCATCCATCGAGCGCTCCAGCGTGATGCCGGGCTGGTCCATATCGCTCAGGAACATCGTGGCGCCGCCGTCTTCGGTGCGGGCCATGATGATGGCGTAGTCCGCCCCTTCGGCACCGGTGATGAACCATTTCTGCCCGCTGATCAGGTAGTCATCGCCATCGCGCACCGCCACCGTAGCCAGCGCCGCCGGGTCGGAGCCGGCACCCGGCGCGGGCTCGGTCATCGCAAAGCAGGAACGCAGCTGGCCCGCGACCTGCGGACGCAGCCAGCGCGCCTGCTGGGCCGGGGTGGCTACCGCCTCCATCAGGTGGATATTGCCTTCATCGGGCGCATGGATGTTGAGCGCCGTCGGGCCCAGCCAGGAGTAGCCGGCCTCTTCAAACACCACCGCCTTCTCGACGTGCGTCAGCCCCAGCCCACCCAGTTCGCGCGAGGCATGGGGCGTAAGCAGGCCGGCCGCGCGGGCGCGCTCCACCAGCTCGCGGCGCAGGGCCTCATCGGGGCCATGGCGGCTTTGCCGGGCATCGTTCTCCAGCGGGATCACCTGCTCGGCGATAAAGGCGCGGGTCTTGTCGCGCAGCGCCAGCAGCTCGGGGGACAGGGAAAAATCCATGGTGCGGTCTTCGGGTAAGGGGGCCTGCAAATGGTGCCATGCGCCGCGTGCCAGGCGGTCACAGTTGAGACAGAGCGGTCCGCTGCCGTAGCGCCGGGCCTGCCGATGACACCCTGGTGTCGTACCCCGGTCTTGCAGATGGGCTATAAACAAAGGATGCCCATCCAAGCCGAATCTGCAGCGCTTACCCCCGAGGCCACCGCTGAGGCCTATACCCGCCACCTGCCACTGGCGGGCACCACCAATTTCCGCGATCTGGGCGGCTACCAGGGCCTGGACGGCCGCACGGTGCGCTGGCGCAAGCTGTTCCGCTCCGACCACCTGGCCTTGCTCAGCCCCGCATCCCAACTGCAGCTGCTGCGCGAGCTGGGCGTGGCCCGCTCGGCCGATTTTCGCGGCCAGCGCGAGCAGACGGTGGACCACTATGCGATCGACGGCCTGCAGCACCACTCGCTGGCCATCGAGCCGACCCTGGTGCAGCGCGCCTTCAGCCTGATGCAGCAAGGCCAGCGTCTGACCCCCGCCCACACGGTGGAGCTGATGCAGGACACCTACCGCAGCTTCATCCACGACCATGCCGCGCCGTTTGCGCAGTTCTTCGAGATGCTGCTGGACAGCGATGCGCCCATCGTCTTCCACTGTACCGCCGGCAAGGACCGCACCGGCTGGGCCGCCACCTTGCTGCTGACCACCCTGGGCGTGCCCCAGGATGTCGTGCTGCAGGACTACCTGCTGACCAACGACTACTACCACCGCCCGGCCGAAGCCGTGGCCGCTGCCGCCCACATCCCCGAGGAAGTGCTGCAGGTGCTGTGGCGCGTGCAGGAGCCCTTCCTGACCGCCGCGATCCAGCCCGTGCTGCAGGACTACGGCAGTATCCCCAACTATATGGAAAAGGTGCTGGGCGTGGATGCAAAGGCACAGCAAAAGCTCGCGCAGATGTATCTGGAATAATCGGTTGTTCCTTCGACCCACGGCCATCCCGCTGGCCGCCCGCCGATGAACAATCTTCCCTCCTCCCCGCGCCCGCCGGGCGCCATCCCTTGGACACCCCGCCAGATCGCCTTGGCCAGCCTGCTGGTGCTGGCGGTGCTGCTGTGCTGGCTGCCGGCTTTTCAGACCATGGCCGACCGCTATGTGGATGACGGCCTGCAACGCTCCCTGCTCAGTTTTGCCACCGCCCGTGCGCTGCACAGCGTCGTCTCGGTGCTGCAGGGCACCGAACTGGCCGTGCAGCCCATGGGCGTGGGCCTGACCTTGACCCTGGGCCAGGTGCTGGCCCCCATCAGCGATCTGGTGGCGCAGTTTGCCGACTGGATGCTCTGGGCCAGCATCGCCTTTGGCCTGCAAAAGCTGCTGCTGTCCATGGGTGGCAGCTATGGTGTGACGGGGCTGCTCAGCCTCATCGCGCTGGCCTGGCTGCTGCTGCGCTGGCGCCAGCAGGCGGTGCCGACCTGGCTCAGCCGCTTGCTGGTGGTGCTGCTGTTCACCCGGCTGGTGATGCCCGTCACCATCATCGGCAGCGAGGCGCTGTTCCAGCACTTCATCGCACAGACCTACCAGGAAAACCAGATCGCCACCGAAGGCGCGGTGGGCCAGCTGCAGCAGTTTGATGTGCGCGCCCCGGCCAAGGCGCCCACTGCGGACGCGGCAACGCCGACACCGCCAACCAGCCCCGCCGTGGCGCCGTCATCCAGCCTGTGGGAGCGCTTCAAGCAATGGGGGCAGCAGGCCCAGCAATCGGCCAGCCAGGCGGCATCGGGGGTGCAGGATCTTGTGCGCAACCCGGGTGATGCGCTGCGCGACAAGCTCAGCGAGCTGCAGCAGCAGCTCGATCAGCAGGTGGAACGGCTCGTGACCTTGATGGTGGTGTTTGCGCTGCAGACCCTGGTGATACCGCTGGTGCTGGTCTGGGCGCTGCTGCAGCTGTGCAAGGGCTTGCTGGCCGGGCCACGCCAGCCAGCTACCAAATAGCCGCGTTGTTTACAGCGCAGCGTGCCATTGCGCAATCGCTGCGCCCACCTTGGCCATCACCTCGTCGCTTTGCGCGGTCGTGCGCTCGCCACCGGTCAGGTAGGCGGTGATGATCAGGCCTTCCGACGCCGCATTGGGCCAGGCGATCAGGCAATCGTTGGCAGTACTGTGGGCACCAGCACCGGTCTTGCCGCCCACGCGCCACTCCGATGGCAGGCCCGCGCGCACACGCTTGTCGCCGGTGCGGCTGTCGCTCAGCCATTGCTGCAGCATCGCGCGGCCATAGCCCTTGAGCACATCGCCCAGCAGCAGTGCCTGCAGGGTGGCCTGCATCGCACGCGGCGTGGTGGTGTCGCGCGGGTCGCCGGGCTCTGCCGTGTTGAGCAGCGGCTCGATGCGGTCCAGGCGCGTGGCCTTGTCGCCCAGGGTGCGCAGCCAGGCCGTCAAGGCTGCGGGCCCGCCGCTGGCGCGCAGCAGCAGGTTGGCGGCGACGTTGTCGCTCAGCACCACAATCGCCTCGCTCAGCTCCAGCAGGCTGATGCCACCGGGCTGGTCCTTGTACTTTTCCGTCACCGGCGCATAGGGCACCATGTCGGCCGAGGTCACCAGCACCTGCTGGCCCAGGTCCAGCGCACCGGTTTGCCCCAGGTACAGCACATGGGCAGCCAGCAAGGTCTTGAAGGTGCTGCACATCGGAAAGCGCTCATCGCTGCGGTA
Organism: Comamonas koreensis; assembly: GCF_021026195.1. Lineage (GTDB taxonomy): Bacteria > Pseudomonadota > Gammaproteobacteria > Burkholderiales > Burkholderiaceae_C > Comamonas > Comamonas koreensis. The sequence goes on from NZ_JAJNCT010000030.1 coordinate 160,622, forward strand.
GCCGGCCTCGCCGCCGGTCTCGGCATCAAACGCATAAACGCCCAGGCGGCCACCGCTCTGGGCTTCAATCAGGGTCAGCGCCTTGTGCAGCGCACGGTCGGCACGGGGATGGGCAGACTGGCGGGATGCGCATCCGGCCAGGCCAAAAACGGAGCCGCTGCCCATTACCAGGGTGGCGGCTACAAAGTGGCGTCGTTGCATGGTCTTGCTCGGTAGAAGTTGTCATCCCGGAGGATGGATAGCTACCGAGCATACCCCGGCCCAGCGCCTGGCGACACGATATGGCGCAAGCTTTGCGGCGCCCGGGCAACAGGCCCGGAGCGCGCTCAGGCCTTTTCGATCTTCAGAGCGACCTCGTCGAGCAAAGCGGCAATTTTGTCGATCTGCTCGGCCGACAGTGCCGTCTCGCCGTCGCCGGCCATCTTCAGGCGCAGGGCCATCTTGAAGTTCTCGATCGCGCGCACCAGCTGCGGCGGGCGCTGGCGGGCATCGCGGTCCTTGCCTCGGGCCAGGCGCGTCAGCAGCAGCTGCAGTGCATCGGCTTGCTCGGCCAGGGCCTGCTCGCCTTCGGCGGTGATGGTGTAGCGCTTGCGGCCGCCTTCGGATTCGCTGGCCGTTGCATGGCCCATGTCCACCAGGTAGCTCAAGGTCGGGTAGATGGTGCCGGGGCTGGGCTGGTAGTCGCCGCCGACCAGCTCGCCCACGGCGCGGATCACGTCGTAGCCATGGCTGGGTTGCTGGCCAATCAAATGCAGCGCCAGCAGCTTGAGGCCGCCAGCCTCGAACATGCGCTCACGCTTGTGCGCCAGGTGGCGCGCAGCGTCCGGCCCGTGGCCATGGCCGTGCGGGCCGTGGCCCGGGCCATCGCCATGGTGGCGTGGGCCCCGGCCGGGCCCGCCCTCTTCGCCCATATGGCGTCCACGGGGGCTGTGCAGGTGATGGTGCTGCTGAAAGTGGTGATGGGGATGTGGCATCTGTGTTCCTTTACTAAGATGCATCTAAGATATATCTTTCAATCGAAGATTTCAAGCCGGTTTTTTGTAAAGATATATCTTTGTCGCCGTTACCGACAGCGCCACACAGACCGTGCATCAACGAAGAATATATAAGACATATACAATTCGCATATGTTTTATAGAGGATAGCCATGGGTATCGTCAAAATTTCCGACCCGATGCATGAGAACCTGCGGGTCGCGGGCGCGGCGCTGAGCCGCTCTATCAATGCACAGGCCGAGCACTGGATGCGGGTGGGCATGCTTGCCGAGATGTACCCCGATCTGGACCACCGGGCGATCTGCCAGGTGCTGGTGCAGGCGGAGCTGGACGGCGGCCTGGATATCCATTCGCTGGTGGCCAATGCAAGGATGGCGGCATGAAGCAGCACATCACGCCTGTGCATACCGCTAGCGAGCTGGCCAGTGCGCGCCAGGCCGCACAGCTGGCGGCCGAGGTGCTGGAGATGATTGCGCCCCATGTGGTGCCGGGGGTCAGCACCGCGGCGCTGGATGCCATTTGCCACGACTACATCGTGAATGTGCAAAAGGCGGTGCCGGCCAATCTGGGTTACCAGGACTACCCCAAGACCATCCTCACCTCGGTGAACCATGTCGTCTGCCACGGCATTCCGTCCGAGGACCAGATTCTGAAAAAGGGCGACATCGTCAACATCGATGTGGCCGTCATCAAGGATGGCTGGTTTGGTGACACCAGCCGCATGTACTTTGTCGGCACGCCCAGCATTCTGGCCAAGCGCCTGGTCGAGACCACCTATGAGGCGCTGCGCGCGGGGATTGCCCAGGTGCGGCCGGGCGCCACCTTAGGCGATATCGGCCATGCCATCGAGACGGTGGCCAAGCGCGCGGGCTTTGGTGTGGTGCGCGAGTTCTGCGGCCATGGCATTGGCCAGACCTACCACGATGCCCCGAATGTGCTGCACTACGGCAACCCGGGCGAGGGCCTGGTGCTGGAGGCCGGCATGCTGTTCACGATCGAGCCCATGCTCAATGCCGGCAAGCGCCAGGTCAAGACCTTGGCCGATGGCTGGACCGTCGTGACCCAGGACCATTCGCTGTCGGCGCAGTGGGAGCACATGGTGGCGGTGACGCCCGATGGCCATGAGGTGCTGACCACCTGGCCGAATGGCACCGGCAGCTACGCGCCGGTCTAAGCCTCAGTTCGCTTGGTCGGCCTCAGCAGTGGGCCGTGGATCAATATCCACCACCAGCCGCTCCGGCTCCACCAGCGCATCCAGGTGCTTGCAGGCCCATTTGCTGTGGCCATCGATGCCGGCCACCGTGTGGCCGTCGGCGATCACATCGCCGTGCTCGACCAGGTAGGCGCTGGTATTGAACACAAAGCGCGAGACTTCAGCAGGGTCCAGCTCGGAGAACAGCAGCTGCACATCGGGCACGCCAAAGGTGGCGCCGCCCAGGCTGTCCATCAGCATCTCGCCGGGGCGGTTGCTGATGTTGAAAAAGCGCACATTCACGACGCCGTAGTAGATAAAGCCGTCGGCATGGGCCTGCAGGTAGCGCTGCGGGTTCAGCAGGCAGCCGGCATTGGTCTGGCTGATCGCCGTGACGCCCCCGTTCTCGATCAGCACATGCATGACGGCCTGCAGAATCTCCAGCCGCTCAGGCACCGGCAGGCCCCGGCCCATGAACTCGCTCACCAGCACGCAGTGCTGGCACTGGGCCAGCGCACTCTCCTTCTCGGGCCAGTCCCAGGTCTGCTCCAGCGCGCTGGCGTAGTCCGAGGGGTCCATCGGCTCGCCTGCGCGGATGATTGCGATCTCGCTGGGCACCCCTTTTTTGTCGCTGTAGTCCACGCAGTAGTCGCGCAGCGCCAGCAAGATGGTGTCACCATCTGCGACCAGATCCACCGCGCCCAGGCGCTCGGCCAGTGCGGCGCACAGGGTTTCGCCATCCAGCATTGCGGGCTGGGCGTACAACGCTTCAAAGGCCCACATATCGGGGGCCATGCGGGGCTCGGGATGGGGTTGTTCCATTGGCGTGCCTGGGCAGTGAAAAGGGTCGCATTTTGCCATGCCAACACGACGCCTATAGCACCTGGGCTTTTGCCTCCAAGCCTATGATAGGCATTCACAATGAGAGAAACCAAACTAGGAGGAATCAAAATGGATAGCAACGATTTGGAGTATGTCGGCTTTTGGCCGCGCGTAGGGGCAGCGCTGATCGACTCGTTAGTGCTTCTGGTGCTCTTGATACCGGCGATCTACCTCGTGTACGGCTGGGAGTATTTTCTGGATGAGGCGCTGATAAAGGGCCCGGCCGATGTACTGATCAGCTGGGTGCTGCCAGCGGTGGCCTGCATCTGGCTGTGGGTCAAGCTGCGGGCCACGCCAGGCAAGATGCTGGTGGGTGCCGAGGTGGTGGACGCTACTACTGGCGAAACCATAAGCCTCAAGCAAGCGATCATCCGTTACTTGGGCTACTTCGTGTCAACCATTCCACTGTGCCTGGGTATCTTCTGGGTGGCCTTTGACCCGCGCAAGCAGGGCTGGCACGACAAAATTGCCGGCACGGTGGTGGTGCGCCGCAAGGGCGGACGCACCGCACAGGTAGCCTTCAAAGGGCAGCAGCCCGAATAAGACTGGCACCTCCTCAGTGCCAGCCTGGGCGCCTTAGTCCAGGTGGGTCAGCAGGTGCAGCCAGAAGCGCGCCCGCATCTCCAGGGTCGACACGAGGATGTGCTCGTACACCGTGTGGGCGCCGTCGCCGTCGGCGCCCAGGCCGTCCAGCGATGGCACGCCCATGGCCGAGGTGAAGTTGGCATCGCTGCCGCCGCCGGTGGGGGGCGCTTCTTCCAGTGCAAAGCCGGCTTCGCGGGCCGATTGCTGGGCCTTGGCCAGCAGCGCTTCGGCGCGTGCGTCCTTGACCATCGGTGGACGGTTCACTTCCACATCGATATCCAGCGCCATGCCTTCACCCACAGGGCGCAGTGCGCGCATCTTGCCCACCAGCTCATCGGCGGCCTGCAGATCGGGCAGGCGGAAATCGACCACGCATTTGCAGAAGGCCGGCACGGTGTTGGTGGTAGTGCCGCCTTCGATGGTGCCCACGCTCACGGTCACGCCACGCTGGTAGTCGGTCATCGCTTCCAGCGCCAGGATCTGGTGCGCCATTTCGCGGATCGCGCTGCGGCCCTTGTCATGGGCGACGCCGGCATGCGATGCCAGGCCCTTGACGCCCAAGCGCAGCATGCCGGTGCCCTTGCGTGCGGTCACGCAGCGGCCGCCATTGGCGCGGGCAGGCTCGGCCACCAGGCAGTAGCGGGCATTGCGGGCAAAGGCCTCGATGTGCTTGCGCGATGCGTGGCTGCCGGTTTCCTCGTCGGGCACGATCAGCAGGTCCACCGGCAGCGGGGTGCTGCCTGGCGTGGCCACGGCGCTCATGGCGGTCAGCGCCAGGTAGATGCCGGCCTTCATGTCGTAGCCGCCGGGTCCGTAGAGGCGGTCGCCTTCGATGCGGATCGGGTTGTCGGCCAGCATGCCGATGGGGTGCACGGTATCCGCGTGGCCCAGGATCAGCAGGCCTTCGCGGGTATCACCCTCGGCGCGGTTCGTGATGTGCAGCACCGGCAGCACCGGGCCGGGCGCATGCTTGCCTTCGGCCTGGGTCTCGATCACCGTGGCGCGCAGGCCAGCGGCTGCGGCCTGGGCGCGCATCATCTCGACCATGCGGGCGATCGACGCGGGGTTGTTCGATGGCGATTCGCAGCGCATCCATTCCGAGATGCCGTCCACCAGTTGTTGCGTTGTTGCTTGCATGCTTGTTCCTTGGGTCTTGTCGAAAAGTGATAGAGCTTGGTCAGGCGGTGACGCGGCCGGCCCAGGGGGCCAGCCAATCGGCATCGGGCATGCGCCCCTCAAACCATAGGTGGGCGCAGACATGGCTCATGGCCTCGCCATCGTGGCCGATGCCTGCGACCTCATGCAGCTGCCAGGCCAGCGGCATGCCCAGCCGGGCCGCTGCCTGCAGGCCGGCTGCGTAGTAGTGGCGGGCACGGGCAAAGCGGTGCGGGCCCTGGCGCAGCGCGGCGGGCTCGGCCGGCAGGTTGGGGTCCTGGGTATCGGTGTCGCGGTCGCCCGCCAAAATAACCAGCGGGGTGCGCAGCAGCCGGGACAGCGCCCCATCGGCCAAGCCAATGCCGGCCAGGCCTTGCGGAAAGTCCTGCTGGGCATCGGGCAAGGTGTACCAGCCCGGGTTGCCCGCCGCCACGCCGGCAAAACCGTCGGCGCCCAGGGTGCTGACCAGGCGGTGCACAAACTGGCCGCCGGCCGAATGGCCAAACAGGTAGAGCGGCTGCTGCTGCACCACCCCGGCATCGCGCAGCTGCCGGGCCAGGTTCATCACCGCCTGGTAGGCCCAGTAGTCACGCGGCTGCAGGTCGCCCTCTTCGCTCCAGACGCTGCCGTTGTTGTAGCTCTCCACCCCCGGCCAGTGCGCGTTGCCAAAGGTCGGCGCGATGATCTGCAGGCCATAGCGGTCCGCAGCGGGCATCCAGAAGTCGCGGTAGTCGTCGCCATTGCGCAGCACGCCGTGCTGCACCAGCACCACCGGCGCATCGGCGGCCACGCCTTCGGGGCGGTAGCAGTTCAGGGTGATCGGCAGGTAGAGCGCGCCGTCACCGGCTTGCCAGTCGATGGCAAAACGGCCGTGCTGCCGGGTAAAACGTTGCCAGTCCATGCGGTGGTGTTCCTTGTAGCCGTCCAGGCGATCAGTCCAACAAATGGCAGGCGGTCACATGGCCGGCTGCCGTCTCGCGCAGGCGTGGCACCTCCTGCTTGCAGCGCTCCATCGCATGCGGGCAGCGCGGGTGGAAGGTGCAGCCCGAAGGTGGGTTCAGCGGCGAGGAGATCTCGCCCTTGATAGGAGTGAACACGCGCTTGCGCCGGCCCACATCGGGCACCTCGGCCAGCAGCGCCTGGGTGTAGGGGTGCTGGGCCTGGCCAAAGATCTCGGCGGTGGGCGCCATCTCGACGATCTTGCCCAGGTACATGATGGCCACCTTGTCGGAGATGTGGCGCACCACGCCCAGGTCATGGCTGATGAACAGGTAGGTCAGGCCGCGCTGGGCGCGCAGGTCCATGAACAGGTTGATCACCTGCGCCTGGATGGACACATCGAGTGCCGCCACCGGCTCGTCGCAGACCAGGAACTCCGGCGTCACCATCAGCGCGCGGGCAATGCCGATGCGCTGGCGCTGGCCACCGGATATCTGGTGCGGCAGGCGGGTGCGGTACTCGCTGGCCAGGCCCACTTCGGCCAGCGCCGCATCGACCTTGCCAGGCACCTCGGTCGCAGGTGCCAGCTTGTGCACATGCAGTGCCTCGCCCAGGATCTGGTGCAGCTTCTGGCGCGGGTTGAGCGAAGCCTGCGGGTCCTGGAACACCATTTGCACGCCCAGGGTGTAGGCCAGCTTGTCCTGGCCGCCCAGCTGGCTCACATCCTGGCCCTGGTAAAGCAGCTGGCCTTCGGTCGCAGGGTGCAGGCCGGCCACAACGCGGCCCAGGGTGGACTTGCCGCAACCGGATTCGCCCACCAGGCCCAGCACCTCGCCCTTGGCGATCTGCAGGTTGACGCCGTTGACGGCATGCACGGTGCGCGTCTGCGCGGGCTGCCGGGCGACGGCGCCGACGATTTTCTGCAGCAGATCGGGAGCGCTGACAAAGCGCTTGTGCACATCGCGCAGTTCAATCACAGGGGTAGTCATCGCGGTCATGCGGCAGGTGCCTCCAGCGGTACAAAGCAGCGGAATGCGCGGCCGGGAATGGTAGTGACGGGGGGCTGCTCATCAACGCAACGCGGGGTGGCGCGGCCGCAGCGCGGCGCAAAGGCGCAGCCGGGCACGCGGCCCGACAGGCTGGGCGCCATGCCATTGATCTGCGTGAGCCGCTCGCCCGGCGTGGCCTGGGCGGGCAGCGAGTTGAGCAGGCCCTGGGTGTAGGGGTGGCGCGGGGCATCCAGCACCTCGGCGACGGTGCCGGTCTCGACAATGCGGCCGCCATACATCACCGCCACCCGGTCGGCCAGCTCGGCAATCACGCCCAGGTCGTGGGTGATCCAGATCAGTGCCGTGCCCTGGGCCTGGCAGATCTGCTGCATGCGGTAGAGGATCTGGCCCTGGATGGTGACATCCAGCGCCGTCGTGGGCTCATCGCAGATGATCAGGTCGGGGCGGTTGAGCATCGCAATCGCAATCGCCACGCGCTGGCGCATGCCGCCTGAGAACTCATGCGGGTAGCTGCGCAGGCGCTTCTCCGGTGCGGGAATGCCGACCATGGCCAGCGCCTCCACGCAGCGCTGCAGCGCCTGCGCCTTGGGCAGCTTCTGGTGCGCGTCGATGGCTTCGAGCATCTGCTCTTCGATGCGCAGCACCGGGTTGAGCGTCATCAGCGGATCCTGGAAGATCATCGCGATGCGGTCGCCACGCAGCTTGCGCATGGACTCGGCCGACAGCTTGCGCAGATCCTGGCCCTTGAACAGCACCTTGCCCTGGGTGACTTCACCGGGAGCATCGATCATGCCGAAGATGGAGAAGCCGGTGACCGATTTGCCCGAGCCGGATTCACCGACCAGGCCCAGGATTTCACCCGCCTCCAGGCGGATATCGATGTCGCTGACGGCGGGCCATGCGCCCTCTTCGGTGTGGAACACCGTCTGCAGATCTTGTACTTCAAGCAAAGGGATAGTCATTACTTCCTCGGGTCCAGAGCTTCACGCAGGCGGTCGCCGATCAGGTTGATCGACAGGATCAGGGCCAGCAGCGCCAGGCCGGGGAACATGCTGATCCAGTAGTCACCCGACATCAGGTACTGAAAGCCGTTGGCAATCAGCAGACCCAGCGAGGGCTCGGTGATCGGCACCCCCACGCCCAGGAAGGACAGGGTGGCTTCGAGCACGATGGCATTGGCAATCTGGATGGTGGCAAACACCATCACCGGGCCCATGCAGTTGGGCAGCAGGTGGCGCGTCATGATGCGCCAGCCGGGGAAGCCCAGGTTCTTGGCCGCCTCAATGTATTCCTTCTTGCGCTCCTGCAAGGCTCGGCCGCGCATGATGCGCGCGTAATGCGCCCACTGCACCAGCACGATGGCGATCACCACCTTGTCCACGCCCCGGCCCAGAATGGCCAGCAGCACCAGCGCCACCAGGATGGTCGGAAAGCCAAGGATGAAGTCGACGATGCGCATCAGCACGGTATCGACCCAGCCGCCAAAATAGGCCGCAACCAGGCCCACCAGGCTGCCGATGATGGTGGCGAGCACCACGGCGCTCAGGCCCACCATCAGGCTGATGCGCAGGCCATGCAGAATGGCCGAGAGCATGTCGCGGCCCTGGTCGTCGGTGCCCAGCCAGTAGGTCATGCCCGAAGCGGCTTCGGACATGGGCTTGAGGCGGCCGTCCATCAGGTCGAGCGCGCCCAGGTCATAGGGGTTTTGCGGCGACAGAAACGGCGCCAGCAGCACCACGGCCAGCAGCAGCACGAGGGCGATCACCGCACCCTTGACGGAGGGCTTGCTGCGCAGTTTCTTCAGGATGGCACGCCGCTGGGGCGTGTCTTGCAGGGGCTGGGCCCGCTTGCTGGGATCGATGGTCATCAGGGATTTATCGGGCTGCATCATTGGGCCTCCTGCAGCTGTACGCGCGGATCCAGCACGGCATAGGCCAGGTCCACCAAGAGGTTGATCATCACGAAGATGAAGGTGACCAGCATCACATAGGCCACCACGACCGGGCGGTCGAGCTTGTAGATGCTGTCAATCAAAAGCTTGCCCATGCCGGGCCAGGCGAACACGGTCTCGGTGATGGTCGAGTAGGCGATCAGGGTGCCGAACTCCATGCCAATCACGGTGACCACGGGGATGAGGATGTTGCGCAGGATGTGGCGGGTCAGGATGCGGCGCTCGCTGATGCCCTTGGCGCGCGCGAACTTCACATACTCCTGGGTCTTGGCCTCCATCACGCCGGTGGCGGTAAGCCGCAGCACCAGCGCGATATTGCCCAGCGCCAAGTTGATGGCCGGCAGCATCACATGGCTCCAGCCATCGGCGGTGAACAGCGACAGCGGCACGCCCAGCACATTCACCGTGTCACCCCGGCCCGACGACGGCAGCCATTGCAGCCAGACGGCGAACATCAATATCAGCATCATGCCCTGCCAGAAGTTGGGCAGCGAAAAGCCCAGCACCGAGCCGCCCATCAGGCTGCGGCCCAGTGGCTTGTCGTTGAAGAGGCCGGCCACCAGGCCCAGCGGAATGCCGATCAGGCAGGTCAGCCCAATGGCGACCACGACCAGCTCGAAGGTCGCGGGAAAGCGCTGCACGATCAGCTCGATCGCGGGGATGCCATGCACAAAGGAGGTGCCCAGATCACCCTGGAAGGCGCGGGTCAGAAAACTCCAGTACTGCAGCCAGACCGGCAGGTCCAGCCCCAGGCGCTTGATCATCGCCAGGCGGTCTGCATCGCTGGCCTCGGCGCTCACCAGCAGCTCGATGGGGTCGCCCACCGCGTAGACCGCCATGAACACCACCAGCGAGACCGCCAGCAGCACCAGAAAACTTTGCACCATGCGGCGCAGGATATAGACGATCACATTACGTCCTCAAAATTAGAATGCCATGCGCTGTCACCTGCATGGTTGTCGCCCTCTGTGGAGTCTTTTCATCGTGGGGCGTACAAAATCACAAAGCCCGCATGGCCCCACCACTGGAGCTGGATGCGGGCCATGCCAGGGACCGGGCCTTGCGTTGCGCCCAGTGTGGCATCAGCTTGCTATTTCGGTTTGACCGACATGGCCAGCGTGTACTGGTCGCGTCGGCCTTCGTAGCTCAACCCTTTCTTGAATGCCCAGATGCTGCTCTCGAAATGCAGCGGAATCAGCGGAACGTTGGCCAGCGCAATCTGCGTGGCCTGCTGGTAGGCGGCCTTGCGCGCGTTCGCGTCCATTTGCGACATCGCCGGCACAAACACCTGGTCAAACGCGGGCAGGCTAAAGCCGCCGTAGTTGCTGGTGCCCAGGCCCTTGTCCTTGTCGGTGGTGGCCACCCAGTACTGGAACAGGCCCGAGGCCTCACCGTTCTCCGATGGCCAGCCGCCCATCGCAAAGCTGAACTCGCGTTTGGCGCGCTTGGGGAAATAGATGGCTGCCGCCTGCGCATCCACCGTGGTCTTGATGCCGATCCGCGTCAGGTACTGGGCCACCGCCTGCGCGATCTGGCCGTCGTTGATGTAGCGGTCATTGGTGGTGGTCAGGGTCAGCTCAAAGCCTTGCGGGTAGCCGGCCTCGGCCAGCAGTTTCTTGGCCCCTTCGGGATCGAACTTGATCTCGGTGGGCTTGTCGAGGCTGCCAAACATGCCGGTGGGCATGTACTGGTTGGCGACGGTGGCCATGCCATCCATCAGCCGCTGCACGATCGCCTTGCGGTCAATGGCCATGTTGATGGCCTGGCGCACGCGCAAATCCTGCAGCGGGTTCTTGCCATCGGCGGCCTTGGCAAACGGGCTTTGTGCGCGGCCGGCATCCGGCTGGAAGAAGATCAGCCGGGTGGATGGCGTGGCGACAAAGTCGAGCTTGCTGTTGTCCTTGATGCGCGGCAGGTCGCGCGCAGCGGGGCTTTCGATGATGTCGTAGTCCCCGGACATCAGGCCCGTCAGGCGCGGGCCGGCATTGGGCACGGGCACCATCTTGACGGTCTTCCAGTGCGGCTTGGTTCCCCAGTAACCTTCGTTGCGCTCCATCTCGATGCCGGTGCCCTTGACATAGGACTTGAGCTTGTAAGGGCCCGTGCCGATGGACAGCTTGCCGGTGTTGAAATCGGCCACCGTGGGCCAGGGCGAGGTGACGCCGCAGCCCTCCTTGGGCGCAAAGCGCAGCTTGTCGAACTTGGCGATGCCGCTCCAGATGATGGGCAGTGAACGCGCCAGCTCATTGGGCATCGTCGGAATGGGCCGCTCGCTCTTGATGATGACGGTGTAGTCATCGGGCGTCTGCACATCGCTGAAGCTCTGGGCCGGCTCCATGTAGGAGCGCGAAACATTGGTCTCGTTGTTCAGCACGCGGCACAGCGTAAACAGCACATCCTTGGAGGTGAAGGGCTCGCCATTGGAGAACTTCACACCCTGGCGCAGTTTCAGCTCCCAGGTGTTGTCATCGACGGCGCGCCAGGACTGGGCCAGCCCCGGGATCAGCTCCATCTGCGCATTGCGGTTGATCAGCGACTCGAAGACATGGGCCGAGAACGCGTCGTTGGTGGTGACCTTGTGGTAATGCGGGTCAGCGGCGGTGGGCTCGGAGGCGAGGCCGATGGTCAGCGACTGGGCGGCAGCCATGCCCGCAGGCAGGGCCAACGCAGCCAGGCTGGCCAGCGACAAGGGTGTGCGGCGCGAGATCTTCTTGGTAGACACAGGTCGTTCCTCCTTGGTTAAAAGCCTCGTAGGGCAATGCAAGTGCCGTGCCACTACGTATTCCTCATTGCCCACGCCGGGGTGCAAGAACCTGTTCTAAAACCCCGGCTGCCGCAAGCGCCTTGCTTACTTGGCGGGCTTGACCGACGTTGCCAGCGTGTACTGGTCGCGGCGGCCTTCGTAGCTCAGCTCTTTCTTGAAGGCCCAGATGCTGCTTTCAAAGTGCAGCGGGATCAGCGGCACGTTGTCCAGCGCGATCTGCGTGGCCTGCTCCAGCATGGCCTTGCGCTTGACCGGGTCCACCGTCTTGGCAGCCGGAATGTAGACCTTGTCGAACTCGGCATTGCTGAACGCACCGTAGTTGCTGGTGCCCAGGCCCTTGGGCGAATCGGTGCTGGCCACCCACAGCTGGAACAGGCCCGAGGCCTCGCCGTTCTCCGAAGGCCAGCCGCCGATGGGGAAGCTGAACTCACGCTTGGCGCGCTTGGGGAAGTAGATCGACGCGGTCATCGCATCGACCTTGGTCTTGATGCCGATGCGGGTCAGGTACTGCGCGACCGCTTGCGCAATCTGCGCATCGTTCATGTAGCGGTCGTTCGTCGACGACAGGGTCATCTCGAAGCCATTGGGATAGCCGGCTTCGGCCAGCAGCTTCTTGGCGCCTTCGGGGTCGAACTTGATCTCGGGGGCCTTGGCCAGGCCGCCAAACATGCCATCGGGCATGTACTGGTAGGCGGGGGTGGCCATGCCGTCCATCAGGCGCTGCACGATGGCCTTGCGGTCGATGGCCATGTTGATGGCCTTGCGCACGCGCAGGTCCTGCAGCGGGTTCTTGCCATCGGGGGCGGTCACAAAGGGCGACTTGTCGCGGCCAATATCGGGCTGGAAGAACACCAGGCGGGTGGAAGGCGTGGCAACAAAGGCCAGCTTCTTGTCTTCCTTGATGCGGGCCAGGTCACGGGCGGCTGGGTTCTCGATCAGGTCGTAGTCACCGGACATCAGGCCGGTCAGGCGTGGGCCGGCATTGGGCACGGCCACCATCTTGACGGTCTGCCAGGCAGGCTTGGCGCCCCAGTAGCCGTCATTGCGTTCCAGGGTGATGGCATTGCCCTTCACATAGGACTTGAGCTTGAACGGGCCGGTGCCGATGGCCATCTTGCCGCTGTTGAAGTCGGCCACCGTGGGCCAGGGGCCCTTGTAGCCGCAGCCTTCCTTGGGTGCGAACTTGAGCTTGTCGTGCTTGATGATGCTGCTGGAGATGATGGGCAGGTTGCGCGCAAACTCGGCCGGGATCAGCGGCACGGGCTCGGCGGTCTTGACGATCACCGTCAAGTCATCGGGGGTCTGCACATCGGTGATCAGCTTGGTCGTATCCATGTACGACTGCGAGACATTGGTCTCGTTGTTCAACGTGCGGCAGATGGTGAACAGCACGTCCTGCGAGGTGAAGGGCGCGCCGTTGGAGAACTTCACATCCTTGCGCAGCTTGAACTCCCAGGTCAGGTCGTCCAGGTTCTTCCACGAGGTGGCCAGCGAGGGCACCAGATCCATGTTGGCGGTACGGCCCACCAGCGAGTCATAGACATGCGCCGAGAACGAGTCGTTCGTCGTCATCTTGTGGTAGTGGGGATCGGCCGCTGTCGGCTCGGAGGCCAGGGCAATGGTCAGGTGTTGGGCGTGGGCGGCGCCAATGAGCGAGGCACCCACCAGCGCCAGGGCGCGCTTGTTCAATGCGAAATTCATGTCTGTCCTTGGGATCTTGGCTGGCACTGCACGAATGCAGCGCTTTCGAACCGGAAGGCAGGACGTTGGTGCACCAGCGCGCGCCATCGTCCGCAGCCGGAAAGCCTGCGAATTCTCACACGAAAATTACATCGGCTCACGCTCACGCGGCCCGCGAAAAGTGGGCATTTACCCCAATAAAACAAGGAGATGGGAATTATTCAGAGCTTATTGTTCGCGCAGCACACAATGTTATGCAAGCTGCGCAACAATGCGGTCCCTGCACGTGGGAAAATTCAGCGCTCGTACCCACCACCGATGGCTACGATTTGCCTCCATCTGCCTTCCGCTTTTACGCCATCCAATCCCTATGCGCCGCCGCCTTTTATTGGCCTCCAGCCTGATCGCCGCCAGCATGCTGGCCGCCTGCTCCTTGCTCTCCCCTCCCAGCTACACCTTGTCTGCTGCCGATATGCAGGCCATTGTGGCCAAGTCCTTCCCCCGCTCCTATCCCTTGCTGGGTCTGCTCCAGCTTGATGTGCAGGCCCCCAGCCTGCAACTGCTGCCCGAGAGCAACCGCATCCAGGCGACGATGCGCGCCGACATGTCCGGCAAGGTGCTGCCCCACCGCCTGGACGGCACCATGGTGCTGGACTTTGCACTGCGCTACTCGCCCGCCGACCACAGCCTGCGCGCCACCCAGGTGCAGGTGAAGTCGCTGCAGATGAACGGCCTGCCCGAGGCGATGGAGGTGATGCTGCATGCCTATGCGCCGCGCGCGGCCGAGCATGCGATGGAGGATGTGGTTGTGCACACCCTGCGCCAGGAGGACCTGGACCGCCTGGACAAGGCCGCCGAGCTACCGGCCACCTTCAAGGTCACCGCCGAGGGCCTGCGCATCGAATTTGTGAAGCCCAAGGACGAGAAGTAGGCCGACAGGCCTGCGCCCAATCTGCTTTATGCTGCTGGCAAGGCGCACACTGCAAGCCGCCTGCCTATTGTTTGGAGAGATCCCTCATGCGCACCCTTGCCGATTTCAGTATCACCCGCAAATGGCCGGCCACCCGGCCTGATCTGCTGCAGCTGTATTCGCTGCCCACGCCCAATGGCGTCAAGGTCTCCATCCTGCTCGAAGAGCTGGGCATGCCCTATGAAGTGCACAAGATCAGCTTCGAGAGCAATGACCAGACCTCGCCCGAGTTTGTCGGCACCTTCCCGAACAACAAGATACCGGCCATCATCGACCCCAATGGCCCGGGCGGCCAGGCGATTGCACTGTTCGAGTCCGGCGCCATCATGGTCTACCTGGCCGAGAAGACCGGCATGTTCCTGCCGCAGGATCCCGTCAAGCGCTACGAGACCCTGCAGTGGCTGATGTTCCAGATGGGCGGCATCGGCCCGATGTTTGGCCAGGTCGGTTTCTTCAACATCTTTGCCGGCAAGGATTTTGAGGACAAGCGCCCGCTGACCCGCTATGTGGACGAATCCAAGCGCCTGCTGACCGTGCTGAACAAGCACCTGGCGGGCAAGGAATGGGTGGCCGGCGATACCTACACGATTGCCGATATGGCCATCTTCCCCTGGATCCGCAACATGATCGTGCGCTACAACGCCGAGGCTCTGATCGGCTGGGGCCAGTACCCCGAAGTCAGCCGCGTGCTCAGCCACTGGCTCCAGCGGCCAGCCGTGCAGCGCGGTTTGCTGATCCCCTGATCTGCTTTGCTCTTAGCAAAAAATGCCAGCCCGAGGGCTGGCATTTTGCTTTGCAGGCAGTTGCTTAGACGGCTGCGCTCACGATAATTTCGACCAGCAACTCTGGGCGGGCCAGCTTGGCTTCGCAGGTCGCGCGGGTCGGCATATTGGCCTTGTCGGCCCATTCGCCCCAGACCTGGTTCATGCCGGCGAAGTCCTTGTCGATGTCCTTGAGCCAGATCTGCACGGTCAGCAGGCGCGACTTGCTGGTGCCGGCTTGCTGCAGGTAGCCGTCGATCTTGGCCAGCACGTCGCGGGTCTGGGCGCCAATGTCGCCCGAGATATCGCCAGCGGTTACGCCCGCCACATAGACCACGCCGCCGTGCACAACGATGCGGCTAAGGCGTTCATTGCTGTCGATACGTTGGATGTCGTTGCTCATCATTTACTCCCTGAGATAAAAATACGACCGCTGCAGCTAGGCACTAGCAAAGCGGTCTACACGAAACGCCGAAATCGGCAAGGTACTGGTGCCCTGGGTCACCAGCTCGGCCACAATGCAGCCGGTAATCGGACTGAGCTCAAAGCCATGGGCAGAGAAGCCAAAGGCATGCACGAGGTTATCAGCCCCGGCACTCGGGCCGATGACAGGAATCTCATCGGGCATGAAGCCCTCGATACCGGTCCAGGCCCGTGCAATGCTCACATCGCGCAGATGCGGGAACAGGTCGATGACGGTCTGCGCGCTCTTGGGCATGCGGTTGAGGTCGACCATCGCATGGCGCTGGCTGGCATCGGCCTCGCAGCGCAGGCCGCCCCCAATCACCACCGTGCCATTGTCGAACTGCTTGAACGACAGCGGCCGGCCCATCGCGCCCAGCACGGGTTTGACAAACGGCGCCACGCGCTGGGTCACCATCAGCATCAGGCCGCCGGCCACCATCGGCACCGGGTCGCCCACCTGCGCGGCAAAATCGGCCGCCCAGGCGCCTGCCGTGTTGACCAGCCAGGGCGCATGGAACGCGCCCTGCGCGGTGCTGGCCTGCCACATGCCGCTTTGCTGGTCCACGCGCAGCACAGGCGCCTGCTCGACGATCTGCACGCCCAGCTTTTCTGCCGCCAGGCGGTAGGCCGTGGCCACCTTGTAAGGCAGCGCATAGCCATCGCGGTCGGCCCAGATGCCGCCCACCACATGGGGCGAGATGGTGGGCACCAGCTCGCGCACCTGCTGCTGGTCCACCCATTGCTCGTGGAAAAAGCCCAGGCCGTTGAGCATGGCCACGCGTGCCTTGGCCTTGATAGCATCGGCCTCGTTCTCGGCCACCTGCAGCTGGCCCGAGGGCACAAAGCCACCATCGCTGCCGATGATGTCGGCCAGGCCATGCCAGAGCTGCTCACGCGCGGCCAAGGCCAGCGGAATCTCGGCCACATGGCGGCCCAGGGTGCGCACGCCACCGGCATTGACGCCGGAGGCATGGCGACCGCAGTACTCGGCCTCCAGCAGGCGCACGCGGAGGCCTGCCTTGGCCAGCTGGAAGGCGCTGGAGAGGCCTTGCAGGCCGCCCCCGATCACCAGCACATCGCTGCTGCCCGATGCCGGGCTGGCTATGCCGGCCATGTCACAGGCCTGCGGCCAGCTGGGCCAGCGACAGCGACTTGAGCGGCGGACGGATGCGGTAGTAGCCCACGTCCTGCGGCGACAGCTTGGCCTCCTTGGCGATGATCTCGGTCACCGTCAAACCGCATTGGCGGCCCTGGCAGGGGCCCATGCCGCAGCGGCTGAAGGACTTGGTCTGGTTCGGGCCCACACAGCCCAGCTGCACCTGCTCGCGGATCGAGCCGGCAGTCACCTCTTCGCAGCGGCAGACCACGACCTCGTCGGCCGGAATGCGGAACTCGTCCTTGGGCCGGTACTGCTGGTTCAGGAAGGGGCGGATGCGCAGATGCTGCGCGATCTGGGCGCGCTGCTGCGCACCGTCCTCGCTCGTGCCAAAGCCCAGGCTGTTGGCCACGGCGATGCCGGCCAAGGCACCCTGCATCTCGGCCACCAGCGCGCCGCCAATGCCGGCGCCGTCACCGGCGATATAGATGCCGGGCAGGCTGGTCTGGCCCCAGCTATCGAGCACGGGCACCCAGCACAGCTGTTCATCGTCCCAATGGTGCTCGGCCCGCAAGGACCAGGACACCTGGGTGTTGGGCACGACGCCCTGGTGCAGCAGCACCAGCTCGCAATCGATCTGCTGGGCACGGCCCGCGCTGCTGAAGCTCACCTGCCGCACCGCGTCATCCCCCTCGATGCGCAGGCCGCCCACATCCTTGAAGAAGGGGATGCCGGCCGACTTGATCTCGCGCAGCAGGCCCAGGCCCTTGCGCACATAGCCCCAGCCGGCCAGCAGCGACGAGGCATGGCTGATCGCCAAGCGCCAGTCGGTGCCCGCCGAGGTGTCGAGCACCGCGCGGATTTCCACACCGGCGCGCAGGTACTGCGCTGCCAACAAATAGAGCAAGGGGCCGCAGCCCGCCAGCACCACCGGCACCTGGGGCACCACGGCGGCGTTCTTCAGCAGGATCTGGCCGGCGCCGGCGGTCATCACACCGGGCAGGGTCCAGCCCGGCACGGGGAAAGGCCGCTCCATCGCGCCGGTAGCAATCACCAGCGACTTGGTCTCGATGCGGGTGGTGCGGTCATTGCGCAGCACATGCACGGTCTTGTCGGGGTCGATCTGCCAGACCGAGGCGCCCGCCCAGTGGGTCAGGCCGCTGGCTCGGATCTGCTCGGCCAGCGATTTGCCGTAGACATAGTCGGAGCCGAGGATGCGCTCGCGCTGGGCATCGGTCTCGGTGATGCTGCGGTAGATCTGGCCGCCCACCTGGGGTTGCTCGTCCAGCAGCAGCACATCCAGGCCGCGCCGCTTGGCCGCCAGGGCCGCTGCCATGCCGGCCGGGCCGGCGCCGATCACGACCAGGTCGCGCACCTGGCTGGGCGCGTTGTTCAAAGGGATAACGGGGTTAGACATGCTTGGCCTCCTGCGCGTCCAGCAGGCTGGGCGCTGCTTGCATGGTGGTCACTTCCATGCCGTCTGCCGGGGTGATCAGGCAGGCCTGCTGGTTGGGCCGGCCATTGACGTCGACCATGCACTCAAAGCACACACCCATCATGCAGTAGGGTGCGCGGGCGCCCTGGCCCACCGGCGAGACGCGCACCGCGGTAACGCCAGCCGCCAACAGGCCAGCGGCCAGGCTGGCGGCCGGCGACATGCGCACCACGGTGCCGTTGACCAGCACCGACACCGTGCCAGCGGCCCCGGCCTGGTGGCCAGGGAGGTATTTGAAAAGGGCTTTAGATGCCATAGGGTTTCACTTCCGTTTCCGGCGTAAATCGGGTTGCCGAGAATGCCTCGATGGCGGCCGGCCGCAGGCCCGTGGCCACCCAGGGGGCGATGCAAAAGACGTGTTGGGCCGCCAGGGTGACGCCGCTGTGGCAGGTCACGGCAAACGCGCCCGGGTGGCTCTCGGACTCCTGGTACATGGGGAAGCCATCGGGCGACATCACCCGCAGCGCGGCCCAGGTACGCACCACGCGGGCGTTGGCCAGCGCCGGGAAGCACTTGACCGCGCGCGCCGCAATCCTGGCGTTCACCGGCACGCGCACCATGTCGTCAAAGCCCAGCTCCTCCATCGAGTCACCGATCTGCACCGTGCCCTCATCGGTCTGGCGCACATAGTTGGTGGGGTGTGGCAAAAAGGGCTGCACCCGCTCGGTGATGAAGACCTGGCCCTTGTTGGGCCGCACCGGCACAAACATGCCCACCATCGCCGACAGCTGTTGCGTCGCATGGCCGGCGGCAATCACGATGCGCGGCGCCTGCCAGGCATGCGCGCCTGCGCTGACGTGGAAGATGCCGCCTTCCTTGCGGATCGCATCGACCTGCATGCGGTTGTGGATGCGCGCGCCCTTGGCGATGTTGGCGCTGTAGAGCGCCCGCAGCAGCTTCAAGGGATTGCAGTGGCCGTCCATCGCCGAGTAGGTGGCGCCCGCGACCTCGGGACCCAGGCCCGGCAGCTGCTGGGCGGCTTCGTCACGGCTCAGCACCGTGGTGCGGTAGGCGGGGTCGCCCACCTCGGACTCCAGCCACTGGAGCTTGGCCACGCGCTGGGCCATTTCTTCCTCGCTCAGGCAAATGTGCAGGCCGCCGGGCTGCATCAGCTCGACGTCGATGCCGGTCTGTGCCTGCAGCTCATCGCGCAGCGCCGGCCACTGGCGGGCCGAGCCAAAGCTCCAGCGGGCGTAGTCCGCCATGCCGTGGCCCTTGCCCTGCACCCAGACCAGGCCAAAGTTTCCTCGTGAAGGGCGAATCGTGTCGTCCGCGCCGTCGATGATCGTGACCGACAGACCCTGGCGCAGCAGCCCGTAAGCCACGGAACTGCCCACCAGGCCACCGCCGATCACAATGACATCGCTGCTATGTGTGTTGTTGTTCATTGTTGTCTCTCAACCTTTGCCAATCAGGACCTTCTCCAGGCCGACCAGCTTGTCCAGGATGACCATCAGCACCAGGGTGCCGACGATCAGCACGGTGGAGACCGAAGTCACCAGCGGGTCGATGGTCTGGGCGATGTGGTTGTACATGGCGACCGGCAAGGTCATCGTGCCGGGGGTGGCCACAAACACCGTCATCGTCAGCTCGTCAAAGCTCTGGATGAAGGAGAGCATCCAGCCGCCGGCGATACCGGCCATCAGCATGGGCACGGTGATGCGCATGAAGACGGTGCTGCGCGATGCACCCAGCGACAGGCCGGCATGCTCGATCTCGCGGTTCATGCCCGTGGCCGCAGCCAGCACCATGCGCAAGGCATAGGGCATGATGCAGATCACATGGGTGAACATGAGCCAGAAGAACGAACCCGACAGCCCGGCGATGTTGAAAAAGCGCAGAAAGGCCGCGCCCAGCACGACGTGGGGGATCATCAGCGGCGACATGAAGAAGGCCATCAGCACCTCGCGGCCGGCAAAGCGGTAGCGGGTGATGGCCAGCGCAGCGGGCACCGCCAGCGCGATGGCGATCGATGCCGATGCCAGGCCCAGCTTGGCCGAGAACCAGAAGGCCGACTTGATCTCGGTCGCGTCGAGGATGGCGCGGAACCAGCGCAAGGACAGGCCATCGGTGGGGAAAGAGATGAAGCCCTTGTCGGTAAAGGCCACCGCCACCACGACAGCCAGCGGCGCCAGAATGAAGGTGATGAACAGCGCGTGGTAGACCAGCGCCAGAGGACTGTTTTTTTGCATGGCTCAACCCTCGAAAACAGCTTTGAAGCGGCGCTCGATCCAGCGATTGCAGCCCACGATGATGACGATATTGGCGACCAGCAGCACCACGGCAATGGCAGCGCCCAGCGGCCAGTTCAAGGTGTTGAGGAACTCGTCGTAGGCGGCCGTGGCCACCACCTTCAGGCGGCGCCCGCCCAGCAGTGCCGGCGTGGCAAAGGCCGATGCCGACAGCGCGAAGACGATGATGCTGCCCGAGAGGATGCCCGGCAGCAGCTGGGGCAGCACCACACGGCGGAACACGGTGCGCTGGCTGGCACCCAGCGACAGGCCGGCGTTCTCGACCTGGGGGTCGAGCTTTTGCAGCGAGGCCCAGACGGAGATCACCATGAAGGGCACCATCACATGCACCATGGCGATGGTCACGCCAGTCATCGTAAAGGCCAGGCGCAGCGGCTCATCGATGATGTGGAACAGCATCAGCCCCTTGTTGATGAGGCCGTTGTTGCCCATCAGGATGGACCAGCCCAGGGTACGCACCACCACCGAGATCAGCAGCGGCGCCAGGATGATCAGCAGAAACACACCGCGCCAGCGGCCGCGCATGCGGGAGATGATGATGGTCTCGGGCACGCCCAGCACCACGCAGAGCACGGTGACGATGGCCGACATCAGCGCCGTGCGGCCAAAGATCTCCAGGTAGTAGCTGTCGCTGAAGATCTCCAGGTAGTTCTTCAGCGAATAGACGTTCTGGATGCCTTCCATGCCATTGAAGACATTCAGCGACAGAATGGCCGTCAATGCCAGCGGCGCCAGCAGCATGGTCACAAAGACCAGCAGGCCGGGCCCGGACATGGCCCAGGGTTTCCAGCGGTTCTTGCTATCCACGGCTGGCCTCCTGCTGGGTCAGCACGCGCACATCCTCGAGCGACCAGTTCAGGCTCACCTCATCGCCCTCATGCAGCGCGGCGCGGCGTGCATTGGGCAGGCTGATGTGGATGTCGCCCAAGCCGGTGCTGACATTGACCACCCACTGGCTGCCCAGGAACAGCAAGGTCTTGATCGTGCCGGGCAGGCCGCCCTGGCCGGCCGGGGCCACCTCGATGCGCTCGGGCCGCAGGTAGACCACGACCGGGCCGCTGTCCACCGGGCTGGGCGCGCCCAGCACCATGTCGCCGATCTTCACGGTCTCGCGGCTTTGGGCCTGGCCTTCGAAGCGGTTGGTCTTGCCCAGGAACACCGAGGCAAAGTCGCAGGTCGGCTTGTCGTAGATCTGCTGGGGCGAATCGACCTGGGCGATCTGGCCGTTGTGCATCACCGCAATGCGGTCGCTCATGGTCATCGCCTCGACCTGGTCGTGCGTCACCAGGATGGTGGTGATGCCCAGCTGGCGCTGAATGGCGCGCATCTCGACGTGCATTTCCTGGCGCAGCTTGGCGTCCAGGTTGGACATGGGTTCGTCCAGCAGCAGCACTTCGGGCTGGATCGCCAGGGCGCGGGCAATGGCCACACGCTGGCGCTGGCCGCCGGAGAGTTCACGCGGGTACCGGGCACCGAGGCCATACAGGCGCACCAGCGCCAGCGCGTCCTGGATGCGCTTTTGCATCACGTCGCGGCTGAGCTTGCGCATCTCCAGACCGAAGGAGATGTTCTGCTCCACCGTCATGTGGGGGAAGAGCGCATAGCTCTGGAACACCACGCCCATACCGCGCTGCTCGGGACGCAGCTGGGTGATGTCCTTGCAGTCGAGCACGATGCGGCCCTGGCTGGGATCCAGAAAGCCGGCAATCATCTGCAAGGTGGTTGTCTTGCCGCAGCCCGAAGGGCCGAGCAGCGATACGAACTCACCACGATGGACGTCCAGGTGGAAGTCCTTGACGGCAACAAAATCCCCGAACCTCTTGGCGAGGCCCTCGATACGTAGAAAACTCATGTGAAACTCCGGGGCCTGCGGCCCGCGTGGGGCGGCGCGGCAGGCCTGTGTAGGGCTGCTGGCGGGTTAACGTTCTACCGTGCGGTTCCAGCGGTTAGTCCACTCGGAGCGCTTGACGTTGACGATCTTGTAGTCCACGGTCTTCAACTGGGCGATCTGTTCCGGGCCATAAGGCACTTGCTTGGCGACCTTCTCGTCGAGCTTGACCTTGCTGTTCATGGGGCCCCAGGCCTGGGTCTCGGCCAGCGCGGTTTGCGCCTCCGGGGTGTAGAGGAACTGCACGAACTTCTGCGCGCCCGCCTTGGGCTGCTTCTTGGCCACAGGGCAGACGGAGGTGAACAGCGCAAATGCGCCTTCCTTGGGGTAGACGAACTTCACCGGAAAGCCGGTATCGGCCAGCGCCTTGACACGGCCGCTGCCCCAGACGCCGATGACGGCATCGCCGTTCTGGAACAGCTCGGTCATCTTGCCCGGCGACGGTTCCCAGGCCAGCACATTCGGGCCCACCTCCTTGATCAGCGCCTGGAAGCCGGGGTCGATGTTGTTGGCGCCGCCACCGTTCATTTCGGCAAACATCAGCAGGGTCTGCAAACCGTAGCCGTTGTTGATCGGCGGGATCACCGTCTTGCTCTTGAACTTCTTGTCCTTGAGGTCGTTCCACGAGCTGGGAGCGGCCCAGCCGGCCTTCTTGAAGGCTTCTTCGTTGTAGAACAGGCCGGTGGCGATGACGCCCAGGTTCAGCGACTTGTTGCCCGCCGTCTTGGCCATCGGGTAGAGGTCGTTGTAGACCGGTGCAGCCTCGATGTCGCCGCAGAAGCCGAACTGCACCGCCTGCTCCATTGGGCCGTCGTCCATCAGCGCCACGTCGTACTGGGGGTTGTTCTTTTCGGCCTGGAGCTTGGCCAAGGTGTCGGTGGAGTTGCCGGGCACATAGATGACCTTGTTGCCGGTCAGCTTCTCATAGGCCGGAATGATCTTTTGCTTGAAGGCGGTCTCGGTCGAGCCGCCATAGCCACCGACATAAATGTCTTCAGCATGGGCAATGCCAGCGGTGGCAGCAAAGGCTGCGGCCAGGGAGAGAGCCAGACGGGATGCGGTCATCGAAATTACCTCCGGAAAGTGGATAGGAACCAAGTGGAATTCAATCTGTCTGGTAGCCAATGATAGGCATCTGCAGGCAAAATTGAATCGGTGGATTCCTGCTTCAATGCCTTAATGGGATGGAAATTTCTCAATCGATAAGCCATTGAAATAACGACAAAATTAGTAATTTTGTAGACTATTCGATTGCATTAGGCCATTAACTCATGTCTTTACAACATGGATAAGAAGATCACACTGCGCCATCTGGAGGCGTTTCGCGCGCTGATGCTGCGCCGCTCGGTCACGGCAGCAGCGCAGTCGCTGGAGGTGACCCAGCCGGTGGTGACACGGCTGATTGCCGAATTCGAGGCGCGCATCGGCATGCCGCTGTTCGAGCGGGTCAAGAGCCGGCTGCAGCCGACCTCGGCCGCGACCTTATTGCTGGAAGACGTGCACCAGGCCTTGATGGGCATCGAGCGCATCCGCAACATCTCCGAGAACGTGCGCTTTCGGCGTCTGCAGCGGTTGGAGGTGACGGCCGCCCCCGCCATGGCGACCTCGTTCCTGCCCAGCGCCATTGCCAAGTTCAGCGCCCAGTTCCCCGAGACCCTGGTCACCTTGCACATGCAGGCCTCGCCGGCCGCGCTGGACATGGTGCAGGCCGAGCGCTGCGACATCGGCTTTGTGATGCTCTCGCCCGACCACACCCGCTTCAAGGGACTGGAGACCCTGGTGATCGGCAAGCTGGTGGTGGCCGTGCCCGCCGGCCACAAGCTGGCGCGCAGAAACAGCCTGTCACCGGTCGACTTTGTCGACGAGCCCCTGGTGTCGCTGCCGACGATGATGGAGACGCGCACCAAGCTCGACAGCCTGTTCCTGGTCAACCGCGTGCAGCGCCGTGTGAACATCGAGACCCAGATCTCGTATGCCGCCATCAAGCTGGTCGAGGCCGGCGCCGGCCTGGCCATCATCGACCCGCTGACCGCCTGCAGCTACCACGGGCCCGATGTGAAGTTTGTGCTGTTCGAGCCCGCCGTCCCCTGCGAGTACTCAATGGTGGTCTCCAACCGCCATGCCTCCACCCTGGTGCTCAAGCCCTTTATCGACCTGGCCAAGGCGGAGATCAAGCGCATGCTGCCCAAACGCTGGATTCTTTGAGAAGCGCGGTTTATTCCGGCGTGATACCCGCCGCCTTGATCACCTGCCCCCATTTGGTGGTCTCGGTGGCCTGGAACTGCGCCAGCTCGGTCTGGCTGGTGGTCCAGGGGTCGGAGCCCGACATCTCGAAGAAGGACTTGGCAGCGGCACTGCCAACCGCTTGGCCCAGCAGCTGGTTGAGCCTGGCGCTGACGGCAGCGGGCACGTTGGCAGGCGCATAGGCGGCAAACCAGTAGCCCATGTCATAGCCCTTCACACCGGCCTCGGCAATCGTCGGCACATCGGGCAGCTGGGCGCTGCGCTTTTGCGTCGAGTAGCCCAGCGCGCGCAGCTTGCCGGCCTTGATCTGCGGCACGCCGGTGGATACGTCGGTGATCATCAGGTTGATCTGGCCGCCCAGCAGGTCGGTGATGGCCAGCGGGTTGCTCTTGTAGGGCACATGCAGGATGTCCACATCGGCCAGCTGCTTGAGCATCTCGCCAGCGACCCGGCTGGACGAGCTGCCGCTGCCAAAGCTGAGCTTGCCCGGGTTGGCCTTGGCATAGGCCAGCAGCTCGCCCACCGACTGGTAAGGCGCATTGGCCGGCACCACGAGCACCTGGCCGCCCTTGCCCAGGCCGGTGATCGGCGTGAAGTCCTTGACCGGGTCATAGGACAGCTTGCGGTAGAGATGGATATTGGCCGCATGCGTGGTGTTGGTGGTGATCAGCACCGTGTAGCCATCGGCCGGGGCCTTGGCCACCGCCTGCGCGGCAATCATGCCGCTGGCACCGGCCTTGTTCTCGACGATCACCGGCTGGTGGGTCTGCTCGGTCACCGCCTGGCCCAGCGCCCGCGCCAGTTGGTCGGTGGCGCTGCCGGCCGCAAAGGGCACGACAAAGGTGATGGGTTTGGACGGGAAGCTCGCTTGCGCAAAGGCCAGCGGGCTGAGGGCCAGGGCCGTGGCACAGGCCAGCAGGTGGCGGCGGGTGGAAAATTTCATCTTTTGTCTCCGGTTGGTTTCTTATCCCGTGGTGGCTGGCAGGGCCGCATCGGCGGGCCCTACCAGATGGGCCTGCAAATGCAGCGGCAGCACGATGGGCATTTGCAGCACGCGAAAGCACAGAGCCTTGCCATGGCTGTCGAGGTTCAGCGCGTCGTTGACGCCGCCGTCCAGCACCTCGTCGAGCACCAGGTTCATCGCCTGCAGCTGGGGCAGCAGATAGCGCTGCACCTGGCGGGGCTGCCGGTCGGCAAACAGCGCGGCAACCGCCGCTTCGGTGACTTGTGCGCAGATGGCATCCCAGAGCGCGGGATGCCAGGCGATCACGCTGATGTTGGAGCGGTTGCCCTTGTCGCCGGTGCGCCCATGGGCCAGGCGGTAGAGCGGGACGGTGATGTGGTCGTTCATGGGGCGGCCTCCTCTTGCGCAGCCCAGACAAAGCCCGTGGCAATCAGTGCCTGGGGCACCAAGCAGGAGACCATGCCCAGGCGCTGGCGCATATGGCTGCGCACGCCGCCGCCACCGGCGGGCCCGCAGCAGTACAGCGCATTGATCTCGCGCGGCAGGCGGGCAGCGGTGGCCTTGTCGGCATGCTGCCAGGCCATGCGCAGGCGCACATCGGGCGATGCGGCCGACAGATCAGCGCCGGCCAGCCAGTCGCTGGCATCATTGCCCCAGACGCTGGTGACACCGATCAGGTCGCTGCGCAGCGGCGCAATGCCCCGCAGGCGCTGGGCGACAGTCTGCGCCGCCAGCCGCGCACGCTCGGCCGCACGCGGCCCGGCGTAGGAAATCTCGGCCTCGGCAAACCAGCCCGAGGCATAGCAGGCGTTGACCTTGAGCGCCTCCGGGCGCGGATGGCCGACGACGCCCTCCAGCCGCACGCGGTTCTCACCCTCGGCCCGCACCTGGGCCTGGCTGATGTCGGCCACCACATCGGGGGTCAGGTAGCAACGGGGGTCGTGGATCTCGTAGAGCAGCTGCTCCTTGACGGTGGCGGTGGTGATGCAGCCGCCGGTGCCCTCGGGCTTGAAGATGCTGCAGTGGCCGCTGTCGTCGATTTCGGCGATCGGGTAGCCCAGCTGGTCCATGCCGGGGACGTCCTTGTAGCCGGGGTCGGCAAAATAGCCGCCGCTGACCTGGGTGCCGCATTCCAGCAGGTGGCCGGCCATCGTCGCGCGGGCCAGGCGGTCCCAGTCGTCCCAGGCCCAGCC
The DNA here is from genome assembly GCF_021026195.1 of Comamonas koreensis. GTDB lineage: Bacteria > Pseudomonadota > Gammaproteobacteria > Burkholderiales > Burkholderiaceae_C > Comamonas > Comamonas koreensis. The sequence goes on from NZ_JAJNCT010000030.1 coordinate 187,103, forward strand.
AAAATGCGCCATCGCCGGGCCCAGCACCAGCGAAGGATCAGCGACGCGGCCGCAGACCACGATATCGGCGCCTGCCTGCAAGGCCTCGGCAATCGGCCGCGCACCAATATAGGCATTGGCGCTGACCAGTGGCTGCTCGGGCATCTGCGCACCCAGGGCCTGGGCCAGCATGGGCCGCTGAGCCGGGCCGCTCAGGTCATCGCCCTGCACCACGGCAATACGGGGGGCGCGCAGGCCCAGGCTGCGGGCCAGGGCGGCAATGGCGCGGGCGGCGCCTTGCGGGTTGGCAGCGCCAAAATTGCTGACGATGCGGATACGGTGCGCCAGACAGTCGGCCAGCACCGGGCGCAGCAGCTCCAGCAGCAGGGGCTCGTAGCCGGCATCGGGGTCGTCGCGCCGGGCGAGCTGGGCCAGCGCCAAGGTGCGCTCGGCCAGGGTTTCAAAAATCAGAAACGCGGGCTGCTGCAGCGCGATCAGCGCCTGCACCACCGGCGCTGCCGCATCCACCCGATCGCCTGAAAAACCAGCCGCGCAGCCTATCAGCATGGGGGCGGGCGCTGTCTTGTCTGTCTGCATAGCATCTCCTGCAGGCCACTATAGAAAATAGGCTCTATGTTGTGAAATCGATAATTGAGATTGATTAATCTGCAATGCAAATGAATCTCTCCCACCGCGACATCCAGGCCTTTCTGGCGCTGGCCAGCCAGAAAAACTTCACCCGGGCGGCCAGCCTGTGCCATCTGTCCCAACCGGCTTTCAGCGCGCTGATCCGCACGCTGGAGGCCACGGTGGGCCTGCGCCTGTTCGAGCGCAGCACCCGGCATGTGCTGCTGACGCCCGAAGGCGAGCAGTTTCTGCTGTCGGCCCAGCGCATTGCGGCGGAATTTGCCGCCTGCGAAAAAGCCATGCGCGATACGGCCCAGCTCAGCCAGGGCAAGGTCGCCGTGGCCTTGCTGCCGTCGCTGGCGGCCGGCTGGCTGCCCGGGGTGCTGCGCAGCTTTGCCGGCCAGCACCCAGGAGTGCAGCTGCAGGTCTTTGATGTGCTGTCCGAGCCCTGCATTGCGGCGGTGGCCAATGGCGATGCCGACTTTGCGCTGGCCGCCATCCGTGCCGACACGCCCGATCTGCGCGCCGAGCCGTTTTGCAGCGACCGCTTTCACCTGGTCTGCCCGGTGGACCACCCGTTGGCTGCGCTGGACGAGGTGCAGCTGGCCGACCTGGCCGCCTGGCCCTTTGTGCACCTGGCCCGGCACAGCAGCGTGCGCCAGTACCTCGATGCCGCCTTCTTTCCCCAGACCATGCAGACCCTGGTGGAGGTGGAGCAGCTGGCCACCGTGATGGGCCTGGTCAAGGCCGGGCTGGGCATCAGTGTGGTACCGGCCCTGAGCTTGTTTCATTTTGCGCAGCCCGGCCTGGTCACCCGCCCGTTGGATCTGCCCGGCATGGAGCGCCAGATCTACATGGTGCGCAGGCGCGAGCCCAGCCTGTCGCTGGTGGCCCACGCGCTGTACCAATTAATGCAACAAAAACGCCCAGATTTCTCCCATATTGCCTGACGCGCTCTACACTGCAGCGCTGATGCCCTGGATCAGCCCGCCCCTCACACCGCCTGCCGGCGCCCCCCCACTGCCCTATCTGGCGCTGCGCACCCGGGTCTGGTCGCTGCTGGCCTGGGCGGCGCTGTTTGCGCTGCTCGCCTGCGCCATGCGCATGCTGCTGAACTATCCCATGTGCGTCAACGACGAGCGCAACTGGATTGGCATCGCCCAGCAGCTCGACCAGGGCGTTGCCTGGCCGGTCTCCGGGCCCGCGTTTGTGAATACGCTGCGCCAAGCGGCTTGGGTAACCAACTCCAGCCATGCGCAAGTGATGCCCTGGATGGGGGTCTGCGGCGTATTTATCGTTGTCGGCGGCCTGAGCTGGGGCTACTACCGCCTGGGACTCAAGAGCCTGGTGCCGGTGTTTGCCACGTTGGCGCTGTCGAGCTATTTCTGGGCGCCCCTGATGGAGGCACGCCCGCAGCAATGGGGGCAGCTGGCGGTGTTTCTGGGCACCATCTCGGCCTGGCGCTGGCTGCAGCACCGGGGTGGCCTGGCCTTCTTCCTGGCACTGCCGGGCGTCGCCTTCACCCATATCCTGAGCCATGCAGTGCTGGTGTTTCTCTGTCTGGTGCTGGTGGTAGCACACGGCACGGTGCATCGCCAGTGGAGCCGCCGGCATCTCATGGTGGCCTTGCTGGGCGTTGCCAGTTTTGTTGTCTATGCCTGGCCCGGCGGGCCCTATACAGACATGCTGCGCGATTTGCGCCAGGCGCACTTTCGCCATTGGCCTTTTGGCCTGCCCACCTCTGTGGGAATACTGTCTCTGGCGGCCTTGCTGTTGTGGGCTATTCACCACTGTTGGCAGTGGCGCCCCCAGTGGCCCGCTGCAGCTGCAGCCCGGCTGCTGCGCCACCAGCGCGCGGCCGGGTGGGCCTTGTGCCTGGCAGCCCTTGTGATGGTAAGCATGCAGGCCTATCTGCTGCCGCCAGCGGCCTGGGCCCCTTATGAAGGCTCCTGGCTACGCTTTGTTCTGTTCCAGGCCGGCAATCTGCTGTTCGCCGGCTTTCTGGTGGTTGGCGCAGGACGCTGGCTGGGCGGCTTTCACCACCACCGCATCGATCCAGGCATGGCCCGCTTTCTGGTCTGTGTGCTGGTCGGCATTGCGCTGCTGGGCCTGCTGGCCGTTGCCGCCTCGTGGTGGCTGCTCGATACCAACTGGATGCTGCGCGTGCTGAACTACGGCATCTTCTTTGCCGCTGTGCCGGCGGCGCTGGGCATGGAGGAATTCACCCGCCACTGGCCGCGCTGGCGGCGGGGCCTGCTGCTGGGTGCGGGCATGGCCGCCAGCGTGCTGGCCGTAGTGCGCCCTCCGATGCTGCTGGGCTGCTGAGCCAGCAGCCACAGCGCCAAGCTATCGCACAAACAAATGCCGGCCTACCAAGGCATGGCGTGCGCTGGCCCAGGCAGCCACTTCCTCACCGCGCAACTGCAAGGCCGTGCGCCCCAACTGCAGGTGGCGGATACCGCGCCGCGCCAGCCAGCGCTGCCAGATGCCCGCTGGTGCTGCCTGGGGCGGCTCACTGCCCGTCTCGCCCAGCAGATCGGCAGCCGCCCGGATGGACAGCGCACTGAGCGCCTGCTCGCCGGCCAGCCGCTGGACCAGTGCGACCACATCGGACCAGCCCAGCTCCGCCAGCGATACATGTGCCAGACCCGCCAGCACCTGCGGATCAGGGCTGCGTGGGCCGCTGGCATCAACGCAGAGCAGCAGGCTCTCGGGGTGGCTGGCCTGCCACTGCCGCAGCAACGGCCATTGCGCTGCCTGCTGCACTACGGCGATCTGCAGGGGCCTGCCCTGTGCGGCAGCCTGTGGCTGGGCAGGTAGCCGCTCGGGGGCGGGCAGGATGCTGTCATAGACCTCGGCAATGCGACGCTCGCACTGGCCGATGGTGAAATAGGCATCGGCCGCCTGCTGGGCAGCGATGCCCCGCTCGGCCAGCTGTGCCTTGGCGGCGAGCGCCTGGCGTATCGCCTCCTTCCAGGCCTGCACCTGGTCGGGGGCATAGCACTGCCCGCTGCCCGACTGCCCCACCACCCAGGACATGCCCGAGCCATCCAGATCAGAGGCAATGCAGGGCTTGCCATGCTGCATGGCTTCGATCAGCACCAGGCCAAAGGCCTCGGTGCGCTCGCGCGACGCGAGCGCGAAGATATCGCAGCTGTTGAACAGCGCATGCTTTTGCGCCTCGCTCACCTGGCCGAGCAGCAGGACGTTGGCGCAGCCCTGCTGGTCGCGCTCGCGCGCAATCAGCGCTTCGAGCTCCTTGCGCTGCTCGCCTTCACCGGCAATGATCAGCTGCACATCGGCAAAGCCGGCCACCGCCGAGATCAAGGTGTCAAAGCCCTTGTAGTAGGTCAAACGGCCCACCGATAACACGCGCAGCCGGGCATTGCCCCAGAGCTGCAGTTGCGGCGACTCGGCCTGGGCCTGCTCCAGCACCTCTTGGTCCAAAGGCTTCAAACCCAGCGGGATCGCCAAGGTCTTGAACAACCAGCGCTGCAGCGGCACGCTGGCCGCCATGTAGGGGGGAGAGGTGGCCAGGATGGCCGCACTTTGCCGCAGCAGCTTGGTCTCGAACGGCCGGTAGATCTGGTAGCACAGCTGCAGCACGCGGTCCCATTGGGAGATCAGCACATCCGAGTGCCAGTGCGTGACCCAGGCAATGCGGCGGGCGGCGGGCATGATGAGCGCCCAGAATGCCGCATTGTTGGGCATGTGCAGATGCAGAACATCGGGCTTGAAGGCGCGTATGGCCCGGTGCAGCGCCAGCGGAAAACCCAGCGCAATCGGCGCGAACACCAAGGTGATCTGCACCGGCACGCGGATGAGCCAGGGCGGGTCATCGGGCAGTGGATCGCCATGCACCACCGCGCGGGCATCGATGCCGTTGGCGCGCTGCTGCTCGATCAGATCGGCCAGAAACGATTCCATGCCGCCCCGGTAAGGCGGGTAGAACTTGCCCACGTGCAGCACCCGCTGCGGTCTCTGGCTGGACGGTCCATCCAAGGGCTCGGCGCTGGGCTGGCCCCACCAATTGCGCAACATGTTATTGGCCGCGCTGCAATTGCTGCAGCAGACGCTGGTAGACCGGGTTGGCCGGGTCCATGGCGCTGGCGCGCTGCAGATTGGCAATGGCCTGCGCCCGGTCGCCCTGCTCGCGGTAGACCAGGGCCTTGCCGTAGTAAGCCGGTGGGTTGGGCTGGCGTGCCAGCGATGCATCAAAGATCTGCAAGGCCTGCGCAAAGTCGCGCTTGCCGATGAGTGCAATGCCCAGACCCACTTCCAGGCGGGTGTTGCCCGGCGACATCTGCAGCAGGCGCTGGTAGTTGGCAATGGCCACGTCGTAGTGGCCCGAGGGGATGGCCACCTCGGCCTGCTCCAGCAGGATCTTGGGCAGCAACACCGCTTCGGGCTGCATGCTCAGCGCCTTGGCGTAAGCCTGGAACGCGGGCTCCATCTGCTGCGTCATCTTGTAGGCTGTCGCTTGGTGGTAGGCCAGCGCTGCATTGTCAAAGCCCTGCTTCTGGGCGCTGTCGAATGCAGTGATGGCCTCTGGGTAGCGCTTGAGCAGCTCCAGCGCCATGCCCCGGTTGAACTGGGCCGAGCCCAGCGGCTCCTGCAGCGCAACGGCTTTTTCGAAGTCTTGCAGTGCTTGTTCGTAGCTCAGGTTTTCCAGCAGCGATGCACCACGGTTGATGAACGGGCGCCAGCGGCCAAAGGCATTGAACGGAGCTTGCTCGTCCACCTTCTGGGCGGCATCGCTCCAGGCACTGTATTCGGTCTTGAGGCTCAGGCTGCGCTCAGCCGCCAGCGCCGTCAGCACCAGGCCGGCCGCGCAGGCGATGGCCACCATCAGCTTGCGGGGGAAGAGCAGCAGCACCAGCGCCAGCAAGGCGGGCAGCAGCATGGCCCAGATATAGCTGCGGTAGAGCACAAAGGGGTCTTGCAGCCAGCTGGTGACAAACTCGGTGCTGAACAGCAGCGCCGTGCACAGCAGCACCAGGCCGACCAGGCCCCAGCCATCGCGCTTGCGCAGCAGCAGCACCGCGCTGCCAATCACCAGCGCCACGTAGCCCAAGCCACCCAGCAGATGGGGCAGGCTGCCAAAGCCCAGCGGGAAGACCGGGCGCAGATCCAGCGCCATCCATTGCACATTGGGCAGGAACCACAGCAGGCCGTATTCGAAGAACAGCTTGCCCTGGTTGAGCAGGCTCAGCGGATAGATCGAAGCAGTGATGCCAGGGTAGAGCTGCTCGAGCTGGCGCACATAGGCCCAGGAGGTGTCATCAGTGGCAACAGCGCCGACAAAGGCGCCCAGCTGCGTCCACAGCAGCGCGGTGAACACGCCGATGAGCAGCACAATCGCTGCAGCAATTGCCAGCAGTTTTTTCCAGGAAGGCCGTTTGACAAACACATACAGAGGCAAGGCCAGCGCCGGCAGTACCACTGCATGCTCTTTGCTCATCAATGCGCACAGCAGGAAGACCACGGACAGCGCCGCCCACTGCAGCCCCGCACCCGACAAAGCGCGGATATATGCCCAGCAGGCCAGCGCGGAAAACAAGGTCATCATCACCATGCTGCGCTGGATCAGATAACCCACCGCGTACACCCCGACCGGATGCACCGCAAACAGCGCGACGGCTGCAAAAATGGCCATGCGGATATGGGTATCAAAACCCGGCTCTGCCCGCGCTTCGTCAGAAAACTCGGTGTGCTTGAACAGCGCCGTCACCAGGAGCCAAATGGCATAGCAGGTGGCCAGGTGCAGCGCGATATTGAAGCCCCGCTGCACGGCGGTACTTTCACCGAACAGCGACTGAATCCAGACAAAGCTGCCATAGGACAGCATGCGCACCTTGGGCTCGATCAGGCTGCCATAGTGGCCAAAGATGGTGCCGTCCGACAGGCGGCCATCGTCGAATACCAGGCCGTTGTGCAGGCCCAAGCCATAAATCGTGAGGACGGCGGCCAGGAGCGCCAGCACGCCCAAAGACCAGTAAATTTTTGATTTTTGCATCGGCTAGTTGGCTGAGAAATGCCTTTGCCATGCGTTTGCAGGGCCCGGGCAACACCTGCGGCAGGTGCGCGAGCCATTCTAGAGGAGTATTTACACCCCGTATAAGCCTGGCTGAGCGCTGAGCCAACAGTTCGTTGAGAACACCGCTAGATAATCTAGGAAGCGGGATTTATTGCAAATCTTTGTGCCCATAGGCACAAAACCCCGGTTTGGGCCCTTTTTTGGGATGCAGACGGCAGGTTTCGGGCCGTTTGTCATACACGGTGCAGCGCCGCGCGACCGGATCGAGAAACTGGCAATCACCGCTGGCGCGGCGCGCCATCGTGAAGATATTGTGCTTGGGGTTGTAATGGTCGATCAGCCGGGCCTTGAGCAGGCGCTTGGCGATCAGCTTGTGCGCAATATTGTCGACCTCGAAGGCATCGACCAGGCCCAGCCGCACCAGGTCAGGCAGTTGCACCTCCAGCGGCATCGTGCAGCAATTGGCCGCGCAGCTGTCGCAGAGCCCGGCCTTGTACTTGGTCCAGGTCTCCAGGCGGTCAACATCAACAATTCGGATCGGGGATTTCATGGCGGGGCACTGCGCAAGCGGCCTGGCAGAAGTGGCCGCTTATTTTTCAAGCCCGCCAGTATCGCGCCAAAGCGAATTCTTGGGCCGGCGCTTGGGCATGCTGAACCGGCAGGCGCTCAGCCCTGCTTCAGCCACACCGCGCCATCGCGCTCTTCGACTGCCACCGCATCCAGGCTGGAGCCCCGGCAGGGGCCGCCCACGCATTTGCCGGTATCGGGCTGGTAGATGGCACCGTGGTAGGGGCAGAGGATGAACTGCCGGCCACCTTCCAGAATGTCGCCATCAAAATCCATGGGCACGCTGGCGTGCTGGCATTCGTTGATCCAGCCGTGCAGCTGGCCCTGCCAGCGGATCACAAAGGCCTTCTGGCCATTGGGCAGTTGAAAGAAAAAGGGCTTGCCGTTGTCCTGCAGGTCGGCGCTGGCACCCAGGGGTTCGGTGCCGTCAAACAAGATCGTGGGGGTGCTGGGCTCGGTCATGGGGGCGCGCGCTGTCGTTGTGGTTGTCGTCAAAAAGAAAAGGCAGCCGCCTCATGCGCATTGCACGCGGCGGCTGCCCGGTGGGCTGGCTGTACTTATACGCTGGCTGCCGTGGTCGGCATGCTGGCAATCACCTGCGCCACAGCGGCGGTCAGCTTCTTGGCATAAGGCACATGCAGGAACTCATTGGGTCCGTGCGCATTGCTCTTGGGGCCCAGCACGCCGCAGACCATCATCTGCGCCTTGGGGAAACCGGCGCTGAGCATGCCCATCAGCGGGATCGAGCCACCCTGGCCGATAAAGCCGCAGTCCGCACCAAAGTGCGCGCGGCTCGATTGGTTGAGCGCGTTCAGGAACCAGTCGCTGGTGTTGGGGGCATTCCAGCCGTTGGCGCCGCTGGCGCCTTCCCAGGTGACCTTGGCCTGGTAGGGCGCGTTGTCTTCCAGCAAGGTCTTGAGCTCTTGCATGCACTGCGTGGCATCGACCAGCGGGGGCAGGCGCAGGCTCAGCTTGAAGGCGGTGTAGGGGCGCAGCACATTGCCGGCATCCTGCAGCGCGGGCAGGCCTTCGGCACCGGTGACGGACAGGGTCGGCTCCCAGGTGCGCTTGAGCAGCGCCTGCGTGGGATCGGTGGTGGTGGGCAGCGCAAAAAGGCTGGAGCCATTGCAATCAAAATGCGCCCAGGGGAAGCGCTTGTACAGCTCGTCGCCCAGAATGCCGGCCGTGGCCTGCGCCTGGGCCAGGCGCTCCGCCGGCACCGCGCAGTGAAAGCTCTCGGGCAACAGGCGGCCGGTCTTGCTGTCTTCCAGGCGGTCCAGCACCTGGCGCATGATGCGGAAGGACGAAGGCACGACGCCCGAGGCATCGCCCGAGTGCACGCCCTCGGTGAGGATCTCGACCTTCAAGGTCCCTGCGACCATGCCGCGCAGGCTGGTGGTCAGCCACAGCTGGTCGTAGTTGCCGGCACCGCTGTCCAGGCAGATGACCAGGCCCACATCGCCCAGGCGGGGCTTGAGCATGTCGATATAGACCGGCAAATCGCCCGAGCCGCTTTCTTCGCAGGTCTCGATCAGGCCGACGATGCGCGGGTGCGGCACATTCTGGCGCTTGAGTTCCTGGATGGCGGCCACGCTGGCGTAGGTGGCATAGCCGTCATCGGCGCCGCCCCGGCCATAGAGCTTGCCGTCTTCGTATTTGGGGGTCCAGGGGCCCAGGTCATTGCGCCAGCCGGAGAACTCGGGTTGCTTGTCCAGGTGGCCGTACATCAGCACGGTCTGCGTGCTCTGCGCCTGGGTGGCAGGCACTTCAAAGACCAGCACCGGCGTGCGGCCCGGCACACGCACCACTTCCAGGGTCAGCCCTTCGACCTTCTGCGCCTCGATCCAGCTAGCGGCATTGCGCACCACCGTGTCGATGAAACCATGCTGCTCCCAGTTGCCGTCAAAGCCCGGCGACTTGGCGGGGATGGCGATGTAGTCGGTCAGCTGGCGAAGAATATCGCGGTCCCACTGCTGGCTGATATGGCTGAGGGCAGCATCGGCTTGCAGCTGGGCGGCGTCGAGGCGGGCGTTCATGGGCGAATCTCCTGGTGGTGCTGCCACAAAAGGGGCAGCCGCAGGCATAAGCGTACCAGCGCAGGCGCCCCTCGGCTATCGCCTGCGGCAAAGCCCTGCTGCCGTTGTACAGCGCAGGGGCCGCCGGGCAAGGCGGCTGCGGGGATCAGAGGTGCTCGAAGTGGAACACCGCCGTACCGGCGCGGGCATTGGGCAGCCAGCGCCGCACCTCGCCGTTCTGCAGGCCAAAGCTGTCCAGAATGTGCAGCTTGTTCTTGAGCGCCAGCACCTCGAAATCCTTGAAGGTGCCGACGCGGATGTTGGGCGTGTCGTACCACTGGTAGGGCAGGCGCTTGGTCACCGGCATGCGGCCTTGCAGGATCGACAGGCGGTTGGGCCAGTGGGCAAAGTTGGGGAAGGCCACCACGCCCTGTTTGCCGATGCGCGCGGTCTCGCGCAGCATCACCTCGGCATTGCGCAAATGCTGCAAGGTGTCGATCTGCAGCACTACATCAAAGCTGTTGTCCTCGAAGATGGCCAGGCCGTCTTCCAGGTTCAGCTGCAGCACGTTCACGCCCCGGCGCACGCAGGCCAGCACATTGGCGTCGTCAAACTCGATGCCATAGCCGCTGCATTCGCGCTCGCGCTGCAGGTAGGCCAGCAGGCTGCCGTCGCCGCAGCCCAGGTCCAGCACGCGGGCGCCCCTGGGTACCAGGTTGGCAATGGCCTGGAAGGTGGAAGAAGACTCGGTCATGCTGCCTCCTGGGTGCGGGGCTGGCCGGCGCTCAGTTCGCGGGCCATGTTTTCAAAATAGGAGCGCATCACGCCCATGTAGCGGGCATCGTCGAGCAAGAAGGCATCGTGACCATGGGGCGCATCGATCTCGGCGTAGCTGACGGTGCGGCGGTTGTCGAGCAAGGCCTTGACGATCTCGCGGCTGCGCGCTGGCGAAAAGCGCCAGTCGGTGCTGAAGCTCACCAGCATGAAGCGCGCCTTGGCGCCGGCCAGCGCCTGGGTCAGGTCGCCGCCAAACGGCTTGGCCGGGTCGAAGTAATCGAGCGCGCGGGTGATCAGCAAATAGGTATTGGCATCGAAGTAGTCGCTGAACTTGTCGCCCTGGTAGCGCAGATAGCTCTCGATCTGGAACTCCACATCCTGGGTGCTGTATTTCAGGTCCAGGCCTTCGCGCAGCTGGCGGCCGAACTTCTGGTTCATCACGTCATCGCTCAGGTAGGTGATGTGGCCGATCATGCGCGCAATGCGCAGGCCGCGCTTGGGAACCACGCCTTCTCTGTAGAAGTGGCCGCCATGGAAGTCCGGGTCGGTCACGATGGCGCGGCGCGCCACCTCGTTGAACGCAATGTTCTCAGCCGACAGACAGGGCGCGCTGGCCACCACCACCGCATGGCGCATGCGGTCGGGGTACTGCAAGGTCCAAGATAGCGCCTGCATGCCACCCAGGCTGCCGCCCAGCACGGCCGCCAGTTGCGTGATGCCCAGCCGGTCCAGCAGCAGCGCCTGGGCGTTGACCCAGTCTTCCACCGTCACGACCGGGAAATCGGCGCCGTAGACCGCGCCCGTATCCGGATTCAGGTGCATGGGCCCGGTCGAGCCAAAGCAGGAGCCCAGGTTGTTGACCCCGATGACAAAGAAATGGTTGGTATCGACTGGCTTGCCCGGGCCGATCATGTTGTCCCACCAGCCCTCGCTCTTGGCCTGGCCCTCGTAGTGGCCGGCTACATGGTGCGAGGCATTGAGCGCATGGCAGACCAGGATGGCGTTGGAGCGGTCGGCATTGAGCTGGCCGTAGGTCTCGTAGGCCAGATGGTAGTCGCGGATGGAAGCGCCACTTTGGAGAGGGAGCGCCTCCGGGAAATGCATTGATTGGGGTGTCGCAACGAATGACATAAAAAACCCGGCAACGCTAAAAACGAGGCCGGGTCGATGGAATGCAGTCGCCTACCGAGTCTTTAGCTGGATTTATAAAGCGCCCGCAAGCTGAAGCAAATCGGCGCCGTGAGATTTGAGTGTACTGCAAATCGGCCGCAGATGTGCTGCATCAGCTGCCGCCCAGGTAGAGCCGGTTGGAGCTTTTGACCTCTTCCATCACCGCGTAGGTGCGGGTCTCGCGCACGCCGGGCAGCTGCCACAAGACCTCACCGGCAAAGTGGCGGTAGTGGTTCATGTCGGCCACGCGGATCTTGACCAGGTAGTCAAAGCCACCGGCCACCATATGGCACTCCATGATCTCGGGCCGCACCTGCACCGCGGCCTTGAACTCGTCAAACACATTGGGCGTGGTGCGGTCCAGCAGCACCTCGATGAAGACCAGCATCGCCGCGCCCAGCTTCTGCGGGTTCAGCCGCGCCTCGTAACCGGTGATGTAGCCCTCCTTGGTGAGGCGCTGCACGCGGGCCAGCACGGCCGTGGCCGACAGCGACACCGCCTCGGCCAGCTTCAGGTTGGAGATGCGGCCGTCCCGCTGCAGCACGGCCAGAATGCGCAGATCGATGCGGTCGAGGTCGTCCGGCGGGTCGATGATGGCGGTCATGGGCAGAATTTTTCACTAAGAATGGGCCACATTATGGAGAGAAATTCAAACCACAAACGATCACACTGGCGGCATTCACTATCTACTCTGAACACGAGCCCGCCATGACTGCCAACGCCGTTGTTGACAACCAGCCTTCCACCACCTCGCCATTTACGGCTGCAAGCAGCAGCCCATCTGGCGCAAGCGCTCCTGTTTTTAATGAGCTGGTATCGGCCTTGCAGCCCGCCTCGGCGCTGCGCGCGGCCATCACTGCCGCCTACCGCAAGCCCGAGACCGAAGCGCTGGAGGCACTGCTGCCCCAGGCCACGCCGCCTGCCGCCATCGCCAAGGCGGGCGATGCGCTGGCGCTGCAGCTGGCCCGCACCCTGCGCGAACGCAAGGCCGACAGCGGCCGCTCCGGCCTGGTGCAAGGCCTGCTGCAGGAGTTTGCACTGTCGTCGCAAGAAGGCATTGCGCTGATGTGCCTGGCCGAGGCGCTGCTGCGCATCCCCGATACGGCCACGCGCGATGTGCTGATCCGCGACAAGATCGCCCACGGCCAGTGGAAGGCCCACGTGGGCAAGAGCCCGTCGATGTTCGTCAATGCCGCTGCCTGGGGCCTGGTGCTGACCGGCAAGCTGGTGGCCACGCACAGCGAGGGCTCATTGGGCCAGTCGCTCACCCGCCTGATCGGCCGGGGCGGCGAGCCGCTGATCCGCAAGGGCGTGGACATGGCCATGCGCATGATGGGCGAGCAGTTCGTCACCGGCGAGACGATTGGCGAAGCGCTGAAGAACGCCGAGCGCCTGGAGGCCAAGGGCTTCCGCTACTCCTACGACATGCTGGGCGAAGCGGCGATGACCAGCGATGACGCCAAGCGCTACCTGCGTGATTACGAAAACGCGATCCATGCGATTGGCAAGGCCAGCAATGGCCGGGGCGTCTACGAAGGCCCGGGCATCTCGATCAAGCTGTCGGCCCTGCACCCGCGCTACAGCCGCGCCCAGTACGACCGCGTGATGGCCGAGCTCTACCCGGTGGTGCTGCAGCTGGCCGTGCTCGCCAAAAGCTACAACATCGGCCTCAATATCGACGCCGAAGAGGCCGACCGCCTGGAGCTGTCGCTGGACCTGCTGGAAAAGCTCTGCTTCGCGCCCGAGCTGGCCGGCTTTGCCGGCATCGGCTTTGTCGTGCAGGCCTACCAAAAGCGCTGCCCCTATGTGCTGGACTTCATCATCGACCTGGCACGCCGCAGCCAGCACCGCCTGATGGTGCGCCTGGTCAAGGGCGCCTACTGGGACAGCGAGATCAAGCGCGCCCAGATCGACGGCCTGGAAGGCTACCCGGTCTACACCCGCAAGGCCTATACCGATGTGTCCTACCTGGCCTGCGCGCGCCAGCTGCTGGCCGCGCCCGATGCGGTCTACCCCCAGTTCGCCACGCACAACGCCCACACGCTGGCCACCATCTACCACCTGGCCGACCCGGCCCGCTACCAGCCCGGCCAGTACGAGTTCCAGTGCCTGCACGGCATGGGCGAGCCGCTGTACGAGCAAGTCGTGGGCCGCAATGCCAGCGAGAACCTGGGCCGCCCCTGCCGCATCTATGCCCCCGTGGGCACGCATGAAACCCTGCTGGCCTACCTGGTGCGCCGCCTGCTAGAAAACGGCGCCAACACCAGCTTTGTGAACCGCATCGCCGACCAGGACATCCCCCTGGCCAAGCTGGTAGAGAACCCCGTGACCACCGCCCAGCAATGGGCGCAGAGCGAAGGCCAGCTGGGCCTGCCCAACCCGCACATCGCCCAGCCACGCGCGCTGTATGGCGCAAGCCGCAGCAACTCGGCCGGTCTGGACCTGTCCAACGACAACCGCCTGCGCGCGCTGCAGCAAGACCTGCAGGCCAGCGCAGAGATGGCCTGGCATGCCCAGCCCCTGCTGGCCGATGGCGCCCCCGCATCCACCCAGCCGAGCGAGCCCGTACTGAACCCGGCCGACCACAGCGACCAGGTCGGCACCGTCACACAGGCATCGACCGATCAGGTGGAGTTTGCGCTGGCTGCTGCCCAGGCCGCCGCCGCCCGCTGGCAGGCCACCCCGGCTGCCCAGCGCGCCGACTGCCTGGCCAAGGCAGGTGACCTGCTTGAAGCCCATATGCCGACCCTGATGGGCGTGCTGGTGCGCGAGGCGGGCAAGACCTGCTCCAACGCGATTGCCGAAGTGCGCGAGGCGGTGGACTTTCTGCGCTTCTACGCCGCCCAGGTGCGCAGCTGGGGCCAGGCGGATTACCAGGCCCTGGGCCCGGTGGTCTGCATCAGCCCCTGGAACTTCCCGCTGGCCATCTTCAGCGGCCAGATTGCCGCCGCGCTGGCCGCTGGCAACACCGTGCTGGCCAAACCGGCTGAGCAAACCCCGCTGATCGCCGCAGCCGCCGTTCAGGCGCTGTGGCAGGCCGGCGTGCCGCGCGATGTGCTGCAGCTGCTGCCCGGCACCGGCGAGACCGTGGGTGCCCGCCTGGTGGGCGACAGCCGCGTGCAGGCCGTCATGTTCACCGGCTCGACCGAAGTGGCCCGCATTCTGCAAAAGACCCTGGCCCAGCGCCTCGATGCCCAAGGCCAGCCCGTCACCCTGGTGGCCGAGACCGGCGGCCAGAACGCGATGATCGTGGACTCGTCTGCGCTCGCCGAACAGGTGGTGGTCGATGTGCTGTCCTCGGCCTTTGACTCGGCCGGCCAGCGCTGCTCGGCACTGCGCGTGCTCTGCGTGCAGGAAGAAGCCGCCGACCGCCTGCTGCACATGCTGCGCGGCGCGATGCAGGAGCTCCAGGTCGGCAACCCCTGCCAGCTCAAGACCGATGTGGGCCCCGTCATCGATGCCGAGGCCAAGGGCGTCATCGACCAGCACATTGCCCGCATGCAGGCTGCCGGCCACCAGGTCTGGCAAAACGGCGGCGCCAGCGCGCAAGGCACCTTTGTGCCGCCCACGGTGATCGCCATCCGCCAGCTGTCCGAGTTGAAGCGCGAGGTCTTCGGCCCGGTGCTGCATGTGCTGCGCTACCGCCGCGAGAACCTGCCCCAGCTGCTGGCCGACATCAATGCCACCGGCTACGCCCTCACCCTGGGCCTGCACACCCGCATCGACGAGACCATCAGCCAGGTGGTCAATGCCGCGCATGCCGGCAATATCTATGTGAACCGCAACATCGTTGGCGCCGTCGTCGGTGTGCAGCCCTTTGGCGGCGAAGGCCTGTCGGGCACGGGCCCCAAGGCGGGCGGCCCGCTGTACATGCTGCGCCTGCTCAGCCGCATGCCGGCCACGGCCACGGTTGATGCACTGGCCCACCTGCCTCGCATGGCGGGCAATGAGGCGCCAGCGCCCGCGACGGGCCAGCGCGGCAATGCCCATGGCATGGAGCAGGCCGATGCCGCCCCGGCCGCTGCGCTGGATGCGCTGCAAAGCTGGGCCAGCCAGCAAGGCCAGGGCGAGCTGGCGGCGCTGTGCCAGCGCTATGCCGCCCATACCGGCAATGGCTTTGCGGCCGAGCTGCCCGGCCCCACCGGTGAGCGCAATCTGTATGTGCTGAGCGGCCGCGAGCGCGTGGGCTGCGTGGCCAGCACCACAAGCCTGCTGTTGGCCCAGCTCGCCGCCGTACTGGCGGCTGGCTCCACCGCCGTGTGGCCCGCCAACAGCAACCATGCCAGCCTGCTGGCCCAGCTGCCCGCATCGGTGCGCGCCTCGGTGCAACTGTCGGCGCACAGCGAGCAGGCCTTCCTGCAGTCCGAAGCCTTTGATGCGCTGATCGCCGATGCTGCCAGCGGCTGGCTGCCCAGCGGCAGCAGCCTGGCGGGCCGCCCCGGCGCTATCGTGCCGATCACCGCCCAGGCGGCCGATGGCAGCGTGCCGCTGTTCCGCCTGCTGGCCGAGCATGCCATCAGCATCAATACGGCAGCAGCCGGCGGCAATGCCAGCCTGATGACCTTGGACTGAACCTCAGGCCGTGCTGCAGCACTGCGGCGCCATAGCACTGCCGGGCCTGCACCCGCTGCCCTACTGCAGCGGCAGGCCCACGTAGTTCTCTGCCAGAACCCTGGCCGCTGCGCGGGAGTGGACGATAGCCTCCAGCTCGGCCCGCTGCATGCGAGCGTCGAACAGGCTGGCATCGGGCGCGCTGTGCAGCAGCGAGGTCAGCCACCACGAAAAGCGCTGTGCCTTCCAGGTGCGCGCCAGGCTGCGTGCCGAGTAGCCATCCAGCCCCTGCTGGGAACCTTCTGCATAGTGCTGTGCCAGCGCCTGGGCCAGAAAGCCTACGTCGCTGGCGGCCAGGTTCAGCCCCTTGGCACCGGTTGGCGGCACGATGTGGGCGGCATCCCCGGCAAGGAACAGCCGCCCAAAGCGCATAGGCTCGGTGACAAAGCTGCGCAGCGGGGCAATGCTTTTCTCCAGCGCAGGGCCGGTGACCAGGCGCTCTCGCGTCTCGGGATCCAGGCGCAGGCGCAACTCCTGCCAAAAGGCGGCATCGCTCCAGGCCTCGGCCTTGTCACTGAGGGGTACCTGCAGGTAGTAGCGGCTGCGCGTGGTGC
This sequence comes from Comamonas koreensis, assembly GCF_021026195.1. Lineage (GTDB taxonomy): Bacteria > Pseudomonadota > Gammaproteobacteria > Burkholderiales > Burkholderiaceae_C > Comamonas > Comamonas koreensis. The sequence continues at coordinate 203,440 of NZ_JAJNCT010000030.1, forward strand.
TGCGCTGGCTGCACAGCGCAAAGCCCCGCTCGGTATGGGCGTAAACCAACTCTTCACCAACGGGCGGTGTATCCGCCAGCAAGCCCAGCCAGCCAAAGGGGTAGACCTTCTCAAAACAACGCATGCTGGCCGCCGGCACGCTGGCGCGGCACACACCATGAAAGCCGTCGCAGCCAGCGATGAAGTCGCAAGCGATCTCTCGCATCTGGCCATCTTGCTGGTAGCGCACGCGCGGTCTGCTGCTGTCAAAATCCAGCGGCTGCACCTGGGCAGCCTCGTAAATGGTAGGCAGGCCAGCGGCAGCACGCGCCGCCATCAAGTCGCGCGTCAGCTCGCTCTGGCCATAGACAACGACCCCTTTGCCGCCCGTCAGACCATGCAGATCGATACGGTGGCGCTGGCCTGCAAACAGCAACTCGAAGCCTTGGTGCAGCAGGCCCTGCTTGTGCAGCCGGCCCGCAGCGCCAGCCCGCTCCAATAGCTCCACCGTGGTCTGCTCCAGCACGCCGGCACGGATGCGGCCGAGCACATAGTCTGCACTGCGGTGTTCGATAAGGGTGTTGTCGATGCCAGCCTGGTAGAGCAACTGGCCCAGCAGCAGGCCTGCCGGGCCTGCGCCGATGATGGCAACATGGGTACGCATGCGCATGGCCTAACAGTGCCGGCTGCGGCCTTTGCCTGCAGCCTCGCAGTCACGGGGGTTGGCCATTCTGTGGCCCCAGGTTTGGAAGGTGGCCGGAGCCGCGCGTTGGCGAACGGTCCGGGTGTCATTACGGCGCATACGGCTTGCCTCCTCGTCTCTCTTATAGAAGACATTGTGGTCAGCGCAGCACCCCGTGCCAATGGCGGTGCCCGAATAGCTGCTAAAGCAATCGGGCATGGGTCGGCCGCCAGAGGGCCCCGTGATCAATCCATCGTCGTGAACAGCGCAGCCACCCCCAGCACCAGAAAGATCACTGCGCAGACGCGGTGGATCCAGCGGATCGGCAGCTTCTTGGTGATCTTGTCGCCAAACCAGACCACGGGCGCATTGGCCAGCATCATGCCGATCGTGGTGCCTGCGACCACCCAGTAATAGGAAGCGGGGTACTTGGCCGCCAAGCCCACGGTGGCCAGTTGGGTCTTGTCGCCCATCTCGGCCAGGAAGAACAGCAGCACCGTGGTGCCGAACACGCCCCAGCGGCCGCTGCTCTTGCCCGCTTCGTCTTCGTCGATCTTGTCGGGGATCAGCATCCAGCCGGCCATCAGGATGAAGGACACGCCCAGAATCCAGCGCAGCACATCAGGGCCCAGCATCGTGGTGATCCAGGCCCCGACGGCGCCGGCGAGCGCATGGTTGACGAGGGTCGAGACAAAGATGCCCAGCACAATGGGCCAGGGTTTGCGGTATTTGGCAGCGAGGACGAGCGAGAGCAGCTGGGTCTTGTCGCCCATTTCGGCAAGGGCAACGACAGCGGTTGAAAGGAGAAAGGCTTCCATGGAGTGGGGATCGTTATTGCAGCCGGATATAGCAAGACAGCATTGACCGCATCGCGACTCCGGCATTGGATCGCAACGTGGTCAATGGTCTCGCCCAGCATCCTCATCACAAGGTGCCGTGTACGCCATAGGCCGCAAAGGCCCAAGTTTGTTGACGCACACTCCGCGGCGCATTGCACGCCCGGCAGGCTACTCCCCAAAGACTGGCGCATCATACGCCCAAAAGCGATGCTGCGCCGCAACACCCACGCCCGCCAGGGAAAATACCAAGCCCCGCTTGCGGGAACTGTCAACACAGCGTAAGGCGATTCACCCATAATGGTGAAGCTCAATGTGCCCCCGGGTACACTACAGCGCGCGGTGATCCGTCTTGGAAGTTGTCACAGGTTTGTTGATTGCATCAGGCTCCATCGCTTTTTTTACTTTTTTCGGAGTCCTCAAATGGGCAACAAACTTTACGTGGGCAACCTGCCTTACTCTTTCCGTGACAGCGATCTGGAAAGCACTTTCAGCCAGTTCGGTACCGTCTCCAGCGCCAAGGTCATGATGGAACGTGACACCGGCCGTTCCAAGGGCTTCGGCTTTGTGGAAATGGGTTCGGACGCTGAAGCACAAGCAGCTATCGAAGGCGTGAACGGCCAAGGTTTCGGCGGCCGTAACCTGGTCGTGAACGAAGCACGCCCCATGGAAGCCCGTCCTCCACGCAGCGGTGGTTTCGGTGGTGGCAACCGTGGCGGCTTCGGCGGCGGTGACCGCGGTGGCTTTGGCGGCGGTGACCGTGGCGGCTTCGGCGGCGGCGATCGCGGTGGCTTCGGCGGCGGTGGCCGTGGTGGCTACGGTGGCGGCAGCTACTAAGCACATCAGCGCCAAAACCTCTAAAGGGTTTTGACGGTTAGATGACGGGTTTTCCCGGAAAAAAGGCCTCTTTGAGGCCTTTTTTGCATCTGGTTGCAGCTTCTGCGCCACAACTGAGGGGCAGAACTGTGCCATTTTCGGTTTTTATGCCAGAAAATAAAGGATGGAGTCTTCCTCCATTGGGCTACTGCGATGAATGACCGGTGTTTTTCGGGACTCCATCGCATTATTTAAGAGTTATCAGGAGTCCCTCAAATGGGCAACAAGCTTTACGTCGGTAATTTGCCATACCAGGTTCGCGACAACGATCTGGAACAGGCCTTTGGTCAGTTTGGCAGCGTAACCAGCGCCAAGGTGATGATGGAACGCGACACGGGTCGCTCCAAGGGTTTCGGTTTTGTGGAAATGGGCAGCGATGAAGAAGCCCAAGCTGCAGTCAACGGTCTGAATGGTCAGCCCCTGGGTGGTCGCAATCTGGTCGTGAACGAAGCACGCCCCATGGAGCCACGTCCTCCCCGCAGCGGCGGTGGTGGTTTTGGCGGCCCACGCGGTGGTGGCTTTGGCGGCGGCGGCGGTAACCGTGGCGGCTTTGGCGGCGGTGGTGGAGGCTACGGTGGTGGCGGTGGCTACGGCGGCGGCGGTGGTGGTTACGGCGGTGGCGGCGGCGGAGATCGCGGCGGCTACGGCGGTGGCGGCGGTGGTTATGGCGACCGTGGCGGTCGCGATGGCGGCGGCGGCCGTGGCGGCAATGACCGTGGCTTTGGTGGTGGTGATCGTGGCGGTGACCGCGATGGCGGCTTCCGCAGCCCCTACGGCAATGGTTCGCGCAACCGTGGCGGCAACCAAGGCTACGACAACAACGACGACTATTGATATCTGCAGGCGCACACCAGCGGTGTGCCTCTAGCAACGACAAAGCCCCGCCAGGGGCTTTTTTCATGCCTGGCCCAGACTTAATTCAGTCCTGGCCGGGTGGCAGCTCATGCACCTGTTCGCGATGGCGGTGCTTGCGCGGGCGGTTGGCCAACGCGCGGTCATACAGCGCATTGGGCAGGCAGCGTAACAGCCTGGCCACCCAGCCCATCTGCCAGGGGATGACGGCATAGCTGCGCGCCTTGGCAATCACCCCAAAGGCCTTGTCGGCAAAGGCCTCGGGCTGCATCAGGAAGGGCATGCCGTAGCGGTTGTGGCTGGTGAGCGGCGTGGCCACAAAGCCCGGGCAGATGGTGACCACCTGCACGCCGCTGCGCTGGAGTTCCACCCGCAGGCTCTCGCAGTAGCTGATGACCGCCGCCTTGCTGGCGCAATAGGCGCCGTGGCCAGGCAGACCGCGTATGCCGGCCACGCTGGCAATACCGACCAGCTTGCCGCTGCCGCGCGCCTGCATGGGCCGCACAAAGGCATGGAAGGTCGCAGCCATGCCGATCACATTGGTGGCATAGGTCTGGGCCATGACATCCAGGTCCTCGCGCTCGGCCGTGTCGATGCCGTAGCTCACCCCGGCATTGGCCACCACCACATCGGGCAGGCCCTGCTGCTGCAGGCACTGTGCGCAAGCGGCGATGATCTGGTCCTGGTCGGCCACATCGGCGACATAGATGGCGTAGCGGTTGTCATCCATGCCTTGGGCCTGCGCCCAGGCATGCATCACGGTGCTGCGGCGCGCCACCATGGCCAGGCGGTAACCGGCCTGGTAATAGCGCCAGGCCAGTGCCTGGCCGATACCGCTGGAGGCGCCGGTGATCAGCACCAGCGGTGCGTTGCTCAGAGGGCTGGACATCTGGCGCTCAGCGTGCGGGCTGGAGCACGCCCTTGACCCGGCCCTTGAGCTCTGCCACCTGGGTGATGTTGTTGAAGACCATGGAATCGGCCGTGAAGCGGTCCTGGCCCCGGATGATCTCGACCGGCTTGTTGGAGCTCACCCGCTCTTCATTGACGAAAGCATGCAGAAACTCGCCCCGGAACTCCATCTGCGGCGCGTCGGGCTTGTTGCTGGTGCGCACCACCTTGGCATTGCCGAACAGTTGCACTTCCGAGCCATCGGCATTGGACAGCGCGCGGTTGGCGGTGGCCACGGTGACCGAGCCATCCAGGCGTATGGCGCGCATCGTGGCGGCGTCGATCTCCAGGGTGTCGGTGTCCATGAAGTGGCGCATCTTCTTGCCCTGGATCTCGCTGGTCAGCACGCCGGTGCCATCGAAGCTGCGCACCGAAAAGTCGTTCATGTAGTAATCCACCTCGTGGCCGGGCACCACCGCCTCGCGCACGCTCTGGGGTTTGGGGGCATTGCGCACCAGCCACCAGGTGCCCAGCGCCAGCAGGCCCATCAGGATCACCGGCAGGTAGATGGACGACAGGTCCATAAAGCGTCGCACGCGAGATTTCATTGTCCGTACCGATCTAGCAGGTTCACATAGGCGCCGCAGGCGGCCAGCACGGCATCGCACAGTTCGCGCGCCGCACCGGCACCGCCTTGGCGGCTCGTCACCCAGTGTGCCACGCCCAGCACTTCGGGGTGGGCGTTGGCGGGGGCGCAGGCCAGCTGGCAGCGGCGCAGCACTGGCAGATCCGGCCAGTCATCGCCAATGGCCGCCGCCTGGTGCCAGTCCAGGCCCAGGGCCTGCAGCATGGCCTGGGCGGCGGGCAGCTTGTCCTCGGTGCCATAGCGCACATGCGCGATGCCCAGCGCCGCCAGGCGGTGGCGCAGCGGTGCCGAATCGCGCCCGGTGATGACGGCCGGCACAATGCCCGCCTCACGCAGCATCTTGAGGCCATGGCCGTCGAGCGTGTGGAAGCGCTTGAGCGTCTCGCCCTGCTCGCTGATGTAGAGGCCGCCATCGGTGAGGACGCCATCCACATCGAAAAACACAATCTTGATGCCCTGGGCGCGCAGCAGCAGCTCGGCAGGCCACTGCTGGGCGGGGCGGATGGGGGGCAAGGTCAGGGTGCTGGCCATCAGATCACCTTGGCCCGCATCAGATCACCCACATGCACGATGCCCACCAGGTGCTGGTCGGCATCGGTCACCAGCACGCTGGTGATGCGGTGGGCCTCCATCATCGCGGCGGCATCGGCAGCCAGTGCGTCGGGCGATATCTGGCGCGGCGTGGCATGCATCACCTCGGCAGCGGTCAGGCCACGCAGTTCGGCACCGGCCTCAATGCGGCGGCGCAGATCGCCATCGGTGAACACGCCTTGCAGCAGGCCATTCGCATCGACGATGGCAGCGGCCCCCATGCCCTTGGCGCTCATCTCACGCATCAGGTCGCTGAAGCTGGCGCTCGGCAACACCGTCGGCAGTTCAGCGCCGCTGCGCATCACGTCGGCCACATGTGTGAGCAGGCGCCGGCCCAGCGCGCCACCGGGGTGGGAGCGGGCAAAATCCTCGGCCTTGAAGCCGCGCGCATCGAGCAGCGCCACGGCCAGGGCATCGCCCATCGCCATTTGCGCGGTGGTGCTGGCCGTGGGGGCCAGGTTCAGCGGGCAGGCTTCCTTGTCGACCTGGGTGTTGAGCACCCAGTCGGCATGGCGGGCCATCGAGGACTGCAGGTTGCCCGTCATCGCCACCACGGGCACGCCCAGGCGCTTGAGCACTGGCAGCAGCACGGAAATCTCGCCACTCTCACCGCTGTTGGAGATGGCCAGCACCAGGTCCTGGCCCGTCACCATGCCCAGATCGCCATGGCTGGCCTCGCCCGGATGCACAAAAAAGGCCGGCGTGCCGGTCGATGCCAGGGTGGCGGCAATCTTGCGCCCCACATGCCCGCTCTTGCCCATGCCGGTGACCACCACGCGCCCGGGGATGTCCAGCATGCGCTGCACGACCTGGACAAAGTTGTCGTCCAGCCGCTGCGTCAGTGCCGCAATGGCCTCGGCCTCAATCGCAAAGGTAGACGCCGCCAGGCGCAGAATCTGCGCCGCTTCAACGGGGCGCTTGGGCTGTAGGGTGCTCATGGAGGCTGATTTTATCGGAGCGCCCGCGCCCGGTCGGCTACAGGTCATTGTTAACAAGGCCAGCCCCTACGGCCACAGCCTGGCCACTTGCACTACCATGGCGGGTCTTCCCCTCTGCGACCCCCACCATGCACGCTCCTGACGTCAACGCCTTTTTGCGTCACCACATCCGCACCGTTCCCGACTGGCCAGCGCCGGGCGTGCAGTTCCGGGACATCACCCCGCTGCTGCAGAACCCGCAGGTCTTTCATGTGCTGATCGACGCCTTTGTGCACCGCTACATGTCGCGCGACATGCGCCCCGATGTGGTGGCCGGGCTCGATGCGCGCGGCTTCATCCTCGGCGCCGTCATCGCCTACCAGCTCAAGGTGGGCTTTGTGCCGATCCGCAAAAAGGGCAAGCTGCCCTTCACCACGGTAGAGGAGACCTATGAGCTCGAATACGGCAGCGCCACCGTGGAGCTGCATGCCGACGCCGTCAAGCCTGGCGACAAGGTGCTGCTGGTTGACGACCTGATTGCCACTGGCGGCACGATGATGGCCGGCAAGAACCTGCTGGAGAAGCTGGGCGCCCATGTGATGGAAGGCGCCGCGATTGTCGACCTGCCCGAGCTGGGCGGCTCCAAGCGGCTGACCGACGCCGGTCTGCCGCTGTTTACCTTGGTGGATTTCGCGGGGCACTAAGCCCAGGGCCAACAGCTGCTCAGTGCAGATCGCCGTACTGGGTATTGCTCAGGCCGCCAAAGCTGGTGTCAGCCGTGGGTGCGGGTGCACCACCGCGTTGCGCGGCTTCACGGGCGATCTGGGCATTGTGCGCGGCGCTGCGGGCGGGCGGCACAATGGGCGCGGGCCGAGGCGCTGCACTGGTGGCAGCGCGGCGGGCGGGCGATGCCCCATCCAAGGCTGGTACCGGGTTCATCGCCGCTTGCAGCAAGGCTTTCTTGAAAGCGGCAATTTCGGCTTCATCGACCGGGTCCATGCCCAGCGGCACGGGCACCACCGCCGGCTGGGGCGCGGCAACGCCACTGGCGGCTTTGCTGCTGACCACACCCAGCTGGGCATTGAGGCGCCAGTACACCGAGGTGATGACGATCTCGAAGCGGGTCTTGGCCGAATAGGCGATCAGCGCCTCGATCTGGGTGAGCTTGTCGGGCGAGGCGCAGTGCTCCTGGGCCAGATCCACCATCACAATGAACTGCGTGGCGCGCTTGTCCAGTGCCAGCACCTTGAATTTATAACCTGCCGACAGAATGCCCGAGCGCACCATGGATTCGCGCACGGCCGAATACACCATCTCGCGGCGGGCCGAGCGCTCACCGGGGCGCGGCGCGGCACTGTCGTGCTGGGGTGCGGCCGCCATGGGCCTGGCGGACACCAAGGGGCTCTGGGCGGACAGCATATCGTGCTGACCCATGCCCAGCGGCTCGGCAAACATGGTCTGCGGCCCCAAGGGCGCAAAGGCCGATTTTTTTTCTGGTCGACTGAACCATTTGGCAAATATAGACATGCCACTCCCTACCCTGATCAGAATGCAAAACGGTCACCCGTTTCACCATGCAACAGGCATTTGTAATTGTAGGGACGGAGTATTGCATACACTTGTCAGAAAAGCGCGTGCCGTTTGACACATACCAAGCTTTTATGTTGTGGCAACGCGGCGTTTTCGGTTGCCCAGGCGCTTGGCCAGCACCGATCCGGCCGCCATCGCCAGTGCCACGGCCACGGTGGGCTGGCGGTTACACAATTCGGTAAAGCGGATACTCGACAGCCCCCAGAGGCGGCAACCGGCCACCGCCTGCACGGTGGCATTGCGCGGCTGGTGCGAGAAGAACGCGCCTTCGCCGACAATGGAGCCCGCGCCGACGATGGCCAGGCGAATGCGCTGCTTTTCGTCCTCGAAATGCACGCTGAGGCTGCCGCTTTCGACGAAAAACAGGGTGCGCTCCTGCGTGCCCTGCTGAAACAGCACCTGCGATGCCGCCAGCTGGGTCTGCGTCAGATAAGGGGCCAGGATCTCCCACTGCGCTGCCGTCAGCGGGTTGATCATGCTTTCCTCATCCTGGCAATTGTGGATGGCTGTCACCAGGGGCTTGATGTCATTGGCGCTACTGAACATGAAATCCTCCTCCGCAATCCTGGCGGTGGATCCACCAGTGATCTTTCGAAATTCGTAATCCAAGAAATCTACCCTAGCGGCTGCACAATGGCTGAGCGGCAGGACAAAAATTTGTAAGCAGTATCGTCCAGCCCACAATTCCTGACCAAGCAAGCCGCCCCTCCTTCTCTCCCAGACGTATTTTGATTCCATGCAAGCATTACTAGAGGCCATCGCCACCATGCCCGCGAGCCAGCAGGCGCAACGCCTCTTCCATGGCCGAGGCGGCCTGTTTCCGGGCTGCGAACACCTGTCGCTGGACCTGTACCCACCCGCAGTGGTGCTGACCAGCTTTGCGCCGCTGGCCGATGAGGCGCTGCAAAGCGTGGGGGATGCGCTGCAGCAGCGCTGGCAGCAGTTGTACCCGGGCGAGCCGCTGACCTGGGTCTACCAGTGCCGGGCGCTGGGTGCAGCCGAGACCCGCCTGGTCCAGGGGAGCCTGCCCGAGCCCCATACCGTGCAGGAAGACGATGCCCGCTACCAGGTGCATGTGCTGCGCGGGCAGAACCACGGCCTGTTTCTGGACATGGCCGAAGGCCGGCGCTGGGTGCGCCAGTTCATTGCGCGCCAGCCGGATCCGGAGCGTTGCACCGTGCTCAATATGTTTGCCTACACCTGCGCGTTCTCGGTGGCGGCATTGCAAGCGGGCGCCGGCCAGGTGGTCAATATTGATATGAGCAAGGCCGCGCTGGCCAGCGGCCAGCAAAACCACCGGCTTAACCAGCTGGCGGGCGGCCAGTTCTGGGGCCATGACATTTTCAGCAGCTGGGGCAAGATCACCCGCACCGGGCCTTACCAGCTGGTGATCATGGACCCGCCCAGCTACCAAAAGGGCAGCTTTGTCGCCACCAAGGATTACGCGCGCCTGATCAAGCGCTTGCCCGATCTGCTGGCGCCCGGCGGCTTTGCGCTGCTCTGCCTGAACGCCCCTGAGCTCCCGCTGGCCTTCTTGCAAGACCAGATGGCCGAGCTGGCGCCGGAGCTGGAGTTCATCGAACAGGTGGCCAACCCCGCGATCTTTGCCGATGTCTCGCCCGACCGGGCGCTCAAGGTGCTGGCCTACCGCATGCCCAGCTGAGGCTGGGCCGCTGTTTCAGCGGTTCAGTCGATGACGACCAGCTTGCCGCGCATAGGCTCGGCATGGGTGGGAAAGGAGCAGAAGTAGGTGTAGTCCTCGCCCTGGCTCAGGCGCTCGACCGGGAAGCTCACCGAGGCATGCTCGCCACCCGACAGCATCTGGGTGGCAGCCAGCACGCGGGCATCGCCCCGGCTGAGCCAGGCGCGCTCGGGGCCGGAGCGCTGGCCTTCGCGGATCACCGCCTCGGTGTCCTGGCTGCGCGTCAACACCCAGTTGTGGCCCGCTTCCTGCCAAGGCTTTTTGCCGGTGTGCAGCAGATGCACGGTGAACTGCACGCAGCGCTTGCTCACACGCAGCTCGGTCAGGTCAAACTTTTTGCCGGGCTGGCCTTGTACATGGGCCTCACAGACCAGTGCCGGCGCCGATTCGGGCGCAGCGGGCTGCGCGAAGGCGGTGCTGCTGGCGCCCAGGGTGGCGGCGCAAAGGGCGAGGTGGTGCAGAGAGATCTTCATGGTTGGTCGCTTGGGTCGTTGATAAAGAGGGAATCGGCGCTGGGGCGGTGCATGCCTAGCCCTTCAGGCCAGCAGGCCATCCACCATCACCTGCGGAATGCCGCGCGAGCAGGGCTCGACACGGGCCTGCACGCCATAGACACGGGCCAGCAGCGCGGGGTTGATCGCATCGCTGGGCAGGCCATCGGCCTGCAGCTCGCCGTTCTGCAGCACCAGCACGCGGTCGGCATGGCGCAGCGCCAGGCCCAGGTCATGCAGCACCACCAGGGTGACCATGCCGCTGCGCCGGGTCTGCTCACCCACCAGCGCCATCACATGGAACTGGTGGTTCAGGTCCAGCGCCGACAGCGGCTCATCGAGCATCAGCACCTGGGGCTGGCGGATCAGCGCCTGCGCCAGGCCGGCCAGCTGCGCCTGGCCGCCCGATAGCTCATCGAGGTGGCGCATCGCCAGGTGGTCGATGCCCAGTTGCTGCAGCACAGCAGCGCATTGCATGACCGCATCCTGGGCCGGCTCGGCGCCTGCATGCAGGCTGTGGGGCGAGGCCTTGCGCGCCGCCATCAGCGATTCGATCACGCGCAAATGCACCGCCGCCGGCAAGGCCTGGGGCTGGTAGACCACGCGCCGGGCGCGCTCAGCCAGGCTGGCCTGGTCCAGCGGCTGCCCTTGCAAGCGCACCTGGCCGCTGGCACGGGTCAGCCCCGCCAGCGCCCGCAAAAAGGTCGATTTGCCACTGCCATTGGGGCCCAGCACCACGGTGACCGTGCCCGGCTGCAGATCGGCCACCGACAACGAAGGAATGACGACGCGCCGGCCATAGGCCACATGCAGTCCGCTGATCTGCAAACCGCCGCCGCTCATGCCCGCCCCCGGGTGCGCAGCACGATGGCCAGAAAGAAGGGAATGCCCACCAGCGAGGTGACAATGCCCACCGGCACGATGACGCCCGGCACCAGCGCCTTGGATGCCACCGAGGCCAGCGACAGCACCAGCGCGCCAGTCAAGGCCGAGGCCGGCAGGTAAAAGCGGTGGTCATCGCCCACCAGCCGGCGCGCAATATGCGGTGCGACCAGGCCAATAAAGCCGATGCTGCCGACAAAGGCCACCGACAGGGCCGCCAGCAGGCTGATACGCAGCAGCGCACCCAGGCGCAGGCGCCGCACATCCACACCAAAGCTGGCCGCGCGGTCCTCACCCAGGCGCAGCGCGGTCAGCCGCCAGGCATTGCGCATGGACAGCGGCAGCACCACCGCCAAGGCCAAGGCCAGCGCACCCAGCTTGGGCCAGGTCGCCCGTGAGAGGCTGCCCATGGTCCAGAACACCAGGCCTTGCAAGGCCTCGGCCGTGGCCACAAACTGCAGCAGGGACACCAGCGCATTGAAGCTGAACACCAGCGCAATGCCAAACAGCACCACGCCGGTGGCGCTCATGCCACCCCAGCGGGCCACCAGATCGAGCAGCAAGGCCGAGGCCATGGCAAACACAAAGGCATTGGCCGGCACCGCCCAGGAGGAGGGTATGCCCGGGAGGCTCCAGTCCAGCACAATCGCCAGCGCTGCGCCAAAGGCGGCGGCCGACGACAGCCCCAAGGTAAAAGGGCTGGCCAGCGGGTTGGCCAGCACGGTCTGCATCTCGGCGCCCGCCAGGCCCAGCGCCAGGCCGACGGCCACTGCCATCAAGGCATAGGGCAGGCGGATGTCCCAGACAATGACATGCAGCGCCGGCGGCGCGGCATCGGGCGTGTACAAGGTCTGCAGCAGTTGCGGCAGCGCCAGGCCCGATGGGCCGGTGGTGAAGTCAAACAGCAGGGCCGCGACAATCGCGCCGCCCAGCAGCGCCAGCACCAGCAGGCGCCAGCCCGTCAAGCGACGGTAGGCCTTGGCGTGCTGGCCAGCCTGCCCTGCATCTACGCCCAGCGCAGCCGAAGTGGCTGCCAGCGGCGGCAGGGACACGCTCATGGCTTGGCCTTCAAGGGGGCGATATCGCCCCAGTACGCGCCTTGCATCGGCAGCGCCTGCAGGAAGCGCTGGTTGATCTCGGCCATCGTCGCCTGCGGGTCCACATCGGCAAAGCGCTCGGGGTAGAACCACTTGGCCATGGCCTCGATCGCCAAAATATTGGTGGGCGCATCGTAGAAGTTGTGCCACAGGCCATGGGCGCGGCCCGAGCGCACGGCGCTCAGCATCTCAAAACCGGGGCGCTGGGCCAGTTCGCGCAGGCTGCTGCCCAGTTGCGCGGCGCTCACTCCTTCGCCGGCCCGCACCATGGGGCGGCTTCCCTGGGGCCGGCTGCCGGTGGCGATGTAGATGGCCGGGTCCTGGGCGATCAGCGCCTCCTGGTTCAGGTCGCCGATCGCGCCGGGGATCTTGCCTGCCGCGATGTTGATGCCGCCAGCGGCGTCAATGAACTCACCGACGTTGCCCTTGCCGGCCGTGTGGCAGCAGCCATCCCAGACACCGGCCAGCAGCTCGGCAAACACCAGCGGGCGCTGCTGCGCAGGGATGTCCTTGACCCGGGACTGCACCCGCTGCAGATGCGTCTCGTAGAAATCGGCATAGGCATTGGCCTGCGCCTCGCGGTGCACCGCCTGGCCCAGGATGCGGATGCTCTTCGCAGTGTTGCGCACCGGTTGGGCGCGGAAGTCGATGAACACCACCGGCACGCCGGACTTCTCCAGCGCCTGCACCAGGCTGCTTTGGCGGCCCGGGCCATGGCCGCCCAGGCCGAAGATGGCGATATCGGGCTGGGTGGACACCGATTTCTCGTAGCTGACGCTGTCTTCCGAGGTACGGCCAATCAGCGGAATCTGCGTGATCTGCGGAAAGCGCTGCTGGTAGGCCGCCCAGCCATTGGGATCGGCAAACGCCAGCTCGCCTTGCCAGCCCACGATGCGCTTCAAGGGCTCAGCGCCCTCCATCAGCGCCAGCGCATACAAAAAGCGGCCTTCGCCCAGCAGAATATGCTCCACCTGGGCGGGGATCTGCACGGTGCGGCCGACGATATCCACCACCGTGCTGCCCTGCGCGGCTGGGGCCTCCGCTGCAGCTTGCGCCGGAGCAGCCATGGTCAGACCCGTGGCCAGGCCCAGCCCCAGCGCCACACCCAGCGCGCGCAAGCGCATGCCCGCTTGTGCAGCAGTGCGAAAAAGGGCCGGCATGCGGACCAGGGATGTGCCTGCAGCTTGCAGTGCCGGGGAGAGCTTCAATGCGGTCATGGTCACAACAAACTAGAATGAAAATCGTTCTTATTGATCAGTGAGCCGCCACTCTAATCAGCGCCGCAGCGGCCCAGCCGCCACCGCCCGCCTGATTTGCAATGCCATGTTTTCGCCCCGCCCTCCAACACAATCCATTACTTATCCGGAGAAAACCGTGACCTCGCCGCCCCCCGCCAGCCTGCCCGGCAAGGCCCGCATCCTGGTGGTCGATGACGACCCCGAGATCCGCGAGCTGCTCTGCGACTACCTGCGTGCCCAGGGCATGCAGGCGGCTGCCGTGCCCGATGGCCAGGGCATGTGGGACTGGCTGGCCCGCCACAGTGCCGACCTGGTGGTGCTGGACCTGATGCTGCCCGGCGTCGATGGCTTGGCGCTGTGCCGCAGCCTGCGCGAGCGCACCCCCATCGCCGTGGTGATGCTGACGGCACGTGGCGCGCTGATGGACCGCATCCTGGGGCTGGAGATGGGGGCCGACGACTACCTGCCCAAGCCCTTTGACCCGCGCGAACTGCTGGCCCGCATCACCGGCGTGCTGCGGCGCACGCGCCAGGTGCCGGCATCGATGCACGAGCCCGAGCACCTGGCCACCTTGCGCTTTGCCGGCTGGACCTTGAACATGCAAAGCCGCAGCCTGCATGACCCCAACGGCCTGCTGATCAGCCTGGCCCAATCGGACTACCGCGTGCTCTGCGCGCTGGCGCAAAACCCGCAGCGCACCCTGAGCCGCGACTACCTGGCCGAATACACATTTGGCCGCGAGCGCCAGGCGCTGGACCGCGCCGTCGATGTCTGCATCAGCCGCCTGCGCCAGCACCTGGAGCCCCAGCCACGCCAGGCCCAGCTGCTGCGCACCGTGCGCAATGCCGGCTATGTACTTGCCTGCGAGGTCGAGACGCTGGCGTGAGCACCGCCCCCGACACCCCCGCCACGCATCGCACCGGCCGCTGGCTTCCCAGTTGGTTGTGGTGGTTGGCGCGGCTATGGCCACAAACATTGTCTGGCCGCATCGCTGCCATCCTGGTCATCGGCATGCTGGCCGCCCAGGCAATGACCGGCACCATCTGGTGGGAAATGCGCCGCAGCCAGCTGCTGGATGTGCCCTTGCGCCTGGTGGCGGCACGCAGCGCCGATACGCTGGCCCTGCTGCAAGCCAGCCCGCCCGAGCAGCGTGCCGCGCTGCTGGCGCAGTGGCAAGGCAGCCGCTACCAGTTGCGGTTGGTCGATGCACCCGATGCCACGCAGACCTCGCCCTATCCCGAAGCCCAGGCCTTGATGGCCGAGGTGGTGCGCGAGCGCCTGGGCCAGCCCGTGCCGCTGCAATTGCAGCAGTTGGCGCTGCTGGGCGAGCGCAGCACCGACGGCCCCCGCAGCCCCGTGCTGCTGGCCGCCAAACCCGAAGCCCATGTACGCCTGCTGCTGCAACTGCAGGACGGCCCCTGGCTCCAGATCGATGCGCAGGAAGGGGAAATCGGCCAGCCGGTGCAGCCCTTGCAGGCGCTGGCCGACTATGTGCTGCGCGTCTACCTGCTGCGCAGCCTGGTGATTGTGGCCGTGGCCCTGGTGGCCGTGCGCCTGGCCATGCGCCCCCTGCAGCGCCTGGCCGCCGCCGCCGAGGCACTGGGCCGCAACCTGCATAGCCCACCGATGGATGCGCGGGGCCCGCGCGAAGTGCAGCAGGCGGCTCAGGCCTTCAACGCCATGCAGCAAAAAATCAACGAAGGTCTGGCCGAGCGCACCCGCTTCCTGGCCGCCGTATCGCATGACCTGCGCTCCCCCATCACCCGGCTGCGCCTGCGCGCTGAAATGCTGGAGCCCGATGCGCTGCGCGCCAAGTTCCGCAAGGACCTGGAAGAGATGGAGCACATGGTCGCCTCCACCCTCGACATGCTCACCGGTGCCCACGCCAGCGGCCCGCGCCAGACCATGGACATCCATGCGCTGGTGCATGGCGTGGCACAAGACATGCACGAATCCAGCGGCCTGCCGGTCCCCGTCAGTGGGCAGGCGCTGCAACCCTACACCGGCTACGCCCAAAGCCTGCGCCGGGGCCTGCAGAACCTGGTGGAAAACGCGCTGCGCTATGCCGGCGATGCGCAGCTGCACATCGACGACGATGACCAACAACTGCGCATCCACGTGCGCGACCACGGCCCGGGCATCCCCGCCGCGCAGATGGAACGGGTGCTGGAGCCCTTCTACCGCATGGAACACTCCCGCAATGCCGACTCCGGCGGGGTCGGGCTGGGGCTGTCGATTGCGCAGACGGTGGCACAGGCCCATGGTGGGGAGCTGCTGTTGCGCGCGGCGGATGGGGGTGGGTTGGAGGCGGTGCTGGTGTTGCCTCGGGGGGAGGCTGCCGCTACGAACGACAGCCGTTCTTACACGTAGCCCGGTGACCGTCTGCCGAAAGCTCAGCAGAACCCAATACGTTGGGCATGGCCGCGCATGCCGAGTTATCCGGAATTTCCGGATAACTCCGAACGGGCGTAGAGATTACCTAGATGCGCACTGCCGCTGCGCACGCGCCAGAGTCTCGCATCACTTCCCAATACAAAAACTCGAAAAAATCACCCCCAGCAAATCATCCGATGTGAACTCACCGGTGATCGCATTCAACGACTGCTGGGCCAGGCGCAGCTCCTCAGCCAGCAGGTCGAGCGCGGGGCTGTCGACATGCAGCTGGGCATGGGCGATGTCCAGGTGCTCTTCGACCTGTTGCAGCGCCTGCACATGGCGGGCGCGGGCGATGTAGGTGCCTTCGGCGGCGGGCTGCCAGCCGGCCATGGCCAGCAGTTGTTGGCGCAGGGTGTCGAGGCCATCGCCCGTTTTGGCCGACAGCACCAGCGGGGCCTGCTCGCCCGCCGGGCCAGCGGCCGCAGCGGTACTGAACTGCTTGGCGGATTCAGCGCTTTGGCGGCGGGCCTCGTCGGGGGTCAGGGCATCGGCCTTGTTCCAGACCTGCAGCACCGGCACGGTGGCAGGCAGTTGCTGCTGCAAGGTGGCGGCGATCTGGCAGTCGGCCTCGGCATAGTCGGGCTCGGCCATGCGGGTCAGGTCGTGCAGAAACAGCACGGCATCGGCGGCGGCGATTTCTTCCCAGGCGCGGGCAATGCCGATGCGCTCGACCTCGTCGCTGCTCTCACGCAGGCCGGCGGTATCGATCACATGCAGGGGCACGCCTTCGATCTGGATGGTCTGCGCGACCTTGTCGCGTGTGGTGCCGGCAATGGGGGTGACGATGGCCAGCTCGGCGCCAGCCAGCGCGTTGAGCAACGAGCTTTTGCCGGCATTGGGCTGCCCGGCAATGACCACCTTGATGCCCTCGCGCAGCAAGGCGCCCTGGCGGGTGCGCTGCATGACGGCCTGCACGGTGGCGCGCAGCTGGTCCAGCTGGCCATAGGCATCGGCCTTTTGCAGAAAGTCGATTTCCTCTTCAGGGAAATCCAGCGTGGCCTCGACCAGCATGCGCAGGTGCACCAGCGCATCGCGCAGGCGGTGCACCTCTTGCGAGAAGGCGCCCGTTAGCGAGCGGCTGGCGCTGCGTGCCGCCGCCTCGGTGCTGGCATCGATCAGGTCGGCAATCGCCTCGGCCTGGGCCAGGTCGATCTTGTCGTTCAGAAAAGCGCGCTCGGTGAACTCCCCCGGCTCGGCCAGGCGCAGGCCGGGCAGCAGCGGCTTGCCGCTGTCGGCCTCTGCCTGTGCGGCCTCCAGGCAGCGGGCCAGCAGCAGCTGCAGCACCACGGGGCCGCCGTGGGCCTGCAGCTCGAGCACGTCCTCACCGGTGTAGCTGTGCGGCGCGGGGAAGTACAAGGCCAGCCCCTGGTCGATGGCCTGGCCGTCTGCCGCCTTGAACGGCAGGTAGCTGGCCTCGCGCGGCTTCAATGCCTTGCCGCAAAGGCGTTCGACCAGCGGCGCAATCGCCTTGCCCGACACGCGCACAATGCCCACCGCTCCGCGCCCGGGGGCAGTGGCAATGGCAACAATCGGATCGTGGTGGCGGGCAAGCATGGGCAGGTCTCTGGCGCTAGTGGGGGCAAGGCCCACATTATCGGGCGGCTGCGCCAGCCGCCTGCACCGCAGGCTATTGGACGGCCCGGTGCCCGCCCAGGTGCCCCCTGAAACGCCCATGGAAAAAAGCCTGCTGGCGCAGGCTTTGGGGTAGTGGGATCCAGCAGCGGCTGCTTACTTGACCGTGGTCCAGGCGGGGATGGGGCGTGCATCGGCGCGGTAGACGGTCTCGATGCCCTTGCGCATGGCCCAGGGGAAGATCTGGTGGTGCACGGGGATCGTGTAGAAGTTGTCCTTGGCCATCTTCAACGCGTCATTCATCAAGGCATCGCGCTTGGCCGTGTCGGTCTCGGTCTTCAGCGCGTCGATCTTGGCATCCAGCTCCTTGTCGGCAATGCGGCCGCCGTTGTAGACGCCGCCGCCCGCTGCGCCCTTGCTGTGGATCAGCGCGTCCAGCGAGTAGAGCGCATCAAAGGTCGCCACGCCCCAGCCGAACAGGTAGGCGTTCGGGTCGGAGTTCATCACGCGGGTCACAAACTGGGCCATTGGCGTGGCCTGCAGGCTGGTCTTGATGCCGATGCGGGTCCACATGGCGGTGACGGCCTGGCAGATGGCCTCGTCATTCACATAGCGGTCGTTCGGGCATTCGAGCTTGAGGTTGAAGCCGCTGGGGTAGCCCGCTTCGGCCAGCAGCTTCTTGGCGCCTTCGACGTCATACTTGGCAGCACGCTCTTCGAGCTCCTTGCTCCAGCCGTGCACCATCGGCGCGACCATGGTGCCCGCAGTGATCGACATACCGCGCATCGTGCGCTTGTGCAGGCCTTCGGTGTCGATGGCCATGTACATGGCCTTGCGCACGCGCACATCCTTCATCGGGTTCTTGCCCGGGGTGCCAGCACCTGGCAGCTCGTCGCGGAACACGTCCAAGCCCAGGTAGATGGTGCGGTTCTCGGTGCCTTCGAGCAGCTTCAGCTCGGCGGTCTTTTTGATGCGCTCCTGGTCTTGCGGTGGTGGGTCGACCATGAAGTCGACCTGGTTGGAGATCAGCGCAGCGGTGCGGGTGGCGGCCGACTTGATGGGGGTGAAGACGATCTCGTCCACATTGCCGGTGGGCTTGTCCCACCAGGCAGCGTTCTTCTTCAGGGTCAGCTTCACATCGGGCTGCCAGCTGACGGCGATGAAGGAGCCCGTGCCGTTGGTGTTGCGGCTGGAGTAGCTTTCTTCCTTGCCGGCATAGTCCTGGGTCTTGACGGCATTGTTCTTCTCGGCCCAGGCCTTGTTCATGATGCGTGCTTCGGTCAGCTCGCGCAGCAGGATGGGGTTGGGGCCTTTGAGGATCAGATCCACGGTGAAGTCATCGACCTTCTTGACTTCCTTGATGCTCTGCGTGGCGCTCATCATGTTCGATGGCGGGGTCATGATGCGGGTCAGCGAGAAGACCACATCATCGGCGGTGAAGGGTGCGCCGTCGTGGAATTTGACGCCTTTGCGCAGCTCGAAGCGCCACTGGGTGGGGCTCACTTCGGTCCACTTGGTGGCCAGTGCTGGTTCCAGCTGAAAGTCCTTGCCATAGCGCACCAGGGGCTCATAGACCTGCTGCAGGAAAGCATGGGTGGTCTGGTGGTTCTGTGCGTGGGGATCCAGGGTCAGGATGTCGTTGGCACCTGCCCAGCGCAAAGTAGCCGCCTGGGCTGCGCCTGCACAGATCAACACTGCCAGCGCCAGCGCGCCAGGCCGAAAAACCGATACTTTCGCCATACCTCAACCCCTAGTTTGTTGAACACATTTTCAAACAAGTCATGCTAACGAAAAAACGGTCGCTAATGCGACCGTTTGGGAGGAGTATCCGGGAATGCCCGCCTAGGCAATCCCTGCATTGACAAATGCCGGCTACTTGAACTTTGGCAGATTGAACTGCGGTGGCACACCCATGCGGGTATTGATGATCCACTGCTGGGCAATCGACAGCAAGTTGTTGGTCAGCCAGTACAGCACCAGACCGGCCGGGAAGAAGAAGAACATCACGCTGAACATCAGCGGCATGATCCACATCATCTTGGCTTGCATCGGATCGGGTGGTGCGGGGTTCAGCGCCGTCTGCAGCAGCGACGACAGGGTCATCAGCACCGGCAGGATGAAGAACGGATCGGGCACCGACAGGTCATGGATCCAGCCGATCCAAGGCGCATTGCGGATTTCCACCGACGACAGCAGCACCCAGTACAGCGCGATGAACACGGGGATCTGGATCACGATCGGGAAGCAACCGCCCATGGGGTTGACCTTCTCTTCGCGGTAGATGCGCATCATCTCCTGCTGCATTTGCTGGGGCTTGTCCTTGAGGCGCTCACGCATCTCCATGATGCGGGGGTTGATCGCCTTCATCTTGGCCATCGACGAATAGGCCTTGGCATTGAGCCAGTAGAACGCAATCTTCAGCAGCAGCACCAGCGCCACAATCGACCAGCCCCAGTTGCCGATGAAGCCGTGCAGCTTGTCAAGCAGCCAGTACAGCGGCTTGGCCAGAATCGTCACCCAGCCGTAGTCCTTGACCAGTTCCAGACCGGGAGCGATGGCTTCCAGGGTCTTTTCGATCTGCGGGCCCACGAACAGGCGCGCATCGATGGACTTGCTCTGGCCGGGAGCAATCTCGCCCAGGTGGGTGATCTCGCCCACCGAGTACAGGTTGGTGCCGGCCTTGCGCACATAGATGTCGCGCTGCGTGCCCTGGGGCAGCAGCCAGGCGCTGGCAAAGTAGTGCTGCACCATGGCCACGTAGCCGTTGTCGGCTGCCTTGTCCACACTGTCGGTCTTGCCGTTTTCGATGTCCTTGAAGTCGACCTTGTGGTACTTCTTGGCTTCGGTGTAGACGGCTGGGCCGGTGAAAGTGGAGTAGAACGAGGATTCGCCTGGCGGCTTGTTGCCGTCACGCGTCAGCTGCAGGTACAGCTGGGGGTTGACTGCGGCAGAGCCGGTGTTCACCACCTCTTGCTTCAGGCCAATCGCGTAGTCGCCGCGCTTGAGGGTCCAGGTCTTGACCAGCTTGACGCCGCCCAGATCCGGCGACTCGAACACCACGCTCAGCTCGTTCTGGCCTTCGGCCAGCTCGCGCGGACCGGGCTTGAGGGTCATCGCCGTCTTGTGGGTCGGGAAGTTGCCACCGATCAGACCGGTCTGTGCCACGTAAACGCGGTTGGCGCTCTCGTCAAGCAGCTTCACGGGCTTGGTCTTGTCGTCCTGGTCGGCGTACTTGAGCAGCTCGGCACCCACCAGCGATGCGCCTTCGCTGTCGAAGGTCAGGCGCAGCAGGTCGGAGGCCACAGTCAGCTTCTCGCGTGCAGCAGCGGGGGCTGCAGCATCAGCGCCTGCCGTGCCGGGCACGTTGCTGGCGTTTGCAGGGGCCGCAGGGCTGGCGGCGCTGGCAGTGGGCAGACCGTTGTCGGTGCTGACTGCATCTGCAGGCGCCTGGGCCGTCACCTCAGGTGTGGGGAAGAATGTGGGTTTGCGACCATTGTGGATTTGCCACTTGTCCCAGAGCAGGACCAGGGAGAAACCAAATATCACCCACAAGATGGTGCGGCGAATATCGTTCATGAAGACTTCTCAGAGGGGGAAGAGGATGAATCGGCGGGAGTCACCAGACGACTGAACCAGCGCGGATGCGCGGGGACCGGGTCATGGCCGCCCTCGCACCAGGGATGGCAGCGCACCAGGCGGCGCACCGTCAAATAGCTGCCCATGGCAGCACCGTGCTGTTCCAGCGCCTGCAATGAATAGGCAGAGCACGTGGGCTCGAACCGGCAGGCAGAACCTAGCCAAGGGCTCAGCAGCAGCCGGTAGCCGCGCACCAAACCCATGAGCAAGCGTTGCATCATACGCTAAGCGCCTTGGCGCCCTCGTTGCGCTCGGCTTTGGCGGGCAGGCTGTTCTTGTGCGCCCGGGCAAACAGCTGCATCAGCTCGGCCCGCACCGCCTGCTTGAGCACGTCGGAGCTGGGGCTGATGAATTGCTTGCGGTCAAAGGTGCTGCGCAGGCGCACCACGTGGGCGGCCACCGGCAGCTGCGCTTCATGCAGCGCAGCAACAGCATAGATCTGCCGCTTGATGGCATTGCGCGTAACCGCACGGCGTGCCCAGCGCTTGGGCACCATGGCACCCAACCAGGTCGCCTCAAACGCAAAAAGAGCCGGTGGCACAACCTTGGCAGGTTGGTCACCAGGCCCTGATGGGGCAGCATCGCTGCCCGAGGCGTTGGCAGGCAAAACCAGCCTGTGCAGCGCAAAGTGCGCCGTACGGGCGATGGTGCCGCCTGCCATGGCGGCTTGGAACTGAGGGCGAGTCTTAAGGCGATGCATAAGTGTCATCCACTGGTGCACTACCTGGCACCCGAGAGGTGCCTGTCACCCTGCTGGCCTTACAGGCCCAGACGCTTGCGGCCCTTGGCGCGGCGTGCGTTGATAACAGCGCGGCCACCCTTGGTCTTCATGCGGACGAGGAAACCGTGGGTACGGGCGCGGCGGACTTTGGAAGGTTGGTAAGTACGTTTCATGATGCAATTCCTAGAGAGGCTTGGTTCCGGTTTGTTGGCTGCTTGTGCCCAAATGAATGAACACAAAGGCAACCAAGCTCAAGCCCTGCTCAAGCGCAACACCGGTGAAATAGTGCGGACCACCCCCATGGCAATGGCGAAAGCCAGACTGCCAGCGCGGCGGACACGCGCGTAAAATTCGCCCTGACATGCAGGGAAACCGCAAATTATCGCAGTGTTTACTGTCCTTGGCAATTACTTGGCTTTGTCGTCGGTTTTTTCTGTAATATGCGCAGACTTTTGCCAAGTCGGCCGCCAGCCCATCAAGGAAACCCGAGCGTGGGGTTTGTGCAGACAAGTCCGTTGTGTGGATAACTTTTGCACAAGCTACAATAGGCGGCCGATCAACCTTCCCCCTTATCCACAACAACAACAGCGTGGGGGATGAATCTTTCCGTGGGATAACAATGGATGAAGCCAGCCTGGGCCAAGGTTTGTGGCGTGCAGTTGTAGAGCAACTCGCCCAAGAAATGCCCGAGCAACAGTTCAACACCTGGATCAAGCCGCTGACCGCTGTCGTGTCGGACGACTTGTCCAAGGTCACGCTCTATGTGGCCAACCGTTTCAAGCTTGACTGGATTCGCGCCCAATACACCGGCCGCCTGGCCGCCATGCTGGAAGAAACCTACGGACAACCCGTGGCCATCGAGTTGGCGATTGCCCAGCGCGATGCTGCCGTGCGCACCGTTGTGCGCCCGCCTGTGCGCAGCGGTGGCGCGCTCGCCGCATCCGCGCAAGGCAGCGGTACTTCGTCGGGCATGGGCCTGGGGCCCTCCTACGGGCCTGCCAGCCGCAACCCCGGCCAGGCTGCCGCCAATGCGGCCGAGCAGTACCGCAACAGCATCCAGATCAGCGACGCCAGCCCGGCACCACAGGGCCAGTCCGGCAGCGCCGAGGGCGATACTGGCAATGCCAGTGGCAACTTCCGCAACCGCCTGAACCCGGTGCTCACGTTCGACACTTTGGTCGAAGGTACCGCCAACCGCATGGCACGCTCGGCGGCCATGCACGTGGCGGCCTCGCCCGGCCATCTGTACAACCCCTTGTTCATCTACGGCGGCGTCGGTCTGGGTAAGACCCACTTGGTGCATGCCGTGGGCAACAAGCTGCTGGCCGACAACCCGGACGCCAAAGTTCTCTACATCCATGCCGAGCAGTTCGTCTCGGATGTGGTCAAGTCCTACCAGCGCCGCACCTTTGACGAGTTCAAGGAGCGCTACCACTCGCTCGATCTGCTGCTGATCGACGATGTGCAGTTTTTTGCCAACAAGGACCGCACGCAGGAAGAATTCTTCAACGCCTTCGAAGCGCTGCTGGCCAAGAAGAGCCACATCGTGATGACGTCCGACACCTATCCCAAGGGTCTGGCCAACATCCACGAACGCCTGGTCTCGCGCTTTGACTCCGGCCTGACCGTGGCCATCGAGCCGCCCGAGCTGGAGATGCGCGTCGCGATTCTGATCAACAAATCGCGCGTCGAAGGCACCGAGATGCCCGAGGAAGTGGCCTTCTTCGTCGCCAAGAACGTGCGCTCCAATGTGCGCGAGCTCGAAGGCGCGCTGCGCAAGATCCTCGCCTACTCACGCTTCAACCAGAAGGAAATCTCCATCCAGCTGGCGCGTGAGGCGCTGCGCGATCTGCTGTCGATCCAGAACCGCCAGATCAGCGTGGAGAACATCCAGAAGACCGTCGCGGACTACTACAAGATCAAGGTCGCCGACATGTACAGCAAGAAGCGCCCGGCCAGCATTGCTCGCCCGCGCCAGATTGCCATGTACCTGGCCAAGGAGCTGACCCAGAAAAGCCTGCCCGAGATTGGCGAGCTGTTTGGCGGCCGCGACCACACCACCGTGCTGCACGCCGTGCGCAAGATCGGTGGCGAACGCCAGCAATTGACCGAGTTGAACCAGCAATTGCACGTGCTGGAGCAGACCCTCAAGGGCTAGCCGATGGAATTTTTTGATTTCGCCAATTGCCTGCGCGCCGCAGGCACAATGGCAAATGGGACAGGTGCAGAGGGGGCTCCGTGCACAACTGCCGTCCACAACAACACCGCAATTTGACAAGAGGTTGAAATGATTGTTCTGAAGGCCACACAAGACAAAGTCATCGCAGTACTGCAGTCGGTCGCCGGTATTGTCGAGCGGCGCCACACTTTGCCGATTCTGGCCAATGTGCTGATCCGCAAGACCGGCAATGCCCTGCAGCTGACCACCAGCGATCTGGAAATCCAGATCCGCACCACGGCCGAGCTGGGCGGTGACATGGGTGACTTCACCACCACCGTGGGCGCCCGCAAGCTGATCGACATTCTGAAGACCATGCCCAGCGACCAGACCGTGAGCCTGGAGACGCAGCAGTCCAAGATGATCCTCAAGGGTGGCAAGAGCCGCTTCACCCTGCAAACCCTGCCTGCGGAAGACTTCCCGCTGGTGCAGGAGGCGCCCTCCTTCGGCCCCGTGTTCAGCGTGCCGCAAAAGGTGCTCAAGGACCTGATGAGTCAGGTCTCGTTTGCGATGGCCGTGCAGGACATCCGTTACTACCTGAACGGCATCCTGTTCGTGGCCGAAGGCAACACCCTGAGCCTGGTGGCCACCGACGGCCACCGCCTGGCCTTTGCCAGCGCCACCCTGGATGTGGAAGTGCCCAAGCAGGAAGTGATTCTGCCGCGCAAGACCGTGCTGGAACTCCAGCGCCTGTTGTCTGATGCCAGCGGCGACAACCAGCCCGTCATCGAGATGCAGTTCGCCAGCAACCAGGCGCGCTTCACCTTTGCCGGCATGGAGTTCGTCACCAAGCTGGTCGAGGGCAAGTTCCCTGACTACAACCGCGTCATCCCGCGCAACCACCCCAACAGCATCACCCTGGGCCGCGCGCCACTGCTGGCCAGCATGCAGCGCACGGCCATCATGACCAGCGACAAGTTCAAGGGTGTGCGACTGACGATCGAGCCCGGCACCCTGCGCATTGCGGCCAACAACGCCGAGCAGGAAGAGGCTGTGGACGAGCTGGACATCGACTACGGCGGCCCGGCTGTCGAAGTCGGCTTCAACGTCACCTACCTGATCGATGTGCTCTCCAACATGGGCCAGGACATGGTGCGCATCGACTTTGCCGACAACAACAACTCGGCGCTGATCACCAACCCGGAAAACGACACCTTCAAGTACGTGGTCATGCCGATGCGCATGTAAGCGACGGACACGACCCATGCGCCGGCTGGCAGATGCAGGCCGGCGCAGGACCGAGATTTATTTGATTCAAAGACATGGCAGGGCGCCGCGCCCTGCCAGTGCAGTACCAAGGCAGCTTCATGACCGCAGAAAACCAGCCGGAACAATCCCCCAGCACGCCAGGCCCCGATGCCGGCGGCTATGGCGAAGGCGCCATCCAGATCCTGGAAGGGCTGGAGGCTGTGCGCAAACGCCCGGGCATGTACATCGGCGATACCTCGGACGGCACCGGCCTGCACCACCTCGTGTTCGAAGTGGTGGACAACTCCATCGACGAGGCCCTGGCCGGCTATTGCGACGACATCCTGGTGACCATCCATGCCGACGGCTCGCTGTCGGTGGTGGACAACGGCCGCGGCATTCCCACCGGCGTGAAGATGGACGACAAGCACGAGCCCAAGCGCTCGGCCGCTGAAATCGCGCTGACCGAGCTGCACGCTGGCGGCAAGTTCAACCAGAACAGCTACAAGGTCTCGGGCGGTCTGCACGGCGTGGGCGTATCCTGCGTGAACGCGCTGTCCATCAAGCTCAAGCTCATCGTGCGCCGCGAAGGCCAGGTGCACCAGATCGACTTCTCACGCGGCTTTGTGCAAAACCGCCTGATCGAAGTCATCGGAGGCGTCGAAGTCTCGCCGATGCGCATCGTTGGCGCGACCGAAAAGCGCGGCACAGAAGTGCACTTCCTGCCCGACCAGGAAATCTTCAAGGAAAACTACGAGTTCCGCTACGAAGTGCTGGCCAAGCGCCTGCGCGAGCTGTCCTTCCTGAACAATGGCGTGCGCATCCGCCTCAAAGACGAGCGCGATGGCAAGGAAGACGACTTCTCCGGCGCCGGCGGCGTGCAGGGCTTTGTCGAGTTCATCAACGGCACCAAGAAAGTGCTGCACCCCACCGTGTTCCACGCCGAAGGCAGCCGCCCGGCCGAAACCTATGGCGGCATCCCCGGCACCGAGATCGGTGTTGAAGTGGCCATGCAGTGGAACGACGGCTACAACGAGCAGGTGCTCTGCTTCACCAACAACATCCCCCAGCGCGATGGTGGCACCCATTTGACCGGCCTGCGCGCGGCGATGACCCGGGTCATCGGCAAGTACATCGCCGACCATGACCTGGCCAAGAAGGCCAAGGTCGAAGTCACCGGAGACGACATGCGCGAAGGCCTGTGCGCGGTGCTTAGCGTCAAGGTGCCTGAGCCCAAGTTCAGCAGCCAGACCAAGGACAAGCTGGTCTCCAGCGAAGTGCGCGCGCCGGTTGAAGACATCGTCGGCAAGCTGCTGACCGAGTACCTGGAAGAAAAGCCCAACGACGCCAAGATCATCTGCAACAAGATCGTCGAAGCTGCCCGCGCCCGTGAAGCCGCCCGCAAGGCCCGTGAAATGACGCGCCGCAAAGGCGTGCTCGACGGCATGGGCCTGCCCGGCAAGCTGGCCGACTGCCAGGAAAAAGACCCGGCGCTGTCTGAAATCTACATCGTCGAGGGTGACTCCGCAGGGGGCTCGGCCAAGCAAGGCCGTGATCGCAAGTTCCAGGCCATCCTGCCGCTGCGCGGCAAGATCCTGAACGTGGAAAAAGCCCGCTACGAGAAACTGCTCTCCAGCAGCGAAATCGTCACCCTGATCACCGCGCTGGGCACCGGTATCGGCAAGGTGAGCGAAGACTCGGGCAAGAGCAGCAGCGATGACTACAACCTCGCCAAGCTGCGCTACCACCGCATCATCATCATGACCGATGCGGACGTCGACGGCGCCCACATCCGCACCCTGCTGCTGACCTTCTTCTACCGCCAGATGCCTGACCTGGTCGAGGCCGGCCACATCTACATCGCGCAGCCACCGCTGTACAAGGTCAAGAACGGCAAGGAAGAGCTGTACCTGAAGGACGGCCCTGCGCTGAACCAGTTCCTGCTGCGCGTGGCCCTGCAAGGCGCCAGCGTCAGCACCGGCGGCGCCAACCCGCGCAACATCGATGGTGAAGAGCTCAGCCGCCTGGCGGCCATGCACCTGGCGGCAGAAACCGTCATCGAGCGCCTCTCGTCCTACCTGGATGCCGAAGCGCTGCGCGCCATCGCCGACGGCGTGCAGATCCGCCTCGACACGCTGGACGACGCCATGGTCTGCGCCCCCGTGTTGGAAGCCAAGCTGCGCGAGCTGACCACCACCGGCGTGCCCGCCGAGGTGACCGGTGAGCTCGACCCGCACACCGAAAAGCCGATCCTGCGCATCAGCCGCCACCACCACGGCAACATCAAGAGCTCCATCCTGACGCAGGAGTTTGTCGAAGGCCAGGACTACGCCGCACTGGCCGCCGAAGCCCAGAACTTCCACGGCCTGCTTTCCGAAGGCGCCAAGGTCACCCGGGGCGAAGGCGAGAAAGCCAAGATGGAGAAAGTCACCGACTTCCGCCAGGCCATGCAATGGCTCATCAGCGAAGCCGAACGCACCACCGCCCGCCAGCGCTACAAGGGCCTGGGCGAGATGAACCCCGAGCAGCTCTGGGAAACCACGATGGACCCCGAAGTCCGCAGCCTGCTGCAAGTCAAGGTCGGCGACGCCATCGAAGCCGACCGCGTCTTCACGATGCTGATGGGCGACGAGGTCGAACCACGCCGCGACTTTATCGAGACCAATGCGTTGCGGGCGGGGAATATTGATGTGTGATGGGCGACCCAACAGCGTTGCGTAGGGCGCCGTATTGTTTGCGACTCGCGACACAATTTTGCGACTGGATGCCACAAACCAAACGACTCACCTACTTTTAGGCGTTAAATGAAGACTCCTGGCATAGCCAGCAAAAAGAGCCCGGATTCATCCGGGCTCTTTTTTTATACCTTCTTCTATGGCAGATTTGCAGCGGTTGCAGCCGCTGATTGCAGCTGGGTGAACTACCGCTCACCTAGTCATAGCGCTCTTTCACAGCGCTAAACAGTCACTTCTCCAATGACTATTTTCAGGTTCGCAGCGGCCTCTCGCTCACAGGCCATCACAGGGGAAGCTGGAAGTCCGCTATCTCGGCCCGCGAATGAGTGCTGTCGACCCATTGCCGCCTCTCAGAAAGAAGAGAAGCAGCTACTGAGTTTTCACAAAAATGCGAGGCCTACCTGCCATATCGCCTAGATACTGCGTTGGTTGACCCGCTTGGACAATTCTTCGGCGCTTTCACGGCGCTCGCTATAGCGATCCACCAGGTAGTCCGCGCAATCTCGCGTCAGCAGTGTGAACTTGACCAGCTCTTCCATCACATCCACCACACGTTCGTAATACGAAGAAGGCTTCATCCGGCCAGCCTCATCGAACTCCGCAAACGCCTTGGCAACGGATGACTGATTGGGGATGGTGATCATGCGCATCCAGCGACCTAGCACACGCATCTGGTTGACGGCATTGAAGGACTGCGAGCCGCCAGAGACCTGCATCACCGCCAGTGTCTTGCCTTGCGTGGGTCGCACCGCGCCAACGGACAAAGGGAGCCAGTCGATCTGTGCTTTGAGAATACTGCTCATCGCACCATGGCGCTCAGGAGACGTCCAGACCATGCCCTCGGCCCATAGAGCCAACTCGCGCAGTTCTTTGACCTTCGGGTGATTGTCAGGTGCTCCATCCGGCTGCGGCAGGCCACGCGGATCGAAGATTCTGGTCTCTGCCCCCATCTTGCGCAGCAGTCGTGCCGCTTCTTCGGTCAGCAGACGGCTGTAAGAGCGGTCACGAACCGAGCCATATAGCAACAAAATGCGTGGTGGGTGCGCAGCACGTTGAGCGGGCAACAAACCTTCCAGGCTGGGCTTTTCAAAGACTTGTTCGTCGAGATTCGGTAGATCAGAGCTTGCCAATTCGATTTCCTTTCGAGTCAATGACGGCTTCTCCGTCTTCTTTGGAGATTGCGGCCTGTTGCGGCATCGGCAGGATGTCCAGCACGGCCTCCGAGGGTCGGCACAAGCAGGTTCCTAGAGGGGTGACCACTATCGGCCTATTGATCAGGATGGGGTGCTGGAGCATGAAGTCAATCAATTGCTCGTCTGTCCATTTGGGCCCGCCCAAGCCAAGCTCGTCATACGGCGTACCTTTTTGACGCAACACATCGCGCACTGGTATGCCCATGGCTTGAATCAGGCCCACCAGCGTGGCGCGATCAGGCGGCGTCTTGAGGTACTCAATGACCGTGGGATCCTCTCCACTGTTGCGGATCAGGGCCAGAACATTGCGGGAGGTACCGCAAGCAGGATTGTGATAAATCGTGATGTCACTCATAGCGCTAGATTTCCGTTGCATAGATTCATGACGCCACGCTGAGCCTCAAGGCCAGGGCAGCAAGGGTGATGAGAAGCACAGGCATGGTCAGCACTGCACCGACTCTGAAGTAGTAGCCCCAGCCAATCGTTGTGCCTTTCTTGGCAAGCACATGCAGCCACAGCAACGTGGCCAAGCTGCCAATTGGCGTGATCTTGGGACCGAGATCGCAGCCAATCACATTGGCGTACACCATGGCCTCCTTGACTGCCCCGCTGGCCGTGGATGCATCGATGGACAAGGCACCGATCAGCACCGTGGGCATGTTGTTCATGATGGAGGACAGCACAGCAGACAACACGCCCGTGCCCAGCGATGCGGTCCACACGCCACCGGCTGCAAACTGATTCAGCAACACGGCGATGTAATCCGTGAGGCCCGCGTTGCGCAGCCCGTAGACCACCAGATACATACCCAGCGAGAACACCACGATCTGCCAAGGGGCACCATGGAGGACCTTCCTGGTGCTGATGACATGACCACGAGCGGCCACAGCTAGCAAGATCGCCGCCCCCACGGCAGCCACAGCACTGACGGGGACGCCCAAAGGTTCCAGAACAAAAAAGCCAACCAAAAGCAAGACCAGCACGACCCAACCAGCTCGGAACGTAGCAAGATCCTTGATCGCAGCCGAAGGCTGTTTGAGTTGGGCCACGTCGTAAGAGGCAGGGATATCACGCCGGAAAAACAGCAGCAGCACGCAGAGGCTGGCGAGCACCGAGGCGATATTGACCGGCACCATCACAGATGCGTAGTCGTTGAAGCCGATCTTGAAAAAGTCAGCGGAGACGATATTCACCAGATTGGAGACGATCAGCGGCAGGCTTGCCGTATCGGCAATAAACCCGGCAGCCATGACAAACGCCAGCGTCGCTGCCGGAGAAAAGCCCAGCGCCACCAGCATGGCCATCACGATGGGTGTGAGAATCAGGGCTGCTCCGTCATTGGCGAACAAGGCCGAAACGGCGGCACCCAGCAGCACGATGAAGGCAAACAGCTTGACGCCGCTGCCGCCGCCCCAGCGGGCAAAGTGCAAAGCTGCCCACTCAAAAAAACCGGCCTCATCCAGCAAAAGGCTGGTGATGATGATGGCGACAAAGGTCGCCGTGGCATTCCAGACGATATGCCAGACTACCGGAATATCAGCCCAGTGCACGACCCCCAGCAGCAGCGCAACCGCAGCTCCGATTGAGGCGCTCCATCCAATACCAAGGCCCCGTGGCTGCCAGATGACCAGCGCCAGTGTGAAGATGAAAATCAGAATGGCCGTCAACATGGTGAACTGTTCCTAGCAACGAGCGCTTCAGCACTGGCACAAAGCCGCGGCATCTGGAGTGCAGGCAGCTCCCTGGCAGCAGTTCTCGGTGAGATATGCGAGCAGACCATTCATGACGGGAAATGCAGCGCGATAGAGCACATTGCGCCCCTGTCTCTCCTGACTCACGAGCTCAGCATGGGCGAGTTCCTTCAGGTGAAACGACAATGCATTGGGGGCGATACCCAACTGCTCAGCCAATGCACTGGGAGTCAGGCCTTCTGGCCCTGCGACTACCAACGCGCGAAAAACGCGCAGGCGTGCTTCATGGGCCAACGCGGAGAGGGAGCGGATAACTTGGGATTCTTGCATCTAACAATAATACAACTAATGTTGAATTATTGTTTTATACCCATGTCGCTGCAGGGTTGCTATCGGGTATGGGACGACCGCTTTAAGGGTGCACATCAAATGGCAGCTAATGGCCGCAAGCTGCCATCGAGCAAGGTCCATTCGCAGACCACTCCTCGCTTGACCTGTAGGGTATTCGCAAGAGTGTGCAAATGGTCGGATCAACTATTACTGATTCAGGAGATATCCTCGATCTACAAGGACATGAATTTGCAAGTTCAATGAGATCCTAAAAGCATTTATTCGACGTTAGATGTGGGGGGTGGGAGGCGGTGTAAATTGCGCCTGTATGCGCTTTATCGTGCCTGCAGTTTATTTAGCTGTTCTGCGCTCGGCGCTTGGAACTCAGTCTTAGAGCCAAATGACCTCAGGACGCCAGCCTCCATGGCGAAGACGGTGGTGTGATGCAGGCTGCCGCCAAATCCTCCCATGGATACCCCCACGTCGTTGCCTGCGTAGACGTTCTTCTCGCCGGCCAGCACCCAGACTGGTTCCAGCCCCGCGCTTGCAAGCTTGCTCACGAAGTAGTCGCGGGACGCCACACCGGCCCCAGAACCGCGCCAACGCAGTGATGGGTCCTGCCATCGCACGGTGCCACCAACGTCGACGTACTCTGGCAGTTTGCCGTTGCGCAGATGCAGGTCGAGCGCCTTGATGACGCCCGACGAAGGCAGGGAGAGGGCGAACCCTTCGTCGATCGAGTTGTCATTGCCGCCCTCGGCGTTTAGGTTCTCCACGATACCCGCATACGGCGTCTTAATGCCAACGGCAATATTCGGTTCCAACTCGATTGGCTGTGCGTCGCGCCATCCATGCTCTCCCAGAAACGGGAGCAGGGTGCCGCTTTCCCGCAAGCGAGATGCGTCGCCACGGTGCCTACCGACCAGTTCCTTCGCCAGCCGGGGGCCATCGCCTAAAGCGGAGACCATACAGATCACGCGTGACCAAGCGTCAGCGTGTGCGCGCCTGCTCTGCCCCGGTACGGTCCAGCGACGAAAGCCGTAGACCGTCAGCCAACGCTCGCCATCGGGGCTGGTCACCTCGATTTGACTGACGTCGTTGCACAGGTCGCTCTCTGAATGAACCCATGCGAGGAGCAGTTCGATGTCTCCAGACGGCAGTCGGGGAGTAGACGGGGTCCACCATGTAACTGGCGTCACCGCCCAGCCGGTTTCGAGGGTATTTCGAACAAGGAGGGATGGGTCCAGGTCTCTCTTCATGTCGCGACCGCGTGGGCCTGGCTCGAATGCTCTCAGCTTGCCGTCGTCTCCCCACGAGCACATCGCCAAATTGTCCGTCAAGCGTGCCGTCGCTTCAGCGAGTGCGATGTACTGGTACTTCTTGCCGACGCGTTCCACTCGGTGCCTGCCCATGCGGTCGTGACTGATACTCCCGCTCCTCTCGAAGTTCTCAAAGAGATCCTCGGTCCACCCGAGCTGGTGCGCGCGCTCGCAAATCCACCGCCTAATTGGGCCGCGATCGAGTTCCGAAGGGCGCCGGTTGTCGTCTCCCATGCGCGTGGACTCAAGAAGATGATGTTCCGCGAAATTTGTGTACTCGATGCGCAGATCTTCAGGCAGCGTGTCCTTGAAAGCCACGTTGGCTAGATTAACCTCGGTCCAGAGGCGGTCGGATTTTCCCGTACCCTTTTTGTTGATTGAAAGATCCAGCGGCTGGAAGCGGTAGTCAACCGTCAGCCGACGAAGCGCAAAGTAGGCTTTTTGCTGTTCGGCGGTCGCCCGGTCTATCAGAGCGTTTTCCCAGCGTTCGAAAAGTTCTTTAGTGGAATTGCCGACAAAGGTGCGCGGCGCGTCAACGATGTCGTGTAACCAACTGCGCAGTGTGTAGTTGCCGAAGTCACCGTGCTTGTTCGTGGAGGAGCAAATCGAGTCTTCGTATCCCCTGACGCGATACTTTTCGAGGTCCTCTTCCGTAACGGATTCAAGTGGCCAGGCTGACTTAAACTTAGCCTTGCATGCGTCAAGGTCAACCTCCGCCGGCAACTGGCCTGCGGCCTGTGCGTAGAGCAGGACTCCGAACGCATAGTCCCGGGCCATCAGGTTCAGCGGCGGCTGCTTGCCTTCGGCAAAGTAGCTTTTCCAGACTGAAGCCGCCAGCATCCCGCAATGGGCTCGGTCCATGCCCTGCATCACAGCACCATAGCAGGCGGCAAGGAGGCGCTCTGTGATGTACGGGTCGTCGATATCAGTGAACTGGTCGAGGAGGTCCGCAGCGTGACTGAGCTTGCAAGAAAGCAGGTTCACGAGCGCCTTGGTGGCGCGGTCGCGCACTGCGCGGTTGCTGGTCGATAAAAACCAGGTTAGCGTGACTGCTGCAAGCCATAGGCGCTGCTCATCGACTTCGTTGGCGTCGGCCTCCCAGGCCCAGTCAATGAGCGAGACGAGGGCGCCGCCTTCTTCCAAGTCGTCCTGCGCCAAAAACACCGACCATGTCGCGTCTCTGTGCCGCATCGGGCGCGGCCACAGGTCCTTATGCAGCCAGTTGGCGTTGAACAGGTTCTCAGGCTCGGTACTGACCAGAAGCATTAAGCCGTAGGCCGAGCGACCGGTGACCTCGCATAATTTTTCCACCCAGCTGGCCGTTCGGCGTGTGAACGCATTGGGATTCCGCCATGCCAGCGAATTCTCGAAAGCGTCGCAGAGCGAAGGGTCGTCGAAGGCTTCCTTCGGCAGCACATCGAACAGCTCGAGGCCGAAGACTTCGGGCAGTTGCACTGCCAGGGCCTCAATGACTCCCGCAAATTGCCAGCTCTCCAACGGTTCGAAGTAGGCAATCAATGGTGCTCGGTGGAACGAGCCTTCGACGTCAGCTCGGTCGATTTGCCCGATGAGCCGCTTTGCGCGCAGATGGTCCGACAGCCGCTCGAACGTGAACCTGACGATTTCTCTATGGCCCCCTCCAGCCTGCCACTCGACATCTTGGGTGAGAACGCCCTCTGACATGAACGCAGAAAAGAGGCTGCGGTCCGTGTAGCCCCCTGAGTTGTGAACGCATTCCAGCAGCTTGATGGTTTCTTCCATGGGCAGGCTTCCGTCGTCACCATGAGCTGCGCAAGCTTCTAGGAATTGCTCCAGCGCTTTGCGTGGAATTTTCAGTTCGGGCATGAGCTTCAACTCCCTCTGGACCTTGTCCGCCACCGCAGTCAGGTAGAAGTCGAAGATGGAGGTGACGCCTTCCATGCCCTTGGGTAACTGCTTTAGGCCTTTTGTGTCAAGGTACTCGCAGCAGGTCCGAAGGAACAGTGGATTCTCGAACTCCATCGCTAAGTTGGGAGAGCTCGGTCGAGCGATGCCGCGTCGGTCTAAGTAGGCCTTTGCTGCAGCGCCGGCATGGCCGGCAAAGCCGGGATGCACAACGCATTCTAGATCTTTCAGCGGGAGGAATCGGTAGTACGTGCTGCGCACGGTCAGCACCAGGGCCAGTCGAGGGAACTTCTGAACTAGCCGGATGAACCCTGGCAGACGTTCCTCCCACAGTGCGATGCCATGTCTCTCGTTGAGGGCGTCTATCGCCAACACGGCCCGGCAGCCGGCGGCCTCGGCGGCGGCGTCGAACGCGCCCAGGAAGTCGGCGGTTGTCACGTGGGCTAGGTCCAGCTGACCTCGGATTTGTTCCCAGGGGTCTCCATCGGTCAGGCTTCCGCTGAGGATTAGAACGAAGGGGCGGCCTGCCTCGACCTGCCTGTGTCCGAAGTCAGCGATAAGATGCGATTTACCGATGCCGCCAGGGCCTGAAATGACTAGCTCGCGCTTGTTCATGAGCTGCCATCGCACGCTGGCGATTTCTTCGCGGACACGGTCGATCGTCGAATAGAGGTCGAACAGGTCTTTGCGCGGGATATAGCGTCTCTTCTCGGGTACCTTGCCCTCGACCTCAGTCAGGGCATTGGAAACGCTGTCGATGGCCGCGGCTACTATATTTGCCCAGCTCTTCAGGGGCACCGGCGCTTCCAATGTCGGAGGAGGCGCGCCGAGGCTTTGCACCAGTGGCTCGCACGCCTTTCTTACTAGGTCAGCAGCAGACGACAGCTTTTCGCGAGACAAGCTACCGACCGCGCCGTCCATCTTGTACGTAATCTCAGCCGCCCA
This sequence comes from Comamonas koreensis, assembly GCF_021026195.1. GTDB lineage: Bacteria > Pseudomonadota > Gammaproteobacteria > Burkholderiales > Burkholderiaceae_C > Comamonas > Comamonas koreensis. The sequence goes on from NZ_JAJNCT010000030.1 coordinate 238,575, forward strand.
GATCACAGGCGCTACAAGCAATTCTGGATTGCGTGCCACCGCCTGCAGGGATTGCTGGATGGGCAGCTCTACATGACTCTCAGGGTTGTATCTCTGACCTAGGTTGTGGCGCTGCACATCAAGCTGGTCACGGAACCAGGCCGAACTAAACCTGACAGTGTCGAACCAGTAGCGTGCCCGTCCAGAGTAAGCGGGGTCATCGCGCCCAAGACGCTCCTCGATGCTTGATGCGCTCCAGAGGTCGATTACGATTGTGCGGCCTTTGGCGGCTGCATCCTCTATGCTCTTCTGGCGCCACCTTTCGTAGCGCTGAACCTCGCTGGCCTTCTTACCAGACCGGTTGTCACGGAGGTCGATGGGGAGGCAGACGACGAAAGTCGTCAGCTGCGGATGAGCGCTAAGTGCACGCATAAACGAGTCTGCCAAGTCGCCGACTTGCCCGTCGTCGAAGCCGTGGATGAAGTATTTTGCTTGCCAGCCAACCTCGTGCCCGTCCGCGTAGGTCTGGTAACACTCCAGGCCCTGGTCGGCTCCCGGACCTTTTCGGAGAAACCGGGAGCCCGTCGCCGGGTCCTCCAGGGCGGCCAGCTGACAGCAAAGTTCTTCGAAGCCACTATTCTGCGTTCCTCGATGCACCCGAATACGTTTGAAGTCCAAGCTCAATACCATACAGCCTCCGTTTTGTTCTCGGGTGTCGTCCAAGTATCCATAGGACCGCTCCCTTTGAAATGACTCAACAGGACTGAATCGCACCGGCCTTTCTAAGTATCTGTAGAAGGGAAACTCGCGGTCGCGATGCAGTTGTTAGTGAACTTTCGCTATCAGCATCCACCAGCTGGACGCGACGCTGAGAGAATTCATCGACCAAGAGTAGCCGTTCAACTGCGACAAGCCAATGCAGCAGGCACTAATACGAGACTTCCATGCTTGGTCGGCCGCATTGACAAGTAATTATGTTCAGCCAATAGCTAATGCGAGTCCACAATGGGCTACCGAATCACGAAAAGCTCATCGCCCGAGAACCAATCGCTCTCCGTAATTCTGTTTAGCGCAGCCTCGGGGTCAGAGGACCAAAGTACGAGGGCCAGCGATTCCTGAGCTCGGCTGCAGGTGACATACAGGAGACGCAAGGTCCGGTCGATGGTCGTCTCCTTTCCTTTCCCCACATTCTCCCAGTCCGATTTGCTGAGCTGGACGCCCCCAAAAATCTTGTCGTACGAAATCTGATTGCCGCCGGCCAGCTTATCGTCCATTACGACCATGACGTGAAGGAACTCTGAGCCTTTGACCACCTGGTGAGTGGCGAGCAACGAATTTCCCGCGAGGTAAGTGCGGTACTTCTGCAGCTGACTCCATGGGGTGGCGAACAGCGCACACCAACCCCGACGTATGCGGTCCTTCTTGGACTCCTCCTCGCCCCTGGCCGGAGCTGGTGGCGCAGGAGACTTGTCGGCAAAAGCCTCTGAAAGACGATGGTCGACCTCGAACAGGTTTGCGCCCAAGACCGGCGTGAGAACTTGTCCAACAGTGGCTCCAGGATTTGCGCTAGCAGCAGCGAAGGCGGAAATGGCTTGAAGCATCTCCTCGAAACGCTTCGCGCGCTCGACGTAGTGCTCTGGCATGTTCTCGAGACGACCGAAGCAGCGAAAGACTTCGGTGGCCTTGAACTCGTCTATGACACCATCGGTGCCAACGCAGGCCTCCAACTGCGCGAGCTCATTCAAGAGCATCTGCACAGCAGTGGGCCCCTTGTTCTCACCGCTTCCCGTAGGCGCGGCCGAATTCGGGTCGATCAAGACCATTGCACTGTACGCGTCGAGAAACGAACCACGAGTTGCAACAAGCTTATGCTCCAGAGCAAGCAGCTGATACTGACCTTGGCTCCAGGCATCAGACCCGCTCGCTTGCCGCATCTGGTCTGCGCACCAGCGCTCGCCGGCGAGTTTTTCTTCCGGCGAGCGCGATGTGTCGCCGACGAAGAGTCGGACCACTCCCCCAGCCTTCTCAGTTCGCGGATGCTGTTCGACGCCGTTGGCTGGCTGCGTTCGGCCCTCCAGCTCTGCTTCCCATATTCTGTTGATGAGCGTGACGATTCGACGTTGACTGCGATGGTTCATTTGCAGCTCTGGCGTCGCCCAGCTCGCCGGAACTAGGCTTGGAAGGTCCGAGTGACCGTCGGTATAGATGCGCTGCCGATGGTCGCCAAGCAGTCCAAGAGTGAGGCCGTTACCCTTCGGCTCCACGAAGCTCATTAAGGCATCCAGCATGCCCTTCATTGTGTCTTGCGACTCATCGATAAGAATGATGGGGTGGCGGTCTTTCAGAATGGTCTGCAGCGTAGACCTGTGCCGAAGCAGCCAAGCTGTTGCGTCCAGCACGTGTTTGTGGGCGAGCGCCCCGGCACCGTGGGTCTCGCGGTCCGGATGGTAGATGAACACATCTGTTAGCTTCAATGCCTCGATGTCTGCCTTGATTTCATCCAAGTCCCGCTGCTTCGCTGGAGTGATCCCCCTCGGCTTGGCCCTCGCTTCTGCCGTTTCCTTTTCGAGTTGAGCTTGCTTAACGGCGACGAGCGCTGCTCGGATGTCATCGTTGAATCCGCTGATGAGCTCCCAGCAGAACGCGTGGATTGTGGAGACGCCCACTAGGTCGTTGTCTCCGAGGCGCCCATTGATGACCGCGACGGCGTTCTTCGTGTATGTGACCACGCGTATCGAGCGGCCATACATTCGCAGTCGTCGGGCGAGCTGTCCGCCCTTTTCGTGCTGCACAACGCCTGTCATTCGACGCAGCACCTCCACCAAGGTACGCGTCTTTCCGGAACCCGCACCGGCAAAGAGGAAGTAGCTGCGCGGCGGATCCTCAGTGAGATAGCCGCAGATTTGCTCGACAACCCCAGCATCGAGCTCGTTGTTAGCAAAGATGGGGGCCGCGCTCATGCCACCGGTTCCTTGCTGGGCTCAAGCTGCGCCTGTAGCCAGGCCAAGGCATCTGCGATGTACTTAGGGCAGGCAACTGGTTCATCAGAGGACAGCTTCTCGAAGATGCTTGCGGCAAACTCGCCTTTGTTGAGCGAGCTGTGCATTACCGTATGGAGCACCGCGACCATATCAGCAACGCTTTCAGCATCGGCCGCTGCTTTGGCCACAGAGCCAAGCGCGCCGGTTGGTGGCTCGACCTCCACGCCATCATCATCGACCTTCTCTTCCGTAAGGCCCTTGAACCAAGGCATGTTCGTAAGAACGAGAGAGTCTTCAAAAGAGCTGGGCCAGCTGCCGTCCGCTTCAGCAATCGGCAGCTGCCAGGCGAATCGCACGAGGCACTCTGCGGTCTCGCTCCATACCAGCTGAGCGTCGGTCGGATTCTTGAAGTCATCGAGCTTCTGGAGCTTCGGATGCCAACCACGGAGCGTCGGATTGCCACAGTGGAGGCCGGCTTGACCGGTGTTTGCAACCGCGACCAGCTTCTTGGTTGGCTCACCGTTCTTCTTGGGTTTTCCTTCCTGTTCCTCGCAAGGGTCGACGTCGGTGATGATGACGGTGGGAATCCTGAGCTTCTCGACGAGCGGCTTGAGTCGGTGAGCATGGCTCCCTCCGATATCAAGGAAGGACACATACCGACTGTTCAGCTCCTTGAAATCCCGCTCCATGAAGAGAGGGACGAGCATACGCTCCGCAACGCCTTCAACGAAGATGGCTGCATTGGCGAATAGTAGGTCGGTGTGCTGGACCCGGAAGTACCGCTCTGCGAACTGACGCGTCTTCTTGTCATCACCAAAGACATGCCCAAGGTTCACCACTTCGGTCGTCGGCATTGGGCTCGCCGCGCTCTTTGCAATGCGCCGGACATACCGGAGGCGGTCAAAGTCCTCAGCATGCGCGAGATGGCTCGAGTGGGTGCTGATGAGTAGCTGACTCTTGAGGGCAGAAGCGTCTGCCCCCGTCGGGCTGATGAGCTTGTGCGCCTTGTCAGGAAAGATGCGCTGCACCTGGACATGAAGGTGTGCCTCAGGCTCTTCAATCATCACAAGGTGAACGGGTGCAGGAGAACCCTTTTCCGGTTTGAACCGCGCGGCCTTGAATGACACCAGTTGGTAGCTGAGGGACTGGAGGTTCTGGTAGCCGAGTCCGATGGAGTATTCAGGGAGGAGTTCTTCGAGTGACTCCTTTTGCATGCTGTACTGGACTGCGGTTCCATGGTCTAGCAGGTCAGCCGTCTGGATACGCGTGCGAAAGCGAATCTCTTGAGGGTCGTGCAGACCTGGGTAGCCGAGCTCTTTCACTTCCTCAACCGAATCGGCAATGGCTTCGTGAATCTTCTTGTCAAGGTCTCTCTGCGCCTCCGCCACGGCTTTGATGAGGTCCGCTCGGTGACCATGCCCTGTGCTGGCGACGTTCAAGTGCTGACGGGCAAACTTGAGGAGCTGGTTGGAGAACATGCCAACTCGATGAGGGCCAGATGCGGACCGCGACTCAGCTTCTTCGCTGCCCAGCCCGCGCTGAGCGGCAACAAAGTCCACCCGTATGAACTTGGACAGGTGCTTTCGTTCAATGGGGCTGGCGTCTTCAGCAAGCGTCTGGGTGACGTAGGTCTTGAAGCCAGTAATTGGGTTGTTTTCTGCATCGAGCTTGTATGCGCGAACCTGGCCGAGTTTCGAAGGCTCACGGAGCCAAAAATCCAGAAGGTCTATGGGCCAGGCCAGCGAGTCCGGGCCCATATCCTTCACGGGTTCGCGTGCCGTGCGATATGCCCAGGCGAGTTGCTTTAGCTCTTCAATGGTCGACGTCGGTTCCAAGCGCAGCCGGATACCGACGGCACCACCCTTCCAGCTGAACTTGGAAAGAAATGGTGCGACGTAGTGATACATGCCCGCTTCCGCATCGAACCAGAGGTCCAACGTCGGCATAGTTGAGAGGAGAGTCTGAAACTGCTGCTTCCACTGATCCTCGTCTCCAGTATCGGTTAAGGGATCTTCGGCGAGCGCTTCCCATTCTTTTCCAAGAGCGCGCAGAGTAGGCCATTGTGAGAGGCTGATGTCGAAGGCGCCAAAAGGGGAGCCGTCCGCGAGGAAGTGACGGAGCGCGGCGAGTATCGAGGTTTTCCCGCTGTTGTTCGCTCCGACCAGAATGGTGGACTTTTTGTCGACGTCCAGTAGAACCTTGCCCAAGCGCCGGAATTGGCACAGCTCAAGAAATCGAAGTGTGATTCCTCCGAAATCTGGAATGACGGAACTCACGTCTGGCATTGAGGCACCTTTCAACTGGAACGTTGCGAGGCGCCAGTATTCAGCAGAAGCAGAATGCGCCCAGAGAAAAAGAATTCATGTTACCAGTAGTGACAACGACGATTTGGCTAGTAATCGTTGATCGATGAGTCTCAGTCGGCTGTATTTGGAAACCCAGTCGGAAAACTTGAGGCTGGGGGACGACAGCTTGGTACTGACAGGCTGTATCAGCAGCGGCGCTGACATTGGCTGAAATGGAAATATCTGCCTACATCCGTAGTGGGCTTCACGCTGTGTCACAAACGTATCAGTGCTGGCAGCCTCGCCGAGCTATCTTCATCGTCGAAAACAGTCGTTCGCCATTGGATACGCGACTGGCTGCTCACTGACTGAAGTTGTCTAGAAACCGGTGATTCGTGAACCTGCCAATAAAAGATGACTGCATGGCAGGACATGCTTCACATACGCGATTGTGCGAAGTGTCTTGAAAAGCGCAAAGCTACTTGAGATCGCCAAGATCACAAGAAGGTGCTGATCGCAAGTGCCGTGAAAGCTCTTCGCTAAGCATGGATGCTTTCCGCGAGACCATAGGTATTCCAAATTCGGGATCGAATCTTTCGCCAGGGAAAAAGGCGGCCTCCACCGCACGAAGTGAGAGCATCCCAAACCCATGAACACGGAGCAGTTCATGCGGGTAACTTGACCTAATTTGATCGACTGTCTTGATGCCGCACCGCGCCAATGCATTGATAGCACGTGGTGACAGCACGCATGCGATTAAGGCTGCGTCATCCATCGAAATGCTCCGATCTCCAAATTTCTATACAAAGTATGCATAGGTGCTGTCACGATGGTACAGGACACCTGTCAACACTCTCTTCAAAGAAAACATCAGGTCAGTCATTTCTCGTTTGAGCCTAGCAACCGTAAAAGATGTTCGGCGCTTAGGCACTGCTCGATCGCCCGACGTGCACTAATAACAACAAGCAATTGTAACAGAATTCATCAAAATTGCTTTATAAATTCACTGCGCTGCGTGATCTTATATACGTCAAAAAATACCAATCCCCCTCTAAGAAAAGAGCACATAGCATTATATTTTCTACTAGAAAATTATCAAATCAAATCCAATGCAACAGTAGAAAAATCTTGATTAGATTTGAAGCAATGTATATTGTTATCTACTTATGGATATCAAAAGCCTGTTGCTCATCCCCGACAGTTTGCGCAAACTTCGCCTTCGCCAAGGTCAGACTCAGCGCACTGTAGCTGACCAAGCCCATGTGGCTCAGTCACTGCTATGTGCAATAGAGAAGGGGCGAAAGATTGTGGGGCTCGAACAGGTGGAGCGAATTGTCAGAGTTCTGACTGACGACTCTGTTGAGATACAGCGCTTCAAAGACTTTGCAACTCACGATCAGATCGTCGCCATCGTGTCTCAGCGCTGTAGCGAGAGTCAAGCCCAAATTGTATCGGTTGCTCTTCGAGCACACTACATGCTCTCAGAAGGAGAGCTAGAAAACATTACATCTCTACTCGAGGAGTGCATCACAGCCAAGAGCCTCCTCAAAAACCCCCGATCGGAGCTAAAGATGAGCCTATAAAAGACAAACGGCGAGCACCCTTACGAGTACTCACCGCTGCCTCGGTTCGCTGGAAGCTTCACCGGATTGCACCTGAAGTCTCCCTCATTCCGCTGCCAGCGTCAACTCCCCCTTCGTCAGGGGAGGCATGTACTCGTCCTTTAATTACACATTCGTGCTCAGAAATGAGTGCGCAGGATATCTACATGCCTAATATTTTCATTAACTGGCCTATTACTGAAGCTCAAATATCGGAACGCATTGAAGCTCTCATCTCATCTCGTTCGCCCAGAAAGATTATTACGCGCTCTGGGCGGAACGTTCGAGGATTTTTCCCCAGCCTCAAATCGTGTTCTCGCAAGGAGAAATTCGAGTCAAATCTGGAGGCCTGCATCCTAGGAATTATTGAGGTCTCTTCAGCAGTCCTTCGCCTGAGGACTCATCCCTATGTATTGGTGCTATCCGGCGGTGAAGATACCAAAGATTTTTTCTACACACCCGACGTAGAGATCGAAACTGCAAATGGCAAAGTAATCATTGAGATCAAAGGCCTTCCGTATCTTAAAAGTCAGAAATCCCAGACACGCTACCGGTCGATTAGCCAAGCACTCCGAGGGCACCGAATCCCTTTCATCACGATTCTCTCTTCAGACATTGAGAAGTGGTCGACACAAGACGAGGTCCAGCAGCTTTTAAAAGCTCGACCATGGCCTCGTTTTGGCACACGTAGGCAACTTCAATCCGGCGTACCAGGCTTGGATGTGGATGAGTGCTCAGAGGAATTTTTAGAGCGCTGGCGTAAGGCAAGCGAGGAGTGCGATGCCTTGCTAACTCGCTTGATGCGCCGTGGTCCTGACGAAACGCTCGCTCAAGTTGCCTAAGGAAAAGTTATGCAATACGAACTTCCCTTCGACAACAAGAAGACTGTCTACCTCGACGACATAGCGTGCAAGTTCCTGGGTGTGACCAATGATGAGCAGGTACTGCTTCAAAACCAGGAATCCGGTGCCACCGTCATCGTCGGCTCGCAAGAGTTGGTTCAGAAGTACCTTACGGGAGATCTGAAGCTCGCCGTTACTGTCAGGCACATTGGTGTCCATAGCAATGAGCATGGCGCAGCTGTGCGTGCTGACAAGATGTCTCCGTTTGGGCGGTTCAATTCTGACCGGCACATCGCGTACGTGACCCAGCTCAATGAGCGCTTTGCCACTTGCGGGAGCCGAGCAATGCTGCAAAAAGCCATCGATCAAATCGCTCATGAGCGTGGCGAGCAGATCCCGCCCCATGCGTCCACCGTCTACCGCTGGTTAGGGGAATATCGAGCCGATGGTATTTCAGGGTTGCTGAGTCGGATAGGAAACTGTGGAGGTGCCAACAAAAGCAGACTACCGGCTCCGGTCGATGCGATCGTTCATCAAAAGATCGAGGAGACCCTCGATCGCAGCCACGTCTGGACTGCTGAGGCCATCTTGGACAGCATACGGGCAGAGATCAACATCAGGAATAAATTCCTGACTCAGCACGATCGGCTGACTGCCCCATCTATACGCACCTTGCAGCGCAGGCTTGCATCGCTTCCGCAGTTCGATGTGGCCGTAGCCAGATATGGGATTAAAGAAGCCGAGCGAAGGTTTGCAAACCACGGCGTTGCACGGCGGACCAAGCGGATACTGGAGCTCGTTGAGATTGACCACACGCCTCTGGACATCCTCATCGTCGATGAAAACGGCAATGTCATTGGGCGCCCCTTTCTTACGCTGATCATTGACCGGTACTCAAGGGCGGTACTGGGCTTTCATCTGTCTCTTGATGGTTACGGCGCCCACTCAGTTTTCTCCGCATTGCGCCACGCGCTCTTGCCCAAGACCTATCTTCGAGAGGGCAGGTTTGCAGAGCTCATGCTGACCTGGCCATGCTTTGGCTGGTTTGAGCGCTTGCTAATGGACAACGGCAGAGAGTTCCATTCCCACGCGTTAACCGATGCCTTGCTCAATCTCGGCATCGTCGGCGAGTTCGCCCAGTCCCGGCAGCCTAACGACAAGCCTTTCGTCGAGCGCCTGCTAAGAACCATCAACTATTCATTTGTGCATCAACTGCCGGGAACCACGTTCGCGAAATATGAACAACGACAGGGCGTGAACTCTGAAAAAGAAGCTGCCTTCACCCTTGAAGAGCTGGACATGGCTCTTCATGTCTGGCTGCTGCAGAAATACCATCGTCGCCCCCACCGGGGCCTTAGGAACAAGACTCCCCTTGAATTGTGGAATGAGTCTGCAAAGGCTTTTCCCCCAAAGCTGAAGTGCGACGTCGATCATGTGGATTTCGAATTCGCGGAACGAAAGGAGTCCGCACTGCAGCACTATGGGATTGATCTCAACACCTTCAGATATACCTCCACAGAGCTCATGCAGTTGCGCCGAATGCTGCCCGCGAACCAGAAGGTGGAAGTTAAGTGGCCACGCAGGGATGTCGGCTACATCTTTGTCTGGGATCCGCTCGATGAGCGCCCCATCAAGGCGTTCAATACTGAGCCTGAGTTCAGCGGCCTCAGCCTTGAGCAGGCACAAGCCGTACGTAAACGACACGCCCAGGATCTCCCGGAGAACCGGGCGATACGAGCTTCCGCAGGCGCGACTATCAATCAAATGCAGGATGACGCACGGAAAGCAAAAAGACTAAAGGAGCGCAAAGCAGGCTCACGTCTGGCTGGGATGAATAGCAGTAGTGTCCGCGCTCCGAAGCGCTCGCCGTCGCGGCCAGGGCCCGTGCCTTCACGTCAATTTCAAGTAGAGGTCGACACAGGCCATAGCGATGACCTCGATGTATTCGAAATGCTTGAACTGGAGACTGAACTGTGAGCACCCTGCAACCCATCCAAATTAACTTCAGCCAAATTTCGCAAAAAGTATCCAGCGCGTTTGGCAAGTTTCCCCAAGTGACAAGCCTGTTGAATACGCTAGACGAAAGGCTGCGATCGGCGTTGTCCCCAGGTGAGCCGGAGCACTTGCTGATCACGGGGCTGCCGGGGACCGGCAAAAGCACCCTACTGAACCACTTCACCAAGCTTCACCCAAGCATAGTTCATGAGGAATGGACAGAAGTACCCGTGGTCTATGTTGAGATTCCACCAAGGACGACGATCAAAGCCTTGGCTGGCATTGTTTTGCGCGAAATGGGCTCGCCATATTGGGACAAAGGCGACGAAGCTCAACGGACCATCCAGCTGCGAACACTGATCATTGCTTGCAAGACCCGCATGATCATCTTCGACGAGGTCAATCACTTGGTGGATCGCGGAGGAGTCAGAACGCACTATCACGTAGGAGATTGGATCAAGCAGCTATGCCGTCCAGGAGGACCAGTCCTTGTGCTCGCGGGCATACCGCGCGCAGAGCTATTGCTCGCAACAAACGCTCAGCTGCGCAGTAGATTCGGAGAGCAGATGTTCGTTCATGCTCTGTCTGCAAACGGCGAGGACATCAAGCTATTTTCAAAGGTTCTCAAGAGCTTTGAGAGGATGCTGTTGCCACTCCCATGCATCGACCTGGGCGATGCCGCTGTGACACGTCAATTCGCATTTGCTACAGATGGCCGCCTGAGGTCCATCTGCCACCTGCTACGACGTGCCGTCGCTATTGCCTCCCAGCAACCCAATCCAAAGATCGACGGGCAGACTCTGGCTCAAGCTTTTGTAGAAGTGGTTTACCGCGAAGCAACCCATGAGCGCAATCCGTTCCATCCCAAGTTCAATGGCGTCGCGCTCACCCGCGCGAAAGAGCCGTTTGCTCAGGAGGCACAACGTGGATGAATTGCAGAAAACGTACCCTGCAGCCGGAACAGCGCTGTTGGTGCGACCGGCACGAAAATGGGATGAGTGCGTCATTGGGTTTCATGGTCGAGTTGCCGCGCAAAACGGCATCAGACGCAGAGAGTTGGAACCACTCTTGCCCCGACAAAAAGTTTGCACCCATGCGTTCGGTCATCCGCTACCAGCTTGGGCCTGGAAGTACGGAGGAAAAGAGTATTCCACCTCCGCATGCATCCATTGCATATGGGAGAACCGCTACATCAAGCAGGCATGGAGGATCAAGCTCGTGGAAGTCTGCCACGTGCATCACACGTTGCTCAAGCCTGCGCGCGGCGTGGATAACAAGCGCTGTAGTTTTGAGGCCATCTATTCAAGCCTTGATGATCCGACATTCCGCTCGGCCAACACCTGTCACGCCAACTATCGTGATGATGAATGGAGAGTCTTCCAATCCATCTGGCCTTGGATAAATGAACAGCGTGAAGTGGGCTCGCAGGAGCTCGCTGCAAGCACACTCATCGCAACATTGCTACAGCGCTTGGCATACGTCAGGCCAGAAGATGGTGGCACCCAGCGACAACCATTCCTTGCCCAAGTGGACCGTTGGGCCAAGTCAATTGACCTGGACATATGCGCATCCAGATACGGTATCGATGAGTTGCTAGTGAGATTGCCAAGCTCGCTCCACCGAGCTGCGGCCTATCGATTTCTCAATGAGGTAGTGGATGCCGAAGAGATCCAACCGTCGGTTATGCGCGAGCTGCCTCTACACCGATGGCTGTCCCTGCTGCAATCGCTCCTGGCATCAGGCTCTGATGCTCTAGCACCTGACAGACAGAGTGCCGTTGACAGTGCATCGTTGCGACAGCGGATAGAGGAGCTGTACGTTCCCGCAGAAAAGAGGCAATTCCTATTGGAGATTTTTGAAAGAGCCGCTACCCAAGCTGAACGAGAGCGCCCAAAACACGGTCGCATATTCAAGCTTCATAGGGCTATTTCACTCGAGGTGGTGGCAGCAGACATCTGCATGCCACACGAGGCCATTCGCTACCTGCGGCTCGGGCACTGCCAGCCTCTCGTCATTGCTCTACGTCGATGTGATTTGCTGCGAGCTTGGCAGACTGGTCCACACCAGTTCTATCTGCGAAGCCAGATGGAGGGTATGCTGGAAAAGCTCACGCGTCACGCACATCCATTTGAAGGGCAAACTGGGCTTCCCCCGGTTTTCCGGACACATCGAATGACATGATGCGTTTAGGAGGCGAATATGCCAAGGACGA
>NZ_JAJNCT010000031.1 GCF_021026195.1 Comamonas koreensis
AAGGCCTGAATCATCATCGTGTCGTAGACCTCGAATGACTTCTTGGCCTGCAGATCCGCAAGCTCCTTTTCCTTTGCAACAATGACCTGCTCGCGGCGCAGGCGCAAGATGGTCTCTTGCTCCTTCTTGGACTTGCCGATCAAGGCAATCTCATCGCGCAGTTGCTTGTTGCCTTCCTCCAAGCTGTTCGCTGTCGCAAAGGCCGCATCCAAGTTCTGCTTTTGCTGATCTTGCCAGGCCTTGCGGGCTTCGGCCGCTTCCTTGAATGAGACAGTGAGCTTCTCCTCTACCTCCAGCTCCTTGAGCTTGCTCTCCAAAATAGCCTTGTGGTCGCTGGAAATATTCTTTTTCAGTTCGGCCTGCATCTTGATCCGCAGGCGCTGGCTTTCGGTGATTGCTTCGCTGGACTGGCGCTCCAGCTTTTCTTCTGCAATTTTCGCGTTGATGGCATCCAGCAAAGACAGATAAGATTTCTCCTCCTGCTTGGTGCCGGCAACAACTTGTTTGCTGTATTTGGAACGGATCTCGCCCAGCGCAGTCTGGTGCGCAGCGGTGATCTGTGCGACCTGGCCCGCATCGCCTTGGGCAAGAGCAATGGCCTTTTCATAGCTCGCGGT
>NZ_JAJNCT010000032.1 GCF_021026195.1 Comamonas koreensis
AAGGCCTGAATCATCATCGTGTCGTAGACCTCGAATGACTTCTTGGCCTGCAGATCCGCAAGCTCTTTTTCCTTTGCAACAATGACCTGCTCGCGGCGCAGGCGCAAGATGGTCTCTTGCTCCTTCTTGGACTTGCCGATCAAGGCAATCTCATCGCGCAGCTGTTTGTTGCCTTCCTCCAAGCTGTTCGCTGTCGCAAAGGCCGCATCCACGTTCTGCTTTTGCTGATCTTGCCAGGCCTTGCGGGCCTCGGCCGCTTCCTTGTAGGTCGCGGTGAGCTTCTCCTCTACCTCCAGCTCCTTGAGCTTGCTCTCCAAAATAGCCTTGTGGTCGCTGGAGATATTCTTCTTCAGCTCGGCCTGCATCTTGATGCGCAGGCGCTGGCTTTCGGTGATTGCTTCGCTGGACTGGCGCTCTAGCTTTTCCTCTGCAATTTTCGCGTTGATGGCATCCAGCAAAGACAGATAGGATTTCTCCTCCTGCTTGGTGCCGGCGACAACTTGTTTGCTGTACTTGGAACGAATCTCGCCCAGCGCAGTCTGGTGCGCAGCAGTGATCTGTGCGACCTGGCCCGCATCGCCTTGGGCAAGAGCAATGGCCTTTTCATAGCTCGCGGT
>NZ_JAJNCT010000033.1 GCF_021026195.1 Comamonas koreensis
TCCCGTGTAATAGCTATACAGCCCTTTGCCCACAATAGCTTTGGTTCCATTCACTCGGCCAAGCCTCAAGCCAAACTTCTCCCTCACCTCCACATTCAACACTTTGCCAATCAACCCAGGCGCCGTAATATCAATCGCCGTCTTACCTTTGGTCAAAGCATTAACGGTAATGGGCACCGTCGCATAAATCTGCCCCGTAGGCACAAACACTTCCGCCGGACTCACCGCAGCAACTGCCGGATTCTGGCTAACGACAGACACCGTTATTCCGCCCTGAGGAGCCGCTTTGCTCAACTGCACACGAACCGTGCGGCTGAGCTCTTCATTCATCACCAGGTCTGCAGCAGGATCAGTGTTAAGACTGATGGCGTCCACATTCACGCTGGTCTGGCCGGACTGGTAGCCAGCAGCGGTTGCAGTCAAGGTGGTAGCGCCCAAGGCCTTGCCATTGATGCTGAAGCTCACCCGGCTTTGGCCCGCAGGGATGAGCACGGTGGCAGGGGCTTGGGCCAGACTGGTTTGCGCGACGGCCAAGCTAACGGTCAAGCCGCCTGCAGGTGCTGGCTCGGTAGCTTCCAATGTCACCGTGGTGCTACCTGCAGGCGCCACCACCACACTGGATGGCAGTACCAACGCCTTGCCGCGCACGGCGACGGTAGCCAGTGCGCTGGCGTAGCCTTCTGCCTGCGCGGTCAATCGGCTGATACCGTCGACCAAGCCAGTCACTTCAAAATTCACACTTTGCTGACCGGCAGGCACTACCAAGCTGCTCGGGGCAGACAGCACCGCCGTGTCCGCGTTGTCCAACCGCACGGCCACATTGGGAGTAGCGGGTGCAGGCAGCGACAAGGTCATCGGATAGTTGCGATTAACCCCGACCGTGGGGCTGGCTGGGGCCAAGCCCAAGGAAGGCAGGCTGACGACTTCAATAACGGTTTCCGCCATGCCCAAAGTGGCATGGCTCGCCGTGATCTTGGTAGTGCCCAGACTGCTGGCCTG
>NZ_JAJNCT010000034.1 GCF_021026195.1 Comamonas koreensis
TCGATGGAGACGTTCTCCAGCTTCTGGTCTGCCAGGCCATTGGTGATGACCATCTTGGCATCAAAGGCCTGGCGCTCCAGCGAGAGCTTTTGCTCGATGACAATTTTGACTTCTGCACACACAGCATCCGCTGCCTGCGCAAAGGCACTGCTGATCGAATACAGCAGCCCCAAAACTAAGATGCCCACCACCGTCGCCCAGCTGGTAAACAGCGGGCGGCCCCTCATGTTTTTATACATACCCTGTGTCCATCTTTAGTAGGCCCAGAGTTGCTAACGCCCTTCTGGCCCTCCGCCTCAATTGATGTTCATCAATGAATTCCCAAAATGTATGGATATTTATTGATAGTCTTATTGCATTTTGAGACGCATTTGAAAGAACACTGCTTACATGACGCTGACAGATAGTTTGGTAAACACAACAGAAGAACCGCCTAGGGCATCGGCGTAGTGGGCATGAAGCTCATCAATGCGTGCCATGCAGTAACTGCCCTGAATGGAGCCTTCCTTCGTTTTCTTATTCTTCATCAAGCACTGATGAGTGGAGCAAAAATACTATTTTTTCCAATTTCTGAACAATTGCACCATTGCCTGCTACCAGCGGTGACGAAATCGCCAGTCCGTATGGCTGTTTGTTTGTCATCGCACCACCTATTGGACCTCGGGTTTTGGACTGCCCCAGCGCACCGCCGATGCCTGGGTGGCCCCGGCCATCCAGGCCCATGAGGGAGATGCCCAATGCAGCGCGATGAAGCGTTGCGCTCGGCATCGCTGGCGGCGATGACCTTGATACTGGCAGCGCAAGGCGATCAGTTAGGGTCTTGCGCGATGGTGGGCTTTGATGCTGTGGCGTTGAACCGGGCGTTCGGCCTGGCGCAGGATGAGGTGCCAGTGGTGCTGGTCACCGTGGGCTACCCCGCCAAAAAACAAGGACCTCAGAAACCGCGCAAGGCGGTGCATGAGGTCCTTGAGATTGTTTGAGGCGGGCAGCAACACCGACAACATGCGAGCACAGCGCTGGGGCTGAATCGCAAGAACGGCGGCCATGAGAGACCGCCGCCCTTGCCCTTATGCCTTATTGCTTAACCAGCTCGCGCCAGCTGATGCGCTTGCCCAGCGGTTTGGGCGTTGCAACGGGGATCCGGATGTCGACCGGATTCTCCGGGACCTGGCTGGGAGAGACGTGGCTGGTGACATCGCCGTTTTGGTTGGCACTCAGGTCATTGCCCGAGATCAAGCCATCCACCGATTCACCGGCCATGGCCGTGCTGGTGTTCACAGCCTGGCCCGTTTGGAAGTCCAGGTAGTTGATCCAGCCCTTGCCACCTGCAACGCAAGGCTCGTTCGACGGCACATTGCTCGCGACCACCAAGGTGGTATTGGCCAGGCGCAGATCGACGTTGACGCGCTCGCCGGTATCGGGAAGGTCCACATACCAGCTCTTGGTGGCATCGTTGCACACAGCATCTGACAAGCTTGGCGCACATTGGAGCTTGCGCGTCAGCTTTCCACTGGGGTCTGTAACCTCGCTCAGCACTGACTGTTTCAGGCTGGCCCGGAACGAGGCGCCGCTGTTGCTGTAGCCATCGGCCACATCATCAATGCCATAGATGGTCTGCTGGCCCGTGGTAAGCAGGTCCCCCATGCCCAGCAGCTTGCCGGTAGCAACGAGAATACGTGGCAACGCGCTGGCATTGGGGCTTTGCACCAGTTCCAAACGGGTGGTGATGGGCTGCTCATTGCCGCCGCTGTCCTTCAGCTGCACGACCTTCTTGCCCTGGTAGTTGCCGCCGATCCACTGGTAACGCCAGATATTGCCCTTGATATCACCGCCATAGAACAAGGCGCTGGTGTTGTTACCACTCGGGTCTTTCATGAAGTTGTTGAGGTCTTTCATGCCTGCGCCATCAGGGTTGGTAATGGTCTGGATCACAGCACCTGTACCTGCATTGAGCACGTAGACATAGCCCTTGCCATCGGCGTTGTTGTAGCCCGAGGTGAGCAGCGCCACCCAGGTGCCGTCCGGCATCTTGGTGATCAGCGGTTTGCCATAGCTCTGGCCCATGGTGGACGCACTGACCTCCCACAGCCCCTTGGGTGATTCAGGGTCGGTGATGTCGAGCGCATAGTAGCCGTTGCCGCCCTTGTTGAAGCCGCCCACCAGGATGGTTTTCCAGGCACCATCGTGGAAGATATCGGCCATCACCGGCGATCCATCAACAAAATAGCGGTGGTTGCTGTCGTAGTTGTTGCTGGCCAGTGCGGCCATCGTGGGCATCACAGCCTGGGGTACAAAGGCCCAGGCCTCACGCGCAGCGGGGTAGACAAGCTTGCCGCCGATGGTCTCTTGCTTGGTCAGATCGGTATCCGCATAGAAGGCATGCAGCATGCCATCGTTGCCACCCACGTACACCATGGGCCGGCGGTCCTTTTGCGCCAGGCGGAAGGCGGCGTAGCCGGCATCGCGGTACTTGCGCTGAGGCTTGCTCACAAACAGTGGCTGCGAGCCGATGATGTCACCCAGGCGGCTTTCGCGGCTGCGGTAGAGCTTGGTGTCGTCGCCCTGCACATAGCCTTCCTTGCTGCGGTCGCCGCGCAGGAACTTCACCAGGTTCTCGCCCAGCGCTGCGGTCTTTTGGGTATCGCTCATCTGGCCATACTGCGACAGCAGACCTTGGGCAGCGGCGCCATTGAAATGGCTTTGCAGGCCGCCCAGCGCAGACCAACTGAAATCCTCCAAGGTCGCGCCATTCATGAAGAAAATGCGCCGGTCGTCACTGCTCAGATTGCGCGCATCGAGCTTGGTTTTGGCAGACCAATTGGGGATCAATGTGCGGGCACCCGAGCTCACATTGATTTCATAGGCCTGCACTTCTCCGGACCAACGGCCGCTGCGGTACAGCGCTCCGTAGGCAAAGTTGTTGCCTGTCTCGACCACAGCCGACGACACGGCAACGCCGGCGCCAGAGCCCACAGCAGCACGGATATCGGCAAACACCTGGCCCAGGCCCGACTTGATGGCCTGCGGGTCGTTGGCGCTGAAATAGAGTCCACGGCCATTGACAGCGGTATGCCAGAAGTCATCGATGGACTGGGGCTGCTCGTAGTTGGTAACACCGGGCGCTGGCCAGACCGGCCAGGTCTTGGTGCCGTTGCGCAGTCCGGCGAAGTCGCCTGCACCATTTTTGTAGTCCTTGTCGAACTTCAGCGTGCCGGAGACGCCCATGCCGATCACATAGGTCGCCATATGCTGCCAGGTGGCCTTGTCATCCTCGCCCCCGGTGCCCGCAGGCTTGACCAAGTTGGCCAGCTCGGGGCGCAGATCGGTGGCGTAGTAGTACTGCGCCACGTCCGCCAGCGAGTTGCGGCTGCCGCCAGAGACATTGCTTTGCTCCACCGTATCGCAGGGCAGCTTGGTGCAGGACTGGTGGCCAGCAGGCAGGCTGCTCCAGACTACCGTATTGGTGGGCAAGGGGCGACCGCCAGCAGGCAGGGTCATGCCGGCCGCTTCGGCTGCGCTGTAGCACTGTGCAGGCGATTCCAGATCGGTCACCGGTATGGTGACATTGGAAATCTGCTGTGGCGTGCCCTCCGTCGCGCCCAGCAAATTCACGCGGTGCGTGGTCGCTGTGCCAGAAAACACCTTCTTCTTGCCCAGCACTTGCGAGCAATTGGTGGTTGCACAGTCGGCTGGCTTCTCAGGGGTGAAGACGGGTGTATCACTCTCTACATTGCAGACCGTCACCTTGTGGGTCACTGGATCGTAGCCGGCCGCGCAGGCCTGGCCATGCGGCACGGTGATGGTCGTGGGTCCCTCTTGCTCGCAGATGGTTTCCACACCATTGGCTGCCGTGCCGGCCGTGCAGGCGGCATAGTCGGCCGCACTGCTGAGGTAGTCCACATGCTCCACCTTGGTGCAGGTGGTTGTGGTCCAGCCGTTGTCGCTGGACGGACCTGACTCCACGCAGCTGCCATAGGCCATGTCAGTGGTGGTGCTCTGGGGATTGCAATCGGTCACCGCGCCGCTTTGTGGGCAGCTTTGCACCGGCTGGTTGTACTGGTTGTTGGCCACGCATTGGGTGGTCACCCAGCCGTTGGCTGCCGAGGGACCAGGCGTGGTGCTGCAGCTGGTCGTTTCGACCGGGTCGGTGGTCTTGTTCTCACAGGTCACCAGAAAACAGCCATTCGCCGGCGATGGACCGGCTGCCGTACAGCTTTGCACGGCACCATTGGCCATCGAAGAAGGCGAGCCAGACGCAGGCGTACAGGTGCCGCCGCCGGAGTTGCATTCAGTGCCCGTCCAGTTGTTGGCTGCAGACGGAGCCTGTGGTGTGCAGCTGGCCGCGTAGCCCCAGTCGGAGTACCGCATCTCGCAGACGGTATTGCCGGTACAGCTGGCGGGGTTGACCGCTGCAGTGCCAAATGTGGTCGTGTATGGCGCTTCACATGTGACGATGGTGGGCGATGTGGACGCTACGCAGCTGCTCTGCGGCACGGCTGTGCTGGCGTACAGCTCGGCATTGCCACAGACCTGGTCCATCTTGGTGACGCCATTGGATAGATCAGCGGGGCAGGCATCCACAAACTGCGTGCTTGGTTTCTTGGCACTGCAGACGGTGTACACGTTGGCGCTGCTCACACCTGCGGAGCAGAAGTTGTTGGTGCTGGCCGTACCGTAGGCCTGCTTGGCCACACAGGTGGAGCGTTTGAAGTCCGGCGCCACCGGGCTGGCGTTGACGCACTGTGCATCGGTCACATAGGTGGTCACGCTGTGGCTGCTGTCGCAGCCGCTGAACAGCACCATATTGGCAGTCACGCCACTGGCAGCCAGATCGGGGTGGAGCACGCCACAGGCGGGTACCGGTCCGTTGATCGGCGCCACACTTGCATTGCCCTCACAGGAGATCGTGCCCTGCCCTGGAACAAACTGGCCGTTATTGCTGCAGATCGAGGCGCTGGCGGGCACGTCGGAGGTCTGGCACTCGACCTTGTAGTCACCATCCATGCCTGGCGAGCAGCTGGCGTTGACCAACTGCCACTGGTCATTGCCCACCAGATTGCAACCATAGGGTTCGCACACAGCCTTGTCGGTGGTCTTGAACGGGATCTCACCAATGGCCTGGTTGATATAGGAGTAGAAATAGCGCTTTTGCTCGACACGTTTGTACACGGCCTTGCCAAATGGTTCTTGCTTTTCGGTGGCCCAGGTGGTGATCAAGGCATTGCGGTACTGGCTCTGGGTGATGGAGTTCCAGGTGTACTTGTGCTTGTAGATGCGCTTGTAGACCATCTTGGTGGCAGCCACGTTCCAGTACGTACGCATGGCGTTGGTGTAGCCCAGCTTCTTCTCGGCCTTTTGCTCGGTCCACAAAGTGCTCTTGTAGAAACCCAGCACCGTGCCATAGGTCACCTGCTGCGTCTTCACGCTTTTCTTGGTGATTTTCTTGTACGTTGTCTCGGTCTTGGTGCCACCACCTGGAATGATGGTTTGCCAGCCCAGTCCGCAGGCGTTCCACGCGTAGCCGATAGAGGCATCACGGCGCAGCAGCGATCCGCTGGTCGAGCCGTCATAGATCGGGCGCGGGGTCAGGCCGTCTGGCCCGGTCAAAGGGCGGTTATAGGCTGGATCGCTGTCAGGGCCATCCTGTTGCCCGACCAAGGTGGTGCCATCCAGCTGCATGGGGCCCTTGGTTTCCTGGCCCACATTCCAATAACCGTCAGTGGTCACAATCGCATAGTGGCGCTGGCAGGCGGAGAGCACTGGGTCCGCAAAGGGCGCCATGGCCGTATTGATGCTGTCGCCCTTGTTGGCGTAATAGCGTCCCACCCGGGCCAGTGCTTCGCGGGTGGGAGAGCTGCCCCCGGTCTGGGCCGACTGAATGGTCTGGAACCAGGCTTGTTTTTCCGTGCTATCGAAATCCTTCACAGGCACGAACTTGAACGTGCTGGTGTCAGGCTTGGCGGCACTCAGGAAACCGACACGGAAGTTGTTATCCAGCGCGTTGAATGCCAGGCTGATGGAGGACTTGGCCATGTTGATACGCGTGCGGTAGAAGCTGTACCAGATGGCAAAGTTCTTTTGCTGCGCATCGGTGGTGATGCCTCGGCGAATCCAGTAACCATCAGGTGCGGTCGTGCTGCCGGTGTTGATATTGGCACTGGGCTGGTTGATCAACAGACTGCCGTTGTCAGCCTTGATCGCACTGTTGCTGACCTTGTTGCAGGCGCCAGCTGCCACATCGGCACCTTCGAACGAAGGCGTGACTCCGGTGACACGTGGCACCCATTCAAAGTAGTAGGCCGCTTGGGCAGGGTCGTTGTAGATGGCTTGCTGCTGCCAACGCGTGGAGATGTCATAGGCCTGGAAACTGGTCGCCAGGTTCACGACCCCTTTGGAATGGTTGTAGCCATCAATCCAGGCACTGGTAAAGCTGGGCTGGGCGTAGGCCGTTCCATCGGGCTGGGCTGGCAACTCGTACTTGACCGCAGGGTTGTAGTACAAGGTGTTGCACAACGAACTCTTGTAGCCCATGGGGAAGAAGGTCGCCGAGTAATTGGTCGGGTCCCAGTCATCTGGCATGTGGGTCCACTTCATCGAGTCCGAAGTGTCCATCAACAGCATCACATTGGGCTTGTCCTGGTTGGCGAAGGTGTTGACCGGCACATCGGCAATATCCACCGGGTTATGGGGTGTGTCGGCAATGGCCATGCCGCCGCCCACCGCACCAGCCACCAAGGCTGCGGCTCCCAACGCCCACAGCCGCCTGGGGCTCCATGTGTGCAGCCCGAGCTTGCGGCTCTCTCTATCTGCGAAAGCTATGTTTTTCATCTATTCGCACTCCTCTTGTTCGTCTGAAATTCTTCTGCCTGGTCCCACGCAGCAATGCCCGGATGTGCCATCCGGGCCAGCCTCAGTAGGTACTCATCTGCACATAGCTTTCGGTGTCTCGTGGGCCGGATACCTTGGCAGTGATGCGGTACATGGGCCGTTGCGTGCAACTGGAGACACTGCCCACGGATTCGCTGGAGCCTGAGCAGCCATCGCCCTGTGGCATCACGCAGCTTTGTCCGGCCGCATTGATGGCGCCAGCGCTTCGGCAAAGGCGGTGGATCAGATAGCGCACCTCATTGCCCAGCGCATCACTGGTGGCAGCAACCGCTGCATGGTCCCAATCCAGCGATGAAGCGGGCTGCTTGGGATCGACGCTGGCGTAATAGCCAAAACTGCTGTTATTGGCATCCAACGCACTGGTGCCGGTTGCAGACAAGGCCTCCAGCTTGGCGAGCCCCGTCTCCAGCCCCAGATCGGCGCCCGAGGTCGCTGCCTGCTTGAGTGCCAGACTGCCGGACACACCCGCGCCCAGGGTGCTGGTACGCACCAGGGCCAGGCCGGTGATGGTCATCACCAGCAGCACGACCAATGCCACCAGCAAGGTGACGCCTCGCTGGCCACTTGCCAAGGGGCGAACCATGGATCTGGAGCCATGACGAAATGGCAGGTGATTGGTCATTGTTGTTGCCCCCAAATCGTGTTGCGCAGCGGGATGGCGCTTTCATAGACGCGGTAGCGAAAGTGCTTCCACTCGTCATCGCTGCCCATGGGAAATGCTTTGCTGCCGTTGGCCCAGCGGGGCTCTGCAGCGGTCACCTCGTCGCGCTCATACTGCGAACTGCGCACCAGGATGGCGACGCGTACCGCCATCAACCGATCCATGTTGGCTACCGGTGAGGTCGACCCGGGATCCACGTTGAAGGAAGTCCATTCATCGTCTTTGTCGATCTTTCCGTTGCCATCCTTGTCAAAACCGTACTCGGCAACCATTTGCAGCACATCCTCAGCCACGGCAACGCCCTTGGTATCGGTCTCGTCCAGAAAGTTGTAGCGCATCAACTGGTTGTTCTGCACCCGCCATACGTTGCGTGTGGGCCGGTTGCCCAGGCTGAACAACCAGCCTTCACCCAGGCTGGTGGCGCCGCCATCGAGCATGTCGACATACGAGCCGCCATTGCGCTCGGGCACCACCGACGCACCGGTATAAAAGCTGGTGTAGGCGGTAGCCATATGGCGCACACTGGGGTCATCCTCGGCCACGCCCCCAGGCCCGGTGATGGACGAGCCCGCACCGGCGGTCACCTCCATCAACAGGCATTTGCTGGCATCGGTATCACTGGTTCCCACCACCACATCGCCGGCCTGAAAGCCCGCATTGCTGCGCTCCATCGTGAAAACGCCGCTGGCACTGGCGCTGTAGCGCGCGCCGATGAACATATTCGGCGACGAGCCGGTGAGCACACGCAACTCATTGCGGTCCACGATTTGCACCGGCAGCAGCGGGAATGTGTACTGGGCAGGGTCGCGGCCTGTCCGTTTGAAAGCCTGCACGGTACAACCCAGATAGGCGGGATCCATGCCAGCAAAGCCCAGACCCGCAGAGCGGATGTCGCGCTCAATCGCAAACAGCGCCAATGCGCCTGCGGTCTGCGCCTGGCTCACTGCGGCGGTGGTACGGCGGCGCCCTTCCGATGTAGAAAACAGATGGTAGATGGCCAGCAAAGTCAGCAGGCCGATGGCCAAGCCGATCATGAGCTCGATGAGCGTGAAACCCTGCGCTCGCCCGCGCGGCAGCGGTCTTCGTGGTGCTTGACCCCTCATGGCAATAACCCTCCCTGTCGACTTTTTTAGTGCACAAATGCCTGTATTTCGTAGATACGCTTGGCGGCATCATCGGGCCCCTGCCAGCACAGCCGCACCGTCACCTGGTTGAGATTTCCGTCTGTATTCACGACGACCTGCTGACCGCTTTCGACGGCCCCCGGCAGGCCCAGGACATGGTTGGTCGGGTCACCCCGAGCTGCCTTGAGCACCTTGCCCAACTCCGAACTCTCGCTGATCCCGGTACCGCTGTAGCTACAGCGCTCTGTGCCGTCTGCTTGGTGCTCAAAAGCCTTGAGAGACTGCGCAAGCGCAGCGGGTGAGCTGCGGTCCACGTTCAGCGATACCAGCTGGATGATCTGCTCTGCATACATGCCAGCTTCCGTGCGGTACTGCGCCTGGCCGCTCAGCGCCATGGATTTGGCAGTCAGGCCTGCGATGCCCAAAATTCCCAGCATCAGCAGCAGGATCGAGACCATGGCTTCGATCAGCATGATCCCGTGTTGAGAGCGGCTGCCCAGATGCTGCACGGCTACCCGCCGACGCCGTGCCTGTGACGAGGCGTTCAGCATTTGCGGTTGTCTCCATCGGTGGTGATGGCTGGATCGCAGAGCCGCACTTGGCCCCCTGGCGATATCACCACCTGCAAGCAGCGTTGTGGGCCATTGGCCAGACATTGGGCAACATCGGCCGGCATGAACTTGACGGTGTTGGCCGCCGAGGCATTGCCCAGGCCATTGAAAGTCACCTCGGTTGCGGAAGCGGTGACCGAGAGCATCGCAGCCGACTCCGGAGCCTTGGTCACAATAACTCCGCCTGCAGCGATGGACCAGCCCTGGTTGGCATTGGTCAGACTGATGGTCACATCGGTATTGCGGCGCACTGCCTCCGAACGTGCCTGTTGCGCGCCGTCGTAGTAGGCCTGTGCCGCAGCACGAATCTTGGTGTCCAACAGATAGACACGGATGCTGGGCATCACCATCAGCAGCAAAAATGCCAGAACGCCGATGGCGACCAGCAACTCCAGCAAGGTAAAGCCATGCTCGCGCCGCGAAGTCATCGCCAGAAAGTGCAGCATCAGCAGCTCCCATCCTTGCGTGCCGACCAGCAATTGCTGCCCGCCGTCCAACCTGCCGGTGTACTGGTCGTGGCACGCTGGCCCTGCTGATTCAGCGTAAACGCAAACCCGGACATACTGCCCTGACCTTCGGCAGTCACGGTATATGTGGTTTTACCCAATGTGCACTTATATTTAAATCGAATGGTTTCGGCGGGAGCAGGAGCAAGGCCCCCGACGCCACAGGCGTTCTCATAAGTCCGGTTATCCTGAAAATACTGCTCCAGTTTTCCACCCATATCCGCCAGCGGCACCAAGCCATCCACAATTTGCCCGCGCTTGACATATTCCTGGTAATTTGGAAGCGCAATAGCTGAAAGGATGGCAATAATCGCCACCACAATCATGACTTCGATCAACGTAAAACCCATTTGCACAGCGCTTAGCACTTGGCCACCACGTTGGAGCGGTGCTTGTGCGAAACCCCACAGCCCGTTCGCATCCGCAGCGGAATAGCCAAGACGGCAAAGACTTTTTTGAACCATGATCGAAAGGAACTTGTTATTAAATTAATAGTTAATGCGGCAATAGCGTTGTTCAACTTTTTGTGCATCAGCGCAGAAACCAATCCAACACGGCCTCGTCCATTACCAACCACTACGCAGTTGGGTTCATCTGCACCCTGAAACGCTTATCAGCACCTCCCGTGCTTTCATAAGGTGGGTCAGCACCGGCCCGCCGCATCCTCCTGCTTGGGCTCATCTCGTCTAATACCTCAGAGTTGCTGCCCACTCCCCAGCCGGGCAGCTCCCCAAAACCCTGCGCGTATTCACTAAAAACTGCGCGGCAGACTAGACAAAATTAGGAATTATTTTTTCCTATTACTTCTTATTTTCAATGAATGGAATCTGCAGGCGGAGTGTAACTTTGAGCCGTACAATCTGATCAGGCCAATTGTTAACATAGTTTTTCTCACTCGCTACGTATCGCCTATACCACTATTTCTATGAAAAAGACGAAGGTTTGACCTGGCGCAAAGCAGCACTTTGGCGCCCTCCTGGCAGTACAGTTTCTGAGTCCGAACCCAGCGACTTGGATCGACGTAGTGACGATGCTGCGCCGCCCGGGCATCGCGCCGCTGCAGCTGTGGGGTTCGCCTTGCTCAACCAGACCTTTATTCCCTGGGGTGCGGCACGCCCGGTCTGCCTCGGCGCCTGCGCCTCCTGGGTCTGCAGACGGCACTGCTCGCGGCTTTCTACGTGCCCAGCCTTCTTCGTTAGCGAGGTGGGTGTGCGCCCCCACCAGGCAGAAGCTTCGCCAACGCGCCATTGCCCACCCACCCTGAGGCATGGTCACTGCATGGAAGGCTTGCTCTTTTTGAGACGATCGCGGAGATGCTGAATCCATCGGCATCGGGCATTGTGTAAGGCCTGGCCCCTGGCCTCTATACAGCCTTGGGATCCCGATGTCATGGCGCTCACGCCTGCGCTGGCAGGCGCGCTGGGGTCTTTGCCAATACTGAATACGCTGGCAACCGCCTGTTGGCCACTGGCGCGGCGGTGCATGCGCCCGGACGGGCGCTGGGCGTCTTCTCAGCGCTGCACATGTCGATGGCAGCCATGCTCAGCCAGGGGGCTTCGCAAGAGCGGCCTGCCTACCGGCTCCTGCTGGCGTTTGCGCTGACGGCATTCGCAATGGTGACCTGTTATCGCTGGCTCGGCACCTTGCACACACAGCACCAGCCCGGCACAACCGGGTCCGTGGCGCGTGTGATGGGCAACACCGCTGGCTAGGCTAGCCCTGCGCCTGCCATTCGACAAATTCCAGTTTCTGGGATGCGCACAAGCGGTTCAGCGCCGCTACGCCCACTACAAAGTGCGCTTGCTTCTCATGCGCGGCCAACGCCTGGCGGTCGGACCACACTTCAAAGAGATACACCAGCTCCTTGCCCACCGCAATGTCATAGCGCAGGCAGCCAGCCTCCTGCCTGCTGGCCTGCGCCAGAGTCGCAAGCGTCGAGACGACGTCTGGCAAACGGCCTGCATGAGGTTGCAGCGTGACGATCAAGTTCAGGGGTTCAGCCATACCTGGGCTCCTTGGGATGCAATGGGCAACGATGCCGGTACGTCTTATTCGACCGTGACGGATTTGGCCAGGTTGCGCGGCTTGTCCACATCGGTGCCACGTGCCACGGCCGTGTGGTACGACAGCAGCTGCAGCGGCACCACATGCAGGATGGGGCTGAGCACGCCGTAGTGCTCAGGCATGCGGATCACGTGCATTCCTTCGGCGTTCTCAATATTGGTGTTGGCATCGGCCAGCACATAGAGCACACCACCGCGCGCACGCACTTCCTGCATATTGCTCTTGAGCTTTTCCAGCAGCTCGTCGTTGGGCGCGACGGTGACGACGGGCATCTCGCTGTCCACCAGCGCCAGCGGACCGTGCTTGAGCTCGCCGGCCGGATAGGCTTCGGCGTGGATGTAGCTGATCTCCTTGAGCTTGAGCGCACCTTCCAGCGCGATCGGGTAGTGGATGCCACGGCCCAGGAAGAGCGCGTTTTCCTTGCGCGCAAAGTCCTCGGCCCAGCTCACCACCTGGGGCTCCAGCGCCAGCACCGCTTGCAGGGCCAGCGGCAGGTGGCGCATTTTTTCCAGGTAGGCGTCGGACTGGGCTTCGGTGATATGGCCCTTGCTCTGGCCCAGGGCCAGGGTCAGCAGGAAGAGGCCCGCCAGCTGGGTGGTAAAGGCCTTGGTGGAGGCCACACCGATTTCCATGCCCGCGCGGGTGATGTAGCTCAGCTTGCACTCGCGCACCATGGCGCTGGTGGCCACGTTGCAGATGGTCAGGGTGTTCGTCATGCCCAGGCTTTGGGCATGGCGCAAAGCGGCCAGGGTGTCGGCCGTCTCGCCTGACTGGCTGATGGTGACCACCAGGGCCCGGGGGTTGGGCACGCTCTTGCGGTAACGGTATTCACTGGCCACTTCCACATTGCAGCGGATGCCTGCCAGGCCTTCGATCCAGTACTTGGCGGTGCAACCGCTGTAGTAGCTGGTGCCGCAGGCCAGGATCAGCACCTCGTCGATGTCCTTGAACACGCGCCAGGCGGCATCGCCATCGATGCCGTCAAACAACTCGGGCACCACGCCTTGCACACCTTCCAGGGTGTCGGCAATCGCGCGCGGCTGCTCGAAGATCTCTTTTTGCATGTAGTGGCGGTAAGGGCCCAGCTCCACGGCGCCGCTGTGCGCATGCACGGTTTTGACTGGGCGGTCGGCGGCCTCCAGCGTCTTGCCGCTGTGGTCCACCACCCAATAGCGGCCAATTTGCAGATCCACCATGTCGCCTTCGGCGAGGTAGACGATCTGGTCGGTCACGCCGGCCAGGGCCATCGCGTCGCTGGCCAGGAAGTTCTCGTTGTTGCCCACGCCCAGGATCAGCGGCGAGCCGGCACGCGCGCCGACCACGCGGTGAGGTTCGTCCTTGTGCATCACGGCAATCGCATAGGCACCGCGCAGGGACTTGATCGCCTGCTGCAGCGCTGTGAACAGGTCGCCGTCGTAGTGGCTGTCCACCAGGTGGGCGATCACTTCGGTATCGGTCTGGCTCAAGAACTGGTAGCCCTTGGCCTGCAGTTCATGGCGCAGCGCTTCGTGGTTCTCGATGATGCCGTTGTGCACCAGGGCTACGCGGCCGGCGGCCTGCACATCGGCCACACCGGGGCCGGCGCTGAAATGCGGATGGGCATTGTGCACGGCTGGCGCGCCATGCGTGGCCCAGCGCGTATGGGCGATGCCGGTGGCGCCCTGCACCTGTTCGCTGGCCACCTGCTCCATCAGCTCGGCCACGCGGGCCGTACTGCGGGCGCGGCGCAGACCGCCGGGCTGGCGGCCGTCTAGGCTGGCCTCATGCACGGCCACGCCGCAGGAGTCATAGCCACGGTACTCCAGCCGCTGCAGGCCCTGCACCAGCACCGGGACGATATTGCGCGTAGAAACCGCACCAACAATGCCGCACATAGCTTTCACTCCTTGATCAACAATGGCAGCAGTGTAGACAGGTCAGTGTTTTATTTTCTTTCTATTTTTTCTGAATTTTGAAATAATATTTCTCAATAAATATCTATTGAAATAAAATTTCAAAATGAATGATGATTTGAACGACTTCACACTGGATATCATCGACTTGCAGCTGCTCGACGCCTTGCAAAAGGATGCGTCGGTCAGCAACCAGGCGCTGGCGGACAAGGTACATGTCTCGCCACCCACCTGCCTGCGGCGCATCAAGCGGCTGCGCGAGATGGGCCTGATTGCCGCCGAGGTGGCCCTGCTTTCGCACGATGTGCTGGCCAAAGTGCAGGGCTTTGGCCTGTTCGCGCTGGTCGAAGTGAGCCTGGAACGCCAGGGCGCTGAAGCGCTGGACGCCTTTGAGGCCTTCGTGGTGCAGAACGAGCAAGTGCAGCAGTGCTGGCGGGTCAGCCCCGGGCCGGATTTTGTGCTGGTGGTCTACGCGCACGACATGCCTGGCTACCTGGCACTGACGCAAAAGCTGTTCACTGCGCAGAGCAATGTGCGCAATGTAAAAACCTACTTTGCCACCAAGCGCAGCAAGTTCATCACCCGCATTCCCTTGCCCAAGGGACCGCATTTGTCGCACCACAGCTAAAGCCTTCTTACGCCTTGAAGCGTGGCTGGCAGTGCCAGCGACCTGTGGAGACCTGTGGAGACCTGTGAATACCCACTTGGTAAAACAGGCATTGCTTCACCGCCTTGCCTCAGGGCCTCACACATCTGCCATGGGTGGCAGCGATGTGCATGACCACTCTGGGCAAACCGCTGTGGACGAAAACATTCACCATATGCCATACGCCCGAAGGCGCTTGCCTCGGCACGGGTCCGGCCCCATACTTGCGCTACGAGTATCAATCAGTAACAGCATGGAGCATTGTCTGCCAGAGCTGTAAGAGTTACTCATCGGGTAAGAGAGGCTATTCATGGTGCATATGAAATTAGACAGCACCCAGCAGCGCAGTGACTGGGGCCGCATTGTCTTCCTGGCATCCTGTGCACTGGCTGCTGCAAGCGCCTTGTGGCAGCGCAACGCACCTTGGCCGGTGTGGCTGGCTATCGTGCTGCCATTGGTGGCCTGGCCACTGCTGGCCCGCTGGCGCACCCGCCGCACAGGCGGCTCCGACATCAACGATGTGGTCTTGTCCTTTGTCGACGGCATGGTGATCGGCGTCTGGGTCGCGCTGGTGCACTTCCACCTGCTCACCAGCGCCCTCATGCTGATGCTGCTGATCCATTGCACCTATGCGATGCAAAGCCTGCGCCATGCGATGCTGGCCGTCGTCGGCACCTTTGCAGGCCTGGCCGTCACCGGCCTGCTCACCTCGTTCAGCGTGCAGCACCACACCAGCACCTTCACCATCGTCGGCAGCCTGCTGGCCGTCGCCGTCTACCTGGCGATGCAAGGCATTGCCACCGGCCACCTGCTGCGCAGCCTGGCGCACAAAGAGCAGATGCTGATGGTGATGCGCCGCGTCGATGCGATGACCGGCTTTTTTGGCCGCATGTACTGGCAGGATCTGGCGACCCGTTTGTTCGCCTATGCCAAGCAAAAAGACATTCCCGCTTTCCTGATCGTTGTGGATGTGGATAACTTCCGCGAGCTCAACAGCCGCCATGGCGAAACCGCTGGCGACGAGGTCATCATCGCGGTGGCCAACACCTTGCGCACCTGCGTGCGCCCGGGCGATGCCACCTGCCGCTTTGGTGGTGATTCCTTTGCCGTGCTGCTGTCCGGCGTGAACCTGGACATCGCCAACCAGATTGCCGACCGCATCCACAGCCAGGCCCTCAACCGCCGCCTGCGCGATTGGCCCGATGTGCAGATCAGCGTCAGCATCGGCATTGCCAGCCTGGCCAAGTACCACCAGTCGGTAGATGACTGGATCCACCAGGCCGAGGCCGCACTGGAGCAGGCGCGCGGCGCACCCCGCAGCTACGGCAGCTATGCCGAGCTGGAACCCATCTCCGCCGCCCACCTGGCAGAACTGGCCAGCATGCCTGGCCCCGGAGCCCCCGCAGGCGCCTGACCACAGCCTTCATCCCTCAGGCGCCGGGGGTGGTGGCTCTTCTGCCGACGCCAGCCGCCTGTGCCTATACACCCAGGCGCTCTGTGGCTCAAGACTTCTTCTGCGGCCGGTCCCAGTTGGCAATGCTGACCTGCTTGCCGCGCGCCACGCTCAAGGCGCCCGGCGGCGTGCTCTTGGTGATGGTGGAGCCGCCGCCCACGGTGCCGCCAGCACCAATGGTCACCGGGGCCACCAGCACGCAGTTGCTGCCCACATGCACATCGGCTTCGATGACGGTGCGGTGTTTGTTGGCACCGTCATAGTTGGCGGTGATGCTGCCCGCGCCGTAGTTGACCCGTTCGCCCAGCTCGGCATCGCCCAGGTAGGCCAGGTGGTTGGCCTTGGCGCCATCGGCCAGGCGCGAGTTCTTGACCTCGACAAAATTGCCGATGTGCACCTGCTTGCCCAGCTGGGCACCGGGGCGCAGGCGGGCAAAGGGCCCGACCAGCGCGCCCTCGCCCACCTGGGCGCCAGCTGCTTCACCATCGATATGGGTAAACGGGTGGATGACCGCATCGGCCGCGATCTCGGCATTGCTGATGTGGCAGTAGGCGCCAATGCGCGCGCCATCGCCAATGCGCACCTGGCCGCCAAAGATGCAGCCCACATCGATCTCCACATCCTGGCCGCAAAGCAGCTGCGCCTTGCCGCCACGCGCATCGTCGCGCAGGTCAAAACGGGCCGGGTCGGCCATGCGCACACCCAGGGCCATCAGCGCCTGGGCCTGGCGCATCTGGTGGGCACGCTCGAGCTCGGCCAGTTGCTGGGGGCTGTTGATGCCGGCCACCTGCAGCACATCGGCGATGCAATGGCCTTCGACGGCCACGCCATCGGCAACGGCCATCGCCACAATGTCGGTCAGGTAGTACTCGCCCTGGGCGTTGTTGTTGTTCAGCCGGGCCAGCCAGGGCTTGAGCCGGCGTACCGGCACGGCCATGATGCCGCTGTAGATCTCGGTGATCGCACGCTCCTGCGCATTCGCATCCTTTTGCTCGACGATGCGCTGCACCGTGCCTTCGGCGTTGCGCACGATGCGACCGTAGCCTGTGGGGTCGGGCATGTTGACGGTGAGCAGGGCCACGCGGTCGCTGCCTGCCGCACCGAGCAGGCCTTGCAAGGTGTCTGCCTGCGTCAGCGGCACATCACCGGACAGCACAATCGCCATCCCATCGTCGGCCAGCAGCGGCACCGCCTGCTGCACGGCGTGGCCCGTGCCCAGCTGCGGCTCCTGGCGCGCAAAGGCCAACTGCGTGCTGCCCGCGCTGCTCTGGCCGATCGCCGCCTCCACCTGCTCGGCGCCGTGGCCGGTGATCACCACCGCCGAGCGTGCCTGCAGCTGTGCAGCGGTATCGAGCACATGCTGCAGCAACGCACGCCCGGCCAGCTTCTGCAGAACCTTGGGGTGGCGGCTTTTCATGCGCGTGCCCTTGCCAGCGGCCATGATGATGATGTCGAGTGGAGCGGTCATGGTGGATCAGCGAAGCGGCGCCGGGCACCGCCTCTAAAAGACAAAACCATGTGATTATCGCGCGCTCTCCGGCCCAGGACCCGTTGGGGCGCAAGCGGCTTCGGGCAAAAAAACAGCCTGCACGGGGCAGGCTGTTGTTGGAGAAGGCGCAGCGTTTAGATGTTGTAGAGCATGCTGCCGTCGGTCTTACCCCATTGGAAGCGGGTGAACCAGCGTGCGGGCTGCTCGTCCAGGTTGGGCTGGCCGCCCTGGTTCTTGGGGAAGTGGTAGACCAGCGGATCCTGGCGCTTGCTCTCGATGACCACCGATTGGCCGGCCTTGAGCACCACGGTGTGGCCGGCATGCAGAACCAGGTCACCCGCTTGCAGGCTGGCTTCGTTGCTCAGCCCCAGGCCCAGGGTGATCCAGGCGGTGCCTTCGGAGATGCGCAGCACGACATCGCGCTGGGGCACAAAGCTGACGGCCTTGCCGGTGGGCAGAATGCGCATCTCGGCAGCGGCCGACGCAGCGCGGCTGGCACGCGCAGGGCGCGCAGCGATGGAGCCAGCAGACAGAACATGAGATGCAGACATTGCCATGGTGATTTCCTTCACAGGGCCCTGGTGTCCATGCGACCCTAGGGTTTACCCGATATGCGTATCTTGCGCCTGGGCAGCGCCTGCGTCCAATGAATAAAAGAGGGCCGATCGATGCAGCAACGGCATTAATGGTTTACCCTAGGTTTTAGGCTTTCTGCAGCCCCGGGGCCACGCCAAGCCAGCGGCAGCTATCGAAGCAGGAGCATGATGCCAACCTGCCCCGGGGATACACCCTGGTGCAGTGTGTACTTCTTGCTACAGTGCCTCCACCATGCCAGACCTGCCTCTGCCGCCTTCCCTGCTCCGCACCCGGCCCATCGCCGTGGGCCATCTGCGCGCCTTTCTGGCGGTGGCCCGCTACCTGAACTTTCGCGCCGCTGCCGAGGAGTTGGCGCTGACCCAGTCGGCCGTCAGCCGCCAGATCCAGGCGCTGGAAGACGAGGTCGGCATTGCACTGTTTCTGCGCCATACCCGCGCGGTCGAGCTGACCAGTGCGGGCGCCCAGCTGCAGCGCGCAGTCTCGCCAGCTATTGAGCGCATAGACTCGGCCGTGCGCCTGATCCGCCAGACCAGCGGCCGCAAGAGCGTGGCCATCACCACCTGGGCCAGCTTTGCGTCGATGTGGCTGATCCCGCGCATGGAGGCCTTCCAGCGCGACAACCCCGAGATCGACATCCGAATCGATGCCACAGACAACGTGCTCGACCTGGAAACCTCGGATGTGGACCTGGCGCTGCGTTACAGCCTGCCCCAGCACGCCACCGCCAACGCGCAGCGCCTGTTTGGCGAGCAACTGGCCGTCGTCGCCAGCCCCTGGCTGCTGCAAAGCCACCCGCGCATCAGCCAGCCCGCCGATGTGGCCCGCCATACCCTCATTGAGGCAGGCGACGCCCACCGCCTGCAGCACCTGGACTGGCTAACCTGGGAGCGCTGGCTGGAGCTGCATGGCTGCGGCAATCTGCAACCCAAACGCTGGCTCTACCTCAACTACGCGCACCAGATCGCGCAGGCCGCCCTGACCGGCCAGGGCCTGGCACTGGCACGCATGCCGCTGGTGGCCGATGCACTGGCCAATGGCGACCTGGTCGAGGTACTGCCCGAGTTCCGCATGGATTCCCCCCTCGCCTACTGGCTGATCATTGGCCCGCGCAGCCAGCAACGCCCCGAAGTCACCGCCTTTTGCGCCTGGCTGCAATTGCAGGCCGCCGCTACGCGCACGGCGATTGGAGACCGACCAGAGCCATGAGCGAGGAGCGCAAAGCGCCGCACATCAAACAGCACTTTCGGCGCGAGGGCAAGCTGATGCTATGGTGGCTGTTGGGAGGGCCAGTGATCTTGGTGGCGTTGGCCGCCTTGCTGGCGCCCTATGTACTGAACCACCTCAAAACCTCACCCGACAGCGAAAGCGCCATGACCGAACCACAATTTTGGACATTGATTGAACAGGCCAAAGGCCCAGGTGGCGATGCGGAGCACGCACAGCGCCTTGCGCAGTTGCTGGCACAGCGCCCACCGCAAGATATTGTCGATTTTCAAATGCAGCTTGAGCGGCTGCGTCGAAAGGCGGATCTAGGGGATGTCTGGGCTGCCGGGCTGCTGCTCAACCAGGGCCATGGGACGGACAGTGGCTTTGAATACTTTCGCCTATGGCTGATCGGGCAAGGGCAAGCCGTGTACGAGCACGCATTGACCGACGCCGACTCGCTGGCTGAACTGGCAGAGGTTGTTGCCAGCCATCCCGATGAGGGAGCCGAGTGGGAAGCCTACGGCACTGCCCCTTATTACGCCTACCAGGCAGTGACAGGAAAAGACCTTTTTGACGCGCTGCCCACGCGTCCACCAAAGGGCATGCCAAAAACCACCTGGAATTGGCAGGACTACAGCGACCTGGTGCTGGAGCAGCGCCTGCCACGCCTGTGGGCAAGATTTGGCAAGGACAAGCAGGACTCAGACCTGGCCGTACAAGCCGCCATCGACGCCTACCAAAGCCCGGAATCGCTTCCAGTCGCGAGCCTGGGCACCGTTTCGCTGGGCGATGTTCTGGTTCACAAGCGCTATGGGCCGGCCCGTGTCAAAACCTTGTTTACCGAAGACGGGCTGCACGTCAATGCCATCATGGTCTTTGACGACCAAGAGCGCACTATGCAGCTGGGGCCGACCGAGCCTGGCAATGCGCTCTGGTCCCGGCCCGCCTCTTGATACACCTGACGTATCAACCCCAAGCAAATCGCACATAGACAGGCCTGAGCACCCTCCCTACAGTCAAAGCGGCTGCCTGCGCGTTCCATACCCGCAGGCAGCCACCTATAACGACACAAGGAGACAGCCATGTTCAACCCTCGCTTTGGCCGCCGCCGGGCGCTGGCGCTGTGTGCGGCGCTGCTCGCTGGCGCGGCCAGCCCGGCGCTGCAGGCCCAGGACTTTCCCAGCAAGCCCATCAAATTCATCGTGCCCTTTGGGCCGGGCAGCGGCACCGATACCTCGGCGCGCTACTACGCCAAAAAGCTGCAGCAGCTCAGCGGCCAGCCGGTGGTGGTGGAGAACCGGCCCGGCGGCAATGGCTTCATAGCGGTCAAGCAGGCCTTGTCGGCCCCGGCGGATGGCTACACGGTATTTATCGGCAGCAACTCCACCCTGGCGGTGAACACGGCGCTGTTCAAAGCGCTGCCCTATGACCCGCAAAAGGACTTTGCGCCGCTGACGATGATGATGCGCGCGCCGGCCATCGTCGTGGCGCCGGGCGATGCCGATACCAAGCAGCTCAAGGATCTGGTGGCCAAGGCCCAGTCCAACCCCGGCAAGATCAACTTTGGTGCGGGCTCGGCCGGCTACCAGCTGATGGGTGAGCTGTTCAACGATGTGGCCAAGGTGCAGACCGTGCATGTGCCCTTCAAGGGCGCGGGCGAGGTCGCCACCGCCGTGGCCGGCCATACGGTGGATTACGCCTTTGCCGAGGCCACCTCGGTGCAGGAGTTGATCAAGGCCGGGCGGCTGACGGGCCTGGCCGTCGCCTCTGACAGCCGCGTGGCCGCGCTGCCCAACGTGCCCACTGCCCGCGAAGCCGGCCTGCCCGGCATCGAGGCCTACACCTGGGTGGGCGCGATGGTCAGCAGCAAGACGCCGGCGGACACCAGTGCCAAGCTGGCAGCCTGGTTCATGCAGATTGCGGCCGAGCCCGAAACCCAGCAGTTTTATGCCAACCTGGGCGCCACGGCGATGAGCGGCGGCCCGGCGCAGATGCGCCAGTTCCAGGCCGATGAGATTGCGCTGTGGAAGCGCATTGCGACCCAGGCCAAGATGGAGCTGCAGTAGGTCTCCGCGCTGACTGGCGCCTGCCAGCAGCCGTCAAAAGAAGCATTCAGAAAAAAGAGCCGCTCCCCCATAAAGGGAAGCGGCTCTTGGATCGAACAGCCAGCCGGGCCAGACCAGCCCGGCAAACCCAGCCTTAGGCCAAGGTGACCCGGGCAAACTTACGCTTGCCCACTTGCACGACAAAGGTGCCGGCGGGCAGCTTCAGGCCCTTGTCCTCGATGACCACGCCATCCACCCGCACACCGCCGCCGTCGATCAGGCGGTTGGCTTCACTGGTGGAAGGGGCCAGGTTGGCCTGCTTGAGCAGCGCGCCAATGCCCAGCGGTGCGCCGCTCAGCGCGACGTCGGGGATGTCGTCCGGAATGCCGCCCTTGCTGCGGTTGATGAAATCCTGCTCGGCCGCATCGGCCGCTGCGGCGCTGTGGAAGCGTGCAGTGATTTCCTTGGCCAGCAGCACCTTGGCGTCCTTGGGGTTGCGGCCGCCTTCGATTTCCAGCTTGAGCGCGGCGATTTCCGGCAGGCTCATGAAGGACAGCAGGGTGAACCAGTCCCACATCAGGTCGTCCGAGATCGACAGCACCTTGGCAAACATGGTGTTGGCGTCTTCGGTGATGCCGATGTAGTTGTTCTTGGACTTGGACATCTTGTGCACGCCGTCCAGGCCCACCAGCAGCGGCATGGTCAGCACGCACTGCGATTCCTGGCCGTATTCGGCCTGCAGATGGCGGCCCATCATCAGGTTGAACTTCTGGTCGGTGCCACCCAGCTCCAGGTCGCTCTTGAGCGCCACCGAGTCGTAGCCCTGCAGCAGCGGGTACAGGAACTCGTGCAGGCTGATGGAGCTGCCTTCGTTGAAGCGGGTGTGGAAGTCGTTGCGCTCCATCATGCGCGCGACGGTGTACTTGGCCGACAGCTCGATCATGCCGCGTGCCCCCAGCTTGTCGCACCACTCGCTGTTGTAGCGCAGCTCGGTCTTGCTCGGGTCGAGCACCTTGTAGGCCTGCTCTTTATAGGTCTCGGCATTCACCTGGATCTGCGCAGCAGTCAGCGGCGGCCGGGTGCTGTTGCGGCCCGAGGGGTCGCCAATCAGGGTGGTGAAATCGCCGATCAGGAAGATCACGGTGTGGCCCAGGTCCTGCAGCTGGCGCATCTTGTTGAGCACCACTGTATGGCCGATGTGGATATCCGGGGCTGTTGGGTCCAGGCCCAACTTGATGCGCAGGGGCACGCCCGTCGCCTCGGATTTGGCCAGTTTTTTGACCCATTCCTCCTGTGGCAGTAGCTCATCCACCCCACGCAGACTTACCTGCAAAGCCTCTTGCACACGGTCGGTAACAGGGTAAGTTGTAACAGTCGATTGATTCATATGGGGTTTCTCAGGTTGCCAGCAAAGCCGAGGGCGTTATACTGCGTCCCTTGCGTTGCAGCGTTTTATTCTAGCCGCGTCTGTCAGACGATGTCCCAAGGGGACTTCATCCAGATCCGCGAACGCTGCGCAATTAGTTTTTTTCGTGCCTTCTTGTTAAGAACACCCTACCGCGCCCCTAGACGCGGTTTGTTTTGGCTCCGTAAACGCAGCCGGCAAGCTGGCATCCATAACCGGGATGGAACATTGAACAACGGATTCATCACTGCTGGCAGCCTCGTCATTCGCCAGTTGGTCAATACCGCCCAAGCACACCCCAAGCGTCTCGCTGCAGCACTGGCCGTCATGTTGATGACCGGTGGCGGCGCCGCTTTTGCGGTCGCTGAGCTGGGCCCCAATCCGTCCGACATGCCTGTGCAGACCGTGGAATACCCCGTCGAGTCGCTGGCTTCGGACATTTCGATCGCAGACCTGGTCGACGGACCAGGTTTTTCGTTGTACCGCACCGACGAAGTGCGCAGCAACGATACGCCAGAGTCCCTGTTGCGCCGCCTGGGCGTGGCGGACCCGGCTGCTGCAGCCTTCATCCGCAGCGATGCCAAGGCGCGCAGCGCCATCATTGGCAAGGCCGGCCGCCAGATCACCGCCGAAACCACCCAAAGCCATGAGCTGACCACCCTCACGGTGCGCTGGGCGGGTGACAGCAGCGATGTGTTCCAGCGCTTCAGCATCCGCAAGGCCGATGGCAAGTTCGACACCCTGACCGAATTCCTGCCGCTGACCCATGGCACGCGCCTGTCGGGCGGCATCATCCGCAGCTCGCTGTATGCGGCCACCGATGCCGCCAGCCTGCCCGACAACGTCTCGAACCAGATGGTCGAGGTGTTTGCCGACAAGATCGATTTCCGCCGCGCGCTGCGCGCTGGTGACCGCTTCTCACTGGTCTACGAAACTCTGGAAGCCGATGGCGAAGTGCTGGGCACCGGCCGCCTGCTGAGCGCCGAGTTCCGCAACAACGGCAAGACCCATGAGGCGCTGTGGTTCCAGGACTCGCCCAAGGACAAGGGCGCGTACTACAACTTCGCCGGTGAAAGCGGCGAGCGCAGCTACATCAGCTCGCCCGTCAAGTACACCCGCGTATCCAGCGCCTTTGCGATGCGCGTACACCCCATCCACAAGACCTGGTCCGCCCACAAGGGTACCGACCTGGCGGCCCCGCAAGGCACGCCCGTGCGCACCGTCGGTGATGGCCTGGTGACCTTTGCCGGCGTGCAAAACGGCTACGGCAATGTGATCTACATCGACCATGGCAACAAGCACGAAACCGTCTACGCCCACCTGAGCCGCATCGCCGTCAAGCAAGGCGCACGTGTCAGCAAGGGCGATGAGATCGGAGCCGTCGGCCAGACCGGCTGGGCCACCGGCCCGCATCTGCACTTTGAGTTCCGCGTTGCCGGTGAGCAGCGTGACCCGCTGGCCATGGTGGCCGAGAGCGAAACCAGCAAGCCAATCAGCCGCCAGGCCCGCGCCAAGTTTGACAACCTGGCCAACAGCATGCGTCTGGCCCTGAATGACCAGATGCTGATGCTCGAAACCAGCAGCACCAACCAGTAAGTCAATAAGCCAGTAAGCAGCGCGTAACAGCCGCTGCCACCGCCCCCAGGCCCCCACAATCTTGGTATTGTTGGGGCCTTTGCTTTTGCAGGCTTAACAACCATGACTGAACGCTTTATTGGCCTGATGTCCGGCACCTCGCTGGACGGGGTGGATGGTGTGATTGCCCAGTGGCAGGACGGCCGCATGGAGGTGCTGCAGTACGCCAGCACCGGCTTTGCCCCCGAGCTGCGCGCCGAGCTGCTGGCGCTCAACAGCGCCGGCGAGCATGAGCTGCACCGCGCCGCATTGGCCGGCAATGCGCTGGCACGCAGCTATGCGCAGGTGGTCGATCGGCTGCTGGCACGCAGCCAGCTGCAGCCCGTCGATATCACCGCCATCGGCGCCCATGGCCAGACCGTGCGCCACCAGCCGGGCCTCTGGGATGCCACCGGCTACACCTTGCAGCTCAACAACCCGGCGCTGCTGGCGGAGCTGAGCGGCATTGCCGTGGTGGCCGATTTCCGCAGCCGCGATGTGGCCGCTGGCGGCCAGGGTGCGCCGCTGGTGCCGGCCTTCCACCACAGCGTGTTTGGCGGTGCGGGCAGTCTGCGCTGGGTGCTCAACATCGGCGGCATCTCCAACATCAGCCGCCTGGAAGGCGATGACATCCGGGGCTGGGACTGCGGCCCTGGCAATGCGTTGATGGACCACTGGTGCCAGTTGAACACTGGCAACCCCTATGACGATGGCGGCAGCTGGGCGGCCAGCGGCCAGGTCATTCCGGATTTGCTGGCGGCCTTTATGGAGGAGCCCTTCTTCCAGCTGCCACCGCCCAAAAGCACCGGGCGCGACCTGTTCAACCCCGCCTGGCTGGCCCCCTTGCTGGAGCGCCATGCGCCGGGCGCCGCGCCTGCCGATGTGCAGGCCAGCCTGACCGCCTTTACCGCACTGGCCATTGCGCAAGACATGCAGCGCCATGGCGCGGCCGAGGGCCAGACCTTGATCGTCTGCGGCGGCGGCGCGCTCAACCAGAACCTGATGCAGCGCCTGGCCGATCTGCTGCCTGGCATGGCGGTGGACAGCTCGGCGGCGCATGGACTGCCACCGCTGCAGGTAGAGGCCAGCGCCTTTGCCTGGCTGGCCCGCCAATGCTGGCAGAGCCTGCCCGGCAACCTGCCGGCGGTGACCGGGGCACGCGGGCCCCGGGTGCTGGGTGCGATCTATCCGCGCTAGTGGTTAAGCATCCCCGCCATCGGGCGCCGGCTTGACCGGTTCATCCTTGTCGAGCTGGCTGAACACCAAGGTGGCGGCCAAGGTCATCAAGGCCACCGTCAGAAAGGTCGCGTGGATGGCGCGCAGCGACTTGTCCGGGTCGGTGATCCAGCGGTCGGCATAGCCCGACAGCAGCGCGCCGGCCAAGGCCACGCCAATGCCCATGGCCAGCATCTGCACCATCGACAAGAGGCTGTTGCCGCTGCTGGCAAATTCGCCATCCAGGTCCTTCAGGGTGACGGAGTTCATCGCCGAGAACTGCATGGAGTTGAAGCCGCCAAACACAAACAGCTGCAGCAGCAGCAACCCGGGCGGCTGCTGCGCGCTGGTCAACGCAAAGCTGGCCAGCATGAAGGCGACCATCACCGAGTTGACCTGCAGCACGCGGCGGTAGCCAAAGTGCTGCACCGTCTGCACCGCAAAGCGCTTGACCAGCATGCTGCCCATGACGGTGGCCAGCATCATCATGCCGGCATTCATCGGCGCCATGCCCAGACCCACCTGCAGCAGCAGCGGGATCAGAAACGGCGCAGCCCCCGTGCCAAAGCGGGCAAACAGATTGCCCAGCAGGCCCACGCGCAGCGAACGCACGCGGAACAGCATAGGAGGGAAAAGCGGCTCGGGCACGCGCATTGCATGCATCCAGTAGCTGGCCAGGCTGGCCAGACCAAACACCATCAGCACCACCACCATCGCCATGCCCAGGCCCATGCCGGACATGCCATCCAAGGCCACCGAAATGGCCACCATGCCGAATGACAGCAGCGCATAGCCCAGGCCGTCAAACTTGCGCGGCACCGACCAGGTGGTCTCGGGCATCCAGCGGCGCGCGGCCCAGACGCCGAACAGGCCCACCGGCACATTGATCCAGAAAATCCAGTTCCAGGTGGCGACCTCGACCAGCCAGCCGCCCAGGGTCGGGCCCAGCAAGGGGCCGATCTGGCCGGGGATGGCGATAAAACTCATCGCGCGGATGAAATCCCCTTTCGGGTGGCTGCGCAACACCGCCAGGCGCCCCACCGGCAGCATCATCGCCCCACCCACGCCCTGCACCACGCGTGCAGCAATCAGAAAGCCCAGGCTGGGCGAGAGCGCGCACAGCACCGAGCCCAGCACAAAAAGCGCAATCGCCCACATGAAGACGCGGCGCGTGCCAAAGCGGTCGGCAATCCAGCCGGAAGCCGGAATCAGCATGGCCGTGGTGAGCGAGTAGGCCACGATGACCGACTGCATCTTCAGCGGGCTTTGGCCTAGCGAATGGGCCATCGCCGGCAGCGCGATGTTCAGGATCGTGGCATCGAGCGACTGCAGAAAAAAGGCAATCGCCACCAGCCAGAGCAGGCGCTCCTTGTGGGGCGCGACGGGGCGAGGGGTCAGTTCAGCGGACATGGGCAAAACAAAAGCCGCTGGTCAACAGCGGCTTGTGGCAAGGGGATGGAGCAGAGGGCAAGCAGCAGAGCCATGCCTTCCATCACGGGCTGCGCGGCTTATACCGAGAAGCTCGATCCGCAACCGCAGGTGGTCGTGGCGTTCGGGTTCTTGATCACGAACTGTGCGCCCTGCAGGTCTTCCTTGTAATCGATCTCGGCGCCCAGCAGGTACTGGTAGCTCATCGCATCGATCAGCAGCGACACGCCATTCTTGGTCATGGTCGTGTCGTCATCATTGGCAATCTCGTCAAAGGTAAAGCCATACTGGAAGCCCGAGCAGCCGCCGCCTTGCACGAACACGCGCAGCTTCAGATCCGGATTGCCTTCCTCGGCAATCAGATCGGCCACCTTGGCCGCAGCGCTGTCGGTAAAGACAATCGGGGTGGGCATTTCCGTCATGGTGTTTTCTGCAACTTCGCTCATGGGAGACGACTCCTGTCTTATTTGATGTACTGCAAAGAATGGTACTCCAATCGCCACCTTCACGCAGCCCGCCCGCCGGGTGACGCCAATTGCAGTGTGGGAATACCCCGATCGATTCCCAGAACGTGTTGACGGTCTCATCTGCCATAAAAAAACCGCCCCGAGGGGCGGTTCTTGGCAAGTAGCCAGCAATTAACGCTTGGAGAACTGCTTTG
This sequence comes from Comamonas koreensis, assembly GCF_021026195.1. Taxonomy (GTDB): domain Bacteria; phylum Pseudomonadota; class Gammaproteobacteria; order Burkholderiales; family Burkholderiaceae_C; genus Comamonas; species Comamonas koreensis. Next base: position 27,506 of record NZ_JAJNCT010000034.1, read on the forward strand.
CGCGGCGTGCAGAGTGCAGACCGACCTTCTTACGCTCGACTTCACGTGCGTCACGGGTCACGAAGCCAGCTTGGCTCAGTTGCGACTTCAGTGCTGCGTCGTAATCGATCAGAGCGCGGGTGATGCCGTGGCGGGTTGCACCGGCTTGGCCGGATTCACCGCCGCCGTGCACGTTGACCTGGATGTCGAAGGTTTCGACATTGCCGGTCAGCACCAGGGGCTGCTTTGCAATCATGATCGAGGTTTCGCGGCCGAAATATTGTTGAATGTCCTTGCCATTCACAACAATCTTGCCGGAGCCCTTCTTCAGAAACACACGGGCGACGCTGGATTTGCGACGGCCGGTGCCATTGTTCCAATCACCAATCATCTCGGGACTCCTTAGATTTCCAGCACTTTAGGCTGTTGGGCGGTGTGAGGATGCTCATCACCACCGTAGACCTTCAGCTTCTTGATCATGGCGTAGCCCAGAGGACCCTTGGGCAGCATGCCCTTGACAGCCTTCTCGAGCGCACGGCCAGGGAACTTGGCTTGCAGGTCGCGGAAGTTGGTGGCAGTGATGCCGCCGGGGAAGCCCGAATGACGGTAGTACACCTTGTCCGTGTTCTTGGTACCAGTGACCTTGAGCTTGGAGGCGTTGATGATGACGATGTAGTCACCGGTATCAACGTGAGGTGTGTAAATGGCTTTGTGTTTGCCGCGCAGACGGAGTGCCACTTCGCTGGCGACACGTCCGAGCACCTTATCGGTGGCGTCAATCACAAACCACTCGTGTTGCACCTCAGCGGGTTTTGCGCTGAATGTAGACATGAGTTTTCTCTTTCAATAGAGGGTTTGGCGAATCCTTTTCCGCGGTCGGTGCTTCTTCTAGACGCAACTCTCGTCACGCAGGAAGCCTCTTAGGCGGTACTCCCTCACATGCAGTGCCTGGGCACTGCATGCAAAGTCTTCGCCGCGGGATTCATAAAAATCGCTGCGAAGCTCTCCATTATAAAAGTTTTTCCGTAAGACGTAAAGTGCCTCCTTACATCCCGCAAACGGGTTCGATTCCGGCATTTTTTCCATGTTTTTGGGGCCTTTAGCAGCTGCCGCATGCCCCTTTGGCGCCGTAGCACGGCGCATATCGCTACCATTGGCGCCCTATGTTCAGTTACCGCCACGCCTTCCATGCCGGCAATCACGCCGATGTGCTCAAGCACACCATCCTGATTGCCTCCCTGCAATACATGACGCAAAAAGAGGCGGCATTGGTTGCGCTGGACACCCATGCCGGGGCGGGCCTGTACCGCCTGGACGGCGACTACGCGACGACCAGTGCCGAGGCCGATGAAGGCATTCGCCGCCTCGAAGGTGCCAAGGACTTGTGCCCCATGCTGCAGGACTATGTGGACATGGTCAAAGCCTTCAACACCAGCAACACCTACAAGGTCTACCCGGGCTCGCCCTTCATCGCGCAGCGCCTGCTGGGCGACCGCGACAAGCTCAAGCTGTTCGAGCTGCACCCCACCGACTGCCGTTCGCTGAGCGGCAACATCGCGCAGCTGAAGGCCGGCCGCCAGGTCCAGGTGCTGCTGGAAGACGGTTTTGAGGGCGTGAAGAAGTTTCTGCCCCCGCCATCGCGCCGCGCCTTTTTGCTCTGCGACCCCAGCTACGAGATGAAGACCGACTACGGCCGTGTGCTCGACATGGTGGCCGACAGCATGCAGCGCTTCCCCACTGGCACCTATGCGGTCTGGTACCCGATCATTCCGCGCCAGGAAGCCCATGACCTGCCGCGCCGCCTCAAGACCCTGGCCAACAAGTTTGGCAAGAGCTGGCTCAATGCCGAGCTGACGGTCAAGAACAGCAAGATCACCACCGCCATGCGCCAGGGTGAGGAAAAGCGCCCCGGCCTGCCCGCCAGCGGCATGTTCCTGATCAACCCACCCTTCACCCTGAAGGACCAGCTCAAGACCGCCCTGCCCCAGATGGCCGAGCTGCTGCAGCAAGACAGCAATGCCGGCTATGTGCTGGAGAGCGGCGGCAAGTAAGCACTGCCAGCCCGGCCACCCGCCATCGCAAAACGCAGGCCATCCATCGGATGGGCCTGCGTTTTTTGTTGCTGTGTGCTGAGGTTTTACTTTTTGCGCCGTGCAGGCGCTGCCTTGGCAGGCTTGGCCCGGGCCTTGTTGGCCGGTACCACGGCCTGCACACGGCCACGGTGCTGCACCGCCGCCTTGGCTGCCGGCTGGCCGCGCGCACCATTACCGGCCAACGCACCGCTGCCGCGCCGCCCGGCCAGCACAAACGATGGGCAGTCGTCGTCATCGTCATCCAGGGTCCACAGCTCCACCGGCTTGATGCCCAGGCCCAGCATGCCCAGCTCCTGGGCAGCGCCCTGGCTCAGGTCGATGATGCGGTCGCCGGCATAGGGGCCCCGGTCATTGATGCGCACCACCACCGCCTTGCCGGTGACCATGCTGCGCACACAGACCTGGGTGCCAAAAGGCAGGGTCTTGTGTGCTGCCGTCAGGCCCTCTTTGTCAAAGCGCTCGCCATTGGCCGTTTTACGGCCATGGAACTGGCCGCCATACCAGGAGGCCATGCCTTGCTGGTCGGCAGAGCGGTAAGGGTCTTGCTTGAGGGCGGGTGGAATATCGGGCACATCCCAGGGGCGGGACAGCCCATCGATGCTGCTGAGCGGCGCCGACGGCGGCAGCACCAGGCCCAGGCCACGGCGCTCACCGGACAGCGCGGCCAGCTCTTCTGGGGCCGTCGACGTAATCGCAGTCTCTGCCGCTGAGCGTTCTGGTGGCGCTGGAAGTGCTTTGGGCTCCGCCAATGGCTGGTTCTCACCGCTGGTTGGCGCCGGCTCCATCCCCTCCGTATCGCTGGGCACATGCACGCAGCCACCCGCGAGCGCGGCCAGGCTGACAGCGGCCAGCCAGCCTCGGCATCGCGATCGTGTGGATGAGGGCAACAGCAACTCCTGGTCTTTCCGCGTTCGGCACATTCGGGGCCACCGCGCTGCAAGACCACAGCGCTGTTGGTTACAGCCCCAGCCGGTCGCAGATCGCCAGTGTGGCTGCGCTTTGGTTCATGGTGTAGAAGTGCAGACCGACGGCACCACGGCGGCGCAGGTCCTCGCACATCTGGGTCACCACATCCAGGCCAAAGGCACGGATGCTGGCAACATCATCTCCATAGCCTTGCAGTCGCAGACGAATCCAGCGCGGGATCTCGGCACCGCAGGCATCCGAAAAGCGCATCAGCTGCGTCGATCCGGTGATCGGCATAATACCCGGGATGACCGGCAGGTCCACACCGCGTTTTTGTAAATCTTCTTGAAATCTGCAAAAGGCATCCGCGTTGAAGAAGTACTGCGTGATGGCTGAATCTGCCCCGGCTTTCACCTTGGCCAGAAAGGCCTGCAGGTCCGCTTCCGGGCTGCGCGCTTGCGGATGCATCTCCGGATAGGCAGCCACTTCGATGTGGAAATGCGGGCCGAATTCGTCGCGGATAAACGTCACCAGATCGCTGGCGTAGTGGAACTCACCACCCAGACCGTAGCCGCTGGGCAGGTCGCCGCGCAATGCCACCAGGCGCTTGACGCCCATGTCCTTGAGCTGCTGCAGTTGCGCGCGCACCGTTTGTTTGGTGGCACCCACGCACGAGAAATGCGATGCCGCATCCACGCCCTCGTCGAGGATGGCCTTGACCACGCCAAAAGTACCCTCTTGCGTGGAGCCGCCCGCGCCATAAGTTACCGAGCAAAACTGGGGCTTGCGCGCATACAGCGCCTGGCGCACGACGCGCAGCTTGTCAGCGCCTTCGGGCGTCTTGGGCGGAAAAAATTCAAAACTGATCGGAAAAGACATCAGCGTCTCCAGAGTCATCAATGAAAGAGGCGCTCATACAGCCCAGCAAACCGAAGGTTTGCGGTTGAGACTTGGCGTCCCCGACTAGGCGCCTCGCCGCAGGCAGTACCGTAGTACGACAAGGCGAGGCAACGACGTATCAAGGGCTGTATGAGTGACTCTCAACGTTCGTTGCGCTTTTTCTGCTTCGAGCGCGCGGGCCCCGGCTGGCCAAAACTGGCCGCTTCCGGGTCCACATACAGCTCCTGCAGATCACGCTTGGCACGCATATCGGCACGCGATGGGCGCTTGGCAGCGGCCTTTTTCGCAGGCGCTGCCGGGGCGTCCGCACCGGCATCGGCTGCTGCAGGCACGGGCGCCTTGATGACCGCGCCTTGCTGGGCATGCACAAAGAACTCATGGTTGCCGTCGCCGCCATCGATGGCCGAATCCATCCATTGCTTGACCTCCAGGCCCAGCTCGGCGAGGCAGGCGCGGATGCGCTGTTCCACCTCGGCATACAAGGCCTTGTCGCGCACAATGCCGCCCTTGCCAATCTGGCCGGGCTGCAACTCGAACTGGGGCTTGACCAGCATCAGCAGCTGGCCGCCGGGCTTGAGCACGCTGACCACCGCTGGCAGCACCAGGGTCAGCGAGATGAAGGACAGATCGCCGGTGACAAAGTCAAACTCGGGGCGGATATCGATGTTCTCGGTGCCGGCGCGGCGGCGGCGCTCGACGGGGGCCGTGCCCTCCGCCTTGGCGCGCTGCTTGGCACTGCGCTCAGCCTTGAAGTCCTCGATCTCCTGCTCTTTGGCGTCCTGGCTGTCGTCGTATTCCTCATCGACCTGGCCGCCATTGCGCATCCAGGCATAAGGGGCCACCGGCTGGGTGTCGTTGTCCTCTTCTTCCAGCACGATCTCGGTCAAGGCCAGATCGCAGGCCGCTTCCAGCGATTCAGGCGTCAGCGCGCGGGCATTGAAGCCCTCGACACAGACCACACGCTCATCGGCGCGCAGGCGCTCGTGCAACTGGCCCGTGCCCACATCGACACCGATCACCTGCCGGGCACCCGCCTGCAGCAGGCAGTCGGTAAAGCCACCGGTGCTCTGGCCCACGTCCAGGCAGCGCAGGTCCTTGACCACCAGGCCGGTCGCCGCCAAGGCGCCTTCCAGCTTGAGGCCGCCGCGCGAGATGTACTTGGCTTCCGAGTCATCGAGCAGCTCCACATCGGCGCCTGCTGGAATCTCGTCACCGTTCTTGGCCACCTTGATCCAGGGGGCCAGCGAGGTGGTGCGCCACTGCACACCCGCAGCAATCAGGCGCTGCGCCTGCGAGCGGGTCGACGCCAGGCCCGTTTCCACCAAAAACACATCTGCGCGCATGCGCGTTCCTTCAATCAAAACGACCGGCTGGCCCGCCAGGCGGAGCAGCCCGTCTTCACAACAAATGCCCAACAGGGCTGCAGCGCCAGGCGGCACCGAAGAGTGTCACCTAGCGCTGACCCAGAGGCGCTAAGACGGCCCATGAGACGAGGCGCAAAGCCGCAGGCAGTACAAGCGTACGACAAGGCGAAGCAACGACGTATCAGGGGCCGTATTAGCGGCTCCTGGCTTAGTAGCGGTAGGTTTCGGGCTTGTAAGGGCCTTCCTTCTTCACGCCGATGTAGTCCGCTTGCGCCTGGGTCAGCTCGGTCAGCTGGGCGCCAACCTTCTTCAGGTGCAGGCGTGCGACCTTCTCGTCCAGCACCTTGGGCAGCACATAGACCTTGCCCACTTCGTAGGCGTCGGGGCGGGTGAACAGCTCGATCTGCGCCAGGGTCTGGTTGGCAAAGGAGTTGGACATCACAAAGCTGGGGTGGCCGGTGGCGCAACCCAGGTTCACCAGGCGGCCCTTGGCCAGCAGGATGATCTTCTTGCCATCGGGGAAGGTGATGTGGTCGACTTGCGGCTTGATCTCTTCCCACTCGTACTTCTCGATCGATGCGACATCGATTTCGTTGTCGAAGTGACCGATGTTGCAGACGATGGCCTCGTCCTTCATCGCGACCATGTGCTCGTGGCGGATGATGTCCTTGTTGCCGGTAGTGGTCACGAAGATGTCGCACTTGTCAGCGGCGTACTCCATGGTCACGACCTTGTAGCCTTCCATCGCGGCTTGCAGGGCGTTGATCGGGTCGATCTCGGTCACCCAGACTTGTGCGCGCAGGGCGGTCAGCGCCTGGGCGCAGCCCTTGCCCACGTCACCGTAGCCAGCAACCACGGCCACCTTGCCGGCGATCATCACATCGGTCGCGCGCTTGATGCCGTCCACCAGCGATTCGCGGCAGCCGTAGAGGTTGTCGAACTTGGACTTGGTCACCGAGTCGTTGACGTTGATCGCGCGGAACAGCAGCGAGCCGTTGGCCGACATCTCGTTCAGGCGGTGCACGCCGGTGGTGGTCTCTTCGGTCACGCCCAGGATCTGGGCCGACTTGCGGCTGTACCAGGTTGGATCGACGGCCAGCTTGGCCTTGATCGCAGCAAACACGATCTTCTCTTCTTCGCTGCCGGGGTTGGCCAGCACGGAGATGTCCTTCTCGGCCTTCTTGCCCAGGTGCATCAGCATGGTGGCATCTCCGCCGTCGTCCAGGATCATGTTCGGGCCTTCGCCTTCAGTGTCCTTGGCGCCGAATTCAAAGATCGCGTGGGTGTAGTCCCAGTAGTCCTTGAGCGACTCGCCCTTGATCGCGTACACGGGCACGCCGGTTTCGGCGATGGCGGCAGCGGCGTGGTCCTGGGTCGAGAAGATGTTGCACGAGGCCCAGCGCACTTGGGCGCCCAGCGCCGTCAGCGTCTCGATCAGCACGGCGGTCTGGATGGTCATGTGCAGCGAGCCGGTGATGCGCGCGCCCTTGAGGGGCTGGGCAGCAGCGAACTCTTCACGCACGGCCATCAGGCCAGGCATTTCGGTTTCGGCGATCTTGATTTCCTTGCGGCCCCAAGCGGCCAGGGAAATGTCGGTAATCGCAGAGTCAGCGGGATTGAAGCGAACAGCAGCGTTCATGGTTTTCTCCAAAAATTGAATGAAAAACCACGTTCCGCGGAAGAAGGGGAAAGACCATCTCACCGCACAGAAAGCGTGGGTGAGCGTCGTTGCGAGATGAAATCCGAGCCTCACGCCCCGTGGTGGTCTGGCGCCTGGCCAGACTGGGAAACGCTGCAACGCTCCTCGGATGGAGTGCGATTATAAGGGCATCAGCCCTGTAACCCCACCAGGCGGTAGCCCACTTGCAGCTCGGTGAGCAGATGCCGGGGCTGGGCCGGCTCGGCCTCGATCTTCTGGCGCAGGTTGGCCATGTGCACGCGCAGGTAGTGCGGCCGGTCCAGGTACTCCGGCCCCCATACCTGCAGCAGCAGCTGGCGATGCGTCAGCACCCGGCCCTGGCCGGCAATCAGGGCCGCCAGCAGCCGGAACTCGATAGGGGTCAGGTGCACGGCGGCGCCCGCCTGGCGCACCTCATGCGTGGCCAGGTCTACCTCCACATCGCCAAAACGCGCCGTGCTGCCGGGCTTGTCGCCCCCGCTGCGCTGGCCCCGGCGCAGCATCACGCGCAGCCGCGCCAGCAACTCGGGCACGCCAAAGGGCTTGCTCAGGTAGTCGTCGGCACCGGCATCCAGTGCAGCCACCTTTTCCTCTTCCTGGTCGCGGGCCGAGAGCACCAGCACCGGCAGCCCGCTCCAGCCGCGCAGCTCGGTGATCAAGGTCTTGCCATCGGCATCGGGCAGGCCCAGGTCCAGCACCAGCGCATCGGGCTGCCGGCTGGCCGCTTCGATCAGGCCGCGCCGGGCGCTGTCGGCTTCAAAGACCTGCCAGCCTTCGTCCTCCATGGCCAGCCGCACAAAGCGGCGGATATTGGGATCGTCGTCCACCAGGAGGATGCGGGGGGCTGCTAGCGTCATGCGCCCGATTGTGACAAAAAACCAGGGTGGTTTGCGCCTGCGTACCGAGAGGAAGCGAGCACTTCGCTACACTTCAGCACCCTGGCACTGCCGCTGCACTGCCGCCTGCCCCATGTTTGCCGCTCCACCCTCCCCCCCTCCACAGACCCAAGGCTGGTGCCCTGGTGCCTGGCAGCCCATGGCCTCTGGCGATGGGCTGGTGGTGCGGGTGCGCCCGCCGCTGGGCCGGCTGTCGGCCGCGCAGGCGCTGCGTTTGGCCGAGCTGGCAGCGCAGCATGGCGCCGGCCTGCTGGAGCTCACCAGCCGCGCCAATATCCAGCTGCGCGGCGTGACCCCCGACCAGCACGGCAGCCTGCTCGGTGCGCTGGCCGCCCAAGGCCTGCTGGACCCGGACGCGCGCCAGGAGCAACTGCGCAACCTGGTCATCGACCCACTGAGCCAGCCCACTGACGGTTTGCTGGCATTGGCCGAGGCCTTGCAGCAGGCACTGGTAGCCGATACCGCGCTGGATGGCCTGCCCGCCAAATTTGGCTTCTCGCTGGCCAGTGGCCGCCATGGCGGGCTGGCCGAGGTAGCCGCCGATGTGAAGATCGTGCGCGATGGCACCCAGGGCTGGCGGCTGCAGGTGCCCGGCCAGCCCATCGCCTGGCAGGCGGACAGCGCACCCCTCACCGTGCAAGCCGCGCTGGTACTGGCCCGCTGGTGCGCCGCCCAGGCCCGCGCACGGCGTGCAGCTGGCGAGCACCCGGGCCGCTTGCCCCAGCTACTGCGCCAGCCAGGCGAGTTACCGCCACTGGTCCTGCCCACAGGCCTGCGCCAAGTACCCCCTTATCTGCCTGCCGATGGCAGCCCAAACCCGGGCTGGCAGCGCGGCCTGGGCCTTTTGGTGGCCGCGCCGCTGGGCCGGGTCGCTGCTGATGCATTGGCGCGCCTGGCCCGCAGCGGCATCCGCGGCCTGCGGCTGACCCCCTGGCGCATGCTGCTGGTCGAAGGCCTGGCGTCTTCCGACAGCGCGGTGCTGGAGGCTACAGGCCTGGGCGACCCCGAGCACTGGATCCGCGATCCGCAAGATGCCCGCCTGCGTGTGTCGGCCTGCAGTGGCGCGCCCGGCTGCCGCCAGGCGCTGGCGCCTACGCAGGATCTGGCCTTGGCGCTGGCCCCCCATGTGCCCGAAGGCGCGCACCTGCATGTCTCGGGCTGCGCGAAGGGCTGTGCACTCCAGTTGCCGTCCACCGTTACCTTGGTGGCGCAAGCGGGCGAGCAGGAGCCCGTGTTTGGCCGCGCCCGCCATGCGCTGGCCCGGGCCGTCACCGATTCCCGCTGGAGCGCGCGCAGTCTGCGCGACAATCCCGGGCTGTTGTTTGAAGAAATCTAATGGTTCATACCTACGAAACCAATGGCGCCGAGATCTATCGGCAGTCTTTCGCCACCATTCGCCGCGAGGCCGATCTGCAGCGCTTCACCCCGGGTGAGGAGCGCGTAACGGTACGCATGATCCATGCCGCCGGCATGGTGGAGCTGGCCGGGCATGTGCAGTTCTCCGCCGGTGTCGTGGCCGCCGGCCAGCGCGCGCTGGAGGCTGGCGCCCCCGTGCTCTGCGATGTGCGCATGGTCAGCGAAGGCATTACCCGCTCGCGCCTGCCCGCAGGCAACCCGGTGATCTGCACCCTGCATGAACCCGGCGTGGCCGAGCTGGCGCAGAAGATGAACAACACCCGCAGCGCGGCGGCACTGGAGCTATGGCGCCCGCACCTGGCTGGTGCCGTGGTGGCGATTGGCAATGCGCCGACCGCCCTCTTCCACCTGCTCAATATGCTGCAGGACCCGAGCTGCCCCCGCCCAGCGGCCATCATCGGCTGCCCGGTGGGGTTTATTGGCGCGGCTGAATCCAAGCAGGCGCTGATGCAGGACCTGCCCGTGCCGTCGATGATTGTGCGCGGCCGCCTGGGTGGCTCGGCGATGACCGTGGCCGCCGTCAATGCCATGGCCAGCCATGTTGAATAAGAGCAGCCTGGCCGCCCCGGGCCTCATCTGCGTGGGCCTGGGCCCGGGCGACCCGGAGTTGATGAGCATCAAGGCCGACCGCCTGGTGCGCGGCGCCCGCCATGTGGCCTTTTTCCGCAAAAAAGGCCGGCCCGGCAAGGCCCGCCAGCTGGTCGAAGGCATGCTCAGCCCCCAGGCCACCGAGTACCCGATGGAGTACCCGGTGACCACCGAGATTCCGGTGGACAGCCCCGCCTATGTGCAGCAGCTCGCCCAGTTCTACGATGACTGGTGCCTGCGCCTGGCCGCGCTGGCCAAGCAGGAACAGGTCGTCGTGCTCTGCGAGGGCGACCCGTTTCTCTACGGCTCCTTCATGCACCTCTACACCCGGCTGCGTGCGCGCGGCGACGTGGACCTGCAGGTGGTGCCTGGCATCCCCGGCATGGTGGGCTGCTGGCATGCCACCGGTGAGCCCATCACCTGGGGCGACGATGTCCTGAGCGTAATGACCGGCACCCTGTCGGAAGACGAGCTGGTGCGCCGCATGGACACGGCCGATGCGCTGGTGGTGATGAAGGTGGGCCGCAACCTGCCGCGCATCCGCCGCGCGCTAGCCCGTGCAGGCCGGGCCGATGCCGCCTGGCTGGTGCAGAACGGCACCACCGACCAGCAGCAGGTCGCGCGCCTCAGCGAGGTCGGCGACGAGGTCTGCCCCTACTTTGCGATCGTGCTGGTGCATGGCCAGGGCCGCCGCCCGGAGGCCGCATGGTGAGCAACGGCCAGCTGACCATTGCCGGCCTGGGCCCTGGCGACCTGGACCAGATCACGCCCGCCGTGCTGCAGGCCTTGCGGGCGGCCGACGCGGTTGTGGGCTACTTCCCCTATGTGGCGCGTGCGCAGGCCTTGCTGGCGCAGAGCGCGCCGGCTGGCAGCCGCCAGCCGCAATGGCTGGCCTCGGACAACCGGGTGGAGCTGGAACGCGCCCAGCAGGCGCTGGAACTGGCAGCCCAAGGCCAGAAGGTGGTCGTGGTCTCCTCCGGTGATCCGGGCGTGTTCGCGATGGCATCGGCGGTGTTTGAAGCGCTGGAGCGCGCACAAGGCGCGCAGGCCGAACGCTGGCTGGCGCTGGATGTGCAGGTGCTGCCCGGTGTTACCGCCATGCTGGCGGCAGCCGCCCGCGCAGGCGCGCCGCTGGGCCATGATTTTTGCTGCATCAATCTGTCGGACAACCTCAAGCCCTGGCCGGTGATTGCCCGCCGGGTGGAACTGGCAGCCGAGGCCGATTTTGCGATGGCCTTTTACAACCCGCGCTCGCACAGCCGACCCGAAGGCTTCAACCGCCTATTGGCCTTGCTGCGCGCGCATTGCGAGCCCGAGCGCCTGCTGGTGTTTGCCCGCGCCGTCTCCACACCGGAGGAATCGCTGCAGGTCTGCAGCCTGGCCGAGGCCCAGCCCGAGATGGCCGATATGCGCACCGTCGTGCTGGTGGGCAATCGCCTCACCCGCCGTGTGGGGCGCTACACCTATACGCCACGCTACTACGGTGCAGTGGACGGCAAGGCGCCATGACGGAGCCAATGCATGACCGCCGCCACGCTATCGGTGCGCGGCCGCAGCGGCAGTGCCGGGCGCTGCACCATCAGCACCGGCAGGCCCAGCGCACGGGCGGCATCGATCTTGCCGCGCGTGGCCGAGCCGCCGGCATTCTTGGCCACCAGCCAGGCGATGCCGTGCTGCTGCAGCAAGGCCATGTCGTCCGCCATGCTGAAGGGCCCACGGCCCAGCACCACGGTATGCCGGGGCAGCGGCAAGCTGCCGGCCTGTGGTTCATCGACCAGGCGCAGCAAGTAATGGTGCTGCGGGTAGGCGGCAAAGGCATCGAGCTGTTTGCGCCCCACGGCCAGAAACACCCGGCTCGCCGCCTGGGGCAGCGCGCTGGCGGCATCGGCCATGCTGGCCACATCGGTCCAGCGGTCGCCGGGCTGCGCCTGCCAGGGCGCGCGCTCCAGCGCCAGCAAGGGCGTGCCGGTGGCTTCGCAGGCCGCGCAGGCGTTGCGGCTCATCTGCGCAGCAAAGGGATGGGTGGCATCCAGCACATGGCTGATGCCCTGGGCGCGGATAAAGTCCGCCAGGCCCTGGGCCCCGCCAAAGCCGCCGCTGCGCGTGGGCAGTGGCTGGGCCAGTGGTTGCTGGGTGACCCCGGCATACGAGAAGCAGGCCCGCACACCCGCCTGGTGCAGGGCCTGGGCCAACTCGCTGGCGCCGCTGGTGCCGCCCAGCAGGAGAACATGCGTCATGACTGATCCCTGGTTGACGTTGATAGGTTTGAACGAGGATGGATTGTCAGGCCTCAGCGCTGCGGCCCAGCTGGCATTGGACCAGGCCGAGCTGGTATTTGGCGGCCCCCGCCATCTGCAGCTGGCCGCCATCGATGCGCGTGGCCGCCCCTGGCCCCAGCCTTTTGATGTGGCCCCGGTGCTGGCCGCACGCGGCCGCCGGGTGGTGGTGCTGGCCTCGGGAGACCCCTTCTGGCATGGCGTGGGCGGCAGCCTGGCCGCGCACCTGCAGCCTGATGAGTGGCGCTGCCATGCCCAGCCCTCGACTTTTTCACTGGTTGCCGCCCGCCTGGGCTGGCGGCTGGAAGCCTGCGACTGCCTGGGCCTGCATGCCAGCCCCATCGCGCAGCTGCTGCCCCGCCTGGCGCCTGGCCGCCAGCTGATCACCCTGCTGCGCGATGGCGACGCCGTGCGGCAGCTGGCCGATTGGCTGCGCAAGGAAGGCTGGGGCCAGAGCCCCTTGTGGGTGATGGAGGCCGTGGGCGGCCCGCGCGAGCGCCGCCGCATGCTGCGCGCCGATGAGGCCGCCGCTGCGTTGCAGGCCGAGCCGGCGCAGGCACCCGTGACCGTGGCCTTGATCGCCCAAGGTGGCCCTGCCTTGCCGGCCGTGCCCGGCAGGCCGGACGGCTGGTATGCCCACGATGGCCAGATCACCAAGGCACCCGCGCGTGCGCTGACCCTGGCCACCTTGGCCCCCCGGCCGGGCGAGCGGCTTTGGGACATCGGCGGCGGCTCGGGCTCGGTGGCCGTGGAATGGTGCCTGGCCGGAGGCCTGGCCATCAGCATTGAGCAGCATGCCGCGCGCGTGGCCAATATCCGCCGCAATGCCGAGCGCTTTGGCCTGCAGGCCCGCATGCAGGTGGTGCACGGCCTGGCGCCCGAGGCCTTGCAAGACCTGCCCGCGCCCCAGGCCATCTTTGTTGGCGGCGGTTTTGACACCGCGCTGTTTGCCGCGCTGCGGGCGCATATGCCGGCAGGCTGCCGCCTGGTGGTGAATGCCGTGACCCTGGAAACCCAGGCGCTCTTGGTGCAGCTGCATGGCGAGCTGGGCGGCCAGCTGCTGCAGCTGGAGCTGTCCAGCGCCGCCGCGCTGGGCCGCATGCGCAGCTGGAAGGCCGCACGCCCGCTGGTGCAGTGGAGCTGGCAGGCATGACGGCAGCAGCGCCGCACCGCTGCGTGGTGCTGGGCATGGGTTTGCGTGCCCAGGCCCAGGCGGCAGACCTGCAGGCGCTGTGGCTGCAGGCCCGGCAGGACCAGCCCGCGCTGGCCCATTTTTGCGCCGTGGCGGTGCTGCAAGGCAAGGAGCAGCGGCCGGCGCTGCAGCAGTGGGCCGCGCAACTGCCGTTTGCGGTGGCGATAGTCGCAGTGGCCGAGCAGGCCCTGCCCGCGCAAGCGGTGGTGACGCAGTCGCCCCGTTTGCTGGCGCGTTACGGCACCGGCAGCGTGGCCGAGGCCGTGGCCCTGTCTGCGGCCGCACCCGCACCCCGCTTGCTGCTGGCCCGCCTGGTGGCAGGCGATGGCAGCGCCACCCTGGCCGCCGCACTGCGCGAGCGCGGCACCACCCCCTATTGTTGTCTGGCAGCGGGCCTGCGCCCGGCTGATCCACAAACCCAAGGAGTTACGGTATGACCGTGCATTTCATCGGCGCCGGCCCCGGCGCTGCCGACCTGATCACCGTGCGCGGCCGCGACCTGATGGCCAGTTGCCCTGTCTGCCTCTATGCAGGCTCGCTGATCCCGCGCGAGCTGCTGGCCCATTGCCCGCCCGGCGCGCGCATCGTCAACACCGCCTCGATGAGCCTGGACGAGATCATTGAAGAAATCCGCGCCGCCGATGCGCAGGGCCAGGATGTGGCGCGCCTGCATTCGGGCGATCTGTCGGTCTGGTCGGCCATGGGCGAGCAGCTGCGCCGCCTGCGCGCGCTGGGCATTGCCTACAGCGTGACGCCGGGCGTGCCCTCGTTTGCCGCGGCTGCCGCCACCCTCGGGGCCGAGCTGACCTTGCCGGGCCTGTGCCAATCGGTGGTGCTGACGCGCACCTCCGGCCGCGCCACCGCCATGCCCGAGGGCGAGCAGCTGGCCGCCTTCGCCGCCACCGGCGCGGTGCTGGCGATCCACCTGTCCATCCATGTGGCCGAGAAGGTGCAGAGCGAGCTGCTGCCGCACTATGGCGCGGACTGCCCGGCTGCCATCGTCTGGCGCGCCAGCTGGCCCGATGAAACCGTTGTGCGCACCACCGTGGGCCTACTGGCCCAGGCCGTCGCCACGAGCATGGAGCGCACTGCCATCATCCTGGTGGGCCGCAGCATCAGCGCCGAGGACTTTGGCGAGAGCCGCCTTTACGCCACCGACTACGACCGCCGCTACCGGCCCCAGGGCACCGAGCCGCGCTTTCCGGCGCCGCAGGCGGCGGTGGATACTGCCACCGACCGGCCGCTCGCAGCGGCGCCAGCGGACAGCGAAGGCCAGGCATGAGCAGCAGCTTGCCGCCGGTCGCGCTGAGCCTGATCGGCATCGGCACCGGCAACCCCGACCACCTGACCCGCCAGGCCATTGCCGCGATGAATGCGGCCGACCTGCTGCTGCTGCCGCACAAGGGCGAGGACAAGGCCGAGCTGGCAGCGCTGCGCCGGTCGCTGTGCGACGCCGTGCTGCAGCAGCCCGCGCCGCAGACCGCCGGCTTTGACATGCCCGAGCGCCGCAGCCAGGGCGATGACTACCTGAACCAGGTCGATGAATGGCATGCCACCATCACCCTGCGCTGGCAAGCCGCGATTGCGCAGGCGCTGGAGAACGGCCTGGTGCCGCGTGCGGATAACGGCGTGCTACAGGTGGCGCTGCTGGTCTGGGGCGATCCATCGCTCTACGACAGCACCTTGCGCATCGCTGCGCGCATGCAGCCCGCGCCAGTGCAGGTCACGGTCATCGCCGGCATCACCTCGATGCAGGCGCTCACCGCCGCGCATGCAATCGCCGTCAATGACATTGGCCAGCCCTTTACCGTGACCACCGGCCGCCAGTTGCGCGAGCAAGGCTGGCCGGCCGGGGTGGACACGCTGGTGGTGATGCTGGACGGCCAGTGCAGCTTCAACAGCCTGCCAGCCGCGCAGGCCCGCGATGTCTACATCTGGTGGGGCGCCTACCTGGGCATGGCCCAGCAGTGCCTGGATCATGGCCCGCTGGCCGAGGCGGCCGAGCGCATTGTGGCCACTCGCGCTGCTGCCCGCGACCAGCATGGCTGGATCATGGATATCTACCTGCTGCGCCGCCTGCCCGGCGCTGCACCCTCCGGTCAATCCAGCGCCGGCTGAGGCAGCACCGGCAGCGCCAGGCTGAACACGGCCCCCGGCCCGGGCTCGGCCGCAGCGGCATGCAAGCTGCCGCCATGGGCCTGCACAATGCGCTGCGCCAGCGCCAGCCCCAGGCCAATGCCGGAGATGCTGGATTCGGCATGGCCCCGGCTGAAGGGCGCAAACAGCTGCTCGGGCGCCAGGTGCGCCGGCAGGCCCGGCCCGCTGTCCTGTACCCGCAGCAGCAGCTGCTCGCGCTCGACCTGCGCCGTCACCCGCACGGCGGTGCCCACGGGCGTGTACTTGCTGGCGTTGTCCAGCAGGTTGACCAGCACCCGCTCTATCATCGCGGCATCGATCCACAGCAGCGGCAAATCGGCCGGCAGCTGCAGCTGCACCGGGTGCTCGGCCAGGCGCCCGCCCAACTGGCGCAAGGCGCTGCCGACCAGCTCATCGACGGGGATCCAGGCGCGCTGCAGGTGCACGCCATCCTGCTGCAGCCGGGCCATCGCCAGCAGGTTGTCCACCAGCTGCTGCAAGGCCTGGGCCTGGTTGCGGATCTGCGCCAGCATGTCCTGCGCGGGGCCGGGCGGTGCATGGGGCAGGCCCGCCTGGGCAGCGCCCAGGATGCTGGTGAGGGGCGTGCGCAGGTCATGCGATACCGACGACAGCAGGGTATTGCGCATGCGCTCGCCCTCCATCGCCACCTGGGTCTGCTGGGCCACCTCGACAAAGTGCACCCGCTCCAGCGCCAGCGCGATCTGGCTGGCACAGGCGTCCAGCAGGTGGCGTTCCTCGGGCACCTTGAGGCGATCGGGCGTGCGCAGCTGCAGCACCAGCACGCCGCGCGCCCGCACCGGCGCCATCAGCGGCACGTAGAGCGCGTCCGATGCCGCCAGGGTGTCCGTGCCCCGGCCGGCCATCTGGCTGTGCTCCATGCTCCAGCGGCCGACACTGCTGTCTATCGCCGCCTCGCTGCCGGGCGCTACCTGCAACTGCTCTTGCGCATCGGGCAGCAGCAAGCCCGTGCGGGCATCGAACACCCCCGATACCGTCGTCAGCGCCGTCTGCACAACCTGCGCCTGCGTCAGTGCGCCCGACAGATCACGGGCCAGGCGCGCCAGCGCACCGGCGCGGCGCTCGCGCTCTGCCGCCACCCGGGCCTCATGCCGCAGCCGCGCCATCAGCTGGCCGCAAACCAGCGCAACGCCCAGCATCAGGCAGAAGGTGAAGATGTACTGCGTGTCATTGACGCCGAAGGAGTTGCGCGGCGGCACAAAGCAAAAATCAAACAGCAGCACCGACAACAGCGCCGCCCAGGCGCCCGGCCCCCGGCCCCAGCGCAAGGCCGACAGCACGACCACCAGCAAAAACAGCATCACCACATTGGCGGGGTCAAACACCTGCAGCAGCGCCTGCGCCAGCAGCGCGGCAGCGCCGCAGGCCAGGCTGGCGCCCAGGTAGCCGCGCCAGGGCCAGGGCGCCTCACGCGCCGGCGCAGGTTCGGGCCGGTTGCGTGGCCGGGGCACGGAGAGCAGCAGCACATCCAGGCCCGGGTCCAACCGGGCAATCTGCTCGGGCAGGCGCGACGAGGCCCAGGGCCACCAGCGCCGCGCCGCCGGCGGCACGCGGGCCAGCACCAGGTGGCTGGCATTGCGCTCACGCGCAAAGTCGACCAGCGCAGCCGCCACCTGCGCACCGGGGATGGTGGCGGTATCGGCCCCCAAGCGCGCAGCCAGCGCCAGGGTTTTGAGCACGGCCTGCTGTGACTGCGCTGAGCGGTGCTGGCGCGCCGGTGCATCGACATACACCACCATCCAGTCGGCCTCCAGCCGCCGGGCCAGCCGTGCCACCTGGCGCACCAGCGCGTCGTCCCCAGCCTGGCCGCTGACGGCAACCAGCAGGCGCTCACGCGTCGGCCAGACATCGCCGATGGCGCGCTCGCGCCGGTAGTCGCGCATGTCCTCATCGACCCGGTCGGCCGTGCGGCGCAAGGCCAGCTCGCGCAGGGCCAGCAGGTTGCCCAGGCGGAAGAAATGGTGCGAGGCCCGCTCGGCCTGCTCCAGCGGGTAGATCTTGCCGGCCTTGAGGCGCTTGAGCAGCTCCTCGGGCGGCAGGTCGACAACGATGACCTCGCTGGCATCGTCAAAGATATGGTCGGGCACGGTCTCATGCACCTGGATGCCGACAATGCCGCCCACTACATCGTTGAGGCTCTCCAGGTGCTGGACATTCAGCGTGGTCCAGACGTCGATGCCGGCATCGAGCAGCTCCTGCACATCCTGCCAGCGCTTGGGGTGGCGCGAGCCCGGCGCATTGCTGTGGGCCAGCTCGTCCAGCAGCAGCACTTGCGGGTGGCGTGCCAGCGCGGCATCCAGGTCAAAAGCCTCGCGCTGGCGGCCCTGGTGGGCCAGCATGCGGCGGGGCAGCAGCTCCAGGCCATGCAGCTGCTGCACGGTCTCGGCCCGGTCATGGGTTTCCACCAGGCCCACCAGCACCTGGCGGCCGGCCTGGCGCTCGCGCTGCGCGGCCGCCAGCATCGCATAGGTCTTGCCCACCCCGGCATTGGAGCCAAAGTAGATGCGCAGCTTGCCCCGGGCGGCCTGCTGCTGGTCGGCCTTGAGCTGGGCAACCAGCGCGTCCGGGTCGGGCCGTGCGGCGGCTGCGCTGGGGGTGTTGCTGGGGTTGGGCATGGTGGCGCTATTGTGGGGCAAGCCCTTAGACCAAGCCAGTGGCGGTCAGCAGCATGTCGATCAGCTTGATGCCGGCAAACGGCACCAGCAAGCCTCCCAGACCGTAGATCAGCAGATTGCGGCGCAGCAAGGCAGCCGCTCCCACGGCCCGGTAGCGCACGCCGCGCAAGGCCAGCGGCACCAGCGCGATGATGATCAGCGCATTGAAGATGACAGCGCTCAGAATGGCCGAATCGGCACTGTGCAAGCCCATGATGTTGAGCGATGCCAGTTGCGGGTAGGTGGCAACAAAGGCGGCCGGGATGATGGCAAAGTACTTGGCGACATCGTTGGCAATGCTGAAGGTGGTGAGCGCGCCGCGCGTCATCAGCATCTGCTTGCCGGTCTCCACCACCTCGATGAGCTTGGTGGGGTTGCTGTCCAGGTCGACCATGTTGGCGGCTTCCTTGGCGGCCTGGGTGCCACTGTTCATCGCGACCGCGACATCGGCCTGGGCCAGCGCGGGGGCATCATTGGTGCCATCGCCCGTCATGGCCACCAGGCGGCCAGCGGCCTGGTGGCTGCGGATCAGCTGCAGCTTGTCCTCAGGCCGGGCCTCGGCCAGGTAGTCATCCACGCCGGCCTCGGCGGCGATGGCGGCGGCCGTCAGGGGGTTGTCGCCGGTCACCATCACGGTCTGGATGCCCATGCGGCGCAGCTGCGCAAAGCGCTCGCGCATGCCGGGTTTGACAACGTCCTTGAGCTCGATGATGCCCAGCACCTGGGCGCCCTCGGCAACGACCAGCGGCGTGCTGCCCTTGCGCGAGACGCTCTCCACCGCCAGCTGCACGGCCTGCGGAAACTGCCCGCCCAGCGACTCGACATGGCGGCGCAGCGCATCGGCCGCGCCTTTGCGCAGGCTGCGCAGGCCAGTGGGGCCGGCCAGGTCCAGGCCGCTCATGCGGGTCTGGGCGGTAAAGGGCACCGGCTGGGCCTGGGCGGGGTCGAGCGCTGCAGGGTTCAGGCCATGGCGCTCATGGGCCAGGGCCACCACGCTGCGGCCTTCCGGGGTGTCATCGGCCATCGACGACAGCAGCGCGGCCTCGGCCAGCAGCGCCGCGCTCACGCCAGGCGCTGGCAAGAACTCGCTGGCCTGGCGGTTGCCCAGGGTGATGGTGCCGGTCTTGTCCAGCAGCAGCACGTCCACATCGCCTGCGGCCTCGACCGCGCGGCCCGAGGTGGCAATCACATTGGCCTGCATCATGCGGCCCATGCCGGCCACGCCAATGGCCGACAACAGGCCACCGATGGTGGTCGGGATCAGGCAGACCAGCAGCGCCACCAGCACGGCGATGCCGACGGCATTGCCGCTGCCCGATTGCGCCACCGCAAACACCGAGAACGGCCAGAGCGTGACGATGACCATCAGAAACACCAGGGTGAGCCCCACCAGCAGGATGCCCAGCGCCAGCTCGTTGGGGGTCTTCTGGCGCTTGGCCGATTCGACCATGGAGATCATGCGGTCCAGAAACGACTCGCCCGGGTTCACCGTGACCTCGACCACCAGCCAGTCCGACAGCACACGCGTGCCACCGGTCACCGACGAGAAATCGCCGCCGGCCTCGCGCACCACGGGGGCCGATTCACCGGTGATGGCGCTCTCATCGACCGAGGCCACGCCTTCGACCACGGTGCCGTCGAGCGCGATCACATCGCCGGCCTCCACCAGCAGGAACGTGCCCTTGGTCAGGCTGCTGGCTGGCTGGGCCGTCCAGGCGGCGCCATGCTGCGCCTGCTGCAGCACCTTGGCCACCGTGTCGCGCTTCATGCCGCGCAGGCTTGCGGCCTGCGCGCGGCTGCGGCCTTCGGCCAGCGCCTCGGCAAAGTTGGCAAACAGCACGGTGAACCACAGCCAACCGGCAATGGCCAAGGTAAAGCCGCTGTTGGCCTGGGCCATGAACAGCGCTTGCAGCCACAGCAAGCTGGTGAGCCAGGCGCCCAGGTAGACCACAAACATGACCGGGTTGGTCCATTGCAGGCGGGGCGAGAGTTTGCGCAGCGCATCCCAGGCAGCGGCCTGCAGCAGTGCCAGATCGCCCAGGCCGGCGGATGCCGTCAGTTTTTTCGTGTTCATGGTTGGCTCCGGGTTGGCAGTGCATCCAGCGCCATATTGAGCGCCAGCACGTTCACGCGCGGCTCACCAAGCAGGTAGCCGGTGCGCTGCTGCGTGGCCTGGTCCAGCAACTGCTGCACCTGGGCGGGGGGCAATTGCCGCTCGCGCGCCACACGGGCCAGTTGCAGCTGGGCATTGGCGACCGAGATATGCGGATCCAGGCCCGAAGCCGATGCGGTGACCGCATCGACCGGCACGGCCGCATCGGCCGCCAGGCCGTTGGTGCTGCGGTACTGCGCCACACGTTCGGCCACGCTATCGGCCAGCCCCTGGCTGCTGACGCCCTGGTTGCTGGCCCCCGATAGGCCAGCGTTGTAAGGCGCAGCGATGCTGGCCCCGTCCTGCTTGGGGTCAGGCGCCGTCGTGGCGCTGGGCCGGCCATGGAAGTAGCGGGCGCTGTCAAAGTACTGGCCGATCAGGTCCGAGCCCACGATCTGGCCATCGCGCAGCACCAGCGAGCCATTGGCGGCATGGGGCAGCAGGGCCTGGGCGACGCCGGTGGTCGCCAGCGGGTAGGCCACGCCGCACAGCAGCAGCACCAGCACGGCGGCGCGGGCACTGCTGCCCAGGGTGCGGCCCCAGCCTGGGGCGGCGGGGGCGGCGGGGGCGGCGGCCTGCTGCGCATGCAGCGCTGGCAGGCGTTTATCGGAATCAAGGCTTGTCATGTTTTTCTCCTGCGGGCACGGCCTGGCCGTGCCCCGGTTCGCGTCACATCAGTTGCAAGTTCGGTTCAAAAAGTGGGGGCTCAGGGGTAAAACTGCCCCGCCAGCATCTGCAGGTGCTCGACGACCGGCCCCAGCGCCAGCGCTGGCAGAAAGGTGAGGCCACCGACGACCAGCACCACAAACACCAGCAATCCGGTGAACAGCGGCGTGGCGGTGGGGAAGGTGCCGGCACCGGCGGGCACGCTGGCCTTGCTGGCCATGCTGCCGGCCACAGCCAGCAGCGGCAGCAGGGTCAGGTAGCGTCCCATCAGCATCGCCAGGCCCAGCGTGGTGTTGAAGAAGGGCGTGTTGGCATTGAGGCCCGCAAAGGCCGAGCCGTTGTTGGCGGTGGCCGAGGCGTAGGCGTACAAGATTTCCGAGAAGCCATGCGGGCCCCGGTTGTTCAGGCTGTCGGCGGCACCCGGCCAGAGCATGGCCAGCGCCGTCCAGCCCAGAATGCAGGCGGGGTGGGCCAGCACCGACAGCATCACCAGCTTGATCTCGCGCACCTCGATCTTCTTGCCCAGGAACTCGGGCGTGCGCCCGATCATCATGCCGGCCAGGAACACCGTCAGGATGGCGTACTGCAGCAGGTTGATAAGGCCCACGCCATCGCCGCCAAACACACAGTTGAGCATCATCAGCGCTAGGGGCGTGATGCTGCCCAGCGGCGTGAGCGAGTCATGCATGGCATTGACCGAGCCGGTCGTGGCCGCCGTGGTGGCCGTGACGAACAACGCGGTATCGGTGATGCCAAAGCGCAGCTCCTTGCCTTCCATATTGCCGCCCGATTGGGTGGCGTTCCACTGCTGGTCGGCACCGGCGCGGGCCAGCAGGTTGCTGCCGTTTTGCTCGCCCGTCCAGACCAGGGCCAGAAAGCCCAGGAAGATGACCAGGCTCGCCCCAAAGAACACCCAGCCCTGGCGGCGCTTGAGCAGCATCGCGCCCAGCGCATAGGTCATGCCGGCAGGGATCAGCAGCATCGCCAGGATGTGCAGCATATTGGTCAGCGGTGTGGGGTTTTCGAACGGATGGGCCGCATTCATGCTGAAGAACCCGCCGCCATTCGTGCCCAGGTGCTTGATGCTCTCGAGGCTGGCGACCGGGCCCATCAGCAACTGCTGGGTGCGGCCACCATCGATGGTGTGGGCCAGCACCTCGGTGCCCAGGGTTTGCGGCACGCCCTGCCAGACATAGACCAAGGCCAGCAGCAGCGACAGCGGTAGCAGCACGCGCCAGAGCATGCGCACAAAGTCCACCCAGTAGTTGCCAATGTCCTGGCTGCCTGCACGGGCCAGCCCGCGCACAAAACCGGCAGCTGCTGCCAGGCCGGCAGCGGAGCCTGCAAACATCAGCCCGGTGATCACGACCATCTGCGTGGCATTGCTCAGGCTGTTCTCGCCCGCATAGGCCTGCCAGTTGGTGTTGGTGATGAAGGACGCGGCGGTGTTGAACGCCAGGTCCGGCGTCTGCGCGGCGTTCTGCAGCGGGTTGAGCGGCAGGCTGCCCTGCAACCGCAGCAGCAGGTAGCCCAGCAGCATCAGCAGGCCGTTGCTGAGCACCAGCACCGCGCCGTAGCGCTGCCAGCCCATGCGCTCTTGCGGATCCACGCCGATGGCGGCGTAGGTCCAGCGCTCCAGCCGGCTGTCGTGCGCACTGGTAAAGCAGCGTGCCAACCACCACCCCATGGGGATGGTGAGCAGCACCAGCACCGCCACGAAGGCGGCATATTCGATCCAGACTAAACCCATGTCAGCCCCCGCTCAGATGCGCACCAAGGCGCGAACAAAGCCCAGCAGGCCCACAAAGCAGGCCAGCGTGAGGCCGACGAATACGAGGTCTTGCAGCATGTACATGGCCCTCTCCCTTTTTCAGAATTTTTCGGGCCGCAACAGCGCGTAACCCAGATAGACAAACAGCGCAGCACTGACCAGCGCGGCCAGCACCTCCACTCCATGGATCCACATGGTTTTCTCCTCATACGCCGGTACTAGGCCACCCAATGCGGCCGGGCGCGGCGTGGTGTAGCACAGGCAAAACGCCTGCAGTGGGGCCAATGTAGGTTTGGGCGCATCAAGCAGGCGCTGAGAATGCGAAAGGGGATATCAAGATGGCATCAAGATGCCGTCGCGCAGAAGCGATAAGCAGCCGTCCAGGCCATGTATAGTGGTGCCGCGCTTGACCCCTCCCCTTATGCCTACGCCCTCCGTCCATGCCCCATCGCAGCAACTCTTTTGACATTCTTCGCATCTGCGCGGCGCTGGGCGTGATCTTTTGCCACCACTACTACATCAGCGGCCGCGAGGGCCCTGCCTGGATGAATGTGGGCATGATTGGCGGCGTGTCGGTGATGACGTTTTTCACGATCAGCGGCTACCTGGTGACCACCAGCTGGCTGCGTGAGCCGCAGGTGTTCAAGTTCTGCGCCAAGCGCCTGCTGCGCCTGTGGCCCGGCATGATTGCGGCGGTGCTGCTGAACATCTACGTGTTTGGCGTGGTGTTTACCGATCTGCCTGCTCGCACATTTTTGACCCATGCCCAGACCTTGGAGTACTTCAAGAACCTGCTGCTCTACCGCGCCTACGTCAACCTGCCCGAGGTGTTTTCCAGCAACCCGCTGAACAACTTGATGAACGGGCCGCTGTGGACCATTCCGATCGAGACCATGTGCTATGCCGCGTTGGCCGTAGCCGGCGTGGTGGGCGTTTTTCGCTACCGCTGGCTGGCGAGCCTGGTGCTGGTGGCCTACATCCTGCTGTTCATTGCGCGCTACAACGCCGACTTCACCGGCACGATGATGCATTGGTGGGAGTACCCGGCCTACTTTGCCTGCGGCGCGCTGATCGCACTGCACCGGGACCGTTTCCTGGCCCATGGCGCCGCCATCACGTTCGGGCTGATTCCCGTGGCCTTGTTTTTCTGGCTGACGGGCTTGCAACATACGTCGGGCCTGGTGGTACTGCCGGCCTTGCTGATCTTTCTGGGCAGCTGCAGTTCGGCTTTCTCCGGCGCGGTCAGCCGCCTGGGTGATCCTTCCTATGGTGTCTACCTGTCGGGCTGCCCCATCGCCCAGGCGGTGTTTGCCTTGTGGCCGGGCATGAACTTCTATGCCAGCATGGGACTGTCGATGCTGCTGTCGATGCTGCTGGGCTATGCGCTGTGGCATTCGATTGAATCGCCTGCCTTGCGCCTGAAGCGCTATTTGCGCTAGGGACCGGCTGCAAAACTCCCTGCCGTGGTCTGAACACGGTCCCGGGCGATCCGGGCCCATCCCAGTTGGCGAGGGTTCTGCAGAGGAGCCCAAGCCTCACCCCCACATGCCCGGATAAATGCTTTCCGTTAAAATGCCCGCAGTCCCAGCCAGCACCTGCTGGCTTTGTTTTTTGGCAGCCCGGTCCCGGGCCTGCGCTCATTGCTCTTCCGTACTGTGTCCTACGCTCCCGAAACCCAACGCCGCCGCACCTTTGCGATCATCTCCCACCCGGACGCGGGTAAGACCACCCTGACCGAAAAGCTGCTGCTGTTCTCCGGTGCGATCCAGATCGCGGGCGCCGTGAAGGGCCGCAAGGCCTCGCGCCACGCGACCTCGGACTGGATGGAGATTGAAAAGCAACGTGGTATTTCGGTGGCCTCGTCGGTGATGCAGATGAGCTACCGCGACCATGTCATCAACCTGCTCGACACCCCCGGCCACAAGGACTTCTCGGAAGACACCTACCGGGTGCTGACGGCCGTGGACTCGGCGCTGATGGTGATCGATGCGGCCAACGGTGTGGAATCGCAGACCCGCCGCCTGATCGAGGTCTGCCGCCAGCGCGATACGCCCATCATCACCTTCGTCAACAAGATGGACCGCGAAGTGCGCGATCCGCTGGACATCATGGACGAGGTCGAGCGCGAGCTGGGCATGCCCTGCTGCCCCATCACCTGGCCCGTCGGCCAGGGCAAGAGCTTTGGCGGCATCATCAACCTGCTGACCCAAAGCATGACCGTGTTTGCGCCAGGCAGCGACCGCGGCCCCAAGGATTTTGAAGTCATCCCGCTGAGCGAGAGCGACAAGCTGCGCAGCCGCTTTGGCCAGGCCTTTGACGATGCGCTCGACTCGATGGAGCTGGCCCAGGGCGCCTCCGCCGAATGGAACCATGCCGACTTTCTGGCCGGCAAGCTGACCCCGGTGTTCTTCGGCTCGGGTGTGAACAACTTCGGTGTGATGGAAGTGCTCGACGCGGTGGTGGATATGTCGCCACCGCCCGGCCCCCGCATCGCCTACACCGAGGTCAACCGCAACCGCGAAGAGAAAACCATCCATCCGGAAGACAGCAGCTTCTCGGGCGTGGTGTTCAAGGTGCAGGCCAATATGGACAGCAACCACCGCGACCGCATCGCCTTTGTGCGCGTGGCTTCGGGCAAGTACACCCCCGGCATGAAGATGAAGGTGCAGCGTACCGCCAAGGAACTGCGCCCCACCAGCGTGGTGACCTTCATGAGCCAGCGCCGCGAAGCCGTGGACGAGGCCTATGCCGGCGACATCATCGGCTTTACCACGCACGGCGGCGTACAGCTGGGCGACACCATCACCGATGGACCCAACCTGCAGTTCACCGGCCTGCCGTTCTTCGCGCCAGAAATGTTCATGACCGTGGTGCTGAAGAACCCGCTGCGCACCAAGCAGCTGCAGCAGGGCCTGATGCAGCTGGGCGAAGAAGGCGCCATCCAGGTCTTCAAGCCCGATGCCGGCGGCAACATGCTGCTGGGCGCCGTCGGCCAGCTTCAGTTTGAAGTGGTGCAGCACCGCCTGAAGACCGAATACGACTGCGAAGTGCGGCTGGAAGGCTGCCAGTACACGGGCGCCCGCTGGATCACCGCCGACACCCCCGCCGAACTGCGCGAATTTGAACACGCCTACCCGCTGCGCCTGGCCCATGACGCGGCCAACACCCTGGCGTATCTGTGCACCAGCCCGTATGACGTGCGCCTGGCGCAGGAGCGTTTTCCGAAGATCCACTTCCATCCGCTGCGCGAGCATGCGGGGTTGGAATTGCAGACCTCCTGATCGCGCCGGTACCAGATACCGATGGCCCACCGCCACGCCAGCCCCCAACTGCCTTTGCAAGCCGATGTCACCCGGCATAGCGACTTGCAGGCCTTGGAGGGTGGCCAACGGGGGGCGATAAGCCTGCCCCGATCGCGATGGCGCTGATCGGCTTTGTCCTTGGCCAGTACGCGCAACTGCTGGCTTTCATTGCCGCTTGCTGGGGGCTTGGCACCTTCCTCTGGCCCGCCTCCGATCTGCCCACACGCCAGCCTTTGCGCATCGCGCTGGGTATGGGTTTGGTCATTTGTGCGCTGCAGGGGCTGGCCATTGCAGGCTTGCTCAACACCGCATCGGTGCTGCTCGTCATCGGCTGCGGGTTGGTCGCTGCTGCGCTGCAAATCCGTCAGATGGCCTGGCCCCTGTATGCGTTGGGATGGCCGCTGCTGCTCTTGCTGCTGGCCACGTTGCCCACCTTGTTCGCCCCGCTGCGCCCGCCCCTGGCCTGGGATGCGCTGATGTACCACCTGCCCCATGCGCGGGAGTGGGCGCTGACCGGACATCTGGGTGTGCACGAATGGCTGCGCTACCCCTGGTTCCCCTACAACTTTGACCTGCTGTTTGCAGCCGCCCTGGTGCTGGGCAACGATGTGCTGCCACAGCTGATCCATGCAAGCACGGGCTGGGTAACAGCCTGGTTGCTCTACCGGCTGGCCATGCAATACCTGCCTGCACCTGCTGGCGCCGCAGCTGCTCTGGCCACCGTGACCTGGCTGGTCACCAGCCGCAGCCACTACAGCGCCGCCTATGTGGACATGGCCGTGGCGATGTTCCTGACCGCTGCGTTCACCGCCATGCTGGCCAGCATCGGGCCCGCAGGCCGACGAGCGGTATGGCTGGCAGCCTTCCTGTTAGGCGTAGCCGCTGGCAGCAAGTACCAGGTGCTGGGGCTGCTGCCTCTGTTTGGGGCTGCGCTGCTGTGGCGCCACCGCTTGCAAGGCCCTGGCTGGTGCATCCGCAGCGAATGGCCCGCCTGGCTGTGTGCCGCCCTGGCCTTTGCGCTGCCATGTATTTACTGGTATGCCCGCAATGCCCTGCTCACGGGAGATCCCGTCAACCCGCTGGGCGGGCGCCTGCTGGGTTTCACGGACTGGAATCTGGACGACTACCTCTGGCAGCTGCAGGACCTGCGCAACCATGCAGCTTGGCCGCATTGGGCACTGTGGCCCGCGTTGGCCGCGCCCCTGCTGCCATCCCTGCGACGCATTCCGGCGCTGCGCGCGGCTTGGCTGGTGGCCGCCTATATGGCCCTGGTCTGGCTGCTGAGTTCCCGCTATCCGCGCTATCTGCTGCCCGCCTACCCACTCATAAGCTGGCTGTCGGCAGCTGTTTGCGTGCAACTCTTGCACCAACTGCCTGCCAAGCCAGGCCAACGCCTGACCGCCGCATTGGTAGCTTTACTGGTGCTGACACTGGGATTCATCGGTGCACGAAGTATCGCCAAATCATGGCCGCTGATCGCCCCCACCGAGGCCGCACGCGATGCCGTGCTGCAGAAGCAGGTCGCTGGCTACCAAGTCTGGCGGTACCTGCAGGAACACCCCGAGACCAAGCTGTACCAGATGGGCCTGGAAGACAGCCTGTACTATGCGCCACGTGCGACATGGGGCGATATCTTCGGCCCATGGCGCTACCGCGACTACCAAAATCTGGCTCCGCAGCCGCTGCACCACAAACTGAGGTCCGAAGGCTTTACGGCGCTTGTGATCCACACTGGTCGGGTGCCGACTGTGGCACAACAGCCTGAATTTTTGCAATATTTTGAATTAATGCTGGTCCACGGCGAGATCTACCTGTATGGTTTAAGACCATGCATTTAAGCATGCGTCTATACCAAGCATTAAATCCACTTGGATTAGTCGGCCGTTTGACTCGAAGAATAGATTTGCAGCATTAACTTATCTATTTTTCAAGCCAAATCCAGATGCAAGAACATCCAGTCTTAGTCTATGCACTTATGCAGGCCCCATTCAAATTATCACCGAGCATCTAACTAAAAAATAAGACTAGCGACTAGACAAAGAGCAATTAAATCCCATCCAAATAACCGGCGTTCGCTCCAAATATTTACAGCTTCTAAATATTCAGCCTCATTTATGAACAATCGGATAAATCCCACAACCATTTTTTGGATATGCATAACAGCCATTGGCTTACTATCGCTCTGGATCCGAATGGCTTTTCCGATTCACGCAGTCAGTTGGGCATCATACGATGACCTTCTATTTGTAAGGCAGGCTGCAGACATAGGCCTAGGAAATTGGCTGGGCGACTACAACAACCTCACACTCTCAAAAGGTATTGGCTATTCATTATTCATGTTGGTCAACCATGCGACGGGCCTACCTCTCAAGTTCAGCGAACACGCTTTTTATCTAGCAGTCTCTGTATACTTTTCTGTCACCATTGCTCAGCTATATCGCTCGCGTGTTGCGGCCCTCGTATGCTTTTTCTTGCTGGCGTTTATACCCACGGCCTGGGTGGCGGGAGCTGGAGGTCGTGTCGTGCGCGAAGGTCTATATATTTCTCAGACACTCCTGATACTGACATTGGCGATACGATGCTGGGTTTTCCACCATAGCCTCTCAGCGGCAAGCCAACTACGCAGGCAATGGCGACAGCTGGTAGCGCTGGGATTGGTCTCCGGTTGGTTCTGGATCACCCGTGAAGAGGGCATATGGCTTGCCCCGTCCATGCTGCTGCTAATGGGCTATTGGCTACTGCGCCAAGTAGATTGGCGCACTCAGCGGCGTCCTATTCTGGCATTTTTAGCGCTTCCTTTGGTTGCGGCCTCTATGGTTGTCATGGCCGTCAATACCGTAAACTACGCGGTCTATGGTACTTTCCGTAACAACGATTTCCGCTCCAACGACTTCCAAGCGGGCTACGGTGCATTGACCCGAATTCGCCACGACAACTGGCAGCGTTATGTCCTATTCCCTAAAGATGCCCGTGAGAGGGCTTATGAAATGAGTTCCGCTGCGCGCGAGCTCAAGCCATTTTTCGAAGGAGGTGGCGCCCAACCTTGGCTAGCTGCGGGATGCGACCAAACACAAACATCGCATTGTCCCGAAATTCTTTCTGGATGGTTCATGTGGGCACTTCGTGATGCTGTCGCCCACGCAGGGCACTATAACAGCGCTCGGGATTCCAGAGCTTTTTACCGCCGACTATCCGCCGAGATTGAGGAAGGCTGCAGACAGCACGCAGGTGTCTGTTTGCCAATGCGCAAAACCCTGCTGCCCCCTTGGCATGAGGGCTATTTCACCGATACGCTGAAGGCTTCCTGGGCCGTTTTCCGGACGCTTGCCACATTGGGAAAATTCCCAGCCTACATTCAGGCTAGTGAGGGTGAGACGAAATATTTAGCATTATTTGATGCAGTGACAAACGGGCCTTTGGCACCCACCGCGAACTCCCTGGGCCCCTGGGGCGAACACACCCTCAAGTCACCGAGAGATGAACTACGTATGCAGTGGGCGCAGAATCTGACAACTGCAATTATCCCCTTCTCTACGTATGGCCTGCCCTTAGCATTTATCGCCTGGCTCTTATGGTCCGCCGTCGCAGGTCTAAAACTGATTAGCAGACATGCAATACCGTCTCCGGGTTGGTGGGTCGCCTCTGCTATTGCAGGCGGGATCATCACACGAGTCGTATTGCTAGGGTTTCTGGAAGCAACATCCATCCCCAGCAATAACATGCTCTACCTCTTCCCGCTGGTTCCTTTTTCTCTCGTCCTGCTTCCCATCATCTTTTTGGGCTTGCTACGATGCCAAAGGCATTTTTAAACAAATAAAACCATGCAACGAGTTCAGCGACTCCAAATCCAAAAATTTTTACAACGCTATTTTAAAAATTAATAGTAATTAGTGATCAAAATTCAAAGATCCCAAGGTATTTATAATGCAAAAAATAAGCTGGCGCTGTGCACTCATAGGGATATGGATCATTACTGCCTTGGTATACATAGGCAACACATGGTCTCCCTCATCCTATGCATATCCACTGAGAAACAACTATGCCTACGTAGATATCAAACCGACATTGGGCCAAGCCCGGCCTATCCGAGCAGATGAATGGGGTGTTGTTACCCCCTTGACGCAAGCGACAGTGCGCAACCAATTTGAACGCTACAACAAAACATCGCTTTATCAAGAGGATCTGCGTATCAACTATGGCCTACCGATTGCTGATTGGGGCTTGGCCTTCAAACCTACCATGTGGCTTTATGGACTCGTCAATCCGGCGTATGCATACTCATTTCATTGGTTTGCTGTCTTTACGCTTTTCATTACGGGCTATGCATTTTTATTTACGCGATTTGGGGCCAGCAAAGCGAATGCAATACTACTGTCTTTCGGCCTTTACTTCACCGGATTCAGTCAATTCTGGTGGAATGAAAAAGGGCCGATTTTGGCAATTTTCCCTTGGGTCATCATGCCATTTTTGCTTAATTTGCGCTTACGCTGGCAGCTCATATGGTTTTACTATGCTGCTGTTTTCTGGCTACTGACCAACTTCTATCCACCTGTGCAGATTTCATTAGCATTTGCGGGATTCGTGTTATTAGCGGCCAAACAGCCGCGACTTTTCCAACCACGGACCTTGATGTTGGTACTAGTGGCTGCGGCATTGGCCGCTGGAACGGTGGGGATTTATCTGTACGACTATCTATCTGCCACCAGTGCTACCATCTACCCGGGAAGCCGACACTCTATGGGCGGAGGTGTCGGCGGCCGGTTCGTAATCTCCTGGATTTTTCCATCGATCAATTTCAGTTGGGTATACAACAGCCTTATTGGCCTCAACATTAGCGAAATCGGCACGGTAGGAATGTACTACTACATTGCTGCATTGTTCTTTCTTGATTATAAGAATTTCTCTTTACTGGGGCTGGACAGGGCAAAGCGCCGAGTTCTGCTGGTACTGGTTGCAGGCTTGACGGTTCAGTTGCTATGGATGCTGCTGCCAATCCCATCTGTATTTGGCAAGATATTGCTCTGGGACCATGTAGAGCCCGCACGCATGCAATACGCAAGTGGCGTGTTATTGACAATCATTGTGCTGTATGTAGCTAGCGTCGTGGGGTTGACTTTTTCATTAGGACGGCTACTGCTGCTCTGCACTTTTGTATGCGTAGGCTGGTGGCTCTTCAAGTATCCACTCGGAACGAAGCGGGGCGAAGATTTGTTTATTCTACTGCCGCTGGTGTTGCTTTATTTGTTCGCACGTAAACGAAATGACTTGGCCCACGAAGGGCTTGCATTAGCCTCATTGATTTTCGGAGCGGTCCTTTTTGGACGGTTTAACCCGTTGCAGTCAGCTTGGCCAATATTTAACCTACCACCCAACGAAGTGGTTAAATATCTACAAGATCAAGAAGAGAAAAATAATGGAGTTCTCGTGTTTCCCCACTTGCATGCAGCTACTGCCAATGGACTGGGATTTCGCGCTCTCAGTCATACCAATGCAGTACCACCTATGGCATTTTGGAACCGCCATTTCCCTGACACACCTACCAATGAACGCAATGCGATCTTCAATCGCTACGCGCATGTCGTCCCCGACTTGATGCCCCGGCCTCGCCTTCAGCAGACAGATGCTGTGCAGGTGCCAATGGATCGTTTTGTCAATGTAGCGCATGCTAATGTGGTGACGCACTTTCCCGACAATCTCTCCCAGGAGGGCGGTTTCGAGGTGAGCGCCCGTTACAAGGATGCGTTGGTTCTTCATGGTTGGGCCGGCTGGACAAGTGCACCAGAAGGACATGGTTTGGAGGTCGTCACCTATCCCCCCACTATCGGAACTGTGCAGTTTACACCGATGGTACGGGCCGATCTGCCTTTGAATACCCAGCAAAGAATATCGGCGTTAAATGGCTTTAAGGTCATGATTCCGCATGCAGAAAATGCCCCTCTGCAGTGCATAAGCCTGGTATCTTTGGACGCGCAAAGCGGTGAGCGACGGCTGCTTAACAACCCTGCGGAAGTCCCCACCTGCCCATCCACCTCGTTGCGCGGCTCAATTCCCAGTACCCCTTTGGGGAACCCTCCTCAGGATTTTGCACGGTGATTTATACGCAATCCAAGGCCTTCGACGGAGCTGCCTACCTCAGCAGCCGTCGAATCCCAGACAACTATTCCGCCGCGAGAAACGCTGTGCTTTTGCGTTCAAGCGAGAAATCCCTTTGGGAGGCCGCTAGGACCCCCTCGGGGAAGTTTGCCGCCGTCGCCAACTTACACCAACACCTCACCAACCTTTACCATCGCCACCAATCAACTCTTAAATATCGTGAGGTAGTGACGAATAGATCGGCACCTCCTGCCGAAAATCTAGTCTTCGGTATTGAGATGCCGTCCTCCGATGGGCCAGCTGCGTTGGAATCTGGTGCACTCAATGGACGCGGTCGTCGGGAGAGTAGCAAATCGCGGTTCACATTTGGCTTTTGTAGCGTGCTTCATCTTTTCTCCATATGTGCTGCTGCAATTGATCAAGAGCAGGGCTTTGCCTCGTGGCTACGGCAGCCAATTGCGGTCCTGTTGGCTACTACCACCCTACCATCCTCATGTCACCGGCGACGTAAGTCGTCGTCGAGGGGCAGCTTAAAGGTATGCCGCGCTCCCAACGCAATTACAGGCACAATTCGGCAGCCTCTTGAATGTTAAAAAATAACTCCGACATGACCGAGAACCCATCCAACCTCTACCGCAACCAGCGCATCGCCGTCATCCTCCCCTGCCACAACGAAGAGCTGACCGTACGCCCCGTGGTGGAAGGCTTTCGGCAGGCGTTGCCCGAGGCGGAGATCTATATCTTCAACAACCTCTCGACGGACCACACTGCCGAGATTGCCCTTGAAGTAGGCGCGCATCTGCGCAATGTCAATCTAAAGGGCAAAGGCAATGTGGTGCGCCGCATGTTTGCCGATGTGGATGCCGATATCTACGTGATGGCCGACGGCGACGCGACCTACCACGCGCCATCAGCACGCAAGCTCATCGACATGCTGATTGACCAACAGCTGGACATGGTGGTGGGCGCGCGCGTGGAGGCCGAACCCGCACCCGGCGACACAGGTATCACCTACCGCCCCGGCCATCGCTGGGGCAATAAGCTGTTGACGGGTACGGTACAGCAGATTTTTGGCGGCAGTTTCCGTGACATGCTCTCGGGCTACCGGGTGTTCTCGCGGCGCTATGTCAAATCCTTCCCTGCGCATTCGCAGGGCTTCGAGATCGAGACAGAGCTCAATGTCCATGCGCTGGAGTTGCGCATGCCTTGCACGGAAGTCGATACGCCTTATGGTGCGCGCCCCGAGGGCTCCGCCAGCAAGCTGTCCACCTACCGCGACGGCTGGCGCATCCTCAAGACCATTGGCCGCCTGGTAGTCAGCGAGAAGCCCCTGCAGTTCTTCGGCTGGCTGGGCGCTGCGCTGGCACTGATCGCCATTACACTGGCCGTTCCCATATTGATGGAGTACGGCCACACGGGCATGGTGCGACGCTTTCCCACCTTGGGTTTGGTAACCGCCATGATGGTTTGCGGAGGCGTGTCCTTTGTCACCGGCCTGATCCTGCAAGCCATCACACTGACACGGCGCGAGATCAAGCAGTTTGCCTATCTGGCATCTGTAGCCAATACACCGAGCAAGTGATGGGTTTCAAGATCAAGCGCTCGGTGCTGTGGTTTCTGATCGCAGGTTCGCTCGCTTTTGTTGTCGATGTTGCGGTACTGACCTTGCTGCGCGATGCCCTCGGTGTATATGCCGCACGGGCTGTTTCGTTCTGGCTGGCGGCCACCACCACCTGGCTGATCAACCGCAATATCTCCTTTGCCGGCCGCAGCGCCAGCGGCAGCTTGCTGACAGAGTACCTGCGTTATCTGGGGCTGATGCTGGGCGGGGGCGCAGTCAACTTGGCGGTGTACTCGTTGCTGGCCTGGATCTTTCCCCAAGGCCCACTGTGGCTGATGCTGTATGTAGCAGCCGGTACCCTGGTCGCGATGACGGTGAACTACCTCAGCATGACCCGGTTGCTGTACCGCCAACGCAGCCAACACTGAGCTTACCCAGTTGGCTATGGCTTGCACCGAATGCATCTTGCCAGCACATGCAAGACAAATTCTTAGACTGAAGCACGCATGAAACCGCAGCGCCTGCACCAGGCCAATAATTTTGACGCACTGCGCTTGGCGGCTGCCTTGGCCGTGCTGTTCAGCCACCAGTACCCGGTGACGGGGACCAAACCGCCTGAATGGATGAATGTGGCCATGGTAGGTGGTGTCGCCGTGATGGCTTTCTTTGTTATCAGCGGCTACCTAGTGACGCTCAGCTGGTTTTCGCAGCCACGCTTGTGGGTGTTTTGTGCCAAGCGCGCGCTGCGCATCTGGCCTGCCTTGGCGGTGGTCGTGCTGCTGGCCATATTTCTGCTGGGTCCAAGCCTGACAACACTGCCTCTGAGCGATTACTTCAACCACCCCATCACCTGGGACTATCTGCACAACCTGCTGCTGCAGATTCGCTGGAGCCTGCCTGGGGTTTTTGAGAACAATGCCTTGCCCCATACGGTCAACGGATCGTTGTGGACCATTCCCATGGAAGTGAGCTGCTATGCCGTACTGGCTGCAGCCGGAACTTTGGGCTTGTTGCGCTGGCATTGGGTATGGGCATGCTGTTGCCTAGGCTACCTGCTGTGGTTCCTCACCCAGATGACCATGGACCTGCGGGGCGTCATGACCCACTGGTGGGAGTTTCCTGCCTATTTTGTATTTGGGTCGCTGATCGCTACGCTCAACGACGGGTTTCTGCGCCACCGCCTGGCCTGCTGCGCTGCGGCCTGTGTGGCCGGCGGGCTGCTGTGGGCCTGCGGCTTTAGCTATTCGGCATTGCTGCTGTTTCTGCCCGCCGTTCTGGTGGGGGTGGGAACGCTGTCCTGGCCAGTGCTTCGCCAGGCAGGCGGCTGGGGTGATGTATCGTACGGGGTTTATCTATATGCCTTCCCGATCCAGCAGACGGTTCGCCATCTCTGGCCCGACTTGGGTTTTGCCAGCAGTCTGGCACTGGTGGCCACGCTGACCTTGCTGGCCGGCTGGCTATCCTGGCAGTTGGTAGAGGCACCCACCCTGCGCCTCAAACGTTTTTTACGCTGATCTCTCGCTGTTCCCTCTCTATGCTTGCTTTGAACCAATGGCTGCCGACCGCCCCCATCCTCGGCCTGCTGACCGATATCGACGACACCCTGACCACAGAGGGCAGCGTCCCTGACAACGTGGTGCAGGCCATCGCTGCCCTCAAGGCCAAGGGCCTGGCCGTGGTCCCCATCACCGGCCGGCCGGTGGGCTGGAGCGAGCCCTTTGCCGCTGCCTGGCCGGTGGATGCCATCGTGGCCGAGAACGGTGCCGTGGCGCTACGCCGCAATGCCAGCGGCGGACTGGACAAGCTCTACCAGCAGGACGAGGCCACGCGCATCGCCAACTTTGCCAAGATGCAGGCGGTGCTGACGCAGATCGAGCAGACGGTGCCGGGCGCCCAGCGCGCCACCGATTCGGCCGGGCGCGAATGCGATATCGCTGTGGACCACAGCGAGTTCACGCAGATGCCGCAGGCTGATATCGACCGCTGTGTGGCGCTGATGCAGGCGGCTGGCATGAACGCCACCGTCAGCTCCATCCACATCAATGGCTGGTTTGGCGGGCACAACAAGCTCGAAGGCGCACGCTGGATCGTCAAGACCTTGTTCGGTCGCGACCTGGACGCGGAAATCGGCCAGTGGTGCTATATCGGCGATTCCACCAATGACCAGCTGATGTTCCAGCATTTCGACAACAGCTTTGGCGTGGCCAACATCGAGCGCTTTGTGCCCCAGCTGCAGCACCTGCCGCGCTATGTGACGCGCGGCGAGCGCGGCGCTGGCTTTATCGAGCTGGCCGAACGCATCTGCGCGCTGAAGTAAGCGCTGGGGCGGCGAACCGGCCGCCCCTGCACGGCAAAAACGCCCGCGGCACCTGAGGTGCAACGGGCGTTTTGTCATGCGGAAGGCGTGGAAGCGCTATGTCTGCATCAAGGCTTGAAGTCGAACTGCTGCTGCAGGATGACCTTCATGGGCTGGTTGTTCTTCATCGCGGGGCGGTACTTCCACAGGCGCACCGCGCGCTCCACCTCGGTGGCCATATCACGGGAGGTGGTGGTCAGCGTCTTCACATCGCTGACGGCACCGTCGGTGTTGACGACGAACTGCACGCGCACGCTGGCCGGTTGAGGCTGGGCACCAGCCGGGTAAGGAAAGCGTGGCGATGCGCCGGTCAGCAGCTGGGGCGCCGTGTCGCAGGCATTGTCGGCGCAGCCGGCTGCAGCGGGGGCTGCAGTGGCGGCTGGGGCCGTGGTCGCAGCAGCGCCAGCATCAGGCGTTGGAGCCGGCCCATTGGTGGCGCAACCTGCCAGCAGTGCGGCAAGAACGGTGACAACGGCAGAACTGGTACGGATCAATGGCATGGTCTGAAGCTTCCAAAAGTCTCATGGTGGTGCGGTCCAGGCCAACCTGGCGTGCACAGGGCGCGGCGCAACAACGGTGCCCGCGCAGCAAACCCCATGTTTTACCACGGGCCTGCGGCTCTAATGTGGAGAAATCGGGTACATGCCCGCCCCAGCATGTCGAAATTGCCGTGCGTGACTACGCGTACTGGCACTAGCGGTTAGGATTTACAGCTGTTCGCCCGCAGCCGTGCCCCGGCTGCCCGCGACGGCCCGACCACTGGATACCTCCAAGACACGCAAGGAAAAATGGCAATGACCACTGCATATCCGGATACCCGACTGCTGATCAACAACGAATGGCAAGATGCCTCCGATGGCAAGACCATCGATGTGGTCAACCCCGCCACCGGCAAACCCATCGGCAAGGTTGCTCATGCCACCAAGAAAGACATGGACCGTGCATTGGAAGCCGCTCAGGCGGGTTTCCTGGTCTGGCGTGCAACCCCTGCCATCGAGCGCGCCAACACCATGCGCCGTGCTGCTGCGCTGCTGCGTGAGCGTGCCGAGCAAATTGGCCGCCTGCTGACCCAGGAGCAAGGCAAGCCTTTTGCCGAAGCCAAGGGCGAGGTGCTGGCCGGTGCCGGCATCATCGAATGGTTTGCCGATGAAGGCCTGCGCGTCTACGGCCGCATCGTGCCCGCCCGCGTGCCCAATGTGCAGCAGCTGGTGATCAAGGAGCCGGTCGGCCCCATCGCCGCGTTCACGCCCTGGAACTTCCCGGTCAACCAGGTGGTGCGCAAGCTAGGCGCCGCACTGGGCACCGGTTGCTCCTTCCTGTTGAAGGCGCCTGAAGAAACCCCCGCATCCCCTGCCGCGCTGCTGCAGTGCTTTGTCGATGCCGGCCTGCCCAAGGGCGTGCTGGGCCTGCTGTTCGGCTCGCCCGCCGAGATCTCCGAGTACCTGATCCCCCACCCGATCATCCGCAAGGTGACCTTCACCGGCTCCACCGCCGTGGGCAAGCAGCTGGCCGCACTGGCTGGCGCCCACATGAAGCGCGTGACGATGGAGCTGGGCGGCCACGCACCGGTGATCGTTGCAGAAGACGCCGATGTGGAACTGGCCGTCAAGGCCACCGCTGCCGCCAAGTTCCGCAATGCCGGCCAGGTCTGCATCTCGCCCACCCGCTTCTTGGTGCATGCCGATGTGAAGGACGCCTTTGTCAGCGCCTTCGTCAAGCACGCCGAAAGCCTGAAGCTGGGTGATGGCCTGACGGACGGCACCACCCTGGGCCCCCTGGCCAATGCCCGCCGCCTGACCGCCATGGCCCAGGTCGTCGAAGACGCCGCCGCCAAGGGTGCCAAGGTCGCCACCGGTGGCGCACGCGTGGGCAGCGAAGGCAACTTCTTCGCCCCCACCATCCTGGCCGATGTGCCGATGAACGCCTCGGTGTTCAACGATGAGCCTTTTGGCCCGATCGCCGCGATCCGCACCTTTGAAAAGCTCGAAGACGCGATCACCGAAGCCAACCGCCTGCCTTTCGGCCTGGCTGCCTACGCCTACACCCGTTCGTACAAGAACGTGCAGCTGCTGTCGAACCAGATCGAAGCGGGCATGGTCTGGATCAACCAGGCGGCCACGCCAACGGCCGAGTTCCCCTTCGGCGGCGTGAAGGACTCCGGCTACGGCAGCGAAGGCGGCCCGGAAGCCATGGAGGCTTACCTGAACTCCAAGGCAGTGTCGATCACCGCCGTGTAAAAACTGCCCAAGGGCCTGTGCGCAGGCCTTGGACACAAAAAAAGCAAGTCTGCGGACTTGCTTTTTTCTTGGGCGCAACCCTCAGGCCGCAGCAGATTCAGGAGGCTGCATCGGCCTCGCGTTCGCGCCGGCTCGGCAGGCCAAAGGCGATCGCGCCCAAGGCCCCCTGCACCAACGCATATACGCCGTAGATCAGCCCCACGCCCACCGCCAAGGCCGCCGGCACGCCAAAGGGCGCCAACGCCGCCGCACTGGCCGCTTCACGCGTGCCCCAGCCGCCCACGCTGACGGGCAAGGCCGCCATCAGAAAAATGGGGGCCATCGCAAAGGCCCAGGCGGCCAGGTCCAGATGGATGCCCAGCGCCAGCCCACCCAGCGCCAGGGCTGCGGCGGACAGCAGCTGCACCAGTGCAGAAGAGCCAGCTTGCACCAGCATCTGGCGATTGAAGTCCGGCCGCGCAGCGGCCTGCAGCAAGGGCTGCAACCAGCCCGGCAGGCTGGCCGCCTGGCGCTGGCCCAGCCACCACAGCAGCAGCCAGGGCAAAGCAATCCAGACGGCGGTGCCCAGCAGCATCAAAACCTGCAGCGCTGCTGGAGAGATTCGCAGCACAGGCGCCAAGGCGCTGGCGGACAGCACCGCGCCGATTGCGCCAATGGCGCAGAGCATCCACAGGCCGCTAAAGCGGTCGAGCAGCACCGACAGCGAGGCAGCGGCCTTGCCCTGCCCACTGCGCTGCAGCACCACGGCGCGGTAGACATCGCCGCCCACCACCGCGCCGGGCAGCAAGGCATTGAGGCCAATCGCCTGAAAATACCAGCGCAGCGCATCGGGCCAGCGCATCGGTGCGCCCAGCCACTGCGCCAGTGCACGCCAGCGCCAAGCAGACACCACGTTCGACGCGATGGCTGCCGCCAGCCCCGCCAGCAGCCAGCGCCCGTCAGCGGCACGCAAGCGGGCCCAGAGGGCGGCAGGGTCGGCAAAATAGGCCACGGCGCCCAGCAAAGCGGCGCCACACAAGGCCTTGATGCAGGCTTTTTGTGTACGGTTCACACCAGGCGGCGCTTAAAGACTCGAAGCGGCAGCGGGCTGCACAGCCTGCTCGCGCGCTGCATGGGCGTCCAGGCGCACCATGCGGGGGGTGCCGCCGGTCTCGTCGATCACATAGTCGTCCGCATAGTACTGGCGGCCACCGCCCGACTCGTAGTAGATGCGGGTCAGCAGCTCACCGATCAGGCCGGCGGCGACAAAGGTCATGCCCATCAGCACCAGCATCACGCCGATGATCAGCAAGGGCCGGCCGCCAATGCTCTCACCCATCAGCTTGACGATGAACAGGTAGGCCAGGATCAGAAAGCCGGGGGTGGCCAGCCACAGGCCCAGGCCGCCAAAGGCATGCAGCGGGCGCTGGCGGTAGCGCATCAGGAAGACCATCAGGATCAAATCCAGAATCACGCGGAAGGTGCGGTCAATGCCGTACTTGGAGACACCCGCCGTGCGTGCGTGGTGGCGCACAGGTACTTCGGTGATGCGGGCACCGGCATCGCGCGCCAGCGAGGGGATGAAGCGGTGCAGCTCGCCATAGAGGTGCACGCGGTCGATGATGTGGCGGCGGTAGGCCTTGAGCGCGCAGCCATAGTCGTGCAGCTGCACGCCGGTGGCGTTGGAGATCAAACGGTTGGCAATCTTGGACGGCAGCTTGCGCGAGATCGCGGCATCCTGGCGGTCCTTGCGCCAGCCGGAGACCATATCGACGCTCGGGTCGGTCTCCAGGCGGTTGAGCAGCAGAGGAATGTCGTCGGGCTCGTTTTGCAGGTCGGCGTCCAGGGTCACCACATAGCGGCCCTGCACCCGGTCAAAACCGGCTTGCAGCGCACTGGACTGGCCATAGTTGCGCGCGAGGATGACTGGGCGCAGCCAGGGCCGCGTGGCAGCCAACTCCAGCAGGCGCTTGGCGCTGTCGTCCTTGGAGCCATCGTCGACGGCAATCAGCTCATAGCTCAGCGGCTGCGAGCGCATGGCCGCGTCAATCCGGTCGACCAGGGCGATCAGATTGTCGAACTCGTTGTAGATAGGGACGACGATGGAAACAGCAGGGGACATAAAAGGCACATTGCAAAAAGCCGCTCAGACAGGCGGCTGGGCCGGTACCGGAAACGGTGTGCGGCGCAGCCCAACCGGGGTGGGCGACTCTTCTGGCATTGGTAAAACAGCGGTCGCCTATACTACCTGATCCGCTTTTTCCTCTGCTGCTGATGCGACAGGCTGGTGCCGCGCCTTGGGGCTGCGGGCCCTGTATGCACCAGCATTTCGTGTTTCTGCCATGACCTCTGCGTCCCCCTCCCCCGCCAAAGATTGGCAGTCCCAGCTCTACCGCCACCCGCTGGCCTGGGTGCTGCTGCTGGCCTGTGCGCATGTCATCTCGCGCGTGGCCATATCGGACGGCATGAAATGGGACGAGTCCGAACAAATCCTCTGGTCCCAGCAGTTCCTGCTGGGCTACGGCGCCCAGCCGCCCGCCTACAGCTGGCTGCAATGGCTGGTGGGCCAGCTGCTGGGCCCCACGGTGCTGTCGCTGTCGCTGGTCAAGCACAGCCTGATCGTGCTCACCTATGTGCTGGCCTGGCAAACCGGCCGCGCGTTGCTGCCGGCCAAGGGCGCCTTCTGGGTCGCTGGCGGCCTGCTGCTGATGCTGCCGTTTGGCTGGGACAGCGTGCGCGACCAGACCCACACCATTCTGGTAACCGCGATGACCTTTGGCGCCTGGTGGATGGCCTTGCGCCAGGTGCGCGCACCGGCGCTGGTCAACTTTGTCGGCCTGGGCATCTTCTGCGGCGTGGGCATGCTGGCCAAGTACAGCTTTGCGATGCTGATCGGCGTGTTTGCCGTGGCCGCCTTCAGCGTGCCCCAGGTGCGCCGCGCGCTGCTGGGCCGGGGCTGGTGGCTGGCGCCCTTGATTGGCCTGCTGATCTTTGCCCCGCACGGCTACTGGCTGCTGCACCACTGGCGTGAGGCCACGACCGAGACCATCAACAAGATGGACATCTCCACCCAGGTGTCCCACCTCAAGGGCCTGGGCGCCTTGGCGGCCGCCGTGTTCTCGACGCTGGGGCTGTGGCTGCTGGTCAGCCTGGCCAGCTACCGCAGCCGTTTGTGGAAAGCCGATGCGGCACCATCCCCCGCTGCAGATGCGGCCCTGCCGGAATGGCGGGTCTGGGCCTGGCCGCTGCTGTGGCGCTACCTGGCGCTGGTGTTTGCCATCCTGGTGGGCATGGTGCTGGTGGGCGATGTCAGCAGCTTCAAGCAGCGCTGGGTGCTGCCGCTGACGGCTGTGGCGCCGCTGGCCTTGTATGTATGGCGCCCACGCCTGCTGGCCGATGGCGTGGGCCGGGGCTACACCACCACGGTGCTGGTGTTTGCGCTGATTTTCCTGACCCTGGCAACGGTACGCCCCTGGCAGTCCAACCTGCGCAAGGATCCGGACGAGCTCAACCACCCCGTCGCGCAGCTGAGCGCGTCGCTGGCTGCTGCTGGCTACGACGGCCAAGGCGTCATCGTCGGCTCGGACAACATGGTCGCGGCGATGCTGCGCTCGCGCAACCCCCGGGCCTATGCGACGGCCTGCACGGCCGAGTTTGGCCGCATGGCCGACTGCCTCGCTCAGGCCCGCGCCAAGGCCGCGCAAACCGGCAGCGGCCTGCTGTACATTGCCCGCATGGACAAGGCCACGCCTGCCTGGTGGGAGCCGGTGCTGGCCACGGCGCCCGGCGCCGCCATCCAAGATCTGACCCTTCCGTTTTCCCATATGCGTGCCAGCACGCCGCCCATGCACTACCAGTTTGTGTGGCTGCCCGCACCCATCACACCATGAAACCTGTTCTCGTCACCGGCGCTGCCGGCTTTATCGGCATGCACTGCGCCTTGCGCCTGTTGGAGCGGGGCCTGCCCGTTGTCGGCATCGACAACCTCAACAGCTACTACGACGTCGCGCTCAAGCAGGCCCGGCTCGCGCAGCTGCAAAGCCATCCCCACTTCCGCTTCATCCAGCTCGATCTGGCCGACCGCGCCGGCATGGCCGCGCTGTTTGATGAAGTGCAGCCCCAACGCGTGCTGCACCTGGCCGCCCAGGCCGGGGTGCGCTACTCCATCGACCAGCCCAACGACTACACGGATTCGAACCTGCTGGGCTTTGGCCATGTGCTGCAGGGCTGCCGCAAGCACCAGGTGGCGCACCTGGTCTATGCGAGCAGCTCCAGCGTCTACGGCGGCAATGCCAAGATGCCTTATGCAGAGAGCGATGCGGTCGACCACCCGATCAGCTACTACGCGGCCACCAAGAAGGCCAACGAGCTGATGGCGCACACCTACTCGCACCTCTACCAGATGCCCACCACCGGGCTGCGCTTTTTCACGGTCTACGGGCCCTGGGGCCGGCCGGACATGGCCTTGTTCAAGTTCACCAAGGCTATGCTGGCGGGCGAGACCATCGACGTCTATGGCAATGGCCAGCTGGTGCGCGATTTCACCTTCATCGACGACATCGTCGAAGGCATTCTGCGTGTGCTGGACAAACCCGCCACGCCCGATGCCAGCTATGATCCTCTGCAGCCCAACCCGGGCACCAGCACCGCGCCCTACCGCATCTTCAACATCGGCAACAGCCAGCCCACCGTGCTGATGGACTACATCGCCGCGTTGGAATCCGCGCTGGGCATGCAGGCCCATAAGCGCATGCTGCCCATCCAGCCGGGCGACATGCACAGCACCTCGGCCGACACCCGGGCCTTGCAGGCCTGGGTGCAGTTCGCCCCTTCTTTCACTGTCACAGACGGAATCCAGCGCTTTGTCGACTGGTACCGCTCGTTCTACCGCGTATGAAAGTCACTGTTTTTGGAACCGGCTATGTCGGTCTTGTTCAAGGTGCCGTGCTGGCCGATGTCGGCCACCAGGTGCTGTGTGTCGATGTGGATGCGGCCAAGGTCGCCGCACTGCAGGCCGGCCAGATCCCCATCCATGAGCCGGGCCTGGACAAGCTCGTCACCAGCAACCATGCCAATGGCCGGCTGCGCTTTACCACCGATGCGGCGCTGGGCGTCAGCCACAGTGAGGTGATCTTCCTGGCCGTGGGCACGCCCCCTGATGAGGACGGCAGCGCCGACCTGCAGTACGTGCTGGCCGTGGCCCGCACCATTGCCCAGCACATGGATGGCCCGCGCATCGTCATCAACAAATCCACCGTGCCGGTAGGCACGGCCGACAAGGTGCGCGCCGTGATCGCCGAGGGCCTGGCCGCACGCGGCGCCAGCTACGGCTTCGATGTGGTCTCCAACCCGGAATTCCTCAAGGAAGGCGCCGCCGTGGCCGACTGCCAGCGGCCCGACCGCATCATCATCGGCACCAGCAACCCCACATCAGAGGCGCGGCTGCGCGAGCTGTATGCGCCCTTCAACCGCAACCACGACAAGATCGTGGTGATGGATGTGCGCAGTGCCGAGCTGACCAAGTACGCCGCCAACGCGATGCTGGCCACCAAGATCAGCTTCATGAACGAGATCGCCAACCTGGCCGAACGCCTGGGCGCCAATGTGGAAGCGGTGCGCCGCGGCATCGGCAGCGATCCGCGCATTGGCTACCACTTCATCTACCCCGGTGTGGGTTATGGCGGCAGCTGCTTCCCCAAGGATGTGAAGGCCCTGGTGCGCACCGCCGAGGAAATCGGCTTC
Organism: Comamonas koreensis; assembly: GCF_021026195.1. Lineage (GTDB taxonomy): Bacteria > Pseudomonadota > Gammaproteobacteria > Burkholderiales > Burkholderiaceae_C > Comamonas > Comamonas koreensis. The sequence goes on from NZ_JAJNCT010000034.1 coordinate 71,482, forward strand.
GACCCCTTGCTGCTCAACGCCGTCGAGGCCCGCAATGCCGCCCAGCGCCATGTGCTGTTCGAGCGAATCAGCGCCTTCTACGGTGGCCAATTGCAGGGCAAGACGGTTGCGCTGTGGGGCCTGGCCTTCAAGCCCAACACCGATGACATGCGCGAGGCGCCCAGCCGCACCCTGCTGGAATCGCTGTGGGCCGCAGGCGCCCGTGTGCAGGCCTATGACCCCGTCGCGATGCAGGAGGCCCAGCGCATCTATGGCGCGCGCAGCGACCTGGTGCTGGCCGCCGACCCCGAGGCCACCTTGCAAGGCGCCGACTGCCTGGCCATCGTCACCGAGTGGCAGATCTTCCGCGCGCCCGATTTTGGCCAACTGGCCCAGCGCCTGCGCGACCGCATGATTTTTGATGGCCGCAACCTCTATGACCCGGCCTTGGTAGCCGGTTATGGCCTGGGCTATGTGTCCATCGGCCGCCAGCCAGTGCCGCGCAGCGAATAAGGCGCCCGCTGGTCAGCCCAAAAAAAAGCGAGTCCTAGCACTCGCTTTTTTGCTGCCTTGGGGGCCGCCACTGCAACCCTCCCCACTTATTTGTCGCCCAGCACCTGGCCATCAAAGCGCATGTCTTTATAGGCCACGGTGCGGCTGCCTTTGGCCAAACGGTAGCCCCACCAGATCAGCAGGAACACCGGCAGGCCGATATAGGTGGCGACCACACCGCCCCAGTCGATCTGGTCCTTCAGGAAGGCCTCGTAGTTCTGCCCCAGGGTGATGACCAGGCACAGCACAAACGCAAAGATGGGGCCGAACGGGAACCACGGCGAGACATAGGGCAGCTGCGACACCTCATGGCCCTGCGCCAGAAAGCCCTTGCGGAAGCGGTAGTGGCTGATGGCAATGCCCAGCCAGGCAATGAAACCCGTCATGCCCGAGAGGTTGAGCAGCCAGAGGTAGACCGTCTGCGGGCTGAACAGAAAGCTGAAAAAGCACAGCCCGGCCATCACCGTGGTCGCCAGCAAGGCCATCACCGGCACGCCGTGGCGCGAGAGGCGGCCAAAAATGCGCGGGGCCATGCCCTGGCAGGCGAGGGTGTAGAGCATGCGGGTGGAGGCATACATGCCCGAGTTACCGGCGGACAGCACCGAGGTCAGCACCACGGCATTCATGATGACGGCCGCCGACAGCAGGCCTGCTTTCTCAAACACCAGGGTGAAGGGGCTGACGCTGATATCGCCCACATCGTTGCGCAACAGGTGAGGGTCGGTATAGGCAACCAGCGAGCCGATCACCGCAATGGCCAGCACGTAGAACAGCAGAATGCGCCAGAACACCTGGCGCACTGCGCGCGGAATGTTCTTGGCAGGGTTCTCGGACTCGGCCGCTGCAATGCCGATCAGCTCGGTGCCCTGGAAGGAAAAGCCCACGATCATCGCCACACCGATCAGGGCCGCAAAGCCACCGGCAAACGGCGCATCGGCCACCTGCCAGTTGGCGATGGCGCCCCAGACGCCGTCGGCCGGGCCGCCTTTGAGAATGCCAAAAATCATCGCCACACCCAGCGCAATGAACACCAGCACCGTCGTCACCTTGATCGCCGCGAACCAGTACTCGGCCTCGCCAAAACCTCGCACCGAGATGGCATTGAGGGCCACCATCAGCATCAGGAACAGCGCGCTCCACCAGTAGCCCGGCACATCGGGGAACCAGTAGGCCATCACCAGCTGCGAGGCCACCAGGTCCACCGCAATCGTGATCGCCCAGTTGTACCAGTAGTTCCAGCCCAGCGCGAAGCCAAAGCCCTCGTCCACGTAGCGCGCGCCATAGGTGGCAAACGAGCCCGACACCGGCATGAAGGCCGCCAGCTCGCCCAGGCTGGTCATCAGGAAGTAGACCATCAGGCCGATGACGCCATAGGCCAGCAGCGCCCCGCCGGGCCCCGCCTGCGCAATGGTGGCACCCGATGCCACAAACAGCCCCGTACCGATGGAGCCACCAATGGCAATCATCGACAAATGGCGTGCCTTGAGATCACGGCGCAGTTCATTGACTGGCGCGCAAGAAGAGGGAGACCCAGAACCCGGCATAAACAAAAAAGCATGGCCGCAAGCGCCATGCCGACAATGACAAGGCCGCCATTATCGGGTTTTCCCCTGGCCTGCGGTAGTGGCCGCCCACAATTCCGCTACAGGGTCTGTGTTTCCCTCTTGCAGTCCAGTCCTTAGGCCAGGGTCAGGGTCTGGCTGATCGACCACTGCTGGCCCGGCGCCAGCTGCACCGGCGTGTCAATGCTCGCGGCCTCCACACAGAGCATCTGGCGCCAGCCGTCATCGGGCATATCGGCCAGGCTGTGGCTCAGCTGCACGCCCGGGTTCCAGACCACGATCTCGCTGGCCGTACCGCTGTGGACAATCTCCATCCGACGACCAGCTGGCAGACCGGGCTGCTGCAGCTGTAGCACCTTGCCCGCTGCACCCGGTGTGGAGAACACCCGGTCAAAGCCCGGTTCCGTGGTCGCGGCAAAGCCCACATCGCCCGGCGGCTGCACAAAGCGGGTATCGGCCAGCGCATCCCAGCAGGCCAGGCCCTGCAGGCCGGTCAAGCGGGTTTGCGCCACATCGTCCACCTGCAGGTAGCTGTGCAGCGCGCAGGTCATCGACCAGGGTACCTGGCCGGTGTTCTGCACATCCAGGCCAATGGTGAGCTGGCGCGCATGCACCGTGATGCGCAACCGGGCATCAAAGGCATGCGGCCAAAAGGCCCGGGTGGCCGCGCTGTCCGTCAGCTGCATCACGATACCGTCCTCATCGGCCTGCAGCATCTGCCAGCGCAGGTTGCGCGCAAAGCCATGCTTGGGCAAAGGCCCGCGCACATTGAACTGTGGAAAGCAGACCGGCACGCCGCCGCGAATGGCGGCCTGGCCATCGCGCAGGCTGGCGGGGCTCAGGTACAGGTGCTCGCGGCCATCAGCCGTCTTCCAGGACAACAGCTGCGCGCCCTGCTCCGCCACCACTGCCGACGTTCCATCGGCCCACTGGGCACACCAGGCGGGAAAGCCTTCGTAGCTGATTCGGGTCCACGCATGCGCCATCTGTTTTGCTCCTGTGAATGCAGCCATTGTGACATTGGCAGCGGCCCTGGCCGCCGTTGGCGAGCCATACAGCGGACAGCAAAAAGGACAGCCGTAGCTGTCCTTAGGTAGATGCGGTATTGAAGCAAGTGCCCCGCCGCAGCCGGGCACGCTGGCTATCAATATTCCCAGAAAATGCGCTGGATTTCCTTGGGGTCGTTGGTCTTGGTCAGCGCCAGCGCTGCCAGCAGGCGGGCTTTCTCAGGACGCAGGTCATGCGCGACCACCCAGTCGTACTTGTCATCCGGCTGCTCTGCATTGCGCAGCACAAAGCCATAAGGCACGCGTGCCGAGCGGATCACCTGCACGCCCTTGCTGCGCGCTTCCTGCAGTGCAGGCACGATGCGGTCTGCCACCGAGCCATTGCCGGTGCCGGCATGCACGATCGCCTTGGCGCCGGTGCCGACGAAGGCATCGATCGCGGTGCGCGGCACATTGCCGTAGCTGTAGACCACTTCCACCGCCGGCAGGCTGGTGATGGAGTCGATGTTGAACTCGGACTGCATCGTGTGGCGCTTGACCGGGGCACGGAACCAGTAGTTCTTGCCCTCGACCACCATGCCCAGCGGACCCCACTGGCTTTGGAACGCGCTGGTCTTGATGTTCACATCCTTGTTCACATCACGCGCGGTCTGGATCTCATCGTTCATCGTCACGACTACGCCCTTGCCTTCGGCATCCTTGGAGGCGGCGACGCTCACGGCGTTGACCAGGTTCAAAGCGCCATCGGCCGACAGCGCGGTGCCTGGGCGCATCGAGCCCACCACCACGATGGGCTTGTTGGTGTGCACCGTCAGGCTCAGGAAGTAGGCCGTCTCGGCCAGGGTGTCGGTGCCGTGGGTGATGACCACGCCATCCACATCCGGCTGCTTGACCAGCGCGGAGACGCGCTTGGCCAGCACCAGCAGGTTGTCATTGGTGAAGCTCTCGGATGCAATCTGGAAGACCTGCTCACCGCGCACCTGGGCCACCTTGGACAGCTCCGGCAGGCCTGCCAGCAGCTTGTCGACCGGCACCTTGGCGGCACTGTAGGTGGCGCTGTTCATCGCCGATGCACCGGCGCCAGCAATCGTGCCGCCAGTGGCCAGCACGACCACATTGCGCTGGCCTTGCTGGGCCGGCTGGCTGGCAGCGGCGGGAGCAGCGGCAGCGGCAACGGGAGTCGCAGGAACGGAGTCCACCATCTTGGTGGCTTGCGGGCTGCTGGCGCAGGCACCCAGGCTCAAGGTGATCGCCAGGGTCACGGCACTCAGTGCGGGAAGCCTCCAGCGGGCGTTCTGGGATGAATGGGTCATCGATTTGGATGGCATCAGTAGCACCTCGTGTCAAAAGCCGCTATCTTAGAAACTGTGTGCAGGCCGCGCATTGGTGAACACACCTATGGTTTTTTGCAAGCCCATAGGTTGCAAGATTGACGCCCAGGCGACGATCCGCCGACACAAAGACACATACATATTCAGGGCTATGTGGGCCGGCCGCCAAGCGGGAGACCGAGCCCGCTAGACTTGCCGGATCGGGGTTGTTACCACTGTTAATATCAACAGCTGCTTACCATGCAGCACCAAGAAAGCGCGGACCCGGCGCCCCAGCCCCATTGCAGGAGATCAGTGCATGTTTTCGTTTTTTGAGCGGCGGGTGCCGCCCTACCCCAATGCCGAGCCCCAGGTTCCGCCCAAGGGGTTTTTTGCTTTCATGTGGGCCTGTACGCAAGGAATGCGTGGCTGGATTGGCCTGCTCACGGCCACCTCGGCGCTGTTGGCTGTTTATGAGGCCATGCTATTTGCGGTGATGGGCCATGTGGTCGACTGGCTGGCGACCATGTCGCCCAACAACTTCTGGGCCGAGCAAGGCAGCACCGTGCTCGGCATCGTCGGCGTGCTGCTGGGCAGCGTGCTGCTGCTGGGCCTGCACACCCAGGTGATGCACCAGGTGCTGGCCATCAACTTTCCGATGCGTTTGCGCTGGGTCTTCCACCGGCTGATGCTGGGCCAGAGCATGTCCTTCTACGCCGACGAGTTTGCCGGCCGCATTACCACCAAGATCATGCAGACGGCGCTGTCCGTGCGCGAAGTGGTGTTCATGATCGTCGATGTGCTGGTGGGCGTGAGCGTCTACATGATCGGTATCCTGATCCTGGCGGCCAGCTTCGAGTGGCGCCTGATGCTGCCCTTCCTGCTGTGGCTGCTGGCCTATATTGGCGCCTGCTTCTTCTTTGTGCCGCGCCTGGGCAAGATCGGTAAGGCCCAGGCCGATGCGCGCTCGATGATGACCGGCCGCGTGACCGACGCCTATACCAATATCGCCACCGTCAAGCTGTTCGCCCACACCAAGCGCGAGGCCGAATACGCCCGCAGCGCGATGGAAGCCTTCAAGCAGACCGGCCATGCGCAGATGCGCCTGGTGAGCCTGTTCGAGATCACCAACCACCTGATGATCACCCTGCTGCTGCTGGGTGCCTCGGGCACCGCGCTGTACCTGTGGCTCAATGGCCAGGCCAGCGCCGGCGTGGTGGCCGCCGTGATCGCGATGGCACTGCGCCTGATGGGCTATTCGCACTGGGTGATGTGGCAGATGACGGGCCTGTTTGAAAACGTCGGCACCATCCAAGACGGCATCAACACCTTGACCAAGCCGCGCAGCATCGTCGATGCGAGCGGCGCCAAGCCGCTGGTGGTGCAGCAAGGCCGTATCGAGTTCGACAACGTCAGCTTTGCCTACAAGGATGCCGGCCGCCCGGTCATCGACCAGCTCAACCTGACCATCAACCCCGGCGAGCGCATCGGCCTGATCGGCCGCTCGGGCGCTGGCAAGTCGACCCTGGTCAACCTGCTGCTGCGCTTCCACGACCTGGCCGGAGGCCAGATCCGCATCGATGGGCAGGACATCGCCAAGGTGACGCAAGACAGCCTGCGCAGCAATATCGGCATGGTCACGCAAGACACCTCCTTGCTGCACCGCTCGATGCGCGACAACATTCTGTATGGCCGCCCTGACGCCAGCGAAGAAGACATGCGCCGCGCCACCGAGCGCGCCGAGGCCTCGGACTTCATCAGCACCCTGAGCGACCGCTTTGGCCGTACCGGCTACGACGCCCAGGTGGGTGAGCGCGGCGTCAAGCTCTCGGGCGGCCAGCGCCAGCGTGTGGCCATTGCCCGCGTGATGCTGAAGGACGCGCCCATCCTGCTGCTCGACGAAGCCACCAGCGCGCTGGACAGCGAGGTCGAAGCCGCCATCCAGGAAAGCCTGGACAGCCTCATGCATGGCAAGACCGTCATCGCTATTGCGCACCGCCTGTCCACCATCGCCGCGATGGACCGCTTGATCGTCATGGACAAGGGCCAGATCATCGAGCAGGGCACACACCAGCAACTGCTGGCCCAAGGCGGTATCTATGCCAAGCTCTGGGCCCACCAGAGCGGCGGCTTCCTGGCCGAGCCGGTGGATGGACCTCTGTAAAGCTGCCTATGGCCATTGAACTGAAAAAGGACGTGCACGAGCGTGCCGTCCAATCCATCGAACGCTACTTCGAGCAGAGCCAAGGCGAGCGCATCGGCAACATGGCGGCTGCCGCGCTGTTGGACTTCTTCCTGCAGGAAATCGGCCCCAGCCTCTACAACCAGGGCGTGGCCGATGCCCAGGCCCGCCTGCATGAGCGCCTGCAGGAGCTGGACTATGAGGTGCATGAGGACGAGTTTGGCTACTGGAACAAGGCCAGCGGCAAGCGAGTGCCACGGAGCTAGCGCCCTGCGCGCAGCCGCCTGCCGCGCAGGGCTCAACATGTTCCCAACCGGAGCGATACGATGTCTGCTATGACTTCCCATTCCGATCTCACCACCACTGGGGTGCTGCGGCTGGTGGCTTTCTACGAATCCCTCACGCCCGAGAACCTCCAGCACCTGGGCAACTACTACGCTGCCGATGCCTTTTTCAAGGATCCCTTCAACGAGGTGCGCGGCATCGCGGACATCCGCGCCGTCTTTGAGCACATGTTCGCAGCCTTGCATGAGCCACGCTTTATCGTCACCCAGCAGCTGGTGCAGGGCGATCGGGCGGCCCTGGAGTGGGAGTTTCGCTTCCGCTTTCAGCGCTGGAACGCGCAAGCGCCGCAGTGCATCTACGGCGCCTCGTTGCTGCGCTTCGATGCGCAGGGACGTGTGGCCCACCACCGCGACTACTGGGACGCGGCAGAAGAGCTGTACGAGAAACTACCGGCGATTGGCGTGTTGATGCGCTGGCTGCGGCGCAACGCCTCGGTCAGGCAATAGGGGCCGCTGTCGCACCAGGCGCCGCAGCAGGGCCGGCGAGGCCATGGAAGGTGGTGCCGGTGACCCATTCGATGATCTGGTCATCGCTGTACTGGCCCGATTCCTTGAGCAGGCCCAGCACCGGATCGCAGGCCCGTGCAAACAAGGTGTAGAGCACCAGCTCAGCGGGCAAGGCCGCTGGCAGTTGGCCGCCGGTCTGGGCCTCGGTGATCCAGATACTGAGCCGGTTGCTCAACGCAATGAGGCGGTCCATATAGGCATCGTTGGATTGCAGCGACGCGCTGAGGTTGGAGTTTTGCGCCGGCAGCGAGGGCATCTGCCCTTCCAGCTGGGTGCGCATGGCCCAGCGTACCACCGCCTTCAACTGCTCCAGCGCCGCCATGGGCTGGCCTGATTCGGCAGCCTCATCGGCTGCGCTGCGCAAGCCATCGACAAAGGCCAACGCGCGGTCCAGCACCCCGACCATCGCAGCGCCGGCCAATTCTTCCTTCGACGTGAACAGCTTGTAGAGGCTGGCCTTGGCCATGCCCGCCTCCGCCGCCACTTCGTCGACCGTCATGGCGTCGTAGCCCTTGGTCGCGAGCAGCCGGTTGACCGCCGTCACGATGGCCTCTTCACGCACACGCTGTATTTGTTCCTTGATGGCAGACCGAGCATTCATGCCGCCATTTTATGACGTCGAAGGTCAGTAAGAAAACTAAATGGTGCATTTTTGATATTTGTGGTTTATAGTGTGAACTCATCAGTTCAGCAATTGATCTTAATGGTCTAAACGCTTGACTGCTGCATCTACAAGGGGCCTTTCATGCAACGCATCGCTGTCATCGGATCAGGCATTTCTGGGCTGGCTGCTGCCGCCCACCTGGCCCGCACGCAGACATCGCACCGGGTCTGCCTGTTGGAGGGTGGCAGCCACTTCGGCGGCCATGCCAATACGGTAGACCTGCGCCTGAACGGCATCACGCACGGCGTGGACACCGGCTTTCTGGTCTTCAACCACCGCACCTACCCCTTGCTGACCCAGCTCTTCCAAGACCTGCAGGTCGATACGGTGGCCTCCGACATGTCGTTCTCCGTCCAGGTTCCCGCTGCCAACGGGGCCTCAGCGCTGGAATGGAGTGGCCGATCCCTGCGCAGCGTGTTTGCCCAAAAACGCAACCTGCTGCGCCCGCGCTTTTGGGGCATGCTGCGGGACATCGCCCGCTTCAACCAGCTGACCACCGAGATCGCCGAGCGCCAGGCCGAGGCGGAGATGACGGCCTCGATCGCTGCCTTCCTGGACCAGCACCGCTTCTCTGCCGCATTCCGCAGCGACTATCTATTGCCAATGCTGGGCTGCATTTGGTCTTGCCCCACGGACCAGATGCTGCACTTCCCCATCGCCACGATGATTCGCTTTTGCCACAACCATGGCCTGATCCAGGTGCGCGACCGGCCACAGTGGTACAGCGTGCGCGGAGGCTCGCGCCAGTATGTGCGCCGCCTGCTGGCCCGCTTGACGCAGGATGGCCGCCACGAGGCGCGGCTGAATACGCCGGTGCTCGGCCTGCAGCGACACCCGCAGGGCGTCATGGTGCAGATGGCCCAGGGCGCCGAATGGTTTGATGCGGTGGTTCTGGCCTGCCACAGCGACCAGGCCTTGCAGCTGCTGGGCGAGGGCGCTACGGCCGCTGAACGCGCGGTGCTCGGCAGCATCCGCTACCAGCCCAACGAGGCGGTCCTGCATACCGACAGCAGCGTGCTGCCCCAGCGCCAGGCGGCCTGGGCCGCATGGAACTACGAGCGCGCCGCCGCATCCAGCACCGAGCAAGCAGGTGTCTGCCTGCACTACCTGATCAACCAGCTCCAGCCCCTGCCCTGGCAGCAGCCGGTGCTGGTGTCGCTCAACCCGGCACGCCCCATTGCCGCAGACCGCGTACATGCCCGCATCCAGTACAGCCACCCGGTGTTTGACCAGGCGGCCATCCTGGCCCAGCGCCAGCTGCCCCAGTTGCAGGGCCAGCTGAGCACCTGGTACTGCGGCGCCTGGTGCGGCTATGGCTTCCATGAGGACGGGCTGCGGTCCGGCCTGGCAGCCGCTGAGAGCCTGTGCCAGTCGCTGGCCGGCGCAGCGCCAGCCCTGCAAGCACCTGTGCTGGAGGAGGCCGCATGAGCAACCGCTCGCTGATCGGCTTTGGCCACATCTGGCACCAGCGCTTGCGCCCGGTGGTGCATGCCTTCCGCTACCCCGGGTACTTCTTGCTGCTGCCTTTGCGCAGCTTGCGCGACCAGCCTGATGCGCTGCTGCACCGCAACCGGCGCGCTGCGATCAGCTTTCATGACCGCGACCATGGCGACGGCAGCGCGGACTGCCTGGCTTGGTTTGACCAGCTGCTGCAGCAAGAAGGCATCGACGACGCGGCAGGCGAGGTCTGGTTGCACACCTTCCCGCGCGTGCTGGGCTATGCGTTCAAACCCGTCAGCTTCTGGTATGCGCAGCGCGCAGACGGTTCGCTGGCCGCAGTGCTGGCCGAGGTCAACAACACCTTTGGCGAACGCCATGCCTACCTGCTGGCCGGGCCCGATCTGGCCTGGGGCACGGAGCAGGTCGCGGCCAAGTGCTTCCATGTATCGCCGTTTTGCACGGTCCAGGGTGAGTACCGCTTCCGCTTTGTGCGCAGCGACAGCCGCAACCTCGTGCAGGTCGATCTGCATGACGAGACCGGCCCGCTGCTGCGCACCGGCGTCGCAGGCGCACTCCAGCCCTTGACCCCAGCCACAGTGCGGCGCGCATTTTGGGGCATGCCCTTGATGACCTGGGGCGTCGTGTTCCGCATCCACTGGCAGGCGCTGCGCCTCTGGTTCAAACGCCTGCCTTTCCACCGCAAACCCACCGAGCCCAAGCGCTTCGTCACACGATGAACTCCACCACTGCATCCCTGCCGAGCCCGTCCGCCCACGCCGGACGCTCCATCCCCCGCAGCGCGCGCCAGGTGCTGCAGCTGCTGGAACAACTGCCCTGCGGCCAGCTGGACCTGCAGCTGCCCGATGGGCAACTGCGGCACTTCAGCCAACAGCCCGCAGCGCAGGCCGATGCGCGCTGTGCCATCCAGGATTGGGAGGCGCTGGAGCGCGTGCAGCGCTCGGGCGATATCGGCCTGGCCGAAGGTTATATCGACGGCCAGTGGGACAGCCCCGATCTGACCGCGCTGCTGCGCCTGTGCATCGCCAACCGCGACCACATGGAGAGCCTGGTGTACGGCCACTGGTGGGGCCGGCTGGGCTTCCGCCTGCGCCACCTGCTCAACCGCAACACCCGCTCGGGCAGTGCGCGCAACATCCATGCCCACTACGACCTGGGCAATGATTTCTACCGGCTGTTCCTCGACCCCAGCATGAACTACAGCGCGGCCTGGTTCGAGGGGCGCAGCGGGGAGGCACTGGCACAGGCCGATCTGCGGCAGGCCCAGCAGGCCAAGATGCGCCGGGCCTTGCAGGAGACCGGGCTGCAGCCCGGCCAGCGCCTGCTGGAGATTGGCTGTGGCTGGGGCGCCCTGGCCCAGACCGCCGCCACCGAGTTTGGCGCCCAGGTGACCGGGGTGACCTTGTCGCGCGAACAGCGCCAATGGGGCCTGGAGCGCATTGCGCAAGCGGGGCTGCAAGCCCAGGTCGATCTGCGCTACCAGGATTACCGCGATCTGGCCGCCCAGCACCAGTCGCAGCCCTTTGATGCGATCGTGTCCATCGAGATGTTTGAAGCGGTGGGCCAGGAGTACTGGCAGAGCTATTTCCAGTCACTGCGCCAGTGCCTCAAGCCCGGTGGTTATGCCTGCGTGCAATCCATCACTTTGCGCGATGACCTGTTTGCGCGCTACCTGCGCTCGACCGATTTCATCCAGCAGTACATCTTCCCCGGCGGCTTGCTGCCCAGCGTCCCGGCCTTTGAGCACGAAGCGCGCCGCGCCGGCTTGACGGTAGAGAAGAAGCTGCACTTTGGCAGCGACTATGCCGAAACGCTGCGGCGCTGGCGCCAGGCCTTTGAGCAGCAGATCGATGCCATCCGTGCGCAGGGCTTTGATGAACGCTTTCTGCGCATCTGGCGCTTCTACCTCGCCTACTGCGAGGCCTCGTTCGACATGGGCAACACCGATGTGGTCCAGTTCACGTTGCGCAGGCCCGACCATGCCTGAACTCCGCCGACGCCAAGCCCTGGGCTGGGGCGCCAGCCTTGTTGCTCTCTCCATGACTGCTATGACCCACGACCTCCTCGCCGCCCCCCCTGCCATCCCTGCCGAGCTGGGCACCGCCTTGCCCGGCGCGCGCCTGGTCGGCACCGGTGTGCTGCGGTTTTTTGGACTGCGGGTGTATGAGGCGCGCCTGTGGGCCACTGCCGGCTTCAACCCGCAGGACTACGCACGCCAGCCTTTTGCGCTGGAGCTGGTCTATGACCGCAAGCTGGAGGGCGAGGCGATTGCGGAGCGCTCCATTGCCGAGATGCGCCGCGTGGCGCCCTTCTCCGAAGAGCAGGCCCGCCAGTGGCTGCGCATGATGAAGCAGGCCTTTCCCGATGTGGTGGCGCAGGACCGCCTACTGGGCCTGAACGACGGCACGGGCAAGGTCGTTTTTCTGCACAACGGGCGCGAGACCGCCGCCATTGACGATGCGCTGTATGCGCGCCTGTTCTTTGGCATCTGGCTGTCGGAGCAAACCTCCGCACCGGCGCTGCGCGCTGCGCTGCTGGGCCAGGGCTGAGGACGGTCCGCCATGAACGCCATCCCGGTTCAGCAAGCGCTTTCCTGGCGCACGGGGCTGGCCTATGGTGCGCTGGCGGCACCGCTGGCCTTTGTATCGCTGCCCTTGTATGTCACCCTGCCCCACTACTACGCGGCCGTGGCCGGTGCGCCGCTGGCCGGCCTGGGCGCTGTGCTGCTTGCCACCCGGGCCTTTGATGCGCTGCTGGACCCGGCATTGGGCCGCCTGGCAGACCGCCTGCTGCAGCGCGGGCGGCATGCCGCCTGGCTGGCGGCGGCGCTGGGCAGTCTGACCATGGCCTTGGGCTTTTTTGCGCTCTGGCATCCGCCCACCAGCAACCAGCTCCAGATGCTGGGCTGGCTCGCCGCCTGCCTGCTGCTGAGCACCTTGGCCTACAGCGCGGTCGCCATCCTGCACCAGACCTGGGGCACCCGCTGGGGTGGCCAGGCAGCTTGGCGCACGCAGGTGACGGCCTGGCGCGAGGGCGCCACCTTGCTGGGCGTGCTCACCGCCAGCGTGCTGCCCAGCCTGCTGGGCATGGATGCCACCAGTGCCTTGCTGCTGGCCGCGCTGGGCCTGGGTTTGCTGGGCTTGTACCGGCTGCGCGATCCGCGCGCGGGCGCTGCGGGTGCGGTTGCACGGGCCGCACCGCGCGGTGGCCTGCCCCAGGCCTCGCCGTGGCGCGATGCCGCCTTTCGCCGGCTGCTGTCGGTCTTCATGCTCAACGGCATTGCGGCGGCGATACCGGCGACGCTCTTGCCCTTCTTTGTCGTAGACCGGCTCCAGGCGCCCGAGCTGCTGCCGCTGTTTTTGCTGTGCTACTTCGCCGCTGCCGCACTCGGCCTGCCGCTGTGGGTGAAAGCCGTTGCCCGCTGGGGCCTGGCGCCCAGCTGGCGCGCCGGGATGCTGGCCAGCGTCATCGCCTTTTTCTCCGCCTCCTTGCTGGGCGCGGGGGATGCCTGGGCCTTCGCGGCCATCTGCATCGCCAGCGGCCTGGCGCTGGGCGCCGACCTGGCGGTGCCCGGCGCGCTGCTGACCGGCGTGATCCACGAATCGGGCCATGGGGGATCCGGCGACGGCCGCTACCTGGGCTGGTGGGCCTGTGCCACCAAGCTCAACCTGGCCCTTGCCGCCGGGCTCTGCCTGCCGCTGCTCGCCGTTGCCGGCTACCACAGCGGCAGCACCGACACCGCCGGTCTGCAGGCGCTGGCCTGGGCCTACGGCGGCCTGCCCTGCCTGCTCAAGCTATTGGCCCTGGCCTCTCTCTGGCGCGCTGAGCGCCTGCAACCCTCCTGGAGGTAATGATGACATCCATGCCAAGCACCCACCGCTTTACTACCCTGCGGCGCGCCGGAATCGGCCTGGCCCTGGTCGGCACACTGGCGCTGCTCAGTGCCTGCGCCAGCCCCTCAGTCGAGGACTATGCCCAGGAGCGCCCGGCGCTGGATCTGCGCCAGTACTTCAACGGCCCGCTCACGGCGCATGGCATGTTCACCGACCGCCAGGGCAAGGTAGTCAAGCGCTTTACCGTGCAGATGACCGGCAAGTGGACGGGCAATGAAGGCGTGCTGGAAGAACACTTTGTCTACAGCGATGGCACGACGCAGGAACGCACCTGGCACATCCAGTACCTGGGTGAGGGCCGCTACAGCGGCCAGGCGGGGGATGTGGTCGGCCCCGCCACAGGCCAGGCCGCCGGCAACGCGCTGCATTGGAACTATGTGCTGGCCTTGCCGGTGAACGGCCGGGTCTGGAATGTGCGGATGGACGACTGGATGTACCTGATGGACGGGCGCATCATGCTCAACCGCACGGCGATGAGCAAGTTCGGCATCCACCTGGGCGATCTGACCATCTCCTTTACCAAGGGGTCGGAGTAATGTCGCTGCTGCAAGCCAAGCTCAATCCGCCGATGGCCGATTGGCAAGGCCAGTCGGTGTGGATCATCGGCGCCTCCACCGGCATTGGCCGGGCCACCGCTGAAGCGCTGCAAGCCCGGGGCGCGCGCGTCATCGTATCGGCCCGGGACCTGGCTGCGCTGCAGGACTTTGCCAACAGCCGCCCAGGCTGCCTGGCACTACCGCTGGATGTGAGCCAGCCCGACACCGTGGCCGCTGCCGCACAAGCGGTACACACGGCCCTGGGTGCTGCGCCAGATCTGGTGCTGTACTGCGCAGGCCACTACCGGCCGCTGCGCGCCACCGCCTTCGACCTGCCCGAGATGCAGAAACACCTGGCCGTCAACTATGTCGGCGTGCTGCATGTGCTGGACGCCATCCTCCCGATGCTGCTGCAAGCGGGCCGGGGCCATATCGCGCTGGTCGGCAGCGTTGCCGGCTACCGGGGGCTGCCGATGTCGCTCGCCTACGGCCCCACCAAGGCGGCGCTCAACAACCTGGCAGAAAACCTCTACCTGGATCTGCACCCCAGAGGGCTGGGCGTGTCCATCATCAACCCCGGCTTTGTCGAAACCCCCCTGACCGCCCAGAACAGCTTCCGCATGCCCGCACTGATCAGCCCCGCCGAAGCGGCGCAGCATATCTTGCAAGGCTGGGCGCGCGGACAGTTCGAGATGAACTTCCCCCGCCGCTTTACCCGCTGGATGCGCCTGCTGCGCTGCCTGCCGGACCGCTGGTACTTTGCCAGCGTGCGGCGGATCACCAAGGCCTGATGCGGGAGCTGGGACGACAGCAGCACGGCATGCGCGCCCATTGCCGGTAGCCCCGCAACGGGCCAGTCTTGCAGCAGGCCTGTTCATCCACTTCTCCCGTTTGGCCCTGCCCTAGACACAAAAGGAAATCTACGATGCCTTTCTCCACAAGCGCTCTCATCCGCGCCACGGCCATGGCGCTGGTCATCACCGGCGCTGCCGTCGCGCTGCCCGGTTGCGCCGTTTCCGTCCCCCCAGGTGTTCAGCCGGTCAGCAACTTTGACGCCAGCAAATACATGGGCACCTGGTATGAGCTGGCACGCCTTGACCATCGCTTTGAAAAAGGCTTGACCCAGGTGACTGCCACCTACAGCCTGAATAGCGATGGCAGCGTCACCGTGCTGAACCGTGGCTATGACGCTGCCAAGCAGAAGTGGCGCGAGGCGGAAGGCAAGGCACACTTCCTCGGGCAGGCCGATAAGGCGGCGTTGAAGGTCTCGTTCTTCGGCCCCTTCTACGGTGGCTACAACGTGGTCAGCCTCGACGACCAGTACCACACTGCCCTGGTCATCGGCAGCAGCCCGGATTACATGTGGATTCTGTCTCGCAGCAAGACCATTCCGGAGACCCAGCGGCAAGCGCTGCTGGAGAAAGCGCAGACTTTGGGTATCGATTTGGCTCAGGTGATACGGGTCGAGCAGTAACCCTGCTTGGATGGATGGCCCCCATACATAGGCGCCCATAAAAAAACGCAGCCACCCAGGCTGCGTTTTCGCATTCAAAGCCCCACACGCCCCCGCCCAAGCAGCGGCGCGCGAGCCTCTCTATCAGCAGTCGCCCACGCGCTTGCTGGTCACCGTGGTGGTCATGCCCTGGCCGGCCATGTCCATCTTGCTGGTGACGGTGTTCTCGGTGGGCGAGACGTAGACGGCTTCGAGGTCCATGCTCATCTTGCCGTCGCCGCAGCTGAAGTGCATCGATTCCTTGTTGCCATCGGTCTTCACGTCGGCGGGGCTGCAACCTGGCATGCTCTTGAGCTGCGAATCGGCCAGCGATTGCAAGGTCTTGCCAGCCATCTCGGGGGTGATGCACATCTCTTGCACCAGCTTGCCGCCTTCGATCTTGGCGTTGTCCAGGTTGGCGGCCTTCTTTTGCTCAGGCGACATGGTTTTGAGGGCCTGCTCCACACCGGTCAGCGCCTGCTGACCCATGGGGCCGCTCATCTCGGTGGTGGCCTGCCACTTGCCGGGCTGCACCTTTTGTGCAGCAGCGGCGGGCGCTGGCGCAGGGGCCGGAGGTGCTGCAGGCGCTGGCGCCGGGGCGGCGGCAGCCGGTGGGCTGCTGGGGGTTTCTTCCTTCTTGCTGCAACCCATCAAGCCGGCACAGACGACCACGGCGGCTACTGCGATTCCTGTTAGTTTTTCCATTTTTTCTCTCCTCGTTGCGTCACGGCATTGGCATGCGGCGTGCGACGCCTTGCCCTCCCTGTGAGCACAAGCGCGTGGCCGCAGTGTATCGATCTGAGACGTAGAAATGGTTACCAATTGCGTTTCCAGCGCGCTCCAACGGGAGCGGAAAAGCATCGCAAAACATGCGCTTCCGCCCTCTTACCAGGCTGGGCGACTGCCGTAGTAAAGAATGTAAACAAGCTTAAAATACCGCGAATAATTCTTATTCATAACACTTTATGCGCTCCACTTTCAGCTGGACTCTGGCCCTGCTGGCCGGTTTGCTCAGCGGCCCTGCCCTTGCCCAAACGCCCGCAGCGGCGCCTGCAGCCACCATCGCTGCCCCCCAAGCCCAAGCCACCGATGCCCGCCAGCTCTGGCAGCTGCTGGACTATGTCGCCGTCGACTACGGCGGCGCGGTCGAGAATGGCCAGATCGCCAGCGAAGGCGAATATGCCGAGATGCTGGATTTCAGCGCCAATGCCTTGCAGCAGGCCCAGGCGCTGCCGGCCCATGCCGACAAGGCGCGGGTCGTGGCACTGGCTGGGCAGTTGCGTGCAGCGGTGCAAGCCAAGGCAGCGGCCGATGACGTAGCCCAGTTGGCCCATCAGGCAGCCCAGTTGCTGGTGGCTGCCTACCCGATGCCAGTGGCACCGGCCAAGGCTCCCGATATAACAAAAGGCTCTCAACTCTTTCAACAAATCTGTGCGAGCTGCCATGGCGCCAGCGGCGGTGGCGATGGCCCGGCAGCACAAGGTCTGGATCCACAACCGATTGCCTTCAGCGATGCCCAGCGTGCCAATGCCCGCAGCCTGATGGCCTTGTACCAGGTGACCTCGCAAGGCGTGGAAGGCACCTCGATGGTCTCCTTTGGCGCGCTGCCCGAAGACGACCGCTGGGCGCTGGCCTATTTTGTCGGCGGCCTGTCGTACAACGACGAACTGCGCGCCACCGGCAAGGCGCTGTGGCAGAGCGATGCGGGCCTGCGCGCACGCTTTGGTGACCTGGCCGCCCTCAGCACCACCACCGCGCAAAGCCTGACCCCGGCCATGCCGATCGAACAGGCCCGCGCTGTGCTGGCCTATCTGCGCGCCAACCCCGAGGTCATCAGTGAAGGCAAGGCCACTGGCGTGGCCCTGTCGCGCCAGCGCCTGGCGCAAAGCCTACTGGCGCTCAAGGCGGGCGACCGCAACCAGGCGATGAAGCTGGCGCTGTCCGCCTACCTGGATGGCTTTGAGCCGCTGGAGCCGACGATTGCCGCGCGCAACAAGGCCTTGATGACCCAGGTCGAATCGGCCATGGTGCAGTACCGCGCCACGGTGGCCAGCGGCAGCCTGCCAGAGGCCGAGGCCGCCGCCCAGCAGTTGCAGACCATGTTTGGCCAGGTCGAGGCCGAGCTGAACGCAGGCGCATCGGACGCCACCGCCACCTTCGTCGGCGCGCTCACCATCTTGCTGCGCGAAGGGCTGGAGGCCTTGCTGATCGTCATCGGCATGGTGGCGCTGCTGCGCAAGGCCGGGCGCCAGGATGCACTGCGCTATGTGCATGCGGGCTGGAGCTCGGCCCTGGTCGCCGGCGGCCTGACCTGGGCGGTGGCGACCTATCTGGTCGAGATCAGCGGCGCCAGCCGCGAGGTGACCGAGGGCCTGGGCTCGGTGGTCGCCGCGCTGGTGCTGCTGAGTGTGGGCCTGTGGATGCACAGCAAGAGCAGCGCCGGCCGCTGGCAAAGCTATTTGAGCGAGAAGCTCTCGGCCAGCATGGGCCAGGGCTCCATGTGGGGCCTGTTTGCACTGGCCTTTATCTCTGTCTACCGCGAGGTGTTCGAGACCGTGCTGTTCTTCTCGGCCCTGGCCTCGGACGGCCACCACGGCGCGCTGCTGGGCGGCGGCCTGGCTGCGGTGGCGATCCTGGCAGTGATTGCCTTTGTGCTGCTGCGCAGCAGCGCGCGCATGCCGGTGGGCCGCTTCTTCTCGGCGACGTCGATCCTGGTGGCCGTGCTGGCCGTGGTGCTGGTGGGCAAGGGCGTGTCCTCGCTGCAAGAGGCCGGCTGGGTCAGCGCCACGCCGCTCAGCGCACCCCGCATCGAGCTGCTGGGCATGTTCCCCACAGTGGAGACCCTGCTGGCCCAGGCCCTGGTGCTGGCGCTGGTGGTGCTTGGCTTTGCCTACAACCGCGCTGCGGCACGCAAGGCAGCTAGCGCCAAACCCTGACCACCGCCGCATCGGCTGCCAGACCTCGCCCGGGTGCAGACCCGGGCGAGGTCTTTTTCTTTGACCGGCGCGGCGCGCAGCGACTACCATCGGCAGGGTTCCCGCGATCTCTCCACCCCTCCCCCCGACCATGCGCATCATTCACACCTCGGACTGGCACCTGGGCCAGCATTTCATGGGCCAAAGCCGCCAGGCAGAGCACAGTGCGCTGATCGACTGGCTGCTGGAACAGGTGGCGGCGCAAGCCGCCGATGCGGTGCTGATCGCTGGCGATATTTTTGACACCGGCGCGCCACCCAGCTACGCCCGCGCGCTCTACAACCGCCTGGTCGCGCGCCTGCACCAGGCCGGTGTCGCGCTGCTGGTGCTGGGCGGCAACCATGACTCGGTCGCGGTGCTGGAAGAAAGCCAGGGACTGCTCCAAGCGCTGGGCACCCAGGTGATTGCCGCCACCGGCGCTGCCGAGCAGCATGTGCGCATCCTGCCGCTGCGCGATGGCAGCCCTGGCTGCATTGTCTGCGCGCTGCCCTTTATCCGTCCCCGCGATGTGCTGCAAAGCCAGGCCGAGCAAAGCGCGCAGGACAAGCAGCTGGCCTTGCAGCAGGCGATACAGGCCACCTACCAGCAGGTGTATGCGGCGGCACTGCAGCAGCAGGCGGCGCTGCAGGCCAGCCTGGGGCGGCAGCTGCCCATCATCGCCACCGGCCACCTCACCGCCGTCGGCGCCAGCAGCAGCGAATCGGTGCGCGAGATCTATGTCGGCGCGCTGGAGGCCTTTCCGACCCAGGCCTTTCCGCCGGTGGATTACATCGCGCTGGGCCATATCCACCAGCCGCAGACAGTGGGCGGGCTGGCGCACATCCGCTACAGCGGCTCGCCGATCGCGCTGGGTTTTGACGAGGCACGCCAGACCAAACAGATGCTGCTGGTTGAACTGGGAGCGCCGGGCTTGCAGGCGGTGACCGCCCTGCCCGTGCCGGTGTTCCAGCCCATGGCGGCGCTGCGCAGCAACCTGGCGGACTTGCCCGCCGCGCTGCAGCAGGCCAGCGCGCTGGCCCAGGCCGACAAAAAGGTGTGGCTGGACATCACGATCGAAGAAGATGACTACCTGGCCGACCTGCCGCTGCGCGTGCAGGCGCTCGCCGACGGCTTGCCGCTGCAGCTGCTGCGGGTCAAACGGCAGCGCGGGCGGGCGGCTGCGCAGTGGAGCGGACCGGCCGCCGAGGCGCTGGATGCGCTGACCCCTGCACAGGTGTTTGAGCGCCGACTGGCGCTGGAAACCATGGACGCCGAGCTGCAGCAGGCACTGACCGCGCGCTACCAGAGCGTGCTGCAGTCGCTGGCCAACCCCAGCGGGGAGCCGCTATGAAGATACGCAGCCTGCGCCTCAAGAACCTGAACTCGCTCAAAGGCGAGTGGCGCATCGACTTCACTGCCGCGCCCTTTGCCGACAACAGCCTGTTTGCGATCACCGGCCCGACGGGTGCGGGCAAATCGACCTTGCTCGATGCGATTTGCCTGGCGCTCTACCACCAGACGCCCCGGCTGGCGACCATCAGCGCCGGCAGCAATGACCTGATGACGCGCCACACGGCCGACTGCCTGGCCGAGGTGGAGTTCGAGGTCAAGGGCACTGTCTACCGCGCCTTCTGGAGCCAGCGCCGCGCCCGCGACAAGGCCAGCGGCGCGCTGCAAGGGCCCAAGGTGGAACTGGCGCGCGTGGCCGATGGCGAAATTCTGAGCACCCACAGCAGCGACAAGCTGCGCCAGATGGCCGAGATCACCGGGCTGGACTTTCAGCGCTTTACCAAATCGATGCTGCTGGCCCAGGGCGGGTTTGCGGCGTTTTTGCAAGCCAATGCCAATGAGCGCGCCGAGCTGCTCGAAGAGCTGACCGGCACCGACATCTACAGCCAGATATCGCAAACCGTGTTTGAGCGCGCCCGCGATGCCCGCCAGGCGCTGGAGCGCGACAAGGCCCAGGCAGGCGGCATGCAGCTGCTGCCCGAGGCCGAGCGCGATCAGTTGCGAGCCGAAGCCCAGCAACTGCAAGACAGCCTGGCCAGCTTGCAGACGCGCCATGCCGCGCTGCAAAGCCTGCAGCGCTGGCAACAGCAAACCACCCAAGCCGCGCAGGCGCAGCAGCTGGCTCAGGAGCGCCTGCAGCAGGCCCAGCAAGCGCTGCAGGCGGCCGCCCCCGATCTGCAGCGCCTGCAGGCCCATGCCCCGGCACAAGCGATTGCCCCGCTGCATGCGGCCTGGCAGCAGGCACAAGCAGCCAGCGCAGCGGGCCAGGCCCAGCAGGCCCAGTTGCAGAGCCGCCTGGTCGACGCACAGCACCAACAGTGGCAGCTGCAGCAGCATGCCAGCACCTTGGCGCAGCAGGCCCAGCAGCAGGCCGAGCAGGCGCTGCAGCAGCTGCAAACCCAGCAGACGGATCTGCAGCACTGGCTGCAGCAGCACCCCGCCCATGCCGCGCTCGGCGACCGGCTGAGTGGCTGGCGCGAGCAGCTGGCGCAGCGCCAGCTGCAGCAGCGGCAGTTGGGGCAAGATCGGGCCGCGTTGCAGTTGGCCCAGCAACAGGGCCAGTCGCTGCAGCAGCAGCTGGCGGCACAGGCCAACAAATTGCAGCAAGCCCAAGCCGCGCAGCAGCAGGCCGCTGCAGCAGCGCAGGAAGCACAGACCGCCCAACACCAGCGCCTGGCGCCGCATGGCGGCAGCCTGGGCCAGTTGCGCAGCCAGTGGCAAACGGCCCAGCAGCACCAGCAAGCCTGGCAGCAGCTGCTGCAGCATGCCCAGCAGCGCCCAACGCTGGCGCGGGATGCAGAGCAGTTGCGCGATGCGCTGCAGGCCGGTGCTACGCCCTTGCTGCAACAGCAACAGGCTTTGGCGGCCTTGCGCAGCCAGTACAAGGCCCAGAAAGAACAGGTGGGCGACAAGCAAAAACTGCTGGCCCAGGAACAACGCATCCAAAGCCTGGAAGCCCACCGCCAGGCCCTGCAGCCTGGAGAGGCCTGCCCACTCTGCGGGGCCCATGAGCACCCCGCCATCGCAACCTATGCGGCGCTCGATGTGACCGCCACCGAAGCCGCACTGCAGGCGGCCCAGGCCGAGCTGGAAGCGCTGCAGCAGCAGGGCGAGCAGCTGAGCGCCGTGCATGCAGCGGCCCAGAACCAGCAGACCAGCCTGCAAGCCCAGCGCACAGCGGCCGAACAGCGGCTGGACGCTTGGCAACAGCAATGGCTGGCGCTGAGCGCGCGCATGGCCCAGCCCATCGCCGAATCTGCCTGGCAACAGCCGCACACCCTGGCCGAGGCCCGGCAAGCCAGCGCCGCGCAAGCGGCCCAGTTGCAACAGGACCTGACCGCTGCCGAAGCCGCCGAGCAGGCGCTGCAAAGCGCCAAAGACAGCGCCCATGCAGCCGCCCAGAGCCTGCAAGAGGCGCAGCATGCGCAAGCGCGCCTGCAGCAGAGCCAGCAAGACAACCACAGCC
Source organism: Comamonas koreensis (assembly GCF_021026195.1). GTDB lineage: Bacteria > Pseudomonadota > Gammaproteobacteria > Burkholderiales > Burkholderiaceae_C > Comamonas > Comamonas koreensis. The sequence continues at coordinate 93,397 of NZ_JAJNCT010000034.1, forward strand.
AGCAGCAACGCCTGGCCCAGGCGCTACAGGAGGTGCAAGCGCTGGCCGACACGGCCGAGACCGCCTTGCAAGCCAGCCTGGCCCCGCTGGGCCTGGCGGTGCCGCCCGCCAACGGCGACGATGCCTGGTTGCAGGCCCGCCAGCAGGAATGGCAGCAATGGCAACAGCACAGCACGCAGCTGCAAAGCATTACCCATCAGTTGGGGTTGCAGCAGCTCCAGGCCAGCCAGTGCGCGCAAGAGGTCCAGCAATGGCAGCAGCGTCTGGCGCATGCCACCGCGCCCGCGCTGGCTGGCACCACGCCCCTGGCACTGCCCGCCACGCTGGCAGATTGCACAGCGCTGCTGGAACAGACCCGCCAAACACTGGCCAGCCTGGAAGGCCAGGCCCAGCAAGCGGGCCAGCAACTGGCCGAGCGGCAGTTGGCCGAGACGCAGGCCCAGGCCGCCTGGAACCAGGGCTTGCAGGCCAGCCCCTTTGCCGATGCACAGGCTTTTGCACAAGCACTGCTGCCCGCAGGCGAGCTGGAGCGGCTTAGCCAGCAGCGCGATGCCTTGCAGCTGGCGCTGCAGCGCGCTGGTACGGTGGCCGAGGAGGCAGCGCAACAGCACCAGCAGTTGCAGGCCCAGGCCTTGACCGAGGAGGCACCCGAGGCGCTGGATGAACAGATACAGGCACTGGAGAATGAGCGCAACCAGACGGCAGAACGCATGGGCGCCCAGCGCGCGCGCCTGGCCGATGACGACCAGCGCCGCAGCGGCCAGCAGGCCTTGCTGGCGCAGATTGCAGCGCAGGAGCGCGACAGCGAGCTGTGGCAGCGGCTCGATGGCCTGATCGGCTCGGCCAAGGGCGACAAGTTCCGCAAGTTTGCCCAGGGCCTCACCCTGGACCATTTGCTGGCCTTGGCCAACGGCCATCTGGCGCGGCTGCATGGCCGCTACCTACTGCAGCGCAAGAGCAGCGGCGAGCTGGAGCTCGATATCGTTGACAGCTGGCAAGGCGATGTGGCGCGGGACACGCGTACCTTGTCGGGGGGCGAGGCCTTTTTGGTCAGCCTGGCACTGGCGCTGGCCTTGTCCGACCTGGTCAGCAGCAAGACCTCGATCGATTCGCTGTTCCTGGACGAAGGCTTTGGCACCCTGGACGGCGACACCCTGGAGATCGCGCTGACCGCGCTGGACACGCTGAACGCCAGCGGCAAGATGATCGGCATCATCAGCCATGTGGAAGCGCTCAAGGAGCGTATCCCGGCGCAGATCCGGGTGGAGAAAGGGGCGGGGATCGGATACTCCCGCTTAGAGCTGCAAAGCTGACGCCGCCAACACGGCTTATAAGACGTGCCAACGCGTTTACCTTATTGCGCCATGTGGATGCGCCCCGGCCGGCCGCCCTGCTGCGGCCATATCAGCTACCATCCATGCCCTTGCTTGATAGGTACAAGCCATGATCCGGATTGCAGAACTCAAACTCCCCCTCTCGGCGGTGCCCTACCACCCCGACAACCACACCGAATACGCGCCCCAGGAGGCGCTCAGCCAGCTGGCAGCCCAGCGCCTGGGCCTGCAGCCGGCGGCCATTGCCCAGCTGCAGGTGCACAAGCGCAGCTTTGATGCGCGCAAGTCCGAGCTGCTGGCGGTCTACATCGTCGATGTGACCTTGGCAGATCCTGCGCAGGAAGCGGCCTTGCTGCAGCATTTTGCGGCAGACTCGCATGTGAACCCGACGCCCGACATGGCCTGGCACCCGGTGGGCCAGGCGCCGGCGGACATGCAGGATCGCCCGGTGGTGGTGGGCTTTGGGCCCTGCGGCATTTTTGCAGCGCTGGTGCTGGCGCAGATGGGCTTCAAGCCCATCGTGCTGGAGCGCGGCAAGACGGTGCGCCAGCGCACCAAGGACACCTGGGGGCTGTGGCGCAAGCGCCGGTTGACGCCGGAATCGAATGTGCAGTTTGGTGAAGGCGGCGCAGGCACCTTCTCGGACGGCAAGCTCTACAGCCAGATCAAGGACCCGCGCCACCTGGGCCGCAAGGTGATGCAGGAGTTCGTCACCTACGGCGCGCCGCCGGAGATCCTGTTCACCGCCCACCCGCACATCGGCACCTTCAAGCTGGTCAAGGTGGTCGAGGGCATCCGCGAGGAGATCGTGCGCCTGGGCGGTGAGATCCGCTTTGAGCAAAAGGTTACCGATGTACTGGTCGAAGGCGATGCGCGCCAGCTGGTGGGCCTGCAGGTGCTGGACCAGGCCAGTGGCGAAAGCTACACGCTGCCCACCCGGCATGCAGTGATGGCACTGGGCCACAGCTCGCGCGACACCTTTGCGATGTTCTACGAGCGCGGCGTGGCCATGGAGGCCAAGCCCTTCTCGGTGGGCTTTCGCATCGAACACCCGCAAAGCGTCATTGACCGCGCACGCTGGGGCAAGGATGCCGGCCACCCGCTGCTGGGCGCGGCCGACTACAAGCTGGTGCACCATGCGAAGAATGGCCGCGCCGTCTACAGCTTTTGCATGTGCCCGGGCGGCACCGTGGTGGCCGCCACCAGCGAGCCCGAGCGCGTGGTGACCAATGGCATGAGCCAGTACTCCCGCGCCGAGCGCAATGCCAATGCCGGCATGGTCTGCGCGATCAACCCCGAAGACTATCCGCAGGATGCCGAGAGCTTTGCCTGGGCCTTTGGTGGCAAGACCTATGGCGTGGAGGCGCAGGCGCCCGGCGCCTTCCATCCGCTGTCGGGCATTGTGCTGCAGCGCCAGCTGGAGTCCAAAGCCTATCTGCTGGGCGGCCAGAACTACAGCGCGCCCGGCCAGCTGGTGGGCGATTTTGTCGTCGGCACGCCATCGACCGCCTTTGGCAACGTGGAGCCCTCGTACAAGCCGGGCATTGCGCTGGGCGACCTGCACCAGGCCCTGCCCTCCTATGCGATCGAGGCCATGCGCGAGGCCCTGCCTGCCTTTGGCAAGAAGATCCGCGGCTATGACATGCGCGATGCCATCCTGACCGGCGTGGAGACCCGCACCTCGTCGCCCGTCAAGATTGGCCGGGGCGCTGATTTCCAGAGCGACAACACGCGCGGCCTGTACCCTGCTGGTGAAGGCGCCAGCTATGCGGGCGGCATTCTGTCGGCGGGTGTCGATGGCATCAAGGTGGGTGAGGCGGTCGCCTGCGCCATTCTGGGGCTGGCGGTGCCTTCGTCGGGCTCGCGCGGCTCGGGCGGTGCTTTGTAAGGTGCGTGGCGGCGGTTCCGCCTGCAGCCCCTGAAAGCCGGCTGGAGGAGACCGGAGCGCGGGCCCATGCCCGCGCAGCAAGCAGCAGCCAGTCCCCCCAGCGCTGCAACAATTTACGGCATGTACCGCTTAACAGCCGCTTAAGAAACGGCTTCTTACAACTTTGAGGCCCAGACGCCACAAACGAATCCCGACCTTCAGCGCGTCCACCTAGAATTTTGGATTGTCCTGCTGTTGCTGAAGGTTGCCCATGTCTGCGATTCCCTCTACCTTCTGGTCCCGCCGGAACGCTTCTGGCCTGGGTGCGGCCAGCTGGTGTTCTGCCCTGCTCTGCGCACTGTCCAGCTCTGCCTGGTCAGCCAGCGTCGATGACCCGGATGGCAGCGACAGCTCCGCGCTGTCGGGCTGGACCTTGGGTTACGCCCCCTACACCTACCACTACTCCAACGCCAAGAAGGAGCGTGACTTCGAGCCCGATGACGAGCGGCACAAATATGTATGGTTGCTCAACGCCGAGAAAAAGCTCGATGACCACCAGGTGGCCGGCTTTGCCTATTTCAGCAATTCCTTTGGCCAGCCCAGCCAGTACGCGTATTACGGCTGGCAGTTCCAGCCGCTGTCCAGCACGCCACAGCTGTTTCTCAAGCTCACCGGCGGCGTGATCCATGGCTACAAATACCCGTACCACCGCAAGATTCCGCTCAACAACCGCAACGGCTGGGGCATTACCGCCATCCCTGCCATCGGCTGGAACTACAACCAGCACTGGGGCGGCCAGCTCAATGTGCTGGGCAAGTCCGCGCTGATGTTTCAGCTGAACTACACGATGCGCTGACCCGCGCTGCAGACCGTGCCCTGGTCAGGGGCCTGGCCCGCCGTGCCACTTCAGCGGCGCTCCCAATGCCCGCCACGGGCCTGCCAGCCATGGGGGCCGCGCACCCATTCACGGGGCACCCAACGGTCACCATGGTGCGGAGGTGCCGCCCAGCGGCCTTCCCGCCAGACATAACGGCCTCCACTCCAATCCCAGAAGCCGCCAATCCAGACCTGGGTCGCCATCGGTGCCACCGCTACGGGTGCTGGCTCGTAGCGCAGAGGCGGCGGCGCTTCCGCCGATACGACCACCGCCGCAGGATTGCCATAGGCATAGGGCTCGGCGGGTGCGACAACGCAGCCGGTCACCAGGAAGGTGACCGCCAGGGCCCCGGCCCCCAAAGCGGCCGAACGCCCAGGGATGCTCTGCAAAACCCTCGCCAAGCGGGATGGACGCGGATCGGGATGAGACGCAAGGCGTCTTTTGCAGTCAATAGCCGCAGCTATTGACAGGGAAGACAACGCAGCGGATCGCCCGGGATCGCGTTCGGACGCCGGCAGGGAGTTTTGCAGAGGGTCCCTTGAGGTGGAAGTGTGCGACATGGTGCATCTCCAGTCATTGCAAGAACTCCATTGAAGGCGCGCCCTCTTAACGCCCGGTGAGCGGCGCGTAAATCGGCGGTAAAAGCCGGGGTGGCCCTGCCGACACCACACCGATCCACTGGCCTGGCGCCCACAAAAAAGCACTGCCGAGGCAGTGCTTTTTGAGTGGCGACAAGCAGAAGCTTATTGCACCTGGTTGTTTTGCAGTGCAGCCACACGCTCTTCAATCGGCGGGTGCGAGCTGAACAGCTTGCCCAGGCCGCCGGTGATGCCCATGGCCTGCATGCTTTGCGGCAGGGTGCCAGGCTGCATGCCACCCAAGCGGTGCAAGGCATTGATCATCGGCTGCTTGCGGCCCATCAGGCGGGCGGCACCGGCATCGGCACGGAATTCGCGCTGGCGCGAGAACCAGGCCACGATGATGGCAGCCAGGAAGCCGAAGACGATATCGAGCACGATAGTGGTGATCATGTAGCCAATGCCGGGGCCCGAGCTTTGCTCGTCATTGCGGCGCAGGAACGAATCGACCGCATAGCCGATGACGCGCGAGAGAAACACCACAAAGGTGTTCATCACGCCCTGGATCAGCGCCATCGTGACCATATCGCCATTGGCCACGTGGGCCACCTCGTGGCCGATGACGGCCTCGACCTCTTCACGGGTCATGCCTTGCAGCAGCCCGGTGGAGACCGCCACCAGCGCTGAGTTCTTGAACGCGCCGGTTGCAAATGCATTGGCCTCACCCTGGTAGATGCCCACCTCAGGCATCTTGATGCCGGCCTGGTCCGAGAAGCGGCGCACGGTCTCGACAATCCAGGCCTCGTCAGCGCTTTGGGGCTGGTTGATGATCTTGACACCCATGCTCATCTTGGCAATGGGCTTGCTCATCAGCAAGGAGATGATGGCGCCGCCAAAACCCATGATGAAGGCGAAGCCGAGCAGGGCCCCGAGGTTCAGGCCATTGGCAGTCAGGTAGCGGTTGACACCGAGCAGGCTGGCGACAATGCCGAGCACCACAACGACGGCGATGTTGGTCGCCAGAAAAAGGAACATTCGTTTCATGGGGTTGATTCTCCAAGGAGGGGAACACAGTGCTCGATAGCTGGGGGCATTGTCTTGCTAATTCAAGACCTTACCTCCAGTTTATGGCGACGGCGGGTGCTTATGATATTTGTGGCCGTCGGGCCGAGCGAAATACGTCTGGGTCATCGTAGAAGGAAACCTGCTGGTTCTCCTGCCACCATCCCGGAACGCCCAGCACCGGCAACGGAGTAAAGGGCTTGCCAGCCAGGTGCGCAGCGTCCAGAGAGTCGGCGATGACCTCGTCGATATTGTCCACGATCGGCCAGGGCTGCGGGGGGCAAAAAACATGCGCGGTGATTGGTTTTCTGGGGGTGATGAGCTTTTCCAGCAGCGCATGGCCGATGACGATGAGCTGCGCCTGCTGCCACAGCGGCCGCAGCTCGACAAAGAGCCGCTGCCATTGGCGCTGCAGCAGCGCCTGCCACAGTGGCTGGGGTGCCAGCAGCACGGCACCGTTTTCATCGAACAGGGTCAGCGCATCGCGCAAGGGGCCCCGGCTGGCCCCGACGACGCCAGCTTGCGCAATGGCCTGGGCCTGCAAGGCGTTGAGCCGCGCCTTGGTGCGCGCAAAGCGCTGCCAGACCAAGCCGTTGAGCCCGTCGTGCATATGTTCGCGGGTGGGCACGCAGCCGCTGCGGGCGATAAAGCTTTCATAGGCCTCGCCCTCTGGCAGGGCCGACTGCGGCACAAAGCGGCGGCCGCAGTCGCCCAGGCGGTTGAGCAGATCAGGCATGGCCAGACCTTGCCGATCCAGCGCGCGGACCTGCAAACCCAGCGCCCGGTAGGGCTGCAGCCAGGGCGCCTGCCAGTCCAGCGCCGACCAGCCAGGCTCGGGCGGAAGGTCTGCAGTGGCCCTGCGGTTATTCACGCATCAAATGACAAAAATGCTCAGTCAGCCAGCTTCCAGGGCAGCGCTTCGCCCGAGCGCAGCGGCTTCAAGTCTGCCTGGCCAAAGGGATAGGACTCGGGCGGGGTCCAGGATTCACGCACCAGCGTGATGCGGTCAGTGTTGCGCGGCAGGTTGTAGAAGTCCGCACCATGTAGGCTGGCAAAGCCTTCGAGCTTGTCCAGCGCGCCAACCTTGTCGAAGGCCTCGGCATACATCTCGATGGCGGCATGGGCGCTGTAGCAACCGGCGCAGCCGGTAGCGTGCTCCTTGAGCTGGGCGGCATGCGGGGCGCTGTCGGTGCCCAGGAAGAACTTGGGGTTGCCGCTGGTGGCGGCCTGCACCAGCGCCAGGCGGTGCTCCTCGCGCTTGAGCACGGGCAGGCAGTAGTAATGCGGGCGGATACCACCGGTAAAGATGGCGTTGCGATTGAACAGCAGATGCTGGGGCGTGATGGTGGCGCCAACAAAGCGGTCGCTCTCGGTCACATACTGGGCCGCTTCGCGCGTGGTGATGTGCTCGAACACGATCTTCAGCTCGGGGAAGTCGCGGCGCAGCGGCACCATATGCTGGTCGATGAAGGCCGCCTCGCGGTCGAACAGGTCCACCTCGCTGCCGGTCACCTCACCGTGCACCAGCAGCAGCAGGCCTTCGCGCTGCATCGCCTCCAGCGTGGGGTAGATCTTGCGGATATCGGTCACCCCATGGTCGCTGTTGGTGGTAGCACCGGCGGGGTAGAGCTTGCACGCCACGACACCGGCGGCCTTGGCACGCACGATCTCCTCCGGGGCAAGCCTGTCCGTCAGGTACAGGGTCATCAGCGGCTCAAACGTCAAACCCTGGGGGATGGCCGCCACGATGCGCGCCTTGTAGGCCAGCGCCAGCTCGGCGGTCGTAACCGGGGGTTTGAGGTTGGGCATGACGATGGCACGGGCAAATTGCCGCGCGGCATGGGCCACCGTGGTGGCCAGGGCTGCGTCATCGCGCAGATGGATGTGCCAGTCGTCGGGTCGGATGATGCTGATGGAGGAGGGTGCGGTGCTCATCCCTCCATTGTCGCACTGGTCATGCGGGCGTCATCGCTGTGTCCGAGTATCGATAAAAGTAACCCAATGTTAAGGGTAGGTTCTCATAGAGTACACAGTCTCTATGCGTATCATAGATAGCTGTAGGAATTCTTAATCAAGGACTGTGCAACATGTGGCTAAACCATATTTTTCGCGGCGCTGTGCTGCTATGCATTGCCAGCAGCAGCCTGGCTCAGACCCCTTTGCCCGACAGCTGGGACAAGATCAAGGAGTCGCAGCGCATCACCGTAGGCTACCGCCCGGACGGACTGCCTTTTGCCTACGAGATGGGAGAGACCAAGAAGCCGGTCGGCTACGCCATCGACATCTGCCAGGCGCTGATTGCCAAGCTCCAGCAGAGCATGGGCCTGGCCAAGCTCGATATCCAGTACCGTGCCATCAACGGCCAGACCCGCTTTACCGATCTGGCCAGCGGCGCCATTGATGTCGATTGCAGCAATACCACCAACACCAAGGACCGGCGCGAGAGCAAGCATGTGTCCTTCAGCCTGCCCTACTACATTGCTGGCGTGCGCATGCTGGTCAAGTCCGACAGTGGCATCAACGATGTGGATGACCTCTCGGGCAAGCGGGTGGTCACCACCAAGGGCACCACCTCGCTGCAGGTGCTGGAGCGCCGTGTGGCCGTCAACGGCCTCAAGATCCAGCACACCGAATGCCTCACCCATGATGCCTGCTTCAAGGCCTTGCAAGCGGGCACCGCCGACGTCTGGCTGATGGACGACATCCTGCTGGCCGCCCACCGCGCGCAGTCGGAGAAGCCCGAGCAGGTCAAGCTGATCGGCAAGCTGATGTCGATCGAGCCGCTGTCGCTGATGATGCGCGACACCGATGTGCGCATGAAGAAGGTCTTCGACGCCGAGATGCGCGTGCTGTCGCAGAACTTCGAGATCACGCGCCTGTACAAGAAGTGGTTCGAATCGCCGCTGCCGGGCAAGAACTTTGCGCTGAACGTGCCGATGTCCTACCTGCTCACCGACATGCTGCGCTTCCCCAGCGACAAGTTCGACAACTGATGCCTCCGGGGCCGCGTTCTGCGGCCCCAGCTTCGTCACACCGCGCTAACCCGCAGCGCGCGTCATGCAGCCTCAGCGCACCGCTCCTCGACGGTGGCCCGCCCTCTCCCCCTACAAACCATCCACCCATAAAAAATGGCCGCATAAGCGGCCATGGTCGTGTGCGAGATAGGCTGCAATCAGTGTTGCAGGATCTTGCCCAGGAAGTCCTTGGTACGGGGCTGGCGCGCGTCGGGGTTGCCGAAGAAGTCTTCCTTGGAGCAGTCCTCCAGGATCTTTCCGCCCACGTCCATGAAGATCACGCGGCTGGCCACCTTCTTGGCAAAGCCCATTTCGTGCGTCACGCACATCATCGTCATGCCTTCGTTGGCTAGGCCGATCATCACGTCCAGCACTTCGCCGACCATTTCAGGGTCGAGTGCCGAGGTAGGCTCGTCGAACAGCATCACGCTCGGGTCCATCGACAGTGCACGGGCGATGGCCACGCGCTGCTGCTGACCACCGGACAGCTGACCAGGGAACTTGTCCTTGTGCGCCATCAGGCCCACACGGTCGAGCATCTTCAGGCCACGGGCCTTGGCATCGTCAGCGCTGCGTCCCAGCACCTTGATCTGGGCGATGGTCAGGTTCTCGGTCACCGACAGGTGAGGGAACAGCTCGAAATGCTGGAACACCATGCCCACGGTACTGCGCAGCTTGGGCAGATCGGTCTTGGGATCGTGGATGGGCGTGCCATTGACCCAGATCTCACCCTTCTGGATGGGCTCCAGCGCATTGATCGTCTTGATCAAGGTCGACTTGCCCGAACCCGAAGGGCCGCAAACCACCACCACCTCGCCCTTGGCAATGCTGGTGGAGCAGTCGTTGAGCACCTGGAAGCTGCCATACCACTTGGAGACATTCTTCATTTCAATCATTTGGATATCCTTTGTATTGCAGCATCAACGGATGATGGCGATCTTCTTGTGCAAACGCTTGACGAACCACGACAGCGTAAAGCAGATGATGAAGTAAAGCACGGCGGCAGCCAGATAGGCCTCGACCGGACGGCCGAAATTCTTGCCCGCCACTTCAAAGCCCTTGAGCATGTCGTAGGCGCCAATGGCATAGACCAGCGAGGTGTCCTGGAACAGGATGATGGTCTGCGTCAGCAAGACCGGCAGCATGTTGCGGAAGGCCTGGGGCAGCACCACCAGACGCATGTTCTGGCCATAGGTCATGCCCACGGCCTGACCGGCATACACCTGGCCACGCGGAATGGACTGGATACCGGCGCGCATGATCTCGGAGAAGTACGCGGCCTCGAACGCCACGAAAGTGATGACCGCTGACATCTCCGCCCCGATGGGCTTGCCGATCAGCAAAGGCACCAGCAGGAAGAACCACAGAATCACCATCACCAGCGGCACCGAACGCATGCCGTTGACATAGATCGTGGCAGGCACCACCAGGATCTTCTTGCCCGACAGGCGCATCAGTGCCAGCAAGGTGCCAAAGAAGATACCACCCAGGGTGGCCACGATGGTCAGCATCACGCTGAACATCAGACCCTTGATGATGAAGTTCTGGATCAGGTCCCAGTTGTAGAACGAAAAATCAAGATTCAAATTCATCTCAGTGACCTCCGGAGCCGCCAGCGGCAATGAAGCCCGGGATACGGCTCTTCTTTTCAATGAAGGCCATGATGCGGTTGATCACGAATGCCGAGATCATGTACAGCGCGGTCACCGCCAGGTAGACCTCGATGCCGCGAGAGGTTTCCTCTTGCGCCTGCATCGCGAACAAGGTCAGCTCGGCCACCGACACGGCAAAGGCCACGGACGAGTTCTTGAAGATGTTCATCGACTCGCTGGTGAGCGGCGGAATGATGATGCGGTACGCCATCGGCAGCAGCACATAGCGGTAGTACTGGAAGGTCGTGAAACCCAGAGCCATACCGGCATAACGCTGGCCACGGGGCAGCGCCAGGATACCGGCACGCAGCTGCTCGGCAATACGCGCCGAGGTGAAAAAGCCCAGCGCCAGCACCACCAGCAGGAACCCAGGCACTTGCTTGAGTGCGGGGAAGATGGCGGGCACGACGTGGTACCACAGGAAAATTTGCACCAGCAGTGGGATGTTGCGGAACAACTCCACCCAGGCATTGCCCAGGCGCACCGTCCAGGGCCGGTCAGGCAGGGTACGCAGGGTACCGATGATGGAGCCGACGATCAGCGCGATCACCAGCGCACACAAGGAAACGGAGATAGTCCATCCCCACGCAGACAACAACCAGTCCAGATACGTGACATCGCCGTTTTTACCGAAACAGCCCTGCACGACCTGGCGCTCAATCGTGTCTTCACAAAATACTTGCCAATCCCAATTCATAGGACTACCTCTTTTTTTGTCTTTGTAGCAATGTTTGGTGCCTGGTCGCAACTGACAGAAACCAGTACCAACAAAAACGCCCCCCCAAACCCCAGGCTGGAAGGGCGGTACCTAAATGGTGTGCTTACTTGACTTCGTAGGCTTCCATGGGCTTGTCGTTCGGGTTGGCCCAAGCATCCTTGGTTGCAGCCGACAGCGGCAGGCCCACCTTCACGTTGTTAGGAGGGATAGGTTGCATGAACCACTTGTCGTACAGCTTCTCGAGCGAGCCATCCTTGATCTGGCGCACGATGGAGTCGTCCACAGCCTTCTTGAAGGCGGTGTCGTCCTTGCGCAGCATGCAGGCGATCGGCTCGACCGACAGCACTTCGCCGACGACCTTGTAGTCAGCAGGTGCTTTGGACTTGGAGATGTTGGCGGCCAGGATGGAGCCGTCCATGATGAAGGCGTCGGCGCGGCCAGACTCCAGCATCAGGAAGCTGTCGGCGTGGTCCTTGCCCATGACTTCCTTGAAGGTCAGGCCATCAGCGCGCTTGTTCTTGCGCAGGGTCTGCACCGACGTGGTACCGGTCGTGGTCACGATGGTCTTGCCGTTCAGGTCCTTGATACCGGTGATGCCGGAGTTGGCCTTCACAGCGATACGCACTTCTTCCACATAGGTGGTGAAGGCGAAAGAAGCATCCTTTTGGCGCGACTGGTTGTTGGTGGTGGAGCCGCATTCCAGATCCACGGTACCGTTTTGCACCAGGGGCACGCGGTTTTGCGAGGTCACGGGCTGGTACTTGATGTCCAGCTTGGCCAGACCCAGTTGCTTTTGCAGGTCGCCCACGATGTGCTCAGCCATCTCGGTGTGGAAGCCAACATACTTGCCGTTACCCAGCGTGTAGCCCAGGCCCGAAGACTCGCGCACACCCAAGGTGATGCTGCCAGACGACTTGATCTTGGCCAGCGTATCGCCCGCTTGCGCAAAAGCGCTACCTGCAGCAACCGCTGCGACTGCAAAAGCCAGCAAATGTTTCTTCATCATCAGACCTCCAGATAAATCAATAAAGTTGACAACTATTGGCCTCGGAAGACGCCAAAGCGACAACTGACACGCAACGTATTGTGCAGTCCGTCCAGATAATGCCAGCAGACTGAGCGCTGCAACTATCCGGAAAAATCGCAATGAACTGATAACAATTCATAGCCTTTTTCGAACAAATCGCGTACATCTAACCAACTGCAACACGAGCAATCCGCAAGCATTGCACAGAAAATTTAAGTCGCATATTAGAAATTACCCTGCAAATCCAAAATATCTATATTCTTATAGATGTCATGAATTTCCAGCAGTGTTGCGGGATACGAGGTAGTCCCACAGGGCCTGCGCACCGGTCTTGACCGCATCACTGGACTGGGGCTTTTCGCGGTAGGCGCGCACATCCATCGCCACTTCCCACTGGGCCGAGCTGGGGTAGTCGGCACGCACCAACTTCTTGGCCTTGAGCTCCTTCTTGGCCGCACTTTGCGGCAGGAAGGCCAGACCATGTCCTTCCATCGCCATGGCCTTGAGGCCTTCGGCCATGTCGGTCTCGTAGACGCGGTCCAGGTAGGCAGGTTCGGGCGCCTGCTTGAGGGCCAGGTCGGTCACCCGGCTCAGATAGGCCCCGGGCGCATAGCCCAGAAAGGGCAAAGGCACTTCGGCCGCGCCAGGCAGCAGGAACAGCGGCAGGCCATCGAGCCCCGGCTTGCAATACGGCGCCATCACCTCGCGCCCCAGGCTCACCATTTCATAACGCTGCGGGTCCAGCTGGATGGGCTGGGATTCATGGTGGTAGGCAATCAGCAGATCACAGCCGCCTTCGACCAGGCGCATCACCGCATCGTGCACGTTGAGGGCGATCAAGCGGCTCTTGAACAGGCCGAAGTCATTGCGCAGGCCCGACACCCAGGTCGGGAAAAAGGTGAAGGCCAGGGTGTGGGGCACGGCAAAGTCGATGATGTCCTTGCCCGAGGACGAATGCACCCGCAGCATCGCACGCGTGCTCTGCACCGCCTGCAGGATCTCGATGGCCTGGTTGTACAGCGTCTTGCCCGCTGGCGTCAGCCGCGTCGGGTAGGAGCTGCGGTCCACCAGATCGGCCCCTGCCCAGGACTCCAGCGCCTGAATCCGCCGAGAGAATGCCGGCTGGGTGACATGGCGCAACTGCGCCGACCGGCTGAAACTGCGCGTTTCCGCCAGACTCACAAAATCTTCAAGCCACTTGGTTTCCATCCGCGCATTATCCACACGCCCATCACCGTTGGGGACAAGTTGCTCGCCGAGATCTGCTGCCTGCACCGGCAACACAGGCGACTGAGAGGGCCCATCCCCGGGAAAAGGATGGCTTGCAAGCCCCCTGATCAAGGCCATAATCGGGCCCCACTGGCCCACCTGCCAGGCGCGGCGCTGCCGCAGATACCGATCTATCCGATACCGATGGTCCGCCCACAAGGCGGTTTGTGTTTTCCGCATTCACCCTTGGCTTAGCCAAGCCCTCTCGCGACCGGTTGTTATGGCATCACCCTCCCCTCATGCTTCGGGCGGCAGCAGCGCTGACCCTTCCTCTTCCCTCCCCAGCGAGCCCGCCCCAGCCAAAGGGCTGTGGCTGGAAGACTGGCTCACGGTCGTGATCATGGCGCTGCTGGCGCTCATCACCTTTGCCAATGTCATCGTGCGCTATTTCACCGATGGCTCGTTTGCCTGGACCGAAGAGATCTCGGTGTTCCTGATGATTCTGCTGGCCATGGTGGCCGGCTCGGCAGCCGTCGCGCGCAACCTGCACATCCGCATCGAATACTTTGCCGAACGCGGCGACGCGCGCCGGCGCAAGGCCTTTGCCCGCTTTGGCGCGTTGACGGTGGCCCTGCTGTTTGCGCTGATCTGCGTGCTCAGCATCCGCGTCGTGTACGACGACTACCGCTATGAGGAAACCTCACCCGGCATTGGCGTGCCGCAGTGGTGGTACTCCATCTGGCTGCCGGTGTTCTCCGCGCTGATCACCTTGCGCGCGCTGGGCCTGTTCCTGCGCCAGGGCCGGGCCAGCTTTGCGCATGTGTACTCCGAAGGCAGCGATGCTGCAGCCAAGGAGCACGCATGATTGCCACCCTGCTCTTTATCGGCTTTATTGCGCTGATGCTGCTGGGCGTGCCCATTGGCGCCGCGCTGGGCCTGGCGGGCGCCGTGGCCATTGCACTGGCCAATGCCGATGCGCAATGGTTTGGCCTGCTGGCCATTCCGCAGAACTTCTATGCCGGCCTGGGCAAATACCCGCTGCTGGCCATTCCGATGTTCGTGCTGGTGGGCTCGATCTTTGACCGCTCCGGCGTAGCGCTGCGGCTGGTCAACTTTGCCGTGGCCATCGTCGGGCGCGGCCCGGGCATGCTGCCGCTGGTGGCCATTGCCGTGGCCATGTTCCTGGGCGGCATCTCGGGCTCCGGCCCCGCCAATGCGGCGGCAGTGGGCGGCGTGATGATTGCGGCGATGCGCCGTGCCGGCTATCCGGGCAGCTTCTCGGCCAGCGTGGTCGGGGCCGCTGCGGCCACCGATATCCTGATCCCACCGTCGGTGGCCTTCATCATCTACTCGGTGCTGGTGCCCGGGGCCTCGGTGCCGGCGCTGTTTGCGGCCGGCATGGTCCCCGGCATTCTGGCGGGCCTGGCGCTGATCATCCCGGCGGTCTGGATGTCGCGCAAACACAAGATGGGCGCGCTGGAAGCCAGCCTGCCCCGCCCCGCGTTCTGGAAGAGCCTGCGCGAAGCGGCCTGGGGCCTGGCCGCGCCGGTGCTGATCCTGGGCGGCATGCGCATGGGCTGGTTCACACCGACTGAGGCAGCCGTGGTCGCCGTGTTCTACGGTCTGTTCGTCGGCATGGTCGTGCACCGCACCATCGGTGTGCGCGACCTGTTCCCGATCCTGCGCGAGGCCGGTGAGCTGTCGGCCGTGATCCTGATCGTTGTGTCGCTCGCTGGCATCTTCGCATTCTCGCTGTCCACCCTGGGCGTGATCGACCCGATCACCAACGCGATCGTCAACTCGGGCCTGGGCGAATGGGGTGTGATGGCGCTGCTGATCCTGATGCTGATCACCGTGGGCATGTTCCTCGACGGCATCTCCATCTTCCTGATCTTTGTGCCGCTGCTGATGCCCATCATGCAGCACTACCACTGGGACCCCGTCTGGTTTGGCGTGATCCTGACCCTGAAGGTGGCGCTGGGCCAGTTCACGCCGCCGCTGGCAGTGAACCTGATGGTCAGCTGCCGCATTGCAGGCGTGCGCATGGAATCGACCGTGCGCTGGGTCGGCTGGATGCTGTTTGCGATGTTCTGCGTGATGGTGCTGGTCATCGCCTTCCCGCAACTGGCCCTGTGGCTGCCCGCCAAGCTGGGCTACTGATCGGAGCCCGGGCTGGGTACAGGCGCCAACGCCGCTACCCAGCCCCTGGATTTGCACAATTTCCCCTTGAACCACCCGGAGACAAAACCATGAAAACCCGTCAATTCCTCGCCACCGCCTTGGCCGCCGCTGCGGCGCTGAGCTTTGCCGCGCCCGCCGTGCAGGCCCAGGGCAACTACAAAAGCGAGTACCGCATGTCGCTGGTGCTGGGCACGGCCTTCCCCTGGGGCAAGGGCGGCGAGATCTGGGCCAACAAGGTGCGCGAGCGCACGCAGGGCCGCATCAACATCAAGCTCTACCCCGGCGTGTCGCTGGTGCAGGGCGACCAGACGCGAGAATTCTCGGCACTGCGCCAGGGCGTGATTGACATGGCAGTCGGCTCCACCCTGAACTGGTCGCCGCAGATCAAGGAGCTGAACCTGTTTGCGCTGCCCTTCCTGATGCCCGACTATGCCGCAGCCGATGCGCTGACCCAGGGCGAGCCTGGCAAGCGCCTGTTTGCCCGCCTGGAGAAAGCCGGCGTGGTGCCACTGGCCTGGGGTGAGAACGGCTACCGCGAGATCTCCAACTCCAAGCATGCGATCAAGACCCCTGCCGACATGAAGGGCCTCAAGATCCGCGTGGTCGGCTCGCCGCTGTTTGTCGACACCTTCAGCGCGCTGGGCGCCAACCCCACGCAGATGAGCTGGGCCGATGCCCAGCCGGCGATGGCCAGCGGCGCGGTGGACGGCCAGGAGAACCCGGTTGCCGTCTACCAGGCTGCCAAGCTCAACACCGTGGGCCAGAAGTACCTGACCCTCTGGGGCTACATCAATGACCCGCTGATCTTTGTCGTCAACAAGGACATCTGGGCCAGCTGGAGCAAGGCCGACCAGGACATCGTGCGCCAGGCCGCCATCGAAGCCGGCCAGGAAGAAATCGCCATTGCGCGCAAAGGCATGATCGAAGCGGACAAGCCGCTCGTCAAAGAACTGAGCGCCAATGGCGTCACCGTGACCGAGCTGAGCGCAGCCGAGCGCGAGGCCTTTGTGAAGGCCACCCGCCCGGTGTATGACAAGTGGAAGCAGCAAGTGGGCGCCGACCTGGTGACCGCCGCCGAGAAGGCGATTGCTGCACGCAAGCAGTAAGCGCTGCAGGCCTCAACGACAAAGCCACCGGTTGATGCCGGTGGCTTTTTTAATGGCCGCTGCTGCAGGCCCCGCCTGCGTGCAGCGCAGCAGGCCGCAGCCCTTATTCGATCTTGAAACCCGTCGCCTTGACCACCTGCTTCCAGCGGTCGGTCTCGGCCTGGATCTCCTGCGCAAAGCTCTCGGGCGTGGTCTTCACGGGGATGTAGTCGTACTGTTTGAGTTTGGCCAGCACATCGGGCATCTGCATGACCTTGTCGATGTTCTGCGACAGGGCGGCCACGATTTCCTTGGGCGTGCCCTTGGGCGCAAGCAGGCCGGCCCAGGAGCTGAACTCCATGTCCTTGACACCCAGCTCGACCAGGGTCGGCACATCGGGGAAGGAGGCCGCACGCTGGGGCAACACCACGGCCAGCGCCTTGACCTTGCCGGCCTTGATCATCTCCACGGCGGCAAAGGAGTCAAACGAGAAATCCACCTCGCCGGACACGACGGCCTGCATCTGCGGGCTGGTGCCCTTGTACTGCGCATTGATGATCTGCGGCGCCTTGATCACATGCTTGAACTGCTCGGTGATCAGGTTGATGATGGCACTGCCTGACGACGCCGTCAGCGGCTTGTCCTTGTTCTGCGCCAGCGCGATCAGCTCCTGCAGCGAGTTGGCTGGCAGGTCCTTGCGGGCAATGATGATGAAGCCCACCGAGCAGACCTTGGCCACCGGCGCAAAGCTGGCAGCCGCCTCATAAGGCGCCTTGTAGATCACCGGGCTCAAGGTCTGCGCACCGGCGGTGTTGAACAGCAGGGTGTAGCCATCGGCCTGGGCGCGGGCTACTTCGCCGGTGCCGATCATGCCGTTGGCGCCGCCCCGGTTGTCGATGACAAAGCTGGCCTTCATCAGCTCGCCCATCTTCTGCATCACCAGCCGGGCCACCACATCAGTGGTGCCGCCTGCGGCAAAGGGCACGATCACGCGCACCGGCTTGTTGGGGTAGGCCGTTTGCGCCTGCGCCCATTGCGGCACGCTGGCGGCGCCCGCAGCGGCTGCGAGGGTGGTGAGGAAATGGCGGCGCTGGGTCATGTCCATGCAATGTCTCCTGTCTCTGTACGATTGTTGTCAGCCCATTGTGGGCAGCGCTGCGAGTGCTGTCTAATACTTGCCAGCAATGCCACCATTCGCAGCCGCTATCGCCGGATGGTTGCACAGGGTGGGCCCGCTGCAGACCGGGGGCAGCGGCCGTCTGTCTCACAGGTGTCTTGGTGCAAGGTCTCTCACGAAGGCTGTGGAGTCAGGCACTGGGCTGACGTTGCCAGCACTGCGGCAGTATCTGGGTGCTGCATACGCCGCTGATCGCAAGCTGATGCAGCGAGGGACCAAGGACTATCCATTCGATAGCTTTTCTCTTATTAATGACTAATAAACATAGCCAATTTTTACCCATAGTAAATACCCTAATTTAGGGTAATTACCAGGGTTAGCTGTCACATATTTGTAAAAGTTCCAAGCTAATTCAGCCAAATTTCGGAACAATCCGTTTGATTTTTGGCTATTTATCAGAGATAGATACCAATATAAACTTCATTCCATCGTTAAACAAAAGCTACACCGCAAACCACAACGGCTTGCAGACGTAGCAAAAAACGATGCGAGTCGACCAACAGGCCGGACGCAATACCAAAGGAAAGAAAAATG
Source organism: Comamonas koreensis (assembly GCF_021026195.1). Taxonomy (GTDB): domain Bacteria; phylum Pseudomonadota; class Gammaproteobacteria; order Burkholderiales; family Burkholderiaceae_C; genus Comamonas; species Comamonas koreensis. Next base: position 111,712 of record NZ_JAJNCT010000034.1, read on the forward strand.
AACGCACGTATTCTCGCTATCGCCGCAACCCTGGCTCTGGGTGCTTCCGTTGCCCAAGCCAACCCTTTTGAAGGCGACCAAGCCATCACCCCTCAAGCCGCTGCTACCAGCGCCGTGAACCGCGCTGATGTGCAAGCCCAGCTGGCTGAAGCCCGCAAGACCAACACGATGATTGCCCAAGGCAACCAGTCGACCGTCAACGCCTACGAACTGGGCAAGGGCCAGCTGAGCCGCGCTGAAGTGACCCAGGCTGCCCGCCAGGCACTGGCCAACGGTTCGATCCTGGAAGGCGAATAAGCTTTCCCCGCCTGCCGGCAACCACGAAGCCGGCATGCTATCCAGGGACGGCGCATACACTCCCCGTCCCATGGGAACAGGCCACTGCCGCGCAGTGGCCTTTTTTGCGTCTCTGTGCCTACCAGGGCACCAGTAATGGCTATAGGCTGGGGGCTACCAGCGCAAAGGCGGCGCAAGCTCTATGATGCGGGAACCTCTCCATGTATCTGTCCTCTCACCCGCCAGACAAACAGGTACCACGTGATATGCCCCATGCTTCCCTGCGTCGCTCGATAGGAGCGCTTTTTTTTACACTGCTTGTGCTGGTTTTGAGCGGCACGGCGCTGCATGCCCAGGCGCAGATCAAGCTCCAGATCGGCAGCGGCGCCAGCGCCCCTGCGATGGACACGGCCTCCAGCGCTGCAACTGGCAGCGTCGTGACCACCCCACGGGTGCGGGCCGAGCTGGTGGCACTGGCGCCCCAAGGCATTGAGCCCGGCAAAAGCATTGAACTGGGCCTGCTGCTGGACCACCAGCCCGACTGGCATACCTATTGGACCAACCCCGGCGACTCCGGCCTGCCGACCCAGCTGCAGTGGCAGCTGCCACCCGGCTGGGATGCTGGCGAGATCGCCTGGCCCACGCCCCACCCAATCCGCGTTGGCAGCCTGGTGAACTATGGCTACGAAGGCCAGGTGCTGCTGCCCGTCACGGTGCAGATCCCCAGCGATTTCTCGGCCGATGCCCGCGATGTGACGGTGCGCCTGCATGCCAACTGGCTGATCTGCCGCGTTGAATGCATTCCGGAAGAAGGCCAGTTCAGCCTGACCATTCCCACCAAGAGCAGCACCGCGCTGCTGGCCGACAGCTTTGCAAAAGCCCATGCCCAGGCGCCCGTCGCGCTGCAAGGCAGCAGCCAGGCCAGCGTCGATGGCGATACGCTGAAGCTGCGCGTCTCCGGCCTGCCCGCTGCCCTGCAGGGCCAAAGCCTGCAGGTGCTCAGCGAGAGCCCCGACACCTTGCACCATGCGATGCAGGACGGCCAGGACTTTACCCAGCAATGGGAGGGCACGGACTGGACGGCTGTGGTGCCGTTGTCGGCCAACCGGGGCCAGACGCCGGAGGACATTGCGCTGGTGCTGACTACTGACAAGCACATGGTCGTAGATGGCGCCGTCGGCTGGCGCACCGTGGCGCCTGTCAGTGGCCAATGGAAGGCCGCCGCCATCGCGCAGGTATCGCCCGAGCTGGCGGCAGCACTGGCAAAAAATGCGCAGGCTTCTGCTCCGGTTCAACCCGCGTCCTCAGGCAGCCTCTGGCTGGCACTGCTGGGTGCGCTTGTCGGCGGCCTGATCCTGAACCTGATGCCCTGCGTGTTCCCGATTCTGGCACTCAAGGTGCTGGGCTTTACCACCCATGGCAGCCAGTTGCGCGAGCAGCGCCAGGCCGGCCTGGCCTACACGGCGGGCGTGGTGCTGTCCTTCCTGGCGCTGGGCGCACTGCTGCTGGCACTGCGCTCTGCGGGCCAGCAGCTGGGCTGGGGCTTCCAGCTGCAATCGCCGCTGGTGATTGCGGCGCTGGCAGCGCTGTTTACCGTCATTGGCCTCAACCTGGCGGGCATGTTTGAGTTTGGCAGTTTTGTGCCCAGCAGCCTGGCAGGCAAGCAGGCCAAGAGCCCCATCACCAATGCCTTCCTGAGCGGTGTGCTGGCCGTTGCCATTGCTTCGCCTTGCACGGCACCGTTCATGGGTGCATCGATGGGCCTGGCCGTCAGCATGCCGGCTGCCGAGGCCTTGCTGGTGTTTGCCGCGCTGGGCCTGGGCATGGCGGCGCCCTATCTGCTGGCCAGCTGGATCCCTGCTGTGGTGCGCTGGCTGCCACGCCCTGGCGCCTGGATGGACACCTTCCGCCGCGCGATGGCCTTCCCGATGTTCGCCACCGTGGTGTGGCTGGTCTGGGTGCTGGGCCAGCAAAGCGGCATCGATGGCGCGGCCACCCTGCTGGCCTTGCTGGTGCTGCTGGCGGCCCTGGTCTGGGCACTGGGCCTGCAAGGCCGCGCACGCTGGGGCTTTGCCGTGTTGTCGCTGGCCGGCGGCCTTTACCTGGCCACTGCCATGGGCCACTACCTGACCACGCCCGCCCCTGCGCCCGGCCAGCAAGCCAGCGGCGCGCTATGGCAGCCCTGGTCGGCACAAAAGGTCAGCGAGATCAATGCCACAGGCAAGCCGGTGTTTGTGGATTTCACGGCCGCCTGGTGCGTCACCTGCCAGTACAACAAGCGCACCACCTTGAGCGACAGCCAGGTGCTGGCCGCCTTTGAGAACAAGCAGGTGAACCTGCTGCGCGCCGACTGGACCCGCCAGGACCCTGCAATCACCCAGGCACTGAACCAGCTGGGCCGCAGTGGCGTGCCGGTCTATGTGCTGTATGCACCGGGCAAGGCGCCGCAGATCCTGTCCGAGGTGCTGAGTGTCAAGGAAGTGGTGGATGCGGTGGCGCAGCTCTAGGCAGCTGTTCACAGCACTCCCCATAAGAAAAGCGCCGGCTGTGACCGGCGCTTTTCGTTGCTGCAAGGCTGAAAATCCCGCCGCTCAGCGCCGCCGCGCTGCGAGCTTGCGCACCTCTCGCACCAGCTGGTCCACCTCGTCAAAGGTGTTGTAGAAGGCCAGCGAGGGCCGCACGGCGGTCTCTACCCCAAAGCGGCGCAGGATGGGCTGCGCACAGTGGTGGCCGGTGCGCACGGCAATGCCCTCGGCATTGAGCGCCTGGCCCACCTCATCGGTGCTGTAGCCGTCCAAGGTAAAGGCCAGCACGCTGGCCTTGCCGGGCACGGTGCCGATCAGGCGCAGCCCCGCAATGCTGGCCAACTGCGCCATGCCGTAGTCCACCAGCGCATGCTCGTAGCGGCTGATCTGCGCGATGCCGATGCGCTCCACATACTCCAGCGCTGCGCCCAGGCCCACCGCATCGGCGATGTTGCCGGTTCCCGCCTCAAAGGTATTGGGCAAGGGCTGGTAGACGGTTTTCTCAAACGTCACGTCGGCAATCATGTTGCCGCCGCCCTGCCAGGGTGGCATGGCCTCGAGCACCTCGCGCCGGCCCCATAGCACGCCGATACCGGTGGGTGCAAAGATCTTGTGGCCCGAGAAGACAAAGAAATCCGCCCCCAGGTCCTGCACATCGACCGGGGTGTGCGCAATGGACTGCGCCCCGTCGATCAAGGTCGTGATACCCCGGCGCCTGGCGATCTCCACCACCTGCTTGACGGGCACCACCGTGCCCAGCACGTTGGAGACATGGCCGATGGCCACGATCTTGGTGCGGTCGTTGATCAGCTTCTGGTACTCATCGAGCCGGATCTGGCCCTGGTCATCGACCGGAATCACCCGCAGCCGCGCGCCCTTGGCCGCTGCCAGTTGCTGCCAGGGAACGATGTTGGCATGGTGCTCCAGGTGGCTGATGATGATCTCGTCGCCTTCGCCCACATTCGTCCCACCCCAGGCCTTGGCCACCAGGTTGATGGCCTCGGTGGTGCCGCGCACAAAGATCACCTCGCGCGCATCGGGCGCATGGATAAAGCGCCGCACCACCTCACGGGCATGCTCATAGGCATCGGTCGCCCGCGCGGCCAGGGTGTGGGCCGCGCGGTGGATGTTCGAGTTCTCATGCGCATAGAAATGGCTGATGCGCTCGATCACCTGGCGCGGCTTGTGCGTGGTGGCGGCATTGTCCAGCCAGACCAGCGGCTTGCCGTTGATGCGCTCGGACAGAATCGGAAAATCCCGCCGCACCGCCTGGATGTCAAAGCCCGGATGGCGGTCCTGCTGCGCGGCCACGGGCGCCGCATCGGCATGGGGATGCGCTTTGGCCGGTGTGACAAAGCCATTGGGCAGTTGCACGGCATGCACAAAGTAGTACTGCGGCGCAGCGCCCTGCCCCTGCAGCGCTTGGCCCAGCGGCGGCACATCGGCCGCGCGCGGGCCGCGCAGATCGATGCCGTCCAGATGCGGGTCGGGCGCGGCACGGCGGGCCTGGTCGGCCAGTGCCTGCAATGGCGCATCGCCGGGCGCGGCGGCTGCCGGTGCATCCAGAAAGTAATAGCCACTGGCAGCGGCGGGCAAAGCGCTTGGCACTGCGCTTGGCACAGTGCTGGGCACGGCGGCCAGCGGTGGCAGGCCTTGCACCAGCCCGCCCAGGCGCGGCTCATAGGCGGGCAACGCGCTGTGCAGCGTGTCGGGTACGCCATTGCCGGCGGCGGCATGGGGCAGCAAGGCCGGGGCGCGGTGGGCGAGCGACAGCACCGGCGTGGGCGATGCCGGCAACAGATTGCTGCCCGGCAGCACGCCGGCAGGGATGGGGGTGCCAGGCACGTTGGGGCCCAGGCCGGCCGGGCTGGCCAGCGGCGAGCCCGGTGGCGCGATGTTCACAGGGGCTTGCACACCGGGCGGCAGGCCCGCTGGCGCCGCAGGCCGCTCGGCCCAGAGCGCCGTGGCCAGCTGCGCCAGCAGCTCGGTGGAGATGGGCGCGCCCGATGGCTCGGGCAGGCCGGATACGGCGGAAACCATGGCGGCTCCTTTGCTCACTTGTAGGTATCGGGATAGTCGTGGTACTTGTTGATCTCCACGTCATCGAGCACGGCCAGCGCATCGGGCGTGTGCACCGCCAGCGAGCAGTACAGCGAGATCAGGTACGAGGCAATCGCATGGTTGTTGATGCCCATGAAGCGCACCGACAGACCTGGCCCCTGCTCGCCCGGCAGGCCCGGCTGGAACAGACCCACGACACCCTGGCGCTTGTCGCCCACGCGCAGCAGCAGGATCTTGGATTTGCCATCGGCCACCGGCACCTTGTCCGACGGGATCAGCGGCACACCGCGCCAGGTGATGAACTGCGAGCCAAACAGGCTGGTGGTGGGCGGCGGGGTGCCACGGCGCGTGGCCTCGCGGCCAAAGGCGGCAATGGTCAGCGGATGGGCCAGGAAGAAGGCCGGCTCCTTCCAGACCTTGGTCAGCAGCTCATCGAGGTCATCGGGTGTGGGCGCGCCCGTCAGCGGGAGGATGCGCTGCTCTTCGGCCACCTGGGCCAGCAGGCCGTAGTCGGGGTTGTTGATCAGCTCGCTTTCCTGGTTCTCCTTGATGGTCTCGATGGTCAGACGCAGCTGCTCCTTGATCTGGTCATGCGGGCTGCTGTACAGGTCGGAGACGCGGGTATGCACATCCAGCACGGTGCTGACGGCGTTCAGGAAAAATTCGCGCGGCTGCGATTCGTACTCGACAAAAGTGCGCGGCAGCTGGTTCTCATGGGTCTTGGCAGTGCAGGCCACCCGGATCTCCTCCGGGTTCTTGACCTGGTTGAGCCGGTAGATACCGGCCTCGACAGGCACCCATTGCAGCAGATGGGTCAGCCAGCGCGGGCTGATCGTGGAAAGCTGGGGAACGGTCTTGGTGGCGTTGGCTAACTGCCGTGCAGCACTGTCGCCCAATGCGGTCGTGCCGCCTACATTCGCTGTCATATTTCTCTCCGGTTGCGCGTGTGAATGAACAGAAAAATCATCACCTTGCAGCGCTTTTGCTTCAACCGGCTATCGCCGCCAAGCGCTGCATGTGCTGGGCCCGCACCAGGTAGTGCTGGTGCAGTTCCTCACCGCGCAGTACCAGGGTGGACTGCGGCACCTGCAGCGCCTGGGCCAGCTTGCCGATGGTGGCCAGCGACACCGCCACTTGGCCGCGCTCGACCTCGCCAACATAGGAGCGGTTCAGGTCGGCCTGCGCGGCCAGCTGCTCCTGCGACCAGCCCATGGCCTCGCGTGAGCGGCGCACGGCCAGCCCGAAATGGTGGGAAAAGTCATTCATAGCGCGGCCTCCTCAGCGGGCAACGTGGGTTCATTGCGGGGGCGCTGGGCCGCCGCCTGCAGCGATGCCTGGGTCACATGGGCGCCGGCAGCTACGCTCTGCGTCAGCCAGACATTGCCGCCAATGACAGCGCCTGCGCCCAAGGTGACCCGGCCCAGGATGGTCGCGCCGGCATAGATCACCACGCCGTCTTCGACAATCGGATGCCGGGGCTGGCCCTTTTGCAGATGGCCTTGCGCGGTCTGCACAAAGCGCTTGGCGCCCAAGGTGACAGCCTGGTAGATGCGCACCTTGCGGCCAATCACTGCCGTCTCCCCCACCACCACCCCGGTGCCATGGTCGATGAAGAAGCCCTCACCAATCTGCGCACCGGGATGGATGTCAATGCCCGTTTCGCTGTGCGCCAGCTCGGATACGATGCGGGCCAGCAGCGGCAGTTGCAGCACATACAGCTGGTGCGCTATGCGGTGGTGGATCAGCGCCAGCACACCGGGGTAGCACAGCAGCACCTCGTCAACGGTACGGGCAGCGGGGTCGCCCTCGTAGGCGGCCTGCACATCGCTGTCGAGCAGGCGGCGGATGCCGGGCAAGGCCAGCGCAAACTGGCGCGTCAGCGCCTGGGCCGGCTCCTCGGTGCCCGCGGGGCTGCGCTGGGTGTAGCGCAGCTCCAGCGCGATCTGGGTCTGCAACCGGTGCAAGGCGGCATCCAGCGTATGGTCCACATAAAAATCCTCGCTCTCCTGCAGCAGATCATGCGGGCCCAGCCGCATCGGAAACAGAACGCCCTTGAGCAGACCCAGGGTCTGCGCCAGCGCATCGCGCGAGGGGAACTCGCGCCCGCCGGGCTCCTGGCTGCGCTGGTGGGAATCACGCCAATGGCGGCGCTGCTCGGCCAACTGTGCGGCCACTTCTTGGATGGGGAAGGGGGTGGTCATGGCATACCTTCGTGGGGGGATCAAAGCGCACTTGTGGAAGGTCAGGGCCTCAGTCCTGCACCCATGGCAGCTGGTGGTAGCGCCAGCCATCGCCATGGCCGCGCTGCTGCTGCGCGTCCAGCTCGCCTTCAAAGCCCTCTTGCACATTGAAGACATGGCGAAAACCGGCAGCCTCCGCCGCCTGAGCGGCCAGCACTGAGCGTTTGCCGCTGCGGCACAGCAGCAGCGCCACGGCCTCCTTGCCGCCATGGGCGGACAGGCGAGCCTCCAGCTCGCGCACAAAACGGGGGTTGCGCGTCAGCGCCGTGCCGGTCGCCCAGGGGACATGGATGCTGCCGGGCACATGGCCGACAAAATGGCGCTCTTCGGCCGAGCGCACATCGACCAGCACGGCCAGTTGCTGCTGCACCAGTTGCCAGGCGGCACGGGGGGACACGCCGCCGGCGTAACCCAGAGCCTGGCCCTGTGCCGTCTTCCAGGCGGCCTCCAGTACATCGGGCAGGCTGGTATCGGTTGTCGTCATAAATCGCCTCTACGGTCAAATGGATGGGGATAGCCACCAATTTAGGCCGCCAGACGCTGCAGGAACACGAATAAAAATGCGCTTGCACATGCAGTTTTCACATATGCGCAGGCGCAAGCCCTCGGCTTGCGCCTATAGCCACCTGGGCTGAATAGGTCTATATTGAAGTGAAGGTGTAGCGGGTGTGCTGTACCCATCAGCCAACGTCCTCTGCGCCTCGATTGCCGCATTGCAACAGGCCACATCGTGCATGCGGTTCCTTAAAACAGGGCTGCAATGCCCGCTGTAGGCACTTGCAAGTTGCCTGCGGCCCGCAATGACAGCCTCCAACAGGAGACAAAGATGGCTGTCATCACCCATGACCATGGATTGCATTCCAACCCCAGCGAAAGCCACCACCGGCGCCATTTCAGTGCCAAGCGGATCTGCCTGGGGATCGTGCTTTTGTGCGTGGCCCTCGCCGCTCTGGTGCTGCCGCTGGTCCGTGAAGGCTTGCAGCTGATCCAGACCCAGCTGCACTGGCCGGCGCTGTCCAGCTGGCTGGCCCAGGCCCCCATGGCCAGCTGGCTGATGATGTTTGTCTGGGGCGCGCTGGTGCCGCTCTCGCTGATTGCGATGCTGCGCTACCACCGCAATGTGCTGGGTGTCGTCGTCGCCCTGGCCTTCGCGGCAGTGGCCGTCATCTGGTATGTGCACATGCCCGCCCAATCCGGTTGCGCGGCCCAGTACAAGGACAGCATCTGGTGCTCGGTCATCGCCTGGGGCTACAGCCTGAGCCTGGGTATCAGCAACGCCGTCTACCTGTTTGCATTGGTGATGGCCTTGCTCGGCGGCATCAGCTTTGCGGCGATTCCTGAGGACGATGAAGAAGACACCGGGCCGCAAGCGGCCCAGTGATGATGCTCAACGCTGGGGCATGTCGGCATCGGTGTAGCAGAGGCTCACCGTCGCATCCCCCGGGATCGGCGGCATGCTGGCATTCCAAGCCTCCCAGGCGGCCACCATGGCTTGCAGGCGCTCCGGCAGCACGGTGGCCAGGTTGGCGCGCTCACGCTCATCGGCGCGCAGGTTGAACAGATAGTCCACCCCGTCGACGCGCAGGTATTTCCAGTCGCCATTGCGCATCGCGCGCTGGCCGCGGTGGTTCATGCGCCAGAACAGAGGCTGATCGTCCTGCCAGGCCACGTCTTGCAGCAGCGGCAGCAGCGACTGGCCGTCCCAGGGGTAGTCGGCAGCGGCGGTCGCCCCGCCAATCTCCAGCATGGTGGCGCTCCAGTCCATCGTCATACAGGTCTGGCGGCTCTCGCCCGCAGGCGCAATCACACGCGGCCAGTGGGCCACCCAGGGCACGCGGATGCCGCCCTCGGTCAGGTCCATCTTGCCGCCCACCAGCGGCCAGTTGTCGGAGAAGCGCTCGCCGCCGTTGTCGCTGGTGAAGACGATCAGGGTATCGTCTGCCAGACCATGGGCCTGCAAGCGCTCCACCAGGCGGCCAATGCCTTCGTCCATGTGGTGGATCATGCGCTGGTAGCTCTCAATATTGCCGCCATGCAGGTGGTAGATGGCCTGCTTGTTCTCGACCAGCTCGCGCGACAAGGCTTCGTCGTCCCGCGTTTCCCAGGGCCAATGCGGCGCGGTGTAGTGCAGGCTCAAAAAGAAGGGAGTGTCTTGCTGCGCGCCGGCCGCCATGCGGTCGATGTAGTCCACCGCGTAGTCACTGATCAGGTCGGTCAGGTAGCCGGGTTGCTCGCGCTCGGCCTCGCCAAACCAGAGGTCATGCTGGCCGTTGGCACCGCAGTGGCTGAAATAATCCACCCCGCCCGACATGGGCCCGAAAAACTCTTCATAGCCCGATTTAAGCGGGCTGAAATGCGGCGGGTAGCCCAGGTGCCACTTGCCCATCAAGGCCGTGCGGTAGCCCGCCTCGCGCAGCAGCGATGGCAAGGTCGGGTGGCTGGGCGGCAGGCCCAGGTCCGGATTGCCGCGTGTGGCGGTGCGGATCGGCTCCTCGGCCGCACCGCGCAGGCGGTACTGGTAGCGCGCCGTCATCAGCGCAAAGCGCGTGGGCGAGCAGACCGGCGAGTTGGAATAGCCCTGCGTCAGCTTGAGGCCCCCGGCGGCGAGCGCATCGATGTGCGGAGATACGGCCCCAAAGCTGGCATTGCGGCCGCCATAGCAGCCCAGATCGGCGTAGCCCAGGTCATCGGCCACGATAAAGATGATGTTCGGTCGTTTCAACACGGGGTCTCGCTCACAGTCATGGCAGGGCAGCACCCGGTCGGTGCGCAGCCTGCGTCTGGCAGTTCAGGGGAAAACGGATCAGGGCTTGTAGCCCGAGGCCTGGATCACCGGCGCCCACTGCTTTTTGTAAGCCTGCAGCGCCTTGGCGGTCTGCTCGGAGGTGCTGGCCACCGGGTCCAGGTAGTTGGTCGCAAACTGCTTGTGCACTTCTGGATCCTGCATCACCTTGTGGATGGCGGCGGCATAGCGCTGCACCTGTGCGGCAGGCATGGACTGGGGCGCAAAAAAGGTGTTCCAGCCGGCGGCAGACAGGTTCACGCCCGCCTCCTTCAGGGTCGGCACATCGGGCACGGCGGCATTGCGGGCATCGCCACTGACGGCCAGCAGGCGCAGCTTGCCCGCCTGGTGCTGCTGCACCAAGGTGTCGAGCGTATCGACGGCCACCGGCACCTGCCCGCCCATAAGATCGGTGAGCAGGGGCGCCGAGCCCTTGTAGCCCACTGCCTCGGCCTCGACGCCGGCTTGCTGGCCCAGCATCAGCGCAAAAAAGTGCGGCAGGCTGCCGGTGGCAGGCACGCCGATATTGGCCTTGGCCGGGTTGGCCTTAAGCCAGGCCAGCAGATGCTTTATTTCCTTGACAGGCACGGCGCTGGCCACGGCCACGCCAAACACATAGCGGTTGACTTCGCTGACCGGCACAAAATCCTGCTCCGGGTCATAGCCCAGGTTGTTGACCACCAGCGGCGCCACCACCATGACGGCGGGGTTGGCCAGCATCAGCACCGGCTGGCTGGCGGGGGCGTTCTTCACAAACTGCGCAGCCACGCGGCCGCCAGCGCCCACCTTGTTTTCGACAATCACGGTGCTGCCCAGGCTGGCCTGCAGCTTGTCGGCCACGATGCGTGCGACACGGTCCGTGGCCCCGCCGGGTGGGTAGCCGACGATGATGCGCAGCACGCCGTCCTGGGCCTGCGCGGGCAGGGCCCACAACGACGAGGTGGTGGCCAGCACCGAGGCAGCCATGGCTGCGGACTGGCCGAGAAAATGACGACGTTGAACCATGGGGAGAGTCTCCGATGCTTATGAACAAGGGCCAGCAACAGCAGGCCCATGCCCTCTATGGTGCCGCGTTTGATCTAGCCGGAAGGCATAAGCTTTTTCCACTGCAGAACAAGCGCCCGCGCAGCATGTCTGCACTGTAGAAAACCAGGGCACAATTGTTCTAATCAACCATCGCCCGGATTTACCCGCAGTGCCGCCCAGCCCCCTTGCCGATCCGCAGCAGCCCAGCGACCTGCTGCTCTACCGCCTGGCCAAGCTCACCGCATCGGCGGGCCGGCTGGTCACGCGGCTGTGCGAGCGCCACTACGGCATCACCCGGCGCGAATGGGGTGTGCTGATGTGGCTGGCGCGCCAGCCCGGTCTGCAGCCCTCGCAGCTGGCCGATCTGCTCGAACTCGACCGGGCCCGCATTTCGCGCGCCCTTGCCTCGATGCAGGCCAAGGGCCTGCTGAACAAATCCACCGAATCCAGCAACCGACGCCGCGCCGCGCTGCAGCTGAGCCCCGCCGGCCAGCGCCTGCATGATGCGCTGCTGCCCCAGGTGCGGCGCATCAACACCGATCTGGTGGCCGCGCTCGACGCCGATGCGCTGCAGCAGCTGGACCAGAGCCTGCACCGCCTGCAGCAGCAGGCCAATCGGGCCGCGCAGGATGAGGCCAGCGATGCCGCCTTTCCACCGCGCCAGTCCGGCCACCGCCAGAACCACTTGGGCTGAGCCGCTGGGGCGCGATCTGCGCGAACTTTGATCCATACCCTACCCGGGCAAACCGGCATCGCTGCCCAGGCATCGGCAACTGCGCGACAATCCCTGCCCATGAGCACGACATTTGCACCGCTGACCAACGACACCTTCTTGCGCGCCTGCCGCCGCCAGGCGACGGACTACACCCCCCTGTGGCTGATGCGCCAGGCGGGCCGCTACCTGCCCGAATACAAGGCCACACGCGCACGCGCTGGCAGTTTCATGGGGCTGGCGACGAATGTGGACTACGCCACCGAGGTGACCTTGCAGCCGCTGGAGCGCTTTGCGCTGGATGCCGCCATCCTCTTCAGCGACATCCTGACCGTGCCCGACGCGATGGGCCTGGGCCTGTCCTTTGCCGAAGGCGAAGGCCCGCGTTTTGCCAAGGTGGTGCGCGACGAAGCCGCCGTGCAGGCGCTGGCCGTGCCGGACATGGACAAGCTGCGCTATGTGTTCGATGCGGTGACCAGCATCCGCCGTGCGCTGGATGGCCGCGTGCCGCTGATCGGTTTTTCCGGCAGCCCCTGGACCCTGGCCTGCTACATGGTCGAAGGCAAGGGCAGCGATGACTACCGCCAGGTCAAGTCGCTGATGTACAGCCGCCCCGATCTGATGCACCGCATCCTGGAGGTGAACGCCGACAGCGTGGCCGCCTACCTCAACGCCCAGATCGATGCCGGCGCGCAGGCCGTGATGATCTTTGACAGCTGGGGCGGTGTGCTGGCCGATGGCGCCTTCCAGCAGTTCAGCCTGGCCTACACCAAGCGCGTGCTGAGCCAGCTCAAGCGCCACGGCGCCGATGGCAGCGATGTGCCCCGCATCGTGTTCACCAAGGGCGGCGGCATCTGGCTGCCCGAGATGCGCGATCTGGACTGCGAGGTGCTGGGCCTGGACTGGACCGCCAACCTCGGCAAGGCCCGCGCCATCGTCGGCGGTGAAGCCGGCGGCCCCGGCAAGGCGCTGCAAGGCAATATCGACCCCAATGTGCTGTTTGCGCCGCCCGAGCGCATTGCCGAACAGGTGCGCCATGTGCTGGAGAGCTTTGGCACACCCCACACCGACACCAGCCGCCCCGGGCCCACGCATATCTTCAACCTGGGCCATGGCATCAGCCAGTTCACCCCGCCCGAGCATGTGGCGGCCCTGGTGGAAGCGGTGCATAGCCAGTCGCGTGCGATGCGTAAATAAGCGCTGCGCGCCCTACACAAAAGCGCTGCAATGCGCGATGCCTGGCGGCCCAACCCTCTCGCTGTCAGCCGTATTTCCTTTCAAGAGCCAGAGCAGCGGGAGGCTAAAGATCGCCCGCCTCTCTGGCATGCCTTGGCCTTAGGCTGGTCGGTAGGTGTTGCCTTGCGGAACCTCACCAGCATCCAGACTCCGTTGGATCTTCATCCGGACGCTCGCGATGAATTCTTCTCGCTGGGACCTATCCTCTGGAAACTTGCGCAGCCCATAAGCGCCAGCAGCCTGCAAGATGTTGTAGGCCCCGCTCAGCTCAGGGAAGGCGGCCATCGCTTCGTCCTCTTTCCACTCCTCGAAAGCGCAAGCCCGGCTTGGCCGGATAGCATCACGCAACAGGTCGGGCATGTTCCGATTCTCTGCAAATTGATCGAGCATCAGTGTGACCGATCGCGTGGTGCGATGGTCACGCAAATGGGGAAGCGCGAGGAGGTTCACGCTCAAATCTCTCGCAATGCAGAGAACATTGCGCCCGTGCTTGTCGATGTTGAACCGGGTCCAGTCCAACTCGTAGCCACAGTTCTCTGCCAGCGAGCGCGTGAACTCGCGCAGCGTGCGGCTGTTGCCGTCCGGAAAGGGATGGATGTAGTCCAGCTGTGCGTAGAGCTGGCCCATGGCTTGGCTGAAATTCTCGGTACTCAGTGCGCTGAGCGCAGTCAGGTTGATGCCATCAAGCGTTTGGTTGAGCTGCCCGATAGCCTTGTCGTCCATCGCTGAGTAGGCCACGACGGACGGCACAGAGATGCCTTCCATCACGCGCTCTTTCACCCAGTCCTGGTGCGGCGGCACGGCTTGGCGATATTCGCCGGGCTTCAGCGATGGGTAACCTGCCTTGGGCAAGTCCTGGAATATGCGACGGTTGATTTCTTTCAAATGGACCGCATCGAACTTGCCCTGCACCGGATGCAGATAAAGCTCGGTGATCCGCCGAGCGGTATAAAACCCCTCTATGCGTTCACGCTCCAGGGTTGCTCTGGTTTTAGCGCTCATGCACGTCGCTGTATGACGCCTGGGCAAACTGCTCCGTGCTCATCTCGCCATTGATAAAGCGTTCGGCAAAGGCTTGGGCTTCCTCGGATGGAGAAAACCCTTCGAGGCCGGCAGACGCCATGCCGTAGGCAACGGCAGCTTGGCGACGCCGGCGCTCCACCGCGTTCAGCGCTGGACTCGTGCTCTTGGCGTGCATCTGCGCCTGCTCAACATAGGCTCGCATGAAATCACGCAGCAAAAGGCTGCCATCGCGGTTGTTGGCACGCGCCCATTGGATGAAGCTGTCCTTGAGCTCGACACCGACACGGAAATTAAAGGTGCCCTGCTCCGCTCCGCCGCCTGGCTTTATACGCTGGGCGCCGCCACGCACAGGTACTGCATTCTTGGGATCGTCGATGGACGCTCGCGCCGTCGAGGCCTTGGCCGTCGTCTTGACTGCTACCCTCTTGGGTGGTCTGCCTCGGGTGGTGGTGGTCATGGCGGCTCCAGATTGCGTTGTGAGTGACTACTATTTTATTGTATATACACTGTAATTACAACCGACAGATAGGGGGGACGGCTTGCCTTGGGACAGCGCTGCTCAATAACTCAGGGAGCGAGCAACAGGGTCAACGTAGAGTTGCGGCCCTCCACAAAGAGCGGAAAAAATGCCAGTCAGATTTTGGCTGACTGGCATCTATCGCAATACGGGGCTTTGTTCAGGCTCTCAAGCCTGCGGCGGCCGATTCGCCATGCTCTGCAGCAGGTGCTCGGTGCACTGGACCATGCTGGCATGCTGCTGCGCCTCCTGCGAAGGGCAGAGCGCCGCCTCGGCATCCGGCCCACCGGGCACAGAGACCCAGTGCAGGCGCGCGCCCAGGCTGGCAGCGGCTTGCAGCAGGCTGGCGCTGCGGGCGATCACCGCGACCTTGCCCGCTTCCATGTTGAAGCGGTCCAGGATCTGGCGCAGCAGCGCGGCCTGGGCGTCCAGGCAGTCGCAGTGGTCATCGGGCGGATGGGGGCAGAAGAACACCGCATCGACCTTGGCGCCGACGGTGGCCAGCTCCTTGTACATCTGGCGGTGGTAGTCATTGAGTGCGGCGCAGTCGTAGAGGCCTCGGCCCAGACCGGGCTGGTTGGCCACCAGCACCACATGCCAGCCAGACAGGTTCAGCCGGGCGATGCTGATGGCGGCATCGGGCATACTTTGCCAGTCCTGGTGGCCGCGCAGCTGGCCCAGCACCGGCTGGCCGACAATACCGTCACGCTCGAGAATCGCAAGTTTCATCACAGGCTCCCTCAGAAGACAGGCTGCGGCACGCGGCCTTGGCGGGCTGCCGCCATGCACAATGGCGGCGCGCCCATCCAGCTTATCAGGCAGCGACCAGGCGCGACAGATCGGCGATGCGGTTCATGGCTTCATGCAAGGTTGCCAGCAGGCCCAGGCGGTTGGCCTTGAGCGCCGGGTCTTCGGCATTCACCATCACATGCTCAAAGAAGGCATCGACGGGCGTGCGCAGCGCAGCCAGGGTCTGCAGGCTGGCGGTGTAATCGCCTTCGGCAAACTGGGCATCGGCCTTGGGTGCCACGGTCTGCAGTGCGGCAAACAGGTCCTTCTCGGCCTGCTCTTGCAGCAGCGCTTCGTCCACGCGGGCGCGCACCGGGCCGTCGGCCTTCTTCAGGATATTGCCCACGCGCTTGTTGGCGGCGGCCAGTGCCGGTGCCTCGGGCAGCGCGGCAAAGGCGCGCACGGCTTCCAGGCGCTTTTGCACATCGGCCAGGCGCTGGGGGCGGTAGGCCAGCACGGCGTCCACTTCCTGGGCACCAAAGCCTTGCTCGCGCAGGCTGCCGGCCAGGCGGTCATAGATGAAGTCGGACAGCGCGGCGCTGGCATCTTCGATCTTGTCACCAAAGGCGGGCAAGGTGCTGACCAGCAAGGTGTCCAGGTCCAGCGGCAGGTCCTTTTCGACCAGCATGCGGATGACGCCCAGCGCATGGCGGCGCAGCGCAAACGGGTCGCGGTCGCCGGTGGGCAGGTTGCCAATGCCGAACATGCCGACCAGGGTTTCGAGCTTGTCGGCCAGTGCGACGATCACGCCGACGTCGCCACGGGGCAGCACATCGCCGGCAAAACGCGGCTTGTAGTGGTCTTCAATGGCGTCGGCCACTGCGGTATCGAGCTGGTCGTTGAGCGCGTAGTAGCGGCCCATCGTGCCCTGCAGTTCAGGGAACTCGCCCACCATGTCGGTGATCAGGTCGGTCTTGGCCAGTTGCGCGGCCTGGTCCACCTGCTTGCCCAGCTGGGTGGCACCCAGCTGCTGCGCAATGCTCTTGGCAATGGCGCGCACGCGCTGCACGCGCTCACCCTGGGTGCCCAGCTTGTTGTGGTAGACGACCTTGTCCAGCGCTTCCACACGCGAGGCCAGCGTTTTCTTGCGGTCCTGGTCAAAGAAGAACTTGGCATCTGCCAGGCGCGGGCGCACCACGCGTTCGTTGCCGCCGGTCACCGCCGATGCATCGGCCGGGCTGATGTTGCTCACCACCAGGAACTGGTTGGTCAGCGCGCCATCGGCAGCCAGCAGCGGGAAGTACTTCTGGTTGGCCTTCATCGTCAGGATCAGGCACTCTTGCGGCACGTCGAGAAACTCTTTCTCGAACGCGCAAACCAGTACATGCGGGCGCTCGACCAGGGCGGTCACTTCGTCCAGCAGCGCTTCGTCGTCGATCGGCTTGACGCCGCCGCCCACGCGCTCGGCTGCGGCCTGCAGCTGGCGCACGATCTCGGCCTTGCGCTCGTCAAAGCTGGCAATCACCGCGCCCTGCTCGGCCAGGGTCTTGGCATAGCTGTCGGCATCGCTGATCACCAGCGGATCGACCAGCGCCTCAAAGCGGTGGCCATGTGTGGTGTTGCCGGCCTTGAGGCCCAGCGCTTCGATCGACAGCAGCACCTCGGTGCCGTGCAAGGCCACCAGGCCGTGCGCCGGGCGCACAAACTGCACGCTGCTCCAGCCGGGCAATTCGCAGTTGCCTTCGAGTTGGTAGGTCATGACCTTGGGGATAGGCAGCTTGGCGATGCTCTCGCTCAGCGCCTTTTGCAGACCTTCGGCCAGGCTGACGCCAGCGGCCGTGCTGTCGTAGAACAGCGCTTCGGCCTTGCCGTCCTGGGCCCGCTTGAGCTGCGGCACCACCGAGGCGTCCGCGCCCAGCGCGGCCAGCTTCTTGAGCAGGGCCGGCGTAGGCTGGCCATCGGCCGACAGGCCCACGGCCACCGGCATGAGCTTTTGCGAGACCTGCTTGTCAGCGGCGCGCGGCAGCACATCGCTGATCAGCGCGGCCAGGCGGCGCGGCGAGGCATAGGCCGTCAGCTGCGAGCCGTCACCGGCCAGGCCCTGCGCACGCAATTGCTGCAGCAGCACCTGGGCAAAGGCGTCGCCCAGCTTTTTGAGCGCCTTGGGGGGCAGCTCTTCAACAAACAGTTCAACCAGAAGATTGGGAGAGGAAGTCATCAGGATTTCCGGGTATGGCGCAGCGCGAAGATGGACAGGCCCAGGGTCAGCAGCGGGAACCATACGTTGTAGAGTTCACTGACCAGGACCTGCACACCGCGCTGCGAGAAAAAGCGGTCTGCAGCAATGGGCGAGACGGCAATCGGTCGCCAAGGGCTGAAAAAACGTTCGGAGCTCAAAGGCCACAACAAGGCAATGCCGCTGCCGCCGCTGGTCATCATGTCCAGCAAGGGGTGCGACAGGGTGCAGAAGAACACCCAGGCAAAGCCGGCCAGGCGCGGCACTTTCCACCAGCGCGCCAGCCACAGGCCGAACAAGCCCATCAGCAGCGCAAACAAGGCCGTGTGGGTGATGCCACGGTGGGCCCATATGCCACTGCCGGCGCTGCCGAACTGGTAGGGAATGCCATCGAAATCCGGCGCAATCGCGGCCAGCGCGCCCACCAGCAGCATGCTGGGCGGCACACGGCGGCTGCCCAGCGCCAGCGCTGCGGCAACCGGTACGGCGACATGCGTGAAGATCGTGGGCATGGGCAGCGCGGCGGGGGTGTTTAGGCGGCAGCCTTGGGCGGGATCTGCGCCACCCACTCGCGCGGCGCCATCGGGAAGCCCAGGCGCTCACGGCTGTCGTAGTAGCTCTGCGCCACGGCGCGCGCGAGATTGCGGATGCGGCCGATGTAGGCTGCGCGCTCGGTCACGCTGATGGCACCACGCGCATCGAGCAGGTTGAAGGTGTGGCCGGCCTTGAGTACTTGCTCATAGGCGGGCAAGGCCAGTTGCTGCTCCATCAGCAGCTTGGCCTGCTTTTCATGGGCGCCAAAGGCCTGGAACAAAAACTCCGCATCGGAATGCTCGAAGTTGTAGGTGGACTGCTCCACCTCGTTCTGGTGGTAGACATCGCCATAGGTGAGGCCGTCGGTCCACTGCAGGTTGTAGACATTGTCCACGCCTTGCAGGTACATGGCCAGGCGCTCCAGCCCGTAGGTGATCTCACCGGTTGCGGGCTTGCAGTCGATACCGCCCACTTGCTGGAAATAGGTGAACTGCGTCACTTCCATGCCGTTGAGCCAGACCTCCCAGCCCAGACCCCAGGCGCCCAGGGTCGGGTTTTCCCAGTCGTCTTCGACAAAGCGGATGTCGTTCTTCTTCAGGTCGAAGCCCAGCGCTTCGAGCGAGCCCAGGTACAGATCGAGGATGTTGGCAGGCGCGGGCTTGAGCACCACCTGGAACTGGTAGTAGTGCTGCAGGCGGTTGGGGTTCTCGCCATAGCGGCCATCCTTGGGGCGGCGGCTGGGCTGCACATAGGCAGCTTTCCAGGGCTCGGGGCCGATGGCGCGCAGGAAGGTGGCGGTGTGCGAGGTACCTGCACCCACCTCCATGTCATAAGGTTGCAATAGCGCGCAGCCCTGGTCGGCCCAGTACTGCTGCAGCTTCAAAATGATTTGTTGGAAATTCAACATGGAGAGTCTGGTGGTGGACGCAGCCTGCTGTTGGCGGCCCGCGAAGTGGGCGCGCAGCGGCAAGATCGGACTGCATGCATGCCTTGCTGCCTGTCTGCACCAGCAAAGCGGTCAAAAACATTTGATTTTAGTGCTTTCAGCCGCCCCATGGGCGGCGATAGCCGAGCGCATCAGGGGCCAGGGCCGCCAAACGCCATGCTTTGCCAAGCGTGCAAGGTGTTGGTACCGCGCCTGCGCTGCATAGTCGGTCTCATTTTGATAGCACGCGAGCCACTATTCGACCGCCAAAAGAAAAGCGCCCGAAGGCGCTTTGTCAGGGGGGGCGGTGGGCCCTGGGCCGATCAGGCCGCTTCCCAGCGCTTGAGCACCAGGCAGGCGTTGGTGCCGCCAAAGCCAAAGCTGTTGGACAGCACCTGCTTCAACTCCGCCACACGTGCCTTGGTGACCAGGGGCATATCGCCCACAGCGGGATCGGGATGGTCCACATTGGCCGAGCCAGCGATGAAGCCCTTCATGAGCATGATGAGGCTGTAGATGGCTTCCTGCACACCGGTAGCGCCCTGCGAGTGGCCGGTCAGCGACTTGGTCGACGAGAACGGCGGAATGCGGTCGCCAAACACCTTGCGGATCGCGTGCAGCTCAGGCACATCGCCCACCGGGGTGGAGGTGCCATGGGTGTTGATGTAGTCGATCGGTGCGTCCAGGCCTTCTATGGCCTGGGCCATCGCGGCGACAGCGCCTTCGCCCGAAGGGGCGACCATGTCTTCCCCGTCCGACGAGATGCCGAAACCGACGATCTCACCCAGGATGGTGGCGCCACGGGCCTGGGCATGCTCCAGGCTTTCAAGCACCAGCGCACCGCCGCCGCCGGCAATGACAAAACCATCGCGGTCGGTGTCATAGGGACGGGAGGCCTTGGTCGGGTCGTCGTTGAACTTGCTGGACATCGCGCCCATGCCATCGAACAGGATGGCCAGGCCCCAGGACAGCTCTTCGCCACCGCCGGCAAACATCACATCCTGCATGCCCCAGGAGATCTGCTGGGCGGCTGCGCCCACGCAGTGGGCCGAGGTCGAGCAGGCCGAGGTGATCGAGTAGTTGATGCCCTTGATCTTGAAATTGGTCGCCAGGTTGGCCGACACGGTCGAGCCCATGCAGCGCGTGACCTGGTAGGGACCAACGCGGCGAATGCCTTTTTCACGCAGGGTATCGGCCGCTTCGATCTGGTTGGCCGGCGAGCCGCCGCCCGAGCCCATGATCAATCCGGTACGCGGGTGGCTGATTTGTTCGGGTGACAGGCCTGCCTGGGCAATCGCTTGCTGCAGGGAGATCTGTGCGTAGGCGGCAGCATCTCCCATGAAGCGCAGTTGCTTGCGATCAATGAAGTCTTCAACATTGATGCGCGGAATGCCAGCAACCTGGCTGCGCAGGCCCATTTCCTTGAACACCGGCATGTGATCGATGCCGGAGCGGCCTTCGCGCAGCGAAGTCTCCACGGCCTCCAGCCCCACACCGATACAGGAGACGATGCCGGCCCCTGTAATAACCACCCGACGCTTCATGCTGCGTTTTCCTTGCCGTCGCCCTCGCGCAGGAACAACCCCACACGCAGGTCGTTGGCGACATAGATTTCCTTGCCGTCGGCGAGCAGTCGTGCATCGCCAATGGCCATGTTCAGTTTGCGCTTGATCACGCGCTTGATGTCGATTTCGTAGGTTACCAGCTTCACGTCAGGGCCGACTTCGCCGGTGAACTTGACCTCACCGGCACCCAGGGCGCGGCCACGGCCTGGCAGGCGCAGCCAGGTCAGGTAAAAGCCGATCAGTTGCCACATGGCGTCCAGGCCCAAGCAGCCAGGCATCACGGGATCACCCTGGAAGTGGCACTTGAAGAACCACAGGTCCGGGTTGACGTCCAGCTCGGCCACAATTTTTCCCAGCCCGTGCGCGCCACCGTTTTCGCTGATCTCAGTGATGCGGTCGAACATCAGCATCGGCGGCAGTGGCAAACGGCCACTTTCGGGGGTAAACAACTTGCCCTCACCGGAGGCGATCAGTTGTTCATAGGAAAAAGATTCAGCCATTGTCAGTCCAACTTCTGGTGGCGGTCACTCCGCCGCATTTCTCTGATGGTGCCCAGGCACCACTACCTGCAGGTACGCATTATCCCGCTTCTGGGCCCGAAGGTGCGAGACAAAGCCGTGGACCGCGCTGTGCTTTGTGCACAAAATCCAGGCGATCTGCGTTTTTTAACAGCAATTACATTTGCCAGTGGCGGGCGTCTGGGCCATGCCCGCATGGCGCACACCCCAGGCTGCCGCTGTCATCTGCTGGTAATTTACCTGCTTAAGCCTGCATCTGCACCGGGCGCACAGCGCCCGGTTTTCAGCGCCGGCGACCCAGCCAGGCCCCCAGTACGACCAACAAACCCAGGCCCCACAGTGGCCAAAGACCCCAGCGGCCCGCCCACTGGGCAAACCAGGTGGGGCCGGCATCCACCCCCTGCACCTGTGCTTGCAGCACGGCGCGGCTTTGGTGCGGCAAGATCTGCTGTACCACGCCGGCCCGGTCGATTACCGCCGTGGCACCGGTATTCGTGGCCCGCAGCATGGGCCGCGCCAGCTCCAGGGTCCGCATCCGGCTGATCTGCAAATGCTGGTCGATCGCAATCGAATCGCCAAACCAGGCGATATTGCTGGCATTGACCATGATCGTCGGCGATTGCGCGCTGTCCACAAAGCGGCTGGCCAGCTCCTCGCCAAACAAATCCTCGTAGCAGATATTGGGCGCCCAGCGCTCGCCCGCCCAGGGCAGCGAAGGCTGGTTCATGCCGCCGCGGTTGAAATCGCCCAGCGGAATCTGCATCAAATCGGTGAACCAGCGGAACATCGGCGGGATGAACTCGCCAAACGGCACCAGGTGGTGCTTGTCATAGCGGTAGGCCTCGGGCTGGCCGGGCACCAGGCCAACCATCGAGTTGGTATAGCCCTGTTCAAAATCGCCCAGCGGCACACCGATCAGCGCCGCCTGCTGGCCGCTGGCAAAGCGCTGCTGCAGCTCCTGCCAGTAGCCATGCGGGGTTTGCTGCAGCAGCACGGGGATGGCCGTCTCGGGCGCAATCACCATGTCCGCCTGGCTTTGCTGCAGCTGTTGGGCATACCAGGCCAGCGCCATCGGAATGCCGGAGCTGGCCTGGAACTTCTCGCCCTGCGAGATATTGCCTTGCAGCAAGGCGACCGATACCGGCTTATTGGGCACCGCCGCTACCGATGCCTGGGGCAGGCGCTGGGCCAGCCAAAGTACCCCGGCCACCACCAGCAGCGCAACATAGCCCGGCCAACGCGCCATATGCCCGCCGCGCAGACCGGCCAGCCACATCGCAGCGGCCGATGCGACCGCGCCAATGCCGTAAACGCCAATCCAGGGCGCCAGGCTGGCCAGTGGGCCATCGACATGGGCATAGCCGCCGGCGCCCCAGGGGAAACCGGTCCACCACTGGCCACGCGCCAGCTCGGCCAGCAACCACAGTGCGGCAAACAGCAGCATCGCGCCGCTCAGGCGCTCGCCCCGCCAGGCCACAAACAGGCCGCAGACAACGGCATAGTACAGCCCCAAAAATGCCGCCAGCCCCAGCACGGCCAGAACGGCCAGCGGCGCTGGCAGGCCGCCGTAGGTGTGCATGGAGATGAACAGCCACCAAAAGGTGGCACAAAGCCAGGCACAGGCAAAGGCCCAGCCAATCAGCACACCATGCCAGGGCCGTTGCAAACGCATGAGTGCCGCAGGCAGCACCGCCAGCGACAGAAGCTGCAGCCACCACAGCGGCTGGCCATAACTGGCCGGGAAACCATCGCTATGCCAGGGCCAGGCCAGGGACCAGGCTTGCAAGACCCCGGCGACCAGTGCCAGGCAGGCCCACAGCCAGGGAAAGCGGCGGTGGGATTCAAAGGAGGAAAAAGAAGAATGGGAAGCGGGCACAGGTCAATCAGGGTTGGGCAGGGAGAGAACCACCGCGCGCTCTTCAGGCACGGCCGCTGGGCGCACTATACGCGATCCCCCTCTGCAGCGGGGCAGCCAGCCAGAGGACCAACGGCTGCGCGCGATGACGCCTGGCAACAGCCGATAGAAATCAGCAAATGCGGCAAATTAGCTACAAAAGAGAATGCATTTGAGAACAATTATCGATTGCAATATAAAATTACAAACTAGTTACCCGTCACTCACGTTCTTACCCTCTCCCTCCCCAACACCATGCAATACGCACGCTACACCCCGGTGGTCCACGCCGTTCTGCTGGCCATTGGCGCGATCGGCTTTGCGGCCCCAGCGCTGGCACAAACCGCCGACACCACCGAAGCCGCGACAGCCAACGCCAAGGCCGACGCACCCAGCACCACGCTGGAGACCGTGACCGTCATCGGCTCGGTCAACGACCTGCAAAGCCTGGACTTCTACGCACCCAACTCCAGCGCTGTGCTGCAGAAGGACCAGGTCGACGCCCTGGGCGCCCGCAAGCTGGACCAGGCCCTGCAGTACCAGGCCGGTGTGGTCAGCGAGCCCTTTGGTGCGGACAACAAGGTCGAGTGGTTCAAGATCCGTGGCTTTGACGCCTCGGTGTCGCTGGACGGCACCCCCACATCGCCCAATGGCTACTTTGTCTGGAAGCCCGAAATCTTTGGCGTGGAAACGGTGGAAGTCGTCAAGGGCGCCAACTCGCTGGTCTTTGGCGCATCCGAGTCCGGCGGCGTTGTGAACCTGGTGACCAAGCGCCCCAAGAAGGAGCGCGCGCTGCAGCTGAACACCGAAGTCGGCAACCAAAAGCGCCTGGGCGCCGGCATCGACTACAACGACATCGCCAATGCCGATGGCACCGTGTACTACCGCCTGGTCGCACAAGCACGCCGCGAAGACGGCATGCAGCGTGAAACCAATATGAAGAGCTACTACCTGGCGCCCAGCGTCACGATGGAGTTCACGCCCCAAACCTCGCTGACCCTGCTGGGCAGTGTGCAGCGCGAAGATGGCCGCCCCACCAACGGCTTCCTGCCCGCCTACGGCACCATCACCGATACGCCTTATGGCCGCATTGACCGCCGCCTCAACGCGGGCGAGCCCGGTGTGGACCACCTCAAGCGCACCCAGTCCAGCCTGGGCTGGCTGCTGAGCCACCAGATCAACAGCGACTGGAAGTTCACCCAGAACTACAAGTACACCCACCTCGATCTGGACCAGGTCAACACCTTTGCCTATGGCTCGGACGGTGACCGCACGCTGTCGCGCGGCTACACCTACACCGATGGCACCTCCAAGAGCCATTACCTGGACAACCGCATCACCGGCAAGCTCAAGCTGTCCGACAGCATCCAGCTGCTGCCCACCTTCGGTATCGACTACCTCAAGTCCGACACCGATGGCCTGAACAACGGCTTCGGTTTCGTGCCGGGCCTGGATATGTTCAACCCCGTCTACGGCGCGCCTTTCGACATCACCGGCACGCCTTATGGCCTGCACTCCAAGCAGTGGGGCGCCTATGCCTCCACCCAGCTGCGCGTGGGCAGCCACTGGAACTTCAACCTCGGCTTCCGCCATGACAAGGCCAAGAACACGGGCTCGGTCAGCGGCTCCGATGCTGGCTACGACGTGAGCAAGAACAGCGTCAACCTGGGCGCGATGTACATCACCGACTTCGGTGTCTCGCCCTACATCAGCTATTCGGAATCCTTCAAGCCCATCACTGGCGTGGACAGCGAAGGCAGGGCCTACAAGCCCTACGAAGGCAAGCAAAGCGAAATCGGTCTGAAGATGGAGCCCACCTGGCTCAACGGCACCCTGACCCTCGCCTACTTTGACATCCAGGAAAAGAACGCGCTGATCTCGGACGCCTCCAACATCCAGACGCAATCGGGCAAGCGCACCAACAAGGGCATCGAGCTGCAAGGCGACTTCAAGCTGGGCCCGGCGACTGCCATCAAGGCGGCCTACACGCATAACAACTCCAAGCAGGACATCTCGGCCACGCAGACCGTGCGCACGCCGCTGATCCCGGACAACCAGGTCAGCCTGTGGCTGAGCCACAGCCTGAGCCTGGCCAACAGCCAGAAGCTGACGGTGGCTGCCGGTGCCCGCTACAACGGCCAGACCGAAGACCAGCGCTACAGCCCCGGCAAGCGCATCTCCGGCTACACCTTGCTGGACCTGATGGTGCGCTACGACCTGAGCCGCGAATGGGCGCTGCAACTCAATGCCCGCAACCTGACCGACAAGACCTATGTCAGCGGCTGTGACTTCTACTGCTACTACGGCGGTGGCCGCACGGTTGACGTGCAACTGCAGTACCAGTGGAAGTAAGCCACTAAGATGGAATGCATAGTGCCAGTGCTGCGGGCCGCGCCCGTGGCACTGGATTGGCTTCTTCTCTGTCTTTCTCTCCATGACGACTTCTTCCGGCAGTGCCGCCCCCTCTGCCGCCGACACCGGACCCGCGCAGTGGTCCGTTCGTGCTTTGCTGACGGTCGTTTTTCTGGGCCTCACCGCCGGGGTGCAGATGAGCGACTATGGCCTGCAGGCCATCTCGCTGTCAGCCATCCAGAAAAGCTTTGCAATCAGCGATGCCGCCATTGGCGCGCTGCAGGGCCTCGCCGGTGTGCTGCTGGGCAGTGCGCTGGCGATTCCGCTGGCGCGGTTTGCCGACCGTTTCTCGCGCAAGCGCGTGCTGCTCTGCCTGATTGCCGCCTCCACCGCGATGATGGTGCTGAGCGCGCTGGCACCCACCTTCCCCCTCTTCTTCCTGGGCCGCTCGGCCGCCGGCATCACCGAGTTTGCGATGGTGCCACTGGTCTACTCGATGATCCCCGACCTGGCACCGCAGCGCCACCGCGTGCTGGCCAACCTGGGCTTTGCGGCTCTGGTCTCCAGCGGCGCCAGCGCGGGCTTTTATTTTGCCGGTGATATCCAGAGCGCGGCCGTCGCGCTGATTCCGGGCGACATGGAGGCCTGGCGCAAGGCCTTCATGCTGCTGTCGGTGGCCGGCCTGCCCTTGCTGCTGGCGGGCCTGTTCACCGCCGATCCGCCGCGCTACATCGCCAGCAGCGATGGCGCCAGCGGTGCCTCGCTGCGCCAGTTTCTGCGTGCGCGCTGGCAGTCCATTGGCCTCTTTGTCGGCATTGCCGGCAGCCTGATGATTGCCGTGCAAGGCCTCAACCAGCTGATCGCCTTGGCGCTGGAGCGCCGCTTTGAGGCCACGCCCGCCCATATTGGCGAGGTGATGGGCCCGATCCTGCTGGTCAGCACCCTGGGCTGCCTGCCCGTGGTGGCCTGGCTGGACCGCTGGCTGGCCCGGCGCCTGGGCCAGGCGGTGCGCCCGCTCATCATGGGCGTCTGCGCGCTGCTGGCCATCCCGGCCATCCTGATGCTGTTCTCCACCGCATCGCTGCCGCAGGCCTTTGTGGTGGTGGGGCTCTTCCTCTTCATCACCTGCACCGCCAATGCGCTGGTGCCGACCATGCTGCAGGACCTGACCCCCGCCGCCTTGCGCGCCCGCATCTTTGCGCTGTGGAGCTTTGTGGTCTCGGTGTTCAGCGCGCTGGGCCCCTTGCTGGCGGGCTTTATCTCCACCTGGGTGGTGCAGGGCCATTTGCTCAGCGCCATCTCGGTCACGGCCGTGCCGGCGCTGCTGGTGTCGGCCTGGTGCGCCTGGGGGCTGTTTCAACGCAGCCGTCCCCAGGCGGGTCAGGCGATCTAAACGGCTGGCGGCTTGCCGGCCGTTGCGCAGTGCTGCGCAAAAGCCCAGAGGCGCGCCGCCTGGCCAAACACGCTCTCCTGCTGGTCACTTTCCTGGTGGCCGCTGTCCGGGTTCAGCAGCAACAGGGCAGGCGCTGCACTGGTGGAGCGGCGGCGCACATTGGCCATCAGCTTGACCGGCTCCCAGTACGGCACGCGGTCATCCTTCAAGCCCGCCGTGCACAGCAGCGGCGGGTAGGCCGCCTCGCGCACGTTCTCGTAGGGCGACAACGCGGCGATATAGTCGTAAGCGGCAGGATCGGACAGCGGATCGCCCCAGTCCGGGCGCAGCAGTGGCACCAGCGGGTGGTCGGCATCGCTCATGGTGTTGAGCATGTCGACAAATGGCACCTGTGCAATCACGCCTGCCCATTGCTCGGGCCGCATGTTCATCGCGCCGCAGACCAGCAGGCCGCCGGCCGATATGCCCTGCGCCACCGTCTGCTGCGGCGTGCTGTAACCCAGTTGCTGCAAATGCTGGGCGCAGGCGATGAAGTCGGTCAACGAGTTGCGCTTGTGCTCGCGGCAGCCACCCTGGTACCAGTCATGGCCCTTCTCGGAGCCGCCCCGCACATGGGCAATCGCATAGCGGTAGCCGGCATCGACCCAGGCCAGCGCTGGCAGCGAGAACGAGGCCTCATGTGCAATGCCATAGGCGCCATAGCCGGTCAGCAGCAGCGGCTGGGGCTGGCTGGCATCGATGTCCTTGCGCGAGAGCACCGTCAGCGGCACCCACTGGCCGTCGTCGGCACGGGCCTGCAGGCGCTCGATGCGGTAGTTGGCCGGGTCCAGCCCGCTCCAGGTCTCACGGCCCATCTCGGTCATCTGGCCGTCGGCCAGGCGGATGTCCAGCCAGCGCGGCGGCTGGGCCGGCGTCTGGTGCTTGATGCGCACATGGCTGGCATCCCAGTGCTGGCCGGGCAGCAGGTCCAGGGTGTAGGCGGGATCGTCAAAGCGGATTGTGGTTTCTGTCCCGTCGCGCTGCAGCAGCACCAGCTGGTGCAGGCCATCGACCCGCTCCAGCCGCACCAGGGTGCTGGCAAAGGGCTGCATCTTGATGATGGGCACGCCATGGCGGTGGGTGGCCAGGGTTTGCTGGGGCTGCAGATGCGCGGGGTCGAGCCGCAGGATCTGACGGTCCGTGGCGCCGCCGGCATTGGTCAGTGCCACCAGGCTGCCATTCCATTCATTGACCTCGTAGCGGATGCCGCGCTCGCGCGGGCGCAGCACGCGGGGCGCGGCATGCTCCTGGCCGGCAGCAATCAGCCGCACCTCGCTGGTGTCCGGCCCAAACAGGCTCAGCACCACAAAGCCATTGGCCGCCGTGCGCACCACGCGCATGAAGAGCGCCGGGTCGGCCTCCTCATGCACCAGCACCGGCTGCCCGCCCTGCAGCGCGCTGCGGTACAGGCGCGATGGCCGGCTGTGCGCGTCGCGCCAGATCCAGAACAGGTCCTGCGACGATGGCGAAAAAGTCAGGCCGCCATAGCCAAAGGCGTCGCCCTCCACCAGCACCTGGGTCTGGCCCGTGTGGGTGTCAAGCACGCAGATGCGGTGGCGGTCATTGCCGATCAGGTCTTCGGCCCAGGCGTAGTAGCGGTCGTCCGGGCTGGCCTGGTGGTCGGTCGCGCGGTAGTACACATGGCCCTGCGATTGCACGGCCTCGTCGACCAGGGTCTGCACCCGGCCATCCGAATGGCTGCGCACAAACACCCGCTGGCCGCCCGCCCCGGGCCGGCTGCTGTAAGCCCAGCCTTGCAGCGCCGCGGGCGGCGCCAGAGCGGTGCTGCAGACATGGGCTGCCATCGCATCGTAAAAGCGCTGCGCCAATGCGGCCAGCGGCGCCAGCATCTGCTGCGCATATTCGCGCTCGGCCTGCAGCAGGCTGCCCAGGGGCTCGGGCAGGTTGTCCATGCTGCGTGTGCCTGCCTCGGGGATGTACTTCAGCCAGGCAAAGTCATCATTGCGCCGGCGGCCCAGCTGTTCAATCCAGTGGTCCTGGGGCGCCGCATGCGGGGCGGCCAGGGCGGGCCAAACCGGCTGGGGGGCCTTGGCGGCAGGGTCAGCGGCAGGCGCCGAGGTGGGGGCTTTTGCAATCGTGGGCATGGTGCAGCATTTTAGGGAGGCTGTGCTACAGCCCAGTCCCTAAGGCCAAACACCGGGCAGGCCCAGCGAGCGTCCATGAAAAATGGCAGCGAACCGGGATTAGCTGCCATGGTTTGCAGCCCTGCTGCAGGCGGTATGGGTGCCTATGCGGCGCGGACTCAAGCGTCTGCGGCCGGGTCCGATACCGGTGCGGCCCGCTGCACGCGGAACCAGCGCACGGCGCCGCCCTTGGTCAGCAGCACCTCAAAGTGCAGGCCGCCCAGCATGATGTGGGCGCCGCGCTTGGGCACATGGCCCAGCTCATGGGCAATCAGGCCGCCGATGGTCTCAAACGATTCATCGGGGTCGCTGCTCTCGAGCACCACGTTGAACTCGTCGGCCACCCGCTCTACCGGCGTATCGCCCGAGATGCGGAAGGTGTCATCGGCCAGCGCAAAGATATCGCCCTCGTCTTCTGGCAGATCGAACTCGTCCTCGATCTCGCCGACGATCTGCTCGAGCACGTCTTCAATCGTGACCAGGCCGGCCACACGGCCGAACTCATCGATGACGATGGCCAGGTGGTTGCGGTTGCCCCGGAACTCGCGCAGCAGGTCGTTGAGGCCTTTGCTCTCGGGCACAAACACCGCCGGGCGCAGCAGCGCACGCAGATTGAGTTGGGGGGAACGTTGCAGCTTGAGCAGGTCCTTGGCCATCAGGATGCCAATGATGTTTTCCTGCTCGCCCTGGAACACCGGGAATCGCGAATGCGCGGTGTTGATGACGGTGTGCAGCACCGATTCGTAATCGGCCTCGATGTCGACCAGGTCCATGCGTGGTGCCGCCACCATCACATCGCCTGCGGTCATGTCTTCCATGCGGATGACCCGCTCCAGCATCACGCGGGAGTCGGCGTTGATGACATCGTTGCTTTCGGCTTCGGCCAGGGTTTCGATCAACTCGTCCGGAGAGTCCGGGGCCGGGTGAATCAGTTCGGCGACCTTCTGAAAAAAGGTGCGTTTGTCTTCCTTGTCAGGGAAGCGCGAGGGATGGGGGTCGGACACTGTCTTGGAATGCAGGACGTGCGGTAGTGAAACAAGCGATCAGCATAACGGATTGCGGATTTCCTCCGAAATCGCTGCCCAATCCTTCAGCAATTCCAGAGACAAACCGGCTGTTTACTGGCCCGACTTGTGCCGGCCGTCCTGTACATCGCGGCGCACTTCCTGCACCGTCGACAGGAAATGCCAGAACTGGCGCGCCTGCTTTTTGAACTGGTAGTCCATCTCGCCCATCTGGTCCTCGACCAGATCGGCCATGCGCGTGTCAAAGCCTGCGGGCGGCAGCTTCAGATAAGCCTCGGATTCCGAGCCATCGCGCTCCACCGTGGCGCCGGCCTTGCGGGCGATCTTCAGCATCGCGGTGTTCTCCGACAGTGCATGGATGAACAGCATCTGCACGCCTTTGGTGCGGGCGTCCATCGCGGCGCGCTCGAACAAGCGGCTGCCCAGGCCCTTGCCACGGCCGGACTTGAGCACGGAGACGCCGAACTCGGCGCAGCTGGCCATGTTCGACGACGGCGGCGCATAGGCCACATGGGCCATCGCAATCAGCTTGAGGCTGCGGTTGTAGATGCCAAAGATCTCGTCACGCTCGAAGTTGAGCCCGTCCACATAGCGCTCGATCTGCGCATCGCTGGCCTGGTAGCCAAAGCGCAGATAGCGGTCCTGCGCGTCGAGGCCCAGCAGATGGGCGAGGATGCGCGGGCGGTGACGCTCACTGAGGGCGCGGATAGGAACCATAGAGGCGGAAGGTCGTGGCTTCTTGCCGTCGGGCTGCTGCGGGCTCTCGCCCCACCGGCCAAAGAAGGGGAAAAACGCCATCATGCCGTTCGCAACGGATGAAGGGAACCATTCTTTCGTCGTGATCATGGGGTAAATATACGGGTTAACCCGCGTATTATCAATCATGCTGCGATGCAGCATATTTCGTGCCTATGGCTTACCCCCGGCTTACAAAGGGTATTCAGCGCCCCCAGCCATGCGGCTTTGCGCCGGGAGTGGGCACTTGGGCAAGCGGTTTCAGGGGCCGGTGAAGGGCCACGCGATTGCAGCGCGGTTTGCGCTGGCGCAAAAAGGAGCCGGTCTTAGAGCCCGGGTAACACCGGCAATGCTGTGGTGAGCTTGACACGGTCCAGCACAAAGCTGGTCTTGCAATCCTGCACGGCAGGGTGGCGCAGCAAGGTGTCCATCACAAAGCGGCTGTAGTGCGCCATGTCGGCGACGACCACGCGCAGCAGATAATCCATGTCGCCGGTCAAAGCTACGCACTCCACCACCTCGGGCCAGCTTTGCACGCTGGCGCGGAAGAGATCAAGCGGGTTGCGCTTGCTCACCTCGGTGAACTTCTCCAGCCGCACATTGAGGTAGGCCGTCATCGACAGGCCCACGGCCTCGGGCTTGACCAGCGCCACATAGCGCTCGATGACCCCAACCTCTTCGAGGCGCTTGACCCGGCGCAGCACGGCGCTGGACGACAGGCCCACCTGCTCGCCCACGACGTCATAGGTCTCGCGGCCGTTGTGCTGCAGGCGCTGCAGGATGGCACGGTCAAGCTTGTCCAGGGGGTAGGCAGAGGTGGTCATGGCAGAGGTCCGGATGGCATTGCTGCACCGCAGCAGCGCGACACAACAGGATCGCGCAATTTTAATGCTTGATTTTTAGCAAGAACACATTAATCAAGCTTTACATGCCGCGCGACTGGGATAAATCGCCAAAATGCTGCGCGTCAAGGCCGGTACAGTGGAACCAAAGCACCCAGCCAATGCTGGCGACACCAGAGACGACGATCCACAGGAGACCTGCGATGACAGCCGCCATCCCCCACCAGACAACAGAGTTCACGACCTGGGACAACCCCATGGGCACCGACGGCTTCGAGTTCATCGAATACGCCGCACCCGATCCGGTCGCGATGGGCAAGGTCTTTACATCGATGGGCTTCAAGCCCGTCGCGCGCCACCGCCACAAGAACGTGACCCTGTACCGCCAGGGCGAGATCAACTTCATCATCAACGCCGAGCCCGACAGCTTTGCCCAGCGCTTTGCCCGCCTGCATGGCCCCAGCGTCTGCGCCATCGCCTTCCGCGTGCAGGATGCCAAGGCCGCCTACGAACGCGCACTGGGCCTGGGCGCCTGGGGCTATGCCGGCCAGGCCGGCCCGGGCGAGCTGAACATCCCCGCGATCAAGGGCATTGGCGACAGCCTGATCTACCTGGTGGACCGCTGGCGCGGCAAGAACGGCGCCCAAGCCGGTGACATCGGCAACATCGGCTTTTTCGATGTGGACTTCGAGCCGCTGCCCGGCGTCAGCGCCGAGGAAGCGCTGAACCCGCACGGCCATGGCCTGACCTATATCGACCACCTGACCCACAACGTGCACCGTGGCCGCATGGACGAATGGGCCGGCTTCTACGAGCGCCTGTTCAACTTCCGCGAGATCAAGTACTTCGACATCGAAGGCCAGGTCACCGGCGTCAAGAGCAAGGCCATGACCAGCCCCTGCGGCAAGATCCGCATCCCCATCAACGAAGAGGGCAAGGAAAAGGCCGGCCAGATCCAGGAGTACCTGGACATGTACAACGGCGAAGGCATCCAGCACATTGCGATGGGCTCGGACAACCTCTACGAAACGGTGGACCAGCTGCGTGCCGGAGGCGTCAAGCTGCTCGACACCATCGACACTTACTACGAGCTGGTGGACAAGCGCCTGCCCGACCATGGCGAGGACGTGGCCGAGCTGAAAAAGCGCAAGATCCTGATCGATGGCACCGGCCAGAAACTGCTGCTGCAGATCTTCAGCGAAAACCAGCTGGGCCCCATCTTCTTCGAGTTCATCCAGCGCAAGGGCGACGATGGTTTTGGCAATGGCAACTTCAAGGCGCTGTTCGAGAGCATTGAGCTCGATCAGATGCGCCGTGGAGTGCTATAGGAAAAATTGAACGGCCGCAGCGTTGATATTCCTCAATTTGCCATGCGGCCTCTCTATACTCCGGAGCGATTTATCAATCTGGAAACAATTGTGAAACGCTCCGTCATCCTCGCCGCCGCTCTATCTGGCTTCATGTTGGCTGCCAGCGCGCAGAACGCCAGCCAGCCCCTGACCTTTGTGGTTCCCTACCCAGCTGGCGGCCCGCTGGACACCTCGGCCCACCTGCTGGCCCAGGGCGCCGAAAAGCAACTGGGCGCCATCACGGTGGCCAACAAGCCCGGCGCCGGCGGTGCCACCGGGGCCACCCTGGTGGCCCAGGCCAAGCCCCAAGAGAACATGGTGCTGATGGGCGCGGTGGCCACGCATGCGGTGCTGCCCTACCTGGGCACGCCGCCGCAGTACGACGCACAAAAGGATTTCAAGCCGCTGATCCTGGTGGCGCGCGTGCCCAACGTGCTGGTGATGAAAAAGAGCCGCGCGGACCAGCTGGGCATCAAGACCACCTCGGAGATGGTCACCTACATCAAGGGCCACCCTGGCAGCCTGAAGATGGGCTCGGGCGGCAACGGCAGTATCGGCCACATCTCGGGCGAGATGCTCAAGTCGCTGGCCAACCTGCAGATGCCCAGCGTGCCCTACGCCGGCGCAGCACCGGCCCAAAAGGCGCTGTTGAGCGGCGAAATCGATGTGGTGTTTGACAACCTGGCCTCGGCCCTGCCGCTGATCAAGTCCGGCGAGCTGCTGGCCTTGGCGGTGACCACCTCGGACCGCAATGTCGCCCTGCCCCAGGTGCCGCCGGTGAACGAGTCGGTGCCAGGCTTTGATGTGTCCACCTGGTTTGGCGTGTTTGCGCCTGCCAGCCTGCCCGACCAGGAAGCGCAAAAGTATGCCTACGCCTTCCAGGGCGCGCTGACCGATCCGCGCTTCAAGGCCGAGTACCTGAAGATGGGCATTGCCCCCGAAGACATGCGCCTCAAGGAGCTGTCGCACTTTGTATCGCAGGAAGCACGTAAGTTTCAGTTTCTGATCAACACGATCAAGATCAAGACCAACTGAGCGCCTGCAACCTCTTAACTGCGGGCGCCCGGCTGGTCTCTATAAAAAATGAAGGAGCACAGCATGGGACAAGCACCTGTGGTTTATGGACAATCCGACCGCCCACCCCGAGGCGACTACAGCCGCGCGCAGGACGACTACACCTGCGCGCAAGACTACGCCGCCTACACCGAGGCCGACCACGACACCTACCGGCGCCTGTATGCGCGCCAAAAGGCCTTGCTGCCGGGACTGGCGAGCCAGGCCTTCATCGATGCGCTGCCCTCGCTGGGCGTTGAAGACCGCATCCCCCGCTTTGAAGACATCAACCAGCGCCTGCGCCAGGCGACAGGCTGGGAGATCGTCGCCGTGCCCGGGCTGATCCCCGAGGTGCCTTTTTTCAGCCTGCTGGCCAACCGTAAATTCCCGGTCACCGACTGGATCCGCAAGCCCGAAGAGTTCGACTATGTGGTCGAGCCCGATATCTTCCACGACCTGTTTGGCCATGTGCCCCTGCTGTTCAACCCGGTGATTGCCGACTATGTGCAGCGCTACGGCCAGGGCGGGCTCAAGGCCGAGCGCCTGGGCGCCTGCGAGATGCTGAGCCGCCTGTACTGGTACACGATCGAGTTCGGCCTGATCCGCGAGCAAGGGGAGATCCGCGCCTATGGCGCTGGCATCCTGAGCTCATCGGGCGAGCTGCAGCACGCGGTGACCAGCCCGCTGCCCCAGCGCCTGCCGCTGTCGCTGGAGCGCACCATGCGCACCCGCTACAAGATCGACACTTACCAGCAGACCTACTTCGTCATCGACGATTTCCAGCAGCTGTTTGACATGACCGAAGGCGACTTCACCCCCGTGTACGCCGCATTGCGCGGCTTGCCGGAGCTGGCAGCAGACGCCCGCGACTGAGACAATGCGCGCGCCGCTCAGCGGTAGCGCTTGCAAGTGTGGGAGGGCAGCTCGGCAAACAGCGCCTTGTACTCCTGTGCAAAGCGGCCAAAGTGCCAAAAGCCCCAGGCCAGTGCGGCGTCGGAGACGCTGCTGCCCTGCTTGATGGCGCGGCGTGCCCCATTGAGGCGCACGGCGCGCAGATAGCTTTGCGGCGAGATGCCCAGCACCTCCTGGAACGAGTACTGCAAGGCCCGGCGGCTCACCGCCAGCGCCTGGCACAGGTCCTCCACCGTCAATGAGCCGTCGGCGCCCGTCGCCACCACCCGCTCCCGCGCCATGCTGACGATATGCGCGCGCCGCTGGTAAGACAGCTGCTCATCGGCCTCGCTGCCCACCCCATCACGCAGCACGGCGGCGATGGCGGCAAGCACATCGCCGGCCATCTCTTCCAACTGCTGGGGCGGTAGCGCCTCGGGCGCCGTCTGCGCCAGGCACTGCTGCATGTCGGACAGCAGAATCGGCAGGCGCCAGCGCTCATGGGCCGAGACCGGCCGCAGATGCGGCTGCGCCAGCTGGGCCTGCAGCTGCTCGCGCTCGCTGGCGGTCAGATAGGGGTCGAGGCTGCCCTGGTCCACGACAAAGTCGATGATCTCCAGGCCGCCGGGCGAGACAAACTCGAACGGGCCATCGCCCGAAAACACAATCGCATGCCCTTCGCTGCAGGAGCGGTTGCAGAACATGGTGTTGCCCGGAATGCTGCTGGGCAGCCCGATGGCCAGTTGCCCCGCACGCAATGCCCCGGTCTGGTGCAGTGCCTGGCTGGAGAACTCACGCCAGGCCTGGATGGGCCCCAGATGCAGGCTGGTCACCCGGCCCTCGAAGCTGCCCGCTGACAGCTGCTCGTAGCGCTGGTTCCAGCCCTGCAGCAGGGCCGCCTGCTCGTCGACATCACAGGTCTGCGCCACCTGTGCGGCCGGGGCGCCTGCAGTCGCGCAGCGCTCAGCCCGGAGGCTGCTCAGCGCGGGCGATGGACAAGGGGCGCTCAAGGACATGGAGGCGCTGTGGCGTGGCGAGGCATACAGGCATGGTCATGCAAAAAGCGGACCAAGGTCAACCCAGCCTTCCCCTTAGCCAGATTTGCCGAAATCGGATAGAGCCCGGCCCGCATTCTTGCCACCATCGGGGACACCACCGACAACAAGGCAGTCCATGGCCAACAACCCTACTTCTGCAGGCGCCGGCGCCGCGCACTCCAGCAACTATTTCGAGCAGCGCCAGCTGCGGCGTGGCGCCGCCGGCTGGCTGCTGCTGGTGGGCCTGGGCGTGGCCTATGTCATCTCGGGCGACTATGCCGGCTGGAACTTCGGCCTCAAGACCGGCGGCTGGGGCGGCCTGCTGGTGGCCTCGGCGCTGATGGCCACGATGTACACCTGCATGTGCTTTGCGCTGGCCGAGCTGGCCACCATCGCCCCCACGGCCGGCGGCGGCTATGGCTTTGCGCGGCGCGCCTTTGGGCCCTGGGGTGGCTTTCTCTGCGGCGTAGCAATCCTGATGGAGTACGCGATTGCACCGGCGGCCATCGCCACCTTTATCGGCGCCTACTGCCAGTCGCTGTTCGGCATCGATGGCTGGATGGTCTACCTGGGCTTCTATGCCGTCTTTCTGGGCATCCACATTTATGGCGCCGGCGAGGCCCTGCGCCTGATCTTTGCCGTCACCGCACTGGCCGTCGTGGCACTGGTGGTCTTCATCGTCGCGATGGTGCCGCATTTCCAGGTCAGCAACCTGTTCGATATCGCCCCCACCGACGCCTGGGGCGCCAGCGAGTTCCTGCCGTTTGGCTACCTGGGCATCTGGGCCTGCATTCCTTATGGCATCTGGTTCTTTCTGGCGGTGGAAGGCGTGCCGCTGGCCGCCGAAGAAGCGCAGGACCCGCGCCGCGATCTGCCCAGGGGCCTGATCGGCGCCATCGCCGTGCTGGTGCTGTTCTGCGGCCTGATCCTGGTGCTGGCACCGGGTGGTGCCGGTGCAGCGGCCTTGATGAACTCGGGCAACCCGCTGGTCGAGGCACTGGAATCGAGCAAGGTGCTGGGTGGCCCCACCTGGATCAGCCGCTTCGTCAACTTTGTCGGCCTGGCAGGGCTGATCGCCAGCTTCTTCTCGATCATCTACGGCTACTCGCGCTTGGTGTTTGCGATGTCCCGCGCCGGCTACCTGCCCCGGGGTTTGTCCCTGACCACGCAGCGCAAGACCCCCTACCTGGCGCTGCTGGTGCCCGGCGCCATCGGCTTTGCGCTGTCGCTCACCGGCCAGGGCGATCTGCTGATCCTCGTCGCGGTGTTTGGCGCCACGATCTCCTACGTGATGATGATGGCCTCACACATCTGGCTGCGCATCAAGGAGCCGCATCTGCCCCGCGCCTACCGCACGCCGGGCGGCGTATTCACCTCGGGCATCGCACTGGTGCTGGCCTGCATCGCCGTGGTGGCCGGTTTTCTGGTCGATCCCCGGGTTCTCATCGGCGCCCTCATCGTATACGCTGTCTTCGTCGCCTACTTTGCGCTGTACAGCCGCCACCACCTGGTGGCCGACGCTCCCGGCGAGACAACCCCCTGAGGAAGCGCTGCAACCATGCCCCATTCCCATACCGTTGGCGCCGAGCGCCATGTGTTTGCATCGCTGCGCGAGCTGATGGCCAAGGCCACGCCGGCCCGCTCGGGCGACAACCTGGCGGGGGTCGCGGCCCGCCATGACACCGAGCGCGTTGCCGCGCAGATGGCGCTGGCCGATCTGCCGCTGGCCCACTTCCTGCAAGAGGCACTTGTGCCCTATGAGAGCGACGAAGTCACCCGCCTCATCATCGACAGCCATGACCGCGCCGCCTTTGCGCCGGTGGCGCACCTGACGGTGGGCGGCTTTCGCGACTGGCTGCTGTCTGATGCCGCCAACGAGGCCAGCTTGAGCGCGCTAGCACCCGGCCTGACTCCGGAGATGGTGGCCGCCACCTCCAAGCTCTGCCGCAACCAGGACCTGGTCCTGATCGCGCAGAAATGCCGCGTCGTCACCCGCTTTCGCAACACCATCGGCCTGGCCGGCCGCATGTCCACCCGCCTGCAGCCCAACCACCCCACCGATGACCCCTCAGGCATTGCCGCCAGCCTGCTCGACGGCCTGATGTATGGCAATGGCGATGCCGTCATCGGCATCAACCCAGCCAGCGACAGCATTGCCGCCGTCAGCACCTTGCTCTACATGCTCGACGAGGTGATCCAGCAATACCAGATCCCCACCCAGTCCTGCGTGCTGACCCATGTGACCACCAGCATCGAGGCCATCGAGCGGGGCGTGCCAGTGGACCTGGTGTTCCAGTCCATCGCTGGCACCCAGGCCGCCAACCGCAGCTTCGGCCTGGACCTGGCCCTGCTGCAGGAGGGCTATGACGCGGCCCAGAGCCTGGCGCGCGGCACGGTCGGCAACAACGCCATGTACTTTGAAACCGGCCAGGGCAGCGCGCTGTCGGCCGGCGCCAACCACGGGCTGGACCAGCAGACCTGCGAGGCGCGCGCCTATGCGGTGGCGCGCAAGTTCCAGCCGCTGCTGGTCAACACGGTGGTCGGCTTCATCGGGCCCGAGTACCTTTACGACGGCAAGCAGATCATCCGCGCCGGGCTGGAAGACCATTTCTGCGGCAAGCTGCTGGGCCTGCCGATGGGCTGTGACATTTGCTACACCAACCATGCCCAGGCCGACCAGAACGACATGGATATGCTGCTGACCTTGTTTGGTGTGGCCGGCATCAACTTCATCATGGGCATTCCCGGCTCGGACGACATCATGCTGAACTACCAGACCACGTCCTTCCACGATGCGCTCTACCTGCGCAAGACCCTGGGCCTGCGGCCCACGCCGGAGTTCGAGGCCTGGCTGCAGAGCATGGGCATCACCCAGGCCGGCGGCCCGGGACTGCGCCTGGCCCAGGACCTGCCCGCCCCCTTCTCGCAAGCGCTGGCCCAGCTCCATTGACATTCGCCATGCCCCCACGCCCTTCTGCCCCTTCTGCTCCCGCATCCCTGCCCACCGCCGAGCCCGCCAGCGCGGCCGTCACCCCCAACCCCTGGGAGCGGCTGCGCCAGTTCACCAGCGCCCGCATTGCGCTGGGCCGCGCCGGCACCAGCCTGCCCACACGCGCGCATCTGGACTTTGCGCTGGCCCATGCCCAGGCGCGCATGGCCGTGCACACCGAGGTCGATATGGACCTGCTCGCCAACGAGCTGCAGGCGATCGCCCCCTCCGGCCAGCCAGTGCTGCGCCTGCACAGTGCCGCGCAAGACCGCCCCACCTACCTGCAGCGGCCCGACCTGGGCCGGCGCCTGGACAGCGAATCGCGCACCTTGCTGCAAGGCCAGCCGCCCGCCCAGGCCGATGTGGTGTTTGTCGTCGCCGATGGCCTATCATCGCTGGCGATCGAGCGCAATGCCCTGCCCTTTTTGCGCCAGATGCTG
This sequence comes from Comamonas koreensis, assembly GCF_021026195.1. GTDB lineage: Bacteria > Pseudomonadota > Gammaproteobacteria > Burkholderiales > Burkholderiaceae_C > Comamonas > Comamonas koreensis. Next base: position 150,800 of record NZ_JAJNCT010000034.1, read on the forward strand.
CCATCGCTGGCCGAGCAATGGCGCGTCGGCCCGATCAGCCTGGTGCGCAATGCCCGGGTGGCGCTGGGCGACGAGATTGGCGCAGCCCTGGGCGCCTCGCTGGTGGTGGTGCTGATCGGCGAGCGTCCGGGCCTGAGCTCCCCCGACAGCATGGGCCTGTACATGACCTGGCAGCCCCGCCCCGGCATGACCGATGAGTCGCGCAACTGCATCTCCAATGTGCGCGAGCAGGGGCTGAGCTATGCGCAGGCGGTGCACAAGCTGCACTACCTGATGCAGCAGGCGCGCCAGCGCCAGCTCTCGGGCGTGCAGCTCAAGGACGAATCCGATACGCTGGCCGCGCCCGAGCAGGCCAGCCAGGCCTTTATGCTGGGCAACAGCGCTGCGCAGCCGCCGCGCTGACACCTGGGCGCCAGGCAGGCATGCGCCGCCGGTGCTTGTCTGCTAGGCTGGGGGTCTTGCCCCCGCCGCCGCCTGCACCACCATGTCCGCCTCTGCCCTGTCGCTGCCTGCCGATCTCCAGTTCATCGAGCGCGGCTGGCTGTCCGCAAACAATGCCGTGTTTGTGCGTGGCGTCACGGCGGTGGTCGATACCGGCTACTGCATCCATGCCGAACAGACCGTGCATCTTGTCGAGGCCAGCCTGCAAGGCGCGCCGCTGCAGCGCATCGTCAACACCCATTTGCACAGCGACCACTGCGGCGGCAATGCCGCTTTGCAGCAGCGCTGGCCCCAGGCCCGCACCAGCATTGCACCCGGCCATGCGCAGGCGGTCATCGATTGGGATGAGCACCAGCTGAGCTACCGCCCCACCGGCCAGGACTGCCCGCGTTTTCAGATGGACGAGGTGCTGCAGCCCGGCACCGACACCCCGCTGGGCGAGCAGCGCTGGCAATGCCATGCCGCGCCCGGCCATGACCCGCATTCGGTGATTCTGTTCGAGCCCGCGTCGCGCACCCTGATCTCGGCCGATGCGCTCTGGGAAAACGGCTTTGGCGTGGTCTTTCCGGAGATAGAAGGCACAGCGGCCTTTGACGAGGTGGCAGCCACCTTGGATGTGATCGAGCGCCTGCAGCCCCGCCTGGTGCTGCCCGGCCATGGCAGTGCGTTCAGCGATGTGACCACCGCATTGCAAACCGCGCGCCAGCGGCTGGAGCGCTTTGTGCAAAGCCCCGAGCGCCATGCGTTCTATGCCGCCAAGGTGCTGCTCAAGTACAAGCTGCTGGAATGGCAACAGCTGCCGCTGGCGCAGGTACAGGCCTGGCTGGCCGCCACGCCCTACTACGGCCTGCTGCACCAGCGCTACTTTGCCGACCAGGAGCTGGCGCAGTGGCATGCATCGCTGGTGGCCGACCTGGAGCGCTCAGGCGCCGCGCGGCGTGAGGGCGCGCTGCTGGTCAACCAGTAAGCCTCTTCGCTATCAGGGCAGCTCTTTGGACAGGTCCGGCTCGCCCTCGGGCTTGGGGCCCACCGAGCCCAGGCGCGCACGCAGCGACTGGGGCTGGCCGGTCAGAATGGCCGCGTAGCTGGTCGTGTTGGAGAGCACCTTTTTCACATAGTCGCGCGTCTCGGCAAAGGGCACGTTCTCGGCCCAGATGGCGCCGTCCAGCACCGGGCCATTGCGCCAGTTGCGCGGCCGGCCGGGGCCGGCGTTGTAGCCAGCGGCAGCCAGCGCCATCGAGCCGTCGAAATCGTCCAGCGCCAGCTTCAGGTAGGCGGTGCCCAAGGTGATATTGGTGTCGCGGTCATTGATGCTGGCCGGCGTGAAATCGGTCATGCCGATCTTGCGGGCGGTCCAGCGGGCGGTCGCCGGCATGATCTGCATCAGGCCCGAGGCGCCGACGCCCGAGCGCGCATCCATGATGAAACGGCTTTCCTGGCGGATCAGGCCGTAGACATAGGCGGGATCCAGCCCGATCTCGCGCGAGCGGTTGACCACGGCCTCCTTGAACGGCATCGGGTAGCGCTGGCCGACATCGACCACCGTCTTGGTGCGCTCACTGGTGTTGATGCAGCGGTCCCAGATCTGGCGCTGGCAGGCCAGCTCGGCAGCGGCCAGCAGTTGCGCATCGTCCATGCCGCCGCGCTGGTGCAGGTTGGTCATGTAGTTCCACTCACGCACGCCTTCGCTGCGCAGCCCCAGCTGGATCGCATACAGCGCACGTGCCAGGCCCGCATTGCTGCGCACCGACTCACGCGCCTGCGCATCGATAGGCACCGGCTGCGCCGGGATGACGATGGGCTGGCCCAGCTCCTCCTGCGCCAGCTGCTCATAAAAGCCTTGCGTCCCGGCAATCTTCTGCAGCAGTTGGCGCGATTGCTGGGTCTGCGCCTCGCTGATGCGGCCCGCCTGCAAGGCCTTGGCCTGCCAGTAGATCCAGGTCGGGTCTTCGCGCTCCTCGGCGCTCATCGCCTCGATGCTCTTGCGCACCTGCTGCCATTGGCCGGCACGCAGCGCAGCGCGGGTCTTCCAGGCCAGCAGGTCGTCGCTCAGGTGGGCATCCTTGCCGACCTTCGCGAAGCTGGCCATCGCATCGGGCGACAGGCGCGTCGCCTGGGTCTTGCCGATCACCCCCCAGACCCAGTCACGGCGCGGCTGCGTCAGCATCTCGTTCCAGCGGCCTTCCATCAAGGTTGCCGCGCCATCAGGGTTGTCCGCTGCCAGCTTGATCAGCGCCAACGTGGCCAGCTCCTGCTGCTCCTTCGAAGACGTCTTGGCCTGGGCCGTCAGGAACTTGCTGGGCGATTGCAGCATCGTGGCAAACGCGGGCAGTTGCATGGGGGCCACCACTTCCACCGCAGCGCGGGCGGCGCGGGGGCGGCCCGCCTCCATCGTCTGGCGCGCCCTGCGCCAGATGTCATCGGCCTGCAGGCCGCCGGCCGAAAACAGCTCCGACGCCGCCAGGTTGCAGCCGTCCTCCGAATCGCGCTGCGCATACCAATTGCTCTTGACCGTGTTGGCCAGCGACTCGCGATCGCCGCCCTTGGCCAGATCGATCACTGCCGCATAGCAGCGCAGCTCGCGGTCATCGCCCATGCGGAACGCCGGGTACATCGCATCGAAATTGCTCCAGTCGCGGCGCTGGCCCAGCAGGCGCAGCCAGTCGTTGCGCAAGCGGTCTTCCTGGTAGGTGCCGGCCCAGCGGGTCAAAAAGGCCTGCACTTCGTCTTGCGTGGCCTCGTTCAGGCGAGCGCGCAGCTCCCAGTACGCAGCCCAGGGCTCCAGCACATGGCCACGCGCGCCAGGCAAGAGCTGGGTCAGCTTGCTTTTTTCGCGCTTGCGAAAGGCCTGCTGCATGTCGACGATCACATCGTCGTTGACCATGCCGCTGCTCATCGAGGGGCTCGACTGCAGTTGCACAGGCGTTTGTACCGACGCAGGTGCAGCCGTTGCACCCTGCAAAATCGTCTGAGCAGCCAGCGGCAGCGCGCTACAGGCCAGCAAGGCCGCCATCAAAGGGGTAAAAACATTCCGAGGCATAGCCGCTCCAAGTTGCAAGAAAGCGGCGCTATCCAGCGGCGCCCAAGTCATCCCTAAAATCATACACATCAGCCAACGCGCCCGCCGTCCCAAAGGCTGCAACACCCGGCCTCCTCTTACATACGCTTACGGAAACTGCCCCAATATGTAAAAAAGCTATCTGGTTTTCACGGTAGCCAATTTGCTGGGAACCTCACTTTTGGCTGTCAGAATGGGTGACCCAGCCTGTTTCTGTAGGGATATTTGCAATGGATAAAAAAGCCGTACGCCAAGCGCTCATCGAACAGCGTCTGCATATGCCCGATCGTCTGGAGCGCGCCGAACAGCTCCAGCAAGTACTGCGTTTTTGGCTGATGGAACGCCAGGATGCCGTGATCGGCGCCTACTGGCCGATCAAGGGCGAGTTCGACCCGCTGCCCGCGCTGCACCGCTGGAAGGAAGACGGCGCGCTGATGGACGAGCCCAAGCTGCGCCGCATCGCCCTGCCGGTGGTGAACAAGCAGCACAAGACCTTGAGCTTCCATGCCTGGTACCCCGGCTGCCCGATGGAGATGGACGCCTACGACATCCCCAAGCCGCAAAATACCGAGCTGGTCGTGCCCACCTTGCTGTTTGTGCCCTGCGTGGGCTATGGCCCGGGTGGCTACCGCCTGGGCTATGGCGGCGGTTTTTATGACCGCACCCTGGCCGCGCTGGAGCCGCGCCCCTTCACCGTGGGGCTGGGCTTTACCAATGGCTTTGTCGATGACTTCGAGCCCGAAGCCCATGACCTGCCGCTGGACGCCATCCTCAATGACAACGGTGTGGTCTGGCCGATGGCTAAGTCGTAGACACTGCTCCGACAGCCCTGTGCGAGCCTTCTGTAGGCTCGCACATACGGTATAAAGCAAATGACGCCTCATCCACTGATTGGTCTAGATCATGCTGCAGCTTTATATCGGCAATAAAAATTATTCTTCCTGGTCCATGCGCGCCTGGGTGTTGCTGCGCCAGGCGGGCATTCCATTCGAAGAGAAGTTTGTCCGTTTCGACGGCTTTGACAGCCAGTCGGAGTTCAAGCGCACGATGACGGCCCTTAGCCCCACCGGCACGGTGCCGCTGCTGCGCGATGGCGATATCAGCGTCTGGGACAGCCTGGCGATTGCCGAATATGCGGCCGAGCAATTTCCGGACAAGCAGCTCTGGCCCCAGGACAAGGCAGCCCGTGCCAGCGCCCGCAGCATCTGCGCCGAAATGCATGGCGGCTTCACCGCGCTGCGCAGCGCCTGCCCGATGAACATCGAGGCTGACCTGGCCGAGGTCGGCCGGATCGTCTGGCGCGACAATGCCGCTGTGCGCAAGAATGTCGAGCGCCTGTGCAGCATGTGGAGCCACCTGCTGGCCCAGCATGGCGGCCCCATGCTGTTTGACCAGTTCAGCATTGCCGATGCCTACTACGCACCGGTGTGCTCACGCCTCAAAACCTACCAGCTGCCCATCCCCGGCGAGATCGCCGCCTATATCGAGCGCGTGCACCAGCTGCCCGGCGTCAAGGCCTGGATCGATGCGGCGCTGGCTGAACAGGATTTTGTCGCGATGGACGAGCCCTACCGCGCGGAGCGCTGAGCATCGTCGGCCTTTGCGCAGTGTCTGGCACCGCGCTGCTGGGGTGCCAGAGCACAGGCATCGGCCGCCTGTTGGTCAGAGTGCTTGCGGCCGGTACACCCGCGTATCCAGCGGCGCATTGATGCTGATCAGGTAGACAAAACGCTCGTCTTCCGGCAGCAAGCGCTGGATCGCCTCAAACAGCTCGGCATGCGCCAGGTTCTGGCGCAGCAGCGCTTCCACCTGCGCGGCATCCGTCGTCAAGGCACTGCGGCGCAGGGCGCGCTCTGCAACCTCTTCAGAACCTAAAAGCGCATGGACATAGACCAGCTCATGGGACATGGCCTGCCACTGCGCAGCAGACACCTGGCCACTGCGCAGCACATGGTCTTGCAGGGCCTCCTCGGTAGCGGTTTGCTGGCTCTCGCGCTGCGCATCGTAGGCGGCCTGCCATTGCGGCTCGGTCAAGGTCGGCAGGGCACTGCCCAGCGCGGCGGCATCCTGCAAAGCCATGCGCTTCCAGGCCTCCAGGCTGGGCAGGGGTTGGGATAGCTGATAGTCCATCATCTCCGCGTACATGCGGGCATTGAGCTGGCGCAGATTCTTGGGCGTGGCCGCGATCACCGCTGATTGCAGGGGCCGTGCGTCCAGCCACTGGACCAGGTCCTGCATGGCCGTATCGCGTGGAAACTGGCGGTACTGCACATGGCTGGGATAGTGCTCGGCATGGAACACCGGGTTGGTGCCCGCGCCCAGCGCTGCGCCATTCTCATAAAACCGGACCACATCTGCGGAGAAGTAGCGGTCTGCCAGCTCCAGCACCAAGGCCAGACTGCCGTTCTGCGGATGCGTTCCCGCCCAGATCTTGACTCCGGGCATTTCATCCACCGTGTAGCGCCCGGCCGATGCATAGCCCAGCGCCTTGAACTCCTGCATCACCTTCCGAACCTGCGGGTCGCTGAACTGCAGCTTCTCCAACTTCATCGTTATGCGTGCCACCACGCCTTGCTGCGCGCTGCCCAGCGCCTGCACATGCTTGAGCATGCGCGAAAAATACCAGCGAATGCCGAACTTGAGCAGCACAAACAGACCGACAAACGTCAATCCAATGGTCACCAGCACCACGCCCATGGTTGTCCACATAAATCCCTCCCTCTTTGTCTTATTTCGAATCAGCCCATAGGGCCAACTAAGCAGCATAGCGAGGAAGTGCGGCGGAGGCAAAGCGCCTGGAACAAGTGGGCGGCCGCAGTCAGGCCAGGCCGCGCCCCGGCTGGCGGGCCTGCTGCAGGCTGGCCTGCAAGGCCTCGATCAGCTGCTGGGCCACCAGCTTGACGACCGGGCCGGGCGGCCGCGTGGCGTCAACGGCCACGCTGATATCCTGCGGCTCGGCGCCCTGGTCCCGGATGGGGATGAAGACCAGTGCACCGGCTGCCAACTCAGGCGCCACATCCAGCTCCGAAGTGAATATCAGGCGCTGCCCGCCCAGCGCCAGCTGTTTGACCAGCTGCAGCGAATTGCTCTCGACAAAGCCCCGCGCATCCTTGAACAGCCAGCTGAACTGCGCCTCCAGCAGGCGGCGGATGGTGATGGCGCGGCTTTGCAGCGCGATCGGGTAGGCGGTGGCCTCCTGAAAACTGACGGTCTTGCGCCCGGCCAGCGCATGGCCCGGCGCCACGACACAGCCCAGTGGCAGCTGCGCTTTCCACAGCACCAGCAGCTCACGGCGCGGCGCCAGGTTGAAGATGGCGGCCAGGTCGGCCTTGCCGGTCATCAAGGCGGTCTCGGCATCGTCAGGGGTGCTCAGCTCCACCGACAGGCTGACCAGGGGGTGCTGGGCATTGAGGCTGTCGATCAGTGTGGGCAAGACGCCGGTGGCATGGCTGTCCATCGCCACCAGCGACACATGGCCCTGGTGGATGCCCTGGATGCGCCGCACCTCGGCCACCATGCGGGTTTCATCTTGGCGCCAGCGGCGGGCCATCGTGATGAGCGCATCGCCAGAGGCCGTCAGCCGCATGCCTCTGGGCATGCGCTCGAACAGTGGCACGCCCAATTCCTCTTCCAGCGCCAGAATCTGGCGGTTGATGGCCGATGCGGCCACATGCAACTCGCGTGCGGCTTTCTGGATCGAGCCCGAGCGGGCCACCTGGTCCGCATAGCGCAGCGCGGTAGGTACAAGCGAATGGCGCATAGGGGTCTCTCCGGAATGCGGCGATTGTACTAATTTTGCGTATGCATCATTGCCAAACCTGTGATGGACGGCAATGCTCTGCAGCCCTAGCATGGCCTGCATGACACCTGCTGAACGCCTCGACCACCTCAACCATTGCAGCCCCGACGACTTCTGCGCAGCGATGGCCGACATCTGGGAGCATGCGCCCTGGGTGGCGGCGCAGACCGTGGCGCAGCGCCCCTTTGCCAGCGCCGATGCCTTGCACAGCGCCATGCTGGCTGTGGTGGCCGGGCTCGATGAACCGGCGCGCATCCGCTTTTATGCGGGCCATCCGGAGCTGGGCGGCGAGCTGGCCCGAACAGGGGCGATGAATGCCGCATCCACCGACGAGCAGGCCAGCCTGGGCCTGGGCCAGCTGCAGGCCGCCGAGGCCCAGCGTTGGGATGGCCTGAACCGCGCCTACCGCGAGCGCTTTGGCTTTCCCTTCATTCTCTGCATCCGCCAGCACAGCCTGGCATCGGCCTTGCTTGTGTTCGAGCAGCGTCTGGGGCACACCCGGCAGCGGGAGCTGCAACTGGCGCTGAACGAGATAGCCGCCATCAGCCGCCTGCGGCTCGCGCGTTACCTGCAGGAAGCCGATCCCGCCCCGGTCTGCACGCATTGACTTTTCAGGAGTGTTCACCATGCATCGTCGTCTCTACCTTGTCAGCCTGGCCGCATCGCTGGGTCTGCTGGCCTTCAGCGCGCAGGCGCAGACTGCCAGCTATCCGAACCACCCCGTCAAGGTGGTGGTCGCCCTGCCCGCAGGCGGCGGTGTGGACATGATCGCGCGCCTGGTGGGCCAGCAGCTGCAGGCAGGAACCGGCCAGCCTTTCATCGTCGACAACCGCGCGGGCGCCTCAGGCCGCATCGGCCTGCCGGCCGTTGCCAAGGCCAGCCCCGATGGCTACACCCTGATGGCCTCGCCGGCGTCCTTTCTGACCACCAACAAAAGCATCTTCAAGGACCTGCCCTACGACCCGCAGGCCGACTTTGCGCCCATCACCAAGCTGGCCAACCAGGACATGGTGCTGGTGGTCAAGGACCGCAAGAAATTCCCCAACGCCGCTGCCGTGCTGGCCGCAGCCAAGGCCCAGCCCACCATCCTGACCTATGCCAGCTCGGGCGAAGGCAGCCCCCAGCATCTGGCGGCGCTGATGTTCGAGACCCGGGCCCAGCTGCAGATGACGCATGTGCCCTACAAAGGCGGCGCCCTCGCCATCAACGACATGCTGGGCGGCAATGTGGACCTGCTGTTTGCGCCGCTGCCCGAGGCCCTGCCCCACCTCAAGTCCGGCAAGCTCACGGCCCTGGCGCTGATGAGCGACAAGCGCTCGCCCTTGATTGCCGAGGTGCCGACGATGGCGGAGGCCGGCATTCCCGACATGGTGATGCAGACCTGGATCGGCCTGCTGGCCCCGGCGCGCACGCCGCGCCCCATTGTCGATGCGCTCAACCGCCAGGTGCAGGCCATCTTGCTGCGTGACGACATCAAGCAGCAGTTGCAGGACGTGGGCATGGAAGTGGCGCCCACGACACCGGAGCAGTTCCAGCAAACCATTGCGCAGGAGATCAGCCTGCATGCACAGCTGGTGAAGGCCGCTGGCCTGGTGCCGCAATAACGCAAAAAGACCAGGGGGCTGGCCCCTGGTCCTTGTCTCTTGCTCCATGGCTGCCAGTGGTCAGCAGCCAGACTGCAATAGCGGCTCAGATCCCCTTGGACGAGGGGTTGGCAAAGGCATCACGCGTTTCGGCGTTCAGCGGGTAGTTGATATTGATGCCCTTGGGCGCAATCGGCGACATGAACCAGCGGTTGTAGAGCTTCTCCATCTCGCCCGATTGCATCAGGCCCGAGACCGTGTCGTCCACCAGCTGCTTGAAGGCCGGGTCATCATTGCGCAGCATCAGCGCCTGGTTCTCGGTGCGCAGGCTCTCGCCCACGATCTCGTAGTTCTGCGGATCACGCGCATTGGCGATCTGGCCGGCCAGCAGGATGTCGTCCAGCACAAAGGCGGCGGCCTTGTCGCCCTGCACCAGCAGGAAGGACTCGGTATGGTCCTTGCCCGGCACATTGGTGATGTCGAGCCTGCTGGCCCGGTCGGCCTGGCGCAGCAGGCGGAACGAGGTGGTGCCGGTGGTGGTGGCGACCGACTTGCCCTGCAGATCGGCAATGCTCTTGATGCCCGAGCTCTTCTTGACCAGCATGCGCACGTTGTAGCGGAAGATGTCCGGCGAGAAGGCCACCTGCTTTTGGCGCTCCACCAGGTTGGTGGTTGAGCCGCACTCCAGATCCACCGTGCCGTTTTGCACCAGCGGGATGCGGTTGGCCGAGGTGACGGCCTGGTAGTTCACCTTCAGCGCCGGCAGCTGGAGCTTGGTTTTGACCGCATCCAGAATGTGCGCGCAGATGTCCATGCTGTAGCCGATGGGCTTGAGGTTGGCGTCCAAGTAGGAGAAGCCGAACGAGGCCTCGCGGTAGCCCAGCGTGATGGCGCCCGAGCTCTTGATCTTGTCCAGCGTGCTGCTGCTTTGCGCCATTGCGCCCATGGAAGCCAACACCAGCGCAGCCAGCGCCACCGCGCGCTTCACACCCATTTTTCCTTGCATATCCATGATCCTCCTGGCACCCGCGTGGTACCGGCCAATGCCTTGCGGCGTTTTAGAACTTTTGCTCCTTATTTATTTTTTTTGGATCATATGTTCCATATCGCACAATAGCTACCCGTGATTTCCCTAAATCTGAAGAAAGACCCGCCGCCATGGGCGTAATCGACCAACTGCGAGACCGCTTTGCCTCCCTGAGCCCTTCGCTGCAGCAAGTGGCGCGCTATGTGCTCGACCACCCCAACGATGTGGTGACGCAATCGATGCGCACCGTGGGCCAGCATGCCCAGGTGCCGCCCACCACCCTGGTGCGCTTTGCCCAGACCTGCGGCTTTGAAGGCTGGAACCCCTTCAAGCAGGCGTTGACCGCCGACATGGGACTGGCCAGTGAGGCGGGCAACCAGTATGGCGAACGGGCCCGCAGCCTGATGGGCCGCGCGCGCGACAAGCAGCTCACCGCCGAGATGTTTGCGATGCAGCGCAGCAACCTCGACCTGACCGAGCAGCACAGTGCAGCGCGCCTGGTGACTGCCGCCAAACTGCTGGAGAAGGCCGACCAGGTGCATGTGATGGGCATGCGCGCCTGCTTTCCGGTGGCCTTTTCGCTGGTCTATGTCTACCGCCTGTTTCGCCGCTCGGTGCATCTGCTCGAAGGCATGGGCGGCGTGCGCGAGATGCAGCTGCGCGCCATCGACCAGGGCGATGTGCTGGTCGCCATCAGCTTTGCGCCCTACTCGCAAGAGACCGTGCATGCGGTGGAACTGGCCCGTGCGCGGGGCTGCAAGGTGCTGGCCTTGACCGACAGCCTGGCCTCGCCGCTGTCGCTGGCGGCCGATGAGACCCTGCTGTTTGCAGTCAACAGCCCCTCCTTCTTCCCCTCCGTCACTGCTGCCCAGGCGCTGTCCGAATCGCTGCTGGAAGTGCTGGTCAGCCGCGCCGGCCCGCAGGCGGTGGCCCGCATCGAGTCGGCCGAGGGCGAGCTGCACGACAGCGGCGTCTACGTGCAACCAGTACGCAAGTAAACTCGTACGATGAAAACTTATATGGTCGGCGGCGCAGTGCGGGACCGCCTCTTGGGACTGCCGGTGAATGACCACGACTGGGTGGTCGTCGGCTCCACACCCGAGGCCATGCTGGCCCAGGGCTTTGTGCCGGTCGGCAAGGATTTCCCGGTCTTTCTGCATCCGCGCACGCATGAGGAATATGCGCTGGCCCGCACCGAGCGCAAGTCCGGCCGGGGCTACCGGGGCTTCAGCATCGCCACCTCGCCCGATGTGACCTTGGAGCAGGACCTGGCCCGGCGCGACCTGACCATCAATGCGATGGCCGCCCCCGTCGACTGGAATGGCAGCGAGCCCGTCACCGACCCCTATGGCGGCCAGGCCGATCTGCAGGCCCGGGTGCTGCGCCATGTGACCGATGCCTTCCGCGAAGACCCCGTGCGCATCTTGCGGCTGGCGCGCTTTGCGGCACGCTTCCATGACTTCTCCGTCGCCCCGGAAACCCTGGCGCTGATGCGCCAGATGGTCGCCGACGGCGAGGTCGATGCGCTGGTTCCAGAGCGCGTCTGGCAGGAACTGGCACGCGGCCTGATGGAGGCTCGGCCCTCACGCATGTTCGAGGTGCTGCGCGATTGCGGCGCCCTCGCCCGCCTGCTGCCCGAGCTGGACCGCCTGTGGGGCGTGCCCCAGCGCGCCGACTACCACCCCGAAGTAGATACCGGCATCCACGTGATGATGGTGCTGGACCGCGCCGCCCAGCTGGAGGCACCACTGCCCGTGCGCTGGGCCTGCCTGGCGCATGACCTGGGCAAGGGCACGACGCCGGCCGATGTGCTGCCCCGCCATATCGGCCATGAGGAGCGCAGCGTCGATCTGGCCCGCCAGCTGCAGCAACGCCTGCGCGTGCCCAGCGACTGCGCCGAGCTGGCGCTGATGGTCGCCGCCGAGCACGGCAATATCCACCGCAGCCCGGGCATTGCAGCCGCGGCCGTGGTGCGCCTGCTGGAGCGCTGCGACGTGTTCCGCAAACCCGAACGCTTTGCGCAAGCGCTGCTGGCCTGCCAGTGTGATGCGCAGGGGCGGCTGGGGCTGGAAGACAAACCTTACCCGCAACGCGCGCAGCTGCTGCGCCTGCTGGCCGCCGCGCAGGCCGTCAGCACCAAGGAGGTGGCAGAACGCGCCGCCCGCACCGGCCGAAAAGGTGCCGAGATTGGCGCGATGGTGCACGAGGCGCGCTGCCAGGCGGTGGCGCAAATGGTGGCAGCGGACGCTGCCGCTGCCAACGGGTAGCCCTGAGCCGCTGAGGCACGGGGTCAGGCAGCGCCAGGTCAAGCCGGCGGTGCCGGCACCGAATGCAGCAGCACCGGCACATTGCCATCGCCGTTCACACTTTCCAGCTGCACCCCAAAGCCCCACAACCGCGCCGCGTGCTTGAGCACTTCCTGCACATCGTCGGACAGCGGGCGGCCCTGGTACTGGGTGTGGCGCAGGGTCAGGCAGCGGTCGCCGCGCAGGTTCACATTCCAGACCTGGATGTTGGGCTCGCGTGCGCCCAGGTCGTACTGCTGTGACAGCGTCTGGCGCAGGTTGCGGTAGCCGTCCTCGTTGTGGATGGCGCTGACCAGCAGCTCGCGTTCGCTGGCATCGTCATGGATGGAGAACAGGCGCATGTCGCGCATCAGCTTGGGGCTCAGGTACTGGCCGACAAAGCTTTCGTCCTTGTAGTTCTGCATGGCATGGTGCAGCGCCGGCAGCCAGGGTGTGCCGGCCAGATCGGGGAACCAGCGCCGGTCTTCGTCGGTCGGGTGCTCGCAGATGCGCTGGATGTCGCGGTACATCGCAAAGCCCAGCGCATAGGGGTTGATGCCGCTGTAGGCACGGTGGCCGGCAGGCGGCTGGTAGATCACATTGGTGTGCGACGACAGCCATTCGATCATCACGCCATCGGTGAGCCAGCCCTCGTCGTACAAGGTGTTGAGCAAGGTGTAGTGCCAGAAGGTGGCCCAGCCCTCGTTCATCACCTGGGTCTGGCGCTGCGGGTAGAAGTACTGGGCAATCTTGCGCACAATGCGCACCACCTCGCGCTGCCAGGGCTCCAGCAGCGGGGCGTTCTTCTCGATGAAGTACAGCAGGTTTTCTTCCGGCTCCTTGGGAAAGCGCTCATGGTGCTGGGCTGGGCTGTTCTTGTCCGGGCGGGCAGGCAGGGTGCGCCACAGCTCGTTGACCTGCTGCTGGGCATAGGCCTCGCGCTGCTCGCGCTCGGCACGCTCGCGCGCCAGGGTCTTCTTGGACGGGCGGCGGTAGCGGTCCACCCCCAGGTTGGCCAGCGCATGGCAGGAATCCAGCCACTGCTCCACCGTATCGATGCCGTGCTTCTCTTCGCACTGCGCGATGAAGTCGCGCGCATACACCAGGTAGTCAATGATGCTGCCGGCATCCGTCCACATGCCAAACAGGTAATTGCCCTTGAAGAAGCTGTTGTGCCCATAGGCTGCATGGGCGATCACCAGCGCCTGCATAGCGGTGGTGTTCTCCTCCATCAGGTAGCTGATGCAGGGGTTGGAGTTGATGACGATCTCGTAAGCCAGGCCCATATGGCCCCGGCGGTAGCGGCGCTCGGTGGCCAGAAACTCCTTGCCATAGCTCCAGTGGCGGTAGCCCACGGGCATGCCGACGCTGGCATAAGCGTCCATCATCTGCTCGGCCGAGATCACCTCGAGCTGGTTGGGGTAGGTGTCCAACCCATAGCGCTCGGCCGTCGCGGCAATGGCGGCGTGGTAGCGCTCGATCAGCTCGAAGGTCCAGTCGCTCGGGTCGGGCAAGGGCTGGTTCGGGCGCTGGCCCGCAGGCCGGGGCGTGGCGGGCACATCGCGCTGGGAGCGGTCTCCCGAAAACGGCACCTTCCAATGCGGGGAGCCCTTGCGCCGTGCGAGCACGGGGTATTGCGACGGGTTCATACCGTGACCCCTTCCTTCTTGAACAGGTCACGGAACACCGGGTAGATATCGCCGGGCTCCGCCACCTTGCGCATCGCGAAATGCGGGAACAGCGGCAACAACTGGCTGTATTCCTGCCACAGGCTTTGCTCGTCGGGAGCCACCTGCACATAGGCAAAGTAGCGCGCCAGCGGCAGGATCTTGTCGGCCAGCAGGTTGCGGCAGTTGCCGCCATCGTCGCCAAAGTTGTCACCGTCGCTGGCCTGGGCCACGTAGATGTTCCAGTCGGCTGCCGGGTAGCGTGCGCGGATGACCTGGTCGAGCAGCACCAGCGCGCTGCTGACCACGGTGCCGCCGCTTTCGGTGGAATGGAAGAACTCGTCCTCGCCCACCTCGGCCGCCTGGGTGTGGTGGCGGATGAAGACGATCTCGATCTTCTCGTAGTGGCGGGTGAGAAACAGGTAGAGCAGGATGAAGAAGCGCTTGGCCAGATCCTTGCGCGACTGGTCCATGGAGCCCGAGACATCCATCACGCAGAACATCACCGCCTGGCTGCTGGGTTCGGGCACCTTGGTGCGGCTGCGAAAGCGCAGGTCCAGCGGATCCAGAAAGGCCACCTTGCCCATGCGCGCCTGCAGCCCGGCAATGCGCTGCTGCAGCTCGGCCACCGCTTCGCTGGTGCCGTCATCCTGCGCCAGCAGGTCTGCCAGTTCCTCTTCCAGCGCCTTGAGCTCGCGGTTGGGCGCCTTGGTCAGCGCAATGCGCCGGCCCAGCGCGCCGCGCATGGTGCGCAGCACGGCCAAGTTGTGCGGCGTGCCGTCATGGCTGTAGCCGGCCCGGCGCGTCTTGTACTGCAAGGTGCTGGCGATATGGGTGCGCAGCAGGCGCGGCAACGCCAGGTCTTCAAAGAAGAGCTCCATGAACTCTTCCTTGGTCAGGGTGAAGGTGAAGTCGTCTTCGCCCTCGCCGCTGTCACTGGCCTGAGAGCCACCACCACCGCCTGCGCCACCCTGGGGCCGCGCAATGCGGTCGCCCCGCACATGCTCGGTATTGCCCGGGTGCACGGTGTCGCGCACACCCCCTTGCCCATGGTGAAAGATGGGCTCCTGGATGTCCTTGCGCGGAATGGTGATGTTCTCGGCCTGCTCGATGTGGCGGATGTCGCGCTTGGCCACCGCGCGGCGTACGGCGTCGGCAATCTGCGTCTTGTAGCGGCGCACAAAGCGCTCGCGGTTGCCCACCGACTTGTTCTTGCCGGCGAGCCTGCGGTCGATGATTTGCAATGCCATCTCTGCCCCCATCCATGACCCGGCTCGTTCGGTGCCGGCGCGCCGTTTTTGTCTGCGTCAGCTGCTCTTGCGCACACGCAGGTACCACTCGCACAGCAGGCGTACCTGCTTGGGCGTGTAGCCCTTGGCTTCCATGCGGGTGACAAAGTCCTCGTGCTTGCGGGCATCCTCGGCATTGGCCTTGGCGTTGAAGCTGATGACGGGCAGCAGCTCTTCGGTGTTCGAGAACATCTTCTTCTCGATCACCAAGCGCAGCTTCTCATAACTGGTCCAGCTGGGGTTCTTGCCCTGGTTGTTGGCACGCGCGCGCAGTACGAAGTTGACGATCTCGTTGCGGAAATCCTTCGCATTGGCAATGCCGGCGGGCTTCTCCACCTTCTCCAGCTCGGCATTGAGCGCATTGCGGTCGAACACCTCGCCGGTGTCGGTATCACGGTACTCGCTGTCCTGGATCCAGTAGTCGGCGTAGGTGACATAGCGGTCAAAGATGTTCTGGCCGTACTCGCTGTAGCTTTCCAGATAGGCGGTCTGGATCTCCTTGCCGATGAACTCGGCGTAGTGCGGCGACAAATACTCCTTGATGTAGCCGGTGTACTTGGTCTCCAGCTCGGCGGGGAACTGCTCGCGCTCGATCTGCTGCTCCAGCACATACATCAGGTGCACCGGGTTGGCCGCCACCTCGGTGCTGTCGTAGTTGAAGACCTTGGACAGGATCTTGAACGCAAAGCGGGTCGAGATGCCGGACATGCCCTCGTCTACCCCGGCATAGTCGCGGTACTCCTGGTAGCTCTTGGCGCGCGGGTCGGTGTCCTTGAGGCTTTCGCCGTCGTATACCTGCATCTTGCTGAAGATGCTGGAGTTCTCGGGCTCCTTCAGCCGCGTGAGCACCGCAAACTGCGCCATCATCTTCAAGGTGCCGGGCGCGCAGACCGCGCTGGCCAGCGAGGACTCGCGGATCAGCTTCTCGTAGATGCGCACCTCCTCGGATACCCGCAGGCAGTACGGCACCTTGACAATATAGACCCGGTCCAGGAAAGCCTCGTTGTTGCGGTTGTTGCGAAAGGCCTTCCACTCGCTTTCATTGCTGTGGGCCAACACGATGCCATCGAAGGGTATGGCGCCAAAGCCTTCTGTGCCTTTGTAATTGCCTTCCTGGGTCGCGGTCAGCAAGGGGTGCAGCACCTTGATCGGTGCCTTGAACATTTCGACAAACTCCAGCAGGCCCTGGTTGGCCAGGCACAGGCCGCCCGAGTAGCTGTAGGCGTCGGTGTCGTCCTGGGCAAAGTTTTCCAGCTTGCGGATATCGACCTTGCCGACCAGGCTGGAGATGTCCTGGTTGTTCTCGTCGCCCGGCTCGGTCTTGGCCACGCCCACCTGGCGCGAGATGCTGGGGTAGCGCTTGACGACCCGGAACTGGCGGATATCGCCACCGTATTCATCGAGTCGCTTGACGGCCCAGGGCGAGAGCACATGGTTGAGGCAGCGGCGCGGAATGCCGAACTGCTCTTCGAGCACCGGGCCGTCCTCCATCGGATCGAACAGTGCCAGCGGGGATTCGTTGACCGGCGAGCCCTTGAGCGCATAGAACGGCACCTTCTGCATCAGGTACTTCAGGCGCTCGGCGATGGAGCTCTTGCCGCCGCCCACCGGACCCAGCAGGTAGAGGATCTGCTTGCGCTCTTCCAGCCCCTGGGCAGCATGCCGGAAAAAGCTCACCACCTGCTCGATGGAGTCTTCCATGCCATAGAACTCGGCAAATGCGGGGTAGCGGCGGATCACCTTGTTGGCAAACAGCCGCGAGAGGTGTGGATCGTTGCGGGTGTCAATCATCTCCGGCTCGCCGATCGCCGCGAGCATGCGGTGTGCGGCGCCCTCGTAGACCATCGGGTCGCGCTGGCACAAGGCAAGAAACTCGTCGAGCGACATTTCCTCTTCGCGCAGGCGCACGTAGCGGGCGGCAGAGTTGCTGATGACATCCATACGACCTCCGTGGCGGCACCAAAGGGGCTGACCGTGCCGCAAACTTGTTAGGACCCCTTTGCAAAACTCTCTGCCCTGGCCGGAATGCGTCCATACCATTTGGCGAGGGTTTTGCAGAGCCTCCCTAGGCAACCGTTATCGTGACTTGGTTTTAGCACCTTAGCGGCGCTTTGACCAGATCACATGTCCTACACACGGATGACCACAATGCAGGCAATATTTCTGGTTACGGCGCCAGCCGCCGCGCTGGCCTCCGATAGATTTTCCCGCCCTCTCAGCAGCGCACAGCCGCACGCTCAACGCATGGCCGCAATGGCCGCAATGGCCCAATTGGGCGGCTGAAGACGGCAAGGCGCCCCGCCTGCATCGTCATAAAAACGACACAACAGCGTCATGCCTCTGCCATGGTCGCCACCGATACTCCGTGCGCACCACAGAGCATGTTGGCCCGGATCTCTCATGGGCCTCTGTGGTGCATCCAACACTACATAACACCCCACGGAGTTACCGATATGAGCGCAGTGCTGACCTCGCGTCGCCGTCTTTTGCAATTTTTGGGCAGCGCACCATTGCTGCCTTTGTCCGGCTCCCTGTCTGCAGCAGGCCTGCTGACCGCCTGTGGCGGTGGTGGTGATGACGATGGCCCAACGGCGGCGTTCAAGTCGGTGAGCTTCTCCAACATGGCAGCGCCCAACCTGACCAACCCCGCAGCGATGGCCACGACCTCGACCAGCGCTGTGATGACCATCCTGTACGCCGACGACAGCAAGCGCGAAGTCGCACTGGCCTATGAGTCCTTCTTCGTGACCGGCGACATGGTTGCTGACGGCAAGGGCGGCAAGATCCTGGCTGGCGGTTACTACGACATCAACAACCAGCCGATCATGGACAACTCCGTGGCTGGCAGCGAGCGCCACTTCTTCTCCGACTGCCCCGATGGCTCCTCGATCATCCAGGTCGCCGATGCCAAGGTGGACGGCGTCAAGGGCAAGCCCGTGTTTGCCGTGGTGCAGTTCGAGTACACCTCCAAGGACCAGTCCGGCGCCGATGCCTACGGCACCCTGCCTTCGCCTATCGCCGTGCTGACCCTGGACCAAGACCAGGACACCGGCAAGCTGAGCCTGGTCAAGTACCACAACGTGGACATGTCCAAGGCCCACGGCCTGTGGATCACCTGCGGCGCCAGCCTCTCGCCCTGGAACACCCACCTGTCCAGCGAAGAGTACGAACCCGATGCCTTCACCGCTGCCAGCTCGGCCCAGTTCAAGGCCTTCAGCAAGCACGTGTACGGCAACGAAACCACGGCCAACCCTTACCACTACGGCCACCTCCCAGAAATCACCGTCAACAAGGACGGCACCGGCACGGTCACGAAGCACTACTGCCTGGGTCGCATCTCGCACGAGCTGATCCATGTGATGCCCGACAACCGCACCGCGCTGATGGGCGATGACTACACCAACGGTGGTCTGTTCATGTTCGTGGCCGACAAGGAAAAAGACCTGTCCGCCGGCAATCTGTACGTTGCGCATTACACCGACGTGCTGACCGACACCTCGACCGCCAAGATGGAGTGGATCCACCTGGGCCACGCCACCAGCGCCGAGATCGAAGCGCTGGCGGGCAGCCTCAAGCCGACCGACATCATGGAGTCGCTGACCACCGACCCGCAAGATGCCAGCTACACCGCTGTGTTCCTGGACGGCAAGGCCGCCTGGCTCAAGCTCAAGCCCGGCATGGAAAAGGCTGCCGCCTTCCTGGAAACCCACCGCTACGCCAACCTGGTCGGCGGCTCGATGGCCTTCACCAAGATGGAAGGCACCACCGTCAACATCAAGGACAAGGTCGCCTACTCGGCACTGGCCAACATCCAGACCTCGATGATCAATGGTGACAAAGCCTGGAATGCCAAGCACAATGTGACCTTCCCCAAGACCGTGAAGGCCGGCGGCGTGCTGGCCCACAACCTGGGCGGTGGCATCAAGGACCGCCAGGGCGCCCCCATCAACAGCGAATGGGTGCCACAGCAATCGCACATGCTGATGATGGGTGAGGACATTGCCGCAGACGCACTGGGCAACACCTCCAACCCCGACAAGATCGCCAGCCCGGACAACCTGAAGTTCTCCGAAAAGATGCGCACCTTGTTCATCGGCGAAGACAGCGGCAACCACGTAAACAACTTCCTGTGGGCCTACAACGCCGACACCAAGCAGCTGTCGCGCATCCTCTCGACCCCTGCGGGCGCCGAATCCACCGGCCTGCACGCCGTGGACGAGGCCAACGGCTGGACCTACATCATGAGCAACTTCCAGCACCCGGGCGACTGGAGCGCGCTGCACGCCAAGATCAAGGACCAGCTCGATCCGCTGATCAACGCCAACTACAAGAACAAGTTTGGCGCCTCGGTCGGTTACCTGACCGGCAAGCCGCAAGCCGTGAAGCTGTAATCTGCATACAGAGCGCGCGTGGCCACGCGCGCACGCGCCCCATAGACAACGATGCCATCCGGACGGATGGCATTTTTCATGGCCCTGCGCGACTACAACACCGATTGCAGCCAGCGCACGATCTCACCGGGCGGCAGCGCACCGGAGATGCGTGCGGCCTCCTGACCGCCCTTGAACACCACCATGGTCGGAATGCTGCGGATATTGAAGGGCTGGGCCACATGCGGGTAGGCCTCGGTATCGAGCTTGGCAAAGCGCAGCCGGGGCTCCAGCTGTTTGGCGGCCAGTGCATAGCCGGGGGCCATCTGCAGGCAGGGGCCGCACCAGGGCGCCCAGAAATCCACCACCACGGGGATGTGGTTGCGCCCCAGCTGCTTGGCAAAGCTGTCGGCATCCAGCGCGACCGGCTCACCGGTGAACAAGGGCTGGTGGCAGCTGCCGCAATCGGGCTGCTGGGCCAGCTGCGCGCGCTGCACGCGGTTGGTGGTATGGCAATGGGGGCACACGATGTGCAAGCTGTCATCCGTCATGGGGCAATCTCCTGCTGCCCATCATAGGCAGACCTAGAAGCCGCAGGTGCAGGCCAAGGCCGCATATTTCAAGCTAGTGTCAGGAGTACCGGCTGGTGGTCGGACAGCTGCGTGGCGCTGTCGCTGTGCCAGGCCCGCACATGGCTGCGCAGGCTGTCGCTGACCAGCGCAAAATCGCAGGCCACCGGCGTGGGCCCCCAGGTGCGGTCAAACAGGCAGAAGGTGGGCGGCTGCGGCGCACTGCCATGCAGCAAGGGCCAGCTGTCATGCCAGAGCGCGGATCCATCCGCCTGCGCTGCGACCAGGGCAGTATAGGCGGGCTCGCCGGCGTGCAGGTTGAAATCACCACACAGCACCGCATGCGGGGTGTGCACGGGCGTGGTGTAAGGCGTGGCCGCCGCTGCCGTACCGGGCAGGGCCGGCAGCTGCGCCAGTGCCTCGGCATGGATTGCCCGCAGCGCCTGCACCTGCGCCATGCGCTGGCTGGCGCTGTGGTACTCCAGATGCGTGCACATCACCCGCACCTGGCCCAGAGCCGGGTCGCGCACCGTCACCACCAGGCAGCCCCGGGGCATGCTCACCACAGCGGCCTCGGCCAGCCAGGGCAGGCGGTGCTGCGCCACCTCGGCCACCGGCAGGCGGCTGGCCACGACATTGCCAAAGCTGCGGCGCTGGCCGCTGGCATCAAAACCATCGGTGGTGGCCGCAAAGAACAGCTGCCAGCCCGGCAGCAGCGCCTGCAGCTGGGCCAGCTGGTCACCCGGTGCGCCCGCCAGCCCGCCATGGCCCACGGCCACCTCCTGCAGGCACAGCACATCGATGCCACCCGTGCCCACGCCCTCGCCCATGGCCAGCGCATGGCGCACAATGCGCGCCGGATCCGCCAGGCCATCGAGGCCGCAGCACCATTGCACATTCCAGCTCAGTATTTGCATGTGGAAAACTCTGTGGATAGCCGCGCCCGCTGGCGCCATCGCCTGCCATTGTGCAGCAGGGGCCAGGCGTTTTTCGTGTCAGCGCCCCAAGCCAGACCCGAGCGCCTCTATAGTCGGGCAATGCCCAAGCACCAAGATTCCTTTCAGATCCGCCCCGCTACCGTGGACGATGTCGCGGCCATGTTCCAGGTGCGCCTGGCCGTCACCGAGAACCGCATGAACCGTGACGCGCTGGCCGCCGTCGGCGTAACCCCCGACTCCATTGCCGATGCCATCCGCAGCGCGCCTTGCGCCTGGGTCGCCACGACCGAAGGCGAAGTCGCCGGCTTTGCGATGGTGGACCTGGACAGCGCCTGCCTGTTTGCGCTGTTTGTGCGCAGCAACCACGAAGGCCGGGGCATGGGCAGCGCCCTGTGCCAGGTCTGCGAGCAGGCCTTGTTTGCGCAGCATGAAGAGGCCTGGCTGGAAACAGCCAAAACCAGCCGCGCCGTGCGCCTCTACCGGCACCTGGGCTGGGGCAACGAGAGCGATATCGGCGATGGCGATATCCGCCTGAGCAAGCGGCGCGATTGACGCCGCACAGCGCTGCAGGCTGGCCGGGCTTCTGCTACATTGCGCTGATGGCTCTGTGCACCACCCCCCGAATTATTCGCATCGTCGAACCGACGGTGGGATAGCGCGCAGCCACGCAATCATGCAACCTACCCTGGAGGTGGGTTTTCCGTCTCTGGGCTTTCCTTCAAGGAGATGGAATGAACACCACCCAAGCGCCTGATACGTTCGCCGATAGAGACCCAGATGCCGGCACCCTGCACCTGCTCTGCGGAAAGATCGCGTCCGGCAAATCCACCTTGGCCCGGCAGCTGGCGGCGCAGCCCCGCACCGTGCTGGTCAGCGAAGATGCCTGGCTTGCCCAGCTCTACCCGGATGCACTGGTCTCGATCCAGGACTATGTGCTGCTGTCCGCCAGGCTGCGCGGTGCGATGCAGCCCCATATCGTGTCGCTGCTGCAAGCGGGTACCTCCGTGGTGCTGGATTTCCCGTCCAACACCCCCAGCACCCGCGCCTGGGCGCGCAGCATGTTTGAAGCAGCGGGGGCACCGCATGCGCTGCACTGGCTGCAGCTGCCCGACGAAGAATGCAAGCGCCGCCTGCGGGCGCGCAATCCCTCGGGCGAGCATCCGTTTGAAACCAGCGATGCGCAGTTTGACCTGATCAGCCAGCACTTTGTGGCGCCGTCAGCGGCGGAGGGCTTCCAGCTGGTGCTGCACGGCTGATACGCACCGCCAAGCACCACGCCTCAGGCGCGCTGCGGCAGGTAGCTGGGCCTGTCCGCTGCCAGTCCGCGTTTGACTTGCTGCGTCAAGTCATCGGCCAGCACCTCGTCCAGCCCGGCTTCCAGCGCATCGAGCGCGCGGCGGACGATATCCGCGGGACTGGACTTGGGGGCCTCCAGTCCGCGAGTCAGGTCGGTATCGACAAAGGCCATGTGCAGGCCCAATACCTGCGTCTTCTGCGCAGCCAGCTCGTAGCGCAGCGAATTGGTGAGCGACCAGGCGGCAGACTTGCTCGCCGAGTAGGCGGCCAGATCGCTGCCGTTCACCCAGGAAGCAATCGACAAGACATTGAGCAAGCCACCACCGCCATTGGCCGCCAGCACCGGCGCAAAGGCCTTGCTCATGCGCAGTACGGCGAAGAAATTGGTCTCGAACATGCGCCGTGCCACCGCTTCGCTGTCGTCGGCAAGAAAACCACCTGTCTGCGCGATGCCAGCGTTGTTGATCACCAGGGTCACATCTGGCGCCTGCGCCAGCGCAGCCGCTACGTCCTCGGGCTTGTTGACATCCAGCCGCAGCGGATGCACCCCTGCCTGTGGGCTGATATTGGCGGGATCGCGGGAACCCGCGTAGACCTTGCTGGCACCACGGGCGAGCAACTCGTGCACAAAGGCCTGGCCAATGCCACGGTTGGCACCAGTGACAAGAACGACAGCGTTAGCAATTTTCATGGAAATCTCCACATGGTTGTGAGGGTGAGAGAGCGCTCATTGGCGCTGGATGACGACTTTTCCCCTGGCATGGCCGGCCTCGACACAGGCCAGTGCTTCCGGGGTGCATTCGAAGGGGAAAACGCGATCCACCACCGGGCGGATCGCGCCTGACTCGATCAGCGCGGCGATCTCGTGCAACTGCCAGCAGCAGCCAGCTCTTGTTGCCATGCCGATCCAGCACATGCGCTGGCAATCTTGTATTTAGTATGATGTTCATCATATTAAGAATCAAAAAAAAGCAGCGCGCTGTTAGGCGCCGCTATCCGGTACGAGTTCCGTTGCCCGTTCGGCTGGCAGCAATTGCTTGAGTGCTGCTTCGCGCAAGCTGTCCGCCAGCACCGGGTCGTCCACCGCACGGGCCAGCAACAGGCTGCCTACCATTGTGGACAAGGTCACCATCGCGCGCTCGTGGGCCTGGGCCTGCCCCCAATCGGGCGATTGGCGGGCGATCAAGTCCACCATTGCCTTGATGTGCTGGGTGGTCACGCGGCGCACTTCCGGGGCCTGGCGTGCAGTCTCGGAGCCCAAGGCAACCAGCGGGCAGCCCTGCTCGGGATGCGCCACATGGGCTTTGGACAGATAGGCGCGGAGCATGGCCTCCCAGGTCTGGCCAGGGGGCGCCTGCGCAGCCACATCGGCCACCACGGCAGCAGATTCTGCACACGCCAGACCGGCAGCTTCGGCCAGCATCGCCTCGCGCGAGGCGAAATGCGCGTAGAAGGCCCCATGCGTCAGGCCGGCCTCTTTCATGATGTCGGCCACGCCCGTACCGCCATAGCCGCTGCGGCGGATGGCGCGCGCTGCGACGGACACAATGCGCTCATGTGTCGCTTGCTTGGCAGCAGCCCGGGTGTTGGAAGTGTCATTTCGCATGACGATCATCATACATATTTTTCGGAACCTGCGCGTCGCAGGGTGAATGCTGCGCAGCCAATCAACGTGTTGGGCCCTGTGCACCCAGCCATTGGAAAACCTGCGACACCATGTCCGAACGGGCAGGCCCTGCGGCACCCGACAGCCACCAAGTGCTGCCCGGCAAACGCGGGTAGCCCGGCAGCACCTGCAACTGCCCGCTGGCTACGCTGCCCTCCACCAGCAGACTGGGCAAGCAAGCGATACCTTGCGCTGCCAACACGGCATCGAGCACCAGCCGCACATCGTCATAGATGGCGCGCTTGCGAAAGTGCGCCAACGGCCCCAGAAAAAGCGGCGCAGTGGCCTCGGCAGTCAGGCTTTCTTCCAGGCACAGCACATCCGCATTCAGGTGGTGCTGGTCCTGTGGGACGCGGCCCAGCTTCTTGGCGGTACCCGCATCTGCTACCAGCAGCCATTCGTCTTGCAGCAGCTGCAGCTCTTGCAAGCCCGGTTGCAACAGCGGCCGGCTGCTGATGGCAATATCGACATCGATCTCATCGACAAAGCGGGCGCTTTCATCGACCGATAGCACCAGGCTCAGCCCGGGCAGCAGCGCCTGCAACTTGGGCAGCCGTGGCTGCAGCCAGCCGCGCAACAACGGAGCGGGACAGACCAGGGACACCAGGCCGGGATCGAGGTAAGTGCCAATGCGTTCCACGCCGCTGCGCAGCACGCTGAGCGAGCGCTGAACGCTGCGCAGCAGCACCTCGCCTGCAATAGTTAGCTCCACGCCCCGCCCTGCGCGGCGAAACAAGGGTTGCATCAGCTGTTCTTCCAGCTGCTGCACCTGGTGGCTGATGGCAGACTGGGTCACATGCAGCTCATCCGCTGCGCGCGAGAAACTGCCGAGCCGGGCAGCAGCCTCAAAGCCCATCAACAGCTTCATCGAAGGAATGCGCGGCTCAGACATATGAGAAGTATTAATGAATTAAGGCAAATCTTATCATTTGATCTCATAGATTCCGCCCTCCACAATGCGACCTGGTCCGAGCTTTCGGCAACGCAACCGCTCCGGACAGGAGCCATTGGAAAAGTGATGAAGACAGGTCAAGATGTAGTGCGCCATGGCGCGCACGCCCCCATGGAAGCCAACACCATGCAACGACGACAATTTCTCTCGGCCGGCACCAGCTTGGTCACCGGAGGCGCGGTGGGCATGCCAGCGCAATACGCGTCTGCGGCAGACAACCCATGGCGCATGCCCGATGAAGGCGAGCGCCATGCTGCCACCTGGATGGCCTTTGGCGCCAGCGACGAGATCTGGGGCCGGCGGCTGAAGGCGGGCGCACAGTCCAACCTGGCGCTGATCGCACAGACCATTGCCCAGCTGGAGCCCGTGCAGATGCTGGTCAGCGCACAAGACTACGACCTGGCCGCGCGGCTGTGCGGCAGCAAGGTCCAGTTGGTGGTGCAAGACATCGATGACCTGTGGATGCGTGACACCGGCCCGGTGTTTGTGAAGAAGGCAGGCGGCGGGTTCGCCGGGGTTGCATTCAATTTCAACGGCTGGGGCAACAAGCAGCAGCACCGCAACGATGCCAAGGTGGCCGCCTTTGTCGCAAAAACGGCAGGCGTTCCGTTGCTGAAAAGCAGCCTGGTCCTGGAAGGCGGCGGCATTGAGGTGGACGGCCAGGGCACCGCCATCATCACCGAGAGCTGCGTGCTCCATGCCAACCGCAACCCGGGGGTCAGCAAGGCGCAGTGCGAGCAAGAGTTGCAGCGCGTGCTGGGGATCGACAAGGTGATCTGGCTGCCTGGCATTGCTGGCCACGATATCACTGATGGCCACACCGACTTTTATGCCCGTTTCTGTGCACCGGGGGTGGTGGTCGCGGGTATCGAGAACGACCGATCCTCACCCGAGCACGCTGTCACCCAGCGCCACCTGGATATCCTGCGCAAGGCGACGGATGCACGTGGCCGCCCCTTGCAGGTGGTTCGCATGCCCGGGCCTGACGATGTGCGGCCGCAGTATGCGAACAAGGACTTTGCGGCCGGCTATATCAACTTCTATGTCTGCAATGGCGCGGTGATCTGCCCCGAGTTTGGCGACAGCCGCGCTGATCGCAATACCCGGGCCATCTTGCGTGAGCAGTTTCCCGGGCGCGAGATTGTGCAGCTCAATATCGATGCCATTGCGGCGGGCGGCGGCGGCATCCACTGCACCACGCAGCAGCAACCGGCTTGAACAAGGCTACCCTGGCCCGGGCTACACCAGTGCCGTGGCGTCCTCGCGCAGCTGGAAGACATTGCCCTCGCAGTCCATCGCATTGCAGGCGCTGTAGCCCGGGCCGGTCCAGGCTTCGTGGAACATCGCTCCGCCCAGGCTGCTGGCGCGCGCGCCGGCATCCTGCAGCGATGGCACGCTGACAAAGAACTTCAGCGCCACATCCTCGCGGCGCTGGGGCGGCGTGCTGATGTGGATGCGCTCGGCGATCTCGGCCGGGATGGCATGCAGCTCCAGCTGGAAGGTGGCAGATGCCAGAGCCACCCAGCCGGGCAAGCGGTTCTGCTCCAGCAGGCCCAGCACCTGCGCATAAAACTGCGCCACGCGCTCGATATCCTTGACGTACAGCACTACGCCAGCCTGGCCCTTTGCGGACATAGAAAGCTCCTTAGAACAAGCACACCCAAAACGGCCACTCTAGCGTTTTTACTTGATCCCTGCCCGCATAAAGCTCTGCACAAACTGGCGCTGGAACAGGATGAAGCCGATCAGCAGCGGCGCCGAGGTCATCAAGGTGGCGGCCGTGATGGTGGACCAGTCCACGCCCTGCTCCACGCTGGAGAACACCTGCAGCCCGACGGTGAGCGGGCGCGATTCCACGCTGTTGGTGATGATCAGCGGCCAGAGAAAGTTGTTCCAGTGAAAGCTCACCGACACCAGCGCAAAGGCGGTGTAGACGGGCCTTGCCAGCGGCACATAGACGCGCCAGAGAATCTGCAAGGTGCTGGCCCCTTCCACGCGCGCGGCCTCGTCCAGCTCCTTGGGGATGCCCATGAAGGTCTGGCGCAGCAGGAAGATCGCAAAGGCCGAGGCAAAGTACGGCAGGCCAATCGCGAACAAGGTATCGACCAGGCCCAGCCGGGCCATGGTCTGGTAGTTCTCGACCAGCAGGATGTCGGGCATGATCATCAGCTGCACCAGCACCAGCGCAAAGGCGATGTTCTTGCCCCGGAACTGGTAGCGCGCAAAAGCAAAGGCCGCCAAGGTGGACAGCAGCAACTGCGCCGCCAGGATGAGGGCCACCAGCAAGGTGGTGTTCAGAAAGTAGCGTGCAAACGGTGCGGCATCCCAGGCCTTGCGGAAGTTCTGCAAGGTCCAGGGGGCGCTCAGGTCAAAACGGATCGCGTAGTCGCTGGGGTGGAAGGCCGTCCAGAACGCATAGGCCAGCGGCAAAATCCAGAGCAGCGCCAGCAGCCAGGCGGCAACAGTGTCCAGCCAGGTGTGGCGGTAGATGACGGCAGGGGCTTGGCTGCGGCTCATTGGTAGTGCACCTTCTTGTCCAGCACAAAGAACTGGAACAGCGCCACGCTGGACAACACGACCACCAGCACCACGGTGATGGCCGCTGCATAGGCCGTGTCCCAGAACTTGAAGCCCACCTCATACAGGTGGTAGAGCAGCAAGGTGGTGGCATTGTCCGGGCCGCCCCGGGTCAGGATGAACACATGGTCCACCAGGCGGAAGGCATTGATCACCGCATTGACCAGCACAAACAAGGTGGTCGGCATCAGCAGCGGCCACTGCACCCGGCGGAAGAAATACCAGCGCGAGGCGCCCTCGATCGCCGCTGCTTCCTTCAGGCTGGGGTTCAGCGTTTGCAGCGCTGCCAGGTAGAAGATCATAAAAAAGCCGGCTTCCTTCCATACCGCCACCAGGGTGATCGCCCCCAGCGCGGTGGAGGGGCTGCCCAGCCAGTTGTGCGATGGCAGGCCCAGCGCGCCGGTGACCTGCTCCAACAAGCCGTACTGCGGCGTGTAGAAGAACAACCAGATATTGGCCACTGCAATCATCGGCAGCACCGTGGGCGTGAAGTAGGCCATGCGCACAAAGGTGCGCCCGGCGATGCGCTCATTCACCCACACCGCCATCAGCAGCGCCAGGCCGATGGAGGCCGGAATGGTAGCCGCAGCAAACCAGAGGTTGTTGCGCACCGCCTGCCAGAACACCGGGTCCTCGGCCATGGCCTGGTAGTTCTCGGCCCCCACCCACACTGCGGCACGCGCGCCCTTGGGGGTGGAGTAAAAGCTGTCGATCAAGGTCGCCACGGCGGGCCAGTGGGTGAAGGCGACCAGCAGCACCAGCGCAGGCAGCAGCAGCAACCAGGCGTGGATTCTGCGCTGGCCGCTGCCGGCGATGGACGAGGAAGAGGCGCTCATGCGTTGGGTTCTTTCAACCGGGCTGAGGCCTTGCCCCAACCCTGGCCCGGCATGGTCTGCAAGCAGGCCACGCCGGGTGCGGCTTTACTGGTAGCTGCGCAGGATGCGGTCGGCCTCCTTCTGCGCATCCTTCATCGCCTGCGCCGAGGTCTTGGTGCCGTTCAGCGCAGCCTGCACCGCATCGTTCAGCACCTTGGTCACGCGCTGGTTGTCATGCGTGGAGAACTCGGCCACCGAGACGGGCAACTGGTCGCGGGCGACCAGCGCCTGCGGGAACTCCTGGCCGTATTTCTTCAGCGCCGGCGTGTCATAGGCGGCAGGTGATACAGCCACATAGCCGCTGTCCATGCTCCACTGCGCAGCGCGCTCGGGCTGGGTCACCCACTTGGCAAATTCGAAAGCGGCCTGCTGCTGCTCCTTGGGCGCCTTCTTGAAGATGTAGAAGTTGCCGCCACCGGTGGGCGAGCCGCCCTTGCGCACATTACCGGCGATCTGGCCGACCCCGAAATCAAACTTGGCGTTGGCCTTGATATTGGTCAGGTTGCCGGTGGTGGTGACGATGATCGCGGCCTTTTTTTCCAAAAAGTCCTTCGGCGTCGTGCCCCACTCGATCACGCCCTTGGGGTGCACGCCTTCCTTGGTCAGGTTGACCCAGTAGTCCAGCGCCTCGATCACCTTGGGGTTGTCGAAGCTGACCTTGGTGCCCGCCTCGTTGGCCAGCAGCACGTCATTGGGGGTGGTCAGGGTCTGCAGCATCCAGTAGGCAAATCCGGTCGATGGGATCTGGATGCCGTACTGGGTCACATTGCCGCTGGCGTCTTTCTTGGTGAGCTTCCTGGCCGCCTCACTCAGCTCCTTCCAGGTGGCAGGGGCCTTGTTCGGGTCCAGGCCGGCCTCCTTGAAGGCTTCCTTGTTGTAGTACATCACCACGGTGGAGCGCTGGAAAGGCACGCCCCAGGTCTTGCCACCCGTCTGGCTGTTGGCCATGAAGGCGGGGTAGAAGCCCTTGAGCCAGGCCTTGTCGGCATCGGTCTTCGCGAAGTCGTCGATCGGCACGATGGCGTCGTCGTCGATCAAGGTGAACATGTCGGTCGACAGCAGCACTGAGGTGGCCGGTGCCTTGCCCGACTTGTTGGCGGTGAGCGCCTTGACAATGGTTTCCTGGTAGGTGCCCGCGTAGATCGGCGTGATCTTGTACTGCGGATGCGCCTTGTTGAAATCGCTGGCATAGCCGTCGATCACCTTAGTGATCGGGCCGCCCACGGCCACGGGGTAGTAGAAAGGCACTTCCAGCGGATCGGCCGCATGCGCGAGGCCCGCACCCAGGCCGAGCATGGCGGCGGCCGATGCGGCCAGGGTCTTCAAAAACATATTGCGTTGCACGGAATCACTCCTCGGGTTGAGCGCCTGCCTGCAGGCGCTGCTCAAACAGACCAGTCAAAGAAAAATGGGTCGCCTCAGGCCATGCGCAGGCCATCGGCATCGAAGAAATGCATGTCTTCCGCACGCCAGGCCAAGCGCAGCGCCTGCCCCACGGCCGCTGCCTGCTGGCCGGGTGCGCGCACCGTGATCTGCTCGCTGCCAATCGCGCAGCGCAGCACCACATCGGCGCCCAGGTATTCCAGGCCGATCACCTGCGCATCTACGCCTTCGGCTGCCAGGCACTGCACCGCCTCGGGCCGCAAGCCCAGTGCCGCAGCACCGGCCGGCGCTGGCACCTGCACCTGGCTGCCGGCAATCGCGCCATCGCTGAGCCGCAGCAAATTCATCGCCGGTGTGCCGATGAAGCGTGCCGCAAAGCGGCTGGCCGGGCGGGCGTACATCTCGCGCGGGGTCGCGCATTGCTCGACCCGGCCCTGGTGCAGCAGCACCACCTGGTCGGCCATGCTCATCGCTTCGGTCTGGTCATGGGTGACATAGACAACGGTCAGCCCCAGGCGCTGCTGCAGCTCGCGCAGCTCGGCACGCATCTCCTGGCGCAGCTGGGCATCCAGGTTCGACAGCGGCTCATCCATCAGGCAGACATGGGCCTGCGCCACCAGTGCCCGGCCGAGCGCCACGCGCTGCTGCTGGCCCCCCGAGAGCTGGCCCGGCTTGCGGTCCAGCAGGTGCGCCAGGCCCAGCAGCCCGGCCGCATCCTTCAAACGCTTGTCAGCCTCGGCCCTGGGCACCTTGCGCACCGCCAACCCAAAGCCGATGTTCTCGGCCACCGACAGATGCGGGAACAGCGCATAGTTCTGGAACACCATCGCAATGCCGCGCTGCGCAGGGGGCAGCCCGGTCACATCGCGCCCTCCAATCAGCACCTGGCCGGCGCTGGCCGTCTCCAGCCCGGCAATGATGCGCAGGGTCGTCGATTTGCCGCAGCCCGAAGGGCCGAGCAGCACGCAAAAGCTGCCCGGCGCGATCTGCAGATCGACCGAATGCAGTGCCGTGGTGCTGCCCCAGGATTTGGCAACCTGCCGTAACTCAATGCTTGACATCGCGCCAGTGTATGAAAGCGCGATGACAATTTGTTTACAAGCTTTCCCTTAGCTGACGGGGCGCTCCAGTGAGGTGGCTGCATACACCCCCTGGTTTTGCTTACAACCATGACAAATGTTGCGCTGCATCAAGAACGGGGGCGGCTAGGGATTACAGCCAGCGTGCAATCCCCGCCGCCAGCAGGCTCAGCACCACAGTCGTCGCGATCGGCAGCCACAAGGTCTTGCCAAACAGCCGGATCTCAAAATCCCCCGGCAGCCGCCCCAGCCCCAGCTTGCGCAGCAGGGCCGCAAAGCCGTTGAGCAGTATCAGTGCCAGGAAGACCACGATCAGCCAGCGGATCATCGCAGCACCTCCAGCGGGTTAAGGGCCAGTGCGCTCATCATGCGGCGCGGTAGACCTGTTCACCGGCAATCCAGGTCTCTTGCACGCGCAGGCTGCCAATGTCGGCCACGGGCACCGTGAAGATATCGCGGTCCAGCACCGCAAAGCTGGCTTCAAAGCCGGGGGCAATCTGGCCCAGCTGGCCTTCGAACGGCGACAGGCTGGCCGCACGCGCGGTGTAGAGCAGCAGGGCCTGGGGCACGGTCAGCGCCTGGCTGTCCACAATCGGGGCCCCGTTGTAGGCGCGGCGCTGCACGGCAGCCTGGATGGAGACAAAGACATTGTCCGGATCGGCCCAGGTGGTGGCCGGCGCGTCGGACGACAGCGCGATATGGTCGATCTCCTCGTAGAAGGTCTTGAGCGCATAGGACTGGTCAAACTCCGATGCCACCAGGTTCTCGGTGTAGGCCTCGTACTCGGCAAACATGAAGATGATCTGCGTCGCCACGCCCCACTGCATCGGCATGGCGTTCATCTGCGCGATCTGCGCGGGCTTGAGCAAGGTGGCATGCTCCAGCCGCACCGACGGCACGCCGGCGGGCAGCCAGGGCTTTTTATCGGCAAAGAAGTCGATCACCAGCTGCAGGGCCGCATCGCCCATCGCATGCACGGCCATCTGCGCGCCGTTGGCCACCGACCATTCGTAGGCCTGCGCCAGCGCCGCGCTGCTGAGCAAGGACATGCCAAACAGGCTGCCCGTGTGTTTGTAGGCACAGCTGCACCAGGCCGTCTTGCCGGAGATGGAGCCATCGGCAAACAGCTTGATACCGGCGATCTTGACCCGGCCATCTTTTTGCGCGGCCTGCAGCCCTGCCGATAGATCACCCTTGCAAGGCTCCCAGGAAAAATACAGCGCCGCCTGCTGCTTGAAGCCCGCTTGCGCAGCGTCGCGGTAGACATCAAGGTGGTGGAAAGGCTGGGTGAAGGCCATCATGTCGGTCACCGCGACAATGCCGCGCTCGCTAAAGCGCTGCGAGGTGCGTGCCAGGCTGCCCACTGCCTGCGCATAGTCCAGCACCGCCTTGGCGCGCTGCACCACACTGTTGGCTGCCAGCTCGGTCAGCACACCATTGGGCGAGCCATCGGCATCGCGGCCAAAGTGGCCACCAATGGGGTCGGGCGTGTCCTTGCCAATGCCCGCCAGCGCCAGTGCACGGCTGTTGCAAATGCCCGAGTGGCAGTCGGAGCGGCCCACATAGACCGGCTGCGTGGCCGACACCAGATCCAGATCATGGCGCGTTGGCGTGCGCCCTTCCTTCAGCTTGGACTCGTCATAGCCCCAGCCCTCAATCCAGTCATTGGGCCCGAGCCCCGCCTTGGGGTGCTGCTTCAGCGCCGCAATCAGCCCCGGAATGTCTTCGACCAACGGCACCGTGCAAGGCACCGCATCAACGATCTGCGACAAAAAGGTGGGATGCGTATGTACATCAATGAACCCCGGCACCACCGTCCGCCCCTGCAAATCCACCTGCCGATCAACCACCGGCTGCGCCGCATCACCCACATGCCCAACCCAGCGCACCACCCCACCCTCCACCACAAAAGCCGTCGCGAAATCGCTCTCGCTGCGACCGGTAAAAACATGGGCATGGGTGAACAGGCAAGAGGACATGGCAGGGCTGCAAAAAGCAAAGGCGGCAAAGAAGCCGCCATTGTCCGCGATTGCAAGAACCACCCAGCAAACCGCCGACCCGGATGTTCCAAGCCACCAGCCAAACAGCAAGCACAGCACCAAGGCCAAACATTGAATGCGGCTGTTCAGAACAACCAACTACGCAGCAAGCGCAGCGCCCGAACCACCACCACCAATGGCGAGATGGGCGCGCAGGCGCGACGCCGGGGGCGCAGACAATACGCCTGTATGGCAAGCCCCCGCAACAAAGCCTACGCGCCCATATCGCCACCCCAAAACGAAAACTGCCAACGCCCCAAACAACAACAGCACCGCCAGGGCAGCAGTTAACCCAACAGTGCATTGGGCTTAAAAACAACCACCCAAGCAGCAAGCGCAGCGCCCGAACCCCCACCTCCAATGGCGAGATGGGCGCGTAGGCGCGACGTCGGGGGCGCAGACAATACGCCTGTATGGCAAGCCCCCGCAACAAAGCCTACGCGCCCATATCGCCACCCCAAAACGAAGACTGCCAACGACACAGAAAAAGAATGCCCCGCCAGGGCCTAAAACCAAAAAAGAAAAGGCCACCCGAAGGTGGCCAAAAAAACTTACACAGGATCTGTATGTCCTGGGGCTCGGTTTAGGAGTTGGGTTCTCTTGTCTGCGCTGAGTGAGAGATAGCGTTCGTACTGGCGGAGAATATCGGCAATGAGCTCCTCGCTGCGCAAATACTGCACGTCATACCCCGACCGCCCATCTTCAAAGAAGGTAATGGGCTCGTACATATAACGCCGCTCCTTGCTGCCCGCACTCTCGCGCACCGTGAAGGTGGGGATTGCGCGGCGCACGGTACGCACACCGTAGACAAAGTCGCGCAGCTTCTCCACCGGTACCACCAGGCGTACTTCGCTGTCGCCCTCGCCCTCCAGGCTTTCATGCACATGCGCCTGCAGGCCGCGCTTTTGCATCTCGGCAGACACCTCATGCATCGCAGGCAGGACGGTGGCGCGCAAAAAGCGCTGCACATCCACCTTGAGCGGCTGGTGCACGATCTGCTCCAGGCGCTTGCGCCAGTGCTGGCCGCTCCAGAAGTTGGTCGCAGGCGCCAGGTCGGGCGAGTAATGGGCCAGGTCGGCGACCATGCCGCGCCACAGACCGACGCACAGCACCAGCATGATTACCGCCACCGGCAAGGCGGCCACCAGTGTGACAGCCTGCAGCGCGCCCAGGCCGCCGGCGAGCAGCAACACGATCGAAGTGACGCCCAGCAGCACGCACCAGAACAGGCGCTGCCACACGGGCGATTCGTTGTTGCCGCGCGAAGCGATGGAGTTGACCACCAGCGCGCCCGAGTCGGCCGAGGTGATGAAGAACACGCCAATCAGCAGCACGGCCAGCCACGAGACCGGTTTGACCCAGGGCAGGTACTCGAAGAAGCGGAACAGCAAGGCATCGACATTGGTGGCAGTCTGCGCCAGCGCGCCGGCGGCCACATGGCTATCGGTCCAAATGGCGCTGTTGCCAAAGGCGGTCATCCACAGCAGGTTGAAGGCGGTGGGCACCAGCAGCACGCCGATGACAAACTCGCGCACCGTACGGCCGCGCGAGATGCGGGCGATGAACATGCCGACGAAGGGCGACCAGCTCACCCACCAGGCCCAGTACAGAATCGTCCAGCCGCCAAACCAGCCCTCTTCGCGCGACGGCGCATAGGCAAAGGTGCGCAGCGACATGCCCAGCAGACCTTGCAGGTAGTTGCCAATGTTCTCGCTCAAGGCCTTGAAGATATGGGCCGTGGGTCCGGCAATTACGACAAAGCTCAGCAGCAGCACCGACAGCAGCATGTTGAACTCGCTCAGGCGCCGCACGCCCTTGTCCACGCCCAACAGGGCGGACAGGCTGGCCAGGGTCACCACAATCACAATGATGGTCACAAGCACGCCGGATGTGTCCGTCTGCCAGCCCGTCAACGTGTGCAGACCGGCGGCCATCTGGCGCGCGCCGTAGCCCAAGGTGGTGGCAATGCCGGCAATGGTGCCCACCAGTGCAAATGCATCGACGCCGTGGCCAATCGGCCCGTTGATGCGGTCGCGCAGCAGCGGGTACAGGCCCGAGCGCATGGTCAGAGGCAGGTTGTAGCGAAAGCCGAAATAGGCCAGCACCAAGCCCATCGTGCCGTAGACCGCCCAGGCATGAAAGCCCCAGTGGAAGAAGGTGGCCTCCATCGCCTCACGCGCAGCAGCGGGCGTGCCCGGCTCCTGCGTGGCGGGATTGAGGAAATGCTGCAACGGCTCGCCCACGCCAAAGTACATCAGGCCAATGCCCATGCCGGCGGCAAACAACATCGACGACCAGGAGACAAAGCTGAACTCGGGCTTGGCATCATCGGGCCCCAGGCGGATATCGCCATAGCGGCTGGCGGCCAACACCACCAAAAACAGCAGGAAGGCGCTCAGCGCCATCACATAGAACCAGTCAAAACTGGCCACTACCCAGCGCTGCGCGCCAGAGAACAGGCGGTCCGCTGCATCGGGCGCGAGCACGCAGACGAGCAGCAAGGCGGTCAGCACCAGCAGTGCCGGTATCACCACCGGCAGCGACATGGTCGAGTGCTGGCTGCTCTGCGGCGCCGGCGCAGCAGGCCCTGAGGCAGGTGCGCCCGGGCCTGACAGGGTGCCAGCCTCAGGCGCTACCGCCGGATCGGGAGAAGAGTTGGTCATAGGTATACCCGTTGGGAGCACGCCCCGTCCTTCGCAGGCGCGCCGCAGAAGCCTTCCGGCCCCCAATGGGCACGGCAAGGCACTGCAAAACCTATCAGTATGCAATAAGTGATTGTGCAAATACTATGCCGCAGATCAGCCAATCTTCAACAATCGCCACCGTCTTACAGCGGCAGCGCTGCTGGCACGGGGGCGGCGTTGGGCTGACGCCACAGGCCGGGCAGCCCCCTTAGCTGCTCAGCGCTGTACACCCCAGCGCTTGACGGTCACCCGTTCGAGTTGGTGGAAGCCCAGGGTCTCGACCAGCAAGCCGATGATGATCACCAGCGCCAGCCCGGCAAACACCTGGTCGGTGTAGAGCTCGTTGCGGCTTTGGAAGATGTACCAGCCCAGTCCGCCCTTGCCCGAGGATGCACCGAACACCAGCTCGGCGGCAATCAGGGTGCGCCACGCAAAGGCCCAGCCAATCTTGAGCCCTGACAGGATCGACGGCAGCGCTGCAGGCACGAGGATCTGCAACACATAGCGCGCGCCGCGCAGGCCGTAATTGCGGCCAGCCATGCGCAAGGTCTCGGGCACGGCCTGGAAACCCGCATAGGTGGCCAGCGCCAGCGGCCACAGCACCGAATGCACCAGCACCGCCAGCAGGCTGGCCTGGCCCAGGCCCAGCCAGAGTAGTGCCAACGGCAGCAGCGCAATGGCGGGCAAGGGGTTGAACATGCTGGTCAGGGTGGTCAGCACATCGCGCCCCCATTGGCTGGAAACCGCCAGCACGGTCAGCAGCAGGGCCCCGGCCACGCCCAGCAGGTAGCCCTGCAGCAGGATGCCCAGCGACACCGCTGCCTTGCCCAGCAACTCGCCATTGGCCAGGTCGCGCAGCAGGGTGGCAGCGGTCTGGCTGAAGGTGGGCAGCAGCAGGTCGTTGTCCTGCCAGCGGGCCGCCAGCTCCCAGATGATGGCCAGCACCACCAGGATGATGGCCTTGCGCAAGGCCGGATGCTGCAGCAGGCGCTTGGCCAGCGGCAGACGGCGCGCCGTCAGCTGCTGCGGCACATCGGGCAGCGGGTATTCGGCTTCGGGCCGCACGGGTGCCTGGGCTTTGGTATCGCCAGGCCAGGCAGTAACAGGGGTGGATGCCATGCGGAACTCCTGGGGGGGGGCTTGTCGCGTCAAGCCACGCGGCGCAAGGCCTGGGGGGGTTGATTGCTGGAGCTGGTGCTTTCCACCAGCGGGCCGCCTGCGCGGTCTTCATCGAACAGCAGCCGGTGGATGCGCTGGTGCGCGGCTTCAAACTCGGCACTGCCACCGCTGGTCAGGCCAAAGGCATGGGCATTGATTTCAGCCCGCAAACGCCCGGGGTGTGGCGACAGAATGGCGACGCGGCTGCCCACGACGAGCGCCTCCTCGATCGAATGGGTGACAAACACGAGGGTGAAGCGCAGCTCGTCCCACAGCGCCAGCAGCTCCTCCTGCATGCGCCTTCTGGTCAACGCATCCAGTGCGGCAAAGGGCTCGTCCATCAGCAGCACCTGCGGGTGCATCGCCAGCGCACGGGCAATGGCCACGCGCTGCTTCATGCCGCCTGACAGCTGGTGCGGGTGCACATCGGCAAAGCGGCTCAGCCCCACCTTGTCCAGGTAGAGGCCGGCGCGCTCGCGCGCCTCGGCCTTGCTGGTGCGGCGCGAGGCCAGCAGCGGAAACATCACGTTCTCGCGCACGGTCTTCCACGGTGGCAGCTGGTCAAACTCCTGGAACACCATCACGCGGTCCGGACCCGGGCCTTGCACAGGACTGCCGCCCAGGCGGATCTCCCCTTCGCTGACCGGCACAAAACCCGCCATGGCCTTGAGCAAGGTCGACTTGCCGCAGCCCGAGGCCCCCAGCAGCACAAAGCGCTCGGCGGCATGCACCTGCAGGCTTACCTGGTGGGTGGCGCGCAGCACGCGCTCTTCCGTCACGTAGTCGATGCTGACCTGGTCCACCTCCAGCAAGGCTGCGCCCGCTTGCACGGCGTGGCTGGGCAAGGCCTGGCTGGGCAAGGCCTGGCTGGGCGCTGCCGAGGGGGCAGGGTGTGCACGGCTGACCAGGCGGTCGGCCAGCTCGGCCTCAGCCAGACTGGCATAGGGCTCGGCGGCGCTGCGCAGCCAGCTGCCCCGAGACAGGGCGACATCGCCATCCTGCGCAAAGACGTGGGGCCAGCGCATATCAGCTCCCTCCGGAGATACGGGCGTCGTCGAAGAAATAATCACGCACCGATTCAGGCTTGGTCTTGATCACTCCCACCCGCTGCAGGAACTGGCCCAGACCCACGGTGTTCTGCGGCTGGATCGTGAACTGCACCTGCGGGTTCTTGATGATCTGCAGGATCAGATTGCGGTCCACCTTGCCGCCGCCACCGCTCTTGAGAAAGATGTCAGCCGCCTGCTCGGGATTGGCCTGGACAAAGCGGGCCGATTCATCGAGGGCATCGACAAAGGCGCGGTAGGTCTTGGGACTTTCCTGGCGGAACTTCTCGGTGGCGTAGAGCACGGTGGACGATGCGGGTCCGCCCAGCACCTCGTAGCTGTTGAGCACAATGCGCGCATTGGGGTTGCCAGCCAGCTCCACCTCCTGGAACGGCGGATTGCCAAAGTGCGCGGTGATCTCGGTGCCGCCCTTGATGATGGCCGCTGCGGCATCGGGGTGCGGCAGCGCAACCTGCAGCTTGTCGAGCCGCTGGTAGTGCTGCTCACCCCAGAGCTTGGCCGAAGCATATTGCAGCACGCGCGACTGCACCGACACACCGACCGCCGGTGTGGCAATGCGGTCCTTGTCGGTGAAGTCGGCAATCGTCTTCACCTGCGGATTGTTGCTGACCAGGTAATAGGGAAAATTGCCCAGCGAGGCCACGCCCTTGACGTTCTGCTTGCCCTTGGTGCGGTCCCACAGCGTAAACAGCGGCGCCACGCCGGCGCCGGCAATGTCGACATTGCCGGAGAGCAGCGCATCGTTGACCGCCGGCCCGCCTGAGAACTGCAGGTAGCTCACCTTGATATCGACGCCCTGGGCCTTGCCCTGCTTTTCGATGAACTGCTGGTCCTGCGCCACATTGAGCAGCAGGTACACGATGCCGTACTGCTGGGCAATGCGCAGCTGGCCTTCTGCCGCCTGCGCGCTGCCCGCGCCCACACCCCACAGCGCCGCGGTGGCAGCGAGCACTGCGGCCGCATGTTTACCAACCTGGCCCAGGCTGCTGCGGCGCTGGCTGGCAACGCAGGGGTTGGCCACGGCGTGGAGGGTGGCAGGGTCTTTGGCGGGCGGCTGGCTGCGCGCCCAGGTGGAATTGAAGGTCATGGTGCTGGATAAGAGAGCTGGGATCGGAGGATCGAATCGGGGCCGCAGACCAGCCCCGCTGCGCCCTGGGTGTGCCGGGGGCAGCTGAGCGGTTGCGGAAGGCTGGCGTCAATCGCCGCTGTCAGTGGGGCAGGCCGCGCGGCCACAATGGCCGGCGCTGGCGATCAACAACAGGCGGCAGCCAGCGCCAGGGACAGCAGGAACAGCGATTGGCGGCGCTGTGGGGTCTGGGCGGCGCTCATACCGGCACATCCCCTTCAATCGTGGTGCGGTAGAGCTTGCGGCGCTGGTCGGCCGGCACGCCGGTGGCCAGATGCAGCACAGCGCGGTTGTCCCAGAAGACCATGTCCCGGTCACGCCAGTGGTGGCGGTAGACAAACTGCGGCTGGGTGCTGTGCGCGAACAGCTCGGCCAGCAGCGCGGCAGAGCGGGCTTCGGGCAGCCCCAGGATGCGGGTCGTGAAATGCTCGCTGACAAACAGCGATTTGCGGCCGGTCTGCGGATCGGTGCGCACCACCGGGTGCACGGCGGGCTTGACCTCGGCCACCTGCGCGGCGCTCAGCGCCGGGCGGAAGGCATTGCGCTCGCGCAGTGCCTCATATTTGAGCAAGTAGCTGTGCTCGGCCAGCAGGCCCACCAGCTGCTGCTTGAGGGTGTAGGGCAGTGCCTCGTAGGCGGCCACCTGGTCGGCAAACAAGGTATCGCCGCCGACATCGGGCAACTCCTGTGCATGCAACAGCGATCCCATCGCCGGTTTGGGTTTGTAGGACAGGTCGGAATGCCAGTACGCTCCGGCATCGCCCAGCCCCACAGGCTGGCCGTTTTCGATGATGTTGGGACGATCAGGATCTCGTCATGGTCGGCCAGCTGGTAGTTGCGCAGCACATGGCGCTGCAGCGGCCCAAAGCGGCGGCTGAAGGCAATCTGCTCAGCCGGCGTGATGCGCTGGTTGCGGTAGACCACCACGCTGTGGTCCTGGTGCGCCTGCTGCAGCCGGGCAAAATCCTCCGGCCCCAGCGGGCGGGACAGGTCCAGACCCACAACCTCGACACCCAGACGGGTCTGGGCACCAGCGGGCTGCTGGATGGGGCGCAGGCTGAAGGCCTGCGTGCTGCCAGTGGCGCCCCCCGCCTGGCTGGCGCTGTCGGGCACCGGGCGGCGGAAGAAAAACGGATGGGCAGTCAGAACATCAAACAGCGCGGACATGGCGGCTTTCCTTGGCGGACCAGTGATAAGCCCAATGTAGAAGCCCTGCCACGAACAGAAAACGAATGAAAACGCGTATCTTTATACGAAAACCGATGAAGGGCGGGATGGCGCTGCCGCGTTACGCGCCGTCATGAGGCTGTCACGCAGCGCTGCGATGATCGACGTCTGTCGGTGCAGCACAAGCCAGCCTTGCATGCCCTGCGCCGGGCACGACCAGATCGGACGCGCCTGGCTGCGGGTATGTGTCAGGGCTTGGCACCGGCAGCCATCTTTTTGCGGCCCGCGTCTGCGGGGCCGATCCCACCACCCTACCCAAGCGCCAGTGGCTACAGCCGATGCATGCGGTCGCCCTGCACAAAGCCAGTAGGGTCCCACAAGGCCACGCCCTTGCTCAGCATGATGGCCTTGAAGAACTCGCCCATCTCGTGCTCCATCATCAGCTTGGCCGCCTTGCTGCGGGCAATCACTTCGAGCTGGTCGAGCTTGGCAGCCAGACCGCAGTTGATCAGGAAATGGGCCTGGCTGGTGTAGCCCAGCACGTCCATGCCGGCATCCTGCGCCGCCACGGCAATGCCGGTGAAGTTCACATGGGCAGTGATGTCCTTCAGGCCCACCAGCACCAGAGGGTCACTGTCGACCTGGTGCAGGTGGTGGCAGACCAGGGTGCCCATGTGGCGCTGCGGATGGTAGTACTCGGATTCGCCAAAGCCATAGTCGATCAGCAGCACCGCGCCCCGGCTGATGCGGTCGGCCAGGGTCGCCACAAAGGCCTCGCCCTGCGGATGGATCTCGGTCAGGTACTCCGCCTCCAGCGGCAGCTCCGGCTCCATCGGCGGGCGCAGGCGGGTGGGGCGCTCTGCCCAGCCAAAGCGGATATCGTCCCCAACGGCACTGGCGACGACCACCCCGCGCTCCTGCCATACGCCCTGCTGGCGCAGCAAGAGCTTGACCGGCATCGCATCAAGCACCTCATTGCCGACGACCACGCCCTGCATCTGCGCGGGCAGGCTGTCGGCCCACTGCACCTGGTCGCCAAAGCGGGCCAGGCGCTCTTGCTGGCGCAGGCGCAGGCTGCCCGAGACATCGACAATCGTGTAGCGCGTGCAGGCAGGGCCCAGGGTGGACAGCAACTGCTCCGCCAGCGCACCGGTACCGGCGCCGAACTCCCAGACCTCGCTGGTCTGGGTATGGGCAAAGGCATCCTGCACCTGGGCGGCCACCAGCTCGCCAAACACCGGCGACAGCTCAGGGGCGGTAACAAAGTCGCTGCCCTCCTCAGGCATGACGCCAAACTTGCTGCGGTCATTGGCGTAGTAGCCCAGGCCGGGCTCGTACAGCGCCATGCGCATGAAGTCATCAAACGGGATCCAGCCGCCGGCCTGGGCAATAGCCTCAGCCATGCGCCTGGCCAGCACAATTGTTAAACTAGAGGGTTCTGTATTCACCCCCCTATTGTCGCCGCTTGCCGCACGCTTGCCATGCCAATGCCTTCTTCGACCCCACGCACCGTACTGGTCACCGGCGCTGCCAAGCGCCTGGGCCGGGTGATTGCGCTCGGGCTGGCACGCCATGGCTGGCAGGTGGCCGTGCATTACCGGGGCTCGGCCGCCGAGGCCGCGCAGACTGCCGCCGAGTGCGCCGCGCTGTCGGGCCTGAGCGGCCATTTTGATGCGGATTTCGAGGACGAGACAGCGGTGCGCGGCTTGCTGCCCCGGGTGGTGGCCCATTTCGGCCAGGTCGATGCGGTGGTCAACAGCGCCTCGCTGTTCGAGCACGACGGCGCCGCCGATTTTGGCTATGCCGCACTGGAGCGCCATCTGCGTAGCAACACGGCCGCACCCATCGTGCTGGCCCAGCTGCTGCACCAGCATATCTGCCAGCGGGGCGATGAGGCCCAGGGCGTGGTCGTGAACCTGCTGGACCAGAAGCTCTGGAACATGAACCCCGACTTCGTCAGCTACACCTTGAGCAAGGCGGCGCTGGAGGCGGCCAACACCTTGCTGGCCCAGGCGCTGGCGCCGCGCCTGCGCGTGGTGGGTGTGGCGCCGGGCTTGACCCTGACCAGCGACTACCTGAGCCCCGAGAAGTTCGAGGCCCTGCACCGCATGAGCCCGCTGGGGCGCTCTTCCACCGCAGAAGACGTGGCAGCCACCGTGCGCTTTGCGCTGGACAACAGCTCGATCACCGGCACCAGCCTGCTGGTGGACGGTGGCCAGCACCTGATGCGGTTCGACCGCGATTTTTCGATGATGTAGCGGCTCTTCGCTGCCTTGCTGCTTTTATGACGACATTTGACACCGGGTTGCAAACCCTGAGCTTGACGGGCCTGCGTTTTGATGCCAATTTAGGCATCCTTGCCCACGAGAAGACTGCGCCGCAACCCATCTTGGTGGATGCGCAGATCAACATGGGCCAGCAGCCGCTGGCGCCCAGCGATGACGACATCATGCATGTGCTGGACTACCGCAAGGTGCGCCAGATCATCATCGATGAATGCACGGCAGAGCACGTGAACCTGCTCGAGACCCTGATCGGCAAGGTCGCCCAGCGGCTGATGCAGCTGCCCAATGTGCGCGGCGTTCGTGTGAAGATCGCCAAGCTAGAGATTTTTGACGATTGCGAAGTTGCAATCCGCACCGAAACCGGACAATGGTGAACCTATGAATGCCCCCACCGATACCGCACTCCTCCAGCCCCAGCCTGCCGCCGCAAACGCTTGGGACTTCGATGACGCCGCTGGCGACGATGCACAGGCATCGGGCGCCAACGAGAAGCGCCTGAAGATCCAGCGCGAGAACCACAAGCTGGAAAAGCGCCTGTGCCGCGAGGTGGCGCGCGCCATTGGCGACTACAACATGATCGAGGACGGCGACAAGGTGATGGTCTGCATGTCCGGCGGCAAGGACAGCTACACCCTGCTCGACATCCTGATGAAGCTGCGCGCCCGCGCACCGATCAAGTTCGACCTGGTGGCCGTGAACCTGGACCAGAAGCAGCCCGGCTTTCCTGAACACGTGCTGCCCGAGTACCTGAAAAGCGTGGGCGTCGATTTCCACATCGAGAACCAGGACACCTACAGCGTCGTCAAGCGTGTGGTGCCCGAGGGCAAGACCACCTGTGGCCTGTGCTCGCGCCTGCGCCGCGCCATTCTGTACAAGGTGGCCGACCAGCTGGGCTGCAACAAGGTGGCGCTGGGCCACCACCGCGACGACATCGTGCAGACCCTGATGCTCAACATGTTCCACGGCGGCATCATGAAGGCCATGCCACCCAAGCTGGTGAGCGACGACGGCAAGCATGTGGTGATCCGCCCGCTGGCCTATGTGCCCGAGAAGGACACCGAGCGCTGGGCCCAGTACCGTGACTTCCCCATCATCCCCTGCAACCTCTGCGGCAGCCAGGAGAACCTGCAGCGCCAGATGATTGGCGACATGCTGCGCGAGTGGGACCGCAAGCACCCCGGCCGTGTGAACAACATGTTCCGCGCGCTGCAGCACGTGGTGCCCACCCACCTGGCCGACCCCAAGCTGTTCGATTTCCAGAACGCCAAGCCCACCGGCATCGCCGATGAAAACGGCGACAAGGCCTTCGACCACGACGACCTGCCCGCCAAC
Source organism: Comamonas koreensis (assembly GCF_021026195.1). Taxonomy (GTDB): domain Bacteria; phylum Pseudomonadota; class Gammaproteobacteria; order Burkholderiales; family Burkholderiaceae_C; genus Comamonas; species Comamonas koreensis. The sequence continues at coordinate 194,512 of NZ_JAJNCT010000034.1, forward strand.
CCATCGCTGCCCGCAGGCATGCAGGTGGTGCAATTGGGTTGATATCCATCGATTGAGAGCCATGCAGCCCTGCTTGTCGCCCCTGACTGACAGCCGCTGCCGCTCCAAGCGTTTATTGTTGAGCGTCTGCGCTGTGTCCTTATGGCGCAGCGCTTTTTTTTCGGGAGACTGCGCCATGTTTCGTTCTTTTGACAAGGCAGCCCTGGCAAGCGCGCTCCAGTGGCGTCGCATTGCCGGCATCACGGCGATGGCCTGCGCCAGTCTCTGGCTGGCCGGCTGCGCCGGGGTCCGCACCATCGACAGCGATGTGCAAAGCTATTCCAGCTTGCAGCAAATACCGGCGCCGCCCACCTACCGCTTGCAGTTGCTCCCCTCCCAAGTCGCGCTGGGGCCACAATTTGATACCGTCGTGCAACAGGCGGAAGCCTCGTTGGCAGGCGTAGGCCTGCGTCGCGATGACAGCCAGGGTAGCGTGATAGCGCAAATTGATGTACAAGCTCGTTACATTCCCGACAGCTGGCTGCTGCCCGGCAGCCCCTATAACCCCTATGGCGGTTTTGGCTGGGGACCCGGCTGGGGTTGGGGCTGGCGCGGCGGCATGGTCTGGCGCGACACCGGCCCCTCGCTGCACTACCGCGCCGTACAGCTCACCTTGCGCGATGCCAACACCCAGCAGGTGGTCTATGAGACCTCGGCCCGCTATGAAGACGTCTGGGTCGATGACCAGGTGATCTACCGCATCCTGTTCGATTCCGCCCTCAACGGCTTTCCCAAGCCACCGCAAGGCCCACGCCGGGTCAATACCACGCTGGGCGCACCCACTTCCGCCCAGCCCGCATCCTCTTCTGCTGCACCTGCAGCAGCCAGCACCCCCGCTACGCCCGCCGCCAAACCCAAATAACAAGGAACGCATGCACAGCACCCAGATCATTGCCATCCGCCACGGGGAGACCGATTGGAATCTTGCCGCACGCATTCAGGGGCATACGGACATACCGCTGAACGCTACCGGCGAGCGCCAGGCCCAGCAGCTGGCCCAGGCCTTGGCGCAAACCGCGCTGGCCCATATCTACAGCAGTGATCTGCAACGCGCGCTCAGCACCGCCCAGGCGCTGGCACAGGCCAATGGCGCGCCCATTAGCACCCACACTGCCTTGCGCGAGCGCAGCTTTGGCGACTACGAAGGCTCCCGCTTTGCGGACATTGAGCTGTCGGATCCACCATCGGCACTGCGCTGGCGCAAGCGCGATCCCGGTTTTGCCCCGCCCCAGGGCGAATCCCTGGAGGCGCTACAGGCCCGCGTGTCGCAAGTGGTGGCGGAACTGGCAGCCGGCCATCTCGGACAGCAAATCGCGCTGGTGGCCCATGGTGGCGTGCTCGACTGCCTCTACCGGCTGGCGACCCGACAGGACATTCAGGCCCCCCGCACCTGGGAGCTGGCCAACACCAGCGTCAACCGCCTGCTGTGGACCCCCGACAGCGGCCTGACCCTGGTCGGCTGGGGGGACACCAGCCACCTGAACACTATCGGGCTGGACGAAACCACCCAATAGCGGCAAGCCGCCCGCCTCTGACGCACTGCCTCCTCCCCGCTTCCTCATCCACTTTCTGTGACTTTTTTGCATCAGCGCCCCCTGGTGCATGCCTGAAATCGGCAGGCCCGCCCCTGTCCGGCCCTTCAATGCCGCCGTGTGCCGGCTGCGATGACACAAACAAATGAAACGCAATGCATCATAGAGCCGATAAAATACCAAGGTATGTCAGCATTCACTCCAATCCCTGGTGATCAAGTGACATTTAATTACTTTTAGAATTCACTAATTGCTTGATCATTATTAATAGTAGTGAGACCATCTATAGACGAGTTCAATGACTCCTCTGTGAGATTACTTAAAAGGTATTGACCGTTATATGCCAGAAGCCGAGCTGACCCGTAAACCCCTGCCGACGCCCTCCCTGCGGCAGCTGAGCTGCTTCAAGGAAGTGGCCACGCACCGCAGTTTCAGCCGTGCCGCGCAGGCGCTGTCCATGAGCCAACCCGCCCTGTCTTCGGCCATCCGTGAGCTGGAGACGCTGCTGGGTACCGCCCTGTTTGACCGCAGCACCCACCATGTCCGCCTGACGTCGGCCGGCGAAGCCGTGCGCCCGCAGGTGGAATGGATGATCAACAACTTTGTGCAAGGCGTGCAGGATCTGCAGCAGTTGCTCAAATACCAGGCCGATACCGTGCGCATCAGCTGCATCCCCTCCACCACCCACCTGCTGGCGCCCTGGCTCGCCATCTGGCAGCAGTCCCATCCGATGGTGGACCTGCAGCTGCACGACATGCGCAACGATGACCTGCTGTCCTCCGTCGCCAATGGCAGCTCGGATATCGGCTTGGGCCTGGAATTCACCGTGCCCCCGTCGGTGGAGACGCAGTTCGTGACCGAGGACGAGGTCATGGCCGTCATCCCTGCCAAGCACCGCCTGGCGCAAAAAGCCGATCTGCGTTGGTCCGATTTGAGCGATGAACCGCTGGTCGTGCTCTCGCGCGGCAGCACCTACGAGATGATTGTCTCGGTGCTGGAGCAGCAAGGCGTGGGCACCAGCCACACTGAAACGCTGAGCTACACCGAATCGCTTTACGCGCTGGTGCAAAGCGGCCTGCGCATCGGCCTGCTCTCGCGCCTGTACACGCAGGGCCACCACAACGATGACTGGGTGACCGTACCGCTCAAAGGCCCCTTGCTGTCGCGCCGTATCTGCCTGATGACACGCGCCGCCAACGGCAGCCGCCGCGCCATCGTGCAGGAATGCTGGGACTACCTCTGCCAGAACATGGGCAACGAATCGCCGCCCACCAAGCGCACTGCCAAGGCCGTTTGAATCAGCGCCCTGCGGGGCCAAGCGCCCACGCTCGGCACCCATGTTCAAAGCCCCAGCAATGGGGCTTTATACGTTATACCAACGCAGCCTGCCCGGGCCCGCCGCCCACCAGCCCCAAGTGGCGGTAGGCCGCCTGGGTGGCCATGCGGCCGCGCGGCGTGCGCTGCAAGAATCCTTGTTGAATCAGATACGGCTCGATCACATCCTCGATCGTGCCGGGCTCCTCGCCAATGCTGGCGGCAATATTGTCCAGCCCCACCGGCCCGCCATCAAAGCGGTGCACTACCGCTTCGAGCAGCTTGCGGTCCATGATGTCAAAGCCTAAGGGATCCACATCCAGCATGGCCAGTGCGCGGCTCGCCATCTCTTGCGTGATGCGGCCGTTGCCCTTGACATCGGCATAATCGCGCACGCGGCGCAGCAGGCGGTTGGCAATACGCGGCGTGCCGCGTGAGCGGCGGGCAATTTCCAGCCCGCCTTCGTCGTCAATCGGCGTGTTCAGCAAGCCGGCGCTGCGCATCACGATCTTGGTCAGCTCTTCCGTGGTGTAGAACTCCAGGCGCGCGACGATGCCAAAGCGGTCGCGCAGCGGATTGGTCAGCATGCCCGCGCGCGTGGTGGCCCCCACCAGGGTGAAAGGCTGCAGGTCCAGCTTGATGGAGCGCGCCGCCGGCCCCTCGCCAATCATGATGTCAATCTGGTAGTCCTCCAGCGCCGGGTAGAGGATTTCCTCAACCACGGGCGACAGACGGTGGATCTCGTCGATAAAGAGCACATCGTTGCGCTCCAGATTGGTCAGCAGCGCGGCCAGGTCCTTGGGTTTTTCCAGCACCGGGCCGCTGGTCTGGCGCAGGTTCACGCCCAACTCCGAGGCGATGATGTGCGACAAGGTCGTCTTGCCCAGGCCGGGCGGGCCGAACAGCAGCACATGGTCCAGTGCCTCGCTGCGCTTTTTGGCGGCGCCAATGAAGATTTCCAACTGCTCACGCGCCTTGGCCTGGCCCACATACTCATCGAGTTGCTTGGGGCGCAGCGCGCGCTCCAGCACCTCCTCCTGCGGCGAGGACTGGCTCGCGGAAATCACGCGGTTGTCAGGACGGGGGGCGGGCGCGGCGGCGAAGGAATCGGTATGGATAGTCATGGGTCAGTGCGGGCATGGCCTAGGGCGCATCCCACACATAATAAGCCAGTCCGTCATACAAAAGCCCCGTATCGGCCAGCCAGGCATCACGCGCCTGGACTTGCAGGCTGTAGAGATGCACACCCGGCACATACTGGTAGGCGCGGTACACGGGCTCTACCCCATCGCCGGGCTGCGCGGGTGACCACCAGGCGATGCCGTCGTAATTCCAGCGGGGGAGGTAGGTCTGCACAAACTGCCGCTCGGCATCGCTGGTAGTGTAGAAATGGGCGCCCACATTGGGGTTGAAATACCGGTGGACGGGCACCAGACGGGCATGCGCACGGGCGGATGCATAGAAGGCGATGCCATCAAAGACCAGGTCATGAGATAACGCAGCGATGACAAGGTCACGCTCCTGCGACGACACGGTATAGAAAGCGCCACCGGTCTTCAGCACCTGGAAGCGGTAGACCGGCTGCTGCATACCGCTGTTCACCGCAACCTCCGCGCCCAGCCAGGCGGCAAAGCTGGCCAGCGCCTGGTCCAGCCGGCCATACACCACCCGGCCATCTTGGGCGGCACACCAGATGTCACCGCCGGTCAGAGTCGCCGTGAGTCGGCCATCTACAAACAGCGCCGAGCCGCTCGAGCCCCCTTCGATACCGCCCTGGCTCCAGCGCACATGGTAGAAGCCGCCATCGCTCTGCGTCTGCGCGCTGCAATCGAGGCGGCGACTGCCATTGTCCACCTTGCAGGCAGCGTCATCTTCAGCGGTACCTGCCGCAAACATCATCAGATCACCGTGCGGGTGGTGAAGGCCAGCCACTGCGGTTCCTGGCAGCAGCGCTGTGGCATCCCAGCCTGCAAACAAGGCCCCGGCGGGCGGCGGCTCGTTGAGCTGCAGCAAGGTCATATCATTGGCGCTGCTCGATGCCAACCAGCGCGCCGCGCCGTACATCTCGGTGTGGCCGGCAAACAGCTGGCTGCTGTCGCAAGACTGCGAGTAGTAGAACCAGGAAGTCTGCAAGGTGGATGCGGCCGCCTGGTCTCCCACACAGTGGGCGGCCGTCAGCACATAGGGCGTCAGATCCTGGCGCGGGTTGTTGATGAGGGTGGCCGTGCACTGGAAGGTGCGGCCCTGGTTCACATAGAAAATGCGGATAACCGCATCGCGCTGGTCCAGCAAGCTGTCTTGGCAATTCACATCCCCCTGGCAGGCATTGGGGCGGCGTTTTTCGGTCAGCACGACGGCATCGTCCAGCTGCAGCACCTCGCCAACATGGGTCACCGCCATATTGGGCGGCACGACCATCTGCGAGACCTGGGGCATCGCCCATTGCAGGCGGCTGGGTGCCAGGGTAGCGGGTAGCAGAATCTCCAGCACTGGCGCCGGACCCACATCCGGCGTCCACCATGTTCGTTTGCCGGTTTGTGCGTCGGCAACCAGGCGCTCAAGCAGCGCAGCACCCGTCACTTCGTAGCTCACAGAGGCCTCGGGCGATGCATAAAGCCGAAACACGGCCACCGCCGGCAATGCGGCAAACTCCACGCCCAGACGCAGGCCATAGGCATCCGGTGCCATCCATTGAACGGCGGCGACCTGCTGCCCCGAGGGCAAGGCTTCCCACTGCAGCAAACTGGCCACCTTCTCTGCGGTATCCAACGCGCCCAGCGCACGCGCCACGCCAATCTGGCGCACGCCGCCCTCATCGGGCACCAGCGCCTTGCTGCCTTGCCAGGGTGGCAGCACAACGGGAACGACATCTGGGGCCGAGAGGGCAGCGGCTTGCCTGGTCAGGGCAGTGCTTGGGCTGGCTGGCATGCTGCGCGCTTCGACCTGCCAACTGGCCTGGGCCCAACCGCTGGCCCCCGCAACCACCAGCACCGGCACCAGCCGCAGCCAATGGCGAGAGAGTGCAGACCCCAGGCGGAACACAATGCGACAAGACATGATGAACTCCTCGCAAGAAAGGCCCCTCCGATCAACACAAACTACCGATCAGATGGAGCCAATCTAGAGCACGCGCCTTCATCAGACAAGTCTATGGACTAGTACAAAAACAAAATATTCGTTAACCAGGCGCAAAAAAGGGCCTGCAAGCAGACCCTCGGGTCATCAGCGGCGCAACCGCTATCGTCAGGGATTACTGTTCAGCGGCCAACCATTGTGAAGCTCCGTCGGCGAAGAATTTGTCAAATCGCCCATAGTAGCTATGGCCCTTAGGAGCTATACAGCGGCTGTTGCTACCGTACAGACTGCCAATCACCCGGCCATCGCTAAACAGTGCAGATCCACTACTACCTCCCTCGGTCCTGCCCTCACCCCAGCTCACGGCGTAAAACCCGCCGTCTGGATCTTCCGGGTCGCAGCTAATGCCACGGTCTCCAGTGGATTGACAGCTGACATGGTCCGACACTGTTCCCACGCTGTACTTGAGCAGATCTGCGCCGGGGTGGTGCAGACCATAGATATCCTGACCCACAGGGACTGCAGCGTCAGCACTCCAGCCTGCATAGGTCACACCTTCCGGGGGCATTTCATTGAGCCTGAGCAATGAGGAATCCGTCATATCGCTCGCGTACAACAAGGTCGCACCGGCGTGGCGCGTTTGCCACGTAGCTATTGGCGAACGTGAATTGCAGCTGTTGGACCGGAAAAACCAGCCGGTGTTCATCGTCGATGCCACTGCCTGGGTTGAAATACAGTGATTCGCTGTTAGAAAGTAAGGTGCGAAGTCACCCTTTGCATTATTCAGCAGGGTCCCCGTACATTGAAAAGTGCTGCCATTCTGGTCGGTAAATACCATGAAGGCTACTGCATTACGCTCTGACTGATAGTCATCCGTGCAAGTGACGTCCTGCCGACAACTTTCCGAAGGCCCTGCTTGGCTGGGCGCGGCCTCGTTCCTCGCTGCCCATTCAATATCTGTTGGAATCGACAGGTTCTCGTAAATGTGGGAGACGAGCGGGATGGAAATTCGCATGGCACCAGGATCTGAACCGGCTGGCAGCATCACTTCCAAGGTGGTATCTCCAGCACCCACGTCTGGCGTCCACCACGTACGGGCTGCAGGGCCAGATTCACCGGCCTGGCGATTGCGTTCCAGCAGTGCGTTGACGTCAGCTCCGCTGTGCTCAAGGATGGCATTCGGATTTTCCTGACTGTAGATGCGCAGCAACGCTTCATCGGGGAGGCTATCGACCAACACACCGGCACGCAGTCCATAAGCGCCTGTTGACTGAATGTTGATAGCGGCCACCTGCTGTCCAGACGGCAGCGGGCTCCATTGCAATGCCGACTGAACTTGCGCAACTGAACTGGTAGCGGCTACAGCACGCGCCACACCAATCTTGTGTGCAGGGCCATCCACACCATCACTTGCCATCACTTGTGCCATGTGCAGCTCGGGCAGCACCTCGTAGTGTGTTGGTACCCGTGCATCTAGCGGCACTGGCATAACTTTCGATTTCTCGATGAGGGATGGAGGCAATACCACAGAGTCCACGATTAAGCCTCTAGGCTGGGATGCGGCTACTCCTGCTACAGACAGTAAGGCAGCCGCTGCAAATAATGCGTATTTCATGACAAGCTCACTCCAAATCAAGTGTTGTTCAAATACCCACAAAAAGCAAATTTACCATTTGCATTTTCATTTTGGCATCCGTGTCATTTGCTAATACCCATAACCGTAAGTTAAATATCTACAGGTAACCAACCTCGAAGCAAACGTCCACTCTTACTACAGATGCACGAGTGACCCACAAAATGAAACTTTTTCGTTGATTAAATATTTTATTATATTCAACAAAATATAAAGACGTCTGGTTAATACTGATAACAGATCCCAACATTAAACATAGCCCATAAAACTACTTGGCCTCGGAGAAATTAGCAGCGTTATGTGTTGGAGCGAGGTCGGCGGGCTGCGGAGCCCTTATCCCAAAAAAAAACCTGCCGTTGTCACACCGGCAGGTTTTTGTGGAGAAAGGTGCGGCAACTGGGCCGCCATTCGCGTCGAATCTATCAGCTCGCCAGCCAGGTCCAGATGCGGTCGCTGAACACCTTGTCAAAACGGCCGTAATAGTCGGACGCATTGGGGGCGAGGCAGCTGGCGCCACCACCGTACAGGTTACCCACCACACGGCCACTGCGGAACAGCGACGAGCCGCTGCTGCCGCCTTCGGTAGTGCCCTGGCTCCAGCGCACGCTGTAGTAGCCGCTGTTGGAGTCGCCCGTGCTGCAGGTGATGGCATTGCCAGCACCGGCCGAGCAGTTCATGTAGCCCACGACCGAGCCTACGCTGTACTTGAGCAGGTTGCCACCGGGGTGGTGCAGACCGTAAACAGCGTCACCCACCTGGCCGGCAGTGCGGGCATCCCAGCCTGCCAAGGTCACGCCCACGGGAGGCATTTCATTGAGCTTGAGCAGTGCCGCATCGGTGGAGGCGGTTGCGTACAGCAAGGTAGCGCCCGCATTGCGCAGCGCGGCATTGGCGCCGGGCACGCCGGAGTTGCAGCTGCTGGAGCGGTAGAACCAGGCCGTCTGCATCGACGAGGCCGACGACTGCGTCGAAATACAGTGGTTGCCGGTGATGAAGTACGGCGCAAAGTCACCCTTGGTATTGTTCAGCAAGGTACCGGTGCACAGGTAAGAGTTGCCGTCCGAGCGGGTGAACACCATGCGGGCGACGGAATTGCGCTCGGTCTGGTAGTTGTTGGTGCAAGTGGCGTCCAGGTTGCAAGCTGCCGAGGTGTCGGCCTTGGTGGTCTCTGCCAGCTCAGCGTCGGTCGGCAAGGACAGGTTCTGGTAGATGTGCGAGACCACAGGGATCGAGATGCGCAGTGCATCGGCACCGGTACCGGCTGGCAACACCACTTCGACCGTGGTGTCGCCTGTGCCAACATCGGGTGTCCACCAGGTGTTGGCGGCCGCGCCGGTCTCACCCGCCTTGCGGTTTTGCGCCAGCAGCGCGTTCACTTCAGCACCGCTGCGCTCAACGATGGCATTGGGATGTTCCTGGCTGTAAACGCGCAGTTGCGCGCCATCGGGCAGGCTGTCCACCAGCACGCCGGCGCGCAGGCCATAGGCACCAGTCGACTGGATATTGATGGCCGCAACCTGCTGGCCATTGGCCAAGGTGCTCCACTGCAGGGCCGACTGGGTCTGGGCCACCGTGCTGGTGACCGCCACAGCGCGCTGCGTGCCGATCTGCTGGGCGGGGCCATTGTCGCTGGCCACGGTCTTTTCCGCTTCCAGCTCGGGCAGCACCACAAAGCGGGTCTTTACCGATGCACCCAAGGATGCAGGCGCTACAGCGGCCGATTTGATGGCCGATGCGGGCAGCACGACCGAATCCAGCACATAGGCCTTGGGCTGGTTCGTACCGCCGTTGTTGTTGTCGTCGGAACCAGAGCCGCCGCCGCAGCCCGCCAAAGCCAGGGCCGCAGCCACGCCGGTAGTCCACAACAGACCGGGCACTGCATACTTGGAAGATTTCATGGATTCGTCCACTCCGTGTTGATTGGTATTGATCGTGACACTCGACCGGGCTGCTGCCCGGGCGCCTCTGCGCGGGCTATTTTGCCAGGGCTTTCAGCGCCTGCTTGATACCGTCCGTTACGCTGATGTCGGCAGGTAACAGTTTCAGAGCGGCAGCGGCATCCTTGTCGCTGTAACCCAGGGCCACCAGTGCTTGCAAAATGTCGGCCTGGGCATCGTTGACCGCGACGGTTCGGGCGCCCATGTCCGCGCCCAGTTTGCCTTTGAGCTCCAGCAGCAGCCGCTCGGCGGTCTTCTTGCCGATGCCGGGCACCTTCACCAGGCGCCCCGCCTCCTGCAGCGACACGGCCTGCGCCAGATCGGTCACGCCCATGCCACTGAGGATGGACAGCGCCGTGCGCGGGCCCACGCCGGTAATCTTGATCAGCTCGCGGAAAGTCTGGCGCTCCTCGGCCGTGCCAAACCCGTACAGCAGCTGCGCATCCTCGCGCACGATAAACTGCGTCAGCAGCGTGATGGTTTCGCCAACGGCCGGCAGGTTGTAGAAGGTGCTCATGGGCACCTGCACCTCATAGCCCACACCATGGCAATCCACCAGTACCTCGGGTGGCATCTTTTCCACCAGTGTTCCGCTCAATCGGCCTATCATTTGTATCTTTCCTTGTAGCTTGTCTGCGGCCGCCCCGATGGGCGTCGCGTGCCCGCCTGCAAGCATACTGAATTTTTCAACGGAATTTGCCGCGTGATCCTGCGCCATACCTTTACGCCCCACAACAACAACCGCATTGCCAATCTCTGCGGCCCTGCCGATGCGCATCTGCGCCAGATCGAGAACCATCTGGGCGTCAAGATCGCCCATCGCCATGAGCAGTTCAAGATCGACGGCCCCAAGGCTGTGGCCAACGAGGCGCTGGAGCTGCTGGAGGCGCTGTACGAGATGGCCGATACCCCCATCAGCGAAGACCAGATCCAGCTGATGATGGCCGGCGACAGCGAACTGATGGCCGCGCCCGAAGACGCGATCGTGCTGAACACGCGCCGCGCCGACCTGCGCGCGCGCACGCCCAACCAGGCCGGCTACCTGGAGAACATTGCCGCGCACGACATCACCTTTGGCATTGGCCCGGCTGGCACCGGCAAGACCTACCTGGCCGTGGCCTGCGCCGTCGATGCGCTGGAGCGCAGCCAAGTGCAGCGCATTGTGCTGACCCGCCCTGCAGTGGAAGCCGGTGAGCGCCTGGGCTTTCTGCCCGGCGATCTGTCGCAGAAGGTCGATCCCTATCTGCGCCCGCTGTATGACGCGCTCTACGACCTGATGGGCTACGACAAGGTGCAAAAGGCCTTTGAGCGCAATGCCATCGAGATCGCGCCGCTGGCCTTCATGCGCGGCCGCACGCTCAACAACGCCTTCATCATTCTGGACGAGGCACAGAACACCACGCCCGAGCAGATGAAGATGTTCCTCACCCGCATCGGCTTTGGCGCCAAGGCGGTGGTGACTGGCGACGTGAGCCAGATCGACCTGCCCAAGGGCCAGCTGAGCGGGCTGATCGATGCCGAACGCGTGCTCAAGCGGGTCAAGGGCATTGCCGTCAACCGCTTTACCAGCGCCGATGTGGTGCGCCATCCGCTGGTCGCGCGCATCGTGGACGCCTACGACAAGCAGCGCCGTCCGGCCCGCGACGACTGAGCCCAGCCCGAACGCCCCCACCTCTGCCACCCCACCGATCAACAACAACATGGCATTGAACCAACTCACCCTGTCGCTGCAATTTGCCCGCTTTGACGGCGTGGCCGAGCACCGCGCCGCCCTGCCCCGGGGCCAGGTCACGCGCTGGATTCGCCACGCGCTGGCCGACGACGCCGAGATCACCGTGCGCATTGTCGATACCGAAGAAGGCCAGGCGCTGAACCGCGAGTACCGCCAAAAGGACTACGCCACCAATGTGCTGACCTTTGACTACCAGCAGGAGCCCACCGTGCTGGCCGACCTGGTGCTCTGCGCACCCGTGGTGGCGCGTGAGGCCAAGGAACAGAACAAGTCGCTGCAGGAGCACTATGCCCATCTGCTGGTGCATGGCACCTTGCACGCCCAGGGCTGGGACCATGAAACCAGCGAGCAGGATGCCGAAGAGATGGAAGCCTACGAGACGGCCATCATGCAAGAGCTGGGTTTTACCGATCCGTACCAGAAGTAAGGCGCTTGGCCAGTTGCCTGGCCATTGGGCGTTCCCGCCTCAAGGCAATGATGACTTTTGAGCGACTAATCCAGCCGCTTCTTCGCGCCATTACTACCTAGAATTCTCCTCATAAAGGCCTTCGGCCCATAACAGGAGGAGACATGTTCGACACCGCCATCTTGCTGGCCGCTGCCCTGGTGGCCGGCGCGCTCAATGCCGTCGCGGGAGGCGGCAGTTTTCTGACCCTGCCTGCACTGGTCTTTACCGGTGTGCCGCCGGTGGTTGCCAATGCCACCGGCACGGTGGCACTGCTGCCGGGCTATGCGGCTGGCGCCTGGGGTTTCAAGGACGATATGCAGGCGCCACCCGGCCTGTCGATGAAGGCGGTGATCCTGCTCGCGCTGCTGGGTGGTGCCGTGGGCGCCGGCTTGCTGCTGGTCACGCCTGAGGCGGCCTTCCGCAAGATCGTGCCCTGGCTGCTGCTGGCAGCCACCGCCATGTTTGCCTTTGGCCCGCAGCTGCGCCAATGGGCCATGGGTGCGCAACATGGCGCCGCGCCATCGCGCAGCAAGGCCGCGCTGGGCATGCTGGCCGTCTCTGTCTATGGCGGCTACTTCAATGGCGGCCTGGGCATCCTGCTGCTTGCGCTACTGGGCTTGCTGGGCCAGACCAATCTGCATGCGATGAATGGCACCAAGAACCTGGTCTCTGCGCTGCTCACCGCCATTGCGGTCGCCATCTATGCCGCTGGCGGCGTCGTGCAATGGCAGCCCGCCTTGCTGATGATGGTGGCCGCCACCTTGGGCGGCTACCTGGGCGCCCGAGTGGCACGCAAGATTGCGCCGCAGTGGTTGCGCGCCGGCATAGTGCTGACGGGCTTGGTGATGGCGGTGCTGTTCTTCTTGAAGGCCTAGTCGTCTGAACCGGTCCTCGGCGCCTTGATCACCTCAATCAGCGCATCCAGCGCCGCCGAGCGGCTTTGCGGGTGCCAGACAAAGGCACCCGCCGTCAGCGCCGTCTGCCCATGGTTGCTGTGCAGCGGCACATAGCGCACACCGGCCATGCCGGCCCGCTGCATGCAGGAGGGTACCAGCGCCACGCCCTGGCCAATGGCGACCAGTGAAATAACGGCCAGCCACTGCCGCACCGCATGGCTGGTGCGCGGGTGGATGCCGGCGTTGTGCAGGCAGGCGATCACATTGTCGTAATTGGCCGGGCTGACATCGCGCACAAACATCACAAAGCGCTCATGGGCGAGGCTGCGCAGGTCCAGGCTGGCCTGCTGGGCCTGGGGGTGGTTTTCCGGCAGGCAGCACACGAGGGTATCCGGCGCCAGCGGCCACAGCTCCAGCCCCGGCGCGGGCGTGATGATGTTGACAAAACCGCCCTGCAGCTGGCCACGCAGAATGGCCGCCTGCTGCTCGGTGGTAGACATCTCATGCAAGGTGATGTCGATATCGGGCCGCTGCTGCGCAAAGGCCTGCATCACATGGGGCAGGTCGCGGTAGATCATCGAGCCGGTCACGCCAATGTCCAGCTGTCCCTGGCGCCCCTGGGCCACATTGCGCGCCACATCGGCCGCGCGCTGGATCTGGCTGAGCACCTGGCGCGCCTCGATCAAGAAGGCGGCGCCGGCGTCGGTCAGCCGCACCTGCTTGGCATCGCGCTCCAGCAGCCGCACGCCCAAATCTTCTTCCAGCGATTTGATGGCCACCGACAGCGGAGGCTGGGTGATGGCCAGGCGCTGGGCGGCGCGGCCAAAATGCAGCTCCTCGGCCAGCACCACAAAATAACGCAGCAAATGGGTCTTCATCTGCGTATCATGCCCCAGCCAGTGCGGGCTGGCAGCACGCCGCAGTGGATGGCCCGGCACCGCACTAGCCATGGCGCCGCCTAGTAGGACTTGGGCAGGCCCAGCACCTTCTCTGCGATAAAGCACAGAATCAGCTGCGGGCTCACCGGCGCCAGGCGCGGAATCCAGCTCTCGCGCATCAGCCGTTCGACATGGAACTCCTTGGCATAGCCCATGCCGCCATGCGTGAAGATGGCGCTCTCGCAGGCCTTGAAGCCCGCCTCCGCCCCCAGGAACTTGGCCGCATTGGCCTCGGCCGCGCAAGGCTGATGGCGGTCATACAGCCAGGCCGCCTTCATCGCCAGCAAGAAAGCAGCCTCCAGCTCCATCCAGCGCTCGGCCAGCGGGTGCTGGATGCCCTGGTTCTGGCCAATCGGGCGGTTGAACACCTCGCGCTCGCGGGCGTACTGCGTGGCGCGGCCCAGCGCAGCGCGGCCCAGGCCAATCGCTTCGCAGGCAATCAAAATGCGCTCGGGGTTCATGCCATGCAGGATGTACTCAAAACCCCGGTTTTCCTCACCAATGCGGTCCTCTACGGGGATGCGCAGCCCATCGATGAACAGCTGATTGGTGTCCACGCATTTGCGGCCCATCTTGGCGATCTCATGCACCTCGATCTTGCTGCGGTCAAAGTCGGTATAGAACAGCGACAGGCCTTCGGTGCCCTTGCATTCCTCCACCGGCTTGGTGCGCGCCAGCAGTAAGATCTTGCTGGCCTGCTGCGCGGTGGAGATGAAGACCTTCTGCCCATGCACCACATAGTGGTCGCCATCCCGCACCGCGCGGGTCTTGAGCTTGAGCGTGTTCAGCCCCGTGTTGGGCTCGGTCACGCCAAAGCAGGCCTTGTCCTTGCCGGCAATCAGCGGCGGCAGCATGCGCGCCTTTTGCTCCTCGGTGCCATAGACCACCACCGGGTGCAGGCCGAAGATGTTCATGTGCACCGCAGACGCGCCCGACAGACCCGCGCCGGTGGCCGAGATCGTATGCATCATCAAGGCCGCCTCGGTGATGCCCAGGCCGGCACCACCATAGGCCTCGGGCATTGCAATGCCCAGCCAGCCGGCATCGGCCAGCGCGCGGTAAAAGTCTTCAGGAAAAGCGCCATCGTTGTCACGGGCATGCCAGTAGTCGGCATCAAACGGGGCACAGACTTTCTCGATGGCATCGATGATCTGTTGCTGCTCTTCGGTCAGGGCGAAATCCATGGTGTTGCGGTCCTCAGTACTCAATCAATGGCGCCGTGCCGTGCACGGCGCAGGTTCACATCGCCGCTCAGGCCGGCCGGCGCACCCGATCCGGGTTCTCGCCATAGGGCGGGCTGTAGATCACCAGCAGCTTGGCCGGTGTGTCGCTGGTGGTCTGGAAGATGTGCATCTTGTCGGCCGGGAAAAAACAGGTGTCGCCCGGCACCATCTCAAAGCTCTCGCCCTCCACCTCGACATGGGCCGTGCCCTCCAGCAGGTAGCAGGCCTGTTCCATGCCGGGGTGGGCATGCGGCAGCGCGCCGCCGCCCTTGGCAATCTCGCCCAGCACCACTTCCATATGCTGGGCGCCCACATTGGCCTGGCTCACCAGGCGGCGGTTAAAGGTTCCGGTATGGTTGGCCGGGCTATAAGCCTCCACCTCGGAGGCACGGATCAGGTAGCGCGAAGTCATCGTGGGGCAGTCATTCTGTAAGAGTTAACAAAGGCGTCGGAGACAGAGCCCAGACTTATTGCGCAGGGATATCGGCCTGTTTGACCAGGCGCCCCCAGTACGCCAGCTGCTCGCTCACATACTGCGCAAACTCCTGCGGGGTCTTCGTAGGCCAGACTTCAAAACCAATCTGTTCGAGCTGCTTTTGCACGGCCTCATCGGCCAGCACCGCCTGCAAGGCGCCATTGATCTTGTTGACCACCTCCGGGGGCGTGCCCGCTGGCGCAAAAATGCCGTTCCAGGAGGTGATGTCAAAGCCCGGCAAGGTCTTGCCGATGGGCGGCACATTGGGGAGGATCTTGCTGCCCTTCGCGGCCGTCACGGCCAGGGTGCGCACCCGGTCGGTCTTGAGCATGCTCCAGCCCGAGCCCAGGTCCACCACATACATCTGCACCTGGTTGCCCATCAGGTCGGTCAGCGCCTGCGGGCTGGATTTGTAGGGCACGCCAACGATATCGGTCTTGGACAGAAAACGCAGCGTCTCTGATGCCACCAAGGAGGTGCTGTTGGGCGTCGCGTACGAGAGCTTGCCCGGGTTGGCCTTGGCATAGTCGATCAGCGCCTGCACCGAATCGGCCGGCACCGACGGGTGCACCGCCAGCGCAAACGGCAGCTCGCCCACGCGGGCAATCGGCGTGAAATCCTTGATCGGGTCGTACTTCAGGCTTTTGACCAGCCAGGGATTGGCCGAGTGCGAGGTGTTGGTGGTCATGAACAAGGTGTAGCCATCGGGCTTGGCCTTCGCCACCAGGCCTGCCGCAATCTGCGCATTGGCGCCCGCGCGGTTGTCCACAATCACCGGCTGCTGCAGGCGCTCACCCAGCTTCTGGCCCACGGCCCGGGCCACCGCATCGGTGCCGCTGCCTGCCGCAAAAGGCACGATCATCGTGATCGGTGCATTGGGGTAGTTGCCCTGCGCTGTGCTGGCATAGGCAGCTGTTGTTACGGTGGCTATCGCGGTCAGGGCCAGCGTGGCCCACCATTGGCGTCGTTGCATGTCTTTGTCTCCTGTTTTTAGTCGAGCCTCTACGGGCCGAGCTTGCATGGTGCAGTTCTCAACGATTCGCGTCCAATGTTTTATATGGATGGTTTGATATTCAAATCGAATTCTTAAACGCAGCGAATGAACACTGTGAAAAAAACAGGTATTTGACCCGCCAGACCTCTACCCGCTGCTTAGAATTCGAGGCTTAGCCCATGAATTTCACCAGGACATCCCCATGCAATGCAGCAGCTTTATCGCCACCAGCCTGGACGGTTTTATCGCCAAAACCGATGGCAGCCTGGACTGGCTCAATGCCGCCAATGCCACTGTGCCGGAGGGGGAAGACTGTGGCTATGCGCTGTACATGGCGGGTGTGGACGTGATCTTGATGGGGCGCAAAACCTTTGAGACGGTGCTGGGCTTTGGCGCTTGGCCGTATGACAAGCCGGTCTATGTCATCTCCCGCCAGTGGAGCGCCCTGCCCGCTGGCGCGCCCGCCACTGCACAGCTGTGGAAAGGCAGCCTGCCGGCCCTCTGCACCCATCTGGCCGCCAGCGGCGTGCGCGCAGCCTATGTCGATGGCGGTCAGCTGATCCAGTCCTTCATCAATGCGCAGCTGCTCGACGAGATCACCATCACCCGCATTCCCGTGCTGCTGGGCAGCGGCCTGCCGCTGTTCGGGCCCTTGACGGATGGCTGCAGCACGGTGACAGCCCAGCATCTGCAGACGCGCAGCTATGACTTTGGCTTTGTGCAGAGTGACTACCGGCTGCGCTATGCGGCAGCCGGTCAATCACAGGATGAGACCCAGGCTGGCGCCTAAGCCGCCACCGCCCGCCGCACAAACCGCCCAGCACGCGCCGGCAAGGCGCCCGCCTCTTCGGTGTAGCTGAGCACGCCATTGACCCAGACGGCTTCCACACCCACGCTGCGCTGCTTGGGGTTTTCGAAGGTGGCCTGGTCCTGGATGCGGGCGGGGTCGAACACGACCACATCGGCCGCCTTGCCGGCGGCCAGCAGGCCCCGGTCGGCCATGCGAAAGCGCTGGGCCGACATGCCCGTCATCTTGTGCACCGCCTGGGCGAGGCTCAGCACGCCCTTGTCGCGCCAGTACATGGCCAGCACGCGCGGGAAGGCGCCCCACAGCCGGGGGTGTGGGCGCTCGTCGTTGGGCAGGCCGTCCGAGCCGATCATGGCCAGCGGGTGGCGGATGACGCGCTCCACATCGTCTTCGCGCATCTGAAAGTAGCAGGCATTGCCAGGCTTGAGGCGCACGCAGGCGTCGTACTCGCTGATGCCCCAGTCCGCCGCAATATCGCGCAGGTAGCGGCCGCCCACCTCGGGATAGGGTTCGCTGCGGGTGATCAGGATATCGATCACGCCATCGACCAGGTCCTCGCGCAGCACGGTGGAGCCGGCGGTGTAGGGATAGACGTCCATCGACAGCTCCTGCTGCTGCGCCAGTTTGTCGGCCAGCGGCAAGGTCTGCAGCGTGCGGCCCCAGTTGGCCGAGCCCGCGCATTTGTGGTGCGACAGCACCAGCGGCAGGCCCGACTGCCGGGCCGTGCCAGCGGCCTCCAGCATGGCCTCCAGAATGCCTTCGAGCTCGTCGCGGATATGGGTGGCATAGACGCCGCCATGCCGGGCCGCCACGGTGGCTACTGCTACCAGCTCCCGCATGTCGGCCGCATAGGCCTCGCGGTAGAAGATGCCGCTGGACAGGCCCAGCGCGCCAGCCTGCATGGCCTCATGCAT
The DNA here is from genome assembly GCF_021026195.1 of Comamonas koreensis. Taxonomy (GTDB): domain Bacteria; phylum Pseudomonadota; class Gammaproteobacteria; order Burkholderiales; family Burkholderiaceae_C; genus Comamonas; species Comamonas koreensis. The sequence goes on from NZ_JAJNCT010000034.1 coordinate 212,470, forward strand.
GTCCTGCGCCATGGCCTCGCGCTCGGCGGCATTGGCCGGGCGGCTCAGATCGGCCATGTGCTTGATGCGCAGCGAGGTGTGGCCCAGCAACGCCGCGATATTGATGGAGGGCTGCGCCGCATCCACGGCGGCTGCGTAATCCTGCATGCTGCCAAAGCGGAACTGCTGGTCGCCCAGCAGTGACAGCGGTGCGGGCGGGTGCGCCGTCACCACCGGTGCCAGCGAGATGCCGCAGTTGCCGGCGATCACCGTGGTCACCCCTTGCGAGAGCTTGGGCAGCATGGCCGGGCTGTTCAGCGCCGCCGCATCGTCATGGGTGTGTACATCGATAAAGCCCGGTGCGATCACCTTGGCGGTGCAGTCGATCTGCAGCGGGTCCTGCGCCTTCCAGCCGGCCAGCGCTGCCTGCTGTGCGGCGCCGGCCGCACCATCGCGGGCAAACACGCCAATGATGCGCCCGCCCTGCAGCCACACATCCCCGACAAACTCCGACAGGCCGGTGCCATCCACCACCGTGCCATTGCTCAACCACACTCTGCGTTCCATTGTTGTATCTCCAGGCACTGCTGCCGGCTGCCATCAGCCAGCGGTGGGGCCTTGTTGTTTGGTGGGGGCGGGTGCATCCCCTTTGCGCTGCTGCGCAGGCTGCTGAAAGCCCATGTATTCATAGCTGTCAAAGCCATGGGTCTCCAGCAGCCTCTTGTACTGCTGCATGCCCGTGACCACGCGCGGCCCCAGAATCTGCGCCAGGCGCACCATCATGATTTCGATCACCACCAGGTGGGCCAGGTAGGCCTCGGTGCCCACGCGCATCACCGCGTCCTGGGGCACGTTCACCGCCAGCACATGGTCGGCCATCTCGGCCAGCGGCGTGTCCGGCTGGGTCAGGGCCACCACGGTAGCGCCCTGCTGCTTGGCAAACTGCGCCGCCTCCAGGGTGTAGGGCATGCGCCCCACATGCGATATCACAAAGGCCACACCATTCTTGCCCAGGGTCGAGGCCGACACCAGCTGCTGGTGCGCATCAAAGATGGCGTTGGACGTGAGGCCCAGGCGGAACAGGCGGCTTTGCAGCTCCTGCGCCATGAAGGACGAGGCCGCCCCGACGGAATAGCAATCGATGCGCGAGGCCTTGGCCATCTTGCCGGCCACCTCGTCGATCAGCGCCGCATCCAGGCGCTGGCCCAGGTTGGCGATCGCACCGGCAGCGGCATGCACGATCTTGCTGACCACCTCGGCGGTGGAGTCGTCCTGCTGCACGCTGCGGTGCAGGTGCGAACCCGACACCGCCAAGGTCTGCGCCAGCGCCACCATGAACTCACGCACCGACGCATAGCCAAAGCGGCGGCACATGCGCACGATCGTCGGCATGGACACATTCGCCTGCAGCGCCAGTTGCTCGACGGTGGCCAGCACCGCGGCGCCCGGGTCGCGCAGGATCACATCGATGACCTGGCGCTGGGCCAGCGGCAGCGCGGCCTGCTGCTGTTGCAGCAACTGCAGGCTCAGCGCTGTTTTAAGGCTGGACATGTCAAAACCTTGTCTCGATCGCATCGACCAGGTTCCAGGCATCGTCCACCACGGGGATCCAGCGCCACTTGTCAAAGGTGGTGCAAGGGTGGGAAATGCCCAGCGCAATGCGGTCGCCCACGGCCGGCGCGCCCTGCGCCGGGTCAAAGCGCAGATAGGCATGCTGGTCGTTCAGGGCCGAGATGGTCCAGCCGGCAGGCGCAGGCTGCGCCGCTTGGCTGCCGCGTGGCGCATAGCGTTGCACCGATGGCATCTCCAGGTCGTAGGAGATATCGCGGCGGCCGCAGGTCAGCAAGGCCAGGCCTGGCTCTGGCACAGACTGCACCATGGCCCAGACCTCCAGCGCGGCCTGCAGCGATGCATCCACGCCTTCGCGCTGCTCGACCAGCTTGAGCAAGCGCCGGTAGTTGCCATGGTCATGGGTGATGTAGCAGCCCGAGCGCAGCACGCCGGTAAAGGCACGCGACAGGCCGGCGCCCTGCAGCAAGGGGACGACCAGGTCAAAAATGGCCGAGCCACCGGCGCTCAGGATCGGCGCCTCCTCCGGCAGCAGGCCCTGGGCATCGCAGGCCTTGGCAATCTCGACCACGCGGCGCACCAGTTCAGCGACGGCAGGGATGTCATGGGCGCTGTCGCACTGGGTCAGGCCCCCTTCATAGCATTCGATGCCGCCCAGCTGGGCGCTGCCGCTGGCATGGATGGCCTGGGCCAGCGCCAGCGCGTCTTCCTGGCTGCGCACACCGGTGCGCTGGCCGGGAATGCCCACCTCGATCAGCACATCAAAGCGGCGTACGCTGTTGCGTGCGCGGCTCCAGTCCTCGATGCAGCGCAGCTGGCTGATCGAATCCACCAGGAACCAGACGCGCAGATCCGCGTGCTGGCTCAGCAAGGCATCCAGCCCATCCAGATCGGCAGGCGCCACCACCTGGTTGGCAATGATGGCGCGGCGCGCACCGGCCTCCACACCCACGGCGAGCTGGAAGATGGTCGCAAAGGTCAGGCCCCAGGCGCCGCCTTTGAGCTGCAGATCAAACAGCTGGGGCGACATGGTGGTCTTGCCGTGCGGTGCAAACTGGATCTGGCGGCGCGCCGCATAGTCTTGCATCCAGCGGGCGTTGTGGGCCAGGGCCGACTGGCGGATGACGGCCAGCGGGTACGGCAGGTCATCGCGCAGCACATTCCAGCCGCGTGCGGCCAATGCAGAGGCCTGGGTGGGAGCAGCAGCCAGCGGGTAGCTCTTGCTGCGCGCGTCAATCAAAAAATCGGGTTGCATGGTTCACTCTCTCAATCTTGGACTTTCCAGCAGGCCTGCAGATGGCCTTCGGCCACGGGGCGCAGCTGCATATCAGCCTGGGCGCAGCGCGCCTCGGCCTGCGGGCAACGGGTACGAAAGACGCAACCACTCGGTGGGTTCTTGGGGCTGGGCAGGTCACCCGACAGCAGCGGAATGCTGCGCCGCTGGGCCGGGTCCGGAATCGGTGCGGCTGCCAGCAAGGCCTGGGTATAGGGGTGGCGCGGCCGGGCATACAAGGCCTCGGTCGGTGCCACCTCCACCACACGGCCCAGATACAGGACCACCACGCGATCGCAGAGGTATTCCACCACATCCAAATCGTGGGAGATGAACAACAGCGTCAATCCAAGGCGATCTTTGAGGTCGCCCAGCAAATTGACCACCTGCGCCTGGATGGACACATCCAGCGCCGACAGAGGCTCATCGGCCACGATGAAGCGCGGCTCCACCGCCAACGCCCGGGCAATGCCGATGCGCTGGCGCTGGCCGCCGGAGAACTCATGCGGAAAGCGCTCGGCATGTTCGGGACGCAAACCCACCTGGTCCAGCAGCTCGGCAATGCGCTGCTGCCGCGCCGCACCGGGCGCCAGCCCGTGGGTGGACAGCGCCTCGCCCAGCACATCGCGGATGCGCATGCGCGGGTTCAGGCTGGCATAGGGGTCCTGAAAGATGATCTGGATATCGGCGCGCAGCGGTCGCATCGCGCTGGGGCCCAGGTGCGCCAGGTCCACGGTCTCGCCGCCCTGCTTGCGAAAATGCAGCTGGCCGTCGGTCGGCTCGATCAGCCTCGTCAGCAGCCGGCCGATGGTGCTTTTGCCGGAGCCGGACTCGCCGACCAGGCCCAGGGTCTCACCGGGGTAAATGTCGAAGGAAACATCCTGCACCGCGCGCACCGGGTGGGCACCGCTGCCAAACTGCTTGCTCAAATGCTGGATGCTTACCAGCGGCTCGGCCGCTGCGGGCGCTGCCGTGGCCTGCTCGGCCGGGCGTTCCAGGGTGTCGGTCATGCTCATGCGGCTTCTCCTGCGCGAATGCAGCGCACCTGGCGCTCGCTGGGCTGGGCATCGTTGCCGGTGCGCCATGTCTCCAGGCCGGGCATGGCCTGCTCGCAGGCGTTCAGGCGCTTGCTGCAGCGCGGCGCAAAGGCGCAGCCGGGCGGCGGGCTCAAGGGGCTGGAGACCTGGCCGGGGATGGCATCCAGGCGGCGCCGCCCCACAAAGGCGGGCTTGCCACCGGCGCGCAGCTCGGCGGCCTCGGCCAGCTCGCGCTGGCGCGCCATGCCGGGCAGGCAGCCCAGCAGGCTCTGGGTATAGGGGTGCTGGGGCGCGGCAAACAGTGCATGCACGCTGGCGGTCTCGACAATGCGGCCTGCATACATTACCGCAATCGCATCGGCGTACTGCGCCACCACGCCCAGGTTGTGGGTCACAAACAGAATGCTCATGCCCGTCTCCTTTTGCAGCCGGCCCATCAAGGCCAGGATCTGCGCCTGGATGGTCACATCCAGCGCGGTGGTGGGCTCGTCGGCAATCAGCAGGCTCGGGTCGCAGGCCATGGCCAGCGCAATCATCACCCGCTGGCGCATGCCGCCCGACAGCTGGTGCGGGTACTCATGCACGCGCTGGGCGGCAGCCGGTATCTCCACCAGCTCCAGCATGCGCTGGGCATGGGCCAAGGCCGCCGCCTTGCCCAGGCCCTTGTGCAGGCGCACCGATTCGGCAATCTGCTCGCCCACAGTCAGCACCGGGTTCAGGCTGGTCATGGGCTCCTGGAACACCATGGCCAGCTCATTGCCGCGCAGCGCACGCAGGGACTTGGCATCGAGCGACAGCAGATCCACCGTGCGGCCATCGCGCTGCACAAACCGGGCCTGGCCCTGCACCTGGGCTTGCGAGGTCTTGGCATGCAGGCCCATCAGCGACAGGCTGGTCACCGACTTGCCCGAACCCGACTCGCCCACCAGGGCCAAGGTCTGGCCCGGCAGAATCTGAAAGCTCACATCGGAGACGCTCTGGATGCGCCCGCCTTCGGTGGCGAACGAGGTCGACAGCGAGCGCACATCCAGGCGGGGCGCGGCCAGGCGTGGCGCGGCCAAGCTGGCGGCCGCTGCAGGGGTGGCGGTGTTCATCATGATTTGTTCTTCAGCTTGGGGTCGAGCAGATCGCGCACACCGTCGCCCAGCAACTGCAGCGACAGCGCTGTCAGCACAATGGCCACGCCCGGGGTCAGAATGGTCCAGAAGGCCTTGTCGGCATACTCCAGGCTGCCAGCAATCATCGTGCCCCAGGTGGGGATGTCAGGCGGCACGCCCACGCCCAGAAAGGACAGGCCCGCCTCGGCCAGGATGGCATAGGCAAAGATGAAGGTGACCTGCACCAGCACCGGCGACAGCAGGTTGGGCAGGATGTGGCGCCACAGAATCAGCGGCGTGCGCACGCCCAGCGCCTTGGCGGCATCGACAAACAGCAGCTCGCGCAGAACCAGCGTGGAGGCGCGCACGACACGGGCCACGCGGGGTGTGTAGACGATGGTCAGCGCCAGAATCACATTCCACAGCGATGCACCCAGGATCGACACCAGCGCAATGCCCAGCAGGATGTCGGGGAAGGCCATCATCGCGTCGACCAGCCGCATCAGCGGTGCATCGAGGCGGCGAAAGTAACCGGCCAGCATGCCCAGCAAGGTGCCCAGCACCACGGCACCCAGCGCGGTGAACAGGCCAATCATCAGCGAGTAGCGCGCGCCGTAGATGATGCGCGCCATCACATCGCGGCCCAGCTCATCATTGCCGGCCCAGTGCGCCCAGGAAGGCGCATGCAGGCGCATGCTGATGTTCATGTCATTGGGGTCGGAGTCGGTCAGCAGCGGGTAGAGCAAGGCGGTGGCTGCAATCAGCAGCAGCACCACGGCGCTCAGCAGCACCACCTTGCGCGCAAACAGCCGGCGCAAGGTCTTGAACCAGGGGGATTGGGCCCAGCCAGCGCGTGCGGGCAGCGGCAATGCCGTTGGGGAGGCGTTCATCATTGGCCCTCCAGACGAATGCGGGGATCCACCACCGTGTAGAGCAGGTCGATCGCGAGGTTGATGAAAACGTAGATCGCGGCAATGACGAGCAAGGTGCCCTGGATGACGGGGTAATCGCGCCGCAGCACGGCCCGCACCACCAGGTTGCCCACGCCGGGCAGGTTGAACACGGTCTCGGTCACCACAGTGCCGCCAATCATCAAGGCCAGGGTCAGGCCCAGCACGGTGACGACCGGCACCAGCGCATTGCGCAGCACATGCTTGACCAGCACCACCGACTCACCCAGGCCCTTGGCCCGGGCGGTGCGCACATAGTCCTCGCCCAGGATGTCGAGCACCGAGGCGCGGGTAAAGCGGATGATCAGCGCCGAGTTGAGCACGCCCAGCACCAGGGCGGGCAGCAGTAAATGCTGCAGGCGGTCGCCAAAGCTCGCATCCGGATCGCCATAGCCCGAGGCCGGGAACCAGCCCAGGTGCACGGCAAACACCTGGATCAGGATCAGGCCGAACCAGAAGCTGGGGATGCTGGCACCCAGCATCGCAATGCTGCTGAGCACCTGGTCGATCCAGCTGCCGCGCCACACGGCTGCGGCCATGCCGCAGGGCACGCCAATCAACGCTGCAATCGACACGGCGAACAGGGCCAGAAACATCGTGGGCTCGGCGCGCTCGAGCAGCGCCTGCGTGACCGGCATTTGCAGGAACAACGACTGGCCCAGGTTGCCTTGCAGCACCTGGCCAATCCAGAGCACAAACTGCGTGGTCAAGGGCTTGTCCAGCCCGTACTGCACACGCGCGGCAGCAATATCGGCAGCGGTGGCCTGGTCACCCAGCAGCAGCGCCACCGGATCGCCCGACGCCAGACGCGTGAGCAGGAACACCAGCACGGCCACCAGGGCGAGCACCACCACAGCGCCGCCCAGGCGCTTGACTAAAAAATGCAGCATGGCTGAACTCGAGAGACGCTGGGGCTTACTGGCTCAGCGAGGTGTTCCAGAAGAATGGCCAGGGCATGGGCTGGTAGCCCTGCAGCTTGGACGAGCGCGCCGACAGCGCATTGAACTTGCCCACTTCGACAAAGGGCACCTCGTCATAGACCAGCGCCTGCACCTTGCCCCAGAGCGGGCCGCGCTTGGCCACATCAGGCTCGCCATTGAAGGCGGCGAGCGCGGCCTTCTTGGTCTCGGTCTCCCACCAGCCGGGGGCGCCGCTGCCCATCTGGGGTGGCGACAGCATCGGCTCAGGGAACAGGCCCGAGTGGGTCATGTAGACATCCCAGAGCTTGGCATCGTTGCGGCGCTGCACCAGGGTGGCCCAGTCCACCACCTGCAGCTCGGTCTTGAAGCCGGCGCGCTTCAAGTGCTCGGCCATCACCAGCGCCATGTTGTAGTGGAACTCATACTGGCGGCTGGCCATGATGCGGATCGGCTCGGACTTGTAGCCGGCCTTGGCCGCCTGGTCCTTGGCCAGCTGCGGGTTCTTCTGGTTGTACTGCTTGGCACCGGCATCCGAGTAGTACGGCGTGCCCTTGGCAAAGAAGTTGGGCTCGGCGGCGAAGAAGCGCTTGTCGCCAAAACCGGCCTGCAGCATTTCGGCCGGGCCCATGGCCGTCTGCACCGCCTGGCGCAGTTCCTTCTTGGCCAGCACCCCTTCCTTGGTGTTGAAGACGATGTAGGGGAAGCCAAAGTTCTGCGTGACGATCGGCACCACATTGGGCGCGGCCTTCTCCAGGCGGCCTACCGATTCAACCTGCAGCAGATCGGCGTACTGGAACTGGCCCGAGAGCACGCCCTCGACCCGCGTCGTCGCATTGGGCACCGGCACAAAGCGCAGCTCATCGAGCTGGGCCTCGCGCTTGCCGGCATAGCCACTGGCGGGCTCGCTGCGTGCGGCGTAGTGGTCAAAACGCGCCAGCACGGTGAACTGGTCGGGCTTGCGCTCCTTGAGTTGGTAGGGGCCGGTGCCGATGAAATCCTTGAGCACCGGTGCCACCACCTCCTTGGGCATGATGCCGGCCATGCCGCTGGGCATCGCCAGGTGGGCCAGCAGCGGGGCATACACGGCCTTGAGCTTGATCTCCACCGTCTGCGGGTTCTTGGCGGTCATGCGGGCAATCTCCTGGCCCACCGCCTTGCCGCGTGCCGACACGTCCATCCAGCGCTGCAACGAGGCGACCACGTCATCGGCCACCATCTCCTTGCCGTTGTGGAACTTGACGCCCTTGCGCAAGGTGATGGTGTAGGTCAGGCCATCGGCCGAGATGACCGGCATGGACTGGGCCAGCATGGGCTGGATGTTCCACTGCGCATCAAAGGTGAAGAGCGGCTCGTAGACATGCTGCATGATGGTGCCCACCAGGTCGGTGGAGCTGACCATCGGATCCAGACTCTGGGGCTCGCCAATCATCGCCAGATTGGCGGCACCACCCTTGTGGGCGGCCTGGGCCCAAGCGCTGCCCGCTGGCAGGCCTACGCAGCCGGCAGCCAACAGGGCTGCGGCAAGCAGTTGGCGACGGGACGTGCGGACACGCGAGGCAAGGGCGTTCATGGGGCAGGCTTTCATCGAAGGGGTGAAGAAATTTTTTTACACCACAACCGCTAAAAACTGCCTTCAAATCGATTTATTGACAGGTTTATCGGTTGTTGATGTAATATCTTTACATACAGGAGACCCACCCCATGACAGTAATTACCCTAGGCCAAGCCCCTCTCGCATCGGACCGTCTGGCCCGTCCGCTCTCGCCCGCCGTGCGCGCTGGCGACTTTGTTTTTGTCTCGGGAACCGTGCCCACCGATGACCAGGGCCAGGTCGTGCCCGGCGGTATCGAGGCGCAGACCCGCGCCGTGTTCAAGCGCCTGGAAGAGGCCTTGGCGCTGGGCGGCTGCACTCTGGCCGATGTTGCCAAGGTCAACGTCTGGCTGGACGACCCCCGTGATTTCGGCAGCTTCAACCGCGTCTACATGGAGTGCTTTGGCGACCACCGTCCAGCCCGTTCGACCGTGGAATCGCGCCTGATGATCGACGCCAAGGTCGAGATCGACGTGACGGCCTACAAGCCGCTGTAAGCCCATAGCCGCCAGGCGCAGCGGGCGCGACAGCGGCCCGCTGCAGACGCTTCTACAATGGCCCGCGCAGACCACGTCTGCGCTTTTTTTGGCCCCTTTTCACCGCCCATGCCGAAGCCCCCATCCTTTACTGCCCGCACGCCGGGCGACCCGCGCCCCCGCATGATTGCCATCGACTGGGGCACCACCTCGCTGCGGGGCGTGCGCATCGATGCGCAGGGCCAGATCAGCGAGCGGCGCGCCCTGCCCCAAGGCATCCTGCAAGTGGCGCCCGGCGGCTTTGCCGATGCGTTTGCGCAGCACTTTGGCGACTGGCTGGCCGAGGACCCGCAGCTGTGCCTGCTGTCGGGCATGGTGGGCAGCCGCCAGGGCTGGCAGGAAGCGCCTTACTGCCCCTGCCCGGCCGATTTTTCCGCGCTGTGCCAGCAGCTGCTCTGGCTCGATCTTCCCCAGGGCGTGCCGACGGCCATCGTGCCGGGCATGAGCAGCCTGGCACAGAGCCAAGTCGATGCCGTGCATGGCGTGCCCGATGTGATGCGTGGTGAGGAAATCCAGATCATCGGCGCGCTGCAGCTGATGGGCAGCCGCGACGGCCTGCTGCTGCTGCCGGGCACGCACAGCAAATGGGTGCAGGCGCAGAGCAGCAGCATCACCGGCTTCAAGACCTTCATGACCGGCGAGCTGTTTGCGCTGCTGGCCCAGCACTCCATCCTGGGCAAGACCCTGGACAGCAGCGCTGCGCTGGACGAGGCCGCCTTCATCCAAGGGCTGGAGCGGGCACAGAGCCCCGACACCCTCAGCCACCTGCTGTTTGGCACGCGTGCGCTGTCGCTGTTTGGCGCGCTGGACCCGGCCCAGTCGGCCAGCTACCTCTCCGGCCTGCTGATTGGCCAAGAGCTGCGCACCATGCCGACGGCTGCGGGCAGCCGCGTCGCCGTCATTGGCTCCAGCACCCTGGTGCAGCGCTACAGCCTGGCGCTTCACCATGTGGGCTGCGAAGCGGTCGCCTTTGGCGATGAGGCCACCTGGGCCGGCCACCAAGCGATTTACGACCACCTGACCCAGACGACCGTCTCCACACCGCAGTCACTGCCACCCCAGCCATGAACCTGATCCAACAATTCCAGGCCCTGCAGGCCAAGCTGCCGCTGATCGCCATCCTGCGCGGCCTCACCCCCAGCGAGGCCGTGCCCGTGGGTGCCGCCTTGCAATCGGCAGGGTTTGGCCTGTGGGAAGTACCGCTGAACTCGCCCGAGCCGCTGGAGAGCATTGCCGCGATGCGCGAGGCCTACCCCCATGTGCTGGTGGGCGCCGGTACGGTGCTGACGCCCCAGCAGGTGCGCGATGTGCATACCGCCGGCGGCCAGCTCATCATCTCGCCCAATTGCAACCCCGCCGTGATCGACGAGGCCGTCAAGCTCGGCCTGATCAGCCTGCCCGGCGTCTTCACCCCCACAGAAGCTTTCATGGCGCTGGAACATGGCGCGCATGGCCTCAAGATCTTCCCGGCCGAGCTGGCATCGCCCGCCGTCGTCAAGGCCTTGCTGGCCGTGCTGCCCAAGGGCAGCAACATCTACCCTGTCGGCGGCATTGCGCCAGACAATATGGCCCCCTGGCTGCAAGCGGGCGCGGCCGGTTTTGGCATTGGCTCGGCACTTTTCAAGCCCGGCAAAACAGCCGCGCAGGTGCGTGTGGATGCGCTGGCGTTTGCAGAAAACTTTCGCGCTTCAAAGGCCGGCTGATCCTCTGATGTCTGCGCCATAAAAAAGGCCTGCACCCCGTCTGGGATGCAGGCCTTTTGCTTGGGCCACAGCCTCGTGCTTAGAGTCGCTAACACGACCCAGCAAACCGAAGGTTTGCGGTTGAGACGAGGCGCCAAGCCGCAGACAGTACAGACGTACGGCCAGGCTTGGTAACGACGGATCAAGGGTTGTGTTAGCGACTCTTATTGCATCTGCTGCAGGTTGCCGATGCGTACCAGCATCTCGGTAAACATCTGCATATCGGCTTGCAGGTCCGGCACTTCCTTGTACTCCAGCGCATTGTGCGCGGTGTACTTCTTGCCGGGCATCGCAGGGCCAAAGTTGATGGCATTGGGCATCAGCTTGGCGGTGGTGCTGCCAGCAGTCGGCACGGGCTTGGCATCCAGGCCGGTGGTGTCGCCAAAGATGTTCAGCAGGGTCGAGAGCCAGGCACCCTTGGGGTCGCGGGCCATCCAGTTGCCTTGGCTGTAGTCGATCTTGACGGGCACCTTGGTGGCCGCGCTCCAGTTGGCAATGCCCTTTTCCACTTCGGCCTTCAGCTGCTCGGGCGACTTGCCGCGCGGCATGCGGGCATTGGCGGTCACTTCCAGCTGGCCATTGCCGGGCTTGATCAGGTTGGGCGAGATGGTCAGTGGGCCCATGAAGTCGTCCGCGTAGGCAACGTTCAGGCCCTTGCCAAAGTAGTCCATGCCAAACACGCCATTGATGTAGCGCACCGCTTCGCTGTACTGGTTCTGCTGCACCAGGGGCTGGCCCTGGGCGGGCATCAGCGCCGATTGCAGCAGCAAGGCCAGGCGCGGCACGGGGTTCACGCCTTCTTCAGGGCGCGAGCCGTGGGCGGAGGTGCCGGTCACCTTGATATCGATCTTGTTGGCGCTGCTCACCAGGTCCACACTGAACTTGCCAAACTGCTGGTTGCTGGCCACAAAGCCCTCCTTGGCGGCCTGCAGCTTTTGGGCCACGGCGGCCAGCGCGGCGGCATTGCCGGCCTCGATCGTCGCGGTGGCGGTCTGGGCAATCGCATTGGCCGATGCCGCACCCGCCATCGCGGTGATGGCCGGTTGCTGCGGGTCGGTCTTCACATCGGCAAAGCTGGCCTTGATGGCGCCCGTGCCTTTTTCTGCGACCACCGCCGGGTACTTGCTGTCGAGCACGATGTTGTAGTCGGGCAGCTTGGTCTTGTCGCGGTAGTACTTCATCGCATCACCACCGGTCTCTTCGGTGGTTTCGATCATCAGGCGGATGCTGCGCTGCAATGGCAGCTGCGACTGCTTGACGGCCTTCATCGCATACAGCACCGTGGCGATCGAGCCCTTGTCGTCGATGGTGCCGCGCCCGTAGAGCTTGTCGCCCACGCGGGTGACCTTGAAGGGGTCGAGCTGCTGGCCATCTACCACCCATTCGGCCGGCACCACCGGCACCACGTCCGCATGGGTCAGGATGCCGAACTCTTCCGTGCCCTTGCCAGGCAAGGTCACTTCAAAAATGCGGTTGTCCACATTGCGGTACTGCAGGCCAAAGTCCTGGGCCATCTTTTCCACCATGCGGCCAAAGTCGATGATGGCCGGGCTCTCATGCGGTGGCACCTTGGGGTCGCGCACCGTTGGCAGCGCCACCATCTGGCTGATGCTGCTGAGCACCTGGTGCTCTTGCGTCAGGCGGGTGTAGAGGCCCAGCAGGCGGGCCACATTGGCCAGGTCATCGCCTTGCAGAAGCTCGCCTTGCGTGTAGCGCTGCACCGCTGGCGCCAGGCGCGTGTCCTGCTTGGCAGCGTTCTGCAGAAACTGTGCAAAAGTCGCAGGCGCCTTCACCGCTTCGGCGGCAATCGCATCGAGCGCCGGCTTTTGCAGCAGCTGGGCCTGGGCGCCGGCCGCTGCCAAGGCAATGCCCAAGGCGATGGCGGTGTGGCGGAATACGGTCTTCATAGCAAACCTCGTCTCTTATTTTGGAAAGCCGAAAGAATAGCCGTTTTCTGCCCCGCCCTGCGCCAGAAAACGCCGCCAGCACCACGCAGAACATGCCGAACATGCCCGCTTGGTATCGGATGCAGACAGCGTGTTGCCCCAGCTGCTGTCAAACGCCGTGTGGCGGCTGGATCAGGCGTATTTCTTGGCCCCCGCCACGCAGACCACCGCCACCAGGGTCACGACCAGCATCGACCAGCTGACCTGCTCATGCAGCAGCACAGCAGCCAAAGCCAAACCCATAAAGGGCTGCAGCAGCTGCAGCTGGCCGACCGCCGCAATGCCCCCTTGCGCCAGGCCCCGGTACCAGAACACAAAGCCGATCAGCTGGCTGAAGACTGCCACATAGACAAAGCTGAGCCAGGTGGCGCTGCGCACATGCGCCAGGCTGGTAGGGGCCAGCCACAGCGCCAACGGCAGCATCAGCGGCAGCGACAAAATCAAGGCCCAGCTGATGACCTGCCAGCCGCCCAGCGTGCGCGACAGGCGCGCGCCCTCGGCATAGCCCATGCCGCAGACCAGCACAGCGGCCAGCATCAGCAGATCGCCACTCAGCGTGCCTTGCCCGCCGCCCAGGGCGGCATAGCCCGCCACCACGGCAGCCCCCACCAGCGAGAAGACCCAGAACAGCCCCCCGGGCCGCTCACCGCCACGCAGTACCGCAAAAATGGCGGTGGACAGCGGCAGCAAGCCGATAAAGACGATGGAATAGGCGGAAGTCATGCGCTGCAGCGCCAAGGCCGTCAGCAGCGGAAAACCCACCACCACGCCCAAGGCCGCAATTGCGAGTGACGGCACATCGGCTGCCGCAGGCCGGCGCGCACGCTGGGCCAGCAAAAACGCACCACCCAACAGCGCCGCCACCACGGCGCGGGCGCAGGTCAAAAAACTGGGGTTCAAATCCGCCACCGCCACCCGCGTGGCCGGTAGCGACCCGGCAAAAATCGCCACACCGACCAGGCCATTGACCCAGCCGCCCGTACTTTTCTCCATGCAACACTCCTTGATCGAGCCAGGAGTACACCATGGGGCCTGCACTGCGCACCAGACACAGTGCAGTACAGTTCAAAGAAACTGTTATCAATAAAAAGCAATACAGTTGATGAAGGGCTGCGCAAAAAGGCAGCCGTCAGCGGCTCGCCGTGGCTTGGTTCAAGGCCCGGGCCAGCACCGCAAACACCCGCTCATCTGCGCACTGCGACACATTGAATCGCACATAATCCCCCGCCGACTGCGACTGGCTGAACGAGTTGCCTGGCGCCAGCACCACCCCTTCCTGCAGGCAAGCCTTTGCCACCGCCGCAGCATCGGCGCCTTGCGGCAGACGGCACCACAGAAACATGCCGGACTGCGGCATCAAGGCGGGCTCCACCCGCAGCTTGCGCAGCCGCTGGGCCACCTTCTCCATGTTCTCGGCCAGGCGCTGGCGCACCAGGTCCATGTGCTTGCGGTAGCCGCTGTCGGTCAGGGTTTTCAGGATGATGTCCTGCGCCAGCCGCCCGGCGCCAAAGGTGGTGGCCAGCTTCAGATCGACCAGGCCCTCGATCCATTCGGGCCGCGCCGCCAGGTAGCCACAGCGCACCGAGGCGGAGATGGTCTTGGAAAAGCTGCCGATCTGGATCACCCGGGCCAGCCCGTCAAACGCAGCCAGCCGGGGCGCATGTTGGTTCTCGAAGTCGGCAAAGATATCGTCTTCCACAATCACCAGGTCCGAGCTTTCCACCAGCTTGAGCAGCCGGTGCGCGACCAGCGGCGACAGCGCGGCACCCGTGGGGTTGTGGATGCCGGCATTGGTGATGTAGAGCCGGGGCTGGTGCTCTTGCAGGGCCTTGTCGAACAGCTGCACATCGGGGCCCTGCTGCGTGTAGGGCACGCCCACCGCCTGTACCTGGTGCGCCTTGAGCAGCGCATGGAAGTTGAAGTAGCAGGGGTCATCGACCAGCACCTTGTCGCCAGGCTTGAGCAGGAAGCGGCACACCAGGTCGATGGCCTGCGTGCCTGACTCGGTCAGCATCACCTGCTCGGGCGACACCTCAATGCCGGTGGCCGCCATGCGCCTGGCCAGCAGCTGGCGCAGGCCCGGGCTGCCCAGCGGCGTGGCATATTCGGTCAGCTCCGCCAGCGGCCCCCGCGCCTGCGCACGCAGCGCGCGCCGAATGCCCTCTTCAAACATCCAGTCCGGCGGCAGCCAGCCGCAGCCCGGGCGCAAGGTGGTCTGCGCACTCTCCAGCGATTGGCGCGACACCCAGAGCGGATCAACCACCCGGTCCAGCTTGGGCCCCAGCTCCAGCAGTGCCAGCGGTGCCACCGGCCCGTTGACATAAAAGCCAGCCCCCGGCCGCGCAACGACCAGGCCCTCGGCCGCCAGCCGCTCATAAGCCTCCACCACCGTCGATACCGACATGCCCAGCAGCCCCGCCTGCTGCCGCACCGATGGCAGCCGCGTGCCCGGCAAGTAGCTGCGCGAGGCCATACCGGCACGCACATGTGCCATCACCTGCTGGATAAGGGTCCCGTTGCGCGCCATCGTCAGCCCCACTGTTCTGCTAAAAACTCCATAACGGTGGAGCTTAATTGTTATTGGATGCCGATGCCAGCCGTGGGTTGTGCCATGCCCATGCGCAGTTGCGCCGTGAGCGCCTCAGGCCCCCAGCACAGCAGGCCTGTGCATAATTCCAGGATGATCACTATCCGCCCCTCCCGCCCCGAAGATGGCCCACGCGCCGTCGATATCTGGCGCCAGGCCGTAGACGCCACCCACCACTTCTTGCAACCAGAGGACCGAGCGGCCCTCGATGCGCTGGTCAGCAGCTTCCTGCCCCAGGCGCCGCTCTGGCTGGCCGTTGATGCGCAGGACCACCCGCTCGCCTTTATGCTCATCGACAACGGCCACATGGAAGCACTGTTCGTAGACCCCGCCGCCCGGGGCCAAGGCCTGGGCGCCGAGCTGGTGCGCCATGGGCTGTCACTGCATGCAGAGATGAGCACCGATGTGAACGAGCAGAATGCACAGGCCGTGGGCTTTTACGAAAAGATGGGCTTTCGGCGCACCGGGCGTTCGGCGGTGGATGGACAGGGGCGACCTTATCCGCTGATCCATTTGAAGTACGGCAGTGCTTGATAACGCAGGCAAGCACCAACCCAGCGCGCATCGTTAGGGCGCTTCGCTGGCTGGCACCTGCGCCAACGCCGGATGCTCCGGCAGCACCTCCAGCAAATAGTCCACAAAGCTTCGCACCTTCGCAGGCACATACTGCCGGTCGCGGAAGCAGGCAAAAAAGTCCAGGGTCACATCCTCCAGCTGCAGCGGTCCCGGTGCGGCTTTGCGGCCCTTGCGCGCGGGCTGCAGCACCAGCGGCACCAGCCGTCCTTCCTGCACATGGCGCTGGGTGATAAAGCTGCCAGCCCAGACGATGCCGCCACCGGCAACCGCCAGCTCCACCAGCGCATCGATATCGGTGCCAATGGCGGCAATGCGCAGGCCGGGGTCGATCCGGCGGCCATCGCGCACAAAGGGCCAGCGCATAAAGCGCCCGTCCCGCTCGCGGCGGTACAGCAAGCAGGCATGCTGCAGCAGATCCTCGGCCACCTGCGGGCGGCCATGCTTTTCCAGATACGCGGGCGAGGCATACAGAAAGCGCGGCATGGCGGCGAGTGGTCGCACGGACATCCCGGGCTCCAGCACATCGCGGTAGCGGATGCTGACGTCCACATCCTCCTTGAGCACATCGACATCGCGGTCGGTCACCAGCAATTCCAGCTCCAGCTGCGGGTGGCGCGCCTGGAAGGCCGGCAGCAAGGGCGCCAACACATGGCGGCCAAAGGCGGCCATGCAGGCCACGCGCAGCCGCCCTTGCACGGCCCCATGCACCAGCGACACATCGGCCTGCGCGCGCGCCAGTTCATCCAGCACCGGCGCCACCCGGGCCAGGTAGCGCTCGCCCGCTTCGGTCAACGCCATTGAGCGCGTGGTGCGCGTGATCAGCCGCGTGCCCAGCTCGCGCTCCAGCCGCGCAATGTTCTGGCTGGCCGCCGCCGGAGAGATACCCAGCTGGCGTGCAGCCGAGGCGATGGAGCCCCCTTCCAGGGCTTTGACAAAGATGTCGATAGCGCGCAGATTCGTCATGAATGTGAATGTATCCCCAAACCCATTCGTAAATCTGGATTACGAGTTCTGCAAGCCGGCGCCCTCTACCGCCGCAGCTGCCGCATGCGTACAGTGACCCCTAAGGCAGCGGGCCAAAGGGCCCGGCCACGATGGATTTGGAGCCAGCTATGCAGAATGTGATTGAGGCAGTGACGCCCAAGGGCGATGTGGTTTTTCGGGCAGCGGATGGGAGCTATATCGTCGCCCAGCAGATTGATGCCAAGCCCTTGAAGCAGGCGCAGATCCTGGAGGGCGCACTGGAGACGATTGGCATCGAGACTGCGACCGATGTGGCTACGGGGCTGCGCTACGAGTTCTTCATTGCCGGCTATGGGCTGTCACGCGAAGGGGCGTTTGGGGCGCCGGAGTGAATGATTTGGGCACAGGGTTCACGGCGTCAGCACGCACGCGCCAGCAAATCGTCGGCAAGCTGGAGCAACGCCTTGTCATCTTGCTGGCCCTGAAACGCTTGGATAGCGACAAGATTCTTTGGCTGACGCATCACTTTCTCCGGCGAGTCATCGACGATCAGAATCTGCTCCAGCGCGTAGCCCTGGCTCTGCACCTTTCGGAGATCCTTGATGTACACATAGCCATTGGTCTGCGGATGGATGCGCTGAACACAGCGCTCTACCGACCAGGCGAAACGCAGATCAAATGGAGGGCGGAATAAATGCGCGATCACGGCGTCCACATAGGCGCGTGACGCAGAGGATCACACAGCAAAGTCGTAACACAGACTGGTTTTCTGCAGGAGCGTCTGTAGATGTGGACGCACATACACATGGTGTTCCTGCCACGCAAAATCAGCGGGATGCGCAAACGGTTCGGCCACAGCATGCACCAGGGTCTCGTCCAAATCAAAGATCAGCAATTTCTTCATCTGCATGGCAGCTACCGCTATAGCCGATTGTCATCAAAGATGAGTGCAACCCTCTCCGTTTCACAGCTTTACCAATCCGCTTGCGCTAACGAAGACGGGCCAAGTTGGCATCAATCTGGCGTTGAATTTCCTGCAATGTCTCTTTCTGAATCGCACCCCTGTGCAGTTCTGCTGCGATGGATGTGAACCGACTTGCCACCGCTCCCATCTTTTCGATCAACTCGCTTGCCGCTTGCATTGTCAAATCCGCTTCGGCGGCCAGTTGCATCATCTGCTCCCGGCCGATGTTCAAGGCTTCGCCGCAGACGTCCATCTGGTGCCAGCCTCCCGGACCTGTGCAATACGTCACGTCATACGCTGGCGATAACTGCCAATTCCCCGCCTGGTCCATGCGGTAGGAGAAATTCTTGGTGTGGTCATCACGGTTGTTGAATACCACATTGAACAGCGCACGCTCAAATGCCACGGCCTTCTGGCGGATATCTCGGGTGCACAGGTGGGTGGCACGCAAAAAGTTCTGGTAGTTGAGAGAGCCAGGCCCTTGGTAGTCCGCCCCGGTAAACGATGCCAGGCTTTGGACAGGTATACGCATGTCATGGAGACGATCGAACCGCTTGCTGGCAAACGCTGCATGGCCGCCCGGCAGATGGAAATGCAGGCTATCGGGCGTTTGCACATCGCACAGCTGCAGGCAATGGGCGTACACCGATTCGATGGCGCAGACTTCCGGGTGTTCGGACTTGGCTGGAAACTTGACCAGCCAAGGCTCATAACCTGCGATATGGGCGGTCGTGAATTCCAAGGTCAGCGGGTCTCGGTACACCAGAGCCTTGGGCCGTGCACCTTGGGGCGATCCACCCACTTGCATCAGCATCTCCAGGTATTCGCCGCCCTTACCGCGCATGACCTCCTGAACGCCCAAAGCCAAGCTTTCCAGCGATACGTGCTGATCCGACTCCATGCCTTCTGGAGCCACAGGCTCGAAGGTCATGGCACCCAGCGCGTTGTTGCCCACATAGGCCAAGCGCTCCAGCGGACCGATGCTGGCAGGCGAAAGCTGCCGTTTGCGAAATAGCCGATCCATCAAGAGCATGCCCCAGCCGTCGGGCAAAGCATCATAGGCAGGGCCTGGCAGCTCCAGCTGGTGTACAGGAAAGCCTTTGGTGGTCTTTTGCTTGAGAGGCAGCCGATGGGACGAGAGCTCGATATTGCGGCTCAGCGCTTCGCTGCTGTATTCAAAGACGGTCACGGGCCGAGAGGTAACGCGCCGCGTGCGCACCAAGGTGCCCCAGAGCCATCGTTCGCCCCAGCCTTCGTAGTAGATGTTGACGGTTTCAAGCACGGGAGCCCTTGTTTCTGACGCGCTGCCGATTCGCAGTGGCCTCATAACGATTTACATCGTCAATGCTACCGAGAGAAGGAAGAAAAAGGTTTTCAAGCTCGCTGCTGCGCCCCAAGGCCATCGCCACTCGCACAATGTATTCCAGCTTCACGG
The DNA here is from genome assembly GCF_021026195.1 of Comamonas koreensis. Classification (GTDB taxonomy): domain Bacteria; phylum Pseudomonadota; class Gammaproteobacteria; order Burkholderiales; family Burkholderiaceae_C; genus Comamonas; species Comamonas koreensis. The sequence continues at coordinate 231,635 of NZ_JAJNCT010000034.1, forward strand.
AGTGACCTGACTCCACGTTGGAGATCGTCGATTTACTCACTCCCGCGCGCGCTGCCAACTCGCCTTGGGTCATCGCCTGAGCCACGCGCTCCACGCGCAGGCGGTCGCAAATACGTTGAACAATTTCCTCGGGAGTAGAGAAATTTAATTCCACAATTCTGCTGCTTAAGTTGGAAATACAGACTTAAATACTTAAATTGTAGATTTATATGCAGGTGGTGTCAAATGTGGAGCCGCTGAAAATGCAACCGTTGATCGCGATTTGCCGGCTGTATCCAACATAGCGTCGCCGCTATCCTTCAACAACCGGAGGCGCCAACTGTTCCCGCAAGGTAGCCAAGATTTCCTCAGACAGCTACCGGTTGCCTGCCGCCGCAGCCAAGGCCAGATTGCCATCCTGGCTGCGGGCTGGGGCATTGGTCAGAGCCACCGGCTGCTGGCGGAATCGATGATGCAGTCAGGCACCTTTACTACCTGATTGGAACGGCCATACCTTGCCCATATCGCTGATGTCCCCTTCCGCCAAGTGGCGTGTGCCAAGGGATTTGTGGAATGGCTGGGGCGGCACTTGAAGCGGGAAAAGAATCGGTAGCCATTAGGATCTAGCCTGCGTTTCCAATCCGGGTCAAACGCCTACGTTTTTAAATACAGCATTCAATGACGATCATCCAAATTGGAACGCTTGCACTCATTGCCGCTTGCACCTTGGTCCTGCTGCTAAATTGGGCATCTCTTATCGAGGCCCAGATCAGTAAGAAAGGATTCAGCTTCGCGCCTCCGTGGATATGCGGGCTGTCCGCCAGCATCGCGATGTATTTCTATCCAGGAGGATCCCTGAAAGCTTACGCGTGGGCTCCCCTGCTTCTCGATCCCAGTATCAGCCTGGTTCTCGTGGCACTGGCTTGGCAGGGCATGGTCAAGAGGACCCAGAAGAAGCGCTAACCGTCCTCACATCGGGCGCCGCCCACTCCGCAGGCGGCGCCAACTGCTCCCGCAAAGTAGCCAAGATCTCCTCAGACAACGCCGGGTTGCCCGCCGCCGTAGCGCGGGCCAGCACCAGGGCCCCCACCATGCTGCTGAGCGTCACGATGGTCTGGGCGCGCTTGGCAGGCCCATCGCCCGGCACGACTTCCATAAAGCGCTGGATATTGCGCTCCACCCCTTGCGCAAATGCTTCGGACATCTCCGGCCCGGCGCGGGCCGCATCGGTGGCCAAGGCGGCGGCGGGGCAGCCTTCGCCGGGGTGGTCACGGTGGTTGGCCGACAGGTAGCCATGCACCAAGGCGCGCAGCCGGGCGGGCGGCGCATCATCGGCAGCAGCGGCATCCAGACCTTCGAGCGGCGTGATGGTCCAGTCAAAGGCGCGCAGGCAGGCCTCTCTGGCGAGGGCATCCTTGGATGCAAAGTGGCGGTAGAGCCCGCCATGCGTCAGGCCCGCATCACGCGTGATCTCGGCCACGCCCACGCCCTCCAGGCCCTTTTCGCGGTAGAGGCGCGCAGCGGCATCCACGATGCCTTCGCGGTTTTCGGCGGCTTGTGCTTTGCTGACTTTCATGCGTTAGATGATACCCATCATCAAAACTCATTTATGATGACGCCCATCATCAATAAGGCTGGGCGCTCGTTGTACCGCGATGGCGCCCAACCGCGAAAGCTGCCATATGGATCGTCGTGTCGTTATCACCGGGCTGGGCCTGGTGTCACCGCTGGGTTGCAATGTGGAGCTGGCCTGGCAGCGTTTGCTGGCGGGCCAGTCGGGCGTGCGTGCGCTGGCCGCCGAGGTCGGTGAAGGCACCGGCGTCACCGTCGCTGGCCGCGTACCCAGTTTGCAAGAAGACCCGCAAGCCGGCTGGAGCGCCGAGGCCATCATCGCCGCCAAAGAGCTGCGCCGCATGGACCGCTTCATCGCCTTTGCGCTGGGCGCCGCTGACCAGGCGCTGGCGCATGCGCAGTGGGGCCAAGCCAGCGCCGAACAGTTGGAGCGCGCCGCCACCGTCATCGGCTCCGGCGTGGGCGGCTTCAGCACCATTACCGACGCCGTACGCACCACTGACGGCAAAGGGCCGCAGCGCCTCTCGCCCTTTACCGTGCCGGCCTTTCTGGCCAACCTGGCCGCCGGGCAGGTCTCCATCCGCCACCAGCTCAAGGGCCCGCTGGGCGCGCCAGTCACCGCCTGCGCCGCCAGCATCCAGGCGATTGGCGATGCGGCACGCTTGATCCGCAACAACGAGGCCGACATGGCGCTGTGCGGCGGCAGCGAAGCCACGATTGACCGTGTGGCGCTGGGCAGCTTTGCCGCCGCCAAGGCTGTCGCCACCGGCGGCGAGGACTATCCAGGCCAGGTGTCCCGGCCTTTTGACATGGCGCGCGAAGGCTTTGTGATGGCCGAAGGCGCAGGCCTTCTGGTGCTGGAGGCTTTGGACCATGCGCTGGCGCGCGGTGCTACGCCGCTGGCCGAAGTTGTGGGCTATGGCACCTCGGCCGATGCCTACCATGTCACCTCCGGCCCCGAGGACGGATCGGGCGCCGCCCGCTCCATGCGCGCCGCCTTGCGCCAGGCGCAACTCCAACCAAGCGATATCCAGCACCTCAATGCCCATGCCACCTCCACCCCGGTTGGCGATCGCGGCGAGCTCGCTGCCATCCGCCAGGTGTTTGGCGCCAGCACGGGCCCCTCCATCACCGCCACCAAATCGGCCCTGGGGCATATGCTGGGCGCCGCCGGCGGGGCTGCTGCCATCTTTACCGTCTTGGCCTTGCGCGACCAGATGGCGCCGCCTGTGCTTAATCTGGACAACCCGGACCCTTTAGCCGACGGTCTGGATCTGATTCGCGGCAGTGCGCGGGCGCATGCGATCGAGCATGCGATGCTCAACGGGTTTGGGTTTGGGGGGGTGAATGCTTCGTTGGTGTTGAAGCGGTATGGGGTTTGAGGTGATGTGAGACAGGTGCCACCTGATACCTGAGAGATTCAGTCTCAAGAACCATTGCAAGCATCTGCGCAAATTTGCTCACTCTAGAGCGCGCTGCCAGGCATATTGGATGCCCCCCAGCCCTCAGGGTGGCGTCAGTCCTGGACGCACCGCATCCCGAAGAAAGCGCTCGGGATCTTGTATATATGCTGCAGCGCGGGAACACCTGAATGCCGATTCAATGGCCGAAGGACTGGCTTCCGCCAACCTCCAAAGTTCAACGGAGAAAAGTTTTGCCTCCAGTAACTTGCAGAGATCGCAAATCCGATTGACGAACTCGGAGTCTCGGGACCTCGCATCAATACGAGCACTGATCCCCTCTTCCAACGCCTCATCAAGAACCACGTCGACTCTATTTCCTGCTGTGCTTCCGTAAACAAACCAGTCGTCCATCATTTCATCCGGCTCACCGAGGCGATCCAATAACCAAACCTGTGCAACAGACGCTTCGTGACTTGAAAATGTTGACGCATCAAAGCATTCTTGCGCCCTGACCGGCAAGTGGCCATCGCGAGGTATGAATAGGAGGTCGAATTGCCAAACTGCCATCGGTAGCGCGATCCTTTCTGCCAATACGGTGCAGCACTTATGAAAACCGTTCAATGAGCCGGTCACATGCCAAGCGCACGAGTCTCAGATGCTCCTCGTGCAGCGCCAATGCCTCGCTGTCGCACTTCTCAAGCCAAGCTTGGGAGCAATGCTTACGAACTTCTGGCGAAGGATGGTGATCCGTTTCGCTCGCTATCGCAACGAAAAGCATAAAGTCAGGATCGTTTTCAAGGCGTGAATCACTGAACCTCAGCGCAGCCAACAGACGAATCCCCTCTATGAATGGGGTCCTGCGATGGGCAAGGTCGCGGGCAGTGTTAACCACTGCGTTCTTGGTCTCCAATCGGAGCGTCTCATCAACGCCATGCATACCAACTCCTCTCGAACCATAGTCTCAACAGCCGGTGCCAATCCGAATTTGCCCATTGTGCTGTACTGCCTTTGCCATGTTCGACATCTGTTGAAGCCATCGAGCTACCAAGCTGCTAGTGATGCCCATTTAATGGACTGGACAGCTTACACACCAGCATGGGATGCACGGCCAGCCTGAGCGATTTCGTTACTGCGCATGACGCGCAACCCTGCACACCGCGTTGCGCAAATGCCTCGCCCAACAAATGGGCCTTCGCATGGAAACCCAGGTGGCCTATACTCGGCCACCTCATCCTTCTTGGTGCTGCTGCCAGAAGGTGCGTAGACCCTCCGTCACACGGAGGGTGTTTGTTTGCGTACCTGTTTTCAGCATCATGTCGAACTTTCCCCGACTCCAAAAAGCCCTGTCTCGCCAGGGCATCCATGTCTCGTTCCGAGACGGTATCTACAACATCCACAACGCGCATGCAGCGGCATCGATCCTGCTGCCCGCCACTTTGCCCCTGGAGCAAAAGGCAGTGACCCAGCTGCTTGAGTTTGCCTCCGTGGCCGATCCGCAGGGCCAAGGCGCTGTCTGCAAGGCCTGTGCAACGCCCGACTTCCACCCGGGCAGCATTGCGCCGGTTGGCGCCGTGGTCGCCACATCGCGGGACTTTGTCATACCCGCCGCGATAGGCAACGACATCAACTGTGGCATCCGGATCATGCGCACGGGACTCAACCTGGCCCAGGCCGAGGCACACAAGACCAGCATCATTGCCAAGCTCAAGAGAGCCATCCTGGAGAATGGCCGCGATGTGCCGGTGCGCAGTGCCGGCTTCAAGGCGCTGTTTGACGATGGCCCAGCCAGCTTTCTGGAGCAGTTGCCGGAGCTGGGCCTATGGCGCGCCGCCGATCGCGATCAACTTCAGCGCGAGCTGGCAGCCTGCGTGGGGCTCGGCAGCTTCCAGGGCGATGCACGCTATGGGCCTGAGGCCTTGATGCAAAGCCGCGAAATCGTGCGTCCGCCCTCTGCAGCGGAGCTGGGCGGAGGCAACCATTTTCTGGAGTTCAACGTTGTCGACGAGGTCTTCGAGCGGCATGCGGCTTACGAAGCCGGCCTTAAAAAAGGCGATATTACCGTGATGATCCACACCGGCTCGCGCGATGTCGGCTTCTATGTGGGCCGCCGTTGGATGGACCTGGCAAAACAAGAGTGGCCCCAAGGCCTCAAACACCCCAGCCATGGGCTCTATGGCTTGAGCGGCCATCTGGCTGCCGAGTACATGAAGGCCATGGGCGTGGCCGCCCGCTACGCCTGGTTCAACCGCATGGCCCTGGGCGAAATCGTGCGCCAGCAATTGGCCGACATTGCAGCGCCAGATGCATCGTCGGTGATTGTGGATGTGCCACACAACGTGGTTCTGCAAGAAGGCGAATTCAATGTGCACCGCAAAGGCTCCACGCCCGCGCATGATGGCCAGTGGGCCTTGATTCCCGGATCGATGGGCGACCACTCCTACCTGGTCAAGGGCCTGGGCCACGAAGACTGGCTGCGCTCCTGCAGCCACGGCGCTGGTCGCCAGGTGCGCCGCCAGGATATCCGCCGAATGAAGCAGCCCCTGGTCGACACGGTCTGGCAATGCATCACCTTGCGTGAGGAGCGGCTCATCGAGGAAGCATCCAGCGCCTACAAACCTGTGGGGCCCGTTTTGCAGGCCCAGGAGCAGGCAGGTTTGATCCGCGCCAGCGTTCGCTTGAAGCCTTGGCTAACGTTCAAGGCTTGATGGCTACAGAAAGCCGTTGGTCTTGATGGCCAGCGGCTTTCACTGGCGGCAAGCCAATGCGCTAACCTGCACGTTCAATTGCATGTATCAACCCAGATTTTTTTGTCTACACATGAACACCATTGACGCTGGAATGCACAAATCGCCTGCATATACGGGCAGTTGGCGGTGATGCGGCTTGGAGTTGATTGGAACCTCTTACTTCTCAAGCAGCCCGCAGCCGAGCCCTCTACTCAAATTTCATAGGCATAGCTACACCGAAGCTCAGCTCCTTTCAGCGCGGCTTGAAAGGGCTCCGGAGCCTCTTGGATTGTGGCCACAAAGCTGGCCTTGAGTTTGCCGCCCCCCATGCTGCCCTTGTACTTGATGCTCTTGGGTTGGGCCTGAAGCTGCAGCCGGTTGGCCCCCGACAGGGCCACATCCAACTTGAAGATGCCACGGCGAAAATCCGTGCGCTCAGTGGCCTCTGCCTGCGGCGACGCCAAGCCCAGGGTTTGCGCACCGTAGGAAAGTTGCAGATCGACATCCACGATGGAGGCGGGAATAGCGCCCACCAGGCTTATCGCCTGCCCGGCATGGCTGCTAGTGCAATTTAGTTGCGCAGTATTGGCACCGGCGATGGCCTGGCCGGTGAGAGCGAATGGCAACACCAGGGCGCAGAGCGGCAAGAATTTTTTCATCGGTTTTCCTTCAGCAGCAGGACAGGGGTTGCGCAGCATGGGCTGCATCAGATCGGCGGCATCGATAGGACCATCTGGGCCCGGTTCATGGCGGTGTCCCCCACCTGGTCATAGATTGTCGTCGGCCTATGTTCATGGATGCAACTGGCGTCCAGCCAGCCGATAACGGCACCATGCGCGCTGTTGGATTCGTTTGCTGGTAGCCTCCCATGCCAGGCAGAATCTCTGCCAGCCCCACCACGGCCATCGTGCCATTTCAAAAAGTGAACCCTCTATGACCAGCCCGCTGTACACCGCCTCCATTCCCGTCATGCAGCAGATGTTGCGAGCCCTGTCAGAGGTGCTCAAGAAGGCCGAAGACCATGCGGCGCAACGCAACATCGATCCCAATGCGCTGCTGCAGGCACGGCTGTTCCCCGAAATGTTTCCGCTGGTTCGCCAGGTGCAGATCGCCTCGGACTTCTCCAAGGGCATCGCCTCCCGCCTGGCCGGCGCCGAAGTGCCATCCTGGCCCGACACGGAGACCAGCTTCGCTGACCTGCAAGCCTTGATCGCCAAGGCGCTGGCCCATCTCGAATCCTTCCCAGCCGCGCAGTTTGATCTGAGCGAAAGCCGCGACATCGTATTGCGCCCCGGCACGCCCAAGGAAAAGAAGCTGACCGCCAGTGCCTATCTGCTGCACTATGGTCTGCCGCAGTTCTTCTTCCATGTGACCACCGCCTATGCCATCTTGCGCCACAACGGTGTGGAGGTTGGCAAGCGCGACTATATGGGCACCTATTAAGGCCGGCGGCAGCACTCTAGCGCTGCCACTCGATAGCGGAGTGCGACAGGTAGATCGCTTGGCAATCCAGTGAGGGCTATCTTGGAGGCCACTGGAAAAAAGCAGCGCCCAAGAACCTGTTCAAAGAGCCAGGCTTATGCCTTGCCCCCACCCCGCAGCAACCGCAGCCCATTGAACACCACCAGCAAACTCGCCCCCATATCGGCAAACACCGCCATCCACATGGAGGCATTGCCAAACACCGCCAGCGCGAAGAACACCACTTTGATGCCCAGCGCGAAGATGATGTTTTGCCACAGGATGGCGTAGGTGCGTTTGGAGAGTTGCACGGTTTCCGGCACGCGGCGCAGGTCGTCGTTCATGATGAGGATGTCGGCGGCTTCCTTGGCGATGTCGGTGCCGGCGCCGCCCATCGAGAAGCCGATCGACGCGGCAGCCAGGCTGGGGGAATCGTTGACGCCATCGCCCACCATGCCGGCCGGTTGCTGGGCCACCAGGCCGTTGATGACCTGGAGCTTGTCCTCGGGCAGCAGGTTGGCCTTGACCTCGTCGATGCCCACTTGCGCAGCAATGGCGCGGGCGGTGGCTTCGTTGTCGCCGGTCAGCATCACCGTGCGGATGCCCAGGGCCTTCAGCTCGGCAATGGCCTGCTTGCTCGATTCCTTGGTGGTGTCCGCCACCGCAAACAACCCCAGCACGCCTTGCGCGCTGGCCAGCACCGAGACGGTCTGCCCCTGCTCTTCCATCGCCAGCATCAGTGCCTCCACCTCGGCAGAGCACTGGCCGCGCTCGTGGATCCAGCGGTGGTTGCCCAGCACATAGCTCTGGCCGGCGATATCGCCTTTGACGCCACGGCCCAGCTCGGCCGCAAAGTTATCTACCTCCAGCGCCTCGCCATCGATACCGGCGGCGACCGCCTTGGAGACAGGGTGGTCCGAGCGCGCGGCCAGGCTCTTGGCGATGCGCTCGATCTGCCGGGCATCGGTGCTGGTCGACAGCATGCGGGTCTGCACCAGCTGGGGGGTGCCGGCGGTGATGGTGCCGGTCTTGTCCAGCGCCACCACGCGCAGCTTGCGCGCCTCTTCCAGATAGGCGCCGCCCTTGACCAGAATGCCTCGGCGGGCCGCTGCCGACAGGCCGCTGACAACGGTCACCGGCGTGGAGATCACCAGCGCGCAAGGGCAGGCGATGACCAGCAGCACCAGCGCCTTGTAGATAGCAGTCAGCCAAGGCCAGTCCAGCATCAACGGGGGCAGCACGGCGACTGCGACGGCCAGCACAAAGACAGCGGGGGTGTAGATGCGCGCAAAGCTGTCCACAAAACGCTGCGTGGGCGCGCGCTGGCCCTGGGCCTGCTCCACCGCGTGGATGATGCGGGCCAAAACCGTGTCGGTCGAGCGCTTGCTGACCTCGAACTCCAGCGAGCCGCTTTGGTTGATGGTGCCGGCAAAAACCGGGTCGCCCGGTGCCTTGTCCACCGGAATGCTCTCGCCGGTGACGGAGGACTGGTCCACCGCGCTTTGGCCGCTGGTCACCACGCCATCCAGCGCAAAGCGCTCACCGGGCTTGACCCGCGCCAGGGTGCCGACCGCCACTGTCTTGGCATCCTGGATCTGCCAGCTGCCGTCGGCCTGCCTGGCCTCGATCTGCGGCGGCGACAGCGCCAGCAGCTGGGCAATCGCATTGCGCGCGCGGTCCACCGAGCGCGCCTCAATCAACTCGGCCAGCGAGTACAGCGCCATCACCATGGCCGCCTCAGGCCACTGGCCGATCACAAAGGCGCCAATCACCGCCACGCTCATCAGTGCATTGATGCCCAGCTGGCCGCGCAGCAACGCCGACAGGCCTTTCTGGAATACGCCCAGGCCTGACAACGCAATCGCCAGCGCGGCGACGGCCATGCCGACCATGCGCCAGACCGAGGTTTCGGGTGTCAGCAGGTGCAGCAGCTCTGCGGTGGCTGCCACCACCAAGGCCGCAATCAGGCGGTAGAGCTCCACACGCTGCGCCTTTTGCACATCGGCAGCGGCCGGGGGCGCCGACAGCGTCTCGGTGGCAAAGCCTGCGGACTGGATCTTCTCCGTCACTGCGGCCCATTGCTGCGGGTCGGCCTCCACCCGCAAGGTGCGGGCCGGCAGGTCAAACTGCAGCAGCTTAACGCCCGCCGCGCCTTCGAGGATCTGGCGGATCTGCCCCTCTTCCACGGGGCAGTCCATCGCGGGAATGCGCAGCAGCAAGGCACCGTCATCGGCCTTCAAGGCCGAGCTGGCCTGGGCGGCAGGGCCCAGATCGGGGGTGCAGCAATCGGTATGTGCATGCGCCGCAGCCGTTGCTGCAGGGGAATGCGAATGCGCATGGTCGTGATCGTGATCGTTGTCGTGATCATGGCTGTGGCCATGCTCGTTGGCGGCCACTGCGGCGGCCTGGTGGTCTTTGCCAGCGCAGCAGGATGCCGCAGCTTGGCCATGGGCATGGCGTTGCGTGGTGTCGGAATGGGCAGTCATGGGCTTGGAATTCGTTGGGGTCATAGAGCGTGCTCCCTGTTGCTTCGATTAAAAACCCTGTAGTAACTACAATGTCAAGCCTAAATCGCTAGACTCCGTATGGACATGAGGGCAATGACATGAAAATCGGTGAACTGGCCACGGCCTCTGCCACACCCGTGGAAACCATCCGCTACTACGAGCGCGAAGGCCTGCTGCCGCAGCCCACGCGCACTGCCAGCAACTACCGCGTCTACGAAGAGCAACACCTGGAGCGCCTGCAGTTCATCCGCAACTGCCGGGGGCTGCAGATGTCACTGGACGAAGTGCGCGAGCTGCTGCGCTACAAGGACGAGCCCGCCCAGGACTGCGCCGAAACCGTCGACAAGCTGATCGAAGCGCATATCGGCCATGTCGCTCTGCGCATCCAGGAGCTGCGCGGACTGGAAGCCCAGCTGATCGCTCTGCGTGACCGCTGCCGGGGCACCCAGGACGTGGAGCACTGCGGCATCCTCGCCGGCCTGGCCGAGACGCCGGCAGCCCCGGCGATCAAACAACATCTGCATGTGCGCTAGGCGCTGGTTCGTTTTTATATCCGCCGACACAAAAAAAGGTGGCTTGTTGCGCCACCTTCTAGAGCCTGAACGTTAACCGCGATACAGCTTGAGGCGGGCCTTTCTCTCCGCCGGCGTCTCGCTGCTGTACTCATCAATCACCTGCTGACGCGTCTTGCCTGGGCCGGAAGCGACAGGCGCGGGCGGGTAGTTGCTGCTGCGCAAGGCGTTGGGGCCGCGCTTTTGCAGCGCCTCTACCGTCTCTGCCTGCACCTGCGCGCGGCTCTTGCCCGGCTGCGCATGCTCGGGGTAGAGTTCGTAGCCCTTCTCCGTTGGTGCCGAGTGCAAGGTCGCGCTGGCCGATGCGCTGTTCAGCATGCCCAGCGACAGGGCTGCGAACGCCAGGGACAACAGGGTGGAAGTGCGTGTCTTTTGCATGGTTGCAATGCCTTTCATAAGGGTGAAAATACTCTCGCTGCGACTGCATTCGAGATGGCTCCATTGTTGAAAAAACACGCTGACCAAAGCCCCACAGCCAGATGACATTGCTGCAATGCGCGGGCTGCACCAACCGCAGATAAAACAAAGCCATGGCGGGTTAGGGATGCTCTGCAGAACCCTCGCCAAGCGGGATGGACGCGGATCGGGATGAGACGCAAGGCGTCTTTTGCAGTCAATAGCCGTAGCTATTGACAAGGAAGACAACGCAGCGGATCGCCCGAGTCCGCGTTCAGACCACGGCAGGGAGTTTTGCAGAGGGTCCCTAAGCCATGGCTTTGTTGTCAGTTCTTTAGAGCGGCTCAAGCCGGGTGAACAGCGGGCTTGTGAGCGCCTTCCTTATCGTCCAACTCGTCCTCCGACGGATCGCGCCGGTGCACCAGGCGGTACAGCAAGGGCAGCACCAACAAGGTCAATACGGTTGACGACAGGATGCCGCCAATCACTACAGTGGCCAGCGGCCGCTGCACCTCGGCACCCGTGCCGGTTGCAATGGCCATCGGCACAAAGCCCAGCGATGCCACCAGGGCCGTCATCAACACCGGCCGCAGGCGCGACAGCGCACCGGTGTGCACGGCATCGGGAACGGCCAGCCCACCCTCGCGCAGCGCGCGGATCGACGAGATCATCACCAGGCCGTTCAACACAGCCACGCCGGACAGCGCAATAAAGCCGATCGCCGCCGAGATGGACAGCGGAATACCGCGCAGCCACAGCGCCAGAATGCCGCCGGTCAGCGCAAACGGAATGCCGGTAAAGACGATCAGGCCATCGCGCACGTTGTTGAACATCGCAAACAGCAGGGTGAACACCAGCAGCAGAGCGACGGGCACCACAATCTGCAGCCGCTGCTGGGCGGATTGCAGGTTCTCAAAGGTGCCGCCCCAGCGTGTCCAATAGCCGCTGGGCAGCGCCATCGCACCCAGGTCCTGCTGCGCCTGCTCGACAAAGGAGCCGATATCGCGGCCGCGCACATTGGCGCTCACCACAATGCGGCGCTTGCCATCCTCCCGGCTGACCTGGTTGGGCCCGGGCGACAGCGCAAAGCTGGCCACCGCCGACAAGGGAACAAAGCCCAGCCGGCTGCCCTCCTGCTGCGGCAGCGCAATGGGCAGGCGCTCCAGCGCGGCCAGGTCGCTGCGCAGGGCCTCGGGCAGGCGCACCTGGATGTCAAAGCGCCGGTCGCCTTCAAACACTGTGCCAGCCTCCTGGCCGCCCACCGCCGTGGCAATGGTCTGCTGCACATCGCCCATGTTCAGGCCATAGCGCGATGCCTTTTCCCGGTCCACCTGCACCGTCAGCATCGGCAGGCCCGTGGTCTGCTCCACCTTCACCTCGGAGGCGCCGGGCACCTTCTGCAGCATCGTGGCAATCGATTGGGCAGTGCGCTCCAGCACCTGCATATCGTCGCCAAACACCTTCACCGCCACATCGCTGCGCACGCCCGATATCAGCTCGTTGAAGCGCAGCTGAATCGGTTGCGAGAACTCGTAGTTGCTGCCCGGTATCGCCTCGACGACCTCCTGCACCTGGGCGAGCAGGTCCTCGCGGCTGCGCTGCGGGTCAGGCCACTGCGCACGCGGCTTGAGCATGATGTAGCCGTCCGAGATATTGGGCGGCATCGGGTCCGAGGCAATCTCGGCCGTGCCGGTGCGGGCAAACACACGCTCGATCTCGGGCACCTGCTTCTTGAGCGCGCGCTCGATCTGCATCTGCATCTCCAGCGATTGCGTGAGGCTCGTGCCCGGCACGCGCAGCGCCTGGATCGCGAAGTCGCCCTCGTTCAGGTTGGGCGCAAACTCGCTGCCCAGGCGCGATGCCAGCAGCAGGCTCAGGGCCACCGAGACGACGGCTGCCGTTAGCACCACCACCGGCATGCGCATCACCCGCGCCAGCAAGGGCTCGTAGGCCTTGCGCGCCCAGGTCATCAGGCGGTTTTCCTTCTCGCTCACCCGCGCCCCGATGAAAAGCGCAATCGCCGCCGGGATAAAGGTGATGGACAGCAGCATCGCGCCCGCCAGCGCCAGCACCACGGTCAGCGCCATCGGGTGGAACATCTTGCCCTCCACCCCCGTCAGCGCAAAGATCGGCAGGTAGACCACCATGATGATCAGCTGCCCGAACAGCAGCGGCCGGCGGGCTTCCTTGGCCGCTGCAAACACTTCATGGAAGCGCTCGCTGCGCGACAGCGGGCTGCCCTTGCGCTCCTGCGCATGCGCCAGGCGCCGCACGCAGTTCTCCACAATCACCACCGCCCCATCGATGATGATGCCGAAATCCAGCGCGCCCAGGCTCATCAGGTTGGCGCTGATCCCGTACTTCACCATGCCGCTGAAGGTGAACAGCATCGACAGCGGGATGATGAGCGCCGTGATCAGCGCAGCGCGGATATTGCCCAGAAACAGAAACAGCACCACCACCACCAGCGCCGCGCCTTCGACCAGGTTTTTCTTCACCGTGGCAATGGCTTTTTCCACCAACGTCGTGCGGTCGTAGACGGTCACGATCTTCACCCCCTCGGGCAAGGTCTTGCGGATCGATTCCATGCGCGCATCCACCGCCTTGGAGACGATGCGGCTGTTCTCCCCGATCAGCATGAACACGGTGCCCAGCACCACCTCGCGGCCGTTGTCGGTGGCCGCGCCCGTGCGCAGCTCGCGGCCCAGGCTCACCTCGGCCAGGTCGCGCACGCGCACCGGCTGGCCTTGGGTGCTGCCCACAATCACTTCCTGGATGTCTGCAATGCCCTTGACCTGGCCGGGCGCGCGGATCAGGTACTGCTCGCCTTCGCGCTCGATATAGCCGGCGCCCACATTGGTGTTGTTGCTCTGCAGTGCCGCCACCAGCTTGTCCATCGAGATGCCATAGGACGCGAGCTTGTCCGGCCGGGGAGCCACCAGGTACTCCTTGGCAAAGCCGCCGATGGAGTTGATCTCGGTCACACCGGGCACATTGCGCAGCTGGGGTTTGATGACCCAGTCCTGGATCTCGCGCAGGTCCATGGGGGTGTAGAGGCTGCCATCAGCCTTTTTGGCGCCCTCCTCGGCCTCCACCGTCCAGAGATAGATCTCGCCCAGGCCGGTGGAGATGGGGCCAATGCTCGGCGCAATACCGGGCGGCAGCTTCTCACGCGCCTCCTGGATGCGCTCATTGACCAGCTGGCGCGCAAAGTAGATGTCGGTGCCGTCCTTGAAGATCACCGTCACCTGCGACAGCCCATAGCGCGACAGCGAACGCGTCTGCTCCAGGTGCGGCAGGCCGGCCATCACGGTCTCGATGGGGTAGGTGATGCGTTGCTCGGTCTCCAGCGGCGAATAGCCCGGCGCCTGGGTGTTGATCTGTACCTGCACATTGGTGATGTCAGGCACGGCATCGATGGACAGGCGCTGGTAGCTGAAAACGCCCAGTGCAGCCATGGCGAAAACCGCCAGGATGACCAGCCAGCGCTGCTCGATGGAAAAACGGATGATGCGCTCAAACATGCGGACTCCCGATCAATGCGCGTGCTCGGCAGATGCCTTGCCCAGCTCGGCCCGCAGCAGGAACGAGCCCTCCTTGACATAGCTCTGCCCCGCCTTCAGGCCCGATGTGACCTCGGTGGTCTTGCCGTCCGTCGCGCCCAGCTGCACCACCTGGGCCTGGTAGCCGCCCTCGGCCGGCACAAACACCACGCTCTCCTTGCCGTCGGGGCGCTGGATGGCCTTGGCGTCCACCGCAATGGGGACGGGCGTTTCTCCGGCCAGCAGTTCCACATCCACAAACAGACCCGGCCGCCATACCCCCTGCGGGTTGGCCAGTGCCACGCGCGCCGGCGCGGTGCGGGTTTGCGCGCCAATCAACGCACCCACATAGGCAATCCGGCCTTCGGCCTGGGAATCAAATGCGGTGGCACGCACGACGACTGGCGCACCCATTCGCACATCCGGCAGCTGCGGCGCGGCCACGCTGATCTCCGCCCAGACCGAGCGCAGGTCCGAGACGGTGAACGAGGCCGTGCTGTCGGTCACCGATTCGCCCACGGTCAGGTGCTTCTCGACGACCATGCCGGCCAGCGGCGCACGCAGCTCATAGCGGCTCGATCCGCCGGTGCCCGCGCCTGCGCCCGCCCCAATGGCGGACAGCTTTTGCGCGGCATTGGCCACGGCAATCTCGGCCTCCTGCAGCGCTTGCTGGGCTGCCTGGTAGTCCTGCTCGGCAGAGATGCGCTCCTGCCACAGCTGCTTTTCGCGCTCGTGGTTGCGCTTGGCAAAAGCCAGGCGCCGCTGCGCCGTTTGCAGCTCGCTGCGCTGGTCCGACACCGCCGGGCTCTGGATCACCGCCAGCAGCTGCCCCTTGGCCACCTGCTCGCCCAGTTGGGCATGGACCGAGGCCACCACCCCCGCCACCCTGGGCACCACATGGGCCGTGCGGTCTTCGTCAAAGCGGATCTCGCCGGGCAGCAGCACTTGCTTTTTGATCGACGCCGGCCCCGCCTGGGCCACCACCAAACCGGCCGCCTTGGCCTGGGCTGGGCTCAGCTTGACCAGGCCCTCGCCCGCTTCTTCGCCTTCGGCATGGCCGCCGGCCGCAGCGCCATGCGCATCCTTGCTGCCGGCCTCGGCTTTCTCATCGTGGTGTTCTTCATCGCCATGCTGGTCAGCCTCCTGGTGCGCATCGGCTTGGGCACCTGCTTTGGCACCCGTCTTGGCATCCGTATTGGCAGCGGCCTCGCCATGGTGCTCGCCATCTTTGTGGGATGGCGCATCGGCATGGCCTGATGCCGGTGCAGCGGCTGCGCTGCCGGGGCCCCGCAACAAATAGGCGCCACCGGCCACACCAACGGCCGCAATCAGCGCCGCTGCAATCCACTGTTTGGACGAGGTCAGCGAGCTATCGAATCTGGTTTTCTCGGACATGGGTTCAGGTTCCTGTAGCGGCCGCCAGCGCTGGCGTGCCAAAGATGCGTTCAATCTCCGCACGGGCGCGGTGCGATGCCATCAGCTGGTCCAGCAGCTGGCGCCGGCTGTCAAACAGGCTGCGCTGGGCGTCCAGCACGTCCAGAAAGCTGAACTTGCCCAGCGAGAAGCCGCGCACGGCCAGGTCATAAGCCGACTGCGCCGTGGGCACCACCTGGCTTTGCAGCAGCGCCACCTGCTGGTTGCTGCTGAGCCACTGCTGGCGCGCAGCAAACACCTGGGCCTGCAGTTGCAGGCGCTGGTCCTGCAGCTGCTGCTCGGCCTGGTCGACCTTGCGCAAGGCCTGCAGCTGGTTGCCGGCATTGCGGTCAAACAGCGGCAAGGGGATGCTGACGCCGACAAACACCTGGTTGCGCCCAACATCCCGGGCGCGCTTGACGCCCAGGCTCACCGTCGGGTCCTGCACGCGCTTGCTGCGCTCGACCGCCGATGCGGCCTGGCT
Source organism: Comamonas koreensis (assembly GCF_021026195.1). Classification (GTDB taxonomy): domain Bacteria; phylum Pseudomonadota; class Gammaproteobacteria; order Burkholderiales; family Burkholderiaceae_C; genus Comamonas; species Comamonas koreensis. The sequence goes on from NZ_JAJNCT010000034.1 coordinate 247,690, forward strand.
TTGCGCCAGCGCGCGATGGGCCAGCAGCATCGCGGGCGCCTCATCCAGGCGCTGGTCCAGCTGCTCGGCGGTCGGCGCCGCCGTGGTGGTCAAAAAGTCGCCACTGGCCAGGCCCAGCTCGGCGCCGCGTCCGCCCCAGAGCACGGCCAGGTTCTGCTGCGCCACGCGCGTCAAGGCGCGGGCCTGCTCCAGCTCCATCGCCGCATTGGCCTGCGCCACCTGGGCGCGGCTGGCCTCCAGCGGTGGCACCTTGCCCGCCTGCACCCGCTTGTTGGCGGCTTCCAGCGCCTGCGTTGCCAGCGCATGGGTCTGGCCCGCAAAATCCACCCGCTGCTGGGCCAGCAGCAGCTCGTTGAAGTTGACGAGCAACTGGTAGCGCAAGGCCGCCAGTGCGGCCGTCACCCCCGCCTCGGCCGCTGCCTTTTCGGTATCGGCCAACTGCATGCGCGCCTCACGCTTGCCGCCCAGCTCGATCAGCTGGTTGATCTGCACCGTATTGGTACGGGTCTCGGGCCGGGTGTCTTCGATGTTGACAGAGAGCTCCGGATTCGGGCGTGCCTGGCTTTGCATCACCAGACCTTCGGCGGCAGCGGCGCCATAGCGGGCTGCTTGCAAGCCCGGGTTGGCGGCCAGCGCCTTGTCCCAGGCAGCAGCCAGCGTGATCGTTGGCGTGGCCTGCGCAGGTGCATTGGTATCGGCCTGGGCATGGGCCTGGGGCAGCCAGACGCCGGCCAGCGCGGCGCTCAGCAACCAGGCAGGCCATGCGGGGCGTGGCAAGGGGGTGCCGGCCCGGTTGGGGGCTGGCGGCGGGGTGGTCATAGCGGCTTCTCCTGTGGTGGCGGACCGCGCACAACCGGGCGTTGGCGGCGCCCGGCGCAAGGAAGCGGCAGACACCGCAGGCCCCCGGTGCAGGCGGTATCCCTATGCGATGCCAGCGACTGTAGAAAGCGGCGACCAACACCAGGCCGACGGGAAGATGACAAATTTGTAATCCGTGGCTGCGGGCGCGATCAGAGACAATGGCCTCCATGAGACTGCTGCTGATTGAAGACGAAGCCAAGCTCGGCGAGTACCTTCGCAAAGGTCTGGCCGAGGAGAGCTACACGGTCGATGTCGCCACCAACGGCATCGATGGCCTGCACCTGGCCATGGAGCTGGACTACGACCTGGTCGTGCTCGACGGCATGCTCCCCGGCATCGACGGTTTTGCGGTGCTGGCGGCATTGCGCCAGTCCAAATCCACCCCGGTGCTGATGCTGACGGCCCGCACCGATGTGCAGGACCGGGTGCGCGGTTTGCAAAGCGGTGCCGATGACTACCTGATCAAGCCCTTTGCGTTTTCCGAGCTGGTGGCCCGCATCCAGGTGCTGCTGCGCCGCGCGCAGGCCCACCCGGCATCACCCGAGCCCACGGTGCTGCGCCAGGCCGATCTGGAGCTGGACCTGATCCGCCGCAAGGCCGTGCGCGCCGGTGTGCGGCTTGATCTGACAGCCAAGGAATTCAACTTGCTGGCGCTGCTGCTGCGCCGCCAGGGCGAGGTGCTGTCCCGCACCGAGCTGGCTTCCCAGGTCTGGGACATGAACTTTGACAGCGAGACCAATGTGGTCGAAGTGGCCGTGCGGCGCCTGCGCATGAAGGTGGACCAGCCCTTTGCCTCGCCGTTGATCCACACGGTGCGCGGCATGGGCTATGTGCTGGAGAGCCGAGCCCAGCCATGAGCCCCGCGCAAGCCGTACCGCATCTGGGGCGCCGGCTCTCGCGCTGGATGGCGCTGCTGTCCATGCTGGGGCTGGGCGCTGTCAGCCTGGTCGTGTTTCTGGTGTTCGACAACACCTTGACGGCCCGCCAAAAGGAGATGCTCGACCAAAAGCAGCAGTCGCTGATGCATGTGCTGCGCGACGACAGCACGGCCCACCGCGACAAGGCGCTGGACCACCTGCTCACCGATTTTCTGGCCGGCCACGGCGACTATGCGATCCGCGTGGTGGACAACGAGGGCCATGTGCTGTTCGACAGCATCCCGGCCGACTGGAGCAGCCACCACACCATGCTGCGCAGTTTTGCCGTTGGCATCACCGCGCCCCAGTACCACCAGGCGCGTGCGGCCACCGCCACCTTGGTGATGGACCTGCGCCCCGACGAGGCCTTGCTGCGCGGCCTGGGCTGGACCTTGTTTGCGGCAATGGTCGCCGGCTCCCTGCTGCTGGCGCTGTTTGGCGGCCTGCTGGTGCAGCGCAGCCTGCGGCCCATCGAATCGCTGGTCTCGCAGATCAGCCTGCTGTCGGCCCGCGATTTTGAGCGCCGGCTCGACGGCAGCAGCCTGCCCCAGGAGCTGCAGCCCATCGTCACGCAGTTCAATGCCTTGCTCAATCGCCTGGCCGATGCCTACCGCCAGCTCGAAGCCTTCAACGCCGATGTAGCCCATGAGCTCAACACCCCGCTGGCCACCTTGATCTCCAGCACCGAGGTGGTACTGCGCAAGCCCCGCTCGGTTGATGAGCTGCGGGATGTACTGGCATCGCACCTGGAAGACCTGCGCCGCATGGCCGCCATGGTGGGCGACATGCTGTTTCTGTCACGCGCCGACCAGGGCGTGGGCGCGCGCGAGACGGGCGTGGTCAGCCTGGCCGCCGTGGCCCAGGATGTCGTCGAGTTCTATGAAGCCGTTGCGCTGGATGCCGATCTGCGCCTGGAGGTGATCGGTGACGCGCAGGCCCAGGTCGATGCGCCGCTGGTGCGCCGCGCGCTGTCCAACCTGCTGAGCAATGCCACCCGCTATGCGCTGGCGGGCTCGGCCATCCGCATCGACATTCGCACGCGCTGGCAGCACGAACATGCCCATGTAGTCATCTCCATCACCAACACCGGGCTGGACATTGCGCCCGAACACCTGCGCCACCTGTTTGACCGCTTCTACCGGGCCGATGCCTCGCGCCACAATTCGGAGCGCAACCATGGCCTGGGCCTGGCCATTGTCAAAGCCATCGCCAAGATGCATGGCGGCTCGGTCTTTGCGCAGTCGCAAGGTGGGGAAACGACGTTTGGGCTGATCCTGCCGGTGACAGCGCTGGATTGAGGGCTGTCGCTACCAACGCTGCGTCGCTTTGTGGCCCACGCCCAAGGCCAGCAAAGCCAGCGCTGCGCCCATCAACACAAGCTTGATGGTGTGGAGTGGCAGCGCCCGGGGCTGGTCAGTATCAGCTTGCGCAGCTGTGGCACTCAAACTGGGAGAGACACCGTGCACACCTTTGTCGCTGGTACGGATAAAGCCGGCGCCTCTATGGTTCAAAGTGGTGGATGGAACGATATCGGTTTGCAGCATCCACAAATCGTTCAGCCCCGGAACAGCGGCATATTCAGCACGCCCCTGCATAAAGGTCGCCCAAGGGATTGGAGCCCTGCTTACCTGCAGGGCCAGGCGCATTTTGTGATTGATTGCGGTCGTTATGGATAAGGAGGTTGAGGCCTGGAATCGCCCCCAGCCATGCCCCGAATACGGGCCTGAATACCGCAAAGTATGTCCTGTGGGTAAATCTGACACCCGCTGCGCAGATACCTCATGCATCCCCGCCAACAGAAAAAAGGCCGCTACCAACAGTTTGACAAAAAACAGTGGGCTTTTCATGGCTTTCTCCTAGAAAACTTCTGCCTGCTTCCTGACGTTGTCATGGTGTGGGCATGCCACCCCATGCGCTCCGGACGGGTATTGGATAACTGCCGTTGAAACCATTCATCCGGCATGTGCATCGCCGACATATGTTTCGAGACAGAAAGATAACGACAAAATTGTCACTATTCGCCAATCAGCCTGCCTCACTTAATACCAAATCGCTGATAATTTTCGGCTTTGCTTGCGAGACTTCACTATGCGCCAGTCAAACCGCAAAGAAAAATATCAATTCCAAATTTTATTATTAGCCAATCAAATAAATGATTTTTTAGCCAATGCCGCTTCCATTACATTCACAAAAATTATTGGCAGAAATTCCAACCATGTTCTGCACACATTTCTGCCATTTCTTCACCCAGCCCTTGGGCCGATTCCGGTGATAAGGACACAGAAATAGCAAAATCCCACAACCGAAAATTTCTTTATCGTGGAAGTGGTGGGAACCTGCAGCTGCCCAATCGCAGTGATGCCGCATACCGACGAAGGCCGAAGCCCCAGGGCAGGCACTTGAAGCAGATTGACGATCCATAATTACGCATATAATTAGCCACCTTACTATCAGCCACCACCATGCAACTCGCCCAAAAGTACAACGCCCTGCTCGACGAAGCCCAGCGGCGCGGCCTGCCCGATGTGGCAGGGATTCGCCTCTGCTTCCAGACGCTCACGCTGGCGGCAAACATTGACCGCGATTGCGCGCGCCTGCTGGCGCCCTACGGCTTGTCGGAGGGGCGCTTTGTGCTGCTGTTCCTGCTCGACGCCGCGCCCGACGGCCTGGCGCCCAACACCCTGGCCGAGCGCGCGGGCGTGACCCGGGCTACCGTCACCGGCCTGCTCGATGGCCTGGAGCGCGAAGGCCTGGTGGCCCGCCACGCCGAGGCCAGCGACCGCCGTGCGCTGCGCATACGGCTCACCGGCAAAGGCCAGCAAGTGGCACAACAGGTGTTTGCGCAGCACAGCCACTGGATCGCAGGGCTGTACGGTGGCCTGTCGGCCAGCGAGCGCCAGCAGTTGGCCAAGCTGCTGGACAAGGTGGCCAGCAACCTGGGCCAGGCAGCGCCATGAGCAGCCCACGCAAAGGCGCCAGCCGCGCGGCCGATATCCCCGCCGATGTGCTGCAAGCGCTGTCCAACGGCGAGATCGCCACAGCCACCCTGGCTGAATGCACGGCGCTGGACCAGGCGCAGTTGCTGCGCACCGTCTTTCCAGATCTCTCTGCCCAGACCTTGCAGCAGGCGGATACCGCTTGTGCGCTGGGCATTCTCAAGCGCATGGGCGGCATGGGCGAGCTGCTGCTGGATGCGCTGGGCCCCGAGGGCATCGCGCATTGCCGCGTGCACCCGGCTGACACCGTGCGCGGCTGGGCCTGCTTTATGGTCGGCGCCCAAGCGGGACTGGCCCTGCCTGCACGCCTGGCTGCCATCAAAAGCCTGGCCGACGATGGGCATTTTGGCGTGCGCGAATGGGCCTGGATGGCCTTGCGTCCGCACCTGGCCAGCGATCTGGACCAAGCCATCGCGCAGCTGATGCCCTGGACGGCATTACCGTCCGACAAACTGCGCCGCTTTGCCTGCGAGGCACTGCGCCCACGCGGCGTCTGGTGCGCGCACATCAGCGCGCTCAAAGAAGCACCTGCGCAGGCCCTGCCACTGCTGCAGGCGCTGCGTGCCGACCCTTCTGCCTATGTGCAGGATTCCGTCGCCAACTGGCTCAACGATGCGGCCAAGGACCAGCCCGACTGGGTGCGCCAGCTTTGCAGCCAGTGGCTGGGCGAAGCGCCATCGCCCAGTACTGAACGTATCTGTCAACGCGCGCTGCGCAGTATTCGCTGAAAGAAGCCCCAGCCATGTCCTGCTATCTTGTCGAACTCTATACGCCGAATGCCGCCTGGCAGGCGCTGCCTGCTGCACAGCGCCAGCAGTTCCTGGCCGCCATTGGTGAGGGCCTGGGCCAGCTCGCCGGCCAGGGCATCGAGCTGCTGTCTCTGGCTGAGACGGATACCGCCATTGCACAGGCAAGCCCGCACCAGTTCCTGGGCATCTGGCGATTTCCTGATCCACAGGCACGTGATGCCTTGCTCGCGGCCATCGAGGCCAGCGGCTGGTACCGCTACTTTGCGCATGTGAATGCCGCCAGCGGCACAGGCGCGGTGGCCACCCATCTGGCAGCGCTGGCGGCGGTCTGACGCGCGTGTTGTCCGCCTTTCGTCGCTAACCCCATCGTGGGCATGGAAAGCGGGCAAAAGAAAAGCCCGCCTTCTATGCAGCACCCCGTCTGAATCAGCGTCCAGGCGGGGGCTACACACGAGGCGAGCCAGTGATCGGTTCAGCAAGCTTAGGGGCCTCTGCAAAACTCCCTGCCGTAGTCTGAACGCGGTCGCGGGCGATCCGCGTCCATCCCGCTTGGCGAGGGTTATGCAGAGGATCCCTAGGACTTGCTGACCTCTGCGCCGTTAACGTTGGCCGTTCGCTTTCTCCCCTTAGCGGCGCTGTGCCCGGCGCAGCACCAGCATGCCCAACATGGCCATTGCAGCAGCCATCAGCAGCAGCTTGACGGTGTCCAGCGCAGGCACTGCCTCTGGCATGGCAGGCGCCGTACGCACGAGGGTATTGACGAAGGAGGCGGTATTGCCCGTGGCGGCGGTCACTAGGCTCACCGGGGCGGGCAAGCTGGTGCTCCAGGCATAGCCATCCGGTGCGGCCGGCATGGCGGG
>NZ_JAJNCT010000035.1 GCF_021026195.1 Comamonas koreensis
GTTCTTCTCGTCCTTGGCATATTCGCCTCCTAAACGCATCATGTCATTCGATGTGTCCGGAAAACTGGGGGAAGCCCATATTGCGGAGCCACCGGCTACTTCTCGATTCACTCATTCGTTAAAGCTACCGTCGCAGAGGCCTAGACTTTTACAACAACGGTCATTTATTTCCACCCTTCGCAGATGATTAGACTAGCCATCATTTTGTCAGGATACCCTAATGCCCATCGACTAATAGACCATCGTTTTTAAAAATATACAAATAAAACTCGCTGCAATCATATTACATCATAACTGCCTCTCGGAAAATTCCAAATATTGAATATTCTTTTTCACTAATACTGGACCTCGACGAAGCAATTCAAAAGAGCTAAAAACAAAAGAAATCCTAGAAACGCCATCCCTCATAATAATTAAAGCCTTATATTCATCATCAGATTTTTCAAAGTTAACTTCAGAAACAATCAAACATGGATTGCCACGCATTCCCAAATCAATAGAAAAGTCAAAGCTTCTATAAAACTTTAAAAATGATGCTTGCACAAAAAATTCACCTCCATCATTTTCTTCGTTTAAGGATTTCAATTCCCACAAATCAATATCCAAAATTAATAACGGATAACCCATATCATCTTCGGCAAAATTTAGCCCATGAATCCTTACATCATGCATATCTAGCATTTAAAGCTCCAAATTTTAAAACTCAAGGCATGCCACATCCACCAAACACATGGTCGGCATAATAGCACATACAGTTTTTAGCATTTTGATTATAGGTTGAATAATGCCAATGAATTGGGCTTCCTGTTTTTTCTGCACACCCATGGGTTCGTGAACCTTTTATGCCGCTATTGGAGTGCGGGGTCATATGAACAACTACATTAAATTTCGTGCCTGCTGGTGGACTACATGCATTACAAGCTCCGTCACAATCTCGTCCTGGATCATATGTGCGTCCAGTTTTCCCTGCTCCACCGTCACTTGTTGATCCCCCTCCACTCGTTGATCCCCCTCCACTCGTTGATCCTCCCCCCGATCCACCTCCAGTCAGCCCTGCACCACCTCCTATCCCACCGTTATTCGAGTTAACAATCATGGCGCCCGTCACAATTGCAGTAATACCCGCCAACGTGACAGGATTTAAAAGAACCCAAATAAACTCGCCATTCGTATCGATATACCACAGTGGATTACCCATAGCATAGCTATAAAAATTAATCCCTCCATCCAAACCAATTGGATCTGCTTCAAGATATCGTCCAGTTCTGTAATTATAATTACGTTTATAATTATAATTTGCTTCAATTTCGAAATCAAAAATTTGACCAGGAAATCTGAAGTCAATCAAATTATCCGCCCCCATTTGAACAACATTTCCTCCAAATGAGTCACTTATTATTTTCCATTCTGAGCCATCGCCTCCTTCAGAAGTTGCCAACATTGGCTTGGATAAATGGTCAGTATGCAGATAAAAGTATCTGGATTTTGAGTCACCCAATGATCCATTAGCAACATCTACTTGCCATATAGGATCTGTACTCCAAAGGCTCATCTCCCCTGATTGGGGGTTAAACCCATAGGCTTTCCTCACTGCCCCAGAATAATCGAATTCAGCAGCGACTCCAGCGTCGCTATATGCATAATATGCAATAGATAATTTACCATTTATTTTTACAGCCTTTGCAATACGCTGCCCCATGGGGTCATATCTATATTGCACCTGAACAATAACGGATTTATCCCCACGCTTATGGCCTTCATAGCCGGTTAAGCGACCACGAGCATCATAAGAATACACTCGTTCAATTACATCATTTATTTCAGATGTGGTATTTCCCTGTGCATCATATTTGACAGCAGTATCAAAATACTCTGAGGCGGCATTTACACTTTCACTGCGCGGATAATTTAAAATCCTACTATTACTATCATAATTCCAGCCCCCAGGCTGATGCTTGCTTGAAATTCTATTCCCAAGTGAATCATAGCTATACCCCTCAGCCGGAATACCAAGATTTAATAACGATACACTTGGGTTAGCTTGAGTTAAGCGATTTAAATTATCATACTCATACTCAATTAATCCCAGTTCAGATTTGATTTGAGTAACATTACCCATTGAATCATAGTCATATTGACGTTCAATTAGCTTTTCATCATCTAATTTCACATCAATACTCTTGGGTCGCAATAGCGAATCAAGAGTCAGCGACTTAATTCCGGCAGGAGTTTTAACGGTAGTGGGCAGCAACCATTTGTAATCACTAAATTCTATGATTTTTTTATTTGGCAACCCTATTTTAGAGAGCTTGTCATTTTCATACGAGAATAAAACACTACTTCCATCCGGATAATACTGAGCACTCAATTTTCCATCTATATTATAATTTTGCCCAACATTGAAAATAAAGCTGCCTGTCTCGAAAAATTTCCCGTAAGTAAACTCAGTATTTATCTTTCTACCCCTTTCATCCAACGTATACAAAGCACTGCTAATTATGGTTCCATCTCCTTTTATTTGCCGATACCCTATCGATTGACCATCGGTATTATAAAGATATTCAATCTCCTGTTCCAAATGCCCATCGTAAGATGTATCGCGCTCTGAGATTAATGAACCATTTTCATTATATTTATACTCCTCATAGTTACCCGTGGGTGCGGTTTTTCTTATTAAATTGCCGTTCGCATCATATGAGTAGGTAGTCACCTCCCCCATGGGGCGAATCTCTCGAAGCTTCAAGCCTGATTTACTATATTCAAAAGCACTTCTTCCCCCGTTAGAATCTATCACCTCTGTTAATCTATCAAATGCATCCCAAATTTGTTGTGTTTTTTGACCATCGGGATTGGTCACAACTATCAACCTCCCTAAGGCATCGTATTCATTCAATACCTCACCTCCAGACGGATTGGTACTTGCCACAACCTGCCCCAATGAATTGACAACCTGACTAGCATTTTGAATGACGCCGTCATCTGATTTTTTTATCACCGATAATTTTTCGCCTAGAGAATTATAGAAATAATATTCTCTATATGTAGGAAATTTCACCGCCGTAATTAAACCAGATTCGTTAGTGCCATCCTCTCCATATATGTTACTACTGATATTTCCAGAGTAATCTTTTTTTGAAATAATCCGACCTAACAAATCATACGAAATTTCTTCCATCAACCCACTTCTATTTATTTTTTTAATCAATAACCCATGAGCATCGTACTCAAACTTTTCCCCCGAACCGCTCTTATCCCCAGGCATCAGCAATTCAACAATATTCCCGGCTGAGTCATATACCGAAGTATTAACATTACCCATTGGGCTGATATAATTGATTTTTCTATTCAATTTGTCATATTTTATTTTTGTTTTATTATTTAAAGAATCTTGTATTTCAATAATATTCCCAAAAAAGTCAGATTTATACTTGACTGATTGACCCAATGCATTGGTTTTCTCCGAAATTACACCACGTATATCATATGAGAAACTTTTGGTATTCCCATCTTCATCTGTTTGCTCAGTGACGTTTGCAGTATCTGCATATTTATAGCTAGTCGTTATTGCATTGGGGCCAGTAGCGCCCTGCGCACCTCTAGTTGTACTAATCAGCCTACCGTATTGGTCATATGTATAGAGTGTGGATCGCTGCTCAGGCAGCCCCTTTGCTTCCACCCACTCGATGACATTGCCTTTGCTGTCATAGCGCCAGGTACTCACAACCCCCAGCTGGTTGGTGTAGCTGCTCTGCCGTCCAAACACGGGCTCGTACGTGTACTTCTCCACGCTGCCATCAGGATGGGTGATTTGCAGCGGCTGGTAGTTGCTGTCGTAGGTCTTGGTGGTGCTGTAACCCCTGTCATTGGTACTCTTTTGGCTATACGCACCATCCCATTGGTTGGAGGCAGCCCTTTTGCCGTTGAAAGTGCGGCTGAGTTGATTGCCTTGCAGGTCGTACTGGGTAACGGTGGCGTTGCCTCTGCAGTCGGTGTAGGTGACTTCGAACACCCGGCGCTCGCGCAGGTAGTTGTTGGCGCCCGTGGATGCGCAGCCGCTTTGCCCGTCGAA
>NZ_JAJNCT010000036.1 GCF_021026195.1 Comamonas koreensis
ACCACCGAGACCGGGAAGCTGGTGCCGGTCAGATCGACGGGCGTGATATTGGCAGGCCAGACCACTTGTTTAGAGATACTCAGCTGTGCAGCATGGCAGGCGAGCGATGCTGTAGCTGGCGTATTGACCTGGCCAGTGGGCGAGACAAAGTCGGTGCCCGGCGTGATGGTATTGGTCACTGACGGGGTATCGATGCAAGCCTGGCGGCCGGCAACGCTGTTGGGCCAGACAACCGGCACGGTGATGGTGCAGCCGCCCGACGGGATCGTGAAGGCGCTGTTGCTGACGACGTTAGAGCCGGGTGACGCACTGAGGCTGTTGGCGGTGCAGGTGCTGCCCACGGTGCCGTTGCCCACCACCAGCGGTGCGGGCAGGTTGTCGGTCAGGTTGACGTTGCTGATGTCGGTGGGCGTGCCGTTGGACAGCGTGATCGTGAGCGCTGCGGTGTTGTCGCTGCCACCCAGATAGAGATCGGTCTTGTCAAAGCTCTTGCTGATCTTGGGCAGGCCGCAGGCGCCATTCTCCGAGGTGGCGGCATTCAGAAATGCAGGAGCCACCTTGGTTTTGTTGGCGTTCCAAGGGTCGCCGATGAAAGGAGAGATGTCCACCACGGCAAAAACACAGGCGCCCTTGCCGGCGTTCGATTGGGCAGTGGGAATCAGCAGGCCGTATACGTTGTTGGTGGGCGTGGCGCCTGGCGCCGGGAAACTGGCTGGAGGGGTACCGGAGGCCAGGTACAGCGCATTGCTTGCAGGCACCTTGTTGATATAGGTGATATAGCCGCCTGCGAAAGGGTTCAGCGCACTGAAGGAGGTCGCGAAGGGAGAGTTGGTGTTCAGCGGAAAGGAGGCAATCCCATTCAGCTGGCTGCCCAGCTCGAATGCAGAGCCCGTGCCACCATTGAGCGCAGCCACTAGTCTGCCGCCGTTGCCGCCGTTCTCCGCCTCACAGCAACCATCGATAAAGAAAACGATGGAATTGGCCCAGCGGTTGGCGACGGCGCTTTGCAGTACTGCCCAGTTGGTGGGGTCGATCGGCTTGTAGGTAGCCGCGACAATCACGATGTCATAGGGCGAGCCCGATGCTGCGGTGAAGGTGGCCTGCGAGATGGCATTGGGATTGCCCAGCTCCGACAACTTGGTGAGATCGCTGGGATTGGCCAGCGCGCTGGCAAACTCGTTTTGCAGATTCAGGTAGGCGTCGACGGCGTCAGGTTTTTCTGGATTGGGGTCAGTGATATTGGTGGTCAGCAGCAGCACCTTTTGCGCAAAGGCATGCTGTGCGCCGAGACACAGGAGCAAGGCTGCGATCAGCAGCCGGAAAAACGTCAATGGATGGGTCATTTCTCTTACCGTTGGGCCTGTTGGGCCTGTTGGGCCTGTTGGGTCTGTTGGGTCTGTTGAGTCCACGAGGCGCGCAAGCGCACGCCTATCTTCGATAGTAACAATTATTGTTTATATGTATCAATATGAATCATAACTTGGGCGTAATGATCCCCATACGAGCAACTGATGCAGGCCGGATGGGCGCGCAGAGCCGCTGTTATGAATTGAGACTTAGAATAAAAATGTACAGTCGATTGATGAATTGATATGTCTGTTTTTTGGGCAGAACGGCGTCGCCCAGGCAAACAAATGTCATCCACTGGTGCAACGGAGAACAGCACCTGGTGTGACGTTCAGGTGCTATTAAATACAGAGCGGCAACGGCACAGGAGGGCGCTGAGCAGGCATGGGGCCTGGTGCATGCGCCTCTCCCCCTGCGCAGCGGCCAGCGGGTGGCCGCGCTGCGTCAGAACTCCAGGTTGTCGATCAAGCGCGTGCTGCCCAGCCGCGCCGCACCCAGCACCACCAAGGGTGCGCTGGCCAGATCGCCTGCAGCGGGTGCCAGCAGGTTGTGGCGCTGGCGCACGGTCAGGTAGTCGGGCTCCCAGCCTTGGGCGCGCAGGGCCTGCATGGCCTGGGCTTCCAGCACAGCCAGGTCGCCCGGCGTGTTGCGGGCGGCGGCGGCCAGTGCCTGCAGCGCTTGTGACAAGGCCATGGCCTGCTGGCGCTCGGCCGCGCTCAGGTAGCCATTGCGCGAGCTCAGTGCCAGGCCGTCGTCAGCGCGTGCGGTGGGGCAGCCGATGATCTCGATGGGCAGCGCAAACTGCGCCACCATGCGGCGGATGACCATCAGCTGCTGGTAGTCCTTCCAGCCAAAGATGGCCGCACCCCCGCCGGTGGTGGCAAACACGCAACTGAACAGCTTCATGACGACAGTGCAGACGCCGGTGAAAAAGCCGGGGCGGAACGCGCCTTCCAGAATGTCGGCGAGGGCCGGGTCGGGCTGCACCTTGAACAGCTGGGGCTCGGGGTAGAGGTCCTTCTCGCGCGGCGCAAACAGGATGTCGCAGCCAGCCGCCTGCAGCTGGTCGCAGTCGTTCTCCCAGGTGCGCGGATAGCTGTCGAAGTCTTCGCTGGGCAAGAACTGCAGGCGGTTGACGAAGATGCTCGCCACTGTCACCGCGCCATGGCGTTTGGCCTCATGCACCAGCGAGATATGGCCCGCATGCAGATTGCCCATGGTGGGCACAAAGGCGGGCCGGCCGCGCTCGGCCAGGGCTTGTCGAAGTTCGGCGATGGTATGGACGATTTGCATGGTGGGCAGGGGCAGTGCTGCAGGGAGCGCCGAGCATAGCAGCACACAAATGGGCTTTGTATGGGGCTATTTCTGGTGTCTATGGTTTGCCCCTGGTCGCCGCATGCGCTTGCCCTATAATTTTCCCGTCGCGGCGCGCAAACCCGGTGTACCGGTGGTTGCAGCGCACGCCTGGGTCAGCCGACTCCGTGTCAGGCCAGTCGCATTTGGGCCTCTGTTCCCGCAAAGGGGACAGAGGCTTTTCCCTTTTTTACCGGCACCTTGCCTGCATTCTGCGCAGTCTGCATGCCTTGCTTTTTTCGTCCGATTCTCCCGTCGGACCTGGTCTTTATGTCATCTGCACCCGCCATCCTGGGCATTGATTTCGGCACTTCCAATTCCGCCATGGCGTTCAAGGCCGACCTGGCTGCGCCCGGGCCTTCCACGCTGTTGCAGGCCGAGGGCGCCTCGCAAGCGATGCCAACGGCTGTGTTTTTCAACACCGAGGACCACAGCACCCACTACGGGCGCGATGCCGTCTCACGCTATCTGGAAGGCACCGAAGGCCGGCTGATGCGCTCGCTCAAAAGCCTGCTGGGCAGCGCGCTGATGCAGGAGAAAACGGTGGTACACGGCAAGATGGTGGCCTACCAGGACATCGTCGCGCTGTTTGTGCAGCAGCTGGCCGCCACGGCCGAGCGCCAGATTGGCCATCTGCCCACCACCGTGGTTATGGGCCGGCCCGTGCATTTTGTCGACGAGGACGCCGGGCGCGACCAGGCCGCGCAAACCGCGCTGCAGCTGGCGGCGCAGGCAGCGGGTTTCAAGGATGTGCGTTTTCAGCTGGAGCCGATTGCCGCGGCGCTGGACTATGAGCAGCGCATTGCGAATGAAGCGCTGGTGCTGGTGGTCGACATTGGCGGCGGTACCTCGGACTTCACCGTGGTGCGCCTGGGCCCCGAGCGCCGCAACAAGCCCGAACGCAGCGGCGACATTCTGGCTACCACCGGCGTGCACATTGGCGGTACCGACTTTGACCGGCGCCTCAGCCTGATGGCGGCCATGCCGCTGTTGGGCCTGCAGCATGTGGGGCCCAGCGGGCGCGAGGTGCCCAGCGCGGTGTTCCATGACTTGTCGACCTGGCACCTGATCCAGTGGCTGTACAGCCCGCAGCGCCAGCGCGAGGTGCAGGCGCTGCGCAGCAGCTACAGCGACACGGTCTTGCATGACCGGCTGGTGTGCCTGCTGCAGGAGCACTGGGGCCACCGCCTGGCCAATGCGGTTGAGGAGACCAAGATCGGTCTGTCCAACCAGCAAAGCGTGCAAAAGCTGGAGGTTGATTGGCTGGAGCCGGGCCTCAGCCCCGAGGTCTGGCCCGCCGATCTGCAGCAATGCCTGCAGGCCTTGCTGGCCCAGGTGGCGCAGTGCGCGCTGAACTGTGTGCAGGCCGCCGGCCTGCAGCAAGGGCAGATCGATGCGATCTACCTGACGGGTGGTTCATCGGCCTTGCAGCCGCTGCGCGCGGCGCTGGCCCAGGCTTTTCCGGATACGCCCCAGGTCGAGGGCGATCTGTTTGGTGGTGTGGCGGCGGGCCTGGTGCACGGGCAGGCGCTTTAAGCCCCAACGCCCCAACGGCGATCAGTCGCCGGCTTGCTCGGCATCGCGCTTCCAGGCCAGGGCCGTGTCATACAGCGCATTGCGCGGCGCGCCGCTAATGTCAGCGGCCAGTTTGACGGCGGTCTTGGTCGGCAGCTCGGCCAGCAGCAGCGCCAGCACGCGGTGCGCATCGGCCAGGCTATCGGTCTGCACCGCCTGCGGGTGCAGCAGCAGCGCAAACTCGCCCTTGCTGCGGTGCGGGTCGGCGGCCAGCCAGGCGGGTACATCAGCCGCAGGCATGGTGGCAATGTCTTCAAACTGCTTGGTCAGCTCACGGCCCAAGGTCACGGGCCGGTCTTGCAGCACGGCCAGCGCCTGGGCCAGGTCGGCAATGCGGTGCGGTGCTTCCAGCAATACCAGGGTGCGCGGATCTTGCGCCAGTTGGGCCACGGCCTGCTGGCGCTCTTGCGCCTTGGTCGGCAAAAAGCCGATGAAAGCAAAGCCGCTGCTGGCGCCTTCGCCGGCCACCGCACCGGCGGCACTGACCAGCGCGGTCACGCTGCTGGCGCCGGGCAGCGGGCTGACGCGCAGGCCTGCACGCGCCACGGCCGCTGCCAGGCGTGCGCCCGGGTCGCTCACCCCGGGCGTGCCGGCATCGCTCACGTAGGCAATGCGCTGGCCTTGCTGCAGGCGGTTGATGACCTGCTCGGCCGCCTCGGCCTCGTTGTGTTGGTGTACCGCAATCAGCTGGCCGCCCGACTTGCCAACCCCGTAGGCACGTAGCATGCTGTGGGTGTGGCGGGTGTCCTCGCAGGCCACGGCATCGGCCAGCTCCAGCACATGCAGTGCGCGCAGGGTGATGTCGGCCAGGTTGCCGATCGGGGTGGCCACCACATACAAGGTGGAGGCGGGGTAGTGCTGGGTGCCGGCTGCAGCCTGGGCTGCTTGCAAAGCGGAGGTGAAAGATGCAGACACCGTGGAAGATCCTTGAAAAATGGCGAGGCCAAAGCCCGCCTGCTGCATCGCCCAGGGCTGCCAGCGAAGGGGCCGACAACAGCAAGCTGCGGGGCCAGCAGGCAGAAGATGCCGCGCTCCATTATCTCCAACAACAGGGCCTGCGCCTGCTGGCGCGCAATTACCGCACACCCGGGCGCGGCGGCGGCGAGATCGATCTGGTGATGCAGGAGCGCGATGGCACCGTCGTGTTTGTCGAGGTGCGCCAGCGCCAGCACAGCGGCTTTGGCGGTGCGGGTGGCAGCATCGGCAGCACCAAGCAGCGGCGCATCATCCTGGCCGCCAGGCACTACCTGGCCAGTCTGCGCCAGCAGCCGGCCTGCCGTTTTGATGCGGTGCTGGTCGAGCAGGAGATCGTCTGGCTGCGGGCGGCTTTTGATGTGCCCGACGGGGGATAAGAGCCCTCTGCAACATAGCCCGCTATTAACTGCAAAAGACGCCTCGCGTCTCATCCCGTTCCGCGTCCATCCCATTCGGCGAGGGTCTTGCAAAGGGTCCTGAACCGCGCCGTTGCTGGACTATAGATGGCCTTGGGCGCTGAGAAAAGTCGTCATCCCGACCCGAGGGGGAAACCTGCCAAGGTTATCATCGGGCCTCCATGCTTGAGCAACACATCCAACAGCACTTTATCGATAGCGCCGATCTCCACTACCAGGTGTCACAGGAGATGAGCGAAAGCGTCGCCAGCGCGGTCTACGCGCTGCTCGCCTGTGTGACCAGCGGCAACAAGGTGATGTGCTGCGGCAATGGCCTGTCCTGGGCGCAGGCAGCGCAGTTTGCCGCCATGTGCGTCAGCGGCATGGAGCGCGAGCGCCCCGAGCTGGCCGCCCTGGTACTGGACAACGGCGCGCTGGCGCAGGCCCAGCTGGGCAGCAGCCTGACGGCCGAAGCCCTGTCCCAAGGCCTGGCGCGCCAGGTGCGAACTTTGGGCCAGCCTGGCGATCTATTGCTGGTCATAAGTGCCGATGGCCATGACCGTGCGCTGCTCGGCGCGATCGACGCAGCGCATGAGCGCGACATGTCGGCCGTGGTGCTGACCGGCCGCACCGGCGGCCTGCTGGCCAATGCCTTGAGCGAAACCGATGTGTTAATGCGCGTGCCCCATGACCGCAGCACCCGCGTGCGCGAGGTGCACCAGCTGGTGCTGCACTGCCTCGTTGACGGAATCGATACCCAATTGTTAGGAGAAGAGGAATGATGCCTGTGTCTTGGAAGCGACTGACCCTGAGTCTGGTGGCGGCTGGAACGGTCGCTGCGACCGTCTCGGGTTGCATTCCGCTGGTGATCGGCGGCGCCGCCGTCGGTGGCACGGTGATGGCAATCGACCGCCGCACCGCTGGCATCCAGGTGGAGGACGAAAGCATAGAGCTGCGCGTGGCCAGCGCCATCCGCGAACGTGCCGGCAATGATGGCCATATCAATGTCACCAGCTACAACCGCCAGGTGCTGCTGACCGGGGAAGCGCCGAACGAGGCCTTCAAGCAAAAGGCCGAAGAGGCCGCCAAGGCTGCGCAGAACGTGCGCTCCGTCGTCAACGATGTGGCGGTGATGTTCAACTCCAGCCTGTCGCAGCGCTCCAGCGATACCCTGATCACCGGCAAGGTGCGCGCGAGCATCATCGATGCCAAGGACCTCAGCTCCAGCGCCATCAAGGTGCTGACCGAGCGCAATGTGGTCTACCTGATGGGCCGTGTGACCGAGCGCGAATCCAAGCGCGCCGCTGAAATCGCCCGGGGCGTGGCCAATGTGCAAAAGGTCGTGCGCGTTTTCGAGATCATCAGTGAAGACGAGCTCAAGTCCCTGAGCAACAACCGCAGCACCGGCAATGCCGCGCCGGTGGTCAACGACAGCAGCGCATCGGCCATCAGCACCCCGGCAGCGACCGTCGTGCCCGCACCAGCGGCCGCACCAGCAGCGCCTGCGGCAGCTCCCGTGTCTACCGGCGTGACGACCTCGCCGGTCAGCACCACGCCTGTGCAGCCGCTCAACGATGGGTTCACGACCAAGCCCTGAGCCTGCTCAGCACGCAACAAAAAGGCCGCATCCGCGGCCTTTTTTGCGTTCGGGGAAAGCGATCAGGCCTTCTTGCCCAGGCGGGTGATCAGGCTGGAGGTATCCCAGCGGTTGCCACCCGACTGCTGCACATCGGCATAGAACTGGTCCACCAGCGCAGTCAGCGGCAGGCGTGAGCCATTGCGCTTGGCCTCGTCCAGCACCAGGCCCAGGTCCTTGCGCATCCAGTCCACGGCAAAACCGAAGTCGAACTTGCCCTCGACCATGGTCTTGCCCCGGTTTTCCATCTGCCAGCTTTGCGCGGCGCCCTTGCTCACCACATCCAGCACCTGGGGCATGTCCAGGCCGGCGTTCATGCCGAAGGCGATGGCCTCGGACAGGCCCTGCACGACACCGGCGATGCAAATCTGGTTGACCATCTTGGCCAGCTGGCCCGCGCCGCTGCTGCCCAGCAGGGTGAAGGCGCGCGAGAACGCCATGGCCACCGGCTTGACGGTGTTGAACACGGCCTCATCGCCACCACACATGACGGTGAGCTGGCCGTTGACTGCACCGGCCTGGCCACCGGAGACGGGCGCATCGATGAAGTGCAGGCCTTGGGCCTGGGCGGCGGCATAGAGCTCGCGGGCCACATTGGCCGAGGCGGTAGTGTGGTCGACAAAGATGGCGCCGGGCTTCATGCCGGCCAGCGCGCCATCGGCACCCAGCACGACCGAGCGCAGGTCGTCGTCATTGCCCACGCAGCAGAATACGATGTCCGCATTGGCGACCGCCTCGCGCGGCGTGGCGGCATGGCGGGGCGCCTTGGCGCTGGCAAACTCGTCGCACCAGGCTTGCGCCTTTTGCGCCGTGCGGTTGTAGACGGTGACCGCATGGCCTGCCTGGGCCAGGTGGCCCGCCATGGGGTAGCCCATGACGCCCAGGCCCAAAAAGGCGACGTTCAGGGAAGGGGTGCTGTCATAGCTGCGTGCTTGAATACTCGATGCCATTGCGGTGACTCCAAAAAGAGCGGCACCCAAGGCGGGCCTGGGTGCCGTGTCGCTGAAAACCCAAAACGCTGACAGCTTAAACGATTGTCAGGTGCTCCGTGCCCTCGGCCAGATCACTGCGCTTGGCGCGCTGGCTGCCCAGCTTGATCTGCAGGCGCAGGTCGTTGACCGAGTCGGCGTTGCGCAGCGCGTCTTCGTAGGTGATCAGGTTGGCCTCGTACAGGTCAAACAGCGCCTGGTCGAAGGTCTGCATGCCCAGATTGCGGCTTTTCTTCATGATCTCCTTGATCTCGTTGACCTCGCCCTTGAAGATCAGGTCCGAGATCAGTGGCGAGTTGAGCATCACCTCGACCGCCGCAACGCGGCCCTTGCTGTCCTGCTTGCTCAGCAGGCGCTGCGACACCAGGCCGCGCAGGTTCAGTGACAGGTCCATCAGCAGCTGCGCGCGGCGCTCTTCGGGGAAGAAGTTGATGATGCGGTCCAGCGCCTGGTTGGCGCTGTTGGCGTGCAGGGTGGCCAGGCACAAGTGGCCGGTTTCGGCAAAGGCCACCGCGTGTTCCATGGTTTCGCGGTCGCGGATTTCGCCCATCAGGATGACGTCAGGGGCCTGGCGCAAGGTGTTTTTCAGCGCCGCTTCCCAGTTGTCGGTGTCCAGGCCCACTTCGCGCTGGGTCACGATGCAGTTCTTGTGGGGGTGGACAAACTCCACCGGGTCTTCGACGGTGATGATGTGGCCGTAAGAGTTTTCGTTGCGCCAATCGACCATGGCCGCCAAGGTGGTGGACTTGCCCGAGCCGGTGGCGCCGACCATGATGCACAGGCCACGCTTGGCCATGGCCAGGTCCTTGAGCACCTGGGGCACGCCCAGTCCGTCAATCGTTGGCAGGGTCAGTGGAATGGTCCGCAGCACCAGACCGACATTGCCTTGCTGCATGAAGGCATTGACCCGGAAACGCCCGATGCCCGAGGGCGAGATGGCGAAATTGCATTCCTTGGTCTTTTCGAACTCAGCCACCTGCTTGTCGCTCATGATCGAGCGGGCCAGGGTCAGCGAGTGGGTGGGCGACAGCGGCTGGCTGGAGACCTTGGTGACCTTGCCATCGATCTTGATGGCTGGCGGAAAGTCAGCGGTAATGAACAAATCGCTGCCATTGCGCTGCACCATCAGCTTCAACAGGTCGTTGATGAACTTACTGGCCTGATCCCGTTCCATGACAATCCTCTCTCGCTCCGTTATTGTTGCTTATGCAACAGAAGCGCCCGGGAACGGCCGCCCTGAAAGGCTCAGGGCTCAATCCGGGCGCTGGTCTGCCGCAGCCGCGTGGAGAGTTTGCGCGTGAACAAGGCCAGCAAATAGGCGGCCGTGGACGCGTCCAACTCCATCATGGCATCCAGTGTATCGGCCTTCAGCACAGCCAGTGCACAGTCGGTGGTAGTGGTACACGAAGAAAAACGGGGACTGCTGTCAAACAGAGACATCTCGCCCAGCACTTCGCCGGGGTGGATGTCGGCCAGATGGACAGTCTGGCCGGTGGCCAAAAGCCGGTCCACGCGGACCTGGCCGCTCAGCACGATCAACAGGTAATCGCCCAGTTCGCCTTGCTGGATCAGTGTTTGCCCGGCGGGCACCTGGTAGAACTCCAGGTACTGCACCATCTGTTCGATAAAGGGGGATTGCAGCAGGGATAGCGCGGCATCCTGGGCCCAGACCATGCGCAGCGCGGTGGCCGGGTCGGCCGGTGCCAGCAGCTGGGCATGGATGGCCTTGCGGCGTTGGCTCCAGAGCACATAGGGGGCTTCCGACGTGCTGGCCTGCTGGAAGCCATGGAGGAAGAAGCCGGTATCGGCCTCTACGGGCTCGTCTGCCGGGGATGCGGAATGCAAGCGGTTCATGGCCCGTGGTCTCCTTTGATCCCGCAAAGCATAAAGGGCACCAGCGGTACTGGCAATGACCGCTGGTGCCCTTCGTGCAACCGTTTGTCAGTTGCTGTTTGTCAGCGCTTTTAACCTGGGAAGTTCTCAGGCGTCTTGGCTTTGGCACGCGCCTCGGCCGGGCTGATCACATTGCGGCGCACCAGGTCGGTCAGGTTCTGGTCCAGGGTCTGCATGCCCATGCTGTTGCTGGTCTGGATGGTGGAGTACATCTGTGCCACCTTGGCCTCGCGGATCAGGTTGCGGATGGCGGGGGTGCCGAGCATGATCTCGTGCGCGGCCACGCGGCCTTGGCCGTCCTTGGTCTTGCACAAGGTCTGGGAGATGACGGCCTGCAGCGATTCGGACAGCATGGCGCGGACCATTTCCTTTTCTTCGGCGGGGAAAACGTCAATGATCCGGTCAATGGTCTTGGCGGCGCTGGAGGTGTGCAGGGTGCCAAACACCAAGTGGCCGGTTTCTGCGGCCGTCATTGCCAGGCGGATGGTTTCCAGGTCGCGCATTTCGCCCACCAGAATGGCGTCCGGGTCTTCACGCAGCGCCGAGCGCAGTGCGGCGCTGAACGACAGCGTCTGCGGGCCCACTTCGCGCTGGTTGATCAGGCATTTCTTGGATTCGTGCACGAATTCGATCGGGTCTTCCACCGTCAGGATGTGGCCGTACTCGTTTTCGTTGAGGTAGTTCACCATGGCCGCCAAGGTGGTGGACTTGCCCGAGCCGGTGGGCCCGGTCACCAGCACCAGGCCACGCGGCTTGAGCGACAGGTCGGCAAAGATCTTGGGGGCATTGAGCTGCTCCAGGGTCAGGATCTTGCTCGGAATGGTCCGGAACACGGCGCCCGAGCCGCGGTTCTGGTTGAAGGCATTGACCCGGAAACGCGCCAGGCCCTCGATCTCGAACGAAAAGTCGACTTCGAGGAATTCTTCGTACTGCTTGCGCTGGGCGTCGCTCATGATGTCGTAGACCATCGCGTGGACCTGCTTGTGGTCCAGCGGATCGACATTGATGCGGCGCACATCGCCGTGGACCCGGATCATCGGCGGCAGGCCTGCAGACAAGTGCAAGTCCGACGCTTTATTTTTGACACTGAATGCCAGCAATTGGGTGATATCCACTGCAGTTCCCTCGTTGTTTTGGTACGCTTTGAGTGCAAGGCCGCGTTGTTCACACGTTCCAAGGCCGTGCATATTTTTACATTATGAGCACGATTCCCGAAAAAATTCAGCAGGTTCGCCTGCAAATCGACAACGCCTGTCGTGCCAGCGGCCGGCCCGAGGGCAGCGTGCAGCTGCTGGCCGTCTCCAAGACCTTTGGCGTTGATGCCATTGCCGAGGCGGCCCAAGCCGGCCAGCGCGCGTTTGGTGAGAACTACATCCAGGAAGCGGTCGAGAAGATCCGCTACTTTGCCGAGCAGCACGCCTGGAAGGACCAGGGCCTGGTGTGGCACTGCATCGGCCCGATCCAGAGCAACAAGACGCGCCTGGTGGCCGAGCACTTTGACTGGGTGCATACGGTGGACCGGCTCAAGACGGCCGAGCGCCTGTCCGCCCAGCGGCCCGCACAGCTGGCGCCGCTGCAGATCTGCATCCAGGTCAATGTCGATGGCGGTATCACCAAGTCCGGCGTCGCCCCGGGCGACGTGGCGGCGCTGGTGCAGCAGGTGGCCCAGTTGCCCCAGCTGCAGCTGCGCGGCGTGATGAGCATCCCCGATGTGGTGGCCGATTTTGCCGCCCAGTTGGCCGTGCACCAGCGGGTCAAGGCCGTGTTCGATGACATCGCCGCGCTGGGCCTGCCGCAGCTGGCGCAGTGGGACACCATCTCCCTGGGCATGACGGCCGACCTGCAGGCCGCCGTGCAGGCCGGATCGACGATGGTGCGCGTGGGCAGCGGCATCTTCGGCCAGCGCGACTACGGCAGCGCCCATTGAATGGCGCCATCTGCCCACCCGCCAGCCCGGCTGCAGCGCATGGTGCTGCGTGCTAAGCTGGCCCCCGATTGTTCTGTGTACCCCCTCTAAAAGACAGGAGACCCCATGCCAGGATTGCTACCCGACGTTGACCCCGATGGCCTGTTGGAGTTTTCGGTGGTCTACACCGACCGCGCGCTCAACCACATGTCGCACCGCTTCATCGGTGTGATGGGCGAGGTGCTGCGCATCCTCAAGACCACCTACCACGCGCACACGGCCGTGATAGTGCCGGGCAGTGGCACCTTTGGCATGGAGGCCGTGGCGCGCCAGTTTGCCAACCGCGCCAAGGTGCTGATCGTGCGCAATGGCTGGTTCAGCTACCGCTGGACGCAGATTTTTGAAGAAGGCGGCCTGGGCGGCAGCGCAGTGATCTGCAAGGCCCGCCCCCAAGGCAGCGGCCCGCAGGATGCCTGGGCACCTTGCCCGGCCGAAGAAGTGGCCGCTGCCATCCGTAAGGAAAAGCCCCAGGTGGTGTTTGCCCCGCACGTCGAGACGGCCAGCGGCATTGTGCTGCCCGACGGCTACATCCAGACCATCAGCGCCGCTGCGCATGAGGTTGGCGCGCTGATGGTGCTCGACTGCGTGGCCAGCGGCGCCATCTGGGTGGACATGCAAAAGACCGGTGTCGATGTGCTGATTACCGCGCCGCAAAAGGGCTGGAGCGGCCCGCCTTGCTGCGCCATGGTGATGTTGTCCGAGCGCGCCCGCAAGGCCATCGAAGACACCAAGAGCAGCAGCTTCTCTTGCGACCTGAAGAAGTGGATGCAGATTGCCGAAGGCTACGAAAAGGGCCAGCACGCCTACCACGCGACCATGCCCACCGATTCGCTGGTGCAGCTGAGCAAGGTGATGCAGGAGGCCGAGGCCTATGGGCTGGACAAGCTGCGCGAGGAGCAGACCCAGCTGGGCAAAGAGGTGCGCGCACTGCTCAAGGCGCGGGGCTTTCCCAGCGTGGCGGCCCCAGGTTTTGAGGCGCCCGGCGTGGTCGTCAGCTTCACCACCGATCCGGAGATCCAGAACAGCAAGAAATTTGCCAGCGTGGGCCTGCAGACCGCTGCCGGCGTGCCACTGATGTGCGACGAGGGGCCGGAGTTCAAGACCTTCCGCATCGGCCTGTTTGGCCTCGATAAATGGCACAACGTCGAGCGCACCGTGGGCCATTTGCGCCAGGCGCTCGATGGTTTGGGTATCAAGGGTTAACTTGTGTTCTTAACGCGTTCTGCACCTGCCAACCAAGTGCAGAATGCGGGTTTTGTTTGAAAAACATTGGATTGGATTTCGCAATGAAAGCATTGACTGCCAGCGCCCTGTTCGCTGCCATCGCCCTGACCGCCGGCTTGGCCCAGGCACAGAGCAAGCCTGTGACGACCAAGAGCGGCCTGGTGTTTGAAAGCATCAAGGACGGCACCGGCGCCAGCCCCAAGGCGAGCGACACCGTCAAGGTGCACTACAAGGGCACCTTCCCTGACAGCGGCAAGGAGTTCGACAGCTCCTACAAGCGCGGTGAGCCGATCGAGTTCCCACTGCAAGGCGTGATCCCCTGCTGGACCGAAGGCGTGCAGCTGATGAAGGTGGGTGGCAAGGCCAAGCTGACCTGCCCGGCCTCGATCGCCTATGGCGCCCGTGGCGCTGGCGGCGTGATCCCGCCCAATGCCACGCTGAACTTTGAAGTGGAACTGCTGGGCATCAAGGGCCAGTAAAACCTGCTTCTCTACAAGCTGAAAAGCCTCCGCGTCTTGCTGGCGCGGAGGCTATTTTGTTTTTAGGGCGCTGGGTTCGTTCGCCGATCAGCGTTCCACCCCCAGGCGCTTGGCCAGCCGCTGCAGGTTGGCGCGGTCCAGCTGCAGCTCGCGCGCGGCTGCGGCCCAGTTGCCGTGGTGGCGGGCCAGGCTGGCGCTGAGCAGCTGGCGCTCGTAGCGCTCCACCTGGGCGCGCAGGCCCAAGGCCCCGGCGCTGGCGGCTGGCCCTTCGGCCACGTCGGCAACGGGCCCGGGCGCGATAAGGCCCGTTGCCTGCTGGCCTGGCGGCAAGGGTGCGGCGGCGGCGCCGTCCCACAGGTCTTCCTCGCCAATGCTCAGCATGCGCGGTTTGCTGCTGTCCTTGCGCTGGCCCAGCGTGCGGCTCAGCGCTTTGAGCACGGCGCGGCTGATGCAGTGCTCCAGCTCACGCACATTGCCGGGCCAGGGGTAGCGCAGCAGGGCGGCCTGGGCGGCGGCATCCAAGCGCAGGCCGCCCAGTTGCAGGCGGGCGCGGTTCTCTTCGAGAAAGCAGCCGGCCAGCACCAGGGTGTCGCTGTCCCGCGCACGCAGCGGTGGCACCACGACCGGGTAGACGCAGAGGCGGTGGTAGAAATCGGCGCGCATGCGGCCGGCCTGCACCTCGGCGGCCAGGTCGCGGTTGGTGGCGGCGATCACGCGCACATCGACCTGGTGCTCGCGGTCCGAGCCCAGGCGCTGCAGCTGGCCGCTTTGCAGCACGCGCAGCAGCTTGGCCTGCACCGACAGCGACAGCTCGCCCACCTCGTCGAGGAACAGGGTTCCGTGCTGCGCCTGTTCAAACTTGCCGCGCCGCTCGCTCAACGCGCCGGTGAAGGCGCCGCGCACATGGCCGAACAGCTCGCTCTCGACCAGGTTGTCGGGCAGCGCGGCGCAGTTGATGCTGACCAGCGGTTGCGCTGCGCGTGGCGACTGCGCATGCACCGCCTGGGCGACCAGCTCCTTGCCGGTGCCGGTCTCGCCAGTGATCAGCACGCAGAGGTCGCTGGCGGCGACCAGCGCAATGCTGCTTTGCAGCTGGCGGATCGCAGGGCTGGTACCCAGGATCTGGCGGCTGCGATCTGCGCCCGGGCTGCGCGGTGCCGGCGCGCTGGCGCTGCGCGCGGCCTGGGACAGCTGCTGCACCCGCTCGGCCGTGGCCACGGTGGCGGCGGCTAGGTTGCTGAAGGCCTGCAGCAGCTCGAGCGCATTGTCATCGGCAAAGCGGTCGGGCTCCAGCGCATCCAGGGTCAACAGGCCCCAGGCCAGGCCGCCGGTCTGCAGCACGCAGCCCATGCAGTCATGCACATGCAGCTCGCCCGGGGTGGTGATCAGGCCGTCATAGGGGTCGGGCAGGAGGCTGTCGGGCGCAAAGCGCATGGCCTGGCCGGCGGCCAGCAGCTGGGCCAGGCGCGGGTGCTCGGCCACCTTGAAGCGCCGGCCCAGGGTATCGGGCACCAGGCCATCGATGGCCACCGGCTCCAGCCATTCGCCGTTGAGGCGCAGCAGCGCCACGGCATCGGCGGGCAGCAGGGTGCGCAACGCGGCAAGCAGGCGGCGCAGGCGCTCGCGCTCGGGCAGTTCCTGGGCCAGATCGGCGACCAGCGGAATCACCGCGTGGAGGATTGTGGAGGATGTCAAAACGACTCGGGGTGTCAAAAACACAGCATTTAACCGTAGTCAGTATGACTGCATGCATTGTGCAAGGTATTGATATTCCACAAACCAGGTGTTGGCACGATGCATGCATTGTCAAGACCAACCACATGCAAGGAGAGTTAGATGCTGAGCGATAGCCAAAAACAGATCATCCAGGCCACCGTCCCTCTGCTGGAGACCGGCGGTGAGGCGCTGACCACGCACTTCTACCAAATGATGCTGAGCGAGTACCCCGAGGTGCGCCCGCTGTTCAACCAGGCCCACCAGCAAAGCGGCGCCCAGCCCCGCGCACTGGCCCATAGCGTGCTGATGTATGCCAAGCACATCGACAAGCTGGAGAACCTGGGCGACCTGCCCGCGCAGATCATCAACAAGCATGTGGCGCTGCAGGTGCAGCCCGACCAGTACCAGATCGTGGGCAGCTGCCTGCTGCGCGCGATCCGCGAGGTGCTGGGCGCCGAGATTGCCACCGATGCGGTGATCGACGCCTGGGCCGCTGCCTACACCCAGCTGGCCGACATCCTGATCGCTGCCGAGGCCAAGGCCTATGACGACATCGCCCAGGCCGAAGGCGGCTGGCGCGGTGCGCGCAGCTTCAAGCTGGTGCAGAAGGTGGCCGAGAGCGCCGAGATCAGCTCCTTCTACCTGGAGCCGGTGGACGGCAAGGCCGTGATCGCCCACCAGCCGGGCCAGTACATCGGCCTGCGCGCCATCGTGGGAGGCACCGAGCAGCGCCGCAACTATTCGCTGTCGGCCCCCAGCAATGGCCGCAGCTACCGCATCAGTGTCAAGCGCGAGCCCGGTGGCAAGGTCTCCAACTACCTGCATGACCTGCCAGTGGGTGACACCCTGGAGCTGTTTGCACCGGCCGGCCATTTCACCTTGCAGGCGGGCGAGCGCCCGCTGGTGCTGATCAGCGGCGGTGTGGGCATCACCCCTACCTTGCCGATGCTCGAAGCCGCGCTGCAGACCGACCGCCCCATCACCTTCATCCACTGCGCCCGGGGCCGTGCGGTGCATGCCTTCCGCCCGCAGATCGATGCGCTGGCGCAGGCGCACAGCCAGCTGCAGCCGCGCTATGTGTATGACGAAGTGGCCGAGGGCGAAGCGGTCGCTGCCCAGGGCCATCTGACCGAGGACCTGCTGGGCCAGTGGCTGCCCGCATCGCGCGATGCCGATGTCTACTTTCTCGGCCCCAAGCCCTTTATGCGCTCGGTCAAGGCCTCGCTGCGCAAGCTCGGCGTGCCCGATGCCCAGGTGCGCTATGAGTTCTTTGGCCCGGCCGAGGCGCTGGCCTGATTGCATGCCTCTGAAGCGCTGAGGCGCGTGCGGCACCGGCCGCCGCAGGCAAAAAACCCGAGCCATGCTGGCCATTCAAGGCGAGCCTGGATCGGGTTTTCGTTTTACGGGCCGCTTCAGCGCAGCGCGGCGGAGGTGTCAGGCCAGGACTCAGTCCTTGTAATAGGCCTCGACCTTGCCCTTGAGCTTGATCAGCAAAGGCTTGCCCTTGCGGTCCACGGTCTTGCCGGCGGGCACCTTGACCCAGCCTTCGCTCACGCAGTATTCCTCGACATCCACGCGCTCGGTGCCGTTGAAGCGGATGCCGATATCGTGGTCAAAAACCTCGCGCACAAAGTGCGGGCTCTTGGGGTCGATGGACAGGTGGTCGGGCAGTTCGGGGCGGGCAGTGGTATCGGTCATGGTTGGTGCAGAAAAGTACGCGGCCCTGGGCCGCACAGGCCGACATTGTCCACACTTTGCGGGCACTGTGTCCAGGAATGGGAAACCGCGCCGTTGGCTGACTTGGCAAGCTCTGCTGCTTGCCGCTACAGTGGTCGCCATGCCTTTGCTACTGACCGATGCGCAGCAGCGTCTGCTGCGCCGCGCCAAGCTCACCCCCTTGCTGCTGCTGCTGGCCGTGGCCTGCATGTTTGTGCTGGCCAGCTGGTGCCTGGGCCAGCCGTTTGCGCAGTCGCGCCACTGGCAGCTGGCGCTGCGCTGCCTGCGGGCGATGACCGAGGCGGGCATGGTCGGCGCGCTGGCCGACTGGTTTGCGGTGGCGGCGCTGTTCAAGCACATCCCGATTCCCTGGATCTCGCGGCACACGGCCATCATCCCGCGCAACAAGGACCGCATTGGCGAGAACCTGGCCGTCTTTGTGCGCGAGCGATTTCTCGATGGCGAATCGCTGGTGCAGCTGGTGCGCACGCACCAGCCGGCGGACAAGCTGGCGCAATGGCTCAAGGCGCCGGCCAATGCCGAGCTGCTGGGCCACCAGGTGGCGCGCCTGGCTGCCGCCGCGCTGGCCACCGTGCAGGATGCACAGGTGGAGCGCTTCATCAAGCTGGCGCTGCGCACCTTGCTGGGCCAGATCGACCTGTCGCAGTCGCTGTCCAAGGTGCTGACGGTGCTGACGCACAATGGCCGCCACCAGGTGCTGCTGGCGCAGGCGCTGGACAAGCTGGTCGAGCTGCTGCACGAGGCCGAGACCCGTACCCTGATTGCGCAGACCATTGCGCACTGGCTCAAGACCGAGCACCCGCTGAAGGAAAAAATGCTGCCCACCGGCTGGCTCAGCGACAAGGGCTCGGCAATGATCGCCAGCAGCCTGGAACACCTGCTCGATGCGATTGCCGACAACCCCAGCCATGTGCTGCGCGCCAAGTTTGACGAGACCATGCAGGAGTGGGTGGAGCGCCTGGCCGAAGACCCCGCTTGGCATGCCAAGGGCGAGGAAGTGCGCCGCTACCTGCAGCACGACCCTGCCGTGGGCCAGTATGTGCAAGAGCTGTGGCAAAGCCTGCGCGCCAGCCTGCAGGCCGACCTGGCCAACGAGCATTCGGCGATGGCGCGCAATGTGCGGGGCATGGGCCTGTGGCTGGGCAAATCGCTGGCGGCCGACCAGGCGCTGCGCAGTTCGCTCAACACCCGCATGGAGCTGTGGGTCAAGGAGCTGGCGCCGGAGATCTCGCAGTTCTTCGGCACCCATATTGCCGATACCGTCAAGCGCTGGGATGCGCGCGAACTAGGCGAGCTGATCGAGTGGAACATTGGCCGTGACCTGCAGTACATCCGCATCAACGGCACCCTGGTAGGCGGGCTGATCGGCTTTGCACTGTTCTGGCTGGGCTGGTTGGTGAACCACCTGGGCGGTGGTTCGGTGTAGCCCTACTGAACGGCACATTGGACAGGTTCGTAGGCATAAGCACAACGTTCAGCCGCTGAATTGCTTCACGGTGGCTTCACATTAGTCAACACTTCTTCATCGATAGATATAATAAGAAGCATTCGCATTTGCTGATAGTCTACCGACCTTTACCGTTGCCAAGCCAGGTGGCTCCCCGCCATCTCCATGCCGCACAGCCCGGCATGCACGCCAGGACGGCCCAGCGCAAGCACTTGCTGCCTGCCGCGCCGTGACTGACACCGCCAAACCCCGCGAATAAACGCCGGCCCTGGGCCTGCGCTTTGCCCGAGCGTCACGAGCGCCCAGGTGGCGCAGCCATGCGCCATCCACCGATCTGAACTGGAGCTTTTTCATGACTGCCCGCCCCCTTTCTGCAGCTTTCGCTGCAGCCTGTGCTGCCCACCCTTCATCGCTGTTGCAAGCCGGCCCAGCGCCGCGCCTTGCTGCGCCCCATGCATGGCGCGCCACGGCCCTGGTGGCCGCTGCCATGCTGGCTGCCAGCCCTGCGCTGGCGCAGACTGAGGCGGAGGCCGACAAGACCTTGTCGACCGTGGTGGTGACGGCCTCGGGCTTTGAGCAGGCGGTGGAAGATGCGCCGGCGTCGATCACCGTGATCCCGCGCCAGGAGCTGGAGAAAAAGGCCTACCGCGATGTGACCGATGCGCTGCGCGATGTGCCCGGCGTGGTCATCACCGGTGGCGGCAGCTCCAGCGACATCAGCATCCGGGGCATGGCCTCGAACTACACGATGATTCTGGTGGACGGCAAGCCGCAGAACTCGCGCGAGACCCGGCCCAACAGCGATGGCGCCGGCATCGAGCAAGGCTGGCTGCCGCCGCTCAGCGCGATTGAGCGCATCGAGGTGGTGCGGGGCCCCATGTCCTCGCTCTACGGGTCGGACGCAATGGGGGGCGTGGTCAACATCATCACGCGCAAGGTGGCCAAGCAGTGGACGGGTACCTTGAGCGCCGAGACCACGCAGCAGGAATCCTCCGCCTCGGGCGATATCTACCAGAGCAACTTCTACCTGGCCGGCCCCATCAAGAGCGATGTGCTGGGCCTGCAGATCTACGGCCAGAAATCGCGCCGCCTCGAAGACAAGTTTGTCGGCGGCTTCAATGAGCAGGACAGCAGCTCGGGCACCGCCAAGCTGACCCTGACCCCCAACAAGGACCACGACCTGGCGCTGGAAGTGGGCCGCACCCTGCAGGACCGCTATGCAACGGCAGGCAAGAGCGCGAGCCGCAGCTCCAGCTTCTCGGACTACTCCCGCAACCACTTCGCGATTTCGCACACCGGGCGCTGGGGCTTTGGCACCTCGACGACCTACCTGCAGCACGAGGAGATCGACAACCCTGGCCGCGAGATGAAGCTGAAGAACACCGAGTTCAACAGCCAGATGGTGATGCCGATCGGTGAGCGCAACCTGACCACCGTGGGCCTGAGCTACAAACATGAAAAGCTGACGGACAACGGCAACCAGATGAAGGTGGACAACCCCATCAACACGCTCAAGCGCTACCAGTGGGCGCTGTTTGCCGAGAACGAATGGCGGGTGACCGATGCGATTGCGCTGACCACCGGCCTGCGCATGAACCATGACCAGAACTACGGCACCGACTGGACGCCGCGTGTCTACGGCGTCTGGCACGCAACGCCGGAGTGGAGCGTCAAGGGCGGTATCTCGACCGGCTTCAAATCGCCCAGCCTGCGTGCAGCCGTGGCCGATTGGGGCCAGATCACCGGCGGCGGTGGCGACCCGGCCATCATCCGAGGCAACCCCAACCTCAAACCCGAGAAAAGCACCAGCCAGGAGCTGGGCGTGATCTGGGACAACCGCCGCGATTTCACCGGCAGTCTGACCTTGTTCAACACCGATTTCAAGGACAAGATCACCGAGGTGCGCAGCTGTGAGGACACCGAGGGCGCGGGCCGCGCCATCGTCACCGGCAACTGCACGGTACTGGGCACGCCCTACAAGTTCATCAGCGACCGTACCAATGTGGATGAAGCCAATATGCGCGGTGTGGAAGCGACCGCCACCTGGAAGGCCAGCGAAGCCTTGCGCCTGGCGGCCAACTACACCTTCACCCGCTCGGAGCAAAAGAGCGGCAACTTTGCCGGCCAGCCGCTCAACAAGATGCCCAAGCACATGCTCAACGCCACCTTGGACTGGCAGGGCACGGACAAGCTGGGCGTCTGGAGCCGCCTCAACTTCCGCGGCAAGAGCTCGGACTACCTGAGCCGCACCTCGATGGCCAAGGGCACGCCGTCCTTTACGTTCATGGACCTGGGCCTGAACTACGCCTACAGCAAGGATGTGCGCTTCAGCACCGGCATATACAACCTGTTCGACAAGCGCGTGGACAGTGCCACCTATGACGCGGTGTATGACGGCCGCCGTTACTGGGCCAAGGTCACCGTCGGTTTTTAAGCGGTAGTGTCCAGGCCATCGCTGGAGGTCCGCGTGTTACGACGCGCCTCCGGCCATGAGCGGCTCCAGGCTTGGTTTGCGCAGCGTGAGAAGCGGTTGCCGCATGCGCGCTGTAGGACGAACTTTACAAAATCGCTACATGGCATTTCGTAACGATTCTTCATCAATCTCTATAATGAGAATTATTCGCATATAAACGTCTTGCGTTCCCCCTTGCTGCCCATGCTTGCATGGGGCGGCCATGCCTCCTCGGGACGGTGCCCTGACAAGCGCCGTGACCGCAGACCTGCACAACAAGCGAAGCATCGCTGGCCCGCCGCCAGCACCTGCCGATGGCCAGCATCTGCGGGTGCCTGAGGCGTGGCTGTTGTCACCTGAACACCGAGTATTTCCATGTCCTCCTCTGCTTCGTTGGCAGCAGGTCGCGCGTCAGCACGGCCTCTGCGTCTTGATTTCCACCGGCTGCCATCGGCACCCCAGCGCCATGCACTGCGCGCCATCGCCGGTCTGGTGGCCGGCATGCTGGTAAATGGCGCAGCAGCAGCGCAGGCCGCTGATGCCACCGATGCTGCCGAGCAGGTTGCCAGCGACAAAACACTGGGCACCGTAGTGGTGACAGCGGCGGGCTTTGAGCAGGAGGTGACCCAGGCACCGGCCTCGATCACCGTGATCCCGCGTGAGAAGCTGGAGCAGGGCGCCTACAGCAACCTGCACGATGCCTTGCGCGATGTGCCGGGCGTCATCATGACGCCGTCGGACAACAACTCCAACGACATCAGCCTGCGCGGCATGGGCGCCAACTACACCTTGATCCTGGTGGACGGCAAACGCATGAGCACGCGCGAGACGCAGACCAATGGCTCGACGGGCACCGACCAAAGCTGGGTGCCGCCGCTCGAAGCCATCGAACGCATCGAGGTGGTGCGCGGGCCCATGTCCTCGCTCTACGGATCGGATGCAATGGGCGGCGTGGTCAACATCATCACGCGCAAGGTGGCCAAGCAGTGGCATGGCTCGCTGCGCGCCGATGCCACCTTGCAAGAGCGCTCCGAATCCGGCAATGCCTACCAGAGCAACTTCTACCTCTCGGGCCCGATCAAGGAAGAGATGCTGGGCATCAGCCTCTACGGCAACTACAGCAAGCGCGATGAAGACCGCATCTACCAGGGCTACAACGACAGCGATACCCAGGCGCTCAACGCCCGCATTGCGCTGACGCCGAACAAGGACCACGACATCATTGCCGAACTGGGCGCGGCCAAGCAGCACTTCATCTCCACCCCCGGCAAGACCTTGCTGGAGACGGGTGCGCTGTCCGACCGCAGGTTCGAGCGCGAGAACTATTCGTTGCAGCACAAGGGCCGCTGGGGCTGGGCCTCGTCCGATACCTATGTGCAGCATGAGAAGACCCGCAACATCTCGCGTGAGATGACCATCAAGAACACGGTGGCCAACACCAGCTGGGTGATACCGGTGGGCGACGCGCACATCGTCAGCACTGGCCTGTACTACAACAAGCAAGATCTGACCGACACCACGACCAACACCTTGCCCGGCAGCAACCGCACCACGGCCGACCGCACGCAGTACGCCTGGTTTGCCGAAGACGAATGGCGCCTGCGCGAGGACTTTGCGCTGACCAGCGGCCTGCGCTTTGACGACGACAGCAAGGGCGGATCGCAATGGAGCCCGCGCCTCTATGGCGTGTGGAACCTGAACCCGCGCTGGACAGTCAAGGGCGGTGTCTCCACCGGTTTCCGCGCACCCTCGCTGCGCCAGACGCTGGGCGATTGGGGCCAGGCCAGCCGGGGCGGCAATATCTATGGCAACCCGGATCTGAAGCCGGAGAAATCGCTGTCCAAGGAAGTGGGCGTGCTCTACAACGATGGTGCCGGTCTGTCGGCAGGCCTGACCGTGTTTGACAACGACTTCCGCGACAAGATCACCCGCATTGCCTGCCCCGAGTGTGGCCCGTTGAATTCGTCCGGCAACACGCCTACGACCAATATCAATATCGACAAGGCAGTGACGCGCGGCATCGAGGCTACGCTGACCATGCCGCTGGCGCGCAGCCTGGATCTGAACTCCAGCTACACCTTCACCAAGTCCGAGCAAAAGAGCGGCGAGTTTGCCGGCCAGCCGCTGTCGCAGCTGCCGCGCCATATGCTTAATGTCGCACTGGACTGGAAGCCGTCTGACCGCTGGAACGGCTGGACCAAGCTGTCCTACCGAGGCAAGGAGAGCCAGCCGACCGGCGGCCGCTCGGCCCGCACCTGGGTCGCTGGCAGCTACGCCATGTTCGATGTGGGCGGCTCGTTCCACTACAACAAGAGCACCACCTTCTTCGCCGGCATCTACAACCTGTTCGACAAGGATGTGTACTACGAAGACTACGCCACCGTGCAGGACGGGCGCCGTTACTGGGTGGGCATGAACCTCAAGTTCTAAACCCGCCGCGCGGCGACCCGCATTGCGGCGGGCGCTGCGGCTATCGCTTTGATTCGCATCCCTTGGAGAAAGACATGACCCAGCCATTGACCTCGGCCTGCTGGCGCGCCAGCGCTGCTGCCGCCCTCGCCACGTCGCTGTTTGCTGCCCCGGCGGCCTTTGCGCAAGCCCCCAGCCCCAAAGCGCCGGCAACCATCACCGTGCAACATGCCAAGGGCAGCACGGTGGTGCCCTTGGCCCCCAAGCGTGTGGTGGTGTATGACCTGGCATCGCTGGACACGATGCAGGCGCTGAACCTGCCGGTGACGGCCCTGGCCAAGGCCAACTTCCCCGGCTATATGCAGGCCTATGCCGATGCGCGCTACCTGCCAGCCGGCACCCTGTTCGAGCCCGATTTTGACGCGCTGAGCCAGATCCGCCCGGACCTGATCGTTGTGGCGGGCCGCAGCGCCGGCAAGTACGACATCCTGAGCAAGATTGCGCCCACGCTGGACCTGAGCGTCAACAACCAGCAGCTGCTGGCCGATATGCAGCGCAATGTGATGGCGCTCGCATCGCTGTGGGGCAAGCAGGCCCAGGGCGAGCAGCTGATGCAGCGCGTGCGCAGCGAGGTGGAGAGCACCCGCGCACTGGCCCAGCAGCAGGCACCAGGCCTCTTGGTGCTGGCCATCAGCACCATGATCAACGCCCAGCCCCCCGGCGCACGCTTTGGCCTGCTGCACGATGTGCTGGGCGTCAAGCCAGCCATCCCCGCCGATGCCAGCAAGCCACGCGGCGTGCCGATGACGATGGAAGACATCAGCCAGCTCAACCCCGCCTGGCTCTATGTGATTGACCGCAATGCCGGCACCGGCAGCACCACCGGTCGCGATGGCAAGCCCGTCGTTGCCAGCACTGACCTGTTCAACAACGAAGCCATCCGCAACAGCGCCGCCGGCCAGCAGGGCCGGCTGGTGTTTTTGGATCCGCAGGTCTGGTACCTGCTGGGGGTGGCAGGCCCGCAGGCCATGCTGCAGACGACGGCGCAGTTGAAGGAAGTTTGGCAGGCCAAGCAGCGCTGATGGCGGTGCTGTAGCGGCTGCGTTGCAGATGCAAAAAAGGAGTGCCGTTCAATATGGCACTCCTTTTCTTTGGGGGTGAACGACGCGTTGGTGCGTATCAGCGCCCGTGCAGCTGCACCGCCTGGCTGGCAGCCAGCGCCGCGATATCGTCGCTGCTGTAGCCCAGCTCTTGCAGCACCTCGGCGGTGTGCTCGCCATACTGCGGTGCGCCGCGCCGCGTGACGCCATTGCCGTGCGAGAACTTGATCGGCAGGCCCAGGGCCTGCACCTGGCCGGCGACAGGGTGGTCGACCTCGATGACCATGTCGCGCGCCAGGGTCTGGGGGTCTTCCAGCATGTCCTTGATCTTGCGCACCGGGCCGGCAGGCACACCGGCCTGCTCGAACTTCTCGACCCAGTAGTCGGTCGTGTTGCTGCGCATGGCCTCGGAGATGATGGAGATCAGCAGATCGCGGTTGGCCATGCGCTCGCGGTTGCTGGCAAAGCGCTCGTCTTCGAGCAGGTGCTCCAGCTGCAGCACGCGGGTCATGCCGACCCAGGTGGCCTGGCTCACTGCGCCGATATTGATCCAGCCGTCTTGCGTCGGTATCGCCTGGTAGGGCGCAGCCACCGGGTGGGCCGAGCCCATGGGGCCAGCGGACTCGCCGGTGGCAAAGGCCATGGCCACCTGCCAGTAGGTGTGGACCAGAGAGGCCTCGTACAGTGAGGTGTCGACATACTGGCCTTCGCCGGTGCGCAGCCGCTCGATGTAGGCGGCCAGCACGCCGGTCGAGGCCAGGATGCCGGCGGTCACATCACCAATCGGCACGCCGACTTTGACGGGCGGGCGGCCCGGGCCTTCGCCAGTCAGGCTCATGATGCCGGACATGCCCTGCGCAATCAGGTCGTAGCCGGCGCGCTTGGCATAGGGGCCATTGAGGCCAAAACCGGTGATCTTGCAGTAGATCAGGCCGGGGTTGCTAGCGCGCAGCACCTCATAGCCCAGGCCGAGTTTTTCCATCGTGCCGGGGCGGAAGTT
Organism: Comamonas koreensis; assembly: GCF_021026195.1. Lineage (GTDB taxonomy): Bacteria > Pseudomonadota > Gammaproteobacteria > Burkholderiales > Burkholderiaceae_C > Comamonas > Comamonas koreensis. The sequence continues at coordinate 25,694 of NZ_JAJNCT010000036.1, forward strand.
CTCGATCACCACATCGGCCTTGTCGATCAGGCGGCGCACCACCTGCAGACCATCGGGGTGCTTGAGGTCGACGGCGATACCGCGCTTGTTGCGGTTGACGATCATGAAGGTGGCAGACTCGCCCTGGATCTCGGGCGGGATTGCGCGGCGGGTGTCGTCGCCGCCGGGCAGGCGCTCGACCTTGACCACCTCGGCGCCCATGTCGGCCAGCAGCAAGCCGCCGACGGGGCCCGCCATGACATTGGTTAACTCAACAACGACGAGGCCCGACAGCGGGCCTGTGCGCGGGGAAGGGGATGGCTGCATGAACGCTCTTACTTTCCTGTGAATACCGGCTTGCGCTTGTCCAAAAAGGCGCGGTAGCCTTCGATGAAATCCTGCGTGTCAAAGCAGGCGTAGCCCTCTTGCTGGTCGGCATCCGTCAAGGGCGTACCGCTTTGCAGCCGGGCGATGAATTTCTTGTGCCAGCGCGCCGACAGCGGCGCCAGGCCGCTGATGCGGGCGATGGTCTGGGCCAGCTCCTCCTCCCATTCGGCCTGCGGCACCACGCGGGTCACCAGGCCCTTGGAACAGGCCTCTTGCGCATCGAGCAGGCGGCCTTCAAGCAGCAGCTCCAGCGCCACCTGCGGGCCTGCGACATGCACCAGCGCCTCGAGCTCCGGGTAGGCCAGCACACCGCCCAGGCGGCCAATGGGGATGCCAAAGCGGGCGTCGTCACTGGCCAGGCGCAGATCGCAGCAGGCCGCCAGCTCCAGCCCGCCGCCAACGCAGGCGCCACGGATGGCGGCCAGGGTGGGGATGGGGCAGTGGCGCAGCAAGGCCATGGCCCGGTGTGCCTGCTGGGCAAACGCAATGCCTTTTTCCTTGGACGAGCGCAGCGATTCGAACTCGTCGATATCGGCGCCGCTGCCAAAGGCCTGGGTGCCTGCGCCGCGCAGCACGATGCAGCGCAGATCGCTGTCTGCCACCAGCGCATCGAGCTGCTCGGCCAGGCTGATCCACATCTGGTGGCTGATCGCGTTGCGTTTGGCCACGTTGTCGATCAACAAGGTGGCGACATGGCCGTCGCGGCTAAGGGTGATCTGTCCACTCATGGGCTGGCTTGGTCAAAGGGTGATGGAAAAAAGGCGCGCCAGTTTGCGCGCCGCTGGCGTCGAATAGGTGTGGCGGGCCATGTCAGCCCCTGTCAGAACGCGGGGACGATGGATCCCTGGAACTCCTTGTCGATGAACTGGCGCACCTCGTCCGAATGGTAAGCCTTGACCAGGCGTGCCACCCAGGGCTTGTCCTTGTCACCCTGGCGCACGGCAATCAGGTTGGTGTAGGGCGACTTGGCCGACTCGCGGGCAATGGCGTCCTTGGTAGGGTTGAGCTTGGCGGCAATCGCGTAGCTGGTGTTGATGACGGCGGCATCCAGGTCATTGAGCGCATGCACCAGCTGGGCGGCATCCAACTCGCGCAGGCGCAGCTTCTTGGGGTTGTCGACCACATCCAGCGGCGTGGCCTTGATGCCGGCCGATGCGCGCAGCTTGATCAGGCCATGCTCTTGCAGCAGCAGCAGCGCGCGGCCCCCATTGGTGGGGTCGTTGGGCACACCGATCTGCGCGCCCTGTGGCAGGTCGCCCAGCGATTTCACTTTCTTGGAGTACAGCGCAATCGGCAGCACCACGGTGTTGGCAGCTGCCACCAGCTTGTAGCCACGGTCCTTGACCTGCTGGTCCAGATAGGGGTGGTGCTGGTAGGCATTGGCATCCAGATCGCCGGCCACCAGGGCGGCATTGGGCTGGATGAAATCGCTGAACTCGATCACCTGGACCGTGAGGCCCTCTTTGGCGGCCGCTTGTTTGACCGCTTCGGCAATCTGCGCATGCGGGCCGGCCGTCACGCCCAGCTTGATGGGCTTGTCCTGCGCAAAGGCGGGGGCGGCAAAGGCGGCAGAAACCGCCAGCAGGGCGGCGAGGGTGAAATGGCGCTTGAGCATGGAAGGCAGTCGGGAACAAGTAGACGGGCCCACATGCTACGTTCGATCGCTCAGATTAAAAAATAATATTATCGAATAACCAAAGACGCTATCCGCTATATGGAGCGGCTTAGTCGTCTGTTGGATCCGCAGGTTCTGGAGTCTGGTCGCCGCCCGATGCCAGGTGCTGGCCGATCTGCATCCAGGCCTGGGCGGCTTCGGCATCGCCGGCAAAGTGGTGGCAGCTGGCGGCAGCCATTGCGATGCGGGCATTGCGCGGGTCCAGGTCAAAGGCCAGCTCGTTCTGGGCGGCTGCGTTTTGCCACATCACCGTGGCATTGGGCGAGCCTTCCTTCTGCAGCGCATGGGCCTCGGCCATCCAGGCCTGGGCCAGGCGCATGGCGGCCTCGGGCTGCTCGCGGTCGGCCTGGTGGGCGCGGTAAAAGGCCTGGCCCGCCTGCTGCCACAGCGCGCGGGCGGCAGCAAAATCGGTGGTGGCAATCTTTTGTGCATCGGCAACGAACTGATTGCCGGTGGCGAGGTGGTGGCTGTAGCTGTCTGCGGTCATGGGGCTGCGATGGTAGCAGCGATGGCAAGGGCTTGCAGGCGGCCCAGCACTTGCCACCGCAGCGACCGTTTAGCTGTGCTGGATGCGGGTGCCCAGCAGGGCCAGGAACTGCGCCAGCCACTGCGGGTGGGCGGGCCAGGCAGGGGCGCTCACCAGGTTGCCATCGGTGTAGGCCTGGTCCACCGCAATATCGGCATAGCTGCCGCCGGCCAGCACCACCTCGGCCTTGCAGGCGGGGTAGGCCGAGCAGGTACGGCCTTTGAGCACACCGGCACCCGCCAGCAGCTGCGCACCATGGCAGACGGCGGCGACTGGTTTGTTGGCCGTGAAGAAATGGCGCACGGCGGCCAGCACCGCCTCGTTGTTGCGCAGGTACTCGGGGCCACGGCCGCCGGGGATGACCAGCGCGTCATAGTCTTCGGCCTTGATGTCGGCAAAGCTCGCGTTCAGGGTGAAATTGTGGCCGGGCTTTTCGCTATAGGTCTGCGCGCCTTCAAAGTCGTGGATCGCCGTCTTGATATGGTCACCGGCTTTCTTGTCCGGGCAGACCGCATGCACCTGGTGGCCCACGGCCAGCAAGGTCTGGAAGGGCACCATGGTTTCGTAATCTTCGCAGTAGTCACCACAGATCATCAGGATTTTCTTGGCCGGCATAGGGTCTCCAAAAGTTGGGGTTCAGGCGGGTCTGCCTGCGCGATTGTGGGCCGTGCAGGCGGAGATGCCAAGGGCGCACCGCGCAGGCAAAAAAAACCCTGCTCATGGAGCAGGGTGGCAAAAGATGGCTTGGAGCCACCGCATGCTGTGGCGTTCATTGAAGCAGGCCACTTGTTGGGCGCAGCGCATGCGCTGCGGGCTTCTCCTCTCGGAAAATCAGAACTTGTAGGTGACGTACAGGAACGGAATGATCGGATCCAGGGTCAGGCGGGTCTGCGAGACTGCCACCTTGTTGCCATTGACGGTGGTGGTCAGCTTGGCGTCGGTCTTCATTGGCACATAGGACACCGAGAAGGTGATACCCCAGTTCTTGTCGATCGCGTAGTTGGCACCGATGTTGAAGACGGGTGCCCATTGGCTGTCGATCTTGGCGGTGGTCTTGGCAACCCCTGGAGGCGCACCGATGGCGCCGCCCAGCGTATTTTGCAAGCCGCTGCTCAGCCGCACACTGCGGAACTGCGAGTAGGTAACACCCAGACCCAGCGAGACGCGGAACTTGTCATCGGCATTGCCGAAGAAATACTTGCCCAGCAGGGAAGGTGCATAGAGGCGCGCATTGCCCAGCTCTCCAATGGGCTCCAAGGTGCCGGCACCGTTGAGCTTGAGACGCGGTGGAATGCCCAGCACGCCTTCGACCGCCCAGTTGTCGGTCAGGAAGTAGTGCACGTTCAAGCCCAGGGTGGTGGAGCTTTTCAGATCGGCGCCCGAGCCGGGAATCTGGCGTTCAAAGGGCTCCGTGAAGGTCAGCGGCTTGCTCTTGTCCTGGGGCGAGTAATTGAGCGCCCCGGCACCTAACACCCAGTCGCCTGCCTTTTGGGCGTAAGCGCTGCTTGCGAGCAAGGCGGTGGCCGCCAGCCACATCCATTTCTTGGCTTGTTTCATTGCTTTGTCTCCTTGGGTTGCTGTTTGAACGATCGTCCAATCTGGCTTGTCTCGAAGACAGAGCATAGGAAGCTGGGCAGGCTGTGTCGACAGGGTAAGCGCTGAATTTCAGCAAAAAAAGCACACTCGTTCTAATTTGTGCCGACCTGGGGAAAACGCAGATGGGAAAGGGCGGAAGTTTGTTGTAAAAGCACGCCTTTCATACAGATGCGCCTGGGGGTTCGGTGCGGTGATCTTCCATGCGGATCGGGTGTACAACTCGGCCGATCCGGATGCGTCGCCCCCCTGGACCCAGCCCCTGGAACTGGATGCAAAGCTGCGTGGGTCAACGATCGGTTTCGTGTTCCACCTGCCGCGCAAAGTCCTGCGCAGAGCCCTCGTAAGGCTGGTTGTTGGCATCGAGCAGGCTCTGGCGAATGGAGGGCGAGCGAAGCGCTTGCGCAGTCCATGCGTGCAGGCGCAGCAGCACAGGGGTGGGGGTACCCGGTGGGGCAAAGAGTCCGAACAGGGAATCCAGATTCGCGGACGGGTAACCCAGCTCCGCGAGGGTCGGCACCTCGGGGAGCACGGGCAGGCGATGCGGTGCGCCTACCGCCAAGGCCTTGAAGCGCCCGTCACGCAAGGCGCTGAGCTGGCTCGGTGCGACATTGGTCGACAGCAGCTCGAAATGGCCACCCAGCGCATCGGTCAATTGCTGCCCGCCACCCTTGTACGGCACATGGGTGATGCGCACGCCCGCAAGCTGACTTACGCGTTGCAAGACGGTGTGCCCGGTCGTGCCTTCGCCTGTCGTCGCCCAGCGCAGCATGCCCGGGTGCTTGCGCGCCGCTTCGACCATGTCGGCGAAAGCCGTTGCGGCCAGCGCGGAGGTGCCCACCAGGAGCAGCGGCGTGCGCATGACACCGGCCACGGGCTGCACCGGCAATGGCGCCGCAGCCGCTGAGGTTGTGGCACGCCGCGCAGCCGCGTGGCGCAGCAGGCCCACGGCGGCGGCGGCGGTAAAGACCAGCGTTTGGCCATCGGGCGGGCGGCGTTGCAGGAGTTCCAGCGCCAAGGTTCCGCTCGCGCCGGGCCGGTTCTCGACGATGACTGGTGCCTGGAGCTGATCGGCCACGGCTTTGGCCAAGGCGCGCGCCACCAGGTCACTGACGCCGCCGGGGGGATAGGCCACCAGAATCTTGAGGCCCGCGCCCGGCCTACTCTGGGCAGCCCAACCCTTTGGAATCACGAGCGATGCGCCCATCAAGCCGCTCAGCAGCATGGCCCTGCGCGACCATGGTTGGGCGTTTGCCGGGGTCAGCGCTGGCCATCCGGACATGCGCTCACCTGGCTTTGGCCGCATGGCGCTTGGCCAGCTTCTTGGCCAACGCGATCACCGTTCCCAGCGGGCCATCGCAGTCATGCGCCCGGTACACCAAGGTCAACGGCGCCCAAAGGTCGAGGGACGGATCGAGCGAGCGGTACACCACCGCATGGCGATGCGATCCTTTGATTGATGCCGGAACAATGGACAAGCCCACGCCTGCTGCCACCAGGTTCACATTGGTCATCATGCGTTCGACTTCGGCGGCCACTTCCACATGGACATGGCGTTGTGCACACAGCGCCAGCAGATTGGCATACAGGCCCGGCGCACCAGGCCTGCGCACCAGCACCAGTTTCTCGCCATCGAGCTCATCGAGCATGACGGGCTGGGCGCTGTTGTGCGCCAACCGGTGGTCCACCGGAATGGCCAGCAGCGCTTCTTCCTGGAGCAGCGGCTCGAACGCCAATCCCTCCGGGTGGGCCACCGGAACGCGCAAAAAGCCGCAATGCAGACGTTGCGCCGCGACGGCTTCGGTGATTTCAGCGGCGTTGTTCTCGCTGACGCTCAGCAGGATGTCGGGGTGCGACTTGCGGCAGGTGCGCAGCACCTCCGGGGTGAAGGCATGGGCTGCGGCCGAACTGGTGAAGCCCACACGGAGATGGCCCCGTTCACCGCGCGCATACGCCTCGATGCGCTGCTGCATCGCATGAAAGTCGCCAAGCAGTTGCTCAGCCTCGGCGCGCAACGCATGACCGACATCGGTCAGGTCCACGCCTTTGGGGTGGCGGCGAAACAGCGCGCTGCCCAGCTCGTTTTCAAGCGCCAGAATCTGCTGCGACAACGGCGGCTGCTGGATGCCCAGGCGCTCTGCGGCACGCGTGATATGGCCGCATTCGGCCACCGCAAGAAAATACCGGAGATGACGCAGTTCCATATATTTAAAAAGTATGCGGTTGATATCTTAGAAATCTTTGAAATATTTCGCAAGCCGACCAAGAATAGGAAAGCCCCCGCAAACCTACCGCTGGTCCGCCAGCCTTGCGAGGAGCCGCACACATAAAAAACGCTTGATAGGAGACAAACCATGAAATCGCCTCTTCCCACACTCGGTCTGCCCCTGCTGGCGCTGCTCGCGCTCAGCGGCTGCGGCGACGGCTCCTTGGTATTGCGAGGGCCCTCCATGTCCGACGAGGCAGCGCCGGTGCTGGCCACCTGCCCTGCCGATGTGCCCACCGACGCGAAATGCCTGTCCGGCCGCGATTCCAAGGGCGCGTTCTACATGATCGCCGTGCCGGCAAAGTGGAATGGCATCCTGGTGATGCATGCGCATGGAGGCCCCGATCTGGCCGCGCCCGATCTGGACCGCTCGATGGAAGACCTGACCCGCTGGTCCATCATGGTGAAGTCTGGCTACGCATGGGCGGGCTCCTCCTACCGCCAGGGCGGGGTGGAAGTACGCGCTGCCGCTGAAGACACAGAACGTCTGCGCGGCATCTTCCGCAAGCATGTGGCGGTCCCCACCAAGACCATCCTGCATGGCCAGTCATGGGGCGCTGGCGTGGCGGCCAAGGGCGCGGAGATGTTCACGGTAGATACTGTCGGCGAGCGTCCCTACGATGGCGTTTTGCTCACCAGCGGCGTGCTGGGTGGGGGCACACGTTCCTATGATTTCCGGCTTGATCTGCGCGTGGTCTACCAGTACCTGTGCGGCAACCACCCGCGCCCGACCGAACAGCCTTACGCACTCAACCTCGGCCTGCCCGCCAATGTCACGATGAAGCAGGCGGATGTGGCGCTGCGTGTGAACGAATGCCTGGCGCTCAACAAGCCCGCTGCCGAGCGCACCCCCGAGCAGAAGGCCAAGATCCAGACCATCGTCGATGTGATCAAGATTCCCGAGAGCGCCATCCAGTCGCACATGAACTGGGCGACCATGCACTTTCAGGATATCTCCGCCAAGCGCACCGGCGGCGAGAGCCCTTTTGGCAATGAAGGCGCCGTCTACACCGGATCGGCCGACGATGCAGCTCTGAACGCCGGCGTGCTGCGCTACAAGGCCAACCCTGCCGCCTACCAGACGTTCGCCACCGACACCGACCCGGTCGGCAAGATTCCTGTGCCGGTGCTGTCGACCAAATGGATCAGCGACCCGACCGCGTTTGTGGAGCTCGATTCTCGTTTCCGCGAGGTGATGGATGAAGGCGGCAGTGGTGGCCGTCTGGTGCAGACCTTCACGGCGAATGGCACCCACAGCTTTATCAGCGATCCCACCTATCCCACACTGATGGAAGCGCTGCTGCAGTGGGTGAGCACCGGCACCAAGCCCACGCCTGCCGGTATCGCCAGCGCCTGCATCGGCATGGAGGCGACCTACGGCAAGGGCTGTAGCTTTGATGCGGGCTACACGTCACCGGCACTGGCCACACGCGTCGCTGCACGTCAGCGTCCGCAGTGATCTCTGCTGGCGCTGGCCAATACTGTGGCTGGTGCAAAGGCAGTGCGTGGGGGCGCCGGCACGTACTTGGCGAAGGCTTTGAAGGATGCTTATTGCATGTCTAGGATGCAATAGGAGCGCCAGTGTTGCCAACCATAAAAATGGACTATCCGTGCACGCTCTTAGCCTCTGGGTGTCCCTGATGCGCGCTGCTTAAGCTTCCGCTCGATACTGGTACCCAGCAGCCACGCCATCGCGGCCAAGATAGCGCTGCCCGCGATTGAGCCCAAAGAACGGTTAGAAAAGGAGGGGCAGAAAAGCGACCGGTGAACGGTGCTGGCCAGCGTGCGATCTGCTGGCGCAACCCAGGGGATGCCCGCTTCTGGGCTGTGGAGCCTACAGAACGCATACAACAAGGCACAGCAGGCCACGCCAAGCAGCGCGCAACGCTGTGCAATTTTGGCGAGTTGAACTGACTTCCATCCGTATGCGATCAGCGGCAGCAACCACAGGGCAATGCCCGGCTGCACATAGCGTTTGACGTTATCCAGACCTGGCTGGTAGGCATCCGAAAGTGACGCGGTGGCTGCATGGAAATACACCCCTGCGGCGTAGGCCAGCATGAACGTGAAGGTGGCCGTGACTTCCAAATGCAGCCATGGCGATAGAGGGCGGTTGTCGGGGCGCATGCGCGGATTATCAAAGCGCGCATCAGCAGGAGGATGAAGTCAGTGTGAACTCGACACACGGCACATCAGCACGTGTTTCTGCGACTGCCCTCAGCCCTGTGCCGCCCGCACACACACCAGCGCATCCACCTGGTCCAGCAGCAACTGCAGATGCCGCTCGCGCAAGGCGTCGCCCAGCAAGTCCACCTGCAGCAGGCTGCGCCAGGTGGCGGCGTGGTCGATGCGAAAGCCGCTGAGGGCGGAGATCAGGTAGTGCACATCGGTGGCAGTGACCCCGGACTTGAACAGGCCCTGGGCCACGCCGCGTTCCAGGATGCGTTCCAACGGCGTCAGGGCCGCGCGGCGCAGCGATTCGTTGTTGGAGACCTGGCCGAGCATCTCGCCACCCTGGAAGTTCTCCTGCAGCACCAGGCGGGTGAAGGCCTGGTTGTTGGCGTGGTAGTCAAAGCTCTTCTGGGCCAGCGCATGCAGCGCTTCCAAGGGCTCCAGGGCATCCAGGTTCAGGCTTTCTTCGGAGGCGCGGATGTCGGTGTAGCTTTGCTCGATGACGGCCAGGTACACATCCTTCTTGTTGCCGAAGTAGTAGTACAGCATGCGCTTGGCGCAGCCGGCCTTGGCCGCAATGCGTTCGAGCCGGGCGCCGTCATAGCCATAGTTGGCAAACTCGGTCTTGCCGGCATCGAGCAGCGCCTGGCGCATGCCGGCCGATGCGCCGGGGTCGTCTGCGTGGGGGTCTTGTGGGGGTGGCTCTTGCTGGCCTTGCTGCTTGCTCACTGCCGGATCTCCGTGGACACAAGCGGGCAAGCGTAACATGCGCGCTCCCCACCGAGGCCGGGGTAAAAAAAAGCCATGGCTTGCAGTGCAGGCCATGGCGCTTTTCGGGTCAGGGGCAGGGCAACCCCTGCGTGCTTACCGGGCCTTGTCAGGCAAGGCGTAGGCGATCACGTAGTCGCCACGGTCGGGCGACTGGCGCGCGCCGCCGGCGGAGATCAGCACATACTGCTTGCCGGTTTTGGGCGATTGGTAGGTCATCGGGCCGCCCTGGCTGCCCACCGGCAGGCGGCTCTTCCAGATCTCCTGGCCGTTGGCGGTGTTCCAGGCGCGCAGGTAGTAATCCTGCGTGCCGGCAAAGAACACCAGGCCGCCCTGGGTCGACAGGCTGCCGCCCAAGGTGGGCAGGCCGACTGGCATAGGCAGGCGCATCTTGATGCCCAGCGGGCCGGTGTCCTGCACGGTGCCCACCGGCACTTGCCAGACCACTTGCTGGGTCTTCATGTCGATGGCCGAGAGCGTGCCGAAAGGCGGCTTCTGGCAGGGGATGCCCAGCGGCGACATGAAGCGGTCCTTGATCACCGCATAGGGCGTGCCGCCCAGCGGCACCTGGCCCATGCCGGTGTTGGGCTGCTCGCCGCCGTCGGACAGCGTGGCCTTGGGCTTTTGCGGCATCATCTGCACCCACAGGCCCAGGCGCATGTCGTTGACAAAGATCAGGTGGTTGTTCGGGTCGGCCGAGATACCGCCCCAGTTCATGCCGCCCAGCGATCCGGGGAAGCTCAGCGACACATCAGTGGACGGCGCGGTGAACAGGCCTTCATAGCGCATCGATTTGAACTTGATGCGGCAGACCAGCTGGTCCAGCGGCGTGGCGCCCCACATGTCCGCTTCGGTCAGGGTCTGCGTGCCGATCTGCGGCATGCCGACGGATACGCGCTGGGTCGCCGCGTATTTTTCGGCAGGGATGCCTGCGGGCTTGACCGGCACATCGTCCACCTGGGTCAGCGGCTGGCCGCTTTGGCGGTCCAGCACAAAGATCTGGCCGGCCTTGGTGCCCACCACCAGTGCGGGCGTGCTGCTGCCATCCTTTTTGGGGAAGTCGATCAGGGTCGGGGCCATCGGAATATCAAAATCCCAAAGATCGTTGTGCACGGTCTGGTAGACCCATTTCTCATGGCCGTTGGCGGCATCGAGCGCCAGGATGGACGCACCGTACTTCAGATCGGCTGCAGAGCGGGGCACGCCGTACAGATCGACCGAGGGCGAGCCCATGGGCAGGTAGACGGTGTTGGAGCTCGGATCGTAGGTGGTGCCGGCCCACACGTTGGCGGATGAGCGCGTGTAGGTGGCGCCAGGGGCCAGCACCTCGTTGGGCGTGTTGGAGCCCGCATCAAAGGCCCAGCGCAACGCGCCGGTCATCACATCAAAGCCACGGATCACGCCGCCCGGCATATCGACCTGCACGTTGTCGGCCACACGGCCGCCGATCACGATGGTGGTGCCGGCCACGGTGGGGGCTGAGGTGAGCGTGTAGTAAGCGGGGTTGGCGATGGTGCCCAGGCCTTGCTTCAGATCGACAATGCCCTGGTTGCCAAAGCCGGCGCAGAGTTCGCCGTTGTCGGCATTGATGGCAAACAGGCGCGCGTCGATGGTGTTCATCACAATGCGGCGCTGGCACTGGTCGCCAGCGGGCAGCGCAACGGGCTGCACGGGCGACGAACCCGCCACCTTCGGCACCGGCAGCGGCGCATTGGCATCAAAGTAGGCCAGGCCCCGGCAGCGTTCCCAGACACCGCCCACATGCGAGTTGGTGTCGTGGCGCCACAGCTGCTTGCCGGTATCGGCATCCAGCGCTATCACGTTGTTGCTAGGGGTGCAGACAAAGACCTTGTCACCCACTTGCAGCGGCGTGGTCTGGTCTTCGGCACCGGCGCCGGTCGATTTGGGCACATCGCCGGTGCGGAAGGTCCAGGCCACTTGCAGCTGGTTGACGTTGTCCACATTGATCTGGTCCAGCGCCGCAAAGCGGTCGTTGTTGCTGCTGTTGCCGTAGTGGCTCCAGTCCTTTTGCGCGCTGGCGGCATCCACCGGCTTGCGGCTGATGGCGGCCTGGTTCTGCACCTCAGGATGGATCTGGAACATGGAGGCAAAGCTGACCAGGCCTACGAGCAACAGCACAGCCGCCAAAGCCAGCGGGCCCTTGTTGCTGCGCGCACGCGGCGTACCCGCTTGCAGCAGCGGCAGGCAGGCGCTGACCACCGCTGCGCCAAAGGTCATCGCCAGCAGGCGCGAGACCAGGCTCCAGTAGTCCAGGCCCACCTCGGCCAGGGCCCACAGCACCGTGGCCGCAAAGGTAGCCAGGTACAGCCAGCCGCCCGAGCGGCGGCCGCGCAGCACCTGCACGCCCGACAGCAGCAGGCCCAGGCCCGCCAGCAAAAAGTACCAGCTGCCACCCAGGCTGATGAGTTTGCCGCCGCCGACCAGAAAGGCCAGGCCGGCAATGGCCAGCACAGCGCCCAGAATGCCGAGCAGCAGGCGCACCGCCAGTGACGGTGACCGTGCTTGTTGTGTCATATCGATCCTCGAATCTGTCTTGGGTCTGGCAGGCGCAGGGGCCCTCTGCACAAGGCCAGGAATAGGCGCTGTGCAGAGGGCCCTGAGCAGTCGCTGCTACAGACCTTGTCTTGTGTGAGAAAAAATGTCCATTGTGGTGAGAAATAAAGTCCATCGCTGCCTGGTGTGTACCGGACATTTCAAAAATTTCTGAAATCAATGGCTGCTGAGCCGCCCCGGGCGGGTGCAGAAACCAGCAAGAAGGGCGCTGAAACGGCGAGGTATTCAGGCGCTGAAGTGCTGCTTCATCAGTGGCTTCAGAATCCCGTGCACAGCCTTGACCAGGCGGTTGTGCGGCCGCGCTGCCGGTGTGGCCAGCACGATGCGGTTGCGGATCACGGGGTGGCTGACCTGGGCGGTGAACACCGGCGCGCTGCCTGGCCAGGTCTTGACGGCGCTGGCGGGCACGACCGAGCAGCCCACATTGCGCGCGACCAAGGACAGCACCATCTTGATCGAATCGACCTCGGCCACGATGCGCAGCGGCAGCTGCTGGTCCTCCACGGCATCGTCAAAAATCATGCGCAGCGCCTGCGGGCGGCTGGGCAGCACCAGCGGGTAGTCCACCAGTTGGGCGACCTTGACCCGTTCGGGCAACGGCCGGGTGCTGATGAGCACCAGCGGTTCGCGCGTCAGCGGCTCGGTCAACAGCTGCGGCGTGGGGCTGGGGTCAAACAGCACGGCCACATCGAGGCGGTCGGCCAGCAGCCATTCGCGCAGGCGAATGCTCAGGCTCTCTTCAACAATGATCGAGGCATCGGGGCAGGCCTGCAAAAACTGCTGCACCACATCGGGCGTGATCAGGCTGGCCACCAGCGGCGGCAGGCCCAGCCGCACCTTGCCGCGTGGGCTTTGCAGGCGGTCGGCCATGTCGGCCTTGGCGGCATCCACGGCCGCGCTGATGCTGCGCCCATGGGCCAGCATGGCCTTGCCCGATTCGGTCAGCCGCACGCCCCGGCCATGGCGTTCCAGCAGCGGCTGGCCCAGCTCGGCCTCCAGCAGCTGCACCTGGCGGCTCAAGGTCGGCTGGCTCAGGTTCAGCGCCGCAGCGGCCTTGCTGTAGCTCTGGGCCTGGGCCACCGCCATGAAGTACTGCAAGCGCAGAAAATCCATGCATCACCTCTATATCTGATATTTGGATTTTATAGGTGATCAAAAATGCGGCAGTTCCACAATGCGCTCAAGACGACTCTTTGATGGCCCTTGCATGAACGCCCCGACCTCCGACCTCCAGCGACCCGTACAGACCTATATGCTGGCGCCCTCCAAGCCCAGCCTGGTGCTGCCCGCTGGCAGCTGCGACAGCCATGTGCATGTGTTTGGCCCGGTGGATGCATTTCCGTATGCCGAGCCGCGCAACTTCACCCCCGCCGATGCCGGCAAGGAGACCTTGTTTGCGCTGCACCGCCATCTGGGCATCAGCCGCTGCGTGATCGTGCAATCGGCCTGCCATGGCTATGACAACCGCGTGGTCGAGGATGCGATTGCCCACGGTGGTGGCCACTACCTGGGTGTGGCCCTGGTGCCGCTGTCAGTCACGCGTACCGAGCTGCAGCGCCTGGCGGCGGCCGGCTTTCGGGCGATCCGCTTCAACTTCATGAAGCACCTGAACACCGGCGCATCGGTCGAGGACGTGGTGGCCTTGACGCCCATGCTGGCCGACCTGGGCATGCACCTGCAGATCCATTTTGAAAGCGCGCTGATCCACAGCCTGGGCCCCGTGCTGCAGCAATCGGCCTGCCCGGTGGTGATTGACCACATGGGCCGTGTCGATGCGACGCTGGGCAGCGGAGGAGCAGATTTTCAGGCACTGCTGCGGCTACTGGAGCAGCCACTGTTCCACGTCAAGGTCAGCGGTATCGACCGCATCGATGCAACCCCGCCCTACCAGCACGGCATTGCGCGGGCGCAGGAGCTGGTGGCCCATGTGCCCGACCGCGTGCTCTGGGGCAGTGACTGGCCGCACCCCAACCACACCCATCTGCCCGATGACGGCGTGCTGGTCGATGCGCTGGCGCAGTTCAGCGCTAATCCGGCGCATTTGCAGGCCCTGCTGGTGGACAACCCCCAGCGCCTTTACCGCTTTGCTGCCTGAGCCATTTGCGAGGAATAAAGCATGCCGATTTTTGATGCCCACACCCCCGTCAACCCGCAAGGCCGGCTGGCCGGCAAGGTGGTTTACATCACCGGTGCCGGGGCTGCAGGCGCCGGCTGGGGCAATGGCCGCGCCACCGCGATCCGCTTTGCGCAGGAAGGCGCGATGGTGTTTGGCGTGGACCGCAATGCCGAGGCGCTGTGCGAGACCGAAGACAGCATCCGCAGTGCCGGTGGCCAGTTTGTCGCGGGCCACTGCGATGCGATGGACCCGGCGTCGATCGCCGCATCGGTGCAGGCCTGCCAGGCGGCGCTCGGGCGCATCGATGTGCTGGTCAACAACGTGGGCGGCTCGGCCAAGGGCGGGCCGGTGGAGATGGACGAAGCGGTCTGGGATGCCCAGCTGGACTACAACCTCAAAAGCGTGTTTCTGTGCTGCAAGGCGGTGCTGCCGCTGATGCAGGCGCAGGGCGCAGGCAGCATCGTCAATATCTCATCGACCTCGGGCATGCGCTGGACCGGTGCGGCGCAGATCGCCTATGCATCAAGCAAGGCGGCGGTGATCCAGTTTTCCAAGGTGCTGGCCGTGCAGTACGCGCCGCACCGCATCCGCGTGAACACCGTCGTGCCCGGCCAGTTGCACACGCCCATGGTCGAGACCCGCCTGGCCGGCCAGCGCGCGGGTGGCGATGTCGAGGCGCTGCTGGCCCAGCGCCAGGCGCGTATTCCGCTGCCCTTCATGGGCGATGGGCGCGACACCGCCAATGCGGCGCTGTTCCTGGCCTGTGACGAATCGCGCTTTGTGACGGGCACCGAGATTGTGGTGGACGGCGGTATGACCGTGCGCTGCGGATAAAGCAAGACAAGACCAATCAAGGAGACAACCATGCGATTCCAAGCCTTTCCCTCCGCCCGCCAGTGGCTGCATGCCGCCTTGCTGGGCACGGCCCTGGGGTGCGCCAGCAGCGCCATGGCGCAAAGCGATATGACGCGCCTTTTGGTGGCTTTTCCGCCCGGCGGCCCGGTGGACTTTATTGCGCGCAGCATGTCGCAACAGCTGGCCAAGGAGCTGGGCCACCCAGTGATTGTGGAAAACAAGCCCGGCGCCAACGGCGCGATTGCCGCCGACAGCGTGATCCGCTCCGCACCCGATGGCAAGACCCTGTGGCTGACCAGCGTGGGTGCGGTGGCCATCAACCCCGCGCTCTATCCCAAGCTCAACTACAAGCCCGCCAGCGATCTGGTGCCCGTCTCGCTGGTGGTCAACAATGTGGAGATCATGGTGGTCAACGCGCAGACCAGCTTCAAGGACGGTAAGGACTTTGTGCAGGCCGCCAGCCAGCGCAAGGACAAGCCGATGACGATGGCCTCGTCAGGCACCGGCAGCGTGCCGCATCTGGCGGCCATCCAGCTCAATGAATCGGCCGGCCTGAACCTGATGCATGTGCCCTACAAGGGCGCGGCCCCTGCCATTACCGACCTGATGGCCGGCCATGTCGATGGCTTCTTTGGCGATATTCCCGGCCTGGTGGGTGCCATCGACAGCGGCAAGTTCCGGCCCGTGGGCATTGCCGCTGCCAAGCGCAGCGCCCGCTACCCGAACGTGCCCACCTTTGACGAGCTGGGCTACAAGGGCGTCGATTCGAACAACTGGTATGCGGTGTTTGCACCCAAGGGCACCAGCCCCCAGGTGGCGGCCAGCCTGAGCCGCGCCATCCATGCAGCCTTGCATACACCCGATGTGCAGCGCAAGATCGAGGCCTCGGGTGCCGAGGTGGTGGGCTCCAGCCCCGAAGCGCTGGCCCAGCAGCTGGCGACCGACACCGAGAAGTGGACCGCCATCATCCGCCGCAACCGCATCACTCCCGATTGAGATGGAAAGACCGACATGCGCATAGAAGCGATTGAGCCAGGCACCCGCAGTGCCTTGGCGGAGTTGGAGCAACAGATCCAGGCCGAGCGTGGCCGCATCTCGCCGCTCTACCAGGTGCTGCTGCACAGCCCCGCCATTGCCAAGGGCTGGGAGCAGATGCTCTCTGCCGTGCGCAACTACAGCAGCATCGATGCCGGGCTGCGTGAGCTGATCATCCTGCGGGTGGCCATGCTCAACCAGGCGGCCTATGAGTTCGATGCCCATGTGCCGCATGCGCTCAAGGCCGGCGTGACGCAGGCCGCCATCGATGCAACGCGCGACACCGCCACCACCGCCAGCCCGGACTGGGATGGCCTGCAGCAATTGGCTATTGCAGTGACCGATGCGCTGACCCGCGATCTGCAGGTGCCCGAGCCGCTGTTTGCCCAGGTGGCTGCGCGCTTCAATGCGCAGGAGCAGGTGGAGCTGTTTGCCACCATCGGCGCCTACAACATGGTGTCGCGCTTCTTGAACGCCTTTGAGATTGGCCACTGATGTCCACACCCGTCATCGACAGCCTGCTGCTGCGCTGCACGCCAGCGGCGCATGAAACCGCCACCACGCTGGCGCAGACCGCGCTGGCGCTGCTGCGCCAGGACTTGGCCGGTCTGCGTTTGCTGCGTGTGGCCCAGCAGCCGCAAGGCACCGCCTATCTGTACTTTGCACTCGGCAGCCCGCAGCCGCTGAGCGCTGATCAAACAGTGCAGGCCGAGCGCCGTTTGCAGAATGCGGGCAGCGCCGGCCTGGCGGCTTGCGAGCTATCGCGCCTGCAACTGGTGATGCACTGCACCGGCCCCGCCCTGGGCGAGGCCACACCCGTGCACTATGCCGTCGAGATGGACCCCGAGAGCGGCTGGCAGGACGAGCTGTTTGCCTGGTATGACCAGGAGCATCTGCCTGGTCTGGCCAGCGTGGCCGGCACCGCCCAGGCTTTTCGCTACCTGAACCTGGACCATGGGCCGCTGTCGCTGGCCTGCTATGACCTGGTCGATGCCGAGGTGATGGGCTGCCCGGCCTGGCTGGCGGTGCGGGGTACAGACTGGAGCGCGCGGGTGCGGCCGCATTTCACGAATACACGGCGCACCATGTTTGATACGCAGGCGCTGCCTTAGGCGCCAGCCACCGGCGAGCACAGCTCCACCAGGCTGCCATCCGGGCAGCGCACATAGGCCACCACCTGGCCCCAGGGTTTGGTGGTGGGGGCGGCCAAGGCCGTTGCACCGGCGGCCAGGGCGCGCTCGTAGGCCGCAGCGACATCGCCGCTGACCAGGGCGATCTCCACACCCAGCGGCTGGGCCGATTCAGAGGCTGCCACATGGCCGCCGCTGAAATTGGCATGCCCCAGCGCGTGGTCGGCAAAGGCCAAGGTGGTGGCGCCCGTCTCCAGCTCGCCATAGCTGCCCGACGGGTGCAGAAAACGGGTGGTCAGGCCAAAGGCCTGCGAGAAAAAGGCCAGCGATGCCGTGACATCGGGCACGTAGACGATGGTGTAACCGAACTGTAGTGCTTGCATGGTGAATGCCTGATTGAGAACAGATGCTGAACCCTGCGCCAGCTGGCCATGCAGCGCTGGGTGCGTGCATGAAGGCAAGCTTTGCAGATAACCCTTAGCGGTTGCTGCAGGCCTTGCAGGTTTGCAAGGCCAGGCGGTGCAGTGCCTGCCAGCCATTGGCCGGCCACTCGGGCACCTTCAGCCCCTTGACAATGCCATCGACCGCATGGGCCGAGTGCAGCAGGCGGGCGACGGTGGCATCGCTGATGCGGGGCAGCACGCGCTCGAAATGGCGTTCCTTGTTGCCCCAGACGCGGTTCTCGCGCAGGGCCATCGGCATGGGCCGGCCATTGCGCAGCGCGTCCTTGACCCGTTTCATCGCGCGGATGTCTTCGGCCAGCGCCCAGTGCACCAGCACCTCGGCCTCGCCTTCGGCCTGCAGGCCGTTGAGCATGCGCTCGGTGCGCAGCACCTGGCCGGAGAGCACGGCATCCGAGAGCTTGAACACGTCATAGCGGGCAACATTCAGCACCGCCTGCTCGACCTGCTCAAAGCCGAGCTCGCCTGCCGGGTAGAGCAGGCCGAGCTTTTGAATTTCCTGGTGGGCGGCAAGCAGGTTGCCCTCGACCCGGTCGGCAAAAAAGGCCAGGGTGCGCTGGCCTTCTTCACCGGCTTTGACATGTTGCTTTTGCTGCTGCAGGCGCTGGGCAATCCAGGCGGGCAGCGCGGCGCGCTCGATGCTGTCGACCTGCAAGGTGACGCCATGCGAGTCCAGCGCGGCAAACCAGGCGCCGGTCTTGGTGGCCTTGTCCAGGCGCGGTAGCACCACGATGGTCAGGGTGCTGTCGTTGTCCACACTGCTGCTGACCAACTGCTGCAGCGCCGTGCTGCCATCCTTGCCGGGCTTGCCGCTGGGGATGCGCACTTCGATGATCTGCTTGTCGGCAAACAGGCTCAGGCTGCCACCAGCGGCCAGCACCGCGCTCCAGTCGAAGTGGGCGCCGGCGACGGTAAAGCTGCTGCGCTCGGTATAGCCGTTGGCGCGCGCGCTGGCGCGGATGGCATCCACGGCCTCTTGTACCAGCAGGGGCTCGTCGCCATGCACGGTGTACAGAGACCGGAGCCCCTTGCCCAGCTGGGCACTCAACTGATTCGACGGCACTTGCATGCTTGGTGGCGCTTCCCGGGCTGCGTGGCCGCAGCGCTTGTCATTCGGTAGGGGTGACGGACTTGACGATGGCCAAGCGCCGCACGATCTGCTGAACGATGTCGGTCTGCATGTTGCGGTAGAGCATTTCCTCTTCGTTCGCCTTGGACAGTGCGTAGGTTTCCAGGTAGCTGATTTCGCGGTACTGCATCAGCTCGGAATCGGGCACATAGAGGGCGCCCTTGGCATCACGCACCCGAAAGCGCGCGATCAGACGGATCTGCAGCTCGCGCACCTCGCCGGCCGCATTGCGCGAGACGACGACGCGCTCGCGGCGCTGGCCCAGGTCATCGTAGATGGCCTCGGCCTGCGTGGCCTGGGTCGGGTCGCGCAGCACCTGGAGGCTGCCGGCAGCCTCCAGGTGGCGTTGCAGCTCTTTGAGGAAGCCCGAATTGGCGTTGCCGTTCAAATACAGCGATTTGAAGGCGAAATCCACCGATCCGCGCAGTTTGAAGCCGCATGCCGCCAGCAGCGGCACGCTTGCCAGGGCAGTAAGCAGCGTGCGTTTTTGCATGGCGCTTAGACTACCACGTTCACCAGGCGGCCCGGCACGATGATGACTTTCTTGGGCACCGCGCCATTGGCGATTTTCTGGAAGTCTTCGTTGGCCAGAGCGGCAGCTTCAATCGTGGCCTTGTCGGCGCCAGCGGCCACGATGATGGAGCCGCGCAGCTTGCCGTTGACCTGCAGCATCAGCTCAATCTCATCCTGCACCAGCGCCTGGGCATCGACCTCGGGCCAGGCGGCATCCAGCAGGCCCCCGAAGGCTTGCTGGTAGCCCAGCGCATCCCACAGCACCTGCGTCAGGTGAGGGGTGGCCGGATAGAGCGCGCGCAGCAAAATGCCAAAGCCTTCGACCAGCGCGGCGCGGCCGCCTTCGCTGTCCACGGCCTTGAAGTCTTCCAGCGCGTTGATCATCTTCATCGCGCCCGACACCACGGTGTTGTACTGCATGCGGCTGTAGTCATAGGCCACTTGCTTGAGCACGGTGTGGATCTCCAGGCGCAGCGCCTTGGCTTCCTTGCCAAAGGCGGCGCCGGCAGCGCTGGCCGCCTGGGCACGCGCAGCATCGAACTCTCGCGCATGCAGCTTGCTGCCGAAGTTGTAGACACGGCGCAGGAAGCGGTAGCTGCCTTCGACGGCCGACTCGTTCCACTCCAGGGTCAGCTCGGGTGGCGCGGTGAACATGGTGTAGAGGCGCGCGGTATCGGCGCCGTACTTCTCGATCAGGTCCTGCGGATCGACACCGTTGTTCTTGGACTTGGACATGGTGCCCACGCCCTCGTAGTCGATCGCGGTGCCTTCGGGCAGCAGGCCATCGGCGCTGTCCACGGCAACCTTGAGCTTGGCGCCCACAGCCTTGCCGGTCTCGTCAAACACCTGCTCCACATCCTTGGGCCAGAAGTATTCCTTGCCGCCCTTGGCAGTGCGGCGGCTGTAGATGTGGTTGAGCACCATGCCTTGGGTCAGCAGCTTGGTGAAGGGCTCATCGACCTTGACCAGACCCAGGTCGCGCATGACCTTGGTCCAGAAGCGGGCGTACAGCAAGTGCAGGATCGCATGCTCGATGCCACCGATGTACTGGTCCATCGGCATCCAGTAGTCGGCGCCGTCGGCCACCATCTTCTCGCTGTTCTTGGCATCGCAATAGCGCATGAAGTACCAGGACGAATCCACGAAGGTGTCCATGGTGTCGGTCTCGCGGCGGGCCGGCTTGCCGCAGCAGGGGCAGACCACGCCAGCGTGGAAGGCTTCGCTCTTGATCAGCGGGTTGCCGGAGCCATCGGGCACCAGGTCTTGCGGCAGCACGACTGGCAGGTCCTTCTCAGGCACCGGTTGGGCACCGCAGTCTTCGCAGTGGATGATCGGGATCGGCGTGCCCCAGTAGCGCTGGCGGCTCACGCCCCAGTCGCGCAGGCGCCAGGTAGTCTTGAGTTCGCCCAGGCCCTTGGCTTCCAGCGCCTTGGCCACGGCTTGCACGCCTTCCTTGTAGTGCAGGCCATCAAAGGCGCCCGATTCGATGAGGACGCCGCGCTCCTTGTCGCCATACCAGTCATGCCACTGCTGCTTGTCGTAGGGGCCTTCGCCTTCCACGGCGACCACCTGGCGGATTGGCAGGCCGTATTTGTTGGCAAATGCAAAGTCGCGCTCGTCGTGGGCAGGTACGCCCATCACAGCGCCGTCGCCATAGCTCATCAGCACATAGTTGCCGATCCAGACCTCGACCTGCGCGCCGGTGATAGGGTGGGTGACGAACAGGCCGGTGGGCTTGCCTTCCTTTTCCTTGACGGCGAGTTCGGCCTCGGTGGTGCCGCCCTTCTTGCATTCTTCGATGAAGGCGGCCAGCTCGGGGTTGGTGGCAGCGGCATGCATGGCCAGCGGGTGCTCAGGGGCCACGGCGCAGAAGGTCACACCCATGATGGTGTCGGCACGGGTCGTGAACACATACATCTTGCCATCGCCGATCAGGCTGCCGTCGGCGCTCTTCACGCCATGCGTGAACGCAAAGCGCACGCCGGCGCTCTTGCCGATCCAGTTTTCCTGCATCAGGCGCACCTTGTCGGGCCAGCCGGTCAAGGTTGCCTTGTCGTTGCCCATCTGCACATGGTCCAGCAGCTCTTGCGCGTACTGGGTGATGGCCAGGTAGTAGCCCGGGATCTCGCGCTTTTCCACCAGTGCGCCAGTGCGCCAGCCGCGGCCGTCGATCACCTGTTCGTTGGCCAGCACGGTCTGGTCCACCGGGTCCCAGTTCACGGTCTGGGTCTTGCGGTAGGCGATGCCCTTTTCCAGCATCTTGAGGAACAGCCACTGGTTCCACTTGTAGTAGTCGGGGTCGCAGGTGGCGACCTCGCGGCTCCAGTCGATCGCCAGACCCATCGCCTGCATCTGCTTTTTCATGTAGGCGATGTTGTCGTAGGTCCACTGCGCAGGTGGCACGCTGTTCTTGATCGCGGCGTTCTCAGCTGGCAGACCAAAGGCATCCCAGCCCATGGGCATCAGCACGTTGTAGCCCTGCATGCGCAGCTGGCGCGTCAGCATGTCGTTGATCGTGTAGTTGCGCACATGGCCCATGTGCAGCTTGCCGCTGGGGTAAGGCAGCATCGAGCAGGCGTAGAACTTTTTCTTGCCCGCGTCCTCGGACACGCGGTAGGCATCTTGGGCTTGCCACTGGCTTTGCGCGGCGGCTTCTACGTCGGAGTGGTTGTATTTTTCTTGCATGGAACTGGTCAGGAAAAAGCGGCCGCCCACGGGCTTTCCGGGGCGAGGTCAATTGGGCAAAGATTGTAGGCCCATCGCCATAGCCCGTGGATGGCGAGTGCCGCACGCTGGGGTGCGGTTATCCAGTGCATGTAAAAATAAATGGCTATCGTCTTATTGATAGCCAATTATGTGATGGCGGCACGCCGTTGGCCGTGCCGGCTGCATCCCCCATTTCCACCCGATTTATCCTCCCCCTCTTTGAAAGGACCTTGCCTCGTGACCTGGGAAACCCTGGACCAATTCGAACCCTGGATGCAAACGGCCGCCGGCTTGGCGGCCTTGGTGTTGCTGGCCTATGCGCTGCGCCTGGTGGTGCGCCTGGCGCTGCTGCAGATCGTGCCGCGCTTTCGCTCCAGCCTGGGCGCGGCCTGGCTGCGTACCTTGCTCGACAACCGCATCCTCGTGCGCGTGGCGCAGATCGTGCCGTCGCTGGTGGTTCAGACGGGGATTGCCGCCGTGCCGCACCTGCCGGTCATTGCCAGCACGGTGATCCGCAATGTGGCCATTGCCGTGACGGCGCTGCAGGTGGCGCGCCTGCTCTGCGCCATCATGGACAGCATCCAGGAGGCCAATGAGAGCCAGCTGGAGGCCGAACAAAGCACACGTTCGGTCAAAAGCTATGTGCAGTTGGGCAAGATGCTGGTGATGGTGGTTGCGGGCATCGTGATGGTGGCCACGTTGATCGACCGCTCGCCGCTGATTCTGCTCAGCGGCCTGGGTGCCATGTCGGCGGTGCTGATGCTGGTGTTCAAGGACACGATCCTGTCGTTCACCGCCGGCGTGCAGCTGTCCAGCAATGACATCCTGCGCGTGGGCGACTGGCTGGAGATGAACCAGGTCGGCGCCGATGGCGCCGTGGTGGACATGGCGCTCAACACCGTCAAGGTGCGCAACTGGGACAACACCATCACCACCATCCCCACCTGGCGCTTGATGAGCGACAGCTTCAAGAACTGGCGCGGCATGTCGGAATCGGGCGGCCGCCGCATCAAGCGGCCCCTGTGCATTGACACCACCTCGGTGCGCTTTCTGACCCGCGCCGAAATCGCCGAGCTGAGCCATATCGCGCTGCTGCGCCCTTACCTGGAAAGCAAGGTCGCCGAGATCACCGCGTACAACCAGGATTTTTCCGCCAAGGCCCCGGACATGGCCGACGAGATCGTCAACCTGCGCCAGCTCACCAATATCGGCACCTACCGCGCCTACTGCAATGCCTACCTGCAGGCCCACCCCAAGCTGCGCAAGGACATGACCTTGATGGCCCGCGCGATGGAGCCGACCAACCAGGGCTCACCGCTGGAGATCTACGCCTTTACCGACACCACCGCCTGGCTGGAGTACGAGGCTATTCAGGGCGATATTTTTGACCACCTGATCGCCATCCTGCCGGAGTTCGGCCTGCGCGTGTTCCAGGTGCCCTCGGGCAATGACATGCAGGTGGCGCTGCGCCAGCACGAGGTGCAGGCCTTGCAGCGCTGAGCCTGCCAGTTGCCTAGCGGCGTGTGCCCTGGGCCGGTGCTGGCGCCGGAGACGGCACGTTCGCTACCGCTGCGGGCAGCGGCTCCGGCGCCACGGCCACCGGCTCGTCGGGCTCTGGCACCGGCGCTTCGCTGGCTGCGCTGGTCGCTTCCGGGCTGTGGATGCCCAATGGGCTTTCCCAGATCGAGCGGCCGGGCAGCGGCAGCACCGGCTGGCCATCGGCGTCAGCCAGGCCCACCAGCAGCGCGCGGCCATCGGGCAGCACCCGGAAGTCGCCATAACGGGTCTGCTCAAAATGCCGGCCCTGGCCTTCGGGGAAGAAATAGGCATCGGTCACCAGCACCCACTGGCCCTTGAGGCGTTTGAGCGGCAGGGCGAGTTCGCCTTTTTGCAAGGGGTCGCTAGCGGTCAGCAGGCCCTGGATGGTAGCAATGCCCCGGTCGTCGATGCTGGCGCGCACCAGCTGACTAGGGCCGACAATGTCTTGGAGCTTTTCACGCATCTCAAAGGGCAGTGCAAAGTTCAGCGCCATATAGTCGCCCTGCATCAAGGAGCGGGGGTCCACCGGGACCAGCGGCACCAGAATGCGCTGGCCATGGGCAATGACCTGCTCCTTGCC
Source organism: Comamonas koreensis (assembly GCF_021026195.1). Lineage (GTDB taxonomy): Bacteria > Pseudomonadota > Gammaproteobacteria > Burkholderiales > Burkholderiaceae_C > Comamonas > Comamonas koreensis. The sequence goes on from NZ_JAJNCT010000036.1 coordinate 49,698, forward strand.
GCGCACATCCCAGTTCACGATGCCCAGCGCCAGCACGGCGCCCACCACCAGCCCGACCCATTGCAGACGGCGCTGCGGCGCTGCGGGTTGTGCGCCTGCTGCCGCCGTGTCAGCATCGGCCGCGCGGCGCAGCACCCATAGGCAGACCAGCAGCAGCAGGCCGGCCAGCGCCAGGCCCAGGCCTTTGGCAGCCAGCGACCAGCCCAGGTGGTAGTAGAACTGGGCCAGCGCGACCAGTGCCAGCAGCGCACAAAGCACCGCAATGCGCCAGCGCGCCGCCAGCAAGGCCCCCGCTGCTACCAGTCCAACGACGGCCAGACCGGTGCTGAACCAGGCGGCCAGCGCCAGCATGGCACCGGCCAGCAGCAGGCTTTGCTCGCCCTGGCGGTTGGTGGTGCCCCGGGCTCGCCATTGGCGGGCCAGCATCCAGGTCGACAGCGCCACCACGACGACGGCCAGTGCGCGCCCGGCTGGGTAAGCCCAGGGGACAAAGTTGCCACTCTGCTCCCAGAAGATGGCGCGGGCCACGTAGTCGGACGCGAAATTGCTGATCAGCACGCCGACGATAGCCGCATCGGCAAAGGCCGCCCAGCGTGGCTGGGACCAGCGCTGCGCCGCTTGGGCCAGGCGGGCAGGCTCGGCACGTAGCCACAGGCACCAGAGCAGGGCGGGCAGCAGTGCATCGAGCTGCAGCGGCAGCATTGCTGGCAGCCAGGACTGCAGCGCCATCAGGCTGACGACCACTGCCATGCCCCAGCCCAGGCCCATCAGCGACTGGATCCAGCGCATCTGCGCCAGCGCGGCGCCGAGCATCAGCACCAGCGCTGACAGCGTGCCGATCAGCAGCATGCCCAGGCGCGAGTCGGCGACATCGCCCAGGTTGACCAGTACCAGCAGCCCGCCCGCGCACCAGAGCACGAGCGCCACGCAGTTGACAAAGGCCTGGCGCGACTGGTGCATCAAGCCACCGGCTGCGGCCAGCAGCACCAGGCCCAGCACGACGCCGCCGGTGCCGAACACAAAGCGCTCGCCCAGCGCAAATGCCAAAAACACTGCCAGCGGCACCAGGCTGGCCAGTGCGCCCAGCATGGCCAGTGCCAGCACCAGAACGGGCGGCTCCTCCAGATCCGGGGCCGGCGCATCGCCTTGCACCAGGCCTTGCTGGCGGGCCTGGGCCCACCAGCTGGGTTGGGTACGCAGAAAGGACAAAGGACGGATGGCAGCCATCACAGCACCTCCTGGTGGTCGCGTTGCTGGGCGTGCAGGTAGTGCTGCGCGGTGATCAAGGCCTTGACCGAGATGCCCAAGCAGACCATCACGATGACGGCAAAGGCAAGCAGGGCTTCGGTCTCATGCCATTCGAATATCCAGCGGGCGATGAGCGACAGCACCAGCACATTGGCGGCCACGGTGGCCAGGCAGGTGCAGATGAAGTCGCGAAAACGGCTGAACAGCGACACCAGCAGGCTGCCAGCCACCAAGGCAGCACTGAGTGCAAAGGCCGCCACGGTCTGGCGCGTGACGTCGTCAAACAGCTGCACGGTGGCAATCGCCGACCAGGCCGCCAGTGCGCCGCCCAGCGCCAGGCGTTGCGACCACCACCCCATGCCGCCACGCACCCGCAAAGCCGGCACGCAGTACACCAGCAGCGGTACCAGCGCTAGCGCCAGCCAGAGCCCCAGGCGCAGCATCAGCTGCGCAAAGCTGTCGCGGTCGGCGACCAGCACCTGCCAGAGGTCGAGCTTGCCGGTCCAAAAGACGATGGCGGCGGCGGCGATCAGCACCCAGACGGACCAGAGCAGATCACTGCCAGCCAGTGCCACCCATATCAGCGCCAGCGCGGCCCAGGCGGCAAACAGCTGCCAGGCATCGGCACCGGTCTGGTAGGTCTGGCCCACATAGGCCAGCAGGCCGCCCAGTACCAGGGTGGCGCAGAAGAGGGCGGCCAGCCGCAGGCGCGGCCACAGGCAGGCGGCCAGCACCGACAGCGCCAGCGTGCCTTCGATCAGCCCCAGCTTGAACCAATGCGACTGGGCCTGCCAGTTGGCCGCCACCCAGAAGATCAGCCCGCTGGCGACCAGCAATGCGGCGACCAGCAGCAAGCCGGCGCGGATCTTGCGGGCCAGATCGGCGGGCGCGCCGGCCGAGACGGCCAATGCATACAGCGGCGCCATGCGCGGGTCGCCGGGCGCCGACTGGGCATTGACCTGGTACAGGGTGGAGTCCATCCGTTGTTCCTCGTTGCTGGGCCACTTTGCACGCTGCTGCAGCAAGGGCCCGGTTGCCACCGCCCGATGTGGACGGCACAGCCAGCAATATAACCAAACGGGTACGGACCTGGCTATGCGCCCGGTCAGGTAGCATCAAACGATACTGTCCGGCCCTGCCAAACGCGACCGGGGCGGGAGTGGGTAGGGGTCAGCGCGCTGCTGGCGCCTGCGGTTGGGCCACAAAGCCCATGCGGCTGAGCCCGGCAGTCTGCGCCGCATCCATCAGCTCGACGGCGCGGGCATAGGGCAGGCTCTGGTCGATGGACAGCTGCACCTCGGTCTGCGGATTGCGCTCTGCCTGCTGCCTGAGCAGGGCCTTGAGGGCCTCCATATCAGTAGCCTTGCCGTCGGCAAACAGCTCGCCCTGGGCGTTGATCTGCACCGCAATCGCGGCGGGCGGATTGGCCCGGGTGGCACTGGCGGCCTGGGGCAGGTCCAGGCGAATGGAGGCGGCCAGCAAGGGCGCGGCCATGATGAAGATGACCAGCAGCACCAGCATCACATCCACCAGCGGCGTCACGTTGATGGCGCTGATCGGCGCGCTGGCCGGGGTTTTGTTGAAGCGACCGAATGCCATGGTGCAAGGGGCGGGTTTGGCGGCGGCTCAGCGGCTGCCGACCACGGCAATGGCATCGACCGCATGGTGGGCCTGCATGCCGGCGTAGGCCTGCGGCGCCTGGGTGGCTTGCTGCAAGGCCCAGGTTTGCATGTCGTGGGCAAAGCCTTCGAGCAGCTCCTCGATCTGTGCGAGCTTGCGGCCCAGCAGGTTGTAGGCCAGCACGGCCGGCAAGGCAACGGCCAGGCCAGCTGCGGTCATCACCAGCGCCTCGCCCACGGGGCCAGCCAGCTGCTCCAGGCTGACATGGTCCGCACCGGCCAGTGCCGCCAGCGCCTGGTGGATGCCCCAGACCGTGCCCAGTAAACCGACAAAGGGAGCGGTGGCCCCTATCGAGGCCAGCACCGTCTGCCCCCATTGCAGCCGGTGGCTGGCGCCATGCAGCGCCTCGCGCAGCACGCGGGTGGTTTGCACCTGGGCACCGCTGGCCACGGCCAGGCTGTGGTGGGCGGCGGGCTCGGCCGCGACAATATGCGCAATCGCATCGGCCACCGGGGTCAGCAAGGCGGCGCGGTCAATCTTGGGCAGATCCAGGCGTGCCTGCTCCCAGCTGCTGGCCTGCCAGAAGGCATCGGTGGCACGCAAGGTGGAGCCATGGGCGCGGCCCAGCCACCAGGCCTTGTAGAGAATCAGCACCCAGCTGGCGACAGACATGAGCAACAAGACCAGAGCCGTGGCCCGGGCGACGCCATCTGCTTGCGAGAGCCATTGCCAGATCGTCATGGTTGGCCGTCCTTCTAAGAAGCTGGGTGGGGGTGACGGGCCGGGCTTATTTCAGGCCGAGCACGTCGTACATGTCGAACAGGCCGGCCTTCTGGCGCGCCAGGTAGCGCGCTGCACGCAGGCTGCCATTGGCGTAACCGGCGCGGCTGCTGGACTTGTGGGAGATCTCGATGCGCTCGCCATCGCCGGCAAACAGCACGGTATGGTCGCCGACGATATCGCCGCCGCGCATGCTGGCAAAGCCGATGCTGTTGGCCACGCGTGCGCCGGTGTGGCCAAAACGCTCGTAGACGGCGCGGTCGGCCAGTTGCGTGCCCTGGGCTTCAGCAATCACCTCGCCCATTTTCAACGCCGTGCCCGACGGAGCATCGACCTTGTGCTTGTGGTGTGCTTCGACGATTTCGATGTCGTAGCCGCCTTCCTGCAATGCCTTGGCCGCCATCTCCAGCAGCTTGAAGGTCACATTCACGCCCACGCTCATATTGGGCGAGAGCAGGACGGCGGTTTTGTCCGCGAACTGGCGGATCTGCACCTTTTGCGCGTCGCTGAAGCCGGTGGTGCCGATGACCACGCCTACGCCACGTTCAGCCGCCAGTGCCAAGTGCGCCAGGGTGCCTTCGGGTCGGGTGAAATCGATCAGCACATCGGCGCCCTGCAGGCCCTGGGCCAGGTCGGCCGTGATCTGCACGCCGGTATTGCGGCCTAGAAAAGCGCCGGCATCGGTGCCCAGGCTGGGGTTGCCCGGCGCGTCGAGCGCACCGCTCAACTGCAGGTCGGGGCTGGTCAGCACGGCTTCGATCAGCATGCGGCCCATGCGGCCGCTGGCGCCTGCAATGGCGACGGCAATACGGGGGCTGTTGTCGGGGGAGAGGGGGGCGGTCATGGATCGGGGTTCCTGGGGCTCAAACGGGCGGCATCTCAGCAAGCGCCGGACACGGCCCAAAGACGGCGCTGGCTCCCCGCTGGCGCAACTAGGCGGGTGGTTGCCAGCGCCATGGCATCAGCGCTGGGGGGATTCCAGCGGCGGGTAGTTGGCAGGCGGCGCGGCGGTGCTGGTGTCGCTGCTGCTAATGTCGGCGCTCGGGGCGGGGGCAGGCTGCTCCGCCTTGTACTTGGCCAGCTCCTCAGGCGTCGCCTCCAAGCGGGGTACCTTGGGGTTCTTGATCGAGGTCGTGACCGAGGCTACGAACTCCTGCTCGCTGGGCATTTCATCGCCTTCAAAGCGCTCCAGACCGGTGTCGTCGAAGTACACGGTAAAGCGGCGTTCCTGCTCCGGCACGCCCTTGCGCTTGATGGTGAACACGTAATCCCAGCGGTTGGCATGGAACACGCTGGCCAGCAGCGGGGTGCCCAGCAGATCCTTGACCTGCTGGCGGCTCATGCCTTTTTGCAGGGCGTCGACCTGCTCCTTGGTGATCACATTACCTTGCACCACCTCCACCTTGTAGGGGGTGATGGCGCTGGCGAACTTACGGCTGGCTTCATTGAAGGAGCCACAAGCGGCCACACTGGCGCCCAGGACCAACAGCGCCGCCATGCGGACACCGGAACGAACAAATTCAGGCATGGTTTTAGACATAGCGATATGATCGGCCATTGTAGCGGCTGGTCTCCAGGCCTTCTCCAGAAGTCCGTATACCAATCGGGCCCACTTGAAAGACCTTGTTATGAAAAATATTGAAGAACTCAAAAGCACTGGCCTCAAGGCAACGCTGCCTCGGCTGAAGATTCTGGATATCTTCCAGAACGGTGCTCAGCGCCACATGACGGCGGAAGATGTGTTCCGCGTGCTGCTGGAAGAGCGCTCCGACATCGGTCTGGCCACGGTCTACCGCGTGCTGACCCAGTTCGAGCAGGCCGGCATCCTGATCCGCAGCAATTTCGAGAGCGGCAAGGCAGTTTACGAGTTCAACGAAGGCCAGCACCACGACCATTTTGTCTGCACCAGCTGCGGCAAGGTCGAGGAGTTCTATGACCCCGAGATCGAGAAGCGCCAGCAGTCGATTGCCAAGAGCAAGGGCTGGATCGTGCATGACCACTCGATGGCCCTGTACGGCCAGTGCGCGGAGTGTGCGGTCAAGGCCAAGTAAGCACGCCATCCCAGCGTTGCCCGCCAACCCCTGAAAAGCGAAGCGCTTCAAACGCTTCGCTTTTTACGTTTTGCACACATAGCTTTACAGCAGCGCGACGGTGCAGGCGCAGCATGGAGCCCTCTGCACCAGGTTTCCAGATCCCATGCGCTCCTACCGACTGCTCACCCTCAGCGCCGCCGCCTTGGCAGGCACCTTGTGGCTCAGCGCTTGCGCTTCCCACGTACCACCGGATGCGGCCAGCACACCGGCGACGCTGCCCGATACGCCGTTGAGCGCCGCCCAGCGCCAGCAGTGGCTGGACCGTGTCAGCTGGGGCGCCAGCGACAGCGCCGACCGGCAGCTGCAGCGCCTGGGCCTGCAGCGCTGGCTGGACCAGCAGCTCGCCCCCCAGCAGCCGCCGCGTTTGCCGGAGCAGGTCCAGCAGCAGATTGCGGCCTTGGAAATCAGCCAGCGCAGCATGCTGGAGCTGCAGCGCGACATTGCTGCGCAGCGCCAGGCCGCCCGCACGGCGACCGAGCAAGGCCAGGGAGAAGGCGAGGGCGCGCGCCTGCGTCTGGAGGTGCAGAGCCACCTGAACCAGCTCGCCGCCCAGGCCCAGCAGCGCCAGGTGCTGCGTGCGCTGTACTCACCCGCCCAGTTGCAGGAGCAGATGACCTGGTTCTGGATGAACCACTTCAATGTCAGCACGCGCAAGGCTGAAACCCGGCTCTGGATTGGCGATTATGAGGAGCGGGCGATTCGCCCGCATGCCCTGGGCAACTTCCGCAGCCTGCTGGAGGCCAGCATGCGCCACCCGGCCATGCTGCTGTACCTGGACAACGCCAGCAACGCCCAGGGCCACATCAACGAGAACTACGCCCGTGAGCTGCTGGAGCTGCATACCATGGGTGTGGGCAGCGGCTACACCCAGGCCGATGTGCAGGCCATGGCCCATGTGCTGACGGGCGTGGGCTTCAGCACCCGTGATGCCGATGCGCCGCCGCCCCGCCTGCCACCTGCGCTGCAGGCCGATTACCGGCGCGAAGGCTTTTTCGAGTTCAACCCCAAGCGGCACGACTATGCGCCCCAGGTCTTGCTGGGGCAGCCACTGCGGGCCAAGGGCATGGCGGCGGTGGACGAGGCGCTCGACCGCATCGTGGCCTCGCCCGCGACGGCGCAGTTCATTGCGCGCAAGCTGGCGGTGTTCTTTATCAGCGACAACCCGCCACCCGCCCTGGTGCAGCGCACGGCAGCGGCTTTCTCGCGCAGCCATGGCGATATTGCCGCTACCTTGCGCAGCCTGCTGACGGCGCCCGAGGCGCTGGCCCAGCAAGGCCAGCGCTTCAAGGATCCCATGCACTATGTGCTGGGCGCCGTGCGCCTGGGCTATGACGAGCGCGTCGCCAGCGATGTGCGGCCGGTGATCGGCTGGATCAACCGCCTGGGCCAGCCCATCTACGGCCATGAAACGCCTGATGGCTACCCCGCCTCGCAGTCGGACTGGGCCAGCTCGGGCCAGATGGCGGCGCGCTTTGATGTGGCGCGCCAGATCGCGACCCGCAGTGCCGTGCTGTTCCGCGCCGAACCGCAGGCCGCGCTGGAGCAGCCGCCGTACCCTGACCTGGTGCAGCGTGCCACGGCCCAGGCCCGCGTGGCCCAGTGGAGCGCGGCATCCCGCGAAGCGCTGGCCAAGGCGCGCAATGTGCCCGACTGGAACACCTACTTTCTCTCCGCCCCCGAAATGATGGTTCGCTGACCGAGGTCCACCATGCAAAGACGCCACTTTCTCTCTGCCGCCGCCAGCCTGCCGCTGGCCTTCAGCCTGGCGCGCGCCCGCGCCGCCGCGCCCCGCAGCGATACACCGCGCTTTTTGCTGGTGTTCCTGCGCGGCGCCTATGACAGCAACAGCCTGCTGGTGCCCACGCACAGCGATTTCTACTACGAGGCACGCCCTACGATCGCCATCCCGCGTCCGGGCGAGGCCAATGGGGCGCTGCCGCTGGATGCGCGCTGGGGCCTGCACCCGGCGATGGAGGGCAGCGTGCTGCCGCTGTGGCAAAGCAGGCAGGCCTGCTTTGTGCCCTTTGCCGGCAGCGATGACCTCTCGCGCAGCCATTTTGAAACCCAGGATTCGATCGAGCTGGGCCAGCCACTGGATGCGCACCAGAGTTCTCGCAGCGGCTTCATGAACCGCCTGGCCCAAACCTTGCAGGGCCGCAGCGATCTGGCACCGATGGCGTTTACCGCGCAGCTGCCGCTGTGCATGCGCGGGCCGGCCCGCATTGCCAACACGGCGCTGGCCAATGTGGGCAAGGGCGGTGTGGATGCCAACCGCAGCCGCGCCATTGCCGCCATGTATGCCGGCACCGCGCTGGCGCCTGCCGTGAACGAGGGTTTTGCGGTGCGTGAGGCCGTGCTGCGCGGCATGCAGGAAGAGATGGACAAGGCCGGGCGCGATGCCATCAGCGCCAAGGGCTTCAGCCTGGTGGCGCAGCGCATGGCCACGTTGATGCGCGACCAGTTTGACCTGGGTTTTGTCGATGTGGGCGGCTGGGACACGCATGTGAACCAGGGCAACGCCAGCGGCAACCTGGCCAACCGGCTGGACGACCTGGGCCGCGGCCTGGCCGCCTTTGCGCAGGAGATGGGGCCCGAGCCCTGGCGCCACACCGTCGTGGCGGTGATCAGCGAGTTCGGCCGCACCTTCCGTGAAAACGGCAACAAGGGCACCGACCATGGCCATGGCACGGCGTACTGGATCTTGGGCGGTGGCCTGTCGGCGCAGGCCGGTGGCCGGATTGTGGGCGAGCAGATGGACGTCAGCGAGGCCAAGCTGTTCCAGAACCGCGACTACCCGGTGCTCAACGAGTACCGCAGTGTGCTGGGCGGCCTGTTTGCGCGCATGTATGGCCTGTCGCCAGCGCAGCTGCAGCAGGTGTTTCCGCAGGGCACGGTCAAGGACCTGCGGCTGGTCTGACGCTGCGAGTGTATCTGGGGCGTTTTAAAACTCGCGCCCGCTGGCCATGGCCTTGCGGTGCCGGTCCACAAACTCCTGGTAGGTGTCGATGCCGCGCAGTTGCAAGATGGTGTTGCGCACCGCAGCTTCCACCAGCACCGCGATATTGCGGCCGGCCACCACCTGGATCACCACCTTCATCACTGGAATGCCCAGCACATCCTGGGTCAGTGGTGCGGCGGGCAGGCGGTCGTAGTCGCGCTCCATGGTTTCCTTGCGCACCAGGTGCACGATCAGCTTGAGCCGCATCTTGCGGCGCACGGCCGTCTCGCCAAAGATGGCGCGGATGTCGAGCAGGCCGATGCCGCGCACTTCCAGCAGGTTTTGCAGCAGGTCGGGGCACTTGCCTTCGATCGTGGTCTGGTTGATGCGGTACAGGTCCACCGCATCGTCGGCCACCAGGCCATTGCCACGGGTGATCAATTCCAGGCCCAGCTCGCTCTTGCCCAGGCCGGATTCACCGGTGATCAGCACACCCATGCCCAGGATGTCCATGAAAACACCATGCATGGTGGTGCGGTCGGCGAAATGCTTGGACAGGAAGGCGCGCAGCACATCGATGACAAAGGCGGCCGACTCCTTGGTGGAGAACATCGGAATATGCGCACGCTCACACATGGACAGCAGCTCATCGGGCGCGCCCTGGCCATCGGCCAGCACCAGCACCGGCGGCTCCAGGGTCACGATGCGCGCAATGCGGCGGCGGCAGTCTTCGGTGGTGGAGTTGGTGAGGTAGGCGATTTCGCGCTCGCCCAGCACCTGCGCGCGGTAGGGGTGGATGTAGTTGAGGTAGCCCACCAGGTCGGCGCTGGAGCGGGCGCTGCGCACCGCCACTTCGTCAAAGCGCCGCTCGGAAGCGCCCAGGCCCGCCAGCCATTCCCAGCGCAGCGAGGCACGGAACTCCTCGAACAACACATCTGCGCTTACGACATTGGGTTTCACGGTGCAGTCCTTTCAAAGCCAGAGCGCGCGCAGCAAAGCCGCCCGCCAGTGTGGAAGACTAGCAGGAAAAACAGGGTTCAGTGTAGAAGCGGGTGCCAGCGCAGGCGCGCGGCGTTCAGGCGTGGGCGGTGGAGGTACTGTTGGCCGACGATTGCCAGGTGTCGATCATCTGGTGCAGCTGCTCGGCATTGGTGCTGGCCTTCATCTGCTCGCGCAGGCTGGCATTGGACAGCAACTCGGCAATCTCACCGAGGATTTCCAGGTGCTGCTGGGTAGCGGCTTCGGGCACCAGCAGAAAGATCAGCAGGTTGACCGGTTGCTCATCGGGTGCGTCAAAGCCAATGGCGCGCTCGAGCTGGAACACCGCAGCCATAGGAGACTTGAGGCCCTTGATGCGCCCATGCGGAATGGCCACGCCATGCCCCAGACCGGTAGAGCCCAGCCGCTCACGTGCAAAAAGGCTGTCCGTCACCAGGGCGCGCGAGAGGCCGTGCAGACTCTCGAACAGCAGGCCGGCTTCTTCAAATGCTCGTTTTTTACTGGAAACATCCACACTCACTAGCACTTGAGCTGGAGGCAAGATAGAGGCAAGACAGTTCATAGTGAAGTGCGGCAATGTGGCTAGCTACTGAGAGCATGATCAAACGAACGCAGCAACACCTGAATGCAGGTGTTGCTGCACGTATTATCGGTCAGTACGCAAATAGAATCTTTTTCCTCTGCAAAAAGCAAAGGGTTTACGCCATTGCTTGCCGCAACGCATCGCTGTAGTGAGATTGAACACGTTGCTTGTGACGGGCAACCATACGGTCCAGCCTGTCCACCAAAGCATCTACCGCGGCGTACAAATCGTGGTGAGAGCACTGAACACAGAGTTCGTCACCCTTCACCCGCAGGTTGCACACCACACGCTGCCGTTTCTCCTTTTCCTTCTGCTTTTCCACCGAAAGTAAAACTTTGGCATCCACCACCTGGTCAAAGTGTCGCGTTATGCGCATCAGCTTGGATGTTACATATTCGCGCAGCGCCGGAGTCACCGACAAGTGGTGACCGCTGATCGTCAGGTTCATGAACAAGTCTCCTTCTGCAAACCAAGAAAAGTGACCGGGTCTGTTGGAACCCAGGCCACCCCGAGGGGGAAACACATGCATGCGTGTAAACCATGATGCGCCCGGACCTGCAAAATTGCAAGTCTATGACAACCCGGTGTACTAGGTTTCTGGGCTTTTATGGGTCTGGATGGGGGCGGTCTTGGTTACAAATGGCCCCTGCTGTGCTGCAAAAAACGGAGGGGGGAGGCGCCGTGCTCGGGCGCTTTCGGCCCAATTGCAACGGCTGGCAAGCAGTGGTGATTCTCTGCGTCCGCACGTAAGGGCCTACGTGTTCGGGGAGGTTCAGCGGCCAATACTGCACTGCAATCCAAGGCATCCCGGGCGCGCAGGCGGGCCCTTGGGGGTGGACGACTACAATCGAGCGCTTGCCTTGCCGAGGTTGCGCGGCTGTCCGTGCCTACTGTCTTTACGCAGGGTGCCTGTCCATAGTTCTGCATCACCATGACCCAGTCCGTACCTTCTGCATTGCACACCTCCAAGCTCCATTCCTTGCCCCTGCTGGCCCGCGGCAAGGTGCGCGACAACTACGCCGTCGGCACTGACCGCATCCTGATGGTGGCCTCGGACCGTCTGTCGGCCTTTGATGTCATCATGGGCGAGCCCATCCCCGGCAAGGGTGCCTTGCTGACGCAGATGGCCCTGTACTGGTTCGACAAGCTGGGTGATATCTGCCCCAACCATCTGACCGGTGAAGCACCGGAGTCAGCCGTGCAGCCTGATGAAGTTCCCCAGGTGCAACTGCGCTCCATGCTGGTCAAGCGCCTCAAGCCTGTGCCGATCGAGGCCGTGGTGCGTGGCTACCTGGCTGGCAGCGGCTGGAAGGAATACCAGGAATCGCAAGCCGTCTGCGGCGTGCCTCTGCCCGCTGGCCTGATCAACTCCGCCAAGCTGGCCGAGCCCATCTACACGCCTGCAGCCAAGGCCGAAGCCGGCGAGCACGATGAAAACATCACTTTTGAGCGCACCGTTGAGATGGTGGGCCCCGAGCTGGCCGCCCAGATCCGCGATATCAGCATCGCCATCTACAAGAAGGCCGCCGAGATTGCACTGACCAAGGGCATGATCATTGCCGACACCAAGTTTGAGTTCGGCCTGGACGAAGACGGCAAGCTGGTGCTGATGGATGAGGTGCTGACGCCTGACAGCTCGCGCTACTGGCCGGTGGAAGGTTATGCCGACGCGCTGGCAACCGGTGCCAACCCGCCCAGCTATGACAAGCAGTTTGTGCGTGACTGGCTGGAGCAGGCCAAGGTCAACGGCAAGCCTTGGGACAAGACGGCACCGGCACCGCGCCTGCCGCAAGAAGTGATTGACAAGACAGCGGCCAAGTACCGCGAAGCGCTGGACCGTCTGACGGCCTGATGGTCGAAGACCTGGTGGCTGGTGGATGACTGCGCCGCTGCCCGCTCAGGCAGTGGCGCTCAGCCTGGCATCTGCCTTTTTTAGCCACAGGCGCAGGCTGTCCACCAGGTCTTTGCGGCTGAACGAGCAGCTCTCCTCATCAAACAGCGCGCTGGATTCCAGACGGTCCAGCAGCTGCAGCAATACCTCCTGGAACTGAGGCGGCAGCGCGCCGAGCAAATCGGTGTAGCTGCGTGCCTGCTGGCTCAGGGCCGCTGCATCCATGTGGCCGGCTTCGAAATGGTCCAGCCCATCTTGTAAGGCGCCCAACTGGCGCAGCGCAGCGGTTTGCATCGTGGTCTCCTGGTGGCTCGATATGGCAGCAGTGTAGAGCTCTTTGCGCCGCTAGGGATGCTCTGCAAAACCCTCGCCAAGCGGGATGGACGCGAACCAGGAAGACAACGCAGCGGATCGCCCGAGACCGCGTTCAGACCACGGCAGCGGGTTTTGCAGAGGGTCCCCTAGTGCCTGGGATTTGCCTGGGGCCATTGGTGGCTGCTCCTTTGCCCAGGCGCAAATGCCCGACAATAGCCCCCATGAATGCCCTGAACATTTCGGAAACCATGCAGGCCCTGGGGCTGCAGGCCAAGCAAGCCTCTGCCCAGATGGCCAAAGCACCTTCTGCCATCAAAAACAAGGCCTTGCTGGCACTGGCGCGTTTGCTGCGCAGCCAGACCGAGGCCTTGCAGGCCGACAACGCCAAGGATCTGGCGCGTGCGCAGGCCAATGGCCTGTCGGAACCGATGGTCGATCGCCTGCGCCTGACGCCCAAGGTGCTGGAGACCTGCGCCCAAGGCTGCGAGCAGCTGGCGGCCATGGCCGATGTGGTGGGCGAGGTGAGTGGCATGAAGCAGATGCCCAGCGGCATCCGCGTGGGCCAGATGCGCGTGCCTTTGGGTGTTTTCGGCATGATCTATGAAAGCCGTCCCAATGTGACCATCGAGGCGGCCAGCCTGTCGATCAAGAGCGGCAATGCCTGCATCTTGCGCGGCGGCTCCGAGGCCATCGATTCCAACAAGGCGCTGGCGCGTTTGGTGGAGCAGGCGCTGCTGGAGGCCGGTTTGCCCGCCACCGGTGTGCAGCTGGTGCAGACCACCGACCGCGAGGCCGTAGGCCAGCTGATTGCGATGCCCGAATATGTCGATGTGATCATTCCACGCGGTGGTAAGGGCCTGATCGAGCGCATCAGCCGCGATGCCAAGGTGCCGGTGATCAAGCACCTGGACGGCAACTGCCATACCTATATAGATGCGCCATGCGACCTAGACATGGCCGTCAAGGTGACCGAAAACGCCAAGACCCAGAAGTACAGCCCCTGCAATGCGACGGAGAGCCTGCTGGTGGCACGCGCGGTGGCGGCAGATTTTCTGCCCCGCATTGGCGCCGTGTTTGCAGCCAAGGGTGTGGAGATGCGGGCCGATGCCGAGGCCCTGGCCTTGCTGCAGGCCGTGCCCGGCGCGCGCCTGCAGGCGGCGACGGAGCAGGACTGGTCCGAAGAGTACCTGGCTGCCGTCATCAGCATCAAGGTGGTGGCCGGTGTGGAAGAGGCGATTGCCCATATCAACCATTACTCCAGCCACCATACCGATGCCATCATCACGCGCGACCACATGCATGCGCAGCGGTTTTTGCGCGAGGTGGATTCGGCCAGCGTCATGGTCAATGCCAGCACGCGCTTTGCCGATGGCTTTGAATACGGGCTGGGCGCGGAAATCGGCATCAGCACCGACAAGTTCCATGCCCGGGGCCCTGTGGGCATCGAGGGCCTGACTTCGTTGAAATACATCGTTCTGGGCGAAGGCGAAGTGCGCGGCTGAGCCCGGTAGCGGCCGGCCACTGCGGCTGGCCGGGCGCCGATCTTTGCAGACCGGCCGCCTCCCGCCCACGTTATGATGCGGCCATGCCAAGCCGCTCCCTAGCGGCTGGCGCCTCATGATATGAAAATTCTGATCCTCGGCGCAGGCCGCGTCGGCGAGAGTGTCGCCGAAAGCTTGCTGAGCGAAAAAAACGACATCACCGTGGTCGACACGGATGGTGTGCGCCTGCGCGATCTCGAAGCCCGCTTCGATCTGCGCGGCGTTGTGGGCAATGGCATCAGCCCTGAAGTGCTGGCCGAGGCCGGTGCGGCGGACACGGACATGCTGATCGCCTGCACCTCCCAGGACGAAACCAATCTGACCGCCTGCAAGATCGCGCAGGTGCTGTTCAACATCCCCACCCGCATTGTGCGCGTGCGCTCGGTGGCCCTCAAAAGCCATGCCGAGCTGCTGTCCGACACCGGCTTTGGGGTGACGCATGCCTTCTGCCCCGAAGAAGCATTGATGGGCTACATCGGCAAGCTGGTGACCTACCCCGAGGCGCTGCAGGTGCGCGAGTTTGCCCAGGGCCATGTGGCGTTGGCGTCAGTGCGCGCGCGCGGCGGCGCGCCGGTGGTGGGCTTGAGCGTGGCCGATGTGCGCCAGAACCTGCCCCATGGCACGGTGCGTGTGGTCGGCGTGTACCGCCGCTTTCACCACGAGGCCGACCGCCTGGTGCCGACCGAGGGCAGCACCCGCATCGAGCCGGGCGACGAGGTGTTTGTGCTGTCGGACAAGGAGCAGCTGGGCGATGTGCTGGCAGCCTTCAACCGCCAGGTGGGTGAACAGGCCGAGGTGGTGCGCCGCGTGATGGTGGCCGGCGGCGGGCGTGTGGGCATGCGCCTGGCGCGCGCGCTGACCAAGGAGTCCCGGCGCTTCCAGGTCAAGATCATCGAGAAAAGCGAGGACCGCTGCGTCTACCTGGCTTCGCGCCTGCCGTCCGATGTGCTGGTGCTCAAGGGCGATGCGACCGACGAGACCTTGATGGAGAACGAGAACGTCGAGGATGTGGACCTGTTCGTGGCCATCACCGATGATGACGAAGACAACATCATGTCCTGCCTGCTGGCCAAGAAGCTGGGCGCGACCCGGGTGCTGGCGCTGATCAACCGCCGCACCTATGCCGACCTGATGCATGGCACGCAGATTGATATTGCGCTGTCGCCCGCCCAGGCCACCCTGGGCGAGCTGCTGGCCTATGTGCGCCAGGGCGATGTGCAGGCCGTGCACAGCCTGCGCCGTGGCGTGGCCGAGGCGATCGAGATTGTGGCGCGTGGCGATGCCAAGACCTCGCGGGCCGTGGGCCGGCGGGTGGGCAGCCTGCGCCTGCCGCGCGATGTGCACATCGGCATGATTGTGCGCGGCCTGCCCGAGCCCGATGCGCGCAACACCAATGGCAGCGAGGCGGCCGAGCGTGATGAAGACGAGCGCGATGACGAGAAGGTGGAGGTGATCGTGCCCACCAGCGGCACCATCATCCAGAGCAATGACCATGTCATTCTCTTCTTGCCGAACAAGCGCCTGGTGCATGAGGTCGAGGCCCTGTTCCGTGTCGGGGTGACCTTTTTCTAGGCCCGGCCGATGACTGATCTTCGACCCGTGCTGCGCGTATTGGGCATTTTGCTGCTGATGTTTGGCGGCACGATGGCCGTGCCCGCGATCTCCTCGCTGTGGGCGGACGATGGCGTATTTGGCGTCTACCCGCTGACCATGGGCATCACCTGGGCCTGCGGCACGGTGCTGTGGTGGATGGCTCGGCATGAGCAGCGTGAGCTGCAGGCGCGCCACGGCATCATGCTGGTTGCCTTTGTGTGGATGGTGTTCCCGTTGTTTGCGGCGCTGCCGCTCTACCTGGGCTTTGAGCGCATCGACCGGGCGCTGAGCTGGCAGCATGCCTATTTTGAAGCGGTCTCGGGCCTCACAACCACCGGCTCCACCGTGCTCAACCATGTGGATACCTTGCCGGTGTCGCTCAACATCTGGCGCACTTTTCTGCAGTGGATGGGCGGCATGGGCATCCTGATTCTGGCCGTGGCCATTCTGCCGATGATCGGCATGGGCGGCAGCCAGCTCTTCCGCGCCGAGGCCGCCGGCCCGGTGAAAGACACCAAGCTCACGCCGCGCATGGCCGAAACCGCCAAGGGGCTGTGGGGTGTGTACGGCCTGTTTTCCGTGCTCTGCGCGCTGGCCTACTGGCTGGCCGGCATGACGCCGCTGGACGCGGTGATGGTCATGTTCACCACGGTGAGTCTGGGCGGCCTCACCCCCCATGACGCCAGCTTTGCCTATTTCAATTCACCGCTGATCGAGGGCATTTGCACCGTCTTCATGCTGCTGGCCAGCTGCAACTTCGCGCTGTATTTTGTGGCCATCCGCAAGCGCAATGTCTGGGTGCTGTACCGGCAGCCTGAGTTCCGCGCCACTATCGGCACCTTGCTGGGTGGCGGCTTGCTGGTGGCGGCACTGCTGTGGTTCAAGGGGGTCTATGGCCCGCTGGAATCGCTGCGCATGGGCGTTTTCCACACCGTATCGGTTGCGACCACCACCGGCTATGCAGCCGTCGATTTCGGGCTGTGGCCGCCTTTTGCGCCGGTCTTCATGCTGCTGCTGTCGGGGGTGGCCACCAGTGCGGGTTCGACCGGCGGCGGTATCAAGATGATCCGCATGCTGCTGCTGCTCAAGCAAACCCGGCGTGAAATGCGGCGCCTGGTGCACCCCAATGCAGTGCAGCCGGTGACGGTGGGCGGCCTGGCGGTGGATGAGCGGGTGATTTTCTCGGTGCTGGCCTTCATGCTGGTGTACTGCGCCACCATTGCGGTGCTGACCATGGCCTTGCTGTTCACCGACATGGATCTGCAGAACGCGCTGGGCGCCGTGCTTGCCAGCGTGAACTGTGCCGGTGTAGGCTGGGGCGATCTGGGCCCCAGCAACAATTTTGCCGGGTTGACCAGCTTCCAGCTGAGCGTGACCACCTTGGGCATGCTGATGGGCCGGCTGGAGATCCTCAGCTTTCTGGCCCTGTTGACGCCGGCTTTCTGGCGAAGGTGAGTGCTTGCTAGGTGGAGCGGCTGCAAAGTTCTGGTGACTTTGGCCCTCAACTCTCTACAATTGGTACTCAATTGTTTTTTGCTCGTTTTTTTTGAGCCCTCAAACAGTATTCATTTATGGTCCCGAATCTCATAACAGCCCTAACGGGGCCCATCAACGAATTGGAACAGCGCATGCTCGATGCCATGCCCGCGATCGAGCGCTGGTTCCGTCTGGAGTGGATGGAGCACACGCCTCCGCTCTATTCGTCGGTGGATATCCGCAATGCCGGCTTCAAGCTCGCACCGGTTGATACCAATCTGTTCCCCGGCGGTTGGAACAACCTGACGCCAGAGATGGTGCCGCTGGCCGTGCAATCGGCGATGGCTGCGATTGAAAAGATCTGCCCCGAGGCGCGCAACCTGCTGATCATTCCCGAGAACCAGACGCGCAACCCCCAGTACCTGGCCAACCTGGTGCAGCTGCAGCACATTTTCTCGATGGCGGGCCTGAACGTGCGCATCGGCTCGATCGACCCGGAGGTCAAGGAGACCATCAAGCTCAAGGTCGGCAACAAGGAGCTGGTGATTGAGCCAGCGCTGCGCCATGGCCGCCGTGTGGGTCTGAAGTATTTCGACCCCTGCACCATCTTGCTGAACAACGACCTGTCCACCGGCGCGCCCGGCATTCTGGAAGAGGTCTACGAGCAGTTTGTGCTGCCGCCGCTGCATGCGGGCTGGAGCGTGCGCCGCAAGAGCCGCCATTTTCAGAGCTACGAAGAGGTGGCCAAGCGCTTTGGCAAGCTGATGGGGATCGATCCCTGGCTGATCAACCCCATGTTCAGCAGCCGCAAGGGCGTGGACTTTACCGATGGCAGCGAGCATGCGCTCGATGAGTTGCGTGAAGATGTCGACGTGATGCTGACCAAAGTGCGCCGCAAGTACAAGGAATACGGCATCAAGGAAACGCCCTTTGTCGTCGTCAAGGCCGACAACGGCACCTATGGCATGGGCGTGATGAGCGTGCATGACGCCAAGGAGCTGCGTCAGCTGTCGGTCAAGACCAAGAACCAGATGTCGCTGGTCAAGGACGGCCAGCAGGTCCATGACATGATCATCCAGGAGGGTGTGCAGACCGTCGAGCGCATGGACAAGGAAGCGGCCGAGCCGGTGGTCTACATGATTGACCGCTATGTGGTTGGCGGCTACTACCGTGCCCATTCCGACAAGGGCGCCGAGGACAACCTCAATGTGCCGGGCGCGCATTTCATCCCGCTGTCGTTCGAGCACGGTATCTCGCCCGGTGACTCGGTCGGGGCCAGCGCACCCAACCGCTTCTATATGTATGGTGTGGTGGCGCGCCTGGCGATGCTGGCGGCCAGCTATGAGCTGGAGGCGACCGATCCGGACGCCGAAATCTACGACTGAGCCTGTTCAGACGTTCGTTCCAACTTCCATTGCAGCCCGCTGCTGATCCGCCATCCGGACTTGTCCGTATGCGCGGCCTCACTGCGGGCGCAACAACAGGCGCACAATGCAAACCAATCCACTACAAGCATGCCTGATGCGGCATGGCACAAAGGCTTGATGTGCAACACAACAATAAATCTGCACTGCCCGGGCTGACGCTTGGCGCCATCGGGGTGGTGTATGGCGACATCGGCACCAGCGTGCTGTACTCGCTCAAAGAGGTGTTCGGCTCCGGCCATGTGCCTTTTACCCACGACAATGTTTACGGGGTCCTGTCCATCCTGTTCTGGACCCTGACCCTGATCGTCTCGCTCAAATACGTGGTCCTGGTGCTGCGGGCGGACAACAATGGCGAGGGTGGCCTGATCGCCATGCTCGCGCTGGCCTCGCAAGCGGTCAAGGACAAGCCCAAACTCCGTTCAGTGCTGATGCTCGTTGGCATCTTTGGCACCTGTCTGTTCTATGGCGACGGTGTGATCACACCAGCGATCTCCGTGCTCTCGGCGGTCGAAGGTCTGGAGGTGGTCTCGCCCGGCTTCAAATCCTGGGTGATTCCGCTCACCCTGGTGGTTCTGCTGCTGTTGTTCTGGGTGCAAAAGCGGGGCACGGCAGGCATCGGCAAGTTCTTCGGACCCATCATGGTGGTCTGGTTCCTGTGCATTGCCGCCCTGGGTGTCTGGAACATCGTGGACCACCCGCAGGTATTGTGGGCGCTCAGCCCGCACCATGCGCTGGGCTTCATCGTGCGCCATCCGGGCATCAGCTTCATCATTCTGGGCGCCGTGGTGCTTTGCGTGACCGGGGCAGAGGCCTTGTATGCCGACATGGGCCATTTCGGTCGCAAGCCCATTCGCCTGGCCTGGTTCAGCATTGCAATGCCATCGCTGGTGCTGAATTACTTTGGCCAGGGCGCGCTGGTGCTGGAGAATGCAGAAGCGGTGAAGAACCCCTTCTTCATGCTGGCGCCGGGCTGGGCGCTGCTGCCCCTGGTGCTGCTCGCGACGATGGCGACGGTGATTGCATCGCAGGCGCTGATCACCGGCGCCTTCAGCGTCACCAAGCAGGTCATCCAGCTGGGTTATCTGCCACGTATCCAGATCCTGCACACCAGCGTGCGCGACACCGGGCAGATCTATATCCCGTTCGTGAACTGGGCGCTGTTCCTGACCATTGTGCTGGCGGTGATCCTGTTCAAGTCCAGCAGCAATATGGCGGCGGCCTACGGGATCGCGGTGACCCTGGACATGACCATCACCACGGTGCTCACCTTCTTTGTGCTGCGCTACGGCTGGAAATATGCGCTCTGGATGGCGCTGGCGCCGACGGTGTTCTTCTTCTGCATCGATATCACCTTCTTTGCCTCCAACCTGCTCAAGCTGCTCGATGGCGGCTGGTTCCCGCTGGCCATTGGCCTGTGCCTGTTCGTCGTGATGATGACCTGGAAGCGCGGGCGCGAGCTGGTCTACGAAAAGCTGCATGCCGATGGCATCGATCTGCAGTCCTTTCTGCAGATGGTGCTGCAGGCGCCGCCCACGCGGGTGCCGGGCACGGCGGTGTTTCTGACATCCGACGCCCATGTGGTGCCCACGGCCTTGCTGCACAACCTCAAGCACAACAAGGTGCTGCATGAGCAGAACATGTTCGTCAACATCGTCTACCACGAGGTGCCCTGGATCGGCCTGGAAAAGCGCGCTGTGATCGAGCCGCTGGGTGGCGACTGCTGGCGCGTGCAGCTGAACTACGGCTTCAAGAACGATGTGGATGTGCCCAATGCGCTGCACCAGCTGCGCGGCCATGGCTGCGATACCGGGCAGATGGTGACCAGCTACTTCCTCTCGCGCGATGTGTTTGTGCCCACGGACAAGGCCAGCGCCGGCATGGCACCTTGGCGGCAGAAGTTGTTTGCCCAGATGCACCACAATGCAGCAGGTGCGGCAGAGTTCCTGCTGCTGCCGAGCAACAGCGTGGTAGAGCTGGGCTCCAAAATCGAAATTTAACCAGCCAGGGCTTTGGATCCGCTGCGCGCACCCCAAGCCAGCGAACACCGTGGCGGCGCGAAAGGGTGTATGCGGTTTTTCAAGGACATGAGCGCATCGGCGCTCATCGCAGGCTTTGTCACGGTGCTGGTGGGCCTGACCAGCTCCATCGCGATTGTGTTCCAGGCGGCGCAAAGCTTTGGCGCCACGCCCGCGCAGGTCTCGTCCTGGGTCTGGTCGCTGGGCATTGGTGTGGGCCTGTGCTGCTGGGTGCCCAGCATCTTGCTGCGCAAGCCCGTAGTGGTGGCCTGGTCCACGCCCGGGGCGGCCGTGCTGGCCACGGCCGGTGCCACCGGCGCATTCGGTATGGGCGATGCCATTGGCGCCTTCATCATCAGTGCTGTATTGATTGCGGTGGTGGGCATGACGGGCTGGTTCGAGCGCCTGATGAACCGCATCCCGATTGCCATCGCCTCGGCACTGCTCGCGGGCGTGCTCACCCGTTTTGGCCTGGATGCCTTTGCCGCCGCGCAGACCAATACCTGGCTGGTGGTGGCCATGCTGGTCACCTACCTGCTGGGCCGGCGCCTGCTGCCGCGCTATGCGGTCATGCTCACCTTGGCCGTTGGCATTGTGGTGGCGCTGCTGCAGCACAAGATCCAGTGGTCTGCCGTGCAGCCGGGGCTGACGATGCCGGTGTTCACCATGCCCAGCTTCAGCTGGCAGGCCGCCATCAGCCTGGCGCTGCCGCTGTTTGTCGTCACCATGGCCTCGCAGAACCTGCCTGGCGTGGCCATCATCCGTGGCTCGGGCTATGACCTGCCCATCTCCAAGCTGATCACGATGACGGGCCTGGCCACCTTGCTGCTGGCCCCCTTTGGCGCCTTTGGCATCAACCTGGCTGCCATCACGGCAGCGATCTGCATGGGGCCGGAATCCCACCCCGACAAGGCCAGGCGCTATGCCGCCGCTGTGGTCTGCGGTGTCATCTATGTGCTGATTGGCTGGTTCGGTGTCGTCATTGCAGGCCTGCTGACCGCATTCCCGCATGAGCTGGTGGTGGCGATCGCCGGCATTGCGCTGCTG
The DNA here is from genome assembly GCF_021026195.1 of Comamonas koreensis. Lineage (GTDB taxonomy): Bacteria > Pseudomonadota > Gammaproteobacteria > Burkholderiales > Burkholderiaceae_C > Comamonas > Comamonas koreensis. The sequence goes on from NZ_JAJNCT010000036.1 coordinate 71,264, forward strand.
GGCACCATCGGGGGCGGTCTGCACACGGCCTTGCAAGGCGAGCAGTACCGCGAAGCGGCGCTGATCACCTTCCTGGTGGCGGTGAGCGGCGTAACAATAGCCGGAGTGGGATCGGCCTTTTGGGGTGTGGTCGCAGGCAGCCTTGCGCTTTTTGTGCAACATTACGGCAAGCGCCGCTCAGCTTGAGCGCGCCTAGTTCTGTCCGTTTCTGCTTGCATATCCCTTCGGGGGCATGCAAGGCCATTGAATACACAGGGCGGCCACCAGGCCGCCGACCCACACCATGCATATCCTCTTTGTTGCCGATCCGCTTGAGTCCTTCAAGATCTACAAGGACAGTACCTTCGCGATGATGCGCAGCGCCCAGGCGCGCGGCCACCGCATCACGGTTTGTGAGCCACGGCATATCCGCTGGATCAGCGGCGAGAAGGTCTCGGCCCAGGTGCGCGACATTGTGCTGACCGGCGACGAATCGCATTGGTTCGACGAAGCGCCCTGCCGCCGTGCCGAACTTGCCGAGTTCGACGCCATCGTCATGCGCAAGGACCCGCCCTTCGACAGCGAGTACTTCTATGCCACCCATTTGCTGGGCCAGGCAGAGCGCGAAGGCGCCAAGGTCTTCAACAAGCCAGCGGCTTTGCGCGACCACCCCGAAAAGCTGGCGGTGATGGAGTTTGCCGAATACGCGCCCGTGACCCTGGTCACCCGCAGTGCCCAAGATATCCGCGACTTCCACGCCCAGCACAAGGACATCATCCTCAAGCCGCTGGACGGCATGGGCGGCATGGGCATCTTCCGCGTTGGTGCCGATGGCATGAACCTGGGCAGCATCATCGAAACCCTGAACCTCGACGGCGCCCAGAGCGTCATGGTGCAGAAGTACCTGCCTGAAATCACCAAGGGCGACAAGCGCGTGCTGATCATTGGCGGCCAGCCCGTGCCTTTCTGCCTGGCGCGCATTCCGCAGGGCAATGAAGTGCGCGGCAACCTAGCCGCTGGCGGCAAGGGCGTGGCACAGGCACTGGAGCCGGAAGACCGGGCCATTGCCGAGCACATCGGCGCGGCCCTGGCGCCACGTGGCTTGCTGCTGATCGGTCTGGACATCATTGGCCACCGCATCACCGAGATCAATGTGACCAGCCCCACCTGCTTCCAAGAGATCGAACAGCAGGCCGGGTTCCCGGTCGGCGAGATGTTCGTCGAAGCGCTGGAAAAGGCCGTTGCCGAAGCCGTCTGACACACGCCTGCAAAAAACACTGACGTTTTCCTGGAGCCCCGGGAAAACGCCTATACAATAGCGTCTATCGACAGCACGATGCCTTGCAAAGCTGCCAGACTCGAAAGAGGGCGGTTCGCAAGGTTTGTTTTTTTTGAGGTGCTGACAAGGGGCTAGCGGAGACGCTGAAAACTTTGTCAAACAGTTCAAAAAGCTGTGCTACAATACAAGGCTTCGCTGATCGCGGCGAAGGGGATCCGAGAGGCTGATGCTTCTGGGTCAGGTCTTTAAAAATTAACAGCCGATAAGCGTGGGCGTTTGGTGGCGATTGCCATATGTTCTTCGG
>NZ_JAJNCT010000037.1 GCF_021026195.1 Comamonas koreensis
AGTTTGGCAGGCTCCAGTGCCAAAGGTGCCTGGCCGATATGCACCAGACCTTGCTGCACCAGGTAAGGGATACCAACGACGCCCCAGACCACCTGCGTGCGAATGGTGCCCGACGGCACAGAGATCGCATTGAGCGAGTTGCCATTGGCGGTGTTGCCCGTACCTACCGGTGACGAGGCCAGGTCCATGCTGATGGCGGGACCACTGTGGTAGTTGATGGCAGTGTTGTTGATAACGGGGGAAGCCGATTCAATCGCCACACCGCTGCCGTACTCGATGACGACATGGCCCAGCTGCGTCAGCGCCTGGTTGGTGCCTGCGGTAAAACGCCATTGCCGCCAGTCACCGGCAGCGGGCGTCGCAGATGCCGAGGTAATCTTGATGGGCAGACTGGAGGTGCCCACTGCCTGGAGCGCACCCCGCTTCAAAGTAAAGCTGGCCGCCGCTGCCATCTGGATGGTGACACCGGGCTCAATACTCAGGGTGGCGTTGTTGTCCACCATCACATCGCCCTGGAACAGATAGGGCGACTGCGCTGCACGCAATGTCGTGTTGCTGGTGATCACACCCGTCACTGGTGTTTGTGCCAGGGCTGGCTGGAGCGCACAGAGCAGCGCCAGCCATAGACCCAGCATCTGCAAGCCCTGCCAGGCCTTGCGTGCCCAGGCCGCAGCTTGGAGCAGTGAAGATGGTGATTGTTGTTGGTACATGCTTCCCCCGGTATTTCTCATTTTTTGTTGGCGCTCATAAGCGTCCACACGGCGCTTGCAGCCGGTGGTTGGCGGTCTGTTGGATGGCTGCGGTTTGCGCCACTTGCTGTGCATAGGCTGGCCAGCCGCCGCCCAGCCAATAGGCGGGCAAGGTGGCCATTGCGGCACTGGTCGCACTGGCGGAACGGCCCGCTTTGGATGCATTCGTGCTCGCCACCAAGGCCGCTTCGACCTGGGCGCGCAAGGCATCGCTGACCACCCCATCGGTGATGACCACCAGCGCCTGGACGTAGCCCGCATGGCTTGCACGCTGGAGCCTGTCTTGGTAGGCGCGCGCAATGGCGGCCACCAGCTTGGCGTCGCGCTCTTTGCCGTCGACCCTGACGGCTACCAGCTGCTCGGGCGGCACAGGCCACTGCGCCTGGGGCGCACCTTGCATGGCTTCGCTGGCGGATATCACCGTCCAGTGCATGCCCTGGCCCAATGCGGCTATCCACGTCTGCGCATCCAGGGGCTGCAGCAAGGGCCCGCCCGCTGCTGCCCCCGCCTGCGCGGCTTGCCATGACCGGGCACCGCCCTGCACTGCCTGCAACTGGGTAAAGCCTTGTTGGCGCAGCTGACGGCAGGCCTGGTCCACATCGGCGCTGTCGAGGCCTGTGCCCACCAGCAGCACGGGCGTTTGCTGCAAAAAGCGCTTGCTGGCGATGTCGGAGAGCTCCAACTGCAAAGCGCGCGCGATGGGTGCTGCGCGTTGCAGGCTGCGCGGGCGCACATCCACCAAAGTGGGTGACTGGGCATTGGAGTGGGTTGCAGCAGCCTCTGCAGCGCTGATCCAGCAGGCCTGGTCCAGCGCCAAGGGCGCAGCTTGCACCGGCCATGCCAGCGCGGGTCCGGCTGCCGTTTGCGCCGCATATTGCGCGGCCGAACAACCTAGATCCTGGGATGGCGCAGAGGTCGCCGCCTCTGATTCAACCAAAGGAGGAGGTACCGGCGGCATCGAGACTGCAGCAGCATCTCTGGCTGTGCCACCCAGGCCCACACTGGCCAAGATGGCCAGTGCAGCGTGCGTGCCCCAGCTGGGGCCGCACGCCATGTGCTTAACGGCCATGGCCATCTCCAAGCACGCCCTTGCGTCGCAGCCCGGCCAGTGCCACCACACCGGTCAGCAGCGACAGCATCAGCACCGCCAGCCAACCCAGGGCCGGCACCGGCACGGCTTGCTCATCGGTGGGCAGGGGTCCGCTTTGAATCACGGGGCCACCTGGGTCCTTGATCACGCCGTTCGCCACCAGGTCGTCATCGCCCAGCTGGCCATCGGTGATCGTGAAGCTCACCCGGTTGCCTTCCAGCTTGAGGTTCTTGGGCACGTACCAGAGGCTGCGGCCACGCGAAGTGGGGGTGGGGCCGTACTTCATGTAGTTGCTCACCCCAAACAGGTTGGGCCACTCAGTGGTGATGGTGACGGTACTGCCCACGTCGCAGCCGACCAGCTCGTACTCAAACACGCCATGCGGGAACAGCAGCACATCAAACAGCGGCAGCCAGCCTTGCGCCCGCTTGACGGATGTCTTGTCCGGGTTGAAGTGGCAGCTAGCGCCTCCACCCGTCACCCAGGCCCTGAGCGAGCCGGTGCCCGTTGGCGTGGGGATGGTGACTTGCTTGTCGTCCGCAGGAGCGGGGGTGTTCTTGAGGCCCAGCTTGACATCAGGCGCGCCGGCGGTGGTTACCACGACTTCGTAGTCACCCACGGTGGGGTTGGCGGTGAACATCAGCGATGCGGCTATGCCTTGTGCATCGGTAGTGGCCTGCACGGTCAGCGCGCCACCGGCAAAGACGGCACCGGCACCGCTGGCGGGCATGCTGAAGCTCAGCACGCGCCCTGCCACAGGCTCACCCTGGCCGTTGACCAGTTGGACCCGGATCACTTCGGCAAAGGCGGTACCCACCACCGCCGACTGGCCGCCACCGGCCACCACCTGCAGGTTCAGCACCGGCGCGGTTGCCACTGTGTTGGTCAAGGCAAACTGCAAGCTGTCTGCCACGCCAGCGGCACTGGCCAGTGCATCAAAGCTGCCTTCGGTGTTGTTGGCGGTAAGCTGCGGCGAGCTGGCAAAGCCATCCGCATCGGTCTGTACCTCTACCTGCAAAGCGCCGCCTGCAAACGTGGCACTCGCTCCGCTGGATGGCAGCTCGAAGCGGATGCTGTGGTTGGCCACGCCTACGCCTTGGCCATCCACCAGCTTGACGGCAAGCGCTTGCGCAAAGGCGGTGCCCACATGGGCCGACTGGCCGCTGCCCGAGACGCCGAGCAGCTGGAGCACTTGCACTGGCTGCGCCGTGTTGGTGAGCGCGTAGGCCAGCTCACCGGAGACACCCACCGCCGTCGCACGCGCTTGGTAGCTGCCCTCCGCACCATTGGCCATCAGCACCGGCGAGATCGCCAAGCCTTGGGCATCGGTAGAGATGCTGGCGGTTTGGGAGCCACCAGCAAAGCTGGCGGTCGCCGTGCCGGCAGATGCCGTTGGCAGCGCAAACACGACCAACTGGCCCGCGGCGGCTGCGCCTTGCGCATCCACCACCTTGGCTTGCAAGCGCTGGGCAAAGGCCTGGCCCACTTGTGCGGTCTGGTTATCGCCAGCCACCCGCTGCAAGGTCAAGATGGGGGTTGCCGCATCGCTGTTGCGCAAGTCAAAGCTGGCAGGGGTGCTGACGCCTTCCACACTGGCAAGCACCTGGTAGGCGCCCACGACGGCATTGGCCGTGATGGCATCGGTGCTCGCCAGGCCTTGGGCGTCGGTGGTGACCTGCAAGGCGGCAGTGCCGTTGCCAAACACCGCACTGGCGCCGCTGGCTGGGGCCGTAAAGCGCAGGGTCTGACCGGCTACCGGGGCACCGTTCTCATCTGCCAGGCGCACCTGCAGCGGCGCTGCAAAGGCAGTGCCAACTTGGGCGACCTGCTGGTTACCGCTGCTGATGGCCAAGGTCCAGTTCTTGGTGGCAGAGCCGTCGTCCTTCCAGGCGGCAGATACCAGGCCGATCCACTGCGCCACGGGCTGCAATGCCGCATCGCGCCCGGCAGCTTGCGGCAGCGCACGCAGTTTTTGTTGTGCTTGTACCAGCGCAGCAATCGCATCACCCAGCTTTTGCTGCTGGACCGCATCGGCTGCTTGGTCGAACAGGGCCACCAGCTGGGCCTTTTCTGCATCTGGCAAGCCTGCGATGGCTGGCACTGCGGCGCGTGCATTGGCCTCGGCCTGCTGCTGTGCAATGGTGCGCAGGTTGTGCGACCAGCTGTCCACCACCACCGCATCGGCGGTATTGCGCAGCTGCGATTCGAGGCTAAAGGCTTGCGCCTGCGCGGGCAGTTGCAGCCACAGCTCTACCGTCTGCGCTGCGCCTGCTGCCAGATCCAGCGGCCAGCTGAGTTGACCGCCATTGACGGCTGCCGCAGGCTTGGACGACAGCAGCTGGGCGCCGTTGGCCAAGGCAGTGCTCAAGGTCAGCTGGCGGGCCTTGTCGTCGCCATTGTTGATGACGGTGCGCACATACACGCTGGATTGGGCCAGCATCGGGTCTACCAGTTGGGGCTTGCTCAGCGCCATCTGGGCCTGGAGCCATGCCGTCCATTCCGTGCCGCTCAGCGGCTCACCCAGGCTGTCAAAGCCCATCGCCAGTACCTGGCCCTTGCCATAGCTGTTGCGTACAGCAGCGGTTTCTCCAGTCGCGTAATGCAGCTCATCAGTCGCCCGGGCGTCGGCCACCAAGGCCCAGCTGGGGCTGGTGAGCGCCAGCGCGCTAGCGCCCAACTGCAGTGCAGCGTTAGGCAACGGCTGATCGGCATAGCTGCCCCACATATCTGCAATCGCACGCAGCTGGGTATCGGCAGCGCCATCCACCACCAGCGAGGCACCGCGCAGCACAGCGGCACGCACTTCCTCCTGCAAGTTGGCGCTCAAATCGCTCAGCGATCCGCTCAGCCACAGCAGGCTGAAGTCGCCAGCACGCAGCGCCTTTTGGAAGTCAGCCGCAGTGGCGACGATCTCGGCCTCGCTGTCGAAAGCTGTCAGCACCGTTTGCGCGGTCTGGCGCTTTTGCGCGGCGCAGGCCTCGTCAGCCGCGCAGCCGATATAGGCCAGCACGCGCATACCCTGGTCAGCCGTTTGCGTGGCAGTCACTGCCTCGCTGGCCTGGATGCGGATCAAGGTAGAGGCGCTGTTGTTGCTGGTGATGTCGTCCTTGGTGGACGCGCCAATGCGCGCGGCGACCGCAAACTCCTTGGCGCTGCTGTCCTTGGCCGTTTGCAGCGCCAGGGTCAATATCGCGGTGGAACGCGTGGCCATATCGCCCAAGGTCCAGACACCGTTGGCGTAGCTACCCACGGCAGCCGAATGGCTGAGCAGCGCAAGGCCTGCTGGAATTTCCACATTCACCGTGGTCGCCACAGCGCTAGCGGGGCCCAGGTTTTCTGCGGTGATCGTGATGGTGGACTTGTCGCCGCGTTTGACGGTAGCGGGGGTGGCACCGGCGGCCACCTTCAGGTCGGCCTTGGGCTCGGGGTCGGGGTTGTCTGGCGTGGCGGCGCGCTTGGCAAACAAATAGCCGGTTGCGGCGGTGCCTGCGGTCAGCTCAATGCTGCTGAACTTGCCCGCCGCGCTTTGCCCACCCGCAGAGCCAGCCAGCGCTGTGCCATCTACCAGGCCATCGCTGACACCGGCCACCAGGGAGTAAACGCCCGGCTTGAGATTGCTGAAGGTGAACGCGCCCTGCGCATCGGTATACGCCGTTTGCAGCTCGGCAGCGCCCGTGCTGGCCTGGGTGCCGCTCAGTTTGATCTCTGTCACGGGGATGCCAGGCTCGCCGCTGTCGCGCAGGCCATTGGCATTGCTGTCCCGGTACACCACGCCGGCAATGCTGGCCTCGGCTGCGCCAGCTACAAAGCCAATGCTGTACTGGCCGCTGGTGTTGGCATCGAAGATATTGAGAAAGTAGCTCCAGCTCAGGTCTTCATTGCGCTCCTTGGACAGCCAGACGTTTTCTGCAGGAACGATATAGCCATCCGCACGGGTCACTTGCACCGGCAGCTTGGCGCCACGCGCAGGATCGGGCACCCGGGCATAGGCAAAGCCCTGGGCGACCGGGCTAAAGCGCAGGCTGGCATTGTTGCCCTGCACGCTCATCTGTGCCGATGCCGTCTGGTTCTGCACCTCGGTGTCGGCGCCATCTGATTCGTAGACGCGGTAGACATCGCCATCCTTGGCGAGGAAGTCGCGTACCTTGTCGCGCCCGGGCAGATCCACGCGCACATCCTGGATCAAGGTATGCGTGCGCACTTCCTTGATCAGCGAGGTGACGGCGCCGCCCAAAGAGTCTGCATGGGTAAAGCTGGCGTTGAACTCAACAAACTTGCCAGCCAGGCTGGTGACCATGGACCAGCGGCCCATTTTGGACGTACCCGACTCAATATCTCCAAAGTCCAAAAGCAGGCTCTTGCCTGCTGGTTGGTCGCCTACATAGCCACCTAATATCTGGAAGCTGATGGCCAGTCCCTGCCGGTTCTCCACAATGCGGGGCTGGGCCGTGTCGATCTTGGTCTTGTTCGCGGTGCCTGCGCCCTGGTTCTTGATTCGGACCCCCAAGGTGAAGGGCTCTGCCGCTTCGGTCTCTGGCGTGAAAGCGTCGTCGGCGTACACATCGCGCGGCAAGAAGTAATCCAGCACCAGCTCTGGCTGGGGGCGCACCACGATGGACTCTG
>NZ_JAJNCT010000038.1 GCF_021026195.1 Comamonas koreensis
CCACGCCAGAGCCAGGCCCCACCATGGATGCTGGCAGCGCTTGCCCCTGAATCTGCATGCCCAGACCGGTTGCCCAGTGCGAGCCGGTGTAGGTCCCGAAGTTGGTCAAGCCACGCCCTATCATTCCAGCGGTGGAGCCCGAATACAAGCCATAGCCGGAGTTAGCGGCAGAACCCAGATTCAGGAGGTTTCCGATTCCACCCCCACCGCTTCCGCCGAGCACCGTGCCGAGCGCACCCATCATGGCCGAAGACCCATCTCCGAACAGCGATGCGCCAATGTTGATGATCCATTTGCGGATGGTCAGCTGGTACAGCATGTCCAGCACGGCAGATTTAAGGGTCTGGCCCAGTCGTTTAAACGTGCCGGCGCCATCCTCAAAAACGTTGGTCCAGGTCTGGTGCGCAGATTGGTCGATGCTCTGGAAGAAGCTCACCCAATTGCCCTCTTGCGATTGGACCAGGGTGGCCGTCTCTTCTGCGACTTCCTTCTGCCCAAGCAGCTCGTTGCGCTCTCGCAGCTGCTTGATCTGCTCTTGCA
>NZ_JAJNCT010000039.1 GCF_021026195.1 Comamonas koreensis
GCATTGCCTTTGCTCTTGGCCATGTACAGATCGCTTTGGCCGCTGCGCTCGTAGAGCACTCCCACACGTTCGATAACCTTGGCGTCGCTGCCCAGCGGATCGAGCTCAAAGCTGAGTGGCGCCCAGGCGGGGTTGAGCCACCAGCGTCCCTGGCTCCAGGAGCGAGCAATGTCCAAGCTGCCGCCCAGCACTTTGACGCTCAGGTCGGTGTTGCTCTCTTGGTACTCGCCATTGATCCAGTTGATGCGTGGCTCGCCGGCTGCGGCGACTGGGGTAAAGCCCAGCTCGGTGTTGGGGACGAAGGCGCCGATGCCGGAGATGCCTTGGGCGGAGGCAAGGCTGGCCAAGCCCAAAGCGGACACCAGCAGGCTGGTGCGCAGTATGTGCTTTGCGGAGGCACTCCCATTTGCATTGGTGAGTGCTGCAGGCTTTGCCGCAGCAGTCGCTAATCCCGCTGTGTTTTTCTTTGTCATTGTCATATCTCGTTCCCTCATATTGCTTGGCCTGGCATGGGCTGATGCCTGGCCTTGCTGCGGCTTTGTGCGGCAGCAAGGCTTGATGGCCAGTGTTTTTTGATTGGGTTGTTCAGGCGCTGAACTCTTAGCTGCTGCCAGGGCCAGCGGGGCCAGATCCACCACCGCCTCCTCCGCCCCCGCCCCCCCCGCCAGGGCCTGAACCGGCACCAGCGCAGCACTCACCCCGGCAATGGGGTGTGCACTGTGGCGCCAGAGGCAGTTGGGTGCCGCTTCCTCCACCAGAGCCACCGCCCCAGCCACCACCTCCGCCGCCGCCCCAACCACCACCGCCCGCTCCTCCAGCGCCACCTCCGCCGGTGCAGGATGTACCGGTGCCGACCAAGCGGCTGTATTGGGAGAACACCACCCGGTTCTCTCGCTCGCCGTTGACGCATTCAAACGAGCACTCAGCCGTGGCCCACACGCTGTAGGACGAGCAGCTCGATGCCTTGCTGCTGAAGGTGTTGGCCAACGCGCGTTGCACAGCGGTAAAGTCGCCGGCCTTGGCATTGGTAAAGCCAATGCCCTTGGGATGCAGCTTGACGGCAGTCACCCGGTAGGGGATGACCACACGCTGCTTGGCTGCCAGCACCTTGGGGATGTCGGCCAAGAACTCGTAGCGGTAGTACTCATCGGACTGGGGCGGCTTGAAGACGACGTCCTCGGCCTGGATCAGGCCGTAGTTGGTCAAGGTCAGCTCGCCGGTGTGCTCCTCGCCAATTTGCAGCTCGGGCAGGTTGATGGACAGCGGCTCCAGCAGCACCACAGGTGCGGGCACCTGGGTCTGGAAGGTGGCTTCCAGGTTGATGTCGTAAACATCAGGGATGGTGGTTTCCGTGACGCTGAAATCAATGCTGATGGTCTGGTACTGCAGATGCACCCGCTCTGTGGTGGTGATGCCCGGGCGCACAAAGATGCGGCCGGTCTTGTCAGAGTGGCGCGGGCCACTGGCACGGTAGGTGTAGGTGCCTGGTGGCAGGTCCGTCACGACAGCCTTGCCTTCCGCATCGGTGGTGAGCGTGCGCAGATAGGTGAGCACGGCATCGTTTTGCAGGCGGATGCGTGCGCCGGCCACACCCTTGATGGGCTGGTTGTCTGCGCCCAGGGTTCCGGTAAACAGATCGGTGATTTGGAAGCTCACGCCACCCTGCCCGCTTTGGGTCACCGCTACCGATACCGGAATGACGCCATCGCCGCTGTTGCCTGCGGTGACGATCAGCTTGTAGTTGTAGATGCCGTCAGCCACACTCTTGTCTGGGCTGGCCGTTACCTGGATGGGCACTTCTCCGCCCACATCAATGGCACCGATCTGGTTGCCGCTGGCCAGGAACACCCAGGCAGGCGGCGGGTTGCCGCTGTTGTCTACCAGCTTGACCTGCACATTCTGCGCAGCCACCAGGCCCCGGTTGCCGATGACTACGCTCTCGGTGACGGAGCTTTCTTGTTGCACGCCGGTTTCGATAAATGTGGGCTTGGCAAACAGATCTGGGCGGGCTTGCACCAGCTTGTAGTTGATGCTGAATGTGCCGCGCGGCGTATCGCCTGAATCGGCTGCAAAGGCGGTGAGGACGACCGTGCCCGACTCACCGGCTGTGGCGCTGCCGGTGAACTTGATGACCATGGGCACGGAGGCACCGGCCGCAATATTGACAGGCGGGCCTGCATCCACGCTGATGCCGGGCGGCAGGCTGCCGCTGGGCTGGTTGGCGGGTATGACGGCCCAGCGCACGCCTTCCACGCCCGTGCCGGCACTGGCACGCGCCTGGATGGTGATGCTGCTCGCAAAATCGCGCGCGGCTGTCAGGTTGTAGCTGGAGAGGTTGAAGCTCAGGCGGTTGATCGTGAAGCGCCCTTGCTCAGCGGTTGCGGTTTCATCAGGGTGGACGACCGAGACGACATAGGTGCCGTTGTCATTGGCAGCGGGTACAAACTCATAGCGGTAATTGCCGCTCGCATCGGTTGCGATATTGATGCGGCGTTTGAAGCCTGCGATATCCAGCACGATGCGCAGCGCAGCATTGGGGATTGCCTGCGCGGTATCGCGGGTGACGGCAGCGCCGGTGATGACAATGCTTTGCGCCCCATAAGACAGTGCAGGGCTGATATTGGCCACCGTGCCGGTGTAAGGGGTCTTGGGCACCTCTGGCACGACGGGGGCGTTTTGCACCGTCACCACACGGGTGGCCTGCGCTGTCTTGCCTGCGGCTGAGGTAGCCACCGCCTTCAAGGTATAGCTGCCATCGGCTGCTGCGTTAGCCGCCCACTGCGCGCTGTATGGCGCTTGGGTGGGCGATGCCAGCAACACATCGTTGGCGTAGATATCTACCTTGGCAATGCCTGCTGGGGCAGAAGCCACGGCGGTGATCGTGGCCGCGCTGGACAACACCGCATTGGGCGCGGGCGCCACAAAGCTGATGCTGGGTGGCGCGCTGGCATAGGTGACCGTGACCGCCGTGCTCTTGGGGCTGGTGCCACGCGCATTGCTGGCGGTCGCCTCAATCTGGTGTGCGCCTTCAGCGGATAAGCTGATGCTGGCCGCAAAGCTGCCATTGGCACCCACTGCCACAGGCGCACCCGATGCCTGCCCGTTCAAGAACAGCTGCAGCTGCGAGCCTGGCATTGCTGTGCCCGCCACATTCAGCTGTGGCACGGCCACGGTCGTACCTGCCGTTGGCTGGGTGATGACAGGAGCGGCAGGCGCACTCAGATTGAGGGTGAAAGGAATATCGAGCACTGCCGCAATGCCATCGGCATCGGTCGCGGTGATGCTGAAGCTGTGGTTGCCATTGGGCAACTGGGCAAAGTCCACCATCTGGCTGTGGGTGACCGGGCTGGCTTTGCCATAGCTGCGCTCAAAAATCTGCACGCCGTTGACGGCAGCTTTAAGGCTGGTGACACCCACGGCACTTTCTGCGCTAACCGCCAACGTGCCAAGCTGGGTGATCGTGACGCCGCCTTCCAGAGCTTGGCCGGCAAAGCTGGCGGTGATGGCCGGGCCGTTGCCGCCTTGCTTTTGTACTTGCACGGTGCGGGTGGCGGTGTTGCTCAAGCCAGCGGTATTGGTGGCCTTGGCTTTGAGGGTGTAGTTGCCATTGGGCACACCCACTAGGGACCATTGCACTTGGTAGGGCGCGGCGCTCAGCAGCGCCAGGCGCTTGTCGTTCACCAAGATCTCCACATCCCGCAGGCCCTCAGCATCGCTGGCCGTTACCGCAATGGTGGTGTCTTGCTCCACCACCGCATTTGCTGCAGGTTGGCTGAATTGCACCACGGGGCCTTCAGGCGCATAGGCAATGGGCTGGCTGAGCGAGAACTGGTTGGTCTTGTTCTGCGCCGTGCGGAACTGCACATACAGCATCTTGTCGCCACCGCCGCTGGACAATGTGTAAACCACCTTGTTCGGATGGCTTGCCATCGCCTGCCAAGGCAGTGAATCGCCAAACTGGTCCGATTCCTGAATGCGGTACTGCGCTGCCTGCGGGCACTCCAGGACCAGCTCAACATTGCGAACCCGGGTGACATAGCCCTGGGTGGGCGCCATCGTGCAGTTCAGCACCGGCTCTGCACCCAGGTAACTGCCATAGTCCACCCCGGCGCTGACGGCATTGCCCTGGCCTGCCGGATTACCTACCGCATCTTTGGGGCCGCTGGCATGCCCCCACCAGTTGCCGCGCGCTTGCACCACGGCAGCGGGCTGGGTGTTGCGCACACCAAACTGGGTATTGGCCGAAATATCGGATTCAGCGATAGAAGGCGTTGCACCTTGCTCAGCCAACAGGCCCACATCGTTGTGGGTGATGCGCGATGCGCTGATGCTGGGACTACCACTGCCTATCACCCGAATGCCGACGGCATTGTGGCTGAGCTGCAAGCGGTTGAAGCTATAGGCGCCGCCATGCACGACCAGACCGGCTCCCCCGTTCATATAGCTGGGCAAGCCCGCCGTACCACCGGCATAGCGAATCTGCAGGCCGTCGAGTTTGAGGCTGGCCGCAGGCACATCTGCGTCCACCAGTACGCCTAACCAATCACCTGCTTCTGCAGTGCCTGGCTCTGGGTTGGTGGCTGCAATCGCGCTGTCATCGAACTGGCTGGTGAACAGCACATGGGCGCCCGTCTGCAGCTGGTCACGCACATTAATACCAGCGCCCTCACCAAATTTAACGACAACACCGTCGGCAATACTGAGCTTGGCATTGCCTGCTGCCAGTGCGACGGCGCCGCCTGCCAGCGCGGTGCCTGCCAGTGCTACTGCTGCCATGGTTTGGCTGTGCTTTTTGCCCATCGCTGCCGCCCTACGAGATATTGCGGCCCACGCTCGGCGGGAGAATAACGAAGTGATGTGGGAGAGTTGCATGGTCTTCTCCTTCTTATGGGTTGACGGTGATCACACCGCTGGTGGCC
>NZ_JAJNCT010000004.1 GCF_021026195.1 Comamonas koreensis
TTCGACGGGCAAAGCGGCTGCGCATCCACGGGCGCCAACAACTACCTGCGCGAGCGCCGGGTGTTTGAAGTCACCTACACCGACTGCAGAGGCAACGCCACCGTCACCCAGTACGACCTGCAAGGCAATGAACTCAGCCGCACCTTCAACGGCAAAAGGGCAGCCTCCAACCAATGGGACGGCGCTTACCAACAGAAGTACACCAACGCCCGGGGCTACAGCACCACCACGACCTACGACAGCAACTACCAACCGCTGCAAATCACCCACCCCGATGGCAGCGTGGAGAAGTACACGTATGAGCCCGTGTTTGGAAAACTGAGTAGTTTTGAAAATAGGATTGGAGTAATTAGCACATGGGAATATGACGAAAAAGGAAGGACTTCGAAATTCTTTGAGGCTAAGGGTTCTCCAGTGGAGCGATCGACTGAGTATAACTACGATCTATATGGAAATATTTTATCAATAGATCTATTTTCCAAAATTCAAGATAAAAAAATAAACTTAAAAAAATTCCAATATGATAAAAATGGGCTTGTTTTAAGAAAATATAATATTAGTACAGGATGGACTAATATTGAATATGATCTGCTTGGTAATTTAAAATCTCAAGAAGATGCTCTGGGGTTTGTGGAAAAGTACTCTTATTTAGCGAATGGATTGGTAAGTACATTTGAAAATAAAAAAAATAATATTGCATCAGTTGATTATGATGCAGTGGGTAGGGTATTGAAGCTTAAGACATTTGATGGATCGTCTAAAGAATATAAATATAACGCCAGCGGTAAAATATTAAATAGCACGGATTATAACGGTGGAGATTTTGAAAGGTTATACAATGAGACAGGGCTGCTTTCCGAAATAAAATCGCCTGAGGGTCTTGTCACATATTATAAATATGACAAAATGGGGCGTTTAATTGAAAAATCAGACTTGTCTGGCAATCAGATTTCATTTGATTATATATTGGCAGAAATTTCAGATGGTTCAAATTTAATAAAAAGTCGAATGTATCCTGCAGGCCTAAAAGATCTATACAAATATGATCAGCTTGGAAGAGTGGTGAGCACAATAAAAACTGACCACGACGGAGTTAGTTTTAATGTTGAAAGCATATATGATCCGCTTGGTCAAAAAATTCAAGAGATCGAGGATGGAGTGAGTTCGTACTGGAGATATGACGAGCTTGGAAGAAAAAAATCCTACAAAGATAAAAATGGTTATATTTTAGAATATAAATATGACTCCCTTGATAATGTTGTAGAAGTAAAAGATTCCAGCGGTAATTCATATGGTTATGAATATAAAAACAATCTCTTGGTAAAGGAGTCAGGAGGGCATGGTATTTATATTTATGAATACGATGGGAAAGGTAGACTGGTTAAAAAGATTTTAAATAGCGATGAGTATATTGAATATGGATATGATCAATTGGATCAAAAAACTCATATCGGTTATTTCAATCAGAAGAAACCTCAAGAAAACTCGCTCTATGAAATTGATTTCGATGTAAATGGAAGAATGAAAAAATATCATAGATATGATTCCAGCGGCAATGTCTCCTTTGGAACGATTTATGCAAGAGACTTCAATGGGAATGTAATTTCAGAAAAGTCCACGTTTCACACTTCTGTAAAACCTATTGATATAAATATTGAAAACAAATTCGATAAAGATGGTAAATTAACTAGTTTGCAATATCCTGATAAAACCTTTCAAACATACAAATACAGTAAAGAGTATTTGAGTCATATTTCTATTCCTGATGAAAAAGGTGGTATTCAGTGGTCCAATCATAGTTGGATGTATCCGCAAGTAATTAAATTTCCGGTTTTCGATGAAAAAATAACGTACGATGGTTTTTTTAGAACAAAAGAGAAATATTTGACTCAGGATGGATCGGATTTAAAGATATTTTCGGATAGTTATCAATACAATGATGCTGGTTTAATTTCAAAAAAAGAGACAAAAATAGACTCAAATTCAATAAAAATTAGTGTTGCTAGTGCTTTTGAATATGATGATTCTATGAGAGTAATTTTCAATAAAATTAGTGAAGGTGGGAATCATTCTGAGACTTATAGCTATGATGGGCTGGGTAATATCGTAAGCAAATTCAACTCTTTGGGAACTATAAATTTCTCATATGGTGATTTTAATAAGCTGACGGGTTTTAAAGGTTATTCTTCAGCGGAAATAAGGAATAACGATTTCGGAGCAATCGAAGAAATAGAGAGTGCTGAAAAAACCCAGCGTCTAACATATGATGCGTCTTTAAGGTTAACTGGATATAGTGATAATAATTTTAATTTCAAATATTATTATGATGTATTTGGCAGGAGAGTTGCCAAAATAGATAATTCTGGCAATCATGATACATATTATGTATATGCTAATGATGAACTGATTGGAGAAATAAATTCGGCGGGAGTGCTTTTAAAGAAGTACGGTTGGGAGCCGAACAGAGCGTATGGAAGTAGTCTGCTATGGCAAGCCGATCTGGCTGATAATGGCTACAGCTATAGCTATTTTTCTAGGGAGAAAAATGGCATGCCAATTATCGCTTTTGACGAGAGCGGAAAGATTTCATGGAGTTTGACAAGTACAAGTTTTGGCGAGGTCGAGGAAATTAATTTGAGTGGAGAATCCTTTAATTTTAGGGCTCCAGGACAATACTATGATAAAGAATCAGGGTTTTATTATAATTACAATAGATATTATAGTCCGCAGCTAGGTCGCTATATTCAGCCTGATCCTATCGGTCTTGCTGATGGGCCAAATTTGTATTCGTATGCTAAAAATGACCCTGTTAATAGTATCGATCCATATGGATTAGCTGCACAGCGCGAGTGTCCCGGGTGTACCCAACGAAGTGAAGTTCAATGCTGCTCAGATGCTGAAGCTGCCGGTTTTTATCAAAGCTCTAGAGGAACCGGCGTATTGCCTGGAGACGTTGAAGGCCTAGTAATTTGCTGCGATGGTAGCCAAGTTCCGTGTGCTAGAAGAAGAACAGATGAGATAGGGCATGAGGGTTATGATGCCGTGTATCACTGCACGCTGGAACATGAGAGAAGCCATATAGCTGATGGGATTACCAACTGTTCAGGTAAATGTGGTGAGCTTAAAGTTGGAGGGATGACAATAGATGATGTAAAAAAATCAGAATGTAGGGCATATGGTGTTGAATTCGCATGCCTAGAGAAGTATAAATGCAAGGCCGATTTTTGTATCGGTGCTCTTGAGAAAGCGAAAAGGCAGGCGAAATTTCGAGGGGAGTCTGCTTGTCGACAAGCCAATAGCTAAATCATGTTTTTATATATTATTTTGTTGTGCTCATTAGCATTATCTGGTTGCGCTGCGCGGGGTGTTGAACAATATCAACTATGCAATGATGTGAAATTAGATGCTAAAATTGTGGAGCGTAAGGTATTTTCTGAATTAGATCAATATTGGAGGCGTGAAGTGAAATCCGTTTTTGATATTAATAACTATAGATATAGCGGCCTTGACTGTGTTGAGGGAGTGAATGTAATGATTTTTTGGGTTAAGCCACATGCAGGTCTTGGGCATTTTTTTGTCCAGTTAGATAAAGATCTGAGCATTTTAGATGTGAGTGTGGGTAAATGAATTATTATGATTGAACTCTTATGAGGATCTCTAAGTGTATAGCCTCTTGCCATTATTTAATGAGATAGAATCTTGAGCATAAATTTTGCTGAGAAAGCGATTTTGTTAGAAGCCGCTGGATAGTTTTCTTCTGCAATCAAGTTCATAATCTTTCTGAAAGAGCCAAACTGTCCGAATTATTTGTCAAAATGCGTTTCGACATCCTGAATATTGCGGAATTCTTAAGTACAGGTATCGAGATAATTTCCAGTGCCGCATCGTTTAGCTCGTCGAGAGTTCTATGAGGTACTCTCCTGCTTTGCAAATTAAGATACTAGTTTCTGTCTGAAGCTAAGATAATAATCTTTAAAAATCGAAGAGTATTCGATAACATTGGTTTGTTACTTGATTCGCCAATTTGGAATGACAAAGTATAAGTTTGAATTAAGCCAAATGCTCGATGAGGCGTATATCGGAGGAGCGATAAGCTCCAGTCGATGGTTGCAGCACTAATTATGGATAAATCTAAAAATGTGCTTAAGGAGAAAAGCGTAAGCATTTAAGGTGTCTAAAGCCAAGTTGGTGGTTTTGTTTTTCAGGTCTTTCATAATGCTTGAAGAGGGTGTTGTGTTTTTAATAATGCAAATCCAACTGCTTGTTAATATATAGTTTCATGATTAATTGGTTGTTTTTAATACTCTTTTCATCTTCTCTCTTTGGGTGTACTTCTGTAGATAAATGTGATCCAGTGAGAATTGATAAAAAAATCGCGTTAGAAGTTTTTAATAATTATGGCCGTAATCGTGGTTTTGATCGAGATGTCGATCCTGATGAATTAACTGTTGATATAATGAGAGATGGTTGCGGATTTGTGGTGGCCTATGCCTTAATTCCAGCGCAACCAGGTGGCGAGTCGACTTTTCTGATTAATAATAAGCTGGAGGTTGTTCATGTGTATCGTGGGTTGTAAATTATGAAAAATAACAAATATCGGATTGGTTTTATTTTTTTTTACGAATATTAATATTGCGAAATTATTAATTTTGCTCATTGGGAAAATTGATCTCAGAAATGATTGACTTTTGGCTAAGAAATTGGTGCGAATGCAATTCGGATTGATTATGATCTTTTGGGTTTTTGCGAAGGCTTTTGCTTCTTATCCTCCTGCCATAAATTTTTCCGATGTGGTTTGCACTTCGGATGAAGTTGCGTTAGTGCAAGTGCATCGAAAAGTTTCTGAGGAAATTGAAGATTCTGTATATGACTTCACTGTAGTTAAAAACATAGTAGGCAACTCTTCAAAATATTCAATGAGACTAAATGTAAAAAACGCTAATAATCCAGTTCCCACTGAAAGCCATTATGTTGTTTTCTTGAGGAAAGTTGGTGGGGAATATTTCTTCTCTTATGGCTACTTAGGTATGTTTAACGTCTTGAATGTTAAAAGTATGTTTTTCGTAAAAAATAAATTTGACCAAGAGGTATATGATTTTTCTGGCTTTTATGAGAAGGTGAAAGCCGCTAAGCTTTTGTGCCCACAAAATGCTCGATGACAAAATTGGAGTTTGCTTTAGCAGTGATGATGAAATAGATAAATAAATGAGGAGAATCAAGACGTCAGAGGCACTGAATGAGCGCTTATTCCGAATTGACATTTTTCAAAAGACTCCAGGTAGTCAGTGTGTTACATGCATGTTTTCTATTAATTGTCTTTTTATGCGAGGCATTTTTAGGGTTTGAGTTAATAGCTTGGTGGATTGAATCCGCCTGGGCGAGATTCGCGATAACTATTTTTCTTTGGTTTGTTGGTCCCAAGATTATTGCTGTGCTGAACATCAAGGTGTAATTTGGGGCTCTCCCACATACCAGCGATGCTGCCTACAAAGTCATCGACAGGCCTACGTACAAGGCTTTCACCATCTAGGATGCAGTTCGGGTGCTACCAGCTTGTAAAGCGTTTTTAGTGCGATGAAAGGGCCAGATGGGGATTGATACCCAAATTCCGCGCTCACCCAACTTCAGCTCAAGCATGCGTCCCATCGCCGCTTCACCAAAGCGGATGAAGCACCCCCTTCCCCCTCTCCAACATTGACCCCAGCAGAGATCCAGCGCCGATCACAGCGAGCCCGCGTTAGAACCACCGCAAGGCACTCCAAAGAGCACCGCCTGAACAAGACCATCCTCGACTTCATCGGCCACCCCACCCATGTTTTCTGACGGAAGGCATCCCAGCCTGAGCGCTTAAGCCCCCCAGCACAGACTTCTCATATCCATATTTGAAATTCTTCGTGGTGCAAAGCCAGCCCGAAAGCTCCAATGGAGGCTTCGTTGCTGCTGCCGCCATGTGATGGCGCAGTCTTTACCTCCAGAAAGACGTCCCATGTTTCAGAGTTTCAAGCGTGTGCTGATCTCCGCTGCCATTGCTGTGGCGGTGCTGCCGGCTGTGGCGGCAGACAAGCTCAAGATCGCTGTCGTGCCCGGTGCCTATGCCGATTCCATCAATGCGGCGGCCAAGGATGCCAAGGCCCAGGGGATCGATGTAGAGGTAATCGAGTTCACCGACTGGACCACGCCGAACGTGGCAGTCAACAACGGCGATATCGATATCAACTACTTCCAGCACCAGCCGTTTTTGGACAACGCCGTGAAGAAGAATGGCTACGCGCTGGCCAGCGCCGGCACTGGCATTCTGGCGAATGTGGGCCTGTATTCGCTCAAGCACAAGAACGTGGCCGATGTGCCCAACAACGGCAAGGTGGGCATTGCCAGTGACCCGGTCAACCAGGGCCGGGGCCTGTTGCTGCTGCAAAAGGTCGGGCTGATCACGCTCAAGCCGGGTGTTGGTTATCTGGGCTCCATCAACGACATTGCCAGCAACCCCAAGTCGCTGCGCTTTGTTGAGGTCGAAGGGCCGCAGCTGGTGCGCATCACCGGCGATGTGGATATTGCCCAGGGCTACCCGCACTTCATCGTGGCGGCCAAGGCCTTTGATCCATCGAGCGGCCTGGCGTATTCGGGCATCGAGGACCAACAGTTCGCGATCCAGTTCGTGGTCAAGAAGGACCGGGTCAACGACCCGGTGGTGCAGAAGTTCATCCGCATCTACCAGAACTCCGAGACCGTGCGCACGGTCAGCAAAAAGTCTTTCAGCAATGACGACCGGCTCTACACGCTGGCCTGGCTGAAGAAGTAAGCGCGGCGGATTACCGACCCCTTATCCCACAAGAAAAGCAAGCGAGAAAAACATGACGAACAAGATCAACAGACGCGTGGTGGCTGCAATTGCAGCAGCGGCCATGCTGGGAGGGTGGCAACTGGCGCAGGCAGCGGACAAGATCCGCGTTGCCTCCACACCAGGGGCCACGGCCGATGCCATCAAGGCGGTGATTGCCGATGCCAAGAGCCAGGGCCTGGATGTGGAGCTGGTCGAGTTCACCGACTGGACGGTGCCCAACGAGGCCGTCAACAACGGCGATGTGGACCTGAACTTCTTTCAGCACCAGGCCTTTTTGAACAACGTCATCAAGGAGCGCGGCTACCAGCTCAAGTTTGTCGGCCTGGGCCTGCTGCAGAACATCGGCATCTACTCCGAGCGCTACCAGTCGCTGGCCGATGTGCCGGCCAAGGCCAAGGTCGCGATTGCCAATGACCCGGTCAACCAGGGCCGGGGCCTGGCGCTGCTGCAAAAGGCCGGCCTGATCCGTCTGCGCACCGGTGATGCGCCTGGCGCCACGGTGGCCGATGTCACCGACAACCCCAAGCAGCTGCGCTTCTACGAAGTCGAGGGCCCGCAGCTCATCCGTTCGCTGCCCGATGTGGACCTGGCCGTGCTCTGGCCGAGCTACTTTGTCAGCGCCGGCAAGAAGGAACAGGCCAGCAAGGCCCTGGCGTATTCGGGCATTGCAGACCGCTTCTATGCGATGGGCTTTGTCTCGCAGGCCAGCCGCGCCGACGACCCCAAGCTGCGCAAGTTTGTCCAGGTGTTCCAGAACTCTGCGGCAGTCAAGCAGGCCATCAGCCAGCAGTTCAACAACGACCCCAAGCTGTACACCTTGCCCTGGTAAGGGCAGCGACCGCAGGAGAAGCACATGGCCCTTTCAGCCGTATCCAATGTATTGCGCAGGCAGTTCCGCGCCGAGGCTGAGCCTGCGGCAGACGGCCGCAGTGTGCGGGTGAATGCGCCTGTATCGGCCTCCGCAGGCAGCCAGGGCCAGGCCCCAGCTGCGCCGCTGGGCACCGTGGTGTTCCGCGATCTGGGCAAGGTCTACCGCTCATCGGCGGGCGAGGTGCCTGCGCTGCAGAACATCACCCTGGACATTGCCGCCGGCAGCATCTTCGGCATCATCGGGCGCAGCGGCGCGGGCAAGTCCAGCCTGCTGCGCACCATCAACCGGCTGGAAGCGCCCAGCAGCGGCCAGGTGCTGGTCGATGGTGTCGACATCGGCACGCTGGATGAAGCCGGTCTGGTGCAGCTGCGCCGCCGCGTCGGCATGATCTTTCAGCACTTCAACCTGCTGTCGGCCAAAACAGTGTTTGAGAATGTGGCCCTGCCGCTCAAGGTGGCCGGTGTGCCTGCCGCGCAGATCCAGCAGCGGGTGACCGAGCTGCTCGACCTGGTCGGCCTGCAGGACAAGCACAAGACCTACCCCAGCCGCCTCTCCGGCGGGCAAAAGCAGCGTGTGGGCATCGCCCGTGCGCTGGCTACCCGGCCCGAGATCCTGCTCTGCGACGAGGCCACCTCGGCGCTGGACCCGGAGACCACGCAGGCCATCCTGGCGCTGCTGCGCGATATCAACCGCCGCCTGGGCATCACGGTGATCCTGATCACCCATGAGATGAGCGTGATCCGCGAGATTGCCGACCAGGTGCTGGTGCTGGAGAAGGGCGAGATTGCCGAGCTGGGCGAGGTCTGGCAGGTGTTTGGCAACCCGCGCCATGCCGCCACCCAGGCCTTGCTGGCACCGCTGCTCCATGGCGTGCCCGATGACTTGCAGCAGCGCCTGCAACCACAAGCGCCCGGCACCGGCCAATTTGAGCAAGTACTGCAGCTGGGCTACAGCGGGCATGACGGGCTGGAGCCGGACTTTCCCCGCATTGCCGAGGCACTGGGCGCCAAGGTGCGCCTGCTGCACGGCGGTGTGGACCGCATCCAGGGCCATGCCCAGGGCCAGCTCATCATCGCCATCGATGGTGCTGCCGCCCGCAACGACTGGGCCGCGCTGACGCAAGGCCCCGCCACCATTGCACATGAAATCAGGGTACTGGGCTATGTTGTTTGAACTGAGTATTTCCATCGACCGCTACTGGAAGGCGCTGGCCGACACCTTCATCATGGTGTCCACCTCGGCCGGTATCGCGCTGCTGGCGGGCATCCCGCTGGCCGTGCTGCTGATCGTGACGGCCCCCGGCGGCTTTCTGGAGTCGCCACGCACCAACCGCGCTGTCGGTAGCGTCGTCAACGGCTTCCGGGCCACGCCCTTTATCGTGCTGCTGGTGGCCTTGATTCCGTTCACGCGCCTGGTCACCGGCACCACGATTGGCGTCTGGGCGGCGATTGTGCCGCTGGCCATCAGCGCCACGCCGTTCTTTGCGCGCATTGCCGAGGTCAGCCTGCGCGAGGTCGATCCCGGCCTGATCGAGGCGGCGCAGGCGATTGGCTGCAAGAAGTGGGACATCGTGCGCCATGTCTATCTGCCCGAGGCCCTGCCCGGCATCATCGGCGGCTTCACCATCACCCTGGTGGCGCTGATCAGCTCCTCGGCCATGGCCGGCGCGGTGGGGGCGGGCGGCCTGGGCGACCTGGCGATCCGCTACGGCTACCAGCGCTTTGACACCCAGGTGATGCTGATCGTGATTGCGGTGCTGATTGCGCTGGTCACCATCGTGCAGACCGCCGGCGACCGCGTGGCGCACTGGCTGCGCAGCCGCTGAGCGCGGCCCACCACGGCAGCCTGCCGTGGTCTGCAGGCCAGGGCGCGTCTCTGGCCTTTCTCTCTCCGAACCACTTCAGAAAGCACCGAATGACTTCAGCGGTTGCCCAGGGCGCAGCGTTGCCCGCCGATTCCCCACCCCGCCTGCCTTTGCCGCCCAGCCAGCCCGCGCAGATCCGCAGCGAGGCCGAGGCCTTGCAAGTGGCCGCCGCGCTGGCCGAGAGCTTTCGCGGTGGCGCGGCCCGGCGCGACAGCGAACGCCTCTTGCCCTGGGACGAGATCGAGCGCTACACCGCCAGCGGCCTGGGCGGCATCACCGTGCCGCGCAGCCATGGTGGCCTGCAGGCCAGCTGGCACACCGTGGTGCAGGTGTTTGCCAGCATCAGCGCAGCCGATGCCTCGCTCGGCCAGATTCCACAGAACCACTTTGCGCTGGTGCAGAACCTGCGCGATACCGCCAGCCCCGCGCAGCAAAGCCGCTGGTTTGCCGATGTGCTGAGCGGCCACCGCCTGGGCAATGCCGGCCCTGAGCGCAAGGGCCGCGCCGCCCAGCTGAGCGATGCCACCGCCAGCCTGCGCCGGACGGCCGATGGCCGCCTGCTGGTCAACGGCACGCGCTACTACTCCACCGGCTCGCTGTTCGCCCACTGGGTGCCCTTCCGCGCCGAGGATGAGGCGCAGCGCCCGGTGCAGGTCTGGGTGCGGCGCACGGCGCCGGGCTTGCAGATCATCGACAACTGGAACGCCTTTGGCCAGAAGACCACTGCCAGCGGTGGTGTGGTGCTGAAGGATGTCGAGGTCGAGCCGCGCGATGTGATTGCGCTGCATGCGCTCAAGGACCGGCCGACCCTGTCCGGCCCGGTATCGCAGATTCTGCAGGCCGCCATCGACATGGGCATTGCCCAGGGCGCGTTTGACGAGGCACGCCAGTTTGTGCGCGACAAGACCCGTGCCTGGGTGCACTCGGGTGTCGAGCATGCCTGGCAGGATCCCTACATCATCCAGGAGTTTGGCCAACTGCAGGTGGAGCTGGATGCTGCCCGCGAGGTGCTGCTCGATGCCGCGCAGCAGCTCGATGCGCTGGCTGCGCAACCCGTCACGGACGAGAGCAGCGCCCAGGCATCGGTTGCGGTGGCGCGCGCCAAGATCTTGACCACCGAGGCCGCGCTGAACGCCAGCGAGCGCCTGCTGGAGCTGGGCGGTACCTCATCGGCCCGCGCCGGCTACAACCTGGACCGCTACTGGCGCAATGCCCGCGTGCATACCTTGCACGACCCGGTGCGCTGGAAATACCACCTGCTGGGCAACTACCTGCTCAATGGCCGCGCACCGCGCCGCCACCAGTGGAACTGAGCCACCGCACCGCACAACGACTTTGATGCGCAGGCCGGCAGCCCGCTGCCGCCCCGCCGCCGAGCAAGCACCATGACTACCTCTCCCCCTGTGATCGCCGCTGCCAACCCGGTAGCACCCGCCCCCGCACCGCGCCAGCGCCCGCCCGTGTTTGCCAGCGAGCAGGCCGCCCTGCAACAAGCCCAACAGCTGGCCGATGCCTGGGCCGGCGATGCGGTGCTGCGCGACCGCGAGCGCCGCCTGCCCTGGGCAGAAATCGAGGCCTACAGCGACAGCGGCCTCTGGGCCATCACCGTGCCGCGCGCCTACGGCGGCCTGCAGGCCAGCGCCTGGACGGTGGCGCAGCTGATCGCCACCGTGGCTGCGGCCGATGGCTCCTTGGGCCATATTCCGCAGAACCATTTCTATGCGCTGGAGGTGCTGCGCGTGGGGGGCAGCGAGGCCCAGCAGCGCTTTTTCTACGAGCGGGTGCAGGCGGGCGAACGTTTTGGCAATGCGCTGTCCGAGATCGGCCACCGCGACTACCGCCGCCGTTCGCGGCTGGAGCGGGGCGCATCGGGCTGGGTGCTCAATGGCCGCAAGTTCTACTGCACCGGCGCCATCTTTGCGCACTGGATTCCGGTGCAGACCATGCAGGTCATCGACGAAGGTAAGGACCCCGTCAGCGTGATGGTGTTTGTGCCGCGCACTGCGCCAGGCGTGACGGTGATCGACGACTGGGATGGCATGGGCCAGCGGGTCACCGGGAGCGGCTCGGTGCTGCTGGAGAACGTCGCCATCGACGAGGCCTGGATCGTGCCATTCCAATCGAGCTTTGACAGCCCCAGCACCATCGGGCCGTTTGCGCAGATCATCCATGCCGCCATCGACCTGGGCATTGGCGAAGGCGCGCTGCGCGCCACCTTGCCCTTTGTGCGCAGCCAGTCGCGCGCCTGGGTGGATGCCGGCGTGGCGCAGGCCAGCGATGACCCCTTGACCCTGCAGGCGCTGGGCAATGTGGAGCTGCGCCTGCATGCCGCGCGGGCGCTGCTGCGGCGCGCAGGCAGGCTGGTCGATGCTGCGCAGCAGGAGCCCACGGCGCATACCGTGGCTGCTGCCTCCGTCGCTGTGGCGCAGGCACGTGCGCTGGCGCATACGGCTGGCCTGCTGGCGGCCAACAAGCTGCTGGAGCTGGGGGGTACTTCAGCCACCTTTGCCGAGCATGGCTTTGACAGCTACTGGCGCAATGTGCGCACCCATACCTTGCATGACCCTGTGCGCTGGAAATACCATGCCATCGGCAACTATGCGCTGAGCGGCGTGCTGCCCCCGCGCCACGGAGCACTGTGATGGCCAGCACCCCCGCCAGCGCGCGGGCGCCCATCATCCTCAATGCCTTCAACATGGCCAGCGTGGGCCATATCAACCATGGGCTGTGGACGCACCCGCGCGACCAATCAAGCGACTACCACCGCCTGGACTACTGGACCCGCCTGGCCAAGGAGCTGGAGCGCGGCCTGTTCGATGGCCTCTTTATCGCCGACATCATTGGCGCCTATGACACCTACCAGCAGTCGGTCGATGTGACCCTGCGCGAGTCGGTGCAGCTGCCGATCAACGACCCAACCCTGGTGGTGCCCGCGATGGCCGCGGTGACCGAGCACCTGGGCTTTGGTGTCACCGTCAACCTGAGCTACGAACAGCCCTATCTGCTGGCGCGGCGCTTTTCTACCTTGGACCACCTGACCCAGGGCCGCATTGGCTGGAACATCGTCACCGGCTACCTGGACTCGGCCGCGCGCGCGATGGGCCAGCGGCAACAGCTGGCGCACGATGCGCGCTATGACCGTGCCGATGAGTTCATGGACGTGCTCTACCAGCTCTGGGAAGGCAGCTGGAGCGACAGCGCCGTGCGGCGCGACCGGGCAGGCCGCGTCTATGCCGATCCGCAGCAGGTGCGGCGTGTGCAGCACAGCGGCCCGCATTTTCAGGTGGATGGCTACCACCTGAGCGAGCCATCGCCGCAGCGCACGCCTGTGCTGCTGCAGGCGGGCAGCTCCGGCCGGGGCCTGCAGTTTGCAGCGCGCCATGCCGAATGCGTGTTCATGGCCATCCAGGACAAGGCCGCCACCGCCGCGCTGGTGCGCCAGCTGCGCGAAGAGGCCGTGCGCGCCGGCCGCCAGCCGGGCGACATCAAGGTGCTGGTGGGCATGACCCCCGTGGTGGGCGCCACCACGCGCCAGGCCCAGGAAAAGTACGAAGAGTACTGCCGCTACGCCAGCCCTGAGGCTGCGCTGGCGCATTTGTCTGCCACCGCCGGCATTGATTTCTCCACCTACCAGCGCGACACCCCGTTGCTGCAGCAGCACCGCAGCAATGGCATCGAGAACTCGATCAAGCGCCTGGCCAATGGCCGCGAGGACTACCGCCTGGGTGACCTGATCGATGAGCTGGCCTTGGGCGGGCGTTATGCCACCGTGGTGGGCGATGCCCAGCAGATTGCCGACGAGATGCAGTCCTGGGTCGAGGAAGCCGGCGTTGATGGCTTCAACCTGGCCCGCACCGTGGTGCCCGAATGCTTTGGCGACTTTATCGACCTGGTCGTCCCCGAGCTGCAGTCGCGGGGCCTGCACAAGAGCGCCTATGCGCCCGGCAGCATGCGCCACAAGCTGTTTGGCCAGGGCGACCGCCTGCCAGCCCAGCACCATGCGCAGCAGTTTCGCCAGTCCGTCCAAGGCGGTGGTGCCCAGGCATCGCCATCCCTCTCTACGCCATACGCCCAGGCCTTGGCCTGATCGCCAACCAGGAACTCCCCATGTCCCAGAACCCCTCTTCTCCGCTGCCAGGCCAACGCCGGCGTTTTCTGTCCTCGTCGCTGGCGGCCGGCGCCGCGCTGGCCACCGGGGCCTGGCGCAGCACCGCCCAGGCAGCGGTACCGGTGACGACCAAGGTGCTGAAAGTGGGGGTCACCTCGGGCCCGCATGAGCAGGTGTTCGAGGCGGTCAAAAAGGTCGCTGAGCGCGACTATGGTCTCAAGATCGAGATCGTGTCCTTCAGCGACTATGTGATGCCCAATGCCGCGCTGGATGCGGGCGACCTGGATGCCAACAGCTTCCAGCACGGCCCCTTCCTGCAGGCGGCGATCCGTGCGCGTGGCTACAAGCTGGTGGGCTTTGGCCGCACCTGGGTGGGCCCGATTGCCTTGTTCTCCAAGCGCTACAAGCGGCTGGAGGATGTGCCGGTGGGTGCCCAGATTGCATTGCCCAATGACCCGGCCAATGGCGGGCGCGTGCTGCTGCTGTTGGAGAAGGGCGGCCTCATCAAGCTCAAGCCCGGCATCGATCCGATCAAGGGCGTGTTTGCCTCGACCCAAGACATAACAGACAACCCGCGCAAGCTGCGCTTTGTCGAGCTGGAATCGCCGATGCTGGTGCGCGCGATGGACGATGTGGAGCTGGCCGCCATCAATGCCGACTATGCCTACAAGGCGGGGCTCAATCCCACAAAGGACTCGCTGCTGGTCGAGGGCGGGGACAGCCCCTATGTCTGCCTGATAGCAGTGCAGGAGAAAAACCGCGATTCGCCCTGGGTGCCGCAGCTGGTGGCGGCCTACCGCACCGACGAGGTGCGCAGCTACATCCAGCAGGCCTTCAACGGCGTGGTCATCCCCTCATGGTGATGCTGCGCCCGACCTTCCGCGTTCCCTGAGCTCCTTCACCGACACCGGCCATGACAGACAAGAAACACATGCATGTCAACGCGTTCAACATGAACTGCGTGGGACATATCCACCACGGGCTGTGGACGCATCCGCGCGACCAGTCCACCCAGTACCACACGCTCAAGTACTGGACCGACATCGCCAAGCTGCTGGAGCGCGGCCTGTTCGACGGCATCTTTATCGCCGACGTGGTGGGCTACTACGACGTCTACCAGCGTGGGGTGGACCTGACCCTGCGCGAGGCCGTCCAGCTGCCGGTGAACAACCCCTGGTTGCTGGTGTCAGCGATGGCGGCGGTGACCGAGCACCTGGGCTTTGGCCTGACCGCCACCGTCAACGCGCACCAGCCCTACACCTTTGCCCGCGATGTGACCACCCTGGACCAGCTGAGCAATGGCCGCATCGGTTGGAACATCGTCACCGGCTATGTGGACAGCGGCGCGCGCGGCCTGGGCCAGGACGGCCTGGCCGACCATGACAGCCGCTACGACCGTGCCGATGACTTTCTGGCGCTGGCCTACAAGTTCTGGGAAGGCAGCTGGGAAGACGGCGCCGTGATCGCCGACAAGGCGCGCCGCATCCACACCCTGCCGGACAAGGTGCACCCTGTTGTGCATGAGGGCCCGTTCTACCGCGCCAATGCCATCCACATGAGCGCACCATCGCCGCAACGCACGCCGGTGCTGTTCCAGGCCGGCACCTCGCAGCGCGGGCTGCAGTTTGCCGGCCAGCATGGCGAGGGCATCTTTATCGGTGCGCGCACGCCAGAGGCGGCCAGGGATGCCTCGCGCAAGCTACGAGCGGCCGCCGTGGCCGCCGGGCGCAGGCCGGATGACATCAAGATTTATGTAGGCGCAGCCGTGGTGGTGGCGCCCACCCAGGCCGAGGCTGAGGAGAAATACGCCGACTACCTGGCCTATGCCAGTGCCGAAGGCGGCCTGGCGCATTTTGCCGCCAGCACCGGTGTGGACTTTGCGCAGTACGACCTGGACGAGCCCATCGTCTACGGCCAGGGCAATGCCATCCAGTCGGCGGTGCAGGCCGCCCAGCAGCAGGGCCTGACCACGCGGCGCAAGCTGCTCGAACAGTTCAGCCTGGGCAGCCGCTACAACACCATCGTCGGCGACCCGCAGCAGGTGGCCGATGCGCTGGAGCGCTGGATCGATGTCGGCGAGATCGATGGCTTCAATCTCACCCGCATCGTCGTGCCCGAGACCTGGGAGGACTTTGCCAGCCTGGCCGTGCCCGAGCTGCAGAACCGGGGCCGCTACCGCACGCGCTACGAAGAGGGCAGCCTGCGCCACAAGCTGTTTGGCCGTGGCGATGGTCTGCCCGCCAACCACCCCGGCGCGCGGCAGCGCCGATAAGCACCGAGATTTTTTGAAAGCAGCCATGAAGTTTTTCCCCGCTCTGACAGCCCTGCTGCTGTCGCTCGCCACCTTGGGCGCCGCCCAGGCCCAGCCACTGCGCGTCGGCGTCACGCCCGGCTCGCTGGCCGATTCAGCCCAGATTGCAGCGCGCGAGGCCAAGGCCCAGGGCCTGGAGGTGCAGGTCGTCGAGTTCACCGACTGGACCCTGCCCAATACCGCACTGGTCAACCGCGACCTGGACCTGAACTACTACCAGCACCAGGCCTTTCTCGATACCTTCAACCGCGAAAACCGCCAGGACCTGCGCGCCGTGGCCGTGGGCTCGAGGGGCAATATCGGCATCTTCTCCAAGCGCTACAAAAGCCTGGACAGCCTGCCCACGGGCGCCAGCGTGGCGCTGGCCAATGACACCTCCAACCAGGCGCGTGCCATTGCCACCTTGCGCGATGCGGGCCTGGTGACCCTGCGCGCCAACGCGCCGCAGCTGGCCCAGATCGACGACATCGCCAGCAACCCCAAGAAGCTCAAGTTCATCGAGGTGGCCGGGCCCCAGCTGGCGCGGGCGCTCGATGATGCCGACATCACCGTCGTCAGCCTGGGCGGCCTGCTGCAGGCGGGTCAGCTGGAGACCGCCCGCCAGGGCCTGTACTACAGCGTCGGATCGGATGCCTTCTGGGCCATCCACTTTGTCACCCGGGCCGACAACGTCAAGGATGCGCGGGTGCGCAAGTTCATCGATATCTACCAGCAATCCCAGGCGGTGCGCCAGCAGATCCATGCCTCGTACGCCAATGAAAGCCGCTTCTACAGCCTGCCATGGCTGAAGTGATACCGCTACCTACAGGAAGAAAGACGATGATGACGTTTGCGCTGAAAAAATACCTGCTGGCGCTGGGCGCCTGCGCCATGGCAGTAGCCAGTGCCGTGGCTGCCCCGCTGAAGATCGGGGTCACCCCTGGCTCGCTGGCCGATTCGGTCCAAGTCGCCGCCAAGGAGGCCCGCCAGGCCGGGCTCGATGTGCAGGTGATCGAGTTCACCGACTGGACCACGCCCAACACTGCGCTGGATGCCGGCGATATCGATATCAACTACTTCCAGCACCAGGCCTTCTTGGATAACGCGATCCGCGACAGGGGCTACAAGATCGAGAGCGTCGGTGTGGGCCTGCTGCCCAATATCGGCCTGTATTCCAAAAAGTATGCGTCTCTGGCTGACATCCCGGCCGGCTCCTCGGTGGGGGTGGCCAATGACCCGGTCAACCAGGCCCGGGGCCTGTTGCTGCTGCAAACGGCCGGGCTCATCACCTTACGCCCTGGTGTGGGCGCCAAGGCCAGCGTGAACGATATCGTCAGCAACCCACGCAAGCTCAAGCTGCTGGAGGTGGAGGGCCCGCAACTGGTGCGTGCGCTTGACGATGTGGCACTGGCCCAGGGCTATCCGGCCCACCTGGTCAATGCCGGTCAGCGCGAGCTGGCCAGCCGCGCGCTGCTGTACTCCACCGTCGATGATCTGTACTATGCCATCCGCTTTGTGGCCCGCAGTGACCGCAAGCAGGACCCGCGCATTGCGCAGTTCGTGCAGCTCTACCAGGCATCGCCTGCGGTCGCCAAGCAGATCAGCGCCTCGTTCGCCGATGACGCCAAGCTCTATTCGCTGCCCTGGAAGAACACCGCCAAGGCCGCACCATGACTGCAGCCACATTGACACGCCAGGCGCCCGAGGCGAGCGATGCCAGCCCCCCGAGCCTGGCTGATCTGCAGCAGCGCTTTGCGCCGGTGTTTGCACGCATTGCCGAAGGGGCGGCCGAGCGCGAGCACAGCCGCAGCCTGGCCCATGCACCGCTGCAATGGCTGCGGGACAGCGGCTTTACCGCCTTGCGCCTGCCCAGGGCCTGGGGCGGCGGCGGCGCGTCGCTGGAGCAGCTCGTGGCCTTGCTGGTGGACCTGGCCGAGGCCGACCCCAACCTGACCCAGATCCTGCGGCCGCATTTTCTGTTTGTGGACCGCGTGCTCTACCAAGGCACGGCCGAGGCACAGCGCCACTGGCTGCCCTTGGTGGCCCAGGGCGCCACCTTTGGCAACGCCACCACCGAGGTGGGCGAGGGGGCCGTCGGCAGCCTGCAGACCAGCTTGGTGCCCGACCCAGCGGCGCCTGGCCAGTGGCGGCTCAACGGCCAGAAGTTCTACAGCACCGGCAGCCTGTATGCCGACTGGATCAGCGTGCTGGCGCGCGCGGTGGTGCCGGGCCAGCCCGACCAGACGGTGCATGCGCTGGTGGCGGGCGATGCGCCTGGCGTGGAGCGGCTCGATGACTGGCGCGGCTTTGGCCAGCGGTTGACCGGATCGGGCACCACGGTGCTGCGCGATGTGCAGGTGCCCGCGCATGCGGTGCTGCAGTTCCGCTCCGGCGAGCCTTCGCCTATCGTGGCCTTTGCACAGCTGTTCCACCTGGCGAGCCT
This sequence comes from Comamonas koreensis, assembly GCF_021026195.1. GTDB lineage: Bacteria > Pseudomonadota > Gammaproteobacteria > Burkholderiales > Burkholderiaceae_C > Comamonas > Comamonas koreensis. The sequence goes on from NZ_JAJNCT010000004.1 coordinate 18,418, forward strand.
GGCGGGCATTGCCCGCGCGCTCAGCCGCGACACTCTGGCCTATGTGCAGGGGCGCCGCCGCGTGTTCAGCCACGGCGCAGCGGCTTTGCCCAAGGACGACCCGCTGGTGCAGCAGATCGTGGGCCAGCTGGCCAGCACCGCCTACATGAGCGAGCTGGTGGTGCGCGATGTGGCCCAGGCGCTGGGCCCGATCCTGCGCAGTGCCGAGGCGGGCCAGGCGCGCGCCGACAAGGCCCAGCTCGACGCGCTGGAGCTGCGTGCGGCCCAGGCCCAGGTGGCCGTGGTGGATGCGGTGCTGCAGGCGGCAACCCGCATGTTCGATGTGGGCGGATCGAGCGCGCTGGCCGAGGGCCTGCGGCTGGACCGCCACTGGCGCAATGCCCGCACCTTGGCCTCGCACAACCCGGTCATCTACAAGGCCAAGTCGGTGGGCGACATGCTGCTCAATGGCGCGGAGCCGGTCTACTTCTGGCAAGTGGGCCTCGCAGCAAAAAACGCATAAGAACATGAGATTTCATTCCTTGGCCTCAGGCGGCGCAGTGGTTGTAATGGTTGTCTTGACGCTGGAGGCAGCGACCCGGATAGGCCGGGCCCTGGACCCTTGCGTGTGAACGACTGGAATGAACATGAGCCGCATCTTGAAAACCGTCATCGTCAATGGCAGCCTGGGCAAGCCTTCGCGCACCCGCAGCCTGCTGGACAGCTTGCACCTCCAACTGGGCCAGGCCCTGGGCCAGTCCGCCCAGGCCGTGCGCCTGGATGTGCGCCATATCGACCTGGTCGATCTGGTGGTCGACATTGGCCCGGTGCTGTACAAGGATGCGCTGTCCGCCCAGGCCCGTGATGCGCTGGAGGCGATCGAGACGGCGGACTTCCTGATCGTCGGCTCGCCCGTGTTCCGGGGCAGCCTGCCGGGCCTGCTCAAGCACCTGTTTGACCTGGTGGACCAGCATGCACTGCAGGGCACGCCCGTGCTGCTGGCCGCGACCGGTGGCAGCCCACGCCATTCGTTGGTGCTGGACCACCAGCTGCGCCCGCTGTTTGGCTTCTTCTCGGCATTGACCTTGCCGATCGGCGTCTATGCAACGCCCGAAGACATCCAGAACGGTGTGGTGGTCAGCGAAGCGCTGCACAAGCACATCGCACTGGCCGTGGACCTGGCCGTGCCGGTGCTGAGCGCGTTGGCGCACAGCCAGCGCAGCAGCCAGCCGGCCTTGCATGCGCTGGAGCGCCAGGCCGCCTGAGCGCGTTCAGGCTTCTTTTAAACGCCACCCGCCTGCATACGCTGCTGGCGGGCTGGCGCAGCATGCCCTGCGGCGTCTGCTGCACGCCCCTTGCCTTGCAGCCTCCCTGACCCTTTGCCATGGCCTCTACCTCATCCCCGCCGGAGCTGTTCTGGTTCCTGCCCACGTCCGGCGACACCCGCTACCTGGGTGCCTCGGACTTTGGCCGCCAGCCCACGCCCGAGTACCTGCGCAGCATTGCCACCACCAGCGAGAACCTGGGCTATGACGGGCTGCTGATTCCGACCGGCAGCTCTTGCCTGGACCCCTGGGTGGTGGCATCCAGCCTGGTGGCGGTCACCCAGCGCATCAAGCTGCTGGTGGCGCTGCGCACCTCGCTGGGCATGCCGGTGCCCAGCGCGCGCCAGGCCGCTACCTTGGACCAGGCGCTGGCCGGGCGCCTGCTGCTCAATGTGGTGCCCGGGGGCGATGCCACCGAGCTGGAGGCCGATGGCGTGTTTCTGGCCCACGACGAGCGCTATGCCTATGCCGATGAGTTTCTGAGCATCTGGCGGCGCCTGCTGGCCGGCGAGACGGTGGACCACGAGGGCAAGTACTTCAAGGTCAAGCAGGGCAAGAACTTTTTCGAACCGCTGCAAAAGCCGTATCCGCCGTTGTACTTTGGCGGCTCCTCCGATGCCGCCCATGACCTGGCGGCCAAGCATGTCGATGCCTATCTGACCTGGGGCGAGCCGCCGCAGGCCGTGGCGCGCAAGTTTGCCGATATCCGGGCGCGTGCCGCCGCTGCCGGCCGCCAGCTGCGCCTGGGTGTGCGCCTGCATGTGATTGTGCGCGAGACCAATGAGGAGGCCTGGGCCGATGCCGATCGCCTGATCAGCAAGCTGACCGACGACGACATTGCCAAGGCGCAGCAGAACTATGCGCGCATGGATTCGGTTGGCCAGGCGCGCATGGCGGCCTTGCATGGCGGCAACCGCCAGAAACTGGAGGTGGCACCCAACCTCTGGGCCGGTGTGGGCCTGGTGCGCGGTGGTGCCGGTACCGCGCTGGTGGGCGATGCGGCCACCGTGGCCGAGCGCCTGCGCGAGTACATGGAGATTGGCGCCGATACCTTTGTGCTGTCGGGCTACCCGCACCTGGAGGAGTCGATCCGCTTTGCCGAATTGGTGTTTCCGCTGATGGGCAAGAAGAGCGTGACCACCGCGCGCTCGCAGACCGGCGGCGCGTTTGATGTTCGTGGTGTTCAACAATGGAAGGAGTCGGCCTCATGAGCCTGCCCGTGATCGATATGCGCTGCCGGCCAGCGTTCTTGCACAACTTTTTTGGCGCAACGCCCGGCTCGCCCGAGCATGACACCGCCCGCTGGCTGAACCGGCGCGTGGGCACGCGCGGTAGCGACACGCATTTTGAGGAATCGCTGACCCAGGACGGCTTTTTGCAGGCAGTGCGCGATGCCGGCCTGAGCCAGGCGGTGGTCGTGGGGCGGCACACGCCTTCGCAGCACCTGCCCAACGACACCATCCACCAGATCGTGCATGGCCACCGCGAGTTGCTGGGCATTGCCGGGGTCGACCCGGTGCTGCAGGGCGAGCAGGCGGCGCTCGACGAGATCGAGCGTGCCATCAAGGTGCTGGGTCTGCGCGGCATCGACCTGGAGCCCGGCTTTGGCGACCCCGCCCGCCACCCCGATGACCCTGTCTACTGGCCGATCTACGAGCGTGCGCAGGCACTGGGCGTGCCGCTGTTCCTGATGAGCGGCCCGACCACGCCGGACCCGAGCTTCAACGACCCGGCACGCCTGGCCAAGGTGGCGCAGGCCTTTCCCGATCTGCCGCTGGTCGTCTACCACGGCTACTGGCCGCGCGTGCAGGAGGCCATTGGCCTGGCCTTCCGCTATGCCAATGTCTACCTGGTGCCGGACATGTATGTGTTCCAGCCCGGCAGCCAGGCCTATGTGCAGGCCGCCAACCAGTTCCTGGGCGACCAGCTGCTGTTTGGCTCGTCCTACCCCTTCCGCCCCATCCGCCAGAGCATTGACGACTTTCTGGCACTGGGCTTTGACGAGGCCGTGCTGCCCAAGCTGCTGCATGGCAATGCGGCGCGGATTTTGAAGCTGTAATCAGCGCTGGAAAGCCATCGCTCTCGCTGCAACCACAGTGCCCGGCCGCATCAGCAGCCGGGCACTTTTGCAAATGCGGCCGCCAGATGGTCGATCAGCGCCCGCACCGCCGGCAGCATGCCCCGGCGCGAGGCGAATACCGCATGCACCGCCTCCTTGCGCGGCCCCCATTCGGGCAGCACCTTGACGAGGGTGCCTTGTTCCAGCTGCTCGTGCACCATGATCATCGGCAACTGCACGACACCGAGGCCGGCCATGGCCGCGCTGCGCAGCGCCACCATGTCGGTGGTGATCAGGCGCGGCGTGTGGGTCACCTGGATGCTGGGCAGGCTGTCGTGTTCGAGCTTCCACACAAACTGCTGCTCGGGCGAGCCCAGCCAGAGGCTGGGCCACTGCGACAGATCGGCGGGGCTGCGCACAATGCCCTGGCGTGCGGTCAGGATAGGGCTGGCCACCAGGTGCTGGGCATGCACCGAGAGCATGCGCACCGACAGGTCGCTGTCCTCCAGCGGCATGGTGCGCACGCGGATCGCCAGGTCAAAGCCCTCGCCAATCACATCGACGGGGCGGTTGGTGGCCTCCAGCTGGATCGTTACCTCGGGGTACATGACCATGAAGTCGGTCAGCATGCGTTCGACCAGCTCATGGAGCAAGGTGATGGGGCAGCTCAGCCGCACAACGCCCCGGGGCTGCGACTGCACGGCATCGATGCTCAGCTGCGCGGCCTCGGCCTCGACCAGCATGGCCTTGCAGTGCTGGTAGTAGGTCTGGCCCAGCTCGGTCACGGCAAACTTGCGCGTGGAGCGCAGCAGCAGGCGCACGCCCAGGCGCTCTTCCAGCAGCGCGATGCGGCGGCTGAGCTTGGACTTGGGCATGCCCAGCGCGCGCCCGGCAGGCGCAAAGCCGCCGTGGTCGACGACTTGGACGAAATAGAACAGGTCGTTGAGGTCAAATTGCTGCATGGGGCGCTCGGCTGAATGGTCTTTATCGTTCAGGAAATAGAACTATCAAGGCGAATTATGCCGTCTACCGCCTCCAGTGTTTCAACCCCACAATAACGGTACAGCCTTCCGACACCTAGCTTGGAGGCCAGACAGGAATCCCCGATGAAAAACGTACTGCATGTCCAAGACGCACCCCGCCAGCACTGGGTTGGCGACGGCTTTCCTGTGCGTTCACTGTTTTCCTACCAGAGCCACGGCAAGGTATTGAGCCCCTTTTTGCTGCTCGATTTTGCCGGCCCCGCTGAATTTGCACCTGCCAGCGCACCGCGTGGCGTGGGCCAGCACCCGCACCGGGGCTTTGAGACCGTGACCATCGTCTATGACGGCGAGGTGGCGCACCGGGACTCTACCGGCCAGGGCGGCGAGATCGGTCCCGGCGATGTGCAATGGATGACGGCCGGCGCCGGCATTCTGCACGAGGAGTTCCATTCGCCAGCGTTCACCGCCAAGGGCGGCAAGCTGCGCATGCTGCAGCTCTGGGTCAACCTGCCTGCCAAGGACAAGGGCGCAGCCGCTGGCTACCAGGCCATCGTGCAATCGCAGATCCCTGCGGTGGCTTTGCCCGGTGGCGGCCAGCTGCGCGTGATTGCCGGCGACTACCAAGGTCAGCAAGGCCCCGCCAAGACCTTTACGCCGATGCATGTCTGGGATCTGCGCCTGGTGGCCGGTGAAAAGCTGGAGCTGGAGCTGCCCGAGGGCTGGAGCACCGCGCTGGCCATTGTGCAAGGCACCGTGCTGGTCAACGGCAAGGATGTGGCGCGCGAGGCGCAGCTGGTGGTGATGGCCCAGGAAGGCCGCAAGCTGAGCCTGGAGGCCAATGGCGATGTCGCCTTGCTGCTGATGAGTGGCGAGCCCATCGACGAGCCCATCGTTGGCTACGGCCCCTTTGTGATGAACAGCCAGCAGGAGATCGTGCAGGCCGTCAATGACTTCAACAGCGGCAAGTTTGGCAGCATGCAGGCTTGATCGGCGGGTCTGAGCTGCGCTATTCGGGCTCTCGGTAGCGCATAAAAAAATGGACACCTCGGTGTCCATTTTTGCGGTGTAGTTCGCTGAAAAGGCGATGGCTTACCAGTTGGCCTTCATGCGGTCATAGACCCAGTCGCCAAAGCGGCGGTGCGCTTGGGGCGTGTAGTTCACCAGGTCGGAGAACAGGTACTGGTCCACCTTGGAGGCGTCCACCAGGGTGTCTGCGGTGCACAGCGACGAGTTGATCTGGTTGAGACCAATGTTCAGGCCATTGGTGGCATCTGCGGTGGTGCAGGCTGGATCGGTGCTGTTGGTGAAGCTGTAGCTGCCGGGGTTGCCGGTCATCGAGTTGAAGTAGAACTGCACGTCGGCGTACAGCACTTGCGTGCCCGACAGGCCAAACAAGGCGTTCAGCAGGCCGTTGTTGAAGGCGGTGGTCGCGGCTTCCAGCGTGTTGGAGGGCTTGGGATCGGCGCTGGGTTGCGCGTTGTCCAGCGTGGTGGCCCACAGGGTGCGGCCCAGGTTGGGCGTGCCCACGGTCAGCACACGGGGGGCACCAGCGCTATTGAGACGGCGCACCTGCGCTGCCATCTGCTGGCCGGCGGTGGTCATGTCAGCCAGGTACTGGTCGCGGGTCTTGGTGCCGGCGGCGTATTCGTTGTAGCCGGCAATCACGTCGCTCATGCCGCCGCTCATCAGCACAAATTGCTTGCTGCCGAAGGTCGGGTTGGCAGCCAGGTAGCTGTCGATCTGGGCGGTGATGGAGGGGGCATTGGTCACGCCGGTCGCATCGGCCTGGGACACGCGGGCATTGCCATAGGCGTAGGCGGTGCCGCCGTCCTTGGCTGCAGTCAGCGTCAGGTCATAGCGGTAGGCGATTTCACGCGTCCAGTTGTTGTAGCTGCCGTTGCTGACCGAGTAGGGACGGCCATTGGGGTTTTGGCCCAGGTCGGACATTGCATCACCAAAGGTGACGATGCTGTCGGGGCGAATCGCGTCCGCCGTTGAGCTCGATCCGCAGGCCGCCAGCATGGCCACCGAGGCACCAGCCACGGCGGTCAACACGGTACGGCGCATCCAATTTGCTGCCATGTGAGTTCTCCAGTAAGTAGAGCGTAGTGTAGCGAGGCTGATCCAGGCCACCAAGGTGATGAGGTAAAGAGAGGTAAAACGCCAGGGGCTAAGCGAATCAGCCCGCCGCCGCAGCGCGCTGCAGCCGGTCGCTGACGCCTTCCCAATCTGCCGAGTCCGGTGGGGTCTCGATCCAGATGAGCTTGGCACCCCAGTCGTCAAAGTCGCGCAGCAGGCCAAACAGCTCGCGGGCCGCAGCCAGCGGTGCACCGGGCATGGGCTGCAGGCGCAGATGCCGGCTGGCATTGCGCAGCGGGCTGCGGTGGTAGATGGCGATATGCCGCGCGTCGGCACCCAGCACATCGAGCGCCGATTGCAGTTGCTTGGCATCCATCAGCCTGACCTTGGCGCTGGGCGCGTAATGCGCGAGCAAGGTGCCCGAGGCGCGCGGGGTATCGGCCGTCAGCTCCTGCATCGACAGGGGGCGGGTGCCGCAGGCACGTTCGATGTCATCGCGCGTGATGGCGCCAGGGCGCAGCAGCACGGGCACGCCGCGCGTGCAGTCGACAATGGTCGACTCGATACCGATGTCGCAGGCGCCGCCATCGAGCACCAGCAGGTCATCGCCCAGCTCCGCCGCCACATGGGCGGCCGTGGTGGGGCTGACGCGGCCAAAGCGGTTGGCGCTGGGCGCCGAGACGCCCCAGACCGGTGGCTGGAGCTGCTGGCAGGCCCGCAGCACGGCTTGTGCCACCGGGTGCGAGGGGCAGCGCAGACCCACGCTGTCCTGCCCCGCCGTCGAGGCCACGGCTGCACCGGGCAGGCGCGGCAGGATCAGGGTGAGGGGGCCGGGCCAGAACGCATCGATGAGCTGCTGGGCAAACACCGGCACGGCCTTGGCATAGCGCTGCACACCAGCGGCATCGGCCACATGCACGATCAACGGGTGATCGGCAGGGCGGCCTTTGGCGCTGAAGATCTGCGCCACGGCGGCATCGTTGTCGCTGTCAGCGGCCAGGCCGTAGACCGTCTCGGTCGGCAGGCCGACGAGTTGCCCCGCCTGCAGCGCCAGGGCTGCAGCGTGCACCGAGGCCTCGAGCTTTCCATCCAGAATCACGTGTTGTCCTCTTAGAACGCGGCAATGCCCAGGATGGCAGCGGCCTTCAGGGCCGTCTCGCGCACCTGCTCGGGCGTGGCGGCCGTGATGTTCAGGTGGCCCATCTTGCGGCCAGGCTTGGCATCGACCTTGCCGTACAGGTGCAGGTGGCAGCCGGGCAGGGCCAGCACCTGGTCCCAGGCGGGGGTCTGCGCGCTGGCGCTGTCCTTGAACCACAGGTCGCCCAGCAGGTTCAGCATGATGGCGGCGCTGTGCTGGCGCGGTTGCACCAGCGGCAGGTTGGCCATGCAGCGCACCTGCAGCTCGAACTGCGACACATCCAGCGCGTTCTGGCTGTAGTGGCCGCTGTTGTGCGGGCGCGGGGCGATTTCGTTGACGACCAGCTGGCCGCTTTCGAGCACAAAGAACTCCACGCAGAGCACGCCGACATAGTCCAGGCCCTGGGCTACCGACTGGGCCGCGGCAATGGCCTGCTCGGCCTGCGCGGCGGGCAGGTTGCCGGCATAGACCTCGGTCACCGCCAGAATGCCTTCGCGGTGCAGGTTGCGCTGTACCGGCAGGTGCACGATATCGCCGTTGCGGCTGCGCGCGACGATGACCGAGCACTCATGCGCCAGCGGCAGCATCTTTTCGAGCACGCAGGCCACTTGCTTGAGCTCATTCCAGGCAGCGACCAGCTCTTCGCGGGTCTTGACGCGGATCTGGCCCTTGCCGTCATAGCCCATGCGCGCGGTTTTCAGGATGCCGGGCAGCAGCGCGTCATTGACGGCGGCCAGTTGCTCGGCGGTCTCGATGACGGCGTAGGGCGCGCAGGGCACGCCACACTTCACGAAATGGGCTTTTTCTGCGGCGCGGTCCTGGGCGATGGCCACGGAGGCACCTGCGGGCGAGACCGGCAGGCTCTGGGCCAGCTGGTTCAGCGCGGCGGCGGGCACATTCTCGAACTCGGTGGTCACCGCAGCACACAGGCGCGCCAGCTCGGCCAGGCCTTGCGGGTCTTCATAGCCGCTGCGCACATGGTGGTGGCTGACCAGACCGGCCGGGCTGGTGGCATCTGCATCCAGCACGGCAGTGAAATAACCCATCGACTGGGCGGCATGGGCAAACATGCGGCCCAGCTGGCCGCCGCCGAGTACGCCCAAGGTGGCGCCGGGCAAGATCACTTGGGCCTGGTGGTGCGCCTGGGCGCTGGGGCTGCTGGTGCTCATTCGTTCACCGGCAAGGTCATGTTGCGGGCCGCCTCGGTCTGCTCGGCGCGGAAGGCGTCGAGCTTGGCGCGCAGCGCAGGGTCTTCATTGGCCAGCATGGCCACGGCAAACAGGGCTGCATTGGCAGCGCCGGCCTGGCCGATGGCAAAGGTGGCCACCGGCACGCCCTTGGGCATCTGCACGATGGAGTGCAGCGAATCAACGCCTTGCAGGTGGCGGCTGGCCACCGGTACGCCCAGCACGGGCACCGGGGTTTTAGCGGCTATCATCCCAGGCAGGTGGGCTGCGCCCCCAGCGCCGGCGATGATGGCTTTGAGGCCCCGTTCTACGGCGCTCTCGGCAAAGCGGAACATGTCGTCGGGCATCCGGTGGGCCGAGACCACCTGGGCCTCAAAGGCAATACCGAATTGCTGGAGAATGGCAACTGCGTGCTGCATGGTCTCCCAGTCGCTGCTGGAGCCCATGACCACGCCAACTTGGATGGGTGTCATAGTGTGGGTTGGCGGGTGTCTAAGGGCAAGAATGCCGGCCCCGCGCCAGGATGGAACCCGCCATTTTACTTTTTGCAGTGAAGCTGCCTGATCAACACGGATTTTTAGCGACATGATCGACGTCACCATTGAGAATTTTGAAGCCGAAGTCATCCAGGCCTCCATGCAGGTGCCGGTCCTGGTGGACTTCTGGGCACCTTGGTGCGGACCCTGCAAAACCCTGGGCCCCATGCTGGATAAGCTGGAAGTCGACTACGGCGGCCGCTTCAAGCTGGCCAAGATCGATTCCGACCAGGAGCAGCAGCTGGCCGGCATGTTCGGCATCCGCTCGATCCCGACCTGTGTGCTGATGATCGGCGGCAAGCCGGTGGACGGCTTCATGGGTGCCCAGCCGGAGGGCAAGCTGCGCGAGTTTCTGGACAAGCACCTGCCCTCCGAGGCCGCGATGGCCGCCGAAGCGGGCGCCGACGAAGCCCAGCAACTGCTGGATAGCGGCGATGTGCAGGCCGCGCTGCAGATGCTGCAAGAATCGCTGGCGGCCGACCCCAGCAATGACGATGCCCGTTTTGACTATGCCCGCCTGCTGATCCAGACCGGCGCCGTGACCGAGGCCGAAGCCCAGATTGAGGAGCCGCTCAAGCGCATCCAGCAGCCGCTGCGCTTTGTGGCGCTCAAGGCCTGGGCCCAGGCGATCCGCTTTGTGCACGAGGACGACCGGGGCGATTGGCCGCTGGAACAGTTCGACGCGGCGATTGCCGCCAACAAGCGCGATTTTGACACCCGCTTTGCCAAGGCGCAGGCGCTGATGGCCGAAGGCCAGTGGACCGCCAGCATGGATGAGCTGCTGGAGATCATCATGCGCGACAAAACCTGGAACGACCAGGCCGCACGCAAGCTGTTTGTCGCCATTCTGGAGCTGCTCACTCCCCCCAAACCCAAGGCCAACGATGCCGTGCCCGGCACCACCGCTGGCGGCATTGCGCTGACCGGCAAGGCCAGCAAGCAGGAAGACGAAGTGGGCGCGCTGCTGAGCAGCTACCGCCGCCGCCTGAGCATGGCGCTGAACTGAGTCGCGGCGACGTTATCGTCGCGCTTCCTGTACAGTCAGACCCTACACCCCGTTGCAACTGCAAAACAGGGGTATCGTGGTTTGCACCTATACTGATAGCAGCAAAGCGGCGATGGGTGCGCGCAGGTGCCCATTTTGAGCGTCAATAGGCCCTAAATTACGGTCTTTGGCGCTTGGGGCGCATGGGGCGTGCCGCTACCGCAGGAGAATCAACACCATGGGATTGTGGCAAAAACTGTTTGGCTGGCTGAACCCTTCTGCGCCAACGGCTGCCCCCGCTGAAACCCCGAGCCCGCACCCCGCTGCGGCCACAGGCGCCGCGCCGCATGACCCCGTGCGCGGCACGCGCGAACCGGCGTTTGACCCGACAGCCGAGCTGGCAGCGCCCGTGGTTACTCCCAACGCTGGCGATGTGCCGGTAGCAGTTGCCGCTCAGCCTGCAGTTGAAGCCGCGCCCAGTCCCCAGGCCGATCTTTTCGAGGCCGCAGCCGCCCGCGACGCTGAAATCCCCCCCGCCATTGCCGATCCCGCCCTGCGCGAAGCGCTGTCTGCCTATGCCGGCATGGCCTGGGACCGCCAGCTTGATTTTGCCGAGAAGGTCGGCGACCGGGCCTGGTCGGCCGACACCGCCCAAGGCCTGATTGCCTTTGGCGATGACCTGCGCTTTCGCATGCAGGTGCTGGGCTCCTACTCCTTCCAATCGGGCACCTGGCTGTGGATCTGGGCCCATACCCAGGCCGAGGTGGCACCCGCCTTTACCGAAGTCGCACGCCAGCTGCAAGGCTTTGGCGCTGCGAAGAACCTGGAGCTCTTCACCCAGCCACGCACCGCGCTGCGCCAGGAAGACCTGCATGTAATCGGCCTGATCGCTGCAGGCGCCGACAACAGCGCCGGCTACTATCTGGGCAACTATGGCGAAGGCATCTTGCTGGCGCTGATCGATCCCGACCATGGCCTGCCCAGCACGGCGCCCAAGCCCGAGCGTGTGCCGACCGTCGTGTCACAGCTGATCAGCGATTTTGAGCTCGACCACCGCGTGCTGCTGCAGCACTACCTGCCCGCCAAGGGCTTCAGCGTGCAGGAGACCGGCTCACGCATCACCGGCCAGCACGGCGCAAACCGCATCGTTGCCGATCTGGACAGCCTGGGCCGCATCAGCGCCATCTCCGGCAGCCTCGGGCCGGTTTGATCAGAAGCGGTAGTCCAGCGTCTTGCCTGGAGTGCCAGCTGGCGCTACCTCGACACTCTGGCTGACTGCCTTGCCGCCATCGGCGCTGGCCTTGACGGTGTAGCGTCCGCTGTCCAGACGCAGCAGGCACACGGGGCCCTGGGCCTGGAACTGCGCGACTTCCGTGCCCTTCTCCGACTCGATCACGACCTGGATCTTCGCCAGATAGTCGCCTGTCTTGGTCGCAAACAGCAGAGACAGCGGATAGTCCTTCATCGCCGCGCGCATGGCTGTCGACTCGTCAATGCCAATGCCGCCGCAGACATACTGGACATCGCCAGCCTTCTGCAGCGCCGGTTGCTGGGCCTGCACCGCAGTGGCAGACAGCAGGGCGGCGCAAAGCAGGGCAGCGTTCAGTGTGGTGATGGGGTTTTTCAAGGCAATCCTTTGCAGTAGTGGCTCTGCCTTGACTGTGCGCCTGCGCCGCTGGGTTGCCTGTCAGCCAACGGCGGACATCGCAGTACGCAGCGGACGCGGCCTGCACCACACCCAGCCGTGCAGCCTAGAACCTGGGCAGGTCCGGATGCGACAGCTTGCCAGCGCGCACCAGCATCTTGCCGTACTCGGCGCAGCGGTTCAGGGTCGGGATCACCTTGCCCGGGTTGAGCGTTCCCTGCGGATCAAAGGCCGCTTTCAGGGCCAGCATCTGCGCGTTTTCCTCGGCCGAGAACTGCACGCACATGCTGTTGAGCTTTTCTACGCCCACGCCATGCTCGCCAGTCACCGTGCCGCCCATGGCAACGCTGGTCTCCAGAATGTCGGCGCCAAACAGCTCGCAGCGGTGCAGTTGGTCGGGGTCGTTGGCATCAAACAGGATCAGCGGGTGCAGATTGCCGTCGCCCGCATGGAACACATTGGCGCAGCGCAGCTGGTACTTTTTCTCCATCTGCTGGATGGCGAGCAGGATATCGGCCAGGCGCTTGCGCGGAATGGTCGAGTCCATGCACATGTAGTCCGGACTCATCCGGCCGCTGGCGGGGAAGGCGTTCTTGCGGCCGCTCCAGAAGCGCAGGCGCTCTTCTTCATCCTGGCTGATGCTGATCGCAGTGGCGCCGGCTGCGCGCAGCACCTGGCTCATGTGGGCGATCTCCTCGGCCACTTCTTCGGGCGTGCCATCGCTCTCGCAGAGCAAGATGGCCTCGGCGCTCAGGTCATAGCCGGCATGCACAAAGTCCTCGACGGCGGCGGTCATCGGCTTGTCCATCATCTCCAGCCCGGCCGGGATGATGCCGGCGGCAATCACCGCTGCCACCGCATCACCGGCCTTGCGCACATCGTCAAAGCTGGCCATGATGCAGCGCGCCAGCTGGGGTTTGGGCACCAGCTTGACGGTGATTTCGGTGGCCACGGCCAGCATGCCTTCGCTGCCGATCACGGCGGCCAGCAGGTCGTAACCCGGCACATCGAGCGCCTGGCTGCCAAACTCGATGGGCTCGCCTTCCACGGTGAAGCCCTTGATCTGCAGCACGTTGTGCACCGTCAAGCCGTATTTGAGGCAGTGCACCCCGCCCGAATTCTCGGCAATATTGCCGCCAATGGTGCAGGCGATCTGGCTCGATGGGTCGGGCGCGTAATAGAGGCCGTAGGGCGCCGCTGCATCGCTGATGGCCAGGTTGCGCACGCCGCATTGCACCACGGCCGTGCAGGCGGCCGGGTCAATGTGCAGGATCTGGTTGAAGCGGGCCATCGACAAGGTCACGCCCAGCGCAATCGGCAGCGCGCTGCCGGACAGGCCAGTACCGGCACCGCGCGCCACCACGGGTACCTGCAGCGCATGGCAGGCCTGCAGCACCGCCTGCACCTGGGCATAGGTCTCGGGCAGCGCCACCACCAGCGGGCGCTGGCGGTAGGCGGTCAGGCCATCGCATTCATAGGGGGTGGTGTCCTCGTCATGCCATAGCAGGCAGTCGTCGGGCAGCAGCTTGCGCAGGGCGGCCACGACTTCGCGCTGGCGTTCTGCGCGCTCGGTGGTGGCCGGTGGGGGCGTGGGGAGGTCAACCTGGCTCATGCCCACACTGTAGCAAGTTGCCAAGCCTTCCCAGGTCACCGGGGCAACCGCCTGCTGGCAGGCCCCGGTGCTGGATCAGCGGAAGATGACGGTCTTGTGGCCGTTCATCAGCACGCGGTGCTCGCTGTGCCACTTCACCGCGCGGGCCAGCACCTGGCTCTCGGTGTCCTGGCCACGGGCGGTCAGGTCTTCCACGGTGTCGGTGTGGTAGGCGCGGGCCACGTCCTGCTCGATGATCGGGCCTTCGTCGAGGTCGGCCGTCACATAGTGGGCGGTGGCGCCGATCAGCTTCACGCCCCGATCATGGGCCTGGTAGTAGGGCTTGGCACCCTTGAAGCTGGGCAAGAAGCTGTGGTGGATGTTGATCGCTCGGCCCGACAGCTTGCTGCACAGGTCGTTGGACAGCACCTGCATATAGCGCGCCAGCACAACCAGCTCGGCGCCTTCGGCCTCGATGATCTCGAACTGCTTGGCCTCGGCCTGGGCCTTGGTCGCTGCCGTCACCGGGATGTGGTGGAAGGGGATGTTGTAGCTGGCCGCCAGCTGGTAGAAGTCGCGGTGGTTGCTGACGATGGCGCGGATGTCGATCGGCAGCAAGCCTTCCTTCCAGCGGAACAGCAGGTCGTTGAGGCAGTGGCCCTGGCGGCTGACCATGATGACGGTCTTGATCTTTTCTTCGGCCGCATGCAGGCGCCAGTGCATCTCGAAAGGCTTGGCAAAAGCATCCAGATCCTCGCGCAGCTGGCTGGGGTCTCCTTCGCTGGCAAAGCGCACGCGCATGAAAAACAGGCCAGTGGCCGGATCGTTGAACTGGGCGGCTTCTTCAATATTGCTGCCGTGCTCCAGCAGAAATCCGGATACCGCGTGGACCAGTCCCCGGCGATCAGGGCACGAGAGAGTGAGGATGTAAGCGTTGGTCATAACCTGCCATTGTCGCAGCCTTGGCTAAGGGAGTTCCCCAGTCGGGGTTTGGTGTTTTGACTGGGTAGAATTGAGTTGCGACTTTGTAAATAAACGTCAAGATTATAAATTTATTGTTCTGTCATCCAGCGGTCTTTCAGGCAGATTCCCGCCCCGGAAAACCGCTGCAAATCAAAGACATCGACCAGAACCCGTGCTGCTTCGGATGTGGCCATAAATAAGCGCTTCCTCGCTTCCCAGGCATTGGCAGCGCAGCATTTCGGCGCTCGGACCGAGCGGATATGCAGCCACACCACAAGGGTGGTTTCGTGGTTTCCATGTTCGGCAATTGGGGGTAGATTGGCACATGGTCTCCAAACCCAAGTGCGTTTGGATCGGCCTATCGATTTCACCAAACTGCCGCCCTGACCCTGGGCATGCCCGAGCCCCCATGCCCCGCCGCATGGCGCCGGGGTGCGGGTCGTCTGGCGCCAGTGCTGCCCCAGTGGCAGCCCATCGCCGCGATCTGCTTGCATACGACCGTTTTTTTGAGGATTTAACAGATGAAACGCGACCACATCACCCCATCTCCCCAGGCCCTGGCTGCCCAGGCACCGCAGGCCATCAGCCTGGATGTGCTCAAGGAGAAGTACTTCAAGGGTGATGAGTCCAGTATCGAGGACCTGTACAGCCGCGTCGCACGCGCGCTGGCCTCGGTGGAAAAGCCCGAGCTGCAGGCCGAATGGGAAGCCAAGTTCTACGCCAACCTGCATGCCGGTGCGATTGGCGCGGGCCGCATCATGTCGGCCGCGGGTACCGACATCCAGGCCACCTTGATCAACTGCTTTGTGCAGCCGGTGGGCGACTGCATCCAGGGCTTTGACGATGAAGGCTATCCCGGCATTTACGAGGCGCTGCGCGAGGCCGCAGAGACCATGCGGCGCGGTGGTGGCGTGGGTTATGACTTCTCGCGCATCCGCCCCCGGGGGGCGGAGGTCAAGGGCACGGCTTCGATGGCCTCGGGCCCTTGCAGCTATATCAATGTGTTTGACCAGAGCTGCTCCACGGTGGAATCGGCCGGCGCACGCCGGGGCGCGCAAATGGGTGTGCTGCGCATCGACCACCCCGATGTGATGGAGTTCATCACCGCCAAGCGCACGCCAGGCCGCTGGAACAACTTCAATGTGTCGGTGGGCGTGCCCGATGCCTTCATGCAGGCGGTGGTGGACGATGCCGACTGGCAGCTGGTACACAGCGGCAAGCCCAATGCCAAGCTGCGCGCCGAAGGCGCTGTGCAGCGCGAGGACGGCAAGTGGATCTACAAGACCGTGCGTGCCCGGGCGATGTGGGACACGATCATGACCTCGACCTATGATTTCGCGGAGCCGGGCATCCTGTTCCTCGACCATATCAACGACGACAACAACCTGCGTTACTGCGAGCGCATTGCCGCCACCAACCCGTGTGGCGAGCAGCCGCTGCCGTCGTATGGCTGCTGCGATCTGGGCCCCATCATCCTGACCCGCTTTGTGCGCAACCCCTTTGGATTTGGCGGGCTGCCGAGCTTTGATTTCGAGAGCTTCGAGCAGGTGGTGGCCACCCAGGTGCGCGCGCTCGACAACGTGCTGGATGCTACCTTCTGGCCGCTGGAGCAGCAGCGTGAGGAATCGGCCGCCAAGCGCCGTATCGGCGTGGGCTTTACCGGCATGGGCAATGCCTTGACGATGCTGACCCTGCGCTACTCCGACCAGGAAGGCCGCGACATGGCCAAGCGTATTGCCGAATGCATGCGCGATGCCTCCTACCGCGCCTCGGTCGGCCTGGCCCAGGAGAAGGGCGCTTTCCCCAAGTTCGATGCCAAGGGCTATCTGGCCAAGGGCACCTTTGCCAGCCGCTTGCCCCAGGACATCCAGGACGACATCAAAAAGCACGGTATTCGCAACAGCCACCTGCTGTCGATTGCGCCCACCGGCACCGTCTCGCTGGCCTTTGCCGACAATGCCTCCAACGGCATCGAGCCGGCTTTCTCCTGGACCTACACCCGCAACAAACGCGAGGCCGATGGCAGCAAGAGCCAGTACCAGGTCGAAGACCACAGCTGGCGCCTGTACCGCGAGCTGGGCGGCGATGTGGAGCAGCTGCCTGCCTACTTTGTCTCGGCGCTGGAGATGTCGGCCACCGAGCACCTGGCGATGATGGAGACCGTGCAGCCCTATGTGGACACCGCCATCTCCAAGACGGTGAACATCCCCGCCGACTACCCCTATGAGGACTTCAAGAACCTCTACCTGCAGGCCTGGCGCGGCAACCTGAAGGGCCTGGCCACCTACCGCCCCAACAGCATTCTGGGTGCGGTGCTGGAGACCACGCCCGCTGCCAAGCCCGAGGCAGCCGCTGCTGACAAGGCCCCCGCAGCTGCCGTGGTGGACCCGATGAAACTGGTGATCGAGCGCCGCCCCGAGGGCGAGCTCAGCGCCGTGGCCGACAAGGTCGAGTACTGGACGCAGGAAGGCCAGCAGCGCCTCTACATCATCGTCTCCTTCCTGCCGGTGCCCAGCGCCGATGGCAAGAGCATGGTGGACCGCGCGGTGGAGTTCTTCATGCCCGTGGGCCAGAGCGGCGAGTCGCAGCAGTGGATCACCTCCAGCATGCGCCTGCTGTCGCTGGCCGCGCGCGGTGGGTTCCTGGAGCGTGCGCTGGCCGACATGCGCAAGGTCGCCTGGGACCGGGGCCCCGTGCGCCTGGGCACCTACCAGCGTGCCGATGGCACCCATGTGCCGATGTGGCATGACTCGGAAGTGGCCGCCATCGCCTATGCGGTGCAGCAGATCCTGGAGCGCCGCCGCCAGCAGAACCTGCCGGGCATCAGCAGCCCCACCCTGACCCCTGCGGTGTCCGCACCAGTGGTGAGCCAGGGCCTGCAGACCATGGCCGGCAAAAAATGCAACGAGTGCGGCGCCCATGCAGTGATCCGCAAGGATGGCTGCGAGTACTGCACCGCCTGCGGCGCTGTCGGTGCCTGCGGTTAATGCTGCGCTGGCGCTGAACCCGGCCTTCAGCCGTTAAGAAAAACAGACGCCCGTGTCGCAAGACCGGGCGTTCGTGTTTTTCAGGGCCTCTCAGACCAGCATCAGCGCTTGGGCACCTTGGGCAGCAGGATGGCCACCATGCCCAGCAGTGGCAGGTAGGCGGCCATCGCATAGACATGCTCGATACCGCTGCGGTCGGCGATCATGCCCAGCACGGCAGCGCCCAGGCCGCCCATGCCAAAGGCCAGGCCAAAGAACAGGCCCGAGACCATGCCGATCTTGCCGGGAATCAGCTCCTGGGCGTAGACCAGGATGGCCGAGAACGCGGAAGACAGCACCAGGCCGATGATGATGGTGAGCACTACCGTCCAGGCCAGGTTGGCGTGGGGGAGGACCAGTGCGAACGGCGCCACGCCCAGGATCGAGGCCCAGATGACGGGCTTGCGGCCAATGCGGTCGCCTATCGGCCCGCCCACCACGGTGCCCACCGCCGAGGCCAGCAGGAAGACAAACAGCAGCAGCTGCGCGTTTTGCACGCCCACGCCAAAGTGCTCCATCAGGTAGAAGGTGTAGTAGCTCGACAGGCTGGCAATGTAGAAGTACTTGGAGAAGATCAGCACCAGCAGCACGGCGATCGCGCCCAGCACCTGCGAGCGCGGCAGGCCAGTGGCAACCGGGGTGCGCATGCCCTTGGCCGCACGGTGCTGCAGCGCATACCAGCGGCTCACCCAGGTCAGCAGTGCAATGCCACCCAGCGCCGCCAGGCCAAACCAGGCAATGCTTTGCTGGCCAAAGGGCACGATCACTGCCGCCGCCAGCAGCGGGCCCAGTGCCGTGCCGGTGTTGCCACCCACCTGGAACAGCGACTGCGCCATGCCATGCTTGCCGCCCGAGGCCATGCGGGCCACGCGCGAGGATTCGGGGTGGAAGATCGACGAGCCGGTGCCCACCAGGGCGGCGGCCACCAGCACCGTGCTGTAGTTGGGCGCAAAGGCCAGCAGTAGCAGGCCGCCCAGCGTAAAGCACATGCCCAGCGGTAACGAATAGGGCGTGCTGCGCTTGTCGGTGTAGAGGCCCACCAGCGGCTGCAGCAGCGACGCGGTGACCTGGTAGACCAAGGTGATGAAGCCAATCTGGCTGAAGCTGAGCTGGAAGTTGCCCTGCAGGATGGGGTAGAGCGCCAGGATCAGCGACTGCATCATGTCGTTGACCATGTGGGCGGTGCTGATGGCACCCAGCACGCCAAAGGCGGTGCGGGGCGGGGCAGCAGGGCGCTGCGCGGGATGGACGGCGAGGGTGGAGTTCATGGCGGCATGGCCTGTGCGGTTCAACAGAAAGCAGCCATGCTAGGGCCGGCTCATTTGCCTGTCTTGCGCATTTTGGGATAAAGTCTTCGCAAAACGGACATTCGATGCCTTATTACTTCCAGACCCTGGAGGAGATGGAGCGCAGCCCTGTGCCCATCGCCTGCCATGCCACCGACTATGCGCCCGGCAGCAGCACCGGGACGCACCGCCACCCTTTTCACCACCAATTGATCTATGCCGTGCACGGCGTGATGCTGGTCGCCTCCGACGGGGGGCAGTGGATCGTGCCGCCCACAAGAGGCATCTGGATGCCGGCGGGCACTGAGCACCAGGTGCGCCATATCGGCGAGGTGCGCATGCGCAGCCTGTTTGTGCGCCCCCATGCTGCCCCCAGCCTGGCCGAGCAGGCCCAGGTGGTGGGCATCTCGCCGCTGCTGCGCGAGCTGATCCATGCGGCGATGCAGATCAACATCCCCTACGAGGCTGATTCACGCGATGGCCGCCTGATGCGGCTGCTGCTCGATGAACTGCAGGTGCTGCCCGTTCTGCCCATGCACCTGCCCAGCCCCGCCGACCCGCGCCTGCAGCGCATCTGCAGCCATATCCAGCGCAAGCCCGAAGACCAGGCCACTTTGGACGACTGGGCGCGTTATTTCGAGGTGGACCCCAAGACCTTGCAGCGCCTCTTTCTGCGCGATACCGGCATGGGCTTTGCCCGCTGGCGCCAGCAGGCCCGGCTGCTGCAGGCGCTGGAGCGGCTGGCCCAGGGCCAGAGGGTGATCGACGTCGCGCTGGCGCTGGGCTATGACAGCCCGGGCGCCTTTGCCACGATGTTCAGGCGCCAGTTTGGCCAGACGCCCTCGGGGTTCTTCCGCTGATCAGGCGGCAGGGGCAGGGCACTGCGCAAACACCTCCTTGGCCACAAACAGCCCATTGAGCGCAGCCGGAAACCCGGCATAGACGGCCATCTGCATGATGGTCTCGACCACTTCCTGCTGGCTGCAGCCCACATTCAGTGCCGCCTGGATATGTACCTTCAGCTGTGGTGCCGCATGGCCCATCGCGGTGAGGGCGGCCACCGTTGCAATCTCGCGGCTTTTAAGGTCCAGCCCGGGGCGGCTGTAGATGTCGCCAAAGGGGAATTCAATCAGGTAATCCGCAAAGTCAGGTGCGATGGCGGCCAGGCTGGCCACCACCTGTTCGCCGGCGTGGCCGTCGATCTCGCGCAGCTTGTCCAGGCCTCGTTGGTAGCGGGTGGTTTCAGCCATGGTTGGGCTCCTTCTTGGGGGTGGCGTTTTTGTGGGGCTGCGCAGAGGCCGCGTCTTCCAGTGCCTGGTAGTGGGCAATCTTGTCTTGCAGCGCCTGGGCGGCTTGCTGCATCGCGGCGATTTCGGCCTGCACCTCGGCCAGATGCGTCTGCAGCATCTGGCGCCGCGCGGGCACGGTGGCATCGCCGCTGCTGCGCAGCTGGGCGAACAGGCGCATCTTCTGGATGGGCATGCGGGTGGTGCGCAGGCGCGTCAGAAAGGCGAGCCAGGCCAGGTCGGCTGCGGCATAGCGGCGTTGGCCGCCGGCTGCGCGCGTGACCGAGGCAATCAGGCCAATGCGTTCGTAATAGCGCAAGGTGTGGGCGCTCAGCCCGGTGCGTTGCGCTGCTTCTTCAATGCTGAGGGGTGGTTCCATGCAGGCATTGTCGAAGTTAGAGCGCACGCTAAGTCCAGCATCACTGACTGGTTTGGGCAAAAAAAAGCTGTTTGCGCCTGGAGGGCACGCAAACAGCTGGGATGGTTTGGGGAGCGGTGCAGCGTTTAATGCACGATCACCGGTTGTTGGGCGAGGCCGGTATAGCGGTCCAGGGTGGCCTCGACTTCTTCTTCAGTCGGTGCATTGGCTTGCCAGGCCTGGATTTGCTGGTGGAACATTTCTGCCCAGGCGCCATCCAGGTACAGCTCCTTGCCGCTGCGCTTGTCCACAATCTCAAAACCCTGGCGCTGCAGATGGCGCAGGGGTTCGGTGACGGTGGGGCTGGTGACGGATGCACCGTCATTGGACAGGGGCAGTTCTGGCGTCAGGTGCAACACCACAAATGAGTCCGAGTCGTAAATCATTTGCATGATGTTCCTCCTTGTGAAGTGAAGGTGGTGGCAGTTTGCCGATTTGCAAGCCTGCGTCCACAACCCCGTTGTAGCAGGTTTTGATGGCATTCCCGGCCATTGGCGGTGTTTTTACAGACAAACGTCGCAAATCAGGGACGTGTGGCGGAGGCTTTGTCGTACACGGCCAGGGAAGCCGGGCTCAGGGCAGGGTGGCCGGCTGGCCATCCACTGCGGCTGCCTGCAGCTGAAGATCGGCGAAATCGCCATTGGACTGTGACAGCCGGATCCGCACCGGCAGGTACTGCAACGAAGGGGCCAGCCAGAGGTGGGCGCTTTGGTCCTGGCCTTTGCGCGGCTGGCGGGTCAGGCGCAAGGTCGGGGTGGCACCAGCGGGCAAATCCAGGGTTTCGGGGCCATCGACCACAAAGGTCCATACCTCCGTGCTGCGCGCGCTGGTCACATTGATCGCCACCGTGCTGCCCGGCGCATAGCGCTCGGGGTTGGCCGCCACCATGCTCGAGAGCTGCAAAAAGATCGACAGCCGGTCCTGCACCCCGGCGCTGACGGCCTGGGGTTCGTCGCCGTCGCTGTAGCGGATGCGGCCCGCCGAGGCATCCAGCTCGGCGCTGCGCTCTTTGCGTGCCTTGTCCACAAAGCGCTGCGGTGCCAGGCCGTGGGGCGTAATCTGGCCGCTGCTGGTCTGGCTGCGGCTGCCCATCAAAAAGGCTGACACCTCCTGCTCGGCCTGGTAGCGCTGGCCATCGGTCTTGAAGCTCAGCTGCGCCTTGGCCGAATACTGGAAGCCCTTGGCCGATCCCTTGGCCTGGAACTGCAGCCGCGCCGAAGGCGGCAGCTTGATCGCCGGCATCGGGCCGGCATAGCCGGGGCTGCCAATGCCGATCGGCGGCGCGGGTTCGCTGGCGCTGGGCGCCTCCGTCTCGGCCTTGGCCTCCGTTGTGGGCTGGGCGGGGGCGGCGCTGGCATCGCCCTGGCCTGCGACGGCATTGAGCGGTTGCAGATCGGCAGCGGAGCCGGGTATGGGTTCGGGCGCGGGGCTGGCGTCACCCGATGCGAGCAGCTGGTCCAGCGCCGAAGGGGCGGCCGGTGCAGACTCGGCTTCTACCACGGGCGCTGCCTCGGGGGTGGCGGGTTTGTCGCTAAGGCCTTCCCGGAACTTGGGCCCTACACTCGCGCGGCTGGCTGGTGCCTGTTCTGGCGGTGCTTTCTGCACCTGGAGCCGGGGTGCGGTGGGGGCGGATTGCGCCACGCGGGGCCTGGAGACCGGCGTGGGTGCAGGCGGCGCGTCCACCGGAGGAGGCGGTGCAATCTGGCGCACCTCAAAGCGCAGCTCGTTCGGGGTGCTGCCAGTGATGCGCGCCTTTCTGATGGCATCCTGCACCCCGGGCCAGGCCAGCAGCAGCCCATGGGCGGCCAGCACGGCAAAGGTCAGCAGGATAAGGGGGCGTTGGCGCATGAGACGCTCAGTGTAGTGCCTGCTGCGCAGGCCCACAGGCCAGCTGGATTAGCGCGGCAGGGAGGGTTCTGCAGGGCTGTAGCCCAGCTCGTGCGAGAGCTGCGCAGCGATGGCCTGCAGGTGCTGGGCCATGGCGCCATCCGGTGCGGGGTCAAAGGTCGCTTGCGTGCCCAGGCTGGTGATGCCCAGTACCAGCTGGCCCCGCGCATCAAAGACCGGGGCGCACAGCGCCACCACGCTGGGCAGCAGGGTATCGACCACCGAGGCAATGCCCTGGCTGCGCACCTGGGCAAACAGCAGGTGGGCGTCAGCGGCAGTCTGGGGCAGATCATTGCGCCCGGCCAGGCGGGCCTGCGCCAGTTCGCGCTCCAGCGCTGGCCCAGTGCGTGCGGCGGGCAGCCAGGCGCCAAAGCAGCGCCCCGTGGCAGAGGAGAGCAGGGGCATCACATCACCCAGGCGCAGGTGACCGGTGGTGCCGTGCGGTGGTTCCTCCCAGTGCACGATGGTTGCGCCATGGTTGCCCCAGACGGCCAGCGCCACGGTATGGCCCAGGCGCTCCAGCCAGTCGGGCATGTGCTCGCGCGCCAGCCGCACTGCGTCGCTGCGGCGCAGCGCGGCCAGCCCCAGCTGCAAGGCCATCGGGCCCAGATCGTAGCGCGACGTCGCCGCATCCTGCTTGACCAGGCCGCTGCGCTGGTAGCTGACCAGGTAGCGGTGGGCCTTGGCAGCCGGCATTGCAGCGGCATGCGCCAGGTCTTTGAGCGCCAGCGGGCCACGGGCATCTACCAGCGCCTGCAACAGCGCAAACCCCACCTCCACCGACTGAATGCCTGCACGATCCTTGTCCATGGCGCTAGTTTAAGGTATTCTAAATAAAGGAATGCGTTTCACTAATCGTAATTTGACAGTGCAAGGCCTCCACGGTGCCGCGCGCAAGCACTCCGACAAGCGCCCAGCCCGGAGCCAATCTGGCACGATAGAGGCATGTTTGACTGTGAGACACCGGTATGAAGCTTGCAAGCTATAAAGACGGATCGCGCGACGGCCAGTTGGTCGTCGTTTCGCGCGACCTGCGCACGGCCCACTACGCCTCCGGGATTGCGCACCGCCTCCAGCAGGTGCTCGACGATTGGTATTTCTACGCCCCCCAGCTGCAGGACCTGTACGACGCACTCAATGCCGACCGCGCCCGCCACAGCTTTGACTTCAACCCCGCCCAGTGCATGGCACCGCTGCCACGCGCCTACCAGTGGTTGAGCGGGGCCGCCTATCTGAGCCATGTGGCCTTGCTGCGGCTGGCACCGGGCGAGGAGTTGCCCGCTGCGCTGAAGACCGATCCCTTGGTGTTCCAAGGCGCCAGCGACGCCTTCATCGGCCCGAACGATGACATCGTGGTGGCAAGCGAGGCCATGGGCATCGATTTCTCGGCCGAGCTGGCCATCATCACCGGCGATGTGAAGCAGGACACTAACCCCGAGGATGCGCTGGACAGCGTGCGCCTGCTGATGCTGGCCAATCCGGTCAGCCTGCGCCAGCTGGAGGCGGCCGAGCGGGACAAGGGCGCCGGCCTGGTGCAGAGCAAGCCGGTGACCGCTTTCAGCCCGGTGGCGATTACGCCCGATGAGCTGGGCGATGCCTGGCGGGGCGGCAAGGTGCACCTGGCCTTGCAGACCAGCTGGAACGGCCGCAAGGTCGGCATGTGCGATGCGGGCCCGGAAATGGGCTTTCACTTTGGTCAGCTGATCGCCCATGCGGCCAAGACGCGCAACCTGCGCGCCGGCACCGTGCTGGGCAGCGGCACCGTCAGCAACAGCGGCGCTGAAAAGCATGGCCGCATGGACTGGCCCAAGGGCTATGGCTGCATCGCTGAAAAGCGCAGCATGGAAGCGCTGCAAAAAAGCAAGAGCCAAACCGGCTTCATGCAGTTTGGCGACACGGTGCGCATCGAGATGAAGGGCAAGGACGGCAACAGCCTGTTTGGCGCGATTGACCAGAATGTGGCGTCGCTCTACCAGGCGCAGACCGATGCCGTGGCCGAGCCGGAGGCCGCTGCATGATCGCCAGGCTGCATGCCTGCCAGCGGCGGCGCAAGCCACTGCCGCGCCGTGCATGCAGCCATGCGGGCCGCAGGTCGCCGCTATTCGGGCAGGCTGGTTTGGCGCGCGTGCTGCAGCAAGCGGTCCAGCAGCACGCTGAGCTGCTCGCGCTCGTCAATGGTCAGGGCCGACAGGATTTCTTCGTTGCGGCGGGCGATCACCACCATGACCTTCTCCCAGCAGGCACAGCCCTTGGGTGTGAGGCTGAGCACCACGCCGCGCCCATCCACCTCGCTGGCCTGCTTGAGCACCAGGCCTTGCTCCACCAGGGCCTGGGTGGAGCGGCTGGCCTGGGCCTTGTTCAGGTTGGCGCGCATCGCCAGGTCATTGACCGACAGGGGATGGAACGCGCCAATCGCGGCCAGGCAGCGGGCCTCGCTGATAGGGATGCCCACCTCTTCCTCGTACACCATCTGGGTGGTGCGGTCGGTGATCTTGGCCAGCGCATGCAGGCGGTGGGTATAGGTACGGTCCAGCGGCGTGTTCAACGCGTCTCCTTGGTTTTGTATCGATGCTGGCTGGGAAAACAGCTACCGCGACTATGTCACGGAGCCTCGCTTTGCGGAAGCGCCCAGCTCACCACCACGTCAAGTGTTTTCCCTAGTTTTGCGCCAGGTCTGCAGGGCTTGCGCACCCACCCCCAAGAATGACTGACAGGAGACAAGCATGCGCAGTTTGAGCGCCGAGCCCCGGCACTATATGACAGGTTTTGCCAATGAATGGGCTACCGAGGCCGAGCCGGGCGCCTTGCCGGTCGGCCGCAACTCGCCGCAGGTGGCGCCGCTGGGGCTGTATGCCGAGCAGCTGTCGGGCACGGCCTTTACCGCGCCGCGCCACAGCAACCGCCGCAGCTGGCTCTACCGCATCCGGCCCGGCGCCATGCACGAGCCCTTTGCGCCGCTGGCGCTGCCGCGCTGGAAAAGCCATGTCACCGGCGGTTTTGACGAGGTGCCCACGCCCCCCAACCAGCTGCGCTGGGACCCCTTGCCGCCGCCCGATGCGCCCTGCGATTTTCTGCAGGGCATCGTCAGCATGGCCGGCAATGCCGCCTGCGGCATCCACCTGTATGCGGCCAACCGCAGCATGGAAGGCCGCTACTTCTACAACGCCGATGGCGAACTGCTGATCGTGCCCCAGCAAGGGCGCCTGCAGATTGCCACCGAGCTGGGCACCCTGGATGTGGAACCCCAAGAGATCTGCGTGGTACCTCGGGGCGTGCGCTTTGCAGTGACCCTGCTCGACGGCAGCGCACGCGGCTATGTCTGCGAAAACTACGGTGAGCTGCTCAAGCTGCCCGATCTGGGCGTGATCGGCTCCAACGGCCTGGCCAACCCGCGTGATTTCCAGACGCCGGTCGCCGCCTATGAGGACAAGGAAGGCGACTTTGAGCTGGTGGCCAAGCTGCGCGGCCACTTCTGGTCGGCGCGCATCGGCCATTCGCCGCTCGATGTGGTGGCCTGGCATGGCAACTACGCGCCCTACAAATACGATCTGCGCCGCTTCAACACCATCGGCTCGATCAGCTACGACCACCCCGACCCGTCGATCTTTCTGGTGCTGCAGTCGCCCACCGCGCTGCCGGGCGTGGATGCGCTGGACTTTGTCATCTTCCCGCCGCGCGTGCTGGTGGCGCAGGACACCTTCCGTCCGCCCTGGTTCCACCGCAATTTCGCCAGCGAGTTCATGGGCCTGATCGAAGGCGCCTACGACGCCAAGGCCGAGGGCTTTGTGCCCGGAGGCGCGTCGCTGCACAACTGCATGAGCGGCCACGGGCCCGATGCCGACACCTTCGACAAAGCCAGCAAGGCCGACACGCACAAGCCGCACTACATCGACAGCACGATGGCCTTCATGTTCGAGACCCCGGCCGTCATCCAGCCCACCGCCTATGCGCTGGAGACGGTGCAGCTCCAGCACGAGTACTACCGCTGCTGGCAAGGGCTGCAAAAGCATTTCAAACCGCAAGGCAAAGCCTGAGACCGTCGACACGTTCCACCGCCGCCGAGGCCACCGAAACCGATCCGCAGCGGGCGCAGACCGCATGCTCGCCCGCTGCCACCCCACAGGAGACACCCACGCATGACCCTACTCAACGAAACCCATGACCCCGCACTGCAAAGCTGGGTCAGCAGCGCCCAGGCCGCTGGCAGCGATTTCCCGCTGCAGAACCTGCCGTTTGCCAGCTTCCGCCGCCAAGGCAGCCAGGAAGCCTGGCGCGGCGGGGTGGCCATTGGCGACCAGATTGTCGACCTGCAGGCGCTGGCCGCCAGCGGCAGCCTGAGCGGCGATGCGCAGCGCGCCGCCGAGGCGGGCGCGCAGGAAACGCTGAACGCCCTGATGGCGCTGGGCCCCAAAGCCTGGAGCGCGCTGCGCCTGGCGCTGTCGCGCGGCCTGCGCGTGGGCGCGGCCGAGCAGGCGCAGTGGCAGGGCTTGCTGGTGCCGCAAGCGCAGGCCGCCTACAACCTGCCGGCGCGGATTGGCGACTACACCGACTTCTACACCTCCATCCACCACGCCACCAACATCGGCAAGCAGTTCCGCCCGGACAACCCCCTGCTGCCCAACTACCAATGGGTGCCCATTGGTTACCACGGTCGCTCGTCGAGCATCGTGGTCTCGGGCACCTCGTTCAAGCGCCCGGTGGGCCAGACCAAGGCGCCCGATGCAGCGGTGCCGACGGTGAAGGCCAGCGCGCGCATGGACATCGAGCTGGAAATGGGCATCTTCGTAGGCCAGTCCAATGCACTGGGCGAGCCCGTCAGCATCAGCGAGGCCGAGGACCATGTGTTTGGCCTGTGCCTGCTCAATGACTGGTCGGCGCGCGACATCCAGCCCTGGGAATACCAGCCGCTGGGCCCGTTTCTGTCGAAGAACTTTGCCTCGACCCTCTCCCCCTGGGTGGTGACCCTGGAAGCGCTGGCGCCCTACCGGGTGGCCTTTGCCCGCCCTGAAGGCGATCCGCAGCCGCTGCCCTATATGGACAGCGCCCACAACCGCGAGGCCGGCGCCTTCGACATTGCGCTGGCGGTGGACCTGCAGACCTCCAAGATGCGTGCTGCCGGTGAAAAGGCCGTGCAGATCACCCAGTCCAACTACCGCCATGCCTACTGGACGGTGGCGCAGCTGGTGGCCCACCACACCATCAACGGCTGCAACCTGCAGCCCGGTGACCTGCTGGGAACCGGCACCTTGTCCGGCCCCAGCCTGGACCAGGCCGCTGCGCTGATCGAGCTGACCGTTGGCGGCAAGCAGCCGCTGACCCTGCCCAATGGCGAAACCCGCACCTGGCTGGAAGATGGCGATGCCGTGGTGCTGCGCGGCTGGTGTGAGCGGCCCGGCGCTGCCCGCATCGGCTTTGGCATCTGCGAAGGCCAGATGCTGCCAGCGCGCACGCTCTAAGCGACAGCTGCCTGGCTGGGGGCCGGTGGACAATGCACCAGGCCCGGCCCCACAGAGACAACAAAGACTACCAACAGGAGACAACACATGCTCACCCCTTTTTCCCTGCGCCAGCTGCTGGCTGCCGCTGCGCTGGCCTTGCCGGCGCTGAGCCAGGCTGCCTACCCCGAGCGTCCCATTGAATGGGTCGTGCCCTATGCGGCCGGCGGCGGCTCCGATGTGGTCGCCCGCGTGGTGGCCGAGCCGATGGCCAAGGCCCTGGGCCAGTCCATCATCATCCTCAACAAGCCCGGCGCGGCCACCAATATCGGCGCCGACTACGCGGCGCGCGCCAAACCCGATGGCTACACCCTGCTGACGGGCGACACCGGCACCCTGGCGGCCAACGCCTTTCTGTACCAAAAGCTCAGCTACAGCGCCGAGAAGGACTTTGCGCCGGTCGGCATGCTGGTGCGCTTTCCGCTGATCCTCGTCGTCAACCCCAAGCTGCCGGTCAAGAACCTGGCCGAGTTCACTGCCTGGGCCAAGGCGCAACAGGGCGGCGTCAGCTATGCAACACCGGGCGCCGGCTCGCCCCACCACCTGGCGACCGAGATTTTCAAGGAGCAGGCCAAGCTGAGCCTGGTGCATGTGCCGTACAAGGGTGCGGCGCCCGCCGTGCAGGATGTGCTGGGTGGCCAGGTGCCCTTCATGTTTGTGGACTCGGTGGCCGGCTTCCAGAACATCCAGGCCGGCAAGCTGCGCGCCATCGGCATTGCGACACCGCAGCGCTCCAAGGTGTTTCCGGACGTCCCCACCCTCGATGAGCAGGGCCTGAAGGGCTTTGAAGCTTATGCCTGGCAGGGCCTGGTGGTCCCCAAGGCCACGCCGGAAGACCGTGTCAACCGCTTGAGCGAGCAGTTGCAGGCCACCTTGAAGGACCCGGCCGTGGTCAAGCGCCTCGAAGACATGGGGCTGGAGGTGACGCCTACGAGCCGCAGCGAGATGGAAAAATTCCTCGTCACAGAGCGTAATAAGCTGGGCCCAGTGATAAAAACCAACAATATTCAATTAGATTAGTTAAAAATTGTGGAATTGCGTTAAAATCGAAGCGCCAGTTGGTTAACCATTCGGGTTAAAAAAGTTAAGTCACCAAGCGCGATGTCCTAGGACATCGCGCTTTTTTTGTGTCTGCGCTCTTTCGGCCCTGAGGCTGACGCCTGCGCGATAGGGCGGTGGCTCGCACTGGCGCATGCTGGGGCGTGTTTTTACTTCGATGGAACCCCTCCGATGGCCGTAGCGCTCACCCAGATTCTGGCGTTTGACGTCTTTGGCACGGTCGTCGACTGGCACGGCAGCATCCAGCGCGAGATGGCCGAGCGCTATCCCCAGGTGGATGGCGACGCCTTTGCGCTGGCCTGGCGCAAGGGCTACCAGCCTGCGATGGACCTGGTGCGCCAGGGCCAGCTGGGCTGGACGCGCATGGATGCGCTGCACCGCCGCATTCTGGACGGCATCCTGCCGCAGTTTGGGCTGGAGCACATGCCCGAGGCCGAACGCGCCGAGCTGAACCGGGTCTGGCACCGGCTGGCGCCTTGGCCCGATGCCGTCGCCGGCCTGCAGCGGCTCAAAAGCCGCTTTGTCATCACGCCACTGTCCAACGGCAATATTGCCTTGCTGACTTACATGGCCAAGAACGCGGGCTTGCCCTGGGACTGTGTTTTGTCGGCGGAGGTTTTTCAGGCTTACAAGCCGGATCCTCGGGCCTATCTTGGCGTGGCGGATGTTTTTGGGGTGGAGGCGGCTTCCGTCATGCTGGTCGCTGCGCATCACAGTGATTTGGCGGCGGCGCGGGGGTGCGGGTTGCAGACGGCTTATGTCCAAAGACCCCATGAATATGGGGCCAACCAGCCCAAAGATGTGACCCCCCAACCCGACAACACCTACCACTGTCGTGATTTATTGGATCTGGCGGATCAGTTGGGGTGTTGAAGCCTATTCCCTTTTTTGAGAGGGGGCTGCTAATCGTGCGGGGGCGCCGATATAGGGCCTGATCCTTCGTTGCGCAGGCTTGCCGTACAGGCGTACTGTCTGCGCCTGCGCGCCTCGTCTCAGACCCTATCTCGGCGTTGGGGTGGTGGGGTTGGGCGTTGCGCTTGCTTCTTGGGCCCGCTCCGGCATACCGCTTGATTGGATGCTGCGCTTCTTACTACCGCTTTTGGTTGGGGGGGTCAGCGGTTGGTCAATTGTTCAATGCAAAAAGCGCCCGGGTTTTGCTCGAGCGCTTTGCTTGGGTTGCTGGTTTCGCTTCTTATTTCTTCGCTTGGGCCAGCCACTTGGTGGCCAGCTCTACCCAGTAGGTGGCGCCCAGGGGGATCAGGTCGTCGTTGAAGTCGTAGCTGGGGTTGTGCAGGGTGCAGGGGCCGCCGCCGTGGCCGATGGCGCGGTGGTCGCCCTCGCCGTTGGCGATGAAGCAGTAGGCGCCGGGCTTGGCTTCTAGCATGAAGGAGAAGTCTTCGGCGCCCATGGTGGGTTCTTGCGCCTTCACTTTATCGGCGCCGATGATGTCGATCATCACCTGGCGGGCGAACTCGGCTTCGGGGACGCTGTTGACGGTGGCGGGGTAGTTGCGGTTGAAGTAGAAGTCGCACTGGGCGTTGTTCATGGCGCAGCAGCCTTCGGCCACTTGGCGCATGCGCGCTTCGATCAGGTCCAGCACTTCGGTGCGGAAGGTGCGCACCGTGCCTTGCAGCTCCACGCGGTCGGGGATCACGTTGTTGGCTTCGCCGCCGTGGATCATGGTCACGGAGATCACGCCGGTATCGAGCGGCTTCTTGTTGCGGGTGATGATGGTCTGGAATGCGGTCACGATCTGGCAGGCGATCGGCACGGGGTCATTGCCCATGTGCGGCATCGCGCCGTGGCCGCCCTTGCCGGTGATGGTGATCTTGAAATCGTTGCTGGAGGCCATCACCGGGCCGGGGCTGACCGCCATATTGCCGGCGGCCATGCCGGGCCAGTTGTGCATGCCAAACACGGCCTGCATCGGGAATTTCTCGAACAGGCCGTCCTTGATCATCTCGCGCGCGCCGCCACCGCCTTCTTCGGCGGGTTGGAAGATCAGGTAGACGGTACCGTCAAAATCGCGGAACTTGGAGAAGTGCTTGGCTGCGGCCAGCAGCATCGCGGTGTGGCCGTCATGGCCGCAGGCGTGCATCTTGCCGGCATGGCGGCTGGCGTGTTCAAAGGTGTTGGACTCCTGCATCGGCAGCGCATCGATATCGGCGCGCAGGCCCACGGCCTGGCCGCTGGCGCCGCCGTCCTTGCCGTGCACGATGCCGACCACACCGGTGGTGCCCAGGCCACGGTGGATAGGAATGCCCCATTCCGTCAGATTGGCTGCCACCAGATCGGCCGTGCGCACTTCTTCAAAGCACAGCTCCGGGTGGGCATGGATGTCTTTGCGGATCTGGGCAATGCTGGCCGCTTCGGCCACGATGGAATCAATCAGCTTCATGGGAAATCCTGTTGGCTACATGGGGATGTATCTGTCTGGCCGGTGCCGCAAGGGGCCAAGGCGTTGGCGCGCGGCGTGCCAAGCCCTCTATGGTGCAGCAAAGCAGGGCGGCCCTGCGCTGAAATGTCTTGGGAATAACCCTGGGCCTGGGCCCTGCTCAGGAACGTGCTGCAGGAGACGCCAACGCTTGCCATCTGGCGCTACCATGTGCAGCACTACTTCCCCCACCCCTGATCCCGCGCCCGCCACGGCGCCCCCTTGCCATGACCACCACCGCTGCCACCACTACCGTTTTGGGGGCCTGCCCCCATGACTGCCCCGATACCTGCTCACTGGTCACCACGGTGGTCGATGGCGTGGCGACCAAGGTCAGCGGCAATCCGCTGCATGCGCACACCGGTGGCGTACTCTGCGCCAAGGTCAGCAAATACACCGAGCGCAGCTACCACGAAGACCGGGTGCTGCAGCCGATGAAGCGGGTGGGGCCCAAGGGCAGCGGCCAGTTCCAGCCAGTCAGCTGGGACGAGGCGCTGGCCGATATCAGCGCGCGGCTGCATGGCATTGCACAGACCGATCCGCAGGCCATCCTGCCCTACAGCTATGCCGGCACCATGGGCCTGGTGCAGGGCGAGAGCATGGACCGGCGCTTTTTCCACCAGCTGGGCGCCTCGCTGCTGGACCGTACCATCTGCGCCAGCGCGGGCTCGGAGGCCTTGCTGCACACCTATGGCGGCAAGCTGGGCATGCGGGTGCAGTTCTTTGCCGAGAGCCAGCTGATCCTCATCTGGGGCAGCAACAGCATTGGCAGCAACCTGCATTTCTGGCGCTATGCGATGGAGGCCAAGCGCAACGGCGCCAAGCTGGTCTGCATCG
The DNA here is from genome assembly GCF_021026195.1 of Comamonas koreensis. Classification (GTDB taxonomy): domain Bacteria; phylum Pseudomonadota; class Gammaproteobacteria; order Burkholderiales; family Burkholderiaceae_C; genus Comamonas; species Comamonas koreensis. The sequence goes on from NZ_JAJNCT010000004.1 coordinate 50,616, forward strand.
ATCCGCGCAAGAGCGAGACCGCCGACAAATGCCATGAGCACCTGCAGCTGCTGCCCGGCACCGATGCGGCGTTGGCGCTGGCCTTGATGCATGAGCTGATCAGCAACGACTGGCTCGACCATGACTACATCGCCCAGCACACCTTGGGTTGGGAGGATCTGAAGGCCCGTGCACTGCAGTGGTCGCCCGAGCGCGCCGCCCAGGTCTGCGGCATCGATGCGGCGCAGATCCGCAGCCTGGCGCGCGATTACGGCACCACCGAGCGGGCGGCGATCCGCCTGAACTACGGCATGCAGCGTGTGCGCGGCGGCGGCAATGCCGTGCGCGCGGTCGCCTGCCTGCCCGCACTCACCGGCGCCTGGCGCCACCGCGCTGGCGGCCTGCTGCTGTCCAGCTCCTCGTCGGCACCGGCGCGCCGGGGCGCGCTGCAAATGCCGGCGCTGCTGGGCGCACGCCAGCCGCGCACCGTCAACATGAGCACGATTGGCGATGCGCTGCTCAAGCCCGCCAGTGCCGAGTTCGGCCCGCAGATTGCTGCTCTCATCTGCTACAACAGCAACCCGGTCGCGGTGGCCCCCGATTCGGCCAAGGTGGTCAAGGGCTTTGCCCGCGAGGACCTGTTCACCGTGGTGCTGGAGCACTTCATGACCGACACGGCCGACTATGCCGACTATGTGCTGCCCGCCACCAGCCAATTGGAGCACTGGGACATCCACACCAGCTACGGCCATACCGATGTGCTGCTCAACCGCCCGGCCATTGCGCCGCTGGGCCAGGCGCGCAGCAATGCGCAGATCTTCCGCGACCTGGCCGCGCAGATGGCGCGCTACGACAGCGCCTTTGCCGCGCCGCATTTTGCCGACAGCGACGAGGAACTGTGCCGCCAGGCGGTGGACCCAACGCGCATCCCGTTCGAGCAGCTGCTGGCGCAGGGATTTGTCGCGCAGAACCTGCCCGACGCCCCGTTTGCCAATGGCGGCTTTGCCACGCCCTCGGGCAAGTGCGAGTTCCACAGCGCGGCGCTGGAGGCCATGGGCATCAACCCCTTGCCCGACTACCTGCCCAACCATGAGCTGCCCACGGCCAGCCATCCGCTGGCGATGATCTCGCCGCCGGCGCGCAACTTTCTCAACTCTACCTTCGTCAATGTGCGCAAGCTGCGCAGTGCCGAGGAGCGCCCGATGCTGGAGATGCACCCCAGCGATGCGCAAAGCCGCCAGATTGAAGATGGCGATCTGGTGCGCGTCTTCAACAACCGGGGCGAGCATGTCTGCCATGCCAGCATCAACGGCCGCGCCCGGCCCGGCGTGGTGGTGGGATTGGGCATCTGGTGGCGCAAGGATGGGCCCAATGGCACCAACGTCAACGAGCTGACCCACCAGCAGTTGACCGATATCGGACGCGCACCGTCCTTTTACGACTGTGCGGTGCAGGTCGAGCGCATGGTCACTGCCGACATGAGCCACGGAGGTATTGCCGCATGAGCGCCGTAGAACAAGCCTTTTCCCCCAGCTATGCTGCAGCACGCCAGCAGTTTCTGGAGGCCGCCGCCTCTGCCGGCCTGGCGCTGCAGTCGCAGCCCCATCCGCTGACCGGGGTCGCAGGCGAGGCGCTGGCCATGGATGTGGCGCGGGACGGCGCGATGGACGCAGACAAGCTGCTGATCCTCAGCAGCGCCTGCCATGGCATCGAAGGCTACTGCGGCAGCGGCGTGCAGGTCTATGCGCTGCGCGATGCCGAGTGGCTGGACAAGGCGCGCAGCGCCGGGGTGGCCGTGCTCTATGTGCATGCGCTCAACCCCCATGGCTTTTCCTACGGCCGGCGGGTGACGCAGGAGAACGTCGACCTGAACCGCAACTTTGTTGATTTCTCGCAGCCGCTGCCGGGCAACCCGGCCTATGACCAGCTGCATGAGGTGATCGTGCCCGCCCAGTGGCCGCCGGTGGCCCCGGTGCAGCAGGCGATGCAGGACTTCATCGAAACCCACGGCCTCAAGGCCTGGCAGGCTGCGGTGGCCCAGGGCCAGTACCGCCATCCACAAGGCGTGTTCTTTGGCGGCCAGGCCCCCACCTGGAGCAACCAGACCCTGCGCCAAGTGCTGCGCCAGCATGGCAGCCAGGCGCGCCAGATTGCCTGGATCGATGTGCACACGGGCCTGGGCCCCAATGGCTATGGCGAGCGCATCTTCACCGGCCCGCCCGGTGATGCCGCCATGCTGGCGCGGGCGCGCCGCTGGTGGGATGGTGCAGGCGCCACGCCGGTCACCTCGCTGGACGATGGCAGCTCCTCATCGCCGCCGTTGACCGGGCTGCTCTGGAACAGCGTGGCGCAAGAATGCCCGCAGGCCGCCTTTACCGGCATGGCCCTGGAGTACGGCGTGCTGCCGGTACATGCCACCTTGGATGCGCTGCGCGCCGACCACTGGCTGCACCAGCACCCCGAGGCCCCCGCGGCCCAGCAGGCCGCCATCCACCAGCAGATGCGTGAAGCCTTTTATGACGAGAGCGCGGCCTGGAAAGGGCAGATCATCAGCCAGGCGCGCCAGGCGCTGTTCCAGACCGTCGATGGACTCAGCAGCGAAGCGCGCTGATCTCTAAGTGTGCTGAGCCCGCAGCGCGACCTGCTGGCAGCCCCAGTGGTGCAGGCATTCGCGCAGCAGAACCAGCAGCGCAGCCTGCGCCGGCGTCAGCTGCAGGCCGCTGTGGCTGCCGCCCATCATGTGCTGGGCATAGCGGTTAAACAGCTGCTCGACCGCGTCGGTGGTCTGCAGCGCAGCCTGCGGGTTGGGCAGCTGCGCCACGAGCGCGGCCATGTCCGGCGCGCTGCATAGCAACGCCAGCTGGGGGCCGGGCGCTGGCCAGTTGCGGGTCAGCGGCATGATCTGGTCTTCCACCAACTCAATCACCTGCTCCACCTGGCCGGCGCCGGCGGACGCGCGGCTCAGGTACTGTGTTGCCAATTGGCCATAGCCCAGCGGCAGATCGTGTCGAATAGGAGACGCGCTTTGCGCTGCCACACGCCAGACATGGCAGGCATCCGGGTCGGCCTGCAGCACCAGCCAGTCATGGTCTGGAAAGCGCGCTTGCAGCGCTGCCAAACCGGGCGGCAGCGCGGTGGGCAAAGGGGTAGAGGGGTCAGTTGGCAGGGATGTGGGCATGGTCGGAGAGCAATGCTAAGCGTGCTTCGGAGAGGCCGTTGGCTGTATCTTTTATACATATGCTGTCAGTAGGTGTGTCAGACAAATGCCATTGACGGAACGGGGCGGCGTCACACAATAAGTGGCATGAATATCCTGCATTCCAAGCTCGAAGAAAAGCTGGCGGGTTTGCCAGTGGTGGTTGCCATCTCCATGCCCCAGGGCGGATGGATCGGTCCGCCGGACCAGGCCCAGGTGCGCATCCGATGCCACAACGCGGCGGCACTGGCATCGCTGGCGGCGGGCGATATAGGGGTGGTCGGTGCAGCGATGGTGGAGGGCCATGTCGAGATCGAAGGCAGCATGCGCGATGCCATGGCCGCCGCAGTGGCGCTGATGCCAGCGGACCCGGTGGCAGCCCGCTCGACCTGGTGGAGCAGGCTGCTGGCGCGCTCGCGCTCGGCGGCGCTCCATACCTTGACCAAGGATTCCGAGCAGATCCAGTTCCACTACGACGTCTCGGACGACTTCTACGGTCTGTGGCTGGACCCGCGCCGCGTCTACTCTTGCGCCTACTATGCCGAGCCTGGCTACAGTCTGGCCCAGGCGCAGGAGGCCAAGCTCGACCTGATCTGCCGCAAGCTGCGGCTGCAGCCCGGCGAGCGCTTTCTGGATGTGGGCGCGGGCTGGGGCGGCCTGCTGCTCTGGGCTGCCGAGCACTATGGCATCGAGGGCACCGGCATTACCTTGTCGAAGAACCAGCATGCCCATGTCAACCGGCTGATAGAACAAAAAGGCCTGCAGGGCAGGGTCCAGATGCTGCTGACCGACTACCGCCAGCTGCGCGTGGACCAGCCTTTTGACAAGCTCGCCTCGGTGGGCATGTTCGAGCATGTGGGCCGCGCCCATATGCACGAGTACTTCACGGTGCTCAAGCGCCTGGTCAAACCCGGTGGCCTGCTGATGAACCACGGCATTACCGCCGGGGGCACCGACAACGAGCAGCTGGGCGCCGGCATGGGCGATTTCATCGAGAAATACATCTTCCCCGGTGGCGAACTGATCCACGTCAGCGCGGTGCTTGAAGAGATGGCGCATGCGGGCTGGGAGATGGTGGATACCGACAACCTGCGCCCGCACTACGCCAAGACCTTGTGGGCCTGGTCCGATGCGCTGGAGGCACAGCTGGACGAGGCGCTGGCCATCCTCTCGCAAAAGGGCAACCCCGCGCAGGCCGCCAAGACCTTGCGCGCCTACCGCCTCTACCTGGCCGGCTGCGCCACCGGCTTTGAGCATGGCTGGGTGGCCTTGCACCAGATGCTGGCTGTCATGCCCGATAGATCGATGACGACAGGGACCATGCCTGGTGCACAATCACAATACCCATTCACCCGGGACTATATGTATCGATAAGGAGAGCGCCGTGCTATTCAAATTCAAATCACAGGCCACTGCAGACCTGATCATGCTGGAGCCTGATGCCCGCAAGGTGCTGCAGATCATCGGCAAGGATGCCTCGCCCCGGGGCATCATCACCGTCGACCAGATTCCCCAGGCGATTGCTGCCCTGCAAGCCGCTGTGGCTGCCGAAGACGAGCGCGCCCAGGCCGCCAAGGCCCCCGATCTGGACCAGGACCCCGAAGACGCGGATGGCCAGGATGTGAAGGCCAGCGTCGGCCTCAAGCAGCGGGCGGTGCCCTTTATCGAGATGCTGCGCCGCAGTGCGGCCGAGCAGGCCGATGTGGTCTGGGGCGGCTGATCGCTCACAGAGTTACCCACACCAACGAAAAAAGACTGCCGAGGCAGTCTTTTTGCTTGGGCGATGGCTGATCAGTCGGCGAAGGTGCCGGCTGCCTTGATGATCGGCGTCCACTTGGCAATCTCGGCCTGCACAAAGGCCTTGTGGCCTTCCGGCGTGATGCGCTGGTCGGTGGCAACCACGGCGCTCAGGTTCTCCGACTTCTTGATGAACTCGGGGTCCTTCAAGGCCACCTTCAGTGCGTCGTTGACCTTCTTCAGGATGTCGGCCGGCGTGCCCTTGGGGGCGTACAGGCCGTGCCAGATCGTCACTTCAAAGCCGTTCAGGCCTTCTTCCTGCAGGGTCGGCAGGTCCTTCAGCGATGGGGTGGTCAGGCGCTTGTTGGTGGTCACGGCATAGGCCTTGACCTTCTTGCCTTCGATCTGGCCGGTGGTGTTGGTGGTCTGGTCGCAGAGCACATCCACCTGGTTGCCCATCAGGTCGGCAATCGCCGGTGCGGCGCCCTTGTAAGGCACGGCGGTCATTGGGATCTTCAGCGTGCTTTGCAGCAGCAGGCCGCAGAGGTGCGAGGCGGAACCAATACCGGCATTGGCCAGGTTGACCTTGTCCTTTTCCTTGTTCAGGTAGGCGGCCAGTTCCTTGTAGTTGTTCGGCGCCAGGGTGGGCTTGCCGATCAGGGTCATCGGCACGTCGTTGATGATGCCCAGGTATTCAAAGTCCTTGGTCACATCAAAGGACAGCTTGCGGTACAGGATAGGGGCGGTGGCCACGCCGATGTGGTTCAGCAGCAGGGTGTAGCCGTCGGCCTTGGCACGTGCGGCCTTGGCCATGCCGATGGTGCTGCCTGCGCCGTCGGCATTGTCGATGACCACGGTGACGCCATTGAGGGGCTTGCGCAGTGCTTCGGCCAGATCGCGTGCCACGCGGTCCGTCGGGCCGCCTGCCGTGAACGGTACGACGATGGTGATGGGCTTGTTGGGGTAGGAGGCGTCGGCATAGGCGCCGGTGGCGGTAGCGGCCGCCAGGGCCAGTGCAGTCCATTGCAACATCTTGTTCATATCGGCTTGTCTCTTTAGTGCGGAAAAAGACTGCCATCCTACCGAGTTAGCGCTTGGGTTTTTTCTAAGGTAAACCCTTGTTTTTCCTGAGTGTTTCGAGTTTTTGACCGGGCCGATTTTCGTGAACTTAAAGCCCAATGGCCGCCCGGCTCAATCACTGTTTGTGATAGTTGCTATCAATATTGATAGTTGAAATGTCGTTAACCATCGGCGAAATGTCGCGCAGCCAGAGGCAGCTATGGACATTTATTTGCGCTGGCGCAAGCTGCGACGGCCTTGGCAGCCGCGCCAGGCCCCGTAATATCCGTAGCCTGCCTATGGCTTTCACCAAGCTTACGCCGTCAGCGACCCGCTGACGATGGCTGCCGCCGCTGCGCGTGTCTCCACGCCCAGCTTTTCAAACACATGCTCCAGGTGCTTGTTGACGGTGCGCGGGCTCATGCCCAGGATCTGCGCAATGTCGCGGTTGGTCTTGCCCTTGGCCAGCCAGCCCAGCACCTCCGTCTCGCGCGGGGTCAGCGCGGCATCCTGCAGGCGCTGGGTGCTGGCGCGCATGCTTTCATGGCCCAGGCGCAGCACCAGCATGCGCTCGCCAATGCCCACCTCGCCAACATCCTGGGCCACCAGGCTGCCTTGCCCCAGCGCCTGGTGGGCGGACTGGTGGCGGGCCGATTGCAGCCAGGCCGCAGCCGTTGCCGCGCTGGCGCCAAAAGCCTGCTCCAGCCACAGCGCCGCCTGGGGGGAGCGCCAGGCCAGGCGCCCCTGGCGGTCGAGCACCACCACGCCCATGCCGGCCACATCGACGGCGGCCTGGGCCATGCGGCCCACATGGGCGTTGTGCATATGGCGGGCCAGCCGCGCCAGCACCTCGGGCAGCTTCAGCGGTTTGACGACATAGTCCACGCCGCCGCAGGCAAAGCCCTCGACGATATGGTCGGTCTCGGACAGTCCGGTCATGAAGATCACCGGCACATGGGCCCAGGCCGGGTGGGCCTTGATCTTGCGGCACAGCGAGAAGCCGCTCTCGCCGGGCATCACGCAGTCCAGCAACACGGCATCGGGCGTGGCGATCTCCAGGCGCTCCAGCGCCTCGGCAGCGTTGCGGGCTACCAGCACGGTGTAATCCTGCTGGCTCAGCGCCTCGCAGAGAAATCCCAGGGTCTCGACAGCATCGTCCACCACGAGAACGACGCCGGCATGGGCTTGGAAAGTAGGCATGGTCAGGGCTCGCTGTGCTCCGCTGGCGCCAGGCGCTCCAGGATGAAGGGGAAATCAAAACGCTGGGCCGCCGCATCCAGGGCTTGCAGCGCGTGCTGTAGTTCAGGGTGGCTGGCCTGGGCAGCGGCCAGCAGCTTGCGCAGGCCGGCGCCATCGCCAAAGCGCGCCAAGCGGGTGATGTCCGATTGCAGATCCGGCGGCAGCGGCGGTTCCTGCGCGCTAGTGGGCAGCGCTGCGGGGGGCGGGGGCGCGGCTGTGTCTTCCAGCCATTCCAGCTTCAGCAGCCAGGCCAGGGTGTCCATCAGTTCGGACTCCAGCACCGGCTTGCCGACAAAGGCCTGGCAGCCGGCACGCTCGAGCTGCTCGGGCTGGTTCTCGAACAGGTCGGCCGAAACGATGACGATGGGCAGGTGCGCGGCGCTGTACTGCTGGCGCACCAGCGCAGCGGTCTGCCAGCCGCTCAGGTCGTCCATGCTCAGGTCCAGCAGGATGGCGTCGGGTGGCGCATCGCGGATGATCTCCAGGCACTCATGGCCGCTGGCCGCTTCCAGCACGGTAAAACCCAGCGGGATCAGCACCCCGGCGATCAGCTGGCGGTGGATGGGCTGGTCGTCGACCAGCAGCAGCGTTCTGCGCGGGCCCTGGTAGCCGCCGATAAAGGGCCGGGCCTGGGGCTGGCCCGCCAGCGCGCGCGGCGGGTTGTGCACCTCGCTCAGGTACAGACGCACCGAGAAAGTGCTGCCCTGGCCGGGCGTGCTCTGCAGGCTCAGCTCGCCGCCCATCAGCAAGGTCAGCATGCGGGTGATGGTCAGGCCCAGGCCGGTGCCGGTGCTGGCTGCGCGGCGCCCGGCGCTGCCCCGCTCAAAGGGCATGAAGATGCGCTCATGGTCCTGCGGCGCAATGCCTATGCCGGTGTCGCGGATGTCAAAGCGCACCACATCGCTGTGGCAGTCCACCTGCAGGCGGATGCTGCCGCTGTCGGTAAAGCGGATGGCATTGCCCAGCAGGTTGATCAGAATCTGGCGCAGGCGCTTGGCGTCCGCCCGCACCCACTGCGGAATGCGGCCCTGCGTCTGCAGCTCGAACTGCAGGCCCTTGGCCTGGGCCTGGGGCCGCACCATGCGGTTGACGGCCTCCAGAAACTCGGGGAACTGCAGCGGCGCCGGGTCCAGCCGCAGGCGCCCGGCCTCGATGCGTGCCAGATCCAGCAGCTCGTCGATCAGCGAATGCATGTGCTGGCCGCTGTGCAGCATGGTGCTGATGCTCTCGTGCGCAGGGCCGGGCAGATCGCTGCGGCGCAGCAGCAGCTGGGCATAGCCGAGGATGCTGGTCAGCGGCGTGCGCAGCTCATGGGCCATGCCGGCCACATAGCGCGACTTGGCCTGGTTGGCCGCCTCGGCATGCTCCTTGGCGGCCTGCAACTGCGCATCGGTGCGCTGGTGGGCCTCGATCTCCTGCAGCAGCATCTGCGTCTGGCGCTCCGATTCCTCGCGCGCCATGCGCCGGCTGTCCTTGGCCAGCACCAGCCACCAGGCATAGAGCGCGCACAGCAGCGCCAGCAGCGAGAAGGCGCGCACAAAGGCCCAGCGCAAATCCGTCTGCCCCGGCGCCAGGCTTTGCTGCATGTAGACGACGAACAAGGCCAGCGCCATCGGGCTGGTCAGCAGCAGCACCGTGCCTGCATACGACGCCAGCCGAAAGTTGATGCTGCGCTGGATGCGCTGGGGCAGCAGGCTTTCGTAGAGGCTGCGCCACTGCACCTGGGCGCGCGCGGTGCTGGGTTTGCAGCGGTCATGGCAGCGCGAATCGAGCGAGCAGCACAGCGAGCAGATGGGCGCGCCATAGGCGGGGCAGGCGGCCATGTCGGCACGCTCGAACTGGTTCTGGCACACGGCGCATGGCAGCTCGGGCGCCTCAAACAGCGCGGGCGGGCGGGCGATGTACCAGCGCCCGCGCGTGGCCCAGGCCAGCAGCGGTGATACCAAGAGCGCAATCACCAGCGCGATATAGGGCGCAAAAGCGCTGGCCAGCTCGCCCAGCAGGCCGCTGTAGGCAATGCCGGCGGCCAGCGCGGCAATGCCCATCGCGCCCAGGCCGACGGGGTTGAGGTCATGCAGGTAGGCGCGGCGGAACTCGGTGCCCGGCGGGCTCAGCCCCAGCGGCTTGTTGATGACCAGATCGGCCACCAGCGCGCCCACCCAGGCGACGGCGATATTGCTGTAGATGCCCAGCACCTTCTCCAAGGCGCTGAACACGCCCAGGGTCATGATCAGCATCGCGATCATCACGTTGAACACCAGCCACACCACGCGGCCCGGGTGGCTGCGGGTGATGCGCGAGAATACATTGGACCAAGCCAGCGAGCCGGCATAGGCATTGGTCACATTGATCTTGATCTGCGCCATGATGACGAAGACGAGGGTGACCCAGAGGGCGATGCCCGGGTCCTGGATGATCTTGCCAAAGGCGGTCAGGTAGAGGTGGGTGGGGTCCGAGGCCTCGGCCACAGTCGAGCCAAACTGCAGCGCCACATAGGCCAGGTAGGCGCCGCCCAGCATGCGTGCGGCACCCATCAGGATCCAGCCCGGCCCGCCCATCAGCACACAAAACCACCAGCGGCCCCGGTTGGCCGCCGTCTTGCGCGGCATGAAGCGCAGGTAATCCACCTGCTCGCCCACCTGCACGATCAGCGCAAAGATCACCGTGCTGGCCGAGCCGAAATACAGCCAGTTGAAATCGGCGCTGCCCGAGGTCAGGCCCGACAGGCCCGGCAGCTCATGCACAAACTGGGGCTGCGCAAAGGCCAGCCAGAGGTAGGGCGTCAGCAGCATCAGCGCCCACAGCGGCTGGGTCCAGGCCTGCAGCTTGGAGATGAAGGTGACGCCATACAGCACCATCGGTATCACCACCAGCGCGCACAGCACATAGCAGACCACCAGCGGCCAGCCCAGCGCCATCTGCACGGCCAGCGCCATGATGGCCGCCTCCAGCGCAAAAAAGATAAAGGTGAAGGTGGCGTAGACCAGCGAGGTGATGGTCGAGCCCAGGTAGCCAAAGCCGGCGCCCCGGGTGAGCAGGTCCATGTCCAGCCCATAGCGCGCCGCGCAGACCGAGATGGGCCAGGCGGTCAGAAAGATCACGATGCCCATCACCGCAATGGCCCAGGCCGCGCTGCTGAAGCCATAGGCCAGGGTGATGGTCGCGCCAATGGCCTCCAGCGCCAGAAAGGACAGCCCGCCCATCGCCGTGTTCAGCAGCTGCCATTCGCTCCAGCGCCGCGCCTTCTGCGGCGTAAAGCGCAGCGCGTAGTCCTCCATGGTCTCGTCGGCCACCCAGGCGTTGTATTCGCGGCGGATCGGGAAGATCTTTTGGGAGGGCTTGGTCATCACAGGCAGCGCACAGGCGCTGTGGGCAAGGGATCAGCGGACTAAGCAATATTCAGGCCACGGCAAGGCTGGTGCGGCCGGCAAGGTGCGGCCGGCGAGGTGCGGCCGGCGAGGTGTGACCCAAAGTGCAGTGGGCGCGCAAGCTCAGCTCGGCGTGCGTACGCAGGGGCTACGTCAAATGACGTATGGGTGTTTGGGGGCGGCACTTTTAGAGTGACCAACAGGTTTCAACCCGTTACCGGTTCAGCCCCTGAACCACTTGAGGAGAAAAGCATGTCTCAGGATTTCCAACAGTCGCTCCGCCGCCGCCGTCTCTTGCAAGGCCTGGGTGCCATCAGCATGGCGGGTCTGCCTATGCTGTCGCGTGCCCAGACGCCGCCCACCGCCCAGGTCAACACCACCAAGCTGGCGGTGACCGATACCGAGGTGGTGGTCGGGCAGCTGCACTCCTCGACCGGCACGATGGCGATCTCCGAGACCGGCTCCATCCAGGCCGAGCAACTGGCCATTGACCAGATCAACGCCATGGGCGGCGTGCTGGGCCGCAAGATCCGCGTGATCAAGGAGGACGGCGCCTCCGACTGGCCCACCTTTGCCGAAAAAGCCAAGAAGCTGCTCATCAGCGACCATGTGGCCACCGTCTTCGGCTGCTGGACCTCGGCTTCGCGCAAGGCCGTGCTGCCCGTCTTCGAGAAGGAAAACGGCCTGCTCTACTACCCCACTTTCTACGAAGGCCTGGAGCAGAGCAAGAACGTCATCTACACCGGCCAGGAAGCGACCCAGCAGATTCTGTACAGCCTCGACTGGGCCAAGAAGGAGAAGAACGCCTCCAAGGTGTTCCTGGTGGGCTCGGACTACATCTGGCCGCGCACCTCGATGAAGATTGCGCGCAAGCACATCGAGACCTTCCAGAAGGGCAAGGTCGTCGGCGAGGAGTACTACCCGCTCAGCAACACCAACTTCAACTCGCTGATCAACAAGATCAAGGTGGCCAAGCCCGATCTGATCTTTGCAGCTGTCGTGGGCGGCTCCAACGTGGCCTTCTACAAGCAGCTCAAGGCCGCAGGCATCACCGGTGACAAGCAGTTCCTGGTGACCCTGTCGGTGACCGAGGACGAAATGCTGGGCATTGGCGGCGAGAACTTTGCCGGCTTCTATTCGAGCATGAAGTACTTCCAGTCGCTGGACAACCCCAACAACAAGAAGTTTGTCGAGGCCTTCAAGGCCAAGTACGGCCCCAAGTCGGTCATCGGCGATGTGACCCAGGCCGGCTACCTGGGACCCTGGCTGTGGAAGGCCGCTGTCGAGAAGGCCGGCAGCTTTGATGTGGACAAGGTCGTGGCTGCATCGCCGGGCATCGAGCTGAACACCGCCCCCGAAGGCTACGTGAAGATCGACGCCAACCACCACCTCTGGAGCAAGTCGCGCATTGCGCAGGGCCTGCCGGACGGGACTTTCAAGGTGGTGTCCGAGTCGCCCGAGCTGATCAAGCCTGATCCCTTCCCCAAGGGCTACCAATAAATCAGAACTCCAAGAGCGGGCCCCGGGGCATTTCCCCTCGGGCCCGCGATGCCGCCGACCACCACCCGACAAGAGAGCGCCATGACTTTTTCTGAAATGATGAATATCGGGCTGATGCAGGGCTTTGCAGGCCTCAGCCTGTTTGCGGTATTGCTGCTGATGGGCCTGGGCCTGGCGATTATTTTTGGCCAGATGGGTGTCATCAACATGGCGCATGGCGAGTTCATGACCATCGGCGCCTACACCGTGTTCATGGCCTCCACCCTGGTGGAAGCCCATGCACCGGCCTGGATGCCTTACTACTTTCCCTTGTCGATCGTGGCGGCCTTTGTTTTTGCGTTTGTGCTGGGCTGGCTGGCCGAATGGGCGCTGATTCGCCACCTGTACAAGCGCCCGCTCGATACCTTGCTGGCCACCTGGGGCCTGAGCCTGGGGCTGCAGCAGGTGTTCCGCTCGGTGATCGGCCCCAAAGAGGTGAGCCCCACCTTGCCTGAGTGGCTGATGGGGTCCTGGTCGCCCAGCGAGGGGCTGGACATTCCGATCAATGGCCTGTTTGTGCTGGCGCTGGCGCTGCTGGTGACCGCCGGCGTGCTGATTGCGCTGTACCGCAGCCGTTGGGGCCTGCGGGTGCGGGCCACGGTCAGCAACCGGGTGATGGCCAACGCCATCGGCATCAACACCAAGAAGACCGACCGCCTGACCTTTGCGATTGGCTGCGGGGTCGCGGGCATCGCCGGTGCGGCCTTCACCACCATCGGCTCGACGGGCCCTACCTCTGGTTCGCTCTACATCGTGGATTCGTTCCTGGTCGTCACCTTTGGCGGCGCCGCCAGCCTGCTGGGCACCGTGGCATCGGCCTTTGGCATTGCCCAGGTGCAGTCCATCACGGAGTTCTTCCTGAGTGGCTCCATGGCCAAGGTGCTGACCTTGTCCTTCATCGTCGTGGTCTTGATGCTGCGGCCCCAAGGTCTGTTTGCCAGCAAGGTGCGCCGCTAAAGCCGGTGGAAAGGATGACAACCATGAAAGATATGCGTGTGTGGCTGGAGCGCACCGGCCTGGGACATGTGGCACTGCTGGCCGTGGTGCTGCTGGTGGTGTTCCCGCTGGCGCTCGATTCCTTCCGCCTGAACCTGGTGGGCAAGTACCTCTGCTACGCCTTTGTGGCCGTGGGCCTGGTCATGCTCTGGGGCTGGGGCGGCGTGCTGAGCTTGGGGCAGGGCGTGTTCTTTGGCCTGGGCGGCTATGCGATGGCCATGTTCCTCAAGCTCGAAGCCTCGGACAAGGCCAGCACCAGCATCCAGTCCACACCGGGCATCCCCGACTTCATGGACTGGAACCAGCTCACCGCACTGCCGCTGTGGTGGACGCCGTTCGAGCACCTGCCGTTTGCGCTGTTTGCCGTGGTGGCTGCGCCCGCGCTGCTGGCCTTCATCATCGGTTTTGCGATGTTCCGCCGCCGGGTGGGCGATGTCTACTTTGCCATCATCACCCAGGCCGTGGCGCTGATCCTCACGGTGCTGATCATCGGCCAGCAGGGCTATACCGGCGGCGTCAACGGCATGACCGACCTGCGCACCCTGCTGGGCTGGGACATCCGCACCGACAGCGCCAAGTACATCCTCTACTACGTCTGCTGCGGCCTGCTGCTGCTATCGGTCGTTGCCTGCCTCTGGATCCAGAAAAGCAAGCTCGGCACCCTGCTGCTGGCGATGCGCGACAAGGAAGACCGCGTGCGCTTCTCCGGCTATGACGTGTCGATGTTCAAGGTGTTTGTGTTCTGCCTGGCCGCTGCGATCTCGGGCATTGGCGGCGCGATGTTTGCGCTGCAGGTGGGCTTTATGTCGCCCTCCATCGTCGGCATTGTTCCCTCGATCGAGATGGTGATCTTTGCCGCCGTAGGTGGCCGCATGAGCCTGGTCGGGGCCGTCTACGGCGCGCTGCTGGTCAACTTTGGCAAGACCTATTTCTCCGAGACCTTCCCCGATCTGTGGATGTTCTGCATGGCCGGCCTCTTCATCGTGGTGACCATGTTCTTCCCCAATGGCCTGGCGGGCCTGTATGCCAGCAAGGTCAAGCCCATGCTGGCGCGGCGTGCCGCCAAGCCCGCCAGCCCGACCAGCCCGACCAGCCCAGTGGCCACCAGCACGGCCACCAAGCCCGTCACCACCACCGCCACCAGCAAGGCGCAGGAGCCGGTCAGCGGCAAGCCTGCGGCCGAAGGCGTCTGAACCAGGAGTGCGCAATGAGCAATACCGACTTTGCACTGGCGGTGGAGGGTTTGACGGTCTCCTTTGACGGCTTCAAGGCCATCGAGGACCTGACCCTCTATGTCGACAAGAACGAGCTGCGCGTGATCATCGGCCCCAACGGCGCCGGCAAGACCACCTTGCTGGACCTGATCTGCGGCAAGACCAAGGCCAGCAGCGGCAGCATCAAGTTCCAGAACCAGGAGCTGACGGGCATGGACGAGTACCTGCGCGTGCGCAAGGGCATCGGCCGCAAGTTCCAGACCCCGTCGATCTACGAGAACCTGTCGGTCTTCAAGAACCTGGAGGTCTCCTACCCCGAGGGGCGCTCGGTGTTCGGCGCGCTGCGCTTCAAGTGCACCGAGGCCGTGCAGCAGCGCGTGCAGGCCGTGGCGCAGGAGATCGGTCTGGACCATGTGCTGGAGATGGAATCGGGCCTGCTGTCGCACGGGCAAAAGCAGTGGCTGGAGATTGGCATGCTGCTGATGCAGGACCCAGAACTGCTGATGCTCGACGAGCCGATTGCCGGCATGAGCGCGCGCGAACGCGAGCTGACGGCCGAGCTGCTCAAGCGTATCTGCGTGGGCCGCTCGGTGATCGTGATCGAGCACGACATGGAGTTTGTAGCCCGCATTGCGCACAAGGTCACCGTCATGCACCAGGGCAAGATTCTGGCCGAAGGCTCGATGGAGGCCGTGCAGTCCGATCCCAAAGTCATCGATGTCTACCTGGGCCACTGAGGAGCCGCACATGCTGAAAGTCAACGATATCCACGTGGCCTACGGACAGAGCGAGGCGCTGCACGGCATCTCCTTCGAAGGCCGGCCCAACGAAACCCTGGCCATCATGGGCCGCAACGGCATGGGCAAGACCACGTTGTTCAAGGCGCTGATGGGTGTGCTGCCGCTCAAGAGCGGGGCGGTGCAGGTGGTGGGGCAGGACGTGTCACGCGACGAGAGCTATCTGCGCGTGGCCAAGGGCATTGCCTATGTGCCCCAGGGCCGCATGATCTTCCCGACCTTGAGCGTCGAGGAGAACATCGAGACCGGTCTGGAGAACGCCCGCGACCGCAAGATCCCCGACGAGATCTATGCGCTATTCCCGGTGCTGTGGGACATGCGCCGGCGCAAGGGCGGCAACCTCTCGGGCGGGCAGCAGCAGCAGCTGGCCATTGCGCGTGCGCTGGTCACCAACCCCAAGGTGCTGCTGCTCGATGAGCCCACCGAAGGCATCCAGCCGTCCATCATCAAGGACATCGCCAAGGCGCTCAACGAGATCCGCAAGATGCGCGAAATCACCATCGTAGTCTCCGAGCAGGTGCTGCATTTTGCGATGGATGTGGCCGACCGGCTCTTTGTCATCGAGGGCGGCCGCATCGTGCACGAGACCGACCGCGCCAACACCAACGAGGCCCACATCAAGTCCTATCTGTCGGTTTAGGTCCTTGCGCGGTCGGCCGCTGGCACTGCGCTGCCGGCCCGCATTTTTCTGTTTCATTGACTGCATCACAGGAGCTGCACATGCCCGAAACCCTGATCAAGGTTGATCTGTCCCAACCGGCCCCCTCCAACGAGAAGGTGCACAACCGCTGGCACCCCGATATTCCGATGGCCTGCTGGGTCAACCCCGGCGATGACTTTGTGCTGGAGACCTACGACTGGACGGGGGGCTTCATCCAGAACAACGACAGCGCCGACGATGTGCGCGATGTGGACCTGACCACGGTGCACTACCTCTCGGGCCCGGTGGGCGTCAAAGGCGCAGAGCCCGGCGACCTGCTGGTCGTGGACCTGCTCGACATCGGTGCCAAGGATGAGAGCCAGTGGGGCTTCAACGGCTTTTTCTCGCAGAAGAACGGCGGCGGATTCCTGACCGACCACTTTCCGTCCGCGCAAAAATCGATCTGGGATTTCCAGGGCATGTTCACCACCTCGCGCCACATCCCCGGCGTGCGCTATGCCGGCCTGATCCACCCGGGCCTGATCGGCACCTTGCCCGATCCCAAGATGCTCGAGACCTGGAATGCGCGCGAGCAGGCGCTGATCGACACCAACCCCGATGGCAACCTGGCCAACCCGCCCTTCATGGCGACGGCGCACATGGGGCAGCTCAAGGGCGAGGCACGCGACAAGGCGGCTGCCAGCGGCGCGCGCACCGTGCCCCCGCGCGAGCATGGCGGCAACTGCGATATCAAGGACCTCTCGCGCGGCTCCAAGATCTTCTTCCCGGTCTATGTCGATGGCGCCGGCCTGTCGGTGGGCGATCTGCATTTCAGCCAGGGCGATGGCGAAATCACCTTCTGCGGCGCGATCGAGATGGCCGGCTGGGTACACATGAAGGTGTCCATCATCAAGGGCGGCATGGCCAAGTACGGCATCAAGAACCCCATCTTCAAGCCCAGCCCCATCGTGCCGACCTACAACGACTATGTGATCTTTGAAGGCATCAGCGTTGACGAATCGGGCAAGCAGTACTACCTGGATGTGAACGTGGCCTACAAGCAGGCCTGCCTCAACGCCATCGAGTACCTGAAGAAGTTCGGCTACTCCGGCGCCCAGGCCTATTCCATCCTCGGCACCGCCCCGGTGCAGGGCCATATCAGCGGCGTGGTCGACGTGCCCAATGCCTGCGCCACCCTGTGGCTGCCCACGCAGATCTTTGATTTCGACATCAACCCGAGCGCGGCTGGCCCGGTCAAGTACCTGGACGGCAGCATCGATATGCCGATCTCGTACGACAAGTAAGACGAGCAAAACGCGCGTATGCGGGCCGCTGTGCCGGCCCGCTTTTATCTTTTTGTGCAGGAGACTGTGATGCCCACCTATGACTACGCCTGCCAGCACTGCGGCGCGTTCGACGCGCTGCGCCGCCTGGCCGACCGCAACCTGGCCTGCGCTTGCCCCCGCTGCGGCGCGGCCTCAGAGCGCGTCATCAGCCAGGCCCCGCGCCTGGCCTGCACCTCGCCCCAACAGCGCCGCGCCGCCGAGGTCAACGAACGCGCCCGCCATGCGCCGCGTATGTCGCGTGATACCGATCCTGCTGCGGGCAGCTATGGGCGGCTGCGGCATCCGAGTGGCTGTGGGTGTTGCACTAGTGGGGGCGCGAAAACTGGCGCAACTGCTGCAGCGGCGCAGCCGGCGCTCAAGAGCCAGATAGGGAACCGGCCCTGGATGATCAGCCACTGAGGGGCTTCGCTGAAGACGTATATGCACGCACACATGACGAGGTCGGATCGTTCAACGGAAGCCCTTTTGACTTTGGCGGCGCAAGCCCATCCATGCCGCTAACCCCAGCACGCCCAGTGACGCAGCACCTGCCGCCCCGAGCACCGGAACACGGGCCGGTGCTCGGGGCGGCTCTGGACCTATATCGGTATGGCTGCTTTGTTGGGAGGTGGGAATGGTGGTGATGCTGTCACCGCCAGTGCTATCAACCAAGGTAGTCGTTACCTCGCAGGTCCAGACCTGGTTGCCTGGTAGGGACATCGGGATGTTGGCCGATGCAGCGGGCCCGGGCGCTGAGCCGCTGGCATTGCCACCTGCGGAGCCGGTGCAGGTGACCCGGTACTCGCTCACTGCGTAGCCAGGGGGCATGGCTTGGGGCTCTTGCACGCTAACGCCGGTGGAGCTGATAGCCGTGATCTGAGCCGTGCGTTCAGGGTCGAAACCGAAGATGAAGAAGACCCCACCGTTGGAGGCGGGTGTGCTGTTAGTACCCTCGGCGTTGATACCTCCTCCGCTATTGCCGCTCGCTTCAAAAAACAGAAATTCGACCCGGTCTGGCGCGCAGGAATCGCCGGTAAAACCGCCCTCTGATCCATGCGCCGGTGGCGTTTGGCTGGCCGCGTTTGCTTGCAATGCAGTGCTGGCAGCATTGGCGTAAGTTCCGCCGTTTCCGCCACCGCCGCCACTGGGGCCATTGGGCGTGATGGGCTCTACATTGCCGCCGTTGCCGCCCGAGGCGGCAGCGAGGGTACAGACCTTGGTCAACGGAGTGCTGTCGTTGCGTGGCCTTCCCGCTTCTGCCCCCAATGGGCCTGCGCCGCCTCCCCCTCCGCCCCCGCCTGCGCGGATCCACATGCTGGTACCTGCAATGGTGAGCGACGAAGCTCCGCCACCGCCACCTCCGCCGCCGCCGTCTCCGCCAGTGCCTCCAGCGCCGCCTGCCCCGTCTCCCGAGCCGCCTTCACCTCCCGCTGTCGGTGTGTCTGAGCCATTGGCCCCTTGCTGTCCGGCGGTGCCAATCAAAAACTGCAATTGGGCATTAGGCGACACCTGCATGGCCCCGGCGACGGTGGCGCCATTCGCACCGGCTGCGCCGCCATCAGCGAGCCCAAGCGTTGGGGCTGCCAAACCACCTGCGCCTCCGCCGGCCCCATCCACCCGGATATTGACGATATTCATCCCCTGGGGTACCTGGCAACTGGTGGATTCGACGTAATAAGTGGCATCCTCGCAATCTGCAGCCAGCGCGTAAGGTGCTGCTGCGGCAAGCGCAAAGCCGGCTGCGGCGTAGCGAGTGCGATTGTGAAGCGACCGGCTCAGGCCTCCCTGTTTGGGTTTCCTTGGCATCTTGATTCCTTTCTGCACGTAAGCCGTGCGAAGCTGCTTGTTGCAGAACGCCTGCGGGCGGCAACGTTGATAAAGGCGTAGAGATAAAACCTCGGCGAGTGAGGCGGCGAGCAGCGCAACCAGGGGCACCTGGGGTGTGTGCCCTCCGGCGGTAGTGGGGCGTTGCAGATGCGCTCAGGAGCGGCTGCTTTGCATCGTGGTGGGCAGTGTTTCGATGGTTTCGCCACCCAAGCTATCGACCAAGGTGGCGCTGACTTCGCAGGCCCAGGACTGTGCAGCGGGTAATGACATCGGAACATGGGCCGTGGCTGCGGGCCCGGATGCCACTCCGCTTGCGCGGTCACCTGCCGAGCCGGTGCATGCCACCCGGTAGCTGCCCACCTCATAGCCAGGAGGCATGGTCTGGGGGGCTTGCACGGTGGCTCCTGTTCCGCTGATGGCAGAAATCCGGGCAGTGCGGTCAGCTGCGAAAGTGAAGATCAGGGACAGGCCGCCATGTGCTGCAGGTATGTTGGGGGCCGCTTCGGCGTTGATGCCACCGTTGGCGTTGCCCTCAGCCACAAAAGACAGCTCTTCAATGGGGGCGGAGTAGCAGGAATCGCCAGTGGTGCCACCCTGCGACCCGTGCGCTGGCGGCGTCCAGTTGGCTGCAGCGGCCTTGTGTGTGGTGGACGGCGCATCGCCATAGGTACCGCCATTGCCGCCACCACCGCCGCTGGCGCCCCCCTGAGAGACAGGTTCTACCTCGTCGCCGTCTCCGGCAGCGGAAGCAGCAGAGCTGCATTGATCGGACTGCACTACGCCTGCGCTTTGTGCAACCCCTTCGGCAAACCCCAGTACGCCACCCCCGCCTCCGCCACCACCGCCTCCTGCGCGCACCCACATGCTGGTGCCAGCTATGTTCAGCGATGAGGCGCCACCGCCGCCACCGCCACCGCCTCCATGTCGTCCGCCGCCGCCGGCGCCACCATGGCCATCGCCGGTGCCGCCCACGCCTCCCACAGTAGGCACTCCCATGGCATCCGCCCCTTGTTGCCCGGCCATGCCCGCGCGCAGGTGTAATGTGGCACCGGGTGACACCTGCACAGCACCCGCGACGGTGGCACCTTTTGCACCCCTGGCGCCCCCGTAACCCAGTCGAAGTGGCGGGTAGGGCGACCCACCGGCCCCACCGCCTGCGCCATCCACTCTGAGGTTGACGATGTTCATGCCGCTGGGAACGGTGCAGGTGGTCGCTTCGGTGTAATAGACCTCATCCACACAATCCTGCGCCTGTACCTGTTGGGAAGCGCCGATCAACGCACAACTGGTGGCCAAACTGAAGGTGATTTTTTTTAGCGATCGGCTAAGGCTATTAGTAGATTTTGGCGGCATCGCAATCCTTTCTGCACGCTGATCGTGCGGTAACCAATTCTCTTGGTATATCCGGATGCGATATTAAACTCTATTTGTTTTATTGAGGGATGGCGAGACGCTTTATTACGGTGGTGGATGGTGGGGTTGCCGATGAATAGTGATTTTTGATCATTTTTCTGTGAGTGGGAATTACTGGTGATCAATATGGTAAATAATCCTTGCAGTTATCCTATGCCCGCAAGTTTTCGCAGCTGAGCGGGCGGCGCTCATGGTTGCTACAGCGTAGCCAGTGCTGTAGGCGACAGAACGCAGCTCTGGGTTCGGCATTGTGGCGGCGTTGAAAAGCGCCATGGCTCGGCGTGGGGGAAGCGGTTGTCATTCGGAATCCGCGTTTTAGGGCTGGTGCATGCCAGGTATTCGGTATGCGTTTTATGGATATTTGTGACATGCAAGGTAACTGATTTTTAAATTGCTTTAATCCATAGCCATAGATGCACGGTAAATGCTTTTAGGACATCGCAATACGCCTGCCCAGGGCTGATTGCGAACCGGGTGTATCACCGCATGGGTTACTGCCGTTGATTATTGGCAAGTCAACCACTGAGGGTGTGCGGTGGATAGCTTTCACGCCAAAACGGGTCGTCCATAGATGCTGGTCGTGATCCATGCGGCATTTATCCCCCTATTCGCCGCAGATGCTGCAGTGAATGGCGAGCGTGACCATAGGCTGGCGGATGCAAAAAATGCCTCTCTGGCACGAATAAGCGCCAGAGGGGGTTTGTTGGTTGCGTGATCACCAACCGGTAATCGGCCAGCAGTTCGTGTGCGTCTGCATGCTTCTCAAGAGGACATTGCATCGCTACTCGATCCACAAGTCCGTGAAAACGAGTTTGAAATGGTTGAGGCCAACTTCCTGGCGCAAGGTGAAGTGCTCTTGCTCAAGAACGGCGAAGCGCTGACCACCTCTTTGGGTGCTGTCAGTGGCGATTCAAGCAATGAGCCCTGGTTACGCTATGGCGCAGAGATTGAGATTTCCGTGCGCTACCAGGATTTAGAAGGGCGCAAATACCAATCCAAGCTGCCGCTGAAGGTATATGCCAGAGAAGGTTTTGGTGGCGGCATTTGGAGATCTTAAGAAAAACGGCCACGCAACCCAAAGGCGCGTGGCCGTTTTGCGCACTCAGCGTGCGTTGTCTCCAAAGCGCTCAGTCGTAACTCCGCGCATCCTCAATCACCTTGCCATCATTGGGCAGCTCACCCGGGCGCAGCAGCGCGATATCGGCGCGCAGCTTGGTGATGTCGCGCACGGCGTCGGCGATCTGTTCGGCCAGGCCGGCGCCCAGCTCGGTGGTTTCCACCTGCAGGCTCATCTGGTCCTGGGCCATGGCGCCGCTGACAACCAGGCGCGCCTTTTGCACCTGGGGAAAGCGTTTGACGACTTCGGCAATCTGGCCGGGGTGCACAAACATGCCGCGCACCTTGGTGGTTTGGTCGGCGCGGCCCATCCAGCCCTTGATGCGGGTGTTGGTGCGGCCGCTGGGGCACTGGCCGGGCAGCACGGCTGAGAGGTCACCGGTGCCAAAGCGGATCAGCGGGTAGTCGGTGTTGAGGGTGGTGACGACCAGCTCACCGACCTCGCCTTCGGCCACCGGGTCGCCGGTGCCGGGGCGCACGATTTCGACAATCACGTTCTCGTCCAGCACCAGGCCTTCGCGCGCCTCGGTCTCGTAGGCGATCAGGCCCAGGTCGGCGGTGGCATAGCACTGGTAGGCGGCCACGCCCCGGGCGCTGAACCAGTCGCGCAGCGAGGGGGGGCAGGCCTCGCCGGAGACAAGCGCCTTGGTCAGCGATGCAATGCGCTGGCCCTGGGCTTCGGCCTTCTCCAGGATGATCTTCAAAAAGCTGGGCGTGCCGATGTAGCCATGGGGGTGCAGATCGGCCATGGCTTGCACCTGCTGCTCGGTCTGGCCGGTGCCGGCGGGGAAGACGGTGGCGCCCAGCGCCTGGGCGCCTGACTCCATCATCGAGCCGGCGGGCACAAAGTGGTAGCTGAAGCTGTTGTGCACCAGCTCGCCGGCGCGAAAGCCGGCCGCATAGATGGCGCGGGCCATGCGCCAGTAGTCGGGGCGCTGGCCTTCGGGTTCATAGATGGGGCCGGGGCTGGCAAACATGCGCGGCATGGCGCTGCCAAACGGCGCGGTGTTGAAGCCGCCAAAGATGGCGCGGCCCGGGTGCTGGGCGCGCTCGGCCTTTTGGCGCTCCAGCAGCTCATGCTTGCGGGTCACGGGCAGCTGCGCCAGCGCCGCGCGGCTGCTGATGCTGGCGGCATCGATGCCCTGCAGGATGCTGGCAAAGGCGGGGGAGTGTTGCTGGGCGTGCCGAATCTGGGCGGGCAGGCGGGCCATCAGATCGGCTTCGCGGGCAGCTGGGGCGCGGGACTCCAGATCGTCGTAGTGCTGGCTCATGCGGGTTCTCCGGGACGTGTGATCGGTATTTTTGAGGGCGAATCTGCCGCAGACGCCGGCATCTGGGCATCAGCCGGCGCGGTAATTGGTGCGTTGAAGCAGTGCGGTCAGGCCAGCCAGCGTTTTCTGCGCTTGTAGCTCTTGACGTCCTTGAAGCTCTTGCGCTCGCCGCCACCCATGCCCAGGTAGAACTCCTTGACGTCCTCGTTGTTGGCGAGGTCCTTGGCGGCGCCGTCCATCATGATGCGGCCGCTCTCCATGATGTAGCCGTAGTCGGCGTACTTCAGCGCCATGTTGGTGTTCTGCTCGGCCAGCACGAAGGTGACCTTCTCTTTCTGGTTCAGGTCCTGCACGATGTTGAAGACTTCTTCAACGATCTGCGGCGCCAGGCCCATCGAGGGCTCATCGAGCAGCACCAGGCGCGGGTTGCTCATCAGCGCGCGGCCAATGGCGCACATCTGCTGCTCGCCGCCCGAGGTGTAGGCCGCCTGGCTGGTGCGGCGCGTCTTGAGGCGGGGAAAATAGTTGTAGACCTTGTCCAGGTTGGCGGCGATCTCGCCCTTGCTGGTGCGGGTATAGCTGCCGGTGAGCAGGTTCTCTTCGATGGTCAGGTGGGCAAAGCAGTGCCGGCCTTCCATCACCTGCACAACGCCGCGCTTGACCAGGTCCGACGGGGTCAGCGCTTCGATGCGCTCGCCTTCGAGCTCGATGCTGCCCTTGGTGACTTCGCCGCGCTCGCCCTTGAGCAGGTTGGAAATGGCGCGCAAGGTGGTGGTCTTGCCGGCGCCATTGCCGCCCAGGATGGCCACGATCGATTCGCGCGGCACCGACAGCGAGACGCCTTTGAGCACCAGGATCACATGGTTGTAGATCACCTCGATGCCGTTGACGACCAAAAGCGGCGCTGCTGCGGATGGGGTGGAAGCTGTTTGCGGGGAATCGGTCATGCCGTCACCTGATCTCTCAACAAAATGGAGGGTGGGCGGCCCCGGGGAGCGGGCGCCTTCCGCAGGGGAGGGCGCCAGGGGCCTGCCACGAGAGGCCCCGGGCCACAGAGGCCCAGGGACCACGCAGCCTTAGCTGCAGGAACGTGGCGTCACGTTCTTTTCCTTGGCGTACTTGTCGGCGTATTCCTTGACCAGCGGGTCGATCAGGCTCTTGTCCGATTGGTACCAGTCCGAGGTGACGTTGAACTTGCTGCCGTCCCAGGTGGCGATACGCGCCCAGTCGGCACCGAGGTGGTTGTCACAGCTGGTCTTGAAGGGGCGGATGATCTTGCCAAAGCCCAATTCGTTCAGGCGTTCCTGGGTCATGTTCATGTTCTCCAGGCCCCAGCGCACCTGCTCGGAGGTCATGACCTTGCCCTTGCCGTACTTCTCTTGCGCGGTGCGGATGGCTTCGACCTGCAGCATCGCGATCATCATGCCGCGCGTGTGTGCCAGCTGGCCCAGTTCCTTGGGATCGGACGCGGTGCCCTGGCCCTTGTCGTATAGCGTGGCCTTCACCTCGTCATGCACCTTGTCGCGCTCGCCGGTGTTGTGGATGGTGACGGTGTTGTAGCCCTTGGCGCCGGCACCGATGTCCTTCACGTCATGGTCGGAGCCGCCCCACCAGATGGCGTACATCTTCTCGCGGGGGTAGCCGGTGGCCTGGGCTTCGCGCACGGCGGTCGGCGTCATCACGCCGGCCGACCACAGCAGCACATAGTCAGGGCGGTTCTGGCGGATCTGCAGCCAGGTGGACTTCTGCTCCACGCCCGGGGCGGTCACGGGCAGCAGCATCAGCTCAAAGCCTTCCTTGGCGGCACGCTTTTGCAGCAGCGGGATGGGCTCCTTGCCATAGGGCGAGTCGTGGTAGACCAGGGCGATCTTCTTGCCCTTGAGGTTGCCCTTTTCCTTCTTCAGGATGTCCTGCACGATGGAATCAGCAGCGGTCCAGTAGTTGCCCAGCAGCGGGAAGTTCCACTCGAACACCTTGCCATCGGCCGATTGCGACAGGCCATAGCCGGGGGTGATGACGGGCATCTTGTCGCCCGCGGCCTTGTCGGTCACCGCGAAGGTGATGCCGGTCGATTGCGTGTCAAAGCCGGCAGCGCCACCGTCGCGGCCCTTGAGGCGCTCATAGCATTCCACGCCCTTGGCGGTGTCGTAGGCGGTCTCGCACTCTTCGAACTTGATCTTCACGCCGTTGATGCCGCCCTTGGCATTGACGAGCTTGAGGTAGTCCTGCTTGCCGTCACCCCATGGGATGCCCAGCGGCGCGAACTGGCCGGTGCGGTAGACCAGCAGCGGAACAAATTGCTCCTGGGCTTGTGCGGCTGGGGCAGCCATCATTGCGCCCAGACCCAGGGCTGCCGTAGCAGCGGCGATCACAGCTTTCTTGAAAGACATGGTTCTATCTCCTTAGGGTTGTTGGGGCTGGTGACCCCCACTTGCGAACACTCTGCGTTGCTCTCTCTTAAAAAACTCTCAATGCGGGAACGGCCACAGACGCAGCTTCTGGCGGGCCGTGGCCCACAGCTTGGCCAATCCATGGGGCTCGACAATCAGGAAAAACACGATCAGCGCGCCAAACACCATGTGCTCCAGGTAGGTGGCGGTGGCGGTGGACAGCGGCAGACCCAGCCAGTGCGGCACCTGGGTCAGGAAGATGGGCAGCAGCACAAAGAAGGCGGCGCCAAAGATGCTGCCGACGATGGAGCCCAGGCCGCCGATGATGATCATGAACAGCAGCTGGAAGGAACGGTCCAGGCTGAAGGCGGCAGGCTCCCAGGCGCCCAGGTGGACAAAGCCCCAGAGCGCACCGGCAATGCCGACGATGAAGCTGCTGACGGCAAAGGCCGAGAGCTTGGCGTACATGGGGCGGATGCCGATCACGCTGGCGGCCACATCCATGTCGCGCATGGCCATCCACTCGCGGCCGATGGCGCTGCGCACCAGGTTCTTGGCCATCAGGCCCAGCACGCAGAGGATGACCAGGCAGAACAGGTACTTCTGCACCGGCGTCTCGATCGGCATGCCGAACACCGACAGCTTGCCGGCGCTGACCGAACCGGACGAGGAGTAGTTGCTGACCCAGGCGGCGCGGCTGGTGATCCAGTCCATGAAGAACTGGGCCGCCAGGGTGGCCACGGCCAAGTACAACCCGCGAATGCGCAGGCTGGGCAGGCCAAACAGCACGCCGACCAGCATGGACACCAGGCCGCCACCGATCAGCGACAGGATCAGCGGCATGCCTTCAAAGCGCACATGGAAGTTGTAGGCCGCGTAGGCGCCGGCTGCCATGAAGGCGCCGGTGCCCAGCGAGATCTGGCCGCAGTAGCCCACCAGGATGTTGAGCCCGATGGCGCCCAGCGACATGATCAGGAAGGGGATCAGCACCGCCTTGAAGGTGTAGTCGCTGAAGCCAAAGGGCACCAGCACAAAGGCCACCAGCAGCAGGGCGAGCATGGCCCACTTGTCCTGCAGCACCGGGAAGATCTGCTGATCGGCCGCGTAGCTGGTCTTGAACTGGCCATTTTCACGATAAAACATAGGTCAGTCTCCGTTTACACGCGGTCAATAATTTTGTCGCCAAACAAACCTTGGGGACGGAACAGCAGGAAGCACAGCGCCAGACCGTAGGCGAACCAAGTCTCGATGCCGCCGCCCACATAAGGGCCCAGGTAGACCTCGGAGAGCTTCTCGCCCACGCCGATGATCAGACCGCCGACGATGGCGCCGGGCACGGAGGTGAGGCCACCCAGAATCACAACCGGCAAGGCCTTCAGGGCGACCAGGGACAGCGAGTACTGCACACCCAGCTTGGAGCCCCAGATGATGCCGACCACCAGCGCCACGCAGCCAGCCACCGACCAGACGATGACCCAGATGCGCGAGAGCGGAATGCCGATGGACTGGGCGGCCTGGTGGTCGTCCGCCACGGCGCGCAGGGCGCGGCCGGTCTTGGTCTTTTGGAAGAACACGCTCAGCACCAGCACCAGCACCGCGGCAATGCCGGCGGCATACAGGTCTTCCTGGCTGATCAGCACGCCGCCCTGGAACAGGCTTTCCATGACGAACATGGGGTCCTTGGGCATGCCCACATTGATGCTGTAGACGGCCGAGCCAAAGATCATCGGGCCCAGGCCGTCGAGGAAGTAGGCGATACCCAAGGTGGCCATCAGCAGCGCGATGGGTTCCTGGTTGACGAGGTAGCGCAGCGCAAAACGCTCGATCGCCCAGGCCACGCCGACCATGATGACCATGGCGACGACGAGCGCCAGCGCAATGCTGAGCACACCGGGCTCCATGCCCAGCCACTTCGGAATCCATTCCGAAAAGCGGGCCATGGCCAGTGCGGCGAACAGCACCATCGCGCCCATCGCGAAGTTGAAGACGCCCGAGGCCTTGAAGATCAGCACAAAGCCCAGCGCGATGAGCGCGTAGAGCATGCCCACCATCAGGCCACCAAACAAAGTTTCAAGAAAAAATGCCATTGCGGTCCCCTGGGGTCTGTGCTCAGTGGCCTGCGCCCAGATAGGCGCGGATCACATCTTCGTTATTGCGGACTTCTTCGGGCGTGCCATCACCGATCTTCTTGCCGTAATCCAGCACCACCACGCGGTCGGAGATGTCCATCACCACGCCCATGTCGTGCTCGATCAGCACGATGGTGGTGCCGAACTCGTCGTTCACATCGAGGATGAAGCGGCACATGTCCTGCTTTTCCTCGACGTTCATGCCGGCCATGGGCTCGTCGAGCAGCAGCACCTTGGGCTCCATCGCCAGCGCGCGGCCCAGGTCGACCCGCTTTTGCAGGCCGTAGGGCAGCTGGCCCACGGGTGTCTTGCGGAAGGCCTGGATCTCCAGAAAGTCGATGATGTGCTCGACAAACTCGCGCTGCTGGATCTCCTCGCGCTGGGCCGGGCCCAGGCGCAGCGCCTGCATCAGCAGGTTGCTTTTGATCTTCAGGTTGCGGCCGGTCATGATGTTGTCGATCACGCTCATGCCCTTGAACAGCGCCAGGTTCTGGAAAGTGCGGGCCACGCCCATCTCGGCGACCTGGCGGCTGTTCATGTGCGCAAAGGTCTGGCCGCGAAAGCTGATGGCGCCTTCCGAAGGCGTATAGACGCCGTTGATGCAGTTGAGCATGGAGCTCTTGCCGGCGCCGTTGGGGCCGATGATGGAGCGGATCTCATGCTCCTTGACGTTGAAGGAGATATCCGTCAGCGCCTTGACGCCGCCAAAGCGCAGGCTGATGTTCTTGATGTCAAGAATGACGTCACCGATTTTTTTGCTCATGGGTGGCTTTCTCTTGGCTGGGCGCTCAGGCAACCGACTTCAGCGGTGCGAAGGTCTTGCTGTCGGCGATCTTCAAGGTGGCGCTGACGCTGCCGGTGCGGCCGTCTTCGAACTTCACCTGGGTCTCGATGAACTGCTCGCTGCGCCCGGCGTAGAGCGCATCGACCAGCACGCCGTACTTGTCGGCGATAAAGCCACGGCGCACCTTGTTGGTACGGGTCAGCTCGCCGTCATCGGCATCGAGCTCCTTGTGCAGGACCAGGAAGCGCGTCACCTGGCTGCCGGCCAGCATCGCATCGGTGGCCAGGTCGGCATTGACCTTCTCGACGCAGTTCTGGATCAGGGTGTAGACCTGCGGCTTCTGCGCCAGGTCGGTGTAGCCGGCGTAAGGCAGGTTCTGGCGCTCGGCCCAGTTGCCCACGGCCTCGAAGTCGATGTTGATCATCGCGCAGACCTTCTCGCGCCCATCACCCAGGGCCACGGCCTCCTTGATGAAGGGGAAGAACTTGAGCTTGTTCTCGACATACTTGGGCGCAAACATTGCGCCGTCGTTGCTGCCGCCCTTCAAGCGGCCCACGTCCTTGACGCGGTCGATGATCTTGAGCTGGCCGCTCTTGTCCATGAAGCCGGCATCGCTGGTGTGGTACCAGCCGTCTTCGCTCAGCACCTCGGCGGTCGCCTTGGGGTTCTTGTAGTACTCCTTCAACAGGCCGGGCGATTTGACCAGGATCTCGCCGTTCTCGGCCATCTTGATCTCGACGCCGCGAATCGGGTTGCCCACGGTATCGGCAAACACCTGGTTGTCGGGCTGGATGCAGACGAACACGGCGGTCTCGGTCGAGCCATAGAGCTGCTTGAGGTTGATGCCGATCGAGCGGAAGAAGCTGAACAGATCGGGGCCGATCGCCTCACCGGCCGTATAGGCCACGCGCACGCGGCTGAAGCCCATGTTGTTGCGCAGCGGGCCAAACACCATCAGGTCGCCCAGCTTGTAGCTGATCTTGTCGAGCAGGCTCACCGGCTTGCCATCGCGCAGCGCCGGGCCCACGCGCTTGGCCACCGCCATGAAGTGGTGGAACATCTTGCGCTTGAGAAGGCCCGCGTCTTCCATGCGGATCATCACGCTGGTGAGGATGCCTTCGAACACGCGCGGCGGCGCAAAGTAGTAGGTGGGGCCGACTTCCTTGAGGTCGATCTGCACGGTGGCATTGGACTCGGGGCAGTTCACCACATAGCCGCAGGCCAGCCATTGCGAGTAGCTGAAGATGTTCTGGCCGATCCAGGCCGGGGGCAGGTAGGCCAGCACTTCCTCGCCATGGCCGAGCTTTTCAAACTCGGCGCCGGCCGAAGCGCTCTCCAGCAAGGAGCTATGCGTGTGCACCACGCCCTTGGGGTTGCCGGTGGTGCCGGAGGTGAAGAACATCGCCGCCACATCGCCGTTCTTGGTGGCATCGACCTGCTGCTGGAACCAGCCGGGGTTGGCCGCCACAAAGGTCTCGCCGCTGGCGATCAGGCTGTCGAGCGAGGCCAGGCCGGGCTCTTCGTAGTTGCGCAGGCCCCGTGGGTCGTCGTAGTAGACATGGCTGATCTGCGGGCAGTGCTCGCGCAGCTCCAGCAGCTTGTCGACCTGCTCCTGGTCTTCTACCAGGCAAAAGCGCACCTCGGCATTGTTCAGCGGGAACACGCATTCGGCCGCTACCGCATCCTGGTACAGCGGCACAGGGATGGCGCCAATCGACTGGGCGGCCAGCATGCTGGCGTAGAGCCGGGGGCGGTTGGCACCCATCAGCACCAGGTGCTCGCCGCGCGCCAGGCCGGCTTGCGACAGGCCGGCGGCGATCTTGGCGACCATCACGGCCAGCTCGGACCAGCTGTAGCTTTGCCAAATGCCGTATTCCTTTTCACGCAATGCTGCGGCCTCGGGCCGATTGGCAGCGTGCTGCAGCAATAGCTTGGGAAATGTCGTTGACATGGTTGTCTCCTATGCCGTTTTTTGTAGATCACAAGTGCCATGCCTTGCGTCCTGTTGAAACCGAATGTAGGTTCAGCTTTGACGTTGTTTTGTCTTTATGACGACAATCTGCGGGAAAACGCTGTAGGTACTTTCCTGCGGCCTGCCGATTTGCCGTGCATGTGCGCGTGGCGCAGCCTTGGCGCTGCGCCAGGCAGTGGGGATGCAGGGAGACGCGCAGGTGCTGCGGTATTGGAAGACGGGGCCCGAAGCCAAATGCGCCATGCCGAGAGGGGCAGGGATTCGGAGGGCGGGCCGCCCTGCTGCGGGCGCAGGGGCGGCAAGGCCATGCAGGGTGGGAGGGCGCGGGCCCCAGCCCCTGCAGGCGCGGAATGCTTAGAGCAGTTCCTGGATCATGTCGATGTACTGCTGCTTGGCATCATCCTGCGCCATGCCCTTGCACTGGTTCCAGGCGTTCCACTTGGCCGAGGCGACAAAGTCGGTAAATCCTGGCTTGGGCTCGTTGTTGTCGCCATGTGCGCCTTGCTTGTACAGCCCGTAGAGCTTCAGCAGCGTCTGGTTGTCGGGGCGCTCGCTCATGTTCAGGGCGGCTTCCTTGGCGGCTTCAAAGGCGGTGTTCAGATCGGACATGGGGACCTCTTGGGGTTGGGTTAAGGGGCGGAGCGCAAGGCTGCCAGTGTAGCTGCGGCCGGCGTTGGTGGCGGACTATGGGCGGCCTATGCCGGCGCTTGGCTGCACTTGAAAAGCACCGGTGTAGGGTGTGTGCACGACATGGATGGTGACCAGGGGCTGGCCCTCGCGCATGTCCTTGGGGACCTGGCGCGAGTAGGTGAATTCGGTGGTATTGACCACCTCCATCTTGCGGCGCAACTGCGTGCCGTTGTCGGACACCGTGTGCTGGTACTGGCGATCGCCGGTAAAGAAGAACCAGCCGGCGCCGCCTTGCTGGCTGCGCGAGCGGCCGGTGGCAGGGTCAAAGTATTCGTAGCGGTTGCTGCAGGCATCCCAGAGCGAGATGCCGACGACGCCGGGGTAGCGCTCCACCAGGTTGCTGCTGCGGTCATCGCCTTCGTAGACGGCGGTGGTGAGCCAGGTTTTGCCGGCCAGCACCTGGGCGTCGGGCGATGCTGCAGCGCAGGCAGGGGCGGCAAGCGCATGGCCAGGGACCAGCAGTGCGGCGGCCAGCGCCAGGGCAGCGAAGGTGGGGGAGTGGGGGCGGTTCAGATCGGACATGGCAAATTCAGTAGTCATTGAGCGATGAACGCTCCAGTCTAGCGGGCCGCCTGTTGCGCAGGGCCTACTTGCTGCGCAGGTGACAAGTGCAGGGCCAACCCTGGTAGCACCCCCCTTTGCAGCCTGTGCGGCCTCGTGCATTCTTGGCCGCCATGAGCCCGCATGCCTCTCTCTACCAACGCCGCCGTGCCCCGCATGCTGCGGAAGTGGCCGATATCCCGTGGATCCCTGTTCTGCAGCCCGCCGAGCGCGACTATGCCGTGCGCCAGCTGATGGTGACCGAGGCCGAGCCGGGCGAGTATGTCTGCCGCGTGGGCAAGCCGGTGACCTACTGGTTTGGTGTCATCGAGGGCCTGCTCAAGATGAGCGCCGAAGACAGCGAGGGCCGCACGATGACCTTTGCCGGCCTGCCACGCACGGGCTGGTTTGGCGAGGGCACCGCCCTCAAGCGCGAGATCTACCGCTACGACATCCAGGCGCTGCGCAAAAGCTCCGTCTGCGGTATTCCGGTGGATGCCTTCCACTGGCTGCTGGACCATTCGCTGGGCTTTAACCGCTTTGTGATGCACCAGCTCAACGAGCGGCTGGCGCAGTTCATCAGCGCCCGCGAGATTGACCGCTTGAACCGCCCCGAAGAGCGGGTGGCCCGCACCTTGGCTGCGCTGTTCAACCCGGTGCTCTGCCCGGGGGTCAGCGATGTGCTGCGCATCACGCAGCAGGAGCTGGCCTACCTGGTGGGCCTGTCGCGCCAGCGGGTGAACGAAGCCCTGGCCGCCTTGCAGCACCAGGGCTTTATCCGTATCGAATACGGCGGCCTGCGGGTGCTCGATCTGCAGGCCCTGCGCGGGCAGGGCTGGCTGGTCAAGCCCCAACGGGCGGATTTCGATCTGTAGCCTTTAGGGCTTGGTGGCCGGTGCGGCTGGCGCGTCGGGGGTTGCCCCTGCAGGTGGGGGTGCTGGCATCGAGCCGCCGGGTGTGGTGTTGTCCGGCGTAGCGCGTGGCATCGGCGCATTGGAGGCGCCCTTGTCGCAACCGCTCAAAGCCGCAACGCCCAGGACCAGGGCAGCAGCGGGCAGCCAGTACAGCGCATGGCGCGGGCTACGTTGGGTAGTGGTGGACTTCATTGTTATCTCCTCAAAAATGAATAAGCCCATGCTACGCCTCAATAACTGCTGCTTTTAAGGGCGTTTGCACTGCTCACATCTATACGCATTCCGATGCATATTGCGCCAGCCCGCATGGGAAGGGGCTTGGCGGGCTGTGATGGCCAGTGATAGCGGCAGGGAAGAGGCT
This sequence comes from Comamonas koreensis, assembly GCF_021026195.1. Classification (GTDB taxonomy): domain Bacteria; phylum Pseudomonadota; class Gammaproteobacteria; order Burkholderiales; family Burkholderiaceae_C; genus Comamonas; species Comamonas koreensis. Next base: position 83,112 of record NZ_JAJNCT010000004.1, read on the forward strand.
GCGCATGACCATCGGGGGGGGGATTGACGTAAGTAAGGGGCCAAGTTGTAAGCGCTGCTGAAAAAAAGGCAGGGCGCCAGCCCTTGTTTGTGCACAGGCTTATCCACAGCTGCCATAGCCGTGCGCCCCGCTTGGAATGGCAAGACACGCGACAATAGCGGGCTATGTCAAATCCCCGCTCTCCAGCTGATTCGCCTGCCGCCGACGATGGCGAAGGCCGTAAAAAACTCACCCTGATCCGCAAACCCGCGCCCGCTCCCGTCGCGCGCGGCCGTGACGGAGGGCCGGGTGCGGACCGTCCGCGTTCAGCTGGTGGCCCACGCCCTACAGGGCCCCGTGCTGGCGGCGACAGCCGATTCAGCGACAACCGAGGCGGTCGTGATGGCCGTGATAGCCGCGATGGTCGTGACGCGCGCGACGGCCGGGCTGAGCGTGGCAGCCGGGATAGCTGGCCCGGCCGCGACAGCCGCGACGGCGGTTTTGGCCGTGGCGAGGCACTTGATGGTGGCTATGGCCAGGAGCGCCGTTTTGGCGACCGCGCTGATGGTGGCCGCCGTGACGATGCACGCCCTTACGCAGGTCGCTCCGATGCAGGTCGCCCCTCCGCCGGGCGCCCTTATGCCGGGCGCGGTGACTTTGTCTCGGTAGGTGCCGGATCGCGCGATCCGCGCCAGGATAGCCGCCGCCCCGCAGGCCCCCGCCAGGATGACCGTCGCAACGAGGGCCCACGTGGCTTTGGCCCCCGCTCGGACGGCCCCCGCGAGGGCGGCCCCCGCTCCTTTGGCGCCGGCCCACGCCAGGATGGCTTCCGCTCGGAGCGTCCACGCGACGAAGCACCACGCCGGGACGGCCCACCGCGCCGGGATGCCCCGCGCCGCGAGATGCCGTCCAACGTCTGGCGCGCCGATGCGCCCCAGCGCACAATGCAGACCGCCAAGGCCCAGGCCCAGAATGAGCAGCTGAAGGCCGAAGGCCAGGTGCGCGTGAACAAGCGCATGTCCGACCTGGGCCTGTGCTCGCGCCGCGAGGGCGATGCCTGGATCGAGAACGGCTGGGTGCTGGTCAACGGCGAAGTCGCGACGATGGGCCAGCTCGTCGAGCTGACCGACAAGATCGAGATCCGGCGCGAGGCGCAGGATCTGCAGGCCCAGCAGGTGACGATTCTGATCAACAAGCCCATGGGCTATGTCAGCGGCCAGGCCGAAGACGGCCATGAGCCAGCGGTGGTGCTGGTCAACCCGTCCAACCACTGGCGCGAGGACCACAGCAAGACGCGTTTCAACTTCAGCCAGCTCAAGGGCCTGGCGCCTTGCGGCCGTCTGGATATCGATTCGGTCGGCCTGTTGGTGATGACCCAGGACGGCCGCATTGCCAAGCACATCATTGGCGAGGATTCCGAGGTTGAGAAGGAATACCTGGTGCGTGTGACTTATGGTGCCGTCGAGCAGGATGTGCAGCAGCACTTCCCCGAAGACAAGCTGGCGCTGCTGCGCCACGGCCTGTCCCTTGATGGTGAAGCCCTGCTGCCGGCGGGCGTGGAATGGCAAAACCCTGAGCAGCTGCGCTTTGTGCTGCGCGAAGGCAAGAAGCGCCAGATCCGCCGCATGTGCGAGGCCGTGGGCCTGTTTGTGGTGGGCTTGAAGCGCATCCGCATCGGCAAGGTGGTGCTGGGCAATCTGCCAGTGGGGCAGTGGCGCTACCTGGGCGAGAACGAGCAGTTCTAAGCTGACGCTCAGCCGTTCTCGTTACGAGGGCGGTGGCTTGAAAGCCCTCTCCGGCCTGACGGGTCTGGGAGGGCTTAGTTTTTGGCGATAGGCGGTTTCTGCGGGCGGGCCGCTGCAATGCCGCGGGCCATGCGCGCATTGCGCACCGCCGCCAGGCTCAGGCCCAACTGCGCGGCCACATCGGCATCGGATGCGGTGCCCAGCAGCATCACCTCGTTAGGTTGCCAGCTGTGCTGGCTTTGTTTGCCCCGGCTGCTGTCCTGCGGTGCTATGCCCAGCGCCCCGCGCTTGGCCACCACGCTGGCCTTGCTGATGCCCCATTGCGTGGCCAGGCTGGCATCGCTCTCCTGGCCCAGCGCGGCCAGCATCTCCGGCGTCCATTCCACATGGCCAAAGGCGGCAATCCCCAGGCTGTTGCGCTTGAGGTTCACGGTCTTGGCGCTGGTGCCCCAGCGCTCGGCCAGCACCGCATCCTTGTCGGTCCCCAAGGCGGCCAGCATCTCGTCGGTCCATTGCAGGCTTGCGCGTCCCATGGGGCCTCCTTATGCCTGGGCCAGCGCTTGCTCGGCAGCAGCGGCCAGGGCCAGCAAGTTGGCATCCTGCATGCGCGCGCCCACCAGCATCAGCCCCACCGGCAGGCTACCGGCCACGCGCGGCAATGGCAGCGAGATGGCGGGCAGGTCGTAGAAATTGAAGATCGAGGTGTTGCGCAGAATCAGCGCATTGGCGGCGAAGAAGGCGCTGTCGTCTTCCAGCAGCGGCGCAATGGCTGGCGCGGTGATGGCGATGGTGGGCAGCAGCAGCAGGTCCACCTCCTGCATGGCGGCATCCATCCTGGCGATCCATTGCTGGCGCTGTTGCAGCAGCTGGATGTAGTAGGGCGCCGTCAAGGCGCGGCCCTTGTCCATGCGCGAGAGCACGCGCGGGTCAAAGGCATCGCGCGTATCCACCAGCGCCTGCTGGTGGATGGTGGCAGCCTCGGCCGCAATCAAGGTGCCCTCGCTTTGCAGCTGCGCGGGGGCGGCCATCAAATCCTGCCAGGCCAGCTTGCGGATGCTGGCGCCTTGGGCCTGCAAGCTGGCGATGGCCTGCTCGGTCTGGGCCAGCACCTCGGCGCTGCAATCGGTCCAGGGCAGGCCCTGGGGCAGGCCAATGCGCAGGCCTTGCAGGCTGCGCGGGGGCAGGGCTTGGGGGATGGTGCCGGCCATGATGGCATCGGCGGCCGCGCAATCGGCCACGCTGCGGGCCAAGGGGCCTAGCGCATCGAGGGTGTAGGACAGCGGAAAAGCCCCGTCGCGCGAGACCCGCGCCTGCGTGGGCTTGAAGCCGGTGACGCCATTGAAGGCGGCGGGGATGCGCACCGAGCCGCCGGTGTCCGAGCCAATGGCGATATCGACCAGGCCCCGGCCGACGCTGACCCCGGCACCCGACGAGGAGCCGCCGGGGATGTGCAGCACATCGGCGGCATTGCCCGGGGTGCCGAAATGGGGGTTGATGCCCACGCCCGAGAACGCGAACTCCGTCATATTCGTCTTGCCGACGATCACCGCGCCGGCAGCGCGCAGGCGTTGTACCACTGGCGCATCGTGTGTGGCCGGGGCGCTGTGGCGGCGCATTTTCGCGCCGGCGGTGGTCACCTGGCCTGCCACATCGAGCAGGTCCTTGATGGACACGAGCTTGCCGTCCAGCGGGCCCAGCGACAGGCCGCGCGCTGCGCGCTGGTCTGCGGCCTGCGCGGCCTCTTGGGCGGCTTCTGGGTAGAGCTGGGTGAAGATGCGCTGCGCCTCGTCGCCCAGCGAGTTCAGGGTCTGCAGGCTCTGGGCAAGGCGTTCGGCGCTGGTGGGCATGGCGGAATCATTCAAAAATCTGATGGGATTGCCATCGTAACCAATTACCAGGGGCTGCTGAGGCTGCTGCAGGCTCCACCTCAAGGCACGGACGCGGTAAAGCTCAACTGCCCGCTGTAATTGCCGGCGGTACGGCTGACGCTGTTGTCGTAGGCGAAGGTCCAGTTGGCCGTGCGGATGGTGACCAGGCTGTTGACCGTGCCAGTGCCACCCCCGGTGACGTTCACGCTGGTGCCAGTGCCGGTGGCCGGAATGGTGGGCGCCGGCAGCGCCGAGTCGCTGCTGGTCGCGCTGATCACGTTCATCGGTAGGGTGTTGCTGCCGCTGGTCAGCGCCGTGGTGACGGTGGCAAACACGCTGACCTGGCCGCCATTGCTGCGCACCTCCACAGGTAGCACGTTGCCGCTGGCGGTGACGGCGAATGGGGGCGCTGTGCCGTTCCAGTTGACGGCGGTGTTGTTGCCGTTGGCAGGCGTGGTGGGTACCGCCGGTATCGTCGGGCTCAAACTAAAGCCCACCAGTGAAGTGGTGCCGCCCGGTGTGGGCCAGGCGCCATTGCCGATGCGGAAAAACACATACTTGTCGATCTGGATGGCAAAGTTCAGCGCCACTGCCGGGGTGGTGCGCGGCAGGTTGCCGGTGCCGGAGCTGGCACTGCCCGCTTGCGCAACGGCACCCAGCGCCGTCAGCGCCACCGGCAGCAGCACCTGGCGCATGATGATCAGTGGGCAGCGCTGCGTGCTCATTGGAAATCCGCATTCAGCTTGAAGCTGCCCTTGTCCCAGTCCAGCAGGCCACTGGCCTTGATGGGGTAGCTGGGCTGGATGGCGGGCTGGCCATCTTCGCCCTTGGGGACCAGGGCCAGGTGGCGGGTCTGGCCCGGCATGATGGGTGTGCCTTCCACCGCCAGCGTGAAGTCGCGGCCTTTGGCATCCTTGGCGTCCACCGTGCCTTCGAGGCGGCCATGGGCATCGCCGCTGTTGCGCACGGTGATGGAGGGGCTGCGCTTGCCGGCCATCTCGCGCATGCCGATCTGCTGGACTTCGAGCTTGGGCTCGGCGCCACCCAGCATCACATAGACAGCCACGGCAATGCGGCCGGTCACTGGCAGGCTCAGGCTGGCGCCCCCGCTCTGGATGATGGTCTGCTGGGCCGGCTCCACCCCTTCAATGGCGATCATGAAGCGGCATTCGCCACGCGGCGCATCGGCCGGAGGTGTGATCTGGAAGCGGAAGGCCTGCTTGGTCTGCGCCGGTATCTTGACGCTGCGGCGCTCCAGCGCCACCCAGGGGCGGCAGCTGCCGGGCAGCAGCTCGTCGTGGTAGCTGATATGGCCCTCGGCCGAGTAGCTCCAGTCCAGGGTGCGTACCGCCAAGGCGGTGGCGGCCGAGCCCAGGTTGTGCAGATCGATGGACTGGCCAATGCGCTCGCCGTTTTTGGCGCTCAGCTCAAAGCGCGAGGGGGATATCGCCATCTCGAACGGGGCGGCCTGGGCCAGGCAGGCGGCCAGGGACAAGGCCAGGGACAGCGGGTGGCGGAAGAAGCGGAAAAGGGTCATGGCTGGGTCTCTATTTCAAAATAGGATTCAAAGCGCAGGCTGCCGCCCTGGCCCATCTGCAACTGGCGCTGGTCCAGGCGCAGCTGCAGGTCAAAACTCTCGGTGATCCAGGGCGCGCGCACCACGCCGCTCCAGACCAGCACACGGTCGCCGGGCCGGCCCATGCCGCCCTGGAACAGGCCGCCGCTGCGCCACTGCACCTGCATGCCCATGGGCGAGCGCAGGCCGGCTACCGCCAGGGGGATGACGTAGTAAATGCGTGCCTGCCTGCCCATATAGGGGGCGGTGGCCAGGCGGTATTCCACATGCCCGAAAGGCAGGCTGATGGTGTGCGGGTCCAGCATCTGCGCATTGCGAAAATCCGAGTTGATCTGGGGACGTGGGGAGCTGGAGTCGTCCAGCCGGGTGGCCTGGGCATGGGCGCCTTGGCCGCAGGCGCCGGCCATGGCCAATAGAGCAGCACCACAGTAAAGGCGAAAGCTGGGCATGGACCCGTCTCCTTATTCCATGGATGCGGTGAAATACACCGTGCCCCGGTAGGTACCTGCCGGGTAGAACGTGTCGTTCGCATAGCTGAATGTCATGCGTGTGGCATTCAGGTTCCGAGACTGGTAGGTCCAGGTGCCCAGACAAAGGACGATGATGGGTATTGAGCAGAAGCTGGCATTGGCATTGAAGCTGGCCAGCTGCTGGTTGGTGGCGCCTGTGAACTGGCCGCTCTGGATATCGCCGGCCGCCGAGCCGCTGCTGTTGCTGACTGTCCAGCTGATCTTGCTGAACGGGATGACGGTAGTGCCGCAAGGGCCACTTTGGCAGACCAGTCCGGCGCTGGAATCCACGCGCAAGGTGACCGGCCGGGCAACTTCCGAAGCCACGAAAGGGCGCACTGGTGTGACCGAGATATCGATGGCCGGCGATCCGGTCACTGCCGTAGGTGTGAGTCCGGCATTGTTGCCCGAGACATTGAACTGCACGGTATCCGTCCCGGAGGCCGACCCCACCTGCAGCGACAGCGCATAGTTGGTGGTGGCTGCGCTGTCGTTGACCGTGATGATGACAGCGTTGGCGGGGCCCATGGTGCCGCAGGCGAGCAGCACCAGCCCCGCACTCAGCGGTGCGCATGCTGCCTGCAGGACAGCACGCGCGGCGGTGGTTGCGTCGCGCTGGGGCATCAGACGCCTGTGGCCGTGTAGGTGACCGAGCCGGTGTAGGTGCCGGCGCTCCATGCGGTGGCCGTGCCGGTCAGCGCATAGGTCCAGGTGCCACTCAACAAGGTGTTGGGGGTGAGCGTGGTGGATGCGCAGGCGCCCAGGTTGGCTCCGGGATGGGGCACTGGTGTGGCGCCTGCGGACACGACGGTGAAGTTGGCGTTGGGTGGGCCTCCGGTAGCGGGGCTCCATGCACCCACGGCGCAATTGATGTTGGCGGTGCCGGCGTTGGTCCAGGCAGACACCGCCAGCACATTGCCTGCGGGAGTGACCGCCACGGTGGGCGCGGTCCCATCCCAGGGCACCTGAACGTTGTTGGCCGTGGCCGTGGGCGTGGTGCCGGGGGTGGGCGGGATGGTCAGCGCTGCGGTCCAGGTGACGGTGTCCTGAAGCGCATTGCTGGAGCCCACCTTGAGCAGGATCAGCTTGGGGATGACCACGCTCAGGTTGACCTTGGCGGTGGCGGTCACCGTGCCGGTGCCGGCCGAGGAGAAACCGTATTGGCTCTCCGCCAGGGCATGGCCGGCGTAGGCCAGCGCCAGGGCAGATCCCAGCGCCAATGCTTTCAATTTTGGGTGTTTCATGGTTTGAGTCTTTCAACAGAGCAAGCGCCTGAGCGCCGAGGTTCGCCCCACAACATGCACGGGGTGCGCAGGCTGGGGCCTGGGTTCTGCTGCATGGCTAGTCCTCCACCTTGGTGATAGGGATCTCGGCGTTGGCTTCGCCACGCAACGGAACATCAACGCTCAGTACCGTGCCGTCGGCAGCGCCCCAGGGCAGGGGCACGCTGTCGAGCGTGATGCTGAGCTGATGGCGGCCTACGCCGACCATCGGAAAATAGAAGCGCCCGTCGGCATCGGTGGTGCTGCGGTAACGCCCGTCGAGCACCACCTCGATGCCTTGCGCTCCGGCCTCATCGGCCTGGATGCGGCCATCCTTGTTCGCGTCATAGAACACGCGGCCGGCGACACTGCCGCTGCCATTGCCGGGCATGCCGCCAACGACAGCAAAGGGCCGGCCGGTTCCGCCTTCCCAGCGCAGATAGACATAGGCGGTCTTGTCGTTGCTCCGGTAGACCTGCGGGCTGGTCCAGCTGAGCACCTGGTTGGTGGCCAGGCGCGCCTGGTTGAGCAGCACGCCCATGCCCATGCTCCAGCCATTTCCCCACTGCTTTTCGGCCAGCAGATTGCCTGACAGGCCCCGGCTGGTAGAGAGCCCACCGCTTTGCGAGGTGTAGCGCAGGTTGCCGGAGAAGCTCAGCGTGTTGCTGGCCCAGTAGCGGCCTTGCACACCAGCGGTGGGGTAACGCTGGTGGGTGCCGTTGCTGCGGTCATCGGCCCAGCCCAGGGTGGTGACCAACTCAGAGCGCATGGTCTCGCGCTGGGCGCTGATCCAGTCCTGCTCCCACTGCAGCTCGCGCCCGGTGGCGGTGCCGTCGCCCAGCACAATCTGCTCATTGCTGCGCAGGCTCAGGCTGAAGCGCGAGCGCGGCAGCTCGCCAAAGCGGGTCTGGTAGTAGCCATAGGCGTAGAGGCTGCGCATCCTGCCCTCTAGGCCACCGCCCTGGCCGTGGCCCGCATAGCGCGTCTGGTACAGGTTGAGGTTGCCGCCCAGCGCGCTTCGGCGGTCCATCTGGTAGTGCAGGTTGCCGCTCAGCCCTACGCGGGTCTGGCCTTGCTGGGCCGGCCAGCTGCTGGCGCGCATGCGCTCCACATCCACTCCGGTGCCCCAGCTCATGCGGCTGGTGCTGTGGTCCATGCGCCAGTAAGCCCCCTGGGTACCCGAGGGCAGCAGGTAGTCACCAAAATGCAGGTTCGGCCTGGTCACATAGGCGCCCCAGGTATGGCGGTAGCGGCCCCGCTTGGTATCTGCCTCCAGGTAGAGGCCTTGCGCGCTGCCAGAGGGGGTTTGCAGCGAATCGCTGCGGACGGTGCTGCCCAACGCGGTCAGACGGCCGCGCAGTGCGCCATCCTGCTGCGTAGGGGAGCCATAGCCCAGCGCTGCGGCCCAGCTGCTGACCCGCTTGCTGCCGCTGTCCTGGTCGCTCCACAGGCCATAGTCCACTGCCGCAACGTTGTGGGCCTGGTTCAGCTGGCCTGCGGCATACCAGGCACCACCCAGGCGCTGGGTGGCGCCCACCCAGGCGACCGTGCCCTGGCTTTTCTCGAATCCGGGGTAGGGGCCGCCCAGCAGATCGCCTCTCTGGCCCATGCCTGCGCTGATGTCAAAGTCCGCGCCATAGAGGCGGGTGGACAGGCCTCGCACGGTGCTGGTGCCCAGCATCAGGCGGTAGTTCTGGCCCAGGCCCCGGGTCAGCTCGCTGTAGCCGTCACCGATGGTGGTGTCCATGCGGATGCCCGGTGTCAGGGGCATGGCCAGGTTCTGCACGGTGATGCGCTGGCTGTTGGATTGGCGGGCATAGCCCAGTGCGCCGATGCCATTGAAAGCGTCTTGCCCGCCATGCATGCTGCGCACATCGGCCTGCAGCAGCCACTCGCCATAGTTCAGGGTTTGCTGGCGGTACTGGATGCGCTGGCCCAGCTCGGTGCCGCTTTGGCTGGCCAGCTGGCCACGGTCAGACTGCGCGATGCCCAGGCGGCTCTCCAGCGCCCAGCTGCGCAGTCCCAGCGGCAAGGTGCTGGGGTCGACTTCTTCGGCTTCACCGGCCCGCAAGGCCGTCAGTTCATCGGCGCTCATGAAGTTGTCCTCATAGGCGGCGGGCGCCGCCTCGATGGCGGCGCGCAGCCGGGCCTGCTCAGCCTGGGCAGCGTCCAGTGACTCCACCCGGGCGCTGACTGACATATCGCTCTGCACCTGCGCTAGTGCCGCATGCCCACCAAGCACCAGCACCAGCACCCCGCCAGCGGCACGCCCCGTAAACGCCTGGAAAAAACCAGTGCCGCTGTACAAGGGTCGCCGCTCAACAACATGCATTTGTAATTAGGGGTTAACTAGCGTTGGATTTATTTTGCGCGGCTGCCACCAATCAAATGTCAATATTTGATACATAACGTTAAGTGTGTCAGAGGAGATGACAAAGTGGAATGGCGCCTTGTGTAAAGAACCTTGAAGCTTAATCCTGCGGTCAATCATGATCATTTATGAGCGTGCCATGTCATAAATCTATCTTTGATATAGATTGGTTGTATAAGCAATTTCTAAAATGACGGTATACCTTGAAGCGGCACGGCCCGCACCCATATAGACCCTTAATCTGTGTTGATGAAGACTGAGCTCCCATGACCAAAAAAACCCATTCCTTCCAGGCCGAAGTGGCCCAACTGCTCCACTTGGTGACGCATTCGCTGTATTCGAACCAAGAAATCTTCTTGCGCGAGCTGATCTCCAATGCGTCTGATGCATGCGACAAACTGCGCTTTGAAGCACTCAATGACAGCGGTCTGTACGGCGACCAGCCCGATCTGGAAGTGCGCGTGTCCTATGACGACAAAGCCAAGACCCTGACCATCACCGACACCGGTATTGGCATGACCACGCAAGAGGCCATCGACAACCTGGGCACGATTGCCAAGAGCGGCACCAAGGCCTTCATGGACAAGCTCAGCGGCGACCAGAAGGCCGATTCGCAGCTGATCGGCCAGTTCGGCGTGGGCTTTTACTCCGGCTTTATCGTGGCCGACAAGATCACCGTCGAGTCGCGCCGTGCCGGTGCCGAGGCTTCGGAAGGCGTGCGCTGGACCAGCGGCGGCATGGGCGACTTCGAGGTCGAGCAGATCGAGCGTGCCCAGCGCGGCACCAGCATCATCTTGCACCTGCGCGACGATGCGCAGGACTTCTTGAACGGCTACAAGCTCAAGGAAGTGATCGCCAAATACTCCGACCACATCAGCCTGCCCATCCTGATGGAAAAGGAAGAGTGGAAAGAGGGCGAGAACGAGCAGCCCGGCGAGATGGTAAAAACCGGCGAGTGGGAAACCGTGAACAAGGCCAGCGCGCTGTGGACCCGCGCCAAGAAAGACATCAGCCCCGAGCAGTACCAGGACTTCTACAAGGCCATCAGCCACGACTACGAAGACCCGCTGACCTGGAGCCACAACCGCGTCGAAGGCAATACCGAGTACACGCAGCTGCTCTACATCCCCGCCAAGGCACCGTTTGACCTGTACCAGCAGGGCAAGCATGCGGGCATCAAGCTCTACGTCAAGCGCGTCTTCATCATGGACGATGCCCAGGCGCTGATGCCGCAGTACCTGCGCTTTGTCAAAGGTGTGATCGACTCGGCGGACCTGCCGCTGAATGTGAGCCGTGAGCTGCTGCAGGAAAGCCGCGATGTGCGCCTGATCCGTGATGGCTCGGTCAAGCGGGTTCTGTCGATGCTCGAAGACCTGGCGCGCCACGACAAGCCCCAGACCGCCGCCGAAGGCAGCGACGGCGTGGTGGATGTGGTGAGCGAAGACGACAAGGCCAAGGAAGGCAAGTACAGCCGCTTCTACAGCGAGTTTGGTGCCGTGCTCAAGGAAGGCCTGGGTGAGGACTTTGGCAACAAGGACCGCATCGCCAAGCTGCTGCGCTTTGCATCGACCACGCACGAGGGCCTGAACACCTCGTTTGCCGACTACAAGGCGCGCATGAAAGAGGGCCAGGAAGCCATCTACTACATCACCGCCGACACCCTGGCCGCCGCCAAGAGCAGTCCTCAGCTGGAAGTGTTCAAGAAAAAGGGCATCGAGGTGCTGCTGATGACCGACCGGGTCGACGAGTGGGCACTGAACTTCCTCCAGGACTTCGATGGCACGCCGCTGCAATCGGTGGCCAAGGGCGCTGTCGATCTGGGCAAGCTGCAGAACGAGGAAGAGAAGAAGGCCGCGGAGGAAGCTGCGGAAGCCTTCAAGCCCGTGCTGGCCCAGCTCAAGGAAGCGCTCAAGGACCGGGCCGAAGATGTGCGTGCGACCAGCCGCCTGGTGGATTCGCCCGCCTGCCTGGTGGTCTCCGACAGCGGCATGAGCCTGCAGTTGGCCCGCTTGCTCAAGCAGGCCGGCCAGGCTGCGCCAGAGTCCAAACCGGTGCTGGAGGTCAATCCCGAGCACCCGCTGGTCAAGAAGCTGGACGGGTCGGTGCACTTCCATGACTTGGCCCAGATCCTGTTTGACCAGGCCGTGCTGGCCGAGGGTGGTCTGCCGGATGATCCCGCCGCCTATGTGAAACGGGTGAATGCGCTGCTGGCCTAAAACCGCAAATCATTGACGCACAAAATCCCCGCAGGGTTAATGACCTGCGGGGATTTTTATTTTGAATGTCTTCATTCAATTCCGCCGGATCTGGAAATTGCTTTTCTCCGATCGGTGGCGGCATATAACCCTGATGGAAGCGCTTACTTGCCGATGGCATTGATCTAAAATACCTGAGAAAAACCCCGTTAATATTTGTTAACAATTAGATTGTAGGAGTAAGACTACAGCCCTGCCGGAGACTCTTGCGGCCAGCGAAAGTCGCCGAGCATCGTTTTTTTCTTGAGATCCACGCGCGCGCTGAGCCTTTTTCTTGCCTGAAGATGCGGCCCGCCCGTGTAACCAGGTTGCGGTCGCAAGCACACCACGCGTTTATTCCTGGATGGGTGCATGGTGTGACGGCCATGCAGAACCTCTTCAGCCTTTTTATATTATTTTCCATATAAATCAACATATTGCTGTGATTCAGGCCCGGCCCAGATGCACTCGTTGCATTTTCGTTAGAGCAGCGCCGGCGCTTGCCGCTAGAGCCTGATGTAACAAGGGATGAAGAGGGTGGTCATCACGGGGTGGCTTGCCGATCCCTGCTGCATCCATCGATGGTTTGCAAAGGCTATGAATGCTTATTCATTGTTTATGCGAATCATTGATATATATCTAATAATTTAAATAAAAGTTTATTGGATATATACGGTGAATCGCAGTGCTAAATTCGGGCCCCTTTGTTGCGTTATGCAACAGATGGGTTCTCAACCAGTTTCTACCGATGACGCCATCTGAACGGTGGCGGGGAAAACCGTTTTCGCTGCATCGGTAGTCCTTTTTATCACTGAATGTGCAAAACGAAATCCCTGTTTTCTTGGGGAGGGCGAAGCTTTGCCATTTGTTTTTTCGGGACGTTGAAAGTGTTAAATCCTTATCGGCCTGCGGCGCTGCTCGCCCATATGCGCGGCCGTGTCGCCGTGGCACTGGTATGCGGCTATTTGCCTGCGCTGGCCTGCGCGCAGTCGACCGCGTATGACATCTTTGTTAACCACGACGCCTTTGTCGCGCAGACCGGCGTTGTCACTGAAAACGGCTCGGTCGACGGGCCCGCTGGCGCCGACTTCGTCTACCGGGCCAAGGTCAAGCTCAACGGCGGCAGGGGTGAAGTGGCGAATGTGACACTGGAGCAGCTGCTGCCGGCCGGTGCGATTTTTGAAGGGATCGTGGCGCCCACCGGTGTGCGCTGCACCGGGCAACTGCCCAAGGTGGGTGAAACCATCAAAGCCAATGCGCCGCTCAGCTGCCTGATCGCCAAGGTGACCGCCAGCGACTTTGTCGAAGTGGACTTCCGCGTCAAGCTGCCCAGCGCAGGCACGGCATGGACGGCCAAGGCATCGGCCACGGGACTGAACAACAAGGATCCAGAGGCGACCAACCACAGCGAGATTGCGCGCACGATCACCGCATACGAGCGTGCCGATCTGGCGGTGCAGATTCTCTCGCCCGCCGCTGGGGGCAGCTTTACCCAGGGCGATAAGGTGGACTACCAAGTCCAGGTGCGCAACTCCAATTCGCCCTATGCCTTTGTGCTGAAGGAAGGCGAGAAGGCGGTGGTGCGCTTCCCGCAGCCAGAGGGCACCGAGTTCCAAGGCGGCCCCATTGGTAACGGCTGGGTCTGTAAGCAGGGGGAAGACACCAGCGCAGGCCAGCCTGTTCCGATGTGGAGCTGCAGCTACACGGTGGCGGCCGGGCAGTCGGTGGCCCGCAACCAGACCCTGCCAACACTCTCCATCCCGGTGCTGCTCAAGACGGGCGATGGTGATGTGAGCAGTGTTGTCTCCGTCTCCGGTGAAACGGCGACCGGGCAGCTGTTTCTGGATGCCGACCCGGACAACAACGTCGATGATGTACGCATCCAGGTCCAGCCCAATCTGAACCTGGACATGGCTTTGACCAAACAGGTCAGCCCTACGGTGGTGGACAAGAAGGCGGACCAGGCCGTACCGGTGACCTACACACTGGTTGCCAAGCGCGTGGCCGGGGAGCTGGTGCCCAAGGATGTGGTGGTCACCGACACCCTGCCTGCCGGCATCAGCTTTGTGTCTGCCAGCGGTACGGGCTGGACCTGCAACCACAACGCGCAGGTCATCCGCTGCGAATTCAGCGGCACGTTTACGCAGAGCCTGCCGCCGATTCTGGTCAAGGCCACGGTCGATGTGGCATCGGTCGAAGCGGAAACGGTGCTCAACAACCAAGCCGCCGTGTCGGCCAGCAATGAGCCCGCTGCCAACGTCACTGACAACAACAAGGCGCAGGCCAGTGTTTTGGTCAGCAACAAGGTCAATCTGGTGATCACCAAGAGCACTTCTGCGTCGGTGATTGCCTCCGGCCAGCCGTACCAGTATTCGATCAAGATCAAGAACAACGGCCCGCTGGATGTACTGAAAGACCAGACTGTGACGGTGACGGATCAACTCGATGGGCAGCTGCAGTTCATCGGTGTTCCTGCCAATTCTCCCTGGGCCTGCAGCCCCAAGAGCAGCTTGCCCACCGAGCTGGGCAAGCTGCTGACCTGCACGCTTGGCTCTGGCATTGCTGCGGGGAAAACATCGGAGCTGCTGCTCAATGTGGTGGCGCATATCGATTCGGCAAACGGCAAGTTTGCGTCCATCGCCAACAGCGCGTCGCTGACTGGCGTGGCTGGACGCGAAGGCGCAGCCTTCAACCAGATCGTCAACAGCAACAAGGTCAATATCTCCGAGAACAAGGCCGATCTGGCGATCAGCAAGTCGCCTGCGGTGACGGGGGCGGCGGTCTCGGGCGCCGAGGTGGTCTACACCCTGCGCGTGAAAAACGATGTGCCTGCCAATGCGCAGGGCGAGGACCTGCAATTGGCCAAGACGGTCACCGTGACCGACACTGTGGGCAACCTGCTGACTGACTACAGCGCTGGCGTGCTGGGTGTGAAGGCCTATGCCAACAAGCGCTACCTGACCGCCGAAGTGCAGATGCCAGGGGGCAACGGTGCGGAGTCCGATGCCTGCTCGATCTCGGGCAACAACAACCAGAAATCTGCCACGGTGCGCTGCAACTTCCGCAATCTGCCTGCCGACCCGACGGCGGAATATGTGGTCACCATCAAGGCACGGCAGTATGTCGATCCCCAAAACGATGGCACGCAGACCAACAGCATCGTCAACGTGGCGGCCGTGAGCTCCACCGACACGGCCGAGTTCAACCCGAGCAACAACCGCGCCGAGGCCACTGTCAAGCTGGAGGCGCTGACGGACCTGACCGTCACCCAGCAGGCAGCGCCCGAGAAAGCGGCAGCCGCCCAGGCGATCACCTATACGCTGACGGCCAAGAACAGCGGCCCTTCGCAGGCAAGTGCGGTAAGCATTACCGACACGCTGCCCTTGGGCACCCTGTGGGTGGGATCGGCACCGGCCATCAGCGGCGGCAGCTGCACACTGGGTGGCGGCGCTGCCTTTGAGGCGGGTCTGCAAATTACCGAAGCCAACCGCACCCTGACCTGCACCTGGAGCGCTCCCGTGGGTGAAAACGCCCAAAAAACGGTCACTTACCAACTGCGCTCCGTTGCGCTGGACTACCCAGCCGTGCTGAACAGTGCGGTCGTCGTGGCATCGGTGACCCCTGAGACCGACAAGACCAACAACAGCGCCCGCGAAACGGTGCCACTGGACCAGCCCCAGGTCGATGTGCTGGTGAACATGCGCCACACCAACGACGGCATCCCGCTGGACACCGGCAACACCCAGTACACGATCACGGTCACCAACAGCGGTGCATCGCAGTCCTATGCCACCGGCGTGCAGATGGTGGATGTGTTCCCGGCGGCGGGATCGACGGCAGACTTCCGCTTTGTGTCGCTCGACAGCGTCGCATTGGCGAAGGCCGATGCCCGCATCGGTGTGAAGAACTGCACGGCGCCTGCCCCTGGCGCTATTGAAGGCAGGCTGGTTTGCGATTTCCCCTGGCTGGCTCCCAACGAGTCGGTGGCGATCAAGTTCACGATGGCGCCAGACGCCCTGCGTGATGGCCGCGCCGTGGGCACCATCAACCACAGCGCAACCGTGAAGGCAGATGTGGAAGTGCTGGACGGCATCGATGTCAGCAAGAACAACCAGACGGCTGACCGCACCTCCACCTACGACCCGGCACAGCTCTCTCCTGATGAGCTGGACAAGCTGCGCTATGTGGATCTGTCGCTGACCAAGACCAGCGCGACGACGGGTGCCGTGGATGTGGGCGATCTGATCAGCTACATCCTGACGGTGAAGAACGAGGAAGACCCGGCCGCCAATCCGCGCAATGACCTGGTGAACGGCCAGGCGGTGGTCATCGATGTGCTGCCAGAAGGCCTGGCGCTGGAAGGCGCAGCCCCCGCCGGCTGCGGCTATGACCCGGCCACGCGCGCCTTGCGTTGCGAAATCACGTCGCTCAATGCCGGTGAAACGCGGGATTTCCGTTTCAGCGCCAAGCTGCTGTCGCGCGCAGATGGGCAGACCAGCATCGTCAATACCGCCACGCTGACCAGCCCAGGCGATACCGACGAGACCAACAACGACAGCCGCAACGAGACGCCGCTGGCTCTGGTGGACCTGGCGCTGACCAAAACGGTGGACAAGGCCCAGGCCGCCCCAGGCGACGCGCTGACCTACAGCTTGACGGTTGTTAACAACGGTCCGGCCGCTAGCCGCGAAGCCAGCGTGACCGATGTCTTGCCCCAGGGCTTGGTCTTTGTGCAAGCGTCACCGGCCTGCCGCTTTGACGAAGGCAGCCGCACGCTCAGCTGCGCGCTGGAGCCGCTGGCCGTGGGCGCGTCCGTCGCATTGACGGTGGAGACCACCGTGGATGCCGCGCTGCAAGGCCCGGCCAGCCTGGTCAATACCGCTGTGGTGGAACTGCCCGGCGATAGCGACCCCGGCAACAACCACAGCTCGGCCACCACCACGGTTCCCGGTAAGGACAGCGGCGGCGAAGACCGCCCGGGCGAGCCGACACCGGTTCCGGATCCTGAGCCCGACCCCGAACCCCAGCCTGAGCACGTGCCTGTCGCGGTGCCCACCCTGGCCCCGGCTTCCGTCCTGCTATTGGCCTTGGTAATGGCGGGCCTGGCGGCCCTGCGACTGGGACGCCGTAAAAACTATTGAGATTATCAATAGCTCTATATATATAGCCGCGCATTCCCTTGCGCGGCTTTTTTGCGTGGGGGATTCGCCGCACGTACACCAGTTGTTGACAGAGGCATTTCCCCCGGTCAGAACTTTAACGGCTATATTTGCTCCTACGTCCACTTCGACGACAGCAGGCACTCACCATGGTTCGCTTCTTTTTTGTATTTCTAGGGCTTCAGCTCACATTGTTCGGTCTCAATATGCTGAGCTGGGTGCAAAAGCACCTGGTCGAGCCCTGGACCGCGATGCTGGCGCAGATCTGCGCCTTTTTGGTGACCTGGTTCGACAAGTCGGCCGTGGCAGAAGGCAAGGTGCTGTGGAACCATGCGACCAACTTTGGCGTGTCCATCGAGGCTGGCTGCAATGGCATTGAGGCCTGCATTGTGTTGTTTGCGGCCATCATGGCCTTCCCGTCGAGCTGGCGCCACAAGATGATCGGCCTGGTGCTGGGCTTTATTGCGGTGCAGGCAGTCAATATCGTGCGCGTGATCAGCCTGTTTTACCTGGGCCAGTGGAACATGTCGGCCTTCAATTTTGCCCACGAATACCTGTGGCAGGCGCTGATCATGCTGGACGTGCTGGTGGTCTGGCTGGTCTGGGTGCGTGCCGGCCAGCGTGCCAAGCGCGCCGAGGATGGCACGGACGCCCCGCCGCCTTCGGGCTCAGGGGCGGGCCCGGCACTGGCCGCCGCCTGATCTGAACCAGCCAGCAGTGTGCGCACTGCTGGCTTTTTTCCATAGGCACACGAAAAAGCACACAGCCCCCAGAAGGGCGGATACAGAGGAAGTGGGATGAAGCGCCTGAACCCGATACAACGATTTGCGCTGCTGGCCTTTGCAGGCATCATCGTGCTGACCACCTTGTGGGTGCAGCTGTCGCCGTGGATGAGTTACCCGGTGGCGGTGATCTCCAAGGAAAGCCTGCAGGACCTGGCAGCAGGCTGGGTCAAGCAGGTGCACATTGCGCCCGGCAAGATCGAGGTGGATACCTCGGTCGGCGTGGCCAATGCCAATACCGGTGGCCGCTGGGCAGAGATTTCGGTCGATGGCGACCCAGGCCGCTATGCCTACGGCTTTCCGATCTTTTTGGCGCTGCTGCTGGCTGCCTGGCGCAAAGGCCGCATCTGGCGCGCTGTTCTCGGTTATGTGATCCTGCTGCCGTTCCAGGCATTCAGCATCTGCACCAGTCTGCTGATGCAGATGGTGCTGGCCACCAACATCGATCTGCGCCTGCTCAAGATTTCGCAGACCCAGCTGGATTTGCTGGCCTATGGCTACCAGTTGGGCAGCCTGGTGCTGCCGACCCTGGTGCCGTTTTTGCTGTGGTTGTGGCTGGACCGCCAGTTTGTCAACGAAGTGCTGGTCGAGGCCTGGAAGAAGAACATCCAGCCCAAGCTGGTGCCGCGCCCCACCGTGGTGCGGCCACCGCCGCCACCTCCACCCGAGCAGGTGATCCGCCCGGCTGAGAGCGGGCCCGAGATCTCGCACGAGATCAGCATCACCCTGCCACCGCGCAAATAAGCTAGCTCTTATTGCCGGGGGCCGGCACTTGCGTGCGCCAGGTGGCCAGCGCCAACGCCGTGGCCAGCAGTGCAAAAACGGCGCAGAATGCCAGCAGCGCGCGTGACAGGCCCACCTGGTCCGACAGCCAGCCAATCCCCAGGATGGGCAGGATCGTGCCCACATAGCCGATGACCAGATAGGTGGCCAGCAGGCCGGCCCGGTTGTCGGCCCGTGCCACCTTGTTGACCACCGAGATGCCGCCCAGGTTGCACAGGCCATGGCCGAGTGCCGCAGTCAGCACGCAGAGCAGAAACACCGCCGCCGAGCTGGCAAACACATTGACGATCAGCAGCAGATTGCACAGCGCCAGCGCTGCATAGCCGGTGATCAGCACCTTGCGGGTGACAAAGCCCTTGGCGGCATACTGCGTGGCGGCCGACAGCAGCAGGATCAGGCCGATCGATGGCCCGCTGATCGCCGGGCCATGCCAGGGCAGCATGCTTTGCATGAAGCTGGGTGCGAGCGATGCAAACAGGCTGAACATGCCAAAGGCACAGAAGGCGCCCATGGCGGCCAGGCCGTAGCGGCGCAGCGCTGTACGTTCGGGGAAGGTCAGGCGCGGCATCAGCTGGCACAGGCCAAAACTGCTGCTGGCTGGCGCGGGCTGCAAATGGGCCGGCAGCTGCACCTGGAACAGCGAATAAATCGCCAAGGCGCTCAGCAGCAGCGACGGCAGATAGGCGCTGCGCAGCGGAAAGGGCGCCCATTGCGCCACCAGGCCACCGACGATGGGCCCCAGGCCAAAACCAAAGGCAATCGTCAGGCTGGTGGTGGCAGCGGCCCGCTGCGTGTCACCGCTGGTGTTGAGCTGGGTCAGCCCCAGCGAGGCCGAGGTCGTGATCATCCCCGAGGCCAGGCCAATGATGATGCGGCTCAGGCCAAACACCTGCATGTTCCAGGCCAGCGCCGACAGCAGCACGCCGCCGCTCATCAGTATCACCCCCGCCCGCAGCACCTTGAAAAAGCCATAGCGCGTCGTGATCGCGCCCAGCAGCATCAGGCTGGTGAGCGCTGCGGCCATGTACAGCACAAACACCTGGGTGATGGCGCTGGGCGGCAGCTGCCACTGCGCCTGGTACAGCGGGTAGAGCGGGCTGGCCAGCGCCGTGCCCATGACGCCGACGCACATCGAGAAGCACACCCAGAAATAGGGCGGCCATTGGTATTTCATGATCAGAACTTGGAGCGGGGCTGCGGTGGCAGCAGCAGGCCAGCGGCGGATGGCGGCTGGTCAGGGAGGAGTGGTGGGCTGGATTGTAGGGAGAGGCGCTGGCCATGGCGCAGGCCCGCTCAGGAGCCCATGGCCTGGCGTCGGACATCGGCCTGCCGTGGCCCTGTGAATATCCTTGTAGTCAAGGTTGGTGTGGCCATCGCTGTTAAAAATAGCCATGACCCGAATGCCTGCCATGCCCTTTTTCCTCCCCCGCCATCGCCGTGCGGCGGCCGCCGTCGCCATTGCCGCTGCGTCCTTCGCTGCGCTGACTGCCTGCTCACCCTATGTGGGCGTTGGCGTGCCGGTGGGCCCCTTCTCGGTGGGCGTCGGTGTAGGCAGTGGCGGTGTCAGCGCCGGGGTGGGCACAGGCGTCGGCCCCGTCGGTGTGGGTGTGGGGGTCAACCAGCGCGGCCAGGTGACCGGCAATGCGGGTGTCGGCGTAGGCACCTCCGTCGGTGGTGCGAATGTGGGCGTGGGTGTGGGCACCGGCACGGTGTTGTATGACCCCGCTGCGCCCGTGGCGCCTGCATCGGCCCCCGCAACGGCGCCGGACTATACACCGTCCGCACAGCCCGGCGTGGTCGTACCAGGGGTGGTCAACCCACCCACGGGCGAGCATGACGCCAACCTGCAGTGGCGCGGCGCTGACGGCCAGCTGGTGCCGGATTGCCGCTTGAACAACCGCTGTTAACCGATTCTTAAACGTACAGCGGCGGCTCGTCCATCGCGATGCGCTGGGCCTGCAGCAGCTGCGTCTGCTCCTGCCAGTAGGCCTCGCTGCCAAACCAGGGGAAATGGATCGGGAAGATCGGGTCGTCAAAACGCCGTGCCAGCCAGGCGCTGTAGTGGATCAGGCGCAGGGTGCGCAGCGGCTCGATCAGCACCAGCTCGCGCCGGTCAAACGGGCGGAACTGCTCATAGCCTTCCACCAGGGTCGACAGCTGCGCGCTTTGCTGACGGCGGTCGCCTGACAGCAGCATCCACAGGTCCTGCACAGCGGGGCCGCTGCGCGTGTCATCCAGATCGACAAAATGCGGGCCGCCGCCCTGGTTCTCAGGCGGCACCCACAGCACATTGCCCGGGTGGCAGTCGCCATGCAGGCGCAGGCTGCGAAAGCTGCCTGCGGCAAAGTGGCCGGTCGCGCTGCCCGGGTCGATGATCTCGCAGATCTTGTCGGTGGCGCGGCGGCAGGCATCGCTCCAGGCGCTGCGCTGGCCGGGCGGGATGGCGCCGTGCGCCATCAGCCAGTCATGGGGTTCGCGGGCAAAGTCCTGGGCGTTGATGCTGGGGCGGTGCGCAAAGGGCTGGGCTTCGCCCACGGTGTGGATGCGGGCCAGAAAGCGGCCGACCCATTCGAGCACTTCCCAATCGTCCAGATCGGGCTGGCGTCCGCCTCGCCACGGCGATACCGAGAAACGAAAACCGCCATGCTGCAGCAGGCTGTGGCCGCCCAGCTGCAAAGGTGCCACCACGGGCACTTCGGCATCGGCCAGTTGCTGGGAGAAATGGTGTTCTTCGGCAATGGCCGCATCGCTCCAGCGCCCCGGGCGGTAGAACTTGCAGACCACCTTGCTGCCGTCTTCCAGCCAGACCTGGTAGACGCGGTTCTCATACGAGGACAGCGGATTGAGGCGGCCATCACCCCACAGGCCTACCGATGCCAGTGCATCGAGCACCAGATCGGGCGTGAGTGCGGCATAGGCATGTTCCTGCTGCGGGCTGCTGGGCGGGTAGTCGTCGTTGTCGTGCATCCTGCCATTGTGCGCCTATCTTGTGTCGCCCGTTTTGACCAAAGGGGCGCAAAAAAAGCCGGGCATGCAAGGCATGCACCGGCTGTACTGGAGAGGGTCAATCGTTGCGCAGCGTGGCTTACACCACCACGGTCAGGGTCTTGTCGATATTGCCGCGGGTGGCGTTGGAGTAAGGGCAGACCAGGTCGGCGTCATGCACCAGCTTTTCAGCGGCGGCCTTGTCCATGCCGGGCAGGTTGACCGTCAGGCGGGCCGCAATGCCGTAGGCGTTCGGGATGGGACCCAGGTCCACTTCGGCGTCGATCGACAGGCCATCGGGCAGTGCAAGCTTTTGCTTGCCGGCGACCGCCTTGATCGCGCCGATGAAGCAGGCAGAGTAGCCTGCGGCAAACAGCTGCTCGGGGTTGGTGCCCTGGCCGCTGGTGCCGGGCGAGGACAGTTGCACGTCCAGGCGGCCATCATTGGTGCGCGATGCGCCGTCGCGGCCGCCGGTGGTGTGTGCTTGGGCGGTGTACAGAACTTTTTCGAGAGTAGCCATGGTGAACTCCTGGTCAACGGTGGGACAAAAAAACTGCTTCTTCAAGAAGCGGCGGGCAGCGGCGCGGCCAATCGGCTGCGCAGCTGTTGGATCTGTTGGGTCAAGGCCTGCAACTCCTGTAAGCTGCATTGGCTGCGCTCCAGCACACAGGCGGGAACGGCGGCTGCTTGCTCGCGCAGTTGCCGGCCGGCTTCTGTCAGGTGCACACGCACGCGGCGCTCATCGTCGCTGTCACGCTGGCGCTGCAGCCAACCTGCTGTCTGCATGCGCTTGAGCAGTGGCGTCAAGGTACCCGAATCCAGGTACAGACGCTCGCCCAGCTCGGAGACCATGCAGCCATCGCCCTCCCACAGTACCAAGAGCACCAGGTACTGCGGGTAGGTCAAACCCAATGGTTCGAGCAAGGGCTTGTACAGCTTGGTCATCGCCAGCGAGCTGGAGTACAGCGCAAAACACAGCTGCTGGTCGAGCAGCAGCGCGTTGTGGGCAGTGGCAGGGTTGGCGTTGGGCATGGGTTGAATTATCGTGCTCAATTAAATTGTGCACAACTTAATTGAGAAAACACCTGCAGGCAACAGGGTGTTTGCGCAGGGCCGGTGCATGGGCCCTGGCTTCGTCTTAAAGGCAGGCAGCCCGCGCCGCAGATGGCGGCTGGGTTGCGCCCCGTCCATTCAATATGCGGTCTGCACCACCTGGCCGCTGCTGTCCTTGAACTTGGCAGCCACCGCATCGGCAGCGGTGCGCAGCAGGATCAGGTCCATCGAGACGGCGACAAACTGCGCGCCCAGTGCCAGGCATTCGCGGGCGCGGGCTTCGTCCACCATCAGGATGCCGGGGGCCTTGCCGGCCGCGCGGATGCGGGTGATGGCGTCATCGATCGCGGCATTGACCACCGGGTGGCGCGGCTGGCCGGGGTAGCCCATGCTGGCCGACAGGTCGGCAGGACCGATGAAGATGCCGTCCACCCCATCGACGGCGGCGATGGTCTCGATCTGGTCCAGCGCCTGCGCAGTTTCCACCTGCACCAGCAGGCACAGCTCCTTGTCGGCATCGTCCACATACTGCATGTCGCGGCCAAAGTTGCTGGCGCGCATCGAGCCGCCCATGCCGCGAATGCCCTTGGGCGCATAGCGCATGGCCTGCACGGCGGCGCGGGCTTCGTCGGCGTTCTGCACAAAGGGGATCAGCAGCGTTTGGGCGCCAATGTCCAGGTAGCGCTTGATGAGTACCGGGTCGTTCCAGGCCGGGCGCACCACGGTGCTGGTGGGGCGGGGCTGCAGCGCAGCTTCTACCGCCTGCAGCTGCTGCAGCACCTGGGGTACATCGTTGGGCGAATGCTCGGTGTCGAGCATGATCCAGTCGTAGCCGCTGCCGGCCAGCAGCTCGGTGATGTAGGGCGAGGGAAAGGCCGACCACAGGCCGATCTGCGCCTGGCCGGCGGCCATGGCTTTTTTGAAGAGGTTGGGGGTTGGCATGCTTGTCTCTGTTGTGTGTGGTGAGGGGTTTGCTCAGGGCAGGAGGTGCATCTCGTCGTTGCCCATTCGCGTGCGGCAGCTGCCGGCCAGGGTGTGCCATTCGCTGGCGCCCAGGTCCAACGCCTGCTGGTCCGCCATGGCCGTCACGCTGCGGCAGATGGGCTTGAAATGCCTGGCGGCCACCGTGTCGCGCCCATAGCGCTGGTAGTAGCGCCTCAGGTGCAGATCGGCGGCGGGTACCCGGGCGGCCACATAGGCCAGGTAGTCGCGGTAGAGCGCATCGACCGGCGCGTCTTCCAGCTGCTGCTTCCAGATGCGAAAGCCGGCCAGGCAGGCCACCAGGGCCAGCACCAGCGCGGCCACAGGCAGGGCCTTTTTCCAGATCGGGGTGCTGCGTGGCGCGGGCATGGGGCAGGGGTCGCTGGGCAGCGCAGGCGCCCGCGCTCAGGCGTAGCTGTAGACGCCCTTGCCGGTCTTGCGGCCCAGCTGGCCGGCGGCGACCATTTCCTTGAGCAGCGGGCAGGGGCGGTATTTGCTGTCGCCAAAGTCTTTCAGGTAGACCTCCATCACGGCCAGGCAGACATCCAGACCAATCATGTCGGCCAGCGCCAGCGGGCCAATCGGGTGGCTGCAGCCCAGCTTCATGCCGTCATCGATGTCCTGGGCAGAGGCAATGCCTTCGGCTAGCACATAGAAGGCCTCGTTGATCATCGGCACCAGAATGCGGTTGACGACAAAGCCGGGCGAGTTCTTTACGCTGATCGGCGATTTGCCCAGGCTCTCGGCCAGTGCCTTGACGGCGTCATGCGTGGCGTCGCTGGTCTGCAGGCCACGGATCACTTCGACCAGCGCCATCATCGGCACCGGGTTGAAGAAGTGCATGCCGATGAACTTGTCGGCGCGCTTGGTGGCAGCAGCCAGCTGGGTGATCGAGATCGACGAGGTGTTCGATGCCAGCAGCACCGAAGGGTCCAGCAGCGCATCGACCTGCTGCAGGATCTTGAGCTTGAGCTCGTAGTTCTCGGTGGCCGCCTCGATCACCAGCTGGGCCTTCTGCAGGTCTTCATAGCGGGTGCTGCCGTGGATGCGGCCCAGTGCGGCGGTCTTGTCGGCTTCGCTGATCTTTTCCTTCTTGATCAGGCGGTCCAGGCTGCTGCCCACCGTCGCCAAGCCCTTTTGCACGGCCGCCTCCGAAATGTCCACCATCACCACATTCAGCCCGGCCACCGCGCAGGTCTGCGCAATGCCGTTGCCCATGGTGCCTGCACCAATTACGCCTACGGTCTGGATCGTCATCTGTCTTCCTTGGGTCCTGTTGCTGGGAGAGGGGCTGGCCTGCATCCGCCCTGCAGTGCCTATCGGCAAGCCCGGTGCCAAGATCATAGCGGCAGGTGCTGCACCGCCGCACAAACTGGGCGACAGAGCGCGGGGATAGGCGAGGGTTCTAAAATGCCCCCCATCGCTGCGCCGCAGCCCCTTTGTAGACACGACCTGATATGACCACCTTCGGCACCCCGCTCACCAAGAACGCAACCAAAGTCATGCTGCTGGGCAGCGGCGAGCTGGGCAAGGAAGTGCTGATTGCCCTGCAGCGCCTGGGCGTGGAGACGGTGGCGGTGGACCGCTATGACAATGCGCCCGGCCAGCAGGTGGCGCACCATGCCCGCACCATCACGATGAGCGACCCGGCCCAGCTGACGGCGCTGATCGAGGCAGAAAAGCCCGACATGGTGGTGCCCGAGATCGAAGCCATTGCCACGCCCGCGCTGCAGGCGCTGGAGGCCGCAGGCACCGTGCGCGTGGTGCCCACCGCCCGCGCCACCCGTTTGACGATGGACCGCGAAGGCATCCGCCGCCTGGCGGCCGAGACCCTGGGCCTGCCCACCAGCCCCTACCAGTTCTGCGACAGCCTGGCAGAGCTGCAGGCGGCCATCGATGGCGGCATTGGCTACCCCTGCGTGGTCAAGCCGGTGATGAGCAGTTCGGGCAAGGGCCAGAGCAAGATCGACGGCCCGGCCGATGTGGAAAAGGCCTGGAACTATGCGATGGAAGGCGGCCGGGTGCAGGGCGGCCGCATCATCGTTGAAGGCTTTATCGACTTTGACTACGAAATCACCCTGCTGACCGTGCGCGCCAAGAATGCCGCCGGCCAGATCGAAACCCATTTCTGCGAGCCCATCGGCCATGTGCAGGTGCAGGGCGACTATGTGGAAAGCTGGCAGCCGGCCCGCATGGCGCCCGGCGCGCTGACCCTGGCGCAGGACATTGCCCGCGCCATCACCAGCGACCTGGGCACCGGACTGAACGGCGAGCCCGCCGGCCTGGGCCTGTTTGGCGTGGAGCTGTTCGTCAAGGGCGACCAGGTCTGGTTCAGCGAAGTGAGCCCCCGCCCGCATGACACCGGCATGGTGACCATGATCACCCAGTGGCAAAACGAGTTCGAGCTGCATGCCCGCGCCATTCTGGGCCTGCCGGTAGACACCAGCCTCAAGACCGCCGGCGCCAGCGCCGTGATCTACGGTGGTGTGGATGCCCAGGGCATTGTGTTTGATGGTGTCGATGCCGCTCTGCAGATCCCCGGCACTGAAGTGCGCCTGTTTGGCAAGCCCGAGAGCTTTAGCCGCCGCCGCATGGGCGTGGCACTGGCCCGCGCGGCCGATACCGATGCAGCACGCGACAACGCCAAAAAGGCGGCGGCGCTGGTCAAGCCCCGCGTGGCGGAGTAAACGGTTGCTGAGCGACTGCTCAGCAGCGCGTTAGATTTATCCGATAAAAAAGCATCTGGCTGCCCTTGAGAAGGGCGTCCAGATGCTTTTGTTTGGGGCGTGCTTGGTGCGGTGTTTTTTAGTTGGACTGGCAGCTGTAGCTGTCGGCCAGGTTCACATCACCACTGCCCTTGTAGCGCGGCCAGGTCGGGTACTCGCACAGCGGCCGGGTGCGGCCCGGCACACCCGAGGTGTCGCTGACCACCTGGGCGCCAGGGGCGGTGCCAGCAGTCACCCACTGGTCCAGCGCCTTGAGCGAATCCCAGTTGGCATTGAAGGCGGTGCTGGCCGCATGGCCGTAGCCGGGCACTTCGTAGTAACGGGCAAAGCTCTTGACCGCAGGGGCGCCCATGGTCTGCTCCAGGCGCTGCCAGTACTGCGCGGTGGCGCGGGTGCTGACGAGCACATCGGCCGTGCCATGGGCCAT
Organism: Comamonas koreensis; assembly: GCF_021026195.1. GTDB lineage: Bacteria > Pseudomonadota > Gammaproteobacteria > Burkholderiales > Burkholderiaceae_C > Comamonas > Comamonas koreensis. The sequence continues at coordinate 109,552 of NZ_JAJNCT010000004.1, forward strand.
CAGCAGCTTGCCGCCGCGCTTGTTGAAGGCGGAGAGGTCGGTGCTGTTGATGTCTTGCAGCTTGGTGAGCTGGTTGATGCGGTCGCTCCAGGCGCCGGGGTTTTGCGGGTCCAGCGACAGCGCATCAAAGTTGGCATCGCGGGTCACAAAGTAGCGCACCCACTGGTCCCAGAACACCGCCCAGTAGGGCGCGGTGAGCGGCGCGGGGCTGGCCGGGGCGGTGGTGTTCATCGCCAGCAGGTTGACCGTGGGCTGCAGCGGGCTGCTGCCTTCCTCACCCAGCTCCGAGCCCCAGACGTTGAAGCCCGGGTACTGCGTCTCGCCACTGCCCAGTGGTGCGCTGAAGCGGATTTCGCTGTTGTAGGTCTTGAGCGCGCTGATCATCGCATCGGACAGGCAACCTTCCTGGCTGGCGCCAGCGGTGCAGCGCAGCGGCTGGCCGCCTAAGGTGGCGGTAGCCGGGTCAAACTGGTTGTTGCAGGCGGCCACATTGCTGACCACGCCGTCCTGCACGCCGTCGAGCGCATCGCATTTCTCCAGCGCGGCCTGGCGCAGCAGCTTGCGCTGGCCCAGGCTGGGGTAGGCGCCCGGCTGGGCAAAGGCGCGGCTGATGCGGCCAAACTGCAGATCCAGGCTGGCGGCGTTCCAGGCGGGGTACCAGGCCACCACGCCATCCCAGTCGGACGGCCATTTCTGGGCCACGGCCAGTGCCTCGCGCCCGCCGGTGGAGCCGCCGATGAAGTAGCGCTTGTCCGGCTTTCTGCCGTAGAAGCGGGTCACCAACACATCGGCCACGTCGCTGACTTTCTTCAGCGCAGCGCCGGAGAAGTTGGCGACCGCTTCGTCATTCGTGCCAAAGCTGCCATCGCGGCTGCCGGCTGCCCCGGCCTGGTGGCCGGAGTCGCTGCCAAACACCGCATAGCCCTGGTTGAGCAGCGGGTAGGCGCCCTGGCTGGCGGGGGCGGCCGGGTAGGTGTAGAGGCTGGGCATCACGCCGTTGTAGCCGCCACCGCCCACCATCACCACCTTGCCGTTCCAGTCCTTGGGCAGCAGCAGGCCCATCTTGATGGCCGGGGCACCAGGGTCGACCGGCGCAATCGAGATATTGGCCCGTACCGAAGCGGGGGGCTGCGCGCCGGTGGCGGCGCTTGGCTTTTCGGTCGAGGTCACCGTGGCGCCGCTGGTGGGCAGGCCGATCTGGCTGGCCGCCACCTGCTGCTTGGCCAGCGCCAGGCTGGCCTCGTCAAAATTGAAGCTGTGCGAACCGCCGCTGCCGCAGGCGGACAGCGCAAGGACCGCGCTGGCGACCGCCGTCAGAGGGATAAGGCGCCGCAGGGGTGGGAGGATGGTTATGGTCACTGTGTCTCCTGGTTGTTATGGTGCGGGCGCAAAGGCTTCTTTACGGCCCGCCGACCATTGTGGAAGTGAGGCGCACAGTTATCCACAGGGTTTGCAGTTAGGTAGTTCCCCATAAGTAAAAAAGCCAGCACGCTGGTGCTGGCATTGGAGTAGGGGCGCTGCCGATGCGGCTTTTACTGGAAGGCCACCTCGGCAAAGCTGCGCAGCTTGCGGCTGTGCAAGCGGTCCACACCGCCTTCGCGCAGGATGTTGACCGCCCGCATGCCGATGCGCAAATGCTGGTCCACCCGCTCGCGGTAGAAGTGGTTGGCCATGCCGGGCAGCTTGATCTCGCCGTGCAGCGGCTTGTCGCTCACGCACAGCAGGGTGCCGTAGGGCACGCGGAAGCGGAAGCCATTGGCGGCAATGGTGGCGCTCTCCATGTCCAGCGCCACGGCCCGGCTCTGGCTGAAGCGGCGCTGGGGCGTGTTGTCGGGCAGCAGCTCCCAGTTGCGGTTGTCGGTGCTGGCCACGGTGCCCGTGCGCATGAAGCGCTTGAGGTCGTCCTCGGGCACCTGGGTGACATCGGCCACCGCCTGCTGCAGCGCGACCTGGATCTCGGCCAGCGCAGGGATGGGCACCCACAGCGGCAGCTCTTCGTCCAGCACATGGTCCTCGCGCACGTAGGCGTGGGCCAGCACATAGTCGCCCAACTGCTGGCTGTTGCGCAGGCCGGCGCAGTGGCCCAGCATCATCCAGGCATGGGGGCGCAGCACGGCAATGTGGTCGGTGATGGTCTTGGCATTGGCCGGGCCCACGCCAATGTTGACCATGGTGGTGCCCGACTGGTCGGCGCGCACCAGATGGTAGGCGGGCATCTGCGGCAGGCGCGGTGGCGGGCTGCCCAGCGCATCCACGGCCTCGGGCGCCAGGCCCTGGCGGCGGGTGACCACATTGCCCGGCTCGATAAAGGCGATGTATTCGCTGTCGGGGTTGGCCATTTCGGCGCGGCCCAGGCGGATGAACTCGTCAATATAGAACTGGTAGTTGGTGAACAGCACAAAGTTCTGGAACCACTCGGGCAGGGTGCCGGTGTAGTGGCGCAGGCGCTGGAGCGAGTAATCCATGCGCGGCGCAGTGAACAGCGACAGTGGCTGCGCCTCGCCCGGCTTGGGCTCCCAGGTGCCGTTGGCGATGCCGTCGTCCATCGCATGCAGATCGGGCAGGTCAAACACATCGCGCATCAGCATGCGGCGCTCGGCGCTCAGCTGGCCTTCGATGTGGTCGTTGTCGGCAAACGAGAAATGGATCGGAATCGGCTGGCTGCTGGTGCCCACTTCCAGCTCCACATTGTGGTTCTCGATCAGCAGCCGGAACTGCTCGGCATAGTAGTTGGCAAACAGATCGGGGCGGGTCAGCGTGGTTTCGTAGTGGCCGGGGCCCTCGACAAAGCCATAAGCGAGCTTGCTGTCGGCCCGCGCCACGGTGCGCGTGTGCAGGCGCACAAAGGGGTAGCAGGCGCGGTAGGGGGCAGATGGGGTCTCGCCCGCCACAAAGCGTTGCATGGCCTGGCGCAGGAATCCGATCTGTTCGGCGTAGATGGCCTGCACCTGCGCCAGCGCGGATTGAGCCGTGCGGTGGCTGGTCGGTGCGGTAAAGGCAGGTTTGGTATAGGTCATGCACCATTGTGCCTCTGCTTTGGGGCGGCGGCATGACAAATCGCCTGCCTGCAGCGCTGTGGACGAGGGCGGATTTCAGGGCTTCCCGCCGGGTGGTTGGCGGCCCCTGGCCCGGGCGCGGGATAATCGCGGCATGAACGCAACAAACACCCCCGCCAACGCAGCGGACGCCGCCTCCTTTAGCCAACTGCCGCTGGGCCAGACCATGCAGGCCAATCTGCAGCAACTGGGTTATACGCAGATGACGGCCATCCAGGCGGCCAGCCTGCCCTTTGCGCTGCAAGGCAAGGATGTCATCGCCCAGGCCAGCACCGGCAGCGGCAAGACGGCCGCCTTTGGCCTGGCCCTGCTCGCCCGCCTGAACCCGCGCTGGTTTGCCGTGCAGTCGCTGGTGCTCTGCCCCACCCGTGAGCTGGCCGACCAGGTCGCCACCGAAATCCGCCGCCTGGCGCGCGCCGAAGAGAACATCAAGGTCGTCACCGTCTACGGCGGTGTGCCTTCGCGCAACCAGATTGCCAGCCTGGAGAACGGCGCCCACATCATCGTCGGCACCCCGGGCCGGGTGATGGACCTGATGGAGCGCAACGTGATCGACCTGGCCGCCCTCAATACGCTGGTGCTGGATGAGGCCGATCGCATGCTCGACATGGGCTTTTATGGCGATATCGTCACCGTTGCGAGCCAGTGCCCGGCCGAGCGCCAGACCCTGCTGTTCTCGGCCACCTACCCCGAGGGCATTGCCCAGCTGGCCGAGCGCTTCATGCGCGACCCGCAGACCGTCAAGGTCGCCTCGCAGCACAGCGCGCACAAGATTGAGCAGCGCTGGTACGAGGTCAAGGAATCCGAGCGCCTGCATGCCGTATCGCAGCTGCTGGCGCATTTCCGGCCCGAGTCGTCCATCGCTTTTTGCAATACCAAGCAGCAATGCCGCGACCTGGTCGAGGTGCTGCAGGCCCAGGGCGTGAGCGCTTTGGCGCTGTTTGGCGAGCTGGAGCAGCGCGAGCGTGACGAAGTGCTGGTGCAGTTTGCCAACCGCAGCTGCAGCGTGCTGGTGGCCACCGATGTGGCCGCGCGCGGGCTGGACATCGCCAACCTGGCCGCCGTCATCAATGTGGACACCACGCCCGATCCGGAAGTGCATATCCACCGCATCGGCCGCACCGGCCGGGGTGATGCCGAAGGCCTGGCGCTGAGCCTGGCCAGCATGGACGAGATGGGCTCGGTCGGCAAGATCGAGGTGCTGCAGGGGCGCGAGTCGCAATGGCATCCGCTGAGCGAGCTGACCCCCGCATCCAGCCAGCCCATGGTGCCGGCGATGCGCACCATCCAGATCATCGGCGGGCGCAAGGAAAAGATCCGTGCCGGTGATGTGCTGGGCGCCATGACACGCGACTTTGGCTACGCCAAGGAGCAGATCGGCAAGATCAATGTGAACGACTTCTCGACCTATGTGGCCGTCAGCCGCGACATCGCCCACCAGGCGGTGGACCGCCTCAACAGCGGCCGGGTCAAGGGCAAGACCGTCAAGGCCCGCCTGCTGTAAACCAGGCCACACCTCGCCGCCATGAAACCCGCCTTATCCGCTGCAGCCCACAGCCGCTGGACCACGCCCGAGAACCTGCTGCGCATCTCGGTGGTGGTGGCCATTGCCACCATTGCCCTCAAGACCAGCGCCTGGGCCGTCAGCGGCTCGGTGGGCTTGTTGTCCGATGCGCTGGAATCGCTGGTCAACCTGGTGGGCGCCCTGTTTGCGCTGGGCATGGTCACCATCGCCAAACGCCCGGCTGACGAGGGCCACCCCTATGGCCACACCAAGGCGGAGTACTTTTCGGCCGGCTTTGAGGGCCTGTTGATCTTTGGCGCGGCCATGGCCATCGTCTGGGCTTCGGTGGACCGCCTGCTCCACCCCCAGCCTCTGGAGCAGCTGGGCTGGGGCATTGCGCTGTCGATGCTCAGCACGGCGCTCAACGGTGGGCTGGCCTGGGTCATGCTGCGCGCCGCACGCGAACACCAGTCCATGGCGCTCGAAGGCGATGGCCGCCACCTGATGACCGATGTCTGGACCTCGGTCGGCGTGGTCGGCGGCTTGCTGCTGGCGATGCTGACCGGCTGGCAGTGGCTGGATGCGGTGCTGGGCATTGCGGTGGCCTTGCATATCTTCAAAGAGGGCGGCCAGCTGGTCTGGCGCTCGTCGCAGGGGTTGATGGACGAATCCATCGATGCAGACACCCTTGCCAAGATCGAGCGCTGCGTGCGCGCCTTCGAGGCGCAAACCGGCGGCGCCGTGCACTGCGACAAGCTCAGCACCCGCCGCGCCGGCGCGCTGCACTTTATCGACATGCACCTGCACATGCCCGGCGACTGGAGCCTGGCCCACGCCACCCAGCTGCGCATGCAGCTCGAAGCCGCGCTGCTGCAGGAGTTGCCGCAGGCACGCATCAGCATGGAAGTGCTGCCTCTGGGCGTGCAAACCCAGACCGAGGCCGTGCAGCGCAACGGCGATGCACCCAGCCCCTGAACCCTGAACCCTGAACCCTGAACCCGGCTGCAGCGTTTGCGCCTGCCGCCTTTCCGGAAGCAAGAATCTCCCATGATCAGCGTATTGCAACGGGTGCGCGAAGCGCGTGTCGAAGTGGATGGCCAGGTGATCGGCCAGATCGGCCATGGCCTGCTGGCCCTGGTCTGCGCCGAGCGCGGCGATAGCCAGGCTGAAGCCGACAAGTGGCTGGCCAAGATGCTCAAGCTGCGTATCTTCCAGGACGAAGCCGGCAAGATGAACAAGAGCGTCGTCGATGTGGCCGGTGGCCTGCTGATCGTGAGCCAGTTCACGTTGGCGGCAGACACCAGCGGCGGCAACCGCCCCAGCTTTACCCAGGCCGCGCCCCCGGCCGATGGCGAGCGCCTGTACGACTATGTGGTGGCGCAGGCCCGCGCGCTGCATCCCGAAGTGGCGACGGGCCGCTTTGGTGCGGACATGAAGGTCTACCTGATGAACGACGGCCCGGTGACGATCCCGCTGCGCATTGCGCCGGCCGCTGTGGCGGCGGGCGGTTGAAGCCCATCCTCAGCCAGGTCATCTGGCGCCAGCCAAGAGGCAGCTAGACTCAGTCCCTTTGCCACCAAGAGGACGAAAGACACTGATGACCGAGATGGAAAAAGCCGCTGCCGGCCTGCTGTACGACGCCAACCATGACCCCAGCGTGCTGCAACTGCGCGATGCCGCCAAGGAAAAGCTGTTTGCCTTCCAGCAGATTGGCGCGCACCGGCGTGCCGAGCGTGAAGCGGTCTTGCGCGGCCTGCTGGGCAAGCTGGGCCGCAACCCCGTGTTCGATGGCCCGTTTCTCTGTGACTACGGCTTCAACATCGAGATCGGCGACAACTTCTACACCAATGTGAACCTGGTCATCCTCGATGCCGCCAAGGTCCGCATCGGCAACAACGTCTTCATCGCGCCCAACGTCGGCCTCTACACCTCCGGCCATCCGCTCGATGCTGGACGGCGCAACCAGGGCCTGGAGTTTGCCCTGCCCATCACCATTGGCGACAACGTCTGGATGGGTGCCGGCGTGCAGGTACTGCCCGGCGTCAGCATCGGCGCGGGCAGCGTGATTGCGGCCGGCGCCATCGTCACCAAGGATGTGCCCGAAGGCGTGGTGAGCGCGGGCAACCCGGCGCGTGTGCTGCGTGCTATTACGGACCAGGACCGACTCGCATACGCCTGACGTGCCAAGGCTGCACCCCGGGGCAGGGGAGCGGCCATTTTGTAGCGGAAATCGGTTCAAAAGGGACGCTTTGGCACACCAGGCCTGGCCGCCCCTGTGGCCTGTGTATCCCCAAACCACCCCGGCCACCTCCCCTGCGCAGCTTACGGAGCCTTGAGTCCACTGCAGGCGTTGGGCCAAACGCGCCAGCACCCCCCTGAAATGACAATTATTTGCAGCGCCCATGGGCTGCTTGGCGCAAAAGATACGATCTATAAGCCAATAGCAATTACATTTGCATAGTCAAAATAAAATAGCTCATAACAATTAATAACATTCCATTCAGCAACGCCATGCTTCTTAGAGATGCAAAGCCTTGGGGATGTGAATGGGGCCGTCCCTGGTTGTGAGTCTTGATGCATTTTGATACGATTAAGCGGATGTTGGACATCGTTCCTAACAAGATACCTGCGCATCCGTCTCGTGGCTTACCAGATTCAATGGGGAATGAAATGAGAAATCTCTTGGTGTTTTTCAGGCTGCTGATGGCGGCTTTTCTGCTATGCGCAGGCGCACAGCAGGCCTTGGCGCAAAAAGTGCTGCTGCTGACTACGAATGAAGTGGCTACTGACGCTATGCAGGCCAACGACAACCTTGAGACTGAGTTCGCCGGTGTCGTTGGTGCCGCAAATCTCACTCGGATGACGGTCCTCAGTACCCCCAATGCTATCTCGCAAACCACATTCACTTCCGCCCCTGGCCCCTTCGACATTGTTGTTGTAGCAAGCACCTATCTCCCTGTACATCCCACCAACTGGACCGTTCTCCAAAGCGCGGTAGCAAACCGCTGGGCGAACTCAATAGTCTTTTTTGTGGATGGATGCTGTGAAGGTTCGAATGGTAATAACGCTCAACAGATGGTCAATATCCTGAACGCAGGCACTGGTTCTACATTTGTACTCGGAAGTTCAGGTGGTAATGATTCGCAGTTTCCACTGAACACTAATTCGCCATATTCAGCTTCTTTTGCTGGTTTGAATCCTTTTTACGGTGGCGCTATCACCTACATCAATGCTGTGCCAGCAAGCAATGCACTTTACTTGAAAGCAGGCACTTTACCTGCCGGCTTTCCTTCTGCCGGTACCACGCCAACTAACAGTGTCTATGGGCTCCTGATACCGACTATCCAATCTAACGCCGGCGATGGAGCTTGTGTCTTTGCAGTAGTTGATATCACGCCCTTCTATGATCCTCCAGGCGCTCTTTCTTGGACAAACAACCGTGGCAAGGTAGGTCCTGCATTCGTCAATGCCGCCACATCTGAAAACGGCGCCTGTGGCCTGCCCAAGGTCAGCAAGAGCTTTGACAAGACCGATCTCTATCTGGGTGGCAGCGACAACAGCGCCGTCCTGACCATCTCCTTGTCCAACGGCACTCCGAACCCCATCACCAACGTCAACCTGACCGACAACCTGCCCGCACCGCTGATGGTGGGCACCGGCACCGTGGGCAGCACCTGCACCGCCAACAGCCTCAGTGCGTCACCCGGCTCTAACGTCGTCAGCAACAGCGCCTTCACGATTCCGTCGGGCGGCTGCACCATCACCGTGCCGGTTGTCTGGCCCAACAGCGTTGCCGGCCGCCAGGCTTGCATCGATACCCCGTCAGTGACTAATACCATCACGCCGGGCACCGACTTTGTCTCGCCCACTGGCCAGGTCAATACGCCAGCTACAGCATCGCTCGCCTGCCATGCTGCGCAACTCGCGATTTCCAAGCAGGTGGTCTGGCCTGCCAATATCACGCCCGTCGATCTGACCGGCACCAGCTTCCCGGTCTCG
>NZ_JAJNCT010000041.1 GCF_021026195.1 Comamonas koreensis
ATCCTGACTTTTGCAATGTCGCTTCGGGTTGGGAAAAAAGTGTCGTCGAGAAGAATGTACAAGACAGCCGCCGGCGGATCTGGATCGAGGCAAGTACACGGCGCTTTGGCTCCTTCATAGAACTCAATGCCTAGCTGGCAGAGCGCTGTCGATCAGTGTGGGCCGATACCGCGCATCCCATTCATCGCCAGTTCACAGTCGCAGAGATGTGGGAGTTGGAGAAAGGACATCTAATGTCCATGCCTGCACCATTCGACGGCTACGTCGAACGGCTAGCCCGGGTAAGCAGCACTTGCTTGGTGACTGCAACTCGTAATCGCTATTCCGTGCCATGTGAATGGGCTGGCCATATCGTCAGCACCCGGATCTATCCTGATCGAATCGATGTGGCTGCGGGCGATACCGTAGTGGCAAGCCATGCACGCCTTCCGGGCAGTGGCCGGACCAGTTATGACTGGCAGCACTATATCGAGCTGGTCCAGCGCAAGCCAGGCGCTTTGCGCAATGGCACGCCATTCCTGGACTTACCAGCGCCGCTGCTACGCTTGCGCCAGTCGTTACTGCGGCATCCCGGTGGAGATAGGGTGATGGCTCAGGTTCTGGCCGTGGTGCCACAAGCTGGACTTGAGGCGGTATTGGTGGCGGTCGAGTTGGTGCTAGAAGGCATGGCGCCAAGTGGCAGTATCAGCGTAGAGCATGTGCGCAATGTGCT
>NZ_JAJNCT010000042.1 GCF_021026195.1 Comamonas koreensis
AAAGTGGACGTATAGGGTGTGACGCCTGCCCGGTGCTGGAAGATTAAATGATGGGGTGCAAGCTCTTGATTGAAGTCCCAGTAAACGGCGGCCGTAACTATAACGGTCCTAAGGTAGCGAAATTCCTTGTCGGGTAAGTTCCGACCTGCACGAATGGCGTAACGATGGCCACACTGTCTCCTCCTGAGACTCAGCGAAGTTGAAATGTTTGTGATGATGCAATCTCCCCGCGGAAAGACGGAAAGACCCCATGAACCTTTACTGTAGCTTTGTATTGGACTTTGAACAGATCTGTGTAGGATAGGTGGGAGGCTTTGAAGTGAGGATGCTAGTTCTCATGGAGCCAACGTTGAAATACCACCCTGGTGTGTTTGAGGTTCTAACCTTGGTCCATGATCTGGATCGGGGACAGTGCATGGTAGGCAGTTTGACTGGGGCGGTCTCCTCCCAAAGCGTAACGGAGGAGTTCGAAGGTACGCTAGTTACGGTCGGACATCGTGACGATAGTGCAATGGCATAAGCGTGCTTAACTGCGAGACTGACAAGTCGAGCAGATGCGAAAGCAGGACATAGTGATCCGGTGGTTCTGTATGGAAGGGCCATCGCTCAACGGATAAAAGGTACTCTGGGGATAACAGGCTGATACCGCCCAAGAGTTCATATCGACGGCGGTGTTTGGCACCTCGATGTCGGCTCATCTCATCCTGGGGCTGTAGTCGGTCCCAAGGGTATGGCTGTTCGCCATTTAAAGAGGTACGTGAGCTGGGTTTAAAACGTCGTGAGACAGTTTGGTCCCTATCTTCCGTGGGCGCTGCAGATTTGAGGAAGCCTGCTCCTAGTACGAGAGGACCGGAGTGGACACACCTCTGGTGTATCGGTTGTCACGCCAGTGGCATTGCCGAGTAGCTATGTGTGGAAGAGATAACCGCTGAAAGCATCTAAGCGGGAAACTCGTTCCAAGATGAGATCTGCCGGGGGCTTGACCCCCCTGAAGAGTCGTTCTAGACCAGGACGTTGATAGGTTGGGTGTGGAA
>NZ_JAJNCT010000043.1 GCF_021026195.1 Comamonas koreensis
GGGTAGTAGCGCAAGCGCTCGGTGGGGCTCAGTAAATCCTTGGTGATGGATTGCTCAATACGGCGCAGCCACGGGCCCAAGGTGAATGTGAGGAAACCGATCATCTGCTGCTCGATCCCCGTCCCCCAGTTGGACCCCTTGTCTGTGTGGCCGACCATCCAGGGCGGAACGCGGAACCAGCGGCAGATCTCTTCTACGCTGAAGCTGCGCGACTCCAAGAGCTGCGCATCAGCGGGCTTGATCCCCACAGCCCCAACATCTATGCCACCTTCCAGAACCGGCACCTCGCCGCGTTCGACAGATCCAACGTATTCCTTTTTGAACTCTTGGCGCTGGTCAGGGGTGAGCCACTTATCCACCTTGTAGTAAAGCGTCTGCAGCAGACCAGTCTTGAATGTCTTACCGGCCGCGTCATCAGCAGCCAGCGCATTGCCGAAGACCTGCGCGCCATACTCAATCACCGAAACGCCATCTTTGCCGTCAAGGGAGAAGCCCGGGATGTGCCAAATTCGGTCGTTTGGGATGATGCGCTGCCTACCGTTGTGATCAACGTAGCGATATTGCTTGCTGCCATCGCTGAGGCGTGTCCACGACAGCCGACCAGGAGCCAGGAACTTCAACCCAACGATGCGCGTGCCGAGCATGAGCTTTTCGCACCGGGCGCCATCACGCAGCAGCATTGCGGCAACCACCGCCTCCCAAAACACTGAAGCCGTGCTGTCAGCGTTTGGCTGCGCATGGATGATCTTGTGCAGCCAATGGTCGGTAGCAGGCCTCTTGCCCTTTCCTGTGCGCTCATTGATACCCAGCGGGAGGGTCGCGATGGTCTCGGAGATCAGCCGCGTGCAGGCCCACACAGTGGACAGGCGCAGCAGCTTCTGATCTGTCAACACAGTGCCGCTTGCGTGAACTACCACGCCGGCACCACTCCCGCCACCAGGCAGGACCCAGCCGAGCACAGTGGCCCGGACTCGCCCGAGCGCCGTTCTCATTGGATTTTTCATCTTCCTGCCTTAATTCCACCCTTGAGAAATCCATCCATGTCGCCCTGAGTGGCAGCGCTCAAGCTCGCGCCAGTCGCCATCAAAAGGGATGCCATGTCGTCTATCTTTTCAGTGGATTTGCGCCTGTCAGGCGCGTTGTTCAAGTTCTGATCCTGTCTGGCCACCAAGTTGGAGGCGTTCCAGTTCAGCACCGGGTCGTTGCCGTGAGCCAGGCGGCCCGCCATGTAGTGCAGCTCCAGGTCCTGCATTGCAGGGTGGTAGCTCTGCGGGCCCTGCCGAAATAGCTCCATCGGTACGCTAGCCTGCTTGAGACGCTGCGTGAGCTGGGGCGCATTCCAGTTGTCATAAGCCAGCAGCTGCAGATTGAAGGTCTCTTTCACCTCCAGAACCTTAGCTTCGATAGGCGCGTAATCAATCACCTCGTCACCGCACTCGATCAACAGGCCCGACTCGACCCAGGCCTGATAGGGCACCAAGCCACGCGCTACCCGTCGCCGCGTTGCAGCTGGCGGCACCCAGCGCCAGCCATAGGTATAGAGCCAGCCGTTCAAGCGCCACACCAGCCGCAATGAGGTCAGGTCACTGGTGCTCGACAGATCGAGGCCACCCCAGCAAGGCACCGTGCGCAGCATGTCCAGATCGACAGCACCGCTGCACTCGCGCCACTTGGTAAGGTTCACCCAGCCACCAGCGACCGATGAAGGCCGATTCAGGCGCTTGATCTTGAATTCCCCGTAGGTGCCTGGCTTTTCCTTGGCCTCGATGGCCGCCTTTCGGATCTCGATCAGCAGCTTTGGATTGACCTCCATCAAGGGATTGGCCTTGTGCCAGGCCTCCTCATCAAAGTCATCGTCCGCCTCGGTGCCCAGGTCCTCGCTCTTCTCGTCCACCGCGTAGTAAATCGCCAGGTAGTGGTCCGCCTGCACCAGGCCGCGCAACACCTTCTTGGCAAACTCTCGCTCCTCTGCCCAAGGCCCGGGGCTGTCATAGCCCTCAGTGGTCAGGTATAGCCAAAGCGGATTGCCCCGAGCGCCGGCCGCCGATTTCAGCACGTTCAGCAGGTCATGGTTTTTGTGGGCGTGCAACTCATCCAGAACCGTGCAGGATGGATTCAGACCGTCCTGCGTGCTTGCTTTGGCGTGCAATGCCTTAAAGGTGCCTCCGTTGCAGTAGCTCGCAATGGCCTTGGCATAAGCCACCATATTGAAGGCCTCGCGCAGGTCGGAGGTCTTCTCCACCATGCGTTTGGCCACCTTGAAAACGATGCTTGCCTGGTCGTAGGTTGTGGCTGCTGTGATGACCTGCGGCCCTGTCTCGTCCTCGCATACCTGGCAGTACAGCGCGATGACGGCCGCCAAGGTGCTTTTGGCGTTCTTGCGCGCAATGGCAAATAGAGCCGTCGTGAAACGGCGCGTGCCATCCAGATTGCGAAACCCGAACAGCTGAACGAGAAAAAACACATGAGACTCGTGCAGGATGATGGTCGGCGTCTCCCACTTGCCCTCTACGTGCGGCAGCTTCTCGCCGAAATCGCAGATGTCGTTGGCATGCCATACATCGAACTTGAATGGAGCATCCTTCTTCTTGGCCCGGTCCAGGTCATCAAGAAATCTCTTGGCAGCCAGGCGTATCCAGATTCCGAAGCGCTTGCGGTTCTTGGGGTCCAGCGCCTTCTTGGCGTAGGCCTTGGCAACAGCCACAAAGTCTTTATCGTGCGTTTGCTCGCTTTCCGTTTTTCGTGAAGGCATTTGTTGTCGGCCCTTCCCCCATTGGCTTTACCTTGCCTTGGGCTACCGGCGTAAGGCCGAAATCGTTTATCAGATTGCGCAGCTGGCCGACCATGGAGGCATTGGGCGCCTCGCCGGCCGCGTAGAGCTGCACGGTCTTTCCATGCAGTGCGCAGAGGTGACCCAGCGCCTGCAGCCCCGCTTCGGTCAGCAGCTTGTTTGCCACCAAGATCGGAGCCAGCCTGTCCCACTCTTTGAACGCATGTGCGTTGGGCAACCAGTCAGGCGCCTCCGGAACATCGGAGA
>NZ_JAJNCT010000044.1 GCF_021026195.1 Comamonas koreensis
CCATCGTCTGCCCTCCCAAAGTCCTTGATGAGCAGCTCAATGCCGTCTCTGCGCCCCAGCTCGGCCGGGCCCGCAACGATCTCGCAAACTCGGTCAGGGTCGCCATCTACCCCCAGGACCACCACGCGCATATCAGCACGCACGCCCGATAGGTAGCGCATCCTCAATCGGGCAGGACGTTCGTTGATCTGCACAGCGTCTTCAATCTTGTCAGATCGTGAGGGCAGGACATCCTGCACTTGGGCCCAGCCGCTGGCGAACTCGCGCCACTCCTTTATCTCGGTGTTGTATTCCGGGTCTCGACCAATGACTTCGTACACCATGATGCGGATCTCTTTATCCAGGTCGCCAGCAAGTAAAAGCATGGTTACACCCCCAGGCCAACACGGTCAGTCCACAAAATCCGCTCAGCGCGGGTCATTGCGGCCGGCGTAGGCTGATCGCCCCGCTTGTCGTAACGGTCGCTCACCATTTCCAGCACAGCAGCCCGAAACTGCGCGTTGGCTACCATGGGCGAGTCGCCTGCTGTGCCGTCGGCCAGCGCAGCATCGAGCGCCACCTGGTCAGCAAACACCTTGCGATTGAGAAACTTTTCAGCCAAGCCCTCGGCGGCCTCCACCAGCAGGGTGAGCAAAACATCATCGGATGTGCTGGCCCGGCAGTAGCGGCGCGCCAGGTCAAGGCTGGTGATCATTGCTTGCTCGCTTTCTTGGCGTCTGGTTTCGTCTCGGCCTTGGCGGATGCCTGCTTTACCTTCACATCGCCATGCACGCGGACCAGCTCACGAAAATGGGCTTCGGAGGTTTCAAACTCCGTCACCACTTTGCCGCCCACATAGAGTGGGACAGTCGATTTGACTGGGATCATTTCGGTATCTCCAAGAAGATGGGGCCCGGGGATTTCCCAGGCCCCGGGTCATTACGGCGTAACGGTTGGCAGGTCGCCGTAGATGAACGCCTCAGGGCGGTAGACGGCCAGGGCGGCGCGCTCTTCGCAGCGGACAGAGATCAGGTTCTTCTCGAAGTCGTCGGCGTTCTCGGTGGAGATCACCACGTTGGCGTCTTCGCGGTCAAACAGCTGGGCGCCGTCACGGAATGCACCGGTCAGGAACTTGTTCAGGAAAGCTGCGATCTCGGTTTCCACTACCGGCAGACCCCACATCGAAGGCGCGTTTGTGCCCTGCGGGTTGCCGATGATGTAGCGGCCCAGGTCATCCTTGAGCAGCTCGATCTTGGCCCAGTCAGTGAAGTGCAGCACATGGCCGGAGGCCGGCACGCGGGCCAGTTGGGCCTGCAGCATGGCCCAGCGCAGCGTATCAATCGCAGTTGCGCCAGCAGGAATGCCGGTGGACGAGTACTCGGTGGCCTGCGGGATGATGCCGTGCAGATGCGCGCCAGTGCCATCGCCAAACAGGATCTCCTGCTCTTCCACGTACTTCAGGCCATAGCGCATTTCCTTGTCGATCAGGCTCTGCAGCTGGGCAAAGTCATCCATGATCTGCTTGGAGGCCTTGAACATGTGCGCGATGGTCGTGACTGGAGTGAGCTTGTTGGCAAACTCGATCTCGCTGTAGGGCTTGGCTGTGCCTTCAGCCACCACCTTGGCGGCATTGGTGAAGCCAGTTTGCTGCACCCAGTAGATGGCAGGCGACTCCGTGCGGCCAGGCGAGATCAGATCGCGGATGAATAGGCGTTGCTTGAGCTTCTCTTGCACGCCAGGCAGGCGCATTGGTTCGACCGTGCCAGCGGGAACGCCCGTAGACAGCAGCGCAGCCTGGATAGGGATAGACACGCGGCCCTTTTGGTTGGCCTGCACAAAGTCCTTGGCAAAGGAGGCCAGCTTGTCGCTTTTCGCCACGGTGGCGCCCAGGCTCAGTGCGGCAGCGGCATCGCCCAGATGGTTCTTGCCAGCCACATGCTGCTCGACCTCGCCCAGCTGCGCCTTGAGGGATTCGGAGGCCTGGCGCAACGTGTTGACCTCGGTGGCCATCTTATCCACCGACTCCTTGGTTTCGGCGCTCATATCGCCGGCTTTCTTGGCCTCCGCAAAGGCCTGCTCAGCCTTTTTGCTGAAGTCGCTAGACGATTTCTCCAGCGTGGCATTTACCTGCTTGAGCAGGTCCTGTACAGACATATCAGACATGGTTTGTCCTCTTCAAAAAAGATAACCGCCTTTTCGGCGGTCGTTGGTTTTGCTTGAGATGGCTTAGGCTCGCGCCGCTGCCCCAAATTGCGCAGTGAGCGCCAGAAGGTGCGCGGCGTCTGCCGCCGACACGGCAGCGCTCGGCGTGCCATCTTGGGTAGCGCCAGGCGTGCCCTTGATTTCTTGGATCAGGCTGCGGCGCTCGGTGCGAGACATGCCTGCCTTGGCCAGCGTCATATCGAGGCGCTGGACTGCTGATGCCTTGGCACCCCGCCCCTCCTCGATCTGGTCTGCCGGCGTGAAGTCGTCAGCAAATCCCTGATCGACCGCAGAGGTGCCGCTGATCCAGGTTTCTGCAGCCAGCATGGCCTGCAGCTTTTCCGTATCCAGGCCAGTGCGGGCCGCGTACATGTCAACCATCACCGCGTCAAACTCATCGTTTTGCGCGGCGATGTTGCGCAGGTCATCGGCATTGCCGACGGCCAGGCACCAGCATTTGTGAATCATGAAGAACGCAGACTTTGCAATCTGTACCTCATCACCCCCCATGGCCAGAACCGATGCGGCCGAAGCGGCCATGCCGAGCACGCGGATGGTCACTCGGCCCTCGTATTCACGGAACATGTTGTAGATGGCGATGCCGTGAAAGAGGCTGCCTCCTGGGCTGTTGATGTACACCGTCACATCCTTGCCGCCCAGGCTGCGCAGGATGCCCGCGCACTTGGCCTCGGTAAAGCCCGATCCGTCCCAGTCCTCGCCGATCACCTCAAAGATGCTGATGCTTGCCGCATCGTCCGCGCCCTTGGCTTGAAGGCCGCGATTCCAGCGCGCCATGATCGACTCGGGCACCTCAAAACGCGCTTTGGCGTTGAGGTGATCCGCCCGCAGAGCAGGCAAGTTTTTCTTGTTCATCTTCACCCTTTCGGTTCTTCCTCGAAGCCAAGGAGATTTCGCATTGCAGAGCGAATTTGTTGCAGCTCGCTGGTTGTGCCAATGGAGTCCAAGGTCGTCATGGCGGATTGCACGGTCAGCACTGCGGCGTTTCCG
>NZ_JAJNCT010000045.1 GCF_021026195.1 Comamonas koreensis
GGAGATCAATCATGCGTGAACCCTCTACCGATGTGCAGACGCAATTGAAGAGTCTGCGCTTAAACGGAATGGCCACCGCATGGGCCGATCTGACCGAGCAAGGGGGCGATACCACCTTGGCTGCATCTTGCTGGTTGGTGGAGCACCTGCTTCAAGCCGAGCACGCAGATCGCGTCATGCGCTCCATTGCTCACCAGATGAAGTCTGCGCGCTTTCCTGTGCATCGAGATCTGGCTGGGTTTGACTTCACGGTATCGCAAGTCGACCAGAGGTTGGTTCAAAAGCTCTCACACCTATCGTTCACGCAGGATTCTCAGAACGTGGTGTTGATCGGTGGTCCTGGCACTGGCAAAACACATCTGGCCACGGCACTGGGCATATCCGGGTTCAGCAGACATGGCAAACGAGTGCGCTTTTACTCGACGGTTGATCTTGTCAATGCGCTGGAGCAGGAGAAAGCACAGGGGCGGGCTGGACGGACTGCGATAAGCCCGATGCGTATGGACTCGGTTGAGCTGGATGAGCTGGGCTACTTGTTCAGCCAGTGTGGAGGTGC
>NZ_JAJNCT010000046.1 GCF_021026195.1 Comamonas koreensis
CATTACCAGTAGCAACATAGCCAGTACCCCGGAAGATGGCCTTCCAGGCCCCATTGCCGCCGGCTCCTCCACCGCCGAAGATGGTCCCCAAGGTGTTGTCGATGCGGATGCGGATTCGTGTGTAGATTGCGGTGCCACCGTTGACCACGCCACCCATGCGACCCCGGTTGATGATGGTCAGGCGGTCATGTGGAATGCCAGCGATGTTGAGCGAGGCAACATCTACCCCTGCGTTGATCGTGCAGGTGATCTGGCCAGACCCATTCCATCCCCGGGCACGCGCAAGGGCAGCAATATCTGGGCTACGCACGCTTGCGGCTATTGCCATAGAGACGTGGCCGCCAAGTGCCGAGATCATGCGGGCCATCACCATGGGTTGGCCCCTCCTATATGGAGGTTCCAAACGCCGTCAACGCGTGCGATAAGCGCCATCGTCGTGATCGTGTTGGCGCTCAGCGCGGGAACCCCGCCGACGGGCAGCTTTACGTTGCTGGAGAACGTTATCGGCGAGGCATTCACCATCGAAATCAGGATTGATAGCTGGTCGCCAAAGCCCCTGGGGTTGGTCACGTTGATCGTTACGGCATTGAAGACTTCAACCCAGTTCGCTGTTGCAATGCTGGGATCTACCGTGTAAGAGGGTGCAGCTGCGCCCAGGTGCCTTCCTGACTCAATCAGCGTCCTGTTAGTGAAAATCCGATGCCACGGGCCCCAAGTCGTGTCATGCAGCTGGCGCTCAAAGATCCAGCCTTGCTGCGCGCCATCAAGCACCTGCGTTGCCCGCTGCGTCTTTCGCACGGCCGTGCCGAACGTAAATACATTCCAGCAAGAAATAGCCAGCGTTGTCGGCCAGTCGGCACCGGCCCCTGTGCCGTCATTGAAGCTGGCCCACTGCCCCAAAGGTGCATCTGCCATGGATACCGCTTTGGTGTAGATGGGGCCCGATCGCTCCACCAAGCCGGTGACTACCCCAGTGCGCCCCATCACAGAAGCTACAGGGCCGGCCTGTATGGCATCCATCGCGGCACGAACGTCTTGAACAGCGGTGTCCGCTGCCTGGCGACTCGCTTGTGCAGCCGCCGCCGATTGACCCGCAGCAGCAGCAGCATTCTGGGCTTCTAGCGCCTTTTCCTGCGCCCATTGCGAATTAGTGTAGACCTGACTGAGGGCGGTGTTAAAAGCGATTCGTTGCGTCTCATAAGATGCCGCAAGGGCAAACGCTTTGGAGCTGAAAGTCACCCGGTCATCCGTGGGCTGCGGCGCTGGCGGGTATGCGGGGACGGGTGTTGGAACGACTAAAGGCATCACACCTCCTCAAGTTGAATAGCAAACATCGAGTAGTCGTAGTACTCGATAGAAACAGACCAGTCTTTGGCAATGCCAAACACGTTCAGGGCCTCGATGTCCTGAGAGCCCAGGAACAGAATTGGCTTTGCCCGGTTTTGGGCCATGTAGTTTTTGATGGCAGTTATTTCCGTGCGCCTGATGGGCACCGACATATCTGCCCAGCCGATATAGGTACGCTCGACCAGCACCCGGTTGCCGAACTCATCCAAGGTTTTCTTGGAAAAGTCCTGGATACCCACCGATGCCCCCAGTTGAACGCCGTGTCCCCACTCCTGGGCATTGCCCAGGATGAGGTTGCCCACTTCCATCTTGGTCGTGCCAGTGAAGTCAACCAGTACGTCAGCCTGCGGATAAGCTGGCAGGCCTGTGAAAAGGCCAAGTGCCCCTGTAGGCGTCCATTGCCCGAAGTGCCACTCCCACCAATCTGCAGCGGCCGGCGCCAAGCCCACGGTTAGGTTCTTGTCGTAGACCGTTCCAAAAGTTGGATCTACAACGCGAACTCGGACGGATTGCACATCTACGAGGCCAATGGCAGACACAGCATCCACCGTGCGCCCAAACCTGAACCGGTAGGATGCCGTCGCATTGAACTTGGAGCTCTGCGACGTGCGCCCATTAAAAAGGGCCCACGTATTGGTGGGCCCTACCTTGATCCAGAGCGTGGGGTTGTCCGGCGGAGGCACTGCATCGTTGACTGCGGCCCCGGCCTGGTACACCTGGTGCTTGTAGCGGACCCTTGACCCTTGCGGCCAAGAGCCCGCCACCCAGGCAACCGCTGAATCCTCCAGGGGAGGCTGAGCGATCAGAACGCTGTCGGTGATCTCCAGCGGGCTGACAGTTCTAAGTCCTGTCATGCGCTTTCCTCCTCTTCTCTGGGTTGGGGCATGCCCTCTGCATCCCACCTCGTCAGCACCTTGTTCATGCGCTGCACGGCAGGGACAGAAGCAGCAGCTTCAGACTTGCGATTGTTGTCATGGTTCTCCAGAGCGACGCGCAGAGCACGCACCTCGGATACCAAAACCGGGTTATCGCTCGACGACTGCAGCGCGCCGGAGAACGCCGCACTACCCGTCGTTTGAATTACCCGGCCTGCTGCAGCCGAAGCCGCCTCTGCGATCTGCTGGTTACCAATGTCAACCCCATACTTGCCTGCAAGGTAGTTACGGGTATCGGTCAGCGAAGCCAGCCACTCAGCCTGCTTTAGCAATACATCGGCTTGCGACGACGCATTTGCCTTGGCGATGTTTTCCAGGTTGCGGATGATCTCTGGCAGCTCGTCGGCTGCATCCTGATCCCCGGCCCGGGCCTGGGCGGTCTTGATGGCAAACAAGGCCTCGTAGTACGCGGCCCCTTGGTCATCGGTCACGCCCAGCAGCTCGCTACGCAAACGCTCCATCTCGTTCAGCATGGAATCAATGGTTTTGCGCCACTGATCCGCCAGCTTCTTGGCTGCGGCCGCTGCATCCTCTGCCGCTTTCGTTGCAGAGTCGTAGCCCTTGGCCACATCCTTGATGGCGGGGCTGTAGGTAGACATGGGAGGGATCACCGATCCAATGTCATTGCCCAGGTCGCGCACAAAGTCAATGGTCTCGTCCAGCATGGCCTTGAACGCAGGGTCATTGAGCAGCGTCTTGAGTGCCACTGCTGCGGCCTTAGCGTTCGCCACCATCGTTTCAATCGCCGCGCCACTCACCAGACCCGATACCGAAGAGCCCGCCATCGCTGCGGTAACCACCGGAGTGATAACGCCGTCAATGATCGAGTTGAGGATGGTGGTCACCGCCTGGCGGTAGATGGCCTGCTCAAAGCCGGATGCGATGCTGTCTGCCAGCCACTCGCCAGCCTGTGCGCCACGCCCCTCGTTGATCTCGTTAATGAAGCCATCAACCAGGCCATCGACCGAAAGGCCGAGCGTCGAGAGGGTTTCCTCGCGGATCTCAATCAGCTCCTGCATGCGCGCTGTCAACTCGTCCCGCGCTTGCTGCAGGCTCGCGCTTGCAGCATCTGCGCCGGCGGCAAAGTCGTCTGCGAATTGCAGCAACTTGGCAAGCATCACCTCGTCTTTGTCTGCAATCGCCTTTTCGACCAGGGCGCGGTACTTGGCCTTGG
>NZ_JAJNCT010000047.1 GCF_021026195.1 Comamonas koreensis
AGCCTCAAAAATCTCGATTATCTAAGCGCGAAGACCCCTAGTTTTTGGGCACACCCGCAGCCGCACAATCATCTTTTTCTACCTGTCTCCAGCGCTCATGTTGCGCAGAATCCTTCGCTTGAACAGCAGCAGCGGAGACAAGTCCAGCCCGGACGCACCGGTCCATGGCTGAGCCACCATTTGCAACAATGTTGTATTGGTCGATGCTGTCTGCTAAAACTTTGCGCTGTATGTCTTCAAGTGTTGGTGGCGGTTCGCACCCCATCAAAACTGCAGATGCGGCAAGTAAAATTGCAATCAGTCGCATATCCCCTCCACGAATGAAAAGGGACATGCTACCAAACGCTACCCGCCGCGCAGCACATCCTTGATTCGGCGTTCGATAGCCTGCTTTTCCTGCAGAGCATCGACAGGCATCCAGGGCGCCGGCCGCTGCGGATTTTCAGCAGCATTTACCTCCGAGACAAACTCGGTGGACATTTTCCGCAGCAAGTCCACCTCCCAGGGTTTGAGCTGCACACCCGAGAGCAGCGCCCAAGACCTGATCTCGGTGAAGCTCAGCCGCACCGGCCCAGCCGCCCCAGGCTCGATGAAATCAAGCCTTTGCAGATACTCCACCAGATAGCCCAGCTCGGGCGCCAAGGGCGGATAGTAGATCTCGGCATCCTTCTCCAGGGCTTGCGCTGCCCGAGACGGGAGCTTTACCTCCCGCTCGGACCGGCCAACCTTGTCCGTCCTCTTCTGCGATGCATTCCACCACGCAAGCTGGCGGATGTAGAGGATTAGCTCGTCGGCGAGCCCTGCGTAAAATTTGACCAGTCCTTGACGTGCTCGGCCACCTGATCGGCGATAAAGCCAATGGTGCGATCACCGTATACGGCCAAGGCCAGTTCACGGCCAGTCAGGCCGTCATAGTCCAGCTCGACAAAGCTGTGGGTGATCTCGGCCAGGTACTGTGCCTGCTCTTTCTGCTTTTCGTCGGAGGTCTGCTCGAACTTGCCGTTTTTGCGCAGGCGAGACACTGCACGGTTGGAGATCTTCGTTTGGGCAGCCTGGTACTCACGGGAGCCAGGGCCATAGACGTTCACGCC
This sequence comes from Comamonas koreensis, assembly GCF_021026195.1. GTDB lineage: Bacteria > Pseudomonadota > Gammaproteobacteria > Burkholderiales > Burkholderiaceae_C > Comamonas > Comamonas koreensis. Next base: position 1,092 of record NZ_JAJNCT010000047.1, read on the forward strand.
CACCGGCTTCTTGTCGCTCTTTTTGTCACCCTCGGTGTACATCAGATTGTCCTGGGCATCCTTCAGATGCAGGAACGAGGTTTCAGCGACGGCTTTGGACTTGATATTCAGAGACATGTAATTTCCTTATAGCGGAGAGACAAATAGGCCCGTGCGCAGCCGCCCGCCCCGCTATATGGAGCGAAGCGGCTGCGTCGGTGCGGGGGTGGCCTTGCGGCCAATGGGTTACAGGGATGGGATCAGGGGGCCGGCACTTCCACAATGCCGACACCAGACTTGCTGGTGGTCAGCTCCAACTGGACCGTGGCCGAGCGCATCGAGTCCACGCCAGCAGTGGCCTTTTCAAACGAAATGACCTTGGCTTGGAAGTAGTCGATGTCGCCGCCTTGGTACTCGACCTTGAACGAGTAATCCTCGTCTTCGTTCAGAGCCTCGGTCAGCACGATCTGGCCAGGGTCCTTGTTGTCGATGGCCAGCTGCAGCGTTTTCTGGCCTTCATTGAAGGAGCCCTTGAATTTCTGCGTGCCACGGTTGTCGATGGGCTGGTGGGTCACCACCGCATAGGTGCGGCCGTGGCTGCCCCCATCGGTGATCTCGCCGATCCGTGCCCAGGCGGCAACTGCCGCATAGCCTGCAGCATCAAACGTGGCAGGCGGATTGGCGGAAATGCTGATCTTCGTACCAGCAACGGTTTCTACTCCGGACATGGAGTTTCCTTTCTGCAAAAGAAAAGGCCCACCGAAGTGGGCCCTTGGGTTAAGCCGTTGCCGGCCATCTATCGGTCACGTTTTGAGGTGACCATCAAATCAATGGAGCGCCCGAATATGGACGCCTCCTCGTTATCGAGATCCGGGCCCAACCCGGCGTTGCGCACGTTGTTTACCGTGATGCCGTTGATCAGGCCGCGCTTGTTCTCGCAGGCCTTGCGCACTGCCCCTATCAAGCGCTCCTTGGTGGCGTAGTCCTTGGCGGCCACAGTCACCTCGATACGGCCTGTCTCCATCACCTTGGCCTCATCGCCGCTGATGGTCTGACGGTCGTTGTCGCTGATGTTGCGCAAGGCCAGCGCAGGAAGGGCGGAGGCTTGGGGAATGAACCCCTGGTGCATACGCGCCACCGGCACCATTGCCACCAAGGCAGGATCGGCCTTCAACAGCGCCATCACGATCCGGAATGCATTGGGCGCGCTCATTCGTCAGCCTCCACAGTTACGCCAGAGGTGTTCAAGCCGTGCTTGGTCGCTAGGCGGGCTTTCATGTAGTTGCCAGCTGCCACGATTGCCTCTTGGCCTTTGTTGTCCAGTGCTGGGCGCATGAATGGTCGAGCCCTGGTGCCAGGGTGAAAGACGGACTCTCCAACGAATTGGCCGCCAATCTGCAGAGACCCCTTGGCCATCATCTTGTTCAGCGTTTTAAGCCCCACCTTTTCCTCGCCTCTGCGCGTCTTGCGTGTGGGCGTATCCTTGGCGGCCACACTGATCCAGTGCGCAGCCGTGCCAAACTCAATCCAGTGGGCTTTAAAGTCGTCGGTTTTCACACTGGCGGTCACCACGCCCTTCTGATTGCGCGTGCTGATGCGGATACTTTCTCGCAAGTCGCCGTCATCCACTGCCGCACCGCGCTTGG
>NZ_JAJNCT010000005.1:0-151169 GCF_021026195.1 Comamonas koreensis
TGGCATATTCGCCTCCTAAACGCATCATGTCATTCGATGTGTCCGGAAAACCGGGGGAAGCCCACTCAGCTCAAAGCCGACTCCTCGAAGTTGGCTTTTTTATGCGCGTACGGCATGCCAGAGTCAAGGCCAGCTACACACCCAGCGGTAAATCCGCATGCTTGAGGGTGCGCAGCACAAAGCTCGACTGGCTGTGCCGTATACCCTTGATCTTGTAGAGCTTCTCACGCAGCAAGCGCTCATAGTCGCGGGTGTCTTTGACGACCACGCGCAGCAGGTAGTCGTACTCGCCGGAGACCAGGTGCGCCTCCACCACCTCGGGGATGGTGGCCAGCAACTCACCAAACTTCTCCAAGGTGTTGTCACTGTGGCTGTCGAGGGTGACCATCACCAACACCGTATCGCCCAGACCCAGCGCCTGCGGCGACAGCCGCACCGAATAGCCCTGGATCACGCCTGCCTCTTCCATCTTCTTGATGCGGCCCCAGCAGGGCGAGGCGCTCAAGCCCACCGCCTGGCCAATCTCCTGCAGGCTGGCCCGGCTGTTGTGCTGCAGCTGGCGGAGTATTTTGCGGTCCAACGTATCGAGAAGCATGATTTTCTGCACCGGTCTTAAATTTAGAATATTTTTCTATATTAATGCGATGAACTCAGAAAAACAAAATATTTTTTGCCAGCCAAACCTGCATACTTTCTGCATCGAAACACTTTTACCGAAGCCTCTTTCTGGCAGAGCCTGCTTACCGGCAGCCCCTCTCTCCACCAGCCCCCAGGCGGTTACCGCTGCCATGGGGGCTGTTGCATTGCGGCGCTCAGGCAGGGCTGGTTATGTAACAAAACTATTGCATTTGCGCATCTGTTTCCCTGTGTGGACTGCGCTCGCTCCGTGGCATAGTGGCGCCCTGGAACAACAACAGGCCGCCCTCTATGCGTTGAAGAGTTTGGAGATCAGCGCAAAAGACCGGTCGATAAACAGCTATGTTTAAGCGACTCAACGAACTGTCTGAAAGCCATGGCGCCTTGCGCGCGGGCCAGGGCATGGTGGCCGGCGTCATTGCGCTGATCCTGGCAGCCCTGTGCTTTTTGGGCGTGCTGGCCTTTCACTTCCCGCAGTACCTCACCACGCCGGAGCTGCGCCGCAGCTACAACGTCGACATGATGCGCCAGCTGCTGTTCTGGAGCATGGTGATCGCCGGAGGCCTGTCGGTGGCGCTGATCGTGCTGGGCCGCGTCCGCTGGCTGGCCGCCTCTGCATTTGGCCTGGTGGTGCTGTCAGCGCTGCTGGGCGGCCACAAGGTGCCGGTCGGCAGCTTTGCCACCAATACACCCTACATCGGCCTGGACTGGTTCATTCTGGATCTGCTGGGCAGTGCGCTGATCTTCATCTTCATCGAAAAGCTGTTTGCGCTGCGCAAGGACCAGCCCGTCTTCCGGCCCGAGTGGCAAACCGATTTCCACCACTTCCTGGTCAACCACATGGTGGTGGGCTTTGTGCTGCTGGCCACCAACCTGATGGTGCACCAGTTCTTTGGCTGGGCCGCCCATGACGGCATCCGGGGCTGGGTGGCCAACCTGAACTTCTGGGTCGCGCTGTTCCTCATCATCCTGGTGGCCGATCTGGTGCAGTACTGGACGCACCGCGCCTACCATGAAGTGCCCTTGCTCTGGCGTATCCACGCGGTACACCACAGCGTCAAAAGCATGGACTGGCTGGCAGGCTCGCGCCAGCACATTCTGGAGCTGCTGATCACCCGCACCCTGGTGCTGGCCCCCATCTATGTGCTGGGCTTCAGCAAGGAGGTGATCGATGCCTACATCATCATCGTCGGCTTCCAGGCGGTGTTCAACCACGCCAATGTCAGCGTGCGGCTGGGCCCGCTGCGCTATATCATCGTCACGCCCAACTTCCACCACTGGCACCATAGCCAGGATGCCGAGGCGCTGGACAAGAATTACGCCGCCCATTTCGCCTTTTTGGATTACCTGTTCGGCACCGCCGTCAAGAGCGATAAAGTCTGGCCTACCGATTACGGTGTGCTGGGCGACTATGTGCCCAACGGCTTTTTCAAGCAGCTGAAGTTTCCCTTCACCTGGAAGGGCTGAGCACACAAACGCTCAACCCGATTGCTTTCACCACCGATGTCATTTCCTCCCCATTTTCGCGCCCAGGCCATGGTGCTGGCCGCCGGCCGGGGCGAGCGCATGCGCCCGCTGACCGACCACACGCCCAAGCCCCTGCTCCCCGTGCAAGGCAAGCCGCTGATGCAGTACAGCATGGAGCAGCTCGCCCGCGCCGGCGTGCAGCGCCTGGTCATCAACACCGGCTGGCTGGGCCAGCAGGTGGCCGATACCTGGCCCGCAGCGCCGGCCATGGCTCAGCTGGGCAGCGAGCAGCTGCAAATTGCCTATTCCCGCGAGGACCTGGATTTTGGCGGTGGTATCGAGACCAGCGGCGGCATCAGCCGCGCACTGCCGGCGCTCGACGATGCCTTCTGGCTGGTCTCGGGCGATGTCTTCATCCCCGGCTTTCCGTTTGATGAAGCCCTGCGCCAGCGCTTTGCGCAGAGCAATGACCTGGCCCATCTCTGGCTGGTGCCCAATGCCCCCCACCACCCCAAGGGCGACTTTGTGCTGACAGTCGAAGGCCGGGCCGAGAACCCCGCTGCGGACGACCCGCGCCCGCGCCTGACCTACTGCTCGGTCGCGCTGCTGAAAAAAACCTTGTTCCGCGCGCCCTACTGCGACATTCCGGCGGGCAACCCGCAAGGTACCAAGATGCCGCTGGTGCAGCAGTTGCGCGCAGCGATGCAGGCAGGCCGCTGCAGCGCCAGCCGCTATGACGGTACCTGGGTGGATGTGGGCACCGTCGAGCGCCTGCGGGCCATTGGCGGCTGACCGGCCAACAGCCCTGCTGCTGTCGTCACCGTGACAAAAGCAGCAGTCGTTGCCACTGCATCTATATAGACTTTATATTTATTTATCAACCATTTAAATCGAAAGCACTCTGCTTGAGCGATAAATCAGCTAAATGACATCATAAAAACCCCAATAGCGAATGGAGAGACCTTGCCCACAATGCGAAACGCAGGCGGGCTTCCGCAGGCGCTTATAAAACCATTCGGCACAGCCGGGGAGACACGTCATGCAGATGAAGACATTGGCCTGGGGGATTGGGCTTGCGATGGGCCTGATGGCCGCAGGGCCCGCATTGGCGCAGACAACGATGCGCATCAGCATCTCGGTCGCCCAGAATTCGCACCAGGGCGTGGCCATTGACACCTTTGCCAAAGAAGTGGAGCAGCGCACCGGCGGCCGCTACAAGATCCAGACTTTCTACAACGGCGCGCTGGGCGGCGAGCGCGAATCGATCGAAGCGGTGCAATTGGGCACGCAGGAGCTGGCCTTCAGCTCCAGCGGCCCGGTGCCCAACTTTGTGCCCGAGACCAAGATCCTCGATGTGCCCTTTCTGTTCCGCGACAAGGCGCATGCCCGCGCGGTGCTCGATGGCCCCATTGGCAATGAGCTGCTGGCCAAGTTCGACAGCAAGGGCTTCAAGGCACTGGCCTGGGCAGAGAACGGCTTTCGCCACATGACCAACTCCAAGCGCGCGATCAACAGCCCAGACGACACCAAGGGCCTGAAGATGCGCACGATGGAGAACCCCGTGCACATCCAGGCCTACAAGGCGCTGGGCATCATCACCACCCCGATGGCCTTCCCCGAGGTGTTCACCGCACTGCAGCAGGGCACGGTCGATGGCCAGGAAAACCCATTGCCGGTCATCACCTCGGCCAAGTTTGACCAGGTGCAAAAACACCTGAGCCTGACCGGTCACGTGTACTCGCCCTGCATTCTGGTGATGAACAAGGCCGCCTACGACAAGCTCAGCGCCGACGACAAGACCGCATTTGTGCAAGCCGCCCAGGCCGCCACCAAGGCCAACCGCGCCCGTGTGGACCAGGACGACACCAACGGCGTGGCCGAGCTGCGCGCCAAGGGCATGCAGGTGGTCGAGAACGTCGACAAGGCCAAGTTTGTCGCGACCTTGACGAAGACCAATGCCGACTTCGAGAAGCAGTTCGGCAAGGCCAACCTCGACCGCATCCGCAACTTCCAATAAGCGCTGCGTCCGGAAAGCTGCCCGCAGCTTTCCATCGCAGCCCTCCCCTCGCCTCCCGCCTCACTGCTGACGCCCCAACCGGCGCCAGCAGTTGCTGTGTCAACCCGCGCAAGGACGGTGGCGCCAGGCGGCATTGCATGCGCCTGCCCACCCCGGTCACCATGAAAAACGCATTTCTTGCTTTCGAGCGCTGGACATCGGGCATCGCCATGGCCGGCGCCTGCCTGATGCTGGCCATCGCATCCACGCTGGGCATGTTCCAGATCATCACCCGCTTTGTGCTCGAAGAGCCCGCCGAATGGACCGAAGTGCTGATCCGCTTCAGCCTGATCTGGATGGTGTTTCTCGCGATTCCGATGGCCTTCCGCCAAGGCGCAATGGTCAGCGTCGATGTCTTGAAGCGATGGGCTCCGCCAGCACTGCGCCGCCTGCTCAGCGGCTTGGTCTGCATCGCCACCCTGGTGCTGCTGGCCGTGCTGATCTGGTGGGGCTGGGACTATGCCCGCCGTGGCGGCGTGCAGACCATGGCCGGGCTGGAATCGCTGTCCATGTTCTGGGCCTACCTGGCCGTGCCTGTGGGCGCGCTGTTTGCCGTGTTTGGCGTCATCGGCAACCTGCTCGAACCCCAAAACACCGAACTGGAGAACGCACAATGACCGCCGTGATGCTTTCCACGATGGTGCTGTGCTTTGCGCTCACCGTCTCTGTCGCCGTTTCCATCGGCCTGGCGTCGGTCCTGGGCATCCAGGCCAGCAATGCCAATATGCTCATCTCCGTCAAGGAGATGTTTGGCGCGATCAATAAATTTCCGCTCGCCGCGATTCCGTTTTTCATTCTGGCCGGCAACCTGATGGAGACCGGTGGCATCTCGCGCCGCCTGGTCGAGTTTGCCAAGAGCATTGTGGGCGGCGTCCAGGGCGGGCTGCCGATGACCTGCGTGCTCACCTGCATGATCTTTGCAGCGGTCTCGGGCTCCTCGGTCGCCACCACCTTTGCGATTGGCGCCATCCTGATCCCTGCTCTCATCAAGCACGGCTACCCCAAGAGCTATGCGGCCGCGCTGCAAGCGACCAGCGCCGAGTTGGGGGTCATCATCCCGCCTTCGATTCCGATGATTCTCTATGGCGTCAGTGCCGAGGTGTCGATTGGTGAGCTGTTCATTGCCGGCTTTGGCCCCGGGCTGCTGATCAGTGCGGCACTGATGGTCTTTGTCTGGGCCTATTGCAAGTACAAGGGCTGGGGCAAGAACGATGGCGAAGGCCGGCTGGGCTTTGGCAAGGCCGCGCTGCAGGCGGGTTGGGCGCTGTTGATGCCGGTGATCATCCTGGGCGGCATCTATGGCGGGGTCTTCACCCCCACCGAGGCCTCGGCCGTGGCCGTGTTCTATGCACTGATCGTGGGCATGCTGATCTACCGCGAGATCAGGATCCGGGACCTGTATGCGATTCTCCGCAAATCGGCGATCTCCTCGTCGATCATCATGTTCATCATTGCCAATGCGGGTCTGTTCGCGTTCCTCATCACCCGTGCCGGGGTGCCCGATGCCATCGGCCACTGGCTGGAACAGGTGCTGCAGAGCCCAGCCATGTTCCTGCTGGGCGTCAATGCCGCACTGTTCATCATCGGCATGTTCATCGAGACCAGCGCGGCCATCATCGTGCTGGCCCCGATCCTGGCGCCGGTGGCCATGCACTTTGGCATCGACCCGGTGCATTTCGGCCTGATCATGGTGGTGAACCTGGCGCTGGGCATGATCACGCCGCCGTTTGGCGTCAACCTGTTTGCCGCCTGCACGGTGGCCCGTATATCGCTCGACCAGATCATCAAACACCTGCTGCCCTTTGTCGGGGTGATCCTGCTGTGCCTGATGGTGATCACCTATGTCCCGGGCATATCGCTGGCCTTGCGCGACCTGGTCTACCGCTGATCCGGCCCCCCCTGCATCGCTGAGCCACCGCCCGCCGGTGGCTTTTTTGCGTGTTGGCCGACCCTTTTGCGGGCGCAAGCGGCCAGTTGCCGCTAAAATCGCCGCAGTCAGGAGAGAGTCGCCCCCGTTGTACCCCAACGCGCAGCGCGGCCGCCGAAGGCGCAGGCTACTGCAGATGCAGCTGCTGAACGCTCAGGCAAAAGGACTGGCCCCGCCGCGCAGCTTAGGCCTGCCGGCGTTCCCAGCTGGAGAGAGGTGGCGCCTGGACGCCATCCACCGAAGGAGCAAGCCCCCAGGCCTCAAAGCGGCGGGTGAATCTCTCAGGTAAAGCGGACAGCAGGGCAAACAGCGTGCAACCGGCAACGGCTGCATGCCTTGATATTTGCCCTGGAGAGTCCATGTCCGCCAACGCATCCGCCCTGCTGTCCACCCCTTTGAACGCCCTGCACATCGAGCTCGGCGCCCGCATGGTGCCCTTTGCCGGCTATTCCATGCCCGTGCAGTACCCGCAAGGCCTGATCGCCGAACACAAGCACACCCGCACTGCGGCGGGCTTGTTTGATGTCTCCCACATGGGCCAGCTGCGCCTGATCGGCCCCGACGCCGCAGCCGCCTTTGAAACCCTGGTGCCCGTCGATGTGGTCGACCTGGCCATTGGCAAGCAGCGCTACGGCCTGCTGCTCAATGACGAGGGCGGCATCGTCGATGACCTGATGTTCTTCCGCGTCTCGGAGCAGGAGCTGTTCGTCATCGTCAACGGCGCCTGCAAGGTCGCAGACATTGCACTGATCCGCGAACGCATCGGCCAACGCTGCCAGGTGCTGCCGCTGCCCGACCAGGGCCTGCTGGCCTTGCAAGGCCCCCAGGCCGCCACCGCGCTGGCCCGCCTGGCGCCCGGTGTCGACAAGCTGGTGTTCATGACCGGTGGCGATTTTGATGTTGACGGCATCGCCTGCTTCATCACCCGCAGCGGCTATACCGGCGAAGACGGTTTCGAGATTTCGGTGGCCGGCCACGAGGCCGAGGCGCTGGCCCGCAAGCTGCTGGCCCAGCCCGAAGTGCAGCCCATTGGCCTGGGCGCGCGCAACTCGCTGCGCCTGGAAGCGGGTCTGTGCCTCTACGGCAGCGACCTCGATGCCACCACCACCCCACCCGAAGCCGGCCTGAACTGGGCCATCCAGAAGGTGCGCCGCACTGGCGGCGCGCGCACAGGCGGCTTCCCCGGTGCTGACAAGGTGCTCGCGCAGATCGACACCCCCGCCAGCCTGACCCGCAAGCGCGTTGGCCTGGTGGCGCAAGAGCGCATTCCGGTGCGCGAGCAGGTCGAGATCCGCAACCTCGATGGCCGGGTCGTCGGCGTGACCACCAGCGGCCTGCTGGCCCCGACCATCGACAAGCCGATTGCGATGGCCTACGTAGAGCCCGCTTTGGCAGCCATCGGCACACAGCTGCATGCGATGGTGCGCGGCAAAGCGGTTCCCGTCGAGGTGGTGGCCATGCCTTTTGTCCCTCCGCGCTATTTCCGCGGCTAAAGTAGCTGCTGGGTGCGGCGGTCCGCACCCGCATGAGCACAATTCAAGCCTACAAAACTGGAGTATTCCTATGACGATCAAGTTCTCCCGCGACCACGAATGGATCAACAGCGCCGACACCAATGCCGCCATCGTCGGCATCACCGTCCATGCGCAAGACGCGCTGGGCGATGTGGTGTTTGTCGATCTGCCTGAAGTCGGCGCCTCCTTCAACCAGGGCGATGTCGCCGGTGTAGTGGAGTCCGTCAAGGCCGCCGCTGACGTCTTCATGCCTGTGACAGGCGAGATCGTCGAAGTCAACGAAGCACTGCGCAACGACCCGTCGCTCGCCAACTCCGACCCGCTCAACACCGGCTGGTTCTTCAAGGTCAAGCTCAGCGATGTGGCCCAGCTCGACGCGCTGCTGGACGAGACCGCCTACAACGACTTCGCCGCCAACGCCTGATGGCCCGGCCCTGCTGCTGGCCTGCTGCTTATCATGCAGGCCGCCAGCAGGATCTTTAAGCCCAGGAGGCCCCGGCCTCCTCCCCTTTTTTCCTTTTCCTCGCTGCCAGCGCTCTTTGATACCGCGCCAGCCGTAACCCATCCATTTACACCGAGTCGGACCATGCTGATGCCCTCCAAAGAGCCCCTTGCCGCGCTGGAAAATGCCAGTGAATTCATCGCCCGCCACATTGGCCCGGACAGTGCTGACGAAGCCAGCATGTTGGCGGCCCTGGGCCTGCCCTCGCTCGACGCGCTCATCGACAAGGTGCTGCCTGCCTCCATCGTGCGCAGCAAGCCCATGGATCTGCCCGAGCCGGTGACCGAGGCGGCTGCGCTGGCCGAGCTCAAGGCCCTGGCCAGCAAGAACCAGGTGCTCAAGAGCTTTATCGGCCAGGGCTACTACGGCACCCTCACGCCCGGCGTGATTCTGCGCAACATCCTCGAGAACCCCGCCTGGTACACCGCCTACACGCCTTACCAGGCCGAAATCTCGCAAGGCCGCATGGAAGCGCTGGTCAACTTCCAGACCATGGTCTGCGACCTGACCGGCATGCCCATCGCCAACGCCTCGATGCTGGACGAAGCCACCGCCGCTGCCGAGGCCATGACCCTGGCCAAGCGGTCGGTCAAGTCCAAGAGCAACCGCATTGTGCTGGCAGGCGATCTGCATCCCCAGACCATTGAAGTCATCCAGACCCGTGCCGCGCCACTGGGCCTGGAGGTGCTGGTGGCCAACAGCAAGGACGAATGGGATGCAGCGCTGGCCGGCGAGCTGTTTGCCGCCGTCATCCAGTACCCCGCTTCCAGCGGCTGGATCGTGGACTGGAAGGCCGATGTCGACGCTATCCACGCCAAGCAGGCTGCCGCGATTGTGGCCACCGATCTGCTGGCGCTGACCTTGATCACGCCTCCCGGCGAATGGGGTGCCGACATCGTCGTGGGCAACAGCCAGCGCTTTGGCATGCCCATGGGTGCCGGCGGCCCGCACGCTGCCTTCATGGCCTGCCGCGATGACTACAAGCGCTCCTTGCCCGGCCGCCTGGTGGGGGTCAGCGTCGATGTGCATGGCAACCCGGCCTACCGCCTGGCGCTGCAGACGCGCGAGCAGCACATCCGCCGCGAAAAAGCCACCTCCAATATCTGTACCGCCCAGGTGCTGCCGGCCGTGATCGCCAGCATGTACGCGGTCTACCACGGCCCGGCCGGCCTCAAGCGCATTGCCCAGCGCGTGGCACGCCTTACCGCTATCCTGAGCCGTGGCCTGGCGCAGCTGGGCTTTAGCGCCCGCCACCATGACAGCGCTTTCGACACCCTGTCGCTGCACACCCAGGGCGCCACCGATGCCATTCTGGCCCGTGCGCTGGCCCAGGGCGTCAACCTGCGCAAGGCCTGGAACGACTACCTCTGCATCAGCCTGGACGAAACCTCCAGCCGCGCCGATGTGGAACTGCTGTGGCGCATCTTCGCCCAGCCCGGTCAGGCACTACCCAATATCGAGGCGATGGACGAAGGCAGCACCTCGCTGATCCCCGAAGGCCTGCTGCGCAGCAGCGCCTACCTGACCCACCCGGTGTTCAACACCCACCATTCCGAAACCGCGATGCTGCGCTACATCCGCAGCCTGTCGGACAAGGACCTGGCGCTGGACCGCAGCATGATCCCGCTGGGCAGCTGCACGATGAAGCTCAACGCGACCAGCGAGATGATCCCCATCACCTGGCCCGAGTTTGCCAACATGCACCCCTTCGCCCCGGCCGACCAGCTGCAAGGCTATGCGCTGCTCGATGCCCAGCTGCGCAAATGGCTGTGCCAGGCCACCGGCTACGCCGGCATCAGCCTGCAGCCCAATGCCGGCTCGCAAGGCGAATACGCCGGCCTGCTGGCCATCAAGGCCTACCACGCCTCCAAGGGCGAGTCGCACCGCAATATCTGCCTGATCCCCAGCAGCGCCCACGGCACCAACCCGGCCAGCGCGCAGATGGTGGGCCTGCAGGTGGTCGTCACCAAGTGCGATGAGAACGGCAACGTGGACATGGCCGACCTGCAGCTGGCCTGCGAAAAGCACAGCGCCAACCTGGCCTGCATCATGATCACCTACCCCAGCACGCACGGCGTGTTCGAGACCCAGGTGAAGGAGCTGTGCCAGCTGGTACACAGCCATGGCGGCCGCGTCTATGTGGACGGCGCCAACATGAACGCCCAGGTCGGCCTGGCCGCACCGGGCGAGTTCGGCGGCGATGTCAGCCACCTGAACCTGCACAAGACCTTCTGCATTCCCCACGGCGGCGGCGGCCCTGGTGTTGGCCCCGTCTGCGTGGTCGAAGACCTGGTGCCCTTCCTGCCAGGCCATGCCACGGCAGGGGTGCCTGGCAAAGTGGGCGCCGTCAGCGCCGCACCGCTGGGCAATGCCGCCGTGCTGCCGATCAGCTGGATGTACATCCGCATGATGGGCGAGCCCGGCCTCAAGCGCGCCACCGAGACCGCGATCCTGAATGCCAACTACATCAGCAAGCGCCTGGAAGCGTACTTCCCGACCTTGTACGCCGGTGAGCACGGCCATGTGGCCCACGAGTGCATTCTGGATCTGCGCCACTTCAAGGACAGCTGCGGCGTGATGGCCGAGGACGTGGCCAAGCGCCTGATCGACTACGGCTTCCATGCGCCAACCTTGTCGTTCCCGGTGCCCAACACCTTGATGGTGGAGCCCACCGAGAGCGAGAGCCTGTATGAGCTGGACCGCTTCATCGACGCGATGATCGCCATCCGTGGCGAGATCGCCGAGATCGAAGCGGGACGTGCCGCGCAGGATGACAACCTGCTCAAGAACGCGCCCCACACCGCCGAAACCCTGCTGGCCAGCGAGTGGAGCCATGGCTACAGCCGCGAGGCGGCCGCCTACCCTGTGCCTGCGCTGCGCCGCGCCAAGTACTGGAGCCCCGTAGGCCGTGTCGACAACGTCTATGGCGACCGCAACCTGTTTTGCAGCTGCGTGCCGCTGGAAAGCTACGGCACTTCGGCTTAAGTCTTAAGATAGCCTTCGGGCTTCTTCCGAAGCGACCCCACCGGGTCGCTTTTTTACGCCTTGGCAACTATCAGCAAAAATCAGCCCGGTACTGCACCCGAGCCCGGAGACTTCTCGGCATGGACACCCTTCTCATCATCGTCATTGGCGCGTCCCTCGCCGGCTTTGTGCAGGGCCTCTCGGGCTTTGGCTACAGCATGACCGCCATGGCCCTCTGGGCCTGGACCCTGGAGCCCTCGCTCGCGGCGGTGCTAGCGGTGTTTGGGGGTTTGTGCGGGCAGATCATCCAGGCGCTCAAGGTGCGGCGCGGTTTTGACTGGCACATGCTCTGGCCCTTCTTGCTGGGTGGGCTGTGCGGCCTGCCGTTGGGCCTGCGGCTGCTGCCCATGCTCGATGCCCAGCTGTTCAAGACCGTGCTGGGCGCGCTGCTGGTCATCTTTTGCCCGCTGATGGCCTTCTCTCACCGGCTAGGCCGCATCGCATCGGGCCCGCTCGGCCAGGGCCCCGGGCGCTCGCTGGCCAATGGCCTGGCCGGGCTGGCCGGTGGCGCGATGGCTGCGCTGGGTGGTTTCTCGGGGGTGGTGCCGACCTTGTGGTGCCAGATCACCGGCATGGCGCGCGATACCCAGCGCCAGGTGATCCAGAATTTCAACCTTACGATGCTGGCCGTCACCTTTGCCAGCTATGTGGCCACCGGCCTTGTCAGCCAGCGCATGCTGCCGCAGCTGGCAGTCGCCTTGCCGGCCATGGTGCTGCCCTCGCTGTGGGGTGCGCGGCTCTACGAGCGCATCAGCGATGTGGCCTTCAAGCGCGTCGTGCTGGGCCTGCTGACCTTGGCAGGTCTGGCCATGCTGGCCTCCAACTGGGCCTGAGCTGTTGCGCATAACCGACATGCGTCCAGCAGGCTCCCTCCCTGCGGCAGGAGAGCTGCTGCACCCACTCGTATAACAATTGTCAGAGCGGCTTCATGCCCTAGAAAAGGCGCTGCATGCGTCGGATAATCCTACCGGCCCCATTCAGCCCAGGCTGCCCATGTCCCCGCGCATCTCGCTCTGCGCCAGCGGACAGGCCCCGCTCCAGCCCATGCCTTCACGACGCCCCCTGACCCTTTTGACCGCTGCTGCCATGCCGTCCAATGGCCATGCCATGGACGGCATGGTTGCGGGCGGGCGCAGCCTGAGTACCTACCTGGTGCTGCTGATGCTCGCCGCAGCGCTGCCGATTCTGGCTGCCGGCATTTACACAGTGCAGCATGTGGCACAGTCCTACCGCGACAGCAGCCTCAACCGCATGCTCGACATCACCAGCAACCTGGGCCAGGCGGCAGAGGCGGACCTGCTCAGCAGAGCAAAAATGCTGCAGGCCCTGGGCGCCGATGGCAATCTCTCCAGCCCCCAGGCACTGGACAGATGGCTGCACCTGACAGGTATGGGCGAGGGCAGCAGTTTGATGCTCATCACCCCGGGCAACGCGAAGCCCGATATGGCCTCCTCCCATGCGCCTGCCTCGCTGGCCATCCCCCAGGAATGGGCCACACGGGCACTGCAAAATAGTGGCCCCAGTTTTTCTCAGCTGTTTTTTCAGAACCGCACACCTGTCATCGCAATGGCTGTGCGTATGCCCGCGGCATCGCAGCAGCTGCTGGTACTGACCAGTCCGCCTGCGGCGGTGGTGAGCACCGCACCGAGCCAGACCAGCGATGGCGTGTTGATCGCCATCACCGATGGACAGGGCCAGATTCTGGCCCGCTCTACGCAGGCAGAGCGTTTTATTGGCACCACCGTCCCCGATTGGGAGCGGCTCAAGGCCGTGGGGGCGCATCGGGGCAGCTTCGAAGCCCAGCGCGCCGATGATGGCGGCCAGGTGATTTTCAGCTTCTACCAACTGCCCAAAACACCCGGCTGGGTGGTGGTAGCTGGCGAGCCGCTGGAAGCCTTCAACGCCCGCTGGCAAAGACCGGTCATCGACATCGTGCTCGCCAGCCTGTTTGCACTGGCGATTGCCGGCCTGCTATGCGCCTGGGTCTCGCGCCAGTTGCTGCGGCCTATTCGGCAACTGACGATCAACGCACGCACGGGTGCGTCCTACGCCAGCGGCAGTGACGACGGCCCGGTTGTGCGGGTGCGGGAGTTTGAGATATTGCGCCACAGCCTGGCACAGTCGCGCGCGCAACTGGAGTTGACCTTGGCCGCGCTGGCCGCCAGCGAGCAGCGCGCCCGCACCCTGGCACATGCCGGGGCATCGGTGCAGTGGAGCCTGGATGCCAGAGGCCGTGCACTGGCCATCGTGGGCTGGGAGGCGCTGGGCGGCACACCCGATGCGCAAGCGCTGCAGCTGGGCTGGCTGCGCCATGTGCATCCGGAAGATGCCGCACAGTTGCAAGACCAGGCTCGGCAACTTTTGACGGACCAAAGCCATACCTTGGATGTGGAGCTGCGCCTGCGTACCCAGGATGGCAGCTGGCGCTGGATGCGCGCCCGAGGCGCCGCGATATTGGATGCGCAGCAGCGCATTGCCGAATGGCTGGGCGTGCTCGAAGACGTGGATGACCGCAAGCGGGCCCAGGCGGAGGTGGCCTACCTGGCGCTGCACGATCCCTTGACCGGCCTGCCTAACCGCAGCCTGCTCCAAAAGCCGATCACCACCCCAGGCGGCACCGCCGGCGCCCTGCTTTACCTGGATCTGGACCGGTTCAAGCAGGTCAATGACACCCTGGGCCACGCCACCGGCGACGCCCTGCTGCGCGCCGTGGCCGAGCGCCTGCGTGAGCTGCTGCGCGACACCGATCTGGTGGTGCGCATGGGTGGGGATGAATTCTGCATCGTGCAAAACGCTTCATCGGCGCAAGCGGCCGCAGGCCTGGCCCAGCGGGTGATCGATCGGCTCAGCGCGGACTATGAGATCGAGGGCCAGCGGGTCAGCATTGGTGTGTCGGTGGGCATTGCCTTGCTGACCCAGCCCTCGGACACCCAAGATCCGGACAGCCTGCTGCGCAAGGCCGACATGGCGCTCTACCAGGCCAAGCAGCAGGGCCGGGGGCGCTATGCCTTCTATACCGACATGCTGGCCAGCGGCAGCCAATAACAAGCCAGCCGTTGCGCGCGCAGAAAAGAAAAGCCAGCACGACGGCTGGCTGACTTGCGCTATCCCTGCTGGCTACCTGCCCCGAATATAGGTGTTCACCGCACGGTTGTGCTCTTCCAGGCTCTCGCTGAAATGGCTGCTGCCATCGCCTTTGGCAACAAAGTACAGCGCCTTGGTGTTTTCCGGCTGGATGGCGGCCATCAGGGAGGCCTTGCCCGGCATCGCGATCGGCGTGGGCGGCAGGCCGGCGCGGGTATAGGTGTTCCAGGGCGTATCGGTCTGCAGATCGCGCTTGCGCAGATTGCCGTCAAATTTCTCACCCAGTCCGTAGATGACGGTCGGGTCGGTCTGCAGCAGCATGCCAATGCGCAGGCGGTTGATGAAGACGCCCGCCACCATCGCGCGGTCCTCGGCCTTGCCGGTTTCCTTCTCGACAATGCTGGCCAGGGTCAGCAGATCCTGGGGGGTCTTGAGCGGGCTGTCTGAAGGGTTCAGCGACCAGACCGCTTCAAGCCGCTTGTCCATCGCCAGCATGGCGCGGCGCATCAAGGCTAGATCGCTGCTGCCCTTGGAAAAGGCATAGGTGTCGGGGAAAAACCGCCCCTCCGCAGGCACATCGGGCCGGCCCAGCGCCGCCATGATCTCTTCCGGAGTCATCGCGGCGCTGTCGTGGCGCAGATGCTCTTCCCTGGCCATGGCCGCGCGCATCTGGCGCAGGTTCCAGCCTTCGACAATGGTCAGCACGCGCTGGCTGTCTTCACCACGCACCAGGCGCGCCAGCAGGCTGCGCGGCGAGGTGCCGGCGGGTATCTCGTAGTTGCCTGCGCGGATCTTGCGGTCCTGCCCCGAGATTCGGAACCACCAGTACAGCAGATCCGGGTTCACCTCGATGCCCACGGCCTGCACGGCCTGTGCCACCGCACGGGGCGAAGTGCCGGGCTCTATCTCCAGCTCCACCGTCGGGCTGCCCTTGCCCAGCACCAGCGGCTGGTTCAACCAGAAATAGCCAGCACCGGCTGCAGCCAGCATCACCACCACGATCAATGTCAATAAACGCTTCACAACCCTACCGCCTCAGTGCCATGGAGCGAGCATCATAATTCACCCCATGACTCAAGCATTCCAGGGACACCTTTCGCTCCAGCATTTGGGCGTCATCCGCGCCGAGGGCGCCGATGCGGCCAGCTTTTTGCAGGGCCAGCTCAGCCATGATGTGCAGTTGCTGCCCGTGGGCCAGGCCAGGCTGGCGGCCTTTCTGTCAGCCAAGGGCCGCATGCAGGCCAGCTTTATCGTCATCAAGCGCAGCGCAGAAGAGTTCTGGTTGCTCACCAGCCGCGATGTGCTGCCCGCCACGCTCAAGCGCCTGTCGATGTTTGTGCTGCGTGCCAAGTGCAAGCTGAGCGATGCCACCGAGGCCGTGCAATTGCTCGGCCTGGCCGGTGATGCCGTGCCCGCCGAAGCGCGCAACCTGTCGCCCTGGCAAGTGCTGGCGCTGGAGGATGCCTCCGTCGTGCGCCTCTATGCTGCCGAGGGCGAAAGCCGCGCCCTGCTCGCCGCCCCTGCGGGCAGCGCGCTGCCCGCGCAGATCACGGACAGTCCAGCCATCGCGCCTGAGACCTGGCAGCTGTCCATGGTGCAAGCCGGTGTGCCGCTGATCACCACGCCGGTGGTGGATGCCTTTGTGCCGCAGATGCTGAACTTTGAATCGGTCGATGGCGTGAGCTTCAAAAAAGGCTGCTACCCCGGCCAAGAAGTGGTGGCACGCAGCCAGTTCCGTGGCACGCTCAAGCGCCGCATGTACCGGCTGGCCTCGGCCACCCAGCCCCAGCCCGGCCAGGAAGTCTTTGCCGCCAGCGACGACAGCCAGCCCGTGGGCACCGTAGTGCAATCGGCCGCCAGCGCATCGGGCTTTGAAGCGCTGGTTTCGATGCAGATTGCAGCGGCCAGTGAGCCTTTGCACCTGGGAAGCAGCAGCGGCGCGGCTTTGCAGCTACTCAGCCTGCCTTATGCCTTGAAGGAAGACATCTGATTTGTGAACTCCTAAGACACTAGTAACTGTCTGCTTCATCACAAATACGACAATTTCCCAGGCAAAAACCGTCCCTCTGCAGCCGTTACAGAATTTTTATGGCATTTGCGCAGCAATTTGCTAAAATTGCGGGACTTTGCAAGCAGGAGCCGCCCAAGCAGCCCCTGCAAGCACGACGGAACAACTACTCAAGCGCATCTTGACCATCACACTTGCCGGGTCTGGGAAACCAGACCCGGCTTTTTATTGGCCAAGTTATCAGGCCGCTGCATAGCGCCATTGATGGCCGCTAGCAGCCATCCATCGGTCAACGCAGGGTTTTCTGCATCGAGATGTGGGCGATCCCCGCCTCCTCATAGGGCTCGCCCACTACCGTGAAGCCGGCGCGGCGGTAGAAGTTCTCGGCCGTGCGCTGCGCATGCAACTCCACCTGCCGCTTGCCCTGGCGTGCAGCGGCATCGACCAAGGCATCGAGCACCTGGCGGCCCAGGCTGCCGCCGCGCAAGGGCTTGGCCACGGCCATGCGGCCAATGCGCATCCCGTCGGCGCGGTGTTCTTCCTGCGCGCTGGGCAGCATGCGGCCGGTGGCCACACACATACCCAGGCCATTGAGCGCCACCGCATGCAGCGAGCTCACATCAAAGGCATCGGCCTCGATCTCGGCAGGAATGCCCTGCTCGCGCACAAAGACCTGCATGCGCAGGCGCATTGCTTCCTGGCCCAGCACATTCCAGCTGCCGGTCTTCAGCTCCACCATCTCTTCGCCCGCTTCAAAGCGCTGCACCATGCTGCGGTAGGCATCGGGCAATGGCTGGGGCTGCTGCGCAGCATCGGCAAACACATAGACCATGGTCGCCGTGGCCAGCAACGTGCCTGCGCAATAGATGGCCGCCTCGTACTGTACCGAGGTGTTGCCCAGCTTGGCCACGCGCAGGCCGATGTCGATCACATCATCAAGGCGTGCCGAGGCATGAAACTCCAGCTGCGAGGCGCGCAGAAACAGCTCGCCGCCCAGGCGCTGCATGCCCTCTTCATAAGGCACGGCCAGCTGGCGCCAGTACTCGGACATCGCAATATCCACATAGCTCAGGTAATGGGCATTGAAAACCACCTTCTGCAGATCGACCTCGGACCAGCGCACGCGCTGGCGGCTGCGGCAGCGGAAATCGGCCAGGCTTTGGGCGGGGGTGGCAAACAGGGTCTGGGAGGTGCTCATGGTGTTGTCGCTGTTCTAAAAATTGGCAATCAAGAAACGCTCTGGCTGCAGGGCCGCACTCAGTCAAAAGCGGCGCGCAGCGCCTGGGCCATCTGCGCATGGCAGGCCCGCGCTTCCTTGAGCGCGCGGCCCATTTTCACAAACTCATGGGCCACGCCGGCATAGGTGTGCAGCTCCACATCGATGCCAGCAGCGCGCAAGCGCTCGGCATACATGACACCCTCGTCCACCAGCGAATCGCATTGCGCCAAGTGGATGCTGGCAGGGGCCAGGCCGCGCAGATCCGGCGCCAGCAACGGCGCAAAACGCCAGTCTTCGCGGTCGGCCAGCGAGCGCAGGTAGTTGCTGAACATCCAGCTGATCATCGGCTTGGTGAGGATCGGGCCCTCGCTGTAGCGGGCATGCGAAGGCGTGTCTTGGTGGGCGGCGCAACCGGGGTAGATCAGCAGCTGCAAGGCCAGGTCGATACCGGCATCGCGCGCCAGGATGGCGTTGACCGCCGCCAAGGTGCCGCCTGCGCTGTCACCACCGACAGCCACCCGGCCGGTATCGGCTCCGAGCGACATGCCCTCTGCCACCAGCCACTGCAAGGCGTCCCAGGCATCGTTGCTGGCGGTGGGAAAGCGGTGCTCGGGCGCCAGCCGGTAGTCCACCGATACGACCATGCAACCCGCTTGATGCGCCAACTCGCGGCACAGCGTGTCATGCGTGTCCACACTGCCGATCGTGAAGCCGCCACCATGGGTGAACAGCAAGACCGGTTGCAGCGGGTCCCAGCTGGCGGCATAGAGCCGTGCCGGTATCTGAAAACCATCGCGCGCAGGGATGTGCAAATCCTCGACACGCGCCAGCGCCGGCTTGGTAATCTCCAGCACCCCGGCGCCGATGCCATAGGCCTGGCGCGCCTGCTCCACCGTCATCTCCCACATGGGGGTGTGCTGGGCGCGGGCCATGCGCTCGACGACGCTGCGCATCGTGGGGGTCAGCTCTGCGACCACATCGGCAGGCATGGGCAGTTCGGCGGGGAGATGGGCTTTGGAGCGGGGTGAGGCGTCAGACATAGATCGTTGCCCAGCCAGCGGGCATGGGCGCAATTCAGGGACAAGGCCGGCTGATTATCAGCCATTGCCCATTCACAACGGGGCATGTCAGTCACATAGGGACCCTCTGCAAAACTCCCTGCCGTGGTCTGAACGCGGGCTCGGGCGATCCGCTGCGTTGTCTTCCTTGTCAATAGCTCGCTATTGACTGCAAAAGACGCCTTGCGGCTCATCCCGATCCGCGTCCATCCCGCTGGGCGAGGGTTTTGCAGAGCATCCCTAGGAAAAAAGGCCCTGCCAACTTGGCAGAGCCTTCTTTCACCTATGCCGGATTCCGAGCTTAGCTACTCAAAGCGCAGTTCCACCGGTTCTGCGCTTGGTAGCCCCTTGTATTCGACCCGGATCTGCTGGCCGGGCTGGGGCGGCATCAGCGCCGAGTACGAACCCAGACTGATCCAGTCGCCCACCTTGAGCCGCTGCCCTTCGGCCTTCAGGGCCTGCGCCAGCCAGACCACGGCATTGAGCGGCTGGCCCATCAGATCTCCGCCGCGCCCGCCGCCCAGCCGCGTGCCACTTTGGTCGGTGACATCGACCTGCATGCTCTGCAGCGCATTCAGGAGCGCGTAGCGCTCGGCTCGGAACTGCGGCACGGCCATGGCCTTGCCCATCACGCCCATGCGGGCGCCGACATTCATCGCTTCCACGGCTGCGCCATCGAGCTGCGCCGGGTTCTCCACCACCAGGTCGGGCAGTTCGACAAAGGGGACGATGCGGTCAATGTTGTTGAGCACCTGCAGCGGCGTGGTGGCGCGGTTGATGGCGCTGCTGGAGACGCGCACCAACATGTCCGCCTCAAACATGGGGCGCGCACCAAAGGCGGCAGGCACCGTACTGCGGTTAGGCAGCAGGGCGCCCTCATACAGCACGCCCCATACCGGTTTGTCGGTCTGAAAGCGCTTTTGCATGGCCGCGCTGGTCAGCCCGGCCTTGTAGCCAATGGGCCTCTTGCCCTGGGCCAGCCAGGCGGCATTGAGCTTGTTGCGGCTGCATTTGCCATCGGCCTCGGTCATCGCTGCGGCTGCGGGCACGGGCTGCTTGGCCTCGTAGGCCTGCAGCCACTGCGCGACCTGGGCATCATCGAGGCAAGCGGCCTGGGCCATGCCACTTCCGGCGGCCAGACCGGCGGCCAGCCAGAGCGGGGAGAGACGTAAACGCAAAGCGGTGTGCATCATCCAAAGTCTCCTGTTCCAAGAACCTGTTCTGAATGCGGTTGTGTAGACCGCCCCGGGCACCAACATACCACCCGTACCGCAGGGCCTGACTAGGGAAAGCGCGCAGCCGGCGCGGCCCATCGACCTTCGGCCCTGTTTGCTTGATGCAGGTCATGCCGCCATAGCCACAAAGCAACAGACGCTATAGTATTTGCATGACCCACCTGCAATAGGAGACCCAACATGCGCACTGTTTATGAGCCGGCCAGCGCCGTGCAAGCCCATGTTCTGCAGGACGTGCTGCGCCAGCACGGCATCACTAGCTTTGTCAGCGGTGAGCACCTGCAAGGGGCCATTGGCGAGCTGCCCGCCGGCAGCCTGGTGCGGCTGCTAGTCGACGACGCCGATTGGGCACCGGCCCGCCGCGCGCTGGAAGAATGGGAGCGCGCGCCGCTGATCGACGATGCCGAGCTGGCCCTGGCCGACCCCAGCCTGGCCGAGCAGGCGCCGGCTGAGCCCCGCCATGATCCGCGCTTTGACCTGGCCTGCGACCCGCGCGAGCGCGCCAGCGCTGATCGGGACGGCGAACAGGAAGCCTACAGCGATGCCCGGCGCTGGTACCCCTGCTGGTGGGCCGGCGCTGCGGCATTGCTGGCCTTGTGCCTGCACTATCTACTTGGTGGCGTGCCGCAGCCGGATGCCGCTGGCGGTGCCGGTGCAGCCGAGCAGGTACAGCAGGCAGCCGATGCCGCATCGGACAAGGACGAAGGCCAGCGCGCAGAACCATCCGGCAGCCGCTGAACGACCGCCCATCCCGACATCTGGCCTCCAGATAAAGTATCAAATACAGATACCTTCCCGGCATAAAAATCACACAAGAATCTAAATTTCAGCACCTGCTGCAGCGTGCTGCAGACAATCGCCTCGTTGCAAATCGCAGCAACCCCGCACGCGGTCCGGCCTGCAAATGGCCGCAACCGCGCCGCGCCAATGCGATGATGACACCCGAGGAGAATTTGAGAGATATGAACGCCCCACTTCCAGCGCCCCTGGCCCCTGCGCTCAGCGCCCTGTCCACCCTGCCGGCACTGTTTGCCTACCGTTGCACCAACACCCCCGAGCGCGAAGCCTACCGCTGGTTTGATACGGCGACGAATGCCTGGCAGTCATTCAGCTGGGCAGAGATGCAGACCCAGGTCACCCGCTGGGGCCAGGCACTGCAAGGCCTGCAGCTGGCGCGCGGCGCACGCATTGCTACCTTGCTGACCCACAGCGTGCATGCGATCTGCATTGACCAGGCGGGCATGGCGCAGGCCTGCGCCACCGTGCCGCTGCATGCCAATGACAACCCCGGCAATATCGCCTTTATCCTGGCCGATGCGGGCGCCTCGCTGCTGCTCATCAACCGCCTGGAAACCTGGGAGCAGATTGTGGCCACCGGCACGCCACTGCCCGCGCTGCGCTGCGTGGTGATCGACGACCCGCAGCAGGCGCCCATCCCGGTTCTGGCCGGCAGCGAAGGCCTGCCGCGCCTGGTCCGTTTGCAGGACTGGCTGGCCGAGGCCGATGGCAGCAGCATCCCGTCGCAAGCACACCAAGCGCCAGAAGCGCAGGACATGGCCGCCATCGTCTACACCAGCGGCACCACCGGCAAACCCAAGGGCGTGATGCTCAGCCACCAGAATGTGCTGAGCGATGTCAAAGCCGTGCTCGGCCGCGTCGTGCCGACGCAGGACGATGTCTTTCTGTCCTTTCTGCCGGTCTCGCACACCTTTGAGCGCAGTTGCGGCTACTACCTGCCGATGGCAGTCGCCAGCACCGTGGTCTATGCCCGCTCGGTCGCGCTGCTGGCCGAGGACATGCTCAGCATCCGCCCGACCATCCTGGTGTCGGTGCCCCGCATCTACGAACGCATCTACGCCAAGATCCAGGAAAAGCTCGCCAAGTCGGCCTTCAAGCGCGCGCTGTTTGCGGCCGCCGTCTCCAAAGGCTGGGCCCGCCACTGCCAGGCCCATGGCCTGGCCAATACCGATGCGCCGCAAGGCGGCTGGGCGCGCTGGCTGCCCTGGTCGCTGCTGCAAAAGAAGGTGGCCCAGCCGATTCTGGATTTGTTTGGCGGCCGGCTGCGCATTGCAGTGACGGGTGGCGCGGCCATTCCCTCGGTGGTATCGCACAGCTTTTTGGGCCTGGGCCTGAATGTGCTGCAAGGCTTTGGCATGACGGAGACCTCGCCGGTGCTGACCGCCAACTCGCTGCAGCACAACGACCCCTCCACCGTGGGCAAGCCGCTCGACGGCATGGAAGTGCGCGTTGGTGAGAACAAGGAGCTGCAGGCACGCGGCCCCAACATCATGATGGGCTACTGGGGCCGCCCGGAAGACACGCGCCTGGCCTTTACCGACGACGGCTGGCTGCGCACCGGAGACCAGGCCGAGCTGGTCGATGGCGAGGTACGCATTGTGGGCCGCATCAAGGAGATCATCGTCACGGCCACCGGCGAGAAGGTTCCGCCCTCGGACATCGAGCAGGCGCTCTGCGCCGATCCGCTGTTCGAGCAGAGCTTCGTCGTCGGCGAGCACCAGCCCTTTATCGCCTGTGTGGCCGTGGTCAACCGCGAAGAATGGAAGCAACTGGCCGGCAGCCTGGGCCTGGACCCGGACAACAGCGTCAGCCTGCAGGCCAGCGCCGTGCGCAAAATTGCACTGGAGCGCATCACCGCGCAATGCCAGGGCTTGGCCAAATATGCGGTGCCGCGGGCCGTCTACCTGGTCAGCGAGCCCTGGACCATCGACAACGGCCTGATGACCCCGACCCTGAAGCTGCGCCGCCCGCAGCTGATGCAGAAGTTTGCCACCGAAATCGCGAATATCTACGCCAAGTAAATTGCCGCACCAGCATGCAAAAACCGCCGATGCCCTCTGCAGGCACCGGCGGTTTTTTGGGGTCTCTGCTGCACAGCGGCCTGGGGTTCAGGCCCGCTGGCAAGGTCCGGGTCTTACTTCTTGGGGAAGTAGTAGTTCAGCAAGGCTCCGGCACCATCCACGCCGGCCTTGGACGACCATTCACGGGCAAACTTCTCGCCCATCAGATCCAGCGCGCGGCGCAGCTCGTAGGAAGGCTGGCTGATCTTGGTGCCATGCTCGACCAGCACCTTCTGCGCTGCATCGTCGGCATCCTTGGCCAGCTGCCAGCCGCGCGCTTCGGCCTGTTTGGCAGCAGTATCCAGCGCCGTCTTCGCGCTGTCGGACAGACCGGTCCAGCTCTTCTCGCTCATGAGGATCAGGTTCTTCGGAATCCAGGCGCGCATGTCGATGAACATGCCCATGGCATTCCAGGACTGGCTGTCCACACCGGTAGTACTCGATGTCAGCATGACATCGACCTTGCCTGCCTGGATGGCCTTGGCCAGATCATTGGCAGGCGTGTCAACCGGTGTCGCGCCCGCCACCTCTGCGATGTACTTGGAAGCCACATTGTTGACGCGGAATTTCTGGCCCTTGACGTCTTCGAGCTTGTTCACCGGCGTACGCGAGAACAGGCCCTGGCCTGGCCATGGGGCGGTGTAGAGCAGGCGAATGCCCTGCTTCTGGAGCAGTGCTTCAATGGGCTCGCGGGTGGCAACCCAGAGGCGCTTGGCATCGTCAAAGCTGCGCACGATAAAGGGCAGCGAGTCGATGGCGAATGCAGGGTACTGGTCGCTGAAGTTCGACATGAAGATCTCGCCAATGGCCAAGTCACCCTTGCTGAGCGCAGGCATCACCTGGTTCATCGGCATCAGTTTGGCATTGCTGACCACCTCGATCTGCATGCTGCCCTGGCTCAGGCCATTGGCCTCGCGGGCAAACTGCGTCAGGTTGCGGGTGTGGAACAGCGTGTCGGTATAGGCGCCAGCGCACTTGAGCGGGGTGGCAGCCGCTTTGGCGATGTTCGGCAGCGACCAGACCAGACCCGATCCAGCGGCCAGGCCCATGCTGGCCAAAGCCTTGCGCCGAGACGGGCTGGCAAGCGTTTTGTTGGTGTTGTGATCTGCCATATGACGATTCCTTGGTATCTGAGCCAGGCATTCCCATTCCCAGGGATGTTGCAGGCCGCATGTGTACTGAAAAGCCCCACAAAGAGCAAAACGCTGCCCGCAGCGCAGGGCGAGCCATGCGACGCATTCAGCAACCGTGCCATTCGATTTATTTGGTCACTAACGTCACAAATGAGCGAGGAGCGACGCAATCTATCTTGGCCTGTGCAACAAAGCAATCGCAATCGATCACCGCTGAGACATTGGTTGATGCAAGTCAGCTGTTGCTACGCCAGAAGTTGGCAATGACTAGCATTTAGTCACAGCACACACTTTCTGAAACTACAAAAATAATAGCTGCTTTCCTTCCCTCTGAGGGACGAAAGCAGCCATTTTTTAGTGGATAGATGTATGCACCCCACAGCCCCGGCAGCCGCGGGCGACCACCTATTCCTGCAGCCAGGCAAGGGAGTTGGCGCCCGCTCGCTGCGCAAGCTGCGAGCGGCGCGGCTCTGCCCTCAAGCGGCCAGTGATGCGTTCAGATCCTGCACGCGGTAGTACTGGCCAAAACGGTTGGCCATGAAGTCGCCCAGCTGGATCGACTCCTGCGCGATAAAGCCGTTCTGCGGCAGCACACCGCTGGCCACCAGGTCCAGCGCGCAGCAGATACCGGCAGCCGTAGTCAGCTGGATGGCAGTGAGCGCATGACCGGCTACTGTGGTGCCCACGATACGGGCCGAGTAGGACTCCTGCATCAGGCGCTCACCCTTGTAACCCGTGGCGCTGGCAAAGATCACGATCACATCCTGGCGCGTGGCGGCAATGGCGTTGTCGAAAATCTCGTTGAGCAGTTCGCGCTTGTCGCGCAGCTTGAGCTCGTTGAGCAGGATCTTCAGGATCGCGCAGTGGCCAGGGTAGCGGATGGACTTGTAGTCCACATTGCGGGCCTTGCCGGCCCAGGTTTCCGTCAAGGTGCCCAGGCCTCCGCTGGTGTTGAAGGCTTCGTACTCGATGCCATCCAGCGCAAAGGTTTCCAGGCCTTCGAGGGCATGCACGGTCAGCGGCTGGCCGTCGACCAGGGCCTCGCAGGGGTTGATGTACTCGTTGATCAGGCCCTCGGTGCTCCAGGTCAGGTTGTAGCGCAGGCTGCCTTGCGGGTAACGGGGCAGTGCACCGACGCGCATCTTCAGGTCGTGCAAGGTGTCGAAATGCTGGGCCACGTCATTGCCGACAATGCCGATAAAGCCAGGGGCCAGGCCGCACTGGGGCATCAGCACACTGCCGGCCTTGGCGGCGATCTTACGGATCGCATGGGTGGACTGCACGTCTTCGGTCAGGTCAAAGTAGTGCACCCCATGCGCAGCGGCAACACCAGCGACCTCAATCGCCATATGGAAGGGCAGCGCATTGAGCACCGCGAACTGGCCTTGCACCGCCGGCAGCAAATCACCGCCTTTGCCGATGTGCACGGTCTCCAGGCCCAGCGCCGCAGCCGCCTTGAGCTGTGCCTTGGACTGGTCGGCAATGCGCAGTTGGTAGCCACCAGCCGCCTGCAACAGCACCGCCATCGCAAAGCCGATTTTGCCGGCGCCCAGGATGGTCACTTTCTTGTCTGCCGCGGTGGCCTTGGCGGAAGTGGCTTGTGCAGACTTTTTGCTGGTTTTGTCGTTCATGGTTGGCTCTCTGATCAGGGTGAATGATGGAGAAATGTTACAACCGGTAGTTGTCAAAATGAACATATTAAAGCGTCATATTATTTGTTTTATCTAGCCATTTCGGCAATATTTCACGACATATCAACCATAATAATGGTTAACCCGTAGCTTAATGTGTCAAGAATCAGGGGCTTAGGTCTCGCGGGCACAATGGGCGGCTTGCACTTCCTCCATCCCTTCTTCCGTATTCCGTATCCAAGCCATGGCCGATTCCGCATCCAACAAAGTTCTTCGTTTTCTACTGGCGCGCGACATCCTCAAAGGCAAGTCGCGCGAAGATTTGTTGGCCAAGCTGGAGGCCGCCGGTTTCAATGGCGAACATGCCGAGCTGTTCATTGCCCAGGCAGAGAAGCGCGTGCTGGCACGCAACCGGCGTTGCGCCGTCATTTCAGCGGTGGTCGTGGCCGTATTGCTGGGCCGCGTGGTCTGGGGTCCGTATGCCAACAACCCAGACATGCAGCTGCTGCTGGGCGTGATGGCCGCCATCTTTGCCGCGGCCGGCTTTTACTTCTGGTTTGTCGCGCGCTGGCAGGCGCCGCTGCCCAAGGCCAGCGCCTCCTAAGCACCGGCTCTAGGTTCCGTCGGTTACAGCATCTGTGACTTCGACTGGCCGTCCGCGACTGGCCGTCCGCGACTGGCCTGCGCCGCACGGACGACAAGCGCATCGGGCAGTACGCGGCGGTGTTGGCGTATGCTCGCTTGCCGCCAAAAATTGCACCCACCGCCTTCCCCGGCTTTGTTCCGCGCCGATAATGCGCTGTCGCGGACATGACATAGATCAAGCCGCGCCTCTCTCCAGCCCATGCGATGGGCCTGCCGGGCTTTGCGGCCCCAGGCCCGCCATCCGCCCGCCCACGGCGATGCAGCGATTCGCATAACCTAATAGTGACAATGGATAAACATAACACGCGACCCGGCTTGGTTTCCAAGGCCTGGCTGCTTCTTCTGGGCCTGTGCCTGCTGGCCTCGGGCCTGTTCTTTGCTGTCTATGGCTACCAGCTGGTGGCGCTGCAAGGCAGTTGGTACTTTCTGATCAGCGGGATTGCGCTGGTCCTCTCGGGCCTGCTGATTGCCGCCACCCGCCCCGGTGGCGCCTGGCTGTATGCCCTGACCTTGCTGGCAACGGCAGTCTGGGCCCTGGCCGATGTGGGCCTGGATTTCTGGCCGCTGGTCTCGCGCCTGCTGCTGCTTGCCGGCATCGGTATTCTGGTGGCGCTGTCCTTCCCGGTGCTGCGCCGTGCACGCGGCCAGGCAGCTGGCAAGTCGGGCTCCACCGTGGTGGCCGGCCTGCTGCTGCTGGGCTGCCTGGCGACCGTGGGCGGTATGTTCCTGCCCCACGCCTCGGTGTCGGCCAACTCGGATGCGACCGTGCTGCAACCGGTGGCCAAGGGCCATGCGCCTGCTGACTGGGCGCACTATGGCAGCACGCCAAGCGGTACCCGCTTTGCGGCGCTGGACCAGATCACGCGCAGCAATGTCAAGGATCTGCAGGTGGCCTGGAGCTACCAGACCGGTGATGTGCCGGTGAGCCCTGGCGGCGGCGGTGCCGAAGACCAGCTGACCCCGCTGCAGATTGGCAACCAGGTCTTTGTCTGCACCCCACACAACAATGTGATCGCGCTGGACGCGACCACCGGCAAGGAACTCTGGAAGACCGAGATCAATGCCAAGCAGAAAAAGTGGATGCGCTGCCGTGGCCTGGCCTATTTTGATGCCGCCCAGCCGCTGAGCCAGCCCACGGTGGCCGGCGCAACGCCGGTGCAGGCCGTGAGCGTGGCGCCTGGCGCCGCCTGCCAACGCCGCATTCTGATGAACAGCGTGGCGCCTGAGCTGATCGCCCTGGACGCCGACACCGGCGCCTTCTGCGAAGACTTTGGTACCCACGGCCGCGTGGACCTGCGCAATGGCCTGGGCAAGGGCGCTGACAAGGGCGAGTACTACCCCACCTCCGCCCCCACCCTGGCCGGCACCACCATCGTGATTGGTGGCCGCGTGGCCGACAATGTCAGCACTGACATGCCTGGCGGCGTGGTGCGTGGCTTTGATGTGGTGAGCGGCGCGCTGCGCTGGGCCTTTGACCCGGGCAACCCTGACGACCAGACCGCCCCCGCTGACGGCAAGACCTATGTGCGCTCGACCCCCAACGTCTGGGCACCGATGTCCTACGACCCGCAGTCCAACACCGTGTTCATGCCCGTGGGCAGCGCGGCGGTGGACCTCTGGGGTGTGAAGCACACCGCGCTGGACCGCAAGTACGGCGCCTCGATGCTGGCTGTGGATGCCAGCACCGGCAAGGAAAAATGGGTCTACCAGACCGTGCACGATGACCTCTGGGACTTCGATGTGCCGATGCAGCCTTCGTTGGTGGACTTCCCCGGCGCCGGCGGCAAGACCACGCCTGCGCTGGTGTTCGGCACCAAGGCCGGCCAGATCTTTGTGCTGGACCGCGCGACCGGCCAACCTCTGACCCAGGTGGAAGAGCGCCGCGTGCCCGCCGGCAAGATCGAGGGCGAGACCTATTCGCCCACCCAGCCTTTCTCGGTCGGGATGCCCAACATCGGCGCCGACGACATGCGCGAATCCGACATGTGGGGTGCGACGCCGTTTGACCAGCTGCTCTGCCGCCTGAAGTTCAAGTCCAAGCGCTACACCGGCCTGTTCACGCCGCCGGGCACCGATGCATCCTTGAACCTGCCCGGCTCGCTGGGTGGCATGAACTGGGGTGGCATCTCGGTCGACCCGACCAACAACTACCTGTTCATCAACGACATGCGCGTGGGCCTGGAAGTGCAGCTGATCAAGGCCGACCCGGCCGATGCCGGCGCCAAGTCCGACGGCAACGAAGCCGCTGCGATCACCAAGCCCGTGCCGCTGGATGGCACGCCTTATGCGATCAACGCCAAGGTGCGCTTCATGTCGCCGCTGGAGATCCCTTGCCAGAAGCCGCCTTTTGGCACGCTGACTGCCGTGGACCTGAAGACCCAGCAGATCGCCTGGCAAGTGCCGGTCGGCACCGTCAAGGACACGGGGCCCTTCGGCATCAAGATGGGCCTGCCCATCCCCATTGGCATGCCCACCATTGGTGGCACCATGGCCACGCAAGGCGGTCTGGTCTTTATCGCCGCCACGCAGGATTACTACCTGCGTGCCTATGAAACCGGCACCGGCCAGGAAGTGTGGAAAGCACGCCTGCCCGTGGGCAGCCAGGGCACGCCCATCAGCTACCAGTCGCCGGTGACGGGCCAGCAGTTTGTGCTGGTCTCGGCAGGCGGTGCACGCAACTCGCCTGACCGTGGCGACTATGTGATCGCCTACGCGCTGCCACGCCGCTGATCCGCCTCGGCCCCAGCCGCCCGGTGCAAGACTTCCCGCCAGGGAAGGCCTTCACCGGGCTTTTTCATGCCTGCGCGGGATGCAGGGCATGACACCAGACGCCGACCCACCCCAAAACTGCCACAGGTTTTGATTTGCTATACATTGCATAGCAAAACTGCATCGCGACAATGCATCGCAAATCAGCCAACCGCAGCAAAATCCGGTGTTATCAGCCTTCCACCATGCCACGCATCCAGTCGGGCAGATCCACTGCCTTCTGGCGCGCGAAATCCACCCAGAGCACGGTGGCACCACCGCTGGCGTAGACCTCGCCGGGCGCGCCCTGCTTTTCGATGTGGTACCAGGTCTCGAAGGCCGTGCGTGCCGCATCGCTGACATACATCTTGACGACCAGCTGGGCCGGGTACTCGATCTGGCGCAGGTAGTTGCAAAAGCAGTTCACCACCACCGGGCCCTGGCCCGCGCCATGGGGGGTGTCGCGCGTCGAGCGCAGCCACTCCACCCGTGCGCTTTCCATGTAGCGAAAATACACGGTGTTGTTGACATGGCCCAGACTGTCCATATCCCCCCAGCGAACATCCATCAGCGAGTCATGAACCCAGCGTTTGTGGTCAGGAAGCAAGATTTTCATAGACTGGCATATTACGGTCAGGCTGCAGGCGCCAGCCACCGGCCCTTGTCGCCGACTTTCACAGCCACAAAGCCCCTGTCTCAGAAATCAGAGCGGAGAAGGCCGTAAATCTAGGGCTAACCCTAGGATGAAGGCGGTTACCGCACTGCAACATCGCCCTAAAATCCATGGCACTGCATGCAACCCAGCGCCGACCCTTCAGATCTGCTGCATGCCTGCTAGATCAGTTTCAAAAGAATTTGTACGGAGCCCCGATGACCAACGAAGAAATACTGGCCCAATATGGCCCCCGCGAGTCGATGGAGTACGACGTTGTCATCGTCGGCGGCGGCCCAGGCGGGCTGGCCACGGCCATCCGTTTGAAGCAGCTGGCGGCGGAAAAAGGCAGCGATGTCTCCGTCGTCGTGCTGGAAAAAGGCTCCGAGCCCGGCGCGCACACCTTGTCGGGCGCCATCATGGACCCCCGCGCGCTGACCGAGCTGATCCCTGATTGGAAAGCCAAGGGCGCACCTTTGACCCAGCCGGTGACCGAAGACGCGATGGTCTTCCTGAGCGAAAAATCCGGTCTGCGCACCCCCAACTGGCTGCTGCCGCCCTGCTTCCACAACGAAGGCAACTACATCGTGCAGCTGGGCTTTGTCGTCAAATGGCTGGCCGAGCAGGCCGAGGCCCTGGGCGTCGAGATTTTCCCAGGCTTTGCCGCCGCTGAAGTGGTCTACAACGAAGACGGTTCCGTCAAGGGCGTAGCCACCGGCAACATGGGCGTCGGCAAGAACGGCGAGCCCACCGGCGAGTTCCAGCTGGGCATGGAGCTGCATGGCAAATACACCATCTTTGCCGAAGGCTCGCGTGGCAACCTGGGCAAGCAGCTGATCGCCAGGTTCAAGCTCGACGAAGGCAAGGACCCGCAGACCTATGGCCTGGGTGTGAAGGAGTTGTGGGAGATCGATCCCCAGCGCCACCAGCCTGGCTTTGTGATGCACACCGCCGGCTGGCCGATGAACAACGACACCTACGGTGGCGCCTTCCTCTACCACCTGGACGACAACAAGGTCACCCTGGGCTTCATCACCGGTCTGGATTATTCCAACCCCTACCTGTCTCCGTTCGAGGAGATGCAGCGCTGGAAGACCCACCCCAACATCCGCTACTACCTGGAAGGCGATGAGTCCAAGGGCATCAAGCCGGCCAAGCGCATCGGCTATGGCGCCCGCGCCATCACCGCCGGCGGCCTGATGAGCCTGCCCAAGACCGTGTTCCCTGGTGGCGCGCTGGTCGGTTGCGATGCCGGTTTCCTGAACGTCAGCCGCATCAAGGGCAGCCACGCCGCCATCAAGACCGGCATGCTGGCCGCAGAAGCCGCTTTTGACGCCATTGCCGCTGGCCGCCAGGGCGATGAGCTGAGCGCCTACCCGGCCGCGTTTGAAAAGAGCTGGCTCTACGAAGAACTCAACAAGAGCCGCAACTTCAAGAGCTGGTTCAAGAAGGGCCTGGTCACCGCCTCCATCATGAACGGCCTGGAGCAGTTTGTGCTGCGCGGCAACATGCCCTGGACCCTGCACCGCGACAAGCCCGACCATGCCTACCTCAAGCCTGCGTCGGAATGCGAGCCTATCCAGTACCCCAAGCCCGATGGCAAGCTGACCTTTGACCGCCTCTCCAGCGTCTTCATCAGCGGCACCAACCATGCTGAAGACCAGCCCGCCCATCTGACCTTGAAGGATGCCAGCGTGCCGGTGCAGATCAACCTGGCCAAGTACGC
Organism: Comamonas koreensis; assembly: GCF_021026195.1. Classification (GTDB taxonomy): domain Bacteria; phylum Pseudomonadota; class Gammaproteobacteria; order Burkholderiales; family Burkholderiaceae_C; genus Comamonas; species Comamonas koreensis. The sequence goes on from NZ_JAJNCT010000005.1 coordinate 31,124, forward strand.
CGGCCCCGAGCAGCGCTACTGCCCGGCAGGGGTCTATGAGTTCGTGGCGGATGAAAGCCAGGGCGGTGATGCCCAGCGCCTGCAGATCAATGCGCAAAACTGCGTGCACTGCAAGACCTGCGACATCAAGGACCCCACCCAGAACATCGTCTGGGTAACGCCCGAAGGCGGTGGCGGCCCGAACTACACGGGCATGTAAGCACGGTTCCTAGAACCAACTCCTCGGGTTTCCATGGCAGGGCAAACACGGGCCGGCCCGCCATGGATTGCCGAACTTGGCCGACAAGCACGCCAAAGCTGGCTTGCAGACAATGGCCCCATGTTTGTCTGGTTCCGCTCCCCCTGCTTATCAGCCCGATCCAGGCCCTTGGGCTCCGAGGGTTTGGCCTGCGCCCGCAGAACGCGCAGTGGCTTGAAGCTGCTATGTGCAGTGCTGGCAAGTGTGGTGGGGGCTGGCGGTATCATCACCCCCCCTGCATCGGCAACCCCGTCGCCTCCCCCGCTGGTGAAACGGGCCAAGCGCTCGCCGCCCCCCACGCCTGCCAAGGCTGCAGCACCTTCGCCAACGTTGACATCCCCTGCACCGCTGGTGTCGGCCGCTGCGCTCGACTTGGAGCGCTTTATGGGCCTTTGGTACAAGGTTGCCAAGGTCGAAGAGCCTCAGGATGCCTTGCGCACGCGCGAACGCTATGAATTTCTGCAGCGCTATGACGGCGGCGTGCGGGTGATCGCCACCTCCTACGATCCGCTCTCCAACCGCTGGGACCGCCGCCAGGACTATATGGCGCCAGTCGATGCCAAGGGTGCGGCGCTGAGCAGCCACTACCAGCTGCCCATGCCGGTGCATTTCAGCATCAGCCGCTTCGGGCCCTTTGGAGTCAGCTACTACGTCGTCGCGCTGGACCCCAACTACCAGTGGGCAATGGTTTCGGGGCCGAGTCCCAAGTCTTTTTCCATCCTGAGCCGACGCAGCGAGCTGGAGCCCGGGATGCGCGCACCGCTGGAACAACTGGCCACGCGCCAGAACCTGCTCAAGGCGCCGCTGCAATGGGCCGTTCCTGACCAGGACGCAGCGCCTCGGTGATTACCCTGGGTACGCGCCAATCGCGCTTCAAGGGCCTGCGGCAGACAAAATTCGACGCACAGTTTTATTGCCCGAGCGCTGCATATTTCTCCACCAAACACAGTTTTATTGATCCAAGAAACTATTCCAATAAATATTACTGCGAGCACATGCCAACTTGCGCAACCAAGCACAGCTTTTAAGGCAGCGCTGCAACTAGGGCAATCCCATAGATCACAAATGTGTCATCCCATGGGTGGCGGGGTGTAGACTGCTGCTACCTGTTTGCCCCCTGTTGTAACAGGGGGCGGATCAAGCAGCAGTGCTGCAGAACATTTGGCGGAGATATACGCATGAAGAAATTGGCTTGGGCCCCTCTGGGCGCAGTGGCACTGGCAATCGCGGCCATCGCGCCCGCACAGGCAGCCGACCAGAAATCGGTGGCCGTGACGGCCATCGTGGAACACCCTGCGCTGGACGCAGTGCGCGACGGCGTCAAGGCAGCACTCAAGGCCGAAGGCTTTGAAGAAGGCAAGAACCTCAAGTGGCAGTACCAAAGCGCCCAGGGCAATCCTGGCACCGCAGCCCAGATCGCCCGCAAGTTTGTCGGTGACAAGCCCGATGCCATCGTCGCCATCGCCACGCCATCGGCCCAAGCCGTCGTCGCCGCCACCAAGACCGTGCCCGTGGTCTTCTCCGCCGTAACCGACCCCGTGGCCGCCAAGCTGGTGCCCAGCTGGGAGCCATCGAAAAACAACGTGACCGGCGTGTCCGACCTGCTGGCCCTGGACAAGCAGATGGAACTGCTGAAGAAGGTGGTGCCCAACGCCAAGCGCGTCGGCATGGTTTACAACCCCGGCGAGGCCAACTCCGCCGTGGTCGTCAAAGAGCTGAAGGAGCTGCTGCCCAAGATGGGCATGACCCTGGTGGAAGCGGCTGCTCCGCGTTCGGTGGACGTCTCCAGCGCAGCGCGCTCGCTGGTCGGCAAGGCCGATGTGATCTACACCAATACCGACAACAACGTGGTGTCGTCCTATGAAGCCCTGGTCAAGGTCGGCCAGGATTCCAAGCTGCCGCTGGTGGCTTCGGACACCGACTCGGTGGCCCGTGGCGCTGTGGCCGCCCTGGGTATCAACTACCGCGATCTGGGCGAGCAGACCGGACGCATGGTGGCACGTATCCTCAAGGGTGAAAAGCCCGGCGACATCAAGACCGAAGTCTCCAGCAAGATGGAACTGCATGTGAACCCTGGTGCCGCTGAAAAGCAAGGCGTCAAGCTGTCCGACGAGCTCGTCAAGTCGGCTGCCAAAGTAATTCAGTGATGGATGCCGCCTCGCCTGTGGCTGTGCAACCCGCGCAGCCCAGGGGGTGACAAGACGCAGCCCCGCCAGAAGCGGGGCTTGTTCGTTATCCAGACCCCATCAGATAAGAAAACTCCATGACCTTATTTTCATTCTTGGGAGCCATCGAGATCGGCCTGATCTTCGCGCTGGTCGCGCTCGGTGTGTTCATCTCCTTCCGCCTGCTGCGCTTTCCTGACCTGACGGTCGATGGCAGCTTCCCCTTGGGCGCTGCTGTCTGCGCCGTGATGATCACCGGTGGCTACAGCCCGTTTCTGGCCACCATCGGTGCCACCCTGGCCGGCGCGGTTGCCGGCCTGATCACCGGCTGGCTCAATGTCAAGCTCAAGATCATGGACCTGCTCGCGTCGATCCTGATGATGATCGCGCTGTACTCCATCAACCTGCGCATCATGGGCGGCCCCAATGTGCCGCTGATCAACGACCCCACCTTGTTCAACCAGCTGCAACCTGCCGGCATCGAAGACTATGTGTTCCGCCCGCTGCTGATGTGTGTGATCGTGGTCCTGGCCAAGCTGGCGATGGACTGGTTCTTCCTGACCGAACGGGGCCTGGCCATTCGCGCCACCGGCACCAATGCGCGCATGGCGCGCGCACAGGGCGTCAACACCGGCGGCATGATCCTGCTGGGCATGGCCGTCTCCAACGGCCTGGTGGGCCTGGCGGGCGCGCTGTTTGCCCAGACCCAGGGCGGCGCCGACAGCTCCATGGGCATCGGCACCATCGTGATCGGTCTGGCAGCGGTGATCGTTGGCGAGTCCATCCTGCCTTCGCGCAAGCTGATTCTGGCCACCCTGGCCGTGGTCATTGGCGCCATCGTCTACCGCTTCTTCATTGCGCTGGCGCTGAACAGCGACTTCATCGGCCTCAAGGCCCAGGATCTGAACCTGGTGACGGCCTTGCTGGTCACGATCGCGCTGGTCATCCCCCAACTCAAACGTCGTTTTGCGAAAAAGCACTGACAAGGAGAGAGACATGCTGAGCGCAAAAGACCTCAAGATCACCTTCAACCCCGGCACCCCCATCGAAACCCGCGCGCTGCGCGGCATGGCGCTGGATATTCCAGCTGGCCAGTTCGTCACCGTCATCGGCTCCAATGGCGCAGGCAAATCGACCTTTTTGAACGCCATCTCTGGCGACCTGATGGTCGACTCGGGCAGCATCGTCATCGACGGCGAAGACATGACCCGCAAGCCCGTCTGGGACCGCGCCCACAAGGTGGCCCGCGTGTTCCAGGACCCGATGGCCGGCACCTGCGAAGACCTGTCGATCGAAGAGAACATGGCCCTGGCGCACGAGCGCGGCAACTTTCGCGGCCTGTCCAAGGCTGTCAAGCAAGCCAACCGTGCGCTCTACCGCGAAAAGCTCGCCACCCTGGGCCTGGGCCTGGAAAACCGTCTGACCGACCGCATTGGCCTGCTCTCGGGCGGCCAGCGCCAGGCCGTCAGCCTGCTGATGGCCGCGCTGCAGCCTTCGCGCATTCTGCTGCTGGACGAGCACACCGCCGCGCTCGATCCGCGCACCGCCGACTTTGTGCTCAAGCTCACCGCCCGCATCGTTGACGAAGGCAAGCTCACGACGATGATGGTCACCCACAGCATGCGCCAGGCGCTGGATGTGGGCGAGCGTACAGTGATGCTGCACCAGGGCCAGGTGGTGCTCGACGTCAGCGGCGAGGAACGCGCCAAGATGGACGTGCCCGATCTGCTGCAGATGTTCGAGAAGGTGCGCGGTGAAAAGCTCGCCGATGATGCCCTGCTGCTGAGCTGAGCAACACCCGCATCCACCCCAAAAACAGCGGAGCCACCCAGGTGGCATCCGCTGTTTTTTTATGCCTGCTGCCAGGCGATTAGCCGCGCAAAAAGCGCCGCAGCGACCAGGCCGCCAGCGCAGGGAACAGCGCAAACACCGCAAACAGCCAGAGCGCCGAGCGGCCCAGCGCTGCCGGGTCGGCCAGCGCCGTCAGCCCCAGCGCATTGGCCACCAGGCCCACCAGCGCGGCACCGACGGCCATGCCATAGAGCTGCACCGTGGTGATGCCCGAGGCGGCGCTGTCGGCCTTCTGCGCACTGGCGCTGTGCATGATGGCATTGAGCACATGCGGCCAGGCCATGCCCACGCCAAGGCCCAGCAGCGCCAGCGCAATGCCGCAGACCACCAGGGCCGCCATCCCCTGCCAGGGCATGGCCAGCGCCAGCGCCACCAGGCCCAAGGTGCACAGCAGTGGGCCGATCAGCATCAGCGCCCTGCCCGCACGGCCGCTCTTGCCCGAGAAAAGCACCGATGCCACTGACCAGCCGCCGGCGAGCAAGGCCGTCACATAGCCGGCCGTCAAAGGCTGCAGGCCGTGCAGATGCTGCAGCAGATAGGGCACAAACACCTCCGTCATCGTTCCTATCAGCAGCAAGGCGACGGCAGCATAGAGCATGCCCAGCGGCTGGCCCAAGGCCGTGCCGCCCTGCGGCAGCAAGCGGCGGCTGGCGCGGCGCTCATGCCAGATCGCGGCCGCACCGGCCAGCAAACCGGCCGCAGCCAGCAGCCATTGCCAAAGCGGCGCCGTGACCACGCTGGCCGACGCCACCAACAGCACCGACAGCGCCAGCAGCGCGATCTGCGGGCCGGCAATGCCGCCATCCTGCGCGGGTGTGGTGCGCAGCAGGCGCTGCGGCGCCAGCTGGCGCTGCACCAGCAGCATTTGCAGCACCAACAAAGGCAGCAAGGCCCCAAAGGCCAGCCGCCAATGGCCGGCCTGGGCAAACAGGCCGCCTACCGCCGGGCCGCTCAAGGTGGCCACGCCCCACATGGCCGAAATCAGCCCAATCGCACGCGGCCACAGCGCGGGCGGAAACACCAGCCGGATCAAGGTGTAGCTCAGCGCACCCACTGCGCCACCGCCCAGGCCCTGCACCGCGCGGCCCAACAGCAGCATGGGCATGGACGGCGCCGTCGCGCACAGCAGGCTGCCCAAGCTGAACACCAGCAGGCCCGCCAGCATGGCGCCCCGTGCACCCCAGCCGGCCAGCATGCGCACCGCCAGTGCGGCGCCGATGATGGAGGCCACGACAAACAAGGTAGTGCTCCAGGCATACCAGGCCAGACCGCCAATCTCCTGCACCACCGAGGGCAGGATGGTGGTGACGATATGCACATTGATCGCATGCATGGCGACCGCGCCGGTCAGCGCCAGCGCCTTGAGGCCATGGGGCCGGCCCAGCAGCTGGGCCCAGCCGGCCGGTGCTTCGGGCACCGGCACAGCGGCTGTATTGAGTGACGATGAAGGGGACGATGCCATGCCATTCCTTGTTGTGAAATAATGCAAGCATTGTCTTTGATAATTCCCCAGCCCCAGCAATAAAACAAGCTATTGCTTGCATTAATAAATGCCATCGCTCCCCATCGATCCCTCAGCCACCATGCGCATGCTGGAGGCGCTCAAGCGCCAGGCCCCCGCGAGCACGGCCGACCTGGCGCGCACGCTGCAGATGACGGCTGAGGCCGCCCGCCAGCAGATCAACAAGCTGGCCGACCAGGGCCTGGTGCAGGCCGATCTGCAAAAGCCGGCGGGCGCAGGCCGGCCGCGCCAGTTGTGGACCTTGACCGCAGCGGGCCAGCGCTACTTCCCCGACGCGCATGCCCAGCTCACGGTGCAGCTGATTGGCGCGATCGAAAAGCTGTTTGGCCAGCAAGGCATGGACGGCCTGATCAGCGAGCGCGAAGCGCAATCTCGCAGCCGCTACCGCCAGGCCTGCACCGCCCCCGGCCTGCCCGAGCGCCTGGCCCAGCTGGCCGAGGTACGCACCCAGGAAGGCTATATGGCCCATGTCGAGCCCCACCCGCAAGGCTGGCTGTTGGTGGAGCACCACTGCCCCATCTGTGCAGCTGCGCAAAGCTGCCGGGGCTTTTGCCGTTCGGAGCAGGCGCTGTTCCAGGAAGTAGTCGAAGGCCTGGCCACCCTCGAGCGCAGCGAGTACCTGCTCGAAGGCGGCCAGCGCTGCGTCTACCTGGTGCAGCCACTGTAGCCGCTCAGGCGCAAGCGCCACTGCCTTCGCCCGCCGGCTGGGCATCGGTGCGTGACTGCGCCTGCGGCTTGGCCATGCGCAGGCAGACCAGCCAGGCCAGCAAGGCCAGGCCCGCTGCACCCCATTGCGCATGCTGCAAGCCCTGGGCATTGGCCTGGCGCAGGGTCTCGGCGCTGGCCCCCTCCAGGCCGGCCAGCGGCGCGGCCGCCAGCATCACCAGCAAGGCCAGGCCCAGCGCGGCACCCACCTGCTGCGCGGTAGCCGCCACCCCCGATGCCACGCCTTGGCGCGCCGGCGCAATGCCCTGGCCCACGAGGACCCACATGCCTGTCCAACTGGCGCCCTGGCCCAGGCTCATCACCACAAAGCCGGGCACCAGCCAGGCATAGTTGCCAGCCAGCGGCAGCACCGCCGCAATCCAGACCATGCCCAGCACACCGGCTGCCCAGCCCCGCAGCAGCACGCTGCGTGTACCCTGCTGCGCCAGGCCGCGTTCAGCCAGGCGTATGCCCCAGGTGCACACCGCCGTTGGCAGCACAAAGGCCAGGCCGGCCTGCAGCGGGCTCCAGCCCAGCACCTGCTGGAAATACAGGCCCAAAAAGTAGTACTGCACGCCATAGCTGCTCATGAACAGCATGGCCAGCAGCATGCTGGTCTGCAGGCTGCCCACCCGCAGCATGGCCAACGGCATCAAGGGCGCGGCCACCCGCGCCTCGGTGCGCCAGAACAGGCCCAACGCGGCCAGCGCCAGCACCAGCAAGCTAGCCGTGCGCAGATCGCCCCAACCCCATTGCGGGCCCTGCACCAGCACGGCCACCAAGGCACTCGCACCCACGGTCACGCTGATGCAGCCCAGCAGGTCAAAACGGCGCTGCGCAGCGGGCACGGCAGGCATCGCCGGCAGGTAGCGGCCTGCGGCAATCGCGCAAGGCCAGGCAATCGGCACCAGCACCCAGAGCACCCAGTTCCAGCCCAGGGTCTGGGTCAGCAGGCCGCCCAGCAAGGCACCGGCCGCCAGACCACCGGCGCTGGCCATGCTCCACACGGCCAGCGCGCGGTTGCGCTCGGCGCCGGCGGCGTACAAGGTATTGATCATCGACAAGGTGGCCGGGAACAGCAGCGCCGCTGCCACGCCCTGCCCGGCCCGTGCCGCCACCAGTTGCCAGGTCAGATGCGCAAAGCCACCGGCGAAGGACGCCAAGCCAAACAGCGCCATCGCCGCCACATACATGCGGCGCTGGCCCAGCAGATCCGCGCAGCGCCCGCCCAGCAGCAGGCAACCGCCAAAGGCCACGCTGTAGCCGCTGATGACCCATTGCAGGTGGCGGGCATCGAGCTGCAGCTGCTGGCCCATGGCATCCAGCGCGACAAAGACAATCGTGGCATCGAGCGCAATCAGCAGCTGCGCCAACGACAGCAGGGCCAGCGCGGCGCGCGGATGGCGCAGCACCCCAGCGGGGTGCACAGGTTTTTCAAGGGTCACTTCATCACTCCAAAACATACGAACCTGCAGTGCTGGGGCAGCGCCTGCAGGCGGGTGATGACCGGTCATGGCGACATGGTATTTAAATCAATAACGAAGATAAACAGCAAACCCATCTTTTACTTATGCAAAAATGAATCAATAGTTTGGCTGGAGCAGCCCCATGGATTTGAACGCGGTACAGATGCTGATCAAGGTGGCCGAGCACAAGAGCTTTACCCAGGCCGCCCACTGCCTGGGCACCACGCAGTCGCGCATCTCCCGCGCCATTGCGCAGTTGGAGGCCGACCTGGGCACGCGCCTGCTCCACCGCAATACCCGCAATGTGTCGCTGACCCCCGATGGCTGCCTGCTGGTGGACCGCAGTGCCGCGCTGATCGCCGGGCTGGACGATGCCAGGCAGCAGCTGCTGGACCGGCGCTGCGAGCCCACCGGCGTGCTGCGCATGACGGCGCCCTCGGTGCTGGGCCGGGTGGTGCTGACACCGTTGCTCGGTCAACTGCTGCAGCAATACCCGGGCCTGCAGATCGAGGCCAGCTTCACCGACCGACTGGTGGACATGGTGGACGAGGGTTTTGACGCTGCGGTGCGCATCGGCCCCTTGCTCGACAGCCGGATGATCGGCCGGCCGCTGCCGCCGCTGCACTGGGTGACGGTCGCCTCACCCGCCTATACGGCCCGCCATGGCCGGCCGCAGAACCTGGAAGAGCTCGCCGCGCACCGCTGCCTGTCGGTCTACAACCACTACCGGGGTTTTGCCGTGCCCTGGCAGTTTCGCCTGCCCGATGGCAGCACCATCGACTGGCCCGCGCCCCATGCCATCCGCTTTGACAGTGGCGACCCCTTGATCGAAGGCGCGATCGCCGGCCTGGGCGTGGCCCAGGTGATGGGGTTTGCGGTGCGCGATGCGCTGGCCGATGGCCGGCTGGAACGGCTGCTGCCCGCACTCGAAGGCCGCAGCCGTGAGCTCTCCCTGGTCTACCCGCGCACACGCCATGCCTCGCCCAAGGTGCAGGCGCTGTGCAAGCTGCTGCTGGCGCGCAGCGCCTGGTGATGGCCAGCGGCCGGTGGGCGGGCTGGCAGCGATTGTTCAAATCCATGCAACGCTGCGTTCAAACCAGCGGCACCCCAAACAGGTGCCCAAGCCCTACAGTAGATACAGGCGCCAACCACCAATGGCAAGCAGGCGCTCTTCACCGCGGTTGCGGTCCGTATTCAACGATTGAGGAAATATTCACCATGGCTAAAGTTCTGGTTCTCTACCATTCCATGTACGGTCACATCGAGACCATGGCCGGCAAGATCGCCGAAGGCGCACGCAGTGTCGCCGGCACCGAGGTTGTCATCAAGCGTGTACCCGAGACCATGCCGCAAGAGGCCTTCCAGGCCGCTGGCGGCAAGGTGGACCAAGCAGCCGCCGTCGCCACGCCCGCCGAGCTGGCCGAGTACGACGCCATCATCTTTGGCACCCCTACCCGTTTTGGCAATATGAGCGGCCAGATGCGCAGCTTCCTCGACCAGACCGGCGGCCTCTGGGCCAAGGGCGCGCTGTCGGGCAAGGTCGGCAGCGTGTTCACCTCCACGGGCACCCTGGGCGGCCAGGAAACCACCGTGACCTCTTTCTGGAACACCCTGGCCCACCACGGCATGGTGATCGTGCCCGCCGGCTTTGGTCTGCCTTCGCAGTTTGACCTCTCGCAGGCCAAGGGCGGCTCGCCCTACGGCGCTGCCACCCTGGCCGGTGCCGATGGCTCGCGCCAGCCATCCGCCCCCGAGCTGGAACTGGCCTTTGCCCAGGGCGCCAAGGTCGCCGCACTGGCCGCCAAGCTGAGCGCCTGAGCCTTTCGCCGGCCCGGCCGGCTGAAGCAGTCTTAGAACGTAAAAAAGCCAGTCAGAGGTTCTGACTGGCTTTTTGGCTTTTTGGTTTTGGCGCCTTGTGAGGCGCCTGCCACCGTGCTGGTGGCAGGGCAGTGCCGCTTACTTGGCGGCCAGGCGCTGCCAGGTGTCAATCACGCTGTCGGGGTTCAGCGAGATCGAGGCAATGCCCTTGTCCGCCAGCCACTGCGCAAAGTCAGGGTGGTCCGAAGGGCCCTGGCCGCAGATACCGACGTACTTGTTCTGTGCCAGGCAGGCGGTGATAGCGCGCTCGAGCATCTTCTTGACGGCAGGGTCGCGCTCGTCAAAGTCGGCAGCCAGCAGTTCCAGACCGGAGTCACGGTCCAGGCCCAGGGTCAGCTGGGTCAGGTCGTTCGAGCCGATCGAGAAGCCGTCGAAGTACTCCAGGAACTCATCGGCCAGGATGGCGTTCGAGGGCACTTCGCACATCATGATGACTTCCAGACCGTTCTCGCCGCGCTTGAGGCCATTGGCCGCCAGCAGCTCGGTCACGCGCTTGGCCTGGTCCAGGGTACGCACGAAGGGGATCATGATCTTGACATTGGTCAGGCCCATGTCGTTGCGCACGCGCTTGAGCGCCTCGCATTCCATCTTGAAGGCTTCGCCGAAGTCCTTGGAGATGTAGCGCGCTGCACCACGGAAGCCCAGCATCGGGTTTTCTTCATCGGGCTCGTAGCGGCTGCCGCCGATCAGCTTGCGGTATTCGTTGGACTTGAAGTCCGACATGCGCACGATGACCGGCTTGGGGTAGAACGCCGCAGCGATCGTTGCCACACCTTCGGTGATCTTGTCCACGTAGAAAGCGCGTGGCGAGGCATGGCCACGGGCCACGGACTCAACGGCCTTCTTCAGGTCGGCATCCACAGCGGGGTAGTCCAAGATGGCCTTGGGGTGCACGCCGATGTTGTTGTTGATGATGAATTCCAGACGCGCCAGACCCACGCCCTCATTGGGCAGCTGGGCAAAGTCAAAGGCCAGCTGGGGGTTGCCCACGTTCATCATGATCTTGGTCTTGATCGGCGGCATCTCGCCACGCTTGACCTCGGTCACTTCGGTTTCGAGCAGGCCGTCATAGATGCGGCCGGTATCGCCTTCCGCGCAGCTGACCGTCACCAGGGTGCCGTCCTTCAGCAAGTCGGTGGCATTGCCGCAGCCCACGACCGCAGGGATGCCCAGCTCGCGCGCAATGATCGCGGCGTGGCAGGTACGGCCACCGCGGTTGGTGACGATGGCCGCCGCCTTCTTCATCACCGGCTCCCAGTTCGGGTCGGTCATATCGGTCACCAGCACATCGCCGGCTTCGACCTGGTCCATCTGCGAGATGTCGGAGACCAGGCGCACACGGCCGGTGCCGATCTTCTGGCCAATCGCGCGGCCTTCGGCCAGCACGGTGCCGCTGCCCTTGAGCTTGTAGCGCTGCTCGGCCTGGCCCTTGGACTGGCTCTTCACCGTCTCAGGGCGTGCCTGCAGGATGTAGAGCTTGCCGTCGGTGCCGTCCTTGCCCCATTCGATATCCATCGGGCGGGCATAGTGCTTCTCGATCACCAGCGCGTACTGCGCCAGCTCATGCACTTCGGCATCGGTCAGCGAATAGCGGTTGCGCAGCTCGGGGCTCACATCGGTGGTGCTCACCAGCTTGCCGGAGGCTGCTTTTTCCTCAGGCGTTGCAAACACCATCTGCAGCAGCTTGGAGCCCAGGTTGCGGCGGATCAGTGCCTGCTTGCCCGCTTCGAGCATGGGCTTGTGCACATAGAACTCGTCCGGGTTCACGGCGCCCTGCACCACGGTCTCACCCAGGCCATAGCTGGAGGTGATGAAGACCACCTGGTCAAAGCCCGATTCGGTATCGATAGTGAACATCACGCCTGCGGCACCCTTGTCCGAGCGCACCATGCGTTGTACACCGGCCGACAGGGCCACCACATCGTGCTCAAAGCCCTTGTGCACGCGGTAGGAGATGGCGCGGTCGTTGTAGAGCGAGGCAAACACTTCCTTCATCTTGTGCAGCACATCGTCGATGCCCACCACGTTCAGGAAGGTTTCTTGCTGGCCGGCGAACGAAGCGTCAGGCAGGTCTTCTGCGGTGGCCGAGGAGCGCACGGCAAACGAGGCCTCGGTGTTGCCCGCTTGCAAGGTCACAAAGGCCTCGGCAATCGCTTTTTGCAGATCGAGCGGGAAAGGCTGGGCCTCGACCATGGCACGGATCTCGGCGCCGACCTGGGCCAGCGCGCGCACATCATCCACATCCAGCGCCGCGAGCTTGGCGCTGATCTTGCCAGCCAGGCCTTCGTGGGCCAGGAACTCACGGAAGGCGTGGGCCGTCGTGGCAAAGCCAGTGGGCACGCGCACGCCTTGCGGCAGTTGCGAGATCATTTCGCCGAGTGAGGCGTTCTTGCCGCCTACGACCTCGACGTCGGTCATTCTCAGGTTCTCAAACGGTACGACCAAGGCGGTCGCGCTGTAGAGGTTGGACATGGTGAAGCTCCGGAAGTTAAAAACTGGCTCGGGCGCCCATGGCCGCAGTGGGGGCAATGGCACGCACGCATAGACTCCTGTCCGGCCGCTGGGGGCTCGGACATCTGGCTTTGTATTTGTACTGGTAGGCCGGAGTACATGCGGGAAATGTGAATAATGGGCGTCATTGTAGGCGTGCTGCCGCCGTTTTGCTTGCGACTTGCTGAACACCGTGGTCAACAATGACAAACCCCGCACGCAGCGGGGCACCGCCTGCGACAGAATTCGCCCGTTACCGCCGATGTAGCATTAGGCCCAACATGCACCAACGCACCATTTTCTTTATCTCTGATGGCACCGGCGTGACAGCCGAGACCTTTGGCCGCGCCATCATGAAGCAGTTCGACATCACCACCCGCGCGGTGCGCCTGCCCTTTGTGGACACGGTCGACAAGGCCCACCAGGCCGTGCACCAGATCAACCACACGGCCGACAAGGAAGGCAAAAAGCCTATTGTTTTCACGACCTTGGTTGAGCCCGAGACCGTCAAGGTGGTGCATGAGCACTGCAAGGGCCTGGTGATGGACATGTTTGCCACCTTTGTCCAGCCGCTGGAAGACGAGCTGGGCGCCAAGTCGCACCACCGCATCGGCCGCTTTACCGATATCAGCGAGAGCAAGGAATACTTTGACCGCATGGAGGCGATCAACTTCAGCCTGGCGCATGATGACGGCCAGACCAACCATGACCTGGCTGGTGCCGATGTGATCCTGGTGGGGGTGAGCCGCAGTGGCAAGACACCTACCAGCCTCTACCTGGCGATGCAGTTTGGCCTGAAGGTGGCCAACTACCCGCTGATCCCCGAGGATTTCGACCGCCAGCAGCTGCCCCCGGCCCTGCTGCCTTATAAGAAGAAGATCTTTGGCCTGACCATTGCGCCCGAGCGCCTGTCCCAGATCCGCAATGAGCGCCGCCCCGACTCACGCTACGCCAGCCTGCAGAACTGCCGCATGGAAGTGGCCGAGGCCGAATCGATGATGCGCCGCGCCGGCATCCAGTGGCTGTCGACCACGCACAAGTCCATCGAAGAGATTGCCGCCGTGGTGCTGCAGGACCTCAAGCAGGACGAGTGAGCGGCCCGCTGCCAATCGCTGCTAGTTGCTGCTGATTGCTGCACATCTCGGCCACTCGCTATTCCGTAACGCTGCGCGGTATTGATGCGCAGCGTTACCCTTGCTTCGCACAGCTTTACAGCAGGCCGCATGCCCGCCTGCTATAACCAAGCGATCACGGCCCCGTGTGGATGGGCCGCCGCTCAGGAGTTCAAGCATGAACACAACTTTGACCTGGATCGCCAGCGCCGGCCTCTGTGCCGCGCTGCTGACCGCCCTGCCCGCCCAAGCTGCGCAGCCGGGCGCTTTTTCCGTGACCGAGACCAAATCGGCCATCGGCAACAAACCCGCCAAGGCCCCACGCACCAAGGACCGCTGCATCGGCCCTGAGCTGGTGGACAAGGAAGGCTTTCTCTACCCGGATCTTATCCTGTCCAAGCATTTCAGCCAGTGCCGCATCAAGGACAGCCAGCTGCTGGACAAGAACAACAAGAGCTGGACGGTGACCTGCGGCAAGATGCTGACCGCCCAGGCCAAGCAAACCAATACCGGTGACAACTTTCATCTGCACATCGATGCAGCCCTGCTGGGCGGCGCGATGAAGCAGACGCTGGACTACGAGGCCCAGAGCTTGAAGCGCCAGTGCAAGCCTGAAGACGAGCCGCTGGAATAAGCAAGCACGCCACCAAGCAACACAGCGGGCTCAGGCCCGCTTAGTTTTGTGCGAAGAGATACTGGGCCGTGCCATCCGGCGCCTGGGTGGCAAAGCAGCCCACGCCCCAAACCTGGGCAATGGTCTCGGGTGTCAGCACCTCGTGTGCGGGGCCATGCAGGCAGCCGCCGCCATGCACCAGCAGCACATCGTCGGCATAGCGCAATGCCAGGTTCATGTCGTGCACCACGGCAATCACCCCCACTCCGGCAGACGGCCCCGCATGCGCCCAGTCGCGCAGCAAGGCCATGGTCTGGTGCTGCCAGGCCAGGTCCATCGCAGCGGTGGGCTCATCGAGCAGCAGCCAGCGCGCGCCACCGCAGGCCGCCGGCTCCCACAACTGGGCCAGCACCCGCGCCAGATGGGTGCGCGCCCGCTCCCCGCCTGACAAGGTGCGCACGCTGCGCTGGGCAAAGGCGCTGACCTGGGTCAGCGCCATCGCACGGGCCACAATGCCGGCCTCGTCGGTGCTGGGATGGAGCCGGTGCGCATAGCGCCCCAGCTCCACCACCTCTTGCACCGTGAAGTCAAAGGCCACACCGCCGTCCTGCATCATCATGGCGCGGCGCAGCGCCAGCTGCTCGGATGACCAGCGGGACAGCGGCTGCCCATCAAAAAACAGCTGGCCGCCATGGGGCTGCCACTGGCCCGTCAAGGTACTCAGCAGGCTGGATTTGCCAGCCCCATTGGGCCCGACGATGGCGGTCACCCGGCCCGCCTCGATGCGGGTATGCAGGCTCACCAGGGTATCGCCACCGGGCACACCGACAGCCAGGTGCTCCAGGCGCCAGCTGCTGGCAGGCCCGCCCAATGCGCTTGGCTGCGCGGGCCGGGTGGCAGCGCCCCAGGTCTTGAAGGGATTGAACATCTGCAGCCTCGCTCAGAGCTGGCGCCGGAACTGGCGCAGCATGGCCAAAAACAGCGGCACGCCGACCAGGGCGGTCAGCACGCCCAGCGGCAGCTCGGCCGGCGCCACCACCGTGCGCGCAAAGGCATCGGCAAACACCACCATCGCAGCACCCAGCAGGGCCGATGCCGGCAGCACCACGCGGTGGTCCGGCCCGGCCAGCATGCGCACCCAGTGCGGGGCCACCAGACCGATAAAACCAATCATGCCGCAGCCGGCGGTGATGCAACCCACAACCAGGGCAGCCAGCACCACAGCCAGGCGCTTGGTGCGCTCCACCCCCACGCCCATCAGGCTGGCCTGGGCCTCGCCCAGGGCAATGGCATTGAGGGGCTGGGCCAGGCGCTGGGCGATCAGCATGGCCACGGCCACCACGGCGCAGGTCATCAAGGCCACCGGCCAGCGCGTGCTGCCCAGGCTGCCCATCAGCCACAGCTGCAGGTTGCGCAGCTGTTCGTCGGTCGACAGAAAACTCAGCAGGCCCAGGCCAGCCATTGCCAGCGCATTGATGGCCACGCCCGCCAGCAGCATCACACCAATGCGCGTGCCACCACCGGTTTGGGACAGGCCATAAATCAGAAAGGTGGTGAACAGGCCGCCGCCAAAGGCGGTCAGCATCAGCGGCCAGCTGCCCAGGCTGCGCGGCAGCGCCGGAAACCACAGCGCGCCCATCACAATCAGCGCCGCAGCCGCCAAGGCCGCGCCGCTGCTGACCCCAATCAGGCCCGGGTCGGCTAGGGGATTGCGAAACAGCCCCTGCATCAGCGCCCCGGCCATTCCGAGCCCAGCACCCGCCGCCAGGCCCAGGATGAGGCGCGGCAGGCGGATGGTGGCAAACACCAGCTGCTCGGTGCTGGCGCCCGGGCTGGTAGCGCCTGCGCCCTGCCACCAGTGCAGCCAGGCGTTCCAGGTGATACCCGGCAGGCGCGCCGCATCGATCGCAAAGGCGCCCTGTCCGGCCGCAAACACAAAGGCCGCCAGCACCAGCAAGGCCATCAGGCCCAGGGTGCTGGATTTGCCCAGGCGCCGGTGCGCCCGGCCCTGGCTGGGCCGCCGCAGCACCGGCGTTGCCGCTGCAGCAGCCGGGGCGGGCGTTGGCGCCACTGCATGCAAACCTGCTGTTGGTGCTGGCGTGCTGTGCGGGGCGTCCGCGCTGATGCGCACACGCGCCGCTTCGCTCATGGCTGGATGGCCAGCAAGCCCTGGTGCAGTGCCTGCACGGCCTGCGGCAAGCGCGGGCCATAGCCCAGCAGTTGGCTTGCCTCCAGCGCCACCATGGTCTTGTTCTTGAACGCAGGGGTCAGTGCCAGCTCGGGCCGCGCCCAGAACTTCTCCGCACCGCCCACTGCCTCCAGGCCCTGGGTGGTGGTCACGATCACCTGCGGCGCCGCCTGCGCCATGGCTTCGGCCGTCAACGGCCGGTAGCCTTGGAAGCCCTGCATCACATTGGTGGCGCCGCCCAGGCGCAGCAGCGCATCGGCCGCCGTGGCCTGGCCTGCCACCTGGGGCGATCCGCTGTGCGACAGCACGAACAGCGCACGCGGCGCGCGCCCGGCTGCCACACTGGCACGCACCTGGGCCTGGGTCTGGTCCCAGTCGGTCTGCAAGCGCTGCGCCAGCTGCTCGGCCTGGGCCTGCTTGCCGGTGGCCTGGCCTACCAGCCGGATCTTGCGCAGCACCTCGTCCCAGCTGTGGTCGGACTGCACCAGGGCCACGGTCACCCCGGCTTGCGCAATCTGCTGCAGTACCACGGGCGGGCCAGCCTCGGTCGTGCCGATCACCGTATCGGGCTTGAGCGAGAGCACGCCCTCGGCGGCCAGCTGGCGCACATAGCCCACCTTGGGCGTCTTGTCGGCGGCCGCCGGGTAGTTGCTGGTGGTATCGCTGCCCACCAGCAGTTGCTCGGCGCCCAGCAGGTAGATGATTTCGGTCAGCGCGCCACTCAAACTGATCAGGCGCTTGGCCGCCACCTGGGGCTGCATGCCGACAAAGGGCTGCAGCACTGATTTGGCACCCGCATCGGCCACCGGCCGGGCGGGCTGCGCCCACAACGGGCCCGCCATGGCTGCAGCGGCAGCACCAGCAGCCCAGGCCAGGCAATCACGGCGATTCAATAAAGCCATCTTGCACTCCTCAAGCGCTCACCGGCTCGGCGTTCAGGCGCGGCAGGCCGGTCGCCAGCGCGCGCCAGCCAGCCAGTTCCGGCTTGCCGGGCTTGCGGGCACCAAAGAACATGGCCATCAGGTCGCCATAGGCGTCGAACAGCTCGACCGAGGTGACGGTGCCATCGCTGGTCGGTTTCTCCACCAGCCAGGCATGGGCGATCAGATCGGTGCGCAGATGCAGATTGAAGCCCTGGTCCAGCACATTGATCCATTCGGCATTGGGGCTGCGCATCGGCTCGATGCGCTGCACCGGGCCGCTGTGGATCTGGATGCAGCCGCCGCTGCTGACAAACACCATGATGGGTGTGGCCGAGAAGCTGGCCTCGTTGAGCAAGGCGGTCACGCTGTCCTTGGCCAGCGGCCAGGCAAACTGGCCCTGCACCAGGCGGAAGGACTGCTGGCGCTCGGCCCCGGCCTTCCTGATGATGCTGAAGAACTCATGCGTGTCCTTCATGCCGGCCCAGGCGGCCTGCAGGGCGGGCACATCGACGCTGCTGTCTGCCGGCACGCTGACGGGCTTGCGTGCCTCTGGCGCATCAAAGCCGGGCACGCTGCCGCCAGCAGCCACCGCAAAGCGCTCCACCAGCGCCTGCCAGGCCTGCAGGTCGCTGGCATCGCGGGCATAGACCTTGTGCACTGCCCGGCCTGCGCGGTTGTAGAACTGCAGGCTGCGCAGCACCGTGCTGCCGCCATGGGCGGAGGTCTCGGTCACCGCAAAGCCGGCATGCCAGCTGGCAAAAAACAGGCGCAGGTCAATGTCCTCGTTCAGCGCAATGCCCACCTGGGCACCCAGCTCGCCGCCGGCGCTGAGATTGGCATAGATGCCGGTCTTCTCATGCACAGTGCTGGCATTGCGGGTCAAGGCCATCACCGGGCCGCAGGCTTCCAGTGCCTTGAGCACCTCCACCCAGGCGCCCTGGGGTGCTGCCAGCACCTGCACCTGCAGGCTACTGCCCTCGGGCTGCCACTGCTGGGCATGGGCGGCAATCGCCTCGCCTTCGCTGGTGCCGGCGGCTTCGGCCGCTTCCTTGGCGCGCAGTCCCTTGGCACGTTCTGCGGCAAAGGCGCGGCGGATGTCTGCAGCACGGGCCGCGCTCAAGGCGGCTGGCGCAGCGGCGGGGGAAAGAGACGAATTCATGGGGGACTCCTTAGGGAAAAGCCGGCAGCGTGCAGAGCGCGCACGCTGCCCACAGAGGCAGATTTAGAACTCAGCGACCAGGCTGACCTTGGCCGAGCGACCCGGCTGGGTGTAGCTATCGATAACGCCTGAGCTGGACGCGAGACCACGCACATCGGACCAGCGCCAGTACTTCTTGTCGGTCAGGTTGTAGATACCCACGTTCAAGCGCAGGTCCTTGCGGATGCGCCATTGCGCTGTCAGGTCCACCAAGGTGGCCGATGGGTTCAGGAACTGGGTGCCACCGCTAGGGTTGGTCGTGTCTTTGGCCTTTTTGCCCTGGGTGTAGTTCAGGCCCAGCTGCGCTGTCCAGACGGCGGCCTCGGCACGCAGGCCCACGGTAAAGCGCTGCGGATCGATGGACGACAGCGGCTCGGCGCTGCTACGGTCACGGCCCTGGGTACGGCCCCAGGAAAACGGCGTGCTCCAGCCGATGCCGGCGTAGCGCCCCCAGTCGGCATCGCCCTTGACTTCAAAGCCACTGATGTTGACTTTGCCTCGGTTGACCGACTGGAACACCAGCGGATCAGCAGCGGTACCCACACCGCCCACCTGCACCAGGTCGTCGATAAAGTCCTTGTAGCGGCCGGTGAATGCCGCCACATCCAGCGCCACATTGGCCAGACGTCCCCGTACCCCAAACTCCAGGTTCTGGCTGGTTTCCGGCTTCAGGTCAGGATTCGGAATGGTCTTGTAATTGCCCACCGGGTTTTCAAAGAAGGCATTGACCTGGCCCGCATTGGGCGCTCGGAAGCCCTTGGCGTAGTTGCCGAACACACTCCATTCCGGATTGACCCGGTACATCACACCCAGCTTGGGCGAGGTGGCATTGCCTGACAGCGACACCGCATTGGCGCCAAAGCCAGCCTGGTCGGCCTTGATGCTGAAGTGGTCATAACGCAGGCCGGGCGTGAAGGTCCAGTCGCCCAGCACCAGCTCATCTTGCGCATACAGTGCCCAGCTCGATTCGGTGGTATCGGGGAAGCGTTTGAGCGGAAAGAGCTCGCCCACTGGCGGCGTGATACCCGTCTGCAGGTTCTCGACATCGCTGCGCACATAGTCGATGCCGTAGGTGATCTTCTGCGCCAGGCCCGCATCGCCACGCAGTACCTTGCTGGCTTGCACATTCGCCTGCCAGGTTTTTTCCTGGTAGGTCACATCGCGGGTGCGGTCAGCAGCGGTCAGGCGGTCTTCGTAGATGAACTCGCGCGAGTCGGCATTCTGGTAGCTCAGGCTGGCCTTGATGTCATCCCACGCGGGCGTGCTCAGGTTGCGCCACTCGCCCGCCCAGCTGCCGCGCGTGCGCTTCATGTCTGTCGACGATCCGGAATCGATGACGGCCGTAGCGGCGGTGACCGGCGGCGCCGTGCGTGCGGTGTAGAGCTGGTAGTCGGCTTTCTTGTCAACATGCTCCACGGTGAAGGTGTGCTTCTGGTCCGCATTGGGTCGCACCACCACCTTGCCCAGCACCGAGGCATCCTTGTCATGCTGCGGATTCGGGGTCGTACGGCGCGTATCAAGCGTGTCGATATCGCCCATGTTCTTGAGCTCATGGCTGCGGCCCAGGTTCACGCCGAGCAGCCATTCGACCGTCTCATTGGGCTTGCCAGCCAGGGTCAGGCCCAGGTTCTTGCCGGTGTTCTGGCTGTCATAGCCTACGCTGGCACGACCGCCAAAGGTCTGGCCGTCTTTGAGCAGGTTGCTGGGCTCGTTGGTGATGAAGTTGACCAGTCCCGCCATGCCGTCAGAGCCATAGAGCGCCGACGTGGCACCCCGCACCACTTCTACCCGCTGGATCATGCCAACATCAAGGTAGTTACGGCCAAAGGCATTGGCGCTGAACACATAGCTGCGCGGCAGGCGGATGCCATCGACCAGCATCAACACACGATTGCCGTCCAGCCCCCGGATATTGAAGCCGGCGTTCTGGTCACGGCCGGTGGAGCCCGACGCCAAGGTGAAGCGTGCCGGTGCGCGCTTGACCGAGACATTGGGCATGTCGCGGGCGATGTCGCGGATATCGCGCATCTGCTGCTCTTCCATCTGCCGGGCATTGATGACATCAATGCTCATCGGCAGCTCGTCGGGGTCTTGCTCATAACGCGAGCCGCTGACAACCATTTCCTTCAGCAAGGGCGCACCGTCAGCAGCCTGAGCGCCGCTGGCTGCTGCTGGGCTTTGGGCCTGCGCTGCCTGGGCCGTGCAGAGCAAGGCCGCCAGCGCCAGCGGTTGCAGGGCCAGCGGCTGGCGTGCGCCAGTGGCTGCAGGCAAGAATGTTGGGGTGGAGGACACGCGATGCGCGTTGCAAGGGGTATGGGCAGCCACGGGCCGAGCTTTCAGACAACAGGGTTGAACAAGGAAGCTGGCAATGACGGCCCGCTGCTAGGCAGGGGCGGCAGCACGGCTGGCGTGCGGGTCACAGGCTGGCGCGCAAACAAGTATATGAGAATAATTCTTATTTATCGACAAAATAGCCCTGCAACAGATTGTGCCGCAGCCAAATAGCGACAGATCCAGCGGAATGCATGAGGTCGGCTGTTATTGCTCCTGGATCGCTCAGCAGATCGACGGTTTAGCAAGGGGCTTGCGCCAACAAAAAAACCGCCTGGTCTGCAAGGCCTGCGTGGTTGGAGCGCCAGATGGGCGCCCTCCTTCGCGATGGCATGCAGACCAGGCGGCTGAGGCGCTGGCCGGATGGGCAGCTTAGCTGACTACTTCAGCCACTTCTGCGCCTCTTGCTGCAGCACGCCGCGCAGCGCCAGCACATCCCAGGTGAACTGCATCACGCGCTGGTAGTCGGCATCGTCCACCGGCAGCATGAAGCCCAGCTGGTTGACGGGGGTGAGCGGCTTGTCCAGGTAGGCGGCGTAGAGGCGCGGGTCGGCCTTGCTGTAGTGCAGCGCCTCATACGTCTCGGTGATCATCGCATCGCCCTTGCCTTCGGCGATCAGGGCCGGAATCTCGGCATTCTTGTCATGCGTGCTGACCTGGGCGTTCTTCAGGTTCTGCAGCACATAGGCCTCGTTGGTGCCGCCGGGGTTCTTGATCACGCGCACGCTGGCCTGGTTCAGGCTTTCGGGCGTGGTGAACTTGTCCTTGTCGGCCGCACGCACCAGGGCCACCTTGCCGAACGGTGCATAGCCCGGCAGCATCTGCACCTTGCTCAGGCGCGCCACATTGCGGGTGATGCCGCCCACGGCCACATCGAACTTGTTGTCCTGCAGGTCCTGCATCAGCTTGGGCCAGCTGGTGTCCACATACTCGACCTTGACGCCCAGCTCCTTGGCCATGGCCTCGACCACCTCGATGTCGTGGCCGGCGTACTTGCCATCAGCCTTCATCGCAAAGGGGCGGTAGTCGCCCGGCGTGCCCACGCGCAGCACCTTGGCCTGCATGATGGCGTCGAGCCGGGGGCCCGCTTGGACAGGCAGCGACAGCGCTGCAAGCGCCGTCGCGCTGACGGCCACGGCGGCGAGGGTCTTGGTTTTCTTCAGGAACATGTTGGCACCTTGGTGTTTCGACAATCGGGAGGGAGATCATGCAAAAAAAGCGTGCACACCGTTGCGGTGTACACGCTTTTTGAGACACGCGGCGCCATTGTGTCCCAGTGCCCGCCGCCTGCCCATCGGGGTTCACCCAAGCGCGGCAGGCGCTGCGGCAATCTCAATAACGCGAGATCTGGCCCTGGTTGATCTGCACGCGGTCGCCCGGGCGCAGATCGCCGGGGTTGGGCACATCGAAAATGCGCTGGCCGCCGTTTTGCAGGTTGATATGGATGCGGTAGCCGCTGACGGTGCTGCGGCCGCCACCATTGGACGACTGCTCCAGCGCATTGCCAGCCGCTGCGCCACCAGCCACACCGGCTGCCGTGGCGGCCATGCGGCCAAAGCCGCCGCCGACCTGGTTGCCCAGCACGCCGCCGACCACGGCACCCAGGATGGCGCCTACGCCGGAGGTGCTGCGCGACTGCGAGCGCAGCTCTTCAATATTGGCCACGGTGCCGTATTCCATACCGTAAGGCGCTTGCTGCTGCGGGTAGCTGCCCTGTTGCTGGGGCGCCGGGCCTTGCGGGTAGCGGTTGTCATAACGGGGGGGTGCCTGCACACAGGCTGCCAGTACCGAGGTGGCCGCCAGGGCCAGACCCAGCTTGCCTGCACGTTGCAGCAGGCTGCGCGAGCTTGGATTCGTTTGAGACATTGCGCTCTCCTTTCAGATCACAAAAATGACTAGGGGGTCAGGGCCATGGGTGGCCCGCCAGTATCAATAGCTTGGTGCCGCTGGCTTATTTGGTGCCGGTGGAGCCATAGCCCCCGGCGCCGCGTTCGGACACATCGCCAAAATCTTCCACCACTTGAAAGCTTGCCTGCACCACCGGCACGATCACCATCTGTGCCAGACGCTCCATCGGCTGCAGCACAAAGGGCTGGGTGCTGCGGTTCCAGGCGCTGACCATCAGCTGGCCTTGGTAGTCGCTGTCGATCAGGCCGACCAGGTTGCCCAGCACGATGCCATGCTTGTGGCCCAGGCCCGAGCGCGGCAGGATCATCGCGGCGTAACCCGGGTCGCGCAGGTGGATGGCCAGACCGGTGGGCACCAGTTGCCAGGCATTGGGCTCCAGGGTCAGCGGTTCATCCAGGCAGGCACGCAAATCCAGGCCGGCGCTACCGGGCGTGGCGTACTGGGGCAGTTGCTCTTGCATGCGGGGGTCGAGAATCTTCAGGTCAACGATCATGGTGGTGGTTCAAAAACAATGCAGCGAAGGCTAGCATATACACAACGCCCGCCAGCGCAGTTGGTGCACCGGCCTACAGGCATTTACCGTATGCATACAAATGCAAGCATCTGCAGCGGCAGCGCCCCACCACCCCGGCAGCCGAGGCTGCGACTGCCTTCTGACCCGCCTGATAGCGCGCAACTAGTCCTTATGGGTCCAGCCTTTTTTGAAGGCCGCGATCAGCATCACAATGCCCAGCGGCGGGAACATGATGCCCAGGATCACCGCAATCAGTATCCCGATGAGCTTGAAGCCGCTGAAGGATTTCTTGGTGGCGGTGCTGTTGCCCGCCGAGGTGAAAATCGACGTGGTGGCTGCGCCTGAACTGCTGCGCGTGGTGGTGGTCAGCGTTTGCGCCGCGCCTTGGCGCTTGTCCTTGCGCGTCTGGTCCATCTGGCGGATGCGGTCGAGCAGCTCCTGGGCCTGGTCGGCAATCGGGTTGTTGCCAGCACCTTGGCCTGAGGCGCCCGGTGTTGCCTGCGCCTGGCCACTGCGCGGCCGCGCCGGCCGCTGCGTGCTGCCCACGGTATGGGCGGCGCCGGGGTTCTGCCGGGCGATGAGCTGCTCCACATAGCGCACAAAGTCGCCGTGTGGCGGGGTGTCATAGACAGAAGCCGTGTCCCTGTTCAGCAGTGCCAATTGCATCTCCTCCTGGCGCTGTCGCCTGCAAGTGGCGGCAGCGATTGATAGTTTCAAACTCCGGCATAGCAAGCCTGCATGCCCGGACCCTCTTGTCCCTCTGAGAGCGCATTGTGCTTGACATCCAGCGCCCCTACAACGCGTCAGATGCGGCGCCCGCTGCCTGCACCCGGCCTTGCTTTCTGTCACAATGGCCTCAACTTTTGTCCATGGCGCAACCCCTGGCGCCAAAAAACCCAAAATTTAACGAGGAACCTGCCATGTCGGAATCCCTGATCAAGCACACCAACGAAGCCAGCTTTGACGGCGATGTTCTGCAACCCAACACCAATGTTCTGGTGGACTTCTGGGCCGAATGGTGCGGCCCTTGCAAGCAGATCGCCCCGGTGCTGGAAGAAGTGTCGGTCAGCTACAAGGACAAGCTGCAGATCGCCAAGGTCAATGTCGATGAAAACCGCGCCATCTCGGCCAAGTTCGGCATCCGTGGTATCCCTACCCTGATGCTGTTCAAGAACGGCCAGCTTGCCGCCACCAAGGTTGGCGCACTGAACAAGGCCCAACTGACGGCCTTCCTGGACGAGCAACTGGCCTGAATCCAGACCTGGTGCATGCCCGGCCGCCGCGTCTGCACCTAGGCATGGCCGCCAAACGTGGCGGCCCCCGCCAACACAGCACGGTTTTTACCGTGCTTTTTTCATTTTTCAAGCATTTGATTTTTCTGTGTTTTTTATAGAAAATCAAAATCCCTAGCCGCATCGTGTTCCGCCGGATACATATAGTTGATAATTCAGGCGGGATGTTCCTGCAACAACCTGTCTATAATCCGCAATCAGATCACCGATCGTATTCCGACCAAGAATAGATCAAGCATGGTCTCCGGCTTCGCGGTCTCCCGCTTATTGCACCGGCTCTGCATTCCCCCTACCTCTAACAGTTACTCCGTTCTGGAGTCCATCCATGCACTTAAATGAGCTCAAGGCACTGCATGTGTCTGAAGTCCTCAAGCTGGCAGAAGAGCTTGAAATTGAAAATACTGGCCGCATGCGCAAACAGGAGTTGATGTTTGCGATCATCAAGAAGCGAGCCAAAGCCGGTGAACAGGTTTTTGCCGATGGCGTTCTGGAAATCCTCCCCGATGGATTTGGCTTTCTGCGAAGCCTCGATACCAGCTTCACCGCCAGCACCGACGATATCTACATCTCCCCCAGCCAGGTGCGCCGCTTCAACCTGCACACCGGCGACATGATTGAAGGCGAAGTGCGCACGCCCAAAGACGGCGAGCGCTACTTTGCCCTGACCAAGCTCGACAAGGTCAACGGTCTGCCCCCTGAGCAGAACAAGCACAAGATGATGTTCGAGAACCTGACGCCGCTGTTCCCCAAGGAACAGATGCGTCTGGAGCGCGACATCAAGGCCGAGGAAAACATCACCGGCCGCCTGATCGACATCATCGCGCCCATTGGTCGTGGTCAGCGCGCACTGATCGTCGCGCCCCCCAAGAGCGGCAAGACGATGATGATGCAGAGCATTGCACACGCCATCACCGCCAACTACCCCGATGTGCACATGATGGTGCTGCTCATTGACGAGCGCCCTGAAGAAGTGACGGAAATGC
Source organism: Comamonas koreensis (assembly GCF_021026195.1). Classification (GTDB taxonomy): domain Bacteria; phylum Pseudomonadota; class Gammaproteobacteria; order Burkholderiales; family Burkholderiaceae_C; genus Comamonas; species Comamonas koreensis. The sequence continues at coordinate 56,501 of NZ_JAJNCT010000005.1, forward strand.
AGCGCTCGGTCAAGGGCGAGATCATTGCATCGACCTTTGACGAACCCGCTGCCCGCCACGTGCACGTGGCCGAAATGGTCATCGAGCGCGCCAAGCGCCTGGTGGAAATGGGCCAGGACGTCGTCATCATGCTGGACTCCATCACCCGTCTGGCCCGCGCCTACAACAACGTTGTGCCTTCGTCGGGCAAGGTGCTCTCCGGTGGTGTGGATGCCAATGCGCTGCAGCGCCCCAAGCGCTTCTTTGGCGCGGCCCGCAATGTCGAAGAAGGTGGCTCGCTCACCATCATCGCCACCGCACTGGTCGACACCGGCAGCCGCATGGACGAAGTGATCTTTGAAGAATTCAAGGGCACCGGCAACAGTGAACTGCACCTGAGCCGCCGTCTGTACGAAAAGCGCGTCTTCCCCGCCATCGAGCTCAACAAGAGCGGCACCCGCCGCGAAGAGATGCTGCTGGCGCCCGAGATCCTGCAAAAGACCCGCATCCTGCGCCAGTTCATGTACAACATGGACGAGATCGAGTCGATGGAGCTGATGATCAAGAACATGAAGCAGACCAAGAGCAATGTCGAATTCTTCGACATGATGCGCCGAGGCGGCTAAGCCCCGCTCAGCGCCATCCGGCCTGCCAACCCTCCGCTCAAACGGAGGGTTTTTTCATGGTGCAGCGCTCAGGCCCTCGGCCACACCGCCCACGCCACCGCCCAAGGCCTGCTGCAAACCCAGATGGCTTTGCAACAGCGCCAGGCGTGCCGACGCATGGGCCAATTCACTGCTGCGCAGGCGCTCCTGGGCATCGAGCCAGTCACGCAGCGGCACCTGGCCAGCGCGGTAGCGCATGGCGTAGAGGCGCTCGATCTCTTGGCTCTCCTCAAGCGCCAGGCGCAACCAGTCCAATTGCTGTGTCAGCTGTGCGCGCGCCGACAGGGCCTTGTCGACTTCGGCCAGCGCGTCATACAGGGTCTTGCCAAAATTCAGCGCCGCCTCCTCATGGCGGGTGCGGGCGATGTCGGCGGCCAGGCCAAGCTCGCGTGCGTTGAGGAAAGGCAAGCTGAGGTTGGCGCCCAAGTTGGCCACGGGGTTGGCCAGCACCTGCAACAGTGCCTGGCTGGATGTGCCCAGCGACCCCGTCAACGACAGCGTCGGATACAGGCGCGCTGCAGCGGCATCGCTGGCCGCCAGTGCGGCCCGCAGCCGCAGCTCGGCCGCGCGCAGGTCCGGCCGGCGGCCCAGCAGCTCGGCAGGCAGTCCTGCGCTGACAGGCGGCAGGGCCATAGCCGGTAAGCGCTGTGGCTCGGTCTCAAGGTCTGGGGGCGCGCCGTTGAAGAGCGCCATCCGTGTCTGGCGCAGCTCTGCCCTGGTGTGCAACAGCTGGCTAAGTGCCACCTGCTGCTGCGCCACTGCCTGCTCCGCCTCGCGCAAGGCCAGACGAGAATCTGCGCCACTGCGGTAACGCAGAGCCACCAAGGCTTGTACCCGCTGGGCATAGGCCAGGCTGTCCTGCGCATGGCCTATGCGTTCATTCGCCCATCCCACCTGCCAGTACAGATTGGCTACAGAGCCGACCATGGACAGAGCCACCGCATCCAGATCCTCACGGCTGGCCTGCGCCTCCCATGCGGCAGCATCGCGCTGCGCGCCGAGGCGGTCAAAAAGATCGAGCTCCCAACCCAGTCCCAGTTGCGCATTGGCGTTTGTCGTGAGGCCCCGGGCATCACCCGACAAAGGCTGCGTGGCATTGCCAGCCAGCGATAGTGACGGCGTTGGCGCAAGCGCACGCGCTGCCAGTTGCGCCTCCAGCGCCGCACGGCGCACGCGGATGGCGGCGGCAGCCAGGTCGCTATTGCGGGCCAGCGCGAGATCGATCCAGGCATCCAGCTGGGGATCAGCAAATGCGCGCCACCACGCTGAGTCCTGCGGTGCGCCCGCCTCTGGGCCCGCATGCACAAACTGCGCAGGCAAGGCCACCGCTGGTGCCACATAGGGCGTGCGGGTGAGCGACCCACAGCCCGCCAGCGCACTGCCTAACAATATGGTGATCAACGCAATAAGCCGCATGGGTCAGTCCCTCGCCAGTGCCTGGACAGGATCAAGGCGCGCTGCCGCCCGCGCGGGTAAAAAGCCAAAGCCAACGCCAATCAGCGACGCGCTGGCCACCGCCCCCACGATGGCAGTGGTGCTGAACGACAGCTGCCACTGCGCATTCAGCAAGCTGACGAGCGCGCCCAAACCCAGCGCCAGCCCAATGCCCAGCAGACCGCCCACCAGGCACACCAGCATGGCCTCGATCAGAAACTGCTGGAGGATGTCCGACTGGCGGGCCCCGATGGCCATGCGCACGCCGATCTCGCGTGTGCGCTCCGTCACCGATACCAGCATGATGTTCATCACCCCCACACCGCCGACCAGCAGTGCAATGGCTGCGATCGACGAAATCAGCAAGGTCAGCACCTGGCCAGTGCGGCTCACCGCCTGGCGGATCTGGTCGGCGTTGAAAATAAAGAAATCCTGGCTGCCGTGGCGCGCGGTCAGCAAGGCCGTCACTGCCTGCTGGGCCGCCTCAAGGGGCACCGTATCGGCAATGCGCAGCCGGATGCTGTCAAGGTGGTGCTTTCCGCCCAGGCGCGCGTACACGGCGGTGTAGGGCACCAAAAAGTTCGGCGTAGGACCTGCAAAGCTGTTGGTCTCCGGTGCCAGCACGCCAATGACCTCCGCCGGCATACTGCCCAGCAACACGGTCGCACCCAAAGGAGACGGCTGATACGGAAACAGCGCACGCGCAGCCCGCTGGTCGATCACTGTGACCTGGGCATTGCGCTCGACCTCGCCCTCGTTGAAGAAACGCCCGGCGGCCAGCCTCAGCCCGAGCACGCGCAAGTGTTCCGCGCCCACGCCATTGATCTGAGCTGACGCAGAAAGCTCCCTGTAGAGCGCGGTGACTGGCACCGACAGGCTGGGTGAGGCACTGTCGACATAGGTTTGCGCGGCCAGCGCCTGCACATCGCCAGCGACCAAAGTGTTCACCGATGCAGCTTTGGAGTCGCCAAAGTCCCGGCCGGGGTAGATCTCCAGCGTGCTCGTGCCCAGGCTATCGATTTGTGCCAGCACCTGGTCCTGCGCGCCTCGCCCCAGCGCCACGACAAAGACCACCGCCGCAATACCGATGATGATGCCCAGCATCGTCAAAAAGCTGCGCAGGCGATGGGCGGCTAGCGCACGCATCGCCATATGCATCGCCTCAAACAGGCGAAGGCTCCAGGCTTGCAGCCGCGAGCTGCCAGGCTGGTCAGCGATGGCCTTTACAGACCGCCCAGGCTGCGCTGGGCGCAGTTGCCGGTCCGCCACCACTTCACCGTCACTGAGCTCGATGATGCGCTCGGCATGCGCGGCCACACCCATGTCGTGGGTGACCAGGATCACGGTGTGACCCTCGGCATGGAGCTCCTGCAGAATGCGCATGACCTCCTGGCCACTGGCCTTGTCCAACGCGCCAGTGGGCTCGTCCGCCAAAATCACGGTGCCGCCATTCATCAGCGCCCGGGCAATCGATACCCGCTGCTGCTGGCCACCGGAGAGCTGCGCTGGCCGATGCTGCATGCGGTCTGCCAGACCCAGGCGCTTGAGCAACGCCTGGGCCCGCGCCTGGCGATCCGCCGTAGCCATGCCCGCATAGACCGCTGGCAGTGCGACATTGCCCTGGGCCGATAGATCGGCCAGCAGGTGGTAGCGCTGAAAGATGAAGCCAAAGCTCTCACGGCGCAGCGCTGCCAGCGCATCGGGCGCCAGTGCCGATACATCGCGCCCGGCAATGCAGTAACTGCCGCTCGTGGCACGGTCCAGACAGCCCAGGATATTCATCAGGCTCGACTTGCCCGAACCCGAGGCGCCGACGATGGCCACCATCTCACCGGCATCAATGCGCAGGTTGATGTCCTTGAGCACTGTCACCGCGCCATCGCCTGCCGGGAACTCGCGCCGCAGGCAGCGCATCTCCAGAAGTGCTGCGCGCATATCAGAACCCCAGCAGTCCGCCGACCGGCACATCGCTGGGCACGGCCTCGCCCAACACCACCTCTTCGCCTGGCGCCAGCCCTTCCAGCACCTGCGTCTGCGAATGGGTTTGCAGGCCGATGCGGATCTGGCGGCTTGCAACTCCACCCGCCGCATCGCGCACCCGCACGCTGTACCAACCATCGGCATCACGTGCCCCCAGGGCGGCATTGGGCACCTGTAGCGCCTGCAGCGCCTCATCCACCAGAATGGTCACCTGCACCGTCATCGACGGTCGCAATTGCCCATCCGGATTGGCCACATCGAACAGCGCGTTGTAGTAAACCGCCCGTGTCGCGGCACCCTCGTTGCCGCTGGGACTGGTGCCTGTCCCCACATCGTTGACGATGGATTCCGGCGCGGGCTCGACCAGCTCAACAGTCGCCTGGTGCGCCACCCCGGGCTGGCCCAGGGTGGTAAATGTCACCGCCTGGCCAGGTGCAATCTTGTGCACGTCGGCTTCCGATATCTCCGCCCTCACGGTCATTACATCCAGCTTGGCCAGCATGACGATATTGGGCGTGGTCTGGAACGCGTTCAAGGTCTGGCCCTGCTTGGTGACCACCGCCACCACCATGCCATCCATCGGTGCAACGATGCGGGTGTAGCCCAGATTGATGCGTGCCGTCTCCACCTGCAGCCGCGCCTGCTCGATCTGCGCGCCCAGCGAACGCACCTCCGCCTGGGCAGTCACCAAGGCGGCCTTGGCCGCTTCGTAGGTGGCCTGGGCAGTCGCCTCGCCTCGCAGCAGCGTTTGCTCACGCTGGTAACCCAGTTGCGCCTGCAGCCTGGCCGCTTCTCGGGCCGCCAGCTGGGCCTGAAGCGATGCCAGCGCCGCCCTGGCATTGCTCAGCGCCACCTGCTGGGGCTGGGCATCCACCTCGGCAATCAGGTCGCCCGCTTTGACCTGCTGGCCCAATGCGACATGCAGATGCTGAACCTGACCGGAGACCTGCGCACCCACGGCCACCAGCTCTTTCGCACGCAAACGGCCTACAGCCAACACGGTCTGGCGCAGGTCGGCGGTGGTCACCGCTGCGGTGGCGTACTGCGGCGCTGCAGCCGATCTGGCCAACAACCAGACGCAGCCCGCAACCAGCACACCGGCGGCAACCAGCGCTGCCACTACCACCCCATTGCGTTTGGACACCCCTGCTCCTTCCATGTCTGTGACCCTCTCAGGCGCAGCCATTGCCGCGCCAGCAGGGGTCTTGAAACAAAGCCTGCAGTCTGGTGGCAAATATTGGGATTAGTTTGTAATTTCTATGGACATTCGATGACCACAACACAAGGCCTACCTATAAAGCGATAAGTGCAAGCAACTGGTCGCGCCGCTGCACAACCCGCTTCGCCCCACCCGGCGGCCGCCAGCCGCAGTTGTCAGCGGCTGGCCGAAGGGGGCGCCCAGAGTCCCTGGACCTGCGGGGAGTCCATCTGGCAGGCCCCAAGATCCGATGCTCCGCCGGTGGCTGTCTGCGTTTGGCCCTTTTGTGCCAGCCCGGTGCTGCGCGGCCATTGCCCGCCCTGCCCGGAGGACATGGCCCCGGCATAGTGCGACCGCCGATTCTGCGCAGAATTGTGTGCCGGGGCCGCTGGTTTTTCCAATAGCGCGGGGCAGGCAGCAAGTGGGGCGCCCGCCAGTCCCAAGGCCCCATCCACCAGAGCTCTGCGATGCTTCAGCCTCGGGCCAAAGAAGCCCTCAGTCGACTGAAACCACAGGTTTTGCACAATAGAAAGCCACCTTATGCAATAATGGAGGGCTTTTATTGCGGAAAGTACGCCCAGTTTACTGGGATGCAGAGGTTGCATCCGGCTTGGCACGGCTCCCGCACTTGACCTAAGGAAGAATCATGAAAGAAGGCATTCACCCAGACTACCGCGAAGTGTTGTTCGTGGACCTGTCCAACGGCTTCAAGTTTGTGACCCGCTCCTGCGTGAACACCAAGGAAACCGAAACCTTCGAAGGCAAGGAATACCCGCTGTTCAAGCTGGATACCTCGTCTGAGTCGCACCCTTTCTACACCGGCACCCAAAAGTCGGTGGACAACATGGGCGGCCGTGTGGAGCGTTTCCGCAACCGTTTCGGCAAGAAGTAATTTGCTTGTTGCAAAAAGGCTTCGGGCTGCAAGGCCTGCGGCCCTTTTTGTCTCGGCAACCTAAAGGCAGTGCGACACCGTACTGCCTTTTTTTATTGACCCGCTTGTTCGACCCGCAGACAATGCGCGGTTCTCCTACATTTCTGGCGCAGCGCCTGATAAGCTGCTGAGCCTTGCCTCCTCTGGTAGCCCCGTGTGAATTTTCCGACCCCAGCCATCGTCCCCCAAGCCGCTGTACGCCCCCTGCCGCGTGCGCTTTTGCTGCTGCTGTGCCTGGCCTATGTGGTGCCCGGCTTTGTAGCCCGCGGGCCCTGGAAGACCTTGGACATCACCAGCTATGGCTACGCGCTGGCATTGGCGGAGGGACGGACACCATGGCTGGCACCGGAGATTCTGGGCTTGAGCCCGGACACCGAGGGGCTGGTTCCTTACTGGCTGGGCGCCTGGGCGATCCAGGCTTTTGGCGACTTCATGTCGCCCGAGCTAGCCAGCCGCCTGCCGTTTGCCGCCCTGCTCTGGCTGGCCCTGATGGCCACCTGGTATGCCGTGTACTACCTCGCCCGCAGCCCGGGTGCAGGCCCGGTGGCCTTTGCCTTTGGTGGCGAAGCCAACGAGATTGACTATGCGCGCGCGATGGCCGATGGCGGCCTGCTCGCACTGATTGCCTGCCTGGGTCTGGCCCAGCCTTCGCACGAAGCCAGCAGCTATGTGGTGCAACTGTCGGGCGTCTGTTTCGTGTTTTACGCCGCCGCCTGCATTCCGATCCGCTTTGCCACACCGCTGTGCGTTGGTGCAATAGGCCTGGTGATGCTGGCGCTGAGCGGCGCGCCCACCTATGCGGTCTGCCTGGGCCTGGGCGTGGCCCTGATTTTGGCGCTCACCCCCGTCGATGCCAAGCTGCGCGCGCGCAGCCTGCAGGCGGCCGGTGCCTTTGCAATCCTCGGCGTGGCCGCGTTGCTGCTGGCTGTCTATCTGCACCAGTGGCAGTGGCGCATCTTGCCGGCCGAAAACTTCCGCCAGCTGCGTCCGCTGTTCGAACTGGTGGTCTGGTATGTCTGGCCGGCCTGGCCGCTGGCGCTGTGGTCGCTGTGGATCTGGCGCCGCCAGGTGGCCGACTGGCGCTTTGTGCACCGCCATCTCTGGCTACCCATCCTGCTGGGTGCCCTGGCGCTGGTCAACACCGTCATCACCACGCCATCCGATCGCGCGCTGCTGCTGGGCCTGCCCGCGTTTGCGGCACTGGCCGCCTTTGCGCTGCCCACCTTCCGCCGCGCGATGGCGGCGCTGATCGACTGGTTCACCCTGCTGTTTTTCAGCGCGGCAGCCATCACCATCTGGGTGATCTGGTTGGCGGTCTACACCGGCACGCCGGCCAAGCCAGCAGCCAACGTAGCCCGCATCGCCCCTGATTTTGTCGCGCAGTTCTCGCTGCCGCAGTTTGTCATTGCCGCACTGGCCACCTTGGCCTGGTGCGCGCTGGCCTTTTGGCGTGCCCGCCGCAACCGGCCCGAGATCTGGCGCAGCCTGGTGCTGCCTGCCGGCGGCACCGTGCTCAGCTGGATCTTGCTGATGAGCATCTGGATGCCCATGCTGGACTATGGCCGCAGCTATACCGCCCAGGTGCAGGCGTTGGCCAAGGTCCTGCCGCCACCGGCATCGGCTGGCTGTGTGGCTGCCTGGGGCCTGAGCCGCTCGCAGATTGTGGCCATGCAGGCCCAGGGCGGCTGGCAGCTCAAGACCTTGACCGACCCGAGCAGCGCATCCTGCAACTGGCTGGCCATGCCGCTGGAATCGCAGCGCACCCCGAGCAACGAGGTGCTGGGCCCAGAGTGGAAACGCCTGGCTGCCGTGGCCCGCCCCACCGACAAGAACGCGGAGATCGTCATCTACCGTCGTCAAGCGAATTGACGGTGCCTATGCGGGAGAGATTGACGCGCCTGCTGGCAGGCCGCGATATGCGGGTGCTGGCCAAACATGCGGGCACCGTGTTTGTTGGCCAGATTGCCGTGATGGGGTTTGGTGTGGTGGACACCATCGTTGCCGGCCGCCATGCTGAAGCCTCGCTGGCGGCGCTGTCGGTGGGCTCGGCCATCTTTGTGACGGTCTATGTCTCGCTGATGGGCTTGTTGCAGGCACTGATGCCCATCTGGTCGGAGATGCACGGCGCGCGCCGCCATGCCGATATTGGCGCCTCGCTGCGCCAGTCCCTCTACATCTGCCTGGCGGCCACCTTGCTGGGCTGGGCCGTGCTCTTCAACCCCGCGCCCATTCTGCGCTGGACCGAGGTGCCGCAAGAGCTGCAAGCGCTGGTCAAAAGCTACCTGGCCATCATCGGCTGGAGCCTGCCAGCCGCGCTGCTGTTCCGTATTTTCAGCACCCTGAGCCAATCACTGGGCAAACCCAAGATGGTCACCTGGCTGCAGGCCATGTCCTTGCTCGTCAAGCTGCCGCTGTCCGTCTGGTTCACCTTTGGCGGTCTGGGCCTGGCACCGATGGGCGTGCTGGGCTGCGCCTGGGCCACCTTTGTGGTCAATTTCCTGCTCTGCGGCCTGGGCTGGTGGCTGCTGCGCAGCCAGTCCGTCTATGCACCGACCGATATCTGGCGCCGCCTGGAGCGGCCGCACTGGCCCACCTTGGCGCAGTTTGCGCAATTGGGCGTGCCGGCGAGCCTGTCGATCCTGGTCGAGATCACCTCCTTCACCTTGATGGCGCTCTATGTGGCGCGCATGGGCACGGCCTCGTCTGCTGCGCACCAGATTGCCGCCAATGTCACCGCGCTGATGTACATGGTGCCGCTGTCCTTGGCGATTGCGACCAGCGCACGCGCCAGCTACTGGCGCGGTGCGGGCGATGAGGCGCGGGCACGCCAGGTGGTGTTTCTGGGCCTGTTCAGCGCCATGGGCTTGGCAGCTACGTTGGCGCTGCTGGTATGGCTGACCAAGGGCTGGATCGTACCGATCTACACCGCAACGCCGGAGGTGGCCACCATTGCGCTGGGCCTGCTGGGCTGGGTGAGCCTCTACCACCTGGCTGATGCGAGCCAGACCGTGTCCATCTTTGTGCTGCGCAGCTACCGCATCACCGTCACGCCGCTGCTGGTGTACTGCAGCCTGCTCTGGGGTGTGGGCCTGTGGGGCGGCTTCCAGCTGGCCTACCACGGTCTGGCGGGCCGCCCGGCGATGGCATCGCCGATCGCCTTCTGGATGTGCGCCGCCTATGCGCTGATGCTGGCGGCCGCCTGCTTCCTGGTCTTGCTGCACCGGGTGACCGCTCGCGCAGTACGCCAGAGCCGTTAAACGAGTTCTTCCGTCAGTTGCTTGCGCACGCGCGATGGCGGAAACACCACGCTGAATTCCGAGCCCTTGCCGATCGTGCTGCGGATCTGTAGCTGCGCGCCATGGCGCTGCAGCACATGCTTGACGATGGCCAGGCCCAGGCCCGTGCCGCCGGTGTCGCGCGAACGGCTGCGGTCGAGGCGGTAGAAGCGCTCGGTCAGGCGCGGGATATGCTCGGGCGCAATGCCCGGGCCGGTGTCGGTGACGCTGACACGCCCCGATCCATCGGGCTGGCGCATGAACTGCACGCGGATCTCGCCGCCCGCCGGCGTGTAGCGCACGGCATTGTTGACCAGGTTGGACAGCGCGCTTTGCAGCTCATTGCCGGCGCCGGCCAGCTCGTAGCTGCCTGCATCGGCTTGCGCATCCGGAAAGAACAGCTGCAGGGGCTTGTCGCCCTCTTTGGCGATCATGCGCGCCAGGCCGCGTGCATCTTCTTCGCAGCGCTTGAGCAAGCCTTCCACGCTGACCCATTCATTGAGGCTGGGCGGCGGGTTGCCTTCCAGGCGTGAGAGGGTCAGCAGGTCGACCACCAGGCCTTGCATGCGGTGGGCCTGGTTCGACATCAGGCCCAGGTACTGGGTGCGCTCTTCGGCACTCAGCGGCAAGGTCTGCAAGGTTTCGATAAAGCCGGTCAGCACCGTCAGCGGTGTGCGGATCTCGTGCGAGACATTGGCCACAAAGTCGCGCCGCATCGCGTCCGCCAGCTCCATCGAGGTGACATCGCGCGACAGCAGCAGCTTGCGGTTGCCGCCGTAGGGAAACATCTGTACCGACATGCGCATCGGGCTGGCCGCGCGCATCACCGGACTGATCATCACCACATCCTTGCTGAAGTTGTTGGCGTTGAAATAGCCGATGAACTCCGGCGCGCGCACCAGGTTGGTGATGACCTGCATGTGGTCGCGCTCCAGGTTGAAGCCGAAGTGGTCACAGGCGGTCTGGTTGCACCACTCGATATGGCTGTGCTCATCGAGCAGCACCACCCCATTGGGCGAGGCCTGGATGGCCGTCAGCACCTGGTGCAGCCGGTCATCGGACTGGGCCTCGTTCTTTTGCAACTGGCGCACCAGGCGCCGCGCCCGGTCGGCCGCCTCGCCCCACATACCCATCAGCTGCGGGGCACTGTCGGGGTCACCGCGCCTCAGCCATGCCAGCACCTTGTTACCTCGCCACAAATCCGTGACAAACCAGCACCAGGCACCGATGACGGCGGCTATCAGTGCGCCGTGCCACTGGCCCAGCCACCATCCCAGGGCCGCGCCCAGGGCCTGAAAAACCAAAAAACTGACAATGCGAAACAGCATGCAGGCCTAACGCTCAAAAACAAAAAAAGCTGCGACCAGCGCAGCCTACACAAAACCCAAGGTGCCCGGATGCGGCAGTATCTCTGCATCCGGGGCACGGTGCAAGGCTAAGCGCGCTGCAAAGCCTGGGGCTGGCCGGTGATGCGGTAGCCGGCACCACGCACGGTCTCGACCATCACGTTGGCAGCACCCAAGGCCTCGCGCAGACGCTTGACATGGACGTCCACGGTGCGCTCTTCGATGAACACATGGTCACCCCAGACCTTGTCCAGCAGTTGCGAGCGCGAGTGGACCCGCTCGGCATGCTTCATCAAAAAGTGCAGCAGCTTGAACTCGGTGGGACCCAGCTTGAGCAACTCACCCTGGAAAGTCACGCGGTGCGTGGCCGCATCCAGTACCAACTCGCCAATCGTCACACTGTCGTTGACCTGCTCGGGAATGCGCCGGCGCAGTACCGCACGGATGCGGGCCAGCAACTCCTGCGTGGAGAAAGGCTTGGTGATGTAGTCATCGGCACCGGCATCGAGCCCGGCGATCTTGTCAGGCTCATCGCCTCGGGCCGTCAGCATGATGATGGGAATGCCCTTGACGCGGGCATCGGCACGCCATTTGCGCGCCAGCGACAGGCCGCTTTGGCCCGGCAGCATCCAGTCGAGCAAGATCACATCGGGCAGCACGGCGTCCAATTCACGCTGTGCGGCATCACCATCCTCTGCCCAGATCGGCAGGCAGCCGTTGTGCCGCAGGTTCACCGCGATCAGCTCGGCAATCGCGGGCTCGTCTTCGACAATGAGTACGCGTGGCAGTTTTTTCATAACTCAGGCTTTACAAAACACTCGATTCAATTTCGTCCATCGTGGTGTGGCGCACATCGATACCCTTGACCAGGTAGATGATGAGCTCGGCAACGTTCTTCGAGTGGTCGCCGATGCGCTCAATGGCCTTGGCCAGGAACAACAGATCCAGGCTGGGCGAGATCTTGCGGGGATCTTCCATCATGTAGGTGATCAGTTTGCGCACAAAACCGTCGAACTCGGCATCGATCAGGTCGTCTTCCTTGAGGATGGACACGGCAGCGGTGGTGTCCAGGCGGGCAAAGGCGTCCAGGGTCTTGCGCAGCAGGCCCGAGGCGAGCTCGGCGGCCACACGCAGGTCCGAGGTGGGCAGCGAGCGTGCTGCGCCGCTGTCGATGATGGAGCCGACCATGCGGGCCATCTTGTGGGCCTCGTCACCCATGCGCTCCAGATTGGCGGTGGCCTTGGAGAATGCGATCAGCAGGCGCAGGTCGCGGGCCGTGGGCTGGCGGCGCGCAATGATCGTCGACAGTTCGTAGTCGATGTCCACTTCCATCTGGTTGACGCGCTTTTCCTGCTCTTCCACCCGCGCCACGGCCTCGGTGCTGAACTGCGACAGCGCGTAGATGGCCTGCTGGATCTGAGATTCGACCAGGCCCCCGAGTTCCATCACCCGGGAGGAGATGCTGTTGAGCTCGCTGTCGAACTGCGATGAGAGATGCTTTTCTGTCATATCAGGCTCTTTTCGTTGTAGGAGTTGGCGTGACCACGCGGCTTAACCGAAACGACCGGTGATGTAGTCTTCGGTCTCTTTGCGCTGGGGCTTGAAGAACATCTGTTCGGTGGCACCGAACTCCATCAGGCTGCCCAGGTACATGTAGGCGGTGAAGTCGCTGCAGCGGGCAGCCTGCTGCATGTTGTGGGTCACGATCACCACGGTGTAGTCGTCCTTGAGCTCGGCGATCAGCTCTTCGATCTTGGCCGTGGAGATGGGGTCCAGTGCTGAGCAAGGCTCGTCGAGCAGCAGCACTTCGGGCTTGATCGCGATACCGCGGGCAATGCACAGACGTTGCTGCTGACCACCAGAGAGGCCCGAGCCGCTTTGGCCCAGCTTGTCCTTGACTTCGGTCCACAGTGCGGCCTTGCGCAGCGCCCACTCCACGCGCTCTTCCATGTCGCTCTTGCTCAGGTCTTCAAACAGCTTTACGCCAAAGGCGATGTTGTCGTAGATGGACATCGGGAAAGGGGTGGGCTTTTGGAAGACCATGCCGACCTTGGCGCGGATCAGCGCCACGTCCTGCTTGCTGGTCAGCAGGTTCTCACCGTCCAGACCGATATGACCCTCAGCGCGCTGCTCGGGATAGAGCTCGAACATGCGGTTGAAGGTGCGCAGCAAGGTCGACTTGCCGCAGCCCGATGGGCCGATGAAAGCGGTGACCTTGTTTTCCGGGATTTCCAGATTGATGTTCTTGAGCGCGTGGAACTTGCCGTAGTAGAAGTTCAGGTCCCGCACCGAGATCTTGGAGTTCAGTGCACTGGCATTTGCCGCATTGGTTTTCGTCAACATAGGGTTCACCTGTGAATGCTTATTTTTGGCGCGCCATGCTGCGCGCAAGAATGTTCAGACCCAGCACGGCCAGCGTGATCAGGAAGACCCCTGCCCAGGCCAGTTGCTGCCAGTTTTCATAAGGGCTCATCGCAAACTTGAAGATGGTGACCGGCAGGCTCGCCATCGGCTTGGACAGATCGGTGTTCCAGAACTGGTTGTTCAGAGCAGTGAACAGCAGCGGTGCGGTTTCGCCGGCGATACGGGCCACGGCCAGCAGCACACCGGTGATCACCCCTGCGCGGGCTGCACGCAAGGTCACCATGCTGATGACCTTCCACTTGGGCGTACCCAGCGCATAGGCAGCTTCACGCAGGCTCGATGGCACGAGGATCAGCATGTTCTCGGTAGTACGGATGACCACGGGAATCACGATCAGCGCCAGCGCAACCACACCTGCATAACCCGAGAAACTCTTGAAGCGGATCACGATCATCGAGTAGACGAAAAGGCCAATCACGATCGACGGAGCCGACAGCAGAATGTCGTTCACAAAGCGGGTCACCGAAGCGAGCCAGCCGGTCTTGTTGTACTCGGCCAGGTAGATACCGGCCATCACACCGATGGGGGTGCCCACGAAGGTGGCCAGGGTTACCATGACCAGCGAGCCCCAGATGGCGTTGGCGATACCGCCAATTTCATTGGGCGCAGGGGTCATCTGGGTGAGCAGGGCCACGCTCAGACCACCCACACCCAGTCGCAGGGTTTCCCACAGAATCCAGATCAGCCAGAACACGCCGAAAGCCATGGCTGCAAGGGACAGGGCAATCGCGACCTTGTTGACGCGGTTGCGTGCGCGGTACTTGGCAGCGCGCTGGCTGGCCAGATCGGATGCTTGAATCAAGCTCTCTCCCGTGGTCATGAACGGGCTCCTTCATTCTTTTGCAGCCGGCTCAGCATGAATTTGGAGCAGGCCAGGACGATGAACGTGATGAAAAACAGGGCCAGGCCCAGGTAGATCAGCGATGCCTGGTGCAGACCTTCGCCCGCTTCTGCGAACTCATTGGCCAGCGCCGAGGTAATGCTGTTGGCCGCTTCAAAGATGGACAGCGAGTTGAGCTGGTTCATGTTACCGATCACGAAGGTGACGGCCATGGTCTCGCCCAGTGCGCGGCCCAGGCCCAGCATCACGCCACCGAAAACACCGGTCTTGGTGTAAGGCAGCACCACTTTCCACATCACTTCCCAGGTGGTGGAACCCAGGCCGTAAGCCGATTCCTTGAGCAGCGCGGGGGTGACTTCGAACACATCACGCATCACCGATGCGATGAAGGGGATCACCATGATGGCCAGGATCACGCCAGCCGAGAAAATACCGATACCGACGGGAGGGCCGGAGAAGAAGGCTTCCAGGTAAGGAACGCCTTGAAACAGGTTCTGCAGCGGCTGCTGCACATAGGTGGCCAGCAAGGGGCCAAAGACCATCAAACCCCACATACCGTAAACGATGGACGGCACCGCAGCGAGCAGTTCCACGGCGGTTCCCAGCGGGCGCTTGAGCCAGACGGGCGAGAGTTCGGTCAGGAACAGCGCGATGCCAAAGCTGACAGGCACTGCAATCAACATGGCGATGAACGACGTGGCCAAGGTGCCATAGATCATCACCAGACCGCCATAACGGTTCTGGACAGGATCCCATTCGCTGTTGAAGAAAAATCCGATGCCGTATTCACGGATGGCAGGCCAGGCGCCGACGATCAGCGAACCCATGATGGCCAACAGCAGGGTCAGGGTCAGCACTGCGGCACCGCGGGCCAGCAACGCAAAAAAGCCGTCAGCGACGGAGTTGGAGAGCCAAGGCTTGCGCGTTGGCGGTTGGCTGGATTGCATCTGCGCTTTGCCGGCGGCAACCGTTTTGTTTTGAACAGGAAAGGATGTCGACACGATTGATTCCATTCAGTGTGGAAAAGGGCCGCTACCCGAGCGGCCCATCATTTTTCGACTTACTTGGCGAACACAGCCTTGCCGCTGCCGTCCTTGATCTCGCCCCAGGACTTGTAGATGATGTCCTTGACGCTGGCAGGCATTGGCACGTAATCGAGGCCGTCAGCGGTGCCGTCACCAGAGGTGTAAGCCCACTCGAAGAACTTCAGCGAGGTGGTGCCCTGGGCTGGCTTTTCCTGCAGCTTGCGCATCAGGATGAAGGTTGCCGAGGTGATGGGCCATGCATCCTTGCCAGGCTGGTTGTTCAGGATCTGGTAGAAGCTCTTGTTCCAGTCAGCACCGGCAGCAGCGGCCTTGAAGTTGGCGCTTTCTGGGCTGACAAAGTGGCCGTCGGCGTTTTGCAGCTGGGCAAACACCATCTTGTTTTGCTTGACGTAGGCGTATTCCACGTAGCCGATGGAGTTGGGCAGGCGACCCACATAAGCGGCCACGCCTTCGTTGCCCTTGCCACCTGCACCAGTAGGCCAGTTCACAGCAGCGCCTTCACCTACTTTTTCCTTCCACTCGGTGTTGACCTTGGAGAGATAGTTGGTGAAGCCGAAGGTCGTGCCCGAGCCGTCAGCACGGCGCACTGGAGCGATGGTGGCGTCTGGCAGAGCCACGCCTGGGTTCAGCGCGGTGATCGCTGGGTCATTCCACTTGGTGATCTTGCCCAGGTAGATGTCGCCCAGCACCTGGCCGTTGAGCTTGAGCTGACCGGGCGCAATGCCCTTGATGTTGACCACAGGCACAATGCCGCCGATCACGGTAGGGAACTGCACCAGACCCTTTTGTGCCAGCTCCTCGTCCTTCAAAGGCATGTCAGAGGCACCGAAGTCCACCGTCTTGGCATCGATCTGCTTGATGCCTGCGCTCGAACCCACCGACTGGTAGTTAATCTTGACGCCCGTCGCCTTGTTGTAGTCAGCAGCCCACTTGGAATACAGTGGCGCTGGGAAGCTTGCGCCGGCACCGGTCGCCTCTTGGGCGTGAACCTGGGCAAACGCACCGGCGGCAACCAGACCGGCAACCAGCACTCGAATCGCGGACACTTTCATGAAAACTCCTGTTGGTGATGAAACGCAATGGAGTGAACTGTAAAAAAGGTATATGACATTGATATGACATTTTTCATCATATTTGCCTCGTACGGGGGTCGATGTCACACAACAACGCCGCACAGGATTGTCATATTAGATTCACGCGAAAGACTTACTTTTAAGTTTTGTCAGCATGCCGCCGTACAGCGGACGTACTTCACAGCGCTGAGGGATCCGCTGCAAAGCCCTTTGCGCATGGGATGACTGCGGATCGGGATGAGACGCAAGGCGTCTTTTGCAGCCAATAGTGCGCTATTGACAAGAAAGACAACGCAGCGAATCGCCCGAGACCACGTTCAGACCACGGCAGGGAGCTTTGCGGAGTGCCCTCTGGTGCTATGCTGCCTGCCTCGACTGCAGAACCGATAGATGACGACACTTATGCTTGATGGCACCTTGCTTGCCGCGGTGGATTTGGGATCCAATAGTTTCCGCCTGGAAGTTGGCCGCTATGCCGCTGGCCATGTTGAACGCGTGCAATATTTCAAGGAGATGGTGCGCCAGGGCGCCGGCCTCGATGAGCAAGGCCTGCTGACCGCCGACGCGATGCAGCGCGGCTGGGACTGCCTGGCACGCTTTGCCGAACGCCTGAAAGGCTTTCCCGCCGCCCATGTGCGCGCTGTCGCCACCCAAACCTTGCGGGAGGCGCGCAACAGCGATGTCTTCATCCAGCGCGCCAACCAGATTCTGGGCTACCCGATCAGCATCATCTCCGGGCCCGAAGAAGCGCGCCTGATCTACCAGGGCGCGGCCCACTCGCTGCCCCCGTCGGACGAGCGCCGCCTGGTGGTCGATATCGGCGGCCGCTCCACCGAGCTGATCCTGGGCCAGCGCTATACCTCGCAGCGCGTGGCTTCCTTCCCGGTCGGCAGCGTGGCCTGGTCGCTGCGCTATTTCCCCCAGGGTGAATTCAGCAAATCTGCGCTGAAAACGGCCCAGATCGCCGCCCAGGCGGTGATGGAAGAAGCAGCCCACCATTTTGTGCCCGGCAGCTGGGACTGCGCCTATGGCACCTCAGGCACCGCCAACGCGATTGCCGATGTGCTGGCCTTGCATGGCGGCCAGCCCGATGTGGTGACCCGCGAGCAGCTCTACTGGCTCTGCGAGCAATTGCTGGCCGCCGGCAACGCCAGCCAGCTGCGCCTTGAGGGCCTCAAGGAAGAACGCCGCGCGGTGATTGGTGGCGGCGTGACCGTGCTCTGCGCGGTGTTTGACCTGCTGCAGATCAAGGAGCTGCGCATCGCCAGCGGCGCGCTGCGCCAGGGCCTGCTGCGCGATATGGTGCAGCACGAGGAATTCAGCGATATTCGCCACCGCACAATGGCCGCACTCAAGGAGCGCTACCAGGTGGATCGCACGCAGGCAGGCCGCGTGCAGCGCACTGCGGCGACCCTGTACGAGCAGGCACGCCGCTACGCCGGGGCGACCGAGCCGGCCACGCTGCAGTCCTCGATGCTGGACTGGGCCAGCCAGCTCCATGAGATCGGCTGCCTCATCTCCCACACCGACCACCACCACCACGGCGCCTATGTGCTGGGCCACAGTGATGTACCAGGCTTTACCCAAACGGAGCTGTCCCACCTGGCAGCCCTGGTACTGGCGCAGCGCGGCAAGCTGCGCAAGGTGGATAGCTTCTTGGAGGACCGTGATTTTGCGCTGGAACTGCTTTGCCTGCGCCTGGCCACCCTGCTGTGCCATGCGCGCCGCGATCCGGCGCTGGACCAGATCTGCCTGCGCGACAAAACCGAAAAATGGTCACTCAAGGTCGCACCCGGCTGGGCCGAGCAGTTCCCGCAATCGGCCTACCTGCTGGAGGAGGAAGTGCTGGCCTGGCAGAAGACGCCCTATGCCTTCCAGTTCAAGCAGGCGCTGAGCACCGCCGCCAAATAAATGCGCTTTTCACCCAGGCAGGCAGCGGCACGGGTGTTTTTGCGGCTCAAACACCCAGATCCACAGGCGCCACAGCGCCTTTGCCAGAGAACACTCCGGTCAGGTTACCGATGAACTGCTCCAGGCTTGCCTGGGTCGCCTCGGGCGACCAGCCAGCCACATGGGGCGTGATGATGATGTTGGGCAGGTCGATCAGCGGCTCAGGGCGATGCGGCTCGCTCTCGTACACATCAATACCAGCGCCAGCGATGGTGCCGTCCTTCAACGCGGCAGCCAGCGCCTGCGTATCCACCACCGAGCCGCGCGCGATGTTGATCAGGTAGCCCTGGGGCCCCAGCGCCTGCAGAATCTGGGCATTGACCAGGTGCTTGGTGCCCGGACCACCCGGCGTGGCGCAGACGAGGATATCTGCCCAACTGGCCAGCGCCTGGAGCGACTCAAAATAGCGGTGGGCCACCCCTGCCTTGGGCTGGCGGTTGTGGTAGCCCACCGGCATGTCAAAACCTTCGGCACGCCTGGCGATCTTCAGCCCGATATGGCCCAGGCCCAGAATCCCCAGCTTCTTGCCCGACACGCTGGGCGGATGGGCCAGGCTATAGCGGTCCACACCGGCACGGGCTTGCTGGTCCAAGGTACGGAAATTGCGCATGGACGCCAGGATCAGACCAAAGCTGTGGTCGGCCACGCTGGTGTCATTGGTGCCCGCCCCAGTTGCCAGCACAATGCCTCGTGCGCGCAGCGCGTCCAGCGCCAGCCCTTCGTAGCCCGCCCCCAAGGTGCAGGCCAGGCACAGTTGGGGCATCTGGGCAATCTCTTCGGCCGTGAGGCCAATCGAGCCGATGGTCAGCACCGCCTGTGCCTGGCTGCCGTGCGAAGCCACGGCGCTGGCACGCAGTTCGGGCGTTGGCGCATACACCACGTGGGCATGCGCACGGATCTGGTCGAGCAGCGGCTCAGCCATGGGATTGAATACCAGCAAGTTAATCGGCGATTGTGGGGATTGCGAGAGAGAGCTCACCATAAGTCCTTTGGATAGCAAAAAACACTGCCTGTACCACCAGCAGTGTTTTGATTATGAGGACTTTCCACTAGGCCTATATGAATCCCATCTGTATGCCTACGTTGCCGCCTTGGAATGGACCCGAGAGGTGAACCGTCACTTGCGCCGGGCGTCCATCGGAGGGGGCGCTGGGCGCCGGCAAGCGGCTTTCGCCATCAACCCAGAAAATGCTTGCGGTAGCGTGGCGGCAGGCGGTCCAGCTGCATCAGCATGGGCAGATCGGCGGTGTTGAAGTCCGGATCCCAGGCCGGCGCACCGATCACTTCGGTACCGACGCGCAGATAGCCCTTGATCAGCGCGGGTGGCTCGACATCCACCTGGTCATTGAGCTGCTCCAGCGGCAACGGCAGGTGCGGCACCACGCTGTATTCCTCGGAAATCTGGCCCTTGGCCAGCAGCTGGCGCCAGATGCTGGCAGCGGCGTCGCCACTGACAATGCCGTTGTGCCACATCGGAATGCTGGCGCAGCCCATCATCACATCGAGCTTGTTGCGCAGCATGAAGCTGGCCAGCGCGCCCCACAGCGCCATGATCACGCCGCCCTGGCGGTAGTCCGGATGCACGCAGCTGCGACCCAGCTCCACCATGCGCGGGCGCAATGCATCAATAGCGCTGAGGTCAAACTCTCCGTCAGAATAGGTGCGGCCGGCGCGCAGTGCCTGGGCGGGCGTCAGCAGACGGTAGGTACCGATCACCTGCTTGCTCTGACCCTGGCGCACCAGCAGGTGCTCGCAGTAGTCATCAAAGCCGTCGACATCATGGCCTTCCAGGCTGGTTTGCAGCTGGGCGCCCATTTCGCCGGCAAAAATCTGGTGGCGCAGGCGCTGGGCTTCGCGCACCTCGTCGAGGTGGCAGGCCCAGGAGACCTCAATATCCAGGGGGTTGACCGCCGCAGCGGGTGCAGGCAGGGTCGCCTGCTGTTTCTGCGCCGAGGGCGTAACAATGGCGGTCTCGGATGCGCTGAAAAAGCTGTGTTTGTTGTGCATGGCAGAGCTCCTGTAGCGCCCTGCCGCCCTCCGATGCTGCCAGACCGCTGTGCGGCCCCGCCTGCTTACGGGCTGATACAGAGCAACTTCAGTGTCATATCCACACATGACAGCAAGATGTTCAGCGCATTACACCTTTATTAAAAATATCACAATTTCACGCCACTCCAGCGTTCGTCTAGCAGGGTTCAGGATTGGCGGGCCACCTCGGCCAGTTGCTCGGCACAGCGGCTCGCCTGGGCCCCGTCAAAGGCCTCGACCATTACCCGCAGCAGCGGCTCAGTGCCACTGGCACGAATCAGCACCCGGCCCTGGCCAGCAAAATCGGCCGTGATGCTGCGCTCCAGCTCAGCCAGCCGGGTGTTGCGGCGCCAGTCCTGCCCAGGCTGCAAGCGCACATTGAGCAGCACCTGGGGGCACAGGCGCACGCCATCGAGCTGCTCGGCCACACTCTGGTTGCGGCTCACACAGGCCTGCAGCACCTGCAATGCGCTGACCAGGCCGTCGCCGGTGGTGTGCTTGTCCAGCGCCAGCAGATGGCCTGAACTCTCTCCACCCAGCACCCAGTTGCGGCGCTGCAGTTCTTCGAGCACATAGCGGTCACCCACCTTGGCACGCACCAGCTCCACACCTTGCTTTTGCAGCGCTGCCTCGACCGCAAGATTTGTCATCAAGGTGCCCACGACACCCGGTACCTTCTTGCCCCGGCGCAGACGGTCCATGGCCATCAGGTAGAGCAGCTCGTCGCCGTTGTACAGCCGCCCCTTGGCATCGACCAGCTGGAGCCGGTCGGCATCGCCATCGAGCGCTACTCCTAGATCGGCGCCATTGGAGCGCACCGAGCGCACCAGCGCATCGGGGTGGGTGGCACCCACATCCTGGTTGATGTTGAGGCCATCGGGGTTGCAGCCAATGGTGATGACCTCGGCACCCAGTTCATGGAACACCTTGGGCGCAATATGGTAGGCCGCGCCGTGTGCCGCATCTACCACGATCTTGAGACCGCGCAGGGTCAGCCGGTGGTCAAAGGTGCTCTTGCAGAACTCGATATAGCGGCCAGGCGCATCATCCAAGCGGCGTGCCTTGCCCAGTGCTACGGATGGCACCCAGTCAAAGCCCTCCATCAGCGCCGCTTCCACCGACTCTTCCCAGCTGTCAGGCAGCTTGGCACCCTCGGCGTTGAAGAACTTGATGCCGTTGTCGTCAAAGGGGTTGTGGCTGGCACTGATGACGACGCCCAGGCTGGCGCGCTGCGCACGCGTGAGGTAGGCCACGCCCGGGGTCGGCAAGGGACCCAGCAGCACTACATCAACACCGGCAGAGTTGAGACCCGACTCCAGCGCGCTTTCAAGCATATAGCCCGAGATGCGGGTGTCCTTGCCGATCAACACGGTGGGACGCTCCTGCTCGCGGCGCAGCACCCGGCCCACGGCATGGCCCAGGCGCAGCACAAAGTCAGGGGTGATCGGTGGCTTGCCTACCGTGCCACGGATGCCATCGGTTCCAAAATACTGTCGTGCCATAGTGTTCTTCGTTGTCTGGGGCCTGGGAGAAAGTCATAAGCGCCATCGGCGGTGCATGGCGCTACCGCAGTGTAGCGCTTGGCCAACTGTGTCAGCCGCAAACCGCGTCAGCCCTGCGTATCCAAAGTTTGCGCCGCGCGCATGGCCTGCAGCACGGCCAGTGCATCGCAGGTTTCGCGCACATCGTGCACGCGCACAACAGCTGCGCCATGCTCGACCGACAGCAGCGCCGCTGCAATGCTGGCAGGCATACGCTCACCCACGGCGCGCCCTGTTACCTTGCCCAGCGAGCCCTTGCGCGACCAGCCCGCCAGCAGCGGGTAGCCGGCCGCTGCCAGGCGCGGCTGCTGTTGCAGCAACGCAAAGTTCTGGCCCAGACTTTTGCCAAAGCCGGTGCCGGCATCCCACACAATGCGATCGGCCTGCACCCCCAGTGCCTCCAGGCTGCGGGTATGGGTCTGCAGGAAGTCCAGCACCTCGGCTGCCACATCACCCTCAGCCCCCATATGCTGCTGGTGCATGGTCTGGGGGGTGGCATGCATGTGCATCAGGCAGACGCCGCATTGCGGGTGGCTGGCTACCACGGCCTGCGCGCCCGGCTGGCGCAGCGCCCAGATGTCGTTGATGATGTCGGCACCCAGGTCCAGCACGGCCTGCATCACCTCGGGCTTGTAGGTATCGACGGAGATGGGCACCTGCAGCGCTACTGCCGCCTTCACCACCGGCAGCACGCGGCGCAGCTCCTCCTCCAGCGGCACCGCAGGGCTGCCAGGGCGGGTGGATTCACCGCCGATGTCCAGAATGTGTGCGCCTTCGGCCAGCAGCGTTTCCGCATGGATCATCGCGGCAGAGACGCCCTCGTGGCTGCCGCCGTCGGAGAACGAATCCGGCGTGACATTGACGATGCCCATCACCTGCGGCTGGGTCAGGTCAATACGAAAGCGGGTGGTTTGCCAGTGGCGCATCAGGAGGTCCTTGTCTCAAAGAAAAAAGCGCTCGGCAAGAGCGCTTTTCGGTGCTGTCTATCGCGATCAGACGGCGTTGTGTGCAGGCTCCGTCACCACGGTGGGGTTGCCGCCTGCGCCGCCGTCATTGCTGCTCGACGGGGGGTTGCGTGGCGTCCAGTCCTTCGGAGGACGGGGCGCCTTGCCAGCCATGATGTCATCGAGCTGCTCGGCATCGATGGTTTCCCATTCCAGCATGGCCTTGGCCATCGCATGCATCTTGTCGCTGTGCTCTTCGATCAGGCGACGCGCCAGGCTGTACTGCTCGTCGATGATGCGGCGCACTTCGGCGTCCACCTTCTGCATCGTCTCTTCGCTGATATTGCTTGGCTTGCTCATCGAACGGCCCAGGAAGGGCTCGCCCTCCTGCTCCGCATAGACCATCGGGCCCAGCGCATCGGTCATGCCGTAGCGGGTGACCATGTCACGTGCCAGCTGGGTTGCCTTGTTGAAGTCGTCCGATGCGCCAGTGGTCATCTGGTTCATGAAGACCTCTTCGGCAATCCGGCCGCCAAACAGCATGGCGATTCGGCTCAGCGCCCATTCCTTGTCGTAGCCGTAGCGGTCCTTCTCAGGCAGGGTGAAGGTCACACCCAGCGCACGGCCTCGCGGCACGATGGTGACCTTGTGCACGGGATCGCACTTGGGCAGCAGCTTGCCGATCAGCGCATGGCCGGCTTCGTGGTAGGCGGTGTTCTTCAGCTCTTCGGGATCCATCACCGCAGACTTGCGCTCTGGGCCCATGAAGATCTTGTCCTTGGCCTTTTCAAAGTCCTGCATCTCCACCGTGCGTGCATTGCGGCGGGCAGCCATCAGCGCAGCTTCGTTGCAGAGGTTGGCCAGATCGGCACCGGACATGCCGGGCGTGCCACGGGCGATGATGTTGGGGTTCACATCCTGGCCCACGGGGATCTTGCGCATGTGCACGTTCAGGATCTGTTCGCGGCCACGCACATCCGGCAAGGTCACGTAAACCTGGCGGTCAAAACGGCCGGGACGCAGCAAGGCGGCATCAAGGATGTCAGGACGGTTGGTGGCAGCCACCACGATCACGCCCATATTGGTCTCGAAACCATCCATCTCGACCAGCATCTGGTTCAAGGTCTGCTCGCGCTCGTCATTGCCACCACCCATGCCGGCGCCACGCTGGCGGCCGACGGCGTCGATTTCATCAATGAAGATGATGCAGGGCGCATTCTTCTTGGCGTTCTCGAACATGTCGCGCACACGGGCAGCACCCACGCCAACGAACATTTCGACGAAGTCGGAGCCGGAGATCGAGAAGAAAGGCACCTTGGCTTCGCCGGCAATGGACTTGGCCAGCAGGGTCTTACCGGTACCAGGAGGGCCGACCAGCAGCAGACCACGGGGGATACGGCCGCCCAGCTTCTGGAACTTGTTCGGGTCCTTCAGGAAGTCGACGACCTCCTTGACTTCTTCCTTGGCCTCGTCGCAACCGGCCACATCGGCAAAGGTGACGCTGTTGTTGTTTTCGTCGAGCATGCGCGCCTTGGACTTGCCAAAGCTGAACGCACCTCCCTTGCCGCCGCCCTGCATCTGGCGCATGAAGTAGACCCAGACGCCGATCAGCAGCAGCATCGGGCCCCAGCTGATCAGCAGGCTCATCAGCAGGGAGCCTTCTTCGCGCTCCTTCACGTCAAACTTGACGTTGTTGTTGATCAGGTCGCCAATCAGGCCACGGTCCATGTAGGTAGCGGTGGTCTGGAGCTTGCGATCGTCGCCCGTGGTCGCCGTAATCACCGTGCCGGCAGGGCTTTCCTGCAGGGTCGCGGTCTTGATGCGGCCATTGCGGACGTCTTGCAAAAACTCGGAATACGGGATCTTGTTCGCGCTGGCGCCTGAACGGTTGTCCAATTGCTTGAACACGGTGAACAGCACCATGGCAATGACAAGCCATACGGCGATCTTAGAAAACCACTGATTGTTCAAGGGGGCTCCAGTAGTAGGAAATCAGGAAAGACACAGAATCTGCTATGTCAGATATGCACTATTTTAGGACTTTCAAGGGTAATGGCTTGCGCTTTCCCCTTGGTGGCACGCAGGAATGCTCAGTAAGCCTATTGTCTCAGTGTTTAAGCGGCTTCAAAACATCCCTGCTCCCGGTCAGGGCGTTTTTGCTCAGCGCTGCGCCTCGGGTTTGAGACGGATGCCGATCAAATAGGTTTCCGAGGATTTGTCGCGCGAGGCCTTGGGTTTGTAAGGCTTGACCACCTGGAAGGTCTGCTTGAACAAATCCACCAGTTGCGAGTAACCACTGCCATGGAACAGCTTGACCACCAAGGTACCTTCGGGCTTCATGTGCTGGCAGGTAAAGTCCACCGCCAGCTCGATCAGGTGGGCGATGCGGGCAGCATCCACGTTTTCCACGCCTGACAGATTCGGGGCCATGTCCGAGATCACCACATCGACGCGGCGCTTGGCCAAGGTGCTCTCCAGCTGGTCCAGCACTTCCTGCTCGCGGAAATCGCCCAGGATGAAGTCCACGCCTTCGATCGGCTCCATCGGCAGCATGTCCAGCCCGATGATGGCGCCATTGAGTTCGCCCACCGCAGCGCCATCGGGCGAGAGGCGGCGGCGCACATACTGGCTCCAGGCGCCCGGCGTGGAGCCCAGATCGACCACCACATCACCCGGCCGGATCAGCTTGAAGTGCTCATCGATTTCCTTGAGCTTGTAGACCGCACGGGCGCGGTAACCGTCCTTTTGCGCTGCCCGCACATAGGGATCATTGATGTGCTGATTGAGCCAAGTCTTGTTGACCTTCTTGGTTTTAGTACTTACTTTCATGTTTTCTCCCGGGAGCCCCGATAATACGGGCTATGCCCCAAATACAACTTACTCCCGCCCAACGTCGCGAGCACCGCGCCGAAGCCCACCACCTTGACCCCGTGGTTCTGATTGGCGGTGACGGCTTGACCGAAGCCGTCGAAAAAGAGGTCGACCTGGCCCTGAATGCCCATGGCCTGATCAAAATCCGTGTTTTCTCCGATGACCGCGCCAACCGCGAAGCCATCTTCCTGAAGCTGACCGACTCGCTCAATGCAGCGCCTATTCAGCACATCGGCAAGCTGCTGGTCCTGTGGCGCCCGATGCCCGAGAAGGAAAAGCAGCTTGACGAAGACCGCAAGGCCGGTCCGCGCGAAGTCAAGGTGCTCAAGTTCAGCAAGAACGTCTGGCAAAAGCCCGAGGTCAAGCAGATCCGCATCCTGGGCAACCAGCGCCTGACGGCCGGCGGCCAGGTCAAGCGCGCCAAGCCCAAGCAAAAGTCGATCAAAAAGCAGCAGGGCAGCTAGTGTGACCGATCGCCACATCCTTTGCATGAAATGGGGTACCAAATATGGCCCCGACTATGTCAATCGGCTGTACGCCATGGTTCGCCGCCATCTGAGTGGCGATTTTCGCTTTGTCTGCCTGACCGATGACACGCAAGGGATTCGCAGCGAAGTGGAATGCCACCCGATTCCGGACCTGAACATCCAGCTGGCCCCCGGCCAGCGCGATGGCGCCTGGAAAAAGCTCACCACCTTCGAGCAGGATCTGTATGGCCTCCAAGGCCAGGCGCTGTTCCTGGACCTGGATGTGGTGATCGTCGGCAGCATCGATGAGTTTTTTACCCTGCCCGGTGAATTTCGCATCATCCATGACTACCCGCGTTTCTGGCGCTTTGGCAAACGCATTGTCGGCAACTCCTCGGTCTACCGCTTTACCCTGGGTGCCCATGCCGATGTGCTGGCCAACTTCCGTGCCAACACCGAGCAGTTGCGTGCCGAGTACCGCAATGAGCAGGAGTACCTGTCGCACTTTCTGCACCAGCAGGGCAAGCTCGATTACTGGCCTGCCGCCTGGTGCCCGAGCTTCAAGTACTACTGCATCCCTGCCTGGCCGAGCAACTACTGGAAAGAGCCGCTGCCACCCGCCGATGCGCGCATCGTCATCTTCCACGGCGAGGTCAACCCGCCCGATGCCTTGCAAGGTTTGCGCAACAAGCGCTTCCACCATATCCAGCCCGCCCGCTGGATTGAAAAGGCCTGGGGCTGAACCGCCCTGCGCATAAAAACCAAAGGCGTTGATCTCTCAGATCAACGCCTTTTTTGTTTCCCGTAAGCGGCTTTGATTCAGCCGGTTTAGCGCTGGTCCGCTGCCACCAGTGCATGGCCTTGCATGCGCGTCAGAATCGCCAGCGGGCTCGCATCCGGGTTGTACTCCTTGCCCGGCGGCAGGAAGAACGTCTGCTCCAGCATGTACTGGCCGGACATGACGGCATGCACTGCCTGGTCCGAGAAGCAGACCCAGCTGGAGCCGGCGGCAAAAGGCACGGTCTCCTGCGGCGCGTTGCGCTGGTAGTCCATGTCGCCTTTCATGCCATCGTGCAGCTGCAGCATCAGGTGGTCGTATTCGCTGCGAAGTGATTTGGTCACATGCAGCATGGCCAGCGCCTTGGCCTGCCAAGCCACATAGGGCTTGGCGCGTGGCAAGAACTTGCGCGCCACATCCTCAAAAGGCTCACCCACGCGCCAGACCCGGGGCTGGCCATCGGGGTTCACATTGCTGAACACACGCAGAATACGCTCTCCGTAGTTGGGCCGCGATGGAAAGGCGTCCACATGCATGCGCTTGTCATCGGCACGCCAAGATTGGGCACGGGTCTCCACCTGTGACGGCCGGTAGCTCGTGGGCGCCATGCGCACCAGGGGCATGTAGTCGGGGAACAGGCCGGCGATCAGCGCGGTAGTCTGCTCCCGAAAACGGGTGACCATGGCCGCAACGGCCGCCTGCGTGGCAGCATCGCCGGCCACGCCCTTGATGCTGCCGTCCACATTCAGGCTGATGTTGCGCGACTTGGGGTCGCGCACATCGGGGCGCAGCAGCGTCTTTTCCTGGTCGGAGAGCGCAAACGCGAGTTGGGGGAAATACAGCACCTTGCCGGATTCAACGGCGGCCGTCCATTCCGGACGGCCCGGTGTGTTGCGCCAGTCATTGGCGTCTATGGAAACGATGGGAGATTGCATGGCCCGCCCAGTGTAGCGCGCCGGCAGGCGATCGCCTTGGGCCAGATCAAGCCCGTGGTGCGAGTGCGGATGTCCGCCACAGCACGAGGGCTGCGCACAGCCACTGCAGCGCATACAGCAAGGTGCCCAGGCCATGCCAGAACTTGAGGTTCTCGCGCTGCACGATCTTGGGCGATACGCCGTATTGCACCACCAGTGCCATCAGCATGCCGGCCAGCACAAAGCCCAGCGCCGCACGGGCCCAGGGCTGGATGGTGTTGCTGGCCTTGTCCTTGGCCAGCACCAGCAGCACCAGGCCGCAGGCCAGCGACACCCAGGTCTGCGCCGCAAACAGCTTGGCAGCCATGAAGCCAGCCATCGATGCCTGCGGCAGGTTGGCAAACAGCATGGGCACGGCCATGAAGCCAATGGCCGACAGACTGCCCCACCACAGGGCAGCGGCAAAGACGGGCAGGCGGTTTTTCATAGCGGGCTCGGTGCGCGGCGGCGATTGGGTTTTAGAGGTAGCGCACGGCTACGACTTCGTAGCGGCGCTCGCCACCCGGGGCTTGAACGACGGCGGTATCGCCCTCTTCCTTGCCGATCAGTGCGCGGGCAATGGGGCTAGAGACGTTGATCAGACCTTGCTTGAGGTCGGCCTCGTCTTCGCCCACGATCTGGTAGGTCACCGGATCGCCACTGTCCTCATCGGCCAGATCGACGGTAGCGCCAAACACCACCTTGCCACCCGCGTCGAGCTGCGAGGGGTCAATGATCTGGGCGGCCGACAGCTTGGCCTCCACTTCCTGGATACGGCCTTCGATAAAGCCTTGGCGGTCTTTGGCCGCATCGTATTCGGCGTTTTCGCTCAGATCGCCATGCGAGCGGGCTTCCGCAATGGCCGCAATAACGCCTGGGCGGTCCACGGTCTTGAGGCGTTGCAGCTCTTCTTTGAGCTTTTCTGCACCACGCTTGGTAATGGGGATAGTGGCCATCTCGGTCTCCACAAACAGTCAAGATGCCAGCACTATGGCTGGCACCTGGTAGGCATCCGCCTGCTAAGCGGCGGGGGTTCAAAAGCAAACCGCCGCGCTGGGGAGCGCGGCGGTTGCGAGGCAGTCTCTATTATGCCGATTTTTGAGCCTTGCAACAAAAATCGGCAAACGGCGATGCGATCAGTGCTGCAGGCTGGCGTGCAGCTCCTGCACCGAGTGCACATCCAGGTCATCCATGTTGCGCAGGCCTTCTACCGCAGCCTCGGCACCAAAGATGGTCGTGAACGTGGTCACGCGGGCCAGCAGCGCGCTGGTACGGATGGCTCGCGAGTCGGCAATGGCGTTGCGGCGCTCTTCCACGGTGTTGATGACCATCGCAATTTCATTGTTCTTGATCATGTCCACGATGTGCGGGCGGCCCTCGGTCACCTTGTTGACCGTCTGCACCTCGATGCCGGCATCGGCAATCGCAGCAGCGGTACCCCGGGTGGCGCAGAGCTGGAAGCCCATGCTGGCCAGTTCCTTGGCCACTTGCACAGCGCGTGGCTTGTCGCCGTTCTTCACGGTCAGGAACACCTTGCCCGAGCGCGGCAGCTTGGTGCCTGCACCCAGTTGGCTCTTCACATAGGCTTCGCCAAAGGTCTTGCCCACACCCATCACTTCACCGGTGGACTTCATCTCGGGGCCGAGGATGGTGTCCACACCGGGGAACTTGACGAAGGGGAACACGGCTTCCTTGACGCTGAAGTACGGTGGCGTCACTTCCTTGGTGATGCCCTGCTCCTCGAGCGTATCGCCCACCATGCAGCGTGCCGCCACCTTGGCCAGCTGGATGCCGGTGGCCTTGGAGACAAAAGGCACGGTACGCGAAGCGCGAGGATTCACTTCCAGCACATAGATGATGTCCTTGCCGTCGCGCTCCTGGATCGCGAACTGCACGTTCATCAGGCCCACCACGTTCAGGCCTTCAGCCATGGCTGCGGTCTGGCGCTTGATCTCGTCCACCGTCGCCTTGCTCAGGTAGTAAGGGGGCAGCGAGCAGGCCGAGTCACCGGAGTGCACGCCCGCTTGCTCGATGTGCTCCATCACGCCGCCGATGAAGACCTTGCCGGTGCGGTCACGCACGCAGTCCACATCGCATTCGATGGCGTTGGACAGGAAGTGGTCCAGCAGCACGGGCGAGTCGTTGGAGACCTTGACCGCTTCGCGCATGTAGCGCTCCAGGTCGCGCTCCTCGTGCACGATCTCCATCGCGCGGCCACCCAGCACATAGCTGGGGCGCACCACCAGCGGGTAGCCCAGCTCGCGGGCGTGTTCCATCGCCTGCGTTTCGGTACGCGCGGTGGCGTTCGGTGGTTGGCGCAGGTTCAGGGTCTGCAGCATCTGCTGGAAACGCTCACGGTCTTCGGCCGCGTCGATCATGTCGGGGGTGGTGCCGACGATCGGCACACCGGCCTCTTCCAGCGCCAGCGCCAGCTTCAGCGGGGTCTGGCCACCGTACTGCACGATCACGCCCACGGGCTTTTCAACAGCCACGATTTCCAGCACGTCTTCCAGAGTCACCGGCTCGAAGTACAGGCGGTCCGAGGTGTCGTAGTCGGTAGACACGGTTTCGGGGTTGCAGTTGACCATGATGGTTTCATAACCATCTTCGCGCATCGCGAGCGCCGCGTGCACGCAGCAGTAGTCGAACTCGATACCCTGGCCAATGCGGTTGGGGCCGCCGCCGAGCACCATGATCTTCTTCTTGTCGCTGGGCTGGGCTTCGCACTCTTCGTCGTAGGTCGAGTACATGTAGGCCGTGTTGGTCGAGAACTCGGCCGCGCAGGTATCGACGCGCTTGAACACGGGGCGCACATTCAGCGCATGGCGCGCTTCGCGCACGGCCTTGTCGGTCGTGTGCAGCAGCTTGGCCAGGCGGCGGTCCGAGAAGCCCTTTTGCTTGAGGCTGCGCAGATCGTCGGCCGACAGTGCGGCCAGCGCCTTGTCATCGCCCTGGGCTTCGGTGTGCTTGTCCAGCGCCAGTTCCAGCTTGATGATCTCTTCGATCTGCACCAGGAACCACTTGTCGATCTTGGTGATGTTGTGCACTTCGTCCAGCGACCAGCCGGCGGCAAAGGCATCGCCCACATACCAGATACGGTCGGGACCGGGCTCGCCCAGTTCCTTTTCCAGAATCTCGCGGTCCTGGGTCTTTTCGTTCATGCCATCCACGCCCACTTCCAGGCCGCGCAGCGCTTTCTGGAAGGACTCCTGGAAGGTACGGCCCATGGCCATCACTTCACCCACGGACTTCATCTGCGTGGTCAGGCGGTTGTCGGCCGTCGGGAATTTCTCGAAGGCGAAACGAGGGATCTTGGTGACCACATAGTCGATGGTCGGCTCGAACGACGCGGGGGTCTTGCCACCGGTGATGTCGTTCTTCAGCTCGTCGAGGGTGAAGCCCACGGCCAGCTTGGCGGCGATCTTGGCAATCGGGAAGCCCGTGGCCTTGGAGGCCAGTGCCGACGAGCGCGAGACGCGCGGGTTCATCTCGATGACGACCATGCGGCCATCCTTGGGGTTGATCGAGAACTGCACGTTAGAGCCACCGGTGTCCACACCGATCTCGCGCAGCACGGCCAGCGAGGCATTGCGCAGGATCTGGTATTCCTTGTCGGTCAGGGTCTGTGCGGGGGCCACGGTGATCGAGTCACCGGTGTGCACGCCCATGGGGTCCAGGTTCTCGATCGAGCAGACGATGATGCAGTTGTCGGCGGTGTCACGCACCACTTCCATCTCGTACTCTTTCCAGCCCAGCAGCGATTCCTCGATCAGCAGCTCGTTGGTCGGCGACGCCTCCAGACCGCGCTTGCAGATGACTTCGAATTCTTCGGGGTTGTAGGCAATACCGCCGCCTGTACCGCCCAGGGTGAAGCTGGGGCGGATCACGGTGGGGAAGCCCACCTGGCGTTGTACATCCCAGGCCTCGTCCATGCTGTGCGCGATACCCGAGCGGGCCGAGCCCAGCCCGATCTTGGTCATCGCGTCCTTGAACTTGAGGCGGTCTTCGGCCTTGTCGATGGCTTCGGGCTTGGCGCCGATCAGCTCGACCTTGTATTTGTCGAGCACGCCGTTCTTCCACAGGTCCAGCGCGCAGTTCAGCGCGGTCTGGCCACCCATGGTGGGCAGGATCGCATCGGGGCGCTCCTTGGCGATGATCTTCTCGACCGTCTGCCAGGTGATGGGCTCGATATAGGTTACATCGGCTGTGGCCGGGTCGGTCATGATCGTCGCAGGGTTGCTGTTGATCAGGATGACCTTGTAGCCCTCCTCGCGCAGCGCCTTGCAGGCTTGCACGCCGGAGTAGTCGAATTCGCAGGCCTGGCCGATGATGATCGGGCCAGCGCCAATGATGAGAATGCTTTTGAGATCGGTGCGTTTAGACATGAGGCTCGCCTTGCAATCGCGCGCGCTGGCTGGCTGTCCTGATGGGCAGCCGCCGAGCGCTGGGGTTTATACGCGGTCGGTATCTAATTTGTTCAAAATGGCCAGGACACGGGCCTCGGGCAGGTTCTTCTGCATCAGCTGCAGCAGACCATCCCCTTGCACCATGGGGCGCAGTACCTGCGCCTCGGCTTCGTAGAACTTGGCGTCCCACTCGGCCATCACCTGGTCGAAGTCCTCATCCGACATGGACTTGCACTTGGACACGATGGTCACCAGGGGCAAGGCCTTGTTGTCGAGGAAAGATTTTTTATAGGGCTTTTGCTGCCAGCGCGCCATGAACCATTCCTTGTGCTCGGGCGACAAGGTCATGATGCGCTTGCTGATCGCTTTCTCGAGGGTGGCGACAGGAAAAGAAAACAGTTTCACGGCAGCATATTCCTTGGGTTCATCGTGCGCGGGCTTACGCGGTGGCGAAAGGCGCCTGGCATCAGGCCTTCTTGTGCTCGCGCATCAGCTTCACAAAACGGTCGAACAGGTACGACACATCATGCGGGCCTGGCGAGGCTTCGGGGTGACCCTGGAAGCAGAAGGCTGGACGGTCGGTGCGCTCCATGCCCTGCAAGGTGCCATCGAACAGGCTCACATGCGTGGCGCGGGTGTTGGCCGGCAGGGTGTCCAGATCCACGGCAAAGCCATGGTTCTGGCTGGTGATGCAGACGCGGCCCGAGTCCAGATCCTTGACCGGATGGTTGGCACCGTGGTGGCTGTTTTGCATCTTGAAGGTCTTGGCACCGCAGGCCAGCGCCATGATCTGGTGGCCCAGGCAGATACCGAAGGTCGGCACGCCGCTGTCCATGATCGTGCGCGCTGCGTCAATCGCGTAGTCGCAAGGCTCTGGATCGCCGGGGCCGTTCGACAGGAACACGCCATCGGGCTGGTACTTCAGCACGTCGGCCGCAGGGGTCTGCGCTGGCACCACGGTCACGCGGCAGCCACGCTCGGCCAGCATGCGCAGGATGTTCTTCTTGACGCCGTAGTCATAGGCGACCACGTGGAAGGCATGGTCCTGCAGCTTGCCGTAGCCAGGCGTGCCATCGGCGCGCGCCAGTTGCCACTCGGTCTGCACCCATTCGTAGGACTGCGACACGCTGACCACCTTGGCCAGGTCCAGACCCTTCATGCTGGGCGCTGCCTGGGCGGCGGCAATGGCTTCATCGATGCGCGCTTGCGAGACTTGCTCGCCAGCAGCCAGGCCGACGATGGCGCCGTTTTGCGCACCCTTGTCGCGCAGCAGGCGGGTGAGCTTGCGGGTATCGATGTTGGCGATGGAGACCGTCTTGCTGCGGACCAGGTATTCCGACAAGGTTTCCGTGCTTCGGAAATTGCTGGCCAGCAGTGGCAGATTCTTGATGATCAGGCCAGCAGCAAAGACTTTGTCGGACTCAATATCTTCAGCATTGATCCCGTAGTTGCCGATGTGCGGATACGTGAGTGTCACGATCTGCTGGCAGTAGCTGGGGTCCGTGAGGATTTCCTGGTAACCGGTCATTGCGGTGTTGAACACCACTTCGCCGGTCGTGGTGCCTTGCGCACCGATTGAGTTGCCAATAAAGACCGTGCCGTCTGCGAGCGCCAGGATGGCGGGAGGAAACGCGCTCTGTTGAGACAAAAACACTGGGTTCTCCGGATGGTTACGGGTCGCCCGGAGTCTGTGGTGTCCCTGAGGATCACCGCGAAGACTGTGCTTATGAGAGATTGCTTTGAGTGCAGCCGGGCGACGTGATTACTTGAAAGCCACCCATTGTAGCGTGCAAGCTGCAATCTGAGTGAGCGCAGGGGATGATTTGAGGGCCAAATCGCTAAAAATTACACACTCTGCGCAGCAGCACACCAACACAGAGCGTAGTAGCAACAGGGAAAATACGCAAAGCGCATACTCGTTATCACTGAATTACCTGCGCCTCAGCACCCGCCCATCGCCGTATCAATCCGCACGTGCTGCCGCACTGGCATGCAGGCAAATGGCCGCAGCTGCACCCACATTGAGCGACTCCTCGCCACCGGGCTGGGTGATGCGGATATGGTGCTGTGCAGCCGCCTGCAGCGACTCGGACACGCCCTGCCCCTCATGCCCCATGACCCAGGTGCAGGGCCAGGGCAAGGCGGCGCGGTGCAGCCAGTCCCCCTGGTGCGAGCTGGTGACCAACAGCGGTTGCTGCAAGGCCAGCACGTCCTCCTGCGAGGCATTCTCGACCAGGTGCAGCGCAAAATGCGCGCCCATGCCGGCACGCAGCACCTTGCCGCTCCACAGCGCCGCCGATCCCTTGAGCGCGATCACCTGGCCAAAACCAAAGGCCGAGGCACTGCGCAAGATGGAACCCACATTGCCGGCATCCTGCACGCGATCCAGCACCACCGCAGCCACACCCGGCTGGATACCCGCTTGCTGCGTGGGCAGGTCCATCAAAAAGCCGAAGGGCGCTGGCGATGGCAGCGGGCTGAGGCTGGCGAACAAGGCGGTGTCGATGACGATGTTGCGGGCGGCCGCACGGGCAAAGACGTTCTCGGGCGACTGCCAGAATTTCTCGGAGAACACAGCCACCGCTGGCTTGACGCCACGCGTCAGCGCTGCACGGCAGAGGTGGTCGCCTTCAATCCAGTAGCGCCCCTGCTTGCGGTAGGCCGCGCCCTCTTCCATCAAACGGCGCAGGTCCTTGACCAAGGCATTGTCACGCGACTGGATAAAAACGGGTGGGTGCTCAGCAGGGGACACAGATGATTCCTTTGCGCAGGCATGCCGCCTGCAACAGCGTTGACGGAGATTCAGGCGCCAGTCTTGACGACGGCCATCACCTGGGCCACCGGCGAGAAGGAGCGCCGATGCTCCGGACAGGCGCCAAAACTCTGCAGCGCCGCCAAGTGCACCGCAGTGCCATAGCCCTTGTGTGCGGCAAAGCCGTACTGCGGGTAGAGCCGGTCGATATCCTGGCACCAGCGATCCCGGTGCACCTTGGCCAGGATCGATGCGGCCGAGATGGCCTGCACCAGCGCATCGCCTTTGACGATGGCCTCGGCTGGCATGTCCAGGCGCGGAATGCGGTTGCCGTCGACCAGCACCCGCACCGGCTTGAGGCGCAGACCATTGACTGCGCGCTGCATGGCCAGCATCGTAGCTTGCAGGATATTGAGGCCATCGACCTCTTCGACCGTCGCCTGCGCAATCGAGCAGCACAGCGCCTTGCCACAGATCTCATCGTAGAGGCGCTCGCGGGCACGTGCCGTGAGTTTCTTCGAATCTGCCAGACCGGCAATGGGAGAGCGCTCATCCAGAATGACGGCCGCAGCCACCACCGGGCCCGCCAAAGGGCCCCGCCCTGCCTCGTCCACACCCGCAACCAAGCCCGGCGGATGCCAGGGCAAGGAGGCCTGGTCAGGCAGAGAGAATTTTTTGGATGGCATCGGCAGCAAGCTTTGGGGTATCCCTGCGCAGTTCCAGGTGCAGGTCATGAAAACGCTGCTCCAACTGGGCCAGGCGTGCTGGATCAAGGCGTGGCGCGTCCAACCATTGCGCCACCGCATCGGCCAAGGCTTCGGGCGTCGCCGCCTCTTGGAGCAGCTCGGGCACGACAAAGTCTTGGCACAGGATATTGGGCAAGCCCACCCAGGGCTGCAGCTGCTTGCGGCGCATCAAACGCCAGCTGATGGCATGCATGTGGTAGCTGATGACCATGGGCCGCTTGAACAGCGCCGCCTCCAAGGTGGCGGTACCGCTGGCGATCAAGGTGCAGTCACAGGCTTCCAGCGCCAGATGCGACTGGCCATCGAGCACACGGATGCGATCCAATATCCCGCATTCAGCAGCCAGCGCATCAATGCGTGCGCGCAAAGCCGGAACGGCAGGGACGACGATTGTAAGCGAAGGTCGCGCCTGCAAAAGGCGCGCAGCGGCCAGAAAAAATGGCTTGGCGATGTAGCTGACTTCCGAGGCACGGCTGCCGGGCAGCACGGCCAGCACCTCGCCCTCCAGCGGCAAGCCAAGCTGCTGGCGTGCCGCTGCACGATTAGGCTGCAGCGGAATCACATTGGCCAACGGATGGCCGACATAGGTGCCGGCAATACCGTGCTGGGCCAGCAAGGCCGGCTCAAACGGAAAGATGCACAGCACATGGTCGGCCGAGCGCCGGATCTTCTCAACCCGCTCAGGGCGCCAGGCCCAGATCGACGGGCAGACAAAATGCACCGTCTTGATGCCCTGGGCGCGCAAGCGCTCTTCCACGCCAAGGTTGAAATCGGGCGCATCGACGCCGACAAACAGCCGGGGCGGCTCCGCCGTCAGACGCTGCACCAACTGCTTGCGGATGCGCAAAATACCCCAGATACGGCGCAGCAGCTCGGCGCTGTAGCCGTGCACGGCCAGGCGCTCGCTGGGCCACCACGCATCAAACCCGGCCTGGGCCATGCGCGGGCCGCCAATACCGGCCGAGCGCATGCCGGGAAAATCCGCAGCCAGGCCCTGCAGCACCAAGCCAGCGAGCAGGTCACCCGAGGTCTCGCCAGCCACCATGGCCAAAAACAGGTCTTGGTGCGGGTTCATAGCAGCAGGCGCGGGCATCAGCGCACGATGCCGCGTTTGGATTGCTGCAGAAAGTCGAGCATCAGCTGCACATCGGCCTGGGCTTCAGCCTCGCAGCTGCCCTGCAAGTTGTCCAGCGCTTCAACCGCCGCCTGCAAGGTCAGGCCGCTGCGGTACACCAGCCGGTAGGCCTGCTTGATGACCGCCAGCCGCTCGGCGCTGAAACCGCGCCGGCGCAAGCCTTCCAGGTTGAGGCCGCGCACCGCCAATGGATGGCCATCGACCATGCAGAACGGAGGCACATCCTGGCTGATATGGCTGGCAAAACCGGCCATTACATGCGCACCCACCTTGGTGAACTGGTGCACGCCCGACAGGCCGCCAATGATGGCCCAGTCAGCCACATGCACGTGACCGGCCAGAGTGGCATTGTTGGCCAGAATGGTCTGGTTGCCGACCTGGCAGTCATGCGCAATATGCACATAGGCCATGATCCAGTTGTCGTCGCCGACACGGGTCACGCCACCATCCTGGGCGGTGCCGGTGTTGAAGGTGCAGAACTCGCGGATAGTGTTGCGGTCGCCAATTTCCAAGCGGGTCGGCTCGCCAGCATATTTCTTGTCCTGCGGCACGCCGCCCAGTGCAGCATGCGAATGGATCACATTGGATTCACCGATCGTGGTGATGCCCTCGATCACCGTATGCGCACCCACCTTGGTGTGGGCGCCGATGCAAACCTGGGGGCCAATAACTGCGTACGGCCCAACTGACACCGTAGGGTGCAACTGGGCCGCAGGGTCAACGATCGCAGTGGGGTGGATGGGACTGACCGCCGTCATCTACCGTTATTCCACGTGGCGCATGGTGCACATCAGCTGTGCTTCTGCGGCGACTTCGCCTTCCACGCTGGCCACGGCATTGAACTTCCAGATACCGCCGCGTACGCGGTCAATGGTGATCTCCAGCACCAGCTGGTCTCCTGGCACCACCGGGCGCTTGAAGCGCGCCGAGTCGATACCGACGAAGTAGTAGATATTGTTCTCATCGGGCACCTGGCCCATGGCATCAAAGGCCAGCAGGCCGGCCGCCTGGGCCAGCGCTTCCAGGATCAGCACGCCTGGCATCACGGGGCGGCCAGGAAAGTGACCGGTGAAGAACGGCTCGTTGAACGTGACGTTCTTGATCGCCTTGATGCGGGTGTTGCGCTCAAGCTCTTGCACGCGATCCACCAGCAAGAAGGGGTAGCGGTGAGGCAGCTGCTTGAGAATTGCTTGAATATCCATCATTGTGAACTCGGCTTAGCCGTTTTTCTGAGTTTGCTCCAAGGCCTTGATTCGGTCCCTCAACGCATGGAGATGTTTTAGGGTAGCGGCGTTCTTTTCCCAGCTGCCATTGTCGTCGATGGGGAAGAAGCCGGTGTACTGACCCGGCTGCCTGATCGAACGACTGACTACCGTGGCCGCCGAAATATGTACATTGTCGGCGATTTCCAGGTGGCCCAGAATCATTCCGGCGCCTCCAATCGTGCATTGGCGTCCGATTTTGGCGCTTCCGGCGATGCCGACGCAGCCAGCCATGGCCGAATGCTCGCCAATCTCGACGTTATGGCCAATCTGCACCTGGTTGTCGATCTTCACCCCATTGGCAATGATGGTGTCCCGCAGCGCACCGCGATCGATGCAGGTGTTGGAGCCGATTTCGACATCGTCACCGATCTGCACTCCGCCGAGCTGCTCAATCTTGATCCAGCGCCCGCGCTCGTTGGCAAAGCCAAAGCCGTCACCACCGATAACCGCACCTGGCTGCACCAGCACACGCTCGCCCAGCACACAGTCCGCCCCTACGGTCACGCGCGAGGTCAGTACTGAATCGGCACCGATGACGGCACCACGGGCCACATGGCACAGCGGCCCAATGGATGCAGAAGGGTGCACGATGGCACCCTCTTCTACCACCGCAGAAGGGTGGATACCGGCAGGCACCGGGCGTATCGCATGGTGCTTGCGCCATAGCTGCGTCAGCCGCGCAAAGTAAAGGTAGGGGTTGTCCACCACCACAAAGGCGCCGCCACGCTGGCGTGCCTGCTCCTGCATCTGCGCACTGACCGCAATGCAGCCGGCCTTGGAGGCCAGCATCTGGACCTGCAGCTTGGGATTGCTGAGAAAACTGAAGTCCTGGGGACCGGCATCTTCGAGCGAGGCAATCGCCTGGATCTCCATCGCTGGATCTCCTTGCTCAAGCGCCCCTCCCAGGACCTCAATGATCTGAACTAGCTGCAGGCTCACGCGTACCTCTGTCTTACTTGGCAGGGGCAGAAGCGTTCAGGGCCTTCAGAACCTTTTCGGTGATGTCGAACTTGGGGTTGATGTAGACCGCTTCTTGCAGCACCACATCGTACTTTTCCTGCTCGGCCACTTGCTTGACGACCTTGTTGGCGCGCTCGAGCACCTGGGACAGCTCTTCGCTCTTGCGGGCGCTGAGGTCTTCCTGGAATTCGCGGCGCTTGCGCTGGAATTCACGGTCCTGGTCCACCAGTTGGCGCTGGCGCGTCACACGCTGGCTTTCGGACAGCGTAGGCGCGTCGCGCTCGAACTTCTCGCCAGCGGTCTTCAGGGCGTTGCCCTGGTCCAGCAGGTCTTTTTCACGCTTGGAGAATTCGGCCTCCAGCTTGGTTTGCGCTGCCTTGGCAGCATTGGCTTCGCGGAAGATGCGATCTGTATTGACGAACCCTGCCTTGAACTCTTGGGCCTGCGCCGCAGCACCAAAAGACAGCGCTGCTGCCAACACCAGCAATGGGAAAGAACGAGATACGGTTTTCATTAGAAAGATGTTCCGATTTGGAATTGCAATTTCTGGATTTTATCGCCTGCGAATTTGCGAACTGGCTGAGCATAAGCCAAACGCAGCGGTCCCAGTGGGGAAATCCAGCTCAACCCGATACCTGCAGACGCACGCATTTCATTCAGTTTCAAATCCTGCTCATCACCCCAGACATTGCCCGCATCCACAAATGCGAACCAGCGGAAGGTGCGGTCATTGCCGGTACCTGGCATCGGGCCGATGAACTCCGCATTGAGCGTGACCTTTTTCGCACCACCCAGGGTAGCACCGGTCACGTCGCGGGGACCGAGGGTATTTTGCTCAAAGCCACGCACCGAGCCCAGACCACCCGAGAAGTAGTTCTTGAAAACAGGGAAGGCCCTGCCTCCCATGCCCTTGCCCCAACCTGCCTCACCGTTGAGCGCAATGGTGTACCGCTTGTTCAGAGGCAGGTACTGCTGGATCTGGTAGTTGCCCTTGAGGTAGCGGGCATCACCGAACAGCGACCACTCGGAATTCAGCTTCTGGAAGCGGCCCGAATTGGGCGCGAGCGCGCTGTCGCGGCTGTCGCGCGACCAGCCCAGGGTCAGCGGGAAGTTCAGGCTCGTGTCACCGTAGCGGGTGGCGTAGTCCAGGTAGGCTGCGGGCATGTTGGTGCCCAGCTTGATGCGGGTGTTTTCCAAGCCGCCGCCCACATAGATGGTATCGAGCTCGCTGAACGGAATACCAAAGCGCACGCTGGCACCGGTGGTGATGATCTGGTAGTTGCCGCCCTGCTCGTCATAGGGACGGTCAGTACGGTAGTACATGTCATAGGTGCGCGAGATACCGTCCGGCGTGAAGTACGGGTCGGTCGTGCTCACCACCAGGGTGCGGTGGTACTTGCTGGTGTTGACGTCGATACCCAGGTAGTTGCCTGAGCCAAAGACGTTCTCTTGCTTGATACCGAAGGTCAGCGAGACTTTTTCAGCGCTGGAGTAACCGGCACCCAGCTGCAGCGAACCGGTGGGTTTTTCCTGCACGGTCACGTTGACGTCGACCTGGTCAGGCGCGCCGGGCACTTCTTGCGTGTCGATCGCAACATCGTTGAAGAAGCCCAGACGGTCAACGCGGTCACGCGAGAGCTTGATCTTGTCCGAGTCGTACCAGGAGGCTTCGTACTGGCGCACTTCGCGGCGCACCACTTCGTCACGGGTGCGGTTGTTGCCGGCCACGTTCACGCGGCGCACATAGGCGCGGCGCGATGGTTCAGCCTTCAGCACCAGATCGACGCGGTTGTTTTCGCGGTCGATCTCGGGCACCGCTTCGACGCGCGAGAACGCATAGCCAAAGCTGCCAAAGTGGTCGGTAAAGCGCTTGGTGGTTTCGGTCACGCGGTCGGCGTTGTAGGGCTCACCGGGCTTG
Source organism: Comamonas koreensis (assembly GCF_021026195.1). Classification (GTDB taxonomy): domain Bacteria; phylum Pseudomonadota; class Gammaproteobacteria; order Burkholderiales; family Burkholderiaceae_C; genus Comamonas; species Comamonas koreensis. Next base: position 97,407 of record NZ_JAJNCT010000005.1, read on the forward strand.
ATCGAGATCAGCGACTTGAACTCGTCCTCACGCTCCAGGTAGTTGCCTTCGAGCTTGATGCCCGAGACCACGTACTTGGGGCCTTCGTGGATCTGCAGATTGATGGAGATGCGCTCCTTGTCCGGCGAGATCGACACTTCGGTCGAATCAATGCGGAACTCCAGGTAGCCACGCGAGAGGTAGTAGGACTTGAGCGTTTCCAGATCGGCGTTGAACTTGGAGCTGGAGTAGCGGTCGCTCTTGGTGTACCAGCTGAGCCAGCCGCCGGTGTCCTGGTCGAACAGGTCGGTCAAGGTCGATTCCTTGAAGTCCTTGTTGCCGGAGATGTGGATTTCCTTGATCTTGGCCGCATCACCTTCGGTGACGGTGAAGGTCAGGTTCACGCGGTTGCGCTCGATGGGCGTGACCGTGGTCACCACTTCGGCGGCATACAGGCTCTTGTTGATGTACTGGCGCTTGAGCTCCTGCTCGGCGCGGTCGGTCAGTGCCTTGTCATAAGGGCGGCCTTCGGTCAGGCCCACATCACGCATGGCCTTCTTCATCGCGTCCTTGTCGAATTCCTTGGTTCCCAGGAAGTCGACATTGGCGATGGTGGGACGCTCTTCCACGACGACGACCAGCACATTGCCATTGGCCTCCAGGCGTACGTCCTTGAACAGGCCCAGCGCGAACAAAGAGCGAATGGCTGCCGAGCCCTTTTCGTCGTTGTAGTCGTCGCCCACATGCAGCGGCATGGAGGCAAAGATGGTGCCGGGCTCTACGCGCTGCAGGCCTTCAACACGGATGTCCTGGATGGTGAATGGGTCCAAAGCCCACGACAGCTTGGCAAGCAGCATCAACGCAGCTGCAGCCGTGGTCTTGCGAAGAAGCGAAGAAGGGATGGAATATGTCATTTGTGATAGCAACCAGAGCCGCTCATTATGCAGCAGGGGCAAGAAAGTCAGCCCAAGAGCCGAGACAAATCGTTAAAGAACGCAATGCACATCATGAGCAGCAAAACGGCTATACCGCCTTTTTGCAAGCGCTCCATCCATTGCAGGGTGGGTGGCTTGCCAGTGACAGCCTCCCAAAGATAATACATCAGGTGACCGCCATCGAGCACCGGCAGCGGCAGCAGATTGAGCACGCCCAGACTGACGCTGATCAGGGCCAAAAAGGCCAGGTATTGGGTGATGCCAACCTCGGCGGACTTGCCTGCGTATTCGGCGATCGTCAGCGGTCCGCTGATGTTCTGCAGCGAGGCCTGGCCGATGACCATCTTGGCCATCATCTTGACCGTCAGCGCCGAGACCTCCCAGGTCTTTTGCACACCCCGGGCAAAACCTTCCCAGAGGCCGTAGCGCACATCCACCATCGCAGGCGGCGCGCCGATAAAGGCACCCAGGCGGCCGATCTTGCTGCCCTTGTCCTCGCTCTGCGTCAGCTGCACCGGCACATGCAGTTGCGCGCCATTGCGCGACACCAGCCAGTCCTGCAAGGCAGGCACGCCCTGCTCACCCGATGCGCGAATCATGCGGCGCAGCTCGCCGCCATCGCCCACGCGCACGCCATTGATGGACAGCACCTTGTCACCGCTACGCAGCGCCGATTGTGCGGCTGCACTGCCGGCCTCAAAGTCGCCAAGCACGGCATCCGACCAAGGGTGGGTCAGACCAATCTTTTCGACCAGCTTGGCATCGGCCTCGCGGGCATCGATGCTGGACAGCGGCAAGCGGTAGCTGCGCTCAGCGGCGCCAGCACCTGGGCGCGCGCTGAGCACCACATCCTTGCCGCCCAGTGCAGCCTGCGCCACGAACCAGCGCAGATCGTCCAGTGAGCGCACAGCTTCAGGATCCGCATCCGGGAAACCCATGGACACAATCTCTTCCCCGCCTTGCATGCCCGCCTGGGCCAGCAGACTTGCAGCGGGTGGCGTACCGATGATGGCAGCGGGCTCGCGCACGCCCACCCAGTTCACACAGGCGTAGAGCAGCACGGCCAGCAGCAGGTTGGCGAGCGGGCCGGCGGCCACGATGGCGGCACGCGAACGCAGCGGCTGCACATTGAAGGCCAGATGGCGCTCATGCGCGGGAACCGGAGCCTCGCGCTCATCGAGCATGCGCACATAGCCGCCCAGCGGAATGGCGCTGATGACAAATTCGGTGTCTGCGCCCTTTTTCTTCCAGCGCAGCAAGGGGCGGCCAAACCCCAGGGAGAAACGCAGCACTTTCACGCCGCAAGCCACCGCCACGCGGTAGTGGCCATATTCGTGCACGGCGATCAAAACGGCCAGCGCAACGACAAATGCAACAACGGTCAACATTGCTCAAGCCCTTGCTATGAAAAAAGCGATTCTACTGAGCCGGACAATAGCCCTGTCAAACGGCCAGCTCCGAAATAAGGCCTTCGGTATAGGCGCGCACCTCGGCGTCGAGCGCCAGCAGCGCATCGATGCTGTCCGGCGCCTGCGGCTGCACGCCTTCCAGCGCCTGCGCATTGACCTGGTAGATCTGGTCAAAGCGCATGCGGCCATCCAGAAAGGCGGCCACGGCCACCTCATTGGCGGCATTGAGCACGGTGGTCGTGCCATGGGGCGCCCGCAGCGCCTGCCAGGACAGGTGCAGGCCTGGAAAGCGCTGTGCATCGGCCTCTTCAAAGGTCAGCGCTGACAGCTTGACGAAATCCAGCGGCGCAGCACCGCTGGCCACACGCTCGGGCCAGGCCAGGCCACAGGCGATCGGCACGCGCATATCGGGCGTACCCAGCTGGGCCAGCACCGAGGCATCGCGGAACTGCACCATCGAATGCACGATCTGCTGCGGATGGATCACCACCTTGATCTGATCGGGCTGCAGGTTGAACAGCCAGCGCGCCTCGATGACCTCAAGCGCCTTGTTCATCATCGTGGCCGAGTCGATCGAGATCTTGCGGCCCATTGCAAAATTGGGGTGGTTGCAGGCTTGCTGCGGCGTCACATCGCGCAGGCTCGATGGCTCGCGGGTGCGGAACGGGCCGCCCGATGCCGTGAGGATGATGTGGTCCACCCGCTGGGGCCAGACCGCAGGGTCTTCCGGCAGGCACTGGAAGATGGCCGAGTGCTCGCTGTCGATGGGCAGCAGGGTTGCGCCACCATCGGCAACTGCATCCATGAAGAGCTGACCGCCGACAACCAGGGCTTCCTTGTTGGCCAGCATCAGGCGCTTGCCGGCCTTGGCCGCAGCCATCGCAGGGCGCAGGCCTGCCGCGCCCACAATGGCCGCCATCACCGCATGCACATCGCTGTGGGAGGCCACCATCTCCAGCGCTGCCTCACCTTCCAGCACTTCGACCCGGCTGCCAGCGGCCCGCAGGCCTTCACGCAATGCCGAGGCGGCCGTGGCACTGGTCATCACCGCATAGCGCGGCTGGAACTGCAGGCATTGCGCGAGCATCAGGTCCACGCGCGAATGCGCGCTCAGCGCAAAGACGCGGTACAGATCGGGGTGGCGCGCCACCACATCCAACGTATTGGTTCCAATTGAGCCCGTCGATCCGAGCACGGTAACTTGCATGGTCATCGCGAGGTTCACTTATCCAAAAATTGCAACAGCATCAGCGCCAGCGGCACGGTCGGCAAGATGGCATCGATGCGGTCGAGCACGCCGCCATGGCCTGGCAGCAGGTTGCTGCTGTCCTTCATGCCGGCGCTGCGCTTGACCAGAGATTCCACCAGGTCGCCAGCTACGCTCATGCCGGCCAGAAACACGCAGGACAGCGCCATCAGCCACGGCGAGAAATCCCAGAGCCGGCTGTAGAAGCTGGGCACCTGCGCGCCAAAATGGCGGTCCGCCCAGCTCCACACCAGGGCCATCAGCAACACGCCCAGCGCGCCGCCCCAAACCCCTTCCCAGCTTTTGCCAGGGCTGATGGCGGGCGCCAGCTTATTCTTGGTAAAACGCAGACCGAACTGGCGGCCTGCAAAATAGGCACCGATGTCGGCCATCCACACCAGCGCAAACAGCGACAGCAGGAAGTTGACGCCGATCCACTTGGCCTGCGCGATGGCCAGCCAGGCCACCCACAGTGCCAGCACGCCCACCACCAGGCGCAGCGCGCGGGGGATAGGCGCCCAGCCAGGCACACCGCCCTTGAGCAGAAAGGCCGCCAGCAGCACCCAGGCGGCGCCGGCCACCAGCCACACGGCCGGCAGGGCGGCCTGGGTCCAGCCCAGTGCCCAGGCGGCGCCGCACAGCAGCAGTGCCACGGCACCCAAGCCATAGGCGGCCATGCCTTGCAGACCGTTCAGGCGCCCCCACTCCCAGGCAGCGGCGACCACGGCCAACAGCATCAGCGCCGCAAACGGAACGGGATTGCCCGCAGCAATCGCGGGCACCAGGATCAGCAGGAGAACAATGGCCGTGATGATGCGTTGTTTGAGCAAATTGATCTCCTGAAAAAAGAAAACTGATGCCTGGGGTGCCAGACATCAGCAGGTAGGCGCACTACGAGGGGGATTGAACCAGCTGCTCGGAGGTCTTGCCAAAGCGGCGCTCACGCCGCTGGAATTCGCCAATCGCTTCGTCCAGGGCCTGCTCGTCAAAATCAGGCCACCACTTGTCACTGAAATACAGCTCCGAATAGGCCGATTGCCACAGCAGAAAATTGCTAATGCGCATCTCGCCGCCGGTTCGGATCAGCAGATCGGGATCTGGCACATGGGCCAGCGCCATCGCATCGTTGAGCGCCACTTCGGTGATAGCCTGGCCCGCTGCCGCCAGCTTGGCTGCCGCCTGGGCAATATCCCAGCGGCCGCCATAGTTGAAGCAGACGTTGAGCACCATGCGGTCATTGTGGGCGGTGGCCTGCTCGGCTTGCGCCAGGCCCGCTTGCACCTTGGCAGACAGGGAGGCCCGGTCGCCGACAAAGAACAGGCGGATGCCGTCCCGGGCCAGCGATGGCACTTCCTTGGCCAGCGCGCCGGCCAACAGGTTCATCAGGCCATCGACCTCGTCGGTGGGCCGGTTCCAGTTCTCGGAAGAAAAGGCAAACACAGTCAGCACCTTGACGCCGCGCTCGGCACAGGCCTTCGCGCAGCGGCGCAGCGAGTCCACGCCTTGCTTGTGGCCCGCTAGGCGAGGCAGAAAACGGCGTTTGGCCCACCGGCCATTGCCATCCATCACAATGGCAATGTGGTGCGGTAATACAGCAGCAGTCATGCGCGGAAAAGCAGATCCAGATCTGGATCAGACCGCCATGATGTCTTTTTCTTTTTCGACCACCAGCTGGTCGATCAGCTGGATGTGCTTGTCGGTGATCTTCTGCACCTCGGCTTCGGAGCGCTTTTGGTCGTCTTCCGATGCTTCCTTGTCCTTGACCAGCTTCTTGACGCCTTCGTTGGCATCGCGGCGCAGGTTGCGGATGGCGATCTTGGCGTTCTCGCCTTCGGCCTTGACCAGCTTGGTCATCTCCTTGCGGCGCTCTTCGCTCATCGGAGGCATGGGCACGCGGATCAGGTCGCCCATGGACGCGGGGTTCAGGCCCAGGTCGCTTTCGCGGATGGCCTTTTCCACCTTGGCGGCCATGGCCTTTTCCCAAGGCGTCACGCTGATGGTGCGGCTGTCGATCAAGGCCACATTGGCCACCTGCGACAGCGGCATCATCGAGCCGTAGTAATCAACCTGGATGGTGTCCAGCAGCGCGGGATTGGCGCGGCCGGTGCGGATCTTGGTCAGGTTGTTCTTGAACGCGGCAATCGATTGGTCCATCTTGCCTTCGAGATTCTTCTTGATTTCTGCGACTGTCATTGTCAACTCCTAACTACCACATTCTGCACTTGCACACGCCAGCTGCCGATCAGGCGTACACCAGCGTGCCCTCTTCTTCGCCCATCACCACGCGCTTGAGCGCGCCGCTCTTGATGATCGAGAATACACGGATAGGCAGTTTCTGATCGCGGCACAGGGCAAAGGCCGTGGCATCCATGATGCCCAGGTTGCGGTTCATGGCCTCGTCAAAACTCAGCTTGGTGTAGAGCGTGGCATTGGGATCCTTCATCGGATCGGCCGTGTAGACGCCATCGACCTTGGTAGCCTTGAGCACCAATTCTGCGCCAATTTCAGCGCCGCGCAGCGCCGCTGCGGTATCGGTGGTGAAGAAGGGGTTGCCAGTACCAGCGGCAAACACCACGACCTTGCCCTCTTCGAGGTACTGCAGCGCCTTGGGGCGCACATAGGGCTCCACCACCTGCTCGATACCGATGGCCGACATCACGCGGGCGGTCAGGCCCTGCTTGTCCATCGCATCGGCCAGCGCCAGCGCATTCATCACCGTCGCGAGCATACCCATGTAATCGGCAGTGGCACGGTCCATGCCGACCGAGCCGCCAGCCACACCACGGAAAATATTGCCGCCGCCGATCACGACAGCGACTTCCACGCCCAGCCGCGTCACCTCGGCAATCTCCTCGACCATCCGCACAATGGTTGCGCGGTTGATGCCGAAAGCATCATCCCCCATCAGAGCTTCACCGGAGAGTTTGAGAAGAATGCGCTTGTGGGCAGGGCTTTGGGACATGGTGGGGAGCTCCAGGTGTGGGGGATGGGTGAAAAAACGATAGGTGAAACAAAGGGGCCGTAGCCCCTTTGTCAGGATGATTACTGGCCCTTGGCGGCCGCAACCTGCGCGGCGACCTCGGCAGCGAAGTCATCCACCTTCTTCTCAATGCCCTCACCCACCACGTAGAGCGTAAAGCCCTTGATCGAGGTGTTGGCGGCCTTGAGCATTTGCTCAACGGTCTGCTTGCCGTCAGCGGCCTTCACGAAGACCTGGTTGAACAGCGAGACTTCCTTGAGGTACTTCTGCACAGCGCCGTCCACCATCTTGGCAGCGATGTCAGCAGGCTTGCCCGACTCTTCAGCCTTGGCTGCAGCAACGGTGCGTTCCTTTTCGATCAGCTCGGCAGGCACGTCAGCGCTGGTCAGCGCCACGGGCTTCATCGCAGCCACGTGCATTGCCACGTCCTTGGCAGCTTGCGCGTCGCCTTCGAACTCCACCACCACGCCGATGCGGGTGCCGTGCAGGTACAGTGCCAGGTTGGTGCCTTCGAAGCGCTTGAAGCGGCGGAACGACATGTTCTCACCGATCTTGCCAACCAGGCCCTTGCGCACGTCTTCCAGGGTGGGGCCAAAGCCGTCTTGCTCGTAAGCCAGAGCGCTCAGGGCTGCCACGTCGGCAGGGTTCTTTTCGGACACCAGCTTGGCCGCTGCATTGGCCAGAGCGATGAAGCTGTCGTTCTTGGAGACGAAGTCGGTTTCGCTGTTGACTTCGATGATCGCGCCGTTGTTGCCTTCAACAACAGCGGCGATCACGCCTTCAGCGGCAATACGCGATGCTGCCTTGCCGGCCTTGGTGCCCAGCTTGACGCGCAGCAGCTCTTCAGCCTTGGCCATGTCGCCATCAGCCTCGGTCAGAGCCTTCTTGCATTCCATCATGGGCGCGTCGGTCTTAGCGCGCAGTTCTGCCACCATGCTTGCGGTAATTGCCATTTTTCTCTCTCCGTATTCAGTTCAGTTGGGGTGATTGTGGAAACGTAGGTAAAAAAAACGGGGCTAATGTGGAGCCCCGCTTTTCATTCGCGGCCCAATGGGCAGCCCTGTGGATTAAGCAGCGGTGTTTTCCACTTCCACAAACTCGTCGCCTTCTTCGCCGGAAGCAGCCTTGACCACTTCGTTCACGGCGTTGGCACGGCCTTCCAGGATGGCGTCGGCGATACCGCGAGCATACAGCTCAACAGCCTTGGCCGAGTCATCGTTACCAGGGATCACGTAGTCGATACCTTCTGGGTTGTGGTTGGTATCAACCACGCCGATCAGAGGAATGCCCAGCTTCTTGGCTTCAGCGATAGCAATCTTGTGGTAGCCCACGTCGATCACGAAAATGGCGTCAGGCAGAGCGTTCATGTCTTGAATGCCGCCGATGTCCTTTTCCAGCTTTTCCAGCTCACGAGCAAACATCAGTTGCTCTTTCTTGCTCATCGACTCCAGACCCGCTTCTTGCTGCGCCTTCATGTCCTTCAGACGCTTGATCGAGGTCTTGACGGTCTTGAAGTTGGTCAGCATGCCGCCCAACCAGCGTTGGTCGACGTAAGGCACGCCAGCACGTTGTGCTTCGGTAGCCAGGATTTCGCGCGCTTGGCGCTTGGTGCCCACCATCAGGATGGTGCCACGGTTGGCCGACAGCTGCTTGATGAACTTTTGTGCGTCCTGGAACAGAGGCAGGGTCTTTTCCAGGTTGATGATGTGAATCTTGTTGCGGCTACCGAAAATGTACTGGCCCATCTTGGGGTTCCAGAAACGGGTTTGGTGGCCAAAGTGGACGCCGGCTTCCAGCATCTCGCGCATCGTAACGGACATATATCTTCTCCGAAGGTTAGGTCTAAAATTCTGCCCAACTATCACGGCTGCGGCGCCTATGCGCCGCATGCCGCAACACCTTAGGTAGGCAGGTTTGCGATTTCGTTTTGAACCGATGTGGCAGGCCACACTCGGCAAAACCCTAGGATTCTAACATAGTCTGGAGCGGGCGCAACGAAGTCACCCGGCCCCTGGCGGCAAGTCGCTGGCCTGCCCACCGGTGCAAGCGGGACGTAAGCCGTCGGTTCTAAGCTTGACGATTGCTTGCGTTTTTTGAGCCACTGTGGCGCCCCTTACAACGGGCATCGCAAAAAACTAGGCACAATCTGGCACTCGAACGCACGGCTTGTGCAAATGCTTGCATGTGCCGTGCCCCACTCTATGAACGGCCCCCTGTTTTTGTTGTTATGAAGATTGCGATCGTTGGAGCAGGCATTGCAGGTATAGCAACCGCCTTCGAGCTGATGGAGGCCGGCAACGAGGTCAGTGTTTTCGAACAGCACCGAGCAGCAGGCGAGGAAGCCAGTTTTGCCCCTTCCGGGCTGATGTGGCCCTGCGCCATCAACCCCTGGGGCGCCACCGCGTTCCAACATGCGCTGCAGCTTGGCATGACGCGCCCGGCTTTCTCCGAACTGCAGATCCAGGGCGGCGTTCTCTCCTCTCCGCGCCGCTGGGCGCGCCGCCAGCGAGCGGTGGCCAAGAAGCTGCGCGACAGCGAAACCCTGCCCGCGCTGCAATCGCTGGAGCTGCTGGCCATGCAGCGCATGCAGCATGTGCAGGAGATTCTGGACATCAATGGCCAGTTCAGCCAGGGCCTGTTGCTGCCGCTGCGCAAGGAGCCCAGCGCCGCCGCACTTTACGAGCTGACCCGGCGCCTGTCGGCCGCGCATATTGATTACCAGCGCTGCAACGAAGCAGAAACCCGCGCCATCGAGCCCGGCCTGGCCACCGAGATACAGATTGCCGGCGCGCTGCACCTGCCCGAGGCCTGGTCAGGCAATGGGCGGCTGTTCTCGCAAGGCCTGCTGCAGGCGCTGCAAACACATGGGCTGAAGCTCCATACCCAGCAGGCCGTCAGCGGCATCCAGAGTGCAGACCATGGCGTGCGCCTGCAACTGGCCAGTGGCACGCAGGATTTCGATGCCGTAGTACTCTGCGCCGGCACCCACACCAACCAGCTGCTGCGCCCGCACCATGTGCAGCTGCCCAGTGCCCCTATCCATAGCTACAGCGCCAGCATCCAGATCAGTGAAGAGTCCCTGGCACCGCGCCGCGCGGTCATCGATCTGGAAAACAACATGATCCTGACCCGCCAGGGTTCACGCCTGCGCATCAGCGGGGGCGCCGAACTGGGCTACCCCGACAGCCCCGAGCGCAGCGAAGACGCCCGCCATGCGCTCATCAGCGTGCTGCTGGAATGGTTCCCGGGCTGCATCCAGCCCAGCCAATCCATATTGCAGATGTGGCGGGGCGCGCGCCTGACCGTTCCCGATGGCCTGCCGGTGGCAGGCGCCTCCGGCATCCCGGGCGTTTGGCTCAATACCGCACACGGCGGCTTTGGCTGGGGCTTGTCGATGGGCTGCGCCCACCATGTGCGCCAGCTGATCATGGGCCAGAGCACCACCACCGCCCCCGAAGCCCTGGACCTGCAGCGCCTGCGCTGAGCGCTTCGGCGAGCGGCCCGCAGCCAGGGCCTGCGCTACGATAGCGCCATGCCTGCCACCGCCGCACTGCCCTACCCCGCCTTACTCTCCAGTGACCAGGTTCGCGCACGCGAGCAAACACTGGCCAACGCCCTGCCCCACTACAGCCTGATGGCCCGCGCCGGCGAAGCCACGGCGCGCCTGGCCTTGGCAATCGCGCCGCATGCCCGGCACATCTGGGTAGCCTGCGGCGCCGGCAACAACGGCGGCGATGGCCTCGAGGCTGCCATCCATCTGCAGGCCGCCGGCAAGACCGTGCACATCAGCCTGCAACCCACCGCCAGCAAAGCCCTGCCCACCGATGCCGCCCATGCACTGCAACGCGCCCAGGCAGCAGGCCTGGCCATCAGCGGCCAGCCACCCGCGCATTTCGACCTGGCCATCGATGCGATCTGGGGTATTGGCCTGCGTGCCGACCGCAGCAACCCAACCGAAGGCCCCGTTCTGGGCTGGCTGCAGCGCCTGTTGGACACCGATCGCGATGTGCTGTGCATCGACACCCCCTCGGGCCTGCTGGCCGATACCGGCGCCTGGCTGCCCTGGCTGGCACCGCTGGTGCCGCAAGCACCACGAGGACGCCGCCTCACACTCAGCATGCTGGCACTCAAGCCGGGGCTGTTCACCTTGCAGGGGCGCGACTGGGCGGGCGAGGTCTGGCTGGCACCGCTGTTGGCGCAGAACCCGGTTTGGCGCTGCGACCAGATCCCCGTTGCCGACATCGATACCGCCTCAAACACAGGCCAGTTGGTCACCCAGGCCCAAAACCCTTCGACCAGCCACAACAGCCACAAAGGCCTGTTTGGCGATGTCGCGGTGATCGGCGGCCAAAGCGCCAGCCACGATGGCCAGGGCATGGAAGGCGCCGCCATGCTGGCCGCCAGCGCGGCGCTGCATGCGGGCGCTGGCAGGGTCATGCTGCATTTGCTGGGCAGCAACCCTGCATCCCCCAGGCCCGCCGGCATTGCGGCGGACATCATGCTCCGGTCGCTGGAGGTCATACCCGGCTTGCGCGGCAGCCTGGTGTGCGGCTGCGGTGGCGGCGGCCTGGTGGCGGGGGTCATTCCCCAGGCCTTGCAGCATGCAGGCAGCCTGGTGCTGGATGCCGATGCGCTCAACGCCATGGCCGCCCAACCGGCACTGCAACAGGCACTGCTGCAAAGGGCAGCCCAAGCCCATGCAACCGGGCCCACGGTACTCACACCCCATCCGTTGGAACTGGCCCGCCTGCTGGACAGCAGCACCGAACAGGTTCAGCGCGACCGCATTGGTGCTGCACGCCAGGCGGCACAGCAATGGCAGTGCCTGGTGGTGCTCAAGGGCAGCGGCTCGGTAGTGGCAGCGCCGGATGGGCGCTATGCGATCAACCACAGCGGCAATGCCCGCCTGTCGATTGGCGGCACCGGCGATGTGCTGGCCGGCTGCATCGGTGCACACTTGGCTGCTTTACCGCCAGGCAGCGGCTGGGCGCAGGCCTGGCAACCACTGCTCAACGCCGTCTGGCTGCATGGCCATGCAGCCGATACCTGGCCGCCGCAGCGAATGCTGACGGCATCGCGGCTGGCCCGCAGCCTGCAACGGCCCGGCTAGCCATTAATCAGCCTTAGCCGCGCCCCACAAACGGCATCTTGGTGGCCATCACCGTGTGGAACAGCACATTGCATTCCAGCGGCAGATTGGCCATGTAGAGCACCGACTGGCCCACAACATCCACATCCATCAGCGGTTCGGGTGCAATCTCGCCATGCGCCTGCATGACGCCCTGGGTCATGCGCATCGCCAGCTCGGTGCCGGCATTGCCCACATCGATCTGGCCCACGGCGATATTCCACTTGCGGCCATCGAGCGCGGCAGTCTTGGTCAGGCCCATCACCGCATGCTTGGTGGCAGTGTAGGCAATCGACATGGGCCGGGGTGCATGGGCCGAGATCGAGCCATTGTTGATGATGCGGCCGCCCATCGGCGACTGCTGCCGCATCACGCGGAAGGCCTGCTGCAGGCAATAGAACATGCCATTGAGGTTGACATTGACGACATCCTGCCAGGTCTCGACCGGCAGCTCATCGATCGGCACCGCAGGCGCGCCGCGTCCGGCGTTGTTGAACAGCATGTCCACGCGGCCAAACCGGGCCACGGCCGCATCGAACAAGGCCTTGACCGCCACCGGGTCTGCCACATCGGTGGGCACCACCAAGGCCTGGCCTGCATCTGCGGCATGGCTGGCCACTTCCTGCAAGGGCTGCTCGCGGCGGCCCGCCAGCACGACGGACCAGCCATCCTTCATCAATGCCAGCGCCGCTGCGCGGCCAATCCCGGTGCCCGCACCGGTCACCACTGCAATCTTGCGCGTCTTCTCGGTCATCCGTACTCCTTGGAAAGTATTCAGCTCTGTGAACAAAAAAGCCAGGCCATCGCTGGGATGGCCTGGCTTGGATCATAGTGAATTCACAGCAGATCAGCGGCGTTTGCGCGGGGTCTTCTGTCCCGGTTGTTTGCTGGCGCCAGCACCTCGGTCATTGCCACGCGGTTTGCCGGCACCGTGCGTGGCACCCTTGGCCTTGCGCTTGAGGCTGGCGCGTTGCGCGTCATAGGCCTCATCGCGGCCTTCGCGCTGGCGGCTGGAGGGCGACGATGCCACCTTGTTTGCCGCACGGGCGTTGGAGGCCGGGGCACGGGCCGCATCCTCACCCTCGCGCACCAGGCGGAAGTCGATCTTGCGCGCATCCAGATCCACGCGGCTGACCTGGATCTGCAGGCGGGTGCCGATGGTGTAGCGGATGCCGGTGCGCTCGCCACGCAGTTCCTGGCGCATTTCGTCAAAGCGGAAGTAATCGCCACCCAGCTCGGTGATATGGATCAGACCCTCGACATAGAGCTGGTCCAAGGTCACAAACAGGCCGAACGAGGTAACCGCAGACACCATGCCGCTGTATTCCTCGCCCAGGTGCTCGCGCATGTACTTGCACTTGAGCCAGGCCTCGACATCGCGGCTGGCCTCATCGGCACGCCGCTCATTGGCACTGCAATGCAGGCCGGCCGCTTCCCAGGCCTGCACTTCGCGTGACACGCGTTGCACGCGCTCGGCCTGCAGCTTCTGCTTGGGTGCCGCCACGCGGCTGGCCAGGCGCTTGGCGAGCTTGGCCTCCGCCTCGCCCGGCGTGGGCAGCAGCGGCAACTGGTAGCGCTTGCCCAGCAACGCGGCCTTGATGACGCGGTGCACCAGCAAATCGGGGTAACGGCGGATCGGGCTGGTGAAGTGGGTATAGGCCTCGTAGCCCAAGCCAAAGTGGCCACTGTTGATCGGCGTGTAGATCGCCTGCTGCATCGAGCGCAGCAGCATGGTGTGGATCTGCTGGGCGTCGGGCCGGTCCTTGGTGGCCTGGGCAATGGCCTGGAACTCGGCCGGGCTCGGGTCGTCACTGATCGACAGCCCCACACCCATGGCCTTGAGGTAGCCGCGCAGAATGTCCTGCTTCTCGGGCGTGGGGCCTTCGTGCACGCGGAACAGCCCGGGCTGGCCGCTTTGCTGGATGAAATCCGCCGCGCAGACATTGGCTGCCAGCATGGCTTCTTCAATCAGGCGGTGGGCTTCGGTACGGGTGCGCGGAACGATTTTCTCGATGCGGCCATTCTCGTCACAGATGATCTGGGTTTCGGTGGTCTCGAAATCCACCGCGCCGCGGCGGCCCCGCGCCGACAGCAGCGCCTTGTACACATCGTGCAGGTTCAGCAGGTCGGCCACGCGCTCCTTGCGCTTGATCGCTTCCTGGCCCCGGGTGTTGGCCAGAATGGCCGCCACCTCTGTATAGGTAAAGCGCGCATGGCTGTGCATCACGGCAGGGTAAAACTGGTAGGCCTGCAGCTCACCATCGGCGGTGACCAGCATATCGGCCACCATGCACAGGCGGTCCACATTCGGATTCAGCGAGCACAGGCCGTTGGAGAGTTTCTCCGGCAGCATGGGGATCACGCGGCGCGGAAAGTAGACGCTGGTGGCACGGTCATAGGCGTCGACGTCGATGGCATTGCCGTTTTGCACATAGTGGCTCACATCGGCAATCGCCACCAGCAAACGCCAGCCTTTGGTGCGGCCGATCTTGGCCGGTTCGCAGTACACCGCATCGTCAAAGTCACGCGCGTCTTCACCGTCGATGGTGACCAGCGGGATATCGGTGAGGTCAATGCGGGCTTTGCGGTCGGCCAGGCGTACTTTGTCGGGCAGCTTCTTGGCCAAGGCCAGGCACTCGTCCGAGAACTCATGGGGCACGCCATATTTGCGCACCGCGATTTCGATTTCCATGCCGGGATCGTCGATCTCACCGAGCACCTCGACCACGCGGCCCACCGGCTGGCCGAACAAGGCCGGCGGCTCGGTCAATTCGACCACCACTACCTGGCCGGTCTTGGCAGCGCCGATGGCGCCATTGGGGATCAGCACATCCTGGCCGTAGCGCTTGTCCTCAGGCGCCACCAGCCAGACGCCGCTTTCCTGCAGCAGGCGGCCGATGATGGGCTGCGCAGAGCGCTCGATGATTTCAACAATACGACCTTCGGGACGGCCCCGGCGGTCGGTGCGCACGATGCGGGCACGGACCCGATCGCGGTGCAGTACGGCGCGCATTTCATTGGCGGGGATGTAGATGTCGCTTTCGTTGTCATCCCGGATCACAAAGCCGTGGCCTTCACGGTGGCCTTGGACTACACCTTCAATTTCTTCTGACAAATTATCTGCTCCTGTTTTGGAAGCCGTTTTTTTGATATACAATCTGATTCTTTCCTGAAATGCCCAGGTGGCGGAATTGGTAGACGCACTAGTTTCAGGTACTAGCGGGTAACTCCGTGGAGGTTCGAGTCCTCTCCTGGGCACCAAGTTTAACGACAAGTATCACTTGTTTTGTGAAAACGGTGAAAAATCAGTCTTAGCGGGCTGGTTCTACAGTGGTTTTTTAGGAAAGTCGATAAAGGGCATAGCCCTGCATCATCAGCCCAGGTGGCGGAATTGGTAGACGCACTAGTTTCAGGTACTAGCGAGTAACATCGTGGAGGTTCGAGTCCTCTCCTGGGCACCAGACATAAGCCGTTGCACTTTTTGTGCAGCGGCTTTTTCTTTGCCCGCGACGGACGTTCATCACTCAAGCACCGGCCACGTGCGCAAGCCCTCTTCGCACACCCCCCAGCGCGTGCAGCCACACCACCGCAGCCCATCGGCCATCACCCCTCTACACCCCAGCAAGCCCTACCCTCCGGCATCCTATGCAAGACACTGCGCCACCAAGCGATCCATGGGAACCGGCCTCATCACCCGCATGAGCCGCACTGAGAAATCCTGCCAACCCGGCTCTCTGAAAAATTTTCCGCATTTGTCCCACAGCTGCCAAAAATCGACCCTATAATTGCGGCTTCCCTGAAAGCCCAGGTGGCGGAATTGGTAGACGCACTAGTTTCAGGTACTAGCGGGTAACTCCGTGGAGGTTCGAGTCCTCTCCTGGGCACCAAACAGCAAAAGCTGCTGCACACACGATGTGCAGCAGCTTTTTCGCTTTGGAGCGGAGCTGAAACTCGGCAGCGCTCAGCCACCCACACTCTCACGCTATCTTTTTTGAGAAAAATTTTGCACTTTTTCTAAAACCGCCTGCAACCGACCCCTATAATTGCACCATCCTGAAAGCCCAGGTGGCGGAATTGGTAGACGCACTAGTTTCAGGTACTAGCGAGTAACATCGTGGAGGTTCGAGTCCTCTCCTGGGCACCAAACATCAAGCCATTGCACCCACGTGCAATGGCTTTTTTGTTGTCTGCTCGCTAGCAGGCTGCTGGGCCTCGCCCCGCACAGGGCTCCGCCCTCACCCCTGCCCCCAAACAAGCCCATGAAAAAACGCCCTGGCGTTGAAGCACAGGGCGTTGTTGAGGGGCGCTGCAGAAGCTTTACTTCTTCAGCAAGGCCTTCAAGGCATTTTGCAGGCGGCGGGCCGAGGCTTCGTCGCTGCCGGTAGCCAGTACTTTGGCCACATCCTGCTGCCAGGTCTCTTGCGGCGAAGGATCATTGCGGCGCGTCAGCAACTGCAATTGCAGCGCACGGCGGGCATTGATGTGCTCAGCCGGGGTGGGCACCTCGGCGGCCATCTCCAGGCGCAGCATCGCTTCGCTGCCATCACCGGCGGCAGGCGCCGCAATGGCCTGGCTCCAGCTGTTGCGCGAGCCGCCGGCCAAGCGTCCCAGATCCTGCGCCTGGGGCAGCAGCGCAGCATCGCGCTTGCTCCAGGCCTCCATCATCTGCGTCAGTGCCTGGCCGTGGGCCTGGGTGGCCAGCTTGCGCAGCGCCGCCTGGGCGTGCTCCACCGCATCACGCTGGGCGCGGAAGGCGGCATCGCCCAGACGCGGGCCACGGTCTTCACGCGGCGCGCGGTCCATGCGGTCACCACGGCCAAAACGGTCGTCACTACCACGGCGCTCCTGGCCACGGTCGCTGCGCGGGCCACGGCTGTCGCGTCCATCCCGGCCGTCACGGCGGTCGCCGCCGGGCTTGCCCGTGCGGCCAGCAGTTGCGGGTGCATCACGGCGCATGCCAGGGCGGTCATCGCCGCTGCGCTGGGCAATCACGGGCTTGGGCGGCACAGGTGCGGGGGCCGGCGCCGCCACTTCTGCGCCGCCCGCACCGCCACCGTCTTCAGCGGCCGCTTCCTCTGCCGGAGCCGCCTCAGCAGCAGCGTCCGTGTCCGTTGCAGGTACGGCTGCTGGAGCGGGTGCAGCGGCTGCCGGCTCCGCCGACACCGGCGCTTGCTGGGCCTGCAGCGCTTGCTGCAAACCGTCCAGCGCAGCCTGGATTCGCGCGGCATCGCCGCTGTGGTTGGCCGCTTCCAGCGCCTTGGAGGCATCGAGTACGGCCTGATCACGGGCGCTCAGCTGGTGCTGCACGCGCTCGCGCTGCTGCGTCTTGCGGGCAAAGGCTTCATCCAGGGGCTTGCGGAAGGCGTCCCAGAGCTTTTGCTCATGGCGGCGGTCCATCGGCACGGACTGGGCTTCGGTCTGCCATTGGCGCTGCAGCTCTCGCACGGCGTCGATGTTCAGGTTGGGCGCAGCAGCCAGTTCCACCGCCTGGGCCACCATGGCTTCGCGGCGGGCAATGCTCTGCTTCTGGGCTGCATGCAAAGGTGCAGACGCATCGTGCAGCGCAGACTTCCAGGCCTCTTGCAGTTCGGCATAGGCCTTTTCGCCCACATGGCCGCTGGCGCGCCAGCGGTCACCAAACTGGAACAGGTCCCGCTGAATGCGCTTCCAGTCGGTCGAAGGCTTGTGCGCTTCCACCCAGGCCTTGAGTTCGGCGATCAGCGCTTCACGCTCGGCGCGGTGCTTGGCGCCCTCTTCGCGCACCTTGGCCAACCAGACCTCGACATGCTTGTAGGCGGCGTTGCAGGCCTCATCAAACTTTTTCCACAGCGCATGGTTGGTGGGGCCGCTCTGGTCGGCCTTCTTCCAATCCTCACGCAGCTGGCGCAGCGCCTCTTGCAGCTTGCGGCCCCCCAACTCCTGGCCTTCGGGGCGGGCGAGCAGGCCCTGGGCCTTGGCCAGCAGTTCTTCGCGCACCTTGTCGGCGCTCCAGCGTTGCCAGCCTTCCAGTTCACCGGCAGCAATCAGCGCGGTATTGACCTGGGACTCCAGGTCCTGGTCGATCAGCTTGCCGTGCTGCTTGAGGGCAGCGCGCAGCTGCTGCGCCGCGCTGGATGCGCCCTTGCCATGGCCTTCGGCCGTGTGGGCCTGCAGGGCCTTCAGCGCTTCCTGCACCACTTGCTTGGCACGCTTGGATTCCTGTGGGTCGGCAGCGGGCTTGGCAGCAGCAGCACGGGCCGCTGCCTGTTCCACTTCGGTGGGCAGACCGCGACCGGCGCGGATCTCATCGGCCCAGACGGGCACCGTGGGCAGCGGGGCCTGCGCGTCTTCAGCGGCCGCCAGCGTTTGCTTGAGGGCCGACTGGAACGCATCCCAGACCAGCAGCAGCTGCGACTTGGAGGCCTCCAGCATGCTGGGGTAGCGCGCTTCCACACTGCCCCAGCTGGCATCGCCTTCCAGCACTGCGGCTTGGTCCTGCCAGTGCTGCACATCGGTGGCCAGTGCCGCCTCGGCGGATTGGGCGTCCTTGTAGGATTTGGTGGAGAGCACTTCGACGCGCTGGGCCAGCAGCACCGCCGCCTCGCGCTGCACCTGCACGCGGTGCTGCAGGTCTTCAATCGTCTTGACACGGTCGGCCACCTGGGTCTTGAGCGCAGACAGCGGCTCGCGCGACAGTGGCGCGCCGGCCTTCGCGGCATCGCGCTGCCAGGCCAGGGCGTCGGCAATGTTCAGCTTGGAAGCGCCCAGCAGTTTCTCGGCCTTTTCAGCCCATTCCGCAGCGATGGCTTCCTGGCCCTTGGCTCGGCGCATCTCGTCCATGCGCTCACGGATGGCCTTGGCGGCACCCTTGTCGCGGGCAGACAGTTCCTTGAACACTTCCTGCAGCTGCTCGGCACCGGGGTTGGTCGCCAGCCATTCGCGCACCTTGGCTGCACGCTCACCCGAGGTGGCAGCCGAAAAAGCGCCACCGGTCACGCCATCGAGGGGATGGGGGGCAGCGGCCGCCTTGGCGGGTGCGGGTGCGGGCTCAGGGGTTTCGGGCGTCTTGTTGCGCGAGATAAAGGGGAACATGGAGTCAGTTCAGTCGTAAATACGGCCTGCATCGCGGGGCAATGCAGCCATTGGCACATAAAAAAGGGGGAGGCAGGCAGAGGCCCGTCTCCAAGTGCTATTTTGACCGGGTTTGGCGAGGACTCCAAGCACACCGGCATCGCTATAAGGTAATTCAACCGAAGTATGGCCAAAAACAAAGGGCTGGCGCCCAGCGGCCCAGCCCTTGTTCGATGGCATGTGAGCGCTCAGCGTGGTGCCAGACTCAGCTCGGCATGCGGTGTCCAGTCCTTGTCCTCGCCAAAACCCTCGGTCTTGGCATTGCCCAGAAAGAGCCGCTCCAGCTTGACGCCCTTGCTGGCCAGGTAGTCGCGCACGGTCACACCCCGGGCCAGTGCCAGCTCGCGCATGGCATTGTCGGGCACGCTGATGCTGGTCAGCAGCAGGGTTTCCATCTCGGCCACGGGGATGTCGCTGGCCATGCCGACCAGGTTGCGCGGCTTCTGGATATCGGCACGTTTGTACACATCCTTGAGCAAGGCCGGGTACTCGGCAGCGCTCACGGCCTGCACGTCCTCGGGCTTGCCGCCAGCGCGCACCGTAACACGGCGCTTTTGGGCCAGCACCAGGTCATCGATGCGTGCCTTGCGCCAGCCGTCCTTCTCACGCTCCAGGTCGGCCTGGCCGGCAACGGTCAGTTGCAGCGCCGGGCGGTCTTCCAGCGCCTTGGCCACCTTGTCCAGGCTTTGCTTGCTGTCCGCATCCAACACCGCACTGCCCGGGGCGAAAGCGACATGGCTGGCCTCGCCGCCGCCACCAAAGGCACCTGAGAGCAGCGCAAACGGCGAAGTCACCGCCTTCATGATCAGGTTGCCGATGACCTTGAAGATGATCGGCGCCAGACGGAACTGCGGATCGTTGAGCGAGCCGCTGATGGGCAGGTCCAGGTCGATGACGCCATTGCGATCAGCCAGCAAGGCCACGGCGAGCTTGACCGGCAGGCTTGCCGGCGCGCCCGGCACCGCATCGCCAAAGGTCAGCTGGTTCAGCACCAGCTTGTTGCTGGCCGTCAGCAGGCCCTCGGGCGTGACGTCGTACTGCACATCTACACTCATCTTGCCGCGCTCGATGCCATGGCCGGCGTACTTGATGCTGTAGGGTGTCAGCGGCGACAGCTCCAGATCGCGCACCTTGCCATGGATATTGAGCGCCAGCGGCTTGACCAGCGGATTGAGTTTGCCGGTGATCTCCAGCGACGCCGTGCCCTCGGCCTTGCCGCGCAGCTCCAGCTCGGCCAGTTGCAACTGGCCGCCGGTCGGCTCGGACGAGAAGGCGCCCATGCGCCCGGCCAGCTCGGACAGGTCGGCCGAGTAGTTGGGCCGCACAAACTGGTCACTGAACTTGACGGTGCCGCCGGCCAGGGTGATCGGGCCCATGTCGATGATCGGCCCCGTGGCCGGATCGGGGCTCGCTGGCGTGGCCGGTGGGGTTACCGCCGCGCCCCCCGATGCTTCGACCACCACGCCGTCAGCCGGAGCTGCCGCATCGGCAAGGTCCGCACCCCGGTTGCTGCCCAGGTCCTGCAGATTGAGCTTGCCGTTCTCCTGAACCACGAGGCGGGCGTAAAAGTCGGTCAATGCCGTCTCGCCGACCTGTACCTTCATGCGCTGGCCGGGCACCATGTCCACGGCCAGGGCACGCAGGCTCAGCAGCTTCCAGTTCAGCAGGTCATCGCCTGCGCCCATCAGCCCCATACCCAACGTACCCGCTCCCCGGCTGGCCGCAGGTGCAGCCGCCTTGCGGACGGTCTCGCTGGCGCGCTTGCCATCGTCATCGCTGGCGTCCTCGCTACGGGCTGGTACCACGGCGGCCACCAGGGGGCGCACGCGCACATCGTCCATGCCAGCATCGCCCTTCAGATGCAGCACCGGCCCCTTGTCCGATTGGCTGAAATCCACCGTACCCCGGAAATTGGCATCCGCCCGCACCAGGCGCACAGGCAGCATGGCTTGCGCATAAGGCACAAAGGCATGGACTGGCAACTGGCTCACATTCAGGCGCCCGGCTGCCGACAAAGGCGCCAGGCCCAGGCTACCGTCATAGGCGATGCGGCCCGGTTCGGAGCGGCCACTGCCGACCCGGCCAGAGAACTTGAGCGGCGAGGGCTTGGCCTTGGTCGCCAGCGGGGCATAGTCGCGCAGTTCCAGATCCCAGCCCGTCAGGCGAAAGGTGACCTTGCGGGCCGTGGATTCATCTTGAAACGCCAGTTGGGCGCCCTTGATGGCCACCAAGTCCAGTTGCACATCCCAGGGTTTGCTGGCTGCCGGAGCTGATGCCGGCTTGCGATCATCGGCTTTGCGGGCCCGCGATGCCACCAGCCAGTCTTCAAACATCATGCGGCCATCCTTGGCCCGCGAGACGCCCAGCACCGGTTCGACCAGTTGCACCGAACCCAGCTTGACATGCTGGGTTGCGGTATCCAGCACGGCATCCTTGACCAGCAACTGGCGCAGCTCCAGCAGGTTGTTCTTGCCCTTGAGGCCAATAGCCGGGCCATGGGGCGGCGCGCAGTTGGCCGTGCTATTGCACTGCAGGGCCACATCGGACACGCGCATCTGCGCCAGCGCCACCTTGAGGGCGGCGCCCTCGCGGCTCAGGTGCATTTCGCTGTCGATCGTGCCCAGCAGGCCGGGCTCGATCACCCCGGTCAAATAAGAGGCGCCCAGCTGCAGCGGCAGGCCCGTGGTACGCACATCCACCTCAGCCATCTGGTCCGTCGCCTTGCCCGAGAACACCAGGCGGCCGGTAGACGGCACGCCCTGCGCACCTGAGAGCCCCGACGAACCCTCAAAACTGAAGGGCTCCTTGAAGGGCCAGGCAATGTGCTGGGCCTCCATATGGAAGTCATCCAGCTGCACGCGCGCTGGCAGCGGCACGCTTTCATCGACCCACACGCCTTTGAGGCGGCTGAGCTTGAGCGCATCGATCTGCACCGACCAACTGGGTTGGTCAGCGCTGGCTTTGCCAGCAGATGCGCCAGATTCGGCTGCGACCGCCTGGGGCTCGGCCTTTTCGGCATGGGCGTCAATGCTTGCAGCGTCCGAAGTGGCGACGGAGCTGGCAGGCTCCGCCTCTTCCGTGGCAGCGGCAGCATCTCCCCTCCCGGGCAGCGCCTGGCCCTGGGCATCGAGCAGGCTCAGCTTGCCATTCTTGCCGCGCTTGAGCGACAGCTGTGCGCCATCCAGCGCCAGCTGGGCAATATGCACTTGCCCCAACAACGGCTGCACATCGGCCAGTTGCACATCCAGCCGCTCCCAGCCCAGCAGCTCGCCATGGGCAGCGTCCAATACCTGCACACCGCTGGCGTGCACCTCGCCGCTCAGGCGCACCTGTGTTTTTTCCTGCTGCTCAAAGGCGAGCGCCAGGTCAGCATTGAGCACACCAGCGGCCAGCTTGACGGGCAGCGACGCCGGGATATAGGCCAGATAGGGCTTGAGGTCGAGGTCCTTGATCGCAAATTTGGCCTCGGCCTTGCGGTCGTCGGCAAAAGGCGTGGCCTCGGCATGGCTCGCAAACTGGCTGCCATTGAGCACAAAGGCCAGCTGGGGCAGCACCTTGATCTCGCGCTTGGACTCCAGATTGCTCAGAAAAGGAATACCCAGCTGCAGATCCTTGAGCTCATGCGTCTGGCGCACGGTGTCGTCGCGGAAGGCGAGCTGCCCGTCTTTGAGCTCGATGTTGTAGAGCGCAAAGTGCGCCGTCTTGCCGTTGTCGGGCTGGGGCTGGGGCTGGGGGCTGCGGAGCTTTTGCAGCACATCGTCAAAATCGAACTGACCGGGCGCCGTTTGCGCCACATGCACTACGGGTTTGACGACCTGGATGGCATCAAGCACCGGTGCCAGCCGGAAAACGGACTGGATATCGGCATCCACATAGATGCGCTCGACCGCCAGCATGGCGGGGCTGCCGGGCTGGGGGCCTGCGATCTGCAGGTCGCGCACCGTCAGCTCCAGCGACCAGGGTTTGAACTCCACCGCGCCGATATGCACCGCTCGCCCCAGTTTTTCCGTGCCCAGCTTCTCACCCTGGGTGCGCAACAGCCAGGGCAGCAACAGCCACGACAATGCCCACAGCAGCAACAGCGCCAGCAGGCACCAGCCCAGCCGGCGCAACCAGCGCATCGCGACGAGCTTTTTCTTGTTTGTTTCTTGCGTTTCGCTCACGGCGTTGATCCTTACTCTGAGTCAGCACGGCCCGCCACCCAGCATTGGTGACGGACCCCAAAGCCATTGTGCCCAAATATGCAGGTGCAGCGGCGCTGGCCTAGCACACAAAACCCGCATTGGTGGCTGGTTCACAATCGTTCAAAGCTTAAGAGCTTCTATGGAAATTGCACACCTCTATATATATATAGAGGATGAACCCAGTTTCCATGGCGGAAGCCCTCTGGGCACAGTGTCTAGACAAGGCCGCGCGCAACGACCCACACGACCATGACGCTCCTATCCAACAGCAGGCCCGGCATCTGCCATCCGTGCGCATCAAGAATGAACCAGCTTTTCAAACCACGGCACACCCAGCGACCCCAACGGCCTGCGAAAACACAACGCCAAAACCTGCCTTTTTGCATCTTTTCTACTTATACCCAGGTATAAACCCCAAAAACCCGGAGGAACGACAGGTTATTGACCCTTTTATCCTGGTTTTTATACAGTTTTTTGGAAATTTGATGTGAAGTTGGCGTGCGTTCAGATGACCGCCTGATGACGCAAGCACCTTTGCCCAAATCAGGCCAGGGTTTTGCGCAAGTCGCGAGGGTTCTTGGACGGCCTTCGCACGCAGCGTTCTGGTGTCAGTTGTCACTGCTGAAACACACTTGAGGCAGTTGAACAGGTCAAAAAAAGAGCATCCAGGCCGCGCAGCATTTGAAAAAGATTGACTTTTTGCAGCATCCTTTATATCAATCAATGCATTAGAAACATTAAATACAAGCTATTGAGACTATAAAAAGCAGTTCCAACGAGGGCAACCATCCGGCGCCATTTCTGCCTGGCCTTGGAGCGGAATGAACAGGGACTGTTGCAGACCGGATGGGGTGCTGGACGGGCCCGCTATACACGTTTTTTTATTACTTTTTTTTCTAATTTCCACATTCAATAGTGTTGACTGGGTATTAAGCAAGCTTCTAGAATTCAGCCCATTGCATTGATTGCTGATTTTTTAGTCAACACCCTCCCGGTGTTTTGATCGTAGCCCCTGACACGCAAGAGCGTGCATGAAACGACAAGGGCCGTCTGCTGCGCAGATGGCCTGCCGGTGGCCACACAGGACAGTGTGGCCCCACCCTGCCAGACCCCAGCCCGGTGCACAACCACCGGGCTATTGGAGGTGGTGGGACTTTGAAAGGAAAAATCCCTATGACGGCTCCCGCGCAAGTGGATGCCGGTGTGCGCTCGTTGAGCGCCACCATCAGCCGTGGTCTGATGACCATGGCACACAACAGTTTTGCTTTGATTGGTCTGGTGGTGGCGTTCTGCGCCCTCACCCTGGTGTCGCGTGATGACCTGCGCCATGCTGGCGAGGCGCAATTGCGCAGCTGGCTGCAGGCCCGCACGCATGCCCCGGTGGACGACCTGGCAGTGGCCGATGCCGATGCATCTGCGAGCGACGATGCCGCCATGGTGGCTGCCGTTGACCGTGCCACCGCCAGCAACCCCCAGCAATTGCCCCGCAACCAGGCCAATGTGGCCTATTGGTTGGCCAAGAAATACCGCGTAGCGCCTGAGCCGCTGGCCGTGCTCGTCTCTGAAGCCTACCTGGTTGGCAAAGAAACCAAGCTCGACCCCACCTTGATCCTGGCGATCATGGCGGTCGAATCCAGCTTCAACCCCTTTGCCCAAAGCTCGGTAGGTGCGCAAGGCCTGATGCAGGTGATGACCAAGATCCACACCGACAAGTACGAGCACTTCGGCGGCCACTTTGCGGCCTTTGACCCGGTGACCAACCTGCGCGTGGGCGTCAAGGTGCTGCAGGAATGCATCCAGCGCGCCGGTTCCCTCGAAGGCGGCCTCAAATACTATGTGGGCGCTGCCAACCTGCCGACCGACGGTGGCTATGCCGCCAAGGTGATGGCCGAGCACTTCCGCATCAAGCAAGTGGCCGAAGGCCGCAGCAGCACACCCAAGGCCCCTGTGGCGCCTGCCGCCAAGCCTTCGCTGTCGGCCCAGGCGGATACGCCCGCCGCAGCCGGTACCGTGGTTGACAAGGCCAAGGCTGCCAGCAACAGCGCCGCTGCGGGCAACGCTTCTGAAACCGTGGCCCTGGCCGACAAGCAGGCTGCGCTGCCTGCCGCCGCCAAGGCCGAGGGCACCGCCGTGGCCATGGGGTCCTGATCAGCCCCATCGCGTTCTCACTCTTCAAGCACAAGCACCCTCCTGGGTGCTTTTGTTTTTGCGGGCCTGACAAGCTGTTTTTATCCTGCCTCAGCGATAAACCCATTGCCCCAGGCCGGTGCAGCCTCGGCTACACTAGCCGGGTACGCGACTGGCGATAGACATCTGTATGACCGGATTGTTGACGTGGAATGCAGGCCCGGCCTGCAGCAACCACCGGGGAGCGTACCGTGCAGTGCCAGGGCGGGCCCACCGTCCCCCGCACCCGCCACGTGTTAGCCGTGCGCCTGGGCAGCCCCTGTTTCCGCCAACCACGCTGTTGGCAGGCAGGGCTCACTTCTGACTCCAACGACCGCCATGTACCAACGCAACATCCTTGTCGAACAGACCGACGCAGAACTCTTTGCGGCCATCCAGGCCGAAAACCAACGCCAAGAGCAGCACATCGAGCTGATCGCCAGCGAGAACTACGCCTCCCCCGCCGTGATGTGGGCCCAGGGCACCCAGTTGACCAACAAGTACGCCGAAGGCTACCCAGGCAAGCGCTACTACGGCGGTTGCGAATTTGTCGACATCGCCGAGCAACTGGCCATCGACCGCGTCAAGCAGCTGTTTGGCGCTGAAGCGGCCAACGTGCAGCCCCATTGCGGCGCCTCCGCCAACGAAGCAGTGTTCCTGGCTTTCCTGAAGCCCGGCGACACCATCATGGGCATGAGCCTGGCCGAAGGCGGTCACCTGACCCATGGCATGCCCCTGAACATCTCCGGCAAGTGGTTCAACGTCGTCTCCTACGGCCTGAACGCCAAGGAAGAGCTGGACTACGATGCCATGGAAAAGAAGGCGCACGAGACCAAGCCCAAGCTGATCATCGCCGGTGCATCGGCCTACTCGCTGGAAATCGACTTCGCCCGCTTTGCCAAGGTGGCCAAGGACGTGGGCGCGATCTTCATGGTGGACATGGCCCACTATGCCGGTCTGATCGCCGCAGGCGAGTACCCCAACCCCGTGCCCCACGCTGATGTGGTGACAACCACCACCCACAAGAGCCTGCGTGGCCCACGTGGCGGCGTCATCCTGATGAAGGCCGAGCACGAAAAGGCCATCAACTCGGCCGTGTTCCCCGGCCTGCAAGGCGGCCCGCTGATGCACGTGATCGCGGCCAAGGCTGTGGCCTTCAAGGAAGCGCTGACGCCCGAGTTCAAGACCTACGCCCAGCAAGTCAAGACCAACGCCCGCATCGTGGCCGAGACCCTGACCGAGCGCGGCCTGCGCATCATCTCCGGTGGCACGCAAAGCCATGTGATGCTGGTGGACCTGCGTGCCAAGGGCATCACCGGCAAGGAAGCCGAAGCCGTGCTGGGCGCTGCCCACATGACGATCAACAAGAACTCCATCCCCAACGACCCGGAAAAGCCAATGGTCACCAGCGGCATCCGTATCGGTACGCCTGCGATGACCACCCGTGGTTTCAAGGACGAAGAAGCGCGCCTGACCGCCAACCTGATCGCCGATGTGCTGGACAACCCCCGTGACGAGGCCAACATCGCCGCCGTGCGCGAAAAGGTCAACGCCCTGACCGCACGCTTCCCCGTCTACCGTTGATCTGACCAGCGCCCGCGCCTATGAAATGCCCCTTCTGCAGCCATCCCGATACCCAGGTGGTGGAGACCCGTGTTGCAGAAGACGGCGGCTTTGTACGGCGCAGGCGCCAGTGCGGCCATTGCGAAAAGCGCTTCACCACCTATGAGCGCCCCGAAGTCAGCCTGCCGGTGATCGTCAAGAAGGA
This sequence comes from Comamonas koreensis, assembly GCF_021026195.1. Taxonomy (GTDB): domain Bacteria; phylum Pseudomonadota; class Gammaproteobacteria; order Burkholderiales; family Burkholderiaceae_C; genus Comamonas; species Comamonas koreensis. Next base: position 124,312 of record NZ_JAJNCT010000005.1, read on the forward strand.
CGGCCGGCGCATCGACTACGACCGCAGCAAGCTGCGCGGCTCCTTCAGCCTGGCGCTGCGCAAGCGCCCTGTTCCGATTGACAAGGTGGACCTGGCGCTCGAGCATGTCGAAGACAAGCTGCGCACCTTGGGCGCGCGCGAGGTGCAGACCCATCTGATCGGCGAGCTGGTCATGGCCGAGCTGCAAAAGCTCGACAAGGTGGCCTACATCCGCTACGCCAGCGTGTACCGCAGCTTTGAGGACATTGACCAGTTCAAGTCCATCGTCGACGAGGTGACCACCCCGCCGCCGGCTGCCAAAAAAGACGGCGCCCGTAAAAAGGACTGAGCCAACAAAAAATGCGAACCCCAGGGTTCGCATTTTTGTTTGGGGGCCGGCCGCAGAGCCAGCCCGGGCTGCGCCCCGTCAGTCTTGCGGCGCCTCGGCGGCAATCGGGCCCACGGCCTGCACCACATCGCTGTTCTGGGCACGGTGGCGCAGTGCATGGTCCATCAGCACCATGGCCAGCAAGGCCTCGGCAATCGGTGCGGCACGGATGCCCACGCAGGGGTCGTGCCGGCCCTTGGTGATGACCTCGGTGCTGTTGCCTTCGGTGTCGATGGACTCGCGCGGGCTGATGATGGAGCTGGTCGGCTTGATGGCGATGCGGATCTCGATGTCCTGACCGGTGCTGATACCGCCCAGAATGCCGCCGGCATTGTTGCTGCGAAAGCCCTGGGGGCTGAGCGAATCACCGTGCGTGGTGCCACGCTGTCCCACGCTGTCAAAACCGGCGCCAATCTCCACCGCCTTGACGGCATTGAGGCCCATCATCGCGTAGGCGATGTCGGCATCGAGCTTGTCATACAGCGGCTCGCCCAGGCCGACCGGCACGCCGCTGGCCTGCACGCGGATCAGCGCGCCGCAGGAATCGCCGGCCTTGCGCAGCGCATCCATATAGTCTTCATAGCGGCTGACATCGGCCACCGGTGCAAAAAACGGGTTGTTGGGCACATGCGCCCAGTCCTCGAACGGCAGGGCCACCTCGCCCACCTGCAGCATGCAGGCGCGGAATTCGGTGCCGAACTTCTCTTTCAGCCACTTCTTGGCTACGGCACCAGCTGCCACGGTGGGCGCCGTCAGCCGGGCCGAGGAGCGGCCACCACCACGCGGGTCGCGGATGCCGTACTTGTGCCAGTAGGCATAGTCGGCATGGCCGGGGCGAAAGCTCTGCGCAATGTTGGAGTAGTCCTTGCTGCGCTGGTCGGTATTGCGGATCAGCAGCGCAATCGGCGTGCCTGTGGTCTTGCCCTCGTAAACGCCCGAGAGAATCTCCACGCTGTCGGGCTCATTGCGCTGGGTGACAAATTTGCTGGTGCCGGGGCGGCGGCGGTCCAGGTCCAGCTGAATGTCTGCCTCGCTCAACGCCATGCCCGGTGGGCAGCCGTCAATCACGCAGCCAATCGCCGGGCCATGGGATTCGCCAAAGTTGGTAACAGTAAATAAGGTGCCGAAGGTATTGCCGCTCATAGCCCGCCATTATCACTGATGCCAGTGCCCCGCACAGCCCCGCAGGGCTCACCAGCCGGGCTGGTCACCTCCGGGCGGCTGGCCGGCATGGGGCCAGCTGCTGGGCAGGCCTTGCAGCACCGCACTGTGGCGCACCGCGCGCAGGCGGCCAAAACCGGTGTCCATCGTTTCCAGATAGGCCGCTGGCGGCACGCTGGCGGGTGCCGGCGCAGCCGATACCAGCCGCTGCCCCATGGACTGCAGCCACTGCGCCACCCGCGCCAGCGATACCTGCACATGCCAGCTGCCGCCTTGCGTCACCTGGCGGTACAAGGCCGCCTGGATGCCAAAGGCCAGCAAAAATCCCGCGCTGTAATCCAGAATCTGCAGTGGCAGCGCCCGCAGCCCCCCACTGCCAAAAGCCTCGCCCTCGGCCCAGTTGATGCCGCAGACGGTCTGCACCAGCGAATCAAAGCCACGCCGGTCGGCCCAGGGTCCGCTGCGCCCATAGGCAGACAAGCTGGCATACACGATACCGGGCCGCAGCCGGGCCACAGACTGCGGCTCCAGCCCCAACGCATCCAGCGCGCCGGGCCGGTAGGCCTGCAGCAGCACATGGGCCTGGTCCAGCAGCGTAGCCATCTTTTGCTGGCCTGCCGGGGTTTTCAGGTCCAGCAAGGCCGAGCGCTTGCCCCGGCTCATATCGGCAATGGCCTCGATGTTGGGCAGGCCTGGCACATTGAGCATCAGCACATCGGCCCCTTGCGCTGCCAGGCTGCGGGCGGCCACGGGCCCGGCCAGAATGCGGGTCAGGTCCAGCACATGCAGGCCATTCAGCGGCCGGTGCTGGGCCGGCGCCGGCCAATCGCGGGCGGCGGCGGGCTGGTCGCTGTCCAGCTGTGTGATGGCGACCAAGGGCTGCGCTGCCACTGCCGCACTTTGGGGGTGGCCCTGCCAGGCCTGCGGGCTGCGGGCGGCTGCGACCACCAGTCCGAGTTCGGCAGCGCGCGCCTCCACCGTCTGCGCTGTCCAGCCTTTGAGCGCATCCGCCACTGCCTGGCGCGGGGTCGCCTCGCCCGTGGGCAGGCCCAGCAGCCGCAGCACGCCATCACGGTGGTGCGCAAAATTGGCATGGATGCGCAGCCAGCCCGGCTCGCCCACATCGGCGCCACAGGCATACAGGCCCGAAATGGGAGCCCACAGGTTGGGCTGCTCACCGTCTACCGTGAAATAGCCACTGCATTCGGCCAGCACATGGCCCACATCCACGTTGACCCGGGGCATGGGCTGCTGCTGGCGGCGCTGGTCGATCAAGGCGCTGGCCAGGCCGCTGGCAGCCACTGCAGCTGGGGCTGCCACATCCAGGCAAAAACTGGAAGGGTAGGCAGCGCCATCACCGCTGAGTGCCAAAGCGCCCGGCTCTAAGGCCTGCGGTGGCAGGCCCGCTTGCTGCCACAGCGTGTGCACGCTGGCCTGGATGGCGGCATACAGCGGCTGCTGCGCCAGAGGGTGGCTGGTGGCGGTGTTGTGGTCAGCGGTTGGCAAGGCGTTCTCCTGGTGGACACATGGCCGCCATTGCATACCTCGCGCCCGCTCGGGTCAATCTTGATTGGGCCAGTACATATAAGGGGCCCTCTGCAAAACGCCCTGCCGTGGTCTGAACGCGGACTCGGGCGATCCACGTCCATGCCATTCGGCGAGGGTCTTGCAAAGGATCCCTAGTTACGCCGCACTGCAGTAGCATGGCCCATGGTCCCCGCATACCCCGCCCCCACCCCGCCTGCCGACGACGACAGCCCTTGGCTCACCAGCCAGCAGGCCGCCGCGATGCTGGGCGTGCAGCGCGCCAGCCTCTATGCCTATGTGAGCCGGGGACTCCTGCGGGCGCACAGCCAACCGGGCACGCGCGGGCATGTCTACGCCCGTATCGATGTGCAGCGCCTGGCGCGCCAGCGGCAAGCGGTACGCAACCCCGCGCAGCTGGCCCGCTCCACGCTGGATTGGGGCGCACCGGTGCTGCGCTCGGCCATCACCCAGGTCAGCCAGGGCCAGCTGTATTACCGGGGCCGCAATGCGCTGCAATGGGCGCAGCATGCCAGCCTGGAGGACACGGCTGCGCTGCTGCTGGACCAGCCCATCACGGCAGACGCCCACAGCGCCCACAGGGCAAGCAGCACCGCAGCCATCCCACATCCCCGCCCGCCCGAGCAGGCACTGCGCGCCTGGCACAGTCTGCCCGCCAACGAACCCCACCTGGACCAACCCGGCTGGCCCCGGCCGTTGCTGCAGCAAATGCTGGAGGTACTGACGGGGCTGCCCTCTACCGATCAAGCCCAGCCCCTGGCCGGACCGCTTATCCACCAGCAGCTCGCAGCCCTTTGGCAAGTGGATGCAGCGGGCGAAGACACCCTGCGCCAGGCCTTGGTGCTTTGCGCCGACCATGAGCTCAATGCCTCCAGCTTTGCGGCCCGGGTGGTGGCCTCCACAGGCGCCAGCCTGCATGCCAGCCTCGGCGCCGGCCTGGCGGCACTCAGCGGCCCGCTGCACGGCGGGATGACGGCGGTGATCGACCAGCATTGGGATGCCTGGCATGCGGCGCCGCAGGCCGACGGCACGCTGCCGCGCTCACTCGCACAGTTGCTGGCCGACACCCGCATCAACGGCAGCCCCCATTACTGCGCAGGCTTTGGCCACCCGCTCTACCCGGCCGGCGACCCGCGCAGCGAGCGCCTGCTCAGCCTGCTGCCTGCCGATGCGGCCCGCAGCGCCTTGCTGGCCAGCGTCCACCGCCACACCGGCCTGCACCCCAGTCTGGACTATGCGCTGGTCGCCATCCAGCGCAGCCTGGGCCTGCCAGCGGGTGCCGCCTTTGTGCTGTTTGCGCTGGGCCGTACGGCAGGCTGGCTGGCCCATGCGCTGGAGCAGCGCGACAGCGGCCAGCTGATCCGCCCCCGCGCGCAGTATGTGGGCTTGCCGGCTGAAACCACTTCCCAGCCTCAAGCCGCTGCCGCCACCGACAACGCCGTCGGCAACATCCCCGGGCGGATCATCCGTTTCTGACCAGTATCCAAGCCCAGGCGCAAAAAAGCGGCCTCGCGGGCCGCCCGTGTTGCGGGTGTTGATCAAAGCCGGCGCACCGCATGCTGCGCCGGCGGTGCATCAGGAATCCGTCTCGCCTTCCACCGGCCAGTCGCGGATATAAGCCTTGAGCATCTTGTTCTCGAAGTTCTGGCTGTCGACGACGGCCTTGGCCACGTCATAGAAGCTGATCACCCCCATCAGCATCTTCTTGTCCATCACCGGCATGTAGCGCGCATGGCGGTCCAGCATCATGCGGCGCACCTCGTCCATGTCGGTCTCCATCGTGCAGGTCAAAGGTGCGTCATCCATCACGCTGCGCACAAGGATGCTGCCGGCGGTACCGCCGTTGTTGACGATGGCGACGATCACCTCGCGGAACGTCAACATGCCCACGACGTCGCCGTGCTCCATCACCACCAGCGAGCCAATGTCCTTCTCTGCCATGGTCTGGATCGCGTCGCCCAGAGGGTCATTGACGCTGGCCGTGTAGAGGGTGTTGCCTTTGAGGCGGAGGATATCGCTGACTTTCATGGGTGTCTCCTTGTACCGTTCTCCGATGCGGGTGGGACCCGCCTGCATGCAAACGCATCGGCGACAGGCCTGCCAGTCCGGGTCTGCTAAATATAGCCGACAATGCCCGTCCAGAACGACAACATCGCGGAGATACGCCATGCCCGGTTATACCGATCCCGGCTTTGACACCCTGAGTCTGCACGCCGGCGCCCAGCCGGACCCGGCCACCGGCGCCCGTGCCGTCCCGATCCACCTGACCACCTCCTTCGTCTTCGAGTCGAGCGACCATGCGGCGAGTCTCTTCAATCTGGAGCGGCCCGGCCATGTCTACAGCCGCATCAGCAACCCTACCAACGCCGTGCTGGAGCAGCGCGTTTCCGCACTGGAAGGGGGCGTAGGTGCCATCGCGGTGGCCAGCGGCCAGGCCGCGTTGCACCTGTCGATCGCGACCTTGATGGGCGCAGGCAGCCATATCGTCGCCAGTACCGCGCTCTACGGTGGCAGCCAGAACCTGCTGCACTACACGCTGGCCCGCTTTGGCATCGAGACGACCTTTGTCAAACCCGGCGATATCGACGGCTGGCGCGCTGCGGTGCGGCCCAACACCAAGCTGTTCTTTGGCGAGACCGTCGGCAACCCCGGCCTCGATGTGCTGGACATTCCCACCGTCTCGGCCATCGCCCATGAGGCCGGCGTGCCCTTGCTGGTCGACTCCACCTTGACCTCGCCCTGGCTGATCAAGCCCTTTGACCATGGCGCCGACATCGTCTACCACTCGGCCACCAAGTTTCTCTCCGGCCACGGCACCGTCATCGGCGGCATCGTGGTCGATGGCGGCAGCTTTGACTGGGAAAAATCCGGCCGCTTCCCCGAGCTGACCGAGCCCTATGACGGCTTTCACAACATGGTGTTCAGCGAGGAATCAACGACCGGCGCCTTCTTGCTGCGCGCACGGCGCGAAGGCCTGCGCGACTTTGGTGCCTGCATGAGCCCGCACAGCGCCTGGCTGATTCTGCAAGGCATCGAAACCTTGCCGCTGCGCATGGAGCGCCATATGCGCAACACCGAAAAGGTGGTGCAGTTCCTGGCCAGCCACCCCATGGTCAGCCGCGTGGGCCACCCCATGCTGGAGAGCCACCCCTCCCACGTGCTGGCGCAAAAGCTGCTGCCGCGCGGCGCGGGTTCGGTGTTCAGCTTTGACATTGCCGGCAACCGCAACCAGGGCAAGAAGTTCATCGAGACGCTCAAGGTCTTCAGCCACCTGGCCAATGTCGGCGACTGCCGCTCGCTGGTCATCCACCCGGCCAGCACCACCCACTTTCGCATGCACGACGATGCGCTGGCGCAGGCGGGCATCAGCCAGGGCACGATCCGCCTGTCTATCGGCCTGGAAGACGCCGACGACCTGATCGACGACCTCAAGCGCGCGCTCAAGGCCGCAGAGAAGGCCGCATGATGAAAATCCGTGTCTTTGCACTGCAGGATTCCGAAGCCGTTGTGCAGCTGTGGCATGACTGCGGCCTCTACCGCCCCTGGAACGATCCGCACAAGGACATTGCGCGCAAGCTGAGCGTCTCGCCCGAGCTGTTCTGGGTCGGTGTCGATGAACAGGGCGAGGTGATGGCCAGCATCATGGTCGGCTATGACGGCCACCGGGGCTGGATCAACTACCTGGCCGTGCACCCCAAGCACCAGCGCCAGGGCCATGCGCGCCAGCTGATGCAGCGCGCTGAGGCCGAGCTGACGGCGCTGGGCTGCCCCAAGCTCAACCTGCAGGTGCGCGCCGGCAACGAGGCCGTTATCGCCTTCTATGAAAGCCTGGGTTATGGCGACGACCAGACCGTGAGCCTGGGCAAGCGTTTGATTCCAGACCTCTAGACGATTGGAATACCGACATGCAAATCCAAGTTCAAGGTGCCGACCTGTATGCCTACACCGGCGGCAAGGCGCTCAATGCACACCAGCCCACTGCCATCTTCATCCACGGCGTGCTGTGTGACCACAGCGTCTGGGCGCTGCAAAGCCGCTACCTGGCCAACCATGGCTGGAACGTGCTGGCCATCGACCTGCCGGGGCACTGCAGGAGCGGTGGCGCGGCGCCGCAGAGTGTGGAGCAGGCCGCCGACACCATCGCCCAGCTGCTCGATGCCGCCGGGCTGGAGCGCGCCGCCCTCATCGGCCACAGCTGGGGCAGCCTGATTGCGATGGAGGCGGCCGCACGCCTGGGCGAACGCATCAGCCACCTGGTGCTGGTCGGCACTGCCGATCCGATGAAGGTCGCGCCCGCCTTGCTGGAGCAAGCGCTGAACGCCACCCACCAGGCCATTGGCATGGTGCAGACCTTCTCGCGCGCGACCTTGGCCCCCCCTTCGGGTGCCGGCAGCTGGGTGTTTGGCGCTGGCATGGCGCTGGCCCGCCGCGTGCAGGCCAGCAACAGCGATACCAACCTGCTGCACACCGGTTTTGTCGCCTGCGACAGCTACCGCAACGGCCAGGCTGCCATGGCCGCGCTGGCCTGCCCGGTACTGTTCGTGCTGGGCGAGCAAGACCAGATGACCCCGGCCCGCGCCGCACGCAGCCTGGTGGACGCCGCCAAGGCTGCCGGCAAGCAGGTGCAGGTCGAGATGGTGCCCTGCGGCCACAACCAGATGACCGAGTCGCCCGACGCCACCTTGTTTGCCATTCACCACTTTCTCCAGACGCAGCCCGCCAAAGCCTCAGCCCCTGCGTGAGAGGCTGTTGCAGCGCAGCAGGTAGGCCTATCAGCTTTGCTATTGCAATATTGCTTTAATTTTTGTAGCAGTAGATCACGCATGTATCTGGCGTAAGCAGGCGTAAGCCTCTCTAAAAAATGCCGCAATCTAGGCGGCAAATGCGTTAGCCTATCCACTAGGCCGATGGAGGCCCAGACAGCTGCATCTGAGAAGCTGCAGACCGGATACATACGACTTATGCAATACAAGGCCCTTCCCTGTTTGCTGCAACACTGCCAGTCGCAACCCTGGCATTTGTTGCGGCCGCGCGTGGACATGGACCTGGAGCGATGGGCAGAGACCTGGGCAGACCAGTTGTCGAGCCTGCATGAATTCTCCAGCCATGGCTACTATGGTCTGGACGTGCAGGATCTGGACGCTGACAGCCAACGCGCTGCGCGCGCCGGCTGGTGCCGCGCAGCACTGCAATCGCTGGCACTGTTGGATCTGGCCTACAGCCGTGGTTTGCCGCCGCGTGCGATGGAAAGCCTGTTCGAGCATGTGCTGCACTGGTGCAACGAATACGCCATCTTCATGCGCAGCGATGCGGCAGTGCCGGCGCAGGGCCGGCAACCGATCAACCCCGCCTCCAACAGCTACCCGGCCGCCGTGCAACTGCTGGCACTGCCTGTGCTGCTGGAGCGCCAGGAACTCATCCCCGGCATCGTCGAGCGGCTGCTGGGCAACCGCTGCGATTGCCTGCTCGACTACCTGAGCGCCGTCGCCTGCGAAAAAGACGAGGCCTCCGCCCAGGTGTTCTGCCCCAAGCCCTATGCCGATCTGATGGCTTTCTTTGAGCAATCCGAGCTGGGCACCGAGCCCTTGCAAGCCTATCTGGACGAGAACTACAGCCGCCAGCTGCACCCGGCGCTGGCCGCCATTGGCCGGCTGATTGGTATGGGCGACCACCATCCCCGCTGGGCCTGGGAAGTGGCCGCCCTGGTGGTGCTGTATGAGCTGGACGACAGCCCGTTGACGGCCTACACCTGCTACCCCGCCGATATGGTGGCGCTGGCCCGCCAGCGTCTGGCGTTCAATGAGGCCAGCTTCGCCGCGCACTGAGCGGCTTCAGCGATCTCGGCGGATGGCCATCAGGTAGGCCGCCGGATGGGCAGCCCCTTTCAGCGATCAAACTGCGCTCAAGCCTTGGCTGCGTCCGCCTGCACCGTATCAGCCAACGCGGGTTCCAACTCCTGCGCTACTGCTTCCACCTCTTCCGCCGGCATCTCCTCCGCCAACCACTGGCGCCGCTCCAGCAGCGCAATCAGCGCGATCTGGTCCAGGCCGCTGTGCCACCACAGCGGCTCGGTGGCCTCGTTGCGGTCCAACATCAGCGCAGAGACCAATGGGGCAGCCAGCGTCTGCGCGGGCTCGATCAGCAGCACATAGCGCATGTCATGCTGGCTCTCGGGGGCACCCGTACTGGTGCGGCGCTCATCCACATCGACGACGGCGCCCACCCAGTCCAGCTGGCACAGCACATCGAGCGCGCGGTGCAGCTGCACATCCTCCACCTGCAGGCGGGTGGCAAGCTGGTGCAGGTACAGGCCCTTCTCCGGCTGGTAGCGCATCAGGTTGAGGGCGCGCAGGCATTCCAGCGCCAGCTGAAAATCCCAGCTCTGTGCCAGCGGCAGGCGCGCCACGCCGGCCAGCAGGCTGGGCAGGTAGGCGGCCACCACAGCCCCTAGCAGCACAATCACCCAGGCCACATAGATCCAGATCAGCAAGATCGGCAAAGTGGCAAAGGTGCCGTAGATGGTGGAATAGGTCGGCACATGCACGAGGTACAGGGTCAGCACCTTCTTGGCCACCTCGATGCCCAGGGCCACGAACAGGCCGCCGGCCAGCGCATCGCGCCAGCGCACATGGGTGTTGGGCACATAGCGGTACATCGCAGTCACGCCCGATGCCAGCAACACAAACTCCAGCGAATCAAAGGCCAGGCGGATCAGGTACGGCAGCTCGCCAAAGGCGCTGCGCGATGCCGCAACCACCGACGAGGTCAGCACCAGGCTGGATGCCAGCACCAGCGGGCCCAGCGACATGGCCGCCCAGTAGATCAGCACCCGCTGGCCCAGCGGTCGCAGCTGGCGCACGCGCCAGATATTGTTCAGGGTGCGGTCCATCGTCAGGATCAGCGCCAGCGCCGTCACCAGCAAAAAGCTCAGCCCCGCCAGGCCCAAGCGGCTGGCCTTGGACGCAAACTGCGTGATATAGCCCAGCACCTGGCTGGCAATGGTGCTGGGGATCAGGCTCTCGATCAGCCAGCGCTGCAGCTGCGCCTCGACCGTCGCAAACATCGGGAAGGCGGTGAGCAAGGCCAGCGCCACCGTGAAAAAGGGCACCAGTGCCAGCATGGTGGTAAAGGTCAGGCTGCTGGCCGTCAGGCCCAGGCGGTCCTCACCAAAGCGCGTGCGCAAGGTATTGACGGTATTGCGCCAGGGAAACGCTGCAAATTGCTGCCACCACAGCGCCCACCCCTGGCGCGGATGCACCTGCAAAGTTGCCGCGTTTTTCTCATCACTTACGTACATACCGATATGATGCCATTTCCATGCCTGCATCTACCCCTGAAACCGCCGCAAATCTGCCTGATTTGGTAACGCCTGCCGCTGCGGGCGCGGCTGCGCAGTATTCGCGCTGGCTGGCCGTTGCGGCCTTGTTGGGGTTGATATTGCTCTGCCTGGCCTGGGAGCTGTGGCTGGCCCCGTTGCGGCCCGGCGGCTCCTGGCTGGTGCTCAAGGCCTTGCCGCTGTGCCTTCCGCTGGCCGGCCTGCTCAAGCACCGCATGTATACCTACCGCTGGCTGAGCCTTCTGGTCTGGCTGTATTTTGTCGAAGGCGTGGTGCGCGCCTGGGGCGACGCAGCGCCCAGCCGCTGGTGCGCGCTGGCCGAAGTCGCCCTGTGTCTGCTGCTGTTTGCCGCCTGCGTGCTGCATATCCGGGGCCGCCAGCGCGCCGTGGCCCCGGCCTCCAAGCCGGTCGCTGCCGCCTCCTAGATTCTTTTTCTTTTCATTTGCTGAGACATCCAATGACCGACCTGATTGCGAGCTTGCGCCAGATTGTGGGCGATGCCCATGTGCTTACCGATGGCGACCTGACAGCCTACGAACAGGACTGGCGCCGCCGCGTCCACGGCAAAGCGCTGGCGGTGGTGCGCCCCGCCACGACCGAGCAAGTGGCGGCCGTCGTCAAGGCCTGCGCGGCCAACGGCACCTCCATCGTGCCCCAGGGCGGCAACACCGGCCTGGTCGTGGGCTCCACGCCTGACACCTCGGGCCAGCAAGTGGTGCTGAACCTGGGCCGAATGCAGGCCATCCGCGCGATCGACAAGGACAACCTCACCGTCACGGTCGAAGCCGGCTGCATTCTGCAAACCCTGCAGGAGCGCTGCGAAAGCCAGGGCTACCTGTTCCCGCTGTCGCTGGCAGCCGAAGGCAGCTGCACCATCGGCGGCAACCTGGGCACCAATGCCGGCGGCACCCAGGTCGTGCGCTATGGCAATACGCGTGAACTCTGCCTGGGTCTGGAAGTGGTCAATGCCCAGGGCGAGATCTGGAACGGCCTCAAGGGCCTGCGCAAGGACAACACCGGCTATGACCTGCGCAACCTCTTCATCGGCAGCGAAGGCACCCTGGGGGTGATCACCGCCGCGACGATGAAGATCTACCCGATGCCCGCCAGCCAGCTCACCGCCTGGGCGGCGATGCCCTCGTTCGATGCCGCCGTGCGCCTGCTGGCACTGGCGCACCAGTACCTGGGCGCAGGCCTGACCGGCTTTGAGGTGATGAACCGCTTTGCGCTGACGCTGGTGGACAAGCACATGCCCCAGCTGCGCGTGCCCTTTATCGACAACCCCGCCTTCCCCTACGCCGTGGTGCTGGAAAACTCCGACAGCGAATCGGAAGAACATGCCCGCAGTCGCTTTGAGGCGCTGATGGAAGCCGCATTCGAGCAGGAAATCGTCTTGGACGCCGTCGTGGCCGAGAACCTGGGCCAGGCCCACAACCTCTGGCATATCCGCGAAAGCATTCCACTCGCTCAGGTCGAGGAAGGCCTCAACATCAAGCACGACATCTCGGTGCCCATCTCGCGCATCCCCGAGTTTGTCGAGCATGCCACGCAGGTGCTCAACGACAAGGTGCCGGGCATGCGCCTGGTCAATTTCGGCCACCTGGGCGATGGCAATCTGCACTTCAATGTGCAGGCCCCCGAGGGCGTCGACGCCAAGCAGTTCCTCGATGAGCGCGAGCACGAGGTCAACCACATCGTCTATGACGCAGTCGCCGCCTTTGGCGGCTCCATCTCGGCCGAGCACGGCATCGGCACGCTCAAGGTCGATACCTTGCCGCAGTACCAGTCGCCGGTGGCCTTGTCGATGATGCGTGCGGTCAAAGCCGCGCTCGATCCGCAGAACATCATGAACCCGCATGCGATGGTCACACGCGGTTAAATAAGCTGCGCACAACCCAACAGGGCGGCCCTCGATGAGGTGCCGCCCTGTTTTTTGCGCATCAAAGGATCAGGACGCCGGCGTGCCCACCGCGTTGCTGATCATCTGGTTCACATCCTTGGGCCAGGAGAAGGCCGCGCCCGGGTCCTGCACCACGCGCGGCTGGCCGTTCTGCAGCCACCAGATGCGCATGGTGTTGCTCTTGGCATCCAGCGCCACGGCGGCGGCATTCTGGCCGCCGTCGTGCTGGCGGTTGCCGGTGATGTAGTAGACGGAGCCCTGCTTGCTCAGCGGCCCGGTCACCTGCAGGTTCTGCATGAAGGCTGCACGGTGCTCACCCAGCAAATGCTGCATGCGCGCAGCCATCACGCCCTGCTGCAGGAAAGCGGCATCGTGCGGATACTGTCCCACCTGGGCCTGCAGCTGGTTCCAGGCCTGTTGGCCGTTGGGGTCCACGCCTGCGGGCGTCGTCTGGCAGCCGGCCAGTGCCAGCGCCGCAGCAGCGCCCAGGGCCAGGCCCCATTTCTTCGTCATCGTCCACATAGTTAGCTGTCCTTGTTGCGTTTGCAGCGCCCTCTCCTGCGCCCGGCAAACTGTCGATGTCCCGGCGCCCACCGGCTTGGGCCACGGCGGCGTGCCGCCGGCTCCGGTGGGCCCGGGCGCCAAAGCCGACACCCTACACCAATTTTTGCGTGGCAATGGCCATCGCAGGTATCTCCCACAGGCGCTTATCCTTACGGCCTACGCAAGCAAGGCGACCGTCGTACAGTACGTCCTTTGGGCCTTGCCACCTGCCCCGTCGCCTTTGCGCGCATGCTCCGCGCCGGGCCAGGCGCCCTCCACCGGGCGGCGGTGCGTCCAGGCCCCCCGAACAGCCCCAGAAGAACATGAAGCAATACCTCCAACTCGTCCAGAACATCCTGGACCAAGGCTCCTGGCAGTCCAACCGCACAGGCATCCGCACGCTCAGCATGCCCGGCGCCATGCTCAAGTTTGATCTGCAGCAAGGTTTCCCGGCCGTCACCACCAAGAAGCTGGCCTTCAAATCCGCCATCGGCGAGATGGTGGGTTTTCTGCGCGCCGCGCGCAGCGCCGCCGATTTCCGCGCACTGGGCTGCAAGGTCTGGGACCAGAACGCCAATGAAAACCAGGCCTGGCTGGCCAACCCCTACCGCCTGGAGGCCGACGACCTGGGCCCCGTCTACGGCGTGCAATGGCGCCAATGGCCGGCCTACAAGCTCATCGACCAGGCCCAGCCCCAAGGCGCCGCCCAGGTGGCCGATGCACTGGCCAAGGGCTACACCCAGATCGGCGAAGTGGCCGAAGACGGCAAGCGCCAGATCGTGCTCTACAAGGCCATCGACCAGCTGCGCCAGTGCCTGGACACCATCATGACCGACCCAGGCAGCCGCCGCATCCTCTTCCACGGCTGGAACTGGGCCCAGCTCGAAGAAATGGCACTGCCACCTTGCCACCTGCTCTACCAGTTCCTCGTCGACCAGAGCAAGCGCGAGATCTCGCTGTGCCTGTACATCCGCAGCAATGATGTCGGCCTGGGCACCCCCTTCAACCTGACCGAAGGCGCCGCGCTGCTGCACCTGATGGGGCGCCTGAGTGGCTACACGCCGCGCTGGTTCACCTACTTCATCGGTGATGCCCACATCTACGAGAACCACCTGGACATGTTGCAGGAGCAGCTCAAGCGCGAACCCTTTGAATCCCCCAAGCTGGTGCTGTCCGACCGCATCCCCGACTATGCGGTGACCGGCCAGTACGAACCTGAATGGCTGGAGAAGGTCGAGCCTTCGGACTTCTGGCTGGAAGGCTACCAGCACCATGCGCCGCTGACGGCGCCTATGGCCGTATAAACAGAAACGCCCGCTATCGCGGGCGTTTGCTTAGGTGGGAGCCACAGGGCCTTCAGCCCCCGCAGCGCGCCTTCAGTTCTTCAAACGACGCCCGCTTTTGCTTGCGGATTGGCAGCGGCAGCGCGATCGACTCGGCTTCGATCTGCATGCTTTTCATGCGCTCCGGGTCGGGGCAATCGGCAGGCCGGGGCTCGGGGGCATCCGCGGGTGCTGCTGCCGGTGCTGTGGATGGCGGTGGGTTATCCGCCGGGCGGCTGGTAACCGGGCGGTCATGCTCGCGCGGGTTGATGCCCTGGCTGGAGGGCGTCACGGTGATCGCCTCCGCCTTTTGCCCGGCAGCGCAGGGCTCGTCCTGGAAGCTGGTGCGGCCCTGGGCATCGACGCATTTGTTGATGGCCCAGGCCGGTGCGCTCAAGCAGCACGCTGCCGCAAGCAATCCGGCAGCAAAGGTGGGGCGGGCATGGGGCATGGGGCAGTCCAGACAAATGGCAAAAAGCCCATTATGCGGCAGGCCACCACGGCGCCCTGTAGTCCCATCCTCAATTCAACTCGATGCGCACGCCGCTCTTGACCAGGGCCTGCAGCTTTTTGGTTTCGGCCTGCAGGTACTGGCCAAAGGCCTCGGGGGTGGACAGCGCTACCAGCAAACCGGTCTTGGCAATCTGCGCGCGCACTGCAGGGTCTTCCACCGCGCGATGCAGATCGGCATTGATCTGCTGCACCACCGCATCGGGTGTGGCGGCCGGTGCCAGCATGCCAAACCAGCTGCCGCTGACAAAGTCCATGCCCAGCTCCTTGAAGGTCGGAATCTCGGGCGCGTCCGGGTGGCGCTGCTCGGAGGCGATGGCCACCGCCGCCACCTTGCCGGACTTGACCAGTGCATACGACGACATGCCGTCAAACATGCCATCGACCACACCGGCCATCAGATCGGTCATCGCCGGGCCTTGCCCCTTGTAAGGCACATGGGTAAAGCCGATACCCGCCTTCGTCGCAAACAGCTCGGCGCCCAGATGCGGGCTCGACCCGGGGCCGGATGAGGCCAGCTTCAGCGAACCGGGCTCGGCCTTGGCGCGGTCGATCAAGTGTTGCAGCGACTGCCCGCGCAAGCGGTTGGTGACCAGCAGCACATTGTGGCTGGAGCCCATCAAGCCGACGGGCCGGAAGGCATCGGGCCCATAGGGCAACTGCCGGCGCAGCACCGGGTTGGAGGTGTAGGCATAGCTGGTGAACAGCAGCGTGTAGCCATCGGCCGGGGTGCGTGCCACCGCGCTGGTCCCTATGATGGTACCCGCGCCATCGCGGTTCTCCACCACCACCGGCTGGCCCCAGAGCGTCGCCAGCTTGGCCGCCAAAGTGCGGGCCAGCGTATCGGTGATGCCGCCGGCGGAATACGGCACCACGATCGTCACGCGTTTGTGGGGGAAAGCGGCCTGCGCCTCAGCTGCCGGCGCGGCTGCCGTGCACAAAGCCAAGCCCAGCCCCAGGGCTGTAGCGCGCCAAGAAATCCGTATGGGTATGGACATAAGACCTTCCTTGCCCAGCCTGTCTGCCGGGCAATTGCCAGACCATTGCAAAAGTGGGCTGTGCCGTTGCGGCACAGAGGGTCCCTGGGCAGGCTGCAGCGCCTTCAGCCCCGCAGCATGCCCCGGGGTGGCGCTCAATCGACCTTGAGCTTGGCCACCTTGGCCAGTTGTTGCCACAGCGCCATGTCGCGCTTGACGACCCGGCTGAACTCGGCGGCCGACTTGTGCGCAGGGATCAGCATGTTCTGCTCGGCAAACTTGGCCTTCATCTCGGGGCTGCCCAGCGCCTGGCCCAGATCGGCATTGAGGCGGTCGATGATCTTGGGGTCCGTCTTGGCGGGGGCGAACACGCCGTACCAGCCGTCGGCGTCGAAGGTGTAGCCCTGCTCGGTCAGGGTCGGCACATCCTGCAATGCAGGGCCGCGCGCCGATCCGGAGGCGCCCAGCGCACGCAGCTTGCCGCTGCGGACATGGGGAATCGGCGAGGCAATGTCCATAAAGCCCACGCCAATCGTGTTGGCCAGCAGATCGCCCAGCTCCACAGCGGTGCCCTTGTAGGGCACATGGGGCATGTCCAGGCCGTAGTGGGCCTTGATGCCTTCCATCACCAGGTGGCCGGTCGAGCCACTGCCCCAGGAGCCATAGGCCAGGCGGCCCGGGTGGGCCTTGGCGTACTGCACCATGTCGGCCAGGTTCTTGAAGCCGGTCGCAGGGTTGGCCACCAGCAGGACGCCCGCTGCACCCACCTGCGCCACGGGCGCCAGGTCGCGCATGGCGTCATAGGGCATCTTGGGCTGGATGATGGGGTTGATCGCAATCGAGGACGACGGCGAGAACAGCAAGGTATAGCCATCGGCCTGGGCCTTGGCCACATGGTCATTGCCGATGATGCCGTTGGCGCCGGCCTTGTTCTCGACGTAGAGGCTTTCCTTCAGCGAGCTCTGCAGCGGTGGCAGCAGCATGCGCGCAAAGATGTCGCCGCCCGATCCGGCCGGCCCCGGCACAATCATCCGGATCGCCTTGTTGGGCCAGGCCGTATTGGCCCAGGCCGTGCCGGTGCCCGCTGCGGCGAGCAGGCCCAGCAGCATCTGCCGGCGGTTGAAGTTTGCGCATGAATCGGTCATTTTTGTCTCCTGTTGACTGCGGATAGCCGGCCCTTGCCGCAGCTACCACCTGGTTCTATCGCTGGCCATGTCAGCGCTGCCCGGGCTTGTGGCGCCCGGTGCAGCTGCCAGCGCGCTCGTTACGACATCTTCAGATCGGCCAGTTTGGCCAGGCCACCCCAGATCTTCATGTCGGACTGGATGGAGCGGGCAAACTCTGCCGCCGGTTTGACGGCAGGCAGTGCCATGTTCTGGTCTTCAAACTTTTTGCGGATATCGGCGCTCTGCGCCACCTGCACCAGGGCCTGGTTCAGCCGCTCCACCATCTCGGGGTTGGAGCTGCCAGCGGGCAAAAACATGCCATACCAGCCGTCCGCATCAAACTTGAAGCCCTGATCGGTGAACGTGGGCACCTGCGGCGTGGCCGGTGCGCGCTGTGTGCCCGTCACACCCACGGCCAGCAGCTTGCCATTGCGGATATGCGGCACGGGAGACGCGATGTCCATGAAGCCCATGGGAATGTTGTTGCCGATGATGTCGGACAGCTCGGTGGACAGCGCCTTGTAGGGCACATGGTGGATGTCGATGCCGTAATGGGCCTTGAGGCCCTCCAGCGCCAGATGGCCCGAGGAGCCATTGCCCCAGGAGCCGCAGGACAGCTTGCCCGGGTTGGCCTTGGCATAGCGCACCAGGTCGGCCAAGGATGCAATGCCGGTCTCCGGATTGGCGACCAGAAAAATGCCCGACAGCCCAATCTGGCCCACCGGCAGCAGATCACGCTGCGTGTCATAGGGCAGCTTGGGCTGGATAAAGGGGTTGATCACGATGGCCGACGACGGCGCAAACAGCACCGTATGCGCATCATTGCTTTTGACGACAAAGTCATTGGCGATGATGCCGTTGGCACCCACCTTGTTTTCTACATAGAAGGGCTGGCCCAGCGCCGACTGCAGGCCGGGCGCCAGCAAGCGGGCAAACACATCGCCGCCCGATCCGGGCGAGCTGGTCACCACCAGGCGCACCGGCTTGCTCGGCCAGGGCGCGGCCGCCCGCGCCAGCGGAAGGGCTGCAGGCAGTGCGGCAGCCATGGCCGCCATCAGCAGGGTGCGGCGTTCGCTACGCAACTGGTTCATGGTTGTCTCCTTGTCGTTCGATGTCATGCCGCCTCCAGCTCAGCCAGCACCGTGATGCCCAGCGCCGTGCCATGCACCGCCAGGTGCGCGCCCATCTGAATAACTTGCACCACCGCATCGCGCGCCACGCCCAGGCTCCGGGCCTGCTGCAGCGCTGCGCGCAAGGCCTCGGGCTGGCTGGCGGTAAAGCAGGCATGCAGCGCAATGGTGATCAGGCAGCGCTCGCCAGCGCTCAGGCCCTGGCCGTTTTCTGCGGTGCTGGCCAGCGCCTGCAGATGGCCAAAGTAGGCTGGGTCCATGGCCTGCAGCCGCGCCCACAGGTCGGGCTGCTGGCCGTCCACGGTGCTGTCGGCCTGGGGTGGCAGACCATACACCTGGGCTACCTGGTCCAGCGCCGCCGCTGTCGCTCCTGCGCCTTGCAGGCAAACCAAGGTCAGCACATCCAGCAAGTCTTCATCGCTGGCGCCGCAGGCCAGCGCCTTTTGCATGTGCAGCTTCAAGCCGCTGGCAAACAAGTGGCTGGCAGAAGCATCGAGCGCCACATAGACCAGCTCCACCATGCGCTCGCTCAGGCCGCCGCTGCGCGCCGGGTAGCCGGCATAGTGCGCATAGGCCTGCAAAAACGCCGGGCGGCGGGCCAGCAGTTGCGCATTCCAGGGCCGCCAGTAGCCACGCTCCTGGCGGTACAGCGCCTCGACGGCGGCGGTGTCCAGTTCAGCCATGCTGGCTCTCCTTGCTGCCTGAGATATCCAGGCTCTGCCCGGTCACAAACTGCGCCTGCGCACCGGTCAGAAAACGGACCAGCGGCAGCAGTTGCGCCACTGCCGCCCCCGTGGTCTGTTCAGGCGACAGCAGCAGCGCATTGATGCGCAGGCCCTGCGTAGCCCATTCGCAGGCCAGGGTGGCGACCAACATGCGCGCTGCAGCCAGCGCCGTCTGGTGCTGCCAGGCGGGAACGCCCTGAGGGGCGCTAGCCGGCAGCAAGAGCAGCAGGCTGGCATCGCGCGCATGGGTGGCTGCAAACTGCTGGCCGGCGTTCAGCACCGCTTCCAGCAGATCGCCGACAGCAGGCGCCAGCGCCTGGGTGCTGACCACCCCTTGGCATCGCTCCCCTGTTGCAGCCGCATGCGCAGGCGCATCCGCCTTCAACGCTTGCAACCAGGCACCGTCACAAGCGGCATCACGACCTGCTTGCAGCTGCAGATGCAGCGGCGTCTGTAAAGGCGCAGGCACGGCCGTGCTCAGCGCGCAGCGGCTGCTGCCGCCGTAAATGCCCGATCCGCCATCGACCGACAGGACCTGGCCCGACAGCACATGCGCCTGCGGCTGCGCCAAGAACACCAGCGCTGCGGCCATTTCTTCGGGCTCGGCCAGGCGGCCCAGGGGGATCTTGGCAACGGCATCGGCCAGTGCCAGGCGGCCGGCGTCCATCAGGCCCTGCACCAGCTCGGTACGCACAAAGCCGGGGCACAAGGTGCTCACACTCAGCTGCGGGTAGCGTTGTGCCAGGCTGTGCGACCAGGCAATCAGCCCGGCCTTGCTGGGGCTGTAGAGCCCGCGCCAGGGAATGGCCTTGTGCCCCGCGCCGGAGGACACATTGACAACGCGCGCATCCGGCTTCAGTCGCGGCAGGCAGGTGTCGAACAAGGCCTGCGGTGCCTGCAGGTTCAGCCGCAGCAGGCGCTGCCACTGTGCGGGCGCCTGCCCGGACAGCGGCCGGCCACTGCTGTCCGAGATACCGGCGTTGTTGACCAAGGCATCCAGCGCTGGCAGCTCCGCCAGTTGGCGGCCCAACTCGGCCAGCGCCTGCGCATCGGTCAGGTCCAGCGCAAAGGCCTGCGCGCTGGCCGCGCCTTGCGCCAGGCAGTGCTGGGGCAGCTCGGCAATCGCGGGGCTGATGTCGACCAGCAGGCAGTCCCAGCCCTGCTGCGCAAACTGCAGCGCGGCAGCGCGGCCAATGCCAGAGGCAGCACCGGTGATCAAGACAGCGGGCATAGGCTTCAGATGTTGGTGAAGGTAATGCCGCCATCCACCACCAACGCCTGCGCGGTGGTGAACTGCGCAGCATCGCTGGCCAGGAAGCAGATCGTGCCGGCAATGTCGTCCACCGTGCCCAGGCGCCCCATCGGCGTCTTGGCCACGCGGCCGGCATCGCGCTCGGCATTGCGGTTGCGTTGCGTGCCCTCGGTCGGCACGGCCGAGGGGCAAACCGCATTGACGCGGATGTTGCGCTCGCCCAGCTCCGCCGCCGCAGCGCGGGTAATGCCCAGCACGCCAGCCTTGATGCCCGAATACACCATCGAGCTGCCGGCAGAGCGCAGCGCCGCCACCGAGGCCACATTGATGATGGCGCCACCGCGATCCGCATCCATGCGGGCAGCGGCGGCCTGAATGCCCCAGAGCACGGCCTTGAAGCCGATGTCCAGCATGCGATCCACCGTCTCGGGCATGATCTCGCTCACCGATTGGTAGCGCACCCAGGCGGCGTTGTTGACCAGAATGTCCAGCCGCTGGTGGCGGGCATAGGCCTCGTCCACGGCGGCGGTCATCTCTTCCCGCGTGGCCACGTTCTTCACCACGCCAAAGGCCTGGCCGCCTTGCGCGGTGATCGCGGCCACGGTTTCTTCAACCAGCGCCTCCTTCAAATCATTCACCGCCACCACCGCACCGCGCGCAGCCAGCTGCAGCGCCGTGGCACGGCCAATACCGGCACCGGCGCCGGTGATCAGGGCCACGCGGCCTTCCATATCTCTCGCGATTACCCCTGTCATTGCGTCACCTCACAACGGTCGATAAAGTCAGCTCCCACGGCGCGCATCAGCGCACCGGCACCCAGGCTGGCGTCGAGCTTTTTGTGCTCGCGCAGGCTGCGGTGCAGCCCCAGCTCCCAGGTAAAGCCCATGCCGCCATGCAGGTGGATGGCCTTTTCCAGCACCCAGGCGCCCTGGTTCAAGGCAGCGGCCAAGGCGCTGTCCGCTTGGCGCGGATTGCCCCACTCATCCGGGCGCAGCGCACGCCAAGCCTGGGCGCTGGATGCCTCCAGCAGCAGGCGCATGCGCGCCAGGTGGTGGCGCACCGCCTGCTTGGCCGACAGCGGCCGGCCAAACTGCACGCGCGCCTGCAGGTAATCGGCAGTGCGCTCCAGCGCGCCGGCGCACAGCCCGTTCACATACTCGGCCCAAAGCAGCTTGATATCGGCACAAAAGGCCTGCGACTGCTGCGCGTCCAGGCTCAGCAGCGGCGTGGCACCGGTGGTGGATACCCACAGCTGGGGCACTTCCGGATCCAGCATTGCTTCTTCCTGGCAGCGCAGGGCCGCCTTGTCGTAGAGCGCAAAACCGGCATCGCTCTGCACCAGCACATAGTCGGCCTGCAGGCCATTGCGCGCCACCCCGCTCCAGTCGCCAGCGGCCTGCGCGGCCATCACCACGCACAGCGATTTCTCACCGCGCAGCAGCTGGCCACCGGCCTGCGTGCCCTGCAGCGCCTTGCTGGCGGCAATCTGCTCGGGCAGGGGGTAGGACAGTTGCATCTGCCCGGCCACCCGCACCACCGGCATCGCGAATGCCAGCGGCAGGCCCAGGCCGCCCTGCTCCTCATCGGCGCAGATACCAAACAGGCCGGCATCGGCCATGGCGGCAGCCGCTTCGGCCGGGCCTTGCCCTTGCAGCGCTGCGATGACCGCCTGCGCCGCCTGCCCAAACTCCTCGGGCTGCAGCTCTTCACTTTGCATCGTCATCCCCTCAGTCCTTGGTCAGCTGTTGAATGCGCTGGGCAATGACGTCCAGCTGCACTTCGGTGGTCCCGGCATAGATGCTCTCGGCGCGCGAGAACAGGTAGGCCTGTGTGAAATGGGCCTTGGCGCGTTGCGCCAGCGCGCTGTGGCCAGGGTTGATATCGGCCACCAGCGCCAGCGCCAGCGACGCAAAGGCCTGGTGGCATTCCGACCAGTAGAGCTTGGTGAGCGATCCGCGCGCACCAATCGGCTCGCCGGCCTGCAACTGCTCCACGCTGCGCTCGACCAGGCCCTTGTGGCCATCGATCTGGCTGACCACCTGGCCCACCGCCTGGCGCAGGCCCGGCTCTTGCAGGCGGCCACGCAGTGCGGGCTCGGACTGGTAGGCCCGCACCAACTGGCGCAGCTCGCACTCAAAACGCCAGGCGCGGTACATGCGGTTGGTGGCGCGCTCGATCGACAGCACGCGGATAGCCGCGCTCCAGCCTTCATCGGCAGCGCCCAGGCGGGCCGAATCGGGCACACGCACCTGGTCAAAAAACACCTCGGCAAAGGACTGCTTGTTGTCGATGGAGCGGATCGGCACCACGCGGATGCCGGGCGTGTCCATCGGCACCGCAAACATCAGCAGGCCCCGGTGCTTGTCGGCCACCGTGCCGGTGCGGGTCAGCAGCAGGCAGTAATGGGCCTTGGCGGCGCCGCTGGTCCAGATCTTCTGGCCCTGGATGAGCCAGTCATCGCCATCGGGCGTGGCCTTGGTGCGCAGCCGCGCCAGGTCCGATCCGGCCTCGGGCTCGGAAAAGCCCTGGCACCAGTACTCGCGCATCTCCAGAATCGCGGGCAGAAAGGCCTGTTTTTGCGCCTCGGTGCCCACGGCCATGATGATGGGGCCGGCCAGCTCCTTGCCGATCGAGCTGACGCTCTCGGGCATGGCCAGCGCGCCCACTTCCTTGTTCACCGCCAGGTGCTCGCGCAGGCTCAAGCCATGGCCGCCATAGGCGGTCGGCCAGGTCATGCCAGCCAGGCCCGCCTGGTACATGCGCGCTTCCCAGTCGCGGCACTCGTCCAGGCTGGGCGTGCGGTAGTCCACGCTGTCGGCGCGCATATGGGCGGGCAAATGGCTGTGCAGCCATTCACGCGCATATTGCCGGTAGGCACCCGGGCCCGATGCGGCATCGGGGCGGGCGAAATTCTCTTCCTGTTTCATCGCATAGTTCCGATCAAAGTCTCCGTGGCGTTGCACATCAGGCCTGCGGCTGGGCCGCCACCATCAGTGCATCGACCGCAATCACGCCCTCGCCGGCGGACTGGACCAGCACCGGGTTCAGGTCGATCTCCGCGATCTCGCCGGCATAGGCCAGCGCCAGCTCCGACAGGCGCGCCACCGTGGCGGCCATGGCCTGCACATCGGCAGCGGGCTGGCCGCGCACCCCTTGCAGCAGCGGGTAGAGCTTGAGCGAGGCAATCATCTGCAGCGCCTCGGCCTGCGTCACCGGTGCCACCTGCACCGCCACGTCCTTCAGCACCTCGGCATAGATGCCGCCCATGCCCACCATCACCACCGGGCCAAAGGCCGCGTCATGCGATATGCCGGTGATCATCTCGACACCGCCACCCACCATCGGCGCCACCAGCACGCCATCGATCTGCGCCTGCGGTGCGCGCTCGGCCACCCGCGCCAACAGCTGTGCATGGGCCGTGCGGGCCTGCGCGGCGCTGCGGATGTTGAGCTCCACGCCGCCGACTTCGGTCTTGTGGGCAATGTCGGGCGAGACAATCTTGAACACCACCGGGAAGCCGATCTGCTCGGCCGCAGCCACCGCTGCATCGGCGGACTGCACCACCTGCTCCTGCGTCACCGGCACACCGGCCCGCGCCAAAAAGGCCTTGGCATGGAACTCGTTGCGGAAGACCTGGGCATCCAGCGCCTCCCAGTTCTGCACGGCAGCGGGCGCGGTTGGGGGCTGGCCCAGCGTCTGGCCCAGGCGCACCATACCGGCCAAGCCACGGGCTGCCGCATCAATGGTCGGGAAGATCGCAATGCCCGCGTTGGCAATGCGCTCGGTCACATCGGCAGGGCCCTGGCCAATCAGCACGATCAGGCGGTCGGGGTAGTCGCGCCGGATCTGGGCCAGTGCCTCCTGGTACACACCGCTCAAACGCGGGTTGTGCAAGGACAGCGACAGCAGCAGCACCAGGGTGCTGCGCGATGCGTCTTCCAGCAAAGCGGTGAGCAGCTTGTACAAGATATCGGGCCGGCTGGACATCTGCGCCGTCGCATCCACCGGGTTGCGGGTGCCGGCCACCGGCACGGCTTCCTGGATACGGGCACGGGTGGCGTCCGACAGCTCGGGCAGGTCCAGGACCGCCTGCACCATCGCATCGGCCATCATCACGCCAAAGCCGCCCGATGCCGCCACCAGGGTCACGCCCCGGTTGCGCGGCAGCAGTGCCTGCGGCACCACCGACAGCGCCGCCGTCAGCTCCACCATGTCTTCGATGGACTGCACCGTTAGCGCACCGGCGCGGGTCAGCGCCGCTTCGATCACGGCATTCGATCCGGTCAGCGCGCCGGTGTGCGAGGCAGCAGCTGCCTGGCCTTGCTCGGTCGAACCGATCTTGAGCACCACCACCACCTTGCCGGCGGCGCGGGCTGCTTCCAGCGCCTGCAGCAGCTTGCTGCCATCGCGGCAGGTTTCCATGCAGCACAGGATGATGCGGGTCTGGCTGTCGCGGGCCAGCGCGGCAATGCCGTCGGCAATGTCCACATCGGCCTCATTGCCGGTCGCCATGAAGCGGCTGATGCCCATGCCCCGGCGCACCACCGACTGCATCGTGAAGCTGCCCAGGTTGCCCGACTGCGAGACGATGCCCACATGGCCGGCGGCTGGCAGCTTCTCTTCCAGCGCCACCGAGAAAGAGCCAATCACCCGCTCCTCGATACCCACTGCACCCAGGCAATTAGGGCCCAGCACGCGGATCTGGCGCTCCCGCGCAATCTGGCTCAACTGCCGCTGCAGCGCTGCGCCCTCCTCCCCTGCTTCTATGAATCCGGACGACAGCACAATCGCTGCCTGCACCCCTTTGTCGGCGCAGTCGCTCAGCGCGGCGGGCGCCATGGCCGCCGGCACCGCGATGATGGCCAGCTCAGGCACCTGCGGCACATCGCGCACGCTGGTATAGGCGGGCAGCGACTGGATGCTGCCGCCCTTGGGATTGATGGGGAACACCGCGCCGGCAAAGCCATGCTTTTTGAGCAGATGCACGGGCCGCCCACCGATCTTGGTGGGATCGTCAGAGGCACCAATGATGGCAATCGCGCGCGCATTGAAAAACGGATCAAGACCTGCACCGGGCTGCAGGCGGGTGGTTTGCAGCATGCTCAGCGTCCTTTGAAAACAGGGGCGCGCTTTTCCAGGAAGGCCATGCGCGCTTCCTTGGCGTCGTCGGTCTTGGCCAGCGCCATCGTGAACTCCTGCTCAAAGCGGTAGGCATCGCGCTGGGGCATCAGGTCCACCATGTTGGCGGCACGCTTGGCGTAGATCACCGCCAGCGGTGCCTTCGACGCAATCTCGCGTGCCATCTCCATGGCCTTGGGCAGCAGCGCTTCGGGCGCCAGCACTTCTTCGACCACATTGCGCTGCAGCATCTCCTGGGCGGTCAGTCGCTGGCCGGTAAAGAACATGCGGCGCATCGTCGAGCGACCCAGCAAGGTCTTGAGCATCGATGCCCCGCCGGCCAGGCCCACATTGATCTCGGGCATGCCAAAGGTCGCGTTCGACGAGGCGTAGAGAATGTCGCAGGCCGCAGCCAGGCCCATGCCTGCGCCCAGGGCCGTGCCGTTCACCGCTGCAATCACCGGCTTGGCGCATTCCTTGATCGCATTGCCGGTTTCGCGGGTGATGCGGTTGTGTTCCAGAAAATCGCCGGCCACCTCGGCATTGGGGCGGTCCTTCAGATCAGCGCCAGCGCAGAACACCGAGCCGGAGCCGGTCAGCACCGCGCAGCGCACATCCTCACGCTCGGATATGGCATCAAAAATGGCCACCAGCTCGCGCCGCATCGCACGGTTGAGGGCATTGACGGGTGGGCGGTTCAAGGTCACCAGGGCCACGCCATCGGCGACTTCCAGCAAAACGGATGGCTCAGACATGGCGGCCTCCCCGGACATTGGTTACAGCGGCGGTAACCGTTGGCTGGAAGGCGGCGCAGGGCGCAGCCTGCGCAATAGGCGCTATCACTTGCATGTTGTCTCCTTGGATCTTGGCCGCTCATGGCGAGCGCCTGTTTCGAATCTGTGTTTGATTCTAGGAAGGAACCCTGCAAATGATTTCCCCCCGATTGGTTGAATCTGTTCTGCGTTCCCCGGGGTAGTGGCGCCCTGGGGCAACCCTATGATGGACAGCAACCTACGTGCAGCGCGGCTCCATCCCCGGAGCCCCAACCTGAAGCCACCCCATGCATATACAGCCCCTGATCCCGCAACGCCTGGCCCTGGGTGAATGCCCCAACTGGGATGCCGCCACCGGCCAGCTCTGGGCCATGGACTGCCGGCGTGGCCAGCTGCTGCACATTGATCCGGCCAGCGGCCGGACCGAACTGCACCTGCTGCCAGCGCCCACGGGATCCTTTGCGCTGAATGCCGATGGCAGGATCGTCATCGCGATGAAGGAGGCGCTTGGCTTGTACGACCCTGCCAGCCGCCAGCTGCACACCCTGGCCGAGCTGGACGAGCACCTGCCCCATCTGCGCCTGAACGATGGCTGCGCGCTGCCCGATGGCCGCTTTCTGGTCGGCAGCATGCATCTGCATCTGGAAGCAGGCGAAGCGCCCAAGGGCGGCATCTATGTGTTGGAGCGGGATGGCCAGCTGGCGCGCATAGGCCCAGCCCTCAAAACTGCCAATGGCCCGCTGTTCCACCCCCACAACGGCCGCCTCTTTATTGCCGACAGCGCCGCGCAAAGCATTTATTCGTTTGATATCAGCAGCGGGCAAGCACAAGACCAGCAGCTGTTCATCAGCACCCAGCCCCAGCAATCCGCGCCCGATGGCTGCTGCTGGGACCGCGATGGCGGCCTCTGGACCGCCCTGGTGCGTACCGGCCAGCTCGCCCGCTACGATGCCCAAGGGGCGCTGAGCGAGCTGATCAGCCTGCCGGTGGCCCACCCCAGCGCGCTCTGCTTTGGCGGGCCGGATCTGGCGGA
>NZ_JAJNCT010000005.1:151230-979292 GCF_021026195.1 Comamonas koreensis
CATTCTGCGCATCACCGGCCTGGGCTACCGGGGGCTGGCCAAGCCCAGGGCGCGCATCCTGATCGATTAAAGCGACCAGTCACTTGGGCAGCGCAAAGCGCTGCGCTTCCCCCGCCACCTGGCTGGCGACAAAATCCAGAAACAGCTTGACCTTGGCCGGGATAATCGCTGAATCCACAATCGTCGCGAACATGCCCTCTTCAAAGGTGGTATTGCTCACCACATAATCCGGCAAAAGCCGCACGAGATGGCCCGCCGCCAAATCCGGGTAGACGGTGTAATCATCCAACAGCGCAATACCTTCGCCCAATTTGGCCAATTCCAACAAGGCAATGCCATTATTGGTCAAATGCCGGGGCGAGAATCGGATATCTTCCACCCCGGCATCATTCTTGAAATGCCATATATGGTCTTTACCGGGCAAATAATAGGCCAGACATTGGGCCTGCAGTAAATCAGCGGGTTGATGGATGGGCGGCATTTTATCGACATAAGCCGGTGATGCCACCAAATAGCGCTGGCTGTGAAAAAGCATGCGCCGTTTGACCCCCGCCTCGACCGGCGGCGATATTCTGAAATCAATATCAATATTGTTCTTGACCAGGTCGACCTTGGTCTCGGACAGCAGCAGCTCCACCAGGATCTCCGGGTGGGCCTGGCGGAAGCGGGCGATCAGGCCGGGGAGCACGCGCTGGCCGAACATGGTGCGTGCATGCACGCGCAGGCGCCCTTGCGGGGCGGAGCTGATGGCGGTGATGCGGGTGTGCGCCTGGTTGATGGTCCAGAGAATGCCTTCCAACTGGGCCGCGTACTCCTGGCCCGATTCGGTCAGCGACACCTGGCGCGTGGAGCGCAGCAAGAGCTTGACCTGCAGCCCGTCTTCAAACTCGGTGATCATTCTCGACACGGCGGTGGCCGAGATGCCAAACAGCCGCGCCGTCTCAGAAAAACTGCGGGTCTGCGACACCGACAGGAACAGCTCCATCGCTCTCAGACGGTCCATGATTCCTCCAGATTGCGCAGTACTGAATCTCGAATTTCACGCATACAGATCTCCTGACCCCACCCCTAGAATGATTCCATATTGCCCATCATCAAGGAGACATCATGGAATTTGGCGTATTCATTCTGGCGCAGCAGCGCGGCTACCACCAGCGCTCACAGGACGTTATCAACAACTCCATCGAACAAACCGTGGTGGCAGAACAAGCGGGTTTCAATACCGCCTGGTATGCCGAACACCATTTCAATAATTATTCGCTGTCGCCATCGCCATTAATGACCGTGGCCCATGCTGCAGCGAAAACCAAAACCATTCGCCTGGGCACGGCAGTGTGTATTTTGCCACTCTACCACCCGGCCCGCTTCCTGGCCGAGGTCGGCTTTGTCGACACCGTGTCCAATGGGCGACTCGAACTGGGCGTGGGCTCGGGCTACCAGCAGTTTGAATTTGAGCGCTTTGGCGTCGAGATCGCCAATTCCGGCGCGATCTTCAATGAGTTTCTCGACATTATTCCCAAGGCCCTCACGCAAAAAATATTTGAATACCAGGGTGAGTTCCTGAATATCCCCCCCAGCTCCATCGCCGTGCGCTGCGTGCAAGACCCGATGCCCCCGCTGTGGGTCACCTCGGGCAACCCGGTCACCCTGGGCCGGGGCGTGCGCGAAGGCCACAACCTGTTTGTCACCGCCCTGCTCAACGGCAACGAGGCCATTGCCGGCCTTCGCACCAAGCTGGAAAACATTGCGACGGCCGAAGGCAAGGACCTGGACAACGATGTGAAGTTCGGCTTTCTGCGCTGTGGCTATGCCTCGGACAATGCATCGGAGATCAACGCCTACCTGGACTGCGCCCGCTTTCAGCGCCGCATCTCGGAGAGCCTCAAGTTCCGCCGCGCCCAGTCGGAAGACGGCTACATGGTCAAGGAAGTGCCGACCGACACCGACCCGACCTTCGAGCAGCTGCGCAAGAACCTGCCAGTCGGCTCGGTCAACGAAGTGATCGACAAGCTGCTCGAAGAGATCAGCATCCTCAAGCCCAAGCACATCGCGCTGCAAACCCAGCTGGGCGACTTCGACCAGAAGACCATGCTCAAGCAGATCGAGCTGTGGGGCGACAAGATCATTCCCGCCGTGAAAAAAGAAGTGGGCCAGGCCGTAGCGCTGGCTTAAGGAGACAGGGCCATGCGCGTTCACCTCAGCAACTGCGGCTCCATCAGCCTGATGGATGCCCACAATTTTCGGGCACTCGATGTGCTGATCGAACCCCAGCCCGAGCCCCAGCTCGCGCAGGCCCTGACCCGCATCGGCACGCGTGACGGCGACAGCCATGTCTGGCTCTTCCCCCAGGTGCTGCGCTTTCTGGCCTGCCAGGCCGCAGACAGCGAATGGGACACGGGCTTTACCGCCATGCTGGCCTATGCGCAGCAGCACGGCTGGGTCAACGGCCAAGGCCAGGTGCGCGCGCATATCACCTTGGCGGCGGAAGACCAGGTCGTCTCGGTCGCCGACTTCAAGGCCGCGATGCGCGCGCTGCCCGCCGGCATCAGCGCCGTGACCACCGGCCAGGGCAAGGATGTCGCCGGCATGATCGTCTCCAGCCTCACCTCCATCTCTGCCGAGCCGCCCATGGTCGGCTTCTTTGCGCACAGCGCCTCGTCAATGGGCGACACCTTGCTGCAAACCGGCAAGTTTGTGGCCAATGTGCTGGGTGAGGAACACAGCCAGATCATCGCCAGCTTTCTGAGCCAACCGCAGGGCGAGGCCCGCTTCAAGGAAGGCCGCTGGCACAGCAGCGAGCACCAGTTGCCCGTGCTGAGCGATGCGCTGGCCAGCATGGAATGCGACATCGTCTGCACCCACACCCTGGGCACACACAAGCTGGTGGTCGGCAAGATCCGTA
This sequence comes from Comamonas koreensis, assembly GCF_021026195.1. Lineage (GTDB taxonomy): Bacteria > Pseudomonadota > Gammaproteobacteria > Burkholderiales > Burkholderiaceae_C > Comamonas > Comamonas koreensis. The sequence goes on from NZ_JAJNCT010000005.1 coordinate 154,133, forward strand.
AGTCCTCTTGCAACAGCGCCAGCCCGGTGGTCAACTTCAACGCCAGCACCCACAAGCTGGTGCCCTTGGCCGCCTGATTGCAGACCAGAAAGGCCCACGACATGGACTGGTTGCAATTGGACCAACGCATCTGCATAGTGACCGGCGGCGCCAAAGGCCTCGGCGCGGGTATTGTGCAAGCGCTGCTGACCAGCGGCTGCCGCGTGGCCGTGCTCGACCACGACAGCGATGCGCTGGCACAGCTCGCCGCCACCCATGCCGATGCCCTGCGCCTGCTGCCCATCCGCGCCGATGTCTCATCGCCCGCGGCCGTCGAGGCCGCCTTTCAAACACTTCAACAGCACTGGGGCGCCGGCCCCAGCGTGCTGGTCAACAACGCCGCCATCACCAGCGCCGCGCCGCTGGCCGAGCTGGACCCTGCCGTGTGGGAGCGCCAGCTGCAGATCAACCTGGGCGGCTACCTGCGCATGGGCCAGGCCTTCTACCGCCATTCCGACGCCAGCCTGCCGCGCGCCATCGTCAACATCGCCTCGATCTCCGCCCAGAACGCCCAGCCGCTGAGCGGCGGCTACAGCATGAGCAAAGCAGGTATCCGCATGCTGACTGCGCAAATGTGCCTGGAATGGGGCCCCGCCGGCATCCGCTGCAACACCGTCAGCCCCGGCCTGTTTGTGACCCCGCTGAGCGAGCGCTTCTACCGCAACCCCGACGACCGCGCCCGCCGCGAGCAGGTGGTGCCGCTGCGCCGCATCGGCCAGATCGACGAACTTGCCCAGGCGGTGGTCTTCCTCGCCAGCCCCCGGGCCAGCTATATCCATGGCGCCGATCTGGTGGTCGATGGCGGCTTCAGCCATTCGCTGATGACGCATATTCCTCGGGCTTATGGGCAGGGGGAGTGAGGTGCCGCTGGTAGTCGCAGTGTGGAGTCAGACGCTGTTCAAGATATCGGTACCGAATGCAAGGAACGCAGCTGGCATTCCATCGTAGACCTGCATTGGTCGGGTGACACGCTGCACCTCATCGCAATCAATGACTACCACGCCAACGGAGAGGCCTTGGCGGATGAATTCTCCTATACCGTCGCGGCCTATGCACCTGGGCTTTCCGCCTACAGGATCAGCATCGTTTCCGTGGAGTTGCTGAAAGGCAATGGGGCTTGATGGGGCATCCTACCCAGGCCGGCTGCAGCCGGCTTGGCGCACGCACCGCCAAGTGCGCCAACTGACGGAGCGGATGCTAAACGCGCTGCGCGCATCCGATTAAAGCGCAGGTACCGCAAGCACAGCCATCCCGATCTGGATTTATAGCTAAAAGTCCAAAGTGCATTACGCTTGAGCCCAGCCAAAGCTTGGCCGCCATGCAGCCAGCCATCGCTATTCGCTTGCGGGCAACCTGCCCACAGCCCAGCCAACCCTGCACCTGGAAATATCGACTATGAATGCCCCTCAAAAGAAATTCGCGCTGTCCGCTGAGCAAATCAAACCACTGGCTACCGGGAGGGGAGGCTGCATTGCCACCGACAGAATCACCGTCGATGGCCGGCCTGTTGGCTATATGGAGCGTCAAGAAACCACCCGCCCAGGTGATAGCGGCTGGCGCTTTACCGCAGGCGATGAGAACCAGGCCTACATGAGTGAACGCACTAACCACCAGGTCTATGACGTCAACACCATCGCCAACTACTCACCCGACATCATCGAGTTCCTGGATGCGCCTCCACGTTCAGCGTTTGAACGGAATGCGGCGGGGCAGTTGGTCAAAGTCCCCTATGGCGGCTAAGCGCAAAACATTCCGCTCCATTCGATGGTGCTGACCCGCCTTTGAGTGCGGCGACTGGGCGGTCAGGGGAACATCAGATCCAGTCCCAGCATCCGCATCAGGCCAAAAGTCAGCAGCCCCAGCAGCAGCAGCGCCAGCATAAAAATAGCTGCCACCTTGCCGCCTGCGCGCAGCACGGCGCGCGGGTTGCCGCCTTTTTTGCCCTGGTCGTAATGCCACTTGATGGCAAAGAACATGCAGGTGCTGAACATGCCCAGCTTGAAGATGACGAAGACTACGGGGATCCAATCGATCATTTTGCGAATTTCCAGCCAATGACTTGGCACTGTCCGGGCCTCTGCGAAGCAAGAGGCCACCACGCCAGCGATTGCCATACCAGCATGGGCCGCTGCACGTTCTGGTGCATATTACGCAAAAGCAATTTCCATACATGCGGACAAATTGTCCCAGGGACCGTTTGCAGTACCCTCGCCCAACGGGATGGAGCGGATCTCCGAGACCGCGTTCAGACCGGGGCAGTGCGTTTTGCAGAGGATCGCTGAACCCATCCATACATTCGCAGAGCAAAACCATGCAAGAAGACGACACCCTCCGCTGGCTGCCGCGATTGGCTGCGCGTGGCGGGCCGCGCTTTTTGCAGATTGCCGATGCCTTGCAGGGCGCCGTGGCCGATGGCCTGCTGAAACCCGGGGACCGGCTGCCGCCGCAGCGCCACCTGGCAGCCCTGCTGGATGTGGACCTGACAACCATCACCCGTGCTTACGACGAGGCCAGGCGCCGCAACCTGCTGGAAGGGCGCGGCGCACGGGGCACCTATGTTGCGGCACCCAAGGTGGAGCTGACGGCGGTGCTCGACCTGAGCATGAACACCCCGCCGCCGCCGGCAGGGCTGGACTTTGACGATCTGTTGAAGCAAGGCCTGTCGCAGGTCTTGATGGGGGCGGATGCTGCCCTGCTAATGACCTACCACCTGGGCGGCGGCAGCGATGTGGATCGGCAAGCCGGCGCCCAATGGCTCAAGCCGATGTTTGGGCCGGTTGATGCCGAGCAGTTGGTCGTCTGCCCGGGCGCGCAGGCGGCCATTGCCGCATCCATCCTGGCGCTGACCGAGCCCGGCGATGTGATCCTGGCCGAGCCGATGGGCTACCCCGGCCTGCGGTCGGCTGCCACGCAGTTGGGCCGGCAGCTCATCGCCGTGCCTGCCGACCAGCATGGCATGCGGCCCGACAGCCTGGAGCAGGCCTGCCGCCAGCACCAGCCGGCGCTGCTCTACCTCAATCCGACCTTGCAGAACCCGACCGCCACCACGATGCCGCTGGACCGGCGCCAGGCGCTGCTTCGCATGGCCCAGCGCCACCATGTCCGCATCGTCGAAGATGATCCTTACTGGCTGCTGGCCGAAGCGCCCCCGCCGCCACTGGCCAGCCTAGCGCCAGAGCAGGTGCTCTATATCTCCACCCTGTCCAAATGCCTGACGCCCGGCCTGCGCGTGGCCTTTGTATTGGTGCGCGATCCTGTCTTGCGCGAGCGCTTTCAGGCCGCCTTGCGCTCCTTTGCGCTGATGGTCTCGCCGCTCTCGGCCGCGCTGGCCACGCAGTGGATATTGGGCGGCTCGGCCTATAGCTTGATGGAGGGCGTGCGCAAAGAGGCGCGACTGCGCCACCGCATGGCGCGCGATCTGCTGGCCGGCCGCTACAGTGGCGCGGGCGATGGCCTGCATGTCTGGCTGGAACTGCCGGGCTACTGGAGCCCCCACCAACTGGCACGCGCTGCCGACAGCGAGGGCATTGCCGTCACGCCAGCAGAAGCCTTCGCCAGCAACCTCGCTGATGCCAGCACCGTCAATGCCATTCGCATCTCCCTGGGCAGCATCAAAGACCGCAGCCGCTTGCAGGCCGGGCTGCAGCGCCTGTCGCAGCTGCTGGCACGGCGGCCGGATGCGTTCAGCACGGCGGTGGTTTGACGACCGCTTTATCCAAAGACCAAGCCATGCCCACGCCAGACGAAAAAAACGACGCCATGTTTCAACACTACGTTGAAGCCTTCTGGGCCTTTTCTTGTACGCCCCCCCAGCTGCTTGCGGTCAGTGAACTGCTGGAGCAAACCGAGCAATTCGCCTCCCACCCATTTGCCCAGCCATAAGCCACACAGGCATCAGCCGCCGCCATTCATGCATCTGGCTTTGGCTTCGTCAAGTTCTCCAGCAAAAACTGCCCTCTGGCAGAAAGCGATGGGTGTTTGTCCGCGGCAAGTCGGATGGCCAGCTCCAAGGCCAGGCCATCCAACGGCTCGGTTTCTCGTATCAGCACATCGCCTACCACCCTGCGAACGACATTGGATGGATCAGCAATGGCAGCTTTCAATAGCTCAGCGCTGGGGACAGTGCCGGACAACGATCGATGGCCGTGAACCGCACGGCGATAACCTGTGAAGCGACTTCTATCTGTACATTCCCACACTCTGCCTTCCAACCACACCATCTTGCCGTCGAGCATCGCGCGGTAGGCTTTGGCTCTCACGGCTGGCTGCACAGCCTGGCTGGCAATGTCCTGCAGGCTTGCATCCAAAGCCGGACTTCGCCCCACTTGCGCCAGGATTTCAGCCATCGGCCCCGCTGGCGTGGAAATGATTTGCTCGGTGAGTGCGCATACAACAGCCTCGGTGGATGAGATCTCCAAAAGGACTTGTTTGTCATGCGCCTCCATGCGGCCCCAGGAGTTCCAGTGAGGAAGGACGGCACATAGCATGGACGCCACTTCGGCAGGGTCAGATGCTGCTGCGATGGATGGCAATGTCTCGCGTGCGGCTGCACGCACCTCTGGCACCCAATCATTGAGCCGCCGCGCCGCCAGCGCCAGGAAGAAGGCGTTTGGAGCGGCTCCTGCCAATGCTCGCAGCGTTCGCTCGCGCTTGTAACCATCCCAGCTGCACAGGTCAATCCAGGTAGGGAACGGCGTTGGTGCGGCCCAGAAGCGCCACTTTGGGGGCTTGTGCTTGTTTTCGGCCCAATCAATGCCAGATCTGACCAGTTGCTCCCAGTCGTCAAAACTTGACAATCGCAGTGACGAGGTCGCTTGGATCAGCGACGACATATCAGGACAGACGCTGCGTCCTGAATACAGGGAGGAGACAAACGCGGCGACGGCCTTTAAGACGCGATCGCTGCTTTCTTGTTGAGATGCCACGGGAACGTTGCCTTCTATCTTGTTTGGGTGGGGCTTTATCGGGGTCGGTAGCGGCGTTTATGCCATTTCAGCGCGCTGATGCAGCTCCACCCCTGGGTGTGTTGCAAAGAAGCCCTTTGCACCATGCATGGCATCCCGCAGGGATTCGGTGCGCGCCTCGGCATCAATCCGGCTCCGGCCAAAACATCTTTCTGACCTTGTCGTTGAAGTAAGGCAGCATCAGCACCAAGCCTGCAGAGGCATTGGCCAGAAAGTCCAGCACCTGCGCCCACGATGACTCGATGGACAGCATGTTATTGCCGGCAATAAAAAGCAGGCCGCATGCCGCTGTCACCAGGTTGAGCGATGGTGCCCAGGGGCGAAAGAACATGCATCCATACAAGCCCGCCACCCAGCCCAGCACGATAAAGCACAGCAACACGGTCATCTCGCCCTCCAGCGGCTTTGGCAGCCGCATCTGATACGGGTAAGGGATCAGATCGAAAGCGGGGTCGATCTTGAGGGAGAGGTACAGCAGGATGAGGGCGATGACGACAAGCAGGCGGTAGCGATTTTTGGTCATGGGTTCAAGCAGTTGGAGCAGACTGGTCAGTGTCTCAGGCCGTGGGCGCATTCAAGACCGCTTCATACTGCAGCAGATCCGCTGGCGAGAAGCAGCAAAAGACCACCTCCTCGATGGAGGTGTGCGGCGACAGGCTTTCCCGAACCGTACGCACTGCCACTTGTGCAGCCAGCGCCAAGGGATAGCCATAGATGCCCGTGCTGATGCTTGGAAAAGCGATGGAGCGCACCCGCTTCTCCTCTGCCAGCGCCATACAACGGCGGTAGCAAGCAGCCAGCAGCTCGGGCTCGCCGTGGTCCCCGCCACGCCACACGGGCCCCACCGTGTGAATGATGTAGTCCGCATGCAGCCGGTAGGCCAGGGTCAGCTTGGCATCCCCCGTTTTGCAGCCACCCAGCAGCCGGCATTCGTGCACCAGGTCCGGGCCTGCGGCCCGGTGGATGGCGCCATCCACCCCGCCACCGCCCAGCAGCGATGAGTTGGCGGCGTTCACAATCGCTCCCACATGGAGCTGGGTGATATCGGATTGGACGGCGTGCAGACGTGTGGACATGGGCTGGCAGCTCAATGGTGGAAACAAGCAATGGCCTGGCAAAGCACAGGAGGCCTTGCAACAGGACAAGCCTCCTTTATAGCAATAGGCGAGGGCAGGCTGGCGCTTCGTGCCAGCCCGTGTCCCAGATCAGCGAGAAGCCATGCCCGCCACCATGCTGGCGGCCGCTGTCCGCTCCCTATACGCAGTAGAATGGCCCGCACTTGTTCGCAAAGAAGCCGGTGACAATCCGGCACGGTCGCGCCACTGTATCGCTGCCGCAGGCCCAGGGCTCACCCCGCTCCCTGCGCTGCCAAGTCAGACCTTTGTGCCAAGCCACCCCCGAACCAGCTCCCACCGGCATCCGCCCGCTGGTTTGCCTAGGACGCGCTTTTCCTGGAGTTCCCATGCAGACACCTGCTCCCAGCCGCCGCTTGGCGCTGCCCTTCCACCCTGCTCTTTGGCGCACAGGCTCAGCCTTGCCGCTGGCCCAGGCCTGCGGCCGCTAGGCCGTTCGCGCATCCCCCCGTTTGTTCCAGACTGCCGAGCGCAACGCGCCTTGCGGCCCCGCCCCTTTTTATTTGGAGACACCCCCATGAGCACCAGCCAGAAGATCCCAGCCACCATCGTCACCGGCTTTCTGGGCAGCGGCAAAACCACCTTGCTGCGCCACATCCTGTCCAACGCCAACGGCCGCCGCATTGCGGTGATCGTCAATGAGTTTGGCGAGCTGGGCATTGATGGCGAGATTCTGCGCGGCTGCGGCATTGGCTGCGATGACGACGGCGTTGAACAAGCCGGCCAGCTCTATGAACTGGCCAATGGCTGCATGTGCTGCACCGTGCAGGAAGAGTTCTACCCGGTGATGCGCAAGCTCATCGAGCGCCGTGGCGATATCGACCACATCCTCATCGAGACCAGCGGCCTGGCCCTGCCCAAGCCCCTGGTGCAGGCCTTCAACTGGCCCGAGATCAAGAATGCTTGCACGGTCGATGCAGTGATCACCGTCGTCGATGTGCCCGCCGCCGCAGCCGGCCAGTTTGCCGCCAACCCCGCAGCGGTCGATCTGCAGCGCAAGCAGGACCCGAACCTCGACCACGAATCGCCACTGCACGAGCTGTTTGAAGACCAGCTCATCTCCGCCGACCTGGTGGTGCTGAGCAAGCTCGACCAGGCCAGCGCCGCCGACCGCGCAGCCGTCGAGGCCCTGGTGCGCGAAGACATTCCGCCCGCCGTCAAGATTGTTGCCGCCGACCATGGCCGCATCGATCTGGATGTGGTGCTGGGCCTGTCCAGCGCGTCCGAGGAAAGCATCGAATCGCGCAAGGGCCACCACGAGCACGAAGCCGGCCATGTGCATGACGAGCACGACCATGATGATTTCGACTCCGTTGTCGTGCAGCTGGGCGAGGTGGACCGCGAAGCACTGCTGGCCCAGTTGGCCGATGTGGTCGCGCAGCAGACCGTCTACCGCATCAAGGGCTTTGTGGCCCTGCCCGGCAAGCCCATGCGCCTGGTGGTGCATGGCGTGGGCAAGCGCTTTGACAGCTACTTTGACCGCCCATGGCGCGCCGATGAAAAGCGCGGAACCCACCTGGTCTTCATCGGCCATGACCTGGACGAGGCCGCCATCCGCGCCCAGCTCGCCGCCAGCCCGGTCGGAGCGCTCTGATGCATTTGCTCGCGGTCCAGCCCGGTGGTTTTGTCGACGACGAGGCCTTTGTCTCCAGCCTGGGGCAAAGCCCGGCCGACATCGTGGTCCTGAGCGCTGCAGACACCACCCTGGCCCTGCTCGCACAAGCCTACGAGCAGCTGCGGGCCGGCATGGATGGCGAGCAACTGCCCAGCGTGCGGCTGGCCAATCTGATGTACCTGCGCCAGCCCGCATCGGTCGATCTGTATGCCGATGAGGTGCTGCAGCATGCCAAGCTCATCATCATCGACCACCTGGGCGGCGAGAGCTACTGGCCCTATGGCACCGAGCGGGTCATGTCGCTGTGCCGCGCCCACAAGATTGCGCTGGCCATGTTCTCGGGCGACAGCAGCGAGGATTTGAACCTGCTGCAAAAAAGCACGGTGCCGCAGCAAGACTGCCGCACCTTGTGGCGCTATCTGCGCGAAGGCGGCCTGGCCAATGCGCGCGAGCTGTTCCGTTTTGTCTGGCACGGCCTGCTGGGTGGCCCGCATGCGGCGCTGCCGCCGCGCCCTCTGCCAGCGGTGGCTGTGTACCACCCCAGCAGTGATGAGGCCACGGTCGCCACCTGGCAGCAGCCGGGCCCGCTGCAGTGGCAGCCCGGCGCGCCGGTGGTCATGCTGCTGTTCTACAAGGCGCATCTGCAGTCGGGCAACACCCAGGTGTTTGCCGACCTGTGCCAGACCTTGCTTGCCAAAGGCATGAACCCGCTGCCATTGGCCCTGCAATCGCTCAAGGATGCCGGTTGCCTGGCGGCCTTGCAGGCGCTGTGTGCCAGCGAAGAGGTCGCACTGATCCTCAACACCACCGCCTTCTCGCAGGCCTCGCTCGATACGCCTGGCGACCATGCACTAGCGGGCGATATTCCCGTGCTGCAGCTGATCCTGTCGGGCAGCAACGAGCAAACCTGGCTGGACAGCACCCATGGCCTGCAGCCACGCGATATTGCCATGCATGTGGCCATGCCCGAGGTGGATGGCCGCATCATCACGCGGGCGATCAGCTTCAAGGGCCTGTCGCACCGCAGTGATCTGACCCAATCTGATGTGGTGCAGTACCAGGCCCACCCCGAGCGCATGGGCTTTGTCGTGGCGCTGGCCCAGCGCTGGTGCCAGCTGCGCCGCAAGCCCAACGCGGACAAGCGCCTGGCCCTGGTGCTGGCCAACTACCCCAGCAGCGAAGGCCGCATCGGCAATGGCGTGGGGCTGGATACACCAGCGTCGGTCATAGAAATCCTGCGCGCGCTGGCGGCCGATGGCTATGCCGTCGATGCCATGCCCGCCGACAGCCAGGCGCTGATGGACTTGCTGCAGCAAGGCATCACCAATGCGCCCGATTCCTGGGCCACGCGCGCCGCCTGGCAAAGCCTGAGCCTGGACGACTACCTGCAGTACTTTGGCACCCTGCCAGCGGCCAACCAGCAGGCCATCACCGAGCGCTGGGGCGCGCCCGCACAAGACCCGATGCTGCGTGAGGGCCGCTTCATGGTGTCCGGTCTGCGCTTGGGCCAGATCTTTGTCGGCGTGCAGCCGGCACGCGGCTACCAGCTCGATGCGCTGGCCGCCTACCACGACCCGGATTTGGTGCCGCCGCACTACTACCTGGCCTTCTACCACTGGCTGCGCAGCCAATGGCAGGCCGATGCGATGGTGCATGTGGGCAAGCACGGCAACCTCGAATGGCTGCCCGGCAAGAGCGTCGCGCTGTCGGCCAACTGCTGGCCCGATCTGGTGCTGGGCCCCCTGCCCCACCTCTACCCCTTTATCGTCAATGACCCTGGCGAAGGCACGCAGGCCAAGCGCCGCGCCCAGGCCGTGATCATTGACCACCTGATGCCCCCGCTCACCCGCGCCGAGAGCTATGGGCCCACGCGCGATCTGGAACGCATGGTGGACGAGTACTACGAGGCCGCCACCCTGGACCACAAGCGCGCGCAAATCCTGCGCAAGCAGATCTTGGCCCACATCGTGCAGCACGACCTGCACCAGGATCTGGGCCTGCAGGCCCCCGGCAGCGAAGAGGAAGAGCAGCAACTGCTCAACCGCACCGATGCCTACCTCTGCGAGCTCAAGGAAAGCCAGATCCGCGACGGCCTGCATATCTTCGGCGTCTCGCCCGCCGGCCGGCTGGAGACCGACACCCTGCTCGCCTTGGCGCGCCACCCCGTCGGTGGTGGCAAGGGCGCGAACCAAAGCCTGGTGCGCGCACTGGCCCGCGACCTGGGCCTGGACTTTGACCCGCTCGATGCCGACTGGGCCGCAGCCTGGTCCGGCCCGCGCCCCGCCCTGCTTCAAGACCTTCAACACCTGCACGACCAGCCCTGGCGCCACCACGGCGACACGCGCGAGCGTCTGGAGCTGCTGGCATTGCAGATCCTGGCCCCCGACGCCGCCCTGCCGCCCGCACTGGCCGACGGCCACACCCAGGCCGTGCTGCGCCGGGTGCAGCAGGATCTGCGCCCGCGCCTGGCCGCCTGTGGCCCGCAAGAGCTGCAGCAACTGCTGCGCGGCCTGGCGGGGCGCTTTGTGCCAGCGGGCCCCAGCGGCGCGCCCACGCGCGGCCGGCCCGATGTACTGCCCACCGGCCGCAATTTCTTCTCGGTCGATACCCGGGCTATCCCCACGCAAACCAGCTGGGGCATGGGCTTCAAATCTGCGCAACTGCTGGTCGAGCGCTACACCCAGGAGCATGGCGAATACCCCGTCACCATTGGCCTGTCTGTGTGGGGCACGGCCACCATGCGCACCGGCGGCGACGATATCTCGCAAGCCTTTGCGCTGATGGGCGTGCGCCCCACCTGGGCCGATGGCAGCTGGCGGGTCAGCGATTTTGAGGTACTGCCGCTGCATGTACTGGGCCGTCCCCGGGTGGATGTGACGCTGCGCGTCTCGGGCTTTTTCCGGGATGCGTTCAGCAATGTGATCCGCCTGTTTGATGCCGCCGTGCAAAAAGTGGCGGCACTAGAGGACGAAGACGCCGCGCAAAACCCGATCCGCACCCGCGTGTTGGCCGAGGCCGCGCAGCTGCAGCAGCAGGGGCTGGATGCCAAGGAGGCGCGCCACCAGGCGGGCCTGCGCGTGTTTGGCGCCAAGCCCGGCAGCTACGGCGCTGGCCTGCAGGGCCTGATCGACAGCGGCCAGTGGCAAAGCGACGAAGATCTGGCCACCGCCTACCGCAACTGGGGCGCCTATGCCTACGGCCAGCACGACGAAGGCAGCCAGGTGCCCGAGACCTTTGTGCGCCGCCTGTCCGAGATGCAGCTGGTGCTGCACAACCAGGACAACCGCGAGCACGATGTGCTCGACTCCGGCGACTACTACCAGTTCCAGGGCGGCATGGCCGCTGCCGTGCGCCACTACAGCGGCCAACAGCCGGCCATGTACTTTGGCGACAACAGCAACCCCGATTCGCCACGCATGCGCAGCTTGCAAGAAGAGATCAGCCGCGTGGTGCGCTCGCGTGCCACCAATCCCAAGTGGATCGAAGGCGTGCAGCGCCATGGCTACAAGGGCGCGTTCGAGATTGCCGCAACGGTGGACTACCTCTTCGCCTTTGATGCCACCGCCCGCGTGGTGCGCGATGACCAATACGCCCGCGTGACCGATGCCTTTGTCGCCGATGACACCACGCGCGCCTTTATGCAGCAGCACAATCCGCAGGCCTTCCACGGCATGTGCGAGCGCCTGCTCGAAGCCATACAGCGCGGCCTGTGGCAAGAGCCCGGCGACTACCCCCAATTGCTGGAGACCCATTTGCTCGACACCGAACACCTGCTGGAGATGCGATGAGCGCCCCCAACGATCTGCATTTTCCCTTCAGCGCCATTGAGGGCCAGTCCGCGCTGCAGCAGGCCTTGCTGCTGCTGGCGGTCGATCCGCAACTGGGCGGCGTGCTGGTGGAAGGCCCACGCGGCACCGCCAAATCCACCAGCGCCCGCGCGCTGGCCGAGCTACTGCCCAGCGGCCATTTTGTGAACCTGCCCCTGGGCACGACCGAGGAGCAACTGCAAGGCGCGCTGGATCTGGAAGCTGCGCTGCAGTCCTCAGCCGTGCAGTTCCGCCCCGGCCTGCTGGCCCAGGCGCACCAGGGCATCCTGTATGTGGACGAGGTCAACCTGCTGCCCGATGGCCTGGTGGACTTGCTGCTCGATGTCAGCGCCAGCGGCACCAACCGCATCGAGCGCGATGGCGTATCGCACCAGCATGCCGCGCGCATTGCACTGATCGGCACGATGAACCCCGAAGAAGGCCAACTGCGCCCGCAGCTGCTCGACCGCTTTGGCCTGTTTGTACGCCTGCCCAATGTGCCCGATGTCAAGACGCGCAAACGCATCGTGCGCGCCCGCATGGCCTTTGACGCAGACCCCGCCCAGTTCTGTGCTCAGCAAGCGAAGGCACAAGCCCAACTGCGCGCGCAGATTGCCGCCGCACGGCAGCAGTTGGCCAGCGTCGTCTGGCCCGATGCCGTGTTTGATGCCGTTGCGCAGCTGTGCCAGCAATCCGGTGCCGAAGGCGTGCGCGCCGACCTGGTGATGCTGCGCGCCGCCCGCGCCCAGGCAGCGCTGGCGGGCCATGCCGAGGTGAGCCTGGCCGATATGCAGGCCGTGGCGGAGTTGGCGCTGGCCCACCGTCGCAGTGCCGATGCGGCGCAGCCGCCATCACCCAGTGGCCAGGCCCACGATCCCAACGATCAACAAGGCCAACAGCAGCAGCCGCAGCGGCAACAGTCCAACCAGGCACAAGCCAGCAAGGCCGACACCCCCAGCAACAACGCAAACGCCAACCACAGCCAGCCCGATGGCTGGGGCGGCATGGCCGCGCCGCGCCACACTGGTATCGAGCCCGTCAAGGCCCTGCGGCCCTTTATCGCAAAAAAAGCCTGACGCGCCTCAGCCTGGCCGGCAAGGCCAAGCTGGGGCGCGCGCAGAGCACGCAGCGCGCCGGTCGCCTGCTGGCAACGGCCAGCCAGCGCATCGACTGGCCTCGCAGCCTGGCCGCCAAAGGCCAGGCCCCGTTGGCGCGCCCGCACCTGCGCTACCGCAAGCAACCCGCCGGTGCGCAGCTGATGCACTGCGTGCTGCTCGACACCTCCGCCTCCATGCTGCGCGGCCAGCAGCTTGCCCGCGCCAAGGGTTACCTGCAGGCCATTGCCGAGCAGGCCTACCACCAACGCGACAAGCTCTGCGTGCTGGGCTTTAGCGGCGACAGCGCCTATGTGATCCAGGCAGGGGCCAAGGCCCAAGCCTGGAACGAGGGCTGGATCCGCCCGATTGCGGGCGGTGGCGGCAGCCCGCTGGCCAGCGCCATCGCCTTGCTGGAGCGCCTGCTGCAGCGCGCCCGCCGCCAAAGCCCCGTGCATGCCTGCGTCTGGCTGCTCAGCGACGGCCGCTTTGCCCAGGTGCCCGAGCGCCCCAGCTGCGCCGAGCAGATCACCGTGGTGGGTTTTGACCAGGGTGGCCTGCCCTTGCAGCTGAGCCAGCGCCTGGCGGCGCGCTGGCAGGCGGATTGGGTGCCGGCCTGAGCCCGCGACTTTCAGCCTGTCGCGTCCCCTGAGCTTGCAGCGAGGCTGCTGTTGCGCTGGGTCAGTTTGAAGCCAGGGTGGCTGCTATCGGCCAGAAGCGGCCGTCGGAATGCTTCAACATCCGCATCTCGCGGACATCGCTGGTCCATGTTCGCGAAGCAGGCCCTTGCATCATCCCGCCGCTACTTGCTCAAGCCGGTTCATGGCTTCTTGCGGCAGGTTCAAGCTGCCAGCCGCCAGGTTCTCATGCAGGTGTCCCACCGACGACGTGCCGGGGATCAACAGGATATTGGGCGACCGCCGCAGCAGCCAAGCCAAGGCCACCTGCATCGGCGTGGCGCCCAGTTGCTGTGCAACCTCCGACAGCCCCGCCGATTGCAATGGCGAAAAGCCGCCCAGCGGGAAGAAGGGTACGTAAGGCACACCTTCAAGAGCCAGGCTGTCGATCAACGCATCGTCAGCCCGGTGCACGAGGTTGTATTGGTTCTGCACGCATGCGATACGGCAGATGCGTTGGCCATCGGCAATCTGCTTGGCCGTCACGTTGCTCAGGCCGATGTGGCGCACCAGGCCTTGCTGCTGTAGTTCCGCCAGGGCTGTTAGCGGCGCCTCGAGCGAGCCTTCGGCAGGGCCGTGAACATCGAACATGGCCCGCAGGTTCACCACCTCCAACCTGTCCAGGCCCAGGTTACGCAGGTTGTCGTGCACCGCCTGACGCAACTGCTCGGCCGACATAGCCAGGTTCCATGAGCCGTCTGCACCGCGCACGCAACCGATCTTGGTCACGATGACCAAATCATCCCGGTAGGGGTGAAGCGCTTCGCGGATGAGTTGGTTGGTGATGTGCGGTCCATAGAAATCGCTGGTGTCGATGTGGTTCACGCCTGCTTCGACGGCTGTCCGCAGCACCGCCAATGCGGCAGCGCGGTCCTTGGGGGGACCGAACACGCCAGGGCCGGCCAGTTGCATGGCGCCGTAACCAAGGCGACGCACAGCGCGGTCGCCCAGGACGAAGGTAGCGGGGGTGGTTTGGGGGTACGTCATGTCGTCGTTTCCGTAGTGGGAAGGGTTGGCATTCAGTGTAGTCAGCACACCATTGATTGATAAGGAGGCACAATCTGCACAGGCTGTGCAGGATTTGAAACAATGAAAGTTGATCTGGGTGACCTCCATGCGTTCCTGGCTGTGGCGCGCACCAAGGGCTTTCGCGAAGGGGCCCGGGCCAGCGGCGGCAGTGCCTCGGGCCTGAGCCTGGCCGTACGACGGCTAGAGGCCCAGTTGGATGTGCGGCTCTTGCACCGCACCACCCGCAGCGTGGTGCCCACTGAGGCCGGCCAACGCCTGTTGGAGCATCTGGGCCCGGCGCTGAGAGAGGTGGAAAGCGCGCTGGACGTGGTCAATGGCTTCCGCGACAAGCCTGCCGGCACATTGCGCTTGAACGTCCCCATGAGCGCTTCGCGCTTGGTGCTGCCGGCCCTCGTGCCGGACTTCTTGCTGGCCTATCCCGACATCCAACTCGACGTTATCGCAGAGGATGGTTTTGTGGACCTGCTGGCCAGCGGCTGCGACGCCGGTATCCGCTATGACGAGCGCCTGGAGCAGGACATGGTGGCCGTGCCCATTGGCCCACGCGTGCAGCGCTTCGCGGCCGCCGCCTCGCCCGCCTACCTGGACCGCTGTGGGCGCCCTACGCACCCCCGCGAGTTGCTGAACCATGCATGCTTGCGAGGGCGCTTCGCCAGCGGCACCGTCCCGCCGTGGGACTTCGAGCGCAATGGTGAATCGCTGCGGGTGGACCCCGTCCCACGCATGGTGGTACGCCTGGGCACCGCAGCCGATCTGGCGGTAGATGCCGCCATCGGAGGTGCCGGGGTGGTCTACATGTTTGAAGACTGGCTGCGTCCGTATCTAGACAGCGGCAAGCTGGAGCCGGTGCTGGCCGACTGGTGGCCGAGCTTCTCGGGGCCGTTTCTGTACTACAGCGGCCGCACACTATTGCCGGCCCCGCTGCGAGCGTTTGTGGACTTTGTGCGGGCAAGATCCGGTGGTCTTGCCACAGGCCCATGAGCCGATAAATGTCCATGATCGACAAGGGCACGAATTTGCAAGAGCAATGAGATCCTGGAGCTGGATGGCGCCGAAGCAAGGATGACGCCCCGTTGCCGCTCTGCCCCGCACCCTGCTACGAGTAGGGAGATGGCCCGCTTAGTTGCCCCAAAGCAACATACAGACATAGGCCACAAGTAGGTATTCACACTGGATCGCCGTTTTTTGACCTGCTAGCGGCGCTGAATGTGTAGGACAAGCCTCGCTTTTAAATACAATTCGTTCTCATTCCTAACACCCATCCCCTGGCAAACCTCGCTGCGGCGCCCCTGACTGGCGCCGTTGTGCTGTGCCCGCCTCGTTTTTTGCTGCCTTCACCATGTCCGCATTCACCAGCACTTCGCGCAAGCCATCGGGCCCCCGTCCAGCCCTGAGCCAGATAACAGCAGCCGTCCTGATCAGCCTGGCGCCCGCTGCCAGCGTGTTGGCCCAAACGGCCGATGCTGCGGCTGCAGCGCCTGCCGATGACGAACCGGTGGCAGAAAGCACCTTGGAGACCATCCAGGTTTCCGGCGACCTGCTGGGCAGCGGCCTGCAAAACCAGCTCAAGACCTTTGCCGGTGCCCGCACCATTGTCGACAAGGAGGTGATCGAGAACAGCGGCGCCTCCAGCATTGGCGATGTGATGCGCCGCATTCCCGGCGTGCAGAGCAGCGACAACTCCGGCACCGCAGGCAGCGCGGTGTCGCTCAATATCGGCGTGCGCGGTTTGACCGGCCGCTACTCGCCCCGCTCCACCGTGCTGCTCGATGGCGTGCCGCTGGCCGTGGCGCCCTATGGCCAGCCCCAGCTGTCGTTTGCGCCGGTCAGCCTGGCCAATATCGAATCCATCGACGTGGTGCGCAGCGGCGGCGCGGTGCGCTATGGCCCGCAAAACGTGGGCGGCATCATCAACTTCAACACCCGCGCCATCCCCACCAGCAAGGACATTACCGGCGATGTGACCATGCGCTACAACGGCTTTGGCAAGGGCGGCGAGAACAACACGCTCTACAGCACCTTCCTGGGCTCGCAGCTGGACAACGGCCTGGGCTGGGCGCTGCTGTACTCGGGCATGACCGGCTCCGAATGGCGCAAGGACAGCGATGAGCGTTTGAACGATGTCGCGCTGAAGTTCCGCTATGCGCTGTCGGGCAGCTCCGAGGTCTACGGCAAGCTGTCTTACTACGATGTGCGCTCCAACACGCCTGGCGGCCTGACGGTGGCCCAGTACAACGCCAACCCCTTCCAGAACACCCGCCCCACCGACATGTGGGATGGCGAGCGCAAGGGCCTGGACCTGGGCTATATCAACACCTTGTCGGACACGCAGGAGTTCGAGATCCGTGCCTACTACAACGACAGCTCGCGCTCCAGCCGCCTGATCAATGCCGCGCAGACCCAGATCAACTACCAGCCGCGCAACTACCAGACCCTGGGCATCGAGCCCCGCTACACACAGCGTTTTGAACTTGGCAGCAGCACGCATGATGTGACCGTGGGCTACCGCTTCATCCGCGAGCGCGGTGACGACAACAGCAGCCTGCTGAACCTGTCCACCAATGTGATGGGCGCCACCACCTCGTTCGACAACGCCACCGATGCCCATGCCGGCTATATCGATGACCGCATCGCCATCGGCGCCTGGCGCATCACCCCGGGCGTGCGCTTTGAGCACATCCAATCCGAGCGCGATGACCGCAGCGGCGCGCAAAGCTTTGACACGCGCAACAACAAGTGGCTGCCCTCGGTCAGCGTGTCCTACCTGGTCAACCCGGCCCTCACGCTGTTTGCCAACTACACCACCTCGTTCGGCCCGGTGCAGAACATCCAGCTGAACTCGCAAACCGCCGCCAACCCGCTGCGCCCTGAAGTGGCCAAGACCAAGGAAATCGGCGCCCGCTGGCAAGACAAGCAGTGGCGCGCCGAGGCCACGGTGTTTGACCTGCGCTTTGACAACCAGATCCTGCAGACGCCGGGCGTTGTGCCCGTCACCTTTGCCAATATCGGCGCCACCAAGCACCAGGGCCTGGAGCTGGCACTGGAATACAGCTTTGACAAGGCCAGCGCACTGGCAGGCACCACCGTCTACGGCAACTACACCTACACCAAGGCGATCCAGAAATCCGGCACCACCGCTGGGCTGGATGTGCCCTTCTACGCCCGCAACACCGACACCGTCGGCGTGCGCTATGAGCGCGATGCCTGGGGCTTCAACCTGTCGAGCACGCACCAGAGCAAGCAGTACTCGGACCTAGCCAACACCGAGGCCGAATCGGCCAATGCCAATGTGGGCCGCATCCCCGGCTTCCGCCTGTGGAACGCCCAGGTCAGCTGGAAGGTGCCACAGTACAAGGGCAGCGAAATCATGGTCGGCGTGAACAACATCGCCGACCACCGCTACTACACCCGCAATGTCGACGGCAACCCCGGCCGCATGGTCGGCGCGCCGCGCACTTTCTACGTCCAGGGCCGCTACGCGTTCTGATCCACCCACACCCGGCCTCCGCTCAACAAGACCCGCAACACCTGATGCGGGTCTTTTTTGCCGATGGCCCCGCCTGTTTTGTGACCCTCTGATGACCCCCTCTCACACCACCGCCCGCTCCACCTCGTTCCACCCGCTGAGCTGCCTCAGCGCCATCGCATTGGCCATCGCCGCCTGGCCTGCAGCCGCGCAAACCACGCCCGATGCAGCAGCCACTCCGGCCGCTGAGGCCGTGTTGCCCCAGGTCATCGTGCAAGAGAAGGCGCAGGAAGTCGGCTACCAGCCCAAGCGCGCCACCACCGCCACCCGCAGCGATGCGGCGCTGCGCGATGTGCCCCAGGCCATTGCCGTGGTGCCCGCCCAGGTGCTGCAGGACCAGCAGGTGCGCTCCATCGATGAGGCGCTCTACAACGTCAGCGGCATCACCCAGGCCAACACCTTGGGCGGCACGCAGGATGCGGTGATCAAGCGCGGCTTTGGCTTCAACCGCGATGGCTCCATCCTGCGCGATGGCATCCGCACTGTGCTGGCCCGTAACCTCACCTTCACGACCGAGCGGGTCGAAGTGCTCAAGGGCCCCAGCTCGGTGCTCTACGGCACGATGGATCCGGGCGGCGTGATCAACATGGTCACCAAAAAGCCCCAGCTCAGCTTTGCCGGCCAGGTGGGCGCCTCGCTGTCCAGCTACGGCGGCGGCGGTGCCTCGGTCGATCTGACTGGCCCCCTCGGCGAGCAAGGCCTGGCCTACCGCTTCATCGCCGACACCAGCGATGTCGACTACTGGCGCAACTTTGGCAAGAACCGCCAGACCGTCATCGCCCCGTCGCTGGCCTGGTATGGGCGCGATACCTATGTGCGCATGTCCTATGAGCACACCGACTACGAGCAGCCCTTTGACCGGGGCACCGTGATCGACAGCCGCACCGGCCGCCCGGTGGCCACCGACCGCCGCGAGCGCTTGGACGAGGCCTACAACCGCACCCTGGGCGATTCGGACTTCTTCACCGTGCAGGCCCAGCACAGCCTGAATTCGCAGTGGAAGCTCAACGCCGCCTACAGCTACAACCGCAACCGCTATGACGACTACCAGGCCCGGCCGGTGTCGCTCAACCCCACCACCGGCATCCTCACCCGCCGCCCTGATGGCACGCGCGGCGCGCTCAGCCAGCAACATGTGGGCCAGATCAACCTGGAAGGCAAGCTGCAGGCGGGCGGCATGACGCACGAGATCCTGGCTGGCTTCGACGCCGAAGACAGCAATATCTTCCGCCGCGACATCATCCGGGGCAGCAACAGCGGCGGCTTCAATGTCTACGACCCGGTCTACGGCAACCTGCCCAATGCCACCAGCATCGACGAAGCGCAAAGCGCCCAGAGCGACAAGATCCGCCAGCAGGCACTGTTTGCGCAGGATTCGATCCGCCTGTCGCCGCAGTGGCTGCTTCAGCTGGCCGGGCGCTGGCAACACTACGACCAGATAGCCGGCAAGGGCCGGCCGTTTGTGGTGGGCAGCGAATCGGATGGCAGCAAGTTTGTGCCGCACGCCGGCCTGGTCTGGCAGCCCAGTAGCGAATGGTCCATCTACGGCAGCTACAGCGAATCCTTCAAGCCGCAAAGCAGCATTGGCAATGTCATTGGCACCTTGCCGCCCGAGACCGCCAAGGCCTGGGAGCTGGGCACCAAGTGGGAGTCGCCTGCCGGCATCACCGCCACCGCTGCGCTCTATGACATCCGCAAGCGCAACGTGGTGGTCAGCGAGACCATCGACGGCCAAAGCTATGCCCGCGCCGTCGGCGGTGCCCGCTCACGCGGCCTGGAGCTCGATGCCGCCGGCCGCCTGGGCAAGCAGTGGCAGCTGATTGGCACCTATGCCTACACCGATGCCGCCGTCACCGACGACCCGCAATACCAGGACAATCGCCTGGCCAATGTGGCCCGCCACACTGCCTCGCTCTTTGCCGCCTATGATTTTGCCGCCAGCAGCAGTGGCCGCTGGCGTGCCGGCGCCGGCCTGCGCCATGTGGGCCGCCGCGCCGGTGATGCCGCCAACAGCTTCAACAACGCCGGCTACACCGTGGCCGACAGCTTTGTGAGCTGGGAGCGCCCCTGGAGCGGCCGCGTCGTCAAGCTGCAGCTCAACGTCAAGAACCTGTTCGACAAGAACTATGTCAGCTCCTCGGGCAGCCCCATCTATGTGTCTCTCGGCGAGCGCCGCCAGGCCCTGCTGCGCGCGGTCGTCGACTTCTGATCCATCGCCGACAATCAGCAGCTATTGATAACAAAGACAGGCATGTGGAGTTTTAAAAATATCTGGTTCCAGATCCACTGGCTGATCGGCATCACCGCAGGCACGGTGCTGATCGTCATTGGCCTCACCGGCGCCACCTATTCTTTCCAGGACGAAGTGCTGGACTGGGCCAACCCCGGCACGGCCAGCGTGCCGGTGCAGCAAAGCCCGGTGCTGACGCCGCCACAACTGTTGGCGGCAGTGCGGGCCAGCGGTGAGCAGCGCCGTATCGACCGCATCACCCTGTATGCCGAGCCCGGGCGCAGCGCCCAGCTTGCCTTTGCGCCGGAGAAGGGCGAACGCCGGGGCCAGAGCGTCTACCTCAACCCCTATACCGGCGCGCAGCTGCCCGCCCAAAGCGGCCGGGAGTTTTTTGAATGGAACGAGCGCCTACACCGCTGGCTGCTGCTGCCCCGCGACGATGGCAAGCCAATAACCGGCAGCCTCTCGCTGTGCCTGCTGCTGCTGTCGCTGTCAGGCCTGTACCTGCGCTGGCCGGCCAAGCCGCTGTCCTGGCGCAGCTGGCTCACGTTCAATGTGCGGCGCAAGGGCCGGCCGTTTCTCTGGGGCCTGCACTCGGTCGCCGGCACCTGGGTGCTGGTGGTTTATGTGATGCTGACCCTCACCGGCATGTACTGGGCCTTTGATGCAGTGCGTGCACCGGTCGACCGCTGGATGGGCGCACCCTCCCGCGCAGCGGCCCGGGCCGAGCAATCGGCCGCGCAAGAAGCCGCCCGCAAGGCGCCGCCGCTGCAGATCGAGCCCGCGACGCTGGAGCCCGCCTGGCAAGGCTTTGCGCAGCTGGCCAGCCAGTGGCAGTTCGTGCAGATGCGTCTGCCCCAGCGCGCCGACCAGCCCGTGCAGTTCAGCTGGTGGGGCGCCGATGCCCCGCATGACCGGGCACGCAACCAGCTCAGCCTGAGCCTCGACGGCAGCGTGCAGCGCGACGACCGCTTTGCCGATCTGCCTGCCGGCCGCCGTGCGCTGGCTGCCATCTTCCCGCTGCACACCGGCACCTATTTTGGGATGACGGGCCGCATCATCGTCACCGTTGCGGCGCTGATGATGCCGCTGTTCGCCATCACCGGCTGGCTGCTCTACCTGGAGCGGCGCCGCAAATCCCGCGCCGCTGCCAAGGCCCAGCGCGCGCTGCTGGAGGGCGATGGCGCGCAACCCAGCCCCGCCACCGGTGCCAGCACCAGTGCCAGCATTGCCGTGGTTTACGCCAGCCAGGCAGGCCATGCCCAGCAACTGGCCGTGCGCACCGTCGCGCGCCTGCGCAGCGCCGGCCTGGCCGCGCAGCTGCTGCCAGCCGCCAATCTGGACATGGCCCAGCTGCAGCCGCAGCGCCAGCTGCTCTGGGTGGCCAGTACCTTTGGCGAAGGCCAGCCACCCGACAGCGCCCGCCGCCTGGCGCGCCTGCTGCAGCAGGCCGAAGGCACGCCATTGGCGCACCAGCGCTTTGGCATGCTGGCCCTGGGTGACCGCCAGTACAGCCAGTTCTGCGGCTTTGGCCTGGCGCTGGCGGCACAGCTGGAGCGCCTGGGCGCCCAGCCCGTGTTTGCGCCCATCACCATGGATGCCGAAGACGATAGTGCCTGGCAAGCCTGGCTGCAGGCGCTGGCCGCGCACTGGGGCGTGAACGCCGCGCCCGCCACTGCGGCAGACAATGCCGCGGCCAGCGTCGCCGATTCCGATGCGCCCGACGCCCTCTTCCTGCCCGCGCAGCTGCTCAGCCGCCACCACCTCAACCCCGGCAGCAGCGGCCAGCCGCTCTACCAGGTGGAGCTGGGCTTTGCGCCTGGGCAAGCGCTGCAGTGGCAGGCCGGTGGCCTGGTCGAGGTCAAGGCTGCACATGCGCCCGCCCAGGTCGATGCCTGGCTGCAGGCGCAGCAGCTCGATGGCAACGCCGCCGTGCAATGGCGCGGCAGCGCCAGCACTCTGCGCGATGCGCTCAGCGCCTCCGAGCTGCCCACGCTCTCGGCCCCTGCCACATCGGCCCAGGCCGTCGCCGATCAGCTGCATCCGCTGGCCCCGCGCAGCTACTCGCTGGCCTCCCTGCCGGCCGATGGCCGCATTCGCCTCTATGTGCGCCAAACCCTGCGCGAGCAGCCAGGCGCTGCGGCGCAGCTGGGCCTGGCCTCGGGCTGGCTCACCGCGCATGCGCCGCTGGGCAGCAGCATCGCACTGCGCCTGGTCGCCAACCCGGGCTTTGCGCCGCTGGCCGGCGATGCGCGGCCGGCCATCTTCATGGGCAACGGCTCGGGTTACGCCGGCCTGCGCGGCCACCTGCGCCACCGCATCGCCCAGGGCCAGTTTGACAACTGGCTGGTCTTTGGCGAACGCCGCCGCGCGCACGACTCCTATGCCGAAGACGAGGTCTGCGTTTGGCAGGCCCACGGCCAGATCGAGCGCGCCGACTACGCCTACTCGCGCGACGCCCGCGATGCCAGCCACCAGACGCCCGGCCAAGGCCCGCACCGCTATGTGCAAGATGCCCTGCGCGCCGCCGCCGAGCCGCTCCAGGCATGGCTGGCCCGTGGCGCCGTCATCTACGTCTGTGGCAGCTATGACGGCATGGCCACCGGCGTGGACCAGGCGCTGACCGAGCTGCTCGGCGAAGCAGGGCTGAACGCCTTGATCGACGAGGGGCGGTACCGGCGCGACGTGTATTGAGCCAGATACGGCAACAGACGCCCTGCGGTAAAGATCAAAAGGCGTGGGCCCTCAGGTCCACGCCTTTGTGCTTTGTGCGTACAGGTGCGTGCATGGCGCAGCGCCCACCACGGTGCTCAGGTCAACAGCGCCGCAAGACACGCATGGCTTGCGTTTTCAACTTGTCTCCCGGCCCGTGGTCCCCCAGGCGCCTTGCTCAGCCAGGTCTTCCAAAATGCCACGCAGCCCACGCGCCACTTCTCTGGTCGCCAAGGTAGAAGGCCGCTGCGTCGTCAGCTGCAAAGTCAGCCAACGCTCAATCGAAGGCTGGGTGATCACACTGGCCTGCAGCTGCCCGTTTTGCAGCTGCGGCACAACCGCATGAAACGGAATGATCGTGTAGCAGCCTCCGCTGGCCACCAGCTGGAGCTGCACTTGTATCGAGTTGGCCTCGATGACGGGGTTGAGCCGTATGCGCCTGCGGTTGGCCAGGGTTTCCAACGCAACGCGCAGCGCACTCGGTGCCGAAGGGAGCACCAGCGGCAGGCCGTCGAGGCTGTCAAACGGCAGGTGCGCGCTGCTGGTGAGCGGGTCGCCGTGGCCGGCAATCAAACAGGCATCCACAGGCGCCAGCAGGTCCTGGTTCTGGGGGATACCCTTGCCATAGTGAAACATCACGGCCACGTCGATCTTGCCTTGGTCCAGCCACTCTTCCAGCTGCCCGGTATAGCCCTCGTACAACGCCAGGCTGACCTGTGGAAAGCGAAACTTCACCTCGTGGTACAGCTGGCTCGCAATGACCATGGCCACCGTGGGCAGCAGGCCCAAGCGAACTTCGCCTGAGGGGATGCCCGCCATCGACTGCGCCTCCGCCCGCATGCCTTCGGCCTCGGCCAGTATGCGCTGCGCGCTGGGCACCAGGCGCCGCCCCAGCTCGCTGGGCACCACACCCCGTCCCGTGCGATGGAACAAACTCCCCGCACATTCACGCTCCAACTGCGCAATTTTCCGGCTGAGCAGCGAGGCACTGGTGTCCAGCACCGCAGCAGCCCGCGTCAGGCTGCCCTGCTCCAAAACCGTAAGAAAAAGTTTGAGTCCCTCCGTGTCCATCTGTCTCCCTCCTTTATGGCTGGATTCAAGCAGTTTCAGGTGTGCAAATTGTGCAAATCTGATTGACGTTTCATTGCGTTGCTCGCTCTGCGCTGTTGGTTAAGACTGCGTCTATCCATCTGACGCCAGATCCAGATATCTCTACCAAGCAGGGGACTCCATGAACACAGCCGCATCGCCCGCATCCGCTTTTGGCCTTCAGGGCAAAGTTGCCATCGTCACCGGCTGCGGCGGTGGTCTGGGCCAGGGCATTGCCCAGGGGCTCGCCCATGCCGGTTGCCATGTGGTCGGCGTTGACCTCAAAGAGACAACAGAGACGCAGCACCTGGTGGAAGCCGAAGGCCGGCAGTTTCTGGGGCTGAGCAACGACATCTCCCAGCTGCCCGAGATCGACGCCGTCATCGCGCAGGCGGTTCAGACCTTCGGCCACATCGATGTGCTGGTCAACAACGCCGGTGCCATCCGCCGGGGCGATGCGCTCAGCTTCTCGCAAGCCGACTGGGACGAGGTGATGGACCTCAACATCCGCACGGTGTTCTTCTTCTGCCAGGCCGCTGCCAAGCAATTCGTCGCGCAAAAGACCGGCGGCAAGATCATCAATATCGCCTCCATGCTGTCGTTCCAGGGCGGCATCAAGGTGCCGTCCTATACCGCATCCAAAAGCGCGGTAATGGGCCTGACACGCTTGCTCGCCAACGAATGGGCAGGCATGAACATCAATGTCAACGCCTTGGCGCCCGGCTACATGGCCACCCCGATGAGTGCCGACCTGCGCAGCGATGCCGCGCGCAACCAGGCCATCATCGAGCGCATTCCTGCGGGGCGCTGGGGCACCCCACAAGACATGGCGGGCCCGGCGGTCTTCCTCGCCTCCAGCGCGGCCGACTATGTGCAGGGCTACACCATCGCCGTCGATGGTGGCTGGCTCTCCCGCTAATCGGCGCTGCGCACAGCAAAGGCCCTGCATGCCCACACCAAAGCCGCTCCGCGCGTTGCCGCTCATCGTCGCCAGCATCATGGCCGTCAGTTGCTGGCCAGCGCTGGCCAGCGATTTCCCGGCGCGCCCGGTGCGCATCGTGGTACCGGTGCCCGCTGGCGGGCCGATGGACGCCATGGCACGCGCGCTGGCGACCGAGCTTGCCACCACCTGGAAGCAACAGGTGGTGGTGGACAACCGCCCCGGCGGCAACGAGATCATTGCGGCCAACCACGTAGCCAACGCAAGCGCAGATGGCCACACCCTGATGCTCGCCAGCGACTCCACGCTGTCGCTCAACCCACAGCTCTACATCAAGCTGTCCTATGACCCCGTCAACGGCTTCACGCCCATCGGCCGGGTGGCCGTATCGCACATGGTCCTGGTGGTGCCGCCCTCACTGGGCGTGCAGACCTTGGAAGCCTTCATCCAACACGCCAAGGCCCACCGGGGCGAGCTGGCCTATGGCTCTACCGGGCTGGGCAATATCACCCACCTGTCGATGGAGTGGTTGGCGCAGCAAGCAGGCATCCAGGTTCTCAACGCCCCGTACCAAGGGCTGGCGCCCGTCATCACCGCGCTGCTGGGCAACCAGGTACAGGCCGCATTCGGCGCCGTGTCGATACTCGCCCCCTATATCGACAACGGCAAGCTGGTGGCACTCGCAGTTTCCGGGCCCCAGCGCGCCCAGGCCCTGCCCCGGGTGCCCACGTTCCTGGAATCAGGCTTTGCCGATTTCGAAGCCAGTTTCTACATGGCCATCCTGGCGCCGGGCAAGTTGCCCGCGCAGGTCACAGACAAGATCAGCCAGGACATCCGGACCATCACCGCCAGGGGTGATTTCCAGCAGCAGCACATGGCGCCGTACGCGCTCAATGCGGTCAGCGAAACGCCAGCCCAGTTCAAGCACTACCTGCAGCAGGAGCGCGCTGTCGTGCGAAACAAGGTGAGGCTCTCGGGCGTGAAGCTGAACTGAGCCCACCCACCGATTACCCCACAACAACCAGGAGCAGCATGATCGATTTCCATGGAAAAACCGTTCTGATTACCGGCGCTGGCGGGGGCATTGGCGCAGCCACTGCCCAGCTCCTGCACCAAGCGGGCGCCCAGCTGGTGCTGACGGACCTGAGCGCAGAGATGCTCGAGCCCACACTGCAGGCCTTGGCAGAGCAAGGCGCATCCCCTGACCGCATCCTGGCCTTGCCGCTGGATGTCTGCGACGCCGAAGCATGCGCCTCCGTGCTGGCCCAGGCGGCGGCCCGCTTCTCCGATATCGACAGCGTCATCCACTGCGCCGGCATCTACATCTACCGCGAAGGCATGGTGGCCGACCTGAGCGCCGCGCAATGGCAGCGCATGCTGCGCGTCAACCTCGATGGCTGCTTCCATCTGTGCCAGGCCGCCATCCCCCACCTGCGGCCCAACAGCGCCATCGTCCTGGTGGCATCCGTTGCCGCCAGCCGTGGCAGCGCCATGCATGCCGGTTATGCCGCAGCCAAAAGCGGTGTCATCGGGCTGGCCAAAAGCCTGGCGTTGGAGCTGGCCCCTAGCACCCGCGTCAACGTCATCTCTCCCGGCTTGATCAACACCGCCATGGCCAGCGCCATGGTGGCGCACCGGGGCGATGCAGTCAAAGACGCCATCCCGCTGCAACGCTTTGGTGAGCCTGAAGAGGCCGCCTCGGTCATCGCCTTCCTCTGCTCCGGCATGGCCAGCTATGTGACAGGCGAAACCATCAACGTCAATGGCGGCATGTACATCGGCTAAATCGCCAGCCGCGCCGCCGCCTGCCCCTTGATCCAGTTGCTACCTACTCTGCTTTATTCCATGCCACTCCAACTCATTGGCTCCCATGCCAGCCCCTACACCCGCAAGGTCCGGGTGGTACTCGCTGAGAAGAACATCCCCTTTGAATTCACGATGGGCGACGTCATGGCGGAGGATTCCTTCATCTTCCAGTTCAACCCCCTAGGCAAGATCCCCTGCCTGGTGCTTGAAGACGGCACTCCGCTCTACGACTCTGCGGTGATCGTCGAGTACCTCGACGCCCTCTCCGACCGGTGCCCGCTCATTCCCGCGCATCCGCGCCTGCGCGCCGACGTTCGCTGCTGGGAGGCACTGGCCGATGGCGTTCTCGATGCCGGCATCCTCGTGCGCTGGGAGGCCCATGTCCGGGAGCCGCATTTGCGCGACGCCAGCTGGACCCTGCGGCAAAACACCAAGATCTCGCACGCGCTGGCGACCATGTCCGAGCAGCTGGGCGAGCAGCGCTTTTGCATGGGCGATGTCTTCACCCTGGCTGACATCGCCGTCGGCTCCACACTGGGCTGGCTGCTGTTCCGCTTCCCAGAGATGGACTGGCCCAGCCAGTTGCCCAACCTGGCATCGCTGCACCAGCGGCTGCTGCAGCGCACCTCGTTCTCCAACACCTTGCCCCGAGTCTGAAACATGCCCACTGTCCACCTCAACCAGAACCACATCCACTACGCGTTTGACGAGACAGCCGGCGCAGACAAGCCGGTACTCGTGCTCTCCAACTCGCTGGGCACCAGCATGTCCATGTGGGAGCCGCAACGCCCGCTCTTCGCCCACTACCGTGTGCTGCGCTATGACACCCGGGGCCACGGCGGCTCGTCCAGCGACCCGGGGCCTTACACGATGGCGCAACTGGGCCAGGATGTCATTGCGCTGATGGACCATCTCGGTATTGCGAAGGCCCATTTTTGCGGCCTGTCGATGGGCGGCATGGTCGGCATACACCTGGCCATCCACGCAGCCGATCGCTTTGACAAGCTGGTGCTGGCCAATACCAATGCCCATACCGCCTCGCCACAGTTTTGGCAAGCGCGCATCACCACCCTGCGTAGCGAGGGCGGCATTGCCAACATTGCCGATGGCGTGATGGCAAGGTTCTTCTCGCCCGAATTCACACTCTTGCATTCCGACACCGTCGCACGTTTCAAGGCCGACATGCTCGCCACTTCTCTCGCGGGCTACACCGCCTGCTGCGCCGCTATTCGAGACATGGATTTTCGCGCCGGCCTGCCAAACATTGCCAATCCCGTGCTGGTCATCGTTGGCAACAAGGACCAAGCCGCCCCACCAGAGCACGGCCAGTTCATCGCAAACCAGGTGCAAAGCGGCGCAGTCCTGGCGCTCGATGCAGCGCATATCTCCAACGTCGAAGCCGCCGACGCGTTCTCGCAGGCGGTGCAACGGTTTCTGGGCTGACGCGCATCGTTGCCCCCACCAAGAAAGGCAAACCCCTATGAGCCAATTTGCGTCCTATGCGGATAGGTATTCGATGATCAAGATGCGCCGCGAAGATGGCATCCTCGAGATGCGCTTCCACACCGATGAGGGCCCACTGCACTGGAGCCTGGAGCCCCATGCCCAGCTGGAACAGGCCTTTCTGGACGTAGGGCGCGACCCGGACAACGAAGTCATCATCCTCACCGGCACCGGTGATGTGTTCAGCGGCCCGCGCGTGGGCGCCGAAGGCCACAACCACAAACGCAAACCTGTCACCCCTACCGAGTGGTACCCGATCGGCTGGGAAGGCAAGCACCTGCAGATGAACCTGCTCAACATCGAGGTTCCCGTCATCAGTGCCATCAACGGGCCCGCCTACCGCCATGCCGAGATCCCGCTGCTGAGCGACATCACCATTGCCTCGGACACTGCTGCGTTCCAGGACTCGGCCCACTTCACTGCGGGCCTGCTGCCCGGCGATGGTGTGCATGTCGTCTTTCCCCACCTGATGGGGGCCAACCGAGGGCGCTATTTTCTGCTGACCGGGCAGACGCTGAATGCCGAGCAGGCACTGGCCTGGGGCCTCGTCAATGAGGTTGTCGCGCCGCAGCAGGTCTTGCCGCGCGCCTGGGAGCACGCCCGCCTGCTGATGCAGCAAACCCCGTTGCTGCGGCGGCATGCCCGCGTGCTGCTGACGCATGGCCTGAAAAAAAAGATGCACGACCTGCTGGCCTA
This sequence comes from Comamonas koreensis, assembly GCF_021026195.1. Taxonomy (GTDB): domain Bacteria; phylum Pseudomonadota; class Gammaproteobacteria; order Burkholderiales; family Burkholderiaceae_C; genus Comamonas; species Comamonas koreensis. The sequence goes on from NZ_JAJNCT010000005.1 coordinate 182,992, forward strand.
TGGCCTGGCCCTGGAAGGCTTTGCCGCATCACAGCAAAAAACTGCCTAGCCTGCAGGCCCAGCGTGCTTTCTACAACGGCACGTTGAACCTGGCACCCATGCAGGCCCTCCACCAAGGCCCCGCTGGTCCCCGTTCTGCCAACGGCACTGCCCTTTCACCACGGTCCACTGCAAGCCCTATGCCACTCCCCGCTACCACCGCCAAAGTCATCCATCCCGGCCCCACCACGCTTGCCTACTTCGACGAAGGCAGTGGCCCGGCGCTGGTTCTGCTGCCATCAGTCGGGCGCGGCCCGGCTGATTTCGACCAGTTGACCCGCCTGCTGGTCGCACAGGGTTTGCGCATCATTCGCCCGCTGCCGCGCGGCATTGGCGCTAGCCAGGGGCCCATGCAGGGGCTCACCCTGCATGACCTGGCTGCCGACGTCGCAGCGGTGATCGAGGCCGAGGACCTGGCACCTGTGGCGGTGGCGGGCCATGCCTTTGGCAACTTTGTCGCCCGCACCCTGGCCACTGACCGGCCCGAGCTGGTGCGGGGTGTCGCCCTGGTTGCCGCCTCCACCGGCAAAACCCCCGATGGTGGCTCCCCGTTCGATCCTGAAGTGCTGCGCTCGGTCTACGCTTGCGGCGACCTGTCGTTGCCCAGGGCGCAGCGCCTCGAACACCTCCAGCATGCGTTTTTTGCGCCAGGCCATGACCCATCAGCATGGCTGGAAGGCTGGCACCCCCAGACCAAGGCCATGCAGCGAGAAGCGGAGACCGCCACACCGGTCGATGACTTCTTTGCCTGCGGCAGCGCACCCATTCTGGATCTGCAGGCCGCGCAGGACACCGTTGCGCCGCGCCACCTAGCGCAGTTTCTCCGGCAAAGCCTGGGTGAGCGGGTGACCATCCAAGTCATAGACAACGCCGGCCATGCACTGGTGCCCGAGCAACCCGAGCAGGTCTGCCAGGCACTCGCAGTCTGGGTGAAACGCTTGCACTGACACCACCGCACCGACCAGTCACACCCCAAGGAGACAACCGCATGAAAGCCATCACCACACTGATTCTCAGCGCTGCATTGGCAACCGGGGCCGGTGCCGCCCCGCCGCAGCATTGGCCCATCAAGCCCGTCAAACTGGTGGTGTCGCAGCCCCCTGGCGGCACGATGGACATCGTCTCGCGCCAGGTCGCAGACCAGCTGGGCAAGGTGCTGGGCCAACCCGTCGTGGTCGACAACAAGCCGGGCGCAAACGGCATCATTGCCACACAGCAGGTGGCTCGCGCAGCGGCTGATGGTTACACGCTGATCATGGGCTCGGGCGTCACCCACACCATCAACCCCTACCTGTATCCCAGGGTGGGCTACGACCCGGTCAAGGATTTCACGCCCATCGCCAATCTGGTGAGCGCGCCCAACGTGATTGCCGTCAACGCCCGCGTGCCTGCCACCCATCTCCAGGCCTTGATCGATGCAGCCAAAGCCAAGCCCGGCGTACTGAACTACGCCTCACCCGGTGTCGGCGGCACCGGCCAGCTGACGATGGAATTGCTCAAGGCATCGGCAGGCATCGATATCACCCACATCCCCTACCCCGGCATTGCAGCGTCGGTGCAAGACACCATCGCCGGCCGCACCGAAATGGTGGCACTGCCGCCCGCCGCGTTGCTGGCGCATTTTCAGTCGGGGGCGCTGCGGCCCCTGGCCGTCACCAGCCCGCGCCGCACGCGCCTGCTGCCCGACGTGCCCACCGTGGCAGAGTCCGGCTTCAAAGGCTTTGAAGGCGTCGCCTGGTTCGGCATCCTGGGCCCCGCCGACCTACCGCCAGACGTTGTCAGAACCCTGAGGCTCAGCCTGCGCAAGGTGATGGAGATGCCTGCGATGCGCGAGCGCCTGGCATCGCAGGGCCTGGACATCACCTACTCGGAGGGCGCCGCCTTTGCCGACTATATGCAAATGGATGCAGACCGCTGGAAAGAAGTCATCCGCCTGTCTGGCGCCAAGGTCGAATAGGCAGCGGCTGGGGCGACCAGTTCACCCGCGCCGTCAAAGTCACATTGCGCGCAGCGCTATACCAGCAAACGCTGGTGCAGGCCGACAGATAGCGCTTGTTGACCAGGTTCATCGCGTTCAGTGCAAACCGCAACGGCAGGTACTGCAGGTACTGCTGGTACGGGAAGTACACCACGGCATCCACAAGCTGCAGCGGGCCCGCGCGTGCGGCCATGAGCGCTCAACCATGATCTGACGCTAAGCTTGCGTTCTGCCGCATGTGCACTTCTACGAGAACCAGACGAATGTCCGACCTGAGCCTATTCGATACCTATCTCCAACGCTGGGGTGCACAGGCCGCTGGCCGGCCCTTTGTCACCCCTTCCAGCCATCTCCTACCCGTCATGCTTTGCGGTGAGCGGCAAGGCCTGCCGGGGATGATCAAGATCACACAAGACCCTGACGAGCGCATCGGTGGTCAAGTATTGCAATGGTGGCATGGCGCTGGTGCGGCCCGCGTTTATGCCTCCGATCCAGATTCTGGAGCGCTGCTGATGGAGCGGGCAACGGGCTCCAAGCATCTGCTGCGCATGGCGTTAGAAGGGGAAGATGACGCAGCGACAGCCTGTATCTGCCTCACCCTTGATCAACTGCATTCAAGCCGACCCGCTGCACCGCCGCCTGCCAACCTGCTGCCGCTGGCAGATTTCTTCAGATCGCTGGCGCCTATGGCCCAGCGGGAAGGCGGCCTGATGGCGGAATGCGCAATGGTGGCCCATAGGCTGCTGTGTGATCAGCGTGAGCAGGTTGTCCTTCATGGCGATGCACACCACAGCAATATCCTGGATTTTGATCAGCGTGGATGGCTTGCGATAGATCCCAAACGCGTCAGTGGGGAACGTTATTACGACTACGTCAATGTTCTGTGCAACCCTGACCTGGAAACTTGCACCGACCCCATTCGCTTTGCCAGGCAGTTGGCTGTCGTTGTCGAAGTCGCGGGGCTGGAGCGTCAGCGTTTGCTCAGTTGGGTCATGGCCCATGCCGCTTTGTCTGCTGCCTGGTTTCTGGAGGACGGACTGCGAGCCCCAGCCAACAAAGAACTTGAAGTGGCGTATCTCGCCCAACAGGCGCTCGCTTCATGATTTCATCTTCAGTCCTCCAGCGGGCTGCTTTCTGAACGCGCTGGAACACATCTTCAGTCGCTGAACCCGATCTGTAGACCGCGCCCAATGGCCCCCGTTGTGCAGGCCAACCCGCTGCAGGAATGGACCCAGCCCCCAAGCCCTGCGCCCGGCTCCCGAGCTATGGCAGCGCGCCAGCAAGCCATCGACGTCGCACCGGCCCCCACCATACGCAAGTGCTCAGCCCTCACGTTCGCCCGAGTTCCCACGGCTCATCTGGCGGGTCAACTGGTCGATCTTGGCATCAATCAACGACAGCCGTGCTCTTGCATGCACATCGTCTTTGCTCGCTTGCATCAAAAGCTCGGCGCCTTCCGCCTTCAACGCCTTCAAGTAGGAGTTCGGCGTTCCATCCTCTTCAGCAGAATCTGACATGCTTGTCTCCCGAATCACTTGATCAGAAATGCTAACGGGCTTGCAACAAAATACAAGCATTACGCGCACTAAAAATAAGTTAAATCAATAACTTATTTCAATTCCGATTGCTCGACAATCGCGGCCGTTTGTCGGATCCGCATCACTTGCTTGCGCAACAATCTGAGGGCGCCGAGCGCAGTTCTGTAGGCATCTGCTTGCAATGACATTCAGGCCATTCCGGCCCCTGCAGCTATCTACAAGGTGGAGCATGTCCCTACGCGTGGCATCCCGAGCCATGTACACAGGAGACCTTCCATGTCCGACGACAAAACCCAACCCGGTGGCCAGGACCGCACTCGCATCAACGTGAACGAAGACTACGAATTGCGAGACTGGTCAAAGAAGTTCAACGTCAGCCCCGACCAGCTGAAGGCAGCAGTGAAGGCGGTGGGAACCAATGCTTTGGCGGTTGAGCAGCACCTCAAGCAGTCCAAAAATCCCTGACAACTGGAGCTACGCAATGACCCAAGCAAAGGAATATGAATCGCCCGCCGCCGAGGCGAGCGACATCGAGCAGCAACATGGCCATGGTGGCAATATGCGCGATGCTGGCCCAGGCGCAGAGCTTCCCCCAAACCAGGCAGACGACCCACTCGGAAGTAGCGGACACATCAAGCGTTTGGAAGAGGTTGCACCGGATGCGTTGAATGAGCAATCAGGCAGCCCTGGTGCGGATATGGATCGGCAAATGGGGCATCCCGATAACGCTTAAGCCCATGGTGGACGATGGGCTCAGTAATTTGAACTGCAGGAACCAGTCCTGGGGCAAGCAATCAGCCTAGCCCCCAATACTGTCCGTTGAGCAACTAAGCGCCTCCCATTGCGCCAACTCTGCCTGCATGACGCTCAACTTGCCCCGCACCAGCTTCAGCGCATCACTGCCCAGCACCAGGTGTGCGGGCGGGCGCTCCACGGCGGTGGCAATGCGCAGCATCACGGCGGCGGCCTTGGCCGGGTCGCCTAGCTGCTTGCCGCTGGTGGCTTGGCGGCGTGCTCGCACCGGGTCAAACAGCATGTCATAGTCGCTGATGCTGCGGGGGGCGCGCACCATCGAGCGCCCAGCCCAGTCCGTCCGGAATGAGCCCGGAGCGACGGCGGTCACATCGATACCCAGCGCTGCCACCTCCTTGCCCAGCGCTTCAGAGATCCCTTCCAGCGCAAACTTGCTGCCGCAGTAGTACGCAATACCCGGCATGGTGATAAACCCGCCCATTGACGTGATGTTGAGAATACGCCCCCGGCGGCGGGTACGCATAAAAGGGAGAAAGGCCTTGATGACAGCCACTGCGCCGAAGACATTGACGTCAAACTGCCGGCGCATATCCTCCAGCGGGCTCTCTTCCAGGATGCCTTCGTAGCCGTAGCCGGCGTTGTTGACGAGGACGTCCACCGGCCCGATTGCCATTTCCACGTCCTCGGCCACCTGCTCGACCGCCGCGTGGTCGCTGACATCCAGCTGCCGCGCTATCGCCTGGCTAGGGTGCAGGGCCTGGAATGCCTGCGCGTCTTCCGCGCTGCGCACGGTGCCGATGACGCGGTGCCCTGCTGCCAGCGCCGCCTGGGAAAGCGCCCGGCCAAAGCCGCTGCTGACGCCGGTGATAAAGAAAGTTTTAGGGGGTGAGTCGCGCATGCTTGCTCCTGAAGGTACGAGGCCAAATGGTAGGCAAGCACGCGGCATTCAGAAATGGCGTACGCTATCCGGTCATTGCCTATTCCTACACGACGATGACTTCCAACCCCAGGCACCGCATGGCCGCCCTGTTGTCCAATTTAGCGATCAATGAGGGCTATACCCTGAGCCCCCTGCCCGGCGTGCGCTGGTTGCGCAGCAACCGGCCGCTGGACGTTACGCCGGTGCTGTACGAGCCGGGCATCGTCATCGTCTGCCAGGGGCGCAAGCGCGGTTGGCTGGGCGACCAGGAGTTTGTCTATGACGAGCAGCATGTGCTGGCCGTCGCCGTGCCCGTGCCCTTTGTCATGCAGACCGAAGCCAGCGCTGAGCGCCCCTTGCTGGCCATCTACCTGCGCCTGGATATGCAGCTGGCTGCCGACATCGCCATCCGGGTGGACGAACAGCTGCCCCATGCCACGCCGACCACGCCGATCAGGTCGATCAGGCCTTCCAGCCTGGTGTCCTCCAAGATGGATGCGCCCCTCGCCGACGCAGTCACCCGCTTCTTGCAGGCCATGTCCCACCCGCTGGAAGCCCAGGTTCTCGGCCCCTCCATCTTGCGAGAGATCTACTTCCGTGTGCTGACCGGTGAGCAAGGCGAAACCCTGCGTGCCTCGCTCGCCGCGCAGGGCCGCTTCGGGCAAATTGGCCGCGCCATTCAGCGCATCCATCGCGAACACGCCAGCCCGCTGACCGTGGCAATGCTGGCAAACGAAGCGGGCTTGGGTGCAGCGGCCTTCCACAACCACTTCAAGGCCGTGACCCGCGTATCGCCAATGCAGTACCTCAAGTCCATCCGCCTGCACCAAGGGCGGCTGCTGATGATGCGGCGCGGTATGACCGCTGCTGCTGCGGCATCGGCTGTGGGTTACGAGAGCCCCTCCCAGTTCAGCCGGGAGTTCAAGCGCCTGTTCGGCCTTCCACCGCAGGCGGAGGTCGAGCGCATCAAGCATGCATTCGCACTGCCGCCGCTACCGGAGGGGCCTTTTGTGACCTCCCACTAGCCAACATGCATGGACGAGCGGCAGCCAGAAAGTAGGCCAGATGCGGCAGGTTCCCGCTTGCGTCCGGGCGCGCCACAGATTGTTGCTTTGCGTCTTCAGGTCACCGCAACTCAGCAGTTCTGGGCAGCTATCGAGGCACCGGGGGGCAAGGCGGCCCACAAGCCGCTGAATGGCGCGATGCAATAACGCAAATGAATCGCATTATCCATAGATTGACTGCTATTTACATATAATAAGAACCATTCTCATTTATTTCCCTCCCCAATACCATGCAGCCAGGCACCGGCATCCCGCCCTCACCCTCCGTCGATCCGGTGCAGGCCCTGTACGAGGCGCACCACAGCTGGCTGGTGGCCCGGTTGCGGCGCAAGCTGGGCTGCGCCTGGGATGCGGCGGATCTGGCGCAGAACACCTTTGTGCGCGTGCTGGGCACCCAGCGCCAGCAACTGCAAGAGCTGCTGGAGCCGCGCGCCTACCTCACCACGATTGCGCAGCGCCTGCTGTCCAACCACCTGCGGCGCCGGCAGATCGAGCGCGCCTACCTGGATGCGCTGGCCTTGCTGCCCGAGCCCGTGGCCCCGCCACCCGATGCGCAGCTGATGGTGCTGGAGACCCTGGTGGCGATTGACCGCTTGCTGGGCGGCCTGCCAGTCGTTGCCCGCAAGGCCTTTTTGCTGTGGCGGCTGGAGGATTTGACGCAGGAAGAAATTGCCCAGCAGCTGGGCATATCGCGCACCAGCGTGCGCCGCCACCTGGCCGCTGCGGCAGAGCGCTGCTATTTTGCGGACCAGGCCTGAGATGGCCGCTCCCGACTACCGGCCCGGCGCGCTGCCGCTGGGCGCACAGGCCATGCCCACCCCCATACCCACTTCAGCGCCAACCACCATCCCCCCAGCCGTGGCCCAGGCCGCCGTGCGCTGGCTGCTGGATCTGGAGCCGGGCGACAGCAGCAGCGCCCGCCGCAAGCGCCAGCAATGGCAAAGCTGGCTGGATGCCGACCCGCTGCACGCCCAGGCCTGGCAGCGCATTGCGCAGGTCGATGGCCAGTTGCGCGGCATGCCCACGGCGGTGGCGGTGCAGACCTTGGCATCGCCCGCCTTGTCGCGCCGCCATGCGGTGCGCCTGGCCGTGATGATGGGTGCCGGCGCCGGCGGCTTGCTGGCCTTGGGCAACAGCCCGCTGGGCCAGCAGGCCTGGCTCAGCGCCAGCGCTGATCTGTCCACCGCCACCGGCGAGCAACAGCGCACGGTGCTGGCCGATGGCACGCGCCTGCTGCTCAATACCGCGACTGCGGTGGACCTGCGCTACAGCAGCAGCGAGCGCCTGATCGTGCTGCGCGCCGGCGAGATCCAGATCGAAAGCGCGGCCGACCCCAGCCCCGATCCTGTTACCGGCCAGCCCCGCCCTTTGCGCGTGCGCAGCAGCCAAGGCTGGGCGCGCGCCATTGGCACCCGCTTTACCGTGCGCCAGTATGCGGACGACACCTTGGTGCAGGTGCAAGAGGGCCAAGTAGAGCTGCAACTGCGCCACGACATGAGCCAGACCCTGCGCCTGGCTGCCGGCCAGCAAGGCCGCATCGCCGCCCAGCAACTGCTGCGCGAGGCCGCCGCCCCCGCTGCCGACCTGGCCTGGACCCAGGGCATGCTGGTGGCCGACGATATGCGCCTGGGCGACTTTATTGTCGAACTGGCCCGCTACCGCCCCGGCCGCCTGCACTGCACGCCTGATGCCGCAGCGCTGCGCGTATCGGGCAGCTACCCCTTGGCGGATACCGACAAGGTGCTGGCAGCACTCAGCCGTGCCTTGCCGGTACGCATCAGCAGCCGCACGCGTTGGTGGGTGACGGTAGAGAAAAGTTAGGGACCCTCTTCCATCGCGCATTCCAAAAAAAGATGGCCAATTGGCCCAACCCGCGTGTCAAGCCCTGCAGACGTGCCGCAAAACCATTGCGGCGCGCTGCAACCAGCTTGTACCAACCGGGACTCTCCGCATGCTCCGCTCTCGCTTTTCTGCCCCCGCCACGCCCCGTGGCACCGCGCTCTCTGCCCATCTGCTGTGCCTTGGCATTGCCACCTGCGCCAGCTTGGCCGCATTGCCGCACGGCGCGCAGGCCCAGCCTTCTGTTAGCGCATCCTCCAGCGCTCCAGCCGCCCGCAGCTACTCCAGCCCCGCCGGCCCACTGGCCGCAGCACTCAACCGCCTGGGGCAAGAATCGGGCACCTTGATCTCCTTCGCGCCCGATACCGTTGCCGGCCTGCAAAGCCCCGGCGTGCAAGGCGCTGCTGATGTGGGCCAGGCGCTTAGCAGCCTGCTGGCCGGCTTGCCGCTGCAGGCCCAGCGCGATGCCAGTGGCAGCTATGTGGTGCGCCGTGTGGCACAGGCCGCAGCACCGGCCGCAGTGGCCGCAAGCGCTGCAGAAGGTGCACCCAGCATCACACTGCCCGAGCTGCGCGTCACCGCCCAGGCCGAGCGCAGCGCTACCACCGAAGGCACCGGCAACTACACCATCCGCAGCACGGCGGCGGCCACCGGCCTGCAGCTGTCACCGCGCGAAACGCCGCAATCCGTCAGCGTGCTCACGCGCCAGCAGATCGAGGACCAAGGCATCACCAGCCTGGGCGAGGCCGCGCGCCACATCACCGGCATCTCGGCCATCAGCTCCGACAGCGACCGCACCGATCTGGACGCGCGCGGCTTCTACATCGACAACTACCAGTACGACGGCGTGCCCACCTATGTCGCCAATGATTTTTTTGGCGCTTCGATGCTCGACCCGATCCTGTATGACCGCATCGAGGTGGTGCGCGGCGCCACCGGCCTGATGACGGGCGCCGGCAACCCCGGCGCCTCCGTCAACCTGGTGCGCAAACGCGCCAGCAGCAAAACCTTTACCGGCTCGGCCACGGTCAGCCTGGGCTCCTGGAACGAGCGCCGCGCCACCCTGGACCTGAGCACCCCCTTGACCGACGACGGCCGCATCCGCGCCCGCGTGGCCGCCATGGCCGATGCGCGCGACTCGCACCTCGACCGCTACCACACCCGCAACCGCGCACTGTTGGCCACGGTCGAAGCCGATCTGACCCCCGACACCACCGCCTGGATCGGGCTGGAACACCAGGCCAAACGCCCCACCGGCGTTACCTGGGGGGGACTGCCCATGGTCTACCAGGATGGCAGTGCCACGCACTGGCCGCGCTCCTTCAGCATTGGCGCCGATTGGACCGAATGGAACACCACCAGCAACACCACCTATGCCGGGCTGGAGCACCGCTTTGACAATGGCTGGTCCATCAAGGCCAACGCCAGCCGGCTCGATGCGGACTACACCTCCAAACTCTTCTACCTGCTGAACGAGCCCGACAAAAACACCGGCCTGGGCCTGGGCCCCTACCCCAACTACTCGCGCCAAAGCTTTGCGCAAAACAGCGGCAGCCTGCAGGCCACCGGGCCGTTTGATCTGCTGGGCCGCAAGCATGAGGCCGTTGTGGGCCTCACCGGCAGCCAGTCCAACTACGCCTATGGCAACCATGCCTACAAGGCCACGCCGGTGGGCAATATCTTTGAGTGGGATGGCTCCTACCCCGAGCCGGTCTGGGGCGCCTTCCGCCCGCTGGGCGACGACCGCACGCGCCAGACCGCCGTCTATGGCGCGCTGCGCCTGTCGCTGGCCGATGACCTCAAGCTCATCATCGGCGGGCGCGAAACCCGCTGGCAAAGCCAGAGCCTGACGGAGACGCGCAAGCACAACGTCTTCACGCCTTACGCCGGCCTGCTGTATGACCTCAACCCCACCTACACGGTCTACGCCAGCTACACCGACATCTTCCAGCCGCAGAACTACCAAGACACGCAGGGCCGCTACCTGGACCCTGTCACCGGCAAGTCGTACGAGGCCGGCATCAAGGCCGCTTACCTGGATGGCAAGGTCAACGCCTCGCTGGCGGTGTTCCGCATCGCCCAGGACAATGTCGCCGTGCAAGACGGCGACAACATGATTAGCGGCACCGGCAACCCGGCCTACCGGGGCGAGAAAGGCGTCACCAGCAAGGGCTTTGAGGCGGAGGTATCGGGCGAGCTGGCCCGGGGCTGGCAGCTGATTGCCGGCTTTGCCCGGGCCGATGCCCGCGCGGCCGACGACTCGCGCCTGCAATCGCAGCGCCCCAACAACATGGCCCACCTCTACACCACCTACCGCCTGCCGGGCAACTGGAGCGCGCTCAAGGTCGGCGGCGGCCTCACCTGGCGCGGCGGCACCTACGCCACCACTACGACCTCGACCGATGTGCAAGCACGCCGGGACCAGGGCTCCATCACCCTGGCCAGCCTGATGGCCAACTACGACATCTCGCGCCAGCTGTCCGTGCAGCTCAATGTCAGCAACCTGTTTGATAAGACCTATTTCGACTTTGCTGGCAGCCAGATTTATTACGGCGCGCCGCGCAAGTTCACGTTGATGGCGAAGTACGAGTTTTAAAGTATTTACGACAACAAAACAGCCCGCTGAGAAATTCAGCGGGCTGTTTTTTATTGGGCTCGTCGCGGCGGCTCAGCCGCATCCAACAGATGCACTTTGACGTGACCATACAGCGCATTACCATTCAAGCCCTGTTTTTACGCATCGCTATTTACGCCATTATCCAACTGTGGTCGCCAATTTTTACCAGACCTTGCGTATGCGGCTCCCATTCAGCGCCCCCTCCTACATGCAACCACTACCGATACTGCGTTTTGACCGCGATATTGCATAGCATTCCCAACACACTCATCATAATCATCAAGCTATATTGACTATTTATAATCATCATACATTACTTAATTATAAATACGCAATCACCCATTGATAAAGTAGTTTTTAGCAAAATAATATTAAGCAGTGTTAGTCTGCCAAGGGTGCTTCCAAAGACACTAAACCCTCCATCCTTTTACATGGCTCTTAGATCTTTTGAATAACAGACAGCAGCCTATGCCTTGGATGATTTACCACACCACGGAAATAAAGACCAAGATGAAAACTCCAAAACTCTCCCGCAGCGCCTATGCATCGCTCATTTGCTGTTTTATGGCAGCTGCGGCGCACGCCCAGTCCATCATCCTCACGGGCGATACCACGCCAACGGGCGATTTGGGTGCCAGTTACCAAGGCACAGTCATCATGGTGGGCAACACCGGCAGTGGGACACTGGATATTTTTCAAGGTGGAAATCTGTCCAACTCGCAGGCAGGCGTCCTCGGGGCAGCTGCAGGCGCATCTGGCACCGCCTCTCTATCTGGCACCTCCCTGTGGAGCCCTCAGCAACTGGTGGTGGGTCAAAACGGCACCGGTGTGCTGAATATACTCAGCGGCAGTCGGGTGAATGCGGCTGATATGTATATCGGCCTGGAGGCGGGCAGTACGGGCACGGTGACGTTGGATGGCGCTGGCTCCAGTGTGGAGCTTGCCCCTGGTGTCGAGAATGGTCTGCTGATTGGCAATAACCAAGGATCGGGCACATTGAGAGTACTCAATGGCGCCCAACTGCTTGCCCGCAATAGCCTGCATACGGCTACCGGCACCCCGGGGTCCAAAGCACTGATTCGGATCGACGGCCCAGGTTCATCCATTAACGTCACCAACGAGTGCAATCTGGGCATGACTGGCGAATCCCTCATGGAAATCACCAACGGTGGCAGCCTTCAGTGTCAGGCCACGCAAATGGGATTCGGGCTTGTATTGATGGATGGAAGCGGCTCCAGACTGCACGTGGCAAACAATAGCTTGGCCATCGGAACCTCCGCGCCCCACAGTGATGCCGTCTTGTCGGTTGATGAAGGCAGCAGTCTGGTGGTTGACGGGGGTATTCACCTGCCCTTGGTTTCAGGCGATACCAGTTCCTCCAGCAGAGGGGAGCTCACTATCGGGGGGAACATTATTCCCGGCAACCTGCAGGCCGATATTTTTTTTGGCGAGAATGGTTTGGGTGTTCTTAACATCGCCCAAAACTTTACAACAGGGGGTTACAGGTTTTCACAGACCATTATTGGCCGCGGTACGGTCAATATATTTAATGGCACTACCACGTTTGCCAGAGAGTACGACTACGAAGGTAGCACCAACGTCAAGTCTGGGACGCTACGCGCTGGTCACGACAACAGCTTTAGCCGTAACTCTGACTTTACGGTGGACAACAACGGCACCTTGGATACGGACACCTTCAACCCTACCACGGGCAGCCTGAGCGTCACAGGTTTTGTGACCATGCAGTCCGGCGGTACCAGCAACGTATTAACGGTGGCAGGCAACTACACCAGCAATGGCGGCGCCCTTGCGATGAATACAGTGTTGGGTGCTGATGACTCAGCCTCGCAAAAGTTGGTCGTCAACGGCGATACCAGCGGCACAACGACCCTGCACATCAACAACCTGGGTGGCCTTGGCGCTCCCACCACAGGCAATGGCATCTTGGTGGTCGAAGTGGCAGGTGCATCCAACGGCGTCTTCAGCCTTCTCGAACCTGGGTATTTGGAAGTGGGTGAATTCCGCTACTTTCTGACCCAGGTAGGCAACCACTGGTACCTGCAAACCAGGACGCGAGATGGAGTATCAACCCCAGAAGTCAGCATAGCCTGCACACCGACGCAGCTGAGCGACGCAGACAACCAGGTGGCCACTTGCACCGTAACGCTAGCCGCTGCCCAGGAGACGGATCTACCGATCAACCTGAACCTGCCCACCGATAGCCCGCGCTATACCAGCACCTGTACGACACCATTGGTAGTGGCCGCCAATTCCAGCAGCGCCACTTGCACCATCACTGCTGTGCCCAACACCACCCCCAATGATGGCAATGTGACGGCACAACTTTCGGTGGCACCCCCAACGGTGCCAGATGCCTATGTAGCGGCAGGAGCCCCTGCACAGGTGGTCATCATGGATGCAGACACAACACGCCCCCCCACCAACCGGCCTGCGATACCCACGGTAGGCCCACTGGGGCTGGCGTTGATGGGGGTGCTGATCGGCATCATGGGGTTGGTTCGCTGCCGCAAGCACCGCAGTCGCTAAGGCTAAGCCTGGAGCAGGCGTGTATGCCACGTTGCAGGGCACACCACGCCGTTGAACGCCCACAAAAAAGCCCGCTGTCAAGAAAACAGCGGGCTTTCGGCTACCGGGCTCCAGGCAATGGCTCTACCCGGTCAAGGGCTGGTCGCCCTGTGTCTTAGATCCAAGGCACGCCGTAGTATTCGTTCACCTTGCGGCCGTAGGCATCGTCATATTCCTGCGTGGTTTCACGCGCATAACGGGGTGCGCCTTCCAGCTGTTCCTTGGTGAGGGACACGACATAGCCGCCCAGGCCGGTGTCGTACTTCAGCGTTTCCCATGGCAGCGGGTACACGTCCGTACCCATGCCCAGAAAGCCGCCGAACTCCATCACGGCGTAGCGGACCTTGCCGGTCAGCTTGTCCAGCAGCAGGCTTTCCACCGAGCCCAGCTTGTCGCCATTGGGGTTGTAAACCTTGGTGCCTTGCACCTTGTCCGAAGAGATCACGCTCGATGCAGTGTTGACGGTGTTCATATCGTTCTCCTGTGTTGGAAAGTGTGATTACAAAAGGGGCCGGCTGGGGGTGCTGGATAAAGCAGTTCCGCGATGTGTCGGCCTTGGAATCAATGCTAAACAGCTGCCTTTGCGTAGCAGGTAGTCATCGCCGTCCGATAGCCGTAGGACGGGCCGCACCGGGTTTGAAGGACGGGTAAACAGCGTTCTGCGATGCACTGGCAGGCCAGCCGTAGCGCGCGCTTTGCTGCACTTGGGGCTGCGTTGGCGCTGCTGCTGCACGCAGGGGCATGTGCAGCCCAAGGGGGTATCTCCGGGCATGTCCCAGCACCGCGCCCAGCCTTCTTGGCTCCGCTATTCGCCCTGCTATTCGCCCTCCTATTCGTCCCGCTATTTGCCCCTCTAGCCACCCGTCCCTTGCCGCTCTTCGCCAGCCTGCGCTGCTCAGTGCAGCTGCGCTTTATACAGGCCAGCCGCGCAGAGCGACGGCATAAACAATAATCCTGATTAATCCATCCCTCCACTAAGTAACCAAGCCATTGTTATTCATTTAAATCTATAAATAAAAATCGATGCGATTACACATCAATAGCACCCACAGAAATAATTTAAGCATAGCCTAGTTAATCAATGGGTGCTATCTTGGAGTTTCTTTGACTTCCCTACCGTTTTATATGCGCATCCATTTTTTAAAGAAAGAAGGTTATTATGAGTTTATACGGATTAGAGGATAGCCCACCTAACACCCCCGCTCAGCCGCCTATGGCAACGGTTCGCAATATCGCGCGCTTGCCCATTTTGTTGAACAACGGCGGCACGGCATTGGCCAAAATAATCAGCTTCTGGCATTTGAGCGACAACGGCGAACACTTTGCACTGCAGTTTGAGCGGTTGACGCGAAATGCACCTTTGGTTCGCCTGCATTCTGAGTGCGTGACCGGCGATGTACTGGGCTCGGCACGCTGTGATTGCGGCCCGCAGCTCCATGAGGCCGTGCACCGTCTGCACCAGGAAGGCGGGCTGCTGCTCTACCTGCGCCAGGAAGGTCGGGGCATAGGCCTGTACCGCAAGCTGGAGGCCTACTGCCTGCAGGAGCAGGGCCTCGACACCTATGCCGCCAACCGCGCGCTGGGCCACAAGGACGATGAGCGCAGTTACCAGGTGGCAGCCGACATGCTCAAGGCGCTCGATATTCCCACCATCCGCCTGTTGAGCAACAACCCCGACAAGGCCAGCCAATTATTGGCTGCGGGCATCGGCATCGCGGCGCGCATACCCACCGGTGTTTTCTGCAATACCGAAAACAGCCTCTACCTGTCATCCAAGGTCAAGGTCACATCACACACCATTGATTTACCCAGCTATTACAAGGACACCCCATGATTGCCCACCAATCTCCCATCAGCGGCGTTGCAGCATATGACGGTCGGTTTATTGCAACGGCAGGGTATGACAACCAGATCATCCTGTGGGATGCCGCAAACAAAATAGCGCTTGCACGCGTTTGGCACGACCACCTGGCCAACCAGCTCGAATTCAGCCCCGACGGGCAATACCTGGTCAGCGCATCCAGCGACACCAGCGCCCGCCTCTGGTCCGTACCCAGCATGAAGCTGCTGGCGGTCATGTCCGACCATGGCGACGATGTCGAGATGGCCATTTTTCATCCCAGTCAGTCGCTGATTGCCACCGCATCTCGCGACCACCAGGTGCGGGTATTCAATTTCGAAGGCCGGCTGATCTGCCGCTTCCAGGGCCATACCGCAGATGTGATTTCCATCGCCTGGAACACCGCTGGCGACGGGCTGATTTCATCGAGCGACGACGGCACACTCAAACACTGGTCGCTGCACACGCAAACGCTGGTCAGCGACATCGATCTGGGCGGTATCGAGACAGACACCATCGCCATCGCCCAGGACGGGCGCATCTACGCCGGCAACGACGTAGGCCAGATCATCACGCTGAGCGCATCGGGCACCGAAAGAATGCCAGCCCACGATTCCGGCATCAAGCGGCTCATCTACCAAGACAGCGATCAACTGCTGGTCAGCCTGAGCTACGACAGGTTCTTGAAGATATGGCAATGCAGCGCAGGCCGCATCGACCTGATCGCGCAATCGGCCATACCTGCGCAGATATGGCCCAGGTCCTGTGCCTTTCTGGACAGCAACACCTTGGTCTTCGCCACCTTCGGCTCGTCATACGCCAGTTTTGATATCGCCAGCGGCCAGTGGGATCTGCGCCAGGTCGATCCCACGCAAGGGGTCAACGCCGTCATCGCGCACCCCGCTGGGCGCATGACCATCGGCGACGCCGGAACCCTGCGCATCAACGGCCGGGCCAGCAGCGAGACAGGCAGTCTGTGCAACTTTCTCACCGCAGCGGGCGGCCAGGTATTTACCGGCGGCCAAACGGGGGAGCTGTTCAATGCACGCACGGGGCAAGGCATCTACCAGCACAAATCGCCTCTGAACTGCGGCACGGCCTTCATGCGCCATGGCGTAGCGCATGTGCTCATAGGCACCTACACCGGTGAAGGCCTGGTGTTTGCCGTCTCCAAAGAAGGCGCCACGGCGCTGGTGGGCACCCTCCAACTGCATGAGAACGCCGTCAAGGCCGTCGCCGCATCCAACAGCCTCATCTTCTCGGTGTGTGCCGACACCAGTGCCGCCTGGTTCTCCATCCAGGATCTGCGCGAAAAAGCCAGAAAAAAACAGGCCCATGGCCGCATCGCCAACGGCTGCGCGGCATTGCCGGGCGACCGTTTCATCAGCATCAGCCGCGACAGGCAGCTTCGCATCTGGGAGGATTTCTCGGTCACTACCGTGCCAACGCCCCACAGCCACTCCATCAAGTGTGTGGCCGCATCCACAGACGGCCGCTTTATCGCATCAGGCTCCTACGGCGGCTGCGTAGCCATCTACGACACGCATCACCAGCACTGGCTGCCCTGCGAACGCCCCACCGCCTCAGGCATATCGTCTCTGTGCTTTGACGCCGCTGCCGCGCAGTTTTTGGCCGGCTCGTATGACGGGCAGATTTACCAAATCAGCAGCGCCCCGCTGCCCAGCATTTAACCCCACACAACAGCACGGGCAGCCCAAGGGCTGCCCGCTGTACGCCACTGCAACGCGGCTGCGCTATCAGTGCGGCACAAAGATCGCGATCAATAAAAACACCAGCACAATCCCACCGATGATGGCAAAACGCTTGTTGGCGAATCGCCCAGCGGGGGTGTGGGAATTGGTGGGCTTGGTAGGTTTGAGGTCTGGTGGGTTCATAGCTGTGAATGTAGCCATCGGCCTGGCGCGCGCGCGTCAGACAAAGTACAGAAAGCATGACAGCCCCCGTTTGGAGGGGCTGTCGTCAGCCAGGGCAGCAACCGCCCCAAGCAGAGGAAGAGTGAGAATGCGTGGTTCGATCATCTTGGCAGCCATGCTGGTAGGCCTGGCGCTACACGCGGCCCCATCGGCCGCAGCCGCCAGCGGGCAACAGGCCGGCAAGACCCAGCCGGCCGAGCGCAGCGACCGCCAGCGCAGCGACACCGGGACCGGGGCCGGCTCCCATACCAGCACCAGCACCAGCACGACCGAAAACAGCACGAGCACAAGCAGCAGCAACACAGCGCGCGACAAGCAAAGCGGCAGCAACCAGGGCCACACCGAGCACGACAGCGGCAGCGACAAAGACGAGCCCCGCCCCCAACCCTTTGAGCCCGCCGCAGCCCAAACGCCGGGCACACCCCAACCGGTATTCGTCATCAGCTGCAACGCCAGCGGCTGCAATGACAACCAAGGCAACTTCCTCACCCGCTCTGGTCCGCAGCGCCTGGAAGGGCCTAAAGGCATCCGCTGCCAGTTGATGGGCGGCAACTGGCAGTGCAGCCCAGCCACCCAGCCTTGAGAAGGCAGCAGCCTGCCGCCTGGTGTCAGCTGCCCGGGCTCAAGCGGCACCAGCAGCTGCCGCGCCCCTCCCCCACCACCCCAGGTGGCGCAGCATGCCGCCGCACCTGCCAGGCAAGGCGTGCACAGCACCCCTGGCATGTGCTCTTCGCACAGCGCTAAGCGGCCTGCAGCCTGTGCGCCCCCGGCTCACCAAGCAACCACGGCCTCAGGCCCGCGCTTGCCACCAAGCCGCCTGGCCTCTTGCCATGCGCTGGCCGCAGCTGGGCAGCGCTCGTAAATACGCCATACGCCACTACTTGTCAGTTGCTGTTACAGGCGATTGCATAGCTGCTGCGCCACCCCCGCGCGTGGGCAGGCTGCAGGCCTGGCCGCCCAAAGGCCGCCGCTAGCCACCTCAGGCGGGCGCTCCCCAGATAGCTACCTGCGCAACCAAACCACCAGCAGCCGCTGCGGACATTGGACAAGCGTGGGCGTTAGCCCATTGCCCCCGCCTATAGGCACATCCCGCGCAGGGATTGATATTGGTCAATTCCATGCAGCCCAAGATGTTTTCATAGAAATTAACAATCGATAGTGATAGCCTATGCGTCAGTGATCCATGTGTATACAGGTTTTGCGTACAACGGATGCAGATCTGCCCCCAAGGCTGCCATCAACGTCGTCTCCACTGTCTCAGCCTCACCAGACCATGCGCACTTTTCCAAGCATTGGCAAGCACATAGATGCACGGCACCTTTGCACTCACCACCCTGCTCGCCAAATGCCAGGCCTGATAAGCCTTTTAGCGCCAGATAGCAACTTACACATCAGATTATGTTTTAGATACATTTTTTCTATTAATTGACACCCAAAGATTGGCTTTGGCCTGCCCAAACCTGCGCGACTGCACACGGCACCACCCACAGGTTGGATAGCTATCCCATCACTCTAGAAACATACAGAAACACAATACCCACCCCACCTTTTTAAGCGCGCTTGCGCATCTGGCTGGCGAATCCAATCCCCCTCGCTACTGGCATTTGCCATTACCGCTATAGCTCTTGCACTCATTTATCAATAGCAAGCCATTACCCCAAACCCTCCCTCAAATCGCCAAAAACTATGAAATTGAATAATCCCATATCTCCAACATCTGGCTTTTATAAATGACATGAATTATTAATTAACGATTATTGTTGATCTACAGCAAATATTGCCTCGTGGGCAAGGCTGTAGCTACGCCATAGAAGCGCGCATGAACCAATGCACGCCCATAGATTTAATTGAATAGATGGAGAGAAATATGCCCGCAACAACCTTCAACGCCTTGCGCCGTTATGCCGTCATCGGTTTATTGGCTTGTGCTGCTTCCTGGGCGCCTTGGGTGTCGGCGCAGCCTGCACCAACGCCTGTAGTGGTAATGAACAGCTTGCCTATTGACGGTCCAGCCTCCTATACGGTCTTTGACGAAGCCAAACGTGGCCCAGCATTTCAAACCGGCGCGGAGCCCACGCGCATTGTTGAGCTTTCTTTTGGTTTGGACCTGGATGCAATACCCACTACTGCCACTCTAAGCCTTTATCGTTTGGAAGACCCCTCCAACTTCCCCACAGGTGCGGCGCTGGCATCTACCACGCTCAATATGATTGGCGGGGGATCCGCCGTTTCAACCACCGTCCATACCTACAGCGCCGCTGACCTTGGAGCCATCGCGACTACAACGCTGCAAGCAGGGCAGAAATATGCGTTGATCATGTCCAATTCCAGTGCGCCGACAGGCATCACCAACGATGACCTTACTGAAAACGCATTCACCTATGGGGGTGGTTTTAGTGCTGTGCTGAATGGCAATATCGGACAATTTAGCAATGCGCAGGGCTGGGATCAAAACAATGGAACCCTCGCTTTCAGTATGACGGTCGTACCATTTGCAGAACCAGTCCCCCCCACCGCCACCCTGGTCTGCACCCCCACCGAGCTACTGGCCACTGCCGGTCAAGTCGCCACCTGCACCGTGACCCTCAGCGCCCCCTCTACCACCGACACCCCCATCAACCTGACCCTGCCTGCCACCAACCCGGGCTTTACAACCACCTGCACATCGCCGCTGGTGATCCCTGCCAATGCTACGCAAGCCACTTGCACGATCACCGCAGTGGCCAACACAACGCCTAACGCCCCCGATGTGATTGCAGACATTGCCATTGCCCCGCCCACCACGCCCGATGCCTATACGGTCGAAGGCCCTGCCGCACAAATTACCATCAGAAGCAATGCCGTTGTGCCCCCTGGCACGGCCACGCCCGTCCCCACCCTGGGAACCGTGGGCCTTGTCTCGCTCGTCTCGGTAATGGGTCTGCTGGGCCTGCGCCGCTCGCGCAAAGCGGCCTAAGGCGCCGCAGCGCCAAGCCCCCTCGCGCTGCCAGGGGGCGCTTTAGCCGCCAAGCAGGGGCAGCAGCGGCATAGCCACCGCTGCTGGCCCCCCGGCTCGCGGTCGGCGGATGCCCGCGCAGGCTCCGCCCTCCGGCACCCGCCGCCAAGTGCCCAGCGGCGCGCGTGTGCCAGCAGTGCCGCGCCAGGCAGCGCGGCCGCATGCGGCATGCAACATGCTGCATTTTTGCCACGGCGCCCCTTACTCCAGCCGCCGCGCCTTGTCGCCCGCTGTTACCGCCATTTGCATCCGCATGGCCGCAGCCAGCAAGCGGGCCCGTCAATTACATCGATTGTCTTGATGGCCTCATCACGTCCGTCAGCCATTGGCCAGACGATGCCGCCAGGCCCCGGCGGGGGAAGGATGCATGGTCTGTACCTGGCCTGACAACGACATATATCAGCCCATCTTGCCAGCCTATAGCCAGGCCCATGCAGCACCACTGACTAAAAACAATAACCTATCAAAAATATCGCTGTTATAGATAATAACAATTCATCGTGATAGCCTATACGCGGTTTGCCATTGCTTGCATACATGGCTTGAGTGCATAGCACCTTGCGTTGGCACAAGCGATGGCGGCCAAGCTTTATGCGCTGGTTATCGGGATGAGAAAAACTTGATATATCGCAATCATTCTCAATAACGGTGCGGATGAGAGAGAAAGCAGTCGCTTCGCTTAACGCAAAGGCAGTCATTTCCAGAGGTGCATTGGAGTTCTTAATCCCGGTGATAGCCACCACATTGCAACATTGGCGCCCAGATACACGTTTGTTATCAATCACATATAGGTAATTGCCCTAATCTATACACCACATTGCTTTACATGACAGCGAGTGGTCCGCAGAAATGCTGGCCTCTCGCCCCCAACCAGGAAACATCATGAAAACACCATTCCTCCCTCACCGCCGGTATGCAGCCAGCGTGCAGTGCCAAGGCACCAGCACTTGGGCATCGCCGCTTTCTGCAACGGCTGGCCCGCAAGCCAGTGCCGATGCGGGGTCTGCGCTGCGCCGTCCACGGCGCTAAACAGGCTTCACCCTCTTAATCCTCCCTCCAGAAGAACCTCGCAACCCATGGCACAGAAGGCATAAGCCTCTACATGGATAGCTTTTCACAACATACAAACCACAAATAGTTATGAAAACCCAATACCTCCCTCACAGAAAAAACGCGCTGTTCGCCGCCTGCCTGCTGGCCTGCGCCACCGGCATGGTCCAGGCGCAAAACATCACCTTCAGTGGTGATTCCACGCCGGTGGGCAGCATGGGGCCCAACTACAACACCACAGATATCACGATTGGCAACTCGGGGGCCGGGGCACTGGCTGTGGATGGCTTTACGCAGTTCGGTAACACCGGGGTGACAATCGTCGGCGCAAATGCTGGAAGCACGGGGACCGTGACAATGACCAACAGCTCCAACTGGGAGACCCGTGACATCACGGTGGGCCAATTTGGCACAGGCATCGTCAACCTCAATAATTCGACCATCGCTTCTTCAGTTGCGATCATTGGTCAAAACCCAGGCGGCACGGCTACCGTCACGGTGGACGGCGGCAGCTGGAACATCCCGCCTCTTTACCAAAACGACATGACCATTGGCAGCAATGGCGGCTCAGGAACACTGCGTGTTCTGAACGGCGGGGGTGTTGCCACCTCGGCCAGCTTTAATTTGGCAGCCACTACGGGCTCTGCCGCCACGGTGCTGGTGGACGGCCCAAAATCGAACATGTTGGCGGTGTACAACTGCTCTTTTGGCGTCAAAGATGTGGCGTCCGTACAGATCACCAACGGTGGCCAAGTGGAGTGTTATCAAAGCAGCTATCTGGGATTCGGAACGGTGTCCTTGAATGGCGCTGACTCCATGTGGATTCTCGGTGACAGCCTCGATGTGGGTAATAACGAAGCCGCCAGCAACGCCGTACTGACCATCGGCGAGGGCAGCGCGGTATCCGTCGCCACCAACCTCCGCCTGCCCAACGCCAGCAGCGCGTCGGCCAACAGCACCGGCACGATCAATATCGAAGGCAGCAGCATCCCGGGGGTGCTGACTGCAGGCACTTTTGAATTTGGGGTCAACGGTCAGGGCGTGGTGAACTTCAACCATACCGATGCCTCTGGCGATTACCAGTTTGGCATTCCCCTGTCCGGCTCTGGCACGGTCAACTCCAGCAACTCCGGCACCACGCTGCTCACCGGCGCCAATAGCTATGCGGGCAATACCAATGTCAATGCGGGTATCTTGCGCGCAGGCGCTGCCACCGCATTGAGCCCTGCCTCTGACTTTGTGGTGGCGGGCGGCGGCACGCTCGATATCAACACCTACAGCCCCACCGTCAAAACCTTGGCCAATGCGGGCACGGTGACGATGCTCTCGGGCGGCACCACCAGCGTGTTGACGGTGGCCGGCAACTACAGCGGCAACGGCGGCAGCATTGCGCTGAACACCATCTTGGGCGACAGCAGCTCGGCCACAGAAAAGCTGGTCGTCAATGGCGCCACCAGTGGCAACACCATCCTCAACATCAGCAACCTGGGCGGCACCGGTGCGCCTACCACGGGTGAAGGCATTCTGGTGGTGCAGGTCGATGGTGCATCCAACGGCACCTTCAGCCTGCCAGCGCCGGGTTACCTCGAAGCGGGCACCTTCCGCTACGACCTGGTCAAGACCGGCAACAACTGGTACCTGGTGAGCGAATCGCGTGCAGAGGCATCGGGCCCCGGCGTCACCGTTGTCTGTAGCCCTGCCGAGCTGAGCGATGCAGTGGCCGAGACTGCGACCTGCAAGGTGTCGCTGAGCGCGGCATCGACCACCGACCTGAGCATCAACCTCAATGTGCCCGGCGCCAACCCGCGCTACACCACCACCTGCACGTCGCCACTGCTGATCCCTGCCAACGCCACTGAGGCCTCTTGCACGATCACATCGGTGGCCAACAACACCCCAGGCGATGGCGATGTGACCGCCCTGCTCGCTGTGTTGCCCCCTACCGTTGCAGACGCCTACACCGTTGCTGGCCCTGCTGCGCAAGTGGTCATCAAGGACAAGGACCAGACCGACAACGGCGGCGGTGAGAACCCTGAAAACCCAGGTGGTGAGAACCCCGGTGGTGAAAACCCAGGCGAGAACGGCGGCGGCACCGCCCCGCACAAGGTGCCCACGATGGGTGCGGTAAGTCTTGCCATGATGGCTTCCATCATGGGTTGGCTGGGCCTGCGCCGCACGCGCCAGTCGCGCAGCAGCGCCAAAACGGCTTAACACCGAGGGGCGGCTTTTACCGCCCCTTTTTGTTGCCCTACTACGTTCCTTTTCCCTAGCGGCCTCTCATCCCTCCCTCCAGATGAGCCGCGCTACCACTGCACAGAAGGCTTTAAGCCTCGCAATGGATAGCTTTTTGCAACTTAAAAAACCTTCATCAATATGACAAAGCCTTTCCTCCCTCAGACGACCCTTGCCCTGGCTGCCTGCTGTTTGTTGGCTGGCGCAGCGCAGGCGCAAAGCATTGTTTTTAGTGGCAATACCTCTCCCGGCGGCGATCTGGGCGCCAGCTACAGCGCAGGCAATGTGGATATAGGCAATACCGCCACGGGTACGCTGGAGATTCTCAATGGCGGCAAGCTCACCTCCGGCCGCGCTATTGTGGGTGGAAACCTGGGTGGCAACGGCAGCGCCACGGTCGATGGGCCAGGCTCCTCCTGGGTGATTACCGATCCCTTTTCTTCAGGCCTGGTCATTGGCCAGGGGCAAGCGCCCGGCACCTTGCGGGTACGCAATGGTGCGACGGTCTCCAGCAACAAACAAATCACCAGCTCAAACGCCCCCAACTCTGTCGCATTGGTTGAGGTCGATGGTGCCAACTCCGTGCTGCAAACCGACGATCGATGCGGTTTTGGCGGATCGGATGCCACGACAGTGCGCATCAGCAATGGCGGGCAGATGCGCTGTGCCACTTATGGATCGCTGGTATTTGGCAGCGTAAGCCTGACAGGCGCAGGCTCCAAATGGGTGATCGGCCAGGATCTGTTTACGGCCCTCAGCACCGATGTGCATTCCATCCTCAATATTGGCGAAGGTACTGCTTTAGAGGTGGGCGGCACGCTGAACCTGCCCAACGCTGCGGATGACACCATCGTCAGCAGCGCCACGCTCAATATCGAAGGCGCTAGCCCCCCCGGCCTGGTGACCGCACCAGAGCTGGCATTTGGCAGCAACAAGGGCGGTGTGATCAACCTGAACCACAGCGATGCCTCTGGCAGCTACCAATTGGCCACCTCCATGAGCGGCCCCGGCACAGTGAATGTGCGCAACGGCGGCACCACCACCTTGGCCGGCAACAACAGCTACAGCGGCACCACCAGCATTGCGGCGGGCACCCTGCGCGCAGGTGCCACCACCGGCTTCAGCCCCGCGTCTGACTATGTCGTGGCCAGCGGCGCCAAGATGGATACCGCCACCTTCGCCCCCACCGTTGGCTCGCTGCGCAATGCCGGTACCGTCACCATGGCAGCCGGTGGCACCAGTGGTTCGCTCACCGTGGCAGGCAACTACAGCAGCGAGGGCGGCAGCATCGAGCTGAACACTGCGCTGGGCGACAGCAGCTCGGCCACAGAAAAACTGGTCGTCAACGGCGACACCAGCGGCAACACCATCTTGAACATCAGCAACCTGGGCGGCAGCGGTGCGGCTACCACCGGTGAAGGCATTCTGGTGGTGCAGGTCAATGGTGCATCCAACGGCACGTTTGCACTGCCCGCCCCTGGCTATGTGCAGGCAGGCACCTTCCGCTACGACCTGGTCAAGACCGGCAACAACTGGTACCTGGTGAGCGAGGCGCGTGCCGAGAGCTCGCCCACCGCCAGCGTGGTCTGCAGCCCAGCCGAGCTGAGCGATGCAGACAACCAGGTCGCCACCTGCACGGTATCGCTCAATCTGGCACCCGCCGCCGACCTGAGCATCAACCTGGCCGTGCCCGCTGCCAACCCGCGCTACACCACCACCTGCACCTCCCCCATGCTGATAGCAGCCAACACCAGCACAGGCACTTGCACCATCACCGCCGTGGCCAACAACACTGCCGACGATGGCGATGTAACCGCCGAACTGGCCGTAGCCCCGCCCACCGTTGCAGACGCTTATACCGTGGCCGGCCCTGCGGCCCAGGTGCTGATCAAAGACAAGGACAAGACCGACAACGGCGGCGGTGAGAACCCTGAAAACCCAGGTGGTGAGAACCCCGGTGGTGAAAACCCAGGCGAGAACGGCGGCGGCACCGCCCCACACAAGGTGCCCACCATGGGTGCTGTAGGTCTGATGTCGATGGCGTCGATCCTCAGCTTGCTGGGCCTGCGCCGCGTGCGCAAGGATCACAAGCCGGTTTAATCGCGACGACTGCTGACGCAAACCCTAAACCTAGCGCTGTTGATGGCTGATTTATAGCCAGCCTCTATAGCCCGCTTTGGAGCCCCGTTTGATACGGGGCTTTTCTTTTGCCTGGTGTTGGAACGCTTGGCTGTGTTGGCTGGGCGTTTATCGGCTTTTTTATGAGCGCATTGCGCCTGGATCTACGCCCTCACCCCCGCCCTCTCCCGCAAGCGGGAGAGGGAGTTTTGGAAAATGGCGGCCGGCTTTATACCCTCTCCCGCTTGCGGGAGAGGGCTAGGGTGAGGGAGTGTCCGCGCTCCAAGCAAGCAGGAGAGGGAGTTTTGGGGATGTCCACCCTCACCCCTGCCCTCTCCCGCGAGCGGGAGTTTTGGAAAATGGCGGCCGGCTTTATACCCTCTCCCGCTTGCGGGAGAGGGCCAGGGTGAGGGAGCCAGCTTTTTTCCCTCTCCCGCAAGCGGGAGAGGGAGAGGGAGTTTTGGCGAAAGGGAGTCGGTTTTATACCCTCTCCCGCTTGCGGGAGAGGGCTAGGGTGAGGGTGTGTCTGCGCTCCAGCACCAACCTTTATGCATTGCCCATTCACCACCCCTTCTACCCACCCAACCCCCTGCCTGTTGCAGCCATGCCAAATGCAGCAGGTTGACACGGTTACAGCCTTTTGCATAGTTGTAAGTAATTCGCAGCACTCCCCACGCGCTAGAAAAACATCCTCGGCCGCAGATGTAGCAAATTTTGTTCCGCACCAACCCATCGATTTAAAAAAATTCGCTCTATAGCGCGCCAATGCATGCGCTAAGCAAAACCAATTGATGAACATCAATTTATCAATACTGAATTATTCTATTCGTGGTTTTTATTAGCAACAGACCGGCATGTTTCCGCTCTGATCATTAGCCTATTGAATTAGTAAAATTTATTAATTCAATCAATAAGAACTGTTAACCTTCGCTCCATTCGCGTCTTGCATACAAGAACGAATGCAGGCACGGATATTTCTTTAATCTTATTGGAAAAAATTAATTTCTAAGATGACAAGCAAATACTTGTAGGCGAGAGGGCGGGGTCCGCGTCAAAGACGGGCACCGAATGGAATGCATCTTATGAATCTATAACACTATTTATTTAACAGTAAGACAAGTTGAGCGCCTGGCACACCTATGGCGAATTCCGTCTTGTCGATAGCTTTTTACAACACTACATATAAACCATGATTAAAAAACACAATTTACTGAGAAGCCAAATTTTTCTTGCTTGCTGCCTAGTGGTTGGTGGGGCGCATGCGCAGATTAGCTTTAGCGGTGATACAACGCCTACCGGGGATTTTGGTGGTCGGGAGGAGTTTAGGGGGCATGTCAGCGTCGGACAATTCAATGAAGGCACATTGGACATGACCTCGGGCGCCGTTTTTAACCAGCGGGGCCGCGCCAACATTGGTTCAACAGTAGGCAGTGCAGGGACGGTCAATGTATCCGGTGGAGCCGAATGGCACACCCTCAGCTTGGGCGTGGGCGGAGCGGGAGTAGCGAACCTTAATATTTTCAATGGCGGAAAAATCTTCTCAGCCGGTGGCTCTATAGGAACCAGCGATGACGGAGGAGCAATGGTGACGGTGTCCGGACCAGGATCTTCCTGGATAGTTCCCATTGAACACAATCACGATTTCTGGATTGGCGGGCGAGGACCCTCTACCTTAAGAGTTCTTAACGGAGGAACAGTATCTACCACCAGCGATATCTACACCTCTCTGCACAGCTCCGCTACTGCCAACATTGAGATTGACGGTGCCAATTCGTCCTTCACCGCAAAGGATTTTTGCTGGCTGGGCATACTTGGAACTACATCGGTCAAGATTACCAACGGTGGTTTATTGAGCTGTGGCTACGAGTCTTATTTGGGCTGGGGTGATGTATCACTGAGCGGAGCTGGCTCCAAGTGGGTTGTCAGTGGCAGTCTGGACATAGGACGTCCCCTAAAAAATACCCGAGGTGAACTCACTATTGGAGAAGGCAGTGCGGTGGAGGTTGCCCGTACTCTTACTCTAGCTAAGGGCTATAGCACGTCCATGAACGGCAGCGGCACACTCAATATTGAAGGCACCACAGAGCCAGGCATACTGAGAACTCCCAAAGTAGTGTTCGGAGATATGAGTATAAATACCATCAACTTCAAGCACACCAATACTTCCGGAAACTACCAATTTACCCCGTCTATTTCTGGCCCAGGTCTGATGAATGTGTTTGGAGGCGGAACCACGGTTTTGACCGGGGATAATGTGTTCAGCGGGCATGTGATGGTCCGAGCCGGTGTGCTGCGTGCGGGGTCGGCCACCGCCCTGCCTGAGGCTACCTACCTCGTCCGCCAGGCCGGTACGCTGGATGCCAACGGCAATAGCTTTCTTCTCAACATGCTAACCAATGGCGGGAACGTCATTCTAGGGACGAGGGACACCAGCACTACGCTAAGCACAAAGTATGACCTGAATGGGTACGGTGGCACGATTCATCTAAACGCTGCACTGGGTGGCAATGCGTCTCCCACGCAAAAATTGGTAATCGGTCAGAGCACCAACGGCACCGCCACCCTCAATATCCGCAATCTGGGCGGCGCAGGTGCCCAAACCACTGGCAATGGCATCTTGGTAGTGCAGGTCACGCACGATTCCAATGGCCAGTTCAGCCTGCCCCGCCCGGGCTACATACAGGTGGGCGCCTACCGCTACAACCTTGTGAAGGTAGGCCGCAATTGGTACCTGCAATCAACGCGTAATCTCATCAAAGCAGCATCTGCCGATGAGCAAGCCGCTTGCACCGCTGGCGACCCTCTGGCAGCAGCCTGCACCGTCACGCCCGGCACCGGCACCGTGGCGGCCACCAAGCCAACAGCGCTGACGGCATCTGCCGCCGATGCAGCCGCAGCAGCAGAGACAGCAGCCCCGGCGGCGGAGACCTCTGCAGAGCTGGACGGTACGGCCCATGGGCTCGATGACATCAAGGACGGCGAGGCAGTGCGCCTGGCAGAGGCTGTGCCGGTGCCTGGCCTGGGTGCCATGGGGATGGTGTCGCTCTCGTCCCTGATGGGCATTGCTGGCCTGCGCCGCAGCCGCAAATCGGCCTGAGCCCCAGGCAGCGGCATCCACCTCCCCCACAATCGATTGGCCTGACGCCAGCCCGCTGCGGAGCAGTGGATAACCAGCACCGGCCGCCACCGTTACCAGTGGCGGCCGGTTTTTTTGGGGTTGCCATCACCCCGCTGCTGGGCCGGGCCGGCGGGCTAAGCCGTGGCCGCAGCTGCCCGCCAGCAGCTGCGTGCTGCGCAGACCTTTTGTTGCATTGCGGGATGGCGCATCTACAACAGTCAGTTTGCAATTGGGTGCGATGCGCTATAGGCCACGCTAAGCGCTTGATACGCAAACGTTTGCGATGCCCTTTGTAGGGGTCTGCATCAGTGGGGGGCAGCACTCTACCCGATCCACCTTACAAAAAAATTACATTATTTATAGCTATTGCAGGTAGTTTGTAATAATTTTAATTTATGATCGAGGTTCCTCTGGAGGGAGGAAAAGTGCTTCTTAGGAAGACGACCCTTGGGCCCGCCTTGTGCGGGCCCCTTTTTTGTGGACTTGGTTACGCTCACAACAAGCTACATTCGTACATCCACGGTACTTTTGCGCCCTTTCCTCCATCGTCCCCCGGACTTGAGGTCGCACAAACTACGGCGTTGTTGGGCTGCTCCGCCGGCAGTCCATGGCATGTTGCAGCCTGGCAAGGCTGGGCCATGCTTTCGCGCTATCAGGGCGCTACGCCTAGGCGACTTGCCGTTCCCACGACACGGGAGCGTGGGCTTGTTTGTAGGAGCTCACTGACATCTTTGTAAACAATGGTACAAGTACAATTTGCGCGCCTCTCCCGCGCCTTTTGTTGGCCTGTTCCCGTCTTACACCCTCCCTCACCCCATGCCCCAATCCCGTTCGTCGCAGCCCCGCAGCCTGTTCCCCTTGCCGCTGCCCATGCTGCTGGGGTTTGCAGCCGCAGCCATCGCTGCGCTGGTTATTGCCATCGTCAATGTTTATTCAGCCGATGTGCGCACCCGCGCGGTCACCAGCATTGGCCGAATGACAGCGGCTATGCGCCAGCTCAATGAGTTTTCGTCCACCCTCAAGGATGCAGAAACCGGGCAACGCGGCTTTTTGCTGACAGGCGACCCGGCCTACCTGGGCCCCTACCGCCGCGCGCAGAATGCGCTGGAAGGCCAATTGCGCGGGCTGGCTGCCAGCAATGACAATGCGCCGCTGCGGCAGGAGCGCGTGCAGGCCATTGATGCGCTGGCCCACCAGAAGCTGGCGGAGCTGGAGACCACCATCGACCTCAAGCAGGCCGGCCGGGGTGATGAGGCGCTGGCGCTGGTGCGCACCGACAA
Source organism: Comamonas koreensis (assembly GCF_021026195.1). Lineage (GTDB taxonomy): Bacteria > Pseudomonadota > Gammaproteobacteria > Burkholderiales > Burkholderiaceae_C > Comamonas > Comamonas koreensis. Next base: position 212,892 of record NZ_JAJNCT010000005.1, read on the forward strand.
AGGCAAGCAGGTGATGGACAACCTCAACAACGAGGTGGCCGACCTGTACCTGCTGCAAAACAATGAGCTGGATCTGCGCCGCCGCGCCTGGGAGCAGGCGGCCACCACCTCGACCTATATCTCCTGGGGCGGCTCGGCGGTGATGCTGCTGCTGGTGCTGGCGTCGGCGGCGGTGTCGATGCGCGAGTTCCGCACCAAGGCGCGCCAGGCCTGGGTGGCCGATGGCCTGGCGGGCCTGAACCAGACCCTGCAAGGCGACCACCGCCTCGAAGAAGTGGGCGCCCGCGCCCTCGACTTTCTGGCCACCTACCTGGGCGCCCGCGTAGGTGCCGGCTATGCGCGCCATGGCATGGACGACCGCTACCAGCTGTTTGGCGGCTATGCGCTGCCCCAGGATGCACTGCAGGCCCACCTGCTGGCGGGCGAAGGCCTAGCCGGCCAGGTGCTGCGCAATGGCAAGCTGCTGAAGGTGGGGGGCCTGAACCAAAGCCATCTGAAGATCACATCGAGCATGGGCGAATCGCAACCACTGGAACTGGTGCTGGCCCCGGCGGTGGAGAACGGCAAGGTGCATGCGCTGCTGGAGCTGGGCTTTGCCCGCCCGGTGATCCAGCCCGAGCTGGATTTGCTCGAAGGCGCGTCGTCCATCCTGGCCGTGGCCGTGCGCTCTGCGCTGGATCGCTCGCGCCTGGAGAATCTGCTGGAAGAAACCCGCCAGCAGGCCGAAGAGCTGACGGTGCAGCAAGAAGAGATGCGTGCCAGCAATGAAGAGCTGGAGCAGCAAAGCCAGGCGCTGCAGCGCTCGCAGGCGCAGATGGAGCAGCAGCAGCAGGAGCTGGAGCAGACCAATGTGTACCTGGAAGAGCAGACCCAAAAGCTGGAGCACCAGCGCGAGCAGCTGCTGCGCGCCAAGGATGCGCTGACCGACAAGGCCCGCGAGCTGGAAGTGGCCAGCCAGTACAAGAGCGAGTTCCTGGCCAATATGAGCCACGAGCTGCGCACGCCGCTGAACTCCACCCTGATCCTGGCCAAGCTGCTGGGCGACAACAAGCCGGGCAATCTGACGGGCGAGCAGGTCAAGTACGCGCAAACCATTTATGCAGCCGGCAACGATTTGCTGGCGCTGATCAACGACATTCTGGACCTGGCCAAGATTGAAGCGGGCCAGGCCACCGTGGTGCTGGAGCCGGTGAACCTCAGCACCGCGATGCAGTCGCTGATTGAGCCGCTGCGCCCCCTGGCCCAGCAAAAGGGCCTGGCGCTGACCTGCCATATCGCCCCTGGTGTGCCAGCGCATGCGCAGACCGATGGCCAGCGCCTGGGCCAGATTCTGAAGAACCTGCTGTCCAACGCGATCAAGTTCACCGACCGGGGCAGCGTGAACCTGCAGCTGTCGCAAAGCCAGCCAGGCACCCTCACCTTTGCGGTGCATGACACGGGCATCGGCATCCCCGAGCACCAGCAGCAGCTGATTTTTGAGGCCTTCCAGCAGGCCGATGGCAGCACCCACCGCAAGTATGGCGGCACGGGCCTGGGCCTGTCGATTGCGCGCGATCTGGCGCAGTTGCTGGGCGGCCAGATCACGGTGCAGAGCACTCCCGGCCAGGGCAGTGTGTTCAGCTTTCATATGCCGCTGGTGCAGGCCGCTGCGCCGGTGGCCGAGGTGCCGATGGCGCCCAAGGCGGCTGACGCACTGCGCGCCGTGCAGCCCGCACCGTTGACATCGCCGGTCAAGACCATTGCACCGGCAGCGGCGCCCCGCGCCATGGCACCGATGCAGCCGAACACGGCTGTGGCTACGGCTGATGCGGCCACCGCAACGGCAACCGAAGCCGCAGCCTTGGCCACCGCCGCCACCGCAGCAGCCACTGAGCTGGAGTTGCCCACCATCATCCAGGGCCGCCACCTGCTGGTGGTGGAGGACGACCCGCGCTTTGCCGACATCCTGCAGGAGCTGGCGCGCGAGATGGACTTCAGTTGCCAGGTGGCCCGCAATGCGGCCGATGGCATCGCAGCGGCCGTGCAGTTTTTGCCCAACGCGATCGTGCTGGACATCAACCTGCCCGATTTCTCGGGCCTGGGCGTGCTGGACCAGCTCAAGCGCAACCCGAGCACACGCCATATCCCCGTACACATTGTGTCGGTGGCCGATTACTCGCAGGAGGCGCTGGTGCGCGGCGCGCTGGGCTATGCCTTGAAGCCGGTGCAGCGCGAGGAACTGGCCCAGGCCCTGCAGCGGCTGGAAGCCAAGTTCACCCAGAACATGCACCGCGTGCTGCTGGTGGAGGACGACGAGCGCCAGCGCGACAGCGTGCACAGCCTGCTGGGCAACAGCGATGTGGATGTGGTCTGCGCCGCCACGGCCACCCAGGCGCTGGAGTACCTGGCCCAGGGCACCTATGACTGCATGATCATGGACCTGAACCTGCCGGACATGAGCGGCTTTGCGCTGCTGGAGCGCATGTCGGAGCAGGATGGCGTGTCCTTCCCGCCGGTGATCGTCTACACCGGCCGGGCGCTGTCGCGCGACGAGGAGACGCAGCTGCGCCGCTTCTCGCACTCGATCATCATCAAGGATGCCCGCTCGCCCGAGCGCCTGCTCGACGAGGTGACCTTGTTCCTGCACCAGGTGGAATCGCGCCTGTCGCCCGAGCACCAGCAGATGCTGGCCCAGGCGCGCAGCCGCGAGGCTGCGCTGGAAGGCCGCAAGGTGCTGGTGGTGGAGGACGATGTGCGCAATGTGTTTGCGCTGACCAGCATTCTGGAGCCCACCGGCATTGCGGTGGAGATTGCCCGCAACGGCCGCGAAGCGCTGGAGGTGCTGGACCGCGAAGACCACGGCGTGGACCTGGTGCTGATGGACATCATGATGCCGGAGATGGACGGTTACACGGCCATGCGCGAGATTCGCGGCCGCGCACCGTTGAAGCGGCTGCCCATCATTGCGCTGACCGCCAAGGCCATGAAGGACGACCAGGAAAAATGCCTGGCCGCCGGTGCCAACGATTACATCGCCAAACCCCTGGACGTGGAAAAACTGCTGTCCCTGGTACGTGTCTGGATGCCTAAATAAAGCCCCATGCCATTACGCAAGAAGGCCGAGATTGCCGAGATTGAGCAGCGCCTGCTGCTCGACGGTATTTATTACCGTTACCACTACGATTTTCGCGGATACGCGCAGGGCTCGATCAAACGCGGGCTGGAGGCGGCGCTTACCGCCTTTGGCTGCAAAACCCTGTCGCAATTGCAGGACCGGATCATGCATGACCCGGCGGCGTTCACCGCGCTCTTGGGTTATCTGACGGTGCAGGTCAGCGATATGTTTCGCGACCCGGCGTATTTTGCGGCGCTGCGCCGCGAGGTGGTGCCGCTGTTGCGCACCTACCCCTCGCTCAAGATCTGGGTGGCTGGCTGCAGCGCGGGGGAAGAGGTGTACTCGCTGGCGATCCTGCTGCATGAGGAAGGCCTGCTGGAGCGCAGCCTGATCTATGCGACCGACATCAACTCGCAGGCGCTGCGCGTGGCCGAGCAAGGCATATTCGCGATCGAGCGCGCCGAGTCGTTCTCGGAGAATTATCTCAAAGCCGGTGGCAAACACTCGCTGGCTGATTATTACACCGCGCATTACGGCCATATTGTGCTGGACAAGGAACTGCGCCGGAACGTGGTTTTTGCCGACCACAGCCTGGCGACCGACAGTGTTTTTGCGGAAATGCATTTGATATCGTGCCGCAATGTTTTGATTTATTTTGATGCGGATCTGCAGAACCGGGCATTTGAGCTGTTCAAGCAGTCCTTATGCCATCGCGGTTTTCTGGGTCTGGGTATGAAGGAATCATTGCGATTCTCGAACCAGGCATTTGCCTTTGAAGATGTGGCGACCGTAGAAAAAATATACCAAAAGAAATCCAACATCGAATAATTAAAGAATAACCGCCCCACCGCTGAGCGATGCAATGCATACCAGCCGGGCCTAGATTTTTGACTTGTAGCTTCATGAAGACCATAGACGGCATCAAATGCCTGATCGTTGACGACATTCCGCAGAACCTGGTGGCCCTGGAGGCCCTGCTTCAGCGCGACGGCGTGCAGTTCCTCAAGGCCCACTCGGCGCGTGAGGCGCTGGAGCTGCTGCTGCAGCACAACGACATTGCGCTGGCCCTGCTCGATGTACAGATGCCCGAGATGAACGGCTTTGACCTGGCCGCGCTGATCCGGGGCAGCGAGCGCACACGCCATATTCCGCTGATCTTCATGACAGCGGGCACGCATGAGCAGAACTGGCAGTTCCAGGGCTACGAGAGCGGCGCGGTGGATTTTCTGTACAAACCCATCGACCCGGACATGCTCACCGCGAAGGTGAACATCTTTTTTGAGCTGCACCGCCGCAAACAGGAGCTGGCCCAGCAACTGCAGGAGCGCACCGAGGCGCTGCGCGTGAACGAGATGTTCATGGCCGTGCTGAGCCACGACCTGCGCAACCCGCTGCAGAGCATCAAGGCGACGGCCAGCCTGCTCAAACGCCAGACCGATGCCAGCAAAAACCAGGAACTGGCCGAACGCGTGCTGGGCACTAGCCAGCGCATGGCACGCATGGTTGAGGACTTGCTCGACATCACCCGCATCCGCCAGGCCGGCGGCCTGCGCCTGAGCCTGGCCGCGATGGACCTGGCGCCCCTGTGCGAAGCGGCCGTGGAAGACGCCCGCCACTGCAGCGTGGAGCGCGTGCTGCACTACCAGGCCCAGGGCGATACCCAGGGCCGCTGGGATGGCGAGCGCCTGGCCCAGGTGGTGAGCAATATCATGGGCAATGCGCTCAAGCACGGCGCAGCCGATGCGCCCATCAGTGTGACCTTGGATGGCAGCCAGCCTGCTGAGGTGGTGCTGGCGATCCAGAATGGCGGCACCATCCCCTCCAGCCTGCTGCCCGATCTGTTCAAGCCCTTCCGCGGCGGCGAGCGCCAGCCAGGCCAAAGCGAAGGCCTGGGCCTGGGGCTCTACATTGCGCAGCAGATTGCCCGGGCGCATGGCGGAAGCATCCAGGTGCAATCGGCCGAGGGGCTGACGCGTTTCGAGATCCGCCTGCCGCGCCAGCCGCTGGCGCAGAACCAGCAGACCGTGCTGTAAGCCCCCTGCTGCGCAACGCCCGGCCGTGGTCTGAACACAGATTCAGGCGGTCCCCGCCCGTCCCGCCTGGCGGGGTTCTGCAAAGGACTCCAACGCTGTCGTTGGGATGGAGCAAGGGACAGATGCGGGGTGCCGGTCTGCCCCGGCGGTCTCCCAAAAGCAGAAGGACGGTCAGCGACCGTCCTTCCTGGCATGGGCGAGCGCTGACCCGGCGCTTACTGCAACGTGGTGGAGGAGCGCTGGGTCTCGATCTGGCCGAGCAGATCTTCCAGGTCCTCAATCTCAAAAGGCTTGAGCAAGGTGCGCACGTGGGGGCCCCACTGCGCCGGGTAGTGGCCCAGGTCGTAGCCGGTGCACAGCACAATCCAGCGCTGCGGCGCGGTTTTAAGCAGAGACTGGGCCAATTCGGTACCCGACTGGCCGGGCAGACTGACATCGGTGACCACCAGATCAAACGGCGCCTGTGCATCGAGCTGCAGTGCTTCTTCTGCATTGGCGCAACAGGTAACGCTGCGGCCAGGCCCTTCCATCAGGCTGCCGATCGTCTCTCGTAACTCGTCGTTGTCTTCTATATAGACTATTCTCATGGCAAATCCAATAACAAATGATTATTGCAATAAAAGCTATTGCAGTTCGAGATTTGCATGAGGGAATTTATCCTTGTAGGATATTTTCTTTTTATGCCGCCTGAATATACCACAGCGACCCGATCAGCAAAATTTCCGTGTTAGGCAAGTCCAGCAAATTAAGGGCTTTTGCCATTTGTAGGCCTGCGCTGACAAAGCTCGTCCTACCCCACCCACAAACGATTTGCAAACCATGGTTAAACTAATCAGTACGCCATTGAGGCTTGTGGCTCCACCGATTACCAACCATTGCGGCGGGTTTATGTGTTGAGCCACCTCCAGATTGGTAGAAGTTGAATCCGACCGTTTGAAATCAATAATTAGATATTAGCGCTATTCATTTATCAGTGTTATGCAATATGCGCAGGGGCAGTTTTTAATGGCCATTTGGGCCTCACCTGCAAGTTCCGATAATTTCGTTTTAAAAGACAGTGGGCAGGACCGGCACCGCCGGGCTGCCGCTACCAAGGAAGACCAATGATCAACGTAGGACTTGTCGATGACCACGCCATCGTTCGTTCGGGCCTCAAGCAGTTTCTCGCGGATTTTGTAGATATCCGCGTCGTGGGAGAAGCATCCAATGGCCGCGAAGCCATTGACCTGGTGCGCAATGAATCGATTGACGTGCTGGTGATGGACCTGTCCATGCCCGGTCAAAGCGGTATTGATGCGCTGACCATGCTGCGCGCCAAGGAGCCCGACATGGGCATCCTGATCCTGAGCGGCTACCCGGCCGAGCATTACGCCATCAACCTGATCCGCCAGGGTGTGAACGGCTACCTGAACAAGGAATGCGACCCGAGCGAGATCGTGGAAGCCATCCGCACCATCTCGCTGGGCAAACGCTACCTGACCCCGATGGTCGCCAACCTGCTGGCCCAGCAACTGGGCCGCAAGGACGACGCGCCACCGCACGAGCACCTGTCCGAGCGTGAGTTCCAGGTTTTCCTGAAGCTCGCCCAGGGCGAAACCGCCAGCAACGTGGCCGAGCAGCTGTCGCTGAGCGTCAAGACCGTCAGCACCTACCGCACCCGCCTGATGGAAAAGATGACGCTGAACTCCAACAGCGACCTCACGTACTACGCGCTGAAGAATGGTTTGATCAGCTGATCGCCCTCTCCCTGCCCCCCGCATCGACGCCACCCTCGGGTGGCGTTTGCTTTTATGCGGTGGCGCTGCTTTTATGCGGTGGCGCTGCCTTTATGCGCTGGGGCAGCCTTCTCATGGGCACGGTGCAGCACCGCCTGGGCATCCTCCGTCAGCGCATACAACGCGCTGTGCAGACCCCCTTGCAGCCACTTGCTCAGCTTGAACGGCCCATCCTCATCCGCCCCCACCAATAGCGCCGATATCGCGCTCATGCCATACAAGCGCGTATTGATCGCTTGGGCTTCGCACGCTGTCAGCGCTAGGTCTTCCGTCAAGCCGCAAGCCCTGCGGAGCCTGCAAATCTCGTGGATGTCCAAAGGCGGCTCGCCCTGGCCCGCGATGGCATGGATGGCTTCGGCGTGGGCGGTATCAAGGCGGGAGGTATCCGGGCTGGCATCCACGCATGCGGCAGGGTTGGGCTTGCTGGTCATGATGACGCCCCCATCCGCCACCGGTTGCGGAGTGCAGGCAGTGGGTGTGCAACCCTGTTCCGCGCGTGGTGCGCGTCGGCATTCAGCTGGATAGGGGCGGTTCCGCCGATGGGGGAGGTGGGCGCAGAGATGCGCGCGGGGAAGGACTTAGTCATGAGGGATTCCAGGTGGTTTGGAAAGCCGCAGACTCTGCGAAATAGAGACCACGGCTTACGTCGTGGAGATTCAACAGGACGCCAATCCCGGCTGCGCTTTACGGGCGCAGCGCCATGACTGTAGCACGGCAGAAATGGCATTACATCCCAAGGTCTGCATGGTGGGACTGTGCGCTTTGTCTTGGTATCCGAGCTGGTAGCGGCGCATGCGCCAGCTTTGCTATTACTGTTCATGAGAACGCATCCAGGACCAGGGACAGGTGGCGGAGCGCAGACTAGAGCCAGCCTTTGTGGGTCGGTGACACACGACTGGTGGGGTTGTGCCACATTGAACTGCCGCTGCAGGTGATGAGGCACGGCCATGGCGGACTTGCCACCTGGCATTCCCGGCCTGGTGATCGGCTGGCAGACCACACCACAGCTGGACTTGCGCCTGAACGTCAACAACCTGCTTGACAGGACCTGCTACAACGCCTTGTCCGGCACGGCGACCTTCCCAGCCATGTCTATGGCGAGCCGCGCAAAGTGATGCTGACTGCGCGTTACCAGTGCTGAGGCCAACCGCTAGGCGGTTGCGCTATCCTGCCCCGCATGACCAGCGCAGCCAGCAATACCCGTACCACCATTGACCTTCTCCCATCGCCACCGCTGCAAGCGGCGTTCGTAGCGTTGGTCGATGGGGCGTTGGCCAGTCTGCAGCAAACGCTGGGCTCGCTGCTGCACAGCGTCTACCTCTACGGCAGCGTGGCGCGGGCGACGGCGACGCCCGGAGTCTCGGATCTGGATCTAACACTGGTGTTGACCCGGCCGCTGGCAGCCGACGAGGCAGCTTTGCTGGAGCAACTGCGCCTGGCGCTGCAGGCGCGCCACCCGGAAGTGAGCAAGGTCGATTTCGATATCGGCGTGCTGGCCGATGTGCTCAAGCCCGCCAACCTGTACAGCTGGGGCTACTGGCTTAAACACGAGTGCCGCTGCATCCATGGCGCGGATCTGGGCCTGCAGTTTGCGGCCTTTGCGCCATCCGCTGCGGTGGCGCGGGCGGTCAATGGCGACTATGTGCAGATACTCAAGGGCTACACCGCAGGCATCGCTGCGACGCAGGACCTGGCGACCCTGCGACGGCTGCAAAAGGAAGCCGCTAGAAAACTGGTTCGCGCCACCAATGTGCTGCGCCCTGCCGAGGGCGGCGACTGGCCCCAGTCGCTGGAGGACTATGTGCGGTATTTCGTGGAGCGCTTTCCGGACATGGCTGAGCGGGCCGCGTTCTTTTTGCGGCAGGCCAAGGCGCCCGATGCATCAGCGGAAGAGTTCAATGCGCAGTTGGATGCCTTCGTGGCCTGGATACAAAGCCACCGCAAAACATCGGCGCCGGGATAGTTGCACTGCACAAAGGTAGAGACAGGGGTCGCAAGCGACGGGGGCGGATGCAGGTGCGCCCAAAGCAAATCTACATTTGTAAATTTTGTCAATAGATGTTAATTTTGATTTAAAATCTATGGGTTCGAGCGGATCTCCCGCTGGGCTGGAACGCCCCTGAGGGTTTCCTTGAATACAGACCCATTTTTGGCCAAACATCCCCTCCTTTGGACCTAGTGCCCCGCTAGCTCCTCGCACCAACCTCTTCCCGAACCCTGATACCCAGTGACTCGCCTACCGGTGCGCGAGGGACTTCTGCCGTTTCAATCCATAGACAAAAACTACTCCTGTGCAGTGTTTTGTTTTTTAATCAATTTATAAGGTATATGAAAAACGTTCGTGTGTCCTTGGCGGTGGCCTCCCTCGCCGCAATGAGTGCCTGGAATGCCCAGGCCAGTGAGCTCACCCTCTATATCTCTCAGCCCGTTCGCAACGCGGCCCTCAACGCAGCCGTGCCCGAAGGCGCGCTGCCTTGGTCAGACTCCTACAACCAGTCGTACACCATCGAAACATTCAACGGCGAGACCCTGGGCACGAAAACGTCCGGCAACTGGGCCATCGGAACATACGAGGTGGGCGCTGGCGGCAACACCAATGTGGCCGCTGCCAATGTGTATGGCGGCGCAGGCACCGGCACGGCGGTGGGCAGTGGTGGTTCCAACTTTCTCAATGCCGGGACGACCGGCACACCGTTAGGCGTCACGGTGACCTTGACCAACCCGGCGCGCTACGTCGGCTTCTGGTGGTCGGCAGGCTCCAACGGCAACAACGTCGAGTTGCTCGATGAAAACGACAACGTGCTGACGGCGATGACCACGGACGGCTTGATGGCGTTCTTGAACTCGCCCTCCAACCTCACGATGAAGGCGTTGGACCAGAGCATCACCTACAGCAGAGCGCAGTACAACGGCAACCCCTTTATCGAGGGGAACAACGGTGAGCCCTATGTCTATCTGAACTATGTGCTCAAGGACACGACCGCTTTCGGCTCCACCACCATCAAGAAGATTCGCTTTTGGGGCGCCGGCTTTGAGCTGGACAACATTGCAGTGCGCGAGGAAAAGCTGCCAGGACTGCCGGCAGAAACGGGCCTGCCGCCCACCTGGGTGCCCACCGACATCAAGAATGTTTTTGCCGACCCACCGGTCACCGCAGACGATGCGGCCAGCACCCGGATCAACACGCCTTCGGAGCCGCTGGACCTGACCGCCAACGACCCCCATGCGCCAGCGGGCAGCACGGTCACTCCGCAGGCGTCTTCGGCCAACGGAGGCACGATTGCCGCTGACCCAGCCCACCCCGGCAAGTTCATCTACACGCCTGCCACGGGTTTCACCGGTACCGACACCTTCAGCTACCAGGTGTGCCTGGCAGCACCTGACCAGGCCAAGTGCGCAAGCTCGGTGGTGACGATAACGGTCACCGCGCCGGATCTGGCGATCGATCTGAGCGGCATCGGCGCTACGGCCACCGCCGGCATGGCCTACCAGGGAACGTTCACTTGCAGCAACGTAGGCAATGCGGATGCGCTGTCTGCCACGGCGTGCACCACCGGCCCATTGCCAGAAGGCCTCATGGTGCAGGCTTGCACGCTGAGCCCCGGCAATACCGCATGGAGCGCGGGCAACCCCATTGCGCAAGGCGCGGTGGTGACCTGTGAAGTGGCGGGCACACCCGCCAATGTGAAGAAGACCACGACCACGACAGGCACGACCGGCACCACGGGTGACAGCGATCTTCGCAACAATGTTGCGACCAAGGACATCACGGTCGTGGGCGCGCCAGACGTCGTCATCGACCTGGGCGGTTTGCCAGCCACCGGCACCATCGGCATGCCCTACAAAGGCAGCTTTACCTGCACCAACCAGGGCAGTGCAGACCAGGCTGACGCCAACTGCTCAGTGACGGGCCTGCCAGCCGGTATCAGCCAAGGGCCTGGTGCCTGCACCATCGTGACGCCGGCTGCACCCACCCCCGCCAACTGGACATCGCCTTCTGCGATCCCCGAAGGCGCGGTGGTGACCTGCCCCGTTGAAGGCAAGCCGGGCGAGGCGGGTACGTCTTTTGTGAGCGGCTCGGGCCTGGCCAGCAAGGCGGGCAAGGACATCACCATCGCAGCCCTCCCGGCGCCCACGCCCGTTCCCTCGCTGTCGGCCTGGGCGCTGATGCTGCTGGCCGCATGCCTGGGCATGGTCGGCATGGCGCGCGCCGGCATGCGCCGTCATTAAGCCAAGGTCTGTTCTCCGATCCACGCCAGTCAGCACAGCGCTGACTGGCGTTTTTTTATGGCTGCTGCGATTGCGGCTTTGCGGCTGGTGGGCAGGAGCGCGTGTCGTCAGCGCGGCAGCGGCAGGGCCGCTCCCCCAGCTTGCGGGTGCAGGGCCTGCGGTCCACCGGGGCAGCCTGGCCGCCGTGCCTGGAGCCTGCAGGGGCAGCATTGCCGCACGGTTTGCGGCGGATATCTGCACTATCGCTGCCCCCATCGCCTATAACTAGGCCCTTGCGGTTTTTGTGGGGGCTTGCCCCTTCATCGCCTGCTGCTTGCCCGGCAAGACGGGCAAGATCGTGCCCCCGGCTGCCAGGTTGCAGCCGCCGCCCCGATCGCATGGATCGGCACTCGGCAAGCGGGCCACCTCCAGTACTCAAGGACATCAAACATGGCTATCCATATCGAAACACCGGTCATCGGCTCACGCGCACTCTCGCTGCGCACCGGCAAGCAAGTGCGGCTCAAGCTGGAGGCCTTGCAGCCCAGTGGCTCGTTCAAGACCCGTGGCATCGGGCATGCCTGCGAGGTGTACCGTTCCCGGGGCGCCAAGCGCTTCATCTCCTCATCCGGTGGCAATGCCGGCTATGCAGTGGCTTATGCCGGCCGCATGCTGAACACGCCAGTCACCGTGGTGGTCCCGGCCACCACATCGCAGCGGGCCCAGCAGTTGATCCGCTCCGAAGGGGCTGAGGTCATCGTGCATGGCGAATCCTGGATGGAGGCCAATGCCAAAGCCCTGCAACTGATGACCGCTACCGATGCCTTTCTGCACCCCTTCGATGACCCTTTGCTCTGGACCGGCCATGCCAGCATGATTGACGAGCTGGCGCGCCAGGGCGAGCGGCCCGATGTGGTGGTGTGCTCGGTGGGCGGCGGCGGGCTGCTCAGCGGTGTGGTGGAGGGATTGCAGCGCAATGGCTGGGGTTCGGTTCCGGTCATCGCAGCCGAGACCGCTGGCGCGGAATCATTTGCCAAGGCGGTAGAGAACGGTGCACCGGTATTGCTGCCGGGCATCGGCTCGATTGCCACCTCTCTGGGTGCTCGCCAGGTCTGCGACCGCGCCTTTGCGCTGACCCAGGAGCACCGCATCGAGAGCGTCGTCGTATCCGATGCCGCCGCTGTGGCCGCTTGCGAGGAGATTTTGCTGGAGCACCGCATGCTGGTTGAGCCGGCCTGCGGCGCATCCGTGGCGGCCTTGCACAGCACATCTGCGCTGCTGCAGCAAGCCCGCTCCGTGGTGGTCATTCTCTGCGGCGGCGTCGGCATCACCGCAGGCCAGCTTGCACAGTGGAGCGCCGAGTCAGGCCGTTGAGTGGCCATGCGCAAGGGCTGCGCTGCCCGTGCGGGCGCGGCAGTTACCGAAGAGCGAACGGACGGGACTGCCGGCCGGTTTGACCACCCGCCAGCGGTGCTGGGCGGCACCCTGGTCAGCGCCCCCTGTTCAGTCCCGATAACGCCGGGAATGGGCTGCTGCCCAATGGGTATCGCCTGAGGAGAAGGCCGGGGTGCTCCTTGGCGCGCAGACAGGTGGTGTGTTCGCCGGCATGGTGGGGCCGCAGCGGGTGCGCGCCGCGATGAACGCCTGGCCGCCCCCCTTACCTGCCGCCTCACATGGATCTGCTTGGCCCCCCAGCCTGGAGCGCAGCAGCCTGGAATGGCGCTCAACTAAGCGCCCAGCGCCTGCATAGCCATGTCTTTAGTTATTTACAATCGAATTTCAGATTTTGATACTTTTAGACAAAATTAACATGCGTCAAAAGTTCGTCTGGCATTGCTATCGCGGCGTATCCGGCAGCATTGCTCAGCATCGCTGAGCGGTGGTCGCTCCAGTCTCCCAGTGCTGTCCGGCTGATCAGCCTATTTACAACATCACACTCCTGAGGACTTATGGCACAAACGGTCGTGGTTTATTTTTCTGGCTATGGCCACACCCAGCGCATCGCAGAGGCGGTGGCTGAGGGTGCGCAGGCGCAGTTGCTGCGCATTGACAGCGATGGTGGATTACCCCAGCACGGCTGGGACCTTTTAGCTGCTGCCGACGCCATCATTTTTGGCGCTCCCACCTACATGGGATCAGCGCCTTGGCAGTTCAAGAAATTTGCGGATGCCAGCTCCAAAGCCTGGTTCACCCGTGCCTGGCAAGACAAGGTGTTTGGCGGCTTTTCCGTCAGCGCCAGCCTCAATGGCGACAAACAGGTCACATTGATCGGTATGCAGACGCTGGCGTCTCAGCATGGTGGCATCTGGGTCAGCCTGGGAGTACCACCGGCCAACACCTTGGCAGCCACCCGCAGCGATGTGAACAACCTAGGCGGGTCCGTGGGTCTGTTGGTGCAAGCCCCGTCGGACGCGGGCGCTGACGCGATTCCCGAAGGCGATGTGCAAACGGCCCGGGGCTATGGCGCGCGGGTCACCGGGATTGCACAACGGTTCAAGTCCTAGTCAAGCGGTGCAAGCCTTGCTGGCCAGACGTTGCCGCATGCGCTGGCACGCAGCCTCGTCTGGCTTGTGCCCCGTGTGCAGAAAAAGATGAATGGGCAAGCGGTGCTCCGTATTTTTTCCAGCGCCCGCCGCTAACCCGTTCGTCCCGAGACTTTCACTAACCCAAACAACCCTTCGCCGGGGTACCGTGCAGAACCCGCGACCAGAGGCGCTGGCAGCGGACCGCCCGGGGGGCTGTTCTGCACTTGGGGCTACTTGTCGTTGTTGCTGCTCAGGTTGTCCAGCAGGTCATCGAGCGACTTGAATTCAATCGTCTCCACGCCATCGTTCTCATCGATGGAGATGTCTTCCAGCGCCAGCTCTTCACACAGCTGCGCGCGCACCCAGCACTGCGGAAACTGCTTGGGCGCGACAAAGGACAGCAGCACCGCATCGGCAAACACGGCTACCGAATGCAGGCTCAGGTCATCGCGCAGGTCGGTGGGCTCCTGGACCTCATCGTCGTCCTCTTCCACCGCCTCTTCCACCTCCAGCGCAATGTCGTTGACCAGCCGCTTCCAGTGGTCGGCCGGCATGGCCAGAAAGCGCTGGGTATTGGCGATCAGCGCCGCCACATCCATCTCGGGGTTGTCGGCCAGCTCCGGGTCAACATTCACATGGATATCGGCCGCTGCAGCCTCAAACCGCACGCTGCCAACCACAAAGCCATCGTCGGCTTGAACGTCGTTGAGAAGCTGGCTCGCTGCAATGGCATCACGAAGATGGGCAATCTGGGTCATGGGGGCCGTCCTTGCGTTGGAGTGAAGGGCCATCATAAACACCTGTTTTTGAAGCTACTACCGTAGCCCGGAATGACTGTCATGCGCTGAACTGGCAAGAACTCAACATTTCTTGTCCCGCTTGCGCGATTGCGCCAGCGCATCTTCCCTTACGCTTGCCGGTTGCTTGATCCCTTAGGGATCCTCTGCAAAACCCTCGCCAAGCGGGATGGACGCGGATCGGGATGAGACGCTAGGCGTCTTTTGCAGTGAATAGCCGTAGCTATTCACAAGGAAGACAACGCAGCGGATCGCCCGAGTCGGCGTTCAGACCACGGGAGGGAGTTTTGCAGAGGGTTCCTAGGGCCGCTCTGCAAAACCCTCGCCAAGCGAGATGGACGCGGATCAGGATGAGCCGCAAGGCGTCTTTTGCAGTCAATAGCGAGCTATTGACAAGGAAGACAACGCAGCGGATCGCCCGAGTCCGTGTTCAGACCACGGCAGGGAGTTTTGCAGAGGGTCCCTTAACCTTCCCCAGGTTTGCCTACCCGACGCCATGACCGCTGATACCGCCACCCTCAACCCCTCACCTGCCCTGGCTGCCGCACCCGCGGCCACTACAGATAGCCAGCAGCACGGCTTTTTATTGCCCATCGTGGGCGGCGCGGCGCTGGCCCACCTGCTCAACGACATGATCCAGGCCATGCTGCCGTCGATCTTTCCGATGCTCAAGGCCAGCTTCTCGCTCAGCTTTGGGCAGATTGGCGTGATTGCGCTGGTCTACCAGGTCACCGCATCGCTGCTGCAGCCATGGATTGGCATGTACACCGACAAGCACCCCAAACCCTACCTGCTGCCCTCGGGCATGGGCATGACCTTGATCGGCATTGGCCTGCTGGCCACTGCGCACAGCTACGAGATGCTGCTGGTGGCCGCTGCCGTGGTGGGGGTCGGCTCGGCCACCTTCCACCCCGAGGCCTCGCGCATTGCGCGCCTGGCATCGGGCGGCCGCTTTGGCACGGCGCAGTCCACCTTCCAGGTGGGGGGCAATACCGGCTCTGCGATTGGCCCGCTGCTGACGGCGGCCATCGTCATCCCCCACGGCCAGCCAGCGGTGGCCTGGTTCATGGTGGTGGCCCTGGTTGCCATCTTTGTGCTGTACCGCCTGACCATCTGGGTGCGCCACAACGGCAGCGCCAAGGCCAAGAGCCTGGCCAAGAACCATGCGGGTGAAGGCCTGAACCGCGCAGGCGTCATCCGCGCCGTCGCGGTGATCTGCATTTTGATGTTCGCGAAGTTTGTCTACATCGCCTCCTTCACCAACTACTTCACCTTCTACCTGATCGAGCGCTTCCAGCTCAGCGTGCAGTCCAGCCAGCTGTTTCTGTTCATGTTCCTGGCCGCTGTGGCAGCGGGCACCTTTGCCGGCGGCCCAGTGGGTGACCGCATTGGCCGGAAGGCGGTGATCTGGATCTCGTTCCTGGGCGTGGCACCGTTTGCGCTGGCCCTGCCCTATGTCGGTTTGGTGTGGACCGCCGTGCTCGCCATCGTCATCGGCCTGGTGATGTCTTCGGCCTTCGCTGCGCTGGTGGTCTACGCGCAAGAAGCCGTGCCTGGCCGCGTCGGTTTGGTCTCCGGTTTGATGTTCGGGCTGATGTTTGGCATTGGCGGCGTGGGTGCCGCTGGCCTGGGTGAGCTGGCCGATGCGCATGGCATCGTCTGGGTCTACGGCCTGACCTCGTTCCTGCCACTGCTGGGGCTGGTGACGGCGTTCTTGCCGGATACGCGGAAGAAGCGGCAATAAGGTTACCCGGCATCGCGTGCGAGGGACTGGTTTCTCAGCCCCTCATCGCAGGTATTACTCCAAGGGAATGTCGCCCAGCCCCATCAGGTTGCCGTAGCGGTCGCGGACTTGGAGGATGGTAAAACTTCGGTCACCTTGTTGTTGATTGAAGTACGCGGTATAGGTCTGTCCGTCTCGGTTCCAAATGCATTGGGCTCGACGAGGTACATGCGGTATTTGGCGAGAGCATCGAATCGTTCCATCCTGGTTTATCGCCTCATTTCCTTCAATCCGAGATAAGGTGACGGGTGTAGGCTTCAGCCAGTTAGACATGCCTATAAAGTGCAGCCACCATTGTCCCAGTAGACCTTCTGCAGTTTCGGCGCCAGGTTCCAGGGCCATCCGCACTATCTGCTTTGGCGCTTCTCCTGGAAACTGAACATCTCCCGTCAACCGACTAGGTCGACGGGCAGCGGTGTTACCTTCACCATCGTACATAAACTCCAACTTGATCTCTCCAGCAGCCTCCGCTAATTTAGCGCTCTTTAATGGACCGCCCAATGCGCGACCTCCGCGATAACGATTTAGCTCAAAACTTGTTGCCGCGCCCGCATAAGTTCCACTTCCCATGTGAAATGTGGGAGTGCCATCGGGCAAATAGTTAAAAATCTGGGCCACCGCCATACCGGCTTGCACATCCAAGGCAATTCCTCTTCCAGGCTTGTAGTTCACCTCGTCTTTTACTATCCATGTTCCACTCACGGGACTAATGGAGAAAAAGCAATAGTCGACATCGCCAACATATAAATCCAATGATCGGTCGCATGACCCCTCATTGGGGAAGGGGTTTCCAGCTGCAACAACTCCCACGAACGGCAATTTCTGCAATACACCTTGGTAAAACACCTCAACCTCTCCCACGGCATCCACATTGACTATACGCAGTCTGGCTGAAAGAACATAAGGGTCCTCATATCCCGCAGGAGGCGTTTTATCGCTTAGGCAACGGTACTCGTCTTTATCTTTAATCTGCTGACAAGTAAGCCACTGAAATGGGTAATTACTAAGAAAACTTCCAAATCCAAGAATCCACCCCTCAGAAAAGGATTTAACAATTTGAGCAGTTGCAAGCCACTGCGGTTCTTTTTTAGTGTCGAGCGTATTAATCAGAAGCGAGCGAAGCATCCCGTATTCCAAATAAGTCTTTGTGTAATCCGGACTCATTACCTCAAAACGCTTTATCTCCCGCTCAGGTTCGCCAGGGAGTTGAACCGTACCTTGTAGACCATTTACGAAGCTCACCGTCACCGGGCCTGGAGATCCCAGGAATTCGGCATCTCGTGCATCACTACCAAAGCTGCGCCCTCCTTGGTATTGCATCAATGGCGTGGTCACGGAATTGCCATCCATCTGGCCCGTTGCCGTATAGAAGGTGGCATTGCCATTCTTCTCATAACCAAACATCTGCATGAAGAACGTGTTTCCTTGCACGTCAATCGCCAATCCCCGACCTGGCTTGCCATCCAGCTCTTCAGAGATGACCCAGGTTCCAGCTTGGGGTGTGAAATCACGGGCTGCCCAACTGCCAGTGCATAAAAGTGCCAACAAGGGGAGCAGAAAGCTCGCCCGCAACGTTTCAATGAGTCTGCTTTTTTTCACTTTGTTTCCTGAAAATTTCAGCAAGTATAGAGGTGATCATTGGTTGTTCAGGCCTCAGCTAGCAGTCAAAAGCTGACAGATGCATGGTTTCCCGCACCGAGAAATCTCAACCTATCTCAGCACTTTGGATGGGGGTCTCATTTCAATTCGAGCAGAGCCAACGCAATCCCTGAGCTGCAACACCCAGGGTAATCCCCGAAATACAACAAAAAGTTGCAAACGCAATAACCAATGAATACGATTGAGAATGATTCTTGTTTAATTTTCATAACACAGTCACTCTCATGTCACACACCAAGCAACGCAGACACCAACCCAACCTGATCGTGATGGCCTTGATGGCAGCAGCCGCAACTGCCAGCGCATCAGCCCAACAAGCCCAGCCTGTTGAACCAGCACAAGATGCAAGTACCTCTGCCGAGGCAACCGCCAACGCCCCGGTCAACCTGCCCCAGGTAACCGTGCGCGACCGCTATGAGCGCGAAGACCTGCCCGCGCTGGCCCCCGGGCGCAAGGCGGCCAAGGGTGCGCGGCTGGGCATTCTGGGGGCGACCTCGATCATGGAAGCGCCCGTCCACGTCAATGCCTACACCCGCGAGCTGGCCGAGGACTGGTCTGCGCTGTCGCTGCAGGATGTGCTGGAGAACGATGCGGCGGTGGTCTTCACCACCAACAAGGGCCACTTGCTGCAGAACTTCAACCTGCGCGGGCTGGATGTGACGGCGATGGACATAGCGACCAATGGGCTCTATGGCATTGCGCCAGCCAACTCGGTGCCGATCGAGATATTTGAGCGGGTCGAGGTGATGCGCGGCCCCAATGTGCTGCTGTCTGGCATGCCGCCGCTGGCCAGCGTGGCCGGCTCGGTCAATATGGTGACCAAGCGCGCACTGGCCCAGCCGATTGCCGACCTGACCGCCACCTACGTTTCCGATTCGTACTACCAGCTGCATGCCGATGTGGGCAAGCGCTTTGGGCCGGAGCAGCGCCTGGGCCTGCGCTTCAATGGCGTCTATGGATCGGGCGACATGGGCGCCGAGGACGAAAAGCAAAAGCGCAATGTAGGCGCGCTGGGCCTGGATTACCTGGGCGACAACTACCGCCTTTACCTGGATGTGTACAACAGCGTCAACAAGATCGACGGTGGCAGCCCCGGCATGTTCAGCTTTTTGGGCAGCGCGGCCATTCCCGGTGTGGGCTACCTGCTGTCGCCACCCGATGGCGATGTGAACCTGTTCAAGGGCACGCATGGCAAGTACGACAACAGCGGTCTGCTGGCCCGGGCGGAATTTGATTTCAACAAGAACTGGCAAGGCTATGTGGCAGCCGGCGGCTCGGAGGCCGAAGGCCAGGGCCTGCTGTTTGGCACGCGTGCCATCGTGACCGGGGCTGACGGCACCACGCGCGGCGCAATCTACAACGTGCATACCAAGTCGGAGCGCCGCACGGCCGAGGCGGGTGTGATTGGCAAGTTCGACACCGGCAGTGTGCAGCACCGCCTGCAGCTGTCCTTCAACATCCTCAAGCACAAGGAAGGCACCGTCAACACGGCCTGCAACTACTGCTACACCACCAATATGTACCGGCCGACCGAGCCGACCTTCCCAGCCGCGCCGACCTGGAAGGACTACACGACGGAGAACGAATTCCGCTCGTTCGCGATTGCCGACACCATGGGCTTCTGGGATGAAAAACTGCTGCTGACCCTGGGCCTGCGCCACCAGACGGTGAAGACGCCGCTGGTCAATGGCGTTGCCTCCAACTACAGCGAAAACCGCGTCTCGCCCATGGTGGCGGCCGTGGTGCGCCCTTGGGGTGACAACATCGCGCTGTTTGCCAACTACACCGAAGGCCTGGAGCCAGGCCGCACCGTGGGCACCGGTTTTGCCAACTCGGGCGACACGCTCGCCCCCATGCAGACCAAGCAGGGCGAAGTGGGTGTGAAGCTGCAGGCGGGCGAAACCACACACACCTTCAGCGCGTTCCAGATCAAGAAGCCGTCGATCGTGACGAACAGCGCCAACTTCCAGGTGCTTGATGGCGAGCAGCGCCTGCGCGGCCTGGAATGGAGCGCCTTTGGCAAGCTGAGCGAGACGGTGGCCTTGCTGGGCGGTGTGGAGTACATCAAGTCCAAGCAGATCAACACCGGGCTGGAGAACTATGGCGTGCCCAAGCTGCGCACCCGCATCGGCCTGGATTGGGACACCCCCGTGCAAGGCCTGTCGGTGGGCGGGCGCCTGTTCCACACCGGCTCGCAATGGGCCGATTCGGGCAACCGCCTCAAGGTGCCATCCTGGAACCGCATCGACGCAGTGGCCCGCTATGCCACCAAGTTCGGATCGACGCCTGTGCGCTTCAACGCCAGCGTAGAGAACCTGACCAACAAGAACTACTGGATCGGCATGTTCAACGATGGCTTTGTGATGCCGGGTGCGCCGCTCACCTACCGCCTGTCGGCCACCGTGTCGTTCTGATCACCACCAAGGCTCTGGCCCCATGGCTGGAGCCCACAAACACCACAGCCCGCTGGCACGTACATGCCAGCGGGCTGTGTTTTATCGGCGGTGTGACGCGCTTTACTTCGTCAGGATCAGCTTGCCCAGCTTGGTGGCCTGCAAGGTGTAGACCGAGCCGTTATGGGCAATCTGCACGGTCTTGTGGCCGGCCAGCAGGCTGGTGCTGTCAACGCTGCGCACCTGCAGGTTGGCATCGTTCAGCGGACGAGGCTGCAGTGCGATGGTGAGTGGCTCGGCAGCATGGGGCTCGGCCTCGCAGGCAGCGGGCGTACCGGCTGGGTCCTGCGGCTGTGGCACAGCGGGGCGGCGGAGTTGCAAGGTACGGCGGGCGCTGGTGGCGGCATGCAGAGTGGTCATGGTGGCGCTCATGGCGGGTTGGAAGGTGGTCAGGCGAATCACTGGGAGCGAGTCTAGCATCAAATGAGATTGATTATCATTTATAACCATGCCAACGAAGCAGTTTGAGGTCCGACCCATCCCCCTCGGCAAGGCCCGGCAGCCCGCCGGCCGCGCCCAATCTTGCGGGTCACCGGTTCATTTGCGCTGCCTGGCTGCAGCCAGCTTGGCCTCCAGGCGGGCGATTACTTTTTCTGCAGGGATGCCTGCAGCAGCGCTATGGTGCCGCGTGGCAGCCAATCCCCGCTGCAGCAATCCGGCCCGTGCTTGCCGCTGCTGGATCTCGCGGCGGACAGCGGTTTCGACAAAAGATGCCAGGCTTTCGTTGGGCTCCAATGCACGCTCCACCTCGTCCAGGAAAGCGGGCTCGACGCAGATGGATGGGATGGTGGCGGTCGTCATGGGTTGATCGTAGAGTGCGGGCGTGTAGGCTCTCATTGATCTTTTAAATTTTCTCACTGCATGCAAATGGGGAACCGACTGTCAGGTCTCCGCGAGCTTTGAATTTTTCTCACTGAAGCTTGAACTCGGGCACTTTGGGCTCAACCAGAGGGGGAAGCCGGGGCGGCTTCCAGCCTGTCGCCGGGCCGTGAGGCTGCTGTTGTGCCTGGTTAATGCGAAGGTAGGATGGCGGCTAACGGCCATGAGCAGCCGCAGGTGGGAACAAGAAGCAGACATGCAACGATAAAGGCTAGTAAGCTGAACCGCCTATGCGTTGTCTGCCTGACCGACAAGTTAGGCCATGATTTATGCACGCCTGCGACCCACTGCTTGTTGCCGTTCAACCCGAACTAAGTGAGACGGCACTGCTTCCATTACGGCAGCAAGGCACCGACTTGCTGTTACGAGGTTCTCAACTTGATCATTCAACATTTCAAGTGACTTAAGCCCATGGAAGAGGTTGTTGCGCAAGCGAAAGATGATGATCGTTAGCGCAAGCAACCTGTCTCGTGGGCTGTCCGCGTCGCCGTTAAGCACGGCCTCTACGTGAGCACGCTTATCATTTGGGCGAAAGTACAAACCCTCAAATCGGCGTCCAAATCCCTGGTGGGTGCGATAACGGAATTGCCAGAATGCCAGGCAGTCCTCTAGCGCTTGATTCGTGTCTGGAGCAACCCTGTCGGCCTCAAATCTTTCACTGATTCGTGTGAGCGCCGCGACTGTTGCACGATTTTCGCACAGTGTGGTTTCGAAGAAGTTCCACATTGTCGTGAAACTGGCAACAGCTTCTCTCGCTTCTGGTGAAAGTTCGGTTCCACCGCGAGTGTGCTCGGCAAGCCACTGTGTCGCATCAAACGAATGAATGTTTTGCATGTTTTTCCTGATGTGCTAAACGTTGGACTTGAGAGGTTAAGCTTGGCCGGCCAGGACTCATCCTCCCGATGTGAGGATTAAGACACTCCGCTCGATTTGACGGTTCGTTTCTTGCGAGGAGATGGATTTGCATTTAGGGCAAGAGCGGGTGCTGCCTGGACAGCTTCGCTTGGCTTTGAGTCCTGGACGGTCTTGACGTTGTCCTTATCTAGAAAGGCTAGGAGTGCTTTCCCCTTCACGGTAAGTCTGTAGCGTTGCCACTGAACGCCAGCGACTTTTTCTAATGCTGCCAACTCATGAATCTCAAGCTTCGGGCACACGTTGTAGTAGATAAAGGTGTCGCGCTCAGTGGCGTTGAAATTATTGGCAACGCCGGTTATCAAGCTGTCTCTAAGTGCTGAAAGCAAACGAAGAAGCGGATAGGCAACAGAAGGCTGAGTCTTGTCTTTTTGGAAGACTTTTGTAGATACTTCTATTCCTTGAAGGATCTTTGCAACTTCCCGGAGATCTTCATCAGACCACCTCGTTGTAGGGCGAGAAACTGGCTTCACGACGACGGCCTGCTTCGTCTCAGCAAGTTGAGTTTGCAGCTTCTCTTTCTCTACTCTCAATCGCGAAATTTCCTCAAGCAGTGGCTTGGTATCGACTACCTCTCTCCCGGATACCCACCCGGTGAAGTCGAGGCGCTTCGCGTAGTCGGCCATGGTTTCATGCACGGCAAGCTTAATGTCCTTGGTGTCAGAGAAGAATGAACAGATTCTTGATAGCACCTTTTCGCGAAAAAACTGCAGTTCCCTTGAGAAATCTGTTTCGATTACGTCCTTCCCTTCAGCCTTGACTTTCACATCAAGTGCTGTTTCTGTAACTACAACGGCGAAAATTGGCTTGTCCTTAGAGAGTGCGTAGTCGTACTCAAGCTCTGTGTAGCTCAAAGAGGTTTTTGGATCGACACTTCCATATCTCCCTCCGAGAATCAACATGTACACATCCGAATCGTCAATCCATCGACGAATTGTTTCCAATTGAGATTCATTACCTGCGGAGAAGAGCTCCATTCCAGCGGGAATATGCCCGGACTTCAGGATGGCTTCCACGGCAGCTTGACGCTCCGGTTTTAGATCTCGATAGGTGGAGGAAACGAATACCTGTAGCTTCTTGTGATTTGTCATAGTCACTGTTCTGAGTCGTCTGACATACTGTAACAGTAATTCGCTTAACGCTTGGTTGTGTGTGGCAAGCCGCTCGTTGGTCAGCGTCTCTCGAAAACGCTCAACTTCCATTCTTCCATTTGTCCCATGTCCCGCAGATGCCGCAAACCGTCCTTTATCATGAACATTCGCGCTCACAATGCACGTGAGCCTGCTCGGTGTACAAACTCGCTCACGAACTTGGTTCAGCACCGGCATTCGCACGGTTCGGGAATTGCTAGGCACTCGGACGTGAGCACCACAATAATCTCCTCGCATGTCCTAAAAGTCGCAGCCGAACAAACTCCACCCCTCGTTGGTTTTCGTGGTATCGAGCACGCCGCTTGACTGAGTTGCGGCGTTGGAGCTTCTAACCGAACGACTGTTTTGGGTCACAAGCCGCCATCGAGCAAGTTCCGTCCGCAGATCACTCCTAGCTTGGTCTATAGGATCTCTGCAAGAGTATGAGACTGGCTGGATCAACCGTTCTAACTGATGCTGCAAATGTCCTTGATCTACAAGGACACGAATTTTCAAGACCCATGAGAACCTACAGGGCGGGAGGATGCTCAGCCATCAAACCCCGGAGTGATGGCTATTGGAACGGGGCCACTACCAACACCCCAACTTCGTCCAAATTCCATCTCAATCCCGCTGCACCGCCCCGCAGCCCCTGGCATGGACTACGATAGCGGCACTTTCAGCCACCTTCCCCACCAGCCCGTGCAAGCCAGCAACCGACCGTCCAAGATCCAAGATGTAGCCCGCGCTGCGGGCGTGTCTGCGATGACGGTATCGCGGGCGATCAACCACCCCGAGCGGCTCAACCCGGAGACCTTGCAGCGTGTGCGCGATGCCATCGCCAGCATGCGCTATGTGCCCAATGCGCTGGCCAGCGGGTTGCGGCTGTCGCGGGCGCGGCTGGTGGCGGCCTTGCTGCCGACCTTGGTGGGGCCCGTGTTCCAGGAGCTGATCCAGTCGCTGGACCATGCGCTCAACCAGCACGGCTACCAGCTGATGATTGGCCGCACCGGCTATGACGCAGCGCAGGAGGCGGACCTGATCCGCGCCATCATCCAGCGCCGGCCCGATGGCATTGTGATGATCGGCATGGCGGCATCCGAAGAAGGCCGGGCGCTGTTGCAGGCCTCGCGCATTCCGGTGGTGGAGACCTGGGACCTGACCGATTCGGCCATCGACATGCTGGTGGGCTTTTCGCACAGCGCCATTGGCCAAGCGGTGGCGGCGCATTTCATTGGCAAAGGGCACCGGCAGCTGGGCATGGTCAGCGGTGACGATGCGCGTGCCCGGGTGCGTGTGGCGGCCTATGCACAAGCAGCGCAAGCGGCCGGCCTGCCCGAGGTAACGGTGGCCTATACCCCAGCCCCCAGCACCTTGGGTGGCGGGCGGCGTGGGCTGGCCGAGATCCTGGCCCAGCGCCCCGAGGTGACTGCCGTTTTCTGCAGCTCGGACACCCTTGCCTTGGGCGCCTTGATCGAGGCGCAGCACCAGGGCCTGCAGGTGCCCCAGCAGTTGGCCGTTGTCGGTTTGGGCGACCAGGAGTTTGCCAAGGACACCGCCCCGCCGCTGACCACCGTGCGGCTGGATGGCACCCGCATTGGCCAGCTCGCAGCCGACATGATTGTGGCCCGCACCCTGGACCAGCCCGTCGATGCGCCGCATGTCGATATCGGCTTTTCCATCACCCAGCGCAGCAGCGGCTAAACAGCTCCCCGACAAAATTCCCTGCCCCGACCTACTGGCAATTTCGGGTAATTACTGATTTCTCAGCCAAGGTTAACGTTAACAATACGACAAATTCTAATGTTAACGTTAACTATTCGAAGCGAAACATCGCTCAGCCAGATTTCAGCAACGCCTTAAAAGCAGGAGACAAACATGAGCACCACCCCAAAACAAGGATGGAAAAAGATAGCGGCCCTCGTCTGCGCCAGCGCTGCGGCCTTGGCCGCCAGCCCTAGCGCCTGGGCCTGGCCGGACAAGCCGATCACCATCATCGTGCCCTTCCCCGCAGGCGGCGCGACCGACACGGTGGCCCGCGCGATTGGCAACAACCTGGGCCAGCAGTGGGGCCAGACGGTGGTGGTGGAAAACAAGGCAGGAGCGACTGGCAGCATTGGTGCCGCCCAGGTGGCGCGCGCCCCGGCCGATGGCTATACCTTGCTGGTCTCATCCTTGGCACCGCTGGTGGTGGCGCCCCATCTGATCAAGGGCCTACCTTATGACCCGACGCGCGACTTCAGCTACATCACCGTGGCGGTACAAACGGCCAATGTGCTGGTGGTCAACCCCAGCCTGGCACCCAAGGTCAACAACGTGCAGGATGTCATCGCGATGCTCAAGGCCAAGCCCGACACGGTCAGTTTTGCGACCTCGGGCGCGGGCTCGTCCGATCACCTGACCGCCGAGCTGTTCTGGCAGAAGACGGGCACCAAGGGCCTGCATGTGCCCTACAAGGGCGGCGCGCCGGCCACCGCCGATCTGCTGGGCAGCCAGGTGGACATGTCCTTCCAGAACGTGAACAGCGTGTTCCCGCATATCAAGTCGGGCAAGCTCAAGGCCATTGCGGTGACCGGCAACAAGCGCTCGGCCGTGCTGCCCGATGTGCCGACGATGGCCGAAGCCGGCATTGACGGCATGGACGTCTATGCCTGGCAGGCCTTTGCCGCCCCCAAGAACCTGCCGGCCGATGTCAAAGCCAAGCTCTATGACGGCATTGCTAAAGCGCTGCATGACCCTGCCGTCAGCAAGCAGTTCACCGACATGGGCCTGGAAGTCGTCGGCAACAGCCCCGAGGTCTTTACCGAGTTTCAGCGCAAGGAGTTTGCGCGTTGGAAGCAGGTGATAACCACAGGCCACATCACCGCACAATAAACAGAAAACGGACCCCGCAGCGGGCCAGCCAACACGCCCGCTGCACACCCCCCAATATTCAACCTTTGCCCACCATGCAAGCCACCCCCAGCACCTCCCCCAGTTCCACCCCCCGCATCACCGGCTACCGTGTGGTGCCGGTGGCCGGGCACGACAGCATGCTACTCAACCTGAGCGGTGCCCATGCGCCGTTCTTTACCCGCAACCTGCTGATCCTGACCGACAGCGAGGGGCACACCGGCGTGGGCGAGGTGCCCGGTGGCGAGAGCATTCGCAACACACTGGAAGATGCACGCGAGTTGATCCTGGGCCAGCCGGTAGGCCACTACAACGCCATGCTCAACGCCATGCGCAGCAACTTTGCCAACCGCGACAGCGCCGGCCGTGGCCTGCAGACCTTTGACCTGCGCACCACCATCCATGCGGTGACCGCTGCCGAATCGGCCCTGCTGGACCTGCTGGGCCAGCACCTGGGCGTGCCAGTGGCGGCGTTGCTGGGCGACGGCGTGCAGCGCACCTCGGTGCAGATGCTGGGCTATTTGTTTTACGTGGGTGACCGCAACCTGACCGATCTGCCCTACCAGAGCTTTCCCGACGAGGCCGACGACTGGAAGCGCCTGCGCCATGAAAAAGCCATGGACCCGCAGGCCATCGTGCGCCTGGCCGAAGCCGCCTATGCGCGCTATGGCTTTGAAGACTTCAAGCTCAAGGGCGGCGTGTTGCGTGGCGAGGACGAGGTCGAAGCGATCCGTGCGCTGCACGAGCGCTTTCCCAAGGCCCGCATCACCCTGGACCCGAATGGCGGCTGGTTGCTGAAAGACGCAGTACGCATCACCCGCGATCTGCACGGCATCCTCGCCTATGCCGAAGACCCCTGCGGTGCCGAAGAAGGCTTCTCCGGCCGCGAAGTGATGGCCGAGTTCCGCCGCGCGACCGGTCTGCCCACGGCGACCAACATGGTCGCCACCGACTGGCGCCAGATGGCGCATTCGCTGTCGCTGCAATCGGTCGATATTCCGCTGGCCGATCCGCACTTCTGGACTCTCTCGGGCTCCGTGCGCGTGGCCCAGCTCTGCCAGGCCTTTGGCCTGACCTGGGGCTCGCATTCGAACAACCATTTCGATGTGTCGCTGGCCATGTTCACCCATGTGGGCGCCGCCGCTCCGGGCAAGGTGACCGCCATCGACACGCACTGGATCTGGCAGGACGGCCAGGGCCTCACCAAGCAGCCGCTGCAGATCAAGGGCGGCTACATCGCGCTGCCGCAAAAGGGCGGCCTGGGTATCGAGCTGGACATGGATGCGGTGGAACGCGCCCACCAGCTCTACCTGCAGCACGGCCTGGGCGCGCGTGATGATGCGATCGCCATGCAGTACCTGGTGCCCAACTGGCGCTTTGACAACAAGCGCCCTTGCATGGTGCGCTAAGCCGCTGCGGCAATCCATCGTTCGGCAGCCAGCACGGGGAACGCGCCACGGACATCCGCGCTGGACTCAGGGATGCCAGTGGCTGGCCCGGACCAGGGTTGGCGAAGGCATGGCGTTGCCCGCCAATTCATAGGAAATCTGGTTGGCGGCGGCAATGACCGTCTTGGACATTTCCTCCAGCTTGTGCTGCGGCAGGCGCGACGCAGGGCCCGACACACAGACGGAGCCCAGCAGCCGCCAGTGCTTGCCAAACACCGGCGCGGAAATGGTGGCCACGCCCTGCTCGCGCTCGCCAATCGACCAGTGGAAGCCGCGCCGGCGTATGGTCTCGTACAGGTCACCCGGCTCGCCGGAGAACGCCAGAATCACCCGTCCGGGCGAGCCCCGGTCCAGCGGCAGGCCTTCGCCCATGCGCGCATGGTGGCGCAAGGCCTGGGGGCCTTCTACCCGCACCAGGCAGGTGCGCACATTGCCTTCGCGCACATAAAAAGCGGCGCTCTCGCCACTCGCCATCGTCAGCGCGCGCAGCGCTGGCTCCAGCACGTTCTGCACATCAAAACCGGCCTGGTAACGCGCGCCCAACCAACCCGCCGCCGGGCCCAAGCGCCAGTCGCCATCGTCGCGCTGCACCAGGTAGCCCGACTGCGCCAAGGTGCGTGCAATGCGCAGCGCCGTGGTCTTGTGCAGGCCGCAGCGCCGGCTCAACTCGGCCAGCGGCAAATGCGATTCTCCCAACGCAAAAGCATCTATCAATTGCATGGCACGCAACACCGCAGTGACAGTGCTGGTGGACGAGGCACCCTCTTCTGGCAGTGCCTCGGCATGGGCCGATTCCAGCACCGGCGGCGGCGCAGCAACAGGCGCGGTTTTGGCCTTGGGCCGGGGGCTTTTGGGGCGCTGAGAAGGGTTGCTCATCGTGCAATGTGTTTCATTGTTTGAAACGGCATTGTATCCCTTGAAACTTTTTTTTAAAGTGGCGCACCGATTGGTCATCGAGGCTTTGAACAGGTCTTGAACCAAAAGGAATAAATCACAAAACGATACGGAGACAACGTATGACGATCACGACACGAGCGATTTCGATCTCGGCGCGCCTGTGCAGCCTGGCGCTGGGCACGGCA
The DNA here is from genome assembly GCF_021026195.1 of Comamonas koreensis. Lineage (GTDB taxonomy): Bacteria > Pseudomonadota > Gammaproteobacteria > Burkholderiales > Burkholderiaceae_C > Comamonas > Comamonas koreensis. Next base: position 241,563 of record NZ_JAJNCT010000005.1, read on the forward strand.
GTACTGGCGGCAGCATCCACCGGTGCCTACGCCCAAAGCAACTACCCGGCCAAGCCCATCCGCCTGTTTGTGCCCTTTCCGCCCGGCGGCGGCACCGACATGATTGCCCGCGCCGTGGCGCAAAAAATCACCGAGAAAAACGGCTGGAACATCGTCGTCGACAACCGGCCCGGCGCCGGTGGCAACCTGGGCGTGGATGCCGCTGCCAAGGCCGCCCCCGATGGCTACACCCTGGTGATGGGCCAAACCAGCAACCTGGCCATCAACCCGGCGCTGTACAAAAAGCTGCCCTATGACCCGCTGAAGAACCTGGCCCCGGTCGCCCTCGTCTCTTCGTCGCCGATCCTGATGGTCAGCGGTGCCGGCACCTCGCTGCACTCGATCGCCGAAGTGCTGAAGGCCGCCAAGGCCAAGCCCGATACCGTCACCGTCGGCTACTCGGGCAATGGCACCGTTGCCCACCTGGCCGTCACCCAGGTTGAGCAGGCCACGGGCGTCAAGCTGCGCCATGTCCCCTACAAGGGCATTGCCCAGGCCATCACCGACCTGTCGGGCGGGCAGATCGACCTCTTTGTCGGATCGATCCCGTCCCTCATCGGCCAGGTGCGCAATGACAAGCTCCAGCCGCTGATGGTCACGTCCAAGCAGCGCTCGGTCGAACTGCCTTCGACCCCGACGATGGCCGAATCCGGCAGCGCAGGCTTTGAGGCGATCACCTGGTTTGGCATCCTCGCGCCAGCAGGCACGCCCGACGCCGTGGTGCAAAAGCTGAACCAGGCCATCAATGCAGCGCTGGCCGAGCCGGACGTCAAGGAAAAGCTGCGCTCCGAGGGCGGCGACATCCTGGGCGGCAGCTCGGAAGACTTTGGCAAGCTGATGCGCGCCGAAGTGCCCCGCTGGGCCAAGATCGTCAAGGACTCGGGCGCCAGCCTGAACTAAGGCCTCCGCACAGCCGGCCCGCACCACCCGCCTTTCCACCCTATCCGCTGAGAGACCGCGCCATGCACTGCGCCAGCTTGGCTGTGCCCGTCCGCTTCCCGGCGGGCAGTACAGCGCCCAGCCCCCAACCGCCGGGCGCGCTGCAAAACGCAGGCTCCGCCAACAGAGTGCAGGCCATCCACCACGCAAAGACCCGCGCGGCGCCCAGCGCCAGCCCTAGCCCTTTTTTCTCCATCCCTCCCAACAGACCTACACCATGAGCCAACTTCCCGACATCATCCGTGACATCGAGCGCGTCAGCGCTGACGTCGTTGCCAAGGCCAGCAGCTTCCAGGCCGCCATTCTGGCCGACGTGGCCGGCCGCCGAGGCACCATGCATGCGCGGGTCGCACCGGTGCAGCAAAACATGCAGGTCGCCGGCCCGGCGTTCACGGTCGAAGTGCGCCCCGGCGACAACCTGATGATCCACGCCGCCATTGCGCTGGCCCAACCCGGCGATGTGCTGGTGATCGATGGCAAGGGCGACCAGACGGCCGCGCTGATGGGCACCTTGATGCTCAGCGCCTGCAAGAAGCGGGGCCTGGCCGGCGTCATCGTCGATGGCGCCATCCGCGACAAGCTCGAAATCCTGGCGCTGGACTTTCCGGTATTCAGCGCCGGCTTCAACCCCGCCGGCCCCACCAAGTTTGTGCCCGGCCGCATCAACCACCCGGTCTCGGCCGGCGGCACCACGGTCAACCCCGGTGACCTGGTCGTGGGCGACGCCGATGGCGTGGTCGTGATCGAGCGCGCCAAGGCGCCTGCGATGCTGGCGCTGGCCGATAAGAAGGTCGCCGATGAAGCCGCCCGCATCGACGCGATTGCCCGTGGCGACACGGCATCGGCATGGCTGCCCGCTGCACTGCGTGCGGCCGGCGTGCTCAAGGAAGGAGAATCGCTGTGAACCCCCGCATCATCGTGACTGGCGCCGATCTGGCGCAGCAAGCGCTGGACCTGCTCGGCGGCTATGAAGTCATCTACGCCGGCAAAACACCGACGGAAGACGACCTGGTGGCGCTGGCCCAGCAGCATGACCCAGTCGCCATCATCGTGCGCTACGGCAAGGTGGGTGCGGCGGTGATGGATGCGGCGCCGTCGCTCAAAGTCATCTCCAAGCACGGCAGCGGTACCGACACCATCGACAAAGTCGCGGCCAAGGCGCGCGGCATTGAGGTAGTAGCCGCCGTGGGCGCCAACGCCGCCGCCGTGGCCGAGCAGGCCTTGGCGCTGCTGCTGGCCTGCGCCAAGTCGGTCGTGGCACTGGATGCCCGCATGCATGCCGGCCACTGGGACAAGGCCACGCACAAGAGCCTGGAGTTGGGGGGCCGCACCGTGGGCCTCGTGGGCCTGGGTGCCATCGGCCTGCGCTTTGCCAAGATGGCCGATGCGCTGGGCATGCGCGTGATTGGCTTTGACCCCTTTGCCAAGAACCTGCCGGCCTATGTGCAGAGCGTGGACCTGGACACGATCTGGCGCGAGGCCGACGCGATCTCGCTGCACTGCCCGCTGACCGACGAGAACCGGGGCATGCTCAACGCCTCCACCTTGGCGCAGTGCAAGCGCGGCGTCATCGTCGTCAACACCGCGCGTGGTGGCCTGATCGACGAGGCCGCCTTGCTGGATGCCGTGCGCGCCGGCCAGGTAATGGCTGCGGGCCTGGACAGCTTTGCGGTCGAGCCGATGACCGCCGGCCACCCCTTCCAGGGCGAGCCGCGCTTTGTGCTCAGCCCCCACATCGGCGGCGTGACCAGCGATGCCTACGTGAACATGGGCGTGAGCGCCGCCCGGAACCTGCTGGCCGTACTGGCCAAGGCGCCAGCCACGGCCTGAAGCACTGGCTGGATCAAGGGCAAGCCAGCGTTGCTTGCCCGTGCAGCACAACGGGCCGGGCATGCACCCGGCCCCAGCAAACACCAAGAGGCCGCAAGCATGCGGCCCGCTACAGACCCCCTGAGCAAGACAGGAGACAAAGATGAAGCAGGTTTTTAAGCGCCGCTGGCCGATGGCGCTAGCGGCCAAGACGCTGGCGGCCATCGCCTTCCTAGCCGGCAGCGCGACGCTGCCCGCCCAGGCGCAGAGCCAATGGCCCGACAAGCCCATCAAGCTCGTCGTGCCCTACCCGCCCGGCGGCAATGCCGACAACACCGCGCGCCTGCTGGCCACCCAGCTGGGCAACCGGCTGGGCCAGCAAGTCATCGTAGACAACCGCCCCGGCGGCAGCGGCACCATTGGTGCGGCGGCGGTGGCCAAGGCTGCGCCCGATGGCTATACGCTACTGCTCGATGCAACGGCCTTCACCGTCAACCCCAGCCTGTTCGCCAAACTGCCCTACCAGCCGGCCAAGGATTTCGCGCCGATCTCGCTGATCAACCAGGTGTCCTTGCTGCTGGTGGTGCCGGCCCACTCGGCTCTGCATTCGGTGGCCGACCTGAGCCGCGCTGCGCAGGCCGCACCGGGCAAGCTCAGCTATGCCTCGGCTGGCAACGGCGGCGCGCAGCATCTGGCCGCCGAGCTGTACAAGCAAGGCGCCAAGCTGGAGATGACGCATATCCCCTATCGCGGTGGCGCACCGGCGCTGACTGACCTGATCGGCGGCCAGGTGGATGTGATGTTCAGCGCCACCACGGCCAGCGGCCCCTTTGTCAAAGGCGGCAAACTGCGCGCGCTGGCGATCACTTCCGCCCAGCGCAGCGAAGGCTGGGAGCAGCTGCCGACAATGGCCGAATCCGGCCTGGCCGGTTTTGAGGTGAACGAGTGGAACGGCCTGTTCGCCCCTGCTGGCACGCCCCAACCGGTGCTGCAGCGCCTGGAGGCCGAAACCCGTGCCATCGTGGCCAGCCCCGAGATGCAGAAACGCTTTGCCGAACTGGGTGTACAAGGCGTAGGCTCCAGCGCGCAGGCATTCACGAGCTTTGTGCAGGCCGAGACCGCCAAATGGGCCGGTGTGATCCGCGCCAGCGGCATTCGCATGGATTGAGAAAGAGACAAGCACATGTTCAAGAAGAAAAATCTGCCCGCACTGGCGCTGCCTACGCTGGTGGTAGCGGCAGCGCTGGCGGCCAGCGCCAGCTTTGCGCAAACCCCTGCCTACCCGGCCAAGCCGGTGCGGCTGGTGGTGGGTTTTGCGGCCGGCGGACCCACCGATGTGGTGGCCCGCGCCTTTGCCGACTACGCAGGCCGCAACTTGGGCCAGCCTTTTGTGGTGGACAACAAGCCTGGCGCCAACACCATCCTGGCCGCGCAAGCGGTGGCCAGTGCGCCGGCCGATGGCTATACCCTGCTGTTTGCTGCTACCAACCACACGATGATTCCGGGCCTCTACAGCGGCCGGGTCAAGTTTGATGCGGTCAAGTCGTTCCAGCCGCTGTGCACCGTCAGCACCAGCCCGACGGTGCTGGTGGTGCCGCCGGGCTTGCCAGTCAAGAGCCTCGCCGATTACATGGCCCGGGCCCGCAAGGAGCCCGGCCGCACGACGGCCGGTACCGCCGGCATGGGCAGCTCCGGCCACTTTGCGACCGAGATGTTTGCCCGCGCCAATGGCCTGCAGCTGAACCATGTGCCCTACAAGGGCGCCGCCCCAGTGGTGACCGATCTGATGGGCGGGCAGCTCGACAGCTCGTTTGCGACCCTGGGCTCGGTGCTGCCGCAGATCAAGAGTGGCAAGCTGACCGCGCTGGCTGTGGCATCGCCCAAGCGGTCTTCGCTGCTGCCCGATGTGCCCACCTTTGCCGAGGCCGGTGGCGGCAAGTACGCAGCCGATGTCTGGTACGGCGTCATGGCGCCTGCCGGCCTGCCAGCCGCGGTAGCGCAGCAGCTGGAAAAAGCCGCCCGCGACTTTGCCGGCAACGCCGCCACCGTAGAAAAGCTGCACAGCCTGGGCCTGGATGCCGACTCGACCTGCGGCCAGGCCTTTGGCAGCCAGGTGGCGCGCGAAGTGACGACCTATACCCAGATTGCCCGCGACCTGGACCTCAAAGCCGATTGACCCAGACCTCGCACCCCAGACATACCTAGACCCCTTCAGGAGACAACATGCCACGCTTTATCCAACCCCTGATCGCCGCTTGCGCACTGGCCGCCACGATGGCGCATGCCGCCTTCCCCGAGCGCCCCATCACCATCGTGGTGCCGTACGCCCCGGGCGGCGCGGCCGATGCGGTGGCCCGTGTGCTGGCCACCCGCATGGGCAGCAAGCTGGGCACCAGCGTGATCGTGGAGAACAAGGCCGGCGCCAGCGGCACCATTGGCGCGAGCTTTGTGGCCAAGGCCAAGGCCGATGGCTACACCATGCTGTACGACGCGACGCCCTACTCGATCAACCCGCATCTGTTCGCCAAGATGCCCTATGCCGCCAATGCGCTGCAACCGCTGTCGCTGGTGCTGCTGGCACCCAATGCGCTGGTTGTGAAGGCAGAGTCGCCGCTGAAGAACGTCAACGACCTGATCGCCAAGGCCAAGGCCGAACCGGGCAAGATCAACTTTGCCTCGGGCGGCAGCGGCACGGTGCAGCGCCTGGCGGCCGAGCTGTTCCGCCAGAAGCTGGGCCTGGACATGGTGCATGTGCCCTACAAGAGCGGTGGCCCGGCGATTGCCGATGTGATGGGCGGGCAGGTGGACTTCATGTTTGCCACCGTGGCCGCGTCCTACCCACTGGTGAGCGGTGGCAAGCTGCGTGCGCTGGCCGTCTCTTCGCCCCAGCGCTCGGCCCGCCTGCCCGATGTGCCCACGGTGGCAGAGACGGTCATCCCCGGCTACGAAGCCTATGAGTGGAATGGCGTGCTGTTGCCCGCTGGTACGCCAGACGCTATCTCCCAGCAACTGCACCAGGCGATTGCCGAGGTGCTGCAGGAGCCAGAAGTGCAGCAACGCCTGTCGGACCTGGGCGCGCAGCCCGTGGGCTCGACACCGGCAGAGTTCAGCGCCTTTCTGAAAAAGGAAGATGCCAAATGGGGCGAGGTGGTGAAAAAAGGCAATATCAAACTCGACTGAGCTCCATCCCACTGGCCGCTGCTGCAGCGGCCAGCCCCTTCATGAAACGCCTGCACCGCGATGACCTTGCCTGATCTCTCCACCCCCGTGCCGCATTCGGTCGGCCTGAACCGACCCGCGCGCGCCCTGCCTGCGCTGGCCTGCGACAGCCATATGCACATCTTCGACACGCGCTTTGCGCCGTCGGCACACTGGCCGCGCACACCACCCCATGCGCCGGTAGCAGCATACCGGCAGCTGCAGCAGCGCCTGGGCACCTCGCGCACGGTGGTGGTTACGCCGTCCACCTATGGCAGCGACAATGCCTGCACCCTGGATGCACTCGACCAATTGGGCGACAGCGCGCGCGGCGTGGCGGTGGTGGATGCTGATGTGGGCGATGCCGAGCTGGCCCGTCTGGCTGCGCGGCGCGTTTGCGGCTTGCGGGTGAACTTTGTCTCGCCCCAATCCTGGGGCACCACAACGGCCGAGATGCTGCAGACCCTGGCGCAAAAGCTGGCGCGCCACCCGGACTGTGGCGGCTGGCATATCCAGGTGTTTGCCGAGCCGGCACAGATCATTGAATTGCAGCCGGTGCTGCAGCAGCTGCCAGTCCCTTTGGTGATCGACCATCTGGGCCGCATTGACCCGGCCGAAGGCCCATCGGCCGAGGCCTATGGCGTGCTGCGCCGTCTGCTGGATAGCGGCCGTTGCTGGGTCAAGCTCTCTGGCGCCTATATGCGCTCCCAGGTGCATGGCCCCAGCTATGCCGATACCGTGCCGCTGGGCCGCGCCCTCGTGCAGGCCGCCCCTGAGCGCCTGGTGTGGGGCTCTGACTGGCCGCACACCACCGAGCGGCCAGGCACCGTCAACGACACGGACCTGGTCAACCTGCTGCAGGCCTGGTCGGTATCGGATGCGATGATGGACTGCATTCTGGTCGACAACCCCGCCCAGCTTTACGGCTTTCAGTCTTGCTGAACCCTGGCAAGATCCTGCACACACCCCTCCCGTTTTTGATGCCAAGAAGGCCGCCCCATGTTTTTGCTGCAATCCCCTGAAGTCCGCACCCTGGACACCTTCAGCGCCATGCCCGAATCCTTTCGCCGCCGTGAGCGCAGCGCCTGGGCCGATGCCAACCGGGGCGGCACGGTAACAGACTCGTTTCTGGAAGGCCCGGTATTTGACGAGGCCGGCAACCTCTACGTCAGCGATATCCCCTGGGGCCGCATTTTCCGCATCGATGCGCAGGGCCAGTGGAGCCAGGTGGCGGAGTACGACGGCGAGCCCAATGGCCTGAAGTTTCTGGCCCCGGGCAAGCTGCTGATCACCGACTACAAGAACGGCCTGATGCAGCTGGATGTGGCCAGCGGCGCGGTAACGCCCTACCTGGAGCGCCGCAACAGCGAGAGCTTCAAGGGCGTGAACGACCTGATTTTTGATGCCGACGGTAATCTGTACTTTACCGACCAGGGCCAGAGCGGCCTGCATGACCCGAGCGGCCGCCTGTACCGCCTGCGGCCCAATGGCCAGCTTGATCTGCTGCTGAACCATGTGCCCAGCCCCAATGGCGTGGCACTGTCACCCGATGGCCGCGTGCTGTATTTGGCGGTGACGCGGGGCAACTGCGTCTGGCGCGTGCCCTTGCTGCCCGATGGCAGCGTTGCCAAGGTGAGCCAGTTCTTCACCTCGTACGGGCCCAGCGGCCCCGATGGCCTGGCCGTCGATGCCCAGGGCCATGTGCTGGTGGCCAACCCGGGCCTGGGCTATGTCTGGGTGCTGAACCACCTGGCCGAGCCGGTGCAGGTGCTCTGCGGCATCAAGGGCAGCTCCACCACCAACCTGGCCTTTGGGGGTGCTGAGCGCAAGCAGCTGTTTGTTACCGATTCCACCTATGGGCGCATTTTGACGACGACCTTGGCAACCGCCGGCCTGCCGATTCACCAGGGGGTCTGAACGCGGGCTTGGGCGATCCGCGTCCATCCCACTGAGGGCAGGTTTAGCTTTAACACCCTAGCGCAAGGTAAACGCAAAGCGCATCGTGTCATTCGCCGCCTGCGCTGGCACGCTGGCATGCACCTCATTGGGGTAGCGCTGCAACCGCACGCGCAGGCCCCAGCCTGACAGCGCTTCCAGGCGCTCGGCCAGCATGCGGGCCGATTCGGGATCGCCATCGGCATCGCGGTCGCCCACAACCACCATCAGGCGGCTGGTGGCGCCCAGCTTGCCGGCCTGCACCTTGTCGCGGAACACGCGCTCCTCGTCCAGAATGCTCTGGCCGTTCCACTCCATCGAGGGGCTGGCGGCCACAATCGCCTCAAAGGCCTGGGGGCGCTCGTACAGCGCATAGAGCGCAAACAGCCCACCAAACGAATGGCCAAACAGCGACTGGCGCTCCAGGTTGACGGGGTAGCGCTGGGCGATCTCGCGGCGCAGCTTGCCGGTCAGGAAATCCAGAAACGGCGCGCGCGCACCGCTTTTGTATTGGGCAAAAGGGCGCACTTCGGGCGACAGCGGCTCGCGCAGTTGCGCCGTGTAATCAGCCATGCGGCGCACATCCCAGGCCTTGTCGCCCGGGTAGCCCACGCCCACGATGATGGCCTTGCCAACAGGCAGGTAGTCCTGCACCCAACGCGCCTGCGCAAACGAGCCAAAGTAGGCATTGCCATCGAGCACATAGAGCACCGGGTAGCCGCCCTTGGGGGGCTCACCCTTCTCCGGCGCGGAGACAAAGATGCGGTAGACCTCGCCGCTGTCCGATGGCATGTCCCAGACCTGGGTGGCAGGCATCACATAGGGGCTGGCCGGGGTGGCTGCAGTGCTGGGCGTGGCCGCAGCGGCCGCAGCGGCCGCAGCGCCTTGCTGGGCGGTTTGCGCCCAGGCTTGCGGCGCCGTGGCCAGCAAGCCGGCCAGCAGCGCCGCGCAGGCGCTTGGGTAGAGGGTGGACAAGCGCATGGGTGGCTTAGAAATCATGGCGCAGGTTAGCACTGAACTTGCGCGGCTCGCCAAACGGCGCGTACTCGCGGCCATACAGGTGGCGGTAGCTGCGGTCGGTCAGGTTGCTGACGACCAGGTTCAGCTGGGTCTTGGGGGTAATGCGGTACTTGGCGTTCAGGCCCACCAGCACCAGCGCGCCCTGCTCAATGGTCCAGGCATTGGCGCCCGAACCGCCGTTTTTATAAGCCTTGCTGGTGGCAGACACATTGCCGCCCAGCGACCATTGGGTACCCGGCAGCTGGTAGTTGGCGGCCAGGCGCATGCTGTGGCGCGGCTGCTCGGTGCGGAAGCGCTGGTCCTTTTGCGGACCAGCCACATACTCGGCCGAGGTATAGGTATAGCCTGCTGCCAGGTTCAGTTCGCGGCTCACCTGGCCGTTCACGCCCAGGTCGATACCCTGGCTGACGACCTTGCCCGCTGCGGTGTAGCAGGCACCACCGCAGGCATTGCTGGGGTTGTTGGGCACCGAGTCATCAAGCACGGCCAGGTTGGACTGCGCCAGGCGGAACAGCGCAGCCGACACATTGAGGCGCTTGTTCAGCAACTCGCCCTTGATACCCACCTCGTAGTTGGCACCCACGACCGGGTCGAGCACATTGCCATCCTGGCTGCGGTTGGTCTGGGGGTTGAAGATGTCCGAGTAGCTGAAGTAGGCCGAGTACTGGGCATTGATGTCGTAGACCAGCCCGGCATAGGGCGTGACCACGCCCTTCTCCTTGGGCGCAACCACACCGGTCAAGCTGTTCTTGCGCTCGTAGTTGCTGATGCGGGTGCCGGTGATCAGCTTGAGCGAGTCGGTCAGGCTCCAGCGCGCGACGCCATAGACGCCCATATTGCTGGTCTTAGTCTTGCTGGTCGATGCGCGCAGGCCATCGGGGATGGGGCCCAGGCCTTCGGGGTCAAAGCGGTAGACATTGATAGGCGTGGTGGACGAGTAGCCGGTGCCGGCGTTCTCATCGCGGTAGCTGGTGCCGTTGACACCCAGGGTCAACTCATGGCGGCGGCCCAGAAAATCAAAGGGTCCGGTGGCATAGACATCGACCACATTGGCATGCATCACCGAGGTGTAGTTGCGCTGGCGGCTGCCGATGAACAGGCCATCGCCAGTAACAGGGTTCAAACTGCCCGAGAGGCTGCTGAAGTTCTCGATGTCGTTATTGGTCTTCTGCCAGGCGTAGTTGGCCTTCAGGCTCCAGGCGCCGGCCAGTTGCTGGCTCAGGCCCACGGTGTAGATGTTGTAGTCGCGCACCGAGCGGTGGTCGGCATCGCCCCAGAAGGACGAGCGGGGCAGGCCGGCGTCGCTGCCATCGGCCGCCAGCGGCACGCCAAAATGGCCCCGGCTGGTGTCCTTTTGCAGCTGCACGCTAGCGCTCAACGTGGTCGTGGGGCCCAGGTCAGCCTCGACAATGCCGTAGACCGCATAGCGGTCGCGGTAGACATAGTCGGTAAAGGACTCGCTGTTATCCGACACGGCCACCAGGCGGCCCCGGATCACGCCCGAGTCGATCAGCGGGCCGGACACATCGCCCACCAAGCGTCGCTCTTTCCAGGAACCCAGCTGCACCTCGCCCTGCGCCTGGAAGGTATCGGTCGGGCGCTTGAGCACCATGTTGACCGTGCCGCCCGGGCTGCCGGCACCCGCCAGCAAACCGGCCGCGCCTTGCAGCACCTCGACCCGGTCGACAAAGGCGCTGTCGAACTTGGGCGAGCGGTTGCCGCTGTCGATGCCCGAAGGCGTGGCCATGCCATCGACCTGGGCCTGCATGCTGAAGCCCCGGCTGTAGTAATTGCTGCCAATGCTGCCGCCATCGACCGCAAACACACCGCTCACTGCGCGCAGCGCGTCATCGACCGAGGTCATGCCGGCATCGTCCATCTGCTCGCGGGTGATCACCGTCAGGGTCTGCGGGTTTTCGCGTTGGCTCAGGTTGAGTTTGGAGCTGGTGCTGGACTGGGTTGCCGCATAGCTTCCGGTGCCTTCGGTGGTGCCGCTGCGGTGGGCCGCTGCCGTCACGGTGACCGTGTTCAGGGTCATGTCCGATGCCGCCGTGCTGGCCGCTGCCGCAGGGTTGGCCGCTGGCAGCTTGCGCAGCAGATAGGTCGCGCCACCTTGCTTGACCACCTCAAAGCCACTGCCGCGCAGCAGCTGGGCAAAGCCCTCCGCCTCGCCATAGCTGCCTTGCAGGCCACTGCTGCGCAGGCCCGCCAGCGTGGACGGCTCAAACACCAGCTGCACACCGGCCGTTGCCGCGTACTGCGCCAGCACATCGGACAGCGGGCCCGCTGCAATGGCGTAGTGCCTGGCGCCAGCTGCCGGCTCTGCCGCCAGGGCCCAGGGTGCCGCCAGCGCCAGGCCTGCAGCGCTGCCCCCAGCCAGGGTGGCGCGGATGGCGCCCTGCAGCAAAGCCAGCGCAAAGCGTTCGCGGCGCCGGCTGCGGCGTTGGGAAGAGAGAGTCATGGTTCGTCGTCCTGGTGATCTGGGGAAAAGAAAGCGGCACTGCATAGCGCCATTGCCCTGTACACCGAACGAGATCCAAAAAGTGATCACCTGGATTGAAAAATAGTTGAAAAAATTCGTGCGCCCGTCTGCTGCGCTCTGGCTCTCCCACAACACCAGCGCGCCCCGCAAACCAGTAACAGCTATGGCTAGCTACATCAGGAACTTTGGCAAAGGCCTTGCCCCCAAGCCAGACCTTTGCTCAGAAAGTTCTGCATGTCCCGTTACTCAGCGCTGCTGTCGTCGCCAGGCGGCGGCTTCTTTACGCCCCTGGCCCTTATCCGCATTGCCTTTGGTCTGTTCTTCTTCGCCTCCGGCTTCAACAAACTCTTTGTGCCCGCGAACCAGGTCCTCATGCTGGAGACCATCACCGATGCGGGCATTCCGTTCCCCCAGTTCATGGCGGTGTTTGTGGCAGCGTGTGAGACGGTCTTTGGCCTTTTGCTCACCATCGGCCTGCTGACCCGCCTCAGTGCCTCGGTGCTCCTGTGCATCAGCACCGTTGCACTCTTCACGGTGGGCTTGCACCAGATCCCCGCCAACCTCAACCTGCTGACCTGGTACAGCTGGCTGCTCTACCTGCCTGAGAGCGGCTATATCTTGATGGCCATCGTGCTGATCGTTCAAGGCTGCGGGCCTTGGGGTGTGGACCGCTGGATCCACCAAAAGCTTCACCAAGGGGACAGCGCTGGCCACGGCGTCAGCCATACGTAAGATCGCGCAGATACATTTTTTACCCTAGGTATAAGACGCTGTGCAGCGCATATGCTCAAGCGCTGCACAGCATTCAGCATGCCGCATGAGAAGCGTATTCATCACAAACCAATGAGAGGGGGACACCATGGCTAGGCGCAAGAAGAGCAGCGGGTTTGAAGACATGCTGGATCTGCTGGCGCTGCTCCCCTGGTGGATCTGTGTGGCACTGGCGGGAGCCAGCTATGTGTTCCTGCACCGTCTGGCCGTAGTGCCGCCAACGGCAGACCTCGCAGGCCGCCCCGGCGACATGATGGCAGCGGTGATTCAAAAGGGCTTCATCTTTGGGCTGGCGTCCATCGGCCAGTACCTGCTGCCCTTTATGTGCTTGATAGCCGCCGCCATGTCGGCCTGGCGCAGAAAGCAGCGCAAGGCCCTGGTCAGCACAGTGGCACAGGCGCAAGACGCTGCGGCGCTCGACGGCATCAGCTGGCGTGAGTTTGAGCTGCTGGTGGGCGAGGCCTACCGGCTGCAGGGCTTTCGCATCATCGAGCTGGGCGGCAACGGGCCCGATGGCGGCGTGGACCTGGTGCTGCTCAAGGGCCGTGAAAAATTTCTCGTGCAGTGCAAGCAGTGGAAAGCCCAGCGCGTGGGCGTTGCCACCGTGCGCGAGCTCTATGGCGTGATGGCCGCCAGGGGCGCAACAGGCGGCTTTGTGGTCACCTCCGGCCGGTTCAGCAACGACGCCCAGGAATTTGCACGCGGTCGCAATATCACCCTGGTCGATGGCCACCAGCTGTTTGCGATGGTGCAGCGCGCGCGCCAATCGCTGGTCAACGGCCCCAAGGCTACGCAAGCCAGCGGCACCTCGGCTGCAGCGCCAGCGCGCACTGCCGTTGCGACGGCCTCGGCTGCCGCCCCTGTTGCAACCAGCCCTGCCCCTGCCCAACCCGCCTGCCCGCGCTGCAGCGCCGCGATGGAGCTGCGCACCGCACGCCAGGGTGCCAATGCCGGCAAGTCCTTCTGGGGCTGCTCGACCTTCCCCGGTTGCCGTGGCACGCTAGCGGTGGCGTGATGGATCGCTAAAGGTCTGTCGATGCGCTTGTTCTGCACCACGCGCCATGCAAGCCGTTGCCAATCCACGCGCTCGCTGCTGCTGCTGGCCCTCGTCTGCTGCGCAGCGCCTGCCGTTGCGCAAAAGCCCGTGTACCGCTGCGAAACGGCTGGGCGCGTGGGCTACTCGGATGCGCCCTGTGTAGGCGCGACGGAAATCGACGCCACTCCCACCCAGGGCATGGACAAGATGACGGGCAAGAGCCGCAAGGGCCAGGACGTGCAGCGCGCTGAACGCAACGCTGCCTTTGCAGAAGCCATCCAGCCCCTGACAGGGATGAGCGCCGATGCGTACCAGGTGCACCAGCGCCGCTTCAAACTCAGCCCCGCCGACAAGCTGGAATGCGCACGCCTGGACAACCGCCTGCCCGGGCTCAAAAAGTCGGTGCAAACAGCGGCGGCCAACGACCTGGCCCAGGCCGAGCTCGATCTGTACAAGGCGCGCAAGCGCTTCCATGATCTGAACTGCTAAGCGCCCCGCTGCGGCAGACACAGCCACCCGCAACTTTGCGCGGTGGCCGCTCAAAGATTCAGCGCTGGTGCAAGGCAAAGCTCTGCCTTTGCTGCTGCAGCTGCTCGGCCATGCGCAGCAAGCGGGTGATCCCGATACCGCCGCCGATCAGGAGCGCAGGTGCTGCATCCGGCCTTGGGAGTGGCGCAGCACCAGGCGCACGGGGTCGGTGGTGATGGCTTGCTTTTCAGCGACCACCAGGTCCGGGCTGGTCAGGGGTTCCATAACACGCTCAAGGGATGTAGGGCGAGGCTTCCAGCAGGCGCCAGTGATGGGGCAGGTTCAGCGGCGTGCTGCGCCAGCTGTCCACCCGGAACTCGATCCAGCGCCCGGTTCCTCCTGTCTGGTCGATGTCGGCCTCGACACCAAAATGGACACGCGCATGGCCGCTCAGCTGCAGCTGGCGCGCGCCTTCGAAGTCCGGAAACACCAGACCACAGCGCGACTCCAGCTCCAGATTGCCGAGGGTGTTGAACATGCTGTTGCCGTTGAAATCAGGGATGCGCAGCACCTGGCCCAGTTGTTGCACAAAGCCAGGCCGGCCACCCCGGTGCGATACATCGGCGTCCTCGCTGGGGCCCAGGCTGGCGATGAACAAGGTGTCGGCGCCAGCAATCCAGGCGGAAGCGGCTTCGTCCAACTGCGTGCCCGAGGTGGCAGCTGTGCCGCTGTTGTCGGGTGCGGAGGCTGCCTCCGGCGGCAGCAGCTCGCGCTTTTGGATGTAGCGGGGGCAGAGCGCAAATGCCTGGCCCACCGTCAGGTCCAGCGCCTGCGCCGATGCATGTGCAGATCCCTGACTGACATGGCCATTGATGCGCAGGCGCCTGCGGGTCTGCAGCTCGATCAACAGCACGGCAATGGGTTGCCCGGGCTGCAGATCGGCGATCGGGGCCAGGCTGGCCAGCACGCCCTGCGGATCATTGCTGGCCACCTGCAGGCGGCGCAGGTCATCGCTGGCCTGCACAAAGCCGGGCTCGCCACTCAGCAGGCAAGCCCACATGGCGCCTGCAGCATCGGCCGCGCCCACCACGCACCAGCGTTGCTGGCCGACAAAGTTGCGCGCGGCCGCCGGAATGGCGGGGCTGATGCCTTGGCTGTTGATGCGTGCGGTACCGCGCTCGCCCGTGCGCTCCTGCACCAGGCGTTCGCCAGCGTGAAAGATGTTGTCGTCCATAGAAGCTCCTTGTCAGGTGTGCGGTCACCACGGGTGTCAGCAAGCAGACTTAAAAAGTCACCAAGGTGTGGCCGGCGTCGAGGTGGCGCGACAGATCCAGCACGCCGGTGGTGCCAGGGATGGTCTTGTCGCGCACCAGCGCAATGCCGGTAGGTGCCAGGCCTGCGCCCGCACCAAACACGTCGGCGCAGCCGCCGCAGGCAACGATGTGGTCCAGCACGGCTTCGTACAGCGCATGGCCGGGGTGCTCAGGCTTGACCAGCTCGGCAGGCCAGCGCACGCCCGTGCCTTGGAACACCAGGTCAAAGTCCCGGTTCTTTTCCTTGAGTTCATAGGCCAGGAACAGCGCGTTCACGACGCGGCCCAGCGCTTCTTGCGTGCCGGATTGGGGATCGGAAAAGACAACGATGACGGTTTTCATAAATAGTCCTTTATGGATCGTCTGCAGAACCCTCGCCCAGTGGTTTGGACACGGATCGGGATGAGTTCTTGAAGAGGATCCTTGCGGCGGCGTTGTCAAAGAAAACGGGATTTGCCGCCACGGAAGTAAATTTATCTATTTACTCAACCGTGATAAATGCCAGAAAATTGATTTGATTCTTCCACTTTTTGCAGCAATCACCCGCACCATGGACCGCCTCCACGCCATCGACGTCTTTCTTGCGATTGCCGATTTGGGCAGCCTGACCCGCGCTGCCGAAGCACTGAAGCTGTCCCTGCCCAGCGTGGTGCGCACCCTGGCCGCGCTGGAGAAGCACCTGGGCGTGCGCCTCTTCAACCGCAATACCCGGCGCCTGGCAATCACCGATGAGGGCCGGGCCTACCGCGTGCATGCGCTGGCCATCCGCGCTGCGGTTGCCGATTCGGAACAGGCGATGCGCCGGGCCCAGGCCGAGCCCTCGGGCAGCATCAGCCTGACGGCCTCGGTCAAATTTGGAGAGCTGCATGTGGCGCCGCTGGTGGCCAGCTACCTGCAGCGCTATCCGCTGGTGGACGTGCAGCTCTTGCTGCTGGACCGCGTGGTCAACCTCGTCGAAGAAGGCCTGGACCTGGCCGTGCGCATTGCGCCGCTGCCCGATTCAAGCCTGGTGGCGCGCCATGTCGTGGATATCCACCAGGTGATTGCAGCCAGCCCCGCCCTGGTCGCCGCCTGCGGCATGCCCCAGCAGCCGCAAGACCTGGCCGCCCTGCCCTGCATAGAGTTTGGCGGTGTGGGCGACGCCAATCTGTGGGAGTTTGTTCACCAGGGCCGGCTGGAGCGGGTCAAAGTCAAGGGCCGCATGCGCTGCAACACCGTCGGCGGCAATATCGCCGCCTGCATCGCCGGCCAGGGGTTTGGCCGTTTTCTGCACTACCAGGTGATGGACGCGATTGCGCGCGGCGAGCTGGTCCGAATCCTTCCCGGCCTGGAGCCTGCGCCGCGCCCGCTGTCCCTGGTCTACCCCAGCAAGCAGCATGGCACGGCGCGGGTGGCCACCTTGGTCGAACATTTGTCCGAGCATCTGCGTGCACGGTTGGGGGAGTTTGCGCTGCCGCGCTGAGCGGCCAAGGACAAGGGCAAAGTACAGACGCGTTGCTGTTCCTCATTTCGCCCTAGGCGAAGTTCATCGCGGGAACCGAGCTGTTTGTCGATGGTGGCTTGGCCCAGGTTTGAGCCGCTTCTCTGAGACCTACCCGCTAACCCCAGACAAAAAAACGCCAGCTCGGTTGGCGGAGCTGGCGTAAGGCCGGTAAGCGAGAGAGCGCTTGTTCCACCGGCGAGGAGACGGGCAAGCGGGCCAGGGCCGCGCTTGCATAAGGGTCGACAAAGGTCAGTGCATTAGAAGGCGGCAGGGCGCCATTTGAGCAGGCGTTTTTCCAGGCGGGTCAGCAAGAAGTCGGCGCCCAGGGCCACCACGGCCAACACGATCATCGCGGCGAACACGCCACTGGCGTTGAATGCGCCCTGCGCGGTGGAGATCAGCAGGCCGATACCTTCCTTGGCGCCGAGGAACTCGCCCACCACAGCGCCGACCAGCGCAAAACCAAAGCTCACATGCAGGCTGGCCAGAATCCAGGACATGGCAGAAGGAATCACCACCGACATGGTGACCTGGCGCGGCGATGCGCCCAGGATCTGGGCATTGGCAATCATGTACTTGTCGGCTTCACGCACGCCCTGGAAGGCATTGGCAAACACCACAAAGAAGACCATCACGACAGCCAGCGCCACCTTGGACGCCATGCCCAGGCCCAGCGCAATGACAAACACCGAGCCCAGCACCACGCGGGGGATGGAGTTGGCGATCTGGATATAGATGGAGAACACATCGGACAGCAGCTTGTTGCGGCCCAGCACAATGCCGCAGATGACGCCGGCGATGGAGCCAATCAGAAAGCCGATCACCGTTTCTTCCAGGGTGACCAGCACCTGCTGCCACAGCGGGCCTTGCGATGTGCCGTCGCGCATCCATTCCACAATCTGGTTCCAGATCATCGAGGGCATCGAGTAGAAGAAGGGGTCGATCCATTGCATGCGGGCCGAGACTTCCCAGCCGCCAAGCACGGCGACCAGCACCAGCAGGCGCAGAGCGATAATGACGGCCTTGCGGCGCTTGATGGCTGCTTGTGCGGCCACCGATTCCTGCACGAGCGCGGCATCGCTGACGGCAGCGGGGGTGTGGTCTGGCGCAGCCGACGCGGGTGCCAGGCGGCGGGAGGCAGCGGGGTTCAGGGTGAGTTCAGACATGGTGTGTTCCTTGCCTTGTGTTTACTGGATATGGACTTCTTCGCGCAGGTCATCCCAGATGCGCTTGGACAGGTCGATGAACTGCGGGTCGTAGCGCACCTCGCTCATCACGCGCGGGCGTGGCAGGTCGATCTCGTAGACGCGCTTCAACGTGGCGGGGCGGGCCGTCAGCACAAACACGCGGTCGGCCAGCGCAATCGCCTCTTCCAGGTCATGGGTCACAAACACCACCGAGCCACCGGAGGCCGACCACAGGCGCAGCAGCTCGTCCTGCATCAGGGTGCGGGTCTGCATATCCAGCGCCGAGAAGGGCTCGTCCATCAGCAGGATTTCTGGCTGGTTGATAAAGGTCTGCGCCAGCGCCACCCGTTTGCGCATGCCGCCCGAGAGCTGGTGCGGGTAGTGGTTGCCAAAGTTGGCCAGGCCCACGCGGTGGATCCACTCGTCGGCCAGCTTGAGCGCCTGCTCACGCGGCGTGCCGCGAAAGATGGGGCCGGCGGCCACGTTGTCGCGCACCGATTTCCAGGGGAAGACGGCATCGGCCTGGAACACAAAGCCGATGCGGGGATCGATCTGCTCGACCTTCTTGCCCATCACGCGCACCTCGCCCACCGTCGGCTGCAGCAAGCTGGTGATCAGGTTCAAGGTGGTGGATTTGCCGCTGCCGGTAGGGCCGACGATGGCGATGAATTCGCCCCTGGCCACCGACATCGAAAAGTTGCGCAGTGCCAAGGTCGCTGTGCCGTCCGGCGCGATAAAGCGCAGCGACACCTTGTCGAATTCAATGGCCGCATCGGCCTGGGTTGCCGAGGCAGCGGCATTTTTGGGCTGCACGGTGCTGGACGGTTGCTGGCTGGCAACCGCCTGGGTGGTGGTGGACATGGAGGTCTCCCGAAAGTGGGTGGTGGGGCGCGCGGGCCGCAGCGCGGCACGGGGCCGCACTGCGCTGCGCGTCAAGAGCGC
Source organism: Comamonas koreensis (assembly GCF_021026195.1). GTDB lineage: Bacteria > Pseudomonadota > Gammaproteobacteria > Burkholderiales > Burkholderiaceae_C > Comamonas > Comamonas koreensis. The sequence goes on from NZ_JAJNCT010000005.1 coordinate 260,185, forward strand.
TCTGGGCTCTTATTTACTTGGCGCTCAAGTAGGCGTTGGAATAGGTCTTGGCCAGGTCAATGTGCGCGCTCTTCACATTGGGCTTGTAGGCCGACAGCACCTTGAGCACCGTCTCTGGGCCGCCTTCGGGCATCTTGCCGTCCTTGGTGTACATGGGCAGCGAGGCCTTCAGCGCCGCCACATACAGCTCCTTGTCGTTGCCGTAGTAGTCCTTGGGCATCTTGTCGGCGATGTCTTCGGCGCTGTGGCTGCTGATGTACTGCATGGTCTTGCCAAAGGCGCGTGCCAGCTTGGCCGCCTGGTCCTTGTGGCTGGCGGCCCATTCGTTGCGCACATACAGGCTGGCGGCAGGGTACAGGCCGCCCAGTGCGGCCTGGGTGCCCTCTTCGCTGCGCATATCTACCAGCACCTTGGCGTCGCCGGTCTTGAGCATTTGCGACACGGTTGGCTCGGTGGTCATACCGGCCTGGATGCGGTCCTGCTTCATGCCGGCGATGAAGGAGTTGCCAGCGCCCACGGGCAGCAGCGAGTAATCCTTGCTGGCCACGCCCTCCTTGTCGACCAGGTAGCGGGTCAGGAACTCGGTGGACGAGCCCAGGCCGGTGACGCCCAAGGTCTTGCCCTTGGCATCGGCCATCGACTTGAAGCCGCCGGCTGCGGCCTTGGTGGAGACCAGCTCCACCTCACCGGGCACCTTGCAGAACACCGCAATGGCCTGGATCTCCTTGCCCTTGGCCTGCAGGTCGATGGTGTGGTCATAGAAACCCACCACGCCTTGCACGGCCCCTGCGATCAGCTGGTTTTCTGCATCCACGCCGGCCGGCTGCGATTGCAGCTCGACCTTCAGGCCCTCTTCCTTGAAGTAGCCCAGCGACTCGGCCAGCTTGGCGGGCAGGTAGATGATCTTGTTGATGCCGCCCACCATGATGGTGACGGTATCGTCGGCCGCCTGGGCAGCCGTGCTGGCCATGCAGCAGACAGCGGCTGCGGCGATGGCTGCCAGGGCATGGCGGCGAGTTGTGTGGAACGTGGTCATGCAGTGTCTCCTTGACGTTGTGGTCCTGGCACCTTCAGCAGCATCGCCCTGGGCGACCGCATAATGCACCGGATAGGAACAGAGTCTAGAAACTGCACCCTTTCAGTGCGCTTTCGCTGCACCGCAGCATTTTTAGTGGTTATCCCTGATCTATTTGCGGGCGCCCGGTGCGCCCCCTCCTCCGATGAAGATCCTTCTGGTCGAAGACAACCTGGAACTGGCCCAGTCCCTGGCCGAGCTGCTGCGCCAACATGCTTTTGTGGTGGACCATGTGGACCGTGGCGATGCCGCTGACCAGCTGCTGAGCCAATCGCACTACGACCTGCTGCTGCTGGACCTGAACCTGCCCCAGCTCAGCGGCAAGGCCTTGCTGCGCCGCCTGCGCGAGCGGGGTGACAGCCTGCCGGTGATCGTGCTGACGGCCAGCGATTCGCTCGACCAAAAGGTGCTGTGCCTGGAGATTGGCGCCGATGACTACCTGGTCAAACCGGTGGAGGTGCGCGAGCTGCTGGCGCGCATGCAGGCCATTGCCAGGCGCCAGATGCCCGGGCGCGAGAACCATGTGCGCTGCGGCAACCTGCAGCTCGATCTGCGCACCCGCTTGTTCAGCGTGGCGGGCGAGGAGCTGGCCCTGCCGCCGCGCGAGCGCAGCGTGCTCGAAGCGCTGATGCTGCAAAACGGCAGCGCCCTGCCCAAGCAGCGTTTGATGGATGTGATCTACGGCATGGACGAAGAGGCCAGCGCCGACGCGGTGGACCTGTATGTGCACCGCCTGCGCAAGAAACTGCAGGCCAGCGACACGACGATCATGACCTTGCGCGGGGTGGGCTACCTGCTCAAGCAAAAACTGGCCGGCGGGGACTGAATGCTGCACAGCCTGCGCGCACGCCTGGCCCTGTGGCTGCTGCTGCCGCTGGCGGTGCTGGTGGGCCTGTGCGGCTGGTTTGCCCATGAGCATGCCGAGGACGCGGCCGACTATGTGCAGGACCATGACCTGCTGTCATCGGCCAAGATCCTGGCCGACCGCCTGATCTGGGAGGACGGCGATGTGCGCGCCAGTGTGCCGCCCTCGGCGCTCAGCCTGTTCATGTCGCCCGCGCGCGACCATGTCTACCTGAGCGTGATGGATGCGCAAGGCCAGCTGCTGGCGGGCCAGCAGAATTTTCCGCAGCCGCCACAACTGGAGCTGAGCGGCAGCGACAACGCCCAGTGGTATGACGCCCTGTGGCAAGGCCAGCCAATCCGCGCCGTGATCACGCGACGGGCCATGTATGACGTGGCCGGCGCGCGCGAGATCACCATCCTGGTCGGCAAGACCACCCACAGCCGCGACAACATGGTGCAGACCTTGTGGTGGCCGACGATGGAATACCTGCTCTGGGCGCTGGCCGTGGCCGTGCTGGTGAGCGCCACCGCGTTGACCCTGGAGCTGCGCCCGCTGCTGCGCATGGCGCGCCAGCTGGCCGGGCGCCCTGCGCGGGATGTAGATTTTCACCTTGACTCGCGCCAGCTCCACCAGGAGCTGCGGCCGCTCGCCGATACCGTCAACCAGTTTGCCCGCACCATCCGCGCGCAGGTGGCGCGCCAGCGCCAGTTCATCTCGGATGCCGCGCACCAGCTGCGCACGCCGCTGGCCATCCAGGCCCATACCTTGGAACAGGCCTTGGGCCAGACGCCGGCCGAGCTGGCGGCCCTGTCGGTCGCGCAGCGCCTGGCCGTGCTGCAACGGCTGCAGCGCAGCAACCAGCAATTGCTGAATGTGGCCAACCAGCTGCTGACCTTGGCACAGGCCGAGGCCGGCAGCGCCGCGCATACCGCCCAAACGCCGCAGTGGGTGGACCTGCGCGCGCTCTGCCTGCAGTGCCTGGAAGCCCTGGCGCCGGCGGCCGACCTTAAGCAGATCGACCTGGGATGGGAGGAGAGCGAAGCGCCTGTGGCAGCAGCAGATGCGGCCCAGCCCTTGCCCGATGCGCATATGTTTGCGCTGTACACCAGCAGCCGTTTGTTGCCCGAGCTGATTGCCAACCTGGTGGACAACGCCATCCGCTACACACCGCCGCAAGGCCAGGTCACGCTGGGCCTGGAAGCCAGCGCGGACAGCCTGCTTTTGTGGGTGCAGGACAATGGCCCGGGCATACCAGCGCAAAGCCGCGATCGGGTGCTGGAGCGCTTTTACCGCCTGGCCAATGACACGCCCGGCACCGGCCTGGGGCTGGCGATTGTGCAGGAGGTGGCACGCGCAACGGGCGCCAACCTGCAACTGGCCGATGCTCAGCAGCGCTATACGCCGCCCTTTGGGCCAGGCCTGCGCATCAGCGTGCGTTTTGTGCGTGTGGCCGGCCCCAGCTAGGCTTTGTTGGCTGTAGCAGAAGCGGTGGCAGCGCGCGGCTGGCGCGCCAGTTCGATAAAGGCGCGCACATAGTCAATGGCGGTTTCGGACTCTCGCGCACCCAGAAAGATCTGCTTGGCAATGCCGCGCGGGCCCAGCCGCACCGGCACCACGTCCATCTTGGCGGCGTACTCCTCCACCAGCCAGCGCGGCAGCGCCGCCACACCCCGGCCGCTGGCAACCATCTGCACCATGATGTCGGTGGTCTCAATGGCCTTGTGGCGCCGGGGCGTAACGCCTGCGGGCAGCAGGAACTGGTTGTAGATGTCAAGCCGCTCGATATCGACGGGGTAGCTGATCAGCACTTCCTGCGTGAGCTGCTGGGGCTTCACATAGGCGGCAGAGGCCAGCGCATGGCCCCGGGGCACGACGAGTACCTGCTCATAGTCAAACACTGGCTCAAACTGCAGCCCGGGTTTGAACAGCGGATCGGGCGTGACCAGCAGATCGATCTCGTAGCCAAACAGCGCACCAATGCCGCCGAACTGGAATTTCTGCTTCACGTCCACCTCCACATCCGGCCAGGCGGCCAGATACGGCGAGACGACCTTGAGCAGCCACTGGTAGCAGGGGTGGCATTCCATGCCGATGCGCAGCGCCCCGCGCTCGCCCTGGGCAAACTGGCCCAGGCGCTCCTCGGCCAGGTCCAGCTGGGGCAGCACGCGGTTGGCCACCGCCAGCAGGTACTGGCCGGCCTGTGTCAGCCGCAGGCTGCGGCCTTCGCGCAGCCATACGTCCGTGCCCAGCTGCTGCTCGAGCTTTTTCATGCTGTGGCTCAGGGCCGATTGGCTGAGGTGGAGCACGCCTGCCGCCGCTGTGAGCGAGCCCTGCTTCTCGACCTGCTGCACGATGCTGAGGTGGATACGTTCAAGCATTCAGATGAACCATATTCATGGATTTATGAGATAAAACCATTTTACTTCATGGATAACTCACTCTAACATCCGGCCCATCGACCTGAGCCGCGTCTGGTGACCAAGACGCCTCAGGTCCCCCGCATTCAACGATCGGACCTCCATGAGCAGCGACATCAGTTTCAGCATCCAGCGCCTGCGTTTTGACGAGCACTACCAGCCCTCCGACAGCACGCGCATCACCACCAACTTTGCCAATCTGGCCCGGGGCCAGAGTCGGCAGCAGAACCTGCGCAACACCTTGCGGATGATCGACAACCGCTTCAACGAGCTGGCCCATTGGGACAACCCCAGCGCTGACCGCTATGCGGTGGAGCTGGACATCGTCACGGTGGAAATGCAGCTGGGCGCGCAGCGCAGCCAGGAGGCCTTTCCGCTGATCGAGATGCTGCAGACCCATATCCTGGACAAGCAGACGGGCCAACGCACGGCCGGCATTGTGGGCAATAACTTCTCGTCCTATGTGCGTGACTATGACTTCAGCGTGCTGCTGCCGGCGCACAACCTGGACCGGGCCGGCTTCAGCACCCCTGCGCATTTTGGCGAGCTGCATGGCAAGCTGTTCAAGGCCTTTGCGGCCTCCAGCACCTACCGGGAGAACTTCAGCAAGCCGCCGGTGATCTGCATCAGCGCATCGACCAGCAAGGTCTACCAGCGCAGCGGCAACCAGCACCCGGTGCTGGGCATCGAGTACCAGCAAAACGAGCTGTCGTCGACCGACCAGTACTTTGCCAAGATGGGGATGCAGGTGCGCTTCTTCATGCCCGCCAACAGCGTTGCGCCGCTGGCCTTCTACTTCCATGGCGACCTGCTGGGCGACTACAGCAGCCTGGAGCTGATCGCCACCATCAGCACGATGGAGACCTTCCAGAAGATCTACCGCCCGGAGATCTACAACGCCAATGCCGCCGCCGGAGCGCGCTACCAGCCGAGCCTGAAGCACGAGGACTACTCGCTGACGCAGATCGTCTATGACCGCGAAGAGCGCAGCCAGCTGGCTGTGAAGCAAGGCCAATTTGCCGAAAAGCACTTCATCAAACCTTACCAGGGTGTTCTGCAAGCCTGGGCGGCCCAGGCCAGCGTCTAGGAACCTGTGCCAAGGCCATGGCGCTGCGGCGCCATGCTGCCGATGTCACCTAGGCAACCCCATTCAGCAGCGGCCTGCGCACAATGCCTTGCACGCCAACCTGCCCCTCATTTTTGAAAAAGGAAATCTTTGATGTTTGAAACCTCCATTGTCGGCAGTCTGCCCAAACCCGCCTGGCTGGCCGAAACCAACAAGCTCTGGCCCCAGTGGATGACAGAAGGCGATGCACTGCGCCAGGCCAAGGCCGATGCCACCTTGCTGTGGATCAAGGCCCAGGAAGATGCAGGGCTCGACATCGTCGGCGACGGCGAGCAGGCACGCCAGCACTTTGTGCATGGCTTTCTGGAGCAGGTGGAGGGCATCGACTTCGACAACAAGGTAAAGATGGGCATCCGCGACAACCGCTATGACGCGATGGTGCCGCAGGTGGTGGCGGCCTTGCGCCTCAAGGGCCGCGTGCATGCGTTTGAAGCGCAGCTGGCACGCGCCCACACCAAGAAAAAGCTCAAGTTCACCCTGCCCGGCCCGATGACCATTGTGGACACCGTGGCGGACCGCTTCTATGGCGACAAGGTGAAGATGGCCATGGCCTTTGCCGAGCTGCTGAACCAGGAAGCGCTGGCCCTGCAGGCCGATGGCGTGGACATCATTCAGTTTGATGAGCCGGCTTTCAACGTCTACATGAAGGACGCGGCCGACTGGGGCGTGCAGGCGCTGGAACGCGCAGCGCAGGGCCTCAGCTGCACCACTGCCGTGCACATCTGCTACGGCTACGGCATCAAGGCCAATACCGACTGGAAGAGCACCCTGGGCGACGAATGGCGCCAGTACGAGACGGTGTTCCCCGCACTCGCGCGCAGCAGCATCGACCAGGTGAGCCTGGAGTGCATCCACTCCCATGTGCCGCCCGATCTGATGAAGCTGCTGGCGGGCAAGGATGTGATGGTGGGCGTGATCGATGTGGCGAGCGACACCATCGAGACGCCCGAGGAAGTGGCCGACACCATTGCCCGCGCGCTGGAGTTTGTGCCCGCGGACCGCCTCTTCCCCTGCACCAACTGCGGCCTGGCACCCATGTCGCGCGATGTGGCCTGGGGCAAGCTCAAGGCGCTGGCAGCGGGCACCCAGCTGGCCAAGGAGCGGCTGGCTGCTGCTTGATAAGCCAGACTGAAAAACCAGCTTGACGCACCAGCCTGACCCGGTCCAAACGACCGAGTCTCCCCGACCGGGTCTCCCCGACCGGGTCGCCCTGACTGGGTCGCCCTGACTGGGTCAGTTACTTCCCCCTACTGCACAAACCCACTCACCCGCCTCCAGGCCTGGTTCATCTCGGCCACCAGCATCTCCATCTGCGCTGCGACCGTCGTGCGCGCCTTGATGCCGAACACGCTCTGCCCGGCTGCTTCGTAGATCAGCTGGGCATTGTTGTGTTCGTGGATGGAGGTGGAAAGCCGCTGTTCGCTGCCGGTATCGATCACGGTGGCGGAGCCATACTGTCTGTTCGATGGGAGAAACTGCCGGGGACCTGCGGGGCGGCTACTGGAGTGGGCGTACGTTGGAGCGGTTGGGTGCGGCACGCTGCCGTTGGCCTGCGGGGCCACGTGCAAGGCATGCACGCTGAACGCGCCAAAGACCCCATCAATCGAGCGCACCCAGCCCCGTTGCATTGCCAAATCGGTCGCGCAGGCGCAGGAATGGTCCTGCGCGACCCATGTCTGGCAGATAGGTGGAGTAGTGCGAACGCCACTGGTTGCCGTCCGGCTCGCCACAGCTCATGTTGGAGCCGGGTGTCAGGCCCACAGGCAGACAAAGCAGTTTGCCATCCGCGGTGATGACACCATCGCCTTGTACACGATCAAACCGGGTAACGACCTCGCCGCTTCGGGCATACCAGTCACCAAACATGCGCTCAGCAAAACTGGCTGGCACATCGGTTTGCAGGCGCCGAATCTTGACGGGCGGCTCACCGGGCAGTTGCAACTGCCCTTGCGTCCACCAGATATTGCGGTCTATGGCTCCGCTCTCCAGCGGTGGGCTGTAGAACTCCACAATGGCATTGCCCGCCTCGGCCTCCAGCTCCGCCGTAGTTGCAGCGCCGCCCAGGCTGCGCCCGCCCCGGTATTGCCGCAACGGAATCGTTGCCACGCTGGCGCGGCTGCCCGGACCTTTGCCCTTGTAAATGGCGCTGCCCATATGGAAAGTGGGCTGGCCATCTGCACGGTAATGGAACAGCTGCAGGATGGCGGTATCGCCTTGCACATCCAGCGCAATGCCACGACCGGGCTTACCCGTCAATTCATCTTCCACCACCCAGGTGCCGTTCATCGGCATCAGGATGTTGGTCGTGACGGACGAGTAACAGGTCACCTGGCAGGCGGGACCGTATCCGAAATTGGAAGCCAGATAACTATGGTGCTGCACCGGCGTGATCGTGGTGCGGCCTTCGACGTAGGGAGCTTCATTCAAGGCAGCGCCCAGATCAAAACCAGTAATGGTCTTGGTATGGGGATGGCTGCCGCCAATGCGCAACACGCCTTGGATATCAAAGCCCGCAAACTGCAACTCCATGCTCTCGATATCAGCGATGTCGGCAGGTCTTTGAGCGTCCTTTGGCGTGCATTGCATGCGAGCCGTTCCTGGCAGCACATCACACTGGAACAGGGGTTGGTAGACAACCATTCCAATGACGCTGGGCTTGATCCATCCCATATGGGTGATGCCATCATCGGTTCGCCAAAGCTGCGCCTGGGTGGTGTAGTCGGGCTGCCCTTGTGCATCCAGCGTAAACAGCCGCAATGAGCGCCCACCTTGTTGTGCCAGTGGGTTGGTGACGCTCGCTGCATCACTGGTCACCATGAAGCGCTCAATCGCCACCGCTGATTCGCCAGGGAACTGCAGCGTTCCCTTCAGGCCGTTGCGGAAGCTGACGGTCACCTGCCCTACGCTCCGGTCTTCAACGGCATCCTGCATCGGCCCGGCCAGACTACGCCCATTCTTGTAGCGCATCAGCGGAGCGGTAACGCTATTGCCCTCCATCTGGCCCGTCGCAGTGTAAAAGGTCGCGTCACCATTTTTCTCGTATCCGAAGACCTGCATGAAGAAGGTATTGCCCTGCACATCGATGGCTAAACCTCGGCCGGGTTTGCCATCGATTTCGCTGCTCACGATCCAGGTGCCTGATTGCGGGGTGAAATCCCGCGCGGCCCAACTGCTCATGCAGGACAGAGCCAGCAATGACGCCATCAGCGTTGGGCGCAAGGATTGCAATAAACCAAATTTCGTCACTTCATCTCCTTGTATATGCATCCGCAAATGGATGCCTTTTTGATAAATCAAAGCGCCCTCGCTCCGCAGCGAATCCGTTGGCCTGCGCGATTACTCAATCCATGGGTACATTGCCAAGTCCGGTGAGATTGCCATGGCGATCACGCAAGCGAATTGAAAAGTTGCTCACGACAAACTCGTCATACAGGTCCATGGCATACGCGTTTTCTGTCGCACCACTTCTTTGGCATTGACCTCGCGATACCTGCGCGTTAAATTTGCATCTCACCGAGCCATCTTCAGTGGTGGCGAAATCGCCATCCAAACGATTGAGAGTGATAGTCACTGGTACTCCATCTCGGAACGAGCCCGGGATATACCATTCGCCAAACAGCTTGTCCTCTGTCGTTTGCCAAGGTTGCAAGGAAATACGGCGCATAGGTTTAGCGGGCTCTCCTGGAAACTGCACCACTGCCTCTGCCAGACCGACGCCCTTCGCGCCAGAAATGCGGACCTCCACCTCGCCATCGTCCCGCAGCCATTGCCCACTGGCAGCTGCACCGCCCACGCTGCGGCCACCCCGGTACTGCTGCAGGTTGAAACGGGCTCCACTGGTTCCCGCCTCCTGGGGATCGGCCGCATAATCGCCAACGCCCATCGAGAAATTGGGCTGGCCGTTGGGAAGGTAGCCAAAGACCTGCATCAGCATTTTTCCGCCCTGCACATCCAGACTCACGCCTCGCCCAGGCTTGCCCGTCAATTCATCGACCATCACCCATGTGCCATTGCTGGGCAGATAGGCTGGCCGGTGCGAATAACCAAATGTCCCTGGCAGATACGACTCCAGTCCGTTCGAACAGCAACCGGTGATGACCGCGCCGCGATACGGAAAATCTACGCGGGTATTGAAACCCAGCAACAGCAGGGGGGCAGCGCCTTCAGCTTGCAGGCTGACAGTGCCAGCCACCTGCGCGCCTAGCAAGCGAAACTTCACCTCTTTGACCTCTGGTGCTTGTCCAGGGGATATATCCCCTGCTGCGACACAGCGGAAAATATCGCTTTGGACTGGGCGGCTGCACTCCAACGTCTCAGCATGGCTTTCGCGATACAGGTGCAAGCGCAAGGGTTCGGTAGAACTTGATTGAAGACTGGCATACCAGGCATTCACGACTTCACCTTGCGCATTCAGCCCAAGCCACCGACTAGAACGCGTTGCATTCTTCCACTGCTCAGTCTGGTAATACGCAGCATCTGGCGCAGTAAAAATAAAGCGCTCGATGTCCTTTGCCGACTCGCCAGGCAGCTGTATCGTCCCCTGCAAACCATTGCGAAAGCTGAGCTTCACATCGCCAATGCTTTTGTCTTCTTGCGCATCGCGTGGCTCGCTACCAAAACTGCGTCCGCCTTGGTAGCGGATCAACGGGGCTGTGACGGTATCGCCCTCCATCTGGCCCATGGCGGCATAGAAAGTGGCATCGCCATTTTTCTCGTAGCCAAATACCTGCATATAGAAAGTATTGCCCTGCACATCGATGGCAAAACCTCGGCCCGGTTTACCGTCCACTTCATCGCTGATGACCCAGGTGCCGGCCTGGGGAGTGAAGTCACGCGCAGCCCAGCTGGGAGCGGTGCAAAGAGTTAATGCAGATACGGCGAGAATGGATGCCAGATATGGAATGTGCTTGGTTTGTGCCACCGGGTCTCCCTTGATTTTGCGACAGTATATTCACCAAACAAATAATGTCTTATCCCTAAATTTCGCTTATTCAAATGATGAGCATGGCTGGTGCAATGCACGTGTCCATTGGCTGCATGCCAAGCGTTATGAGCCGCTAGAAAATGCTTAGCGCCCCACCACCCTCACCACCCCATGCGCCTGCCGCTCGATCCGCACCGGCAGCGACTGCGCCAGCAGCGCCAGGCTGGCGTCCGTGTCCTTGAGCGATAAAGCACCCGATAGCCGCAGCTGGGCCACGGCGGGGTCGCAGTGCAGACGCCCAGTCCGATAGCGGGCGATCTCGGCCACCACGTCGGCCAGGGGCATGTTCTTGGCCAGCAGCATCCCCTGCTCCCACAGCGCGGCACTGGCTTGCACATCGGTTGGCGGGCCGATGCTAGTGGTGCTGAAGTCGGTGGTATGCCCTTCTTGCAGCAGCTGGGTGGCACCTTGCTGGTTGGTGATGGCGACGGCGTGGCTGAAGACGGCGACGCGGCTGGTGTCCGCATCCACCCGGCGCACGCTAAAGCGCGTGCCCAACGCCTGCACGGTGCCTTGCCGTGTTTCCACGACAAAGGGGCGGTAGCTGGGCGATGGGTCGGCATGGGTGGTCACCAAGATCTCGCCCCCCAGCAGCCGCACCCGGCGCTCTTGTGCGTTGAAATGGATGGCCACCGCGCTGGCGGTGTTGAGCGTCAAGGTAGAACCATCGGGCAGCAGCATGGAGCGCGACTGCCCCACGTCGGTCGCCTGGTCGGCCATCCAGTCGCGCCAGGACAGCTCTCGCCAGGCCAGCCAGCCGGCAGGGGCCGCCACCAGCAGGCTACCCAGCCAGGCCAGGCTTTTGCGCCGGTCGGGCCGCTGCACGGCGTGCAAGGTTTGCTGGCAGACCTCGGCAGGCACTTGGGCAAACACGCCCAGCATGGCTTCGGCCTTGTGCCAGGCGGCCTCATGCGCGGGGCTTTGGCTGCGCCATTGCTCAAAACGGGCCTGCTCCTTGGCCGTGGGCGTTTCGTAGCGCAGCACGATGAGCCAGTCGGCCGCTTCGCTGAGCAAGGTGTTTTGCGCGGCAACGCCCGCCATCACGCGGCCTCCAGGCACAGCAGTAGAGCCTTGTGGATATGGCGGCGCACGGTGATCACCGGCATGGCAACCTGGTCGGAGATCTGCTGCAAGCTCAGGCCCTCAAGCTGCGCCAGCAAAAAGACCTGGCGCGTGCGGGGCGCCAGGCCTGCCAGCAGCCGGTCGATCTGCACCAGCGCTTCGATGACCTGCAGCTGGGTCTCGGGCGATGGCGCATGCGGCTCGGGCATGGCCTGCAGGGTCTCCAGGTAGGCGCGCTCGATCTCGCGCCGGCGCCACAAGTCGACCACCAGGCCTTTGGCGACATGGGTCAAAAAGGCACGCGGTTCATCAGCAGCATCCACATTGCGGGGCGACACCATGAGCCGAATGAAGGTGTCATGGGCCAGGTCGGCCGCGTCGCCTGCATTGCCCAGACGGCGCCGCAGCCAGGACTGCAGCCAGGCATGGTGGTTTTTGTAGAGCGCTTCGATGGGCGAAGCCGAGTCTCCGGGAGATGCCATGCGATGTCCGCGCCCTGCTGCCAAAGTGAATAGTTGAGAATGAATCTCAATTATATTCAATGGTAAAGACCGTCTTTACGCAGGACATTCGCGGCAACCTGGCGTGCCAGCGGCGCAGGTAGATCAGCGCTGCGCAACAGGCGGCGCGGGCAGCACGTACTGCCCCGTCCAGCCCACCAGGCGCAGCGCCATCTGCGTCATCTCCTGGCACAGCGCCTCGATGGACAGCTTGCCGTTGGGCTGGTACCAGCGGTGCGTCCACTGCACCATGCCGCTGATCGCAAAGGCCGTCACCTTGGGGTTGCCGACCTGGAAAACACCCGCCTCCACGCCGTTGACGATGAGCCGCGTCACCAGCGCATCAAAGCCGTGGTACTTGCTGCGGATATCGCTGATTTTTTCCGGGCTCAGGCTTTTTTCTTCTTCGAGCAGGATGACCGAGAAGGTGCTGAGCTCGATCTTGCGGCGCGTGTAGGTGTCGATAAAAAACTCAAAGCGCCGCACCGGGTCCTTGTCTTCCAGCTGTTCGCACTGGCTCACGGCCTCATACAGGCCGGCAAACACCTTGTCGAAAAGCCGCTCCAGCAGCTCGTGCTTGGACTTGAAGCGCTTGTAGATAAAAGGCTTGGTCACGCCGATCGAGGCCGCTATCTCATCGAGCGTCGCGCTCTTGAAGCCGCGCTTGTAGAACAGCTCGGCAGCGGCATTGATGATCAAGGTGTCCTTGTACTCCTGGATCTGGTTCTTGGCATCGCCTGCGTTGGTGTCGGTGGGTGGTAGCTGCACTGCTGAATGTCTCCTGGTGGGCGTGGGGCTGCGGGGTGACGCGCGCCAGCACGCTGTACGCATGGCCCCAGCATAGTGGAAAGGCGGGCCGTTTTGTACAAGATGCCACCCCGCCCTCCATGCGTGAAATCCCCAATAGTACCAATCGATACTGATCAGTATCTTTGGGCTTTTCCAACGCTGAGCAGCCGTTTCAGGCCCCTGCCAAAGCGCCGCGCCAGCAGCCATTGAGCCCCGTTGATTGAGGAGACAAGCGCATGTCGAACGCAACCGCCAGCCCTGGCGAACAGCTGAGTTACCAGGTCGTCGATTTTGGCCAACCGCTGCAACTGGCGCGCCGCGCCATTGCTGCGCCTGAGGGCAGCGAGGTGCTGGTGCGCATCAGCGCCTGCGGCGTCTGCCACAGCGATCTGCACATGGCCGAGGGCTTTTTTGACCTGGGTGACGGCCGCCACTTCGGCCTGGAAAAAGTGCTCAAACCGCCCCGCACCCTGGGCCATGAGATCGTCGGCACCGTGGCCGCCAACGGGCCCGATGCCCAAGGCGCGCTGGGCCGCTCGGTGATCGTCTTCCCCTGGATTGGCTGCGGCCAATGCGCGCTTTGCGCCCGGGGTGATGAACACCTGTGCGCCCGCCCCGAGAGCCTGGGCACCACGCGGGATGGCGGCTTCAGCACCCATGTGCGCGTGCCCCACCCGCGCTACCTGATCGACCACAACGGCATTGACGCCGCCTTTGCCGCCACCCTGGCCTGCTCGGGGCTGACGGCCTACTCGGCCCTGAAAAAAGTGGCGCCCGCGACCGAGCAGGCGCCGCTGGTCATCATTGGCGCGGGCGGCGTGGGCTTGGCGGCCGTGGCGCTGGCCAAGGCCTTGCATGGCCTGGGGCCCATCGTTGTCGATATCGACCCGGCCAAGCGCCAGGCCGCGCTGGATGCCGGCGCCAGCCGTGTGGTGGACCCGGCCGAGGCGGATGCCGCCAAGACCCTGGCGCGCTCCAGCGCCGAAGGCGTATCGGCCGTGCTCGATTTTGTCGGCTCCACACGCAGCTTCGAGTTTGCCAATGCCGTCGTCGGCAAGGGCGGAAAGATCCTCATCGTGGGCCTGTTTGGTGGCAGCGCCAGCATCCAGCTGCCGCTGATCCCCATGCGCGCCATCTCCATCGGCGGCTCCTATGTGGGCTCGCTGGCCGAGCTGCGCGAGCTGGTGGCACTGGTCCAGCAGGGGGTGTTGCCGTCCCTGCCGCTCAGCAGCCGCCCGCTGGGCGACGTGCAGACCGTGCTGGACGAGCTGCGTGCCGGCAAGGTCACCGGCCGCGCCATTTTGCAAAGCTAAAGCCAGAAAAAACCAGGAGCACCGCATGAACTACCAGGTCCCATTGCTGATCGACGGCCAGTGGCGCGACAGCAGCAGCCAGGAATGGCTGGACATCATCAACCCCGCCGACGAAACCAGCATTGGCCGCGTGGCCAAGGCCAGCCGCGCCGACCTGGATGCCGCGCTGGCCGCTGCCCAGACCGGCTTTGCCGCCTGGCGCAAAACCTCGGTGATGGAGCGCTCGACCTATCTGCGCAAGGCTGCCGCGCTGGTGCGCGAGCATGCTGAAGAGATGGCGCTGATGCTGGTGCATGAGCAAGGCAAGCGCCTGACCGAGGCACGCATTGAGCTGTCAGGCGCCAGCGAGGTGCTGGAATGGTTTGCCGAAGAGGCGCGCCGCTGCTACGGCAGCATGATCCCGCCGCGCTCGCCCGAGCTGCGCCAGTATGTACAGCATGAGCCGGTGGGCCCGGTGGCAGCGTTCACGCCCTGGAACTTCCCGATCAACCAGGCCGTGCGCAAGATAGCCGCCGCACTGGCTGCGGGCTGCTCGATCATCGTCAAGGGCTCGGAAGAAACGCCGGTGGCGCTGGCCCGCTTTATCCAGGTGCTGGAGCAGGCCGGCCTGCCCGCAGGCGTGCTCGGCCTGGTCTATGGCGTGCCCGGTGACATCTCCGAGCACCTGATTGCCTCGCCCGTGGTGCGCAAGATCTCGTTCACCGGCTCCACCTCGGTGGGCAAGCTGCTGAGCGCGCAAGCGGGCGCAGCGATGAAGCGCGTGTCGATGGAGCTGGGTGGCCATGCACCCGCCATCGTCTGCGACGACGCCGACCTGGCGCGCAGCCTGAAATTGCTGGGCGTGCAGAAGTTCTGGAACGCCGGCCAGGCCTGCATCTCGCCCTCGCGCTTTCTGGTGCAGGCGCCCTTGTACGACGAGGCCATTGCCGGTTTTCAACGCATTGCCGAAGGCTATGTGATGGGCAATGGCCTGGACAAGGCCACCCGCATGGGCCCGCTGGCCAACCCGCGCCGGGTGGCCGCCATGCAGGCCCTGGTGGACGACGCGGTGGCCAAGGGCGCCCGTGTGGTGACGGGCGGCAAGGCACCGGATGGCAAGGGCTACTTTTTTGCGCCCACGGTGCTGGCCGATGTGCCGCAGGATGCGCGCATCTTCAACGAAGAGCCCTTTGGCCCGATTGCCGCGTTTGCGCGCTTTGACAGCGATGCCCAGGCGCTGCAAGAGGCCAACCGCCTGCCCTGGGGCCTGGCGGCCTATGTGTTCACCGGCTCGGCCACGCGCGGCGAATGGTTCAAGAACGAGATCGAAAGCGGCCTGGTCGGCATCAACTCGATTGCGATGGGCTACCCCGAACAGCCGTTTGGCGGCGTCAAGGATTCGGGCTATGCCAGCGAAGGCGGCGCCGATGCGCTGGCCTTCTACCTCAGCAGCAAGTTCGTCAGCCAAACCATCTGAGCGCGCAGGCCGGCGCCCATCCGCTGCCGGCCCGCTGCCGGCCCGCTGCCGCGCCGATGCGGGGCAGCGTGATCGAAGAGAGAAGGATTTCCATGCACAAGGTATTGATCGCCAACCGGGGGGAGATTGCGGTGCGCATTGCGCGCACGGCCGCAGACCGGGGCATCGCAAGCGTTGCCGTCTACGCCAGCGACGATGCAGCGAGCCTGCACCGCCGCACGGCCGACCAGGCGCGCGCGCTGGACGCCCAGGGCGCAGCCGCCTATCTGAACGGCGCGCACCTGATTGAGATTGCCCACCAGGAAGGCTGTGATGCCATCCACCCCGGCTACGGCTTTTTGAGCGAGAACGCGGCTTTTGCGCAGGCCTGCGCGGCCGCCGGTCTGCGCTTTATCGGCCCCTCGGTCCAGGCGCTGGAGACCTTTGGCGACAAGGCCCAGGCGCGCGCCTTGGCCCAGCGCGAGCAGGTGCCGGTGGCGCAAGGCACGCAGAGCGCCACCAGCCTGGCGCAGGCCCAGGCCTTTATGCAGCAGCTGGGCGGGCCGGTGATGCTCAAGGCTTTGGCGGGCGGCGGCGGGCGGGGCATGCGCGCGGTGATGCACGCCGCAGACCTGGCCGCAGCCTTTGACCGCTGCAGCTCCGAAGCGCTGAGCGCCTTTGGCCGCAGCGATCTGTATGTGGAGCAGCGCATCGGCGGTGCGCGCCATATCGAAGTGCAGATCGTGGGCGACGGCAGCGGCGCGGTGCAGCACCTGTTTGAGCGCGATTGCAGCTTGCAGCGCCGCCACCAGAAGCTGCTGGAGATAGCGCCCAGCCCCTTCATCAGCGCCGCGCTGCGCGCGCAGCTGCTGCAGCATGCCTGCCGCCTGGGCGCCGCGATGCACTACCAAGGCCTGGGCACGGTGGAGTTTCTGGTCGACAGCCGCAGCGGCCAATACATCTTTATCGAATGCAATCCGCGCCTGCAGGTGGAGCACACCATCACCGAGGCCATCACCGGGCTGGACCTGGTGGCGCTGCAGTTTGCGCTGGCCGATGGTGCCAGCCTGCAGGACCTGGGCCTGGACCAGGCACGGCCGCTGCCGCGCCAGTTTGCGCTGCAGGCGCGTGTGAACATGGAAATCATGCAGCCCGATGCCCAGGCCCTGCCCACGGGCGGCACCCTGGCGCGCTTTGAGCCGCCCACCGGCCCGGGCGTGCGCGTGGACAGCTTTGGCTATACCGGCTACGAGACCTCGGGCAACTACGACTCCTTGCTGGCCAAGGTGATCGTCAGCGGGCCCAGCCAGTTCGAGGTGCTCTGCGCCAAGGCCGATCGCGCGCTGGCCGAGTTCCATATCCAGGGTGTGGAGACCAACCTGGACTACCTGCGTGCGCTGCTGCGCGACGCGCAGCTGCTGCGCGGAGAGATCGACACCACCTATGTGGAACGCCAAGGCCCGGCGCTGCATGCGGCTGCCACGGCGCTGGCAGCACAGCGCCAGCCTGGTCCGCAGGGCGCTGGCCAGAACGCCTTGCCATCCAACAGCAACGACGAGCCCGCACTGCCTGAGGGCGCGCATGCGGTGCGCGCTGCGATGCGCGGTCGCTTGATTGCGCTGGAGACCGATGCCCATAGCGTGCTGGCCAAGGGCGCATCGGTGGCGGTGCTGGAGGCCATGAAGCTGGAGCACAGCGTGGCCTTGGGCCACGGCGGCCGCTTTGTGGCGCGCAGCGCGCTGCTGGGCGAGGTGGTGGCGACAGGCACCCTGCTCGGCTGGGTGCTGCCCGATGCATCGGCCGATGCACTGGCCAGCGAGCAGCAGCAGGCCGACCTGGATGCGATACGCCCCGATCTGGCCAAGGTGCTGCAGCGCCAGCAAGGCTTGATGGATGCGGCCCGGCCCGAAGCGGTGGCCAAGCGCCGGCGCCATGGCAAGAACACCGCGCGCGAGAACCTGGACCAGCTGCTGGATGCCGGCAGCTTTGTCGAATATGGCGGCTTGACCCTGGCGATGCAACGCGGCCGCCGCAGCGAGGAGGAGCTGATTCGCCTGAGCCCGGCGGACGGCACCATCACCGGCCTGGGCCGCATCAACGGCCTGCAGTTTGGCCCCGAGCAATCGCGCTGCGCAGTGATGGCCTATGACTACACGGTGTTTGCCGGCACGCAGGGCTTTATGGCCCACCGCAAGATGGACCGCATCGTGCACACCAGCGAACGCCTGGGCCTGCCCTTTGTGCTGTTTGCCGAAGGCGGCGGTGGCCGGCCCGGTGACACCGACTACGTGGGCGTGTCGGGGCTGGAGTTCACCACCTTCACGCACATGGCGCGGCTGTCGGGCAAGGTGCCGACGATTGGCGTGGTTTCGGGCCGCTGCTTTGCCGGCAATGCCGCCTTGCTGGGCTGCTGCGATGTGATCATCGCCACGCAGGATGCCAGCATCGGCATGGCCGGGCCGGCAATGATCGAAGGCGGCGGCCTGGGCGTGGTGGCGGCCGACGAGGTGGGGCCCGTGGCCGTGCAGATGCGCAATGGCGTGATCGACCTGCTGGCCCGCGACGAGACCGAGGCGGTGGCCCTGGCCCAGACCTACCTGGGCTTTGTGCAGGGCAAGCTGCCGCCCGGCGAACATGCCGACCAGCGCCGGCTGCGCGCACTGGTGCCCGAAAACCGGGTCAAGGGCTACGACATCCGTGCCGTGGTGCAGACCTTGTTTGACAGCGGCAGCTTTCTGGAGCTGCGCTCCCAGTTTGGCCGCAGCGTGGTCACCGGCTTTGCGCGGCTGCAGGGCCAGGCCGTGGGCGTGCTGGCCAACGATGGCAGCCACCTGGGCGGCGCGCTCGATGCCAACAGCGCCGACAAGATATCGCGCTTTCTGGAGCTGTGCGACAACTACGGCCTGCCGGTGGTGTCGCTGTGCGATACGCCGGGCTTCATGGTCGGGCCCGAGAGCGAGAAGGCGGCAGCCGTGCGGCACTTTGCCCGCATCTTTGTGACGGCCAGCCACATCAAGGTGTCGGTGCTTGCGATTGTGCTGCGCAAGGCCTATGGCCTGGGCGCGCAGGCCATGCTGGGCGGCAACCTGTTGGTGCCAGTGGCCACGGTGGCCTGGCCCACCGGTGAGCTGGGGCCCATGGGCATTGAAGGCTCGGTGCGCCTGGCCTACCGGCGCGAGTTGGAAGCCTTCGAGGACGCTGCCGAGAAGGCCGCCTACTTCCAGGCCAAGACCGAAGAGATCTATGCCCAGGGCAAGGCGCTGAACGTGGCCAGCTACAACGAGATCGACGATGTGATCGACCCGGCGCAGACACGCGACTGGCTGGCCAGCATGCTCGCCAGCCTGCCAGCAGCCAGCCCGGGGCGGGCGGCATCGGGGGTATCGCCCTGGTAGCCAACCCGCCCCCGCCTCACCCCAAACACTGCGACCGAGATCCCCAAAAACACCAGGACCGTAGGAGACACCATGACCCCCATCGCGTACCGGCAACAAGAAAAGCCCTTGCATGAGTACCTGCGCCAGCATGCGCGCACCCAGCCCGACAAGCCAGCCTTCATCTGGTATGGCAGCGCCCTCAGCTGGGCGCAGCTGGACCAGATGAGCGATACCTTTGCGCGCCAGCTGCAGCAGCGCGGCGTGGTCAAGGGTGACCGGGTAGCGCTCTTCATGCAGAACTGCCCGCAGTACGTGATTGCGCATATCGGCATCCAGAAGCTGGGTGCGGTGGTGGGGCCCTGCAGCCCGCTGTTCAAGGGCCATGAGCTGGAGTACCAGCTCTCCGACCTGGGCGCCAAGGTGATCGTCGCGGCCGATGTGCTCTACGAGATCGTGCAGGCGGCGCGCCCCAAGACGGCGATTGACCATGTGTTCCTGACCCACTACGCCGATCTGCTGCCTGCCCAGCCGACGATCGACCTGCCCGCAGAAATCGACACGCCCAAGCGCCATATCGAAGGCACGACAGACTTTTTGGACTGCCTGCACAACCCACAGCCCGCGCCCGATGTGGGCCCGCTGGACATGGACGATGTGGCGCTGATGACCTATACCTCGGGCACCACCGGCCTGCCCAAGGGGGCCATGCTGACCTACCGCAATGCGCTTTTCAAGGCCCATGCAGCGGCAGACAACAACCCCATCCGCGATGACGACACCATGCTGGCGGTGGCGCCGCTGAACCACATCGCGGGCATGCTGATCGGCCTCAATGTCACGCTCTACACCGGCATCCCCTGCGTGCTGCTGTACCGCTTTGATCCCGTGCAGGTGCTGCAGGCGCTGGCGCGCTACCGGGTGACCTGGTGGTACAGCGTGGCCAGCATGAATGCGGCAGTGATGCAGGTGGAAGGCGCGCGCGACTATGACCTCAGCGCGCTGCGCATGAACCCCAGCACCAGTTTCGGCATCAGCATCAACCAGGCGCTGGCCGAGCAATGGCGCGGCTTTGCACCGCAGTGCCAGCTGTTCGAGGTGACCTATGGCATGTCCGAAACCCACACCTGGGACACCTCGATGCCCGTCGATGCCATCAAATGGGGCGCGCATGGCATTCCCATCCAGGGGGTGGAATGCCGTGTGATCGATGCCGGCAGCGGCCAGGACCTGCCCGCTGGCCAGGTGGGCGAGCTGGTCTTGCGCAGCCCGGGCAACTTCAAGGGCTACTGGAACAAGCCCGAGGCCACGGCCAGCACCTTGAAGGACGGCTGGGTGCATACCGGCGACATGGCCAAGATCGACAGCGATGGCTACCTGACCTTTGCCGGCCGCTTCAAGGAGATGATCAAGGTATCGGGCTACAGCGTCTTCCCGGAAGAGGTCGAGTCCATCATGATCAAGCACCCCTCGGTGGCGCAGGTGGCGGTGATCGGCATCGACGATGCGCTCAAGGGCCAGGCGGTCAAGGCCGTCGTCATTGCGCGCAAGGGCGCGCCGGTGGTGAGCGCGCAGCAGCTGATTGACTGGTGCCGCGAGCAGATGTCGGTCTACAAGGCGCCCCGGGAGATCGAGTTTCGGGATGCGCTGCCCACGACGGGCACCGGCAAGGTGCTGCGGCGCCTGCTGAAGGAGCCGCAGAAAGCGAGCGCCGCATGAGCACCGCCGTCCACCCCGTGGCAGCGCTGGACAAGCCCGCGCTGCTGGAGCTGTTGCAACGCGATGGCGAACTGGTCACCGAGCGCCTGGCGCACTGGGCGCGTACCAAGGGCGACCAGCTCTTCTACCTGTATGGCGAAGACGATGTGCGCCTGAGCTATGCCGAGTTTGACCGCATCACCGATGCCATCGCTGGCAACCTGGCCGCTGCCGGCATCGGCCGGGGCATGCCGGTGTCGGTGTTCATGCGCAACCAGCTCATCAGTGCCTTGGCCATGTTTGGCATCTGGAAGGCCGGCGCCGTCTTTGCGCCGATCAATTTTGCGCTGACCGAGCGCCTGCTGGCCTACCAGATTGGCGACACCCAGCCGGTGATGCTGCTGGCAGAGCGCGCGCTGGTCCCCGCCCTCAATGCCATCGCTGAGGAACTGGGCCAGGTCGCCCCGCTGGCCCGTGTGGTGGTCTACGAGCCGCCCGCCGGCAGCCATGATGCGGTAGCGGACGGCGTGGCCTACAGCGGCCCGCATGCGGAAACGGCATGGGCCGCGCTGCTGCAGCCCGCAGCCAAGCCGGAGGTGGCCCTGGCCTTTGACGACCTCTGCAACATCATCTACACCTCCGGCACCACCGGGCCATCGAAAGGCGTGGTGCAGAGCCACCGCTGGATGAACCAGTACACCTACCTGTTCCGCCAGATGCTCAATGGACATGACGTGGTCTACAACGACCTGCCGATGTACCACGTGGGCGGCGCAGTGTTCAATGTGGTGCGGGCGGTGTGGGCCGGCAGCGGTCTGGCCTGCTGGGACCGCTTCAGCCCCCATGACTTCTGGCGCCGCATTGCAGTCAGTGGCGCCACCAGCGCGGTGCTGGTGGACACGATGATCTCCTGGCTGGCCAAGGCAGCGCCAGCAGCCACCGACCACCACAACAGCCTCAACAAGGTCTACATGCAGCCGCTGCCCCAGCGCCATGTGGAGATTGCGCGCCGCTTTGGCTTTGACTTTGTGACGGCCGGCTTTGGCCAGACGGAGTCGGGCATGTCCTGCTTCACGGTCATTGAAGAGACGGACGCCAGCTGCGAATCCCCGCCCGCCTACCGGCGCGGGCAGACGCGCGAGGCGATCCGCGCGCAGGCAGCCGCCCTGGGCCTGGAGCTGCTGGGCCCGGCGCAGGCCGGCCAGGTGGGCAAGGGCTACCTGGGCCACCCCTGCCTGTTTGTGGAGGCTGCCGTGCTGGACGAGCGCGACGGCGAATGCCCTGTGGGCGTGGCCGGGCAGCTGGCTTTTCGGTCGAAGCTGCCTTATTACCTGCTGGTGGAATACCTGGGCAAGCCCCAGGCGACTGCCAAGGCCTTTCGCAATCTCTGGTTCCACACCGGCGACTCGGCGCTGCGCCATGCCGATGGCAGCCTGAGCTTTGTGGACCGCATGGGCGACCGCATCCGGGTGCGTGGCGAGAACATCTCGTCCTTCCATATCGAGGACCTGGTCAACCAGTACCCGGCCGTCGAGATGACGGCGGCCTTTGCCATCCCCGCGCACGAGGGCGATGAGGACGATGTGGTGGTCTATGTGGTGGCGCGCGCGCAGCAAGTGGTCGACCGCCAGGCCCTGCATGACTGGTGCGACCGCAAGATGCCCAAGTTCATGCGGCCGCGCCATATCCGCGTGGTCGAGCAGTTCCCGCGCACGCTGACGCAGAAGATCGAGAAGTTCAAGCTCAAGGCCATGATCCTGGCCGAGCTGCAGGGCCAGCCTGCCAACGAGACAGCGGCCACGCCAGCCACGAAGGAGCGCCGCATGACCTGACACCTCCGCCCTGCCCCAACTGGCCTAGCGCCGACCCCTTTGTGCGATCCGTTACACCGTGCCCACCAGGCTACCTGGCCGAGGCCCACGATAAAAATACCAGGAGACCATTTCCATGAAGTTCAGAACCACTTGTTTGACGACCCTGTTTGCATCTGCTGGCCTGGCCTCTGGCGCCTGGGCGCAGGGCCTATCCGACAACGCCGTGCGCATAGGGGTGATCAGCGACACCTCCAGCGCCTACGCCGATATTGGCGGCAAGGGCACGGTGGCGGCGGCCACGATGGCGATCAAGGATTTTGGCGGCACGGTGCTGGGCAAGCCGATCGAGCTGCTGTCGGTGGACCACCAGAACAAGGCCGACATCGGTGCCACCCGCGCGCGCGAATGGTTTGACCGCGAGAACGTGGACATGGTCATCGGCCTGGGCAACACCGCCGTGCACAACGCGGTGGCCACCGTGGCCAAGGAAAAGAACAAGGTGCTGATCAACACCGAGGCGGGTTCGAGCTCGATCACCGGCGAGAACTGCGCGGCCAACATCGTGCACTACACCTACGACACCTATGCCACCGCCAACAGCACCGTGAAGGCGGTGACCGAGGGCGGCGCCAAAAGCTGGTACATCGTGGCGGTGGACTATGCCTTTGGCCAGGCACTGTCCAACGACATCACGGCAGCCGTCGACAAGAACGGCGGCAAGGTGATCGGCACGGTCAAGCACCCGCTCAATGCGCCCGATTTCTCGTCGTACATGCTGACGGCGCAGGCCTCCAAGTCCGATGTGATTGCGCTGGCCAATGGCGTGAACGACACCATCAACTCCATCAAGAGCGCACGCCAGTTCGGCATCACCGACAAGCAAAAGGTGGCCGCCGCGCTGATGTTCATCTCGGACGTACATGCGCTGGGCCTGAAGACCGCCCAGGGCATGTATGCGACGACCGCCTTCTACTGGGACCGCACGCCCGAGAGCCGCGCCTGGTCGCAAAAGTACTTCAAGGTCATGAACAAGATGCCGACCATGGCGCAGGCCGGCACTTACTCGGCGGTGATGCACTACCTCAAGGCGGTGGAAGCGGCCGGCACCGACGAGACCGGTGCGGTGATGACGGCGATGAAGAAGATGCCCATCAAGGATTTCTTCAGCGACGACGGCCGGATCCGCGAGGACGGCCGCATGGTGCATGACATGTACCTGGTGCAGGTCAAAAAGCCGGAGGAGTCCAAGGCGCCTTGGGACTACTACAAGATCATTGCGACCATCCCGGGCGACCAGGCGTTCCGGCCGCTGTCCGAGGGCAAGTGCCCGCTGGTCAAATCCTGAAGGCCTGCTGCGGCCACACCCCGGCCGCAGGCCTTTCGGAACGGGGAGTTTTCGCCAAACAACGCTGGGCTGGGCGTATATTGTCAGTGTCGAAAATTCTTGGAGCCTTGCATGCAGTTGGATGGTGTTCGCGTCATAGCGCCCAGTCGTTACCCCGAGGATGCATGGAACGAGGCAGAGGTTCTGGGCGGCCTGGTCTGGCTCTGGAACCAGCACGGCTACTATCGCCAAAGCTCGGTCGAGTCGGCGATGGAGATACTGACGGCGATCATTGCATCGCGCAATTTCTGCTTCTTCGTCAAAGACCACAAGCCGCTGGGCTATGTCAATTGGGCCTTTCTGAACGAACGGGATGAGCAGGCCTATATCCGCAAAGCCGAACCCTATGCGGCTTTTCTCAATCGCCCCCATGATGGCAGCAGCCCCGTACGCATGTGGATGCTGTCCTGGTTCTTTCCTGCTGGCGGAGGGCCGGTGGCCAAGCGCTTGCTGAGAAAGCATGTACTCAAGGACGAGCGGGTCCATTTCCTGTACCACAAACCCGCGTCAGGTACCGTCACAACCAAGTTCTTCTCGGGCATGGATATGGATCGTTAATCTCCCATCGGGTGCGCTGGCAACGCCTGAGATGAACAGCTCCAGCCTCAAGGCCTGAAGCCGCACCGCCATGCAGGCGGTGCGGCTTTCTTCCGAGCAGTGGACCTGCGCCGAGGTCTTACCTATTGGACTGCTTCTCAGCGCGTTGGCGCCGCCATGCCATCAGACCGATCAGGCCGGCCAGACCACCCAAGGCCAGCGGTGCATTGACGGGCACACGCGCCAGGTCGCGCGTCTGCTTGGTCAACCGGTTGGTGATGGTAGCGGTGGCCGTCTGCCCAGCCACGACGCTGGCAGGCTGGCTATAGGTAGGCGCGGCCCACGCCATGCCATCCGGATCGGCCGGCAGGGTCTCCGTCACGGTGCACTGGCTGCCCGCTGGCACGGCAATGGGTGCGGCGCTTCCCTGGTTACCCGCCACGGCAATGCTGCCCGCGGTGCTGAAAGCAGGGTTGACGCAGGCCACGCCAAAGCTGATGGTGCCGTTGTACGGGGCCGCGCCTTCAGGCACTTGCACCGTCTTGTTGACCTGGAGCATGCCGGTCGCCGCCACGGTATTGCTCAAGGTGTTGGTGATCGTGGCAGCTTGCTCCTGGCCTGTCACCACCGGGCTGATTGGCGAATAGGCCGGAGGCCCCCAGGCGTAGCCCGCAGGCGCGGCGGGCAAGGTTTCGGTGACCGTGCACTGGCTGCCTGCTGGCACCGTGATGGGGTTGGACACGCCCTGGTTGTTGCTGACATAAATGCTGCCATTCTGCACAGGACCGCTGTCACAGCTCAGTGCAAAATCAATCGCACCGCTAAAGGGTGCTGCCCCCGATGGCGCGTTGACCTGTTTGCGCACAACGATGGTGCCAGTGCCCAGCCGGGACTGCAGGTACCAGTTATTGCCCACCTTCACCAGCTCATAGACAAAATTGCCTTGGGCCACCGTGCCGCCATCGAGCGTGAAGGTCGCCGCTGAGTTGCCCGACACGTCGACCACCAGAATGCCGTTGCCGGTGGTCAACGCACCACCGCAGGCGGCACCTGCAGAAGGTGACACCTTGATCACCGTAGTGCCGCTGGTGTCTCCCACCACTTTCAGCACATCCGAGGGTGCACTGCTGTCGCCCAGGCAGGTATCTACCGCCAGTACCGCCGCATTGCTGCCGGTATAGCTGGACTGAACGGTCAGCACATCGTTGGGCTCGCTGTCGACCAGATCGATGGTGGAGGCGTTTGAGCTGACCGGGCCATTCATCACAAAGGCGCCTGCACCTGCTTTGAACCCCTGGAGCCTGGAGGCAGCCGTCATCGCAAGGCTGGTGTAAGTGGCGGTCTTGTCGCCATTGCTCTTCTCGACCAGGCTCCATACCGAGGCATTGTTCAAACCGATGTTGAGCGTGGAGCTGGGATAGGCTTTGTTGCTCAAACCTCTGGCCACGCTGGCATGGTCCAGCGTCAGCTGGACGGAGCTGGCTGTCGTAGAGCTGCGGTATTTGACGATGTCGATCAAATAGCCATTGCTCGCTGCGCTGAGGTCGGAGCCCTGGTCAAACAGGATCTGTGCATTTTGCTGACCGCTGTCGATGAGCAGCAGGGGGGCGGTGACGGACTGCGTTGTCACGGTTGCTTTGCCAAACTGCGCCTGGATATTTTGCGAATCCGTGCTGCTGCCCCAGTCGTCAATGCCGATGGCCAACGCAGAGCGGCTGGCCTTGATACTGGCAGAACTGTTGGCACCGTTGGCAAGCAGCTGCGATCCGGAGACGGCCAGTTTGATGGCCGGGCTCATATAAGGCTGGCTGCCCCCAAGCGTCGGGTCCATGTCTATTTGCAGCGCACCAGTCGAGGTGACCAAGCCTTTGCCTGTACCGACGGCGCGGGACTTGCCGACCTTGATGGCACTGCTGTCGGCGGCTGCGCCGCTTCTGACCAGTTTGATCGTGCTGTTGTTGAGCACGGCTTGCGAGACAGCCTCACCACCACTGCCTGTGGCCGCGCCGGACACGTAGATTCCTTCCATGCGCTCGCCCGTCATCGACATATTGAGCTGGCCCTTGACCTCAATCTTGCCGGAGCTGCCATTGCCAGCGTCCTGGTTTGCACCTTGAATGGCACGCAGGCCTGAGTTAAGAACCGGAGTTTTAGTCCCGCCAGAGGAGGTCTGGTTCAAGGCCAAGTTATCGAAGCTGACTGTGGTGAAGGTGCCGTTTCGCGCGGTGTTGTTTGTGCCACCCTCCCCGGAATCCACGGTAGATCCAGCCAGTACGCCGTATATGGCAACGCCACCAGACCTATTGTCGCCCGCATAGGTCATTGCCGCCGTGATATCGGCATTCGCAACGCTGACATTGACCCCACTATGGCTGCCAATGCTGCCTGTGTTCTCTGTGGAGGCGATATCCAGCTTGATGTTGCCAGCCTGCATGGACGCGTTTCTGCCTCCGGGCGCTCCGGGACCGGTCGCGTACTGGTTACCGATGCCACCATAGCCACCTGTGACATGGGCTTTGATGTCTGCATTACCAATGGTCAACACGCTGTCGAGATTGGAACGGGTCAGGATGTAAAAGCCGGCCGCCCCGGTTTGCGAGAGTTGGCCCGCTGTGGGAGGCACAACGGTACAGGTAGCGTCGGGACCGCTATTTCCTGGCAAATAGGAGCCATCGGGCGCTTGGCTGCAGTTCTGTGCCTGGGCTGCTGCTGCCATGCACAAGAGCACTACGCCCACCGCCGTTTGCTTACCGCCGCGTTTGCTCACCTCGGAGCACGCCACCCAGGCACCCAACGCCGCGTTCCACTTGCTGGTATAGGTTTTGTTCATCTCACCTCCGTTGAACTATTGATCAATAGAATATCTATAAAAGAAACTCTAATAGCACGACTGATTCTGAGACTGCGCCTCGCAAATGTCGAGGGTTAAATAACCTATTTCAAACTGTCAATTAATGTGAACAAAACGCTGGTTGGGAGCCAAGCCATCAATCCATTTAGAAACAAGCAATTGCATTGATATATATCAAATCATATGCACCATAAATAAAACTGCTTGTTACGTTAACTATAACGGTCCGACAAAGCCAGCCATGAAATCACATCCTATTGATTTTTAATATAAATTTAAAATTCAAATGTTTTTCAGACTGAGGCTTCAGCGGCTGTAAACCATCGATTCAAAAAAAATAAAGGCGTGGCGGATACGAATAAAGGGGCATTTGATGGCTAGCCAAGAAACAAAATTTCACAATGTGCCATATTTGACTCTCTCCATCGCCAGATAGCACTGATTGTCAATTAATGTCACGCCAAAAATATACTGACGCTCTAATGCTATAAACCCAGGCTAATTCAATTCCTGCCTGAACAGTTCTGACCTGGTTATGGCAGTCCCTACCAGAGCTTTCAAACATGCTTTTGATTCGCCGTATCCCTTGCCCTACCCTGCTCATGGGACTGACCGTCGCAGCCCCCCTGACAGGCTTTGCCGAGCTGGTATACCGGCCAGATGCACCGCTGCCAATCCCCAGCTTTACCTGCAGCAATGCAGCTGATCCCAGCCCCACGGCAGGGGCGCTGAAAAATCCTGGACAGGTGCTCAACACCAATGCCGTCAGCATCAGCGACCGGGGCAACCAGCAGCGTTGGGCCTACGCGTTTGACCCCGCAGCACCCGGCTCTCACACCATTCCTCAGGCGACTGCGGGGGCTACCGAAGAAATTCCTACGTCGTTCACCTTGCCCGGAAACGTGGTGCCTGCTGCCCTCAGCAGCCTGCCTGCTTTGGCCTGGCAGCATTTCTCGGGGCGTGAGGTGTTTGCCTATAACGGCGGTACTACAACCAGTCCCCAACTGGGCACTGGGCAATCGCTGGGCTCTGTCGGCTTCTACACCGCCAACCCCAATGGCGGTGCAGCCAGCAACCAGACGCGCTTTTTGCGCTACCAGTTCTATCTGGCGCCTGAGGCGGACGCAGCCAGCTACCAACTGACCCTGGGCGGCGTGGGTGCCGATGACCAGATTGCCGGCTATTACATCAACGGCGTGTTGAGCGGCACCAACCCGGTTTTGGGCGCCGGCGCTACTGCAGACCTGCAGTGGAAAACGGGGCTGAACACGTTGACGATTGCACTGTTCGACACCATTCCGTCAGCCACACGCCTGGTTGTGGGCAATGCAAGTTCCTCGGCGTGTATCTTGCAGACCTTGGCGGTCAACGTGGCCGTTCAAGATCCTGTGATCACCACGGCGCAAACAGAGACCTTCAGCGGCATAGCCACCGCTGCAGCACCTGGCAGCAGCACCCCAACGCCACTGCCCGTGGGCACCCAGGTGGGCCTGACCCTCACTGGCCCGAACGGTTTCAGCGCGAGCCAAAACACCACCGTGACCGGCAGTGCCGGTGAATACAGCCTGATCTGGCCTGCGGGTCTGGAGCCTGGCAGCTACGAGGTGATCGCCCACCTGAGTGATCAGCCAACAGTGCAATCGGGCGTTGGCAGCTTCACGGTGGAGGCCGTGGTCGTCCCTCCTCCGCCACCACCTCCGCCACCACCCCCTCCCCCTCCTCCCCCGCCGCCAGCTCCGCCGGTTCCGCCCACCCCACAAGCGGTTCCATCGCTAGGCGAATGGGGCGTCATCGGCTTGGGCACATGCCTGGCCTTGCTGGGCGGACGCCGCCTGCGCCGCCGACGGGTCTGACTGAGGACGCAAGCCGCTTTTTAGCGGCTTTTGCTTGCTGCAAATTTCGGCATGTCCATCCGACGCGTCACGCATCGCAGCTCCTTCCACACTGCCGGTCTTGTCAGCCGATCGCGAGAGTTCCCGCAATATCGAAATGCACTCTGGCTAAAGATGTCCAGGCAGAACGCAAGAAAAAGGCGGCTCGGTAGGTTCCAGGCAAGCAAAATGTAAGAATTACTTACTAGAATGTAAATATTTACAATGGAGATACGATGATTTTCAAGAAGATTGCAGTGGTGGGTGCCTTGCTCGGTACCAGTTTGGCTTACGCATTTGCGCCTCAGACGGGTACCTGGATCATGACCAGCGAAGTCAACGGCAAACCAGGCCGTGGTTTGGCCATTGATGTGCAGGACAACACCTTGGTCATGCAAATGTATGCCTACGATGCCAGCGGCAATGCCACGTTCTACATGACCAGCGGCACCCTGGCCGATGACCGCTACTCTGCGCCTCTGAACAAATACCGTGGTGGCCGTTATCTGGGCAGCGGCGATCTGTCGGGCAAGGAGGACGGCAGTGCAGGTACTGTGTCGATCCGCTTTGAATCGGGAACCAAAGGCTATATCACCTTGCCTGGGGAGGCAGAGAAAGAAATTTCGCGCTTCAACTTTGCCTATGGCAACAATCCCGAGGGCCTCAAGGGCATCTGGATTTTCAGCCCCCTGAATTCATTGACGCCCACTTCGGACTTTTTCAGGCTCGAAAAGATGCAAGCGGCAACAGCCAATGGCAATGGGCTGATCACCACCGCGGCAGGCACCTTTGGCTGCGAATACCAGGTGTCTGGAGCCGCCGTGGGCACAGTGATTTGCGCAAAGGTGAGCGCAGCGGGCAGATTGCTCGGCGGCTATCAATTCAGCTACAGCGTGAATGAGGGAGAAGGCTACTACCTCAATAGCGCTGGTGCACGAGCATCTATCGCCACCATGCACCGCTTGGCGAATCGCGCAGATACCGGAACGGGCATCATCCTCAAGACCGAAGCCAATGACGACAGCGTCGCACCTGCCGTTAGCCCTGAACAGCTCCGCCTGGCGATCGAAAGCGTGGCTGCACAAGCTGAGTAAATGCCCTGGCTGGCCCAGGCTTTAAACCCAAACCGCCCCAGGGCGGTTTTTTCATGCCTTTATGGCAACGCTCAACCAGACACACCAACGACGGGTTTGCGCCGAAGCCCCAGCGAGAAATCCTTCTTGCTCCATCGCTTGAACAGCTGCAAAGCTGGCTCCTCTACCAGCTTCCAGGACATCAGCGCGACGACCCAGGTCAAAGG
This sequence comes from Comamonas koreensis, assembly GCF_021026195.1. Lineage (GTDB taxonomy): Bacteria > Pseudomonadota > Gammaproteobacteria > Burkholderiales > Burkholderiaceae_C > Comamonas > Comamonas koreensis. The sequence continues at coordinate 290,562 of NZ_JAJNCT010000005.1, forward strand.
GATCGCCATCACCGTCATTTGCAGCGGCGTGGCGGCAGGATAGAACTTGGCGATCAGCTGCTGTATCGGCCAGCCATACAAATAGGTGCCATAGGAGATATCCAGCAGCCAGCGCGGGGATGGCAGGCGTGGAACATAGGCGAGCCAGAAAACAAAATAAATGAGCGCAGCGGAACAGGCCAGTTCATAGTGCACCGTATGCCGGCAGGCCCATGCCACGCCGGCCAATACCGCCACGATGGATAGATGCAAGGGGATGCGCGCTTTATGGATGTAGAACAGTGCGCCACAGGCAAAGAACAAGGTCAGCCGGGCAGCCTCTTGCAATGGGACGGATTGGAGCTGGGCAGACTGGTAGGTCCAGATGGCAAATCCTGCTATCAAGGCCGTGGTCAACCAGCGCCAGGAAAAAATGCCCAGTAGCCCCAGCAAGCCCATATAGAGGTACATGCTGCCTTCAATCGGCAGTGTCCAGAGGGAGCCATTAACGGCGGGGCTGTAGCGGTTGCTTTCAAACACACCGGGCAGCAGCCACTGTATTTCTGCCAGTGATGCGTTGGACCACACATAGGACCACGTCAGCGGAGATGACCAGTAATCGGCCTGCGATTGCACGGTGATGAGAGGCCCCATCACCAGCGCGCAGACCAGCACGCAAACCCATAACCCGGGGAACAGACGCATCGCGCGCGCCAGTGCAAACCGAACGATGGACTTGCTGCGCTCGAGGCTGCCCGCAACCAGAAAGCCGCTGATCAGAAAAAATACCGCCACCGCGACATCGCCCGAATAACGGTAGCCCAGGTACTGGGTAAAAAAGTCGCGCTGGCCACTGCCCAATGCCGCAAGCGCAAAGCCATGTCCGTAGATCACGAGCGTGGCAGCCACCAACCGGATCAGCAGAAAATTATCCTTGCGCCCCTCTGCTCCGCCGGCTGCCTCCAGGTAATGTCCAATGCTGTGTCTCATAGAGTTTTATCGTTCGGCCAATATGCGTGGCATAAGTTGTATGGGTGCGGCTCAGCATGCGCAAAGCCGGCCCATGGCTATGCCAAGGACCAGCTTAGAGGCGCGCTACCAACATCCACCCTGTCAGATGGCAGCGTCGGCAGCCATTCGGTGGCTTTTTAAAGAGCCGCCCATCGCGACAAGCGCAACTATGCCATGTTTACACAGCCTTTACGGGCCTTTTCCTGCGCACGCAATTCCGCTTGGACAGTGCTGCGCGCGCGTGCACCGCCTGGCCTACGGGCAATGGATGTCTCAAGGGCCTGACTCCCTTCACGCATCAACGCCAATAGGTATGCACCAGTGACCTGGTCTGCACCGAGGACGGCAGCCTACCCAGACTGCGGCGCACGGCCTGCGTCAACGGCAACCCGCCTGCGACCCACAGCACCGTATCGCCCTGCTCCCAATCCTGCAGTGCCAGCCACTGCAGCACCTGCGCAATCTCCAGCTGCGACGCACCGGGCACGCCGCCGCGCAACCAGGTGACCTGCATGCCGGCAAACGCTGGCGCCAACGCGGCTTGCTCCTGGGCATCCGACACCCAGAGCAGCAAAGTGGTGGATGGGCCCGCCCGCCGCGCCTGCGCAATGCGGGCCGCTGCGGGCAAGGCACAGGCGTCTGCCACCAGCACGCAGTGCTTGGCTTGCGGCACCAGGCCGCCGGCGGGGCTCAGCACCCCCACCTCGCTGCCCGGTTGCGCGCTGGCGGCCCAGACGGCGCCGGGCCCGGCCATCTGCGGATCGCCATGGCCCATGCCATGGTGGAGCAAGGCATCAACCTCCAGCCAGCCCTCTTCGGTATCCATGGCGCTGATCGTGTAGGTGCGGCGCGCCAATGCCGGTTTGCCGGCCGGCCAATGCAGGCGGTTGACATCGACCAAGGTGGGCCAGGCGGCTGCCTGGCCGGGCTCGGGCAAGAGCATGCGCACATGCAAGCCACCGGGGGCAAAGGCGCTGATATCAGTCGCCGCCAGGCGGATGCGTCGCATGCGCGGCGATAGCGCCTGGTTGCTGAGCACGCGCATCACCTGCAGTTGGGCGGTGGCCGGCGGGGCATCACCTTCCCAGACCACCTCCCAGCTGCCCTCCAGCCAAGCCATCTGGTCGGCAAACTCGGCCAGGTGTTCGGCCAAAGACAGCTGCATCAACTCCCCCATGCGCGGCGCCACGGGTTGCAGCAGGCAGTCGATGCTGCTGGCGCTGGTTTGCTGCAGCCTGACCGTGCCCACATCGGCCAAGGCCAGCAACAAGGTGCCCGCTTGGGGCTGGGTTACGTCAATGCCTTCATCGCGCCAATGCTGCAGCAGCCAATCCACAAATGCGCTGGCTTGCGGCAGATGGATTTGGGCCTTGCGCGAGAGATTCTGCGGAGCTGTCATGCGCGCCTCCCGCCATCGCCGGCCACTTGTGCATGGCGCCGCAGCAGTGCAGCCGTGGCCAGCCAGCAGCCCAGGGCAATGGCCGTCGCAATGGCAAACAGACCGGAGAACTCGAAGTGCTTCGCAATGAAGCCACCGGCCATCGCACTCAGCATGTAGCTCAGCAGCTCGGCGCAGACAAAGATGGAGAAATCCGTACCCGGCTGCCGGCGGCTGGACGAGGCCATGAACAGCGCATACAACGCCACCATCTCCATATAACGCTGCACGCTCAAGCCCACGGCCAAAAGCGCCAAGGATGTTGTGCCGCCCAGCCAGTGGAGTGAATGTGCCAGGAACAAGGCAAAGGCCAGCACCCGCAAGGCGCTCAAGCCCAGCAGCACCTGGCTGCGGCTGCGCTGCTGCAACCACTGCGCCGCCAGCCAGCTGCCCACCAAACCGGCCAAGGCAGCGCCGCTGCCGGCAATCACCCCCACTTCGCTCAGGCTCAGGCCGCTGTGCAGCAGGTAGCTGCTTTCCATGGAGCGCAGCATGCCTTCGCTCAGCCGGTACACAACGGCCAAGCCCAGGATCGCCCAGACACCGGGGCGCTCAAAAAACTGCTTGATGCTGGGGCGCAGGGGCGCTGTAGCCGCGCCGGATTGCGTGTCGTCATCCAGGCCCAAGGGCAGGCCCTCGTCCATCCACGGCAGCGCCAGCAAAGGCAGCAAAGACAGCCCGCCCATCAACAGCAGGGTGGCTTGCCAGCCCCATTGATCGACCAGGGCCATGGCCAAGGTGCCGCCCAGCAGCACGCCGCCGGCCACCGATGCGGCCTGTATCGCATTGCCCCGGCCCAGCTCATCGCTGCGCAGCTGCTGCGTGGCATAACCGTCGGTGGCGATGTCTTGCGTGGCGATGCTGAGCGCCAGGCACATGCCAATGCAGACGATGGTGGTGATGGAGGCCTGGGGCCCGACCCAGGCCAGTGCGCCAATGGCCAGCACCGATGCCAGCTGGGTGCAGACAATCCAGCCCCGGCGGTGGCCCCAGCGCAATGGGCGCAAGCGGTCTACCCAGGGCGCCCACAGAAACTTCAGCACCAGGGGCAGCATCAAGATGGACAGCATGCCCACCTGCTGCAATGGCATGCCTGCAGCGCGCAATGCGGCAGGCACCGTCATGATCATCAAATACGACGGCACGCCCTGCGCAATGTAGAGCGCTACCAGTACCGCCCAGAACTGCCAGGGGCGCTGCGCAGCGTTAACAGGCCCCCCCGGGTTGTGCACACCTGCGGTCATCAGTATTCAACGCTGTAGTTGAGGGAGAAGGTGCGCCCGCGCCCGTAGAAGGCAAAGGTCTGTGGCGACACCGCACCCACGCCGTACAGAGCCATGGCGCGCTGCGACCAGGTCGTCAGGTACTGCTTGTCCAACAGGTTCTGGATGCCGACATTGAGCCGGCCCACCGGCAGCTTGACGCCGCCCATCAGGTCCAGCACCGTGAAGCCGTCAATCTTGCCGGCGCTGTCATCCTTGAGCGTGAACATGTGCGAGGCTTGCAGGCGCAACTGCCAGGGGTTGGGGTTCCACTGCACATAGGTCGACAGCTTGGAGGGGCTCGCCGTCATGATGGACTGCTTGGCCCAGCTGCCGTCCTGCCGCGTCTCTGACCGGATCCACAATGCATTGCCACCTAGCGCCCAGTTCTTGGAGACGGCCACGTCCAGGCTGCCTTCCCAACCGTAGTTGCGCCGCTTCTCATCGAGCACATTGATGGTCACATTGTTGTTGGCGTTGTTGAGCTGCAAGGTCTGGTCAGACCAGGCATAGAACAGCGCGGACTGCAGCTTGACGGCGCCGCTGGCCTGCTTGAAGCCCCATTCCACCTGCCGCGTCTTGATGCCTTGCAGCGGAGAGCTTTTCGGATCAATACCGCTGACCAGTTGCCAATGCGTGCCATTGGCCTGGTAGTTGCCTTGGCCGTAGTACTTGCCCGGGTCCGGCAGCTCAAAGCCTTCGGCGTAGTTGAGCCAGGTGCTGCGGGCAGCATCGATCTGGTAGCGGGCGCCCAGGTTGAACAGGCTCACGTTGTAGCTGTTCTTGCCGCCGGGGATGGCATCGGCCGAGTTGCCACGGCCCAGCAGCATGTAGAGCTGCTGGGTGTAGCCCACAAAATCGTCCACCTGCAAGTCGGTGCTTTGGTAGCGCAGGCCGCCGGTCAAGCTCCATTGCGGGTTCAGCTTCCACTCAGCCTGTGCAAAGGCTGCAGCGGTGTTGACGCGGTAGCCCGGGTAGCGGCCGGTGCTGCCGATTTGCCGGTTGACCATGCCGCCGCTGGCCAGCGCCTGCGCGGTATCAAACACGGTGGCGCTGCCATCAAAGCTCTCGCGGTCCCAGTCCAGGCCATAGCGCACACTCAGGTCGCCCCAGGACTTGGCCAGCGCGGCCTTCAGGCCCCAGGTGTCGGTGTTCTGGTGGGAGGCGGTCACGACAGAGCTGGGGAACGGTGCAAAGTCGAGCTTCTCCTGGCGCCAGAAGGCCTGCAGATACAGGTCCTGGTCGCCCCAGACCTTGGCGGCATGGTAGTCGGCATTGAACATGGCCCGCTCGGTCTGCGGCATCACATCGCTGACAAAGCCGCCGCGCTGCTCCAACAGCTCGGGCTTGCCACCCATGATGCCCACCAGGTTGGGGCCGCCATACAGGTAGGAGGCGCCATCAAAGCGGTTGCGGTAGTACTGCGCGGTCAGGCCCAGGCTCTGCTCGGGGCTGATCTTGATTTGCACATTGCCCAGCACATCCACACCCTTGGTGTTCTGGGCATCGGTCTGGGCAATATCGGTGCGCACCGGCTTGCCCTGGCCGTCGTAATAGCTGCCATTGTTTTGCAGCGCAATGCCCAGGCGCGCCTGCACCTGCTCATTGCCGCCGGCAATGGATTGCGCCAGCCGGTACTGGTGGTCGCGCGAGCCCTGGAAGCCGGAGGTGACCCCCACTTCGCTGCCCAGTTGCAGGCCAGCGGTGCTGCCTTTTTTGGTAATGATGTTGACAATACCGCCGGTGGCGCCGCCACCGTACAAGGCGCTGGCGCCCGACAGCACCTCGATGCGGTCGATATTGAAGGGGTCAATCGCATCGAGCTGCCGGGCCGTGCCGCGCGAGCTGTTGAGCGACACGCCATCGACCATGACCAGCATGGTGCGCCCACGCAGGTTCTGGCCAAAATTGCTGCGCGACTGCCCGCCCAGGTCAATTCCCGGCACCAACTGCCCCAGGGCCTCGGCGACACTTTTGCCGGCCGTCACTTGCTGCTGCAGCTGTTCGCTGTCGATGACCTGGGTGGTCTGTGCCAACTCGCTGCGGATGCTGGGCGCAGCCGATGCCACCACATGCTGCACCGCCAAGTGGGTATCTGCCTCTGCGCCATCAGACTCTGCGGCCGCAGCCACCGTCTGCGCCTGCGCGCTGCTGGCCAGCACCCCGATAGCCAGGCTGATGGGCGCAATCGCCCATATAGCACCCCAATTGTTCCGCTGACCTGCGCCCGACCGCCCCTGATTCTGCATAGCTACGCCTTTTGTTCTCTTACAACGACAGCGGAAAAGCTTAATTGGAAGAGAATGGGAAGTCTTTTCTCTTGAGAACAATTCTCATTTAAATGAAACCCAAGGCCGCATTTCTCAGCAAGGACCAGGTGCTCAGCCAGTGGCAGCACTGCATGTGGGCGCATACGGTGAGCGAAGCACAGGCGCAAGAACTGGTGCACGCTCATCTGCAGGTGCGCCATGTGCATGCGGGCCAGTACCTGTGGAAGGCGGGCGACGTCCCCACGGGCTGGACCGGTGTCACGCGCGGTGCAGCCAAGATCTGCGTGCCCACGCCCGATGGCCGCTCCATCACCTTGTGTGGCTACGCCGGCAGCTGGTTTGGCGAAACCTATTTGCTACGCCCGCACATGGCCATGGACTGCGATGCCATCGCCTTGCATGACCTGACCATGCTTACATTGCCTGCGCACGCCTTCCACGCGCTGCGCCAGCAATCTGCCACCTTCAGCCAGTTTTTGCTGGAACTGATGGCCGAGCGCAGCCACCAAATGATGCGCCTGCTGACCGCCAAGCAATGCCTGAGCGTCACCGGCCGGGTCGCCCAAAGCCTGGGCTCACTGATCACACCGCTGAACTTTCCCTTCCCCGATGCCGGCCTGCTCAATATCACCCAAAGCGAGCTGGCTGACTTCTGCCAGGTCTCCCGCGCCCGCTTCAACGAGGCTTTGCTGGAACTGGAGAAGCAAGACTTGCTGGAGGTGGGCTACCGTACGGTGCGGTTGAAAGATATTGAGGGTTTGAGGCGCTACGAATACTGAGGCGATTTGTCGCTCTATGAGTCATCGGTCATGACAGCCGTGATCGTCCAGACTGCAACCCAGACATAGCGCTGATAAAGGACGGATACGAGGATTCAAGCTCGGCGTTCAGCGGATTTAAGAGCGCTTGCAGCAATGCCGATGCCCAAAAGAAAAAGCGCTCACTGAATACCAGTGAGCGCTTTTTTGGCTTGTATGGTGGAGCTGGCGGGAATTGAACCCGCGTCCGTCAGCCTTCGTCGAGCAGATCTACATGTTTAGTGTTCTGGTTTAAATCTCGCCTGCAAAGCCGCGCAGACACACGCTGCATTGCAAGCCAGTACCCTTAGATCTTGCCATCTACCAAGGTACCCGGTAGACGGCCAGCTGATGTAAATTCCCTTGCAGCCGGGAGGTATTGCTACCCCCTTGCCCAGCCCATCAACATACTGTTGCAAGGCTCACCGGATTTAAGCGGCGAGTGCGAAACGTTCGTCGTTTGCAGTTAGTTTTTTGAACGGAGATTTACGAGCGTCATTCAAGCTCGACATGCACCACACCGATCCCGAACCCACGTCGAAACCAGGACAGCCCCATGGCATCTATTTTAGGCCAGATTCAGACGTTTCAAGAGCTCGTGTGGAGAATTGATGACATCGTCGGCTTCCCAGTGCGCGACTGACTGCTTTTCGCCCAGGTAGCCGTACACAGCGGCGACGGTGTGCATACCGGCTGCCTTGCCCGCGATAATGTCACGCTCGTCGTCGCCGACATAGACGCAGTACTGCGGATCCACGCCGATGCGGCGTGCGGCTTCCAACAGCGGCTCGGGATGGGGCTTGGCATGCGGGGTGGTGTCGCCACTCACAACCGCGCCGGCGCTGGCAAACAAGGCCATCTGACGCGACAGCGGCTCGGTAAAGCGCTTGGACTTGTTGGTCACCACGCCCCAGTGCAGATGGCGTGCCACGATGCTGGCAAGCATGTCGGATACACCATCGAACACGGTCGTGTCCTGCGTCATGCGGCGTTCGTAGTTCTGGAAGAACTCCTCGCGCATCGTCGGGAACTCGGCATCCTCGGGCTGCATGCCAAAGGCCACACGCAGCATGCCACGCGCGCCCGATCCGGCAAACGGCCGGTAGTCGGCCATCGGCAGAGACGGCAAGCCCCGTGCTACCCGCATCTGGTCTGCTGCTGCGCCCAGGTCGGGTGCGCTGTCAATCAAGGTTCCGTCCAGGTCGAACAGAATGGCGCGTATCGATCTTTGCATCAGCCGGGCTTTCGGGTTGCGATCATGTAGTTGACGCTGGTGTCTTCATTGAGCCAGTAGCGCTGCGTCAGAGGATTGAACTGCAGGCCCTTGCTGTGCTGCTGCACCAGGCCTGCGCTGCGGCAGTAGTGGGCCAGTTCCGATGGCCGGATGAACTTGGCAAACTCATGCGTGCCCTTGGGCAGCATCTGCAGAATGTACTCGGCGCCCACAATCGCCAGCGCAAAGGCCTTGGCGTTGCGGTTGATGGTCGAGAAGAACACCCAGCCGCCGGGCTTGACCAGGTCATGGCAGGCCTGAACCACCGATGCCGGATCGGGCACGTGCTCCAGCATTTCCATGCAGGTGACGGTATCGAAGCTCTCGGGCTGCAACTGTGCCAGGGTCTCGACAGCGATTTCCTGGTAGTGGATATTGGGGGTTTGCGCTTCCAGCGCATGGAGCTGGGCCACACGCAGTGCCTTGGTGGCCAGGTCGATTCCGGTCACGGTAGCGCCTTTGCGCGCCATCGAATCACTCAGAATGCCGCCGCCGCAGCCCACATCCAGCACCTTCTGGCCATTCAACGGACTGAGGGCATTGATCCACTCCAACCGCAGTGGATTGATCTGGTGCAAGGGTTTGAAGTCACTATCCGGATCCCACCAGTGCATGGCGAGTTCGGAAAACTTGGCCAATTCGGCCGGATCGGCATTCACGGTCTGGTTCATGGCCTGATTGTCCACCATCTGCAGCCGCATTCAGGCATAAAAAAAGCCCCACGAATGGGGCTTTTTGCGCAGGGGCAGAAGAATTACTTCTGGGTGCCCACCACTTCGATTTCCACGCGACGGTTCTTGGCGCGGCCAGCTGCAGTCTTGTTGTCTGCCACTGGTTGCTTTTCGCCCTTGCCTTCGGTGTACACGCGGCTCTTGTCGATGCCCTTGGACACCAGGTAAGCCTTCACAGCTTCAGCGCGACGCACGGACAGCTTCTGGTTGTAAGCATCGGAACCGATGGAGTCGGTGTGACCCACAGCGATGATCACTTCCAGGTTGATGTTCTTCACCTTGGAAGCAACATCATCCAGCTTTGCACGGCCTTCTGGCTTCAGCACCGACTTGTCGAAGTCGAAGAATGCGTCAGCAGCGTAGGTGACCTTTTGGGTCTGAGCAACTGGAGGAGCCACTGGAGCAGGTGCAGGAGCAGCTGGAGCAACAGCAGGTGCTGGAGCAGGTGCAGGTGCAGCCTTCACCAGGGCACCGTCGCAGCCTTCAGCAGCGGTAGCAGGGGTCCAGTTAGCATCGCGCCAGCACAGTTCGTTGGTACCGTTCTTCCAGACCAACTCACCGCTGCCGTTTTGCCAGTTGTCAACAACGTTGCCGCCGTCAGCAGCCTTAATTTGTGCTCCAGCGGCGGTTGCAAGCGCTGCAGAGGCAAACAACATCGCCACTTTGTTCAGTTTCTTCATGGTTCTCCTCTTGGGGAAAAAGCCGCAGCCGCGCTGCGAATCAAGACGTCGTCAGTGACCATCACCAAAAACGTTCTTACTTATTGTGCCATAGGCGTACCGGATCGCCATAGTTATCTGTAGCGCCAACGGTAAGACAAAAGCGCTTTGGGCCTAGAATGTTGCCGACATGCAACATCAGCTTGCGCCTAAAATGCCTCTTGTACTTCGTCACCCTATGCCAGCACTATGACCCAGTTTGCTAAAGAAACATTGCCGATCAGCCTGGAAGAGGAAATGCGCCGCAGCTACCTCGATTACGCGATGAGCGTGATCGTCGGCCGGGCTCTGCCAGATGCCCGAGACGGCATGAAACCGGTGCACCGCCGGGTTCTGTATGCGATGCATGAGCTGAACAATGATTGGAACCGCCCATATAAGAAGAGCGCGCGTATTGTGGGTGACGTCATTGGTAAGTACCACCCGCACGGCGACAGCGCGGTATACGACACCATTGTGCGCATGGCCCAGGATTTCTCGCTGCGCCACATGCTGGTCGATGGCCAGGGTAACTTCGGCTCGGTGGACGGTGACAGTGCTGCGGCCATGCGTTATACCGAAATCCGCCTGTCCAAGATCGCCCACGAGATGCTGGCCGATATCGACAAGGAGACCGTCGACTTCGGCCCCAACTATGACGGCTCGGAAAGCGAGCCGTTGGTGCTGCCCGCGCGCGTGCCCAATCTGCTGATCAATGGATCGGCCGGTATTGCGGTGGGTATGGCCACCAATATTCCTCCGCACAATCTGAATGAAGTGGTGGATGCCTGCCTGCATCTGCTGCACCACAGCGATGCCACGGTCGACGACCTGATGGAGATCGTGCCCGCGCCCGACTTCCCTACAGCCGGCATCATCTACGGCATCAACGGCGTCAAGGAAGGCTACCGCACCGGCCGCGGCAAGGTGGTGATGCGCGCCAAGGTGCACTTTGAAGATATCGACAAGGGCCAGCGCCAGTCGATCATCGTCGACGAGCTCCCCTACCAGGTCAACAAGAAGACCTTGCAGGAACGCATGGCCGAGCTGGTGCACGAGAAGAAGATCGAAGGCATCAGCCACATCCAGGACGAATCGGACAAGTCCGGCATGCGTTTGGTGATCGAGCTCAAGCGCGGCGAAGTGCCTGAAGTGGTGCTGAACAATCTGTACAAGCAGACCCAGCTGCAGGACACCTTTGGCATGAACATGGTGGCGCTGGTCAATGGCCAGCCCAAGCTGTGTAACCTGAAGGACCTGATCAAGGTATTCCTGGAGCACCGCCGTGAAGTGGTGACGCGCCGCACGGTGTATGAGCTGCGCAAGGCACGTGACCGTGGCCATGTGCTCGAAGGCCTGGCCGTTGCCCTGGCCAATATCGATGACTTCATCGCCATCATCCGCAACGCCCCCACCCCACCGGTGGCCAAGGCCGAGCTGATGGCCAAGAGCTGGGACAGCAAGCTGGTGCGCGAGATGCTCACCCGCACGCGCACCGATGGCGGCCTCGTCAATGCCGACGACTACCGCCCCGAAGGCCTGGAACTGGAATTCGGCATGCAGCAGGACGGCCTCTACCGCCTGTCCGAAACGCAAGCGCAGGAAATCCTGCAGATGCGTCTGCAGCGCCTGACCGGTCTGGAGCAAGACAAGATCGTTGCCGAGTACAAGGACATCATGGCGGTCATCGAAGACCTGCTGGATATCCTGGCCAAGCCCGAGCGGGTGTCGACCATCATCGGCGAAGAGCTGGTGGCCCTGAAGACCGAGTTTGGCCAGACCAAGCTGGGCGCACGCCGCAGCCAGGTGGAATACAGTGCGCAAGACCTGTCCACCGAAGACCTGATCACCCCGACCGACATGGTGGTGACCTTGTCGCACACCGGCTATATCAAGAGTCAGCCGCTGAGCGAATACCGCTCGCAAAAACGTGGCGGGCGCGGCAAGCAGGCCACGGCAACGAAGGAAGACGACTGGATCGACCAGCTCTTCATCGCCAACACGCACGACTACCTGCTGTGCTTCTCCAACCGGGGCCGCCTGTACTGGCTGAAGGTCTGGGAAGTGCCTGCCGGCTCGCGTGGCTCGCGTGGCCGCCCCATCGTCAACATGTTCCCGCTGCAGGACGACGAGAAGATCAACGTGGTGCTGCCGCTGACCGGCGAGTACCGCAGCTTCCCGGCCGATCACTATGTCTTCATGGCCACCCGCATGGGCACCGTCAAGAAGACCTCGCTGGACGAGTTCAGCAACCCGCGCAAGGCCGGCATCATCGCCGTGGGCCTCGATGATGGCGACGTGCTGATTGGCGCGGCGCTGACCGAAGGCCGGCATGACGTGATGCTGTTCAGCGATGGCGGCAAGGCCGTGCGCTTTGATGAAAACGATGTGCGCCCGATGGGCCGCAATGCGCGCGGCGTGCGCGGCATGAACATCGACGACAGCCAGAACCTGATCGCCATGCTGGTGGCCGAGCAGCACCCGGCCGAAGTCGAAGCCCGCAAGGCCAAGGACGCACTGGACAACCTGCAGATCCGCGACAAGGAACTGCAAGATGCCCAGGCACCTGCCGCCGAAATCGAGGCCGTGCGCAAGCAGATCGACGAGGCCCGCGCCGCGCTGGAAGCGGCCGACCTGGCGGCCATTGCTGCACTGGGAGAGCTGCCGCGCGAAACCCTGCACAGCGTGCTGACCGCCACCGAAAACGGCTACGGCAAACGCACCTCGATCGTTGAATACACCCGCCATGGCCGTGGCACCAAGGGCATGATCGCGATCCAGCAATCGGAACGCAATGGCAAGGTGGTGGCTGCCACGCTGGTGAGCCCGGATGACCAGATCATGCTGATCACCGACACTGGTGTGCTGGTGCGAACCCGGGTGGCCGAGATCCGCGAGATGGGCCGCGCCACGCAGGGCGTGACCCTGATCAGCCTGGATGCAGGCGCCAAGCTGAGCGGGCTGCAACGCATTGTCGAGAACGATGCGCAGGCTGACGAGAACGCCGAAGCCGCCGACGGTGCGGAAGCGGCGGACGGCGACGAAGCCCAGAACCCCGCAGACGGCTCCTAAGCCTGCACCGAAAAAGCCATGTTGCGACATGGCTTTTTCCTGCCCATTTTTGCTCCTTTTTTCATAGCTATCACTGCTCGCTGCGCGAGCCAACAAGGCCTTCCATGCAACGCCCCTATAACTTCTCGGCCGGTCCGGCCGCCATCCCTGAAGACGTGCTGCAGCAAGCAGCCAGCGAGATGCTGGACTGGCGCGGCAGCGGCATGAGCGTGATGGAGATGAGCCACCGGGGCAAGGAGTTCATCTCGATCTGCGAGAAGGCAGAGGCCGACTTCCGCCAACTGCTGGCGGTGCCGCAGAACTTCCACATCCTGTTCATGCAAGGCGGCGGTCTGGCAGAGAACGCCATCGTGCCGCTGAACCTGTCGCAAGGCGGCGCGGTCGATTTTGTCGTCACGGGCAGCTGGAGCCAGAAGTCCACCAAGGAAGCGGCCAAGTTCTGCAACGCCGCCGTGGCTGCGACGGACGAAGCCCAGGGCTTTACCCATATCCCCGACCCCGCCAGCTGGAAGCTGCGTGGCGATGCGCGCTATGTGCACATCTGCAGCAACGAAACCATCAATGGCGTGGAGTTCCAGCAGCTGCCCGACCTGGCCAGCCTGGGCTGCCAGGCGCCGCTGGTGATCGACTTCTCGTCGCATGTGGCATCGCGCAGTGTGGACTGGAGCCGCGTTGGCCTGGCCTTTGGTGGTGCGCAGAAGAACCTGGGCCCGGCGGGCCTGACCCTGGTCGTCGTGCGCGATGACCTGCTGGGCCACGCAATGGCCATGTGCCCCAGCGCCTTCAACTACCGCCTGGTGGCCGACAACCAATCGATGTACAACACGCCGCCGACCTGGGGCATCTACATCGCCGGCCTGACCTTTGAATGGATTCTGCGCCAGCAAGAAGGCGCTGCCAGCGGCGTTGCCGCGCTGGAAGCCCGCAACACCGCCAAGGCCGAGCTGCTCTACCAGGCCATCGATGGCTCGCAGCTCTACGAAAACCGCGTCGCACGTGACTGCCGCTCGCGCATGAATGTGCCCTTCTTCCTCAAGGATGAATCGCGCAACCAGGCTTTCCTCGACGGCGCCAAGGCGCGCGGTCTGCTGCAGCTCAAGGGCCACAAGTCCGTGGGCGGCATGCGTGCCAGCATCTACAACGCCATGCCGCTGGCAGGCGTGCAGGCGCTGGTGGACTATATGCAAAGTTTTGAAAAACAGGGCTGATCATCAACGCCCCGGTTTTGTCCGGGAAACACTCTTACGTTATTCTTACTGGTTGGCAGCCTCCTTGGGAGCTGCCCGCACCGCATACCCAGGCCACCATGAGCACTTCACCCCAAGCGTCCCCCGAACTTGCCGCACTGCGCGTCCAGATTGACAATCTCGACACGCAACTGCTGACCTTGCTGAACCAGCGCGCCCTGGTTGCCGAACGGGTGGGCGAGCTGAAAAAACGCGAAGGCACGCCCTTCTTCCGCCCGGACCGGGTCGCCCAGGTCATCCAGAAGATTGAAAACGCCAACCCCGGCCCCTTGAAGGCCGCCCATGTCTCGGCCATCTGGCGCGAGATCATGTCCGCCTGCCTGGCGCTGGAATCGCCCCAGCGCGTCGCCATCCTGGGCCCGGCCGGCACCTTCTGTGAAGAAGCGGCCATCCAGTACTTCGGTGGCGCCGCCGACATCAAGTACTGCAACAGTTTTGAAGAGGTCTTCCATTCCACCGCCGCAGGCAGCGCCCAGTTTGGCGTGGTCGGTGTGGAGAACTCGAACGAAGGCGTGGTCACCCGTTCGCTGGACATGTTCCTGCACACGCCCTGCCATGTGGTGGGCGAGGTGAGCCTGCTGATCCGCCACAACCTGATGCGCACGACCAACTCGCTCGAAGGCATCGAGGTCGTGGCCGCGCACCCCCAGGCGCTGGCCCAGTGCCAGGGCTGGCTGTCCAAGCACCTTCCCCATGCCGAGCGCCGCCCGGTCGAGAGCAATGCCGAAGGCGCGCGCCTGGCCGCGCTGCACCCCAACATGGCCGGCATCGCCGGTGAGCGCGCTGCCCAGCAATACGGCCTGCACATCATCAGCCACGCCATCCAGGATGACGCCTACAACCGTACGCGTTTTGCGATCATCTGCCTGCCCCACACCTTGGCCACGCCAGAGCCCAGTGGCAAGGATTGCACCAGCCTGGTCGTCTCGGTGCCCAACCGCCCCGGCGCCGTGCATGAGCTGCTGATGCCGCTGAGCAAGCATGGCGTGTCGATGACGCGCTTCGAATCCCGCCCGGCCCGCACCGGCCAGTGGGAATACTATTTCTATATTGATCTGGACGGCCACCCGTCGCAGCCCCATGTGGCCAAGGCCCTGGAAGAGCTGCGCGGGCTGTGTGCGTTCTACAAGGTGCTCGGCGCCTACCCTGTCGGGAGTTGAATCGGTGAAAAAGTTTGAACATATGGCGCTGATCGGCTGCGGGCTGATGGGCGGCTCATTTGCCCTCGCAGCCAAACGGGCCGGGCTGGTCAAACGCATTGTCGGCTACAGCAAGTCGCCATCCACCACCAGCCGCGCGCGCCAGATGGGCGTCATCGATGAAGAGGCCAGCTCGGCCCTGCAAGCCGTCTCGGGCGCCGATCTGGTACTGCTGGCCGTCCCGGTCGCATCAACCGAGTCGACCCTGGCCAACATCAAGCACCTGATCAACCCCGACACCCTGGTGATGGATGTAGGTTCGACCAAGATGGATGTGGTCGCTTCTGCGCGCCGTGCGCTGCGCGACCGCTTTGGCTGCTTTGTACCGGCCCACCCCATCACCGGCAAGGAAGTCTTCGGCGTGGACCATGCCGACGTCAACCTCTACCGCGATGCACAGGTGGTGCTCACCCCTACCGAGCTGACCAAGGTGGCCCAGCTGCGCCAGGCCGAAGCCATCTGGAAAGCCATTGGTTCCCATGTGACCAGCATGGCGCCGGAGCAGCATGATGCTGCGCTGGCCGCCAGCAGCCATGCGCCGCACCTGGTGGCCATGGCCTATATGAACTCGCTGCTGTCGCAAGATGGCGCGCACCGCATGCTGTCGCTGGCGGGCCCCGGGTTTCGTGATTTCACCCGCATTGCTGCGGCCGAGCCGCAGATGTGGCGGGATATCTTCCTGGCCAACCGCAGCGAGATCCTCAAGCAGATCCAGTCCTTGCAGCACATGCTGGGCAGCTACGAGGCCGCCTTGCTGAGCGATGACCAGCCCGCGCTGGAGCACTTGCTGCGCGAAGCCAGCAGCACCCGCGCGCAGTGGAAGCAAGGCAAGCTCTACACGCCCGAGTCACTCTCCAAGCACAAAACCACCGCTTGATCCGCACAGCACCCACACTGGCCCAGCCGGTGGACGGATAATAGCGAGTGGCGCTGCCTGGCACCGGGCAGCGCCACCTTCTTTTGCGACCACCGCGCCGCCTGCGCCGCAGGCCTGGCGCTACTACCCCACAGCAGAGCCCCGCCATGTTCTCCACTGCATTTCTCGATATCCCCGCCTTGCAAAGCGCCCATGGTGAAGTGCAGCTACCCGGCTCCAAAAGCATCTCCAACCGCGTGCTGCTGCTGGCCGCACTAAGCGCGGGCACCACCACCATCCATGACCTGCTGGACTCCGACGACACCCAGGTGATGCTGCGCGCGCTGGAGCAACTGGGCTGCGCCGTGGTGCGCAGCACCGATCCGGCCCACCTCAACAGCTACCACATCACCGGCATTGCCGGTCCGTTGGCGCCTGCGCTGGCGGCCCGCAGCACCGCGCTGTTCCTGGGCAATGCCGGCACTGCGATGCGGCCGCTGACCGCTGCGCTGGCCCTGCTGGGCGGCCATTTCGAGATGAGCGGCGTGCCCCGCATGCACGAGCGCCCCATTGGCGACCTGGTCGATGCACTGCGCCAGCTGGGCTGCCAGATCGACTACCTGGGCAACGAAGGCTTTCCACCGCTGCGCATCCAGCCGGTGACGGCCGCGCAGCTGCAGCTGAACACACCCATCACCGTGCGCGGTGATGTCTCCAGCCAGTTCCTCACCGCCTTGCTGATGGCCCTGCCGCTGGTGGCTACGCGCCAGGACATCGTCATTGAAGTGGCCGGCGAGCTGATCTCCAAGCCCTATATCCACATCACCCTGGAGCTGCTCAAGCGCTTTGGCATCCAGATCAAGAACGAGCAGTGGCAGCGCTTTACCGTGCTGGCCGGCAGCCGTTACCAGTCCCCGCACGAGATCCATGTCGAGGCCGATGCCTCGTCGGCCAGCTACTTCATCGCGCTGGGCGCCATTGCCGCCAGCAAGGGCAGCAAGCCCAATGCGCAGGGCGGCACCTCCACGGTGGACCGGGTCGTCAAGGTCATGGGCGTGGGCGCGCAATCCATCCAGGGCGATATCCGCTTTGTTGATGCGGCACGCGCAATGGGCGCCGCCATCACCAGCGGCCCCAACTGGCTGGAGATCCGCCGGGGTGCCTGGCCGCTGCAGGCCATCGACATGGACTGCAACCACATCCCCGATGCGGCGATGACCTTGGCGGCAATGGCGCTGTATGCCAACGGCACCACCACCTTGCGCAATATTGCCAGCTGGCGCGTCAAGGAAACCGACCGTCTGGCGGCGATGGCCATCGAGCTGCGCAAGCTGGGCGCCGTGGTGGAGGAAGGCGCAGACTACCTGACCATCACTCCGCCGGCCAACCGCGAGGCCTGGAAGCCCGCCAGCATCCACACCTATGACGACCACCGCGTGGCGATGTGCTTCTCGCTGGCCGCCTTCAACCCGGCCGGCCTGCCGGTGCGCATTGAAGACCCCAAGTGCGTGGCCAAGACCTTCCCTGGTTACTTCGAGGCCATGTTCTCGGCCGTGCGCGCCGTGCCTGGCTCGATCCCGGTGATCTGCATCGACGGGCCCAGCGCCTCGGGCAAGGGCACGGTAGCCTCGGCCGTGGCACAGCAGCTGGGCTACCACCTGCTCGACTCGGGTGCGCTCTACCGCATCACCGGGCTGGCCGCCACGCGTGCCGGCATCCCGATCGATGCCGAGCATGCCAGCCAGATTGCCGCGCTGATTTCGCAGATGGATATCCAGTTCGGCGCCGACCAGCGCGTGCGCCTTGATGGCGAGGACATCAGCCTGGCGATTCGCAGTGAAGAAGCGGGCACCAACGCCTCCCTGGTCTCCACGCTGCCCGCCGTGCGCCAGGCGCTGGTGCAGGCCCAGCATGATTTTCGCCAGCTGCCGGGCTTGGTGGCCGACGGGCGCGACATGGGCACGGTGATTTTCCCGCTCGCCCCTTTGAAGGTCTACCTGACAGCCAGTGCAGCCAAGCGCGCCGAGCGCCGCTATAAACAGTTGATTGAAAAAGGAATACCGGCTACAATAGCCGACCTTCGTGCTGACTTGGAGGCACGCGATGCGCGCGACATGAACCGCGCCACCGCCCCCTTGCATGCAGCGCAGGATGCATTCTTGCTGGACAACTCCGAGATGAGCGTGGACAACGCGGTCGCTCAGGTGCTGTCCTGGTGGGAAAAGCGACAGCCGTTTGGCAAAGAACAGGCCTGAAGCGCCCCGCGCGCCTCGCACCTGCCTTTGGCGCCGGTGTTACCCGCCCCTGCAGCCTTCTACTGGTGGATCTAGCCGCCATGGGTTGCCGGGTTGTTTAACTTTGAACCCCGTGGTGTCATAACCACACAACCTGCACGGCCAGCCTTAAAAACGTCAGCAATGGTGCTGCCGGAAACCTGCCCGTGTCTAAGGAAATACATGTCTGAATCTTTTGCCGCCCTTTTTGAAGAGTCGTTGACACGCACCGAAATGCGTCCTGGCGAAGTGATCACTGCTGAAGTCGTGCGCGTTGAGCACAACTTCGTGGTGGTGAACGCCGGCTTGAAGTCCGAAGCCTATGTGCCAATCGACGAATTCAAGAACGACCAGGGCGAAATCGAAGTCCAAGTGGGCGACTTCGTGTCCGTGGCCATCGGTTCAATCGAAAACGGCTACGGCGACACCATTCTGTCGCGCGACACCGCCAAGCGTCTGGCTTCCTGGCTGGCCCTGGAAAAGGCGCTGGAATCGGGCGAATTCGTGACCGGCACCACCTCCGGCAAGGTCAAGGGCGGTCTGACCGTTCTGGTCAACGGCATCCGTGCCTTCCTGCCAGGCTCGCTGATCGACACCCGTCCGATCAAGGACCTGACCCCTTACGAAAACAAGACCCTGGAATTCAAGGTCATCAAGCTGGACCGCAAGCGCAACAACGTGGTGCTGAGCCGCCGCGCTGTGGTGGAAGCCTCGATGGGCGAAGAGCGCGCCAAGCTGATGGAAACCCTCAAGGAAGGCTCCATCGTTCAAGGCGTGGTCAAGAACATCACCGAATACGGTGCGTTCGTGGACCTGGGCGGTATCGACGGCCTGCTGCACATCACCGACATGGCATGGCGCCGCGTGCGTCACCCATCCGAAGTGGTGACCGCTGGCCAGGAAATCACCGCCAAGATCCTGAAGTTCGACACCGAAAAGAACCGTGTCTCGCTGGGTCTGAAGCAAATGGGCGACGATCCATGGATGGGCGTGTCGCGCCGTTATCCATCGAGCACCCGTCTGTTCGGCAAGGTCACCAACATTGCTGACTACGGCGCGTTCGTGGAACTGGAACCAGGCATCGAAGGTCTGGTGCACGTGTCCGAAATGGACTGGACCAACAAGAACGTTGCTCCTTCCAAGCTCGTGACCCTGGGCGACGAAGTCGAAGTCATGGTTCTGGAAATCGACGAAGACAAGCGTCGTATCTCCCTGGGCATGAAGCAGTGCAAGGCCAACCCATGGCAAGAATTCGCGCAGAACACCAAGCGTGGTGACCGCGTGAAGGGCCCGATCAAGTCGATCACCGACTTCGGCGTGTTCGTGGGCCTGGCCTCCGGCATCGACGGTCTGGTTCACCTGTCTGACCTGTCGTGGAACGAAACCGGCGAAGCCGCGGTTCGTAACTACAAGAAGGGCCAGGAAGTGGAAGCCATCGTGCTGGCCGTGGATGTGGACCGTGAGCGTATCTCGTTGGGCATCAAGCAGCTCGACAGCGATGCATTCACCACGTTCGCTACCGTGAACGACAAGGGCCAGATCGTGACCGGCAAGGTCAAGTCTGTGGATGCCAAGGGCGCTGAAATCGACCTGGGCGACGACATCGTCGGCTACCTGCGTGCTTCCGAAATCTCGGTGGACCGCGTGGAAGACGCTCGTTCCGTGCTCAAGGAAGGTGATGAAGTTACCGCCGTAGTGACCAATGTGGATCGCAAGAGCCGCAGCATCTCCCTGTCCATCAAGCAGAAGGACCACGCTGAACAGCAAGAAACCATGGCTTCGCTGTCGCAGCAATCGTCCAAGGAAAATGCTGGTACCACCAGCCTGGGCGCACTGCTGCGCGCCAAGCTGGACGCCGACAAGTAATTGACGGCTCCGCTACCGGCTCATGCCTTGCCAGCCTTGGTATAGTCGGTAGCTTGCAGACAAGGTGGGCGCCCAGTGCGCCCACCAATGCTTTGACTATTTGATTCACGAAGATTCCACATTCGTATGACCCGATCCGATCTGATTGAAGAGCTTGCCGCTCGCTTCCACCAGCTGACACAGCGGGATGCGGAGCAGGCCGTCAAAACGATTCTGGAGGCCATCGAAGACTCGCTGGTACGCGGACAACGCATAGAGATCCGTGGCTTTGGCAGCTTCACCATCACCCACCGCCAACCCCGCCTGGGCCGCAACCCACGCAGCGGCGAAGCCGTGCAGGTGCCCGCCAAGCGCGTCACCCATTTCAAGCCCGGCAAGGCCTTGCGCGAATCGGTGGACGACCCCAGCAACATCCTGACCTCAACCGCCAGCCCCAAGAACAACGACGAATAAGCGCCGGCTGAACCACCCGGATGGCCCATCTGCCCCAGGCAGTTGGAAGCCAAACCAACGAACGCTCCTTAAGGAGCGTTTTTTATGCCCGCCATTCCCCTCGCTGCACTGATGTCACCGAGGTACCTGTGCAATATGCTGCGGATCGGCGCCAGCGCTATGCTGCGCTATTCCACCGTCGCCCTATGCCGCAGCAAGCCCTACCCGGCCGCCAGAACCAAGATTTGGATCAAGACCTGGCCCAGCGCCCCAACCGACGCCAATGGCTGCAAGGCCTGGGCGCCCTGGGCCTGGCCGCCCAGTTGCCGGTCATTGCGCAGGCAGGCAGCGATGCGCCGTTGGCCATGGCCCCGTGGCCGGTCTCGGAGCAGCTGTTTGGCCTGGGCGTTGCCAGTGGCGAGCCCGATGCCAGCAGCGTGGTGCTGTGGACGCGGCTGCTACCCAGCGCCAACACGCCCTTGCTGCGCCCCGTGGAAGTGCACTGGGAGCTGGCCCAGGATGCGCAGTTCCGCCAGATCCTGCGCCAGGGCGAGGCCATGGCCAGCACAGACGGCGGCCACAGCGTGCATGTGCTGGCCCAGGGCCTGGAGGCCGACCGCTGGTACTACTACCGCTTTCACTGCCAGGGCCAGACCAGTGCCACCGGCCGCACCCGCACCGCGCCGGCCGCCGGTGCGGCGGTAGCGCAGTTGCGCCTGGTCTACGCCTCCTGCCAGCGCTGGGAGCATGGCTACTACGCCGCCTGGCGCCATGCGCGCGAGGACGATCCCGACCTGGTGGTCTTTCTGGGCGACTACATCTACGAATATGCCTCACCCGCATCTGCGGCCAAGCAAAAAAGCAGCCAGCTCGCGCGCCTGCATCCGCTGGCCCACGCAGTCACCCTACAGGATTACCGCGACCGCTATGCGCTGCACAAGAGCGATCCGGACCTGCAGGCCATGCATGCGCACTGCCCCTGGCTGGTCACCTGGGACGACCATGAGGTCGAAGACAACTATGTGGGCGACTATGGCGTGGGCAAGACCCAGGCCTTTGCCGCCAAGCGCCTGGCCGCGTACCAGGCGTTTTACGAGAACATGCCGCTGCGCGCCTCGGTGGCCTGCAAACAGGCGGGGCTGGCCCTGCCCCCTGCCCACACGCCGCTGTACCGCCAGCAAGGCTGGGGCGCCTTGGCCGATATGTGGGTGCTGGATGCACGCCAGTACCGCGATGCCCAGGCCTGCCGCGCAGTGACCGAGAAAAGCCCAGCCTCTGTCAAGGCCGCAGACTGTACCGATCTGGCACGCAGCAGCCGCAGCTTTCTGGGCTGGGAGCAAGAGCGCTGGCTGGCTGCCCAGCTGGCAAGCAACCGCGCGGCCAAGCCCGGGAGCCGGCGCTGGAGCGTTATCTGCCAACAAACCCTGTTTGCCGCGCGCCACTTTGCCAGCGGCCGCACCAGCGCCGATACCTGGGATGGCTACCCCGCCGCCCGCCAGCGGCTGCTGCACGCAGTGGCTGAGGCGCAACTGCGCAACACCGTGCTGCTGGGGGGCGACATCCACCAGAACTATGTCTGCCGCATTCAGGACCTGGAGAGCGCCACCCCAGAGCGCGTGCTGGCCAGCGAATTCTGTGGGACCTCGATCAGCTCGCACTCCGGCACCACCCAGGCCCGGGTCGACGCCATCGTGGCCCACAACCCCCATGTCTTGCTGGCCCGCTGCGATGAACGCGGCTATGGGCTCTGCGATATCACGCCCAAACGCTGGACCACCCAGCTGCGCGTCATTAACCAGCCGCAGTACGCGAACAGCGGCGCACACACCTTGGCCCGCTTTGTGGTGGAGGACCAAGTGGCTGGGCCCCAATGGGCCTGATCCTGTAGTCCTGCGCGGCCAACATTCTGCAACGTCCCAGCCGCTCTGTCTGCTACGCCTGTGGCAGCAAAGCGGTTAGCATGCCAGACATTGCCGCTACAACAAGGAGATCGCCATGCCACGACTGTCCCCGGGGTCCCGCACCCACCACCCGCATCTGCGGCCTTCCCGCGCCACGGCCGGCCGCTGGTCGCTGTCTATGGCAGCAGTGGCCACGGCGGCCTTGCTGGCCGCCTGCAGCAGCCAGCCCCAGTTGCAATACCAGCCCCCGTCCGCGTCTGACCAGCCCGAAGGCAGCTCCGGCTGGACCGACAAACCCGGCTGGGCGACCGAACAATATGCGGTAGCCGCTGCCAACCCCTTGGCCACCGACGCCGGCTACCAGGTGCTGCAAGCGGGCGGCTCGGCCATCGATGCAGCCATTGCGGTGCAACTGGTGCTGGGCCTGGTCGAGCCGCAATCGAGCGGCATCGGTGGTGGTGCCTTCTTGCTGCATGCACAAGGCAGCAAGGTGGAGGCCTATGACGGCCGCGAGGTCGCACCGATGGCGGCAGATGAGAACCTGTTCATGCGTGATGGCAAGCCCATGGCCTTCCATGACGCCGTCGTGGGCGGCCGCTCGGTGGGCGTGCCCGGCGCCATCCGCATGCTGGAGATGGCGCACAAGGAGCATGGCAAGCTGCCCTGGGCGAGCCTGTTCGAGCCCGCCATCCGCCTTGCTACCGATGGCTTCAAGGTCAGTGCGCGCCTCAACGCCTTGACTGCACAGGAGAAGTTTCTGGGCCAGGACCCGGTTGCCAGCGGCTATTTTCTGGATGCCCATGGCAAGCCCTGGCCGGTGGGCCATCTGCTGAAGAACCCCGAATACGCTGCCGTGCTGCGCGACATTGCCCAACATGGCTCCAAGGCTTTGCTGGAAGGCCCGGTGGCCGAAGCCATAGTGCGCAAGGTGCAAGGCCATGCCACCAACCCCGGCAAGCTCAGCCTGGCCGACCTGGCGGCCTACCAGCCCGTCAAGCGCCAGGCGCTGTGCAGCGATTACTCGCCCAGCGCCGCTGGTGCGCCGGCCAGCCAGCCGGCGTCCACCCGCAGCTACCGACTCTGCGGTTTTCCGCCACCCAGCTCGGGCGGCATTGCGGTGGCGCAAATCCTGGGCATCATGGCCAATACGCCCGCCGGGCAGATGGGCCTGGGCGCCGATGGCCTGCCCAGCGCCGACTGGCTGCACCTCTATGCCGAGGCCTCGCGCCTGGCCTTTGCCGACCGCAACCAGTATGTGGCTGACCCGGCCTTTGTCGGCGCACCGGCCGGTGACTGGTCGAGCATGCTGCGCCCCGACTACCTCGCCCAGCGCGCCCGCCTGATTGGCGCGCGCAGCATGCAGCAAGCCCAGCCCGGCCAACCCGGCAGCGTCAAGATGGCCTATGCCAGCCAGCCCTACCAGCAGGAATACGGCACCAGCCATATCAGCATCGTGGACCGCTATGGCAATGCGATTGCGATGACCACGACCATCGAAGACCAGTTTGGCTCGCGCCAGATGGTCAACACCGGACGCGGCCTGGCCGGCGGCTTCCTGCTCAACAACGAGCTGACCGATTTCAGCCTGGCACCCCGCGATGCGCAGGGCCAGCCCATCGCCAACCGGGTCGAGCCCGGCAAGCGCCCTCGCTCATCGATGGCGCCCACCCTCGTGTTTGACAAGGCCACCGACCGCCTGGTGATCAGCGCCGGCAGCCCCGGCGGCGCCTGGATCATCCACTACACCACCAAGACCTTGTACGGCATGCTCAACTGGGGCCTGATGCCGCAGCAGGCCATCAACCTGCCCAACTTTGGCAGCCTCAACGGCCCCACCGTGCTGGAGGAAAAGCGCTTCCCCGCCGCCACTGTGCAAGCCTTGCAGGCGCGCGGCGCCGAGGTGAAAGAGCAAAACCTGACCAGCGGCCTGCAGGCCATCTCGCGGGGCGAGGCGCATGGCAAATCCTGGTGGTTTGGTGGTGCCGATCCGCGCCGCGAAGGCATTGTGATGGGCCAGTAAAGCGCCCGCTGCTTGCCAACACACGGGCCGCTTGCGGCTCGTTTTTATGTCCGATTGGTCACTGCAGGATACTAACTGCTACACCTGGTCACATAGCATCCTGTGCAGCATGGCTGATTGTGCAGACCGCCCTCTACAATGCGGGCTCCACGCAAGAGGCAGCAAACAAGTACAGCACAAGCTGCGTCCATCCAGTTTCAAACAACAGAGGGGAAATACATGAAAAAAATAGGAATCGGCATTGCCGCAGCTGTGGCCGTGCTGGCTGCGGGCGGAGCCACCACCGGCTACCTGGTGGGCAACCGTATCGAAGAAGGCTTTGCAACCGCCGCCAAGGAGTGGAGCAAGCCGCCGCTGCTGGTACAGGTGCAGGATTACCAGAAGGGCATCTTCTCGTCGACCGCCCAGACGCTGTGGACGGTGGACACCGGCGAAGAAAAGCTGCAGTTCAGCGCCCAGCATGACATCAGCCACGGCCCGCTCCCCATTGCGCACCTGGCAGAAATCGTCTCCACCTTTGCGATCAATCCGGATGCCCCGCCCGAGTGGGTGGTGGCCTTCAAGGACAAGGCACCGCTGGTCTGGAAGAGCAAGGTGGGCTGGTCCAAGAGCACCCAGAACGAGGTGACCTCGCCCGCCTTCAATGGCGAATTCGGTGGTGACAAGCTGGCGTTTGGCGGCTTCAAGTCCGATTTCGAGATGTCCTCCGATTTCAGCCGCATCAAGGGCGATGCATCGATGCCCAGCCTGCTGGTGCAGCCCAAGCCCGGAGAGGAAGATGACGGCCAGGCCGCCGATATGCTGATGAGCGGCAACACCATGCGCTTTGACATGCACCAGCCCAAGGGCCAGGAGTTCATGGTGGGCAGCATCGAGTGGGCGCTGGCCGGCCTCAAGGTCACACCCAAGAACGGTGAAGACCCGGCTGAGCTTGCCGATCTGAAGCTGGTGGCCGATACCCAGTTGCAGGGCGAAGTGGTCAACACCACCATCAACTCGTCGATCAAGTCCTTTGTACAGAAGGACCACAAGATCGACGACATGGTGATGGACCTGGGCCTGCACAACCTGGATGCGGGCTGGCTGAACCAGTTCACCAAGGAATCGCAGAAGGTCCAGGGCGATCCACAGGCCCTGCAGATGATGCTGATGCAAGGCATGCAGCAGCTGCTGGCCCGCAAGCCCGAGCTGGAGGTCAAGCGCATCAGCTGGCGCACCGCCGAAGGCACGGCCGAAGTGGCAGCATCGCTGTCCTACCAGGGCGATGCCGGCAAGCCACTCAATCCTATGACCGACTTCAAGGCGCTGCTGCGTCTCGACATGCCCAAGCCCGTGCTGCAGTCGCTCTACGCCAGCAAGGTGCGCGAGGCCTATGTGCTGGAGAACGAAGGCTCGGACGATATCGATGACAAGCAGATCGACAGCGCCGTGCAGCAGGATGTGGACGCGCGCCTGGCCGGTCTGGTGCAAGCGGGCCTGCTGGTGGACAACAAGGACCGCGTAGCCAGTGAGCTGCAATGGGCTGATGGCAAGCTGCAAGCCAATGGCAAGCCGCTGGACCAGAACGGCATGATGGGCCTGCTGTCCGCGATGCCATAAGCCACGAGGAACGGCGAGAAGCGCCATGGCCATTGACTGGCCACGGGCAAAAAAACAAGCCCGTCATCTTGCAAGATGGCGGGCTTTTCTATTGCTGCATTGGCGGCCAGGTGACCCAGCCGCTGCGCGGAATTATTCGACGAACTCTTCGTCGCCGGTCAGGCTTTGCTGGCGCAGCTCATCGTCCTGGCGCAGGTAGGATTTGATCAGGTCAAAAAAGCTGTCGTAGAAGGTGGCTGAGCTCACGGTCTCGCTGGCCACCTTGACCATCGAATCGTTGCCGGCAGAAAAAGGCAGCGACAGCGAGCCCAGTGCACCCACTCCGACGCTGGCAGAGTTGCTGCTCTTCTTGAGGTTGTAGGTGTCCTTGAGTGCAGACACAAAGCCGAGGGTGACCTTGCCGTCCTTGCTATCGGCTGCACAGACCACACGGATGGTGATGATCTGGTGGTTGTCGGTCGCCGGCTGGAAGCTCTTTTGGCCTTCCACCTCTTTGCCCTTGGCCACATTGATCAAGTAGCCCTGGCTCAGCAGTGCACGGCGGGCAGCCTCGCAAGCGCGCTCAGGCGGCGCATCAAAAAGACGCGAATAGGTGGACGACGATCCGAAGGTTTCGTGGGCTACGACGTTGTAGCGATGGCTGTCGGTGTCGCGGTCCAGGCTGCCACAACCAGAGACCGAAAGCGCCAGTGCCACCACCAACGACCAGCCCGCCAAAGGGCGTTGAAGTTTGCAGCGGGTGGATGCAGCAAGTAAAAGAAGGTCTGAATGCTTGCCCAACATGAACGAAACGAACTCCCGAAACAACATGATGACCTGGATGACGGAGACAGGCCCAAGCGCACCACTGTAACGGATAGAGCCGGTGCAGCCTGTCAGCCAACGCCTGTATAGCACGCCCGGTACGAAGGGCAAAGCGGCATGCTACCAGCCGTGTCCCCGGGCGCCCATAGCGGCGCTCTGGTTTACCAAATTTTGCATATTATGCGCGGCATTTGCCCAGGATGGAAAAGCACAACGCGCTATGCTTTTAAAAGCACATGCAACCACGCTGCCCCACACCCATGTCGATACCAGAACCTGACCGTCCTACCGATTCATCGCGCCTGCAGCGCCGCCTGTTGCTGCAGGCAGGCAGCGGTCTGGCGCTATTGCCCTGGCTACGCACAGCACAGGCTGCGGCAACCGATGGCTGGCCTGCCGACTCGCGCGTTCCCGGTGGCGTTGCGCGCCTGTCGCTGGGCCCTGCGGCTGAGCGGCCGCAGGCGTTTGCAGGCGATATTCCGTTGCTGGTGCTGGGCGATGCGATTGAGTGGACGGCACTGGTCGGCATACCACTGTCGGCCCCTACGGGCCCGGCAGAGATCAAGCTGCAAACCGCCAGTGGCCCACGCAGCATCGCCTACACCGTGCGCGACAAGAAATACAGCGAGCAGCGCCTCAAGGTTGCTCCCAAGACGGTCGACCTGTCCGCCGCCGACAATGCCCGCTATGAACGCGAACGTGACCACCAACAAACGGTGATGGCCACCTTCAGCACGCCGCTGCCAGCGCACATGCAGCTGCCCGTGCCGGTGCCCGGCCGGCGCTCCAGCTCCTTCGGGTTGCGCCGGGTGTTCAATGGCCAGTCACGCAATCCGCACAGCGGCATGGACATCGCGGCGGCCACCGGCACGCCGGTCAAGGCCCCCATCGATGGCAAGATCATCGATGTGGGCGACTACTTCTTCAACGGCCACACCATCTGGATGGACCATGGGGGTGGCTTTCTGACGATGTACTGCCACCTGAGTGCTACCCAGGTGACCGTGGGCCAGAGCGTACGAGCCGGTGAGGTCATCGGCAAAGTCGGCGCCACCGGCCGGGTGACCGGCCCGCACCTGCACTGGGGCGTGATGCTCAACCGCAGCATGGTCGACCCCGCCCTCTTCCTGACGGCCTGATGCACAGGCTGTGGTTATCCCAGATATCTGTGGGTCAGCATGTGGACAAGGCTCTGGACAAGACGGCAAGCCATTGATTGAATTCAATAAATTTCATACGCCTAAGTTTTAGGCAGACGCTGCTGTAATTGCCCGCATGGCCTGGCTGCCAAGCGCCAAGCTTGGCCTACACCAGTGCTTGCTGGCAGCCCCTAGGATGGCAAGCTACGTTCACCCACTGCAGCGTGCGCCAGTGCGCTGCCTCTTATAAGGAAAAACTTCATATGCAACGTTGGAAATTGATGAGCCTCAGCGCAGCCGCTGCCATGGCCCTGGCGGCCTGCAGCAGCACCCCATCGTCCACGCCTGCGGCACCAGCCACCGGCAATACCGCACCCGCCATGAACGCATCAGCCAACGACAAGACTCTGCAGGCCTACCATTGGGATCTGGAACGGGCCGAAGACCAATCCGGCCGCGCACTGCCTGCCTTCACCGCGCTGGCACCGAAGAAGGTGCTGCGCCTGGGCTTCAGCGGCGACGCCAAGACGGCGCACCGCGTGAGCATTGGCAACCTCTGCAATGTCATGGGCGCCGGCTACCAGCTCGATGGCGACAAGATCAGCATTACCAACCCGATTGGCACAATGATGGCCTGCGAGCCACCACTGATGCAGCTGGAGCAAGCGGTGAGCGCACAGATCACGCGCGCCGAAAGCCTGCGCATCACACAGGACAACAACGCACCGCGCCTGACCCTGCAGTTCAACGACGGCAGCCGCTGGCTGTTGAAGTCGGTGCCCACCAACGAAACCAAATATGGTGGCGCCGGTGAGACCATGTTCTACGAAGTCGGCCCCCAGACCAAGCCTTGCAACCACGGCGTGGCCAAGGGCGTGCAGTGCCTGCAGGTGCGCGAGCTGCGTTATGACAGCAACGGCCGCAAGACCGTTGCCGGCGACTGGCAACACTTCTACGGCAACATCGAAGGCTACCAACACGAGCCCGGCTACAGCAATGTGCTACGCGTGAAGCGCTACACGATTGCCAACCCGCCTGCCGATGCATCGCGCTACGCCTATGTGCTGGATATGACGGTAGAGACCGCCAAGGCCCCTTGATGGTGTAAGCGGGTGCTGCTGACAGCGCCCGCTTACTCACCTCAGAAGGAGGCCTGGCAGCTTGCAGCTATTGCCAGCTAAAAGCCTCAAGCCAAATCCCCCCCCAGTCGCCCAACAGCGGTGACTGGGGGTTTCGTTTTTTGCAGCCCAGGTTGGCGCAATGCGCGCATCGCAGCGGCGTTTGCACCCCTACCCCGCTTTTGGGCATGGCCTGCTTGCCGCATGGATAAGCCCAACTCTTATATAAGAGTTAAACGTACATGGCAGAATGGCGCCACAAACACCTACAACCATCCAGCGGTTGCAGCAGCTGTACCCATGCAGGCTGCGCCACACCCCATGCCAGCGACCACTCACCCTGCCCCTCCGCCGCTGCTGCGCGACCAGCACAGCGGCTTTCTTATTTTTTTGATAGCGCGGGTCTTCGCTGTTGGCGCCACCCAGATCCAGGCCGTGGTCGTGGCCTGGCAGGTCTATGACCTCACGCGCAACCCCATGGCGCTCGCCTTTGTGGGCCTGGCGCAGTTCATTCCGATGCTCTTGCTGCTCTTGCCTGCCGGCGAGCTGATTGACCGGCTGCCGCGCAAGAAGGTGCTGGCCACCAGTTGGGCGCTGGGCAGCGTCTGCAGCGCGCTGCTGCTGTGGCTGTCGGGCCATGGCAACGCAGGGGTGGCCGGCATCTATGCGGTGCTGGTACTGTATGGCGCCACACGGGCCTTCTCGGGCCCGGCGCTGCAAAGCCTGTTGCCGCAATTGGTGCCGATGGCGCTGCTGCCCAAGGCCATCGCCACCAACAGCGTGGTGATGCGCTGCTCGGCCATTGGCGCGCCGATGCTGGGCGGGTTTTTGTATGCGGCTGGCGGGGCGGTGTGGACCTATGGCGTCTGCATGCTCGCATTTGCGATCGGCACCGGGCTGCTGCTGCGCGTCAAGGTGCTGTATGCGGCGCCCAAGGCGCTCACCGAGCCGGGCGCTGCACGCGATACCATCTGGCAGCGCTTTGGCGCGGGCATCCGCTTTATCTTTGGCCGCCCCATGGTGCTCGGCACCATCTCGCTCGACCTGTTTGCCGTGCTGCTGGGCGGCGTGGTGGCGCTGCTGCCCATCTATGCCCATGAGGTGCTGCACACCGGCCCCGAGGGCCTGGGCCTGCTGCGCAGCGCCATGGCGATTGGCGAGGTTTGCGCAGGCCTCTACCTCAGCAACCGCCCCTTTGGCACCCAGGTGGGCCGCCGCATGATGCTGGCCGTGGCCGTGTTCGGCATCGCCAACCTGGTGTTCTCGTTGTCGCACTGGCTGTGGCTGTCCTGCCTGGCGCTGGCCATCGCCGGCGCTGCCGATATGGTCAGCGTCTATGTGCGCGGCTCGCTGCTGCAATTTGCCACGCCCGACAACATGCGCGGCCGCGTCAATGCCGTCAACATGCTGTTCATCGGCTCGTCCAACGAGCTGGGCGAATTCCGCGCTGGCAGCAGCGCAGCCCTGCTCGGCGCCGTGCCCGCTGCGGTGGCGGGAGGCCTGTGCTCGCTGGCGGTGGTGGCGTTGTGGACGCGGCTCTTCCCCAGCCTGTGGAAGGTGAACCGCTTCGAAGATGCGCAATACCAGTCTGCGGGCCGCTAAGACCGGACGCCACTGCCCCCTCAGAGCGCATCGACCGGCAGCTTGAGAAAACGCCGGCCCTGTGCATCGGCATCGGGCAGGCGGCCTGCGCGGATATTGACTTGCACCGAGGGCAGCATCAGCTGCGGCATCGCCAGGGTTGCATCGCGCGCCTCGCGCATCGCCACAAAGGCCGCCTCATCCACGCCATCGTGCACATGGATGTTGTGCGCACGCTGCTCGGCCACCGTGCTGCACCAGGCAGCGGCACGGCCGGCAGGCGGGTAATCATGGCAAACATACAGAGTCGTTTGCGGCGGGTGCGCCAGCAGCCGGCCAATGGAGCGGTAGAGCGCACGCGCATCACCACCGGGAAAGTCACAGCGGGCCGTGCCCACATCAGGCATGAACAAGGTATCGCCCACAAAAATGGCGGCCACTGCCCCTGCAGCCTCTACCGCATAGGCCAGGTCCGCCGGGGTATGGCCGGGCACACCGAGCGCGCGGATCCGGGTAGCGCCCAGCGCCAGCACATCGCCATCGCTGAGCAGGCAGTCAAAGTCGGCGCCTTGCGGGGCAATGCAGTCTTCCATGCCGTAGATACCGCCAAATACTTTCTGCACCTGCGTGATCTGCTGGCCAATCACCACCGGCGCGGCGACGCGCACTTCCCCTGAGGGCATCTGCATGCGCAGCCACTGGGCTGCGGACAGGTGGTCCGCATGGGTATGCGTCTCCAGCACCCAATGCAAGGTCAGCTGCTCGGCCTGCAGGTAGTCGGCAATGCGCTGGGCCGATGCCGTACTGGTACGGCCGCTCTGGACGTCAAAGTCCCAGACCGGGTCGATGACGGCGGCCTCACGGCTGGCCGCATCGTGCAGCACATAGCTGACGGTGCCGGTCACCGCATCAAAAAATGCCTGAACACCAAAAGAAGCGGTTGACGTCATAGCAATAACATTTTCAGATAAAACAATATATATTTTAATATAATAAAACACAGCACAGATAACAATAGCAATTACCCGCACTTCCCTCCATGAACGATAGCCTTACCATCCATCCGCCTCCCCATGCCATGCGCCAAGCCGCGCACCATGCCGTATCCGCCCTTAAGTTGCTGGGCAACGAAGACCGCTTGCTGCTGCTCTGCCACCTCAGCCAGGGCGAATGCTGCGTCAGCGATATGGAGGTGCAGCTGGGCATTCTGCAACCGACCTTGTCCCAGCAGCTGGCGGTACTGCGGCGAGAGAATGCGGTCAGCACCCGGCGCGAGGGCAAGAACATCTTTTACCAAGTGGCCGATGCGCGTCTGCTGGCGCTGCTGCAGACGCTGTATGCACAGTACTGTCCGGCAGCCTGAAGCGGCCCCTGCACCCCCGTCTCAAGAAAGCTTTCCTATGTCGATCGATCTGTCTGCCTTTACACCGCTGACCGCCCTCGCCGGCGGTGCCTTGATTGGTTTGGCTGCCGTACTGCTGGTGCTGTTCAATGGCCGCATTGCAGGCATCAGCGGCATCGTGGTCGCGCTGCTGCCGCCGCGCCTGCAGCGCGGCGCCTGGCGCCTGGCCTTTGTGGCGGGCTTACTGGCAGCCCCATGGCTTTACCAGTGGTTTGCACCGCTGCCAGTGACTGCCAGCCCCGCCGCCTGGCCGCTGCTGGTGCTCGCCGGCCTGCTGGTGGGCTTTGGCACGCGCCTGGGCTCGGGCTGCACCAGTGGGCATGGCGTCTGCGGGCTCTCGCGCCTGTCGCTGCGCTCCCTGGTTGCTACCCTGGTCTTCATGGCCACCGGCTTTGCGACAGTGTTTGTGGTTCGCCACGTTGTGTAAGGAGACCACGATGACTATCTTGATCGCGGCCGTCGCAGGCCTGGTCTTCGGCCTGAGCCTGCTGGTGTCTGGCATGGCCGATCCGCAGAAGGTGCTGGGCTTTCTGGACCTGGCCGGCGCCTGGGACCCTTCGTTGGCCCTGGTGATGGGCGGCGCGATAGCGCTGGGTCTGCCCGGGTTCGCATGGGCCCGCCGGCGCAGCCGCAGCCTGCTGGGCGAGCCCATGCATTTGCCGGCACGCCAGGCAGTCGATGCGCCGCTGCTGATCGGTTCTGCGCTGTTTGGCATTGGCTGGGGCCTGGCCGGCTACTGCCCCGGGCCCGCGCTGGTGGGCACGGCAGCGGGCTGGGGTTCGGCTGCGATTTTCAGCGCGGCCATGCTGGCAGGCATGCTGTTGTTCGGGCTGTGGTCCAAGAAGTATTGAAGCCCGATCACTATAAAATCCATAGCCCCCCCGCACCATCGTTTCACCAGCCCGCCCTCCCATGTCTTTCGCCATCGACGCTGCTGTTACGCATACCCATGCGCAGGACTGCCCCCTGCCCCTGCTGTGGCGCGACGAGCACCTGGTGGCCATCTACAAGCCCGCCGGTTGGCTGGTGCACCGCACGGGCCTGGATGCGGGCGAGACGCGCTTTATCGTGCAGACCTTGCGCGACCAGATCGGCCAGCATGTGTTTCCGCTGCACCGGCTCGACAAAGGCACCTGCGGCGTGCTGCTGCTGGCGCTGCATGCCGAGGCAGCCAGCCGCACGCGCAGCCAGTTTGAAAACCACCAGATGGACAAGCGCTACCTGGCCATGGTGCGCGGCTGGGCGCCGCTGCATGCAGCAGTGGACCACGCACTGCGCCCCGACGATGCCCCGCAAGACGCACCCGCGCAGCCAGCCCAAACCCGCTTTGCACGCCTGGCCACGCTGGAGCACCCCGAGGCTTACGACGGCCGCTTTGCCGGCACGCGGCTGTCCTTGGTGCAGGCCGAGCCACTCACCGGGCGCCGCCACCAGATCCGCCGCCATCTCAAGCACATCGCCCACCCCATCATTGGCGATGCCACACATGGCAAAGGCCCGCTGAACCGCTGGTGGGCCGAGCGCCTTGGCCTGCAGCGACTGTGGCTGCATGCCTGGTCGCTGTCCTTGCTGCACCCCTACACGCAGGCGCCGTTGCATATCGACAGCGGACTGCACTGGCCGAACGCAGAACCGGCAGCGGGCACCTCCGAGCCGGAGTCTCACCCCAGCCTGCAGCAATGGCAGGCGCTGCTGCGCAGGCCGGACTGGTTGCACGACGACCCGGGAATGGCGCGATAGCAGCTGCGCCAAGACCAAGGGCGCACATTGTTTTTCTGATGCGCGCACACTCGCGCTGTGCAAAATCAACAAACAACAACTTCTCCCGCCCGCCCCGGCCCAGCCGCTTCCGCCACAACGCTCAGCCCTGCCGTGCTGCTGCTGATGGCCACCGCCTGCGGCCTGTGCGCAGGGGCCAATTACTTCAACCAACCGCTACTCAACTCCATCGCCCATGCGCTGCAGGTGAGCGAGAGTACGGCCGGCATCCTGGTCACCTGCGCGCAGGTGTCGTATGCCATTGGCCTGCTGTTTCTGGTGCCGCTGGGCGATATGCTGGAGCGCCGCAAACTGACCGTGGGCCTGATGCTGCTGGCCGCACTGGGCCTGCTGGTCAGCGGGTTTGCCGGCCTGATGCCTTCGCCGTTCACCGCCCTGGTGCTGGGCACCTTGGTGACCGGCCTGTTCTCGGTCGCCGCACAGGTGCTGGTGCCGATGGCCGCCAGCCTGGCCCCGCGTGAATCGAGCGGCCGCGCCGTCGGTCTGGTGATGAGCGGCCTGCTCACTGGTATTTTGCTGTCACGCACCGTCGCCGGTCTCTTGTCGGCCGTGGGCGGCTGGAGTCTGGTCTACAAGGTCGGAGGCATCGCCATGGTGCTGGTGGCGCTGGCCCTGTACCGGGTGCTGCCCAAGGTGGCACATAGCGGCGCACGCCTGCCCTACGGCCAGGTGCTGGGCAGCATGGCCACCTTGATTCGCACGCAGCCCCGCCTGCGCACCCGCACCTTGCTGGGCGGTCTGGCCTTTGCCTCGGTCAGCGTGCTGTTTTCCACAATGGCCTTGATGCTCGGCGGCCCTGAGCACGGCCTGAGTGATTCATCGATCGGGTTGATTGGCCTGTCTGGTGTAGCCGGCGCCTTGATGGCCAATGCCGCAGGCCGCCTGGTCGACAAGGGGCTGGAGCGCCCCACCACCGCCTTCTCGGTGCTGCTGCTGGTCGTCAACTGGGCGCTGCTGTGGTACAGCCAGCATTCGGTCTTCCTGTTCATCGTCGGCATGCTGGTGATCGAGCTGGCGCTGCAAGGCACCCATATCTGCAACCAGAACGTCATCTACCGGCTGGCACCCGAGGCGCGCTCGCGCATCAATGCCTGCTATATGACGGGCTACTTCATCGGCGCATCGGCCGGCTCGGCCATCGGCGCCTGGGCCTGGCACCACGGCGGCTGGACGGGTGCCTGCATCGCCGGCGCGGTGCTGGCCCTGCTCAATGTGGCGGCCTTGCTGGCAGACCGCCGGCTGTCCCATCCGGGCGCACTGGCCTCTAATGCCAGAGCCGGTTAAGGGCGCCGACAGAAGCCGCCCACCACCGCCAAGCTTGCATCAGACTCCAGCGGCAGGGGCAGGCCCTCGTTTGCAAGGTCAGGGCCTGACCAGCGGCCCTACCCCGGTGAGGTTGCCCAGGCGGTCTCGCACCCGGAAGGCGATGCCATAGGAACTGTTCCTGATGGCGCTGCGCCCCTGGAAGCTGAAAGGAAAGCTGAAACGCTCTGGCTGCGCACCGTCGCCAGGCGTGCTGCTGCAGTCCACCACGGTGTCGGTCAGCAACGGCGTGAACTGGCATTCAAAATCGCCTGCTGCATTGGTCAACGACTGGCCTTTGACCACGTTCAGCGCCACGACCCTTGGCTTGGAAGATAGGCTGTGGCTGAATACCCAGTCCCCCATCAAGCTGCTCAGCGCGGGCCGCGTGGGCTGCATCTCAAAGCGCTCCATCACGCGCAAAGGCTCTCCAGGCAGACGGATCGAGCCTTCATTCATGTCCTTGCGGCTGTCCAAACGGTCGAAATTGATGACGGCCATGCCGGCATCAGAGGCTTCCGTCGCCGACTGCCAAGGCCCACCCAGATAGCGCCCCCCTCGGTAGGTTTTCAGCGCAATGTTGGCGCGCGATTGAGAGAATTCGCCAGACCCCATATGAAAGATCGCGCTGCCATCGGGCCGGTAATTGAAGACCTGCATCAGGGCCTGACCAAACTGCACATCGAGGCTGATACCGCGACCGGGCTTGCCGGTTTTTTCGTCGCGCATGATCCAGGTTCCCGGCTCCGGTAGGCGTTGTTCTGCATCAAAACCCTGCAAGGCCGAGTACCAGTTTCTGTCGCCATTAGTAGGAATTCTTGCAGGCGTGCGGGTACGCATGTACGCACCGACAAGCCTGCGTGCCGGCTCTCCGTCGACTTCCAGCAATGCGCTGGCGTCATAGAGAAATTGCTGATAACTCAGGCGGATGCGCGGGGTAGATGAGGATGCATCGGCGATGCAATCCACCGTGCCTTGGTCATCGGCAGGCTGGCACTGCAGATTCCATTCTGCAGCCGGGGATGGTCTGCGCAGCGTGAGCTGCCCGGTGGGCACAACATCCATGAACCAGAGGTTCAGCGGCTGGTTCTCGCTGCCCAGCTCTGCCAGCGCAAAGCGCCGGGAAGGATTGGGCACCGACAGATCACCTTGGCCGTTGAACACAAAGCGGCGCATCGCATAGGCAGACTCCCCCGGCAGCTGGATGCTGCCCTGCACCCCATTGGCAAATTGCAGCTGGACTTTGCCCACATTCGCGGCCAGTTCCGCGTCGCGCACCGGGCCACCCAATGCGGTGCCGCCCTGGAATTTCTGCAGAGGCAGCACGGCGCCGTTACCAACCATAGGGCCAGACGCCATATAAAAGGTGGCCGCGCCGCTGGCCTCATAGCCATAGACCTGCAGCACCACGGTATCGCCCTGCACATCGATCGCCAGGCCACGCCCAGGTTTGCCATCGAGCTCCGCATCGATCACCCAGGTGCCCGATAACGGGGTGAAATCACGACCAGCCCAGACGAGAGACATGCTTGTCGCAGCACCCAGCAGCAACAGCGTTTTTCTACACCAATGCGTCATACGAATCCTTGTTGTCAGTGCCCATCGGCAGATCAATACGTTCTGGGCAAGCCTATGCCCACGCCGAAAGCGGTGTACGAATTGCTTCTGCGTATCAAGGGCACCTGCCCCAACAGCAGCAGTGACTTGTCTGTCTGCAGCTGATAGACCGTGGCCAAGCTTTGTCCCCGGTAGCTGAGGGCAAAGCGGTATTCCAACTCAGGATCTACGCCCATTCGCTTTCCGGTCACCGCGCAACGTACGTTGCCGTCGGGGGTCTGCTCGTACCGGCACTTGACGCTGGCGCTGGAGCCAACTTCGGGCCAGGTGTCATACGAGGTGGGCGGCTGCTTGCCCGGTTGCCAGTTCATAGGATGGAGTTCAAACTGCAGCGCCAGCTTGGGATTGGTCGACACAGCGGACCATAAACCTTGGAGGTACATCAGCGGTTGCTGATCTGCCGCTACAAACCAATGGTTCACGCCAAATTGAAAGCGCTCAATGCGCTTGGCCGCTTCACCTGGGAACTGCACCCAACCGCTGGTCGCGCTGTCAAATTGCAGGCCCAAGGTCTGGGTCTCGCCCGTCTCAACGCCCGATGCAGCAGGCCCGCCCAGGGACCGGCCGCCTCGGTATTGCTTCAAGGGCACAGACGCCGCAGCTTGCAGGTACGGGCCAACGCCCATGTGGAAGGTGGGCTTGCCATCACTGCCGTAATTGAAGACCTGCACCAGCACCTGACTGCCTTGCGCATCAATGCTGAGCCCCCGGCCAGGTCGGCCCGTTTTTTCTTCCGTCACCACCCAGGTGCCGCTGTCGGGAACAACGCCTGGAACGGGCCCCGAAGATGCAGCGGCTGCGGAAGTGTCAAGCGGCTGTGTCTGCAAGCTCTGATCGCTGCCATGCACATACAGCAAGGGGCCTTTGAAAGCTTCGCTGTTCCGCTCGGTCTCCAGCACACCGACGATTTCCTGGAGGTAGCGCTGCAGAACCACCCGGTCCAGCAGCTCGCCATCGTCCTTCAGTCGCTCACAGACCATGGCTTGCCGCGCGGGCACCATTTTGCAGGGCCAGCGGTTGTCACGCCATGCACTGGCCTCCCGGTCAAAGCGCGGGTACTGAAAATGGGCAACGCCTTGCACATCCATCTCCAGCGTGGCAAGCCTCGGCTCTGCTTCTGGCTCCGAGATAGGGCCCAAGTAAAAAACCGCGCGCTGGCCTGGCTGGATCAGTGGGTTGTCAAAATAAAAGCGCTGGATACGGAGCGGTGGTTCGCCCGGCAAGGTCAAGGTAGCTGTTGTGGCACTGTCAAAAACAACGCTTACCTGGCCTGCCGTATCCAACTCCTGGGCATCGCGTGCACCACTGCCAAAGTAACGCCCTGCTGCATAACGTTTAAGAGGCGCGACAAAAGGGGTGCCGACGGTCATCTCAAAATTACCGCTGGCCATATAGAAAGTGGGCGAGCCGTCTGGCTCATAGGCATACAACTGCAGCACCATTGAGCCAAACTGCACATCCAGCGCCAATCCTCGACCCGGCTTGCCATCGAGCTCACTGCTCACCACCCAGGTGCCATTTTGTGGCGCGTAGCTCTTTTGCGCATATGCCCCCGATGCACCGAGCACCAACGCACCCATTCCAATACTTCTCCACCAATTTATCTTCATGCCAATATCTCCTCCCGAAAACACCCCATTGCAACAATGCTGATTTGAGAGTTTTTATCAGAAAAATTTATATATCCATAAAAATATTCGCAGCAGACATTCAATATCGCTGCACACCTTAGGGCAACAGCCTCTGAGCCAGCCAACCGAGGTGACAATAGCTGCCAGGGCTGTCTCACATGGATCGTTTCGGCAGCCGCATAATCGATGCCAGCACCCGTCCGGCTGCGGCCCGCGATCCGAGGAAATAAAGCCATGTACATCGACAAAGACCAAGCCCCCAATATCAACCAGCTCACCGCATTCCGCCGCGATCTGCACATGCACCCGGAGCTGAAGTACGAAGAGAACCGCACTGCCGACAAGATCGCAGCCTATCTGACGGCGCTGGGCATCCCCATGGTGCGCGGCCTGGGCACCACCGGCATTGTGGCCAGCATCTACGGACGGGGGCGCGATGCCAGCACCCCCGGGCCTGCCATCGGCATCCGTGCCGATATGGATGCACTGCCGGTGCAGGAGACCAACCAGTTCGGCCATATCAGCCAGTACCCAGGGCGCATGCATGCCTGCGGCCATGACGGCCACACAACGATGGTGATGGGTGCGGCCGAGCTGCTGGCCGGCCAGCGTGATTTTGACGGCACCGTGCACCTGATCTTTCAACCCGGTGAAGAAGGCGGCGCCGGCGCCCGCGCGATGATGAACGACGGGCTGTTTACCCGGTTTCCCTGCCAGGCGGTGTTTGCGCTGCACAACTGGCCTGCGCTGCCGCAAGGCCAGATGGGGGTGCGCGTGGGCCCCATCATGGCGGCGGCGCTGCGCTTTGAGATTGTGGTGCGCGGCCGGGGCGGCCATGCGGCCCTGCCCCACACCACGGTGGACCCGATTCCGGTGGCCTGCTCCATCGTCGGCCAGCTGCAGACCCTGGTCTCGCGCGGCACCGATCCGCTCGATGCCGCCGTGCTGACCGTGGGCAAGATCGAGTCCGGTACGGTGGAGAACATCATCCCGGATGAGGCCCGCATCTACGGCACCTGCCGCAACCTGACCCTGGCCTCGCAGCAGTTCCTCATCGATGGCCTGCACCGGGTCTCCAGCCACATCGCCGAGGCGCACTTTGCCAGCGCCGAAGTCATCATCAAGCCCGGCTACCCCAACACCACCAACCACCGCAAGGAGGCGCTCTTCATGGGCGAGGTGATGCGCGAGATGGTGGGCAACACGCATGCCCACACCGATGTGCTGCCGGCGATGACGGCAGAGGATTTTGGCTTCATGCTCGAAGAAGTGCCTGGCGCCTACGGCTGGATCGGCAATGGTGCCGATGGCCAGCCAGGTGTTGGGCTGCACAACCCCGGCTATGATTTCAACGACAACAACATCGCCCTGGGCGCCAAGTTCTGGGATCGGCTGGCACGCCGCTGGTTCGATACCCAGGCGCAGCGCTAAGGCTTAGTCGCTGCAAGGGCTCGCGCAAACGCCAGGCCTTGCGGCCATGATCTGGAGCCCGTTTTGCAGCGTTCAGCAACCCTCTCGCCTCTCCCCCATCGGCCCGCACGCGGCCTGCGCCTGCTGCCACAGCTGCTGCTGGGCCTGGCCTTGCTGGCCGGCGGCCATGCCGCCCAGGCACGCACGTCGGCAGCCGCGCCAGCACCGCAACTGGCACAGTTGGACCGGCCGTCCTGCCCAGCCCCAGCCGTCAAGGATCCAGCGGTCTACCAGGCGGAATCGCGCAAGCCCCACCCGGACCGGGGCGTGCTCTGGGAACTGCGCAAAGGCGATGATCTCGCCTATCTCTGGGGCAGCATTCATGTGGGCCAACTGTCCTGGATCTTTCCCGGCCCGCGCACCGCACAAGCGCTGCGCGCCGCCCCTGCGATTGCGCTGGAGCTGGACCCGGTCGACCCCGCCACCTTGAAGGCCCTGACCCAGGCGATGCGCGAAGACAGTGACCGGCAAAAGCTGGTCATGCGCCAGAACCCCGAGCTGCAGACGCGCATGGGCCGCATGGCCTTCGAATCCTGCGTGGACCAGAGCACCTGGCAAACCAATGCCGCCACCCTGGCCCGCTTGATCGCGCTCGGCATGCAGGACATGGCGCGCAGCGGCTACCACCCGGCCTACGGCATCGACCTGAACCTGGCTGCGATGGCGCATGCCGTCGGCAGACCGGTGCAGGCCATCGAGACGGCGCAGGAGCAGTTGCTGGCCATGGGCCTGGGCGGCGAGGGCGTGCCCGCGCAGCTGGCCACGCCCGACGACATCCGCAAGGCGCTGGACGATATCGACAGCGGCAAGAACCGCCAGGTGGCCCAGCAGCTGGCCACCTATTGGGAGAGCGGTGACCTGGCCGCGCTGAAGCAGCTGATGCAGGACTGCCAATGCCTGGGCGATGTGGGCATGCAGGCGGCCCTGCTCGACACCCGCAACCAGCGCATGGCCGAGCGGCTGCCAGCGATGATTGCGGCGCAGCCCAAGCTCTTCATCGCGGTGGGCATGCTGCACATGGTGGGCGACAACAACCTGCTGCAGCTGCTGCAAAAGCAGGGCTTCACGGTGCGGCAGCTGACCGGCAAGGGCGCCGATGCCAGCACCCCTGCCAAGGCCCGATAAGCG
Source organism: Comamonas koreensis (assembly GCF_021026195.1). Lineage (GTDB taxonomy): Bacteria > Pseudomonadota > Gammaproteobacteria > Burkholderiales > Burkholderiaceae_C > Comamonas > Comamonas koreensis. Next base: position 331,457 of record NZ_JAJNCT010000005.1, read on the forward strand.
CCCATAAAAAACGCCGCCAGCTTTGCAGCGGGCGGCGTAAAAACATCTGCCTAAAAGCTCGCGCAATCAGGCCATCAGAGGGCGCTGATCGTGCTTGGCCAGCATGTCGGCATAGGGCTCCAACACCCATTTTTGTTCGGCGGCATCCGGGATCTGCGCCGCACTGGCTTGCACCACCTGGCCATGCGCGGCACACAGCTGCGCCATCGCGGCCGGGCTGATCAGGCCCTCCCGCAGCAACAAGGCGGTCATCGCCATCAGCAAGGCGTTGTGCTGCACCAGCAGGTCCTGCGCACGCAGCATCTGCGCTTGCAGCAAGGCTTCCATACCGGCATTGGTGGGTGCCACTTCGGTATTGGTGTTGTCGCCCGGCTCCTGGGCCACATCGGTGCGCGACAGGCGCGCACCAAAACCCAGGTGGCGCAGGTAGCGCGCCGCATCCGCCGTGGCCTGCAGGATGTCCTGCTCGGCCCCGGTGGTACAGGCTTCCTGGCCAAACACATGGCGCTCGGCCGCGCGGCCGGCCAGGCCCACGCAGACCATGTCCAGCATATTGCGCCGCGATGTTGCCTGCAGCTCGGTAAAGCTGTTGTAGCCGCCTTCAAAGGTCGCGATATTGATCTTCAGCTCCTGCGGCGTGCGGCCAAACAGCAGCGCATAGACCAGGCCATGCCCCGCCTCATGCACCGCCAGCAGCGCGCGGAAATCCGCGCTGGTGCGCTGCTTGACCTTGTTCAGATCCAGCGGCACGGCAAAGCACTGCTGCAGCACCGCAGCTGCATCCGGCAGCGCCAGATGCACCTGCAGCTGCGCCGCGCCAGCGGCCATCTGCACCTGCAACTGCTGGCCCGCCTGCGCGCCCTGCTCCAGCGCCCACAGCGCCGCATCCACCAGCGCACTCGACAGGATCGTGTGCACCGACGAGAACAGCGGCCGCGTTCCCTGGGTGGGGAAGACGGCGTTCTGGTAGATCTGCGCCAGCACATCGCTGCCGATGACAAATCGCAGCCCACAGTTGGCCTCAATGCCCTGCACATAGTTGTGCACCGTCGTTGCAATCAGCTGCTCGTAGGCCGAGCGGCTGAACGACGGGTAGATCACATGCTGGTTGCCCAGCCGCGCGATCTGCTCGGGCTTGAAGCGCTCGGCCAGCGCACGCTTGACATCGATCAGCGACAAGCGGCTGGTGAGCCGGTGAAAAATGTCGGCATCGGTGTCGCAGTCCTCAACGCGGCTGGCCGTCTCCGTGTACATCTCATCGAGGTTGCCGCAGACAAAGACCAGCAGCTTGCTGTAATCGGTCTCCCAGGATTGCTGGGAGCTGCGAAACTGGATCAGCAGTTGGTGAATGTAGTCATTGCTCCACTGCATGATCTCGAGCAACGGCGCATCGAGCTTGAGGCTGCGCTTGAGTGCCTGCGCGTCCCAGGCATCGATCTTGTAGCGCATCTTCTGCTTTTTGTGCCGCTCCTGCGCATCGTCCTCTTCGGCCCGTTCGGCGTCATAGAGCGCGTCCGCCAGCTTGCGCTCGATGCTGTGCAGCTCCGACAAGGCGGGCGGCAGCTTGCCATCCGACAACAAGGCCCAGACATCCTGGTAGCGCTCGACCTTGCTGTCATCGCCACGGCTGCTCACCGTGCGGTAACGCTGGAACTCATCGAGCACCAGGATGCCCGGCGCACCCTCCACCAAACCCGCACTCTCGAGCGTGCCGGAGATGGTCGATGCGCCATAGCTGTCACCGTTCTGGCTGAAGCCGTCCATCTGGACTTCGACAAAGCGATCATAAAAACCCAGCAGCTGCGCCAGGCGGCGCGTCAGCTGGGTCTTGCCCGTGCCTGTCAATCCCCACAGGCACACGATCACGGGGCGGGTAATGAGCTGGGGCATCACATACCAGGCGCGCACAGCGCCCGTCACACGGTCAATCACGTCATCAATACCGATCAATTCGGTTTTCAGCTGGGCCGCAATGGCCTGCAGGTTTTGCTGACGCTCATGCATCTGTACGCGAAGCAATAGCTCCGGGGAGGTTTTCATTTCTTTCATCTGATTTTCTCTTCATCCAGCGCTGTGGCTCAATCCCCGGGGTCGGCGCGGCGCGTCATCTGTTGCAAGGCCATCCGGTCGGCACGGCGCTGGGCGCCTTGGCTGCGGATGTGCTTGCCCGCAGCGCCGGACAGACGCCGCTGGGCCATGGCTTTGGCAACAGGGTTGAAAGGAGTGGCATCGGCCACGATCAGCAACGCGATAGGTTGCTTCATGCGACGCAAGGCCTTGACCCGGCCCTCTTCAAAGGCGCGGGAAACAGTTTTTGCACTCATCTGTGCGGTTCCTCAGGGGCCTGGCGCGCCGATGGCCTGGTGGCTGGCGCAGCAAAACCCCAAAACAAAAAGCCCCGGCGAAGTAGCCAGGGCTTTTGTCGATCCCGGCTGCAGTGGTGCAGGCGGCGATCTGGGCCAAGGCTAAACCATATGAACATGGTTTAGCCGGGGCAGAAACCGTGTTCAGTGGAGAGGGTTGAACATGAAACAGGACATAGCAAAAACTCCCAATGGTGCGCTGCAGAAGGTCATTCGTTGCTGCAGCGATAAGAAGACGAAGGCTGGACTATAGCGGTAATTTGTTGATTACGCAAGCCCCATATGCAGGCTGTTGCATAAAACTGACCGCCAACCGCTGGCTTCGGACTCTTTTGCGCGGCTTTGTGCGCATAAAACGCAGCAACGCGCCAACGGCGGCCAAAACCGCCGCTGGAGCGATACGCGGATCAGTAGCGCTTGCGGCCAGCCTTGCGGTGCTTGGCGTGCTCGGCCTTCTTGGCCTGCTGCAAGGCCTCAGCCGCCTCGCCGGCAGCGCGCCATTGCTCAAACTCTGCCGGGGTCTCCACGGTGATGCGGCCCAGCATCTGGGTGCGAAAGTCGGTGATCAGCAACTCGGCCGCCTTTTGCATGTTGATGCGCCCGCCGCTCATCACCGCCCCGCGCTTTTTGCCAATCAGGGTCAGCAGCTCGTCATCCGTGAGCGCTGCCATTTCTTCGTCACCCAGGCCGAGCTTGTAGCGCTCGTCCAGTTGGCGGGCGTAGTGCTTTTGCAGGTACAGCAGCAGCTCCAGCGCCACCAGCTCGTCGTCATAGGCATTGCGGCCCACCGATCCACAGGCCGCCAGGTTGTAACCCGTCTCCGGCACGATGATCTTGGGCCAGAGCATGCCGGGGGTGTCCCAGAGGTAGAAGTCATCGGCCAGCACAATGCGCTGCTCGTCCTTGGTCACACCGGCCTCGTCACCGGCCTTGGCCTGACCCTTGCCGCTCATGCTGTTGATCAGGGTGGACTTGCCCACATTTGGCACGCCGCAGATCAGCACGCGCATGGGCTTGGCCAGGCCGCCGCGCCCGGGCGCCAGCTGGCGGCAGGCCTCCACCAGGCGCTTGGCCGGAGCGGGCTCACTGGCATCCAGCGGCAAGGCCTTGGTTTCGTGCTGGGCCTCGTACCAGGCCACCCATTGCGCGGTGCGGCTGGCATCGGCCATGTCCTGCTTGTTGATGATCTTGAGCGTGGGCTTGTGGCCGGTCAGCTCAGTCAGCGCCGGGTTGGCGCTCGATCCTGGCATGCGCGCATCCAGCACCTCGATGACCACATCGATGTCTTTGATGCGCTCGGCAATCAGCTTGCGCGTCAGGTGCATATGCCCGGGGAACCATTGGATACTCATACTCTTGCTTTCGGGGGGAATGGCAGGCAGGCGGTGCGCACGCAGACGCGCTGTGCCGGATAATGCTGCCATGTCTTCTTTATCTCAACGCCAGTGGGATGCGCAGCGCAAATCCGATCAGGACCTGCTCATCAAAGGCATCATCTTGGTCTTGATAGGGCTGGTGATCGTGGTCTCGCCCTATGTTGCTCAGGGCGATATTGTGCAGGGAGTTTTCGCCAAGGCTCCGGCAGTGGGTTGGTTTTCCCTGGTATTGGGCGCGGCTTTTGTGCTGCGCTTTGGCCTGCGCCGCAAGGCCGTGCCACCCCGGCCCGAGCAGTGAACACTGCCCTTCCCAGCATCCAGGCGCTCAGCAGCCTGCGCGAGGCACGCCAGTGCTTTGCCGCGCTGCAGGCCAGTGCCAGCGCCCGGCAGATCAGCCTGCGCGAGCCGCCGGAAGCACCTACCACCTGTTGTGGCCGGGGCTGCAATGGCTGCGTCTGGGAAGGCTTTTTTGCTGCGGCGATGTACTGGCAGGAATGCGCGCTGGAAGCGCTGCAGCCTTAAACCCTCGCCTCTTGGCTTGAACCCATTACGTAGATGCCGTCTGTGCAGCTTCTGCCTGCACCGGCGGCAAGGTCTCCTCGCGCGCGAGCAGCTGGCGGATCTGCACCGCATCCTGCTGCAGCTGGCTGGCCAGAATGCGCGCCGTGGCCAGGCGCCGCATCAGCCAGGGAATGAGCTGGTCGCGGTCTTCCGGGCCCGGCACACGCTCGGGCGCCGGCATCTTGGCCGGGCGCTGGGCCTCGCCTTCGCCGGCAGGCGTTAGCGGTGGCGCCTGCAGCAGACAGGCATCGATGGTGGCGGCCGTGTCCTTGAGCTGCTGCACCGCAAAGGGCGATGGCGTCTGGCCCCGGCGCATCATCAGCATGATTTTGACCGAGGACATCTGGCCCAGCAGCTGGTAGCAATGGGCCTGGAACAGCTCCAGCGCCTGCAGCGGTGGCTGCACAGCGCGTGGTTCCTTGAGCGAACGGTCGACGGCCTGGATCAGCGCGGACAGGCTGTCATAAGCTTCGCGCCGTGCCAGGCGCCAGGCCAGCTCCGGGGCATTGTCGACGGCCTGCAACTGGTCCACCGCCAGCGAGGTGCTGGCATGGGCTGCCTGGGCCTTGAGCACGCGCTGCACCAGCGCCGGCAGCTGCGAGCGCTCCCAGGACGGCAGCACATAGGCAAAGGCCCAGGCAATGCCGGTGCCGATCAAGGTATCGACCACGCGCTCGAACATATGGAAGGTGGTGCTGCCACCGGCATGCAGCATATGGGCCTGCACCAGGCCCAGCACCGTGGCGCCCATCGCAGTGAACAAATAGCGGCGCAGCGCAAAGCCGTGCGATACGCCCTGTGCGAGGGTCAGGCACAGAATCAAGCCCAGCGGTGACAGATGCGCTGATAGGATGGCCAGCGCCGCTACGCAGCCCAGCAAGGTGCCCAGCACCCGCACCGTGCGCCGCTCCAGCGTCTGCGCCAAGCTGCCGCGCAGCACCACCACAATCGTCAGCAGCACCCAGTAGGCATGGGCGTTCCAGGGCAGCACCTGCACCACCAGGTAGCCCACCGCAATGGCCAGCGCCGCACGGATCGCATGGCGCAAGGGAGGCGCATCCCAGCTCATCAGGCCCTTGAACGGCGTCCAGGACCAGGCGGTGGGGCTGACAAACATCTGCCAGCTCGCGCGCACCACGGCCAGATCGGGCTCGATCTCATCGCGGCCCAGGCCAATCAAGCGGTTGACCTCTTCATGGATGCGCACAATGCGCTCGCTCAGCTCACGCGACAGCGCCTGGGGTGACACATCCGTGTCGTAGTGGTCAGGCAGCGATTCCTCCAGCCGCTGCACCGGCAGCTGGCTGGCCATCTGCATGGGGCGCAGCAAGGCATCCAGATTGCTCATCGGCCGGGGCTTGCGGCCCAGCAGCAGGCTGTCGGCCAGGTGCACCACCTCCATGGCCAGCGCACGCAGCATGGCCTGCTGGGCCAGCAGCATCGGCGCCTGCTCGGGCGCCTTGCGCAAATGCTCGAGGTCCAGCTCACAGGCCAGCAGGTGGTCGCGGATCTCCAGCATCTGCATCAGCATGCCGGCCAGGCGCTGGCGGCGTGGCGTGCGCGGGCTCTCCAGCACAATGTCACGGGCGGCCTGCAGCTGGTCGGCAAAGGCGGCGTGGCGGGCCATCAACTGGCCCATGTGCTGCTGGGGTGCGCCCCCACGCGAGAACTTGCCAAAATTGCGGTCGGCCAGGTTGTCGCCATAGGCTTCGCCATCGACCGTCTCGCCTTCCAGCCCGACATGGCGGGCCGCCTCGGGCAGCACCATGCGGGCCTGCTCCAGCATCAAGGCAGCGAGCGACAGCACGGTATCGGCAATGAACTGCACGCGGTAGCGGAAATTGAGCAAGGTGTTGGCGATGACCGCATACACCAGGAACATGCTGGCACCGATGCTGAAGAACATCGTTGATTCGGCCGCTGCGGCCAGCAGCTGCCCCTCGGCTGGCTTGGGCACCGACATGCCCAGCACCATGGCCAGCACCACGGCAATCGCAATCGGCGCGCCGCGCTTGCCCCAGGCCATCCACAAAAAGCCCAGAAAGGTCGATACCACGGCCACCAGGCCGAGCAGCACCAGGTGCTGGTGCATCAGCTGCACCATGAAAAACAGCGGCGCGCCCAGCAAAGGCGCAGGCAGCATGCGCCAAAACTTGCCCCGGCGCGGTGCCGGGTTGTCGACCACGATGGTGACGATGACGCCGACCGAGGCCGCCGCCGCATGCTGGGTGCCCCAGATCAGTTGCACCAGGGTCGTGACCAGAAAGAGGCCCAGTGCCACTTCCAGCCCGTTGAGCACATAGTGGTTGAGCAGGCCACGCTTGAAAGTGCGCCAGCTGCGGTCGGAAGAGAAATGCGCCATGGAACAACAATACGAGAAATCAACACCAAAAGATGTCGGACAAATGATAGCCAACGCGGGAAGCTATCAAATCAGAAGCACCCAGGCGCATGCAAACGTTTGCATTCTGACCCCATCCGCTGCGGTATGCCAGCAACAAAAAAGCCCGCAGCAGCGGGCTCTAGGGCATCAGATCCATCAGGACACGACCAGGTGCTCAGGCGACATATAGCACTGGCGCCATTCCTCAAACGGACCGGTGTCGGCCGCTTCCATGTCTTTTTGTGCCTGGATCGACTTGGCCGCCAGTTGCTGGTACTTGGCTGTCAGCGCGTCGTTCCAGGGGCGGGCCAAGGTCTGCTCGCGCGCCCATTGCGACTGGGCAGCGCCAAAGGCCTTGAACGAGGCGCCAAACTGCTCGCTGACCGCCGCCAGCACCTGGGCCGATGGCGTTTGCTCAGGGTGGGCCAGCAGCTGCTGGGAGTGCTTGAGCGCCTGGCTGTAGTCGGTGTTGCCATGGGCCTGGTCCAGCGCCGCAGCGATGGGCTGGCAGGCTTGCAGAACCTCCTGGGCCCAGTCGGTCAGCAGCACCTCCTTGCCCTGGCGCTGCAGCTGCAGGCCCGGCTCACGCCCGCGCTCGGCCACCATGTGCTGGTTGTGCTTCATCTCGGCGATTTCGGCCGGCGAATCAGGCGGGCTGTCGCTCAGCAGGCAGTGCAGCAAGAAGATGTCGAGCAGGCGCATCGTCGGGGCCGAGATGCCCATGCTGTCGAAGGGATTGATGTCCATCAAGCGCACTTCGACGTATTCGACACCGCGCTCGCGCAGCGCATGCAGCGGGCGCTCGCCGCGCTGCACCGTGCGCTTGGGGCGGATGGTGCCGTAGAACTCGTTCTCGATCTGCAGCAGGCTGGTGCCCAGCTGGTTGTACTCGCCACCGGGGTTGAGTATGCCCACCTTTTCATAGGCCGGGTACGGCTGGGTCAAGGCGCCGTAGAGCGAATCGGCATAGCCCTTGAGGTTGTTGTAGCTGACGCTGATCGAGGCCTGGGCATCGCTTTGGTAGCCCAGGCGGCCCATGCGCAGCGAGGTGGCATGCGGCAGGTGCAATGCGCCCTGGCCATCGCCCAACGGCTGCAGCTGGTGCGGGCGGCCCTGCACAAAACAGGGACAGAGCACCGGCGACGCGCCAAACAGGTAGAGCAGCAAAAAGGCCTGGCGGCGGAAATTGCGGATCAGCCCGAAGTAGGCCTCACTGCTGACACCCGGCAGCGACCAGTTGTAGTGGATGCCCGAGATCGTCTGCATGCGGCGGCCATAGCGGTGGCCCAGACCCATGCGGTAGATGCTTTTGGAGCGGCCGATGTGCGAGGTGCCAAAACGGCCCAGCGGAATGTTCTCATCCGAGGGCAGCGAGCAAGGCATGCTCGAGATCCACAGCCGCTCGTCATTGGCCTCCAGCACCTGGTAGACGTACTGGTGTACTTCGGCCAACTCATCCAGGCAAGCCTGCACATCCTGGTGCACGCCGGTGATGATCTCGATCTGCGACTCGCTGAAATCGGTCGTGATGCTGCTGTGCGTCAGCGCGGAGCCCAAAGCGGCCGGGTGTGGCGTGAGGGCCAGCGCGCCTTCGTCGTTCACGCGCAAGCCTTCTTTCTCGATGCCGCGACCCATGTGCAGCAGGCGCTGCGCGCCAATGGCATCAATACGTTCTTGGATATGGTTCATCTGCGTTGTTCTTGTCAAAGCCGGGCTGCACGATAGCAGGTTGCCCGGCGACTGGCAGAGTATTGCACGCTCAGCCTGACCGGGCTTCGGGATTTAGCCCGATTCCCGCAGCACGGCTTGGTAAGAACGTGTAGCGATTGCCCGCATTGTTGTTTTCTGCACTGCAGAAAAGCCCGCCCCACACGTGACGCAGGCTGGCGCCTCAGTGCAGCTTTTGCTGGGCCTTGCGGATTTCCAGATCGCCCTGCACAAAGCCGTTGTCCGGCACGATGTCGTCCCTGCGGTCGGTCAGCGCGGCCCATTGCTGGGACAGATGCAGGTCCATCTCATCGACCGGCACGCTGTCGGCACTCAGGTGCAGCCCGCGCGTCATCGTGATGTGCGAGGCCTCGAAGCTGCCTGCACCTGCACACAGAATGGTCCGCGTGGGCGCGCTCTCATGCACCAGCGCCAGCATGGCGGGGCTGACCAGCTCGGGCCGCAGCGCGCGCAGCATCTCGGGCGCCAGCAGGCCATCGGTCATGCGCGTGGCAGCCGTCGGCGCCAGCGCATTCACATGGATGTTGTACTTGGCGCCTTCCAGCGCCAGGGTCTGCATCAGGCCGACCAGCGCCATCTTGGCAGCGGCATAATTGCTCTGGCCAAAGTTGCCGAACAGGCCCGACGACGAGGTCGTCACCAGAATACGGCCATAGTTGGCCGCCTGCATATGGGGCCACACGGCCTTGCAGCAGTGCACGCTGCCCATCAGATGCACTTCCAGCACGGCGCGGAAGTCGTCCATCTCCATCTTGGCAAAGCTCTTGTCGCGCAAGGTGCCGGCATTGTTAACCAGCACATCGATCTGGCCCCAGTGCTCGATCAGCTGGGCCACCATGGCCTGCACGGCCGGCCAGTCGGTCACCGAGGCATGGCTGGCCATGGCGATGCCGCCCAGCGCCTCGATCTCGCGCACCACCTTCTCGGCGGCGGACGAGTTACCCAGCCCGTCCACCGCGCCGCCCGGGTCGTTGACCAGCACCTTGGCGCCGCGCCGGGCCAGCGCCAATGCATGTTCACGCCCCAGCCCGCCGCCGGCCCCCGTCACAATCGCTACCTTGTCGCTGAAATCCAAACCCATACGTTCGCACCTTTACACCATGCGGGCGCTTATGGCGCCCAATATTGGAAGAGGCTTGCTGCCCCTGATGCATTCGCACTGTACGTGTTCACATTTGCTTTGCGCGCCGCTTGGGCGACAGACGCCAGCGGGACATGGGCCGGTACCGCCTAGGGTTATCCCGAAAATGGCTGAACAACCATGTGGATAACTGCGCATCGCGGGCTATTTAACCCGCTAAGCCCATGTTTTTATTAGCCACGTGTTACATTGCCCGCAATTTCAGCAAAACTGGCCTCATCCTTGCTACCTGGCAGCAGTGCTTACCACACTTGGCTGGGCAGCTATGGTTTTGATATAAGCCCTTCGAATCGACACCCCCATGCCCATCACCCCCGAGCTCTACAACGCCCAGATCGACAACGAAGACATCCAGGTCGATGCCTGGGCAGACACACCCCTGCTGCAGTCGCTGGAAGAAGGCGGCGTGGACTGGCCCAGCTCCTGCCGCAATGGCACCTGCCGCACCTGTGTGGGCCGCCTGAAATCAGGCAGCGTGCACTATGAAATCGAATGGCCCGGCCTCAGCGCCGAGGACAAGGAAGCCGGCTGCATCCTGCCCTGCGTGGCCTATCCCGATGGCAATGTGGTGCTCTTGCGCGGCGAATACTGAAGCCCCCAGCCCGCCACCCGCAGCCGCAATTGACCCGGCACACTAGTCCCCAGAAGCGCCAAAGCCGCCCAGCCGGGGAGCAGCTGGTCTAAAATTGGGGTTTTTACTGTCTGACGCGCCGCAGATCTGCGGGCAGACACGACACAAGTTCTTTAAAGGCATTCCATGAGCAGCCCCCTGATCCCTGCGCCGATCTCTCCGGTGGAGGACATTGTTGCCGAGATGCGCGCTGGCCGCATGGTCGTTCTGGTCGATGAAGCCGACCGCGAGAACGAAGGCGACCTGGTGCTGGCCTCCGACCATGTCACGCCGGAAGCCATCAACTTCATGGCCAAGTGGGGCCGGGGCCTCATCTGCCTGACCTTGACCCGCGAGCGCTGCGAGCGCCTGCAACTGCGCCAGATGACCGCCAATAACGGCGCCCCGCTGTCCACCGCGTTCACCGTCTCCATCGAGGCGGCCGAAGGCGTGACCACCGGCATCTCTGCTGCCGACCGCGCCCGCACCGTGCAGGCCGCTGTGGCCGCCAATGCCCAGGCCAGCGATCTGGTGCAACCCGGCCATATCTTCCCGCTGCAGGCGGTGGATGGCGGCGTGCTGATGCGTGCCGGCCATACCGAAGCCGGTTGCGACCTGGCGCGCCTGGCCGGCTGCTCGCCCTCTTCCGTCATCTGCGAAGTGATGAAGGACGACGGCACCATGGCCCGCCTGCCCGATCTGCAGCTGTTCTGCGCCGAGCACGGCATCAAGATCGGCACCATCGCCGATCTGATCGAATACCGCAGCCGCCACGAATCGCTGGTCGAGCGCATCAGCAGCCGCCCGCTGCAAACGGCGCATGGCGAGTTCACGGCCCACCTCTACCAAGACCACGCCAGCCACGCCGTGCACCTGGCCCTGGTCAAGGGCAGCGTGCAGGCCGACAACGATGTGCCCGTGCGCGTGCACGAGCCGCTGTCGGTGATGGACCTGCTCGAGACCGACCGCACCATGCACAGCTGGACCCTGGATGCCAGCCTGGCCTACCTGCAGCAGCAAAGCTGCGGCGTGGCCGTGCTGCTCAACTGCAATGAAAGCGCCTCGCAGCTGATCCGCCAGTTCGACGGCAAGGCACGCGCCGCGCAAGCCCCCGAGCGGGGCCGCATGGACCTGCGCACCTACGGCATTGGCGCCCAGATCCTGCGTGACTGCGGCGTGCAGAAGATGCGCCTGATGGGCGCGCCCCGCCGCCTGCCCAGCATGGCCGGTTACGGGCTTGAGATCACCGGATACATCAACAAGGAATAACACATGTTTGGAGCAGAAAAAGGCAGCGCAGCAAACCTGGACGGCAGCGCGCTCGCCATCGGCATTGTGCAGGCCCGGTTCAACGAAAGCATCACCGACAGCCTGGCCCAGGCCTGCCTGCAGGAGCTGGCCGCCATGGGCGTGCAAGCCGAGAACATCCGCCATGTCAAAGTACCCGGCGCACTCGAAGTGCCCGTGGCGCTGCAAGCCATGGCCGAGTCCGAAGAATTCGACGCGCTGATTGCGCTGGGCTGCATCATCCGCGGCGAAACCTACCACTTTGAACTGGTGGCCAACGAATCGGGCGCTGGCGTCACCCGCATCGGCCTGGATTTCCAGATCCCCGTTGCCAACGCCATCCTCACCACTGAAAACGAAGCCCAGGCCATTGCCCGCCAGGTCGACAAGGGGCGCGATGCCGCCATCGTCGCCGTCGAGATGGCCAATCTGCTGAAAACACTATGAACGAAAACGACCAGAGCGAGTCCTCCTCCAGCCAGCGCCCTCCGCGCCAGGCCCGCAAGGGCCTTACCTCCACCGGCGCGCGCAAGGCTGCCTCCAAGTCCACCCGCAGCCGCTCGCGTGAGTTCGCGCTGCAGGCGCTCTACCAGTACATCCTGAGCGGCAACAGCGCCACCGAGATCGACCTGTTCACGCGCGACCTGGCTGGCTTTCACAAGGCCGATGCCGCCCATTACGACGCGCTGCTGCACGGCTGCATCGAATCGGCCGAGCAACTCAATGCACAGATCGTCCCGCACCTGGACCGCAAGATGGACGAGATCTCGCCCATCGAACATGCCTGCATGTGGATTGGCGTCTATGAGTTCCAGCACTGCCTGGATGTGCCATGGCGCGTGGTCATCAACGAGAGCATCGAGCTGGCCAAGGAATTTGGCGGCACCGACGGCTACAAGTATGTGAACGCCGTGCTCAACGCGCTGGCCCCGAGCCTGCGCGCCGTCGAAGTGGCAGCCGACCGCAACAACGCGGCCTGATCGCCCTGACAACCGATGCCCATGCCTGCGTGCTGGCATCGGTTTTTTCTAAGGGCTTAGCCGCCGCCAGTTATACTTTTGATAGCACACTCTGTGCTGGCCCACATGCCGCCTACGCTGTGGGTGCCCTCTGATCCGAGCCGAAGACCATGAAAATCGCCACCCGAGCCGACCGCATTGAGCCGTTTTATGTGATGGAGGTCGCCAAGGCCGCCCAGGCACTGGCGGCTAAGGTGGCGGGCAGCGCGGAGCCGATGATCTTCCTCAACATCGGCGAGCCGGACTTCACCGCGCCCCCGCTGGTGCAGCAGGCCGCCGACCGCGCCATCCGCGAAGGCCGCACGCAGTACACACCAGCACTGGGCATCGAGCCTTTGCGCCAGGCACTGTCCGACTGGTACCAGCAGCGCTTTGGCGTCGATGTGCCGGCGCGCCGCATCGTCATCACCGCCGGTGCATCGGCTGCCCTGCAGCTGGTCTGCCTGTCGCTGATCGACTCGGGCGACGAGATCCTGATGCCCGACCCCAGCTACCCCTGCAACCGCCACTTTGTCAGTGCCGCAGAGGGCCGGGCCGTGCTGCTGCCCACCACGGCGGAAGAGCGCTTTCAGCTCAGCGCCGACAAGGTGCAGGCCGCCTGGAGCGACAAGACCCGTGGCGTGCTGCTGGCCTCGCCCTCCAACCCCACGGGCAGCTCGATTGCGCCGCAAGAGCTGCGCCGCATCCACGAGGTGGTCAAGGCCCGCGATGGCGTGACCATCATCGACGAGATCTACCTGGGCCTGTCCTATGACGAGGCCTTTGGCCAGACTGCGCTGGCGATCGATGACAACATCATCTCGATCAACAGCTTCAGCAAGTACTTCAACATGACCGGCTGGCGCCTGGGTTGGGCCGTGGTGCCCGAAGCCCTGGTGCCCGTGGTCGAGCGCGTGGCGCAAAACCTGTTCATCTGCGCCAGCACCATTGCCCAGCATGCGGCACTGGCCTGTTTTGCGCCCGAGAGCATTGCCGAGTACGAGCGCCGCCGCGCCGAGTTCAAGGCCCGGCGCGATTACTTCATCCCGGCGCTTGAAGCGCTGGGCCTGCCCGTGCCGGTCGCACCCGATGGCGCCTTCTACGCCTGGGCCGACTGCAGCCAGGCCGCCAGGAAGCTCGGTGTGGAAGGCTCCTGGGACTTTGCCTATGCGGTGATGGAACGGGCCCACCTGGCCATCACGCCGGGGCGCGACTTTGGCAGCCATGACACCGGCCGCTTTGTGCGCTTTTCCACCGCCAACTCGATGGCGCAGCTGCAAGAGGCCATTGCCCGGCTGCGCAAGCTGCTGGCCTGATGATGACCGCTGCGCGCCGCTCTCTGCCAGCATCCTCGCACGAGGATCCGCGCGGCACTGCGCTGATTCTTCGTTATAGAGCCAATGTGAAAGGCTATATCCATGGCCTTTGAGTTCCCGATCCGCATTTACTGGGAAGACACCGATGCCGGCGGCATCGTCTTCTACGCGAACTACCTCAAGTTCATGGAGCGGGGCCGCACCGAATGGCTGCGCTCGCTCGGGCTGGAGCAGCAGCGCCTGCGCGAGCAGGTCGGCGGCATGTTCGTGGTCAGTGAAGCGACTATCAAATATTTACAACCTGCACGCCTGGACGATGAACTCATCGTCACCGCCGAACTCCAAGATGCGGGGCGTGCCTCCATGCAGATCACACAGCGGGTGCTCTTAAAACAGAAGCAACCAACAGATACACCTCAACTGCTGTGTGAGGGCACAATTCGTATCGGCTGGGTCGACGCTGTCAGCATGCGCCCGGCAAGAATTCCTCAAACCCTGATCCAAACCATCTCCTCATGAATTCCCAAGAAATGTCCATTGCCAGCCTGGTCTTGCACGCCAGCTGGGTGGTGCAACTCGTGATGCTGATCCTGGTGGCCGCCTCGGTCGCCTGCTGGGCCACGATCCTGCGCAAGGTCGGCATGCTCAAAGCCATCAAGAACAAGAATGAGACCTTCGAGAGCGACTTCTGGTCCGGCTCCAGCCTCAACGAGCTCTACCAGAATGCGATGCATAACGTCAAAGCCTGCGGCCCGATGGAACGCATCTTTGCCAGCGGCATGCGCGAGTACCAGAAACTGCGCGAGCGCCACATCACCAACCCCGACACCTTGCTGGACGGCACCCGCCGCGCGATGCGCGCCAGCTTCCAGCGCGAGATGGACGAGATCGAATCGGGCCTGTCGCTGCTGGGCACCATCGGCTCCGTCTCCCCGTACGTCGGCCTGTTCGGCACCGTCTGGGGCGTGATGCACGCCTTCACCGGATTTGCCAGCATGGAGCAGATCACCCTGGCTACTGTTGCGCCCGGCATTGCTGAAGCCCTGGTGGCCACTGCGATGGGTCTGTTCGCGGCCATTCCCGCCGTGACCGCCTACAACCGCTTCTCCAGCGGCATCGACCGCATCGCCAGCCAGCAGGAAACCTTCATCGAAGAGTTCTCCAACATCTTGCAGCGCAACCTGGGCGCCCAGCCGCTGCACGCAGCGCACTAAATACAAAGGAAACAGCCATGCCGGCCGTAGCCTCTCGCGGTAAACGCAACCGCCGCACCGTCAACGAGATCAACATGGTGCCCTTCATCGACGTGATGCTGGTGCTGCTGATCATCTTCATGGTCACCGCCCCCATGCTGACGCCGGGCGCCATCAACCTGCCCAAGGCAGGCAAGAGCGAGCGCCCGCCCACCAAGAACATCGCCCATGTCCTGCTGGACAAGGACGGCTCGATCCAGCTCAAGACCGGCAATGTCACGCAGACCGTGGCCGCCGGCGATCTGGCCGACCGGGCCAAGGCCTGGCAAGCGGACAACCCGCCTGAGGACAGTGCGATGCTGATCGTGGCGGACAAGGACCTGACCTACCAGAAGGTGATCGATACGATGTCGACCCTGCAGAAGGCCGGTGTCAAACGTGTTGCCTTGCAAGTGGCAGGCGGCAGCCAGTAAGAAGAGTCGCCATGTCCCCTCGTCAAGAGCGCGATCAGCTTGCCCCTCCAAAACCTCCGTCGCGGACCAAGTCCTGGACCGTGGCGGCCGCTGCCCACTTGCTGGTGGTCGTCGCCTTGCTGTGGACCGTGCGCAACCCGCGCGATAGCGACCAGCCCTCCGTCGAGGCCGAGCTGTGGGCGCCCACCAATGAGCAGGCCGCGCCTGCCCCGCTGACGCCGCCCCCAGCCCCTCCGCCCGTGGCACCACCGCCACCTGCCCCGGTGCCGCCGCCTCCGCCCCCAGCGCCCGCCCCGGCCGTGACCACGCCCAAGCCCGTAGCCGCCGTGCCGGATGAGGACGACCGCGAATCCGAGATTGCCCTGCGCAAGAAAAAGGAGCAGGAAGCCAAGCAACGCGAGCAAAAGGAGCGTGAGCTGGCCCAGCGCAAGGAAGCCGAACGCAAGAAGCAAGCCGAGCAGGACAAGAAGGACCGCCTGGAAGAAGAGCGCCAGGAACGCCTGCAAAAGGAAAAGGACGCCCGCGAAAAGGCCGAGAAGGCGGAGAAAGACCGCAAGGAAGCCGACCGCAAGAAGCAGGCCGAGCAAGACAAGAAGGACCGCCTGCAGAAGGAAAAGGACGCCCGGGAAAAAGCCGAGAAGGACAAGGCCGAGCGCGAGAAGGCTGAGAAAGCCAAGGCAGAAGCCGACGCCAAGGCCAAGGCCGCAGCGGACGCCAAGGCCAAGGCAGCCGCCGATGCCAAGGCCAAGGCAGCCGCCGATGCCAAGGCCAAGGCCGCTGCAGACGCCAAAGCCAAGGCCGCCGCCGATGCCAAGGCCGCCGAAGCCCAGCGCCAGGCCAATATCGCCCGCATGGCTGGCATGGCCGGCGCCGCAGGTGCGGCCGGCAGCAGCCAGGGCGGATCGACCTCGGGCACGGCCTCTGGCCAGGGTGGCCCATCGGCTGGCTATGGTGGCAAGGTCGCTGCCAAGGTGCGCCCCAACATCACCTTCCCCGATGATGTGCAGGGCAACCCGCGTGCCGAGCTGGAAGTGCGCGCCGCCCCGGATGGCACCATTGTGGGTGTGCGCGTCACCAAGTCCAGCGGCAACAAGGCCTGGGACGATGCCGTCGTCCGCGCGATGCACAAGACCGAAACCCTGCCGCGCGACATTGATGGCCGGGTGCCATCCAGCCTGGTCATTGGCTTCCGTCCCAAGGACTGAAGACCTGTTCGTCTTCCCCCCAAAAAAATGCCCTCGGCCACCTGGCCGAGGGCATTTGTCTTTGCAAAGGCAGTGTGGCCCGCCTCAGGTCACCATGTAACCGCCATCCACTGGCAGCACCACGCCCGTCATAAAGCTGGCTGCCGGCGTGCAGAGGAACACCGCTGCCTGCGCCACATCCTGCGGTGTGCCCCAGCGACCCAGTGGCGTGCGCGCCAGGATGGGGCCGGAGCGGGCCGGGTCGTCCTGCAGCGCCTGGGTCAGCGGCGTCGCAATCCACCCCGGGGCAATGGCGTTCACCCGGATGCCGTCGGCCGCATAGGCAATGGCGAGTGACTTGGTGAGCTGGCCAATGCCACCCTTGCTGGCCGCATAGCCAGGCACCAGGCCGCCGCCGAAGAAAGTCAGCATCGATGCGGTGTTGACAATGCAGCCGCGCCGGGCACGCAGCTTGTCCCGCGTGGCGGTGCAGACCCGCATGGTGCCGGTCAGGTTCACCTCCAGCACGCGCTGGAAAACCTCCACATCGTGCTCCAGGCCGCGCTTGATGATGCCCGCGCAGTTGAAGACGATGTCGAGTTCGTCCAGATCGGCCAGCGCCCCATCCAGATCGGCCTGGCGGGTGACATCGGCCTGGCGCACTTCCACCCCGGCATCGAGCGTGCCGTCGCCGTCGCCCAGGCCCAGCGCAATCACCCTCGCGCCCAGCGCGGCCAAATGGTTGGCAATCACCGCGCCAATGCCTTGGGTGGCACCAGCCACCAAGGCAGTCTTGCCTGTCAACAGGTCTTTCTGGTAGGTCGTAATCATCACTCGCATCACTCGCTTGGGGCTCAGTTCTTCATGTCCAGCAGTTTGATCAGGTCGCCGAAATAGGTCGCATCCTTCATCATCTGGTTGCGGAAACCCTGGTCGTCGGCATAGACAAAGCCCAGGTTCTGTTTGGCCAGCACTTCCTGGAAGGCGGGCTCATCCACCGTCTTCTTGGCGGCGGCCTTGAGGTAGTTCAGCACATCGGTGGGCAGCTTCTTGGGGCCGGCAATGCCACGCCAGGTGCCAATGCTCAGGTCGATGCCCTTTTCCTTCAAGGTAGGCACCTTGTCGAAGTTCTTCACGCGCTGGTCTGCCATCACCGTCAGCATCTTGAGCTTGCCCGCCTGCAGCTGCTGGGCCACTTCGGCCGGGCTCACCGCCACCGCATCCACGTGGCCGCCCATCAGCGCCAGCACGGCCGGGCCCGCGCCCTGGAACGGAATATGGTTGAACTGGATGCCGGTCTTGTCGCCCAGCGCCGTGGCCGCGAAGTGCCAGATCGAGCCATTGCCGGCATTGCCCACGCCCATCTTGCCGGGATCCTTTTTAGAGGCGGCGAGGAACTCTTCGATAGTGTTCCAAGGCGCATCAGCGCGCACGGTGATCGCGGCCGGGTCGGCATTGAACTGGATGATGGGCTGCACATCGTCGTACGAGAACTTGGCCAGGCCCATGGGCTTGAGGGTCACCAGCTCCACCGTCACCACGGCGAGCTTGTAGCCGTCAGGCTTGGCATTGATCATGTCCGTCCAGCCAATGGCGCCGCTGGCACCGGGCTTGTTGATCACCACCACGCTTTGCGGAATGTGCTTGCGCGCCGCCTCGCCAAAGGCACGGGCCACGCCATCGGTGCCGCCACCGGGCTGGAAGGGCACGATCAGCTCGATCTGGCGTGCCGGAAAGTCCGCCGCCACCGCCCAGCCGCCCATGCCCATCAGCACAGCGCTGGCACCGGCGGCGACAAAGCCCATGGCGCCGCGGCGCGTTTTATTCATAGTCATACCGTCTCCTGCTTTTTACTTTGTCGTGCAGTTTCAATAGGTCGCACGTCCACCGGATACATCAAATACCGCGCCAGTGCTGAACGAGCAGGCGTCGGACGCCAGCCACAGCACCTGGGCGGCAATCTCGTCGGGCTCGCCCAGGCGCCCCATTGGGCTCTTGGCAATCATCGTGGCCACATGCTCGGGGGCCATCTGTTCCAGAATCGGTGTTCGCACCGCCGCCGGTGCCACCGCATTGACCAGCACGCCGCTGCTGGCCAGCTCCTTGCCCAGCGACTTGGTCAGCGCCAGCACGCCAGCCTTGGCCGCGCTGTAGGCCGAGGCATTGGGCGTGCCCTCCTTGCCCGCGAGCGATGCAATGTTCACCACCCGCCCATAGCCCTGGGTGCGCAACACCGGCACCACGGCCTTGCAGACGTTGTAGACGCCCACCAGGTTGATCGCAATCACGCGCTGCCAGACGGCATCGTCAAAGGCATCGAGCGACATCGTCGGCCCGGTGATGCCAGCACTGTTGATCAGCATGTCAACCCGGCCCAGGCGGGCCAAGGTCTGCGCCAGCGCGGCCTGGATGCTGGCCGGCTCGGTCACATCGACCGGGCAGAACAGCGCATCGCCGGACAGCGCGGCGGCAGGCGGCTGCAGATCCCAGACGGCGACCCGCGCGCCCGCTAGCTGCAGGGCCTGCACCAGGCTGGCACCAATGCCGCTGGCGCCGCCTGTCACCACGGCCACCCGGCCGCCAAATTGGTAGCTGCAATCGGCCATGTCAGCGGATGAACTGGTTCGTGTAATCGGCACCCAGGCCCACGGCCTCGAAGTGCTTGCGGCACATCTCTATCTTGGTGAACACATCCTCAAAACCCATGCCCTTCCCCCAGGGGTCGGTGTAGTACATGACACCGTTGACCTGGAAGTAGGTGATCATTTCCTCGCAGTCTTCCGGCACGTACAAGGTATGGGTCTCACCGGGGGGTTCGAACACATAGCTGCCTTCCTTGGCCCACCAGTCGTGCTCCAGGTACTTCCAGCGGCCCTTGAGCACAAAGCCATGCACCGCCTGCGGGTGGCGGTGGCGGCTGAGCACGCCGGACTTGCGCACCTTGAGCAGGTTCATCCAGTAGCCCTGGCTGGCATTGAGGCACAAAGGACGAAACCAGACATTCTCCGCCTGCGGCACCCACAGCCGGTCATCGGTGGGGATGGCGCTCTCCACCACGATCTCCGGCAAGGCATCGGGCGGGTTCGGATACTGGTAGGGCATCAAGGGGGTCTGGTCAGGGCTTTCTACGGGCATTTATCCACCATATGGACAGAAGTTCATAATATGGATAATTGTAGAGAACGTTGAAAGACCCGCAGCCCAGGCAAACCCGAGGCGTTGGGCGGCGCAGACATGTTGGCGACAGAGACCGGGCTGCGGCAGCGCGCAAACGGGCACAAAAAAGCCCGGCTGTTGAGCCGGGCTTCAGTGTGAAGATCTAGGTCGCCGTGCGCGATCAGGAATCCACCCAATTGACCATGCCGCTGAAGGCCGTCACCAACACGATGATGCCGAACACAATGCGGTACCAGGCAAACGGCACAAAGCTGTTGGAGGCGATGTAGCGCAGCAGCCAGCGCACGCAGAGCCAGGCGCTGATGAAGGAAAAAATCAGACCCGTGGCAAACATCGGGATGTCTGCCATCGACAGCAGCGCCCGCTCTTTGTAGAGGCTGTAGACGCCGGCGCCGATCAAGGTGGGGATGGCGAGGAAGAAGGAAAAATCGGTGGCCGCCTGGCGCGACAGGCCCATCAGCATGCCCCCGATGATGGTGGAGCCGCTGCGGCTGGTGCCCGGAATCATGGCCAGGCACTGCACCAGGCCGACCTTGAGCGCATCGAGCGGCGTCATCTCATCGACGGTCTGCACCCGCACATGGGCGGACTGGCGCTTTTCGGCCCAGAGGATGACAAAGCCGCCCAGGATAAAGGTGGTGGCCACCACGACCGGCGTGAACAAATGTGCCTTGATGTACTTGCCAAACAACAGGCCCAGCACCACGGCGGGCAAAAAGCCGATGAAGACATTGAGCGCAAAGCGCTGCGCCTGGCGGCTCGATGGCAGCGCTACCACGGTGCTGCGGATCTTTTGCCAGTACACCAGGATCACCGCAAAGATGGCACCGGTCTGGATCGCGATGTCGAACACCTTGGCCTTGGCATCGTCAAAGCCCAGCAGGCTGCCCGCCAAAATCAAATGGCCTGTCGAGGAGATTGGCAAGAACTCGGTCAGCCCCTCCACCACGCCCATGATGGCGGCTTTGATCAACAGCAAGGTGTCCACAACAGTCTTTCAAAAAATCGGTGTGCCCGATTATCCAGCGGCCCAACACGCGCCACGGGGCTGGCCCCCGGGCGCGCACGAAAATTTACACAATGCTGCGCAGCCTCTACAGCGCCGGCAACGCCACCACCTGCACGGCCCCGCCTGCCGGCAGCAAGGGCTCGTAATGCGCCAGCACCAGGTAGCGGCCCTGCGCGGCCAGTGGTGGGGCTGCCGCTTGCAAGGCCTCGCGCAGAAAGCCCAGCGCCGGTTTGTCCAGCCCCGAGGTAGTCTCATCGAGCAACACCAGCCGGGCGCCGCTGGCCAGGCCCAGCGCAATGACCAGCTTGCGCAGACTGCCGGTGGACAACGCCAGCAAAGGCTTGGCGCCATGCGGGACCAGATCAAAGCCCTCTTGCCATTGCGCAAAAAGCGCTTCGTCCCAGCCTGG
This sequence comes from Comamonas koreensis, assembly GCF_021026195.1. Classification (GTDB taxonomy): domain Bacteria; phylum Pseudomonadota; class Gammaproteobacteria; order Burkholderiales; family Burkholderiaceae_C; genus Comamonas; species Comamonas koreensis. Next base: position 352,665 of record NZ_JAJNCT010000005.1, read on the forward strand.
GCAGTCGCGGCGCATCTGGGCGATCCAGTCGGCCACGACCGTGGTGTCGGGCGGCATCGTGGCGGGCAGACGCGGCTCGTGCCAGAACACCGCAGCGGCGCTCTGCAGCGCCTGCGCGGTCTGGCCGTCAATCCGCAGGCTGCCTCCGCTGGCCTGCAGCCGCCCGGCCAGCAATTGCAAGGCGGTGGTCTTGCCCAGGCTCAGGCCATCGACCAGCTGCACCAGGCCGGGGGCGGCCTGCCATTGCCAGCCGGCCAGCAGCGGAGCCGCTTGCGGGTATGAAAATTCCAGCGCATTCCAATCCAGGCTCATAGGGGTATCCGGCTTGCTTGCTTAACTCCTAAAAACATAGCATAAAATCGCGCAATATCGATGAAAACCCCGCACATGCTCGACTATTTGGACTTTGACACCAGCGATGACGGCGAAGGCATCAGCAGCCTGGATGCGATGGCCTATGCCAAGGCCGCCCACTGGCCCGCGCTGGCGGCCGAAGTCAGCCAGCTGCTGGCCTGGTGCAGCGATGCCTTTGGCGCCCCCGGCGCGCTGGAAGAGGGCCATGCCTGGGATCTGGACCTCCAGCTGCAAAACGATGCCGGTGACGCCTTGGCCTTGCACTGGGATGCGCGCCAACGCCAGCTGCTGGCCCCCCAGGCGGCGCAGCAGCCCGCACTGCAGCTGAGCCTGACCCTCAGCGGCCCCGATCCCTTTGCACAACAGGTAACCGCGCAGTTTCTGGGCGATAGCGCGTAAATACGCGACGCGGACCTAGGCCGCCAGCATCAGGTCCAGGTTCTGCACCGCCGCACCCGATGCGCCTTTGCCCAGGTTGTCAAAAATAGCCGCCAGCAGCACCTGGCCCTGCGCCTCGTTGTGGAAGACGCTGAGCTGCATGGCATTCGTGCCGTTGAGCCGTTGCGGATCCAGCTGCGTGAGCGCTTTGGCCTCGTCCAGCGACAAGACCTGCACATCGCGCGCCTGCGCATAATGCCGCGCCAGGCAGGCCTGCAGCGCGGCGGCATCCACACCGGGCGGCAGCAGGCGCAAGGCCAAGGGCACCGTCAGCACAATGCCTTGGCGATAGGCGCCATAAGCGGGCACAAACAGCGGGCGCGCGGCCAGACCGGCGTGCAGCGCAATCTCCGGCGCATGCTTGTGCGCCAGCTCCAGCCCATAGACCTGGAAGGCCGGTGCCGGGCTATCGCCGCCGCCCTCATGCGCCTCAACCCCCGCGCGCCCGCGCCCGGAGTAGCCAGACACCGCATGCACGCTGACGGGGTAGCTGGCAGGCAGCAGCCCGGCCTGCACCAGGGGCAGCAGCAGGCCGATCGCGCCGGTCGGGTAGCAGCCCGGGTTGCTGACCCGGCTGGCCTGCGCAATGCGCGCTGCCTGCGCGGCCGACATCTCCGGAAAGCCATACACCCAATCGGCCTGGGTGCGGTGCGCCGAACTGGCATCGATCACCCGCACGGCAGGATTGACGATGGACTGCACCGCTTCGCGCGCAGCCGCATCCGGCAGGCAGAGGATGGCGATGTCGCAGGCATTGATGGCTTCGGCCCGGCGCTGGGCGTTCTTGCGCTCTGCCGCAGGCAAGGTCAGCAGGCGGATATCGGCGCGCCCGCGCAGCCGCTCATGGATTTGCAGACCGGTGGTGCCCTGATCGCCGTCGATAAAAACAAAAGGAGTGCGCATATGCAGATGACTTCCGAGAATGCGGGCGCTGGCCCATGGATGAAGCCGCTATGTTCCTCCGCACCCTAAAATAATGAAAGTTGAATTTCACAAACAAGACATTCAGCTTTTCTGAATTAGGAGCCGCGATGCGAGAAATCAGCCTGGACCGTTTGCGCACCCTGGTGGCGATTGCCGACCAGGGCTCGTTCATCAAGGCCGCCCATCACCTGCACCTGGCCGCACCCACGGTCAGCCTGCATATTGCCGAGCTGGAGGAGCGCATTGGCGCGCCGCTTCTGTCGCGCAAACGGGGGCATGTCAGACCTTCGGCGATTGGGGAGGTGCTGGTCGCACGCGCCCGCCGCCTGCTGGACGAGGCCGAGCAGGCCTTGAGCGACATCCAACGCCAGGTGCAGGGGCTGGAAGGACGGGTGCGGCTGGGCGCATCGACCGGTGTCATCGCCCATCTGCTGCCGCAGGCGCTCGCCGTGCTGCGCGACCAGCATCCCGGCATCGACGTGCAGATCAGCGTCCAGACCTCGGAAGAAACACTGGCGCGGCTGGCAGATGGCAGCCTGGATGTGGGGGTGACCGCCCTGCCCCAGCCCGCCGTGGCTGGCCTGGTGATCCAGCCCTGGCGCCGCGATCCCGTGATGGCCTTTGTGCCTGCCGATTGGAAGAGCCCCGCCCGCATCACGCCCCAGTGGCTTGCCGACCAGCCGCTCATCCTCAACGATGCCAGCACACGCCTGTCACGCCAGACCAGCGAATGGTTTGCCGCCGACGGACACCACCCGGTGCCACGCATTGCGCTGAACTACAACGATGCCATCAAGAGCCTGGTCGCCGCTGGCTATGGCGCCACCTTGCTGCCGCACGAGGCCACCGCCCCGCCGCCGGATGCGCGCATCGCCATGCGCCCGCTACGCCCGGCGCTGTGGCGCCAGCTGGGCATAGCCCACCGCGCCGGCTATGTGGAGCCATCCACCCAGCATGTGCTGGATGTGCTGTGGGAGCTGCGCCTGGGGTGAGCGGCACACCGGCAAGGCCGGGCTGAAAAGCCAGGCCTGTGCAGCAGCCCGGCCGCCAAGTCACTCGCGCTCAACCGGTCCTTGCACTGCCTGGCGCCATGCGCTTTGGGCGCTGCGCCAGCCGCATGCGGCCCGCATTCATCAGCAGCATCCCGGCAATCGCCGCGCCACCGCCACGCAGCAAGGAAGCCGTCACCGGCTCAGCCAGCCACAGGCTGGACAGCAGCATGCCAAACAAGGGTACCAGCGACATATAGGCGGCCGCGGCCCCGGCGCCCAGCTCCTGCACCCCCTTCAAATACCAGGCATAGGCCAGCGCTGTGGCCCCCAGCGCCAGCGCGACTAGGCTGAGCCAGACCTCGGCGCGCACATGCACCAGGCCCGCCCAGGCGGCGGGCCCCTCCACCAGCAGGCTGGCCACCAGCAGCAACAGTGCGCCCATGCTGGCGGTCGCTGCAGTCGTGCTGAGGGGGTCGATGCTGGTCAGCACCAGGCGGCCCAGCAAGGTATAGCCCACCCAACAGGCGGCGCAGCCCAGCAGCAGCCACTCTCCGGCACCAGCAGCGCTGCCCGGGCCCCAGCTCCAGTGGCCACCGCTCAGGGCATACAAGGCACCACCCACTGCCAGCCCTAGACCCAGAAAGATCGGCAGGTTGATGCGCTCACGAAACAGCAGCACCGCAAACAGCATCGTCAGCACCGGGTTGAGTGCAACCACCATCGCCGCTTTGCCGGCAGGCACAGTTTTGAGCGCCAGCAAGAAGAACAGCGAGTAGCCCAGCACGCCCACCGCCGACGCAGCCGCCAGCCCGAGCCACTGCCGCCACGCCAGATGCCACAAACGGCCCATGCGCCCGGAATGGCCTAGCCACAGCAGCAGCACGGCACTGGCCAGCAAAAAGCGCAGACTGGCTGCAGCCAGCGGTGGCATGGCCTGCGCCACAACGCGGCCCCAGGGCCAGGACGCGCCCCAGAGCGCCGCCATGCCGATAAGACCCAGATGGGTGGAGTATTTTGCGGAGTTCATGCGCTGCTACTATCCGCTAATCACCACCGATGGTCGAATGAGCAAATGCTCATAGCCATCCCAACTCATCCCTGCCATGACCTTCACCCAGCTCGAAGTCTTTGCCACCCTGGCCAAGGTGGGCAGTTTTTCCCGCGCCGCAGCGGTGCTCGGCATCTCGCAAAGCGGGGTGAGCCATGCGATCAAGCAGCTCGAAACCGCGCTCGGTGTGGGCCTGTTCAGCCGCGATGGCGCAGCGGTCAGCCTGACGGAGGTCGGCGCCCGCCTGCTGGTGCGCGCCCAAGACATGCTGCAGCAGCAAGAAGCGCTGCTGCAGGAAGCACAGGCAGCGCAGGGCGTGGCACGCGGGCGCCTGCATATCGCTTCGTTTGGCGCGACCTCCTCGCTGCGCCTGCTGCCGCAGCTGCTGGCAGGCTTTCGCCAGGCGCATCCGCTGGTCGAAGTGCATATCGAAGAAGCAGTGGACAGTGTGGTGCTGCAGTGGCTGCTGGAGCGCCGCGTGGAGCTGGGCTTTGTGGTCTTGCCCGATGAGCGTTTTGACACCGTAGCGCTGCTCGAAGACGAGCTGGTGGCCGTGCTGCCTGAGGCCCACCCCTTGTCCCAGAAGGCCAGCATCAGCGCGCTGGATTTCCATGGCCAGCCATTTATCCGCACCTCCGCAGGCTCGGGGCCCCGGGTCGATGCCTTTCTGGGCGAGAAGGGCTCGGTGCCCAACACCTTGTACCGGTTTGAACAACTCAGCTCGATGATGGGCTTTGTCGCGCAAGGCGATGCGCTGACGATTGCCGCGCGCCTGGCACTGCCTGCGCCACCGGCCGGCGTCGTCTACCGCCAGCTGGCGCCGCGCAACCACCGGCACATCGCGCTGGCGGCACTGCGCTTTGACCGCCTATCGCCTGCAGCGGCAGCCTTTGTCGAGTCAGCCCGAAAAGCCCGCAAGCGCCTGGTGATGGAATAAAGCGCCAGGGTGCCGGAAGCAGGCCGGATTTATTCTCCGCTCAGCGCAATCACCACGGCCGAGGGCTCCACCGTCACCTGCACCACAGAACGCACACGCAGCGACGATGCCTGGCGGCTGAAACCCACCAGTTGCACACCTGACTGCAGGCGCACGGCCAGCTCCTGCACCGTGCCGCCGCGCGTGGCACGGGTGACGGCGCCCTGCCAGCCATTGCCGCCCGGCGCCAGCGCGGCGGCCTCGGCTGCGGCCTGCACCGTCACAGCGGTGGCCTTGCACATGGCCAGCACCGGCAAGCCCTGGCGCAGGCCCAGCAGCTGCGCGCTCTCGTCGGTGATGTGGGATTGCAGCCCAAATTGCGCCCCCACAGCGGCGCCCTGCAGCTGCACCTGTACCAGCGGGCCGCTGCGGCTGAGCTGGGCCACCACGCAGGGCCATTGGTTGCGCATGCTGGTCATCACCTGCAAACGCGCCAAGGTGGTGGCGACGGAGATGCCTGCAGCCCCGGCAGTGCGCGCCTGGGGGTCTGCGGCCACAGGCAGTTGCCGCGCATGCTCCAGCTGCACATGCAATTGCTCGCGGGCCTGGCCCATGGCATCGGCCGCTTCGAGCAGCAGCAGCGCATCGGCAGTGAGCTGGGCGCCCCCACCGCCCTTGCCACCCACGCTGCGCTGCACCAGCTCCACCCCTGCCAGGTTGGACAAGGTATCCAAGGCTTGCCAGGCCGCCTTGTAGCTGATGCCCACGCGGCGCGCGGCCTCCGAGATGGAGCCGCAATCCTGGATATGGCGCAGCACGTCGATGCGGCGGTCAGAGCGCTTCTCGGAGAGCGCGGCGGCGAGCGATGCTTGGGGAATCATGGCGCGAATCTTCGCATGCTTTACCACCCGCTGAAGTTGCCAATATCGCCACACCAGAAATGCAACGCGCGCAGTATCGTGGCAACGCGGCCGCCTATGCCCCCTACTATTTGGTAGGTCCAAGCAATTTCGTTACACTCGCGCTATTCATTAACAGAATAGCGACCTGATGACTGCCATGACCGCACACCGCTTTGCCCCTCTCGCCCTGTCCCTGTTGGCAGCCTTCGCAACCGGTGCCCATGCCGACGAAGTCTCGGTGGCCGTCGCTGCCAATTTCACCGCGCCGATGCAAAAGATTGCCGCCGAGTTCGAAAAGGACAGCGGCCACAAGGCGGTGCTGTCGTTTGGCGCCACCGGCAAGTTCTATGCGCAGATCAGCAACGGTGCGCCATTTGGCATTTTGCTGGCCGCCGACGACACGACACCGGCCAAGCTGGCCGAAGAAGGCAAGGGCGTGGCCGCCAGCCGCTTTACCTACGCCATTGGTCAGCTGGTGCTGTGGAGCAAACAGACAGGCTATGTGGACGACAAGGGTGCCGTGCTCAAGACCGGCGACTACCGCCATATCGCCATCGCCAACCCCAAGCTGGCCCCCTACGGCCTGGCCGCGATGGAAACGCTCAAGCACCTGGGCCTGACCGACGCGGTGACGCCGAAGATCGTGCAAGGCGAGAACATCGGCCAGACCTACCAGTTCGCAGCCAGCGGCAATGCCCAGCTGGGCTTTGTGGCGCTGTCGCAGGTGATGGAAGACGGCAAGCTGCGCGAGGGCTCGGCCTGGATTGTTCCATCGGCCATGCATGAACCCATCCGCCAGGACGCGATCTTGCTCAGCAGCGCCAAGGGCAATGCCGCCGCTACCGCCTTGATGGAATACCTTAAGGGCGACAAGGCGCGCGCCATCATCCAATCCTACGGCTACGCTTTTTAAGAACCCGGGTTGAGAACGCGGCACGCCCGCACGCGGGCCGGTTCTGGTCAGCCAGATGAAAGCTACCTGGCCAACCCTTATGCCACCCGTAAGCCAGCGGCTTCAACGCGTTGGCCGGGCCACACATTCCGCTTGCCGCGCCCCCGCTGTGCGTGCACCATGGGCGCAGCGCCCTTCCCCTTCCTGCCACCTTGCTAGCCCCGCCTGCCGTGAGTACTTCCATTCTCAGCCCCGACGATTGGGCCGCCATCTGGCTGACGCTTGAGCTCGCCAGCTTCACGACGATCTTGCTGCTGGTGCTGGCCACGCCGCTGGCCTGGTGGCTGGCGCATACGCCATCGCGCTGGCGCGGCCCCATCGGCGCGGTGGTGACTTTGCCGCTGGTGCTCCCCCCCACGGTGATTGGCTTCTACCTGCTGGTTACGATGGGCCCCAACGGCCCGCTGGGCCACCTCACCAACGCGCTGGGCCTGGGCTATCTGCCCTTTACCTTTGCCGGGCTGGTGGTGGGTTCGCTGGTCTATTCGCTGCCCTTTGCGGTGCAGCCGCTGCAGCGGGCCTTTGAAGGCCTGGGCCGCCGCCCGCTGGAAGCAGCGGCCACCTTGGGCGCCAGCCGTATCGACAGCTTCTTCAGCGTGGCGCTGCCGCTGGCGCGCCCCGGCTTCATCACCGCTGCCGTACTGACCTTTGCCCATACCGTCGGTGAGTTCGGCATCGTGCTGATGCTGGGCGGCAATATCCCTGGCAAGACGCGCGTGGTTTCGGTTCAGATCTATGACCACGTGGAAGCACTGGAATACACCCAGGCGCACTGGCTGGCGGGCGGCATGGTGGTGTTTGCCTTTGTGGTGCTGGTGGCGCTGCAATGGTTGCAGCCCGGGGACAAGAACCACGCGAGCCCGCTATGACGCAAGTCCAGAACCCCCACAACGGCATTCACGCGCGCCTGCGGCTGCAGCGCGCCTCGTTCCAGCTGCAGGTCAATCTGCAACTGCCCGGCCAGGGTGTCACCGCGCTGTTTGGCCCCTCAGGCTGCGGCAAGACCAGTTGCCTGCGCGCCATCACCGGGCTGGAGCGTGCCCAGGGTGAGGTCACCGTCAATGGCGAGCGCTGGCAAGACGATGACAGCGGCCACTGGCTGCCCACGCACCAACGCGCGCTGGGCTATGTCTTTCAGGAGGCGAGCCTGTTCCCGCACCTGAGCGCCCATGACAACATCCGCTACGGCCTGCGCCGGACACCGGCGGCGCGCCAGCGCGTGCAACTGGAACGGCTGGTGGAGCTGCTGGGCATCGGCCCCCTGCTGGCGCGCAAGCCCGCAACCTTGTCCGGCGGTGAGCGCCAGCGGGTGGCCATTGCCCGTGCGCTGGCCACCAGCCCGCGCGTGCTGTTGATGGACGAGCCGCTGGCCGCGCTGGATGCCGAGCGCAAGGCCGAGGTGCTGCCCTACCTGGACCAGCTCAGCGCGCAGCTCCAACTGCCGATTCTTTATGTCAGCCACTCGATCGACGAAGTGGGCCGCCTGGCCGACCAGGTAGTGCTGCTGCAGGCGGGCCGTGTGGTGGCGCAAGGGCCGGTGGCAGAGCTGCTGAGCCAGCTCGATACACCGCTTGCAAAGACCCTGCCCGATGCACAGCAGGCGAGCATCCTGGAAGGCAGGGTCTGCGGCCACGATACGCAGGACCATCTGTGGTCGCTGCAAATCGGCACCCTGCCCCCACTGCAGTTGCACTGGACGCAGGCCGATGCCCACTACCAGCAGGGCGAGCGCGTGCGCCTGCGCGTGCTGGCACGCGATGTCAGCCTGTCGCTGATGCCACAGTCGGGCAGCTCCATCCTCAACAGCCTGCCGGCCGTGGTGACGGCGATGCAGGCCAGCAGCCCGGGACAGGTGCTGGTGCAGCTGCGCCTGGCGCCCGGTGGGGCCGACGACACGCCCCATCTGCTGGCACTGGTGTCTGCCCGCTCGGCGCGCCTGTTGCAGCTGACGCCAGGCTTGCGGGTGCATGCCCAGCTCAAGGGCGTTGCCGTCTTGCGCTGACCGCGTTGGTCCCAAAAACAAAAAAGCCCGGACGCATCCGGGCTTTGTCGTGTCTGGTTGGCCAATTAAGGGGCCAGCACCACTTCCACGCGGCGGGCTTGGGCATTGTTGCCCGCGTTTTCCACCGCTTCGGGCTTCTTCAGCTCCAGCTTGTCTTCAGTCACGCCCAGGGCCAGCAGCGCATCACGCACGGCAAAGGCGCGTTGCTTGGCCAGCTCGGCGTTCTTGTCGGCATCGCCCGTGGCGTCGGTGTAGCCCGAGATAACCGCACGTTGACCGGCTTTGACGCCAGCGATCACGTCCACCAGCGCTTCGTTGGCGCCCGCAGCCAGTTCGGCCTTGGCGGTGGCAAAGTAGAACTTGACCACACCGTTTTCGATGACCACGGCGGCGGCATCTTCGGCAACCACGGCAGCGCCGTTGGCAGCAGCTGCGCCAGCCGCGCCAGCGGCATTGGCAGCCTCAGCAGCACGTGCGGCGGCCACAGCTGGATCGGTACCGCCCAGCACCGCACCGCGCTTGGCGCCGGTTGCCGAAGCAGTTACCGCCGCGTTGCCAGACTTGGCACCATGGATGCCTTTGTAAGCACCGAACCACACGACACCCAACACCACCAAAATGATCAGGGCAAAAACCAGGCCCAAGGCAAAGCGCTCATCACCGTCATTATTTTGCGAAGAACTCACGGTCAGACTCCAGGCACCCGTAGTGCGTAATAAGACAAAAAAGAAAAGATTTTGGCAGCAGGCCATGCCCCCAAGGACTCAGCCACCGCTGCCAGGTACGCGCGAGATTGTACCTTGCAGCATCCCGCCTGCGCATCGAACCGGCAGCGGCGGCCAACCACCACAGCGCCCAGACTCTACGGGTCTGACCGGTAGCGAACGCACGCCAGTCGCTTGAAAATAGATAGCAGCACATGTCGACAGCATGCCGCCCCACTAGTAGTTACCCTTGATTTTGCGGCAAACGCACAAAAAAAATTTCTTCCTTGCTCCTGTTCACAACATCGGCGCATCAATTTGTAGGGCAAAAGGCATAGTTATTCGTAAAATCAGTGCTTTTCGAAAAAGTGCATTTGCTTACCAGCAATGAGCACTTATTACAGGACTAGCCAACCATTGGAGACACCATGCAGGCTTTACTCGCCCTATCAAGGGCTATCGACAGGCTCAACGCCTTCGTCGGCAAATATTCGATATGGCTGATCTTTGCCGCCACCTTCATCAGCGCGGCCAACGCCATTGTCCGCAAGGCCTTTGATGCCAGCTCCAACGCCTTCCTCGAAGTGCAGTGGTATCTATTTGCCTGGTCCTTCCTGCTGGCGGCGGGCTACACCTTGCTGCACCGTGAGCATGTGCGCATCGATGTGATCAACTCGCGCCTGTCCAAGACCAAGCAGGTCTGGATCGACATCATCGGCTTTGCGCTGTTCCTGACGCCGCTGTGCCTGACCATTCTGTGGCTGAGCATGCCCGTGGTCATCCAGATGTACCAGTCCGGTGAAATGTCGGGCAACCCAGGCGGCCTGATCCGCTGGCCCGTATGGGCAGCCATCCCCGTGGGCATCACCTTGCTGATGCTCCAGGGCCTGTCCGAACTGGTCAAGCGTATCGCCTTTTTGACCGGCGACGGCCCTGACCCAATGGGCAAGCTCAGCGACAAGAGCGCCGAGGAAGAGCTGGCAGAGGCACTGCGTGCCGAAGCTGAAATCAAGCAGGCGCAAGCCGCCGCAGCCCAAGCTGCCGCGCGCCAGGTCTAAGGCCAGCCAGAGGACCTCACATGGACTTTATCGTTACCAATTACGCCCCGATCATGTTCGCGGGCCTGATCGTTTTTCTGCTGCTAGGCTTTCCCGTGGCATTCAGCCTGGGCGCTGCCGGCCTGATGTTCGGCTTTATCGGCATTGAGCTCAATGTCTTCCCCTCGTCGGTGATGGCCTGGCTGCCCCAACGCCTGATCGGCATCATGGCCAACGATACCTTGCTGGCCGTGCCCTTCTTCACCTTGATGGGTTTGATACTGGAGCGCAGCGGCATGGCCGAGGACTTGCTCGACACGGTGGGCCAGGTCTTTGGCCCGATCCGTGGCGGTCTGGCGCTGGCCGTGATCTTTGTCGGCGCACTGCTGGCCGCCACCACAGGCGTGGTGGCCGCATCGGTTATCTCGATGGGCCTGATCTCGCTGCCCATCATGCTGCGCTACGGCTATGACCGGCGCCTGGCCTCGGGCGTGATTGCCGCCTCAGGCACCCTGGCCCAGATCATTCCACCATCGCTGGTGCTGATCCTGATGGCCGACCAGCTGGGCAAGAGCGTGGGCGACATGTACAAGGGCGCCTTTATCCCCGGCTTCATGCTGATGGGTCTGTATGTGCTGTGGGTGGCCTTCCTCGCCATCTTCAAGCCCAAGCTGGTGCCTGCACTGCCCGTTGAAGCCCGTATCTACCGCGAAGCCAATGGCAACGCCGGCTACACCTCGCTGATCGTGGTGATGGGCCTGTCGACCATTGTGGCCATCTTCCTGGCCAACCATATGGCCGACATCCACACCTGGTGGGAAGGCCGACTGGTCACCGATGTGGCCACCGACGAAAAGATCGTTACCGCCATGTGCGGCGGCACCTTTATCGCCTTTGTGATCGCGTCGATCAACCGCATCTTCAAGCTGGGCCTGCTGTCCAAGCTGGCCGAGCGCGTGACCTTTGTGCTGATTCCACCGCTGCTGCTGATCTTCCTGGTGCTGGGCACCATATTCCTGGGCATCGCCACCCCTACCGAAGGCGGCGCGATGGGTGCGATGGCTGCACTGATCATGGGCTTTGCCCGCAAGCGCCTGAACATGAACCTGCTCAAGCAGGCACTGGGCTCGACCACCAAGCTCGCCAGCTTTGTGATGTTCATCATGATTGGCGCGACCACCTTCAGCCTGGTGTTCCAGGCCGCTGACGGCCCCAAGTGGGTGGAGCACCTGCTGACCAGCCTGCCAGGCGGCCAGACCGGCTTCCTGATCGTGGTCAACATCATGATCTTCTTCCTCGCCTTCTTCCTGGACTACTTTGAACTGTCCTTCATCGTCGTGCCGCTGCTGGGTCCGGTCGCCGAGAAGATGGGCATCGACCTGATCTGGTTCGGTGTGCTGCTGGCGGTCAATATGCAGACCTCGTTCATGCACCCGCCGTTCGGCTTTGCACTGTTCTTCCTGCGATCCGTCGCGCCTGACAAGCAGTATGTGGACCGGGTCACGCACAAGGTAATCGAGCCGGTGACCACCATGCAGATCTACAAGGGGGCCGTGCCGTTTGTGCTGATCCAGCTGGTCATGGTCGGTGTGCTGATTGCCTTCCCCGGCATCGTGACCGGCGCGCTGGACAAACCGGTGGTCGTCGATATGCAGAAGATCGACGAGCAGATGATGAACCAGCTGGGCGACCACGACGGCGGCTATGGCGCAGACAACCCGTTTGCAACCCCCGATTCCCCAGCCGACGCTGGCGCCGCAGGCACCACGCCCGCACCCGCTGCCGAAGGCTATGGCTCGGATGACCCAGCCAAGGCCCTGCAAGATTCGCTGGGCACCGCCCTCGCCGCAGAAAGCAAATAAAAGGCTCCCAGCCCATCACTCCCGAACCCTGGCTTGCCAGGGTTTTTTTATGACTGTCTGCAGCCAGCACAGCCTCTCTTGCGCGATGGTTGCCTGATCCCCGGGGAACCCTCCGTAGGCGCCACCAGAGCACCAGCACATGCCCGGGCCCCATAGACGCAAAAAAGCCGCAGCAAGCTGCGGCTCTTGGCTGCTGCGACCAAGCCCCAATGGCCTGGCGCATCCTCCCGATCAGGGCAGTTTGACCTGGGCCATGTACTGGTTGAACGGGTACTCGGAGAAGCGGTTCCACAGGATCTGGTCCTTCTGGAAGGCGCGCATGTCCTGGTGGATCTTCTTGAACTCGGGCGACTTGGCTTCGTGCTCGGCAAAGGTTTCCATCGAAGCCTTGAAGCCAGCGTCCATCAGCTCCTTGGAGAACGGCTTGAGCTGGGTCTTGTTGGCCACCAAGTTCTTCAGCGCGATGGGGTTGAGCACCTGGTACTTGGCGGTCATGTCGGCTGCTGCCACGCGGGTAGCGGCGTCCAGAATGGCCTTGTTCTCGGGCGACAGTGCGTTGTACTTTTTGATGTTGATGAAGAACTCCAGATCGGCCGAGCCTTCCCACCAACCGGGGTAGTAGTAGAACGGCGCCACCTTGTTGAAGCCCAGCTTTTCATCGTCGTAGGGGCCAACGAATTCAACGGCATCCAGGGTGCCCTTTTCCAGCGCCTGGTACACGTCACCAGCAGGCATGTTCTGCGCCACCACGCCCAGCTTGGCCATGGCCTCACCGAACACGCCGCCGCCCATGCGCATCTTCAGGCCCTTCAAGTCGGCCACGGTCTTGATTTCCTTGCGGTACCAGCCGCCCATCTGGGTGGTGGTGTTACCGGCCGATGCGGTCTTGAAGTTGTACTTTTCAAAGAACGCGTCGAGCAGCTTGCGGCCATTGCCGTGGTCCTTCCAGCCCGCCATCTGCAGGGTGGTCAGGCCAAAGGGCACGGCGCAGCTGAATGCGAAGATCGGGTCCTTGCCGGTGAAGTAGTAGGCCGCCGTCTGGGCCATGTCGATGGTGTCGCCCTGCAGCGCATCGACCACGCCGAACGCGGGCATCAGCTCGCCTGCGGGGTGGACCGAGATTTCAAACTTGCCGCCCGACATGGCCTTGACGGCCGAGGACAGCTTTTCAGCGGAGCCGAAGATGGTGTCGAGCGACTTGGGGAAGCTCGAGGCCAGGCGCCAGCGCACTGCTGCCTGCGCATGCACCGCCGGCGCTACGCCTGCGGCCAGAACGCCAGCGATACCGGCATTTTTGATAAGCGAACGACGATCCATGTATGTCTCCAATTATTTGTAGAAAGTAAAGGTAGCTATCCTGCCATAGGCGCATGCCGCTTTTAGCTTTGCAAATTGTAGAAATGGTTGCAGAAGTGACTTCAGCGGGTTTTCCCCAGCGTAGGACCAAGGATTTTGTTCGCATTGCGCCACAGCCCATGCCTCGCCCGCAGCGGCCTCAGTGCAGCGCCGTCGCAAGCAACAAAAAGCCCGGTACGCAAAGGACCGGGCTTGTCGGCGGGCACCAGGCGCAGACCTGGCCGTGTATCAGGCCGCAGCGCTCTGGCCGGCTGCCGCCTCAGGCAGCGCAAAGCGCTCGCGAATGCTGCGCTCGATACCCGCAGCATCGAGGCCCTGCATGGTCATCAGCTTGGCCGGGTCGCCATGCTCGATGAAAACATCAGGCAAGCCCAGCTGCAGCACCGGCACATCGAGATGCAGTTCCTGCAGCGCTTCGAGCACCGCACTGCCAGCGCCACCCATCAGGCAGCCGTCCTCCACGGTGACCAGGGCCTCATGGCTTTGCGCCACTTGCTGCAGCAGTTCGGTGTCAAGCGGCTTAGCCCAGCGCATGTTCACCACGCTGGCGTTCAGGGCCTCGCCCGCCTGCAAGGCCGGGTAGAGCAAGCTGCCAAAGGCCAGGATGGCGACGCGCGGGCGTCCGGCCACGGCAGGCTGGGCCTGGCGGCGGATCTCGCCCTTGCCAAAGGGCAGGCCTTCCAGCGATTCGAGCGGGGCCACACCGGCACCGGCACCACGTGGGTAGCGCACGGTCACCGGGTGGTTCTGTGCAAAGGCCGTGCTTAGCAGCTGGCGGCATTCGCGCTCATCGGCCGGGCAGGCCACGCTCATATTGGGGATGGCGCGGGTAAAGGCGATGTCGTAATTACCGGCATGGGTGGCGCCATCGGCACCTACCAGGCCGGCGCGGTCCAGTGCAAACACCACGGGCAGGTTTTGCAATGCCACATCGTGGATCAGCTGGTCATAGCCGCGCTGCAGGAAGGTCGAGTAGATGGCGACCACGGGCTTGAGCCCTTCGCAGGCCAGGCCGGCGGCGAACGTGACGCTGTGCTGCTCGGCGATGCCGACATCGAAGTAGCGCTTGGGAAAGCGCTTTTCAAACTCGACCATGCCCGAGCCTTCGCGCATCGCCGGGGTGATCGCGACCAGGCGCTCGTCCTGCGCCGCCATGTCACACAGCCAGTGGCCAAACACCTGGGTGAAGGTCGGCTTGGGAGGCGTGGCGGGCTTGACCAGGCCAATGGCCGGGTCGAACTTGCCAGGACCATGGTAGGCAACGGGATCGGCCTCGGCCAGCTTGTAGCCCTGGCCTTTTTTGGTGACCACATGCAGAAACTGCGGGCCCTTGAGCTGGCGGATGTTCTCCAGGGTAGGGATCAGCGAATCGAGGTCATGGCCATCGATGGGGCCGATGTAGTTGAAACCGAAGTTCTCGAACAGGGTGGCAGGCACCACCATGCCCTTGGCCTGCTGCTCCAGGCGCTTGGCCAACTCCAGCAGCGGCGGCACCTGCTTGAGCACGCTCTTGCCCACGCCACGCGCCTTGGCATAGAACTGGCCGCTCATCAGCTGCGCCAGGTAGCGGTTGAGCGCGCCCACCGGCGGGCTGATGCTCATGTCGTTGTCGTTCAGGATCACCAGCAGGTTGGCATCGCTGACACCTGCATTGTTCAGTGCTTCGAAGGCCATGCCGGCGGTCATGGCGCCATCGCCAATGATGGCCACGGCCTGGTGGTCGCTGCCCTTGATCTTGAAGGCCTCGGCCATGCCCAGTGCCGCCGAGATGCTGGTCGACGAGTGGGCGGTGCCAAAGGCGTCGTATTCGCTCTCGCTGCGCAGCGGAAAGCCCGAGATGCCGCCCCACTGGCGCAGGCCCTGCATGCGGTCGCGGCGGCCGGTCAGAATCTTGTGCGGATAGGTCTGGTGGCCCACATCCCAGACAAAGCGGTCGTGGGGTGTGTCGTAGACGGCGTGCAATGCGATCGTCAGCTCCACCGTGCCCAGGTTGGAGCTCAGGTGGCCGCCGGTCTTGGACACGCTCTCGAGCACAAATTCCCGCAGCTCACGCGCCAGGGTCTTGAGCTCGGCGCGCGACATCTTGCGCAGATCCGCCGGGTCGTTGACGGTGGCTAGCAGGGGAAAGGTCTTCGTGGACATACTATGGTTTGGTCACTTGCTACGCATACCTCGGAAGCATCCGCGCAGTTTTTTTACTGGAATGGCAAGGGGCTATGTTAGCGCCTTGAGCCCGGTTAAGCCGTCACAAGGCGCATTTGGCCTACTCAATGGCTGCGGCGCACTACCATGTCGGCCAGTGCAGCCAGCGCCGCCGTCTGCGGCAAACCGCTGCCCGCCAGCGCCTGCTGGGCCTCGGCCAGCAGCTCATGGGCGTAGTCGCGTGCGGGCTGCAGGCCCATCAGCGATACATAGGTGGGCTTGTCGTTGTCGGCATCCTTGCCGGCCGTCTTGCCCAGGGTTGCAGAGTCGGCCACCACATCGAGCACATCGTCGATCACCTGGAAAGCCAGCCCCAGGGCCGCGCCGTATTGCTTCAGTGCTGCCAGCGCTGCGCCCTGGATGCCGGCACAGGTGGCGCCCATCTCGACGCTGGCTTGCAGCAGCGCACCGGTCTTGAGCTTGTGCATCTGCTGGAGCTGGTCGCGCGTCAGCTGCTTGCCAACGCTGGCCAGGTCGATGGCCTGGCCACCGGCCATGCCGTTGTAGCCCGCAGCCCAGGCCAGTTGGCGGCACAGGCGCGCCTGCACGCCATCGGAGATGGCACTGCCCTCGGGCACCAGGATCTCGAAAGCCAGCGCCTGCAGCGCGTCGCCCGCCAGCAGCGCCTGGGCCTGGCCAAACTGCACATGGACCGTGGGCTTGCCACGGCGCAGCACATCGTTGTCCATGCAGGGCATGTCGTCATGCACCAGCGAATAGGCATGGATCAGCTCCACCGCGCAGCCGGCGCGCAAGGCGGCCTCTGCCTGGGCGGCATCCAGCTGGCCTACAGCCTGGGCGGCTGCCAGCACCAGCAAGGGGCGCAGGCGCTTGCCGCCATCGAGCACGGCGTAGCGCATGGGCTCGCCCAGGTTGGCGGGGGCATCGGCAGCAATCCACAGCGTGAGGGCGTCTTCGACGCGGGCGAGTTCCTGGCTGCACCAGAGTGCAAAATTATCGTGCGCTGAAGTCATTGTTAGAACTTATTCCTCGCTGGTCCAGGGCTTGAGCTGGCCCTCATCCAGTACTTTGATCTGGTCCTGCACCGCCTCAAGCTTGCCCCGGCAGAACGCCAGCAGCACCGCGCCGCGCTGGTAGGCGGCCAGCATGTCCCCCAAAGGCAGCTGACCGGACTCGATGCGCGCGACCAGACCTTCGAGCTCCTGCAGCGCGCTTTCGTAGTTATCGGGTTCGGGCAGGTCTGGCGTAGCAGACATCTTGGAAGCAGTGGCCTTGGGCATGGGCAAAGGGGGCAGACAGGGTGCCCGGGTGCATGGATGTAAAGGCTCGATTTTAGGCGCATGGGAAGCGACCGCGAACACAGCGGCGACCGCAGGTGCTGGCGGAGGCTGCAGGCCGGGGCCAATTCCCACAAAAAATCCTGGCGATCTATGGTGAAATAAGCGGCTGCAGCTATCAATTTGATAATATTGGCAGACTGTCGATGCCACCGTCAACCAGTGACAAGCCATGTCATTTATGACAATTCACGCATGGACGGAACGGGAATAACCCCACTGGGTATAATCCCATTTTTCGCGAAACCGGCCATCCTTTGTTGTTGCTGCCGGTTTTATTTTTTTCTCCGCGTGCGCACGCGCACCCTCCCTGTGGGGAGTCTTTAGGTCAGGTCACCCATGTCTGATTTAAGTCTTCAACTGCAGCAGGCCGCAAGCCAACTTCCAGTTTCAAGCTACTTTGATCAAGCGCTGTTTGAGCGCGAGATGCAAACCATCTTCCAGAACGGCCCCAAGTACGTGGGCCACCAGCTGGCGATTCCCGAGATTGGCGACTACTACGCCCTGCCCCATGAGAAGGAAGGGCGTGCCCTGGTGCGCAATGCCGCAGGCCAGGCCGAGCTGATCTCCAACGTCTGCCGCCACCGCCAGGCGGTGATGCTCAAGGGCCGAGGCTCGCTGAACCACCAGCAAAAAGGCAGCGCTGGCGGCAACATCGTCTGCCCGTTGCACCGCTGGACCTACAGCCCCAGCGGCGAGCTGCTGGGCGCGCCGCATTTTGCGCAGGACCCCTGCCTCAACCTGAACAACTACAAGTTGCAGGAATGGAATGGCCTGCTGTTCGAAGACAACGGTCGCAATATCCAGGCCGACCTGGCCAATATGGGCCCGGCAGCAGCCTTGAGCTTTGACGGCTTTGTGCTCAACCATGTCGAAATGCACGAGTGCAACTACAACTGGAAGACCTTTATCGAGGTCTATCTGGAGGACTACCACGTCGGCCCCTTCCACCCCGGACTGGGCAATTTCGTCACCTGTGACGATCTGAAGTGGGAGTTTGCCAAGGAGTACTCGGTGCAGACGGTGGGGGTGGCACCCAGCTTTGCCAAGCCCGGCTCGGACATCTACAAGACCTGGCACGAGGTGCTGCTCAACTTCCGCCAGGGCAAGATGCCCGAGCACGGCGCGATCTGGCTGACCTACTACCCGCACATCATGGTGGAGTGGTACCCGCATGTGCTGACGGTCTCGACCCTGCACCCGCTGAGCGTGGACCGAACCCTGAATGTGGTGGAGTTCTACTACCCCGAGGAAATCAGTGCTTTCGAGCCTGAGTTTGTGCAGGCCCAGCGCGCCGCCTATATGGAAACCGCCATCGAGGATGACGAGATTGGCGAGCGCATGGATGCCGGCCGCAAGGCCTTGTATGAGCGCGGCGACAACGAAGTCGGCCCCTACCAGAGTCCGATGGAAGACGGCATGCAGCACTTCCACGAGTGGTATCGGGGTATGATGCAGGCCGCTGTTCCAGACAAGTGATCTGCCACAGCCAGGCACTCCCAACTATCTAGACCGGTCTAGACCCATATAGCTGCTAGCGCTTTGCGATAGCAGCTTTTTTATTTAGAAGTTTCCCATGCAAGCCCTTTGGATGGTGGCCGCTGCGTTCATGTTTGCACTCATGGGCGTGTGCATCAAGTTCGCCTCTGTGTATTTCAACGCGGCCGAGATCGTGTTCTACCGGGGTCTCATCAGCATGGCGCTGATCTGGTGGCTCACCCGGCGCCAGAATATCTCCCTGACCACCCGCTACCCCAAGATGCATGCCTGGCGCAGCTGCATCGGCGTTACATCGATGGGCATGTGGTTCTATGCGATCGGCAAGCTGCCGCTGGCCACCGCGATGACCTTGAACTACATGAGCAGCCTATGGGTGGCAGCCTTTGTCGTGGGCAGCGCCCTGCTCACCTGGCGCCCCAAGGGCGAGGGCGACCAGCCCGCGCTGAATATTCCGCTGGTGCTGACGGTGATCAGTGGCTTTTGCGGCGTCATTCTGATGCTGCGCCCCAATATCGAGGCAGACCAGATGTTTGCCGGCCTGGTGGGGCTGATGTCCGGCCTGATCTCGGCCTTTGCCTATATGCAGGTGGTGGCCTTGTCGCGCATGGGCGAGCCCGAGCAGCGCGTGGTCTTCTACTTTGCGGTGGGTTCGGCCATCGCCGGCGGCCTGGCCACCTTGTTTGTCGGCACCTCCCGCTTCCCCGGCTGGCCCGCTCTGTGGCTGATCCCTGTCGGCATTCTGGCCGCCGGTGCCCAGCTGGCGATGACACGCGCCTACGGCTCGGCCACCACGCGCCGCGCCACCCTGGTCGTCGCCAACCTGCAGTACTCGGGCATTGTGTTTGCGGGCCTGTTCAGCATCGTGGTCTTTGGCGACCAGATTCCAGCCATCGGCTGGATGGGCATGGCCTTGATCGTCGGCAGCGGCATCGTCGCGACGGTACTGCGCAAGCGCTGATCCAGGCAGACGGCCTGCGGCATGGTGATGCCACCCGGGTTGGCTGCAGCGGGCGCGGCACTGCCACATAATGTTTGCAAGATTCTTCCTGGAGCTCCGCCATGGCCACCCCACCCCTTACCACTGCCTACACCACCCTGATCACGGTCACCCAGTTGCAGGCGCTGCAGCAGTCCAGCCCGCAGCAGGTGATGGTGTTTGACTGCAGCTTTGACCTGACCAAGCCAACCGCTGGCGCCGAGCAGTTTGCCCAGGCCCATATTGCGGGCGCCGTCTACGCCAATCTCGACAAGGACCTGAGCGCCCCGCATGGCGCCCTGAGCCACGGCCAAAGCATCGCGGCCACCGACCTGGGCCCGCCAGCCTCCGGCGGCCGCCATCCGCTGCCCAGCCGGGAGCGCTTTGCGGTGTGGCTGTCGCAGGTGGGCTTTCGCAATGACATGCAGGCCGTCGTGTATGACCGCAATGGCGTGAACTATGCCGGCCGCCTGTGGTGGATGCTCAAATGGGCCGGCCATGATGCCGTGGCTGTGCTCGACGGCGGCTTGCAGGCCTGGCAGGCGGCGGGTGGTGCGGTAGAGGCGGGCGAGCCTGCCAGCCATTTCCAGAGCAACTTCGAGCTGCGTCCGGCGCTGCGCACGCTCAAGACCGCCGCACAGGTGCAGCAGGCCCTGTGTACGCCGCAAACCATCATCGATGCACGTGCGCCTGCGCGCTACCGTGGCGAGGTCGAGCCGCTGGACCCGGTGGCCGGCCACATTCCTGGAGCACTGAACCGGCCTTTTACCAGCAATATTGGTGCAGATGGCCATTTCAAGCCCGCCGCAGAGCTGCGTGCCGAGTTTGATGCACTGCTGGCCGGGCACGACCCGCAGACCGTGGTGCACCAGTGTGGCAGCGGGGTCAGCGCGTTGCCCAATTTGATAGCGATGGAGATTGCCGGTTACGCACCGACGGCGCTGTTCGCCGGTAGCTGGAGCGAATGGTGCAGCGACCCATCGCGCCCCGTCGAACGAGGCTGATGAATCGCTGCTGATTCCCGGGCCTGACCACCCTCCAGCCGGCGGACAGGCGCGGTCGGTGCCGCCTTACTGGCTGCCCCAGACGTAGTAGGCCACGCCCTCGAACCTGAACTGAGGATAAGTCCGCTCCACAAAATCACGCTCTGCGCTATTGGTGGTGTAGAAGTGCGCTCCGGTGAGGGTATTGTTGAAACGGTACATGGGCACCGATCCCTCTCCCGCAGCCTGGCGCGCATACCAGGCATCCCCTTCTGCATTGAACTGCGGATAGTTCGCGATCACAAACGCCCGCTCGTCGGCGTTGATGGTATAGAAGTGCGAGCCCGAGAGGGTGTTGTAGAAGCGGTAGACCGCCTGTGGCGCTGCAGCCGTCTGCGTGGACGCATAGAAGCCAATATTTTCATACTGGAAGCTCGGGGCACCTTGGATCAAGGCGTCACGCTCCTGCGCGTTGGCAGTGAAGAAGTGCGTGCCATTTTGCGTGTTGTAGAAGCGGTAAACCGGAATGCGGCCCGATGCGGGAGGGGTGGTCGCGCCAGCTCCTGCATCCACCAACCACTTGCGCAATGCGGGCATCACGCTGTTCAGACTGGGGTAGAAGCTGTAGGCACCGGCACCATTGGCACGGCAGCTGGCCTCCGAGGCCCCGGTCAAGACACCGGTCACGGCGCCGTTGTTGAACAGCGGCGAGCCGCTGCTGCCCTGCTGGGTCAGGCCCATGGACCAGGGCACATAGTAGTAGTTGCCAGAATTGGGCGCAGAGGTGCAGAACACACTTTTGCCATCGAGGTGGCAGTCAAAGCGCGACGACATCACACCCATGCTGATTTTCTGCAAGCCGCCATCGGGGTGGTGCACACCGACCACGGGCGTGTTGTTCGGCACGATGCTGCTGTCCCAGCCCAGGAACACGGCGCCAGCCGGCGGTGTGTCATGGAGCTTGAGCAGGGTGACATCCGGGTTGGCGCTGCTGTAGAGCAGCTGGGCCCCATTGCGCAGGTTCACACTGCTTGGGGAGAGGCTGTTGCTGGAGCAGCGGGTGGAGGTATAGAACCAGTCAGTCTCCAGCGCCGAGGCCAGGGTCTGGGTGGACATGCAGTGCGCGGCTGTCAGGAAATATGGCGTTCTCGAGCTCTGGGCGTCATTGAGCAGGCTGCCGGTGCACAGGCCGTAGTAGTAGCTGCCATCGGCCAGGCGCTCGGTCACATAGGCCATGCGGGCCACGCCCTTGCGCTCCAGCTGCAGCTGGGGATAGCAGTTCACATCCAGGTGGCAATCTACCGGATTGCCCAGTGGCAGGGACTTGGCATCCTCTTGAGTCGCATCCGTCTCCTCCGTGCCCAGCGGCAGCGACAGGTTCTCGTAGATGTGCATGATCTGCGGCAGCGAGACCTTGAGCTGCTCCGGCTTGGTGCCTGGGGGCAGTTCGATCTCTAGAGTCACCTGCTCGCCCGAGCTGCTCGGCGTCCACCAGGTGCGGCCCGCTTCACTTTTATCGCCGGCATCCAGGTTGGCCTGCAGGATTTGCATGACGCGCTGGCCGGAAATCTCGAACACCGCAGCAGGCTGGTGGTCGGTATAGAGGCGCAGCATGGCGCTGCCAGGCATCTGGTCCACCACCAGGCCCAAACGCATGCCCTGGGCGCCGCCTGAGCGCACACTCAAGGCCGCCACGGCGCCGCCGTTGGCCGATGTGACCCATTGCAGCAGTTGCGCTGTTTGCGCGGTGGACTGGGCTTGCTGCACGGCGCGCGATGCACCAATGATCTGCACAGGCAGTTCGGGGCTGGACTTCAGGCCCGCCCATTCACCCAGATCAATGGCGAGAGGCTGGATGGCGAGACCGGCTTCCATGCTCTTGGTGCGCACAAACTCCTGCGGCACGCCCGCTGGCTGCTCCAGCGCCGGCACCTTGAAGACCTGATCCGTCTGGCTCGGCAAACCTGCCGCAGCAACCAAGCCCGCCATCGCGCCCCAGCTGACCAGACTGGCCACCCCCATTTTTGCCATCCACCCCATGCCGGTACCCCTTCAGTGCTATCGATACAAAACCAAGCATTCTAAGATTTATTTTAGAAATCGCTAATGGCGTTTCTGTGTCAATAGTTGCGGTCAGCGCGTCTGTGGACAACAAGCATCAATGCCCTGCTGACTTCGAGAACAGATTGATCACCAGCACCCCGGCAATGATCAAGCCCATGCCCGCCATCGCCCCGGCATCGAGCTTTTGCCCATGCAATGCCCAGGCGATCAGCGAGATCGCCACAATCCCCACGCCCGACCAGATCGCATAGGCAATGCCGGTGGGCACGGTCTTCAAGGTCTGCGCCAGCAGGTAGAACGACAGCACATAGCCAATGCCGCAAATCAGGCTGGGCACCAGGCGGGTAAAGCCCTCGGAGGACTTCATCGCGGTGGTGGCCATCACTTCCAGCGCAATGGCGCCGCCGAGGTAGACATAGGCATTCATCACAATTCCTTTTTGTTGGGCAACGGTGCCTTAAAGGCAGACAAGCCAGCTACCCTGTAAAAATAACAAAGGCCCCGGCTTGGCGCCAGGGCCTCATCGCTGGGGCAGGTCCTTGCCCATGGCAGGGAGCCCAGTCCGCATGCAGATCACCTCAACCGGTATTGCGCAGCGCAGCAGCAATGCCGTTGATGGAGATATGGATACCGGTCTTCACCCGTTCATTGTCCTCGCCATTGCGCCAGCGGCGGATCAGCTCCACCTGCAGATGGTGCAAAGGATCGATGTAGGGAAAGCGGTGGCGGATGGAGCGCTCCAGCGCCGGATTGTTGGCCAGGCGGTTGGCCTCGCCGGTGATCAGGGCCAGCGCCTCGGCAGTGCTCTTCCATTCGGCCTCGATGGCCTGGAAAACGCGCTTGCGCAAGCGCGTGTCTGCCACCAGCTCGCTGTAGCGCAGCGCCAGCGCCATATCGCTCTTGGCCAGCACCATGTCCATATTGGACAGCAGGGTGCGGAAAAACGGCCACTGGCGGTACATCTTCTGCAGCAAGGCCCACTGCAGCTTGGCGGTCTTGCCCTCCTGGCTGACAAAGGCCTGCACGGCCGAGCCAAAGCCATACCAGCCCGGCAAGGTCAGGCGGCACTGGCCCCAGCTGAAGCCCCAGGGGATGGCGCGCAAATCCTCGATGCGCTGGCTGGCCTTGCGCGATGCGGGGCGCGAGCCGATATTGAGCTCGGCAATCTCGCGGATCGGCGTGGAGCTGAAGAAATAGCTCTCAAAGCCCTTGGTGCCGTAGACCAGATCGCGGTAGGCGGCCATGCTGGCGGCCGACAGGTCAGCGGCGGCATCCAGAAACGCCTGGCTCGCGGGCTTGGTGGGCTGCAGCAAGGTGGCTTCCAAGGTGGCGGCAACCAGAGTCTCCAGGTTGCGCCGGCCGATCTCGGGGTTGGCGTACTTGGAGGCAATCACCTCGCCCTGCTCGGTCAGGCGGATTTGACCACGCACGGTGCCCGGCGGCTGGGCCAGGATCGCCTGGTAGCTGGGGCCGCCGCCACGCCCCACGGTACCGCCCCGGCCATGGAACAGACGCAACTGCACGGGGTTGGGTTGGCTCAGTTCATCAAACAGCGCCACCAGCGCCAGCTCAGCCTGGTACAGCTCCCAGTTGCTGGTGAAGATGCCACCATCCTTGTTGCTGTCGCTGTAGCCCAGCATGATGTCCTGCTCGGCGCCGCTGCGCTGGATCAGCGCGGCGATATGGGGCAGTGCATAGTACTCGCGCATGATGGTGGCCGCATGGCGCAGGTCGTCGATGGTCTCGAACAGCGGGCTCACGATCAGGGTTGCGCGCGATTGGCCATCGTTGATGCGGCCGCTCAGCAGGCCCACTTCCTTTTGCAGCAGCAGCACTTCCAGCAGGTCACTGACCGATTCGGTGTGGCTGATGATGTAGTGGCGGATGGCATCCTGGCCGTAGAGCTGCACCGACAGGCGCGCCCGCTCGAAAATCGCCATCTCGCTCTGGCAGCGCTCGCTGTAGCTGGCACCCACCACGCGCAACGGGCGGGCATCGCTCAGCAACTGCAGCAGCAGCTCGCGCTTGGCGGCCTCGTTCAGCTGGCTGTAGTCGGCCTGCAGGCCCGCAGTGGCTAGCAGTTCGGCGATCACCGCCTCGTGCTGGTCCGAGCTTTGGCGCAGGTCAACCGTGGCCAGGTGAAAGCCAAACACCTGCACCGCACGGATCAGCGGCGACAGGCGCTGCTCGGCCAGCGCGCGGCCATGGTGGTCGCGCAGGGAGTCTTCGATGACGCGCAGGTCGGCCAGAAACTCCTCGCTCGTCGCGTAGGGGTTTTGCGGCGCCACCGCATGGCGGGCGGCTTCACCACCGCTGAGGTTCTTCAAGGTCGCGGCCAGGCGCGCATAAACGCCAATCAGCGCGCGGCGGTAGGGCTCGTCCTCGCGGTGCTGGCTGGTATCGGGTGAGCGCGCGGCCAGCGCCTGCAAGGCAGCGGTATTGCCAGCCAGGCGCTGGGACATGGACAGCTCACCGCCCAGATAGTGCACCTCGGTCAGGTAGTGGCGCAGCACCAGGTCGGACTGGCGGCGCAAGGCTTCCTGCAGGCTCTTGGCGGTGACATTGGGGTTGCCATCGCGGTCACCACCAATCCACTGGCCCATGCGCAAGAAGGTGGCCAGGTCGCGCTCGCCCAGCTCGCGCTCCAGCGCGGCGTAGAGCTTGGGAATCTCGGTCAGGAAGGTGGCCTGGTAGTAGCTCAGCGCATTGTCGATCTCGTCCTCGACCGTCAGCTTGGAGTAGCGCAGCAGCCGCGTCTGCCACAGCTGGGTGACCTGGGCGCTCAGCTGCAGCTCGTTGTCCGCCAGCTGGCGCGGGGTCAGGGTGTCCTTGCTGCTGTTGAACAGCTGGGCGCGCTGGGCGATATCGTCGCGCGCCACCAGCAAGGCGGCAATCGCACGCTCGGCATCCAGAATGCTCTTGCGCTGCACCTCGGTCGGGTGGGCAGTGAGCACCGGCGAGATCAGGCTGTGCGCCAGGGTCTGCGACACCGCCTTGACGGGGATGCCAGCCCAGCGCAGGCGCGCCAGGGCCACCTCGATGCTGCCCTCTTGCGTGTTGCCAGCGCGCTCATGGATCTCGCGGCGGCGGATATGGTGGCGGTCTTCGGCCAGGTTGGCCAGGTGCGAGAAATAGGTGAAGGCGCGGATCACGCTGACCGTCTGGTCGCCCGACAGGCCCTTGAGCAAGGACTTGAGCGATTTCTCTGCGTCCTGGTCGTCATTGCGGCGGTAGGCGACCGACAGCTGGCGCACCTGCTCGATCAGGTCAAAGGCGGCCTGGCCTTCCTGCTCGCGAATCACATCGCCCAGAATCCGGCCCAGAAGCCGGATGTCATCCATCAAGGGCTGGTCCTTGTCCGCACGGCGCGTCACGGCCTGGGTGGCGGCAGCGCTGCTCGCCTTGGTTTTGCGCGCCGGGGGCTTGGCGACTGCAGAAGTGTCTTTTTTGCTGGCAGTGGTCATGGGCGAAGAAGCAAAGGTGCTGAAAGATCCACGCCGCCCAAAGTCGCACTGCGCCAAAGAGCGGCGCTGCACATGCTAGCATCAGCCGCCTGTTGTGAACCGCTTGTTGACCACGTAAGGTGTCCGGCCGCCGATAAAGAGGAGACCGGGCCTGGCGTGGCGCCCCATCCCATGAGCTCCTTGTCCCTGACCATCGCCACGCGCGAAAGCCAGCTTGCCCTGTGGCAGGCTGAACATGTGCAACATATCCTGCAGCGCCTGGGCCACCAGGTGAGCCTGCTGGGAATGACCACCTTGGGCGACCAGATTCTGGACCGCACCCTGTCCA
This sequence comes from Comamonas koreensis, assembly GCF_021026195.1. Taxonomy (GTDB): domain Bacteria; phylum Pseudomonadota; class Gammaproteobacteria; order Burkholderiales; family Burkholderiaceae_C; genus Comamonas; species Comamonas koreensis. Next base: position 378,967 of record NZ_JAJNCT010000005.1, read on the forward strand.
AGGTGGGCGGCAAGGGCCTGTTCGTCAAAGAGCTGGAAACCGCGCTGGAAACCGGCCGTGCCGACCTGGCTGTACATTCGCTCAAGGATGTGCCGATGGAGCTGCCACCGGGTTTTGCGCTGGCGGCCGTGTTCGAACGCGAAGACCCGCGCGATGCCTGGGTCTCCAACCACTACGCCAGCCTGCAGGATCTGCCCCAGGGCGCCGTGGTCGGCACTTCCAGCCTGCGCCGCCAGGTGCTTCTGCGTGCCTTGCGGCCCGACCTCGATATCCAACCGCTGCGCGGCAATGTCAACACCCGCTTGCGCAAGCTGGACGAAGGCCAGTACGACGGCATCGTGCTGGCCGCTGCGGGCCTCAAGCGCCTGGCGCTGGATGCACGCATCCGCCATGCCTTCGACACCGACACCATGCTGCCCGCTGCCGGCCAGGGCGCACTGGGCATTGAAGTGCGCAGCGACCGCCAGGACCTGCTGGACCTGTTTGCCGGCCTGGCCGATCAGCGCACCTGGCAGACGGTGACGGCCGAGCGGGCCGTCAGCCGCTGCATGGGCGGCAGCTGCTCCATGCCGCTGGCAACCCATGGCGAATGGAAGGACGGCCAGCTCTGGCTGCGCGCCGCCTGGGGCGACGAAGCCAATCCCAACGCCCCCCTGGTATCTGCTCAGGCCAGCGCGGCCGTCACCGACCTGGCCAGCGGCGATGCGCTGGGCCAGCAGGTGGCAGCGCTGCTGCAGCAAGCGGGCGCCCAGGTACGCCGCTGATCTGCCCGCCAGCACTGCCATGGCCCAGCCTCCGCACCGCATCATCATCACCCGCCCCCAGCCCGAAGCGGACGACTGGGTGGCCCAGTTGCGCCAGCGGGGCCTGCGGGCCGATGCCCTGCCGCTGATCGAGATCGCCGCTGCCGACAGCCCCGCTCATCAAGCAGCCAGCATGCAGGCGCGCCAGCACTGGCAGCGCTATGGTGCGCTGATGCTGGTCAGCACCAATGCGGCACGCTTTTTTCTGGACCCGGCTCTGGTGCAGGCGTTGGCCCAGCAAGCACGCGAGGCGCCCCACACCCGGCTGTGGTGCCCCGGCCCCGGCACCGCGCGGGCTGCCCAGGCACTGGGTGTGCCCAGCGATTTGATCGACCAGCCCGCCACCGATGCACCGCAGTTCGACTCTGAATCGCTGTGGACCGAGGTCGGCCCGCAGGCCGCCGCCATGGCAGCATCGGGCCAGCGCGTGCTGGTGGTGCGCGGCGCCAGTGCCGGCAGTGCGATTGACCAGCTGGTGACCGGCTCGGGCCGCGAATGGCTGGCCCGCCAGTTGCAAGCGGCCGGTGTGGGCGTGGATTTTGTCGGTGTGTACGAGCGCCGCGCGCCCGCCTGGACGCCAGCGCAACTGGCATTGGCAGAGCAAGCGCTGGCGGATGGCAGCATCTGGCTGTTCAGCAGCTCCGAGGCGGTGATGCATTTAAGCAACACATTCAGTGCCAGCGCATTGGCGCCTGCCCGGGCGCTCAGCACCCATGCACGCATCGCCCAGGCGACCCGCGCGGCAGGATTTGTCCACATTCTGCAGTGCCGGCCTGCCCTGGAAGACGTGGTGGCGTCGTTAGAATCTGCGCTATGACGCTGCCAGAGCAAGCACCGAACCCCACGCCCCCACACCCGGCCACCGCTTCCAGCCAGGTCCACCCTGCCGGCAGCCGCATGCCGCAAGCCTGGGTCTGGACGTCCGTGACCTTGGGCATTGCCGCCACCATCGCGATCATCAGCGCAGCCATGCTATGGCAGCGCCTCAACAACATCCAGCAGCAGCTGGCCCTTCAAAGCGCTGACTCGCGCAGCCAGGCAGTAGAGGCCCGAACCCTGGCCCGCCAGGCCGAAGATGTATCGCGCGACACGGCCTCGCGCATGTCGGTGATGGAAGCACGCGTCGGCGAAGTAGCCCTGCAGCGCGGCCAGCTGGAAGAGCTGGTACAAAGCCTGTCGCGCAACCGCGATGACACCATGGTCGGTGACATCGAAAGCGCCGTGCGCTTTGCGATGCAGCAAAGCCAGTTGAGCGGCAGCCCCGACCCGCTCGTCAGCGCCCTCAAGATTGCACAGCAGCGCGTGACCGTGTCGGCCCAGCCGCGCCTGGCCCCGCTGCAACGCGCCATTGCCCGTGATCTGGACCGCATTTCCGCCAGCAAATCGCTGGACACCGCCGGCCTGCTGGCCCGCATGGATGACCTGCTGCGCCAGATCGATGATCTGCCGCTGCAAAACGACGTGCTCGACAAAAACGCCCGCCGCACGGCGCCCGCCCGCAACCGGGGCAACGCATCGGCTGCACCTTCAGGCGCAGCAGCCAGTGCGAATGCCGCTGCAGACGACAGTGCAACCCCGAGCTGGTGGCTGTCTGCGCTGAGCACCGCCTGGGGCGTGGTACACGAAGAAGCCCGCAGCCTGGTGCGCGTGCGCCGCATCGACTACCCCGATGCGGTACTGCTCTCGCCCACGCAGGCGTTTTTTGTGCGTGAGAACCTCAAGCTGCGCATCCTGAACGCACGCATGGCCTTGCTGGGCCGCCAAATGAACGCCTCGCGCAATGACCTGGCTGCTGCGGCCGATGCCGTGCACAAGTATTTCGATATCTCCTCGCGCCGTGGCCAGCAAGCCGCGCAGCAGCTTAACCAACTGCAGCAGGCCATGCAGGATGTGGAAGTGCCACGCGCCAATGACACGCTGGCCGCACTGGCCACTGCGGCCGCAGGACGCTAAGCCATGAGAGCCGCACTTTGGTTGATCGGTCTGTTTGCCGTGGCCGTGGCCGCCGCCCTGTTTGCCGGCAGCAACCAGGGCAGCGTCACCCTGCACTGGCCGCCCTACCGCATCGATTTCTCGCTGAACATGGTCGTCGTGCTGCTGCTGCTGGCCTTTGTGCTGGTTTACGGCGCACTGCGCGGCGTCAGCGCCATGTTCGAGCTGCCGCGCCAGGCCAAGCGCTGGCGCATTCAGCAAAAAGAGCGCGCCATGCATGGCGCAGCGCTGGATGCCGTGACCCAGCTGCAGGCCGGCCGCTTTGTGCGCGCCCGCAAGGCTGCGCTGTCAGCCCTGGCGCAAGAGCAGGCCTTGCAGGACAGTGGCGCCGCCATCCCCAACGGCTTGCCGCTGCGCGTGCTGGGCCATGTGCTGGCGGCCGAGAGCTCGCACGCGCTGCAGGACCAGGCCCAGCGCGACCAGCACTGGGAACTGGCGATGCAGGAAGCCACCGCCCCCCAGGCCAAGAACCTGCCCGAGCTGGCCGAAGGCACCCAGCTGCGCGCCGCGCAGTGGGCGCTGGATGACCACAATGCCCACAGCGCGATCGAGCAACTGGCACGCCTGCCCCAGGGCGCCGCACGCCGCACCCTGGCGCTGCGCCTCAAGCTCAAGGCTGCGCGCCAGCTGCGCCAGGCCCTGACCGCGCTGGATACGGCCCGGCTGCTGGCCAAGCACCGTGCGTTTTCAGCTGCGGCGGCGCAGAGCATCATCAAGGGCCTGGCGACCGAGCTGATCAACGACGCCCATGACCCCGAGCAGCTGATGCAGGCCTGGCGCAACCTGGATGCAAACGAGCGCAACCTGCCCGAAGTCGGCATCCATGCCGCGCGCCGGCTGCAGCAACTGGGCGGCAACCCGCAGCAGATGCGCGAATGGCTGCTGCCCGCTTGGGAGCGCTATACAACGGGCAACAACAGCCTGCCCAGCCTGCAGGCCGAGCGCCTGGTGCGTGTGCTCGAAGACAGCATGGGGGCGCTTGATGCCACTTGGCTGGCCCGCATTGAAACCGCCCAGCAGCGCCGTCCCCATGACCCCTACCTGCAGTACTTGGCCGGATGCGCCTGCCTGCAGCGCCAGCTCTGGGGCAAGGCCCAGCAGTGGTTGCAGCAGGCTGCCCCTTCGCTTCAGGAGGAATCACTGCGGCGCCGTGCCTGGCAGCACCTGGCCCGGCAGGCGGAATACCGGGGCGATGCCGCTGCGGCCGCCCAGGCCTGGAAGCAGGCCGCGCTGGCTGGCGAGCAAGCCTGAGGCGCAGGCCCTGGCTGCGCTGAAGGCGGCCGACATACAAGGCGATACAAAGTCGCGCTCCATCTCTGTTGTTAGCGCGCCCTTGTACAGCGCCAATTTCTGCCTGCTCGGCATATGCTTATGAGCATTGGTTCTGGAACCAGCCAGGCCAGCATCGATCAATTCAATTAATTTGAACCTCGCCATCAATTGGGCTGAACTTCTACCGGTTGATCCGCTCCTACACTCGCTTCAAACAATTCCGCTGCATTCCTCGCTGCAGCGTTTTTTATGGCTACCACGACCAATAACTCCCGCTATACCGGCACAGCAATCGCGCTTCACTGGATTCTGGCCCTCGCTTTGATTGGCATATTTGCCTTCGGCCTGTTCATGACCAGCCTGCCTTTCTCCCCCACCAAGCTGAAGTACTTCAACTGGCACAAATGGGCCGGCATGACGATCCTGATTTTGTCGGCCGTGCGTATCCTGTGGCGCTTCACCCACCGCCCTCCCGCATTGCCCGAAGCCACCGCCCGCGCGATGCCCGCCTGGCAGCATGTGGCCCACCATGGCGTGCACCACCTGATGTATGCGCTGTTCTTTGCTGTGCCGCTGGTCGGCTGGATCTACAGCTCGGCAGCAGGATTTCCTATCGTGCTGTTTGGCATGATGCCCCTGCCTGATCTGGTGAGCCCTAGCCCAGCGTTGGCCGAATCCCTCAAGCCCTGGCATGCTTACCTGGCCTACGCGCTGGCGGCCTTGGTGGTCATGCATGTGGCAGCCCTGCTCAAGCACCAGCTGATCGACCGCGATGGGCTGCTGTCCCGCATGCTGCCGGGCCGCGCTTCTTGAATCATCACATTTTTTTATGGAGTCTGATCTGATGTCCAAGCTCTCCCCAACCGCCCTGTTCGCTGCCGCCCTGACTGCAGCTGCCTTTGCCGCCCCCGTGATGGCCCAGCAAGCGCTGGTGCCGGCGCAAAGCGCCGTCAACTTCGAAGCCAAGCAAATGGGCGTGCCCATCAAGGGCCACTTTCAAAAGTTCGATGCCAAGATCGCCTTCGACACCGCCAAGCCAGAAGCCAGCAAGATCCACTTCACGGTCGATACCGGCAGTGCCACGATGGGTGTCAAGGAAACCGATGCCGAACTGCCCAAGGCCGAATGGTTCAATGTGGCCAAGTTCCCGCAAGCCACCTTTGACTCCACGGCCGTCAAGGCACTGGGTGGTGGCAAGTACCAGATCGATGGCACCTTGACGATCAAAGGTAACGTCCAGAAGGTCAGCCTGCCTGTCACCCTGACCCAGTCGGGCACGACCACCACAGCCGCCGGCACGCTGCCTTTGAAGCGCCTGAACTATGCCATTGGCGATGGCGACTGGAAAGACACCTCGATGGTGGCAGACGAGGTGCAGGTGCAGTTCAAGCTGGCGCTGACCGGCGTCGGCAAGCTGTAAGCACGTTTCGCGATCTACGCTTTTTGTTCCCCCTGTTCCCTAACCTATAGGAGATACCTGATGCGCACTTCCCTGTTGGCCCTGGCCGCTGCTTCCCTGTTCGCCGGTGCTGTGCACGCGGCTCCAGCCACCTACGCGATCGACCCGACGCACACCTTTGCCACCTTCGAGATCGACCACAACGGCGCCAGCACCAACCGTGCACGCTTCGACAAAAAAGAAGGCACCCTGACCCTGGACCGCGCTGGCAAGACCGGTTCGGTCGATATCAGCATCGATACCGCTTCGGTCAACTCGGGCACGCCCGCTTTTGACAAGCACCTGCTGAGCAAGGACATCTTCAACGTGGCCGAGCACCCCAAGGCCCGCTTTCAGTCCACCAAGTTTGTGTTTGATGGCGACAAGCTCGCTTCCGTCGAAGGCAACCTGACCCTGCTGGGCAAGACCCAGCCCGTGACCTTCAAGGCCAGCAAGTTCAACTGCTACCCCAACAAGATGCTGCAGGACCGCGAAGTCTGCGGTGGCGATTTCGAAACCACCTTTGACCGCACCGCCTTCGGACTGGACTACGGCGTGAACTATGGCGCTGCCAAGAACGTGCGCCTGGTCGTGCAGATCGAAGCCGTCAAGCAGTAATCAACCCTGAACTGCATGGGGCTCACCCACAGAAGAGCCCCTGACTGCCCCCAGGCTCCAGTAGCTGCCAGTCGCCGAAGAACGGCCACTGGCAGTTTTTTTTTATGGCCATCTGCAAGGGGCACAGCCCGCCGCCGATCGGACCACAAGCCCACGCAGGCCGGTCATGGCCGCAGGCGGGCTAAAATCAGCCTATTCATTCCAAGCTATCCAACGGCATCTCGATCTGTGGTGCCGTTTTCCATTGATCACACCATGAGCGACACCAACAGCCAGCCGATTTCCCAACCAGGTCTCGATAGCCTGTCCAAGTCTTTTGAGCCTTCGGCCATCGAAGCCCAGTGGGGCCCGGAATGGGAAAAGCGCGGCTATGGCAATGCCGGCTATCGCGGCACCGGTGCGCCCAATGCAGAATCGGTCGCGGCACACCGGAACTTCTCCATCCAGCTGCCGCCCCCCAATGTGACCGGCACCTTGCACATGGGCCATGCGTTCAACCAGACGATCATGGATTCGCTGACCCGCTACCACCGCATGAAGGGCTACAACACGGCCTGGATTCCGGGCACCGACCACGCCGGTATCGCCACGCAGATCGTGGTGGAGCGCCAGCTGCAGGCTGCCGGCCAAAGCCGCTATGACCTGGGCCGCGAGAACTTTGTCGCCAAGGTCTGGGAGTGGAAGGAACAGTCGGGCAACACCATCACCACGCAGATGCGCCGCATGGGCGATACCGTGGACTGGAGCCGCGAGTACTTCACGATGGACGACAAGCTCTCCAAGGTGGTGACCGATACCTTCGTCAAGCTCTACCAGCAAGGCCTGATCTACCGAGGCAAACGCCTGGTGAACTGGGACCCGGTGCTGCAATCTGCGGTGTCCGACCTCGAAGTGGAAAACCAGGAAAAAGACGGTTCGCTGTGGCATATTGCCTACCCGCTGACCAATGGAGAAGGCCAGTTGGTGGTGGCCACCACCCGCCCCGAGACCATGCTGGGCGACGTGGCCGTGATGGTCCACCCCGAAGACACGCGCTACCAGCACCTGATCGGCCAGACCGTGACCCTGCCGCTGGTGGGCCGCCAGATCCCGATCATTGCCGACGACTATGTGGACCGCGAGTTCGGTACCGGCGTGGTCAAGGTCACGCCTGCGCATGACCAGAACGACTACCAGGTGGGCCAGCGCCACAAGCTGCCGATGATCGTGGTGCTGACCCTGGAGGCCAAGATCAACGATGAGGCGCCCGAAAAATACCGTGGCATGGACCGCTTTGTCGCGCGCAAGGCCATCGTGGCCGACCTCGAAGCCCAGGGCCTGCTGGTCGAGACCAAGAAGCACAAGCTGATGGTGCCCATCTGCGACCGTACCGGCCAGGTGATCGAGCCCATGCTGACGGACCAGTGGTTCATCGCGATGAGCAAGGTCAGCGACCAGGACCCCACAGGCAAGAGCATTGCACAAAAGGCCATCGATGCCGTGGCCTCGGGCCAGGTGCAGTTTGTGCCCGAGAACTGGGTCAACACCTACAACCAGTGGATGAACAACATCCAGGACTGGTGCATCTCGCGCCAGCTGTGGTGGGGCCACCAGATTCCGGCTTGGTATGACGAAGAGGGCAACATCTATGTCGCCAAGAACGAGGCCGAAGCGCAGGCACAGGCGCCCGGCAAGGTGCTGCGCCGCGACGCCGATGTGCTGGACACCTGGTACTCCTCGGCCATGGTGCCGTTCAGCACGATGGGCTGGCCCGACCAGACAGACGCCGCCGATGACAACTACAACCTGTACCTGCCCTCGTCGGTGCTGGTGACCGGCTACGACATCATCTTCTTCTGGGTCGCCCGGATGATCATGATGACCACGCACTTCACCGGCCGCGTCCCGTTCACGCATGTCTACATGCATGGCCTGGTGCGCGATGCGCAGGGCAAGAAGATGTCCAAGTCCGAAGGCAATGTGCTGGACCCTGTCGATCTGATTGACGGTATTGCACTGGAGCCGCTGCTGGACAAGCGCACCGTGGGCCTGCGCAAGCCGGAGACCGCGCCGCAGGTGCGCAAGAACACGCAAAAAGAATTCCCCGAAGGCATTCCCGCCTATGGCGCCGATGCGCTGCGCTTTACCTTTGCTGCGCTGGCATCGCTGGGCCGCTCGATCAACTTTGACAGCAAGCGCTGCGAAGGCTACCGCAACTTCTGCAACAAGCTGTGGAACGCCTCACGCTTTGTGCTGATGAACTGCGAAGGCCATGACTGCGGCCTGCTGGAGCACAGCAAGGACCAGTGCGCCGCCGGCGACTACCTGCAGTTCAGCCAGCCGGACCGCTGGATCGTCTCGCAGCTGCAAAAGGCCGAGGCCGAGGTGGCCAAGGGCTTTGCCGAGTTCCGCCTGGACAACGTCGCCAACACCATCTATGACTTTGTCTGGAACGAGTACTGCGACTGGTACCTGGAGATCGCCAAAGTGCAGATCCAGACCGGCAACGAAGCCCAGCAACGCGGCACCCGCCGCACCCTGATCCGCACCCTGGAAACCATTCTGCGCCTGGCCCACCCGATCATCCCGTTCGTGACCGAAGCGCTGTGGCAAAAGGTTGCCCCGGTGGCCGGCCGCGCAGGTGCATCGATTGCGATTGCCGCCTATCCGCAAGCCCAGGCCGAGAAGATCGACAACGAGGCCATCGCCTATGTGGAGCGCATCAAGCAGATGGTGGACGCCTGCCGTGCGCTGCGCGGTGAAATGGCTGTCTCGCCAGCACAACGCCTGCCGCTGCTGACGGTGGCCGGCTCTGCCGATGGCGCTGCCTTCCTGCGCGCCAATGCCGATGTGCTGAAGAACCTGGCCAAGCTGAGCGAAGTCAAGGTGTTTGACGACGAGGCCACCTGGGCGGCTGAAGCCCAGCACGCACCGGTATCGGTGGTGGGCGATGCCCGCCTGGCGCTGTTTGTCGAAGTGGATGTGGAAGCCGAGAAGCTGCGCCTGGGCAAGGAGATCAAGCGCCTTGAGGGCGAGATCACCAAGGCCAACGCCAAGCTGTCCAACGAGGCTTTCTGCGCCAAGGCACCCGCTGCCGTACTGGACCAGGAGAAAAAGCGCGTGGCAGACTTTGGTGCTTCGCTGAGCAAGCTGCAAGAGCAGCTCCAGCGCCTGGGCTGAAACGGCCGGGGCGGTGCAAAAATCAGCACATAATGCCCCTTGGCCCTGCACACAAAGGCGCAGCTAGCTGCGCCTTTGTCACATCCAAGTCCTGAAACCCAAGTATTTATGACTACACCGACCCGTGTCCGCAAAGCCGTTTTCCCAGTCGCAGGCCTGGGCACCCGCTTCTTGCCTGCCACCAAGGCATCGCCCAAGGAAATGCTGCCCGTCGTGGACAAGCCCCTGATCCAGTACGCGGTGGAAGAGGCCTACGAGGCCGGCATCCGGGACATGATCTTTGTCACTGGCCGCAGCAAGCGCGCGATCGAGGACCACTTCGACACCGCCTATGAGCTGGAAAACGAGTTGGAAAACGCCGGCAAGCAGGCCATGCTGGACTTGGTGCGCAGCGTCAGCCCCGATGACATGAACTGCCTGTTTGTGCGCCAGCCCCGCTCGCTGGGCCTGGGCCATGCGGTGCTCTGCGCCGAGCCGCTGGTGGGCAACGAGCCTTTTGCCGTGCTGCTGGCCGATGACCTGATGACCGGCGCGCCAGGCGGCCCGGGCGTGATGGCGCAGATGACGGCGGCATTCTCCAAACAAGGCCGCTCGCTGCTGGCCGTGCAAGAGGTGCCGCTGGAGCACACCAAGCGCTACGGCATCGTCAAGGGCGAGCCCGCAGGCGGCCCGCTGATGCGCATTGACGAGATCGTCGAAAAACCCGCACCGGAAAAAGCCCCCTCCCGCATGGGTGTGGCGGGCCGCTATGTGCTCACCCCCGGCATCTTCGACGAGATCCGCAACCAGCCCAAGGGAGTGGGTGGCGAGATTCAGCTGACCGACGCCATCGAGCGCCTGATGCACAGCGAGACGGTGTACGCCTACCGCTACAGCGGCAAACGCTATGACTGCGGCAGCAAGGAAGGTTTTCTGCAGGCGACGGTAGAGTTGGCGCTGCAGCACCCTGATGTGGGCGATGATTTCCGAGCCTTCCTGAAAGAGCTGCAGATCTGAGTCTGCGCGTAACCTCCCCCACTAAAAAGACCTGCTGATGCAGGCCTTTGTTTGGGAATGCGCGAGCGCCAGGCTAGCGGCGGCGCAGGATATGGATGAACTCCTCACCCACGGTCTGCTGCTCCACCAGCTCATTGCCGGTCTGCTTGGCAAAGGCCTGGAAATCCCGGATCGAGCCGGTATCGGTCGCCACCACCTTGAGCAGTTGCCCGCTCTGCATCGTGGCCAAGGCTTTCTTGGCCTTCAAAATCGGCAGCGGGCAGTTCAGCCCGCGCGTGTCCACTTCCTGGTCAATATCCATCGTGCTCATTCGTTGTTGATCGCCAGACTCAGTCCAGGCGGGGTGCCACCACAAAGCGGGCATCCTCTTCCCAGTAGTTCACCGGCCATTTGGCGGGATCGGGATCCGGGTTGGGATTGTTGGGGCGGAAGGCGCCAAAACGCACCGGCTCGCCCTTGCTCTTGACCCATTCGGCCATCGCATAGCCCGTGCCGGACGGCCAGCACAGCACGTCCTGCGCGGTCTTCCACTGGTATTCCACCAACTCGGGCGACAGGCGCACATCCTCGGGCCGGCCGTCAACGCGCACATGGTAGGCGATCAGCACCTGGTTCATGCGCAGAAACTCCCAGCAGCCAATCAGGCGCAAGGCCTTGGTCTGCAAGCCGGTTTCTTCCAGCACCTCGCGGGCAATGCCGGCCTCCGGCGATTCACCGGCTTCCATGAAGCCAGTGATCAGGCCAAACATGCCGGGCTGCCACATGGCATTGCGCGCCAGCAGCACCTGGCCCTGGTCGTTCTCGACAACGGCGGCCAGCACGGGGGTGGGGTTGCCCCAGTGCGTCCAGCCGCAAGCGGGGCAGCGCAGACGGCTGACATCGCCGCTGTCCTCGGCCATCACTTTCCATTGCAGCGCCGTGGCGCAGTTCACGCAAAATTTCGTTTCGTATTGCATAAGGCTTTCATGCCAGCAGCCGGGCGCTAGGGGCCCGGCCTGCGCGTTCAGGCGGGAAACACGCCGGTGGACAGATAGCGGTCCCCCCGGTCGCAGACGACAAACACAATGGTAGCGTTGCGTTCGCGGCGCGCAATTTCCTGGGCGACATGGCAGGCGCCTGCGGCAGAAATGCCGGCAAAGATGCCTTCTTCACGGGCCAGGCTGCGGGCCATGTCCTCGGCATCGTTCTGGGTCACATAGATCATTTCGTCGACCGCACTCGGGTCATAGATCTTGGGCAGGTACTCTTCTGGCCACTTGCGGATGCCCGGAATGCGCGAGCCCTCGGTCGGCTGGGCGCCAATGATGCGCACGGCGGGGTTCTTTTCCTTCAAGTAGCGCGACACACCGGTGATGGTGCCGGTCGTGCCCATCGCGCTGACAAAGTGGGTGATCTGGCCGCCCGTCTGCTCCCAGATCTCGGGACCAGTCGTCTCGTAGTGGGCGCGCGGATTGTCCGGGTTGGCGAACTGGTCGAGCACAATGCCCTTGCCTTCGGCTACCATCTTGTCGGCCAAGTCGCGTGCATATTCCATGCCGCCGCTCTTGGGCGTCAGGATCAACTGCGCACCATAGGCCTTCATCGTCTGTGCCCGCTCGATGGACAGGTCCTCGGGCATGATCAACACCATGCGGTAGCCCTTGATGGCAGCGGCCATCGCCAATGCAATACCGGTGTTGCCCGAGGTGGCCTCGATCAAGGTGTCACCGGGCTTGATCTCGCCCCGCTCCTGCGCACGCTGGATCATCGACACCGCTGGCCGGTCCTTGACCGAGCCCGCCGGGTTGTTACCCTCGAGCTTGCCCAGCACCACATTGCCATGGGTCTCGTTGTAGTCAGCACCGATGCGCTGAAGGGCCACCAGGGGCGTCTTGCCGATCGCATCTTCAATCGTTGGGTATTTTTTGGAACTCATTATTTGTGCCATAATTGCGAGCTGCGATACAAACACAGCCCGGGTGGTGAAATTGGTAGACGCAGGGGACTCAAAATCCCCCGCCGCAAGGCGTGCCGGTTCGATTCCGGCCCCGGGCACCACACTCAAAGCCGTTAAGTTTAAACAACTTAGCGGCTTTTTCTTTGTCTGGTCGTGTTCCCAAAAAACCGTGGCGTTCCATAAAAACGAACTCGCGTTCCATAAAAAACATAGCAACCGACATTCTAAACTGGGGGCAAGCCCCTTGTTACAGAGATGCCGTGGCGCGCACTAAACCCCACTGGCCTCACTCAGGCACTCCCTGGCAACAACCACTTTTTCGGCCTCTATACTGTATAAATACACAGTACACCTAGGAGGTCAGCATGAAGCTTGAGAAGCACTACTTTTGGAAAATTCAGGACTTGGGGAAGTGGAAGACCACCCGCTTTCGCTGCACTGAGGACCACATCAAAGACGATCACCCGGAAGCGATCTGCATAGAAAGCTCGCTCATTGACAGATGGGTGCCAGAGACAGACGAGGAGATGTGGGAGCAATACCGTAAGACTTCGACCGGCGTGCTCACCAACCCTGGGCAGTACTTGCCGCCCAAGACTGCCACACCGTCCACCGACTTCATGGACTCGCTGAGCAAAGATGTGCCGTTTTGACGGCGGGCCCACAAACGAAAAAAGAGCCTCCCCAGTGCCGTAGTGGCGCCGGGGAGGCTCTGCTTTTATCTATACCAAACGGCACTTCCAAATGGAATGAGGCCTAGCCCGATTAACATCCTCACTACCGACATTGAAAGCGAAGCATGAACTTCTGGACCAAATCCACTGGAGCAGACAACGGCAGTTACTGCGTGTGGCGATTGCACGATGAAGCACTAGGACTACCAGCATTGCAAGCCCTGTTTCCTAGCGGCGAGGCAGACGAGCGCAATTTTGTGCTGTTTTCCACCTCAGGCGTTCACGGCACATACCAGACAATTGAAGAAGAACAACGATCGCCAGGATCTGGTGTCACCTTTATGGTGATTCAGCCGAGGCTAGTGATGACCCGGTACGGTGTTGTTTATCCAAAGTCTGAGGAGGATTTTTCCTTCCTCAAGATGCTCCGGGATTCGTCTTGGGCAATGATGACCAACATAGGGCGAGAAGCCTAGTTTTGGCTGCAGGCCTGGTCGCTATCGTCACCGCTCAGCCGGCGCTCTGTATTGACCTGGCTGCACAGTGCAGCTACTTCTGCATCACGTCGCCTAAGATGGCCTCCGAGTTCTGCGACCACGCCGAGGCCTTGTGCAAGCTGTCGGTCGAGGGCTGCCGCTTTATCTGCAAGATCGCTGCGGGCAGCGGCGTCGGCCTGGGCTTGCGCGCGATAAGTGGCACTTCGGCTGTCGGTGTCGCGGTGCAGCCGCTCAGCACGGGCAAGCTCAGCGCGCACATCCACATCAATGCCAGTCTTGAGGTTCGCCAGGCGGTCGGCGTTGTAGATCGTGTCTTCGGCATGCTTGTTTTCCTTGATCGCTGTTTGGGTTTCGTCGGTGCGTGCGGCTTCGGCCCGGGTGGCCGTGCCCCGGGCCTGTTCGTCGCGCAGCTCGGCAATGGTCTTGCTGGCCTGCCAGCCTTTGACCACCCAGCCGGCAGAGAAGGCCAGCGCGGCAATGATGGCCGCCAGGATGAGTTTGATCTGCCAGGTCATGACTGCTCCCCGAGGCACTTGGCCTGACGCTCAAGCTGTCGGGTCCACACCCCTTTGCAGCCTTTGGGGCCCCAGTTCTGCGGCAGCGAGCAATCTCGGCCCGCTTGCTTGCGCCAGGCAGGCAGAGCATTGCAGGCCTGCAGATACTCGCCACTGAGCAGGTGTCGGCGCATGGAACTGGCCCGCCAGTTGGTGATGCCAAACTGGTAGGTGAAGTCCATGTACAGGTCATATTCGCCCTGGGTGAGTTTCACCCCTGGCAGGCTGGCCCGGAATATGGCTTCGTCCTTGCTTTTGTGGTCGCGCACGATCTGCAGGGCCCTTTCCTTGCTGATGGGCGGGTCTGCCAGAGTCACGCGAGTGCCGTCTTCGTAGACCGTGGAGCCATAGCCAATGGTCGGCACATCGCCCTGCGTGGGGATGTAGGGCGCTGAGCGGAATCCCTCGGCGCCGAACAAGCTCAGGATCGCCGCAGCTGAAACAGTAAGGGCCGCCACTGCGACCCGTTGCTTGTTGCTCATGACAGGTCCGCCCTCTGCGTTTCTGACATCGCGTTGAACTCTTGCGGGGTGATGATGTAGCGCTTGCGCGGCTTCACCCAACCCCAGCGCTCGAAAGCCGGGCGCCAGAGCTTTTTCCAGAACCACTCGCAGATAAGCAGGCACGTATAGACGGCCGCCACGATTGAGGCGATGGTCCCCCATGGGATGGAATTCACCCAAAACCAAGTCTCGAAGCTTGCATTTGCTGTTGCAACCTTCGCTAACGCGTCGGCCGCGTCCACCTTAGCAGCAGTCGCCAAACTCAACGCGCTTGCCGCTTTCGCCACTGGCATCTTAATTTCTGCACCCATAACGGCCTCTTGAATGTAAAAAACCCGCCGAAGCGGGTTGTGTTGTGTGTTGTGGCGAGGGCTACAGGGTCTCGGCGTAGCCGAACAGCTCCACCAAATCCGCCTCGGTCAGATTCAGGCCTGCAGCCAGCTTGAGAACGGTGGGACTGTCCGACTCGATGGCCGCCGATCCCTGCCAGTCCACCAGGGCCCGGTAGCGATCGAACTCATCGGGGATCAGGTTGATCTGCGCCTCAATGTCCTCGTTCTTGATGCCCCGCAGGTCGAACAGCGCGAGCAACGCCTGGCGCTTGGTCACAGTCACCCGCGCAGCATCCCGGGCGGCCTGCTCGGCTGCCAGGCGTTCTGCCTCCAGCTGGGCCAGTTCGTCGCCGTCCAATGGCGCTACGTCCCACTGCTGCAGGTAGCCCTCCTCTGTCTCCAGCGGGGGCAGCTCCACTGCCTTGTGCGTTGCTGGGTCGAACTCTGGCTGGTCAGTCGGCGCGACCAAAACGTATTGCTCTGGCGCCTCGAAAGGCACGGGAAAAGACATGTTGTTGGCATGCCGGCTGATGATGTCAGACGGGCTTAGCGGGTAGTCCCCTGTTTCTCTGTCGAAGTACATACCCCCTCCTTATCGTGTGCGGCCAAGGATCGAACCACTGGCCAGAATGTTCACGTTCGCAATGCCGTCGATGGCGTACCCAGCGAGTTCTCCGGTCGTGGTCCCATAGTAGTTGGAGCTTTCAAACGATCCGCTGGTCGATGCTGGCCCGCCATTACTGCCTGTCATGCCAATAGCACCGCCTGTACCGCCAGATCCACCGGTTGCAGTGCCTTGAGTTGTTCCGCCGATGCTAGGGCCACCAACTGTCTGAGAGCTGCCAGAGCTGCCACTGCCGGCAGGGAGCATCACAGGAGGATTTGCGCCATTGAACCCCGCCCCGACTCCTCCAGCCCCGCCTGTTCCCGTTGCAACATATCCAGTGCCCCGGAAAATGCTCACATTCTGGCCCTGTCCACCCTGCCCGCCGCCGCCAAAGATCGTGCCGCCCGCATTGTCCAGATTGAATTTGATTGATGCGACGAGGCCGGTGCCGCTGTTGTAGATACCTCCGATACGGCCACGATTGACCAGGGTCAGTAGGTAATCAGGGATGTTTGACACCGTGAGCGTCGCCACATCCACACCAGCATTCACGGTGCAGTACAGCTGCTCGTAGCCAACCCAACCCGCAGAAATAGCAAGAGCCCGAATATCCGGGCTCCTGACGCTGGCCGCAATGGTGATGTACACCGGGCCTTTAATGAGTGGTGGTCGGTACGCCATATCAGTAGTTCGGCAAGTAGGAGCCCAACCATTGATCCGCCCCTGTGGACTGCGGCCGGCGGAATTGGAAGATGTGTATCTTGCCCGCTTGAAGGTTCTGAGGGGCCATCCCACCCACCCACCGCACGTTGGCGGGCCAGGCAATCGTTCCAGAAACCAGATTGATTTCCACCTCAAATATGACACAGTCCGCCGGCCTGTTCACAAAGGAGAAGGTAATAGCACCCGCCACTGTGTCCGCGAAATAGGATCTTTTGGAAAGATCACATACCCCACCTGTAAAAGGTGCTGCAAGTGGGGATTTAATAAGTTGTGCTGCATTAGCCATGTGTCCCCCTATTTAGAACCAACGCCCACTTGCAGAGCATGAAATGTAGTAGTTGGTTGCCGCGCGAGACGCACCAGACGAGAGGTAATAGCTTCCCCAACTCGTAGTAGTCTGAGATGTAGAACTGCTGGTGATAAAAGCACCAGCGCCGCCGGAGACGGTCAAAGTTACAGCCGGAGCCTGCGGCGAGAACGCTCTGGCGAAAGATCCGAGATTAACCACAGGACTGTAGAGAACACCGCCGCCGTCACTGTTGGCGATTGCGGTATTTACAGTTTGGATTTTCCAGCATTCCTGGGTGCCATCTGCATATCGTGTATATTCCCCGTCCGCATTGCTACCCCTCTCCACAATTGGGTTGCCATTCATATTTAGGCCACCTGTGAAGTTTTGAGAAGCGGTCCAAGTATTGGAAGTCCCAATAGCTGGCTGTGCAGCAGTAAATGCCGTCAAACCAGGCACTCCCACCCAGTCACCAGATAGAGAGTCGTACTGCAGAACGATCTGGAAGCCCAGGGCGTTCATCGTGAAGTTCTCAGCATCGCCACAAATGGTCTTGCCATTGCGCGAGATCACAGGCGTCAAGGTGCCAGAGACATTCGCGGCCGCCACAACCATCCCATGCCAAGGCGCAGCAGGAAGCAGCAGCACCGAGGTGGCGGCTGTCATTCGGTAAAGACCCCGATCCGCAGCATTCGTAGTCCCAGCGGGGCAAGGCAGCACCGTGAAATCATTGCGGCTCACCTCACCCCAGTAGGTGGACCCGAGCGCCGGGGCCTGCGTTGTCACGTTGGCCAGGTTCAACTTGAGATACCACAGGCGTCCCAGGTGGGTCACCGTGGCAGGCACTGCCAGCGCGCCGGTGAGCGTGCTCCACTCCCCTTTGTAGTTCGCTGCTGCAAAGGCGCCATTTGCTGCCGTTTGCACATCGACAAGGCGAGCGGCTGCCGCCTCTGCGGAGGTATTCGAGTCGTTTGCACGCTGATTGGAATACTCGGCGTTGGTCTTGGCCGACTCAGCCACTGCTTTCACATCACCACCCCACGGCGCCATCTGCGTCGTGAAGTTTTCTGCGGTCACGTTGAACGTGGCCTCGTCCATGTTGTTGTTCGGGACGGTGCCAAGGTCCCGGATTGGTGGTACTGCGACGATTGGCATTAGACAACCCCCTTTACATTCACTGTTATGGATGTGCTGACCGTGGTGTGCGGCTGCCATCCGATGCTGATAAAGCCCACCGTTGCGAGATAGCGGTACTTGCCAATGGAGCTGGCATAGACCGAGACAGGCGTGTCCTTGAGCCGTTCAATGAGCGAGAACAGCCGGTTGGCGTCTTCCGCATCGATGATTACGGGCAAGGACAGATTCACCGCTGAGCCGCGAGGCACAACACGGAACGTGCCGTCATCGAAGTCCTTGCGATAGCTGTAGTTCTGGATCTCGGCGTTGGCCCCGTACTGGGTGCCCGAGGGCATCCCCACGCTGGTCATGCCAAAGGCCGTCCAGGTGCCGATCGACATCCAGCCAATCCCCACCGGCTGTGTCGGGTCGGCCGTCACCGTCACCGTGATGACGGTGGACGACTTGCTGGGGATGCTCTCGATGCGGAAGGACTTGATGGCCGTCCGCTCTCCGAAGAAGTAGTTCCACCAGCCCACGCGCGGAAGATTCAGACCGGTATCGACAGGTGTGATCAGGTTTACCCCGCCCACACCATCGGTCACCGTGATCTGCAGGCGCTTGCCCGTCAAACCATGCAGTGCCAAACCGGTGATGAACGGCACTTTCAGGACATAGGTCAGTGATCCCTTGCGGTTGACCTGGGTCGTCTGGACATAGGAGTCAAAGGGCGCCCACCGGTTGGACGGGCGCATGTCATTCCAGCTGACGGGGTCTTGGTCCGGTGGAATGTTGAGGTTGGTCGGGACAACGGCGCATTTGTATACGCGCTGCCCGTAAACCCGCTCTGCATCTTTGGCGACAGCTGCGCCTGCCGTCCAGGCCACCTCCCCGGCTGCCGTATCGACAGCGGGGATAGACCCGGCCAGCATCGAGCTGTCCCCAATCTGCTTGGGGACTAACACGTACATAGATTTCCCTTTTAGGCCATGTTGGCGACGCGCATGGCGTTACCGCCCTCAGTTACCTGGCTGATGTCGCTGCTGGTGCGGCGACCATATTCGGCGCCGGCCGCCGTATTTGCGTTGATGGCTTGAAGCTCGGCGCGCAAAGCCTTGACCTCCTGCACCAACTCAGCATTGCCGCCCCCCTGGGTGTTCAATGCAGCCATCAGCGCCCGGTTGTCAGCCGCAGGGATGATCCGCTCGCCCTCGTGGATGTTCGCGGTCATGTCACGCGGCACGTAGTTCGTGCCGATGGCAAAAGATGCCCGCTTACGCCACTGTCCGGTTGCCGGGTCCCACTCGAACTCTCCACTGGTCTTGAAGCGCTCGAACTCCGCCAGCGAGTAGCCATTGCTGACCATCGCCCCGGTGCTGTTGTAGGCGTGCTCACCTGCTGCGTACTTACCGACCTCTCCATTGCTGAAGATGGCCCGCCCGTCCGCCGTGAGACCCACCACCGTGACCCGGTTCGATCCGGCGACTGTGCCGCCCAGACTGCCACCTCCCGTGGGCGTGTAGCCTGGGGCAGAACCACCGCCCACACCAGCTTTGGCCGCTTCCTCCTTGCGGATACGCTCTTGTTCCTTGGGGTCCAGCAGCTTGTAGAGTGCATTGACAGCGTCGGTAACGCTCATCGTTGCATCTACCTGCTCTTCGCCGTATTCCTTCCAGAACGTGAGCGTGTCGTCCAGGCGCTTGATCTGCGCATTGGCCAGGTCGATTTGCTTTTGCGCATCCGACTTCGCCAACTCGGCATAGCCTCCAAGCTCGTCCAGCTGGCCTGCCAGAACCTTCTTGTCATAGTCAAGTTCCGCCTGGGTGGCGTAGTTGTCCATGACGAGGCCACCGGTAGCCGCTTCAATGGCCGACTTGGTGGCATCAAGGTCCGACAGTCCCCCGCCCTTGCGGGCGCGGTCCAAGGCCTGCTCGATGTACACCATGCCGGCCGCAGCCGACCAGCTTGCGCTATCCTCGATCGAATCCCGCAGCGACTTAGCCGCATTGGTCACCAGGTCGAAGTAGCTCGATGCCTTGGTTAGAGCGTCCTTGGCGTCTGCGGAGAACTGGTTCCAGTACTCCTTCTCACGGGAGACAGCGGCTTCCAGGTTCTTCATGGCCAGGTCTTTGGCGGCCTTTTGCGCTGCCGCCATCTCTGCGGCCAGGTCCTCAGCAGCTTGCTTGGCTGCGGCGTCGCTCTTGGCCTTGTCCTCTGCATTCCACACCTCAACCTGCATGCGCACCAGCTCAGGGTCCTTGTATTTCTCAAGTTCCTTCAACTGCTTTGCACGTTCGAGCTTCGTCGCCTCGTCGTCCTTGCCCTGGGCGCGCAAGAGTTGCACGTTCAGGTCTTCCTTCATGGCGGCGATGTTCTCGGCAGAGGTGTAGACCACATCGAACGAATCAGCCAAACCGATCATCGCGGCGTACAGCTTGCGGCCCGCTTCGGTGGACAGGTCAATCCCGTTGATGTACTCCCGCAGCGCATCCCGGCTGGTGGGCATCGATTCCACGCCAAGCTTTTTCAGCGCCTCATTCAAGAGCCGCGTTTGGTTCGCAACCTTCTCCTGATCCGTGTAGAACTTGTCGTAGTAGTTGCTGGTCGCTGCGGCGAACTTGTCTGCTCCGCCGAATGCATCCATCAACTCCGATGCCATGTCAGCACCCGCGAGGCTCACAGAGTAGAGCGTGTCCCCGATGGCCTTGAACCACTCGTTTGCCAGCGTGATCGAGGTAGACAGGCGGGTGAGCGCCTCAAGCTGGGTTTCCCCGGCCCGGGTGTACTCGTCCGTCGTCAGCACCAGGCCGCCCATCTGATCGGCGATCTTCTGGAACTCCTCCTGCAGCTTCTTGGTGGCCTCTTCCTCGCTCAGGCCTTTAAGGTTGACCTTGATCCTGGCTGTGAAGCCGTCCAAGGCCTCCCCACCCAGGCCCACAGCACCAGCCATGGCGCGGATGGATTCATCCATTGCCAGAAACTGGTTGCCCAGCGCAGAGCGCATTTCCTCGGGCAGCTCTTCGTAGGTCGTTTTGTTCGACCGGAACAGACCGCCCTTGTAGTACTTGAACAGCCGGCCCTCAAAGCCACTGTCTCCGCCGAAGGTGCCTTCTACGCCTGACTCCTTGAGCTTGCGGCCAAAGAGCGAACCAAAGATGTCGCCGCCAAACAGCAAGCCAAGGCCGCCGATGATGGGACCCAGCGCGCCCAGGAACGTGCCCAGACCGCCCAAGATGTTGCCCGAGCCCATTGCAATGGTGCCGGCAGACATAGCGCCGCCGAAGGTTGCGCCAGTCGTGCTCAGCCCCAGTGAGCCCATCAGGCCGCCGAAGCCTGCGGACATACCACCACCAAAGGTGCCCAGCAGTCCAAGCGCATTCGCGCCGCTCAGGCCGGAGCTGAGGTTGCTGAACATGCCGCCGCCAGAGGCTGCCGCACCAGCAGCTGCTGCACCGCTGGACAAGCCAAACACACTGGCCACGATATTCATCACGAAAGGCTTGATGAACAAAGCTCGCAGCAGACCCTTGATGTACTCTGCAGCGCTCTTACCTCCGTCCATGAGCGAGTTCGCCAGAGCGTTCCCAACATCGTCCATCATCCGGCGTGCTTCATTGGTGGCGTCCGCCGCTGATCGGGTGAAATTGTCAAAGGTCTCTTTTTCCCCGAGAAGGCCGATCAGCTCTTTCCGCTTCTCGATCTCTGCCTCCAGTATGAATACATTGGCTTCGTTGTTTTCCTTCAGCTTCTCAAGTGCAAGGGTTTCCTCCGCCCGCGCCAATGTGACCATCTCAAGAGCCAGGGCCAAAGAGATATTCTGGCTATAGGCCATCCGAGCGGCCGCGATGTCATCCTTCAGTTTCTGAACATTCCCAGACACTGCGTTGGCAGCGCTCAGGCGCGCATTCGTAATCGCTTCCTGCGCCCTCCTTTCAGCATCAAGAGCCTTTTGCTTCTCCCGCAACGCCTCGGCCTCTTCCTTCGCCTGTGCGATCATGAACGGCTGCTTGGCTAAGAGCTTCGCCTGCTCCTTCTCTAGGTCTTGAACATTCTTGATGACGCCAGATTTAAAGGCCATCGAGAGTGAATCCCAGTCCTTATAGAAGGTAGAGGACAAGCCTGCCAGCTCACCAATGAGCTTCGTCTGGCGCTCCATCTCACGGTTTTCAGCATTCATCTGCTTGCTGCGCCCCGCTCCCTTCTTGTCGGCGTACTTGTCCTCGATGTCCCTCTGGATCTGAACGTATTCTTCGCTGATGCGATTACGCTCCTTCTCCGTGAGGGTTGCGTCTTTGAGGCGCTCTTTGTATCTCTCGCTGGCTTGAGCCAACTCTTCGGATCGCTGGACCTCTTTCGCCTTGTGCTTGTCATAGAGCTGCGACCAGCTAACCGCGTTCTGAGTTGCCTTGGCTGACGCCTCTTTTGCGACGGCATTCAGCTGCTCGGCGGCAGAGGTTGCTTCCAGTTGCCATTCTTCAGCACGCAACGCTTCAATGCGTTCCTGAATTCGCTTCTTGGTTTCAGCGGTCACGCGGCCAGTTGCTGCGCCGCCTCCCGTTTCTCCCCAGCTTTGCTGGTTCATCAGGGAGTTCAGCTCCTTGCGGACATCGCCCAGCCGGTCATTTAGGGTCGCAGCGCGGCCCACATTTAACATCGCGTCCCACGCCTCTTTAGCCGCGTTTTTGATGCCATTCCAGCCGCGCTCGATATAGCCCAGGTTGTTCTTGATGTTCTGCCCACGCTCACGCATCGCTGAATCAAGAGCATTCATTGCAACCTGAGCTGCCTCCGCGCTTCGCCCTTGATCATCCAGGGATTTGATCTGATCGTAGACAGACGAGGTCAAGAAGTTCATGCCCTCGTTGAGTTTGACGACGGCAGCTAGCGGGTCCTTCTGGAGGTCGGCAAACTGCTTGGCAGTGTCCTCAACAGCTTGACCGGTGGCCTTCTCCCATTCAATGGCGGTTTGAGTGAACTGCCGCAGGTTATTACTACCCTGCACGCCGGCTGCCACAAACGCAGCCAACCCTTCTGCAGCTTGGGCTTGCGTACCTACCACGCCGTCAATTTCTCGGGCGTACTCCCTCAATTGGGTGCGAGTCGTTCCGGTTGCATTGCCCGACAACACCATTGCACGCACAAATGCGTCATTCTCTTTTGCACCCATCGCATAAGCGGCGGCCACCGCAGCCGCACCAGCAGCCAACAAAGTGAAAGGGCTGACCAGTGAGAGGACGTAACCGCCGAGCGCCTTGGCAGCATTTCCTGCGCCGCCGAACATATCCTTCAACTGGCCACCCTGTTGCAGCAGCACAGTCAGCGGAGCCTGTCCAGCCTGCAAGCTCACCACGATGTCGGTGAACTGGGCAGGAACGTTTCGCAGAGCCGCCGCCGTAGCAGCAGCGGACATGCCCAGATTTGCGTTCGAGGCGCGCAGGCGATCCTGCTCCGCGATGACACCCCGCAAAGCCTCAATCTGAGGCTTGTACATATCGGGCGTAAAGCCCTTGAGCTGGGCCTTGAGCTCAAACTCCTTGACCTTGTCGCCGGCCGCCTGGATCTGGGTTGCGGCGCGGGTGACCTCTGAGGACCAGCCTTTGAAGGCGCGCTCAGACACCTTCATGCTGGAGTCAGTGGTCGGGCCCAGCTTCTTGACGGATTCGCCCAGGCGATCAACACCGCCGGCGCCCTTGTTTGACTCGTCCTGGACGGTCTTGCCGAAGTCCTTGATGCTCTTGGTTGCCTCTTGGAGGCCGGTTTTTACCCCAGAGGCGTCTACGCCGACATTGATATTCTTGGTTAGATCAGCCATAGCAGCACCAATAGAAAAGGCCCGCCGAAGCGAGCCTTAGAAATGAGAAAACCCACCGAGGTGGGCTATTTCTTGCGGGATCGCTCTTGCTGCTCCCTGCGCTCTTGCATGACCTCCAAGGCGCCGCGTTCCAACAGACTGATCTCGCGCAAGACTTGGTTGCGCTCGCGCTGTTTGATGCCCTCGGCATCCAGCCAGCTATAGATCACGTTGTAGTCAAGGGCGTAGATACCACCCATGCCGGCGCGCCACTGGCTGGAGTTGTCGATGAAGCATCGATACGCGAGCTCGTGGTCGGGGTAGCAGACAAGGGGCTCTTTCTCCTGGATCATCTCGGCAGGGAACCCCATGGCTACCAGTTGTTGAGGACTGGACCGGTCGCCAAACAGCTCCCGGCCCAGCTCAATCAGTTTTTTACCTTGGCGCCCGAGTGAGCCTGGAAGAAGCCAGTCACGATGGCGCCGAAGGCAAACGCATGGGTGACAAAGAACTGCGTCAGGTTCTCCACGTTGAATTCGTCGGTGAACTCCCAGCCAGAGGCGATTTTCATCACCAGCTTGGCCTGGTCGGCGCGCATGTCCTTCTCTTGCTCGTCGCTCAGAGGAGATTCGACGGTGGTTTTGTACTTCTCCTGCAGTTCGGTGAACTCGGCAGACAGAGTTTTCATCGCTTCGGTATCGTGGAAGCGGAACGTCAGGGTCAAGGGCTGTGGGCCCCGACCTGCGACCGGCACATCAGCGGTGCCCTTGAAAGTGGGAGCGGGAGCAAACGATGCGAGAGACTTCGCCATGATGGATTTCCTTCTTCTGAAACAAAAAGGCCCGTGCAGGAGCTACCTGACGGGCATGAAAAACCCACCTTGAGGATTCAAAGCGGGCGTGGCGACCTTTACTTGTAGGTCTTGATGGGGCGCAGCATGGACAGGGTCAGCTTGCCGGTGGTCACGGCGTTGGAGGCCACCACAGGGGTCTCCTGCACGCTGATGTAGCCGTAGGCGTAGCTGATCGAGCCACCGTTGGGCAGGGCCATGCGAATCGCCACCAGGCGGTTGGCACGCGATGCCAAGACAGCGGCCTTGTAGCCTGGCAAGGTGGGATCCCAGCCAAAGGTCAGCTCCCAGCTCATTGCCGAGCGGGTCGTCGGGATCTTGATGCCGTACTTTTGCGACAGCGGGTTGAATTCCGCGTACTGCTGCTCACCGCCGGTAGGGCTGATTTCGCTGACCTGCTGCAGCTCGGTCCAGCCGGTGATGGGGCGGACCGTGCCTGCGCTGGAGCCTGGAGGGAACTGGATCACATCGGTGGTGTCTTCGTCTTCCAGGGTGATGGCACCCGTGGTGGCCGAGCCCACACGCAAGATGGAGTCGTTCATGTCCTCCCAGCCCGTGTTGAGCAGGAAGGGGTCTTTTGCCACCAGGCCGTGGGCCGGCGCAGCGATCACGGGAGGTGCTGCGTTGGTGATGGAGGTTACGGACACTGGCGCGCCAAACCCCGTCGAGATTGCGAACCGGGTGCCGGTCGATACTTCATAAGCCATTTTTGGGCCTTTCGGAAATGAAAAAACCCGCCTGCGCAATCGCATAGCGGGTCGGTTTCGCCCTCGTCGGGCACAAAAAAACCGCCTTTCGGCGGCATTCGGTTGGTTTCAGGGGGTCACTTCCACCAGATCGAGAAGTCCTGGCGGGAGCCGCGCAGCTTTAGATCTGCGTCAGAGTCGGATTCCATTGAGGCCATTGGGCGCGCCTGGAACACCTCGGTCTGGATCAACAAGTCTTCGATCTGGCGCATAAGTGCGTTTGATCGTCGGCGCGTTTTAGTCCACACAGTCAGTTGAACCTGGGAGTTGCGCAACTCGGGCGCGTCGTTAGCGATGGTCTTCACTACTTCACCAGGAACGAACTGATAGACCACGAACTCTGCTGGCATCGGCTCTTCTGCCATGTCGGGAAAGACATCCGGGAGAATGGACTCCAAGAGGGCTGTGAGCGAATCTTCAACGGCCATCCAGCACCTCCTTTGCAACTTCCATGAAGCGATCCGCGCTGGCCTGGACCGCCTCTGCACTGGCCTTCTGATATGTGCGGCGCATGAAGGGATTCGCCGGGGTATTCACCCCGCCCGTCTCCAGCTTCGTGCCACGCGCCACCATGTAGCCGTAGGGCGCGTTCTTGTGGACCCAGCCAACCTTGTAGACCTTGAGCGTGTCCTTGCTGGCTTTCTTGTCGTAGCCCACATACATGGCCTTGAGCAGGTTGCCCGGCTCAAACCAGTACTTTTTGCTGCCACGGACAGAAAACCAGTGCCCTTTGATGGACCGGGGGACCTCTGCCTTCAACGCTTGGTAGAACACGTTGGCCCCATAGAGTGCAGCCGTCGGCGCGGCGCGCTTTACGATCTCATCTCCAGCCTTCTCCAGCTCCTTGGCGAGTTCATCGGTGTCGAAGCGGATCTCGGTCTTCATTGCGCCACCTTCAGCACCAGGTCCACGAACTTGCGCTGGGCCCGGTCCGGCAGAACGGCCTCGATGTCGAATTTCTGCCCGTCCAGCTGTACCACCATGTCAGGGGTGATGTCTGTCCGGTAGCGAATCCGCAGCGATGCCTTAGCGATGCTGGCCTGCGCGTCAGATTTGATGGTTGCCAGGCCAGACTGGTAGCGAAAATCGCCCCAGGTCGTGACCACGGACACCCATTCGTCAAGAGTCTGGCCGGCGGCGTCCTTGACCCGGGTCTTGCGGAGGAACTCGACGCGGTTGCGTAGTTGACCGGCTCTCATACACCAAAGCTCCTTCGGTGGGGCCGCAGCAGGTCGTAGGCCCCCATGGGAAGGCTAACGGCAGCCGAAGCGCCAACCACAACCGTCTCGCGGTTCTCGAACAGGTGCCCGCAGATCAGCAAAATGGCCGCCTTGACAGAAGATGAAGCCACCATGGGCATCTCTCCAGCCTCGTCGGCCAGCACTGCAGCATCCAAGGCTTCCTTGCTCTCATACAGCTTGCGCTGCAAATAGTCTTGGGCCGTGTCGAGGGCTGCATCCAGGTACAACTCCAGCAGTTGCGCATCCGCCACCGGGTCAGCGCGGCAGTGCGCAATTGCTTGTTCGGTGGTTAGGATGGGCATTACTTGGCTTTCTCTGGTCTTGCTTTGCTGGGCTTATCGTCCAGCACACCGCACTCTTGGGCCGCTTGCTCAAGCTCAGGCGGGCAGTCATCGCCGGGGCTGTACTCAACAGGATAGATTTCCCCATTGGGCACGCCCCTGAAGGTCTTGGCGAACTTCATGGGCGTCTAGCCTTAGGCGCTGGCAGCGATCTTGAGCGACCGCATGCACTCGGGGTTGACCACCGCGCCGCCCACACGCTTGGTGGTGTAGAACAGCACGTATGGCTTCTTGGTGTAGGGGTCGCGCAGCACGCGAACACCGATGCGATCAACGATCAGATAGCCCTGCTTGAAGTCGCCAAACATCACTGCATTGGCATTTGCGGCCACATCAGGCATATCAGGCACCTCAGTCACTGCAAAACCAGCCAGAGTTGCTGGTTGGCCTGCGACATAGCTGGGCTGCCAGATGTAGTTGCCCTGACCGTCCTTCAGCTTGCGCACCAGGCCCTGCGTCTTGCGGTTCATGATGAAGCGCGCATTGCCAGTAAAGGCGCTGGGCAGGCTGTAGACGATGTCAACGATGCCGTCCGTGGTGATTGCCGCAGCGGCGCCAGAGTTCACCTGCGCGATTGCACCAAACGGGTGAGCAGTAGCATTGGTGCCGCCAGTGACGTAGGTCAACAGGCCCTTTGGCTTGTTAACACCATCACCAGACAGGAAGGCCAGGCCTTCTTGCTTGGCGAATTCGGTTTGAACTTCACCAGCCAGCCACGCTTCCAGGTTGATCTCCGCATCATCCAGAATCTGCTGGGTAGCAGCCGGATTGGCGTAGATTTCACCAGTCGTGATGGTCATTGGCTGCAAGGTGCCAGTTGCCGTTTCAGGGCGAGCTGCAGTCTCACCAACCCAGCCAGAGGCGGTGCCGCCCATGTTGAACAGCTTGGTGTAGGCATTCTTGCTGGTGGTTTGCACGCCGCAAATCTGACGCATAGGCGAGACCAATACCAGCTTGTCGGTAATGGTGCGATCCCACTCGGTAGGCGTCAGGTAGCCGCCTTCTGCGTCAGCGCCCTTATTCAGAGCGGCCTGAACGTCGCCCTTCTTCATATGGGCAGAGAAGGCATCGGAGTATTCCTTGTCCTTCGGGCCGCTGCCGCCGCCTGCGCCCATTTGAGCTGCAGCGATCTTGGTGTGCGCATCTTCGACTTCTTGTTGCAGGCGGTCGATGTCGGCGTTGATCTTGTCCTGCTTGGCCTGGAAGTCAGCGGTGCTGTTGCCAGCTTTCAGGGCGTTCAGCTCTTGCGTGTGGGTGCTCTTGAACTCTTCAAAGGAGCGACCCAGGTCTTCAATGGTCTTGTTGATGTCGGTCATATTTAGCCTTTCATGGCGTTGAGTAGGTTTTGCAGCGAGGCCGCTGCCACTGGTTTTGCTGCCGAGTCACTCAGGCCGCCATTGCCAGCCGAATCGCTCAGGCCGGACTTGAATTCGGATAGGACGCGCTGTGCTTCGCTACGAGGCATGCCGCTTGCGCGCAACGCAGCTTCGATGCGGCGCACCGCCGAAGCCTGTGTGTCGGAACCCTGTTTGATCGCCGAATCCTCCAGCAAGGCGTCCGCCCAGCCGTCAGCGACAGCAACAGAGCCGCCGATCCAGCTTTCCTTGTCCATCAGTGATGTGATGCGCTTGAGGTCCACACCAGTGCGCTCCTGATAGACATCGGCCATGGCCGCATCAAAGGGTGCCATCTGCTCGCTAAGTGCGGCGAAGTCGTGACGGTTGCCGGCGGCGAGACACCAGCAGTTGTGGATCATCAGGAACGATGGCCGACCAATGCGGATCTCATCGCCAGCCATGGCGATCACCGAGGCGGCGCTTGCGGCCATGCCCAGAATGTTCACCGTGACACGGCCCGGATGCATACGCAGCTGGTTGTAGATCGCCACCCCCTCGAACATGTCACCACCTGGGCTATTCACGTTCACGACCACATCACGCTCACCGATAGCGCGTAGGGCTCCAGCGATCCGGTTTGAGGTAACCCCCTCACCGGTCCACCAGTCCTCGCCGATCACATCCAAAATACTGATCGTGTTGTCTGAGGAGTCACCAGCGGCCGCCTGGATGCCTGGCGTCCAACGGGACATCGCACTAGGCGACACAAACGACTGGATGCGACCGCGCGCCCCAGCGTTCAGCTCAGGTAGTTTTCGTAGGCTCATTGCTTTCTTTCTTTCCAGACGGCTGTCCGAGCTGCGTTGCATGTGGCAGGTCAGTTGCTGGGTAGTCCAGCAGCTCCCGCACTTCGTCTGCGCTGTGCCATGGCTGATGCCCGCCAGCGCCCAAGGCCTTGGCGAAGTAGTCGGCTTGATCTTTGAGGGTGCCGCGCAGAAGAGCGCGCACGTTGAACTTGAAGAACAGGGTTTCCCGCTCTCTATCGGTCAAAAGCGAGCGCGCCAGGGCTTCTTCCCAGGCCTGCATACGGCTGGCCAGCGTGTATTGCACGAAGAAGATGCCCAGTTGCTCAATGCCAGAGCCCCAACTGGTGTCGTCCATCATCAAGAGGGGCCGGGGCACGCCATAAAGGCGGGCGACTTCCTCAATCTGGTGGTTTCGGTTCTCGATCTGCTGACCATCTCGGGCAGTGGAGGCGAATGGCTTTGCTGTTGCCCCCTCCTCCGTGATCATCCATTTGTTGACGTTCTCGGCGCCGCTGTATTCCTCGTCCATCGACTGCTTCATGCGCTGATAGGCCTGCTCAGAAAGCGCATTCGGCACCTCAATGGCCCCACCAGCCATAACGCCCGTGCGAAACACATTGGAGGCCGCACGTTGCGCGCCGGCCGCCAGCTCGAAGACCTCTGAGGCCAGTTTGCGGCGTGACAGCCCCTCGATTCCGTCCAGCGACAAGTCCCGGATGTGCAGGATCTCGTCCTGATCCAGCGTCAGCTGGCCGCCGTTCTCGGTCGTGCATTGGTACTGCATCCGCCAACCCGACCCCAGCTTGCCGGTTACGCGCCCCTTCTCGAAGGGGATGAGGTGAATGGGGCGGCTGCCGGACCGGATGATGCGCGCATAGGCGTTGCCCTCCGTCTCCAGCAGGAGCTCCATCTGGCTCTTGAACTCCATTGGTGTCTGGTATGGGTTGGGCTTGACCCGAACAAGCTTATGGGCAGGATGATCAGTCGCCTTTTGCTTGTCGTTTCCCTCGCGGTAGAGGCTCAAGGGAAGCATGCCCAGGCCATTGCAAAGCAGGGTCAAGCAGCGCAAAGCTGCCGTGTTGCGAAGCATCTTGTTCTCAACACCGTTTTGCCCTGACCGGACGTACTCCAGAAATGCGGGGTCATCCAATCCGGTAAACGTCACCCCCGATGCAGAAGCAGACGGGCGCGACTGTGCCTCCGGCTTACGCCGGAACATGTCAAACATTTTCATTTAGTCGTGCCCTATAAAAAGCGCAGGCCGCGTGTCTCGTAGACAGACTTGCCCTTTGCCACCGGGTTCTCAGCCATTAGATAGGCTGCGTTGAACAGGCTCATCAACGGATCGATCTTTGCCGTACCCGCTGCCTGCTTTGTGATGTAGACATTGCTGCCCTTGATTTCGATCTTGGCGTTGCCTACGCACCAATTCATCATTGGCGACTCGGCGAAGCCGAACACCCCGCCGGCCAGCTTGCGCTCAACCGTCTTGATGGCAGCGGAAAGGCGCCAGGTCTGGGCTACGCCCACAATCTGGTCGTGGGGTATACCCGTATCCTGCAGGGAGTCCAAGATGCTGCCAATGCCGCCCGGGTCTATGCCGATCTTGTCCAGCAGCCCCGATTCGTAGACCTGCTCACAGATTTGCACTACGTCTTCCAGGTCGTCGCCGATCTGCTTGACCATGGTCAGGTCACCATCCCTGGCGAAGTCCTGCAGGCGCGGGGCAACTTCCTTGCGCCGCTCCAAGACCGAGGGATGGGCCCAGGCATGGCTCCATGCGAACCACTTCCCGTCCGACATCCGACCCAGGACCGTCAGGCCCAGCAAGTCGTCCAGACCGCCGCCGTCAATGCCGACCGTGACTACTTCGCAGTTCTCCAAGATGAAGTCCAGGGAGACGGCTTTATCGGCGTTCTGCGCCCAGAAATCAGCACCGGCCCAGCGGTCGGCGCTCAGATTCATGCCGATCTGCACATTCAAGTGCTTGGCAAGGAACTCCTTGAACTCCTTCTCACCGCTGGCCTTGGCCTGGCTGTGCAACTGGGTGATGCGCTCAATGTCCACCGATGCGCCCCAGTTGGGGTTGGTGATGTAGGCGTTGTCCAGCTCCTCATAGGCCTTGCTGTCCAGCATCGCCTGGGGAAACTCGTAGATCACCGGCAGGAACTTTCGATCCTGGATCTTTCCATCCCGCACATCCCGTGCATAGCGCAATTTCGTCAGGAACACGCCGGCAGGCGGCTCGGCTGACTGGGTGGTTGCATAGATCACAAACCCCTCGGGGCGCGATGCAAGGCCGCCCGTCGCCTCAAGCAGCATGTTGCTGGCCTTGGCCTGCTTGCCAAACTCGTGCAATTCATCCACAAAGACGAAACTCGCCTTCTTGCCGCTTACCGTATCGGAGTCTGCCGCCACCACCTTGAGAGTCGCGCCCGTCTCCAAATGGGTGATGGTGCGGAAATAGTCCTGCACCTTGAGCAAGGCCGACAACTCCTCATCCGCTTTAATGAAGTCGCGGATCGGCTTGTAGCTGTTGTCCGCGATTTCCTTGGTTGGCGACAGAATCAGCAACTCTGCTGACTGCCGCCAGTTCATCAGGAGCGCGCAGAGCATGATCGCCGCAGCAATCGTGGACTTCGCGTTTTTCTTGCTCACCATGAGCATGAATTCGTTGATGTGACGCCGGCCTGTCTCCGGATCCTCGGCGCCGAACACTGCCTTGATGAAGTCACGCACCCAGGGGAGCGAGGCGTCACCCAGCAGCGGCTGGCCAGCCACATCGGTCAGCACAAACCCGCTGCACATCTCCCAGGCATCGTTTGCCACCTGAGGGAACAAGGGCGGGCAGGTGATAAGGCTCTGGCGTTGGACGATGCGATCTTCCCAGTCAGTGCAGCTCGTCGTCCATTCCATAGCCTACCTATACCTTCTGACCTCCAGCGGCCACCAACTTGGGCGCCTGTCGTCGGCCGTATCTGCCTGCTCCAGCAGCTTTTGCACGGGCTTCGGCTTCTTCCTTCTTGCCGCTGCTCTCCCCCTTCTTGGGGTGGCAGTACTGGGCCGCCGTCTTGGCAGCCTCCAGACGGAGCTTGTCGGCAACCGCGTTGTCGTTCATCACCGTCAGCAGGAACTCCAGGGGCGACTGATCGCCATTCGTGGCAATCGTCAGGTCATCCTCTGGGTCTCGCTCCTTCTTTGGCCGGCCAGCGCCCGGACGAGCGCCGCCGCTGCGTCCTTTGACACCAGCCATTTGATTTCCTTTTGAATAGGGGGCATTTTTTGCGCGTGAGAGAAACGGGGCGTTTCCAGCCCTTCGCCCCTTGGACTTTCACCCCGCCCCTCCCCTCTAGACCAGCCTAGGAGGCGCGATCATCTCTGGGTTGATGGGTGAGCTACCATCTCGGTTTGCGCAGCTCCTGGGCGCTCTTTTCCCTGTGGTGCTCCTGGCACAGCAACCGAAGGTTCGACAGGTCGTCAGTTCCGCCGTGCATCAAGGCAATCTCGTGGTCTACCTCATTGGAGAGGCTGACCCGGCCACATACTGCGCAGGCTCCTTGGTCACGGGTGAAGACTTGCTTGCGAATCTCCATCCATGCCCGGCCGCGAGTGCGCGCCTTCTGGACTGGAGTCTGCGTCTTGAGGGTTGCCAGTCTGCTACTGGTGTGAGCCTGTAGCCTGAGCTTGAGTGTCTTCAATCCCATGTTGCTAGCCTTGTCGCTACAGCTTGGTATCTCAACAGCTCGCGGTCGAACATCACGACCCAAGCAGCGCGCATAGTTCCCACTGGGCGCCGGAACAGCCATCGGCGTGCTGTCAGGACGAAGGCGCCGAATCGAGCCGCCAACACCTTGCGTTCATGCAGATACTGCTGTTCGGTCATGGCTCTCTCCTATCGGGTCGCAGGGGCTAGGCTCCAAGTGTGTAGGTCGCGTGTGCGGAGAGCCTGCCCTGCGGTAATTGGTTACTTGAGGATGGTCACTTTCATGGCATTGCCGCCCTCTGTGACACTGGTGAGCGTGGCGTTCAGCAGCCGAAGCAGGTCAAGAACCTCAGCCTTCCACAGTTCATCGTGCGCATGCTGGCTTGCCTTGAGGCTCTGGATCAGGGCCTTGTTGTCGGCCGAGGGGATGATGCGCTCGCCTGCATGGATGGCGCTCCCTCGACACAAGTCAGCAATTGCCCCAAGGTTACTCGCCCATGCTTCAGCGCTACCCTTGTGCTGGGCATGCGGGAATGGAAGGATAGGCTCAACCGCAGGCCCACCCAGCTCAGGACACAGCCAGAGGGCTATCTTTCGTCTTAGGCTCATGGGCGCCTCCCGTAGCAATGGAACAAGCATGGCTTGATACCGCCACCATAGATAGGGTGGATTGAATCAAAGTGGATCGTCTCCCGGTCTACCTTGCCCTTGTGGTTCAGTCGCAGAGGAAGCTTGGCCACCACGACTGAGCCCGTTCCAGTGTTGACCAAGAGCGGCATTTCAAACTTTTCGTTACGGTCCACGTCATAAACCGCTGCTCGGTCAACGTTAGCTGGGCTGTAGATCATGGCTTGCTCCAAAAGAAAAGCCAGCACTGGGCTGGCCTTGGTATTCGTACCCCATCAGACAACCCTCATGGGCTGGGGTTGCTGTTCGCTTCTTCAAGCACTGGGAAGCTCTCAGTAGGAGATGCCGCACCTTCATACCGCTCGGGTGCGGGCCGCGCTTGCTGCAGCTGACATATGGAGCATCTAGTGGGAGTCGAACCCAGCTCTGCGCAGCTTGGAAGGCTGGCGACACAACCCGTGTGCTTAGATGCAGAAATGACAAGGGCCACGCCCTACTACAGGGAATGGCCCTCGATACCTGCTCACCACATGGGCGGCAGGCTGGGTGTTGGTGCCGAGGCCCTTCCCCTCGGACTGGTTGTTGGGACTTACACCCACTTGTGGCGGAGGGAGTCGAACCCTCAACTTCCGAGCTACTGCACGGCGCTCTGCCTGTTGAGCTACACCATCACAACTGCTGACTGGCCGGAATCTCTTGCACTTCCTCCGGGCCTGGGGCAGAGGTCCACGTCTTAGGTGTTCGCAATCAGCATGTGTAATGGCCCTAGAAGCGGAAACGCTCCGCCATCTAAGGCCTTGCCGAGCCACAACAGCCCGGCAAGTGATTCATGGTTGAGGGCCAACAACTACCGTTGCCAGCGTGGTGAATAAAACAACCTCTCAACGCTGCCGAGAATACCAGAATTTCACTGGGTGCGCAACAATTTATTCATGTTGTTGCTGTGTGTCCGCTTGCAGTCCATGACGTGGTCTATCAACAGCTGAGCATCCTTGCTGCTGGGCTCGCGAGCCAGCATGGTTCCCTTGCACTTGGAGCAGGTGTAGGTCTTGGCTTCCTTGACCTTGAGGCCGGTTCCATTGCAAGGCTTGCACTTCTGGTCGATCAGCCAGGCCATGGCCTCAGTGGCGGAATCGTGGGGCGATGCCACCTTCTTGGCCGTGGCTTCGTGGACCAGCTCAGCATGCATGCGCTCAATGTCCGACCGGCTGGGCTTGGTGATG
Source organism: Comamonas koreensis (assembly GCF_021026195.1). Lineage (GTDB taxonomy): Bacteria > Pseudomonadota > Gammaproteobacteria > Burkholderiales > Burkholderiaceae_C > Comamonas > Comamonas koreensis. The sequence goes on from NZ_JAJNCT010000005.1 coordinate 413,141, forward strand.
ATCCGCAGGTAGTGGGATGCAACACTGGCCTTGCTCATGCCGCTTGCCTTGATCAGGTCCACCTGGCCGATCTTGTGGGCTTCGTCCGAAAGGTCGCTGGAATGCATTGCTGCTGTGTAACGCTCTGCTGTGATGCTCATGGTCTACCTTTCAGTTCTTTCGTCTTTGCTCTGTATTCGTCTCGGATGGCGTCTACTTCTTCTGCGGTCAAGTGGCGGGAATCGTTGTCCGACTCAAGCGCCTCCACATACTCCACGCCATAGCGCTCAATCAGTCCGGCCCTGTACGCAATCGCGTTGCCATGCAGGTGGGTATTACAGGGCTGGCATTGCTTATGGATGTTTCGAGGGTCAAGGGCTAAGTTGCTCGCAGCACCCCGGCTGCGGTAGTGCCCTGCATGCCATTGGCCTTGATGGAAGCGACCACAAGAGATGCAGGGAAGGTCAGCGTCGCGCAGGCGCACATAAGCGTTTACTTGCACCTGAGCGCGGGCCTTTCTCTGCGAAAGAGTCAGTGACTTCTCTTTCCTCCGTTTCATCTCAGCGCGCTCCACCTTGGCAGCGGCCAGGGCCTCCTTAGCCTTCTTTCGTTCAATGCGCGCAGCTTCTTCGACGGCAAATTCGTCTATGCAGCCTGGGTGCAGCAGGCGCTGCCCGGGCTCCAGCTTCTGTTTGCAGTGCTTGCAGCGGGTACGACGGAAGGTCATCGGCCCTCCAGGTCGTAGAACGTCACCCCGAGCTCGGTAGAGGCATATGCCTCCACCTTGGTGCAGAACTCGCTGAACTCGGCCGTGGTCAGCTTGGTGGAGCTCTTGCCGATCAACTCCCCATTGGGAAGCTCATCCACGCCGATGAACATGCGCTTGAACATCTCGTGCCAAGTCTCGGCGCTGAACTGCTTACCGTTGACCACTGCCTGAGCGGCAACTTGGGCGAGAACGCCCTGCCCCCAATACCGACGGTTCTGCGGCTGGGTGCGCTTGCGGCGGGTGACGGTCAGCACCCAGCGGCCACCGCCCTGCAGCACATTGGCCAGGAACGGGAACAACTGGCCCTTGAGGGCCAACTTGGCCTGCATGGGGTTGTGGAGTTCGAATTCGAGGCGCTCAGTCATACCTTGACCCTCGACATGCCGCGCTGCTCATTGTTCAACACCTGATCAAAGAGGACTACTGCGCGGGCTCGGCCACTGACCGCTAGCTGCCGACGGCGCATGACCTTGCTGTAGCGGTAGTCTTGGAAGACCGTATAGGGAGCGGAACTCGAATACAGCGCCATGAACAAAAGCGCGTTGTGGCGCCACTGTGAAGCAACGTACTTCCATGCGTTTTCGGCATCAGTCACGGCCAGCTCCCATGTCGATAACGGGCAGGTCCAGCAGGCCGTTTGTAGGCTCGCCCTTGGCCTCTGCCAGGAACTGGCGGTAGTGCGCCGCCTTATCTGCGTCGTCGGAGGCGCCCTCCTTCTTGCCGGCGCGCATCGAGTACTTGATGATGTTGCCCTTGAGGAAGCCGATGTACTCCTCCTTGGTCAGCACCTCACGCATAACCTCAATGGGCTGGATTGGCATGCTCTTGTAGTGGTCTCCGCCGATTTGGGTGTCTAGTGCGCTCATACGGCCTCCGGCTTTTCGTTCATTTCCATCCATTCAGCAACTTCGGACGGATAGACCCACATTGGGTCAACACTGATGCGGTCCATCTTTGTTGATGCAATCCGATGGGAGGCGAACGCTTGCAACCACTCCAGCGACTCTTGCGGGTTGGGAGACGTAAAGCGATACATGCCATCCACTGAAACACACCAGAGGCGTACCTTTTCGCCCTCTTTCAACGCGCGAAGGCGTGCCTCAACTTGCTCGGCGCAAAAGCTAAGTTGGTCCATGCTCAGATTGGCTACAAATTCTTTGATGCTCATCCCCTCACCCCTTCCTGTTGAGCCAGGCATCCCTGGCGTTGATCACATTTACCGGTGCAGCCTGGTGGCTGTTGCATGTTTGGTGTGGTGGCAGGAACCGCCACGATGGGCCAAACTCGCATGGCGCCATGTGGTGCTTTGCCATCGGTGTTACTTGGCCGGTCGAGTCCTTTAGCTGCCAGTGTTTGCAGGTTGCACATGTCATTCCTCTTCCATCAACTTGCGGCACAGAGCAGCAACGACTTGCTTCAAGCGATCCTTAGGAACATCAGGAAAATCCTTCTGCAAGTCCTCCCAAAGCTTCGTGGCACGTCGATAGCCCCCGTCTCGCATCATCCGGAACGCGTGCATCGTGATCTCGAGTTCCAACAATTCACGATCGCTCATCCCCACACCTCCGCAAACTTGCTGATGAAAGCCTCACTCAGGCTGACCTGCACACCCTGGCGCCCTTTGTCCTGGTAGCTGCAGTTCCAATCTGGGCATCCCTCTGCCTTGCTGTTGACCTTCACTATTGCCCCGCTTGGGAGCGTGTAGAACTGGTTCTTTTGGATCATTGGGGCTCCTGCAATTGGTTGTCGCCCACTGCCTCGCGGGCAAATCGAACGGTTGTTGGGTTCAGCTTCTCGCCGGCACGAACGCGGTTCAGGATCGTGTGGGCCCATGCCTTGTCTGCGCGGGGCTCAAGGCGCTTGAGCATTGGCGCAAGACGCTTGAGCTGCTCGGCAACCACGACAGGCGATGCGGCCGGCGCTGGCAGTTGCTTGTCCTCAGCGCGGGGGCTCTTGCGTGCCAGATCGCGGAACTGGAAGACGGTTGGCGGCTTGGCAGGGTCCAGATGGGTCAGCGCGTGAGCAATGCCCTCGGGAAAGCGCTCAAACCCAGCCAGCTCGTGCGCCCAATCGGACTTCACGGCGTTCAGGTCGATGCCTTCCCAGCGGCCCAGGAAGTCCCGACCGTAGGCCAGGGTCAGTTTCGTGAAGATCTTGTCGATCCATGCTGCCGGCAAGCTCATGCTCCACCTCCAATTCGTTTCTGTGGCTGCTCAATGCGCCGAGCCGCGACCTCAATGGCTTGGTTCTTGAAAAAATCGGTGGGCGAAGCTTCTGGAGCTTGCCGGGCAATGGACGGTACGACCTCTTGGGCTCGCTCGCGCATGGAGCGCTGGTAGCCGGTTTCGCCGCTGCGCTGCGGCGCGCCAGGGGCTGGGGTCGAGCGGCCAAAACGGGTGGCATTGCGCAACCAGGTGCGGAAAGCCGCTTGCCAGTCGATGAAGGTCGAGCCCTTCGCGGCGTGGTGGTCCTCAAATGCGGCTTGTTGGTCGCCCAGGTTCAGGCCCATCTCGCGGGCCATTGCCTCTGCCGTTTCGTTTGGCATGAAGTCGGCAGGCAGGACAGTCGAGCGGTTAGCCTTTGGCTTTTTGGCGCTCGCGCCATCAATGACGGTTACTTGATGGTTCTCTGATGGTTCTTGACGGTTATTTGCGGGTGCAATGGGTTGCACCCTTTCATGCGTCAGATTGCACCCTTTAGTGTTGTCACTTGCACCCTTTGTGTCGTCAGTTGCACCCTTTTTAAACGGTGCAATTTCTGCACCCTTTATCCAAATGGGAGAAATGCGGTACTCAGAGGTCATGCTGCGACCACCATTACCCGCGCCAACCAAGATCAGCCAGCCAGTCTCTTGCATGCGGCGAAGCTGATACTGAACGGTGCGCTCAGACTGGCGAGTCTTCTCAGCCAAGGCCTTGATGCTTGGGTAGACCTTGGTGCCATCGTCGCTTGCGTGATCAGCCAGGGCCAGCGCGAGCAGCATTTCGCCGCCACCGTTGGGGTAGCGGTCAAATACTGCCGTCATGAGCTTGATGCTCATACAGCCTCCCACACGCGATATCCATTGCGCAGCAGGTCTTCGCCTTCAAACTGCACAACTTGCACTTGGCCGCGTGCCTGCAGCTCAGGCAGACGGCGGCAGACTTGCTCTACCGACATGCCTGTGACCCTGGCCATCTCACCGGCCGTCAGGGTCTTCTCATCGTCAAGCGCGGCCAGGATGCGGGTGTAGTGCTTGCCGGCAAACAGAGCCGCGTGCTCTGCTGCGATGACGCTGGTAATTGGGTCGCTTGCTCGGGCGTTGTTCATCGCAGGGCTCCTTTCAGAATTCGTTGGGTCTTGAGGGTTGATGCCTGGGCCTGAGCCCCGCTTTCGATGTAGTAGCCGTGGTAGCGAGGGTTGCGGTCTACCGTCTTGAGGATTCGGGGCTTGGTGAGCCGGGATGCGATGGATTTGGCTGGGCGGGTGAAGGCGTTCATTTCTTGCCCCCTTTGATGGAAGCCAGCACTGGCCCACCACTCCACTTGCCGTTGCGCCCTACTGGACGATGTCCAAGGTGGTCGCGAACCATTGCAATGGCGTGTTCGTGGCTTGAGGTGTCAGCCTCGAACTGGGTCAACTTGCCGTCCACACGAAGAAAGACGGCGAGCTTTGATCCGCTGGCGGCATTGCCACCGATGTGGTTTTGGTGCTTGGTCATGGCTTGATCACTCCCCGGGCTTGGTTGTCAGCAGCGTGCTTGCTCATCACCACCTTCTCCAGCTCTTGCAGCGCCTCACGCGCATCGCCGATTTCCTTCAAAGCACGGTCCAGGTCGTTGTCCGAGAAGAAGTTGTCAGCGTTGCCGTCCAGGGTGGCGGACACCACATGCGACATCTCCAAGGTCACGGCCGATAGCGAGCGGCTGATGCAGCCGGGGGAGGTCATTTCCCGCACTGGCAGGCGGATGAAGCCGCCACCGTCAGATGCCACGGCATTGACGTAGCCGTAGCAGTGGGGCGAGTTCTCAGCAATGCAGATGTCCGAGATCAGGCTGGCAGTCTCTTGGCCCAGCTTGAACTTGGGGTCGCCAGACAGTTCCTTGCGCAGCGTTTCGCTGGTCTTGCCAACACGCGGCGCCAGGCTCTCGTAGCCGCCGGGATAGGCCTTGGCCATTTGACGAAGTGCATCGATGGGGGTCATATCCGGTTCCTAAAAAGTGGATGTTGTTTCGGGGGCACCGTTTTCAGATACTGAGAACATGAAAACGACGACTACAAAATTTCTAGAGAGAGGTGCCTGCCCTGCCTTGAGCTATGCTGGTAGTTGCGACACATCCAGTAACCAGAGCCTCAAGGAGGGCAGACATGAAAGATCCGAACAAGCTGCTAGTGGCAGCGAAGGTTCACGAAATTGCGACAGAGAAGCGAAACACTGCTCGACGGATTGCCACACAAACGATGGAAGGCAATGGCTTGAAATTCAAAGAAGCCCAGTGGAATCACCACAACCCGATCAGCAACTTTGTGCCGGAAGCACTAGCAGACCTGGAGGCCATCGGGTCGCTTCTCTGGCCCTCTCACCCTCCAGAAACTCCCTAGCCATCTGCTTGTCTTGCTCGCTTGTGGATGGAGAGTTAAGAATCCAGCGGGCTCCAACTCGGGAAGAAGCGCGCCGTGCAATCACAGCCTTGCGATCCACAAGGCGCTGCTTCAACTGCTTGACGGCCTCAGGAACGGGGCCGTTGAATCGGTATGCCTTAGCCATGGGCCACCTCCTTGCGCTTGGGGGATGCCATGCCACGATCAGCGATACTGACCGCCTTAAACAAAAGTTCGGGGGTTGGCATGGGTTGGTGGGAACGTTGGAAAGAAAAGCATTGGGACGAGAAGCCAATACCAAGGGACAGAATCTCAGTGCGTGCGCACGGGCACTTTCCGCCACTTCGCAGAGCTGCACGATGGATAGCCAAGCACTGGCGCGAACAGCCGCTTGCGCTGCTGGGCGTAGTCGCTGGGTTGATTGCAGCGGTCGCCGGTTTGCTGGGTGGTATAGCCGCGATCATTCAGGCGCTCCGTTGATGATTTGCGCCTTCAGGCTGGCGTCAAGTACAACGAACTCAACGCCAGTTGCTGCGGCAGCCAAATACTCTTTGAGTTGCTCAAACTGCTTCTGGCTCAATGGAGCTGCTGGAGTGATAAGAATGGTTGACCCAACTGGAGCCTTGAGCACCCCTGCGTCAACACTGACCTTGCACTTGTTCAAGCGATCCAGAACATCAGTCAATCGCACAAAAAGGCACATCAACGCGCAAGCCTGCATGAAGCAAGTCACCGCAATTGAAAACATCCACCAGTTAGACATTCGCAGCTCCCTTCTGCTTGGGGGATTGGGGTTTGGCCAGCTCCGTCTCGGCCAGCATCTCTTCCAGAGTGACTTCTCCACCAGTGAAGTCGCGGACCTGCCGCATTAGCTTTGGTGGAACACCGCTTCGCCACTGGGAAATAGCCCCTGGCGTGCGTTCAAAGTGCTGAGCAATTGCGGTAACGCGTCCTTTGCCAGCGCTGATCCAAGTAGAGAAGTTCATGTCCACCAGTTTAATTTGTCCTAAACCAATGGTCAAGAGATTTATGAACGAGCTTGCCGAAAATTTAGAAAATGCTTAACGTCTCACGCATGAGCAAAGACAGTCAGCGCCGCGCAGAGTTCGTGGCATATTTCAACAAGGCGTACGGTGGGGATCGTCAGCGGTTCCTGTCTGAGTCAGGGATCAGCAAGGGTCGAGCGACGCAGTACTTCGATGAGTCGGAAGCTTTCGGGGAGCGAGCGGCAGCATCATTGGAGAAGCGCTTAGACCTTGAGCCTGGAACGATCTTCAAATCCCTCAGGGCTACCAATGGAGCCACCGGAAACGTCAACAATAAAATGGGGATACCGGTGGTGGGAACAGCACAGCTTGGAGACGATGGGTACTTTTACGATCTGTCATACCCTGTGGGGCATGGCGACGGATATTTGAACTGGCCCACAAGGGATGCCAACGCTTATGCCGTACGCTGCAAGGGTGAGAGCATGAAGCCTCGTATCCGCCACAATGAATTTGCCGTTCTGGAACCCAACCACCCATATGCACCGGGCGACGAGGTACTTGTGAAGGATCAACTGGGTCGGGTGATGATCAAGCAACTTGCTTACATCAGAGATGGGATGGTGCATCTTGACTCTGTGAACGAGACGTTCCAGCGGATCAGTATTGAAGAGTCGGAAATCGTTGCCATTCACTTTGTAGCCGGAATTGCAAAATCGGCGCTATGGCGAGAAGCAGTCTAAGAACGAATGGAGAGACAATGACATCAAATGATCCGTGGGCAAAAGCTCTTGCTGAAGCTGAAAGCGGGCAAGGCAGAGAACCTGGTTTATGGGCAAGGTGTTTTGCTGAGGCTGATGGAGACAACGGAAAAGCTAAGGCTGCATATGTAAAACAGCGCGTAATGGAGATGGAAGGCCAAGAATCGACTTCATTCCAAAGAAGGGAGGTCGGCTACTGCCCAAGCTGCAACTACGAGTTGAGCATGTCCGCTGATGCATGCCCGAATTGCAAAGCTTTGTTTGGGGATGATGCATGGAAGCCAACCCGTACCCCACAAGGGCACCCAGGCAACAACAAATTCACGCAAAGTTCGGAGCCTGCCGCCGAAAAATCGTCTGGGACCTGGAAATGGGTAGTTGGAGTTCCTGTTGCTCTAGTAGTGGCTTTTTTGGGCTTTGGGGCTGTGGTTGGAGGCAGTCCTGAAGCGAAAGCACGGGCCGCCGACAGGGATGCCATTGCCTATTGCAAGCAGCAACAAGAGAAGCGATCCCTCGATGCCACCACCGCACGCTTGACCGCTAGGGTGTGCGAGGAAATGGAGTCCGCCTATAAAGAAAAGTGGCGACGAAATCCATAGCACTTGAATCAGCCACACACCCGCAGTAGCGGGTTTTTTTACGCCCAGGAGACTATATTTTCCTAAACTTATTCAGATTTACCTTGACGATTGGTTTAGGTGTTGTTAAACTTCTTCCATCGCAGCAACGAACGCGAAACGACCGAAGGGGTAGCGTACGACCCCTGAACCGACTCGATGCAAGAGGAAGGTCTAGCTCCAGTGGAGCGCAGCTAGTTGCACAACGCGATGGGTGTGAAGTGATCGAGCTAACTCCCCTTCTTTAACAAGCGAATGCAGTCAGCAAAGGCATGAAAAAAGCCCCTTTCGGGGCTTGGTTAGAAGCGGTGGGCAATTCCTGCCTGCTTCATGATGGTGTTGGCCATGTGCCTTGATGGCATGTTGAGAGAGACGGTCTGGTTGCGCTGGCCGTTGGACCAAATCTCATGGGAGCCGGCGCCTTGCCTAAGTAGCGTATAGCCATGGGCCTTGAGCACATCCCGCACCAACGGGTAGTACCCATTCATGCATGCACGCAGTTGTTGTCGATCCCCAGGTCAGGCTGAGCATGGATCTTGTGAGTGTTCAGCTCCAAGTCCAGAAGATCGTTAGCGGACGAGAGCGCAGCAGCGCGCAACTCGTCCATGTTGTTACCCGACACAACGAGGCCATCTATGTCCGGGCTATCAGCCCAGAGAGTTTTGGACTCTTCATCAAAGTGCACCAGAACGCGAAAACGGATTGGAGCCCCGGTTCTAGCGACAGTTTTCCACAAGGGCCAGCCTACACGGTAGCCGTTGAACATGCGCTTACTCCTTTTAATTGGTCTGCAAATATAGCAGATCTCTATTTCGAGTACGAAAGCTCGGGATAGTTGCAGCAACGTAAAGCAACCCTAGAGACATCCTACAGCCTTTGCTGACTGCATTCAACACGGGATGAATAGGCGTATCCGTAGGACGACGCCCTGCCCCTGTGATCTGTCGGCAGAAGCAAAAGACAGCCTAAACGTCGAGAGGCGGAAGCCAGAACCAAAAACTGGCAAGGGATGGCCCAGCTGGGCTAGATCAAAACAAGCATCACTCGCGCCCTGAGCGGTTAATCAGGAAAGCTGGACAGATGCCAGCAGCAGCACACGCCCGCAGTAGTGACGCGGGTTGTACATAGCCAAGGACGTGCTGCCGGGCCCTTCGCGAGAGGGGCAAAACCAAAGCGCTGCAGATGAGGGCTTTGGTTTTCTAAGGAGAAGCAATGCTAGATCACGGAGTACTGAATGTCCCGCTGTCCAAGCGCGGGAACATCGACAGCCAGATTGACCGCTACAAGCGTGAGCAGGCAATCGCGAAGCGCAACGAACTCGACGCTCGGAAGGCTGAATTCGACGCCAAAAAGACCGAGGCGTTGGCCCTGATTGCCGAGCTATCCGACGACCGCGCCAAGGAGCTAATGGCGAAGCACAAGCTGACCCGCAAGGAGCTTGACGAGGTACTCAAGTCCGTCGCCCGAACGAAACCCGATGCATTCCTGCTGCGCGGCATCTAACCGCCGGCGCTCCCCTCTGGGCGACATCAGAGGGAAAAACAAAGCCCTCCCATCGGAGGGTTTCGTTTTTTCAACAGGAGATGAGATGCACTATTTCGAAGCAACAGAACTTGCGGCCCGAATTGTTGGGGTGGATCCCGAAGCCCCTGAGTTCGACGAGGATGAAGTCGAAGAGAAGATTTACGACAAGTTTGAGGTCAGCATGGAGAGCTTCCAAAAGATCGCGGAGGCCTTACTGAAATTCACACCTCCCGTTCAGACGGCGATCACTGAAACCTGGGTACAGGGGTACATACACGACCAGTGCTTTATCACGAAGCAGGCCGTAGCCCCCTAACCCCCAAGCGCCCTACTCAGGGCGTTTTCAATTTATGCGCACAGGCGCGGAAGGATGATGATGGATCCAGATTCTTTGCCAAACGGCGGCCCCGCCTTTCCCTGCGACCCCTTCATTGCCAGCAAGCCGGGCCATGAATCGGTGGCCAAGCGACTCGCTGAGGGGATGACTCTGCGCGACTACTTCGCCTCGGCGGCCGTGCAGGGCATGTATGCCAACCCGGAACGCAAAGGAACCTGCGTCGATGCCGCTGAGCGAGCCTACGAAGTCGCCGACGCGATGCTCCGAGCCAGGGCAACCTCATAAGCACCCCAAGAGCATCATTTCAGATGATTTGATGCGTTGGGTACTCCTCGAAAGAGGGCCATCATTTGGGCGGCGGCGTGGAAGGACACGCGGGAGGCCATCCCATAGCAGCACGCGGCCAGCAGGCCAATGGCACGCGTGAAGCCCCAAGCCAGGGGCGCACAGCCGGAATCAAGCCCGGTCCGTCCAAATGATGGATTTATTCATAGATGTAGCCAACCCTGGCCAATCTATTCACAAACACCGCGTCATTAGCTCAACTGGATAGAGCAGCTGAATTCTAGTCAGTAGGTTGAGGGTTCAAATCCTTCATGACGCACCACAAACACACTCCAGCACTACCACGCTGGATTTGCCGCCTTCGGGCGGTTTTTTATTGGAGCAACCATGAGTGACTTGTCCAACATGAGGCGCCTAGCTCGCGGGCAGGCCGCTTGGGATGCAATGGATCCGGACTACGACGATCCGCCCGTTTCCATGGCCGTACACATGGAGCTGGTCGACAAGTTCTTCAAGGTGCGCGACCAACTGGCCCAGTTGCTTGAAGAGGCCCGCGACCTGGCTGAAACAGCTAACCGCACCCGCTGCTGTATGGGCGACAGGATGCTGCGCCTTTGCAACGAGATAGAGGGGATTGAAGATGACGAGTGAGAACCCTAAAGCACCCGTGTACTACATGGATGTGTATGACAACCTTGTAAGCGCGCCGAGAGAGCTTGTGCCAATGCACGGCGTGTCTCTGACCAATACGCCAGTCGCTTTCGATAACGCGCGCTTGCTGATGGATGCGCTCAACACACGCCACCGGTGCGGCCTGAGCCCTCGGGAGCTGCTGGAGTGGTATCGGAATCTTCAAACCGCGATCTCCGACTACCTAGAGCGCCAGGACGACCTCGACAACATGGAACATCACGGCATCAATGTAGAGCCGCACGACACGCTCATGCGCCGCCGCAACCATGCGAGGGATGACCTGGATGCCGCTCTCGCCAAACACAAGGAGGTGTGAATGTTCATCTACAAGCTAGGCTCTGTTGTGAGCCTCCCCTTCCCATCTCGCCAAGCCGCAACTGATGCGGCTTTTTCTTTGTTCTCTGGTCCCGTTGGCGGGCTTGTGGTGAGGCCAGCATGACCACCACCCCCATGCTGACCATGCCAACCCGAGCACTGTGCCCCGAGCGAGGCCAGAAGAAGAGCCGCTACGTGCCGGCCGTTGCAACCGATGTGGCAAAGACGTTCGAGAAATTCCGCCGGCTGCAATCAATTCACCTCAGGAAAGACAACAAGCCGTGAACCTTCTGCATCACGCATTCCTCTGGAGCGCCATAACGGCGCTTTCTTTTTTTGCGGCCGCTGTTCGTGCGGGCGCGATTGTTTAAGGGTGACCAATGAAAGAAGAGAACACCGACCTCATCGCGTTGCCGCCCAGCGAGACGGCAATGCAGGTCTACAGCACTCCCATGGGCCTGGATCCGTTCCTGGCCCAAATCAAAGCCGAGCTGGACGCCTTTGTGCCTGATGTGACCACCAAGAAGGGCCGCGACGCGATTGCCTCCATCGCCTACAAGGTGGCGAAGGGAAAGACCGCGCTGGACAACATCGGCAAGGATCTAGTAGCCGAGTTGAAGGATGTGCCAAAGAAGATCGACGCCGAACGCAAGCGAATGCGCGATCTGCTTGATCTCTGGAAAGACGAAGTGCGCGCCCCACTGACCGCCTGGGAGGAGGCCGAGGAAGCCCGAAAGCAGGAACACCAAAGCTGCATCAACCGCATCCAATTCTTTGGTCAGGGCTTCGAGGGTGTTGACGCTGAGACGCTCAAGCAGCGCCTCTCAGAGCTGGAAGCCATTGCAATCGGCGATCACTTAGAAGAGTTCGAGGCGGAGGCTCACCGGGCGAAAGCAAAGGCGCTGGAGGCTTTGAATGCCGCCATAGCCGCCAGGGAGAAGCACGAAGCCGAGCAGGCCGAACTCGCACGCCTCCGCGCCGAAGCAGCCGCCCGTGAGCAAAAGGAGCGTGAAGAACGCATTGCCCGCGAAGCAGCAGAGCGCGCCCAGCGAGAAGCCGAGGCCAAGGCCCAGGCCGAGCGAGAAGCTGTAATTCGCCGCGAGCAAGAAACGAAGGCTGCAGCGGAACGCCGCGAGCTGGAATTGACGCTGGCCGCCGAGCGTGCAGAGCGTGAGAAAGCCGAGGCTGTACAGCGCGAGCAGCAGGCCAAGGCCGATGCTGAGCGCCGGGCCGCCGCCGCTGTTGAAGAAGAGCAGCGCCGCGTAGCGGCCCAAGCGGCAGTCGAAGCTGCGGAGGCCAAGCGCCGGGAGCGCGACAAGGCGCACAAGGCCGCCATTAACCGTTCCGCCCTGGAAGCCTTCGTGCAAGGTGGCATGACCGAAGAATGCGCCAAGCTGGCTGTCACCCTGATTGCCAAGAAATCCATCCCGGCAGTTTCGATTGCCTACTGAAAGTAAGCCATGAACGCTGTAGTTGAAGTTGAAACAGTCAGCATGGTTCCCGCCCGAAGCGCGAACCCTACTGCCGAAGTCGTTGCACACGCGAAAACTGTGCAGCAGGTTATGCAGGCGGTGATGAAGCCGAATGTGCACTACGGGGCCATCCCCGGCGCTGGAGAAAAGCCCACCTTGCTCAAGTCCGGCGCCGAGGTGCTGTGCATGACTTTCCGCATCGCGGACAAGTATGAAGTGACGGACTTGTCATCCAACGGCGTGATCCGCTACCGCGTGAACTGCGTTGGCGAGCACCAAACCACAGGTATTCCGCTGGGCTCTGGGCTGGGCGAGTGCTCTACCGATGAGGAGAAATACCGGTGGCGCAAGGCAGTATGCAAGGAAGAGTTCGATATCACCCCTGAAACGCATCGCCGCTTGAAGTTCGGACGCAAACAAGGTGGGCACTACACCGTGCAGCAGGTGCGTACCGAGCCGGCCGACCTCGCAAACACAGTCCTCAAGATGGCCTGCAAACGGGCGAAGATCGCGATGGTGTTGAACGTCACAGCGGCATCTGACATGTTCAGCCAAGACCTGGAAGACTTAGATGCTGAGCTGGTCAAGCACCTTGCAGAGGATGAGCGGCAGACGCAAATCCAGATGATCCGGGATGAGTGGATTGCCAAGGTCGCCGCTGCCAAGACCCGCGATGAAGTCGGCGCGATCATGAAGGAAGGTGTCAAAGTCTTCCAGTCCAGCCGGGATAAAGACGGCTACTCAGTATTCGCCACCGCAGTCCAAAAGCGAGGCGCGGAGCTAAAGGAGTCTGAAAATGCGTGAAATCCTCATCCGGTGCTCAAGCCTGGGCAAGATCATGACCGAGCCCAAGACTAAGGCTGAGGGCATTCTGTCGGCCGGGGCCAAGACGTACATCCGCGAACTGGCCCAACAGGAGATTTTCGGGATTGACTTCGAATTCTCCAGCAAAGAAACCGAAAAGGGCCTGGAGGTCGAAAACGAGTCTATCGCCCTCCTGAACCGTGTACGAGGTCTAGCGCTTACCAAGAACAGCGAGCGTCGCAGCAATGGCCTGATTACTGGCGAATGCGATCTTTACGACGCTGAGCGCAAACGAGGACACGACCTCAAATCATCGTGGTCCGCCAAGACGTTTCCCGGCTGGGTAAAGGACTGCGAAGACCGCATCTACGAATGGCAGATGCGCGGCTACATGATGCTGTGGGACGCTGACGAATGGGAGGTCAACTATGCACTGGTGGACACCCCGGAGCGCTTGATTGGCTACGAGCCTCTGCAAATGCACATCGTGAACCACATTGCGGAGCACCACCGGCTGACATCCTGGGTACTTGAGCGTGATTTTGCAAAGGAGCGCGCCATCAAGGAAAAGGTGGAAGCGGCGCGCGACTACTACTGCGAAGCCATCAAGGAATTTGACCAAACGCACGTTGTAGCGCGAGAGCTGGAACCTGCTTAACCAACACCTGCCGCGTCGGGCGGCGGGTATTTTTGAAAGGCCTATATGGCATCCGTCAACAAAGTCATCATCGTCGGCAACCTCGGCCGCGACCCTGAAATCCGCACGTTTCCCTCGGGCGACCAGGTAGCCAACGTCACCATCGCCACCACTGACCGCTGGCGAGACAAGAACAGCGGCGAGAACAAGGAAGCCACCGAGTGGCACCGCGTCGTGTTCAATGGCCGTCTGGCTGAAATCACTGGCCAGTACCTGCGCAAGGGCAGCCAGGTCTATGTAGAAGGCAGCCTGCGCACCCGCAAGTGGACCGACTAGGCCAGCGGCCAGGAGCGATATGCCACCGAGATTCGTGCTGACAGCATGCAGATGCTGGGCCAGCGCGGCGAATCGGGGCAAAGCGGCGACGAGGGCTACGGACAGCAGGAGCGCCAAGCAGCACCTGCCCCGGCACCGCGCCAGGCCCAGCGCCCCGCTCCACCACAACGGCAGCAGTTCGAGCATGACGGCAAGAACTCACCAAACGAAGGCCGTCCACGCGCTCCTGGCGGCTTTGACGACATGGGCGACGATATTCCTTTCGCCGACCCCATGCGCCGCAGCCTCCGTCTGTATTCAGTGATCTAACCCAGGACCGCCCAAGAGTCGGCTTTTCTATGAAGAAACAATTCACCAAAGAGATGGAGAAGCAGCTCATCAAGATGCGCAAGATGGGCTGGACTGCTCAGAAGGTGGCAGATGCGCTTGGAATCGCCAAGTCCACGGCTGCCGGCCGCATGGCGCTGCTTCCCAAGCCTTGCGGGCGGGACAAGCTGGACGAGCAGATCACTCGCAGCTCGATCGTGTTCAAGCCTCAGGCGAAGATCGTCATGCCGGCGGGAGTCAAGATCCAGCGCCCAAACAGCGTGATTCACGACAAAGCGCCGATCTGCAACGCCACAGTGTTTGGCAAGTACGAAGGCACCGAGTTGGCATACCGGAGATAGCCATGGAAGTGATGATGAACCGAGAGCAGCGCCGGGCTGCCAGGCGTGCAAAGCCTCCGCGCCGTGGTGCTGGGCACATCCAGATGCCGATCACCATGCGATTTAGCGCTCAGGACGAGACGCAGATGATGCTGATCCCCACCCAATCGGCAGACAAGTTTCTCGCCGGCACTGCCGAAGAAGCTGATTGGCACACGGTCATGATGCGAATCAACTGGGCGCGGCTCTTGAATGAAGCGCACTTTGATGAGGGTGTGCAGGAGTTTGAAGCGGCCAGGATGGTGATGCGCGCCGTGAAGATTGAAGGCTTGGCTGGCGGGGTTTGGACTATGACCGCCGAGCAGCACGACACGGTGAACACCGCCCTGGTTCTTGCCAACCAGATGCAGACGCAATGCACTCGCCGGGAGCTGCAAGCCTCTCTCAAAGCCATGCTGGGCGCCAACGCCTACAACAAGCGCACCGACGCCATAAAGGACAAGCTCGACGCCGGCCAACTTCCTGGCTAACCACCGCCCCCAGTGGGCCCCTATTCACAGCCCGCCCTGAGCAATCGAGGCGGCCTCTTCTCATTCACCTCATGGCTGCCTACTACAACGAGATTGACAAGTTTGCTGCGCAGACGCTGCGCAATCTCATCGCTGCGGGCCACATCGCCCCAGGTGATGTGGACGAAAGGAGTATCGAAGATGTTCACCCCGATGACCTCAAGCCCTACACCCAGTGCCACTTCTTCGCAGGCGTTGGTGTTTGGTCCTACGCCCTCCGCGCCGCTGGCTGGCGAGATGACCGATCTGTTTGGACCGGTTCCTGTCCTTGCCAACCTTTCAGCCAGGCAGGCCAAGGCTCTGCGTTTGATGACGAGCGGCACTTGTGGCCAGCCTTCCACCACCTCATCCGCGAGCGCCGTCCTGCAGCAATCTATGGAGAGCAGGTTGCGAGCAAAGATGCAGACCCTTGGCTCGACCTTGTACACACTGACATGGAAGCCCTGGGTTATGCCTTCGGGGCGGTTGCGTTCCCGTCTGCGGGCGTCGGTGCGCCGCACATCCGCGACCGAACCTATTGGCTGGCCTACTCCTCGGGCGAACGACGGGACGGGCGACAAGATTCCACCAGGCCGCGAGGGTGGCTTAGCTTTGAAGCAAGCCGTGCTGTTGGCCAGCTGGCCTACGCCTCAGGCGCGCGATCACAAGGGCGCGAATTTACCGGGCAACGATCTGTCGCACAACTCCAGACCCCTGAACGAGGTGGCGCGGCTTGCGGGCTGGCCGACACCGCAGACCAGCGACAGCACGGGCGGCGGTCAAGCCAAGCGAGCGGTGGGGGAAACGCGGCACGGCTCCAACCTGAACGACTTCGCAATGCTGGCGGGATGGACAACGCCGAGCGCCTCGGACTCGACCAGATCGGGAACGGGGATCACGAAGGGAATGACGGGCAGCTCCCTGGCCCAGCAATGCAAGGAAGCACAGGGCCCGGCCCGGTTAACGGCCTCTGGCGAGCTGCTGATTGGCTCCTGTGCCGGGATGGAAAGTGGCGGCCAGTTGAACCCTGCACATTCCCGCTGGCTCATGGGGCTGCCGCCCGAGTGGGACGCCTGCGCGCTTACGGAAATGCCATCAATGCGCAAGCCGCGCAAACCTTCATCGAAGCAGCAATGAGCTGCATCCCATAGATTCCTAGCCCGCCCTGAGCGGGCATTTCCATTTCTGGAGCCCAACATGGCTGAAAACAACTCTTCCGCTCCCCTCAAGACTGCCGAGGGGGCTTATCCAGCGCTGCCCGCGCCTGACACTCATTGCCACGACGAGGACACAGGCCGGGACGTTTGGAGCTACAGCGCCGAGCAAATGCGTGCCTACGCGGCCCAGGCAGTTGCAGCACAGGCAGCGCCCGCAGCAGTGGCTGTGCGTGATGAGCGCGAGGCTTTTGAGCAAGCGTTCATCGCTGAGAAGCTGCGCGTGATGGGTCTTGACGAAGACGGCCCGGCTGTGAAGGCGATACGCATGTGCCATCTGGTGCGTTATGGCAATGGCGACTACCCGTCACTTGAGGCCTATTTTGCTTGGTTTGCATGGCAGGCCCGCGCCGCCCTTGCCGCCACCCCAGCACATCCAGCTACCGAGGATTCCTCGGCAGGTGACCTGGCAGAGGCGCAGGCCGAGCCGGTGGCGTTCACACTTGATGACAGCGAATTGGAAGACCTGGCACACGCAGCCAACCAAGAGGCGCTTTCCTTTGGCGTGTCGCTCGATCCGTTCCTGCGGCTGGCAAAAACTGTCCGCGCAAAGTGCACAGCACCCCAGGCCCAGCCCGCTGATGCGCTGGATGCCAACATGTTCTGGAACAACGATGACTCCGAAGAACAGTACAGCAGCATCGAAGAATTCCTTGAAGACGAAATTAACCAAGGGAACTTGAATGTTGGCGATGTGCGAACACTTCAACGCGGATTCAGACTGCCAAACATCGCAGTTCGCGTGACTTCGATAGATGCCAACGAAAGCGAAGCCGAGTATGAAGTCATCGACGCCGCCATGGCTGCAGCCCAGGAAGGCGGCAATGCCGCAAAGGAGGCGTGATGCGCGAGTTCATGCCAATCCTCAGAAATCCCGATTTTCGTCTGCCTTGGTCAATGATCGCGCCACATGAAAAGCAGGCTCAGGCGAACCACGGGGGTCAAACATTGGAGCGACTCGCAGAGCGCGGCGGCCTATCGTTCTGCGAGGCAGCGGCAATCATGGAGGATCGCCGCTGGTCGCGAATTGTTTGGAACGATGGGCAGCAACATAAGGGCGACCCCGCGCGAGTGTATTTGGAAAAGCTGATCGCCCAGCACGCCCAACAGAGGGAGGGCCAGCCCGCCCAGGCCCAACCACAGAAGGACAGCAACCAATGAATGAGTATCTGATCGCCCATGTGGGCCACACACAAAGGCTCGATGAGCATATTTGCTGGTGGAGGCCTAAGAGCCTCGGGTACACGATTTGCGTGGACAAGGCTGGCCGATATTCTGCGCAGGAGGCGATAAGCATTTGCGCGGAAACGACATGCATAGCTGTTCCCGTGGAGGCAGCAAAGGGCTTGGCACGTACAACGCCCTACTACCGACTGCCAAACGGCACGCTCGGAAAGCTCTACGACGGTGGCCCACACAGCCCGGTAGAGAACCGGCCCAAAGAATGGGCCGCCATCAAGGAGCATGCGCTCTTGATCGGCAAATACGCAAAGCCAACCCCAATGGCGGCATCCAAACAGCGCGCCATCTATGTGGACGCCTCGATGGCAGCCCAGGCCGAGCCCGCCCCCAAGGAAGCACCATGACCGACAAGACAGAAGCACAGCCCGAAGCGCTGCGGCTGGCAGGCTATCTGGAGCGAGTGCACGTACCGCAGCATCCAGAATCAAACGGGATACAGAAAGCAGCCGCCGAACTGCGCCGCCAGCACACCGAGATTCAGCAGCTCAAGGCCGAAGCACAGGCATTGGCCGAGCTGCTTTCCGATTCGCTGGCTCCTGAAAGCAAAGACTGGCAGGCTGGAAGCATCCTAGATCGAGTGCAATTCTTGCTCACAATGAGAGAAGCCAGCCAGCAGTACTGCGCTGAACTTGAGGCCCAGCTATCAGCGCGGCAGGCTGCGCCGGACGGGCAATGGAAGTGCGGCAACGAGTATTTGCCATACCACCCTGACGCCTCGCACGTTGATCCGGCCTATCGCGACGGCTGGAATGACTGCTATCGGGCCGCCCCTCCCCCACCTGAGCAGGAGCCGAAGTGCTGGTGTGAAACCTGCCGGCCCAACACGCTGTCCGACATGCGCTTTATCGTGTGTTCCGATTGCGGCAACAAGCGCTGCCCCAAAGCAACCCACCACGACAACGCCTGCACCAACAGCAACGCGCCAGGGCAGCCTGGTTCGAGTTGGGGGCATGTGAAACCTCATGGAGCCACCAATGACAACCCCTGACCCAAGCCGTGAGGCGTTTGAGAGGTGGGCGCACGAATATTGTCTTTCCTCCGAGCCCAACTACAGCAAATTCACAGAAGCAGATTGTCGAGCCGCACATGATGCTGGCTGGCAAGCAGCCATGGCCCACAAGAGCGCAGAGCTTCAACAAGCTCACGAAGCTCGGCGCCAAGCCCAGGCGGAGCTGGCCGACATGCAGGAGAAACGCAACCGCATCGGCCTGGACATCGACCGGGCGCTGCGCGGGGAAGTCAATGAGCAGTCGCCAATCGCTGGCCGGCTCAAGCTGATCGCCCAAAAGGCTGGGCAATGGAAACCCTGGCCAATGGGGTGACAAACGAGCACCCTTCACCGAACAAGACGAACCCGAGCCCCGCCAATGAGCGGGGTTCTTTTTTGGAGAACTGATATGAAATTGAAAACCCTTGCCCTGGCTGCCATCGCTTTCGTGGTGGCCGGCTGCAGCAGTGATGCCGACCTGGCTAGCCAGAACCTCTCAAAGGCTGCAGACAATTTCGATGTGCATCGCCGCATCGTGTTCTACAACGGCATCACGAACGACTATGTGCTGACGATTCAAGGACGCTGCAGCAAGGGTAACAATGACACCCGGACGATGCTCACGATCACATGCAAGGTCGGTCCGTCAGAGTACAAAAAACACTATCTCGGCCTGTCTGACAACGTGACCTACTTTATCGAGCAGATGGAGCCTATGCCCGTTGGCGTTAACAAGTACGTGGTCAACTTCAAACCGACGGCTATTCTCCCCGATGTGCAGATGCGCTAACCACCAGTACAGCCCCAGAGATGGGGCGTTTTTAATGGAGGAATGGATATGGCCGAATTTCTGACAAGTCAGGAGCGGCGCGAGTTAACTGGCTTTGCATGGAGAGGAAAGCAGGCCGATTGGCTCCGATCCAAAGGACTGCCATTCAAAACAGATGGCTCAAGATTGATTGTGCTACGCACCCATGTTCACCAATGGCTGGCCGGGAAGAAATTTTCAGGCGGCGGAGGCGTGAATCTTGGCGCTATTAAATAAGGAGGTGCTATGCCCAAACTTGTGAAGTACCCAAGGTTGCGCACACACACGCGCAAAAACAAGAATGGGCGAGTGCGTGTCTACTATTTCTTCAATATGCAATCCGAGGGCGGGAAAGATATTCCCCTAGGCTCAGACTATGACATCGCGCTGAAAAAGTGGAAGGATCTGACGGAAACCGGTGAGCTTAAAACTGGATTGATAGGGCAGGCGATGGCCAGGTGGAAGCTGGAAGAGTTGCCGCAATATGAGAGCAAGGAGACAGTTCGCGGCTACACCAAAAGCCTGAAGCAACTGGAGCCAGTCTTTGGCGATGCGCAATGGGAAGATGTTGACTTGCCTACCCTCCGGCGCTACCTGGACCTCAGGACAGCGAAGACTCAAGGCAACCGGGAAATGTCCCTGCTCTCTATTGTGTGGCACAAGGCGCTTCTGTGGGGGATGACCAAATTACCCTGGCCAGCGGAAGGCGTGAGAAATTGGAAAAACGAGGAGAACGCTCGGGAGTTTGAAGTAACACCGGAGCTTTTCAATGCCGTTTACAGGATGGGCGATCAGACGCTAAAGGACTGCATGGACATAGCTTCAGCAACCGCATTGCGACTAACGGATGCGCGAAATATCCGCTTGCCAGTGAACGGCATCTTGCATCACAAAACCAGCAAAACAGGAAAGCGCCTGGAGTTTGTGGTCGCTGATTCTCCGGTCTTGGCTGCCATCGTAGAAAGACGAATGTCCAGCCCGTCATCCTGTGTGATGCTGCTTTCAACCCCATCAGGTGCTGCTGTGACGTGGCGAATGCTGAGGGATCGGTGGGATGCTGCTAGAGAAGCAGCAGCATACCGGGCTGAAAAAACAAACAACCCCGCGCTGGCGGCGTTGATCCGGAAGATGTATCTGCGGGATATGCGGAGCTTCGCCAGCGACCTCGCCGGAAGCGTTGATGACGCATCCAGACTACTTCAGCACAGCAGCAAGCGCATAACGGAACGCCACTACCGCACCAAGCCAGAGCGCCTAAAAACTGTCCGATAAGCGTTCCACATAAACCACTGGCATACAGCTAGAAAGCGCTAGTTTTTATGGAACGCATACGCCCGCCAAGCCGCATGGATACTGGAAACGATAGGGGACTCAAAATCCCCCGCCGCAAGGCGTGCCGGTTCGATTCCGGCCCCGGGCACCACACTCAAAGCCGTTAAGTTTAAACAACTTAGCGGCTTTTTCTTTGTCTTGAGTGGCGTGCTTCATGGCTAGGCGTTCGCGGTTGAATCCGATTGCGTTTGTTTAAAAACTATAGCAGCCGACATTCTAACCAGAGGGCAAGCCCCTTGTTACGTTGGTGTTGGCGTGCTGGTCAAGCGCCTGATTTGCGCATGGATGCACATCACCACTGCCACTCCGCTTTCGCCCCCCGCCACATTGCAGCGATGACTGCCGGTGCACCCAGCAGCCACCCCATACGGCGATGTGCAGCCGTTGAGATCGACTAACCGCCCTCTCCAGCGCGGACAAAGTCTGCTGCCTCTTTGGCAATTTCCCGGACTGCGCTTTCCCGAACAGCCTCAAAGCGAACCATATTGTTCCTGGAGCAGAACTCTTGGACCGCCGGAGGAACGGCGTCGAGCGAGCCTTCCCCACCGAATACATTGCGGTAGCGGAGGTTGCTGCATTCGACCTTCTCAGCACTTCTCTTACCTGCAATCACCTTAGACTTCTTGGACTGGCTATCGCGAACGTTCATGCCCCAGTTCAAGTCGTATTTGGTGGTGGTGTAGTCGAACAGAACACTGGCGTTCCTGGGGATAAAAAGCAGGGTAGCGAAATCCAGTTGCGAGACCGTCTGCGTCCGAACGGCAGGAGCACCCTCACGCTCGCTGAAACGCAGTCGGGAAAGAGTGAGGGTTCGCGTGGCTTCGTCGTCAATACTGATCCACTCATTGGACATGGGCAGCTCAGTGACCAGCTCATCCACAAAAGGGTCATCGCTTTCAGGCATGACGCGCAGCTTGGTTTCACGTCGCTGCATCTCGGCGACGATAGTCTCTGAAAACTCGTCCTTGCCATAGGCGGTGAGCTGCTCCCTGCTTAGCGACGGCGATTGGAAGTGCTTAACCACCAAGGTACGCAGTTCGGCATCCTTGGTGTCGGCATAAGCGCCCATCACGGTGTTCAGCGCTGAGCTGCCCTTGTCTTCTGCCGACAGCTTTGAAGCCTGTATGCGCAATTGAGGCAGCAGCATTTGCGCTTTCTCCCGGCTCTCGGCTTTTACAGAGCGGTAGACGCCCACATAGTCCGCAAAGGCTTTCAGCTTGCCATCCAGTGCATTCTGGAATTCAGCATTTTTTGCCTGGGCAACCAGCTCCGGCAGCTTGGGATAGGCGCGCATTACCCGATCGCTGACATCTTTTTGGAGCACGATGTTGCTGGCAATCCGGCGCCCCAGCTCAGCAAAAAGCCCTCACAAGGAGGGTCGGGTCAATGTTTGCAGGGCGCAGGCTGCGTCTTTCTCCGTGATTGGGAGCTTGTCCCTCCCAAGTCCTGAGCCAGGAAGTCCACATTGCGATTTGTTACCACGGGGCGAGGCTCTGGTCTCGACCCAGGGTGAGGTACTGCGTGACAAGCTACCGCCACTCTGCATGCGTGCAACGGACCGCCACGGGAACATTTGGTCACGTTGACATCATCAAGACGTTATAAATCGCTTCATCTGGGATTGCGTGGTTTCAACGCAGATGCTTATCAAGGATCAACTTCTGCAGCACTTCAAAAGGGATCCACTCACGTCTTTGAAGCCTATTTTTCAGCACCGAAGAACAGCAAGGTGCCGCTTTGCACAAGGAGATTCGCAGTTTGACGCTTGGTCAGGCACCTCTAGAGTCTGCTCTGAATCATCCCTCGCATGCAAAAGTGCCATAAACCATCAAAACACCCAGAGGGTGGCCGCCAAGCGCTTGGAGGGCAGTGGGTGATGGCCTACCCCATAAACAGCCACTTTCGGCCAAAGGTAAGAAGAGCGAATACCGAGGTACTCGCCGCTGTTATGCGAACGACCTCTACAAGTTTATCGCCAACGCAGTTACTCATCCCCACCCAACTTGCCACGCCCCCCCATTTGCTCATCATAGAACTGCCCCAGACCCAGGCTACCCACATCACGTCGCAATTGGATATCGTAGATAAAAATCTTGTTGAAGACCCGGTCCAGCCGCACGTACTGGTAGGTCGCCACCGTGGTTTCATTGACCACCAGCTTGATGGGATCCGTTCTGTACACACCGAAATGGCTGGTGGGCCTGAGTTTTATCTTGGAAAACGGCTCTGACGACAAATACACGTAGACAGGGGTGTACATTGAGTAAATATTGTCTTTGCGAATTAGAGGTGGCAATACCATTGCCACCCATTACCTGGACCGCCATTAAGTCACCCGCACTTATTTTTCATAAAAGCACAGGCAGCATTAACCATGCGACGACAGCGATTAACTCTGCGCTAACACTTAGCTATAATTGATAGATATATCATATTCGATTAGATCTATTTTTGGTTAACAATAACTATCAGTTTGCAGTTGTTTGCTATTCATCAAGACCATGATTTTGGACCGAACCCAGACGGTTGCTGGCAGGGCTGTAGGAACGCAACCTGCAAGGCTGAAGGGTGGATCCGTGACTGTGCTTCTCTACAGCGCAATATTTGCCATATTTTTATACAGTATGTAAATTTGCGGCCATCGGCTCCATTTGGCGATAAGAGGTGCATTCACCTAGAGAGTTCGCTAAAAAAATCATAGCAAATATCACATCGAGGTAGCATTTTGAGCCACAATACAGCAGTCGTATTGCTGTGCTGACTGAGGTCGGCATGCCCGGTTGTTGTAGTTCATGGCCTGCCCTCCTCCCCGTTCAGCCAAGCGCCCCGCCAAGAAGAAAAAAACATCCAAATCCGCGCCCGGTCTGTTGCGCGGTTTTCTGCGTGGCCTCTTGGGCAAAGGGGCGATAGCGGCTTACAGCGTAGTCGCAGCCATCACGTCTGCGGCCTATGTGCCGCAGCTCGACCACATTCGCCAATGGGCCATCAGCAGCAGCACGCAATGGCTCCAGCGCCAACCGCCAGTGCAAACCGTCCAGCACTGGGTCGACGGGATCCAGTCCACCGCTGCAGACTGGCAGGCCCGTTTTACGGAGATTGCGCGGCAAAGCCGGGGCGGTGCACCAGACGCCGGCCACGCGAGCGCTCCCTCAGCACCCAGCGCCCAAGCCCCCTCCAGCCAAGGCAACAACGACAAAGGCCGCGAGGGCTTTGCCGAATGTGCCGAGCAGTTGCCCGCCAGCGCGCCGCTCAGCGCGGCTAGCGTGGGCCGCAGCTGGATGCCGGTGACCTTGTGCTCTACAGGGTTCGCGGTGCTGTACTCGGGGCTGTCGAAAACTCCGATCGTCACCGTGGAACGCCTGAGCCGCCAGCGGCTGCAAAGCGCGGCAGGCTTGCCGCGTACCGACCACTTCTATGCCGATGCGCGACTGCGCGCCGCCTACAAGGCCGAGCTGTCCGATTACCAGGCGAGTGGATATGACCGGGGCCATATGGCGCCGGCGGCGGACCAAAGCACTGCTACGGGCATGGCGCAGTCCTTTGCGCTCTCCAACATGGTGCCGCAGGACCCTACCCACAACCGCCAGGTCTGGTCCAAGCTGGAAGCGGATGTGCGCAAATATGCCAAGCGTGCCAGCGGCAATGTGTTTGTCTACACCGGTCCCTTGTTCGAAGGCCACACCCCCACCATTGGGCGCAACCAGGTCTGGGTGCCCAGCCATTTGTACAAGCTGGTGTTTGATGAGCAGCAGCAGCGCGCCTGGGCCTGGGTGCTGCCCAACCAGGGCGATGCGCAGTTGGGCGCGCCGATGAGCTATGCACAGTTTGTGCAGCGGACAGGGCGCAATTTCTTGCCCCATCTGCACTAGGAGCCGCTAACACAACACTTGATACGTTGTTACCTCGCCGGCCGCGCCAAGCCTTGCCGTACGCCTGTACTGTCTGCAACTTGACGCCTAGTCGGGGACGCCAAGTCTCAACCGCAAACCTTCGGTTTGCTGGGTCGTGTTAACGGCTCGAAGCATCATCTGGCGCTTTAGGCGCCCGGCTTCATCCAATCGGCATGCCAGCCGCCACCCAGCTCCTGGATGAGCTGGGCCGCCGCCAGTTGCTGGTTCAGCTGCAGCTGGATCAGCGAGCGGCGCGCCGACAGGGCGGTGGCCTGGGCGGTGACCACATCGGTGTACGGCACCTGGCCTTGCTGGTAGCGGTTCAGCATCTGCTGCTCCACCTTCTCTGCCGAATCCAGGCTTTGCTGCAGCAGCGGCTTCTGGGCATTGAGGGCGGCCACATTGCTCAGCACATCCTCCACCGCCTGGAAGGCCGCCAGCACCGACTGGCGGTAGGTCGCAGTTCGGGCCGCATGCGCGGCGCGGGCAGAATCGACCTGTGCCGTGGTGGCACCGGCGTTGAAAATGCTCTGGCTCAGCGATGCACCCAAAGACCACAGCAGGCCCGAGGCGCTGAACAAATTGCCCAGGTTGGAGCCGGAGCGATTGAGCGAGCCGCTCAGGCTCAGGCTCGGGTAATAAGCGGCCTGGGCCACGCCGATCTGGGCATTGGCCGCAGCCACCGCACGTTCGGCCGCTGCAATATCGGGCCGGCGCTCCAGCAGGGTCGAGGGCACCACGCCGGGGATCTCGGGCACGGTCACATTCCAGGCGGCGGGTGGCAGGTCGAACTGGGCCGGTGCCTGCCCTGTCAGCACCGCAATCGCATGCTCATAGGTCTGGCGGGATTGGCGCAGGGATTCCACACTGGCTTGCGTATTCGTCAAGGTGGTCTGCGCCTGCAGCACCGCCGTGCGCGCCTCCACCCCTACGTCGTAACGGTTCTGGGCAATCCGCAGGCTGCGCTGGTAGCCCTCGATCGACTGCTGCAGGATCTGCATTTCGGCATCGGCCTCGCGCAGCCTGAAGTAGTTTTGCACCAGACTGCCCACGGCCGACAGGCGCGCTGCGGCCAGATCGGCCTCGCTGGCCTGGGCGCTGCTTTGCGCCGCACTGACCGACTCGCGCAGGCGGCCCCAAAGATCTGCATCCCAGGCAGCACTGATGCCCAGCGAGGCACTGCCATTTCCATTGGACTGGCCGCCGCCCTGGCGCGTTTGGCCCAAAGTTCCATTGACGCTCGGCAGCAAGCCGGCCTGCTCCACGCGCAGCGCCGCCTGGGCCTGCTGCACGGCGGCTGCGGCCGCTGCAATGTTCTGGTTGTCCACCTGCACCTGGGCAGCGAGCTGGTTGAGCTGTTCGTCCGCAAACAGCGTCCACCAATCCCCCCGGTCCACGGCATCGTTGGGCTGGGCGCTTTGCCAGAGCGCGCCGGCTTCCTTGAAGCTGGCGGGCGCCGGGGTGGTCGGCACCTGGTAAACGGGGGCCACCGAGCAGGCGCTCAAGAGGCCGGCGCAGCACAGTGCCAGCGCCAGGCTGCGCAGCAAGGGCGCAGGCCGGGCCGCACGGAGAGAAGGAGAAAAAGCGAAAGATGGCGTCATGGCGTATCAGTGTTCCAGGGTGGGCATGCCGTCGTTCGAGGCACGGCCCAGGTCGCGCTCGTTAGGGGCGCGGCGGCGCAGCTTGTCCAGCAGCACGTAGACCACGGGGGTGGTGACCAGGGTCAGCACTTGGCTGGCCAGCAGGCCACCAATGATGGCGATGCCCAGCGGCTGGCGCAGCTCCGAGCCCTGGCCAAAGCCAATGGCCAGTGGCAAGGCACCCAGCGCGGCCGCCAAGGTGGTCATCAAGATGGGGCGGAAGCGCAGCAGGCAGGCCTCGCGCACCGCATCAATGGCAGACAGGCCCCGCGATCGCTCGGCCTCCAGCGCAAAGTCGATGATCAGGATGGCATTTTTCTTCACGATGCCAATGAGCAAGAACACCCCGATGAGCGCAATCACCGTGAACTGCATGTTGAACAGCATCAGCGCAATCACGGCACCCACACCGGCCGATGGCAGGGTGGACAGCACGGTGATCGGGTGTACTAGGCTTTCATAGAGCATGCCAAGCACGATGTAGATCACCACGATCGCGGCCAGGATCAGGTAAAGCTGCTGGTTCTGCGATTTCTGAAAGCTCAGGGCCGTGCCCTGGAAGCTGCCGCGCACATTGATCGGCATGGCGATATCGGCCTCGGCCTGGGCAATCACCTGCTGGGCTTCGCTCAGTGCCACGCCATCGTCGAGATTGAACGAGATCGTCGTCGACAGCTCGCCGTCCTGGTGGTTCACGGTGGTGGGCGCGGGGCGCTCCATCACTTTCGCAAAGCTCGACAGCGGCACCATGGTGGCAACGCTGGTACTGATCACGCTGCCGGTCGATGCACTGCGTAGCGCCGGGTTGGCCGCCGTGCCCTCGGTGCCGCTCAGGTTGGAGGGCACATAGATATCCTGCAACGCCGGTGGCCCGCGTGTGTATTCCGGCGCCCATTCCATGATCACCGAGTACTGGTTCAGGTCGCTGTAGATGGTGGCCACCGACCGCTGGCCAAAGGCGTTGTAGAGCGCATTGTTGATGGACTTGGAGTTCACCCCCAGGCGCGCTGCTGCCTGCTTGTCCACCTCCACATACACTTCCACGCCGCTCTCCGACTGGTCGGTGTCCACGTCCTGCAGCAAGGGCTCCTCCTTGAGGCGCTCGGCCAGGCGCGTGGCCCATTTCTTCATGTCGGCGGTGTTGTCGCTCTTGATCGTGTACTGGTAGGTCGAATTGGACGAGCGTCCGCCCATGCGCAAGTCCTGCACCGGATTCAGAAACACGCGCAGACCGGTGATCTGCGACAGCTGCGGACGCAGCCGCGCCACCACCTGCAGGCTGGTCACATCGCGCTCGCTGACCGGCTTGAGGTTGATGAACACAAAGCCCCCGCCCGAGCGGCTGCCACCGGCAAAGCCCACCACCGTGTCAATGGCCGGGTCCTGCTGGATGATGGACAGTGCCTCCTTGAGCTTGCCCGCCATCGCTGTGGACGAGATGCTCTGGTCCGCGCGCAGGCCGCCAGCCAGTTGGCCGTTGTCCTGCTGCGGGAAAAAGCCCTTTTGCACATGCATGAACAGATAGCCGTTCATGCCGATGACGATCACCAGGATCAGCATCACGACAAGCTTGGCATGCAGCGCCCAATCGAGGCAGCGTTCATAGACGCGCAGCATCCAGCCATAGCCGTACTCCAGCGCGCGGGCAAAGCGGCTGCGCGGCGCCGTCTCGATGGCATCCTCGTTGCGCAGAAACCAGGCACACATCATCGGCGTGGTCGTCAACGAGATGACCAGCGAGATCATCACCGCGACCGACAAGGTCACGGCGAACTCCTTGAACAAGCGGCCGATCTGGCCTTCCATGAACAGCAGCGGTATGAACACCGCCACCAGGGACAGGCTGATCGACAGCACGGTAAAGCCCACTTCGCGCGCGCCCTGCAAGGCAGCGGCCATCTTGTCCATGCCCTGCTCGATATGGCGGCTGGTGTTTTCCAGCACCACAATCGCGTCATCGACCACAAAGCCGGTGGCCACCGTCAGCGCCATCAGGCTCAGGTTGTTGAGGCTGAAGCCCAGCAGGTACATCACGCCAAAGGTGCCCAGCAAGGACACCACGGTGGCCACGGCCGGAATCACCGTGGCGCGCGCCTTGCGGATAAAGGCGCCCACCACCAGCACCACCAGGATCACCGAGACCATCAACGTGGTCTCGATCTCATGCAGCGACGAGCGGATGGAGTTGGTGCTGTCGCTGGCGACCTGGATCTTCACATCCTTGGGCAGCTGGGCCTGCAGCTCGGGCAGCAGCTTGCGCACGTTGTCCACGGTGTTGATGATGTTGGCGCCCGGCTGGCGCGTGATCAGCACCAGGATGGCAGGCTGGCCATTGAACAGGCCCATGGTGTAGACATTGGCCGGCCCGTCGATGACGCGCGCCACATCGCCCAGCCGGACCGCCGCGCCATCGCGCCAGCCCACCACCAGGCCCTGGTACCAGCTGGCCTTGCGCTCGGGCGCCGGGGTGTAGATCTGCAGGCGGTTGCCGCCACTCTCGATAGCGCCCTTGGGCCGGTTGGCATTGGCGGCCTGGATGGCGGCGCGCACATCCTCGGTCGCAATGCCGTAGTGGCTCAGCGCCTGGGGCAGCAGCTCAACCCGCACCGCGGGCAAGGAGCCGCCGCCGATTTCCACATCGCCCACGCCATCTACTTGGGAGATGCGCTGGCTCACGACGTTGGAGACCTCGTCATACAGCTCGCCGGGCGTGCGCGTGGGCGAGGTCATCGCCAAGATGATGATCGGCGAATCCGAGGGGTTCATCTTGCGGTAGGTGGGGTTGCTGCGCAGGTCCGAGGGCAGATCGGTGCGTGCGGCATTGATGGCGGCCTGCACCTCGCGCGCGGCGCCATTGATGTCGCGGTTCAGGTCAAACTGCAAGGTCACATTGGCCGAGCCGGTCGAGCTGCGCGAGGTCATCTCGTTGACCCCGGCAATCACGCCCAGGTGGCGCTCCAGCGGTGTGGCCACGCTGGAGGCCATGTTCTCCGGGCTCGCGCCCGAGAGGCTGGCCGACACCGAGATCACCGGGTAATCCACCTGCGGCAAGGGCGCCACCGGCAGCGCAAAGAACGCGGCAATGCCCGCCAGTGCCATGCCGATGGTCAGCAGGACCGTCGCGACCGGGCGTTTGACGAAGGGCTCGGACAGGTTCATGCCTGCACCTCGGCATGGCTGCCATCCGCATTGCCGGCTTGGCGGCGGCCAAAGCGGGCGCCGAGGCGGTCAAACACCAGGTAGATCACCGGCGTGGTGAACAAGGTCAGCAACTGGCTCAGCATCAGCCCGCCAAAAATGGCCAGGCCCAGTGGGCGGCGCAGCTCAGCGCCCTCGCCCCAGCCAAACATCAGCGGCAGTGCGGCAAACAAGGCGGCCAGGGTCGTCATCAGGATGGGCCGGAAGCGCAGCAAGGCCGCCTGGTGGATGGCCTCTTGCGGCCCCATGCCCTGGTTGCGCTCGGCATCGATCGCAAAGTCGATCATCATGATCGCGTTCTTCTTGACGATGCCGATCAGCAAGATGATGCCGATGATGCCAATCACGCCCAGGTCGTTGCCGCTGATCATCAGCGCCAGCAAGGCGCCCACCCCCGCCGACGGCAAGGTGGACAGAATCGTCATCGGGTGCACATAGCTCTCGTACAGCACGCCCAGCACGATGTAGACGCAGACCAGGGCCGCCAGAATCAGCACCAGCTGGCTGGTGAGCGAGTTCTGGTAGGCAGCCGCAGCACCAAGGAACTCCATGGTCAGCGACGCGGGCATGCCAATATCCTTGGCCGCCTGCTTGATGGCATCGACCGCATGGCCCAGCGATACGCCAGGTGCCGTGTCAAAGCCCAAGGTGGCAGCCGGGTACTGCGACACGCGGGTCACCTGCAGCGGTGCCATCTGCTCCTCGATCTTGGCAATGGCCGACAGCGGCGTCGCACCCGTGCTGCTGGCATTGATGGCCAGGTTGCCCAGGGTCTGCACGCTGTTGAGCTGCTCTTGCTGCGCTTCCAGAATCACGCGGTACTGGTTGGTCTCGGTAAAGATGGTCGAGACAATGCGCTGGCCAAAGGCGCTGTACAAGCTGTCATCAATGCTGCTGGCGCTGATGCCCAGGCGCGATGCGGTATCGCGGTCCACATTCACATAGGCCGACAGGCCCTTGCGCCCGGCATCGCTGGTGGCATTGCGCACCTCGGCCACGTTCTGCAGCTGACTGACGAGCTTTTGCGTCCAGTCATTGACCTGGTCGGTGTTCACGCCGCCAATTGACAGCCGGTATTCGGTGGGGCCGGTCTGCGAGTCGATGGTCAGGTCCTGCGAGGGCTGCAGGAAAATGCGCACCCCTGCCACCTGGCTCACCCGCTCACGCAGGCGCTGCATCACCTCGTCCTGAGCATCATGCGGGCGGGTCAGGTTGATCGACAGGCTGCCGGTGTTGAGCATGGTGTTGTTGGCGGCATCCACCCCCACCACCGAGCTGACCGAGGCCACATCCTTGTCCTGCAGGATGGCGCTCACGGCCTGCTGCTGCAAATTGCTCATGCGGGCAAAGGAGACCTCTTGCGCCGCCTCGATTTGCGCCTGCAACTGACCGGTGTCCTGCGTCGGGAACAGGCCCTTGGGAATGGCCAGGTAGAGCAGTCCCGTCAGCACCACGGTGGCCACGGCCACGACCAGGGTCAGCGCCTGGTGGCGAAACACCCAGTGCAGGCCCCGGTCGTAATGGTGGATCACCTTGTCAAAACCGCGCTGTACCGAAGAAGCCCAGCCACGCGTGTGCGCGCTGGTGTCCTCTTGCTTGAGCCAGCGCGCCGACATCATCGGCACCAGGGTCAGCGATACCACCGCCGAGATCAGGATGGTGATGGCCAGGGTGACCGCAAATTCGCGGAACAGGCGCCCGACGATATCGCCCATGAAGAGCAGCGGAATCAGCACCGCGATCAGCGACACGGTCAGCGAGATGATGGTGAAGCCGATCTGCGCTGCGCCCTTCAAGGCCGCAGCCATCGGCGTCTCGCCCTCTTCGATATAGCGCGCAATGTTCTCGATCATCACGATCGCATCGTCGACGACAAAGCCGGTGGCAATCGTCAGCGCCATCAGGCTCAGGTTGTTCAGGCTATAGCCCAGCAGGTACATGGCCCCGCAGCTGCCGATCAGCGAAATGGGCACGGCCAGGCTCGCAATCACCGTGGCACGCAGGCTGTGCAGGAAGAAGAAGATTACCAACACCACCATCACCACGGCCAGCGCCAGCTCCATCTGCACATGCTCGACCGAGGCGCGGATGCCGGTTGTGCGGTCGGTCAGCACCTTGACCTCGACCGAGGCCGGCAGGGACGCAGTGAGCTCAGGCAGGCGCTGCTTGATCGCATCCACCGTCGCAATCACATTGGCGCCGGGCTGGCGCTGCACATTCAGGATGATGGCCGGCGTCTCATCGACCCAGGCGGCGAGCCGGTCGTTCTCGGCACTGGCCACCACGCGCGCCACATCCTTCATCAGCACCGGTGCGCCGTCCTTCCAGGACACCACCAGGTTCATGTAGTCGTCCGCGGTCAGCAGCTGGTCATTGCTGTTGATCGAGTAGGAGCGCTTGGGGCCGTCAAAACTGCCCTTGGCGGTGTTGGAGTTGGAATTGCTGATGGCAGTGCGCAGGCTGCTCAAGGTGATGCCATTGGCGGCCAGCGCCTGGGTGTTGGCCTGGATGCGCATCGCAGGCTTTTGCCCGCCTTCCAGGCTGACCAGGCCGACGCCCGCGACCTGGCTGATCTTCTGCGCCAGGCGGGTGTTGACGATGTTCTGCACCTCGGTGAGCGGCAGCTCCTTGGAGGTGATGGCCAGGCTCATCACCGGCGTGTCGGCCGGGTTCACCTTGGCATAGATCGGGGGAGCGGGCAGGTCGGCCGGCAGCAAGGCACTGCTGGCGTTGATCGCTGCCTGCACCTCTTGCTCGGCCACATCCAGCGACAAGCCCAGCTGGAACTGCAAGGTCACGATGGACACGCCGGCCGCGCTGGTCGATGCCATGCGGTCCAGGCCGGACATCTGGCCGAGCTGGCGCTCCAGCGGCGCACTCACCGTGCGGCTCATCACCTCGGGGCTGGCGCCGGGGTACAGGGTCTGCACCTGGATGGTGGGGTAATCCACCTCGGGCAGCGCCGACAGCGGCAGCAGCCTAAAGCCCACCAGACCGGTCAGCACGATGGCCAGCATCAGCAAGGCCGTTGCCACCGGCCGCTGGATAAAGGGACGGGAAGGACTCATCGCTCAGCCCGCCTTACTGGTTGGCGCGCTGGGCGGGTTGCACGGTGCTGGCCGCTGGCGCCATGCCCTTGGGCACCTCCTCCGGTTTGATGGCGGGTGCGGTCTGGCTTGATCCGGTCGCAGAGGTTGCTCCGCCCGAGCCACCTGAACCGCCAGAACCACCGGCACCAGCAGCTGGCTGGTCTGGGGTCACCGCAGGGGCTGCAGCACTGGGCTGGCCGGCATTGGGCTCAAC
This sequence comes from Comamonas koreensis, assembly GCF_021026195.1. Taxonomy (GTDB): domain Bacteria; phylum Pseudomonadota; class Gammaproteobacteria; order Burkholderiales; family Burkholderiaceae_C; genus Comamonas; species Comamonas koreensis. Next base: position 446,046 of record NZ_JAJNCT010000005.1, read on the forward strand.
GGCTGCACCACCACCCCCACCACCACCGCCGGCGGGCGCGCCATTGCCCGCTGCTGCGCCGGATGCCGCTGCACCAGGTGCCGCACCGCCGGGTGCCGCACCATTGGCGCCCCGGCCTTCGCCATTGCCTCGGCGCCCACCGCCCTCGCGCGGGCCGCCCTCGCGCGCACCGCGCCGGCCACTGCTGGCGCCATGCGCCTGGGTGGGGGTATCGCCTTGCAGCGCCACCACAGCGCCGTCCTTCAAACGGTCAGCGCCCTCGGTCACCACCAACTCACCCTCTTTCAGGCCGGAGTTGATGGCCACCCACTCGACCGTGCTCATGCCCCGGATGACAGTGCGCTGGGTCACGGTGCGGTCGGCGTTGATCACGTAGACAAAGTCGCCATTGCCGCCGGTGCGGATGGCGGTGACCGGAATCACCAGTGCGCTCTCATCCTTCAAGGTCAGGCGCGTATTCACAAACTGGTTGGGGAAGAGCGAGCCATCGCTGTTGTCGAACCGGGCCTTGGCTTTGACGGTGCCGGTGGCAGTGTCCACCAGGTTGTCCAAGGTCAGGAACACGCCCTGGGCCAGGGTCTTGTTACCTGCGCGGTCCAGCGCTGCCACGGGCAGGCGAGCATCGGCCTTTTGCGCGCCCAGCACCGAGGGGATATGGTCCTGCGGCACGGTAAAGCTCACATCAATCGGCGCGATCTTGGTGATGACAGCGATGCCAGTGGTGCCACCGGCGCTGATGTAGTTGCCCGGGTCCATCGTGCGCAAGCCAATGCGGCCATCGATGGGCGAGGTGATGGTGGCATAACCCAGGTTGAGCTGGGCGGTTTGCACCTGGGCCTGGTCGGTGAGCACCGTGCCTTCGAGCTGCTTGGCCAGCGCGGCCTGCGTGTCCAGGTCCTGGCGGGCAATCGAATCCTGGTCCCACAGGGTCTGGTAGCGCTTGAGCGTCACGCGCGCTGCATCAAGCTGCGCCTGGTCGCGCGCCAACTGGCCCTTGGCCTGCTGCAGCGCTTGCTCAAACGGGCGGGGGTCAATCTGCGCCAGCTTTTGGCCCTTCTTGACCATCTGGCCTTCGGTGAACAACACATCGCGCAGAATGCCCGAGACCTGGGTGGTCAAGGTCACCGTGGTGGTGGGCACCACCGTGCCCATCGCCGTCAAGGTCACCGGCAGGGTCTGGCGTTTGGCCGCTGCGCTGCCCACCGTCACCGCCATGGCGCGCATCGCACCGGGGCCCATGCCGGGCGGGCCGCCTGCACCGGGTGGGCCACCCATGCCGGGGGCGCCAGCGGACATGCCGCTCGGGTTTTTCTTGCTCTGCACCAGGTACCAGGCCCCGCCCGCCAAGCCTGCTACCAGCACGATGGCGATGGTAGAGCCCAGCCAACGGCTGCGCCGCTTGGGTGCTGCTGCAGCACCGGTGTTCAGCCCGGCGTCTGCCGCGCCTGGAGCTGGGGTGGTGGTGGGACGGGTTGAATTATTGGAGTTATGGTCCATGGCAGCAATCGGTAGAGGTAGATGACAGCGGGCTCGGGCGAAACTCCCCCATCGGCACCGGCATGTAAAGAATGACCGCATCCTAGTGCAGCCATGTTGCACCTGCCCTGTACCGACTGCGAAGATAAGTAAACACCCGCGCCGCCAGCCCCGAGTCTACTGAGATTCCATGGCCACAAGCCCTTGGCAAGGCTGTTGGCTGCGCAGATTTTTGCGCCGCTGTTCTGTCGGCGGCTACAGGCATCCATGGCGGTACTTGAAGCTGCACAGCCCAAGTAAGCCAACACTTGCGCAGCGCCTGCCAAGCAGACGGATAACCCAAAAGCACTGTGCCGCACGGCCTCGCCCGCATTGTCCCCATTGCACGGGCACAATACTGTGGAAAGCTGTGAAGAATCTTGTAGATAAGCAGGGCAAGCTGCTGATTTCTAATAGAAATGCAGTACTTGCCCAAAATTGAGGCATAGCGGGGCCTGACCAGACATTACTGCAGGTTCTGGCCTGTTCAGCGGTGGTTGTTCAGCAGTTCAAGCCTGGAGCAACGCCCTCTTTGAGCCATCACCGCGTTGTCCCCAGTCCATGGGCACAATCTTGTGGAAAGGTCTGTGCACAGCTGTAGATAAGCCATCTAAGTTGTTGAAGCTATGGCACAAAACGATTCATGATGAAAAAAAAGGCAGCCTGCTTAGGCTGCCTGGGTGCTGTGGAGAACAGCGGACTGAGGATCAGGCATCGTTGCGCTTGATCTGTTGCAGGCCTTCTGCAGTGATGGCCATGTAGCCTTCACGCTCCACCACCATGCCGCGTTCCAGCAGGCGCTTGGAGACGTGCGCATGCACGGCATCCTCCAGAGAAATCTTTTCTCCCAGTTCCAATTTCTTCAGAACGGCCAACTCATCGACCGTGGGTTCAAACACGGGAGCGTGGTAAGCGGTGTGGGTCGTGTTGGTGGATAACATGGCAACTCCTTATATGGTTGCGATACGTGCGTGTAGGCCTCGGACTTGCTCGGGGTCTGCGCGTTGGCGCATCTGGTAAATGGATGCCACGAAGCGTAAGACCGTTTTTCGAAAGCGCCTGTAGGCGAATACCGCCAGCCTATCGCGCTGTGGAGCCGCATTGCATAACTTTACGACCCCGCTGCCCGAGATTTACAGCGCGGCAGCGCAACGCCGTTTGGGCGCCGCTCAGCGTGTGGGCCAGCGCCCCAGTTGGTAGGCACTGTCCCAAAACATCCATTCCAGCTCTGCGCTATAGCGGTAGGCCTCCGCCATGCGCGTGCGGGTGGCGCTGTCAGCGCCTTCGGCCAGCCGGTCGATGGTGGCAATGACGGCGCGCACGGCGGCATGAAACTCCTCGCTGGCATAGGTGTCCACCCAGGCCTGGTAAGGGTTGTCGGGCTGTGAGCGGGCATGGATATCGCGCCCTACTTCGGCATAGATCCAGAAGCAAGGCAGCAGCCCCGCCAGCGCCACCGGGTAGCTTTCCGACCAGCTGTTGGCCAGCAAAAAGCTGGTGTAGTGGTGACATGCTGGTGTGAGTGGCGTGGCGGCAAAGTCCTGCGCGCTGATGCCAAAGTCGCGCATAAAGCCATCGTGCAGCTTGCGCTCCTCCACCACGGCCTCGTTCGCTGCATTGGCAAACTGCACCACGCCATCGGCATGGTCGGCCTTGGCGGCAGCTACCGCCAGCGCACGGCCATAGGCGACCAGGTAATGCGCGTCCTGGATCATGTAATGGCGAAAGCGCTCGACCGACAAACTGCCTGCCGCCAGCTCGCGGTTGAAGGGATGGTCCAAGGTGCGCTGGTACAGCGCCTGGTTGGCTTGCCACAAGCCCTGGCAAAACGACATGCAAACTCCTCAAGTGATCGAAGACAAGCGCTGATTGTCGGCCAGCACTGCCGGGTTTGGCAGCATCCAACCCCATGACAACCAGGGCATGCATGCAGCGCAGAAGCGGCTACGATCCATGCACTGCAGTCCATGGACCTTCAACCGAACCTGCCCTGCCCATATGTCCAGCCCCGCACCCTTGTTGACCACTGCCCAGCAGCAGGCGCTGCAGGCCGTGCAGCGCCGTGGCGGCCCGGTGCGCGAGCACTCACCTGCACCCGCACCGATCCATGTGCACTTTCATCCCGACTGGATGGTCCCGGACTGGATGGTCCCCGACTGGATCGTTCAAGGCCAGCCGCTGCTGGCGCTGCTGTGCCAGCAAGGGCGCTACCAGTCGCAGTTTGAAAGCGGCCGCAGCAATGGCAGCTACAGCCCGCAGCCCCAGGGCGAGCGCTGGCAGTGGGAGGACCAGCAGTTTGCGGGCGCTTACAACCACGCCGACCCCGCAGAGCGGCCCGTGTACGGCGCGGTGGACCTGGAGCCCTTGGGCCATCCAGGCCACCGGGGCTATGGCGCCGCGCCCCGCTTTGGATCGGCGTATCTGCAGTTGCACAGCGCTGCCACGGCACGCAGCAGCTTTTGCGACCCCGACAGCTACTGGCAGCCCCACCATGTGGGCCTTTGGCAGCAGATGGACTGGCAGCAGCTGCAATGCCTGCAACTGGCCGACCCGCTGGACCACTATGTGGAAGCGCAGGTGCATGGCGGCCTGCTGCTGGCGCGCGATGTGGCGGCCGTCTGGCTGGACCCCTGCTACTGCGATACACCGCTGGCGCAGGCCGTGCAGCAGTCCGGTCTGGCCTTGCGCTTTCACCCCGGCTACCGCTTGCAGGCGAACCAGTTGGCGCAGGCCAGCCAGTACCGGGGTGCCGAGGTGGCCGAGGTGCTGGCCCATATGCTGCAGCAGGCGCCGGGCGGGCTCACGCCAGCCGCTCTGGGCCAGGCCCAGGCCCGCCATCGCTATCCGGCACCGCTGCTGAAAAAGGCCTGGCATTGCATCGCCCACCTGGGCAGGCAGTCGGGTTAGGGCCGCATCACCGATAATCGCTGCTTTTGTCGGCGCAGGCGCTCCACGCAGGGCCCGCCCATCCTCCGGATCCGCATGTCTTCTCCCGCACCCACCCACCGGTTTGATACCGTCATCATTGGCGCAGGCGCAGCCGGCCTGTTTTGTGCGGCGCAGGCCGGCCAGCGCGGGCTCAAGGTACTGCTGATCGACCATGCAGCCAAGGTGGCGGAAAAGATCCGCATCTCGGGCGGCGGGCGCAGCAACTTCACCAACCGCGATCTGGATGTGCGCCAGCCCCATAAGCATTTTGTCGGGCAGAACACGCAGTTCTGCCGCTCGGCGCTGTCGCGCTTTGGGCCGGCCGATTTTGTGGCGATGGTGGACAAACACGGCATTGCCTACCACGAGAAGCACAAGGGCCAGCTGTTTGCCGACCACTCCGCCGAAGACATCATCGCGATGCTGATGGCCGAGTGCCGCGCCGGCCAGGTCACCCACTGGCAACCCTGCGCCGTCAGCGCTGTCGCGGCGCTCGACACCGATGCCCATGGCCAGCGTTTCCAGGTCAGCACCGCCCAGGGCACAGTACACTGCCGACACCTGGTGATCGCCACCGGCGGCCTGTCCATCCCCAAGATTGGCGCCACCGACCTGGGCTACCGCCTGGCCCAGCAGTTTGGGCTGGCGCTGGTGCCGCGTGTGCCGGGCCTGGTGCCCATGACATTTGATGGCAGTGCCTGGGCACCCTATGCACAGCTGGCGGGCCTGGCCTTGCCGGTGGTGATCGGCACTGGCAGCAAGAAAACCCGCATGAGCTTCAACGAAGACCTGCTGTTCACGCACCGGGGTCTGTCCGGGCCGGCCATCCTGCAGATCTCCAGCTACTGGACGCCCGGCACGGCCATCGACATCAATCTGGTGCCCGAGGTGGATGTGGCCGAGCAGCTGCTGGCGGCCAAGCAGCGCTCGCGCAAGCTGATTGCCAATGAGCTGGCCAGCCTCGTGCCCTCGCGCCTGGCCGATGCCTGGGTGGCACAGGATGCCGATTGGCAGCGCCCCATCGCCGAGGCCAGCGACAAGGCCTTGCTGCGCTTGGCCGAGCGCCTGACGCGCTGGGAGCTGACCCCCACCGGCACCGAAGGCTATAAAAAGGCCGAGGTCACTGTAGGCGGTGTGGACACCAAGGAGCTGTCGCAGCAGACGATGGAGGCCAAGCAGGTGCCGGGCCTCTACTGCATCGGCGAGGTGGTGGACATCACCGGCTGGCTAGGCGGCTACAACTTTCAATGGGCCTGGGCCAGTGCAGCCGCCTGCGCAGCGGGCATCGCAGAAAGCCAGTAGCAGCACGCCAGCAGCAGGGAGCGAACGGCGCGTCAGAGCAACAGTTCAAGCCCCACAGCGGCGCGCCAACCGCGTCCGTATTGCCCATTGATCAAAAATTGGTTATAATCCCACCTCTTTGCTGGCAAAGCCCTGTCTGCCAATACTAGTCAATATGACAGGGCAAAACCGCCATTCAAGGCTTTGGGGCGCGATCTTCCCCAAAACCCGCTGTTGGCACCAATGGAAACATTAGCTAATGACGACTATCCGTGTAAAAGAAAACGAACCCTTTGACGTTGCGCTGCGCCGCTTCAAGCGCACCATCGAAAAGCTGGGCCTGCTGACCGACCTGCGCGCTCGCGAATTCTACGAAAAGCCAACCGCTGAGCGTAAGCGCAAGAAGGCTGCTGCCGTGAAGCGCCACTACAAGCGCGTTCGCAGCATGCAACTGCCCAAGAAGCTGTACTGATCGCAGCTCTCACAGGCCTGACGCAATCTGCCCAGGCTGTGATACCACCCGCGCTCGGGACGCCAGGCGCGGGTTTTTTGTTTTCTGGCCATCGCCAGATTTTTCAGGCAGACCGCTGCTTGCTTGGACGGCCTGCCAACAGGAGCATGTTATGAGCTTGAAAGCACAAATCACCGAAGACATGAAGACCGCGATGCGCGCCAAGGACACCGAACGTCTGGGCACCATCCGCTTGCTGCAAGCTGCGATGAAGCAGAAGGAAGTGGACGAGCGCGTCGAGCTCGACGACACGATGGTGATTGCCATCGTCGACAAGATGATCAAGCAGCGCAAGGACAGCATCGCCGCGTTTGAAACTGCCGGCCGCCAGGACCTGGCCGACAAGGAAAAGTCGGAGATCGACGTCATCAAGGCCTACCTGCCGCAGCGCATGTCTGCCGAAGAAGTGACCGCCGCCGTCCAGGCCATCGTGGCTGAACTGGGTGCCTCCGGCCCCGGCGACATGGGCAAGGTCATGGCTGCCGTCAAGACCCAGCTGGCCGGCAAGGCCGAGATGGGCCAGGTCTCTGCTGCTGTGAAGGCCGCACTGGCACCCTGATCGCATCAATGCACGCCAAGGGGCGCTGGCGCCTCCTTGAGCTGACCTAAAAAAACCACTGCAGCACCTAGCTACAGTGGTTTTTTTGTGGGCGCGCGGCGCTCAGTGGCGGCGGCGCTGCCGCGCGCTACGCAAGCCCAGCGCTGCACATCCCGCCAGCAGCAAGGACATCAGCAACTGCCCTGCCGGCGATACCGTGGGCACCGCAACTGGCGCAGGCGACGGTCTTACCGGTGGCGTAGGCTCCGGCACTGGTTGCGGTTGCGGTTGCGGTTGCGGCGTTGGCGTTGGCGTTGGCTCTGGTATCGGAGTGGGCGCAGGAGGGTCCACCTCCACACTGCTGCGGTAGACCTCGTCCTCATCCTCACTGCTGCAAGGCGCGTCCTGACTGCACTGGGCCGCATCCGTTACCCGGGCCAGATTCCGCACACGCGCAGGCACCATGGCGGTGATCTGCGCCAGCACGGCATAGTGGATGGATTCGCCGCCCGCCAGCGTCACGCCGGTACAACCGGACGGGTTGCACACTCCGGCGGCACTGTTGGCGCCGACCTCGGTCGCGCTGATCTCCGTCACCACCATGCCGCTGGGCACATCGTCCCACTGCAGCTGCACAGGCATGCCGCCTTGGTTGCGCAGCGTCACCACATAGCGGGTGCTGCTGCCTTCCAGCACCTGGTCCACCCCATTGCTGCTGAGCACGCTGATATGGGCAGGGGTCAGCACCTCGGTGCGCGCCTGGGCACAGCTGTCGGCAGGCAGGCAAGCCGCGCCGGGCACCGGCGGCTTGCTGCCACCCAGTGGGTCAATCGCTGCATGGTTGGTGATGCTGCCAGCCAGCGCTGGCGCCACCGCATGCAAGGTGTAGAGCGCGCTGGCGCCCTGCGCCAGCGCAGCGTCCAGCACTAGCTCGCATAGCAAAGGCTCGCCACCGCACACCACCGATGCCACACCCGCACCGGGCGTCGCCCCCGTCAAGCGCATGCCATCGGGCAAGGCCTCGGCCACCGTCAACGTCTGCCCGGCGGCGACCGGCGTCTGGCCACTGTTGCCAATGCGGAACTGGTAGTCCAGCGCCTGGCCCACCTCCACCGTTGCGGCGGCAGTCTGGCGCAAGCTCAGATGCACGGGCGTGCGCAGAACATCGGTGTCAGTTGCAACGCAGGGCGTTGCCGCATCGCAATGGCCACCTGTCAACGTAGCGGTGTTGCTGACGGCGGCATCAGCACGGCCGCCCACCAAGGCGGTAACCCGCGCTTGCACCTGGTAGCTGACGCTGGCATTGGCGGCAACCGTGATGGCGCTGCAGCCTATCGGCGCCTGCAGACTGCAATTGCCAGCATCGCTGGGTGCGATGGCTGCCACTGGCGTGATGGACTCGACCTCCATGCCCTCGGGGTGGTCCAACCAGGACAGGCCGCTGGCAGGCATGCCACCGCTGTTGCTAATGGTGACGGTATAGCGGCTGCGCGCGCCTTCGGTCAGCGCATCCACGCCATTGCTTTTGCGGATGCTGAGGGCAACGGGCGGCACGATGGCATCGCGGTCCTCAGCGCTGCAGCTGTTGCCGCCGCTGCAAGCAGCGCCAGTCAGCGTCAGGGCATTGCGTGCGTTGCCTGCACCGACCTCGCCGGTGACAGTCGCCTGTACCGCATACGCGATCGATTCGCCCGCAGCCACGGCGATATCCGAGCAACCTGCGACGGTGCACAGGCCCGCATCGCTGTTGGCGCCCACCGTGGGGGCACTGATGCGGTCAATGCGCAGGCCAGCCGGGCTTGCGGCCCAACGCAGGCCCGCAGCGGCACTGCCGCCGGTGTTGCGCACCACCACCTGGTAGACAGTACCAGCGCCCTGGGCCAGCACATCCACACCATTGCTCGCGCTGATGTGCATGTTGGCCGCCGACACCACCAGGTCGGTATCGGTGCTGGCGCAGCCGGTCACCGACTCGCTGGTACAGGTGCCGCCTTGCACCACTGCCTTGTTGCTGACCGAAGCACCGGCAGCGACGCCCGCCTGCAGCTTGGCCGTGACGAGATACTGAATGGACTTGCCCGCTGCCAGGCTGATGCCGCTGCAGCCGGTGATGGTGCAAGTGCCTGCGTCACTGCCAGCCCCCACGGTGCCTGCACGGATCCCACTGATGGTCATGCCGCTAGGCACATCCTTCCAGCTCAGACCCGAGAACGCGGTCGCTGCGCTGTTGCTCAAGGTCACGTTGTAGCTGGTCTCGGCACCCACGGTCAGGCGGTCCTGCCCATTGGTCTTGACGATGCTGACCGAGTCGGCCGCGACGATCAAATCCGTATCGGTGCTGCTGCAGCTGGCGGGGCTGCCGTTGCGGCAATTGGCACCATCGACCACGGCCGTGTTCGATGCCATGCTGCCGGCTACGCCGGTGACCTCGGCCTCGACCTGGTAGGCCACAGAGGCACCCGGCGCCAGGCGCAGGCCCGTGCATCCATTGCTGCTGCACACACCAGCATCGCTGCCCGCACCCACCGCCCCGGCCACAATGCCCAGCACGCGCAGCCCTGTGGGACTGTCCATCCAGGAGACATCGCTGGCCAGTGAGCCACCAGTATTGGTCACGGTGACGGTGTAGACCGTGCGCCCCCCCTTGGTAATGGCCGCCACCCCATTGGTCTTTTGCACACTCAAGGCGGCAGGGGTGCTGACGGCTTCCTGGTTGTAGGCGACAAAGGCGATGTCCGAATCGCCACTCAAGGCTTGTACAAAGCCAGCCACCTGCCCCATGTTCTGCGGCGTGATGCCAAAGTCCCTGAAGTGGTAGGCGACCATCCGCAAGTCCCGATTGCCATCTGCGATCGTCGACTTGGTGTGGTTCGGATTCCAGAACTGCCAGTTCTGCCGGGCTACGATCTGCACACCGTTCAGCGCGATGCTGACGCTTTTGCCCACCACCGCACCGTTCTCGTCAATAAAGTAAAACGAGTCTGTCTTGGTGGATGGCTGCCCTACCTGGGTGACCAGCACATCGGGCACATCATCGGTGGTGGATTCCGGATTGCCTACGCTCGCACTGAAGCGCAGCGAGCTCGCCGGGATATTGAACAAGGCCGTACTCAGATCCAGGCCACGCACGCCGTCAGACAGGTAGTCGGCACGGCTCTTGGAGGTATCGTAGCTGGCGCTTTGGGCAATTGCATTGAGCCCGCCAGCGGCTGGCACCGAGCTGACATTGGGCGTGAAAGCCTGGAACACCACCGGCTGAAAAACACCACCCAGCACCGCATCATTGACCCCTGTCGAATAGCGCACACCACCGGCCGTGAACGCCAGCAAATCGTTATGCCCATTGGCTGGCGTCGCAGTCGACGCATTGGCAACATTGGCGGTCCAACTGTTGCTGTTGAAACTGCCCCATACGGCGGTCACCTCATCTGAGGCATGGGCGGATGCCAGCCCCAGCAGACCACAAAGCCACACCACACCGCGCACCCATTGGGCACCAGGTGCCACACCAGTCACTGATCCCATCACAACCTGACCCATCTTTCAGAAAACATCGGCATCGAAATGCCAAGGCCCTGAGCCATTGCAGCATCAGGGCCGATGTCCATGAGTTGAACTTTAAAAAATCATTAACTCAATCTACTATCAAAAAAATCGGCGTTGGGTTCCCATGCCCTGGAAGTCATAAGAGCAAGAACAGGACCTGCCAAGCTTGATACCGATCAAGAAAATTTCAATTCGTTATTTATGTATCATTTTATTTCACGATTTAATACACCGTATTGCTAGTGGTGTATCGCGTCGTGCGCATGTTTGCCAGCGCATAGACACCATCTCGTTAAGTTCATAGATGGCCTATCTACAGGCCCGGCAAGCGCTACGGGTCTTATTGGGGCGGGCGGCACAGCAAGTGGAATGGCGTTGCAGTACCAGGATTGCAGTATTTAGTAACCATTTCCAGCAAAATCCTTGGTCTTGCGATCATCCTTTTACAATGCTTGGTTGACCGTCGGCCTGCTTTGCACGCCGGCAGCCTTGTTTCACTTTCTACGAATACACCCATGCGACTGATCTCCAAAAGCCTCACCGCTGCGCTGATAGCTTGCGCTTTCTCCTCAGGTTGGGCTGCTAACACGATTGCCCCGCAGAACGGGAACTGGATCATTTCCGAGGAACTGGGCGGTAAGCCAGGCCGCGGTATGGGCATTGATGTCCAGGATGGCGTCTTCCTGATGCAGCTGTACAACTACAACAAGGATGGCAGCGCGACCTTCCACATGGCGACGGGTGCGGTCGTAGACAACAAGGTCGACGTTCCGCTTAAAAAATACAAAGATGGTCCGTATTTCGGCAGTGGTCGCCGAGATGGTGTCGAAGCCGAAGACGCGGGCAATGTGAAGATCCAGTTCACCAGCCGAACCACTGCGATCATCCAGCTCCCAGGCGAAGAGCCCAAGCAAATGCAGCGGTTCAACTATGAAGGCACTCCGGAAGACCAGTGGTCTGACCCCGCTTTTGTAGAGCGCTGGGCCATGGTGGCGATGGATGCCGATGGCAAACCTACCACCACCTTCTTTGCCGATACCGCGATTGGCTCTCAGATGGCCATGGTCCCGAACATGGCTGCCGGCTGGCCTTACAAATCCAGCAGCAAGTTCACCGTGCATACGCTGGACCTGGCCACGCCCAACAAGCATGGCTTCATGGAATGCGACTACCTCGGCTCGAACATGGAGTTCAGCTGTGTCGGCGAGCAGATTGACACCAGCTCCGGAAGCGCTGTGCGCAAGCCAATCAGCCTGGTCATGCAACGCAGCATCGACGACCTGCAAGGCACCTTGACCCTGGACGGCAGCGACACGAAGGTGATGGGCGCACGTGTGGAGCAAACGGCGTATGCGATCGAAGAGAACAAGGTCGTCACGCGCGCTTATTTCCGCCGCAATTCGCTGCCTGAAGCAGGTACCTGGATCGTCAGTAACGAAGTGACCGGAAAAGCGGGTCGAGGCATTTCGCTGGATCTGCAAAAGCCGGTGGGCAGCAAGCATCTGCTGTTCATGCCGATCTACAACTATGACGAAAAGGGCAATGCCACCTTCCATATCGGCATGGCGACGCATAGTCCCAGCTCGGTCAATCCGTCCTTGCCGAACATTCCAGTGATCAAGTACAAGGGCGGCCGCTACCTGGGTGGCCCAGCACAAGATGGCGTTGAGGACGTCTATGTCGGACCTGAACAGATCACCTTCAACACCACTGCGACTGGCCTGATCCAGTTCCCCAAGGAAGATGCGACCAACTTCAAGCGCTTCTACTTCGGCATCGACCAGGACAGCGTAGACAGCCTGGTTGGAACCTGGGCGCTGGTTCCGCATGCCGGCGCGGTCAAACACCGTATTCTGAATCTGAAGAAAACCGCCAGCGGTGTGGTGGAGGACAAGGACGCAGGCTACACCTGCACCGTGTCTTACTGGCTGGATCTGCGCTTTGTCTGTGAACCCAAGACGCTTACCGCTGACCAGCAGCGCATTCGCCTGGGTGCAGGCTTCTACGGTGCAGCCCGCGCTATTTTGGGTGATGGTGGTTCCCTGCCTGACAGCTCGCCGGAGCTGACCGCTATCCGCATCTCCGATGGACAGGGCAACCTGGTTCAGGGCGGCCCGCTCTACCCCGTGGACGATGAAGGCAGCAACCCTGGCAACGGAGAGGCTGCTGCGCCTACTGCCCAGATCGGCACGGTGACCGGAGCAGTGGAAGGCGGCACCGTCACGCTGGAGGGCAGCGGCAAAGCAGCAGCTGGCAAGCGCCTGACCTACAAGTGGACGCTGAGCTCTGCCCCTGCAGGCAGCACCGCAGAACTGAAGGCTGCCGACACCATCAGCCCGAGCTTTGTTGCGGACAAAGCAGGCAGCTATGTGATCACGCTGGTGGTCAATGACGGCAGCAAAGACAGTGCCGTAGCCAAGGTGACCGTGACGGTCATGCCCAAGGACGGCATCCAGCTTCTGCGTGACGATGACTCCTCGGCCTCGGGCCAGGCACTGAGCTGGCCCTATACCGCTTCCTCGGAGATCAGCGCCAGCGTTGCCTGCGTTGGTGCCTGCGACAACACGTACAAGATTGCGCAGTACAAGCTCAAGGTCAATGGCGCGGACTACACGATTGCTGACCTCAAGGCCACAAATCTGACCACGGGATCCAGCGTCAAGGCGTCGTTTGAAGGGCTGACTGAAGGCCAGGTGGTCGCTTCGGACAAGCCGGTATCGTTTGCGCTGCGCAGCGCCTATACCAATGGCAAGACGGTGAACCTGAAGTTCAGCTTCACCATCAAGGAAACGGGCCAGTCCTTCACCTACACCAGCAGCTTCAAGACCAATTAACTTCTGGTAGCGGGACATCCGTAGCACGGCCCCGCCAACCGCCCTGCCTTCTGCCTAGCGGCAGAAGGCCTTTTTTTTGCCTGACCGCTTCTTAACGGAGACAAGGAAGAGCGCTTTGTCTGGCCCGAATGTGGTACACACCGCATAGTCGTGTTTCATCTACCCGGCGGCCAGCCGCAGCGGCACCCGCTGCGCGATGTACCGAGCCCTGCGCTTCCCCCCTGCCTGCCCACGCGTTCTGCTTTCCGAGCCCCATGCACCACACCGACGAATCAGCGCGTCCCACCACCTCCGCCACCCCCTCCAACCTAGCACTGGCGGGCCTGCGCGTGGCGGGCGAACGCCTGGGTGTGCGCATGGATCCGCCCCAACTGGGACAGCACACCCAGGATTTGCTGCGCAGCCTGGGTTATGGCGATGACAGCATTGCCGCCCTGCGGGGCAGCCAGGCCATCGCAGGCTAAGCGCTTGCAGCGCCAAATGTGAAAATCGATCAACCAGGGCGTTTGCGGCAGTCTGTCCTACAAAGCCCTCGCTTGCCCCCGCCTAGGCTGTGGCTCTTCGTCGCGGCACTTGGGGATATGCTTGGCCATCTGATGGAGCGTATTGGCGCTGCTGAAACTTGTACCCCGCCAGGCACTCCAAGCCCGGTGACCTGGGCTCCCGCCATTTATTGGCAAGCCCTCCGCGACTGTTTTGAAGAAGGAGAATTTGATGAAAAAAATGCGCATGCTGGCAACCGCCGCCCTGATCGCCGCCACCCCTTTTGTAGCTTCCACCGCCATGGCCCAGAACCCCGCCCCCGCCGCTGCCAACATCGACAAGCGCCCCAGCCTGAACCTGGACGCCGAAGCGACCACCCGCGTGCCGGAAGACACGGCCTGGGCCCAGTTCAGCGTCGAGAAGGAATCCAAGGACCAGGCCCAGGCCCAGCAGCTGGGCAAGACGGCACTGGCCGATGTGCTGGCCACTGCCAAAAAGTCTTCGACCCTGCAGGTCACCACCGAGAACCTGTTCACCAGCCCCGTCTACAACAAGGATGGCAAGGTGACCAGCTGGCGCACCCAGTTCAATGTGCAACTGGAGTCGACCGACACTGCAGCGCTCGGCCAGACGATGGCTGCGCTGATGGACAAGGCACGCCTGACCGGTTCGGGCTTCCGCCTGTCGGATGCGGCGCGCAACAAGGCGCAGGACCAGCTGATCGCTGAAGCCGTCAAGAACTTCAACGCCAAGGCCAAGGTCACCGCCAATGCAATGGGATACGCGCAGTACGAGTACGACACCATCCACCTGAACCAGAGCGGCACCAGCCAGCCCATGCCCCGCATGAACCGCAGCGTGGCCATGATGAGCAAGATGGAGGACAGCAGCGCCCCCGTGGGCCTGGAGCCCGGCTACACCACGGTGTCGGTCAGCATGTCCGGCGCGGTGCGTTTGATCAAGTAAGCCGCACCTGTTTAAACGCAGTGGCATAGCGGATCAGCGCTGAGCCACACCAGAGCCAGGGAATGCCTTGCATCCCCTGGCTTTTTCACGCCCATGCTCTGGGCTGCCGCCTGGCTCAGCCCAGCCGCGCCAGAATCAGCACCACGCCGGCCACGGTGAGCAAGGCGCCGGCCATCGCGCCCAAGGTGGGCGGCACCTTGGTCTTCCACCACAAAAGCGGCAGCAGCAGGATGGGCGAGACGGAGGACAGCATGCCCACCAGGCCGGCGCTGCCGTACTTGAGGGCGGCCAGGATCAGGGTCATGCCCATCGCCATCGACAAAAAGGCGCTGCCCGCCAGCAGCTGCCAGTCGCGCGGCTCCATCACGGCAGTCAGGCGTGCCGGTTTCCAGCCCACCAGCAGCAACACGGCATGGAAGCCAAAGCCCGCCGCCATGCGCACGGCCGATGCGGCCACCGGGTCCACATCGGGGCCCATCACCGGCTTGACCACCAAGGTGCCCAACGCCTGGCCCAAGGCGGCTATCAGGCCCAGGCTCACACCCACCGCCAGCCGGCCACGCGTGGCCTCCAGGCTCGATGCGCTGCCGGCGCGCTTGCCGAAGGCAATGGCGCACATCACGCCGCTCAGCACCAGTGCGCAGCCCAGCATGGCCACTGCGCCCATGCGCTCGCCCAAAAAGAGCGCTGCCAGCACGGCCGACATCATCGAATGGGTGGCAAACAAAATGCCCGATCGGCGTGGGCCCAGCCGGTTCATGCAGGCAAACAGCACCGTGTCGCCAATGAAGATGCCGATAAAGCCCGACAACACCAGCACGCTCACCAGCGGCAGGTTCAGGCTGCCCCAGGTGCCCGCCAAGGTGGCCCACCCGCCCAGCATCACGGTGGCAAACACCATGCGCCAGCGGGTAAAGGCAAAGGCGCCCATCTTGCGCGCCACCGGGGCGGAGAACAGCGCGGCCAGCGCCCAGCAGGCGGCGGCCAATACGGCCAGGGATTCAGGGGGGAAAGGAAATGGCGACACGGCAGGCGGCAAAATGAGGCGCCAGCGGTGCAAGCTGTCTCGCACCATGCTGCGCAGCTGCCCCAACAGCGCTAGGATGCCCATCCAGACACCCCAGCCCCGGCACCAGGTGCGAGGACGAGCGATTGTAGAGCCCAGCAATGGCCTTTGCGAGCGCGGCCAGTCACCCGGGCGGCCACCACCACCTTTTGACCAGACATTCAGGACCAGCATGAGCAAGAAACTACGTATCGCGGTATTGGCGGGCGACGGCATTGGCAAGGAAGTGATGCCCGAAGGCATCCGCGTGCTGGAGGCCGCCGCCAAGCGCTTTGACCTGCCGCTGGAGATGCAGCACTTCGACTGGGCGCATTGCGACTACTTTGCCGCCCACGGCCAGATGATGCCCGACGACTGGAAGGCCCAGTTGCAAGGCTTTGACGCCATCCTGTTCGGCGCCGTCGGCTGGCCCGCCACCGTGCCCGACCATGTCTCGCTCTGGGGCTCGCTGCTCAAGTTCCGCCGCGAGTTCGACCAGTACATCAACCTGCGCCCGGTGCGCCTGTTTGAGGGCGTGCCCTGCCCGCTGGCCGGCCGCATGCCGGGCGATATCGACTACTACGTGGTGCGCGAGAACACCGAGGGCGAGTACACCGCGCTGGGCGGCATCATGTTCGAAGGCACGGACCGCGAGATGGTGCTGCAAGAGGCCGTGTTCACCCGCAAGGGCGCCGACCGCCTGCTCAAGTTCGCCTTTGACTTGGCCCAAAGCCGCAGCAAAAAGCATGTGACCCTGGCCACCAAGTCCAACGGCATTGCAATCAGCATGCCCTGGTGGGACAAATGTGCCGAAGCCATGGCCAAAAACTACCCTGATGTGGTGCTGGACAAGCAGCATATCGACATCCTCACCGCCCGCTTTGTGCTGCAGCCCGGCCGCTTCGATGTGGTCGCCGCGACCAACCTGTTTGGCGACATCCTGAGCGACCTGGGCCCTGCTACCACCGGCACCATTGGCCTGGCACCGTCGGCCAACCTGAACCCCGAGCGCAACTTCCCCTCGCTGTTCGAGCCGGTGCATGGCTCGGCGCCCGACATCTATGGCCAGAACATTGCCAACCCGATCGCGATGATCTGGTCGGTGGCGCTGATGCTGGACTTCCTGGGCAACGGCCAAGGTGCCTGGCGCAGCGCCCACGATGCCATCGTCGATGCCATCAGCCAGACGATTCTGAGCGGCCCGCGCACGCCCGACCTGGGCGGCCAGGCCAAGACCCCGGACGTGGGCAAGGCGATTGCACAAGTGCTGGCCTGAACGCCGGGCACCCCAGGCGGCGTTGACTGCGCTGGCCAGCGCCTTGCTGGCCTGGGCGCCGCTGGCGCATGCCCGGGGCTATACGCCCCAGGGCTGCTGCGGCGGCTATGAGAAAGTCAGCATCGGCAGCCCAGCCGGCACCTGTGTAGCCCTGGTGGCTGATGAGCGCGATGGCCTGCGCGCGCCCCGCCGGGTGCTGGAGATCAGCCCCGGGCGCCTGTGGATCATCGACATGGGCAGCTGGGTGCCGCGCCAGGGCCGCCTGCTGGAGCTGAGCCTGCCGGCGCCCTCAGACGCTCCCACCCAACGCCCCCAGGTCAAGGTGCTGGCCGACAAGCTTGACCGCCCGCTCGCGCTGCTGCGCGGGCCCGATGCGCAAATCTACATTGGCGAGGCCGGCCGTATCTGGCGCACACCGGTGCCGGCCGCCGGCCAGCCGATCCAGCCCCAGACCGTGCTCGACCAGTTACCTGATGACGGCGCCCACCCGCTCAAGGAAATCAGCTTTGGGCCCGATGGCAGCCTCTATGTCAACATCGGCTCGGCCAGTGACCGCTGCCAGGACGCGCAAGGCGCGCTGCCTTATCCCTGCCCCGAGCGCGGGGCGATGCAGTTCCGGGGCGCGGTATGGCGTGCGGTTCTGCGCAGCCCTGCGGTGCAAGGACAAGCGCCTGTGCAGCAGTTCGCGCCGTTTGCGCTGGGTCTGCGCAACTCCGTGGCCCTGGCCACCCTGCCCGACGGCCCCGCCAAAGGCAGCCTTTGGCAGGCGGAGAACAACATCGACTACCGCGACAGGAACGAGCCCCCCGAAGAGCTCAACGAGCTGGTGGAAGGCGCCGACTACGGCTGGCCCTACTGCGTGGGCGCACAGCGCCCGGCGCGCGGCTATGAGCAACGCGCGCGCTGCGCCGCCACCAAGGCGCCCCATATGCTCTGGCCCGCGCACACGGCGCCGCTGCACCTGCTGGCCACCCCACAGGCCAGCCCCTTCCAAGGCCAGTTGCTGGCCGCCTGGCATGGGCCGCAAGGCCACCGCGTGGTGGGCTTTGCGCGCCAGAAGGACGGCAAGCCCGGGGGCAAACCGATCGAATGGCTGGGCCACTGGACGGCAGACGGCAAGACCCGGCCACTGGGCCGGCCCACCGGCCTGGCCCTGAACCATGCCGGCCAGCTGATGGTGGTGGAAGACTACAACCGCACACTGTTGATGCTGCTGCCAGATACCGCCAGCGCCCCCGCCGCGCAGCGCTGACCGGCGCGCTGGCCCGCCTGCCGCCAGCGCGACATCCAGCCGCGCGCCCCGCTTGCCCTTCCTGCGCCCCGGCCTATCATCGACCCTACTACATCCCCATGTTGCGCAGGCCTTTTGACGAGCGCCTCGCGGCCACCGCGTCATGACAGCGCTCCCCACCTCGGTGCCTCCGGGCCCCACCCCACCGTCCGGCCTGTATTTCGGCTGGGTGATCGTCGCCGCCTCCACCATCCTCACCTTGCTGACGGTGGGCATGCGCATGGGGATCGGTCCCTTCATCGTGCCGCTGTCGCAGGACCTGGGCTTCAGCCGCAGCCTGCTGTCGTCCATCGTCGCGTTTGGCATGCTGTGCTACGGCCTGGGCATGCCGCTGGCTGGCTGGTTGGTGGCGCGCCAGGGCACGCGGCGGGTGCTGCTGCTGGGCACCGTGATCGTGGTACTGTCCTGCATCTGGGCCGTCAACGCCCGCACGCCCTGGCTGTTCTTCTGGTCCTATGGCGTGGCGCTGTCGCTGGGTCTGGCCTTCACCAGCCCGGTGGCGGTCACGCCGATGATCAGCAGCTGGTTCACACGCCAGCGCGGCATGGCGCTGTTCTTTCTGTCCACCGGCTCCATGGCGGGCATTGCAGTGATGACGCCGGTCTTCACCTTCACCATTGCGCGCTGGGGCTGGCAGCACACCTTGCTGGGCTTTGCGCTGGTGTTTGCGCTCATCGTCAGCGCGATGGCGCTGTGGATTGTGCGCGACGACGCGCCCGAGCACACCGACCTGACGCCCGCCGAGCAAGCCGCCCGCCAGGAGCGCCTGCGCGCCATGGCCGGCCAGCCCGCCGCGCCCTCGCTGCGCTTTGCCCAGGCCGTGGCCACCGCGCCCTTCTGGCAGATCTTTCTGGGCCTGTTTGCCTGCGGCTTCAGCATGAACCTGCTGGGCACGCATGGCGTGCCCATGCTGATGGACCATGGCTTTGATGCCGGCAGCAGTGCCGGCGGCATTGGCTTGATCGGCCTGGTCGCCATCTTCAGCACCCTGGGCCTGGGCAAGCTGTCCGACATGGTGCCGCGCCGCTACATCCTGGCCGTCATCTACCTGGTGCGGGGGCTGGGCTTTGTCGGGCTGGTGGCCGTCATCCACCATTGGCAACTCTATGCCGTGGCCGCGCTGGGTGGCATTGTCTGGGCCGGCTCGATCGCCGCCTCGTCGGCCATCCTGGGCGATCTCTATGGCATCAAGCTGGTCGGCATGCTCTACGGCTGCGCCTACCTGGGCCACCAGATTGGCGCCATGATCAGCAGCTGGCTGGGCGGCTGGGCCTACGAGCAGTTCGGCACCCACTGGATCGCCTTTGGCGCCGCCGCCGCGCTGCTGGTGCTGGCCGCTGGCGTATCGCTGCTGCTGCCCACGCGGCTGGCAGCCAATCCGCGTTAAGGCTGCCTGAGCCTCAGTCGATCTTCAGGTGGGTAGCTTGCGCCACCTCGGCCCAGCGCTTGATCTCGCTGTTGAAGAAGCGCTGAAAACTGGCCGACGAATTGGGCGCCGGCGGCAGCATAAAGCCATTGCTCTGGTACTTGGCCCGCACATCGGGGTTGGCATTCAGCGCGCGGTTGATGGCCTTGTTGACAGTCTCCACCACCTGGGCAGGTGTGCCTGCTGGCGCAAACACGCCAAACCAGGCAGCGACCTCAAAGCCGGGCACCCCGGACTCGGCGACGGTCGGAATGTCCGACGCAAAATCAACGCGCGCTGCGGTCGTCACCGCCAGGCCCTTGAGCTTGCCGGCGCGGATCTGCGCCAGCAGCGGCGGCAGGTTGTCCATCATCGAATCCACCTGCCCGCCCAGCAGGTCCGACACCGCCGGGCCGCTGCCCCGGTAAGGCACATGCAGAATGCTGGTGCCTGTCTTGAGCTTGAACAGCTCGCAACCCAGATGGGCCGAAGAACCACTGCCTGGCGATGCGCAGGTCAGCTTGTCCGGGTGTTGCTTGCCATAGGCGATGTACTCGGCCACCGAGTTGACCGGCAGCTTGGCGCTCACGGCCAGGATATTGGGCACCACGTTGAGCTGTGCCACAGGCACCAGGTCCTTGCCGGCATCAAAGCCCAGCTTGGTGTAGAGGCCCTGGTTGATCGCTGTCGAGATGGAGCCGACAAACAGCGTATAGCCGTCGGCCGGCGCGCGCACCACATACTCGGCACCGATATTGCTGTTGGCGCCCGGGCGGTTTTCGACGATGAAGGACTGGCCCAGGTCCTTGCCCAGCGCATCGGCGATCAGCCGCGCGCCAATATCGGTGGCACCGCCGGGGGCATAGCCCACGACCAGTTTCACGGGCTTGCTGGGGTAGCCCGTGCCTTGGGCCTGTGCGGCGGGCAACAGCGCCCATGCGGCGGCCAGGGCCAGCGCGGCCTTGCTCAGTGTCATCATTTTTTTGTCTCCTTGATTGCAAATAGGTGCAGCGCTTTAGCGCTGACTGGGGGGCAGCGAAAAATCGCCCTGGATACGCAAATAGTCCGTGGTCAGCTCCTGCGGGCGTTTGACACCCAGCAGCGCCAGGTTGGTCATCAGCTCCTGGCGGAACAGCTGCACGGCGTGGGCAATGCCCGCCTCGCCTGCGACGGCCGCGCCAAACAGCTGCGGCCGGCCGGTAAAGACCAGGTCGGCGCCCAGCGCCATGGCCTTGAGCACATCGCTGCCCCGGCGAAAGCCGCCGTCGATGAACACCGGATAGTGGGCAGGCACGGCCTGCCGAATCTCGGGCAGCGCCTGCAAGGGGGAGATGCAGGCATCGAGCTGGCGCCCACCATGGGTGGAGACGATGACCGCATCGGCGCCACGGGCCACGGCCAGCCTGGCGTCCTCCGGGTGCATGACGCCCTTGAGCACCAGCTTGCCCTTCCAGGCAGCGCGGATCTGGTCTATGCAGTCCCAGTCGAGCTGGTCGCGCTCGCCGCGAAAGCCATTGGGCGGGTCGGCCGTGATGGCCGGCCCCGCCTCATGGGCCAGGTTGGCAAAGCGGGGCACGCCCTGGCTCAGGACCGTGCGCAAAAACACATCGCAGCTCCAGCGCGGGTGGCGCAGGCCATCGAGCAGCAAGGTCCAACTGGGGCGAAACGGCACGGTAAAGCGCAAGCGCTGCAGGTTCTCGCGGTTGGCGCCCACGCAGGTGTCGATGGTGACCACCAGCACGGGGATCTGGGCACGTTCCAGGCGCTGCAGCAGCGGCAGGATGCGCGCCATATTGCCCGGCAGATAGGCCTGGTACCAGCAGCGCTGGCCATGGGCGTTTTGCAGCTGTTCCAACGGCACGGTCGATGCGCCGCTGATGATGAAGGGCAGCGCCTGCGCCTGCGCCACCTTGGCCAGCGCGGCATCGCAGTCCTTCATCACGATGGCGGCAAAACCGGTGGGTGCAAAGCCCATCGGCATGGCATAGGTCTGGCCCCACAAGGTGGTGGCCGTGCTGCGCTGGGCCACATGGCGCAGGCCGCGCGGCACAAAGCCCAGGCGCGAGAAAGCCTGCAGGCTTTGCTGCAACGACACGCCGTCTTCCGTGCCGCCGCAGACATAGCCGCGCACACAGGCGGGCAAGCGCTTGCGGGCAGCGCGCTCCAGGTCGGCAATCGAGAGGTAGTGGTGCAGCGCGGCCATGTGCGCGGTCTCCATGGTTATTGTTTTTCCAACCACGCATTGTTGGCAGCCGCCCCGCCCGGGGCAAACGAAATTAAATGATCGGGCTATTCCAAAATTTCATGCAGATGGCGGGCTGGCATGCGCCTGCGCCAGCACCCAATCGACAAAATGGCGGATCTTGGGCAAGGCCGCGCAGTGGCTGGCATGGGCCACGTAGTAGGCGCCGTCGCTGGGCTGGACAAAGGGCCAGGGCTGCACCAGGCTGCCCCGGGCCAGCGCCTGCTCGGCAAACATGCGCGGCATGACGCCCAAGCCAATGCCCTCCTGTGCGGCCTGCAGGCACATGGAGAAGGTGTCAAAACGCGGGCCCCGGTAGGCATCGACCGGCACAAAGCCCTGGCAGGCAAACCAGTCGCGCCAGATCTCGGGCCGAAAGGAACACTGGACCAGGGGCAACTGCTCCAGCTCGGCCAGCGATGCCAAACCATGGGCGGGCAGGATCTCAGGTGCACAAACCACCGCCACATCGGCCTCGAACAGGCGGTGGCAGTCCGCGCCCGGCAGGCTGCCTTCGCCATAGAACAGCGAGATGTCGATGCGCGACTGCATCAGGTCAAAAGGCCGGGCATCGCCCTTGGTGACGACCTGGATATGCGGGTAGGCCTGCATGAACTGGCGCAGGCGCGGCACCAGCCAGGTGATGCCAAAGGTGGGCTGCACGGCAATCGTCAGCGTTTCATCCGCCTCGCCATAGCCCATCACATAGCGGGCCGAGGCATCGACCTGGTTCAGGATGCTGCGCACTTCGCCCAGGTACATGCGCCCGGCCGGGGTGAGCGACAGCCCGCGCGCCGAGCGGTGGAACAGCGCCTGGCAGACGGTGGCTTCCAGCTGCGCAATCTGCTTGCTGATGGCGCTCTGGGTCAAGAACAAATCCTGGGCTGCCAGGGTAAAGCTCATGTGGCGCGCCACGGCCTCAAAGCACTGCAGCGCCATCATCGACGGCATGATGCGTTTTTGCATGTCAGGCACCTCCCTTGCGCGGTCGCTGCTGGGCCAGTTGCTGGTCCAGAATGCCGCCCAGGTGCTGGAGCAGCACGCGGGCCTGGGCCTCAGGGCGGCGCTGGCTGACCAGGATCAGCGGCGCCACCAGGCCGGGCGCACCGCTCAGCCGCCGGTAGGCCAGCCCATCGCTGCGCAGGTGCTGCAGCGAGGCCGGCACAATGCTCAGGCCCAGGCCGGCGGCCACCAGGCTCAGCGTGGCAGTGAGGCGCGGGGCCTCTTGCACCACCTGCGGATGAAAGCCCGCGCCCACACAGGCAGCGACGATGCCATCGTGCAGGCCCGGGCCCGCTGGCCGCCGGTACAGCACCAGCGGTTGGCCCCGCAGCTGCGCCAGCGGCAAGGGGCGGCGCGACTGCATCAGTGCATGGCCCAGCGGCCCGGCCACGACCATCGGCTCGCTCAGCAGATGCCGGCTGCTGAGGCTGGGCTGCGCCTCCCAGGCCGAGCGCACCAGTGCCGCATGCAGGCGTTGCGCCAGCAGGCCGTCCAGCAGCTCGCCCGATCCCGCCTCTTCCAACGTGACCTTCACGCGCGGCCACTGCGCCCTGAAAGCCCGCAGCACCTGTGCCACCAAGGGGTGCAACGCCGCCGAACTGGTAAAGCCAATGGCCACATGGCCACGCCCGCCCTGGGCGGCATCCTGCACCAGGCCGGCCATGGCCTCCACCCGGGCCAGCACCATGCGCGCCTCCTGCACCAACGCCAGACCGGCGGCGGTGGGCCGCATGCCTCGGGGCAACCGCTCCATCAAGGGTGTGCCCATCTCGGCCTCCAGTTGCTGCAACAGGCGGGTCAGCGGCGGCTGCTGCATACCCAGTTGCTCGGCCGCGCGGGTCAGGTTGCCACACTCGGCAATGCAGACCAGGGCCCGCAGCTGTCTCAACTCCATCAAGCAATACCTCAAAAGTATGGTTGTGGTTTTTATAGCGTATTTGTCAGCATGGGTAAAGCGCACTACAGTGCCCGGCAAGCCCACACAAGGAGAACCCCATGACCTGGTCAGCCCAGCAGTACAGCCAGTTTGAAGCCGAACGCACCCGCCCCGTGCGTGATCTGGTGGCCGCCATCCCGAACACCGAAGTGCAGACCGCGATTGACCTGGGCTGCGGCCCCGGCAACTCCACCGAAGTGCTGCAGGCGCGCTACCCCGATGCGGCGGTGACAGGACTGGACAATGACGAAGACATGCTGCGCGCTGCACGCGAGCGCCTGCCGCAGACGCCGTTTGCGCTGGCCGATATTGGCAACTGGCAGGCCGCGCCGGCCGTGGATGTGATTCTGGCCAATGCCAGCCTGCAGTGGCTGCCCGACCACGCCCGCCTCTACCCGCAATTGCTGCAGCAACTGCGCACCGGCGGCAGCCTGGCGGTGCAGACGCCCGACAACCTGCAGGAGCCCGCCCATGTGCTGGCACGCGAGGTGGCCGCGCAAGGCCCCTGGGCCTCGCGCATCGGCGCGGTGCGCCACCCAGATCGGCACAACCTGGACTGGTACTACGCACTGCTGCAGCCGCTGTGCAGCCGGGTCGATGCCTGGCGCACCACCTATATGCACCCGCTGGCCAACCACGAGGCGGTGGTGGAATGGTTCAAGGGCTCGGCGCTGCGCCCGTTTTTGGCGCAGCTGGATGCGCAGGAGAAGACCCAGTACCTGGCCGACTACCTGGCCGCCATCCGCCAGGCCTACCCGGCGCTGCCCAGCGGCACGGTGCTGCTGCCCTTCCCCCGGATCTTTATTGTGGTCACTCTTTGATGTAGGCCTTGTGCATCAAGCCTTGGGCAACTGCGGTGGTGTGACCAGGTCTTCCAGGCTCAGGCCCTTCTCACGCAGCAGCGCTTCGAGCAGGGGTTTGAGTTGGCCCAGGCTCTCGTCCACCGCTTCGCGTACGGTGTCCACCACCACCTGGGTGCTGCGCTCGATCTCGATGTTCAGGCGGTCACCGGCGCGCTTGTCGCCAAACACGGTCATGCGCAGGGTCTCGGGAATCAGCCAGACCTCGAACCAGCCTTCCTGGCGGTTGACCTCGGCAACGGTCAGGCTGGCGCCGTTGATGGCGATATAGCCCTTGGCAAACACATAGCGGCGAAAGGCCTCGGGCACCGCCACGCGCATCACATGGTTGTTGTCGAACTGGCGCACCTGCACCAAGGTGCCGGTAAAGTCCACGTGGCCCGACAGCGGGTGGCCGCCAATCTCGGCGCCATCCTTGGCCGCGCGCTCCACATTCACTGGTGAGCCCAGCGCCAGCGCACCCAGGGTGGTGATGTTCAGGCTCTGCTGCATCACATCAAAGCGCGCGTGCGTGGGGTCCAGCAACTCGGTCACCGTCAGGCACACGCCGTCGTGCGACACGCTGGCCCCTATCGCCAGGTCTTCGCAAAAGCCATCGGGAAAGGCCACGGTAAAGCTCCGCAGCCCCGGTTGGTCGTCGATCGCGCTGATGCGCGCCACTGCCTGAATAATGCCGGTAAACACAGCCCACTCCTTACAGCGCTGGCCCCGTCGTGGCCAGCTGCTCACTCAAAAAAATAAAACCCGCCCGCCGCCCCTGGATTGGATGGCTGTGAGCGGGCTGGACGCTATTCAGCGGCGCGGGATCAGGACCCTGCCACCTTCATGCGGTTGATCAGGATGCTGCCCAGGGTCTTGGAGCCGGCGTTGTACGCATCGGCGCCCACGGCTTCGATGCCCTTGAACATGTCCTTGAGGTTGCCAGCAATGGTGATCTCTTCGACCGGGAAGGCGATCTGGCCGTTTTCCACCCAGAAACCACTGGCGCCGCGCGAGTAATCACCGGTGACCGGGTTCACGCCCTGGCCCATCAGCTCGATCACAAACAGACCCGTGCCCAGCTTTTGCAGCATGGCGTTGAGGTCGTCCGAAGGGCGGGTCTTGGTCGAGTAGAAATGCAGGTTGTGGGCGCCGCCGGCATTGCCGGTGGTGCGCATGCTCAGCTTGCGGGCCGAATAGGTAGACAGGAAATAGCCGGCCACCTTGCCATCCTCGATCACCGAGCGCTTGGCCACACGCACGCCTTCGTCGTCATAAGGCGCACTGCCCTTGCCGCCGATGATGAACGGGTCTTCAACCAGCTGGATGTGCTTGGGGAACACCTTCTTGCCCAGCGAATGCAGCAAAAAGGAGCTGCGGCGGTAGAGCGCGCCACCGCTGATGGCCTGCACCAGCGAGCCCACCAGGCCGGCGGCCAGCGGGGCATCGAACAGCACCGGGCATTCGGTGGTAGGGATCTTGCGGGCGCCCAGGCGCGAGAGTGCGCGCTCGGCAGCATACCGGCCTACCACGGCAGGGTCAGCCAGGTCGCTGGCGCGGCGCATGCTGCTGTACCAGGCATCGCGCTGCATGTCCGCGCCCTTGCCGGCAATCGGTGCCACCGACAGGCTGTGGCGCGAGCTGGCATAACCACCGGCAAAACCGTTGGTGTGGGCGCTGTAGAAATGGCTTTGCTGGGCCGATACACCGGCGCCTTCGCTGTTGGTGATGCGCTTGTCGGTGGCAAAGGCCGCCGCCTCGCACTGCAGGGCCAATTGGGCCGCCGCTTCGCTGTCAATGGCCCAAGGATGGAATAGCTCCAGTTCGCGGTGCTCGGCTGCTGGCACAATATCGGCTGCGTCGGGCAGACCTGCGATAGGGTCCTCGGCGGTGAAGCGTGCAATGTCATAGGCCGCCTGCACGGTGCGCTGCACTGCTTCGGCAGAGAAGTCGGACGTGCTGGCATTGCCACGGCGCTTGCCCAGATACACCGTCACTCCCAGTGATTTGTCCCGGTTGCGCTCCACCGTCTCCAGCTCGCCCTTGCGCACACTCACCGACAGACCGGAGCCTTCGGAGGCATCGGCCCCGGCATCGGTCGCACCGAGTTTTTTGGCATGCGAGAGCGCCTGCTCGACGAGATCTTTGAAAAATGCGCGGCTGTAACTGAAGCCGGACTCAGCCTTGGCATCGCCTTGGCTGTTGGAGCTGGATACGGATTTATTCATACTGCCCGCTATGATACTGATAACCGCCATCGCCCAGGCACTGCGCCGGGCGATGGCCTTTTGAACAAAAGCATTTAACCATGTCACGCAAACCCAAAAAAGGCTATTTCGTTCGCGGCAAGTTCGTGGCCGAAGGCAGCGAGCTCGATATCGAACTCAAGGCCGAGCTCAAAGGCACCACCGAGTCGAGCAAGTCCGACCTGAAAAAGGAGATGGATGACCTGCAAGACCTGGGCAAAGAGCTGCTGACCTTGCGCAGCGACCTCTTCAAGCGCCTGGAATTGCCTGAAATCCTGAGCAATGCGCTGGCCGAGGCCAAGCGCATCACCAATTTCGAGGGCAAGCGCCGCCAGATGCAGTACATCGGCAAGCTGATGCGCAAGCTCGAAGACAGCGAAATTGCTGCGATCAAGGCAGCGCTGTCCGAGCAAAAGGAAGGCTCCAGCCTGGAAAAGGCCCTGCTGCATGCCGCCGAGCAGTGGCGCGACCGCATGATCGTCAGCGACGATGCGGTGGCCCAGTGGATCAACGAAGCCCCCGATACCGACATCCAGCAACTGCGCTCCCTGGTGCGCCAGGCCCGCAAGGACATGCCAGGCGCCCACGAGGCCAATGTGCAGGAATCCACCGGCCAGGCGCCCCGCAAGGGCCGCGCCTACCGCGAGCTGTTCCAGCTGGTGCGCGACCATGTGATGGCCGCCCACAGCGCCAGCCGCAGCAGCACGAGCGCCGCCGAAGACGGCGACGACGACGATGACCAGGCCTGATGGCAGCGCAACAGGGCAAGCGATGAGCAGCAGCTACGACACCGTCAAGATTGGCCTCGTGTCCATCAGCGACCGCGCCAGCACCGGCGTTTACGAAGACAAGGGCCTGCCTGCCCTGCAGGACTGGCTGGGCCGCGCGCTGCGCAACCCGCTGCAGTACGAGACCCGGCTGATTGCCGACGATCAGGCGCTGATCAGCCAAACCCTGGTCGAGCTGGTGGACGCCGGCTGCGCGCTGGTGCTGACCACCGGCGGCACGGGGCCTGCACCGCGCGATGTGACGCCCGAAGCGACCCTGGCTATCGCTGACAAGGTGATGCCCGGCTTTGGCGAACAGATGCGCCAGATCAGCCTGCAGTTTGTACCGACCGCGATTCTGTCGCGCCAGGTGGCCGTCATCCGGGGCAGCAGCCTGGTCATCAACCTGCCCGGCCAGCCCAAGGCGATTGCCCAGACCCTGGAAGGCCTGAAGGACGCCGAAGGCCAGCAGCAGGTGCCCGGCATCTTTGCGGCCGTGCCCTACTGCGTGGACCTGATTGGCGGCCCCTATCTGCAAACCGACGAAGCCGTTTGCAAGGCATTTCGCCCCAAGGGCGCCGAGCGGCCCAGCACGAGCTAAGCGTTCCACACCGCCGATAACCGCCCAGAGCGCGAAATGTGTACACAGTTTCGCGCTCTTTGCATTCCAGGCCACGAATGTCCCGGGGCTTTTTGGCGGCGGCGGCCATCGGCACAGGCAGCGGCATTTTTTGGTTAAATGCCTGCTTGCCGCCTTGCCTCTGCCATTTTTGTAGGGCGGTGGTTCTTCATTTCGGCGCCCTCGCCCCACCCGCTTCTTCCTCTATCCAAGCCATAGGCCCGCAGTGCCAAGCGGCGCTTGGTGATCGCGGCCCGGGCAGCGCGCCCAGCGCCCCATGCAAAAGTCACCCGTTACGCTCACCCTGCTGTTTGCCCTGTGCACCATGATTGGTCCGCTGGGCATCGATACCTACCTGCCCTCTTTCCATGCCATTGGGCAGGAGTTTGGCGCCTCGCCCATTGCAGTCCAGCAAACCCTGAGCGTCTATGTCTTTGCGATGGCCAGCACCATGCTGTTCTACGGCACGCTCAGCGACACCTTTGGCCGCCGCCTGGTGCTGATGGTCTCGGCCATCGGCTACGGCATCACCTCGCTGGCAGCAGCCTTTGCCGGCTCGATTGAATCGCTGGTGCTGATGCGCCTGGTGCAGGGTCTGTGCGCCGGCTCGGGCATGGTCATCGTGCGCGCGATGGTGCAGGACCAGCACCAGGGAGCCGAGGCGCAGCGCATGATGGCGCTGGTGATGATGGTGTTTGGCCTGGCCCCTGCCTTGGCGCCCGTGCTGGGCGGCTGGCTGCAAAGCCATGGCGGCTGGCGCTACAGCTTCTATTTCCTGTCGGGCTTTGGCGTCTTGCTGGCGCTGCTGATCTGGCGCCAGCTGCCCGAAACCCTGCCGCCCGAGCGCCGCACGCCGCTGAAGCTGCGCATTATTGCCGGCAACTACCTGCAGGCGCTGCGCAACCGCAAGTTCCGCACCATGCTCATCGGCCTGGCGCTGATGGCCGGTGCCAACTCGATCTACATCAGCTCGGCCGCCGAGTTTGTGATGACCATCCTCGGCATGGACGAAACGGCGCTGGGCTGGCTGTTCATTCCGCTGATCGCCGGCACCATGCTGGGCTCAGCCATCTCCAGCGTGTTTGCCCGCCGCATTCCGCCCAACGTGCAAAAGCGCATCGGCTACGCCTGCCTGTTGGTCGCCTGCGCCTGCAACCTGCTCTACAACAGCCTCACCCAGCAACCCACCGTCCCCTGGGCCGTCCTGCCGATCACGCTCTACACCTTTGGCATCTCGCAGCTGATGCCCATCCTGACCCTGGAAGCCATGGGCCAGTTCCCCCAGATGCGCGGCCTGGCCTCGTCCTTGCAGGGCTTCAGCCAGATGATGGTCTTCACCATCATCTCCGGCCTGGTGGCGCCGCAGCTCTTCCACAGCGGCCTGCTGCTGGCGCTGGGCCTGGCCGTGACGGTGCTGCTGGGGATGGCGGTGTTCGCCTGGGCATCGCGCATGCCGGATGCGCGGGGGGTTGGGCAGGTGGCTTGACTGGGCGGCGAATCGCAATCAAGCCCGTCGCAACAGCACTGCGGTGCCAAACAAATACCTTGAGATGCCGCCGTTACGACATGCTGCCAGACCGGCATCCTCTTATTCGGCTGCACTCGCCTTTAGCAGCATCGCATCCAGCTTCCCATTGCTCTGGTAGTTGATGAAGTCTCTCATAGCCTGAGATAACGGCTCTTCACAGACCACACGCCAGAATTTGCGCGTACCGAGCATGGGCTCCATTTTATGATCAACTCAGCTGCTGCATTGTGTGCCCCAGTGCGTAAAAAGTGCCTCAACAACCTCTCCGTGTCAGTCCTGGAGAGTTGCATGGACTGCAGCAACGTCAGCGCAAATGGGTAGTTGATTTTCCATACTTCTTTGATGAAGGCGACTCTCTCCTCCTCATCTTTGGACAAAAGCCAGCGGCGTAGATCACGCTCCTCCCTAGAGTCACTTGGGCGGAAACTAAACATGTCTGCGGTGTATCACATCGTGGATAACGCCCAGGCGCTTAGAAAGATCTCAGTACCTATCGACTGCCGATCAGCATCGACATGAACTGCGAGGCAGACCACAGCTTCCGATCTGACACCTGCCCATCGCCCAGCTCGATAAGACGCAACCTGCCTTGTGTTGAAAACACGGTATCCACGGAATAAAAACGGCTGTTGATTCGCTGAGCAATTGCTTGCACCAAAGCTGGTGCATCGCCCTCACTCGCATACGCCTTGCCATTCCACACAAAGTAGCGCCTTTCCGTATCCGGCACCAGCTCCTCGAACTCACGGATGCAGACGCCTCCTTCAATGGAGCCTCTGAATTTTTCAATCAGTGCAACTACAGATGCAATTTCGCCTGCAGTGTCGGCGGCGGATCCACGAGAAGTCGTCAGCGATTTCACATAGTCCTTCACAAAGTACCTGGACCAGGAAAGCCCCGCCACCGCGGC
Source organism: Comamonas koreensis (assembly GCF_021026195.1). GTDB lineage: Bacteria > Pseudomonadota > Gammaproteobacteria > Burkholderiales > Burkholderiaceae_C > Comamonas > Comamonas koreensis. The sequence goes on from NZ_JAJNCT010000005.1 coordinate 476,755, forward strand.
TTCAAAATCGGCATCCTTGGGCACCACCACGGTACTGGGCGTGAATTCCGTGCATGAGGAATACCATTCCGGCAGATAGTGGCACAGACGATATTGCGAAGGATTGCTTATCGGGACAGCTCCGCGCATGACGATCGCCTTGTGGAGCATGGCGTATTCCTCAGGGGAAAGCATCCACCCTCTGTACAACAGCTCTTCGCCTTCAATAAGCGCAGGACGCACTTTGAATTCGCCCTGCTGGAAGTCTTCAAGCGAGAAGAGAAGGCAAGCAATTCCGGCAGCCTTTGCAGCTTGCATTTCCTGGACATAAGGCTCATCAGCAACCAATTTATTGAATGGATCCGAGGGAAAAAGGATTTGCATGATTTGCTCGTTATCAACGCCCAGAAATGTCAGCAACCCGAGCGCACTGCAGCGCCTCAGCGGCTGCATTCACACTTGGCGTCGAGTCAACCCAAGCATCCTAGCAGTCCAAGCGCAACGCAGCACCAACATTTGAACCCTGAGCCGCACAAGAAACCTTGTCCGTTGCAAACAGAGTCGGGGGTATCGATCCCCAAAAAAAAACCGCCAGGGCACCCCAAGGCACCACTGGCGGTCAACTACCTATCCAAGACCACAGCAGTAGATCAAACCTGCCCCTCGCGCTTGCGGCGCCAGGCCAGCAGGCCCATGCCGCCCGACAGCAGCGCGAGTGCTGCATGGCCCAAAGTAGGCACGGGGGTGGCGGTAGCGCCAGGTGTGCCAGGTGTGCCGGGGTCATCGGCCAGCACGGCCACGCCACCCGGATCGCGGATAACGCCGTTGGCCTGCAGATCGTCGTCGCCGGTCTGGCCGTCGGTCAGGGTCAGGACCACCTTGTTGCCGCTGATGCTGGCATTCGGGTAGACATACCAGTGGTCCTGGTTGTTGTCGACGGTCTTGCCGTACTTGTAGTACTTGGCGTTGGCGGGCAAGGCCTGCGGGTAGGTCATTTCCACCGTGGCGCTCTGCCCTGCCTGGCCGCCGGTCAGCTGCAGGCTGACGACGCCAAACGGAAAGCTCACGCCGCTGGGCGCCGCTGCGGCAGGGCTCACGGCCACCGCTTGCGCGGCATCGAAGGCCCAGAGACCGGTGCCGCCGCCGCGCACGGTGGCTTGCAGCTCGCCTTGCTTGCCGACAGGCGCCAAGGATGCGCTGGCGGGCTTGGCTTCAAAGTCAAAGCGTAGCTGGCATTGCGCGGAGATCGTGCCGGTGGTGTAGGCCGTTTTATCGGCATTCCACTGGCCTGCAGGGCAGCTGCTGTCTGCCCCCAGGCCCACCAGCTGGTAGCCGGGTTGGGGCACGACCGCGCAGGTGCTGGTCTGGCCGGGCACCGCGCTGCTGCAGCTCACATTACCGGCTGCCGGTGCATTGGGGGTGCCTACCACGCCATCGCTGCCGTCGCCAACCACCAGGGTCACCGGTTGGCCCATGATCACGTAGCTGTAGGTGGCATCCATCTGGTGGCGGTAGCCGGGCATGACGATGGCCGTGCCTGCGCTGCTGAAGCTGAGGCCTCCTTTGCCATCAGGCACTGCCGTAGCGGTGCCACCCAGGTACACCAGGTCCGTGGCAACGGCATCGTTCTGCGCCCGCAGTTGGGTGGTCAGGGTCACACCCAGGCTCAGCGGTTCGTTCAAGGCCAGCGCCGCCGCTTGTGGCTTGGCCGCAATCTCTACAGGGAAGTTGCTGGCCAGGTAGGCATCGTTGGTGGTGATGCCATGGGTTCCCCAGCTGTAGTACTTGTAGAAGGTGGCCGGGTCGTTCACCGTCCAGGGCCAGAAGGTCACGCCACGGTGCTTGGCCGCTTCCATCGTGCTTTGGCGAATGGCGCCGTAGCTGGGATTGAAGGTGGAGGAGTTGGCCTGTGTGGCCTCCAGCACATTGCGCACGCTGGCGGGCACATCGGCGCTGTCGGCAATGCTGTTGAGGAAGCCGCCCGTCAGCTCGGGCATCTGCTCGCCGCTGCGCTTGAGCTGGTCGGCAATGAAGGAGATGGCGACCGACTGGTCCGCCACGCCCTCTTCGGCCATTTCCTTCTTGAGCTGGGCAATGATGCGCGGGTTGCTGCTCTTGAGCTCGATCACATGGGTGATGGGGTCGTTCTTGAACGCCTGGAAGTACTCACGCATCGTGGGCACCTGGTAGCCCTTAGGCTTGGTGGCCAAGGCCTTGACCTGGGCCAGGGTCATGCTCTCGATGGTGCCGGTGCCATTCGTGGTGCGGTTGACGGTGTCGTCATGCATGATCACCAGGTGGTCGTCGGTGGTGATGTAGATGTCGTTCTCCACGGCATCGGCCCCCACCGCTACTGCCGCCTTGGCGCTCTCCAGCGTGTTCTCGTCCTCGCGGCTGGGCATGCCCCGGTGGCCGATCACCAGCGGCTTGCGCAGCAAGGTGTTGGCGGGCAGCTTGCGCAGCACCTCGGCATAGGCCGCGCTGTTGGCAGAGACGACGCCGTTGACACCGCTGACCAGCACCTTCGCCGCTTGCTCAGGGGTTGCAGCCTCGGCATTGGTCCACACCGTGATCAGCAGGCGCTGCAGATGGGCCACGAACGCGCGGTCGGTCAGGCGCTCGGGCAGGATGGCGATCTTGGCGCCTGCCCGGTTGGTATCGCCCACAATGGTCAGCAGATCGGCCTTGGACGTGGTCAGGTTGCGCTCGCTGAAATCCACCGCAGTGCGCAGCTTGGGCAACGCGGCACGGGCTTGCTTGAGCAGCGCCACATCGCTGGACAACAAGGTCAGGTCGGCCAGATTGTGCACCTGGTCGGAGAAGGTCACCAACGCGTTTAAGGTGGCCTCGTCCTGGATGCGCAGCAGCGGGATGGTATTGCGCTTGGGCTGGGCAAAGTAGGCGGCGAGCGTGCCCACGTCGGTGCCGCTGGCATCGCGCAGATGCAGGCTGCTGTCCAGCGTCCACAGTGCATTGCTGGCGCCGCTGCCGTCCAGCGATTGCAGGCCTTCTGCGGCCTGCACCAGCGTAGGCGCCATTGCAGCAGGGCTGCCAGCGTCCTGCACCACCACGGGCATGTCCAACTCGGGCAGCGGCGTGATCTGCTCGGTCACCTTGATGCTCTTGACGCGCATGATCAGGCCTGCGGTCTGCATGCCGATCCCGCCCTTGGCCAGGTCTGCGCTCAGCAGGGCATCGTGCAACAGCACGCCATCGAGGTATTGGCGCACGCGCTTGCCATGCACCACCACGCTGGCGACGTAGGTCTTGTTGGCACTGATGGCTTCGGTATAGGGCTTGGTGCCCTGCACCGACCAGCCACCGCCACTGCGGTAGGCAAACTCCGTGCCGTTGTTGGCAGTGGCGGTCTGGCGGATCGCGAACTGGTAGTAGGGCTCATGCGCCGGCGTGGCGCTGGACGGCGACGTGCGGTACATCACGCTGCCCCAACGGGCCGAGTTGTTCGGCTGCTCGAAGCTGAACGCCATGTCCACACGGTAGTTGGAGAGGTTCTCGAACTCCGCAGGCAGAAGCACGGCCGTCATCGCAGTGCTGTCGGCCTTGCCATTGATCAGCAGATTGCCGGTGCTGGCCTCGATGGAGGCCGTGCCCTTGTTCCATGCAGCGGTGCGCCAGCCCGCAGGCAGGGTGGTCGCAGTCGTGTCGTTGAAGACATGCTCGACGTAGACCTGGCCCTGGGGATCGGCAGCAGCCAGCTTGGCTTCCAGCGCCTGGCGTGCGGGGGTATGGGTGGCCTGGTCGGCCGCCAAGGTGGTGTGTGTCGTGAGGATCAGCAAAGAGGCCATGGCGGCCACAAGGGGTAAGCGTCGCATAGGGTTCCCAAAAGAAAGGCGGAAGTGTTGCAACTGCAGGTGACAGCCTGATGAAAAAACGTGACTTCCCCTCTGCATCTGAGCGTGTCTCCTGGGCCAAAATCTCTGTTTGTTATTTGGAATTTGTTTTTATTTATCTATTTATTAAATGCTTTTCGGCGCCACAGGCTCGGTAACGTGGGTGACAAACGCCGTGTGCTTGGGCGGTTTGCCCGCTGTCGCCCGGCAGCATCTGCTTTTAGCATGGGTCTTGCTGAACCCAGGCAAGCCACATAACAAAGGAGTCAACATGCCCCAGCCCTTTTCCCAGCGCCGCCGCGCCCATGCACTCAGCGCCTGCGCGCTGGCCTGTAGCACCATTGCCGGCATTGCCCATGCACAGGCACCCGCCCCCGTGCGCCTGGGTTTTCTGACCGATATGTCCAGCCAGTATTCGGACGGCGATGGCAAGGGCGGCGTGACCGCCATCCAGATGGCCATCGAGGACTTTGGCGGCAAGCTGCTGGGCCGGCCGATCGAGCTGCTGTCGGCCGACCACCAGAACAAGGCCGATATCGCCTCGACCAAGTCGCGCGAATGGGTCGACACCCAGGATGTGCAGCTGCTGATTGCCGGCACCAACACCGCGACAGCGCTGGCCATGGGCCAGGTGGCCAATGAGAAAAAACGCGTGCTGCTGATCAACGGCGCCTACTCCTCGAACCTGACGGGCAGCCAGTGCTCGCCGTACTGGGTGCACTACAACAGCGACACCACGGCCATTGCGCGCGGCGCGGGCCGGGCGGTGTCCGAGCAAGGCGCCAAGACCTGGGCGCTGCTGGTGGCCGATTACACCTTTGGCCACACCTTGGAGGCCGATGTGACCCAGGTGGTGCAGGCCCAGGGCGGCCAGATCGTCAAATCGGTGCGTGCGCCTTTCCACGCGAATGATTTTTCGTCCTACCTGGTGCAGGTGCAGGCCAGCAAGGCCGAGATCCTGGGCCTGGCCAACGCCGGTGGTGACTTCATGAACTCGCTCAAGGCCGCGCGGGAGTTTGGCGTCACGCCCAAGATGAAGCCGGTCGCGCTGATGGTGTTCGCCAACGAGGTCGAGAGCCTGGGCCTCAAGCTCGCCGGTGGCCTGATGTTCACCGACAGCTGGTACTGGGACCGCTCGCCCGAAGCCCGTGCCTGGACCGACCGCTACTACGCCCGCACCAAGAAGATGCCCACCTCGCTGCAGGCCTCCGACTACTCCTCGGCCATGAGCTACTTCAAGGCCGTGGAAAAGGCGCAGAGCCTGGATGCCGACAAGGTGATGCAGACCCTCAAGTCGATGCCGCTGAACGACATGTTCGGCAAGGGCAAGATCGAGCCCAACGGCCGCTATGTTCACGACATGTACCTGCTGCAGGTCAAAACGCCCGAAGAGTCCAAGGGCAAGCATGATGCGTTCAAGCTGATCAAGGCCTTGCCGGGCGATACGCTGTTTGCCAGCAAGCAAGAGGCCCAGTGCCCGATCTGGAAGTGAGCCTCTGAACCGGGGAGGCAGCCCGCAGCCGGGCTGCGCCAATCCTTGGCAAGGTCTGAGGGATAAGGGTTAGCCCTATATTGCAGGGCTGTCTCGCCTTTGCCAGGGCCTGGGGCGCATGCACTGCACCCAAGCTGGCAGGACTCTTGCTTGCCCTTTCCCCATGACCCGATACCGCCTCTCCGCCAGCGCAGGCTTTGCGCGCGTGACCCAACTGACCTCCGACAAATTCCGCTGGGCGCTCAAGACCGGCTCCTCCGGCCATTCCTGGTTGGAGGATGGCATAGCGATGGCCGTCGGTATTTTGTTGATCTCCACTGCGCTGGTGCTGTACAAAAGCGCGGGGCTGCTGACCGGCGGCATTGCCGGCATTGCGCTGCTGGGGCACTACGCCACCGGCAGCGATCTGGGCCTGCTGTTCTTCTGCCTGAACCTGCCCTTCTACTGGCTGGCAGCCAAGCGCATGGGCAGCGCCTTTGTGGTCAAAACCTTTATCGCGGTGGTCGCCACGTCCTGGCTCACCGAGCTGCTGCCCGCGCTGCTGTCCATCTCCTATGTGTCCCAGCCGCTGGCCGGCATCTTGGGCGGGGTGCTGCTGGGCACGGGCTTTTTGATTCTGTTCCGCCACCGGGTCAGCCTGGGCGGCTTCGGCATTCTGGCGCTCTACCTGCAGGAGCGCCGTGGCTGGTCGGCCGGCAAGGTGCAGATGGGGCTGGACTGCATCATCGTGGCCTTTGCGCTGTGGCTGGTGCCGGCCGTGTCGGTCGCCTGGTCGATTGCCGGGGCGGTGATCCTGAACCTGATCGTGGCGATGAACCACCGCAAGGACCGCTATATCGCGGTCTGATGCCCCCGGCTAATGGCCGTTAGTCAAACCCGCGCATCTGCGCCCAGTCGCCAAAGGGGGCACGGTCGGCACGCAGGCTGTTGATGGGCGCGGTGAGGTCTTCATAGCCCAGCGCGATGCCGTAGGCCACCTTGTACGGCTCTGGCGCCTTGAGCACCCGCTCCACCGTATCACCATAGCGGCGCCAGTAGCCCTGGGCACAGGTGGCCAGGCCGCGCTCGGTGGCCAGCAGCATGAGGGACTGCAGATAAATGCCCAGGTCCACCCATTGCGCATAACCCATGCGCTCATCGGCAAACACCAGCAGGCCCACCGGGGCGCCAAAGAAGCGGCCGTTCTTGGCCAGCTGCTCCAGGCGCGCGGCCTTGTCCTCGCGCGGAATGTCGATGGTCTTGTACAGGTCCTCGCCGTTCTTGAAGCGGCGCGTGCGATACGGCTCCCAGAGATTGGGCGGGTAGGTGTAGTTGTTGCCGCCTTCGGGCAGCGGCTGCGCATCCGCGATTGCGTCAGTCAGCTCATGCAAGGCATGGCCCGCCAGCGCCACCACCCGCCAGGGCTGCAGGTTGCCGCCCGATGCTGCCTGTGCCGCGTCGGCAATCAGGCTGTGCACCTCCTGGGCAGAGGGGGCTTTGGGCAAAAAGGCGCGCACGGAGCGGCGCTCTTTCATGGCTTGCGTGACGTTCATGGCAAAGGGCTTTCTGGCGTTGAAAGGGGCTGGCACAGTGCAGCCCGCAGTTTAGTGCAGCGCAGCAAATGCAGCTGACACCGAGGCGCCAATACGGCCACCGGGGGGTGGCCGCATGGATGTTTAGAGCCCTCGCAACCCTTAGCGCGCCGTCGTGTCGCTGGCGATGGGGATGTAGAAATCCCCGCCGGCGCGGTTGAACTCTGCCGCCTTGGCCTGCATGCCCACCGCAATGCCCTGCTCTTCTGCCACGCCCTCGTTCTTGGCGAACTCGCGCACCTCCTGGGTGATCTTCATCGAGCAGAACTTGGGCCCGCACATGGAGCAGAAATGCGCCACCTTGGCACTGTCCTTGGGCAGGGTTTCGTCATGGAAGGCACGGGCCGTATCCGGGTCCAGCCCCAGGTTGAACTGGTCCTCCCAGCGGAAATCGAAACGCGCCTGGCTCAATGCATCGTCACGCGCGCGCGCACCGGGGTGGCCTTTGGCCACATCGGCCGCATGCGCGGCAATCTTGTAGGCAATGATGCCCTGCTTGACGTCATCGCGGTCGGGCAGGCCCAAGTGCTCCTTCGGGGTCACGTAGCAGAGCATGGCGGTGCCAAACCAGCCGATCATCGCCGCACCGATGGCGCTGGCGATATGGTCGTAGCCCGGCGCAATGTCGATGGTCAGCGGGCCCAGGGTGTAGAACGGTGCCTCGTGGCAGTGCTTGAGCTGCTCGGTCATGTTCGCCTGGATCATGTGCATCGGCACATGGCCCGGGCCTTCGATCATGGTTTGCACATCGTGCTTCCAGGCTAGCTGGGTCAGCTCGCCCAGGGTGGCCAGCTCGGCAAACTGGGCCTCGTCATTGGCGTCCGAGGCGCAGCCCGGGCGCAGGCCGTCGCCCAGCGAAAAGCTCACGTCGTACTGCTTCATGATGTCGCAGATGTCTTCGAAATGCTCGTAGAGGAAGCTCTCGCGGTGGTGGGCCATGCACCACTTGGCCATGATGGAGCCGCCACGCGAGACAATGCCGGTGCGGCGCTGGGCCGTCAGGTGGATATAGGCCAGGCGCACCCCGGCGTGGATCGTGAAATAGTCCACGCCCTGCTCGGCCTGCTCCACCAGCGTGTCGCGGAAGATCTCCCAGCTCAGGTCCTCGGCAATGCCGCCCACCTTTTCCAGCGCCTGGTAGATGGGCACGGTGCCAATGGGCACTGGCGAATTGCGCACGATCCAGTCGCGCGTGGTGTGGATGTTCTTGCCGGTAGACAGGTCCATCACATTGTCGGCCCCCCAGCGGATCGCCCAGACCAGTTTCTCGACCTCTTCCTCGATGCTGGATGTCACCGCCGAGTTGCCGATGTTGGCGTTGATCTTGACCTTGAAGTTGCGGCCAATGGCCATCGGCTCGATCTCGGGGTGGTTGATATTGGCCGGGATGATGGCCCGGCCCCGCGCCACCTCGTCGCGTACAAACTCGGGCGTGATGATCTTGGGGATGGCCGCGCCCAGGCTGTTGCCGGCCAGGCGGGCCTCACGCGCCGCATCGCGCTGGTACTCGGCCATCCATTCGCGGCGGCCGTTCTCGCGCAGGGCCACGTATTCCATCTCGGGGGTGATGATGCCCTTGCGCGCATAGTGCATCTGGGTCACGTTGGCGCCGCTCTTGGCGCGGCGCGGCTGGCGCTGCAGTGCGGCGGCCTCGGCACGCAGCTGGGCCACGCGCAGGTCTTCTTCGCCGCGCTTGCCGCCATCGTCGAGGGCCACACGCTGGCGCCCCACGTAGTATTCGCTGTCAGCGCGCGCGGCAATCCATTCGGCGCGCAGCGCGGGCAGGCCCTGGCGCACATCGATGGACACGGCCGGGTCGGTGTAGGGTCCGGAGGTGTCGTAGACGCTGACCCGCTCCCCATTGGTCAGTGCAATATCGCGCACCGGCACCTGCAGCTGCGGGTGGATGGCACCGGGCAGGTAGGATTTGGTCGACGCAGGGAAAGGCAGGCGCGATCGGGCCAGCAGTTCGCTAAAGCGGGCGGCATCGGGGGCATCACCGGTAGCGGGGATGAACAGGGACTCAGGGGCGTTCATGGCAGTCTCCTCAAAGCGGTTGATTTCATCGAACGCTCCGGGACGTGCCGGCCCTGCTCTGTTGCAACACGCCAGGCATGGCTGCCTGGCCGCAACACGCCCATTTACGGCACCCCGGCCTGGCCGTGCTGTGCGTGGTGCCAAGGCCGCTGTTAAGTGGCCATGGCGGCACCTGTTGCGCGCTGACAGGTGCCGTCCCCAAAAAAGACAAAACCCCAGTGCGCGAGGCGCCTGGGGTGTGCGTGGCAGGTGGCTGCAAACGCGTGCCATGCAACGCTGCCTGCCTTCCACCGCTGTGCTTTCAGGGTCCCGCTCTTCTTCCGCCGGCATGAACCGGATCAAGTTCGTCGGGTTCGCTAATCAGCAGTCTTGCAACTGCCTTTCGCATCTCAGCGCTTTCGCACACCCCGGAGCTGCGAGCAGTATAGCCGGTTCGTGCCGCGCCTGCAGACGCGTTTTTGCCGCGCTCTGGTGCTTACCCCAGTAGGCGCACGCGAAGCAGCCTGCAACCATCGGGGCGCAGCCGCCCACCGGTGCGCCGCACCTGGCCGTCACGCTGTACGCCTGTCCATTTGAACGAGGAGACCTCCCGATGCAAGTTCCTGCAATGCCCTCTTTGCGTTCTGCGCTGCCACACCGGCGACGAGCGGTTGCGGCCGCTGCCGCCGGCTGCGTGCTGGTCCTGTTTGCCCAGGGCGCGCTGGCGCAAGACAAGGTCCGGATCGGCTTCATCACCGACATGTCCAGCGTCTACGCCGATGTCGATGGCAAGGGCGGGGCGCTGGCCTTGCAGATGGCGATTGACGACTTTGGCGGCAAGCTGCTGGGCAAGCCGGTGGAGCTGATGGTGGCCGACCACCAGAACAAGGCCGACCTGGCCGCATCGAAGGCCCGCGAATGGTTTGACCAGCGCGATATGCAGATGCTGGTGGGCGGCACCACCTCCAGCACCGGCCTGGCAATGGCCAAGGTGGCCGAGGAGAAAAAGCGCCTCATCATCGTGAACGGCTCGGGCACATCGGCCCTGACCAATGACCAGTGCAGCCCCTACACCGTGCATTACGCCTATGACACCGTGGCCCTGGCCAAGGGCACCGGCGGCGCGATCGTGGGCCTGGGCGACAAGGACTGGTTCTTTCTGACCGCCGACTACGCCTTTGGCCATGCGCTGGAGGCCGATACCACCAAGGTCATCAAGGCCGCCGGCGGCCGCGTGGTGGGCGCCGTGCGGCACCCGATCAATGCCTCGGATTTCTCGTCCTTCCTGCTGCAGGCGCAGAACTCCAAGGCCCAGATTCTGGCCATGGCCAACGCGGGCGGCGACACGATCAACACCATCAAGGCTGCCCGCGAGTTTGGCGTCACCAAGACCATGAAGCTGGCTGGCCTGCTGCTGTTCAGCTCGGACATCCACAGCCTGGGGCTCAAGCAGACTGAAGGCCTGATGTTCACCGACAGCTGGCATTGGGATCTGAACCCCGAGAGCCGCAAGTTCTCGGACCGCTTCTTCGAAAAGTTCAAGAAGATGCCGACCTCGCTGCAGGCGGCCGATTACTCGGCGATGATGACTTACCTGAAGACAGCGGACCGCATCAAGTCGACCGATTCGGACAAGGTGGTGGCTGCGCTGAAGGCCGAGCCCCTGTCTGACTTCTACGCCAAGGGCGTTGTCCGCCCCGATGGCCGCTATGCGCATGAGATGTACCTGATGCAGGTGAAGACCCCGGCCGAATCCAAAGGCGCCTGGGATTATTTCAAGGTGCTCAAGACGCTCAGCCCCGACGAGGTCTGGACCACCAAGGCCGAAAGCACCTGCAAGCTCTGGAAGTAAATCTTCCCGCCTCTGCCCAAAAACAAAGGCCTGCGCAATGCAGGCCTTTGACTTGGGCGGGTCTGCGACCCTCCGCTATTTCTTCTTGCGGTCGATGAAGGCGATCAACTCGCCCATGATGCCGCGGCGGAATGCCAGCACACAGATCACAAAAATCAGGCCGGTCACGATCGTCACCGACTCACCCAAGGTGTTGAACCATTCGACGCCCGTCAAGCGCGACAGCCAGGTGCCGATATCGCCGATCTTGTTCTCCAGCGCGACGATGACAGCCGAGCCGACGATCGGGCCGGACAGCAGGCCCAGGCCACCTACCAAGGTCATTAGAATGACCTGGCCGGATGCCGTCCAGTGCACATCCGTCAACGTGGCAAAGCCCAGCACCACCGTCTTGAGCGAGCCCGCCAGGCCCGCCAGCGCGGCCGAGATGACAAAGGCCAGCAGCTTGAAGCGGTTGACGTCGTAGCCCAGCGAGATGGCACGTGGCTCGTTTTCTTTCAGGGCCTTGAGCACCTGGCCGAAAGGCGAATGCACCGTGCGCATGATCAGCAGGAAGGCCAGCACCACGATGACCAGCGCCACGTAGTACATGGTCCAGTCGCTCTCCAGGCTCAGCAGGCCAAACAGCTTGCCGCGCGGTACCGCCTGCAGGCCGTCCTCACCACCAGTGAACGGCATTTGCAGGCAGGCGAAGAACAGCATCTGCGCGAGCGCCAACGTGATCATCGAGAAATAAATCCCCTGGCGGCGAATGGCCAGCCAGCCGAACACCACACCCAGCAAGGCGCCGAACACCACACCGAACAAAATGCCCAGCTCCGGCGTCAGGTGCCAGACCTTGATGGCATGGCCGGTGACATAGGCCGCGCCACCAAAGAAGGCGGCATGGCCAAAGGACAGCAGACCGGTGTAGCCCAGCAGCAGATTGAAGGCGCAGGCGAACAGTGCAAAGCACATCAGCTTCATCACGAACACCGGGTAGGCCCCCATGAACGGCGCAGCAATCAGGCCGAGCAGCAGCAAGCCGTATCCCAGTTTGGCAAACTTCTTGGAATTCATCCCCTCACCTCACTTCGCTTTGCCAAACAGGCCAGCCGGGCGCACCAGCAGCACGATGACCATGATCACGAACACGACCGTGGCCGAGGCTTCCGGGTAGAAGACCTTGGTCAGCCCTTCGATCACGCCCAGTGCCAGGCCGGTGACGATGGCGCCCATGATGGAGCCCATGCCACCGATCACGACCACCGCAAACACGGTGATGATCAGGTTCTGGCCCATCAGCGGCGTGACCTGGTAGACCGGAGCGGCCAGCACACCGGCAAAGGCAGCCAGGCCCACGCCAAAGGCATAGGTCAGCATGATCATCAGCGGCACGTTGACACCGAAAGCCTCGACCAGACGCGGGTTCTCGGTGCCGGCGCGCAGGTAGGCACCCAGGCGGGTTTTCTCGATCACGAACCAGGTGGCAAAGCAGACGATCAGCGAGGCCACGACCACCCACATGCGGTAGTTGGGCAGCAGCATCACGCCGACGTTGGTGGCGCCTTCGAGCAGCTCAGGCGTGTCATAGCCCAGGCCGGAGACACCGTAGATCGAACGGAACACGCCTTCGATCAGCAGCGACAGACCCAGGGTCAGCAGCAGGCCGTAGAGGTGGTCGAGCTTGTAGATATGGCGCAGCAGGAAGCGCTCTATCAGCACCCCGATGATGCCCACCAGAATCGGCGACAGCAGCAGCATCACCCAGTAATTGATCTGGAAGTACGATGCCGCCATCCAGGTGAACATGGCCCCCAGCATGAACAAAGCGCCGTGGGCGAAATTGATCACGTTGAGCAGGCCAAAGATCACGGCCAATCCCAGACTGAGAATGGCATAGAACGAGCCATTGACCAGACCCAGCAGCAGCTGGCTCATCAAGGCCGGTAATGAGATACCAAAAATTTCCATGAAAAGCTCACGAGTCGGTGAATGAACACAACACGGCTGGCGTCAGGCTGCCTGGGCCATCGGTACCCGGGCCATCAGCGATGTACGGGTGCCGCAGCGGGCAGCGAAGACGCAGCTTACGTGTGAGCGGTGCTTACTTCCAGAGCGCGCACTTGGATTCGGCCTTGGTCGTCCAGACCTGGTCCGCAGGCAAGGTGGACAGGACCTTCAGGTAATCCCAGGGCTTCTTGGATTCGGCTGGCGACTTGGCTTCGACCAGGTACATGTCGTGCGCATAGCGGCCATCGGGGCGGATGACGCCCTTGCCGTAGAAATCGTTCAGCGGCGTGCTCTTGAGGTAGGCCATGACCTTGTCCGCATCGGTGGTCTTGACGGCTTCAACGGCCTTCAGGTAGTTCATCGTGGCCGAGTAGTCAGCCGCATGCAGATCGGTAGGCATGCGCTTGGTCTTGGCGAAGAACTTGTCGGCGAACTTGCGCGTCTCGTCGTTCAGGTCCCAGTACCAGCTGGTGGTGTGCAGCAGGCCTTCGGTGTTCTTCAGGCCCATGCTGTGGATGTCGGACAGGAAGACCAGCAGGCCAGCAGTCTTCATGCTCTTGTTGATGCCGAATTCACGTGCGGCCTTGATGGCATTGATGGTGTCGCCGCCGGCATTGGCCAGACCCAGGATCTGGGCCTTGGAGCTTTGCGCCTGCAGCAGGAAGGACGAGAAGTCGGAAGCGTTGAGCGGATGGCGCACCGAGCCGACGACCTGTCCGCCCTTGGCCTTGATGACGGCCGTGGTATCGGCCTCCAGCGAGTGGCCGAATGCGTAGTCGGCCGTCAGGAAGAACCAGGACTTACCGCCACGGTCCACCACGGCGCCGCCAGTGCCCTTGGCCAGAGCCACGGTGTCATAGGCGTAGTGCACGGTGTAGGGGCTGCATTGCTCATTGGTCAGCGCCGACGAGCCCGCGCCGCTGTTGAAGTAGACGCGCTTTTTCTCCTGGGCTACCTTGGCAGCGGCCAGCGCCGTGCCGGAGTTGGTGCCGCCAAACAGCATCGTCACACCAGCGGTATCGATCCACTCGCGCGCCTTGGAGGCGGCAATGTCGGCCTTGTTCTGGTGGTCGGCCGAGACCATCTCGATAGGCTGGCCCAGCACCTTGCCGCCAAAGTCGTCGATGGCCATCTGGATGGCGACCGCGCCGTTCTTGCCTTCCACGTCAGCGTAGAGGCTGGACATGTCCGTGATGAAGCCGATCTTCACCTTTTCCTGTGCCTGGGCAGCGCCTGCGGACAGGGCGACCAAACATGCCACCTGGGCAATGGCTTTGAGCTTTGCTTTCATCTTGTCTCCTAAAAAATATCTGTTCTCAATTCATGGCGGCAGTCTGCGCTGTGCCAGCGTTGCAAAAAGTGGGAGGCTAGACCCCCAGCAAGGTGTTGAGCAAAGGCATCTTGCCTTCCAGCTCACCAGAGCTGAACTGCTCGACGATCTGGCCGTGTTCCATCACATAGAGGCGGTCGGCCAGCGGCGCGGCAAAGCGGAAGTTCTGTTCGACCATCACTATGGTGTAGCCCTTGGCACGCAAACTCACGATCATGCGGGCGAGGGCCTGCACGATGACGGGAGCCAGGCCTTCGGAGATTTCATCGAGCAGCAGCAGCTTGGCGCCCGTGCGCAGGATGCGCGCCACCGCCAGCATCTGCTGCTCGCCACCCGACAGCCGCGTGCCCGGGCTGTGGCGACGCTCGGCCAGGTTGGGGAACATCTCGTAGATCTCTTCGACCGACATGCCCGCCGAGCCGGTTTTCAGGTCCGGCGGCAGCATCAGGTTTTCTTCGCAGGAGAGGCTGGCAAAGATGCCGCGCTCTTCCGGGCAGTAACCCAGGCCCAGATGCGCAATTTTGTGCGTGGGCATCTGGATGGTCTCGACGCCGTTGATCTTGATCGAGCCCTTGCGCGAACCGGTCAGGCCCATCACAGCGCGCATCGTCGAGGTGCGGCCTGCGCCATTGCGGCCCAGCAGGGTCACCACCTCGCCCGGCATCACGCGCATGTTCACGCCATGCAGCACATGCGATTCGCCATACCAGGCGTGCAGATCGCTGATCTCCAGGGCTGGCACTCCGTTTTTCTCGTTCATGTCAGTGCGCTCCCTGCAGCTGGCCGTCGGTGGTTCCCATATACGCTTCCATCACCTGGGGGTTCTGCGACACGGTCTGGTAGTCGCCCTCGGCCAGGATGGCCCCGCGCTGCAGCACCGTGATGCGGTCTGCAATCGTGGAGATGACCTTCATGTTGTGCTCGACCATCAAGATGGTGCGGCCAGCCGATACCTTCTTGATCAGCTGGGTGACGCGCTCGACGTCCTCATGGCCCATGCCCTGGGTGGGCTCGTCGAGCAGCATCAGCTCGGGCTCCATCGCCAACGTGGTCGCAATCTCCAGCGCACGCTTTTGGCCATAGGGCAGGTTCAGGGTGATCTCGTCGGCCAGGTGGGCCAGGCCCACCTCTTCGAGCAAGGCCACGGCCCGGCCATTGAGCTTGTCCAGGGTGCGCTCGCTGCTCCAAAAGTGGAAGGAGGTGCCCAGCTTGCGCTGCAAGGCAATGCGCACGTTCTCCATCAGGCTCAGGTGCGGGAACACCGCCGAGATCTGGAACGAACGGATCACCCCACGGCGGGCAATCTGCGCCGGCTCTTCGCTGGTGATGTCGGTGCCGTTGAAATGGATGATGCCCTTGGTGGGCGTCAGAAACTTGGTCAGCAGGTTGAAGCAGGTCGTCTTGCCGGCACCATTGGGGCCGATCAGCGCATGGATCGAGCCCCGCTGCACCGACAGGTTGACATTGCTGACTGCTGTGAATCCCCGAAACTCCTTGGTGAGATCTCGGGTTTGAAGAATGACATCACTCATGGGCACCGCACCGCTTCGCTGGAAAAAAGTGCGACGCCTTTCCTGGATGGAAATATACGTCGCTTCGATGCTGCCAATACTAGGAAAGAATACTGCAATGCAACACTGGGGAAAGCCTGTAGGTGAGGCTGCGTACGCGTTAACCCGTGGGCTTTATGCGCTCACTTTTTGATAGTCACCTGAGGGACAAGCGGTCGTCTTTTTGTCATCAGAATCAAAGACGGGCGACAATGCAGGCGCCCTTCCCTGACCCATGCATAGTGGCTGTGCACCATCCGTGCGCCAGCATGCAAGCCCAGCCGGGCTGCTGCCAAGGCGACAGAAGAGGCTTATTGCAGGCGGTGCTTGCTGGCTTCGGGCAGCAGCAGCGGCAACACATCGATGCCGTCATCTACCAGGGCGCGCTGCTCCTCCGGGGTGGCGGTGCCTCGGATGGGGCGTACATCGACCTCGCCCTCGTGCATCTGCCGGGCCAGGTCGGCAAACCCGCTGCCCACATCGTCGGTATTGGCAATGACCTGGCGCGACAGCTCCAGCCAGGCCTGTTGCAGGCGCTGGGCATCGCTGAGCGGGCTGTGAGGGGGTTGGGATGCCGAGGACGCCGCCGGCGCGCTGCCGGGCTGTACAGGGGCTGCGGCGGGCGCTGCTGGGAGAGCGGAATTGGATTTGCGCGCCAGATGCGGGGCGCTCAGGCCTTTGACGATCTCGTGCGAGTTGCACATCGGGCAGCTGAGCCAGCCCTGGCTTTGTTGCTGCTCGAAAGCGGCCTCCGAGGCGAACCAGCCCTCAAAGATATGGCCCAAAGGGCAGCGCAGGTTGAAAACCTTCACAGGCTTACCCCGCTCGGCTCACCTTGCGCAGCAGGTACTGGTAGGCAAAACCGGGGAAGGCAAAGGTCAGGAACAAGGTGCCGGTGACGGCATAGAACTCCCAACCCTGGCTGCTGCGCTGGCCGGCACGGCCTTCGAGCAGCATCGCAAAGGCCCCGATGAGGAAGTACAGCACGACCAGCTCGACCAGGCGGATCCACAGTGCCTTGCTGGCACTGCCGCCGTCATGGCATACCGGCCCTGCGGCCAGAATGCGTTGGTTCAGAAACGGCAGATTGGCCGCAACAAAGCCCGCCACGATCACCAGCCAAATGGATGCAGTGATAGACATGCGGGCTTTGCAGGGCTAAAGGTAGGACGGCTTAGCTGGCGAGCGCGCGAAGCACGGCGTCAGAGCAGAGCTTCATCAGACCGCCGGGCATGATACCCAGGATCAGCACCAGCGCGCCATTGACGACCAGCACGGCACGCACGTCCAGAGGCGCATGCACCTTGGCGGCAGTGATGGGCTTGTCGAAGTACATGACCTTGACCACGCGCAGGTAGTAGAAGGCGCCGATCAGCGACATGATCACCGCGAACACGGCCAGCGCAATGTACAGGCCGCTGCCCGATGCCACCAGCGCCTGCAGCACGGCCAGCTTCGAGTAGAAGCCCACCAGCGGAGGAATACCAGCCATCGAGAACAGGCAGATCGCCATCACGCCAGCGTACAGCGGGCTGCGTTGGTTCAGACCGGCAAAGTCGGCGATCTCTTCGCTCTCGAAGCCTTCACGGGCCAGCAGCAGCACCACACCGAAGGTGGCCAGGGTGGTCAGCACATAGCTCACGACGTAGAACATCGAGGCGCTGTAGGCATTGCCAGCGGTAGCCGCTTCGACATTGCCATTGACCACGCCGGACATCAGACCCAGCAGCACAAAGCCCATTTGCGAGATGGTCGAGTAGGCCAGCATGCGCTTGATATTGGTCTGTGCAATAGCAGCCAGGTTACCGATCAGCAGCGAGAGGATGGCCAGCACAGCCAGCATCTGTTGCCAGTCGATGGCCAGCGGCAGCAGGCCGTCCACCAGCAGGCGGATCACGATCGCGAAGGCTGCCAGCTTGGGCGCGCCACCCACGATCATGGTGATGGCCGTTGGTGCGCCTTGGTAGACGTCAGGCACCCACATGTGGAACGGCACCACACCCAGCTTGAAGGCCAGGCCAGCAACCACAAACACCAGACCGAAGACCAGCACCTGATGGCGGATCAGACCGGAGTTCACGGCCTTGAACACTTCACCGATATCCAGCGAGCCGGTGGCACCGTAGATCATCGACAGGCCGTACAGCAGGAATCCCGAGGCCATCGCGCCCAGCACGAAATACTTCATGCCGGCTTCCACCGCAGCGGTGTTGTCACGGCGCAGGCAGACCAGCGCGTAGCTCGACAGGGTCAGCAGCTCCAGGCCGAGGTAGATGATCAGGAAGTTGTTGCCCGAGATCATCACGTTCATGCCCAGCAGCGCGAGCAACGACAGGATGAAGTACTCACCGCCCTTGAGCATGCCACGGTCACGCGAGTAACCACGGCCATACACCAGGGTCACGGCCATCGCGATGGCTGCAGCGCACTTGAGCCAGTTGCCCATGGCGTCGGAGACGACCATGTTGCCGAAGGCGTAGAAGGTATTGCCATTGCTGGCGTAGATACCGGTGATCACCGCCACGACCACCAGGGTCAGCAGCGACAGGATGTAGGTGAGCGTGCGCCCTGCGCTCTTGACGCCCAGGTCCACGAGGGTGATGACGCAGGCCATCACCAACAGCACGATTTCAGGATAGATAGCCAGCCAGCTGATGTTATCAATCATCTCAAGTCTCTCAATTCTGTCCGACCATCACAGCTTGGACGCAGCGACATGCTTGAGCAGGTCGGCCACCGAGGCACCCATCACATCGGTGAACGGCGCAGGGTAGACACCCATGATCAGCACGGCAGCAGCCAAGATGCCCAGGATTAGGAATTCGCGGCAACCGATGTCCTTGAGCTCGCGCACATGGTCATTGGTCACTGGGCCGAAGTACACGCGCTTGTACATCCACAGCGTGTAGGCAGCGCCCAGAATCAGCGCGGTGGCCGACAGCACACCAATCCAGAAGTTGAACTTGGTGGCGCCCAGGATCACCATCCACTCGCCGATGAAACCGGCGGTGCCTGGCAGGCCGCAGTTGGCCATCGCAAACAGCAGTGCAAAGGCAGCGAACTTGGGCATGGTGTTGACCACGCCGCCGTAGGCCGCGATATCACGCGAATGCACGCGGTCGTACAGCACGCCGATACACAGGAACATCGCGCCCGACACAAAGCCGTGGGCAATCATCTGCACCAGGCCACCCATGACACCGATGTCATTGAAGATGAAGAAGCCCAGGGTCACAAAGCCCATGTGTGCGACGGACGAATAAGCCACCAGCTTCTTCATGTCCTTCTGCACAATCGCCACCAGACCCACATAGATCACCGCGATCAGCGACAGCGCGATGATGAGCCAGGCCCATTCGTGCGACGCATCAGGAGCGATGGGCATGGAGAAACGCAGGAAACCATAGGCACCCAGCTTCAGCATGATCGCGGCCAGCACGGCAGAACCACCGGTAGGCGCTTCAACGTGAACGTCGGGCAGCCAGGTGTGGACCGGGAACATGGGCACCTTCACGGCAAACGCAGCGAAGAAGGCAAAGAAGATCAAGGTCTGCTCGGTCATCGTCAGCGGCAGCTGGTGCCAGGCCAGAATCTCGAAGCTACCGGCCTTGGTGTACAGGTACAGCAGTGCGATCAAGGTCAGCAGCGAACCCATCAGGGTGTACAGGAAGAACTTGAAAGCGGCGTAGATGCGGTTCGGGCCACCCCAAATACCGATGATCAGGTACATCGGGATCAGCGTGGCTTCAAAGAACACGTAGAACAGCAGGCCGTCCAGTGCGGAGAACACACCGATCATCAGACCCGACAGGATCAGGAACGCGCCCATGTACTGGTTCACGCGCTCGGTGATCGACTCCCAGGACGCCAGCACCACGATCACCGTGATGAAGGCGGTCAATGGCACGAACCAGAAGGAGATGCCATCAACGCCCAGGTAGTAGTTGATACCGAAGCGTGGAATCCACGACGCCTTCTCGACGAACTGCATCGCCGACGTACCCAGCTGGAAGCCGGTGTACAGCGGCAAGGTGACCAAGAGGCCTATCAGCGCACCGACCAGTGCGATCCAGCGCACCATCTTGGCTTGCTCCTGCTTGCCAAAGGCCAGCAGGACCGTACCAAAGACGATGGGCGTCCAAATTGCAAGACTCAACAATCCCATTTTTCTTCTTCCTTACTTGTTGAGCAGCACGAAGTACGTCATGGCCAGGAAGATACCCAGAATCATGACCAATGCGTAGTGGTACACATAACCCGTCTGCAGCCAGCGCACCAGAGCGGAGATGCGGCCAACCAGCTTCCAGGAGCCGTTGACGAGCAGGCCGTCGATCAGGCCCTGGTCGCCCACCTTCCAGAACACGCCACCCAGCGCGCGCGAGCCGCGGGCGAAGATGTTCTCGTAGACCCAGTCCACACCGTACTTGCCTTCCAGCACCTGGTACAGGCCGACCTTCTCGCTCATGCGCTTGATGGCAGCAGGAATCTCAGGCTTGACCATGTAGAACACATAGGAGGTCACCACACCGGCCAGAGCCAGCCAGAACGGCGCAGCGGTGAAGCCGTGCAGTGCCATCGGGATCCAGCCGTGGATCTTCTCGGCCAGCTCAGCCATCGCGCCGTGCTTGCTGCCATCGACATAGATGACGCCCTTGAAGAAGTCACCGAACAGCATCGGCATCAGCGCGATCGCACCGATCACCACCGAAGGTATCGCCAGCAGCACCAGCGGCAGGGTCACCACCCATGGCGACTCATGCGGCTTGGCATCGTGGCCATGGCCGTGGTGGTCGTCGTGAGCATGGTGGTCGTCATGGTGGGCATCGGGGTTCTGGTCGTAGCGCTCTTTACCGTGGAACACGATGAAGTACAGACGGAACGAGTAGAACGCGGTGATGAACACACCAGCCAGCACGGCAAAGTTGGCAAAACCGGCAGCAGGCAGGTTGGAGGCGTGCACCGCTTCGATGATCGCGTCCTTCGAGTAGAAGCCCGAGAAGAACGGCGTACCAATCAGCGCCAGGTTGCCCAGCAGGAAGGTGATCCAGGTGATGGGCATGTACTTGCGCACGCCACCCATCCAGCGGATGTCCTGGTTGTGGTGCATGCCCATGATGACCGAGCCCGCGCCGAGGAACAGCAGCGCCTTGAAGAACGCGTGCGTCATCAGATGGAACACCGACACCGAGTAGGCCGACACGCCCAGCGCGATGGTCATGTAACCCAGCTGCGACAAGGTGGAGTACGCGATCACGCGCTTGATGTCGTTCTGGATGATGCCCAGGATACCCATGAACAGCGCGGTGATCGAGCCGATCACGAGGATGAAGTTCAGGGCTGCGTCGGACAGCTCATAGAGCGGCGACATGCGCGAGACCATGAAGATACCGGCGGTCACCATGGTGGCCGCGTGGATCAGTGCCGAGATGGGGGTAGGACCTTCCATCGAATCGGGCAGCCAGGCGTGCAGCGGGAACTGGGCCGACTTGCCCATCGCACCGATGAACAGGCAGATGCAGATCACCGTCATCAGCGACCAGGTCGAGCCTGGCAGGGTCATGCCGCTCAGCTCTTGGGTCTTGGCGAAGATTTCGGTGTAGTTCAGGGTGCCGGTGTAGGCAGCGATCAGGCCGATGCCCAGGATGAAGCCGAAGTCACCGACACGGTTGACCACGAAGGCCTTCATGTTGGCGAAGATCGCGGTTTCCTTCTTGAAGTAGAAACCGATCAGCAGGTACGACACCAGGCCCACCGCTTCCCAGCCGAAGAACAGCTGCAGCAGGTTGTTGCTCATCACCAGCATCAGCATGGAGAAGGTGAACAGCGAGATGTACGAGAAGAAACGGTCATAGCCGTCGTCTTCCGCCATGTAGCCCATGGTGTAGATGTGCACCATCAGCGACACGAAGGTCACCACGCACATCATCATCGCGGTGATGGAGTCGATCATGAAACCGATCTCCATCTTCAGTGTCCCGACGGTCATCCAGGTGTAGAGCGTCTGGTTGAAGGTCGCGCCTTCAAACACCACGCTCTGAAACGTCATCGCAGAGATGACGAAGGCAATGAACACACCCAGGATGGTGAGCGTGCGGCTGCCAACGCGGCCGATGCGGTTGCCGCCCAGGGCGGTACCGAAAATGCCTGCCAGCAAAGATCCTGCCAGGGGCGCCAGAGGCACCGCCAACAGTGTTGAAGCAGAAAGGGTTTGACTCATTCTTCTTAACCTTGCAAGTATTGGTGCCTCAACCCTTCAGGGAGTTGAGATCTTCCGCATCGATGGTGGACTTGTTACGGAACAGCAACACCAGGATTGCCAAACCAATTGCCGACTCTGCCGCCGCGACGGTCAGGATGAAGAACACGAAAATCTGGCCGTGCATGTCTCCCAGGTAGTGGGAGAAGGCGACAAAGTTCGTGTTCACTGCCAGCAGCATCAACTCGATGGCCATCAGCAGCACAATCAGGTTGCGGCGGTTCAAGAAGATGCCGACCACGGACAGGGCGAACAGCATGGCGCCCAACGTCAGAAAATGACCCAGAGTGAGCGTCATACCTTCTTCTCCTCGACCTCAGCGGCGGGCTGCACCACGGGGGCAGCAGGCTTGCTCGCTTCGACTTTGACCAATTGCAGGCGATCCGAAGCACGCACGCGCACTTGCAGGGATGCATCGATAGCCTTGGAATCCTTGCGTTGGCGCAGAGTCAGGGCAATCGCGGCAATCATCGCCACCAGCAAGATGACCGCAGCCACTTGCACAGGGAACAGATACTCGGTGTAGAGCATGGTGCCCAGCGCCTTGACGTTGCTGTAAGGCACAACATTGCCGGCTGCATCCACCACCGCAGGGATGGCCTTGGGCGCATCGATGGCGCTGAAGCCGCCGATCAGCACCACGCCCATCTCGAACGCGACGATGGCAAAAATCACCGCAGCGAGCGGGAAGTTCTTCCAGAAGCTCTTGCGCAGCTGGTCAATGCGGATATCCAGCATCATCACCACGAAGAGGAACAGCACCATCACGGCGCCCAGGTAGACCATCACCAGCACGATGGCCAGGAACTCCGCCTTGAGCAGCAACCAGATACCGGCTGCCTGAGAAAACGCCAACATCAGGTGCAGCACAGCGTGCACCGGATTTGGAGCAGTAACCACTCGGAATGCCGCGTACAGCAGCACTACCGAGAACAGATAGAAAAAACCAGTTGTGACATCCATGTGGGGCTCTTTTCGATCAGTCTCCAAGTGCCGCGTTAGCGGTACTTTGCGTCCGCAGCCTTGGCTGCAGCAATTTCAGGTTCGTAACGGTCGCCCACGGCCAGCAGCATTTCCTTGGTGAAGTACAGGTCGCCGCGCTTTTCCCCGTGGTATTCCAGAATCTGGGTTTCCACGATGGAGTCAACCGGGCAGCTTTCTTCACAGAAGCCACAGAAAATGCACTTGGTCAGATCGATGTCGTAACGGGTGGTGCGGCGCGAGCCGTCATCACGCACATCGGACTCGATGGTGATCGCCATGGCGGGGCAGACGGCTTCGCAGAGCTTGCAGGCAATGCAACGCTCTTCGCCGTTTTCGTAGCGGCGCAGCGCGTGCAGGCCACGGAAACGGGGCGACAGCGGTGTCTTCTCTTCGGGGAACTGGACCGTGATCTTGCGCGCAAACGTGTAGCGGCCGGTCAGGGCCATGCCCTTCATCAGTTCCCAGAGCATGAAGCTCCTAAGGAAATCCATCACCGAGAAAGAGCGGGGAGAAACTGCAGTAGTCATGTTGTATTCCTCCGCTTACTTCCAGATGTTCCATGGCGACAGCAACCAGCCGCCGACAAAGACCAGGTACACCAGGGTGACGGGGATGAAGATCTTCCAGCCCAGACGCATGATCTGGTCATAGCGGAAACGTGGGAAAGTAGCGCGAATCCAGATGAACATCGACACCACCAGGAACGTCTTGGCAGCCAGCCAGATCCAGCCTGGGATGAAGGACAGGAAATCGAACGGTGGCAACCAGCCGCCCATGAACATGATCACGGCCAGGATGGACACCAGCCACATGCTCGCGTACTCGGCCAGGAAGAACACAGCAAAGCCCATGCCCGAATATTCCACCATGTGACCGGCCACGATTTCTGCTTCGCCTTCAACGACGTCGAAGGGGTGGCGGTTGGTCTCAGCCACGGCCGAGATCAGGTAGACGATGAACATCGGCAGCAGCGGCAGCCAGTTCCACGCAAACAATGTTCCAGCGAACATGCCATCGAAAGCTACACCCTTGGCTTGGCCCAGCACGATCTCGGTCAGGTTCATGCTGCCGGTGACCATGATCACCACCAGGAAGCAGAAGCCCATCGCGATTTCATAGCTCACCATCTGGGCCGATGCGCGCAGCGCGCCCAGGAAAGCGTACTTGGAGTTCGATGCCCAGCCGGCGATGATCACGCCATAGACTTCGATCGAGGTGATGGCCATCACCAGCAGCAGGCCTACGTTGACATTGGCCAGCGCCACATCAGGGCCGAAGGGGATGACCACCCAGGCTGCCAGCGCAGGCATGATGGCCATGATCGGGCCCAGGCGGTAGAGGCCCGAGCTCGCCGCCGTCGGCGTGATGATTTCCTTGGTCATCAGCTTGAGGCCGTCGGCCAGAGGCTGGAGCAGACCAAAAGGGCCGACCCGGTTGGGGCCGTAACGCACTTGCATGAAGCCCAGGAGCTTGCGCTCCCACAGGGTCAGGTAAGCCACCGCGCCCATCAGAGGCAGAACGATGCACAGGATCTTGACCAGGTTCCAGATCACTGGCCAGACCAGGGTCGCCCACCATTCCGCTGCGATCAGGGTCAGACCGCCGTTGTAGATTGCGTCGATCATGCTGCCACCACCTCCGAGGATTGGCGGGCATCCGCCGTCATTTGCAACGACGGCGCGCGACGCACGATGCCATCGAGTTGGTAGATGCTGGCAACCACGGGCTCCTGGCCTGCAGGTGCCGACACTGCCATGTTGGTCTTGGTGCTGTTGGACAGCAGCTCGGCAGGCACCTGGCCTTGCGAACCGGTGGCCACGGCCAGCACATCCTGCGAGGAGTCAAAGGCCATGCCTGGCACTTCCAACAGGTTGCCCAGCACGCGCAGCACCTTCCAGCCCGGACGGGTATCGCCCAGTGGCTTGACCACGGCGTGGAAGCTCTGCACACGGCCTTCGGCATTCACGAACGAGCCCGAGGTCTCGGTGAATGGCGCGATCGGCAGCAGCACATCGGCGATGTCCATGTTGGCCTTGAACGGGCTCAGGCTCACCACCATCTCGCAGCCTTGCAGCGCCTGGCTGCCAGCGGCCGTGTCGAATGCGGGTTCGCAGTTCAGCAGGATCGCGGCCTTGACGCCACCGGCGAGCATCTCGCCAGCGTGCATGCCATGGGCCTGGGGCACAGCACCCACCCATTGCGCGCCCACGGTGTTGGCCGCTTCGGTCAGGAAGCCCACGGTCGCACCGGTCTGCGCGCCAATCCAGTTGGCAATCGACAGCAAGGTGCTCGCTTGTGCATGGTGCGCGACGGCATTGCCCAGCAGGATGGCCTTTTGCTCACCGTTTTGCAGCGCGCGGGCAATCTCGATGGACTCAGGCGTCACCGTACCGGCATTGTTGGGCGCTTCCACACCCTTGGACTGGGCGATGGCCGCTGCCACGGAGGACAGCGCATAGGCCCACTGCGCAGCAGGTGTGACCACCTGGTGGGCCAGCGGCATCGCCAGATCAAAAGCCTTGGACTGGATGGCGGTCACCACCGCGCCCTTGCGGGCGGCCTGGCGGATACGCTGGGCAAACAGCGGATGCTCCTTGCGCACGTTTGAGCCCACGATCAAAGCGGTATTCAGGTCCGACAGCGAGGCGATTGAACGGCCCAGCCAGCGCACGCCTTCTGCCTTGGCAAAATCGGCATTGCGCAGGCGGTAGTCCACGTTCTGGCTGCCCAGCGAGCGCACCAGTTCACCGGCCAGGAACAGCTCCTCAAGGGTGCTGTGCGGGCTGACCAGCGCACCCACGGCGCTGGCGCCATGGTCGCGTTGCACGCTCTTGATGCCATTAGCCACGTATTCCAGCGCAGCTTGCCAGCTCACTTCGAGCCACTGGCCGCCTTGTTTGATCATCGGCGCGGTCAGGCGCTCTTCACCGTTGAGGGCTTCGTAGGAGAAACGGTCACGGTCGGCAATCCAGCATTCGTTGACAGCATCGTTCTCGAAAGGCACAACGCGCATCACCTTGTTGTTCTTGACCTGAACGATCAAGTTGGCACCGGTGGAGTCATGCGGCGAGACCGACTTGCGGCGCGACAGCTCCCAGGTACGGGCGCTGTAGCGGAAAGGCTTGCTCGTGAGCGCGCCCACGGGGCAGATATCGATCATGTTGCCCGACAGTTCCGAGTCCACCATATCACCCACGACCGTGGTGATCTCGGCGTGCTCGCCGCGGTTGACCATGCCCAGCTCCATGATGCCCGAGACTTCTTGACCGAAGCGCACGCAGCGGGTGCAGTGGATGCAACGGCTCATCTCTTCCATCGAGATCAGCGGGCCCACGTTCTTGTGGAAGACCACGCGCTTTTCTTCTTCGTAGCGCGAGCTGCTGGCACCGTAGCCCACAGCCAGGTCCTGCAACTGGCATTCACCGCCCTGGTCGCAGATCGGGCAATCCAGCGGGTGGTTGATGAGCAGGAACTCCATCACCGATTGCTGGGCCTTGACCGCCTTGTCAGAGGTGGTGCGCACAATCATGCCTTGCGTCACGGGCGTGGCGCATGCGGGCATCGCCTTGGGGGCTTTTTCGATGTCCACCAGGCACATACGGCAGTTCGCCGCGATCGACAGTTTCTTGTGGTAGCAGAAGTGAGGGATGTACTTGCCCGCCGCATCGGCCGCGTGCATGACCATGCTGCCTTCCGCGACCTCGACCTTCTGACCGTCTATTTCAATTTCAACCATATGCTCACTCGCGATCAGGAAGAAGCAGCGGTCTGCTTTTCAGCAGCGTTGATCTTTGCTTCGAATTCATGGCGGAAATGCTTGATCATTGCGCGCACCGGCATCGCTGCCGCATCGCCCAATGCGCAAATCGTGCGCCCCATGATGTTGCCGGCTACCGAGTCCAGCTTGTCCAGATCCTCGGCGCGGCCATGGCCGTGCTGGATGCGGTCAACCATGCGCCACAGCCAGCCCGTGCCTTCGCGGCAAGGGGTGCACTGTCCGCAGGACTCGTGCTGGTAGAAGTAGGACAGGCGCAGCAGGCTCTCGACCATGTCGCGCGAGTCGTCCATCACGATGACGGCGCCCGAGCCCAGCATCGAGCCGGCCTTGGAGATGGAGTCATAGTCCATCGTGCAGGCCATCATGATGTCGGCAGGCAGCACAGGAGCCGACGATCCGCCAGGGATCACGGCCTTGAGCTTGCGACCGGTGCGCACACCGCCCGCCAGCTCCAGCAAGGTGGAGAACGGCGTGCCCATCGGCACTTCGTAGTTGCCGGGCTTGTTCACGTCACCGCTGACCGAGAAGATCTTGGTGCCGCCGTTGTTGGGCTTGCCGCATTCCAGGTAGGCCTGGCCACCGTTGCGGATGATCCAGGGAACGGCCGCAAAGGTTTCGGTGTTGTTGATTGTCGTGGGCTTGCCATACAGACCAAAGCTGGCCGGGAATGGCGGCTTGAAGCGGGGCTGGCCCTTCTTGCCTTCGAGCGATTCGAGCAAGGCGGTTTCCTCGCCGCAGATGTAGGCACCAAAACCATGGTGGGCATGCAGCTCGAAGCTGAAGTTGCTGCCCATGATGTTGTCACCCAGGTAGCCTGCCGCACGCGCCTCTTCCAGCGCCGCTTCAAAGCGTTCGTAGACCTGGAAGATTTCGCCGTGGATGTAGTTGTAACCCAGCGAGATGCCCATCGCATACGCGGCGATGGCCATGCCTTCGATCACGATATGCGGGTTGAACATCAGGATGTCGCGGTCCTTGCAGGTGCCAGGCTCGCCCTCGTCCGAATTGCACACCAGGTGCTTTTGGCCGGGGAAGTTCCGGGGCATGAAGCTCCACTTCAGACCGGTGGGGAAGCCAGCGCCGCCACGGCCGCGCAGGCCCGATTCCTTCATCGTGGCAATGACCTGGTCCTGGGTCAGACCCTCGCCACCGTCCTTGCCCAGCAGCTTGCGCAGGGCCTGGTAGCCACCGCGAGCCTCGTAGTCCTTGATCGACCAGTTCGTGCCGTCCAGACCTGCATAGATCTGGGGCTCGATGTGGCGGTCGTGGAAGCAGGTTTCCACGCCGGTGGCCTGGAACTGCGACAGAATTTGAGCGGCTGTAGTCACTTGGTGTCCTCCGCTGCCCGCAAGCCGGTGACCAGCTGGTCCAGCTTTTCGTTGTCCATGAAGCTGCACATGTGGCG
Organism: Comamonas koreensis; assembly: GCF_021026195.1. Lineage (GTDB taxonomy): Bacteria > Pseudomonadota > Gammaproteobacteria > Burkholderiales > Burkholderiaceae_C > Comamonas > Comamonas koreensis. The sequence goes on from NZ_JAJNCT010000005.1 coordinate 504,811, forward strand.
GTCATTGACCAGCAGCACCGGTGCATCGGCGCAGGCGCCCAGGCATTCCGATTGCTCGATGGTGAACACGCCATCGGCAGTGGTATCACCCATCTTGATGCCCAGCTTGTCTTCCAGGTGCTTGAGGGCCTCGCGGCCACGGCGCAGCTGGCAAGGCAGGTTGGTGCACACGCTCAACTTGTACTTGCCCACCGGATGCTGGTTGTACATGTTGTAGAAGGTGGTCACTTCATGCACGGCGATCTCAGGCATCTCCAGGTACTCGGCGATCACCGCCTCGCTCTCCTGGCTCACCCAGCCCTGCTCCTGCTGCACGATAGACAGGCAAGCCATCACGGCCGACTGCTTCTGCTCTGCCGGATACTTGGCAACTTCGCGGGCAAAGCGTGCTTTTGTTGCTTCGGTAATCATCGGTCAACGTCTCCAAACACGATGTCCAAGGTGCTCAGCACCATCACGGCATCGGCCAGCATGTGGCCACGGCTCATTTCATCGAGCGCCGAGAGATGCACAAATCCTGGTGGACGAATCTTCAGGCGGTACGGCTTGTTGGCACCATCGCTGATCAGGTAGATGCCGAACTCGCCCTTGGGGTGCTCCACCGATGCGTAAGCCTCGCCCTCGGGCACTTTGAAGCCTTCGGTGAACAGCTTGAAGTGGTGGATCAGCTCTTCCATGTTGGACTTCATGGCTTCGCGATCGGGAGGCGCCACCTTGTGGTTGTCGGTGATGACCGGACCGGGGTTGGCACGCAGCCAGTCCACGCACTGCTTGATGATGCGGTTGGACTCGCGCATTTCAGCAATGCGCACCAGGTAGCGGTCATAGCAGTCGCCGGTCTTGCCCACAGGGATGTCGAAATCCATGCGGTCATAGACTTCGTAGGGCTGCGACTTGCGCATGTCCCAGGCCAGGCCCGAGCCGCGCAGCATCGGGCCGGTCAGGCCCAGGTTCATCGCACGGTCGACATCGACCACGCCGATGCCCACATTGCGCTGCTTCCAGATGCGGTTGTCCGTCAGCAGGGTTTCGTATTCGTCCACGCACTTGGGGAAGCGCGCGGTGAAGTCATCGATGAAGTCGATGAGCGAACCTTGGCGGTTGCTGTTCATCTGCTCGATGGCCTTGGCATTGCGCACCTTGTTGGCCTTGTACTGCGGCATGCTTTCTGGCAGATCGCGGTACACGCCACCCGGACGGAAGTACGCCGCGTGCATGCGCGCGCCGGAGACGGCTTCGTACATGTCCATCAGGTCTTCACGTTCGCGGAAGGCGTAGATCAGAATGGTCGAGCTGCCGCCGTCATTGCCCGAGGAGCCCAGCCACATCAGGTGGTTCATGATGCGGGTGATCTCGGAATACATCACGCGGATGTATTGCGCGCGGATCGGCACTTCCAGGCCCAGCAGCTTTTCGATAGCCAGGCAGTAGGCGTGCTCGTTGCTCATCATCGAGCAGTAATCCAGGCGGTCCATATAGGGCAGCGACTGGATAAAGGTCTTGCTCTCCGCCAGCTTCTCGGTGGCGCGGTGCAGCAGGCCGATATGCGGGTCTGCACGTTGCACCACTTCACCATCGAGCTCCAGCACCAAACGCAGCACGCCGTGTGCTGCAGGATGCTGGGGACCGAAGTTGAGTGTGTAGTTTTTGATTTCAGCCATGGTTCTTCATCGTGAGGTCAGAGCGCCTCAGTGCAGGCCTCCGTAATGGTCTTCACGAATAATGCGGGGCGTGATCTCGCGCTGCTCGATCGTCACGGGTTCGTAGATCACGCGTGCCTGCTCGGCGTCGTAGCGCATCTCCACATGGCCCGTCAGCGGGAAATCCTTGCGGAAGGGGTGACCGATAAAGCCATAGTCGGTCAGGATGCGGCGCAGGTCGTCATGGCCTTCAAAGACGATGCCGAACAGGTCAAATGCTTCGCGCTCGAGCCAGTTGGCCGAAGCCCAGAGCTGGCTGAGGGTGTCGAGCACCGGGAAATCGTCGTCCTGGCAGAACACGCGCACGCGCACGCGCTGGTTCAGGCTGATCGACAACAGGTGGGAGACCACGGCAAAACGTGGGCCATCGGTGCCCACGTCCTTGTATGCGGAGTAATCCACGCCGCACAGGTCCATCAGCATCTCGAACTTGCATTCGGGCGCATCGCGCAGCAGCTGCATGGCCTGCAGGTAGTTCGAGGCCGAGACCTCGACGGTCACCTCATCCAGCGCCAGGGTCACCGAGCGCGCCTTGTCGCCCAGCACGCGGGCGATCGTCTCTTGCAGCACGCTAGGCTGTATCAGTTCTACACTCATTCCAACTCCTAGGCGCGCGCGATTGTGTGGGTGCGGCGGATTTTTTGCTGCAGCTGGATGATGCCGTAGATCAGTGCTTCTGCCGTGGGCGGGCAGCCTGGCACATACACGTCCACCGGCACAATGCGGTCGCAACCGCGCACCACCGAGTAGCTGTAGTGGTAGTAACCACCACCGTTGGCGCAGGATCCCATCGAGATCACCCAACGCGGCTCAGCCATCTGGTCGTACACCTTGCGCATGGCCGGGGCCATCTTGTTGCACAGGGTGCCAGCCACAATCATCAAGTCAGCCTGGCGCGGGCTGGCACGGAAGACTTCGGCGCCGAAGCGGCCAATGTCGTAACGCGCAGCGGCCGCGTGCATCATTTCGACGGCGCAGCATGCCAAACCAAACGTCATGGGCCAGATCGACCCGGTCTTGGCCCAGTTCACCACCGAGTCGTAGCTCGTGGTGACAAAGCCTTTCTCCAACACACCTTCAATCATCGTGTACCTTTTTGATTTCCGGTTATTCCCAGGTCAGCGCGCCTTTTTTCCACTCATAGGCGAAACCCACCACCAGAATGGCCAAGAACACGAGAACCGCGATAAAACCAGGCATTCCCACTTCATGCAGCGAAACCGCCCATGGGAAGAGGAACGCAATTTCCAAGTCGAAGAGAATGAAAAGAATGGCGACGAGGTAGTAGCGCACATCGAATTTCATGCGCGCGTCTTCAAAGGCCTCAAAGCCGCATTCGTAAGGGGAGTTTTTCGCCGCGTTCGGGCGATTGGGTCCGAGGATGTAGCCTATGACTAGAGGACCGAGGCCAACGCCTGCTCCAACTAGGATAAACAAAAGGACCGGGAGGTACTGTTCGAGGCTCATCTTGATGTCTACTCACCGCAGGAGCCAACCCAGGTAAGCACAAGACGCGACCCAGGCAGGCCTTTTATTGTGTTGGTGCCGTCGGCGAGACTCGAACTCGCACAGCTTTCGCCACTACCCCCTCAAGATAGCGTGTCTACCAATTTCACCACGACGGCTGATTTGACTTGCCTGGCAAGCACCGATTGCTTTTGCTTGCAATCCGCTCACCAGACAGACTCAGATTCTACTCTGGAAAAACCCTGATTACAGGGATTCTTTTCAAATAGTTGAGTTATTTGCCAGCGGGCTGCGCCGGCTCGGCAGGGGCGGCGGGAGCCGCTGCAGGCACGGACGCATCGGCAGCAGGAGCGACAGCAGGCGCAGCAGCACCTGCGGCAGGCACCGAGGCATCAGCGCCAGCGGCGGGCGCCGCAGGGGCTGCAGCAGGTGCAGGCGTGGAAGCAGGCGGAATGGTCGCATCCACGGGAGCGCTCGACTGCGGGATCGTCGCAGCAGGGCCTTCCAGCACGCTACCAGCCGAAGTCGGGCGGGCGTTGCCCAGGTAGGCCAGACCCAGGGTCGTGACAAAGAACACCGCCGCCAGCACACCCGTGCTGCGCGAGAGGAAATTGGCGCTACCGGAAGCACCGAACAGGCTGCCAGCGCTGCTGCCGCTGCCAAAGGCAGCACCCGCATCGGCACCCTTGCCATGCTGCACCAGCACCAGGCCAATCATGACCAGTGCTGCCAGCATTTGAATCGTCAACAGAATCGTTACCATCATCTACCCTTTTATCAAACTTGGTCGTCGCCAGCAGCCGCTTGTCTATCAAGCAGCTGCAGCAATAATTTTCAGAAAATCCTGGGCCTTCAACGAAGCGCCACCGATCAGTCCACCATCAATATCGGGCTGCGCCAGCAGTTGCTCGGCGTTGCCCGCATTCATGCTGCCACCATACAGCACCGGCACCTTGGCCGCCTGCGTGCTGGCCGCTGCCAGTTGCGCGCGCAATACAGCATGCACCGCCTGCGCCTGCTCGGGGCTGGCCGTCTTGCCCGTGCCAATCGCCCAGACGGGCTCGTAGGCTACGACAATTTCAGTCACACAAGCACCCACCGCATGGATCACCGCCGCCAGTTGGCGCTTGACCACCGCTTCGGTCTGACCGGCTTCGCGCTCAGCCAGGGTCTCGCCCACGCAGACAATCGGCGTGATGCCGGCAGCCAGGGCCTTTTGCGCCTTGGTCGCTACCAGCGCATCGGTTTCGCCGTGGTACTGGCGGCGCTCGGAGTGGCCAACCAGTGCGTAGCGCACCGCAAAGTCACGCAGCATCGGGGCCGACACCTCACCGGTGTAGGCACCGCCATCGTGTGCCGACACATCCTGCGCAGCCAGCGCAATCGCCGAGCCTTGCAGCAAAGCCTGCACCTGGCCCATATAGACAGCAGGCACCGCCACCGCCACATCGCAGCCCGGTTGGCCCAGGCCTTGCAGCAGCTCGCCCAGCAAGGCTTCATTGGCAGCCAGGCTGCCGTTCATCTTCCAGTTTCCAGCAATCAGTTTTTTCACAATTGATCCCAGGTCAGCACGATCTTGCCGATATGTTGGTTGGATTCCATCAGTGCATGGGCCTGACTGGCGTGTGCAGCGGTGAACTGGCTGTGGATGATGGGACGCACCTTGCCCGCTGCCAGCAGCGGCCAGACCTTGGCCTGCAAAGCCTGGGCAATCGCCGCCTTGAAGGCCACCGGACGCGGACGCAGGGTCGAGCCGGTGATCTGCAGACGGCGGCGCAGCACCAGACCGGCATTGAACTCAGCTTTGATACCGCCTTGCACAGCAATGATGACCAGGCGGCCATCTTCGGCCAGCGCCTCGACCTCGCGGGCCACATAGTCGCCCGCCACCATGTCCAGGATCACATCCACACCCTTGCCAGCGGTGATGCGCGCCACTTCGGCGACAAAATCCTGGCTGCGGTAGTTGATGGCCTCGTCAGCACCCAAGGCCAGGCAAGCCTGGCACTTTTCATCCGACCCGGCAGTCACGATCACCTTGGCACCAAAGGCCTTGGCCAGCTGGATCGCCGTCACACCAATGCCGCTGCTGCCACCCTGGATCAACAAGGTCTCACCGGCTTGCAACGCACCCCGGTCAAACACATTGCTCCAGACAGTGAAGAAAGTCTCGGGCAGGCAAGCGGCTTCAACATCCGACAAGCCCTCGGGCACTGGCAGGCACTGGGCCACCGGGGCCACGCAGTACTCGGCATAGCCACCACCGGCGACCAGCGCACATACGCGGTCACCCAGCTTGAGACCCTGCTCGGCCATCGCCACGGCGTCACCCGCCACCACCACACCAGCCACTTCCAGACCCGGCAGGTCCGAAGCGCCCGGAGGCGGCGCGTAATGGCCCTTGCGCTGGATCACATCGGGGCGGTTCACGCCACTGGCGACCACGCGAATGCACAGCTCGCCCTGCCCCGCCTGCGGCACAGGACGCTCTCCCAGCTTCAATACCTGCGGATCACCAAAGGCGGTGATCTCGACTGCACGCATCTTGTCCACGCTTGTTTCCTCAGCCAATCACAATCAGCACACGCTTTTCAGCAGAAAAACGCACCCAGCGCCAGGCGCATGGGTGCGTCACACAACAGATTATTGCTGTTGTTGTTGCTGCTGGTCGGCAGCACCGTCCACGCGGGGTTCGCGTGGTTCGCGGTTCTGGCGAGGAGCGCGATCGCCGCGGTCACCACGGTCGCCGCGTGGCTCACGGAACTCGCGTGGTTCACGCTCAGGCATGCCGGCCGGACGGTCCAGCAGCGCCTTCATCGACAGCTTGACACGGCCCTTTTCGTCCGTCTCCAGCACCTTGACCTTGACGACCTGGCCTTCGCTCAGGTAGTCGGTCACCTTTTCCACGCGCTCGTGGGCGATCTGGCTGATGTGCAGCAGACCGTCCTTGCCGGGCAGCAGGTTCACCAGTGCACCGAATTCGAGGATCTTGACGATCGGGCCTTCGTAGATCTTACCGATTTCGACTTCGGCGGTGATCTCTTCGATGCGGCGCTTGGCTTCGTCAGCCTTGGCGCCATCGGTGGCGGCGATGGTGATGGTGCCATCCTCCTCGATGTTGATCTGGGTGCCGGTCTCTTCGGTCAGCGCACGGATGGTGGCGCCGCCCTTGCCGATCACGTCACGGATCTTCTCGGGGTTGATCTTCATCGTGTACAGCTTGGGCGCGAACGACGAGACTTCCGCCTTGGCTTCGCCCATCGCTTCTTGCATCTTGCCCAGGATGTGCATGCGCGCTTCCTTGGCTTGTGCCAGTGCCACTTGCATGATTTCCTTGGTGATGCCCTGGATCTTGATGTCCATCTGCAGCGCGGTAATACCGTTGGTGGTACCGGCTACCTTGAAGTCCATGTCACCCAGATGATCTTCGTCACCCAGGATGTCGGTCAGCACGGCAAACTTGTTGTCTTCCTTGATCAGACCCATGGCGATACCGGCCACGTGGGCCTTCATCGGGACGCCAGCGTCCATCATCGACAGGCAGCCGCCGCAGACCGAAGCCATCGACGAGGAACCGTTCGATTCGGTGATTTCCGACACCACGCGGATGGTGTAGGGGAACTCTTCCTTCGAAGGCAGGCAAGCGGCCAGAGCGCGCTTGGCCAGACGGCCGTGGCCGATTTCGCGGCGCTTGGTCGAGCCCATGCGGCCCACTTCGCCGGTGGCAAAGGGAGGCATGTTGTAGTGGAACAGGAAGCGGTCTTCAAACTCGCCAGCCAGGGCGTCGATACGCTGTGCATCGCGCTCGGTGCCCAGCGTGGAGATCACCAGCGCCTGGGTTTCACCACGGGTGAACAGGGCCGAGCCGTGGGTGCGTGGCAGCACGGACGAGCGGATCTCGATAGGACGCACGGTGCGGGTGTCGCGGCCGTCGATACGGGGCTCACCAGCCAGAATCTGCGAGCGCACAATGCGCGCTTCGATGTCGAACAGCATGCCGTCGACCTTGACGCCGTCAAAGGCCACGCCTTGCTCGGTCAGGCCAGCCTTCACAGCGGCGTAAGCCTGGCGGCAGGCCAGCGTACGGGCTTGCTTGTTGCGCAGCTGGTAAGCGTCGCGCAGAGCGGCATCGCCCAGCTCGCCAACCTTGGCGATCAGTGCTTCGTCCTTGGCAGGAGCGGCCCAGTCCCATACGGGCTTGCCGGCTTCGCGCACCAGTTCGTGGATCACGTTGATCGCCACTTGGCTTTGCTCGTGGCCATAGACCACGGCGCCCAGCATCACTTCTTCAGGCAGTTGTTGGGCTTCGGATTCGACCATCAGCACAGCAGCTTCGGTACCTGCCACCACCAGATCCATCAGCGAATCCTTGCGCTGGGTCTGACCGGGGTTGAGCACGTATTCGCCGTTGATGTAACCCACGCGGGCAGCACCGATAGGGCCGTTGAAAGGAATGCCCGAGATGGACAGGGCAGCGGACACGGCGATCATCGCAGCGATGTCGGCATCCACTTCAGGGTTCAGCGAGATGGTGTGGATGACCACATGCACGTCGTTGTAGAAACCTTCGGGGAACAGCGGGCGAATCGGGCGGTCGATCAGACGGCTGGTCAGGGTTTCGAGTTCGCTCGGCTTGGCTTCGCGCTTGAAGAAGCTGCCAGGGATCTTGCCTGCAGCGTAGGTCTTCTCGATGTAGTCAACGGTCAGTGGGAAAAAGTCCTGACCGGCCTTGGCGATCTTGGAGCCCACCACGGTAGCCAGCACCACGGTGTCGTCGATGTTGACCAGCACCGCGCCGGAAGCCTGGCGAGCGATTTCACCGGTTTCCATGGTGACCGTGTGCTGGCCCCACTGGAAAGTCTTGGTGACTTTGTTGAATATGGACATAGATTGCTCCTGGTTAAACAGCCAAAAACCTGTCGGTTTTCAGCAGGAGCCGGCATTCAGAACACGATGCCATTCCAGGGAGGTTGACGGCCTTGAACCCGGGGTTCAGCCCCCTTGGAATGACACAGCTTCGCTCTGTTTGCGCGGCGTTGAAGTAAAAAACGCCTGAGCTAGCGGACTAACTCAGGCGTCTCCATCTCACCCTGGGCTTACTTACGCAGGCCCAGCTTAGCGATCAGTGCAGTGTAACGGTCAGCGTCCTTGGACTTGAGGTAGTCCAACAGCTTACGACGACGGCTCACCATGCGCAGCAGGCCGCGACGACCGTGGTGGTCCTTGGCATGCGTCTTGAAGTGAGGGGTCAGTTCGTTGATACGGGCGGTCAGCAGAGCCACTTGGACTTCTGGACTACCAGTATCGTTAGCGGAACGTGCGTTGGCCTGTACAACTTCGGCCTTGATAGATGCGGCGATCATGTGTTTTCCTTATAAGGAACACCGGCTTGCGCTGGCATTCTGGTTACTTGCGCCACAGCCGGAAAAGCTTGTGACGTGCGTCTTGCACCATGCAAAACCCTGCAATTATACCCAACTTCCAATTCTTGGGATTCAGGCCCAAAACCGCACCAAAGCCGATGCCGCGGCACCCAACACCACCACCAGCAAAAACGGCGCACGCAGCGCCAGCGCGATGATGGCCACCGCCAGCGCTGCCAGGCGGGCATCCAGCACCAGTTGTTGGCCACTGACGAGGGTGTTCATGGCGGTCAGGGCCGCCAGCAGCGCAATCGTCAGCGCCCCTGCTACCCGGGCCATGCGCGGGTGGCGCAGCCAGTGCGCCGGTACGCCATAGCCCAGCAGCTTGGTGGCATAGGTCACGGCGCTGGCCAGCAGCACCCAGATCCACCAGTGGTTGCCCACATCTGCCATCGCGTTCATCGTGCGGCCTCCTGCGCGCTGGTGCCCTGCCCGGCCGGGCCGCTGCTGCGCGATGCATAGCCCCAGGCAGCACCCACCAATGCCGCGATCAGGATAGGCACCCCCGGCGCCACCCAGGGTACCGCCAGCATGGCGATGCTGGCAGCCACCACCGCCAGCGCAATGGGCTCCCTGTGCGTCAGGCGCGGCCACAGCAGGCCCATGAAGGCGGCCACCGCTGCACCATCCAGCCCCCAGCGCCCCGGGTCGCCCAGGGCATTGCCCAGCAAGGCGCCTGCGGCGGTGAACAGATTCCACAGCAGGTAGACGCCCACGCCAGCGGTCCAGAAACCGCGCTTTTGCTCGGCTTTGTCGGTTTGCCCCAGCGCGGTGGCGGCCGATTCATCGATTGTCAGCTGCGCCGACAGCAGGCGCGCCAGGCCGCGCGGACCCAGCAAGGCGGCCATCTGCATGCCGTAGACCGCATTGCGCACGCCCAGCAAGCTGGCCGCGCCCAGGGCCGCTGCGCCGGCGCCACCGCCCGCAACCACGCCGACAAACGCAAACTGCGAGCCGCCGGTAAACATCAGCAGGCTCAAGGCGCAGGTCTGCCAGACCGACAGGCCTGCCGCCACCCCGAGCGCGCCAAAGGAGATGCCATATAAACCGGTTGCCACGCTGATCGACACGCCCATGCGCACGGCAGGCGAGGACCACAACCCTGAACTGTTAGAAGCCATGGGCGGCGATTTTAGAGGCTGTTGCGCCTGGCGCGCGCCACTGCCAGTACTTTGCGCTCAGCAGGCGCAAAAAAGCCCGCGGGGCCAGGGGCCTTGCGGGCTTGGGTGGTGGCAAGCTGGCGCTCAGACGCTTTGCAGGCTGGCGCTGTCAATGCCACGCGCTGCCTCGCGTGCGGTTTCGCGGGCCGAGGCCAGTGCCGGCACGCAGACACCGGCCACCAGGTGGATCAGCGCCTCGGGCACATCGTTGTAGGCGCCGCGCGGGCCCAGGATATTGATGGAGCCCAGCACCTCACCGCCGTACCAGACGGGGATGTTCAGCACCGCATGCAGGCCCCGGGCGACCAGGTCCTCGGCTTCGGAGAAGACGGTACGGATGTCGGCCTCGTCCCGCCCGATATAGGGCAGGCCCTGGTCCAGCACCCGGCCCGACCAGGGGCCCTTGCCGGTGGCCTTGAAGCCGCCCAGCGGGCTGATGGCCTCGTTGGACGAATAGATGCGGCGCATCAGCTTTTCCTGCCGCAGGTAGACCAGGCCGGTCAGCAGGCCGTAGCCAAACAGCTGCTGGCAGCTGTCGGCAATAGCGGCCCAGTGGCGCTCGGCATCGCTGCTCTGGCCCAAGGTGTGGGCCAGGCGGCCCAGGATATGGGTGGTGCTCATTGCTGAATTCCTTCCAGGGACACGCCATGGGTGTTCTTGCCGAACAGCAAAATGCCCATGCCGCCGACAAACAGCACACCGGTCATCAGCGCAAACACGCCACCAAAGCCCAGCACCGGATAGGCGGCCCCCACGATGGTGGGCGAGGCAATCGAGCCGATACGCGCCAGCGCCGAGGCCGTTCCCATGCCGGTGGCACGGATGGAGGTCGGGTAGATCTCCGAGGTGTAGGTGTACTGGCCGGCAATCACGCCGTTCATGCCAAAGGACAGCAGCATGCTCAGCAGGATGATCTCCTGGTCGGCGCCCGCAAAGGCCAGGCCGAGCGCTGCCAGACAGGACACCAGCATGTAGGCCAGGATGGTGTACTTGCGGCCGATCTTGTCGTTCAGGTAGGCAGCCGAGTAGTACCCCGGGATCTGCGCCAGGTAGATCAGGATGGTGAAGGAAAAGCTCTTGGTCACCGCAAAGCCACGCGCCACCAGCAGGCTGGGAATCCAGACCAGGAAGGCGTAGTAGCAGAACATCACCGTGATCCAGAACACCCAGACCACCAAGGTGGTTTGCAGGTACTGGGGCTTGACCAACGTAGCCAGCTTGGCCCAGGCGCCTTGCACCGCCGAGTCAGCAGCCTTGGCCGCCAGGCTCATCTTCACCGGCTCGGGCAGCGGCTTGCCGCTGCTGCGCAGCACCTGCGCTTCAATTTCGGTACAGATCCGGCTGGCCTCTTCATGGCGGCCCATCTCTTCCAGCCAACGGGGCGATTCGAACAGCGCGCGGCGCATCCACAGCAGGAACACCACGGGCACCGAGGCGATGACCATGATCCAGCGCCAGCCGTCCGCACTCATCGGCACGATGAAATAACCCAGCAGTGCCGACATCACAAAACCAAAGGAGAAGAAGCCCGCCAGCGCACCGGTGAAGCGGCCCCGGTAGCGGCTGCTGACAAACTCGGCCAGGTAAGGCGCCACGATGGCACCCTCGGCGCCCATGCCCACACCGGCAATCATGCGCAGAATGTAGAACTCATGGAAATTGGTGGCAAAGGCATTGATGAAAGTGGCCACGCAAAACAGCACCAGCGCCCACATCATCACGACCTTGCGGCCAAAGCGGTCGCCCAGCATGCCCGACAGCAGCGCCCCCACCAGAAAGCCGACATAGGTGCTGCTGGCAATCCAGCCGGCCTGGATGCCGGTCAACCCCCATTGTTCGCGCAGCGACGGCAGGATGAAGGCGATGATGCCCGCATCCAGCGCCTCGAAGGCCAGGCCCAGGCCGCCAATGATGAGCAAGGTGAAATGGAAGCGGCTGAAAGGCAGCCGCTCCAGACGTTCGGAAGCGTTATACATAGAGTGGTGCTCGCTCAAAGGCCCATCAGCAGGCGTTCTTGTGGATGAAGCCGTCACGCATGATCAGCTTGATCGCCGTGTCATGCTGGGTCAGCACCGATACATCTTCCAGCGGGTTGCCATCGACCAGCAGCAAGTCCGCATAGGCGTTCTCCACCACTTCGCCCAGCAGGCCTTCGTGGTTCAGAATCTCGGCGCCGATGAGCGTTGCCTGTTGCACCACCTTGGCATGGCCCAGCACCTGGGCGCGCAGCACCAGCTCGTCCGATTGCATGTAGTGCGTCTCGCCCAGCAAATCGCTGCCAAAACCCATCTTCACGCCAGCGGCGTCCAGCACTTCCAGCGCCTTGAGGCCGTTGGTGCGCACCTTGGCAATCTTTTGCACCGACTCGTCGGGCAGACCGTACTTGGCACCGTCGTTGGCCAGGCCTTCGTAGGTGATCAGGGTCGGCACCATGTAGGCACCCTTTTCCTGCATCAGCTTGGCGGTGGGTGCATCGACCAGGTTGCCGTGCTCGATGGTGCGCACGCCGCACTCGATGGCGCGGGTGATGGCCTGGGGCGTATACGCATGGGCCATCACATAGGTGTTCGCATTGTGGGCCTCTTCAACGATGGCGGTCAGCTCCGACACCGAAAAGCCCAGGTTGTTGATCGGATCGTTCGGCGACGCCACACCGCCCGAGGCCATCACCTTGATCTGGGTGGCACCCTTCAGGATCTCTTCGCGCACCGCCAGGCGGCAGGCATCAACGCCATCTACCACCTTGCCGATATTGCCGATCTTGTAGGCGCAGGAACAGGGGTCGAGCGTGTCATTGCGCGCCCGGAAATCTCCATGGCCGCCGGTTTGCGACAGCGCCTTGCCAGCGCAGAACAGGCGCGGGCCGGCCACCTGGCGGGTACGCACCCCTTCGGCCAGCGCCCAGTCGGCACCACCAGCATCGCGCACCGAGGTAAAGCCCCGGTCGATCATGCCCTTCATGATGGGCAGCGCGCGCAGCAGCGCCAGCGCATTGGGCAGGTTGGCAACCGCACCCAGGTTGAAGCCCGAGGCCATCACATGCACGTGGCAGTCGATCAGGCCGGGCATCAAGGTCATCCCCTTGGCATCGATGACGGTGGCATCGGCCACCTCAAAGTCTTCGGCGCTGATCTTTTCGATCAGACCGTTGCGCACCAAAATGGTATGAGTAGAAGTCAATACGAGATGTCGGGTGTCGAGAATCTTGGCATTGCGGATCAGGGTGGATTGCATAATCGGTTTTGGCGTTCACAGCGCCATGGTTGCCTCTAATGCCCCGAACTCTAGCCAAGCTGCAACAATATGTGGCAATGACATGACGTCATGCATCTGCCAATTTTTCCTACCATCATGAGTGGAGCTCATACCCCATGCGCCGTCGCTGCCCCACGATTTCAGAGCTGAACGCTTTCCTGCTGTCGGCGCAGCACCTGTCGTTTTCCAAGGCCGCCAAGGAGCTGTTTGTCACGGAAAGCGCCATCAGCCGCCATATCGCGGGCCTGGAGGCCTACCTGGGCCACCCCCTGTTCATGCGCCGCAGCCATGGCTTGGCGCTGACCCATATCGGCGAGAACTACCTCAAGCTCGTGCGCCCGGCGATGGAATCGCTGGAACGCGCCACCACCCAGGTCATCTCCACCGCGCAGAATGCCCATCTGCTCAGCCTGTCGGTCGCGCCCACCTTTGCGGCCAACTGGCTGTTTCCCCGGCTGGAGAGCTTTCGCGCCAGCAACCCGCACATCGCCATCCACTTTGTGCGCTACAGCACCACCGACAGCGCCGAGACCGGCGATGGCTTCGATGCCTCCATCCAGTACGGCTACGGCGACTGGCCGATTGCCGATGCCCAGTACCTGATCGGGCGCGAGACCAGCATCGTCTGCTCGCCCAGCTACTTGCAGCAGCACCCGATTGCGCACTTCAGCGACCTCAAGCAGTGCAGCCTGCTGCAGCACATCGAGCTGCCCACTTCCTGGGACGACTGGTTCACCGCCTACGCCGGCCCCTATGAAGGGGCACGCATAGGCCCCGGCTTCAACCTTTTCACCCTCATCATCCAGGCGGCCATTGGCGGCCTGGGCGTGGCCTTGGTCCCTAGTTGCCTGCTGCAGGAGTCGCTGGCATCACACAAACTGGTCGAGCCCTTTGGCCAGCGCTTTGAAAGCCCGCTGGGCTACTACCTCTGCGCCCCCACTTGGCGCAGCGACATGGAAAGCTACCAGCGCTTTGGCGAATGGCTGCAGCTGGAATGCCGCCGCCCTCCTACAGCCACTTGATCGGCTGAGGCAGCCTGGCCCCGGCCGCTTGGTTTTATGCTGGTCGCCATCTGCGATCGAAGGAGTTCTTCCATGAAAACCAAGCATTCCGCCTTCAACAAAATTGCCCGCGCTGTCGCCAAGTTCAGTGGCCGGCCGGTGTGCTTTGTCGGTGCTGTCCTGGTGATTGTGCTGTGGGCGGTCAGCGGTCCGTTTTTCGGCTTCAATGACACCTGGCAGCTGGTGATCAACACCGGCACGACCATCGTCACCTTCTTGATGGTGTTCCTGATCCAGTCCACCCAGAACAGCGACACCGAGGCCATGCAGATCAAGCTGGATGAACTGATCCGCGCCATCGAGCCGGCCCGCAACTGCATGCTCTCGCTCGAAGAGCTGGACGAAGAGGAGCTGGACGCCTTGCGCAAGGAGTTCGACATCCTGGCCGAAAAAGCGCGCCAGAAACAGGATGCACAGCAGCACTCCAGCGCTGGCTGATATCCCCTCCCTGCGCTACGCAGGGCGGTGAGCAGCCTGCATTCACCGCTTCCGCTGCGCGCATGGGCCGCAGCCCATGCAGAGCCTGGGCATCTCAGCGCTTGTGCCTGTTTTTTGCCCCACCCTGGCGCGCCTTGAAGCGGGGGTTGGATTTGCAAATGACATAGATGCGGCCACGCCGCTTGACCACCTGGCAATCACGGTGGCGCTTCTTGGCTTCCTTGAGGGACGACAGAACTTGCATGCAGTGCTTCTCCAAAACAGCAACAGATGCTTAAATGATAATGCATTCTCATTATCAATTCAAGCATCCGTGGCTTGGAACAAGCAAGCGCCACCAGGCGACTGGGCCAACACCTGGCAGGTGCGGGCCAACAGGTTGCCAGCGACCCTGCTCCAGTGGTCAGGATGCACCCACGCTGCCCGTTACCGGCAACACAATGCCGGAGATATAGCTGGAGCACACCTGCGACGCGAGGAACACATAGGCGGGTGCCAGTTCCTCGGGCTGCGCGGGGCGGCCCATCTGGGTGTCGGCACCAAACTCGCGCAGGTCCTCCGCGTTCTTGTCGGCCGGGTTCAATGGCGTCCATACGGGGCCAGGAGCCACCGCATTGACGCGGATGCCGCGCTCCATCAGGTTCTGGGCCAGCGCCTTGGTGAACGCGTGGATGGCACCCTTGGTTGCGGAGTAGTCCAGCAACTCCTTGCTGCCGCTCAGGCCCGTGACCGAGCCGGTGTTCACAATCGCATCGCCCCGTTGCAGGTACGGAATGGCGGCCTTGACCATGTGGAAGTAGCCAAAGATATTGGTGCGAAAGGTCTCGTCCAGGCGTTCAGTGTTCAGGTCTTCAATGTCGGCCGCATGCTGCTGGAACGCGGCATTGTTGACCAGCACATTCAGCGCGCCAAACTGCTTGAGCACCTGCTTGACCGCCTGCTCGCAAAACTGCGGATCCTGCACATTGCCAGATATCGCCAGGCTCTGCTGGCCCTCTTCCTCAATCAGGCGGCAGGTTTCCTTGGCATCGTCGTGCTCGTTCAGGTAGAGGATCGCCACATTGGCGCCCTCGCGTGCAAACAGCACCGCCACTGCCCGGCCAATGCCCGAGTCACCGCCGGTGATAACCGCCGTCTTGCCTTCCAGCTTGCCGCTGCCCCGGTAGTTTTCTGCCAGGTAGAGCGGCTGCAGATCGAGCGCTTTCTCATGGCCGGGCTTGGCCAGCTTTTTGCCGGGCATCGGCGGTGTGGGTACCTCGTGGCCGGGGCCGGGTGCGGTTTTTTTACGGGTTTTATCGTCCTTGCTGCTCTTGGCTTTTTTGGACGCCTTGGCCCGGGCGTCATTTTGGCTTTGCGCTTGCTGGATGCGCTGCTGTGCAGCCACTACTTCCTCGACCGAGCGCTTTTCTGCCGCAGGCTTCTTGCTGGCGCTCTTTTTGGATTTGCTGGTGGATGGGCTCATGCTGAAACTCCTTGGATCTTGAACTCTAAAAAAATGAAACGACATACCGCAGCGGCATACCGCTGCTACATCAACCTCGACCGCCCTACATGCGCTTACCCGCTGACAAGCTTGTCCGACATACGGCCGCCGCAGCGCGCAGTACAAACAAGGCAGAAAGGAGGCCGCCATGCCAACCCCTACTACGCCCCCTCAACCGCCGGTGGCACCACCGCCGCCGGATCTGCCCAAACCCGAGCCCATCGATCCGCCCGACAGCACCTTGCCGATCGAGGAACCTGGGCATGAACCACCGGTGAAGGATCCGGAACCCGTCTGAACGGGCAATGCAACAGGCCAGCACACCATCCGGTGGCTGGCCTGTTTTCCATCCTCAGTTTTTCTTAGCAGCGGCATTGCGCTTGCGGGTAGCCGCCGCCTTTTTGGCCGATGCGGAGCGCGCTTCGGGGCTGCGGCTGGCTGCGGCTTTTTTGGCCGCAGCCGAGCGCGCGGCTGCGAGCTGCGACCCCGGCCCTGTGGCCTTGCCCCGGCCCGATCCGGAGCGCTTGCCGCCCCCTGTTTCCTTGTTCACCGTGGCCCAGGCGCGTGCAGCGGCTTCGTCTTCCGACACGCCCTTTTTCTCGTAGCTTTTCTCGATATGGCGGGCCATGCGTTTTTGCTTATCGGTATAAGCGGATTTATCTCCTTGGGGCATCACAAATCTCCTTGGGTGCTGCGTTGAGGCGGGGTGGCTCAGGGTGGATGGGGGTTACTGCGATGGATCACCATCAGCAGGCGGGCCGCCACCACCGGGCTGGGGCTTCTTGGGGGTGGTTGGGACTGGCTTTTGCGCTTGTGGCAACGCAAACGCCTTGTGCATGTGCTGCATCGTGTGCATGGCATTCTCCTGAAACAGGTGGACTGGGCTTTTAGCGTAGCGCTGCCGCCAAGCCCGCCATGTGGGAGAAATGCTTTGCTGTACCTTGTTCCGCTTCACACATGGCGTAACGGCGATGCGCGTACCTTGGCGTGCTACCGGGGCCTACACGCCCGCGCTGCTGCGCTTGCCACACTGGGCTTTTGCCAAGGGCTTGCCTGCATAGGCAGCCAGGCCCGCCACAGGAGGACGACCATGCCCCAGCCCTACGATCCCAGCCAGTCGCATACCCAGCCCCCTATCCCAGGCCAGCCCCAGCCGGCGCCTGGTGAGCCAGGCACGTATGAGCCCAGCCCTCTGCACCCCTACCCGGGCAACCCGCAGCATCCCTATCCGAGCGAGCCGGTGCACCCCTACCCCGGCAACCCCGAACACCCCTACCCCGGCACGCAACCAGAGCCAGCGCCCGATACGACGACGAGCCAGTCAATGTGAGTGAATGCAGCGCTTGAGCGGCTGCGGGCTTATTTCTGCGTCGCCTGCAGCAGGTCCAGCCGGCGCTGCACTTGGTCGGCCAGCGCCGTATCGCCCAGCTCGCGCGCCAGGCGCTGCTGGTTGATCAGCCAGGCCATCACGGCGCGGCGCCAGCCTTGGGCAGAGGCGGTATCGACCGCCTGGGTGACGACGGCCATCGGCACCGGCCCGCGCACCGCCAGCACGCCGGCAGCGACCAGGCGCGAGAGCGGGTCTTCAATGGCGGCCAGCGCAGCGGCTGCCTGCTCCGGTGCCAAGGGCGCCACCGCCTGCTGGGCCTTGGGCAGCAAGGCCACATCGCCTTCAGCCAACTGGCCCTGCAGATAGCGCGCATAGGCCTGTTCGGCATCGGCGGCATCCTGGGCCACCGCCTCAAAGCCCGTGCAAGGGGCGGCATCCAAGGCAGCCACCTGCGCAGCGCAGCGCGCCAGCTCCAAACGGGCCAGCAGATCGGGCCGTGCGGTGCGGCTTACCTCGTCACGTGCACGCCGCCATTCGGCATCGGCTACCCGGCTGTTGCCTGACAGGTAGGCATCGGTCGCGCGCTCGGCAGCGCCTTGTTCGTTGATCGCCCAGTCGGGCGCCTTTTTGCCGCTGGCGCAGCCGCCCAGCACAGCGGCAGCCAGCAGTGCAGCGGCCAGGCGGGTGGTGATGGCAGTACCTGTGCTCATGGCAGTCGCACCTCGGCATCTTTTTTGGCAAACGGCCATTTGCGGTTCAGCTCGGTCAGCATGCCTTCCACCTTGCGCAGATTGGCCTCGACATCGGCGCGCAAATCACCCAGCTGGTTGGTGGCGTCCTTGGCATTGGCGCCCACGGCCTGGGCCTCCACCAGCACCGCATCCACCTTCTTCAAGCTGCCGCGCACATCGCCCAGCACGGCATTGAGCTGCTGCACCGTGGCGCGCACTTCGGGCATCACGCCATCGGCCCCAAACACCTGCTTGTCGGCATTCTTGGCCAGGCCATCCAGGCGCGCCAGCAGCTGGTTGGTGCGGTCCAGGGTCTGCGATATCTTGCGTGCCTCGGCATCCCCACCCATCACCACGCCCAGCGCGCCGCTGGGGCCGTTGAGCTTGGTGCTCAGGTCACGCAGCTGCTCCAGGGTGCCACCCAAGGCCGAGCCGGCCGAGGTCATCATGTTCAGGTTCTCCAGCAGTTGGCGGGCATTGCTCATCAACTGCGGCAGCTCGGCTGTCGCATCGCCCGACAGCACGGCGCGCACGGCGCCATCTTCCAGCTGCGGGTCGTCCAGAATGCCTGAATAGGCCTTGATCGTCGTGCCGCCCACCAGGCCCTTGACCAGGGTGAACACGCTGCTGCTGCGCAGCCAGTGCGCATCCTTCTCGGGCACATCGACATGGATACGCACCGTGCCATCAGGCGCCAGCTCGATCTTGCTGACCTTGCCGATCGCAAAGCCAGAGAAGGTCATGTCCAGACCGATGGAGACGCCCTCGGAGTCATCGGCCGTCAGGATCAGCGACTGCTTGGGCTCAAACACGCCGCGCGCATACATCAGATAAAAGGCCGAGCCCAGGATCAGCAGCAAGGTAAACAGCAGCAATGCCCCCGCCTTGCGCTCCAGGTGCGGCACCGGCGTGAGGCCGTCCACCGCCACCCCATCGACCACGGCCGTACGCCGCGCAGAGGCGGCAGAAGACGGCGGCGCAGGGCGGTCGGCAGAGTCGTGGGGTTCTGGTATTTGCATGTACCGCGATCTTACCCGGGCTGGCTGTCAGCTTCAAAAGAAAGCTGCAATGGGTTGTTTTGAAAGGCAGACACTCACTTTCCGGCCCAGTCGCTCCGCATGTGCCCGGCGCTTGTTACACATTGCAGCTGCGCTAGCTCTTATACTGTACATATATACAGTTATTTGCCATGCCTAAACTCGATGCCCTGTCCCTGCCGCCCACGGTGGCCGCCCAGCTCTGGCGCGGCGACCACCTGGTGCGCGCGCCGATGGCAGGCATCCCCACCGGCTGGGATGCGCTCGATGCTGAGCTGCCCGGCAAGGGCTGGCCCAGCCAGTGCCTGACGGAGGTGCTGCAGCCCCAGGCCGGCACTTTGGAATGGCGCCTGACCGGCATGGCCCTGCAGCAGTGCCCAGCGCACAAACCCGTCATCGCACTGGGACCGCCGCTGCCGCCCCATGCCAGCGGGCTGGCGCAGAGTGGCCTGGCGCCAGGGCAGCTGGTCTGGATCCATGGCGGCCGCCCGCAAGACCAACTCTGGGCGCTGGAGCAGCTGCTCAAGGCCAATGCCGCCGCCGCGCTGCTGGCCTGGCTGCCCCAGGTGCAGCCCGAGCAGATACGCCGCCTGCAAATCAGCGCCCAGCAGTTTGAAGGCCTGGTCTTTGTGTTCCGACCCGAGAGCAGCCGGCACCAGGCCTCGGCCGCGCCACTGCGGCTTTTGGTGCGCAGCAGCCAGCCCTGGTCGCTGCAGCTGGAGCTGCTCAAACGCCGGGGCCCCGTGCACGAAGGCACGCTAGAGCTGCCCGCCGTGCCGCCCAGCCTGCAAGCCGTGCTGCCCACCCGCCTGTGGCCCGCTAGCCTGCCGCAGCCCCAACCGTCCACCACCTCGACCCGAGCCATCCTCTTGCCAGACCATGACACCGATCTGGGCCGCCCTGCTGCCCCAACTCCCCTGCCCCGCCGCCAGCGCGCCCAGCCATCCAGCCTGCAGCACTGAGGCCACGCCCGCCGCGCCTAGCGCCAACATGCAAGGCCTGGCGCTGTGGGCGCAGCAGTTCACGCCGCGCCTGGCTTGCGTGCCCTCTGACAGTGCCTTTGGCGATGCGCTGGTGCTGGAGCTCTCGGCCAGCGAGCGCCTGTTTGGCGGGCGCCAGCAGCTGGCCCGGCGCCTGCTGCGCGAAAGCCGGCAGCTGGGCGTGCAGGCCATCAGCTGGGCCCCCACCAGCCTGGCCGCCATTGCGCTGGCGCGCTGCGGTATCCGCCACGGCATGGGCCAGCCGCTGCCGCAGGTACTGTCCCCTTTGCCGCTGCATGCCATTGATGCGGTGGCCCGGCATGCCGAGCTGCTGAGCCAGCTGGGCTGCCAGAGCCTGGGCGCCGTCCATGCACTGCCCCGGGGGGGCGCTGGCCCGGCGCATGGATACCGGCATCCTGACCGCCCTCGACCAGGCCCATGGCCTGCTGCCCGACCGCTACTCCTGGATCAGCCTGCCTGCCCGTTTCGATGCCCGTCTGGAGCTGCCCATGCGCATCGACCAGGCCGATGCGCTGATGCAGGGTGCGCGCCACCTGCTGCTGCAGCTGTGCGGCTGGCTGGCGGCGCAGCGCGCCGGCGTGCGCAGCTTTCGGCTGTGCTGGTGCCACGATGCGATGCGCTCCCGCCATGTGGGCGATGGCGGCGAGCTGACCATCCACACCGCCAGCACCACGCGCGATCTGCAGCACCTGTGCCGCCTGCTGCAGGAGCACCTGGCACATGTGGAGCTGCAAGCCCCTGTCGGCGAGCTGAGTCTGCATGCCGATGCGCCCGAAGCGCTGCAAGAGCGCAGTGCCAGCCTGCTGCCCGACAAAACCGCCGATGGCGAAAGCCTGGAACAGGTGCTGGAGCGCATCACCGCCCGCCTGGGTGCCGACCAGGTGCAGCGCCCGCTGCTGCGGCCCGACCACCGCCCCGAATGGCAGGTGCAGTGGCTGCCCGCGCAGCCGGCCGGCAAGGCCAAGGCCGCCCCGCCCTCGGCGTTGCCACCCCTTCCGCAACCCAGCTTCCTGCTGCCCACGCCACTGCAACTGCTGCAAGACAGCCAGAGCCGACCGCTCTACCACGGCCCTTTGCAATTGCTGCTGGGCCCGCAGCGCATCGAAGGCGGCTGGTGGCACCGCAGCCCCGGCTTTTTGCCGGTGAGCGATGCGGATGGAGACACCCACACCGACGAGGCTGCCCCCGGCAGCGACCACGGCGATCACCGAAAAAACCCGCCCAAGCCCGCCCCCATCACCCAAACCGCCCACACCGCGCTGCGCGATTACTGGGTCGCCCACA
Source organism: Comamonas koreensis (assembly GCF_021026195.1). GTDB lineage: Bacteria > Pseudomonadota > Gammaproteobacteria > Burkholderiales > Burkholderiaceae_C > Comamonas > Comamonas koreensis. The sequence goes on from NZ_JAJNCT010000005.1 coordinate 526,181, forward strand.
GCCCGCATGCCGGCTTGCTGTGGATCTTCCACACCCGCTTGTCCGCCAACAGCGGCGCCTGGTTTCTGCATGGCCGCTTTGCCTGAGCAGCGCCGCACCTATCTAGAGCCATGGCCACGCGTCCCAAACTCTCCATCCCCCACTACGCCGAGCTGTGGTGCCTGAGCAATTTCAGCTTTCTGCGCGGCGCCAGCCACCCGCATGAGCTGGTCGAGCGCGCCCACGCCCAGGGCTACCGCGCGCTGGCCCTGACCGATGAATGCTCGCTCGCCGGCATCGTGCGCGCCCATGTCGCAGCGCGTGACTGCGGGCTGCCGCTGATCGTCGGCGCGCAGTTCGAGGTGCAGCCCAGCGATGCGGCCGCCCCCCCCTTCACCCTGGTGGCACTGGCCTGCAACCTGCATGGCTATGGCAACCTCTGCGCCCTCATCACCCAGCTGCGGCGCAAATCGCCCAAGGGCAGCTATGCGCTGGCGCAATCGGCCATCCACCCGCGCGCGCTGCAAGACTGCCTGCTGCTGCTCGCCCCCAGCCGCCAGGCCAGCCCGGCGCAGATCCAGGCCCAGGCCGCCTGGCTACAGCAGCACTTTGCCGGCCGCTGCTGGCTGGCCGTGCAGCTGGACCGCAGCCTGGGCGACGAGGCGTGGCTGGCGCAGATGCGCGCAGCGGGCAGCAGCAGCGGCGCGCCGCTGGTAGCCGCCGGCAATGTGCACATGCATGTGCGCTCGCGCAAGCCCATGCAGGATGTGCTGACCGCCATCCGCCTGCGCACACCGCTGACCGACTGCGGCTACGCGCTGCAGCCCAATGCCGAGCAGCACCTGCGCAGCCGGCTGCGGCTGGCGCAGATGTACCCGCCCGACCTGCTGGAGGCTAGCTTGGGCATCGCAGCGCGTTGCCAGTTCTCGTTGTCCGAGCTGCGCTACCAGTATCCCGATGAGGTGGTGCCGCCCCAGCTCACACCAGCGGCCTACCTGCGCCAGCTCAGCTACGAAGGGGCAGCCCGCCGCTGGCCGCAAGGCACGCCACCGAAGGTGCAGGCCACCCTGGAGAAAGAACTGGCCCTCATCTCCGAGCTGCAGTACGAGCACTACTTTCTGACCGTCTACGACATCGTGCGCTTTGCCCGCAGCAAGGACATCCTCTGCCAGGGCCGGGGCTCGGCCGCCAACTCGGCGGTCTGCTTTTGCCTGCAGATCACCGAGGTTGATCCGGACAATACCCGGCTGCTGTTCGAGCGCTTCATCAGCAAGGAGCGCAACGAGCCGCCTGATATCGATGTGGACTTTGAGCATGCCCGGCGCGAAGAGGTCATCCAGTACCTGTACAAGAAATACGGCCTGCACCGCGCCGGCCTCACCGCCGTGGTCATCCGCTACCGGCGCAAATCCGCGATCCGCGATGTGGCCAAGGCGCTGGGCTTTGCACTGCCCAGCATCGATCTGCTGGCACGCGACCATTCGCGCTGGGACGACGAGCTGCTGCGGGCCGAAGCGCTGGCGCAGTGCGGCCTGCAGGCGGGCGACCTGGCCGTGCGCCAGCTGCAGGAGTTGGTCGAGACCCTGCGCGATTTTCCGCGCCACCTGTCCCAGCATGTGGGCGGCTTTGTGCTCACACGCGGACCGCTCTCGCGCATCGTGCCGATCGAGCGCGCCAGCATGGAGAACCGCACCGTCATCCAGTGGGACAAGGACGACCTCGATGCCGTCGGCCTGCTCAAGGTCGATGTGCTGGCACTGGGCATGCTCACCGCGCTGCAAAAAATGCTGCGCCTGGTGGGCGCACGCCAGGGCCGCAGCTTTGCGCTGGGCGATATCCCGCACGACGACAAACCCACCTACGACATGATCTGCGCGGCCGACACCATCGGCGTCTTCCAGATCGAGAGCCGCGCCCAGATGAGCATGCTGCCGCGCCTGCGGCCGCGAAAGTTCTACGACCTGGTGATCGAAGTCGCGCTGGTGCGGCCTGGCCCCATCCAGGGCGGCATGGTCCACCCCTATCTGCGCCGCCGCCAGGGGCTGGAAGCAATCCAGTACGAAAGCGAGCTGCTGCGCCCGGCACTGGAGCGCACCCTGGGCGTGCCCATCTTCCAGGAGCAGGTGATGCAGATCGCCATCGATGCGGCCGGCTTCAGCGCCGGCGAGGCCGACCAGCTGCGCCGCTCGATGGCCGCCTGGCGCCGCACCGGCAACCTGCAAAAGTACTACGACAAGATCATCAACGGCATGACCGGCAATGGCTATTCGCAGGCCTTTGCCGAATCGATCTTTCAGCAGATCCAGGGCTTTTCGGAATACGGTTTTCCTGAGAGCCATGCCGCCAGTTTTGCGATCCTGGTGTACTTCAGCGCCTGGATCAAATGCCACTACCCGGCCGAGTTTCTGGTGGCCATGATCAACAGCCAGCCGCTGGGCTTTTACAGCAACAGCCAACTGATCCAGGATGCCAAGCGCCATGGCGTGCAGGTGCTGCCCGTCGATGTGATGCACAGCGACATGGACTGCAGCACCGAGCCGTCCAGCGGCCCCCACCCCGCCGTGCGCCTGGGCCTGCGCCTGGTCAAGCAGCTGCAGCAGGCGCAAGTCGAGCGCCTGCTGCAGGCCCGCAGCGCCGCCCCCTTTGACAGTGCCCAGGACCTGGCCCGCCGCGCCCAGCTGGACGCCCCGGCGATGAAGTACCTGGCCGCCGCCGATGCCCTGGCCAGCCTCGAAGGCCACCGCCGCAACCAGCTCTGGCATGCCTCCGCGCCGCTGCACCACAGCCGCCTGCTGCGCACAGCCCCCATCGACGAGGACGAGCTGCAACTGCCCGCCGCCAGCGAGCAGGAAGACATCCACTGGGACTATGCCGCGCTGGGCCTGAGCCTGCGCCGCCACCCCATGGCCTTGCTGCGCGAACGCCTGCAGCGCCACCGCTTCCAAACCCAGGCAGAGCTGCGCGAAGCCCGCGACGGCAGCTGGGTGCGCGCCTGCGGCATCGTCACCCTGCGCCAGCAACCACCCACTGCCAAGGGCGTCGTCTTTATCACCCTGGAGGACGAAACCGGCAACCTGCAAGTCATCTGCTGGCCCCACCTGCGCAGCGCCCAGCGCGATGCCCTGCTGCACGCCCAGTTCCTGGCCGTGCAAGGCCGCTGGCAGCGCAGCGGCGAAGTGGGCAACCTGATCGCGCACCAGCTGCGGGATGTGTCGGATTGGTTTGACAGCCTGCGGATTCGGAGCAGGGATTTTCGGTGAGGGGGTGTGGCTCGGTCGCATGAAACCCTGCTCGGACATCCAGACCTGAATGCGGTGACGGAAATGAGAACCCATGGCAGAACACAAGGGGTATGCTGCCGAAATCCCGCAAGTCTTCAGCTAGAACGCCTCCTATGGTGCTCTGCCAGATGCCTTACAGCAGCTTCAATCGCAACCAACCAACGGGCACCATTTTGAAAATTCAATGCCGCTGTGGTGCTCTTATTGTGGACAGCACAGACTGCTTAGCCCACAAAGCACATTTAACGCCTGACCAGTGTCGGTTTGGCGTGTTGGATGCAATGGATGAGCAAGTCATCAACCCGCTTTCCAATGGCGAATTGAGCAAGGACGATGCCTCTATGCGCGCCCGGAACATCATCGAGGCAGCCACACGAACGATGTGGCAGTGTCGGTCTTGCGGAAGCTTGTTCATCGACGCACAAGATAGCTCACTGCAATGCTTCACGCCCGAAAATGCAAACAACCGCAAAGACATTCTTGCTTCGTAAAAGAGCCTGTAGCATGCACGAGCACATCGCTGCTGCACATGGTTATCGCCATTGATTCAGTCGCACAAGGCAGACGGCTGCCACTACAAGATTCGCAAGCTCCTATGTTTTCCTTTCTCAGCAAATTCCTTCATCGCCCGGTCGATGAAGAGAAGTTCGGCAACATCGTCTTGAAGGAACTGAAGCGCGCTCGGCCCTCAGACACTTTTACGTTGGATAGAGAGAAATTCCTGATTCAGTACGGCGGAGGCGGACGCATCTTCCTGCACAACGTTTATATCGATTACCGCCGCGCCGAGCCGAAATTGCGCAAGGCGCAAATAGATATCCTCGTCCAAGGTGTCATCGCGCCCAGTGTTCAGGACATGCGCTTTGAAGACGCCAAAGCCCATCTCTTGCCAGTGCTGAGAAATCTCTCAGGCATCGATTTGCTGCGCATTGAAGGGGGCGACGTTAAGCCGATGTCAGAAGCCATGGAGTTTCGCCCTCTGACCGACGAGCTGGGCATCGGCGTGGCAATCGATACGGAACTGACTATCGTTCAGGTGGGCTCGGATGCCTTGACGCGTTGGGGTAAGACTTTTGACGAACTGCTTCAGGTAGCGATCGACAACCTGCGCCACAAGGCAGCACCGTCTTTCTATCAGCTCGGTCCTGGATTTTTTGCCTCCAACTACGGAGATCACCACGACGCTGCGCGAATGCTGATCCAGGAACTCATCTGGCAATTACCGGTGGGGGGCCGTCCTGTGGTGATGGTGCCCAACCGGACTTGTTTACTCGTCGGCAGTGCAGAAAATACGGAGGCATTGAGTATCCTGATTGACCAGGCGCGCGCGATCTTGCTGGAAAACTCCAGACCCTTGTCTGCCGAGATGCTGGAACTGGTTGATGGGAGCTGGAGGCCTTGGTGCCCGCCAGGGGAGGTGGGCCAGAAGTTGCGCAGGCTCCAACGTGAGCTTCTCGTGGGCGACTATGCGCAACAGAAGCAGGGACTGGACTCCATGCTTGAGAAAGCTGGACGCGATGTGTTTGTGGCGACACACAGCCTGGTAGAAAGAAAGGAAGACAGCCAGTTGATCAGCTACGCGGTTCTGGCCAAAGGTGTCTACACATGGTTGCCCAAAGCAGACCTGGTATGCCTGCTCGAAGGGGAAGATGCGGATACGCTCTTCGTATCGATGGGAGACTTTCTAGACTGCGCTGGCTCTGGCGTCAAGCGGCTGCCCTACGTGCTGCCCCGGTACGAGGTTCAAGAGTTTCCAGACGCGAATTGCATGGCGCAATTGCGAGAGCGCGCTACCAGCATTGCAGAAGTCAAGGCCTGAAAAGCCCTGCTCCCCTCAAGCAAGCACTGCCAAGCCCGCCCATCATCAGATTTTCATCAATGCAGGCTAGCCGTGGGCCGCATGATGATCTCGCTGGTATCCACATCCGCCGGCTGCGAGATCGCAAAATGGATGGCCCGTGCGATCACCGATGCGCTGATCGCCACCTTGCGAAACTCCTTCATCTCTTCGCGGCCAGCGGCATCCGTGATGGTTTCCGCCAACTCCGATTCCGTCACACCGGGGCTGATCGTGGTCACGCGGATGTCGCTGCTTTCCTGCCGCAGCCCTTCCGAGATGGCCCAGACCGCGTACTTGGTGGCGCAGTAGACGGCAGCGGTTGGCGACACCGCATGCGCGCCGATGGAGGCGATGTTCACGACATGCCCAAAGCCCTGCTGGCGCATGGTGGGCAACACCGCCGCAATGCCGTGCAGCACACCGCGAATGTTTACATCGATCATCCAGTCCCACTCCTCCACCCGCAATGCGGCAAGCGGTGACAAGGGCATCACGCCGGCGTTGTTGATGATGGCGTCGATGCGCCCATAGCGACTCAGCGCATGGTCCGCAAAGGCCTGCAGCTGCGCACGCTGGGTGACATCCAGCGCCAGCGCTTCGGCCACACCGCCCGCGTTCTGGATATCGGCCACGATCTGGCCCAGTTTGTCGACCCGGCGGGCGCCGAGAACGACGGTGGCGCCGTGCGCGGCCAGCAGCTTGGCAGTGGCCTCACCGATACCGCTGCTGGCACCGGTGATCAAAATGACTTTGTCGAGCAAGTTTTTCATCGAGAACTTTCTGCAATGGCGTTGGAAAGTTCAAACTGTAGGCAGCTTGGCTTGATCAGAGAAGTGCACCAATGCTGCACAATTTGGTTAGACTTTCTAACCAATGAAAGACGAACTCCACCTGCTCCACTGCTTTTTGGCGGTGGCCAAAGCACAAAACTTCCGTGCTGCCGCCGACCAGTTGGGCGTGACACGCTCTGCCGTCAGCCAGGCCATGCGCAAGCTGGAGGACCAATTGGGCATCGCCCTGGTCCACCGCACCACCCGCCATGTGCGCCTGACCGAAGCCGGCCAAACGCTGCACCAGCAAATCAGCGGCCCCTTGGCTGCCGTGCAGGTGGCGCTTGAAGAAGTATCCGAAGAAGGCCCCGCGCGCGGGCTGCTGCGCGTGGCGGTCACCTCCATCGCCGAGCGCTTTCTGTCCGGCCCCTTGATCAGCGCCTTTGCCGCCGCCCACCCGCATATCACCTTGGATGTCACCGTCACCGATGACGAATCCGACATCATTGCCGGCGGCTTCGATGCCGGCCTGCGCCTCGGTGAAGTCATCGAGCAGGACATGATCGCCATCCCGCTGACAGGGCCGCAACGGCAGGTGGTTGTCGCCACCCCTGCCTACCTGTCCGCACAGGGAACGCCCCAGCACCCGAATGACCTGTTGGGCCACCGCTGCATCGGCTGGCGCGCCGAGCTGGAGCTCGCCCCCTACCGCTGGGAATTCCAGGAAAACGGGCGCGACTTCAGCCTCGCGGTCGCCCCCCGTGTCACCACCAATGACATGCTGCTGATGGTGCGCACCGCGCTGGCCGATGGCGGCATCACCATCGGAATGGAAGAGACCTTTGCGCCCTACCTGAAACGCGGAGAGCTGGTCTCGGTGCTGGACCGCTACCTGCCCTACTTTCCTGGCTTTTACCTCTACTACCCCAACCGCAGAAACCAGCCGCGCAAGCTGCGGGCCTTGGTGGAGCATGTGAAAGGCTGGGTGCCAGTGCCTGGGTCTTTGCCCGGGTCTACGGCAATTTGAGCGGGGAAGACGAATCAGCAACTTGTGGAAACGCGTAATACACCGATGAAGTCACCACACCACAGGCGTTTGATCTGGGCCTGGTGCATGACCGTCCAGACGCATGGCGTGCCCATGTGATGCTTGGGATGGGAAGAGATCTGTTCCTGCACCTTTCGATCCGCAAATCCTAGCCACGATAAATATTGAGAAATAATTTCCTATGCAAGAGACTTATTCCCGGTTTTCATCGGTCGACAGTGTAGATGCTCCATGCGCATTTATCGTTCTCTGTACTGAGCCAGGTGCGCATTCGATACGGCTTTGTTTTTCAAATATCGTCGGCGCCGCGTCTCGGGACTTGGTCATCCGCTTTGACAGCGTCATAGCATGCATGTCTCATACCAAATATGCGCACCCATGGGAGACCTATCCCATAACGGAAATTCCTCAACTGGGAGGGGATTGGGGCAATGCCGCTTATCCCCTCCTGGAGGTAAAGGACTCGCTGTGGCTAGACGCATTCAGCGCAACCCAGTTAGTGGGATTAGACCGGGGCACCGTGCGCCATTTTCGCTTTGTGAGCCTGGATAACATCGTTGATGTTTTGGTATACGGGCAATGCGTATTAACCACCGAATGGGTTGACACAAGCAGCAGCGTTGCTGGCGCTTGAGCTATCCAAGACATGACTCACTTGTGCCCCGACTGATGTTTCTGCCATCAGAACAAAAGACCCATCGGAAACCTCACCCTGCCGCCCCCTCACACCCGCAACGCCACCGCTGCATCCTTGAAGACCGGCATCTGCACCGCAGCAGTGCTACGTCCTGCGGGCAACTGCAGCGCTTCGCGTATCGACGCGCCTTGCGCCAGGGCATTGGCTTCGCTGGACCAGGCGAGGATGGCGTCCAGCGATGGCGCACCGGTTCGCAGGCTCACAGGGCTGCGCGTGAAATGGCCGGACCCCGGCTCGGTTTCGTTGAGCTGAAGGTCCAACAATGGCTCCGGGGAAGCGGCGGTGCCGTGGGGCGAGAGCAGCAGCAGCGGGGGCTTGCCCGGGATATCGGTGGGCAGCGTGAGCGGGCCGCCGATATGGGTGTAGACGGGGTCCGCGATGCGCACGATGCGATCGGCATCCACATAGCAGCCGCCTTCAGTATCGCCAATGAGCGCATCCATGGGCCAACTGTCCCAGAGCGAGGAGACCAAGCGCAAATAGTCGGCAGCGCGGGCGGGAGAGGCCGCATCCTCGGGCCGAAACCAGCCGGCGGTGGGCGCATCTGCGTGCAAGGCCAGGCCGATACGCGGGCCATGCAGGGCGCAAGCGCCCCAGCGATGCCGCTGCGATAATCGCTCGCCATGACCATCGCGCTCACCACCGTGCTCATCTACGCCAAAGACATGCAACGCACGGCGCGCTTTTATGTCGAGCATTTCGGCTATGCGTCTGACTGCAAGGTGGTCGATGGCCTGATCAGCCTCCAGCCCCTGCACGGCGGCGCGGAGATCCTGATCCACCAGGCTGCCAAGAGCCTGAAGTTTGGCTCTGCAGTGCTCAAGCTCAGCTTTAGCGTGGCAGACGTTGAGCAGTTTGTGGCCCAGGCCGCCGCCAGGGGGCTGGCATTTGGCACGGTGCACCAGGCCCATGGCTATGCCTTCGCCAACACCAAGGACCCGGATGGCAACTCCATCAGCGTGTCGAGCCGCCAGTACCGGACCATTTGAGTACAAGCGACCGGCATCGTGACCGGCAAGCTGCGCTATTCCAGGCCAAGGGTTTGGCTAGAATCCCCCCTCTTTGTCCGCGAGCAGCACAGCGGGCCACAACCCGGCAAAGGATGGAGATGCGCTATCTGGTGGTAGGCACAAGTGGTGCAGGCAAATCAACCCTCGCCCAGGCGCTGGCAGGCCTGACGGCGTCCCGCTATATCGAGCTGGACGCGCTGTACTGGGGGCCGGACTGGCAGGCCGTGCCGACGGAGCAATTCCGGCAACGGGTGGCGCTGGCCACGCAAGGCGAGCGCTGGGTGGCCGATGGCAACTACAGCGATGTGCGCGACATCCTCTGGCCGCAAGCCAGCCATGTCGCGTGGCTCAACTACAGCCGCTTCACGGTTTTCTCGCGCCTGCTCTGGCGCACGCTCCGGCACAGCATCACGCGCCAGCGCCTGTCGCACGGCAACCGGGAGTCGCTGGCGATGGCCTTGTTCTCCAAGGATTCGATCCTGCTGTGGGCCTGGACCACCTATGCCAACAACCAGCGCAAGTTTGCAGCGCTGCGCAATGATGCGCAGTTTGCGCATCTGCAGTGGCTGGAGATCCGTAAACCTTCGGAAGCAGCGGAGATGCTCCAGGCCATCGCGGCATCGCCACAGCGCTGACGCAGCACCGCACCGCCTTACTGCAACCCCAGGAACTTGAAAGGCGCCGAAGGCTGGAAAGCCCCCGTTGCATCGCCGGCAAACGCATGGTTCTGGTTAGGTCCCAGATCCAGCTTCAGCACCTTGCCGGTGTCGTGGCTGAAATTCAGTGCCTTCAGGTCCACCCAGAAGGTATTGGGTGTCAGGGCCGATTCAAAGAAGTAGAGCTTGCGCTTGTGGTCGAAGACCGTGCGCCAGCGCGTCGATGAGATATTGGGCTGGTCGGGGGTCGTGATGCCATAGGGCACGGAGACATTGCGGATCACGCTGAACACGCTGGCCAGCGCCTTGTTGGGCTCCTGGTCCTGCGGCACGGCATTGACGTAGAAGGAGGCACGCGCAAAGCGGTCGGCAGCGCGGTTGGTGCCCGGCAGCATGACGGTGCCGCCAATCTGCTTCCAGTAGCTGTTCAGCGCCAGCTGTTCGTCAAAGGTGGGCGAGTTGGTCATCACCTGGTAGCTGCGGCTGTGGTGGATGACCTGGCGGCCGCCGATGTACTCGACGATGGCGCTGTCGCCACTGGCGTCGGACATCGACAGGTGCAAGGTGGTGAGCCGGTCTTCGCCGGGTACGTTGTCCGAGACGATGGTGAAAGGCTGCTGCTCCAGCGCCTTGACGGCCTCGGCCACGGTCGCAAAGTTGTCGAGCACATACTGCGCCCAGGCAGCAATCGTCAGGCCGGGCTTGCTCTTGTCATCAAACGGGGGGTACTGCGACTCGGCCAGCCACAGCAGGTTGGCGCTCAGCCCTGCTTCGTTGACGCCATCGGTGGTCGAGACGTCGTAGCCCGAGGTCACCAGGCTGCCGTAGCGCGAGGTCCAGCGCAGCGAGTTGGGCCCTGCCTGGCCCGTGCGTTCCATGCCGCGTGGCAAGACCCAGAGGTTGCTGGTGATGTCGTTTTTCCAGTCCATCGAGCGCGCGGTGATGACCTGGTCATTCGCACCCAGGTAGACCACCCGGGTGCAGGCGATGGCGCTGCTGATGCTGCTGAGGCCCAGCACGCCCGCCAACATGGCCGCAGCCAGCTTGCGCGCAGTCGGCCGATTCATCTTGTTCGTCATGGGTCTCTTCCTCTCGTCGGTTGGTTTGGCTTTTTAGGACAAGCCAGCAGGCCGCGCCTACCGCATCGGGCAGGAGCGACCCTGCTGCTGGTTTACTGCGCGCTGGCCTTCCAGGTTCCGTTGGGCTGCTTGCAGAACCAGAACTGCCATTCCTCCTTGAGCTTGCCGGTGGGGCGGCTGGCTTCCACATTCAGCAGGCGGCAGGTATTGGCCTTCTGGGTCTGGCTGGTTTGCAGCGGGGTCAGCGCCATCTGCACCTGGCGCGAGCGCGGGCCGTGGCTGCTGGTCCATTGTGTGGTGCTCTTGTCGGCGGCGTTGTTCAGCACATCGCCCACAGCCTTGCGCAGCGCAGGCACATCCTTGGCGGGCACGCTGGCCGTGATGGTCTGGTTGAGAAACGACAGGGGCGCGGCAGAAGAGGCAAAGGCCAGGCCACCCAGAACGGTGGCCAGCACCAGGGCGGGCAGATGACGAGCAGCAGGCTTTTTCATGGTGACATATCCTCTCATTGCATTTTTGGTGCGAACAGCAGCAAAGCTGCAGGCCTGCCATGCAGACAGGCACAGCGTGCTTCACCCGGGCTCGCGTTATCAGCAACATGATCATATTCCATATAGTCTGATCCACCCACCATATGAAACTGACGATGCCCTTGCGCAACGCCACCACGCACCTAGCAGGACCCCGCCATGCCCCGCGAAAACATCAATGACTTGTTGGCCTTTGTCGCTGTCGCGCGGGAAGGCAGCTTTACCAAGGCGGCCGCGCAACTGGGCGTGTCTCAGTCGGCGCTGAGCCACACCATCCGGGGCCTGGAGGCCCGCATGGGCGTGCGCCTGCTCAGCCGCACCACGCGCAGCGTCTCACCCACCGAGGCGGGTACCTATCTGCTGGCCCGCATTGGCCCGGGCTTTGACGAGATTGAATCGGGCGTTGCTGCGCTCAGCGATTTTCGGGACACGCCGCGCGGCAATGTCCGCATCACCACGGCCGAGCATGCGGCCAACACCGTGCTCTGGCCCAAGCTCGCGCCGGTGATGCAGCGCTACCCGGATATCTCCATCGAGATCAATGTCGACTATGGCCTGGGCGACATCGTCGCGCAGCGCTTTGACATGGGCATACGCCTGGGCGACCAGGTCGCCAAGAACATGATTGCGGTGCGCATCGGGCCCGACTGGCGCATGGCGATTGTGGCGACGCCCGATTACCTGGCGCGCATGCCCGCCCCCCAGACACCGCAGGACCTGGCCGCCCACCAGTGCATCACCATGCGCCTGCCCACCCATGGCGGGCTGATGGCCTGGGAGCTGGAGAAAGACGGCGCTGCCGTGCAGGTGCGCGTGCAAGGGCAATGGGTGTTCAACGGCAGCCGCGCCATGCTGCGCGCTGCGCTGGCGGGTTTTGGCCTGACCTATGTGCCCGAAGACATGGCCGCGCCCCATCTTGCGCAGGGTGAGCTGGTACGGGTGCTGGATGACTGGTGCCAGCCCTTCAGCGGCTACCACCTGTACTACCCGCACCGGCGTGGCATGTCGCCTGCGATGCGCGTGGTAGTCGATGCCTTGCGCCACACGGAGCTGCCCGCCATGCCCGCAGTGTTGTAGAAGTGAGCAAATGCAAGAAATTCGACGCAAATGATAATCATTTTCATATAGAATGGCTTTTTTCAGGCGCCAGCAATAACAAAACCATGCCATAAGGGCCTGCTGCAAACCTCGTTCTGAGGGTTCAGCAGCCGACCCCTCAGCCTGCATCATCCGCATGCAGCACAGGTCAGTAGCCAGCAGTCTTTCCTTCCCTTCTTGCTTTAACTGGCTGGACCCTATGGCTACTCGCACCTTTTCCCAGGCGCAGCGTATCTCTGCGCGCGCCACATCCCCTTTCCAACCCCGTTATCTGGCCGCAGCCGTGGCTGCGCTGGTATCTGCCGGCGCCCTGGCGCAGCAGGCTGCGCCGGATCAGGCGGTGCAACTGGCACAGGCGGAATCGACGATGCCGCAAGTGACGGTGCAGGCCAAGGCAGAAAAGGCCCCCGGCACGATCACCGTGATCTCCGGCGAGGAGCTGGAAAAAGCCAACAGCATGGCGGACATCTCGCGCTACCAGCCCCTGGTGTCGGCCCCCGGCACCGCATCGGGCACCAGCCGCAACCGCAGCAGCTTTGACCGCTCGGGCACCACGGGCTACAACATTCGCGGTATCGAAGGCAACCGCATCGGCATGGATGTGGACGGCATTGAAATGCCCGACGCCAGCACCCGCCCCTATGTGAGCCGCGCCGGCAACAACACCTTTGGCATTGGCCGCGACTTTATCGACCCCGAGATGTTCTCCTCGGTCGGTATCCAGTCGGGTACCACCACGGCCCGGCGTGCAGCCGGTGGCATTGGCGGCGCCGTCAGCTTCAAGACCAAGTCGGCCAGCGACTTTCTGCGCAATGGCAACACCAGCTACTTTGGTGGCAAGCTCGGCTTTGATTCCGCCGACCACTCCTGGAACGAAAGCATCACCGCAGCGGGCAAATCCGGCAGCCTCGATGGCCTGATCGCCTTCTCGCGCCGCGATGGCAAGGAAACCCAGAACAACAGCGCCCTGGGCATCAAGGCATCGCCGGAAGACTGGCATTCCAACGCGCTGCTGATGAAGGGCGGCCTGCAGATCGATGCCGAGAACCGCCTGGAGCTGTCTGCCGACCTGTACCGCCGCAGCAACCAGAGCCAGTTCTATGGCTGGAGCACCGACAACAGCGCCATCACGCAAAACAATATGCAGGACAGTAACACCAGCCGCAACACGCTGCAGCTGTCGCACCTGTGGACGCCTACCGACGCCTTTGTGGACCAGCTGGACACGCGCCTGTTCTTCCAGAACACCGATACCAAGGACGTGACCGACACCACCACCTTGGCGAGCGGCGCCGTCGCGCGCAACCTGTCGCAGAACAAGACCAAGGCCTGGGGCCTCTCGACCACCGGCGACAAGCGCATTGATCGCCACCGCCTGAGCTTTGGCTTCAACGCACAGACGCAAAGCCAGGAACGCCCCTGGGACGTGGCCGGCTACATGAAGCCACAGCCCGACACCGACACCCTGCGCCTGGGCGCCTTCATCCAGGATGACATTGGTTTTGACGTGGGCGGCAAGCGCCTGGGCGTGATCCCCGCGCTGCGCGTTGACCGGGTCAAGGTGGAACCCAAGCACCTGGGCGATTTTGCCGAAGGCGCTTTGACCGAAGACGCCGCCTCCAAGCTGTACAGCAACCTCAGCAGCACCATCTGGAGCCCGAGCCTGGGCCTGACCTATGCGCTGACGCCCCAATTCATCGCCTACGGCCAGTACAAGCGCAGTGGCCGTGCTCCGACCGCTGGCGAAGTGTTCGGCTCCTGGAACATGGACCAGAACTACGCCGGCTCTGCCCAGTACGCGCTGATCGGCAACAGCAACCTCAAGCAAGAGACCAGCAACGCCTTTGAGATCGGCGTCAAGGGATCGCCCGCCGACGGCGTGCTGTTCAATGCCTCGACCTTCTACACGCGCTACAAGGATTTCATCGGCTATACCCGCTACACCCGCGCCAGCGCGCCTGGCAAGTTCGGCAACGTACCCGCACACATCGGCACCATCTACCAGGCCGAGAACCGCGACGAGGCCACGATTTACGGTTTGGAAATGAGCGCCCGCCTGGACCACGGCCAGTGGGCACCCGCCGTGAAGGGCCTGTACTCGACCTGGGCGCTGGGCCTGTCGCATGGCACCTCCAAGTCCAACTATGCGGGTGACAAGGATGTGCCGCTGGATACCATCCAGCCGCGCAAGGCCGTCATCGGCGTGGGCTATGACGCACCGATGCGCGCCTGGGGCGTGAACATGACCGGCACCTTTGTGGCCGGCAAGCAGGCCCAGGCCACCAACCGCGAGAGCTACACCAACGCCGGCACCGACATTGCCGACTCCAGCATCGAGCAGTTCCGCGTGCCCGGCTATGCGCTGTTCGACCTGTCGGGCTACTGGCAGATCAACAAGAACGCCCGCCTCAACATCGGCATCTACAACCTGACGGACAAGCGCTACTGGGATTACGCCAGCAGCCGCAGCCTGCAGCCCTCCGTCGCCAAGGACCAGCGCGACATCCAGCTGCTGACCAACCCAGGCCGCACCTACGCCGTTTCGTTGGACGTCAATTTCTAAGTTTTTCTCTCACCACGAAAGGACCCCAGCATGAACCGCTTTTCCGCCGCCATGACCGCAATCGCAGCCGCCGCGCTGCTGACGGCCTGCGCCAGCAACGACAGCAAGACCGCAGCCCCCGCCGCTGCTGCCAAGACCGAGGCCAAGGGCCCGGCCACCCCCGTGGGCGGCCACGGCCACAATGCCTTCATGGGCGGCTATGACGCCAACCGCGACGGCGTTGTCACCCGCGAGGAATACGACACCCTGCGCAAGCAGCGCTTCGTCGCCGCCGACACCAACAAGGATGGCTGGCTGAGCGAGGACGAATACGTGGCCGAGTTTGAAGGCCGCCTCAAGGCCCAATACGCCGCCGCAGGCAAGAAGCCCGACCAGCAATACGAAGGCAGCATCAAGCAGGCCCATGTGCGCTTCCACATCCTCGACACCAACAAGGATGGCAAGCTGAGCATCGAAGAGGAAATCGACATCGCCAACAAGACCTTCAAGAACGCCGACCGCAACGGCGACGGCGTGGTCAACGCAGCCGACATGGCAGGCCAGTAAGCCATGCAAGCGCGTCATTTGTTTGCTGCGCTTGCTGCGACGTTCAGCCTGAACGTCGCCCAGGCCCACATGCCCTTTCTGCTGCCCAGCGTGTTTGATGTGCAGCCCAAGTCCACCATCAGTGTGGATGCGGGCTTTGCAGAAAAACTCTTCCTGTCCGAAGTCCAATTTGGCGAAACGCCCTTCAGCGTCACCACGCCCTCGGGTACCACGCTGCCTTTTGGCGATGTGCACCAGTTCAAGACCCGCACGGTGGCGGAGCAAAAACTGCCCGGCGAGAAAGGCACCTACCGCCTCTCCAGCGGCCCGCGCCTGGGCGCCATCTTCCGCAGCTGGGAAGTGAATGGCAAAACCACCGTCGTGCGCGACCCCAAGGCCGTCATGCCCGAAGGTGGCGTGATGAAGCTGCACTACCAGTCGCTGTCGGTCTCCG
Organism: Comamonas koreensis; assembly: GCF_021026195.1. GTDB lineage: Bacteria > Pseudomonadota > Gammaproteobacteria > Burkholderiales > Burkholderiaceae_C > Comamonas > Comamonas koreensis. Next base: position 541,711 of record NZ_JAJNCT010000005.1, read on the forward strand.
ATGCCTATGTCACCGCTGCTGCGCCCACCCCCATCAAGCCCTATGGCAAGGGGCTGGAGATCGTGCCCAGCACGCACCCCAGCGATGTGTTCGCCGCAGAGAAATTCAACTTTGCGGTGCACTTTGATGGCAAGCCGCTGGCAGACCAGAAGGTCAGCATCTACCGCTCGCCGATGGACCTGCAAGGCCAGAACAGCGTGGATGAGCTCAGCACAGATGCGCAGGGCGACATCAGCTGGACCCCAAGCAAACCGGGCATCTACATGGCCCTGGTACGCCACCGCGCCCCAGCCCCTGAAGGCGCTGCCGCGCCGACCTATGGCTACAACTACACGCTGACCTTCAGGGTACTGGCGCAGTAGTCTTGCTCAGGGCTGCGGCACGCGCAGGGCTTGCTCCATCCCGAGCAAGCTCCCCGCAGGGCCACGGCACGCCTTCCATCACCATCACCAGCTGGCATCCGCCCTCCCCGGCGGGCGCTGCGGCGCGAACACCTCGACCAGGTGGTCCACCAGGGCCTTGGTCTTGGCGGGCAGATGGGCCCCGCCATGGAACTGCACATAGATATCAGCAGGCGGCAGCCGCCATTCCGGCAGCACCGGCAGGAGCTGGCCCGCGCGCAGCAGGGGGCCCACCTCCCACGCGGAGCGCATCAAGATGCCGTGCCCTGCCATCGCCCAGGCCGTGGCCGACTCTCCATCGTTGGCACTCAGCGGCCCCCGCACCTTCACGGTTTCTGTCTGCGCGCCATTGCGCAGATGCCAGGTGCCAAAGGCCTCATCGCCCTCGCGGATGAAGAGGCAGGCGTGGCGCGTCAGCTCCTGCGGTGAGGATGGCGTGCCCATCGCCTGCAGATAGCGCGGCGAGGCGCACAACACACGGCGGTTGCGAGCCAGCACCCGCGCCGTCCAGCGGGAATCCGGCATATCGCCCATCCGCACCACCAGGTCAAAACGGTCCTCCAGCAGGTCGGCAGGCCGGTCACTCAGCTGCAGCTGCACCTCCACCTCTGGAAAACGCTGTGCAAACGTTCCCAGCGCTGGCGCAATATGCCGGCGGCCAAAGCCGAAGGTGGCATTGACCCGCAACAGGCCCTGCGGCACGGCGGCCGCCCCGCCAATGGCGCGCTCCAGCGAACCCAAATCGGAGAGCAGACGCGCGCCCTCCACCAAGTAGCGCTCGCCCTCAGGCGTCAGGCTCATGCGGCGGGTGGTTCTTTGCATCAGCCGGGCACCGAGTCGCGCTTCCAGTGCCGCAAGGCGCTTGCTGACGGCCGGACCGGTGACGCCCAGCTGCTGCGCCGCACTGCGCATGCTGCCCTCTTTGCTGAGCAGCGCAAAAAAGGCGATGTCAGAAAATCCATCCATTCGTAACTCCAGCGACCGAAAGTCGTGCTTTGCCGCGCATTGTATATTTCCGCCTCAGCTGTGAGACTCAGAGCCATCGCGTACACAGAGCACCCCACATGCACCGCACCCTATACCGCAAGCTGGTCGACGCCCATACCGTCGCCCAGCTCGACGCGCAGAACGTCTTGCTGTTCTGCGATCTGCACTTGATGAACGAGTACACCAGCCCCCAGGCCTTTGCCGGCCTGGATGAGCAAGACCGCCAGGTGCTGATGCCGGGCCAGAACCTGGCCGTGGTCAGCCATGTGATTCCGACCGACCCGGGCGTTGTCCGCGTCATTCGCGATGCCGCGCCTGCGCTGCAGGCCAGCAACCTGCGCAAAAACTGCGACCAGCATGGCATTCCCCTGTTCGATACCCAGGATGCGCTGCAAGGCATTGAGCATGTGGTGGCGCCTGAGCACGGCATGGTGCGGCCCGGCATGGTGGTCATTTGCGGCGATTCGCACACGACCACCTACGGTGCGCTCGGCGCGCTGGGGTTTGGCATCGGCACCTCGGAGGTCGAGCATGTGCTGGCCACGCAGACCTTGGTGTACCGGCTGGCCAAGGACATGCGCATCCAGGTCGATGGCCTGCTGCCGCTGGGCACCACCGCCAAGGACCTGATCCTCATGGTCATCGGCCATATCGGCGCCCAGGGTGCCCGGGGCCATGTCATCGAGTTCTGCGGTACGGCATTCGACGCCATGTCGATCGAAGCCCGCTTTACCGTGTGCAACATGGCCGTCGAGGCAGGCGCCCGTGGCGCGTTGATCGCGCCCGACCAGAAAGCCGCAGACTATGTACTGGCGCGCTCTGCAGATCTCAGCGGCCCCATTCAGCAGGCTGCCCTGCAGCATTGGGCCAGCCTGCGCAGCGATGCAGGTGCGGTGTTTGATGTGGAGCACCGTTTTGACGCCAGCGCCGTCCCCCCGCATGTGACCTGGGGCACCAGCCCGGACCAGGTAGCGCCCATTGGTGGCGCGGTTCCCGATCCCGAGACACAGGCCGCTGGCCCCCTGCGCCGCAGTACCGAGCAGGCACTGCGCTACACCGGGCTTGCCGCAGGCACGCCGTTGGAGGGCATCGCCATCCAGCATGTCTTCATCGGCTCCTGCACCAACGCCCGCATTGAAGACCTGCGGGCCGTGGCCGAGGTGGTGCGCGGGCGCCAGGTGGCCCAAGGGGTTCGTGCCATGGTGGTGCCGGGCTCCGGCGCGGTCAAACAACAGGCGGAGGCGGAAGGCATTGCCCGCCTGCTGCTGGATGCCGGCTTTGAATGGCGGGAGCCGGGCTGCTCCATGTGCCTGGCGATGAACGGCGACATCCTGGCCGACGGTGTGCGCTGCGCCTCCACCACCAATCGCAATTTCGAGGGGCGCCAGGGACGCGGCGCCATCACCCACCTGATGAGCCCTGCGATGGCGGCCGCCGCCGCCATCACCGGCACCATTATCGACGTTCGACGTCTGGAGACCCAGCATGCGTGAGCAACACATCCTGAGCGGCAAGATGGCCGCTCTGGCCATCGAGAACCTGGACACCGACCAGATCATGCCCAAGCAGTTTCTGCACGGCATCGACAAGGCCGGGCTGGACAAGGGCCTGCTGTACGACCTGCGCTTCGATAGCACAGGCCACCCACGCCCAGGCTTTGTGCTGAACCGGCCCGAGCGCGCCGATGTGGAAATCCTGGTGGCCGGCGCCAATTTTGGCTGCGGCTCCAGCCGAGAGCACGCCGTCTGGGGCCTGCAGCAGTACGGCATCCAGGCCATCATCGCGCCCAGCTTTGGAGAAATCTTCTACTCCAACGCGATGAACAACCAGTTGCTGCTGGTCATGCTCCCCGAGGCAGACATCGCCCAGCTCATGGCCGATGCCGACCGCCTGGAGACCTCGCATGTCCATATCGACCTGCAGACACTCCGGGTCAAGAGCCAGAGCGTGGACGCCGCCTTCAGCCTGTTGGAACGCCACCACCGCATGCAGCTGGAGCGCAGAGACCTCATCGGCATGTCGCTGACGTACCAGGCGGAGATCATGCATTTTGCGCAGCGCCACTGGGAGGCCTATCCTTGGCTCAAAGACGTGGCCCTGCGCACCCGGCAACAATTGGGGGCGACGCCACGCGCCCAGCAACCGGCCAGCTTTGGAGGAAAAGCCTGATGTTCGAGCGTTTTGACACCCGCGATGTAGCCGTCAATGGCACCGTGATCCGTTGCCGCGTCGGGGGCAGCGGCCCCGCGCTGCTGCTGCTGCACGGCCACCCGCAGAGCCATGTGATGTGGCACCGCGTGGCCCCGACCTTGGCCGAGAAATTCAGCGTCGTCTGCGCCGATCTGCGCGGCTATGGCGACTCGGCCCGCCCCGGGGCCAGCCCGCACCATGCCGCCTACAGCAAGCGCACGATGGCCCAGGACATGGCCGATCTGATGACCAGCCTGGGCCACCAGCAGTTCCGCCTCGCCGCCCATGACCGGGGCGCGCGTGTGGCCCACCGGCTGCTGCTGGACCACCCGGACCGGGTGCAGCGCGCGATGCTGCTCGATATCGCACCGACATTGGCGATGTACGAGCAAACGACGGAAGCCTTCGCCAAAGCCTACTGGCACTGGTTCTTCCTTATCCAGCCCGCACCGCTGCCAGAGCGGCTGATCGACGCCGACCCTGCTGCCTACATCCGCGATGTGATGGGACGCCGCCATGCGGGCCTGGCCGCCTTCGCGCCGGAGGCACTGCAAGAGTACCTGCGCTGCATTGCCATCCCAGGCACCGCCACCGCCATCTGCGAGGACTACCGCGCATCCGCCGGCATCGACCTGGAGCACGACCGTGCCGACCGGGCGAAGAGCCACAAGATAACGGTCCCGCTGCGCGTGCTATGGGGCGCAGAAGGCGCCGTGGGGCGCTGCTTCCCGGTGCTGGACCTGTGGCGCGAGGCGGCTACCGACGTCAGCGGCAAGGCGCTGGACTGTGGTCACTACATTGCCGAAGAGCAGCCGGCCAAATTGCTGGAGGAGATGGGGGAGTTTTTTGCCATCTGATGGGCAGGATGGCGGTGGACATCGCATGGCCCGCTGAGGGTATCAGCGGGCCTTCTTAGTTTTGGCTAGCGCGTTGTCTCAAGCAGCGGTGCCACCAATGGCTTCACCAAAACATGTGGCCTGGCAAACGCTTAAGAAAGCGCCAGCCCAACCTCTCTGAGTCGCGTACGCAGATCATCAACACCGACAAAATGGATGGCATTCATCCCCGCACGCCTGGCCGCTTCCACATTACGCAGGCTGTCATCAATAAAGACGGTGGATGTGGGGATCAAGCCGAATCGTTGGATGGTGAGCTCAAAAATCTCTGCTTGAGGCTTTACCAGCCGTTCGTGACCCGAGACAACAATACCCTCGAACCAGTTGAGAAAGTCAAACCGCGCTTGCGCGATGGGAAAGGTCTCGAAGGACCAGTTGGTCAGTGCCAGCAAGCGCAGATGGCCTTGGCCCAGCTCCCTCAATAGGTCCACCACATCGTGGTTCGCACCAGGCATCATTTCCTCCCACCGATCGTAGAAGGCAAGAATGTTCGCCTCCTGGGACGGATGCCTTTCAATGGCCTCTGCAATGCCTTCACGCCATGGCCGGCCTTGGTCCTGACGTTCGTTCCAATCAGGACTGCACACCTCTGCCAAGAAGGCCTCCATGCCAGCGACGTCGGGACCAAAAATCTTTCGGTACAAGTGCCTCGGGTCCCATTGGATCAGCACATTGCCGAGGTCAAAAATGACGGTATCTATCTGCGGTCCGTTCATGCAGTCACTCAAAGTAGTAGAACCGCTGCACCTTACACCAAACGATGGATCTTGTTGTCGCCTCCATTCATGAGCCCCGCTCATGGCGGCATGCGCCCTAAAGGGCTCAATCAAAAGCCGCTACATCTCTAGCATGCAAACCATGGATCACCCGGCCGCGCCAGCGGCCCTTCCCTGGAGTTGATATGCAGACTGAAGGCTATACGGCCCACACAACAGGCATCTATGTGCCCATCCGAATCACTGAAAGCAGCCAGCACTGCGCCCAACAGGAGGCCGCATGAGCAAACACCTGATCGCCGCAGGCGCCTCCATGCTGATCAGCACTGGCATCGCCCAAGCCCAGGGCATCCACATCAGCCCCGCCGGCACACCGGCCACGATGGTCGGCGCGGCGCAGAACTTCAGCGGCCATGTCGCGGTAGACATCAAGGCGGCAGGCGACAGCGCGCAGCAGGGCAGTGTGGGCATGGTGGACTTTGCACCGGGTGCCCGCACCGCCTGGCACACCCACCCTGTTGGGCAGCTGCTGGTGGTCACCGATGGCAAGGGCTGGATACAGCAGGATGGCCAGGCCCGGCAGAACATCCAGGCCGGTGATGTCGTCTGGATCGACGCCGATGTGCGCCACTGGCATGGGGCAGCCGCCACCACCGGCATGCGCCATATGGCGGTGACCTATCTGAAGAACGGCAAGAACGCCGACTGGAAGGAGCTCGTAAGCGATGCGCAATACAACCCCCGCTAAAACCATGCAGCAGCTGATGTGCGCGGCTGGCCTGGTGCTGATGGCCGGCGAATCATCGGCCCAGAACACGGCCACCAGCCCGGCGGCCACCAGCGCACAGGCCTGCGCGGCCCACGGCAAAAGCCAAGCACCGTCGCAGGTGCTGAGTGCCCAGCAGCAGGCCATCTTGCCGATCGCAGCATTTGCGGCCGCAGGCGACATGGAGCGGCTGACCTCCAGCCTGCAAGCCGGTTTGGAGGCGGGCCTGAGCATCAGCGATATCCGCGAAGTGCTGGTACAGCTTTACGCCTATGCCGGCTTTCCGCGCAGCCTCAATGCGCTGAATGCCTTCATGCAGCTGCTGCAGCAGCGCGAAAAGCTCGGCATTGTCGATGCCCCCGGCTGCCCGCCCAGCCGCGCCATTGTGCAAGGCGATGCACTGCGCGCTGCCGGCCGCGCCAACCAGACCCAGTTGGCGGGCGCGCCCGTGCAAGGGCCCTTGTTTGACTTTGCGCCTGCGATTAGCGAGTACCTGCAATCGCACCTGTTTGGCGCCATCTTTGAGCGCGACAACCTCGACTGGCACAGCCGAGAGCTGGCCACCGTCGGCATGCTATCGGCGCTGCCGGGGGCTGAATCGCAGTTGCAATCGCATATGCGCATCAGCCTGAATGCCGGGTTGAGCGCCGCCCAGCTGCAGCAGGCGGTGCAGGTGTTGGACAGCCGCGTGGGCAGCGCCAACGGCCAGCGCGCCAACACGGCCCTTGCCAACACCTTGGCCGCGTTGGCCAGCCAGAAGCGTTGAAGCGCTAGCCCTTGCTGGGCTCGCTCTGCACCTGCCCCCAGCCGCCGCCCAGCGCCTTGTACAAGGCCACGCTGGCGCGCAGGCGCTCCTGGTGCAGCTGCACCGCCAAGTCTTGGGCCTGGTACAGCGAGCGCTGCGTGTCGAGCAGCACCAGCTGGGTTTCGGCACCGGCGCGGTAGCGGGCCTCGGCCAGCGCCAGCGCCTTGCGGGCCTGGCGCAGTTCTTCCTCTTGCGCCAGCGCCTGCTGCTGCACACCGGCAACGGCGTTCAAGGCGGTCTGCACATCGCTGAAGGCCTGGACGATGCTCTGGCGGTAGGCCAGCAGCAGCTCCTCGCGCTGGGCAATCACCAGGTCGCGGTTGGCGGCCAGGCGGCCGGCGTCAAAGATGGGCGCAGCCAGGCCAGCGGCCAGCGAGTACAGCGGGTTGTCCAGCACGCGGTGCAGTTGCCGGCCTTGTGCGCCCAGCTCGGCCGTCAAGCTCAGGCGGGGCAGCATGGCGGCGCGTGCGGCCTCCAGGTCGGCATCGGCTGCCTGCAAGCGGGCCTCGGCGCGGGCAATGTCGGGCCGGCGGGTGACCAGCTCGATGGGCTCGCCCTGGTCGATACGGGGCACCTGCAAGGCCAGCACACTGCTTTGGCTGACGGCAGGGCCTTGCGCCTGGCCCAGCAGCAAGGCCAGGCTGCGCTGGGCATCGGCCTGCTGCTGGTCCAGGGCTGCCAGCGCGCGGCGCTGCGCCGCCACCAGGCCGCGTTGCTGCGCCAGCTCCAGCGATGTGGCCGCGCCAAAATTGGCCTTGGATTCGACCAGCGCCAGCAGGCGCTCGGCGGTTTGCAGATTGCGCTGGGCAATCTCACCGCGCTCACGCAGGCCCACGTTCAGCAGCCAAGCATCTGCGACTGCGGCGGTGACCGACAGGCGCACCGTGTCGTGGTCAAAACTGCTGGCGCGCAGCGCAGCGCCTGCCGCATCGCGCTGCGACTGCAGACGGCCCCAGAGGTCCAGCTCATAGCTGGCAGCCAGGCCGACCGACAGGTTGCGGCCCGTCGTCTCGGCATGGCCGCCCAGCCGGCCCTGGTGCCCGGCCTGGGCCGTGGCATTGACGGTGGGCAACAGCTCGGCCCCGGCATAGCGGGCACTGGCCTGTGCCTGCTGCACCCTGGCCATGGCGGCGGCCACATCCAGGCTGTGCTGCTGGGCATCGGCCACCAGCGCATCCAGCTCCGCGCTGCCAAAGCTGCGCCACCAGCCCTGGCTGACGGCATCGCCTTGGGCAGCGTCACTGCGCTGCCATTGGGCCGACACATCCAGCGCCTGCAGTTGCGACTGCTGCACCTGGGGCGGCGCCGACACACAGCCGGCCAGCACCAGGGCCGCTGCCAGCGCGCTGGCGATGGGGAAGATCTGCATACTCACTCTCCTGCCAGGGCCCGTACCGGGTCCAGGCGCGCGGCCGTCTTGGCCGGCATATAACCAAACACCAGACCAGTGACCACCGCGCAGGCAAAGGCACCGGCCATGGCCCGGATGGAAAACACCACCGGCACACCGGCCAGCACCAGCACGGCGCCTACCAAGGCGCCCAGCACCAGGCCCACGGTGCCACCCGACAGCGTCACCAGACTGGCCTCGGTCAAGAACTGGCGCAGGATGTCGCTCTGCCGCGCACCCACGGCCATGCGGATGCCGATCTCCCGCGTGCGCTCGCGCACCGTCATCAGCATCACATTCATCACGCCAATGCCGCCGACCACCAGCGACACCGCCGCAATCAGGCCCAGCATCACCGCCATGCTCTGGCGCGTGGCCGCCTCGGCCTGAATGCGTGCGGCGGCATTGCCGATGCCAAAGTCCTCGCGGCCGCCATGGCGTGCCAGCAGCACGCGGTGGAGTGCCGCCTCAGCCTCGTTGACCACCTCGGAGGACATGGCCTCCACCACCACATAGTCCGGCTGGGTCTGCGCCTGGTAGACGCGTGCCCGGCCCGATTGGTAGGGGATGAAGACCATGTCGTCATAGTCCTGCGCGCCCGAATCCGCCCCGCGCTCGCTCATCACGCCAATCACCTCGAAGGCCGAGGTGCCGATGATCAGCTGCCGCCCCAGCGGGTTGGGCGTGTCGGGGAAGAAGTGCTTGTGCGCCTTGTGGCCCAGCACCACCAGGGGCGCCAGATCGCGGTCTTCGGTGTCCGTGTAGTAGCGGCCCAGCCTGGGCTTCCAGTGGTGCACCAGCGGCATCTCTTCACTGGCGGCAAACACATAGACCTGCTTGTCGGCATTGCCATAGCGCACGGTGACGGGGTCGCCAATCACCGGCATCACGCGCCGTATCTCGGGCAGCTCGCGCAAGGCGTCCAGGTCTTCTTCGGTGATCTGGCCAGCGGGCCCGCCGGTCGCTGGCGGCTTGCTGCCCATGTAGAGGATCGCCGTGCCCATGGTGCCCATCTGCTCGACCACCTTGCGCCGCGCGCCTTCGCCAATGGCCAGCATCACGATGACCGACACCACGCCGATCACGATGCCCAGCAGGGTTAGGCTGGTGCGCACCCGGTTGAGGCGCATGCCCCTCCAGGCCGAGCGCGCGGCCTCCAGCAGCTCGGCCACCAGTGGCGTGGCCGAGGCACTGCCGCCCTGGGGCACCGGCGCCAGCTGCATGCGCGTGCCATCGCCTTCTGCGGTAGTTGCAGTGGTTGCCGCCGTTGCAGGCTGGCTCGCACTGTCGCCCACAATGCGGCCGTCGCTGATTTCAATGACCCTCTGCGCCTGCGCCGCCACATCGCGGTCGTGGGTGATCAGGATGATGGTGTGGCCGGCAGCGGCCAGCTCGCGCAACAGCGCCATCACCTCGGCGCCGCTGTGCGAATCGAGTGCGCCGGTAGGCTCGTCGGCCAGGATGATGTGGCCGCCATTCATCAGCGCGCGCGCAATCGACACGCGCTGCTGCTGCCCGCCCGAGAGCTGGTTGGGCCGGTTGCCCAGGCGCTCGCCCAGGCCCAGGCGTTGCAGCAGGGCCTGCGCGCGCTGCACCCGCTCGCCCTTCGGCAGGCCGGAGTAGATGGCCGGCATCTCCACGTTCTCACTGGCGCTTTCGCTGGCAATCAGGTGGTAGCCCTGGAAGACAAAGCCAAAGGCCTCGCGCCGCAGCCAGGCCAGCGCGTCCGAGTCGAACTGCGCCACATCCTGGCCCTGGAAGTGGTAGCTGCCGTCGCTGGGCCGGTCCAGGCAGCCCAGGATGTTCATCAACGTGGACTTGCCGGAGCCCGAGCTGCCCACGACGGCCACAAATTCGCCCGCGTAAATATCCAGGTCAATGCCATGCAGCACGGTCACCAGCGGCTGGCCGCTGGCGGGGTCGCCATAGTGTTTGCGAATGCCCCGCAGTGCGATCAGTGGCTGGTTTGCGTCCACCGAGCCGCTCACCATTGCAGCCACCTGGGGCCACGCTCCAGCGCGGTCTCGCCGATGACGACCTTCTCACCTTCGGCCAGGCCCTCCAGCACCTCCACCTGGTGGCGGCTGCGTATGCCCAGCTTCACCTTGCGGGTCTGGGGTTGGCCGCCGGCATCCAGCACCCGGGCCACATGGGCGCCGTTGCGGGCCTTGTCTTCTTCCACCGCCGTCAGCGCCACCGCCAGCGCCTGGCTGGCACGGGCGCTGATAAACACCACCTGTGCCGTCATCTGCGGCATCAGCTCGGCGTCGTCATTGCCCACGTCAAACAGCACCGTATAGGCCACGGCCTTGGTGGCGGGCGCCGGCGTTTGCGCATTGCCGGCCGGCTGGGCCTGGCTGGCAGCGGGCGCGGGCAACACCTGGCGCACCTGGCCCTGCCAGCGCCGGGGCTTGTTCTGGCCGGCGCCCCCCAGGGTGGTGAAGTAGACCGGCATGCCCTCCTTGACGCGGCGCACATCGGCTTCGGACACCTCGGTCCAGACCGTCATCGCCGACAAATCGGCAATGCGCAATATATTGGGCGTCTGGTAGGTCGCGTTCAGGGTCTGGCCCTCGCGTGCCTCGACCGACACCACGGTGCCCGCCATCGGCGCATAGATGCGGGTGTAGCCCAGGCGTGCCTCGTCGGCCTTCAGCGATGCCTGGGTCTGGCTGATCTGGGCCTTCAAGTGGTCCATGCGCGCCACGGCCATGGCCAGGTTGGCCTGGGCGGTCTGCAGGTCTTCCTCGCGTGTGGCCTCGTGCGCGCTCAGCTGCTGCTGGCGTTGCAGCTGCTGGCCCGCCAGCCGGTGCTGGGCCTGTTGCTCGGCCAGCTGGGCGCGCAGCCCCGCCAACGAGGCACGGCCTGCATCCACCGTCGCACGCTGCACGCTGGGGTCAATCTCCACCAGCAAGTCGCCCTTGGCCACCTCAGCACCGGGCTCCACCTTCAGCTTCAGGATCTGGCCCGAGACCTGGGCGCCCACATCCACATAGCTGCGCGGCTGCAGGGTGCCAATCGCCGTCACCGTGGCCTCGATATCCTGGCGCGCCACGGGCTCGCTCTGGTAGGCCATCGCCGGGCGGCCCGACCACCACAGCACCGCCGCTGCCACTACCGCCGCAACGGCGACCACGGTCACTCCCACACTCGAGGCCTTCATGAGATATCTCCCTCAGCCACGCCCAGCCACTGCTTGTGCACACCCGTCATTGCTTCCCCCACGATAGCTCCCTCACTTATTCATCAGCAGGCCATCAGGCCCACCACAAACCCAACAACGCCAGCGGCGCCAGCGCAGCCGCTGCACGCGCCGCCCAGCGCGGCGCAGCCGCAATCCACAACACGGCGACCAGTGCCCCGGCCGATATCCAACCCAGCCAGGCCACCACGCCCACAGTGGCGCCCCAGCCGCCCACACTGGGCAGCACGGCGGCCGCCAGCAGCAGGCTGCCCAGCAGGCGCAGCAAGCGGCTGCGCCGCAGCGGTATGTCTCGCTCGCCCGTCAGTTGCTCATGGTGGCGGTCCATCGCAAAGGCCAGGGCCGTCATGCCGGCAAAGGCCAGCGCCAATGCGTATCCGGATGCTTGCCAACTGGTCATGCGCCCACCTGTACTTTGTTTGCGGTTGAAGATGCTGCCTTGCCCGCCACCAGCGCGCGGCGGCGCCACATCACCCGGCAGGCCCAGACGGCGGCCAGGCCAAAGGCCCAGGCGCTCAGCTCCACGCCGGCGCTTTCCCAATCGCCGCGCAGCAGCTGCGCCGGCCAGTGGTCGCCCACGGTCAGCGCATTCAGCACCGGCAGCAGCAGGCAAAGCGCAGCCAGCAGCGCCATCTGCTCCAGCCAGGCCTTGGCCGGGGCGCGCAGCAGGCCATGCAGCAGCGCGGCCAGCCACAGGCCAAAGAAGACCCCCAGCTCCCACTGCGCGCGCTGCGGCAGCTCCAGCGGCAGCAGGCGGTTGGCCCAGAGGTAGCCAATGCAGGCCACACCCAGGCCGGCAATGGCCGCCACATTCAGCCCCTCGATCAAGCGGTAGACGGCGGCCGTGGCGCTGCCAAACTCGCCCATGTGCTTGCTGCGGCGCTTGACGACAAACAGGATGGCGCCGGTGGCCATCATCGCGGTGCCTGCCAGGCCGCAGACAAAGTACAGCCACTTCATCACCCAGCCGCCAAACTTGACCATGTGCAGCCCGCCCATCACCGACTGGGCAAGCGATGCACCACCGCCTTCGGCCTCACCGGGCATGCGCAGCTGCAGCAGCTCGCCGCTGGCGGCGGAGAACATGGCCATGCCGGTATTAGGGCTCAGGCGCTTGTCCGCATCGGCATCGCTGTTCCAGCCATAGATGCCGACGCGCGCAGCCGCATCGCCGGGGTGGTTGACCACCACCGCACGCACCGGCTGGCCGATCAGCGCCTGGCCGCGTGCGGCAAAGCTCTCCAGATCGGGCACCGCCATGGCCTCGCCCGAGCGCGCTGGTTTGCCCGGCTCAGCCAGCTCGGCCGCAAAAGTCTGGCGGTCATGGGGCGCCGTGCCGTACTGGCTCCAGATGCCGGCGGGCATAAAGGTCAGCGCCGATATCGCAATGCCGGTGTAGGCAATCATCAGCTGGAATGGCAGGGTCAACACCGCCACGGCGTTGTGCGCATCCAGCCAGCTGCGCTGGCCCTTGCGGGCGCGGAAGGTGAAAAAGTCCTGAAAGATCCGCTTGTGCGTAATCACGCCGCTGATCAGCGCCACCAGCATGGCCATGCCGGCAACACCGACCACCCACAGCCCGGCCTGGCCGGCATGCAGCTCGTAATGGAAATGCACAAAATGCTCGCCACCCATCGTGGCCCGCATCGCGCCATGGTGGTGCTCATCCAAAGGCTCGCCCGTGCGGGTGTCCAGCTCGGCATCGGCGTACTGGCGCTTGTGGTCAAACCAGTAGACCTTCAGGTCGCCGCCGCCTTGCGCATCGGTGGGCCAGATCTCCCACATCTCGGCGCCCTGGTGGTACTTCTCCATAAAGGCCGCGCCCCAGGCCAGGCGCTGGCCCCGGCTGGAGGCCAGGCCTGCTGCCTCGGCAGCAGCCTGCTCTGCCTCATGCGCCGCTTCTTCGGCATGGTGCTCGGGCGTCATCCAGTGGCCAATGGCCTCCTGGAACACCGCCAGGGTGCCGGTCAAAAACACCGCATACAGCAGCCAGGAGAACCACAGCCCGCACCAGGTATGCAGCCAGGCCTGCGCCTGGCGAAACCCGCCCCGCCCTGCGCCGCTGCCCGGCCGCTTGTCGATCACGGTCTTGCCCATGTCAGCGCCCCAGCACCAAAGCGCCCGCTGCCAGTAGCGCGCTGGGCAGTGCCATCCCCAGCCAGACCTTGCCCGGCGAGACCGGCGAGAACGCCCACACCGCCGCCAGCGCATGCAGCGCAAAGCTCCACTGCATGCCGGCCAGCACGGCCTCGGCCCGGGCAGCCGGCAGCACGGCCGCCAGGAAAAAGGCCAAGGCGCTGGCCAGCAGGTAGCCGCCGAACACGGCGGCCAGCAAGCGGCTCAGGACGGACAGGCCCGGGTGGGCGCTGGGGGTGTCAGGAATGGGGTTCATGGATAGGGGCATCGTGGTGGTTGCGGAGTAAACAATTTTCTAAGTCGCCAATGGGCCTTTTCAGGCCCCTCCTCTTACATGACAAACGAGATGCAAAAAAGGGCCATTTGGTTTGTAAGCACCTGTCGAGGATCCCCCCGCCTGTGGCAGCGGGTGGGCCCTCAAACGGTACTGGTTCAAGCCAGCGGCCCGGCGCTTTTTTGTTTAGAAGGTCCCCCGCAAAGTCAGCATCGCACTGCGCGGGCTGCCGTAGTAGTTGCTGCCGCTCGCGTAACCCACCGACTGGTAGTAGGTCTTGTCGAACAGGTTGTTGATGTTCAGGGTCAGCGTCCAGCGCGGGTCGACCTTGTACTGCAGCATGGCGTTCCACACGGCGTAGCCGCCTTGGCTGAAGTCATAGCTGCGCACCGGGTTCCAGTCCGCGTCATACAAGGTGTCTTTCACATAGTGCTTGCTCTGGATGTGGGCGCTGGTCCCCACGCGCCAGGCAGACAGCTCACCCGGCAAGGTATAGGCGGTGCTCAGCTTGAGCAGATGGCGCGGCGTGATGCTGCTGAAAGGCGCACCCTCGGTCTCATCGCGGGTGGAAACATAGGTGTAGCCCGCCGAGGCTTGCCAGCCCGGACGCAGCTCGCCGCCCACCTCCACATCAAAGCCCCGGCTGGTGACCCGGCCCTGTGGCAGGTAGCAGCAGTTGCCCGACCATTCCTCGTGGTTGCTGGGGTAGCGGGTGTCGAGCACCGCCGTGCCTGTGCGCGCCACATGGAAAACGCTGAAGGTGGCATTGAGCTTGCCCTCCATCAGCTCGCCCTTGAGGCCGGCCTCATAGCTCTTGCCCTTGACGGGCGCCAGCGAATCGCCGGGCGGCGGGCCCGACTTGGACAGTGCCTGCGGCTTGAGGATGGACGCATAGCTCAGGTAGGCAGACCATTGGCTGTTCAGGTCATAGATCACGCCGCCATAGGGGCTGAACTTGCCCGGCTCACTGAAACGGCTGCCCGATGCCAGCTCCCAGTTGCCGGCCGCATCCATCGACTCATACACCTGGTTGAACTTGTACTTGGCGTAGCGCCCACCCAGGATGACATGCAGCCGGTCCGTGGGGTGCAGGCGCAGCACGCCATAGCCGCCCAGCTGCTTTTGCCCCCAGGGGTTGTAGCGGCGCGAGACGGGGCCGGCCGCCGCTGGCTGCCAACTGCCGGGGTTGAACACATCAATCGGCACCACGCCCGATGGATCGCTGGAGTAGCCCACATTCCAGAAGCTCTCGACACTCTGGCGGTCCACGCCCAGCACCAGCTCATGCGTGCGGCCCAGCAGCGAGAAGTTGCCCGACAGGCTGGCATCCACCACGGTCTGGGTGTTCTTGTACAGGTAGTGGCCGCCGCCGTTCCAGGTCACGCCAGTGCCGGTCTCGCGGTCCAGTGCGCCATAGCCAAAGGCAGTGGTGCCGTCGTAGTCGGACGAGGTGCGGGTCACGTTCAGCTTGGCACGCCAGTTCGGGTTCAGTCTGTGCTCCAGCGCGGCAAACAGCTCGGAGTTCTGGGTGAAGCCGGTGGACCAGGGCTGGGTCAAGCTGGTGTTGCGCGGCAGGCCGATGTCGCTGCCATCGTTGTAGCGCGGCACATCGCCACCGCCCTCGCCGCGCCTGCGGATATTGGCACGGCTCAGGCCCGCCGTCAGCAAGGTGTCGGGGCTCAGATCGGCCTCGATGATGCCGTAGAACTGGGGCGAGCGTTGGTGCTTGATATCGATGAAGGAGTCACTGTCGGTATAGGACAGCACCGCCCGGCCACGCACCCGGCCTTCCAACGCCAACGGCCCGGTCACATCGAGCATGCTGCGGTAGTTGTTCCAGCTGCCCAGCGACTGCTGCACCGTCACACGCGGCTCGGCCAAGGGCTTTTTGCGCACGATGTTGATGATGCCGCCCGGATCACCCACGCCGCCCAGCAGGCCGGATGCGCCCCGCATCACTTCGACCCGGTCGTAGAAATCCATGTTCTGCGCGGCGCTGTAGGTGAAGTTGGAGATGTTCAGCGGCGCGCCACCATCGACCTGCATGCTGTCAATCTGGAAACCGCGCGAGAAGAAGTTCGCAGCCTCGGCATTGGTCAAGGTCGTCGTGATGCCCGGCGTGGCGGCCAGCGCATCGCGCACCTCGGTCAGGCGGCGGTCATCGAGCTGCGCCCGCGTCACTACCGATACCGACTGCGGAATCTCGCGGAAAGCCAGGTCGGACTTGGAGGCAATGCTGGTCACCCGGCTGGTGTAGGAGCCGGTGTCTTCGGTGGTGCCGTCCACCGCGCGGCGCGCCTGCACCCGCACCTCGGCCAAGGTGCTCTCGCGCGTGGGCGCCGTCTCTACCGTCAAGGTGCCATCCTGCATGCGGCCATGCAGGCCGCTGTTCTTGAGCAGGCTGTCAAGCGCCTCGCGCAGCGGCAGCTGGCCATGCAGTGCCGGGGCCTGGCGGCCGGCGGCCAGCTCGGGCGCAAACACCAGCTGCAGGCCGGCCTGGCGGGCAAACTGGTCCAGCGCAGCGGCCAGCGGCTGGGCGGCCATGTCAAAGCGCTGGGTCGGCGCCGGGGCGCCGGTTTGCGCCAGTGCGCCCTGCAGCGGCAGCGCCAAAACCAGCAAGAGTGCGGCATGGGCCAGCGGTGTGTGCCGGGCACGGAAAAGCAATGAAGGCATGAAAATCGTCCTTGTGAAGAGGGGGTGAAAGCAAACGCTCACCACAAGGACGATCGGCCCTGAGAGTTCCTGAAAAATAATTCGATCGCGGCTGCCGCAGCCCGCGCAGTGCAGTGCCATACCGTGCCCTGCTCCATCAAGACCGGCTGCGACGGCTGAGCCGCAGGCTGCCATCGCCTTGCTGCTGTACCTGCACCGGCAAGGCCCGAGGCAATGCCTGTATCCAGGCCTGGGCCTGGGCAATACGCACCCGGCCGCTGAGCGGCAGGCGCGCTGCATCCGGCGTGGCCTCCATCGCAAACGGCGCATAGCGCGCCAGCCGCTCCAGCGCCTGGCCCAGGGTGGCATGCTGGAACACCAGCTCGCCATGGCGCCAGGAGGCAGCCGACTCCACGGACGACAACTCGGGGCTGCGGTCGCCCGCCGCCCACTGCAGCGCCTGACCGGCCTCCAGCGTATGTACAAAGCCATCATCCTGCGGCGTTTCGATGGCTTCGCCCTCGGCCATCGGCTCCACGCGCACCCGGCCTGATTCGACCTGCACGCTGACCCGGCTGGGCCCCCGGCCCATCGGCGTGATCTCCACACCAAAGCGCGTGCCCAGCACGGTGATGCGCAGGCCGGCCGCCTGCACCTCAAAAGGCCGGCTCTCATTACGCGCCACCTCAAAAAAGGCCGCGCCCTGCAGCAGCTGCACCGACCGGCGCGCCGCAAAATACTGCAGCTGCGCCTGGCTGAGGGCATCGAGCAGCAGGCTGGAGCCATCGGGCAGCGCATGCCGCACTTGCTGGCCACGCGGGCTTTGCCAGCGGGCCTGCCACTGCACATGCTGCTGGCGGTAAAGCTGCCACTGCTGCCAGCCCAGATGGCCGCCCAGGCCCACACCGGCAAAACTCAGCAGCGCGGCCAGGCTGCGGCGCCGACCGGCACGCCGGGCGCTGCCCAGGTGGTTGCCGCGCCAGCGCTGCAATGCATCTTCCACACAGGCACTGGCCTGGATCAGATCGCGCTCGATGGTGTTCAGCGATACGCCCAAGCGCTCGGCAATCAGCGGCTGCTTGTCGCCATGGATGCGGTGGGCCACAAAGGCGGCGCGGCTGCGCTCGGGCAGGCCGGCCAGTGCCGTCTCCAGCACTGCCAGCGCCTGGCGGTACATCACGGAATCGGCCACATCCGGCGCATGGCTGGGCGCCAGCTGCTCCTGCAGCACAGCGCCTTCCACATAGCGGCCATGGCGCTGGCGGCGGCGGTGCGCATCCAGCGCCAGGTGCTGGGTCATCACCGCCAGGTAGGCCGTGGTGTCATCGGGCTGGTCGCCAGCGGCCTCCGCCTGGCCACTGGCCTGGGCATGCTCGGCCAGCCTCAGCCAGGCCTCATGCACCAGCTCGCCCGCCTCGTCGCGGTTGCCGGTGCTGCGCGTCGCCACCCGCACCAGGTCGGCATAGGCCCGGTCAAAGCCGGTCAATAGCGCACGGGTGAAGGAGGCTGACAATTCCATGGGGCTGGATCATAAGCCATGTAAAGAGAATCATTCTCAATATCCTCAGCAGAAAACAGCCATCTGACTGTAAAAACCGCTGCCTGCCTCGCAAACCCATAGACATTCCACTGGCATGGCTGGGCCACGACAATATCAGCCAAATTTGGCTATTCAAAGATTTCGATCAGCATGCGAGATATCAAGAAAATGGACCTCAACCTGCTCAAGGCGCTGGACGCACTGCTCGATGAGCGCAGCGTGACCCGCGCCGCCGGCAGGCTGGGGCTGACCCAGCCGGCGATGAGCGGCATGCTCCAGCGCCTGCGCGAAAGTTTTGCCGACCCCTTGTTTGCACGCGCCCAGCGTGGCATGGTGCCCACCCAGCGCGCGCTGGATCTGGCCTTGCCGATCAAGCAGATGCTGTGCGAGATCGATGCGCTGCTGCAGCCACCGGTGTTTGACCCCAGCACCGCCCGGCTTACCTTCCGCATCGCCGCGACCGACTATGCACTGCGCGCCATTGCCGTGCCCTTTCTGGCAGCTTTGAAGCGGCAGGCGCCTAATATCCGCGTATCACTGATTCCGCTGGAGCCGCGCCTGGTGCAGGGCCAGCTGGAGCACGGCGATATCGACCTGGCGTTTTTGACGGGCGACAACACGCCGCAGGACATGCATGGGCGCCAGCTGTTCCAGGAGCACTATGTCTGCGTGATGCGCGAAGGCCACCCCGCTGCGGGGCGCAAGCTCAGCATCAGGCAGTTTTGCGCTCTGGACCATGCGCTGGTGTCGTATGAGGGCGGCGGCTTCCACGGCGTGGTGGATGAGGCGCTGGAGAAGCTGGGCCAGCGCCGTGATGTGAGCTTGTCGCTCAAATGCTTTGTGGTGCTGCCCGACATCCTGCGCTCCAGCGACATGGTGGCCGTACTGCCCAGCCGCCTGGTGGCTGGCATGGAGGGGCTGTGGGTCTGCAAGCCGCCGGTGGAGGTGCCGGGCTTCAGCAAGCTGGCCGTCTGGCATGAGCGCAGCCACCACGACCCGGCGCAGCGCTGGCTGCGTGAGTTGCTGTTTGCATCCATGCCGGCGACGCAATAGCCCCGCAACGAGGGGGCTGGGCGGTAGAGGGGGAATGGGCTGATATCAGCCAGGCAGATGGCCGCTATAAAAAACCAGCATTTGATTTATGGCCAGGCCACCTCAATTGCGAGTGATGGACAGCCAGGGCGGGTACCTGCTTGGGCCAGCCCCCTGCTCTTGCCGATTCCCAAAGGGCCGGCAGAGCAGCAGGCCGCGTGGCCGATCCATTCCCTCTTTTTTGTATATCCAGCATTTCCATGTCAGCCCTGTTTACTCCCTTCACCCTCAAAGACGTCACCCTGCGCAACCGCATTGCCGTGCCCCCGATGTGCCAGTACAGCGCCACCGATGGCTATACCAACGAATGGCACCAGGTGCACTACCCCTCTATCGCCCGGGGCGGCGCAGGCCTGGTGATCGTCGAGGCCACCGGCGTCTCCGCCGACGGCCGGATCAGCCCTGGCTGCCTGGGCCTCTGGGATGACGCCCATGTACCCGGCCTGGCGCGCATTGCCGCCGGCATCGAGGCCGCAGGCGCCGTGCCCGGCATCCAGATTGCGCACGCCGGCCGCAAGGCCAGTGCCAACAGCCCTTGGGAAGGCGACGACCATATCCCCGAGAGCGACCCGCGCGCCTGGCAAACCATTGCCCCCTCGGCCATCGCCTTTGGTGGCGATCTGGGCCGCGTGCCCCGCGAGATGACCCTGGCCGATATCGCGCGCGTGAAGGCCGACTTTGTCGCCGCCGCCCGCCGCGCACTGGCTGCCGGCTTCAAGTGGCTGGAGCTGCACTTTGCCCATGGATACCTGGCCCAGAGCTTTTTCTCCGCCCACTCCAACCAGCGCCAGGATGCCTATGGCGGCAGCTTTGACAACCGCGCCCGCTTTGCGCTGGAAACGCTGGCCGCCGTTCGCGAAGTTTGGCCCGAGAACCTGCCGCTGACCGCCCGCTTTGGTGTCATTGAATACGATGGCCGCGATGAAGAAACCCTGGCCGAATCCATCGAGCTGGTGCGCCGCATGCGTGAAGGGGGCCTGGACCTGCTCAACGTCAGCGTGAACTTTGTCATCCCCGGCGTGCAGATCCCATGGGGCGAGCCCGCCTTCCTGGCCCCGATTGCCGCCCGCGTCAGCCGCGAAGCCGGCCTGCCCGTCGCATCGAGCTGGGGCATTGACAACGCCGAGCTGGCCGAGCGCGTCGTGGCCGACGGCCAGATGTCGCTGGTGATGATGGGCCGCTCGATGCTGGCCAACCCGCACTACCCCTACACCCTGGCACAGCAGCTCAAGGCCGCTCGGCCCGACTGGGTGCTGCCTGCGCCTTACGCCCATTGGCTGGAGCGCTACCGTGGCGCGGGCAAGCAGGCAGCTGCTGCCTAAGCATTCCCCCGTGTTCCAAGGGACCAGCCCGAGGCCTCGGCTGGTCCCTTTTTTTTGCTTTACCGCGCCTTCGGCATGACCTGGCGCGGGCATCCAGCTACGTCAGGCCGCTTAGCTGCTGCATGGCCCTGCCGCAACGGCTCGTCAACGGCCTGTCCCGCCAGGGCTTAGCCGTTCTTGCGGCACCGTCCAAGCCTCCTCCGCTCCCCGGTGAGCGACTGCGATAGTTGCCCCGGCCGGAGATGCGCGGTCATGGAAACGCCACGCAAAGCTTTCCAAAAATATTCATCATCCAAATTTATAAGCATTGCATTGCTTGTGGCAAGAAGACATCAGATCTACGACATTCTTCATCCTGAAAATCAGAACTGACCAGCCGCGATGGCAGTGCCCAAACCACACCTTCCCTGCAAAAATGAGGGTGTTCACTTACTAACGGCAGGTCACAGAGATGGCCAGTGACACAGCGTGCCTACCCCAAGAATGCCGGCCCTTGATCCTTGAATGGATGCCATTTCTGATCTGCCACAAGCGCTGCGATTTATTTGGCTCTGCCAGTCTTGTCCTACATGCAGATTTTTGCGCACTCGGTTAACGTGGCAGCACCCCATTGCAAACAATTCCTAACAAGCTGTACACCGGGCAACGTCGGACTTGGCCGGTAGCGCAGCCTTCTTTTGATTGGAAAGGCTCGTATGGATTGGCTCAGAGGTATCTTGCACCAGGCGCCGGAGATTGCGCTGTTTGCAGCGCTCGCACTAGGCTACGGCATTGGCAAGCTGCGGTTCGGCTCGTTCCAGTTGGGGGGTGTGGCAGGGTCGCTGTTGGCGGCGGTGCTGATCAGCCAGGTGGGGGTCCAGATTGATTCGGGCATCAAGGCAGTGCTGTTTGCGCTGTTCATCTATGCCGTCGGTTTCGAGAGCGGCCCGCAGTTCTTCCGCTCCCTGGGGCGGCAGTCGATCAAGGAGATCCTGATGGCGGCGGTGGTGGCCATCTCGGGCCTGGTCACCGTCGTGGTGCTGGCGCGGGTCTTCCACCTCGACAAAGGCCTGGCCGCAGGGTTGGCCGCCGGTGGCATGACGCAGTCGGCCATCATCGGCACGGCAGGCTCGGCCATCGAAAAGCTGGGCCTGGCGGCCGACGAGGTGCAGCGCATGCAGGCCAATGTGGCCATCGGCTATGCGGTGACCTATATCTTTGGCTCGTTCGGCGCCATCTTGCTGTGCGTGAATGTGCTGCAGTGGCTGACCGGCCGCAAGATCCATGACGACGCCATCCAGGCCGAGCAGGAAATGCTCAAGGGCGTGCATGTCTATGGCGCGGGCGAATCGCCTGCGGCACCCGATCTGGTGGGGCGCATTTTCAAGGTCAAACAATCGGGCCGCACGGTTGCCGACTTGGAGGCCAGCGCGCAGCAAGGCCCGGCCACCATCGAGCGTATCCGCCGCAAGAATGCGCTGGTGGGTGTGGATCCGCAGCTGGTGCTGGAGGCCGGCGACATTGTGCTGCTGGTGGGCCGGCGTGCTGCTGTGGTGGCGCTGGGTGCCAGCATTGGCGATGAGCTGCAAAGTGCCGAAGACATGGATGTGGTGATGGTGCGCCGTGATGTGTCCATCACCAACAGCCAGTACCTCAACCGCAGCGTCAAGGACATCCTCGACAGTCTGACGCCCGAGTTCAAGCACGGCGTCTATGCGGTGGCGCTAACGCGCTCGGGCTCGCCGTTGCCGATCACGCCCACCACCCTGATCGTGCCCGGCGATGTGGTGACCCTGTTTGGCACGCCGCAGGATGTGCAGAATGCCGCGCAGTCGGTGGGGCCCATCCTCATCCCCAGCGACAAGACGGACTTTGTCTTCCACGGTCTGGGCATCACCGTCGGGCTGCTGATCGGTCTGCTGGTGCTGCGCATTGGCTCCATCCCCATTACCCTGGGCAGCGGCGGTGGCGCCCTGCTCGCGGGCCTGCTGTTTGGCTGGTGGCGCAGCCGCAAGCACACCTTGGGCAATATGCCCACGGCCGCTTCTACCCTGCTGCGCGACCTGGGTCTGGCCGGCTTTGTGGCCATGGTGGGCCTGCAATCGGGCCAGCAGGCGGTGAGCACGGTGATGGAGCAAGGCCTGAGCCTGTTCCTGATGGGCATGGTTGTGACCATCGTGCCGCTGCTGATTGCGATGCTGTTTGGCAAGTATGTGCTGCGCTATGAGAACGTGGCCGTCTTTGCCGGGGCACTGTCGGGCGCACGCAGTGCCAACCCCGCCTTTGGCGAGGTGCTGGACAAGGCGGGCAACGCCATCCCCACGGTGCCGTTTGCCATCACCTATGCGCTGGCCAATGTGTTTCTGACACTGCTGGGCCCGCTGGTCATCGCCTTTGCCTGAACGGCGCTGCGCCCTCTCACTGATCCATTGACACACCGGCGGCACCGTGCCGCCGCCCCGCTTCCGGTTTACCCTGTTTATCAACGACTGCAAGGAGTTGCACCATGTCTCAGGACTACCAGCGTCTGGCCCATTTGAGCCCGTTCGAGCTCAAGGATGAATTGATCAAGGTGGCATCGGGCAAGGCCAATCGGCTGATGCTCAACGCCGGGCGTGGCAACCCGAACTTTCTGGCGACGACGCCGCGCCGCGCCTTCTTCCGCCTGGGGCTGTTTGCAGCGGCCGAGTCCGAGCTGTCGTATTCGTACATGACAGCAGGCATCGGCGGCCTGGCCAATATCGAAGGCATTGAAAACCGCTTCGAGCGCTACACGGCCGAGCACCGCGACCAGGAAGGTGTGCGCTTTCTGGCCAAGTCGCTCAGCTATGTGCGCGACCAGCTGGGCCTGGACCCAGCCGCCTTCCTGCATGAGATGGTGGATGGCATCCTGGGCTGCAACTACCCGGTGCCACCGCGCATGCTGACCGTGAGCGAGAAGATCGTGCGCCAGTACATCGTGCGCGAGATGGCCGGCGGCGCCGTGCCGGTGGAGTCGGTCGATCTGTTTGCGGTGGAAGGCGGCACGGCTGCGATGGCCTATATCTTCGAGAGCCTGCGCATCAGCGGCCTGCTCAAGGCCGGCGACAAGGTCGCCATCGGCATGCCGGTGTTCACACCGTATATCGAGATCCCCGAGCTGGCGCAGTACGCGCTGGAAGAGGTGCCCATCCATGCCGATCCGGACAATGGCTGGCAGTACTCCGATGCCGAGCTGGACAAGCTGCGCGACCCGGCCGTCAAGATCTTCTTCTGCGTCAACCCCAGCAACCCGCCGTCGGTCAAGATGGACCAGCGCAGCCTGGAGCGCATCAAGACCATCATTGCCGACCACCGGCCCGATCTGATGGTGCTGACCGACGATGTCTACGGCACCTTTGCCGATGACTTCCAGTCGCTGTTCTCGGTCTGCCCGCAGAACACCTTGCTGGTCTACTCCTTCTCCAAGTACTTTGGTGCCACCGGCTGGCGCCTGGGCGTGATTGCCGCGCACAAGGAGAACGTCTTCGACAAGGCGCTGGCCCAGTTGCCCGAGAGCGCCAAGGTCGAGCTGGACCACCGCTACCGCTCGCTGCTGCCCGATGTGCGATCGCTCAAGTTCATCGACCGCCTGGTGGCCGACAGCCGCGTGGTGGCGCTGAACCACACCGCCGGCCTGTCGACCCCGCAGCAGGTGCAGATGGTGCTGTTCTCGCTGTTCGCGCTGATCGATGAAGCCGACGCCTACAAGCAGGCGCTCAAGCAGCTGATCCGCCGCCGCGAGGCCACCCTGTACCGCGAGCTGGGCATGCCGCCGCTGCACAACCCCAACTCCGTCAACTACTACACCTTGATCGACCTGCAGAGCGTGACCTGCAGGCTTTATGGGCAAGCGTTTTCCGACTGGGCGGTGCAGCAGTCATCGACCGGCGACATGCTGTTCCGCATTGCCGATGAAACCGGTATCGTGCTGCTGCCAGGCCGGGGTTTTGGCTCGGACAGGCCATCGGGCCGGGCATCGCTCGCCAACCTGAACGAGTACGAGTACGCCGCCATTGGCCGCGCGTTGCGCAAGATGGTGGATGAGCTGTATGCGCAGTTCCAGGCTCAGGCGGGCGGCAAGGGCGGCGCCGGTTAAGCGCTGGGCAGGCTCGCCTGCCCCAGCAGCCGCTGCAGCAGGCCGCTAGAACAGCTCCTGCTGCATCGAGGTCAGGCTGTTGAAGTCCTCCCCCAGCGGCTGCAGGATCGAATCGGCAATCGGCTGCAGCTGCTTGCTCAGGTAGTGCTCGTAGTCGATCGGCGACTGGCGCACCTCCAACGGCTCGGGCCCGCTTTTACCCATCACATAGCGGATCCAGCCACCGCTTTGGTACTGCAGCGGGCGGCCCAGGCGCCGGTTGTAGTCATCGGCCATGCGGGCGGCGCGCACCTGCGGCGGCAGGTTGGCCACATAGGCATCAAGCCGGTGGCGCAGGCGCTTGCGGTAGACCAGCAAATCATCCTTCTGGCCCGCCAGGGTGGCCTGCGCATAGCCGATGACAAAGTCGCGGTAGGGCAGCCCCTGGAAGACGCGCGAGAGCAGCCCTTCCTGGAACTGGCGCGCCAGCGGCGTCCAGTCGCTGCGCGCCATCTCCAGGCCCCGGTAGACCATGGCCTCCTTGCCATCGGCATCCACACTCAGGCCTGCATAGCGCTTTTTGCTGCCCACGTCTGAACCCCGGATGGTGGGCATGAAGAACTTCTTGTAGTGCGTGTCAAACTCGATCTCAAGAAAGCTCTCCAGGTTCTGTTCCTGGCGCAGGCCTTGCGTCCACCAGGCATTGATGTCGTTGACCAGCGAGGTGGCGACCGCATGCGCTTCCTGGTTGCTGTGGGCACGGCCCAGCCAGATAAAGATCGAGTCCGTATCCCCGTAGATGACCTCGTAGCCGCGCTGCTGCACCAGCGCCTTGGTGCGCTTGACCATCTCATGGCCGCGCAGGGTGATCGACGAGATCAGCGCCGGGTTGAAGAAGCGGCATTCCGTCGCACCCAGCACCCCGGCAAAGGAGTTCATCACCAGCTTGAGCGCCTGCGACAGCGGCTCGTTCTTGCTGCGCTTGGCCTCATCCCGCGCGCGCCAGAGCGTGGTGACGATCTCGGGCAGGCAGTGCTTGTCGCGCGAGAAGCGCGTGTCCATCGGCCCGTGGATCAGTGAGGCGGTATCGCTGGCATGCAAGCCTTCGGCCAGGCCCACCGGGTCGACCAGGTAGGTGCGGATGATCGAGGGGTAGAGGCTTTTGTAATCGAGCACCACCACCGAGTCATAAAAGCCGGGCCGCGAATCCAGCACATAGCCGCCCGGTGACGACTTGCCGCGCACATCGCCCACATTGGGCGCCACATAACCTTGGCGGTGCATGCGCGGCAGGTAGTGGTGGCTGAACGCCGCTATCGAGCCGCCAAACTGGTCCAGCTGCAGGCCGGTCGCATGCGCCCGCTCCATCGCAAACTGCAGCAGCTGGGCC
The DNA here is from genome assembly GCF_021026195.1 of Comamonas koreensis. Taxonomy (GTDB): domain Bacteria; phylum Pseudomonadota; class Gammaproteobacteria; order Burkholderiales; family Burkholderiaceae_C; genus Comamonas; species Comamonas koreensis. Next base: position 567,545 of record NZ_JAJNCT010000005.1, read on the forward strand.
TTGTCAAAAATGCGCAGCACCAGCTCGCAATCGCGGATGTTGTAGGTAGCGAGTGCGGGCTTGTCCTCTTGGTAGCGGCGCTCGATCTCGGCCATCTTGCCGTACTCGTCGCCAATGTCCTTGCCCTCGCCCAGCAAGGCCTGGGCCACGTTCTCCAGGCTGAATGACGGAAAGCTCCACACCGCCGCCCGCAAGGCCTCGATGCCATCGATGACCGCGCGGCCAGGCATCGGTGCGAACCAGTAGTCCTGCTTGCCCGGGTGCGCCCGCCAGGCAATGGGCCGGCCCTCGCGCCCCAGCAGCAGCGGGGTGGCGCAATCGTCTGCCGTCTTCTGCAGCACCCGCAGGTCGAACTGGACCACATTCCAGCCGACGATGACATCCGGGTCATGGCGCGCAAACCAGTCGTTGAGTTGCTCGATCATCGCCTTGCGGCTGGCGCAATAGATCAGCCTGAAATCGCGGGCGGGTTCGGGGGGTTCAGCCTGCCCACCGGGCGCCGGCGCATCGCCGAGCATGAACACCACCCGCTGGCCTGCGCCATCCAGCGCAATCGAATACAGGTCCTGGTGCTGGCTGGTTTCAATATCGAGCGACACCAGCTTGAGCGCCGGCCGGTACGCCGCTGCGGGCAGCAGCTTGCAGTCCACCACCGTGCTGCCCTGCAACTGCCCGCCTTCGACCTGCACGCCCGCCGTGATGAACCGCTCCATCAAATAGCGCTCATGGGGACGCACATCGGCTTCGAGCAGCGACACATCCAGCTGCTTCAACCCACGCGCGAGCTTGCCCAACTGCCGGTAGTGCTTGGCATAGACGCCCAGCACCGGCTCCTGCTGAAAACTCTTGAGTGCCAGCTCGCGCAGATCCATATCCGGCATGGCCAGCAACTGCGTCTGCACGACCACCCGGTGCCGCGCCTCGACAAACGCGACTGAGGCCTGCCGCGTCAGCAGCACCTTCAGCGGACCAGCATCGGTCGCCAACCAGTACTCAATCTCGGTACCCGCAGCCGTGTCCCGCCAATGGCGGGTCAGGATGAATCCTTGGTGGGGGGTGGTGGGCACGGTGGTTCAGGCAAAGCAAAAAGATGCGGGCCACAGCAGCCGACGTTGCATGGCGTCAAGAGCCAACAACCTCGCGTGGCTTGCGCACCGATGATATCGCCGGAGTGCCGCAGCGCCTGCATATGGGGAGCAGATATTGGCATCTGCACCTGTTTGGCCAAAAGAAAAAGGACTTAGCTCTTTCGAGCTAAGTCCTTGTCTTTTTGGTCGGAATGGCGGGATTCGAACTCGCGACCCCTTGCACCCCATGCAAGTGCGCTACCAGGCTGCGCTACATTCCGAAGACTTGAATTATATACCTAGTTTTCCAGGTCTCCGGAAAGAATGCGACGAATTTCTTGCAACTCGATCGCGGCCTGCTGCCAGCTCAGCGGTTCCAGGCTTTCGGGCATGCCCGCAGCCAGCGCATCGGCGCCCTCTTCCTGCAGTGCGAACATGCTGTCGTCTTCCAGCGCATCGAGCATGGCCTGGCCGCGCGGTAGCGACTGGAGCTGGTTGCGCGCCCCGCTGATCGTGAAGCCGCGCTCATAGAGCAGCTCTCGGATGCGGCGGATCATCAGCACCTCATGGTGCTGGTAATAGCGGCGGTTGCCCCGGCGCTTGACCGGGCGCAGCTGCGTGAACTCCTGCTCCCAGTAGCGCAGCACATGCGGCTTGACGTCGCACAGCACCGACACCTCACCGATGGTGAAGTAGCGCTTGGCAGGAATGGGGGGCAGCTGTTTTTCCATGGACAAATTGTAAACAGCCGCGAAAGCGGCCGTGTTGCATATAGGCGAAAGCGGGCGACGGTTTGACCTTCAGTGCCAACGCACTGCAGGCGGCCGCGCGCCCAGGGCCTGCGTCATTCCATGTCGGCCGGTGCCTGCACCGAATCCTTGAGCTTGCCGCTGGCATGGAAGGTCACCACGCGGCGCGCCTCGATCGGCACCTCTTCTCCGGTGCGCGGATTGCGGCCGGGACGGGCCTTCTTCATGCGCACCTGGAAGTTGCCAAAGCTCGACAGCTTCACATCTTCGCCCTTGATCAAGCTCTCCGAGATCAGGTCGAAAAAGGCATCGACCATGTCCTTGGCTTCGCGCTTGTTCAGGCCGATGTTGTCAAACAGCATGTCGGCCAGTTGCGCCTTGGTCAGCGCAGGTTGTTCCAGGCTCTCAACGGTGAATTCCATATAGCAATCCTCGCGTGTGGGATCAGCGCAGACGCGCACCCAGGCTTTGTGTGAGTTGTTCCACCACGGCTTGCACGGCCGCTTCGATCTCGGTGTCTTCCAGTGCGCGGTCGTCATGGCCCAGGCTCAGCCGCACGGCCAGGCTCTTCTCGTCCTGGGCCAGGCTGCCGGCGGCGGCCTCTTCGCCGGCCTTGAGCTTCTTGGGCCGGAACACGTCGAACAGCACGGCACTGCGCAGGATAGCACCTGCGCCGGCAGCCGTGATGGCCTGCATGATCTGGGCGTGCGTGACGGCTTCCTTGACCACGACGGCGATGTCGCGCTCGACCATCTGGTGCTTGGCCACCGGTGCGAACACCGGTACCTGGCGTGCCAGCACGGCATCGAGGGCCAGCTCGAACATCACCGGCGCCTGGGCCAGATCCCATTCCTGGCGCCACTGGGGGTGTAGCTCGCCGACAAAGCCGATGGCCTTGCCGTCCAGCAGCACGCGGGCGCAACGGCCGGGGTGCAGTGCGGGGTGCTCGGCCGCTTCAAACACCGGCTTGAGCGGCGCGAGCAGTGCCTCGACATCGCCCTTGACGTCGTAGAAATCAACCTTGGTCTCGTCCCGGCCCCATTGCAGCTGGTCGGCTGCACCGTAGGCCAGGCCGGCCACGCGCATGGGCTGGTGGAAGCCCTTGACGGTGGTGTCGGACTCGACGACCGAGTCGTCCTTGAAGAAAACGCGGCCCAGCTCGAACACGCGCACGCGCTGTGCCTTGCGGTCCACATTGAACTTGAGCACCTGCAGCAGCGAGCCCAGCAACGACGAGCGCATCACGCTCAGGTGGCTGGCTATGGGGTTGAGCAGCTTGATGGCCTGGTTGTTGCCGGCCAGCTCCTGCTCCCACTTTTCTTCGACAAAGCTGAAGTTGATGGTTTCCTGGTAGCCCAGACCGGCCAGCGCATGGCGCACGGCGTACGGGCTGCGGGAGTTCTCGGCACGCAGCTTGGGCGAGATCGGCGCCAGCGGCTTGCTGGTGGGCAGGTTCTCGTAGCCAATCATCCGCGCGATTTCTTCAACCAGGTCTTCTTCCAGGTTGATGTCGAAGCGGAAGGTGGGCGCGGTCACGCTGATCACACCTTCTTGCGCCACGGTGGCGGGCAGGCCCAGGCCGTTCAGCGCATCCAGGCATTGCTGCTGGGTCACCGGCATGCCGATGACCTTGGCCGCACGTGCCACGCGCAGTTGCACCGTCTTGGGCGCTGGCATGTTGGGCTGCTGGTCGTCCATGGCGGCCACCTGGGTCTCAGGCGTGCCGCAGATCTCCAGCACCAGCTGGGTGATGCGCTCGATGTGCTCGGTGGTGAACTGGGGGTCCACACCGCGCTCGAAGCGGTGGCCCGCGTCGGTCGAGAAGTTGAAGTGGCGCGAGCGACCGGCCACCGCCTTGGGGAACCAGAAGGCCGCTTCGATGTAGATGTTCTTGGTGTCGTCGGACACGGCGGTGGCATCGCCACCCATGATGCCAGCCAGCGACTCCAGACCGTGCGCGTCTGCAATCACGCCGACCTTGAGGAAGTCGTCGATCGTGATGGTGTTGCCGTTGAGCAGCTTGAGCGTCTCGCCCTGCTTGCCCCAGCGCACGCTCAGGCCGCCGCTGATCTTGTCCAGATCGAAGATGTGGCTGGGACGGCCCAGCTCGAACATCACGTAGTTGGAGATGTCAACCAGAGGGCTGACAGCGCGCTGGCCGCAGCGGGCCAGGCGATCCACCATCCACTGCGGGGTCTTGACCTGGGTGTTGACGTTGCGCACGATGCGGCCGGAGAAACGGCCGCACAGGTCGGTCGCCTCGATCTTGACGGGCAGCTTGTCTTGCGAAGCCACCGCAGCGGCCGGGAAGGACAGCGCCTTGAGCGGCGTGCCGGTCAGTGCGGACAGCTCGCGCGCCACGCCGTAGACCGACAGGCAGTGCGCCAGATTGGGCGTGAGCTTGAGGGTGAACAGGGTGTCGTCGAGGTTCAGGTATTCGCGCACGTTCTGGCCCAGCGGCGCATCGGCGGGCAGCTCCAGCAGACCGCCGTGGTCATCGGCAATGCCCAGCTCCTTGGCCGAGCACAGCATGCCAAAGCTTTGCACGCCGCGCAGCTTGCCGATCTTGATCTTGAAAGGCTTGCCGTCTGCGCCGGGTGGCAGCTCGGCGCCCACGGTGGCGCAGGGGATGCGGATGCCGACGCGCGCATTGGGCGCGCCGCAAACGATGTTCAGCAGTTCAGGGCCACCCACATCGACCTGGCAGACGCGCAGGCGGTCGGCATCGGGGTGCTGCACGGCTTCTTTGATCTCACCGACAACGATGCCGGTGAACGGAGGCGCGACGGGGTCGAGCTCTTCGACCTCGAGACCCGCCATGGTCAAGGTATCGGCCAGCTCTTGGGTGGTCAGCGACGGGTTGCAGTATTGGCGCAACCAGGATTCAGGAAATTGCATAGTCGGACTCTTTGGCGTTCAGGCCTGCAGTGCCATGTCGGGCATCGGCAGGCAGGGCGTTCTTGCGTTTCAATGGGGAGCGGGTGGCAGCACCTGCTGCCCGGGCGCTGGGGATGGCATCGCCCATCTGCAGCACCGCCCGCTCCGTTTTCATGACTGGAACTGCGACAGGAAACGGATGTCGCCGTCAAAGAACAGGCGCAGGTCATTGACGCCATAACGCAGCATGGTCAGGCGGTCAGGGCCCATGCCAAAGGCAAAGCCAATGTATTTCTCGGGGTCCAGGCCCATGTTGCGCACCACGTTGGGGTGCACCTGGCCAGCGCCCGAGACTTCCAGCCAGCGGCCGGCCAGCGGCCCGCTCTGGAACTGGATGTCGATCTCGGCCGAGGGCTCGGTGAACGGGAAGAAGCTGGGGCGGAAGCGCAGCACCAGGTCATCCTGCTCGAAGAAGGTCTTGCAGAAGTCGGTGAACACGACCTTGAGGTCCTTGAAGCTCACGTTCTCGCCAATCCACAGGCCTTCGCACTGGTGGAACATCGGCGAGTGGGTGGCGTCCGAATCCACGCGGTAGGTGCGCCCCGGGGCGATCACGCGGATCTCGGGCATGGTCTGGCCGGCGTCGATCAGGTTGCGGTAGCGCTTGACGTGCTGCACCGCATGGCGCACCTGCATCGGGCTGGTGTGCGTGCGCAGCAGGTTGGGTGCGTGCTGCGTGCCGCCTTCCACATAGAAGGTGTCGTGCATCGAGCGCGCAGGGTGGTCTTCCGGCGTGTTGAGCGCGGTGAAGTTGAACCAGTCGGATTCGATCTCGGGGCCTTCGGCCACATCGAAGCCCATGGAGCCGAAGATGCCTTCGATGCGCTCCATCGTGATGGACACGGGGTGCAGACCACCGCTGCCACGGCGGCGGCCGGGCAGGCTCACATCCAGCACTTCAGCCTTGAGGTGGGCTTGCAGCTCGGCATCGGCCAGCGCCTTGCGGCGTGCCGTCAAGGCCGCCTCAATCGCCTGCTTGGCCACATTGATGGCGGCACCGCGCGATTTTTTCTCTTCGACGGAAAGCTGCGCCATGCCCTTCATGAGCTCGGTCATCTTGCCCGACTTGCCCAGAAACTGCGCCTTGGCGTTTTCCAGATCAGCGGGGGTATGGGCCTGCGCAAACAACTGTTGCGCGCTTTCGACCAGAGAATCCAACTCGTTCATATCGACTCTTATCGACTTAGGTGCCGGGCCGCCAAAAGCAGCCTGGCGATAAAAAAACAAGGGCTAGCGCCTTTTCAAGCCCTAGCCCTTGCTGTGTGTGCACCAGCAGCTACTAAATCAACAGTAACTACCGATCGTGACCTTAGGCAGCCAGCTTGGCCTTGACTTGGTCGACGATAGCTGCAAAAGCAGCCTTGTCGTGCACGGCGATATCGGCCAGCATCTTGCGGTCGATTTCAATGGCAGCCTTCTTCAGGCCGTTGGCGAACTGGCTGTAGGTCAGGCCCAGTTCACGGGAAGCGGCGTTGATACGGGCGATCCACAGTTGGCGGAACACGCGCTTCTTGGTACGACGGTCACGGTAGGCGTACTGGCCTGCCTTCATTACCGCTTGCTTAGCAACGCGGAAGACGTTACCACGGCGACCACGGAAACCCTTAGCGAGGGCCAGAACTTTTTTGTGACGGGCGCGTGCCGTTACACCACGTTTGACGCGAGGCATGTGTTTTCTCCTAGTTCGTCAATGAATTACAGGCCCATGCCGGGCAACATTTGTGCCATGTGACCCATGTTGGTCTCATGCACAGCGGTTGCACCACGCAGATGGCGCTTGTTCTTGGTGGTCTTCTTGGTCAAGATGTGACGCTTGAAGGCTTGACCGCGCTTGACGGTGCCACCTGGACGAACGCGAAAACGCTTCTTCGCGCTGCTTTTGGTCTTCATTTTGGGCATGTGAATGCTCCTTATGTTTGTGCTCGTGAGGCGTTCCATCGCCATGACGGAACTTGTTTTGGCCCCGAGCCACTTTTGTGACAGACCTAGATCAGATCTACTCTATCAATGCGCAGAGTTTTGACTGCACCGAACTGAGGCACCAGGGCCGAAACCCCAGACTCAGGCAAGCACTGACGCCGCTCTGCTAAAAACCGAAAGCGGCCTAAGCCGCTTGTCGGTAATCCGGTATTCTAACCGCTTCTTTAAGCTGTGGCTACTGGGGAGGAATTACCCTCCACCGGCTTGCCAGCAGCAGCGCCACCGGGCTTCTTGCGCGCCGGAGCGATCATCATGATCATCTGGCGGCCTTCGAGCTTGGGGAACTGCTCGACCTGGATCAGGTCGGCCAGCTCGTCGCGGATGCGGTTGAGCAGGTCCATGCCCAGGTTCTGGTGGGTGATTTCACGACCACGGAAGCGCAGGGTCACCTTGACCTTGTCGCCTTCAGCCAGGAAGCGCCTGATGTTGCGCATCTTGACGTTGTAGTCGCCATCATCAGTACCGGGACGGAACTTGATTTCCTTGATTTCGATGACGGTTTGCTTGGCCTTGGCCTCGGCCGCCTTCTTCTGCTCCAGATACTTGAACTTGCCGTAGTCCATCAGGCGGCAAACCGGAGGCGTGGCCGTGGCGACGATCTCGACCAGGTCAACATCCAGCTCTCCGGCCATGCGCAGCGCTTCCATCAGCGGCACGATGCCCAGGGGTTCATTATCAGGACCGGACAGACGCACTTCTGGTGCCTGAATCTCACGATTCAGGCGGTGTTTGCGTTCTTCGCGGTGGCGGCGATCACGGAATTCAGTAGCTATGGCTTTCACCCTAAAAAATTAAAAGCTACGACAGCGTAGCTGCTATTTATGCAGTCCACGCTGTCCAAAGCTTTTCAGTGCCTGGTTAGGCTTGTTACGCTTTAGCGGCGATGTCCTGGGCAATCAGTTCGACGAATGCATCTACGGACATCACACCGAGGTCTTTACCGCCCCGGGCGCGCACTGCTACGGCTCCGGCTGCCTTTTCCTTGTCGCCGGCGACAAGAATATAGGGCAGCTTTTGCAACGAATGCTCCCGTATTTTATACGTAATCTTCTCGTTGCGCAGATCGGTAACCACACGCAGCCCTTGGAACGGCAAGGCCTTACGCAGTTTGTCGGCCACTTCCTGCACGTAGGCGCCTTGCGCGTCGGTGATGTTGAGCACGGCCACTTGCGTGGGGGCCAGCCAGGCAGGCAGCGCGCCAGCATGCTGCTCGATCAGGATGCCGATGAAGCGTTCGAGCGAGCCCACGATCGCGCGGTGCAGCATGATCGGGCGGTGGCGCTCGCCGTCTTCGCCGACGAACTCGGCATCGAGACGCTCGGGCAGGTTCGGGTCGACCTGGATGGTGCCGCACTGCCATTCACGGCCCAGTGCGTCCTTCAGGGTGTACTCGATCTTGGGGCCGTAGAACGCGCCCTCACCCGGCAGGTATTCGAACTCGCAACCCGAGGCACGCAGGCCTTCGGCCAGTGCCGCTTCGGCCGCGTCCCAGCTCTCGTCGGTACCGATGCGCTTTTCAGGGCGGGTCGACAGGCGGTAGAGGATGTTGGTGAAGCCAAAGTCGGCATAGACCTTTTGCAGCAGCGCGGTGAACGCGGTCACTTCGGCCTGGATCTGTTCGGGCAGGCAGAAGATGTGGCCATCATCCTGCGTGAAGGCACGCACGCGCATGATGCCGTGCAGCGAACCGGTGGGCTCATTGCGGTGGCAGGCGCCGAACTCACCAAAGCGCAGCGGCAGATCGCGGTAGCTCTTGATGCCTTGCTTGTAGATGAGGATGTGGCCGGGGCAGTTCATCGGCTTGAGTGCGTACTCGCGCTTTTCCGACTCGGTCGTGAACATGTTCTCGCGGTACTTGTCCCAGTGACCGGTCTTCTCCCACAAGGTCTTGTCCAGAATCTGCGGGCCCTTCACCTCCTGGTAGCCATTGTCGCGGTACACCTTGCGCATGTACTGCTCCACCTCTTGCCAGATCGACCAGCCCTTGGGGTGCCAGAACACGGTGCCGGGCGAGTGCTCGTCGATGTGGAACAGGTCGAGTTCGCGGCCCAGCTTGCGGTGGTCGCGCTTTTCGGCCTCTTCCAGCATCGTCAGGTACTGCTGCAGATCGTCCTTGCTGGCCCAGGCCGTGCCGTAGATGCGTTGCAGCATCTCGTTGTTGTGGTCGCCACGCCAGTAGGCGCCCGCCACCTTCATCAGCTTGAAGTGCTTGAGCTTGCCGGTGCTGGGCACGTGGGGGCCACGGCACAGGTCTTCAAACGCGCCTTCGCGGTACAGGCTCACATCTTCATTGCTGGGGATGGAGGCGATGATCTCGGCCTTGTAGTTCTCACCCAGGCCCTTGAAGTAGGCCACGGCTTCGTCGCGCGGCAGCACGCGGCGCACCACGGGCTCGTCCTTGCTGGCCAGCTCGGCCATGCGCTTTTCGATCGCCACCAGGTCTTCGGGCGTGAAAGGGCGCTTGTAGGCGAAGTCGTAGTAGAAGCCGTTGTCGATCACCGGGCCGATGGTGACCTGGGCTTCCGGGAACAGCTCCTTGACGGCGTAGGCCAGCAAGTGGGCGGTGGAGTGGCGGATCACTTCCAGGCCGTCAGCGTCCTTGGCCGTCACGATGGACAGCGGCATGTCGCGGTCGATGACAAAGCTGGTGTCCACCACCTTGGCGTTGTCGCCCAGACCCACCTTGCCAGCCAGCGCAGCCTTGGCCAGGCCGGCGCCAATCGATGCAGCGACATCGGCCACCGACACGGGGCCCGGATAGTCGCGCTTGGAGCCATCGGGAAGCGTAATTTGAACCATGAGAAATCCTAAATAATCGTGCTGTACAGAGCCGCGCTGCCCAGAAAAGCAAAAAGCGCGGAGCTTGTCCGCGCTTTGGTGTGAGGAGACGAAATCGTCGTACAGGCGCGAACCACCGGCCTTATTGGCCAGTCAAACCCCAAGTGGTTGTAGTTCGCGGTGTCATAACCGATCTTGCCTTTCTCGCTCTTACCAGTGGATGAAATCTAAAACGACTGTCATTTTCCCACATTCTGATGCAATCTGCTGGTCTTCCCGCAATCCAGTCGCCAACAGGCTTGCCATAATCAAAACGATAGCAGACCTTGACGATTAGATATGCCCTATCGCTACGCCCGATCTGTTGGAATGTCCGCCTGCCTGGCTGCGTTATTGCTGCAAGGGGGCTGCTCCAGCACCCCTCCCACCCGTGGCAAAGTCCCCGAACGCGATATGCAGGCCCAGGAATGGGGCCAGTCCGATGTGAACCGCATGGCTACCTTGAGCATGCGCGCCAATCTGCAAAGCCTGTATGTGTTGATGGACAAGCTCTACCGCCGCAATCCGCAGGAGTGGCGCAAGGGCGGTTTTGACAACCGCGAAGCGGCCATGAAGGCCGTGCGCGAGGCGATAGAAAACCAGCAACCCTGGCCGGATCTGTTGGATCAGCGCGACATTGCCGGCATGAGCATGGCCCTGGCGCCCGAATTTGCCGGCGACCGGGTCGCTGCCTTCACCTGGGCCACGGCCGACATGCTTATCACCGCCTATGGCGGCCGCACCACCTTCTATTTGATCCATGGGCTCGATGCCCAGGCCGTCTACAACGCCTCACGCAATCTGGAGATTGCCAACTGGATGCTTACCCACCGCAGGCTGGGCAATGGCCAAGCCATGCTGCTGAGCAACGAGCTCAATGCCAACGAACGCAACCTGAGCTTTGAGCGCGAATTTGGCAAGATGATTGCGCGCAATGACCTGATGGCCGATGTCGTGTCCGAGAAGTACCGGCGCGCGGTCATTGGCTATGTGCAGGGTCTGGCTGGCGGCAGCCTGCTGCAGTTCCTGCCGGTGCAAGCGGTGGCGCATTAACGGCACTCATCACGCCCCACCCTGCTCCCCCCAACCAGTCGATTCAGCGCGCAGGCAGCGGCAAATGCAGGCTGCGCTTGAGCGTGGCCAGCGCAATCGAGGTGTTGAAGCGCTGGATATTCTGGTCGCCATCAAACAGCCGCTGGGTGATGGCCTGGTACTCCTGCATGTCGCGGGCCGTCACCACCAACAGGTAATCGGTCTGGCCGGTGACCATATAGCACTGCTGCACGGCGGGCTCGGCCGCCACCCGGGCGCGAAAGCCCAGGGTCAGCGCATCCAGTTCATTGACCAGTTGCACCTCGATAAAGATGGTGAGCGGCCGGCCTACGGCCTCCGGGTTGAGCAAGGCAGTGTTGGCGGCGCTGCACCGCAGCGGGCGACAGGTTCACCTGCTCGGCCACCTCGCGCTGGGGCCGCAGATTGTCGCGCTGCAGGATGGCCAGAATGGCCAGGTCGAAGGCATCGAGTTCAACATTCATCGCAAGGGCCTGGAGGAGAAGCGCAGCGCAAGAGCGAAACTTGCATTTGGCACCGAGTTTTCGAGCAATTTACTTCGCTCAGCTGCAATATTATCTCGGCCATGCAAGATTCTCTCTGGCAGCGCCTGCTGCCTTCGTTGGCGGTATTGGGCTCGGTCAGTGCGCTGTGCCTGGGTACCAGCTTTGCCAAACACCTGTTTCCGGTCGTCGGCGCCCAGGGCACCACCGCCTTGCGCGTGGGCTTTTCCGCGTTGCTGCTGCTGCTCATCTGGCGCCCCTGGCGCTTCGGGCCCACCAAGGCCAACCTGGGACAGATTGCGATCTTTGGCGTGGTGCTGGGGCTCATGAACCTGCTGTTCTACATGGCCATCAAGCGCCTGCCCTTTGGCGTGACGGTGGCCATCGAGTTTGTCGGCCCGCTGTCGGTGGCGGTCTGGACCTCGCGCCGCGTGCTGGACCTGGTCTGGCTGGGGCTGGCTGCGCTGGGCTTGTTTTTGCTGCTGGTGCTGCCGATGTTTGGCGTGCAGACCGCCGCGCTCGACCCGGTGGGCCTGTGCTATGCCGTCATGGCCTCCGCCTGCTGGGCCGGCTATATCGTGCTGGGCAAACGTGCTGGCCATATGCATGGCGGCATGGTGGTGTCGCTGGCGCTGCTGACCGCCGCCATCGTGGTGGTGCCTTTTGGCATTGCCGAGGCGGGCACCAAGCTGCTGCAGCCCTCTATCCTTCTCTATGGGCTGGCAGTGGCCGCTGTCTCCAGCGCCATTCCCTATACCTTGGAGATGTTCGCGCTCAAACGCCTGAGCTCGGGCGCCTTCTCCACCATGCTCGCAACCGAGCCGGCCATTGCTGCCATTGCCGGCATGCTGGTGCTGGGCGAGCTGCTGACCGCCACCCAGTGGTCTGCCATCGGCCTGATCATGGTGGCCGCAATGGGCAGCGCGCTGACGGCCAAGCCCTCTGCACCGCCGCAGGCAGCCGCACCCAAGCCGGAAGGCCAGGCCGTCGCCTGATTGCAGCTCCCACCCGCCATGCAAAAAGCGCCTGCCGCATAGACGGCAAGCGCTTTTTTTGGGGCGTATGGCAGAGCGCTTAGTTCTCGCCCGCCCACTCCACCTTGGCGCCCAGGCTCTGCAGGTTCTCTACAAAGCGGGGGTGTGCGCGCTTGATGGGCGCGGCATTGCGGATCTCGGAGCGGCCCTCGATGCTGGCGGCCACCATGAACAAGGCAATCGCCACGCGGATGATGTAGGGGCTCTCCACCACAGCAGGGCTCAGCGGGTTGCCGCCGAGGGTGACGATGCGGTGCGGATCGGACGAGAACACATGGGCGCCGAACTTGGACAGCTCGCCCGTCCAGCCCAGCGCGCCGTCATAGACCTTGTTCCAGAACATCGCATTGCCTTCGGCGCGCACGCCCAGCGCGATGAAGATCGGCAGCAGATCGACCGGGAAATAAGGCCAGGGAGCAGCCTCGACCTTGGTCAGCACATTGCGGGTAAACGGCGTCTCGACCTTGAGCGGGCCCTTGCGGATGGCGCGTGACCAGCCGTCCTTGTGCTCGATCTGCACGCCAAACTTGGCAAAGGTGCGGTCGATCAGCGGGAAATTGTCGGGCGTGCGGTTGCGCACCTGCACATCGCCGCCGGTGATCGCGCCCAGCGCCAGGAAGGTGGTGATCTCGTGGAAGTCTTCCTCGAAATGGAACTCGCCGCCGCCCAGCTGCTCGACGCCATGCACCGTCAGGCGCGAGGTGCCGATGCCCTCGATCCTGGCGCCCAGCATCACCATAAAGCGGCAGAACTCCTGCACATGCGGCTCGCAGGCGGCATTGGTCAGCACCGAGCTGCCCTTGCCGGTAGCGGCGCACAGCACAAAGTTCTCGGTGGTGGTGACCGAGGCATAGTCCAACCAGTGCTGGGTGGCCTGCAGCGGGCCATCGCAGCGCACAATCAGCGAACCCTCACCATGCTCCACCCGGCCGCCAAAGCGGCGAAACACCTCGATATGCGGGTCGATCTCGCGCACGCCCAGGGTGCAGCCCTTGACGTTGTCCTCCAGCCGCGCCACGCCAAAGCGGGCCAGCAGCGGCGGCACCAGCATGATGGAGGAGCGCATTTCCTCGGGCAGGTGGTGCTTGCAGGCATCAAAGTGGGTATCCCGGTGGTGCAGCTTGAGCACGCCGCTGGCGTAGTCCATCTGCACGCTGGAGCCCAGCTTGCCGAAGATGTCCAGGATCTTGCGCACATCGGTGATGTCCGGAACGCCATGGAGCACCAGAGGCTGCGCCGTCAACAACGTGGCGCACAGCACAGGCAAAACGGCATTCTTGTTGGACGAGGGGATGATGCGGCCCTGCAATGGGGTGCCGCCGTGCACGATGAGTTTGGACATGGATGGGGGGAGGTCGCGAATTCTTGAGTGGCCGGGGGCAGTGTGCGCCATCCGGGCCGATCCTGCATGTTACAGCGTCAAAAACAACAAAAGGCACTCGGTGGGAGTGCCTTTTGTAAATACCCGTCAACAAAATGTGCGGGATGCTGCTAGGCCCTGCTAGGCCCTGCTAGGGCAGCTTGCTGGCCGGTCAGAACGCGGGAACCACGGCGCCCTTGTACTTTTCCAGAATGAATTTCTTCACATCGTCGCCATGCAGCGCGCGGGTCAGCTTGGCAATCGCCTCGTCATTGGCACGGTCAGCGCGGGCAGCAATGATGTTGGTGTAGGGCGAATCGGCACCTTCGATGAACAGCGCATCCTTGGTGGGGTTGAGCTTGGCTTCGATCGCGTAGTTGGTGTTGATCAGGGCCAGGTCGACATCACCCAGCGCGCGCGGCAGCAAAGGTGCTTCGAGTTCCTTGAACTTCAGCTTCTTGGGGTTCTTGGCGATATCCAGCGGGGTGGAGGTCAGCTTGGACGCGTCCTTGAGCTCGATCAGACCGTTCTTTTGCAGCAGCAGCAAGGCGCGGCCACCGTTGGAAGGGTCATTGGGGATGGCCACGGTGGCGCCGTCCTTCAAGTCTTTGATGTTCTTGATCTTGCTGGAGTAGGCGCCAAAGGGCTCCACATGCACCTTGCCATTGGGCACTTGCACCAGCGAGCTCTTGCGGTCCTTGTTGTAGCTGTCCAGGTAAGGTTGGTGCTGGAAGAAGTTGGCATCGAGCTGCTTGTCTTCCACGGCCGCATTGGGCTGGATGTAGTCGCTGAACTCGCGCACTTGCAGATCCACACCTTCGGCCTTCAGCTTGGGCTTGATGAAATTGAGAATCTCGGCATGTGGCACCGGCGAGGCCGCCACTTTCAGCACTACATCCGCCGCATGGGCAGACACGGCCAGGGCCGCAATAGCAAGAACGGAAAGCGTTTTTTTGAACATGGTGTTTTTGACAAATGTGAAAGACCAGCCCCGGCAACTACTTGGATTTCTCTTGATGGGACTGAACCAAGATGGTGCAAGTCTAGCCTTATTTGGCATATCACTCAAAGAAAATAAAGAGATTTGGTTATAAGGAATTTGATCTTTATGTTCGCTCGCTACAGTCTGCGGGCTTGAAGCGCAGGCTATGCTTGCGCCCATGTCTACCCCGTTTGACCCCGATCAGCTGCTGCGGCTTCTCACCACACCCATGCCTTTTGGCAAGTACCAGGGCCGCGCCATTGCCGACCTGCCTGGCAACTACCTCAACTGGTTTGCCCGTGAAGGCTTTCCCAAAGGCGATCTGGGCCGGCTGCTGGCACTGATGCACGAGATCGACCACAACGGCCTGGGCGACTTGCTGCGCCCGCTGCGCGCCAGCCTGCTGGCCAACGGGCAGGCCGCAGGCCTGCCACAGCGCCCATAAAAAAACCCGCAGGCTGCAAGCAGCTGCGGGTGGGTTCAGGCCATTGAGGCGATGCTTTACTTGACGGCGGAGCGGGCTGCGTCAGCCTTGGCCTTGGCTTCATCGGCCTGCTTTTGCAGCGCAGCGGCTTCAGCTTCTGCCTTCTTGGCTTCTGCTTCCTTGGCGGCAGCTTCTTCCTTGCCCTTGTCACCACCCATGGCGCCTGCCATGGCACTGCCGGCCATCGTGCCAGCAACGGCGCCCACGGCGGCTGCGCCCATGGTGCCCATCATGCCGGAGCCGCCGGCGGCCGGTGCCGCGGCAGCCGGTGCTGCTGCGGCAGGGGCTGCGCCCGCTGCTGGAGCGGCGGCAGGTGCAGCAGCGGCTGGCGTGGCAGGCTTGGCAGCCGGCGCTGGTGCTGCCTTCTGCGTAGCTGCTGGGCGCTTGACACCGCCACCCAGGCGCTTGGCATGGGCCAGGCCTGGCAGAACCAGACCGGCAATGGTCAAAGCAAGAACGGATGCAGAGGTGCGAAAAGAGGGGTTCACTACGGTATTTCCAAATAAAAGGCCGGGGCTACAAGCGGATTGCCTGCTTGCCTACCCTTGGTACATGAGGGAAACGCTGCAAATTCAAGTGCTTGGCAGCACGGCTTGCAGCGGTATGGCTCGGCTTTGGTTATTCGTTATGCGTAGCGCGCAGCTACAAATATTGTAGAGCAAGCGCTGGCATGCACGGGGTGTACAAGACCTTGGGCACCGTCAGCCATCGCAGGCATCAGGCAGCGCCTATGTTCTCCAGCCCGCTGTAGACCCACCAGGCCAGGGCCAGCATCATCACGCCGGTAAAGCCGTCCATCACGCGCCAGGCCTGGGGCTTGGCAAACAGGGTTTGCAGGCGCCGGCCGGCGCTGGCCAGCATCACAAACCAGGCCAGGCTGGCACAGGCCGCGCCCAGCACAAAGATCCATTTCAGGCTGCCATCCTGGCGCGCACCGATCGAGCCGACCAGCACGACGGTATCCAGGTACACATGGGGGTTGAACAAGGTGATGACGACCAGCGCCCCCAGCACGCGCCACAGGCCGCGCCGGGCTGAGGTGGCGGGCGCATCCCCGTCAGCATCGGCAGCGGGCGCTGCGCCAGCGGGCATCGCAGCGCGCCACAGCGCCATCAGGCCATAGGCCAGCAAAAACAGCGCGCCGCCCAAGGTCAGGTAGTAGGCCAGGGTGGGCGAATCTCCCAGCACCTGGGCCATGCCGGCCACGCCGATGCCGATCAGCAGTGCATCGCTGAACACACACCAGGCGACGCAGGCGCGCACATGCTCGCCGCTCACGGCCTGGCGCAGCACATACAGGTTTTGCGCGCCGATCGAGACGATCAGGGAAAGGCAGACCGTAAAACCGGCCAGCCAGGTAGAAGTCATGCTTGTTGTCCACATGGCAGCTATTGTGCGGCGCACCAATAAATAAGTAAAATTAAACAATCTTAGTCAAATGAAGCAAAACTAAATGCTGGACTACCTGGGACTGGCCGCGCTGGCGGCGGTGGTGCGCGAAGGCAGCTTTGAGCGCGCCGCCAAGAAACTCCATGTCACCCCATCGGCGGTGTCGCAGCGCATCAAGCAGCTGGAAGAGCGCACGGGCCAGGTGCTGGTGCAGCGCGGCAACCCCTGCACCGGCACCGAGGCCGGCCAGCGCCTGTGCCTGCATCTGGAGCAGGTGGCTTTGCTGGAAAACGCCCTGCGCCGCAGCAACCCCGACCTGCTGCCTGATGCACCGGTGGCACCCACGATCAAGCTGGCGGTGAATGCCGATTCGCTCTCCACCTGGTTCATGGAGGCGATGGCCGAGTTCACCGCCAGCGGCAATGAGCTGCTGGACCTGCGCGTCGATGACCAGGACCACACCGCCCAGGCGCTGCGCGAAGGGGCGGTGCTGGGCGCCGTGACCGGCACCAGTGGCCAGATCCCCGGCTGCAACAGCTGGCCGTTGGGCACGATGCGCTATGTGGCCGCAGCCAGCCCCGGCTTCATGGCGCGCTACTTTGCAGACGGCGTCAGTACCCAGACCCTGGCCCAGGCGCCCATCATGACCTTTGACCGCAAGGACCGGCTGCAGGACCAGTGGCTGCAAGCCCAGGGCATGGCCCCAAGAGGCAGCGGGCCCCGGCATTTTCTGCCGTCCAACCAGGGCTATGTGCGGGCCTGCGAGATCGGCATGGGCTGGGGCATGCACCCCACGGTGCTGATTGCCGAGCAACTGGCGCGTGGCAGCCTGGTGCCGCTGGTGCCCGATACACCGCTGGACCTGCCACTGTACTGGGCGCTGCCGCGCAGCGCGCAGGCCAGCCTGGCCCGGCTGACCGATTGCGTCATGCGCGCAGCCAGCCGTGTGCTGACGCCCGCCGCATGAGCATTTCTGCCATGGCGTTGTCAGCACAGCGCAGGCCTGTGCGCCTATGATGCGAGCAGAGGCGGTGCCAGGTAACGAGCTTGGGCGCTGCCGCAGAGGGAGGTATCCATGGTTTTCATTAGAAAGAGCACAGCATGATTGAGGTGCAGGATCTCATCGTCGACTACCCCGGCCACCGCGCGCTGCATGGCGTCAGCCTGCAGATCGAGGCGGGCACGGTCACCGCCCTGGTGGGCCCCAATGGCGCCGGCAAATCCACCTTGCTGCGCTGCATTACCGGGCTGGAGGCGCCGCTGAGCGGCAGCACCCGGGTCGCGGGCATCGATGTGCAGCAAGAGCTCCGCCGCGCCCACCAGTACATGGGCTATCTGTCGGATTTCTTCGGGCTCTACGAGACCCTGAGCGTGGCCCAGTGCCTGCAGTACGCGGCCGAGAGCCAGGGCCTGAGCCGCAAGGAAGCCACGGCGCGCGTGCACACCGTGGCCGAGCAACTCGCGCTAAGCAGCAAGCTCGGCCATGCCACGCGCAACCTCTCGCGCGGCCAGCGCCAGCGGGTCGCCATTGGCCAGGCCATCATCCACCAGCCCCAGGTGCTGCTGCTCGATGAGCCGGCCAGCGGGCTGGACCCGGAAGCACGCAGCAGCCTCTCGACCCTGTTCCGCCAGCTGCAGGCCCAGGGCATGACGCTGGTCGTCTCCAGCCACATCCTGAGTGAGCTGGACGAGTACTGCAGCCATATCCTGTCGATCCGCGAAGGCCGCATCACCAGCCACGGCCCCTTGAATGCCGTGGCCGGTGCGGGCGGCGGCGGCGCCCTGCCGTCCGAACTGGTGATGCAGCTGGAGCTGGCCGTGCCGCTGGCCCAGCCCGAGCAGGCACTGGCCGGCTACCGCCTGGTCGAGATGCGCGCCGGCCGAGAGGGCAGCGCCAGCCACATTCTGTGGATTGGCATGCCTGCGCAAGACACTGCTGCCCGCGTGCAGCTGCTGCAGCAGCTGGTGGCCCATGGCGCGCAGGTGCTGGGCTACCAGGAGGCCCGCACCAGCCTGCAGGAGCGCTACCAGCAAAGCCTGGAAGCACCCGCTGATCCCCAAGCGCTGTTTGCCAAGGAGTGGCCATGAACCCGGAATTTCGCCGCCAGCTCAGCCTGGAGCTGAGCCCTGCGCGTTTGGTGCTGATGCCCGCCATCTTGCTGATGCTGGCCATCTGCGTGTTTGTCATCGAGGGCAAGCAGCCCCTGCTCTACCTGCACAAGGGCGCCCTCACCCTGGTGGGCCTGCTGGCCGCCTGCGTGGGCACCTTCACGGCGCTGTCCAGCATCAACGATGAGCTCAACGAGCGCACCTGGGACCAGCAGCGCATGAGCGCCATGGGCCCCTGGCGCATGGCCTGGGGCAAGCTGCTGGGCGGCCCCAGCTATGCCTGGTATGGCGCCCTGCTGTGCAGCGCAGCGGCCCTGCTCTGCGGCTTCTGGCTCGGTGAGCTGGCCGACACCATCCTGGTGCTGGTGCTCAGCATCTTGGGCGCCTGCGCGCTGCACTGCGCGATGATGGCCAGCCGCCTCTACAGCATGGATCCCAACAAACCCGCCACCAGCCGCAATGTCTGGGTGCTGGTGGTGCTGGTGTTCATGCTGCTGCAACTGGTCAGCAGCGTGGTCGTGGGACTTGACAGCCTGTTGGGCGGCAGCGGCGGGGGCGCCTGGTGGGGCCTGCCGCTGAACTCGGGCAGTCTGCTACTGGTCTTTGCCGTTGCGGGCCTGTTGCTGGGCCTGCTGGCACTGTGGCGGGCGATGTCGATGCAGCTGTCGGTGCCGACCACACCGTGGGCCTGGGCACTGGGCAATGCCGCTGGCTGTTTGCTGCTGGTGGGCCTGGTGCCCACCGGCACCGGCCGGGCGCTGACCGCGATGATGCTGTTCGCCCTGGCAACCTACTACGCTGCGGCGCTGGAGAGCCAGGTCGCGCAGCGCTGGCGCGCCCTGCTCTACAGCGCAAGGCACGGCCAGTGGCGGCGCTTTTGGCAGAACATGCCGCTGTGGCCCATCAGCTGGTGCATGGCCTTTGCGGTGCTGCTGCCGGCCTATCTGCTGTGGAATGCCGACCCGCTGTCCAACCGCAGCCAACTGGGCCCGCTGGCCTTCATGGTGCTGCTGCATGTGCTGCGTGACTGCGGTATCTACCTGGTATTCTCGTTGCGCAAGAGCAGCCGCTCGCCGCTGGGCATGACCTTGCTGGTGGTCTTTGTGCTCAGCGCCCTGTTGCCAGCCATGGCCTGGTCGCTGGGCCTGGCGCCGCTGTTCGAGCCGCTGTTTGGCGCCTTTGACCCGCGCCTGTCGTCCAACTTTGCGCATGCACCGGCCCTGGGCTGGCTGGCCTGGGTGGGCATGCTGCTGCAGCTGGCGGTGCTCGCCGTCGTGCTGGTATGGCGCTTCAAGGCCATCACCCCCGGCAGCGCGGCCAGGAACGATATCTTCGCGCTGTAAACAAACGGGTTGGCCAGCCGCTACTGCAGCGGCTGGGGCTCAGACCTGGGGCATAAAGCCGTCTTGCCGGCCGGGCTCTGCAACCACTTTGCGTGGCGCCGCACCGGGCGCAGTGGCTGAAGCCTGGGCAGTTGCCATACAGGGAATCGTGCCCGGTTGGCGCAGCGGGTGGAAGTTCAACAGCTGCGTGGCCATCATGGTCTCGACCATGAAGCAGCACAGCGCCGAGACAAAGCTGACCACCCCCATGCCAAAGCTGAACATGGCCGCCAGCGACCAGCTGTTGGCGTCAAACTCGCTCTTGGTGGTCTGGCCGACGAAGAGCAGGATGATGGTCAGCGCAATCAGCGCGCCGCACAGGGTCAGCAGACCAATGCAGAGGTTGGCCAGGCGCCCGCGCCGGCGCAGAAAGCTCAGCTCCAGCAAGGAGCGCTGTACATACTCCTCGTCCTTGGACGCCATCATGCGGTCTTCCAGCACGCGGCCCCGGTCGATGATGCGCGCCAGCCGGCCGGCAACGGCGCCGATCATGCCCGCCACGCCGGTGAGAAAGAAAACGGGAGCCACAGCCAGCTGGATGCTGTGGGTGATGTTGCTGACGTCGATGGACATGGTGTTGGTGCAGAGATGGTGGACAAACTGCGCTGCAGCACACGCCTAGGGACCCTCTGCAAAACTCCCTGCCGTGGTCTGAACGCGGTCTCGGGCGATCCACTGCGTTGTCTTCCTTGTCAATAGCTACAGCTATTGACTGCAAAAGACGCCTAGCGTCTCATCCCGATCCGCGTCCATCCCGCTTGGCGAGGGTTTTGCAGAGCATCCCTAGTGCAGGCTGCGACGCCTGCGATGAACACTGCAAAATTCAAGCCAACATTCTCGCACCAAATAGGTGCAAACCCTAATACCTTCTTTGCCCTGTTTCTGCGCTGATTTGAAGCAAATTGTGTGCTTCCCAGTGCAGATACCGCCGCTCAGTAGTGCGGCGGCAACTCGTCGCGTGCACCTGGCGCAACACCTCCAGTCTCGGGCATGCGCTGCTGCAGGTCCTTGACCAGGTGCAGCAGGCGGTCGATCTGCTGCTGTTGCTTGTAGATCGTCAGGTTGAGTTCTTCGAGCAGGTCATCGGCATAGGCTGCCTTGATCTCCAAGGCTTCAAGGCGCTGCTGCAGGGGTTCGAGGGTGGACATGGCGGCTCCTGGCTAAAAACGGGGCGGGCGAGTGAAAGAATAACGCCGGCATGTGACAGCGCACATGCCGGCGTCCGAAGTGGCTAGGCGGGTTTACAGCGCCTTGGCCAGGCGGGCAATGCCCTCTTCAATACGCGCAATATCAGCGGTGGCAAACGACAGCCGCAGGGTCGAGGCATCGGGGTTCTGGGCAAAGAATGGCGTGCCCGGCACAAAGGCCACCCCCTGCTCGATGGCGCGCTTGGCCAGCGCATTGCCATCCTTCTCCTGGCCCCGGGCGCCCGTCAGCTGCACCCAGATGAACATGCCGCCCTGGGGCTGCACAAAGCGCACCGCATCGCCCAGCTGGCTGCGCAGGCCGTCGCCCATGGCCTTGCTGCGCGCCGCGTAGGTGGTGCGCACGCGGTCCAAAGTGGCGGGCATGCGGCCGGCCTTCAGGTACTGGGCGGCGGTGGCCTGGCTGAAGGTGCTGGTGTGGGCATCGCTGAACTGCTTGCACATGACGCACTTGCCCAGCAGCTCGGCCGGCGCAATCAGCCAGCCCAGGCGCAGGCCGGGGCTGAGCACCTTGCTCATGCTGCCGCAGTGGGCCAGGTAGTCACGGCTGCCGGGTACGCTGTCCGACAGCGCCAGCAGGCTGGGCGGTGGCGGTGCGTCAAAGTACAGGTCGCCATAGGGATCGTCCTCGACGACCAGGGTCTGGTGGCGCACAGCCATCTCGAGAATCTGGCGGCGGCGCTCCAGGCTCAGCAGCACACCGCTGGGGTTGCCAAAGGTCGGGATCAAGTAGACCAGCTTGGGCTGGTGTTCGGCTATCAGCTGCTCCAGCGCCTCGGGGATGACGCCGTTCTCATCGGTAGGAGCGCTGATGACTTCGGCGCCGTAGAGGCGGAAGCACTGGATCGTGGCCAGGAAGGTCGGGCCTTCAACGATCACCTTGTCGCCAGGCGAGATCATCGTCTTGCCCAGCAGATCCAGCGCCTGCTGGCTGCCGGTGGTGACGATCAGCTGATCGGGCGTCAGCGACTGCACGCCCTTGGCCGCCATCAGGCCGACGATCTGCTCGCGAAACGGCTGGTAGCCCTCTGTGGCTCCGTACTGCAAGGCGGCACCTGGCTCCTCGGTCAGCGCTGCGTTGGCGGCCTCGCGCACCCCTTCCACATCAAACATGGCTGCATCCGGAAAGCCCCCGGCAAAACTGATGATGCCGGGCTTGCCCAGCAGCTTGAACAGTTCACGGATGGCGGACGTCTCGACATTGTCGAGGCGGGAGGCAAAGCGCAGTGTCATGGAGTGTTCTCTCAAATCAAAAAAGAGCAGCCCGGTCGATCGACGGGCCGCTCTGGCATTTTGCTACTTTTTACCGGCCCCATGCGTCGCTCTGGCATCGCCAGAGACCCTCCAAATGCCTTTGCCTATCGACTATGCTTGCGCCCTAAAGGATTCTGACAACATGCGCATCGCCGCTTTCTTCATTGTTTTGGTCAAATTGCTGGCCTCGTTGCTCATGCTGCTGGGCGTGGTCTGGGCCTGTGGCGCGCTGTGGTTTCAGCTGGCGCAGTCGGTCAAATCGGGCTCGGCCCGGGGGCTGCTGCTAGGAGTATGGGTGGGGGTGGGCCTGTACTGCATCTACCTGCTGTGGCAGCAGCGCATGCCCAAGGGCCTGCTGATCTATGGGCTGCTGTTTGCCGCCATCCTGGCCTGGTGGGCCAGCATCCAGCCTTCCAACACGCGCAAATGGGCGCCCGATGTGGCCCAGCAGCTGTCGGGCACCGTCCAGGGTGATCTGGTGCAGCTGCACAATGTGCGCAATTTTGACTGGCAGACCCCCAGCAAGGCCACGGCGCGCTGGGAAGACCGCAACTACGACCTGCGCCAGCTCGTGTCGGTGGACATGAGCACCTCCTACTGGATGGGGCCGGCCATTGCCCACACCCTGGTGTCCTTCGGCTTTGACGACGGCAAGAACCCGCGCCGCTATGTGACGTTCTCGGTGGAGATCCGCAAGGAACAGGGCGAGCAGTTCTCGGCCGTGGGCGGCTTCTTCAAGCAGTTCGAGCAAAGCCTGGTGGCCGCCGATGAGCGCGATATCCTGCGCGTACGCAGCAATATCCGGGGAGAAGAGGTCTACCTCTACAGCGTCGCCATGCCGCGCGCTGCGATGCGCTCACTGTTCATCGCCTATGTGGACAAGGCCAACGCGCTGGTCGAGACGCCGCAGTTCTACCACACGCTGTTTGCCAACTGCACCACCATCGTGTTCGACATGGTGCGCCGCATTGTGCCCGGCCTGCCAATGGACTGGCGCCTGCTGGCCAGCGGCTACCTGCCCCAGTATGTGGACAGCCTGGGCGCCCTCGCCCGTCCGAACGACTTTGAGGCCATCCGTGCGGCAGCGCATATCAACGCCCGCGCCAAGGCAGTGCGGCCGGGAGAGGATTTCTCGGCCGCCATTCGCCAGGGCGTGCCGCAGGTGCCGCAGCAGCCCTGATGCAGGGGACCCAGGCTCAGGCCTTGCCAGATAATGGCAGCCGAGCCTGCACAAAAACACGATGAAAACCGCTGATATCCAACCCTTCTTCGCCACCTTGAAGGCGGCCAATCCTTCGCCCCAGACCGAGCTGGAATACACCTCAGTGTTCGAGCTGCTCGCCGCCGTGCTGCTGTCGGCCCAAGCCACCGATGTGGGGGTCAACAAGGCCACCCGCAAACTCTTCCCGGTCGCCAACACGCCACAGGCCATCCTGGCGCTGGGGCTGGAAGGCCTGGAGGGCTATATCAAGACCATCGGCCTGTACCGCAGCAAGGCCAAGCACCTGATGGAGACCTGCCGCATTCTGGTGGAGCGCCATGATGGCAAAGTGCCCGACACGCGCGAGGCACTGGAAGCCCTGCCCGGCGTGGGCCGCAAGACCGCCAATGTGGTGCTGAACGTGGCCTTTGGCCAGCCGACGATGGCGGTGGACACCCATATCTTCCGCGTCAGCAACCGCACCGGCCTGGCACCCGGTAAAAATCCGCTCGAAGTGGAAAAGCAGCTGATGCAGCGCGTACCCGGCGACTATGCCGTCGATTCGCACCACTGGCTGATCCTGCTGGGCCGCTATGTCTGCCAGGCGCGCAAGCCGCGCTGCTGGGAATGCCTGGTCAGCAGCTATTGCGATTTCTCGCCCAAGACACCGCCACCCCAAGGCACGCTGCGCTGATCGCAGCAGCAGGCATCAGGCGTTGCTCTGGTTGCTGACCCCCGCCGATGCAAAGCTGGCCATGTCACGCAGCATCGCGCAGGCCGATTCCAGCAGCGGCCAGGCCAGCGCCGCACCCGAGCCCTCGCCCAGGCGCAGCTGCCAGTCAAGCAGCGGCTGCGCCTGCAAGGCCGCCAGCAAATGGCTATGGCCCGGCTCACCCGAGCGGTGGGCATAGACGCAGCGCTCCAGCACCGCGGGCTGCAGGCGGGAGGCCACCAGCACCGCAGCGCTGGTGATAAAGCCATCGACCACAATCACACGCCGCTCCAGCGCGGCCTGCAGCACCGCGCCCACCATGGTTGCCACTTCCAGCCCGCCCATCGCAGCCAGCACGGCCAGCGGCTCCTGCACACCGGCATGGCGCGCCAGCACCCGGCGCAGCACCGCGGCCTTGCGTGCCACACCCTCGCCACTCAAGCCCGTGCCCGCACCGGTCACCGTCTCCACATCCAGATTGCAGAGCCGCGCCAAGAGCAGCGATGCGCTGGAGGTATTGCCAATGCCCATCTCGCCCAGCAGCAAGGCATTGCCAGGCAAGGCCTGCAGCAGCGCGCGGCCATTGGCAATGGCTGCCTCGCACTGCGCCATGGTCATTGCGGGGCCCAGGCTGCTGTCCTGGGTGCCGGGCGCAATCTTGCGCAGCCACAGGCGGGGGGCGCCCGGGGGCTGCGCATCGGCCTGGGGGGAAAAATCACGGGCCACGCCGCAATCCACCACATTCAGCGCCACGCCATGCTGGCGCGAGAGCACGCTCACCGCCGCGCCACCGGCCAGAAAATTGCCCACCATCTGCCAGGTCACATCGGCCGGGTAGGCTGACACGCCCTGCGCCACCAGGCCATGGTCGGCGGCAAACACCACTATCTGGGGATTGGCCAGGCGCGGCTGGGTGTCACCCAAGATGCAGGCGATGCGCAAAGCCAGCGCTTCGAGCAGGCCCAGCGAGCCCAGCGGCTTGGTCTTGTTGTCCAGCAGCTGCTGCACTTGCTGGCGGAAGGCGGCATCGTCGATGGAAGCGATATGGGGAATGAGCGGAGAGTACGAAGATTCGGACATGGTCAAGCTAGGGGGCGGGGCACGGCGATATGCCAAGCCGCCAGTATCGCGCTGCCCGCACAGGTTTGCAGCCCCCAGCGCGCAAACCAATAAAAAACGCTCTGCGCAGCAAATGCTGGGCAGAGCGTTGATGGACGAGATCAGTCAGCTTACTTGGCGGGCACCGTATAGGTGTACTCACGCAAAATGCCACCGCCTTGCACCGAGCCGCTGTCCTGGCCCTGGGCCACGCGGCCTACGCAGGCACGGCGGTCCTCTTCAGTCTTGAAGACCGCGCAGCGTGCGGTGGCGTTTTCGCGGAAGCTGGAACCTGGATCGGTCAGTTGGCCCTGGCGTGCGGCCTGGCGCGCAGCAGCTGCTTCGCGGGCGCTGGAGCTGCCTTCGGCCACATCGGCATTGGTGCGGGCATCGCCACGCGCTTCACCACGCTTGTGGTGGGCAGCGTGTGGGCCATGCGGCATGGGCTTCACATGCTTGGCAGGGGGTGGTGGGGGTGGCGGTGCGGATTGGGCGCTGGCATAGCCTACGGTACCCAGGGCGAGGGCCATCGCGGCCATTTGCAATGTCTGACGGAACATGTTTTTCATAGCGATCATCCTTATCGGTGATGAGAAGCAACACGAACAGCATGCCTGCGCGGCAGGCGCGCCCCTATCGGCCCAATCCACCAGTGCTTGCAATATTTGGCCTACAGGCAAAGGTGTTGGTCATTCAGGGCAAGCGGTCCCCAAACCACTCACCCACGCCTTGGGCCATGCGCGCAAACACCTGGTCCAGGCTGGGTGCGTCATGGCCAAACAGCGCATGGATGACGGCGGCGTTCTCAAACAGCCCATGCACATAGGTGCCCAGCACCTGCGGCGCACTGCCCTGCCACAGCAAGCCAGGCAGCAGCTCTTGCGCCGGCTGGGTTGCGCCGGCCTGCATATCGTGGCGCAGTTCGGTCTGGCCGTGGTGGATTTCATAACCTGCCACCACCAGGCCGCTCAGGCCCTGCCAGGGCGCCTGCACAGCGGGCAGCTCCAGGCGCGTAGGCTGCACATTCTTTTGCTGCGCAAACAAGGTCACCAGCGGCAGCAGGCCCAGACCGGCGGCATTGCCATCCACCCCATGCAGATCGACCAGCGCCTCGCCCAGCATCTGCAGGCCGCCGCAAATACCCAGCACCCGTTTGCCGGCCTGCGCATGGCGGGCAACAGCCGCATCCAGCCCCTGCTGGCGCATCCAGGCCAGATCGGCAGCGGTGGCCTTGCTGCCCGGCAGGATCACCCAGTCCGCATCGCTCAGCTGTGCGGGCGTGCGGGCCCAGACCACGCGCACGCCAGGCAGTTGCAGCAGCGGCTGGAACTCATCGAGGTTGCTGATGCGCGGGTAAGCGACGATGGCGATGCAGGTGTGCACGGCCTGCCCCTGGCCGCCACTGCCCCGGTCGTCAAACACCCCGTCTTCCTCGGGCAGGCCGTGCTGGAACTGCATCGGAATGCAGGCCACCGTCGGCACGCCGGTCTTGTCTTGCAGCATCTGCGGCGCCGGCGCCAGCAAGGCCGCGTCGCCCCGGAACTTGTTGAGCACAAAGCCCTTGATCAGGCCTTGCTCCTCGGGCGGCAGCAGCGCCCAGGTGCCGTAGAGGTGGGCAAAGGCCCCTCCCCGGTCGATATCGGACACCAGCAGGCAATGGGCATCGCAGTGGCGCGCCACGCGCATATTGACCACATCGCTGCTGTGCAGGTTGATCTCGGCGGGCGAACCCGCGCCCTCGATCACTACCACATCGTTCTCGGCGCGCAGCGCATCAAGCGCCTGCGCAATCTGTGGCCAGACCTTGAGGCTGCGGCCGCGCCAGGGCATTGCCGACAGCGCCTCGTCCACCTGGCCAAACAGCACCACCTGGCTGCGGGTATCGGCCTCGGGCTTCAGCAACAACGGGTTCATGCGCACATCGGGCACGGCGCCTGCGGCCAGCGCCTGCAGGTACTGGGCCGTGCCGATCTCGCCCCACTGGCCATCGGGCGTGGCTACGACGCGGGCGTTGTTGCTCATGTTCTGCGCCTTGAAGGGCGCCACCTTGTAGCCCTGGGCCCGGTACCAGGCACACAGCGCCGTGGCTACCCAGCTTTTGCCGGCGCCACTGCTGGTGCCCAGCACCATGATGCAGCGCGCGCTCATCGCTGCGCGCTGCCCAGCGGCAGTACCATGCGCGCCATGATGCGCTCCAGCGCCGAGCCCGCATCGCTGCACAGGCCCGTGTGCACCGGCGAGGTCTGGATCATGCTGCTGCGCTTGGCGGTAAGCCAGTGGAAGCGCGCGCGGTAAGGCAACTGGCCGATAGGCCCGGCCTCGGGCACGCCAGCGCAAATGGCCACAATGCTACCCAGGTGGCGGTAGACCGCCTGCAGATCGACGTCCGGATCCAGCGCCAGCAGGCGCGCATCATCCAGCGCAATGGCGGCCTGCAGATAGCCGCTGCGCTGGCAGGACAGGATCACGCCAGCGTTGATGAACTCTTCCCGCTCGACCCGGGGCACCACGCGCACGATAGCGTAGTCATACACATCATGCGCGTGCATCGATGGCTCCTTGCAACCAGCGGCCACGCGCTTGCAGGCGGGCCAGAAAATAATTCACATAGGCGGCGCGGTGCGCCTGCGGATCGGCCAGCAACGGGCTGTTGCGGTCTTCCGCAGCCTTGGCCAGAAAGCAGTCGGGCACCGTGGCCAGAATGGCGCTCAGCACCGGCTCGCTCAGCTGCGCGGCCAGGGCCTCGTCCACCTCGGCCAGCTGGCTGGCCTGGGCCAGCAGCACATGGTCGGCAATCGGCGCAAAGGGCTTGCCGGGGTCGGCCACCGTGCCATCCCAGGCATGGTGGAAGGTCAGGGTCGCGCCATGGTCAATCAGCCAGGGCTTGCGCTGCCACATCAGCATATTGGTGTTGCGGGCCGTGCGGTCCACATTGCTGACCAGCGTATCGAACCAGACCAGGCGCGAGGCGAAATCGTCGCTCACCGCATCGACGGCCGGATCAAAATTGACCGAGCCAGGCAGGTAGTCCAGGCCGACATTGAGGCCATCGCTGGCCCGGATCAGGTCCTGGATCTCGGGATCGGGCTCGGTCTGCGCCAGCTTGGCGTGCAGCATGGCCAACACCAGCTCGGGCAAGGGCAGGCCCAGCGCGCGGGCAATGCCGCCGCAGATGAGCTCGCCCATCAGCGCGCGCACGCCCTGGCCAGCCCCCCGGAACTTGAGCACATACATGCCCAGATCGTCCGCCTCGACGACGGCCGGCATCGAGCCACCCTCGCGCAGCGGCGTGACATAGCGCTCCACCAAGACGGTGCGCAGTTGCAAAGTTTGTAAATCCATGCCAAATGGTAGCGGTTGCCGCATGTCCTCGCCGGGCCTAAGCATCTGCCAGCGACAGCCAGGCCCGTGCCAGCGCCGCCTGCGCCACTGGCGCCATCACGCCCATCCGCACATGGCCAGGCAGGCCAAAGCTGCGGGCATCGCGCAGCTTGATGCCCTGGCTGCGCAGTGCCGCCAGGCGCGTAGTCATATCCGCCTGGGCCAGCGGCAGGCGCGCGACAAAATAATTGGCCTGGTGGCCGGGCAGCACCGCCCAGCCCAGGCGCTCGCACAGCGCCAGTTGCCGGCCCTTCCAGTGGCGCAGGGTGTCCAGGCTGCGGGCCAGCCAGGCCTGCACCTCGGGGGTCACCCAGGCCTGCAGCATGGCCACGCCATGGGCCCCCACCACCCATGAAGGCGCCAGCGCCCGCAGCGCATCGATCTGCGCCTGTGCCGTGCCCTCGGGCGCAATCGCATAGGCCGCCCGCACCCCCGTCATGCCCAGTGCCTTGTTGGGCGTCCACAGCTGCCAGAGCGGGGCCATGTCGCGCTGCGGCGCAGGGCCTTCCAGCCACAGCGGCCGGTAGGCGCAATCGAGCACCAGGCCATGGTGGCTGGCATCGGCGGGCAAAGCCTGCCAGATATCTTCGACCCGGCCCAGCGGACTGGAGGGCTCGCAGGCCCAGTGCAGGCCTTCCCCCCAGGCCGGGCTGCGGGCGTCGGTGTGCAGGCCCCACACCTGCGCCGCCTGGGCGTAGTCGCCATAGCTATGGCGCGGCAGGCTGACCTTGGTGGCACCCTGGCGCAGCGCATGCTGGGTCAGGCGGTGGATCAACTCACTGCTGCTGCCGCCGATGACCAGGCGCTCAGGGGCGACCGCATGGAAGGCCGCCAGCTGCAGGCGCAGCGCTGTGTAGTGCGGGTCGGGGTACTGTGCCAGGTGCGCCGACTGCAAGGCCGCCACGGCCTCCGGGCAGGGCCCGCAGGCATTGCGGTTGGTGGAAAAATCATGCGCCGGCACGCCCAAGGCGTCGGTGCCACCATGCTCGTTATCAGCCATGGGCCAAAGCTCCTTACGCCATCAAGGCGATTGCTATCTTTGCCGCCAAACCCAGCGCCAGCAGCAAGGCGCACAGCGCCTGCGCCCAGACCACCCGGCCCGCCAAGGCCAGCGCCCGCTGCACATCCTGGGCCTGCGGCGGCCTGCCTTGCGGATTGAGCTGGTACACACCAGGTTTGGAAAGGTGCACGCCCAGCACCCGCGCCATGGCCCCCATGGGCCAGCCGCCATTGGGCGATGGCGTTACTGCGGCATCGCGCCGCAAGCCGGACCAGGACAGTCCGCCCGCCAGCACCGCCAGCCAGGCCGCCGTGATGCGAGCTGGCAACCAGTTCAGCACATCATCGGCCCGGGCCGCCCATTTGCCCGCCCATTGCCAGTGGCGGCGCTGCGCGCCCTGGCCGCGCCAGCCGGGGTAGCCCCACATCGCGTCGGCCGTGTTGGCCAGCCGGTACAGCGCCGCCCCCGGCAGGCCGGCGACGGCAAACCAGAACAACGGCGCCAGCACCGAGTCGCTCAGGTTCTCGGCCAAGGTCTCGATCGCGCTCTCACGCACCGTGGCGGCATCGAGCTGTGCGGTATCGCGGCTCACCAGCCAGGACAAGCGGGCCCGGCCCGCCTGCAGTGATTCGCCGAGCGCGGCCTCGACGGCCAGCACCTCGCTGCGCAGCATGCGCCAGGACAGCAGCGGTTTGAGCAGCAACCCAGCCACAAGGCCAGTCAACCACCAAGGCGCTGCCTGCAGCAGATACATGAGGGCGGCATACACCAGCCAAGCACCGCCCGCCAGCAGGCACCAGGCCAGCGCCGCCAGCACAAAGCGCCCATAGGCGCGCTCGTCCGCCTGGCGCGGCGCAATCGCCTGGCCCAGCAGGCCCAGCAACTTACCCATATAGACAACAGGGTGCAGCCGCAGCGGCGGCTCCCCCCAGAGCCAGTCCACCAGCAACGCCACCAAGACGGCCAGCAAGGCAGCCATCGGTGCCTGCCAGTGCGGCGCAGGGCCAGCGTCGGTCAAGGCCTGGACCAGTTGCAGCAGCGGGCTGCCACCAGCCAGCGCCAGCGCCAGCGCCAGCGCCCACAGGCCACCATCGGTCATGGCTGCGGTCCTGGGTCTGGCTGCCAGCACTCGTCCATCAGCATGTGCTGCAAGGGCGCACGGCGGGCCCAGCGCTCCTGCTGCAGCATGGGCTCGGCATAGTAGGCCTCCACAGGGCCCAGGCACAAAACAGCCAGCGGGTGCGCGCCGACAGGCATGCCCAGCAGCTGCGCCAGCGCCTGGGGCTCGAACAGCGACACCCATCCCATGCCCAGGCCTTCGGCACGCGCGGCCAGCCACAGGTTCTGGATCGCGCAAGCGGTGCTGGCCACATCCATCTCGGGCAAGGTGCGGCGGCCAAACACATGGGCCTCGCGCCCGGGCGGCATGGCCACGACCAGCACCTCAGCCGCCTGCAGCACGCCCTGCACCTTGAGCTTCATGAAGTCCGCCTCGCGCTCGCCCAATGCCTGGGCAGTGCGCAGGCGCTCATCCTCCACCAGCGCATGGATGCGGCTGCGCATCTGCGCATCGCGCACCCGGATGAAGCGCCAGGGCTGCATAAAGCCAACGCTGGGCGCATGGTGCGCGGCCCGCAGCAGGCGCAGCAGCACCGCCTCGTCGACCTGGCCGCCGGCAAAGTGGCGCATGTCGCGCCGCTCGTGGATGGCGCGGTAGACCGCCGCGCGCTCAGCCTCGCTGAAGGCCGTGGCGGCGATGGTGGGAGCATTGAAAGGGGTATCGCTCATGCCAGCAATCGGCTGCGGTGTCTCAGTCTTCAATGCCGCGCTGCGCCGGGATGCCGGCCTTGAACGCATGCTTGACCATCGTCATCTCGGTGACGGTATCGGCCATGTCAATGATCTCCTGCGGACAGCGCCGGCCGGTGAGGCAGACATGCACCTCCTTGGGCCGGGCGGCCAAGGTGTCCAGCACCTCCTGCAGCGGCAGCCAGCCATAGATCAGCGGGTAGGTGATCTCGTCGAGCACCACCAGAAAATACGCGCCTGACAAAATGGCCGCTCTGGCCTTTGCCCAGCCTTCGCGCGCCAGCTGGCCACTTTGCTCGAGGTCGCGGCTCTTCCAGCTGAAGCCATCGCCCAGCCCTTCGACCGGCAGGCCCACTTGCTCGGACAGGCGGTGCTCACCAAAACGGGCGGTCGGCACCTTCATGAACTGGTAGACCTTGACGGCCTTGCCCCGGCCGGTTGCGCGGAACGCCAGGCCAAAGGCTGCCGTGGTCTTGCCCTTGCCGTCACCGGTGTTGACGATCACCAGGCCACGGCGCTCGCCCTCGGGCTTTTCATAAGGCTTTTCGCTGGGTGGCGTTTCAATCTGCATCGCAATCTTTCCTTGTTTCGTTGTGTCGTTGGAAGCGGGGCCAGGCCCGGCTTCCCAAAGGGTTCAGCGCCAGCGTTAGCCGGCCTGCGCAGCGGTGGCCGTGCGCGGCAAGGCCATCCACACGCCATCAATGGCACGCACCTGGATGCGGTGGTCAAACACGGCCTCCAGCGCGGCATGGGTAGCAGGGTCGTCACAGCGGCCCTGGTGCAGCACCCTGCCCGCCTGCAGCACTAGCATATGGTCGGCCAGCAGCGCCACTGATATCTCGTGGAGCACGCTGACCACCGTAGTGCCCTGGGCCGTCAAGGCCCGCATGCTGTCCACCCAGTCGGTCTGGTGCGGCGGGTCCAGGTTGGCCAGCGGTTCATCCATCAGCAGCACGGGGGCCTGCACAGCCATCGCGCGGGCCAGCAACACCCGCTGGCGCTCGCCGCCCGAGAGCTCAGCCACCGGCCGGTGGCGCCAATCCCAGGCATGCGCCGCCCGCAGGCATTGCTCCACCACTGCATGGTCTTCGCTGCTGGGCGCCGCAAACCAGGGCTGGTGCGGCAGGCGGCCCAGCATGGCAACGTCCATCACCGTCAGCTCCTGCGTTACCACCTCGCCCTGGCCCAGCCAGGCCAGCGTCTGGGCACGCTGCTTGCGCGGCCAGCGCTGCAAATCCTTGCCCAGCAGCGCCACCTCGCCCTGCAGCTGTGCCGCCGGCCACAGGCCACCCAGCACCTTGAGCAGGCTTGACTTGCCCGCGCCATTGGGGCCGACAATGCTGGTCCAACGGCCTTGCGCAAACTGGGCGTTGACGCCTTGCAGAATCGGCCGCGCATGCACAGCGGCATGGATATTGGTGGCAGTCAGCGCAGCCGTGGTCGCAGTGGTCGGCATCACAGGCCTCCTGCCGAACGGGTGCTGCGGTGCATGCGCCACAGCAGATAGCTGCCGCCCAGTGCGGCGGTGAGCACGCCCACCGGCAGCTCTTGCGGGGCCACCAGCCAGCGCGCCAGGATATCGGCCGCTAGCAGCAGCACACCGCCCATCGCAGCGGCCAGCACGGTGCTGCGGCCATGGCCCACCTGCACCAAACTGCGCACCAGGTGGGGGGCGGCCAGGCCCACAAAGGCAATCAGGCCGGTCTGCGCGACCGAGGTGCCGGTGGCCAGCGCCAGCACGGCCACCAGGCCATAGCGCAGCGGCGCCAGCGGCAGGCCCAGGCTGGCAGCGGTTGCCTCGCCCAGGGTCAGGCCATCGAGCACCCGGGCGCAGCACCAGGTGGCCAGCACGCAGACCAGCAGCACGCCGGCCATCAGTGCGCAGCCCTCCCAGCCGACAAAGGCCGAGGTGCCCAGCGTAAAGGCCTGCATGGCCTGCAGAATATCGGGGTGGCGCAGCTCCAGCAGATCGCGCATGGCGCCCAACACCACGCCCACGATCACACCGGCCAGCAGCAGGCGCAAGGTGTTTTGCACATTGCGCGCCAGCACCACCGTCAGCGCCACCGCACAGGCCGCGCCAACAAAGGCCATGCCGGTCATGCCCAGGCGGTAGAGCAGATTCAGGCTGGTGACGGACGAGCCCAGCAGCACCAGGCCCAGCGCACTGCCCAGCGAGGCGCCCGAGGCACTGCCCAGCAAATAGGGATCGGCCAGCGGGTTGCGAAACAGGCCCTGGGCCACGGCCCCGGCCAGGCCCAGCAGGCCACCGGCGAGCCAGGCACCCAAAGAGCGCGGCAGGCGGATATCGACCACGATCTGCCAGGAGGTGGGGTCATCGCGCATGCGCAGCACGCTCTCCCAACCGGTGCTGCCGACACTGGCGCCTACCAGCAGCAGCACGACGCTGAGCACCAGCAACACCAGCGCCAGCCAGGCACTGCGGCGCAGGCCCGGGGCGGCTTCTTGCCGCGCTGCGGGCGCAGGTACTGAGCTGGGCAAAGCAGCCATCAGCGCGCCACCGCTGCCTTGCCAGGCGCCTTGTCGGCCAGGCAACGCGCCATCAGCGCGGCGGCCTGGGCCATGCGTGGGCCGGGGCGCACGATGGCATACGACTCGTCATCGCTGAACACGCAGACCCGGCCCGCCTTGACGGCCTGGAGGTTGTGCCAGCCCGGGTAGCTGGTGGCGGCCTGCATGCTGCGGTTGCCGAGCATGATCACATCGGGCTGGGCGCGCAGCAAAAACTCCGGGCTCAGCCGGGGAAAGGGGCCCAGCTCGGCCGGCACGACATTGTCTGCACCCAGCTGGGTCAGGGTTTCGCCAATAAAGGACTGGGGGCCGGCCGCATACGGGCCCCGGCTCACCTCAAAGTAGACCCGGGTATGCCGCGTGCGCTCGGGCAGCTCGCGCACCACCGCATCAATGCCCGACTCCAGCTCGCGCCAGACCCGCTCCGCGCCCTGCGCCTGCGGCACACCCAGCAGCTGGCCCAGGGTGCCCAGCACGCGGTGGATGTCGGCCTTGGATTTCACATCCAGCGCCACCACCTTCAGGCCCAGCGCCTGCAGCCGCTCGGCCGCCTTGGAGGCATCGGACAGCAGCACCACATCGGGCTTGAGCGCCACTACCGATTCGACGCTCGGGTCCAGCCCGCCACCCACCACCGGCAGCCTCTTGACCGAGGCAGGCCAGTCCGAATAGCGGTCCACCCCCACCAGGCGGTCGCACAGGCCGAGTGCGCAGGTGCTCTCGGTCAGCGATGGCAAAAGGCTCACGATGCGCTGCGGCGCTTGCGCCAGCTGCACCTGGCGGCCCCGGTCATCGACGATGGCCGCAGGCTTGACCAGGTCCTGGTCCTTCCAGACCGGCGCGTTGGCAAAGGGTTGCAGGCGCAGTTCATCGACGCTGGTAGATGGCGCAGCTTGGGCCATCGGCAAGGCGAGCATCAGCGCTACACAGGCCAGCGTTTTCCGCAGAAAGGATTGGGGTGCCATCAACAAAGCCATCATTTCATCTGCAGCGGCAAGCCCGCCGCCATCAGTTGCACACGGTTGCAGGCCGCTGCCGCTTGCTGGTTCAGCAGACCGAGCGCATCGACAAAGGCGCGCACCTCGCGGCCCATCGGAATCACGCCCAGGCCAATCTCATTGCTGACCAGAATGACAGGGCCAGTGGCAGCCTGCAGGGCAGCGACAAAGGCATCGCACTGCGCCTGCCAGGCATGTGCAGGCGCAACCTCCGAGGGCTCCATCGGCATCAGCCAGTTGGTGAGCCACAGGGTCAGGCAATCGACCACCAGCAGGTGCTCTGGCCGGCTATGGGCCTGCAGCAGCTGGGCGATGTCGCGCGGCGCTTCCAGGGTCGCCAGTTGCGGCACGCGCTCGCGGCGGTCACGCTGGTGGCGCGCAATGCGCTGCTCCATCTCGGCGTCATAGGCGGTGCCGGTGGCGATCAGGCTGGCGCTGCGGCCGGCATCGGCCTGCAGCCAAGCGCGCGCCAGCAGCTCGGCCTGGCGCGATTTGCCCGATTTCTGCCCGCCCAGCAGCAGCAGCTTCAGCGGAGCTCCATCGATATGGAATATAGATTGATCCATGCCGCGCATCTTAGGCGTTCAGCGCCCTGCTGTGCCAGGCCTGCGGATCGACCACCGGCATCTCCACCCCGAGCAACGCGGCCACCGCCTGCGGGCACGAGGGGAACCAGGCATGGAAATAGCTGGCATGGATGCTGCCCTGCTGGTAGACGGCTTCGCCCTTGCCGCTTTCGGCCGCTTGGCCCGGGCGGCTGCTGCGCGCCACTTCCTGGGCCTCGCTCTGCAGTTTGGAATAGTGAAAGGTATGGCCGCGCAGCATGCCCCAGGGGGTCAGCAGTTGCTGCATGCCCAGGCCGGCCAGGCGCTGCTGCATCACGGCCTGCGCCGGCAGCAAGCCCCACAGACTGTGCCAGCGGCTGTCCAGATCGGTCAGGCCCTCGGCCAGCGCCACCATGCCGCCGCATTCGGCCCAGACGGGCTTGCGCTGCTCCAGGTGCGCCTGCAGATCGAGCTGCAGACCGGCGTTGGCCTTGAGTGCCTGCAGGTGCAGCTCCGGGTAGCCGCCGGGCAGCCACAGCGCATCGCAGGCGGGCAGACGCTCCCCGGCGATGGGCGAGAAAAAGGCCAGCTCGGCACCCATGGCCTGCAGGCACTCCAGATTGGCGGTGTAGATAAAGCTGAAAGCGGCATCGCGCGCCACCGCAATGCGGCGCCCGGCCAGCCAGGCGGGCACCGGGGGGGCGTCGGCAGGCGCCGTAAAGGCCACCGTCCAGCGCTGCTGCCACTGCTGCCATGCCAGTTGGCCCAGCGGCGTTTGCGCCAGCACATCGGCGGCGGCATCCAGGCGCTCGGCAGCGTCATGCAGTTCATGGGCTGCCACCAGGCCCAGATGGCGCTCGGGCAGCAGGTTGGCGCGCGGCTTGGCGGCATCCAGGCTGACCTGGTTCATCGCACCCAGCCACAGGGCCGGGTCGCGCAGGCCGCTGCGCAGCATCTCGCCATGGTGGGCGGTGGCCACCCGGTTGGCCAGCACGCCGGCCAGTTGCAGGCCCGGGTCATAGTGCTGCAAACCATGGGCAATGGCGCCAAAGGTGGCGGCCATGGCCGATGCATCGACGACCACCACGGCGGAGACGCCCAGCGACTTGGCCAGTTCGGCCGCGCTGTTGGCGCCATCGAACAGGCCCATTACGCCTTCGATCAGCAGCACATCGTTGCACTGCGCGGCCTGGAACAGGCGCGCGCGCACATCGGCTTCACCGTTCATCCAGCGGTCCAGCGCATGCACCGGCTGGCCACTGGCCAGGCGCAGCCACTGCGGATCGAGAAAATCCGGACCGCACTTAAACACCTGCACCCGCCGGCCCTGGCGGGCATGCAGGCGGGCCAGGGCCGCTGTCACCGTGGTCTTGCCCTGACCGGATGCGGGCGCCGCAATCAGCAGCGCCACACAAGAGGCCGTTGGGCGGTCCTGAACCGTCATCTCTGTCATGGCTGGCTTATCCCCTCTGCGCTCAGCGCGGCATCCACTTCACACCCACATACACGCTGCGCCCTTCGGTGGCGTAGGTGCGTGCGGTCTGGTAGCGCTTGTCGGCCAGGTTGTTGATCCGGGCGATCAGGTTCACATCCTTGACGATCTCGGTCTGCGCCGACAGGTTGAACAAGGTGTAGCCGCCCAGCACATGGGTGTTGGCGGCATTGTCAAAGCGCTTGGCGCTGGTCTGCAGGTCGGCGGCCCAGGTCCATCCTGCGGCACGCGTCTCGGCGCCCAGGGTGGCATAGCGCTTGGCGCGGCGCGCCAGCAGCTTGTCGTTTTCGGTATCGCGCGGGTTCTGGAAGTCGACCGAACCATGCAGGTTGAAGGCGCCCAGCTTGGTGGTGCCCGCCAGGGTGATGCCCTCCAGGCGTGCCTTGCCCACATTGGCGTAGCAGCCGAATTCGCTGTCGCAGCTGCCAGGCGACGAGAAGTTGATCAGGTCGGTCACCCGGTTGCGGTAGGCCGTGGCCGAGAAGCTGTTGGCGCCTTGCGCCCAGCGCAGGCCCAGCTCGGCATTGCGGCTTTTCTCGGGGCGCAGCGATGCGTCGCCATACTCGCTGAAGCGCTGGTAGAGCGTGGGCACGCGGAAGGCCGTGCCCACCGTCGCCGTGGCGCGCCAGTTGGTTGCGAAGGCATAGCCGTAGGCGGCGCTGCCGGTGGTCTTGCCGCCAAACTCGCTGTCGTCATCCCGGCGCAGGTTCAGTTGCACCGTATGCGGGCCGGTGTTCAGGCCATAGCCCAGCGCCAGCGCATTCTGGTGGCGGTCGCGGTCAATGCCGCCATTGGTCAATGCGTCGTCACGCCGCTCCAGCGCTGCCGTCAAGGTGTGCACACCCAGGCGCCATTCGTTCTGGAACAGGTAGTTCTGCAGGCGGGTGTCCGTCTGGTAGGGCGAGGGCCGGGTTTCGTAATAGTCGCGCGACTGGGTGAACTGCAGCTTGGTGCTGTATTGCGCGGTCCACTGCGCCTGCCAGTTCAGGCCCAGCGCATACATTTTGTTGAGGCTGCGGTCATCATCCACCGGACTGATGTCATAGCCCGAGTTCACATCGCTGGCCAGCAAGCTGGCCTCCAGCCGGTGCTGGCGGTTGATCTGGTAGCCCAGGCGGCCGCTGACCGCATTGCTGCGGTAGTCGTCCTTGTCCGGGTTGGCGGTGGCGACCGTACGCGCATTGAAGCCATCGGTCTGCGAGCGGTTGAGGCCCAGCGCGTAATCCCATCCACCGGCGCCGCCGGAGATACCCGCCTCTGCAGTGAACGTGCCCCGGCTGCCCACCCCCAGGCCGGCATAGGGCTGGGCGGGTCCTTCGCCCTTCTTCGTGAATATCTGCACCACACCGCCCATCGCGTCCGAGCCGTAGACGGCAGCAGCCGGGCCGCGCAGCACTTCGATGCGGTCGATCAGCGCCAGCGGAATCGATTGCCAGGAAGCGCCGCCAGTCGATTGCGAATCCATGCGCACGCCGTCAACGTAGACGGCGGTGAAGCGCGAATCCGCACCGCGCAGGAACACGCTGGTGGCCGTGCCGGGCCCGCCATTGCGCGTGATCTGGATACCCGGCACCCGCGCCAGCACATCGGCAACGCTGCCCGGGCCCTGGCGCTCGATGGTTTGCGCATCGATGATGGACATATCGGCCACCAGATCGGACAGCGGCTGCGCGATGCGGTTGGCGGTCACCACCATCTCCTGCAGGTTCTTACCCGCTGTTTCCTGGCCGGAGGGCAGCTGCTGCGCCTGCGCGGACAGCGCCAC
Source organism: Comamonas koreensis (assembly GCF_021026195.1). Classification (GTDB taxonomy): domain Bacteria; phylum Pseudomonadota; class Gammaproteobacteria; order Burkholderiales; family Burkholderiaceae_C; genus Comamonas; species Comamonas koreensis. The sequence continues at coordinate 606,380 of NZ_JAJNCT010000005.1, forward strand.
GCAAGGTAGTGCCGTACTTACCGCCCAAGCGATGGCGGAGCGGGAGGGGAACAACCGGGAACGGGGCGTGCGGAGGGGACGCGCGCAGGGGCGTGTCGTGAAAGGCGAGAAAAACATGGACTGAGCTGGCGATGAACCACCCCGCGCCAGCCTCCCCGCCGGCAATGGGGAACACGGAAGCTGTGGCAGCACCTGGGCCACGCACCTCCACTATGTTGGCCGGTATCCGGGCTGGCGATGACACAGCACACGCCTTCCCAAACACTTGTTCAAGGTATTCAGTGGCATAGTGGTGGCTGTGGATGGCGCAAAAGCCAACCATCGCTTACCGTTGCGGGGGCAGCGCAGGTTGCGCAAGGCTTGTAGGGCACAAGCAGCGCTCCTGCTTCCCGTTGAACTGCCCCCATGTGAACCACTGGGGCGAGCACCAACGGGTACAATTTTAGCGTTAAACCCATTGCGCACTTAAGAAGACTGTCTCTCTATGGCCACTACGCCTTCTATGGATCTGATGCTTGAGCGGGTGGAAGCACTGCTGAGCCGTCATGAGGCTTTGCAACGCGCCCACGCCCAACTGCAAGAGCAGGTCACCACCCTTACCCAGGAGCGCGACTCCCTCCAATCGCGCCTGACAGCGGCCCGCGCCCGCGTCGACGCACTGATCGAACGCCTGCCCAAGACCTTTGACCAGGACGAATGATGAAACAGCTGGAAGTACACATCATGCAGCAAAGCTATATGCTGGGCTGCCCCGAAGGCCAGGAAACACGCTTGCTGGCAGCAGTCAAGCATGTGGATGAGGCCATGAGCGGCATCCGCGACGCGGGCAAGATCCGTGGCCGCGAGCGCATCGCCGTGCTGGCGGCACTCAATGTGGCCTTTGATCTGCTCGACCTGCAAGTGCAAAACAGCCAGTTGAGCCAGACAGCCGATGCGTTGCAAGCGCAGGCCGCCGCCCAATCGGCAGCGATGGCCGAGGCCCAGACCCAGCCTGCCGCCACTGCGCAGGCCAGCCTCGACTGGGACGAGCCCCGTTTGCAATCGGTGCTGCAACGGCTCGATGCGGCACTGGCTCCCGCCCCCTCCCCGGGTGCACAAACGCTGGCCGCCAGCGCCTGACAGCCGCGTGTTAGCAGCCGCTAGCACCAAATGCCGAAGCCTCGCAATGCATTGGCGAAAAATACCGCTCCATGCGTTCTACGATCTGTGTAGGACGCTATCTTTTTTGACCAATCTCAGCACATTGAATTGCGATTTTGGCGGGTGCAGCAGGTGCGAGCGATTACAATGAAAGCGTTCGCAGCCCTGCTGGACTTTATAGTTCCTTGAACCAATGCTCTACGAGCACGGGCTTGGTACATCACCTATTGAGCGTGATCGTCTCGCGTCAGATGAACCCAACGATAGGTTGCCCTCGCCCACCTGAACCCCCGGTTCAGGATGACGGTCCAGTGGATCCGCTGCGAACACCTGATTTTTTCGGGCAGGCTGCCCAACCTGTCTTCTCCTCTCCGCGACAGCGGGGTTTCAGGCCACCTGTTTCAGGTGGCCTTTTTACTGCGCACCATGGCTGATCCCCTCGTTTTGCTGCCGCTGTCCGTGCTGGGATTGATCGGCGGTTTTCTGGCGGGCCTGCTGGGCATCGGCGGCGGCATGGTGCTGGTGCCCTTTATCACCTACATCCTGGGCACCCAGGGCGTGGCGCCTGAACTGGCGATCAAGATGGCGATCGCCACGTCGATGGCAACCATTGTGTTCACATCGATGTCGAGCGTCCGCGCCCACCACCAGCATGGCGCCGTACGCTGGGATCTCGTCAAACGCCTGGCCCCTGGCATCGTGCTGGGCGGCCTGTTGGCCAGCCTGGGCATTTTTGCTGTGCTCAAGGGCAGCTACCTGGGCTTGTTCTTCGGCCTTTTCATTGGCTACTCGGCACTGCGCATGTTCCGCAAGCCCAACAGCAAAGGGACGCGCCCCATGCCGGGCACCGCCGGGCAGCTGGCGGCCGGCGGCGTAATTGGCTGCCTCTCGGGCCTAGTCGGTGCCGGCGGTGCGTTCATCAGCGTGCCCTTCATGACCTGGTGCAGCGTGCCGATGCACAACGCGGTGGCGACCAGCTCGGCGCTGGGCTTTCCGATCGCGGTCACGAATGTCATCGGCTTCATGGTGGCCGGCCTGCACCTGCAGGGCCTGCCACCGCATTCGCTGGGCTACATCTGGCTGCCCGGCCTGGCCGCCATTGCCACCTGCAGCGTGCTGACCGCGCCGCTGGGTGCCCGTGCCGCGCACCGCCTGCCGGTGGCACAGCTCAAGAAAATTTTTGGCGGCATCCTGCTGTGCCTGGCGCTCTACATGCTCTACAAAAGCCTGGCAGCCTGGCAGGTCTGAGCCTGCCCCAAGCCGGCTAGATGATGCGCGAGAAGCGCGCGCGGTTGCGGTCAGCCTGCAGGTTCTTGTCGAACACCATGGCCACGCCGCGCACAAAATACCAGCCCAGCTCCGTCACGCTGATCGCCTCGTCGCTCAGTTGCACCAGGCCCTGGCCCTGCAGCTCGCGCAGCTGGGCCAGCTCGGCAGCAAAATACTGCGCAAAATCAATCAGCCAGGCCTGCTCCAGCGATTCGATCGCCAGGCTGCCCTGGCACATCAGGCCCATGATCACCGCGCGGCGCAGCAGGTCATCGCGCGTCAGCGCCAGGCCGCGCACCACGGGGATCTGGCCCTGGTCGATCAGGTCGTAATACTCCTCCAGCGTCTTGGCATTCTGGCTGTAGGTAGCGCCGATGCGGCCAATGGCCGACACGCCCAGCGCCAGCAGATCGCAATCAGGCTGGGTGCTGTAGCCCTGGAAGTTGCGGTGCAGGCGGCCCTGGCGCTTGGCCACCGCCAAGGCATCGTCAGGCAGCGCGAAATGGTCCATGCCCACATAGACATAGCCGGCGCCTTCCAGCGCGGCCAAGGACTGGGCCAGCATCGCAAGTTTGTCGGCCGGGCTGGGCAGGTCCTGCGTCAGAATGCGGCGCTGGGGCTTGAAGCGCTCGGGCAAGTGCGCATAGGCGTAGAGTGCAATGCGGTCAGGCCGCAGCGCATTGACCTGCTCCATCGTGCGCGCAAAGCTGGCCGGGCTTTGCAGCGGCAAGCCATAGATCAGGTCGATATTGATCGATTCAAAACCTATCTCGCGCGCCTGCGCCACCAAGGCAAACACCTGGTCGGCGGGCTGCTCACGGTGCACGGCCTTTTGCACCAGCGGGTCAAAATCCTGCACGCCAAAGCTCAGGCGGTTGAAGCCCAATTGGTAGAGGTGCAGCAGGCGCTCGCGGCTCACGGTGCGCGGGTCGATCTCGATGGAGTACTCGCCGCCCGGCTGCAGCTCGAAGCGCTGCTTGACGATGTCCATCAGGCGGCTGAGGCCCGCATCGCTCAGGAAGGTCGGCGAGCCCCCGCCCAGGTGCAGCTGGCTGATGGTCGAGCGTGTGCTGAGGTGGGCGAGCTGCAGATCCAGCTCGCGCTCCAGGTAGCCGAGGTACTCGTCGGCCCGCTCGGGATGCTTGGTGATGATCTTATTGCAGGCACAGTAGTAGCACAGCGAGGCGCAGAACGGCACATGCACATACAAGGACAGTGGCGCCAGCCTGGCCGCCAGGCCACTGCCGCGTTGCGCCAGCGCCTGCTTGTACTCATTCGCAGCAAAGGCTTCAACAAATCGGTCTGCGGTAGGATACGAGGTGTAACGGGGGCCGGGGACGTCAAAACGGCGCAGCAGGTCGGGAGTCAGGGAAATCATGGGCTTTATCCTTGCGGACCCCCAATGTGCCCCAAGGCCTGCCACCCGTCCTTGATATACATCAAGAACCCATTTGGCGCCTGCACGCACAATAGGCGCATACGAGGAACGCCGTTCCTACACGAATATTTGTTCGAGGGTATTGATACATGACATCCAACTCCATCAAGGTGGCGTGCTCCAACTGCAATCTGCGCGAGCTGTGCATGCCCGTGGGTCTGTCGGCCGAACAAATGGAACGCATTGACGAGATCGTCGCCACACGCCGCAAGATCAAGCGCGGAAGCGCGCTGTTCCGCAATGGCGAGACCTTCACCTCGCTGTACGCCATCCGCACCGGCTTCTTCAAGACCAGCATCGCCACCGAAGATGGGCGCGACCAGGTCACCGGTTTTCAGATGGCCGGCGAGATCATCGGTCTCGATGGCATCGTCAACGACCGCCACTCCTGCGACGCGATTGCGCTGGAAGATGCCGAGGTCTGCGTCATGCCCTACTCCTCGCTCGAAGACCTGTCGCGCGAAGTGACCGCTTTGCAGCACCATGTGCACAAGGTCATGAGCCGCGAGATCGTGCGCGAGCATGGCGTCATGCTGCTGCTGGGCAGCATGCGCGCCGAAGAGCGCCTGGCCGCCTTCCTGCTGAACCTGGTGCAGCGCCTGCATGCCCGCGGCTTTTCGCAGCATGAGCTGATCCTGCGCATGACCCGCGAGGAAATCGGCAGCTACCTGGGCCTGAAGCTGGAGACCGTCAGCCGCACCTTCTCCAAGTTTGCCGAGGAGAACATCATTGAGGTGAAGCAGCGCCATGTGCGCATTCTGGACACGGAAAAACTCCAGGGCCTCATCAACACCCAGGCCTGCACTGTCTAAGCCCTGCCAGCGAACACAAACGCGGCCTGATCCGACATCCTGGCGCGCCATAAGCGGCGATGCTTGGAGATGAAACCAGGGCAAGGCAGCAGCCTGTTGCTCTGTCTGCAGTCTGATCTGAAAGGAGCCCGCCATGTACCAACATATCCTGCTTGCCACCGATGGCTCTGAGCTGTCCGAAAAGGCGGTGCGCCATGCACTGGCACTGGCCAAACTGAGCCATGCCACGGTCACCGCCGTCAACATCTCACCCAATTACCCGCGCAGCTACTTTGAAGGCAGCACCATGCAAAACCCCGATGACATCGCGCGCATCGAGGAAGGTTGGGAACGCGCCGCGCAAAGCATTGTCGACAAGGTGGTGGCTGAGGGCGCCGCGACTGGTGTGCCCATCAAGACCTTGGTGATCAAGTCCGACATGATTGCCGAAGCCTTGCTGGAGACGGCCAAGAAGGAAAACTGCGACCTGATCGTCATGGCCTCGCACGGCTACCGGGGCCTGAAGCGTTTGCTGCTGGGCAGCGAAACCCAGCATGTGCTGACCCATGCGACGATACCGGTGCTGGTGCTGCGCTGACCGCCGCATAACTTCAACCCCGATAAAAAACCCTCGCTTGCGGCAGCGGATGCGCTGCAACAAGCGAGGGTTTTGTCATGGCGGCTCCAAACCGCCACTGCAGAGTATCAGCCCTTGAACAGGCCCTGGTACTGGTCGCGCAACAGGTTCTTCTGCACCTTGCCCATGGTGTTGCGAGGCAGCTCGGCCACGACAAAGCAGCGCTTGGGAATCTTGAAGTTGGCCAGCTGCTTCTTGAGGGTCGCAATGATGGCTTCGGCGTCCAGTTGCTGGCCTGCCTTGGCTATGACCACCGCCACACCGACCTCGCCAAAATCCGGGTGTGGCACCCCCACCAGCGCGCTTTCGGCAACGCCCGGCAGCTCGTTGATGAAGCCTTCGATCTCGGCCGGGTAGACGTTGTAGCCGCCGGAGATGATCAGGTCCTTGCTGCGGCCCACAATGGTCACATAGCCGCGCGCATCGATTTTGCCCACGTCACCGGTCTTGAACCAGCCGTCGGCCGTGAACTCCTGGGCGGTCTTCTCGGGCATGCGCCAGTAACCGCTGAACACATTGGGGCCTTGCACCTGGATATGACCGATCTCGTCGGCGCCCAGTGCCTGGCCATCGTCGCCCTGCACCCGCACGCCCACGCCCGGCAGCGGAAAGCCCACCGTGCCGCCCCGGCGCTCGTCCTGCCCGCCATGGCGGGCATCGGCCTGGTAGGGGTTGGAGACCAGCATGATGGTCTCGCTCATGCCATAGCGCTCCAGAATGGTGTGGCCGGTGCGGGTCTGCCAATCGCGGAAGGTCTCGATCAGCAAGGGCGCCGATCCGGAGATGAACAGGCGCATATGCCGGGTGGCCTCCTTGGTCAGGCCGGGCTCGGCCAGCAGGCGCACATACAAGGTGGGCACGCCCATGAAGACCGTTGCCCGTGCCATCGCGGCAATCACCGCCTTGGGCTCGAACTTGGCAAACCAGATCATCTTGCTGCCATTGAGCAGGGCCGCATGGATCGCGACAAACAGGCCGTGCACATGGAAGATTGGCAGCGCATGGATCAGCACATCGCCCTTCTTCCAGCCCCAGTAGTCCTTCAGCATCACGGCATTGCTCAGCAGATTGCCGTGGCTCAGCATCGCGCCCTTGCTGCGGCCAGTGGTGCCGCTGGTGTAGAGGATGGCGGCCATGTCGTCGGCCGATTTCTGCGCGGGCGTGTGCGCATCGGCGCAGTGCACCGCACGCTCCAGCAAGGTGCCACTGCGGTCATCGCCCAAGGTGAACACGCTTTGCGTGCCGCACTGGAAGGCAATCTTGGACACCCAGCCAAAGTTGGCCGGCGAGCAGACCACAACTGCCGGCTCGGCATTGGTGACGAAGTACTCGATCTCGGCACTTTGGTAGGCGGTGTTCAGCGGCAGAAACACATGGCCGGCGCGCAAGGTGGCCAGGTACAGCGCCATCGCCTCGACCGACTTCTCGACCTGCACGGCCACACGGCTGCCGGAAGGAATATTCAGCGAATCGAGCAGGTTGGCGATGCGCGCACTCATGCGGTCCAGGTCGCGCCAGCTGTAGTTCAGCGGCTCACCGCTGGCCGAGGTGGTCTCCACGGCGATGGCATCGAGGTCCTCAGGAAAGGCCGCGCGCAGTGCGCAGAACAGGTTGTCGTTGGTCATGTTGGTCTACGTGGTTGGTGGTTTCCTTGGCGCCTGCGACCGGGCTGCTGCCCTGCGCAGGCCGCTTCAAAACTGGGGGCTTCTTTTGGCTACGAAGGCGGCAATGCCTTCGCGGTGTTCTGCCGAATCGGCATAGGCATAGGGCTGCTGCAGCACCGGGGCCTGGGCATCGCCCTCGGCCAGTGCGCGCAGCAGTTGCTTGGTCATGCGGGCAGCCTGGGGTGCCAGGCCGCAGATGCGGGCCACGCTACGCTCCAGTTGGGCCTGCAGCTGGGCAGCGGGGTGGACCTGGCTCAAAAAGCCCGAGGCCCGCATCTGCTCGGCGCCAAAGACCGCCGCCTCCAGCAGCATCTGACGTGTCTTGGCAGGCCCCACCTGGCTCAGCACCAGGGCGGCCTCCTTGGGCGCCATCGGAAAGCCCAGCTTGGCAATCGGTGCGCCAAACTGGGCCCTGTCTGTCGCCAAACGGGTGTCGCAGCAACTGGCCAGCTCCACACCGGCGCCCATGCAGGCGCCGTCAATGGCGGCGACCAGGGGCACATCGCATTGCAGCATGGCATGCAGTGCCGGCCAGACCTCGCCCTCATGGAAGGCGGCCAGGCTCTCGGGGTGAAAGCGAAAGTCCGCGTATTCCGAGATATCGCCGCCGGCACAAAAGGCCTCGCCCTCGCCTTGCAGCACGATGCAGCGCAGCCCGGGCTGGCGCTGCAGGTCCTCGAACACGCTGCGCAGCTGCCGCCACATCGCGCGCGACATGGCATTGCGCTTGCCCGGGTGGGCCAGCACCACGCGCACGGCCTGCGCACGGGATGCGGCCTCGCCCGCCGTCCACGATTCCACACGAACCTGCCCCGCCATCACATCGCTCCTGCTGTCATTCAATCTTGGCACCCGAGGCCTTGACCACCTCGGCCCAGCGCTTGACCTCGTCGGCCACAAAGGCCGCAAACTGCGGCTGCGTCATGCTGCCATATTCCGCACCATTCTTGGCCCAGATGGCCTTGATTTCTTCCGAGGCCCCCATGCGCTTGGCCTCCTCGAACATGCGTGCCTGCAGCTCGGACGAGGTGCCTTTGACGGCCCACAGGCCGTACCAGGTGGTCACGTTGTAGTCGGGCAGGCCCACCTCGGCGGCGCAGGGCACATCGGGCAGCGAAGGGTTGCGCTGGCTGCCGGACACCATCAGGCACTTGATGCGCCCGGCAGCAATATGCGCGGCCGACGAGCCGAGGCCATCGAACAGCATGTCCACATTGCCGGCAATCAGGTCCTGCAGCGCTGGGCCTGCGCCCTTGTAGGGCACATGCAGGATGTCGGTCTGGCTCTGGATCTTGAACAGCTCGCCGGCCAGGTGGTGGCTGGTGCCGGCGCCGGCCGAGGCAAAGCTCATCTTGCCGGGATTGGCCTTGAGCTGGGCCAGCAGCTGCTGCATATTGGCGGCCGTCACCCGCTTGGGGTTGACCACCAGCACCTGCGGCACCGTCGCCAGCAAGGCCAGCGGTACCAGGTCCTTCTGGATGTCGTAGTCGAGCTTGGGATAGACCGAGGGTGCAATCACATGGTGGGTGCCGCCCATGAAGAAGTGGTAGCCATCGGAGGGCTGGCGCGCGGCAAAGCTGGCGCCCAGGGTGCCGCCCGCGCCGCCCTTGTTGTCGATCACCAGGGTCTTGCCCGAGATTTTCGAGAACTGCGAGGACAGCGGCCGCGCAAAGGCATCAGTGCCGCCCCCTGCGGGAAAGGGCACCACCCAGGTCACCGGCTTGGTGGGCCAGTCCTTGGCTGATGCCGTGTTGGCCCAGCTCCAGGCGGGCAGCGCCGTGCCGGCCATGCCGGCGGCCAGGCCTACCAGCGTTCGCCTTCTGGATGAGGACGGTGTATAGCTCTTGGTCATCTTGTCTCCTAAGGTTTATTTTTAAGATCCACGCACACCCGCCTGCGCGTGCCCACAGCAACGCACAAGCCCTGGCTGGTCAGCAAAGAATGCCGACCACCCAGGCTGCGGCCCTTATGGGGCCTGCAGCTCTCTCCAGACCAGCGTTGCGCCCGGGGGCGCGCGGAGCTGGCCTGCCATCCTCAAAAACAGGTTCAGACCTTGGCCAGTGCCTCGATGCCCGAGGACACCGGGATCTTGCCCTGGGCCAGCAGGTTGCGGTGCTTGTCCAGGCGCTTGAGGTCGTACAGGTAGTTCACCATCAGGCCGTAGGATTGCTTGATGCCCTTGGCGGAGGTATCGCCCGCCCAGTTCAGGCGCTCGACCCGCGAGCCATTGCCCAGGTGGAAGCGGGCGACCGGGTCCACCGGCTTGTCCTTGACCAGACTCTTGCCCAGGTAGCGGGCAGCGGCATGCATCAACAGCTTGGCAGCGGGGTCGGCGGCCTGCAACTTGCCCGCCTGCTCCAGTGCGCCCATCCAGTCGTCCACGCTGGGGTCGGCCTTGTCCAGTGCCTTGCCCAGCTCGGCGCGCAGGCGTTTGTCGGCGCCCTCCCAGACCTCGCCGGCGTTCTTGCCCAGCCAGCTGCGAAAACCAGGGATCGGCGACAGGGTGGCGAACTGGCGCAGCTTGGGAAACTCCTGCAGCAGCTGCTCCACCACGGTCTTGATCAGCGAATCGCCAAAGCTCACGCCGCGCAAGCCGGTCTGGGTGTTGCTGATCGAGTAGAAGATGGCCGTGCTCGCCTTGTCCACATCGGCTGCGGCAGCGGCCTCGTCCAGCAGCGGCGCAATGCTGTCCGACATCTTGTCGACCAGGGCCACCTCGACAAAGATCAGCGGTTCATTGGGCAGGCGCGGGTGGAAAAAGCCGTAGCAACGGCGGTCGCTGTCGAGGCGGTTTTTCAGGTCGGTCCAGCTGCGGATGTCGTGCACCGCTTCGTACTTGATGAGCTTTTCCAGCAGGGACGCGGGCGAATCCCAGCTGAGGCTGCGCAGCTCCAGAAAGGCGATATCGAACCAGGTCGAGAACAGGTATTCCAGATCGGCGTCCACGGCGACCAGCCATTCCTGGCTCTTGAGCTGGGGCAGCATTTGCGCACGCAGATCGAGCAAAAAGCGCATACCCTGCGCGGGCACCGCAAAACGCTGGAACAGCCTCATGCGCGGCGTCTGCAAGGCCTTGCGCAACTGGCGCTCGGCAGCGGCCATGCCGGCGGTGCCGATGGCGTCCTCATAGCGCTGGCGGGCCTGGCCGATCTTGGCCACATCGGGCACAAACTGCTCGCACAGCAGGCGCCAGCAGTCCAGGCGCTGCTCGGGCTGGGCGGCGGCATACCACTGCATCACCGGCTCGGCCAGGCGCCCGCCTTCGGCATCGCTCACCTCGCTGGCGCACACGGCCTGCAGGTCGGCCAGCAGGCGGCGCAGCTCGCGCGGCGACAGCGCCTCATTGCCCCGGCGCAAGGTGGCCTTGAGACGCTCGGTGGTGCTGCGCTCGCCCTCATCAGCGCTGGTGCTGTTGCCCAGCTCGGTAGGAATGCCGACCGAGCGCAGCCAAGCTGCGCTTTTTTGCAGCCAGCTGTTGGCGGCGCTGTCCACCCCGGTGGCGGGCGAAGTCTCTGTAGCGGTGGTCATAAAGCAATCCTTGACATGGAAAGGGGGGTGATGCGCAGCAGCGCCTTGCGCTGCTGCAGCAAATGGTTGCGCATGGTCTGCTCGGCCGCATCGGCGTCGCCAGTCAGCATCACGGCATAGATATCGAGGTGCTCCTGCAAGCTGGCCTGCAGCCGGCCCGGCGCGCGCAGCTGGTGCAGCCGTGCCAGGCGCAAAATGCGGCGCAGATCGGCAATCGCCTGGGCCAGCCAGCGGTTGTCGGCCAGGGTGATGAAGGCCTCATGGATCTGGTGGTTCATGCGGTAGTAGGCCGCGATGTCGCCCGCCTCGGCGTAGTGGGTCAGCTGCTCGTGCATCACATCGAGCACGGCGCGGTCGGCGCTGCTGAGCTTCTTGGTGGCCTCGTAGGCGGCCCGGCCTTCCAGCAAGGCAATGACCGGAAAGATATCGTCCAGATCGCGCTCGGTCACGGTCTCGACAAAGCAGCCGCGCCGAGGCTCATGGCGCAGCAGGCCTTCGGAGACCAGCAGCTTGAGGGCTTCACGCAGCGGCGTGCGTGAGACGGAGAGCTGGTCGCACAGCGCCTTTTCATCCAGCAGCTCCCCTGCGGCCAGGGTGCCGGCAAAAATCAGGTCGCGCACCTGTATCGCCACCGTGTCGTGCAAAGGCTGTCCGGCAACCGCCATCCGCTCACTCCTTGGTAAAAGCCGTTTTGCGCTAGAGCCAGCAGCCCAAAACGCAGTGCGTGCCTGTAATTATGAGAAATTACAGCGCATTTTGGCACCCGTGTTAATACCCGGTTGATTGCCCGCGACCACTGTTACCGGTGCAAACGCTCACCTCCGCCATTTTTGGCAATAAAAAAGCAGGCACCGGGTCAACCGGGCCTGCTTGTCTCAGCGCTGGGGCCGTGGGCCGCAGCATGGGATGGCCTCAGTCCTTGCCGTAAGGGTCAAAGTCAAAGTACTTGTCGGCAATCTTCTTGTAGCGGCCGTCTGCACGGATCGCGGCAATGGCGTCGTTGAGCGACTTCTTCAGCTCGGGCTGGCCCTTGCGCATGGCAATGCTGGCGCCTTCGCCAAAGATCTTCTTGTCCACCAAGGTGTCGCTGACAAACTCAAAGTTCTGGCCTTCGGGCTTCTTCAAGAAGCCGTAAGCAATTTCCACGCTGTCGGCCACCGAGCCATCGAGACGGCCGGAGTTGATGTCCAGGTAGACAGGGTCACGGCCAGGGTAGGAAACGACATCGACGCCTGCGGGCTTGAGGTAGGTGAGCGCCCATTTCTCCTGGATGCTGGCCTTCAGCACGCCCATCTTCTTGCCCTTGAGCGATTCGGGGCCGCTGTACTTGAAGCCTTTGGGCATCACGATGCGGGCACCCGTGTGGTAGTACTTGTTGGTGAAGTCCACGACACGTGCGCGGTCCTCGTTCTTGGCCATCGAGCTGATGATGACGTCGTACTTCTTGGCCTGCAGACCGGGGATCATGCCGTCCCAGACCTGCTCGACAAACACGCACTTGCGCTTGATCTCCGCGCACAGCGCGTTGGCGATATCGATATCGAAACCGGCGGGCTGGCCTGTGGGCAGCTTGTAGGTAAAGGGCTCGTAGCTCAGGTCCACAGCCACTTTCAGATCGGGCAAGGCCTGCTGCGCAGACACCGCTGCACTGCCCAACATGCACACACCGGCCACCAGGCCCAGAACCCATTTTCCTGTCATATCGTCCACTCTCCGCTCAGGCAAAAAACAAAGCCGCTGTGCCAGATAAACCCGGCACAGCGGCTGATCAGTATAGCCCTATCGAACCAGGGATATAGGCGATTTACGGCGTAGCAAGCACTGGCTGGCTGCGGCCCCGGTTCCACAGGTAGATGCCCAGCAGCACCATCGGCAGGCTGAGCCACTGGCCCATGCTGAGGTTCAGCGACAGCAGGCCCAGGAAGTCATCGGGCTCGCGGAAGTACTCGGCAATAAAGCGCAACAGGCCGTAACCGATCAGGAAGACACCAGCCACCTGGCCCTCGCCGCGCGGCTTGCGCGAGTACAGCCACATGATGACGAAGAGCAGCACACCTTCGAGCAGGAACTGGTAGATCTGTGAAGGGTGACGCGGCAGCATCGAGCCGCTTTGCGGAAACACCATGCCCCAGGGCAGGTCGGGGCTGGAGAAGCGGCCCCAGAGCTCGCCATTGATGAAGTTGCCCACGCGGCCCGATGCCAGACCCAGCGGAATGCAGGGCGCGACGAAGTCGGCCACCTGCAGCCAGGGCCGGCCCTTGAGCTTGGCAAACAGCACCATCGACACGATCACGCCCACCAGGCCGCCATGGAAGCTCATGCCGCCTTGCCAGACCGCCAGGATCTCCAGCGGGTGGCTGAGGTAGTAACCGGGTTTGTAGAACAGGCAGTAGCCTAGGCGGCCACCGACGATGACCCCGAGCACGCCAAAGAACAAGATGTCCTCGACATCCTTGCGCTGCCAGCGTGTGGGCGTGGTGACCGAGGCAAAAGGCTGGTCCTTGAGGCGGCGAATGCCCAGGAACAGAAACAGGCCAAAGGCGACCAGATAGGTCAGGCCATACCAGTGCACGGCCAGCGGGCCGAGCTTGATGGCAATCGGGTCAAATTGGGGATACATCAGCATGGCAGGCATTGTGCCGCAGTTCGCAGTGGGCAGCGCCAAGCCGGGCCGCGCCCCAGGACTTACCCGGGTCCATGCGCATTCAATTACACAATCGATATCAACCGATCAACCGAAAATTTACGTCAAATTAACCAAATAACCAAGACAAAACATTCAAAATGACCAAACACGAAGCGTGTTTGTGATCAATATGACAGCGATTGCTTCTGAGCGCGCTATACTGCCAGCGGCGGTAGCAGTCCAGCCCCCGCTAGAATCTTCCATCCAGCTTTCAATCCACGCTATGACTTCCACCAGTGTTCCATTGACCGGTAGTATTGTTGCCCTGATCACCCCCCTGCATGCCGATGGCAGCGTGGACTATGCAAGCCTGCGAAAACTGATCGACTGGCATATCGCCGAAGGCACCAACTGCATCGGCGTGGTGGGCACCACCGGCGAGTCGCCTACGGTCACGGTGGAAGAGCACATGGAGATCATCCGTGTCTCCGTCGAGCAGTCCAACAAGCGCGTGCCCATCATGGCCGGCTGCGGCGCCAACTCCACCCACGAGGCCATCACCCTGGCCAAGTACGCCAAGAGCGTGGGCGCAGACAGCCAGCTCCAGGTCGTGCCCTACTACAACAAGCCAACCCAGGAAGGCCAGTTCCAGCACTTCAAAGCGATTGCCGAAGCGGTGGGCGACCTGCCGATCTTCCTCTACAACGTGCCGGGCCGCAGCGTGGCCGACATGCAGCACGACACCGTGCTGCGCCTGGCCGAAGTGCCCGGCATCGTCGGCATCAAGGAAGCCACCGGCAACATCGAACGCGCGCAGTGGCTGATCAAGGATGCGCCTGCCGGCTTTGGCATCTACTCGGGCGATGACCCCACCGCCGTGGCCCTGATGCTGTGCGGCGGACATGGCAATGTCAGCGTCACCGCCAACATCGCACCACGCCTGATGAGCCAGCTATGCCAGGCAGCAATTGCCAAGGATGTTGGTCGGGCTATGGAAATTCAGAATAAACTGCTGCCGCTGCATAAAGCCCTCTTCTTGGAGGCCAACCCCATTCCGGTAAAGTGGGCGGCCAACAAGATGGGTCTGTGTGGCCCAACCCTGCGCCTGCCGATGACCGAGCTTTCCGCCGGTCTGCATGGCACGGTGGAAGCTGCAATGCGCGGAGCCTCCCTGCTTTAACGCAATCATCCGCGCGTTGCCTCTGTTAAGGATTTGAACGTGAATTCCCTCGCAAAACTCAGCGTGCTGAGCCTGTCTGTTACTTTGGCCGCTTGCGGTACCGGCAATATTCTCGAAGGCGACAAGATCGACTACAAGAGCGCCTCCAAAGGGCCAACGCTGGAAGTCCCCCCAGACCTGACCCAGCTGTCCAAGGACTCGCGCTATGTCGTGCCTGGCGGCACGGTATCGGCTGCGGCCTACCAGGTACAAAAGGACGCTGCGCCCAAGGGCACCGCCAACACCGCCGCTTCGCAGATTGGTGACGTGCAGATTGAGCGCGATGGCAACCAGCGCTGGCTGGTCATCGACCGCCCCGCAGACAAGGTCTGGGAACCGGTCAAGGACTTCTGGCAGGAAAGCGGCTTTGCGCTGACCATCGAGCGCCCTGACATCGGCATCATGGAAACCGACTGGGCCGAAAACCGCGCCAAGCTGCCACAGGATTTCATCCGCCGCTCCATCGGCAAGGTGTTCGACTCGATCTACTCGACCGGTGAGCAGGACAAGTTCCGCACGCGTATTGAGCGCCGCCCCGATGGCAAATCCGAAATCTATGTCAGCCACCGCGGCATGGAAGAGGTCTATTCCAACAAGGAAAAAGACAGCACCATCTGGCAGCCCCGCAAGGCCGATCCGGAACTGGAAACCGAATTCCTGCGCCGCATCATGGTCAAGCTGGGTGTGAGCGAAGAGCAGTCCAAGGCGATTGCGGCTGCACCTCTGGCCCCTGTCAGCACCTCCAAGATTGCCACCGCTGCCGATGGCTCGCCGGTGCTGCAGGTCAGCGATCCGTTCGACCGCACCTGGCGCCGCGTGGGCCTGGCGCTGGACCGCACCGGCTTCACCGTCGAGGACCGCGACCGCAGCCAAGGCGTCTACTTCGTGCGCTATATCGATCCCGCTGATCTGAACAAGAAGCCCGACGGTTTCTTTGCCAAGATCTTCAACCGCAACCCGGATGCACCGGATCCGATCAAGTACCGCATCCAGGTCAAGAGCGAGGCCAACACCAGCAATGTCACCGTGCTCAACGAGAGCGGCAAGGCAGATACCTCTGCCAATGCCCAGCGCATCTTGAAGGTGTTGGCTGACGACATGAAGTGATGCCCTGCGCGGCCCCTTGGGCCGTGACCAGCCTCCCAAGCCACTGCCTCTGCGCAGTGGCTTTTTTCATGGGCCCACGGAAGGGCACCAACGCTGGCCGACAGACGAGCACTGCCATCCATCGCCCCCTGCCAAGCGCCCAAACAAAAAGCCCGTGCAAAGCACGGGCTCGTTCAGGCAAATCAGCAGTGCAGGCCCGGCAGCGGCCAGGCCAGCAACTCAGCGCTTACTTGCTCACCGATTCCTTAGCAGCGGTAGCAGCGTTGGATGCGGCGTCAGCAGCAGCCTTAGCAGCATCTGCAGCAGCGGCGCCAGCGTCCTTGGCGGCGTCAGCAGCGTTGTGGGCAGCGTCCTTGGTGGCATCAGCAGCATTGCCGGCAGCTTCCTTGGTGGCATCTGCGGCCTTCGAAGCAGCAGCGCTGGCATCAGCAGCAGCGTCCTTAGCAGCGTCAGCAGCAGCGTTGGCGGCATCCTTGGCAGCTTCAACGGCAGGTGCGGGTGCAGGTGCTGGCGCTTCCACAGGCGCAGGTGCTGGTGCGGGCACAGCAGCTTCTTCCTTCTTGCCGCAAGCAGCCAGAGCAACAGCAGCCATCAACGATGCGATAACAAGGGATTTCTTCATTTGGGTATTCCTAACGACGGTGGATTCTTGTGGAACGGGCCAGAGCAAGCAAAGCGCTCAGGCCAAGGGTGCTTAGCACAAAGTAATAACGCCTTGGCGTCTGAAATGAATTATAGGGATTACCCGGGCCGCATGCCTATGCTAACAGCCCCCGCAACGTTGCCGGCCAGCAACGAAAGACACGGTTGTCAACAATGGCCTACAAACCCAGCACCGTCGCGGCAAAGTCTGGCGTGCTGGCCGAGCGGATCCACTCCTGCAATCGCTCGCCCAAGGGCACGATGGCGCTGCGTTCGGCGCTGGCTACGCCCACGCAGCGATCCACGTCCAGGCGCTGCACCGCCCACTGCGGCGACCACAGCGCGCTGGGGATCTGCGCCACATCGCGGCTCAGCAGGCGGCGGCACTGCAGGCGGTGGTCCCAGGTCTTGCGCCATTGCACCCAGCGCGGGTGGCGCTGCACCAGCCGGTCAAAGCGTTGGGCCAACACGGTCATCTGCCCGCCCTGGCGCGCCCAGTGGTGCAGCAGCTCCACCGCATCGGCACTGCCCCAGGCCCAGTCGGCAAAATCCGCATCGGCCACGATGATCTGGCGCCAGCCCTGCGCGGCCGCCTGCTGCAGAAAATACTGCAGCTGCGCGTCAAAGGCTGCGCGGCCCTCAAAGCGGCCGCTCAGCCCATCGTCGGGCTGCCAGGCGGCAGGTGCGGGGCCGGCGCTGCTCATCACTGCGGCACCGCGTGGGCCCAGCCGTCCTCGCACCACTGCGACAGCAGCTGCAAGGCATCGTCACTGGCACCGCTGATATCGCGGCGGTCCAGGTGGCGGCCATCGGCCAGCTTCTTCATCAGGCTGAAGTCCCGGCCAGCGGCGCGGTAGCTTTCGCCATTGATGAACACATGGTGCTCGTCGTACATCATGCGGGTCTTGCGGTCCAGGGCCACGGCTTCGAGCATGGCGGGGAAATCCTCGGGCTCGAACCAGACATTGGCCTTGGGCTCGGTCAGCGACTCGCCCAGCGCGCGGGCCAGCGCCAACGGCTCGGCCAGGCGTTTTTCGATGGCCGCACGGGCAAAGTCCAGCATTGCCGGCGGAATGGCGCCCGGTGCCTGCACCGCCGTCTGCTTGGGGTCCTGGTAGATCGGCGAGGCGGCCTTGGCGTTGACCTCGCCATCCATCTCGTCGCCCTCGGACATGCGCATCAGCAGCTCGCCGGCCAGCTCCTGCTGTGCAGGGGAGCGAAAGCCGATCGAGTAGGTCATGCACTCGCCCTCGGCCACGCCGTCATGCGCGTAGCGCGGCGGCAGGTAAAGCATGTCGCCGGGCTCCAGCACATACTCCTCCTGGGCTTCGAACTCGGCAAGGATCTTGAGCGGAATGCCTTCCTTCAGCGCCAGGTTCTTTTGCTTGCCGATGCGCCAGCGGCGCTTGCCATGGGCCTGCAGCAGGAACACGTCATAGCTGTCGAAATGCGGGCCCACGCCACCGCCATCGCTGGCATAGCTCACCATCAGGTCATCCAGGCGCGCGGCCGGAACAAAGGCAAAGCGCTGCAGCAGTGCATGGGCGGCATCGCTGTGCAAATCGAGGCCCTGCAGCAGCAAGGTCCACTCCGGTGTCTTCAGCGAGGGAATGACGCGGCGGCTGAAGGGGCCGTGCTTGACGCTCCAGGCACCCGCCTTGTGCTGGATCAGGCGCGATTCCACGCCCTCCTCGCCGGCCAGCTCAAACAGCTGGCTGCGTGGCAGCGGCAGCTGCAGGTCCTTCCAGTCGCTGACGGCACCGCGCACCAGCAGCGGCTTTTTCTGCCAGTAACGGCGCATGAACTGGGCCGGAGAGATGCCCCCCAGCAGAGGCAGTGCTTGTTCGATTTGCATGGCTTTCTCGGTGATCCTCTGGGCGTCCGGGCCCAAACTGCGACAATTGTCCTATGGAAATCACTGATCAATGCGTGGTCGCACTGACCTGGACGCTGAAAGACACTTTGGGCGAGACCCTGGACGTGCTCGACGAGCCCGTCGAATTCCTCGTCGGAGGCCAGGATTTGCTGGCCCGCGTGGAGCAGGCGCTGCAAGGCCATACCGTCGGTAGCCGTGTGCAGCTGCACCTGGAGCCCGAAGACGCCTTTGGCGATTACGACGAGGAAAAGGTCTTCCTCGAAGCGCGCTCGCTCTTCCCGCCGGATCTGGAAGAAGGCATGACCATCGAAGGCCATGCACTGCCCCAGGGGACCAACCCCGATGCGCCGCGCGACATGATCTACACCGTCACCGAGCTCTACCCCGAGCATGTGGTGCTGGACGGCAACCATCCGCTGGCCGGCATCGCCATTCGCCTGGACATCCAGGTAGCCGGCGTGCGTGAAGCGACCGAAGAAGAGATTGGCACAGGCACCTGCGGCACCGGCTTCTTCCGCGTGCAACCGCAAGCGCCAGGCAATAACCTGCTGCACTGAGCTCGGCGCTGGCCGCATCTGCGACCAGACCGCCAGCACGGCACCCCAGACCAAGGCCATCCTCCGCTATGGCCTTTTTCATGGCCCTTTAATTTCTGTCTTGACAGAAATAAATGAAACCCTAGAATTCAAGCCATGCAAATGACCGACATCCAACAACAATTTGTGCTGCACTGGGGCGAGATGGGATCGATGTGGGGCGTCAACCGCACGGTCTCGCAGATCCATGCGCTGCTGTTTGTGCTGGGCAAGCCGCTCAATGCCGAGCAGTTGAGCGAGACCTTGAACGTGGCGCGCTCCAATGTCAGCAACAGCTTGAAGGAGCTGCAATCCTGGCAGCTGGTGCGGGTCACGCATGTGCTGGGCGACCGGCGCGATTATTTCGAAACCAGTGTCGATGTCTGGGAGCTTTTCCGCACCATCGTCCGGGAGCGCAAGGAGCGGGAGTTCGACCCCACCACCCGCCTGCTGCAGTCCCTCGTCAACAGCCCCGACTTTGCCCGCGAGAGCGCCGATGGCCAGGACCGCATCATGGCGACTCTGGAGCTGATGCAAAAGCTGGGCGCCTGGAGCGACGAAATGCTGCGCCTCTCGCCTGCGACCCTGGACAAGATTTTGACCCTGGGCGCCACCGTGCAGCGTTTTGTGCGCGGCAGTCCTGCGGCGCAAGAGCCCGAGGCACTGAGCAAGCCCTGAAAACACCATGGCCGAGCTCTGCAAGGAGAGCGGCCTTTTTTTGGCACCATTATTTCTGTTTTGACAGAAACATCGAAAGAAATGCATATGCTGAGCCGTGATACTGCCGACACCCGCTTCCCGCTGACCATCTACTACGACGCCAGCTGCCGCATGTGCAACGCCGAGATGCGCCACCTGATGCTGCGCAACCAGGCGGGCAAGCTGATCTTTATTGACGCCAGCACCGCCGACCTGAGTGAGGCCCCGGCCGACAAGGCGGCGCTGATGCAGGCCATCCATGGCGTGGGTGCCGATGGCAAGGTCTACACCGGGGTCGACTGCCTGACCCGCGCCTACCTGGGCGTGAGCTGGGCCTGGGTGCCCCGGCTGGCCGGGTTGCCGCTGGTGGCGGATGCGCTCGACAAACTCTACCCGCTGCTGGCCCGCAATCGCTACCGCCTGCCATTGGCCCCGATGGCCTGGGTGCTGGAGCAAGGCCTGCAGTGCACGGTACGCCGTCAGGCCCGGCAGGCTGCAGCGCGCAGTGCGGCCTGCGCACGCGGCAGCGATGCCTGCGACATCGACCGCCCCCGCTAAACGCGCTGCTAGAAAAACGCCCTTGGCAACCAGGAGAGACCATGCACAGCACCAACGCCCCCCAACCCACCGTCTTGCTCTGCGGCGGCCAGGGCTTTATCGGCCAGGCACTGGCGCGCCAGTTGCGCGCCCAGGGCATGCGTGTCATAGCGGCCAGCAGGCGCTCGCAGCCGCCACTGCAATTTGCCAGAATGCAGCAGCCCGCTGACTGGCTGCTCCATCTGCAAGGCGTGGATCTGGTCATCAATGCCGTGGGCAGCCTGCGCGACCAGCCGGGGCCCAACGGTGCCAGCCTGGAGGCCCTGCACCAGACCAGCCCGCAAGCACTGTTCGACGCCTGCGCCCAGGCGGGTGTGCGGCGCGTGATGCAGCTCTCGGCCCAGGGGGTGGACGACAACGACACTGCCTATGCGCGCACCAAACGCGCAGCAGATGCCCGTTTGCTGGCGCTGACTGCGCAAGGCCAGCTCGACGGCATTGTCGTGCGGCCCAGCATTGTCATTGGCGCACGGGGCGCCAGCACCCAGCTGTTCATGCGCCTGGCACTGCTGCCGGTGCTGGTGCTGCCGGCGGTGATGCAGCAGCGCCTGATGCAGCCGGTCGCGGTCGACGAATTGGCCGAGGTGATGGTACGGCTGCTGCAGTCCCCCACCACCGGCATCGTGCAGCTCGGCGGGCCGCGGCGCCTCAGCATGGCGCAGATGATTCTGAGCCTGCGCCAGCAGGCCGGCCGCAGCAACGCGCTGCAGCTGCGCTTGCCGGACTGGGCCACCCAGGCCAGTGCACGGCTGGGCGATGCGGTGCCCAGCAGCCCCTGGTGCAGCGCCTCGTTGCAGCTGGCATCGCTGGACAACTGCTGCGACCCGGCGCCGATGGCGCAGTGGTTGGGCCGTGCGCCCACCGACCCTGGGCAGATGCTGGCGCTGATCCGAGGCCAGGCTGCGGGAGACGCGGCATGAACGCCAGACCGATGCCGCTGTGCCCGCCCTTGCAACTGCTGCGCCTGAGCCTGGTCGCCGTCTGGCTGTGGACGGCCGCCGCCAGCCTGCTGCAGTGGCAGGGCGAAAGCACCGCGTTGCTGGCGGCCGGCGGCATCACATCGCCCGACATCCAAGCCTGGTTGATTGGCGCTGGCGTGGCGCTGGATCTGCTGCTGGGCCTGTGGCTGCTGTGCCGGCCCGGGCGCGCGGCCTATGCCGCTTCGTTCGCAGCCATGCTGGCGATGACCCTGGCAGCCACCGCGCTGCTGCCCAGCCTGTGGCTGCACCCGCTGGGCCCCTTGTCCAAAAACCTGCCGATTGCTGCCGCGCTCTGGCTGCTGTGGCACAGCAGCCCCCGCGACGGACGGAGTGAATGATGAACACCTATTTGCTGCTCAAAACCCTGCACATCCTGTTGAGCGTGCTGATGGTCGGCACCGGCTTTGGCTCGGCCTTTTATATGTTCTTTGCCAACCGCAGCGGCAATGTGGCGGCGCAGGCGGTGGTCAGCCGCCTGGTGGTGCGGGCCGATTGGTGGTTCACGACGCCGGCGGTCATCATCCAGCCGCTCAGCGGCTGGGCGCTGATGGTGATGGCGGGCTGGCCCTGGCACACGCCCTGGCTGCTGCTGTCGATGGCGCTGTATGTGTTGGCGGGCCTGTGCTGGTTGCCAGTGGTGGCCATGCAAATCCGCATGGCCCACATGGCCGCCCAGGCCGATGCCCAGGGCCAGCCGCTGCCCGACGCCTACCGGCGCCTTGCCAGCCGCTGGGAGGCGCTGGGCTACCCGGCCTTTG
The DNA here is from genome assembly GCF_021026195.1 of Comamonas koreensis. Lineage (GTDB taxonomy): Bacteria > Pseudomonadota > Gammaproteobacteria > Burkholderiales > Burkholderiaceae_C > Comamonas > Comamonas koreensis. The sequence goes on from NZ_JAJNCT010000005.1 coordinate 627,926, forward strand.
TGGCGATGCTGGGCGTGTACTACCTGATGGTCAACAAGCCCACGCTCTGGAATTAGCGTTTTACAAACCCAATGCGCGCAGATCGATGCGGCCGTTCAGCATCGGCGGGCACCAGTAGTAGGCGTTGGTAACGGGGTTGGACATCTGGAACAGGCCATCGGCAATCCCGTCTTCCTCGCCCGCCATGCGGCGCATCTGCGCTTCAAAGGCGTCAAAGCTGCGGCCAAAACCGGCAAAGATGGCGCCCACGGCGTCGCTGCCATCGGGCTGCACCTTCCACCAGGGCATATTGCGGCGCAGGATAAAGGCTTCGGGGCTGAAGCTCTCCTGCGCGGTGCGCTTGACGTGGGCCGACGCGGGCGCATCGTCCAGCTCTTCGTTGTCGCTCAGGCGGCGGCCAATCATGTGGTCCTTTTGCAGCGCGCTCATGCGGGCAAAAGCATCCATGTCATGCTGCCACTGTTGTACGGCAAAGTAGCTGCCGCCATCCAGCCCCGCGCCCATGCCATCGGCAATGGCGGCATGCACGGCGTCGTCGTCCTTGGGGTTTTCGGTGCCGTCTTCGTAGCCGGTCAGATCGCGCACCGCATCCTTGCCGTTCCAGCCGTGGCGGAAGCAATCCACCACCTTCTCGCGGCTGAAGGCCGGCGCCAGCAACGTTGCGGCCTCGCGCGAGAGGCGCAGCACATCGCCCCGGTCATTGCCGCGCAGCCAAAGGCACAGCGCATGCGGCGTCAGCGCCAGCGGGCCTTGGGGCCCGGTGATGGCCGGAAAATTGCGCAAGCCCGGCACCTGCACGCCCAGCAGATCAGCCACCGGCTGGCCGATGCAGACGACGACCTGCTCGCCATCGGCCCATTGCTGCAAGCGCGCCAGCGCGGCACGCACGGCCGGGGCGTCGCCTGCGAGTTTCCAGAGTTGGTAGCGGCTGGCAGCTGGCAGCGCCAGCAGGATTCCTGGTTGGTTCAAAGCGGTCATCGTATGGGGGACGCGCAGCTGTGCCGCTGCGTCTTCGCTGTTGGATTGCAATCAGCTATTGTCGCGCAGCTGTCCTACAAACTTGGCCCTCGCCTGTACGCTTTCCCTAATCACTGCCATAGCTGTTGCGCTTAGGCTGCAAATTGGCAGAATATGTGCGATCAATGTCATTGCTGCCAAATCGGCCTGCATGCACACTGTGCGCATGCCCCCATCTCGCACCACCGCCGCCCACAGCGCCCAGCCCGGCCACCGCGTTATCTGCATCACCTACCCGCGTGCGATGAGCCTGGATATCACCGGGCCCATGCAGGTGTTTGCCACCGCCAACGATGTGCGCGAGCGCCAGGGCCAGCCCGCCTTCTACCAGCTGGTCTTTGCCGGGCTGGAAGCCGGGCCGGTGGACTTGTCATGCGGACTGCAGATGGTGGCCGCCCAGGGTTTGGCCCAGCTGCGCCCGCCTCCCAACAGCACCGTGCTGGTGCCCGGGGGCGATGGCGTGGTGGAGGTGCAGCACCACAGCGGCCTGCGCCAATGGCTGCAGCGCTCGGCGCCCAAGGTGCAGCGCCTGGGCTCGGTCTGCTCGGGTGCGCTGATCCTGGCGCGCGCCGGCTTGCTCGATGGCCTGCCTGCCACCACCCATTGGTGCCGCCTGGCTGAGCTGGCGGCGATGGAACGCCCCATCCAGGTCGATGGCGACCGGCTGCACACCTTTGATGCCAGCCATCCACAGCAGCGCCACATCTTCACATCGGCCGGGGTGACCTCGGGCATCGACCTGGCGCTGAGCCTGATCGAGGCCGACCTGGGCCGCAGCATGGCGCTGGCCGTCGCCCGGCATCTGGTGATGTTTGTGCGCCGGCCTGGCGGGCAGGCGCAGTTCAGCCCGCTGCTGGCGGCCGAGACCACGCAGGCGCCACGCCTGGCCGGGCTGCTCGAATGGATTCCCGGCCACCTGGGCGAACGCCTCAGTGTGGAGCAACTCGCAGCGCAGGCCTGCCTGCCGCCGCGCACGCTGGCGCGCGTGTTCCAGCAAGAGCTGGGCACCACGCCGGGCCGCTATGTGGAGCGGGTGCGGCTGCAGGCCGCCACCACCTTGCTGAGCCAGCGCCAGGCCTCCGTCTCCACCGTGGCGCGCCTGTGCGGCTTTGGCCACCCGGAAAACCTGCGCCGCAGCTTTCACAAAACCCTGGCCGTCAGCCCCCAGGCCTTTGCCGAGCGCTTTGGCGCCGGCTAGCCCAGGGCCGCCGCTGAGCGGCTGAACCCAGCATTACCTTCCACCAAGCGATCCGGACAGCACTGCGCTGCCCGGCAGCCCCCACACGCCCCTTCATTTCCGGATCACCGCCCATGCTGCTCAAACGCCACCCCCAACTGCTCACCCTCAGCATCGCGCAGGCGCTGTACTGGTCCTGCTCCATCATCGGCATCGCCCTCACCGGCCTGGTGGGCCGGCAACTGGCGCCCTGGCCGGTGCTGGCCACCGTGCCGCTGACCTTGCTGGTGGCAGGCAACCTGCTGTCGATTGGCCAGCTGGCCCGCTGGATGCAGCGGCATGGCCGCGCGCGGGGCCTGCAATACGGGGCGCTGCTGGGGGTGGCCGCCGGGCTGCTGGCCGCCTGGGCGGTGGTGCAGGCCAGCTTTGGGCTGTTTTGCCTGGCGATGCTGCTGCTGGGCGGCTACCAGGCCTCCGCCGGCTTTTACCGCTTTACCGCGCTGGATGGCATGCCGGCCGAGCACAGTGGCCGTGCCGCAGCCTGGGTGCTGGCCGGTGGCATTGCAGCCGCCCTGCTCGCCCCCAGCCTGGCCATCCATGCCGCAGATGCGTTGCGCACACCGCTGGCAGGCGCCTACCTGGCGATTGCCGTGCTGGCCTTGCTGGCCTGCGCGCTGCTGCAATGCCTGCCAGCGCGCCTGCATCTGCCGATGCAGGCCAGGTCAGCCGCCCCGCCGTTGGTATCGCGGCGCCAGCTTTGGCAGCGTCCCGCGCTGCGCCAGGCGATCATGCTGAGTGCCTGCGGCCATGGCCTGATGGTGCTGGTGATGAACGCCACCCCGCTGGCCATGCATGGCGCCGGCCACTCGCTGGCCAGCTCCACCCAGGTGATCCAGTGGCATGTGCTGGGCATGTTTGCGCCTTCCCTGTTCGCGGGCCGCGCGGTGGACCGTTTTGGCGCGCGGCGCCTGGCCTGGCTGGGTGCCGCCCTGCTGGCCGCGAGCGCGGCGGTGGCGTTGAGCGGCCCGCAGTTCCTGCCCTTCTTGATCAGCTCCTTGCTGCTGGGCGCCGGCTGGAACCTGATGATTCTGGCTGGCACCAGCCTGCTGAACCAGGCCAGCGCCCCGGAAGAACGCGCCCAGGCCCAGCCGATGATGGAATGGACCAACAACGGCAGCGCCGCGCTGATGTCGCTCAGCTGCGGCGTGCTGATCCAGACCCTGGGTTGGCAGGCGGTGAATGTGGCGATGCTGCTGACCCTGGCGCTGCTGGCCTGGCAAGGCGGCCGCTCGGCCTGGGCGGCGCGGGCGCAGGCCTGAATGGCGGGATGCTTCAAGCAGGCGTGCGCGCCAGCCGCTCGCGCCAGATGCGCTCCACCCAGGGCGCAAATCCGCCATCCACCGCTGTCAGCAAGGGCAGGCCTGTGGCGGTCACGGCGTCTGCCAATGCAGGGGCCCAGCCTGGGCTGCCCCACAGTGCCTGCAAAGGCGCAGCCAGCACCCACTCCTGGCCCCAAAAGTACAGCTGCGTCGCCTGCACATGGGCCTGCATCTGCTGCACCTCGACCAGGGCCTGGGGCTCGGCCAACTGCAGCCAGATATCGGCATATAGAAAGTCCACCGGCTGCTGCAGCGCAGGGCTCCACTGCAACGCATCGGCTTGCACGATACGGATTTTGGCGGCGGCATCGGCCGGCAAACCTTCCAGCACCTGCATGTGCTCGAACAGCGCAATCACCTCCGGGTCGCGCTCCACCACGGTCACCCGCTGCACGGCGGGGTTCAACGCGATATTGGCCGTCACCCAGCCCATACCCAAGCCCATGACCACCGTGTGGCCACGCGCATGCAGGCAGGCCAGCTCCTGGCTTTCGATCTCAAAAGGCGACAGCGACATCCAGGTGTCCCAGCCGCCTTGTGCGTTGCTGCGCAGCAGCGCTGTTGTGCCGCCATAGATACAGGCACCGCTGTAATAGCCCCTGTCCAGCCCCATGCCGCCGCGCAGCAACCGCCAGGCGCCCTGTTCGCCCAGCTGGTACTGCGGCATGTGCCAGGGCGTCTCAAACACCGGCACGCCCAGCGCCTGTGCCAGCACATGGATATCCACGCCGCCCTCGGGCAAGCCTGTGCCGGGCGGGGAAGAGGCGGTCAACGCTTGCAGGGGCTCTGAGGGCATGAATGGTCCAAAGGGGAATGGCAGAAATTGCCAGTGTAAAAGCACAAGGCCCGCAGCGATGCGGGCCCTGGAGCTTTCAAGCGTCCGGACGCTTACAGATTGCCCACCATGTGCTCAGGCACGACCCACTGGTCAAACTGCTCGGCCGTCACATGGCCGCTGGCCACGGCGGCGTCGCGCAGGCTGCTGCCTTCCTTGTGCGCCTTCTTGGCGATATAGGCCGCCTTGTCGTAGCCGATATGGGTGTTCAGCGCGGTCACCAGCATCAGCGAACGGCTCACCAGCTCGGTGATGCGCTCGCGGTTGGGCTCGATGCCGACGGCGCAGTGGTCGTTGAAGCTCACCATGCCATCGGCCAGCAGGCGCACGCTCTGCAGGAAGTTGTGCGCCACCATCGGGCGGAACACGTTCAGCTCGAAGTTGCCCGAAGCGCCTCCCACATTGATGGCCGCATCATTGCCAAACACCTGGGCGCAGAGCATGGTCATCGCTTCGCACTGCGTGGGGTTGACCTTGCCCGGCATGATCGACGAGCCAGGCTCGTTCTCAGGGATGGAGATCTCACCCAAACCGCTGCGTGGGCCCGATGCCAGCCAGCGCACATCGTTGGCGATCTTCATCAGGCTGGCCGCCAGGGTCTTGAGGGCGCCATGGCCGAACACCAGCGCATCGCAGGAGCCCAGCGATTCAAACTTGTTGGGCGAGGTCACAAAAGGGTAGCCGGTCAGCTTGGCCAGCTCTTGCGCCACCCCTTCGGCATAGCCCTTGGGGGCGTTCAGGCCCGTGCCCACGGCGGTGCCGCCGAGCGCCAGCTCATACAGATGGGGCAGTGCCGACTTGAGGTGCTTGGCACCATGCTCCAGCTGGGCCACCCAGCCGGAGATCTCCTGGCCCAGGGTCAGCGGCGTGGCATCTTGCAGGTGGGTGCGGCCGATCTTGACGATGTCGTTGAACGCTTCGCTCTTGGCCTGCAGCGTGCGGCGCAGCTTTTCCAGCGCAGGCAGCAGCTTGCGCTCGATGGCAGTGACGGCCGCCACATGCATCGCGGTGGGGTAGACATCGTTGCTGGACTGGCTTTTGTTCACATCGTCATTGGGGTGCACCAGGCGCGACTCGCCGCGCTCGCCGCCCAGCAGCTCACTGGCGCGGTTGGCCAGCACTTCATTGACGTTCATGTTCGTCTGCGTGCCCGAGCCGGTCTGCCAGACCACCAGCGGGAACTCATCGAGGTGCTGGCCGGCAATCACCTCGTCGGCGGCTGCATTGATGGCCTTGGCCTTCTTCTCATCGAGCAGGCCCAGCGCGTGGTTGACGGTGGCACTGGCCTTTTTCACCTGCGCCAGCGCATGGATGATCTCGCCGGGCTGCTTCTCGCCACTGATGTCGAAGTTCTGCAGCGAGCGCTGCGTCTGGGCACCCCAGAGTTTGTCGGCGGGCACATCGATCAGGCCGAAGGTGTCTTTTTCCTGGCGGGTAGCTGTCATGTCTGGATCACTCCTTGTATCTCAACAATTGCAACGCGGCTCGTCTGGCTGGTAAGCGTATGGCTGGTGGGCCGCAGGATTCGTCAATAGGGCGCCGCCCGCCTTGCGGCAAAGCGGGCGCGGCACCGCATCCTAACGCAGCCAATGACAGCCGTTCTCATCTGCGCCGAGCAGCCATGCTGCGCGCATGCTCATAGCGCAGGCCGACACCTGAGCGACACCCCAGAACCTGCTCAAAATCTCTACGCAGCCGCGTTGGAGTGCAATCGGGATGAGTTCGAAGCGATGGTCCGCAGCTTGCACCGGGGTGCAAGCAAGGGCCAGCGCGAAGAAATCGCCCGATTTCACTCCAACCCGTAGGGACAGTGGCTTTGCGAGCGGTCTGCGTCGTTGCAAATCCTCGCAATAGCACGGCTATTGCTGCGGTATTGCGCCTAGCATCCCATCTCGCAAAGACACTGTCGCGGCGCGAGGAGACTTTGAGCAGGTTCTGATTCTTCTAGAAGACTTATCAGGCATTTGCCACCACCGGCCTGGCGAAAGGCCGATAATCGCTGCCGTGATACCGAGCGCCAACGGCACCATAGCCTTGCGCAATCCAAAACCCACCCCACAAGCACGATGACCACCTCCATCCGTCAGCAGGACCTGATCGACTCGATCGCGGGCGCCCTGCAGTACATCAGCTACTACCACACACCGGATTTCATCCAGCACCTGGCACGGGCCTACGAGCGCGAGCAAAGCCCGGCGGCCAAGGATGCGATGGCCCAGATCCTGACCAACTCCAAGATGAGCGCGACCGGCCAGCGTCCCATCTGCCAGGACACCGGCATCGTCAACGTGTTCCTGAAGGTGGGCATGGATGTGAAGTGGGAAGACTTCACGATGGGCCTGGAAGACGCCATCAACGAAGGCGTGCGCCGTGGCTACAACCACCCCGACAACACCTTGCGCGCCTCCGTGGTGGCCGATCCCCAGTTCGCCCGCAAGAACACCAAGGACAACACGCCTGCCGTCATCAACGTGCAGATCGTGCCGGGTGACAAGCTGGATGTGACCGTGGCTGCCAAGGGCGGCGGCTCGGAGAACAAGTCCAAGATGATCATGATGAACCCCAGCGACAACATCGTTGACTGGGTGCTCAAGACCGTGCCAACCATGGGCGCAGGCTGGTGCCCACCGGGCATGCTGGGCATCGGCATTGGCGGCACCGCTGAAAAAGCCGTGCTGCTGGCCAAGGAAAGCCTGATGGAAGACCTCGACATGTACGAGCTGCAGCAAAAGGCAGCCAGCGGTGCCGAGCTCGACCAGGTGGAAAAGCTGCGTCTGGAGCTGTTCGAGAAGGTCAATGCGCTGGGCATCGGCGCCCAGGGCCTGGGCGGCCTGACCACCGTGCTGGACGTGAAGATCAACATGTACCCCACGCACGCGGCCTCCAAGCCCGTGGCGATGATCCCCAACTGCGCGGCCACCCGCCACGCCCATTTCGTGATGGACGGCTCCGGCCCCGTGTACCTGGATCCGCCATCGCTGGACACCTGGCCCAAGATCGACTGGGCTCCCGACTACAACAAGTCCAAGCGCGTGGACCTGAACACCCTGACCAAGGAAGAAGTGGCCAGCTGGAAGCCAGGCGACACCATCTTGCTCAACGGCAAGATGCTGACCGGCCGCGACGCTGCACACAAGCGCATCCAGGACATGCTGGCCAAGGGCGAGCCCCTGCCCGTCGACTTCACCAACCGCGTGATCTACTACGTGGGCCCGGTGGACCCGGTGCGTGACGAAGTCGTTGGCCCTGCCGGCCCGACCACCGCCACCCGCATGGACAAGTTCACCGACATGATGCTGTCGCAGACCGGCCTGATCGCGATGATCGGCAAGTCCGAGCGCGGCCCGGTCGCCATCGAAGCCATCAAGAACCACAAATCGGCCTACCTGATGGCCGTGGGCGGCGCCGCTTACCTGGTCTCCAAGGCCATCAAGCACGCCAAGGTGGTGGGTTTTGCCGATCTGGGCATGGAAGCCATCTATGAATTCGACGTGGTTGACATGCCCGTGACCGTGGCCGTGGATGCCGGCGGCACCAGCGCCCACATCACCGGCCCGGCGATCTGGAAGGAAAAGATCGCCACCGGCGAATTCAAGGGCATTGAAGTCGCAGGCGCCTGATCTGCGCCCCGCCCGGCCCCGGCCGGGCGATGCCACCCAACCGCCTGCGGGCGGTTTTTTGCTGCGCGGCAGCGCCAGCTTTACCCTTCCCAGCCCTCAAACATGACTATGCTTGGCCCCCAGGTACGGCGCATGCTGTATCGTGGAGGCTGAACACCGCTAAGGAACAAAAACATGGCCAAGCCGAATTACCAGTACGAAAAGCGCCAGCGTGAGCTGGAAAAGAAGAAGAAAAAGGAAGAAAAAGCCCAGCGCAAGGCCAGCGGACACTCTGCGTCCGACACCCCGGACGGCAACGAAGACGGCGCGCCATCGCAGCCAGATGCAGACAACGCCGCTGACGCAGGCGACGCAGCAGCCGACCAAGCCAAGCCTGCCGACTGAGCACGACGCGCCCGCAAGGGCCAAAAAAATGGGCCGCCAGCATTGCTGCTGCGGCCCATTGGCATTTATGGCACCCTGCTATCCGCCCAGCGCCGGCAAGGTATTGAACAGCAGCACCATCAAGAGGCCCACGAAGGAGACAATGGACTGCACCACGGTGATCGTGCGGGTTGCCTCACCCATGGTCATGCCAAAGGATTCCTTGACCATCCAGAAACCTGCATGGTTGGCATAGTTGAAGAACAGCGAGCCGCAGCCAATCGACAGCGCCAGCAAAGGCAGGTTCAGGCTCGGGTCGGCAGCGGCGAGCGGCGCCAGCAAGCCGGCCGCGCCCACAATGCCCACGGTGGCCGAGCCGGTCGACACCGACAGCAGCATCGCGATGAGCCAGCCCAGCACCAGCGGCGGGAACGCAAACTGGTGCGTCAGGTGCACGATGGCATCGCCCACCTTGGCGCTGGTCAGCACCTGCTGGAAAGCACCGCCGCCGGCAATGATCATGATGATGCCGGCAATCGGCTTGAGGCTGGCGCCCAGGGTGTCGCGCAGCTTTTCGGCATCGCCGCTGCGCAGGTAGACCAGGGTAAAGGCCGCAAACAGCACACCCAGCAGCATCGCAATCAGCGGGTTACCCAGGAAGGTTGCAACTTGCAACACGGCCGAACCCTTGGGCAGGGCCATCTCGGCCAGCGCATGGGCCAGCATCAGCAGCGCGGGCAGCAAGGCAGACAGCACGCCCATCGCAATGCCGGGCTGGTCCTTGCCCGTCTCGGCCTTGGTTTCGGTGAATTGGTCCAGCAGGGCCTGCTCAGGGCGGGTGGTCATGCGCGGGGTGATGAAGGCGCCATACAAAGGACCGCCCAGGATCATTGCGGGCAAGGCAGCTAGGAAGCCGTAGAGCATCGTCGGTCCCACGGTGGTCTTCAGGGTGGCAATGGCGGTCAGCGGGCCCGGATGGGGCGGCACCATGCCATGCATCGCCGCAAGCGCCGCAATCACCGGCACACCCACATAGACATACGCCGAGCCCTTGAAGTTCTCGCGGCCTTCGAGCTTGCGCGCGACGCTGAAGATCAGCGGCAGCATCACCACCAGGCCCACTTCAAAGAACATCGGGATGCCGATGATGAAGGCCACCAGGGTCATGGCCCAGGGAATCATGCGGTCCGAGGTATGGCGCAGAATGGCGCTGGCCAGGCGCTCGGTGGTGCCCGAATCGGCCAGGATCTTGCCGAGCATCGCCCCCAGCGCAATCACCACGCCGACGGCACCCAGGGTCTTGCCGGCGCCGTTGGTGATGTTCTTGGCAATGTCGCCGGGCGCCATGCCGGTGGCAAAACCCACGCCGATACAGACGATCAGCAAGGCCAGCAAGGGGTGCATGCGGATGCGCGAAACAATCAGCGCCACCAGCACCAGCACACTCACCAAGGCGGTCAGCAGCAATTGGATATCGAAATTTGACATGCGAGAAGATGTGGATTTGTGACACGCATCCCCAGCCACCTACCGCAAGCAGGGGCTTGGGCATGCCCCAACCCTCCCATCCTACGCCGATCAGCCACCCCAGGCTGTAGTCGGATTTCTCCGGGCCGGGCGCCTGCCCGGCCCGCCGGCGCGGGCCCTCAAGGCGCCGTCGATGCGCCAGACTCGAACCAGCGCTTGACCAGATCGCGCTCGTCGGCACTCAGCCCCTCGGGGTTGCCAAAGGGCATCTTGCGCAGCACCACTACCTGCTGGTAGATCTGCTGGGTGTGCTGGGCCACTTCTTGGGGGCTGTCGAGCTTCACATTCTTCTGCGCCAGGCCGGTGGCGCTGTGGCACAGCACGCAATGCTGGGCAAACACCTTGGCTACTTCACCGTACGGTACGGCGCCGGCAGCGGGCTGGCTGGCAGGGGCTGGTGTTGCCGCCGCCGCAGGCTTGGGGCCAGGGCGCAGCCAGGCGATCACGCCCAGAATCACCAGCACGCCGATCAGCGCATAAGGCCAGGGGTGCTTGTTGCGGCCCAGCTTGTGGCCATGGCGCAGCACAAAGAACTGGCGAATGGCCGCGCCGGCAAACATCATGCCGATGAGCACCAGCCAGTTGTACTTCTGGTTGTAGAGCCAGCCGTAGTGGTTGGACAGCATCGCAAACAGCACCGGCAAGGTGAAATAGGTGTTGTGCACGCTGCGCTGCTTGCCGCGCTTGCCGTAGATCGGGTCAACTGGGTCGCCATTCTTCAGGGCCCGCACCACGGTGCGCTGGCCGGGGATGATCCAGAAGAACACGTTGGCACTCATCGAGGTGGCCAGCATCGCGCCCATCAGCAGGAAAGCCGCCTGGCCGGGGAAGATATGGCAGGCCAGGTAGGCGGCGATGCAGACGAGCACCAGCACCATCGCGCCCACGATCGCATCGCCATGCTTTTTGAAGCCGAACACGCGGCAGATGCCGTCATACAGCAGCCAGAACACCGCCAGAAAGCTCAGCGCGGTGAACACTGCGAGCGGCGCGCTCATAGCGTTGGGATCGGCCGGGTTGACCAGGTAGATGTTGGCGTTCCACAGGTAGGACACCGTCAGCAGCGCAAAACCCGAAAGCCAGGTGGTGTAGCTCTCCCAGTAGAACCAGTGCAGGTGGTCCGGCAGCTTGGGCGGCGAGACATTGAACTTGACCGGGTGGTAGAAGCCGCCGCCATGCACGGCCCACAGCTCGCCGCTGACGCCCTGTTTTTTCAGGTCTTCGTCCTCCGGCGGGGTCAGGCTGCTGTCGAGAAACACAAAATAGAACGAGGAACCTACCCAGGCGATGGCTGTGATCACATGCAGCCAGCGCAACAACAGGTTCGCCCAATCGAGGATATAGCCTTCCATTGCTCTCATCCTTGGCAGCGTGGGGGCTGCCAGTGCGAGGGAGGGGTGACGCCCCGCTCTCCTCCTCAAGCCGCCAGTGTGGAGGCACCGGCCACTTGTTGAACCTGCTCACCACGGCGGGCGATCTGAGCAGCAGACAGGCCGCAATCCACAGCCATCATCGACATGACCGGGGCACCGCTGCGACCTTTTGTAGACTTAAAGTGTATGCAATTTCTGCCGCCCAAAGGTCGGCAAAAAGCTGCACAGCCCCTAGATAAAACCCTGATGCAACGCAGCAAAACCGCTGCAGGCCGCCTCCGCACCGCCCGCGCCGTGCCTGCCCGGTGTGAAAAACGCATCAGGCATGCTGCGCACGTTGCAGGTGCTGCAGCAGCTGCGCGGCCACCGCAATCGCAATCACCTCGGGCTCCTTGCCATGGATGCCCGGCAGCCCGATCGGGCAGGTGATGCGGGCAAACTCCGCATCGGCAAAACCCCGCTCGGCCAGGCGGTGCGCAAAACTGGCACGCTTGGTGGCGCTGCCAATCAAACCGATCAGGTCCAGATCGCCCCGCTGGCGCTGGCGCTGCAGGCAGGCCTGGGTGATCTGCAGGTCCTGCTGGTGGTCGTGGGTGAGGATGAACACACTGCTGCCCGGTGCCAGGTCTGCCACGGCCATCTCGATCGGGTCGGAATACTCGGTCTGCACATGGGCCGGCAGCCCGGGCGGAAACAGCTGCTCGCGGCTATCCACCCAGGTGATGTGCAGCGGCAGCGTGCCCAGCAGCTGCACCAGGGCTGCGCCCACATGGCCGGCGCCAAACACCGCTACCGGGCTGCACAGCGGGGCCAGGGACTGCGCCAGCCGTGCGCTGTCGGCCTGGGCAATCCGCTCAAAACGCAGCTGCACCACGCCGCCGCAGCACTGGCCGAGGCGCGGGCCCAGCGCAAAACGCTCGCTCAACGGCGCACCGCCACGGGCCAGCAGATCGCGGGCCTTGCTGGCCGCCTGCCACTCCAGATGGCCACCGCCAATCGTACCGAGCTGGTCCTGGGCAAACACGGCCATCCAGGCGCCAGCATCGCGCGGCGCCGATCCCTGGGTAGACTCCACCTGGACCAGACAGGCATCCTGCGTCGCCAGGCGAGCCAATAATTGCTGCAGTACGGGCATGCCTTGTTCCATGATGAAAAGCGGCCTGCGATACTGCAGGGCCGCTGTAGACGGATTTGTACCATGAGTGATCGACCCTCCCCCTCCCTGCTGTCACGACTTTGGCATACGCTTTTTCGTATACCGCGCAAAGCGCCAGCGCCGGCCAATGCAGCGGCGGGCCGCTCTACGAACGCAGCCCGCCCCGCCGAGCAGGATGACGACCAGGACAGCTACCTGTCGGTGCTGACCGAAATGCCAGGCATGCGCATGCCCGCCTGGTCGCCGGAAAGCGATGGGCAGGATTCCGTCCTCAACCCGGTGGCCGACGAGGCCTACCGCAAACGCTGCGCCCAGCATCTGTACGACCGCTATGCCGAGCGCATCTACCCCGGCATGCTGCCACCCATGCTCTACGCCATTGGCGTGCTGGAGCTGCTGCTGGATGAAGACGGCCATATCCAGGACATGAACTGGATGCGCGAGCCCGCACAGGCCCAGGAGGTGCCGCCACTGATAGAGGCGCTGGTGCAGGCCGCTGCCCCCTTCCCTGCGCCGCAGCATTTGCGCCATGGCGAGGTCATGGTCTCCTATACCGAGACCTGGCTCTGGGATGCCTCCGGCAAGTTCCAGCTGCACACCTTGAGCGAAGGCCAGCTATAAGCGGCTCGCAAAAGGTATAGGCGTAAAAAAACCGGCCAGCTGGCCGGTTTCTGCTTGGCAGCCGCAAGGCGCTGCTTTATTCCTTGATCTTGGTGATCTTGGCGCCTTGCAGCGACACGCCCGCTTCCAGGCCTGCGTTGTTCAGCACAAAGCTGGTCACAGGGGCCTGGGCCGAGGTGGTGTCGATGCTGCCGTTGGCGCCGATGCGGCCAGCGGCCACGGTGGCATCTGCACCCACCGACCAGCCATTGCTGTCGCGGAACTTCGCCAGCGCTTCAGGCGTGTTGAACACATAGATGACGGCCTTGGACTGGCCACCAGCCTGCCAGCCGATCGACGCGCCGGTGGTGCTGTAGTAGCTGTCGCTGCGGTTACCCACGCGCAGCACGCCACGGCCATGCTCCACGCCGATCACAAAGCTGCCGCCAATGACGGACGGGAACACCAGCACGCCCTTGGAGCGCGCGACCAGGTCCTTGGAGCCAGGAGCGGTCTGGTACAGGCGCTCCAGCGCAGCGTTGGCACGGGCATCGACAGATGTTTCGTCTGCGCGCGGCGCATTGCTGGTCTCAGGCTTGGTGACCGTGCAGGCCGCCATCGACAAAGCGCCGGCAACCACAGCCGCCGCAACACCCAGGGTGCGCATGGAAAAACGTTGCATACCTACTCCTTTGAAATTTGCTGTTATGGCAATCAGGTCTGCACCGCCGTCTATTCGGCGGTACCCCTAGGCATAAATGTTAGCCACACCTCGTGACGCTGGAAGCCTGCAGATACAACTTGCGGCGTCCGCCTACAGGCTGGGCGATGCGTGCTTGAGACAGGTCAAACGCGCCCGCATGCGCTGCGCGCCTGCTCAAGACCCCCGGTACGTCGAATAGCTCCAGGGGCTGACCAGCAGCGGCACGTGGTAATGCTGGTCTGCATGGGCCACACCAAAGTCCAGGTTCACCTGGTTCAGAAAGTTGGGGCTGGGCAGCTCCACGCCCTTGGCGGCAAAGTAGGCCGCTACCTCAAAGCTCAGGCGGTAGGTGCCGGGGCGCAGCGATGCATTGTCAAACAATGGGGTCTGGGTGCGTCCGTCGTGGTTCAGCGTGTCACGCCGGATCAGGCGCAGCTCGCCGCCATCGGTGGCATACAGTGCAATGTCCATGCCCGCTGCGGGGCAGCCGTGCATCGTATCGAGAACGTGGGTGCTCAGGCCCATAGGTAAATCTCCTGATGATTCTGGGTAAGATCGGACTGGTGATGTGCACTAAAAGTGTATACACTTTTTGTCATTCGGCCTACTATCCTGACATGGAATCCACCTCAACGTCCACCATTGCCCAATCCCTGACCCGTGCCATCGTCGAGCACCGGTTGCTGCCGGGCACCAAGCTGGCCGAGCAGAAACTCGCGGACCACTTTGGCGTGTCGCGCACCCTCGTGCGCCAGGCGCTATTCCAGCTTTCGCAAAACCACCTGGTCACCTTGGAGCCGGCACGCGGCGCCTTTGTGTCGACCCCGTCCGTCACCGAAGCGCGCCAGGTCTTTGCCGTACGCAAGATGCTCGAAGCGCAGATGACCCGCAGCTTTGTCGAGACCGTCACGCCCAAGCAGATCAAGGTCTTGCGCGAGCATGTGCGGCAAGAGGCCGCCGCCGTGCACCGCGCCGATGTCACCGAGCGCACCGAGCTGCTGGGCGACTTCCATGTGCGCATGGCCGAGCTGATGGGCAACGATGTGCTGGCCCAGCTGCTGGGCGATCTGATCTCGCGATGCGCGCTGATCACCTTGATGTACCAGTCGGCCAGCGCCGCCGCCCATTCGCACGAGGAGCACGAAGAGATCGTGCAGGCCCTCGCCCGCAAGGATGCCGAAGGCGCTGTGCGGCTGATGATCGCGCACCTGGAGCATGTCGAGCAAGGCCTGCAGTTCGAACGCGAGATTCCCAGCAACGATTTATCCATGGCTCTGTCCTCGATCACGCTATGACCTACGACGCTACCACCCCCTACCCCCGCGACCTCATCGGCTACGGCCGCGATGTGCCCCACGCCCAGTGGCCCCAGGGCGCGCGCATTGCCGTGCAGTTTGTGCTGAACTACGAGGAAGGCGGCGAAAACCATGTGCTGCACGGTGACCCGGGCAGCGAGCAGTTCCTCTCGGAAATGTTCAACCCGGCCTCCTACCCGGACCGCCACATGAGCATGGATGGCATCTATGAATACGGCTCGCGCGCCGGCGTATGGCGCCTGCTGCGCGAGTTTGAAAAGCGCGGCCTGCCGCTGACGGTGTTTGGCGTGGCCTCGGCGCTGCAGCGCCACCGCGAGCTGGCCCAGGCGTTTTCCGATCTGGGCCATGAGGTGGCCTGCCACGGCCTCAAATGGGTGCACTACCAGAACACACCCGAAGACATCGAGCGCGCCCACATGCAGCAGGCCATGGATATCTTCCACAGCCTCTACGGCAGCCGCAGCACCCACGGCCTGGGCTGGTACACCGGCCGCGACAGCCCCAACACCCACCGCCTGGTGGCCGATTTTGGCGGCTTTGCCTATGACAGCGACTACTACGGCGACGACCTGCCCTTCTGGATGAAGGTCGGAAAGAGCGATGGCAGCGCCGCGCACCAGCTGATCGTGCCCTATACCCTGGACTGCAATGACATGCGCTTTGCGCTGCCCCAAGGCTATTCGCATGCCGATCCCTTCTTCCAGTACCTCAAGGACAGCTTCGATGTGCTGTACGCCGAAGGTGACCCCGCCGGTGAGAACCGCCCCAAGATGATGAGCATCGGCATGCACTGCCGCCTGCTGGGCCGCCCGGGCCGCATCACCGCACTGCAGCGCTTTTTGGACCATATCCAGCAGCACCAGAACGTCTGGGTCTGCCGCCGCATCGACATTGCCCGCCACTGGGCCGAGCACTTTCCCGCCCCCACGCTTTGAAAGATGACACAGCGCCGCGCGTAAGCCTACAGAGCGCTAGTAACCCATCCACTCGCTAGGAAACACATGGCCCTGACCCTGGAACAACTCAACCAAGCCACGCCCGATGCGGCGCTGGCCATGCTCGATGGGCTGTACGAGCACTCGCCCTGGATTGCCCAGGCCGCGCTGGCCCAACGGCCCTTTGCCTCGCTCGCCCAGCTCAAGCATGCGATGGTGCGCGTACTGGCGCAGGCCCCAGTCGATGCGCAGCTCGCCTTGATCCGCGCCCACCCCGAGTTGGCAGGCAAGGCCATGGTGGCCAACACCTTGACGGCAGAGTCCACCTCGGAGCAAAACCGCGCGGGTCTCACCCAGTGCACGCCCGAGGAGTTCGCGCAGATCCAGCAGCTCAATGCGGACTACAACGCGCGCTTTGGCTTTCCGTTCATCCTGGCGGTGCGCGGGCCCCGGGGCCTGGGCCTGCCCAAGCAGGAGATCATCGCCACCTTTGCGAGGCGTCTGAACCACCACCCCGATTTCGAGCGCGAAGAGGCACTGCGCAACATCCACCGCATCGCCGAGATCCGCCTGAACGACAAGTTCGGCTATGAGCCGGTGCTGGGCAACGACGTCTGGGACTGGCAGGAGCGCCTGGCCCAGCACAGCGATGAGGGCTTTGCCGAAAAAGGCCAGCTCACCGTCACCTACCTGACCGATGCCCACCGCGCCTGCGCCCAGCGCATCAGCCACTGGATGCGCGACAGCGGCTTTGACGAGGTCGAGATCGATGCGGTCGGCAATGTCGTGGGCCGCTACCGCCCCGCGCACGAAGGCGGCAAGTACCTGCTGACCGGCAGCCATTACGACACCGTGCGCAACGGTGGCAAGTACGACGGGCGTCTGGGCATCTTTGTGCCGATGGCCTGTGTGCGCGAGCTGCACCGCGCCGGCAAGCGCATGCCCTTCGGTATTGAAGTGGTGGCCTTTGCCGAGGAAGAAGGCCAGCGCTACAAGGCCACCTTCCTGGGCTCGGGCGCGCTGATCGGCCACTTCAACCCGCAGTGGCTGGACCAGGCCGATGCCGCCGGCATCACGATGCGCGAGGCCATGCAGCACGCCGGCCTCTGCATTGACGACATCCCCAAGATCCAGCGCGATGCCTCGCAGTACCTCGGCTTTATCGAGGTGCACATCGAGCAGGGCCCGGTGCTGACCGAGCTGGATATTCCGCTGGGCATCGTCACCTCGATCAATGGCAGCTCGCGCTTTGTCTGTGAGATGCAGGGCATGGCCAGCCATGCCGGCACCACGCCGATGGACCGCCGCCGCGACGCCGCCTGCGGCGTCGCCGAGCTGATGCTGTTTGCCGAGCAGCGCGCTGCGCAGGATGGCGATTCCGTCGCCACCGTCGGCATGCTGGAAGTGCCCAGTGGCTCGATCAACGTCGTGCCTGGCCTGTGCAAGTTCAGCATCGACATGCGCGCCCCCACCGATCCGCAGCGCGATGCGCTGGTGCGCGATGTGATGGGCCAGCTGGAAGCGATTGCGCAAAAGCGCGGCCTGCGCTACCGCGCCGAGCAAACTATGCAGGCCGCAGCGGCCCCCAGCGCTCCCGCCTGGCAGCAGCGCTGGGAAAAGGCCGTGGCCGCCCAGGGCGTGCCGCTGTTCCGCATGCCCAGCGGCGCCGGCCATGATGCGATGAAGCTGCACGAGATCATGCCCCAGGCCATGCTCTTTGTGCGCGGCATCAACAGTGGCATCAGCCACAACCCGCTGGAGTCCTCGACCGCTGATGACATGCAGCTGGCGATCGACAGCTTCAGTCATGTCCTTCAACAACTAGAAAACGAAACCGTATGACCACGAACAACGCTACCTACGCCGCCCTGGACCAGTGGATCGACCAGCACTTTGACGAGCAGGTGCAGTTCTTCCAGAAGCTGGTGCAAGTCCCCACGGACACACCACCGGGCGACAACACGCCGCATGCCGAGCGCACTGCCGAGCTGCTGCAGGCCATGGGCTACACCGCTGAAAAGCATGAAGTGCCCCAGGCCGATGTCGAAGCCTATGGCATGACCTCGATCACCAACCTGATCGTGCGCCGCCCCTTTGGCGCAGCCGGCTCGGGCCGCACCATTGCACTCAATGCCCATGGCGATGTGGTGCCGCCTGGCGAGGGCTGGAGCCATGACCCCTATGGCGCCCGCATTGTCGACGGCAAGCTCTATGGCCGGGCTGCCGCCGTGAGCAAGTGCGATTTCTCCACCTTCACCTACGCGCTGCGCGCACTGGAGGCCGTGGCCAAGCCCAACAAGGGCGCGGTCGAGCTGCACTTTACCTACGACGAAGAGTTTGGCGGCCTGCTGGGCCCCGGCTGGTTGCTGGAAAAAGGCCTGACCAAGCCCGACCTGATGGTTGCTGCCGGCTTCAGCTATGAAGTGGTCGTCGCCCACAATGGCTGCCTGCAGATGGAGATCACCGTGCACGGCAAGATGGCCCACGCCGCCGTGCCCCACACCGGTGTGGATGCGCTGCAGGCCACCGTCGCGATCATGAACGACCTGTATGCGGAAAACACCGCCTACCAAAAGGTCTGCTCTAAAGTTGCAGGCATCAAGCACCCCTACCTGAACATTGGCCGCATCGAATGCGGCACCAACACCAATGTGATACCCGGCAAGGTGCTGCTCAAGATCGACCGCCGCATGATCCCCGAGGAGAACCCGGTCGAGGTCGAAGCCCATATCCGCCAGGTGATTGCCAAGGCGGTGGAACGCTTCAACAGCGAGCGCGGCTACCAGGGTGACGACGCCGTGCGCATCGATATCAAGCGCCTGCTGCTGGCCAATGCGATGACGCCGCTGGCTGGCAACCAGCCGCTGGTCGATGCCATCCAGACCCATGGCGAAGCGCTGTTTGGCGAGAAGCCTCCGGCCGTCGGCACGCCGCTGTACACCGATGTGCGCCTGTATGTGGAGCGCGGCATTCCCGGCGTCATCTACGGCGCCGGCCCCCGCACCGTGCTGGAAAGCCATGCCAAGCGCGCCGACGAGCGCCTGGACCTGGAAGACCTGCGCCGCGCCACCAAGGTCATCGCCCGCTCACTGGTCGATTTGTTGGCCTGATCCAACGCGGCGTGTCCACCGCGCCGCCTCCAACATCCTTTTACCGACTGCCCCCTGGCCCAGCGCCCGGGGGCAGTTTTGCTTGTGCCTGCGCGCTTTGCAGCGTGCTGACACCACATCAGCCGCTGCGCTTGAAGCGTCTGCAACGGCGCTGCTTGAGGGTAATCAGGGGGGTGCTGTTGCAGTGCATGTGTATACACTTTTTGTATGGATTCCTAAGCAATAACACTGGCTTATTCAGTCAAATTCCCCCGCATGAGGAGTGATAAAGATGCAATCTGACAAACACCCCGTTGACCAGGTGCTGCCCCTGGGGCGCCTCACCACCTTGGGCTTGCAGCATGTGCTGGTCATGTACGCGGGGGCCGTGGCGGTGCCGCTGATCGTGGGGCGCGCACTCAACCTCGACTCCCACCAGATAGCCAAGCTGATCTCCGCTGATCTCTTCGTCTGCGGTCTGGTCACCCTGATACAGGCCTGGGGCGCGACGCGCTGGTTTGGCATCAAGCTGCCGGTGATGATGGGCGTGACCTTTGCCAGCGTGGCGCCGATGATCTCGATGGCGCAGACCAATGGCGGCGTCTATGGCGCAGGTCTCATCTTTGGCTCGGTCATCGGGGCAGGGGTCATCTCGATACTGATCTCACCGCTGGTCAGCCGCATGCTGCGGTTCTTTCCGCCGGTGGTTACCGGCACCATCATCACCGTCATCGGCATCAGCCTGATGCGCGTGGGCATCAACTGGATCTTTGGCAACCCCGCCGGCCCCACCGCGCCTTCGGTGCCCAACCCCGAGCATGTCAAATGGCTGCAGAGTGCCCAGGTGGCAGCGGGCGCGCCCGGCTCGGCGCTGCCCCCCATCCCCCATGGGCTGGCGATTCTG
Source organism: Comamonas koreensis (assembly GCF_021026195.1). GTDB lineage: Bacteria > Pseudomonadota > Gammaproteobacteria > Burkholderiales > Burkholderiaceae_C > Comamonas > Comamonas koreensis. The sequence continues at coordinate 647,920 of NZ_JAJNCT010000005.1, forward strand.
CCGTCGGTCCCCAACCCCCGCTATGCGGACCTGAGCGGGGTGGGCATCTCTGCGCTGGTGCTGGTCTCCATCCTGCTGATCACCAAGTACGCCAAGGGCTTCATGGCCAATATCGCGGTGCTGGCCGGCATTGTCATTGGCGCCATCGTCGCCTCGGCGATGGGCCTGATGACCTATGAAAAAGTGGCGCATGCCGAATGGTTTGATTTTGTGATGCCGTTCGAGATTGCAATGCCGGTGTTCGACCCGATCCTGATCCTGACGATGACCCTGGTGATGATCGTCGTGATGATCGAATCGGTCGGCATGTTCCTGGCGCTGGGCGACATGACGAACAAGGAGGTCACCCCGGCCGACCTGACCCGGGGCCTGCGCACCGATGGCCTGGGCACCTTGCTGGGCGGCATCTTCAACACCTTCCCCTACACCAGCTTCTCGCAGAACGTGGGCCTGGTGGCGGTCACCGGCATCCAGAGCCGCTTTGTCTGCGTGGCAGGCGGCTTCATCCTGATCATTCTGGGCGTGCTGCCCAAACTGGGTGCGCTGGTCGAATCGCTGCCCACCATGGTGCTGGGCGGTGCCGGGCTGGTCATGTTCGGCATGGTCGCTGCCACCGGCATCCGCATCCTGTCGAATGTGGACTTCCGCCATAACCGCTACAACGCCATGGTGGTGGCGGTGTCCATCGGCGTCGGCATGATTCCGCTGATTGCACCCCAGTTCCGCCAGTGGATGCCCCACGCCATCCACCCGCTGATCGAATCGGGCATCCTGCTGGCCTCCATCTGTGCGGTGGCGTTGAACCTGTTTTTCAACGGCGCCAAACTTGACCAGGCCCAGATCATCAAGGCTGCGCAGCAAGCAGATGCCCACTGACAAGATTGCTGCGGTGCAGCATCGAAACTTAGGCCCACTGCCCCATAGGGGTGGGCCTGCGCCTTTATCATCAGCTGGGTTCACACTGGATTGATTCACTCTTATGGCACAACAACTGTCCGCCGCCGAACAGGCACTGCGCGAAGCCGCACTCGAATACCATCGCAGCCCCAGCAAGGGCAAGATCTCCGTCACCCCCACCAAGCCGCTGTCCAACCAGCGTGACCTGTCGCTGGCCTACTCGCCAGGCGTGGCCTACCCTTGCCTGGACATCGAAGCCGATCCCAGCCTGGCAGCAGACTACACCTCGCGCGGCAACCTGGTCGGTGTGATCACCAACGGCACCGCCGTGCTGGGCCTGGGCGATATCGGCCCGCTGGCCAGCAAGCCGGTGATGGAAGGCAAGGGCTGCCTGTTCAAGAAGTTCGCCGGTGTCGATGTGTTCGACATTGAGCTGGCCGAGCGCGATCCAGACAAGCTGATCGACATCATCGCCAGCCTCGAACCCACGCTGGGCGGCATCAACCTTGAAGACATCAAGGCACCCGAGTGCTTCTACATCGAGCAAGAGCTGTCCAAGCGCATGAACATTCCGGTGTTCCATGACGACCAGCACGGCACGGCCATCATCTCCAGCGCTGCGCTGCTCAACGGCCTGGAACTGGTCGACAAGCAGATCGGCAACGTCAAGATCGCCGTCTCCGGTGCGGGCGCTGCAGCCATTGCCTGCGTCGATGTGATGGTGGGCCTCGGCGTCAAGCGCGAGAACATCTTCATGGTCGACTCCAAGGGCGTGATCTACGAAGGCCGCCCTGGCAACCTCGATGCCTCCAAGGCGCGCTACGCGCAAAAGACCGAGGCCCGTACCCTGGCCGACGTGGTCAACGGCGCTGACGTGTTCCTGGGCTGCTCGGCACCCGGCGTGCTGACGGCCGACATGGTCAAGACCATGGCCGACAAGCCCATCATCCTGGCACTGGCCAACCCCGAGCCGGAAATCCGCCCCGAGCTGGCCAAGGCCGTTCGCCCCGATTGCATCATCGCCACCGGCCGTTCGGACTACCCGAACCAGGTCAACAACGTGCTGTGCTTCCCCTACATCTTCCGTGGCGCGCTCGATTGCGGCGCGAGCAAGATCACTGAAGCGATGAAGCTGGCCTGCGTGCGCGAAATCGCCGCGCTGGCCAAGCAGGACGTGAGCGACGAAGTGGCAGCCGCCTACCAGGGCAAGGAGCTGAAGTTCGGCCCCGACTACCTGATCCCCACCCCGTTCGACACGCGCCTGATCCTGCGCATTGCGCCCGCCGTGGCCAAGGCTGCACAAGAGTCCGGCGTCGCTGCACGCCCGATCGAAGACATCGACGCCTACCGTGAGAACCTCACCCGCTTCGTCTACCAGACCAGCATGTTCATGCGCCCCGTGTTCGCTGCGGCCAAGAGCCATGTGCAACGCGTGGCCTACGCCGAAGGCGAAGACGAGCGCGTGCTGCGCGCCGTGCAGGTCGCCGTGGACGACGGCCTGGCCAAGCCTATCCTGATCGGCCGCCCGGCCGTCATCGAAGCCCGCATCGCCAAGGCCGGTCTGCGCCTGCAACTGGGCAAGGATGTGGACATCGTCGATCCGGAAGATGACCCCCGCTTCCGCCAGTACTGGGAGGCCTACCACGCCCTGATGGGCCGCAATGGCGTGACCCCCGAGGTCGCCAAGTCTGCCGTGCGCCGCTCCAACACCGTGATCGCCGCACTGATGGTGCACCTGGGCGATGCCGACGCAATGCTGTGTGGCGTGATGGGCCGCTTTGACAAGCACCTGGGCCATATCGAAGACGTGCTGGGCCACCAGACCGATGCCAACCGCCTGGCCACCGTGAACGCGCTGATGCTGGAAAACCGCACGCTGTTCATCGCCGACACCTACATCAACGAAGACCCGACCGCCGAAGAGCTGGCCCAGATCGCCAAGCTTGCCGCGCAAGAGGTGCAGCGCTTTGGCCTGCCGCCCAAGGTGGCCTTCCTGTCGCACAGCAACTACGGCTCGTCCACCCGCAAGTCGGCGCTCAAGATGCGCGCTGCCCGCGACCTGTTTGCCGCCGCCAACCCCGACATCGAATGCGATGGCGAGATGCATGGTGATGCCGCGCTGGACGAACACGTGCGCGAGCGCACCCTCATCGAGTCGAGCCTGACCGGTGAAGCCAATGTGCTGATCTGCCCGAACCTGGACGCAGCGAACATTCTGTTCAATGTGCTCAAGACCACGGCATCGCACGGCACCACCATCGGCCCGATCCTGCTGGGCAGCGAGGCACCCGCCCATGTGCTGACCCCCTCGTCCACCGTGCGCCGCGTGGTCAACATGACGGCCCTGGTCGCCGCCCAGGCCCAGGCCCGCAAGGAAGGCAAGTAAGCCCTGGCGCGGCACCCGCCGCGCCTTTGCTTGCGCTGCACAGCCCATAAAAAGATAGCCCCAGGCATAGCGCCTGGGGCTTTTTTACGTCTGCGCCTCAGCCCTCGCGCCTCTCAGCCCGCTCCCGTCACTAACCGGTCGAACAGCTGCGCATCGCCCATCTGCCCGCCTTTGAGCATCAGCTCCAGCCCATCGATGCGCGCATCATCGCTGCGTGCAACGCTCAGGGTCACGCCAGGCGCCAAGGTGCTGTGGAAGGCCAGCCCCCACAGCCCCAGCGCCTGCGTCGCCAGGCTGGAGGTATCGCCGCCCGCAATGCCCAGGCGCCGCAAGGGCTGGCCCTGTGCAGCCAGCAGGCGCAAAGTCTCCGCCACCAGCTGCGCACTGCGCTGTGCCACCGCTGCCGTTGTGGCCGCGTCCACCGCTTGGTTGGGCCGGCTGGTGTGCGCCAGCATAGGGCGCCCCTCGTGCAGGCCCTGGGCCAGCTGGGCCGCGCAAGCGCTCAGATAGCCCTCCTCGGCCAGCAGCCGGTTCACCTCCACCTCCCGCTTGTCAAACTGCTGGCTGGCCGCGATCTGCTGGCTGGATACCGGCGACAGACTGCCCACCAACACCAGCACCGGGCCCTGCGCAGGCGCCAGCGGTTCAGCCACTGGCGCATCGCTTAATAAGCCCAGTTGGCGCCAGCCTGCTATCAGGCACTGCTCTACACCGCTGGGCCCTACGGTCAGCAATGGCGATTGCTGCGCACGTGCCCACAGCAGCGCGCCAATCTGCGGCAGTTGGGCTTCATGCACCAGGTCGATCAGCAAGGCATCTGGCAAGGGGCTCTCTCCCTCTTGTATTTGCATCCAGCGCAGCAGCACCTCGGTATCGCGGCCCGCCAGCTCCAGCTGCCGCGTGCTCAGCAGCCGTATATCGGCCAGCCCCTGTTTGGCCAGGTGCAGGCGCAGATCGGCCTCGTCCATCGGGGTGACGGGGTGTTGCCGCATGGTGGGGTGGCGGTCAAGGCGCTGCACCGCACCACCCGGCCCCGCCTGTGCAAACAGGTTGCCAAAGGCACAAAAGCGCCCGATATTGGGCTGGCCGCCAACAATCACCGCTGGCGATGCCGCTGCCACACTGCGCAAGGCCGCCACGGCCGCGCCAATGCTGCCCACATGCGAGGCGCTGTCAAAGGTAGAGCAGCATTTGTAGTGCAGCAGCGGCGCGCCGCTGGCGGCCATGAACTGCGCCACCGGCGCCAGCACCTCGGCCATCGCGGCCGGTGGCAGACTGCGGGCCGCACCGGCAATGCCAATGGCCTGCAAGGGCCCGGCCTTGGCGCGCTGTGCCCCGGTCGGTACATCCAGAAAAAGCAGAGAACGCAGGCCCGCCTGCGCCACCGTGGCCAGGGTGTCGGTCGCACCGGTAAAGTCATCGCCATACCAGACGACGGCGGGCTGGCCGCGCAGCAAGGTGTCCAGCATGTCGCCTATCCGCGCTTGCCAAAAAACTGCAGCGCGCGCGCCAGCTCCGGCGCATGCCAGGCATAGTCATCCAGACTGCTGCCTTCGCGCACGGCAGCCCAGGCCTGGCGAATGCTCACTACGCCGGCAGCCGGGCCATCGGGGTGGGCCAGAATGCCGCCGCCCGACATGAACAGCAGGTCATCGCTCTGCAGCGCCGCCCAGGTCGCAGGCACCGTGCCCGCCCACTGGCCCGATGAGAAGGCCGGCAGCACGCGGTCATCCTGCGCGGCAGACAGGCGCCGCTGGCAGTCCTGCGCGGATTCCACCACCTCGGCATCGGGCTGGGCAAACTTGCCCTGCAGGCCATGCACATGCACATGGTCCACCCCGGCCAGGCGCCACAGGGTCTGGTAGGCCTGGTAGCCCATGCCCAGCATCGGGTCGCGTGACAGCGCGCCATAGCCATTGCGGTGCGCATGCAGCGCCAAGGGCGTGTGGCGCCGCAGGCTCTGGATGCCCGACAGCCCGCACCAGTTGATGCTGGCCATCACGCAGCTGCCGCCCTCTTGCTGCACCAGATCGGCATGGCGCAGCATGGCGCTGGTCTCGTCAGTGATGTTGAAGGCCACCATCACCCATTTGCCGGTGCGCTCCCGGTGCTCGCGGATCACGCGCATCACCGCCGGGATGCGCTCCTGCAGCGGTGCATGCGCCGGGTTGGCCGATACCTCATCGTCCTTGATAAAGTCCACGCGCGCATCGCAGAGCTGCCGCACCAGGTCAGCCGTTTGCTGGGCAGACAGGCCCACATTCGGCTTGATGATGGTGCCCACCATCGCGCCCGCGCTGGCCCCAATGCTGCGCCGCGTGCCGGCCACGCCCAGGGTCGGCAGATCGAACTGGTCGCGGTAGTCCGGCGGCAGGTCCAGGCTCTCCAGCCGCAGGCCCGATACCTCTCCCAGGTCGTACAGATTGCCGCTGACGGTGGCGGCCAAGGTGGGCAGGTTGGCGCCCACATTGGCGATGGGGAAGGCAATGCGCACACGCGCACGCTGCCAGTGGGAGCCCGCGCCATAGCCTTGGCGCTCCAGCCAGGCATTGGGCAGGCTGGGCCGCTCCACCGTGCCCAGCGGCTGCACCCGCAGCACCTGGGCGCGTGCGCGTGTCCGCAGGTCATCGGTCTCGCCCGCCACGCGGGTGAAGGTGCCGCAGGACTGCTCACCGGCCATCACCTCGGCCACGGCCTCGGGCGCCAGCGGCGTCTCGATCAGGTAGCTGGCTTCAAAATGGGTAGATTTCATCGCATTTCCAGGCCCAGGGCGGGCCGGCCATCACAGGGTGTTGAGGTCAGGGAAAGGGCGCACGGGGTTCTGGCCATCCCAGTCCTGGGAGGCCGCGCGGATCAGATCAAACATCTTTCCCTTGGACCCCATCACCTCGGACAGCTCGATCACCGTGCCCGGGTGGTACTCGGTGTCAAAGTAGATAAAGCGGCCGTTCTTGCCCACCTCGCCACTCATCAGCGGCTTGAAGCCCTGCGCCAGCAAGCGCTGCAGATCGGCGTCGTAGTCGGTGGTCCAGTACGCCACATGCTGCAGGCCCGTGCGGCCGGCGCGCAGAAAGTCGCGGTACATCGACGGCACATCGTTGCGCACCTGGATCAGCTCCACCTGCACAAAGCCCGAGTTGGCCAGCGCCACCGAGTTGTGTGGCTGGTAGCTTTCACCCGCGTACTGGTAGTTCTCGATCGGCACCTTCGGGTTGTAGAACCAGGGGCCGACGCCCAAGGTCTCGCTCCAGTACTTCATCGCGGCCTCGATATCGTTGACCACATAGCCCAGCTGGCGGATTTCTCCCAAAAAGCGACTCATAGCTTGTCTTTCGTTTGTTGTAGGGTTGGTTGTTGCGTTGGTGGCATAGGCGCTGCCTCACGTGGGGTACACGCGATGCAGACCTGGACCTAAAAGCGGGCCCTGAGACCGCAACCCGCTTTAAAGAAATCCGGTAGAAATCCAGGGAATAGCCGCCACAAAGAGCAGCCCGACGAACAGCGCCAGCATGTAGCCGCCAATGGGCCGAATGCCCTCGTTGGGGTTGACCTTGCTGATCGCGCAGGCGCCGTAGTAGCCCACACCAAAGGGCGGCGCAAACAGGCCAATACCCATCGCAAAGATAACGACCATCGCGTAATGCACCTCATGTACGCCCACCTCTTTGGCGATGGGGAAGAGCAGCGGGCCAAACAGCACGATGGCGGGGATGCCTTCCAGCACACTGCCCAGCACGATGAAGCAGACGATGGAGATCGCCAGAAAGCCCCAGCTGCCGCCCGGCATGCTGGTCATCGCCTTGGCCAGGTCGGAGGAGAAGCCCGACTGCGTCAGCCCCCAGGCCATGCCGGTGGCGCAGCCCACAATCAGCATGATCGCGCCCGACAGCGAGGCGGTCTCTACCAGCATGGGTTTGAGGCGCCGCCAGTCAAAACAGCGGTAGATAAACAGCCCCACCAGCACCGAATAGACCACGCCGATGGTGGACACCTCGGTCGCCGTCGCGATCCCCTCCACCACGGCGGCGCGGATCACAAAGGGCAAGGCCAGCGCCGGCAACGCAATCACCAGCAGGCGGCCGATCTGCCTAACGCTGAAGCGCTCCACACCGCCCAGATCCTCTTTGCGGTAACGCCACCACACGACGCAGCACAGCGCAGCGCCCAGCACCACCGCCGGCAGCATGCCGCCGGTAAACAGCGCGGCAATCGATATGCCGGTGACCGAGCCGATCGTGATCAGCACGATGGACGGCGGAATGGTCTCCGTCTGCGCGCCGGTGGCCGACAGCAGCGCGACCAGGTCGCCCTCCTTGGCGCCGCGCTTTTTCATCTCAGGGAACAGCACCGGTGCAATCGCGGCCATGTCGGCCACCTTTGATCCCGAGATGCCCGAGACCAGGTACATCGCGCCAATCAGCACATAGGACAGGCCCCCGCGCACGCGGCCCAGCAGGCTGGCCAGAAACTGGATCATCGCCTTGGCCATACCGGTCATCTCGATCAGCGAGCCCAGAAAAATGAACATCGGCACCGCCAGCATGATCAGGTGCGACATGCCTTCATCGAGCCGCCCCACCATCACCACCAGCGGCGTGCGTGTGGTCAGCGCCAGGTAGCCAAAGGTGGCGAGCGCAAACGAGAACGCAATCGGCACACCCGCAAACACCGTGCCCGCCACCACAAGCACAAAAAAGATCACCAGGTTGAACTTGCCCAGGCTCTTGAACAATGGCTGGCACAGCCAGAACAGCAGCACCAGCCCCGCCACCATGGCCACCGCCGCCAGCGCCTTTTGCCAGCTGGTCTGCGTCAGCAGGCGCAGCAAGGCCACCACGGCCATCAGGCCCATGCCCACTGGCAGCGCGGCGGCCCGCCAGGCATTGCTCAGCTCCATCGCCGGGGTGGTGATAAAGGCCTCTTCCTCCGCGTACTCATACGCCGGGCCCAACACCATCAGCAAAAAGGCCAGCGATGCGGCCAGTGCAAAGGCCTCCAGCGCCGCGCGCAGGCCTGGCCGCACGTTGTTGATAAAGGCCGTCATGCGCATGTGCTCGCCCCGGCGCAGCGCCACCACGGCACCCAGCATGGACAGCCACAGAAACATCAGCGACGCCAGCTCATCGGACCAGACCAGCGGCTGGTGGAACACATAGCGCGCCACCACGCCGGCAAACAGGACGATGATTTCGGCCAGCACCAAGGCGGCGGCCGCCGTCTCGACGATGGCGCCCAGACCTCGGTCAACGCCACGGGCCAGCGAGGCCAAGGCGTTGTCGGGCGGCGCAGGAGAGAGCCCCGCCAGCGCGGGGGTTGCAGGGTGGGACATGGCAATGCTCTTGTTCAGAACGGTGAATCAGGCAGCGCTCAAGCGAGCTTGCCAACGGCGCCTTCGAGCAGGCTCCACACGTCCTTGCCAAAGCGGCCTTGCCAATCCTTGTAAAAGCCCGAGCTGCGCAGCGCCGCGCGAAAGCTCTCCGCATCCGGTTGGTTGAACTGCAGGCCCTTGCTCGCCAGATCGGCCTGCACCGAGGCATTGAGCTGGCTGATATCCGCCCGCTGCGCCATGCCGGCATCGTTGATGGCGGTGGCCACGATTTTCTTCAGATCGGCCGGCAGGCTCTCCCACATGCGGCCGTTGGCAATGAACCAATAACCGTCCCAGATATGGTTGGTCAGCGAGCAGAACTTCTGCACCTCGTAGAGCTTGGCCACCTGGATGATGGGCAGCGGGTTCTCCTGCGCATCCACAATCCGGGTCTGCAGCGACGAATACACCTCGGAGAACTGCAGGCTGGCCGGCGCAGCGCCCAGGCCCTTGAACATCGCAATCGGCATCGGGCTCACCGGCACGCGGATCTTCAGGCCATCCATGTCCTTGGCGCTTTGCACCGCGCCCTTGCTGCTGGTGGTCTGGCGGAAACCGTTGTCCCACATCTTCTCGAACGCATAGAGCTTGCGCTTGGCAATCTCGGCCCGCACCATCGCGCCCAGCTGGCCATCCATCGCCTTCCAGACCTGGTCGTAGTTGGTAAACGCAAAGCCCACCGCATTGATGGCCGCTGCCGGCACCAGGGTGGCAATCACCAGTGCCGATGGCGTGAAGAAATCAATACCGCCCGAGCGCACCTGCGCCAGCATGTCGGTATCGCCACCCAGCTGGTTGTTGGGGTAGATGGCCATCTCGACGCGGCCATTGCTTTCCTTGCGGATGCGGTCAGCCGCCTCTTGCGCACGGATATTCAGCGGGTGGCTCAGCGGCAGGTTGTTGCCGTATTTGAGCGAGAACTCGGCCGCACGCGCGATCAATGGAAAGCCCGACACCATGCCCGCGGCAGGCAAGGCAGTCAGTCCCTTGATGAGGGAACGGCGGCTGAGTTCGGTCATGCTTGTCTCCTAGTATTTGATTTGAATTGATGTAATGGCACAGATCTCATACTGGAAGATATGCAAACGACTTGCTATAGTCAAACGCACAAAATGATTGAATCTGATGTTTTCTGATGCCTAGCCACCCAGCAATGCCCCCGCAGCGTCTCACGCTCAAAACCGTGGCCGCCCTGGCGGGCGTCTCCACCGCGACCGCCGACCGGGTGCTGAACCAGCGCCCCGGCGTGCGCCCCATCACCGTGCAGAAAGTGCGCCAGGCCGCGCAGGCGCTGGGCTACCTGCCCGATGCACTGGCCGATGCCACGCCCCAATCCGCGCCCTGGAAGCTGGCCTTTGTGCTGCCCCAAGGCCAGAACCCCTATCTGCGCATGCTGGGCGACACCATTGGCTTTTCAGAAAGCCACCAGGCGCCCTTCAACGTCAAATGCCAGGTGGAATATGTCGAAAGCTTCAACCCCGAAGCGCTGGCCGCTACCTTGCTGCGCCTGGGCAAACGGGTGCAGGGCATCGCCTTCATGGCCATCGAGCACCCCGCCGTGCGCGAAGCCGTGCAGCAACTCGCCGACCGGGGCGTGCCTACGTTGACTGTGATCTCGGACCTGGACAACAGCGCCCGCATCGCCTATGTGGGGCTGGACAACCGCGCCGCTGGCCGCACCGCCGCCTACCTGCTGGCCCGCTTTATCGGCAACCAGCGCCGCGATGCGCAAATCGCACTGATTGCAGGATCGCGCAGCTACCTGGCGCATGAGGAGCGCGAGGGTGGCTTTCTGCAACTGCATGCCGAGCAGTTCCCCGATATGCAGATCCTGGGCCTGCGCGAGAGCTATGACGACTCCTCCCGCAACTACCAGCAAACCAAGGAGCTGCTGCAGCGCCACCCGCATATCGCCGGCATCTACAACATCGGTGGTTCATCGGATGGCGTAGGCCGTGCATTGCAGGAAGCCGGCCGCGAACACCAGGTCGTCCTCATCGGCCACGGCCTCACCCCCGACACCCGCGCCCTGCTGATCAACGGCACCATGGACGCCGTCATCACCCAAAGCCACCTGGGCATCATCATGAGCTGCATTCGCATATTCAGCAATCTGCGCGATCAACTCGACACGATGACGGCGGTGGACATCGTGCGGAGTCAGATTATTTTTCGGGAGAATTTGCCTTGAGGGGGTGGAGACCCGGTCGTTGCGGGACGATGCTTAGATTCCGCATTTGGGAATGACCTGGCTTGCTCTGAAAGTCCGGTCCATCGCAGACCTAGTCAGACACCGAGACTATGCAATTGATCGAAGCATGGATTCAGAGGGAAGATGTTTAGGCGCTTCGCCTTCAAGCCCATAGACCTCTAAACCGCTGAGCAGGCCTTCGCTTTGATACAGGAATATGCCAGCAACCAGACCAGCGTCGTCAAAGAAGAAATCTCCCAGAATACCCACGCCTGGAGGCGCAGGGTCGTGATCGATCAACTGGAAACAGAGGGTGGCGCAGCCGCAAGGACAACGCGAAGGAGTGACTTGTAGGTGCTCAAGCTGGGAGAGGAATGCGCTCGCTTCGGGTACGCCATTCTCCAGCATCCAGCGGACGAGCGACATTTCGGAAGCGGATAAAGGACGGTTCATTCTTCGACGATTTTTAAGAGTGCCTCACCCACTGTTTTCCGCTGGGCAACATGACACCCGCTTTGCATTGTTCCTTGCCACGTGCATTGATGGCTGCCGGTTGAGTGACCTAGTCTATCCCCCTATACCCCCTCACATCTCATCAATCGCCGTACTCCCCGCCCAACTCTGCGCGGCAGCCAGGCCCTCCCCCGCCTCAATCGCAAAGCGCTCCCGGCAGTTGATGTAAAAGCTCGCGCCAAAGCGCCCGACGGGGAAGAACTCCTGCAGGCGTACCCGCCATTTTTCGGTGTCGACCAAGCCATCGCGCACGGCCAGCCATTGCACCCTGCCGATGAAGACGTAGCGGCTGGGGGTTTCCAGGGTTTCGTGCAACACGCATTCGAAGGCGACGGGGGCTTGCACGATGCGTGGGGGGCGCACGCTTTGGGAGGGGGTGGCTGTCAGGCCCGTATGGTCCAGCTCGCTCTCATGCGGGGCCAGGCGGTCGCCGCAGCGGTGCATGGCGGCAGCCATGGCTTCGTCGGCGATGTGCACCACAAACTCCTTGTCGCGCAGGATGTTGGTGGCTGTGTCCTTTTGCGCGGTGTCCTGCAGCTTGTTCACGCTCAGCATCACCACCGGTGGGTCCTCGCCCATCATGTTGAACATGCTGAATGGGGCGGCATTGATGGTGCCGTCTGCGCCCAAGGTCGTCACCAACGCAATCGGGCGTGGCACGATCAGGCTGGCCATCAGCTTGTAGCGTTCATAGGTGCCCAGCTGGGCAAAGTCGATCTCGGTCATGGGCGCTTTCTCGTCGTCTGAATGGCGCATTTTGCTTGCAATTGCCATGCCGGGCCGCCAGCGCCCCAGTAGCCGACCAAGCATGTATACAAGCTGCACCAAGCAGATGCGCAGCCCTGCATCAGTGCGTGCATACACGCGCATCCAACACCTTGCATTTGCACCAGCCTGGTGCAAATGCGCCTGCCAGTACAGGGGCTTACAAACTGGCACCGATCTTGCAAACGACCTTGTATGCAACATCGGAGGACCCCCATGCACAAGCGCAGTTTTCTGAAGACCACCGTCGCCGCTCTGGCGCTGTCCTGGGGTGCAGCCCAGGCGGCAGATGCGCCCATCAAGTTCCAGCTCGATTGGCGCTTTGAGGGGCCCGCCGCCTTCTTCTTGCAGCCAGTCGCGCAAGGCCTGTTCAAGGCCCAGGGCCTGGATGTGACGGTGGATGCCGGCAATGGCTCGGGCGGTGCAGTGCAGCGCGTGGCATCGGGCACCTACGACATGGGCTTTGCCGATCTGGCCTCGGTGATGGAGTTCCATGCCAACAACCCCGATGCGCCCAACAAGCCGGTCGCGGTCATGGTGGTCTACAACAACACGCCGGCCTCGGTGATGGCGCTCAAGAAGTCGGGCATCAAGACCCCGGCCGATCTGAGCGGCAAAAAGCTGGGCGCGCCGGTGTTCGATGCCGGCCGCAAGGCCTTCCCCATATTTGAAAAGGCCAACGGCGTCAGCAATGTGGCCTGGACGGCGATGGACCCGCCCCTGCGCGAAACCATGCTGGTGCGCGGCGATGTCGATGCCATCACCGGCTTTACCTTTACCAGCCTGCTGAATCTGGAGGCGCGCGGTGCCAAGGCCAGCGATGTGGTGGTGATGCAGTACGCCGACTATGGCGTCAAGCTCTACGGCAACGTGATCATCGTCAGCCCCAAGATGATCCAGGAGCGGCCCGAGGCGATCAAGAAGTTCTTGACCGCCTTTGCCCAGGGCGCCAAGGGCGTGATCGCCAACCCGGCCCAGGCGATCCAGTCCGTCAAGGCGCGTGATGGCATCGCCAATGTGGCGCTGGAGACGCGCCGCCTGCAGCTGGCCATCGACACCGTCATCAACAGCGCCGATGCCCGCAAGGAAGGCTTTGGCCACCTCGACAGCAGCCGCCTGAGCCTGATGGCCGCCCAGGTCTCCGACGCCTATGGCACCAAGACCCGCGTCAAGGCCGAAGACGTCTGGAACGGCAGCTTTCTGCCGCCCGCCGCCGTGCTGGATGTGCTCCCCAAAAAGTAAGCCATCCCAAGCCTCTCCTCCCCTTTTGTCCCCCACCACCTGACGAGACCATCCCGTGAAAAAACGCAGCTTCCTCCACGCATCCCTGGCCCTGCTGGCCGCCGCCAGCACCTGCAACGCACTGGCCCAGCCGCTGACGCCGCTCAAGTTCCAGCTCGACTGGCGCTTTGAAGGCCCGGCCGCCCTCTTCGTGCACCCCGAGCAAAAGGGCTACTTCAAGCAGGCCGGTCTGGATGTGACGGTGGAAGCGGCCAGTGGCGCCGGCGCGATCCAGCGCGTGGCCTCAGGCACGCATGACCTGGGCTTTGCCGACCTGGCGGCACTGATGGAATTCCATGCCAACAACCCCGATGCGCCGATCAAGCCGGTGGCCATCATGGTGATCTACAACACCACACCCGCATCAGTGATGGCGCTGAAAAAATCCGGCATCACCAAGGCCAGCGATCTGACTGGCAAGAAGATGGGCGCGCCGATTTTTGATGCGGGCCGCCGCACCTTCCCGATCTTTGCGCAGGCCAATGGCGTGGGCGCCGTGCAGTGGACCACCATGGATCCACCGCTGCGCGAAACCATGCTGGTGCGCGGCGATCTGGATGCCGTCACCGGCTACACCTTCACCAGCCTGCTTAACCTGGAGGCGCGTGGCATCAAGGCCGAAGACGTGGTCGTGCTGCCCTATGCCACGCATGGCGTGCAGCTCTATGGCAATGTCATCATCGCCAGCCCCAAGCTGATTGCCGAGAAGCCCGAAGCCGTGCGCGCCTTCCTCAAGGCGTTTGCGAAGGGCGCCAAGGAGGCGATTGCCGATCCGCAGGCCGCCATTGCCTCGCTCAAGGCCAAGGATGGCCTGGTCAATGTGCCGCTGGAGGTCAAACGCCTCAAGCTCACCATCGACACCGCCATCGACAGCAAAGGCGCGCGCGAAGAAGGCTTTGGCCAGCTGCGTACCGAGCGCCTGGGCCTGATGGCCGAGCAGGTCGCCAAGGCCTACGAGACCAAGAACCCCGTGCCCGCCCAGGCGGTGTGGAACGGCAGCTTTCTGCCCAGCGCTGCCGAGCTGGACATCCTCCCCAAGCGCTGATCTTGCCGCCTGCAGGGTGCTGCCCGCGCCCTGCCCTTTTGAAGACGATTGCACCCTATGACGGCCTCCCTCCAAGACCCTGCCTTTGTTGAGTTTCGCGATGTCTGGCTGGCTTACAACGACGAGTTGCAGGCCAAGAACCAGTTCGCCGTCGAAGCCATTGACCTGCAAGTGCGCCGTGGCGAGTTCATCGCCATCGTCGGCCCCTCGGGCTGCGGCAAATCCACGTTCATGAAGCTGGCCACCGGCCTGCGCATGCCCAGCATCGGCAAGATCCGCATCGATGGCCAGCCCGTCACCGGCCCGCTCAAGATATCGGGCATGGCCTTCCAGTCGCCATCGCTCTTGCCCTGGCGCACCACGGTCGACAATGTGCTGCTGCCGCTGGAGATCGTCGAGCCCCACCGCAGCCAGTTCAAGGCCCGGCGCCAGGAGTACGAAGAGCGCGCCCGCCGCCTGCTGCAAAAGGTCGGCCTGGCGGGCTATGAGGACAAGTTCCCCTGGGAGCTGTCAGGCGGCATGCAGCAGCGCGCCAGCATCTGCCGCGCGCTGATCCATGAGCCCAAGATGCTGCTGCTTGACGAGCCCTTTGGTGCCCTCGATGCCTTCACCCGCGAAGAGCTCTGGTGCATCCTGCGCGATCTGCATGCCGAGCAACAGTTCAACGTCATCCTCGTCACGCATGACCTGCGCGAATCCGTCTTCCTGGCCGACTCCATCTATGTGATGAGCAAGAGCCCCGGCCGCTTTGTGGTGCGCCGCGATATCGACATCCCCCGCCCGCGCGATCTGGAGCTGACCTACACCAAGGAGTTCAGCGACATCGTGCATGAGCTGCGCGGCCACATCGGCGCCATGCGCAAGACCGGCACCGTGATCAACCAGTAAGCGCCCAGGCCCCCCCTATGTACAAGCTCAACAACCCCAAGCTCGAACGCTGGTCGCCCTGGCTGCTGCTGGCCGCCGTGGTCATCGTCTGGCAAATCATCTGCTCGGCCTTCCAGGTGTCGGAGTTCATCTTCCCCAGCCCCTTGCTCATCTGGCAGCAGTTTCTGGAGTTCCACGCCGTTATCGCCGCGCACGCCTGGCGCACCTTCTGGGTGACGATGGCCGGCTTTGGCGTGGCCATCGTCGTCGGTGTTTTGCTGGGCTTTTTGATTGGCAGCTCGCGCCTGGCCTATGCCGCCGTCTACCCGCTGATGACCGCCTTCAACGCGCTGCCCAAGGCCGCCTTTGTGCCCATCCTCGTGGTCTGGTTCGGCATCGGCATTGGCCCGGCCATCCTCACCGCATTCCTGATCAGCTTCTTCCCCATCATGGTCAACATCGCCACCGGCCTGGCCACGTTGGAGCCCGAACTGGAAGACGTCTTGCGCGTGCTCGGCGCCAAGCGCTGGGATGTGTTGATCAAAGTCGGCCTGCCCCGCTCACTGCCCTACTTCTACGGCTCGCTCAAGGTCGCCATCACCCTGGCCTTTGTCGGCACCACCGTGTCCGAGATGACCGCCGCCAACGAAGGCATTGGCTACCTGCTGATCTCCGCCGGCTCGTCGATGCAAATGGGCCTGGCCTTTGCGGGCCTCTTGGTGGTGGGCGCGATGGCGATGGTGATGTATGAGCTGTTCAGCTTGGTAGAAAAGCGCACCACGGCCTGGGCGCACCGAGGCGCCAACAACCACTAAAGCGGATTGCGGCCCTCGGGCTGAATCACAGCCACCAAAACAAAGGGGCCCGTTCCATAAACGGGCCCCTTTGTGCTTTGAAAAAAAGATGCGCGCTAGATTTGTACCGCCCGGCCAATGAACTGGATCGGCCCGGTCGGCTTGCCGATCGGCGATCCCCCTGCGGGCTCCAAGGTCAGCTCAAACAGCTGGTTGGGCTGCAGCGGTGGCAGCTTGTCGACGGGCACCTCAATCGCCTCACCCGGTTTGACGAGGCCCAGCGACACCGGGGCGCTCCAGCCATCGGCCTTGGTCCAGAACTGCAAGGATTTCTCGGCCGGCACTACATCGCTGCCCAGCGGCACCAAGCGCAAACGGTCCGCAGCCTGCGCCTGCACCAGCCAGCCAGGGGCTTGGCTTTGCGGCGCGGCCAGCACCACAAAGTAGCGGGCCGGGCCAGGTGCGGGGGCGGGGCCCAGCACCAGCACACCGGCCAGCACCGCAGCAGCCGCAAAACCGCTGCCTGCCAGACCGCGCCACAGCGCCAGGCTGTCCCAATCCCACCAACGGCGCGGCGCTGCAGCGGCAGCCCGTTGCGGCTCGGCCGCTGGCCACAGGCTGGCGGCAATGCGCGGCCACAGGGCTATGCTCGGCTCTTGCGGTGGGGCCAGACGGGTCAAGGGCTGCAGGCGCTGCTCCCAGGCATCCACGGCGGCGCGTAGCGCCGCATCCTGCGGCAGGCGTTCTTCAATCGCGCGGCGTTGCGCGGCATCCTGCGTGCCCAGCACATACTGGCCGGCCAGGGTCCGCAGGTCGTCGGGGCTGTCGCCATCAGGCGGCAAGGTATTGGGGGTATCGGCGCTCATTGCATGCATTCCCGCAGGGCACGCAGGCCCCGCTGTATCCAGGCTTTGACGGTTCCCAGCGGGGCCTGCACCCGCGCTGCAATCTCACTGTGGCTGCAGCCATCCACATAGGCATGCAGCAGGCATTCACGGCGCTGCGGCTCCAGCCCTTCCAGGCACTGGCCCAGGCGGCCCAGCTGCGCCTGGCGGCTCAGCGCATCACCCTCTTCCTGCCAGGCGGCCATTGCGGCGCTGGCTTCATGCGCTGCGGCGGCCGGCTCATCCAGCGCAGTCTCGCGGGCGCTGCTGCGCACCCGGTTCAATGCGGCATGCCGAACAATGCTATAGATCCAGCCTCTAGCCGCACCACGCGCCGCATCAAAACTGTGCGCCTTGCTCCAGATCGCCACAAAGGCATCGTGCAGCACATCCTCGGCTGCGGCGCGGTTGCGCACTATGCGCAAGGCCACCCCCAGCAGATAACGCGATTCATGCTCGTAGATACGCTGCAGCGCATGGCGGTCGCCACGCGCGCAAGCTTCTAGCGCCAAGGCATGGTCAAAACTGTCGTCGGTCACAAAAGCGGCTGGCGGCATGTAGATTTAGGGGGAAGAAGGAGCAAGACGTCCTTCTTCCAGTGTAGCCGCTAGAAAACAAAAATTTACACAGGCTTCCAGAAGATGTAATCCGCCTGGTACTGCACCACGGCCTTCTGGCCCTTCTGCGCAGCGGTGCAAGGCTTGTCTGCGGGCGCCACGCCGCCCTTCAATGCCACGCGCTGGATATGGCTCACGCCTACCAACGCGCCACTGCCGGTGGCCGGGTTGGCCTTCACCAGCTGGTAGGGCAGATTGCCGGCACCCGATGGCGCCACGGCCAGCTGGGTTGCCGTCAGCTTGGAGCCATCATTCGCTTCCCAGGTAGCGGGTGGGCCATAGTAGCGGCCCACCGTCTTGCCAGCGCGGTCCTTCAGTACGGCATCCGGGCCCACAAACACCCACTCGGTCTGGCCGGGGGCATTGGCCTTGTCGCGGCATTCGTAGGTGATGTCACCGCTACCCACTGTCTCCCAGGCCACCTTGTGGCCGGCTGGCACCTGGATTTCTGCTGGCAGCGAAGCCTGCGAGAAAGCCATGTCCTTTTTATGCATCGAGCCGCAGGCGGTGAGCAGGCCGAGGGAGGCCACTGCGGTGGCGATGGCGGCGATACGGGGAGCTGTGCGAGAGGTCAACATACGAGTTCTCCTAAGTTAGGGGGACAGGACGAGAGTGAAAACAGCGCTAATTAATGTGCTGTTAGTAGTACTAGTCGCCAGTTGCTGGAATGGATGCAGTGGATGCAAAAAAATTTTCGCTGCCTGCATCGCTCCCCTGCACTCCCTCTTCGCTCCCTCTTTATAAGCGTTTCCACATTTGTTGAATCCAGTGCGCCATCCGCTGCGTATTCCAAGCAGCCGCAACGTTTTTCGGCTGTTCATCCACACGCAAGGAGCATCTCATGGCCTCGATCCAAAGTACGCGCAAACTGGTCTCTTATGGCATGGCTTTCATGGTCGCAAGCACGTCCATGGCCGCAATCGCCAAAGACGTGATGGTGGGCGGCGCGCCCATGCTGCCCACCAAGGACATCATCGACAATGCCGTCAACTCCAAGGACCACACCACCCTGGTGGCAGCCGTCAAGGCAGCCGGCCTGGTAGAGACCCTTAAGGGCCCAGGCCCCTTCACCGTGTTTGCCCCCACCAATGCTGCCTTTGCGGCCCTGCCTGCCGGCACCGTAGACAACCTGCTCAAGCCCGAGAACAAGGGCACGCTGACTACCGTGCTGACCTACCACGTCGTCGCCGGCAAGTGGGACGCCGCCGCGATCAGCAAGATGATCAAGGACGGCGGCGGCATGGCCAGCATCAAGACCGTGAGCGGTGGCACCCTGGTCGCCAAGGCCCAGGGCGGCAAGGTCACGCTGACCGACGAGAAAGGCGGCACCGCCACCGTCACGATCCCCGATGTCTACCAATCGAATGGCGTGATCCATGTGATCGACAAGGTACTGCTGCCTCAATAAGGCTGGCATCTGCTGATGGGGCCGCAGCCGCTGCAAAGCACGCAGGGCTGTAGCCACCAGGCACCCCGCTGCAGGCTGCCGATAAGGGCCTGCGGCTTTTGGCGTTTGCGTGCTGGCATATGCAGGCCGGCAACAAGCAGATCGCCCCGCTGCGGCAGATGCACCCACCACATCTACAGCAGCCCGCCGTTTGGTCAAAAACCCGGCATAGCCATCCATTGCGCCTAAGGCGCAGGCAGCGCCCCTGGGCTGGAGTACAGTAAGCGCCATCTTGCGGCCTGGCAGCAGCCAGCGCCCACTCCCCACAACCTGCTCCCCTGCCCACGCATGCCGATCTCCTTCACGCCCGTCAAGGCCGCCAACTCCCTCGCCGACCAAGTGGCCCAGGCGCTGGAAGCCAGCATTCGGCAAGGGCAAATGCAACCGGGCGACCGCCTGCCCACAGAGCTGTTGTTGGTGGCGCAGTTTGGCGTGAGCCGCACAGTGGTGCGCGAGGCGCTGTCCCGCCTCAAATCCAGCGGGCTGGTCGCCTCCCGCCAAGGTAGCGGCGTCTTCGTGCAAGCGCCCCGGGCCGAACCGCTGGACCTGGAGAAAGGCCATGCCGCCTCGCAAGAGGCCGTCATCCAAATCGTAGAAGTGCGCCGCGCGTTAGAAGCCGAAGTGGCAGAACTAGCAGCAGCCCGCCGCAGCACCGCCGATCTGCGCCGCATCCGCACTGGCGTCAAGGCCTTGGCCAAAGCGGTGGCCGACGGCAAAGACGGCGTGGCCGAAGACGTCGCCCTGCACCGCGTCATCGCCCAGGCCTCCGGCAACCCGTTTCTGCTGAGTACCTTGGATTACCTGTCGCAGGTGTTGGCGGGCGCCACGCGCATCACCCGCGCCAATGAGGCGCGGCGGCAGGACTTTGCGGCTGCCGTGACGCAAGAGCATGCGCGGATTGTGGAGGCGATTGAGGCGGGCGACCCGGCGGCTGCGCGGGCGGCAGCGACTGCGCATATGAATAACGCGATTGACCGGATCCGGCAGGCGGATCCGGCGTTTTGGCGGCAGGATGGGGAGAGGTTGGCTCGGGTGTTGCTGACGCCACCAAGTTGATGGGACACCCAGCAAGATCCTCCCAGATAAGTTTTTATAAACGCCTTCGATCAGATATCGCCAAATTGGTGTAAATTATTTACCGAACGAAAATTGAAATGCGCACCGAGCAGAGTCAGCCATAAAATTTTAGGAATTAAAAATATGCCCTTGCAGATTTTACCCAAGGAATCAGCACTTCGTGCTGATGCATCTGCCAAACAAATAATCGAGCATTTGCAAGCTTCGCAAAACCAATTAAGTTTAAACAATGCAGTAGTATTTTATAATTTCCCTCTATTCAGAGAAGAAGAAAAACTGCTTGTAGCGGAGCTTGTCGTGGCCAGCCCAAAGCATGGAGTCATATTAATTACTACCGCGCCAAATGGAGTTAGCTCGGACATACAGCGTCTTGATGGAGCATTCAATCAAATATTCGCTCGCCTAATTAAATACCCTCGACTTAGAACCGGGAGGGCAAAACTAAAATTTCAAGTCGATGCATTTGTATGGATCCCAGAAGGCACACCAGATGATGATATAGCTGTAGGACTTCAACAACTCAACGAAAGATTTGAAAAGTTAATCGGCGATGAAATTGAAGCTGATGCATTTGAAGAGATTTTATCAGTTCTGGATGGATCCAAGGCTTTAGTTAGGGCAAAGGAAAGAAACATTGAATCCTTTTCAAGTACATCTCGAATAGCAACTATCGCTAGCCTTGAGGAGGAAATCCGTCGATTCGACAGAGATCAGCGGGTTGCATATATGACAGAGGTCGCTGGTTTACAGCGAATCCGAGGTTTGGCAGGCTCTGGTAAAACGGTAGTACTAGCTTTAAAGGCTGCCTTAACAGCAATCAGAGAACCCGAGGCTAAAATAGCGGTCACTTTTTATACAAAAAGTCTGTATCAACACATCCGCCAATTGATTACTAGATTTTACCGCATGCATGAAGACAGAGACCCCGATTGGAGCCGCTTACAAGTGCTTCATGCATGGGGAGGTGCAAGTGCAGATGGATTCTATTATAGAGCCGCTCAAAGATTCGGCCATCAACCTATCAGCTACTCGCAAGCAGTCAGTGCATCTCGCCAGCAGCCATTCGGCTATGTGTGCCAAGTACTACTATCCGATCCAGCTGTAGAATCCGTATACGACTATGTTTTCGTAGATGAAGCACAAGATTTTCCACCCTCATTTATGCAGCTAGCATTACGTTTAGCACGGGAAGAAAAATTAGTTATCGCATACGATGTATTTCAAACCATTTTCGATGTTGATGTCCCGACTGCAGCAAATCTTTTTGCAATACCGACTGACGGCAGCGGAGATCTTATGTTTGATGAGGATATTATTCTTCATAAATGCTACAGAAACCCTCGAGAAATCCTAGTTTGCGCTCATGCGATAGGTTTTGGAATATATGGAAGGCAAATAGCTCAAATTCTTGAATCTGCAGATCATTGGCAAGATTTCGGGTATACAGTAATTGGAAATCTGACTCCGGGAACGCAAACTCAGATCATGAGGCCAGAAGAAAATTCACCATCCTCAGTGAGCAAGACCAATTCCATTGATGAAATAATAACCTGCACTGTTCTAAATGATATGTCCACCGAGGTTAATCATGTGGTGGAAAAAGTAGTTTCCGAGATATTTACCGAAGGAGTTTCTCCAGAAGATATATTAATCATCTGCGCCGATGATCGAAATGCGGGATCGTATTTTAAGCTATTGAGATCTACGCTTCAAGAAGCGGGGATCAATTGCAATAACCTGCAAGATGACTCTTACACAATTCGTGATTTTCAACAAGAAGGCGCCATTACATTATCAACGATTTACAAAGCCAAAG
This sequence comes from Comamonas koreensis, assembly GCF_021026195.1. Lineage (GTDB taxonomy): Bacteria > Pseudomonadota > Gammaproteobacteria > Burkholderiales > Burkholderiaceae_C > Comamonas > Comamonas koreensis. The sequence continues at coordinate 669,868 of NZ_JAJNCT010000005.1, forward strand.
GAAATGAAGCTTATTCCGTATACATAGTAGGTATAGATGGAATATTCTTCGAACCATCCCCCCGAGACAGAAACAGAGCATTCACGGCCATGACTCGCGCAAAAGGTTGGCTTTATATAACAGGCGTGGGAATTCCTGCCAAATTGTTTGCCGAAGAACTAAAAGCAGCTAAAGAAAATTTCCCTAATCTTATTTTCACATATCCAACACCTGAACAGCTTGTTTACATGAAGCGGGATTTGGTTGAAGTTGATCCAGATGATGTGAATGATGAAATAGACAGGTTAGGCAAAGGGTTAGACCCTGATGAAATGGAGCGCATTTTACGAAGGAAACTTCGACAAATGCAAGCAAATAAAAGAATACAAAAACGCTTAAAATAAATGCACAAGCATAATATACAAGCCTTTGCAAGGGCCGCAAAATGGCCGATAATGGAATACGGAGCACCAAATTTTTTACTGACTAAAGATATTATTCAACAACTGCGCGAGCTACCATATCTAGAGCGTTGGAAAATATCAATCGCAAATCAGTGGTACCATATTCTCTTAGAAGATCATTCGTTTTTGACATTTAGCTCAACACCTAATTCTGATTCATTCGCATTTTTACAATGCCCCCTAGAAATACCGACGCAACGAGAATTTATTAAAGATCTTGATCTACCATTTAATTCAAAAACCGTAGATACTCTTAAAGAAGATTATCAAATGGTTATGGACACAGCGACGCAAAAATCTAATATAACCCCAATAAGGTACGATTATGACGAAAAAGGCTATAACTGTGGAATACATCCTGTTAGTCATATTCATATAGGATTAGACAATGACATCAGACTAAGCTTCTCCAAAAGACTAACATCAACATCTTTTTCATTATTTGTAATGCGTCAAATGTATCCAGAAAGCTGGAAAAGAATACTTGAACATCAAGATTCTAAACGGCTACAAAAAGCAATACGCCATAATTGCACTCCTCTTGAGGAACACCACTGGAAGGATGATGATAAAATTGAACTTCACTTTGTTTAGACAGCTTCCAGGGTTATGCAAATAATATATTTCATTAAAATCATAATTTAACAAAAATTAGATTAAATATATATTCTTGCAGAGACAAAGCTTGACGACAGGATGGATTGATTTAACTCCCTCCCTCACCCCAACAAGGCAAACTCTGACGCCCCCCCCTCCCCCGCAGCCGCAGAATTTGCCCATGCTCGCTGCTTCTGCATCTGCCAACGCCCCTCCCGCTGACGTCATCACCTTGACCGACAAAGGTCTGTACTGCGCGGCTGGGGATTTTTTTATTGATGCCTGGAAGCCCGTGCACCGCACGTTCGTCACGCACGGGCACTCGGACCATGCCCACATCGGGATGGGCGAGTACTACTGCAGCACAACCAGCGAGCCAATACTGCGCTGGCGGCTCGGGGAGCAGAACATCCATGCGCTGCCGTTTGGGCAGACGATCACGATGGGGGAGGTGCAGGTGTCGCTGCACCCGGCGGGGCATATCCTTGGCTCGGCCCAGGTGCGGGTGCAGCACGGCGATGCGGTGTGGGTGTTTACGGGCGACTTCAAGCGAGAGCCGGATCCCACCTGCGAGGCTTTTGAGCTGCTGCGCTGCGACACCCTGATTTGCGAGGCGACCTTTGCCTACCCGGTGTACGCCTGGCCTACGATGGCCCATGAGGTGGAGCGCATCGAGCGCTGGGTGGCGCATTGCAAGGAGCAAGGCAAGGCGGCGGTGCTGTATGCCTACAGCCTGGGCAAGGCCCAGCGGGTGCTGGCAGGCTTGGCTGGCAAGCTGGATGCGCCCGTGTTACTGCATGGCGCGATGGCGCGCGGCACCGATATTTACCGGCAGGCGGGCATTGCGCTGGCCGCCACCGAGATGGTGGCCGATGTGCCCACCGATACCGACTTTGCCGGCCGCATGGTGCTGGCCCCGCCGTCTGCGCAAGATTCCGCCTGGCTCAAACGCTTTCGGCAAGTGGAGCAAGGCTTTGCCTCGGGCTGGATGCTGCTGCGCGGCAACCGGCGACGGCGCAATATGCAGCGCGGCTTTGTCATATCGGACCATGCCGATTGGCAGGAACTCGTCGACACCATTACCGAAAGCGGCGCCCAGCGGGTGCTGGCCACCCATGGCAATACCGATGCGCTGATCCCCTACCTGCAGAGTCTGGGCATACAGGCGGAGCGCCTGCGTACCGCCTATGGCGATGAAGAGGAGGCGGCCGAATGAACCGCTTTGTGGCGCTGTACCAGTTGCTGGACGAGGCATCCGGCACGCGCGACCGTGAGCTGGCCCTGCAGCAGTACTTTGCCGGCGCCACAGCCGCCGAGGCGACCTGGGCCGTGTATGTGCTGAGCGGCGGCAAGGTAAACACCGGCAAGAACCGCCTGGCCACTACCACCGAGCTGCGCAGCTGGGTGAGCGAGTTGACTGCCCTGCCGCTATGGCTGGTGGAAGAGAGCTACCGCCAGGTGGGCGATTTGGCGGAGACATTGTCTTTGTTGGTGGCGGCTTGGCAAAAGAAAGGCGCCAACCACCCGGAGCTGGCTGCTGCGCCCGGCACAGCCATTGCCCCCGATGCCGATGCGCCCTGGCATGCCAGCTTACTGGGCGCCACCTTTAAAACACCCGACAACGACAGCCGCCTGGACGAATGGACGGAGCAGTTTTTGCTGCCCTTGGTCGCAGCGGATGCCGAGCAGCGCAAGCGCGCGATACAGCAGGCCTGGCAGCAGCTGGATACGCCTTCGCGCCTGGTCTTTAACAAGCTGTTGACAGGATCGCTGCGCGCAGGCGTTAACAAGCGCAGCCTGCAAAACAGCCTGGCGCCCCTGGTAGGGATATCTGCCGCCGATATGGCGCACCGCATGGTGGGCGAATGGCTGCCCAGCGCCCAGGCCTATGAGGCCTTGATGGACCCGGAAACCAGCGCGCAGCTGCTGGACAAGCCCTACCCCTTTTACCTCGCCTCCCCCTTGCCGCAAGAGCCAGACGCTTTGGGTGACCCCATGGACTGGCTGGCCGAATGGAAGTGGGATGGCATACGGGTGCAGCTGGTGCGGCGCCAAGGCCATGCGCCCTATCTGTGGTCGCGCGGTGAGGAACGGCTGGATGGCCGCTTTCCGGAGCTGGAGACGGCCGCCGCACTGCTGCCGCGCGACATGGTGCTCGATGGCGAGCTGCTGGCCTGGGATTATGAGCAGAACAAGCCGCTCGGCTTTGTCGCGCTGCAAAGCCGCATTCAAAAGCGCAAGCCCTCTGCCAAGCTGATGCAAACCGTGCCGGCGCGCATTCTTTTTTATGACCTGCTGGAATGTGATGGCGAAGACCTGCGCGCCCAGCCGCTGGAGCAGCGCCGCATCAAGCTGGAGCGGATCATCCACCATGCCGACTTGCCCGCGCTGGACATATCGCCCCAGCTGCCGTTTGAGAGCTGGGATGTGCTGCCGCCGCTGCGCAACACCGCTGCCGAGCACAACGCCGAGGGGCTGATGCTCAAGGCGCTGGCCTCCCCCTACAAGGAAGGCCGGCGCCGGGGCGATTGGTGGAAGTGGAAGGTGGACCCGTTCAGCATCGACGCGGTGCTGATTTATGCGCAAAGCGGCAGCGGCCGCCGCAGCACCTTGCACACCGACTACACCTTTGCCGTGTGGAGCGGCGATGCGCTGGTGCCTGTCGCCAAGGCTTATTCGGGCCTCACCGATGTGGAGATTTTGCGGCTGGACAAATGGATCCGCAGCCACACCGTAGAGCGCTTTGGGCCGGTACGCTCGGTCACCCCCAGCCTGGTGTTTGAGATTGCCTTTGAAGGCGTGAACCGCTCCACCCGCCACAAATCGGGTGTGGCGGTGCGCTTTCCGCGCATCTTGCGCTGGCGCGAGGACAAGACCGCGCAAGACGCCGACCAGCTGAGCGCCTTGCTGGAGTTGGCCGATGGCTGATCTGGACCACAGCACAGCCCCCAGCGACCGCGCAATGCAGCGTGCGGCCAAGCGCTGGCGCGACTGGCTGAAGGAGCAGGACATTGGTGCGGCCGTCTTCCAGCAGCAGGCCTGGCGCGCGTATGCAGATGGGCACAGCGGTTTGATATCGGCGCCCACCGGCCGGGGCAAGACCTTGGCAGCGCTGGGGGGCCCGTTGATGCAGGCGATGGCCGAGGCCGAGACGCCCGAAGCCCGCGCAGCCCATGGCCCGCGCATGCTCTGGGTAACGCCCCTGCGTGCCCTGGCCAGCGACACCCGAGAACGCATCACCGGCCCAGTAGCAGCCGTGTTGCCCCACTGGCAAGTGGCGATGCGCACGGGCGACGCCACATCGCGCGACAAACGCCTCACCGATACCGGCAAGGCGCAGCTGGTGGTGATCACGCCCGAATCCTTGGCGCTGCTGCTGAGCCATGAGCGCAGCCGCGAGCAGTTCAGCCAGCTGCGCTGCATTGTGGTGGATGAGTGGCATGAGCTCTTGCCCAGCAAGCGCGGGGTGCTGCTGCAGCTGAACCTGGCGCGCATCCAGGCGCTGGCACCGGGGGCGCAGGTCTGGGGCCTGTCGGCGACGATTGGCAATCTGCAAGAGGCCAGCGATGTGCTGCTGAGTGCCTGGCAGGTGCAGGCGCCGGCGCTGATCCAGGACATGCGGCCCAAGCCCTTTCATCTGCACAGCATCACGCCGCCGCTGGGCACGCGCATGCCCTGGGCGGGGCATTTGGGCTTGGCCAATCTGGGCGAGGTGGCCAAGCTGGTGTTCAGCGCCCCCAGCACGATTGTGTTTACCAACACCCGCGCGCAAGCCGAGTTGTGGCACACGGCGCTGGCGAGCATCTGGCCGGAAGATGCCGAGACCCTGGCGATCCACCATGGCTCGCTAGACCAGGGCGTGCGGCAGTCGGTGGAGCAGCGCTTGCGCGCAGGCACCCTGCGCTGCGTGGTGGCGACCAGTAGTTTGGATTTGGGGGTGGACTTCCCGGCAGTGGAGCGCGTGATCCAGATAGGCGGCGCCCGCTCTGTCGCCCGCATGGTGCAGCGCGCCGGCCGTGCCAAGCACCGGCCCGGCGCTGCCGTGCATGTAGAGGCCGTTGCCACCCAGGCGATGGACCTGGCCGAGTTTGCCGCCGTGCGCGAGCTGGCCGAGGCCCAGGTGTATGAGCGGCGCGAGCCACTGCGCCTGTGCTTTGATGTGCTGAGCCAGCATGCGATGAGCGCGGCGCTGGCGGGCGGGTTCAGGCCGCCGGAGCTGCTGGCCGAGGTGCGGCGCACTGCGGCTTTTCGGGAGCTGAGCGATGCGCAGTGGCAGGCGGTGCTGGCGTTTTTGGAGCATGGCAGCGATTCGCTGGTGCAGTACCCGCAGTACGAGCGCCTGCACTGTGCCGAAGGCCTGTGCCAGCCGGCCAATACCGGCGTGGTGCGCATGCACCGCATGTCGATCGGCACCATCACCGCCCACGGCGCCGTCAATGTGCAGTACCTGCGCGGCGCGCGGCTGGGCTCGGTTGAAGAGGCGTTTATTGCAAGACTCAGCCCGGGCGATGTCTTCAACTTTGCCGGCCGGAGCCTGGTGCTGGTACGGCTGGAGAACCAAACCGCCTGGGTGCGCCGCAGTGCTGAGGTAGGTTTGCTGACCCCTGCCTGGGCAGGCTCGCTGATGCCGATGTCCTCATCCCTGGGTGAGCGCATGCAGCAGCTGCTGAGCACCGCCGCTGCCAGCCCAGCCGCTGATGATGCACCCCATGCCCGCGAACTGCAGTGGCTGCAGCCGCTGCTGCAGCTGCAAAGCCAGCGCTCGCTCGTGCCGGGGGCGGCCCAGCTGTTGATTGAGCAGGTCGGCAACACCCAAGCCGCCAAGGCCGCGCCGCTGTTTGTCTACCCCTTTGCTGGCCGGGTGGCGCATGAGGGGCTGGCAGTGCTGATAGCCACGCGCCTGGCGCATCTGCAGGCCAATACTTTTGCCTGGGCCTGCAATGAGATTGGGCTGATGATCCAGCCCACCTTGCCCATCGATGCGAATGCAGTGGACTGGGCGGAGATCTTCAAGCTCGACGGGCTCGACACCGATCTGCGCTCGGCGGTCAACTTCAGCGAGCTGGCACGCAAGCGCTTCAAGGAGATTGCGCAGATTGCCGGCCTGGTGCAATCCAAGGTGCCGGGCAAAAAGAGCCGCGCCAGCGATAGGCAGTTGCAGGTCTCTGCCAGCCTGCTGTTTGATGTGCTGAGCAAGTACGACCCTGAGCATTTGCTGCTGCGCCAGGCCCGGCAAGAGGCGCTGGACCAGGAGCTGCACCTGCCGACGATGCAAAGGCTGCTGGCCAGCATTGCGGGGCGGCAGATGGCCTTGCGCTTTCCGGCCAGGCACACGCCCTTCTCGTTCGGGCTGTGGGCCGAGAGCTTTCGCGGCCAGCTCAGCAATGAGACCTGGCAGGACAAGGTGCGGCGCATGGCCGAGCAGCAGGAGCGCCAGGCCAGGGGCGAGCCCTCATCAGGCGCATCACGCTCAGCACGTGCGCCACGAACACCACAAGCCCCACGACCAGGCGCGCCACCGCAGCGCGCGTCCCTCCCCGGCAGCCTCAACCAGGCCGCAACCAAGGCGGCGCCCAAGCAGGCCGCCCCCCGCAAGGGCAAGCGCAGCACCCCGCAGCGCGCGCCCCAACCACAGGACACCCACTAATGGCAGGTAAGCAATCGGCACAGCTTTTCTCCCCCATCCAACTTTCGCCATCGCCCCAAGACCATGTCGCGGCCAGCATCGCCGGCATGGAGTTCTTGGTGCTGACCGAGCGCGCATTGTTCTGGCCCCAGGAAAGCCTGCTGATCATTGCCGACCTGCACTTGGGCAAGAGCGATATCTTTCGCCGCCGGGGCGTGGCCGTGCCGCTGGAGGTGCAGCGCCAGGACCTGTTCCGCCTGCACCAGATTCTGCAAAAGTGGCAGCCGCAGGAGCTGGTGATTCTGGGCGACTTTGTGCATGGCCGCTTTATTGGTGAAGACACCTTCCAGCTCTGGCAAACCTTGCGGCGCGCCAACCTCAAAACCCGCTTTACCCTCACCCGGGGCAACCACGACCGTTACCTGCAGACCGAAGCCCTGCTGCTGGACGACGTACACACCCACCTGGCCCGCCACCAGGTGCTGATGAGCCATGAGCCCATGGGCCCGGGCGTGCACCACTTTGCACTCAATATCCACGGCCATGTGCATCCTGCGATGCGCGTGCCGCAGCTGCGCCAGCGACTGCCCTGCCTCGCCTACTCTGCGCCCTACCTGAACCTGCCGGCGTTCTCGGAGTTCACCGGCTCGGGGCCTATGGCTGTGCAACCACTGCATGCCTGGCTGTTTGCTGGCGAAGGCACCGCGCCGATTGCGGTGTATTGATGGCGCCTCGCTGATCGCCGGCTTTCTGCATTCCCGCTCTCAGATGCGCACTGCATTTCTGCGCCCTACCCCACCAAAGCCCAAGCCTGGCGCGCCTTTGCGCAGATCGGCTGATGGCGCTAACAGCGAAGCGCGCACGGTCTGGCCCGCGTTTGGACTACAAACTTTTTTGGGGCCAAAAGCAGAATAAAGGCGTCATCTAACAAGGAATAGCCATGGTCACCACATATGTAGAGGAAGAGCGCGTCGTCACCGGCGGCGCAGTGCCGCGCGCATTAGCGGGCAGCAGCGAAAGTGCGGTCTCCTGGGCCGCCATCTTTGCGGGCGCCTTGGCAGCTGCGGTGCTGTCGTTGTTGCTGTTCATGCTGGGCATTGGCCTGGGCCTGTCGTCGGTCTCGGTCTGGTCGGGCCGTGGGGCAGATGGCGAGACGATTGGCTGGGGCGCGGTGGCCTGGCTGGCGTTTACGCAGCTGGCCTCGGCCGGCGTGGGTGGCTATATTGCTGGCCGCCTGCGCACCAAGTGGCAAGGCCTGCACACCGATGAGGTGTACTTCCGCGACACCGCGCATGGCTTTCTGTCCTGGGCGCTGGCAACCATGCTGATGGTGGCCATCGCCGGCTCGATGGCGGGTGCCGCGATTTCCGGCACGGCCAAGGCCGCTGGTGCGGTGGTGAGCGGTGCGGCCCAGGTAGTGGGCGGTGCAGCCAGTGGTGCCACTGGTGTGATCGGCGGTGCCGCCTCTGCCGCGCTGACCGGCGCTGCTGGAGTGACCGCCGGCAAGGCCAATGAGCCAGGTTCAGACCTGAACTACTGGATCAACAGCCTGCTGCGCCAAGGTGGCCCTACCGAGCAGCAAAAGCAGGACATGAAGGACGGCGCGCAGAACGTTGCCCAAAAGGCCCGCTCCGCTGCTGATGATGCCAGCGAGATGAGCAGCGTGTTCATGCATTCCTTGCAAGCGGGCTCGCTGTCGAACGACGACCGCCAGTACCTGGGCCGCCTGGTGGCACAACGCACCGACATGAGCCAGGAAGAGTCCGAGAAGAAGGTGCAGGCCACCTACGACCAGGTCAAGCAACAGATCGACAAGGCCAAGCAAGCCGCACAAGACGCGGAAGCCAAGGCCAAGCAAACGGCTGAGCAAGCCCGCAAGGCCACCGCTTATTCGCTGATGTGGATGTTTGTGGTGCTGCTGATTGGTGCCTTTGTGGGCAGCCTGTCTGCCACCTTTGGCGGCCGCCAGCGCGACGCATAACTGACCATCCATTCCACCTGAACATAACCTTTGCCTGCGGGCAGACCTAGAAAGGAAACACCATGCGATCCATCTTGCTTTGGCTGATTGGCGTGCCGATCCCGATCATCATTCTGATTGCACTGTTCTTCCACTAAGAAGCACGGACCGGGGCAACCAAGCCCCCCCCCAAGGCCGCTCACCGAGCGGTCTTTTTGATGTCTGCAGAAAGCGCGCAGCTTCTGCACCTCGGAGTGCGCATACAGCCAAGCGCTCCAAACGCCTACAAGCGCGGCGTGGTGCAGCTGCCATCCTAGAGGACTTGAGCCCTTAGGCCCACAACTACGCCAACCCCCACGGAGATCCACGATGACCACTCGCAAATCGACCTCGTCCGCAGCAAATACCCAAGGCAACGCAGGCGAGCTCCATGAGCAGGCCGGTGACGGCCACCCAGTGATGACAACGCAGCAGGGCATTCCAGTATCGGACAACCAGAACTCGCTGCGCGCGTATAACCGCGGCCCGACCTTGCTGGAAGACTTTGTGCTGCGTGAAAAGATCACGCACTTTGACCACGAGCGCATTCCAGAGCGCATCGTGCACGCACGCGGCACGGCAGCGCATGGCTATTTTGAACTGAGCGATTCGCTGAAGAAATACACAACGGCCAAGGTGCTGACCGAAGTGGGCAAGAAGGTACCGATCTTTGTGCGCATGTCCACCGTGGCGGGCGGCGCCGGTTCGGTCGATACGCCGCGTGATGTGCGCGGCTTTGCGATCAAGCTCTACACCGAGGAAGGCAACTGGGACTTGGTGGGCAACAATATTCCGGTGTTCTTTATCCAGGATGCGATGAAGTTCCCCGACCTGGTGCATGCCGTCAAGATGGAGCCGGACCGTGGCTTTCCGCAAGCGGCCAGCGCGCATGACACTTTCTGGGATTTCATCTCGCTGATGCCCGAGTCGATGCACATGATCATGTGGGCGATGAGCGACCGCGCCATCCCACGCAGCCTGCGCACCATCGAAGGCTTTGGCGTGCACAGCTTTCGCCTCATCAACGACAAGGGCGAGAGCACCTTTGTGAAGTTCCATTGGCGGCCCCAGCTGGGCATCCAGTCCACCGTCTGGGACGAGGCCGCCAAACTGCAGTCTGCCGACAACGACTACCACCGCCGCGACCTGTTCGAGGCAATTGAAGCCGGCCATGCGCCCGCCTGGGATCTGTTTGTGCAGCTGTTCACCCAGGAAGAGGCCGATGCCCTGCCCTATGACCACCTGGACCCGACCAAGATCATTCCGGAAGAAGTGATTCCGCTCAAGAAGATTGGCAGCTTCACCTTGGACCGCTGGCCTGACAACTTCTTCGCCGAGACCGAGCAGGTCGCGTTCTGCCCGGCCAATGTGCCGCCGGGCATTGATTTCTCCAACGATCCGCTGCTGCAAGGCCGCTTGTTCTCGTACCTGGACACGCAGCTGTCGCGCCTGGGCGGGCCGAACTTTACGCAGATCCCCGTGAATGCGCCCAAGTGCCCGTTTGCCCACACCCAGCGCGATGGCCATATGCAAACCCAGGTGCCCAAGGGCCGCGTGGCCTACGAGCCATCGAGCCTGGACCCGAACTCGCCCCGCGAATCGCGCGCCCAGGGCTTCCGCTCGTTTGCCCAGCCGGCCGAGGCTGATGCCAAGAGCCGCATCCGCCCCGAAAGCTTTGCCGACCACTACAGCCAGGCGCGGCTGTTCTACACCAGCCAGAGCGAGGTGGAGCAAGCGCATATCGCCAGCGCCCTGGTGTTTGAACTGTCCAAGGTGCAGACCCCCCATGTGCGTGAAGCCGTGGTCGCCCACCTGCTGGTGATTGACAACGACCTGGGCAAGCGCGTGGCCAAGGGCCTGGGCCTGGCGGCGCTGCCCAAGCCCGCCAAGCCTGCGGTGCCGGTGCAAGACCTGCCGCCCAGCCCCGCGCTGCGCATCATCGACCGCATGAAGCCGACCCTGGAAGGCCGCTGCGTCGCCATCCTGGTGGATGATGGCTCCAACGCCGAAAACGTGGCCGCGCTGCAAAAAGCCATCCTGGCCGAGAAGGCCATGGTCAAGATCATCGCGCCCAAGATTGGCGGCGCGACCTTGAGCGACGGCAAGCACATCGCCGCCGACGCCCAACTGGCAGGCGCGCCATCGGCACAGTTTGATGCCGTGGCTTCTGTCATCCCGATGGCATCGGGCGAGATGCTGGCCAAGGACAGCGCCGCGCAAGACTGGTTCCGCGATGCCTTTGGGCACCTGAAGGCGATTGCCGCCTGCAAGGCCACGCATTTGATCCTGGATGCCGCTGGCGTGAAGCCCGATGAAGGCGTGTTCGACCCCAAGGATGTGGCCGGCTTTATCAAGGGCGCAAAGACGCGCTTCTGGGACCGGGAGCCGAAGGTGCGCACCTTGGCTTGAACGGCTGGCCGAAGGGCTTGGCGATGAGCCCCTGATGCCCCGCCAAAAGGCGCTGCAGCGAAAGCTGCAGCGCCTTTTTTGCGTCCGCCGGCAGCTCGCACTGGTCGATTCAAGCCTGTCCACTGGCCTTGCCTGCACCGTTAAAAAACCCTGCACCGCCTCGGGAAAGTACCGCGCAAACCCGCAGCCAGCCAATGCTATGATCGCGCCAAATTTGTATGATAACCATACCAGTCTTTCCGGCTTCAAGGGCCTGGGAAGTTCTTCTAACAAGTCAACGAGACAAGTCCTTCACATGACGACCATTGCCCTTCTGAGCATTGCAGGCGCCAGCATTGCTGCGCTGTTGCTGCTGATCATCCGATTCGAAGTCCATGCCTTTGTGGCGCTGATGCTGGTGAGCCTGCTGGTGGCGCTGGCAACCGGCATTCCGCTCGCTGAAATCATTCCAACGTTGATATCCGGCATGGGCGGCACGTTGGGTTCGGTGGCCATCCTGGTGGCGCTAGGCGCGATGCTGGGCCGGATGATCGAGGTATCAGGGGGCGCCAATACCTTGGCGCAGCGCTTTAGCCAGCTGCTGGGCCCCAAGCGGGTGCCTGCGGCGCTGACGGCGGCCGCGCTGGTGCTGTCCATCCCCGTTTTCTTTGATGTGGGCTTCATCATCCTGATCCCCATCATCTATGGCTTTTGCAAGGCCGCAGGGGTCAGCCCCATCAAGTTCGGGCTGCCGGTGGCCGGCATCATGCTGGCCACCCATGTGGTGGTACCGCCGCACCCGGGCATTGTGGGCGGCGCTGCGGTGCTGTCGGCCGATGTGGGCTGGATCACGCTGATTGGCTTGGGCATCTGCATACCGCTGGCCTTTGTGGCCCAGTGGGTGGGCCGCCTGCTGAACCGCCGCCATTACGCGATGCTGCCCGAGGCCGAGGCCCAGTTCCGCAACTTTGGCAGCGGTGATGCCGCCGATGCCCCTGCCGCCAAGCTGCCGGGCGTGGGTGCCGTGCTGACCTTGATCCTGGCCCCGCTGGCGCTCATCATGCTGGGCACGACGGCGGCGACCATGCTGCCCAAGGGCGATGCGCTGCGTGATTTTCTGGCCTTTACCGGCGCACCGGTGTTTGCGCTGATGGTCGCGATTGGCCTGGCCTTTGTGCTGCTGGTGCGCCCGCTGGGCTGGACGCGCAAGCGCACCAATGAGGTGATGGAATCGGCGCTGCCCGCAGCGGCCACGGTGATTTTGGTGACGGGCGCCGGTGGCGTGTTTGCCAAGGTGCTGACGGTGAGCGGCATCGGTACCGCGCTGTCGCAGGCGCTGTCGGGCACCGGCCTGCCATTGATTCTGCTGGGCTTCGTCATCTCTTTGGCCTTGCGCGCCGCGCAGGGCTCGGCAACGGTGGCCATTCTCACCACCTGCGGCCTGCTGGCCGAAAGCATTCAGGGCGGCGGCTACAGCGCGGTGCAGATCGCCGTGCTGACGGTGGCCATCGGCTTTGGCGGCCTGGGGCTGTCGCATGTCAATGACTCGGGCTTCTGGATTGTGACCCGCTACCTGGGCCTGAGCGTGGCCGATGGGCTGCGCAGCTGGACGGTGCTGACGACTGTGCTGGGTGTCGCCGGCTTTGCGCTGACCTGCCTGGTCTGGGCGCTGGTGGCCTGATCCGCAGCCTGGTTAATCGCTTGCCTATTTGTCGCTTGCATTCTTGTGCCCCGCCACCAGGCCGGGCATTCTCTATCTTTGATTCACGGGAGCTTCTCCAATGACTACATACGCACAGCACGCCAAGGTGGGCGTCATCGGCCTGGGCGCCATGGGCCTGGGCATTGCCCAAACCCTGCGCAACCGGGGCTACCAGGTCCATGTCTGTGATGTGCGCCCGGGGGCGGCGGCAGACTTTGCCAGCGCCGGTGGCGTGGCCTGCGCCCACCCGGCGGAGCTGGCGGCGCAGGTGGATGTGGTGGTGTCGGTCGTCGTCAACGCCGCGCAGACCGAGGCCGTGCTGTTTGGCGAGCATGGCGCCGCTGCGGCGATGCGCGCTGGCAGCACCTTTGTGATGTGCTCCACGGTGGACCCGAACTGGTCCATCGCGCTGGAGGCGCGCCTGGCCCAAAGCGGTGTGCTGTATGTGGACGGCCCCATCTCCGGCGGCGCGGCCAAGGCAGCGGCCGGCCAGATGACGATGATGACATCGGCCACACCAGCGGCCTATGCAGCAGCGGGCGATGTGCTCGATGCGATGGCCGGCAAGGTCTACCGCCTGGGCGACAAGGCCGGCGCGGGCAGCAAGGTCAAGATCATCAACCAGCTGCTGGCCGGTGTGCACATTGCCGCTGCGGCCGAAGCCATGGCCCTGGGCCTGCGCGAAGGGGTGGATGCTGCGGCGATCTACGAGGTCATCACCCACAGCGCCGGCAACAGCTGGATGTTTGAAAACCGCATGGCCCACGTGCTGGCGGGCGATTACACGCCGCTGTCGGCCGTCGATATCTTTGTGAAGGACCTGGGTCTGGTGCTGGATACCGCACGCGCCAGCAAGTTTCCGCTGCCGCTGGCGGCCACCGCGCACCAGATGTTCATGCAGGCATCCACGGCGGGCTATGCCAAGGAAGACGACAGCGCGGTGATCAAGATCTTCCCCGGCATCACCCTACCCCAGGCCGCCAACGACGGAGGCCAGCGATGAGCGGCGCCACTTTGAAGCTGGGCTGCATTGCCGACGACTTTACCGGCGCCACCGACCTGGCCAACAACCTGGTGCGCGCCGGCATGCGCGTGGTGCAGACCATTAGCGTGCCCAGCGGCCCGCTCGATGCTGAGGTGGATGCCTTGGTGGTGGCCCTCAAGTCGCGCACCATCCCCGCTGAGCAGGCCGTCGCCCAGTCGCTGGAAGCCCTGCGCTGGCTGCAAGGCCAGGGCGCGCAGCAGATCTATTTCAAATACTGCTCCACCTTTGACAGCACGCCCGCCGGCAATATCGGCCCGGTGACCGATGCCTTGATGGATGCGCTGGGCAGCGATTTCAGCATTGCCACCCCGGCCTTTCCGGACAACAAGCGCACGGTCTTCAAGGGCTATCTGTTTGCCGGCGATGTGCTGCTGAACGAAAGCGGCATGCAGAACCACCCGCTGACCCCCATGACCGACCCCAACCTGGTGCGCGTGCTGCAGTCGCAAACCCGGCGCAAGGTGGGCTTGATTGACCACAGCGTGGTTGCACAAGGCGCAGACGCCATCCGCAGCCGCATTGCTGCGCTGAAGGCCGAGGGCGTGGGCATTGCGATTGTCGACGCGGTATCGAACGACGACCTGCTGCGCATGGGCCCGGCGCTGGCGGATCTGCCGCTGGTGACCGCAGGCTCGGGCGTCGCCATTGCGCTGCCCGCCAACTTTGGCCTGCAGGCCAGCCACCAGGCGGCCGCCTTGCCTGCGGCCATTGGGCTGCAGGCGGTGGTGTCCGGCAGTTGCTCGGTGGCGACCAATGCCCAGGTGGCGCAGTTCATCGCCAGCGGCCGCCCGGCCCTGGCGCTGGCACCGCTGCGCATGGCCGCTGGTGATGCGGTGGTGCGCGAGGCACTGGACTGGGCCCGGCCGCATCTGGCCAATGGGCCGGTGCTGGTCTACTCCACCGCCGAGCCCGATGCGGTGCGCAGCATCCAGGCCCAGCTGGGCGTGGAGCAGGCGGGGGCCTTGGTCGAGCAAACCCTGGCAGCGATTGCGCGCGGCCTGGTGGAGCTGGGCGTGCGGCAGCTGGTGGTAGCAGGTGGAGAAACATCAGGCGCCTGCGTGCAGGCGCTGGGCATTGCACAGATGCGCATTGGCGGCCAGATTGACCCGGGTGTGCCTTGGTGCCATGCGGCCAGCCCGGCAGCGCCCGAGGGCTTGCACATCGCGCTCAAATCGGGCAACTTTGGCAGCACCGATTTCTTCACCAAAGCATTCACCTCCCTGCAAGGCTGAACACCATGGTCTTTATGGACGAACCCAGCGCCCGCGCCGAGATCTGCCGGGTAGGCGCATCGCTGTTCCAGCGCGGCTATGTGCATGCCAGCGCCGGCAATATCAGTGTGCGCTTAGCCGATGGCTACCTGATCACCCCAACCGATGCCAGCCTGGGCCAGTTGCAGCCCGAGCGCCTGGCCAAGCTCGATCTGCAAGGCCAGCAGCTGAGCGGTGACCGCGCCAGCAAGACCATCGTGCTACACCGGCGCATTTACGAGGCCAGCGCCAACACGCCAACGCCCGCTGGCAGCGTGATCCACACCCACAGCCGCCAGCTGGTGGCCTGCTCGCTGCGAGCCACTGCCGTGCCGGAGGTGGTGCCCGCCGCCGAGCTGCTGCCTGCGCTGACGCCCTACTTTGTGATGAAGGTCGGCCGCGTGCCGCATATCGCCTACCACCGCCCCGGCTCGCCCGACGCGGCGCAGGCCGTGGCCGAGGCGATTGCAGAGTACGCGGCAGCGGGCCGGCCGATCCGCGCGGTGATGCTGGCACGCCTGGGCCCCAATGTCTGGCACGACAGCCCGGCTGCGGCGATGGCCGTGCTGGAAGAGCTGGAGGAAACCGCCCTGCTTTGGAACCAGTGCCGCCAGCAGCCACCCGCGCCGCTGAGCGACGCCCAGATTGACGAGCTGCGCCAGAGCTTTGGCGCCCACTGGTAAAACCACACCAAGGCCTGCCGCACGCTGATCGCTTGCCTGCTGGCCGCCCCTTTTTTTGAAAAGCACCCCCATGCCCCGTTTTGCTGCCAACCTGTCCATGCTCTACAACGACCTGGACTTTCTGGACCGCTTTGCCGCCGCCGCCCGCGATGGTTTTACGGCCGTCGAGTACCTCTTCCCCTACGCCTACGCGCCCGAGCAGCTGCAGGCCTTGCTGCAGCAGCAAGGCCTGCAGCAGGTGTTGTTCAATGCGCCGCCGGGCGACTGGGACCGGGGTGAGCGCGGTATTGCCTGCATCCCTGGGCGTGAGGCCGAGTTCCGCGACGGCATTACGCAGGCGCTGCGCTATGCCCAGGCGCTGCAATGCCCGCGCCTGCATGTGATGGCCGGCCTGGTGCCTGCGGGCGCCGATGCCGCTACCGTACGCGCCACCTACATCGCCAATGTCCGCCATGCGGCCGAGCAGGCGGCGGCGCTGGGTGTGCGCATCTTGCTGGAGCCCATCAATGGCCGTGATATGCCCGGCTTCTTCCTGAGCCGCCAGGACCAGGCCCATGCCTTGGTGGCCGAGATGGGCGCCGCCAATGTGCAGGTGCAGATGGACCTGTACCACTGCCAGATCGTCGAAGGCGACTTGGCGATGAAGATCCGCCAGTACCTGCCCACGGGCCAGGTCGGCCATATCCAGATCGCCGGCGTGCCCGAGCGCCATGAGCCCGATGTGGGCGAGCTGAACTACCCCTATCTGTTTGCGCTGCTCGACAGCCTGGGCTACGACGGATGGATGGGCTGCGAGTACAAGCCTGCGCGGGGTGCAGCGCCCCATGCCACCAGCGATGGTCTGGGTTGGCTCAAGCCTTATCTGGCCAAGGCTGGGTAAGCACCGCCGTGGTGGATGGGGTGCCCTAGAATCGCTTCATCCCCCTTTAGCCGCAGGCCCCCCGGCCCGCCGCCATGCGATGCGACCACCAGCGACCGAATCCTTTTTGCAGCGGGTGCGCCAGCACCTGCAGGCACTGCCGGCCACCGAGCGGCAACTGGCCGACTTTGTGCTGGAGTTCCCCGGCGAGCTGGCCAGTTACGCCGGCAATGAGCTGGCCCAGCTGGCGAAGGTGTCGCCCTCGACGGTGAGCCGCTTTATCCGCCGCCTGGGCTATGAGAACTACGAAGAAGCGCGCCGCCAGGTGCGCGAGGACAAGCAAAGCGGCTCGCCGCTGTTCCAGTCGGCGGCCGAGGCTTTTCAGCGCGGGCAGATGCTGGCGACCCACCGCGAGCGCTCGCTGGCCAACCTGACAAACACCCTGGACCAGCTGAGCGAGCCGCAACTGAGCGAGATCGTGCAGGCCATCATCGCTGCGCGCCAGGTGCTTATCTTTGGCAGCCGCAGCAGCCATGCCTTTGCGCAGTACCTGCGCTGGCAGATCATTCAGGTGGTGCCCCAGGTGATCAGCCTGCCCGGCCCCGGCGAGACCCTGGCCGAGTACACCGCCCAACTGGGCAAGAACGACTGCGTCATCCTGTTTGGCATGCGCCGCCAGACCCGGCAGATGGCCGCACTGCTGGCCAGCGCCAGCCAGGCTGGCGCCTCGGTGCTGCTGGTCAGCGACCAGGCCTCCCCCCACTATGCGGCGGCCACCTGGTCCATCCAGTGCGACTGCCATGGCCCAGGCCTGTTGGACAACCATGTGGCCGTGATGGCCGTCTGCGACCTGCTGGCCACGATGGTGCTGGAGGCCGCCGGCGCGCCAGGCCGCAAGCGCCTGGCTGCCATTGAGCAGCAGCATGAGCAGCACCAGGAGTTTTGAAGTCTCGCGGGACGCGCCTGTTTTGTGCAGCAGCGGCTAGGGCGTTGTACTGTTCGCGACTAGCAACACAGTTTTGCAGCTGGATGCCAGAAACCAGGGGACAGATCTGCTCATGGTGCGAGGTCAGGAGTGTGTGGTTGCTCAGAAGGGACGGCTAGAGGATTGGCTCGTGCAGGTAGCTGACTGGCAGGGCCGGCAGAGCCCGATGTGCATTCGACGTTAGGATGACGGCTTACGGCCATGAGCGGTCGTTCTGGAAAGCTGTCCGGCTTAGGATGCGGCCGCACTTCGTGGGTCAATCTTGGGCAATAGTTATAAAAAAATTTGTATGAAAACTGTTTTCCTATTCACTGCAATATTCAATCTCTTTGCTTTAGCAGGTTGTACTAACATGGAGTCAGCAGAAGCTAAAAACCAAAATCTAGCCGATGCCCCTCAAGACCTACGCGAAAAGAGAGCAACTTCAATAGAAGCTGAAGAGGAAATAATTCAGTTCAAGGCGGCATTAGATCTAGTCCAACGTGCTGAATTCCCCGGCGCACAAGACGCATTTGAGCAATTTACAAAGACACATACCAGCGGAAGCTTGATACCCGCAGCTTATTATTGGCTTGGAACTGCCCACTATGCACAGCGTCACTACGATCGTGCAATTTCAGCTTTAGAGAAGACTGCAGCGGCCAAAGATAGTGCGCTTGCACCTGAAGCACTGCTCTTAATTTCAGCTTGCCAAATAGAAGCAGGAAATCGACTACAAGGAATCGAAGTCGTGGAGAATCTTCTGCATCTCTACCCATTTTCAAATGCAGCAATAACTGCTCGGCAAAGATTTCGGCTTCCACCTGTCCCACTGCCCGGACCGGCGAGCTTGCATGATGGCAGATATGCACAAAAAGTAGCAGCAGCAATTCGCAAAAATCTTGCGTACAAACAATTGAGTCGAGCAGACAATCCGCGTGCTGAAGTCACCCTTGAGATACGGACTGATGGAGTCATCATTAGGCGTACCCTTACACAATCAAGTGGCGTACCAGACTGGGACAGCGCAGTACTTCGGGCAATCGATAGGGTGCATGCCCTCCCGCTCGATATTAATGGGCAAGTACCACCGAAGATGGTAATCGGACTTCGCCCCAATTAAATTGGGAAGAATTTTATTACCTCAAAAGAGGGTAGAGTTGCAGCAAGTAGGTGTCGTTGGATTTCTTCCAGTCATGCTATGACAGGCGCAGAACGGCCAGATGCGGCCGTTCGTTAGCGGACGTCCATGCAGCCATCCGCAAACACTCGCCGGGCGAATCGACATGGAAATTCCGGAACTCAATAACGTGTATGGGCTCATTGACTGCAGCGGCCGGATGAAGGAGTTCGCGGCCACCCTACGGCGCTTTCGTGATGCGGAAGTTTGGCTGAAGGTATCTAATTTCGACGGCGCTGAAAGCATTCGAATGGAAATTGCAGACGCGTCATTTCAAGCATACGGTGACCACCATAGTCAATTTCTTTTCAATGGGGCGATTGCAGGCGATGAAGAGATGGTTTGCGAGTTCACGCGTGAGCTTCACAGTCTTTTAAGGCTGGCGGGCTTCAACGTTTGGTTCGAGATCTATGACAGAAACCGTGTGCTGTTGGAGACGTTGGGTACATACTTTGGAAATCGACACCAGTGACCGAGCCGATTGCGGCCATGCGCCGACTTTCTATTTATCGCTTCATCCCAAATGATGCCAGTTTCGTTTTACGTTGAATCGGATGTCTTGGCTTTGCTAGAGCCTATTCCTTGTGTGCTCATCGCGCGTGAGGACAATGCGCTCAGGCTGCTCCAAAAGATGCATCGCGATATACAAGAATTGAGGAGTGTCTTGAGCCATTTTCCAGATGTTCTGTATCAACCACTGGAGATGCACTATGCGGTTTCCAAGGCCATCGCAGCCGTGAATGAAAAATTGATATCCGACCTAACCTCTAATTTTGGTTGGGGAGGAGTAGTCTATGCGGCCTTTCTTGCTGCATTCCGCCCCATGATGCCATTCGCCGACTACCTAAGAATAGCCAGGAATAGAGCTCCTCAAAATCAATGGTTGGTTGATTTGGCGCTTCGTGAAATTGAAGGTTGTTCAGATCCCGAAGTGGGCGGACATCAATCGCTGATTAGGGCAATCAGAGCAACGCTTCCAAGTTACCCCGGCGAACATATCCACCTCCGTGAGTGGCCTATTGGCGAAGAATTGGCCCAATTAAATCTAGAGAAAGACGCCATCGCTGCGGTTTACCGGAAGAGTGGGGCAAGCGAAGCAATTTCGGAGATAAAGAGTTCTCCATGGTCGAAACTGCTGATGGTTTGACCGTCAGCTTCCGAGGGCGGTGAACTTCGGCTACGGGTCGAGCAGCAACAGTCATGCGCTGCCACAAGGAGCTGCTGGTACGATGCCTCAATTCGGCCACAACCAGAAATTCGGGTACACGCAATGAGTAGCTCTTTAGATGCCACCGTGCTCTGCACTTCGTTGGACGCCCTCGCGGAGGACAATAGATCCCGGGTGCCCCTGATGATTCAACTCTTGGGCCTTCATGGCCACGAGCGTCATGAAGACATCGTTTTAGACCTGGGGATTTTCGGGGACCCTGCCGCTATTCCAGCGATTGCTAAAGCCGCCGAAACAACTTTTCCATACATGGTTCGATGGCAGAACCTTCATGAGTTCCAGCGCAAGTGCGCGTACGCCCTTGCTCGAATTGGGACGCCGGAATCTCGGGAGGTACTGGAGTACCTAGCCCAGCATTCAGACTCGCATTTGCGCGAATACGGAAGAGAAGGCTTGGACAACTGGCCGATGCCTTTCATACGGTCTTGAGCGTCCGCTCCTGCGTGTGCCCAACGACTGCTTTGGGTCGTTCAGAGGCATTCAAAAGCCCATCAAACCGTTCGCACGAACACTGTCACTTAGCAGGCCAGTCGCTGCAACTCTGGCGGCTACGGTGATTGCACCCTGACGCAATCAGCCTTCACTTCATGGATCTTTGTGGCTCCTTACGCCGCCGGTGCAGCAGCTGCTGCGCCCTTGCCTTGAGAAAACCACCCCCACCGCCATGTTCCCCGATGCCGAGATAGATGGCACGTTGCTTGCTTAAACATGCCTGGTGCATGAAATTTCAATTTCACATGCACCATATTAGTGAAATACCTATACCAAACTTCGATGACCTGCCCAACACTGGCGCAGCGATCCGAATCGAGCAAGCACGACTCTTCTCAAGGAGCTTTCAATGGCTGGTGGACCTGCACTTTCCTCTGCACCCGACTCTCCCAAGGTGGCCGAACTCGACCAAGCCCTCGACAAGATAGGGGTGACCCGCTCGCACCACACGATCATCTTTTTGATCCTGATTGGTTGCCTGTTTGACAGCTTCGAACAGAACGCGGTCGGCATCATCGGGCCCATGCTCAAGGAGCAGTGGGGGCTGACGGCGTCGGACATCGGCATGCTCAACACGGTGACCTTTGCCTGCGCGGCGATTGGCCGCATCGTCTCGGGCTATATCGCAGACCGCTATGGCCGGCGCGTGATGCTGTCGGTGGACCTGCTGCTGTTCACCATTGGTGCAGGCATCTGCGCGATGGCGCCCAACCTGGCGGTGATGGCGCTGGGCCGGGCGGTGGTGGGCTTTGGCCTGGGGGGCGAGATTGCGATTGCGGTCACCATGCTGTCGGAGTTCTGCTCGTCCAAGTTCCGGGGCACGGCGGTCGGCCTCGTCAATGTGGGCGCGGGCGGGCTGGGCAATTTTCTGGCACCGGCCTTTGGCTTGCTGGTGTTCTGGATCTTCCCCGGTGACAACGGCTGGCGCTGGCTCTTTGTCTGCCTGATGGTGCCGGCGCTGCTGGCTGCGTTCTACCGCCGCTATATCCCCGAGACGCCGCGCTTTCTGCTGTCGCAAGGCCGCATTGCCGAGACCAACGCGGTGCTGACGCGCCTGGCATCGGGCAAGCTGGCGGGCGCTGCGCAAGCCAGCCACCCCTATATCAGCGATGGCGGCAGCAGCACCACGGCGGCCAAGATCAAGGTGCGCATCACCGAGATTTTCCGGGGCGCGCTGGGCCGCCGCACCGTGCCGCTGTGCATCACCATCTGGATGACCTATGGCGCGCAGATTTCTGTACTCACCTTGATGCCGACGATTCTGGTGGGCCTGGGCTACAGCATGTCCAAGAGCCTGCTGTTCACGATGGTGATGCAAAGCGGCAGCCTGTTGGGCGCGATTGCGGCCTCGGCGCTGGGCTTTCACTTTCCGCGCAAACGGGTGCTGACCGCCGGTGCCATCTGCGCCTGTCTGGCGGCGCTGACGATTGGCTTTGCCGCCAAGAGCATTGTGGTGCTGCTGATTGCCGGTGCCACCTTCCAGTTCTTTGTGCTGCTGCTCAACACCACCATCTGGATCTATGCGCCCGAGCTCTACCCGACCCGGGTGCGCGCCTTTGGCACCGCCTTCATCCTGGCCACCGGCACAGCGGCCGGTGCATTGATGCCGCTGGTCGCAGGCCGTCTGTTTGATGGCTTTGGCCTGGGCGGCGTGTTTGGCCTGGCCGCTGCGATGTACCTGATCTTCATCATCAGCGTGCAATGCGTGCCCGAAACCTATGGCCGCTCCCCCGATGCCGAGCCCCTGGCTGGCACGCCTGCCACGGCCCAATCCTAGTTTTGCTCCATGCCCAAAATCCTGCTGATCAACCCCAATGCGTCCGAGGCCACCACCGCGATGATGGCCGACATTGCCCAGCGCGCGGCGCCTGCGCAGTGGCAGATTCTGCCCCGCACCGCCGGCAAGGGCCCGCCAATGATCGTCAACGCGGCCGAGCTGGCGCAAGCCGCGCTGGAGGTGGAAGACTGCTGGCGCGACGCGCCCAGCGACTGCGCCGGCACCATCATCAGCGCCTTTGGCGACCCGGGGCTGGAGCGGCTGCGGGCCTTGAGCCGCATGCCGGTGGTGGGCATTGCCGAGGCCTCGATGCTGGAAGCGGCCAGCGGTGGCCGGCGCTTTGGCGTGGCCACCGTCACGCCCGATTTGGTGGAGCCGATTGCCGGGCGGGTGGCTGCGATAGGTTTGACCCATCTTTACACCGGCATCCGCCTGACCGAGGGCGACCCGCGCGCCCTGAGTGGCGATGCCCCGGCACTGGAAGCCGCACTGGCGCAAGCGGTGCAGCGCTGTGTGGACGAGGATGGCGCGCAGGCCGTGATCATTGGCGGCGGCCCGCTGGGCCAGGCCGCCATTGCGCTGGCCGAGCGCCTGCACCTGCCGGTGATTGCGCCAATACCGGCGGCGGTGCGCAGGCTGGCGCAGCTGATGGGCTGAGCGCGCCTGCGATCAGCCAAGCGGCTGCTAGTGATGCCAGTTAGCCAGCGGTGCGCAGTTGCCAGAAAGGCAGCGCTTGCGGCCCGCACATGCCGGTTGCGATGCGCTGGGCCGTGGGCAGCGAACCGGTCAGGCCCAGATGGCCATGGCCCACGGCCAGCCACAGGCCCTGGATCGCATCGACATGGCCCACCACCGGCACGGAGCCGGGCAGGCAGGGGCGGTGGCCCATCCAGTGCTGGGCTTCCAAGCCGGCCAGGGCCGGGAAGGCCTCACGCGCAATGCGCTCGATGCCAGCAGCGCGGCGCGGGTTGGGCGGCGCCGTCAGGCCGGCGATCTCGACCGTGCCGCCTACGCGCAGGCCGCCTTCCATCGGTGCGATAAACACCTTCTTGTCGGCCAGCACCACGGTGCGTTCCACCAGGTGCTGGGCACCGGCAAACTGCGCGTGGTAGCCGCGTTGCGATTCGATCGGCAGCAGCATGCCCAGCGGCTTGAGCAGCGCCGGCGCCCAGGCGCCAGCGGCCACCACCACATGCGGCCAGCGCTGCGCATCCAGCGCGGCATCGCCCGTGCGCACGGCCCAGCCCTTGTCATCGGGGCGGATGGCCTTGACCTCTGCCCGCACCAGCTTGCCGCCGCGCTGCACAAAGGCATGCAGCATGCGCTGCACATAGCGCAGCGGGTTCAGGATGGTGCCGTGGTCCGCCAGGTAGCGGCCATGGGCATAGCCCTGGGGCGCCTGGGGCTCCAGCGCCTCGATGCCAGCGCGGTCCAGTTCCTCGACCTGGTAGCCGTATTGGGCGCGCAGCTGCCAGCCGGTGGCATCTTTTTGCGCATAGTCGGCATCGGGGTAGAGGTGCAGATGGCCGCGCCGCATGAACAGCTCGGACACGCCCAGGTTCTGCGCCAGCGCCGCATGCGCATCGACGGCGCCCTGGTAGAGGTCGTTGAGGCGCTCGGCCGCAGCGGCCACCCGCTTGGGCTCGGCCGATTGCGCAAAGGCCACCAGCCAGGATGCCGCCTTGGGCAGGTGCTTCCAGCCAATCGACAGCGGGCCGTCCTGGTCCATCAGCATGCCGGGCACGGTCTTCAAGATGCCGGGCAAGGCCAGCGGCGCGACCGAGCCGGGGCTGATCGCGCCGGAGTTGCCGTAGCTGCATTCCATGCCGGGCTCGCCCCGGTCGATCAAGGTGACGGCCACGCCATAGCTTTGCAGCGCCAAGGCCGTGGCCACGCCGACCACACCGGCACCCACCACCACCACCTGCTTGGGTGCCTGCACCGGGGCACCCTGCTTGTTCCCTGTCTCTGTCATGTCATCCAATCTGCAAAACCGGCCCAGACCAAGGCGGCCTCGGGCGTGAATCGTGCCTGCGCCAGCTGCTGCTGGACCTCATCGGCCTGCCACAGCGCAAACTGCGCCACCTCGCCATCGTGGTTGCGGGGCGCCATGCCCTCGGGCACGGTGGCGGCATACCAGTGGATGTCTTCGTACATATAGCCCAGGTCGCCGCCGCCATCGCTGTCGGGCTGGCGAAAGCGCAGCACGCCGCCATGGCGCAGGCCTTGCAGGTCGGCGATCTGCAGACCGGCCTCTTCCCAGGTTTCGCGGGCCAGCGCTTGCTCCAGGCTGTCCTGGGCCGAGACCATGCCGCCCATCAAGGTGTCCCAGTGCAGCGGGTAGTTGGCCTTGTTGGCCGCGCGCTGCTGCACCCACAGGCGCCCATCCGGGGCCATGCCCACCAGGTGGACGGCCAAGGTCGCTATGCCCAGCACCCGCACCGCCCCGCGCTCCACCGTGCCGATGCGGCTGCCATCCACTGCCTGCACGGCCAGTTGCTCGTTGCGCCAGGGGCCGCTGCGGCCAGCATCGCGCAAGGCATCGGCCAGGCGCCCCATCAAGGTGGTGGCATCTTGCGTGGGCGATTCGAGCAGCCACACCGCCATGCCCGAGCGCTCACGCTTGGACAGCAGTGCATCACCGCCCAGGCGCCCTGCGATGCCGGTCTCGATCAAGAAATGCTCCACCAGAGAGCCAACCGCCTGGCCGTTGACCCAGAGCGGCAGCCTGGCCTTGCGGGGTGGCGACTGCATGGCCGTGCGCGCAGCAGCCAGCCAGGCGGGCGGCTGGGGCGCGAACTGCGGGGGAGAAACAGGGGACATGGGGCACTATCAAAATAAAAGCAGATGGATGTTAGTCCATCTGCGCCTGGGGGCAGGCGGCGCCTACCCAAAACCCGATGCCTGCATCGGCTACGGAAATATCAAGGCAGCAAGATGCTGCTGCCCGTGGTCTTGCGCGCTTCCAACGCACGGTGGGCGGCCTGCACTTCGGACAGCGCAAAGCGCTGCGCAATATGGATCTTGACCTGGCCCGAGCCGACGACGGCAAACAGGTCATTGGCCATGGCCTGGCAGGCCTCGCGCGAACGCAGATGGGTGAACAGCCCCTGGCGGGTGACATAGAGGCTCTTGGCCGCCAGGATGGCCGGCGCAAAAGGCGGCACCGGGCCGGAAGCATTGCCAAACGAGACCATCAGACCAAAGGCGCGCAGGCACTGCAGCGAGCCATCCCAGGTGTCCTTGCCGACCGAGTCATAGACCACCTTGACGCCCTTGCCGCCGGTGATGTCCTTGACCCGCTCGGCAAAGTTTTCCGTGCGGTAGTTGATCGCTACCTCGGCGCCATTGGCCAGTGCCAGCTGGCATTTCTCGTCGGAGCCGGCGGTGGCAATCAGGCGCAGGCCCAGCGCCTTGGCCCACTGGCAGGCGATCAGCCCCACCCCGCCAGCGGCAGCATGGAACAGCACAAAGTCGCCCGAATGCAGGCCTTCAACCGGTTTGGCCTGGCGCAGCAGGTACTGGGCCGTCAGGCCTTTGAGCATCATCGCTGCGCCGGTCTCAAAATCAATGCTGTTGGGCAGCTGGCAGACATAGGTGGCGGGCATCACCCGCACTTCGCTGTAGCTGCCGGGCGGGTTGCTGGCATAGGCCACACGGTCGCCCGGCTGCAGGTGCTGCACGCCGTCGCCTACCGCTTCAACGACGCCTGCAGCTTCCATGCCCAGGTTCAGCGGCATCGGCAGGGTGTAGAGGCCCGTGCGCTGGTAGACATCGATGAAGTTGAGCCCGATCGCATGGTGGCGGATGCGCACCTCGCCTGGGCCGGGCGCGCCGACGTCCACGTCGACCAGCTTCATCTCCTCGGGTCCGCCATTGCGGGCAATCTGTACTGCCAAAGACATGGGAATTCTCCTGTGTGAACTTGGATAGGTTCTGGCTAGGTTCTGGGTGCCACCAGTCACCATGCTGCCACGCTTTCCTACCCGCTGCTGTCACGGGGATGTACAGTCTCGCGATGCAACAAAAACTGACACCGTCGACCATGGCGCTGCTGACCGCCGCCCCGCTGATGTGGGCGGGCAATGCCGTCGTGGGCCGGCTGGTGCATGAGCTGGTCTCGCCAATGCTGCTGAACTTTGTGCGCTGGCTGCTGGCCTTTGCCATCTTGCTGCCGCTGGCCTACCCCCTTCTGCGCCGGGGCAGCCCGCTGTGGCCGCACTGGAAGCGCTGGGCCACCATCGGCCTGCTCGGCATTGGCTGCTACAACGCCTTCCAGTACATGGCGCTGAAGACCTCGGGGCCCATCAATGTGACCCTGGTGGCTTCCAGCATGCCGCTGTGGATGATGGCCTTTGGCGCGCTGTTCTTCCAGACCCGCATCACCCGGCCGCAGATGCTGGGCGCGCTGTTTTCGGTCAGCGGCGTGCTGCTGGTGCTGAGCCATGGCGACTGGCAGCAGCTGACCCAGCTGCGCCTGGTGCCGGGGGATCTGTTCATGCTGCTGTCCACCGCCTGCTGGTCGCTCTACAGCTGGTTGCTGGTGCGCACCCATGAGCCCGCCGGCATCAAAAGCCAGTGGGCGCTGCTGCTGATGGCCCAGTTGGCCTTTGGCCTGCTGTGGTCGGGCCTGTTTGCCGGCACCGAATGGGTGATGGGCGCCAGCCAGCTGCAGATGAGCAGCACCCTGCTCTGGGCCATTGCCTATATCGTCATCGGCCCGGCCATCCTGGCCTACCGCTGCTGGGGCATCGGCGTGCAGAGGGTGGGCCCCACGGTGGCAGGCTTTTTCAGCAACCTGACGCCGCTGTTTGCTGCCGTGCTGTCGGCTGCCTTTTTGGGTGAGCCGCCCCGGCTCTACCATGCAGCGGCCTTTGTGCTGGTGGTCGCCGGCATTGTGATTTCGTCGCGCAGGGCTTGATCGCTTACAACCTGCTACGGAAAGAACGCGGGCTTCACACTGGCGCTCTTGCGCAAGCGCACAGTGCATCCCATATGCGGTGACACCACCATCGCAAGGATGCCGAGATGAATGCGCAAGAACAAACCCTGATCGAGAACCTCTTCCAGCAACTGCGCCAGCGCGATGGCCAGCCCAAGGATGGCCAGGCAGAAGCGTGGGTACGCCAGCAGGCCCAGCAAACCCCGGACGCGCTCTATTGGCTGACCCAGCGTGGCCTGCTGCTGGAGCAGGCGTTGCAGCAGGCCCAGCAGCAAGAGGCGAAGTTGCAGGCACAACTGGTTGAGGCCCGGGCTGCTGCCGCTAAACCGGCTGGCGGCAGTGGCAGCAGCAGTGGCAGCTTTTTAGGTGCCGGGCTGGACACGCATTTTGGCCGTACCCCCGATGCCAACCTGGCCAGCAGCAGCCCAGCGGGCTATGCGCCGAGCTATCCGTCCAACAGCGCTGCCCCTGCAGGCTATGCCGATACGCCCGCCTCGGCCAGCAGCGGCCGCTGGTTTGGCGCGGCCCCGGCAGCGCCCGCCCCTATCCCCGCCCCCATGCCTGCACAGCCCAGCGCTGGATCAGCAGCGGGCGGCTTTCTGGGCCAGGCTGCTGCTTCGGCCGCCGGTGTGGCGGGCGGCATGCTGCTGTTCAATGGCCTGAGCCACCTCTGGAGCAACCCCGCCCAGGCGGCGACCAACCCCAGCCATGCAGCCAGCACCAGCAGCCCTGCTGCGGACAGCGCCAGCACGGCCAGTTCCAATGCCAACAGCAGCGGCGACAACAGCGGCCTGGACCAGCTCGCCCAGCAAGCCGGGCGCGACCATGTGGACTCCTCCGTCAACCGCTGGATGCCCGAGTCGGACACCAGCAACAACCGCAGCGACAGCAACAGCCAGGATGTCGCCGACTATGACAGCGGCGACGATGGCTTTGACTTCTTTGACGACGACCAGGCTTGATCACTGCCAGCCTCCATGTCAGACGTAAAAAAACCGCCCGGGCATCTGCCCGGGCGGTTCTGCTTTGGGTGACAGGTGCTTAGAAAGTACCTGTGTAGGAGCCGCCATCCGGCAGGATGTTCTGGCCGGTGATATAGGCCGCCTGCTGGCTGCACAGGAAGGCGCAGATGGCACCAAACTCATCGGCGGTGCCGTAGCGGCCGGCAGGAATCTGCTTTTGCTGCGACTCGCGGATATCGGCTTCGCTCTTGCCGGTCTTGCTGGCGGTAGCCGAGATGGTGGCCGCAATGCGGTCGGTGTCGAACTTGCCGGGCAGGATATTGTTGATGGTCACGCCCTTGCCGGCAATGGCGCTGCGTGCCACACCGGCCACAAAGCCGGTCAGGCCGCTGCGCGCGCCGTTGGACAGGCCCAGGATGTCGATAGGTGCCTTGACAGAGCTGGAGGTGATGTTGACGATGCGGCCAAAACCGCGCTCGGCCATGCCGTCTATCAAGGTCTGGATCAGTGCAATGGGGGTGAGCATGTTGGCGTCCAGCGCCTTGACCCAAGCGTCACGGTCCCAGTCGCGGAAATCACCGGGTGGCGGGCCACCCGCGTTGTTCACCAGAATGTCAAAGCGCTGGCCAGGGCCGCCTTCGGCATTCAGCACGGCAGCACGGCCGGCTTCGGTGGTGATGTCTGCGGCCACGGCGATCACCTGGGGTGCCACGCGGCCCGGGGCGGCTGCGGCCCACATGGCGGCCATCACCTTGAGCTGGCGGGCGGTATCCTTCAGCGCTTCTTCGCCGCGGGCGTTGATGACCACGTTGACGCCTTCATTGACCAGCGCCTGCGCGCAGCCACGGCCCAAGCCCTTGCTGGCCGCGCAGACCAGTGCCCATTTGTTGGCAATTCCAAAATCCATATTTAAATCTCCTTGTGGATATAGATGCTATGTCACAAACCGCATAGGTGCTGGCGCTGTGCGCCTTGCCCTTGGGAGTCGCCAAGACGACCCGGAAAACCGGCGGCATGCGCTGGAAAAGCAGTGCAGCACAGCCGGCGAGGACAGAAAGGCCACGGCCCATCCCGTGTTGACGGCGCTTATTGTCTTTTGGTTTGGTGGGTGAACACGTAGATGCCAGTCAGTACCAAGGCGGTCCCGCCCACCATAACCGGGGTCAAGCGCTCGCCAAGCAGCCACACCCCCATCAGGATCGTGGACAAGGGCCCGATCATGCCGGTCTGTGCTACGGTTGCTGCGCCCAGGCGCTCGACTGCCAGCATCACCAGCAACACCGGCACGGCGGTGCACAAGGTGGCGTTGAGGACGGACAGCCAGATGACGGCTGAATCCACCTGCGCGGCCTGCAGCGGCCGGGTCAGCAGAAATTGCGCAATGCAGAACAGGCAGGCAAAGCTGGTGGCCAGGCCCACCAGCCGCAGGGCGCCCAGGCGCTTCACATACTGGGCGCTGTAGACCAGGTAGACGGCATAGCTCACGGCGCTCAGGAACACCAGCGTCGCGCCCCAGCCGACCTGCTGACCGGCCCCGTGGGTGTACAGTTCCATCCCGAACACCAGCATCACACCGGCGTAGCTGATGGCCAGGCCCAGCAGCTGGCGGCCGCTGGCCACCTTGCGGTACAGCAGCCAGCCCAGCGCCAGCACCAAGGTGGGGTTGAGGTAGAGGATCAGCCGCTCCAACCCCGCGCTGATATAGCTCAGCCCGGCAAAATCGAGGTAGCTGGAGAGGTAGTAGCCGCAAAAGCCCAGCGCGATGACGGCGAGCCAGTCACGCAGCGACAGCGCCGGTTTGCCACGCCCAGCCCACCAGGCCATGATGACAAACAGCGGCAGCGCAAACAGCATGCGGTACATGATCAAGGTGACCGCATCGACGCCATGGCGGTAGGCCAGTTTGACGATGATGGCCTTGCCACTGAAGGCGATGGCGCCAACGACGGCGCAGACCATGCCGGCCCGGCGCACGCTGGGCGTGAGCACCGCAGCCGGTGCAACAGAAGCAGACAAGATAACTCTCCAACAATCAGTGCTGGTCCGCCGCGCCGTGGAACAAGCGATGGTGCATGCGGCGAATCGACCACCAGACGCCCAAGCCTATCACCGGGATGGCCAGCGCCGCCGTCGTTTCTGGCGACAGTGGCCACCCCCATTTCTGCAGGCCCTTGGCGAGATAGCTGATGAGGCCGGTGAAGTAGTAGGTGATGGCCGCCACCGACAGGCCCTCGACGGTGGATTGCATCTTGAGCTGCAGGCCCTGGCGCTCGTTCATCGCCTTGAGCACCGCCTGGCGGCCCTGCTTCTGGCTGATGTCGACCCGCGTCTGCAGCAGGTTGCTGATGCGCGAGACGCGCTGGGACAGCGCCTCCAGCCGCTGGTGGGCAGACACGCAGGTATTGCGCGCGGGGGTCAGGCGCCGGTCCATGAAATCGCCGATGGTCTGGTAGCTGCCCAGGCGTGTTTCCTGGATATCGCCCACCCGCTGCTGCACCAGCGCAAAGTAGGCACTGCTGGCCGAAAAGCGCGAGTGGTGGGCGGCGTACTGGCTCTCCACCTGCGCGGCCAGGCGGGTGAGCTGGTCGAGCAATTGCGGCTCGCTGGCGGCACCGGCGCTGCGGATGGCTGAGGACAGCTCGGCCAGTTCGGACTCGGTGCTGGCGAGCTTTTCCATGGTTTCGCGCGCCGCAGGCAGGCCCAGCAAGGCGGCCATGCGGTAGGTCTCGATCTCGAGCAGGCGCTGCACCAGGCGGCCATTGCGCGCCGCCGACAGGCCCTGGTTCAGCACAAAGAGGCGCGATGCGCCATCCGAGTGGATGGAGAAATCGGTGTAGATCTGCGCCTTCTGGTCGGAGGCCTTGGATGCCACGAGCTTGTCCTCGTACAGCCAGCGCTGCTCGACCTTTTTCTCGAGCGCGGGCGATGCGGGCAGCACCCAGGCGTTCATCGCCAGCAGGCAGCGGCCCGGCAGACCGGCCAGCCATTGGGCGGGCACCAGGTCGCTGGCGGACGGCAGCTCGGCCTCGTCCAGCGCCTCGGGGCGGATGGGCACCATCCAGGTCCAGGAAACAAACTCGGTGTGCAGCTCCCAGCGCAGGCGGCCATTGCCCAGGTCCAGGCGCAAGTGGTTGGCCTCGGCATCGGGCACGGGCAGCTGCAGATCGCGCAACAGCTGGTGCAGCCACTGGCGGCTGGCCGCGCGCTCGGCGGCATCGGCCCACATCACCGTGCAGAACACGGCGGTGTTGTCGGGCAGGGCTTCAGGGGGGCGGGAATGGACTTCGTTATGCAGCGCACGGCGCAGGTCGTGCTGCTGCAGCAGGGGCAGGTTTTTCATGAAAGACAAAAAGCGGCAATACGCAGACGGCCAACCGTCGAACTGCTGCAATTGTCGTGCCAAGCCAATACTTGTGCAGGCGTCCGCTCAAAAGCGGCGCGCCTGCCCCTGCGGGGAATGGGCGCCCTATTGGCTTACTGCGGCACCTCAAAGCTCAAGGTAGCGGTATGGCGCACCTCGTCGTACTGCTTGTCGCCCAGCTTCACGCTGCCGTTGTTGACCCGGGCCGTAACCTCCATCACATAGAGGCCGGGGAAGGATGGCGTAAAGCTGACAGTGCCATCCTTGGCGGGGGCCAGCACGCGGCGCCAGCCTTCGCTGGTGTCCACATTCACCTGGCTGGCTGCCACCGGCCGGCCCTTGAACATCAGCTGGTAGGTGTTGCCCTGGGGCGTTGTCGGCACCAGTTCCAGGTCATGGACGGCCCGGGTCTCGTGGCGGCCAAAGCGGGCCTGGTAGTAGGTCAGCACGCCATCGCTGCCGGCACGGGTGGCGGCAAAGCGCTGGTCGGCCGGGGCGCCCTCTTCCTTGGCCAGGACATAGGGGTCGGCCGATGCCGGCACGGTCTTGCCTTCTGCCACTACCTGGCGCGGTTCGCTCAGTTCGCTGAGTTGTCCTGGCGTCTTGTGCAGCTCGCCCACTTGGGCGCGCGTCTGGCCGTTCTCGGTTTGCAGCCACAGGTAATCGGCCTGCGCCGGCAAGGCAGCGCCGACGCTGGCGGACACGGCCAAGGCCGCTGCCAGCAGTGGGCGAAACAGGGTGGATGGTGAGGTGGTTTGGCTCATGGGTGCCTCCTAAGGGGTTGGATGGGATAGCTGGCGGGTTCCCCTGGGGTGTGCCGTGCGCAGCGGATGCACATCTGATGGGCGGGGGAATAGCTGGCGCTGGGGGGGCCATTGCGATCCACTGCTGGCAGGCCCCGGTGCACGAGGCGATGGGCCCGGCCCTGCAGGGCCCGCCCCTCTCGCTTGCGGATCGCAGCCTAACCCAGTTTGCGCAATGCAAAAGCCAAAACTGCTGTTTTTGGACAAGGCCGGGTTGTGCAGATGCGGGCGGGGCGGCCCTGTGTCAATCACAGCTTGGGCGTGTACTTCAGGGTCAGCATGGCATTGCGCGGATCGCCATAGGTGCCGCCGGTGTAGCCGACAAAGCCCGGCAGGATGTAATGCTTGTCAAACACGTTGTTCACGTTGAGGGCGACGCTGACCTCGGGCGTTGCCTGGTAGGCCAGACGCAGGCTGGTGATGGTGTTGCCCGCCACCTTGAAGGAGCGGTCATAGCTCAAGGTATGGCTTTGCGCGACGACGCCAGCGCCCACACTCAGCCGGTTCCAATCGCCAGGCAGCTGGTAGGACAGCCAGGCGCGCAGCATGTGCTTGGGCGTCCAGGTGCTGAAGACCTGGCCCTGGTTGGCCGGGTCGTTCAGGAACTTGCTGGTGTTGAAGGTGTAGCCCACCATGGCTTGCAGGTCGCGCGCCACTTCGCCGCTGACTTCGGCCTCTACGCCCTGGCTGCGCACCTTGCCGGCCGAGGTGGAGCAGTACCAGCCGTCGCAGGCATAGCCGGAGGCCAGGTCGTTGACGGCGCGGTTCTTGTGGTCGTAGCGGAACAACGCCAGCGAAGTGTTGAGCTTGCCGTTCATCAGCGCGCCCTTGATGCCCAATTCATAGTTGGTGCCGGTGATCGGATCGAGCACCTTGCCATCGACAGTGCGCTCGGACTGGGGCTCGAACACGCTGGTATAGCTGCCGTACAGCGACCACTCCGGGGTGAGTGCATACACCAGGCCCGCATAGGGCGTGATCTCACCGGAGGTGGTGGTGAGCTGGCGCTCGTCGTTGAGCGCATTGGTGTAGAGCGAGTCGTACCAGCTGGAGCGAGCGCCCACAATCGCCGTGAGCGGCTCGGTCAGGCGGGTGCGCAGGCTGCCGTAGATGCCTTTTTGCCGCACATCGTAGGCAGACTTCCACTGCCGGCCACCGGCGGCCAGCAGGCTGGCCAGGCTGGGCTCGGGCCGGTGGTGGTCGATGTTGAAAATATCGGCCCCGGCCGTGAAGGTGCGGGCATAGACATCGTCGGAGCGGTATTTGGAATAGTTGGCGCCCACTGTCACATCGTGGCGCAAGCCCGCCAGCTCAAAGCGGCCGTTGATGAAGGCATCGAAGGCGACCTTCTTCAGGTCGAAATCGGTGTACCAGTCGTCATAGGTCACATCACCACCACCGGCTGCCACCGTGCCGGTCATGCGCTGGTGCAAGGAGGCGTTTTGCTCGCGCATCTGCAGCGCCGAGACCTTGAGCTTCCAGTCGTTGTTGATGCGGTGGTTCAGGTCGGCATAGACCGTCGTCTGCTTCACGTTCGAGCGGTTCCAGTCGGAGCCGGTGAAGGTGGAGCGTGGCAGGTCGGGCATGCTGCCATCGGCATACAGCGGCAGGCCCATGATGAAGGGGCGGCCCTTGCTGTCGAGCTGGCTCACGCCAAAGCCGACCGTGGTGTCGGGGCTGATGTCGTAATCCAAGGCGGCGTAGAGCGAGCGTGTGCGCTCATTCACATAGTCGACAAAGGAGTGGCCACGCGACTCGTCCACCACCAGGCGGCCACGCAGGCTGCCCTCGTCGTTCAGCGGGCCACCGGCATCGAGCTGCAGGCCGTAGCGGTCCCAGGAGCCAGCGCGGGCGGTCACGGTGACGGTCGTCTCCCGCTGGCCGCGCTTGCGCACCAGATTGACGGCACCACCGGGACTGCCCGTGCCCTGCAGCAGCCCCGAGGCGCCACGCAGCACTTCCAGCCGGTCGTAAAACACCATGCCCTCGGTCCCCCAGTTGCCCAGCGAGTAATGGTTGCGCGGAATCGCCACGCCGTCGTACTGCCAGGCATCGATCTGGAAACCACGCGAGGCCAGCACCATGCCCTGGCCCACGCCCTGCAGCCCCATCGTGCCGGTCACCTTGTTCATCGCATCGCGCAAGTCGCTCACGCCCTGCTCGTCGAGCTGCTTGCGCGTCATCACGCTGATGGACTGCGGAATGTCCTTGAGCGACTGGTCGCCCTTGTTGAGGCTGACGGCCGAGGCCGCGAGCGAGCCCGTGCCTTCGCTGGTCGCGTTGCGCTCGCCTTGCGCGGTGACCGTCACCGTCGGCAAGGTGCTGGTGTCGGATGCCCCAGGCGTTGCCTTGATGACCATGGCCTCGCCCTGGCGCACTGCGATGAGGCCGCTGCCGGCCAGCAGACGGTCCGCTGCCTGCTGCGGGGTGAGCGTGCCGGAGACGGCGGGCGCCGTCTTGCCCTCTACCAAGGCCGGCGCAAAGCCGATGGACACGCCCGTGGCTGCGGACAGCGCCTGCAGCGCCGCGCCCAGCGGCTGGGCCGCAATCGACAGGCTGCTGGCCTGGTTAGCTGGGTTGGACGGTGTGGCGGATTGGGCATGTGCCGCCAGCGGCATCGCCAGCACCAGCGCTGCTGCCAGCGCCAGCGGTGCGGGGTGGAAGCGGGCCATGGTGGATACCGAGGAGCTGCGCGAAGGCGTGCAAGAAGCGAGGGAAAAACAGGTGAAGGACATGGTCAGGCAATGCAGTAAATAAATCTCATTACCTTCTATGACGCACCGGGTTCGCAGAACTGCACCCCGCTTTTGGCATTTTTTGGAATTATTTTTTCCAGGCAGGCTGTGCAACACCCTCGCCCAAGCCCGAGTTCAGCCTGCCTAATGTCTGGCCACGATCTCAGCCCGGCCCCCAGCGCTGGGCACCAGGCGCACCGGCAGCACCAGGGTCAGCATATGGGCGAACTCGGCTGGCTTGGCCGTCGCGTAGCTGCCGCCAATCGGCAGAGCGGCCACAGCAGGGTCGCGCACCACCAGGCCGGTGGGGCCGTAGCGCTCCATCTCCTGCAAGGCCAGGGCGAGGGGGGTGTGGTCAAAGCGCAGCAAGCCCTTGCGCCACAGGCCCACGCTGTCGGGGGGCACGCTGCCCACGGGCGCCAGTTCGCCATCGGCTGCCACCTGGGTGCTCTGGCCAGCGGTCAGCAGCAGTGCGCTGGCAGGGGTCTGCGTTGCTGCCACGCGCACCCGCCCTTCCTGCACCTCCACCCGCACCTGGCCGGCATCGATGCCATCCTGGCGGTAGCGCAACGCAAAGCGCGTGCCCACCACGGCGACGCGGGCCGGGCCGGCCTGCACCTCAAAAGGCTTGCTGGCATCGGGGGCGACACTGAACATGGCCTGGCCATGCGCCAGCTGCACCTCGCGCCGGTGGCGGTACAGGTGCACCTGGGCATCGGTGTCGGCATCGAGCTCCAGGGTCGAGCCATCGGGCAGCTGCAGGCTTTGGCGCTGGCCGCGCTCGACGACATAGTGCGCGCTGTAGACCGGCTGCATCCACTGGTGCCAGCCCAGGCCCAGCGCCATCAGCAGCACGGCACAGAAGGCCAGGCCACGCGGGCCGGGCAGCAGGGCCTGCAGCCAGGGCCGGGGGCGCGCTGGCGTCGGTTGGGCGGGAGCGGGTTGGGGCGATGCGGCAGCAGCAGCCGGCTGGCTTGCCGCTTGGCTGGCGCGCCACTGGGCCACCGCGTCTGCAGGCAGCGCGCGCAAACGGGCAACGCCGGTATCCATGCGGGCAAAGGCTTCGGCGTGCTCGGCGCTGGCCTGCAGCCACTGCGCCAGTTCCGCCTGCTCGCCCGCGTCCAGGCCCTGCTCCTGGCGCGTATGCCATTGCGCGGCCTGCAGCTCCACAGCATCCTGCTCGCCAAAAAAGGCCTGCAGCGCGCGCGCCTCCGCCGCCTCGTCAAAAGGCGGGGCGGATGCTTGGGCGGGCGAGGTGGACAAACGGCTCATCTCAAAGCTATAGACGCATGGGCGCGGAAAAACTGCAGGTCGGCCCCGCGTTGGATGGGATCAATCACCATGGTCCAGCTCCTGTTTGCGGGCCGCGCAGGCGATCTTGCCACGGCTGATGTACTGGTTGACCATGCTGATCGAGACACCCATGCGTTCTGCAATCTGCTGGTTGGACAGCTCGTCGAACAGGTACATGCAAAAGGCCTCGCGGCAGCGGGGTGGCAGGGCCTCGATGGTGGCCAGGTAAGCCTGCACGGTTTGCGACGAGGCATAGGCCGCCTCGGGCTGCAGGCGCTGGGGGCTGGCGGGTTGCTGGGTTTCATCGAGCGCGTCGATGTCCTCGTGCTGGCGCAACTGGGCGCGCCGGTCCAGGTCGATCTTGGCATTCAAGGCCACCTGCTTGAGCAAGGCGGCCGGCTGGTCGATCACCTTGCCGGCGCGCTGCATGCCGAGCACGCGCGCATAGCTCTCCTGCGCCAGGTCGGCCGCAGTGTCGCGGTCTCGAACCTTGCGCAGACAGAAGTTCAGCAGTTCTCGGTAATAGCGCTCAAGCACGGACGGGCAACGCCCCATGGAAAGCCAGGGTCTCCATCGGCGGTCCAGCTTTCGCGCCTCAGATGGGAATAACTCTCATTATCACCGATAAGCCACAGCCCTCCTGGGCCGCAGAAATAGAAAAAGGCATCCGAAGATGCCTTTTCCATGGTGCAGCAGGGCTGCGGGCGATCAGTCTTCTTCGACGAAGGCTTCTTCGCGCTTCTTGCTCACCGCTGGCAAGCAGACCACCACCAGCAGGATGGCAGCTGCAATCAGCAGGCCGGCAGAGATTGGACGGGTGACAAACACCGACCAGTCACCACGCGAGAGCAGCAGCGCACGGCGCAGGTTTTCTTCCATCATCGGGCCCAGGATGAAGCCCAGCAGCAACGGAGCAGGTTCCGTACCCAGCTTGTGGAACACATAGCCCACGAAACCGAAGATACCGACCATCCACACGTCCCAGCTGTTGTTGTTGGTACCGTACACACCGACAGCGCAGAACAGCACGATCGATGGGAACAGCCAGCGGTAAGGCACGGTCAGCAGCTTGATCCAGACGCCGATCAGCGGCAGGTTCAGGATGATCAGCATCAGGTTACCGATCCACATCGAGGCAATCAGACCCCAGAACAGCTCTGGGTTGCTGGTCATCACCTGGGGACCAGGCTGGATGTTGTGGATGGTCATCGCGCCCACCATCAGTGCCATCACGGCGTTGGGTGGAATACCCAGGGTCAGCAGTGGAATGAACGAGGTCTGCGAGCCGGCGTTGTTGGCCGATTCAGGCGAGCACACGCCACGGATATTGCCTTGGCCGAAAGGAACTTCGCCGGGACGCAGCTTGGTCTTCTTCTCGATCGTGTAGGCCGCGAAAGCCGACAGCATCGCACCGCCACCAGGCAGGATACCCAGGGCCGAACCCAGAGCGGTACCACGCAGCATCGCGGGGAACATCAGCTTGAAGTCTTCCTTGGTGGGCATCAGGCCGGTCACCTTGGCAGCAAACACTTCGCGCTCATCGTCAGGCTTGGACAGGTTGGCGATGATTTCACCGTAGCCGAACACACCCATGGCGATCACGACGAAGTCGATACCGTCGGTCAGCTCAGGAATGTCGAAGGAGTAACGGGCCACGCCGGAGTTCACGTCGGTACCCACCAGGCCCAGCAGCAGACCCAGCACAATCATGCCCACGGCCTTGAGCAGCGAGCCCGAAGCCAGCACCACGGCGCCAATCAGGCCCAGGGTCATCAGCGAGAAGTACTCGGCAGGACCGAACATGAAGGCCACTTCGGTCAGCGGAGGTGCGAAGGCAGCCAGAATCACGGTGCCCACGCAGCCGGCGAAGAACGAGCCAATGCCCGCTGCCGCCAATGCCGGACCAG
This sequence comes from Comamonas koreensis, assembly GCF_021026195.1. Classification (GTDB taxonomy): domain Bacteria; phylum Pseudomonadota; class Gammaproteobacteria; order Burkholderiales; family Burkholderiaceae_C; genus Comamonas; species Comamonas koreensis. Next base: position 708,104 of record NZ_JAJNCT010000005.1, read on the forward strand.
CGCGTCCCTTGCGGGCCATCTGGTAGCCGTCAATCACGGTCACGACCGATGATGACTCTCCCGGCAGATTCACCAGGATCGCCGTAGTGGAGCCGCCGTACTGGGCGCCGTAGTAGATACCGGCCAACATGATCAGCGCAGCCACGGGTGGCAGCGCGTAGGTGGCAGGCAGCAGCATCGCGATGGTGGCCACAGGGCCGATACCAGGCAAGACGCCGATCAGGGTACCCAATAGACAGCCGACAAAGCAGTAAATCAGGTTTTGAAAGGTAAAGGCAACACCGAAACCGGTGGCCAGGTTGTCAAACAATTCCATGGTCCTGGCCCCTCTTAACCGGTGATAAAGCTAGGCCACACGGGGAACTGGAGATTCAGTGCCCACACGAAAGCGACGTAACTGCCAATGGCCAGGATGGTGGCCAGAATGAAGACCGACTTGGCACGGAACTCTTGACCCGCCAGGCTGGCAATGAAGACCAGCGCGTAGATGGCGACGATCAGGCCCATGGCCGGGATGCCGATGGTGGGCACGCCTACCAGCAGGATGCCAAAGGCAAAGTTGGCCAGCAAGATGAAGAACACCTGCTTCCAAGCCCATTTGCCGATCGGGTCTCCGTCAGCAGGGCCAGCCGTGAGACCCTTGAAGGCCACGGCCGCACCGATCAGCGTCAGCAGGACGCCGAGAATCAACGGGAAGTACCCCGGACCCATGCGAGCACCTGTACCGATCGAGTAGTTCTGGGCGCCGACGGCGAACCCAATACCCACTGCCATGTACATGATGCCCGCCCAGAAGTCTTTCTGGCTTTTGAGCTTCATTACCTTTGTCTCCAAACAATTTTAGGGATGCAGCGCATTGTCAACGCTGACGGGCAGCTGACGCATGTGGATTCCACTTACGATTCCACACAGGAAAACCCCTAGGGTGACCGCTGCCCCCACAGCGCCGAAACCCAAGCGGGGCGCGGCTTGCAGCCCGATGGCAGCCCTGTCACGGCCGAAGACTGGACAGGGTGATCCCCTAGTCCTAGAGTGCCCGCACGCGCCCTTGCTTGAGGGCAGCGGGGGGCAGAGAAGATTAACGATCGCCCATTTCGATGGGCGGCGTATTGGCCATCACCTCTTCGATGGTGGTCAGGCCTTCGGACACGCGCAAAGCACCCGCCAGGCGCAGCGGGTGCATGCCATCCTTCACTGCCTGGCGGCGCAGCACCGACATCGACGGCGAGGCATGCACCTGGTCCTTGAGCGATTCCGACACGGTGAGCAGCTCGTACAGACCCATGCGCCCACGAAAGCCGGTGTCGCGGCATTCTTCGCAGCCCACGGGCTTGTAGGGGCGGTAGTCGCGCTTGATCTTCCAGGGCTGGATGGCGCTGGTCAGCGCCTCGGTCGATGCCTCCTCATCGGGCTGCTTGCACTGCGGGCAGAGCGTACGCACCAGGCGCTGCGCCAGCACGCCCAGCAAGGTGGCATTGATCAGGTACGGAGGCACGCCCAGCTCCATCAAGCGGCTGATGGCGCTGGGGGCATCGTTGGTGTGCAGGGTGGAGAACACCAGATGGCCGGTCAGCGCGGACTGCACGGCCATTTCAGCGGTTTCCAGATCGCGTATTTCGCCGACCATGATGATGTCCGGGTCCTGCCGCATCAGCGCGCGCAGGCCTTCGACAAAGCTGAAATCGAGCGCCGGCTGCACCTGGGTCTGGTTGAAGGCCGGCTCGATCATTTCGATCGGGTCCTCCACGGTCGACACATTCACCTCTTCGGTGGCCAGGCGCTTCAAGGTCGAGTACAAGGTGGTGGTCTTGCCCGAGCCGGTGGGGCCGGTGACCAGGATGATGCCGTGCGGGCGCTCGACCAGCTTCTCCCAGCGCTGCGCATCATGCGGGGTAAAGCCCAGCGCCGACAGATCCTTGACGGTGTTTTCCGGATCAAAGATACGCATCACCATCTTCTCGCCGAAGGCGGTGGGCAAGGTGGACAGACGCATTTCCACCTCGTCGCCCAAGGTGTTGCGGGTCTTGATGCGGCCATCCTGCGGGCGGCGCTTCTCAACCACGTCGATGCGGCCCAGCAGCTTGACGCGCGAGACGATGGCGTTGTGCACCCCGAGCGGCATCTGGTAGACCTTGTGCAGCACGCCGTCAATGCGGAAGCGGATCACCGACTGGTCGCGGCGCGGCTCCAGATGGATATCGCTGGCGCGCTGCGCAAAGGCAAACTGCCACAGCCAGTCCACCAGGCGGATGATGCCCTGGTCGTTGGCATCGAACTGCTGGTTGGTATTGCTGAGGTCAACCAGCTGCTCGAAGTTGCCCAGCGAGCTGAGCGAGCCGCCCAGCTTGCTGGCCGCCTTGACCGACTTGGCCAGCGCGAAGAACTCGCTGCGGTAGCGGTCGATGTCCTTGGGGTTGGCCAGCACGCGGCGCACCTTGCGCCGCGCCTGGCGCTCGACCTCGCTGACCCACTCATCAATCCAGGGTTCCTTGACGGCAATCACCACTTCCTGGGCAGTGACCTGCACCGGCAGAATGCCGTGGCGTTGTGCATAGGGTGCGCCCATGGTTTCGGCCACCTTGGCGGCATCCACCTTGAGCGGGTCTATCTTGTAATAAGGCAGGCCGCAGTGCTTGGCGACAAATTCGGTGAGCAGCTCCACATCGAGCGCCTTGCCATCCTGCAGGCGTGGCACCACCACACTGGCCAGGCGCACGATCGGGTGCTGGCTGCTGGATGCATGGCTGCAGCGGTCGATAGTCGCCCTGGCCAGCTCGGGGCTGATCCAGCCATCGCTCTGCAGCCAGTTGATGACCTGGGTCAAATCGAGTGGGCGCTGCATCAGCGCCGGCAGGCCGCTGCGCGCAGCGGGCGCCGAAGCCGGGCCAGACGCACTGGGTGTGGATGGCACGGAAGCAGGGCCGCTGGATCTGGACGGCGCAGGACCGTCTTCGACATGGCCAGGCACAAAGATCGCCGAGCGCCGGATGGGTGCCGAAGCCCCGGAACTACTACCGCCACCGGAGCTACTCGATGAGCGGCTTCTGGTGGCGGTATCACCGGGCAAGGCATCGCCCCGGCTCTTGTGGTGTTTGCTTGGCTGGTCAGGCGCTGCCATGATTTATTCCCTCTGTCTTTTTATCTTCTGGCTTTATACCTGATGGTTTAGTAGTCGCTTGGGATTCTCTGCAAAACCCTCGCCAAGCGGGATGGACGCGGATCGGGATGAGACGCAAGGCGTCTTTCGCAGTCAATAGCGAGCTATTGACAAGGAAGACAACGCAGCGGATCGCCCGAGTCCGCGTTCAGACCACGGCAGGGAGTTTTGCAGAGGATCCCTTGGTAAAGTCAGTCCAGCAGCGGCTGCACAGGTTTAAAAACCTTTAACCACTTGAGCGCCGGCAAGCCCGTCTGCTGCTGCACCAGGTCGGCACGCTGGCTGAGCAGCTCGCGGCTGGGGCGGCTGGCGCTGCGCTGGGCCAGCACGACGGTGTTGCCCTCCTTCGTCGCCGCAAAGCGCCAGACGGCCTCGGGCCCAAAGGCCTCCTGGATATGGGCAAGGCTGCGGGCAAAGCTGTTGGTGCGGCCAAACAGGTTCACCGTCATGCAGCCGTCCTCGGTCAGCAAGTGGCGGCAGTGCAGGTAGAAGTCGGGGCTGTCGAGCACGGGGGCAGCTGCCTCATGGTCGTACAGATCGACCTGCAGCGCATCGACGGTCTGCAGGTACTGGGGCTTCTGGATCTCCACCCCTGCATCGCCCAGCACGACCTGGAGCTTGTCGCTGTCGGGCGGCAGCTTGAACCACTGGCGGCAGACCGTGATCACCTGGGGGTTGAGCTCGATCGCGGTGGTGCTGGCCATGCCCAGCTTTTGTGCGCAGAACTTGGTGGCCGCGGCGGCCCCCAGGCCCAGCTGCATCGCGCGGCGCTCGGGCACCGTGGGCCAGTCCACCAGCAGCAGCCAGGCCATCATGCGCTGTACATATTCCAGTTCGATATCGAAAGGCTTCTTGATGCGCATCGAGCCTTGCACCCACGGAGTGCCCAGGTGCAGGTAGCGGGCTCCGTCAAAATCGGAAATCGTGACCTCGGGCAGTGGCTGCGCCAGCTGCGGAGATTTTTTTCTAGTCGTCATGGGTGGGATTATCGGCCGTTGTCCGCAGCGGTTCTGTGCATTGGCCTGTTGCAGCCAGCGGGGCGCGGATTCAGCGCACCGCGCCGCCGCATTGCCCGGGTTATTGATAGTCATTAATTATCAAAAATAGTGATTGATAGCCATTTGTGGCATGCGGACCACGCAGAGAAGCCGGACCGGGGATGGCTGGCTTTAGACTGCGCGATTGATTTTTTCTGGAACCCCCATGTCTCACGCCATCAAACAACGCCTGTTGTCGTCCTTCATCATGTCCTTGCTGCTTTCGGGGCTGATGAGCGCCTGGGTCACCTGGCTGAACATCGGGCTGGTCGGGGATTTTGTCTCCCGCTGGCTGCATGCCTATCTGCTGGCTTGGCCTGCCGCATTCACCATCGTGGTGCTGCTGGCCCCTGCGGTGCAAAGCCTGTCCTTGCGCATGCTCGGCGGCAGCCCCGGCGCGCCCCGCGCTGCCCGTGCGGGCATTCCAGCGGCAGAGGCTCAGGCCAGCAATCCGCTCTGACGCATCACATCGCGCCAGCCAGCGAGTTTGCGCTCAAAACTCCATGAGGCATTGGCCGGGCTGCTGGAGGGCAGCCGGTAGCTGGGCAGGCCCAGCACGGCCTGCACCCGGGGTGCATGGCGAAAGCTCTCGCCACCATTGTGCGCAGCGGCCACCAGTTGCGGGCACTGCTTTTTGAGCGCCCCAAAATCATTGAGCTGGGCATTGCGGATGCTGGTGTCCAGGCTGCCTTCGCGCTCGCAAGCGGCATAGACATCCCACAGGCCCAGGCCCCGCTCCAGCAGCCAGGCACAACGCTCGGCATAGGCGCTGGGCTGCGGGTGCTCCGGCCACAAGGCGGCCAGCAGCGGCCACATGTGGTTGCGCGGATGGGCGTAGTACTGCTGCAGTTGCAAGGACTGCACACCGGGAAAGCTGCCCAGAATCAAGACCTGGGTGCCGGGCCCCACCACCGGAGCCAGCCCGCAGAGCAGCGCATCAGCCATGGCCTAATCCCCCATCGCGGCCGGGCAGCAGAGGCTGCAGCCGGGGCAGCACCCTGGCAGCATTGTCGCTGGTGGCCCGCTGCCAGTCGGCGGTGGTCAAAGCCTCATCGGCATGGGCCTCGGCCCGCACCTCCAGCATGACCTGCGCAATGCGCGGAATCTCGGCCGGCTGGTTGCGGCCCTGGGCCTCGCCAGCGGCGCGCTGCTCGGCCGTTGTGTAGAGCCAGTGCGGGGGAATATCAGGGGCATCGGTCTCGACGACGATGGCCGCCATCGGCAGCTGCTGCACCAAGCGGCGCAAATGCAGCGCACGCTCATAGGTCAGCGCGCCGCCAAAGCCCAGCGCAAAGCCGCGCTCGATAAACTGCAGCGCCTGCTGCAGGCTGCCGTTGAAGGCATGCGCAATGCCGCCCTGCACCGGCCAGCGGCGCAGCGCGCGCAGCAGCTGGTCCGACGAGCGGCGCACATGCAGGATGACAGGCAGGTCAAAGCGGCGCGCCAGCTGCAGCTGCTGCTCGTAAAACCAGGTCTGGCGTTCAGCATCCAGCCCGGGCACAAAAAAATCCAGGCCGATCTCGCCAATCGCCACCAGTCGCGGGTCATCGCGGCAGTCTTCGAGCATGGCGGCCAGGGCCTCGATGTCGGCTTCTGCCGCACGGCCGGTGTAGAGAGGGTGGATGCCCAGCGCATAGCTGTCGCCCCAGCGCTGGGCCAGCTCGCGCACGGTGGCCCAGTTGCTGCGCTCTACCGCCGGGATCACGCAATGCGCCACCCCCGCTGCATGCGCGGCGGCGCGCAAGGCGTCGCGGTCGGCATCGAACTCGGGGGCATCCCAGTGGCAGTGGGTGTCAATCCAGAAGGGCATGCGGGCGCGGCCAGTGTGGCTCAGGCTTCAAAGCGGCCGTTGACCATGCGCACCGCCCGGTCGCAGCGCTGGGCCAGCTCGCCATCATGGGTGACCATGACAAAGGCAGTGCCGCGCTCGCGCGCCAGCTGCAGCATCAGCGCGAAGACGGTGTCGGCCGTGGCGCGGTCCAGGTTGCCGGTGGGCTCATCGGCCAGCACGCAGGCGGGCTGGGTGACCAGCGCGCGCGCAATGGCCACGCGTTGGCGCTCCCCACCGGAGAGCTCGGCGGGGCGGTGCAGCACGCGGTCCTTCAGGCCCACCGAGGCCAGCACCTCACGCGCACGCTCGGTGCATTCGGCATAAGGCATGCGGCGGATGCGCAGCGGCATGGCCACATTGTCCAGCGCGCTGAACTCGGGCAGCAGATGGTGGAACTGGTAGATAAAGCCCAGGTGCTGGTTGCGCAGCTCGCCTTGGCGGGCGGCGCTGAGCGTGTCGAGCCGCTGGCCCTTGAGGCTGACGGTGCCGCTGCTGGGCGCATCCAGCCCGCCGAGCAAATGCAGCAGGGTGGATTTGCCCGAGCCCGAGGCGCCGACAATGGCCAGGGTCTGGCCGGCCTGCACCTGCAGGTCGATGCCATGGAGCACCTGCACATCGAGCAGGCCTTCGGTAAAGCGCTTGGTCAGGCCCGAGGCCTCCAGGACGATGGACGAATCATTCATAACGCAGCGCCTCGGCGGGGTTCACGCGGCTGGCGCGCCAGCTGGGGTACAGGGTGGCCACAAAGGCCAGGATCAGGGAGATGATGGTGATCGGCACGATGTCGCTGCGCTGGGGCTCGCTGGGCATCTGGCTGATCAGGTAGATGTCCTTGGGCAGGAAGCTGGTGTGCAGGGCGCGCTCGATGGCCGGCACGATCACATCGATATTGCAGGCCACCAGCAGGCCCAGGCCCAGACCGGCCAGGGTGCCGATGACGCCCACCAGTGCCCCCTGCACCACGAACACGCCCATGATGCTGCGCGGGCTGGCGCCCAAGGTGCGCAGGATGGCGATATCGGCGCGCTTGTCGGTCACCGTCATCACCAAGGTGGTCACCAGGTTGAAGGCGGCCACGGCGACGATCAGGGTCAGGATGATGAACATCATGCGTTTTTCCACCTGAACGGCGGCAAACCAGGTCTTGTTCTGCTGCGTCCAGTCGCGGATCAGCAGGTGGCCGCTCAGGCTGTGGGCCAACTGCTGGGTCACCTCAGGGGCCTGGTGCAAATCCTTGAGCTTCAGACGCACGCCGGTCGGGCCTTCCAGGCGGAACAGGCGCTCGGCATCCTCATGGTGCATCAGCACCAGGGTGGAGTCGTACTCGTAGTGGCCGGAGTTGAAGGTGCCCACCACCTGCATCTGCTTGAGGCGGGGCACGGTGCCGGCCGGGGTGACCTGGCCGCTGGGCACGATCAGGGTGACCTGGTCGCCCTGGCCCACGCCCAGAATGCGCGCCAGCTCGGAGCCCAGCACAACATTGAAGCTGCCCGGTGTGAGCGCCTGCAAACTGCTCTGGTCGATGCCGGTGGTCATGTCGGTGACCTCGGGCTCCAGCGCCGGGTCAATGCCGCGCAGCAGCGCGCCGCGCATGTCTTCACCCCGGGCGACCAGCGCCTGGGCCGAGACAAAAGGCGCCGCGCCAATCACATTGGGGTTGGCCTTGGCCTCAGCAATGGTGCGGGCCGGATCGGGCAAGGCATCGCCGCCGGGCGTGAAGATCTCGATATGCGAGACCACGCTGAGCATGCGGTCGCGCACCTCTTTTTGAAACCCGTTCATCACCGACAGCACGATGATCAGCGCCGCCACTCCCAAGGCAATGCCCAGCATGGACACGCCCGAGATGAACGAAATAAACCCGTTGCGCCGGGTTGCCCGGCCTGCCCGGGTGTAGCGCCAGCCCAGCGCCAATTCATAGGGAATCTGCATAAATCGTTCTAAAAATATAGATGGTGCCGGTAAGCACTTAGAAGCCACTTAATCCACTGCACCGCAAACCGCATTGTGGCATCGCCGACAATAGACCCATGTCGGAAAACCAGCATTTGATCATCTCCTACGCAGCCACGGACGAGCCGGGCTGCCAGCAAGCCTTGCAGGCGCTGCCCCTGCCGAACCTGCAACGCCTGCTGCGGCAGTGGTCCGTCAGCGCCAGCGACAGCGGCGCGCTGGAAGATTTTGCCCCGCCCCATGAACGCGTGCTGGCCCAGGCCATGGGCCTGCCGCCCAAGGCCACGCCCTGGGCGGCGCTGTACCAGCTGCAAAGCGGCCAGACTCCGGGCGATACCGGCTGGGCCTTTCTCTCGCCCTGCCACTGGCAGATCTCGCCCGACCAGGTGCGCATGAGTGATTTGTCCGCCGCGCAGATGAGCGACGAGGAATCGCGCAGCCTGCTGGCCATCATGGCGCCCTGGTTTAGCGAAGACGGCATTGAACTGGTCTACGACCGGCCCGACCGCTGGCTGGCGCGCGGCGAGGTGTTTGCGCAGCTCGATACCGCTGCGCTGGACCGCATTGCGCTGCGCGATGTGCGGCCCTGGCTGCCCGACAAAGCGCAGGCCGCCGTGCTGCAGCGCCTGCAGACCGAGATGCAGATGCTGCTCTACACCCATGCCTTCAGCGATGCACGCGAGGCCAGTGGCCGCGCGCCTATCAATTCGTTCTGGGTGCATGGCGCAGGCGCCCTGCCCGCCGGCTACCAGCCGCCCGCCCAGACGCCAGAGCTGAATACCGCCCTGCGCGACAGTGCCCTGGTGGGCGACTGGCGCAGCTGGCAGCAGCAATGGCAGCAGCTCGATGCGACCCTGGCCAGCACCGCCTGGAGCCGGATCAGCCTCTGCGGCGAGAAAAATGCCATCACCCTGGCGCCCCCAGCCCCCGGCTGGCTACCAAAAATCAAGCAATGGCTGGCACCGACCAAGCCCTTGGCGCTTTTGAGTTCCCTATGAAAATTCTGGCTAGAGATATTCCCCCGCGCACCGTCTGGGCGCTGGAGCAGGCAGGTGTGCACCCACTGCTGGCCCGCCTGTTTGCCGCGCGCGGCGTGCAAGCTGCTACTGAGCTGGACGACGGCCTGGCCCAGCTGCTGCCGCCCGCCGGCCTGCTGGGCACGCGTGAAGCAGCCCTGCTGCTGGCCGATGCGATTGGCCAGCAGCAGCGCATTTGCGTGGTGGCCGATTACGACTGCGACGGTGCCACCGCCTGCGCCGTGGCCCTGCGTGGCCTGCGCATGCTGGGTGCCCAGCAGGTCAGCTACCTGGTGCCGGACCGCGTGGTTGACGGCTATGGCCTGACGGCCGCGATTGCCGAGCGCGTGCACCAGCAAGGCGCGCAGGTGCTGGTGACCGTGGACAACGGCATTGCCAGTGTAGACGGCGTGGCGCGCGCCAAGGCGCTGGGCATGACGGTGATCGTTACCGACCACCACCTGCCGGCAGCCACCCTGCCGGCGGCCGATGCCATCGTCAACCCCAACCAGCCCGGCTGCGGCTTTGCCAGCAAGGCCATGGCCGGGGTGGGCGTGATGTTCTATGTGCTGATGGCCTTGCGCGCGGTGCTGCGCGATCGCGGCGCCTTTGCCGACATGGCCCAGCCGCGCCTGGACAGCCTGCTGCCGCTGGTGGCGCTGGGCACCGTGGCCGATGTGGTCAAGCTCGACGCCAACAACCGCCGCCTGGTGGCCCAGGGCCTGCGCCGCATCCGCGCCGGCCATATGCCACCCGGCCTGGGCGCACTGTTCTCGGCCGCCAGCCGGCGTGCCGCCACCGCCAGCACCTTTGACTTTGGCTTCGCCTTGGGCCCGCGCATCAATGCGGCCGGGCGCCTGGCCGATATGACCATCGGCATCGAATGCCTGTTGACCGACGACACCTTGCTGGCCGACACCCTGGCGCGCCAGCTGGATGCCATCAACCGCGAGCGCCGCGATATCGAAACCGGCATGCGCGAGCACGCCATGCTGCTGGCCGAGGCCTTGTTTGAAGAAGGCACCGAGCCGCCTCCGGCCGTCAGCGTGTTTGACCCGGACTTCCACGAAGGCGTGGTCGGCATCGTCGCCTCGCGCATCAAGGACAAGCTGCACCGCCCGACCTTTGTGTTTGCCGCCAGCAGTGCGCCAGGCCATGAGCATGAGCTGAAGGGCTCGGGCCGGTCCATCCCCGGCTTCCATCTGCGCGATGCGCTGGACCTGGTGGCCAAGCGCCACCCGGGCGTGCTGATCAAGTTTGGTGGCCATGCGATGGCAGCGGGCTGCACGATTGCGCTGGACGATTTCGAGGTGTTTGAACAGGCGCTGGCCCAGGTCGCGCAGGAATGGCTGGATGAGCGCACGCTCACCCGCCAGCTGGAGACCGACGGCCCGCTGCCGGTGCAGTTCCGCCATGCCGAGACCGTGGACACGCTCAACAGCCAGGTCTGGGGCCAGGGCTTTGCGCCGCCGACCTTCAGTGAGGAGCTGGAGGTCATCAGCCAGCGCCTGGTCGGTGAAAAGCATTTGTCGCTGAAGCTGCGCCACCAGGGCGAGATGGTGGACGGCATCTGGTTTGGCCATACCGAGCCACTGCCGGCCAAGGTGCTGCTGGCCTTCCGGCTGGACATCAATGAGTGGCAGGGCCAACGCAAGCTGCAGTTTCTGGTCGAAGGCGCGCAGCTGCCCGGCTGAGCGGCACCTGGGGCTTGCGGTGCCGCAAGACTTTACTAAAAGTTAAGGAAATTGCGCCAAAACGGAAGACCCTTGTCACCGTAATTTCCTAAAATACGCGCCGCAGGATGCGCTGCGAAAAACGCTTGCTGCACAGGCATCCTCACCAGGGGCTGGCCCGCAGGTCTGGCAGGCTGTGCGGCCCGGCGGTGGCCCGGGCGCCAGCGCATGCCAAGCCCTTGGTTTTGATTGTTAATTTAATATCAGTCATACGCTAGATCGTTTCTAGATGACTGCCAGGACTCCAAACATTCCATGAGCAATATTTCCGTGGCCGTGCTGGGCGCCGGCATGGTGGGCGTTGCCAGCGCGTTGGCGCTGCAGAAAAAGGGCTTCCGCGTGACCTTGCTGGACCGGCTGGCTCCTGGCGAAGAGACCTCCTACGGCAACGCGGGGGTGATCGCGCGCAGCTCGCTGATGCCCTTCAACAACCCCAGCCTCTGGGGCAACCTGCCGGTGCTGCTGAAGAACCAGAGCGCCGGCTTTCGCTACCAGGCCCGGTTTCTGCTGCAGAACCTGGGCTGGGCCGCGCGCTTTGTCGCCCAGGCCCGCACCCAGGTGTTTGAGGAAACCACCACGGCGCTGGACAGCCTCATCCGCCTGTCGATGAATGAGCATGCCCAGTTGTTGCGTGCCAGTGGCGCCGCGCACCGCATGCGCGACAACGGCTGGATGTTTCTCTACCGCCAGTCCAGCGCCTTTGCGGGCGGCGCATTGGCACGCGAGCGCATGGCCCATTTCGGCGTCGCCACCGAGGTGCTGGAGCGCGACCATATCCGCCAGCTGGAGCCGGCACTCAACCCCATCTTCGAGCGCGCGCTGTGGATCAAGGACACCTGGTCGGTGGACAGCCCCGGCGATGTCGTCAAGGCCTATGCCGAGCTGTTCCGCAAGCAAGGCGGCCAGTATGCGCAGGCCCGCATCAAGACCGTGGAGCCACTTGCCGGCAGCCGCTGGCGCATCCGCGCCGATGGCGCACACGATGGCCTGGAGGCCGACCGCGTGGTGGTGGCGCTGGGCCCCTGGAGCCGCCAGTTCATGGCGACCCTGGGCGTGAAGGTGCCGATGGCCTATGAGCGCGGCTACCACATGCACTTTGCGCCGCCCGCATCCTGCAACATCTCGCGTCCGGTCTACGACACCGCTGGCGCTTATGTGCTCAGCCCGATGGAGCAAGGCCTGCGCTTGACCAGCGGTGTGGAGCTGACCGACATCGACGCCCCCGCCAACCCGGTGCAGCTGGGCCTGGCCGAGGCCGCAGCGCGCGAGGCGATTGACATGGGCCAGGCGCTAGAGCCTGCGCCCTGGATGGGCAGCCGCCCCACCCTGCCGGACAGCCGCCCCATCATTGGCGCGATGCCGGGCCAGCGCAATCTATGGCTGGCCTTTGGCCACCAGCACATTGGCTTCAGCACCGGGCCGGGCACCGGCGCGATTTTGGCGGCGCTGATGCGCGGCGATGATGCGCCGGTCGATGCGCGGCCGTTCCGCGCCGAGCGTTTCCTCTAGGGCTAAAACAACGGGCTCAAGCGGTCTTGCCGCTACGCCCTGGCCGCATGGCCGGGCGCCTCCACAATCAGGCTGGCAACGCAGCCCAGCGCTGCGCCAGCAGGCTCACCACATCGTGCACTGGCAGGCCGGTGGCGCGTGCCACCGCATCGCGGTAGACGGGCATATTGGTGCACTCCAGCACGATCGATTGCAGCTGCGGATGGGCCCGGCACAGCGCAACGGCGGCAGCCACCACATCGCGCTCGGCCTGGGCGATGTCCATCTCCAGTTCATTGCCGAGGATGCGCGTGGCAAATTCTCCATCCGGCGCCACGCCTTGCACGGGGGTGCCTTCAGGCACACCGGCAGCGGCCAGAATGTGTGGCGTCAGGCTGGCCGCGGCGATGGTGACCACGCCGGGCCGGGACAGCAGCGCGCATTGCAGCAGGCTGGAGCTGACGACCGGCACATCGACACTGCTGGCCAGCAGCTCCTGGTAGGCGGCCAGAAAGCCGCAGCTGGTGGTGACCAGCGCGGCGCCTTGCGCCTGCATCGCACGGGCGGCATCGACAAAGGGCTGCACAAAACGGGGATCGGCCTCGCGCACGATCTTGGCGGGCGATGCGCCCTGCACCTTGTGCATCTGCACGGGGATGCCCAGCGCTGCCCAGGTCTGCAGATTGCCGATGTCCCCGGGCGGGCGCGGGAACTGGGTGTCCAGCATCAGGATGCCGATAAACGGCGGGGACGCATCAGCAGCGGTAACAGCAGCGTTGGGCGGCATGGGCAGGGTCAGTCGAGCAAGGGCAGCGCGGGCAGTGCGCCACGGCGGTCGATCTTGCGGCTCAGCACCACCGAGGTGTAGGTCTGGCGAATGCCTTCGATCAGGCCGATGCGGTCGAGCAAGGCATCGAGCTTCTCGTTGGAATCGCAGCGCAGAAAGATCATGTAGTCATGCTGACCGGAGACGGCCGAGACCTCTTCGACCTCGGGAATGCTTTCGAGCACCTGCATGACGGCCTGGGCAGTCTTGGGCATCACGCTGATGCCGCAGTAGGCACGCACGGCCGACTGCTCCAGCTTGGAGCCCAGGCGCACACCGTAACCGGCGATGACGCCTTCCTTCTCCAGCCGCGCAATGCGGGCCACCACGGTGGTGCGCGCCAGGTTGAGCTTGCGCGCCAGTTTGGCCGTGGACTCGCGGGCGTCGGCCTGCAACAGCGCCAGCAGCTTGCGGTCAATATCGTCGAGTCGAAAATCCATGGTTGTCCTCCCTGCTGGTTATACGGCGTGGCCGATGATGCGGCCCAAAAAGCTGCGTGTGGCCTCGTGCTGCGGGTTGTCGATCACCTGCGCGGGCGGACCCTCTTCGACCACCACGCCATCGCGCATGAAGACGACCTTATCGGCCACCTCGCGGGCAAAGGCGATCTCATGGGTCACCAGGATCATGGTCATGCCATCGCGCGCCAGCGACTGGATGACCTGCAGCACCTCGCCGACCAGCTCCGGGTCGAGGGCTGAGGTGGCCTCGTCGAACAGCATCACGCTGGGCTGCATGGCCAGCGCGCGGGCAATGGCCACGCGCTGCTTCTGGCCGCCCGAGAGCTGGTCGGGCATCATCTGTGCGCGCTCGGCCAGGCCCACCTTTTGCAGCAGCGCCGTGGCGCGGGCTTCGGCCTCGGCCTTGCCGATGCACAGCACGGTGACCGGGCCTTCCATGACGTTTTGCAGCACCGTCATGTGCGGGAACAGGTTGAAATGCTGGAACACCATGCCGGTGCGCGCGCGGAAGCCCGCCAGCACCTTGTCCTTGGGCAGCTGGGTCTGCTTGCCGCTGAAGGCCAGCGACTGCGCATCGACGCGGATGTCGCCGCCATCGGGCACGGTCAGCAGGTTGATGCAGCGCAGCAGGGTGGACTTGCCCGAGCCCGAAGGCCCGATCAGCGCCACCACCTGGCCCCGGTTCACGTCGAGGCAAATGTCCTTCAGAACATCGAGCTTGCCAAAGGACTTCTTCAGGCCACGAATACAAATGAGCGGTTGGTCTTGCATCTCAGGCCTCCTTGGTGGCCGATGTGCCGTGCTCCAGGCGCTTGGCCCACAAGGTCACAGGGAAAAGAATCACGAAATAGGTGATGGCGATGAAGGTGTAGACCTCCAGCGGGCGGTAGGTGTCATGCGCAATGACCTGGCCCTGGTAGAGCAGATCGGGCACGGCCAGCACCATCAGCAAGGACGTGTTCTTGAGTTGCAGGATCGACTGGTTGACCAGTGGCGGAATCATCTTGCGGAAGGCCTGGGGCAGGATCACGCGGCGCATCACCTGGCCGCGCGTCATGCCGATCGCCTGGCCCGCTTCGGTCTGACCGATATCGGTGGAGATGATGCCGCCCCGGATGATTTCGGAATAGAAGGCGCCGCCGTACAAGGACAGGCACAGCGCAGCCGCCACGGGCGCGCTCATCTCGATGCCGGTGAGCACCGGCAGCGCGTAGTAGAACCACACCAGTTGCACCAGCACCGGCGTGCAGCGGAAGACCTCGACAAAGGCGCGCAGCGGCGCGGTCACGATCTTGTTGCTGGACAGGCGCCCCAGGCCCGCCACCAGGCCGACCGCGAGGCCGCCCAGGATACAGATCACCGTGAACAGCAAGGTGTAGCCCACACCGCCGACCAGCAGCATGCGGTACTTCCACAGGAAGCTAAAGTCCCACTCGTACATAAATCAATCTACCTTTAACGCATACACCCCGGAGGCAGCACGTGGCTGCAACCGGGGTGTTTCACATGGGCTAGGCGCCCATGTGGACCAACCATCAGAACTTGACTTCCTTGGGGAAGGAATCGGCCTTGACGCCGGCCAGCTTTTCCATGTTCTTGAGCACCACGGACTGGATCTCGCCCTTGGCACGGGCTTCATCCAACCATGCGTTGACGGCGTTCTCGAAGTCCTTGTTCGGCTCCTTGCGCAGGCCCACATTGGTGTTGGCCGTCTCGACCGGGGTCGGCACATAGACCGTGCCCACGTCCGGGCGCTTGGCCACCAGCGGCTGCGACAGCAGCACCACCAGCACCTGGCAGTCAGAGCGGCCGGTCTGCACCGACATCGTCGCCGCGCCCGAGCTCTCCAGACGCGAGATATTGGCCTTGGGCAGCGCGCGGGTGGCAAACTGGTCCTGGTTGGAGCCGATATCGACCACCACCTTGGCATCCGGGTTGTTCAGCTGCTCCCAGGTTTGCACCGGGGCATGGCCCTTTTTGCAGACGGCCGTGAAGGTGTTGTTGAGCAGGGGCTTGGAGAAGTTGACCACTTCCATGCGCTGGGGCGTAGGCGCCATCGCAAACATCAGATCGATTTTGTTGGCCTGCAGGTCCAGCACGGCATTGCCCCAGGTGGTCTCGACGAACTTGACGTTCACGCCGAGCTTCTTGGCCAGGCTTTCGCCAAAGTCGGGGCCAAAGCCTTCCCACTTCTGGGTCACCAGGTCCTTGCTGAAGTAGGGAATCGCGCCAGCGACCGTGCCCACGCGCAGTTCCTTGGTGCGCTTGACGCGGTCCATCGTCGACTCAGCGCCTTGCGCCAGGGCCGCGCCAGCCACCGATACACCTGCGACCACCAAGGCGGCTGCACCCATCCACTTTTTGACAGAAAACATCTACGTATCCTCTAGACGCAGCGAAAACGGGCTGCGCGACCGTGAAAAACCGACAGTGTATTCCTGTTAAAAACCCTAGTAAAAAACACAAAACGTCGAGATGCATTGTTATTTTCGTCAAATCGGCGAAACAATGACAATTTAAGGGTTAATACTGACATTTCAGAGACAGCCCAGGGCCGGAATACCCGCGATACCCCCGGATGCTGCGCCGGGTCTGACACGCGGCCCCTGGCTCGCGGCCTACAATGGACTGATATTGCTGTAGCCAAATTCATGCCAGACATGTTGAACGCCGATCTGCACTGCCATTCCACGTTTTCCGACGGCACCCTGAGCCCGGAAGCGCTGGCGCAGCGTGCGCGCGAGCGCGGTGTGCAGCTGTGGGCACTGACCGACCATGACGAAGTCAGCGGCCTGGACCGGGCGAGTGCTGCGGCCGCGCAGCAAGGGCTGGCGTTTCTGAGCGGTGTGGAGGTGTCAGTGAGCTTTGGTGAAACCACCGTGCATATCGTCGGCCTAGGTTTTGACTGGCACCATGCCGGCTTGCGCGAAGGTCTGGCCCGCACGCGGGGCGGCCGCGAGCAGCGCGCCCGCGAGATGGCCGCCGGCCTGGAGAAGGTCGGTATCGGCGGCGCCTATGAAGGTGCGCTGCGCTATGTGGGCAACCCGGATTTGATCTCGCGCACGCACTTTGCCCGCTTTCTGGTCGAAACCCGGGTCTGCCGCGATCCGGCGGAGGTGTTCCGCCATTACCTGGTCGAGGGCAAGCCCGGCTTTGTGCCCCACCGCTGGGCGCGGCTGCAGGATGCCGTGCAGTGGATCGTGCAAGCGGGCGGCCTGGCCGTCATCGCCCATCCTGCGCGCTACCACCTCAATGGCGGGGAGGAGCATGCGCTGTTCTCCTCGTTCAAGGACTATGGCG
Source organism: Comamonas koreensis (assembly GCF_021026195.1). Classification (GTDB taxonomy): domain Bacteria; phylum Pseudomonadota; class Gammaproteobacteria; order Burkholderiales; family Burkholderiaceae_C; genus Comamonas; species Comamonas koreensis. The sequence goes on from NZ_JAJNCT010000005.1 coordinate 724,906, forward strand.
GCCAAGGGGTGGAAGTGGTCACCGGCAGCCACTTTCCACACGAGTACGCCATCTACGCAGACCTGGCCAACAGCTTTGGCTTCTATGCCTCACGGGGCTGCGATTTCCACAGCCCGGGCGAATCGGGTACCGATTTTGGTGCCCTGCCCCCGCTGCCCCATGGCGTAGCCCCCGTCTGGCAGGCGCTGGAGGGGCGCATCCTGCACCCCACCAACCCCAACCCGCCGCCGCAGGCCGCTGTCCATTGAAGGAAGTGCCCCGCAGCAGCTCCACGATAACAAGCGCAAAAGCTAGACCATGGCCCAATATTTCGAGGTTCACCCCGACAATCCCCAGCCCCGCCTGCTCAAGCAGGCAGCCGCCATGCTCAAGGACGGCGGTATTCTGGCTGTTCCCACCGACTCCAGCTACGCCTTTGTCTGTGCGCTGGACAACAAGCAGGTGGTGGACCGCCTGCGCCGCATTCGTCAGATTGACGACAAGCGCATGCTCACCTTGCTGTGCTGTGATTTGTCACAACTGTCGAGCTATGCGATGGTGGACAACCACCAGTTCCGCATGCTCAAGCTGGGCACGCCGGGGCCTTTTACCTTCATTCTGGATGCCACCAAGGAAGTGCCGCGCCGCATCAGCCACCCGTCGCGCAAGACCATTGGCCTGCGGGTGCCTGACAACAAGGGCCTGCTGATGCTGCTGGAGCTCCACGGCGAGCCGCTGCTGTCCACCACCTTGATCCCGCCCGGCGAGACCGAGCCGCTCAACGACCCCGAAGAGATCCGCGAGCGCTTTGAGTCGCAGATCGAGCTCGTCGTCAATGCCGGGCCCTGCCCGCTGGAGCCGACGACGATTGTCGACTTGACCCCCATGGGTACCGGTGGCGCACCCGTGGTGGTGCGCGAAGGCCGTGGGCCACTGGCGCAGTTGGGCTTGTAGAGTGCATGAACCGCCTCCATCTGTTGATGTAGGAGGCCCACAGCGTCCATCGGCTCACCCTGCACCTGGCGGAAGGGATGCGCACGGAACCAAGGCGGCCGTCGTCTTTTGCAGTCAGTAGCAGACTATTGGCTGGAAGGACCACATGGCAAGTCGACCGAGACCGCATTCAGACTAGCGCAGGGAGTTGGGCAGAGGGCTCTTGGTGAATCTGTTAGGCTTGGGCCCGCCTGTGTGCCTTCCGGCCATAGCTTTACTTTGCTCTGCGACCTTCGATCCGTGAACCCTGACCTGATCCAAAACATCCTGATCTTTGCATTGCCCGTGCTGTTTGCCATCACGGTGCATGAGGCTGCCCACGGATACGTGGCGCGCCACTATGGCGACAACACGGCCTATATGCTTGGACGCATCACGCTCAATCCTTTCAAGCACATCGACCCCATTGGCACCATCGTGATGCCACTGGCGCTGTACTTCGTCACCAGCGGCGCTTTTGTATTTGGCTACGCCAAGCCGGTGCCGGTGAACTTTGGCAACCTGCGCAACCCTAAGCGCGACATGATCTGGGTAGCGCTGGCCGGTCCCCTGACGAATTTTGCCCAGGCCATCATTTGGGCGCTATTGCTGGGCATCTTGGCGCTGACGGGCATCAACGAGCCGTTTTTCATCAAGATGTGCTATGCCGGCATTTCGGTGAACTTGGTGATGTGGGCGCTGAACCTGTTTCCGCTCCCGCCGCTCGATGGCGGCCGGGTGCTGGTCGGTCTGCTGCCATACAAGCAGGCTGTCACGGTGTCCAAGATCGAGCCTTATGGCTTCTTCATCGTGATGGGCCTGATCATCAGCGGCGTGCTGGGCACGTTGTGGATGACACCTTTGATCAGTGTCGGCCGCAGCTTGATCAGTCTGATTTTGCTACCTTTTTCTGGCTAAGGCCTCAGGCCTTTGGCAGCTGTTTTCTCGCGTTTTCCTGTTATGACCAAGACACGTTATCTCACTGGCATCACCCCTTCTGGAACGCCCCACCTGGGCAACTACGCCGGCATGATGCGCCCGGCCATCGCTGCCAGCCGCACAGGCGATGTGGAGAACTTCTACTTCCTGGCCGACTACCATGCGCTGATCAAGTGCCAGGATCCCGAGCGCGTCAACCGCTCGACGCTGGAGATTGCAGCGAGCTGGCTGGCAGCGGGCCTGAACCCCGAGCACGTCACCTTCTACCGCCAGTCGGACATCCCCGAGATTCCCGAGCTGACCTGGTTTCTGACCTGCGTCACCGGCAAGGGCGTGCTCAACCGGGCCCATGCCTACAAGGCGGCGCAGGACAAGAATGCCGAGTCCGGCAAGGAAGGCGATGACGGCGTGACCGCAGGCCTGTTCATGTACCCGGTGCTGATGGGCGCCGACATTCTGGCCTTCAACGCCAACAAGGTACCGGTAGGCCGCGACCAGATTCAGCACATCGAGATGGCGCGTGACATGGCATCGAGTTTCAACCACTTGTATGGCGAGCATTTTGTGCTGCCTGAAGCGGCGGTGGACGACAACGTCGCAACCCTGGCCGGCCTGGACGGCCGCAAGATGAGCAAAAGCTACGACAACACGATCCCGCTGTTCTCCACGCAGGCCCAGCTCAAGAAGTTGATCGGCAGCATCGTCACCGATTCGCGCGCACCAGGTGAGCCCAAGGATGTAGAGGGCTCGGCGCTGTTCCAGATCTACCAAGCCTTTGCCACTGCTGAAGAAACGGCAGCGCTGCGCCAGGCGTACGCCGAGGGCATTGCCTGGGGCGATGCGAAGACCTTGCTGTTCGAATGCATTGACCGCGAGATCGCTCCGTTGCGTGAACGCTACAACTACCTGATGGCACACCCCCAGGAAGTGGAAGCTATTTTGCGCAAGGGTGCAGAGAAGGCGCGTACATATTCGGGCCCTTTACTACACAAGTTACGTGCTGCTGTTGGCCTGCGGCCACTGACCACAGCCAGCACGGCCGCTGCGCCCAAGGCTGCTGCCAAGCAAGGCGGAGCTGCTTTCAAGCAGTACCGCGAGAAGGATGGCAAGTTCTACTTCAAGCTGGTGCGTGCGGACGGCGCATTGCTGTTGCAGAGCCAGGGCTTTGATGCCCCCAGGGAAGCAGGCGCAATGATTGCCCATTTGCAAGCTGCGCCGCAGAATCTGCAGAGCGCGATGGACAACTTGCAGTTGGGTGACAGCTTTTCACTTTCTGACGTGCAGTTGGCACTGAAAGAGATAGCCGAGAGTTAAGAGACTGCCTATACTGCATTTGCAACCAATTGTTGAAGCTGTCACCGTAGTGGCAACTTACCCGTTTAACGCAGTGTGGAGTCAGTGATTCAATTTGCTTTTATTATCGAACCATCGAATAAAAGCAAGCTATTGAGCTTTGTGGGAGTGAGCTGTTATGAGAATTGTGGCACTGGATGATGATCTGGTGGTGTTGGATATGCTCTCCAAAACCATGGAGGCGGAGGGCCACGCCTGTACGACCCATTCCTCTGGCGCCTCTTTGATCAAGGACATGCGCCGCGAGACCTACGACCTGCTGATCCTGGACTGGCAGTTGCCAGACACCACGGGTCCGCAGGTGGTGCGTTGGATTCGGGAGAACGTCAACCAGGAGTTGCCGGTGCTCTTCATCACCAGCCGCCATGGCGAGGCCGACATCGTTGAGGGCTTGGAGTCTGGCGCGGACGACTTTATGATCAAGCCTTTGCGCGTGGCCGAGTTGGTGGCGCGCGTGCGTGCGCTGCTGCGCCGCGCCTACCCGGCAGCCACCAAGGGCGTGCTGGAGTTTGGTCGCTACAAGTTCCTTTCCGATTCGCGCGCCCTGGAGGTCGACGGCAAGTTGGTCGAGCTCAAGAACCGCGAGTACGACCTGGCGCTGTTCCTGTTCCAGAACATGGGCCGCCTGCTGTCGCGCGACCACCTGCGCGAAATCATCTGGGGCCAGAACTCCGATGTCATCTCGCGCTCGCTGGATACCCATGTGTCGCGGCTGCGCACCCTGCTGGATTTGAGGCCGGAGAACGGATTCATCATCACGGCGGTCTATGGTGTCGGCTACCGGTTTGAGGCCGTCAAACCGCTATCCGAGGCGCAGCCTGAATAAATTTTCTGCCGTTGAATGCAGCGCGGTTTACGGCCAACACGCCACACGTGTTGGCCGTATTTACTCTGCGGCATGCAACGGCCCCGCCAGACTTCAGGGTCTGGCTGCAAGGAGAGCCATTTTGTTTCTTTCTCGTCTGCCGTTTTCTGCTGCCGTTTTGCTGGCCTTCGGCGTGGCCGCCCCTGGTCTCGCACTGGCGGCATCGGCAGACCAGTTGCCCGATATCCGACACACTGTGCAAAGCGGGGATACGCTGGAGGCGGTGGCCAAGCGCTACCTGAAAGACCCGCAGCAGTGGCGCGCCGTGGGCACGCTCAACGGCGTCAAGGATCCGCTGCGCCTGCCCATTGGTTCGGTCATCGTCATCCCTGCCAACATGGTGGGTTACCAGGAAGTGACTATCAGCCATGTCAAGGGTATGGCGCGGGTGCGCTCGCCGCTGGCTGGTGGCGACTGGCAAAGCGCAGTATCCGGCACGATCCTGACAGAAGGTGATGAGCTACAGGTGCCCGCCGGCAGCTTTGTGACCTTGCGCTTTGCCGATGGCAGCTCCGTGCGCATCAATGAGAACTCCGAACTCAAGCTCAGCGAGCTGCGCAAGAACAACCGCACCGACGAACAGCAATCGGTGCTGGACCTGAGCCGTGGCGGACTGGAATCCCACGTCACGCCGGTGATGGACCAGCGCCGCAAGCGCAAGTTCGAGATCAAGACCCCGATGGCCACCACCAGCGTGCGCGGCACCGTGTTCTCGGTCAGCGTGACGGATTCGGGCAATGCCATCACCGCCGTTGACAAGGGCGTGGTGCAGGTGCAGGGCCGCCCCGCTGCGCACCATGCCCAGCAACAGGCTCTGGTCAATGCGGGATCGGGTGTTGCGGTGCAGGCCAGCGGCCAACTCGGCGCGACCGTTGCGCTGCTCGAAGCCCCCAGCCTGCAGGCCAATCCGGCCGTATTCGAAGATGCGAATTTTCTGACCCTGCAGGTGGGTGAAGTGCCACGCGCCAAGCAGTACGGTGTGCTGCTGGCATTGGACCCCGAGCTGTCCCGCGTGATCCTGCGCCAAAGCCACGCCAGCCCGACCTTCAAGTTCGAGGCTGTGCCCGATGGCACGTACTATTTGAGCGCCCGCGCCATTGACGAACAGGACATTCCGGGCAAGCCAGCCACGCAGACCATCAAGGTCAAGGCCACCCCGATTCCGCCGCTTTACTCCAGCCCTGTGCCAGAAGGCCTGATCGGCCTGTCCGATGGTGAGCTGCTCTGCACTGAAGGCGGCTCGGACATTGCCGGCTACCGCATCCAGGTCTCGGCCAGCCGGGACTTCTCGCAAATCCTGCAGGACAGTGGTGTGGTGGACAAGTGCCAAGCCAGTGTGGCCAGCTTGGGCGTGGGCAGCTATTTCTGGCGCACGGCCAGCGTGCGCAAGCTGCCCGATGGCAGCCTGGATCAGGGGCCATTTGCGCAGCCCCAGGCCTTCAAGACTGGCAGCAACCCCAGCACCTTGGGTGCCGATGCGCTGAACGCAGGCGAGGCCAGCGCACCCAATCTGCTGCATCTGTCCTGGCCGGCAGAGCCCGGCCAGCGCTTTAACCTGCAGCTGGCGGCGGATGCGTCCTTTGCATCCCCGCTGGCCACCGCTGAACTGGACCAACCAGACTGGACATCGGATGCACTGGTAGCAGGCGACTACTATGTGCGCATCCAGGTGCTGGACCCGTCAGGCCTCAAGAGCCGCTACTCCGAACCACGCAAGCTGACGGTGGAGCCATCGGTGATCACCGGCTCAGGCGGTGTGCTCAAGACCGGTGAAGGCAAGTCCGTTCTCAGCCCGCACTAAGGGCATGGCAACCTGGGCAGAGCGCATGCTGCAGCTCTGCCCCGCCCAATGAACCCGCCCATGGCCGCCCGCTCTTTCTCACTCAGCCGTACCCAGCTGCGTTGGCTGGAATGGCTGCTGCTGTCCGCGCTGCTGCTGGGCGCCGTAGCCTGGGCCAGCCTGCGCGACCAGCCCCGCATCATCAACACCTTTGTGCAGGACATCACCGGCTGGCTCAGCGCGCCCGCACCACGGGATGACATCGTCATCGTCGCCATCGATAATGCCAGCCTGCAAAGCGTGGGACGCTGGCCCTGGCGCCGCTCCGTGCATGCGCAGCTGATCGATCGCATCGCCGCTCAGCAGCCCAGGGCGCTGGGGGTGGATGTGCTGTTCAGCGAACCCGACCGGCAGCACCCCGAGGAGGATGTGCAGCTGGCACAGGCCATAGCCCGCGCCGGTAATGTGGTGCTGCCGGTGGACTGGCGCATGGCCAATGTGGACATTGGTGCCGAGCTGCCGCTGGCCAGCCTGCGCATGGCGGCGCGCCAGCTGGGCCATGTGAATGTGACCGTCGATGACGACGGCGTGATACGCCGCTACTTTGGCGCCCAGGGTGAGAACACCGGGCCCTGGCCGCACTTCAGCATTGCCATGCTCTGCGCCAGCGGCCAGAGCCATCCGCTGTGCCAGGGCACACGCCCGCCCGAGGCCGGCGAGCAGTGGGAGCAACGCTCGCCCGAGATCTTCAACTTTGCCCGGGGCGACCGGCCCTACACTATGTACTCGGCCGAGGACGTGCTGACCGGGCGCATCCCCGCAGACAGCTTTCGCGGCAAGTATGTGCTGCTGGGCGCCACCGCCTCCGGCCTGGGCGACTACTTTGCCAGCCCGGCGCGGCCGGCATCCCGCCATATCGCGGGGGTGGAGCTGATTGCCCATGCGCTGGATTCGCAGCTGTCGGACCAGCATGTGCATGCCGCATCGCTGCAGGGCAATATGGCGGTCAACCTGGCCGCCATCGTGTTGGCCTTGATGGCCATTGCGCTGCTGGGCCCGATGGCAGGCCTGCTGGCTCAGGGGCTGGTCGCCGCCGGCCTGCTGGCGCTGTGCCTGGCGCTGCGCAACTTTGCCGGCCTGCAGCTGGCGCCCGGTGCGGCGCTGGTGGGCCTCTTGGTCATCTACCCGATCTGGAGCTGGCGGCGCCTGAGCGCGGCGGCCCAGTTCCTGCAGCAGGAGATGCACAACCTGCGCGCGGCGCTGGACACCACCAGCGCCCCGCAGCGCAACGGCATGCTGATGGACGATTTTCTGGAGCGGCGCATCAAGGCCGTGGAGACCGCCACCGACACCCTGCGCCAGATGCATGGCTTTGTGCGCGACACCTTGCGCCAGATTCCCTCGCCTACCTTTGTCGTCGACCCGCTGGGCATGGTCAGCCTGCACAATGCGGCGGCCGTCAACTACCTGCAAAACCTGGGTATGCCCAGCCTGGGTCTGATTGCGATCCAGTCTGCGCTCAACGGTATGCGCATCAGGGATTCGGGCCAGGTGCTGTCCTTTGCCAATGCCGAGCAGCTGCGCGCGCTGCCGGCCGAATGCGAGGTGCTGGACCGCGACGACCACGCCTGGCTGCTGCTGGCCGAGGCCTTTCGCGCGCCGGCACCTGCCGGTTGGCTGCTGATGCTGGTGGACCTGACCGAGCTGCACAAGGCACAGCAGCAGCGCGACCAGGCGCTGCGCTTCATCTCGCATGATTTCCGCTCGCCCCAGTCTTCCATCATCACCTTGCTGGAGATGTACAAGGAGTTTCCTGGCCAGATGAATGAGGGCGAACTGCACCAGAAAATCAACCGCCTGGCCCACCAGTCGCTGGAGATGGCCGAGAGCTTTGTGCAGCTTGCCTCCGCGCAGTCGCAGGCCATGCAGCCCCAGTTACTCAGCCTCGATGTGCTGCTGCAGGAGGCGGTGGACGATTGCTGGGCCAAGGCCTCGGAGAAAAAAATCCAGGTGCGCTACCTGCCCGGGGCGCTGGAGGCAGCCGAGACCGACATCGCCTGCTTCGGCGACCGCTCCTTGCTGCAGCGCTGCTTTGTCAATCTGCTCAGCAATGCCATCAAGTACAGCCCCAGCGGCACGGTGGTGGAGGCCAGCATTGCCGACGACGGGGAGTATTGGCTGGTGGAAGTGCGCGACCAGGGCTTTGGCATGACACAGGAGCAGCTGGACAAGCTCTTCCAGCCTTTCCACCGCTTTCACCAAAACAGCCAGCCACAGGTGGCCGGCATTGGCCTGGGCCTGAGCTTTGTGCAAACCGTGGTGCTGCGCCACCAGGGGTTTGTCAACGTGACCAGCGCAGTCAACGAGGGCTCGTGCTTCAGCCTGCATTTGCCCAAGGCGCCAGGCATGCAGCAGGAGCTGCCCTCCACTTAGAACGCTGCTCAGTGCAGCTCCTTGCCTTTGAGCTCAGGGATCAGCCACACCGTGGCCAGCGCATCCAGCACATAGATGGCGGCCAGAAGGCCAATCGCCATCTGGAAGGAGTACTGCGCGGCAATCGCACCGATCACCACGGGGCCAGCGCCACCCACGGCGCGGCCGATGTTGAACAGCACGTTCTGCGCCGTGGCACGCGCCTCGGTCGGGTAGGCCTCGCTCATCAGCGCGCCAAAGCCGCCCATCATGCCGTTGACGAACATGCCCATCACGGCACCGGCCCAGAGCATGGTGATCGGGTCATTGAGCTGCGAGTAGAACAGCACCATCAGCGCAGCGCCGGCCTGGAACAGCAGGAAGCTGGGCTTGCGGCCGATGCGGTCGGCCAGCTGGCCAAAGATCCAGATGCCGGCCATCATGCCCAGGATGGTGACGGCGGTCCACAGCGCAGATTTGGTCAGGTTGAAGCCCAGCTTGTTGGCCAGGAAGGCAGGCATCCAGATCATGATGCCGTAGTAGCCAAAGTTCTGCACCGAGGTGAGCACGGCAATGCCGACGCTGATGCGGGTGGTGGCGCGGTCCTTGACCAGCAGCTTGAAGCACTGCAGCACGGACTGCTTTTTCTCCTGGCTGCGCACAAACACCTCGGGCTCATGCAGGCGGTTGCGAATGAACCAGGCCACAAAGGCCGGGATGACGCCCACCAGGAACATGCCGCGCCAGCCGATATACGGCAGCAGCAATGGCGTCAGCAAGGCGGCGCCCAATACGCCCACCTGCCAGCCCAGCGCCACATAGGACGAGACACGCGCCCGGTAACGCGCCGGCCAGGCCTCGGCCGCCAGCGCCATGCCAATGCCGAACTCGCCACCCAGGCCGATACCGGCGATGGTGCGGTAGACCAGCAGGTCCCAGTAGCCCCGCGCAAAGGCGCACAACCCGGTGAACACCGCAAACAGCACGATGGTCCAGGTCAGCACGCGGATGCGGCCATAGCGGTCGCTGAGCATGCCGAACACAATGCCGCCAAAGACAGCGCCGATCAAGGTCCAGGTAACCAGGGAGCCGGCCTGGGCCGTGGTCAGCCCCAGGTCCTCACGGATGGCGCTGAGCATGAAGCCCAGGATCAGCAGGTCAAAGCCGTCCATGGCGTAGCCGACGGCCGAGCCGGCCAAGGCCTTCCAGCCATAGCGGTTGACGGTATCGGATGGAGGGGAGGCAGTGCCTGAAACGGCAGACCCGGCAGCGGAAGAAGACATGAAATGCGCTTTGTAGTAGGTTTTATGACCGCTGCGCCCACAAAAATGCCGCACAGACGGCGGCATGGTTTGCTCAGCAGCGGGCGCTATTGTGCGCGATATCTATACGCTCTGCGTAGGGCCTGCGCAGTCCACATATTGACTAGTCGGTAAAAAGTGGGGCGTTGGGCGCCCGCCTTCAGGCCAGGAACAGCTCCTGCAAGTCACTCAGAAAGTCAAAACCACGCTCTGTGGGGGTGACTTTATGGAAATCCAGCTTGATCAGGCCCTTGGCCTCGGCCTCGTGCAAGGCCTTGGCGATGGAGCTGAGCGGCAGGCCGGTGCGGTCCAGGTAATCCTGCAGCGCAAAGCCTTCGCGCAGGCGCAGTGCATTGAGCATGAACTCAAACGGCAGATCGGCGCGCTTGACCTCGTCGTCCTGCGCCAGCGCATTGCCCTGCAGCGCCTGGGCCATGTAGCGGGCGGGGTCACGCAACCGCACCTGGCGCACCACGCGGTGGGCAAAGCTCAGCTTGCTGTGGGCGCCCGCTCCAATGCCCAGGTAATCGCCAAACAGCCAGTAGTTGCTGTTGTGCACACAGGCGTGGCCCGGCCTGGCATAGGCCGAGACCTCGTAGCGCTGCATGCCGGCCTGCGTGGTGCGCGCGGTGATCTGGTCGAGCATGGCATAGGCCACATCGTCCTCGGGCACGGCCGGCGGGTACTTGGCAAAAAAGGTGTTGGGCTCGATGGTCAGGTGGTAGATCGAGATATGCGGCGGTGCAAAGCTCAGTGCCTTTTCCAGGTCGCGCTCCAGATCCTGGGCGGTCTGGCCCGGCAGCGCATACATGATGTCGAGGTTGAAGGTCTCGAAGCTGCTGGCGGCCTCTTCGACCGCAGCCATTGCCTGCGCGCCGTTGTGCACGCGGCCGATGGCTTCCAGAAAGCGGTCATCAAAGCTCTGCACGCCAATCGACAAACGGGTGATGCCAGCACTACGAAAGGCCCGGAAGCGGTCCTTCTCGAAAGTGCCAGGGTTGGCCTCCATCGTGATCTCGCAACCGGCCTCCACACGCAGACGCGCACGGATGGCCGAGATCAACCGGTCAATCGATTCCGGCGCAAACAGGCTGGGTGTTCCGCCCCCCAGAAAAATGCTGTGGATGCTGCGGCCCCAGATGAGCGGCAAGGCCTGCTCCAGGTCGGCGATCAGCGCATCGATGTAGCGCTCTTCGGGCACCGCATGGCGGCCGTCGCGCGCCTCGTGCGAGTTGAAATCGCAGTAGGGGCATTTCTTGATGCACCAGGGCAAGTGCACATAGAGCGACAGCGGCGGCAGGCTGGGCAACTGCAAGGTGCCCGGCCGCATGTAGTGCTGGATATCGCGCTGCACCACCTGCTCGGTGGGCTGCGCCGATTGCAGCGGAATATGCACGGCCATCTCAGTCCTTGGGGGCTGCGGCCACCATCGGCGTGCCGGCCAGCCAGCTGTCGCGCAGCAGCGCCATCATCAGGCGCGACGAGCGGCCCCGGTGGCTGTGCGCATGCTTGACCTCGGTGGCCATCTGCGCAAAGGTCATGCCCAGCTCGGGGATCAGCAGCACCGGGTCAAAGCCAAAGCCGCCCTCGCCCAGCGGCTCGGTCGTGATCTCGGCGGCCACGCGGCCCACGGCCACCAGCGGCTCCGGATCCTTGGGGTGGCGCACCGCCACCAAGGTGCTGACCATGGCGGCACGGCGGTCCGTCAGGCCCTGCATCTGCTCCAGCAGTGCGCGCACATTGTTGGCATCGCTTTTCTCGTAGCCAAACTGGGTGCAGTAGTAGGCGGTATCCACCCCGGGCAGACCGCCGAATGCCGCCACGCACAGACCGGCATCATCGGCAATGGCGGGCAGGCCGGTACGCTCGGCGGCAAAACGGGCCTTGGTCAACGCGTTTTCCAGGAAGGTGCCATAGGGCTCGGGCGCCTCGCCCTCCATCAACTCGCCTTGGGGCACCAGGGTGACGCCCAGCGGCTCGAACATGGCCTGCAGCTCGGCAAGTTTGCCCTGGTTGTTGGAAGCAAGAACGATTTTCATGGGTCAGCACCAGCCGCTGCGCCGGTATCACCCGCGCAGCCAGCTGCTTTTTAGAATGGAAAAAACAAGCATGGCGGCCTTGCGCCGCCATGCCAGGACAGGCTGGATTATCGGACCAGCGACAAAACGCAGTGCGTGCCGGGCTTATGTGGCCGCTGCGTCAGGCTTGGGGGACGCCTTGTCACCAGCCTCTGGCTCGGGCGCCGGCGGCAAGGTGTCGCTCACCGGATCCTCGGATTCAAAGCGCTCGGCACCGGGCATCTCCCACTCCATCGCCACCGCGGTGACGTTGTCGCTGGTAGCACCCGCCTTGCGCAGGGCCGCATCGATCAGGTCCGGAATGGCACGCGATACCGACTTGTTGGCCAGGTCGCGGGCAATCACCGTCTCGGAGACGCTGCTCCACAGGCCGTCAGAGCAGAGCATGATCCGGTCGCTGCGGTGCATCTCGGTGGGGCCTGCCACATCGAAGAACGGCCGCGAGGGGCTGCCCAGACAGGTGAACAGCACATTGCGGTTGAAACGATCGGGGTTGATGCTGGTCACGCCAGAGCCGCGCAGCTCCATATAGGAGTGGTCACGCGTGCGTGCCAGCACCTTGCCGTTGCGCACCAGGTAGAGGCGCGAGTCGCCGCAGTGCACCCACCAGATATTGCCATCCTGCACCACCGAGGCCACCAGGGTGGTGCGCGGTGGGTCATCCATGTTGTTGGCAATCGCGTACTTGAGGATATTGTGGTGCGCCGACAGCAGCGCGTTTTCAAGGAACTCGGCCGGGTCGTCCAGTTTGGGGCGGGCGAGGCGCTGAAAATCCAGCGACACGGTCTGCAAAGCCAGTTGCGCGGCCACTTCCCCTTCCGGATGCCCTCCCATGCCATCGGCCACGACAAAGAGACAGGCTTCCTTGGTATAGCTATACCCCATCCTGTCTTCGTTTTTTTCCCGCCCACCCTTGCGGCTGAGCTGGAAGACCGAGAACTTCATTTGGTTTGGCCTCCGCCCACGCGCTTTTTGGTATCGCTGACCAGCGAATCAATCGACATACGAACCTTCTCGGAGACGCTCAGTTTGGTATAGCGGCGCTCGTCTTCGCGCGCCAGCTCTTTTTGTAATAGGAACACCGATTGGGGCCGGGCCTGGGGATCGAGTGCCATGCACCACTCCACCAGCTCGATCAGGTTGTCCGAGTAAACACCGCGCACCTTGGACATCGCCAAGCTCAGGCGGTCCTTCTCCTGGCGCTTGGGCGCATCGTTGGGCGGAATGCCATGCATGCAGGCATAGATGCAGGCGCCAATCGCGTAGATGTCGGTCCAGGGGCCCAGCGCCATGTCGCGGCGGTACATCTCGGGCGCGGCAAAGCCGGGGGTGTACATGGGGCGGACAAAGTTGCCCTCCTTGCTCAACACCTCGCGCGCAGCGCCAAAGTCGATCATCACCGCCTTGTTGTCGTCGGTGATGAAGATGTTGGCCGGCTTGATATCGAGGTGCAGCATCTTGTGCTGGTGGACAATGCGCAGACCGCGCAGCACCTCGTCGAACAGCGAGCGGATGGTGGACTCGCGGAAGACCTTGGCTTCCTTCAGATCGCGGGCGGTCACGACGAAATCCTGCAAGGTGGCACCTTGCAGGTAGTTCATCACCATGTAGACGGTGTCGTTTTCGCGGAAGAAGTTGTAGACGCTGACGACCGAGGAGTGCGAGATCTGCGCGAGCGCACGGCCCTCTTCAAAGAAACTCTTGAGGCCCAGGCGGTACAGCGACAGCTTGTCGGGCTCGATGCTGGGCGACAGGGAACCGGGCGCACGCGTGGCCAGGCTCGATGGCAAATACTCCTTGATGGCAACCTGCTGGCCATCGGGCGCCAGCGCCAGATAGACCACCCCGAACCCCCCCGCCGATATGCGCCGCACGATCCGGTAGCCACCGATGACGGTATTGGCTGGCAGCGGCGCTGGCTTTACTTTTGACATAGTTTGATGAACAACGCAGGTATATGAGAAGCCTGATAATGAGCGCGATTGCAAGCAACCTCATACAGTCCTATGCCAGTTTACAGCATGACAGGCTATGCCTCTGTCCAGCAAAGCATCCCACCTGATGGTGACAACAATGCTCCCTCCCTCTGGCGCGTCGGACTGGAAATTCGCTCGGTTAACAGCCGATTTCTCGATTTATCTTTCAAGCTTCCGGAAGACCTCAGAAGCTGCGAACCACAGTTACGCTCTCTGGTAGATAATAGTCTGAAGCGTGGCAAGGTGGAAGTACGTGTACTGATCAACAGTGAACAAGCTTCCAGCGTGCCAGTCGCATCGCCCCGCCTGCTGCAGCAGCTGGGCAGCTTCCAGGACACCGTCAAGGCCTGGATGCCAGCGGCCCAGCCATTCAGTGTGGCAGAAGTACTACGCCTGAGCGGCAGTGGCAGCATCGAGCTGCCCGAGAACTGGGCCGAGAATGTCGCCGCGCTGTGCCAGCAAGCCCTCAAGACCCTGCTCGACGCCCGCCAGCGTGAAGGCAAGCGCCTGGCCGACATGCTGCAAGACCGCATCAAGCAACTGCGCCAACTGGCCGAGCAAGCCGAGCCTCTGATCCCCGAGCTGGTCAAACAGCAAAAGCAGCGCTTTCTGGAGCGCTGGCAAGAAGCGATGGCGCTGAGCGCCGGCAGCGTCTCGCCCGAAGCCGCCCAGGACCGTGCACTGACAGAAGCCACTGCCTTTGCGATCCGCATCGATGTGGCCGAAGAACTGACCCGCCTGCGCTCGCACCTGGAAGAAATCAGCCGCCTGCTGACCAAGGGCGGCGACATCGGCAAGCGTCTGGATTTCCTGATCCAGGAGTTGCACCGCGAGGCCAACACCCTGGGCTCCAAGTCCGCAGCGCTGGATCTCACCCGCATCAGCGTGGACATGAAGGTCCTGATTGAACAAATGCGCGAGCAAGTGCAAAACATCGAATAAGAAGAAGTCACACCATGGAATACCCCGGAAACCTCTTTGTCGTCTCGGCGCCCAGCGGCGCGGGCAAGTCATCCCTCGTCAAGGCCCTGCTGGAGCTCGACTCCCAGGTCTTTCGCTCCATCTCCCACACTACGCGCTCGCCGCGTGGTCAGGAAAAGCATGGCCGCGAGTACTACTTCGCCTCGCGCGATGACTTCGAGCGCATGGTCGCCTCCAATGCGTTTGTCGAGTGGGCAAATGTGCATGGCAACCTGTACGGCACCTCGAAGAAAGCCATTGAAGAGCGCCTGGCCAAGGGCACCGACATCGTGCTGGAGATCGACTACCAGGGCGCTTTGCAAATCAAGCAGAGCTTCCCCCATGCGGTGCTGATCTTCATCCTGCCGCCGAGTTGGGAAGAGCTGCGCTCGCGCCTGGAAAACCGTGGCGAGGACGCGTCCGACGTGATCGAGAAGCGCCTGAACAACGCCAAGGATGAGATGGCCCAGGTCCACAAATTCGACTTCGTTATAATTAACGAATTGTTCGAGCGCGCTTTGTTCGATTTGAAGGCCGTTGTACATTCACAACGCTTGCGCTATTCGGCCCAAAGGCGCGTTCGCAGCGAAATATTCTCGTCACTCGACATCCCTGTTACCCTGGAGAACTCCTGATGGCCCGCATCACCGTTGAAGACTGCCTCGACAAAATCCCCAACCGCTTCCAACTGGTTCTGGCCGCTACCTACCGCGCCCGTATGCTGAGCCAAGGCCACACCCCCAAAATCGAAAGCCGCAACAAGCCAGCCGTGACCGCGCTGCGCGAAATTGCTGCCGGCAAGGTGGGCCTGGAAATGCTGAAAAAAGTACCCGGCTGAGCCCCTGCGCATGCAACAAAATGGCACCGAATGGCGGTGCCATTTTTCTTGGTATTCACACAAATTTGTCATCGCACGCTACAGTTAAGGCGTGAAGTCCGTGTCCATCCCCTCCGCACCCGCCCAAGCCTCTGGCGTCATCGCTACCGCCGCAGCCAAGCCTGCCATGTCGTATCCGGTAGTGGTGAGTGCCTACGCCGAATTTCTGGAGAAGCTCGACTACCTCGGTGAAGCAGATCTGGCCCTGGTGGAAGAAGCCTTCGAGTTTGCCGCCACGGCCCATACCGGCCAGTTCCGCAGCAGTGGTGACCCCTACATCACCCACCCGATCGCGGTTGCCGAGATCTGCGCGAGCTGGAAGCTCGACGCCCAGGCACTGATGGCCGCGCTGATGCACGATGCGATGGAAGACTGCGGCGTCACCCGCGATGACATTGCCCGCCAGTTCGGCGACACGGTGGCGGAGCTGGTCGATGGCCTCACCAAGCTGGACAAGCTCCAGTTCAACTCGCGCGAAGAGAACCAGGCCGAGTCCTTCCGCAAGATGCTGCTGGCCATGGCACGCGATGTGCGCGTGATCCTTGTCAAGCTGGCCGACCGTACCCACAACATGCGCACCATGTCCGACATGCCGCGCAGCAAATGGGGCCGCATCTCGACCGAGACCATGGACATCCATGTGCCCATCGCCAACCGGCTGGGCATCAACCGCGTCTACCGGGAGCTGCAGGACCTGGCCTTCAAGCACCTCCATCCCTGGCGCCACGACACCCTGGTCAAGGCACTGGGCCGCTCGCGCAACCGCCGCAAGGATGTGGTCCAGAAGATCCATGCCGAGGTCGATTCAGCCTTTGCCAAATCCGGCATCAAGATCCGCCTGGGCAACCAGGAAAAAACGCTCTACGCCATTTACAAGAAGATGGATGGCAAGCGCCTGTCGTTTGCGCAGGTGACCGATTCCTACGCCGTGCGCGTCATCGTGCCCAACCTGATTGACTGCTACACCGCGCTGGGCGTGCTGCACCAGGTCTTCCGCCCGGTGCCATCCAAATTCCGCGACTACATCGCCAACCCCAAGTCGAACGGCTACCAGTCACTGCACACCACCTTGGTCGGCCCATCGGGCGTGAGCATGGATTTCCAGATCCGCACCGAGGACATGAACCTGGTCGACGAATACGGCGTGCTGACGCACTGGCTGATCCAGGCGCGGGCGATGCCCAATGGCGAGCAACCGGGCAACAAGTGGGTGCAGTCGCTGCTCGACATCCAGGACGAAACCCGCGACGCCCATGAGTTCTGGGACAACGTGCGCGTGGACCTGTTCCCCGACTCGGTCTATGTGTTCACGCCCAAGAACCAGATGCTCACCCTGCCCCGGGGCGCGACGGTGCTGGACTTTGCCTACGCCATCCACAGCAATGTCGGCGAGCGCACCCAGGGCGCACGTATCAACAACGAGCAGGTGCCGCTGAGCACGGTGCTCAAGAGCGGCGATGTGGTCGAGATCTCTACCTCGCCCGATGCCGCGCCCCATCCCTCCTGGCTCACGATTGTGCGCACGGGCCGCGCCAAATCCAAGATCCGCTACTACCTCAAGACCCAGGGCCAGAACGAAACCGCTGCGCTGGGCGAGCGCCTGCTGCTGCAGGCAATGCGGGCCGAAGGCATCTCGCAGCTGCCCGAGGACAAGGCCGTCTGGGAGAGCCTGCTGACCCGCCTGGAAGCGCGCAACAAGGTCGAGCTGTTCAACGACATCGGCCAGGGCAAGCGCATTGCGGTGTTTGCCGCCAAGCAGGTGGTCGACCTGCTGGCCGAGCAAGGCCAGCGCCCGGATGCGGTACTGCTGAGCCAGGAACGCTTCAAGACCGGCGCCGGCAAAGCGACTGCTGCACTGGTGCTCGATGGCTCGCCCAATGCCGCCGTCAAATACGCCAAGTGCTGCCGCCCGGTGCCTGGCGACCCGATTGCCGCCCACCTGGACCGCAATGCCGGCCTGGTCGTGCACAACGCGCAGTGCGCCGTCTGCAAGCGCCTGCTGGCCAAGGATGCCGAGCATTTTGTCGATGTGGAATGGGCTGACGAATTCGCCAGCGAGTTCGACACCGGCGTCGTGGTCACCATCAACAATGGCAAGGGCGTCCTCGGCAAGATCGCCGCCGAGATCGCTGCGATGGGCTCGGACATCACCCACATCACGATGGACGATGAAGTGGCCATGGACACGATGGCGCTGCGCTTTGTGCTGACCGTCAAGGACCGTGCACAGGTGGAGCTGCTGCTGCGCCAACTGGTCAAGCTGCCCTATGTGATCCGTGCGCACCGGGTGCTGCCGGTCGCTTGATTTTCTTCCGATACCGATCGGGGCCTCCCCAAAACACAAGCGCGCCTCAAAGGCGCGCTTGTGTTTTGGGAACGGGCCAGGTCAGGATGTCCCCGGTTCCGGGTACTGCACATCCAGCACCTCCAGCACCCGCACCCCGCCCGGCGTGGGCAGCTGCACCTCATCGCCAATGCGGGCCTTGAGCAGCGCGCGTGCAATGGGGGCCACCCAGCTGACCTGGCCCCGGCTGGCATCGGCCTCGTCAATGCCCATGATGGTGATCGCCTCCTCGCTGCCTTGCTCGTCGCAGTAATGCACCGTCGCGCCAAAGTACACCTGGTCGCTGCCATGGTGCACGCCCGGATCCACCACCTCGGCCGCTTCCATGCGCTTGGTCAGAAAGCGGATGCGCCGGTCAATCTCGCGCAGGCGCTTCTTGCCATACAGGTAGTCGCCGTTTTCCGAGCGGTCGCCGTTGCTGGCGGCCCAGTGCACCACCTCCACCACCTTGGGCCGCTCTTCGTCGATCAGCTGCAGCAGCTCCTGCTCCAGCGCGCGGTAGCCCCCAGGCGTGATGTAGTTCTTGCCGCCGGCAATCTTGGGCAGTTGCGGCAGATCGTCATCGTCGTCGTTGTCCGTCTCTTTGGTAAAGGCCTTGTTCATTCCGCTATTTAAACAAAGATTGGGGTGGCGCCCCGCCAGAAAGAAAAAAGCCTGCCACCGCCATGGCAGGCTCGCCTTCAGCGGGAGGACTCCCGTGCTTACACCGCTTGGCCCACGTTGGCCTGCGCGGCGCCCCCCAGCTCGGGCGGGTGGGTAACGATGCTGCGCAATTCGGGCCGGGGCTGGGCCAAGGCTGCCAGGTCGGGGCGGGGGCGGGCAAAGTCGCTGTTGTGCAGGCCCAGCTTCTCCACCGCTGCCGCCATCGCCAGCAGGCGGCCATCCTGGTGCAGCGGCCCAATCATCTGCAGGCCAAAAGGCATGCCCGCCTCATCACGGCCGCAGGGCAGGGACAGCGCAGGGTTGGTCGCCAGGGTCACCACATAGGTCAGGCTCAGCCATTCGTAGTAGTTGCGCTGGGTCTTGCCATCCACCTCGTGCGCATAGAGCTGCGTCCAGGGGAAGGGCGACAGCGGGGTCACCGGCGCCAGCACCAGGTCGTATTGCTCAAACGTGCGCTGGAACAAACGCTGGATGCGGGTCTGCGCCAGGTGCGCCCAGGCCCGGTCGCCCAGGCTGATGCTGGCAGCCATCTCCACATTGGCCAGCACATTGGGCCCCAGCGTTTCGGGGGCCGTGCGGTAGATATCGGCAAAGGCCGCGACAAAGCTCTCAGCGCGGATGATGTCAAAGCAGCGGTGCGCTTCTTCCAGGTTCCAGGGCAAGGCGTCCATGCAGGCGACTTCGCCGGCCAAGGCCTGCACCCGCTGGCCAAAGGCGCGGCGCACTACAGGGTCCACCGCGCAGGTGCCAAAGTCTTCGGTGTAGGCCACGCGCAGGCCGCGCAGGTCCATCTCCGGCACGGGCCAGACAGGGGCATGGCTCACGCCCATGCTCAGCGGGTCCATCGGGTGCGGGCCCATGCTGGCCTGCATCATCAGCGCGGTATCGGCCACATCCCGGCCCATGGGGCCCAGCACCGAGATGGCCGACCAGCCCAGCGGCCTGTCGTCATTGGCAATCAAGCCCGGTGAAGGGCGCAAGCCCACCACGCCGCAGAGCGCCGCCGGAATGCGCAGCGAGCCACCTGTGTCCGAACCGGTGCAGAGCGGAAACATATCGGTCGCCAGCGCTGCCGCCGAGCCGCCCGAGGAGCCCCCGGCATTCAGATCCGGGTTGAAGGGGTTGCCCGTAGCGCCCCAGACCGGGTTGCGGCTGTTGGCACCCGCACCCATGTCGGGCGTATTGGTCTTGGCCGTGATGATTGCGCCCTGGCCGCGCAGCCGGGCCACGAAGGAATTGTCTTTGACGGGCACATGGCCGCGCAGCCGCACATTGCCGCTGGTGGTCAGCAGGCCTTCGGTGGCCTGCAAATCCTTCACGCCCAAGGGCAGGCCATGGAGCAGCGGCAACTGGCTGCGCCGCCCCACCTGCGCCTCTGCCAGCTGGGCAGCGCTGCGGGCGCGCTCAAAATCAGTGGCGCAAAGCGCATTCACTGCCGGGTTGATGGCCTGCATGCGGGCGATGCAGTCATGAAGCAGTTCTACCGGCGAGATCTGCCGGCTCTGGATCAGGCTGCGCAGCTCGACTGCGCTGTGTTCTACCAAACTCATTGCGTGGCCAATCCCAGTTTGTCGATCAAAGGCTTCCAGACGGCGATGTCGCGCTCGGCAAAGCCCAGCACATCGGCAGGCTGGCTGCGCATCAGGGTCACGCCCATCTTGTCCATGCTGTTGGCATAGACCGGGTCGCTGTAGCACTGGTTGGTGGCATCGTTCAAGGCCTTGATCACCTCAGGCGGCGTGCCCTTCTTGGCCACCACCGCAATCCAGGAAGGCCGCGCCAGCACCGCCGGCCCACCGGCCTCGGCAATGGTCGGCACATCGGGCAGCACCGGCGAGCGCTGGCCGGCAAAAATCGCCAGCGGCACCAGCTTGCCGGCCTTGACCTGGGGCGCGGCCGTGTTCAGCACCAGGGTCATCGCCTGGATCTGCTGGCCCATCAGCGCTGTCAGACCTGCGCTCTCGCCCACAAAAGGCACATGGGTGGCGGGCCAGTGCATGGCATCGGTCAGCGCCGTGGTCAGCAAATGCGCAGGGCTGCCCTTGCCGGGCGAGCCAAAGTTCAGCCCGCCGGCCTGGGACTTGGCGACCTTCTCCAGATCGGCGAGCTTGGTCACGCCCGCGCCCGCCGGTACCACCAGCACCAGCGGGGACGAGCCAATCATTGCCACACCGGCAAAGTCCTTCAGCGGGTCATAGGGCATCTGCAGGTGCACATAGGGCGTGATCGTCATCTGCGACATGCCGATCGTCATCGCAAACGAGCCATCGGCCGGCTGGCCCTTGAGGTAGTTGATGGCCAGGATGCCATTGGCACCGGGCTTGTTCTGCACCACCACCGGGCGCCCCATCAGCCGCCCGGTGCATTCGCCCCATGCGCGGGTCATGGCGTCCGAGCCGCTGCCCGGCGGCTGCTGCGCGATCACTTGCAAGGGGTTCTGGGCGGCGGCGCCGAGTGCCCAGGCTGCCAGGCCGCAGGCAAAAAGGGATGCTCTGATCAAGGGGTCACCTCGCTGGAAAAAGATTGAAGAAGCAGGGACAGCTGCTGCAGTTGCTGGTCAATCGCCGCCGGGCTGGAGAACGGAGCGACCACGCCCAGGCCGCGCAGGCAGGACAGCACCAGCTGACAGCGCGCAGCCACACCGGGGGCGGATGCCCATTCGGGGAAGCTGCCGCACAGGCGCTGCTGCAGCTGGGTGTTGATGCGTTCGCGCTCGGCGCGGATATGGGCGACGATGCCCTCGTCGGCACGCACGGCCAGATAGGCCTCCCAGGCCACTGCAAAGCGCGGCTGGCCATAGAGCCGGTGCCAGGCCTCGTGCACAAAATGGTCGGCCCGCCGCCGCATGGACCAGCGCGGCGATGGCCAGAAGCTGTCGTCGGTATCGATCTTCTGCACCAGCCGCTGGATGATCTGCAGCATCAGAGCGGCCTTCGAAGAGAAATGGTGCTGTACCGCCCCGGTCGTCATCCCCGCGATACGGGCCACCTCGTGCATGGACAGGCTGGCGATGCCCTTGGTTTCCATCACCTCGAGCGCGGCATCCATCAGGCGCTCACGCGTCTGTTCACTTTTTATTTGGTGCAGGTTGGGCACAACGGGTCTCCTGAAACACATTATGCGTGTAATGTAATTTGGGAGAAATCCGGGTTTGGCCTAGGCTCCGCAGCGCGTTTTTGCGAAGCAAGCGCTGGGCCGGGAGGCCAGCCAGCGCCCTGCTTCAGAAAAGCGCCGTCAGCACCGCCAGCTCGGCCAGAAACGCCTGCATCTGCGGGCTGGCCTCTTCCCCCGGCGCCAGCAAGCCATGCTTGTGCGCCAGTTGCCGAAACACCGATGCCGCCGCCAGCTGCGGCAGCGCGGCAGCATCCTCTCCCCCTTCCCCGACATCGCTCAGGTTGTCATGGGCCACTTCAATCATGCGAACTCCTCTCTTCTTGTGGGCAGCCAAGCAAGGCAGTCGCCCTGGGCAGCCGCCAGCTTGGATTCTTGTAACTGTATAAATATACAGTATTTAAGAAAGTGCACTGTCTGAAATTCGCACCGATGCAAGGCCACAGCCGCGTGGATGAGACGCTGCGCCGGCGCAAGCCACAACCATTTTCAAAGACCTTGGAATAATTCCGCCATGCCATCCGTCTACAGAAGTGTTCCTCCACCTAACCTTGAAAGATGTACGCCATGCAAACCCCTTACGCATCCCTGGTCGCCCTGTCTTTGGCAGCCCTGCTGGCCCCGTTGGCCCAGGCCGAGCCGGTGGCCAGGATGGCCAATGGCATGCTGGTCAACGCCAGCGGCATGACCCTCTACACCTTCGACAAGGATGTGGCCGGCAGCAACAAGAGCATGTGCAACGGCCCTTGCATCACGCTGTGGCCTGCAGTGCCTGCAGCAGCCGATGCCAAGCCTGAAGGCGACTACAGCATCATCACCCGCGACGACGGCAGCAAGCAGTGGGCCTACAAGGGCAAGCCGCTCTATACCTATACTGCGGACAAGAAGGCCGGCGACGCCACGGGCGACAACTTCAAGGACGTTTGGCACGTCGTCAGGTAAGCGGGCGCCGCAGCTGACTCCCCTCCTCACCCCTTGACCCGAACTGCAGCCCCTATGCGCGCACAGGACGAAGCGGAGATTGTGGCCTGCATCCCCAGCCTGCGGCGCTACGCGCGCGGGCTGGTCTCGGACCCGGACCGGGCCGATGATCTGGTGCAGGACACCCTGGAGCGCGCCTGGTCGCGCTTTTCCATGTGGCAAAAGCGCAATGAGGTGCGCGCCTGGATGTTCGGCATCATGCACAACCATTTCATCGACCGCCTGCGCGCCCAGCGCAGCCGGCCCGAGGACAGCGCTGGCGACGACCTGCCCGAGCTGCCCCAGCGGGCCCAGCAGACCGATGCACTGGAAGTGCGTGACCTGGACCGCCTGCTGCAGCGCCTGCCGCCCGAGCAGCGCGAGGTGCTGCTGCTGGTGAGCGTCGAGGAGCTGAGCTACCAGGAAGTGGCGCAGATCACCGGCGTGCCGCTGGGCACCGTGATGTCGCGGCTCTCGCGGGCACGCGCCCGGCTGCGCGACGAGATGACCAGCCAGGGCCAGAGCAAGGCGCAGGACAAAGTCAGCCATGCAGCGCAAAGAATCCAACGGGTGAAGTGACCATGGACAAGCCCCCCCTCAAAGCCCTGGACGCCAGTCCCATGCCCCCGATGACCGAAGCCGATCTGCATGCCTATGTGGACCGGCAACTGCCCAGCGCACGCCACCTCCAGGTCGAGCAGTACCTGCAGGAGCACCCGGAAGAACGCGCCCGTGTGCAGGATTGGCAGCAGCAGAATGCGCGGCTGCGCGACATGCTGGCACCGGTGATGGACGAGCCCTTGCCCATGGGCCTGCCGCTGCGCCCCACCGAGAGCATCCTGCCCTGGCGCAGCCTGGCTGCCGGCTTGCTGGTGGCGGTCATCAGCGCCGGTGCCGCCTGGTCGATCCGTGGCGCGGTCGATGCCAAGGCCCTCCAGCTCGCGATGGCTGGCCAGCCCGCAGCGCACCGCCCATCATCCGCCCAGCCCCAGCTGCTGCCCGCCAGCGGCACGGCCCTGCACGGCTTTGCCCAGCGCGCTGCGATTGCCCATGTGGTCTACAGCCCCGATGTGCGGCGCCCGGTGGAAATCGGCGCCGAGCAAGAGCAGGCCCTGGTCACCTGGCTGACCAAACGCATGGGCACCCAGGTGCGCCCGCCCCCGCTCAACGCACTGGGCTACCGCCTGATCGGCGGCCGCCTGCTGCCCGGTGACAGCGGGCCGGTGGCGCAGTTCATGTACGAGACCGAAGCCGGTTTGCGCCTGACCCTGTATGTCAGCCGCGAGGTAAGCACCCAGAACGATGTGCAGTTCAAGTTCGGCCAGCAAGGCCCTGTCAATGTCTTCTACTGGGTGGAAAACCAGCTCGGTTATGCCATCTCGGCAGGGGCCGACCGGGCCGAGCTGATGCGCGTCTCGCAGTCCGTCTACCAGCACCTGCAGCAAGACTGAAGCAGCCGCGCCACTGCGGCCCGCTTGGTCAGCCCCCAATGCCGATCCGGCCCCGCTGGTGGAAAGGGACGTGCCCCAAACCATTGGCCGTGACACGCGCATGGTGCTCATCCATCAGCGCCAGCGGAATGCCCATGCTCGGCGCTTCGTGCAGCTCCTGCGGTCACCCGCTGGTCAGGCCATGTGACCCAATGGGGTTGGCAGACAGCGGCGGCAGTGGGCGTCACATCAGCCCCGGAGATGGGGCCGTCCAAGCTCGCGCTACAACGCCTGCGGACACCGCCCGCCGCGTTGCCAGCCGCTGATCGGATGCAGGCATCCGCTGTAATAAAGCCGTTGCCCAAAGAGCTACGCATGCAATACGTCGTGAGACTGGGAGTGAAAGGCATGCGCACGGCATGAAACCGAATCAACCGCCCAACGGCTTGGCATGCTGCATCGCAGCCAGCCGGCGGTACTTCTCAAAAGTCTTGCTGATATCGGTGGAAACCGAAGGCACATAGCGCTTCGCTTTCTCGCCGCGATGGGCCACCAACGGGCGGGTTGGCATGGTCAGCATCGGAAATGAGGGCTGGTTTTGCATACCCAACTCCTTTCGAAGAAGACTTTTTAATCGATTCAGTTAATGATTTTAGAATGTAAGCCTTGATTGAGCAAAGTCAAGAAGCGGGCCGGGATTTGAAGAATCCGAATGTAATTAATTGCAAACAACTGGCCAACATTGGCCTAACGCGAACCGCGCGACAGCGCCAGCAGCACGCCAAATCCGACCAGCAGCCCGCCAAAGGCCCTGTCAATCCAATGCCGTGCCGCCAGCAGCCGGCCGCGCACTGCGCCGGCTGAAAAGCACAGGGCCACCAGGCTGAACCAGGCGATATGCGCCAGCGAGATAAAGGCGCCATAACCCAGCTGCACGGCCAACGGCGTCTGGGGCTGCACCACCTGCAAGAACAGGCTGACCATAAAGACGGTGGTCTTGGGATTCAACGCATTGGTCAGAAACCCCGTGCGCAGCGCCGCCCTATCCGACAAGGGCGCTGCTGCGGCCTCGGGCGCGTCGCCCACCGGCTGGGAACGCAGCATCTTCAGCCCCAGGTAGACCAGGTAAGCGGCGCCCGCCAGCTTGATCACATTGAACAGCCACAGCGACTGCTGGATCAGCAGCCCCAGACCCAGCAAGGTGTAGGCCACATGGACCAGCACCCCCAGGCCAATGCCCAAAGCCGTGAGCACGCCTGCGCGCCGCGATAGCAGCAGGCTGTTGCGCGTCACCATCGCAAAATCGGGCCCCGGGCTGATGACCGCCAGCAAGGTGATGGTGATAACGGCTAACAATTCGGTCATGGCGTATCCTCTGCAATAGCAAAAACAGCCCGCATGGTGCCTGCAATGGTGCGCGATGAAAAACGATGATTTCTGACAGCCATGGTGAGCCTGACTCACCATCCACCGACAGCCGCCTGCCTTCGCTGCTGGCACTGCGCTGCTATGAAGCGGCGGCCCGGCTTGAGAACTTCAGCCGCGCCGCCGATGAGTTGCACCTGACCCATGGGGCCGTCAGCCGAGCGGTGCGCCTGCTGGAAGACGACCTGGGCCTGGCGCTGTTCGAGCGGCGCAGCCGGCGGGTGTTTCTGACCGACGAGGGCCGGGCGCTGGCCCAGGCCGTCAGCCAGGGGCTGGATCTGATGCGCCAGGGTGTTGCCGATCTGCGTGCCCGTGCGCGCCAGCAGCAGCGCTGGGTGCTGTCCTGCGAGCCCACCTTGCTGATGCGCTGGCTGATTCCGCGCTGGCCGGATTTTCAGGCACGCCATCCGGGCCTGAATCTGCACCTGGTTGCCGGCGGCGGGCCCTTCTCCTTTGCCAGCGGTATCGACCTGGCCATTCGCCGCGACGACTTTGCCTGGCCTGCAGGCTGCCATGTCGAGCCGCTGTTTGCCGAGCGCATCGGCCCGGTCTGCCGGCCAGACCAGCAAAGGGCCTGGTTCCGAACGGGCAAGCGCAGCGCGGCACTCCAGGCCCAGGCCCTGCCACTGCACAGCCGCACCCGGCCCGGCGCCTGGCAGGACTGGGCCCGGGCCAGCGGCCAGGCGCTGCCGCTCGCCAGCGGGCAAAGCTTTGAGCATTTCTACTTCAGCCTGCAAGCGGCAGTTGCCGGCCTGGGTGTCGCCATCGGCCCCTGGCATTTGGTGCAGGACGATATCGCCAACGGCCTGCTCGTAGCGCCGCTGGACTTTGTCGAGGATGGCTCGCAGTACTGCCTGCTCTCCCCCCAGCCAGTGTTGGCTGGCACGGTGCAGGCTGCATTGCTGGCCTGGCTGCGGGCGGTGGCCTAGCCCCGCTGGCCGCGCTGCATCCAGCGGCTGCTGATGGCCCGGGCCAGCCAGTCCAGCACAAAGCCCAGGCAGCCGATGACGACGATGCCGGCCATCAGCTCGTCATAGGCCAGGCGGTCGCGCGTGTCCAGCACAAAATAGCCCATGCCGCTGGAGACGCCCAGCATCTCGGCGGGCACCAGCACGATCCAGCCAATGCCCACCGCCAGCCGAAAGCCGGTGAGGATATGGCTGATGCAGCCGGGCAGGACCACACGGGCAATGGTCTCCCAGCGCGTGGCCGACAGGCTGTGGGCCAGCCGCATCCAGGCCGGGTCCAGCGCCGCCACGCCGGCTGCGGTGTTCAGCATGATCGGCCAGACCGTGGCAAAGCCCAGCAGGAAGATCACCGGTGCCTCGCCCACGCCCAGCGCCATCACCGCCAGCGGCATCCAGGACAGCGGCGAGACCATGCGCAGAAACTGAAACGTCGGCCCGCTGATGCGCGCAAACAGTGGCGACAGGCCCAGGCACAGCCCCAGCGGTACACCGATCGCCAAGGCCAAGGCCAGTGCAATCGCAATGCGCTCCAGGCTCATGCGGATATGCGGCCACAGCTCGCCACTGCCCAGCAACTGCGCCAGGGCCTTGAGCCCGGCCTGCGGCGCAAAGGCCGAGCGGATCGCCTCCACATCGGAGATATGCCGGGCCGCCAGGGCCCACAGCGCCAACGTGATGGCCATGCCCAGCAGCGGCCAGGCCAGGCGCGCCGCCCAGCGTTTCCCTCCCTGCATCATGCGGCGATCACTTCCTTGCGGCTGAAGTCCTCCGCATGGCCAAAGGCCTTCAGCCCGCCCACCTGGCTGAGTGCCTGCTTGACGAAGCGGTCATCGACCAGGTCCTTGGCGGCAAAGGCCGGGTCCAGTTCGCGGATGAAGTCCACATTGCCTTCCATCAGGGTGCCCTGCATGGCCTTGACCAGCTCCTGCGTGTAGCTGGGGAAGGGATAGGGCTGGAAGTCGATGCGGCGCTGGTTCCATGCGGGGTGCTGCAGCACGCCCTTGGCGCGGTACTGCTCGAAGTCCTTCAGGTCAAACACCTTTTGCAGCACCGGCAGCGGGTGCGGCGTGTACTTGTTGGCGCCGTCCTTGGACATCAGCTCGGCCGTCTCGCCCATATGCTCACGCGTCCACAGCTGCGCCTTGACGATGGCCGTGGTCACGCGCTGCGCCCATTCGGGGCGCTCGGCAATGTCGCGCTCGGACAGGGTCACCAGGCAGCAGGCATGGTCCTTCCAGATATCGCCCAGGAAGCGCGCCACCTTGCCCACGCCCATGGTCTCGGCCACGGCATTGAACGGGTCGGCCACGATAAAGCCCGAGACCGATTTGGAGGCCAACGCCGCCACCATCTCGGCCGGCGGCACGATCACCAGGTTCACCTCCTTGGCGCCCAGCGCCGTGCCCTTGGGCTTGCTGACCGGCGTGAGCCCGTTCTTGCGCAGCACCTGCTGGATGAGGATGTTGTGGATCGAGTACCAGAACGGAATCGCAAACGTCGTGCCGGCCAGATCGGCCACGCTGTTGATGTTGGGGGCGACGGTGATGGCCGAGCCGCTCATATGGTTCCAGGCCACGACCTTGGCACCAAACTTGGAGCCATAGCGCACCGACAAGGTGGTGGGCGACAGCAGGTGCACCACATTCACCTGGCCGGCGATAAAGGCCTCGATCAGCTGTGCCCAGCTGCGGAACAGGCGGGGCTTTTCTGCCTGCAGGCCTTCGGCCTCAAACAGCTTGCGGCTGTGCGCCACAAAGAAGGGGGTCGCATCGGTAATCGCCAGGTAGCCAATGCGCACGGGCACATCGTCGCCCTTGAATTTTTGCGCCAGCGCATCGCCCGCGCGCAGCAAGGGGCTGGCCGCCACACCGCTGATGGCGGCAATGCGCAGCCAGTCGCGGCGGCTGATGCCGCAGTCGCAGTGGCTCGATGGGCAGATGTGCTGGTAGGTCATGGTTCTCTCTCTTCGGGGTTATCTAGGGGTGTCTGTCAACGCGTCAAACGGCAGCGGCCTGGCCGCGCAGGCTTTGCAGCGCATGCAAAATCTCCAGCCGCATCGCGGCGATGCGTCCGTCGTCCATGCGCCGGGGGTGGGCGATGTCAATGCGCCAGCTCTGCACGATGCGGCCGGCACCGGCCTGAACATCGGGCGTGCTGCCCATCAACAGCACCCGGTCTGCCACCAGCAGCGCCTCGTCAATATCGTGGGTGACCAGCAGGGCAGCGGTATGCCAGCGGTGCACCACCTCGACCAGCAGCGCCTGCATATCGCTGCGGGTCAGCACATCCAGCGCCGAGAAAGGCTCGTCGGCCAGCAGCAGGCGCGGCTCGCGCGCCAGCGCCCGGGCCAGCGCCGCACGCTGGGCCATGCCGCCCGAGAGCTGCGCCGGAAACAGCCGCTCCTTGCCCTTCAAGCCCACCGCCTCCATGCTGGCCTGCACGCGCTGTGCAATTGCCTGCTGCGTGGCCTTGGGCTGGTGCTTGAAGTCCAGGCCAAAGGCCACGTTGTCCTGCACATTCAGCCAGGGCAGCAGGCTGGCCTGCTGGAACACCACGGCCGCACGCGGGTGCGGCGCGCGCAAAGGCGCATCCAGAAACTGCAGCGTGCCCGCATCGGGCGGCTGCAAGCCTGCCAGGGTGCGCAGCAAGGTCGATTTGCCGCAGCCACTGCCGCCCAGCAGCGCCACAATCTCCTGGCTGTCGATATCGATGTCGATGCCGGCAAACACCGGCTGGCCCGCCCGGTAGCCATAGGCCAGGCCCCGGCCCTGCAGGGCTTGGCGGGATGCAAGGATTGCCGTCATGCCGCCACCTGCGGGGCATGCTGGGCCAGCTCGCCTTCCAGCTGGGTCAGACTGGGCGTGACGACCGGGATAAAGGCCGACTCGCGCCAGCGGCGGCCAAAGTCGGGCTGCTGGTCCTGCAGGTAGGCGCGGCCTCCGGTGGCCTGCAGCTCCAGCTGCAAGGCGTCCTGCACGATGCCCGCCAGGCGCATGCGCAGCGCAAACAGCGGGCTGACATCGGCGACCCAGCGGTCATCCAGCACACCGTCCAACAGCGCGGCCTCCACCTGGCCCAGCGTCTTCTGCGCCTCGGCCACGCGGCTGTGCAAGGGGCCACGCGCGCCGCCATCCTGGGCGGCAGCCTGCAACGCTGCCCGCGCCAAGCCAATCGACAACGCACACTGCATGCCCAAAAACCCGGGCCGCGCGGCTTTGAGATACGGCGGCCCGGCCTGGGCCAGCAGCGCCTGGGCGGGCACTGCCACCTGGTTCAGCTGCAGCGCAGCGGTGTTGCTGGCACGCATGCCCAGCAGGTCCAGATCGGGCGAGCGCACAAGGCCTGGCAGCCCGCTCTCCAGCGCCATCACCATCGGCAGGCCACCACCTTCGGGCTGCACCGCAGCAGCCACCACGAAGCCCTGGCTGCGCACGTTGGATACCCAGGGCAGCAGGCCATCCAGGCACCAGCCCTGCGCCACTGGCTTGGCCTGCACCTGCAAGGCCTCGATGCGCGACAGAAACTTGATCACATTGGAGAGGCCCACTGCGCCCGCGATATCGCCGCGCAGCAAGGCATCCCACCAGCGCTCGCGCGCGGCCTCATGGCCGCTGGCCTGCAGGTAGTGGATAAAGGCGCGCTGGCTCCAGAACACAAAGGCGCTGGTCAGCGACAGGCTGGCCACTTCGGTGATCGCGGCAATGGCATCGCGCACATCACCGCCATGGCCGCCTTGCGCAACCGGCAGGCCGGTACGCAGCAGGTCGTGGTGGGCCAGCATCGGCAGCACGGTGCTGGCCAGCTCGGCCTGGGTATCCAGTGCATGGGCGCGCTGCGCGATGTCGGCGAGCGCGCTCTCGGTCAGCAAAGGGTATGGGGTGGTGCGCATGTTGCAAGGCCGGCGGCCGCTTTGACATGAACGCAATGGCAGCCATTGCCGGGCCACCAGAGGGCGGGCATGGAAAGCATCCGTCGCATGGTCAGTTGCCGGACCGGCAAAAAGTCATGGTGGGAGCGCGGGCAGGCCCCGCGCGAGGATGCTGCAGTCTAACGCAACTGCCTTATAGGCTTATTTGACCGAGCGCAGGTGCTTCCCACAGCAGCGCAGCCATTGCTCGCGCATCTGCGCCTCCAGCGCCAGCAGGCTCTCGGGCGAGCCGCCACCGGCCAAGGCCTGGATGCCCTGCAACTGCTGCTGCACCTCGGGCTTGGCCAGCAGCTGGGCCACGGCCTGCTGCAGTTCGCGGTTGGTAGCGGGGTCGGAGTTGGCAG
This sequence comes from Comamonas koreensis, assembly GCF_021026195.1. Lineage (GTDB taxonomy): Bacteria > Pseudomonadota > Gammaproteobacteria > Burkholderiales > Burkholderiaceae_C > Comamonas > Comamonas koreensis. The sequence goes on from NZ_JAJNCT010000005.1 coordinate 755,571, forward strand.
CGGCCCAGAGGATGAAGTGGTCATAGACCGCCAAGCCCGCCAGCGACGCACTGGAACCCAGCGTTGGCCAGGTAACGCCATCCAGGCTTTGCGGATAGGCCGGGTCGGCGGTCGTACCCAGCACCCGCAGCTGGCCACGCCGCACGGCAGTCGCAACGCCGTTCACCGGCGCCAGCACCAGCTCCACCGCATGCGCCTGGGTCAGCACATCGGAATCGGGGTATATGCCGGGGAAGACCACGCGCTCCATGTCAACGCCGCTGCGCGCCAGCAGCTCGGCCAACGCCAGTTGGCCGATCCAGCCATCCTCTCCGTTGCCCACACGCAGCTGGCCCGGGTGGGCGCGCGCATAGGCCAGCAGCGCATCGGTGCTGGCAATGCCCAGCGCATCGGACTGTGTACTGTCCATAGCCAGCACCCAGGGCTGCGATGCGAACACAGTCACCGGCAGCAGCGATCGCAGCGCGGTATCGATAGGCGGCCCTTGGTGCAAGCCGGGGATGCCGCCACGCGGCAGGGTCATGGCCGTGAACAGCAGCTGGCGGTCGCCACCGTCGGCGGCCAGGCGCTCGTAGTCGGCCACGCTGGCATCGGGCAGATGCCTGACCTCCACCTGGCGGCCCAGCAGCGCTGGCAACTGCGTCGCCAATATCTGGGCAAAGTAGGCATTGCGGCCACCGGCGGGCGATGGCACGGTGATCTGCAGCGGCAGCTGCGCCTGCGGTGCCAGCCACTGGCCGGCATCGTTCATCAGGCCATAGCGGATGGCCCATTGGCCGGCGGTCGATGGATTGCGCACCAGCGCCTCGGCCACCCAGTAGCGGCCCATGCGCCAGTACTGCCGGACCATCGGCCACTCGTCCTGCCAGCCGGGCGGCCGCCAGTCCTCGGCAAACAATGCCGACACCACCGCGTAGCCATGGCGAAACCGGCGCGCCTCGTGGAACTGCGGCGCAATCACCCACTGGCCTTTTGCATTTTGGTAGCCCCAGCGTCCGGTCGCCGCGTCCTGGACGGGCCGCAGCGCCTCGCCACCCTGTCTGCGCTGCAGGCGCTGCCAGCGGCATACCCGGGGCGTGCCGGCGTCCCGCTGCAGCCGCAGCCCGGCATTGCTGCACAGCTGGATGCGGCGCTGCGCCGTCGCATCGGGCAGGTGGCCAAAGGTGAACGGAATCACCATGCGCCCCAGCGGGTCAATCAGACCAGCGCCCAGCGAGCCCGGTGTCACGATCTGCTTTTTGTAGTCCATCCACTGTGCAGTCGTGATATCGCGGGGCGGCACCGGCGCCAGCCAGCGGCCTCCGGCATCGCGCAGGCCCGGCTGCGCATACACCAGGTCCAAGCGCAGCGCCGACGGCAAGGGCTGGGCGTCACCCGGCACCAGGTAGGCGACCGCATCGGGGGAGTACACCCCGTTCGTGGTGCCGCCATCGCAGGTAACCGGTGGCACGGCCCAATGGCCTTGCGCATCCAGGTGCCCATAGGCGGTGGTTGCTTCTCGCCGGCCATTGGGCTTGTGCTGCACCAGCCAGACCTTGGTAGCGGGCTGCAGCACGTTGTTCACCTTGGAGTTGTTGTGGGAGTCCACCCGCACCACCTGCCAGCGGCCATCACAGAAGCTGCGTGCGGACGGCGCCAGAAAAAGCGTGTGCCCCTCCAAGGCATCGAACAAGGCGGGCGCCAGTCCCGTGTTAGGGTCCGGGTTCAGGCTCAGCCAACGCAGGCGATCCATGTGGCGGGGATCAGCGCCGATCTGGAACATGAAAATCTCGGCCCAGGGTGGCGCAGACGAGGACACCGGCTGCAGTTGCCAGTGCGGCTGCATCGGCATGGCGCGCTCCGGGTGGGCATACAGATCCTGGTAGGCCGGCCGCGCAGCCTGGGCGCTGGCCACGCCGAGGCTGCATGCCAGCAGCCCCAGCCAGGCGCGCAATAACTGCAGGGCTTTCATACCGGGCCCCCGGCAAGCCAGCTGGACGCCGATGGCAGCTGCGGCAAGCCGCTGCGAGAGATGCAGAAGAAAGAGCATGGAGGCCGTGGGCGGTTGGGGATACAGCGCCAAAGTATCCGCTTTTTCTGCGGCGGCCCGGCAGAGGCCCCACCCCCAAAAACCCTGGGGGCCGGCGCCCAGGGCTTGGCCCGCTCAGGCCTGCGCAGTCTCCAGCGCCGGCTCGCCCAGGCTCAGCATCAGCCGGTTGGCCCAGTTGAAGAAGGCCGCGCCTTGCAGCGCATCGGCAATCGCATAGTCGTCCAGCCCGGCCTGGCGCAAGCCGTCGATATGGCCGGCATCCAGTGCCAGAGGGGTCTCGGTCAACGCGACCGAGGCGGCAACGATCGCGTTCCAGCGTGGGCCCAGATCGGCCTGCACCCCTAGGTCCAGCAGCTTTTGCACATCCTCTTCGCGGCGCGAGAAATGCGAGGCAAAGCGTGCATGCACCGAGGCGCAGTAAATGCAGCCGTTGAGGCGCGATGTGGCCGCAGCGGCCAGCTCGCGCTCGGCGCGGGGCAGGCCACCGTCGGGGTTGTAGAAGATGTCCTTGTCGGTGCGGGTGCGCGCGCCCAGGGTGTCGGGGTCGCGGGCCAGCAGCCGAAAGTACGGCGACTTGGCGCGTGACGCGTCCACCAGACCGTCAAAATGCCTGGGGGTCAGCTCCGCCTCCGGCAGCGGCTCTATCCAGGGCAGCCAGTCCAGCTGGGCCAGGGTGAAGACCGAGGGCGCGGTGCTGGCTGGGTAGTCCAGGGTGTGATTGCTCATGCAGCGCTCTCTTCAGCGGTGGGTTGTTGGGCAGCGGTGGATGGAGTGGGATGGGCTTGCAGCAAGCGCAGCCCCGCCACCACGCGGATCTGAAAGGCCAGAAAGGACACCAGCTGCGACAGCACCACGATGTCCGTCTCGCCCCAGCCCGCATCCAGCAAGGCCTGCAGATGCGCGGGCTGGGCATCACGGGGGTGGAAGGCCAGCAGATGCGCATGCGCCAGGCCGGCCGACAGGCGCTCGCCCAGCACGGCACGGCTCTGCGCGGCCACCGCGTAGACCGGGCCGGCCTGGTCTTCGGCGCTCAAAGGGCCTTGCGGGTACTGGCCATAAGGCCCACGGGCCAGGCCCAGCGCCACTTCGGCATCAATGGCTTTGCCCAGCGCCAGGCTGGCCTGGGCGGCCAATGCATCGCGGTAAAAGCGCTGCACCTGCGGCTGCTGGTGCAGCGCGGCCACAAAGGCGGCAACGGCCAGGCGCTCGTTCAGCGGCCACTGGCTGCTGAGCGGCGCGCGGGGTGCCAACAGCGCCAGAAAGCTTTGCTGGGCCTGCTCACGCGCCTGCAGGCGGTGGCGGCGCACGGCGTCCAGGTGGCTGCCCGGCTGTATGCCGGCGAGCTGGTCAATCACATCATCGGTCTCCGATGGGTTCCATGCAGAAGTCATCAGTGCATCACTCCAAAAAAATCAGGCCAGCGCCGGTGCGAGCACAGGGGCAGAGGCGGTTGCGGGCGGCACCGGCGCGTCATCGCGCCACCAGCCCAGCGCCGGCGCCACATACTGCGCGGTCAGCGCGATCGAGCGCAGGATGTCGGCATGCGGCGGGTCGATCGAATGCACCTGGAAGGAGATGTCGGTCACCCGCGCCAGCGCGGTATCGGCACGCAGCGAGGCAATCACCTCATCGGGCGTACCCACATGCACGTCGTAGGCGGCCAGCAGCTGCGCCAGCGGTGCATCCGGCCCCCATTGGCTGGCCGGGCCACCCGGGTTCGCAGCGGCGGCACGCGCCAGGCTGCGGCGCAGGCCCACGTCGGCCAGCTGCAACGCACGCTGGCGGTCTTCGGCCACAAACAAGGTGCGCGACCCCAGGATGCGCGGCGCCGTGCCAGCCGGCAACGCCGCCAGGTAGGTGTCGATCAAGGGGTTCTGGATGTCGGCCAGGCTGGCACCCGGCGCCTCGGCGCTGCGCGGCTGGGTGCGCGACAGCATCAGCCCGTCGCCAGCCAGGCCGGCGCGCTCGGCCCCAGCGGCCGAGAACGTGGCCTGCCAGATGCGCGACAACAGCTGCGGCCCGGCCGGGTAGAGGCGATCGCCGCCTGGCAGCGGCAGCCCCGCCCAGGCATTGCGCAGCACGGCCAGGTGCTGCGCATAGATGCGGGCACGGTCGTCGCTGCGCAGGCCAAAGGCGGTAAAGGATTCGGGCGTGCCACCGGTGCCCACGCCAAACTCCAGCCGGCCACCCGAGAGCAGATCCAGCACCACCGCGTCTTCGGCAACCCGGATCGGGTTCTCCATCGGCAAGGTGACAATGCCGGTGCCCAGGCGGATGCGCTGGGTGCGCGCCGCCACATGGCTCAAAAACACCAGCGGTGCAGGCAGGCCGCCTTCGGCTTCATGAAAGTGGTGTTGCGCCACCCAGGCCGTGTCAAAGCCATGGGCCTCGGCATGCTGGATCTGCTCGCTCACCAGGCGGTAGCGCTCGGCGGCGCTGGCCTGGTCCAGCAGGCGGCTGAAAAAGCCCAGGCGTTTTCTAGGCAGCGAGTGCGGGGAGAGGCTCTGGTTCATAGGCATGCTTTTTTCCGGGAATGGCGGCGATCAGCTCGCGCGTATAGGCACTGCCGGGGCGCGAGAACACCTCGTCCACCGGCCCGGCATCAACCTGGCGGCCGCCCTGCAGCACCGAGACGGTGTCGGCAATCTGGCGCACCACGGCCAGGTCGTGCGAGATAAAGAGATAGGTCAGTTGCAACTCGCGCTGCAGCTGGTCGAGCAGCGCCAGAATCTGCGCCTGCACGGTCACATCGAGGGCGGACACGGCCTCGTCCAGCACCAGCACACGCGGCTGCAGGATCAGCGCCCGGGCAATGGCCACGCGCTGGCGTTGGCCGCCCGAAAGCGCACGCGGCCGGCGCGTCAGCACTGCGGGCGGCAGGCCTACGCGGGCCAGCATGTCGTGCACACGGCGCTCGCGCTCGGCAGGTGGCAGGCGCTCAAAGTTCAGCAGCGGCTCTTCGATGATCGCGTAGATGCTCTGGCGCGGATCGAGTGAGCTGAACGGGTTCTGGTAGACCAGCTGCACGGTTTTGCGGAACTGGCGCAAGGCCTCGCCGCGCAAGGCCGTCACATCAATGCCTTCCACCGTGATGCTGCCGGCCGTCGGCTTGCCAAAGCCCACCACGTCGCGGATGGTCGTGGTCTTGCCCGAGCCGGACTCGCCCACGATGGCATGCGTGCTGCCCCGTGGCACCTCGAACGAGATGCCATCGACCGCGCGGAACAGGCCGCGCTGGCCCGCCACCGCAAAGTCATGCACGAGATCGCGCACCACAATGGCCGGCTCCGCATCCAGCGCCCTTGGCGCCCGCGCCGGCGCCGTGCCCAGCGATGGAGCATCGGCCAGCAACTGGCGCGTGTAGCGGCTTTGCGGGTTGCGCAGCACATCGGCGGTGGTCCCCTGCTCCTGGATGCGGCCCGCTTGCAGAACCACCAGGCGGTTGGCACGGTCAGCGGCCACGCCCAGATCATGCGTCACCAGCAGCACGGCGGTGCCAAACTCGCGGCGCAGGTCGTCAATCAGATCCAGAATGCGGCGCTGCACCGTCACATCGAGCGCGCTGGTGGGCTCATCGGCAATGATCAGTGCAGGCTGCAGCGCAATCGCGATGGCGATCAGCACGCGCTGCTTCATGCCGCCCGAGAGCTCATGCGGATACTGGCGCGCGCGCAGCTCGGGCTGCGACAGCCCCACTTTCTGCAGCAGCTCCAGCACACGCTGGGCAATCTGCTGTTTGTCGCGCCAGCCATGCAGACGCAGCATCTCGCCGACCTGGTCACCCACGGTGCGCACCGGGTTCAGCGAGGTGGTTGGGTCCTGCGGAATCAGGCTGACCACCTTGCCGCGCAGCGCCTGCAGCTGGCGCTGCGACCAGCCCGCCACGTCGGTGCCGTTGATGCGGATGCTGCCGGCCTGTACCCGGCCGTTGTCGGCCAGCAGGCCGATGATGGATTGCGCGGTGGTTGTCTTGCCCGAGCCGGATTCGCCGACCAGGGCCAGCACCTCGCCGGCGGCGATGGAGAACGAGACCTCGTGCACGGTGCGCTGCTCGGCCTGGCCGTCGTGGTAGGCGATCGACAGGTTCTCAACCTGCAGTACAGGAATGGTGCTGTCCGTCATGCGCGCCTCCGGGTCAGGTCGGCGCTGATATGGTTGGCCGCCAGCACCACGGCTGCGACCAGCAGGCCGGGCGCGGCCGTCAGCCACCAGGCGGTGGAGATGTAGTTGCGGCCTTCGGCAATCAGCAGGCCCCATTCGGGTGTGGGCGGCGGCGCGCCATAGCCCAGAAAGCCCAGGGTGGAGATCGCCAGAATGGCCGAGCCAAACTGCAAGGCGGCCAGCGCGATCACCGAGGTCAGCGAATTGGGCAGCACATGGCGCCAGAGCACGGCCGCAAAGCGCCCGCCACTGCCCAGTGCCGCTTCCACATAGTCAGAGCGGCGCACCCGCACCACTTCCGATCGCACCAGGCGCGCAAAGCTGGCCACCGAGACAATCCCGACGGCCAGCGCCGCATTCACCGTGCCAAAGCCCAGGATGATGATCACCGACAGCGACAGCAGCAACGAGGGCACGGACAGCAGCACATCAACGAAGCGCATCACCGCGTCCTCCACCCAGCCGCCCGCTGCGCCGGCGACCAGGCCCAGCAGGGTGCCCAGCACCAGGCCCACGCTCACCGCGACAAAGGCGCCGCTGAGCGAATGCACGGCGCCGTAGACCAGGCGCGCATAGCTGTCACGGCCCAGCGCATCCGTCCCCAGCCAGTGCGCGGCGCTGGGCGCCTGCAGCTGCTGGCCGGCGGTGCCCAGCACCGGGTTGTAGCTGGTGAACCAGCCCGGCGCGATGGCCCACAGGGCCACCAGCGCCAACACGCCCCAGGCCAGCAACAGGCCCAACGGCGCAGCGCGCAGGCGCCGCAAAGCGGCAGAGAAGATGGCAGGCAGGCCTGGCGCGGCCAACCGCTGCGGCGCAGCCTGCACCGCAGCGCTGGCCGTGCCACGGGCTGCGCCCAGCAGGGCCGGCTCGGCGGCCAAGGCCGCCAGGCCGGCGGGTGATGAAGTGCTTGCAGACATGGTCAAACTCCCAAACGGTTGCGCAAACGCGGGTCGAACAGCGGGTAGAGCAGGTCCACCGCAAGATTGATCAGCACAAAGGCGGTGGCCGAGATGACCACGACCGCCTGCAGCACGGCGCTGTCCTGGTTGCCGACGGCCTGCTGGGTCAGGCTGCCCAGGCCATTGAGGCCAAAAACGGCCTCGGTCACCACGGCGCCGCCCAGCAACTCGCCAAACAGCACGCCGGCCATCGTCAGCATCGGCAGCGCAGCATTGCCGGCCACATGGCGCAGCAGCAGCCACAGGCGCGGGGCGCCCTTGGCGCGTGCCACGGCCACAAAGGGCTGGGTCAGCACCTCGTCCACATTGCGCAGCAGGATCTGCGCCAGTGGCGCCGCTATCGGTATCGCCAAGGTCAGCGTCGGCAGCACCAGGCCCTGCCATTTGCCGGGGTTGATCACGGGGATCCAGCCCAGGCGGAACGACACCAGCTGGATCAGCACAATGCCCAGCCAGAACACGGGCACCGACACAAACACCGAGGGCAGCGCATAGAGCGCGCCGCGCAGCCAGCGCCAGGGCGCCAGCTGGGCCAGCAGTGCCAGGACCAGGGCCAACACCACCGCCAGCGCAAAGCCCAGGCCGGCCAGCCGCAAGGTGGGCGGCAGGCTGGTGGCCAGCCCCTGGCTGACCGGCACGCCGGCCTGCAGCGAATAGCCAAAGTTGCCGCTGACAAAGCCCGTCAGGCTGTGCCAGTACTGCTGCCACACGGGCTGGTCCGCACCATAGGCGGCGCGGATGTCAGCCACCTCCTGCGGGCCCAGGCCCAGCTCGGGGCTGAGGAACTTGATCAGCAGCGCATCGCCGGGCAACAGCTGCAGCAGCACGAAGGACGCGGTGAACGCCGCCCACAGCACCAGCAGCGCCTGGGCACTGCGCCGGGCCAGATAGGGATAGAAGGACATCGGAGAACTCCTTGCCGCTCAGCGGTACTGCGCCTTAGCGCTTGGCCAGCCAGGTGCTGTAGAAGCTCGGGCGCCCCACGGCTTCAAACCCCACATCGCGCACCCAGGGGGCAGCGGCAAAGGCCTGCGGCTCTTCAAAAATGGGGATCACATAGGCCTGGTCGATCAGGTAGTTCTGCACCTCGGCCGTCAGCGCCAGGCGCTTCTGGGCATCGGTCTGCGCGGCAATCGCCTCCAGCAGGCCATTGAGCTGCGGATCGACAAAGCCCTTGACCTTCTGGCTCACGCCTCCCTGCTGCAACAGCACGTTGCGGTTGGTCGGGTAGTAGTTGCTCTTGATCACATCGGGATCGGCGCGGCCCACCATGCCGGTCGCCACCGGGGTTTTCTCCGGATCGAGGTTGTCGACGATGCGCACGCCAGCATCACCGCTGAGCACCTGCAGCTTGACCCCCACCTTGGCCCACTGCTGGGCCACCAGTTGCAGGGTTTCCTTGTTCTGTGGCTGGGGCAGCGAGTCATAGGCGGCCAGCGCCAGCGCGCGGCCGTCCTTTTGGCGGATGCCGTCCGGCCCCGGTGTCCAGCCTGCGCTCTCCAGCAGCTGCTGCGCCTTTTGCGGGTCATAGGCCAGCTTGCTGGCCAGGTTGACATAGCCCAGCGCGCTGGACGCAATCACCGAGGTGGCCTGCGGGTAGTTGTGCGAGAACAGCGTCTGCACGACCTCCTGGGTATTGGTGGCATGCAGCAGCGCCTGGCGCACTTTCAGATCGGCGACCAGCGCGTTGTCGGGCCGGAAAACAATGCTGTTGTTCACGCCCCTTGTGGACGGTGCATAGATGACGAACTTTTGCTCTTCCACCCGCTTTTCGTCATAGGCCTGCACCTGGCGGATCACACCAGCCTGGCCCGACAGCAGCGCGCCAATGCGCACGCTGTCCTCCGGGGTGACGATAAAGCGCACTTCATCCAGGCGCGCGCGGCCCTGGTGCGCCAGCTGCGCCGGGCCCCAGTTGTAGTCCTTGCGGGCCGACAGCACCAGCTCCTTGCCCAGGGTCTCGCTGGCCACCACAAATGGGCCCGAACCGATGATCTTGGTGGCATCGCCCAGCTCATCAAACGGGCGCTCCAAGGTCTGCAAAGCCACCAGGCCCGAGCCGATCACCGAGGTACCTTGGAGGAAGCCCGGTGAGGGCTTGCTGAAGTAGAACTTCACCGTCAGCGGGCCCAGCACCTCGCTGCGCTCGTAGTTGTTGATGACTTCGGACACCGGCAGCTTGAGTGCCTTGTTGCCGCGCCCATAGGTGTCAAAGTTCTTGGCCACGGCTGCCGCATCCAGCGGCGTGCCGTCGGAGAAAGTCACGCCCGGGCGCAGCTCGAATGTGAACTCGGTGGCGCTGTCGTTGATGGTCCAGCTCTTGGCAATCCAAGGCTGGATCTCCAGCGTCTTGGGGTCCTGGTAGGTGAGCTTGTCGGTGATCTGGTTGAGCACGCCGCCGTTCGGGTAGAAACCGCCCGCTGGCGGGTAGAGGTTGGTATGCGCCTGCTGCTCCAGGTACACCAGCGCGCCACCGCTGGCCGGGCCCGTGTCGGTCTTGGCCTCGGCCACGCTCTCGGTCTTGGAGCAGGCCGACAGCAGCCCACCCAGCGCCAGCACTGCCGCGCTCCATACCGCCAATTTCTTGAATTTATTCGCTTTCAACACCACGCACCACCCTCGCTAGCCACGGGCAACCTTGCCTGCACCGGCGCGCCAACCTCGGCCGCCGGGCAGCGGCACCCTTGCAGAAAGTGCCGCCATCTGGGTGTGTCATGCTAGGCATTTGGCGGGCGGCGAGAAGGTATTTTTCGGAGCATCGATATGCGCAAACCGATGAAGCCTGCAGCCGCCAGGCCCGCCGCAGCATAGAGGGTTTGCGCATAAGCACATGCGCGGGGGCCGCATATGCACATGCGATCTGCGCAGTTCACGGACGGGGCATGCGCGCCAACAATGGGCTGAGAACGTGTTTTCGTTCGTAGGCACGCATCACCTCCCGCCGATGCAGCACATTTCCAAGAGACTCCATGAGTGCAAGCCCTGCTACCTTGAATGACTACCTGGCTGAAAAGCGCGGCGCCGTACTGGCCCGCGATGCCCAGATCGATGCCGGCACGGCCCAGGCCACGGACCTGCGCGCCAGCGTGAGCGCCGAAGGGCGCAGCGGCGTGCGCCGCATCCGTATCCGCGAGCACCAGGTCATCAGCGACAGCCCGCCGAGCTTTGCCGGCTACAACCTGGGCCCCAGCTCGCCCGAGCTGCAGCTGGGTGTGCTGGGCAGCTGCGTCACCCATATCTTTCTGATCCAGGCCGCCGCCCAACAGATACCGCTGACCAGCCTGGACGTGGAGGTGAGCGGCGTGATCGACCCGCGCGCCGGCAAGCCCGGCCACGAGGCCACGCCCGTCTGGCCCCATGACATTGCCTACACCGTGCATATCGATTCGCCCGCGCCGCGCGCCGACATCGATGCGCTGTTTGCCGCCGTGGAGCGCACCTGCCCGATCCTGAACCTGCTGCGCCAGCCGCAGACCATCCGCGCAAGCGTCGAGCACAGCAATTCGCTGGCCCAGACGCAGAAGCAAGCGGCCTGACACCCGTCCCTCCCCCTTTTTTACGGAACTATCTCATGGCACTGACACTTGACCACATCGTGATCGCGGTCCACGACCTCGACAAAACCATTGACGACTACGCTGCACTGGGCTTTACAGTCGTGCGCGGCGGCGAACACCCTGGCCGCCCCACCCACAATGCGCTGGTGGTGTTTGAGGATGGCGCCTATTTCGAGCTGATCGCCTGGCGCAGCCCGGCGCCGCAGGACCGCTGGTGGCAGCTGCTCGACCAGCATGGCGAAGGCATCATCGACTTTGCACTGCTGCCGCCCAGCACCGCCGAGGTGATTGCTGCGGCCAAGGCGCGCGGCCTGGAGCTGCAAGGCCCGCTCGATGGCGGCCGCCTGCGCCCCGATGGCGAAAAACTGCAATGGCAGACCGGCCGCCCGCACACGCATGACCTGCCCTTCCTCTGCGGCGACATCACCCCGCGCAAGCTGCGCGTGCCCGAGGGCGAAGTGCGCCAGCATGCCAACGGCGCCACCGGTGTGGCGCGCTTGACGGTGGCCGTCAGCGACCTGCTGCAAAGCCTGGAGCGCTACCGCGCGCTGCTGGGCGACAAGGCCCACATCCACGCCGCCGACGGCGGCAACAGTGCCACCATCGCGCTGGGCAACAGCGTGCTGGAGCTGACGCAGACGGCGCCGCAGTTGCAAAGCAAGGGCGAAGGGCCATTGGCGATTGTGCTGAAGGGTGCTGGCACCTGGGAACAAGCCTCTGCCAAGCTGACGCACGGTGCAGACATTTCGTTTGCGAAGGCGGAGCTGGCGAGCAAGGCCGACAGCAGCCTGGCAACCGCCTAGGCTTTCTGGGCAGGCTAGGCCTCAGTACACATCGCGCCGGTAGCGCCCAGCCAGCGCCAGGGCATCCACTTCCGCGGCGCCCAGCACCTGGCGCAGCACGGTATCCACGCCCTGCGCCATGCCCTGCTGGCTGCCGCAGACATAGATCGCAGCGCCGCGCGCGACCCAGCCCTGCAGCCGCTGCCCCTGGCGCTCCAGCAACTGCTGCACATAACAAGGGTCGGTGGCATCGCGGGACCAGGCGCGGTCCAGGCGCTCCAGCTGGCCAGCGGCCAGCCACTGCTGCAGTTGCGCATCCAGCAGCGCATCCTCACCCGGCTTGCGCTCGCCAAACAGCAGCCATTGGTCGGAGCGACCCTTCGCAATGCGTGCGCGGATATGGCTGCACAGGCCCGCCAGGCCGGTGCCATTGCCGATCAGCAGCAAGGGGCGCTCGGCGTTGTCACCCAATCTAAAACCGCTGTGCGCGCGCAGCTGCATCGGCAACACATCGCCCACGGCCATGCCCTCGCACAGCCAGCCCGATGCCAGGCCCGGTGTGCCATCGGCACGCCTGCTTTGGCGCACCAGCAATTGCAGCTGGCCATCTTCGGGCACCGAGGCAATCGAATAATCTCGGCTGCGCTGCGGATCGGCCGGCACCGCCAGCGACACCAGGTCGCCCGATTCCCAGCGTGGCAAGGCACCGGACTGCGGCTGCCAGTCAAGCAGGTACACCGGGCCGCCCTGGCTGCCGGGGTTCAGCAACTGGCGGCGGCGCAGCACCCAGGGCTGGGCGGCTTCCGGCTGGCGCCAGCCCTCGCCGGCCTGGCCGGTCAGCGTCTGCAGCAGCTCGGCCGTCTGGCCTTGCCAGGCGACCAGGCTGGCCTCATCGCCGTTGTCCATGCACAGCACATCGGCCTTGGCGCCCTGCTGCTGCAGCCACTGCTGCACCCTCAGGCCAAAGGCGCAGAAGGCCGCGTATTCGCTGTCGCCCAGCGCCAGCACCTGGGCGCTGTGCCCGGGCAGCGGCTGCGCCTGCTCCAGCACCTGGCGCACAAAAGGCAGCGCATCGTCGGGCGCATCGCCCTCGCCGGTGGTCGACAGCAGCCAGAGGCTTTGCGAGCAGGCCTGCAAGTCGGCCAAGCGCAGCGCCTGCACCGGCCGCAGTTGGACCGCGCAGCCGCCGGCATGCAGCACCCTAGCGGTCTCATGCGCCAGGGCCTCGGCCCGGCCGGTCTGGCTGGCATAGGCCACCAGCACCGGCGCCCCTTGCTGGTTGCCCGCTTGCAGCGCGAGCTGCTCCTGGCGCTCAGCCCGGCGCTGGCGCCACAAACGCGCTGCAATGCCGGCACACAGCAGCGCATACCCCGTCACCAAGCCTGCTGCGCCTGCCATCCGCGCAGGGCTTGCTATCCAATCAATCATCGCTTCATGCTGCCTACAAAACGCTGTTCCCAGGCCGGCGTCATACGGCGCAGGCCTTGCGGCTGCGCGGCATCGGGATGGGTGTGGAACACCGCCGCCAGCTGCTGCTGCAGCGCAAACCGCCAGCCGTCCTCGGGCCCCAGCACCGTGAGCACGGTGGCCAGCGCATCGGCATGCATGCAGTCGCGGTGGTAAACAGTCACGCTGGTCAGCGCATGGGCCACGGGCCGGCCGCTGCGCGGGTCCAGGCTGTGTGAAAAACGTTGGCCACCCTGCATGAACACATGCCAGTGGTCGCCCGAGCTGGCCAGCGCGCCATCGCCCAGCGGCACCACCAGCGGTTCATCGCCGGCAACACCTGCCACGGCTACGCGCCAGGGCTGGCCGCCGGGCTTCTGGCCCCAGGCCCGGATCTCTCCGCCAATCTCCAGCAGCGCATGCTGCCAGCCGGCCGCGCGCAGGCGCTCGGCGACCCAGTCCACCGCATAACCCTTGGCGATGCCGCTCAGATCCAGCTGCAGGCCACCGGGTTGCAGCAAGCGCCGCTGCTGTGGCAGCCACTGCTGCGGCTGCCACTGCAGGCGCTGGTGGCCGCAGACCTGCAGCGCGCGGTCAATATCGGCCTGCGCTGGTGCTTGGCCGCTGTGCGGCGCCTGCGGGTTTGCACGCGGGCCAAAGCCCCAGAGCGACACCAGCGCGCCCACCGTCGGGTCATAGGCGCCATCGCAGGCGCGGGCCCAGTGCAGGGCCGCATCCAGCACCTGCGCCAGCTCGGGTGACAGCACGTGCCAGCTACCCGCATCGGCGGCGTTGAAGCGCGAGACGCAGGAGTCCGCCTCCCAGTTACTCATCTGCGCGATGACGGCATCGAGCGTGTGCTGCACCAGCGCCTGTACCGGCGCCAGCGGGGCGTAGCCCGGGTTGGCCAGGCGCAGCGACCAGGTGGTGCCCATCGTTGCGCCCTGCAGGCTGTGCAGGCTGCCATCCTGCGCAGGGTGCATCGCAGGCGCCCTCCAGGCGGGGGATGCAAAGGAGCGGCCGGCTAAAGCCTGACCCGCCAGGGCAGGCTGGCCTTCACCCCGGGCCTGGGCCTGGGGGATTTGCCAGATGCCGGCGCCATAGTGGATGCGCGGTACTGTGCTCATAGCGGCTCCGCGATCAGGCCGGCGCTTGTCCGTGTTGCAGTCACCGGCGACCGCGCCTTAAGGCAGTACTTCCAGGGTGGCGACATAGGCCAGGCGGCGTTCCTTGGCGATGGGGTTCGAGGTCTTGTCGTCCTTCACGTCCGCATCCAGCCAGTACATGCCAGCCGTGGGGAACTTGACCTTGACGTGACCCTGGGCATCGGTCTTGAGCTTGATCTCGTTGACGGCATCGCGGTAGCGCTTGCCATCGGGCACCAGCACCACTTCGACATCGGCAGCAGGCTTGCCATCGACATGGAAGGCAAAGGTGGCTTCTTCGCCCGCCACCAGGTCGTTGGGGTGGGTGACAGGCGCCAGCTCCAGGCCCTTGCCGCTCAAACGCAGCGGGCTGGGCTTGCCCATGGTCACAAAGGTCTCGATGCGGCTGATGCTTTCTGCCACGCGCACGTCCTTGGCATCGGTGGGGATCTGCTTGGCGATCTCTTCGGCGCTGCCACGCAGGCGCTTCATCTGGCCAGCGGCATCCTTGTAGGAGCCCATGACACCGCTGTTGACGATGGCCAGCTGGTAGGTGCCGGCTTGCTCGGGCTTGAGGTCAAAGACGCTGCGCAGCTCGCCCTTGTGGGCGTTCCTGGGCTCCACCGTGCTGCCATCGGGCGCCGTGATCACCAGCTTGTCCAGGCCCAGCGGGCGGTGGTTGAAGAAGAACATGTCATTGGACACGGCAGCATCGACCGTGACCCAGTCCGCCTTGGACAGCACGGTGCTGGAAGGCTTCATCCAGACGCTGTGGGCCTGGGCGCCGATGGCGGCACAGCTCAGCGCCAGCGCGGCGGCAATACGGGTGGCAGAAAACATGGTGACTCTCCTCATAAATAGTGTTGTGTTGGATCAGGGCTTGAGTTCGAGCTTGATCTCGCCCAGCTCCGTCTTGCCCTGGGCAGACAGGCTGGTGGCCTGCTTGGCGGGCCATTCAAAAGGAATGCTCACCAGCTCGCGGCCACCGACTTCGCGTGCGGCCTCGATCTGCAGCTTGTACTGGCCGGGCTCCAGCTTGGGCAGCGGGTTGCTGCCTTCGGAGAAGGACAGCGCATGCTTGCCTGCCGGCTTGGTGGGCTGGGTCACGCCATCGATGGGTACGCTCAACTCGCGGCCGCTGCGGCGCCACCACTGGCGCATGTCCTTGAGCCATTTCGCGCCTTCGGCATCGCGCTTTTTCACCTCGTACCAGACCGACAGGTTGGCGGCCACGCTGCCGTCGGCGCGCTCCAGCCAGACGGCGACATAGGGGCGGTGGTATTCGGCCACCTCCAGGCGTGGCAGCTCCACGCCGACATTCAGCCCACCGGCAACGGCCGGCAGCCCGGCCACCGCCGTCAAGGCCACGGTGAAACGCGAAACAGTGCTTGTCATGTGCTCTCCTCGGAATAAAAAGACGGTGGCCGCGCGCTCAGTGCACCAGCAGCAGCGCGAGCAGCGCAGGGACCAGCAGGCCCAGGCCCACCATGGGCCAGGTCATGGGGCGGCGGCCAGCATGCATCTGCAGAATGAACAGACCGGTGATGCAGAACACCAGGCAGGCGCCTGCAAAGATGTCGATGAACCAGGTCCAGGCCAGGCCCGCATGGCGGCCCTTGTGCAAATCGTTGAAGTAGGAGATCCAGCCCCGGTCGGTGGATTCATGCTCGGCCTGCCCGTCGCTGAGCGCAACACGCACCCAGGCATCCCCACCTGGCCGTGGCAGGGCCACATAGACCTCGTCCTCATTCCATTCCACCGCGCGCTTGCGCGTGTCGGCGCCCAGCTCTGCGCGCAGCCAGCCTTGCACATCGGCAGGCAGCGGCTGGGCGGTGTCTGCGGCCTCTTTATGGCTGGCAGCCGCCTTTTGCAGGCCCTGCAGCAGCGGCGCGGGCAAGGTGCCTTCGCGCAGCACCACGGCGGGCTTGGCCTCGATCTGGCCGGCATGGTTGAGCGTGAAGCCCGTCACCGCAAACAGCAGCATGCCCACCAGGCAGATGGCGGAGCTGACCCAGTGCCATTCATGCAAGGTCTTGAGCCAGTAGGCCCGCTGCGAAGAGGAAGACGCGTTGGCTTTCATGCGGAGAGAGGCAGGTGTCAGACCCGGCAGCGGGGCAGGACGGCGCCGGGTGAAGCGCGGCGAGATAACTAAGGGCGGTGGAGTGTCATAACTCCCCGCCCTTTGGCTTTCATATATTGAAAAGAAATTACAGCAGTTGCAAAGCCTCTATTCTGGGTTGGCCAGCCGCTTGGAAGTGCAAGACGGCTCCCAGATGACCAAGGCTTCCAGCTGAGGCTCCCGCCTGGACGTGCCGCAATATATGCAGGCAAGAGCCTGTCCAATCAACCGCACTCCCAAAGGGCTGAGGTCGCGGCGCCACAGCTGCTACAGCGTCAGAGCTGCGCTGAATGCATCCTCCAGCTTGGTCGGTGTATCCAGGCCAATGCCAGCGCCAAACATCAGCACATGGGGGTTGTCACTATCCCAGGTTGCAGCGCGGAAATACAAGCCAGCCTCGTACTTGGCATCCTCATCTTCCATACCTGCAATCAGCGCCTCTACTTCCGCCTCAGTAACCCGCAGGTTTCGGTAGATGTAGACCAGCCCTTGCGTGCGGGAAATGGTGATACGTGCCGCATCCCGGGCCGCCTGTTCTGCAGCCAGGCGCTCAGCCTCTAGCTGGGCCAACTCTTCAGCGCTCAGCGGCACAACTTCCCACTGCTGCAGGTAGCCATCCTCGGTCTCCAGCGGCTCCACCTCGACCGCCTTGTGGGTGGCACCATCAAAGCCGGGCTGCGGCTGGTCTAGCACCTGTTGGTATTGCTCCAAAGGTACAAAGGGCTCCGGAAAGATCGTCGATGGGTGGCGCTGCATGATGTCAGCCTGGCTCAACCCCCATTCTTTGGTAGTTGCATCAATAAACATATTCATCCTCAGTTGATCGCTAAGCCAAGGCGCGTGCCGTTGGCGGTCCATGTCACAAAGCTGTTCCCATCGACGTACGCCCCAGCAGCGCCTCCCATTCCAATCGCGCCATCAGACTGCGAGTCAAAGGTTCCACTGGTTGAACCGTAGCTTCCGCTGCCTCCAGGCATTCCCATTGCGCCGCCGTCTCCACCCCTGCCCCCCGTGGCCACACCTTGAGTGGAGCCACCGATGGAGGGCCCGCCCACTGTTTGCGATGTGCCAGGATTACCGGACGTTTGCCACACAAATACCGGGGTGCCGGAGTTGTTGAAACCGGCCCCGCTGCCGCCCGATCCACCATTGCCAGTACCTACATACCCAGTACCCCGGAAGATGGCCTTCCAGGCCCCATTCCCGCCTGCTCCTCCACCGCCGAAGATGGTCCCCGAGGTGTTGTCGATGCGAATGCGAGTGCGTGTGTAAATTGCGGTGCCACCGTTGACTACGCCACCAATGCGCCCTCGGTTGATGATCGTCAGGCGGTCATGTGGAATGCCAGCGATGTTGAGCGAGGCAACATCTACCCCAGTGTTGATCGTGCAGGTGATCTGGCCCGAGCCATTCCATCCACGAGCACGCGCAAGGGCGGCAATGTCTGGGCTACGCACGCTTGCGGCTATCGCCATAGAGACGTGGCCGCCAAGTGCCGAGATCATGCGGGCCATCACCATGGGTTGGCACCTCCTATATGGAGGTTCCAAACGCCGTCAACGCGGGCGATAAGCGCCATCGTCGTGATGGTGTTGGCGCTCAGCGCTGGAACCCCGCCCACGGGCAGCTTAACGTTGCTGGAGAACGTAATCGGCGAGGCATTTACCATCGAAATCAGGATCGTCAGCTGGTCGCCAAAGCCCCTCGGGTTGGGCACATTGATTGTTACCGCATTGAAGACTTCAACCCAGTTCACTGTGGCAATGCTGGGATCTACCGTGTAAGAGGGTGCAGCTGCGCCAAGGTGCCTTCCTGACTCAATCAAAGTCCTGCTAGTCAATATCCGTTGCCAGGGTCCCCACGTTGTGTCATGCAACTGCCGCTCGAAAATCCAGCCTTGATAGCCGGTATCGAGTGCCTGAGAAGCCCTCTGAGTGACGCGGCCCACTGCGATAGATGTGCCGTATGTCAGAACATTCCACCAGTTGACGGTCGGGTGGCCTGGTGGCCAATCCGCACCAGAGCCGGTGGTATCGCTATACGCTACCCACTGGCCGATTGGCGCATTAGCCATAAGCTGCGACTTGTTGCGCGTAGCTCCAATGGCTGTCTCTACCAAGCCAGTCACTACGCCAGTGCGGCCCATGACAGAGGCGACAGGACCGGCCTCAATGGCGTCGAGTGCAGCCCGAACATCTGCTGCTGCGCGGTCTACCTCGGCAGCCTTGGCAGCAGCTGCGTCCGCATGTCCTGCGGCCGCATTTCGTGCGGCAATAGCCAATTGGCCTTGCTCAAACGTGTAGACCGCATTGCTGTACACGTTGCTGGACAAATTGTTCATGCCCACACGAAACGGCTCCTGGTCTGCGGTGTAGTTGAAGGCCGTCGTAACAAACACCGGGCGGCTCATCATGGGCGTGGGCGCTGGGCGAGTTGGTGGTACGTAGGCAGGGTTTTGCAGTGAAGTGGCCATAACGGTCTCTAGATGAGCGATTGCAGACGAATGGACAGGTCGGAGTACTTGACGTTGGACATCACGATCCGCATGTCCTGAAACAGCGCGTAGACGTTGGTTGCGGCCTGGTCCTGGACGTTGATGTAAAGCGCGGGGGTAGCGACGAGACTTTTTAGAAAGCGCTGCAGCTGGGTGAACTCGGAGGTATAGATGCGCGGCTCGACATCGACCGTATCCGCTACGAAACCCTCAGTGATCTCAATATTGCCCCAACGGTCTTCTTCTTTGGAGCTGTAGTCCTTCAAGCTGGCCTCAAGTCCCCATTGGATGCCCGCACCAAATGAACGGGCCATACCGAACAGCATCGCGCCTATCTCCATGCTCTCGGTTCCGGTGAACTCGACCTCCAGCCTGGCATTTGGGTACGAGGGCAGATCCATAAAAAAGCCCTGCGTATCGTCGCCGTACTCCCAGGGCAGGATCAGAAATGCATGCCAGTCCGCCGCAATAGGCAGCTCACCCACCACTCGCGTGTCGTCGTAGACGATGCCGAACTCGGGGTCGATCAGCTTGACTGTAGTCTGGCGGACCTCTGTCATGTTGATGGCCGCAAAGGCAGATATCACTTGGCCTGGCTGAAAGACGTATTTCGCATAGCCGCTTGCCACGCGCGTAGGCCGGAGCTTTTGGCGGTCCAAGGCGGCCCAGCTGTTGACCGCGCCAACCCGGACCCAAAACCCGTCTCCTTTCGCAGGCTTGGCCGCGCTGTTTCCAACCATGATGGCTTCCCAAATGCTTCTGTCGCTCACGCATTGCTGTTTAAGCACATAGTTGCCGGGAGCCCAGGCGGGAATGGCCTCATTGGGCACGTTGGTGCTCACCAGCATGGCTGGTGTCACGTCGAGCGGCTTGAGGATGGTGAACTGAGGCGTGGTCATGCAGTCACCATTACAGGCCGAA
This sequence comes from Comamonas koreensis, assembly GCF_021026195.1. Lineage (GTDB taxonomy): Bacteria > Pseudomonadota > Gammaproteobacteria > Burkholderiales > Burkholderiaceae_C > Comamonas > Comamonas koreensis. The sequence continues at coordinate 775,184 of NZ_JAJNCT010000005.1, forward strand.
CGGGGGGCATACCGCGACGGTCCCAGGACTCAAAAAGGCGCAGTATCTCAATCAGCAGTTTGTTGGTGGAACGCTGAGAGGCGAAAAGGTCCATATGCATGCGGCTGACGGCTCCCGCTAGGGCCTGGCCGTCATCGCTGCTGCGGCTCGCAAACAGGTCTCCCAGTTGGTCGTTGTTGAGAATGCGCGATGGTCCCGTCATTTCCAGCTCTGGGCCGTTTTCGCCCACGATGCGCAGCCCTCCTGTGTGCGTGCCGCCGCCCGCAAACCCTGGAATGCTGATACCGTATTTCTTGGCCAGATACCGTGCAGTGTCTTCCAGGCTTTGCGCGAGCTGGGCTTGCGCGCGCTGGTTGTCCAGCGAACTGGCGGCATTGGTGGCCTCGAGCGAAGACAGCTTTTTGACGATTTCAGTGAGGCGCCCGGCCGCCTCTTGGTCACCCGCTTTCGCTGCAGCCGTGTCAATTGCCAGCTGTGTGCGCCAGTACGACAAGCCTTCTTGGCCCGTGCCTGCAGCTTCACCGCGCAATTCCTTGACGCTGTCGGTCATTGTCTCAATCAGGCGCTTCCACTCATCAGCCAAGCGCTTTGCTTCTTCAGCCGCGCTGTCAAGCTTGGAGCTCGAATAGTCGGCAGCGTTGCCGGTTGCAACAACAGAGCGCCGATATGTCGACATCGGGGGGATCTGTGCCCCTGCTGTATTTCCCAGCTGCCGTACCGTGATCTTGAGCTTTTCCATTCCCTGCTTGAACTCGTCGCTTTGCAAGATGGTGTTGAGTGCGATCATGGCCGCCTCAGCGTTTTTGATCATGTTCTCTATTGCGGCGCTGCTGACCGCATCAGTCACGGCAGAGCCAGTCACCATGGCGGTGACCATCGGCGTGATCATGCCGTCGAGCATGGTTGTGAGAATGGCATTCACGCCTCGCTCATACACCGACTGTTCAAAGCCAGCGGCGATCTCATCTGCTAGCCAGGCCCCGGCAGTCGCACCGCGCCCTTCATTGATCTCGTTGATGAAGCCTTTGGTAAGGCTGTCCATCGAAAGACCCAGGGTATTGAGCGTGTCTTTGCGCGACTGCTCCAGCTCTTCCTGCGCTTGCTTCATGCGGTCGGCCATGTCATTGGTGGCCTTCTCCACGCCTTCAGTCGCTGCGTCAACACCTGCTGAAAAGTCGTCTGCAAATTGCAGAAGCCATGCAAGCAGCTCTTCGTCCTTATCCGCAATGGCCTTCTCGACAAGGGCCCGAAACTTCTTCTTGGCGTCGATGTCCTCTACCCGCAGGTCCAGGCCCTTATCCTCCATCCCTTTGTTGACCAGGCGAACCGCATTGCTGCGCTTCTCGTCGTCGCTGTAGTAAAGGTCGTAGTACTTATTGACCGCCTGGCCAAGCTTATCGGCGCCGCCTGCGGCCTCTATGAGCTTGCTGGCCCAGTCGGCGGATGCCAGGGACGCGTCGAGCATCGTAAGCCCCAGCACATCGAATAGCTGATTCACGCTGGTGAGGCTCACGGACAAGCGGGTCAGCGTCTCCAGCTGGGTCTCGCCAGACCTGCTGTATTCGTCTGTGGTCAGCACGAGCCCTGCCATCTGCTCGGCAACCTTCAGGAACTCCTCCTGCAGCTTCTTCGCGGCTTCCTCGTCGCTCAAGCCTTTAAGGTTGATCTTGATCTTGGCCGTGAAGCCATCCAGCGCGCTGCTGCCCAGGCCAACAATTCCGGCCATCGAGCGGATCGATTCGTCCATCGCCAAGAACTGGTCGCCCAGGCCTTTGCGCATTTCTTCGGGCATGTCCTCATACTTGGTTTTGTTGGAGCGGAAGAGGCCGCCCTTATAGAACTTGTAGAGCCTTCCTTCAAAGCCTGATTCACCCCCAAACTCGCCCTCAATGCCCGATTCCTTGAGCTTGCGTCCAAAGAGCCCGCCCACCAGATTGCCCAGGACGGACCCAATCATTGTTCCGATGCCTGGCAGGATGAATGTGCCAATGGCCGAGCCGATAGCCGAGCCGTAGTTGCCTTGCACGAGAGAGATGATGGAGCCTAAATAGCCAAAGGCAGACCCAAGCCCGCCGCTAAAGCCAGGAAGGCCCTTGAACCAGTTGTCGACGCCCGCGATGGTGCTGCTGAAGTCCATCATGGCCCCGCCAACGGAGGTAAAGCCGTTGTTGACCATGGAGATCCCGTTGTTCCACATCCAGTCAGCGGCAGATGCGCCCAGGCCCGACCAATTGGTCAGCCCTCCACTGCCCAGGGAACCCATGAGCCCGCTTCCGCCTCCGGCCGCACCGCCGCCGCCAATGCTCAACCCGCCGAGGGCTGATTGGATCATGGCATTGAGCTGGGCGGCGAAGGGCTGCAGGATAAAACTGAGCGTGGGCCGCAGGACCATGCTGTTAAACATGTCCTTGACGGACTTGCCAAAGCCCTTGGCAAAGCCTTCCCCTGACTTAAAGCCATTCATCAGGGCGTCTGTCAGCCCCCTGTTGATGCTGTCCGAGGTCTCGGCCATGAACTGTGTCGTGGCCCTGGACACAGCAGCTGCGCTTTCAATCTGCTGGGCCTCCAAGACCTTGCCGCGCTGAAATTCTTTGTCTGCATCGGGAAGGTTGGAATTGTCCACCCGGGCCAGCTCACGCGCGTACTTGAGTTCTACCTGGCGTAGGGCTGCAATCTTGGCGCGCTCCAGGCCCGTCTTGCCGCTCAGGCTCAACTCATCCTCATAGGTAGCCCCCAGCGCTTGTGCGCTGCGCAGCAATTCGTCCGTGTGCGCATTGATAGCCTTGAGGTCAGCATTTTTTAGGGAATTCGTCCAGGCCTCTTGCCATTTGATCTTCTCTTTCAGCCCCGCGATGTAGGCCGGGTCAAAGCTGTTGCTGCCCTCGGCTTCCTGCAGCTGGTGCTGCATGGTGGCCAGCGTCATCTCTTGGATGGCAGTGCGGCCTTTGCCCATGACTTCGTTGGCCGCCTCCTGGTCCAGCGCTTTCTGCTTAAGCGCTTCGGCCTCCTGGAAATTGGCGTCGATGGCTTTCTGGTGCGCCTGATAGGACTCTTCCAGGCCGGAATTTGTGCGCAGCTGCACGCCCAGCGTGTCCGCGATGGCCTGTTTTTCCTTGAGTTTGGCAATGACCTTTTCGTCGGTGGTGCGCTTGATCTGCTCGCCAATCACGAGAGACTCGCGCTCGGCCGAGTTCAGCCCGGCCGCGCCAGCGCCCAGCGTGACGAGCTGCTGGTAATAGTCCTGTGCAGCTTTGAGCTGGGCCTGCATGTTGGCCAGCTCGTTATCGCTAACTTTGATGCCCCCCTTGGAGCCCCCGGCGCCCTTGTAGCGTTCGTTGATTCCGGCGACCAATTGGTCATATGCCTCCTGAGCCTTTTTCGCTTCCTTGTATTCGCCACTGTCCTTGAGTTCCTTGATGTACCCAACATACTTGCCCTTCGCAGCCGCAAGCTCCTGCTCTTTTTGCAACTGCTTGGTCGCGTACTTGGTCAGCTCTTGCTGCAGTTCTATCCCGGTCTGACGCTGCTTGTTGGCACGAGCCAGCGCGTCCCCTGTGGCCTTATCCACCGAGGCGACCGCCTGCTGCAGTCCTATGGCGTTTTCAAGCTGCAGCTCAAGATCGCGCGTCGCTTGACCATCCTTGATATTCAAGCGCTGGTTATTTTCCTTGCGGCGCGCAAGTTCCGCCCGCAGAGCGTCGATCTGCTTTTGAGCTTGGTCAGTTATGGTGGTCGGCCGGCCGACGTTGGCCATGGCATCCCATGCCTCGGCGGCCATTTTCTTAACGGCACGCCAGCCGCGCTCGATGTAGCCCAGCTCGCCATCCAGCTGCTTGGCCCGCGTCGACATTGCATCGGCATAGGTCTTCTGGGCGAGCGCTGCCGCTTCTTCCGTTTTGCCCTGAGCCTCCAGGGCTTTGATCTGCCGGAAAACAGCCGGTGTGAGGTAGTTGTACTGCTCCTGCAACTTGAGAGACGCCTCTACAGGCTTCTTGCCCAGCTCCTCCAGCTCCTGAATGGTGGTGCTGATGGCTTTGCCGCCAACACTCTCCATTCGTTGCGCCATGATGGTGAATTCGGCCAGGCTCTCGCCAGCGATCTTGCCGCTGCGCGCCATTTCGGCCAGCACTGGAGCAGCCGTTGCTTGCGTGCCGGTCACCGCGTCCACCTCGCGGGCCATTGCGGACAGTTGGAGAGCTGTCACCCCAGCAGCGCCGCCAGAGAGGATGACAGCTTTGTTGTAGCCGTCCATCTCCTTTGAGCCCTGGTAATAGGCCAGCGCGACCGCCGCTGCTCCAGCAGCGAGAATCGACAACGGGCCAATGGAGCCCAAGACAAAGCCCGTAGTGGCCTTCAGGGCGTTCCCTACGCCATTGAAGCTGTCCTTGAGCTGGCCGCCCTGCTGGATGGCGGCCATGTAGATCGGCATACCGCTGGCAACGCTGACGCTGAAGTCGGTCACCTGCATGGGCAGCATCCGCATGGCTTGGGACATTTGCCCCGCTGTCATGCCATATTCGTTCAGCTCCTGGCGCGCTGCCTGGGTGGAGATGGAATTAACCGCCTGGCCAGCGGCCGCTGCCTGAGTTTTGAGCTTTGTGGCGCCTGCAGTGGCTTGCTCCATGCCTCGGGCCGTCTGGGCACCAGCCTGGGTGCCTGCCTCACCGATGGAGCCGACCGTTTGCGCGGTGCTTGTCGCTGTCCTGGCCAGGCCCTTCGCCGACTGAGCAGCGTTTTCAAGCCCTGCAGCCGCTGGCTTGAGGCCACCGGCACCGATGCTGTTCAGGGCTTGATTGGCCTGTGCCGCGCCTGTCTTGATGCCCGAAGGGTCAAGGGTTGCGCGGTATTCAACGGTGTTGTTGGTGGCCATGTTTTGTGCTGGTTCCTAATGCCGACTTATTGCTTGTTGCGCCACACCCGGGCCTCGCCTTCACAAATCTGCACTTGCCAGAAGAGGTCGGGCCGCAGCTCTTGCGCAATCCCCAGCATGTCCATCGTTGCCTGCAAAGCTGATGCGTCGATGGCCTGGTAATAGACGCCGCTCATGCCAGAGATGACGCGCCACTGGTTGAACGTGGCGATAAAGCATTGCCATGCGTTCTCTAGCCCCGGCAGGATCTCGATGTCGGTTTCATCGGGCTCACTCGCCGCATCTGCTTCTGCGTGTGCGGCTTGGGCTTGGTCCGGGTCCAGATTGAGCATGCGCCACTGCTCGCGCATGCTCGCCTCTTCGGTTTCGCTGTCTTGGGCAGACGCGGCCTGGCTCAGCTGGAAGTAGTGCCGGACCGCGTCTCGGAGTTTTTTTCCGCCCCTTGAGCCGAGCTGCCTTCATTGGTGGTGCGCACGTAGAGGCGGACCAGCTCGGCTTCAAAGCCGTCGAGTTCCTCTTCGAGCTGGGCTACCGCAGCGGGCGTGTACATGATGGGCTCACCATCTACGTCCTTGATGTCCAGGTCGACCAAGGTGATGGCCAGAAACTCCGCATCGGTGATGGGCTTAGCCACCATCGTGGCTTCCATGAACGCGCGCACGCCGTCTGCAATGATCTCTGCTGGGTCGTCCAGGCGCTGCCGCAGCAAGGCACGCACTTCCTTGGTCATCTTGTTGGCTTCAATGCGGTGTTCCAGCGCCGTGCGTTCGGACTTCTTGAGGCGCTTAAAGCGTGCGCGGAACTTGATCTCGATGCGCTTGCCGTCGTCGCCTGGCAGGTACAGCGTGCCGGGTGCCCAGAAAGCGACGGAATTGATAACAGCCATGGTGTTCTATCCTGAAAGTGTGTTTCAAACAATGAAAGAGAAAGTGCCCGGGCGCGTGCCGGGCAGGAGAAATGCTCAGCGCGTCAGACGGTGATCGCCCATTCGTCGTTGCCCGCGTCCGATGGCACCAGGCGCATTGGGATCTCCACCATTTGGATGCCGTCCGCATCGCTGAATGTGGGCTTGCCAATTTGAGCCAGCGGCGCGCTGATGGAGACAGTGTTGGTCGCCGCCTGGCCATGCGTGAGCAGAACCGGCACCTTCGCCCCCACGCGCGCCATCTCGATCCAGTCCTTCACATCTGCCGAGGTGTTGCGGAAGGTGACGTTCAGCGTAGAGCTGCGGCCGGTGATTTCCGTGGCGTCAATGCTCATCAAGTCTTGCTTGACGACCTGATTGCCAAAGTCGAACTGGAACGAGCTCGCAGCGGCTTCGTAGCCGTCAATGGCCAGCGTCGTGTTGAGCTTGTTCACGCCGATAGGCTTTTGGAACTTGCTGTAGTTCACGGCGGGCATGTTGGCCACCACTTCCACAGGGAAGAAGCCGCCCGTGAACTCGAATTGGTATTTGGGGATCTGCTTGGCGTCGACCGCGATCTTGCAGTTGCCCCGGGCACCGGCCATCTTGTAGAGCTGCTTGTCCATCACCGCATAGATGGTCACGCTCTCAATGTCATCGGTGACCGGCGCAAACACGGTTTTAGCGTCTGGGTCTGGGGCGGCGGTATTGGTGGCGCTAGCTGCACAGGCACGCAGCAGCGTCGCGTAGCCGGGGATGGTGCCCGCAACGCCCACGCCAGCAAAGCCGACGCTGAAGGCAATTTTTCGGTACAGCGTGACGAGGGTCGATTCCGATGCGCCGAAGTGCGGCATCACAATGCCTTCTTCGACCTCGTCGCCTTCAATGGGCGTGAGAGTGACGTCGCTCACCTTGATCGCATCCGCTGCCACTGGGACAACGATGGTGCCGGAGACGGCTTCAATGGCCACCAGCAGGGCCAGCTTTTTGATGAACAGGGGTTTTGCAGCCATGGTGTTTAGCCTTCCTTGGTTTCATGGGTAGCCTGGGTGCCCGCCACACGTTGGCGTGCGCCCCGGACTACGGTGTAAAGGCCTCCTCGGCCGTGGTTTTGATCGGGTTCCGGCGTTGCCTCTTGGACTGGCGCGGCGGCCGTCTGGGGCTGAACCAGGACTGCTCCATCGGCTCCACCGGTGGCCGGGGCCGACGATTGCGAAGCCGGTACGGCGGGATTTTTGACATTGGTCTTACTCATCACTGCTCCAGTACTGCTCAATCAGAAAGTCATCGCCCCACCAGACGCGGCCGCTCTCCATGTCGATGAGCTGGCCGCCACCGGCGGTAAACGGCGCCTGAGCACCAGGTGGCGTCCAGCCCATCAGCTTTTTGCGCACTGCCTCGCGGAATGGCTCCAGGTCGTTGAAGGCAGCGGCGCCCGTGCCGTCACGCTTGTTGTCGATCACCAGAACCACGCCGAAGGTGGAATCCACGAGCTGGGTGACATCGCCTGTGAACCCTTCGTCCTCGCGTGGTAAGTCCCGGAGCGGCACCACAAAGATGCCTGGCGTGGCCACCACAGGGGCCTTCAGAGCTGCTGCCAGCTCTACTGCGCCCTGCACCGACCGAATGCCAGGAATGCCTTTGAGGCGGTCAATGACGGCTTGCACCAAGCTCATCGGAAGCTGCGCAGCTGACTGCGTCCGAAAACCGGCTCGGGATAGCTGAAGCGCACATCGGTGCCAGCGCCGCCTTGGCCTGGTGCTTGGGGGTCGCCAGCGCCCAGGCTGAAACTGCCATCAGCTACCTGCTGCAGCAGCTGGCGAGCGTCCCGGTAGTCGCGGAAGATCGGAGAAGACTTTTCGTCGCTGATGGTGTCCTTGGCCAGGAGGTAGCGGGTAATGGCCCGCGACCAGGCCGCAATCAGCTTCATCGGCTTCTCACCTGGCAGTGCCAGTGGCACTGCATAACCGCGCTTGACCAGGTAGCCGTCAATCAGCGAATCAGCTTCGGAGACGGCCTCATTGACCCGGCGCAGCGCGTCATCTGCATCAGCAAGCGCCTCGGGGGGCCATGCGCTGCGGTCCGCACCGCGCAGGGTCGCGTCCATCAGCTCAGTGTCAACCACGGGGCGGTTATCGTCCGTGGCGACCTGAGCCAATTCGCGTGCGCCTGGGCGCTCGGCAAGTTCTGCGTGCGAGATATAGGGCATGGTTCAAAAATGGAGGTTGCCGGGGTGTTGCTGTGGTCGGGCTATCCGCCCCCGGCTGCAGACGCGGCGAATGCCGCACGCCTCTATGGGTGTTTCAGTCCAGCCAAGGCGAGACCAGGGAGGTCAAACGCCCCTTCAGGGTGTTGTTCTCTGTGCCGCCACCGGGCAGCGCAATGAGGTCGTTGGTCAGCAGGCGCGCTGCTTGGTCTTCCAGATTGGAGGGAATCACCAGCATGGTTGCGCGCAGTGCCAGCTTGCGGTTGCCGTCGCCGGTGCGGCCGCCAATCGCTTTGATGGCCTTCCAGAGGTTCTCCTGCGTCAGTTCCCGGTTGCTGGCCTGGGCCATCTGCCAGAAACCAAAGCCCACGTTGTTGCGCGAGTCCACGCCATAGACATACTCGGCCTGGTGGAAGACATTGGCGTCTGTCTCGTTGGTGAGCGAGACAAAGTTGGGCTTTTTGCGGTCCTGGAAGATCAACGGCTTGATTGCGCGGGTCGTGTCCAGCACATACCAGGTGGGGCCATTGCCGCCCAGGTCAGCATTGCTTTGCGCCACCGGCTTGCCCGTAGCGTCCTTGACCGGGTGGTTGTCGGCAAAGAACGCCTTACCGTCGTAGCACTTGACCCGGTCGCCAGCCTTGAGCAGGTTAAACACCATCTCGTCAGGCTGCGCGCCAGCCGAGCGGCCCAGCTCGGTCATCAGCGGGGTATAGACGCCGTAATTGTCATCTTCGATGGAAGTGCGCGGCACGCCAACGGTCAGCTCGAAAGGCTTGTTTTTGATGGCATAGCCGTGCGCTTCGAGGCCGTGGATGACGCGGTCGCCGATCCATTCGCGCATGCCCGGCAGCTGGCCCAGCCAGCCGTATTCTTCTGTGCCAGTGGTACTGGGCACCACGGTGGCCAGCTGCTGGTAGATGCTCTGCGCTGCAGTCAGGCCGCCTTGGAATGCGGCTTTGTAGCCACGGCGCAGCAGCTGAAGGTTTGCCGATGTGATTTCCATTTGAGTGCTTCTCCGAATAGGTGAGGTAGTGGCCTGGGTGTCAGGCAGAGGTGGGCGCGGCGGCCTTGCCGATATCAACCCAGACGCCAGCGTCATCGACGTCCAGGATTTCGCCCGCAATGCTGGTGCCAGTCTTGCCGACGGTCTGGTCATCCACCACAAAGGCATTGCTGCCGATCTGGGCTCGGGTGATTGCTGCGGCGCCTTCAGCGTTGTCCAGACGGAACACAGTGCGCTCGCCATGAGCCAGCTCGGCGCCTTCTGCCTGCACTGCGCGCACGGTGGCCACTGCATGCACAGGCTTTTTGTCGGCGGCCACAGAGGCCTTGGCATTGCCTGCAGCGTCGAGGGTGAACATGCCGCCGGTGTAGATCACGGCGCCCGCAGCCAGAGGCGCGGCCACGCTGTAGCCAATGCGGCGGGGGGTGTTTCGGTCTTGGGTCAGTGCAGCCATGAGGGCTCCAGGTTGGTTAGGTAGGAATGGCCCGCTTAGGCCTCGGTGGCCGCGTATGCCTCGGGCGTCAAGCCCATAGCAGAGCAAACGGCCTGCTCAGCAGCCGACAGGCCATTCGCGCCGGTCTGTTGGCCCTTGGGCGCTTTGCCGCCCGTCTGGGTGGCTGTCAGCGCAGCAATGGGCTGGGCGGTCTTCAGGTAGCCAGTCAACGCGGCCATGTTGGCCTTGCCCAGTTCGCGCGCCCAAGCCTCTTGAGAGGGCAGCAGGCGGCCATCGGCCAGCGCTGGCACGATGGCCGCGTCGATGTCGGTATCCAACTGGCGGGCCGTGAGCGCAGCCAACTGGGTCTGCACATCGGTGAGCATGTCCAGGGGCACGAACTTGGCCGGGTCCGGGGTGCTGTTTTGCATGGCGCTGCAGGCGGCGGTCACCGCCGTAGCCTTGTCTTCGGGCTTGAGCTTGAGGCCCTCGCGGGCCGCAGCGGCTACAGCCACGGTGTCGTTCAGGGCCGTCAGCGCGGCTTGTTCGGTGGTGGCTTCGGGCAGGCCGAGAGCGGCCAGCATTGCTTTGAGCAAGGGGTTCATGGATTCCTCGGGGTTGGTTTTGGGGGAGGCGGAAAACTGCGCGCTGGCGGCCGCTTGCATGGTGTTGAGGGCCTGCATGCCATGAATCGCGGGGTTGTTGGTGAGCGCCCCCATGGTCATCTGCAGCACCTCGCCGCTGTGCTGGTCGTACAGAAAAACGGGGCTGAAATAGCGATACTCGCCATCGTCAATCTGCTGCTGCGCCTTAGCGGTCAGCTCAGCTTCGGCAAACAGTCCCTGGCCATCAATCCAGCGCAGGCCATGAATCCAGCCCGCTGCAGGGGCTGGCTGGCCATTCGTTTCCTTGTGCAGAGTCTGGTGCTCGTAGTCGATCACCAGGGGCTGCGTGGACGAGAAGCGGGTGATTACCCTGGACGCGATGGCAGCATTGATACGCCAGGCAGGCACATCCATTTGGCGGCCGTCGCTGGGGCTGAAGTCTTGCGCGGGGGTGAGCTGCAGCAGCACACGCCCGTTGGCCTCTCGCGGGCCTACGGCGCTAAAGCTGCAAGCTGCAACGGCTGCAGAGCCCGCAGCGGATGCGGCTGAGCAGACCGCGAGGGCGGCCATGAGAGCAAGGCTGATGCGTGTTTTGTGCATACCCGCCATAGTGGCGGGCGGGCCCTAAACGGTCTTTTGACCGGGGGCACAACTGGTGGGCGCGGGTCAGTCGGGCAAGCCGTTGAGGCGCCGGTGATACCAGTCCTGGACGATGTCCAATGCCTCTGCATTGTCTGCAGCTGATAAGCCTGCAAATTGGCGCTTTTTCATTTTGCCATTGATGCCCGTGCCGTTGCCACCTGCATTGTGAATGGCTGCATATAGGCTGTTACTGCCCCAGGCCACCATGACAGCGCTTTGCACCTGGTAGTGAATGCCTCGGCGCAAATAGGCGTTCAGCGTCAGAATCAAGTTGCTGTTTTGCTTCTTGCGCTTGAGATAGCCGGGGGATAACGGCGCCCACGCATTGCCGTCTGGGTCGGTTTGGGTCTTGAATCGGTCCTGGGTGCTCTTCTGAAAGTACTCGCCCAGCCTCGACATCAGCGGGGTGGTGTCCAGGCCAGGCACTGCCTGCAGGCGCTCCTGCAGCGCTGTGTCTGTGAGGCTGATGCTGACGCTGGCGCCTTGTGCAGTGGCCATTGCTTAATCCTTGGGCAGCTGTAAAATGCAAGATGACAAACGGGCAGCGGCTGCCACCGCCTCCAATCCCCGTTTGACACAAACCGGCTTGTGGCAGAGGGCCGGTTTTTCTATGGGCGCTTGTAAAGCCGCACGCCCACCCGCGAGCCCTCCAGGTATGCTAAGTCCTCGGGGGCGAAAGTGGTCACCCCTGTCCAGCCGTCAGGCGTCAGCTCAAAAACAGCCAGCGCGGGAGCATCCTCCCCCTCGACCGTAAATCTCGCTATGTAGCGGCGGCGCACAAATGCCCGGTTGACACCGAACGCCCATTCCACCCGCGCCCAGACCTCGTCGGGGTCCTTGAGGGCCATCGCCAGCAGCCTCATGAAGGGGCCTCGGCCGCGCTTATCTGCTTTGAGGTTGCCCTTGGCATCGAGGAACAGTTCTTTGCCCACCACCAGGCGCTCACCCAGCACATCACGAACCACGGCAGGTGCCGCCAGATCGGCGCCAAACTCGGCCAGGAATGCTTGCGCATAGTCGGCAGACGCAAGGCCCTGGGGCAGCACCACCGAGCCCGGCAAGGCCCTGGGAGGCGGGAGTGGGTCGGCGGCAACATGGTTTGGCAGGCCCGGGCCGCCAGAAGCGGTATTGGTTGGCAGAACAGGCTTTTCCGGGGGGATGGCGCTGCGCATGCGCGCCGCGCCTGGCGCGTACTCAAATCCGGGGTCGATGCCTTCTGGCACTCGCACCGTCCTTGGGTTCTGGCTGTTTTTTCCGATGACCTGGTCAACGTAGTGCACCTCTGGCGCCTGGTCGGGCTCGGACTTTCCCAGCTTGGCCAGGTCGCGGCTCCAAAGACCCCGAACAGTGCATTGGCAGCCCCAGCCATTGGGCGGGAAGTGGGTCTCCCAGAACGGGTCATCCTTGGCAAGCACCAGGCCATCCCAAGACAAGTGCAGCTCGCGTGGGTGTTTCACCCAGTCCGCATGCTCGTATTGCCAATATGGCGCGGCCTGCAGCTGCTCGTAGCGGCCAGCGGCATAGCTGGTGGCGAGGTTCGTGTCGTAGATCACACGGCTGCGCCAGTCCCGCCCGCCGTTGTAGTCCCAGCCGTGCTTGGCAACGATCATGTCAAAGTCGCGCCGGAAGTCTTCAAGGGTGGTGCCATCTGCAATGGCGCGCTCCACTGCTGCACGGAAATCAGACACGATGGCGTCGCGGTTGGCCCCGGCCACCACAAATGCCCAGTCGTGTTCCCTGGTGTAGATGTCTGTCCAGCCCGTGGTGGGCAGGTTCAGCTTGCGCTGAAAAAACGCCAGCTGCTCTGCAAATGGCAAGGCTCCAAAGGCGGCCGATGCCATCAGCTGCCCCTTGCCGCTTCTTGCAGCACATCAAAGCGGCCAGCAGCCTCGGCCGCTTGCAGGGCCATCCCCATGGCCTGCGCGTACTGCTCCAAGCCCATGTCCGGCAGGAGCTGCTCCAGGCCGTCGCGGATCTCTTCCAGGCTGGCAGCACCCTCGACCAGTTTGCGAATTTGTGCAAACCAGCCCTCAAGCGCGTTTCCTGCCCGGCGCGAAAGCTGTGCCTGCATGGCCTGGAGCATTGCAGCCTGCGCTGGCATGCGCGCGGCAGCGTTGGCCGAGTTTAGGGCGGCCCACTGCTGCGCGCTGAGCGCTGCTGCGACCGGTGGCGCCAAAGGAGTAGGAGCCGCGCCAAGCACTGCTTGGCCCTCTTGAGGCAAGGGAATGCCCAGCTTGGTTTGCGCCCAGTCGACCGGAATCTGCACACCCACCCCCACCAGCTTGGGCAAGGCCTCGGAATAGGTCTTGATGTCTTCGGACTCACCCGTGATGAGACCAAAGCGTGGACAGCGCTTGATGCCGTCAGGAATCAGCCCATTGAGCGCCCCAATGGCATAGACCAGGTCGCGGGTCACCGTGGTGTTGGCCTGGCGAATGTCGCCGTCGCGCAGATCCTTGCGGACTTCGTTGTGCACATTGCCCAGCGCATTGGTGCTGGCCGCGCCGTCCGCGCCGCTGGTGAGCGTGCCGCCCAGGATGACCTTGGACTGATTGCGCTCGCACCAGCCAATCATCAGCTCGAAAGCCTTGGGGTCACCTGTAGCGGCATCCTTGAAGTCGATCAGCATGCCCTCGGGAATGATGCCCGCCGCATTGTGGCCAATGCCCACCAGCGCGCGCAGCAAGGTGGACTTTTCGCGCTCACTCGCATTGGGCGGGTACTTGCCCAGGCGAACGGGTATGCCGTAGATCTCCAGGAACTCCGCCAGGTCGCCGACGCTGTAGTTCTTAAAGAGGTAGGTCCACACCAGCTGGCGAAACAGCGCGGTGCGCTCCAGGTAGCCGCTTTTGGCCTTGTGAATGTGAGTGATCCAGCCGAAAGGGCGCAACGGGTCACCCTGGAGGCCGTCGGGCCCTGCAGCGTTCGTGCGCAAGCGCAACTCCTGACGGTAGCCTCTGTGCAGTTGGAACCAGGATTGCGGCCGGTGCGTGATCGACTTGGGCACCCAAAACTTCTCTTGCTGGTGCCATTCGATTTCAAGGCATGCAAAGCCCTTTCCAATCGCATCGGTCAGGTCAAAAATGACATCCTCAAAATCGGGGATGGCCTGCACCAGCTCGGCGAGCTGCTCGGTGTTGCGCTGCTCGAGCGCGCTGGCATTTGTCGGCGGTGCAAGCTCCCAGTCCAGAATGAGGGCCCGGCGGCGCTTGCCCATCTCGCTGGCAATGTGGCCGTCCTTTTCTTCCATATCTTCGAATAGGTCGAACTGTGCCGTTAGGTCCCCGTTCTCGGCCGCGTCCAGGATGCGCGCCAGCTTCGAGGGCGTGAGGCCGCGCGTGGGGTGCGACTGGAGTTCGCGCTGCAGGTGGCCCAGCTGAGCGGTTTGTGGGTTGGGCAGGTCGACCAGGTCAATCGGTTGACCGTCTGCGCCAAGGATCATGCTTTTTGCCATTTCTTCACCTCAAAATTGAATCGCGCTCGCCAGATGCCGGGCAATACCGGCGAAAAGGCTTTTGCAAAAGCGCATACGGGCTTTAAAGCAGCAAGCCAGGGGCATTGCATAGCCTCTGGCAGAAAATCGCTTAAAACGCCGCTATTCCGTTCGGCAGTTCTTGCCATCACCATCCCTCGTGTTCTGGCATGGGAATGTCCAAGTCGGAGCTGCCGCTCCCGGCCAGGTTGTCATAGCCCCGGGAGTGGCCGGGCACCTCTGTGTAGCCAATGGGAGCGATGGCGAGACGCGCAGCGGCATGGGCATAGACACAAGCCATTGCGCGGTCGCCGTGGCTGTCGCCGTCGGTCTTGCCTTCTGGGATTCGGGCCACACCGCGCACCAGCTTGAAGGCGCGGTGGTCTTGCAGCACGCCATCGTGCATGGGAAGCGTGATGGTGCCGTCCTCGAATGCCGCCTTGTAGCTGGGCATGTTGTCTCGGTACCAGCCTTCGGTTGCCATCAGCTTGAGAACGATAGAACCGTAGCGGTCTTGCGCAGCCTCGCCAATGTAGGAGCCGTTGCCACGGCTGTCGATCACGATCCCAGAGATGCGAGGTAACGCATCGCAGACCGCAAACAGCACCTGCAGCTGCTGGTTGTAAGGAACGTTTTTGAGCTCGACTAGGAACGGGATGCGCTCATGCAGGTTGCTCGCCACTTCAGCGGGCGCGATCACCGACAAGTCACCGGAGCGGGCAAAGTCCATGCCCAAGGCGTGCCGTAACTCGGGGTTGAGCTTGGAGAGCAGCGGCTTGACCTCGCTGTCGATCCATTCCTGCATCAACACCTTGCGCGTGGCTGGCGTGGCCTGGTTGAACTCTGGCGAGCCGGTAAATCGGATCACCGGCGCTTCAACCATGCGGGCCTCGACCTGCACGCGCGTCAGCCAGGCACCGCCGCCTTGCGCCGGTATGCAGAATAGTTCCTCGTCCTCATTGGGGCGGTAGCGGGCGATGATCTCGGCGCGCCACTGAGCTTCGCCTTCGAGCGTCCATTCCTTGCCTGTGACCTGGCAGATTTTGCGGTACAGGCCATCGCGTAGCGCGTCGTCGAAGTCAACACGGTGCAGGCTGTAGGGCAGCTTGCCCGCACGCACATCGTTGATCAGCTCGTTAAAAGGGTTGTCCTCGCCGTTATGCGTGCTGATGATGCGCACCTGGCCGCCCCACATCGTCATGGCCATGGCGGCCTTGAGCAGCTCGGCGAGGCCGTCCACAAACGCGGCCTCATCAATGACCAAGCGCTCGCCAGGCCGTCCCTTGCTACGCAGGTTGCGGGGGTTGCTGGTGAAAGCCTGGATTTTGTGGCCACTGTCGAAGTGGATGGTGTACGAGAGGATCTGCTTATCCTCCTCCTCGATCACCGATTCCTCGATATGGCTGGCGGCAGCGTTGAAGGCCTTGGCCCAGGAGGCGCAGTCCTGGATGAAACCTTGCGTCATCTCCTTGTTGTAGGAGATGTAATAAACGTTGGCGCCCGAGCTGCTCGCCGCATACAGCACGTCGTCGGCCGCCTCTGCGTAGCTCAAACCGATGCGCCTGGACTTCTCCATGATCTTGACCGGCGACTGGTCTTGCGCCCAGGTGACCTGGTAGGCCATGAAAATGGACTGTGCAACTTCGCTGGGGATAGGCTTGGCCGCAGCAGTTTGAGGCGCTTGGATCACTTCATCGACCCCATGATGGCTTCGCGCAGCTTTTCCACGCCCGCGTCCGACAAACCCTGCGCCTTGGCAGTCGTCTCGGCCGTCGCTGCGGCCGCCTCCAGAGCGCGGGCGCGCGCCTCGGCCTCGATCTTGACCTGGAACTGCTTGAGGTGGACGCTGCTACGGGTGAGCGTGGCTATGTTTTTGGCGGCTTTGGAGAGCATGGCCAGGCGGTCGCCGGGGTCGACGGTTTCGTCGCTGGCTTCCTGCAGCTCCACGATGGCGTCGAACATCTCCGACTGCAACATGGCGGTCAGAGCCTCACTGCGGGCGTCCTGGTCGTCGCCTGCATGCTCCTTGATGAGCTTGGCAGCTTCGGTGCTGGCACGCACTGCCGCAAGTCGGCGCTCCAGCTTCTGGCCATAGCGGCCCACCGCGCTACGGCTGGGCAGCTCGCCAGCCTTGGCCGCCAGTGGGAAACGCTCCTGCAGCTCGGCAATCAGCTTGTCAAGCGTCAGACTGCCCATGGAAAGCTGGGCCTGGATATAGGCTTTGATCTCCGGGGCGAGCCGGTCAATGCTGCTTTTAGGAGCCATGGCTTAGCCCGCCCAGTACTTCGCAGGCCGGGCAATGCCTGGCTCGCAATCGACCGTGTATTCGGCAACGTCCACGCCGTGGCGGGTCAGTTCGGCATGCCAAGGGCCACTGGGCGACTTGACCAGCGTGACCAGTTCACGGTCATCCAGATAGTCGAGTTCGCGGCGCAGCTCCAATGCGGTGCCATCGGGGTAGATGGCTTGGGCAGTGGATAGGATCAGGCTCTCCTGGGCGCCCAGGGGCCGTGCATGGTTGAGCGTGAGAAGAATCAGCCAGCGCATAGACTCGCGCCGCACCTTGGCCATATCAACTTGCATTGTTCCCTCCAATCGTTCCACGCAGCTGCGCGTTTTCCAACTTCAGCCCCAAGCTATCGAGCTTGGATTCGATAACGGACTGGCCCCGGATGTAGTCTTCTCGGCGCACGTAGTACAGCGGCAGCTCGCCCTTCCATTGCAGGAAGTCGCGCTCAACGCGCTGCCATTGGGCAGCCTCGTCGCGGTTGGACTTTTCGATAGAGTCCAACCTCGCAATCAGCTGCTTGTGTGTCTCGTCCTGGTGCTTTTGGGCCTGGGACACGCCAAACTTCATCACACCGATGAGCGCCCCGAGACCGCTCAGCAGCAGCCCCACCAATTGCCAAAAATCAATCTGCAGGTTCACCGCGCCCCTCGCAATCTTTCAAAAACCTCTTGGCAAAACACGCACCGCTGCACGCCCGGCACTGCCTGGCGACGCGCCTCTGGTATCTCGTCGCCGCATTCACACTCCAGGGCTGACACCAGCCCCTTGCCTTTGGCAGCATGGCGGCGCTGGGCCGCCAGAGCGTCGGCCAACAGTTCGTCGGTGCGTGCTGCTGCCCGGTCAATCTCATCTGTCATTGCCGCCCCTGTGTCTCGGCCCAATGCACCAGCTCGGCATGGGTGCCCGCGCAGATCGCATAGAGCCCGTACAAGACCAGCAAAGCCTTTGCAGTGTCATCAACGTGTGCCCCCTGCAGGCTTGGCGGTGCCTGGCACAGCTGCAGCGCTGCTGCCGGGTAGGCCGTGCTGGGCGGCGGAGGCGGCGCGCTGCTGGGCAGCTTGGAGCTGCCGCACGAGGCCAGGACTGAACACGCAGCCAGCGCGGCTAGAAGCCGAGGCAGTGAGCGCATCGTTGAATTCCTTGATGACGGGTTGGTAGTTGGTCTCGAAGTCGCTGAGCGACTGGCGCAGCTTCAGACTGGATGCATTGGCGGTATCGGCCAGGCCCTTGGCGGCATTGATCGTCTTTGAGAGATCGGAGACCAGTGCGCTGTCGCGTTTGGCAGCTTCGGCCAATGCGCCTTGTTTCATGCCCCTTGCGAAGGCTCGGCCGTCGGCGATGAACCAGGTCGCCATGGCCAGAACGGCTGCGGCCAGTGCGAGGGTGAACCTGTTCATAACCCGGGCCCCCACGATTCGTAGCGGGGCTGCAGCTCCACCAGGATGCGGCGCGGGTAGCCCAGGTTTTCCTTGCAATGCAGTGCGGCGCGACGGGCTTTGCCGCATGCTGCATCGACCTGCTCACGGCTTGGCTCACGCGCCCCGGTAGCGCGTGCCTCAGCGTTCCAATGGCCCAGCCCGCCGTTGTAGCCGCGCAATGCCACCCACATGCGATCGCGGTCGCTGTAGCGGGCAGGCGTGCGGTCAAACAGGTACTTGTCGTAGCCCACCAGGGACCGCAAGGCCCAGGTGGGGTTATGCGGTTGGCAGTCTGCGGGTGAGAGCTTGTTGAGCTCACACCACCAGGTGGCAGTTGCGGGCATGAATTGCGCCAGGCCCCGGGCGCCAACGCGGCTCACGGCTTCGGGCTTCCAGGCAGATTCCTGGTGCACCTGGGCGGCGAAAGTGGCCACGGGAGCGTCTAGTCCCCATTCAGCGCGGGCCAGCCGCACCAGGTCAGAACGGTAGCGCACTGCGTTGCGCGGAATGTTGGGCTGCTGGGTCTCAATCAGCGGCGGTGCCTCAAATACTTCGGCAATGGGCGCGGCGGCCTTGACAACGACCTCCGGCAATGTGGGCTCAGCCGGTTCAGCCGGGGCATTGCTGGGCTGCAGCGCAGGGCTGGCTACGGCTGTCTGCTCGGCAGGCGCAGTAGGCTCATGGCGGCTGTAGAACTGGGCCGCCAGGCCGATGGCGGCAGCAATGCCCATGATCAAAATGCGGGTGCGCTTGCCGTTCATGTTCAAGCGCCCAGGCTGACGGCCAGGATGGCAGCGCCGATGATGATGGCGCGGCGGATCATGCAGCCGAGCATGAAGTACAGGGGCGCCGGGTCTGCCGGTCCACATGCCTGCGCGATGAAGGCCTGCAGGGGTACCTCGCCGCCGTCATCAGTTTTGAGGACACCGCGCTCGGCTTCGTCTTCAGTAACTTCAATGTCTGGCGGGGCGTCCAGCGAGCGCAATGCATCCAGCTGGGGGCGAGCGTATGGGAACACGCTGCGGTCGATCCAGTAGCCAGCAATGGCGGCCAACGAGATCAGGTTGAGCTTGAACAGCGCCACCGGCACCTGAGCGGGGCTGATTGCAAAGACCAGCGCGCTCAGCACCAGCGCAAAAAGCCACCAGCTGGTCAGCCGTGGCAGCTTGTTTTTAGGATAGTCAGCGGGAGATTGGGGTTGCATTAGCGTCCTCAGTGTTGGCTGCAAACATAGGTTTGAAAGCCATCACTTTGGACGCTAGAGGACGAATGGTCTTATGACCGGGGGCACAGTGTGTCCTCAAAAACTATCGAGACTGTTTATGTTTACTGCAATCTGGGCCCCACCAAACCTGCGTGAATACATTGTCTTCAGACCGCTTCTCCATCTCAACTTCGAGCACTTCTGAAGAGCTAGCGCCCTCAGGCTTGCCAAGCCATACGATGAATCGGATTTCGCCTGTGTAACCGCCATAGGAGTTCTTTGCATTGACGCGACCACAAACAATCTTCAGATCAGGGTACGTATCGCTTTTCTCAGTTGGCACGACCACAAATGCCTCTCCAAACCGAGCGGACTCTGGATCTTTGAGCCGCATACCAACAGCAGACTTAGCCTTGCTGATTTGGTCAGCGTGAGGGTTTCCACACCCAGATACAGCAATGGAAAGGGCGCAAAAAACAACAATTTTTGTCAAACCCACAGTCATGAAATTTCCTCATTTTTTGCTGCCTTGGCTTCTTCGTTGCGTGTCACAGTTTCAACGTAGCCAATGACTCGCTTTGCTTGGTGGTCAGTCAACGCCTTGACGTAAGTCGATTTAAATTCACGCTGCATGAAGGCAAGCGTCACCCGGGCGGAAAGTTCATCTTTGCGCAACAGCGCCAAAACAGCCTCCTGCTTCTCGGTCGGCTTAGAGCGGGGTTTTCTGTCGTTACAAGTGCCCTGATGAGACCATTTTGATGAAATCGCTTGGCCGGTTTGGGCTCGAACGAGCGCTGCGGCGAGCTGTTCCGCATCGCCATTGAATTGCACGCTGATGTGATTGTTGTTCACAACTTGTGTGTGCTTGTGATGCAAGTCACCGTTCACATGGCCAGCTTGAACATTTCCGCTGCCCGACTCCTGCATTTTCTGCTTTGGTACTAAGCCCGGAAGCAAGCGGGCTAACAACTTCAATAGCGCACTCAACTGCATTGCGGTTAAACCAATTCCGTAAAAACTATCGACTAGGGGGGCGAGATTTTCTTACAGCAGCCTTTCGCCCTGCTGACGTGTTAATGCTTCCCTCAACGTGCCCAACCTGAACTGAGCCGCTTCCGTTGTTTCTCATCACTTGTGAAATAGGTCCGCCGGGAAGCGATCCAATGCTCCCGAGGCCCGCCGACAGCAACGCAGCTGTCTGAATCAGATGCTGACGCGCTTCTGGCTTACAACGACGGTAACTTTCGATCAGCACTTGCTCCGCAGGGTCGGATGCCAGCATGTTTTTTTGTCGTTCACCAGTGACTAGGTAAAGCACGTCCAACCCTACTGCTGCCCACGCCTCTAGGGCCGAAACATTCGGGAATGTTTCCCCCTTTTCCCACTTGATCTGAGCATGCTTGCCCGAACCTGCCAGCTCGGCAAATGCGGACTGTGAAAGGCCGAGACGCTCACGCTCCTCCTTTAGGCGGATCCCAGAGGTCATAAAAAAATTACCAAATTCTGTTGCGAAGTAGTTTTTTATCAACCATAATCGCACTAACCCAGACCAAGAGCAGCCTAATCACACCGCTCAAGGGCCAAAAAAACAGTCGCCCTGCAAGGCGGCTGCAGCCAGTTCAACCAATAGTTACAAGCCCATTTTCGCACACCATGAAGAAGCTTAGAACACCTGCCGAAGCTCGCGCTTTGCTTGAGTACCAGGGCATATCCATCGCCCAATGGGCGCGCGAGAACCACATGAACCAAAGCCTTGTGCGCGAGGTGCTCAAGGGCCGCAAGAAATGTCTCCGAGGCATGAGTCACAACATCGCGGTGCTCCTCGGCATGAAAGATGGTGTCATTACCAGCCGACCAGCCCGTGTAGCCCCTGCGAACGAACATGCGTCACTGGGAGCTCAACCATGAGTATCTTCCCTCCAGGCCAAACTTTAGCTGCTCGGGTGGCCGAGCTATCGACCGCATGCCGTAAAGAATCCGCCTCCGCCCATGCAAAGGCACAAGGCCGGGAGGATGACCTCCAACTGCTGCTGCTCGTGGACGGTGGTTATCGACCACGCACAGCCGAAATGGATGCATTGCGCGCCGAGCTCGGATTGCCTGATCCAGTCGTGCCGTCTCTTACAGAGTTCGGCCGTCTCAATCGCATGTTGTATATGGCGCACGGCCGCGGTAAAGCATCTGCGACAGCAGTTGGAGGCTGAAATGGTCCAGCTCCCCCTCCGAGTAGTCACATGGCACCCGCGAATGAGCGGGTCTGCTAAGCAGGTCGTCTCGGGACTGCCACCATCGGATTCCGGCATGCACAAGCAGCCGGGCCTGGCCCTCGTCGGCTTGCGCGCTAAGCAGCCATCTTTTCAGCTCTCTGCCGAACATGGAGAGCGGGTGTTTCAGGTATTGGTCCAGCTCATCGGCCAACAGCTCATGCTCGGCCAAAGCCGCATCACGGTGCAGCGTGAGTTCCTGAAAGGCTCGCCAAAGCGTTTCGTCTCCGAACCGGGTTTTGAACTCCGTCATTGCGACGGCGATGGCCTCATGAATGGACCAACTGGTCTTTTCTTCAACTTGCGGCATGTGTCCTCCTGTTTGGTAGCCGCCATTGTTCACCAGGCTTGCATTTCCAAGCCGGTATTTGTTTGGACGCCGGGTCATGGAGGTGCTTCCAATGTCTAAACGGAATTGGAAAGGCTATCGCGCTACAAGCTTCATCGAGTCGCTGCGCGCTTGCAAAAACTACGCCCTCGATTGCCACAGGTTCAGCGTCCTCACTATCGCAGAGCGCTTTGGCCAGACCGAAGACAGCCTCTACAAGTGGCTGAGCAATGGCCGCATGCCTGGAATCTTGATTCCAGCCTATGAGGTTGCGTGCTGCTGCAACTTCGTCAGCGAGTTCCTTGCAGCGACCTCGGGCCGCATGGTGATCGCGATGCCGAAGGGGAGGAAGGCCAGCGAGCAAGACCTGCTGCAGGTCGGCAGCGACTGCAGCCATGCCATGACGCAACTCGCCGCTTTCTATGCGAACCCCGGCAGCAGCGATACCGAAGCACTGCTGGAGTCATTGCGGCTCCACATGGAAGCCGTCGCCTACCACCACAACAACGTGGCTCGCTACAGCGAGCCCGAATTGGAGTTTGAATCTTGAGCACCGCACCGAACACCACAAAACATGCAATCAAAAGTTTGTTGGCCAGCCTGGAAGTCGAGGCGATCACCCATGAAGCCGGTAACAGCCGGGCCAAGGGCGGCGTGGAAAACGCCAACAACATCGTTGAGACCCAGTTTGAAAGCCGTCTTCGCTTTGAGCCGGTGAACAGTGTTGCTGAGCTGAATGCCACCGCGCAGGCTTGGGCCGAGGCATACAACGCCAACCCATGACGCAACTCGCCGCTTTCTATGCGAACCCCGGCAGCAGCGATACCGAAGCACTGCTGGAGTCATTGCGGCTCCACATGGAAGCCGTCGCCTACCACCACAACAACGTGGCTCGCTACAGCGAGCCCGAACTGGAGTTTGAATCTTGAGCAGCGTACCGAACACCACAAAAGCCGCCGAGCCCGTATTGCAGGTACTCGATGCGCTCGCCCACTTTGCCGCGACGGGTGCCACCAACAAAGACCTGGCGGAGGCATGCAAAACCACCGCAGTGGTTGTAAGCCGCGCGACCGCCACGCTGATCTCTTACGGCTGGTGCCGCAAAAGTGAGGAAAGCGGCCGCTTTTACCCGACACCGAAATTTATGCGTCTCACTTTTGCCTGCATGGACGACTTCCAGCGCGCTGAAAAACGCTTGCAAGACCAGCGCCTGTCTATGACCGGCCATTGAAAAATTCAGATTGGAGCAACCAAAAAATGTCACGTCCTACCAGTAAAACTACCCCCCCAGTCGATGCAGTGATCTTGTCGGAAACTGCAGAAAAGCGCATTGCGGACACGCAGGATGCAATTGAGCTGGAGCAAATTCAATCACAGGCCCAGGTAAGAGCTATTGCCCTACAGGTTGGATACCTGCTGCCCGCTGACAGCACCGATCCCGACCTTATCCAACGTGACATTGCCGCCAACCTGCGCCGTAGCGCTGAGGCCTGCTTGGAAGTCGGTCGTGGCTTGATGGCCCTAAAGGCGGCTTGTCCGCACGGTGAATTTGGAAAACGCATTGATGTATTGGGCATTGAAGCCCCAGTTGCTAGCCGGTTCATGGCCGCCGCCCGCAAGTTCTCAAATTTGCCGACGTCGGCAAATTTGACCAAGGTTATCGGAACGCAAAGCAGACTCTTTGAGATGCTGGTTCTGGACGACGAACAGATTGAAGAACTTGCGCTGACTGGTGAATCCGGCGATCTCAAGCTGGATGACGTCGCAACCATGTCGGTCAAGGAGCTTCGGTCGGCATTGAGGCAGGCTAAGGAAGACAATAAATTCATAGCAAAGAAGCGTGATGACGAGCAACAGCGCGCCGATAGGGCAGAAAAGGCCCTTCGCGCTGGAGGGCCCAAGGCTCGCAGCCTCGAAGAGCTGGTAGTTGGCTTCCATAAAGAAGTGGATGAGCACCAAGATGCGGCCATGAAAGGCCTGCTTAATATCGACCTGCAGATAACAGCCTTGGAAACCTGGTACATGCAGTACGTCACTGCGCAGCCTGAGTTCGAACCTGGCGAACGATTCCCGATGCCTGTCGAGGTGTTGGACTTGGTGCAAAAGCTCAGCAGCAATGTTGGCCGCATCGCCTCCGCAGTTGGTGGGCTGCAGCGGCAGATTTGGAACAGCTTCGGCCACGAGCTGGAATCTGCCCCGGTCTACCAAATGGAAACCCCCGCTGAGGCGGTGGCCGCGTAACCCATGGCAACGGAGGCAGAAGCCATGGCATTAACCCCTGCAGTGTGCGACTACATGCGCGAACTTGCGCGAAAGCTCGACGCCGCCCCTCACACAGGGCGCGGGCAATTGATTGGCGATGCGGCCGGATTCCTCGGCATGAGCGACAAGACGGTGTACCGCCATTTGAAGAGCGTGGCGGGCTGGTCGAGCGGCCGCAAATGCCGCGCCGACAAAGGCAGCACGAGCGTTCCCGCTGACACGCTGATGACCTTGGCAACCATGCAACGTGAAGCCGTGCGCGACAACGGAAAACAGACCATGTTTGTGCCGGTAGCGCGCAGCGTGCTGGAGGCCAACGGACTGGGTGTGGATGTCTCTAACGCCCACCTGGCAAAGCTGCTGCGCGAGCGTGGCCTCAATGTCACTGCGCAGCGCCAAGCTGCGCCAGTGCAGAAGCTGCGCTACCCGCACCCGAACCACACCCACCAGGTCGACCCGAGCCTCTGCCTGGTGTACTACATGAACGGGCGCCAGCGGATCATGGAGGACCGCGAGTTCTACAAGAACAAGCTGGAAAACTTCGCCAAGGTTCAATTCAAGGTCTTCCGCTATGTGGCATGGGATGGCGCGAGCGGATCGGTGGTGCCTTGGTATACGGAAGCGGCAGGCGAGTCCCAGGCAAGTCTGTTCGATTTCCTGATGCACATTTGGGCCAAGCAGGAGGGCAGGCTGTTCCACGGGGTGCCCAAGGTCCTTATCTGGGACAAGGGCAGTGCAAACACCAGCCATGCAATCAAAAGCTTGCTGGCCAGCCTGGAAGTCGAGGCGATTACCCACGAAGCCGGTAACAGCCGAGCCAAGGGCGGCGTGGAAAACGCCAACAACATTGTTGAGACCCAGTTTGAAAGCCGTCTCCGTTTTGAGCCGGTGAACAGTGTTGCTGAGCTGAATGCTGCGGCGCAGGCTTGGGCCGAGGCATACAACGCCAACCTGATCCCCGGCCAGGATACGCGCCTGCGCCGCGAAGGTATGGCTGCGCCTGTGGCCCGCTACGACCTATGGCAGCGCATCACCAGCGAGCAGCTGCGCTTGCTGCCGGAGGTGGAGGTTTGCCGCGCGCTGATGACAGGCAAGGAAGAGACGCGCCAGGTCAAGGCGGGCTTGACCATCAGCTACAAGCACCCCAAGGCCGAGCGCACCCAGGTGTACAAGCTCACCGGCTTCCCTGGCGTCAACGTGGGCGGAATGGTCACAGTGCGCCCGCTGGTGTATGGCGAACAGGCCGTGCAGGTAACGGTCGAGCGCTTTGATGGCGAGCCACTGGTGTACCGAGCCATACCTGAGCTTGACTATGACGAATACGGCAATCCGCTGTCAGCAGCGGTGCCTGGCGAAGGCTACAAGAGCCACGCAGATACGCCCGCAGAGGTCGCCAGCAAGCAAATGGATGCCCTGGCTTATCCCGACCAGGACGCGGCCAAGGCACGTCAGAAAAAGGCTGTTCCTTTTGGCGGCCATATCAAGGCGCACAGCTACCTGCAGGACGTCGAGATGCCCAGCTTCTTGCAGCGTCCAGGCACGGAGATCGAGACGCCTGCGCATGCAGCCCCGGCTGCACCTGAACTGCTGGATTCAGTGACCGTGATGCTGCGTATCCGCAGCGAGCTGGGCCGCAATCTGAGCGCGGAGGAGCATGCATTCATGTCGGTGCGTTTCGCTGAAGGCGTGCCAGAGGACCAGGTCGCCGCCCTGATCGATCAATTCAAGCAACCAATCGAAGACGCCGAGCCAATCCGAGCTGCAGGCGGTCTGCGGGCAGTTTAGGAGGGCCGAATGCTGCGACTGAAGATGACTTTAGGCAACCACAACAAATCGCAAAGCGATCTGGCCAGGTACTTAAAGCTAAGCCCTGGCACGGTGTGCCAGATCACCAATCACAACATTTGGCCCCGTGGCCAAACAAAGCGCTCCGACCCGGCGCTGCTGCGGTTCGAGATTGAAAAGTATTTGGTAAGCCTTGGCGCCAGTGAGCAAGAAATTGCTTGCGCGTTCGAGGAGGTTTTAAACGAGGGGGAGAACAAGCGGCGCGGCAACGCTGCAGGTTCCCCCGATTTCCCCGGCCAGCAGGCCGATTCTGACCAAGAGGAGCAACTGATGCTACTGAGACACCAACGCCTTTCTCAAGAGGCCCGCCAGCACTTCAAGATTGTACGTGACCCCTTCGTAAATGAGATGTCGGGCACTGATGACGTTTTCAACACGGGCGATATCCGGCACGTGCGCTCCGCTGTGCGCCAAACTGCCTTGCATGGCGGCATGCTGGCCGTAGTGGGCGAGTCTGGCAGCGGCAAAAGCACCATCCGCAAGGACTTGCTGGCATGGGTAGGCAGCAGCGGCGAGCCGATTACGGTGATAGAGCCATATGTGGTGGGCATGAGCGCAAGCAGCAAGGCAGGCCGCCCGCTGCTGGCCGCCGATATCGTCGGCGCTGTCATTCGCAACCTGGCCCCCAGCACCGCCATGCGTGCCACCCAAGAGCGCCGCACCGACCAGATGCACCAGCTTCTGCGCGAGAGCGCAAAGATGGGCAACAAGCACGTCCTCATCATTGAGGAAGCGCACGACCTGGCCACGCCAACCCTGCGCAGCATGAAGCGCTTCTATGAGATTGAGGACGGCTTCAAGAAGCTGCTCTCCATCATCTTGATCGGACAGACCGAGCTGGCCCGTAAGCTGAGCGAGAAGAATCCCGAAGTGCGTGAAGTCGTGCAGCGCTGCGAAATGGTCACCCTGCCGCCGTTGGACAACAACGTGGAAGCCTATCTTGAGCACAAATTCAAGCGCGTCGGCTCGCAGCTGGGCGCGGTCGTGACACCAGATGCCATCGACGCGATCCGGTCGGTTTTGCGCCGCGATGTGACCGAGACCTTTGGCGGCAAGCGTGTGACCAATGAGCAATCGTTGTGCTACCCGCTGGCAGTCAACAATCTGCTCACCCGCGCCATGAACAGCGCATTGACCATTGGCGCGCCCAAGGTCAATGCCGCGCTGATCAACGCGGCAATCCGGGGAGACAGCGATGCATAAGCAAGCACCCAGCAAAGCGCTGCGGCTTGCCTGGATCAAGCGCCGCGCACGAGGCTTTTGCCTCATGTTCGGATGCGATCTGCGCACAGCTGTGGCCGAGGCCACCTATGACTGGTTCCGCTTCAACGGAAAGCAGCTGCAGCGTGAAACCCTCATCCTGCAGCGGGGAGGCAAGCTGTGAAGAAGTACTACTTTGCCCCAGGCGTTATCGAATCGTTCCGCAAGGAGCGAGCCCCGGTGGACACGTTTGCGCGCTTCCTGTTGTCTCTGGCTTGCATGTTCGCCTTTGGCTGGTGCCTGGGCGCTGCAGCTGGCTGGGTGGAATGGGTCTTCTTCTGGGGAGTCGCCAATTGAGCCATCCGATTGAATCGGCGGTGTGCCCATGGTGCCATTACGAGGTGCCATTGATCGCCCTGTTCAACGACGCCGAGGCGCGCGCAGCGTTCCGTGCATTGGCAGAGCTGAGCATGCCCCTGGGGGCTCGCATTACTCGCTATGTGTCCCTGTTCGGTACTGCGCGCCAGCGCGTCACAACACGCGGTGAGCTTCTGCTGATCGCCCAGCTGCTGCCTGATCTGCAGCGGCGTGTGATCACCCACAAGGGCCGGGACTGGAATGCGCCCTTGAAGGTTTGGGACGAGGCATTTGAGGAGGTGTTTTCAGCGCGCGATAGCGGCGCCCTGGAGCTGCCTTTGACAAGCCACGGCTACCTGTATGCCGTGATCCAGCGCTTGGCTGACCGGCACGAGGCGCAGGCCGAGGCCAAGGCTGAACACTCCAAGCGCGTATCGCCTGTGCGTGGCGCAGTGCAGGTGCGCGGTGGCGCGATGGCTATTGGCGACGCACTGAGTACAGCTTTGGGCAGCAAGGACGCAACTCTGGCGGCGTTGGATGAACGGGACAAGCAGGCCGCGCCCATGCCTGAAAGCGTGCGGGAGAAGTTTGCATCAATCAAGAAAGGAGCCGTGGCATGAACCAGACACCCGAGCAAACCGAGGCAATGCAACTGGTAAAAGAAATTGAAGCGGTAGCCCAACAGATCATCGAATCCGCCGAAGGCGTACTTCATGAGGTCTATATGGCCGCATTGCTCGAAGCCATGCGTGCCGCAGCGGCCACTTTTCCCTGCTGCGCCCCTTCACTAGGCGAGTTGATGGTTAAGAACGGCCTGCAAATTCTGGAACAAGCCCGCCAGCCCGCTGCACACCAGGGCGTTGACCTGGTAGTGCAGGAAGCGGCAACGATTCATTAAAGGAGCGACAAATGTCTGCAGTAAATATTCCAGAAACTATTCCAGCTGGCTACATGCGCAATGCATCCGGCCACCTGGTGCCCACCGACAAGGTGCGCGAGCAGGACAAGCTGCGCGATGAAACTGTGCAGAAGCTGGTGGCCGACGCCATTGAGATTCATGCACGCCTCAAGGCCTTCAAGTCCAACGCACTCTCTGATATTGCTGACCTGGTCAGTATCTCCGGCGAAAAATACCAGGTGGTGCTGGGCGGCAAGAAAGGCAACGTCAACCTGACCAGCTATGACGGCAAATACAAGGTGGTGCGCAGCATGGCCGACCGCATCGTTTTCACCGAAGAGATTGAAGCGGCCAAGGCCCTGATCAACAGCTGCATCGACCGCTGGAGCGAAGGTGCAAATGACAACATCCGCGTCCTGGTGGACCGCGCATTCAGCAAGGACAAGACCGGGCAGCTGAAAACCGCCAGCGTGCTGGAGCTGATGCGCCTTGAGATCGCTGACGAAGAATGGAAGCGAGCCATGCTGGCCATCAAGGACAGTATCCAGACCACCGGCTCGGCGATCTATGTGCGCGTCTATGAGCGTGTTGGCGACTCCGACCAATACAAGGCAATCCCTCTTGACCTGGCGGCCGTATGACCAGAGACGAAGCGCTCCAGAAAATCAAGAAGTGCCTGGCGCTGGCTTCCAGCCCCAATGCTCACGAAGCTGCAGCAGCACTGCGCCAGGCGCAAAAAATGATGCAGCAATTTGGCCTCAATGAGGTCGATATCGGTCTGGCTGACGTTGCTGAACGCGACCAGGAAGCTCGGAACGTACCTCTGGTTCGATGGGAGTCCCTCTTGGCGAACATGGTAGCCAGTGCATTTGGTTGCACGGTGATTACACGGATTGGCACAAAGTACCTGCCAGGCCTAAAGCTACGTCGCATCCGCAAGTGGGTGTTCATTGGTGTAGGTGCAGCGCCGGAGATTGCGGGCTATGCATTCGATGTGTTGTCTCGCCAATGCGCGAAGGATCGGCGCGCCTACATCAAACAGCAATCCAAAAACTGCAAGCCAAAGACTAAGGTGGCGCGCGGCGATGGATATGCCGAGGGCTGGCTGGACGGTGTCTACGCCGAGCTGGAGAGCTTCGCTGCGACTCCTGAGCAGCAGGCCATCGTTGCGCGCTACATGGAACAGAAATACCCGAATCTGAAAGAGCTGGAATCCAAAGACAGGATCACCGGAAAGAACGTCACCAGCAATGATTGGTATATGGGCAAGAAGGCCGGGAGCGCTGTTCGCCTGAAACACGGCGTTGGCGGCCAGCAGCAAGCATTGCTGATGAGCCAGCGTTAAGAGCTACCAGCTCCGGCGCCGGTGGCGCTGGTGCGCATTTTCCGCAGAGAATCCGGGCCGCCCGGCGCCCTACAAAGCCGGGCACAACCTTCAACTAAGTGAGAGCAACCATGAACAAGACTGAATTCATTGAAGCCGTGGCCAACAAAGCTGGCATCAGCAAGTCCGCAGCGCAGACCGCCGTCGATGCGGCCCTGGAGACTATCCGCGACGAGCTCAAGAAGGGCAACAGCGTTGGCCTGACCGGCTTCGGCACGTTTGGCGTCACCAAACGGGCAGCCCGCAACGGCCGTAACCCGAAAACCGGCCAAGAGATCCACATCGAAGCGCGCACCGCGCCCACGTTCTCTGCCGGGAAGACGCTGAAAGACGCGCTCAACTGATTCCCGGGCAATGAACAAAGCCCCCGAGCCGGTTTGCAGCCACTCGGGGGTTTTTTTCATCGTCAAGGAGAAACGACCCATGGCAACAGCCACTACCACCCCGAAACAAAAGGCATACCGCACCACGCTAATCACGCTGGTGCATGTGGCCAAGCGCGATATGGCGCTGGATGAAGACACCTATCGCGCGATTCTTATGGCTCAGGGCGGCGGAGATTCCCTCAGCGCCATGCCAATCGACAACATCAACAAGGTGCTGACGTACATGAAGGCCCAGGGCTTCAAGCTGCGCAAGTCCAAAACCGACCGCAAGCAGGCCGACAGCACAGACGCCAAGAAGATGCGCGCGCTATGGCTGTTCCTGCACGAGCTGGGCGCCGTGGACGACCCATCCGAGGCCGCACTGCTGGCCTACGTGCGCCGCATTGGAAAAGTGGACTCGTTGGAGTGGCTGAAAGGCCGCAAAGTGGATGCTGTGATCGAATCACAAAAAAAATGGGCAATGCGTTTTCTACCTGCGGCCGTTGAGGCGTTAAAAGCTGAAACCCTGCAACGGCGGGCAAAAGGTCTTCTAAGCCCCGTCCAGCTTGGCTCAGCAGAGCATGCATTTAAGCGTCTGGCAGCAGGCGAAGGGTTTGATATTCAATGGGAGGCGTGGCAGAATTTGCGCCACGCCGTAGGGCGCTCATACCCCGCATAAAGCACTATCAATGACCGCATCAGCCGAACGAGACACCAGCATGTCAGAACGTCGCAATAAGCTATTAGCTGATGTGATGGAAGTCGCTGCTGCGCGCTTGGCTGAACATGTTTCACCCAATGCTGCCGAAATGATCGCGGGCGACCTGGCTGACCACCTGGCTGACTACTGGGGCGGCCAGCTCATCAACTTCCCAAAGGACTTTCACTGGAAGCTGGGCAAGCGCGAGCTGGAAATTTACGACGCCTACAACGGCTTCAACCTGGGTGACCTGGCCCGGAAATACGATATCAGCGAGCGCGGCCTGCGCAAGCTGATAGCTCGTGTCCGTGAGCGCATAGCGAAGGCTACTAGGTCAGCCAATCAAGACATGTTTCACGAATGAAGGCCGGTACACCCGGCCTTCTTCATTTATTCACCAGACCCGACTGAAAATGCCGCCAAGCTCTATCTTCAATTCGCTCATTCCGTTGGCTCTGGACCGCGTAAACCGAATAATCAGAGAGCACCGCTACGTCAATCTCTCCAAGATCCAGGAGCAACTGGCAAAGGATGGCTTGGATGTCAAAAGGTCTACCTTGCACCGCTATGTTGTCGCGCTGAAAAAACGCGATGCACTTCTCGCCCGCCCCGAGGAGGACACAATAGTGACCATAGTGGAGCGCAGCAGTGGAGAAGTGCGGGTAGTGAAGACCGCCATCACGGCGGAGGCCGTGGCCGCGTTGATCGCCTCCAAGGCATGATTTAGCTGTTTCAAGGGGCGAAAAAGATTTTCACCCCTGGTGAGTTCAGTGTCCCGCAACGTCGCAGCGTATCCCCTGATATCTCACCCTCTCCCTCTCTTTTATCTCATTCCTTCTCAGCC
Source organism: Comamonas koreensis (assembly GCF_021026195.1). Lineage (GTDB taxonomy): Bacteria > Pseudomonadota > Gammaproteobacteria > Burkholderiales > Burkholderiaceae_C > Comamonas > Comamonas koreensis. The sequence goes on from NZ_JAJNCT010000005.1 coordinate 806,681, forward strand.
GGGCAAAAGCAGGGATTTTAAAGAAAATAAATGCTAATGAATCTCATTTTCAAATACTTTACCCAGTGGAGACATGGGTATGCGGTACTCAGGTCTCCGCCCACATGCGCAGCAGGTTGTGGTAATGGCCGGTGAGGGCGACGGTGTCTTCCGTCTCGCCCAGCTGGTTGCGCAGCCGCTGGATGCTCTGGTCCAGCTCAAACAGCATCGCGCGCCGGGCATCGTCCCGCACCAGACTCTGGGTCCAGAAGAAGGAGCTGACCCGCTCGCCCCGGGTCACCGGCTCGACCCGGTGCAGGCTGGACGAGGGGTAGAGGATCAGGTCGCCCGCAGGCAGCTTGACCTCGTGCATGCCATAGGTATCGACCACGACCAGCTCGCCGCCGTCATAGTCCTCGGGGTCGGACAGAAACAAGGTGGACGACACATCGGTGCGCAGCCACTGGGCCACGCCGGCCTCGCGCCGCGCGGCGCCGTCCACATGCAGGCCATAGGTTTCGGATTCGGCATAGCGGTTGAACAGCGGCGCCATCGTGCGGGCCGGCAGCGCGGCCTGAAAGAACAGCGTATTGGCCGCCAGCGCACGCTGGATGATGCGGCCCTGCTCCAGCGCCACGGGTGAGGTCTCAGGCAGTTGGCGGTTGCGCTTGACCTGCGCGCCCTGGCTGCCAACGGTGGCACGGCCGTCTATCCAGTCGGCCGCATCGATGGCCGCGCGCATGGCGGCGACCTCGTCGTGCGTGAGTACATTGGGAATGTGCAGCATCATCGCTTGATCTCCTCCATGAAAAAAAGCCCCGGCAGACGCGGGGCTGGCTTCCAATCAAGGATTAGAAACTAAAGTTCGCCGTCACGCGCGCCGAGCGTGGAATGCCGGGGAAGTAGCGGTAGCCGCTCTTGTTGATGGCCGCCACATAGCGCTTGTTGAACAGGTTGTAGACGTTCAGCTGGATATCCACGTTCTTGTTGATGCGGTAGCTGGCCAGTGCGTCAAACACCCAGTAGGACTCGGTGAAGTTGGGCGTGCCCACGGCGCCATCGGTGCCACGCTTGAGGCCGCTGGCGTAGCGTGCGCCGCCACCCAACGCCAGGCCCGAGGAGAACTGGTAGCTGCTCCACAGCGACAGCGCATTCTTGGGCGTGTAGGTCAGGCCGCTGGAGCCGTCCTGCGCCACGTTGGCGCCCGTGTCCACCTTGGTGTTCTGGATGGTGTAGCCCGCAGTCACGCCCCAGGCGGGGGTGATCTGGCCGGTGGCGCCCAGCTCCAGGCCCTGCACCGTCTTCTTGCCGGTCTGGCTGATGGTGCCGTCCGAGTCGGTCACGATTTCGTTGGTGATCTCGGTACGGAACAGCGCACCGGTCAGCAGCACCCGCTTGTCCATCAGCTCCCACTTGGTGCCCACTTCGGCCGTCTTGGCCTTTTGCGGTGCCATGTTGGGGTTGCCAGCGTTATTGGCTGCAGCCGACAGCGTAAAGTTGCTGCCGCCCGGTGGTTGCTGCGACAGTGCGTAGTTCACATACACGCTGCCGTTGGGTGCCGGCTTGTACAGCAGGCCGGCCTTCCAGCTCACCAGGTTGCCCGAGGCCTGCAGGCCATCCGACGTGGTGGGCACCACGGTGCCGGCCGGATTGGCACCGCAAGGCTGGGTGGTGGATGTCGCCGTGCAGACGGCCATCGCGTTGTACTTGGTCTTGTAGTGGTCCCAGCGCAGGCCCATGTTGGCCTGCCACTGGTCATTGAACTGCAGGGTGTCAAAGGCATACAGCGCGACCGTATCGGTCGTGCCCTTGCTGTCCGCACCGTTGCGCGCATAGCTGGGCAGCGACACGCTGGAGTCCGGGTGGTAGATGCTGACCGTGGGCACCACGCCCGTCGTCGCCAGGCCGTAGTTGGTCTGCTCTTCGCGCGTCAGTTCCAGGCCGGTGCTCAGGCTGTGCTTGATGGAGCCGGTCGCAAAGGCGGTGGTCAGATTGGTCTGGTTGGTCAGGATGCGGTTGACCTGGTCCTTGGTATTGATGTTGCGCGACATCGTCCAGGTAGAGGGGTCGGCCGGATTGGGCGTCAGCAAGGAGCCCGGCGTCCAGGCTCCGGTAGTGGCGTTCTGCGAATAGCCGGTGGCCATGAAGGCCGACAGCAGGTAGTCCTGCTTGGTCTGGCCCCAGCGCGTGGTGTTGCGCACCGTGGTGCCGGGCGCAATGTCGTGCTCCAGGCGCAAGGTGGCCATGTCGGCGGTCACGTCGTCGTGGTCCGAGGCCGTGCCGTAGAAATTGCTCGAATCCACGCGCGATGCGCTGTTCAGAAAACTGCGGTAGCCGGGGTAGTTGCTGCGGTCGGGCGCACTGTAGCCGGGCAGGCCCAGGGTCAGCACACCGCCATCGGGCACATTGCTTTGCTTGACGTGCAGCAGGTTCAGGAACACGCGCGTGTCGGTGTTCAGGCCAAAGGCGAACGACGGCGCCAGGCCCCAGCGGTCGTTCTTGACCTGGTCACGCCCGGCCACACCGGCATCCTGCACCATGGCATTGAGGCGGAATGCCGTGCCGTTGTCGTGGCTCAGGCTGCGGTTCAGATCGATGGTGGTGCGCTTGTAGCTGCCACTGCCAAAGCCCAGCGAGCCGCCGAAGCTGTCGGTCATGTTGGGCTGCTTGGTGACCATGTTGATCGCACCGGTGGGCGCGCTGCGGCCGTAATCGGTGCCGGCGGGGCCCTTGGTCACTTCCACCTGGTCGGTGTTGAACACGTCGCGCGACAGCGCGCCTACATCGCGCACACCGTCCACATAGATGCTGCTGGACGTGTCAAAACCGCGCATGTAGATGGCATCGCCCGTGCTGGTGTTGCCGTTCTCGCCCGCGTAGAAAGTGCCCACACCGGGCACATTGCGCAGTGCTTCGGTCAAGGTGGTGGCGCCCTGCTCCTTCATCACCTGCTCCTTGACCACGGAGATGGTCTGCGTGGTGTTGACCAGGGGCTGGGTGAACTTGGGCGAGGACAGCTGGCTGGGCTCGTAGCCGGTTTCGCGCGGTGCCTCCACCGTCACTTCTTTCAGCGTGACCGTCGGTGCGGGTGCGTTCTGCGCCAAAGCCGGCATGCCCAGTACCGCGATGGCAGTCGCTGCCGCCAGACCGGCCTTGGGGGCAGGAGCGGCAGCACCATGTTTGCGACTTTTGATATAGGTTTGTTGTGTCATAAACGAGGAAAGCAGAGTAAAGAAAACGCTTGCAGATGCATCGGCCAGGAGGAAAAAAGCCGTCCAGACCGCAGGACATGAGCAAGCGCTAACTCGCAATGATAACGATTCTCGTTATTAATTTCACTTGGCTTTCACCAAACCCCATCTTCTGTCGCGAAGTGGCAACAGGCGGCTGAGCCGGCATCGCTGCGGGCGACGCCAGCCGTTCCATCGCACGGGGCCGGGCGGGTGGGTGATGGGCCGGTCTCTGCCATGCGAGAATCGCCGGCGGGCTCAGCCACAAGCCCTGTCAAAGCCATCGCATGCCTGCCCCAACGCCCATTACGACGCCCACCAGCCAGCCGGCCCAGGCGTTCTGGTGCGACCCGGCCCTGCCCTTTGTGGAAAGCCGCCGCGCCAGCCAGAGCCGGGCCTGCTACAAGCCGCACCACCACCCGAGCTTTTCCATCGGCGCGGTCGATGGCGGCCACAGCGTCTTCACCGGCGCGGAGGCCGGCCCGGTCCAGCTGTCACCCGGCGCCCTGGTCTTTGTGCCGGCCGAGCGCGTTCATGCCTGCAACCCGGCGCCCGATAGCGCCTGGAGCTACCAGATGCTGCACCTGGATGCCGGCTGGCTGCAAGCGCTGCGTGCGGAATATGCGGACCCGGCTGCGATGGCCAACGAGCCGGTGCGCATCGTTGAGGACCCTGCCCGCTACCGGCGCTTCTGCCAGCTCAATGCCCAGCTGTTCTCGCAGGCCGACGCGGCCGACAAGGAAGCCAGCCTGGTCGAGTTCATCGGCGACCTCGACACCCAGCAAGGCCTGCACATCCACGCCCCCGAGCTGCCATCGCGGTTGGTGCAGCGCATCCGCCCGGCGCTGGACTGCCTGCGCGCCAACCCCTGCGCCAGCGTGCCACTGAACCAACTCGCCGACTTGGCTGGCATGAGCCGTTACCAAATCATCCGCGCCTTTCGCAAGCTGACGGGCCTGGCGCCCCATGCCTGGCAGCTGAACCAGCGCATCAACCTGGCCAAGCAGCAGTTGCGCGGGCCCGATGGCATCGCGGCAGTCGCGCAGCAGCTGGGCTTTGCCGACCAGGCGCATTTTCAGCGGGTGTTCAAGGCGCATACCGGCGTCACGCCGGGCTGCTTTCGCAGACGCTAGATCTCCGCTGCAATTTCGTTCAATACAAGGCAAGCGACAGCCGCCACCATGCAAGGCCATCCCCCGCCTGGTCCTTTTGCATGCAACAGTTTTTGCTGATCGCCGCCGCCCATTTTCTGGCTCTGCTCTCCCCCGGTCCTGATTTCTTTCTGATCGCCCGCACCTCGCTGGCCAGCGGTTGGCGCAGCGCTGGCGCCGCCTGCCTTGGCATCGCGCTGGCCAATGGCGTGTTTATCGTCACTGCCTTTGCCGGTGTCGCCGCGCTCCAGCCGGGCAGCCGGCTGTTCATCGCGCTGCAGCTGGCAGGTTGCGGCTATCTGCTCTACCTGGGCCTGCTGTTTATCCGCCATGCGGGTAAAAGCGCGCTGGGCGTTGCAGCCAGCCCGGGGCAGGCGGCCGCAGCCCGCACCACATGGCGCCGCGCCGCCTGCATGGGTTTTCTCTCGGGCATTCTCAACCCCAAGAACGCGCTGTTCTATGCCAGCCTGGCGGCCATGCTGACGGGCCCGCATGCCAGCGTGGGCTGGAAGCTGGTGTACGGCAGCTGGATGTTCAGCATCGTGCTGCTCTGGGATCTGCTGATTGCCGCACTCATCGGCAACCCCGCCGTGCTGCGGCGCTTTGCGCGGGCATTGCCGTGGCTGGAGCGCATCTCGGGTGGGCTGCTGATCGCACTGGCCCTGGGGGTGATCGCAGCAATGTGGCTGCGTTGAGGCCTGCGAATCGACGGGGTTGCCGTCCTCTGTGCCTGGCAATTTCGCGCAGTATTTTTTTCGTGTCTGCACCTCTGCAAAACACGGCTGGATGGGGGATTTGAAAGCAGCGCTCAACGTGCATTGGGTATGCTCGCGCAATGGCAAGGCAATTCTGCCCTGCACATTACAAGGAGCAAACATGTTCGATCACCTGGGCATCGGCGTCTCCGATATCGCCGTAAGCAAGCGCTTTTTTCTCCAGGCGCTGGAGCCGCTGGGGGTCTCACTCGCAATGGAAGGGCCAGGCAGCCTGGGTTTGGGCCGCGATGGCAAGCCGTCGTTGTGGATCTCGGAGTCCATCGACAAACCCGCTCGCCTCCACATCGCCATCAGCGCCCCCACGCGCGCGCAGGTGGATGCCTTTTATGCGGCGGCGATGGCGGCCGGCGGACGTGACAACGGCGCTCCAGGCCTGCGCCCCCATTACCATCCCCATTACTACGCAGCCTTTGTGCTGGACCCGGACGGCAACAACATCGAAGCGGTTTGCCACCAGCCGGCGCCCTAACCATCGCACTGCTATCTTGATGCCGCTGGGCTCAGGGCCATGGAGTGCAGCGCTGCAAGGCGTGGCCTCAGCCTGGATGAGGCGCTCCTGATACTGGCGCGCCAAAACGCAGCACCGCGCCGCATCAAAGGATCAACAGCAGCTCGCGATGGCGGTGGCTGCGCAAGGTCTTGCCGGGCGAGACGGCCAGCCTCCTGGGCGTTGGCCGGCAATGGCTGCCCGGTTCAAGGCTAACCCCACCTCTTTGGCCCGATGCAGCCCAGCCTCGACCGGCCGCGCACAGTACCCTGGCAGCGCACTTATGCGCACTGGTGCGTCACCATATGTACCGTGTCGGTCTCTGGAGTTTTTTTATGCGACGACTTCGCCACCTGACCAACCGCCACCGCGCCCAGTCCACCAATGTCGCGCTGGGCTGGGTGCTGGCGTTCAATGCAGGAGCGGTCAACGCGGGCGGCTACCTGGTGTTGCAGATGTACACCTCGCACATGACCGGCTTTGCCTCGCAATTGGCCGATGGGCTGGTGCTGGACAACCTGAAGATGCTGCTGAATGCGTTGGGCGCCATCCTGTCGTTCATGGTGGGGGCAGCCGTCTGCGCCATCCTGGTGAACTGGGGACGCGAGAGGAGCCTGTACAGCGTGTATGCGCTACCGCTGATGCTCGAGGCGCTGATGCTTCTGCCGTTCGGGCTGATGGGCGCCGCCACGCTCAGCTGGCAGACGCCTTTTGCGGTGCCGCTGACCGTACTGTTGCTGTCGTTCATGATGGGCCTGCAGAACGCGGTGGGCTCCAAGACGTCGGGGGGCAGCATTCGCACCACCCACATGACCGGCAACATCACCGATCTGGGGATGGAGCTGGGCAAGCTGCTCTGGTGGAATCGCCGCCGCCGGGGCACCCCAGCGCCGCTGCAGCCCGTACCGCACCACCGGGGCCGCATGCGCATTGCCGCAGGCCTGATCGGCATGTTTGTGCTGGGCAGCATTGCAGGCGCGCTGGGTTTCAAGTTCATCGGATTTTTTTGCGTCGTACCGCTGGCAACCTGCCTGCTGGCCATCTCGCTCCCGCCGTTTCTGCGCGATGCCCAGCACTCCGAGGAGCTGCGCGGATTTTTCCGCAAACGCGGGGGGCGCTGACGCAGCGCTTGCGGCTGGACGATGCAAGGCCCGGCCCTGCGTGTTGGGCCATGGCTGGTGCCCCCGGGTCGGCATGCGGGGCTGCAGGATGCCCGTCTCGCCGGTTCAGCGTGCGGCGGCAGGCTCCATCCCGGTGCTGCGAACCAGCGGTGCCGCCGCAGCAGAAGCGAGAAAGCGGATGAAATGCCGTGCCACATCGGGCTCCGCCGCAGCCGCCGCAATCCCCGCCGAGAAAAACACGCGCTGCTGCACCTCATCGGGCAGCGGCCCGACAAACTCCAGCTCCTTGAACGGGAGCAGTTCACTCACCTGCTGAAAGCCAATCTCCGCATCGCCCCGCAATACAACCGCGCCGACGCGTTCGCTCAGAATTCTGGTGGCCTTGTCCTTGATCTGCTCGGCAACACCCAGACGCGGAAACAGCTCGCTGGCGAGATAGGTTCCACTCGCGCTGGCCGAATAGGCAATGCTTTTGGCATCCAGCAAGGTCTGCTTGAGCGCTTCGACCGAGCTGATGTCGGGTTTGGGTATGCCCTTGCGCACACTCATGCCAATCATCGAGCGCGCCAGATCCACACGCGAGCCCTGCTGGACTTTGCCTTCGGCGATGAGCTGCTCCAAGCCGGCGTCCGCCAGAATCACGATGTCGAACTGCTCACCCCGCGCCAGGCGGCTGGGAATGGCGTCCTGTGCATTGCCCATCGAAGCGCCACGCGCCGTGATCACTTTGTGACCGGTGGCCTGCTCGTACAACGGCACCAGCTGGTCATAGGCCGCCGAGAACCCGCCGGAGGTGACGACGCGAATATCGGCTGCATGGGCAGTGGAAGGCTGTACTGCGCCGGCCAGCAGCCCCAGGCTCAGCCAGCCGGCTGCCAGGCTGACCACCGCACGGCGTTGCCAGCGCATGGCACAGGCGCTGCGAAGAAGATGGGATATGGACAAGGCTTGTCTCCTTATGGGTGATGGGTGAATCCCCCAGCCAGGGCTACTCGATCGTGATCTTGCGATCCTGGATGATGCGGCCCCATTTGGTGTATTCCTCGGCGATGAACTTGCCCAGCTCCTCGCGCTTGCCCGGTGCAGCGGTCTGGCCGTGCTTGAGCAGGTTGTCATACACCTCGGGCGCGTTGAGGGCCTTCACCAACTCCAGATTCCACCGGTCCAGCAGCGCCTGTGGGGTCTTGGCGGGCGCCAAAAACGCGTACCAGTTCGTGGCATTGAAACCGGGGTAGCTCTCTGCCACCGTGGGCACATTGGGCAGGTAGGCGGGGCGGGTCAGGCCAGTGGTCGCCAGCGGGATCAGCTTGCCGGACTCGATATGCGGCAGTGCGGTGGGAGGCGCGGCATAGAACGATGCGACGCGGCCGCCCAAGACGTCCTGCAAAGCAGGCGCGCCGCCCTTGTACGGGATGTGGACGGTGTTGATGTGGGCAACATCGTTGAGCAGCTCGCCTGCCAGGTGGGAGGCCGATCCCGGCCCCGTGGAGGCAAAGTCCAGCTTGCCAGGCTCGCGCTTGGCTTTGGCGACATAGTCCGCGAGCGTCTTGATGCCGGTGCCGGCCGGCACCACGAGCACATTGGGAAAGACTACCCCCATGGTGATGGGTGCCAGATCCTTCAGCGGGTCATAGCGCAGCTTCATCAAATGCGGCGATATGGTCAGCGGACCGATCGAGCCAAACAGCAGCATGGAGCCATCGGCCGGCCCATTGGCTACCTGCCCATGCGCCAGGTTTCCCCCAGCGCCTGGCTTGTTGTCCACGATCACGTTCTGGCCGATGTTCTCGCTCAATTTCTTGGCGATGACACGTGCAGCAATATCGGCCGATCCTCCAGCGGCAAAGCCGACGACCATGGTCACGGGCCGTTTTGGCGGAAAGTCCTGCGCATGGCTGACCGCCATGGACAGGCCAAGTCCAGCCGAGACAAGGCCCAGCACGGCCGATCGTTTCTTTGTCATGTTGTCTCCTGCGCACGCCGCGCGTGCCTGCTTTTGTCGATACCCGCGATCCTAGGCAGGCAGTGTTATTCTGTAAATTGCAATTTAATGAGGAACTATTGCATGGGGCGCATCAAATTCGACATGGGCGAGTTGGAGGCATTTGTGATGGCGGCCGAGAAATCCAGCTTTCGCATGGCGGCCGAGGCGCTCTTTCTGTCCCCGCCGGCACTGAGCAGACGCGTGGAGCGTCTGGAAGCGGCGCTGGGTGTGCGGCTGCTCGAACGCACCACCCGGCATGTTCAACTCACACCCGTGGGCCAGGATTTTCTGCAGGAGGCGCGCAGAGCACTTGCGGGTCTCGAAGATGCCGTTCAACGGGTCGACGACCAGCGCGGGCTGCGCCGGGGAAGGGTGGTGATTGCGTGCATACCGTCGGTAGCTACCAATTTGCTGGCCCCGGTTTTGAAGGAATTTGCGACAGACCAGCCGGAGGTGCAGGTGCATGTGATGGACGAAAGCGCCAAGCGGGTACTGGACGCTGTACTGCAGGGGGAAGCAGATTTTGGATTGAGCTTTACCGGCAGCCAGGAGCCATCGCTGCAGTTCGAGGCACTGACCAGCGAACGCTATGTGCTGGCGATGCCCAGAAACCACGGCTGGGCAAAACGCGAACAGATTGCATGGATGGAGCTGGCGGGCCAGCGGCTGGTATCGGTATCTCGGCAAAGCGAAAACCGCTTGCTGCTGGACCAGATCGTTGCCCAATTGCCGGACCAGCCTGTCGCATGGTATGAATGCAACCATCTGTCGGGCGCCTTGGCCTTGGTTGAAGCAGGATTGGGGCTGGCGGTCATACCCCAGCTCGCACTGCGACAAAACCAAGCCCAGATGTGTGGCGTGCCGCTCAGCTCTCCTGAAGTGTGGCGCACCATCGGGCTGCTACAGCGCCGCGACCGAACCCTCAGCCCTGGTGCAGAGACATTGCGCAGCCGCCTTCTGCATCGGTATGGGGAACACTGAGCCCGCCGCTGCGTCCAGCAGCGCGCTGGCCTCTGCGCCGCTGGCGATGCCAACCCTGGCGCCGGCAAAGCCGCGGGGCTGCCGGCGGTTTCGATGACAGCGGATGGGCGTGGAAGACGACCCCGGGGTGGCGCTGTAGAGCGAAGTCGGCATCCAATGCCGCCTACGGAGGACCACCCCTATCGGCTTGCGCATCGCTGCGCTCAGCCACCCACCGTCTGCTGTGCATGGTGGTTTTGCCAGCCCAGCGCAGGTGCAATGCGCTCCGTGAAATCACTCAGAATCTGCAGGTAGTCCTCATGCGGCAGGTTGTAGGGCAGCTCCAGCCGCAGCTCGTCCACCAGGGGCAGAACCGGGTCCACCAGGAGCGACTCCAGAATCTGCGCACTGCTTCCGACCAGATCGCGGGCAAACAGCACCCGGCGCTCGCCCTGGGGTGCCAGTGTGCGTGCATGCCGGCTCTGTGCAAAGGCCTCATAGCGCTTGCGGCTGCCCGCGTCGGCGCTGTCGGTGGGCACGATCACCCGGCCCAAGGCGACCCGCGGCGCGTGTGGCGCCGTCCAGTGGTTGCGAAAGCGCTGCAACTCGGCCAGTTGCGTCTCGAAGAAATGGTCGCTGTGCTCGCCCCGGTTCAGGTTGCCGATCAGCAGATGCAAGCCATTGCGCCCCGCCCATTCTGCCGAATGCAGCGAGCCGCCGCCATACCACAGCCGATGCGCCAGACCTGCTGCGTGGGGATAGATGCGGGGAATGTGCTGGCCAGCCGGTGATTGCACCACGGCGCCTTCGGGTCCCAGAGGCTGCCCCTGCAGCTTGCTGCGCAGCCGCGTGACGCGCGCATGCGAGAAGTCGATGTGTGCGGGATCACCGTCATACAGGTGCGCGCCCAGCAGGTCTCCATGGTTGGGCGCCCCGGCGCTCACGCCGACCTGGAGCCGGCCTTGCGAGAGCACATCCACGGTGGAGAGGTCTTCCGCCAGCCGGAAAAGGTTTTCGTATCCCAGCTGAATGACGGCGCAACCGAGCTCCATGCGTTCAGTGCGCTGGGTGGCTGCGGCCAGCAAGGTGGAGGCGGACGACACAGCGGGCTCCAGATGGCGCTGGCGTACCCAGCCCCCGTCAAAGCCCAGCTGCTCCCCGTATTCCAACAATTGCAAGGTGTGCTCAAGCCCAGACCAGGGCGCGTCCTCCGCGTGGTTGCCCGGCGTGAGGAAAGCGATGCGGGAGATATGAATGCGCATGGACAGGCCTATGGGAAAAAGGTGGCGGGCGCCGATCAGAACTTGGGCAGTCCCGGCGGATTGGTCTCCGAGCGAGGCAGCGCTTCTTCGGCGAGTTTCCAGCGGTCCAGTACCTGCGCGTACTGGCCGCTCTTGATCAATCCGTTGGCAGCTTGCGTCACCGCATCGGCCAGGCCACTGCCCTTGCGGGTGGTGACGGCGACATCCGACTTGTTGGGCCAGCCTGCGTTGACCGTGCCCACAAGCCGTATCTGCCCGTCCCTGGCGGCCTGGTAGGCCTGCGGCGCGTTCGGGTTGAAGTTCACATCGGCGCGGCCGGACACCAGCGCGAGCGTGCGGGCCGTTTCATCGTCGTAGTACTGCAGCTCGGCCGGTTTCAGGCCTGCAGCAATGTTCAGGCGGTTCCATTCCAGCGCGATGCGCTCCTGGTTGGTGCCCGAGGCCGATATCAAACGCAGGCCGGCAATGTCCTTGGGCTCCTTGATCGAGGTGATCTTGCTGCCCGTCTTGACATAGAAGCCGTGCAGGCCCAGCCGGTAGGTGGAAAAATCGAATTTTTCCTTGCGCTGCTCGGTGACGCCGACGTTGGAGATCACCGCATCGTATTTGCCCGAAGTCAGCCCCAGTGGCCAGTCCGCCCAGGCAATCGGCTGCAGGTCGAGCTTCAGCCCCAGCGCATCGGCGATGAGCAGGATGAAGTCCGGATCAAAGCCCACGATGGTTTTGGCATCGGTGGCATAGGTCCCCGTCGGGGGTGCGCCAGGATGGATGGCCACGGTCAGTACGCCGGGCTTGACGAATTTGAAGTCCTTGGAGAGCGCGGCAATCGCCGTTTCGTCCCGGGGCGCGCGCAGGCGCCCCTTTTGCTCGGGGCTCAGGTCGACCACGGTCTGTGCATGTACGGCGCCGCAGAGGGACAGAACGGCCAACAGGGCCAGGCGGCGGAGGCTCTTGAGGGTGGACATGGTGGGTGCAGTCTTCATTTCTTGGGCAGGCCGGGCGGGTTGGTACGTGATGCCGGGATGGCCTCGGACTGCAGGCTCCAGCGCTCCAGCGCCTTGGCGTAGTTGCCGTTGCCGATCTGCGCATTGAGCGCAGCGGTGATGGCATCGGCAATGCCCGATCCTTTGCGCGAAGTCACTGCGATTTCGGCGGATTGGGGCCAGCCGCCCGAGAAAAGGCCCACCAGGCGTGTCTTGCCATCGCGGGCGTTGTAGGCCGCAATGCCATTGGGTGCGAAATACGTATCCGCGCGGCCCGAAGCCAGCGCCAGATACAGCACCACGTCATCGTCGTAGTACTGCACTTCCACCGGTTTGAGGCCTGCCTTGATGTTCTGCTCGTTCCAGCGCAGCAGCACCTGCTCCTGGTTGGTGCTGGCGCCGACGATCACCTTGAGGCCGGCGACGTCCTTGGGTTCCTTGATGGCCTGCACCTTGCTGTTCTTGGCGACGTAGAAGCCCAGCGTGTCATTGCGGTAGGTCGAGAAATCGAATTTCTCCTTGCGCTCCTCGGTCACCGTGACGTTGGATATCACGACATCGAACTTGCCCGATTGCAGGCCCAGAGGCCAGTCGGCCCAGGCCACCGAAACCAGCTCCAGCCTGCGGCCCAGGCTGTCGGCCACCAGTTGCGCAATATCAGGTGCGTTGCCCACCGGGGTCTTGTTGTCCGTGGCGTACGCGCCAAACGGCAGGCGGCCCGTGGTGGTGCCCACCACGAGCGCACCTTCCTTGGCAAACTTGAACTGGGGGTTGAGCAGGCGGATGGCTTCGTCCACCTTGTCGGACCGAGGGCGGCCTGCCTGCTCGGGGCTGAGGTCGGGGGCGGCGGGCTGCGCCCAGGACGGCAGCGCAAGCAGGGACAGCGCGGCGACTGCAGTGTGGATCAGATGACGACGTTGCATATTCTCGATTCTTCGATGTCAGTGGGAGGGAGGGGTTGTGCGGTCTACAGCACCTTGGCAAGGAACTCGCGCAGGCGCGGCTGATCGGGCTGCTGCAGCACCTTGTCGGGGTGGCCGCTTTCGATGATGCGGCCCTGGTCCATGAAGACCACGTGGTCTGCCACCTCACGGGCAAAGCCGATTTCATGGGTGACGATGAGCAAGGTGGTGCCGGTGCGGGCCAGCTCCTTGATCACGTCGAGCACCTCGTTGACCAGCTCCGGATCCAGGGCCGAGGTGGGCTCGTCGAACAACAGCACTTTGGGTTTGAGGGCCAGCGCCCGGGCAATGGCCACGCGTTGCTGCTGACCGCCGGACAGTTGGCGGGGGAAGGCGTCTGCCTTGTGCGCAAGGCCAACACGCGCCAGCAGTTCCCGGGCCAGCGCCTGGGCTTCGGCCCGGGGCAGGCCCCGTACCGAGACAGGCGCCTCCGCCACGTTGTCGAGCACGCTCAGGTGCGGGAAGAGGTTGAAGTTCTGAAACACCATGCCCACATCGGCGCGGCGGGAGAGGATGTCCTTTTCCTTCAGTTCATACAAGGTGTCCCCGTCCTGGCGGTAGCCCACCAGCTCACCATCGATGGCGATGAACCCGCTGTCCACCCGCTCCAGATGGTTGATGGAGCGCAGCAAGGTGGACTTGCCCGAACCCGACTGGCCCAGAATGACTGTCACGCTACCCGAAGGGACGTGCAGCGACACATGGTTGAGCACGCGAACGCCGTTGTAGCTTTTGGAGACCGCCTGTACCTCGACCTGCCCACCCCGGGAGTGGGACTGGGTCCATGCAGCGGCGCGCGCCGGGGGCTCGTCTGCGGCGGCCGGGGCTGCGTCGACCGAGGGCACTGGCGCAGGACGCAGCCAGGCCCAGGCACGGCCCAGCAAGGTGGGCGGCAACTGGCGCAGCGCGCCGCGTGCGTAGTGGCGCTCGACTTGCGCCTGAATGATGGAGAGCACCGAGAGAATGATCAGGTACCAGACGGTTGCCACCATCAGCAGGGGGATCACTTCCAGGTTGCGGCGGTAGATGATCTGGATCGTGTAGAACAGCTCGGGCAAGGCCAGGATGTAGGCGTTGGAGGTGCCCTTGGCCAGGCCGATGATGTCGTTGAATGCAGACGGCAGGATGGAGCGCATGGCCTGGGGCAGCACAATGCGGAAGGCCTGGTGGCGGCGCGGCAGGCCCAGTGCAGCGGCGGCCTCATGCTGGCCCTGGTCCACCGACAGGATGCCGCCACGGATGATCTCGGAGGAATAGGCCGCCTGGTTCAAGGTCAGGCCGATCACCGCCGCCAAAAACGGTGTGACCAGCTGGGTGGTACTCCACTCGGCCCAGGTGATGTTGGTGAAAGGCACGCCCAGCCATACCGTCTCGTACAGGTAGCCCAGGTTGTTCAGGATGAGCAGCAGCACGATGAGCGGGATGGAGCGGAAGATCCAGACAAAGGTCCAGGCCAGTGCGCGCAGCAGGGGCGAACGCGAGACGCGGGCCAGTGCCAGACCGGTGCCCAGCGTGAAGCCCAGCGCCGCCCCCAGCGCGGTCAGCACCAGGGTGCGGCCCAGACCCACGAGCACCGGTTCGGCAAAAAACCATTCTGCAAACACCGGCCAGCCCCAGCGGGGGTTGCCGAGTACCGAGTTGAGGACGGCGCCCATCAGCACCAGCGAAATGATGGTGCCAACGGTGCGTGCAGGGTAACGCGCCGGAACAATGCGCAGCGAAGCATAGTCGCGGCGGCGTGACGCAGGCGCCGGTGCTGGCGCGGCGGGCGCTTGCTCGATGGCGACGTTGGGCGGAGCCAGGGTGGTGGTGTTCATGGTGCAGTTCTGTTCAAGTGGGCTCAGACACCGGAGAGCATGGGTGCTTGCAGTGGGTGGGTGGAAGGCAGCGGTGAATGGCTGCGAGGCGCCAATGACAGCTGCTTCTCAAAAGGCAGTTTTCGCAGTGCCTGCAGATCTGCAGTGGGGTCGAACAGACGCCGGTAGCCATGGCCCAGGTACAGTCCCACCGCTTCCGGCTGGCGAAAGCCGGTGGTGAGATAGACCCGTTGGTAGCCCTGGCGCAAGGCCTGCGCTTCGAGCTCGACCAGAACCGATCTCGCCAACCCCTGCCGGCGCAGGCTGCTGTCCGTCCAGATACGTTTGAACTCTGCGGTATCCGCATCCAATCGCTTGAAGGCGCCCCCTGCGACCGCGCGCCCCTTGCGCAGCAGCAACAGGAAATTGCCCCCCTGGGCCGGTGTGAACACCTCGGCCGGGTAACGTTCGATTTCCGGAACAGCGGATTCCTGCAGATAGAAATCGCCATAGCGGCTTTCATACTCCCGGCCCAGCTCTTCAATCAAAGGCAGGGCACGCGGGTCTTGCAGGCTGGTGTAGACAAAGAGGTCAGAGCGCATGAGAACTCCTGAAATCATGGGGCGAGAAAGCGCTCTACCAGGTGCACCCAGTAAGCGGCGGCCGGCGCCAAGATGGCGTCATTGAAGTCATACCGGGGGTTGTGCAGAGACGCGCTTTCGCCATTGCCCAGAAACAGGAAGCTGCCGGGCCTGGCCTGCAGCAGGTAGGCAAAATCCTCGCTGGCAGTGCGGGGGCGAAAGTGCGAATCCACAAAATCCTCCCCCAGCGCATCCTTGGCCACATCGCGCGCAAACCGTGTTTCCTGCGGATGGTTGATGACCGGCGGAAAGCCGTTCTTGAAATCCACATGGGCCTGCGCCCCGAGGCTTTCCGCCTGGGCTTGCGCCACTGCCTGCAAGCGGTTTTTCAGCGTGCTGCGCACCTCGGGCTTGAACGAGCGCGCCGTCAGCTGCAACTCCACCTGATCGGGGATGACATTGGCCGCATGGCCTCCGTGGATGGAGCCCACCGTGACCACGCCCATCTCCAGCGGATCGACGTTGCGGGAGACCACGCTTTGCAAGGCCGTGATCACATGTGCGCTTGCCAGGATCGGATCGACGGCCTGGTGCGGCTCGGCGCCATGGCCGCCCTGGCCGGTGATGGTGACCTTGGCGTAGTCGATCGACGCCATCGCCGGGCCCTCCACGCAGCCCAGGTGTCCGGCCCGCACGCCCGGCCAGTTGTGCAGCCCGTAGATGGCGTCGCAGGGAAAGCGTTCGAACAGGCCTTCGCTGATCATCTTCTTGGCACCCGCACCCAACTCTTCTGCGGGCTGAAAAACCAGGTGCAAGGTGCCATCGAATGCGCCCTGCTCTGCCAGAAAGCGTGCAGCCGCCAGGAGGATGGCAGTGTGGCCATCGTGACCGCAGGCATGCATCACGCCGGCATTCTGGCTGGCATAAGGCAGGCCGGTGGCCTCCTGGATCGGCAGCGCATCCATGTCGGCGCGCAGGCCGAGGGTTTTACCGCCCCCGCCCTTTTTCAGACGGGCAACCACCCCCGTCCCCGCGATGCCGGTGAACACCTCATAGCCCCATTCGGCCAGCGCCTTGGCCACCAGCGCAGAGGTCCGGTGCTCCTGGAACGAAAGCTCGGGGTGTTGGTGGATATCGCGGCGCAGCGCAATGAAGCTCTGCGCATGGCGGGCGATGCCGTTCTCCACCCGCAAGCGGTATGCGCTATGCGGCTGGGCGGCGGATTCGATGATGGCGGCGCTGTTCATCAGGCGACCCGTCGGGATTCAACAGCGTCGGGTGCCACTTCGTACCGGCTGGCCTTGCGCGGCAGGCCGAGATGGTCGCGCAGGGTCTGGCCTGTCAGGCTGCGCTCATAGCGGCCGCTGGCTTCGAGCTCGGGCAGCACATGCGCGATGAAATCGTCAAGGCCTTCGGTGCTGACGGGGAACTGCAGGATGAAGCCGTCGGCGGCGCCCGCGTCCACCCAATCGATGATCTGTTCGGCAATTTTCTGGCCCGAGCCCACGAAGTTGGATTTGGGCGTGGCGGCCTGCAAGGCCACTTGCCGCAGGGTCAACCCCTGCGCTTTGGCATCGGCCTTGATGCGGTCGGTGGTGGAGCGGAAGCTGTTGCGGCCGATATCACCCAACTCGGGGAAAGCTGCATCCAGCGGGTACTGGGTGAAATCATGGTGGTCGAAATAGCGGCCCAGGTAGGCCAGCGCTTCATCAATGCCGATCAGGTTGCGCACGCGCTCGTATTTGGCGTTGGCTTCTTCATCGCTGGCGCCGGTCACGACGTTGATGCCCGGAAATATCTTCACATCGCTGGCCAACCGGCCGTGGCTGATCGCACTGGCCTTGACCTTGCGCGAGAACTCGCGCGTCTCATCCAGCGATGGTGAATGGGTGAACACAGCGTCTGCGTATTTGCCCGCAAGATCAATGCCGGCATCGGAGGAACCGGCCTGAAAGACCACGGGCTGGCCCTGGGGCGAACGCTGGATGTTGAGCGGCCCGGCCACCTGGAAAAACCGGCCTTCGTGGTCGAGCGTGTGCAGCTTGCTGCGGTCAAAGAACTGGCCGCTGTCACGGTTGCGGACAAAGGCATCGTCGTCCCAACTGTCCCACAGGCCTTGCGTGACATGCAGGTATTCATCGGCAATCTGGTAGCGCAATGCGTGCTCGGGGTGCTTGCGGCTGTAGTTCAGCGCTGAGCCTTCCAGCGGCGTGGTCACCACGTTCCAGCCTGCACGGCCGCTACTGATCACATCGAGCGAGGCGAACTGCCGGGCGATGGTGAAGGGATCGCTGTAGGAAGTGGATACGGTGCCGGCGAGCCCTATCTTGCTGGTGACAGCTGCCAGCGCCGAGAGAATGGAAATGGGCTCGAACCGGTTCAGAAAGTGGGGAAGCGATTTTTCGTTGATGTAGAGGCCATCAGCCACAAAGGCAAAGGCAATGCCATGGTCCTCCGCCTTCTGGGTGATGCGGATGTAGTGCTGCAGATTGACGCTGGCGTCGGCCGGTACGCTGGGGTGGCGCCAGGCATTCATGTGCGCGCCTGCGCCGTGCAGCATCAGACCAAAACGGATGGGGGATTTGCTCATGGTGAACTTTCGGTCAGGGTTCAGGCGGCCGTCAGTTCGGCCACTGCGGGTTGCGCGTTGGCAATCAGCTCTATCGATGCCAGGCGCTCTTCAAAAAAGGGAACCGGGGTATCGATGACGAATTCATCGATGCCGTGTTGCAGGTGCAAGGCAGTCAACGCCGCATGCACGTCGTCAGCGGTGCCCGCAATGACATGGGGGTGGGTCTCCTCCAGCCGGTAGTCACTGGCTCCGGCTTGCTGCGCAAACTCTGCGGCGGCTTCGCGGCTTGGCAGGTTGAAGCTCTGGCCCGTGGGCAAATGCAGCTTGAAGATGCGCACGTTCGCGACCAGCGCTTCAGCCTTGGCGCGGTCATCGGCGGCAAAGGCATAGACGGCCATCGATGGCGCCTGGCCGCTGAGGGGACGGTAGGCAGCGGTGGTGCTGGCAAGCAAGGCAGGGTCATCATTGAAGTGCCCGGCATAGGAAAAGCCCCAACCCAGGCGCGATGCCAGCTGTGCGCTGTCGGGAGAGGCCCCGAGCAGCACGCATTGGGGCAAGGTGCTGGGTTTGGGCAACGCGCGCGAAGCGGCCAGCGGGTGCCCGGCGGGCAGGTCGTCTCGCAAAAAACCGTTCAGATCGCTGAGCAGGCTGTCGAAATGGACGGGCTGTGACGGGTCGTGACGCGCTTGCAAGGCACGTGTGGACTGCGGCAGACCGCCGGGCGCCTTGCCAATACCCAGATCCACCCGGCCTGGCGCCAGCGCCGATAGCAGCTTGAACACCTCGGCAACCTTGTAGGGGCTGTAGTGCTGCAACATGACGCCGCCTGAGCCGATGCGGATGCGCTTGGTATGCGCCAGCAGCCAGGCAACCAGGATCTCTGGGGCGGAACCTGCGACCTGGGGGTTGCCATGGTGCTCTGCCACCCAGAAGCGGTGGTAGCCCAGCGCTTCGGCGCGCTGCGCCATGGCCAGTGTGGAGCGAAGCGCCTGGGCGGTTGAAACGCCCGGCGGAATGGGGCTTTTGTCGAGCAGCGAGAGGCGGTAGGTCATGAATAGTAGCGCTGGGCTGGCACCGGTGAATATGCGAGAAATAATATCTCTCGCCATTTCGCGCTGTTGCTACTTATTTGCAGATCATCATGCGTAATTCGTTGCGCTATTCCGCTATTAAATAGTTTTCTGTATTTGATAATTTCTCAACGTTTTATAACTTTCTTCTCCCCATAAAACTTACATAAATATATGAGGGCTGGCTCCGCCTAGTGACTGGTAAAAGGTGACCGGCGGACAACACACCGCTGCGGCCGCATGCATCAGGTTGGCCATACCAGTCAGGAGCGCTCTGACGGCAGGTCTATCTTGTCTTCAGAGACTTCGCGCCGCCCTGTGGTTGCCGCGTAAACCAGGTGATCGCGCCCTCCTGTGCTGGGAGGCATGGGTGGTTCGGGGCCCGGTCTGGGCGACTTGTCGTCTTTGCCCGTGCAGGCACCAAGGGCAGGCAGGCAAACTGCATGGCTCAGGGGTATCTGCACACTGAGGACGCTGGCTGAATAACGCCAATGCATGGATGAAAGCTAAGCCGAATGGATCCCCGCGCTCCTTGCATCGCACAGCAAATGCAATACCAGCAGACGCGCAGGCATGTTGATCATCCCGCACCCGATGCCAGTGACGCAGTTCCGAGGTACGAAGGCTTCAGGCAGATTTTGAATAGGATCTGCGCCCGCAAAGCCAATCAGAAAGCCATGACTCTCTTGTCAGTGCTTGTGATCCATTCACCGAAGGCCATCGTGAAAGGTGGTTCCCGCTGCCCTCATCGTCCTTGCAGCTAGTGCATTTGCTTGCGCCCCTTTCCTGGCCAAGGGTGGCAACCGTTCAAACCATGGCGGCAGCTCTGCCGCCCATAAGCGGTGCAGGTCACTGCTCAGGCGGGGAACAATGACGGCAAACAGGGTTGGATCCGTTCAGCCTGTGCCTGCTTCTGGCGGTGAGCCTCTTTCCCGGCCGCTGAGACTGTGAAGCAAATGGGGGCCGATGCACGCCAGCTATGCCAGAAGTCCATGGACTGGACCCTTCTGTTCCGGTGCAGGCAAGGGTTATGCGAGCGCGGCCCCTCCATTAGCAGTGGCGGCCTACAGGGAATGCGGTGAAAACGAAAAAGCCTCAGAGCATTTCTACTCTGAGGCTTGACGTTTGGTGCGGCTGGCAGGAATCGAACCCACGACCCCTTGGTTCGTAGCCAAGTACTCTATCCAGCTGAGCTACAGCCGCTAATTATCGATGCTATGGCGGAGAGGGAGGGATTCGAACCCTCGGTACGTTTGCACGTACGCCTGATTTCGAGTCAGGTACATTCGACCACTCTGCCACCTCTCCGCAGCGCCGAAGCTGCAATTGTAGCAGGCAATTGAAGGGTCTCGGGAAGAAACGCAGATTTCTTGGAAATTGATGTCTGGAGGGTTGGCGCGGGTACAGGACTTGGTCTGTCTGAATGGGCCGTCGCCGGACAGGAGCAATAGGGACGCCGTAGACGTGAGGTCGCAGAGGCAGGAACTGACCGGCGCCGCTCACCAGCCCCCACCTCGGTGCCTCAATGCATCCTTGTACGGCGAACACTAATTACAGCGCACCCGCCCAACACCAGCGACAACAATGCGAGCGCCCATTGGCTGAGCGAAGGAACAGCAGTGGGAGTGGCAGGGGCGGAAGGATTGATCTGTACGGAATCTGCACTTGCACTGCACTGAGCCTGACCATTGAGACACAGCTCCGGAGCTGTTGGCGTTGCAGTGGCAGTGTTGATGACGGATGCACCTTGACCCGATGCTGCTGCTACCGCTGACAGCGTGAAAGTGGCCGACGCCTGAGGACCGAGGCCGTCCAACGTGACAGCGAGGGGCAGTGATCCGCTGGTGGTGGTTCCACATGCGCCGGCGCATGTCCAATGGCCGCTTTCGAGACCGGCTGGCAACGGATCTGCAATCGCAATGGGGCGAGTCACCGGCACACCCGTGGGATTGCTGACTTGCACCTTGTATTCCACGGTGTCGCCCACCTTGGCGGTTGCGCCGCTCGTGCGCGATTTATCGATTTGCACGCCACCCAGGACAGCCACTGTGGCCGACGCAATACATGGGGCCGCGCCGCTGCTGCATTGACCATTGCCAGGAGACACGCTGACCGTATTAGTGGCGGAATTAGCCGAGCCCGCAGAAACTGCTGCTATGGCATAGCTCAATGCACCGCCAGCTGGCAACGTCAAGCCGTTCACCGCAATTGCTCCAGCACCAGATTCTGATGGGCAGGAGGCACCGCCGGTGGCCGAACAGGTCCAAGTCACGCTGCTCCAATCTGAGCTGACAGGATCACTCACAACAATACCAGTGCCAGCAACCGGGCCGATATTGCGGATGGAAACGGTGAAATGCGCCGCAGCTCCCGCCATCACGTTGCGCTCGGCCACAGATTTACTGACCTGAACGCTGGCGACAGGGGCGCATGCCAAAGCTGCAGTGGCATTTTGTTTCGCCGTGCCGCCAGCAGTTGTAAATTCAACGCCCGCATTGATCGTGTTGATCACCGATGCACCTGTACATGCAGCCACTGCCGACGCAGGCCAAGTGACGGCGGCGGTGATGGTACATCCACCTGAAGGCAGCGTCGCGCCTTCCAATCCTAGAGCTGTCTGACCGGAGCTACCCGTGAGAGAACCACCACTGCAGGTGGTGGTCGGAACACCGTCAAGTTGCAAAGGAGCCGGAAGATTGTCTTGCACCTTGAGGTTGGAGACTGGCGCACCTGGCTGAAACACCCCTGCTGCATCCGTATAGCCGCCATTGTTGTTGATGCGGATGGTAAGAATGGAGGTCCCACCCGCAGCGATGCTATTGGCGCTGAACGACTTGCTGATACTGGGCGAGAGACTGCACGCACCGCCTGGTGCCGTGGCATTGATGAATGCGGCGGAGATTCTCCCCCGATTAGCTAAATATCGCACCGAGTCGAACATGCTGACATCGGAGCTTTGGAAAAGGCAGGCGCCCTGGGGAGCACCATTGCCATCAAGGTAAGACTGCTCTATGGGCACCACCATGGTCGACGCCCCGGGCACAATGTCGGAGTTGGGCGGAATGGGCGCGGATTGAGGCGTATACAAGGTGTTATCGAGAGGAACTCCCGTATAGGCTCCATATGAATGCCCTCCCATTACCGGCAAGCCGGCAAACGCATCTGCGTATATGCTGCGCGCATTCAAAATTTGCGGCTCTCCGCTGCCCCCTCTGATGGTGCTCAGAGCCAGCGTCCAGTCGTTCTTGGCCGCGATAAACGCAGGCATGAACGACGCGTGCTCATCAAAATTGAAGAAAGCGCGAGCAGTGCGTTGCCGCATCCCGTCAGCAATGGCGCTGACCGCTGCTTGGTTAGCCGCCGCATACACCGTGCAAGTCACCACAATGTCGTAAGGTCCGGTAGCAGGCGACAAATCCTGCATCGTCAGCGGCGAGGCATTGTCGCTCAACTTACCCGGCATAGCGACCACCGTATGGGTAGGCTGCAGTGCCGTGAACTCGGAGACGCAGTTGTTGTTAATCGCGATCGCATCAGTCGCAGTTTCTGCAGTAGTCAAGACCAGAATTTTGGCCGCCGTTGCATTACTACTGAACGCAATGGCCGCACCCGCCAGCAGGCCGACTTTGACAAACCCATTGAGCCTTCTTTTGATCCGAGAAATCATTTGCCACACCTATACATATATAGAAATAGATTACATCAATGGATTAAAAAATTCGTTGTTAAGACACAACCAAATAGGTCTATAGCGGTCGTTTCAGGGATGGTCATGTCAACTAGTGTTTCGCAGTGCCTGGCACTACCTGAATGCGCCACCCAGAGCCTTGTCGCAAGCAGGTTGCAGGATGATGGAGAAGCACCTGAGACAGGGCATGACACCCGCCTCATGCGCCTGAATGGGGGAACACTCGCCGCCAAAGTGCAGGGAAATCTGTGCAGTGAATGCCATGGGCTGCCCGCCCGATCAGCCAACGGATGGCTGCAGGGAGATCGAGAACGCTACGCCTCACACCCAGTGCAGCGGCAGCAGTCTCACCCCGAGGCAACGGACACAAAGAAACTCCAGCCTCCCTGTCGAGACGCATACAGAACCAACGCCCATCCGAGCGGCATGCGGTGGTCACGCATAGGCGTCACAAGCTGGTATCCGGATGGACGATCGCGTCCCCGCGCGCAGGCAACACATCCCACCGCTAAGTCTGGCAGCCTCCCATGGGCAGCCACATGCCCCCCCGTCCAGCAGGCATCGGTCGCAGACCGCGCATTCGTGTTGGCTCAGCTCGTCTCTCTTATCTCCCGCATCCGCTCCGTATTAGATCGGCATGAATACAACACCGCCTATGGCCGGGTTCTCTTCGATCTTCAAACCCGTTACCTGGGCGGTGCGGAGCTTCTCACCGAGGCAGCGAATTGGATGGAGGAACGCGCGAAATCGTCTCCTTTGGGCGAATGGCGTGGGTGTCCCCGGGGAAAAAGGCTACCGGGACGGGATCACCAGAGGGCAAGTAGAGACCTTTGCCTGCTTCTCCAAGCCGCCTGTGGGTGCGAGGATGCGCAAGGATAATGGCGTAGGCATACAGAAGGGGTGACGCCCCGCAGCATATAATTTATGTTTATGGAATGAACTTCCTCCCAGCAGCGACCTGGTGCCATATCACCTTTTTAGACTGCAAACTAAACATATCCCGGAGTGCACGGACTCCGCGTGTCAGTCATGACGACCGCGACTGACAGCGGATCGTCTGTGGCTTGGCGACTTATCGTAACCAGCATTCACAAGCACTTCACCGCGATAAATGGCTTCAGTAAAACTTCAAAACGGTAAGACATTCAGTTCCGAATCTGGCACTTCACTGCTCGACAGTGCCAAAGCCGTCGGCATCACCCTGGAATACAGCTGCCGTTCCGGCCGTTGCGGCGTTTGCAAGACGACCGTCGTATGCGGCAACACTGAAGCCTTCCGTGAAGAGACCTCGCTGACCGCCGAAGAGCGAGCTGCCGGGATGATCCTGACCTGCTGCCGCCACGCCACCGGTGACGTGGAAATCGATGCCGAAGACCTCGGTGCTCTCGGCGATATCGTGATCAAGACCGTGCCTTGTCGTATCGACAGCCTCACCCGCTTGGCCGACAACGTGATCGAAGTGGTGCTGCGTGTGCCCCCTACCGGCAAGCTCAACTATCTGCCGGGCCAGTATCTGGACGTGATCGGCGAAGGCGGCCTGCGCCGCAGTTACTCCATCGCCAACGCCCAACGCGAAGACGGCAAGCTGGAGCTGCAGATCCGCGAAGTCGAGCAAGGTGTAATGTCTCAGTACTGGTTCGGCAGCGCCAAGCACAACGACCTGCTGCGCCTGGAGGGCCCACTGGGCACGTTTTGCCTGCGCGAGAAAGACGCAGCCTCTATCGTCTTCCTTGCCACCGGCACCGGTATTGCACCCGTCAAAGCCATGCTTGAGCAACTGCTGGGCAACCCGGAGCTGGCCGCTGGCAAGAAAATCTACGTCTACTGGGGTGGACGCCATCCCGGAGATATCTATTGGACACCTCAGCTCCAAGGGCTCGACGCCGAATTCATCCCGGTACTGTCGCGCGCCCCCGCCGACTGGCCAGGGCGCACCGGCTACGTGCAAAAGGCGCTGCTCGATGATGGCGTCGAGCTTTCCGATGCGGTCATCTATGCCTGCGGCTCGGAGGATATGATCCATTCCGCCCGCACTGCACTGACCGCCGCCGGCTTGCCGGCGAAACACTTTTTCTCCGATGCTTTTGTAAGCTCAAACTAACAAGGACAAGACATGAAAGCAGTCATTTTGGCTGGTGGGCTAGGCACGCGGTTGAGCGAAGAGACCGGTACTCGTCCCAAGCCCATGGTCGAAATCGGCGGCAAGCCGATCCTCTGGCACATCATGAAGATGTATTCCTCCCACGGCATCAATGACTTCATCATCTGCTGTGGCTACAAGGGCTACATGATCAAGGAATACTTTGCCAATTACTTCCTGCACACTTCGGACGTCACCTTCAACATGCGTGACAACAGCATGCAAGTACACGACAAGCGTGCCGAAGACTGGAACGTGACCCTGGTCGACACCGGCGAAACCTCGATGACCGGCGGCCGTCTGCGCCGCGTGGCCGACTACGTGCGCCATGAAGATGCCTTCTGTTTTACCTACGGTGATGGTGTCGGCGATATGGACATCAGCGCCACCATTGCCTTCCACAAGCGCCACGGCAAGGATGCGACCCTGACCGCCACTTACCCGCCAGGGCGTTTCGGTGCTCTGGATATCAGCAATGGTCAGGTCCTTAACTTCAAGGAAAAGCCCAAGGGCGATGGTGCCATGATCAACGGTGGCTTCTTCGTGCTTTCGCCGAAGGTGCTCGACCGCCTGAACGCCGACAGCGCCGTGTGGGAGCAGGAGCCGCTGATGGGCCTGGCCAACGACGGTCAGCTGATGGCTTTCGAGCACGCCGGCTTCTGGCAGCCGATGGATACCCTGCACGACAAGAACCTGCTGGAAAAACTTTGGCAGAATGGCGCCGCGCCATGGAAATCCTGGGAATAAAGCGAACATGAAAGCTTCCGTCTCTGCCGCCTTCTGGCAAGGCAAGAAGGTCTTCCTCACCGGCCATACCGGCTTCAAGGGCAGCTGGCTGGCCCTGTGGCTGCAAGGCATGGGTGCGCAGGTAAAGGGCTTCGCCTTGGCACCGCCCACCTCCCCTTCGCTGTTTGAGCAGGCGCAGGTCGAACGCGGCATGTACGCCTCGCAGATCGGCGACATCCGCGACCTGGCGGCCATCACCGAGAGCATGACGGCGTTCGACCCAGACATACTGATCCACATGGCGGCTCAGCCGCTGGTACGCCTGTCCTATCGCGAGCCGGTAGAAACCTACGCCACCAACGTGATGGGGACGGTCCACGTGCTGGAAGCCGCGCGCCAGTGCCCAAGCCTGCGTGCGATCGTCAATGTCACCACCGACAAGTGCTACGAAAACCAGGAATGGGAATGGGGCTACCGTGAAAACGAACCCATGGGTGGTCACGACCCCTACAGCAACAGCAAGGGCTGCGTCGAGCTGGTCACCAGTGCCTACCGCAGCTCCTTCTTCAACACCGAGCACGCTGCGGCTCTGGCCTCGGCACGCGCGGGCAACGTCATCGGTGGCGGCGACTGGGCCGACGACCGGCTGATTCCCGACATCCTGCGCGCCGTGGCACAGGGCGAGCCGGTGGTAGTACGCAACCCCAAGGCTACACGCCCCTGGCAGCATGTGCTGGAACCGCTGAGCGGTTACCTGGTACTGGCCCAGCAGCTATGGGCGCATGGCCACGACGTTGCGCAAGGCTGGAATTTCGGCCCACGCGACGAGGATGCCCGTCCCGTCGAATGGATCCTGGATCATATGGTCCAGGCCTGGGGTAATGGAGCTAGCTGGCGGCTGGACAACGACCCGCAGCCACACGAAGCCCGTTATCTGAAACTGGACATTTCCAAGGCACGCACCCACCTGAAGTGGGAACCCACCTGGGACCTTGAAACCACCTTGACCCACATCGTCAACTGGCACCGCGCCTGGCTTGAAGGCGCCGACATGCGCTCCCGCTGCGTGGACGAAATCAACAACTACATGGCTGCCATGGCTTCTGGCGCCTAAACAAATATCAGCTTGAGCAGGAATTACTATGACCCCCGATATGCTCCGTCAGGAAATCAGCCAGCTCGTCGAGCGCTACGCTCAGATGGCCCTGGCCCCCAAACCTTTTGTTGGGGGCGAATCCGTCATCCCTCCTTCGGGCAAGGTGATCGGCGCCCGTGAACTGCAGTTGATGGTCGAGGCGTCACTGGACGGCTGGCTGACCACCGGCCGTTTCAACGCCCAATTCGAGAAAAAACTGGCGGAATTCCTTGGCGTAAAACACCTGATCACCGTCAACTCTGGCTCTTCGGCCAACCTGGTGGCGTTCAGCACGCTGACTTCGCCCAAGCTCGGTGCGCGCGCCATCAAGAAAGGTGACGAAGTGATCGGCGTAGCCGCCGGCTTTCCGACGACCGTCAACCCGATCGTGCAGTTTGGCGCCATCCCGGTGTTCGTCGACGTCGACATGGCCACCCACAACATCAATGCCGACCTGATCGAGGCCGCCATTACTCCGAAAACCAAGGCCATCATGCTTGCCCACACCCTGGGCAATCCGTTCAACCTCGCCAAGGTCAAGGCGATTTGCGAGAAGTACAACCTGTGGCTGGTCGAAGACTGCTGTGACGCCCTGGGCGCCACCTACGACGGCAAGCTGGTTGGCACCTTCGGAGACATCGCGACCCTGAGCTTCTACCCAGCCCACCACATCACGATGGGTGAAGGCGGCGCGGTGTTCACCAACAACGCCCAGCTCAAGCTGATTGCCGAGTCGTTCCGCGACTGGGGTCGTGACTGCTACTGTGCACCAGGTTGTGATGACACCTGCGGCAAACGCTTTGGTCAGCAGTTCGGCAGTCTGCCGCATGGCTACGACCACAAGTACGTGTACGCCCACCTGGGCTACAACCTGAAGATTACCGACATGCAGGCCGCCTGTGGCCTGGCCCAGCTGGACCGTGCACCGGAGTTCATCGAAACCCGCAAGCGCAACTTCAAACTGCTCAAAGAGCGCCTGTCGAGCCTGAGCGATTTCCTGGAAATCGCCGAACCAACCCCGAACAGCGATCCGTCCTGGTTCGGCTTCCCGGTGACGCTGAAGGAAAGTGCCGGGGTCAAGCGTGTCGACCTGCTGAAGTTCCTCGACCAGCATAAGATCGGTACCCGCCTGCTGTTCGCCGGCAACCTGATCCGCCAGCCATACTTTCACAACGTGGAATACCGTGTGGTCGGTGAGCTGACCAACACCGATCGAACCATGAACCAGACCTTCTGGCTGGGTGTGCAGCCTTCGCTGGGCCAGGAGCACTTCAACTTCGTCGGTGAAAAACTGGAAGAATTCTTCGGGATTGGTTTCTAAGGTATGAAAGCTTCAGATGCAGTAGCAAAAGTTCTGGCGGACCACAACGTCCTCTATGGTTTTGAGCTTATCGGTGGAATGATCGCCCATCTGGTGGATAGTATTAACTTGCTCGGCAAGACCAAGTTGGTATCCATGCACCATGAGCAAGGCGCGGCCTTCGCTGCATCTGGGGTCGCCCGGGCGACCCACCACAAGGTCATGGGCGTGGCACTGGGCACCAGCGGCCCAGGCGCCACCAACCTGATCACGGGCATTGCTGATTGCTGGCTGGACAGCCATCCTTGCGTGTTTCTCACCGGACAGGTGAACACCCATGAGCTCAAGGGCGACCGCGCTATCCGCCAGCAAGGCTTTCAGGAACTCGACAGCGTGGCGCTGGTGAGCAGCATCACCAAGTATGCGCACCAGGTCACCCACGTCGACGACCTCATTCCAAGCCTGCTCAAAGCGCTGCGTATCGCGCGAGAAGGCCGTCCGGGTCCGGTCCTGCTGGACATCCCCATGGACATCCAGCGCGCCGAAATCGATGACAGGGTGCTGGACCAATTGATCAAAGCCAGCCTGGCCGTCCCCGTGGCTCAATCCCAGGGCTCGTACAGCGAGGTCTGGGACGCGCTGGCCAAGGCACAAAAGCCGTTGTTCCTGATCGGCGGAGGCGCGGTCAACTGCCCTCATTTCAGCCGCTGGCTGAACCAGATCGGCAAACTGGGTATTCCTCACGTCGCAAGCCTCAAAGGCGCTGAAAAGCTCACCGCCAGCGAGCATTACCTGGGCATGCTCGGGGCCTATGGCACCCGCGCCGCAAACCATGCAGTGCAAAACTGCGACCTGCTGGTGGTGTTCGGCAGCCGCATGGACGTGCGCCAGACCGGCGCCAAGGCCGAAACCTTTGCAGCCCATGCGCAGGTCATCCAGTTCGACCTGGATACCGCGCAGCTGGACAATCGGGTCAAGGCCCAGCAGTCGATCCACGCCGAGCTCGATGGCGTGTTCGCCGATTTCATCGCCCATGCCACCGCGCTGCCCATGGCGCCAGCGGCCTGGCGCGCCCACCTGGCCAAGGTGTTCGAGCAGTCGTTTGCCGATGAATATGCGGACTGGAGCGTCAGCCCGTTCGCACTGTTCAGTAGCCTCAGTACACTGACTGCCGACCGCGCCCTGGACTACGTTGCCGACGTCGGCAACAACCAGATGTGGGCAGCGCACACCCTTCGCCTGGCCCCCAACCAGGCTATGCACCATTCCGGCGGGCTGGGCACCATGGGCTTCGCCATTCCTGCCGCAGTCGGGGTGAGCATCGCCGGTGACAAGCCGGTCATCGTCATCACCGGTGACGGAGGTGCACAGTTGAACATCCAGGAACTGGATATCATCGCCCGCGATCAGTTGCCGATCCTGACCATTGTGATGAACAACCACTCACTGGGCATGGTGCGCGGCTTCCAGGAGATGTACTTCGAGGGGCGCAACTCGTCGACCTACTGGAACGGCTACACCTCTCAGTTCAAGGCCCTGGGCGAGGCGTACGGCATCCCGTCTCACAGCGTCATCGACCAGGCTGCCTTCAACGCCGCAGTGACCGAATTCCTCGCTAACGGCAAGCCGATGTTGATCGAGGTGTTGATGCCCGACGCCCGCGAATGCCGCCCGAGACTTGAATTTGGCCGGCCGATTGACGAGCAGTCGCCGCTGATGGACCTGGGCCGATGAGGCTGGCGATTCTCGGGGCCAGCAGCCACATTGCCAAGGACCTGGTTGCCAGCATAGCCGCGCACACCGCTTACGCCTGCACCTTGTTCGTCCGCGCGCCTGGCGCGCTGGACGCCGAGCTGCAAGCCATCGCAGCGCGCAAGGGCTTTGCCGTCAGCGACTATGCCGGCTTCGACGCCAGTCGCCAGTTCGATGCGATCATCAACTTCGTCGGCGTTGGAGACCCCGCCCGCGCCGTGCAGATGGGCAAAGACATATTCACGGTCACTGAGCAGTACGACCACCTGGCGCTGGATTACCTGCGCAGCCACCCGGCGTGCCGCTACATCTACCTGAGCAGCGGCGCGGCCTACGGCAGCAACTTCGCAGCCCCCATTGACGAAGCCTCGCAAGCGGTCTTTCCGATCAACGCCCTGCGTCCGCAGGACTGGTACGGCGCGGCCAAGTTCCAGGCGGAGTGCCGGCACCGCGCGCTGCCTGAGGCGTCGATCGTCGATGTGCGAGTGTTCAGCTATTTCAGCCACCGCCAGGCCCCGCAGGCGCGCTTCTTCCTCAGCGATATCCTGCGGGCGCTGCACTCTAACAGCGTGCTGGAAGTGGCACGGGACGACATGCTGCGCGATTACCTGACGCCGTCCGATTTTCTGCAGTTGATCGACCGCATCCTGCAGGCGCCGCCCTGCAATGCCGCCGTCGACTGCTACAGCCAGGCGCCAGTGGGCAAGTTCGAATTGCTCGCAGCGCTGGGCAACACCTTTGGCCTGCAGCACAGCGTCGTCGGCGACCAGGCGCGCGTCAACGCCACCGGCCCTAAGGCCCATTACTACTCCCTCAACCGTAAAGCCGAGCATTTGTTCGGCTATACGCCGGGCGACTCGTCGCTCAGCGGTGTAGTACGGGAGATCAGGCAGCAACTCGATGCAAGAGACTAACCCCTCGCTCCCCTGGATGCGCAAGCTGCTGCAGGTGAAGCTGCTCCGCTTCCTGCTGGTGGGTGTGCTGAACGCGGCGTTTGGCTATGGCTGCTTTGCCGGTTTTCTGTACCTGGGTCTGCACTACAGTGCCGCCCTGCTGCTAGCCACAGTGCTGGGCGTCGCCTTCAATTTCAAAAGCACCGGCGCCCTGGTGTTCGGCTCGAACAACAACAAACTGATCTTCAGGTTCGTGGCCGGTTACGGCGTGGTCTATGGCACCAACGTAGTGGGCATTGCAGCGCTCAAGCTGCTGGGTGTCGAACCCTACCTGGCCGGCATGGCATTGATCGTGCCCATGGCCCTCCTCTCCTTTGTCATCAACAACAGGTTCGTTTTCAAGTATGCGTAAGCTGATCAGCATAGTGACTCCCTGCTACAACGAAGAAGCCAACATCGATGAGCTATACCAGCGCATCGTCGAGGTCATGTCACGCCTTGATTACGACTACGAACATGTGTTCATCGACAACTGTTCCACCGATGGCAGCCACGCCAAACTGCGCGGCCTGGCTGCGCAGGACAGGCGCGTCAAGGTGATCTTCAACGCACGCAACTTCGGCCACATCCGCTCGCCTTACCATGCCCTGTTGCAGGTCAATGGCGACTGTGCCGTGCTGATCGCCTCCGACCTCCAAGACCCTCCCGAGATGATCGAAGAGTTCGTCAAGAAGTGGGAAGAAGGCTTCAAGACGGTCATGGCGGTGAAGCCGGAGAGCGAAGAGTCGCGCATGATGTTCCTGGTGCGACGCGCCTACTACCGCTTCGTCACGCGCATCTCGGAGGTGCCGCTGGTGCAGAACGCTACCGGTGCCGGCCTGTTTGACCGTGCGGTGCTGGATATCCTGAAGAAGATCGACGACCCGTACCCATACTTCCGTGGCCTGCTGTGCGAGATCGGCTTCCCGATCGCCACCGTGCCATTCAAGCAGCCTCGCCGCCAGCGCGGCATCACCAAGAACAACTTCTACACCCTGTATGACATCGCCATGCTGGGCATCACCAACCACTCCAAGGTGCCCCTGCGCCTGATGGTGATGGGCGGTGGCCTGCTGGCAGGCTTGAGCCTGCTGGCTGCGTTTGGCTTTCTGATCGCCAAGCTGGTGTTCTGGAACTCGTTCCAGATGGGTATCGCCCCTCTGCTGATTTCACTGTTTTTCTTTAGCTCGGTGCAAATCCTGTTTCTTGGCATGCTGGGCGAATATCTGGGGTCAGTGCATACGAAAATGCGCAATATGCCGTTGGTGGTGGAAGCCGAGCGCTTGAACTTTGACCAGCCGGGCGGAGCCGAAGACCATGGCCGCGCGTAATCCGGTACCTGCAGACGAGACCCTGGATGCCGCAGCGCCACTGACCTTGCGCGAGGTTGTGGCAGCTGACTGGAAACTGATTCTGGCCGGTGCGCTGGCATCGCTCTTTCTTGCCAGCATTCTGACAAGCGGCATACCCGAAGGGCTGGTCCCCAACCTCTCGGCGCCATACACCTATGGCGGCGATGGACTGTTCCATGCCTGGATGGCCCAGCGCGTTCATGAAGGCTGGTTGTTCGAGAACGCTCGCAGCGGCTACCCGTTCGGCTCCAACTTCTTCGACTTCCCAGGCTCCGACGGCGGAGACCACTTGATCATCAAGTTGACAGCCCTGCTCACTGGAGGCTGGGTTGGCGGCGTCAACCTCTTCTACCTGCTCGGGTTTGTCAGCTGTTTCATCGCCACCTATGTAACGGCGCGAGGTTTCGGGCTGAACCGCAGTTTTGCGATGGCGGCCGGTGCACTCTACTCGTTCGTGCCGTTTCACTTCCTGCGCCTGCAGCATCTTTTTTATACCTGGTATTTCGTTGCGCCTTTGTTCTTCTACCTGGCGTTGACCATTTACCGTACCCCTGCCAAGGTTCCCGGCACCCGCACAACATTGGGCAAGCTGGCTCTGGCTGCCTGCGGGATGGTGGTGCTGGCATCGTTCGGTGTCTATTACGCTCTGTTTGGCATCATCATGCTTGCGCTTGCTGGCATCCTCAGCGCGGTGCGCTCCGGGCATCTTCAAGGTATGAAGAAAGCCGTGCTGCTGTGCACATTTGCCGTGGCGGGGGTACTGCTCAACGTTGCACCGAACTTGGTCGGCAACTTCACCGAAGGCCGCAATCCGGAAACCGCCCAGCGCTTGCCGCTGGAGTCCGAAATTTACGGTCTGAAGTTGATGCACTTGCTGATGCCCAGGGGAGACCACCGTTCTTCGACGCTGCGAGACGTGGCCCGGGATTACAGCAGCACGCCACTGAACAACGAAAACGCCACATCCTCTCTGGGCCTGATTGGCGCAGCAGGATTCATGCTCTCCTTACTGGTGGTGGCGCTCGCCCCAGCACGCCTGAAGCTCGATGAACGGCTGCGTTTGCTGGCAGCCATCATCTTTGTACTGTTCATGTTTGCCACGATTGGGGGCCTGGGCTCGCTGTTCGCGCTGGTGGTGTCGCCGTTGATCCGGGGCTGGAACAGGATCAGCATCTTCATCGCCTGCGGGTCGATACTGTTCTTCTTCTTGGCCCTGCAGTGCCTGCTGCACAAACGCCCACGCTATGCACGCTATAGCGTGGCCATTGCCTCCATGCTGGTGCTGTTTGGCCTGTATGACCAAACTGCTTCTGCGTGCCGGGACTGCAATGCCAACCAGAAGGTCGCGTTCGATAACGACCAGCAGTTTGTCCAAAACATCGAGAAGGCGCTACCCGCAGGCGCAGCCATCTACCAGTTGCCCTACATCGGCTTCCCGGAGGTGCCATTCATGCACCGACTTCTTAATTATCAGATGATGACCGGTGTGCTGCATTCCTCAGCACTGCACTGGAGCTTCGGAGGTATGAAAGGCCGCCCAGGGGACCTGTTCTATCGCTCCCTGGCCAAAGAGCCGCTGTCGCACCAGCTTGAGGTCATTCGCCGGCTTGGATTTGATGGTATCTACATTGATCGCCGGGGCTATGAGGATAACGGCCATGCCGTGACCGAAGAGCTGACGCAGTTGCTGCACATGCCGCCAACAATTGTGCATGCCAGCAAGGAGATCGTGTTTTTCAAGATCGACGACCGTGCACATCCGCCCATCTCTGGTCTGACGCCGAAGCAGATCATGGCACAAGCCCACTATTTTGCGGACGCATTTGGGCCACGCTACCCCGGTGACATGGCCAGCGGCATCAACTTCTCCAAGCCCGGCCTGCCTGATTTCATCGCCAGCATCAGCGGGCTTTCCGGCGTCGAACCCTGGGGACGCTGGTCCGATCAGGGCAAGAGCACCTTCGAGTTCGTCCAGGCGCTGCCCCAGCGGTTCACCTTGGTGCTGAAGGCCCACGCGTTTGCCTCCAATGCAAACAAACCGACGAAGGTCGAAATCGGTAGTCATGCTTACGACATCCAGTTAACTGCGGGGGATTCTGAAATACGACTGGACGTCGACCTGCAGGGTGAGAACACCGATCGCATCACCTTCATCCCGCCGGCTCCCATTTCGCCGCACAAGGTGGACAAAAGCAATCACGACCAGCGTACTATCGCCATTGGTTTTGTGTCGATGAGCCTCGTCACCCCATAGTCAGCAACGCTGTAGCCGCTTAACGAAGCCTACAACGGGGGTAAGGCTCCGTCGGCACGGGGGAGCCCTCCAAGCTTGTTATGTCCAAGGCGCAGCCGCCGTCGGCCGCCTTGCGAAGGTAAGCGCGGTACTGCTTTCCCTTTTCACCTACAAGTCGCTTGCTTTCAGCGGCACAGCCTCGTGCCGGTGTGGTCACCCTCTTCCCACTGGGAGACGTGACCGCATACTGATGCCAACCAGCGTAAATAACCGTTGGTTGGTCTGTCTCCATAAGAGCAGGGTCTAGAAGGACCCATCGACTATCTTCTCAACGAACGAGGCCAAGCACTTGAGCCAGTGGAAAGCAGTCCTCTTGGTCATATCTGGACTGGTCCGATCCATGACCATGGTGTTTGCCAAGTCGTCAGCTTCAGCAAGCTAGCGTGCCCCCATCACTGGGTCAGCCTTGGCAGCTTTGGCTATCCGGATTCGAAGCGCTTGGTGTGGAAGCCCGCTACAGGCAGCTCCACTTGTCCCAGCCGTGACCGCCGTGGCGGAGCTCCGTTCTTATGCTTGCATCCGTCACATGACAATCCCGTGACGCTTTCAACAGGCTCAGCCCCCACCCAATGATTACTATGAAAAAAACCTTGTTGGCCCTTGCCGCAGCTGCGGCCCTTTCCTTGTCCGTTTCGGGCTGCTCCGACAGCAGCGCCTCCTCGCTGCGCTACAACGCCGTGCTCGACCAGGCGTCGCAGGCCGAGAAAGCGGCAGTACTGCAGACACTGCAGGAGTTGGTCAACATCGAGACCGGTACCAATGACGCCATCGGCATTCCGCAGATGGGCAACTACCTGGAAGCGCGCCTGCAGGCGCTGGGGGCCAATGTGGTGCGCCACAAGGCGGAAGCGGGTGTCGTGGGCGACAACATTGTCGGCACCTTCCAGGGCAGCGGCACCAAGAGCCTGCTGCTGATGGCGCACATGGACACCGTCTACACCCGGGGCATTCTGGCCACGGCACCCTTCAAGGTCGAGGGCGACAAGGCCTATGGTGCGGGCATTGCCGATGCCAAGGGCGGCATCGCCGTGATTCTGCACAGCCTGGGCTTGCTCAAGGCGCAGAACTTCAGCAAGTTCAAGACCATCACGGTGATGTTCAACACCGATGAAGAAAAGGGCTCCTTCGGCTCGCGCGATCTGATCCAGCAGTTGGCCGCGTCACATGACTATGTGCTGTCCTACGAGCCTTCGGGCCTGGAAGAAGGCTTTGGCACCGCCACCTCGGGCATTGCCTATGTGCAGGCTGTGGTGCATGGCAAGGCATCGCATGCCGGCGTGGCGCCAGAGGCAGGTATCAATGCGCTGACCGAGGCCTCGGCCCTGGTGCTGCGCACACAGGACATCCAGGACAAAGCCAAGGAACGCGGCTTCAACTGGACCACGATGACCGCCGGCGGCACCGCCACCAACATCATCCCGGACAAGGCGGTGGTCAATGCGGATGTGCGCTATGGCAAGAATGAAGATCTGGATCTGATGAAGGGCTTGCTGGACAAGGCCGCATCGGTGCCCCATGTACACGGTGCCACCATCGACATCAACCTGACCCGTGGCCGCCCGGCCTTCAACGCCACCGATGAGGGCGTCAAGCTGATCCAGAAGGCCATCACCATCTATGCCGATGTGGGCGGCAAATCGCAGATGTACACCACGCGCGGCGGTGGTGGATCCGATGCGGCCTACGCCGCGCTGTCGGGCAAGCCGGTCATTGAAGGCTTGGGCCTGCCCGGCGCCAACTACCACTCCAACCTGGCCGAGTACGTGCTGACCGAGCCCATCGCCCGGCGCCTGTACCTGTCGGCGCAGCTGATCTCCGATCTGGGCCAGGGCATGTAAGCGGCCAGGCCCCCTCCCCCTTCCTGGCGCCAGCACACACTGGCGCCTTTTTTATCCATGGGCTTGCCGCGCGCATGCACCGGCCCGCTGTGCCAACGCAACCATCGGCAAAAGACGACGACATGCAAGCCTGCCAGCGTACGCGGCCACACCACGCCGGGCGGCCGCTGCGGACTATCATTGCCCAGTCAGCGGGCACATCCGGCATGGATGCAGGCGCCGCCCGCCCCCCGTTTGCGAGGAGTGATGCCATGTTCTCTATGAGTGTTCCGTGGTGGGAGTTTGTCGTTCGCGGCTTTGTCGTCTACGCGTTCTTGCTGGTCTTTTTGCGGCTGACGGGCCGGCGCCAGATCGGGCAATACGACCCCTTCGATCTGATCTTGCTGCTGATCCTGTCGAACGCGGTACAGAACTCGATGAATGCGGGCGACAACTCGCTGATCGGCGGCCTGATATCGGCTACGACTTTGATTGCCTGCCACTCCATCATGGCGCAGCTGAGCTACCGCAGCCGGCGGGTGTCGCGCTGGGTCGATGGCATTCCCAAGCGGTTGATCTCCAACGGACAGGTCAACCAGAAAGTGATGGATGCGGAACTCATCACCGGTGACGACCTGAAGGCCGCGCTGCGCGGTGCAGGCTGCCTGCACACCTACGAGGTGGAACAGGCCACGATAGAGACCAACGGCCAGATCACCATCGTGCTGCGCAACCGCGACAGTTCTTCTGGCGCATCGGACGCGGTCTAGCCATGAAGGGAGGCCTTGAGCTGCTCGCGCAGCTTGAACTTCTGGATCTTGCCCGACGGCGTGGCCGGCATTTCTGGCAGCACCACCAGGCGTTCGGGCAGGTAATGGGGCGCCAGCTTCTGCGCCCGCAAAAAGTCGGTCAGGTCGGTCAGCACCGGCTCCGCCGCGCCGGGCTTGAGCACGATCACCGCGCAGGCCCGCTCGCCCAGGCGCTCGTCTGCATAGGCCACCACCGCTGCCTGCGCCACCGCCGGGTGCTTGTAGAGCAGCGATTCCACCTCCACCACCGGAATGTTCTCGCCACCGCGGATGATCACATCCTTGCTGCGGCCGGTGATGCGGATATAGCCTTGCGCATCCATGCGCGCCTGGTCGCCGGTGTCGAACCAGCCGTCATGCGTAGTGGCATTGAGATGCGGGCGTTTCAGATAGCCGCCAAAGTTGGAATTGGCGCGCACCCACAACTGGCCGATCTCGCCGCGTGGGCACTCCTGGCCCAGCGCGTCCAGCACCTTGACCTCGGCGCCGGGCAAGGGCAGGCCATCGGTCTCCACCGCGCGCAGCGCGCCATCGCTGGGCAAAGTGGTGGTGACGGCGCCGTTCTCCGACATGCCCCAGGCCGAGATGATCTGCGCCCCCAAGGCGGCTTGCGCCTGCTCTACCAAGGGGCCGGGGATGGGCGCACCGGCGCACAGAAAGCTGCGCAGGCTGGGCACGGCCCCGCTGGTTGCCACTTCGCGCGACAGATCGGCCAGAAACGGCGTCGATGCCATCGTGAAGCTACAGCGCCATTGCCGGATCAACTGGGCGGTCGTGGCGGCGCTCCATACGTCCAGCAGCACCGCCGTGGCCCCCAGCATCACCGGCATCATCAGCCCGTACATGAAGCCGGTCTGGTGCGCCATCGGCGAGGCCATCAGCACCACCTCGTCGCGGCCCAGGGCCAGGCGCTCGGCATACGCATGGATGTTGGCCATCAAGGTGTTGGAAGAGTGCATCACCCCCTTGGGCTCGCCCGTGGTGCCGCTGGTGTAGATGAGCTGGGTGATGGCATCAGGCGGGGTCCGGTGGCACCCCAGGATCTGCGCGGCGTCGGCGTCGCGCTCCCACGCGGGCTCGGCAAGCAGCGCCTCAAAGCTGTCTGCACCGGCACCACCGATGGCGACCACGTGCTGAAGCTGGGGCAATTGGGGCTGAATGCCTTTGAGCATCGCCTCGTAGTCCACACTGCGAAAGTCCTTGAGCACCACGATGAGCTTGGCCTCCCCATGGCCGAGCATGAACAGCAACTCACGCTCGCGAAAGATCGGCATCAAGGGATTGAGCACTGCGCCGATGCGTGCGCATGCCAGGTACAGCACCGTGAACTGCCAGACATTGGGCAACTGGCAGGCCACCACATCGGCAGGACGCACACCGAGCCGCCACAAACCGATGGCCACGCGGTCGGCCATGCGGGCCAGTTGCGCGTAGTTGAAGGACTGCGCAGCACCCTCGCCCGAGCGCTGCGCCACCAGCGCCAAGCGGTCGGGCCACTGCTGCGCCGCCTGGTCCAGCGCTTCGTTGATGGTGGTGTCGCGCCACCAGCCCTGGCTGCGCATCTGCGCACGGCGCGGCGCCAGCAATACGGCATCAAATTGCATGCTTGTCTCCTGTCGGTTGGGGCTCCGCGCTAGTGGGCTGCGCTTGGGAGCACATGGCGATGGCTATGCGGGCACGGCCTGCCTGCCGGCCCGGTCGCGGGCAATGATGGTTTTCATGATCTGGGCCGTACCGTCGCCGATCTGAAAGCCCAGCACATCGCGCAGGCGCTGCTCCATCACACCCCGGTCGTAGCCGCCATGGCCAAACATCAAGAGGCACTGGTGGATGCAGTCGTAGGCCAGCTTGGGCGCCCACCATTTGCACATGGCCGCCTCGGCACTGTGGGGCTTGCCCTGGTCCTTGAGCCACAGCGCCTGCAGGCACAAAAGGCGTGCGGCGCTGACCTGCGTATCAAAATCCGCCAGGGGGTGCGACACCCCCTGGAAGGCCGACAAGGGCTTGCCAAAGGCCTGGCGCTGGGTAACGTACTGCCAGGCATCATCGAGCGCTGCACGTGCCACGGCCAGCACCTGCAGGCCAATCAGTGCGCGCGAATAGTCAAAGCCCTGCATCACCTGCACAAAGCCCTGGTTCTCATCGCCCAGGCGGTGCGAGAGCGGCACACGCACGTTGTCAAAAAACAGCGAGCCCCGGCCAATGGCACGCTGGCCATGGCAGTCGAAACGGCTGCGTGTGATGCCGGGTAGGTCCATCGGCACCAGCACCGCCGTCACGCCATGCGCGCCCGATTCCACCGTGCCGGTACGGCCAAACACCACGGCGATATCGCACTGGTCTGCGGCGGAGATGGAGGTTTTCTCACCGTTGAGCACATAGCTTTCTGCATCGCCCTCGATGCGCAGGCGCAGGCTGGCGGCGTCGGAGCCGCCCCGGGGTTCGGTCAGCGCAATGGCGCACAGTGCCTCGCCCGCCACCATTTTCTGCAACCAGGGCCGCGCCACATCGGGTTGGCCATGGGCCGCCAGAATCTGCGCATTGAGCGATGCCAGCAGCGGTACATAGGACATGCTCAGGTCGGCACGCGCAAGCTCCTCATGCACCACGCCGGCAGCCAGGCAACCCAGGCCCTGCCCGCCCAGGGGCTCGGGCAGCTCGGGGGCAATCAGGCCCATCGCGCCCATCTCGCGCATCAGGCCGCGGTCCAGCACCCGGGTCCGGTCGCGCTCCAGAAAGCCAGGCGCCACGCGCGCCTCGGCAAACCGGCGCACCGATGCGGCCAGGGTCATCAAGTCATCGTTCAGGTACGGATTCATGGGCACCTCTTGCGGCAGGCTGCGTTATTTGGTGTGTTTGCGGAAATCGGGCTTGCGCTTTTCCTTGAGCGCAGCCACGCCTTCGCGCGACTCGTCCGTGTCGTAATACAGCTTGAGCGCGTACATGCCCATGCCGGCTATGCCCGCCTGGTGTGCGGTGTCCATGTTGAAGCTGCGCTTGGCAATGGCAATCGCGGTGGGGCTGCGCTCGCAGATGGTCTCGGCCCATTCCTGCACGGTGGCATCGAGCTGCTCCGGCGCCACGCAGATATTGGCCAGGCCCATGGCGACTGCCTCCTCGCCGGAATAGCGCTTGTTCAGGTACCAGATCTCGCGCGCCTTTTTCTCGCCCACCACGCGTGCCAGGAACGCCGTTCCATAGCCCGGGTCCACCGAGCCCATCTTGGGCCCTACCTGGCCAAAGATGGCCTTGTCGGAGCAGATCGTCAGATCACAGATGGTGCACAGCACATTGCCGCCGCCAATCGCATAGCCCTGCACGCGGGCAATCACCGGCTTGGGCACATTGCGGATGGCATCGTGCAGCTCTTCCATCGGCAGGCCAATGGTGCCACGGCCATCGTAGTTGCCGTCGTGTGCCGACTGGTCGCCACCGGTGCAAAACGCCTTGTCGCCCGCGCCGGCCAGCACGATGCAGCCCACACTCCGGTCGTAGCCGGCCTTGTTCAGCGCGCGGATCAGCTCGTCACAGGTGGTGCCGCGAAAGGCATTCATCTTCTCGGGCCGGTTGATGGTGATCCAGGCCACGTGGTTGCGCACTTCGTAGAGGATGTCTTCGAATTCCATGTCAGTCTCCTTGTGATTGGGGGGCCTTCAACCGGCCATCGTGAGGCCGCCCGATACGCTGATGACCTGGCCGGTCACATACGCGGCATCGCTGGAGGCAAAGAACAGGATGGCGCCGGGCAAGTCCTCGGGCTGGCCGATGCGGCCCAGCGGGATCGCGCGGGTAAAGGCGTCGAGCAGCTTGTCGGGGTTGCCCGCGCCCTCCTTGTAGCTGGCAAACAAGGCGGTGTCCGCGGGGCCGGGGCAGACCACGTTCACGGTGATGTTGTGGCGTGCATGCTCGCGCGCCAGGGTTTTGGACAGCGCCACCAGCCCGCCCTTGCAGGCGGCATAGACGGCCTCGCCCGAAGAGCCCACGCGCGCCGCGTCAGACGCGATGTTGACGACACGCCCCGCCTTGCGCTCTGCCATGCGCGGCAGCACCGCATGGTGCATGTGCAGGGCGCCTACCAGGTTGATGGCAATGAGCTGCTGCCATTCCAGTTCGGTCGTCTTGGTGAAGGGTTTGAACACATCCCAGCCCGCGTTGTTGACCAGTACATCGATGGCCGCCCACTGCTCGGCCTGCTGCACGGCCGCATCCACACTGGCGCGATCCGTGATGTCGCAGGCCACCGCCTGCGCCTGGCCACCCGCAGCTGCAATCGCATCGGCCACCGCCTGGGCGGCGCCCAGCTGCTTGTCGAGCACGGTCACCCGGGCGCCTTCACCAGCAAAGCGTTTGCAGGTGGCACCCCCAATGCCGCCACCGCCACCCGTTACTACAACATGTTGCCCCTCAAAACGTGCCATGATTCCACCTTTCTTGCGCGCTGCACCGTTTAATTAGACAATATATTTACACAAATGCCGTGCCATGGCAATATTCGAATCATGAGCAAAACCGCCAAAACTCTTAGAGAAAACCCGAACCAGCTGCGCACCGACCTGGCCAACCGGCTGTACTTCAAGCTCTATCAATGCGCCAACATGTTGCATAAAACAGGTACCAAGGCAGTGGAAGCCCAGGGCCTGACCACACAGCAATGGGCGGTAATGGGTGCCCTGTCACGGCCAGAAACCGCAGAAGGCATGGGCATGGGGGAGTTGGCGCGCTACCTGCTGGTAAGCCGCCAGAACCTGACCGGCCTGCTGTCACGCATGGAAGCCGCCGGCTATGTGCACAGCGTGCCCGACCCGGCGGACAAACGCTCGCGCCTGGTGCAGCTCACCCCTGCCGGGCAACAGGTGTGGCAGCACGATGCGGCCGAGTCGATTGGCCGTTATTACGAGCAGGCGCTGGAGGGCTTCTCGAGCAATGACATGGTGCACACCCTGCACTACCTGCTCAAGCTGCTGGACAACATGAAGGCGATTGATGCGCAGCAGAATGCGGGCAAGGAGGAGAGTTGAACGGAAAACGGGTACGGCTGAACCAGCGCAATCGCGAGTTACAGGATAGGCTTCATCGTGCAGATCATCTCGACTGCATGGCTCATTCGAGACTTCAATAATCAACTGTGATTACTGCCACTTCTCCCCGCCGCCGGCTCTGGACAGCGCCCACGGGGCAATAAACAATCAGTAACCATAGCAATGAGCAATAACCGTCATCGCCTCCAAACCCCATGCCACACTCACGGGTTTTGAAAATTGATGAGAGATGGAATAAATGCTCGGAAAAATAGAAAGTGCGCTGCTCTACCTGATGCGGCTGGTGATGGTGGTACTCGTGTTGTTCACCTTGTTCAACTTTGCGCTGTGGAGCTGGGGAGCTGCCCACAAACCCTCCCCAGAGACCGCCGCAGAAGAAATGCACAAAGGCCGTGACTGGGCCGCACTCAAAATCAGCGACGAAGAGCTGAAGAAGATCACCTATTCCGACTTTGGCTATGGTGATTCCAGCCAGGTCGTACACGATGGCAAGCTGGCATCAGATACTGCCGTCGTAGCAGCATTTGCAGAAGTCGATACGCTGGTACGTGCGGCCATTGAACGCAATCCGGTACAGCGCAAGAAGCTTGAAGACGACAACAGCGAACGAGGCTTGGCGCCCGCGCAGCCACTGCCTGCACTGGTAGAGGCCATGCATGCCAAGGAGCAGGCCGGCAACGACATCGCCGCGATGGACGCGGCCACTGCGGCATCTGCCGCTGCCGAGGCAGCCGATGGCGATGGCTGGGAGCCCCAGCCCACCAGCATTGGCGAGGTGCTGCTGAACCAGACCCGCAGCATCATCAGCAGCTACAACTATGACGCAGGCCGCGCCTTCGTGCTGGGCGCGCCTGCGGCGCTCAAGACCCTGCTGGCGGACCCTCAGGTGCAGGCTGGCATCAGCAAGCAGACCGCATCCATTGCCGTCAGCAACCTGCTGCTCAACTACAACATGGTGTTCAGCGCCAAGGCGGGTGAGAGCGACATGCAGACGCCAACATCCGGCTGGCTGCAGCGTCTGATTGAACCCAGCAACCTGCTGGTTTTCACCGTGCTGCTGTGGTCATTTGTATTCTTGATGATGATCGTGGTCTTCCTGCGTGTGGAACGCCATTTGCGGACGATGTCACAGGACGGTAAGGCCCTGGCTCAGCGCTAGCCCCGGATGCATGGGCCTGTCTGTCTGCCCTCCTGTCAGTCGAGGCACATGGCCGATGCGGATGGTTTCAGATGCCCCACATGGCTTCACATCCGCCTCACTCCCAGTTCAATTTCTGCACACACAGGACTTTTAGCATGGATGAATGCAACTTCCAAAGCCCACATCCAGACTCCAGACGATTGGCCTGATTCTCGCCTCCGTGCTATTGGCCAATATCCTTGCAACATGGGTCTTGAGTGCCAATTTAAGCAGCGGCGTGTATCCCAGTGATGCGGATGCCATCATGATTCCTATTGCCAACAACTTTCTGATTTCACTGTTCATATTGCTATTGGGAGCCACCGGGGCGCTCCTGCCCCACCAGCGATTTTTCTGGCGGCTTGTGAGCCGCGTGCTGGTTGCAACGGCCGTTTTGTATTCACTCGCACTGGTTGCATCTTGGTGCTATCCGGATCATTACCTCGCAGCTGCTTCATTTATCCCAATGCTCATGGTCTGCATATGGGCACTCTGGTTACCCAGCACCAAGACAAGATGCAATCACAACCATTTGAGCGCCTAAAAGCGGTTTACAAAATAGAGAACCATCTTAAATACGCGCCATTCAATAGCTAAAATATTAACAAAGGGATACATAAAACTGGTAATTTAGGGCGCATGAACTATATGCCCACATCTGTTCGAGTTCCTTTGCATTGGGGACTCAAGGCTTTTGTAGCAACAGCATATGGGGCATTTGCGCTGCCCTTGACCAGCTGGGCCGCATGCTCACCGCCCTCGCCCATGGGCACCGCAGGGGGCTCGGTTTTGTGCAGCAGCACAACGACAGGCCAGTACCGGATCAATGCGGCAAACGTTCAACTCACCAACAATGCCACAGGTGACATGACGCTGAATGGCGCCAGTGTCGGATTGATCTATGCGGTTGAGACAGCGGCAAACGGTGTGTCGGTTATCAATCAAGGCAGGATGACCTGGGATAATGCGCTCTATCTACTACCGGCGGGAGGTGGCCGAGCGCTGGCCAATATTGGCTATCTGAACAACAACAATTTCAGCGCTGCCAGCTTCCGCAATGAAGCGGGCGCCAGCCTCGTCATGACTACGGCTAGCCCTGCGCTGACCAATAGTGGATTGGATGTGGTGGCGCTGGCAGCAGGGGCCGCAAATAGTCAGGCGACGGTGACCAACAGTGGCAGCATTTCTTTCACCAATACGGCAACCGGCGCGAGTGTTTCGAACAATGTGATAGAGGTGTTGGCGCAAAATTTCACAGTGACCAATACGGGCGTGGTGAATTTCCAGTCTTCGGCGGACGCTTTTACCAACGGCTTTCAGCCGC
The DNA here is from genome assembly GCF_021026195.1 of Comamonas koreensis. Classification (GTDB taxonomy): domain Bacteria; phylum Pseudomonadota; class Gammaproteobacteria; order Burkholderiales; family Burkholderiaceae_C; genus Comamonas; species Comamonas koreensis. Next base: position 851,082 of record NZ_JAJNCT010000005.1, read on the forward strand.
GCATGTGGGCGCCTGCAAGCGGCGGGAGTGGCAGCACCAGCAATTCCGGGCAAATCAATGTCACCAACACCCATCCAACCCGCACAGTCGGCAGTACAGGCATTTACCAGCGCGCAACGGCCAATTCCCTGGTCGAAAATAGCGGCAGCGTCAGCGTGGTCAATACCAGTGCAGGGGCAACGTCTGCGATAGGAGGCATAGGCGTCATTGGTTACGCCAACAGCACCGGACTCTCTCGCATCAACAACACCGGCAGCGTGATCGTCGACAGCCCCAGCAATTATGTGTATGCCGCCCAATCGGGTGCTGCCAGTAACACCAATCCAGCTACGATTGATAACAGCGGACTGTTGGAGATCAAGTCCAGCACTGCCATTCCGGACCCTGCGTTCAGAGCAGCGGTGATGGTGCTCCCTTCTGCGGCAGGCTTGACGGCCTTGCAAACCATCAACAACAGTGCCAGTGGCATCATTCGCTCGGATGCACAAAGTTACGCCGTACTGGCCTATCAGGACGTGCCCGTGCATCTGAACAACGCAGGAACCGTGAGCGGACCCGTGTTTTTAAGTGGCGGGGCCGACACGCTGATCCACACCGGCGGCTCGATAACCGGCAACATCAATATGGGCATGGGCAATGACAGCATGCAGGCGAGCGGGGGAGCGCTCGTCGGCATCACGGCCATGGATGAGGGTGACGACGCCCTCACCTTGGCTGCAGGCGTGGATGTGTCGCAAGCTCCCCAGTTTGATGGTGGTGCGGGCAACGACATCTTGACCCTGGATGGTCTGGCCATGCGCGGTTTCACCGGCAGCAACAACCTTGCCAACGGAAGCAACCTGACCCTTTGGGAAACCATCCACCTCGCCAATGCGGCAAGCTTGCAGCTCAGCGGCTCGCTGTTCGAAAGTGGCGCAGCGGCCCAGCTCAATATCGATGGTGCTGCCACACTCAATGCCAGCGCTGCCCAAGGTACGTTCAACGTGTATGGCAGCATTGCGAGCGCGGGCACCATCAGCCTAGCGGATGCCAGCGCGGCTGCAGATGATCGCCTTACGCTCACAGGCAACTTCAGTGGCACAGCCAGCAGTGTGGTGGTACTCGACACGGTGCTCGGCGACAGCAACTCTGCGTCTGATGTGCTGGAAGTCAACGGCAGCACCAGCGGAGCCAGCACCTTGCGCATCGTGAATGCCAACGGATTGGGCGCCGTCACCAGCGGCAATGGCATTTTGGTGGTCAAGGTCGATGGCGCATCCGATGCGGTGTTTAGCCTGGAGGGCGGCAGCATCAGTGCTGGTGGCTTCAGCTATACCTTGAACAAGGTAGGCAATAACTGGTATCTGCAATCCACGTTGCTGGCCCCTACCGTCAGCGTTGCCTGCACGCCTGCTGAGCTGTTTGATTCTGTCAACCAGGTCAGCACCTGCACATTGACGCTCTCGCAAGCGGCCCCTGCGCAAGGGCTCAGCGTGAACTTGAATCTTCCCGCAGCCAATCCACGCTACAGCACCTCCTGCCCACAGAACATCACCATACCTGCGGGTGCTTCGATGGCAACCTGCACCATCGTGGCAACCCCCAATACCGACCCGAATGACGGCGACGTCCTTGCAGAGCTGTCGATCGCGCCAGCAACTGTTGCAGGCAGCTATGAGCCAGCAGGCACTCCCGCACAGGTGCTGGTCAGAGACGACGATAACGGGGGGGCATCTGTCAAAGCGGTTCCTGCCTCAGATTACGGCAGCTTGTTGCTGCTGTCTCTCAGCCTGGGTGGGGCAGGGATGCTATTTGCGCGCCGCCAAAAGCAGCAGGCAGTAGTGCGCCAGACAAAGCCTTAGGGATCCACAGCACGCGCTACAGACAGCGGTACTCTCACAGGCTAGGCTAACAAGCCCCCCCCTTGTCGACAGCGCCCACAAAGCCGGAGGAGCCATTGCCTGCAGCGCCTAACGACCACCCTATCGGCAAAGCCTGGATCGGCCCGGCAGTCCGAGAAAGGTCGCCGCAAGCTGGCGTCCAAGACTAGTGCGGCATGGCACCCCTGCCAGACGATACCCTTGGCGCATAGCCGTTTCAAAAAATGAAGGGCATCATCGATTCAACAGACAAACGGATGTTGTGATGATTGGGCAGATGCCTGGCATGGCAGCTCCCGGGGTCATTGCGCTGTTTCGCGGTGCCAGCGCAGGCTTAGAAGCCCAAGTACCAGTGCAAACACTGTCAGCAAGACGAGCATCAGGCCGCCCAGCTTGGGAGTGGGCCTGGACCAAACGCCGGCCGCTTGCCCGCTCACGGCCCCCATGCTGTGTCGTACACGGTGGAAAACCGTCTCGTCATCTGGCGCACTGCCAAGCGCTGGAGCGAGCGCATCGGTGCCAGGCAGAACTACACGGCCATCGGCCAACACTTGCTGCGAGCGCAGCAGGTTGTCGTCCTCTGGCGCATCTTTGGCCGATGCAGCAGCTGGCAGGGCATGCATCAGCACGCAGCCCAAAGCCAGCAACCACCCCAAGATCGAAAGCCTGTACAACCTCATTTCAGCAGCCATATACAGAAATTAACAATATGACTAACTATCGGACTGCGCCTACAAACGGTCAATCCCCAAAAATAGTGAATATGTACTACGTTCACTCGGAGCGCTACAGGCCGTTCGCCGTGATATCTGCATGCCATCAACGGAGAGAATGACCAAGAGCTGGCTGGCCCAACCAGTCCCTGACCCAGACCGCTTGGTTCAACGGACCAAAAAAATCTGGAAATGGTTCAAATTTGCATGCTATAATTGACGGCTTAGCGGCTGTAGCTCAGCTGGATAGAGTACTTGGCTACGAACCAAGGGGTCGTGGGTTCGATTCCTGCCAGCCGCACCAAACGTAAAGCCTCAGAGCAGCAATGCTCTGAGGCTTTTTCGTTGCTGGAGCGGCGCCTGGTCACCGCCACACCGACCCATGAAAAAAGCCGATCTCCATCATGGAGGCCGGCTTGTCATCAGCACAGCAACTATGGCGTGCTGGCTTACTTGGTCGGGCGAATCAGCACATACTGCGTCCACTCACCCCGGCGGAACAGCACGTTGACGGGCTTGGACTTGTCGGCCTTGGCCACCGCAGCGTCAAACTGCTTGACGTCATTGATCTCGGTGTTGGCAATACCCAGGATCACATCGCCTTGCTTCAGCCCGGCACGGGCAGCAGCCTCATCGGCCGACACGATCTGCACACCGCCCTTGAGGTGCATGGACTTGCGCTGTGCATCGGTCAGATCGGTGACCACCAGGCCCAGCTGCTGGGCAGCGCTGGAGGGCTTGGCCTTCTCTGGCTCTTTGCTGGCCGCTGCAGCGTCTGCGCTTGCGTCCGATGGAATCTCGATGATGGTGATCGGGAGATCCAGGGTCTTGCCACGGCGGAACACCGTGACGGTGCTCTTCGAACCGGGTTTGGTATTGCCCACCCAGCGCGGCAGATCCGCGAGCTTTTCCAATGGCTTGCCATCAAACTTGGTGATGATGTCACCCGCTTCCACGCCGGCTTTCTCCGCAGGCGAGCCGCTTTCGACACCCGTCACCATCGCGCCCTGGGCCTTGCCCAGGCCGATCGATTCAGCTATATCCTTGTTCACGGTGGAGATTTGCACACCGATCTTGCCGCGCACCACGCGGCCGGTGGCGCGCAGCTGGTCGCTCACGCGCACCGCTTCATCAATCGGGATCGAGAACGAGATCCCCATGAAGCCGCCCGAACGCGAGTAGATCTGGCTGTTGATACCCACGACCTCGCCACGCATGTTCAGCAGCGGGCCGCCGGAGTTGCCGGGGTTGATGGCCACGTCGGTCTGGATAAAGGGCAGGTAATCACCGGTGTCGCGCTGCTTGGCCGACACAATGCCTGCGGTCACCGAGTTTTCCAGCCCAAAGGGCGAGCCAATGGCCATCACCCATTCGCCCACGCGCAGGCGGTTCACGTCACCAATCTTGACGGCGGGCAGGCCAGTGGCATCGATCTTCACCACGGCCACATCGGTGCGCTTGTCGGCACCCACGATCTTGGCCTTGAACTCGCGTTTGTCGGTCAGGGTCACGATGACTTCATCGGCGCCATCGACCACATGCGCATTGGTCATCACATAGCCATCAGCCGTCAGGATGAAGCCCGAGCCCAGGCCACTGGGCACCTCATCGCCGTCAGCACCTGGCCGCTGGGGGCGCTGCTGCCGAGGAACATTGGGCACGGGCAAGCCAAAGCGCTTGAAGAACTCCAGCATCTCGGGATCGAGGCCGCTTTGGCTTTGGCGGTTGGAGACCTTTTCCATCGTGCGGATATTGACCACCGATGGGCCCACCTGGTCAACCAGGTCGGTGAAATCAGGCAGGCCACGCACCACGGCAGGTGCGGGGGTCTGGGCTGCTGCCGGCAGCATCATTGCACTGCTGACGGACAGGATGGCCGCCAGCGCACTGATCTGAAAAGGCTTCCAACGCTTTAGAGACATATCACTCCTCAATTTGACAATATGGCGGCACCGCATTTTTTAGCGATTCAAACGCCCTGCAATGGTGCCGTGCCGCAATTGGAGGGGCAATAGGCCTCAAGGTTCCAAGCGTGCATCACCCTCAGATAGGCAGCAAAACACAGGTTTCAAGGCTCGACGGCTGAAAGGCATAAAAAAACACCTGCAAGCAGGTGTTTTTTGAAGGGGCAGCGCCTGATCAGCACAGACGCGAAGCTTTGTCTCCGCAGCCATCGCTGCGCTTTTCCGCGTTGAAGGTGGCGTTGCGCAAGAAGCCAGCTGGCATCTGCAGGTTGGCAGTGACACCAATCTGACCACGTGCAGCAAGCACTTCATCGAGGCGAGGATCGCGCAGCATGATGGTGGAGTTCTGCCCCACTGTCACTTGCTGCTCAATCAGACCTTGCGCATTGGCAGCAGGCCTGGAAGATGCAGCAGAAGCTACCACTTGCGGTGCAGCACCACTTGCCAGCTGCTGCGCGTTGCCACCTGCGCCTCCAGCCAGCAATCCCATGCTGTTCCAGCCCACCATCGCCACAGCAGCCACGGTGGCAAAGCCGGCCACCATCTTCCAGCGGAAAACGGAGTGGTTGGCGGCATCCTGCACGGCAGCGGCAGGCTGGACGGTCTGCGCAGCGGCAGCGGCCACGGCCGGCACAGCCACAGCGCCTGGCGCCGGCTGGCCCTGAGCCACCAGAGGCGGCTCCAGCGCAATCTTTGCATTCAGCGCATCCAGGAACGCCAGGCTGTCGGAGCACGGCGCATGGGCCGAACGCATCAGATCACCAATGACCTGGTAGGACTGCACGGAGGCGTAGCAGACCTCATCGTCGGCCAACTCGGGCAGCTCAGCCAGCAGTTGGCCAAGCGTTTGGTTGTCCAGTTCACCATCGACCCAGGCGGACAGCTGCTCACAGGCTGCCTGCGTGCTCTTGTTCAATGCTTGGTTTTCGAGATTCATAGCCATTTTCCTAGCGGGCCCCAGGCCCTTGCAGCCAGTCATCACACTCAAATCAGCTACCAACGCTTGCCAGACTGGCGTTCAAGCATGGGCTTTACCTTGGCGGAAATCGCCTCGCGGGCGCGGAAAATACGCGACCGTACCGTACCGATGGGACAATCCATCGCAGCGGCAATGTCTTCATAAGACATGCCTTCAATCTCACGCAACACGATAGCCTGTCGCAGGTCTTCGGGCAGCGCGTCCATCGCCGTGTTGACCGCCTGGGCAATTTCCTGGGCGGCAATCACCGTTTCAGGCGTCTCATCGGTCGTTAGTTCGCGCCCGGGCACATAAGTTTCATCATCATCGTCTTTTCCGCGCAGCGCACTCTCGGTCATCACCGGATTGCGGCTGAGCTCGACCATCGCTTTTTTGGCGGTATTGACGGCGATCCGGTACAGCCAGGTGTAGAACTGCGCATCTCCCCGGAACTGCGGCAGCGCGCGGTAGGCGCGCAAAAAGGTTTCCTGGGCCAGATCGGGCACCAGATCCACATCGCGAACCATGCGCCCGATCAGGCGCTCAATACGGCGCTGGTACTTGAGCACCAGCAGACCATAGGCTTTTTGATCTCCTGCCACCGTGCGCTGCACCAGGTGCAGATCGCTGTCATTTGCATTCGGGGTACTGGCCGTTGGCGTTCCCGTCATAAAAGAGGCCCTCTTGGCGCTACAAGCTTGCAGCTATTGTTGTGGTTGTTCAGCTGTAGGCTACATCGGGTGGATGTCTTGCGTATCAGCGGCAAGGGACGAGTATAAAACCCGACGAATATCCGGCCAACGCTCTGGATTAGCGGCTTTCGCCACAAGCAGCCACTGTCTGCGGCCCGGTGTTTGCAGCCCTTGGGCCAGCAGCAATATCCACGATTGCCCATCCATCAGCACGGTCAGTTGCCGGAGCTCCTGCCGCAGCTCAAGCGCCAATAGGCCTCGTCCAAGGCACCACTGAGAGCCAGTCCAGCACAAACAAGTTCCCTGCGGCCACAGCGGCATGCGCCAGGCCAGTCCGGCGGCCAGCGCCAACACCAGCACCGCCGCTGCACGCGGTAGCGCCGATGGGGCGGATGCATGCATCCAGACCAGGCATAGCACGGTGACCATCCCCAGCCAACTGGCCAGCAGCAGACGAATGCGCACCGGGCTTGGCAGCGCAAAGGACTGCAGCGCCATCAAAGCAGGTGAGTGACGGTGGGGCATGGCTGGGCGGCAATTGACTGAGGCATCGCCCCATTCTGCAATGCAGTCATCAGCGATCCCGCAGGGCAAACCCCGTGTTGAAGATGAGGTGCCATCAAAACTGTGACGGCGCAAAAACAACTAAGGCCTCTGTAACAGAGGCCTTATCCAAGCTTGAGAGCTGTGGCGCACTAGGCGCCAAGCACCATCAAACCCGTTTGAACACCAGGGTACCGTTGGTGCCGCCAAAACCGAAGTTGTTCTTGACGGCGATTTCCAGCTTGGCATCACGCGCGGTGTTCGCACAGTAGTCCAGATCGCATTCCGGATCCTGGTCCACCAGGTTGATGGTCGGGGGAATCTTCTGGTCCTTCAATGCCATGACGGTAAAGACGCTCTCCAGGCCGCCAGCACCACCGAGCAAATGGCCGGTCATGGATTTGGTCGAGCTGACCACCATCTTCTTGGCATGGTCGCCCATGGCCGCCTTGATGGCATTGGTCTCGTTGAGGTCTCCCAGCGGCGTGGATGTGCCGTGGGCATTGAGGTAGTCCACTTGGTCGGCATTGACGCCTGCATTGCGCAGAGCGGCCAGCATGGCGCGGCGTGGGCCGTCCATGTTGGGAGCGGTCATGTGACCGGCGTCAGCGCTCATGCCATAACCCAGCAACTCGGCATAGATCTTGGCACCACGGGCCTTGGCGTGTTCATACTCTTCGAGCACCACAATACCGGCGCCCTCACCCAGCACAAAGCCGTCACGGCCCTTGTCCCAGGGGCGCGATGCCGCCTTGGGATCGTCATTGCGTGTGGACAGCGCGCGCATTGCGGCGAACCCACCCACACCCAACGGAGAAACAGTGGCTTCGGTACCACCTGCAATCATGACGTCGGCATCGCCGTATTCAATCATGCGACCGGCTTCACCAATGCAGTGCAAACCTGTCGTGCAAGCAGTCACCACCGACAGGTTCGGGCCTTTGAAGCCAAAACGCATCGATACATGACCTGCGACCATATTGATAATGGACGCGGGAACAAAGAAAGGCGTGATGCGGCGCGCACCACGGCGCTCATATTCACCGTGCGTGTTCTCGATCAGTGGCAAACCACCGATACCCGAACCGATCACACAGCCAATACGAGTTGCGAGCTCTTCATCCAGTGCCTCGCCCAAAGGCAGGCCGGCGTCTTTCACTGCCTCTTGGGCAGCGGCAATGCCGTAATGAATGAAGGAGTCCATCGTGCGTGCTTCCTTGGCACTCATATAGGACTCAAGGTCAAAACCCTTCACCTCACCTGCAATCTTGCAGCTGAAATCAGTGGTGTCGAACTTGGTAATGAGGTCAATGCCGGATTGACCGGCCAAAATGTTGGACCAGGCTTCAGCAACCGTGTTACCCACGGGGCTGATGCAACCCAGACCAGTCACGACGACGCGACGGCGACTCATGCGTTACAACTTTCTTGTTGATCTCTCGGAAGATTGGCTGCAAGACACTTGCGCCACGAGGGCGCCAAGTGCATGCGCAATCAATTAAGCCTTTTGGTGGCTGTTGGCGTAGTCGATGGCGTTCTGCACCGTCGTGATCTTCTCTGCGTCTTCGTCAGGGATCTCGATTTCGAACTCATCTTCCAAAGCCATCACCAGTTCCACGGTGTCCAGCGAGTCAGCGCCCAGGTCGGCCACAAAGGCCTTTTCGTTCGTTACTTGAGACTCTTCCACGCCGAGTTGTTCGGCGATGATTTTCTTGACACGTGCTTCGATATCGCTCATGGTTTCCCTCTGGGGGTTGTGAATGAACCCGCGATTCTAGCTGCTTCAGCAATACCTGAGTGCAACTTGCCGTCGCGAGGAAACGGCATTCAACTTTCGTCAAATTTACATATACATGCCGCCATTGACATGCAACTCCTGTCCGGTCACATAACCGGCACCGTCTGAGGCCAAATAGACCACAGCGTTGGCAATGTCTTGCGGCTGTCCCAGCTTGCCCAAGGCAATCTGCGACTGCAGTGCTTTCTTCTGCTCTTCGGGCAACTGGGCCGTCATATCGGTCTCGATGAAACCAGGCGCCACGCAGTTGACCGTAATGCCACGGCTGCCCAGCTCCTTGGCCAGCGAGCGCGTCATACCTGCCACACCCGCCTTGGCGGCCGCGTAGTTGGCCTGACCGGCATTGCCGGATGCGCCCACCACACTGGTGATGCTGATGATACGGCCAAAACGCTGCTTCATCATCGGACGGATGGCAGCGCGGCTGGCGCCGAACACCGCCTTCAGATTGGTGCCCAGCACGGCATCCCAGTCATCATCCTTCATGCGCATGGCCAGGGTGTCGCGGGTGATACCGGCGTTGTTGACCAGCACATGCAGGCCGCCCTGGGTCTTGACCAGGCTGTCAATCAGCGCCTCGACGGCAGCGCCGTCGTTCACATCCAGGGCCACGCCACGCGAGCCGGCAAAGGCCGACAGCGCCTGCGAGATCTTGGCAGCGCCGTCTTCGGTCGTTGCCGTGCCGATCACCTGGTAGCCGGCAGCGCCGAGCGCCTGGGCGATGGCCGCGCCAATACCGCGCGATGCGCCGGTAACCAGGGCGACTTTGGCTGTTGAAGTGGTTTCAGTCATGCGATGGCTTCTTTGGTTTCTTGCAAAGTGGCGGGGTCGTACAGAGCCACACCGACGAGTTCAGGGTCGATGCGCTTGGTCATGCCGGTCAGCACCTTGCCCGGGCCGCATTCGACCAGGTGGGTGGCGCCCAACGCACGCAGGCGCTGCACACACTCGACCCAGCGCACAGGGCCAAAGGCCTGGCGGTACAGCGCATCACGGATGGCATCGGCATCGGTAGGCATCGCCACATCGATGTTGTTGAGCACGGGAATCTGGGGCGCAGCCAGTTGCAGCTCGGCCAGGGCCAGCTTGAGCTTCTCAGCGGCGGGCTTCATCAGGCTGGAGTGGAAAGGTGCCGACACCGGCAGTGGCAGCGCGCGCTTGGCACCTGCCTCCTTCACGGCCAGGCTGGCCGCTTCCACCGCGGCCTTGGAGCCAGCGATGACGGTCTGGCCGGGATCGTTGAAGTTCACCGCCTCGACGACCTCAGTGCCGCCCAGCTGGGCAGTCACCTGGGCGCACACGGCCTTGACCTTGTCGGCATCCAGGCCCAGCACGGCAGCCATCGCGCCGGCACCCACAGGCACGGCCTCTTGCATGGCGGCACCACGCAGGCGCACCAGCGGCGCGGCCTGGCTCAGGGTCAGCACACCAGCAGCTACCAGTGCGGAATACTCGCCCAGCGAGTGGCCAGCAACGGCCATTGGCATGGCGCCGCCTTCGGCTTGCCAGACACGCCATGCAGCCACACCAGCGACCAGCATCACCGGTTGGGTGTTGGCGGTCAGTGCCAGCGTTTCTTTAGGGCCGTTCTGGATCAGCGCGCCCAGGTCTTCACCCAGCGCATCCGAGGCTTCCTGCAGCGCCTGAACAACGGCGGGGTGGCCACCCCAGGCATCGAGCATGCCCACGGACTGCGAGCCTTGGCCCGGAAATACAAATGCAAAAGCGCTCATGTCTCGGTTCAATCAGTTTTTTATCAATCGGCGGATGGCAGCGGTCTCGGCAACGCCGAGCCATGCTACATCGTCAGCAGCACCGCACCCCAGGTGAAGCCACCGCCCACGCCTTCCAGCATCACATTCTGCCCAGGCTTGACCTGGCCGCTGCGCACCGCATGGTCCAGCGCCAGCGGGATCGAGGCCGCCGAGGTGTTGCCATGCTGGTCCACCGTAACGACAACCTTCTCAGGGGCAAGCTTGAGCTTGCGCGCCGTGCTCATCATGATGCGCAGGTTGGCCTGGTGCGGAATCAGCCAATCGATATCGGCTTCCTGCATCTTGGCTTTTTCCAGCGCAGCGCGTGCGGCCTTGTCCAGCACACCGACGGCGAGCTTGAACACAGCCTGGCCATCCATGCGCAGCAGCGGCGAGCCAATCACCTGGCCGCCCGAGACATTGCCCGGCACGCACAGAATGTCGACATGGCTGCCATCGGCATGCAGCTCGGTGGCCAGAATGCCGGGCTTGTCAGAGGCTTCCAGCACCACGGCGCCGGCGCCATCGCCAAACAGCACGCAGGTGGTGCGGTCATTGAAGTCGAGAATGCGGCTGAATACCTCGGCACCCACCACCAGCACACGCTTGGCGCTGCCGGACTTGATCATCGAGTCCGCCACCGTCAGTGCATAGACGAAGCCGCTGCACACTGCCTGCATGTCAAACACCGGGCAGCCATTGGCAATGCCCAGCTTGTTCTGCAGGATGGCGGCGGTCGAGGGGAACACCATGTCCGGCGTCGAGGTCGCGACGATGATCAGATCAATATCGCTGGCCTGGATATTGGCAGCCTGGAGGGCGTTCTTTGACGCCTCCAGCGCCAGATCGCTGGCTACAACATCAGGCGCTGCAAAATGGCGCGCCTTGATCCCAGTGCGCTCCACAATCCACTCGTCGGAGGTTTCCAGACCGCGCGTGGCCATCTCAGCGGCCAACTCATCATTGGTGACACGACGTGGCGGCAGGTAGCTGCCAGTGCCGGTAATGCGGGAATAAATACTCATCGAATTCAGGTAGGAGACGTCACGGTTTTGGCAGCAGCAGTGCTGTCTGCCGACATCAGCAGGGGCGCTGCCGTCTGAATCTTGGTCTGCACACGCCCCAGCAAATCATTGCGGGCGGCATCATAGGCGCGCCGCAAGGCATGCTCATACGCCACCGCGTCGGCCGAGCCATGGCTTTTGAAAACCAGGCCGCGCAATCCGAGCAATGCAGCCCCATTGTAGCGGCGGTGGTCCACCCGCTTCATCAAGCGCGCCAGCACCGGGTAAGCGATCACTGCGGCGATCTTGGTGAGCAGGTTGCGTTTGAACTCCTGCTTGAGCCCGTTGCTGATCATGCTGGCCACGCCTTCGCTGGCCTTGAGCGCGACATTGCCGACAAAGCCATCACAGGTCACGATATCCACCGTGCCCTTGAAGATGTCATTGCCTTCGACATTGCCGTAAAAATTGAGATAACCCGATTGGCCAGCCGTGCGCAGCAGCTCGCCGGCACGCTTGATGACCTCGCTGCCCTTGATGGCTTCTTCGCCAATATTGAGCAGGCCGACGGTGGGGTTTTCAGTGTTTTCGAGGGCGCTGACCAACGCAGAGCCCATGACAGCAAACTGCAGCAGATGCTCTGCCGTGCAGTCCACATTGGCGCCCAGGTCGAGCACCGTCGTGGCGCCGCCCTTGGCGTGGGGAAGCTGGGTGGCGATAGCCGGGCGGTCGATGCCCTCCATCGTCTTGAGCACATAACGGGCAATGGCCATCAGCGCGCCGGTATTGCCCGCCGATACGGCCGCCAGTGCGGCGCCTGTCTTCACCTGGCTGATGGCCACCCGCATCGAAGAATCCTTCTTCTTGCGCAGGGCCACTTCCACCGGGTCATCCATAGTGACCACTTCGCTGGCAGGCACGATGGTGGCACGCTCGTGCCGAAAAGACTGCAATGCCTCCGCCTGCCCGACCATCAGCAGATGGGCATCAGGGTGGCTATCCAAAAACTTCTTGCATGCGGGTAGCGTGACACGGATACCTGCGTCCCCACCCATGCAATCGACGGCCAGTGTGATCATTCGTTCGGTAATTCTTTGACGTTGTTCGCACCGAGTTCCAGTCCGCCGCGCCCCGCGCCGCTTCCTGGCAAGCAATAAAAAAGGCCCGCGCTACTATGTAGCTGCGGGCCTTTTTTATACAGCTATGGCTTAGGCTTCCGACTTGTTCTTCAGCACCTGGCGGCCACGGTAGAAACCGTTGGGGCTGATGTGGTGGCGCATGTGGGTTTCACCGGTGGTGGGTTCCACAGCGATGCCAGGCACGTTCAGTGCGTTGTGCGAACGGTGCATGCCGCGCTTGGAAGGGGATTTCTTGTTTTGTTGAACAGCCATGATGGCTCCTGAGTCTTGAAAGGGTTGGTGACATGGCCTGCGCAATCACAAACGCATGCCCTAAATTTACGCGACTAGCCCATTAAAGACACGAGGGATTCGCGCGAAGCCTCAAATTATAGCAAAGATCGCAAGCAGGCTTCAAGCCACCCCAACTAGGATTGGTTTTTATCGATGCGCAGCGATGCCAGCGCCGCGAAAGGATTGGCTTTTTCCGCAGGGCGGTCGTCAAAATCCTGGGTGGCGGACTCCAGCTTCACATCGACCGGGCAGACATCGTGCATGGGCACCATGGGCAAGGCCATCAGCAGCTCGTCCTCGATCAGCTCCAGTGCATCGATCTGGGGCGCCAGCACCAGCACATCTTCCTCGCTCTCGTCATCCAGCGCGGCCGCCGTGGCCTCGTCCTTCACAAAGCGGAAGGAGCGGCTGCTCTCTACCGCCACGTCCACCGGGCGCATGCAGCGCTGGCACTGCAGCTGCACCTGGGTTTCGGCATGCAGATGCAGCCAGGCCTGGCCTGGGCCGCCGGTCGATTCCACCCATTCACCATCCAGCACCCAGCGCACAGGCTCGGCGGCAGCGGCCTCGCCGCGCTGGTCTTCGGCCAGCAAGCGGGCCAGCTGCCCCAGGGGCAACTCGCCTTCCAGCGCCGCGTTTTGGTGGGCAAAAGCCTTGATCTCAAGGCGATTGACTGAAAATTCCTTTGTCATGCGCGCCAGTGTAAGAGAATCTGGGCATGTCTGAATCCCCGATGCCCCGCGCCCTTGTACTGGGCTCCACCTCCCGCTACCGGCGAGAGCTTCTGTCGCGCTTCCGCCTGCCCTTCGAGACGGCCTCGCCCGATGTGGATGAAACCCCACAGCCCGGTGAAAGCCCCGCCGCACTGGCGCTGCGCCTGGCACTGGCCAAGGCCCATGCGGTGGCCGCCCAGTACCCCGATGCGATTGTGATCGGCTCCGACCAGGTGGCCGACCTGCACGGCCAGCCGCTGGGCAAGCCGATGGTGCATGACAAAGCCGTGGCGCAGCTGCGCGCAATGAGCGGACAAAGCATGCAGTTCCACACCGCCGTGGCCGTGGTTTGCAAGGCCAGCGGCTTTGCGCAGGCCGATACCGCCGTGGTGCGCACCGTGTTCCGCCCGCTTGATGACGCAGAAATCGAACGCTACCTGCTTGCCGAGACCCCTTATGACTGCGCAGGCAGCGCGAAGAGCGAGGGCCTGGGCATCACCCTGCTCGACGCCATTGAAAGCGACGACCCCACCGCCTTGATCGGCCTGCCCTTGATCCGCACAGCCCGTCTGCTGCGCGCTGCCGGATTGGTGTTGCCATGAACCAACAAACGACTAAAGGTCGTCTCTTCCTGGTGCCGACCCCCCTCGATTTTGGCTGCGCCACCGAAGCGCCGTTGACCGATGTGCTGCCATTGCATACCGTGCAGGCAGCCGCCCGCATCACCCACTGGGTCTGCGAAAACGCCAAAAGCTGCCGCGCCTTTCTCAAGCGGGTGGATGCCGTGGCGCCCCTGGCCGTGCCGCTGCAGCAGCAAAACATTGCCGAGCTGCCGCGCGACGCCCATAAAAAAGGCGACCACAACCCACAGACCGCCGCCGGCAGCGACAGCGGCAGCCTGATTGCCGCCGCGCTGCAAGGCCATGATGTGGGCCTGGTCAGCGAGGCGGGCATGCCCGCGATTGCCGACCCAGGAAGCTCCGTAGTACGCGCCGCCCATGATGCGGGCATCGACGTGGTGCCGCTGGTCGGCCCCACCTCGCTGCTGTTGGCACTGGCCGCCAGTGGCCTCAATGGCCAGAACTTTGCGTTTGTCGGCTATGTACCCAGCGATGCCTCTGATCGCAGCGCCCGCCTGCGCGAGCTGGAGCAGCTGGCGCTGCGCCAGGGCCAGACGCAGATCTTCATCGAGACCCCCTACCGCAACCAGGCCCTGCTGGGCGCGTTGCTGCAAACCTTGCAGCCCAACACGCGCCTGTCCATCTCCAGCGGGCTGACCTTGGAGAGCGCCAACACGCAAAGCCGCCTGGTCAAGCAGTGGAAGCCGCTCAACACCAGCCTGGACAACCGCACCCCGATGGTGTTTGCCATTGGCCGCTGACCCTCGTTAGTCGCTGCAGCCCATGCGGCTGCGCCCATAAAAAAAGCGGTGCCTGGGCACCGCTTTGTCATTCAAGCCTTGCAGGCAGTCAACGCACGCTGGGCAGCAGCGACATCGAGCGCAAGGTACCAACGGCACCCGCACCGACCGAGGCACCAAAACGCTTGGCAAAGCGCTCGGCCACATTCTCGCGGCGGGTGTAATCCACCACCTCTTCCGCACCCACCACATCACGGGCCACCTGGTCCAGGCTGCCCAGGCCATCGGCCAGGCCCAGCTTCACGGCCTCCTGGCCGGTCCAGAACAGGCCGCTGAAGGTGTCATCGGTTTCCTTCAGGCGATCACCCCGGCCCTGGCGCACCACCTGGATGAACTGTTGGTGGATCTGGCTCAGCATCTGCTGCGCATAGGCCTTTTGCTTCTCGTTCATGGGGCTGAACGGGTCCAGCATGCCCTTGTTCGCGCCAGCGGTGAGCAAGCGGCGCTCCACGCCCAGCTTATCCATCGTGCCGGTAAAGCCAAAACCATCCATCAGCACGCCAATGCTGCCAACGATGCTGGCCTTGTCGACATAGATGCTGTCAGCGGCAGAGGCGATGTAGTAGGCCGCAGAAGCACAGGACTCCTCGACCACCGCATACATCGGCTTCTTGTACTGGGCCTTGAGGCGCACGATCTCGTCATTGATCATGCCGGCCTGCACAGGGCTGCCACCGGGCGAATTGATCAGCAGCACCACGGCCTTGGCACCGTCGTCCTCGAAAGCGGTGCGCAGTGCGGCAATCACATACTCGGCACTGGCGTCGGCGCCCGAGGCGATCTCGCCCTTGAGCTCCACCACCGCAGTGTGCTCGGTCGAGGTCTTGGTCGCCGTGCCGTCCGAGCCAAACAGGTAGCTGACAAAGGCGATCACCAGTCCCAGCCAGACCAGGCGGAAAAAGATCTTCCAGCGCCGCGCCGCGCGCTGCTCCTTGAGCGTGTCAAAGGCCAAGCGCTCCAGCACCGAGCGTTCCCAGCCCGGGCTGGATGCGGCAGCGGCAGGCGCAGCAGCGGCTGGCTGCCCCCACAGGTCGGGCGCCGGCGGCGGATTCTGCTGAGGATGGTTGTCCATGGGGTTCATCTTAAAATTCAAGAGGTTGTAGACGGTTATCCGTGTGCCAATAGACCACGCCATCACTCTCACTCAGCGCAACCTTGACCAAACCGCCACGACAGGGACCGCCGGCACAGGCTCCAGTATCGGGCACATAGGCTGCGCCATGGGTGGCGCAGAGCAACCAGTTACCTGTGTCGTCGAAAAAACGCCCCGGCTGGTAGTCCATCTCCATCGCCACATGGGTGCAGCGGTTCAAGTAGGCGTGGACTCCCTCGTGATAGCGGATGGCAAAGGCCTGGCAGGTCTGCCCGGCATAGACCACATCAAAGGCCACCGCGCGCCCACCGTGCAGCAGCGCATCGCTCTGGCACAAGGCAATCATCTGCGCCGGTACTTCCGCCATCACCGCACCTGTTCACCGAGGTTCATCTGACTGTACATACAGACAGTGATTGCACCATAGCTAGGCATGATCCGCCATCCACTGTTGCAGTTCAGCAACGGTATGGGCCACATACAGGGGCTTGAAGGCCTCAAAACCCCCATGGTGATGGGCGCCATAGCTCACCCCCACGCTTGGGCAGCCCGCATTGACGGCCATTTGCAGGTCATGCGTGGTGTCACCCACCATCAACACCCGCTCTGGCACCACATCCAGCTCGGCCATCAGCTCCTGCAGCATCAGCGGATGGGGCTTGCCAGCCGTCTCGTCCGAGGTGCGCGTTGCCTGGAAGCGCCCCTTCAGCAAGGTCGTATCCAGCACCCGGTCCAGGCCCCGGCGGTTCTTGCCGGTGGCAATCGCCAGCAAATGACCGCTGGCGGTCAGCTGGTCCAGCAGCTCCAGCACCCCCTCAAACAAGGTCACCTGCTCTTGGCGCTTGAGGAAATGCAGCCGGTAGCGGTTGGTCAACTCCAGCATCTTGTCCTCCGGCACATCGGGCGCGGCATGGCGCAACGCGCTGTGCAGGCTCATGCCGATTACGTACTTGGCCTCCACCAGGCTGGGCACCGTACCGCCCACATCCCGCACCGCATCCTGGATCGACAGCGCAATCGCCGCAGTCGAGTCAAACAGGGTGCCATCCCAGTCAAAGGCAATCAGGTCAAATTGGCGCGCCATGGGGTGTTCTTTCTATATCGGTCACAAAACGGGTCCATCGGCCGCCGAAACCGCCGCCACAAAATCCGCCAGCTCCGCTGGCAGCTCGGCACCCAGCTGCACGCGCTCTGCCGTCTGCGGGTGGTTGAACTGCAGGCGCCAGGCGTGCAGGAACATACGCTTGAGGCCGTGTTTGGCCAGGCGCTTGTTCAGGTCAAAGTCGCCATATTTCTCATCGCCGGCAATCGCATGGCCGCTGCTGGCCAGGTGCACGCGGATCTGGTGGGTGCGTCCGGTCTTGATCGTCACCTCCAGCAGGCTCATCGCCGGCAGGCCCAGCTGGTGGCGAGCGGCAAACACTTTTTGCACCTTGACCAGCGAGACCGAACGCATGCCCTCGGGGTCGTCGGCCGTGGTGGCGCGCACGCGGCGCTCGCCGTCGGGCAGCAGGTATTTGCGCAGCGGCGTGTCGATCACCTTCTTGTTGGCCGGCCATTCGCCGATGACAAGGGCCAGATAGGTCTTGCCCGTCTCGCGCTCGCGGAACTGGTCCTGCAGGTGGGTCAGGGCCGAACGCTTCTTGGCCACCAACAAGATGCCCGAAGTTTCGCGGTCCAGCCGGTGCACCAGCTCCAGAAAGCGGGCATCCGGGTGGGCGCGGCGCAGCTGCTCGATGACGCCAAAGCTGACGCCCGAGCCGCCGTGCACCGCCACGCCGGCGGGTTTGTTGATCGCCAGCATGACATCGTCATCGAGCAACAAGGGAAACTCCCTAGCTGGCACGGCACGCTCGGCTTCCTCGGGTTTGGCAGCGACGCGCACCGGCGGAATCCGCACCACATCGCCCGGTTGTACGCGAGTGTCCGCTGTCGTGCGGCCCTTGTTGATACGGACTTCACCCTGGCGGATGATGCGGTAGATATGGGTCTTGGGTACGCCTTTGAGGTGGCGCATCAGAAAATTGTCCAGGCGTTGGCCTGCGTCGTCGGGGTGGACCTCGACCAGCCTTACAGCCACTGGGGGTGCTTGTGGACTACGGGGCTCGCCCGGTTTGCCCCCTATAATATGTTTCACCTGCGCGATAGAGTTATTGGTTTACCGGTGAGCAGTTTAATTCACCCACCAGTACCCGCACAGGCCGGTCGATGTCTGGCTGATCGCCTTGCCGCCCCACCTGCATACCAAAAGATTGCGCAGGGGACGCCAAGTGAATCAGGCGGACAGACACATTGAAACAACGAAAAAACAGATTTTTGGCGACAGCTGTCGCAAAGGCCTGCAACCAGGCCCCGCTCAGCTGATCGTCTTCACACCAAACATGTTGATTTTGTGGGCTTGGATGGCAACTCTCTGGCACAGCAGCAGCTGTGCGCCAGTGCGTCTTGCCGTGCCCGCTGTGCGCATGTTCTCAGGGCAAATATCCCAGCCGGAGGCAGCCCAGCGCTGGCTGGCCGGGTATTTACATGCCCTCGCCCGCGTGCCTAGATCCCCTGTGCTGACATAAGTATTACCAGCAAACATGACACGCTCTGTGAATTCTTTCGTTTCTCTGCGTCTGTCCCGGCATCTGTGGCTCCAGTAAGAGCCTGTTTATTGTTGGGATTGGAGACAGGTGCCTGACTGACAAAGGCAGCCTGTCCCGCATTACGAAGGACGCGCATCATGAAACGGATGCTGATCAACGCCACGCAAGCTGAAGAGCGCCGCCTCGCCATTGTCGATGGCCAAAAGCTGCTGGACTACGAAATCGAAATCGAAGGCCGCGAACAACGCAAAGGCAATATCTACAAAGCCGTTGTTACCCGGGTCGAACCCTCCCTGGAAGCCTGCTTTGTCGACTACGGCGAAGACCGCCACGGCTTTCTGCCCTTCAAGGAAATCTCCAAGCAGTATTTCGCCGAAGGCGTCTCCCCCAGCCAGGCCCGCATCAATGATGTGATCAAGGAAGGCCAGGAGCTGATCGTTCAGGTCGAAAAGGAAGAACGTGGCAACAAGGGCGCGGCCCTGACCACCTTCATCTCGCTGGCCGGCCGTTATGTGGTGCTGATGCCCAACAACCCCCGTGGTGGTGGTGTCTCGCGCCGCATCGAAGGCGATGAGCGCGCCGAGCTCAAGGAGGCGATGGACCAGCTGGACTACCCCAAGGGCATGTCCATCATCGCGCGCACCGCCGGCATTGGCCGCAGCGCACCTGAGCTGCAATGGGACTTGAACTACCTGCTCAAGCTCTGGGGTGCCATCGACGGCGCTGCCAAGTCGGGCAAGGGCGCCTTCCTGATCTACCAGGAATCGAGCCTGGTAATCCGCGCGATCCGCGACTATTTCCACAATGACATCGGCGACATCCTGATCGACACCGATGACATCTATGAACAAGCCCAGCAGTTCATGGCCCATGTGATGCCTGAGCACGCTGCCCGCGTCAAGCGCTACCGCGATGACGCGCCGCTGTTCAGCCGCTTCCAGATCGAGCACCAGATCGAGTCGGCCTACTCCCGTACCGTGACCCTGCCATCGGGCGGCGCCATCGTGATCGACCACACCGAAGCGCTGGTCTCCATCGACGTGAACTCGGCCCGCGCCATCAAGGGCGGCGACATCGAGGAAACCGCCACCCGCACCAACCTGGAAGCGGCCGACGAAGTGGCCCGCCAGATGCGCCTGCGCGACCTGGGCGGCCTGATCGTGATCGACTTCATCGACATGGAAGAGTCGAAGAACCGCCGCGATGTGGAAAGCCGTCTGCGTGACGCGCTGCGCCAGGACCGTGCCCGCGTGCAGTTCGGCACCATCAGCAAGTTCGGCCTGATGGAAATGAGCCGCCAGCGCCTCAAGCCTGCGCTGAGCGAAGGTGCCCACATCAACTGCCCACGCTGCGGCGGCTCCGGCCACATCCGCGATGCGGAAAGCTCGGCGCTGCAGATCCTGCGCATCATCCAGGAAGAGTCGATGAAGGACAACACGGCAGCCGTGAACTGCCAGGTGCCGGTCGAAGTCGCCTCCTTCCTGCTCAACGAAAAGCGTACCGAAATCCAGAAGATCGAGCTCAAGCAGCGCGTGTCCGTCACCATGGTGCCCAACAAGGCGCTGGAGACCCCGCACTACAAGCTCGAGCGCATGAAGCACGACGACCCCCGTCTGGACTCGATGGAAGCGAGCTACAAGCTGGCCGACCCCGAAGAGGAAAGCCTGGGCTTTACCCGCCGCTCGCAAGAGCCGACCAACAAGCAGACCCCGGTCATCAAGGGCGTGCTGCCCGATGCACCGGCGCCGATTGCCGAGCCACGCCCGGCACCCGCTGCCCGTACCGCCAATCCGCAAAACGGCAAGCCGGCAGGCGCCCCTGCCGCAGCGCCCGCTGCAGCTCCTGTGGCCGCACCGCAAAAGGGCTTCTTCGCCTGGCTCAAGCGCTTCTTCGGCATGGCCCCTGAGCCCGCACCGGCTCCCGTGCCTGCACCCGCAGCAGCACCCGCTGCTGACGGCCGCCGTGAAAACCGCGATGGCCGCAACGCCAACAACCGTGGCGGCCGTGGTGACCGTGCAGAGCGCGGCGACCGTGGTGAGCGCAAGGATGGCAACCGCCCCGCCCGTGGCGAGCGCGCCGAAGGCGAGCAGCGCGGCGAGCGCAATGGCCGTGGCAACAACGGCGCGGCCGATGGCAGCCGCAGCCCCCGTGGTGGCGACCAGGAAGGCCGCAACCGCCGTGGTGAGCGCGGTGACCGCCAAGAGCGCAGCCGCCGTGACGAAGCCCCGCTGAACCCACAAGCCGGTGACAACGCCGCCGCCAATGGCGAGCGCCAGGAACGCGCACCGCGCCCCGAGCGCGCTCCCCGCGAGCCGCGTGAAGGCCGCCGCGACCGTGGTGACCGCCAGGACCGCCGCAACAACGGTGACGAGGCCGCTCAGCCCCTCAACGCCGTCGCACCGGCACCCCTCAACGCTGATGCGGTGATTGCCTCCCTGCCATCGCTGGACCTGGATACCGGCAACCAAGCCGCACCAGGCGCTGCTGATGCAGACGGCGCAACGCCAGAGCGCCGTGAGCGCCGCTCACGTGACCGCTATGGCCGCGACCGCCGCAACCGTGGTGAGCGCGAGCGCAATGGCCGTGACGAGCAGGCCGAAGGCGACAACGCCGCCGCCGACTCGGGCTTTGGCGCCGATGCCGCCCCTGCCGTGCCGCAAGACACCGACGAGGCACCACGCCGCAGCTACTTCAACGCAGCGCCTGCCGCTGCACCGGCAGAAGCCGCAGCGCCCGCCGTGGCGGATGTGGCTCCGGCTCCCGCCCCAGTGGCACAAGCCGAAGTAGTGGCGGCTGCCCAGGAAGCTGCACCCGTGGCCGCTGTAGCCCCTGTGGCACCTGCCGCTCCCGTTGCAGCAGCACCGGTGGTTGCCGCCCCTGCGCCCATCGCTGCCGAGCCCGCCAAGGCCGGCTTGCCAGCGATTGCCAGCTACAGCTTGCCGCTGGATGCACTGCACCAGATCGCCAGCACCGCCGGCCTGCAATGGATCAACTCCGATGCCGACAAGATCGCTGCTGTGCAAGCGGCCATCGCCGCCGAGCCCAAGCCCGTGCATGTGCCGCGTGAGCGCCAGCCCGTGGTGCAGATCGACCAGGGCCCGCTGATCCTCGTCGAGACCCGCAAGGATCTGACCGATCTGGTCCTGCCGTTTGAGCGCGAAACCGCTTAACAACTGCTGACCCAGCAACCCTCAGGCCGGAGCGATCCGGCCTGTTTCATTGATGGAGCCCCTGATGCTGTTTCTGCTCTCGCCCGCCAAATCTCTGGACTACGAAACCCCGCTGCCCGCCGGCCTGGCCAGCACGCAGCCCCAGTTCATCCCCCAGTCCAAGGCCTTGATCGCGGTGCTGCGCAGCCAGTCGCCGCAGCAGATCGCCAGCCTGATGGACATCAGCGACAAGCTCGCTGCACTGAATGTGGCGCGCTATGAGGCATGGTCGCCCAAGTTCAGCAGCAAGAACGCGCGCCAGGCCATCATGGCCTTCAATGGCGATGTCTACGACGGCCTGCAGGCCCCCACCTTGAGCGCCAAGCAGCTGGACTGGGCGCAGTCCCATCTGTGCATGCTCAGCGGCCTCTACGGCGTGCTGCGCCCGCTCGATCTGATGCAACCCTACCGGCTGGAGATGGGCACGCGCCTGGCCACCGAGCAGGGCAGCAACCTCTACCATTTCTGGGGCACGCAGATCGCCGACTACCTCAATGCGCAGCAGGCCAGCGAAGACAAGCCCGTCGTCGTCAACCTGGCCTCGCAGGAGTACTTCAAATCGGTGGACCGCAAGGTGCTGCGCGCCAGGGTCATCGACTGCAGTTTTGAAGACTACAAGAACGGCCAGTACAAGATCATCAGCTTCTTCGCCAAGAAGGCGCGGGGCATGATGGCGCGCTACGCGATCGAGCACCAGACCAAGACGCCGGCGGCCTTGAAGAAGTTCAGCACCGCGGGCTACGCGTTCACGCCCGAGGCCTCGACTGAAGACCATTTCGTGTTCAGGCGCAAAGTCGATTGATGCGACTTTGATGCACAATGGGCCGCGAAAGGAATCTGATGACAGCCTCGCAACCCCTCACCCCGGAACTGCGCGCCTGGATAATTGAACAGGCCAGCGCAGGCGTCAGCGCCGACCGCGTGTTCAAAGCCATGTGTGATGCCGGCTGGAACGCCGACGTCGCCGAGTCAGCGATGGAATCGGTCCTGACCGAGCACCTCGCGCAGTTGCAGGCGAGCAAGGAGAGCCCCGTCGTGGCGGCCTCCCAGCCAGCTGCCCCATCCCGTCCCCTGCCCGAGCCCAGCCTGGGCCAATCGCCCTCCACCATCGATGTCGGTGACCGCGAGGTCAGCGTGCTGCTGGCCCTGCAGCACCCGCGCGTCGTTGTGTTCGGCAATCTGCTCTCCGACGAGGAGTGCGACGCCATCATTGCTGCGGCCGAGCCGCGCATGCAGCGCTCGTTGACCGTCGAGACCCAAACCGGTGGCGAAGAGGTCAATGCCGACCGCACCAGCGATGGCATGTTTTTTCAGCGCGAGGAAACACCGGCCGTCGCCGCGCTGGAGCGCCGCATCGCCAAGCTCGTCAACTGGCCGGAAAACCATGGCGAAGGCCTGCAGGTGCTGCACTACCGGCCCGGTGCCGAGTACAAGCCGCACTACGACTACTTCGACCCGACCCAGCCCGGCACGCCGACGATTTTGAAGCGTGGCGGCCAGCGCCTGGCCACCCTGGTGATCTACCTGAACAACCCGCAAGCCGGCGGCGGCACCAGCTTTCCCGATGTGGGGCTGGAAGTCGCACCGCGCCGTGGCAATGCCGTGTTCTTCAGCTACTCCGCGCCCGACCCCGCAACCAAGAGCCTGCATGGCGGCTCGCCGGTGATCGCCGGCGAGAAATGGATCGCCACCAAGTGGTTGCGCGAGGGCGAATTCAAGTAAACCGCAGCCGCAGCCTGGCCCCCGCGCAGGCAGCGGCCGCTTTTTGTTCCACAGCATGACCGTCTCCCCTTCGCCCGAGCAATCGCCTCTGGGCCAGCGCTCCGCCTACATCGACCAGTACGACCCCACCCTGCTCTTCCCGCTGCCCCGCCAGGCCAAGCGCGACGAGATCGGCCTGCAGCCCGACAAGCTGCCCTTTTTTGGCGCCGACCTGTGGACGGCCTATGAAGTCTCCTGGCTCAACCTGCGCGGCAAGCCCCAGGTCGCGCTGGTGAGCTTCACGATTCCCTGCGAAACGCCCAACATCGTCGAGAGCAAGTCCTTCAAGCTCTACCTCAACAGCTTCAACAACAGCCGCTTTGGCTCGGTCGATGAAGTGCGGGCCAAGCTGCTGGCCGATATCAGCGAAGCGGTATGGCGCGGCGCGCCCTACCAGGCCTCGGTCGGCGTGCAGATGATCGACCCCGAAGTATTCGACACCCTGCCACTGCAAGAGCTCGACGGCCTGAACCTGGACCGGCTGGACATCGACTGCGAGCACTACCAGCCCCAACCCCAGCTGCTGCGCGCCGCCTTTGATGAGGCGCCCGTCACCGAGACCCTCAGCAGCCGCCTGCTCAAGAGCAACTGCCTGGTCACCGGCCAGCCCGACTGGGGCAGCGTGCGCATCAGCTATACCGGCCCGGCAATCGACCAGGAACGCCTGCTGCAGTACATCGTGAGCTTTCGCAACCACAACGAATTCCACGAGCAATGCGTCGAGCGCATGTTTGTCGATATCTGGAAGCACTGCAAGCCGATCCGCCTGACGGTCTATGCCCGCTACACGCGCCGGGGCGGCCTGGACATCAACCCACTGCGCACCAGCCAGCCGATGGCCCTGCCGGCCAATATCCGCACCGCACGCCAGTAATCAGTCGAGGTCGTCAAACAGCGGCAAGGTGTAGGGGTCGGCCTTCTGCTCCGCAACGCCCAGGCGGTTTTGGGCCTGGCGCATGGCCTGCCCGTCGCCCACCAGGCCTTGGGCCAAGGCCTGCTCCAGCGGCAGCAGGCCGCCTACCCGCACCCCCAAGAGCCGCAGGCGCTGGTCCAACGGCGCGCGCTTGAGGCACTGGCCGGCCGCATGGCGGATGGCAGCGGCGTCCTGGGTGTAGAGCGGCAGGCTGTGGTCGCGCGTGGCGATGCGAAAGTCCGGGTAGCGCAGCTTGATGCCAATCGTGCGCCCCACATAGCCCTTGCGCTGCAAGTCAGCGGCCACCATCTGGCACAGCTCGGTAAAGATGGCCCCCAGCTCGGCCTTGTCGCGAACCGCATGCAGGTCGCGGTCAAAGGTGGTTTCGCGGCTCATCGATACCGGCTCGCTCTCGGTCACCACCGGCCGGTTGTCCCGCCCCCAGCTTGATGCATGCAGCCAGGCGCCGTAGCTGCGGCCAAAGTGCTCTACCAGCCAGGGCAGGTCCTTGGCGGCCAGATCGCCCAGCGTGTGGATGCCCAGCGCCTGCAGCTTGGCATCGGCCTTGGGGCCCACGCCATTGATCTTGCGGCAGGCCAGCGGCCAGATCATCGTTTGCAGATCGCTCTCCAGCACGATGGACACGCCATTGGGCTTGTTGAACTCGCTGGCCATCTTGGCCAGCTGCTTGTTGGGGGCCACCCCGACCGAACAGGTCAGCCCGGTCGCCGCATGGATCGCCGCCTGCATCCGCAGCGCCAGGCTGCGGCCATGGTCGTCCTGGCCGCCTTCGACATGGGTGAAGTCGATGTAGACCTCGTCCACGCCCCGGTCCTCCATCTGCGGCGCCATCGCGGTGATGATGGCCTTGAACTGGCGCGAGAAATGCCGGTAGCGCGCAAAGTCGACCGGCAGCAGGATGGCCTGCGGACAGAGCTTGGCCGCCTTCATCATGCCCATCGCCGAGCCCACGCCAAAGGCGCGCGCCGGGTAGGTGGCCGTGGTGATCACGCCCCGGCCCACATAGTCCTTGAGCTGCGGAAAAGCCTCGGGCGGGATCGCGTCGAGCCGGTCGCCATAGCGCGCTTTCAGCGCTTCATCTTCGGCCCGGCGGCCCCCGCCGATGATGACCGGCAGGCCCTTGAGCTGCGGGTAGCGCAGCAGCTCGGCCGAGGCATAGAAGGCATCCATGTCCAGATGCGCAATGCGGCGGCGCGGAGGCAGAACAGGCGGCGATGGCGAGGGGGCGGAGCACACCTGGCTATTGTCTCCCAGCGCGGCGCGGCTTGCAGCCGCCCCCGGTGCAGATACCGCCGCTGTGGGGCTATCGCGTGTCTCAGTGGTCGTGGTGCAGATAGGCCGCCTGCTTGGGCAGGCGCAGACTGAACAGGAAGGCAATCACCATCATCACCGTCACATACCAGAAGAAGGCATTTTCATGGCCGGCATTCTTCAGCGCCAGCGCGACGAACTCGGCCGATCCACCAAAAATCGCATTCGCCACCGCATAGGCCAGGCCCACGCCCAGCGCGCGCACTTCGGGCGGGAACATCTCCGCTTTGACGATGCCCGAGATCGAGGTGTAGAAGCTCACAATCGCCAGCGCGACCAGGATCAGCAGGCCGGCCGTCACCGGCGACGAGGCCTGGTGCAGGGTGGTCAGAATCGGCACCGTGCCCAGGGCACCCAGCGCCCCAAACAGCATCATGCTGGTGCGCCGTCCAATGCGGTCGGACAGTGCGCCAAACAGCGGCTGCATGCACATGTACACAAACAGGCAGACGGTCATCACATAGCTGGCCGTCTTGATCGGCAGGCCCACGCTGTTGACCAGGTACTTCTGCATGTAGGTGGTGAAGGTGTAGAAGATCAGCGAGCCGCCCGCCGTGTAGCCCAGCACGGTGACAAAGGCGCGCCAGTGGTGCTTGAACAGGTTGCCCAGGGTGCCGGTTTCCTTGTTCTGCATGGCCTCGGTAGACTGGGTCTCATGCAGGGTGCGGCGCAGCAGCATGGCCACGACAGCGGCCGCAGCGCCCACCACAAAGGGAATGCGCCAGCCCCAGGCACGCAGCTCGGCGTCCGTCAGCACGGCTTCCAGAATCACGATCAGCAGCACGGCCAGTAGCTGGCCGCCGATCAGGGTGACATACTGGAATGACGAGAAAAAGCCGCGCTGGCCCTTGAGGGCCACTTCGCTCATATAGGTGGCCGTGGTGCCGTATTCACCGCCCACCGACAGGCCCTGGAACAAGCGGCAGAGCAGCAGCAAAAACGGCGCCCAGGCGCCAATCTGTGCATAGGTCGGCAGGCAGGCAATCACCAAGGAGCCGGCGCACATCATCGTCACCGAGATCAGCATGGATTTCTTGCGGCCGTACTTGTCGGCAATGCGGCCAAACAGCCAGCCGCCGATGGGGCGCATCAAAAAGCCGGCAGCAAAGACGCCGGCGGTGTTCAGCAGCTGTACGGTGGGGTCACCCTTGGGGAAGAAGGCAGCGGCAAAGTAGATGGCCGAGAAGGCATAGACATAGAAGTCAAACCATTCCACCAGGTTGCCCGACGAGGCCGCCATGATGGAGAAAATGCGGTGGCGCTTCTCTTCAGGGCTGTAATGGGGAGGAGTGGTAGCCGAAGTCTGGGCGGCCGATGGCCCAGGTCCTGGCACGGAGGGTGTTGTCATTGGAGTGGTCCCGTGTAGCAATGCAGACCATGATGCGCCGCCCGCGAGACCCCCTGATGTCAGACGGGCGCTGAATTTCCAGCGCGCAGCTTAAAGCTGGGTGCAGATCACCACAATGCCGACCAGCATCAGCGCAATGCCCCATTTCTCGTTGCGGCGCAGCTGCTCCTTCAGCACCCGGCGCGAGACCAGGTAGCTGAACACCACCTCGACCATGCCCAGGGTACGCACCGAGGCAGCGCTTTGCAGCGCATAGGCGCTGAACCAGGCCAGAGACGCGGCACTGCCCATGCAGCCCGCCAACAGCGACACGCGCCAGGCCTTGGCAATGCGCAGCAGCACGCTGCGGTCACGCCAGAGGAACCAGGCGCCCATCGCCAGGGTCTGCATGCACTGCGCAATGAACACGCCCCAGGCGCCCGACAGCAGCGCGCTCGGCGCATTGAGCGCCAGCGCAGCGCCCCGAAATCCCACGGTCGCAATCGCAAAGCAGGCGCCGCAAATAAGGCCATACATCGCGGCCTTGCTGCGCCAATCGAGCTTGGCGCCGATCTGGCGCGGTGGCAAGGACAGCAGCGCCACGCCAATGGTGGCGATAGCCATCGCCGCCAGCGCCCAGTAGGTGGGCAGCTCGCCCAGAAAGACCGCACCAAACAGTGCCACCTGCAGCACCTCGGTTTTGGACAAGGTCACCGCCACGGCAAAGTTGCGCTGCTGCATTGCCAGCAGCAAGGCGCCGGTGGCAGCGATCTGGAAGAACGCGCCCAGCGCCAGCCAGCCAAAATAGGCGCCCGTCCAATGCGCAATCTCAGGCGCCTTCGCAGGCAAGGTGTAGAGCAGCACCAGCGCCAGCCCAGCCAGCGGCAGGCCGTAGAGAAAACGCACCAAGGTCGCAGCCCAGGTGCCCAGGTCGCGGGTCAGCGAGCGCTGCGCCGCATTGCGCGCCGTCTGCGCGATGGCGGCAAACACCACCAGCCCCATCCACCAACCACCCCATTCCATACCCGCTCCGTCAGCCATTACCGCATCCACTTCATCACCAGGGCCCCGATGGTAGGCGAACACGACCCCTTGCGTGCCTGCATTTGGCGATGCGAGCCTGCGGCATCAAGAGGGGCCAGCACGCTGCCTGCCCCCTGCTCGGTCAATAAGGCTGGGGATAGGTGCCCGGCACCAGGATCCGCTGGTCCACGTTGTTGATGTTGGTGTGGCCGCAGAAGGCCATCGACACATCCAGCTCCTTGTGGATGATCTGCAGCGCGCGCGTCACCCCCTCCTGGCCATAGGCACCCAGGCCGTACAGAAAGCTGCGACCGATCAAGGTGCCCTGGGCACCCAGCGCGCGGGCTTTGAGGACATCCTGGCCACTGCGGATACCGCTGTCCAGCCAGACCTCGATGTCCTTGCCGGCGGCCTGCACGATCGACGGCAGCGCATCGATGGTGGCCGGTGCGCCATCGAGCTGGCGGCCCCCGTGGTTGCTGACGATCAGCGCGTCCGCACCCGTCTCTGCCGCCAGCCGCGCATCCTCGGCCTCCATCACGCCCTTGAGGATCAGCTTGCCGCCCCAGCGCTTCTTGATCCACTCCACATCGCCCCAGTTCAGGCAGGGGTCGAACTGGTCGGCCGTCCAGGACGACAGCGAGCTCACATCGGCCACGCCATCGACATGGCCGACGATATTGCCAAACGTGCGGCGCTTGGTGCCCAGCATGCCCATGCACCAGCGCGGCTTGGTCGCCAGGTTGATGAGGTTCTTCAAGGTGGGCTTGGGCGGTGTGGACAGGCCGTTCTTGATGTCCTTGTGGCGCTGGCCCAGGATCTGCAGATCCAGGGTGAGCTGCAAGGCCGAGCAGTTCGCCGCCTTGGCGCGGTCGATCAGGCGCTCCATGAAGCCCCGGTCGCGCATCACATAGAGCTGGAACCAGAAGGGGTGGCGGCCGGTGTGCTCGGCCACATCTTCGAGCGAGCAGATACTCATCGTCGACAGGGTGAACGGAATGCCAAAGGCCTTGGCCGCGCGGGCCGCCAGGATCTCGCCATCGGCATGCTGCATGCCCGTGAGGCCCGTGGGCGCAATGGCCACCGGCATGCTGACCTCCTGCCCCACCATGGTGCTGCGCGTACTGCGCCCTTCCATATTGACGGCCACGCGCTGGCGCAGCTTGATCTTGTGGAAGGCCGCCTCGTTGTCCCGGTAGGTTCCCTGGGTGTAGGAGCCCGAATCCGCATAGTCGTAAAACATCCGAGGCACGCGCTTTTCGGCCACGGCGCGCAAATCTTCAATACATGTGATCTTGGATAAATCAGCCACAAATCTTCCTTGTTATCAAGCCCCTGCAGCGGCGCTGGCGGCCATGCCCTCTGTGTAACCCGCTGTGGTCAGCGTACTTGTCACGCAGGCGGCAAACCCAGCACCATGGTTACAAGGTCTAGGGTTTTACAGGACTGCGGGTCAGCAGCTAGGCGGACATTATGTCGATGTTCTATCCATCCAGGTGTTTTTGTCATAACAGCAGTCTATAGCCCGACCTTCCGGCCGTGCTTGCGCTGCGCTACAACGAGGAGTCAGGCATGGTTTGGCAACAGATCTACAACCCGGTGGGCAATATGGTGCTCTCCACCCTGCTGGCGGCGCTGCCGGTGGTCGTCATGCTCGTCGGGCTGGGCTTTCTCCACCTCAAAGCCCATATCGCGGCCGGCGCCGGCCTGGTCTGTGCCTTGCTCATTGCCATCGTGGTCTATGGCATGCCGGCCGATATGGCCGGCCGCGCAGCGGTCTTTGGGGGCCTCACGGGCCTGCTGCCCATTGGCTGGATCGTGCTGAACATCATCTTTCTGCACCAGCTGACGGAGCAGAACGGCAGCTTCAAGATCCTGCAGGATTCGATTGCCGGCATCACCGAGGACCGGCGCATCCAGCTGCTGCTGATTGCCTTTGCCTTTGGCGCCTTTTTCGAAGGTGCAGCAGGCTTTGGCACGCCGGTGGCGGTCACGGCGGCGATCCTG
This sequence comes from Comamonas koreensis, assembly GCF_021026195.1. Classification (GTDB taxonomy): domain Bacteria; phylum Pseudomonadota; class Gammaproteobacteria; order Burkholderiales; family Burkholderiaceae_C; genus Comamonas; species Comamonas koreensis. The sequence continues at coordinate 881,165 of NZ_JAJNCT010000005.1, forward strand.
ATCGGCCTGGGCTTTTCGCCGCTGGCGGCCTCGGGCCTGTCGCTGATTGCTAATACCGCGCCCGTCGCCTTCGGTGCGCTCGGCACGCCGGTGATCACCTTGGCCAAGGTGCATGGCTATGACGTGATGGAGGTCACCGCGATGGTGGGCCGCCAGCTGCCCTTCTTCTCGGTGCTGGTGCCTTTCTGGCTGATCTGGGCCTTTGCCGGCCGCAAGGCGATGATGGAGATCTGGCCGGCCATCCTGGTCACCGGCCTGTCGTTTGCGATCCCGCAGTACCTGGTGTCCAACTTCATCGGTCCGGAGCTGGTCGACATCATTGCCGCCATCGTCTCGATGGGCTGCCTGATCGGCTTTCTGCGCGTGTGGCAGCCCAGGACCATCTGGCGCAGCACCTCGCTCAAGGGCCGCGACACCAGCGAAGACACCACGGCCAAGCCACGTGCCGTGGTGGCACATGCCCGCGCCGATGTGATCCGCGCCTGGACGCCCTGGGCTATCCTGACCGTCTTCGTGTTCATCTGGGGCCTGCCGTCGGTCAAGGCCGCGCTGAACGGCCTGTTTGCGCCATCCTTTCCGATGAGCGGTCTGCACAACATGATCGAGAAGGTGCCGCCCGTCGTGCCCCAGCCCACCAAGGAAGGCGCAGTCTATGTGCTCAACCTGCTGTCGGCCACCGGCACCGGCATTCTGCTGTCGGCCATCGTCGGCGGCCTGGTGATGAAGTACAGCCCATTGGGCCTCATCAAGCAGTTCTTCAAGACGATCTGGCTGGTGCGTTTTTCGCTGCTGACCATTGTGCTGATGCTGGCCCTGGGCACCCTCACCCGCTACTCCGGCACCGATACCACCCTGGGCCTGGCCTTTGCCAACACCGGCGTGTTCTACCCCTTCTTTGGCACGATGATGGGCTGGCTGGGTGTGGCGCTGACCGGTTCGGACACCGCGTCGAACGTGCTGTTTGGCGGCATGCAGAAGGTCGCTGCCGAGCAGCTTGGCTTGTCGCCCAACCTGATGGGCGCGGCCAACAGCTCAGGCGGCGTGATGGGCAAGATGATCGATGCCCAGTCCATCGTCGTGGCCTCCACCGCCACGCGCTGGTTCGACCACGAGGGCGACATCCTGCGCTATGTGTTCTTCCACTCCGTGGCTCTCGCCACCTTGGTGGGCATCTTTGTTACCTTGCAGGCCTATGTCTACCCCTTCACGTTGATGGTGGTGAAGTAAGGTCAGCAAAACGGGGCTCTCTGAGGAGCCCCGTTCACCGCATCCGGTCCGTTAAACGGCAGGGACAGCAGGGTTGAGGCTGTACAAGCCGGTGATGCTGGCCTGGCCCAGCACGGAAGCCTGGGCCAAGGCCGCGCGCACCCGGGCGCCGGTCAGTTCGCCCTCGATGGCCAAGGTCGGCGTGGCCAGCGCATAGACCGTGAACACATAGTGGTGCACCAGGCTGTCGTTCCAGGGTGGGCAGGGGCCGTCGTAACCGTAGTACTCGCCTTGCATCTGCGCATCCCCGGCAAACCAGCCGGTGTAGTCGTTGATGCCATGGCGCAGGCCCTGGGGCGCAGCGGGGCCGGGCTTGCCATGGGCGGTGATGCCGTCAGACTGCGCGCCTGCAGCGATCTCGGTGTTGGTGCCTGGAATGTCCAGCAGCAGCCAGTGGTAGAAATCGACCCGGGGCAGATCGGCTGGCACGGTGCGGCCTTCCTGGTTCACATCGTCGCCCCGGCTGGGCACATCGGGGTCATGGCAGACGATGACAAAGGACTGGGTGCCCGCGGGCACATCGCGCCAGGCCAGGTGCGGATTGCGGTTGGACGACAGCAGGACATGGGCTGTCGCATCGGGCACCGCAAAAGCGAACTCGCCAGGAATGGCCTGGCCGTCTTGAAAGCTGTGGCTGCTGAGCTGCATCTGATAAATCCTTTGCGGGTATGAAAAAAGCCAAAGGGCCTCGGCCGGGGCCGGGACACTTTGGCAAATTCTAGGCTGCTGCCGGGCAGCTGTCAGTCAGGCAGCCTCTGACAGGCAAGGCTCAATGCCCACCGATATAGGCGAACTTGAACAGGAACAGCGCCGCAATGATCCAGACCATCCAGTGCACCTCGCGGGCCCGGCCGGTGAACAGCTTGATGGCCGCGTAGGAGATGAAGCCAAAGGCCAGGCCGTTGGCGATCGAGTAGGTAAAGGGCATCATCACCGCGGTGATGGCGGCGGGAATGGCCTCGGTGGTGTCGGCCCAGTCCACCTCGGTCAGCTCCTTGAGCATCAGGCAGGCCACAAACAGCAGCGCGGGTGCGGTGGCGTAAGCGGGCACCGAGCCGGCCAGCGGCGCGATGAACAAGCAGGCCAGGAACAGCACGGCAACCGTCACGGCGGTGAGGCCCGTGCGGCCGCCGGCCTGCACACCCGAGGCGCTCTCGACATAGGCGGTCGCGCTGGAGGTGCCCAGCAGCGAGCCGGCAAAGATCGCGCCACTGTCGGCCAGCAGCGAGCGGTGAAAGCGCTCCATCTTGCCGGGCACCAGGAGACCAGCACGCTTGGCCACGCCCATCAAGGTGCCGGTGGCATCAAACAGTTCAACCAGGAAGAACACCAGCACCACGTTCAGAAAACCACTGGACAGCGCCGTCTTGATATCGAGTTGCAGGAAGGTCGGCGCAATCGACGGCGGTGCCGAGAACACCCCTTGGAACTGGTTGCCGCCAAAGATGAACGAGGCCACCGTAACGGCCAGGATGCCGATCAGGATGGCGCCGGGCACGCGCAGGCGGTCCAGCACGACGATCAGGAAAAAGCCCAGGGTGAACAGGATCACCGACGGCGAATGCAGATCACCCAGGGTCACCAGGGTGGCCTTGGATTCCACCACCACGCCGGCGCTCTTGAGCGCAATCAGCGCCAGAAACAGACCGATACCCACCGTGATGGCCACACGTATCGATGCCGGTATGCCGTTGATGATCTGGTCGCGTATGCGAAAGATGGTGACCAGCAGGAACAGGCAGCCGGAGACGAAGACCGCCCCCAGCGCCGCCTGCCAGGTGTAGCCCATGCCCAGCACCACCACATAGGCGAAGTAGGCGTTCAGCCCCATGCCGGGTGCAATCGCAATCGGGTAGTTGGCATACAGGCCCATCAGCACCGAGCCCAGCGCCGCAATCAGGCAGGTGGCGACAAACACCGACCCCTTGGGCATGCCCGCATCCCCCAGGATGGAGGGGTTGACGAACATGATGTAGGCCATCGTGAGAAAGGTCGTGAGCCCCGCCAGCACTTCGGTTCGCACCGTCGTGCCATGCTCACCCAGCTTGAAATAGTTATCCAGCACACTCATGGCTGCTCCTTGTGGTTATGCATTGTTCAATGGAAGCTGATTCAGATCGAAGGCGGCGAGTATCGCAGTTGCGGGCGCAACCTGCCAGACACCACCGTCAAAGCCCTGTCTGCACGGCCGCGATGGCGTCCAGCACCGCCTCGGCCGTGGCCGGTGCCCGCAGCGGCGGGCAACAGCCGGGCGCGCCGGTGGCGGCCACCGCATCGCGTATCGCAAACAGCACCGAGAACGGCAGCAGCAGCGGCGGCTCGCCCACCGCCTTGCTGCGGTGGATGGTCTCGTGCGGGTTGGCACCGTCAAACAGCTGCACATTCAGCACGGGCGGGCAGTCGTTGGCGGTCGGGATCTTGTAGGTGCTGGGGGCATGGGTCATCAAGGCACCGGTCTTGGGATGCCAGACCAGCTGCTCCATCGTGAGCCAGCCCATGCCCTGGATAAACGCGCCCTCGACCTGGCCGATGTCCACGGCCGGGTTCAGCGACTGGCCCACATCATGGATCACATCGGCGCGCAGCAGCTTGCTCTCGCCGGTCAAGGTGTCCACCACCACCTCGCTGACGGCCGCGCCGTAGGCAAAGTAGAAGAAAGGCCGGCCACGCATCGCCGCGCCATCCCAGGACAGCCCGGGCGTCGCATAAAAACCATCGGACCAGAGCTGCACCCGCTCCAGATAGGCCTGCTTGACCAGCGCCTCAAAACGCAGGGTCTGGCCCGCGCAATGCACCTCGTCGTTCACAAAGCGCACCGATGCCGGGTCTGCCCCATGCTGCGCTGCCAGGCAGGCCGCCAGGCGCTCGCGGATCTGGCGCGCCGCGTCCTGCGCGGCCTTGCCGTTCAGGTCGGTGCCGGTCGATGCCGCCGTGGCCGAGGTGTTGGCCACCTTGGTGGTGTCGGTGGCCGTCACTCGCACCCGCTCAAAGGCCACACCCAGCTCATGCGCCACCACCTGGGCCACCTTGGTGTTCAGGCCCTGGCCCATCTCGGTGCCACCGTGGTTGACCAGGATGGAGCCATCGTTGTAGACATGGACCAGCGCGCCGGCCTGGTTGAAATGCTTGACGTTGAAGGAGATGCCGAACTTGACCGGCGTCAGCGCCAGGCCGCGCTTGAGCACCGGGCTGCTGGCATTGAAGGCATCGACCTGCGCGCGCCGCGCCCGGTAGTCGCTGCGCGCCTCCAGCTGCGCGACCAGCTCGTCGATGATGTTGTCGTCCACCTCCTGGCCATAGGGCGTGCACTGCCCGCTGTCCTTGGCATAGAAGTTGGCGCGGCGCACATCGAGCGCATCCTTGCCCAGCTGCCGCGCGATCGAGTCCATGATGTTCTCCATCACGATCGCGCCTTGCGGCCCGCCAAAGCCGCGAAACGCGGTATTGCTCTGCGTATTGGTCTTGCCCATGAAGCCGCGCATGCGCACATTGGGCAGCCAGTAGGCATTGTCGAAGTGGCAGAGCGCGCGGGTCATCACCGGCGCCGACAGATCGGCCGAGTGCCCGGCGCGCGAGACCATGGTCACCTCGGCGCCCAGAATGCGGCCGGCATCGTCATAGCCAATGTCGTACTCGTACCAGAAGCAATGGCGCCTGCCGGTGACCATGAAATCATCGTCCCGGTCCAGCCGCAGCTTGACGGGCCGGCCCAGCTTGCGCGCCGCCACCGCAGCCACGCAGGCAAACAGCGCCGATTGCGATTCCTTGCCGCCAAAGCCGCCGCCCATGCGCCGGCATTCGACATGCACTGCATGGGCCTGAACGCCCAGCGCATGGGCCACCAGGTGCTGCATCTCGCTGGGGTGCTGGGTGGAGCAGAACACATGCATCGCGCCCCCCTCCTTGGGGATGGCGTAGCTGATCTGGCCTTCGAGGTAGAACTGCTCCTGGCCGCCCACTTCCCAGCTGCCCTGCAGCCGGTGCGGAGCCTGGGCAATGGCCTGGCTGGCGCCGCCGGCATCGGTCTCGCGCACCAGCTGCATCGGCGGCATCACATACTGGCCCAGCGCATGGGCCTGCTGCGGCGTCAGCACCGGCTCGGCCTCTTCCACCGTGGCCAGCTTGCGCGCCATCGCGGCCACGCGCCGCGCCGTTTGCCGGTCGCGGGCCAGCACCGCAAACATCGGCTGGCCCAGGTAGCGGATCTCGCCATCGCAGAGGATGGGGTCGTCATGGATGATGGAGCCGCAGTCATTGACGCCGGGAATATCAGCGGCCGTCAGCACCGCCACCACACCGGGCTGGGCGCGCAGCGCGTCCAGGTCCAGCGACAGCAAACGGCCATGGGCCACGGGTGACAGGCCCAGCGCGCAGTGCAGGCTGCCGGCCAGCTCGGGCATATCGTCGATGTAGGCGGCCTCACCGGCCACATGCCAGGCGGCAGACTCATGGCTGCGGCTGATGCCGACCTGGTGGCCCTGCTGGCGGGCCTTGGCTTCCTGCGCCACATCAATGCGCGCCTTCTGGTTGTCACGGTAATCGGCAAAGGCTTCAGCGCCGGCCAGCACATGCTTGGGGATTGAGGTGTTCATATCAGGCTCCCGTGGCTGCGGCCTGTGGGGCCTGGGCGCTGCTGACGAGGTGCGGCATGGCGGCCCAGACGCTGGTGGCATCGGCTGGCAAGGGGGCATCGGCCCGGGTCTCCAGCCACAGGCGCTGCAGCAGGTTCTGCGCCACCTTGATGCGGTAGGCCGCGCTCGCCCGCATATCGGTCATCGGTTGAAAATCCTCGGCCAGCGCGGCCTGGGCGCGCTGCACAGCCTGCGCCGTCCAGGCCTGGCCCAGCAATGCGGCCTCGGCCTTGGCGGCGCGCCGCACGGTGGCCGCCATGCCGCCAAAGGCCAGGCGCACGGTCTCCACCTGGCCCTGGGCATCGAGCTGCAGCGAAAAGCCCGCGCACAGCGCCGAGATATCACAGTCAAAGCGCTTGCTGATCTTGTAGGCCCGCACCTGGCGCGCCTGCACTGCCAGCGGCACGCGCAGGCCCTGCACCCACTCGCCGGGCTCCAGCTGGTTCTTCATGTAGTCCAGGTAAAAGTCGGTCAGTGGCATGCGCCGCAGGCGCTCACCCAGGCGCAGCTCGATCTCGGCATCCAGCGCCATCAGCACCGGCGGGGCATCGCCAATCGGCGAGCCATTGGCCACATTGCCGCCCATGGTGCCGGCATGGCGCACGGGGGGCGATGCAAAGCGCAGCCAGACCTCCGCCAGCGTCGGAAAGCGCTGTGCCAGCGCGGCCCAAGCCGATTCCAGCGAGGCGCCGGCACCAATGCAGAGCATGCCATCGCGCTCCTCGATGCGGCGCAGCTCCGCCACCCGCCCGACGGCAATCAAATCGCCCAGCGGCCGGAACTGCTTGTTGATCCACAAGGCCACATCGGTGGTGCCGCCGATCATGCGGGCATCGGGCAGCGCGGCGCGCAGCTGCGCCAGGCTGGCTATGCTGGCCGGCGCATGGAAGTGCTGGGGCTGCCCGCTGCTGGGGCTGTAGGCATAGCTCCAGTCGGCATCGCTGCGCAGCGCCTGCAGGGCCGACACCACGGGCGCCGCATCCAGCTGGCGGGCAGGCAGGTCCAGCATCTGCTGGCCGGCATCCAGAATGGGCCGGTAGCCGGTGCAGCGGCAGAGGTTGCCGGACAGCGCATCGGCCAGCTGCTGGCGGGTGGGTGCGGGGCCTGGGTGCGCCTGCTGCCGCTCGTACAAGGACCACAGCGACACCACAAAACCGGGCGTGCAAAAGCCGCATTGCGAGCCGTGGCAGTCCACCATGGCCTGCTGCACCGGGTGCAGCGCGTTGCCGGGCTGGCCGGCCTCCTTGGGCCGGCAGCTGGTCTTGAGATCTTCGACGGTGAACAGCGCCTTGCCATGCAGGCTGGGCAGCAGCTGGATGCAGGCATTGACGGTCTGCAGCTTGAGGCCTTGCACGGCCTGCGGATCGCCCGGCTCCGCCAGCTCGGCCAGCATCACTGTGCAGGCACCGCAATCGCCTTCGTTGCAGCCCTCCTTGGTGCCGGTGCAGCGCGCGTCCTCGCGCAGCCAGTCCAGCACACTGCGCGTGGGGGCCAGGCCTTCAACTTCGGTGATACGGCCTTGGTGGTAGAAACGGATGGCTTGTGGGGCGGTCATGGGGCTCATGGTGGGGCTCGGTCGCGCATTGCCGCGCCGGTCTTCAAAACTGTGTACAAGCGTAGTGTGCCGCGCAGCGCCAGCCATAACAAGCCAGCGATAGGCGCTATGGTGCAGCGCATATATTTTTGGGTTTACCCGCATCTTTGCGCCCGGCAAAAACGTAAGCAATGGTCGCGACTTGCGGGTTTACCAGGGCTGCGGCCATGGCAAGCAGGTATATTGCCTGGATGATGTTCCGCCGCCCCCACCCTGCGATGCGCCAGCTCGCCACCGCCGTCAGCCTGGGCCTTGCCGCCTGCGCCGTATTTGCCCAGACCAGCGCACCGCAAGAGCCGCCGAACCTGAGCCAGGCCGAGTTCCAGTCCTGCCTCAGCGAGCTGCGCAGCAGCAAGGCCTTTGCCGCCATCACCCCCGCCACCTTCCACCAGTACACCGCCCAGCTCCAGCCCGATGCCACGGTGCTGCCGCTGCTCAACCGCCAGCCCGAGTTCACGATGCCCGTCTGGGATTACATCGCCGTGCTGGTTGACGAGCAGCGCGTGGCCGAAGGCCGCGCCGCCTATGCCAAGTGGAAGGACACCCTGGACAAGATCGAACAGAGCACGGGCGTATCCCCGCAGATCGTTATCGGCGTCTGGGGTGTGGAGAGCAACTTCGGCCAGAACCTGGGCGGGCGCTCCCTGGTGCAGTCGCTCGGCACCCTGTCCTGCTTTGGCCGCCGCCAGGCCTATTTCCGGGGCGAGTTCGCCAGCGCGCTGCGCATTCTGCAAGAAGGCCATATTGCCGAGTCCAAGCTGGTCGGCTCCTGGGCCGGCGCCTTTGGCCAGACCCAGTTCATGCCCTCGACCTTCTTCCGCAGCGCGGTGGACTTTGACGGCGATGGCCGCCGTGACATCGTCGACAGCGTGCCCGATGCGCTGGCCTCGACCGCCATGTTCCTGAAGAACGCCGGCTACCGCCCGGGCCAGCCCTGGGGCTTTGAGGTCAAGCTGCCCAGCGGTTTCAGCACCGCCGATGCCGGCCGCAAGAACAAGAAGCCGCTGGATTTCTGGCGCTCGGCCGGCGTCACCTTGGCCAATGGCGATCCGCTGCCGGATTCGCTGCCATCCGCTGGCCTGATGATCCCTGCCGCTGGCGGCCCGGCCTTCCTGGTGGGGCGCAATTTTGATGCGCTCTACAGCTACAACGCCTCGGAAAACTATGGCCTGGCCATTGCGCAGTTGTCCAACCTGGTGGCCGACAGCCAACAAAGCCAGATCAGCTTTGTCACCCCCTGGCCCACCGATGACCTGGGCCTGTCGCGCGCGCAGAACAAGGAGCTGCAGCAGGCGCTGCTGACCCGTGGCTACGCGATTGGCGAGCCCGACGGCATGATTGGCGCCAAGACGCGCGAGGCCATCAAGGCCGAGCAAAACCGCCTGGGCATGAAGGCCGATGGCCGCGCTGGCCAAAAGCTGCTGCGCGCGCTCGGCAACTGATAGCGCTGGAGTCACACCATGATTGTCACGACCACCCCCAGCGTTGAAGGCAAGCGCATCAGCCGCTACTGCGGCATCGTCAATGGCGAGGCTATCCTGGGCGCCAACTTTTTCAAGGACTGGTTTGCCGGCATCCGCGACATTGTTGGCGGCCGCTCGGGCACCTACGAGAAAGAGCTGCAAAAGGCCAGAGACATTGCGCTGGCCGAGTTGCAGGAGCGCGCCAAGGCGCTGGGCGCCAATGCCGTCGTCGGCATCGACCTGGACTATGAAGTGCTGGGCAAGGACAACGGCATGCTGATGGTGTCGGCCAGCGGCACCGCCGTCGTCGTCGACTAAAAGCCCCGGCCGGTATTGCTGCAGCCCCCTTGCGGGTGGCTGCAGCATCTTTTAGCGCTTGGCCTGTTTAACGCCCGCGCCGCGCACTTCCAGGCGGATGCTGTCCAGCACCTCGCCCTGCGCATTGACCAGTTCCACCTGGTGGCGGCCCGGCCAGGGCAGCCAGGCCCAGCGCGCGCCGCGCGCCACATCCTTGCCATCGATGCGCCAGCGTGCAGCGGCCGAATCGGCGACAAACTGCAGGCGCTGGCGCTCGGGTGGAATGTCCGGGTCCACCGCGACAATCGTGCCATTGGCGGGGGCCAGAATACGCACCGCAGGCGGTGCTGCCGAGCCACTGCCGTCGGCCGATCGCCCGGCAAAGCTGCGGCCGCCCACCATCTCATCAACCCCGGTGGCCTGGCCATCCAGCGCAAAGCGGGGCTGCCCGGTGCCGGCCAGGAACCACTCCTCACGCCGCGCCTCCAGCGCAAAGCCGGCGCCCGATTGGCCTGCAGGCGCGGGGCCAAAATCCACCCATTGCTCATGCAGCCCGGGCGGCGGCTTGGGCGCGCGGCTGGGCTGGCCCTGGTGCAAAAAGGCCATGATGCTGGCCCAGACCGGCGCCGCACCACTGGTGCCGCTGACCGAGTGCATGGCCTCGCCGCTGGCATTGCCGACCCAGACGCCCACCGTATAGCGGTCGGACCAGCCGACCGCCCAGTTGTCGCGCATGTCCTTGCTGGTGCCGGTTTTCACCGCCGCCCAGCTGCGCGTGCCCAGCACGCTGTCCAGCCCAAAGGTGCGCACGCGGGCATTGCCATCGGCCAGCATATCGCCCACCACATAGGCCGCACCCGCATCCATGGCCTGGCGGAACTGCGGCTTGCCGCCGCGCGCATAGGCCACCGGGCTGTAGCGCCCGCCATTGGCCAGCGCACGGTAGGCATTGGTCAGCTGCACCAACGGAATGTCAGGGCTGCCCAGCGCCAGGCTGTAGCCAAAATAGCTGCCGCTCTCGCGCATGGGCATGCCCAGGCGCACCAGCTGGTCAAAGAAATCGTCCACGCCCACCATCACCAGGGTGCGCACCGCCGGCACATTGAGCGACGCGCCCAGCGCCGTGCGCACCGACACCCAGCCCTTGAAGCTGCGGTCGTAGTTCTGCGGAATATAGAGGCCGCTGGCCGTCGGAATGCGGGCCGGCGAATCCTCGATCAAGGAGGCAGCCGTCAGCTTGTGCTCGGCAATCGCCTGGCCATAGAGAAAAGGTTTGAGGGTGGAGCCCGGCTGGCGCGGCGCCAGCACCGCATCCACCGCATGCGCCTGGCTCAGTGCGCCCGATGAGCCCACCCAGGCCAGCACCTCGCCGCTGGCGTTGTCCAGCACCAGCACGGCGCCATCTTGCACATTGCTGCTGCGCAAGGCCTGCAGGTGCTGGCCCAGAATATCGACCGCATAGCGCTGCAGCGGCGCACTCAAGGTGGTGCGCAGGCTGGCCATGGCCGCCGGCTGGGTTTTTCCATCCGCGCCTTGCCGTGCCTCACGCAGTGCAATGCGGCTGAAGTGCGGCGCAATGCCTTCGCTGGCATCAAAGGCGCGCTTTTTCAGCGCGATCTCGGTGAAGAACACGATCGCTTCGCAGTCCAGCTTGGGATCGCGCCGCATCTCCTTGAGCACACCGCAGGCACGCTGGCCCACTTGGCTGGGCCGCGCATTGGGCGCGCGCACCAGCGCGGCGGCCACCGCCGCCTCGCGGTCATCCAGCCCATGGGGGGCCTTGTCGAACAGGGTGCGTGACAGCGCATCAATGCCCACCACTTCGCCCCGGAAAGGCACCAGGTTCAGGTAGGCCTCCAGGATCTGGGTTTTCTGCCAGCGCCGGTCCAGCACCTGGGCTGCCACCGTCTGGCCCACCTTTTGCACCACCGAGCGGCCGCCATTGCTGCGCCGCCAGTCGCCGTCGAGCAAGCCCGCCAGCTGCATGCTGATGGTGCTGGCCCCGCGCGTACGCTGGTTCCAGAGATTGCCCCAGGCCGCAGCGGTCACCGCCGCCCAGTCCACGCCACTGTGCTCGTAAAAACGCTTGTCCTCGCTCAGCAGCATGGCGGTGCGCAGCGCGGCCGATACATCGCCCAGCGCTACCCAGTCGCCCCGGCGCACCGTGCTGTCGGTGCGCACCCGCTGCAGCAACTCGCCTTCGCGTGACAGCACCCGCGTCTCCGATGAGCTGAAGTCCTGGCGCACCTCGCCAAAGCTGGGCACAGCCTGGGCCAGTGGTGCATGCACCAGGCAGGCCAGGGCCAGCAGCCGCCAGCGGGCTATAGCGCGCAGCCTCATGGCGCCACAGGCACAACCGTCACCTTCGGATTGGGTGCCATGCCGAACATCTCGGGCGCATACAGCGCCTCGACGCGGGTCGATGGCAGCGCAAACTCACCGGTGTTGTTGACGCGGTAGCTGTACTGCAGGCTGAGCTTGCCCTGCGGCAGGTAGCCGTAGTAGGCGCGGTAGCTCTCGAAGGAGCGCTCCTCGAACGCCTTCCAGCCCCAGCCGGTCGATTTCTCGCCGGCGGTGGACAGTGCCGAGTCCCGGCCCAGGCCGCTGCCCAGGATGGTGGCGCCGCCCGGAATCGGATCGGTGATCGCCACCCAGGTCATGTTGGCGCTGGCATTCACCTCCAGGGTCACACGCAGCACATCGCCCCGGGTGTACTGGCCGGCGGGCAGGTTCTTGTTGGCCTGCTCCACCGCCACCACCGTCTTGCTGATGGTGTAGCCGGCCGACAGCGGCTGCTTGAGCGGCACGGCCGCCTGCGACTGCACCGTCAACCAGGGCTTGCCGGTGCCCTTTTGCTGCACCTTCAGGCTCTGGTTACCACTGGCCCAAGGCAGGTCAATGGTGTTGTTCAGCCATTGCGCGACCTGCTCGGTCGGGCCGGGCGTACGCTTGCCGCCCTGCGCCAGCAGCTCGATGGCGTCCTGCGCCTTGGTCACGCGGCTCCAGTCCACGGTGCCGGACTTGCCGGCCATGCTGGCCTCGGTCGTACCGGTTACCGGCGTGGATTCATAGGTGCGCGAGAAGCGCTCCAGCGCCAGCGCGCCCCAGAGGTTGGCCGTGGTCGTCGTCCAGGCACCGCTCTTTTGGCGGCTGATAAAGCTGCTGGCCAGGCGCGGCATATCGTCCTTCCAGGCCGGGTCGTCCATCACCACCAGCAGGAAGCGCGCCAGGGTGGTGTCACCGTTTTGCATCAGCCACCACCAGTAGTCGTTGTTCTCGTTGGCGAACAGCACCTTGGTGCCCTGGTAGCTCAGGCGCGCACGCAGGATCTGGTTGGCCTCTTCGAGCAGCTTGCTGCGGTTGGGCACATCCTTCATGTGGCCCAGGATGGATAGCCAGTCCACCACCGTCTGGGTGGGCCAGTCGTTGGGGGCAATCTGGATGCTGGTCAGCATGCGCGGCTGCGCCTTGCCATACAGCGCCAACGCGTTGATGGCAGCGAGCTTGCGCACTTCCAGGTCGGAGCGCGGGCTCCAGAACTTGCGCTCGATGCGGCCATCGATGAAGCGGGCCAGCGCATCCTGCATGCGGCCCAGCGGCGCGGCGGGGATCGCAAAGGCCGGGTCGATGCGCTTCATCTCGAAAGCGGCCTGCAGCAGGTGGGCGGTCAGCGCATCGCTGCCGGTGTTGCTGCTGCCCGGTTGCGGCGGGAAGTAGTTGGCCAGGCCATCGCCATCCAGGTAGGTGGGCAGGCGTTCCATCGTGCTCTTCCACAGCGCTGCATCCTGCATGCCGATGGATTTGCTCGTGGTCTGCTCCAGGCAGGCGTACGGGTAGGCACGCCACCAGTCACGCACGCCGGGCAGGCCTTCTGCCAGGCGCGGCACCAGCGACAGCTTCAGGCCGCCACGGCCGGGCAAGGCATCGGCCGGTGCGCTCACCGGCATATCCAGGCTGCCATCGAGCTGCAGCAAGGTAGCCTGCAGGGTCTCCACCGCCACAGCGGGCACCACCCGCTGGCTGACCTTGAGCGCATCGGCGGCATCGCCCTGCTTGTCCTTGGCGCTGATCTCCCAAAGCAACTCGCCCTGGCGGCTTTGCGACATGTCGGGCGGCGCCGTCACGCTCCAGCTCACGGTGCGGGCCTCGTTGGCCGCCACTTCCACCGTCTGCGGCTCCAGCTGCAGCAAGGTGGCCTTGGGGGTCACCAGCACCTGCATGGGCTTGCTGGTGGTGTTGCGCAGGGTGACCTGGGCGTCATAGCGGTCGCCATCGCGCACCAGTGGCGGCAGGCCGCTGATGATCTGCAGTTCCTGCGTGGTGCGGATCTGGGTGGTGCCGGTGCCAAACAGCTCCAGCCCGCTCTCGGCCACGGCCACGATCTTGAAGCTGGTCAGTGCGTCGTTGAGCGGCACATCCACTTCGGCGCGGCCATTCGCATCCAGCACCACATTGGGCTGCCACAGCAGCAGGGTATCGAGCAGCTCGCGCGTCTGGCCATTGCCACCGCCGCCACCCGCCGCCACGGCCTTGCGGCCGTAGTGGCGCCGGCCGATGATTTCCATCTGGGCGGTGGAGGTCTCCACGCCCCAGGAACGCTTTTGGTACATGGCTTCGAGCAGCGCCCAGGTGTCATTGCTCTTGAGCTCCAGCAAGGCCTGGTCCACGGCCGCCACCGACACAGCCGCGCCCGCAGCCGGCTTGCCATTGGGCAGCTTGGCTTCGATCGTGACCTTGGCGGTGTTGCGGATGCGGTAGCTTTCCTTGTCGCTCTTGACGGTCACGGCCAGCTGGCGGTCGGCAATGCCGACGCGTATCTCGGCCGCGCCCAGGCGGTAGGCGGGCTTGGACAGGTCCACCAGCGCGGTGGGCGCCACATACTCCTTGCCCTCGTACCAGAACGAGGTCCACCATTCACGCGGCGACTTGAAGCCCCAGGTGAAGAAGCTGTACCAAGGCACTTCGCGCAGGCGGCCACGCAGCGCCATCACGCTGACGTAGACATTCGGGCCCCAGCCCTCTTGCACCTTCAGGTTGACCGTGGGGTCATCGCCGCGCAGGGTGATCACCTGGCTGGACAGCACGCCTTCGCGCTCCACCGTCACCAGCGCCGTTGCTTCGCGGAAGGGCATGCGCACCTGGAAGCGCGCGGTGTCGCCCACCTTGTAGGATTTCTTTTCCGGCAGCAGGTCCATGCGGTCGGTGTCTTCACCGCCAAACCAGAGCTCGCCCTGCTTGGTCACCCAGACCGAGGTCGCGGCCTTGGAGCTGCGGTTCTTGTCATCGGTCGCCTCGGCGATCAGTTCGGTCTCGCCGCCTTCGCTCAGCTGGGTGTCGCAGGCCAGCAGGCCCTTGGCATCGCTCTTGCCGCTGCAGACCACGCCCAGGTCCTTGTAGCTCTCATGGTTCTCGTAGCTGTAGAAGCCGCCCACCATGCGCTTGCGCGTGGAGGTGACCACGCGCGCCACCGCGCGCACCTGCAGCTTGACGCCAGAAACCGGCTTGCCCGACGGCGTCAGCGACAGCGCCTGGAAGCTCAGCTTCTTGTCGGTGGAGGCCCAGTTCTCGGCCTTGATGCCGGCGACCACCGAGGCGGGCCAGATCACGCTGTGGTTGCTGATGGTCTGCACCTCGCCATTGGGGTCGGAGAAGCTCGCCTCCAGCAGCAGATCCTGCGGCGCCACGGAGCTGGGCACCTGCGCGATTTCGGCCTTGCCCACGCCATTGGCATCCAGGGTCAGCGCCAGCTTGTCGGCAATCACGCGGCGGTCATTGCTGTAGTCTTCTCCGTCGTTGCCCGCGCCGGGCAGCTTGCGGCTCAGATAGGGCCGGCCGAACGAGAAGGTGTCGTAGTCCTCAAAGCTCACCGCATGCGACTGGATCGCGGCCGATACCTTGACGGCCTCCTTGGCCGCTGCGCCACCCGAGAGGTAGGACAGCTGCACCTGCGCACCGAGCTTGCCGGGTTGCACGATGGGGGCTGGCTGGTCCGGCGTCACACTGCCCTTGAACACCGGCAGGCGGTACTCTTCCACCCGGAACGAGCCGGTCTGCATCTCGGTCGAGCCCCACTTGCCCTTGCCGCCCTTGAGCGTGATGTTGTAGGTGCCCAGCTTGGCAGCCTTGGGGATCTTGAACTCCGACACGGCCGACAGGCCCTGGCCGGGACGCTGCCAGGTCAGCGGCAGCTCAAACTCGTCATTGCTGCCCAGATGGGTGATGACCACCTGGTCGGGCAACTGCTCCTTGCCGGGCAGGCCCAGGCCGCCCATCGTCTGGCTGCGGATCAGGTGCTTCATCGACACCGTCTCGCCAGCGCGCAACAGGCTGCGATCGAGCACGGTATGGGCGACCACATCCTGCACCGGGCTGCTGTCGGTCTCCAGGTTGAAGCGCCAGCTCTCGATGCCACGCTGCCAGTCGCTCCAGACAAAGGCCATGTCCTGCTTGCCATCGACCGTCGCGCGCGCGCTCACAAAGTAGGCCGAGCTGGTGTCGCTGTCAGCGCCACCCTCGCAGCGCACCTGCGCCTGGGTGTCGAGCTTGTCGAAGCGGGCCACGCCGTCCTTGTCGGTGGTGCCCTGCACCAGGGTCTTGCCGTCGCAGGTGGAGATGCGCACCTGGGCATTGGCCACCGGCTTGCCCTTGTCCAGGCTGGTCACCCAGGCCATCGCGTTTTCACGCCCC
Organism: Comamonas koreensis; assembly: GCF_021026195.1. GTDB lineage: Bacteria > Pseudomonadota > Gammaproteobacteria > Burkholderiales > Burkholderiaceae_C > Comamonas > Comamonas koreensis. Next base: position 897,103 of record NZ_JAJNCT010000005.1, read on the forward strand.
AGCTTGAAGTGCACGCCGAGGTTGGTCACCAGCGCCGAGCTGCGCACATACATCACGCGGCGGGCGCTGTCGTAGTCGGTGTTGAGCAGTGCGTCGCCCAGCATCGGCGAGGCGATCTCGACCACATGGAAACCGGTCTCCAGCGGAATGCCCACCACCTCGAAGGGGCGCGGGTCCTTGCTGTCGGTCTTGGGCAGGGCCAGCTTCTTGCCGGCGGCCTGGCCTTCGAGCAGCGACAGCATGCGGGTTTCGACATAGTTCTTGTCGCCATCGGGCAGCACATTGGGCAGCGGGATCTTGCTGTCCTGCGCCGCCTGCTTGCGGCTGATCTGCCAGTTGTCATAGCGCTGCAGCTTGCGGTACCAGCGGATGATGTCGGCATCGCTTTGCAGCTGCAGGGTCGAGACGGTGCCCTTGTCCTCGATCGACAAGCCCTTGATCTGCAGGTCCTGCTCCACATTGCGCAGGGTCACCGGGAACATGGCCGGGCCCTTGTCGCCTTCGGCAAAGCGCTCCACCACGCCAAAGGGCGAGGCGGCAAACTTGGCCAGCGGCGGCATCAGGCCGCTTTCCACCTTCAGCGGGAACAGGTTGGCATTGGCCAGCGGCCGGTCGGATTCGTCCTTGAAGCCCTGGGGCAGCACGATGCGCATCGTCTCCTTCTCGCCGAAGGGTGGCGCAAACTGCAGGCGGTTGACCTCGCTGGCATCCCCGTCATCAGGGAAGCTGGCCTTGACCTTGCCCTTGGAGGTCTCCAGGAAAACGCCTTCCGCCAGCTTGCGGTCCACCGAGGCGCTGAAGAGCACATTGAGCGGGCGGATCGGCAGGCAGCCGGCCTGCGCATTGGCGCGCTCGCAGCTGAACTCGGCCGTGAAGGGCTGGCGCACCTGGTAGTCAAAGCGGCGCTCGCGCGTCTGCTTGACGCCGTTGTCCGTGCTCACCCCCGCGCCCACCACCAGGCTCATCTGCGCGCCCTCGGGCAACGCACGCTGGCACTGCAAGGCCACATGGCGGCGTGGCCGCTGCTGCAAGCTATCGCGGCCAAACTGGCTTTGCATGAAGTCATCCGACTCCGAGGCGCTGAGGACACGCACCGGAATGCGCTCCCCAATGCCCTTGACCGTGCACCAGGTGCTGTTCTCTACGGTCGAGGTCACGACATCGGCATTGAACTGCAGGCCAAAGAACTGGCGGCTGTCCAGCGCCTGGTAGCTGCCAGGAACAATGCGGGTCACCGACGGGCCGCCGGTGCCAAAGCTGTACTTGGCAGCGCCCTTGACCGGCTCGCCAGCGGCATCCTTGAGGTTGGCGACCTTTTCGACCGTGCAGCGCACGCCTGGCGGCAGGTCATCGGCCAGGTCAAACACCCATTCACGGGGGCCTGTCCAGCGCCCCGTTCCCTGGCTCTGGGCCTGTTTGTTGTCGCAGTCCAGCTTGACTGGCGCGGCCGCGCGCAGATCGCCCATTGGCACCACGGCCGCATCGAACTTGACCACGATTTGCCGGACCCGGGCCACCTCGCCCTGCGGTGACACCGATGTGATGCTTGTGGCATGGGCCGACAGGCCCAGCGCAGCCCAGCCGGCGCCCGCCAGCCAGCGTTGTAATGTTGTATTCACGGAGCTCTCCCCTAGGATGGTGAGAGCGTACCAAAATTAGCCTGCGCCAGTGTTGGCTGGCCGCCCAGGGCAGCCAGGTGTTTCATTTGGCAACAAGAAGATGCTATTTATTAGGCTAATAGCTTGCCGGGGCTCTGCCGATGGATGCCTTGCTGCCCAGCAGCGCCAGCGAAGGTCACTGGGGCTGGAAGCCGCTGTCGCGGATGATGCGGGCCCAGACGGCCGAATAGGCGCGCTCGCGTGCCAGCAGCTGCTCGGGCGTCATATAGCCTACGCTCAACCCCATGCCCACCAGCTGCTCCTGCACATCGGGGGCGGCCACGGCCTTGGCAACCGCCTGCGATACAGCCTGCACCATATCGGGGGGCGTGCCTGCCGCAGCATACATGCCGTAATAAGGCATGTCTTCCAGGCCCGGCAGGCCCAGTTCGCTGAAGGTGGGCACATCGGGCAAGGCCTGCTGGCGCTTGCCGCCCAGCACGGCCAGCACGCGGACCTTGCCGGCCTTGTGGCTTTCGATGAAATCCTGCACCGAGCCAATGCCGGCAGGGATCTGGTTGCCCATCATGTCGGCCAGCATCGGCGCGCTGCCCCGGTAGGGCACGGACACCAGGTCGGTCTTGAAGCGCTGGTTCAGCACCCGCACCAGGAACTCCGGCGTGGATGCTGGCGCTGGAATGCCCACCGCACTCTTGCCGCCCTGCTTTTTGAGCCACTGCAGATAGGCCTCAAACGTGCGCACGCCCAGGCCGTCGGAGACCGCAATCGCATTGACAAAGCTGGCAAAACCGGCCACCGGCACAAAGTCCGCATGCGGGTCAAACCCCGGGTTCTTGACGACCTGGGGCAGGATGGAGATGGTGTGGTCGTGGGTGACGAAGAAGGTGGCGCCATCCGCAGGCGAGGCCTTGAGGATCTGGGCCGCAATCTGGCCGCCCGCGCCGGGCTTGTTCTCCACCACCACCGAGGTGCCCAGGCTGTCCTTCATCTTCTCGGCCAGCAGGCGCGCGATCACATCGGTGCCGCCGCCCGGTGGAAAGCCCACCAGCAGCCGCACCGGCTTGCCCTTGTTGTAGCCCGCCGCCCAGCAGGGGCTGGCCAGCCACCCGGCCGCAGCAGCGGCCAGCAGTTGTTGGGAGAAATGGCGGCGGCGCAAGGACATGCTGGGCTTTCAGGAATCGAAGAAGAACCGTTAAAGCAAGGCTTATGCCAGACGTGTGCGGTGCTTAGCCAGCTGCGTGCGCACCTGGGCAGGCGCCGTGCCACCCAGCGTATTGCGGGCGTTCAGCGAGCCTTCCAGGCTCAGCGCCTCGAAGACATTGGCTTCGATGTTGGGGTTGAAGGCCTGCAGCTCGGCCAGCGGCAGCTCGGTCAGGTCCACGCCCTTTTGCGAGGCGAGCTTGACGGCATGGGCCACGGTCTCGTGGGCATCGCGGAAAGGCAGGCCCTTCTTGACCAGGTAATCGGCCAGGTCGGTGGCGGTGGCATAGCCCTTGAGCGCAGCGGCACGCATGTTGTCGGCGTTGACGGTGATGCCGCCCTCCTTGGCGCCGGTCGCAGGGTTCACCTGGCCGCCGATCATCTCGGCAAAGATGCGCAAGGTGTCCTTCAAGGTGTCGACGGTGTCGAACAGCGGCTCCTTGTCTTCCTGGTTGTCCTTGTTGTAGGCCAGCGGCTGGCCTTTCATCAAGGTGATCAGGCCCATCAGGTGGCCGACCACGCGGCCGGTCTTGCCCCGTGCCAGCTCGGGCACATCGGGGTTCTTCTTCTGCGGCATGATCGACGAGCCGGTGGTGAAGCGGTCGGCAATGCGCACAAAGCCGAAGTTCTGGCTCATCCAGATGATCAGTTCCTCGGACAGGCGGCTGATGTGCACCATGCACAGCGACGCCGCAGCGGTGAATTCAATCGCGAAGTCACGGTCGCTGACGCCGTCCAGCGAGTTCTGGGACACGCCTTCCATGCCCAGCGTGCGGGCCACGCGCTCGCGGTCCAGCGGGTAGGTGGTGCCGGCCAGCGCGGCGCTGCCCAGCGGCAGCACATTGACGCGCTTGCGCACGTCCAGCATGCGCTCGGCATCGCGCTTGAACATTTCCACATAGGCCAGCAGGTGGTGGGCAAAGCTCACCGGCTGGGCCACTTGCAGGTGGGTAAAGCCGGGCAGGATCACGTCGACGTTCTTTTCGGCCACTTCCACCAGCGACAGCTGCAGCTCGCCCAGCAGGCCTTCGATCAGGTCGATCTCGCCGCGCAGCCACAGGCGCACATCGGTGGCGACCTGGTCATTGCGGCTGCGGCCGGTGTGCAGGCGCTTGCCGGCATCGCCCACCAGCTGGGTCAGGCGCGCTTCGATGTTCAGGTGCACGTCTTCCAGGTCCAGCTTCCACTCAAAGCTGCCCGCTTCGATCTCCGAGGTGATCTGTGCCATGCCCTGCTCGATGGAGGCCAGGTCCTGCTCGCCAATGATCTTCTGGGCACACAGCATTTGTGCGTGGGCCAGGCTGCCCTGGATGTCGGCCTGCCACAGGCGCTTGTCGAAAAACACACTGGAGGTATAGCGCTTGACCAGATCGCTCATGGGTTCGGAGAACAGCGCCGACCAGGCTTCGGACTTGGAATCGAGCTGGTTGTGCGAAGGAGACGAAGCGTGTGGTGTAGACATGAAGGTCGCAGTATTCGGGTTAAGCTGCCAGTTGCGCTGCGGAAACACAGCCTCCGGTGCTGTGCCTGTGGCCCGCCGAAGCCCTGGGCGAAAAACCAGGATTTTATCGACCCTGCACGACCATGCCAGCAACATCAACTAATCCAGCCCCGCGCGAAGCCATCGTCGGCACGGCCTATGTGTTTGATGCCTGCACCGCCAGTGTGATCGGCCGCACCGTGGCCCTGGTCGAGACTGTGGTGGCGATCGCCGCGGCCTTTGGCACCAGCGGCTTGGCCGATTGGTTCTTTCAGCTGGCACTGCTCACCGCCGTGGTGCTGCCGGCCAGCCTGCTGTGGCTGGTGCTGGCCTGCCAGCAGAAAAAGCTGCTGCAGCGCTGCAGCACGCGCCTGCAGTACCTGGCCGGCGCCGCGCTGGGCGTGGCCTGCGGGCTGCTGGCGGCCATGCTCTACCAATGGGCCACCTTGTCCGCACAAACCGCCTGGCTGGCCAGCGCTGCGGCGGGCGGCTTTTTGGCGGCGATGGTGGTGGTGGGCCTGCAATGGCGGGCCCAGGCCCGCACGCCAGCGGCCACCACCGCGCGCCTGGCCGAGCTGCAGGCGCGCATCCGCCCGCATTTCCTCTTCAATGCGCTCAACAGCGCCATTGCGCTGGTGCAGGACCACCCGCACAAGGCCGAGGCCATGCTGGAGGACCTGAGCGACCTGTTCCGCCATGCGCTGACCGAAAAACGCGAGGCCTCGACCCTGGCCGAAGAGGTGATGCTGGCGCGCCGCTACCTGTCGATCGAGCAGATCCGCTTTGAAGACCGCATGGCCGTGCGCTGGAACCTGGACTCGCGCGCCGATGACGCCACCGTGCCGCCGCTGTTTCTGCAGCCGCTGGTGGAGAACGCCGTCAAGCATGGCATCGAGCCCAGCCACGGCCATGGCCGCATCAGCATTGCCACGCGCCGCAGGGGCAATATGGTGCAGATCCAGATCATCAACACCACGCCACGCCCCTTCAGCGCCCCGCAGCCCGAGCGGCGTGCCGGCACCGGCACGGCCATCCTGAATGTGAAAAAGCGCCTGCGCCTGCTCTATGACCTGGAGTACGACTTCAAGGCCACGAGCAAGGACGGCATCTACATGGTGCGCATCAGCATCCCCGCTTGAGCGGGCGCAAATACACGACGGCCGGTGTTGGCAGCCAGGCCCGGCCTCCGCTAGCATAGGCGCCCATGCGAGTATTGATTGTGGATGATGAAGCCCTGGCCCGCAGCCGGCTGCGGCGCTTGTTGGTCGAGATGACGCCAGCGCCAACCGCCGTGCAGGAGGCCGCCAATGCGCCCGAGGCGCTGCAGGCGCTGGCCAGCGCCGCCGCTTTGGGCCAGGCCTTTGATGTGCTGCTGCTGGACATCCACATGCCGGGCCTCAGCGGCATGGAGCTGGCGCGCCAGCTGCAGCAGCAGCCCCCTGCCCCTGCGGTGGTCTTTGTCACCGCCCACCCCGAGCATGCGCTGAGCGCCTTCGAGGTCAATGCCGCCGACTACCTGACCAAGCCGGTGCGGCGCGAGCGCCTGGCAGCCGCACTGCACAAGGTGGCCCTGGTTGCCCAGGCCCATGCGCTGCGCCAGGCCCCTGCCCAGCCCGAGCCCGATCTGGACGCCGACACCCTGCTGATCACCGACCGGGGCCGTACCGAACGGGTGCGCCTGGCCGATGTGCTGTACTTCAAATCCGAGCTGAAATATGTGACCGTGCGCACCGCCACCCATGAGTACCTGTGGTCAGGCAGCCTCAATGATCTGGAAACGCGCTTTGCCAAACGCTATCTGCGCGTGCACCGCAATGCGCTGGTCGCGCCTTCGGCCATCCGCTGTCTGGAAAAAGCCTGTGATGTGGACGACAGCGATGGCTGGCAGCTGCGCCTGTTTGGCATTGCGGATGTGCTGCTGGTCTCGCGGCGCCAGCTGCCGGTGGTGCGGGCCTTGCTGGCCAACAAGGGCAGTGGCCTGCGCGCAGGCTGACAGCTACGCTTTCGCTTCTGCCTCAGTGCTTGTGACCGTCGTGGTCACCATGCGCGTCCTGCGTGCCATGGGCCTCATGCTGCTCGGCCAGGCCGTGTGCATGGCCATGGTGGTCATGGTCGCCATGCGCCCAGGTGCTGACAGCACTCACCACCACCATGCCGATGGCCAGCCAGACCACCTGCTGCACCGTCTGCTTGGCCGTCAGCTGGCGCTGCAGCTGCGGGATCAGATCGGCCAACGCCACATAGATGAAGCTGCTCGATGCAATGGCCAGGAAGTACGGCAGAAAATCGGCCAGTGAGCTGACCAGGAAATAGCCGACCACGCCGCCCAGCGCCGTCACCGCACCAGCCAGCGACAGCTTGAGCAAGGCGACCTTGCTCTGGCTGCGGCCGCCATTGCCCGACAGCACGACCAGGTCGCCCATATGGTGGGGTACCTCATGGGCCAGCACCGAGATGGCCGCCACAATGCCCAGCCACATATCGGCCATGAAGGCCGACGCAATCAGGATGCCGTCGCCAAAGCAGTGCACGCTGTCACCGGTCAGCAGCGACCAGCCGCCTGCGCTGTGGTTGTGTGTGTGGCCATGGTGGTGGTGCGCATGGCCATGCTGGCCATCGGCGTGCTCGGCATCTGCATGCTCGCCATGGGCATGGCCGCGCTCTTCGGGCAGTGCATGGCGGTGCTCATGGCCGTGGTGCCACAGCTCGGCCTTGTCCAGCAAGAAGAAAAAAACCAGACCCAGCAGCAGCACCACAAACAGCGCCTTGGGGTTGATCTGGCTCTCGAAAGCCTCGGGCAGCAAATGCACAAAGGCGGTGGCGAGCAAGGCGCCTGCGGCCAGGCTCAGCAGGTGCTGGGCACCAAAGCGGCTGCCTTGGCTGCCAATGCCCGTGCGCATCAGCGCTGCGGCCACCCACACGCTGCCCAAACCGGCAGCAAGGGTCGCCAGCACGATTGCGATCAAAGTCATGAAACCATCCTTCAGCGGGGCCGGCTCAACAAAAAACGCCGTCCATCCGGTGCCGCAACCACGCGCCAGCGCAGCCACCGGGCACCCGTGCCCCATCCAACATGCCGCGCATGGTAGCACTTTGTTGCAACGCAGTTGCATTAACCGCCCCAAATCCTGGGCGGATGCCAGGGCTTGGAGCGGTCCATCTGGAACCTCAGCGACTGCCTATGTCAGGCAGCGCTGCGGGCATCAGCCTCAGTGCGCTTTTTCCCAGTTCGGGCCAAAGCCGATCTCGGCGATCAAGGGCACCTTCAGGTCGGCCACACTCGCCATGATGGCCGGGATCTCCGTGCGCAGCCATTCCTGCTCGGCGGCAGGCAGCTCGAACACCAGTTCATCGTGCACCTGCATGATGACCAGCACCTCGGGCTTGTCCGCGTCAAGCTTGGCCTGCACGGCCACCATGGCCTTCTTGATCAGGTCGGCCGCCGTGCCCTGCATGGGGGCATTGATCGCGGCGCGCTCGGCCGCTTTCTTGCGCGGGCCATTGCCGCCATTGATCTCGGGCAGCACCAGGCGGCGGCCAAACACGGTCTCGACATAGCCCTGCGTATGCGCCAGCTCCACGGTCTGGTCCATATAGCGCTTGACGCCGGGGTAGCGCTGGAAGTACTTGTCGATATAGGCGGCAGCGGCCTTGGTCTCGATGCCCAGGTTCTTGGCCAGGCCAAAGCTGCTCATGCCGTAGATCAGGCCAAAGTTGATGACCTTGGCATAGCGGCGCTGCTCGCTGCTGACCTGGTCCAGCGCCACGCCAAACACCTCGGCGGCGGTGGCCCGGTGCACATCCAGCCCATCGCGGAAGGCGTTCAGCAACGCCTCGTCACCCGACAGATGCGCCATGATGCGCAGCTCGATCTGCGAGTAGTCGGCACTGGCAATCAGCTTGCCCTCGGGCGCGACAAAGGCCTCGCGGATGCGGCGGCCTTCGGCCGTGCGCACGGGGATGTTCTGCAGGTTGGGATCGTTGCTGGACAAGCGGCCGGTGACGGCCACCGCCTGCGCATAGTGGGTATGCACGCGGCCATCGCTGGGCAGTGCCATCTGCGCGAGCTTGTCGGTATAGGTGCCCTTGAGCTTGGACAGCGAGCGGTGCTCCAGAATCTTGGCCGGCAGCGGATAATCTTCAGCCAGCTTTTCCAGCACTTCTTCATCAGTGCTGCGCGCGCCGGTAGCGGTTTTCTTCACCACGGGCAGGCCCAGCTTGTCAAAAAAGATCTCGCCGAGCTGCTTGGGGCTGCTCAGGTTGAACTGCTGGCCGGCGATCTCATAGGCCTCGGCCTCCAGCGCCAGAATACGGCGGCCCAGGTCATTGCTCTGGCGCGCCAGCTCGGGCGCATCGATGCGCACGCCATTGCGCTCGATGCGGAACAGCGCTTCGCTGGTCTGCATCTCCAGCGCATAGATATGCGCCAGGCCGGCATTGGCTTCGATGCGCGGCCACAGCACGCGGTGCACATCCAGGGTCTGGTCCGAGTCTTCGCAGCTATAGGCGGCAGCCTTGTCCACCGGCACCTGGGCAAACGGGATCTGGCCCTTGCCCTTGCCGCAGAGGTCTTCGTAGCTGATGCCCGTGCGGCCGGTGTGGCGCAGCGCCAGGCTGCCCAGGTTGTGGGGGCGGTCGGCCTCCAGCACATAGGACTGCAGCATGGTGTCATGCGCATAGCCTTGCACGCGAATGCCGTGGTTGGCCAGCACATGCTGGTCATATTTGACATGCTGGCCCAGCTTCTTTTTGCTGGCGTCTTCCAGCCAGGGCTTGAGCTTGGCCAGCACCAGATCCATCGGCAGCTGCTCGGGCACGTCCATGCCTTCGTGGCGCAGCGGGATGTAGGCCGCCTCGCCCACCTGCACGCTGAACGAGATGCCGACGATGCGGGCCTGCATTTCATCGAGCGAATCGGTTTCGGTATCGAGCGCCGCCAATTCGGCCGTTTGCAGCTTGAGCAACCAGGCATCCAGATCGGCCTCGGTCAGGATGGTGTGGTAGACCACATCGCGCTGCTGGGCCTCGATGGCGACCTCGGTCACCGCGGCATCGGCACTGTCAAACAGACCGGCCTGGCCGGCAGGGCCGGTTGCGGCCTTGCCCGCAGCGGGCGCTGCGGCAGAACCCAGCGACCGCGCCAGGCCCTTGAAGCCGTACTGCTCATAGAACGGTGCCAGGCCGGCGGCATCCGGCTCTCCCAGCGTAATGCCATCGAAGGCGGGCAGGCCCGGGATGTAGTCGTCCAGCGCGCAATCGGTCTTCATCGTCACCAGCTGGCGGCTCAGCGCCAGCTGGCCGCTGGCGATCGCATCGCGCAGGTTCTGGCCGGCAACGCCCTTGATCGTGTCGGCTTTGGCGATCAACTGGTCCAAGGAGCCGTGTTCCTCCAGCCACTTGGCAGCCGTCTTCGGGCCCACCTTGCTGACGCCAGGCACGTTGTCCACCGTATCGCCCACCAAGGCCTGGTACTCGACCATCTGCGAGGGCGGCACGCCAAACTCGGCCGTGACCCCGGCCACGTCTCGCCGCTTGCCGTTCATCGTGTCGATAATGGTTACGTGCTCGTTGACCAGCTGGCTCAAATCCTTGTCGCCGCTGGAGACGATGACCTGGATGCCCTGCTGCGAGGCCATCTGGGCCAGGGTGGCAATGACATCGTCGGCCTCGACGCCGGGCACCGCCAGAATCTTCCAGCCCAGCAGCTGCACCACCTCATGGATGGGCGCGATCTGCGAGCGCAGGTCGTCGGGCATCGGCGAGCGCGTGGCCTTGTACTCAGTGTAGAGATCGTCGCGAAAGGTAGGGCCGCTGGCATCGAAAACACAGACCGCGTAGTCGGCCTGTATGTCTTTACGCAACGCCTGCATCATATTGATCATGCCCCGGATGGCCCCGGTTGCCGGGCTGGCAGAGTCGCCGGGAACCGCACGAAGATCGGGCATGGCATGGTAGGCACGGTACAGATAGCTGGAACCGTCCACCAGCACTAAAGTAGGAGGATTACGCATATTGACATTGTGCCCGGTACGCAAACACCGGGCGACAACTTACAATTGAGCCATGCGCGCAATTACCACTTCTTTCATCGCCCAGGCCCTGGCACTGGTGCTGGCAGCCCCTGCACTGGCCCAGCAACCCGCCGCTCCTGCCGAGCAGCCTGCAGCCCAGCCCGCTGCACAGCCTGCGGCCCCTGCCGACGCGGCGCCCGCGAACGACAAGTACAACCAGAAGGCCGAATACATCCGGGTGGAAGACGCGGGCAGCCGCATCGACGAGGTGCGCATTGGTGGCCAGACCCAGAGCATCCATGTGCAGCCCAAGATGGGCAACATGCCCGGCTACGAGGTCAAGTCCACCGATGGCGCCCGCGCCCGCCCTGACGGTTTTGGCGACACCCAGAACAAGAAGCGCGTCTGGAACATCGGCAATTTCTGAGCGCGATACCAGAGCGAAAAGCCCGGCGCCGCCCGGGCTTGCGATAATCGCATCTTTGCACCCGCCTTGCGGGCCAGACCAGCCACAGAGGCTGGCCTTGTTTTTGTAGCGACGATCTATATCCATGGCTGTTTTCACCGAAGTATCCGACAAGGCTGCCAAGGCCCTGCTCAAACGCGTCCCGCTGGGCGATTTCGTCTCGTTGCGCGGTATTGAAGGCGGTATTGAAAACACCAACTACTTTCTGACCACCAGCCAGGGCGAGTACGTGCTGACCCTGTTCGAGCGCCTGCGCGCCGACCAACTGCCGTTCTACCTGTACCTGATGAAGCACCTGGCCAAGGCCGGCGTGCCCGTGCCCGAGCCCCAGGCCGATGGCAAGACCGGCGACATCCTGCTGCAGGTCGAGGGCAAGCCCGCCGCCATCGTCGGCAAGCTGCCCGGCAAGAGCCAGCTGGCGCCCCAAGCGGCGCATTGCCAATCGCTGGGCGAGGTGCTGGCCCGAATGCACCAGGCCGCGCTCGACTACCCGCGCCAGCAGCCCAATCTGCGTGGCCTGCCCTGGTGGAACGAGACCGTGCCGGTGGTGCTGCCCTACCTGGACACCGCCACCGCCGAGCTGTTGCGCAGCGAGCTGGCGTACCAGAACCATGTGGCGCAAAGCTCGGCCTATGCGGCGCTGCCACGCGGCCCGGTGCATGCCGACCTGTTCCGCGACAACGCCATGTTCGAGGGTGAGACCCTGACGGGCATCTTTGACTTCTATTTCGCCGGTGTCGATACCTGGCTGTTCGACATTGCCGTGGTCATCAACGACTGGTGCATCGACCTGGCCACCGGCGCCATTGACAAGGCCCGTGCCGATGCGCTGCTCGCCGCCTACCAGGCGGTACGCCCACTGCAGGCCTGCGAGCGCGAGCTGCTCAATGCCATGCTGCGCGCAGGCGCGCTGCGCTTCTGGATCTCGCGCCTTTGGGACTTCTACCTGCCGCGCGAAGCCTCGCTGCTGAAGCCCCATGACCCGACCCACTTCGAGCGGGTGCTGCGCGCGCGCCTGGCCGCGCCTTACCACCTGATCTGATCCACCCGCGCGCCATGCCCACATGGGCGCCTGCGCCTTGGGCGCATGGGTTACAGTGCGCCATCCCCTTTGATTTTTATCGCTGCAGCCCGCGCTGCAGCGCGCTGGTGCATGAAACTTCGTATCGCCACTGCCCGCCAGGGTGTGACCTGGGTGCAAGACGGCTTCAAAACCTTCAAGACACAGGCCCTGGCCCTGACCTCGCTGTTCTTTCTGTCGATGATGGTGATGTCCCTGATCGGCGCCATCCCGATTGCCGGCACCTTTATCGCGCTGGCGCTGCTGCCCGTCTCCACCTTGTGCATGATGATTGGCGCCGCGCTGACGGCGCAGGGCACGCGCCCGACCTTGCCAGTGGTACTGGCTGCGCTGCGCGTGGACAAGGAACGGCGCAATTCATTCGTCGTGCTGGGCGTCTTCTATGCGCTGTCCTTCTTGCTGGTACTGGGCTTTTCGGCGCTGTTCGATGGCGGCCAGTTCGCCCGCCTCAACCTGATGGGCGGCGAGATCACGCGTGAGATCGTCGAGCAACCCGCTTTTCAGCAGGCCATGTTCGCCACCATGCTGCTGTACATTCCGCTGTCGCTGCTGTTCTGGCATGCGCCTGGCCTGATCTACTGGCACAAGGTGCCTGCCATCAAGGCGGTGTTCTTCAGCCTGATTGCCTGCAGCCGCAATATTGGCGCCTTCACGATGTTTGGCCTGGCCTGGATGGCTGTCGGCATCGGCTTTGGCATCGCCATGGCCTTGTTGTCGGCGCTGCTGGGCACCTTGCTGGGCGCCTGGGCAGCGGCGGCGATTGCGATTGCCGGCTCGCTGATGCTGGCGACGATGTTCCTGACCTCGGTGGTGTTCAGCTTTCGCGACTGCTTTGAAGCCCCGGAGCAAGCGGACAGCGTCGCGCTCTGAGATTTACCGATTCAACCAAGCCCGGCCTGTGCCCCACAGCCCGGGCTTTTTTCATGGCTGCGGGCCTTCGCCGTGGTGCAGGCGGTGCAGGTGCGCCCGGTCTTCCAGGCTGGACAGTGCCAGCGCAAACACAATGCCCAGTGCCGCGCCCAGCACGGTATCCAGCACCCGTTCCAGCGGCATGGCCAAAGGCGCCAGCGGCGACGAGGCCAGATGCGTCATCAGCAGGGCCATCGGCGTAACGGTGATCTGGCCCAGCGCGTAGTTGTAGCCAATGCTCACCTCGGTGATGAACTGCAGAGCCACGATGCAGGCGGCGATCCACCAGAAGGAAGGCTCCAGCGACAGAATCAGACCGGCCACCAGCGCGCCCAGCATGGTGCCCACCATGCGCTGCAGCGCGCGGTTCATCGTGATGTGCAGATGGCTGCCCTGCATCACCGCCGTGGCGCCAATCGCCGCCCAGGCCGGATGCTGCCAGCCCGCCGCCTGGGCCACCCAGGCCGCCAGGCCAGCACCCAGCACCATGCGGCCGGCAGCAGCCAGCTCGGCCGGCCAGGGCCGCTGCGGCTGCGCAGGCAACTGCACGCGCTGCATCGCCTGGTGGCGCAGGCCATCGGTCGCCCAGCAGACCAGGGCTGCCAACAGGCCGCCGGCCAGGGTGCCCAAGGTCCGCTCCAGCAGCTGCTGCCCGCTGTGCACCGGCGCCAGCGAGGCACCGGCGGCGAACACCACAATCACCGCGCCCGGCCCACCCAGGCGCCAGTGGCTGACCGCCAAGGTGGCCGCGCCGGCCACCAGCGCCAGCACCCAGACCATGCCCTGGGCGGGCAGCCCGGCCCAGGATGCGAGGGAGGGCAAAAACACCGCCGCGCACAGCATGGCTGCGCAGATGCCGACGATGCGCATGCGCCGGCCCGGCGCCGCAAAGCGGCCAAACAGCGCCGCCAATGCGCCCAGCCCCAACGGGCCGACCAGCTGGGGCCAGGGGGACAGCCGCGCCACCACCAAGGCCAGCAGCACCGCCAGCGCCGCCTGCATGGCCGCGACCAACGCGATGTGCAGCGACGGCAGCGGTTGCAGACGGGCGCTGTCACGCAGCTGGCGCGGCGACAGCAGATGGCGCAGCGCCTGGTGGCGGCCAACGGCCGGGGTGGATATATCGATCTTGCGGGCAGGTGTCATGGGCATTCTCGTCAACCCAGCGAATGGCGAACGCGCAGACCGGCCGGCGGTGCGGCCAATGCATATGGCTGGGACATGGAAGTGGCGACTCACCCGCCGGGAAGCAGCGCGGGCGCCGCCCCCTGCGCGGATGGGGGACGGCCAGCGCAGCCTGGGCAGCAGAGGTGCACCAGAATGCGGCAGGGCTGCTCAAGCGGATGAGCAACCCATATAGTATCCCATGCAACTATTAAATGCAAGCCTGAGGTTGGCGCCCACTATCACCCCAACACCTGCCAGGCTTGCACTGCGGGCTGAGACCCGCGCGCAGCTCAGACCACCGTGAGCTTGGCCACCGACAGCGCCAGCCACTTGGTGCCATGGCGCGGAAAATTCACCTGGGCGCGGGCATCGTCGCCCGTGCCTTCCACCGCCAGCACCTTGCCTTCGCCAAACTTGTTGTGGAACACATTGGCGCCCTTCTTGATGCCATGCGCGGGCTCGGCCTTTTGCACCGGCACGGGGGTTTTGCCCCACATGCTGGGCGCGGAATCACCATAGCCACCGCCCGACGAGCGACCACCGCCACCGCCGTAAGCCAGGCTGCCCATGCCACTGCCAAAGCCCGAATGCTTGAGCGTGAGCCATTTGAGCGCGCCTTCGGGCAGCTCATCCAAGAAGCGGCTGCGCACGTTGTAGCGCGTGGTGCCGTGGAGCATGCGCGTCTGCGAGGTGCTCAGGTACAGGCGCTTGCGCGCCCGGGTGATCGCCACATACATCAGACGGCGCTCTTCCTCCAGCCCGCCGGTGTCGGTCATCGCGTTCTCGTGCGGGAACAGGCCCTCTTCCAGCCCGCCGATAAAGACCACGTCAAACTCCAGGCCCTTGCTGGCATGCACGGTCATCATCTGCACGGCATCCTGGCCGGCCTGGGCCTGGTTGTCGCCGGCCTCCAGCGCCGCATGGGTCAAAAAGGCTACGAGCGGCGACAAGGTCTCGCCGGTATCGGGGTTCACCATGGCCGGGCTGGCGGCACCGGGCAGCGGGGTGTCGAGCAGCGGTGCATCCGGGTCCAGGCCCTGGCTGACCGGGCTTTGGCCGCTGGCTGGCACGCCCATGGCCTGCTGCTCATCGAGCGGAATGGCCACGGCATCCCTGCCAAAGCCTTCCTGGGTGACAAAGCTCTCGGCTGCGGTCACCAGTTCGCCCAGGTTGTCGATGCGGTCGGCGCCTTCCTTTTCGGTCTGGTAGTGCTCGATCAGGCCGCTCACCACCAGCATGCGCTCGATGGTCTCGCGCAGGGTCTTGCCCTGGGTCTCCTCGCGCAGCACATCGATCATCGCGACAAAGGACTGCAGCTTGGTACCCGCCTTGCCAGCCACGGCCGTCACCGCGTCATACAGCGAGCAACCGGCGGCCTGCGCCCCTTCCTGCAATTGCTCGGTGGTGCGGGCGCCAATGCCGCGCGGCGGAAAGTTCACCACCCGCATGAAGCTGGTGTCGTCATGCGGGTTCTCCAGCAGGCGCAGATAGGCCAGCGCATGCTTGATTTCAGCCCGCTCGAAAAAGCGCAGGCCGCCATACACGCGGTAAGGCACACCGGCATTGAACAGGCTGGTTTCCAGAATCCGGCTTTGGGCGTTGCTGCGGTAGAGCACGGCAATCTCGCTGCGCGCAAAGCCATCGCTCTTGATCAGCGACTTGATCTCCTCGACCATCCACTGCGCCTCGGCCATGTCGGTGGCGCTCTCGGACACCCGCACCGGCTCGCCCGGGCCCTGGTCGGTGCGCAGGTTCTTGCCCAGGCGGTTGCTGTTGTGGCTGATCAGCGCATTGGCGCTGTCGAGGATATTGCTGTAGCTGCGGTAGTTTTGCTCCAGCTTGATCTGCTGGCGCACTTCGAACTCACGCACAAAATCCTGCATATTGCCCACGCGTGCACCACGGAAGGCATAGATGCTCTGGTCATCGTCGCCCACCGCAATCACGCTGCTGAGGGACTGGAACTTGCCGCCCACCATGTCGCCCGCCAGCTGCTTGAGCCAGAGGTACTGCAGGCGGTTGGTGTCCTGGAACTCGTCGACCAGCATGTGGCGGAAGCGGTGCTGGTAGTGCTGGCGGATCGGCAGGTTGTCGCGCAGCAGCTCGTAGGAGCGCAGCATCAGCTCGCCAAAATCCACCACGCCTTCGCGCAGGCATTGCTCTTCATAGAGCTGGTAGAGCTCGACCTTCTTGCGCTCGGCCATGTCGCGCGCCTGCACGTCGGAGGGGCGCAGCCCCTCTTCCTTGCAGCCGCTGATGAAGTACTGCAGCTGCTTGGGCGGCAGCGCTTCCTCATCGACCTGGAACTGCTTGCACAGGCGCTTGATCGCCGAGAGCTGGTCTTGCGTGTCCAGGATCTGGAAGGTCTGCGGCAGGTTGGCCGACTTGTAATGCGCCCGCAGCATGCGGTTGCACAGCCCGTGGAAGGTGCCGATCCACATGCCGCGCACATTGATGGGCAGCATCGCCGACAGGCGCGTGAGCATCTCCTTGGCAGCCTTATTGGTAAAAGTGACCGCAAGAATGCCGCCAGGCGTGGCGCGGCCCGTCTGCAGCAGCCAGGCAATGCGCGTGGTCAGCACCCGGGTCTTGCCCGAGCCGGCACCGGCCAGAATCAGCGCATGGCCCCCTTCCAAGGTGGCAGCGGCCAGCTGCTCGTCGTTGAGGCCATTGAGAAGCGGCAAATGCCCAGCACCACCCGCTTCGGACGGCAGCGCAAACAAATCATTCGAATCCATCCCCCCATTGTAGGGAGAACGACAAGCTGGCGAGCTGCCAGCCCGCGATGCGCCCAGGGGCCGCGCGCGGCGAGGAGACATACTGCAGCGGCCGGCAAGGCTTTTGCAAAGCCAGTGCTTGCTGCTAGAATCAGTCACCGGGCCCAAGTTTCTTGTGACCCGGTTTTTTTGTGTCTGCAACAGCGCAAAAGAGGGCATTTCCAATGCGAAGCGCCCTGCCCGACCGGTCTCCAAGCCAAGCGCCCCATCGCTGCGAAATAGTTCGCTGCGACCTTTTATGGAGCTTGGAATCAAATGGAAATCTTCGACTACGACAACATTCTTTTGCTGCCCCGCAAGTGCCGCGTGGAAAGCCGCTCGGAATGTGACACCAGCGTTGTCCTGGGCAACCGCACCTTCCGCCTGCCGGTGGTGCCTGCCAACATGAAGACCGTGCTGGACGAGAAGATCTGCAAGTTTTTGGCGCAACACGGCTACTTCTATGTGATGCACCGCTTTGACATCGACAACGTCGCCTTCACCAAGGCCATGCAGTCGCAAGGCCTGTTCGCGTCGATCTCGCTGGGCGTCAAGCAAGCCGACTACGAAGTGGTGGACCGCTTTGTGGCCGACGACATCTGCCCCGAATACATCACCATCGACATCGCCCACGGCCATGCCGACAGCGTGAAGAACATGATCGGCTATCTGAAAGAGAAGCTGCCTGAAGCCTTTGTGATCGCCGGCAACGTGGCCACGCCTGAGGCCGTGATCGACCTGGAAAACTGGGGCGCCGATGCCACCAAGGTGGGCGTGGGCCCGGGCAAGGTCTGCATTACCAAGCTCAAGACCGGCTTTGGCACCGGCGGCTGGCAGCTGTCGGCGCTCAAGTGGTGCGCACGCGTGGCCACCAAGCCCATCATTGCCGACGGCGGTATCCGCAGCCATGGCGACATCGCCAAGAGCATCCGCTTTGGCGCAACGATGGTGATGATCGGCTCGCTGTTTGCCGGCCATGAGGAATCTCCCGGCAAGACGGTCGAGCTCGATGGCGAGCTGTTCAAGGAATACTACGGCTCGGCCAGCGACTTCAACAAGGGCGAGTACAAGCACGTCGAAGGCAAGCGCATCCTCGAACCCATCAAGGGCAAGCTGCAAGACACGCTGACCGAGATGGAGCAGGACGTGCAGTCCTCCATCAGCTACGCAGGCGGCAAGCATCTGATGGACATCCGCAAGGTGAACTATGTGATCCTGGGCGGCGACAATGCGGGCGAACATCTGCTGATGTAAACCGCGCGCCGCAGCAGACAGGCTCGGCCCGGCGGGGTCCGGGCCGTTTTTGCCTTTGCGGCGGCAGGCCTGCCGGAAAAAATCAGGGTTGATATTGGGATTTTTCCGAGCAGGCGTAAAAATTAGTGCATAATACAAGGCTTGCTGCAGCGCACTGCTGACAGCAAAAAATGTGGGCTCTTAGCTCAGCTGGTAGAGCAGCGGACTCTTAATCCGTTGGTCGAGTGTTCGAATCACTCAGGGCCCACCACATTTTTATGGCTTGCGAAAAAGCGCGCAGGCCGACGAAACAAAGCATTTCCAAGGTGCGACAGTTTCGGGCTCTTAGCTCAGTTGGTAGAGCAGCGGACTCTTAATCCGTTGGTCGAGTGTTCGAATCACTCAGGGCCCACCACTCTTGACGGCCTAGGCTTCTCGCCTAGGCCGTTTTTTATTTCCCCGCGTCACCTGTCGCCTGCCCTACCGCAGAGCCGCAGCGCTTGCAGGCCAGGATGGCCCTGCGCTTGTAGAATGCTGGAATCCGTTTTATCCCTCCGACATTTCTCTCAGCACCTACCATGCGCCCCCTGCTCCCCTCCTTGCTCGCCGCCTTCGCGTTTGCAACCGCCTCCAGCGCTTTTGCCCATGTCACGGTCAGCAATCCCTGGGCGCGTGCCACGGTCGCACAGCAACAGGCTTCTGGTGTGTTCATGGATCTGCGCTCGGCGCATGACGATGCCCAGCTCGTCGGCGTGAAGACCGACGCCGCCAGCACCGCCGAAGTGCACGAAATGCGCATGGAAGACAACGTGATGAAGATGCGGGCCGTGCCCAGCGTCAAACTGCCTAACGGCCAGGCCGTGAGCCTCAAGCCCGGCGGTTACCACATCATGCTGATGGGCCTGAAAAAGCCGCTGGTCGCCGGCGAGAACGTCGACCTGACCCTGGAAGTGGTGCATGCCGATGGTGCCAAGGAGAGCATTGCCGTGAGCGCCCCCATCCGCGCGCTGGCCCCGGCAGCCGCTGGCCAGCCTGCCGCTGCAGGCGGTCACCAGCACCAACACTGAGCGGATGCAACAACAGGCCTGAGCAGGCCTGTTGTTTATTTGAATACTAAATAAGCCTTGGTATACATCTCTGCGGTGTACCAGGCGCTTCGCCCTAACGCTACCAAGAAAGCTAGTTACACTTTTCAGGCACGCCTGCGCTACATCTGGCACAAAGATCGCACTATAGTTGCGATTAATCAATGGCGCATTATTAATATATCTGAGATATTGACATATTATTACAAGCTTTGAAAATGGAACAACGTCCATGCCAGGCACCCGCTTCGCACGAACTGCTGCTTCCATAACGCTTGATGGTGAATGTGCCAGGGAGAGTTGTTATGTCCGAGTTGATCCTGCATGCCGCCCATTTGAGTGAAGCCCATCAACTGCGCTTTAGCTATTTGTTTGAAGTCGCCGCCAAGCACTGGCGCGACAAACAGCCTTCTCAGACCGCCAAGCCCGCCACTGAGTTGTGGGTGATCGACGCCCATAGCGCCCCCGGCGCCATCCAGAACCGCTCGAACAACTCCTTTGTGCTGCTGATTGCCACCGATGACCAGGCCCAGGCCGCACGCGCCCAATGGCCGGACCAGATTGATGCCCAATTGCCACCCGACTACAGCGTGGGCCGCCTGACCCAGCTGCTGGAACACATCAGCGTCCAGGCCCATGGCAAGCGACTGCGCGAAACGCTCAAGACCCGTCGCCAGCACGGCATGACCCTGGGCCATGATGTGCAGCTGAAGAATGCCGATGCCGCCTTTCTCAAGGCCACCGACCTGAGCCAGCCGACGCTGGTGGTGGCTGAGCCGGCGCCTGAGCCCATGGCAGAAGCTCCGATCGCGACCACGGCACCCGCTGCCGCCGCACCGGGCAACCTGCCCGCTCCCGGTACCCGTTTTCGCATCAAGCGCTGGACCCAGCTGACCGGCAGCATGGCCGGCCAGGCCCACCGGCAGCTGCTCGCGGCAATGATCTCCGGAGACCGGAGCCTGGATGAACTGGCCGAACGTACCCAGCTAGAGCGCGGCGAGATCCTGCGCGTACTACAGGTCCTGCGCGGCAAGGGCGTGCTGGTAGAGACAGCAGCACCCACAGCTGCTGAGCCGCTGGCCATGGCCACCCCTGCCTCCCCAGCACCCCATGCCGCCCAGCCCAGCACGGCGGCGGCGGCCAAGCTGGGCCTTTTCCGACAACTGAGCCGCTGGATCCACCAGAACCGGGCCAGCGACCCGCACTGAACCACTGACGGGAGGACCGCATGCACCACCCCATCAAACGCATCGTGCTGCTGGGCCCCATGGGCATCGGCAAGACGACAGCGATCCGCAGCCTCTGCGGCAGCCTGGCCATCGAGTGCGATGTGCCCAATCTGGACAAGCAGGCCCACGCGAAAGAGACCACCACGGTAGGCCTGGATTTTGGCGAAATCAAGCTCGACGATGAGGACACCCTGCAGGTCTACGGCTGCCCCGGTCAGGAGCGCTACGACTTTGTGCGTGAATGGGCGCTGTCGCTGGCTTTTGGCGCCATCGTTATGGTCGATATCCACGAGCCCCATGCGATGGAGCAGACCATCGACCTGATTCAGCAGTGCCATGCCGCCCCCAACATCCAGGCCATCGTGGTGCTGATTGCGCGCCCGGCATCGGCTGCGCAGCAGGAGATGTTCACCGTGCGCCTCTCGGCCCATGCCGAATGCGCCGTGCCCGTGCTCAGCGCCGATCCGCGCAACCCCTCGCAAATGCTCGACACCTTGGACATCATCGCCGCGATGCTGCCCGACGAAGTGCAGCCGCGCTGAGGCGCAGCCCGCAGGCCCATACCGCAGCGACTGCATGGCGCCGGCGCTTGGGTTAAGCTCAGCGGCTGCTGCTTGCACACCGGGCTCGCCCCAGGCTGCAGCAGCCCAGGCTCTTAACCCCCTTATTTGACGACGCCCCCTGCCCACGGCCGGTGGCGCGCTGGCCATGAACCCACCACGCCCCGCAGACGCATCCGCCCAGCCCACACCCCAATGGATTCTGGCGGTCATGCTGGCACTGCTGGGCATGCTGGGGCCGTTCTCGATCGACACCTACCTGCCCGCCTTTGACGGCATTGCAGCATCGCTCAACGCCTCACCGCTGCAGATGCAGCAGACGCTGTCGGCCTATCTGTTTGGCTTCGCGTTCATGAACCTGTTCCACGGTGCGCTGTCGGACAGCTTTGGCCGCCGCCCCATCGTGCTCTGGGGCCTGGCCGCCTTTGCGCTGACCTCGGCGGGCTGCGCGCTAGCCCAGACCCCCGGCCAGCTGATCCTGTTCCGCGCACTGCAAGGCTGCACCACGGGCGCCGGCATTGTGGTCTCGCGCGCGGTGGTGCGCGATCTGTTCCCGCCCGCCCAGGCCCAGCGGGTGATGAGCCAGATCACCATCTACTTCGGCATCGCGCCTGCAGTCGCGCCGATGATCGGCGGCGTCTTCATTGCCTACGCCAGCTGGCAATCGATCTTCTGGCTGCTGACGGTAATTGGCGCGCTGCTGTGGGCCTACAACTGGCGCCTGCTGCCAGAGAGCCTGCCGCCCGAAAAGCGCCAGGCCTTTGATGTGCGCAACCTCATGCGCGGCTACTGGCAGCTGTGCAGCAGCCCACGCTTTTTGCTGCTGGCTGCCGCCAGCGGTGTACCGTTCAACGGCATGTTCATCTACATCCTGTCGGCCCCCACCTTCCTGGGCACCCACATGCGCATGCAGCCGACCCAGTTCTTCTGGTTCTTCATCTGCACCATCGGCGGCATCATGCTGGGCGCCTGGGTCAGCGGCAGGCTGGCGGGCAAGATTCCGCCCAAGCGCCAGGTGCGCCACGGCTTTCTGATCATGTTCCTGACCTCCTGCATCTACCTGCTGCTGAACCTGGTACTGCCCCCGCACCCGGCCTGGGCCTTGCTGCCGCTGGGTATCTATTCCTTCGGCTGGGCCTTGATGACCCCGGTGGTCACCCTGCTGGTGCTGGATCTGCATCCGGAGCGCCGGGGCCTGGCCTCTTCGCTGCAGGCCGTCGTCACCTCGGTCGCCAATGGCATCGTCGCGGGCGTGCTCGCGCCCCTGGTCATGCAGTCCACCGTGGCGCTCGCCATTGCGTCGATGGGCCTGATGCTGACCGGCCTGTTCAGCTGGATCTACTTTCACCACCGCTGGCCCGATATCGGCCGCCACAATGCGGTCTGAAGCCTGACGGATGCGCCCCAAGGGGGCACTCAGAGCTCACCATCTAGCAGCCGCCTTGTGCGACAGGCATAAAAAAAGAGCTCCCCTTGGGAAGCTCTTTGTCATTGCGCGATGCGCTGATTAACGGCTGCGCTCGGTGCGCTTGCGGTCACCACCAGCGGGGCTGTAGGGACGTCCACCGCGCTCACCACCAAAGCGGTTTTCACCACCTGGACGGCGCTGGGCGAAGTCACCACCACCGGCGTGGCGGGGGCCTGCGCTGCGTGGGCCGCGGCTGTCAGCGCCACGGTTGTCGCCGCCAAAGCGGTCACCACGGCGCTCAGGCGCGCGGTCAAAGCTGCGGCCTTCGGGGCGGGGTGCGCGGTCCTGGAAGCGATCAGCGCCGCGATCCTGGAAACGGTCCGGGCCACGGTCCTGGAAGCGGTCGCCACCACGGTCAGGGCGCTGCTCAAAGCGTGGTGCACGGTCATCGCGCTGCTCGAAACGCGGACGGCTATCGCCACCGCGTGGAGCACCACCAAAACCAGCGTTCTCGCCAAAGCCTGGCTTGCGGCCATAGCCTTCGCCGTCACGGCGGGCACCAAAACCACCACGGTCGGCGCCAAAGCCGCCACCACCACGGCGCTCGCCACCACGGCCAGCACCTGGACGGCCACGGTCACCACCACGGCCTGCACCACGCGCGCCTTCGCTGCGTGCGGGGAAGCGTTGCTGCGGCTCCATGCCTGGAATCACTTCCGGCTTGAACTGCTGCTTGGTGTAAGCCTCGATATCGAACACACGGCGGCGGTCACGGAACTCTGCGAAGGTGATCGCCAGGCCCGAGCGGCCAGCACGGCCGGTACGGCCAATGCGGTGGGTGTAGTCTTCGGCCTTCATCGGCAGACCGTAGTTGAACACGTGGGTAATCGTGGGCACGTCGATACCACGGGCAGCCACATCGGTCGCCACCAGGATCTGCACTTGGCCATTGCGCAGGGCCATCAGGCGGCGGTTACGCAGGCCTTGGCTCAGCGCGCCGTGCAGTGCCACTGCAGAGAAGCCTTCTTGCTGCAGGTCGTTGGCCAGGCCGTCACATTCCACCTGGGTGGATGCAAACACGATGGCCTGGTTGATCGAGGCATCACGCAGCCAGTGGTCCAGCAGCTTGCGCTTGTGCTGGGAGTTGTCGGCCCAGAACAGCACTTGCTTGATGTTGGCGTGCTTTTCCTGGGGCGAATCGATGGTGATCTTCTGCACGCCCGAGCCGTTGTCATGCATCACGCGCATGGCCAGCTGCTGGATGCGTGGCGCGAAGGTCGCGCTGAACATCATGGTCTGCTTGCGCTGTGCGGTCAGCTGGTTGACTTCGGCCAGGTCGTCCGAGAAGCCCAGGTCCAGCATGCGGTCGGCCTCGTCCACCACCAAGAACTGCACCTTGTCGAGCTTGATCTGCATCGAGCGCTGCAGGTCCAGCAGACGGCCAGGCGTGGCCACGACCAGATCAGCGTTTTGCAGCTTGGCGATTTGCAGCTGGTAAGGCATGCCGCCCACGATATTGGCTACGCGCAGACCACGGCAGTGGCGCACCAGCTCAATCGCGTCGTGGGCCACTTGCTGGGCCAGCTCACGGGTAGGGCAGAGCACCAGGGCGCCAGGTTGGGCAGCCTTGAAGTTGCGGGGGCTCAGCGGGTTCTTGCGCTTGGCGCGCTTGGGCGCTTGCTCACCACGGGCCAGGGCTTCTGCCACCAGGCGTTCGTGTTCAGCGCGCTCAGCGGCTTCGGCCTGGCCTTGTTGCTGGATCAGCGTGTGCAGCACGGGCAGCAGGAAGGCGGCGGTCTTGCCCGAACCGGTCTGGCTCGACACCATCAGGTCGGCAAAGTGCTGCGATTCTTCGCCGTCGCCAAACATGGCCAGCGGAATGGCGCGCGATTGCACGGCGGTGGGTTGGGTGTAGCCCAGGTCCTTGACGGCCTGCACCAGCTCGGGCGCCAGGCCCAGCTCGACAAAGCCGTTCGGCTCTTCAGGCAGCGCTTCGGCTTCGGTCTCAGCCACCAGCTCGGTGTTGCCTTCTTGCGAAGCGTCGGCGGCTTCAGTGGACAGGGGGGTATTGACGATCTCTTGGGTAGCGTCAACAGTGTTTTGCGCAGGCGCGGCTTCGCCCTGCAGATGGAGGTCTTGCGTCATTTTGAACAATAGCAATAGGCCGGCCACTGCGCGTTTCGCAACGCAGTTCCGTACCGTTCATGGTTTTAAATACATCAACCATCAAACGGTAACGGCCGTACAAATTGCCGCGGGCTTGTTCAAATCGGCCATGCTGCGAATCGCATGGCCTGGACGCCCAGAGAATGAAGGGAGATGTGCGTATCAACCGCCAGTTTTGGCGGGGAAGCGCGAATTATCGCACGATCTGGGGTTTTCCCGCAGACCCAAGGGTCAATGCCCCGAAAAAACCACGTTCAAGCGGCGGGCTGTGGGGCGGCGGGCGCCAGCTGCAGAAAATGCTCGCGGTAGTACCGCAGCTCGTCAATCGACTCATGCACATCGGCCAGCGCGGTGTGCTTTTGTGCCTTCTTGAAGCCGGTGACCAGCTCGGGGCGCCAGCGGCGTGCCAGCTCCTTGAGGGTGCTCACATCGACATTGCGGTAGTGGAAGTAGGCTTCCAGATCGGGCATGTAGCGCGCCAGAAAACGGCGGTCCTGGCCGATGCTGTTGCCGCACATGGGCACCTTGGCCTTGGGCACATAGCGCTTCATGAAGCGCAGCACTTCGGCCTGCGCAGCGGCCTCGTCAATCGCTGAGGCCTTGACCCGCTCGGTCAGCCCGCTGCGGCCATGGGTGCCCCGGTTCCAGGCGTCCATCTTGGCCAGCTCCTCGTCACTTTGGTGGATTGCAATCACAGGCCCTTCCACGCGCACGCTCAAATCGGCATTGGTGACCACCAGCGCGATCTCGATCACACGGTGCTCCAGTGGGTTCAAACCGGTCATTTCGCAGTCCAGCCAGACCAGGTTCAGATCGGACTTGGCCAGCTCAGGCACGGGGTCGGCCTGTGTATCCAGGGTGTTCTTGTTTTGCATGGGGGCGATTGTCGCCTATGCCCTACACTGTCTGGTATTCGCCCACCAACACCCCCACTTGTGACTCCATCGCTGCTGTTCACCCTGCTATTCGCCATTGCACTGGCTGCCAGTGTGCTGATCAAACTCTGGCTGGCCAGCCGCCAGATGCGCCATGTGGCCGCCCACCGCCATGCCGTCCCCGCCCTCTTTGCCGACCGCATCAGCCTGGAGGCCCACCACAAGGCGGCCGACTACACGATTGCCAAGACCCGCTTTGGGCTGCTGGGCCTGGCGATTGGCACCGTCACGTTGCTGGCTTGGACCTTGCTGGGCGGGCTCGATCTGCTCAATGCCAGTCTGCTGGACGCACTGGGCGGCGGCATGTGGCAGCAGCTGGCCCTGGTGGCCGCGTTTGCGCTGATCAGCGGCCTCATCGATCTGCCGGCCAGCTACTACCAGACCTTTGTGCTGGAGCAGCGCTTTGGCTTCAACAAGATGACGCCCGGCCTGTGGCTGGCCGATCTGCTCAAGGGCACGGCCATGGGCGCGCTGGTGGGCTTGCCCATCCTGGCGGTCATCCTGTGGCTGATGGGATCGGCCGGCCAGTGGTGGTGGCTTTGGGCCTGGGCCTTCTGGGTGGGCTTCAACCTGCTGCTGATGGTCATCTACCCGGCCTTTATCGCGCCGCTGTTCAACAAGTTCCAGCCACTGGAGGACGAAAGCCTCAAAGCCCGCGTGCAGGCCTTGATGCAGCGCTGCGGCTTTGCGGCTAAGGGCCTGTTTGTGATGGATGGCAGCCGCCGCAGCGCCCATGCCAATGCCTATTTCACCGGCTTTGGCGCCAGCAAGCGCGTGGTGTTCTTCGACACCTTGCTGCAAAAGCTCAATGGCGACGAGGTCGAAGCCGTGCTGGCCCATGAGCTGGGCCACTTCAAGCACAAGCACATCATCAAGCGCATGCTGGGCCTGTTTGGCCTGACCTTGCTGGGCTTTGCGCTGCTGGGCTGGCTGTCGCAGCAGGGCTGGTTCTATACCGGCCTCGGCGTCACACCCAACCTGAACATTCCTGGCGTGCCCGGCTCCAGCCCCAACGATGCGCTGGCACTGCTGCTGTTCATGCTGGTGATACCGGTGTTCAGCAGCTTTGTCTCGCCGCTGATGGCGCAGTCCTCGCGCAAGCATGAGTTCGAGGCCGATGCCTATGCTGTCCAGCAGACGCGCGCGGCCGATCTGCAGTCGGCCCTGCTCAAGCTCTATGAGGACAATGCCTCCACGTTGACGCCCGATCCGGTCTATGTGCGCTATTACTATTCGCACCCGCCTGCCGTAGAGCGTATCCGCCACATGCAACAATTGGCCCATGACTGAAACCCACCTGCCCAAACAAGACTGGTCCACCCAAAGCCGCCGCGCGCTGTCCGCCTCCGAGGTGGTGACACAGCTGAGCCAACTGACCGGTTGGGTGCTGAGCGGTGATGGTGCCGATGTGGCCATCGAGAAGACCTTCCGCTTTGCCAACTACTACGAGACCATGGCCTTTGTGAACGGCGTGGCCTTGGTGGCCCATACGCAGGACCACCACCCGGACCTGTCGGTGCACTACAACCGCTGCGTGGTGCGCTTCAACACCCATGATGTGCATGGGCTGTCGGTCACCGACTTCGAATGCGCACGCCGCATCGAAGCCATGCTGCAGCTGGCCTGAGAGCCATGGCAAAACCTGCAAGACGCACCAGCGCCCCCAGCCAGAGTGGTACCCAGACCGGCCTGGTCGTTGCCAGCTATGGCCGCCACTGCGTGGTGGAAACCCCGGACGGCGTGCGCCGCATCTGCCACCCCCGGGGCAAGAAGAGCCAGGCCGTCGTCGGCGACCAGGTGCGCTGGCTGGCCCCGCCGCCGGGCCAGGGCGACGAGGGCACGATCGAGAAAGTGCTGGAGCGCCGCAATGTCTTCTACCGCCAGGACGACATCCGCACCAAGACCTTTGCCGCCAACCTGGACCAGCTGCTGATCCTGATCGCGGCCGAGCCCGTCTTCAGCGAGGTGCAGTTGGCACGCGCGCTGATTGCGGCGGAAGCTGCGCACATCACGCCCGTCATCGCCCTCAACAAGATGGACCTGGGCGAGCCCTTCTTGCGCGCCTGGGAACGGCTGGAGCCCTACCGCACGATGCGCGACCAGGCCGAGGACCCGCCGCACTACATGGTGCTGCCGTTCGCGCTGGAAGGCGCCGACGAGGAAGACCGCGACGCCATCTACGGCCTGCTCGAAGGCAAGACCACCTTGGTGCTCGGCCCCTCGGGTGTCGGCAAGAGCACCTTGATCAACCTGCTGATACCGGGTGCGAATGTGGCGACCAACGAGATCTCGCAGGCGCTGAACACCGGCAAGCACACGACCACCAGCACCACCTTGTACTGGGTGGATGAGGCACGCAAGACCGCGCTGATCGACTCGCCCGGCTTCCAGGAGTTTGGCCTGTACCACATCGCGCCCACGCAGCTGGCCGCCTGCATGCCCGACATCGGTGCCCATGCCAAGGAATGCAAGTTCTACAACTGCACCCATCTGCACGAGCCCGGCTGCGGCGTGATCAACGCGGTGCAAAACGGCCATGCCGAGCTGCCGATCAGCGAAAACCGCTACCGCATCTACAGCGAGCTGTTTGACGAGCTCAACCTGAGCGCCTACTAAAACTGTTGATACTTAGCCCCGGCACCACTGTTTGGGCAGGGTCTCGGCATGGCCCAGGTCGACATGGGCTTTCAGAAAATCAAGCACCGCGCGGGTGCGCGACGGCAGGCGCTCGGGCTTGCCCAGGTAGACCGCATGGATGGGCTCCAGCACGCCGGTGTTGAAGGCCTCCAGCACCACCTGCAGCCGGCCCGCCGCGATATCGTGCCAGGCATGGAACAGCGACAGCCGCGCCAGCCCCACCCCCTCCACTGCCAGGTTGCGCATTACATCGCCATCGTTGACGCGCAGCAGCTCGCCAATCGGCACCTCCACATCCTGCCCCGCCACCCGAAATGGCCAGTGCGGCACCGTGCGCTGGTAGTTCCAGCCAATGCGCACATGGCCGCCCAGCGTATCGGGGTGTGTGGGCACGCCATGCGCATCCAGGTAGGCCGGTGCCGCCACGATCACCTGGCGGGTATGGCCCAGCAGCCGCGCCACCATGTCCGAGGCCGGCAGCTTGCCCCAGCGGATCGCGATATCGGCCCGCGCCTCCATCAGGTCCACCACCTCGTCGGTAAAGCTCAGGTCCAGCACCAGGCCGGGGTACTGCTGCATCAGCCGGACCATCAGCGGCACCAGGATGGCCTGCCCGGTCGATGAGCTGGAGTTGATGCGCACAACGCCCTTGGGGGTGCTGCGCAGCGATGCGGCCGCTTCGGCCTCCTGCAGATCGGCCAGCACGCGCTGGCCGCGCTCATAGAGCTGGCGGCCCTCCGGCGTCAGCTGCACCCGGCGCGTGCTGCGCAGCAGCAGCTGCGCGCCCAGCCGCGCCTCCATGCGCGCCACGATCTTGCTGGTGGCCGAGGGCGACACGCCCAGGTGACGGGCAGCGGCCGAGAAGCTGCCGTGCTCGGCCACTTGCACAAACACCTCCAGCTCGCCGGAGCGGTTGGTCTCAAAGGTCGAGCTGGCGGGAAAGGCGGGGTTTCGCATGGTCAAAAGCGTCATAGCTGCAGATGGTGGTGGCAAATTCTGCACCTATTTATTCCATCTGGGAACAAATACCTTTCCATTGTTCCGGCTACACAAGAATCAGGCGGCACTTCACAATCCATCTCCTCAACAAGGCCACCGGCCATCGCATCACACAAGGAAAACTCTCATGCCTGTCTCATTGCTGGCGCTCGCCGCCGGTGCCTTTGGCATCGGCACCACCGAATTCATCATCATGGGCCTGCTCACCCAGGTCAGCCAGGACCTGGGCATCAGCATCCCCACGGCCGGCACCCTCATCTCCGGCTATGCCTTTGGCGTGGCCATTGGCGCGCCCGTGCTCACCCTGGCCACACGCCACTGGCCGCGCAAATGGCTGCTGCTGGGCCTGATGCTGATCTTCATCGCCGGCAACATCGCCGCAGCCATGGCCCCCAGCTACGGCTGGCTGATGGGCGCGCGCATGCTGACCTCGCTCACCCATGGCACCTTCTTTGGCGTGGGCGCCGTCGTGGCCACCGGACTGGTGGCCAAGGACAAGCAGGCCTCGGCCATTGCGCTGATGTTCTCGGGCCTGACCCTGGCGACCTTGCTGGGTGTGCCTGCCGGCACCTGGATTGGCCAGCATTTTGGCTGGCGCATGGCCTTTGCGGCCGTGGCCGTGATCGGCGTGGTCGCGCTGGGCATTCTGGCCGCCTTTGTACCCAGCAAGCTCCAGCAGGCGGCGCCCGCTGCACTGCGCGATGAGCTGTCCATCCTGGCGAGCACGCCCTTGTGGCTGGGCCTGGGCATGACGGTCTTCGGCTTTGGTGGTGTGTTTGCGCTCTACACCTATGTGGAGCCGCTGCTGTCGCAGATCACCCAGATGGGCAACACCGGTGTGGCCGTGAGCCTGCTGCTGTTTGGCGCCGGCTCGGCCCTGGGCAATATCGCCGGCGGCAAGCTGGCCGACCGGGGCGTGGTGCGCGCACTGTGGATCACCCTGGGCGCCTTGGTCGCCGTGCTGCTGGCAGGCCGCTGGGCCTTTGGCATCTCGGCCGGCGTGGCCATGGCCTATGTGACGGTGCTGGGCGTCGTCGCTTTCGCCACCGTGGCCCCCATGCAGATGCGGGTGATGCAAGGTGTGGGCAGCCAGGGCGCCACCCTGGCCTCCAGCCTGAACATTGCCGCCTTCAACCTGGGCAATGCACTGGGTGCCTGGGTCGGCGGTAGCCTGATTGCCGGCGCAGGCCTGCTGTCGATCATCTGGGGCGCTGCAGCGCTGTCGGCCATCGGCCTGGTGCTGGTGGCCATGGGCCAGCGCCGCAGCCCTGCCGCTGCGCTGCAAACTGCCTGATCGTTCAGCCCAGCAGACGCGCCAGGGTGAGCAGCGCGAGCAGCAACATCCAAACAACGACGGAGCGCCACACCAGGCCCACCACGCTGCGCAGGTGGGCCACTTCCGGGTCACGGCCCGGGGTGGTGGCGCCATCGCCCTGGATCTGCAAGGGCGCTGCCGCATCGATATCCACACTGCGGGCGCGCAAGGCCACACCGCCCAGGCGCACATCGATGGCGCCGGCGGTGGCGGCCAGAATCACGCCATCGTTGTCATTGGGAAAATGCTGGGTCTGAAAGCGCCAGCCGTCGATCGCCTCTTCAAAATTGCCCACCACGGCAAAGCTCAGCGCGGTCAGCCGGGAGGGCAGCCAGTCCACCACCGTCCAGGCCTTGGCGGCGACCGTCTCGAAAGCGCCTTGCACCAGGGCGGCAGGCTCAGGCGACTTGCGCGCAAAGCGCGACGCATATTCAGCCATGCGGAAAAACACCGCGCCGGCAGGCCCCAGGCCCAGCGCCGAGCCGATGGAGTAGCAGGCCAGCACACCAAACACATGGCGGTGCGCGGCCAGTACCGAGTATTCGATCACATGGCGCACGATCTCGCGGCGCGGCAGGTCATCGGCATTGACCTGCTGCCAATCGGCCAGGTACTGGCGCGCCTGCTCTTCGTCGCCGGACTCCAGCGCATGGCGGATGCGGGTGAAATGGTGGCTGAACTGGCGAAAGCCCAAGGTCACATACAGCACCAGCACATGCCAGGCCATCGCCAGCGGCCAGCCCACCAGGGTGACCAGCAGCCAGTGCATGCCCATGGCCAGCGCGGTGGGCAGCAGCACGGCCACGCTCCAGGCCAGCCAGCCGTGGCGTTGCTCGCCAGCATCCAGATTGCGGCTGAGCCATTGCACCCAGGCCCGCACGCCGGCATAGACCGGGTTGTCGCGGGACAGGGACTTGGCCTGCTCCAGCAGCAGGGCCATCAGCGTGGCGAAAAAACTCATGGACAGTGATCATACCGGCTGTGATGTATCACACAAGCCGTTACAAACTACAACGCGGGTGGAAACGCCAAAAACCGGTACAAATTGCGCAGCATGCTGGCCGTAGCCCCCCAGATAAAGCGCTCGCTGCCCGACTCCGGGTCCTCATAGGGCATGGAGAGCCAGCGCCGGCTGAACTCCGGCGTGTCCAGCTGCTGCCAGTGGTGGTGCGCCGGGTTCATCAAGAAGGACAGCGGCACCTCGAACACCTCGTCCACCTCGCCCGGATTGGCCCGCAGCTTGAACGGTGGCTGCACCAGCCCGACGATGGGCGTCACCTCAAAGCCCGAGCCGGTGGCGTACTCGGGCAGGCGACCAATGATCTCGACCCGCTCGCGCGCCAGCCCCACCTCTTCCCAGGCCTCACGCAGCGCGGTGTCGTTGATATCGCGGTCCTCCGGATCCTGGCGGCCGCCGGGGAAGGCAATCTGTCCGGAATGGTTGCTCAGGCCGGCACTGCGCTGGGTCAGCAGCACATGCATCTCCTGGCGCTGCACCAGCGCCACCAGCACGGCGGCCTTGGCCGGGGGGCGGTCCGTCCAGCTGCGCTCGCGGAAGATCTCCGGCTCACCGCCATGCGGATGGGTGACAAAGGCCTGGCGCAGCGAATCGGCCAGCAACATACGCGGCGCGACCGCCGGCAGGGCCGAATCGATCTGCACCACCGGTGCGCGGCGTGGATCCATGATGGACGACACCCGGGCGGTGGCGGCGGGGGATGGGGAAGGCGAGGGAGAGGATGCGTTGGACATAGACGGGGGCAGCAAGCAGCGGCCCATGTAAAAAAGCCGCCACAGCTTGCACTGTAGCGGCTTTCAGCACTGGGCTCTGTCGCAGCGTTATTACGCAGCTGCCACAGGTGCTGCCTTGCGTGCTGGCAGCTTTTCCTTGATACGAGCCGACTTGCCGCTGCGTTCACGCAGGTAGTACAGCTTGGCACGGCGCACATCGCCGCGACGCTTGACTTCGATACCGGCGATCATAGGGCTGTAGGTTTGGAACGTACGTTCCACGCCTTCGCCGCTGGAGATCTTGCGCACGGTGAAGCCGCTGTTCAGACCGCGATTGCGCTTGGCAATCACCACGCCTTCGTAAGCCTGCACGCGCTTGCGCGTACCTTCAACAACGTTCACGCTCACGATCACGGTGTCGCCAGGGGCAAATTCAGGAATGGTCTTGTTCAGGCGAGCAATTTCTTCTTGCTCGAGAATCTGGATCAGGTTCATGGTTTCATCCAACGATCATACGCGCGCCATGAATTTGGCAGCCGCGCCCAGCACGGTGTACGGGGCATGTGCGGCATGTTGCTTCTCTCACCATTGAAAAAAGCGGCCGTGTAGAGGATCGTAAAACCGGCAATTATAGCGGTTTTGCCAAATTTACCAAATCGTCACTGGCCAGCAGCTGCTCATCCTTGCGGCTGAGCTGCTTGCGGCTGCGCGCCTGGTCCAGCAGCTCAGGGCGGTGGATGGCCGTGTTGCGCAGGCTTTGCTCGCGGCGCCAGCGCTCGATATTGGCATGGTGGCCCGACAGCAGGGCCGCCGGCACTGGCTCACCCTCCCAGACCTCGGGCCGGGTGTAGTGGGGGCAATCCAACAGGCCGTCGAGCGCGGGGTTGAAGCTGTCGAACTGGTGGCTGCCCTCGTCATGCAGCACACCGGGTTGCAGGCGGGCCACCGCATCGAGCAAGGCCATCGCCGCAATCTCACCGCCAGAAAGCACAAAATCGCCCAGGCTCAGCTGCACATCGACATGGCGGTCAATAAAGCGCTGGTCCACGCCTTCATAGCGGCCGCACAGCAGGATGGCCCCTTGCGAATCGGACCAGCCCTGCACCTGGGCATGGTCAATGCGCTCGCCAATCGGCGAGAACAGCACCAGCGGCGCAGGCTCAGCCTCGGCACGCGCGGC
This sequence comes from Comamonas koreensis, assembly GCF_021026195.1. Classification (GTDB taxonomy): domain Bacteria; phylum Pseudomonadota; class Gammaproteobacteria; order Burkholderiales; family Burkholderiaceae_C; genus Comamonas; species Comamonas koreensis. The sequence goes on from NZ_JAJNCT010000005.1 coordinate 930,270, forward strand.
GCGGATAGCGGCCAGGCAATCGGCCAGCGGCTGGGCCATCATCACCATGCCGGGGCCGCCACCAAAGGGGCGGTCATCCACGCGGCGGTAGTTGCCGGGTGCGTAATCGCGCGGGTTCCAGCACTGCACTGCCACCTGGCCGCTGCTGTAGGCGCGGCGCGTCACGCCCACCTCGACAAAGGGGCTGAACAGCTCGGGGAACAAGGTGATGATGTCAAAGCGCATAAAGATTCTCCCCGCTGGCGGCCTGTGTGCCCGGCACGATCAGTAGTCCGGCTGCCAGTCGACCGTGATGCGCTTGTTGGGCAGCGAGACCTCGTCGACAAAGGCGTCGACAAACGGGATCAGGCGCTCCTGCGTCTTGCCGTCTTCTTCATAGTTCAGCACCAGCACGGTCTGGGGGCCGGAGGCCATCAGGTCACTCACGGTGCCCAGTGCCACGCCTTCGCGGTTGACCACGGCCAGACCCAGCAGGTCCACCCAGTAGTACTCGCCGTCTTCGGTCTTGGGGAAATCGGCGCGCGAGATGAACACCCGGGCACCCTTGAGCTTTTCCGCCTGGTCGCGGTCGTCCACGCCCTGGGCCCAGCCCACCATGCCATCGCCATGGAAACGCGCCTGGCGCATCTCCAGCTGGGCAACGCCCTGGAAGTGGCGTGCACCCTTCTCGGGTGGCTGGATGAACCACAGCTTGGACTTGAGCAGCGCCTGCGGGTCGGGGCTGAGGGCAATCACCTTGAACCAGCCCTTGACGCCCCAGGCATCGGCGATGCGCGCCACTTCAATGGCGTCATCGGGCAAGGTGGCAGGGCTTAACAACAACTCGGTAGCGGGCATGGCAGTTCAACAGGGCAATAAAAAACGGGCCGCAGTGCTCATCGCAGCAGCGGCCCGCATGCACGAATGGTACCGGAGCACCATCCATGATGAGAGAGGCAAATTAAGCAGCCTTGGCAGCAGCTTGCTTGACCAGACGGTCCACGGTGGTGGAAGCCTGAGCACCAACGCTCTTCCAGTAAGCCACGCGGTCCAGAGCAACGCGCAGGCCTTCAACGCCTTCCTTGGCCAGTGGGTTGTAGAAACCCACGCGCTCGATGAACGAGCCGTCACGGCGCACGCGCTTGTCAGCAACAACGATGTTGTAGAACGGACGGGCCTTGGAGCCGCCACGGGAGAGTCGAATAACGACCATAATAATCCTTCGGGTGGTTAGTTTTCTTACCACGTTTGAGACACGCAACTAGCCACCCGGCCAGCGACACGCAGTAAAGCCGCAAATTATACAAACTTCTTTCAACCATGCCAAGTGTTCGTGCCAGCACCCCCCAGGATCTTCCCGCCATCACCCGCATTTATGCCCACCATGTGCTGCATGGCACGGGCAGCTTTGAGACCGAAGCCCCCAGCGAAGAGGAAATGACCCGACGCCGAGACGAGGTATTGTCGCGCCAGCTCCCCTACCTGGTGGCCGAGGATGCCGACGGCCAGATCCTGGGCTTTGCCTATGCGAACTGGTTCAAGGCGCGGCCAGCCTACCGCTTCTCGGCGGAGGACTCGATCTATGTGGCAGATGGCCAACATGGCCGGGGCCTGGGGCGCCTGCTGATGGACGCCTTGATCGCGCACTGCGAGGCCGCCGGTGTGCGCAAGCTCATCGCCGTGATCGGTGACTCCAACAACCTCGGCTCGGTCGGCGTGCACCGCGCAGCCGGTTTTAGCCAGGTGGGCGTGATGCGCTCGGTGGGCTGGAAATTTGGCCGCTGGTTGGATATCGTGATGATGGAAAAAACCCTGGGCGATGGAGACCACAGCGCCCCCGCCACCTAACCCACCCTACCCGCCTATGAGCCACCCCCTCACCCACGCAATGCCGCGCAGCAAGAGCAAGACCTTGGCCACCTGGCTGGCTTTTCTGGGGGGGCCGCTGGGCCTGCACCGCTTCTACCTGTATGGCCTGGGCGACATGATCGGCTGGCTGCTGCCCATTCCCACGGCGCTGGGCCTGTATGGCATGGAGCGCATTGCCAGCCATGGCATTGACGACCAGGTCAGCTGGCTGCTGGTGCCGCTGCTGGGCTTCACCATTGCGGCCTGCGCATTGACAGCCATCGTCTACGGGCTGATGGCACCTGAGAAGTGGAACGCGCGCCACAACCCCAGCCTGCCCGAAGACGCGCTGCCCGGCCGCACCCGCTGGCTGACGATTTTCGGCATTGTGGCTTCGCTCCTGATCGGCACCACGATCCTGATGGCCAGCCTGGCCTACAGCTTCGAGCACTACTTCCAGTACCAGATCGAGGAAGCGCGCAAGATTTCGCAGTAAGGAGATGGTGGTGCAAGGTCAGCGTGTCTGCAGATGCGCGCGGAGAAAGCCGAACACCTGCTCCTCATAAGCCTGCGGCGCAAACTGGTGCAGGTCCACATGGGCCGCACCCGGCACCAGCCACAGCGGCTGCGGTGATCGCCTTGCCTGGTTTGCAGCCTCTGCCATCTGCCGGGTCTCGGCGGGCGGGGTGTAACGGTCTTCCGTGCCACCCAGCACCATCACCGGCAGGGTCCAGGCTGCCAGGTGGTCAATCGGCCGCAGCTTGTGCGGCTCCAGGCCCAGGCGCAGCGGCATCTGCCACAGCAACAAGGGGGTGGCCATCCGCGCCAATGGCCCCAAGGGACCCAGCACAGCGCGCACCCGGTTGTCCACTGCGGCCCGCAGGGTGGGAAACACTCCTTCCAGCACCACGGCATCGGGTGACTGCGGCAGCTCGGCCATCAACAGACTCGCACCGCCCAAGGACACGCCGATCACCGCTACTTTTTCCGCTGGCTGCTGCTCCTGCAGCCAGGTCAGTGCCTGGGCAACCCCCAGGCCCTCACGGGGGCCGAACGACAGCATGTCGCCATCGCTTTCGCCATGCGCGGGCAAGTCCATCAGCAATACACCATGGCCCATGCGCTGCAGGGCCAGCGCCCGTGGCAGCATCGCACGGCGGTCGGATCGTATGCCGTGCAGCAGCAGCACGGCGCCCCGGCCTGGCTCACCGGGGGCATACCAGCCACGTACCGCACCATCTGCAGATGCGATCTCCACCGCTACTGCGCCCAGCTCCGGGGGCGCTGCACCGATGTGCTGGCGGTGTGGCTGTGCCAGCCACCCTGCCAGCAACCAGGCCACCGCAACGCCCCCCAAGCACAGCAACGCCATGGCGGCAGCCACCCACCCAAGAGGATGCAGCGGAAAAAATGAGGGAGTTAAAGGTAGATCACGCATGGCAATGGTTGTGTCCAAAGTAAAACGGCTGGCAGATCATATCCGCCAGCCGCCTTTTGGCTATCAACCAACCACCATCAATAGATTTGCAAACTTACCCAGTAAGCAAACGCTGCCACAAAGGCACTGGCCGGAATGGTCAGCACCCAGGCCCAGACGATGTTGCCGGCAACGCCCCAGCGCACCGCGCTCATGCGCTGGGTAGAGCCCACGCCGACAATGGCACCTGTGATGGTGTGCGTGGTCGAAACCGGCACGCCCAGCGCCGTGGCGATGAACAAGGTCATGGCGCCACCGGTTTCGGCACAGAAGCCGCCCACGGGCTTGAGCTTGGTGATCTTCTGGCCCATGGTCTTGACGATGCGCCAGCCACCGAACATGGTGCCCAGGCCAATGGCCGCGTAGCACGAGACAATGACCCAGGTAGGTGGGCTGGCATCGGTCGCCGAGACATAGCCAGTAGACAACAACAGCAGCCAGATGATACCGATGGTCTTTTGCGCATCATTACCGCCATGGCCCAGGCTATAGGCACCGGCAGACACCAGCTGCAGGCGGCGGAACCACTTGTCGACCCGGCCCGGCGTGGTGCGGCGGAACAGCCAGGCCACGACCACCATCATCACCGAGCCCAGCAAGAAGCCAAGCACGGGAGAGACGAAGATAAAAGCCACGGTCTTCCAGATGCCGCTGGCTATCAATGAACCCGCACCTGCCTTGGCAATCACCGCGCCCACGATGCCGCCGATCAGCGCATGCGATGAGCTGGATGGAATGCCGTAGTACCAGGTAATCAGGTTCCAGACGATGGCGCCCACCAAGGCGCCAAAGATCACATGGGTATCAACAATGCCCGGCTGGACAATGCCTTTACCAATGGTGGCTGCCACACTCAGGTGGAAGACAAAGATCGCCACAAAGTTGAAAAATGCTGCGAACACCACCGCCTGGGTGGGCTTGAGCACGCCGGTAGAGACAACGGTCGCAATCGAGTTGGCCGCGTCATGAAACCCGTTCATGAAGTCGAACAAGATGGCCAGCGCCACCAGCACGACAATCACCCACAGGGCTGTTTGCATCGGTTCCATGGAAGTTCAGTCTCCTGCTTGCTGCAACGGATCAGGAGTTTTCCAGGATGATGCCTTCGATGTGGTTGGCCACATCCTCGCACTTGTCGGTGATGGTCTCCAGCAGCTCGTAGATGGCCTTGAGCTTGATCACCTCGCGCACATCGGGCTCCTCGCGAAAGAGCTTGCTCATCGCCGCGCGCATGACGCGGTCGGCATCACTCTCGAGGCGGTCGATCTCTTCGCAGGTCTTGATGGCCGCTTCGGTGGTGGCCGGGTCAGCAATGCGGTCGAGCATCTTGACGGCATCACGCACGCGCTCACAGCACTTGACGCTCAGATCCGTCAGGCGGGTGATTTCCTCGGTCATGTGGCGCACGTCGTACAGCGCCATGGTCTCGGCCGAATCCTGGATCAGGTCGGCCACATCGTCCATGGTGTTGATCAGCGAGTGGATCTGTTCCCGGTCGATGGGCGTGATGAAGGTCTTGTGCAGGGTGCGGTTGACCTCGTGGGTGACGCGATCGGCAGCGCGCTCGGCATTGTCCACATCCTGGTTGTATCGCTCACGCAGATGGGGGTCGTTGTAATTGGCGACCAGTTGGGAGAACGCATGGGCCGCTTCTACGATGCGGTCAGCGTGCTGGTTGAAGAGTTCGAAGAAATTGCCTTCGCGCGGCAAGAGTTTGCCAAAGAGCATGGGTGCACCTATTCGGTTTCAATGCAAAAAAGGAAAAAACCTGCGCACTCCCGGCCGGACACTGGCTTGCCAGCCCGGGCCCCAGGGCCCCGCCGCTACCCTGCAACTCCTTGAATTGTCAGCGGTGTCAGCGGTTTGCCGTGCGCAAAATCTGTCATTCACGGCGCATTGCTGCACTGCAAAATTCACCAATTTTAAATGCAATTGTCATTTCTTTGTCGCATTTGAAGCCGCCGCGCCCAAAACCGCACCGCCTGCGCCCTGCCCACGAGGCTCCGTATAGAGGAAGCAAGCCAGGCTGGCACTGTCTCCAAAAGCGCGAAGCCTTGCCCATGCCGCCGTCAGCTTGAGCAGTGTTCTGGGGAGCAATGGCAGCAGGCGCCGCCCCTCCTCCAAAAAAACGGCAGCCATGAAAAAAGCACTGCCGAGGCAGTGCTTGTGGGGAGCTGGATGTGCGCTGCGGCTATTCGCCCAGGTAGGCGGCGCGCACCTTGGGGTCGGCCAGCAGCTGCTGGCCCAGGCCGGTCATCGTGATGATGCCTGACTCCATCACATAGCCCCGGTCGGCAATGGCCAGCGCGCGGCTCGCGTTCTGCTCGACCAGCACGATGGTCACGCCCATCGCATAGACATCGCGCACCACCTCGAAGATCTTGTCCACCATGATCGGCGACAGCCCCATCGACGGCTCATCGAGCAGCAGCAGCTTGGGCTGCGCCATCAGCGCGCGCGCCATCGCCAGCATCTGCTGCTCACCGCCGGACATGGTGCCCGCCAGCTGGTCCTTGCGCTCACGCAGGCGCGGGAAGATGTTGAACATCTTCTCGATGTCGGCCTGGATGCCGGCCTTGTCCTTGCGCAGGTAGGCGCCCAGCATCAGGTTGTCGGTGATGGTCTGGCGCGTGAACACGCCCCGCCCTTCGGGCACCATCACCAGGCCCTTGGCCACCAGGTCCCAGGCGCCGCGGCCCTTGAGGTTTTCGCCCAGAAACTCGATCTGCCCGTCATTGATCGCCTGCGTGGCCGTCACCGCCTTCATCGTCGTGGTCTTGCCCGCGCCGTTGGAGCCGATCAGGGACACCAGCTCACCCTCATGCACCTCGAAATCGACGCCCTTGACGGCCTGAATGCCTCCATAGGCCACTTTCAGCCCGCGTACCTTCAGCAGTACGGGGTTGGATGTCTTGTCAACCATGCTCAGTGTCCTCCGGTGCCCAGATAGGCCTCAATCACTTTTTCGTCTTTCTGCACCTCGGCGGGCGAGCCCTCGGCCAGCCGCTTGCCGTAGTCGAGCACCGTCACCCGGTCGCACAGACCCATCACCAGCTTCACATCGTGCTCGATCAGCAAGATGGTGCGGTTGTCCTGGCGAATGCGGTCTATCAGCTCGCGCAGCTGCACCTTCTCGGTCGCATTCATGCCGGCGGCGGGCTCATCGAGCGCAATCAGCTGCGGGTCGGTGGCCAGCGCGCGGGCAATCTCCAGGCGGCGCTGGTCGCCATAGGACAGGGTGCGCGCCTTGTAATCGGCATAGCGCTCGATGCCCACATAGGCCAGCAACTCGCGGGCGCGCTCGGCAATCGCGCGCTCCTCGGCCTTGAAGCCCGGCGTGCGGAAGATCGCCCCTAGCAGACCCGAGTGGCTGCGCACATGGCGGCCCACCATCACGTTCTCCAGCGCCGTCATGTCGGAGAACAGACGGATGTTCTGGAAGGTGCGCGCAATGCCGGCCTTGGCCACCAGGTGCACGGCCTTGGGCTCGTAGGGCTTGCCGGCCAGCTCGAAGCTGCCGCTGTCGGGCGTGTACAGCCCGGTGATCACATTGAAGAACGTAGTCTTGCCGGCGCCATTGGGGCCGATCAGGCCATAGACCTGGCCGCGCTCGATGGTCAGACCCACATCCGAGAGGGCCTGCAAACCGCCAAAGCGTTTGGAAATACCTGCCACCTTCAGTGCAGGAGCTTGTGTGTTCGTCATGCTCGTCTCTCCTGCTCAGTCTTTCTGGATCGCGCTCTTGCCATGCTCGGGTGCGGGCCACAGGCCGCGTGGGCGCAGCAGCATTACCACGATCATCGCCACCGCAATCAGCAGCTGGCGCAGGATGGAGGCATCCAGACGGCCATCGGTCATCTGCTGCAGCGGGCCAGCCACATAGCGCAGTACCTCGGGCAGGGCCGACAGCAGCACGGCACCCAGAATGACGCCGGGGATATGGCCCAGGCCACCCAGCACCACCATGGCGACGATCATGATCGACTCCATCAGGCTGAAGGACTCGGGCGAGACAAAGCCCTGGAAGCCGGCAAACATCGCGCCGGACACGCCGCCGAATGTGGCACCCATGCCAAAGGCCATCAGCTTGAGGTTGCGGGTGTTGATACCCATGGCCTTGGCGGCAATCTCGTCCTCGCGGATGGCCATCCAGGCGCGGCCGATGCGCGAATCCTGCAGGCGGTAGCAGATCACCACGCTGGCCACGACCAGCAGCAGGAACAGGTAGTAGTACAGGGTGACCGAAGAGACCGTGTAGCTGCCGATCTCCAGCGGCTTGGCAAAGTCAAAGCCGAAGATCTTGATCGAGTCGATCTGGCCCAGGCCCTTGGGCCCGTTGGTGATGTTGACGGGCTGGTCCAGATTCAGCATGAAGATACGGATGATCTCGCCGAAACCCAGGGTCACGATGGCCAGGTAGTCCCCGCGCAGCTTGAGCACCGGGAAGCCCAATATCATCCCCGCGACCGCCGCCAGCAACGCGGCCAGCGGTATCACCAGCCAGATGGACGTGTGCAGGCCATTGGGGAACATGGCCTTGAAGCCTTCAAAGGTCTCGGCCAGGTGCGGCGAGGCCATCAGGCCGAGCATATAGGCGCCCACGGCGTAGAACGCCACATAGCCCAGGTCCAGCAGGCCGGCAAAGCCCACAACGATGTTCAGGCCCAGGGCCAGCAGTACATAGAGCAAGGCCAGGTCGGCAATGCGCACCCAGGCGTTGCCGAAGGACTGCAGGATCAGCGGCAATACCAGCAGCGCAATCGCGCCCAGGATGAACTGTGCTTTGTTGTTCTTCATGCTGTGTTCCCCTTAAGCCCGATCGGCCACCCGCTCACCCAGCAAGCCCGAAGGGCGCAAGGTCAGCACGATGATCAGCACGATGAACGAGAAAATGTCGACATACTGGCTGCCCAGCACACCCCCGGTGAGCTGGCCGATGTAGCCCGCGCCGATGGCTTCCACCAGGCCCAGGATCATCGCGCCCACCACGGCGCCTGCCAGGTTGCCAATACCGCCAAACACCGCCGCAATAAAGGCCTTCAAGCCAGGCAGGAAGCCCATGGTGTGCTGCGCCGTGCCGTAGTTCGAGGCCCAGAGCACACCGGCAATGGCCGCCAGCACCGCACCGATGACAAAGGTGGCCGAGATCACCATGTCGGGCTTGATGCCCATCAGCGCCGCCACGCGGGGGTTCTCTGCCGTGGCCCGCATCGCGCGGCCCAGGCGGGTGTAGTTCACCAGGTACATCAGCACCGCCAGCACCACGGCCGTCACGCCCAGCACCAGGATCTGGGTCGGCGTGATCACTGCGCCGGCCAGGTCAAAGGGCTCCATCGGCAACAGGGTCGGATAGGGCTTGTAGTTGGGCTTCCAGATGATCATGGCCAGGGTCTGCAGCAAGATCGACATGCCGATCGCGGTGATCAGCGGCGCCAGGCGCGGGCTGTTGCGCAGCGGCCGGTAGGCCAGCTTCTCGATCGTGAAATTGAGCACTGCCGCCACCACACAGGCAATCAGCGTCGCTATCAGCAAGATGATCCAGCCCGGCGTTCCCGGCATGGCCTCCTGCATCACGCCGATGATGCTCCAGCTGGTCAGCACCCCGATCATCAGCACTTCGCCGTGCGCGAAGTTAATCAATTGAATAATGCCGTACACCATGGTGTAGCCCAAGGCTATCAAAGCGTACATGCTGCCCAATACCAGACCATTAATGATCTGCTGCAGCAAAATATCCATACAACCAACCCTTCAGCTTTGAACCACTACAGCGAAAACTGCATGAAACGGGGGTCTCCCGGGATGCAGCCGCCTCTAACCGCGATAACAGTTTTATGCGGATCGAAACAATTTTATAGACGCCCCCTTGGTTTTTTGGCGACTATCGCTCTAGCGCTTTCCCTAGTGACCCATGCGCAAACTGCATGAATACGGGGAGGGCCGCTGGACACACCTAGGGAATTTACTAGGTATAGATTCAGCAAATCGCCACAGGTTTTTAATAATTAATGCATCTACGTCAATAATTAAACAGGCGCTCCGTCTTGCTGGCGGAACACTGGTGTAAATATCTATATCGGTTTTCGGTTGCATAAACAACCAAATAGCCACCGCTACGGGCAGGCATAAAAAAACGCGGCCGGGGCCGCGTTTTGTCAAAGGCTTGGGCAGCGTTTACAGCTTGCTGGCCATCTCGGGCACGGCGTCGAACAGGTCAGCCACCAGGCCGTAATCGGCCACGCTGAAGATCGGCGCTTCTTCGTCCTTGTTGATCGCCACGATCACCTTGGAGTCCTTCATGCCAGCCAAGTGCTGGATGGCGCCGGAGATGCCCGCTGCCACATACAGCTGGGGCGCTACGATCTTGCCGGTCTGGCCCACTTGCAGGTCGTTGGGCGCGTAGCCCGCGTCCACCGCTGCGCGGCTGGCACCAATGGCCGCGCCCAGCTTGTCGGCCAGCGGGGTCATCACTTCGTTGAACTTCTCGGCGCTGCCCAGCGCGCGGCCACCGGAGACGATGATCTTGGCGGCCGTCAGCTCCGGGCGGTCGTTCTTGGTCACTTCGCGGCCCACAAAGCTGCTCTTGCCGCTGTCGGCTACCGCTGCTGCGTTTTCGACTGCAGCCGAGCCACCGGTGGCAGCGGCGGCATCAAAGCCGGTGCCGCGCACGGTGATGACCTTGGTAGCATCGATCGATTGCACGGTGGCAATGGCGTTGCCCGCGTAGATGGGGCGCTCGAACGTGTCGGCGCTCACCACCTTGGTGATGTCGCTGATCTGGGCCACGTCAAGCTTGGCTGCAACGCGTGGGGCGACGTTCTTGCCCGAGGCGGTGGCTGGCGCCAGGATGTGGCTGTAGTTGCCGGCAAGGGCCAGCACTTGCGCGGCCAGGTTTTCAGCCAGGCCATCCTTGAGCGCCGGGCCTTCGGCCAGGATGACTTTGGCAACGCCTGCGATCTGCGCTGCAGCTTGGGCTGCAGCTGCTGCGCCTTCGCCTGCGACGAGCACATGCACATCGCCGCCGCAAGCCAGCGCTGCGGTGACGGTGTTGAGCGTGGCGGTCTTGATCGTTTGGTTGTCGTGTTCTGCAATAACGAGAGCGGTCATGTCTATCGTCTTTCAATTCAATGTGTCAGGTGTCGTTCGCGGCCTTCAAAACTGGCGGTCCCGTGCAGCGGGACGACTAGCAAGGGCCGCCCCGCAGCGTGGTCGTCGTCCCCCTGGGGGGAAGGCGCCGCAGGCGACTCAGGGGGGTCAAGGTCAGATGACTTTGGCTTCGTTCTTGAGCTTGTCGATCAAGGTGGCCACATCGGGCACCTTGACGCCGGCGCCGCGCTTGGCGGGTTCTTCCACCTTCAAGGTCTTCAGGCGCGGGCTCACGTCCACACCCAGCTCTTCTGGCTTGACGGTATCGAGCTGCTTTTTCTTGGCCTTCATGATGTTGGGCAAGGTGACGTAGCGTGGCTCGTTCAGGCGCAGGTCGGTGGTAATCACGGCGGGCAGAGACAGAGACAGGGTCTCCAGACCTCCGTCCACTTCGCGCGTCACGCTCACCTTGTCGCCAGCGACTTCGACCTTGGAGGCGAAGGTGGCCTGGGGCAGATCGCCCAGCGCTGCCAGCATCTGGCCGGTCTGGTTGGCGTCGTCGTCAATGGCTTGCTTGCCGCAGATCACGAGACCCGGCTGCTCTTTGTCGACCAGGGCCTTCAGGAGCTTGGCCACAGCCAAGGGCTGCAGCTCTTCTGCGGTTTCCACCAGGATGGCGCGGTCGGCACCAATGGCCATGGCCGTGCGCAGGGTCTCCTGGCACTGGGTCACACCGCAGCTCACGGCGATGATCTCGGTCACGACGCCCTTTTCCTTCAATCGCACGGCCTCTTCCACCGCGATTTCATCAAAGGGGTTCATCGACATCTTCACGTTCGCAATGTCCACACCCGAGCCATCGCTCTTGACGCGCACCTTGACGTTGTAGTCCACCACGCGTTTGACGGGTACCAGTACTTTCATAGTCTCAGCTTTCTAACAATAAACTCTGGGCCCGCTGCGGCGTCCTTCGCCATCGGCGGGCCTCGGTATCAATCGGGCAAGGTCAGCACGCCTTGCGCCTGGAGCGACTGCAATTGCGAATCACTCAAACGCAGCAGATTTTGCAGCACTTCGCGTGTACCTTCACCGAGTGTGGGTGGTGCGCGGCGAATCGGCAGGCGTTCACCATCCATGCGGATGGGCGGCGCCAGCACGGCGGTCTGGCCGGCCACCGGGTGGGGCATGTTCTGCACCAGGCCAGCTTGCTGCACACGCTCGGAGGTCAGCGCCTCATGCAGGCCCAGCACCTCGCCGCAAGGCACGCCGCAGGCATTGAGCCGCTCGATCAGCAGCGCACGCGGAAAGCTGCGGATGGTCTCGATCATCAGCGGCAGCAGCAGCTTGCGGTCCTTGGCGCGTTCCACATTGGTCGCGTACTTGGGGTTGTCGGCCAGGTCGGGGCGCTCGATCACATCGCGGCAGAAGCGCTCGAACTGCGAATTGTTGCCCACCGCAATGATCAGCGGGCCATCGGCGGCCTCGAACATGCCATAGGGCACGATCGACGGATGGGCATTGCCAAAGCGCTCCGGGTCCTTGCCCATGAACAGCGCATCGAGCCCGTAGTAGCCGGTGATGCTGACGCCGTTGTCGAACAGCGCCATGTCGATCTTGCGGCCCTGGCCCGTGCGCTCGCGGGCAAACAGCGCGGCCAGCACCGCCTGGGCGGCGCTCATGCCGGTCATCAGGTCCACCACGGCCACGCCAAACTTCAGCGGCGGCTGCGATGCCTCGCCGTTCATCGCCATCAGGCCGGCCTCGCCCTGCACCAGGATGTCATAGCCCGGGCGGGCCGCTTCATCGGTGTCGGTGGCATAGCCGGTCACGCTGCAGTAGATCAGGTCCTGCTTCAAGGCCTTCAGCGCCTCGTAGCCCAGGCCCAGCTTGTCAGCGCCGCCATGCTTGAAGTTGTGGATCACCACATCGAACTGCGGCAGCAGCTCCAGGATCAGCGCCAGCCCCTCGGGCTTTTGCAGATCGACGGTGATGGACCGCTTGTTGCGGTTCATGCTGTTGTAGTAGGTGGTCTCGGTCTTGCCAATGCGCAGGCCCCAATCGCGGGTGTCGTCACCGCGCTTGGGGTGCTCCACCTTGATCACCTCGGCCCCCAAGTCGCCCAGCACCTGGCCGCACAAAGGGCCGGCAAAAACACGGGACAGGTCCAGGACCTTGACACCCGCCAGCGGCAGGGCCGTGGCTTTCTCTTCCTCACGCATACTTGTCTCCTCGGATCACCAGGCCGGCCAATTTATTAGGCCAATCCTGGTTCCATTTTTCTCAGTCCCTGTCAGCTGCGCAGCTGCAGGTAGTTGGCGGGGCGCTTTTCCAAAAACGCGGCAATGCCCTCGGCCGATTCCGGTGTGGCCTGGGCCTGCACCATCAGCTCGGCTTCCATGTCCAGCTGCGCTTCCAGGCTGTTGTCATAGGCAGCGCGGCACAGCGACTTGATGCTGGCCATGGCCTGCAAGGGGCCCTCGGCCATCTGCGCAGCCAGTGCGATGGCCTGGGCCAGCGCATCGCCCGGCTCAGCCAGGCGGTTGACCAGGCCCAGTTGCTGCATGCGCTCACCGCTCACCCGGTCGCCGGTCAGGCACAGCTCGGTCAGCAGCTGGCGCGACAAATGCTCGGCCAGAAAGGCCGTGGCGCCGCCGTCGGGCGACAGCCCCACCTTCACATAGGCGACCGAGAACGCGGCATTGCGCGCTGCCACCAACATATCGCAGGCCAAGGCCAGCGACAGGCCGGCACCGGCGGCCGCGCCCTCCACCGCCGCCACGACAGGCTTGGGGCAGTCGCGCAGTGCACGCACCAGGTCATGCAGGCCTTTGAGCAGCTCGCGGCGCTTTTCCAGCGGTTGGTCGCGGCGCGTCGCAATGCGGCGCAGATCACCGCCGGAGCAGAAATGCCCGCCGGCACCGGTGAGCACAATCGCGCCCACGGCCGGGTCGGTCGCTGCGTCCTGGAGCGCGGCCGTCAGGCCCAGGTAGAAGTCGGGCGACAGCGCGTTGCGCGCCGCCTCGTTGTTGTTGGTCAGCACCAGCACGCCGCCTTCGCGGCGCGCCAGCAGCGCGGGGTTTGCGTTGCTGGCGGTCGTCATCAGGCGGCCTTGGCTGCAGCGCGTTCCTGGGCCTGCAGCGCCATGTAGCGCGCCAGGTGGTGGTCCATGTCGCCCAGCTGGTGGTCGATCATGATGATGCGCTTGGCGTAGTGCGCCAGCGGCAGCTCCCAGGTCACGCCAATGCCGCCATGCATCTGGATCGCCTCTTCGGCCATCAGGGTGCCAATCTGGCCCACGCTGTACTTGGCCGCCGACAGCGCTTTTTCACGCTCGATGTAGTCGGGGTTGTCGATGGCAGCAGCTGCGTTGATGACGGCCGAGCGGGCCTGCTCGGCTTCGAGCAGCAGATCGGCCATGCGGTGCTGCAGCGCCTGAAAGCTGCCGATCGGCACGCCAAACTGCTTGCGGGTGCGCAGGTACTCCAAGGTGTGGTTCTTGGCCACATCCATCGCGCCCAGCGATTCGGCCGCCAGCGCCAGCAGGCCAAAGCCACAGATGCGTTCGAGCAGCGCATGGCCTTCGCCCAGCTTGCCCAGCAAGGCATCAGCGCCGACCTTGACGTTGGCCAGCACCAGCTCGGCGGCATGGCCACCATCGATGCGGCCATAGCCCCGGCTGCTGATGCCAGCGGCGTCGCCCGGCACCAGGAACAGCGAGATACCCGCCTCATCGCCCACGGCGCCTGCCGTGCGGGCAGAAACCAGCAGCAGCTGCGCCTGGTCGCCAAACAGCACCACGGCCTTGCTGCCGTTCAGCACCCAGCCATCGCCGTCGGTTTGGGCGGTGGTCGCCACGCGGTTCAGCTCGTAGTGGTTCGCAGGCTCGTCATGCGCCAGCGCGGCAATCGTCTCGCCGCCGATGATGCCTTCGAGCTGCGCCTTTTGCACATCGCTGCCGGCCTCGGTCAGCGCGCGGCCCACCAGCAAGGCGCCCAGCAGCGGCTCTGCCACCAGGTGCGTGCCCAGTGTCTCGAACACCACGCTGATATCGACGCCATCGCCGCCAAAGCCGCCATCGGCCTCCTTGAACAGCGCGCCAATCGCGCCCAGTTCGGCCAGCTTGGCATAGGTCTCGGCGCTGAAGCCCTGGGCGCCATAGGCGGCCTTGTTGCGGTACTCGGTGCTGTACTGCTCGCTCAGGTAGCGGCCCAGCGCGTCCGCCAGCATGCGGCGGTCTTCATCCAGTTGAAAGTTCATATAAATCTCCTTGTCAAACCATGACGCTTGCTGAGAGCACAGCGCCTGGAACCTGCAGAGCACAGCTGCGAGACGCCAGCAAGGGCCGCCCCGCAGCAAAGGCGTCGTCCCCCTTCCAGGGGGAAGGCGCGCAGCGCCTCAGGGGGTGGCTTATTTCATAGCCCGAGGATCATCTTGGAGATGATGTTGCGCTGGATCTCGTTCGAGCCGCCGAAGATCGACAGCTTGCGGTAGTTGAAATAGGCCGCAGCGGCCGTGGCTGCCTCCTTGGGGCCCACGGGCTCGTCGGCGTATTCGGCAAACTGGGCCTCTTCGATGAAGGGCAGCGCATAGGGGCCCATCGCGCGGCGGATCAGCGACAGCAGCTCCTGGCGCACAACGGTGCCCTTGATCTTGAGCATCGAGCTCTCGGCACCCGGCACACCGCCGCCCGCGACCGACGCGATCACGCGCAGGTTGGTGGTGGCCATGTTCAGCAGCTCGATCTCGACCTTGGCCATGCGGGTGGCAAACTGCGGGTCTTCGATCAGCGGCTTGCCATTGCGCTGCACGCGCTGGGCGATGGCCTTGAGCTTTTCCAGCCCGGCCATCGAGAAGCCCACGCCGGCAATGCCGGTGCGTTCATAGGTCAGCAGGTACTTGGCATAGGTCCAGCCCTTGTTCTCCTCGCCCACCAGGTTTTCCAGCGGTACCTTCACATCGGTCAGAAAGACTTCGTTGACTTCCTTGTCGCCATCCAGGGTGCGGATGGGGCGCACTTCGACGCCAGGCTGGTTCATGTCGATCAGCACAAAGCTGATGCCTTGCTGCGACTTCACCTCTTTGTTGGTGCGCACCAGGCAGAACATCATGTTGGCGTGCTGGCCCTGGGTGGTCCAGGTCTTCTGGCCGTTGACGATGTAGTGGTCGCCGTTGCGCACGGCCGTGGTCTTCAGCGAGGCCAGGTCGGAGCCGGCGCCCGGCTCGGAGTAACCCTGGCACCACCAGTCGTCACCATTCAGAATGCGTGGCAGCCAGTGGCTCTTCTGCGCCTCGTTACCGTACTTGATCAGCACCGGGCCGAGCATGGACAAGCCAAAGGGCACCAGGCGCGGGCCACCGGCCAGGGCACACTCGTCGTCAAAAATGAACTTCTGCACTGGCGACCAGCCCGTGCCACCAAACTCCTGTGGCCAGTGGTAGGCCAGCCAGCCCTTCTTGTTCAGGATGGCATGCCAGTTTTCCTGGTCAAAGCGCGTCAGGCGCTGGCCAGCCTTGACCTTGGCGGCCAGGTCCGGGGGCAGGTTGTCTTGCAGAAACGCACGTACTTCGGCGCGGAAGGCTTCTTCTTCGGGACTGAATTGCAAGTCCATGGCTATCTCCTCATTAACGTGGGCAGGCAAGGCCTGCACATCTCAAACTCGGCGCTGCGCGATCTGGGTGACGCCCAGCAAGGGCCGCCCCGCAGCGGTGGCGTCGTCCCCTGGGGGAAGGCGCGCAGCGCCTCAGGGGGGGTCAGAAAATCTCAAAGAGGCCAGCGGCACCCATGCCGCCGCCCACACACATGGTCACCACGCCCCACTTCACTTTTTCGCCCCGGGCCTTGCGGCGCTGGCCTTCGAGCAGGATGTGGCCAGTCAAGCGCGCGCCGGTCATGCCAAAGGGGTGGCCGATGGAGATCGCGCCGCCGTTGACGTTGAGGCGGTCCATCGGGATGCCCAGCTTGCGCTGGCAGTACAGCGCCTGCGAGGCAAAGGCCTCGTTCAGCTCCCAGAGGTCGATGTCCTGCACCGTCAGGCCGTGGCGCGCCAGCAGCTTGGGCACGGCAAACACGGGGCCAATGCCCATCTCGTCGGGCTCGCAACCGGCAATCGCCAGGCCACGGAAGGCGCCCAGCGGCGCCAGGCCCAGCTTGGCCGCTTCCTTGGCTTCCATCAGCACGCAGGCTGCCGAGCCATCGGACAGCTGTGAGGCATTGCCAGCGGTGACAAAGTTGCCCGCGCCCTTGACAGGTTCCAGCTTGGCCAGGCCTTCGAGCGTGGTCGAGGGGCGGTTGCAGTTGTCCATCGTCGCGGTGACGTCCTTGTATCTGACCTCACCGGTTTCCTTGTTCTTCTCGGCCATGCGCGTGGCGCAGGGCACGATCTCGTTGTCGAAGGTGCCATTGGCCTGCGCCGCAGCAGTGCGCTGCTGGCTTTGCAGCGAGAAGGCGTCCTGGTCCTCGCGGCTGATGCCGTAGCGCTTGGCCACCACATCGGCGGTATCGATCATGGCCATGAACAGGTCGGGCTTGTGCTCCACCAGCCAGGGATCAGCATCCGAGGGGTTGGTGTTGCTCGACCGGATCAGCGAGATGCTCTCGACACCGCCAGCCACCATCGCCGGTGCGCCATCGACAATGATGCGGCCCGCCGCAAAGGCAATCGCCTGCAGGCCCGAGGCGCAGAAGCGGTTGACCACGGTGCCACCCACGCTGATGGGCAGGCCGGCACGCACAGCCGCCTGGCGGCCGATATTGCGACCAGTCGTCCCCTCGGGGTAGCCGCAGCCCAGCACCACATCTTCGATCAGCGCCGGGTCGATGCCGGCGCGCTGCACCGCTGCGCTGATGGAAAAGGCCGCCAGCTGCGCACCGGGCGTGACATTGAACTCCCCACGGTGGGATTTGGCCAGCGGCGTACGCGCTGTCGAAACGATGACGGCTTCACGCATGCATGTCTCCTTGGGTCTGAGCGACCGTTGATTGTGATTTTTGGGGCCGGCTGCGCTTGTCACCCAAGCGCTAACCGCCATTTTTGAAAGTGCAACCCGGGCTTCGCCTACATGGAAGCCAGGGGTTGTCTCAAGCCTGACTCTGCGTCAGGCTGCCTTGTTCAGGCTCTCGAAGTTCTCGCCCTTCTCCACCAGCTCCACCAAGAGCGGCGATGGCGTCCAGAACAGCGCGTCTTCCTTGGCGAACTCGCGGATATCGGCCAGGATCTTGTCCAGGCCCACCATGTCGGCCCACTTCATCGGGCCGCCCCGGAAGCGCGGGAAGCCGTAGCCGTAGAGGAAGGTCACATCCACATCCAGCGGACGCAGCGCAATGCCTTCGCGCACCACATTGGCGCCTTCGTTGACCATCGCGGCCATGTAGCGGCGCATGATCTCGGCATTGCTGAAGCTGCGCGGTGTGACACCGGCGCGCTGGCGCTCGGCATCCACAATCGCCAGCACTTCGGGGTCTTGCTCGCCCACGCGTGCGCCTTGCGGGTACAGGTAGTAGCCGCGCTGGGTCTTCTGGCCGAACCAGCCCTTTTCGGCAATGCGGTCGGCAATCTGCACATAGCGGGCCTTGGGGTCGCGCGTGGCGGCCTTGCGCTTGCGCGTGGCCCAGCCAATGTCGCCACCGGCCAGGTCGGCGACCTGGAAGGGGCCCATCGGGTAGCCAAACTCGCGCACTGCCTCGTCGATCTGGTAGGGCGAGGCGCCGTCTTCGAGCAGGTAGTTGGCGGCCTCGCGGTACACGGCCAGAATGCGGTTGCCGATAAAGCCATCGCAGACACCAGCGCGCACGGGCACCTTCTTCATACGGCGGGCCAGCTCGAAAGCGGTGGCCACCACATCGGCGCTCACCTTGGCGGGCACCACGATCTCCAGCAGCTTCATGATGTTGGCGGGGCTGAAGAAGTGCAGACCGATGACGTCCTGCGGACGCGAGATGCTCGCGGCAATCGCATCGATATCCAGGTAGGAGGTGTTGGTGGCAATCACGGCGCCGGGCTTGCAGACCTTGTCCAGCTCGGCAAACACGGCCTTCTTGACGCCCATCTCTTCAAACACGGCCTCGATCACCAGGTCCACCTGGGCGAGCGCGGCGTAGTCGGTGCTGCCGCTGTAGCGCGCCATGATGGCGGCCTTTTTCTCGGCCGTCATGCGGCCCTTGGCGATCAGGCCGTCGTAGACCTTTTCCACATTGGCGCGGCCCCGGGCGATGGATTCCGCATCGCGCTCGACCATCACCACCGGCAGGCCGGCATCCAGCGCCGCCACGGTGATGCCGGCGCCCATGGTGCCACCACCCACCACGCCGATGCTGTTCAGGGCGCGCGGTGCAGCGGCCTTGGCTTCGGGGATCTTGGCGGTTTCACGCTCGGCAAAGAAGGCATGGATCAAGCCGGCGCGCTGCGGGCTCTCCAGGCACTGCACAAACAGCTTGCGCTCGTTTTGCATGCCCTGCTCAAACGGCAGGTCCAGCGCGCCTTGCACGCATTCGATGATCTTGCCGGGCGAGAACAGGCCCCGGCTTTTCTTGGCGGACTCGGCCTTGGCGGTGTCCAACTCGGCCTGCGACGCGGCCTTGTCGGCCAGGGCCGTGGCTTCGCGGGTGCGGCGCACCGGGGCGTTCTGCGCCAGCAGTGCGTTGGCATAGGCCAGGCCAGCCGTGCGGGCATCGCTGCCAGCGGGCTCGACTTTGTCGACCAGGCCCATGGCCAGCGCTTCTTCGGCACTGGCATGGCGGCCCGAGAGCATCAGGTCCAGCGCGGCCTTGACGCCAATCAGGCGGGGGGTGCGCTGCGTGCCACCGGCGCCGGGCAGCAGGCCCAGTTGCACTTCGGGCAGGCCCAGCTTGGCGCCAGAGACGGCCAGGCGGTAGTGGCAGGACAGTGCCACTTCCAGGCCACCGCCCAGCGCCGGGCCATGGATGGCGGCCACGACGATCTTGTCGCTGTTTTCCAGCTGCACCAGCACATCGGGCAGGCTGGGCGGCATCGCGGGCTTGCCGAACTCACGGATATCGGCACCGGCGATAAAGGCCTTGCCGCTGCCCACCAGCAAGATGGCCTGGACCTGCGCATCGCTGCGCGCCTGGGCCACGGCATCGGCCAGGCCTTGGCGCACGGCCTGGCTCAAGGCGTTGACGGGGGGGTTCTGGATGGTGACGACCAACACCTGCCCTTCGCGGGCAATGTTCACTACAGCGGCGTTTTCAGCGCTCATGCATGTCTCCTGGTAGATCAATCGAAAGCTTGTTGCGAACCATTGTCAATGCAACTAAGCTTATTTGACAATCACATAGAGGATTGACAGACTGTCAAAGGAATTTAGACAATCGCATCCCATGGACCACAACGCCCTCACCTTGCTGGTGGAAATCATCGATTCCGGCAACCTCAGCCGCGCCGCCGCCAAACTCAAGATGAGCCGCGCCAATGTCAGCTACCACCTGGCGCAATTGGAAAAATCAGTGGGCGTGCAGCTGGTGCGCCGCACCACGCGCCGGGTCGAACCGACCGAGGTGGGCCTGCGCCTGTATGAGCATGGCCGCAGCATCCGCAACGAGCTGGCCGCCGCCAGCGAAACCATCCGCAGCCTGGGCAAGGGCCTGCAGGGCCGGGTCGGGCTGGCGGTGCCCAGCGGCTATGGCCAGCTGGTGATGAGCGACTGGCTGATCGCCTTCAAGCGCCTCTACCCCGACATCGTGCTGGATGTGATCTTTGAGAACCGGGTCGACAACCTGGTGCGCGACGAAGTGGACATTGCCATCCGCGTGCTGCCCACGCCGCCCGACAACCTGGTGGCCCGCCACATGGGCGAGATGAACTATGTGGCCTGCGCCAGCATCGACTATGCGGGCCAGAACATGCTGCCCCAGCAGCCCGAGGACCTGCGCCATGTGCCGCTGATCACCAGCGGCGTGGTCGGCAAGCAGCTGCTGGTGCGCGCCTACCAGGGCGATGTGCGCAAGGAGATCCGGCTGGAGCCCAGCCTCATCTCCGAGCATTTTCCGTTTCTGCGCCAGGGCATCATGGCCGGCCTGGGTGTGGGCATCGTGCCGGACTATGTCATCCGCGCCGAGGTCGAGCGCGGCGAGGTCGTCACCACTTTGCGCGACTGGCGCCTGAGCATTTTCGGCAACCACATGTACCTGCTGTGGATGCCCAACCGCCACCAGACCAAGGCGGTGCGCACGATGATCAGCTTTCTGCTGGAGCAATCACAAAAGGCCGGCAGCCTGCCTGCGCTGGGCTGATCGGCGCTGCCCTCCCTTCATTCGCACTCCAACACCGAGTCGCCCGCAGCACGCCTGCGAGCGCGACTTGCGCACTGCAATCAGGTTCCCGTCAGGTAAGCGCCCTTAAGGTGGCGGCGCCTGCGTGCGTGCCCATCCTGGCCCAGATGCGCGCGGGCATGGAACCACACAGGATTGAACCGAATGAAAATGACAAGAGACATCCATGACATCGTCGGCGGCCTGCTGATGTCAGCAGCAGGCCTGTTCTTTGCGCTCTATGGGCGCGAATACAACTTTGGCAGTGCAGACCGCATGGGGCCGGGCTACTTCCCCGTCGTACTGGGCTGGCTGCTGTTTGGCCTGGGCCTGCTGCTGGCGATACCCGCCTGGTGGCGCCAGGGCAGCCCCATCGTGCTGCAGTGGGGCAACCTGTTCTGGTCCGTGGCCAGCCTGCTGGCCTTTGCACTGCTGCTCTACCCGCTGGGCGTGGCCCTGGCCGCGCTGGCCGCCAGCCTGGTCGCGCTGATCGCCACCAAGATGAGCCTGCGCACGCGCCTGCTGGTCAGCCTGGCCGTCGCTGCGCTGACCACGGTCATCTTTCCCATTGGTCTACGCATGACCTTGCCCATCTGGCCCTGAGCCCGGCACTGACAAAGGATCTCTATGGATTTGCTTGGAAACCTCTGGATGGGCCTCAATGTGGTGGCCGATCCCTCGACGCTCTGGTACTGCTTCCTGGGCGTATTTTTGGGCACCGTCGTCGGCGTGCTGCCCGGCATCGGTGCGCTGGCCGCCATCTCGCTGCTGCTGCCCTTTACCTACCATATGTCGCCCACGGCGGCCATCATCATGCTGGCCGGCGTCTACTACGGCGCGCAGTACGGCGGCTCCACCGCCTCCATCCTGCTGAACCTGCCGGGCTCACCGTCCTCAGCGGTGACCTGTCTGGACGGCTACCCGATGGCGCGCAAAGGCAAGGCCGGGGTGGCGCTTTTTGTCACCACGATTGCCTCGCTGGTCGGCGCCATGTCGGGCCTGATCCTGCTGGTGCTGTTCTCGCCTGCGATCTCCAAGATCGGCCTGCAGTTCGGCCCCACCGAGTTCTTCTCGATGATGCTGCTGGGCCTGGTGGCCGCCTCGTCGATGAGCGCCGGCTCGGCCACCAAGGGCCTGTGCATGGTGGTCTTCGGCCTGCTGCTGGGCATGATCGGCACCGATGTGAACTCGGGCGTCGCGCGCTACTCCTTCGACATCCCCGAGCTGATGGACGGCGTCAACCTGGTGGCACTGGCGATGGGCCTGTTTGGCGTGGCAGAAGTGATCCGCTGCATCAACCTGGCCGATGCCAACCAGAAGCCCGACAAGGTCACCCTGCGCTCGATGGTGCCTGAGCGCCAGGAATTCCGCGACACCATCAAGCCGATGCTGCGTGGCTCGGCGCTGGGCTCCTTCCTCGGCGCGCTGCCGGGCGTAGGACCATCGATTGCGTCCTTCATGTCCTACGCGATTGAAAAGCGTGTGGCCAAGGACCCGAGCCGCTTTGGCCATGGCGCCATCGAAGGCATCACCGCGCCCGAATCGGCCAACAATGCCGCTGCGCAAACTGCCTTTGTGCCTTCGCTGTCCATCGGTATCCCGGGCGATGCGGTGATGGCCGTGATGCTGGGCGCGCTGATCATCCACGGTATCCAGCCCGGCCCGATGTTGATGACCGAGCAGCCCGAGCTGTTCTGGGGGCTGATCGTCAGCTTTGCGATCGGCAATATCTTCCTGGTGATTCTGAACCTGCCCACCATCGGGCTGTGGGTCGCGCTGCTGCGCATTCCCTTTGCCTGGATGTACCCGGCGATCCTGGTGTTTGTCGCGCTCGGCGTCTACAGCGTCAACAACAACCTGTTCGACATCTACATGGTGGCCGTGCTCGGCGTCATCGGCTATGTGCTGATGGTGCTGCGCTTTGAGGCGGCACCTCTGCTGCTGGGCTACATCCTGGGGCCGATGCTGGAAGAAAACCTGCGCCGCGCGATGCTGCTGTCGCGGGGCGATGCCACGGTGTTCTTCAACCGGCCCATCAGCGCCTCCCTGCTGGCGCTGACCGGTGCGATCCTGCTCTGGGCCATCTGGTCGGGCGTGCGCAAATCGCGCAAGGAAGCCCGGGCCTTTGCCCATGCGCAAGAGAGCGCGGTGCCCGCTACGGCATCGTCCTGACCCCGTTTCACTCCAGTGCGCCTGTTCTCGCCACCTGGCCTGAACAGGCTTTTTTCTGGCTGCTGTGTTGTGCTTTTGCTAGGCTTGGGCCATGCGAATTCTTGTGATTGAAGACGATGCCGTGCTGCGCGATGTGGTGGTCAGCAGCCTGCGCGATGCGGGCCACCATGTGGACCAGGCGGCCGACCTGGGTGCGGCGGAGCACTGGTGGCGGGTGCAGCGCTTTGATGCCATCCTGCTCGACCTGAACCTGCCCTGCAGCGCCGTGCGCGGCAGTGCGATGGGCAGCGGCCTGGCGCTGCTGCAGCAGGCGCGGCGCCGTGGCGACAACACGCCCGTGCTGGTACTCACCGCCCGCAACCAGACCCCGGACCGCATCGCCGGCCTGGACAGCGGCGCCGACGACTACCTGGGCAAGCCCTTTGAACTGGCCGAGGTCGAGGCCCGGCTGCGCGCCCTGGTGCGCCGCGCGATTGGCACCCAGGATGTATCGACCGTGGGCCAGCTCAGCCTGGAGCGCAACAACCGGCGCTTTCGCGTCGGCATGCAGCCGCTGGACCTGCCGGCGCGCGAGTTTGAAGTGCTGTGGGAGCTGATGAGCCCACCCGGCCGCGCGGTGAGCAAGCGCAGCCTGTCGGACAAGCTCTCGGGCTATGACGATGCGCTGGGCGACAACGCGCTCGAAGCCTTTATCTCGCGGCTGCGCAAAAAGCTGCAGCACAGCGGCGCAGCCATCCGCACCCTGCGCGGCATTGGCTACCTGATCGAGGCCGACAGCGGCGATGCCGCATGAGCACCACCGCCACCACCACATCCACCACCAACCGCCCCAGCCCGCTGCCCTCGCTGCGCATGCGCGTGCTGCGCCATGTGCGCTCGCCGCTGGTCTGGACCTGGCTGCTGGGCACCGTGTTCATGATGGCGCTAGCCAACCATTTCACCCAAAGCGCCTTCGACCGCGCGCTGCTCGACGATGCCTATGCGATTGCCTCGCACCTGCGCGCCGATGACGAGGGCCAGGTGGCCCTGCAGCTGACCGACAGCGAGCTCAAGGCCGCCCTCTTCGACCAGGCCGAGTATGTGTACTACGCCGTCTACCGCAGCGATGGCAGCCAGCTGGCTGGCGAGCCGCTGCCACTGCTGCCCTGGAACGAGAGCGAGCCGGTGAGCTACCGCGAAACCCTCTACAACGGCCAGCTGGTGCGGGCGGTGGCGCTGCGCAGCGCGGTGGGCGAGCAGCAGCTCAGCATCGTGATGATGCACACCACGCGGGTGCGCGACAGCCTGATCCAACATTTGTTCCTCTATGCCGCGATCCCGCAGCTGACCTTGCTGGTGCTGCTGCTCTGGTGGCTGCACCACCGCATTGGCCAGGACATGGCACCGCTGGCCGCGCTGCAACGGTCGCTGTCGCGGCGCGATGCGCGGGACCTGGCGCCCATCCCACCCAGCGCGCCAGCCACCACGCGCGAGATCGAGCAGCTGCGCCAGACCACCAATGCGCTGCTCGCCCGCATTGCCGACAACGTCGAGGCCCAGCGCGAGTTTGCCGGCAATGTGGCGCATGAGGTGCGCACACCGCTGGCGGGCATCAAGGCGCTGGCTGACTATGGCCTGGGCCATGCCGACCCTGCGGTGCTGCAGCAGCAACTGCAGCGCATCTCCGACAGCGTGGCGCGTGCCAGCCATCTGGTGGACCAGCTGCTGCTATTGGCGCTGAGTGACGAGGCCAGTGCCGTGCAACTGGCGCCGGTGGCCGCTGCCGAGCAGGTGCAACAGGCGGTGCTGCGCCACTGGGATGCCGCCAGCCGCGCCCGGATCGACCTGGGTGCCGAGGGCCTGGACACGGCCGAGGCCGAGCAGCTGCGCATCGCCGCCGATGCCAACCTGCTCGCGGCCATGCTGGACAACCTGATCCTCAATGCGCTGCGCTACGGCGGGCAATCGGTCACCGTGGCCTTGCAGGCCGCAGACGATGGCGGCAGCGTTGAGCTGGCCGTCATCGACGATGGCCCGGGCATGAGCGAGGACCAATGCCAGGCCGCGATGCAGCGCTGGCAGCAAGGGCCCAGCGGCCAGTCATTGGGCCAGGGCGCCGGCCTGGGCCTGGCGATTGTGGCCAAGCTGGCCCATCTGCAGCAGGCGCGGTTTCAGCTGGCGCCGCGCTCAGAGGGCCCAGGACTGCGCGCCAGC
Organism: Comamonas koreensis; assembly: GCF_021026195.1. GTDB lineage: Bacteria > Pseudomonadota > Gammaproteobacteria > Burkholderiales > Burkholderiaceae_C > Comamonas > Comamonas koreensis. The sequence continues at coordinate 955,292 of NZ_JAJNCT010000005.1, forward strand.
CTGGTCTTCAGTGCAGTACAAAATCGCGCACCTGGGGCGCCTTAACCAACGGTGCCTCGCCCAGCATCTCCAGCACCGAGGACTCAATGCCGTAGACCATCGCATCGAGTGCCAGGTCATTGGCTTCCATGCCAAAGGGGTGCTCCAGCTCGGCGCCCAGCGCCTCCAGCGCAAAGAAGGTGTAGGCGACAAAGCAGACGATCACTGGCGTCATCGTGCCGATGGAGTCCAGCAGGCCAAAGGGCAGCAAAAAGCAGTAGATGTAAATGCTGCGGTGCAGGATCACCGAATAGGTGAACGGAATGGGCGTGCTGGCAATGCGCTCGCAGCCTCCCAGCGCACTGCCCAGCCGCGCCAGCGCTTGTTCGAACACGGGCACCACGGGCGCTGCAATGCGGCCTTGCTGGCATTGCTCACCCACCCAGCGCTGCACCAGCAGCATGGCCATCGCGCCCGGAAAGCGCGCCTCGCTGATCTGCTGCACCTCAACCGGCGGCAGGAACAGCGCCAAATCCGCACGCGCATCGCTGCCACGCAGCTGGTGCTTGAGCGCATAGGCAAAGGCGCAGAGGCGCAGCACCAGCACGCGCGTCTGTGCGCGGTCCTGGGTCAGGCTCAGCGCCTGGGCGGCCAGGTGCCGGCTCTCGACCAGGAACACACCCCAGAGCGTGCGCGCCTCCCAGAAGCGCGCATACGAGGTGCTGTTGCGGAAGCCCAGAAAGATCGCCAGGGTCAGGCCGATCAGCGAGAACGGCACAAAGTTCAGCGGCACCTTCCAGCTCAGGATGGAGCCGTGCAGCATCGTGGCCACCACCGCGAGGATGGTGATGATGATCAGCTGCGGCGTAATCGCCGGCAGGATGGAGCCGCGCCACACAAACAGCATGCGCAGCCAATGCAAGGGAGGACGGACGATCATGGCCGGTATTGTCCTGCTCGGGGCTTATCCGAGGGGAATGCTGGCCTCAGCGCTGAACGCCGCTGAGGCCGGTCTGCTTAGAGCCGCTAACACGACCCAGCAAACCGAAGGTTTGCGGTTGAGACTAGGCGTCAAGCCGCAGGCAGTACAGGAGTACGACAAGGCTTGGCGCGGCCGGCGAGGCAACGACGTATCAAGGGTTGTGTTAGCGGCTCTTAGATTTCTTTCAGCAATTGGTGCGCGATACGCACGCTCAAGGCCGCACCGGTCAGGGTCGGGTTCATGCAGGATGCCGAGGGCATCACGCTGGTACCGGCGATGAACAGGTTGGGATGGTCATGGGTGCGGCAGTCGCGGTCCACCACGGAGTTGCTCGGGTCGTCGCCCATGATGGTGGTGCCCATGATGTGCTGGCGGTCCTGGTGGTTGGTGTCCATCTTCAGCACATCGGCATTGAGCAGACCGGCCATGCGCTGCAGGTCCTTGACCGCGAAGTCGCGGCCAGCGTTCCAGTAGTCGTTGACGCTGTAGTAGATCTCGGGCACGGGGATGCCGATCGCATCGGTCTTGGTCTTGCTGGGCACCACGCGGTTTTGCGGCAAGGCCTCGGTCTCGAAGTCCACCGCGACGTTGAGCGAGCGGGCCGACTGGCGGCGGATTTCCTCGTCCAGCTTGCTACCCAGCACGCCCTTGGCGATCAGGCTGGAGGCAATCTGCGAGGTGGTCACCGTGTTGCGGAACTTGGTCTTGTAGCTGGGGATGTCCTTGCGGAAGGCGCCATCGCGGTAGTTCAGGTAGACCAGCAGCTCGGTCGGGCCCTGGCCCGGCCAGACATCCTCGTTCATCATGATGTTCATGCTGATACCGGTGTGGCCCATCAGGTTGCGGCCCACCTGGTCGGAGGAGTTGGCAATGCCGTTCGGGTATTTTTCCGAGGTGGACATCAGGAGCAGCTTGGGGCTTTCGATGCCATAGGCGGCCAGCACAAAGTGGCGCGCGGTCAGGCGGTGCGATGTGCCATCGGGCTTCTTGTAGTGCACGGCCGTGATCTTGCCGTCGTCACCGGCCTCGATCTTGTAGACCACGGCGTTGTCGAGCAGCTTGGCGCCTGCGCGCTCGGCCACATCGATATGCATGGAGCCGTCGTACTTGGCGCCGATGGGGCAGACCGGGTTGCAGTTGTTGTTGCCGGCGCAGACCGGGCGGTTGCCGTAGGGGCGGCTGGCGCGGCCATGGGGCTCCAGCACCGGGTTGTAGCCACCGGGCTTGAGCATCTCGTCCATGCGCTGCATGAAGTAAGGCACATTGAAGCCCTTCATCGGGAAGGGCTTGGAGCGCGGCGGATGCGCCTCGCCGCCATGGCCGCTCTCGTCCTGGCCGTCGTAGCCGGTCACGCCCAGTTCGGCCTCAGCCTCGCAGTAGTAGGGTTCGAGCTCGTCATAGCCAATCGGCCAGTCACGGCCACGGCCGTACAGGGTCTGCAGCTTGAAGTCATTGGGGATCATGCGCCACAGCGCCGAGCCAAAGTGCCAGGTGGTGCCGCCCACCACGCGCAGGTACTTGGTGGGGTATTTCACCGGGCCGGTCTGCTGCAGATAGTCGCCATAGGTCGACGGGATGTGCGGCGGATTGGGGAACGGCGAGCCGGCGCCCTGCAGCTTCATATTGGCCAGCGAGAGCTTGATCGGCGCATTGCGGAAGGTCTCGACGATGTCGGCACGGCGCACGCGCGGGCCGGCTTCCAGGATGATGACGGACTTGCCAGCCTGCGCCAGCTTGGCACCGATGATGCCGCCCATGACCCCGGAGCCGATGACGATCAGGTCGGCGTCGTATTGCGTTTGGTTGCTGCTCATGCTTGTGGGCTCTTCTTGTTGAGGCTGGAAGGCACGACGGGCTTCTCGCCCCAGGAATCAGGGCCACTGCCGTAGGTAGGAATATCGAGAATGCCGGCCGTGGGGCGGTACATCAGCGCATTGGCATAGCTGATCAGCACGGCGTCAGCGTCTTCGCCGACAACGCCCAGGTACCAGGCCGAGACGATCTGGGTCGCGGTGGCGCGCAGTGCCGGGTCCAGATCGGGCGCGGCGAGCAGGTCATCGACATGGCTGATCTTCTGGCTGGCCACATGCTGGTGCAGCGCTTGTGCAGCGGCGGCAAAGCTGGCATCGCTCTTGGTGAGCGCCGCCAGGTAGCGCGTGGCCAGGCCGGCCGACAGCGGGCTGCCGCCGGTGACAAACTCCGACAGGCGCAGGAAATCATCGGCCGCCACGCTGGCGGCAAAGGCATTGCTGGAGCCCAGCACGGCAAAGCCGCCGGCAGCAAGCGCCACACCGGTGGCCGCCGCAGCGCCCAGCAGGCTGCGGCGGGAGATCAGCGCGGGCGCCAGAGGCTTGGCGCAGAGCACCGCGGATTTGGGGAAAGAGGACGAGGTCATGCGGGTCAGACTCCAGACGAAGTGGCAGCCTTGCGGCGTTGACGGATCACGATGAAGGCCAGCACCAAGACCAGCAGCACCACGGCAGCCGGCACGATGAGGCCGGGCAGCTGCGCAATCAGCGGCGGCTTGCCACCGGCGCGCACGGCAGCCACATCGGCGGCCTGCACCTTGACGGCCGCATTGCCGTACTGCGTGAGCACATAGTTGCTGACGTCGGCGATCTCCTGGTCGCTCAAGCGGTCGGTGAAGGACGCGGCATCGCCAAACGCAGGCATGAAATGGGCGCGCCCCTGCACCGTGCGGTCCACGCCGTGCAGGATGGTGGCGACCAGGTTGTCGGCGCGGTCGGCACCGGTCACGCTGTTGTGGAACAGCGAGGGGTATTCGCCATTGGCCGTGCCGGTGGCATTGGCCTGGTGGCAGTGGGCGCAGCTGCCGCTGAACACCTTCCAGCCGGCATCGGCACCGTCGACCAGACCGCGCTGCGTGTCTTCCGACTGCAGGCTGGCCTTGCCATAGCTGTAGCGCGGCTGGGTCTCGCCACCCGCCACTGCAGCGGTCTGCTTGAGGTAGGAGGCAATGGCCTGGATATCGCTGTCAGGCAGGTGCTGCAGGCTGTGCTCGATGGCTTCGGCCATCGGGCCTGCGGCCTGGGCCTTGCCGGGCACGCGGCCAGTCTTGAGGTACTGCACCAGCTCGGCCTCGGTCCAGCCGCCGATGCCATTGATGGCATCCGAGGTGATGTTGGGCGCATACCAGGCGCCCAGCGAGCCGCCACCCAGGTAGCGGCTGCTGTCTTCGGCCATCATGGCGTTGCGCGGGGTGTGGCAGGTGCTGCAGTGGGCCAGCGCATCGACCAGGTAGGCGCCGTGGTTCCACTCCGGCGGCTTGCTGGCATCGGGCTTGAAGCGCTGGTCCTTCAGGTAGAGCGCATTCCACACGGCCATCGACATGCGGATGTTGAAGGGGAAAGGCAGGGCCGTTTGCGGCGCGGCCTGGTCCACCGGTTTGACGCCATGCATGAAGTAGGCGTAGAGCGCCTCGGTGTCTTCATCGGTGATCTGGGCATAGGCCGTGTAGGGCATGGCCGGGTAGAGATGGGCCCCGTCCTTGCGTACGCCCTGGCGCAGCGCGCGGCTGAAATCTTCCAGGCTGTAGCTGCCAATGCCGGCCGTGTTGGACGGGGTGATATTGGTGGCATAGATGGTGCCCAGCGGGGAGCCCAGGGGGTAGCCACCGGCAAAGCTGGCGCCTCCCTTGGGTGCCGTGTGGCAGGCGGCGCAGTCCGCGGCTACGGCCAGCTTGCGGCCCTTTTCCACCAACAGCGCATCGGCCGAGGCCGAGGCCGAGGCCGTGGCCGTGGCCGCTGCAGGCGCCGAAGCGGCTGCTGGCTGCGCGGGCGCTGCCGTCTGGGCCTGAACGGCGTGCATGCCCGCCCACACAGAAAACACCAAGCCGAAGGCACTCCTGGACAAGGAGACGCCCGACTTTGACTTGCAAAATCGCATCGTGAGAGACCTTTGTTGTCGTACGACTCCCGCGCATGCCCGCCATGCTCGCTAGAGTCTTTTGTCGCATCTGAGACAAATTTTCGACAACTTGTACGACCTCTGCCGGGGCGCTCAGTTGTATCCCGGTGTTTTACTCACACTTCATCCAGCGCAATATGCGTTTCGCCAAGATGTGGTACCGGTTTCATGCGCAACTAATAGAGCGCGTGGAGGAAATCATGCAAGGGGGCGCCAGCTACCCCCCTCTTCCTCAGCCTGAATCTCTCAGGAAACCCTTGAATAGGAAGGAAAAAGCAGGCGCTCAGTCTTGCCCCGCCTCGTCATCCCAGCGCTTGAGCTGCGCCAGCTTTTCGCCAATCTTCAGCTCCAGGCCCCGGGGCACGGGCTGGTACCAGCCGGGAGGCTCTATCCCTTCTGGGAGATAGGTTTCTCCCGCTGCGTAGGCATTCGGTTCGTCATGCGCGTAGCGGTATTCATGCCCATAGCCCAGCTCCTTCATCAGCTTGGTGGGGGCGTTGCGCAAATGCACCGGCACTTCGCGGCTCTTGTCCTGCTTCACAAAGGCCTTGGCCTGGTTGTAGGCGTTGTAGCCAGCATTGCTCTTGGCAGCCACGGCCAGGTAGATGACGGCCTGGCCCAGGGCCAGCTCGCCCTCGGGGCTGCCCAGGCGCTCATAGGTCAGCGCGGCATCGTTGGCGATCTGCATCGCGCGCGGGTCCGCCAGGCCAATGTCTTCCCAGGCCATGCGCACAATGCGCCGGGACAGGTAGCGCGCATCGGCGCCGCCGTCAAGCATGCGGGTGAGCCAGTAAAGCGCGGCATCCGGGTGCGAGCCGCGCACCGACTTGTGCAACGCGGATATCTGGTCGTAGAAGTTGTCGCCGCCCTTGTCAAAACGGCGGCTGTTCAAGGTCAGCGCGTTCTGCAGGAAGTCTGCCGTGATCGTGGTGATGCCCGAAGCCTGCGCTGCCGTGCTGGTCTGTTCGAGCAGGTTTAAAAAGCGCCGGGCATCGCCATCTGCATAGCCAACGATGGTGTCGGTGGCCAGGTCGTCAAAGTCGAGATGGCCCAGTGCGATCTCCTGGGCACGCTTCAAGAGCAGGCGCAGCTCTTCGTCGGTGAGCGACTTGAGCACATAGACCTGGGCGCGCGACAGCAAGGCCGAGTTCACCTCGAACGAGGGGTTCTCCGTCGTCGCGCCAATGAAGGTGACCAGGCCGCTTTCGGCATAGGGCAGCAAGGCGTCTTGCTGCGATTTGTTGAAGCGGTGGATTTCATCGACAAACAAAATCGTGTGCTTGCCCATCGCCAGGTTCTGCTGGGCTTGCTCCATCGCCGCGCGGATGTCCTTGACCCCGGAGAACACGGCAGACAGCGCAATGAACTCGCACTTGAAAGCGGTGGCGGTCAGCCGCGCCAGCGTGGTCTTGCCGACACCGGGCGGGCCCCAGAAGATCATCGAATGGGGTTTGCCGGACTGGAAAGCCAGGCGCAGGGGCTTGCCTTCTCCCAGCAAGTGGGACTGACCGACCACCTCATCCAGGGTCTTGGGGCGCAGCGCCTCGGCCAGCGGAGCGGCCGGTTCCTGGCTAAACAGATCAGCCATGCCGCCCCCCTGCCAGACGACCCACCCAAACGATGGCCTCCGTTGGCCGCGCCTCTGGGCGGGGCAGGTGCTTACTACTTTTATGCAACATGCGGCAGGTTATCCCCGGGATGAATATGCCTTTGATGATCTGGGTCACGACTTTTCGCAGAAAATAAGGGTTTATACGGATTCAATTTGTATCAGATGCCAGCGGCCCTGCTTGTCAAGGGCCAGCCCGCTTGACATGCCCCTGGCATGGCCGCCATGCAGGCAGCGTTTGCGCCATGCAGGCAGGCTCAGCGCCTGGTAGCAGCGCCCCCTGTGGTGCCATCCTTTTCTGATGCCCGTCTCCGCGACTCCATTCGCTGGGTACAGCCTCCTTAAGTGGGCGCTAACCAGCAAGAACCAAGAGCCATTATGAAATCACTGAAAACCAGGGACATTATCGCCCTCGGCTTCATGACCTTTGCCCTGTTCCTGGGGGCCGGAAACATCATTTTCCCGCCACTGGTCGGCCTGTCTGCAGGAGAGAACCTGCTGGGCGCGACGACCGGCTTCCTGCTGACGGGCGTGGGTCTGCCGCTGCTGGGTGTGGTGGCACTGGCCCGCGTGGGCGGTGGGCTGGACCAGCTGACCCAACCCATTGGCCGCATCGCCGGCCTGGTGCTGGCCACGACGATCTATTTGACGATCGGCCCCTTCTTTGCCACGCCGCGCACCGCCACCGTCTCGTTCGAGATGGGCATTGCGCCCTTTGTCGGCAATACCTCGATTGCGCTGCTGGTGTTCAGCATTGTCTATTTCTCGTTGGTGCTGCTGCTGTCGCTGTTCCCCGGCAAGCTGATGGACACGCTGGGCAAGCTCATCACCCCGCTGCTGATTGCCGCGCTGCTGGCGCTGGGCGGCATGGCGGTGCTGGCACCCGTGGGTGGCTACAGCACGGCCAGCCCCGACTACAGCACCCAAGTGGCCGCCTTTGCCCAAGGCTTTGTGCAGGGCTACCAGACCATGGACGCCCTCGCTTCGCTGGTGTTCGGCATTGTCATCGTCAACGCGATCAAGAGCGCCGGCGTAGTCGACTCCCGCCAACAGACCCGCTACGCCATCTATGCCGGGCTGATTGCAGCCCTGTGCCTGAGCCTGGTCTACATATCGCTGTGCTACCTGGGCGCCACCAGTGGCGAGCTGGCGCAGAACACCGTCACCGGCGTGCAGATCCTCACCGCCTTTGTGCAGCACCGCTTTGGCAGTGCCGGCATCTGGCTGATTGCCGTCGTGATCCTGCTGGCCTGCCTGACCACCGGCGTAGGCCTGGTCAGCGCCTGCAGCAGCTTTTTCAGCCAACTGACCGGCTTCTCCTACCGCAGCGTCGCACTGTCCTTGTGCATCTTCAGCGCCGCAGTGGCCAACCAGGGCCTGGCGCAGCTGATCGAGATCGCCGGCCCGGTGCTGGTCGCCCTCTACCCACCGGCGATTGCGTTGGTCTCGCTCAGCCTGCTGCAGCGCTGGCAGCAGCCGGCACGGGTCTATATCCCGGTGATGCTGGTGGCCCTGGTATTTGGCCTGGTCGACGGCGCCAAGGCGCTGCAATGGACCGGCGCCCTGCCCGACTGGCTGGACCACCTGCCTGGCGCCGCGCTGGGCCTGGGCTGGGTCACTCCCGTTGCTGCCACCGTGGTCTGCGCCGGCCTGGCCGACTGGTTTTTGGCACGCCGCCAAATACCGGTGCGCTCGTGATCACTGATTAACCACTTCCTGCCCAATGGATATACAAAGCCACCGTTAATATCGGCCTCGGATATTCATTGGCACCCTTATCTAGAACCGCCTAAGCCAAGCAGCTCAATACCGTCAGAACAGGCAACCAAGAATCGGAGAGACATTGAGCCTGCTTAAACCATGGTTATTCATGGTCCTTAACGACAACACTGTCAAAATCCAAAAATTTGTGGAGTTTCAGCAATGACGAATCCAACAGAAAATCCCCAAGCGGCCTCCGCTGCCAAGGCGCCCAAGAAGGGCTTCACCCGCCGCAAGTTTGTCGCCTCGGCAGCGGCCGTGGGCGCAGGCGTGGTGGGTTACCAATATTTCTTTGGCAGCCAATACCGTGCAGAAAAAGCGGACCGCCAGGTCGATGTACTGCTGATTGGTGGCGGCATCATGAGTGCCACCTTGGGTGTTTATCTGCAGGAGCTGGAACCCGGCTGGACCTATGAATTGTTCGAGCGCCTGGACCAGGTCGCCGAAGAAAGCTCCAACGGCTGGAATAATGCCGGCACGGGCCACTCGGCGCTGTGCGAGCTCAATTACACACCGATGGATAAAAATGGCAATGTGCAGATTTCCTCTGCCATTAACATTAATGAAAACTTCCAGGTGTCGCGCCAATTCTGGTCGCACCAGGTGCGCACGGGCGTATTGGGCAATCCGCGCGAGTTCATCAACTCCACGCCACACATGAACCTGGTGTTTGGTGAAGAAAACCGCTCCTTCATCCAAAAGCGCCTGAAGGCGCTGGAAGCCTCGCCGCTGTTCACCGGCATGGAATCCTCCACCGATCCGGAAAAGATCAAGGAATGGATCCCGCTGATGATGGAAGGCCGGGACCCTGCCGAAGTGGTGACCGCCACCCGCTCGCCACTGGGCACCGACGTGAACCTGGGCGAGATCACGCGCCAGTTCTACAAGAACCTGCAGTCCAAGCCCAACTTCAAGCTCAGCACCGGCCAGGAAGTGCGCTCCATCACGCGCAACAGCGATGGCTCCTGGCGCGTGTCTGCCTTTGACATGAAGGACAGCAGCAAGATCCAGACGGTGGATGCACGCTTTATCTTCATCGGCGCCGGCGGCGCAGCCCTGCCGCTGCTGCAGCTGTCGGGCATCCCTGAGTCCAAGGTCTACGGTGGCTTCCCCGTTGGCGGCGAATTCCTGGTCACCGAGAACCCCGCAATTGCCGAGCGCCATCTGGCCAAGGTCTATGGCCTGGCCGACACCGGCTCGCCTCCGATGTCCGTGCCCCACCTGGACACCCGTGTGCTGGACGGCAAGCGCGTGCTGCTGTTCGGGCCATTCGCGACCTGGTCGAGCAAGTTCCTGAAGAACGGCTCCTACTTCGACCTGGCCAAGGCCACCACCTTTGCCAACGTGATTCCGCAGCTGCAAGTGGGCGTCAACGAGTTTGCACTGGTCAAGTACCTGGCCCAGCAGCTGAGCCTGAACAAGGAGCAGAAGATGGACGCGCTGCGCCATTACATGCCCGAGGCCAAGGACGCCGACTGGCGCCTGTGGGAAGCCGGCCAGCGCGTGCAGATCATCAAGAACGATCCCGAAAAGGGCGGCATCCTGAAGCTCGGCACGGAAGTGGTGGTCGCCCAGGACCGTTCGCTGACCGCGCTGCTGGGTGCCTCGCCAGGCGGCTCGACCTCGCCAGCGATCATGCTGACCCTGCTGGAAAAGGCCTTCCCCGAGAAGGTCAAGAGCGCCGAATGGCAAGAGAAGATCCGCAAGATCGTGCCAAGCTACGGCGTCAAGCTCAACGAGAACCCTGCGCTGCTGCAGCAGGAATGGCAGGCCACCGAGCAAGCGCTGAACCTGGCGATTGCCTCGCCCAGCCTGCAAGGCGTCGAAGCCGGTGTGCAGCCCAATGAAAACATGAAGGACCTGAAGAAGGTGCCGGACATGGCGCTGTAAACGACAGCCACAGCCGTCCACTGCGGCGGCTGCCCAGCAAAAAAGGTGTTCACCGCGATGGTGAACACCTTTTTTTTTATGGCCGCGCGGCTTGTGCAGCCCATGCTGAATACCGCTTACTGGCGAATCACTTCCGCACCAGAAGGGATCGCAAACTCGAACGCCGAGCCCGGCAGCGAAGGCAGGGCCTTGAAGCCGACAAAGCGCAGCACCGAGCGCTGGCCAAAGCCGTCCTCGATCTCCAGGGTCTGCAGTTCATCGCCCTTGAAGCCGACCTTGACCTGCTTGATCTGGCCGTCCTTGTTCTTGGGGATGGCCTGGGCCCATTGCTGGCCATCGGCCTCGGGCAGGCTGCTGACATCGAATTCGGCCTTGAGCGCCTGCAGGCTCGAAGCCGACGCCAGCAGCGCGGCAGGCGTCTGGCCCAGGGCCTTGCTCTGCTGGCGCTGGGTGACCTGGTTCAGGTCCGCGTCATAGACGGTCAGTACCGAGCCATCGGCAACGATGGTCTGGTCAAACGGCTTTTGGTAGATGAACTTGAACTTGCCCGGCCGCTGGAATGCAAAGCTGCCGCTGGAGGTCTTGACGCGCCCTGCCTGGCCCTGTTTGGCAGGCGATGTCACCGTCTGCGTGAACTGGGCTTCGCCCGCCTGCGAGCTGGTCATGAACTTTTCGAGGCTTTGCAGGCCATCGGCCTGTGCCCAACCGGCCAGGCTGACCAGTGCGGCTGCTGCGATCCATTGTTTCATCGTGAATCCTTTCGGGCTTTGCGAACAAAGCCAATGCATGGGCCCTTTCAGGCCAACAAGGGGTTTGGAGTGCGGCAGCGGGCTACAAGTGCCCGCTGGGGGCCGCAAAGGCCTTGGCTTTGCGAATGTTTACCGGCAATGGCGCTATTCTTCACCGCCAGGGCGGTGGGCGACCAGCACTTCGCGCTGGCCGCTGCCGGTCAAGGCGCTCACCAGGCCGGCGCGCTCCATCTCTTCGAGCAGGTTGGCCGAGCGGTTGTAGCCGATGCGCAGCTTGCGCTGCACGTAAGAGATGCTGGCCTTGCGGTCCTTGAGCACGATCTCGACCGCCTGGTCGTACATCGGGTCCTTCTCGCCACTGCCGCCGCCTTCGTCATCGCCGAAGCCCGAATCACCGTCGCCCGTGCCGCCTTCGAGCACGCCGTCGATATAGTCGGGCTCGCCCTGCTCCTTGAGGTAGCTGACCACGCGGTGCACCTCCTCATCGGACACAAAGGCGCCGTGCACCCGCACCGGGAAGCCCGTGCCGCTGGCCATGTAGAGCATGTCACCCATGCCCAGCAGCGCCTCGGCGCCCATCTGGTCCAGGATGGTGCGGCTGTCGATCTTGGAGCCCACCGAGAACGCGATACGCGAGGGGATATTGGCCTTGATCAGGCCGGTGATCACATCGACGCTGGGGCGCTGCGTGGCCAGGATCAGGTGGATACCGGCGGCGCGCGCCTTTTGTGCCAGGCGCGCAATCAGCTCTTCGATCTTCTTGCCGACGACCATCATCAGGTCGGCCAGCTCGTCGATCACCACGACGATATGCGGCAGGCGCTGCAAAGGTTCGGGCGACTCGGGCGTCAGGCTGAACGGGTTGGGGATGCTTTCCTCGCGTGCCTTGGCCTCGTCGATCTTGGTGTTGTAGCCCGCCAGGTTGCGCACGCCCAGCTTGCTCATCAGCTTGTAGCGGCGCTCCATCTCGGCCACGCACCAGTTCAGGCCATTGGCGGCCTGCTTCATGTCGGTCACCACCGGGCACAGAAGATGCGGAATGCCTTCATAGACCGACATTTCCAGCATCTTGGGGTCGATCATCATCAGCCGCACATCCTTGGCCTCGGCCTTGTAGAGCACGGACAGAATCATCGCATTGATACCCACCGACTTGCCCGAGCCGGTGGTACCGGCGACCAGCACATGCGGCATCTTGGCCAGGTCGGCCACCACGGGCTTGCCGATGATGTCCTTGCCCAGGCCCATGGTCAGCAGGCTCTTGGCGTCGTGGTATTCATGCGAGCCCAGGATTTCGGTCAGGCGGATGGTCTGGCGCTTGGCATTGGGCAGTTCCAGCGCCATATAGGTCTTGCCGGGGATGGTCTCCACCACGCGGATCGATACCAGGGACAGCGAACGCGCCAGGTCCTTGGCCAGGTTGACGATCTGCGAGCCCTTGACGCCGGTGGCTGGCTCGATCTCGTAGCGGGTGATCACCGGGCCGGGTGCGGCCTCGACCACACGCACCTCGACGCCAAAGTCCTTGAGCTTTTTCTCGATCAGGCGGCTGGTCATCTCCAGGGTTTCGTAGGAGACGCTCTCCTGCGTCTTGGGCGCGGCATCGAGCAGGTCCACCTGGGGCAGGCGGGTGTCGCGCAGCTCGTTGAACAGCGGTTTCTGCCGTTCCTTGACCACACGGGCGCTGGGCTGCGCCTGGGGCTTGAGCGGCTGGGCGATGTGCAGGCCCGCATCGGCGGCCGCGCTGCGCGGCGCAGCGGGCAGCATGCTGTCCAGGCCATCGCCGGTGGGTTCCATGCGCGACGCCATTGGAGCGGGGGCTGCGCTGCTGACCTCGGCCTCACGCGCCTGCGCTGCCTTCTTGCCGACAGCCTTGTCGGCAGCGGCTTCGCGGCGCAGCATCAGCTTTTGCAACGTGCGCTCGATCCCGGCGCCCACCTTCTCGGCAATCTGGCCCCAGGAGAAACCCAGAATCCAGGACAGGCCCAGCAGCAGCAGCATGACGCCGACAATGCCCGAGCCGGTAAAGCCCATCCAACGCTCGGCCAGCGGGCCCAGCAAAAAGCCCAGCACGCCGCCGGCAGCGCCGGGCAGGATGGGCTCAAAACGGTAGAGGCGCGACCACTCCAGCGCCGCACTGGCCAGCAGCAACACCACGAGGCCACCCCAGAACACCATGCGGCGCAGCCACAGCGGGCGCGGATCATTGGGCGGAGCCTCGCCGGCGCGCAGCCAACGGGCCAGCGACGAGAACCAGGCCAGCACCGCAGCCACCACCAGCCACCAGACCGAGAAACCGACCATGAAATAGCCGCCGTCAGACACGATGGCGCCCAGGCGCCCCATCCAGTTGCTGACGTCACCGGCGACCTGGGTGCCCGAGGTGGACCAGGCCGGGTCCTGGGGCGAGTAGCTGACCATGGCCGCGACGCAAAACGCCATCAGTAAAAAACTGACGATCAGCACCAGCTCGTGCCCAAAACGGCGAACCCCCATCACCAGCGAATGGCCGGTCTGGGGTGCTGTCTTTGATTTCTTTGATGAGTAAGCCATAACCTAGGAGCGAGAGCTTACCTTAAGCGGATTGCAAATTCGATAGCAGGCCAGGCGCCTGGGGCCGGGTGATGCCCCGGTGCGACGGGGTGGCTCAGACAAAGTGCGGGAGGAAGGGCAGCGGACGTCAACCCGCCAACGCAAGGGGAACGCCTGGAGATTTGCAAAAATAAGCAATAAAAACATGGCTCTCATGCACTAAAAACGTTGTCCTGCGCTGCCCCTGCACCCCTGCCACCAGACAATACGCAACATTTTGTAATCTACCTATCTTCCTACAATCCCTTCCTTGCGCCAGCACGAAGCAACGATTGTTGTCATTGCTGCGCGGTGCGGGTGCCAGCCGGCCCCGGGCCTGCGATGACTTGCAACAATCAAGGACATTGACACAAGCCATCCACAGGCGGGCCGTAGTGTTTGATACTCTTTCATGTTTTGCTGCGCGCGAGCCAGCCCCCTTGAATGATTCGCAGATGCCCCGCATCTGCCCCCATGAATGCGATAGGAGTTCTATGTCTGCCGTCCACCAACATGCCAAAGTACTGATTCTGGGCTCGGGCCCTGCGGGCTACACGGCCGCCATCTATGCAGCGCGCGCCAACCTCGACCCGGTCCTGATCACCGGCATGGCCCAGGGTGGCCAGCTGACGACCACCACCGAGGTGGACAACTGGCCCGCCGACGTGATGGGCGTGCAGGGCCCCGCGTTGATGCAGCGCTTCCTGGAGCACGCCGAGCGCTTCAAGACCCAGATCATCTTCGACCACATCGACAAGGTGGATTTCAGCAAGCGCCCTTTCACATTGACCGGCGGCAGCGGCACCTACACCTGCGACAGCCTGATCATCGCCACCGGCGCATCGGCCAAGTACCTGGGCCTGCCCACCGAAGAGGCCTTCATGGGCCGTGGCGTGTCGGCCTGCGCCACCTGTGACGGCTTCTTCTACCGCGAGCAGCCGGTGTGCGTGATCGGCGGTGGCAACACCGCCGTGGAAGAGGCGCTGTACCTGTCCAACATCGCCAGCAAGGTCACCCTGGTGCACCGCCGCGACAAGTTCAAGGCCGAGCCCATCTTGGTCGACAAGCTGATGGAGAAGGTCCAGGAAGGCAAGATCGAGCTCAAGACCCACTTCACCCTCGATGAAGTGCTGGGCGACCAGTCGGGCGTCAACGGCATCCGCATCAAGAGCACGCAAGACGGCCACACCGAAGACATCGCGCTGCAAGGTTGCTTCATCGCCATTGGCCACCACCCCAATACCGACATCTTCCAAGGCCAGCTGGAGATGGAAAACGGCTACCTGGTGACCCAGATGGGCCGTGGCGGCTTTGCCACACAAACCAGCGTGCCCGGCATCTTTGCCGCCGGCGACGTGCAAGACCACATCTACCGCCAAGCCATTACCAGCGCGGGCACGGGCTGCATGGCCGCGCTGGATGCCCAGCGCTTCCTGGAACAGGAATAAGCCGACCCGCGGTGGGGATAGCCCGAATTTTGCTTTCGGGCTATAATCCTTGGCTTTGCTGCTTGCCGCCTTTTGCTATTTCGCAATCCCCGGCGCGTGAACAGGAAACTACGGCAGGTTGATCCAGGGTCTTGCACCAGGGGCAGGCCTGCTGTGAACATGGGCTACCGCCACCCTTTGATTGGCGAGGTGAGGCTGCAAGCCGCGCTGCTTTTGACGAGGCAGACAGGGCAAGCAGCTGTTAAAACTTTCGGAGTGTCCTGATGGCACGCGTTTGCGAAGTAACGGGCAAGAAGCCCATGGTGGGAAACAACGTTTCCCACGCCAACAACAAAACCAAGCGCCGGTTCCTGCCGAACCTGCAATACCGCCGTTTCTGGGTGGAAACTGAAAACCGCTGGGTTCGCCTGCGTGTTTCCAGCGCCGCTCTGCGTCTGATCGACAAGAACGGTATTGATTCTGTGCTCGCAGACCTGCGCGCACGTGGCCAAGCTTAAGGAGTATCACCATGGCATCCAAAGGCGGACGCGAAAAAATCAAGCTGGAATCGACAGCCGGCACCGGTCACTTCTACACGACCACCAAGAACAAGAAGACAATGCCTGAAAAGATGTTGATCACGAAGTTCGATCCCAAGGCTCGCAAGCATGTGGATTACAAGGAAGTGAAGCTGAAGTAATCAGCCTGTAGGCCACCATTCACTTGGTGGCATGCAAACACCACAAAGGACACCTCGGTGTCCTTTGTGTTTTTCTGCGTCCGGTTTTTCGTTGACCGGAGCCCGCATCAAGCCCTGGGCGGCAGGCCCAGCTGCGCATGCATCATGCGACCCAGGCTGCGGTAGGCCTCGTCCACCACCTCGGTAAACGGCATGCCGCAGCTCAAGCGCAAAAAGTGGTCGTAGTGACCGGTATTGCTGAACATATCGCCAGGCGCCACGCGGATGCCGATGGCCAGTGCCTCGTCGTAGAGGCGGCTCGACGAGATCTGCTCGGGCAGTTCCAGCCAGATGCTCAGGCCGCCGGCCGGCAGGCTCAGGCGCGTGCCAATCGGAAAATAGCGCGCAACCGCCTGCGCAGCGGCCTGGCGTTGCACGCGCAGCTGCTGGCGCAGCCGCACCAGATGCCGCATGTAAGATGGCGACCCCACCGTGCGCGCACCCAGCAGCTGGGGCCAGACCGGCAGGTTGCGCGAACGTGCGAACTTGATCATCTGCACCCGCTCCTGCCAGCGCCCGGCATTCATCCAGCCCAGGCGCAAGCCCGGCGCATAGCTTTTGGACAGCGAGGAGCAATAGATCACCGAGCCGTCGGTGTCCCAGGCCTTGCAGGGCTTGAGCACCTCGTCGGATTCGACAAATTCGCGGTAGATATCGTCCTCGATCAGGGCCACCCGGTACTCACGGCACAGGGCCACCAGGCGTTTCTTGTGGCTGTCGGGCATCGTGGCGCCCTGGGGCATCTGCAAATGGGGCACCACCACGACGGCCTTGAGGTTGGGATGGGTGCGCAAGGCCAGTTCCAGCGCCTCGATCGACATGCCGGTGTGCGGGCTTGACGGGATCTCCAGCGCCTGCAGCTTCTTGGCTTCGATGGCCTGCAGGATGCCGTAGAAGGTGGGCGATTCAATCGCCACCATATCGCCCGGCTGGGTCAGCGCATCCAGCGCCAGGTTCACCGCCTCGGAATTGCCAAAGGTGGCCGCAATGTCCATCGGCGCCAGGCGCACGCCAAAGCCCAGCGCATAGCGCGCCATCGAGGCCTGGAAATCCGGATGGGTGAACGGCGCCGAAGGCCCATGCACGAGGATCTGGGGCTGCTCGCGCAGCAAGGCCACCGCCAGCTGGTTGAGCAGTTTGGCGTCGAACAGCTCGGGCGCCGGCATGGCGCTGCCCAGGTCCACCTTCAGCGGCCCCTTGAGGCGTGCCTTGTTCAGGTACTCGGCCGCGCGCTCGCCAATGCCTTCAAAGCGGTGGTCCTGCATCGGGAAAGGGCCCAGCTGCTGGGGCTCGCGCGCGGCGGGCATCTGCAAGGCCGTATCACTGACGAAATAGCCTACGCGGGGCCGCGCCTCGATCAGGCCGCGCGATTCGAGCACGCGCAGCACCTGCAGCGCGGTGCTGTGGCTCACATGGTGCTGGCGCCGGATATCGCGCACCGAGGGCATGCGTGCGCCCACGCCCAAAGTCTGCTGGGCAATGGCCTGCTCAAAATGCGCCGCAATGCGCTCGTACAGAAAGGCATCGTCCGCGGGCGGGCTGTCCGCCGCGTCCGCCACGAGGCTTTCGGGGATGTCACACAGACTTTCTTCTAACAGCGGCACAGCAGGACTCCTGGTTCTGGAAACCTGTCCATCGCCTGGTGGCGGTGCCACCGCAGTGGCCAAGACGAGGTTTCCCTAAGCAGCGCTATGGTCTCAGGTTCAACCCTGACAGAACAGATACAGAAACTGCGATTTTGAACCAGAACAGCTGCTTTGTGCTTGCGCTGTTCTGCCCGACCCTGGCCGCGACTGTGTCTGTTGCGTTGGGCGGCGTTTTTTTACGCTAGAGCCCTGTTCTGAAACGCTCAGGAAAGCGCAAAAATGACCACCTCCAGCACCACCGCCCGCCTCGCCACCGCCCTGCCAGGTACAGCCGCCATCCAGGCCCAGGCTAGCGCCCCGGCGCAGCCCGGCAGCCACAGCAGCAGCCTGGCCTTGCGTGCAGGCCAGGGCCAATGGTTGTATCTGGAAGCGGGCAGCAGCCTGTACTGCCGTGCCGGGCAGCTGCAGATCAGCTCGCCCTGGCACAGCGCGCTGCGCCTGGTGGCGGAGGAGGCCCCGCACTGCAATGGCGCGCATGCAGGCTGGTACTGGCTGCAAGCAGAAGGCCTGCAGCCCGCCCAATTGCTGGTGCAGGTGCAGGCCTATGCGGGCTGGCGTGCCGGTTGGCGCAGTGTGGCCAACTGGCTGGGCCTGCTGGGCTGGAAAGACTGAGTTACTTGCGCTGCCAGACGGCGGCAAAGAAACCATCGGTCTGGTGCAGGTGGGGCCAGAGGCGCAGGTACAAGCTGCCGCTGTCGCCACCGCTGCAGAGGCTGGCGGCTTGCTCGACCTTCAGGCCTGCCAGCAGCTCGCCGGCGTCCAGCGGCACAAAGTCCGGGTGGGCGGCGCCAAAGGCTTCGGCAATCGCCTCGTTCTCGGCAGGCAGGATGCTGCAGGTGGCATAGACCAGGCGGCCACCGGATTTCACCATGCGGGCGCTGCTGGCCAGAATGGCGGTCTGCTTGGCCGTCAGTTCCTCAATCGCCTTGGGGCTCTGGCGCCATTTCAGATCGGGATTGCGGCGCAGGGTGCCCAGACCCGAGCAGGGGGCATCGACCAGCACACGGTCCATCTTGCCGGCCAGGCGCTTGACCCGCTCATCGCGCTCATGCGCAATCGCAGCCGGATGCACGTTGGACAGGCCCGAGCGGGCCAGGCGCGGTTTGAGCGCCTCCAGGCGGTGGGCCGACACATCAAAAGCGTACAGACGCCCGGTGCTGCGCATCGTGGCGCCAATGGCCAGGGTCTTGCCACCAGCGCCGGCGCAGAAGTCGGTCACCATCTCGCCGCGCTTGGCATCCAGCAACAAGGCCAGCAGCTGCGAGCCCTCGTCCTGCACTTCAACACGGCCTTTGACAAAAGCGTCCAGGCGCGACAGCGCAGGCTTGTCCGCCACGCGCAGGCCCCAGGGCGAGTACGGGGTGGGCTCGGCCTGGATGCCCGCCTGCTTGAGTTCTTTTTGCAGCTCGCTGCGCTTGGTCAGCAAGGCATTGGCGCGCAGATCCAGCGGTGCCATCTCCAGCATGCTGGCGGCCAGCTGCTCGAACTGCTCACCCACCTGGGCTTGCAAAGGCTCCACTAGCCACTCGGGCAGGTTGTGGCGGTGCTGGGGCATGAGGCTGTCCGGCGCAATCGCGTCGCAGTCATCCAGCCATTGCACTTCCTGGTCGCTGAGCGCGCTTTTGACAAAGCTGCGCGGGCCGGCAAAGCCCAGAATGGCCAGGCGGCGCTCGCGCGCGCCGCTGCCCGAGCGTGCCAACGATTCAAACAGCGTTTTCTTGCGCAGCACGGTGTAAACCGTTTCTGCCAGGGTGCCACGCTCGCGCGGCCCCAGGTTGCGGTGTTCACGGAAATAACGCGACACCACGGCGTCGGCCGGGTGTTCAAAAGTAAGGGCCTGCGCAACCAGCTCGGCGCAGGCATCTAAAAGGGCTTTGGGATGCATAGCCGCTATTGTCCCATTGCGCCAGTATCCGGGCACCAGGCCCGGCTTAGAAGCTGTTCTAGGTGCCGGCACCGCTGCGCGCGCCAGCGGGCTGCTCCGCGCGGTCATGGACCAGGCCCCAGGGCATGGCCGCCAGCTGCCTCAGGCCTGTAGGGCCCAGCGCATCGACATGGGTGATCCACAGCGGCATCAGCTTGCACAGCAGCAGCTCGCGCTCCAGGTAGCCGCGCCACTGCAGCTCCAGGCGCTTGTTGTCCTGGTAGTGCACGCCGGGCCGGTCGAGCACCAGCACCAGCGCATAGGCATCGGGCATGCTGCGCAAGGGCCGCGCCAGCAGCCAGGCCCGGCGCAAGCGCGGGCAGTGCTGCAAGTGGATCTGCAAGCTGGCCAGCTCGGAGGCCCAGAGCGGATGCGGCAGCGCGGTGCAGGCGCGCGCGCCCAGCAGGCTGCCCAGCGCCAGGCGCTCATCGTGCAAGGCCTGCAGCTGCGTGCGGGCCAGTGCCTCGCGCTCGCGCCAGTCACTGCGCAGCTGGCGTACCGAGGCTTCGTCAAAATCCTCGTCTTCCAGCACATCGAGCACGCCCATGGCCAGCCGGCACCAGGCCGCGCCCATGGCCGGCAGCTGTGCAAAGGCCTGTGCCAGGTACTGCAGTTGTGCCTCCCAGTCCATGCCCATGTGCAGGCTGGCGCAGGCAGCCAGCGCGCGGGCATTGCCGGGCTCCAGCTCCAGCGCGCGCTGGTAGATGGGCAAGGGGGCATCGTGGTGCTGCAAGGCCGTGCTCTGCAATTGCCAGCCCAGCTCCACCAGCTGGTCGGCATCGAGGTAGGGCTCGCGCGGCATCAGCGCAGCCACGCGTGCGGCCGAGGCGCTCAGGATCTTGCGGTAGGCCAGCCAGTCATGGCCATGGCGTACACACCAGCGCTGGTCGAGCAGCTCGATCCAGCGCTCCGAGCGCTTGCCCAGCCAGGCCAGGCAGTTGCTGCTGGACATCGGCGTGAGGCCGGGAGGTACATCCAGGCCCCGCAGGCGCTCGCGCAGGCTGGGGAACGTGTCCTGGTAGCTGGCGGGCGCATGGTATTCCTGTTTCCAGCCCTGGTAGACCCAGTTGACATCCATGCGGTGGTTCATCACACCCGCCATCAGGCTGAAGGGCCCCATCGGCGAGGCCAGCTCACGCGCGCGCAGCCAGTGCATG
Source organism: Comamonas koreensis (assembly GCF_021026195.1). GTDB lineage: Bacteria > Pseudomonadota > Gammaproteobacteria > Burkholderiales > Burkholderiaceae_C > Comamonas > Comamonas koreensis. Next base: position 975,653 of record NZ_JAJNCT010000005.1, read on the forward strand.
GTCCAGAACTGCTCGCGGAACCAGCGCCCTCGCACCGCTACTTCGGACAGTGCCTCGCCCATCAGCGGTTTGCTGACCCAGCGGGCCGCCATGCGGTCGGCCACCGTCTCGTCCTGCCGCGCCACGACAAAGCTGGCCGCCCACCAACGCGGCAAGTACCAGCGCATAAAGCGTTCATTGGCCCAGCCCAGCCGCGTCATCTGGCGCGCATCGGCCAGCCGCTCATGCAAGCTTTGCAGGCGGCGGCGGGCGCGGTAGACCGCCGCCTGCAGCCATCCCTGGTGGCGGCGCAGATGGCTGTATTCCTGCGCAATCATCGCCACCAGGCGGGGCCGGTCAATTGCCATCGCCAGCGGCAGGCCCAGCAGCAGGTGGTAGCGTGCCGGCAGCAGCCCGCCCAGCCGCATCTGCTGCGCTATGCGCAGGCCGTAGTCTTCAGTGATCACTAAATGCGAGATGCGGGGCCCGCGCAGCTTCTGGCGCACGCGCTCCAGTGCCTCAAACAGGCGCGGGCATTCAGCGGCGGGCACGGCGATGCCCTCGGGGACGACCCAGTCGGAACGGGTCAGGCGCAGCACACTGATCAGCAGCGCCATACCCGCGAAAAAACCAAAGATCTGCAGGCCGTAAAAGCCCTGGTAGACATAGGACAGTACTGACCAGGCCAGCAAGGCCAGGCCCAGCAGCAGACCGCCCCAGATCCACAGCCCTGCCAGCAAGGTCATGCCCAGGACATGGCGGTCAAATCTGGCCGGGTCGTCCGCAGCGGCCTGCGTGTAGGCATCGACCCGCTGCACAAAATCGATCTGCTCCACCCCACCCTCCGAATAAGTTCTTGCCCAGCGATGCCATTCGGTCTGCTAGGCTTGTTTATTTTTCGGATTATGGAACAGCACCCTATGCCAGCACCAGCTATTTCGCCCGGGCTCTACCGCCACTACAAGGGCCGGCTCTACCAAGTCTGGCAGCTGGCGCAGCACAGCGAGACGCGAGAATGGCTGGTTGTCTACCAAGCCCTATATGGCGATTACGGCTGGTGGGTGCGGCCAGCGGCCATGTTCAGCGAGGATGTGGAAATCAACGGCCAGCGCCAGCCCCGGTTTGCGGCTTATACGCCACAGACCGACACACCTGACCCGGTTTGACAAAGCGGGTTGGTGCTCAGCACGCCTGCAGCAGCGAGCGCACCGCCTTGGGGTAGATCTGGTGCTCCTGCACCAGCACGCGCGCGGCCAGCAGTTCGGCCGTATCGCCCGGCAAAATGGGCACCAGGCCCTGCTCCAGAATGGGACCGGCATCCAGATCGGCCGTCACCTGGTGCACCGAGCAGCCAGCAAATTTGCAACCCGCATCAATCGCGCGCTGGTGGGTGTGCAGCCCGGCAAAGGCCGGCAGCAGAGAGGGATGGATATTGATGAGCCGGCCGCTGTAGTGCGCAACAAAGCCAGGGGTCAGAATGCGCATGAAACCGGCCAACACCACCAGCGAAGGCGCGTGGGCGTCGATGCACTGCATCAGCGCTGCATCAAAGCTTTCGCGGCTGTCATAGGCCTTGTGGTCCACCACGGCAGTGGCAATGCCCTGCTCTTGGGCAAACTGCAGGCCGCCGGCCTGGGCCTTGTTGCTGACGACCGCTGCCACCCTCGCCCCCAAGGTCTCCTGCCAGCGCTCTTGCTGCGCGGTTCGCACGATGGCCGCCATGTTGGAGCCGCTGCCGGAGATCAGGATGACGATGTTTTTCATGGAGGCGGCATTATCGCAGGGTGCAGAACGTCCCGAAACACGTTGCACCGTCAAATGGCGGATAATCAAAGGCTTTACTGAATTCACAGCCACGTTTACGGGCTCGCCCGCAGTTACTCCATGAGCGCAAAAGCACCTGTCGATCCGATTCGCAAATTCCTCGAAACCGCCCGCCACCAGATTTCTGTGGGCAACCTCACGGGTGCCGCCCAAACCCTTAATGACGCACGGCAGCGTGCACCCCGCGATGCACGCCTGTTTGTGCTCGCCAGTTTGATGGCAGAGAAGTCGGGCAACCTCCAAGGTGCCTTCGATGCGATGCAGCGCGGTGTGACGTTGGCACCCGACTGGGCGCCTGGTCTGCTGGAGCAAGCCCTGCTGTATGCACGCCACAACCGCGAGCACGATGCCATGGCTGCCGCCGAGAAAGTGATTGCGCTGGAGCCCAACAATGCCCGCGTGATTGCCGGTGTCGTTGATATCGCCCACCGCATCGGCAATACCGAGATGGCCATCCGCCACCTGCGCCGCGCGCTGGAGCTGATCCCAGGTGACCGTACGCTGCGCCGCCATCTGGCGGTCGACCTGGGTACGGTGCGCCAGTACGACGACGCGCTGGCCGTGTTTGGCCCGCTGATCGACGAAGAGCCGGGCGACCACCTTTCGCGCATTGGCCGTGTGCAGATGCTGCAAGCGCGCGGCACCATGCAAGAGGCCCTGCCGGACACCACCGCACTGCTGGCGCTGCAGCCCGATGACAAGATCTACCAGTACTACCACCAACTGGCCCAGGGCCAGGTGCCCGCGCATGTACCGGTCGAGCTGACTACCCACATGTTCGACGGCATGGCCTCGGTCTATGACATGCACATGGTGCGCCATCTGGCCTACAGCCTGCCCAAGCAGGTGGCCGACCAGCTGCTGCAGATCTACCCGGACCGCCGCTTCAACCTGCTGGATCTAGGCTGCGGCACCGGCCTGCTGGGTGCTACGCTGGGTGCCATTGACGGCTATATCCTGGGCGTGGACATGTCGGCCAAGATGCTGGAGCAAGCGGCCAAGCACAAGGTCTATTTCAAGTTCCACCAGGTCAACCTGCTCGAGGCGCTGGCTGCCACGCCGGCCAACACCTTCGAGGCCATCACCGCGCTGGACGTGCTGATCTATATCGGCGACCTGCAGCAAACGCTGGCCGATGCCTATCGTGTGCTGACCCCGGGCGGCGTGCTGATCTTCTCCTGCGAGCACGGCGACGTGACCGGCCCGGACAGCCAGCTGCAGCCTTTTGGCCGCTACACCCACACCTTGAGCAGCACCGTGCGCCTGGCCAAGGCTGCCGGTTTTGACCAGGTCGATACCCGCGATGTGGAACTGCGCATGGAAGCCGGTCAGGCCGTGGATGGTTTTGTGATCACCGCCTTCAAGCCCAAGCAAGCCTGATTGCCAGCGGCTGCCCGCGCTACCCAAAAGGAAAAGGCCTTGTCGCAAGACAAGGCCTCAGACTGCTGACAAACCCACCCATAAAACGGTGGGTTTGTTCATAATGGGCGATGCTTAAAGAACCAAGCGCCTACCAGCATGAGCTGGAGATGGTGACACTTGAATCGCTGGTACCCGCCGAACACCTGGTGCGCAAGATAGACAAGGCCATTGACCTGTCGTTCATCCGCGAGCGGGTAGCGCACCTGTACTGCGCCAACAATGGCCGCCCCGCGATTGATCCAGTGATGCTGTTCAAGCTGCTGCTGCTCGGTTACCTCTTTGGCATTCGCAGCGAACGCCAGCTCATGCGCGAGGTGCAAGTCAATGTCGCCTACCGCTGGTTGTTGGGGCTGCGCTTGACGGACAAAGTGCCCGACGCCTCCACCATCAGTCAGAACCGCAGACGCCGCTTCGC
>NZ_JAJNCT010000006.1 GCF_021026195.1 Comamonas koreensis
TGGCATATTCGCCTCCTAAACGCATCATGTCATTCGATGTGTCCGGAAAACCGGGGGAAGCCCACTAGCGTGCCAACGACGAATGCGAGTTCCCTGAAGCCTCTAAACGCGCATACGTCCAGTTCAAATCCTGGCGCGAAAAAATCAAATATCTTCAAGCGTTGGCGCGCATAGCCACCCAGACGACACCCTGCTTCGGCCCGCCTGCAGTACCCCAATCACCTGAGCGACACCCCCACCCCTCCCCCGTACCAACCCGCTTGAGCCCTCCGCCGTTATTCGCTAATATTTACTTGCCGACCGGTAAATTACTAGTATTCAACCAGGAGACCCTGCATGGCCTACAACACGCTCATCGTCGACATCAAAGACAAGATTGCCGTTGTCACCCTCAACCGCCCTCCCGTCAACGCGCAGAACAAGGAGTTCCGCAACGAGATCATGGAGCTGTTTGACGAGCTGTCTGACCGCGACGATGTGGCCTGCATCGTGCTCACGGGCACGGGCAAGGTGTTCTCGGCCGGTGCCGACATTCGCGAGCGCCCCAACCTGGCGGGTGAGCCGGGTGCCTATGGCCGCCACAACCGCCTGGTGCGCGAGTCGAACAACGCGATCATGGAATGCTCCAAGCCCATCATTGCGGCGATCAACGGCCCAGCGCTGGGGGCTGGATTTGGGCTGGTGATGGCTTCGGACATCTGGGTGGCCTCGGAAGACGCCTATTTCTCGATGCCTGAAATCAATGTGGGGCTGGCTGGGGGTGTCACCTTCTTGCAGCGCTATTTCAGCCAATCGCGCGCACGCCGCATGTTCTTTACCGGCATGAAGGTGTCGGCGCAAGAGATGTACCGCCTGGGCCTGATCGAAGCCTGCCTGCCCGCCGACCAGCTGATGCCCTATGCGATGGAGATGGCGCGCGAGATTGCCTCCAAGAGCCCTATCGCCTTGCGCCTGGCCAAGGAAGCCGCGCGCATGACCTTGTTGATGCCCACGCGTGATGCCTACCGCTATGAGCAAGGCAACACGGTGGCGCTGTCCAAGACGGAAGACACGCGCGAGGCGCAGCAGGCGTTTTTGGAGAAGCGCGAGCCTGTCTACAAGGGCCGCTGAGACTAGCCGGGTACCGCTGAGAGCCGCTGACACAGGCCTTGATAGGTTGTTGCTTCGCCGGCCGCGCCCTGTCTTGTCGGGGGGCGAGCCTCAACTGCAAACCATCGGTTTGCTGGGCCTTGTTAGCGGCCCCCCTTTCCCCCGTGCCGAGAATCATCGATCGCTGCCGCCCCTGGGCTACAACCCTGGGGCAACGCAGCCTTTGCGCCCCCTCCCTACAGCGTTGGGCTGGGCCCGGTGGATGGATGATTTTCGTTGAACTATGATGGTGCCACCGCCCAGAAGCCACAAGCAGCCGGGTGCGGATCGACCGTCTCCCGGGCGATATCAGGGCACATAAATTTTGGTGACTATGCAAAAAAACACGACGAAAACCTCCGACGCCCCCGAAGAAGGCAGCAGCACACGCATGCGTGTCGAAGACCGGAAAGAGCAACTGATAGAAATAGCGATGCGGCTGTTTGCCACCAAGGGCTTTGACGGCACCTCGCTGCGCGACATTGCCGAAGAAGCCCAGATCACCAAGGCCGCGCTGTACTACCACTTCCCCAACAAGGATGCGCTCTACGAGAGCATCCTGGTCGATGGCATGCGCACCCTCGTCAACTATGTATCTGCCGCCATGGGCAAGGTGACCAGCCCCGAGGCCAAGGTGCGCGAGTTCATGCTGTCCTCGGCCGACTATATGGAGCGCAACCGCGACTCCTGGATCGCCGGCTCCAACATGTTCTGGTTTGGCGACAATGCCAAGCCCCGCACCGAGAACCTGGCCCTGCGTGACGAGTATGAAAAACTGCTGCGCGACGCGGTCAAACAGGCCATTGACAGCCAGGTGTTCCAGAAGGTGGACCCCACCATTGCCAGCCGCATGCTGCTGGCGGTGCTGAACCAGCTGCCCCGCTGGCACTCGCCCACCGGGCGGCTCAGCACCCGCCAGGTGGTGCAGCAGTACATTGACATGATTTTCCAAGGGCTGCTGGCTAGCAATCCAACACGCTAAAGCTACTCCCCATCAAACAAGGCCCAGGCGCTTCAAACGCCTGGGCCTTGTTGCGTATTTCAGCCTTTAGAAGCTGTGGATGATGCCCACCCGGTAGGCATTGCTGTTGCCGTTGTTGGTAAAGCCCGCAGCGGTCACCGCACCGGTCAAGGTGTAGCCGGCGCCGTTCTTGTTCTTCACATAACCATAGTCCGTGTACAAGGTGGTGCGCTTGGACATGGGGTACAGGTAGGCCACGCCGTACTGGCGCGCATCGCGGTTCAGCGGGCCGGTGTCGTTCAGGTCGATGGCGTTGAGCAGCAAGGTGCCTGGGCCGAGCTTGACGGAGGCGCCGATCGAGAAGCTGCGGTCGTCCTGGCCTTCGTAGTAGCCCACGGAGGGGAAGCCGGCGAGCTGGCCGCTGTTGTCCAGGCCAGTGTTCACAGTGGGCGTGATGGCCGCGCCGGGGTTCTTGAAGGTGGCGAACGAGCCAAACAGCTTGAAGGCCTTGAAGTCATAGGCCAGCGCCGAGTTGAAATAGCGCACCGCCGATCCATCGCTGGGGTTGGTCATGCGCGTGGCCGATACGGCTGCGCTCCAGGCATCGTTCTTGTAGAACAGCGCCAGGGTGTACTGGTGGGCGCGGTGCTCGATGTCGATGTTCTGGCGCGTGTACTCGCTGATGGTGTAGGCCGCCTTGCCGATAAAGCCACCAAACGAGGGGCTTTGGTAGAGGATGTTGTTGTTCTGCCGGCCGGGCGATGGCTGGATGCCCTGCAGGTTGCCGCCGCCGCCCAGGCCAAAGGGGTCACCCACGGCCTGCACTTCGGTCGGCAGCGATGCCAGGGTACGGCCCATGCGCAGCTCGCCAAAGTTGCCGGTCAGGCTGATCAGCGAGCCCCGGCCAAAGGCCTTGGCGCCAAAGCCCTGGTTTTGCTGCTGCGCGCCGTTGGAGGTGTTGATGCCCATCTCCAGCTGGAAGTTGGCCCGCAGGCCGCCGCCCAGGTCCTCGCTGCCCTTGAAGCCCAGGCGCGAGCCCATCATGTGGCCGCTCTCCAGCTTGGTGGCGCGCTGGCCTTGCATGGATACGCTGGCCACGCTGCTGTCGATCAGGCCATAAACCTGTACCGAGCTGCTGCCGCCTGAGGCCAGCCCCCCGGCTGGCGAGGTGATCTGCTTGAGCTCCTGGGTCTGCGCGGTTTGCGCCGCTACTCCCCCTGCCGCTGTGGTGGCGATGAGTGCTGCGAGCAGCGGATGAAGTCTGGGCTTGTTGGCTTTCATGGTTTGTCTCCTGTAGTACTTTTGGAAAGACGTGGTCGGACCTGGCCCCATGCACGACCACGGTGAAAACGCTTTGCTGTTTTTTTAGACCGAGCAGATCCCCACCGCGCTAGGCAAGGCAGTGAGAAAAGGAGTCCCTGCTGTCAGATGCAGGGGCAGAAGGGGCGGAAGCGATCCGCCAGAGCGGGGTAGTGCTTAAGGACTGGCGGGCATGGCCACCTCGCGCATCAACGCGTACCAGGGGTCGTCAGGCGCCCTGGCGCCAATCGGCAGGCGCCGGCCAAAGCGCGCGGCTTCGTCCTGCGTGGGCGCGGCCCAGATGTCCTGCCAGTCGTAGACCACCACGCGCTTGGCCACCCGCCATTCGCGCGCGGCGGTGGTCGTGGCGCGGCAGGTAAACAGATCGACATAGCGGCCGCACAAGAAGGTGGCGCGCGGCGCGCCAACGGCATCGGTGTCGGTCTGGTAGGCCAGAAAATACGCCTCTACTGCTGCGGCATCGCCGTTCAGATGGATGGACAGGTTGGCGATGTTGTGGATGTAGCGCCCCTTGGCCAGCTGGGGCAGCGCCGCCTGGATAAAGCCTTCCGCACTGCCCTGGTAAGCGCCATGGCGGTCTGTGGCATCGGGCCAGTAGGCGGCGCGCAGGGCCGCTTCGTCGCCCCGGTCAATGCCCCGGCAGTAGGAGTAGAGGGCTTCGCGGATCGCCTCGCGGTCGCTCAGCGCCTGGAGCCGTGCCTCCAGCTGGGCCAGTCGTGCTTCGCTGCTCATGGCTGTTCCTCCTGCGCGCGCAGCTCGATCACCGCATCCAGGCACATGGCGCCCCGGGTGCGCACCATCAGCGGGTTGATGTCTACGCTCTGCACCCGGTCGGCATGCTGCATGGCAAACTCCGACAGCCGACACAGCGCCTGCACCAGCGCAGCCTCGTCATACTGCGGGCCGCCGCGCCAGCCGCGCAGCAGCTGGCTGGAGCGCACGGCATCGACCAGCGCCTGGGCACGGGCTGCCGTGAGCGGTGCCGATGCCAGCGCCACATCCTGGAACAGCTCCACCGCCGTGCCGCCGCTGCCATACATGACCATCTGGCCAAAGGTCGGGTCGCGGTGCAGGCCCAGGATCACCTCCACGCCGCCACTGAGCATCGGGGCGATCAACACGCCCTCCAGGCGGGCACCGGGCCGCGCTGTGCGGGCGCGGTCCATCAAGGTGCCAAAGGCGCGTTCGACGGCAGCGGCATCCTGCAGGTTGAGCATGACGCCGCCGACCTCGGTCTTGTGCGCGATGTCGGGCGAGACGATCTTGGCCACGACCGGGAAGCCCACCTGCGCTGCGGCAGCTGCCGCCTGGGCAGCGCTGCTGCACAGATGCTCGGGCGGCACCGGCAGGCCAGCGGCTGCCAGCGCGCGCTTGGCGCCGCTTTCGGTATGCACATCGTCCAGCGCCAAAGCCGGCGCGGCAGTCTGCGCACCGTCGGGCAGTTGGTACAGCGTCTGCCAGCGCTGGCGGATCTTGGCCAGGCTGGCAACGGCGCGCACCGCGCGGGTCGGGTCCTCAAACACGGCCACGCCCTGCTTTTCCAGCGCGCTGCGCACCTGGGGCAAGGCCAGCATCACCAGGATGGTCAGGCGCTCGCGGTGCTGCGCGGCCAGTTCCGCAATCTCTTGCTGGGTGCTGGCAAAGCGCTCGGGCGACAGGCCCACATGGGCCAGGTAGCCCAGCACCGCGCCATAGCGCGTGTGCTCCAGCATCACAGCCAGGGTGCGCGCGGTGCCACTGGCCACCGAGGTGACCTGGGCCGTCATGTCCAGCGGGTTGGCGGCCACCGCAAAGGGCAGCAGCGCCAAGGTGGCCTCGCGGGCGGGGGCGGGCAAGGGGGGCAGCTCCATGCCCTGTGCGCCCGCCTCGTCGGCCATCAGCACGCCAATGCCGCCCGAGCCGGTGAAGACACCCAGCTCGTCATTGGCCGGCAGCACGCCGCTGACGGTGTAGAGGTAGGCGATGTCCAGCATCTCCTCGATGGACTCGGGCCGCAGGGCGCCGCATTCGCGGAACACCGTGTCGTAGACCTTGTCATTGCCGGCCAGCGAGCCGGTGTGGGTGGAGGCAGCAGCGGCACCCAGCTCGGTCCGCCCTACCTTCATGATCAGCACCGGCTTGCCGGCACGCGCCGCCTTGAGCAAGGCGCGGCGCAGGCGGTTGCCATCGCGGCAGGATTCGACCGCCGCGCAGATGATGCGCGTGTCGGGGTCGTCTGCCAGGTAGTCGATGCTCTCGGCCACATCAACATCGGCCTCGTTGCCGGTGGCGATGATCTTGCTGAAACCCAGGCCGCGCAAGGTGGCCAGGCCATAGGCGGCCGAGCCAAAGGCGCCGCTTTGCGTGGCCAACGAGATGGAGCCCGGCTGGGGCTGGGCGCCGTTGAGAAAGGTGGAGAAGGTCGAGAAAAAGCGCGCCGGCACATTCAGCAGGCCCAGCGAGTTGGGGCCCAGCATGCGCACACCTGCAGCGCGGCACAGGCCCACAATGCGGTCCTGCAGCGCACGGCCGGCTGCGTCAATCTCGGCAAAGCCGGCTGTCATCACCTGGATGGCCTTGACGCCCTTGGCAATGGCATCGCGCACAGCCTCTTCCACCCCGGCCACCGGCACGCAGATGATGGCCTGGTCGACCGGAAACGGGATATCCGACACCTTTTGGTAGGACTGCAGGCCCTGGATCAGCGCGCCGCTGCGGTTGACTGGGTAGATGGGCGCGGCAAAGCCGGCTTCGAGCATGAAGCGCAGCGGCCGGCCGCCAATGCGCTCGGGATCGGACGAGGCGCCCACCAGCGCCACCGAACGGGGGTGGAACAAGGCGTCGAGGGACGAAGATGCGTGGCTCATGGCGGGTCCTCTCAGGCGCGGGCGGCGGTAGGGGCGGATTCGGCAGCCACTTCGGCCGCGATCTCGGCGGCCATGTCGGCGGCCAGGCTGTCGAGCTGCTCGTAGCGGTCGCCCCACTGCAGGCTGCAGCCAATCGCATGCATGGCCAGGCGGGCGGCGGGCAGCTCGCGCGACATACCGATGCCGCCATGCAGCTGGATCGCCGACTCGCCCACCTGGCGGGCCGCGATCGACAGGTAGTGCTTGAGCAATGCCACCGCATGCGCATCGCCATCCCCCAGGTCAAAGGCCACCACGCGCTCGCGCACCATGCCGCGCACGCTCTCATAGGCCACATACATCTCTACCGTGCGGTGGCGCAGCGCCTGGAAGGTGGAGAGCTGCACGCCAAACTGCTGGCGGGTGTTCAGGTATTCAATCGTCTGCTCCACCATCGCGCCAATGGCGCCGACGATCTGCGCGCAGCAGACCAGCGCGCCCACGGTACCGGCGCGCTCGGCCGCAGCCACTGCCGCCCGGCCCCTTTGCAGCACGGTGCTGGCGGGCAGGCGTGTGGCTTTCAGCGCCAGGTCGGCGGTCAGCCGGCCGTCATGGCCGGCCCAGCTTTGCAGGCTGCCGCCTAATTGGTCGCGGCTGGCCAGCAGCAGCAAGGCTTCGCCAGCAGCGCTGCGGGCCAGGAAGAGCAGATGGCTGGCCGGCTCGCTCAGGTCGATGCCGCGCAGGCTGCCCTGCAGTTGCACGCCTTCGGCATCGACCATCGCCGTCAGGCTGCAGCTGCCGTCATGCGCAAACACGGGGGCGATGGAGACTTCGCCGGCGGCCAGCAGGCCCAGCATCTGCGCCACATCGTCGCGGCCGGGGATGGCGCCCAGCACCGCTGGCACCACGGCGCAGCGTGCAACCAGCGGCGTGGTCAGGCCATAGCGGCCAGCGGCCTCTGCGATCGAGGCCACATCGGCGAAGGTGGAGCCCGCGCCGCCACTGGCCTCGGGCACCAGCACGGCTTGCCAGCCGAGCTCCAAAAACTGCTGCCAGCTGTCACTGGCCTGGTCGGTGGCCTGGGCTTCGGTCAAAGCGGCATTGACCGCCACAGCATCGGCTGCCACCCGCAGCGTTGTGTCGTACAAATCGCCCGGAAACATGGGAGAGGCTTGAAAAGGCATGGGTCAGGCTCCAAAGATATCGCGTGCAATCACGTTTTTTTGTACTTCGCTGGTACCACCGGCCAGGGTGCGTGAGCGGTAGAAGAGGTAGGTGTGGATCAGCTCGCGCTTGAGCTCCACATCGGCGGGGCTGTCCTCGGGCAGGCTCGGAATCAGGCGCGCTGCGTAGTCGGGGCTCATGTCAAAGGCAATGCCGATGATCTGCTGGGCCAGGTCGGAGCAGAACAGCTTGAGCGCCGAGGATTTGGACGAGGCCAGGGTGCCCTGCATCTCTTCGTCGATGGCGCTGATCAGCATCTCCTTGGCGCCAGCCACGGCCGCCTGCGCCAGGAACAAGCGCTCCAGCAGCATGTGCTGGCTGGCGCCTTGTTGCGTACGGCCGCGCTCGCGCAGCGGCTGCTCGATCTGCTCCAGCAGGCGCACCAGGCGCGGTACGGTAGCGGGCGACAGGCGCTCGCGGTCAAGCAGGAACTTGGCGCAGGCCCAGCCACCGCCCTCTTCGCCAATCAGGTTGGCCACGGGCACGCGCACATCGCGCAGGAACACCTCGTTGACATGGTGCCAGTGGTCAATCGTCGGGATGGGGCGCACCTCGATACCGGGCGCATTCATTGGCACCAGCAGCAAGGAGATGCCGGCCTGCTTCTTGCCTTCTTTGGAGGTGCGCACGAGGGTGTACATCATGTCCGCCTCCTGCGCATGGGAGGTCCAGATCTTCTGGCCGTTGATGACATAGTCATCGCCGTCGCGCACTGCTGCCGTGCGCAGCGAGGCCAGGTCGGAGCCGGCGCCGGGCTCGGAGTAGCCCTGGCACCACCATTCGCTGCCGTCCACAATGCGCGGCAGGTAGCGCTCCTTTTGTGCGGGCGTGCCAAAGTGCATGATCACCGGGCCAATATGGCCGATGCCATGGTGGTAGAGCGGCGGGCAGTCTTGCTGCGCCATCACCTCTTCAAACAGGTAGCGCTGCTGCATGTCCCAGCCGGTGCCGCCCCATTCGATCGGCCAGTTGGGCGCGCTCCAGCCCTTGCGCTGCAGGATCTTGGCCCACTCGCTCATCTCGGCGCGGCCCAGCTTCTCGTTGGCGCGGACCTTGGCTTTCAGCGCGGGCGGGCAGTGCTGCTGCGCAAAGTCGCGCAGGGTTTGTCGAAAGTCGGCATAGGGATCGGTGGTTGCTGTCATGTTTCCGGGTTCAAGGTCAAATCAAACGACAAGGGGCAGGCAGGGGCTGGGCGCCCCCTGCCCTCATTCCTGGGTAATGTGCTTTTCTCGGATCACGGCGGCCCAGCGCGGGCGCTGGGCATCCAGGTAGGCGGTGAAGTCTTCGGGGCCGAGCAGGTGTAGCTCGCCGCCGGGGCGGGTGACGCCCTCGGCCACCGTGGGCACTTCCACCACCGCGCGCAGATCGCGGTAGATTCGCTGCTGCAGTGCGGCGGGCACCTTGGCGGGCATGAAGAAGCCAAAGAAGCTGCTGCAGCTGTAGGGCTTGAGCTCGGGCGCGGACGACTGGGAGAACGGGGTCAGCGGCAGTGCGCTGCGCACGGGTTTGTCACTGGCAACGCCCAGCACCTTCATGCGCCCGGCCTGCACATAGCTGACCGAGCTGGGCGCATCCAGCAAGGCAGCCACCTCGCCGGCCATCAAGGCATTCAAGGCCGGGGCATTGCCCCGGTAGGGCGCGTGGATGATGTGCGCGCCGACGGCCGAGGCCAGCATCTCGGCGCAGATATGCGGGCTGGAACCCACACCGGATGACGCAAAGGCCACCTTGCCATCGTTGGCGCGCATATAGCTGGCGAACTCGGCCAGGTTGTTGGCGGGCACTTGCTTGCCCACATAGAGCACGCTGGGCGACTCGGACACCATCATCAGCGGCTTGAGGTCCTGCGGGTCATAGGGCAGGCGCGGCATCATCAGCGGATTGGTCAAATAACCCAGGCTGCTCAGCAACAGGGTATGGCCATCGGCGGGGGCCCGGGCGACCAGGGCCGTGCCAATGGTGGTGCCGCCGCCGGGGCGGTTGTCGATCACCACCGGCTTGCCCCATTTCTCGGCCAGCACCGGTGCAATGGCGCGGGCCACCTGGTCGGTAAAACCGCCGGCCGCATAGGGCACGACGATGGTGACCTGCTTGTCAGGGAACTCCGCCGCCTGCACCACGGCCCCGGCCCAGGCGCCGATGAGCACGCCCCAGGTGGCGGCCCGCTTGAATTTTTGAGAGATAGACACGGCAGGTCTCCATCACAAAATACGTTGTTGCTAGGGGCTGGCCCGTTGCGGCCTAGCCTGCGGCAGCGGTCTGGGGCAAGCGGCGCTGCGCCGCCTGGTCCTGCCAGGCCTGCTGGGGCAGCGAGGCCATCATGGTGTGGGTCAGTCCGCCATCGACCACCAGCTCGGCACCGTTGATGTAGGCAGCCGCATCGCTCAGCAAGAAGCTGACGGCACCGGCTATATCGCCGGGCTCACCAATGCGGCGCAGCGGCACGCGCTGCTCGCGGTGGGCCTTGGCGGCCGGATCGGCATAGGCCAGCGCAGTACCGGGCGTGGCAATCAAACCGGGCGAGAGCGCATTGATGCGCAGACCCAGCGGCCCCCACTCGGTCGCCAGCTGGCGCACCAGCATCAGCGCGGCTGCCTTGCTGGCGCTGTAGGCGCCCAGTGGTGGGGTGGCATGGCTGGCCGATACCGAGGTGATGACCACGATGCTGCCGCCACTGGCACGCAGCGGCGCCAGCGCCGCCTGGGCCAGCAGCAACGGCGCCCGCGTATTGAGCGCAAAGGTCCGGTCCCAGTCGGCGACTGGGTAGTCGCTCAAGGCACCAGGGAAAGCCGCGCCGGCATTGCTGACCAGGCCATCGAGCCCGCCCCAGTGCTGCACGGCAGCGGCCACCGCCTGGGCGGCAAAGTCCAGTCCTGACAGATCACCCGCCAGCACCTGGACCCGGGCGCCCAGGGCTTGCAACTCGGCAGCCACCACATCCAGCTCGGCGGCATGCTGGTCCAGCAGGGTCAGCTGCGCCCTAGCGCCCTGGTCATGGGCGTCTTGGGCCAGCCGCAGCGCAATGGCACGGCCAATGCCGCGTGCGGCACCGGTGACGAGAATGCCGCCCATCACTGCCCCTTGAGGAGGTCGCAGGCGCTTTCGGAGGCGCGGCGCCAGGCCTCTTCAGGCGCGATGGTGCCGATGATCTTGTAGTAGTCGAACTTGGCCTTGGACTCCGCCGGGGTCTTGACCTGCACCGCATAGAGCGGGCGCAGCACCTGGCCATCGGCCCGCACCTTGACCTGCTTGGAGAAGAAGTCGTTGACCGGCAGCTCGCGGATCTTGGCCGCCACGGCCTTGCCCTCGTCGGTGCCAGCGGCCTGCACGGCCTGCAGGTAGTGCATGGTGGCGCTGTAGGCACCGGCCATCAGATAGGTGGGCGCGCCATTGTTGTAGCGCGCCATGAAGCGCTTGGACCAGGCCCGGGTCTCGTCGTTCTGGTCCCAGTAGAAGGGCAGCGCGAGCTGCAGGCCCTGGGCCACATCCAGGCCCATGGCGGTGACGCTGTTGATGGTCATGCCAAACACCGCTACCTTCTGCCCACCGCGCGCAATGCGGTACTCAGCCGCTTGCTTGAGCGCGTTGGACAGGTCCAGCCCGGCGTTGATGATGACGATCGCCTCGGCACCGCTGGCCTGCGCCTGCAGCAGGTAGGACGAGAAATCGGCCGTGCCCAGCGGGTGGCGTGTGACCCCGGTCACTTTACCGCCGCCCTCTTTGATAAAGCGCGTGGCCTCGTCCAAGTAGGCCTGGCCAAACGCATAGTCCACCGCGATGAAGTAGAAGCTCTTGACGCCCTGCTTCATCAGCGCCTTCACCCCTGCCTTGGGCATGGCGTAGGAGTCGGCAACGAAGTTGAAATTCATCGGCGAGCAGGCCTTGTTGGTCAGGTCGGCCGTCGTGGTGCCTGCGATCAGGTAGGGCTTGCTGCGCTCTTTCATCAGCTGGGCCACCGTCAGCGCGATCGACGAGGCGGAGTTGCCGACGATCGTGTCGAACTTCTCCACATCCAGCCAGCGGCGGGTGATGCTCAAGCCAATGTCGGGCTTGTTCTGGTCATCCGCTACCACCACCTCGATGGGCTTGCCCAGCACCTTGCCACCAAAATCCTCGACCGCCATCTTGACGGCCAGCGCATGGCCAGGACCGCCGTTGCCCGAGTAAGGGCCCGTCTGGTCCCCCATCACTCCGATGCGGACCACGTCATCACTGACCTGGGCCCAGGACGCGGACGGCGCGGCCATGGCCGCGAATAACGACAAAAGCAATGCATGCGGGCGTACAGATTTCACGTTGTCTCCTTGATCAGCTCTTTTTTTGCGATGAACCGTGTCTTTGGCCGGCCGTCCAGATCTTGGTGTTGGACTACATACCTGCCGACAGGTAAATAGTACAAACAAAAGCCTGAATGGCTTTCAGTGCTAACCCTTGGTCGCTGGGCGCTGTGTGTTTTTGCCCCTGCTGGATGGGGCTTGGGAGGCCTATGCACAGGCGGTGCTGGCTGGCGTCAAAGGCCTAAGAAACCGCCGAGGCATCCCCTGCTCTCAGCGATAGTTGCGCATGCCCCAGCAGGCATGGCCCAAAAAGAAAACGCCTCGGCTTTGGATAAGCAGAGGCGCGAAAGCGCATAGAAAGCGCGGCTGGGGAAGGCAGTGGCAAGCGTTGCCTGGCGCGACCACTTGCCTATTCTCAAAATAATTGCTGCAAGCGCCCTATTCCAAAGCACTTGCCGCAGGACACAATCAAGACGCCAGCGCCCGCATCTCCGCGATCAGATCGGACTTGCCTTCAAAGCCAATGCCCGGCAGCGCTGGCAGGGTGACATAGCCGTTGTCCACCTCCACGCCATCGGGGAAGCCGCCATAGGGCTGGAACAGGTCCGGGTAGCTCTCGTTGCCGCCCAGGCCCAGGCCTGCGGCGATGGCCAGCGACATCTGGTGGCCGCCGTGGGGAATGCAGCGGCTGGGCGACCAGCCGTATTCCTTGAGCATGTCCAAGGTGCGCAGGTACTCCACCAGGCCATAGCTCAGCGCGCAGTCAAACTGCAGCCAGTCGCGGTCCTTGTGCATGCCGCCGTGGCGGATCAGGTTGCGGGCATCCTGCATCGAGAACAGATTTTCGCCAGTGGCCATCGGGCCTTTGTAGACCTCACCCAGTTTGGCCTGCAGTTCAAAATCCAGCGGGTCACCGGCCTCTTCGTACCAGAACAGCGGGTACTGCGACAGCGCCTTGCCGTAGTCAATGGCGGTCTTCAAGTCAAAGCGGCCATTGGCATCCACCGCCAGTTGCTGGCCCGGGCCCAGGATCTTCAGCACCGATTCAATGCGCTCGCAGTCCTCGGCCAGGGTGGCGCCGCCGATCTTCATCTTGACCACCGAGTAGCCGCGCGCCAGGTAGCTTTCCATTTCCTTCGTCAAACCATCCAGGCCCTTGCCGGGGTAGTAGTAGCCACCGGCGGCATAGACAAACACGCGCGGGTTGGGCGTGCCATTGCCATAGCGTTCGGCCAGCAGCTGGAACAAGGGCTTGCCGGCGATCTTGGCCGTGGCATCCCAGACAGCCATGTCGATGGTGCCGACAGCCACCGAGCGCTCGCCGTGGCCGCCTGGCTTTTCATTGATCATCATGCGGGCCCAAACCTTGTGCGGGTCCAGGTTCTCGCCGGTCTCGTCCAGCAGGCTGCCGGGCTCGGCCTCCAGCACGCGGGGGATAAAGCGGTCGCGCATCAGCGCGCCCTGCCCGTAGCGGCCGTTGGAGTTGAAGCCATAGCCAATGACGGGCTTGCCATCGCGGATCACATCGGTGACCACAGCGACCAGGCTCAAGGTCATCTTGGAGAAGTCGATGTAGGCGTTGCGGATGTCCGACTTGATGGGACGGGTGGATTCGAGGATGTTGACGATCTTCATGGTGGTCATCGGTTGTGAAAATGGTGGATGAAATATCAGCGGGCCAGAGACGAGCCACCACAGATGGCGATGTCCTGCCCGGTAATGGCTGCCGCCGCCGGAGACAAAAGAAAGCCCACCAGGGCGGCGATCTCGGCCGGCTCGATCAGGCGGCCGATGGGTGGCAGGCGCGGCGCACTGCCGGCGCGGGCCGGGTCGTTCAACATGCCGGTCGCCGTGGCTGCGGGCGAGACCACATTTACCGTCACGCCTTGCGCAGCCACCTCGGCCGCCCAGCTGCGCGCCAGCGCGATCAAGGCCGCCTTGGTGGCCGCATACTGGCCGCGCCCGGCCATGCCCTGCGCCACCCGGCTGCCAATAAACACGACCCGGCCAAGGCCGCGCTGCGCCATGCGGGGCACGATGGCATCGGCCAGGCGCGTGGCGGCATCCACATGCAGGCGCCACATCAGCGCGCCGCCGTCGTGGTCCAGCTGGCCCAGCGCGCCCACGCGCAGCACGCCGGCGGCATGCACCAGTGCATCGACGGCGGGCAGATCAGCAGCGGTACGCGCAATGGCGGCGCCATCCGTCAGATCGACCGGCACATGCGCATAGCTGCCATGCACGATGGCGGCCGGCGCCAGGTCCAGCCCCGTGACGCGCCAGCCCGCCGCCAGCAGCGCCTGGGCGATGGCGCAGCCAATGCCGCTGCTGGCACCGGTCACGACGACATGGCTGGCGTCATTCGGCACGGATGTTCCCTTCGCTCACGATCTTTTGCGCCCGCTCGATCTCGCTGCGCTGGAACTTGGCAAAGTCCTCCACGCTGCCGGGGGTGGACAGCAGGCCCTGCTCCTTGAGCTTGGGGCCCATCTCGGCCAGGGCCTTGTTGACCTCGGCGTTCAGGCGCTGCACCAGCGCGGGCGGCGTCTTGGCCGGTGCCCAGAGGCCATACCAGCTGTAGAACGCATAGCCGGGAATGGTCTCGGCGACGGTGGGCACATCCGGCAGGCTGGGCACGCGCTGGGCCGAGGTAACGGCCACCACGCGCAGCATGCCGCCCTTGTGGTACTGGAGCGAGCCAAGGATGGGGTCGATAAAGCCGTCGATCTGACCGCCGATCAAATCCTGTAACGCGGGTGCCGTGCCCTTGTAGGGAACGATCAGGTAATCCAGCCCGCCCGCACGTTTAAGCAGCTCGGTCGACAAATGCCCCGCCGAGCCCAGCGAACCCACGGCAAAGGTCATCTTGCCGGGGTTGGCCTTGCCATAGGCGATGAGCGACTTGATATCGGTCACCGGCAGGTTCTTGTTGATGGCCACCGACAGCGGGGCCTTGGCCACCAGCGCAACCGGCGCAAAGTCCTGCGTCACGTTGTAGGGCACAGACTTGAGGGTCAGCGGCGCCGTGACATGCGTGGAGGCACTGAACAGCAAGGTGTAGCCATCGGCCGGCGCGCGGGCCACCGTCTCACCGCCGATCACGCCGCTGGCACCGGGCTTGTTCTCGATGACAAAGGGCTGGCCCAGCTGGTCGGCCAGCTTTTGCCCCAGCATGCGGCCCACCGCATCGAGCGTGCCGCCCGGCGGAAAGGGGATCACGACCCGCACCGGCTTGGCCGGGTAGGTCTGCGCAAAGCCGCTGGCGGCCAGGGCCAAGGCGGCAGCGCCAATGGCGCTGCGCAAGGCAGTACGGATGAATGCTTGGCGTTGCATGGTGTCTTGTCTCCTGTCGGTTTTTTTTAGATGTAGGACCCCAGGAGCAGAGGACTCATAATCCTCTGCCCCGCTTCAACGGCGGCTTAGCGCTTGAGCAGCCCGGCTTGCTTGACGGCGGCGCGCAGTGCCTCCACTTCCTTCGCATTGGGCGCTTCGGTCGGTGGGCGCACGGTGGCGTCGTCGATCACACCGGCCAGGTACATGCCGCCCTTCATGCGGGCATGGGCCTCGCCGGTGGGCTCGCCCCCGCCATACACGGCATCCTTGAGCGGGGTGATGATGGCCTGCACCTCCATGGCCTTCTTCAGGTCGCCTGCCTTCACGGCGTTCCACAGGTCGATGATCAGCTGCGGAATAAACGTTGCAAAGCCCACCAGCGCGCCGTCCACGCCCTGCACCATCGAGGCGAGCAGGTACTCGTCATGGCAGGTCAGGATGGCCTTGGAGGCATCGGCCTCGCGGATCGCCTGGATGTCGCGGGCGTACTTGTTCATGTCGCGCTGGCCTACCTTGAAGGCCTGCAGGTAGGGCAGCTTGGCCAGGTCGGCCAGCAGCTGCGACGAGTAGGAAGCACGCGTCCAGGCCGGGTACACATGGCAGACCAGGTCGGCATTCGGGGCAGCTTTGTGGATGGCTTCGAAATACTGCAGCGCATGGCCGGAGGTAAAACCAAAGCGCAGCCAGTGGTGCGGGGGCATCACATCCAGCGCGACGGCACCGGCTTCCACCGCAGCGCGGGCATGTTCGGCCGCATCGGCCAGGCCTTCGCAAACGATGGACGAGATCACCGGCATGCGGCCCTTGAGTTCGTCGGCCACAATGCGCGTCACCTCAGCGCGCTCGGCCGGGGTCAGCGAGAACACCTCGCCGGTGTGGCCGTTGGTCATGATCGCGACGACGCCGTCGTGGCCGGCTAGCCAGGATGCGAGCTTGCTCAGTGCGGGCTCGTCAATGCGGTGGTCCGGGGTGAAAGGGCAAGAGATGGCAGGAATAATTCCACGATAATTCGCGATGGCAGGCATGTTTTTGTCTCCGTTAGGGGTGCTGGTGGTCAACGGTGTTCATCATTTCCTAGCGGGTCCCTGCTGTCCAATACCCGAAACGCATACAACTATCTACGAGCCAGGCAGGCTCCAAGGAAACCCATGGGACCCGGCAACCGCCCGCTCGATCTGGAGTGGCTCGAAGACTTCATGGCACTGGCCGATACCGGCAACTTCTCGCGCGCCGCCGAGGCCCGCGCCATCGCCCAGCCCGCCTTCAGCCGCCATATCCGTTCGCTGGAAGACTGGGTTGGCGTGGAGCTGTTTGACCGCAGCGCCCACCCTGCCGCACTCACCCCCGCCGGCCAGCGCTTTCTGCCACTGCTGCAAAACGTGCTGGCCAACCTGGAGGCCGCCCGCATCAAGGCACGCGCCGCGCACGACGCAGCGGCCGCCAGCCTGCGCTTTGCCGCCACCCATGTGCTGTCGCTCACTTTCTTTCCGCGCTGGCTGGTCGGCATGGAAGCGCAGCTGCGCATGGGCCCGATCCAGACGATGAGCGACAGCTCCCTCGCCTGCGAAGACTTGATGCTGCAGCGCCGCGTGCAGTTTGTGCTGTGCCACGGCCACGCCGCCGTGCCCGGCCGCCTGGACGAAGGCCAGTACCCCGTGCTGCGCCTGTCCGATGATTTGCTGTGCCCCGTCAGCGCCGCCGCGCCCGATGCCCCCGGCCAGCCGCTGCACCGCATCGGCCAGCACAGCGCCGTCCCCGTCCTCGCCTACAGCGAAGCCTCGGGCCTGGGCCGCATCATGCGATCGCGCATGCGCGGCATGTTTGCCGACGGTGCCGACGCCGTGCACGCCGCCCAGCCCGGCATGGAGCATGGCGTCGCTGTCGTGTTCACCGCTCACCACGCTGCCTTACTCAAAACCATGGCCCTGGAAGGCCGAGGCGTTGCCTGGCTGCCCCACAGCCTCATCACCGAAGAGCTGCGCAACGGCAGCCTGGTGCCCGCTGGCGACGAGAGCTGGAACGTACCGGTGGAGATCCGCCTGTACCGACAGCGGTCGGAGATGGCACCAGCGGCGGAGGCTTTGTGGGCGCTGGTGCAGGGGCAAAATTCAATCCCCGGCAGCAACCCCCAGCCCATCACAGGCGCCTGAACTCCCGCTGCATTCCAGCGATACCACCAATGTTTCCTGACCGTGTCGACGCCCCCATTCATACACCCCGCCTGAGCTTGCGCCTTGCCGGCCCCGGCGATGGCAAGGCTGTGTATGCTGCCGTCGTAGAAAGCCTGGACAGCCTGCGCGCCTGGCCCACCTCGCTGCCCTGGGCGCTGTATGAGCCATCGGTATCCGCCTCCGAAGACTTCTGCCTGGCGAGCTTGCGCGATCGCGAAAACGGCACGGGCCTGGCCTTTCTGGTGTGGGACCGCGAGCAGCGATTGGTCGGCAGCGTGGGCCTGCACACGATCCGCTGGGACATTCCCAGCAGGGAGATGGGTTTTTGGATGCGCACTGGCATGCACCGAAACGGATTTGCGAAGGAAGCGGTCACGGCAGTGCTGCACTTGGCATTCACGCGTTTGAAAGCGCAGCGGGTGTTTGCGCGCACCGATGAAGACAACGCGGGCAGCCGCGCGACCTGCGCCAGCGCGGGGATGCTGCTGGAGGGGGTGCTGAAAAATGAACGCATCACTCCGTCGGGGCAATTGAAGAACGGCTGTGTCTATGCCTCTACACGGTAGCCGGTGATGGCCGTGATGGGAGGGGCGTAGTTCCAGAGCGATCTTGCTGCTGCGGGCCCTCAACCTCGCCTGGATGCCCTGCGCTCCATAGCCATCTCTGCAGCAGCCCGAGGGTTCTCCGCTGCTGTCACTACTCCGGCTTGCCTTTCATCCCCAACAATTCGCTCGCGCCGATGATGGCCTGGGCGATGTCTTCGACGGATACGCGCTTTTTCATGGCCTGCTCGCGCAGCATTTCGTAGGCGCGGTCTTCGCTGACCTGGTGGGTGGCGATGAGGATGGCTTTGGCGTCGGTCACACGGCGTTGGCCCAGCAGCTTGTTTTGCAGTTTGTGGACATGTTGCTGCATCTGCCGGTGCTCCTTGTGGATCTGCCGCGCAACGACCAGGGTGGAGAGCAGGCCAAAGGAGCGTATCGGCGAAGGCAGGACGGCCTGGGCCTTGAGCTCCAGCACGGCAGACACAATGGTGGGGTTTTCATAGTTCACCACCGCGACCAGCGCAGGCGCCTGCTCGCCGCTCGCCCAAGGCATGCGCAGGTGTAAAAAATCAGGGCGTACCGCCAACAGGACGATGTCCGCGTCGTCCGGCAATTGCTGCACCGGTGGCCAGACGCTGCGCACCTGGCAGCCGATACGCTGGAG
The DNA here is from genome assembly GCF_021026195.1 of Comamonas koreensis. Lineage (GTDB taxonomy): Bacteria > Pseudomonadota > Gammaproteobacteria > Burkholderiales > Burkholderiaceae_C > Comamonas > Comamonas koreensis. The sequence continues at coordinate 18,449 of NZ_JAJNCT010000006.1, forward strand.
CTGCTGGGCCAGCAGCAAGCCATCGGCATCCTCGGGGTGCATCAGGATGATGTGGAGTTGCCGCAGCTCCTTGAGGTGCTGCGAGGTGGCGCGGGGCTGCTGCTGGTTCACGCTCAGACCTCGATCTTCGCCGTCCAGTCGCCCAAGGAATGGGTGACCAGATAAGGGTCCGGCGATACAGCGCGTTTGGCCTCGCGCAGTATGGTGAACGCGCCTTGCGCATTGGCCCGCCCAATGCGCGGGTAGACCCAGGTGTGGTGGTTGCCTGGATCGATGCGCACACGCCCCTGCGGGGCATCAAACTCGCTGCCCAGCAGGTGAGGCAGCAACTCGCTGATGGTGTCGCTGCCCGAACGGCGAAAGGCATTGGCAAACATATGCATCTGAAAATACGAGGCTTCCCAGCACAGATTGGGGCGGCAGTCATCGCCGAACAGCCGTTTGAGGTGGGCCAGGCAGCGCTGGTTGGCGGCAGATGGGATCGACTGGAAATAAGGCGCCGAGGTGATATGGCCAGCAGCGATGTCAAAGCCCATTTGGCCGATCTCGGCCTCCGACGTGGTGAGGCTGCAAATCGGCATTTCTTTGGTGTCGAAGCCCGCATCGGCATAGGCGCGGTAGAGCTTGGCGGTGGAGTCGCCGACCACCGTGGAGAAGATGAAGTCAGGGCGTTTCTGGCGTACATCCTCCATGACGATTTGGTAGTCCTGCTCGGTGGCCGCCAGCGGCAGGTAGCGCTCGCCGAGGATGTCGCCCTCGGGGTGCTGCAGAACCAACTCGCGCAGTATGCGGTTGGATTCATAGGGGTAGATGTAGTCCGAGCCGATGAGGTACACACGCGCACCAAAGCTGCTGGTCATGAAATCGGCCAACTGCACGCTGTTCTGGTTGGGGGCGGCGCCGGTGTAGATGATGTTCGCCGAGAACTCGAAGCCTTCGTAGAGCGTGGGGTAGAACAAGAGCTTGTTCCACTTCTCGACCACGGGAAGCACGGCCTTGCGGCTGCTGGACATATAGCAGCCAAAGATGGTGTTGACGCGGTCGTGCATGATCAGCTGCTCGGCCAGGCGCGCGTACTCGGCAGGGTTGGACGCCGGGTCATAGCGCACGGCCACCAGCTCACGCCCAAGCACGCCGCCGGCGTTGTTGATTTCGTCGATGGCCAGCAAGCTGCCTTGCAGCTGCGATTGACCGATGGTGGACGTGGTGCCGGTTTCCGAAAAGAGAATGCCGACGCGCAAGGGATCGTTGTTTGCCAAAACCTGTCTCCTGGTCTGTCCCCCACCATGCTTTGGGCGATGGAGCGGGCACGGTGAAATGGCTGCAAGCCAGCCAGCTTAGCGCAACTGCGGGCGCCGGCATGCCTGTTCTGTGCCAGGCTGGACAGCGCCCTGCGCATCTAACGCCCAGCGGCCAGGCGCGCGCCCATCCTGGTCAGGCGCGGCACCAGTTGCGGGGCGTCGTCCGCGATGTCGTAACCCCGCCAGCCAAAGATGTGGCGCACATAGGCATCGGCCTGGGCATCGACGGCCAGACAGCAAATGCGCACACCGGCACGCTTGGCCTCTTGAACAGCATGCCGCGCGTCTTCGATCAGGTAGCGCTTGTCGTGCACATCGATATCGTGGGGCGCGCCGTCGGTGACCACCAACAGGCTGCGCTGCCCTTCGGGTTCGTTGCGCAGCAGGCTGCTGGCGTGGCGCAGGGCCGCGCCCATGCGCGTGGAATAGCGCCCGCGCACCGCCTGGATCATCGCGGCCGTGGCGCTGCTGTGCACCTGGCCAAAATCCAGCAGGCGGTAGTAGTTGACTTCGGCACGGGTGTTGGACGAGAACGCATGGATGGCCAGGCGTTGCGCGCTGCCCAAGCTGGCCTGCGCCAGCAGCAATGCGGCCTGCTTCTCCAACGCCAGCAGGCTCTGGCCCTGCGGGCCGATGTCGTTGACCGATTCGGAAATGTCCAGCAGCACCAACATGCTGCCAGGGCGTGGACCCTTGCCGCTGCGCATGAAAAGGCGCGGGTCGGGGCGCAGCTGCATACGCATGTCCACCTGCACCTCAATGGCCGCATTGAGGTCCAGCGCATCGCCCTCCCACTGGCGGCGGAGCCGGTGGTGCCGGTCGAGCACGCGGGGATGGGGCAACGCCAGACGGTCGACTCTGCTGGTACTGGAGAGGCGCGATCCGCTGATCTCGCTCAGCCCCTGCCAGGCGGGGAGTTTTTCGATCACCTGGCACCAATCGGGCTTCATGTGTTCGCGCTGGCAGTCCCATTCCGGGTAGTGAAAGCGGGCAATCTCGAACTCTTCGGCCGCCTGGGGCGTTTGCGCAGGCTCGGGTGGCTGTTGCGCGTCTCTTGGGCGCGCCGCCCGCAATTGCGCGGCGGTCTGGGGCAGATGCAAGGCCTCGTCCTGGTTGTCTTCGGATTCGGGATGTTCCCAGAGGTAGCTGTTGTCATCCCGGTAGAGCGTGGGCCCGGCGTAGTGCTGTGGATCCATCCGCACGCGCATCTGGCCAAGGTCATTGGCGAGGATGGAGGAGATGGCACGGAATGCCGCATAGTCTTCAAGCCCATGCCTTTGCACCGTGTCTTCAAAAAGCTGCTGCGCCTTGCTGACCCAGTGGTTGGCGCTGTGGCTGCCCGCCAGCAGCAAGATCCGGTCCAGCCGCGCCATGAAGGCGACGAAACCCAGGTTGTCAGCCTCGGGCTCAGGCGCGATCTGCGTCTGGAACCAAGGGCGTATGCCGGGGTAGTCGCGCAGCAACAGGCGCTCGGCGCGGGCGTCTTCTATCGCAGAGACGACCGCCAGGCCCATGGGCTTCAAGGCCTGGCTAGGCTGGCGCGCTGGCGAATGCAGCAGATGCGCCGCAGCATGCGCGACCATCGCGGTGTGCCGGTGGCTACGCTCAGCGTCGGGCACACCGTGCAGCGGCGGTAGCACCAAGCGCACTGCGCTTGAAGATGCCCCCTCGTCTGCAGGCAGCACAATGGCACGCTGCGCGGAGGCAGGTGGGGCCGCTGCGCCACCCAGCAGTCCGCCCGCCTGCTGACGCGGGCTGACAACCTGCAACGGATGGACTTGCACCTGCGTCAACGCCAGACAGGATGCCAGCCTGGCCAGGCGCTCAAAAGCCGGTGTGTCGTCGTCGATCCAGGTGGGGGCGGAGCGCTCGCTGTACAGAGGCGCGGATGGTGGGGCCATGGCGGTGTGCGTCCTAGTTACCAAATTTGGCTTGCACGAGTTTCTTCAGCGCCTCGGTGGTGTCAGGGTCATCCGTCAAGGCCTGGGTGATCGTCATGTCGCAGCTGTCGGCGGGCGATACGCCATCGCGTATCAGCAAGCCGGCATAGATGAGCATGCGGGTGGAGGCGCCTTCATCCAGGCCATGGTGTTTGAGCGCGCGCGTGCTGTGGGCCAGCGCGACCAGCCGCTCGGCCTGCGCACGTTCAATGCCCGCTTCGTGCGCGACGATGTCGGATTCGGTGGCGGCGTCGGGGTAGTCAAACTCCAAGGCTGCAAATCGCTGCCGCGTCGAGGGCTTCATGTCCTTGGCGCTGCTCTGGTAGCCGGGGTTGTACGAGACCACCAGCTGAAAATCCGGATGTGCATGCACCACTTCCCCCTTCTTGTCGAGTGGAAGCACGCGGCGCGCGTCAGTCAGCGGATGGATGACGACCGTCGTGTCCTGCCTGGCTTCCACCACCTCATCGAGGTAGCAGATGGCACCGTAGCGCACGGCCATGGTGAGCGGCCCGTCATGCCAGGCCGTGCCATCGGCATCGAGCAGGTAGCGGCCGACCAGGTCAGAGGCGGTCATGTCTTCATTGCAGGCCAGGGTAATGAGCGGGCGCTGGAGCGCCCAGGCCATGCGCTCGACAAAGCGCGTCTTTCCGCAGCCCGTGGGGCCTTTCAGAATCAGCGGCATACGGTGCCGGTAGGCTTGCTCGTAGAGCGCGATCTCATTGCGGGCGGGCCGGTAAAACGGCTCTTGGGCCAGACGGTACCCGGCCAGCGGGTCGTCGCCGCGAGCGGCTAGCAGAGGGTCTTTTGCGTTCATCATGTTCACCATTTCCCCATCAACAACATCAAGCCTGGAATCCAGCAGGTCCCTATGCCCACCAGCACCATGTAGGCCGGCAGAAAGCGCAGCTGCCAGCCGAGCCCCAGCGCAAGAAAGAAGAAAAACCACAGGCTCGACCAGACCAGCCACATGGCGATGACGCGGACATCTGCTGCGGCTGCGGCAAAGGCCAGCGCACTGAGCGCTACAAACAGGCAGTACCAGCCCAAGCCCACGCCTTTGAGCGCCCACCACTGCACCACCGCCAAATACAGGTAGGTGAAAGCAAAAAGCAGGCCGCCTGCGGCAGCAAAATAACCAGCGTCCGAATCTGCACGAAGCATGCCCATGGCATTGAGGAACAAGGCTAGCAAACCCACGAGCAGATTGAAAGGCGCAGAGTCCCGCGCGTCGATGCGGCCGCTCAGGCCCACACCGTTGACGATCAGCACCGCGCCAATGAAAAAAAGTGCAATACCCAGCATATTTGTCTCCTTGTTTTTTATCTGGCGGCATGGCTGTTCGGTACCGAGCGGCCATGCCCACTGGGGTTGCGGCTTTAGCGGTGCTGGGGCGCTTCGTGTGGAATCCCTTCTATGGGGCATTCAGGCGTGCCCACCGTCGTGCGCGTGAACGACTCGACCATCTCCCGCGTTCCCTCGGGGTCGTTGACCCACTGGCTGTAAAAGCTGTAGGGGCAGGCGGCAACGCCCTTGTCGCCATCGCCCGAATTGATCGTGCCGGTGTAGCCGCGGTGCACCAATTTGAAGAGGTGGTTCTGCGACTGGCCGTTCTTGCGTGCATCGCGGATCAGTGATTTGGACAGCTCCGCGTACTGGATGCCCATTTCCTCTTCGCCGGTCTCGCCCAAGGTGCGGCCGTCAAAACCGATGATGGCCGAGTGACCGAAATAGGAGTAGACACCGTCAAAGCCAGCCGCATTGGCCACCGCCACGTAGGTGTTGTTCATGAACGCCATGGCCTTGGACACCATGATTTGCTGCTCTTTGGCCGGGTACATATAGCCTTGGCAGCGGACGATCAGCTCGGCGCCACGCATCGCACAGTCGCGCCAGATCTCCGGGTAGTTGCCGTCGTCGCAGATGATCAGGCTGATCTTCATCCCCTTGGGGCCTTCGCTGACGTAGGTGCAGTCGCCGGGATACCAGCCTTCGATAGGCACCCAGGGCATGATCTTGCGGTACTTCTGCACGATCTCGCCCTGGTTGTTCATGAGGATCAGGGTGTTGTAGGGCGCTTTGTTGGGATGCTCTTCATGGCGCTCGCCAGTGAGCGAGAAAATCCCCCAGACATTGGCCTTGCGGCAGGCATCGGCAAAGATGGCCGTCTCTTCACCGGGAATGGCAGAGGCGGTCTCGTACATCTCCTTGGCGTCGTACATGATGCCGTGCGTCGAATACTCGGGGAACACCACCAGGTCCATGCCCGGCAGCCCTCGCTTCATGCCCACCACCATGTCTGCGATCTTGCGGCAGTTCTCCAGCACCTCCGCCTTGGTGTGCAGGCGGGGCATCTTGTAGTTGACGACGGCAACCCCTACGCAATCATTGCTGCTCGAAATATCTCCGTGTCTCATGGCTGTGCTCCAAGTTAAGTAGAAAAAAGTGCGGTGCGACCTGTCCGGCTGGCAGCCGCCGCGCAGGGGTTTCAGAGCAGCGAAGGCAAAGCTCCGCCAGCGAACCAAAGGCCTGGTCCGAAAAACGGGAATGCAAAAGCGGACAAAAAAAAGCCCGAACCGACTCTGGAATGAGTCGATTCGGGCTTTATTGCCGGACATCTGCGCTGGCAACCTTGGCAGCTGATGTCAATATCTGCAACGAAATCTGCGTGGCGTTTGTCCGCCGCCAGACCATGTTAGAGCGATTGTGGCGATGGCCGCCTAGAACATCTACCGGTTGCAGCCGCCTAGCGATGGTGGTAATCGGCAAGGGGCGCAACGAGAAAATGGGCAAGCACAAAGCGAACCTGGAACAAAACCATGGCGCATCTGCGTGCAGCGTCACGCTTCGAATCCACCGGACATCTTGTTGATCGGCTACATTCGCGATCGTGCCCTGCAGCAGTTGGCCAGCCATCTGCCAATGGCATCACCCCTAAATCACCGCAAGGGAATCTCTTCCACCATGAGCCTTGTCACCGATCTTCTCGCCGGCGTTGCGGAGTTCTTCGCCGATGTATGGTTGTTCAGGCGCCAGCGCCAAAAGCGGGGCCATGCCGAGCGCCCTATCGCCGATGACGCCATGGCAGTCGCGCATTTCGATGTCGTTGCCTTGCTGTGGATTGCACTGGTCTGCGTTGGCTTGATGTTTCTGCTGATCTTTGGCTTTGGCGTGCCGGTGGTTTGGGGCGTCGGCATTGGTGTGGTGGTTGCTGCGGTATGGGGCTACAGAAAATACGCCCAGATGCTCCGCGATGCGTGAGAGCAGTGGGATCCAAGCGCAGCCGGGCTGACATCGCCACTTGACCACACCGAGGCCCTCATCTTGGCGCTGTACCAACCCGCCATGTCAGTAGTTCCTATGCAGCAGCGGCGCCACCAGGCGCGGATCACGCAGCTTCTCCACCCACCACTGCAGCGCAGGCCCTGCGCGGTGCGAATGCCATCCAACAAACAGCAGATTGGGTTCGCGCGGGTCTTGTGTAGCCAGGGCTACCAGGCTGCCATCGGCCAGGTGATCGCGCACCTTCTCCAGCGGTAGCCAGCCAACGCCCAGGCCTGCGACCTGGGCAGCGATCTTGGCGCGCATGCTGGGCATGGCCAGGCGCTCCTGGTGCGTCTGCACGCCGTAGCTGCGGGCAACAGCCAGGCGCGAGGTATCGGCCACGACGACCGAGCGGTGCGCGGCGATGGCCTCCACTGACAGGGGTTGACCGTCTTTTGCCGCGCGCGCCAGCGGGTGGCGCGGCGACACGGCAAACACCCATTCCAGCTGCGCCAGCTCAAACCATTGCAAATGCGCCATCGCGGGCGGCTCGTTCGTGGCGGCCACCACCAGGTCGGCGCGCTGGTCCAGCAAGGCCTCCCAGGTGCCGCCCAGCACCTCATGGGCAATGCGCAGGCGCACGCCGCTGTTCAGCGCATCAAAGTCGGCGATCAGCGGCAGCAGCGCCTCGATGTTGGCCAGCTCATCGGTGACGATGCGCAGCTCGGACTCCCAGCCCCGTGCCACCTGCTTGACCCGCTCCGTCAGCCGCTGCGCCTGGGCGTGCAGCTGCGCGCCCTGCTCCACCAGCAGCAAGCCGGCAGGCGTGAGCGCGATGCGGTAGCCCGCACGGTCAAACAGCAGGGCATCGAGCCGCTCTTCCAGCTGGCGCGCCGCATAGGACACGGTGGATGCGGCCTTGCCCAGGCGCTCTGCCGCGCGCGACAAGCTGCCGGTGGCACGCACCGCTTCGAGTAGCTGTAAATCTTCGAGACTCAACATGTTCGATATTTTTGCACGAGTTCATCGAAATGATGGTGTCTGTAGCGCCATCCATCGTTAGATACTTCATTCATCGGCTCTACAACTGGGCTGATAAGACAGTAAGACATCAACGAAACAACTGAAGGAAATACCATGAACCGCTTTGAAGGAAAGAATATTTTGGTCACCGGTGGCAGCAGTGGCATTGGCGCTGCAGCCGCTATCGCCTTTGCCCGTGAAGGCGCCCGGGTAGCGATCACCGCCCGCGATGCCGACAGCCTGGCCCGCGTCAAGGCCGAGCTGGGCCCCAACGCGCTGGCCCTGGTCAGTGAAGCGGGTGACGTATCCGCCCAAGCCGCACTGGTGGCCGAGTTGCAAACGCAGATGGGCGTGATCGATGGCGTGTTCATCAACGCCGGCGTGGCCAAGTTCGGCCCGCTGCCGCAGATCGACGAAGCACTGTGGGACAGCAGCTTTGACACCAATGTCAAAGGCCCCTACTTCCTGATCCAACGCCTGGCAGCGCTGATGACGCGTGGCGGATCCATCGTGCTGAATGGCTCGATCAACGCCCACATCGGCATGCCCAACTCCAGCGTCTATGCCGCCAGCAAGGCCGCGCTGATCTCCTTGGCCAAGACCTTGTCGGCCGAACTGCTGCCCCAAGGCGTGCGCGTGAATGTCGTGAGTCCCGGCCCCGTCAGCACCCCGCTCTACGACAAGCTGGGCCTGGCCCCCGACCAGGCCAAGGCCATGGCCGCAGGCATCCAGACGCAGATTCCGCTGGGCCGCTTTGGCACGCCAGAAGAAATCGCCGCGACGGTGCTGCATCTGGTGTCGAAGGAGTCTGGGTTTATTGTGGGGACGGAGATTATTGCGGATGGGGGCATGAGCCAGATGTGAGTTGGGGGCAGCAGCTGCCGGCGCGATGGGCTCTTCTGAAGCCGACACCCTTCTGAAAAGACCCAAGCACGCAAAACTGTATGCATAGACAGTAAAATTTTGCCCTTGATAGTTTTCACAAAGGCCCAAAAAATGTCCGAAGAGCTCCAACAAGAAGCTGCGTCTGTCTTCGAAGACCGCCTTTGGCACCACAACGGCTGGGAGGCACGCGTCATCAAGAATGAAGACGACGATGGCTGGGCGGTTGCCATGACCCAGGACGGCCAGGCCGAGCCAAGCCTGGTGGGGCCATGGACGATGGGCCGCGACAAGAAAAATCCCAAGCCGCTTGACGTTTCTGCCTTCAACACCCTCGTCAAGACCGCCCACGAAGTCATGCGGCGGCATGAGCAGCACCTGGCGGCTCAGTTGCACAAGGACATCCAGATCCTGGTGAATGGATCGCGCGTGACCGTCTCTCTCGATATTGAGCCTGACGAGGACAATCCCTCCGCGACCCTCACCGCCACCGCAGAGGATGGCAACGAGTTGGCCAAGGTTCGCGTCAGGCCGGACCATAGCCTCAGCCGAGCGTCTGCGCAACGTTGGGCAGAAGCAGGCTATCCGCGTCCCGGCGAGGACTGAGCTTCAAGCCGCGCCAGCTCGCGCGGATGCTTGGATCGGCAACGCTTGTTTTGAGGGAAGGGTCAGCCCCTGCTGCGCCGCACTCCAGGATAGACCACGCGGAATCGCTCGCAGGCCAGCAGCATGTCTTCATCAAACGAGCGACCTGTGCTTTCGCATTCTCTGCTGAAGTACTCGACATGCACTTGACGCCAGTAGGCCAGAGAGCCATCCCCCCTCTCCCTCCGTTGCTGCAAATTCCTCAGTGACAGCGCTAAACGGCACGATATCGACTTGAACCGTCTCGATGATACACAGCGGGATGTCATTGGAGTCGGTGACCACGCTCAAGTCACCGGGCTTGGGCACACCTTTGCCAGATGACTCGTAGGACCAGACGGATCCGGCAGTGGCGCGCTTGATGCCGGACAGCACGAGCTGCCCTAGTTCATCGGCCAATGCCGGAGAGTCGCCAAAGCCGAAGGCTTCGTAGAATCTCTCCTCTGGGATCCCGCCTTGCTCCAAAGAGAATGCGGACCACATAGTCATCACGTGAGATGGGATAGCCATGGTGCTGGTTGTAGAGCGTTGCTGCCTCATGTAGACCGCAATGCCTGCGGCATGTTCTGGTCGCTGATGACGCCTGTAAGTCGCCAGGTTTGGAAAGGGGGCGACGGTGTGAACGTCGAAGTATAAGTATTCAGGCTGAGCTCGGCAGTCCTCAACTCCGAGCCATATGGCCTGCTAGCAGCGAAATACCAGGCGCTCCAACAGCTGCCCTCCGACTGCGATTCTGGATCCTCTGCAAACCCTCGCCAGATGGGGTGACCGCAGATTACGCTGAACCGCTTGGGCCCCCCTACCCCTTTGCGCCGATCCACCCTGCATTCAGGCAAAATCCAGCCAATCGAGGCAGCCTGGTATCAGGTCTGCCGGTAAGCCCACCTTGAAGAATGGAACAACACCAATGGCACTGACGAAAAAGGGCGATTTCATGTACGGGACGACGTCCGGCGACACCCAGGCCGAGCTGCGCAGCTACAGCGTTGCGAATGGCTATGAAGCCACCCGGTTTGCCTCGTCCAAATGCGATTGCGGGAGCCGGACTTTTGCGCTGCAAAGCGATGAAGAAGCCGGCGTGGCCATCCGCACCTGCAGTGACTGCGGGCAGGAACACCTGATGGGTGACAGCGCCGACTACATTGAAGAGGCTACCCCCGAGGGGCATGCCTGCGTGTGTGAGAACGAGGTGTTCGAGCTGGTGTCCGGCGTCTCCGTTTACCAGGGCACACATGATGTGCGCTGGTACTACATCGCTTGCCACTGCGTGGAATGCAATCTGGTGGGGGTCTTCGCAGACTGGAAGTGTGAAGCGGGTGATGCGGCGGCCTTCCTCGCCAAGGTATAAGCGCTCCAGGTGGTTGCGGCAGCATGCGCGCTACCGAATACAGACTCTCTAGCCCAGAAATAAAGCCAGGCGCCCCATGTACTTGGATCGCCTGGCTTGTTCCTAAAGAGAGCCTTCACAGCTCCCTACAAAACCCAACCCTCAGCCAACCGCCCCCTGGCTAGGCGCGCCATCCACCAACCGCCACAGCCCCAGCGCATTCCCATTCTGCAAAGCCTCGGGCCGCAGCGCATCGGGCAGGTCCTGGTAGCAGACCGGGCGCAGAAAGCGGTCGATCGCACTTGCTCCGACGGAGGTGTACATCGCATTGGAGGTCGCGGGGAAGGGGCCGCCGTGGACCATGGCATGGCTCACTTCCACGCCGGTGGGGAAGCCATTGACGAGGATGCGGCCGCACTTGCGCTCCAGCACCGGCAGCAGGGCGCGGGCGCTGTCGTGGTCGCCCTGCTCCAGGTGCAAGGTGGCGGTGAGCTGGCCTTCCAGGTGCTGGGCGACCTGCAGCAACTCCTCCACACTGGTGGCTTTGACGACGATGGAGGCGGGGCCAAACATCTCCGACTGCAAGGCCTCGTTCGCCAACAAGGTCTGGGCGCTGGTCACATACAGCGCGGCTTGGGCGGCGTTGGCATGGTCTGCAGTTACGCCAGCGGCCAGCTGCTCCACGCCGGCAGCGGCTTGCAGCTGCGCACGGCCGGCCTCATAGGCCTGGTGGATGCCGGCGGTCAGCATGGTTTGCGCGCCCTTGGCGCGGATAGCGGTGGCTGCCGCGCTGATGAAGGTCGTGAGCGCGGGGCTGTCGATGGCCAGCACCAGGCCGGGGTTGGTACAGAACTGCCCTGCCCCCATCGCCAGCGAATCGGCAAAGCCCTGGGCCAGGGCCTCGGGCCGCGCGGCAAGCGCCTGGGGCAGCAAGAAGACGGGGTTGATGCTGCTCATCTCCGCATAGACGGGGATGGGCTCCGCGCGGCTGTTGGCGATGCGCAAGAGCGCCAGCCCGCCTTGGCGCGAGCCGGTAAAGCCAACGGCCTTGATCTCGGGGTGGGCCACCAGGGCCTCGCCCAGCTCACGGCCTGCGCCCACCAGCAGCGAGAAAACGCCCTCGGGCATGCCTTGGCGTTGCGCGGCCTTTTGCACGGCCCGCGCCACCATCTCCGAGGTGCCCAGGTGTGCGCTATGCGCCTTCACGATCACCGGTGCGCCAGCGGCCAGAGCCGATGCGGTATCGCCACCGGCCACCGAGAATGCCAGCGGAAAATTGCTGGCACCAAACACCGCCACCGGGCCGAGCGGGATCTTGGTCAGGCGCAGATCGGCACGGGGCAGCGGCTGGCGATCAGGCTGGGCGGTGTCGATGGTGGCGCTCAAAAAATGCCCGTCACGCACGACCTGGGCAAACAGGCGCAGTTGGCCCACGGTGCGACCGCGCTCGCCCGTCAGCCGCGCGATGGGCAGGCCGCTTTCCGCATGGGCACGCTCAATCAGCGCATCGCCCAGCTGCAGGATTTCTTCGGCAATCGCTTCCAAAAAGGCAGCACGCTGCGCCAGCGGCAGATGGCGGTAAGGGTCGAAAGCGGCAGCGGCCAGGCTGGCGGCCAGCTCGACCTCGTTTTTGCCGCCCAGGCCAAACTCAGGCTCGGCGATGGGGGCGTTCAGCGTGGGGTTGAAGGCGCGTTGGCTGCCGCTGGTGCCGCGCAGGCTGCGGTAGCCAATGACCATGTCTCCAGTGATCTGCATGGAGGGTTTCCTCAAGAAGTTGCGTTTGGGGGAAAAGATGAAAGGGATGCGCGAAGCGCGCCCAGCATGGCAAGACCCACCGCAGGCCAGCAGCGCTGCGGCAGGTCCGGCCACTTAGGCAGGCATTCAGGCCATCACTCGTCCAGCGGCAGGCCGCTGCGGTCGCGGGCAACGCCGACGGCGACGATGGACACCAGCGCACAGAGCACCAGGAAGATGACCACCGGCACATAGCTGCCGCTGTAGTAGGCGATCAGCGCGGTGGCAATCAGCGGCATCGGGCCGCCCACCAGGGCTGCACCAATCTGGTAGCCCAGCGACATGCCGGTGTAGCGGATGTCCGGCGGGAAGGCCTCGGCCAACAGGGTGCCGATCATCGCGCCATAGCTGGACCAGATGATGCCCAGGCCCACACCGACGGCCAGCGCTGCTGCCCCGACGGATTTCTGGTCGAGCAGCCAGAAGTACGGGAAGATCCAGAGCATGAAGGCGATGCTGCCGCCAATGAAGACCTTCTTGCGGCCGATCTTGTCCGACAGGTGCCCGAAGAACAGCATGCAGGGGAAGGCGATCAGCGCGCAGACCAGCACGATATTAAGAATGGTCGCGCGGGCAAAGCCGTGGTCCATCATGTACGAGATGGTGAAGGTGGCGTAGAGGAAGAAGGTCGAGGTCTCCACCACCTTGGCGCCGATGGCGATCAGCACTTCGCGCCAGTGGAACTGCAGGGTCTGCTTGATCGGAATGGGCGCGCTGCTGCGGCTGGCCTGGATTTTCTTGAACGATGGCGTCTCGCCCACTGCATTGCGGATCCACATGCCCACCATCACCAGCACGATGGAGCCCACAAACGGAATGCGCCAGCCCCAGGACAGGAAGGCCTCTTCGCTCATGCTCGCGCTCAGCAGCGAGGTGATGATATTGCCCAGTGCCAGGCCAAGCACCGCACCGGTCTGTGGCACCGCGCCGTAGAAGCCGCGCTTCTTGCGGGGCGAGTACTCGACCGCCAGCAGCACGCCACCGCCCCACTCGCCGCCCAGCGCCAGGCCTTGCAGCAGGCGTAACACCGTCAGCAGGATGGGCGCCAAGATCCCAATCTGCGCGTAATTGGGCAGCAGGCCCATCAGCACGGTTGACAGGCCCATCATCGACAAGGTCATCGCCAAGGTCTTCTTGCGGCCAATGCGGTCGCCGATGTGGGAGAAGATCACGCCGCCAATCGGGCGGATCAGGAAGGCCAGCGCAAACGTGGCCAGCGACAGCATCTGGCTGACCAGCGCGTTGTCGCTGGGGAAGAACTGCTTGGCAAAAATGATGGACGACATGGTTCCGTAGAGGAAATAGTCGTACCACTCGATGGTGCTGCCCACGGCGCTGCCAATCAGCGCGCGCCTGCGTTCCGCATCCGGAACCATGGTTTCCTTGTCGGCCATCGTGGCCGTGTGATTCAGAGAGCTGCTGCCCATGTCTCCACCTCGGGTTGTTGATTTATGAATGTCTGCCTGTGCGCAAGCCTGCGGCCTGCCGGCCGTTGCGGCGGCGGGCCGGGCTTGCATCTGTTTTGTAGAAAAAGCCGGATTACATCGACTGGCGCAGCATCTCGACGTAGTCGTCTGCGCTGGCCTCACGCGGGTTGGTGCGGTGGCTGTGGTCGGCCAGCGCGCCCTTCACGATGCGCTCGAACAGGTCTTCGGTCACACCCAGCTCGGCCAGGCCCGTGGGCAGCTGCAGGGCGCGGGATTTGGTGACCAGGGCCTCTTCCACCGACATGCCATCGGGCAGGCCCATGGCCTGCGCCAGGCGCGCGATCTTGTCTTCGCGCACCACCGACTCTGCGCCCCGGTTGAAGCGGATCACCGCTGGCAGCAGGATGGCGTTGAGGGTGCCGTGGTGCAGCTTGGGGTTGATGCCGCCCAGCGAATGGCTGAGGCTGTGCACGCAGCCCAGGCCCTTCTGGAAGGCCAGCGCCCCTTGCAGCGAGGCACTCATCATGTTGGTGCGCGCCTCCACATCGGTGGGATCGCGGAAGGCCACTTTGATATGGCGCCAGGCGCGCCAGAGGCCATCGAGCGCAATGCCATCGGCCGGCGGGTTGAAGGACGGCGCCAGAAAGGTCTCGATGCAGTGCGCAATCGCATCCATGCCGGTGGCAGCCGTCAGGCCTGCAGGCAGACCCAGGGTCAGGTTGGGGTCGCAGAGGGCGACCTTCGGGATAACATGGGGCGAGAGGATGCCGACCTTGCGGCCATCGTCCAGGATGATGATGGCGCCACGCCCTACTTCGCTGCCGGTGCCCGCCGTGGTGGGCACTGCAATGATGGGCAAGGTGGCGGTGATCTTGAGCGCGCCGCCCTCGATCAGCGCAAACTGGCGCAGCGGGCCTTCATGGCGGGCCGATACCGCCACCGCCTTGGCCAGGTCAATCGACGAGCCGCCGCCCACGGCGATGATGCCGTCGCAGGCGCTGCTGTTAAGCGCTTCGACGCCAGCGCGCACTGCCGTCTCCGACGGATTGGGCGGCGTGCCGTTGAACAGGCCGAACCTGGCCGTGCCCAGCGCCTGCTTGACCTGGTCGATGATGCCAGCGGCCTCCACCCCTTTGTCGGTCACGATCAAAGGATTGGTAATACCCAGCTTCTCGCACACTTCCTTCAGTTCCGCCAGCACACCGGCGCCAAAGCGCACTTCGGTCACATAGTTGATCAGAGCCATAACGTTTTACCAGTTATATCCATTGCTATCAGAAGGCCCGAAGTCTAGGCAGCACGGCCTATTCGGTACACTGACGGCTTCCCATACCGATATAACTTTTATTCATGGCCAGCGGCATCCCCAGCCTCAATTCCGTCATGTCGCGCCTGCATGCCAAGCAGCTTCGCCTGCTCATTGCCATCGAGGAAAGCGGCTCCCTGCTTGGCGCTGCGGACAAAGTCGGCCTCACACAGCCGGGCGCCAGCAAGGCGCTGCGCGAGCTGGAGTCGACGTTGCAGGTAGACCTGTTCGAGCGCACAAACCGAGGGTTAATCCCGACGGAGGCCGGGCACTGCGCGCTGCGTTTCGCCCGCCTGATCCAGTCGGACATCAACCAGCTGCGCTTTGAGCTCGATGCCATCGCCAGCGGCGTCGGCGGCCACCTGGCCATCGGCACCATCATGGGCGCGGTACCGCTGCTGTCCGATGCGCTGTCGAACGTGCTGGCGCGCCAGCCGCATATGTCGGTGGAGATCATCGAGGACACCAGCGAGACCTTGCTGGGCATGATCGAGCGCGGCCAGATCCATGCGGCGATCTGCCGCTCGTCCGTCAGCCGCACGCCCGAGGTCTATGACTCGCTGTTCATCAAGCAGGAGTCGCTGTCGGTGATTGCCAGCGTTCGCCACCCTGCGATGGGCGCCAAGGCCGTGCAACTGCAGGATCTGCAGGACAGCCGCTGGCTGGTGTACCGCGCCCGCATGCCCATGCGCCGCCTGCTGGAGCGCGAGTTCCACGAGGCGGGACTGCACTTCCCCTCGCACCTGATCGAAACCACCTCGGCGCTGGCCACCGTCACCATGCTCGGCCGCAACAACGACCTGGTGGCCCTGGTCTCCGACGACATCGCGAACTACTTCTCGCGCAATGGCCTGGTCGGCATCATCGATCTGACCCTGCAATCGCGCAGCGAGCCCTATGAGCTGGTGCTGCGCAAGGGCGCGCCGCGCAGCGCTGCGCTGGGGCTGTTGGTGGATGCGCTGTGCGGCGGCACGCCAGCGATGTGAAGAACGGAGCGCATGCGGGCTGAACAAGGCTGCCAAGCGACCACGCCACTGTCCATCTGGTCTGACAGACACTGCCTCGGTTCGGGACATCGCCGGCTGATGGGCACTTAATACACTTATTAGCTTCACTAATGAGTTCCTGCGATCGCTTCCATCAGAATCGAGCAGGAGAACCACCTGGGGCGCAGCATGGATCGCGCCCTTCCCACGAAAGACTTGTCTGTGCTCCAGCCACCATTCAACGCCCAGCCCCACACCGGCTGGCAGCCGGTCTGCCTGCCGCCTGGGCCATTCAGCTATGCCGAGGTCTAGCCCGATGTTGCAAGCTTTCAGCCCTAGCATCCTGGTTCTGGCTGCCGGCCACGGGCGGCGCTTTGCGCAATCGGGTGGCACAACACACAAGCTCGACGCGATGCTTGGCGACGTGACGGTGCTGGACCATGTGCTGCGTAGCGTTGTGGCTTCCGGCCTGCCCTACCACGTCGTCCGCCCTGTGGCGGATGGTTCGCCCCCCGAGAGGGATGGCATGGGCGATTCCATCGCCCGGGGCGTGGCGGCGACGGCAGACGCCGATGGCTGGCTGATCCTGCCCGGCGATCTGCCTTTGGTCCGCGCGCAAAGCCTGGTGGCGGTGGCGCAAAGCCTGGCCACGCACGCGGTGGTGGTACCGCAATGCGGCGATCACCACGGCCACCCGGTGGGCTTTGCCAGGATATGCCGTGAGGCACTGCTGAAACTGCAGGGCGACACGGGGGCCAGTGCCATTGTGCGCAGCCACAGACAAGCGGGAACGGCCCATTCCTTGCAGCTTGATGATCCCGGCATCGCCATCGATATCGACACCTGCGAGGACCTGGCGCGGGCACAAGCGCTGCTGGCCAGCGGGGACTTTGGGCAGGAGGCCAGCCTTGGAAAACGTTGATGCACGGGTGCTGCGCAGCGCGCGCGATTGGCTGGCGAGCGGACACCGGGTGATGCTCGTCACCGTCGTCAAAACCTGGGGCTCATCGCCCAGGCCCGTCGGCTCGATGATGGCGCTACGCGAAGATGGCCCCTGCGTCGGTTCGGTGTCGGGTGGCTGCATTGAGGATGATCTGGTGCACCGCTACACCAGCGCCTATGGCGCCAGCAGCATCTTGCAGTCCACGCCGGAGCTGCTGCGCTATGGCATCACCGCAGACGAGGCCCACCGCTTTGGCCTGCCCTGTGGCGGCACCTTGGAGCTGCTGCTGGAGTTTGCGCCTGCGCTGGACGTGATGATCGAGCTGGTGCAGCGCCTGGAGGCGGGGCAACTGGTGCAGCGCAAGGTCGATTGCAACACTGGCGCGGTCAGCCTGACAGATGCCTCAGCGCCGGAGGCCGTGCAATTTGATGGCACGAGCCTTTCGATCACCCTGGGGCCGCAGTACCGCATGCTGCTGATCGGCGCGGGTGCGCTGGCCGAGTATGTGGCCATGATGGCCCTGTTCAACCATTTCGAGGTAACGGTCTGCGATCCGCGCATTGAGCACCGCGAAACCTGGTCGGTGGCAGGCGCCAAGCTCAGCACCGAGATGCCGGACGATGCCGTGCGCAGTATGCAGCCGGACACGCGCACATGCATCCTGGCGCTGAGCCATGACCCTAAGTTGGATGACCTGGCGCTGCTGGAAGCACTGCACAGCCCTGCTTTCTATGTCGGCGCCATCGGATCGCGGCGCAACGCCGACAGCCGCAAGCAGCGCTTTATAGAGCACTTTGACGAGACAGAGCAGTCATTGCAGAAATTGCATTCACCAGTGGGCCTGCATATTGGCAGCAAGACCCCGGCGGAGATCGCAGTGAGCGCCATGGCCGAGGTGCTGGCGGTGAAGAACGGCATCTTGCAACACCGCTCCTAGGGACACCCAACGCGGTCGCAGCGGGCCGGTGCGCGGCCCGCTGCTCTTCGCGCTGGGTTTACAGCAGTTTTTCCGGGGTGATCGGAAGACTGCGGATGCGCTTGCCCGTCGCGTGGTACACGGCATTGGCGATGGCCGCCGGGATGCCGACCATGCCGAGTTCGCCCATGCCCTTGACGCCGAGCGGGTTGACGATGGTGTCGTCCTCTTCGACAAACACCGTCTCGATGGCATGGATGTCCGCGTTCACCGGCACATGGTAGTGCTGCAAATTAGCGGTCATCATGCGCCCCGTGCGGTGGTCCACCTCGGTCGCCTCTTCCAGCGCCATGCCAATGCCCCAGACCACACCGCCGATCTCCTGGCTGTGCGAAGCGAGGGGGTTGAGGATCTTGCCGCAGGCAGTGATCTCAATCACCCGGGTGACCTTGACGGTTCCCAGATCAGGGTCCACCTTCACCTCGACAAACTGCGCGCCATGGGCGAGCGATGCGTACTTGTCACGCTCGGGCGACGGGGTTGATTTGTAGACCTCAGTGATCTCGTCCGTGCCCGTGCTGCGCATGAGCTCGGCAATATCCACCCCGCGCGACGTATCGCCCTTGAGCCGCAAGCGGCCGTCGAGCATCTCCACATCATCAGCGCTGGCGCCTTGCAATGGCGATGCGGCATCGCGCTTGGCCAGATCGAGCAGCTTGGCGGTGATGGTCAGCGCCGCGCCGCGCACGGCCGAGCCGACGCTGGAGGTCGTCCAGGAGCCGCCTTGCGCCGGCGCCTGGGGTTGGCGCGTATCACCGAGCTCAAAGGTCACCTGGTCCATCCGCAAGCCCAGGAACTCCGCTGCAATCATGCTCATCACGGTATAGGTGCCCGGGCCGATATCGCTGGTGGCGCTGGAGACCATCGCCGTCCCATCCTGCCGGAAAGTGATCTTCGCGCTCGCCGGCATCTGCATGGCACCCCAGACGCTCGATGCCATGCCCCAGCCGACCAGCAGCTTGCCGTCACGCATCGAGCGTGGCTCGGGCTTGCGGTTTTTCCAGCCAAACTTCTCGGCGCCCAGGCGGTAGCACTCACGCAGCGCCTTGCTGGAGAACGGCTTGCCGCTGACCGGATCGACCTCGGCATAGTTGACCAGGCGCAGCTCCATCGGATCCATTTTCAGCGCGTAGGCCAGCTCGTCCATCGCGCTCTCCAGCGCGAACATGCCGCTCACGGCGCCGGGCGCACGCATCCAGGTAGGAGTGGCCAGGTCGGTGGCAGCCACCTTCAGCGGCATATCCAGGTTCTCGCAGGCGTAGACCTGCTTGAGGAATCCGGTCGTGTTGTCCGAGAAGGTTTCGAACGACGAGGTGTTGTGGAAGGCCTCCTGAATCATGGCCTGCAGCTTGCCGTTGGCGTCCGCTCCCAGCCTGACCTTCTGAATCGTTTGCGGCCGGTAGCCATGGCCGGTGAACATTTGCGTGCGCGTCAGCACCAGCTTGACCGGCCGCTTCAGCTCGCGGGCCGCCATCGCTGTCAGTGAAGGGTAGTAGTTGGGTTTGAGCGATGAGCCAAAGGCGCCGCCCACAAAGGGTGACACCACGCGGATGTCTTCTGCCGGCACGCCCAGCCCTTCGGCCAGGTGCTTTTGCACGCCATACACGTTCTGGGTCTTGTCAAAGACGGTGAGCTTGTCAGCTTCCCAAAACGCAATCGCGGCATGCGGCTCGATGGGGTTGTGGTGGTTGATGGGGATGTGGTATTCGGCGTCCACCTTGACTGCCGCTGCTTGCAGTGCTTTGGCAGGGTCACCGCGTGGGGGCGTATTGTCAGATGAGGGCTTGGCCTGGTCCAGCACCGTCTCCAACGCGGTGGTATGGGGCTCGCTCTGGTAGCTGGCCTTGACCAGACGCGCCGCATAGCGCGCCTGCTCGTAGCTCTCGGCCACCACCAGCGCTATTGGCTGGCCGTTGAAAAACACCCGGTCCGATTGCAGCGGCCAGGCCCATTGCGGGGCAGCATCGGCAGCGGGCTTTTTGCCCAAGCGGCCCGCATTGAGGTGGGTGAACACGCGCACCACGCCTGCGGCCTGCTCGGCTTCCCGGGTGTCAATGGCGGTGATGCGCCCCTTGGCCACCGTGCTGAGCACGACAAAGCCATAGGCGACATGCGGCACCTGGAATTCGGCCGTGTACTTGGCCTTGCCGGTGACTTTGGCGACCCCGTCCACGCGGGTGGTCTCTTTACCTAGATAACGTGCCATGGTGATTCTCCTTCGCCCTCAAACCAATTGGGCAGCACGCATCAGCGCACGCGCCACGGAACGTTGGCCCAGCTCCACCTTGTAGCCGTTGTGGGCCAAGGGCCTGGCACCACTCAGCGCCGCCTGGGAAGCCTTGGCAAAGGTCGCTTCGGTGGGACGCTGGCCCACCAGGGCCGCCTCGGCCTCTGCACTGCGCCAGGGCTTGTGGGCAACACTGCCCAGCACCACGCGCGCCTGGCGGATGGTGCCACCTTCCAGTTGCAGGGCTGCAGCCACCGCCACCATTGCAAAGGCATAGGAGCTGCGATCCCGCACCTTAAGGTAGTGCGAATGCTTGGCAAACGCAGCGGCCGATACCGGCAACTCGATGGCCAGGATCAGATCGCCATGCTCCAGGTTGTGGTCCCGCTGCGGTGTATCGCCCGGCAGGCGGTGGAAGTCGGCAATCGGGATCAGGCGCTCGCTCCCGTCTGTCGCCCGCACACTCACGCTGGCATCCAGCGCATACAGCGCATTGGCCATATCGCCCGGGTAGGTGGCAACGCAGGCCTCACTCCACCCGAACACGGCATGGATCTTGTTCAGCCCTTCGCGCGCGCCGCATCCGCTGCCGGGCTCGCGCTTGTTGCAGGGTGTGGCCGTGTCGTAAAAGTAATTGCAGCGCGTGCGCTGCAGCAGATTGCCGCCATTGGTCGCCATATTGCGCAATTGCCCCGAGGCGCCAGCCACGATGGCCTGGGTCAGCAGCGGGTAGTTCTCGCGCACCAGCGTATGGTTGGCCGTCTCGGTATTGGTGGCCAGCGCGCCCAGCGACAAGCCCGCGCGGCTGCGCTGGATCTGGCGCAACGGCAGTTGACGGATGTCGACCAGGCGCGTGGGCCGCTCCACATCTTCCTTCATCAGATCAACCAGGTTGGAACCGCCAGCGAGAAACTTGGCGCCCGGCACACCGACCATGGCGGACGAGACGGCGGCGGCATCGGCCACCCGCAGGTATTCAAATGGTCGCATGGCCATCCTCCTTGTGTGCGGATGCGGTTTGCGTATCAGTGGCATAGCCCCAGGTCTGCGCGGCTTGCCGGCCCGAATGGACCTCTTGCACGGCAGCGACGATGCCCGGGTAGGCACCGCAGCGGCAGATGTTGCCGCTCATGCGCTCCTTGATCTCCTCGTCCGTCAGGCGTGTCGTGGTTTTGCGCACGTCGCCAGTGACATGGCTGACATGGCCGCTTTGGGCCTCCGCCAGCACACCAACGGCCGAACAGATCTGCCCCGGCGTGCAGTAGCCGCACTGAAAGCCATCA
This sequence comes from Comamonas koreensis, assembly GCF_021026195.1. GTDB lineage: Bacteria > Pseudomonadota > Gammaproteobacteria > Burkholderiales > Burkholderiaceae_C > Comamonas > Comamonas koreensis. Next base: position 39,773 of record NZ_JAJNCT010000006.1, read on the forward strand.
TGCTTGATGAATGCGGCTTGCACCGGGTGCAGCTGGTCGCCCTGGGCCAGGCCCTCGATGGTGGTCACCTCGCGCCCTTCCAGGGTCGCCGCCAAGGTCAGGCAGGACAGCACGCGTTGGCCATCTACCAGCACGGTGCAGGCGCCGCATTGCCCTTGGTCGCAGCCTTTCTTGGAGCCCGTCAGCGCCAGGTGCTCGCGCAGCGCATCGAGCAGTACTACGCGCGAATCGAGTTCCAGCGTCTGCGCAACGCCATTCACCTGCAAGGCTACCTTGACGACGTTCTGAGCCTTGGTGGCTGCCACCGCCGCGCCTTCGGCCAGCGGCATCTGCGCCAGTGCCGCCTCCTGCGCCAGCAGGTCAGCGGCAAACAGACCCACGCTGCCGGCGGCAGAGCTGATCATGAAGGTTCGCCTGGCCTGGCCCACCCCCTGGAGTTGCGGCATGTCTTTGAGCAAAGCCGCTTCGTCGGCGCTTAGCTCGACGGGAAAATCAGCATCGTCGGTATGTTTCATCGTGGGTTCCTTGATGGCGCGCCGGGGGAAGGCGCATGCGGGGGGATAGGGCTGACCAGACGGCTGCGTTCTCAGCGACGCATGCAGGCTTGGCGTTCAGGAGGCAATCGATGTCCAGAGGTGGTAGCTGCGGTCTCCCATGTCAAAACAGCCCCCCTTAGGCTTGGGCCGTGTGGCTTGCGAGCCAGGGTGCAACAGCAGCGCACACCAGCCCATCCTAGTGACTCATGCGGACGAAGCGGGTCGGACGGGAGCGCTGTTTGTGCGGCAGCGTGGTCGTACACCTCCAAACTTGGCAAAGGCCTATCTTGGGATGCCAAGGCTTCTTTGACTAGCTAATAAATCCTTCTAGACCTTATTAGCTTTGCTAATCAATAGCCTGTGCCAAACTTTCGCGATGGTTAAACGCAACCTCAACGATCTGCTGTACTTTGTCACCGTCGCCCGTGAGGGGAGCTTTACACGTGCGGCCTCGGTGCTCGGCGTGACCCAATCCGCCCTCAGCCAGGCCGTCAGCGCTCTGGAGGCGAGGCTGCACATTCGGCTGCTTACCCGCACCACGCGCAGCGTGTCACCCACGGCCGCAGGCGAGCGGCTGCTGAGCGCCATCGGGCATCGTTTTGACGAAATCGATGCGGAGCTGCACCAGCTGACGGAGATGCGGGACAAGCCCAGCGGCATGGTGCGCATCACCTGTGGCGAGCATGTGGCGCGCGCCCTATTGGTGCCAAAGCTGGCGCCCCTGCTGTTGGACTACCCGGACATCAAGGTCGAGTTCGACGTCAACTACGCTTTGCGGGACATCGTGGCGGACCGTTTCGATGCTGGGGTGCGTTTTGGCGACACCATCGACAAAGACATGATCGCCGTCCCCATCGGACCGAAGTTGCGCATGGCCGCCGCCGCATCGCCGGCCTACTTCAAACGCCATCCGCTGCCCAAGACACCCAGCGACTTGGTGCAGCACAACTGCATCAACATGCGTATGCAGACCGCCGGAGGCTTATGGACCTGGGACTTTGAGCGCCGGGGCAAGCAGCTGAGCGTTCGGGTGGACGGGCAGGTCATCTTCAATACCTCTCCCAGCATCGTCGATGCAGCACTGGCCGGCATGGGCATTGCGCATTTGCCCGAAGACGAGTTTGCCCCGTACTTGGAGCAAGGCCGCTTGATACGGGTACTGGACGACTGGTGCCCGCCCTTCCCGGGCTATTACCTGTACTACCCCAGCCGCAGGCAGCCGTCCCTGGCCTTCTCGTTGGTGCTCAATGCGCTGCGGGTGACGCCGCTGCCGCTGGCCATCCACCAGCGTTTGGCAGAAGCAGGCTGATCGTCGGCCTAGGTCTGGCCCCGCTGCGCCAGCAACACCACCATATCCCGCAACTCATCCTGTGCTTGGCTGGGGGTGATGTCCCCCACCATGGCCGCTTGCGACAGCGCATCGGCCGCGCCGAGCATGGCCCAGAGGCTGGCTTTGGGCAGGCTTGGCGTAGCCACCCAGGGCGCCAGTGCTGCCTGGCATTTATCCAGAAACCCCAGCTGGCACTGGCGCTTGAGCAGGGCCAGCTCGGGCGAGCCTTGCAGCGCTGCCAGCACACCGGGGATCTCGCGGCCCTCGGCCAAGCAGCAGCCGATATAGCTGCTGGCGATCACTTCGGCCCGCTGTTGCAGCGTTGGGCCACTGGCCGCGATGGCGGCGTCGATGATCTTGTTTTGGCGCGCATCGAAATCGCGGTACAGGGCCGCCAGCAAGCCCTGGCGCCTGCCGAAATGGTCATAGACCGTTGGCTTGGTGATGCCCGCCGCCTCGGCCAGGCGCCCCAGGCTGAGCGCGTCGGTGCCTTCGCTGGCAACCAGCTGCCAGGCCACATCGAGCAGCTGCGCCAGGCGCTGCTCCTTGGTAAAGCGCTTGCGGGGGCCTGTCGTGGCGGTGGTTTCAGTCATGGCGTGGTGGTGGTCTCGGCCGCGAAAAGCGCCGCACCGATGCGGCGCGCCTCGTCAAAATGCGATTGCGCAAAGCCCTCGTCAGACTGGCTCAGCAAGTGGGCGCTGGCCACCCGTGCGCCACAGTAGTCAAATATGCCGTGCTCGATTTGCGTCTTCATCGCGGTATCGTAGCCGCGTTTGGCATAGGTCTTTCTGCTGGCGGCCCCCAGCGCCACCAGATGCACCGGCAGGCGCTGCAAAATGCCGCGCTCCTCATGGTCATAGGCCCAGCCGTTGGTAAAGACCCGGTCGATCCAGCCCTTGAGCAGCCCCGGGAAGGACCACCAGTACACCGGATAGACGAGCACCAGCGCATCGGCCCGGTCCATGCGCGCCTGCTCGGCGGCGATCTCGGCCGGCAAAGGACCCTGGTTGCGAAAGTAGGCCAGGTCGGCCACCGTCTGCCGGGGGTCAAAGCCTTCGGCTGCCAGATCGGCCATCTCAAAGCTGTTCTGCGGATCAGCGGCGCTGATGCCCCGGGCCAGCTCGGCCGCCACGGCATGGGTCAGGGAGGACAGTTCGGGATGGGCGACGACGATCAATGCATGCATGGAAACTCCTGGGGTGGGTAGTTGGGGAGGTCTTATCCAGACCAGAGGCAGCCTCGACCGGAACGCGTACACCGGGATATGCAGGAGCGTTTTTGGACCAGGCCAATAACATACCAAGAGTAGGATACTTTTAGTATTTAATATTTCTGCAGTGATGAAAGCCCTACGGCGTTCACTGGAAAGTCTGGTCGCAAGCCCGAGGGCAGCCCATCTGCTTCAACGCTTGCCCCATTTAAAAAAGGCCGAAAACCCGAGCTTGCAGCCTTTGCTTTCGGGCGCCAGCCAAGCCAGGCCACCCGAATGTGTCCGCCCGTGCTCAGGCCACCGAGCGCGCCGCATCGCGGCGGATCGATAGCACGCCCACCAGGCCAATGATGGCCGCTGCAATCACGACCACCTGAGCCAACACCACTTGAAGCGGGGCGTGCCGGCGAAGTTTGGTGGCAGCGCACAGCCCCCTCGTCCTACAGACGGCCGGACGGCGATTGGCGAAGATGGCGACCCATAATTACCGGGGAACCGCATGGATACCATCAACAACAATACAGCGGCTGATCCGACGCCTCCTTCGCCGCCTCTGATCCCCACCCAAAGCGGCACTTTGGAGCTGCACGACATCACCATCGTCGACAAGGTCAAGCTCAAAAAGGCGATTTCTGCCGCCGCGCTGGGCAATGCCATGGAGTGGTTCGACTTTGGCGTCTATGGCTTTGTCGCCTTTGCGCTGGGCAAGGTCTTTTTCCCCGATGCATCGCCCAGTGTGCAGATGATTGCCGCGCTGGGCACTTTCTCGATTCCCTTCCTGGTGCGGCCGCTGGGCGGCCTGTTCTTTGGCGTGATGGGTGACAAGTTCGGGCGCCAGAAGGTGCTGTCGATCACCATCATCATCATGGCTGCCAGTACCTTCTGCATCGGGCTGATACCGTCCTACGCCAGCATTGGCATATGGGCGCCCATCCTATTGTTGCTGTGCAAGCTGGCGCAGGGCTTCTCGGTCGGCGGGGAATACACCGGCGCGGCCATCTTTGTGGCCGAGTTTGCGCCGGACCGCAAGCGCGGCTTTCTTGGCAGCTTTCTGGACTTCGGCTCCATCGTGGGTTTTGTCACCGGCGCGGGCGTCGTGGTCTTGCTGCAAAGCCTGCTGAGCGAGGCGAGCTTTCTGGACTGGGGCTGGCGTGTTCCCTTCTTCATGGCCGCGCCCTTGGGCCTGGTAGGCCTGTACCTGCGCCATGCGGCAGAAGAAACGCCTGCGTTTCAGCAGCAGCTGGACCAGATGGAAAAGGACGACCAGGAGGATGTGGAGAACCGCCCGCGCATCTCCTTCAAGGAAATCGCGACGCGCTACTGGCGCCCCCTGCTGGTATCGGTGGGCCTGGTGCTGACCACCAATATCACCTACTACATGTTGCTGACCTACATGCCCAGCTACCTGTCGCACAACCTGCACTACTCCGAAGACCATGGCGTGCTGATCATCATTGCCGTGATGATCGGCATGCTCTTTGTGCAGCCGGTGATTGGCCTGGCCAGCGACCGCTTTGGCCGCAAACCCTTTGTCATCTTTGGCTCTATCGGCCTGTTGGTGCTGTCCATCCCGGCGTTCAAACTGATCATCAACGGCCAGATCGCGCTGATCTTTGTCGGCCTGTTCATGCTGGCGATTGTGCTGAACTGCTTTACCGGTGTGATGGCCTCCACCTTGCCCGCCATGTTCCCGACCCGCATCCGCTACAGCGCGCTGGCCGCATCATTCAATATCGCCATCATCGTCGCCGGCCTCACGCCCACCATCACCGCCGCGTTGGTTGATTCGACCGGCAGCCTGTACCTGCCCGCGTACTACCTGATGTTTGTCGCAGTCGTCGGCATCATCACCGGCATCTTCATGAAGGAAACCGCCAACCGCCCCCTGCGCGGCGCCACCCCAGCGGCCTCCAGCAAGCAGGAGGCCAAGGAGCTGCTGATCCAGACGCTGGACCACATCGAGCAAAGCGTGGAAGACATCGATGGCGAGATTGCCAAGCTGCAAGAGCAGATTGCAGCGCTGGAGCTGCGCAAGCAGAAGTACGTTGATTTGCATCCGCGGCTGGATTGAGGTGCAGACCTAGGTCCAAAGGCTTGGCGGCGCCGACGCATTCTCCAATCCTGTGCCGCCTGGATATGACATACACATACGCCCGTACTTCAACCCTTTTTAAGCGATTAAAAATATTAATTTATCTTTTGAAAATATCTAATTGAAAGATATTCTCAATGAGATTTTACTAAGCAACTCCTGACGCAGACAAATAAAAGATTGGCCAGAATAGACTTTTAGAAGCAAGCTGATTATGGTACGCTGAACACACAACACTATGTCGGCATCTTCCGATGGCGAATACTGAGGTTTAAACACGATCTATGGAATCTCGTATGAAATCCTATGAATTGCATGTGATGGGCCAGAAGGTAGCGAACATACAGCGCTGTTTGTCTCAGTTGTCGTCGCCGGAGCTCAAGAGTGCGCGGCTTGAGACATCAAGAAGATCGAGTGTGTTGTTTGCAATGATTTCTGGATCCGCTCTTTCCCTGGCAACCCCTGTGATCGCACAGGTTTGCGGCCCCACCGGCACCTTCAAGACCTTTGCTGCCTACAACAACAGCCCCGGCACCAGCATGGAGGTGGTCAACAACAACACGCTCAAGGTAGAGAATTCGCTGCTCAAGATCAGCAACCAGACCACCGGTAATGCCGTAAGCAGTTCTGACCGTATCAGTGACACACAGTACAGTGGCGAGCCCGGCATTTATTTAGGCCATGCGCGAGGAGACACCGATTCTCCAAACGACACCATAAATACTGTTCTCGGATTTTATGACCCCGTCAACAGTTTGGAGTATCTCCCGGTCAGCAACCTTACATTCAGGCTGCACGATGTAGACGCTGGCGACAATGTCATTGTGAATGCCTATGATGAAAATGGGGTACTCATCCCATTGTCGGAATCCAATTTCAGCTTGTACGATGCTTCGTATGCCAGTTATGTGGGAGGTAACCATTTCACATCGCGTGGCAGTAATGATGCGCCAACAAATAGTCGCCTGGCCACCATTGACCTCAATTTTGCAGGGCTACGCGTGCAACGTGTGGAATTGAGCTACTGGGATACAACAGCTTCTGGCAGCTACACGATCGCGGAGCTGATTGGCTGCCTGCCGTCTCCGCCTGCACCACCACCGCCGCCACCACCACCGCCGCCGCCGCCACCACCGCCTCCTCCCCCCAGTCCCGCTCCCGTAGCCGTGCCAGCCTTTTCCGGATGGTCTGTGCTCCTGACGACATTTCTATTGCCCATCATGGCATTGCGTTATAGAAAGCGCGTTAAAAAGAACCCTTGACCCGCTGCCGGCAGGCCAGGGGGGTCTTTTGTCGTCAGGTGGTTGCGCCTCCCGGGCACGCCAGTATGTCCAGCTGGCACCGAATGCCCGACACCGTACTCTTGCGGCCGACTAAGCTGAGGCATTCGCACAAATCCCAGCTCCACCACTAAGGGTCAAAGAACGATGAGCGCTTCGTATGGCATCGGCCATGCGAGCCAGTGCAATTGCTGCGCCTATCGCTGCGCGCACGGCGTATCCCTGCCCCCTACGCATCTCCGTCCGGCCCCCTGTATGGCGCACGGCAGATTCAAACACCTCCCCGGCCAACGTGGGCAGCACTTGGCCCGTTTGGCTATCCCCCTCCGAGCAGCATCGCCGCTATAGCGGGCGCTTCCGATACAGGCTCGGCCGCCTCCGGCTAAAAGCCGTCCAACTTGTTGCGTTCGCAATCAATTGTGAACTTACATTGTTAGATCAAATATCTTTATAAGAATTTCCTAGAATACAGAAACTCTGTTGGCGACTTCATATCGAAATTTGATCCGAATCAAATGTTCAAATATCGATCCAGTTGCCACCCAAACTCTGGAAGCTATTTTCAAATCCATGGGCTTTGGATTAATACATTTAGCTCCTTGATATTGCAGACCTCTATTATGATTTATCCTAACCATCAATTTCTACCCACTTTTTTTACCCTCCTATCCAGTTGTATCGCAGCAGGGGGAGTCCATGCCCAGTCTATCCATTTCACAGGAGATACGAATCCCACAGGGGACCTCGGGGCCGTCTACAGCTCTGAAAATATTACCGTGGGTAATACTGCAGACGGTTCACTGAACATTTCATCCGGGGCCGTACTCACCACTACCAATATGGCTTCCATTGCAGCGACCGCAACCAGTTCGGGCACCGCTACGGTATCCGATCCCGGATCGCTTTGGAATGTCCGCACTGTGGGGGTAGGAAGATTGGGACAAGGTACCCTGAATATCAGGAATGAAGGAAAAATAATTTCCAGGGAGGGCTATATCGGCCAGTTGGCCGGCAGTACTGGCACTGTGACCGTTGACGGCAAAGGCACATCCTGGACGATCCCTTTAGACTATAACGGCGATTTCTGGATTGGTAATATGGGAGGCGCGGGCACGCTCACGGTATCCAACGGAGCCACTGTGAGCACGACCAGCGACATTTACACTGCGGTATCGGGGTCTAATGTGTCTGCCCTCGTGCAAGTGGACGGCATGGGCTCTACATTGAATGCCGATGCCCTCTGCTATCTGGGCATGTCTGGGACATCCACCGTCCACGTCACCAACGGTGCGGAGTTCAACTGTGGAGGCCAATCCTTCATCAACTTCGGAACTGTTTCGGTCACAGGGCAAGGGTCAAAATGGACCCTAGGTTCTACCCTGAGTATTGGAAACAGCAGCAATCTTAGCAATGGCGCACTGACAGTGGGAGACGGTGGCACTGTAGAAGTCTCAAGTACAGTCAGCCTTCCATATATTTTTAGCGCCACCGCCAATAGCACTGGCACACTCAATATCGAGGGTACGAGCCAGCCTGGCGCCTTCTCTGCGCCCAGCTTGGCTTTTGGCTCCAACAACCTAGGTACTGTCAATTTCAATCACACTGATGACTCTGGCGACTATATTTTCTCGACACCAATGTCCGGTCCCGGCACGGTGAATATAAATGGCTCCGGCATTACCAGTCTCTCGGGTACCAATGTCTACTCAGGCACAACCGACATCAAAGCGGGAGTGCTCCGTGCAGCATCGACTGCAGGACTGAGCAACGCCTCTGACTTCGTCCTTCACTCCGGAGGAACTCTGGATAGCAACACCTTCAGCCCTACCGTCAAAAGCCTCGTCAATGGCGGCGTGGTTACGATGCTGTCGGGAGGCACAGCAGGCGCATTGACTGTCAACCGCAATTATGTTGGCAATGGCGGCACCGTAGCGCTGAACACAGCACTAGGAGACAGCACAGCAGCCACAGAGCGCCTCCTCATTCAAGGTGACACCAGCGGCACGACCACATTGGACATTCATAATCTGGGCGGCTCAGGCGCCCAGACCACCGGCAACGGTATTTTGGTCGTGCAAGTGGCAGGTGCATCCGATGGCCTGTTCAAACTCCCCGCTCCGGGTTTTATCGATGTAGGTAGCTATCGTTACACCTTGCTGAAAGTCGGCCGTGACTGGTATCTGCAATCGGAAGGGTTAGCTGCTGCTCCAGAGGCGAATGTGGTTTGTGTGCCTGCTGAACTGGTGGATGCAGACAACCAGGTCAGCACCTGCACGGTGACCCTGAACTCTGCGCCGCTGCAGGATCTGCCCGTCAATCTGAACGTGGCGCCTCCGCATGCCCGCTACACCACATCCTGTGTATCGCCCATCGTCGTGCCTGCTCATTCCACGCAGTCCACATGCACTGTTACCGCGGTCCCCAACAATGTTGCTGGCGATGGCGATGTAATCGCTGAAATGTCCGTGGCCGCGCCCACGTTGCCTGGCGCCTATACAACCAGCGGCCCAGCAGCCCAGGTGTTGATCAAAGACGACGATGCCCCATCCACAACCACTGCGGTCCCCGTTCCCCAGTTTGGCTGGGCGGGTTTGGTCTCGCTATCAGCCCTGCTTTCTGTGTTTGCATTCGGTCAGAGCCGCCACCGCAGGCCACGTCAGTAAGCTCACTATCATTAATGCCGGTTATCAATCGAGGAGATGGGTAACTGGCTCTTCGCATAACCTCATAAAATTTAGAAAGCTACTTTATGATATCAGTCGGCGGCAGCGTTTAGGCAACGCTAAATTATGCGGGAGGTCAAAGCTCAGGAGAAATAACTTATGCTGCCGAAGAATTCTCCTTCAAACCCAATGCCATTGACAACCTCACCAAAGGGCTCGCCCCCAAAAGCAATCGTCAAAACTGCACATTTCGATGCGATGGAATAATATCTTTAAAAAACGGAGGATTTTTGTTCTTCAAGGTCATCAACATTTGACTAAGAAATCCTGACGACTCCGAAGAAGATTTGAGCTTTTTTACCCGCCGGCCCAATGAAGTATTTACATTCTTGAAGTCAAGAGTACCCCACGAATTTATTCGCTAACGCATCTTATTACCACTGCGCATTTCACGCCAGAGCATAAACCGCCCCTCAATAATCTACAACAGCTCGGTTGCTCAATCGACTAAAACAAGCTTAGCATTCGATAAAACCCCTTATAGTTCTGCTTATTTCAACCACCCCACAGCGCCATCGATGAATTCGATTACTACGCTTTTAGCTGCCGAATAAACAGAAAAATTGAATCCAGCTTTTTCCAAGATGACTGTCGCCTGCGGCATAACAGGACTCTCCAGCGCCCCTATTTTTTCGTGAAAGCCGATGACGGAAATCATGGCCTCGGCAGTCTTATCTCCATGCGTCGACATACAACCTCGACATCTACCAGCCCCACACTGAAACCATAGCAGCAAACTTTAAAAAAGGAAATCTTCAACTGTTTTGAAATAAATCAAGTTATCCGGAAACTCTTTTTCAGCGGCTGTAGAGCATGCGACAATGTGACATGAGAGAAATAAAACAAATTCCACAAGAGGACGCAGTTTTAATCGGAAAGCTGCTTCGACGTCAAGTTATCTACGCACTTGCCAGAGAGGGAATCCATACGATTGAGGATATCAAAGCCAATTATCCTAAGCAATTGCTGAAAGTTCGTGGCTTCGGCTTTCTATCACTCCGGCGACTTGAACTAGAGCTTTTCAAGGAGCCTGATTTCACCCCCTATCAACCCAGACATATTGTTCGGGAAGAAAAAATATCGCCAGCCACTAAAAATTATTCCAAGGCAATAGAATAGGCCGCCATCTTTCCAGACTCAATAGAAATAAGACCTAAACGCTTTGCAATCCAAAAGTGCGTCTAACGAACTTCTACACGCCCAGCGTTGAACCTGTCATATTCTGGTATAGCCCTATTCGAGCCTTCATTGGCAGCCCGCCACACCAGCGGGCTACACAGTAGCTTCATGGCAGTTCATGGTCCTGTCTCTTGCACGGCTGTACTGCGCCATCACTGAGACAAGGCCGGTTTCGCAAAATCTGAATTCTAGGCTAAGCTGCAGCTGCAAGACGTCGCCGCTGAAGAGTAATGCCAGGCATCCAAGTCGGCAATTCTGCAGCAGACATCCAAAATAACATAAAAATATAAAATTCTAATAAACAGTACCCAACCCATTCATGCCTTAAAATATATCGCAACGAAATTTTGACACCGGCTATATACACCATTAACTCAGCTAATCTGCAGATAATACCCCTCAAGTGAGTAATCACAAAATAACTTTAAAGCCGGGTTTCAGCATAGAATGGATTCACTTCAGGAGAGTATTTTCATGCTTGACCGACGCAAAACGTTATTCACATTCACTAGCGCGGCAGCCCTGATCACCCTCTCCGCCTTCACGCTTCGTGCCTCTATGGCACGATCTACCTCACAGGCACAGCGGCCAAAATACGCAAGCTTCTACGCACATTTAGATGCTAAATATGTGCTGCCGCCCATCAAGGCCCAAGCGGGCGGCTCTTTGCGCAGCACCCTGGACACTGATTCCGGGATCTTCAGATGGGAAATCTTTTTAGCTCGTATGACCGGTCCTGAAACACAAGCGGCATTTCATGGTCCTGCGTCCAAACACCAGAATGCCCCCGCCCTCATCGTGCTACCTCGTTTCATGCCTGCTCGTGAGGGTCAACCCACTGACACGCTAGAACTGAGCGGCACCAGCACGCTAACCTCCGAGCAGATGGACGACTTGCTTGCTGGTCGCTGGTATATCAGCGCATCCTCCGCCGCGTATCCCAATGGAGAACTACGCGGGCAGCTTACACGCTATGCAGGAGGAGTCCACGGCGTTTGATTGCGCTGGACCCTATGGATCCAGGGTAGTCCAGCGAACTTATGACCAAGTGATGCAAGGGCTGATATGAAGCGTTTCGCGGCTGCACAGCCATCCGAGAAGGCATAGGTGCCGGCCGGTCTATGGGACGCCCGGCCCACGCCCGTAGTTCTGGCTCAGGTGGTCTGTACGCATCCCCGCATTGTCATCGGTTCGCCAGCGGATACGCGCCAAGGCCTTAACCACCAAGTTGTGAGCGCCTGGCCATGCCCCATGGGTACTCTTGTGCAGGTAATGATGCGTAAGGGTGCAAAGTGGACTCCGTCAGCCGAGGCACCATGTCGCAGCGGCCAATGCGCCGACACCCCACATTCCACACCCACGCAAAGAAAAACCCCTGAGTGAGAACACTCAGGGGTTTGATTCTTGGCGGAAACGGAGGGATTCGAACCCTAGAGAGTGAGTTTTAGAGCGTACCTGAGCGGCTTTTTCAGAGGTAGGCTATCCGCCCAAGTACGCTGGAATTGGCTCTTTTTGGGGCAGATTTAGGGATGGCGAATGCTGGACCAGCGGACGCTGGCTAGGTCTGCGTCACCCGCCAGCGGCTCCAGCGCCAGGCTACCATCGCTCCTGCGCGGTGCCAGAGCGAGGCACCTGCCGCCCTAACCCGGCGCCCCCCCCACCCCTCCGCCAGCATGGCCCCTGCCGGTGAAGCCTTCAGACGATTTCTGCTCAGTTGGTAATATGGAGCGTAGAAGTCTTGCTGGTAATCGTGTATCCATAATCACGAAGCCGCTCCTCAGGAGTTGCGCCCGGGAATCCATCCGGGATGATGCCAAGTTCATCCTGAGCTTTAATAACCAACTGCCGAGCGAAATGCTCTTTCGAAGGCTCAATGCCATTTTCAACAATTTCTGAGTGTCTTAGAGGAGACTTGGTTTCATGTGTGGCGATATAAGTCACCATTGATTTAGACATGTCATTTCCTTTAGAAGATATAAAGTCAACTTACATTCACATCAGCGCCGGACATGAATATTAAAAGCTACCGACCAAAAGACCTAGCGAATGACTCGATGAAGAGGCTCTTACAGTTCTGCATAGAGAAAGCCTTCTGTCATTTCTGAGGCGACCTCAGTACGACAAACAGGACAGTAGGCGGTTTCTCGATCTTTCCCGCCAAGCCCGATGCCGGGATCTTCAGTGATGACCAGCAGCACCTCACAGCCTGGGCAGTTTTTTTCGTAGCTCATAGTGAATGAATGGAAGCACGGGCACTAGGTGTGCTCATCCTGTGCACGTAGAAAGTGCAAGTTTATCCAAATTGTTTTTTGCACCAGGCGATAACCAGTGGATCCACAGCCCTTTCATCCAGGCCAGCGCATACAGCACGCTCACAGCGAAGATGCCCCATTGCTCGGCCTTCCATGAGGCGTAGAACCAGAACGGCTGGCCCAGCATGCCGAAGATGCCCGCCCAGCGCCTGAAGCTCTCAGAACGGGCTTGCGACAGCCAAGCGGCAGCTGCACCTAGCACCGCGATGGCAACCTGATCTATCTGCATGAGCCATTCCGCAATACTGTACAAAAGAACAGTTTAGAAGGTGCGCATTGCCACCACAACCAAAATAGGTTCCACCCGGGGCCGTGTTGGCGCCAGTGTGGCTCTTTCAATGCGACTTAACGAAGTCACGCCAGTTCGCATGCGCATCAATCTGGTCAAATATTGACACTTAGAAACATTTCATGGACATTCTTTAACTATTGCTTCAGGAAGGTGAGAGCACTTTGTTAACTAGTATTTATAGTGCGCGCTCGTCGTAGAACAATTGTCATCTCTTTGTTCAACCTAGGCCTTTGCGATTTAAGCAATGAACATTAGCTATCGGTCAATGGTATAAATATTGAAAATTTTTGGACACAGGAGTGATCATGCTAAGTATTTTTCGGACTTTAGGTGCCGTTCTAGCCGCAGTGTTGATGTGGGGAGGTAGCCAGCAAGCCTTTGCGCAAAAGGTCCTGTTGCTGACGACCAATGAGGTTGCCAGCGACGCGGTGCAAGCCAACAACAATCTGGAAGCGGAGTTCGTTGGTGTTGTTGGAGCTGCAAACTTGACGCGGATGACCGTCCTCACCAATCCTAATGCGATCTCTCAAGCGACATTCACATCGGCTCCAGGCCCATACGACATTGTGGTTGTTGCAAGCACCTATCGTCCCATCGACAACACCAACTGGACGATCCTGCAAAGCGCAATAGCGAACCGTTGGGCCAACTCCATTGTCTTTTTTGTGGATGGCTGCTGTGAGGCGACCAACGGTGCTAATGCCGCCAAGATGGTAAGCGCATTAAACGCGGGGGCAGCGACCTCATTCTCACTGGGTAGCAGCTTACCCGGATTCGCTAGATTTCCGTTGAACACGAACTCTCCTTATGCACCAACTTTTGCCGGGCTTAATCCTTTCGCTGGAGGAGACATCACTTATATCAACAACGTTCCCGCAAACAATGCACTATATTTAGCAGCAGGGACACCTCCGGCTAGCTTTCCTCCAGCTGGGTCGACGCCGACCAACAACGTGTATGGCCTTCTGATTCCTACTGTTCAGTCGAACTCAGGCAATGGTGCTTGTGTATTCGCGGTAGTCGATGTTTCGCCGTTCATTAACGCGGCGCCCGGCTACACTCCATGGACCGAAAACCAAGGCAAGGTAGGCCCAGCCTTCATCACTGCCGCCACCTCCGAGAATGGCGCCTGTGGCCTGCCCAAGGTCAGCAAGAGCTTTGACAAGACCGATCTCTATCTGGGTGGCAGCGACAACAGCACCGTCCTGACCATCTCCTTGTCCAACGGCACTCCGAACCCCATCACCAACGTCAACCTGACCGACAACCTGCCCGCACCGCTGGTGGTGGGCACCGGCACCGTGGGCAGCACCTGCACCGCCAACAGCCTCAGTGCGTCACCCGGCTCGAACGTGGTCAGCAACAGCGCCTTCACGATTCCGTCGGGCGGCTGCACCATCACCGTGCCGGTCGTCTGGCCCAACACCGTAGCCGGCCGCCAGGCTTGCATCGATACCCCGTCAGTAACCAATACCATCACGCCGGGCACCGACTTTGTCTCGCCCACTGGCCAGGTCAATACGCCAGCTACAGCATCGCTCGCCTGCCATGCTGCGCAACTCGCGATCTCCAAGCAGGTGGTCTGGCCTGCCAATATCACGCCCGTCGATCTGACCGGCACCAGCTTCCCGGTCTCGGTGGTCTGCACCGGCACTGATGGCGTGGCCGCACCGGCGATCAACGCCAGCATCACGCTGAACACGGCAACGACGGGCAGCGTCTCGGTCACCCCGGTGATCTCCAGCGGCAGCTGCGTCGTGGCCGAAGGCACACGGCCTGCACCCCCCGCCAACCACCTCTGGGTCGAAGACCCGGCGCCCAGCGTCTCCGTCACGATGGCAGCGCCCCCGGCAGCCAACACCGCGCAACTGGTCAACACCCTGGCGCGTGCCAACACCGACATCACCATCAGCAAGAGCGTGGCTGGTGGCCCCGCAGTGGGCGTTACTGGCAGCTTCAGCTTTACCGCCAACTGCGGTGCAGACGGCAGCTTCACGACGGCCGTGACCTTGAGTGGTAGCAACGCGGGTGCGATCGCCATCACCAATGTGCCCCAGGGTGCGAGCTGCACAGTGAGTGAAGATCCGACGATGCCGACTGCCCCTGCAGAATATGCTTGGAGCACTAACTTGCCAGCGCCAGTGACTCTGATGACCGTCGCGTCAGGTAACACTGCCTCCTTTGTTAACACACTGGTGCGTACGACTAGTACTCCAACCGCAGTGCCTTCCCTCAAGGAATGGAGCTTGTTTGCACTGTCCCTTATATTTGTACTGTTCGGTGCCAACTTTCTGCCAAGAAGCCGCAGCTAATGAACTAAGCCGCCTCCGGGTGGCTTTTCTTTTGCCTGGTTGCTCACCTCTCCATCAGGATCACCCGACATTGGCCCAATGTTGTTCAACGATGTGACACTAGTTGACATCAATCAATGCAAAGCCATCGATATATTTGTTATATTTGGCTGACTTCTCTGGAGGGAGGAGTACTTCGGGGATATGTCCCACGGCCCGCCTTGTGCGGGCTTTTTTTTGAGCCACGCAGCAGCGACACGTCCGAGACTCATTGACTAAAAGAATTGGTCTATGATGCATCCATAGTTTTTATGCCGAGGTCGTGCGCATCCTCCCTCCCTCTCTTAACAATTGCACGCCAACCTAGCAAACTAGGATCGGCCTTTTTATTTCCAACGTTAGCCACCCGTAGGGGTGGCATTTTTTTGCTTATCCGGGCTTGTCTCTGTGGAAGAGAGGTTCTCTCTGGGAGAGATCGGCGGCCACCTGTACCGTGAGGGGCTCCGGCGGAAGATGACTTTAGGCATCAAATGACACTCTGCCCGCACGAATACCAAATAAGCCTGCAAACTCGATTGAACTGTGCTAACCTGAATTTCTGATCAGGGCATGCTTGCCCTCTGATTCGTCAAAACGTTGAGCCTTCGAGCCTCGACAACTCCATCTTAGGCAAGCTCTCTGGGCCTCACCAGCATCCTAAGGTCGGCTCCCCTCTTTTTCATTTTCCTCTCGCGCTGCGTGAGGGACTTGAGACCGATCTCTCAAGATAGTTTCCTGTATTTTCCAAGCAACGGCCTGTAAAGGCCGATTCCTATGCGTGCTCCTAGAGCCTGCCTACCCATTCAATTTAAAGGCTTACGGCTATGCAAAAAGCACCATGGACCGATTTCTGCGGTCATGAGATATTGGAGGGTGACGTGCTAAGACACCCCTCTGGAGAAACAGGGCGAGTCGTCTATGACCTGTCACAGATGGACGAACTTGATCAATGGAGAGTTGAATACTCAGACGGTGTTGTAGAGAGGCTCTGTGACCAGATAGGGATCAAGGGTCAAGCCGTGGTTGTCCGAAGCACTGATCGAAACTAACGCTTCACCCAACCACCTCCAGGCCTTCTCTGCTCGTTGTTGCCACAAGCGAGAAGGCCCCGCTTGTGCGAGGCCCAGGCTGGGGAGGTAGGTCAGCTACCAAGCGTGAGAGGGTAGCTCTTAAAAAAGCTACGCCGCTAGATCTTGAGAAGGCACAGTTCCCTGCTTCACATAGATCTCAAAGGGGCCGACGGTTAGGCGATCTCCTTCATACAGGACCCGCCGTTTGGTCCTCAGCCCATCCATAAAAATGCCGTTGGAGCTTTGGTGATCTACTACCACCAAAACGCCGGAACGCAATAAAAACGCTCCATGGTCTCTGCTCACCGTTGGATCATCAAGGCAAATCTGGCTGCCCGTATACCGACCAAAGGTGGTGTACCCCTCATGAAGCGTGTACGAACGAAGCATCATTGATGCCTCATGAGTCACAACAATTTCTGGGAACATTTCGCTGTCAATGGTAAATAACTAACAAAGAAACCAGATGATCTATGAGATCTCGAGAAGTTTCAATGCTAATGACCTATCCTTATCGATAGCTTAAAGCAAGAATGAGCACTCATGGTGGAGCGCGTTATCACCGAGTTTTGAGGACATTGCCCCACCCTCCAAAAGTCTCCCCAGTTCTGTTCGCATTAGACAAGCACCGATTTTGGAAGCTACTTGAAACACCTTCCCACGACCCGTTGCTGATGCGCCTCCGCAGTCTGTAGCCCCTAACCCCAACCGCCTCCGGGCGGTTTTTTATCGCCCGATGCAGGCCTGATCGCTATCGTCACCGCTCAGCCGGCGCTCGATGTTCACCTGGTCGCACAGCGCGGCTACTTCGGCGTCTCGCCTTCTAAGGTCGCCTCCGAGGCTTGCGACCACGCCGAGGCCTTGTGCAAGCTGGCGGTCGAGGGCTGCGGCTTTATCTGCAAGATCGCTGCGGGCAGCGGCGTCGGCTTGGGCTTGCGCACGATAAGTGGCGGCTCGGCTGTCGGTGTCGCGGTGCAGCCGCTCAGCATAAGCAAGCTCACGGCGCTGCACATCAGCAATGCCGGTATAGAGAGACGCCAGGCTGTCGGCGTTGTAGATCGTGTCTTGGGCATGCTTGCTTTCCTTGATCGCGGTTTGGGTTTCATCGGTGCGGGCAGCTTCGGCCCGGGTGGCCGTGCCCCGGGCCTGTTCGTCGCGCAGCTCGGCAATGGTCTTGCTGGCCTGCCAGCCTTTGACCACCCAGCCAGCGGAGAAGGCTAGCGCGGCGATGACGGCGGCCAGGATGAGTTTGATCTGCAGGTTCATGCTGGCCAATCCTCGATTTCGGGATTGCCAAACGAGCATGGCTGTCGATACTCTGGCCACTTGCGATCAGGATGCATTGGCAGCCAAATGAAAGATCCACAGATGTCGATCCAGTGACGCTCCCACCGACCGCCATACCAGCGGCGATACCACTGACTGCGCTGGCCAAGGAAGTGTTGAAAAATGAACGCTCGGAAAATAGTCATAACCCCTCCTCACAAATTTCAGCATTGGCATCGCCACGGGCCTGCAGGCCTGGCAGCACCACAGATACGCCGTTGACCGTGCCCAGGTTCCAGCGCGGGTTCTCACGGCATGCGCCGATCACATCGCCCGCATTGGCCTTGCGCAGCAGGGTCGAGGTGTACAGCGCGCCTTCCCCCTTGTTGTGGATGAAGTCGATGAACACGGCCTGCTGCAGCGGGGTGTAGGTAGTCCAAAGACGGAACATGCCCATGGCAGTGCGCTCGGCTGCAAGGTAGCGGCTGCGCTCGAGCGCGTAGCAGTCGACCGGCGTGTAGTACCGGCCAGCCACCACGGCGCGGCCCGTGATCCCGTTGCACACAGTCAGAGGCTGGCCCTTGCCCAGCCTGTCAACGTAGGGTGTTCCGATGTGGCGGTAGCTGCTCTCGTAGTAGCTGCCCATCACCATGGCGATCTTGACTGCCTGGGATGTTCCAGGATCAGCGGCCACAGCTTGGATGTACTGGCTCCGCTCGGCCATGGCCTGGGCGGCTGCCTTGTCGCGCCCGAAGACGATGTAGCCGCCGGCGCCGGCCGTCAGGATTGCCAGGGCCATCAGGCCAGAACGCAGGGCATCAGGTACGCGGCTCATAGCTCAGCCCTCTGCGTCTCGCTCATCCGCTGGTACTCGTCGAACATGATGATGCGCGAGCCCTTGCGCGGCTTGATCCAGCCCCAGCGCTCAAACGCGGGCCTCCAAAGCTTTTTCCAGAACCACTCACAAATGAGCAGCGACGTATATACAGCCGCCACGATGGAGGCAATAGTCCCCCACGGGATGGAGTTGACCCAATACCATGTCTCAAAACTGGCGTTGGCCGTGGCCGCCTGGGCGATCTTGTCTGCCACATCGGCTTGCGCGGCCGTGGCCAACGTCACCGCACTCGTCGCCTTTGCAATCGGCATGCTGATATCTGTGCTCTGCATTGAGACACTCCCTCAGAAATAAGAAAACCCGCCGAAGCGGGTTGTGTTGTGTGTTGTGGCGAGGGTTACAAGGTCTCGGCGTAGCCGAACAGCTCGTGCAAATCGGACTCGGTCAAGTTGAGCCCAGCCGCCAGCAGTAGCACCGTGGGGCTGTCCGACTCGATGGCCGCCGATCCCTGCCAGTCCACCAGGGCCCGGTAGCGGTCGAACTCGTCGGGGATCAGGTTGATCTGCGCCTCGATGTCCTCGTTCTTGATGCCCTTCATGTCAAACAGAGCAAGTAAGGCCTGACGCTTTGTCACGGTCACCCGCGTAGCATCCCGGGCGGCCTGCTCGGCTGCCAAGCGGTCGGCCTCCAACTGGGCCAGCTCTTCAGCGCTCAGTGCCACGACTTCCCACTGCTGGAAGTAGCCATCCTCGGTCTCCAGCGGCTCCACCTCGACCGCCTTGTGGGTGGCACCATCAAAGCCGGGTCTCGGCTGGTCAAGCACCTGTTGGTATTGCTCCAAAGCCGCAAAGGGCTCCGGAAAGAGCGTCGATGGGTGGCGCTCCATGATGTCAGCTTGGCTCAATCCCCACTCTTTAGTCGTTGTATCAATGTACATATACATCCTCAATTAATCGCATTGCCAAGGCGTGTGCCGTTGCCAATCCATGTGACGAAGCTGTTTCCATCCACGTACGCCCCAGCAGCACCGCCCAAGCCGTATGCGCCGTCAGATTGCGAATCAAACGTGCCGCTGGTTGAGCCATAGTTCCCATTGGCTCCCGGCATTCCAGCCGCGCCACCATCCCCGCCTCGCCCGCCAGTGGCTGTGCCCTGGGTTGAGCCACCGATAGATGGCCCTCCGACCGATTGAGAAGTGCCGGGATTTCCAGAAGTTTGGCCTACGAAAACAAGCGTGCCGGAGGCATTGAAACCGGCCCCGCTGCCGCCTGATCCACC
>NZ_JAJNCT010000007.1 GCF_021026195.1 Comamonas koreensis
ATCGCAGCAGGGATGCCGCGTTCACGGATGAGGTGACTCACGATTGCGCTGCCAAGGTGCGTCTTCCCGGTGCCAGGCGGCCCGATAAGCCACAGATTGCGGCCGCCATCCAGATCCACGGATTCGGCAAAGGTCTTGCACGCAGCAAGCACAGCGGCCTGAACGGGTGTCCTTGCCTCGTAGCTTTCGAACGATGCGCGCAGCATGCGCCCTTCCATGCCGCTGCTGTCGAGCAGTTGCGCCAGCACCTGGTCAGCCTCTGCAGCTTTTTCGCGCTGGCGGTCTTGCGCCTCTTGCGCCTGAATCTCCGCCTCGACGCACCCCCAGCAGCGAGTCCAGCGGCCTGTCTCAGCGTTCACGCGTGCGCTGTAGTCCCCGTGGATGGGGCAGTTTTCTTTTCGTGTATCGATCATCCCCAGCTCTCCGCACCTTCGTAGTAACTCGCGTCAAAGTTTTCACGGCCTCCACTCGCAGTGGATGGGCCTGCCTTTTGGTCTTCAGCGCCTTCCCAGCGCCTTTGGTTCAGATAGACCAAGGGGGCCGGGATGAACTCACCGCCCTGCTTTGTCCAACCCACATCGACCTTATGCCGCTCAACGTGGGCAACGATCTCGTCAGCCTGGTTTTCAAATCCCTTAGCCTTCCAGAGCTCCAGGCATTTGCCCTTAGCCTCCTTGCGCTTAGAGCTGGGCCACGCAGCCCAGAACCTGCAGAACCCTTCCGGCAGCGGGACGGGGGGTTTACCCCCCATAAGGTCTTTTGGAGACGGAGACGGAGACGGAGACGGAGACGGAGACGGGGCAGAGCCAGATTGCGCTAGTGGGATGCCATTAGCAGGGTCTGGCAGGGCCAAAGGAG
Organism: Comamonas koreensis; assembly: GCF_021026195.1. Classification (GTDB taxonomy): domain Bacteria; phylum Pseudomonadota; class Gammaproteobacteria; order Burkholderiales; family Burkholderiaceae_C; genus Comamonas; species Comamonas koreensis. The sequence goes on from NZ_JAJNCT010000007.1 coordinate 859, forward strand.
TGCCAGTAACACTATCTGGCAGTGCATCTGGCTTGCCGGTAGCATTGCCCATAGCTGGATCTGGCAGCGCATTAGCATCCTTGCGTGGTGCGCCGCCTGTGTCTTGGCGTGCCTGGTCTAAGCGCGCTGCATATTCGGGCATCATCCTCGCGGCCTCGGGGCGGCCATGCTGCTTGCACAGTGCTGCCCATGTAGCTTTCTCTGAGCGCTTTTCGGCGCCAGCGGCCCAAGGGTTATGGTATGCCCAATCGTGGAAGCGGTATGCGCCCTCCTCGCCGTCAAGGAAGCGCACATCTGTCAGGGCGCCAATAAATGCACCCTCCGTACCCAACCAGTCGGCCGAGATCTCTAAGTCCTCGGTACTCATGCCCGCCAGGTCGCCGTCAGGCCGATTGGAAGCCGTCCACAGGATCAGGCAAAGCAGGTTGTAGCCAGCTGCCTGGCCCAGCCGGCGTATCAGCTTCTTGGTCTTGGGGTGATGCGGCAGGCCTGTCGATATTCGAGCGTCGGTGACCATATTTACTCCCGGCCCTCCAGCGCCTGACGCTTGGCAGCACGGATTGCACGAATCAGCGCGTCCACGTTGGTGACCGCGACGAAAACATTGCTGGAGGCACTCTGGAGGTCAGAGGGCTCCTGAGTGATGACGATTTGGCCGTCTTGGGCCAATGAGACTTGAATCTCGTCCTGTTGCTGTATTGCTATTGCCATGTGTCCACCACAGAATGAAGGAACACCACAGATAGAAGGCCAGCGGCCGGCAGGTGGTGGATCTGCTGTGCGGGAGCTACCCTGGCCGCTGGCATAACCTTTAGCTTTCGAGGCCTGCAGCGCGGCAGATATTGCGTCGCAAGCGCAGCAGCAGCTCGACCTCGGCCATGATCTGGGCCGACATTTCCTCGGCTTCGCGGGGGCTGATCGACAGGTCATCAGTGACCTTCATCCCCAGCGCTGTCAGCGATCCGCCCTCGACGTTCAGCTGCAGCAGCTTTTGCTTGATAGCGCTGACCTCGCAGGCCCAGCCACCCTCTGGAGCTGGCGGCAGCTCCATGGAGACCATGCCAAAGCGGTGACTCAGGGCCTTGAGCCAGTCCAAAGGTTTGGATCCGGTCCTCTCCTGCATCCACTCGGTCAGAAGCTCCAGCATTTCCAGATTGACAAATTCGCCATCGATACCGCGCAAACGGGCCCGCAGGGTCTCGGGATGGATCGAGCGACCACGGCGCTCGGCAAGGAAGCGGGCTGCATCCACAACGCCGCCAGAGGTGCTGCGGACCGTGTTGTAGACAACATCGCGCCAGTCGGTTTGAGAGAGGTGGCAAGTCATTTTTCTATCCCTTGAAAGTGAGTTCATTTCAGGCTGGCGGGCCTGGCTTTGATTTCAGATACTGGCTGCATGAAAACGCAAAACACCTCCGCCACCGCCCGCCACCAACCCTTGATGGGTGCCCTGGTCCACATGAGTCAGCAAACGAGAATTGCTGAAAACGTCGGGGCAGATGGCAAGTCGGCTTGCATGCTGCAAACCTCCAAGCTGGAACTCAACTGGTGTCATGGCGAGCTGCTGATTAGGTTTACGGGTTCCGCTGTGACGCTGGCGAAGGCCGGGGCCTAAGCTGCGGCAGGCTCGGTGAGGTCTGGCCAAATGCGCCAAAAGTCCGCCGGGCGTAGGTCCTGCCGTGTTACTTGACCCCCAGTAGCCCGTTCGATGGCGGCGCAGTACCCAGGCCCAGGCTTACGCCCCGCATAGCCGTGCTGCCATTGCCGGATCTGGACATCACTCTTCGCGCCAATCTGCATGCGCAGTTGAGCGACAGAGAGAGAATTGGGGAGATCGAAGTATTCGGATAGGGTCATAAGCAACCCAGTCTATAGCATTTGCTACTTGTTGTCGAGTAGCCATTGCTTCTTAATCATCTGCTACTGTTTTGCAAATGGACGAACATCAAACACAAGAGTGGCGCATCAAGCGCTTAGCAGAACTTGCGCATCGAGAAGGCGGCAACGCTGCGCTAGGGCGCCGCCTCGGATACAAAGACGGAGCCTACGTTGGCCAAATGCTGCGAGGGGACCGTGTCATATCCGAAAAGACCGTGATGGCGGTCCACAGCATCCCAGGCTACTCTGGTTGGTTTGATACGGAGGACGATTCAAAGCGACCGACCCGTATCGATCTTGATGACAACCCTGAGTACCCCGCGATTCGACGAGTCCAGTTCAAGTTGTCTGCAGGGGCGTCCGGCTTTGGAGTGACCTATCTCGACAATGAAGCTCCGCCTATTGTCTTCAAGCGCGAGTGGTACGACGAACGAGGATTTAAGCCCGAGAAATTGTTTGCAACGGGCGTCCGCAATGGAAGCATGGAGCCGGGGTTATGGGACGGAGACACTGTGGTTGTCAACACGGCCCAGACTGAGCCCAAGGATGGATGTGTGTTTGCTGTCAACTATGAAGGCGAGTTGTCCATCAAACGACTGATTCGCGATGAAGGCAAGTGGTGGCTATCATCCGACAACCCTGATAAGAGGCTCTATCCAAGAAAGGCCTGCCACAGCGGTGTAGTGCTTATCGGAGAAATTGTTCACAAGCAAAGCGAGCGGATCTAAGCTCATCACCGCCAACAGCAAAGCCGCCCCTGGAGGGCGGCTTTTTCATGATCATTTGCTACTTACAAAGAAAAATATCTCATACAGAATCATTTGCTACTTGCACAAAACAGTAGCGTTTGCTACATTACATTCCATCGCAGCGACGAACGCAAAACGACCCCGGCAAGCGATACGAAGCCGGTAAGCCCTACAGGACGCAGCGGGCGGGTCCAGCTCCAAAGGGAGCGCAGCAGAAGTTGCACCAGGCGATGGGTGCCAGTGATCGAGCGAGCCCCTCCAGGTCTTTAAAAAGTCAGCCGCCGATGTTGCTTGTCCGCCTACGTGGACATTCGTCCGGCCTATTGCACCAGCGGGCATGGCCGCTGCTCTGCGCGGTGCCCAGCCGTAGCCCAGCGAGGCTCAAATGGTGAGGTGAATGCGACCAAGAACAGAAACGGCAACCCTGGTTGGAATCCCAGCAATATTTTTCCGATGAACTTGACGCATTGTCATAATAGATATAGACCATGAATTGAAAAATCACAAGAGTTTTTAATAAATAGTCTACACAAACCACAGGAAATTTATTGATAGTTTTTTGCTTACTGTTAAGGTCGATCAACCCAGATGTACTAATTTTCTAAGCAAGGAATGATCGCAGTGAGTGATGAGTCAATTCTCCGGTGCCTTCTGCCGCTTCGAACCGTTAGAGCACTTGAAAAAGGTGGCATTACCACTGTCGAGCAACTCAAAGCTAGCTATCCAGAGGGTTTAATTCGACTTCAAGGGTTCGGTATGGGCTCGCTTCGTGCCGTAGAAGCTGTTTTCTTTAAGGATCTGAAGTACGTTCGACAACGCAAAAAACTTCCCAAAGGAAAGCGAATTCCCAGCCTTAGCGAGGATCTCGCTGCATTTCTTCGCACCCAACAAGGCACAGACTATCGCTCACTTAAATAGAGCGATTGCGACTTAGCTAGCGTGGTCATAACGCTACCCCTTATGCCCGGTCTTATGGACTGGGCAAGTTCAACCCCTGCCCGCCACACCAGCGGGCATTTCCATTTCTGGAGCCCAACATGTCTGAAAACAACTCTTCCGCTCCCTTCCGCTGCGGCAGCTGCGGCGCCCCTGTTGAACACGAACCCCAGCCAGGCGAAGGCCTGCCCTGCGGCCACTGATAACCCCGCCTTTCAGGGCATTCACAACGGAGCCCCTATGGCCGAACAAATCACCATCGCCTATCGCCTCTTCAACATGCGCCGCTGGGCCGGCGCCAGCTGGGCCAAAGCTGCTGCCTGGGCCCTCGGCCTCGTGTGGCGCAACGTGCGCACCGAATTGCGCGCACACCTTTAACCCATCACCACTTAACCGAGAAGGAGCCGACACATGGCACAGACGAAGACCCTGGAAGAGATTGGATTGATTGCCGTCGAGCTGCACCAATGCACCAAGCGCCGAAAGGAGGCCAGCGACAACCTCAAAGCGGCTTATGTGCGTTGGGCCCACGGCACGGGTACTTTTCATCGCATAGAACGAGACAGCGATGAATGGGACCGGATGATGGTTGCGACCGATCCGGAGTACCAACTGCAGGAAGCCGCAAAGCGCAAGGAGCGCAACGCGCTGCGCCGGCTGCACAGCGCAATTGCGAGAGGGGTGCAGCTTTGAAAGCGCTGGCAATAACAGGCGAAGAGACCGCCTCCGATCTTGTCAAACAGTTGGTGGCGCTGCGCATGCTGGCCCGGCAAAACGTGCGAACCCGCAGGCAATCCGGTGAGCTGATGGCGGGATACAGGGCCAAACTGGCGCTCACAGCCGTAGGGTCTTATGACTGGACCCTAACAAACCACTTGATCGCGGCAATCGAAGAAAACCGTCTCGCCTGCGAATTCCATGAAATTGAAATTGGCAAGTACCTGATGTTCCTTTGCCATGAAATGGATCAGAAGGTGCCCCGGGCGCTGATTTTTGACGCCATCAACACCAGCCATGCAGACCGAGACACCGAGGATGTGCGCAAGTATGGAGATAAATCTCACCATCTGATCTGCATCCTGGACCTGGAAAACTCCGCGACCCAAGACGATGACATCGAGATCCGGCCGCTGAAGTGGTGCCACACGATGGCATTTATGAACGCCATGCAGACCAACAAAAAATTGGACAAGGCGATTCATGACATTTCCAACGAGTTCTTTGACGGTGCTTTTGGTGAGTACCGCGAGACCCCGCTGACGGAGCGTTTAGCAGGACGAGCGGTGTAAAGATCAAGCAAGCAGATTGCAACTACTTGGTCTGAGGCATAGACCCTAATTTCGCAGCCGCACTCTTCATCTTTTCTAGTTGCTGTTGAGAATTTTTGTAGCCGTCTTGGGCCTCTTTGTACGCATCACGACAGTTCTCTCGAAGCTCTGAGATCAGATCTTCCGGAACGTTTGAAAGCTCCTCAAGAAGCAACAAATCAAGCAAATCCTCGACCTTGCTCGCAAAGATACCAAGCGACATTTTCGAGGTGCTTGCTTCTAATTCCATAGCAAACAGATCCCGCTCAAGTCGGAGTGATAAACGAAGCATTTCTTCACGACTAGTGTCTGACTCGAAGCTATCCATCAAACGATGACTTACCTCTGCGCTCAGGGATCGATTGTTTTCAGCGGCAGAGGAATGCAGCCGGTCTTTGAGATCAGCGGGCAAGCGGAGGTTTGTTTGAACATCTTCAGAGGCCATCCCCGCATTATCCAAGCAAAGTGCTTGCACGCAACCAAGCAGAGTGCTACATTCAAACCAAGCAAAGTGCTACATGAAAGGAACTCGCATGGCACAGCGCGACACGCAGACCAATCTTCGTCTCCCACTTGAGTTGAAGAAATGGCTTCAAGAACAAGCAGATAGCCAGCATAGGAGTCTCTCCGCTGAGGTGGTGATAAGGCTTGAATCAACCCGCCCCCAGGCGCCAGCAGCGCAGAAAGGAACCCCGCCATGAGCACCATCCTTCTCCATCGACTGGAGAACATTACCGTTCGCACAGTCCAGATCGACGGCAAGACCTACTTTGTCGGCAAGGACGCAGCCGCATCGTTGGGCTATGCGAATGAATCGGACGCGCTGAATACGCATTGCCGTGGGGTCGCCAAACGCTACCCCATCCCTGATGCGCTCGGCCGGCTGCAGGAAACCCGGATCATCGATGAGCCGGACCTGATGCGACTCATCGTTAACAGCACCCTGCCCACCGCCGAACGGGTTGAGCGCTGGGTGTTTGAGGAGGTGCTGCCAAGCATTCGCCAGACCGGTGGCTACCAAATTGCCCCGCGCACCCCCGGCGAGATGCTGCTGGCCAGCGCGCAGGCCCTGCTGGCCGTCGAGCAGAAACAGGCCGAAATCAAAGCTGATGTTGCGCGCCTGGAAGGGCAAGTGCAGGACTTGGCCGAATCCCGGGTTTGGGACCACTGCCCGCAAAACTGCGAGCCCATCAGCAAGATCGTTGACCGGATGAACAAGCGCTATGCCCTGCCTGATTGGGTGGTACACCGGATCATGCGCGAGCTGCCAACCAGCCCTAAGCCGCATGCCATGGTGCGCAACCACCACGAAGAGGCGCGAGGCTCCCAGTATGTTGTTTACGCGGTGGCTGACGTTACCCGGCTATTCGCCCAGTTCGTGAAGGACTGCGTGCAGGAAACGCCCACCCTCTGGTCCCACCGCGACATTGATAAGCGCTTTCAGCTTATGCCAGACGGCCGGAAGCCAAAGCCCCTCAAGGCACACGCCAAAGCCGAGATGGCTGCAGCCTGACCCACCAAAGCGAAACCCCCGGGCGCTCTGACCTGCCCAGGGGTTTCTAGATCCGAAGCTTCTCACAAGGAACGAATCATGTCCGAGATTATGACGCCTCCCAAAGCGGAGGCCAAGCGGAGCCCTGCGCGCCAGCAAGCGAAGCACCGCGATCCAGTGCCAACGCGCCCAACTGAGGCCGAGCGCCTGCAGACTGAAGCACTTCAGATCCTCCACTATATCTGCACCGAGCTGTCTCAGGCTGAACTGCGCGACATGCCACATGCGCAGGCAGAAGCAATTGAGTGCGATACGGTGCTGTTCAACCTGCTCAACCCGGAAGAATCGGACAGCCCTCAGATGGGCACCTTGGCAAGCCTCGTGATGTTGCGCCAGTGCGTGCAAAACACCTTCGCATGCCTTGAGGCTGCGTCTGGCCCAACAGTGCCCGTCGCAGCTGCCACTGCTGCACTGCTGGAGCACATCGACCAGTACGCCGAGCGGCTGCACTCAGCAATCTCGGGCCTGCCTGCAAGCCTCGAAGATCTCCGGACCTTGACTACCTTCGCAGGCATCAAGACCTTCCGCGACCGGCCGACACCGCCGATCCGGCGTGTTGATCAAGCACCACCTCCAGGCAAGACCCATGCTCAACAGCGCCGCGTTCTTGAGTTCGTCGCCCAGCATGCTGGAACCGTGAATGAGTTGCTTATGCAGATGCAGGCCGACTCAAAGATCAGCCATGACAGCCAGGTGCTGCTGGGGGGCGCCCAGGCAATCACCCAATACATTGGCGCAGCTGCAGACGACGCACTGGGCGGCGACATTATTGGCGACTTTGAGCGCTGGACCTATGGACCCAATTTTGCGGACGCGGGCAAAGGAGCATCAGCATGAATGCAGTTCTTGAAAAGCCTCCAGTAAAAGCTCGCGGCCGCAAGGCGGCGCCAGCCGCACCAGCCCCTATGCCAGTTCGACTTGCTTCTACTGATGCAACCCTGTTCGCAGAAGTGGGCGACTTCCTGGCTCAAGCCAGTGGCTCCGATGAACCGCATGGTTTCAGCGGAGACTCAGATCGTCTGCTGAGCATTGGAGCAATGATCGCGCTTGATGCCGCAAAAAGTAAGTACTCGAACACGAACGCAGAGAACACAGCTTATGACGTGGCGGCATGCATCAACGCTGCTCGCCTTGTGCCTGACGATACTGAGTCAGTAGAGCGAACCGTAAACATCCACTGTGCTTCTGAGCGTTTAGCAGCCATAACAGGAAGTGCTATTCATCAAGTCATCTTCACCGATGTTCCTCGCCCCACACGTACACCTGCGCCGGCATCAGAAAGCAAGCACAAGCATTTCACTCAAGCCCAGCGCAATGAGCTGCACTGGCTAGCGTACGTGCACATGGACTGCGCCAGCAGCGTTATCAGCCAGTATGCGGAGCACGCCAACTCCGAGGAGGTGTTCGCACTACGCGACCTATTGGGCACATATTGCGAAAGCACTGACGAAGCTATTAAGGCTGCGGAGTCAGGTGATGGGCCACTTGCTGACACCTCTGCCGACCTGAGCAAGATCATCAACCTGTTCCACGCGGTCAACCACGACGAACGCAGCGACAAGGTCCTGCATGGCGTCAACCACTTGCTGATGAGCGCAAAAAGAATCGTGGATGGTGACCTGGGGGTGCTCCATGAGTAGGCACTACAGCCCACCACTCCCAACTCAGGCGCCGCGCACTGGCTCGCCCTTCGACATCCTCAGAGAAGTTGCGGAGCGCCGGGCGAAGCAGCACAGCCCCGCCTGCTGGTGCGAAACCTGCGATACCGCTGCCAACAACGGGGTGCGCTCACGCATGAGCCTGTGCCCCGATTGCGGCAACAAGCGATGCCCCAAAGCCACCCACCACGACAACGCCTGCACCAACAGCAACGCGCCAGGGCAGCCTGGTTCGAGCTGGGAGCATATGAAAGGTCCGTCAAATGAATAAGCGAGCGCAAGTGCCCATGCTCCTCACAGGAGACGCAAACATTCCGGCCATGCCGATGACCGAGGCACAGGTGAACCATCTGCGCCGGCTGCTGGCCTGGCTGCGCTGTGCCTACATGCTGGATGAGCACATGCAACGCGGCTTCTTGCAAGGCGCGGCGTTGTCTGTACAGCATGGGGCGGCAACCCCCAAGCGCGCTGGCGAGATCCTGCAGCAGCAGGCCGACAAGATCAACCAGGTTCCCGCATACGTGCGCCAGGCCCACAAGATGCTCCGCAAGGCCTTGCTGGAGCATGACCGGAAATCTGGCGTGGTCGAAGGCTGCAGGGCAGAGGAAAACCTGCAGGCCATGCCGGTGAGCGAGAAACCTGCAGGTGCTGCAGGTGCATTGATTTCGATCAGAACCAGAAAGGAGCCATGATGGCCGCACGATTTGTACGCATTGTCAAATTTTGCGCAGAGACTGGATACTCTGATCGCGCAGTTGAGACGAAGATTCACCGGGGAGTTTGGATTGAAGGCAAGGAATACGTCCGCGCCCCGGACAATAATATTTTGATCGATATGGAAGGTTACAACCAATGGGCCGCAAAGCAACGACAGGAGGTGTTAGACCGCGAGGTGACCGCATAGAGGTTCGTTTCACCTGGAATGGGAAACAGGTCTCCCCTACGCTTGATCTTCGCCCCACTGCCGCAAACCTCAAACATGCGGCTCGGGTGCGAGCCACCATAGTCGAAGAAATAAAGCACGGCACCTTCAGCTTTTCAGCGCATTTCCCCGACTACAAGCACCTACAGCAACACCAGCCAGAGAGCGAGGCTGGCATGCGAACCTTCCTAGAGTGGTCGAGGGTATGGGTCACCCTCTCCGCTCGGAGCTTGGAGCATTCCACGCATGCCATTTATGTCCGTCATCTAAATGCATATTGGGTGCCTGCATTCGGAAGCCTGCGGCCAGAGAAAATAAGCCATGAAATGGTATTAACTCACTTGGCAACATTGAGCAAAGACCGAATGGACTTGGAAACCGGACGCAAAATGAAAGGCCTATCGCGGAAAACACAGAATAATATTCTGATCCCACTGCGTGGTGTTTTCGACCTGATATGCAAACCACCAAGCCGAGTAAGCAACCCAGTTGAAGGAATAGATAATCAGAAGATCCAAAAAGCCAACCCTGACCCTTTTGCACCTGATGAGGTTGAATTGATCCTCAAGGAAATGCAAAAGCGTTTTGGGGAGGTAATGACAGATTATTTTGAATTCTCATTCTTTGCCGGGTTACGGGCAAGCGAGCATATCGCGCTGAGGTGGGAGGATGTGGACTTACGGAAGTCCACTGTGCTGGTTCGCCGCTCCAAGGTGATGACCATGGAAAAAGACCGCACCAAAACCAACGTTGAACGCACGGTGGAGCTTAACCAGCGCGCCGCCAGCGTGATTCAGCGCCAGCGCGCAAGGACTGCAGCAATGAATGCGGAGGTGTTCTATAACCCGAACACGGGAGCGCCCTATCACGACGAGCAGTCGCAGCGCAGAGCCTGGCGCATCACCTTGCGCGCCATTGGCGTGCGATACAGGGCGCCCAAGGAATGCCGGGACACCAGCGTAACCCTGGCGCTCATGGCGGGCGCGAATCCCATGTGGGTGGCCATGCAGCACGGGCACTCTGTGCAGGTGATGATGCGCGACTATGCAAAGTGGATTCCGTCAGCAGATCGAGGCGCAAACCTCGCAGCGGTCAATGCTGCGATCACCACCCAGGCCACACCCCGAAAAGAAGCGATTTAGGGATGGATTAGGGATGACTTGAGAGCGCACCACCCATGCATAGAAAAAGCCCCAAGTGAATCAATCACTTGGGGCTTATCTTATTGGCGGAAACGGAGGGATTCGAACCCTCGATGAGGCTCTACACCCCATACTCCCTTAGCAGGGGAGCACCTTCGGCCACTCGGTCACGTTTCCAATACAGCTATTCTAACCTGAAAAATCAGGCCGATTTGGAAACTTCTGCAGAATCCAGACCAAAAGCGGTGTGCAGAGCACGAACAGCCAGTTCCAGGTACTTCTCATCGATCACGACCGAGGTCTTGATTTCTGAGGTGGAGATCATCTGGATGTTGATGCCCTCTTCGGCCAGTGCGCGGAACATGGTGGATGCAACGCCCACGTGGCTGCGCATGCCGATACCGACGATGCTCACCTTGCAGATGTTGGGGTTGCCGATGACTTCGTCAGCGCCCAGCTTGGGCACCACTTCTTCGCGCAGCAGCTCAACCGTGCGGTTGAAGTCGCCCTGGTTGACGGTGAAGCTGAAGTCGGTCTTGCCGTCCTTGCCGATGTTTTGCAGGATCACGTCCACATCGATGTTGGCTTCTGCCACCGGGCCCAGGATCTGGTAAGCGATGCCGGGGGTGTCAGGCACGCCACGGACGGAGATTTTGGCTTCGCTGCGGTTGAAAGCGATGCCCGATACGAGGGCCTTTTCCATCTTTTCGTCTTCCTCAAATGTGATCAGAGTGCCCGATTTGGCCTCTTCATCCAATGCAATATCCCAGGGCGTGAAGCTCGACAGCACACGCATTGGCACTTTGTACTTGCCGGCAAATTCCACCGAACGGATCTGCAGCACCTTGGAGCCCAGGCTCGCCATCTCCAGCATTTCCTCGAAGCTCACAGTCTTGAGGCGCTGTGCGGCAGACACCACGCGTGGGTCGGTGGTGTAGACACCATCGACGTCGGTATAGATCAGGCATTCTGCGGCCTTCATGGCGGCAGCCACGGCGACAGCCGAGGTGTCCGAGCCGCCACGGCCGAGAGTCGTGATATTGCCATTCGGGTCAATGCCCTGGAAACCGGTGACGATGACCACGCGGCCTGCGTCCAGATCGGCCCGCACGCGCTGGTCATCGATCGATTCAATGCGCGCCTTGGTGTAGCTGTCGTCGGTGCGCACTGGCACTTGCCAGCCGGTGTAGCTCACCGAAGGTACGCCTTCGGCCTGCAGCGCAATGGCCAGCAGGGCCGACGAGGCCTGCTCGCCAGTGGCGGCCAGCATGTCCAGCTCACGGTAATAGGACTTGTCTGCGCGGCTGGGTGCCAGCTCACTGGCCAGACCCAACAGACGGTTGGTTTCGCCACTCATGGCGCTGGGCACCACCACCATCTGGTGGCCAGCCCTTGCCCACTTGGCGACGCGTTTGGCGACATTGCGGATGCGCTCGGAAGAGCCCATCGACGTGCCGCCGTACTTATGAACGATCAGTGCCATTGAATATCACGATGACGAAACACGAAGCTCGGCGTTGATGCAAAGTGTTTTGGCACGCCGTCGGAATCGTACATTAGTCAGACCAAAACTGGCGGATTGTACCAATCGATGACATCTCTGTGGCGCTGTATATACCCACTGCCCACTTTTATATGGATTTGGTGGCCCCGCGTGGTGCAGCGCTGCAGCTGCTGCAGCAGTTGCGCCAGCTGCGCAGCACTGGGGGTCTGGCCATGGGCTGTGCGCAGCCAGTAACGCAAAACATTGGCCATGCGCGCCTCGCTCAGCGCCTGCAGCGCGCGGATGCGCGGCGGCGCGCCGGTGGCCTGCAGGTCGATCTGCGCCAGATCATCGAGCAACTGGGCCGCCTGCGCCGCATGGGCGCTGCTGCGTGCCACCGTTTGCGCTATCTGCGGAAAGGCCTGCACCAGAGCGGGCATGACCTGCTGGCGGATGCGGTTGCGTGTGTAGCGCGTGTCGGTGTTGCTGGGGTCTTCCACCCAGGCAATGCCCAGCGCAGCCAGATCAGTGCGGATCTGCGCACTGCCCAGCCCCAGATAGGGCCGTGCCCACTGCAAGCCTGCGCGCTGCCACTGCGGGCGCATGCCTGCCAGCCCGGCCACCCCGGCGCCGCGCGACAGTGCCAGCACCACGGTCTCGACCTGGTCATCAGCATGCTGGGCCAGCGCCATGGTCTGGATGGCGCCCTGCCCTGCATCAGCGGCAGCCAGCACGGCCTCGGTCAGCGCCCGGTAGCGCGCAATGCGTGCCGCATCCTCCGGGCTTTGGCCTGGTTGCGCATGCGCGTTCACCGCCGCCACCTGCAAAGGCACTGCCCAGGCAATGCATTGGGCACGGCAATGGGCTTCAAACACAGCCGCTGCCGCCTGCAGGCCGTGGTTGATATGGATGGCATGCACCTGGCCGGGAAAGCGCTGCAGGCAAGCCCAGAGCAACGCCGTGGAATCAGCCCCGCCGCTGTAGGCCACGGCCAGCGGCAGCGCGGGCTGCCAGCCGTTCAGCGCAGCAACAATGGCGGGCTCAGCCATGGCATGCACTCCACAGCAAAAAGCCTCCGCAACGGGAGGCTTGGCAGCAGCAGCGGCGCAGCATCAGCAGCGGCCGGCAGCAGGCATCAATGCTCAGCCTTGGTGTCTGAGAAACGGCCATAGCTTTGCAGGCGCTCGTAGCGGCGGTCCAGCAGCTCGGCGGGCTTGAGGTCAGCCAGCTGGCGGAAGGCATCGCTCAGGCCGCGCTTGAGCAGCGCCGCCATTTGCTTGTGGTCACGGTGGGCGCCACCGACGGGCTCGTGGATGATCTTGTCGATCAGACCCAAGGCCTTGAGGCGGTGCGCGGTGATGCCCATCGCATCGGCCGCTTCCTGGGCCTTGTCGCTGGTCTTCCACAGGATGGAGGCACAGCCTTCGGGACTGATGGTGGAGTACACCGAGTACTGCAGCATCAGCACCTGGTCGGCCACCGAGATACCCAGCGCGCCGCCCGAGCCACCTTCACCGATGATGGTGGAGATGATTGGCACTTCCAGCTGCGCCATTTCATAGATGTTGCGGCCAATGGCCTCGGACTGGCCGCGCTCTTCGGCGTCAATGCCGGGGTAGGCACCGGGCGTATCGACAAAGGTGAACACCGGCAGCTTGAACTTCTCGGCGGTCTTCATCAGGCGCAGCGCCTTGCGGTAGCCCTCGGGCTTGCTCATGCCGAAGTTGCGCAGGGTGCGCTCCTTGGTGTCGCGCCCCTTTTGGTGGCCCACCACCATGCAGGGGTTGCCATTGAAGCGCGCCAGGCCGCCCACGATGGACAGGTCATCGGCAAAGTGGCGGTCACCATGCATTTCAACGAAATCGGTGAAGATCTCGTTCACATAGTCCAGGGTATAGGGACGCTCGGGGTGGCGTGCGATCTTGGTGATCTGCCAGGGGGAAAGCTCGCTGTAGATGTCCTTGGTCAGCTGCTGGCTTTTCTTGCTGAGCTGATCGATCTCTTCAGAGATATCGACTGCGCTTTCGCTTTGCACATAGCGCAGTTCATCAATTTTGGTTTCCAGCTCCGCAATCGGTTGCTCGAAATCCAGGAATGTTCTTTTCGCCAAAATGATTCTCCTCGAGAAAAGCCGCAGGCAGCCTTCTCATAACGACCGACAGTGTAACCGCATGCGGCCAAACCAGATCAATCTGCATCCTGCCCCAGTGGCATGGCATTCTGGGATCGCCAGATCAGCCAGGCCGCCACACTGGCCCAGGGTTGCCAGGCCTGGGCCACCTCGCGCGCATCGCTGCGGCTGACGGCCTCGCCCGAAAAATAATGGTCGCTGATGCCCTGCAGCAGCGCTGCGTCGTCGATGGCCAGCACATTGGGCCGCCCCAGATGGAACAGCAGAAACATCTCCGCGCCCCAGCGTGCGATGCCGCGCTGCGCCAGCAGCTGCTCGATGACGGCATCATCGTCGACATGCACCCAGGACAGCGCATCCTTGGGCTCCTGCACAAACCACTGGGCGAGATCGCGCAGATAGCCCAGCTTGCGCTGCGGCAGGCGGATGGCCTTGGCGGCCTCGTCCGTCAGCGCCAGCATGGCCTTGGGCGTGGCTGCGCCCAGCGCTGCCACCAGCCGCTTCCACAGCTGGCGCGCCGAATTGTCCGAGAGTTGCTGCCAGACCACCGAGCGCATCAGCAGCGCAAAGCCGTCCGCCTCGCGGCGCAGCATCTCGCCGGCATAGAGCGGCGCGAGCCGGCGCATCACCCGGTCCTTGCGGGCCAGGTGTTTGCAGGCGACGGCCCAGTCTTCCGCTGACAGCGGTTTGTTGCTGATACCAGGCATCGGGCTAGACGGACCGCGTCAACGCCAGGGACAGATTCACCTCATCCACAGCGCGCATCAGGCCCCTGCCTGCACTACCGTCCAGGTCGTGCCCTGCGCAGAATCCTTGAGCTCCACCCCTTGGGCCAGCAACTCGGCGCGGATGCGGTCGGATTCGGCGTAGTTCTTGGCCGCCTTGGCTGCGGCACGCAGGGCAATCTGCGCCTCCACATAGGCGGCATCCACGGTGGCTCCCGCTTGCAGGTAGGCAGCAGGGTCGGCCTGCAGCAAGCCCAGGGTAGCGGCCAGTGCCTTCAGCAGCCCCGCCACCGCAGGCGATTTGCTGCGGTTGACTTCGGCAGCCAGCTCAAACAACACGGCCACCGCTTCGGGCGTGCCAAAGTCCTCGTCCATCGCCGCCTTGAAGCGCGCTGCGTTTGGGTGGCTCCAGTCGATGGCGACCGGGTCAGCCGCTACCAAGCTCAGCGCCGTGTAGAGGCGCTTCAGGGCATTGCGGGCATCGTCCAAATGCACATCGCTGTAATTGAGCGGGCTGCGGTAATGGGTGCGCACCACAAAGAAGCGGATGGTTTCTGCGTCGTAGCGCTTGAGCACATCACGGATCGTGAAGAAATTGCCCAGGGACTTGGACATCTTCTCGTTGTCGACGTTGATGAAGCCGTTGTGCATCCACACCTTGGCCAGCTGCTTGTCGTGTGCGCCTTCGCTCTGGGCAATCTCGTTTTCGTGGTGGGGGAACTGCAGGTCGGCGCCGCCGCCGTGGATGTCAAAAGTCTCGCCCAGCAGCGCGCAGCTCATCGCCGAGCACTCGATGTGCCAGCCCGGCCGGCCCGTGCCATAGCTGCTTTGCCACTTGGCCTCGTCGGGCTCGGTCGGCTTGGCGCTCTTCCACAGCACAAAATCCAGCGGATCGTCCTTGCCGTCCTGCACGGCCACGCGTTCACCGGCATTGAGCTCATCGAGCGACTTGCCCGACAGCTTGCCGTAGCCCGGGAACTTGCGCACGGCATAGTTCACATCGCCGCCTTCGGTGCGGTAAGCCAGGCCTTTTTCTTCCAGCTGCGAGATGATGGACAGCATCTGCGGCACGTATTCGGTCGCACGGGGCTCATGCGTGGGACGCTCGATGCCCAGCGCATCGGCATCCTGGTGCAGGGCCTCGATCATGCGGTCGGTCAGGCTGCGGATGGTCTCGCCGTTCTCCACGGCGCGGCGGATGATCTTGTCCTCAATGTCGGTGACGTTGCGTACATAGGTCACCTTGAGGCCGCTGACGCGCAACCAGCGCTGCACCACATCAAACGCCAGCATCGAGCGCGCATGTCCCAGATGACAGAGGTCATAGACCGTCATGCCGCATACATACATGCGGACATGGCCCTGCTCAATCGGAACAAATGACTCCAGCGCACGCGAAAGCGTGTTGTAGATGCGCAAACTCATGAAAAATTAGCGTGGTTGTGGTTGAGAGAGGGAAAGACGCCTGGCGCCCTGCCCCGTTCCGCGTCCAGCCTCTGGAAAGAGGCTGGGGCACGGGTTGGAAAGCGCCTGCCCGGGCACGGCCGCCCGGCAGGAACCGCCGAACCGTGTATGGTAGCTGATGCCCGACACCATGCCCTGCAAACCATGGCCGCCCGTCGTTCCGGGGCGCCAGCCCCCTCAGCTACAATGCGCTGCAGTATAAGCCTGCAGGCCACTTGCACGCGCCCAGCGCGCCCGAACCCTATGAAGTTAGTCAGTCGCCTTTTCTCCCCCCTGATGCCCCGCGCCGCCTTGCTGGCGCTTGCCCTGAACTGCGGCGCCGCCTATGCGGACGAATACGCGGCCGTGGAAAAGCTGATCCAGTCCGGCCAGACCGCATTGGCCCTGGAGCAGCTGGAGCCCAAGATCCAGCAAGAACCGCGCGACCCGCAATGGCGCTTTTTGCAGGGTGTGGCCCAGATGAATGCCGGCCAGCGCGACGACGCCACGGCCACGTTCGAGAAACTGGTGCAGGAATACCCCGAGCTGCCCGAGCCCTACAACAACCTGGCCGTGCTCTACGCCCAGAACAACCAGCTGGAAAAGGCCAGCCGCGCACTGCAAGATGCCGTGCGGGCCAACCCCGGCTATGCCACCGCCTATGAGAACCTGGGCGATATCTATATCCGCCTGGCCGAGCAATCGCTGAGCAAGGCCAGCAGCCTGGCGCCCACCCAGCAAGCGCGGCTGCAACCCAAGATCAGCAGCCTGCGCCTCTTGGTAACCCGGGCCCAGCCTGCAGCTGCTGCAGCACCCGCTGCGGCCGCGCCGGCTGCCCCGGCAGCGGCGCCCGACGCAAAAAAGTAAAGGCCTTGCCTTGAATCTTGCACCGTTGGCCCTCAACTCGGTGCAACACACACCCTGCAACGCCCATGATTTGCGCGCAGCGCAGGATGCCTCGCGGACTCCGCAGCGCCCTGTGCTGGCCATCTACCGAATTCAACGACAGAGGAAACCGATGCCTACCAAACGACACACTCTTTCCATTCTGGGCGGCCTGGCACTGGCCGGCGGCATGTTGCTGACCAGCGCTGCGCAGGCGGCTGACCAGCCCCGCGTGAAACTGGCGACCTCGATGGGCGACATCGTGGTGGAACTCAATCCAGAAAAAGCGCCCAAGACGGTGGCCAACTTCCTGCAGTACGTGAACGACAAGTTCTACGACGGCACGATCTTCCACCGCGTGATCGGCAACTTCATGATCCAGGGCGGTGGCTTCACCCCCGACATGCAGCAAAAGCCCGCACGCTCGCCCATCCCGCTGGAGGCCAACAACGGCCTCAAGAACAACACCTACACCATTGCGATGGCCCGCACGGCAGTGCCCGATTCGGCCACCGCGCAGTTCTTCATCAATGTGCAGAACAACGATTCGCTGAACGCCCCCAACCCCGATGGCCATGGCTATGCAGTGTTTGGCAAGGTGGTCAGCGGCAATGATGTGGTCGACAAGATCAAGGCGGTGCAAACCGGCAATGCCGGCCCGCACCAGAACGTGCCCAAGACCCCGGTCATCATCAAGTCGGCTACCGTCGTCAAGTAAATGGCTATGCCGCTAGCCTCAACCGGGCCAGCGGCGCCCTTCCCACCATTCTCAACAGGAAACACACCATGAGCAATCCACAAGTTGAACTGCATATCAAAGACTACGGCGTGATCACGCTGGAACTCGACGCAGACAAAGCCCCCAAGTCCACCGAGAACTTCCTGAGCTACGTCAAGAGCGGCCACTATGACGGCACGATCTTCCACCGCGTGATCAACAGCTTCATGATCCAGGGCGGCGGCTTTGCATCGGGCATGGACCAGAAGTCCACCCAGGCTCCGATTCAAAACGAAGCCCAGAACGGCTTGAAGAACGACCAGTACACCGTAGCCATGGCCCGCACCAGCGACCCCCACTCGGCAACCGCCCAGTTCTTCATCAACGTCGCCAAGAACGACTTCCTGAACCACACCTCGCCCACGCCTAGCGGCTGGGGCTATGCCGTGTTCGGCAAGGTGGTCAAGGGCAACGACGTGATCGACAAGATCAAGGCCGTCAAGACCGGCTCCAAGGGCATGCACCAAGACGTGCCTAAGGAAGAAGTGCTGATCGAAAAGGCTGTGGCCCTGTAATAGGCGCCACCATTTGCATGGACAGCCCGACCAACCCTCGTGCCGCAGACCCCCATGAGGCGCTGCGCGCCCAGTTGGCCACCACGGCAGTCCATGCCTTCGCTGCGCCCCCCGCCTGGCGCAGCATCGAATTCATCTCCGATCTGCATCTACAACCCCAGCTGCCACGGACCTGGCACAGCTGGCAGCGCTACCTGCAAGCCAGTACCGCAGATGCGATCTTCATGCTGGGCGACCTGTTTGAAGCCTGGGTCGGCGACGATGCGCTCGACGAGGCAGACAGCTTTGAAGCGGCCTGCACCCAGACCCTGCGCGAGGCCAGTGGCCAGCGCGCCCTCTTCTTCATGCATGGCAACCGCGACTTTCTCATCGGCGCGCAGTTTGCCGAGCGCAGCGGCATGCAATTGCTGCCGGATCCCAGTTGCCTGGAATTTCTGGGCCAACGCTGGCTGCTCAGCCATGGTGATGCGCTGTGCGTAGAAGACAGCGAGTACCAGCGTTTTCGTGCGGTGGCACGCAGCCCCGCCTGGCAGCAGCAGATTCTGGCCCAGCCGCTGGCCCAGCGCCGCCAACTGGCAGGCGCCATGCGCAGCCAGAGCGAGGCGCGCCGCATGCGCGAGGTCATCACCGCCGATGTAGACACCCAGGCCGCCCTGGCCTGGTTGCAGCAGGCCCAGGCGCCTACGCTGATCCACGGCCACACCCACCGCCCTGCCAGCCACTCCGTGGATGCCGACCACCAGCGTGTGGTGCTGAGCGACTGGGACACCGACCTGGAGCCCGCCCGCGCCGAAGTGCTGCGCATCGATGCCGCCGGCCTGCAGCGCATCGCGCTGGACGCCTACCTGGCCCGGCCGCCGCAGCCCGGCGCCCGCTGATCCCATGGCCTGGCTGCACCGCACCTGGTCACGCCTGCGCGCACTGGCGCGCCCCGTGCCCGAAATCCCTGCCGCCCTGTGGCTGCAGGTGCTGCAAAAATACCCTTTCCTGCAAGCGCTGTCGCTGGAGGAAAAAGCCAAGCTGCGCGCCTTGAGCGCTCTGTTTCTGCGCCAAAAGCAGTTCTCTGGCGCCCATGGCCTGGTGGTGAGCGATGCGATGGCGCTGACCATTTCCGCGCAGGCCTGCGTGCCGCTGCTGCACCGAGGCGACGCAGAACAGGCCATCGCCCTCTACGATGATTTTGTCGGCATCGTTGTACACCCTGGCACCATGGTGGCCGCCAGAGATATGCATGACGAGGCGGGCCTTATCTCGCACCGGCGCATGATGCTCGAAGGCGAAGCCATGCAGCATGGCCCTGTCACCCTAAGCTGGGCGGCCATCGCGCAAGACCCGCTGCAGCAAAACGAGCGCGGCACCAGCGTCGTCATCCACGAGTTCTGCCACAAGATCGATATGCGCAATGGCGGTGCCGATGGCTACCCGTCGCTGCCCGGCCATTTTCTGGGCCTGACCAGCGCCGCTGAAGCACGCCAGACCTGGGAGCGCACCTGGGCATCGGCCTTTGATGCCTTTCGCCATGCGATTGCCAAAGCCCAGCGCTTTGGCGAGCCCGCCCCATGGCTGGACAGCTATGGCGCCACGGCACCGGCCGAGTTTTTTGCGGTGGCCTGCGAGGCCTTCTTTGTCAACCGCAGCCACTTCGCGCAGGAATGGCCGCAGCTCGACCGCATGCTGGCCGGGCTGTTCCGGCCAGACGCGGGCTAAATACCGACCTTAGACGCGCTGCGTCAGCGCCTGCAGCCAAGCGATGCTGTCCTGCAGCTCTTGCGGGTGCAGCTCATGGCGGCAGGGGTACTCGTGGTAAGCCAGGTCCACAGGCGTCGCTTGCAGCGCTGCGCGAATCGCATGGGCCTGCGCCAGCGGAATCACATTGTCGGCGGTGCCATGGCTGATCCAGGCTTGGCGCCCGGCCAGCTGCGCCGGGGCTACCTGCTCGGCGGCCATCTCGGGCAAGAGGCGGCTGTGCCACACCATGATGGCCTGCAGCAGCTGCGGCTGGGTCAGCAGCGCCGACAGCGACATGATGCCGCCCTGGCTGAAACCACCCACCACCACCCGCTCGGCAGGAATCTGCAAGGCCTGGGCCGCCTGGGCACAGGTCTGGGCGACGAGCGCGCGGCTGGCTTTTTCCTGTGCGGTGTCGATGGTGCGGCTGCCATCGGGGTTCACGCCAAACTGGAACCAGGCATAGCTGCTGGGGCCCAGGGTATAGGGCGCGCGCAGGCTCAGCACATGGAAAGCCGGTGGCACCATGCCCGCCAGGCCAAACAGATCCTGCTCATTGCTGCCCACGCCATGCATCAGCACCAGCAGCCAGGGTGCAGGGGTATCCGGCGCAGCGGCGCGGTACAGGTGGTGAAGGGGGAGGTTCAACATGGCAGCCCTGCTCAAAAAAATTGGCTGCATCGTACCGCAGCCTTGGCAACCATGGCGGGAACCACAGCAAACGCCATGCGGTGGCTGGGGCACCGTTGCTGGTGCCCCGTACCCAGCGCCGATGGCTTACTTCTTCGGGTGCAGCGCCACCCAGGCCAGAAAGCGCTCCATGTAGTTGCGCAAGAACTTTTCGCTAGCCTCGGCCACCTTGCCATCGGCGCTGACCAGGCCATCGGTCCAGCGGATAAAGCCTTCAGGCTGCGCCATCGCCGGCATGTCCAGAAACACCAGAATATTGCGCAGATGCTGCTGGGCCATCGACGTTGCCGGGCCACCGGTCGAGGTGCCGATGATGCCGGCCGGGATGCCATTCCATGCGCCGCTGCCATAAGGGCGGCTGGCGCCGTCCAGCGCGTTTTTCAGGTAGGCCGGCACCGAGCGGTTGTGCTCGGGCGTCACGAACAGGATGCCGTTCTTGCTGCGCACTTTGTCTTTGAAAGCGCTAAACGCTGCCGGGTAGGCGTCCGCATCGTCGTCGCGGTTGTAGAACGGCAGCGCGCTGAGGTCCAGGAACTCGAAGTCTGCCTGGTCCGGCACCAGGTTCACCAGGCCATGCGCCAGTTGCTTATTGATCGAGGTCTTGCTGTTGCTGCCAACGATCACGCCAATTTGGGGTTTTGCCACGGTCATTCTCACTTTCAGGACATGCCAAAGGATGAAAGCCTCTGGTTATACCCCTGGTTTGTGACCGCCGATGTAGGCCAAGGCGAATTGCGCGGCCATGGCCGCGCTATGACTTACTGCGCTGCGCCCTTGCCGCAAGCCTGGCCCGCCTGCAACTGCCAGACCTGGGTGCTGCCCAGGTGCAGGGCTGGTACAGCAGCCGCCACCGATGGCATCTGGCGTTGGGCCGCATCGCTGCTGCCCACCACCCACAGCTGCTGCTGCGGGTGCGCGCAGGCATAGGCCTGCAAGCCCGGCGCATCCAGCAAGAGACTATTGCCCAGTTGCGGCGCAAACTCCGCAGCATCGCTCAGTTCCTTCTTCCAGTTGTCGGCTTGCTGGCCTTCGCTGCGCCAGTCGTCCACCACTAGCGGGTCAGCCATCGCGGGCAGGTAAAAAGGCACTTCGTAGTACAGGTGCTCCAGCATCACCAGCCGGTCTGCCGACTGCACCGGCAGGCTGCGCAGTGCGCGCCACTGGGCCTTGGCAGGCACGGCCACCGTGCCCAGCACCATCGCTAAGGCCACACACAACAGCGCGGCCAGGGCAGCCGCGTGCCGGCCCCAGCGCTGCCAGCCAGCGGCCTGCACCAGGCGCACCACCGCATAGGCCAGCGGCGGCAGCGCAGGCAGCACATAGCCCACGATTTTGCTGTGCGGCACCGAGAAGAACAGCACGATGACCGCAAACCAGACCAGCATCAGCCGGTCCAGGCTCTGCACCAAGGGCTGCGCAGCGGGCCGTGCAGATTGCAGTGCCGGCGATCCGGCAACGGCCTTGCGCCGCCAGTTGCGCCAGTTGCGCCAGGCGGCAGCCAGTGCCCAGCCGGTCCAGGGCAAAGCGGCCAGCGCGATCACGGCGACATAGAACCACCAGGGCTGGGGGTTGTTGAAGCTGCTGCCGGTGTAACGCTGAAAGTGCTGGGTCACAAAAAAGTAGTGGAAAAAGCCGTCGTGGCGCTGCTGCGCCATGACCACCCAAGGGCCGGCAATCAGCAGCACCGGAAGCCATGCCGCTGCATGCAAAGGCAGCCACCATTGGCGCCAGCGCCGATCCCATACCAGCCAGATGGCCCAGACCATGCCGGGCAGCACCAGCGCAATCAGGCCCTTGGCCAGAAAGCCCAGCCCGGCCCAGACGCCGGCCGCAGCCAACCAGCCCATCCAGGCCATGCCCCGGATGCGGCCGTTGGCCTGGCGCGCCTCCAGGGTCGCCATCGCGGCGCTGCAAATGCAGGCGGTCAGGCAGCCGGCCAACAGCATGTCCATATTGGCGTATTGCGCCGCCATATAGGTATAGGGCATGGTGACCAGCACCACGACAGCAGCGACGGCTACCGACTGGCTGGCATAGCGCTTGAGCAAGACCAACAAGGACATGGCCGCCAGCCATGCGCCCAGCAGCGACGGCAGACGCGCCGCCCATTCATGCACGCCCGCGACCTGGAAGCCCGTGGCTGCCAGCCAGTAGTAGAGCGGTGGCTTGTGGAAAAACGGCAGGCCGTTGAGCGCCGGCGTCACCCAGTCGCCGCTGCGCAGCATCTGCAAGGCCGCCACCGCATAGCGCCCCTCATCCGGATCGCTGAGCGGCCGTACCCAGGCCAGCGCCAGCAGCCATACTGCCACCAAGACCGCCATGCGGGCCTCGATTGCCCAGGCAAAGCGGGCAGGCGCCGCGCGCGTAGAAGCAAGACTGCTCATGCCCTACTCCAGCGATGCCGCTTGCGATGAGGCGCGTGGCGCTGCAGCATCTTGCAGCGTGGGCTCTGCCGGGTCTTGCACCACCGGCCCGGCATGCCGCCACAGCCAGCCGTACAGCAGCGCAATCACCCCGCCCAGCGCAGCGCCCGCTGCGATATCGAGCGGAAAGTGCACGCCGCAATACACCCGGCCCCAGCTCACGGCCAGCGCCACGGCCACGATGGCGGCGCCACCCAGGCGCAGTTGCCGCAGCAACAGCAGGCAAAAGCCCAGGGTGAACAGTGCACTGGCATGTGCGCTCGGGAGTGAGCCCCGGGCGGCATGGTCAATATAGGCGGGGCTCAGCCCCATCACGAAGGGGCGCGGATGCCCCAGCCCAATAGCGAGCCGATGCGCCAGCAGCACGGCAGCGGCGCAGCACAGCATGCTGCCCAGCAGGTACAGGCGGTCCGCCGGTCGCGTCCACCACAGCCACAGCAGCGCGGCGCCTGCCAGCGCAACGCCGTCCATGCCCAGCCATCGGGCCAACTCCAACACCCAGGCCGTCGGTGCAAAGCCCCCGGCCATCCATGCAAACCATTGCAGATTCAATGCTTCCATCGCAAACCTCTCACGCAGAAGGCCGGTCTGGATGGGTGTTCACCCGGCAACAGCGCACTCTGTAGGTTGGCACTGTCGCGGGCGGAGCTTACCGATGTCTTAAGGATCCTCTGCAAAACTCCCTGCCGTGGTCTGAACGCGGGCTCGGGCGATCCGCTGCGTTGTCTTCCTTGTCAATAGCTACGGCTCGACTGCAAAAGACGCCTTGCGCCTCATCCCGATCCGCGTCCATCCCGCTTGGCGAGGGTTTTGCAGAGGATCCTAAATGCATGGAAAAAGCGATAACGAATTTAAATCCGGCTGTCTTGCACGACCGCGCCGGCGGCGATGGTGATGACGCGCTGGCACTGGGCAGCTATGGCGCGGTCATGCGTAACCATGACCAGGGTGGTGCCCGCTTCACGGTTCAGGTCCATCACCAGCTGCATCACCGCTTCGCCGGTGGCAAAGTCCAGGCTGCCGGTGGGCTCGTCTGCCAGCAGCACGGCAGGCTGCACCACAAAGGCGCGGGCCAGTGCCACGCGTTGCTGCTCGCCACCCGACAGCAGCTTGGGGTAGTGCGACAGGCGCTGGCCCAAGCCCACGCGCTCGAGCATGGCGGTCGCCTGCTTGCGGGCATCGCGCTGGCCGGCCAATTCCAGCGGCAGCATCACGTTCTCCAGCGCCGTCAAATTGCCCATCAATTGAAAGTTCTGAAACACAAAGCCCATCGTGCGCGCACGCAGCGCGGCCCGGTCGTCTTCGCTCAGCGCAAACAGGTCCTGGCCTGCAATCCGCACCGTGCCCACGCTGGGCGTGTCCAGGCCGGCCAGGATCGACAGCAAGGTGCTTTTGCCCGAGCCCGATGCACCGACAATGGCTACGGTTTCACCTTGGGCGATGCTAAAGTCCACATCACGCAGAATGGTCAAACTGCCGGTCGAATCCGAGACCGATTTACCCAGGCCCTGGGCCACCAACACCGCCTCAGGCGCCTGCGATTGAGAAAGCACTGCATCTGTCATGACAACCAATCTTTCCTCCAATGATCGAACACCCGTCACGCGACGCCGGTGTCTGCGCAGCATCGTAGCGTTGTCAATGATGTCCTCTATCGCTATAGGTTTTACAGCACAGGCTGCTGCACCACAGGCGCCTGCCACGATTTTGGTCGTGGGCGACTCGATCAGCGCCGAATACGGCATCGCACGCGGAAAAGGCTGGGTGGCGCTGCTGCAGGACAAGCTCGAACAAAGCAAAAACGCCCATTACCAAGTGCACAACGCCAGCATCAGCGGCGACACCACCGCCGGCGGCCGGGCCCGTTTTGGCCAGTTGCTGACGCAGCACAAGCCCGGCATCGTCGTGCTGGAGCTCGGTGCCAATGATGCGCTGCGCGGCTTGCCGTTGGCCAGCACCCAGGCCAACTTGGCTGCCATGGTGGACAGCGCCCAAAAGGCCGGCGCCCAGGTACTGCTGCTGGGCATGCAGGTACCTCCCAACTACGGCACCAAATACACCACAGACTTTGCCCAGGTCTTCACCACCCTGGCGCGCGAGAAGAAAACCGCTGTCGTGCCCTTCTTGCTGCATGGCGTGGCCGACGTACCCGATTCTGAAAAGAACTTCCAGGCCGACCGCATCCACCCGCTGGCCAGCGCCCACCCGCAGCTGCTGGCCAATGTCTGGCCCGAGCTGCAAAAGCTGATGAAATAAAAAATGCCGCCAGCGCAATGCGGGCGGCATTCATGGGTTAGGCGCTACCGCTTAGCCAAAGGCTTTTTGCAGCGCTTGCGCCAAATCCTGCTGCAGGTCGTTCACATCTTCCAGCCCGATCGAGAAGCGCACCACCGTGCCCGGCTGCAACTGCGACTCGGTCAGCGCGCGCATGCTGCCAATCTTGTAGGGCACCACCAGGCTGATCGGGCCGCCCCAGCTGTAGGCCAGCTTGAACAGGCGCAGGCTCTCGCAGAACAGGTCGATCTGCTGCTGGCTGTAGCGCGGATCGATCACCACGCTGAAGAGACCGGCGGCAGCACCTTGCTTGCCCGCCACCGCGCCAGCACCGCAAAGCTGCTGCCAATGCGCATGGCCTGGCGATCCGGCAAAGGCCGGGTGCAGCAGTTGCACCACGCCGGGCTGCTCGGCCATGAAGGCGGCCAGCTGCCGGGCCGCCGCATCTTGCGCGTGGTAGCGCAGCGCCAGGCTGGGCAGGCTGCGCAGCACGGTCTCGATGTCGTTCACCCCCACGCCCAGGCCCAGGTGCATATGCGTGGCCTGCACCTTGCGGTGCACAGCGGCATCACGGGTCACGATCGAGCCCATCAGCACATCACCGCCGCCGCTGGGGTACTTGGTGAGCGAATGCGCCGACACATCCACGCCCGTGCGGTAGCTGCCATCGCCATCCAGGTCAAAGCAGTTGAAGGCCAGGCCGGCACCCCAGGTGTTGTCCAGCGCCGTGGCAATGCCTTTTTGCTGGCACAGGCGCACAAGGCCCACCAGATCGGGGAACTCCATGCTGACTGAGCCAGCGGCCTCCAGCCAGACCAGGCGGGTGTTGTCCTGGATCAGGCTGGCGCAGTGCTCCACCCGCATCGGGTCGTAGTAGCCGATGCTGACGCCAAAGCGCTGCAGCTCGCTCTCGGCAAAGCCCTTGCTCGGGCCGTAGACGTTGTCGGGCAGCAGCACATGGTCACCGCTCTTGAGCAGCGCCAGGCCAATCACCGAGATCGATGCCAGGCCGCTGGGCACCAGCACGCAGTGGCTGCCGCCTTCCAGGGTGGCAATGCGCTCTTCCAGAATGTAGGTGGTGGGCGTGCCGTGCAGGCCATAGGTGAAGGCGCTCTTGTCCTTCCAGTCCCAGCTGCGCATCGCCGCCACGTTGGGAAAGAACACGCTCGATGCCTTGAACACCCCGGGCTGCGGCGCTGCAAAAGGCGCATCTGGCGCATAAGGGTGGTGGATGATGCCGGTGATCGGTGCCTGGTTTTTGGGGGTGGAGCTCATAGCAAAAAAAGTCGGTCAGAAAACGGAACAGCTGCGGGCTATTGTGCAGCAGATAGGCTCAGCGCAAAGCCGCCGCCACCAAGCCCAGCGCTGCGGGCTTGGCACCCGCCTCAAAGAAGCCGCTGGCCTGCAGCAGCGCCGCACTGTTTTGCAGAGGCAGCCAGTCGCCGCCTGCGCAGCGCTGCCAAGCCAGCGGCCCGGCGCTACCAGCCGCTGTAGCGACCGCCGCCAGCCAGGCATCAAGTCCATCCGCTGGCGCTGGCCACCAGCGGGCTTGCTCGCCCAGGCTGACGAGAACAGGCAGCGCTTGCGCCGATGCAGCCGGCGCCATAACGGGGGCATCCAGCCCCGCCAAGGCATCACGCGCCCAGGCGCGCAGGCCGGCGCGGTAGCCCTTGTCGGGGAACTGCGCTGCCCATTGCTGGCGGTCCGCATCCATCTCGTCACCCATAGCGCTGCGGCCCAGTGCGGCGGCAATATCCAGCGCCGGCTTGCGCGCCACCTGCTCCAGCCAGAGCCGGTAGTCGGCACTGGGCGCTGCGGCGTTGGGCGGGTTGATCAGCCACAGCCCTTGCACAGGCTTGCCCAGCGCAGCCTGCTGCAACACAAGCGCCTGGGCCAGGCGCGCAGCATCGCCATGGGCGACGATGACCAGCCCCTGTTCGCCACCCAGATGCAAATGCTGGATGAGGTCTTGCAGCATCGCCAGCTGCTGCGCATCGCCCAGGCGCTGGTCCTTTTTGGGCTTGTCGCTGCGCCCCAGGCCCAGCCAATCCGGGGCCACAACACGGTCACCCCGCGCGGCCAGGCCGGCTGCCAGTTCGCGGAACAGGCCTTGCTGTGCCGGCAGGCCGGGCAGCAGCAGCCATTGCCGGGCAGCGTCCGATGGCGCAGGGTTCTGGCCCGCGCTGTCTTTGGCATGCAGGCGCAGTCCGCCCAAGGCCGGCCAGTCGCTGTAAAAGCAGCTGGGGCAGCCGCAATCCAGTGCCGGGGCAAACAGTGCATCGGGGGTGCGCAGTGCGTCGTCGCGCAGCGGGTGGCTGGCCAGCGCCTGCTGCTTTTGCTGCACGCGGCGCTGGCCGAAGAAAGCCGTCAGCAGCGCTGCGGCCTCGTCCTCCAACACGCCAGCGGTCACGGCGGTGTGGTGGTTCAGCGCGGCCTGTGCAAACAGGTCCAGCACCGATCCCCCCGCGCCGGTGCGCGGCTCGGCAGCGCCCCAGACCACGCGGTCCAGCCGCGCATGCAAGATGGCGCCGGCGCACATCGCGCAGGGCTCCAAGGTGACATACAAGGTACAGCCATCGAGCCGGTAATTGCCCAGGCGCTTGGCCGCATTGCGCAGGGCCTCGATCTCGGCATGGGCGCTGGGGTCATGGGCGCCAATTGGGTGGTTAAAGCCCCGGCCCACGATCTGCCCATCGCGCACCACCACGGCACCCACGGGCACTTCGCCCGCCTGCGCCGCAGCGCGCGCCTGCTCCAGCGCGGCGCCCATCCAGTGCGCATCACCAGGCTGGGGGGGCAGCTGGCCGCCAGTGCCGGTGGGGACGAGGCTGTCAGCCATTGCTGTCACTCTTCGGCTTGTTTCAGGCGCTGTGCATCCTGCTGCAGCGCCTGGTTCAGCTGCTCCTGCACCTGCTGCTGGATCTGGCGGCTTTGTGCATTCACATCCTTGCTGGTGTCGATCTGCGGCACGGACACGCCTTCCCCGGCGGCGGGTGCGGGCGCCACTGTCACGCCCATGTTCTGCTTCATCAGCAGCGCCACAATCGCCATCACCACCAGCAACCCTGCCAAACCCAATACAGCCCGCATAGCATCCTTCCTCCATTCCGTATGCGGGTCTGATTATCGCGCGGCATCGCAGCCAATGGCCGGCAGGCCCTGGTTGGCCTGCCACAGCTGCACGGCCAGCGCGCGGATCTCATCGGCCAGATGCAGGCGCTGCAGCCAGTGTTGCGGTATGCCCTGCTCGCCCCAAAAAGCGCCGGCTATCTGGCCGGTGATGGCCGCCGTGGTGTCGGCATCGTCACCCAGATTCGCGGCCTCCAGTACCGCGTCCGCAAAGCAGTCATGCCGGGCAAAGCACCACAAGGCCGCCTCCAGGCTGCGCACCACATAGCCCGAGCCCTGAATGTCCTCTCGGCCTTTGCCCAGGTACCGGCCTTGCGCAATCTGCTGCAGCTGGGGGCTGGCCAGCGGCAGATCGGACAGCGCCAGCACCTCGGTTTTGGGCAGGCCCTGCAGCGCGCGGTTGATGGCTACCGCCAGCAGGCGGCAGGCATCCAGGCACTCCGCCGCGCCGTGGGTGGTTTGCGAGCTGAGCGCTGCCCTGTCCTGCAGATGCTGCTCGTCGCCGCAAAAGCGCAGCGCCACAGGCGCCAGCCGCATGATCGAGCCATTGCCAGCGCTGTGCGGGTCGGTGCTGCCTGCCAGCGGATTGCCGGTGAGCAAGAACCTTTGCAAAGCTTCCCGTGTGGCCATGCCAATGTCAAAGCAATGGCCGGTCGAACTCCAGTAGCCCCACTGGTACCAGTTGGCATAGCGTGCCATCTGGTCGGCAGGGTCGCAATCGCCCTTGGTGACCAGGCTCTCGGCCAGGCACAGCGCCATCGAGGTGTCGTCTGTCCACTGCCCCGCGCGCAGCGAGAACGGGCCCCCACCCACCATGTCGGTCAGCGGCACAAAGCTGCCGCGCGATTGGAATTCGACCGCAGTGCCTACTGCATCGCCGCAGGCCAGACCCAGCAAGGCACCTTGAAAGCGATCCAAGGTAGGCGGCATCACTGGCCTCCGCTGCGCAGCTGCGCGCGCGCCACCATCAGCGCAAAGCCCAGCAGATTGAGGCCACGCCAGTGCTCAGGCTGCTGGGCCAGCGCATCCTGCGCCGCCAGGCCAATGCCCCAGATGGCATCCACCGGGCTGGCCTCCACCAGCACGCGCTCCCCGGTCGTCAGCAGGTAGTCCTGCAAATCTGCGTTCTGGCCAAACTTGGCCGCATTGCCGCGCACCACGATGTCAAAGCAGGCGGCGTTCCAGCGCTCGCTGTCAAAACCCCGCACGGTGCGGCCCAGCGCCTTGGCCTGCGCCGGGCTGGCGCATTGCAAGATCTTGGCCCGCGCTTCGTCATCGCCAAACAGCCGTGCCTTCTCGGCCATCATGAAGTGCTCGGCGCTGCGGTAGTGCGCGCCCTCCACCGTGAACCCGGCCTCAAACCACTGGCTCAGGCAACCCTTGCCGACACGGCCATCGGCCTCGGGTTGGTGGCCCCAGAAAAACAGGTAGCGGGGCTGACGGCCTGCCTGGATCTGCGCGAGCAGTTCGGGCACGGAGCGGATGGTGTCGTTGGTAGGTGCCATGTCAATTCTCTTATCTCAGTTCTCATGTCTCTCCGCCAGCCACCAGTGCGCAAACGCGGCCAGGCTGGCATGGGTGGAGTGCAGTTGTTGCAATGCCGGCCCGCCGTTGGGACTGCCATCGGGTTCGCGCAGCACCAAGGCGCCATGGATGCCTTCTGGCAGGCCCGCAAAGTTCGGTAAATAGTCATCCACAAAGGCCAGCGGCTGCAGTTGGGCCAGCGCTGTCGCCTTGGGGCTGCCGGCGCTGACATCGCTGCCAGTAGCGATCACCCGCTCAATCGGAAAGCCGAGGTCACGCAGGTTGGCCAGCCTTGCCTGGGCAAACAGGGGTGGCAGTGCGGTCAGGCATACCAGCTCAAAGCCGGCGCCGTCCAGTTGCTGGCAAGCCTCTAGCGCACCGGGTACGGCAGGCAGGGCGGACCAGAACTGCGCATCCAAGCCTGCGCGAAACCTGTGCAGTGCCTCGCCACTCAGGCGCTCGACATCCCAGCGGTCTGCTGCCCAGTAGGCATGGGGATTGCGCAAGGCAGGCCGGCGGCCGAAGGCGCGCTGCCAGGCACCGGCATAAGCCAGGTTGTAGTCGAGCAGCACGCCATCGGCATCCAGCGCCAATACGCGATGGCCGCTCATGCGTCCAGCCTCTGCAGGTAGGCCACGGGCACGGCGTCGGTCAACCAGACGCCATTGTCCGAGCAATAGAACACATGGCCATCGGCGACCATGGCTGCCGCATCCACACGCAGCAAGGCCAGCTTGCCGTGGCGCCGCCCTACCACGCTAGCCGTCTCGACGCTGGCCGACAGGTGCACATGGTGGCGCTTTTGGCGTTGCAAGCCTTGCGCCAGGATCGCGTCAAGAAAGCGGGTCGCCGTGCCGTGGTAGAGCGCATCCGGTGGGGTGCTGGGGTCCAATTGCAGCTCGACGGTGACCGAATGCCCCTGGTTGGCACGGATGCGCCTGCTGTCCTCGCTGAAGGCAAAGCGCTGCTTGGTGCAGCTCGCTACCACCGCCTGCAATTGCGCCAGGCTCATGGCTTTGCCACTGCGGGCCAGGCAGGCGAGCAGTTCTTCCGTATTCGCCCAGCCTGCGGCATCGAGCTGAAGGCCAATGGTCTGCGGGCTGTGCCGCAACACCAGGCTGAGCAGCTTGCTGCGGCGGGTCATGGTGGCGGACTCGTCAGCGGCATGGGCGTCTTGAATTTCTTCGGTTTCTTTTTCAAAAGTCATCATCTAGCTTTCTTGTAGTTATGTATCGATGAGAGCGCAGGCCTCCCGCCTGCTCCTGCTCTCGCAATGCAAGTTGTATTGAGCAACTTCCATGAGTTGTACAATACAACTAGCTTTTCTATCCGTCAAGGTTTTTTATGGCCTCCAGCGCTGCCAGCCACCCACCCATTGATTTTGTACGCCCCTACACCACCGTGGATGTGGTGATCTTCAGCGTGGTGGATGGGGCCTTGAAGGTCTTGCTGGTGCAGCGCCCGGCGTCCGGCTCGGAGCCCTTTCCGGGGCTGTGGGCGCTGCCCGGGGGCTTTGTCGATGTGGCGCAGGACAGCGACCTGCAGGCCTGCGCCAACCGCAAGTTGCGCGAGAAGACCAATGTCGCCAGCCCCTACCTGGAGCAGCTGGGCAGTTGGGGCGGCCGCAGCCGGGATCCGCGTGGCTGGTCGGCCACCCATGTCTACTTTGCCTTGATTGCGGCCCTGCCGCTGACCCTGGCCAAGGGTGCCAATGCGGCCGATGTGGCCTGGTTCGAGGTCGATGCGCTCGGCGATGAACCCGAACTCGCCTTTGACCACAGCGAGATCTTGCGCGCTGCGGTCGAGCGCCTGCGCGGCAAGGTGGAGTACACCTCGCTGCCCGCCTTTTTGCTGCCCGAGCCCTTTACCCTGCCCCAGCTCCAGCAGGTGTATGAGACGGTGCTGGGCCGGCCGGTGGACAAGAGTGGCTTTCGCACCCGCATGCTGGCGGCACAGTTTCTGCGCGAGGCCGGGCATGTCGAGGGGCCCTCCAACCGCCCGGCGATGGGCTACCGCCTGGCCGACCGCAGTGCGCCGGTGATCTTTCCGCGCACCTTCAGCCCGCGCGGCTGAACCGGCGCGGCCTGGTGCTTGGTCTGACACGGCAGTCAGCTTATCTCCCAGTGCAGCAGCCCTGCGGCAGCGACCTGAGATAATCCGGCCCCTATGTCCCTCCTGCCCCACCAACTCGAACTGCTCTCCCCGGCCCGTGATGCCGATATCGGTATGGAAGCCATCAACCATGGCGCCGATGCC
This sequence comes from Comamonas koreensis, assembly GCF_021026195.1. Classification (GTDB taxonomy): domain Bacteria; phylum Pseudomonadota; class Gammaproteobacteria; order Burkholderiales; family Burkholderiaceae_C; genus Comamonas; species Comamonas koreensis. The sequence continues at coordinate 32,987 of NZ_JAJNCT010000007.1, forward strand.
GTCTATATCGGAGGTCCGGCCTTTGGCGCACGCGCCACGGCGGGCAATGACATCCGCGACCTGGAGCGCCTGATCAACCATGCGCACCGCTTTGGCAGCCGCATCTTCATCACGCTCAACACCATCCTGCGCGATGATGAGCTCGAAGGCGCACGCCAGATGGCCTGGCAGGTCTACGAGGCGGGCGCCGATGCGCTGATCATCCAGGACATGGGCCTGCTGGAACTGGACCTGCCGCCGATCCAGCTGCATGCCTCCACCCAGAGCGATATCCGCACGCCCGAGAAAGCCCGCTTTCTGCAGGATGCCGGCCTGTCGCAGATCGTGGTGGCGCGCGAGCTGGATCTGAAACAGATTTCCGCCGTGCGTGCCGCGACCGACCCGGCCCGCACGACGATTGAATTCTTTGTCCATGGCGCCCTGTGCGTGGCCTACTCGGGCCAGTGCTACATCACCCATGCCCACACCGGCCGCAGCGCCAACCGGGGCGATTGCAACCAGGCCTGCCGCCTGCCTTACGAGGTGCTGGACGCCCAGGGCCGCATCATTGCGCATGAAAAGCATGTGCTGTCGATGAAGGACAACAACCAGAGCGACAACCTGCGCGCGCTGATCGATGCCGGTGTGCGCAGCTTCAAGATCGAGGGGCGCTACAAGGACATGGGCTATGTGAAGAACATCACCGCCCACTACCGCAAGCTGCTCGACGAGATCATCGAAGAGCGCGAGTTCTCGGATGCGCCGCTGGCGCGTTCCTCCTCGGGCCGCACCAGCTTCAGCTTCACCCCCGATCCGGACCAGAACTTCAACCGCGAGTTCACCGACTACTTCGTCAATGGCCGCAAGGACGATATCGGCGCCTTTGACACCCCCAAGACCCCGGGCCGCGCCATTGGCTGGGTCACCAAGGTGGGCGAGAACTTTGTCGAGCTCGAAGCCTCCAGCCGCGACACTGTGCTGCACAACGGCGATGGCCTGTGCTACTACGACCTGCAAAAAGAGCTGGTTGGCATGCAGATCAACCGCGCCGAATCGGTGGATGCGAAGAAATCGCTGTGGCGCGTGTTCCCCAAGGACCCGATTGCCGGCTTCAAGGACCTGCGCAAGGGCCTGGAAGTGAACCGCAACCGCGACATGGCCTGGGTGCGCACGCTGGACAAAAAGTCCAGCGAGCGCCGCATTGGCCTCTGGGCCCAGCTCGGTCAGACCCCGGACGGCTTTGCACTGACCCTGACCGATGACGACGGCTTTGTCGGCAGCGCCAGCCTGGTGCAGCCGCACCAGCCCGCCACCGACAGCGAACGGGCCGAGGCGGCCTTGCGCGACCAGCTGGGCCGCTTTGGCGCCACCATTTTCTCGGTGCATGACATCAGTCTGCAGCTGGACCAGCCCTGGTTCATCCCGGCTTCGGCCCTGAACCAGCTGCGCCGCGATGCCGTCGCTGCGCTGGAAGCGGCCCGCGAGGCCGGCTTTGTGCGCCTGCCGCGCGCGCTGCCGGTGGAGCCGCCTGCGCCCTTCCCGGAAGACACGCTGACTTATCTGTCCAATGTGTTCAACCAGAAGGCGCATGACTTCTATATGAAGCATGGCGTCAAGGTGATCGACGCGGCCTACGAGAGCAAGGAAGAGGAAGGCGAAGTCTCGCTGATGATCACCAAGCACTGCGTGCGCTTCTCGATGAGCCTCTGCCCCAAGCAGGCCAAGGGCGTCATCGGCGTCAAGGGCACCATCAAGGCCGAGCCGCTGCAGCTGATCAATGGCAAGGAAAAACTGACCCTGCGCTTTGACTGCAAGCCCTGCGAGATGCATGTGGTGGGCAAGATGAAGCGCTCGGTGATCAACCAGCATGCCAAGGAGATGCAGGAGTTTCCGATGCAGTTCTACCGCACCCGCCCTGCGGTGGTGCGCAGCTGATCGCCGCTGCTTGCCAGCGTCCATAAAAAAAGCTGCAAGAGCTTCGCTCTGCAGCTTTATTTTCACCAAGGTCCAGGCACCAAGGTCAATCCTTGGCCTGGCTGCCCGCAATGGACAGTCCCTTGATAAAACCGGTCAGGCGCCTAACTCCGCGCCTTCACGCGTCTCCAGTGCTCGGTTGATGCCCAGGGCCGCCAAGGTACAGACGGCGCCCGACAGCAGATACAGGCAGACAGCGATCAGCCCGAACTTGGCCGAGAGCCCCAGCGCCACCAGCGGCGCAAACGCGGCGCCCACCAGCCAGGCCATGTCGGTAGACAGGGCCGCACCGGTGTAACGGAAGCGGGACGAGAAGTTGGCGGTGACCGTGCCGGACGACTGGCCGTAGGACAGGCCCAGCAGCACAAAGCCGACAATAATAAAGAGGTTGTTACCGGTTATGCCGCTGGACAGCAGCTTGGGCGTAGCCAGGCTGAACAGCGCAATCAGCACCGCCATCGCGCCCAAGGTGTTGCGCCGGCCATAGCGATCGGCCAGCTTGCCCGAGGCCACAATCGCCAGCGCCGCACAGAAGGCACCCAGGATCTGTACGAGCAGCACATGCACGATGGGCTGTGGGGAGTACAGCGAAATCCAGGACAGCGGGAACACAGTGACCAGGTGGAACAGTGCAAAGCTGGCCAGTGCCGCAAAGGCGCCGATAGCCACGTGGCTGCCCTCCTCGTCGATCAGACGGGTGACGCTGACGGGCTCGAGCTCTCGCTCCTGCATCGCCTGGGCATAGGTCTGCCCCACCACCAGCTGCAGCCGCGCAAACAATGCCACAACGTTCACTGCAAAGGCCACATAAAACGGATAGCGCCAGCCAAAGTCGAGAAACTCGGCTTTGGACAGGGCGCTGTACAGGTAGGCAAACAGCCCTGCGGCCAGCACAAAGCCCAGCGGCGCGCCCAATTGGCCGATCATCGCGTACCAGCCCCGGCGGTTGCTGGGCGCATTCATTGCCAGCAGCGACGGCAGGCCATCCCAGGAACCACCCAGTGCCAGGCCTTGGGCAAAACGGAACAGCGCCAGCAGCCAGATGGCCGTGCGGCCCAGAACGTCATACCCGGGTAAAAATGCGATACCGACGGTGGCAACACCGAGCAAAAACAGGGCCACTGTCATTTTGGCGGCACGTCCCCAACGGCGCTGGATGGCCATGGAAATGGCGGTGCCCACCGGTCGGGCAATAAAAGCGATGGAAAAGACGGCAAATGACAGCAAGGTGCCATTGAGCTGCGAAAAGTTGGGGAAAAAGACGCTTGGAAAGACCAAGACCGCCGCTATGCCAAAGACGAAAAAATCAAAATACTCTGACGAACGACCGATAATGACGCCGACCGCGATCTCGCCAGGTGTTACATCTTCATCAGAATGGGCACGGGAACGGGGATCAGCACCGGGGGTGCCGCCGACAGGAGATGCTGTGTAACCGAGACTACTCATACAAAAGCTCCTTCCTCAAGCTGTTACCGGCCTGCTGAGACCGTACCTTTACCAGGAGCCTAGCTGGGTACTTTCTGAGAGGGCGTAGGACAAAATGTCCAATCGACAGGCCTGCCTCTAGCATTTACATTTGGGGGGATTTTGCAATCCATGTTTATACCTAAGCGCGCTTGCCGTGCCCTTTCGCATGCCTGATCTGAAAAAACTTCACGGGCCCTCACGGCTCGTTGCGGCGTTACTGGTTGCCGCCAGCCTTGCAGGCTGTAACACCGTCGTTCTCAACCCTGCGGGTGACGTGGCGGCGCAATCCGGCAATCTGGTGATCATCGCCACCTTGCTGATGCTGATCATCATCGTTCCGGTGATCGTGCTGATCCTCTTGTTCGCGTTCAAGTACCGCGAAAGCAATGAGCCCGCGGACTACGATCCAGAATGGCACCACTCCACGGTGCTGGAACTGGTGATCTGGTCAGTACCGCTGTTGATCATCATCGCGCTGGGCGCCCTGACCTGGATCTACACCCACAAGCTCGACCCCTACCGTCCTCTGGACCGCATTGACGCCAACCGCCCTCTGGCCGCTGACGTCAAGCCGCTGGAAGTCGAAGTGGTGGCCATGGACTGGAAGTGGCTGTTTATCTACCCCGAACAAGGCATTGCCACCATCAACGAACTGGCTGCGCCCGTGGACCGTCCGATCCGCTTCAAGCTGACGGCCACCACTACGATGAACGCCTTCTACGTGCCTGACCTGGCCGGCATGATCTATGCCATGCCATCGATGCAGACGCAGCTGAATGCCGTGATCAACAAACCTGGCGTGTACAAGGGCATGAGCTCGCACTACAGCGGCTCGGGCTTTGCCGGCATGACCTTCAAGTTCCACGGCCTGAGCAATGGCGACTTCGACGCCTGGGTGCAAAAGGCCAAGACCGAAGGCGCCACCCTGGACCGTGCTGAATACGTAAAGCTGGAAAAGCCCAGCGAGCGCGATCCGGTCCGTCTGTTCGGCACCGTTGACAACACCCTGTACCACGCCGTGCTCAACCGCTGCGTTGAAGCCGGCAAGATGTGCATGGACGAAATCATGGCCAAGGATGCGATGGCCAACATCAAGGCCCGTGCAGCTGCAGGCAAGAGTGTTTCGCTGATCCCTGAAGACGACGTGTGCACGGTGGCCAATGCCCCTGCCGTGGTCGCCTCCCTGGGCGAGCAAGCGCCTGGCACCCCCGTGGCGCAGTAACCCCATCGAGAATTTTCAAAGAGACTCAATATGTCCGTAGCTACAAACGTAAGCCATGACCCGCTCCTCGGGCGGCTGACATGGAATGACATACCGATGGTGCATGAGCCCATCGTGTTGTGGACCTTTATCGCCGTGGTCCTGGGCGGCCTCGTGGTCGTTGCTGGTATCACCAAGTTCAAGCTTTGGGGTCCGCTGTGGAAGAACTGGATCTGTTCCATCGACCACAAGAACATCGGGATCATGTACATGATCCTGGGCCTGGTCATGTTCCTGCGCGGCTTTGCCGACGCGATCATGATGCGTGGCCAGCAGGCGCTGGCCGCCGGTGAATCGATGGGTTACCTGCCTCCGCACCACTACGACCAGATCTTCACCGCCCACGGCGTGATCATGATCTTCTTCGTGGCCATGCCTTTTGTGACCGGCCTGATGAACTATCTGGTGCCGCTGCAAATCGGTGCGCGTGACGTGGCCTTCCCGTTCCTGAACAACTTCAGCTTCTGGATGACCACCTCCGGCGCCGTGCTGGTGATGGCTTCGCTGTTCGTCGGTGAGTTCTCCACCCTGGGCTGGCTGGCACTGTCGGGTCTGGGCGAGTACCACCCGGGCGTGGGTCTGGATTACTACATCTGGGCGCTGCAGATTGCCGGGGTCGGGACGACCTTGTCCGGTATCAACCTGATCGTGACCATCATCAAGATGCGCGCACCTGGCATGAACCTGATGAAGATGCCTATCTTCACCTGGACCTCGCTGTGCACCAACGCGCTGATCGTGGCTTCCTTCCCGATCCTGACCGCTGTGCTGGTTCTGATGACCCTGGACCGCTACGTCGGCACCAACTTCTTCACCAACGAGCTGGGCGGCAACCCGATGCTGTATGTGAACCTGATCTGGATCTGGGGCCACCCAGAGGTCTACATCCTGATCTTGCCTGCTTTCGGCGTGTTCTCCGAAATCGTCGCTACCTTCTCGCGCAAGCGCCTGTTCGGCTACACCTCGATGGTGTACGCGACCGTGTGTATCACCATCCTGTCCTGGCTGGTGTGGCTGCACCACTTCTTCACGATGGGGTCTGGTGCCAGCGTGAACTCGTTCTTCGGCATCACGACGATGATCATCTCGATCCCGACCGGCGCCAAGATCTTCAACTGGCTGTTCACGATGTACCGTGGCCGCATCAAGTTCACCGTGCCTATGCTGTGGACCGTGGGCTTCATGCTGACCTTCACCATCGGTGGTATGACCGGTGTGCTGCTGGCCGTGCCGCCTGCTGACTTCGTGCTGCACAACTCGCTGTTCCTGATTGCGCACTTCCACAACGTGATCATTGGTGGCGTCGTGTTCGCCGTGTTCGCCGGTATCAACTACTGGTACCCCAAGGCCTTCGGCTACCGCCTCGACGAGTTCTGGGGCAAGGCATCGTTCTGGTTCTGGTTCGTCGGCTTCTGGGTGGCCTTCAGCCCGCTGTATGTGCTGGGCCTGATGGGTGTGACCCGCCGCGTCAACCATTACGAAGACACCTCGCTGCAGATCTGGTTCATCATCGCTGCGTTCGGCGCCGTGCTGATCGCTCTGGGTATCGCCTGCTTCTTCATCCAACTGTTCGTCAGCTACCTCAAGCGCGACCAGCTGCGTGATGTGACCGGTGACTGCTGGAACGGCCGTACCCTGGAATGGGCTACCTCGTCGCCTCCTCCACAGTACAACTTCGCCTTCACGCCAGCCGTGCATGACAGCGACGCCTGGTGGGACATGAAGAAGCACGGCTTCAAGCGCAAGCTCGACGGTTTCGTGGAAATCCACATGCCCAAGAACACCGGCGCCGGCTTCGTGATCTCGATGATCGCCCTGGTCTTCGGCTTCGCCATGATCTGGCACATGTGGTGGATCGCTGGCATCAGCTTTGCCGGCATCGTGTTGGCCTCGATCATCCACACCTTCAACTACAAGCGTGACTACTACATCCCTGCAAGCGAAGTAGCAGCCACCGAAGAAGAACGTACCCAACTGTTGGCCCGCCATGTCTAATCACAACACCCTCGCCGGCGCGACCGGTACCCGTGACTACTTCCTCAAGGAAGAACCGCACGTAGAAAATGGCACCGCTCTGGGCTTCTGGCTCTACCTGATGAGCGACTGCCTGATCTTTGCTGCCCTCTTCGCCACCTATGGCGCGCTGGGCCGCAACTATGCAGGTGGCGCCGGTGGTGCCGAACTGTTCGACCTGAGCCTGGTGGCCATCAACACCGCCTTGCTGCTGTTCTCGTCCATCACCTTCGGCTTTGCCATGCTGGCCAAGCAAAAGGGCTCGGTCAAGGGCACCGTGGTCTGGCTGATCATCACCGGCCTGTTCGGTGCTGGTTTCCTGGGCGTGGAACTGTATGAGTTTCACCACCTGATCCATGTGGGCGCTGGCCCGCAAAGCAGCGCCGCCATGTCGGCCTTCTTTGCACTGGTAGGCACCCACGGTCTGCACGTGACCTTCGGTCTGGTATGGCTGGTGGTGCTGCTGCTGCAAATCGGCAAGCACGGCCTGACCCGTGAAAACAACCGCCGCCTAATGTGCCTGTCGATGTTCTGGCACTTCTTGGACGTGGTCTGGATCGGCGTCTTCTCCTTCGTTTATCTGATCGGAGTGCTGTAAATGAGCGCACAACACAACCACGCTGCACACGGCCATGACGACCACCACGGTCATGACGACGGCCCCCACAGCACCTTCTCGGGCTACATGATCGGCTTCTTCCTGTCGATCATCCTGACGGCCATCCCCTTCGCCGTAGTGATGGGTGACGTGTTCGAAAACCGCACTACCACCGTGGTCGTGATCGCCTTCTTCGCGGTAGTGCAGATCATCGTGCACATGGTTTACTTCCTGCACATGAACGGCAAGATCGAAGGCGGCTGGACCCTGATGTCCACCATCTTCACGATCGTGTTCGTTGCGGTGACCTTGGCTGGTACCTTGTGGGTCATGTACCACATGAACACCAACATGATGCCTGGCCACAACCACAACCCGACCGCCGTGACCCTGCAGCAACCTGCGGCCCAACAAGGCCACACCAACCACTAAGCTGTTTTGACCAACGAAACGCAACGGAATGCGCAGGGCCAGCCCCGGCATTCCGCACTTTTTCAGGCGATGCTCGCGACCGTGGGCATCGCCTTGTTCTTGGGCCTTATCGCCTTGGGCACCTGGCAGGTCTACCGCCTGCAGTGGAAGCTGGACCTGATCGAACGGGTGGAGCGCCGGGTGCACAGCGCGCCCCAAGCGCTGCCCGCACTGGCCAGCTGGTCCCAGCTCGATGCCAAGGCGATGGAATACCAGCCCAGCAGCCTGCAAGGCCAGTGGCTGACCGACAAGACCGTGCTGACCCAGGCCACCACGGTGCTGGGCTCCGGCTTTTGGGTGCTGACCCCGCTGCAGCAAGCCGATGGCAGCCAGGTGCTGGTCAACCGCGGCTTTGTGCCCGATACCCTGCGCCGTGACTGGGCAGGCGGCCCGCAGCTGACAGCGGCAACGCCCACCGGTAACGTCAAGGTGATCGGCCTGCTGCGCGCCACCGAGCCCAAAGGCGGTTTTCTGCGCGACAACGACCCACAAGCCGGGCGCTGGTTCTCCCGCGATGTGCAGGCGATTGCACAGGCCCAGGGCCTGACGCAGGTGGCGCCGTTCTTCATCGACGAAGGCCTGCCTGATGGCAGCGCCGAAGTGGTGGGCGAGCAAAAGCGCAGCAGCGCCAGCGACCTGCAAAGCCAGCCATGGCCACGCGCCGGTCTCACGCAGGTGCGCTTTGTCAACAACCACCTGGTCTACGCACTGACCTGGTACGGCCTGGCACTGATGGTGGCAGGCGCCACCTGGCTGGTGCTGCGCAAACGCAAGCGCACGCGTTAATCACCCTCAGACTTACCGGCGCCTGGCGGCGCCGGTAACACTGGCAGGCTCAAGGCCTGCCGACTGCGGCACAATCGCACGGTGCCACTGTCCATCCCCTCCCCCTTTCAGGTCACCCACACCACCGACCGCCAGAACATGCAGCTGCTCATCCAGCTGCGCTGGCTGGCCGTGGTGGGCCAGGTGGTCACCATCTCGCTGGTCCGCTGGGGCTTTGACATCTACCTGCCGCTGTATGAGATGCTGGCCGTGCTGGCCGGGCTGGTCATCACCAACCTGATCTGCGTCTGGTGGCTGCGCTGGCGCCAGCACGACATCTCGTCGAGCGATCTCTTTGTGGCGCTACTCGCCGATGTGGGGGCGCTCAGCCTGCAGCTCTACCTCAGCGGCGGCGCCAACAACCCCTTCATCACCTTGTTCCTGCTCCAGGTCACCCTCGGGGCGGTGCTGCTCAAGCCCTTCTATGCCTGGGGCATCGTGGTGGTCACCGGCAGCTGCGCGGTAGCGTTGGCCTTTTTCTACCAGCCGCTGCAGATCATGAGCCACCGCAGCGGTGCCATGCATGCGCTGTACCTGCTGGGCCTGCTGATCAGCTTCGGGCTCAATGCCATCCTGTTGGTCTCCTTCATCAACCGCATCATGTCCAACCTGCAGCTGCGCGACGCACGCCTGGCCGACCTGCGCCAGCGCGCTGCCGAGGAAGAGCACATCGTGCGCATGGGCCTGCTGGCCAGCGGCGCAGCCCATGAGCTGGGCACACCGCTGTCGACCCTGGCGGTGATTCTGGGCGACTGGCAGCGCATGCCCTCGATCGCGCAAGACGGCGAGCTGATGGAGGACCTGCGTGAGATGGAGCACCAGGTGCAGCGCTGCAAATCCATTGTCACCGGCGTGCTGCTGTCGGCCGGCGAGACACGCGGCGACGCGCCCGAGACCACCACCCTGGTCACCTTCATGGACCGCGTGGCGGCGCAATGGCAAAGCCACCGCCAGCCCGGCAACTTTGTCTACCGCAAACAGGTGGCGCGCGATATCCCGATCATCTCGGATACCTCGTTGCAACAGATGATTTTCAATGTGCTGGACAATGCGCTGGAGGCCTCGCCCGGCTTTGTCCAGCTGGTGGTCGAATGCCCCGCGCAGGACGATGCCCTGCTGGTGCTGCAGGTCACCGACAGCGGCCCGGGCTTCAAGCACGAGATCCTGGAACACCTGGGCAAGCCCTACCAGTCGACCAAACAACGCCCTGGCGGTGGCCTGGGCCTGTTTCTGGTGATGAACGTGGCCCGCTCGCTGGGCGGTCATGTCGAGGCCCGCAACCGCGAGCAGCACCTGGGCGGCGGTGCAGCTGTACGCATCAGCCTGCCGCTGGCCTCGATCGCCCTGGATGATGAACCACACCATGACGCAAACCCAAGAACGCCTGTTACTCCTGGTTGAAGACGATGCCGCTTTTGCCCGCACCCTGCGCCGCTCCTTTGAGCGCCGGGGCTACCGCGTGCTGCACGCCAGCAGCGCAGACGAAGTGGCCCAGTTGCTGCAGACCGAGCGCCCGCAGTACGCGGTGATGGACCTGAAGCTGGCCGGCCATGCCTCGGGCCTGTCTTGCGTGCAGCTGCTGCATGCGCAAAACCCCGATGCGCTGATTGTCGTGCTCACCGGCTACGCCAGCATCGCCACCGCAGTCGAAGCCATCAAGCTCGGCGCCTGCCACTACCTGGCCAAACCGTCCAACACCGACGATATCGAAGCGGCCTTCAGCCGGGTCGAAGGCAGCACCGAAGTCGACCTGACCGCTACCACCACCTCGATCAAGACACTGGAGTGGGAAAAGATCCACGAGACCCTGGCCGAGACCGGCTTCAACATCTCCGAAACCGCGCGCCGCCTGGGCATGCACCGCCGCACGCTGGCCCGCAAGCTGGAAAAGCACCACGTCCGTTAAGCACCCCTCAGGCAGCGTCCTCACAGGCCTGCACCAGCGCCTGCAATACCGGTGAGCGCTGCTTGCCCTGGCGCTGCAGCAGCGAGAACTGGCGCCGCATTGGCGGCAACAAGCTGTGCAGCACGGCCAGCTCGCCCCGGTCGATCCAGGGCTGGGCAATGACACGCGACAGGCAACTGATACCCGCGCCCCGCGCTACCGCAGTGCAGATGGCTTCCGAGCTGCCGAGCACCGCCGCTATCGGCCATTCGCGGAGTTGAGACAGCACGCTGAACTCCACCGCCTCGCGCGTACCCGATCCTTCCTCACGCAGCAGCCAGCGGCAAGCAGCCAGTTGCCGCGCGGTGATGGGCATTTGGTCCCCTGTGCTCACCAGCGCGTGGCCAGGTGCCGCAATCAGCACCAGCTCATCCTCGCGCCAGGGCTGCACCTCCAGCGCTGGCCAGTGGCTCACCCCTTCGATAAAGCCCAGGTCGACACTGGCCTCGCTCACCGCCTCTGCCACCTCGCGGGTATTGCCGATCACCACCTCAAACTGCACCTGGGCATAGCGCTGCATAAAGTCCGCCAGGATGGCCGGCAGCACATGGTTGGCAATGGTGGTGCTGGCCGCCAACCGCAGCACCACCGGCGCCATGGGCTCCGTCTGCTGGGTGGCCTGCTCCAGTTGCAAAGCCAGCTCCAGCAAGGCCTGTGCTTGCGGCCAGAGGCTGCGGCCCAGGTCGTTCAGCACCAGGCGCTTGCCGCTGCGCGCAAACAGCTGCGCCCCCAGACCTGCCTCTAGCTGCTGCAAGGCGGCGCTGACCGCTGATTGCGACAGGCCAATGGTCTGCGCTGCAGCCACGGTGCTGCCGCTGTGGGCGATGGCGCAGAAAACCTCCCACTGGCGCAGGCTGAGATGAAGCATGGTGATGGCGCCCAAGGCGCTTGGGTCGATGAATCAATATCTACCTATTTTATCGATAGATATTAATCAAACAACTAGTTATACAGATATAAGAATAATTTCTATAGTGACGCCATATCGCCCAACAGTGCCCGCCTTCGGCGCTGCCAGGGGCCTCTGGAAACACCCATGTCACTCGCCCAGCTCTCCCTCCTCAACCTGCGCAACGTCCACTGGCTCGATACAGCCAAACGCCTGGCACCCGGCCTGCTGCTGTGCGCGGCCATTGCCTGGCTGGCCAGCACCCTGGCAGCCCTGCCCTGGTTTGGCAGCCACGGGCTGAGCGCGCTTACCCTGGCCATCGTCATCGGCATGCTGGTGGGCAATACCGTCTATGGCTGGGTACAGGCCCCGGCGGCAGCGGGAGTGGGCCTGTCCAAGCAGCAGCTGCTGCGCCTGGGCATCATCCTCTATGGCCTGCGCCTCACCTTCCAGGACATCGCCGCCGTGGGCGCCACGGGCGTTCTGATCGATGCGCTGATGCTTGTCAGCACCTTTGTGCTGGCGCAGTGGCTGGGCCAACACTGGCTGGGGCTGGACGCACGCACCAGCATGCTGGTGGGCGCGGGCAGCGCCATCTGCGGCGCGGCGGCCGTGCTGGCCACCGCACCGGTGGCCAGGGCGCGGGCCGATGATGTGGCGGTCGCCATTGCCACCGTGGTGGTCTTTGGCACGGTGGGCACCTTTCTGTATCCCGTGCTCTACCAGTGGCTCGCACCCAGCCTGCAGATGAGCGAGGCCGGCTACGGCCTCTGGGTGGGCTCGACGGTGCACGAGGTCGCCCAGGTCGTGGCGGCTGGCGGCGCCGTCAGCAGCAACGCGGCCGATACCGCCGTGGTCGCCAAGATGGTGCGGGTGATGATGCTGGCCCCGTTTCTGATCGTGCTGTCGCTGTGGCTGGCCAGGGGCCCTGGCAGCGATGCACCGGTCCCGCAGCCTGCCGCCGGTGGCGCCGTGCAGGCCAGCCAGATCACCATTCCCTGGTTTGCCTTGGGCTTTGTCGCAGTCGCGGGCATCCATTCGCTGGGCGTCATCCCTGCGCAGGCCCTGGCCATTGGTGTGCAATGGGATAACGCGCTGCTCACGATGGCGATGGCCGGCCTGGGGCTCAGCACCCATGTACGCTCGGTGCGGGCCGCAGGCATCAAGCCCTTGCTGCTGGCTCTGGTGCTGTTTATCTGGCTGGTGCTGGGTGGGCTGGCGATCAATACCTGGATGGGAGGGATCTCAGCGCTCTGAGGCCTCATAAGCTCATACCCAAAAAATCGTTGGTCTGCCGCGCAAAACTGCTACAACGGGCAGGCATCTTTCCGCTAACAAAAAGGATTCCAATACCATGCGCATCGAGACATTGGCCGTTCACGCAGGCTATTCGCCCGACCCGACCACCAAGGCTGCGGCCGTGCCCATCTACCAAACGGTGGCCTACGCCTTTGACAGCGCGCAGCATGGCGCGGACCTGTTTGACCTGAAGGTGCCGGGCAATATCTACACCCGCATCATGAACCCGACCACCGATGTGCTGGAAAAGCGCGTGGCAGCGCTGGAGGGCGGCATTGCTGCACTGGCGCTGGCATCGGGCATGGCGGCGATCACCGCCGCCATCCAGACGCTGGCCGAAGCGGGCGACAACATCGTCTCGGCCAGCACCTTGTATGGCGGCACCTACAACCTGTTTGCCCACACCTTTCCGCAGCAAGGCATCGAGGTCCGCTTTGCCGATCCGCGCGACCCGGCCAGCTTTGGCGCCTTGATCGACGACAGGACCAAGGCTGTGTTCATCGAGTCCATCGGCAACCCCTTGGGCAATGTGACCGACATCCGCGCGCTGGCCGATGTGGCCCACCGCCACGGCGTGCCGCTGATCGTGGACAACACCGTGCCCTCACCCTACCTGCTGCGCCCTATCGAGCATGGTGCCGATATCGTCGTGCACTCGCTCACCAAGTACCTCGGCGGCCATGGCACCAGCGTCGGCGGTGCGATTGTCGATAGCGGCAAGTTCCCCTGGGCGGAGCACAAGGCGCGCTTCAAGCGCCTCAACGAGCCTGATGTGAGCTACCACGGCGTCGTCTACACCGAAGCGCTTGGCCCAGCAGCCTACATCGGCCGCGCGCGCGTGGTGCCACTGCGCAATATGGGCGCGGCCATCTCGCCGCACAACGCCTTCCAGATCCTGCAAGGCATTGAGACCCTGGCGCTGCGCATGGACCGCATTTGCGAGAACAGCCAGAAGATTGCCGAGACCCTGCAAAAGCACCCCAAGGTGGCCTGGGTGCGCTATGCGGGCCTGCCTGATCACCCGGACCATGCCATCCTGCAAAAGCAATCGGGCGGCCGCGCCTCGGGTATTTTGTCGTTCAGCCTTAAGGCCGCCGATGGCCAAGGCCGTGCCGCTGGCGCCCGCTTTCTGGATGCTTTGCAGCTGTTCACGCGCCTGGTCAATATTGGCGATGCCAAATCACTGGCCACGCACCCGGCCTCGACCACCCACCGCCAGCTCGACAGTGGCGAGCTGGAGAAGGCCGGCGTCAGCGAAGGCATGGTGCGCCTGTCCGTCGGCATTGAGCATGTCGATGACCTGCTAGCCGATCTGGAGCAGGCGCTGGCCAAGGTCTGAGGGGCCGTCGCACGCAAAAAAAGAGCCGCTTTCAACAAGCGGCTCAAACACAGTGCTCTGTGGCTCCTGGATCACCAGGAGCGGGCATGAGGACCTGTTTAGAAGCGGTAGCCCACACCGACACCCAGCAGCCAAGGATCGACCTTGAAGGTCCCCACCTTGGTGCCCGCCGAGCGCACATCGGTCTTGATGTAGACCTTCTTCACATCCACGTTGATCGACCAGTTCTTGTCGAGCATGTAGTCAAAGCCGATCTGCAGTGCGGCGCCAAAGCTGTTCTTCTTGATCGATGGATCGAGCGCGGCCTCAACAGCCGGTGCGAAGTTCACGTTCGAGAAGCGCGTGTAGTTCACACCAGCGCCCAGATAGGGCTTGAACGCACCCATGTTGGTGAAGTGGTACTGCGCCAGCAGGCTGGGCGGCAAGTGCTTGAGCGTGCCGATCTTGGCGCCATCGGAGCGCAGGTCGTGCTTTTGCGGGTAGGTCAGCACCAGCTCGGCCGCGATATTGGGCGTGAAGAAGTAGGTCACATCCACTTCGGGAATGGTCTTGTCATTGATCGACAGACCCAGGCCGGTGGAGTCCTTGTTGGCGCTATCCAGGTGCACTGCACGCAAACGCACTTGCCAGGGGCTTTGCGCCTCCTGCGCCATCGCGGCGCCCGACGCCATTGCACATACAGCCGCCGCTGCCAACATCATTTTTTTCATCATCATTGCCCTCGCTGCGATCTTGCTCGCATGGATTGAAAAGTAGCTGAAACAAGCCTGCATCTGCATGCCCGGCCAGCACCAAGCGCCGGATAGGTGGGTGGCAGATCTGCCTGCTGTCCATGCCCTGCATCTTCTTCCTCTGCGTGCCAGGCGGCCCTGACCCAGATCAACGAGACAAAACAAGCCATGAAAAAAGGCGGCCCGCTGTTGCGATGCCGCCTTGAGGTCTTTACTGCAGCCGCATCCCCAGGATGCAGCGCTGCTGCTGATCAGTGCCCGCGCAACTTGTGCCAGGCCTCCACCGCCAGCACCACCAGGCCGCCAATGGCCGCGCCGACGACCACGTGCACCAGGGTGGGCGCCAGCAGGGCCACCACGCCGCCCATCGGGGTCACGGTGCTCTGCAGCCAGTGCTCGATCGGGCCGATGCCGTGCACCAGCAAGCTGCCGCCCACCATGAACATCGCAGCCGTACCCACAATCGACAAACCACGCATCAGCCAAGGCGTAAACGCAATCAGGCCCCGGCCAAACGCCTTTGCGGCGGCACTGGTCTTGCGCATCAGCCACATGCCCACG
Source organism: Comamonas koreensis (assembly GCF_021026195.1). GTDB lineage: Bacteria > Pseudomonadota > Gammaproteobacteria > Burkholderiales > Burkholderiaceae_C > Comamonas > Comamonas koreensis. The sequence continues at coordinate 48,342 of NZ_JAJNCT010000007.1, forward strand.
TCGTCCATGCGCACAATGCCGGCCACCAGGCCGTAGACAAACACGGTGATCGCCAGCGCCACAGCGACCAGCACCGCAAACTGCTCGGCAATCGGCTTGCTGGCGACGGTGCCCAGCGCTATAGCCATGATCTCGGCCGACAGAATGAAATCGGTACGCACGGCACCCGCCACCTTGGCCTTTTCATAGGCCACCGGGTCCATGTTCTTCTCGTTGGCGGCCTTGACCGACGAAGGGGCCACACCCATTTGTGCGGCCTGCTCTGACTCCTTGACGGCGTCATGGGTGTGCTTGGGCTTGTGGAACAGGCTCAGCACCTTCTCCACCCCCTCAAAACACAGGAAAGCGCCGCCAATCATCAACAGCGGCGTGATCAGCCAGGGCGCAAAAGCACTGATCAGCAACGCTGCCGGCACCAGAATGGCCTTGTTCTTCAGTGAGCCCTTGGCCACCGCCCAGACCACCGGCAACTCCCGGTTGGCCTTGACGCCCGTCACCTGCTCGGCATTCAGCGCCAGGTCATCGCCCAGCACCCCCGCCGTCTTTTGCACCGCCACCTTGGTCTGCGTGGCCACATCGTCCAGGATGGCCGTGCTCTTGCCCGCAGCCGTCTTGGTCATCAGCGCCACATCGTCAAGCAAGGTCGCAATATCATCGAGCAACATCAATAAACCAGCACCAGCCATTACGCACTCCCTGTCTAAATTCGGTGGCAAATCATAGCGATTTCACAATGCAATGCCGTCTCAAGCCCCGTAAAACGGTGATTTCTACGTTTTGTTGGAGGTTGTTCACAAAACTTTATGCAGGCCTTGTCAACCACTTCAGCGCGCGGCCCGTTGTACACCCATCTACACCAGAAAGGTGAAAGGACTGAAATGACTGAAGTGTTTGCAATTTGGCCTGAAGACGAACGTGACCGTAAGCGTGCTCCTGCCCGCTTCTGATACCAGCGCAGCTTGCCAGCGGTTGAGCCAGAACTGAAAACCCGGCAGCCGCAACAGTTGCAAGCGCACTGATCTCTCTCACTTTAGCCCCGCTCTGCGGGGCTTTGTTTTGTCTGGTGCAGTCCTCCTACAGGGCCGCACACCAAAGCCCTCTGCCGTGGCAACCGCAGACGGCTTGCATTTATGCCGCCACCATGTGCTCGTACAGGATCAGCGAGCCAATCGCGATCAGCACGACACCGCCTACCGCCTCTGCCCAGCGGCCGGTGATATGGCCCAGCACGCGCCCGACCATCACCCCCAAGGTCACCATCGCAAAGGTCGCAAAGCCAATGCTCAGCGCCACCACGGTGATGTTCACATCCAGGAAAGCCAGGCCCACGCCCACCGCCATTGCATCGATGCTGGTGGCAAAGCCGGTGGCGACCAGCAGCCAGAAGCCATGGCGCGCCGGGCGGCCCATCTCGGGCTCATCGGCGCTTTTGAAAGCACCCAGCACCATGCGGCCACCCAGCACCAGCAGCAGCACAAAGGCAATCCAGTGGTCCCAGGCCTTCACATAATCGGCAGCGGCATAGCCCAGCGCCCAGCCCACCAGCGGCGTGATGGCCTCAATGACACCAAAGATCAGGCCGGTGCGCAGCGCCTCGGACCAACGGGGTTTGACAAGGGCAGAGCCTTTGCCAATCGCCGCGGCAAAGGCATCGGTAGACATGGCAAGCGCCAACAGGGAAATGGAAGCAGCGTTCATCGGAGGTTCTTCTAGGACAGTCGGGCATGAGCACAGCGGCATGCCACCACTGCCCGACCGAGGTCGTGCTGGCATGCCGATGGTCTCGCCAACCGAAGAACGGATGTCTGCGCCACAGCATGCGAAATGCTGAGTATGTTGACGCAGACGCTTCCAGCGCGGAAGCAGGCTACTCCCCAAGGGAGACCGCAGTCTAAACCTTGCGCAGCGCTTCGGGGCGCATGGCCCCAAAGGGGCCAAGCTCTTTAGAAATAGATCGTATTTCCATCTCTTGCACAGCATTGGCACGGCAGCCCAGAGACAGCTACAGGCCGAAACAAGCGCAAGCTGATGTACACGCGCGGTGCCAGGGCGCCCTCTGACAGCGGCGGCCGGCGCGTCTCCCACGCAACAGCCGTGGCGCGCACCCCAGGGTTGGCCCTAGTTCATTTTTGGACGCTTTGTATACACTTAATGTATGCATATGTGCACACAAAGCATAGCCATTGAGGCCCCGCTTTGCTGCTGCACATGCCATGCATGGACCCGCGCACATGACGAGACAATGCTGGCCGCCAGGCCGTTACTAAGGCGCACCTGGATGCGCCCGATCCAAGGATGTCAATGACCGATCTTGCAGCAGCCCAGAACGCAGGCTTAGCCTTCAACCCCGCCCAGCAGCGGCCCGCAGCCACCACCGATTTGCCCGCCGGTGTATGCCCCTCGCTCTACAACAAGGACCTGGCTCCCACCAAAAAAGACAGCCGGTCCTGGGGCGCCTACAGCCTGTTCACGCTCTGGGCCAATGATGTGCACAGCCTGGGCAACTACGCCTTTGCCATCGGCCTGTTTGCGCTGGGCCTGGGCGGCTGGCAGATTCTGACGGCGCTGATGATGGGCGCCGGCCTGCTGTTTGTGCTGCTGACCTTGTCGGGCTTCATGGGCCCCAAGACCGGCGTACCTTTTCCGGTGATGAGCCGCATCAGCTTTGGCACCCGGGGCGCGCAGATCCCGGCGCTGATCCGGGGCGGTGTCGCGATTGCCTGGTTCGGCATCCAGACCTACTTGGCCTCCAAGGTGCTCGATGTGCTGCTGATCACCCTCTTCCCCAGCCTGCAGGCGCTGCTCGCGCACCATGTGCTGGGCCTGCCGGTGCTGGGCTGGATCAGCTTCAGCCTGCTGTGGGTGGTGCAGACGATGATTGCCTGCTGGGGCATGGAGAGCATCCGCAAGTACGAGGCCTTTGCAGGCCCGGTGATTCTGGTGACCTTCATCGCGCTGGCCGGCTGGGTGCTGTACAGCTCGGGCGGCAGGATCCAGTGGACGGCGCCCCAGCCCAGCACCGGTGGGGCGATGTGGGTGCAGATCATGGGTGCGGCCTCGCTGTGGGTCGCCATCTACGGCACCTTTGTGCTCAATTTCTGTGACTTCACCCGGGGCGCCACCTCGCGCAGCGCCGTGGTCAAGGGCAACTTCTGGGGCATCCCCATCAACATGCTGATCTTCGGCCTGATCGTCGTCGTGCTGACCGGCGGCCAACTGGCCATCGATGGCACCCTGATCCTGAGCCCCACCGACATCGTCGAAAAGATCCCCAACAAGCCACTGCTGATCCTGGCCAGCCTGTCGCTGCTGATTCTGACCATCGCCGTCAACCTGATGGCCAACTTTGTCGCCCCCGCGCTGGCCCTGGCCAACCTGCTGCCGCGCCAGCTCAACTTCCGCCGCGCCGCGCTGGTCAGCGCCATCCTGGGCTTTGTGATCCTGCCCTGGAACCTCTACGATTCGCCGCTGGTGATCCTGTATTTCCTCGGTGGCCTGGGCTCCTTCCTGGGCCCACTGTTCGGCATCGTGATGGCCGACTACTGGCTGATCCGCAAGGAGCGCGTGCATGTGCCTGCGCTGTACAGCGATGACCACCGTGGCCCTTACCATTACCAAAACGGTGTCAACCGCCGCGCCATCCAGGCCCTAGTGCCCTCGGCGCTGATTGCGCTGCTGTTCGCCTTTCTGCCGGCGCTGGAGTCGGTGTCCCATTTCTCGTGGTTCATTGCAGCCGGGCTCGGCGGCCTGTTCTACTGGCTGCTGACCCCCAAGGGCCAGCACTATGAAGACCAGGACGGCGAGGCCATTGCCGTGAACCATGCCCAACATTGAGACGGAGTTTTTTGCATGCGCATTCTGATCGTGAACGTCAACACCACCGAGAGCATGACCGAGGCCATCGGCGCCCAGGCGCGCCGGGCCGCCGCTCCGGGCACCGAGATCGTCGCCCTCACCCCGCGCTTTGGCGCCGAATCGGTGGAGGGCAATTTTGAGAGCTACCTCTGCGCTGTCGGTGTGATGGATGCGGTGATGCGCTATGACCAGCCCTTTGATGCCGTCATCCAGGCCGGCTACGGCGAGCATGGCCGCGAAGGCCTGCAAGAGCTGCTGGAGGTGCCGGTGGTGGACATCACCGAGGCAGCGGCATCGACCGCCATGTTCCTGGGCCACAAATACGCCGTGGTCACCACCCTGGACCGGGCCGTGCCGCTGATCGAAGACCGGCTCAAGCTGGCCGGGCTGGATGCGCGCTGCGCCTCGGTGCGCGCCAGCGGCATGGCCGTGCTGGAGCTGGAGAGCCAGCCCGAGCGCGCGGTCGATGCCATCGTGCAGCAGGCCGCCAAGGCTGTTGAAGAGGACCATGCCGAAGTCATCTGCCTGGGCTGCGGCGGCATGGCCGAGCTCGAAGACAAGGTACGCAGCCGCACCGGCGTGCCCGTGGTCGATGGCGTGGCCGCCGCAGTGACGATCGCCGAATCGCTGGTGCGCCTGGGCCTCAAGACCTCCAAGGTGCGCACCTATGCACCGCCGCGCGCCAAGCGGATTACCGGCTTTCCGCTGCCCGATTCGCTGGGCCGCTGAACGTCTTCAACCACCCATCCCTGTTTACTCCAACCGCCCTGCTCCGCAGGGCTTTTTTCTGGCCGCTGCTGGCCGTTATTGGCTGGTCTTGAAGCCCTGGGTCGCCGCCCAGGCAGCCACATCATCGCGGCGGATCGCAGCGGCCATCAGCTGCGGGAAGGCATCGGGCGTGCAGGCAAAGGACGGCACGCCCAAGGCGGCCAGTTTGGCGGCCAGTGCAGCATCGTAGGCAGGGGCGCCTTCGTCGCTCAGCGCCAGCAAGGTGATGAACTGCACGCCCGATTCCACCAGCTCATTGGCGCGGCGCAGCAGGCCTGACTCCACTCCCCCCTCGTACAGGTCCGAGATCAGCACCAGGATGGTGTTGCGCGGTTCGCTGATCAGGCTCTGGCAGTAGCCCACGGCACCATTGATGTCGGTGCCGCCGCCCAGCTGCACGCCAAACAGCACATCGACCGGGTCGTCGAGCTTTTCCGTCAAGTCCACCACGGCCGTGTCAAACACCACCAGCTTGGTGGCGACCGCAGGCAGGCTGGCCATGACCGCACCAAAGATGCTGGAATAGACCACCGAGTTGGCCATGGAGCCGCTTTGGTCGATGCACAGAATCACCTCGCGCTGCGGGCGGCGCGCCTTGCGACCGTAGCCGATCAAGGTTTCGGGGACGATGGTCTTGTATTCGGGCTGCCAGTGGCGCAGGTTGGCGCGTATTGTGCGGTTCCAGTCGATCTCGGCATGGCGCGGGCGGCGGTTGCGCTGGCTGCGGTCCAGCGCGCCGGCCACGGCGCTGCGCATCGGCTCTTCGAGCTTTTTCATCAGCTCGTCCACCACCTTGCGCACCACCAGGCGCGCGGTGGCCTTGGTGTTTTGCGGGATGACCGAGTCCAGCGAAATCAGGTTGGCCACCAGGTGCACATCGGGCTGCACGTTCTCCAGCATCTCGGGCTGCAGCAGCAACTCGCGCAGCTGCAGGCGTTCCATCGCGTCGCGCTGCATCACCTGCACCACCTGGCTGGGAAAGTACTTGCGGATATCGCCCAGCCAGCGCGACACCGACGGCGAAGAATTGCCCCGGCCGCCCTTGCGCGAACCGAGCTGGCTGTCGCCCTCGTAGAGCGCGGCCAGCGCCTGGTCCATCTCCTGCAGGCGCCCGCCCACGGTCCCGCAGCTGGCATCGGCCGGGCTGCCCAGCACCATGCGCCAGCGCTGCAAGCGGGTGGTCGGCTGCAGCGCCTCTGCCGCGTCGGCTGCCAGGGTTTGGCTATCGTCTTGCGCCGTGCCTGGCGCGGGATGGGTGGCATTCGTCATCGTCATCGTCATCACTCCAGCGTGGGGGCGTCGTTGTGGGGGGCCGAGGCAGCGGCGATCTGCGCCAGCAACTCGGGCGGCAGCTCCAGCCCCAGCAGGGTGTTGAGCAGCGGCAGCGCCAGCACGGCGCGCGCCTCGTCCCAGGGCGAATCGTCATCCCCGGCAGCCAACGCAGCGGCAGGCGCGGCCGCACCGCCCACCGGCGCGCGCCGGGCCTTGTCGCCCAGGCTCTGGCGCTCATGCTTGCTGAAGTTGGCAAAGCTGCGCCGCACCAGCGGCAAAATCTGCGCAAACTGCACTTCGCCCAACCCGGCCAGCCAGGCATCGACGGCGCCCCAGATCGCTTCGTCGTGCAGCAGCACCAGCGCCTGCTGGTTCAAAAAGCCATCCAGCCAGGCTGCCACATCCAGCGGCGCCGCGCCCAGCGAGAGGTTGCGGTTGAACTGCAGCACCACCTCGGCGCTGTCCAGCAGATGCTCGTCGAGCAGCAGCCGGCAGGCCATGCCGCGCAGCAAGGCCGCAGCGGCATCGCCCATCGCCAGGCTGCGCAGCGCGGCGCGCCAGGCGTCCACGGCGGCCTGGGCATCGGTGCCGCGCAAGCGCAGTGCCTCGTGCGCGGCCAGTACCTTGCCCTTCATCGCTGCAGCGGCCTCTTCGTCCATCGCCATACAGGCCACTGGCAAGCCAATGGCGGCGCGCAGCACCAGCGAATCGATGACCGTGGCCAGCAAGGCGGTATCGGTCTGGCGCACGCTGCCATAGCGGTACACATTGGCCAGCGGCGGCAGCGCCTGCAGCAGCTGGGCCACATCGCCGGTGGTGGCCGCGCGCTCGGCCAGGGTGGCAATCAGCGACTCGACCAGTTGCGGCAAGTTCGCCAGCAGCGCGTCATCAATGGCCTGCGCAATCTCCGGCAAGGGCGTATCGGGCGAGAGGCTGGCGCGCAGGCGCGCGGTGGCGGCCTGCGCCACGGTGGCGCCATGCACGCTGGCCTCGATGATGCGCACGGCCAGCTCTGGCTCCCACTGCATCTGCCAGCTCTCGCGGAAGGTGCCACGGTTGCGCTGTGCATCGGCCGCACGCGTACCCCAGCCAATGCCCAACAAGCGCAGGCGGTGCAGAAAATGGCTGCGCGCCAGGTCGGTTTCCTTGCGCAGATCCAAGGCCAGCAGCTTGCTGGCCGCCTCGGGCTTCATGCGCAGCGATTTCTGCTGCTGCTCGCTATCGCGTTGCAAGGGCACCTGCGGCACATCGGCGGGCACCGTGCCCAGCACATGGCCGACGGTGAGCTCGTCGTCGATCAGGTTCAGCGGCGCGGTCTCTCCCATGCAGACCACCGTGACGATGGCCTCGTTGATCTCCTGCAGCCCGGGTATCGGCTGGCCACGCATGGCAGCCAGGCCTTCGGCCAAACGGGTGGCCTCGATGATGTGGGCGCTGGAGCAGTCCAGGTCCTTGTCGCGCAGCAGGCGTGCCACGCGGGTCAGCCAGCCTGCGGTGCGCAAGGTGGCGGCATCACGCGCGCTGCGGGCAGGTACGGCCAGGCCTTCTGCCGCTTGCTGTGCCAGGGCCGCATCGGCCCTGTAGCACTGCCAGAGATGCTCGTACCAGCCCGGCGAGGTGACGCCTGCGCCATAGCCGCTGCGGCTGGCCAGGTTGCGGTAGGTCCAGGGCGCCCAGGTTGCCAGCACCTTGGCCTTGGGCAGGCCCTTGAGCACGGCGCTGTCGGCCTTGGCGGTGGTGCTTTGCTGCAGGGCCGGCACATGCCAGGCGCCGCAGACCACGGCAATGCGCTGGTAGCCGGCCTTGACTGCCTCTCGGATGCACTGGCGCATATGCGCCTCCCGCTGGGCCTCGCGCAGCACATAGTGGGGGCCGCGCCAGGCCTCGCCCTCGTCGCCCAGTTCGCTGCGCACCGCCGTCATGGCCTCGTTGATGCTGGTAAACAGCGCTTCGCTGTTGCCGCGCTCTTCCACCAGGCGGTTCCACCAGCTCTCGCCATCCTCAAAGCCGGCCGCATGGGCGAGCCAGTCGAGCGGGTCGCGCATCGGCGCCTGCGGGGGCGCAGTGGTATCCGCTGCATCGCTGTCCACATCCGCGACCGGGGCCGTGTCGGCGCTGGCCTCGGCGGCATCGCCTGGCGCCTCGTCCGCTGCCGCCACCGCATCGTCCTCGCCCTCTTCGCCATCCACGTCTTGCGCAGGCTCCGGCGTTTTCAGCGCCTGGCGCCGTGCCCAGTCCTGGGCCATCGCATGGGTCTGGGGCAGGTCGATAAAGCGCGTGGCCACCCCCTGCTCGCTCGCCCATTGCAGCGCCTGCCACTCGGGCGAGAACTCGGCAAAGGGGTAGAACGCCGCCTGGCTGGGCTCGTCCTGCATGTACACCAGCATGGCCACTGGCGGGCGCAGCTCGGCACTGCGCAGCATGGGCAGCAAGGCCTCGCCTTCGGGCGGGCCTTCCACCAGCAGGCAGTCGGGCTGCAGTTGCGCCAGCGCTTGCACCAGGCTGCGCGCACAGCCGGGGCCGTGGTGGCGAATGCCAAAGAAATGGACGTTGTCAGCAGAAGTGGCCATGGGCTCGGTCAGCGTTGTCGGGGACAGAAGAAGAACGGTGTCAGCTGCTTAGATTTGCTCGCGGCAGGCGCGGTACAGGTCTTTCCATTCGGCACGTTCTTTGACCACGGTCTCCAGGTATTCCTTCCAGACCACGCTGTCCTGCACCGGGTCCTTGATGACAGCACCCAGCAGGCCGGAGGCGACATCATGCGCACGCAGCACGCCATCGCCAAAATGGCCGGCCAGCGCCATGCCGCTGTTGATCACCGAGATCGCCTCGGCGGTCGACAAGGTGGAGCTGGGCGACTTGATGCGCACGGTCCTGCCATCTTCGGTCTGGCCATTGCGCAGCTCGCGGAAGATCTGCACCACGCGGCGCACTTCTTCCAGCGCCGGGGCCTCGGCAGGCAGCTGCAGCGCGCGGCTTTGCTCGCCCACGCGCTTGGTGACGATCTGCACCTCCTCATCCTGCGACGCAGGCACGGGCAGCACGACGGTGTTGAAGCGGCGCTTCAAGGCGCTCGACAGCTCGTTGACACCCTTGTCGCGGTTGTTGGCCGTGGCGATCACCGAGAAGCCGGCAACGGCCTGGAACTCGGTCGAGAGTTCGGGCACCGGCAAGGTCTTTTCGGACAGCACGGTGATCAAGGTGTCCTGCACATCGGCGGGGATGCGGGTCAGCTCTTCGATGCGGGCGATCTTGCCCAGCTTCATCGCATGCACCAGCGGGCTGGGGATCAGCGCTTTTTCGGAGGGGCCATGGGCCAGCAGCTGGGCATAGTTCCAGCCGTAGCGCAACTGCTCTTCGCTGGTGCCGGCCGTGCCCTGGATCAGCATGGTCGAGTCGCCACTCACTGCCGCCGACAGATGCTCGGACACCCAGGACTTGGCCGTGCCGGGCACGCCGTACAGCAGCAGTGCGCGGTCGGTGGCCAGGGTCGAGACGGCAATCTCCATCAGGCGTGGGCTGCCGATGTACTTTGCGCTCACTTCAAAACCATTGCTCAGCTTGCCACCCATCAGGTACTGCAGCACGGCCCAGGGCGAGAGCTTCCAGTTGGGCGGACGCGGACGGTCATCGGCCTTTTGCAGGGCATCTAGTTCTTCGGCAAATTGCTGCTCGGCGTGCTGGCGTAGTACTTGGCTCATGGTGTGCTTCCGGTAGAGATCAAAAGGTTCGGGGTGGGCGCCATCAGGCGGGCTGGGCCGCTTGCAGCGCCAGGCGCAGATCGACAATGCGGTTGAGTTGGGCGAGCACCTGCTCGTCATCCCAGGGGCGCAGACGCGAGCGCTCCAGGCGCGCTTGCTGCTCCTGCTTGAGCTTGGCGATGTCGGCCTCGCTGCTGCCCTCGGGCACCACCAGCGCGGCGGCGTCGTCGGTTGCCGTGGGCTCGGCCGGCGCTGCCGCCCGTGGCGCACGCCACAGCTGCGCAAAGCGCTCCAGGTCAACCACCTGCAGGCGGCGTGCGCAGGCCAGAATGGCATGGTCAGCCTGCCAGCTGTGCCAGTTGCCCGCAGGCTGGCGCGCCTGCAAGGTGCTGAGCAAGGCCTCCAGCAACCAGCTGGACATCGCAGGCGACAGCAAGGCAGTGCGCGCCATGCTCTCGTCTATGCGGTGGATGGCCTCGATGAAGGCGCTCTTGCCCAGCTTGGCCTGCAGTTGGGCCAGCCACTGGGTTTCGCGTTCTTCGGCGCTCAGCTCGGCCATCAGCAGCGGCAGCACATCGCTGCTGCGCGAGTCGCTCTCCATGCTCTGGATCAGCGGCAGCCAGCGCACATCGCGCTGCGCACGCAAAGCCGCGATCCAGCCCTGGCGCAGCGCGCTTTTCCAGTCGCTGCGCCGGCTCCATTCCCAGAGCTGCTCGGGCGTCTTGTCCAGATGGCGGTGCCAGAAATCGAGGGGCGTGAGCTCCACCAGCTGCTGCAGCCACCAGGCGCGATGGCCCTTGATATAGGCGGGCGGCTGCAAGGTGACGCCGTCGCGCTCCCAGTCCTTGTGGCCCTCTTGGGGTGGCTCGATCTGCCACTCGCCCTTGGCATCCTGGCTCAGCATCGCCTGCAGCGCGGCGCCCATGCGCTGGCTGTGCGGGCTGTGCGGCAGGCGGGCCAGCAGGCTGGCGGCCGATTCGCGCACTTCCTTGCTGCGGTCGCCCAGCAGCTTTTCCAGCAAGGCCTCATCGTCTGCCGACAAGCCGCGCGCCAGGCTCTGCACCATGGGCGCACGCTCGCGGGCGCCCAGCTCCTTGAGGCTGGCCTCCAGCCGTGCGCGGGCGCCTGCCGGGTCCGTGGCACGCTGCTGCTGCAACAAGGCCACGCGCTGCTCTAGCGAGCCTTCCTGCCAGATCTGCTCGGCATCGGCCGTCTCTTGCACGCCGTGGGCATAGGCCCATTGCGGGTTCTGGGCGGCCAGCCAGCGGCCGCGCTCGCCCAGCACCGGGGTCAGCCACTGGCGCAGTTCCACCGATTGGCGGCCCTGGTGCAGCGCATCCACCAGCAGCGCATAGGGCAGGCGCTGGCCGGCCTCATCGAGGCTGGCCAAGGCCAGCGCCAGCAGCTCGGGCGCATTGCCCTGCAGCACCTCGCCGAGCAGGCGCAACAGCGGCTCGCCCTGCGGCGCCGGGCGCGATTCAGCCGCCGGTGGCGGCAAGGCGGCGGCTAGCGCCGCCGCAGCGGGCGTTGCGGGGCGCCAACCGGCGCGCTCCAGCACCGCAGCCACAGCGGTGGCGCGCAGCAGCTGCACCGCCTTGCTGTCTGCCGGCAGCAGCAGCGCCGCCTGCAGCGCCTGCTGGCTGGCGGGCGCTGTGCGGTCGATGCCCTGCGTAAAGATGGCTGGCAGCGCCAGCCGCTCGGCGCCCACGAGCGCCGATTGCTGCAACGCAGCCCAAAGATTTGCATGGCTCACAGCACTTCACCCCGGTTCTGCCAGATGTTGGTCCAAGGCGCCTGGCCATCGCCGGCCTGCCAGGCACTGAGCAGGCGCCAGCGCCCTGACTGCTGGCCGCCCTCCCATTCGCCAAACAGCGCCATCGGCGCGCCACCACCGAGCGCCTGCAGTTGCCAGGCATGGTCATCGGCCACGGCCAGCGGCACCAGCGCGGCGGCCGCGTCCCCTTGCGGCCAGACCGCATACCACTGGCCCGCGCTGACCTGCAGACGCGCCTGGCCGCACCACAGCGGCTGCACCGGCTGCAAGGGATTGGCGGCAATGCGCTGGCTCAGCTGCGCCAACGCATCGCGCCATGCGCCCTCGCCCAACGGGGCGCCAGCGCCGGGCGCCAGCAGTTCGATATCAGCCCCCGCGATGGCGCGCAGCGGTGCCTGTCCGGGGTAGAAATGCAGGCTGCCCCGGTAGCTTTGCGCCGGCACCCAGGCGGTCTCAAAACCACGCCCGCCCTGGGCGTAATCCAGCAACCAGGCGATGCGCCCGCTGTGCTGGCCTTGCAGCCATACGCGGCGCTCCAGCAAGCGGCCTTCGCGCTCGATCTGGCGCAGGCCTACCACCCGCCAGTCGTCGGCCACCACCTGGCCGCGCGCCTGCACTTCGGCCTTGTCCATGGGCCAGCCCAGCGCGGCCATCACATCGGCACGGGTCTCGGCGCTCAGGGCATCGCGGCGTGCCACCGCATCGGCCAGCAACTGCCAGTGGCCCAGCTGCACCAGCAGGTCACGCGACCATTGCGGGTGGCTGTCCACCAGCTCCCAGGCCTCCTTGATGCGGGCGGCCATGCCGCTGGCCTGCGCATCGACCATGCGCGCGGCCATGGTGTTCCAGTGCTGGCGCGCCTGGTGGTCGCCCGAGAGATTGGCCAGGCCGTTGCGCAGCATGTCCTGCATCCACAGCTGCAGCTCCTGCATGCCGGCGGCCACCTTGTCCCAGCGCTTGTCGTCGCGCTTGGCCTGTTGCTTGGCCAGTACCTCGGGATCGGGCGGCGGGGCGGCCGCAATGGCGGCGGCCTTGGCTTCTTTTTTCTCGGCTTTTTCAGCGCGGCTGTCCAGCCAGGCGCTGACCCAGGCGGGCGGCTCGGCATTGTCGGCCACCTGGCCGGCAGCGCGCAGCAGCATCAGCGCCAGGCCATGTTTGCAGGGGAATTTGCGGCTCGGGCAAGAGCACTTGAAGGAGGGCCCGCTCAGATCGACCTGGGTCTGGTAGGGCTTGGAGCCGCTGCCCTGGCATTCGCCCCAGGCTGCCGTTTCGTTGCAGCCCAGGCTGGGCCATTTGCTGGGGTTCTTCAACCCTTGTGCCGCCTTGGTGGAAGAGGCATCCGGGGACAGCGCCACCACCTCGGCTTCGGTTGCTAAGACACGTGACAAACCGCCTCCCCTTCCGTTCAATCTGTTAGTAATCCGCTTTATAGATTTATTACTAGCGGCATCGCACGATTGTAGGCAGGGTCCAAGACGAAATGATGCAAGACGGGCCTCCCACCCGCCTGGCGTCTCACTTTTTTACAGATTTGCGGCGTTCCCAGGCCACCATCGTGAGGATGACGATGGCGGCGCTGAGCGAGATATGGCCGCACCAGGTGACCAGGCCCAGCGACCAGCCCTTGAGCCCCACGGCAATCGCCAGCGAGGCCAGCAACGCCAGCCAGCCGGCCAGGCGCAGGCGCCGGGTTGGGCCGGGTGGCAGCTCACGGCCCAACAGGTCGAGCTGGTGGCGGTCCATGGCCAGCGCCAGCAGTGCAAACGCGGGCAGCGACACCAGCTGAATGGCGAGGTGGTTCATGGCCGGGCCTCCTGCAAATCGGGCGCAATAGCAGCATTGGCAGCCACCGTATTGACGGCCACGCCGCCACTATCGGCAGCACGGGCGGCAGGCGCTTGCCGTGGCGCCGCCTGGCGCTGCGGCTTGCGCTTGGGTTGGTGGCGCCAGGTGCGGATCGCCAGCCAGGCATGCAGCGCGGCCAGCGCCAGCAAGGTCAACTCCAGCCCGGTGAACACCCAGTCACCCTCGATCAGGCTGCGCCACAGCGGCCGGTCGGTGGTCAGCACATTGAGGACCGGCAGCAAGGCCAGCGCCGCGCACCCGGCCCAGAGCAGCTCCACCCAGGCGCGCTTGGCAGGCCGCAGCATGGCCCAGACCAGGCTGGCACCCCAGAGGATGAAGAACCAGTGGATCTCCCAGTCGCTGCGCTTTTCCATGCCCAGCGGCAGCAAGCGGTTGGCCCAGAGCATGGCGGCCATGCCGATACTCAGCCCCGCAATCGCGGCAATGTTCAGCCGCTCCACCAGCCAGAAGCCAAAGTAAGGCTTGTCCGGGTTGGGCAGCTTGGTGCGGCGCTTGACGGTCCACATCACCAGGCCGGTGCCCACCATGGCCGTGCCCGCCAGACTGGTGAGAAAGTAGAGCCAGCGCACGGTGGTATCGCCAAAGCGGCCCAGGTGCAGCGCATAGAGCACGCCACGCGTCTCCGCCGCCGCGCCGACCTGGTCCTTGACCTCCAGCAGCTTGCCGGTGCTGCCCTCGAACAGCATGTATTTGGGGCTGATCGACACGCGCTCGAAATCACCATAGGTGACGATCACGCGCGCCGAGGCATCGCCGGCGTTGTTGACGGTGACGCGGCCAATGCGGTCCTCGCCCCAGCGCTGCTGGGCCTGGCGCACCATGTCGCCCAGGGGAGCCAACGGCGCGGCCACCCCACTGGGCTTGCCTGCGGGGATGAAGGCACTCAGCTCGCTTTGCATGGCCTGGCGCTCGGCCTGGGTCTTGAAGGCGGCGCTGCTGGCCCAGGGCATGGTCATGGCCATCAAGGTGACCAGGCCGGTATAGGTAATCATCGCGTGGAAAGGCAGCCCGAAGACCGACAGCGCATTGTGCGCATCCAGCCAGGAGCGCTGGCCCTTGCCCCAGCGGAAGGTGAAGAAGTCGACAAAGATCTTCTTGTGCGTGATCACGCCGCTGACAATGGCCACCAGCATGAACATGGCGCAGAAACTGGCCAGCCAGCGGGCCCAAAGCACGGGCATGTAATGAAACTGGAAGTGGAAACGGTAGAAGAACTCACCACCCACGGTCTCGCGGCCGGCTACCTTCTGGCCGGTCTGCGGATCGAACACCGCGCTGCCAAAGCCGCGCTCGCCCTTTTCGGGCTTGGCAATGCGCCAGAACGCGCTCACGACGTTGTTGCGCGCATCGGGCATGCCCAGGCTCCACTGGTTGCTGCCAGGGGCCACTTGCTCCAGCACCTGCGCCACGCGCGGTGCCACTTCGGCAGCATCGGGCACCACGGCCTGGTGGGCCAGCTCGGGCCGCATCCACTGCGAAATCTCTTCCTTGAAGTAGCTCACCGTGCCGGTGAGGAACATCGCATACAGGATCCAGCCCACCAGCAGCCCAGCCCAGATGTGCAGGTCGGACATGGTCTGGCGAATGCCGCGTACCGCTGGTTTGCTCGGTTTGCTATCTTTTTTATCAATGGCAGTCATGCCGGAGTCACTCCATTCCATACCGGCCAGGCGGCCAGCAGCAGCGGTATCGCGGCCAGCAGCAGCCCCACCCAGGCACGGGTGGCCGAACGCACCGCGAACACCCAGATCACCGCGCCGGTGTAGACCAGAAAGCTGGCCATGGTGCCGGCCAGCACGGCCTGGGGTTTGGCCATGGGCAAGGCCAGCACGGCCACGCTGGCCACGGCCGCCAGCGCGTAGCCGCCGCCAATGGCGGCGGCGATGCGTGACAGCAGCGGGCCGACCTGGCAGGCCTTGGCCAGCGCGGCGCGCAAGGCGCCGCTCAGCACTTGGCTGGTCATTTGGCCGGGTTGGGCGTTGCCACGGGGCCGGCAGCCACAGGGGCCACGCCCTCAGGCTTCACGTAGGTGACCGAGGTCACATAGCTCACGCCGTCGTACTTTTCGCCAGCGCGTTCGCCGGGCGTGCGGTCGTTGTGCTTGATCTCGGCCACGTACTGGCCTTGCCATGGCAGGTCGAAATGCACCAGGCCTTGGGCATCGGTGTGGCCCTCTTTCATCCAGCCCGATTGGGTGACCACGGCGACCTGGGTCTTGGGCAGCGGCTGGCCCTTGAAGGTGGCCTTGAACTCACCGTCCTTGCCGGTCGGGGTCAGGTCCAGCGCCAGCTTGGGCTTTTGCGCGGCAAAGCCGGTGACCAGGCGTGCAGCGGGGTGGTACCAGTTGGTGACATCCTTGCCATCGCGCTTGAACTTGGACAGCGGATAGTTGGCGTCTTCAGCGACGATGGAGACACCCTCCTGGACGTTGAACGGCAAGGTAAAGCCATTGGCGGTCTTGTTGCCGGCAGCGGCCTTTTCCTCGCCCTTGGCGTTGATCAGCACGCCCTGGGGCTTGCCAAAGTGGTCCAGCAGGCCGGGGGATGCTTCACGCAGGTTGTCGCCAAACTCGCCAAAGCGCAGCACCACGGCATGGTCTGCACCGGCAGGCTCCAGCCAGATCTGGTGGGCTTGGGCGGACATGGCCAGCACGGCCAGGCTCAGGGCAGACAGGGATTTCTTCAACATATGCTCTCTCTCCTTTTTTGATAAACATGCTGCTGGCGCCTTGCGCTCCCGCAGCCCACTCCCCAGAACCGGTGGGCGGTCTCTACGCAGCTGCGCGGAGACCACCCGCAGGTTCTCAAAAATCAACCGTTGCCGACAGCACCACGGTACGCGGTGCGCTCAAGGTCAGGTAGTTGTTGCCACTGATCAACCAGACGTTCTTGCCCGTCAGGTTCTCGACATTGGCACGCAGCACCACCGCCTTGCCGCTGACCTGGGTGCGGTAGCGCGCGCCCACGTCAAAGCGGGTCCAGCCCGAAAGCTTGAGGGTGTTGGCATTGCTGGCCCAGGCCGAGCCGGTGTGGATCATGCGGCCGTTGACGGACAGGCCCTGCACGCCGGGTACATCCCAGTCGGCGCCCAGGTTGGCATTGATCTTGGGCACGCCATAGGCATCGTTGCCCTGGTACTGCGCCGCCTTGGTGACCTTGGCGCGGTTGAAGGTGAGGCCACCCATCAAACGCAGACCGTGCTGCAGCTCGCCATAGGCGGCCAGCTCCAGGCCCCGGTTGCGCTGCTCACCATCAAAGCTGTAGATGTTGGTGGTCGGGTCGGTCATGCTGTTGGGGCGGCTGATCTGGAACAGGCTGGCTGTCGTCATGAAGCTGCCCCAATCCACCTTCACGCCCGCTTCGTACTGCTTGGACTTGAACGGCGGAAACACCTCGCCAGCATTCACCGCCGTGTTGGGCGCCGTGGCACCGCGCGACAGGCCGGCCGTGTAGTTGCCGTAGACGGAGACCTGGTCATTGGCCTTGACCACCAGGCCGACCAGCGGCGTGGTTGCGCTCTTGGCGTAGCTGCTGGTCTGCGCGCCGCTGGCGGTGCTGAAGTTGCGCAGGTCCACGGTCTGGCGGCGCAGGCCCAGGGTCAGCAGCAGGCGGTCATCGGCCAGGGCCATGGTGTCCGTCACCGCGATGCCGTAGTTGTGCGCCTTGGAGGCCTTGTTGGGCTCGGCGCGCGCGCCTTCGACTGGTGGCAGTGGCGCGGGGTTGTAGATGTTCGATGGCGACGTGGTCAGGCCGGCCACATAGGCGTTGCCGGATTCCTGGCGCAGGTCGGTGGCGCTGACCACCAGCGAGTGCTTGATACCGCCGGTCGCGAACTTGGCCCGCAGCCCCGCATCGGCGCTGCTGGTCTCGCTGTACGAATCATAGAAGCTGCTGCGCACGGTGAAGTCGCCGGCCGCATTCATCGACGTCGTCGTGGTCGGGAAAATCTGCTGGGCCTTGCCCTTGCGGTAGCCGATGCCGGCAAACGCTGTGACCTGGTCGTTCAGATCGACTTCCAGGCGCGAGGCGATGACCTTGTCGTCCAGCGACAGATCGGTATCGGGGAACCAGTTGCTGCGCGCGTTGGGCGGCTTGGGCAAGGACGTCAGCGCCGGGTTGAAGCCGATCTGCGGGCGGAAGTCTTCCAGCTCTTCGCGCTGTGCATAGGCATCGAGCGACCAGCGCAGATGGCTGCCCCGGTAGTCGACCGCGATTGCGCCCACGCCCAGCTTTTGGTCGCCACCACGGATGCTGGCCTCGCCACCGCGTGCTGCGCCATTGACGCGCACGCCCCATTCCTTGTTCTCGCCAAAGCGGCGCGAGATATCGACACTGGTGCCAAACTGCGCACGGCCCAGGTACTGCAGGCCCACGCGGTTCAGCGGCGCATCGCCTGCACGCTTGGTCTGCACATTGATGGCGCCGCCAATGCTGCCGCCGGGCGGCATTCCGCCCACCATCGCGCCCGGGCCCTTGAGCAGCTCGGCACGCTCCAGAATCTCGGCCGGCACCCGGCTGGCCGAGGTCAGACCATAGAGGCCGTTGAGGCCCACATCGCCACCGCTGATGCCAAAGCCGCGCACCTGGATGTCTTCGCTGAAGCCCTGCGAGGCGGTGGTCAGGCGCACCGAGGCGTCGTTGGCCAGCACCTCACCCAAGGTGCGTGCCTGCTGGTCCGCCACCGCTTCTGCGGTGTATGCCACGGTGGAAAACGGCGTGTCCATCACATCCTGGTCGCCCAGCATGCCAATGCGGCTGCCGCGCGCCTGCTTGCCGCCGGCATAGGCCTCGGGGCGGTCGCCGGCGCGGGTGGCGGGGGCCATCACCACCACCGGGTTCAGCGCTACTTCGCCAGCGGTCTGGCCGTTGTCGATGACCAGGGTCGTGCCTTCGATGCGGGCCACCAGGTTGGTGTTGCGCAGCAACTGGCGCACGGCATCCTGGGCGCTCATGCTGCCCTTGACGGCAGCGCCGGGGCGGCCTTGTACCAGCGCCGGTGGCGCCATCAGTTGTAGGCCGGCCTGGCGGGCCAGCTGGGCCAGCGCGCTGTCAAGCGGCTGGGCGGAAATATCAAAATCAGCGGCCGAGGCTGCGCCAGCCAAGGTGGCAATGGCCAGGGCGATCAAGTGGCGTTTGCAGGGGTGCGACATATCGTTGGGAACTTTCCTCATGTGGTTCACAAGAGGTAATACGAACGAGACGCAGTTTTCCCTCAACGACAGCGCAAGTATTTTTAAATGGCCGGTCAGCGGCCCATAGTGCATGCGCACCATCGCTCAACTCTGCGCCTTGCGCCGCGCAATCGTGATGCGGCGCGCAGCGCCCTGGCCTTCTTCGCGCACCACCACCGGCACACTGCGTGGCAGCAGTTGCAGCCAGGCGCGGGCATCAGCAATGCGCACCCGGCCAAAAATCGTCAGGTGTTCGGCATCGGGCGCCACCTGCATGGGAACCTGGCAATAACGGGCCAGGCGCTGCACGGCCAGGCCCAGCGGCTCGTGGCGGAAGTCCAGCCAGCCATTGCGCCAGGCGGCCACCTCGCCCGCGCTGGTATCGCGCCGGGGCGACTGGCCTTGTTGCCAGTCCAGGGTCTGGCTGCCGGTCAGCTCCCAGCCATCGCCGGCATCGGCCAGATCGCCCTCGCTGCCGCGCTGCTGCACGCGCACCCGGCCCTCTTCCACCGCCACGCGCAGCCCACCCTGGTCATCGAGAGCCACTTCAAAGCGGGTGCCCAGCACGGTGATGCGGGCCGGGCCGGCATCGACGATAAAAGGCGCATCGGCATTGCGTGCCACCTTGAAGAAGGCCGCGCCATGGTGCATCTGCACATAGCGGCGGCTGCCGTAGTAGCGTACATCCAGGCGGGTCTGCGCATCCAGCGCAATGCTGCTGCCATCGGGCAGCGCCTGGTTGAGCTGGCGGCCGGTAGCGGTGCCCAGCTGGATCTGCCATGTCACCACCTGGCTCTGGTACAAGCGCCAGGCCAGGCTGCCGCTGGCGCCCAGGCCGGCCACACCGAGCAAGGCCGACAGTGCGCGGCGCCGGCCCTTGCGCGGCAGCGCCTGCACAACACCATCGCCACGCCATTCATGCAAAGCCGCCTCGATGGCATCCATGGCGCGCATGATCTCGCGCTCCACCGTCTTGACCGACACGCCATGGGCGGCAGCAATCGCTGCCTGCGATTCGCCATCGAGCCGGTCGGCCAGGAACATGCTGCGGCAGCGCTCGGGCAAGGCGGCAATGGCGGCATCGACCGCCACCAGCGCCTCGCGCCGCAGGCTGGCCTCGGCCACATCCTGGCCCAGTGCTTGCACGCCGGCGCTGCCGTCATGCAGGGCGCTGTCAAAGCGCTCGGAAGTGCGCGCCGCCCGGCGCAGGTGGTCGATCACCAGGTGCTCGGCCACCGTGTACAAATAGGCGCGTGGCGCTGGGTGCTGGCTCTGCGCCATCGGCCCCGCTTCCACCACGCGCAGCCAGGCGTCATGCACGATGTCCTGCGCCGATTGGCGGCTGCCGGTACGGCGCGCCACAAAGGCGATCAGCTCGCGATAGCTATCGCGAAAGGCTTCCAACGGGAGGGCGGACATGACGGGGACGGGCGGGCGCTAAAAATGACAAGGCGCGCTAGTATATTACGAATGAGAATAAATCTCATTTGTTATATAAATTCTCTTTAAAAACAGGGTGTTAAATCGCCCGCCGGTGGAGGCGGTTACTGCTGCCAGCGCAGCCGTTTCCCGCTATGAAAGACACCATAAAAAACGCCCTGTAGCGCCAGCTACAGAGCGTGGGGACGGGCAAAAACCACTTACAAATCGCGCTTGATCAAAGCCCCGCTGAACAAGACCGGCCCGGTGGGCCCCGTCTCGCTGGGCACGCCGCCCTTGGGCTCCAGGCTGATCGCCAGCGCTGGGATGGCCTGCACCTGGGCCAGCTGCGCCTGCAGTTGCTCCAGCCGCCCCTCGCCCATGACGCCCAAGGACTGCGGCGCGCCCTGCGTGGGCAAGGCCCAGAGCTGCAGTGACCGGTCGGCTGCCTCCTGGTAGCCGCCGACCCGCTGCAGCTCCAGCCGGCCATGGCGGGCATCGAAGGTCACCAGCATGGAGGCCTGCGCCTTGCCATCGGCCAGCACGGCCACATACTGCAGTTGCGGGGTGGCCTGCAAGGCGGTCTGGGTCTTTTGCAGCTCCGTCTGCAAGGCGGCCAGCTGCTGGCCGGTGTTGCGTTGCAGGCTTTGCTGCGCATACAGGCCAATGGCGACGGCAGCGACGGTGGCCACGGCACCGGTCAGCGCCAGCGAGCGCCACCAGCTGAGGGCTTTGGGGCTGCGGGCCTGGGCCGTGGCGCGCTGCTGCGCCAGCGCCAGGCCTGCCTGGTCGGCATCGACCAGGTTCTGGATGCGGGTCCAGACGGCGGCATCGGGTTGCACAGGCGACTGCAGCTCGGACAGCGCCGACCAGCGGCCTTGCCACAGCAGCGCGGCCGAGCGCACCTGGGGATGCGCGCGGGCCATCTGCTCAAAGCGGCGGCGGGCGCCAGCGCGCAAGGTGCCAAGGGCATAGGCGGCGGCCAGGCGGTCTAGCAGTTCGGGGTGTTGTACCAGGTTCATCAGAGCACTCCTTTGCGCCTACACGTGGCGGTCCATGCACTTGCGCAGCTGCTCCAGACTGCGGCGCATCCAGGTTTTGACGGTGCCCAGCGGCAGCTGGAAATGGCTGGCCAGCTCGCTGTGGCTCAAATCGCGCAAATAGGCCAGGCTCACCACCTGGCGCTGGGCCTGCTGCAGGCGCTCCATGCACTGCTGCAAGACCGTTGCCTGTTCACTGGCCTCCACCGATTGCAGGGGGCCTTGGGCCTCGTCGCCCTGCGGCAGGTCATCCATGTCATCCACCACCGCATGCTGGTCGAGCCGCTCGGCCTTGCGCCGGCGCAGAAAATCCAGCGCCCTGCTGCGCACCAGCATGCCCATCCAGGCCAGCGGCGGGCTGAGCGAATCGCGGTAGCTGCCGGCATGGCGCCAGATGGCGACAAAGCTGTCCTGCAGCACATCCTCGGCCCAGGCCTTGTTGCCCAGAATGCGCAGCGCCAGGCCATACAGCCGGGAGGCCGTCTCGTCGTACAAAAGCCGGAGCGCCTTGTCCTCGCGGGCGGCTATGCGGTCTAACAAAAGCATCAGTTCAGTGTCTGTGGTTGGTGTGCGCATGCAAGCATTGTGGGGCGAAGGCCGGCTGGCCGGTCAATCCGTTGTATTGCTGCCAAGCAGCAAGCACCCGCAAAAACCGCCTTGGTCCGGCCCAGGTCAGCGACTGCTCACTGCCCCAACTTCCCTGCTTCTGGCCGCTATACGCAGCCAACGGCCGATTGGATGCAGAAACGATGCAAAAAAATAATCGGCTGTGCTGAATCCAAAGCTGCGGCTGGCGCGTAGTGATGGGCATAGACCCTGCCCAGACAGGGTCGGATAACCGGAACACCCAATGAAAACAGCCAGCAACGCCCCTACCGCCGTCCTCCAGCCATCCAGCCGCTGCGCCAGGAGGCAGCCATGCCGCTGAATACCCCCATCGAGCGCTGGTATGGCATGCGTGTCTGGCTGGTCGGCGCCAGCGCGGGCATCGGGCTGGCGCTGGCCAAGCACTTGCATGCCGCAGGCGCCCAGGTGATCGTGTCGGCACGCCGGCAGGAGGTGCTGGACGCCTTTGCCGAGCAGCACCCTGGTTGCCTGCCGCTGCCGCTGGATGTGACGGACCGTGACGCGGTGGTCAGCGCCGTGCACCAGCTGCTGGAGGATGGCCCGCTCGACCTGGTCTGCTACTGTGCGGGCGAGCGCCAGACCATGCGCGCCGATGACCTGGACCTCAACAGCTTGCTGCAGCACCGCGAGGTCAACCTGACCGGTGCCCTGCATGTGATCGCGGCTATTACCCCCCACCTGCTGGCAGCGGCGCGCGGGGGGCGCCAACCCCATCTGAGCCTGGTGGCCAGCGTGGCCGGCCTGCGTGGCCTGCCGGGCAATCTGGCCTATGGGCCCTGCCAGGCGGCATTGATCAACCTGGCCGAGACCTTGCAGCTGGAGCTGGTACCCCAGGGCGTAGGTGTCAGTCTGGCCGTGGTCAAGCCCGGCCTGAGCGATGCTTTTTTCACCGATCCCCACCCCGCCAGTCTGCCACTCTGGCCGCAGCCCGAACAGGCGGCCAGCGCCATGGTCAAGGGCTGGAGCCGGGGCCGCTTTCTGCTGGGCGTGCCCTGGCGCTCCCGGCTGAGCTGGCGCCCGGGCTATAAATCCACGGCATCCGGGCTGGTCGCCTGGGTGCGCCGCCTGCAAGGAAACTGAACCATGCTGACCCTTCACCACCTGGAAACCTCACGCTCGCAGCGCGTGCTCTGGCTGCTGGAAGAGCTGAACCTGCCCTATGCGCTGGAGACCTACCCGCGCGACGCCAAGACCCGGCTGGCGCCGCCGGCGCTCAAGCGTATTCACCCGCTGGGCCTGTCGCCCATCCTCTGCGACCGGGGCCTGGTGATTGCCGAATCCGGCGCCATCATCGAATACCTGGCCGAGCGCTATGGCGCCTGGGCGCCGCCCGACATGGCCCACCTGGATCCCAAGCGCGGCAGCCCCGAGCACCTGCAGTGCCGCTACTGGATGCACTTTGCCGAGGGCTCGCTGATGAACTGGCTGCTGCTGCAGCTGGTGTTTGACAGCATCGCGGCCAAGCCCTTGCCGCTGCTGCTGCGCCCCATCGTGGGCCCGGTGCTGCGCGGCCTGCGCCAGCAAGTGCACAAGCAGCTGATCGCCCCCCATATGGAAGCGGCGATGGCCTATATGAACAACCACCTGGCCCATCAGCCCTGGTTTGCCGGCGAGCACCTGACGATGGCCGATTTTCAGATGGGCTTTGCGGTTGAGGCCGCACTGACGCGCTGCGCCAACCCTGCCGACTGGCCGCATCTGCATGCCTACCGCCAGCGCATGCAGGCGCGCGATGCCTACCAGCGGGCGATTGCCAAGGGCGGCCCGGTGGTGGTGAAGCTCTGAGCGCTTGGCACCCCTCCAAGTAAAAAGGCCCTGCAGTGCAGGGCCTTCGTCATGGGGCGTTGTGCAAATCAACCCAGCCAGTGGCGGGCATTGCGCCAGACGCGCATCCAGGGGCTGTGGGCCGAGCGGTCGCCGTCGGTCCAGCTCATCTGCACGTTGCGGAACACGCGCTCGGGGTGCGGCATCATCGCGGTGAAGCGGCCATCGGCCGTGGTGACCGCCGTCAGGCCGCCGGCCGAACCGTTCGGGTTGAACGGGTACTGCTCGGTCGCCTGGCCGTGGTTGTCCACATAGCGCATCGCAGCGATCACCGCATCGGCGTTGCCACGGAAGCGGAAGTTGGCATAGCCCTCACCGTGCGCGACGGCGATCGGCAGGCGCGAGCCAGCCATGCCTTGCAGGAACAGGCTGGGCGACTCCAGCACTTCGACCATGGACAGACGCGCCTCGAAGCGGTTGCTCTGGTTTTGCGTGAAGCGCGGCCAGTCTTGCGCACCGGGGATGATGTCGGCCAGCTCGGCAAACATCTGGCAGCCATTGCAGACGCCCAGGCCGAAGGTGTCCTTGCGGCTGAAGAAGGCCTGGAACTGCTCGGACAGCGGCTCGTTGAAGGTGATGGAGCGGGCCCAGCCAATACCGGCGCCCAGGGTGTCACCGTAGCTGAAGCCGCCGCAGGCGACGATACCGGCAAAGTCACGCAGCTGGGCACGGCCCGTCTGCAGGTCGGTCATGTGTACGTCCACCGCTTCAAAGCCGGCTTCGCCAAAGGCGTAGGCCATTTCGACGTGGGAGTTCACGCCCTGCTCGCGCAGCACCGCCACGCGGGGCTTGGCCGCGACGTTGACGAAAGGCGCAGACAGCGCTTCTTGCGGATCGAAAGTCAGGTGCACATGCATGCCGGGGTCAGTCGGCACACCGACCGAGGCGTGCTCGCTGTCGGCGCAGGCGGGGTTGTCGCGCTGCTGGGCAATCTTCCAGCTCACGGCATCCCAGACCTGGTGCAGATCGCTCAGGCTGGCGCCAAACACCTTCTTGGCATCGCGCCAGACTTGCAGCTCGCCCTTGCCCATGTCCATGCTGGACGAGGCCGGACGGGTCTTGCCCACGATGTGGCTGCAGGTGGACAGGCCATGCTCGCGCAGGGTCTGCAGCACCTCGGCGCTGTCGCTGGTCTTGACCTGCAGCACGACGCCCAGCTCTTCGTTGAACAGCGCGCGCAGGGTCAGGTCTTCGCGGCGGCCCGATACCTGGGCGCCCCAGTTCTTGCCTTCGCCACTGTCCATGCGGCTGTCGGAGATGCCATCGCCTTCGGTGATCAGCATGTCCACATTCAGTGCCACGCCGACATGGCCGGCAAAGGCCATTTCCGCTACGGTGGCCAGCAGGCCGCCGTCGCCCTTGTCGTGGTAGGCGAGGATCTTGCCCTGGGCGCGCAGCGCGTTGACGGCGTCGACCAGTGCGATCAGGTCCTTGGCTTCGTCCAGGTCGGGTGTCTCGTTGCCGCTTTGGCCCAGCACCTGGCCCAGGATGGAGCCGCCCATGCGCATCTTGCCGCGCGAGAGATCAACCAGCACCAGGGTGGTGTCGGCTTCGCTGGCATCCAGCTGGGGCGTGAGCGTGCTGCGCACATCATCGATGGAGGCAAAGCCGGTGATGATCAGGCTGACGGGCGAGGTGACCTTCTTGGTTTCGCCGCCTTCGCTCCACTGCGTGCGCATCGACAAGCTGTCCTTGCCCACGGGGATGGAGATGTTCAGCTGCGGGCACAGTTCCATGCCCACGGCCTTGACGGTGGCGTACAGATCCGCGTCTTCACCGGGTTCGCCGCAAGCGGCCATCCAGTTGGCCGACATCTTCACCTTGGACAGCGCAATCGGCGCGGCCAGCATATTGGTGATGGCTTCGGCAACCGCCATGCGGCCCGAGGCGGGTGCATTGATGGCAGCCAGCGGGGTGCGTTCGCCCATGGCCATGGCCTCGCCCTTGAAGCCCTGGAAATCGGCCAGGGTCACGGCGACGTCGGCCACCGGCACCTGCCAAGGGCCGACCATCTGGTCGCGGTGGGTCAGGCCGCCCACCGCGCGGTCACCAATGGTGACCAGGAAGCGCTTGGAGGCCACCGTGGGGTGGGCCAGCACATCGATCACGGCCTTTTCCAGCGGCACGCCGGTCAGGTCAATGGCGGGCAGGCTGCGCGCCACGGTCTGCACATCCTTGTGCATCTTGGGCGGCTTGCCCAGCAGCACGTCCATCGGCATATCGACCGGGAATTTCTGGTCGTCTGCGGTGGCAGCCGGGTCCTGCAGCACCAGCTGGCGCTCTTCGGTGGCCGTGCCGATGACGGCAAACGGGCAGCGCTCGCGCTCGCAGAAGGCCGTGAACTGCGCCAGCGACTCGGGCGCAATCGCCATCACATAGCGTTCCTGGCTTTCGTTGGACCAGATTTCCTTGGGCGCCAGGCCCGATTCTTCGAGGTTGACCTTGCGCAGGTCAAAGCGGGCGCCACGGCCGGCGTCATTGGTCAGCTCGGGGAAGGCGTTGGACAGGCCACCGGCGCCCACATCGTGGATCGCCAGGATGGGGTTGGCCGCGCCCTGCTGCCAGCAGTGGTTGATGACCTCCTGCGCACGGCGCTCGATCTCGGGGTTGCCGCGCTGCACCGAGTCAAAGTCCAGCTCGGCCGCGTTGGTGCCGCTGGCCATGGAGCTGGCGGCACCACCGCCCATGCCGATGCGCATGCCCGGGCCGCCCAGCTGGATCAGCAAGGTGCCGGCGGGGAACAGGATCTTCTGGGTCTGCGCGGCATCGATCACGCCCAGGCCGCCGGCGATCATGATGGGCTTGTGGTAGCCACGGGTGATGTCACCGACTTGCTGCTCGTACTCGCGGAAGTAGCCGGTCAGGTTGGGGCGGCCGAATTCGTTGTTGAACGCGGCGCCGCCCAGCGGGCCTTCGATCATGATCTGCAGCGGGCTGGCGATGTGCTCGGGCTTGCCGACCTCGCTACCCCAGAGCTTGGAGACGGTGAATCCGGTCAGGCCAGCCTTGGGCTTGGAGCCCCGGCCGGTCGCGCCTTCGTCTCGAATCTCACCGCCCGCGCCGGTGGAGGCACCGGGGAAAGGCGAGATGGCCGTGGGGTGGTTGTGGGTCTCGACCTTCATCAGCACATGGCTGGTGGCTGCCTGCTTCTGGTAGCTGGGTGCCGTCACGGCATCGGCCTGGGTGTTGAACGGCGCCACAAAGCGCTCGACCTGGTGGCCTTCCATGATGGAGGCATTGTCCGAATACGCCACCACGGTGTGCTGGGGCGATACCGCCTCGGTGTGGCGGATCATGCCGAACAGGCTCTTGTCCTGTGCCACGCCGTCAATGGTGAAGTTGGCGTTGAAGATCTTATGGCGGCAGTGCTCGGAGTTCGCCTGGGCAAACATCATCAGCTCGACATCGCTGGGGTTGCGAGCCAGGCCCTTGAAGGCGTTTTCCAGGTACTCGATCTCGTCCTCGGCCAGCGCCAGGCCCCATTGCTTGTTGGCTTTTTCCAGCGCGCTGCGGCCACCGCCCAGCACATCGACAAACTCCATCGGCTGGGCTTGCAGTGCGGAGAACAGCTGCTCGGCTTCGGCGCGGGTGCCGAACACCGACTCGGTCATGCGGTCGTGCAGCAGCGCGGCGATCTGCGCGGTCTGCTCGGCGCTCAGCTCGGGCTTGCCGCCCAGCAGGCCGGCCTTGAGCTCGATACGGTACTCGGTAAGGCGCTCGATGCGGAACACCGCCAGGCCGCAGTTGCGGGCAATGTCGGTGGCCTTGGAGGCCCAGGGCGAGATGGTGCCCATGCGGGGGGTGACGATGAAGGCCTGGCCGTCGCTGCCGCCTTCATAGGGGTCGCCATAGGTCAGCAGGGCCGCTACGCGCTCGGCCTCAGCACCCGCCAGAGGCTGCTCCGTGGCTACCAGATGCACAAAACGGGCAGCAATGCCCGTTATCTTTGGATGGATCGCCGTCAATGCGGTCTGCAGTTGTTGGGCGCGGAAGGAGCTGAGGGCGTTACCGCCTGGTAGCTGAGTCAGGTGCAGTGTCACGTGGCAGCCTATGTGGACTAGGAGGATGGGAAGAAAGCACGCATGCGCCTTGCCCACTGCTACGGGCGGACCGTGGCAGCACAATGACAAGGGCGGGATAACCCGGGATTCTACTGTGCTGCGCTAGGTCACGTAGCCGCATGGACAACAGGCCAATGGCAGCGGTGGGATAATCATGGGCTATGACCATCAAAATCAATACGGAAGAAGATATTGCGCAGATGCGCATCGCAGGCCGCTTGGCCTCGGAGGTCCTGGACTACATCACCCCCCACATTCAACTAGGCATCACGACCAAGCAGATCGATCTGCTGTGCGCCGAGGCCATGGAAAAGCAGGGCACCAAGTCGGCCTGCCTGGGCTACCAGCCACCGGGCATGACGCCCTACCCGGCCTATGTCTGCACCTCGGTGAACCATGTGGTCTGCCACGGCATCCCCAATGACAAGCCGCTCAAGAAGGGTGACGTTGTCAATGTGGACGTGACCATCATCACGCCCGAAGGCTATTTTGGCGACAACAGCCGCATGTTCGTGATCGGCGAAGGTACGATTGCCGGCAAGCGCCTGTGCCAGCTGACCTTTGAAGCCATGTGGCATGGCATTGTGCAGGTCAAGAACGGCGCCCACCTGGGCGATATCGGCCATGCGATCCAGAAGTTTGCCGAAGGCCAGGGCCTGTCGGTCGTGCGCGAGTACTGCGGCCACGGCATCGGCAAGGTGTTCCACGACGAGCCCCAGGTGCTGCACTATGGCCGCCCAGGCACCGGCGTCGAGCTCAAGACCGGCATGATCTTCACGATCGAGCCCATGCTCAACCTGGGCAAGAAGGACATCAAGGACCTGGGCAATGATGGCTGGACCGTCATCACCAAGGACCACAGCCTGTCGGCCCAATGGGAAGTCGAAGTGCTGGTGACCGACACCGGCTACGAAGTGCTGACCTGGTCGGAAGGCTCGCCCACGCCGCCGAGCTTTGTGACCACTATCAAGTGCTGATGGCAGCGCGATAATAGCGCAGCCCTGCAACGCGCCCTGAAGGCGGCACCGCGACAAGCGTGCCGCCTTTTGTTATGGCGGCCTCTGCCGCTGGAACGCCCTGATTTGGTGCGCCGTGGCATGGAATGTGCTTATTCGCATGCGCTGTTTATTGCTATGGCACACTGCCAGCGACAGCACAGTTAGGCACCATGAACGATCCTCGCATTCCGCAGCTGCGCGAGCAGTACCAGGCGCAACGCAGCGCCCTGTTTGACGACATCATGGCCGGGGGCAGCAGTACCCGGGGCATACAGACGCAGCTGCGCAAGCTCTCGCAGCTGGCCGATGTGCTGCTGCGCGACCTCTGGCACCTGGCCGGCCTGCCCGGCCGGCTGAACCTGGTAGGAGTGGGCGGTTTTGGCCGGGGCAAGCTTTTCCCTTATTCCGATATCGATGTGCTGCTGCTGCTGCCCGAAGGCACCGACCCCGAGCAGGACAGCGAATTGCGCAGCGCGATCGAGCAATTCATCGGCTCCTGCTGGGATGCGGGGCTGGAGATTGGCTCCAGCGTGCGCACCATCAGCCAGTGCATCAGCGAGGCCCAGGCCGATGTGACGGTGCAGACGGCGCTGCTGGAATCGCGCCGCATCATCGGCTCGCCGCGCCTCTACCACCTGTTCCAGGCGGCGCTGGCCCAGTCGATCAAGCCCGATGCCTTTGTCGTGGCCAAGGTGCTGGAGATGCAGCAGCGCCACAACAAGTACGAGAACACCGTCTATGCGCTGGAGCCCAACTGCAAGGAATCGCCCGGCGGCCTGCGCGATCTGCAGCTGATCCTGTGGCTGGGCCGTGCCACTGGCCTGGGCAGCCGCTGGAAGGAGCTGGCCGACAAGGGGCTGGCTACCGTCTACGAGGTGCGCAACCTGCAGCGCAACGAGGACCTGATTTGCCTCATCCGCGCGCGGCTGCACATTGTGGCGCGGCGCCGTGAGGACAGGCTGGTCTTCGACCTGCAAACGCCGGTGGCCGAGTCCTTTGGCTTCAAGACCATCACGCCGGCCGGCCAGCGCTTTCCCAAGCGCGCCAGCGAGGAGCTGATGAAGCGCTACTACTGGGCTGCCAAGGCGGTGGCCCAGCTCACGCAGATCCTGATGCTGAACATGGATGAGCGCCTGCACCCGGGCAACCACACCCTGCGCCGCATCGATGATGAGTTCTATGACAAGGCCGGCCTCATCGAGGTGGCCGACGACGAGGTCTACCAGCGCAACCCGCATGCGATCTTGCGCACCTTCTTGCTCTACGAGACCGAGCCGGGCCTGAAGGACCTGTCGGCCCGCACCTTCCGCGCGCTCTACCATGCGCGCCAGCTGATGGATGCGCAGTTCCGGCGCGATCCGGTCAACCGCGCCACCTTCATGCAGATCCTGCAGCAGCCCCATGGCATCACCCATGCGATGCGGCTGCTGAACCAGACCTCGGTGCTGGGCCGCTACCTCTGGCCGTTCCGCCGCATCGTGGGCCAGATGCAGCATGACCTGTTCCATGTCTATACGGTGGACCAGCACATCCTGATGGTGCTGCGCAATGTGCGGCGCTTCTTCATGGCCGAACATGCGCATGAGTACCCGTTCTGCTCCCAGCTGGCCGCCGGCTGGGACAAGCCCTGGATTCTGTACCTGGCCGCCCTGTTCCACGACATCGGCAAGGGCCGGGGTGGCGACCATTCGGAGATCGGTGCGCTGGAGGTCAAGCGTTTTTGCCGCGACCACCAGATCGCCAAGGAAGACCGGCAGCTGGTCGAGTTTCTGGTGCGCGAGCACCTGACGATGAGCCAGGTGGCGCAAAAGCAGGACACGTCCGATCCCGAGGTGATCACCGCCTTTGCTGCGCGCATGGGCAATGAGCGCCGGCTCACCGCGCTCTACCTGCTGACGGTGGCCGACATCCGGGGCACCAGCCCCAAGGTCTGGAACGCCTGGAAAGGCAAGCTGCTGGAAGACCTGTACCGCGCCACCCTGCGCGTGCTGGGCGGACGGGCACCCGATGTGGCCGCGCAAGTGGAAATCCGCAAGCGCGAGGCCCTGGTGCTGCTGGCACTCTCGGCCCAGCCGCACGAGTCACAAAAAGCGCTGTGGGACACGTTGGGCCTGGACTATTTTCTGCGCCACGAGGCCGCCGACATTGCCTGGCACACGCGCCACCTGTCCCGGTCGGTGGGCAGCAAGGCCACCTTGGTGCGTGCGCGCCAGTCGCTGGCCGGCGAGGGCCTGCAGGTGATGGTGTACGCACCCGACCAGCCCGATCTGTTTGCCCGCATCTGCAGCTATTTCGACCAGGCGGGCTTCTCGATTCTGGACGCCCGGGTGCACACCGCCCTCAACCGCTGTGCGCTCGATACCTTCCAGGTGGTGGCCACCGATGCGCCACAAAGCTACCGCGAGCTGATCAACCTGGTGGAGAGCCAGCTGACGCGCGTGCTGGTGGATGCCCAGCCGCTGCCCGAGCCGGCGCAACGCCGGGTATCGCGCCGGGTCAAGAGCTTTCCGGTGGCGCCACGCGTGCTGCTGCGCCCCGATGACAAGGGCCAGCGCTGGCTGCTGTCGATCTCGGCCGCCGACCGCGCAGGCCTGCTCTATACCGTGGCGCGCATCCTGGCCCGCCACCAGCTGAGTGTGGAGCTGGCCAAGATCAGCACCTTGGGCGAGCGGGTGGAAGACAGCTTTTTGCTGCAGGGCCCGGAGCTGCAGAACAATGTGAGCCAGATCGCAATCGAGACCGAGCTGCTGTGGGCACTGGCCGCAACCGGCAGCGGCGCCGCCGGCTGATGCGGGGGCCGGCTCAGTCGTCCTCAGCCGCGCTGATGCCGGGGAACAGCACCTCGGTAAAGCCGAACTGGCTGAAATCGCGCACCCGCATCGGGTAGAGCTTGCCCCAGAGGTGGTCGCATTCATGCTGTACCACCCGGGCATGGAAGCCTTCGGCCACGCGGTCGATCGGATCACCATACTGGTCGAAACCGGTGTAGCGGATCTTGCGCCAGCGCGGCACCATGCCGCGCAGGCCCGGCACCGACAGACAACCTTCCCAGTCATCCTCTTCCTCGTCCGACAACGGCGTGATCACCGGGTTGACCAGCACCGTGGGCGGCACCAGCGGACGATCCGGGTAGCGCGGGTTGCGATCGGGCGAGCCGAAGAACACCACCTGCAGATCCACCCCGATCTGCGGCGCCGCCAGGCCCGCGCCATGGGCGTCGCGCATGGTGTCGAGCAGGTCCTGCACCAGCTGGTGCAGCGCATCGGTGTCGAATTCGGTCACGGGCTGCGCCGTGCGCAGCAAACGGGCATCGCCCATTTTCAGGATTGGATAGATCGCCATGCCGGCATGGTAGCGCAGCGGGCAAGCCCATCTGCCGCCTTTTGCCACCCAAAACAGTGGCGCAGCAAGAGGCCCAGCTTGCCCAGCATCAAGACACTGTTATGCGGCGCGATGCACAATGCATGACCATGAACGAGCCCGGAGCCTCCTCCACTGCGCTGCAGGAAGTGCAGACACCGGCCTACTGCCCCATCCGCAGCCCGGTGCTGCGCTGGCTGCTGCTGCTGGCTGCGGTGGCCTGCCTCGCAATGGGCATCATCGGCATCTTTGTGCCGGGCCTGCCCACGACGGTCTTCATCCTGATGGCCGGGGCCTGCGCGGCGCGCAGCTCGCCGCGGCTGCATGGCTGGCTGTGGCGCCACCGCCTGTTTGGCGGCATGCTGCGCAACTGGGCGGCAGGCGGCTTTGTCAGCCGCAAGGCCAAGTGGAGCGCCAGCATCACGATGGCGGTGTGTGCCGTCATCATGCTGCTGGTACCCGCGCCGGGCTGGGCCAAGCTGTTGTCGATCGGCTGCATGGCCTGCGTGCTGGCCTGGCTGTGGTGTCGGCCCGAGCCGCCGGCACCCCAGTGAGCGCAGCGCCCTCCTGGCAGTTCTAGGCAGCCCTTGGCGGCAAAAAATGACCTGCACTGTTTTTCAGGCCAAAAATTCGTTCTATAATCGCAGTCTTGTTCCTCAATAGCTCAGTTGGTAGAGCGCCGGACTGTTAATCCGTAGGTCCCTGGTTCGAGCCCAGGTTGAGGAGCCAAAGAATTTTTTGGCTTTGCAATCGAACAAAGCCTGTTTACCGATATTCCTCAATAGCTCAGTTGGTAGAGCGCCGGACTGTTAATCCGTAGGTCCCTGGTTCGAGCCCAGGTTGAGGAGCCATCACTTATCTGCCCTGCAATCGTTCAGGGCATTGACCAAAAATTTGTTCCTCAATAGCTCAGTTGGTAGAGCGCCGGACTGTTAATCCGTAGGTCCCTGGTTCGAGCCCAGGTTGAGGAGCCAAAGCATTTTTGGCTTTGCAATCGCACAAAGCCTGTTCACCGTTTATTCCTCAATAGCTCAGTTGGTAGAGCGCCGGACTGTTAATCCGTAGGTCCCTGGTTCGAGCCCAGGTTGAGGAGCCACTTCAAAAGCCTGCACACACGCGCAGGCTTTTTTGTTTTTGCAGCCCCTGCCCCGCAGCGGTGGCAGAACTGCAGTATTTGTCACCCCCGCGTGCCCTTGGGGGCCAGCAGCCCGCCATTTGGCCGCTACCATGGCAACAGACACCATGAGCGCCAACCACCACACCCCTCCGCTTGCCTGGCTGCAGCCCGATGACGACTTTCCACCGGTCGACATGGCCTGGGGACACGACACGCCCCACCCCGGCCTGCTCGCCGCCGGCGGCGTGCTCGACAGCGCCCATTTGCAGCAGGCCTACCGCCAGGGCATCTTCCCCTGGTTCAGCGAAGGCTCACCGATCCTGTGGTGGTCCACCGATCCGCGCATGGTGCTGCAAACGGCCGATTTCAGGCTGCACCGCTCGCTCAAGCAGGCGATTCGCAAGTTTGAGCAGGATCCCAACAGCGAACTGCGCATCGACAGCGACTTTGCGGCCGTGATTGCAGCCTGCAGCCAGCAGGACCGCCCGGGCCAGGATGGCACCTGGATCGTTGACGACATCCAGGCCGCCTACACCCAGCTGCACCGGGATGGCTTTGCCCACAGCGTGGAGCTGTGGCAACGCGGCCGGTTGGTGGCCGGGCTGTACTGCGTGGCCATCGGCCGCGCGGTGTTTGGTGAATCGATGTTCACCACAGTCCCCAATGGCTCCAAGATTGCGCTGGCCGCACTGGTGCAGATCTGCCGCCGTGAGCAGGCGCCGATGATCGATTGCCAGCAAAACACCGGGCATCTGGCCTTCATGGGCGCAGCGGAGATACCGCGCAGCCGGTTTGTGGCCCATGTGCGCACGCAAATAGCGCTGCCTCCGATGCGCTGGGAGTTTGCATCTCGCGATTGGACTGACATAATCCCACTATCTGAAATGACATCTCCGCATCCGGATGAGTAGGCTGAACGAACTACCGCTGCACAGCTTGCAGTTTTATGCGACAGCGCCCTACCCATGCAGCTATCTCGAAGCGCGCATGGCGCGGTCTCAGGTAGCCACGCCCAGCCACGCCATTCAGAACGACGTCTATTCCGAGTTGATCCAGCAGGGATTTCGCCGCAGCGGCCTGTTCACCTACCGCCCTTATTGCGATGGCTGCCAGGCCTGCGTGCCCTTGCGCGTGCATGTGCAGGATTTCAAACCCAAGCGCCACCAGCGCCGCGCGCGCAAGCAGCACGAGGCACTGGAGGTGCGTGTGCTGCCGCTGGGCTTTCTGCGCGAGCACTATGAGCTCTACCTGCGCTACCAATCGGCCCGCCATACCGGTGGCGGCATGGATGAGGACAGCGTCGAGCAGTATTCGCAGTTCATGCTGCAAAGCCGGGTCAACAGCCGTTTGGTAGAGTTCCGCGAGCCCACGCAGAACCAGCAGCCCGGCGCCTTGAAGATGGTCTCGATCATCGACATCCTCAATGACGGCCTGTCTGCCGTCTACACCTTTTACGAGCCCGAGGCCCACACCAGCTACGGCACCTACAACGTGCTCTGGCAGATTGAACAGTGCCGCGCGATGGGCCTGCCCTACCTCTACCTGGGCTACTGGATTGCCGCCAGCCCCAAAATGCAATACAAGGCCGATTACCAGCCCTTTGAGGTCTATATCGACCAGCGCTGGCAACCGGGCCAGCTCGCCAACCATTGCGCCCCTTGATCGCTGCGATCAAGCGGCCACCCCTATCTTTGTTATCTGAGCGCCAGTCTACGCATGACCAAAACAACACATGACACCGTCACCAAGCCCAGCGTACAAGTGCTAGAGCGCATGTTCACGCTGCTGGACGTCCTGGCCACGCGCGAGGAAGCGGTGTCACTGAAAGAGCTCAGCGAAATCACCGGCCTGCATCCGTCGACGACGCACCGCATCTTGAACGACCTGACCATCGGCCGCTTTGTGGACCGCCCCGAATCGGGCAGCTACCGCCTGGGCATGCGCCTTTTGGAGCTGGGCAACCTGGTCAAGGCCCGCATCAATGTGCGCGAAGTGGCCCTGCTGCCGATGCGCCGCCTGCACCTGGCGACCCAGCAGGCCATCAACCTGAGCATGCGCCAGGGCGATGAGATCGTCTATGTGGAGCGCAGCTTCAGCGAGCGCTCGGGCATGCAGGTGGTGCGCGCCATCGGCGGCCATGCGCCGCTGCACCTGACATCGACGGGCAAGCTCTTCCTGGCCAATGACGAACCCGAACGCGTGCGTGCCTACGCCATGCGCACGGGCCTGGCCGGCAACACCAAGAACAGCATCACCAACCTGGCCGTTCTGGAGCGTGAGCTGTCCAAAACCCGCCAGTACGGCGTGGCACGCGACAACGAAGAGCTGGAGCTGGGCGTGCGCTGCATGGCCGCAGGCATTTATGACGACCAGGGGCGCCTGGTAGCCGGCCTGTCCGTCTCCGCCCCCGCAGACCGGCTGGAAGACGCCTGGACCACGCGCCTGCAGGCCACGGCCAGCGAGATCTCATCCGCCTTGGGCTTTGACGAACACCGCCAGCCCAACGCACGCTGAGCCCAGCCGCTTCTACCCAATACCTAGACGCAAAAAAACCTGCCGAGGCAGGTTTTTTGTTGGGTGCTTGGCGCTCAGTGCTTGGCCAGCAAGTGGGAGGCAGAGCCTTCCACCCAGTGGCGCACGCGCTCGGCATCGGCCAGACGGCCAAACTTGCCAGCCGAATCCAGGAACACCATGATCAGCTTGCGGCCAGCCACCTGGGTCTGCATCACCAGGCAGCGGCCCGCTTCGGAGATGTAGCCGGTCTTTTGCAGGCCGATATTCCAGTCCGGGTTGTGCACCAGGCGGTTGGTGTTGTTGAACTGCACAGTCCGCTCACCCACTTCCACCTGATACGACGGCGAGGTGGTCAGATCGCGCAGCAGCGGATCGGAATGCGCCACGTTGACCAGGGTTGCCAGGTCAAAGGCGCTGGACTGGTTGGAGCTCGACAGGCCAGTGGGCTCGACATAGCGGGTATCGGCCATGCCCAGCATCTTGGCCTTCATGTTCATCAGCCCCACAAAGCTTTGCATGCCACCGGGGTAGGTACGGCCCAGCGCATGTGCTGCACGGTTTTCGCTGGACATCAGCGCCAGGTGCAGCAGTTCGCCGCGCATCAAGGTGGTACCCACACGCAGGCGCGAGCTGCTGTGCTTTTCGGTATCCACATCGTCCTGGGTGATGGTGATCATCTCGTCCATCGGCAGTTGGGCCTGGGAGATGATGAGGCCGGTCATCAGCTTGGTCAGCGATGCGATCGGCAGCACGGCATGGTCGTTCTTGGACAGCAGCACTTCGTGTGTGTCCTGGTCCAGCACCAGGGCCACGCTGGACTTGAGCGCCAGCGGGTCGGTCACATCATGCAGACCGGCCAACTGGCCAAAGGATTGGCGCTCAGGAATGATGACCGCTGCGGCTACGGCAGCGCGCCCGGCATGGCGGCCTGCTTTGGCTACGGTGGTCTTGCCCTTGACGGCCTTGGCGGCCACCTTTTTGGAAGCGGGGGCGGCAGCCTGCTTGTGGCGGCCATTGCGCTCGCCCTTGGAGGCCACGGCTGCCTGCTTTTTGCCCGCCTTGGCCTGCACCTGCGCCTTGGCTGCCGGTTTATTCTTGGTACTGGCATGCACGCTGGGTGCTGCCAAACCAAAGGCCAGGGTGCAAATTGCAAACAAATGTGAAAAACGACGCAAAACACTGCGATGACGTAGCGCCATTATTCTGCTCCCTACAAATACGATAGCTGACAGCGGAAATTTGGATTCAAAAAATCGCGCAAATTCATGAACTTACGCGATTCTTCAATTATTTAAGTGAAATTATATTCCGAAGTCTCAACCTTGTGCAGCTACTCGCTCCGTAGGATTTTGTAACTTATTGAGGGCAGCGATGTAAGCCTTCGCTGACGCCACCACAATATCAGGGTCTGCGCCTACACCGTTGACCACACGGCCCCCCATTTGCAAGCGTACGGTCACCTCGCCCTGGCTTTCGGTGGAGCCGCTGATGGCGTTAACCGCGTACAGCACCATCTCGGCGCCGCTGCGGGCCTGCGATTCAATCGCCTTCATCGATGCATCAACGGGACCGTTGCCGGTGGACTCGCCGCGCACTTCCTGGCCGTTGGCAATCAGCACCACGCTTGCCTTGGGCTGCTCGCCCGTTTCGCTCGATTGCGACAGCGACACAAAGCGGTAGGCTTCGGCCTGCGCCTCGGCGCCTTCCATGTGCACCAGCGCCAGGATGTCTTCGTCAAAAATCTCGCTCTTGCGATCGGCCAGGTCCTTGAAGCGGGCGAATGCGGCATTGATCTCGCTTTCGCTGTCCATCACCACGCCCAGCTCCTGCAGGCGCTGCTTGAAGGCATTGCGGCCCGAAAGCTTGCCCAGCACGATCTTGTTGGCGCTCCAGCCCACATCTTCGGCACGCATGATTTCGTAGGTGTCGCGGGCCTTGAGCACGCCATCCTGGTGGATGCCGGAGGCATGGGCAAAGGCATTGGCCCCCACCACAGCCTTGTTGGGCTGCACCACAAAACCGGTGGTCTGGCTCACCAGGCGGCTGGCGGCCACGATGTGCTGGGCGTCGATGTTGACATCGAGGCCAAAGTAATCGCGGCGCGTCTTGACGGCCATGACAACCTCTTCAAGTGAGCAGTTACCCGCGCGCTCGCCCAGGCCGTTGATCGTGCACTCCACCTGGCGTGCTCCACCGATCTTGACGCCGGCCAGCGAGTTGGCAACGGCCATGCCCAGGTCGTTGTGGCAGTGCACCGACCAGATGGCCTTGTCGCTGTTGGGAATGCGCTCGCGCAGGTTCAGAATGAACTGGCCATAGAGCTCGGGGATCGCGTAGCCGACGGTGTCGGGCACATTGATGGTCGTCGCGCCTTCGGCAATCACGGCCTCGATCACGCGGCAGAGAAAATCTGGGTCGCTGCGGTAGCCGTCTTCGGGGCTGAACTCGATATCGCCCACCAGGTTGCGGGCAAAACGCACCGACATCTTGGCCTGCTCGAACACCTCATCGGGCGACATGCGCAGCTTCTTCTCCATGTGCAACGGGCTGGTCGCAATGAAGGTGTGGATACGCGCACGGTTGGCGGGCTTCAAGGCCTCGGCAGCGCGGGCGATGTCGCGGTCATTGGCGCGGGCCAAGGAGCAGATGGTCGAGTCCTTGATGATGGAGGCGATGCTCTGCACACAATCGAAATCACCGTTGGAGCTGGCGGCAAAACCGGCTTCGATGACGTCCACCTTGAGGCGCTCGAGCTGGCGCGCAATGCGCAGTTTCTCATCCTTGGTCATGGACGCGCCGGGCGATTGCTCGCCATCGCGCAAGGTGGTATCAAAAATAATCAGTTGCTCGCTCATCGTGTTCTCCATTGCATTGGTCTTGCGCTGCCGCCGTGCTACCACCGTGGGTGAGTGGAATCTCTAAAACAGGCTGCAGGAAAGCGATCTGCTCGCCCTCCTGCAGCCTGCATCAACCGCGCTGTAGTTTACGTGCTTTGCTCTGCCTGTGGTTAGGCAGCAGCCGTTTCCGCAGCTGCTTGTGGCGCTGCCGTTTGCACGCTGGCGACAGCACCGCTACGTGCTACCGCGCTCATCACCGCGCGGAAAGCCGCCTGGGTGCTGTTGCTGTCCATGCCCACGCCGTACAGGCTCTGGCTGTCGCCCACGCGCAGCTCGATATAGGCGGCTGCCGTGGCATTGGCACCCTTGTCGCCGCGTGCATCGCTGGCGGCAACGGCATGCTCGCTGTAGTCGAGCAGGCGCACAGGAATGCCGATGGCGCTGCTGACGGCCTGCACAAAGGCATCGATCGGGCCATTGCCCTGGCCGGCAATGCTGACAGCCTGGCAGGCCCATTGCAGCTTGCCGCTGATGCGCACCTCATCGCTGTCGCCCGATTCCACACGGTACTGGGCCAGTGCATGGTTGGCGCAGAGTTGGTACTCTCGCTCGAAGATCTGCCACAAATCCTTGGCAGTGAACTCGGTGCCGGCCGTGTCCATCGCGCGCTGCACCACCTGACTGAACTCGATCTGCAAGCGGCGTGGCATGGCCAGACCATAGGCTTCTTCAAGCAGGTAGGAGATACCGCCCTTGCCCGACTGGCTGTTAACGCGGATCACCGCTTCGTAGCTGCGGCCCAGGTCCTTGGGGTCGATCGGCAGATAAGGAATTTCCCAGATATCGGCATCCTGGCGGGCCGCAAAGGCCTTCTTGATGGCGTCCTGGTGCGAGCCCGAGAACGAGGTGTAGACCAGGTCGCCGGCATAGGGGTGGCGGGCGGGCACCGGCAACTGGTTGCAGTACTCGACCTCGGCACGGATAGCGTCAATGTCCGAGAAATCCAGCTGGGGCGATACACCCTGCACATACATGTTCAAGGCCACGTTGACGATGTCAAGGTTGCCGGTGCGCTCGCCATTGCCGAACAAGCAGCCTTCCACGCGGTGGGCGCCGGCCATCAAGGCCAGCTCGGCGCTGGCCGTGCCGGTGCCGCGGTCGTTGTGCGGGTGCACGGAGACCACCACTTCAGGGCGGCCAGCGAACTTGCGCACCATCCACTCGATCTGGTCGGCAAACACATTCGGGGTGGCGTTTTCCACCGTGGTGGGCAGGTTCAGGATGATGTCGCGGCCCGCGCCCCAGGCGGCAATCGCGGTCTCGCAAGCCTGCAAGGACACATCGAGTTCGGCCAGGGAGAAGGTCTCGGGCGAGTATTGCAAGACCCACTCAGTGCCGGGCTGGGCATCGGTCAAGGTCTTGAGGTGGGTCACCTGCTCTTTGACCAGGGTCATCACCTCGGGCACGCTCATGCCGAACACGACCTTGCGCCAGACGGGGGCCACCGCGTTGTAGATGTGGACGATGGCGCGTGGCGCACCTTGCAGTGCCTCGACCGTGCGCGTGATCAGCTCAGGGCGGGCGGGGGTCATCACCTGGATGGTGACGTCGGCGGGAATGCGCTTTTCCTCGATCAACTGGCGCACAAAGTCAAATTCGATCTGCGAGGAAGCGGGAAAGCCGACTTCGATTTCCTTGAAGCCAATCTTGACCAGCATGTCAAACATGCGCAGCTTGCGCGCCAGGTCCATCGGCTCGATCAGCGCCTGGTTGCCATCGCGCAGATCGGTGGACAGCCAGATGGGTGCCTGGGTGATCTGGGCATCAGGCCAGGTGCGGTCACGCAACGCAATGGCTGGAAAAGCGCGGTACTTGCTGGAAGGTTGGGTCAACATGGTTGGCTGGTCTTTCTCATCGGAACAAAAAGTTCGGGGTTGGAAACCAGCAACCTGCTAAAACAGAATCGGCCCGTTGCTGGTGCAAACGGGCCGAGGTGTAGGGGTGAAAAAC
The DNA here is from genome assembly GCF_021026195.1 of Comamonas koreensis. GTDB lineage: Bacteria > Pseudomonadota > Gammaproteobacteria > Burkholderiales > Burkholderiaceae_C > Comamonas > Comamonas koreensis. Next base: position 88,555 of record NZ_JAJNCT010000007.1, read on the forward strand.
TGCGCGCTACTCTACCTGCCCGTTGGACATGCTAGTAGTAGAGCTAGGGACAGGTTTTGCATGGCGTTCACTCTAACACAGGTTTTGACGAAAGTCCGTAAAAAATTCAATCGTGGTGCAAGCCGCGCTCTTCGGGCTCGTCGGTCGAGGTCGCCACGATCGACACGTGCTGGCCCTTGAAGCGGCGCCAGGCATAGATCACATAGCCCGAGAGCAGGTAGGCCACAAAAATGAGGAACAGCATGGTGGCCGGCTCGACGCTGACCACGGCCAGCAGCAGCACCACCACCACCAGCGAGATGAAGGGCACACTCTTGGCAGCGCCTGCATCCTTGAAGCTGTAGTACGGGATATTGGTGACCATGGTCAGGCCTGCCAGCAAGGTGATGGCGAACATGATCCAGGACAGGTCATCGCGGCTGGCCGGGTAGCCGCCAAACAGCGCAATCACCTGGCCAAAGATCGGCACATCGCGGTGCGATACCAGGAGTGCGCTGGTCAGCCAGATGAAGCCCGCCACCAGGGCTGCAGCAGCGGGAGACGGCATGCCCTGGAAATAGCGCTTGTCCACCACGCCGGTGTTCACATTGAACCGCGCCAGGCGCAGCGCCGCACAGGAGCAGTAGACAAAGGCCGCAATCCAGCCCCAGCGGCCCAATGGGCGCAACGCCCATTCATAGGCAATCAGCGCCGGGGCAGCGCCAAACGACACCATGTCCGACAGCGAGTCCATCTGCTCGCCAAAGGCGCTTTGCGTGTTGGTCATGCGGGCCACACGCCCGTCCAGGCTGTCGAGCACCATCGCGCAGAACACGCCCACGGCGGCAGCCTCGAAACGGCCGTTCATGGCCATCACGATCGAGTAAAAACCGCCAAACAAGGCGGCCAAGGTAAACGAGTTGGGCAGCACATAGATGCCCTTGCGCCATTTGCGCTGCGCAGGCACCAGCGCAGGCGCTGCAGCCTTGGGCTTGGTTTCGTTTTCGTCCAGCATTCAATCCACTCCAGCGCCAGCTATATCTGCGCAATCAGCTACTTATTTTATAGTTTCCGGCGGGCTGCGACCCGGCCGAGCTTGGCCTACAGTGTAGCTTTTGCCACCAGGGGCCTCCCCAGGATGCCCATGAAAAAAGGACTGCCAAGGCAGTCCTTTGCGAATCAACGCCGCGCCGTTGCAGGCAGCGGCAGCCGATGTGATTTAGTTGCGGGTCTGGTCGACCAGCTTGTTCTTGGCGATCCAAGGCATCATGGCGCGCAGTTGGCCACCCACTTGCTCGATCTGGTGATCAGCAGTGTTGCGGCGGCGGGCGGTCATCGATGGGTAGCTCAGACGGCCTTCCTGAATGAACATCTTGGCGTAGTCGCCGTTCTGGATGCGCTTGAGCGCGTTGCGCATGGCCTTGCGCGACTCTTCGTTGATCACCTCAGGGCCGGTCACATACTCGCCGTACTCGGCGTTGTTCGAGATCGAGTAGTTCATGTTGGCAATGCCGCCTTCGTAGATCAGGTCCACGATCAGCTTGAGCTCGTGCAGGCACTCGAAGTAGGCCATTTCAGGCGCGTAGCCGGCTTCCACCAGGGTCTCGAAGCCCATCTTGATCAGCTCGACAGCACCGCCGCACAGAACGGCTTGCTCGCCGAACAGGTCGGTCTCGGTTTCTTCCTTGAAGTTGGTCTCGATGATGCCGGCCTTGCCGCCACCATTGGCCATTGCGTACGACAGGGCCAGGTCACGGGCCTTGCCGGACTTGTCCTGGTGCACAGCGATCAGGTGGGGCACGCCGCCGCCTTGGCTGTAGGTGTTGCGCACGGTGTGGCCAGGGGCCTTGGGTGCGACCATCCACACGTCCAGATCGGCGCGTGGCACGACCTGGTTGTAGTGCACGTTGAAGCCGTGCGCAAACACCAGCGAAGCGCCTTGCTTGATGTTGTCCTTGACGTTGTCGTTGTACACCTTGGCGATGTCTTCGTCAGGCAACAAGATCATGACCACGTCAGCGGCCTTCACGGCGTCGTTGACTTCCATCACGGTCAGACCGGCTTTCTCGGCCTTGGGCCAGGAAGCACCCGACTTGCGCAGACCGACGATGACCTTCACGCCACTGTCGTTCAGGTTCTGCGCGTGCGCATGGCCTTGCGAGCCGTAGCCGATGATGGCGACGGTCTTGCCTTTGATGAGGGACAGATCACAGTCCTTGTCGTAAAAAACTTTCATGCTTCGCTCCGTTGGTATCAGTCAAAAATGCAAACAAACACTTGTTCAAGAATCTGTATCGTCAGGGGGCCTTGCGGTGTTTCCTGACGCCAGCAAATAAGCCCCCGCTACAAAAGCGCCCAATCCTACTATGAGGGACAACCACAACTGGGAGCCTGGGGTAGCAAAGGCATCGGCCTGTGTGAGCAGTGGATCGCATTGGCGAATCTGGGTCCAGCCGCCCTGTTCCCAGGAGCATTCTGGATCATCTTGCTGTAGCGAAGACTCCACCAGCACAAGCCCCACCAGCAGCAGTACCACACCCACCGCCTGGCGGGCATGGCGTCGCAGCCGGTGACACCAGCGCATTACACGCGCAAGATGCGTTCACCGCGACCGATGCCGCTGGCACCGGTTCGCACGGTCTCAAGGATGGCTGACCGATCGATCGCGCTCAGGAAGGCATCGTTCTTGGCCTGGTCGCCGGTCACCTCGATGGTGTAGCTCTTCTCGGTCACATCGATGATGCGGCCACGGAAGATGTCGGCCATGCGCTTCATTTCTTCGCGCTCCTTGCCGACCGCCCGCACCTTGATCATCATCAGCTCGCGCTCGGTATAGGCGCCTTCGGTCAGATCGACCACCTTCACCACTTCAATGAGGCGGTTGAGGTGCTTGGTAATCTGCTCGATGACGTCGTCCGAGCCGGTGGTGGTGATAGTCATGCGCGACAGCGAGGCATCCTCGGTGGGCGCCACGGTGAGGGACTCGATGTTGTAGCCACGGGCCGAAAACAAGCCCACCACGCGCGACAGGGCGCCTGGTTCGTTCTCCAGGAGAACCGCAATGATGTGTTTCATAAGAACAGATTCCTCTTTTCGCTACCCTCCCCCAACGCCGGTAAGCGCTGAGCTCGGTAGACAATAGATTCGTCAGAATGGAAAAACCGAAGGGAAGCTTGGACGCACGCTTGCAGCAAGGCGCGCCCAGCCAGGAAGGCGTTTACAGATCGTCCGCGCCCAACAGCATCTCGGTGATGCCCTTGCCGGCCTGGACCATCGGGAAGACGTTCTCGGTCGGATCGGTGCGGAAGTCGAGGAAAACGCTCTTGCGCTCTTCGCGGGCAATGCGCCGCGCTTCGCGCAGGGCGGGCTCCACATCCTCGGGCTTCTCGATCAGAATGCCCGCATGGCCATAGGCTTCGGCCAGCTTGACGAAGTCAGGCAGCGAATCCATGTAGCTGTGGCTGTAGCGCCCCGAGTATTCGATCTCTTGCCACTGGCGCACCATGCCCAGGAAGCGGTTGTTGAGCGCGCAGATGATGATCGGCGTCTCGTACTGGCGGCAGGTGGCCAGCTCCTGGATGTTCATCTGCACCGAGCCTTCGCCGGTGATGCAAAACACCTCGGCATCGGGCTTGGCCAGCTTGATGCCCATCGCATAGGGAATGCCCACACCCATCGTGCCCAGGCCACCCGAGTTGATCCAGCGGCGCGATTCCTCGAAGCGGTAGTACTGCGCAGCCCACATCTGGTGCTGGCCCACGTCCGAGGTCACATAGCAGTCCGCATCGCGGGTCATCTGCCACAGCGTCTCGACCACAAACTGTGGCTTGATGACTTCGGTGTTCTCGCGGTCATAGCGCAGGCAATCGCGGCTGCGCCAGCCTTCGATGGTCTTCCACCAGTTTTGCAGCGCGTCGGCATCGGGGCTGGCCACGCTCTCGCGCACCATCGCGATCAGCTCGCTCAGCACTTCCTTGCAGTCGCCAACGATGGGCACATCCACCTTGACGCGCTTGGAGATCGACGAAGGGTCGATGTCGACATGGATGATCTTGCGGTCCACCGACATGAAGTGCTTGGGGTTGCCAATCACCCGGTCGTCAAAGCGCGCGCCCACGGCCAGCAGCACATCGCAGTTCTGCATCGCGTTGTTGGCCTCGATCGTGCCGTGCATGCCCAGCATGCCCAGGTATTTTTTGTCGCTGGCCGGATAGGCGCCCAGACCCAGCAGGGTGTGGGTCACCGGGTAGCCCAGCAGGTCCACCAGGGTGCGCAGCTCTTGCTCGGCGCCGCTCAGCAGCACGCCGCCACCGGTATAGATATACGGGCGCTTGGCCGCCAGCAGCAGCTGCAGGGCCTTGCGGATCTGGCCGCTGTGGCCCTTCTTGACCGGGTTGTAGGAGCGCATTTCCACCGTCGAGGGATAGCCGTTGTAGGCCACCTTCTTGAAGGAAACGTCCTTGGGGATATCGATCACGACGGGGCCGGGACGGCCGGTGCGTGCGATATGGAAAGCTTTTTTCATCGTCAGTGCCAGATCGCGCACATCCTTGACCAGGAAGTTGTGCTTGACGATGGGGCGCGTGATACCGACCGTATCGCATTCCTGGAAAGCATCCGAGCCAATGGCGGTCGTGGATGTCTGACCGGAGATCACGACGATAGGGATGCTGTCAGTGTAAGCAGTGGCAATACCGGTGACTGCATTCGTCAGGCCGGGACCAGAGGTGACGAGGGCCACACCCACCTCACCGGTGGCGCGGGCAAAGCCGTCTGCTGCATGCACTGCCGCCTGTTCGTGGCGAACCAGCACATGGTTGATGGTGTCTTGTTTGTAGAGCGCGTCGTAGATGTAGAGAACTGCACCGCCGGGGTAGCCCCACAGCTGCTTGACGCCTTCGGCCTGCAGTGCCTTGACCAGCACTTCAGCGCCCATGAGTTCTTGGGATTTCTGCGCGGACTGATGCGCCGCTTGCGCCGAGTTCTGTTCGGCCTTGGACATTTCCATGATCAACCTTTGTGAATTTCTCTAACGAAAAACCTCTGGTGCTCCTCGCCCAGCTCTTGTGGAGCCTGCTTGGAACTTGAGGCCAACGGACATGGGCGAGATGCTTGCGACGCCGGACCGTGACCCTTTTGCTTTTTGATGCTTATACATTATCGCACTGCAGCATTGCTTTGCGACAAGCTGCGGATTTTTTTTCGATAGGATGCGATAATCTAGGGCTTGATGCGGTGTTTTTTGCCACACTTGGTTTATTTGCCCGGGTAAAAAGCGAGAAATCTCTGAATAACCACGGTGTTGGGTACGATTTGGCCACAGAACGAGAACTGTCCGACTTTCTGAAAAGCGTTGAAAAGCGAGCTTTCAAGCGCTCGCTTTTTCATGTGCGCGACCAGGAAGCAGCGCTCGACATCGTGCAGGACAGCATGATGAAGCTGGCCGAGCACTATGGGGACAAGCCGGCCAACGAGCTGCCGATGCTGTTCCAGCGCATTCTGTCCAACAGCACGCTCGACTGGTTCCGCCGCCAGAAGACGCGCAATGCGCTCTTCACGACGATGAGCGACTTCGAAGGCCCGGATGACGAGGGGGAATTCAACCTCCTGGACATCTACAACGCCGACAATGGAGACGCGGAGCAAAGTGCCGAGGACCACACCAACCGCAAACAAACCCTTGCATTAATAGAAAAAGAGATACAACAGTTGCCAGCGCGTCAACGCGAAGCGTTTCTGATGCGTTATTGGGAAGAGATGGACATCGCAGAGACTGCAGCAGCCATGGGTTGCTCAGAGGGAAGTGTAAAAACCCACTGCTTTCGCGCCATCCAAACCTTGAGTAAAGTGCTTAAGGCCAAAGGAATCGTGCTATGAACCGCTCAAACACCGCCCAAACCGTTGTCAATGCTGAAATTTTTGCCCGCCGCGTTACCGCCCGGCTGAGCGAAGCCGAGGCTGATCTCGACTACGACATCAGCGAACGTTTGCGAGCGGCCCGGGAGCGCGCCCTGTCCCGCCGCAAGGTGGTGGCGGTGCCTGCGATTGCACGCCAGCCCCAGCAAGAGGCTGCTGCGCCTTCTGGCAAACGCAACTGGTGGCGTGCCGTGGTGTCGGCTGTGCCGCTGAGCGCGATGGTTGCTGGCCTGGCCTTCTTCAATGGGGTTCAGGCCGACGAAGGCGCCAGCGAAATGGCTGAGTACGATGCCACCTTGCTGGCTGACGAGCTGCCGCCAAGCGCCTATACTGATCCTGGTTTTACCCAGTTTCTGAAGATCGCTGCCCAAAAGCAGCCCACTGACAAGCGTTGAGACACGATTACGATAACGATGAGGTAGCCGGCAACACGCCCGCCCCTTCGACCATCCCCGCCATGGCAGCCAGTATTTTGCTGGCTGCTTTTGCTGTTGTGGGCGTCTACGCCGGCAACAAGGCCGCCAACATCTACGGCAGCGCCGCCAGCGATCTGGTCAGCGCCAACAGCGTCACCCGCTCCAGCAGCCCGCGCAATGAGGGCCCCAGCTGGGAAGCGCTCGATGACGACCAGCGCACCGTGCTGGCGCCGCTCGAAGAGCAATGGAACTGGCTGACCACCCAGCAAAAAAGCCGCTGGATGATGATCGCCGACAGCTTTGACGATTTCTCCCCCGAAGAGCAGCTGCGCATTGGCGAGCACATGAAGGAATGGGCCAAGTTCAGCCTGTCCGACCAAAGCCAGGCGCGGCTTAACTATTCGAACATCAGCAGCCTCTCGGCCGAGGAAAAGCGCAAGCTCTGGGAAGACTACCAGGCACTCAGCGCCCGTGAGCGCAAGCGCCTGGCCCAGGGCGGCGCGCTCTACCACGGCGGCGTGGCGCTGGCACCCCGCCCTTCGGCCCGCAGTACCGGTCGCCTGGTCAAAGTGCCGGCGGCGGCCATCAACCCCAACCGCGCCAACCCGCCCAAGATCCTGCCGCCGCCTGAGATCCGCGTGCAGTCGCGCGGCATGGTGACGCCGGTCGAGGTCGGCCCGCTCACCGGGCCGGCACCTGCCGCCCATGGCGCAGCACCGGCGCCCGCCTTACCACCCGCCCCCCCCCAGGCCTTGCCGCCCGCTCCGGTGGTAGAGACCGCCCCGGTGCAAATGCCCGCGCCGGTCACCTCCTCGCCACTGCCCCCACTGGATTCCCCAAGCCGGCCACCGGCGGGCGAATCACAGTCGCGCAGCAGCGACAGCCCGGTACACCCACCGACCTGATACTGTCCGCATGCAGACCTCCACCAGCACAACAGCGCTCCCTCCCGGCTCCGTCACCACCAGCGCGCTGTTGCGCGCACCGCGCCTGGCGCGGCGCATGGCCTGCTGGTTGTACGAGGGCATGCTGATGTTTGGCGTGGTCTTCATGTCGGGTTACCTCTACAGCTCGCTGAGCCAGACCCGCAACGCGATGGACAACCGCCATGGCCTGCAGCTGTTCCTGTTCATCATCTTTGGCATCTATTTCACCTGGTTCTGGCACAAGGGCCAGACCCTGGCGATGAAGACCTGGCATATCCGCATCGTGGACCGCAACGGCCACACCCTGACGCAGGGCCGCGCGCTGCTGCGCTATGTCTGCAGCTGGCTGTGGTTTTTGCCGCCGCTGGTGGTCAGCATGCCCTTTGGCCTGCCGGTGGGCGAGATCGTGGTGCTGCTGAGCGGCTGGATCGTGCTCTGGGCGTTGGCCAGCCGGTTGCACCCGCTGCAGCAGTTCTGGCACGATGCGCTGGCCGGCACACGCCTGGTCAGTGCCGAGCGCCCTGCCCCACACATCAAGGCACCGGATCCGGCGGTATAGGCTTACCCCTGTTGTGCCAGCGCTACCTGGTGCCAGAACCAGGCAGCGCGCCGATCAAATGTTGCAGTGCAATAATATGCTTTGACCTGCCCTCGCTATGCCATGATGGGCGATGACCACGCCTCCGATGAACCAGCACGATCCCCGCCCCCCTGCCGACGCCGCCGTGCCAGCGCACGGCCTGGCCGACATCCATGCCGCCAACCCGCAAAAAAGCCGCACCGGCCTGACGCGCGTCTGGCATGCCGCCGGTTATTCGCTGCAAGGCCTGCGCGCCGGCTGGGGCGAAAAGGCCTTCCGCATGGAAGCCATCCTCGCGCTGCTGATGCTGCCCGCCTCCTTCTGGCTGGCGCGGGACTGGCGCGATTGGGCCTTGCTGATCACCCCGGTTTTCCTGGTGCTGATCGCCGAGCTGCTCAACACCGGCATTGAAATGGCGATGGACCGCTTTGGCCCTGAGTGGCATGTGCTGGCCAAGAAGGCCAAGGACATGGGCAGTGCCGCAGTGTTCCTGGCCCTGGTGCTGTGCGCGGCGGTGTGGCTGCCTGCGTTGTATGAAAGATTGTTGAAATGACCCACTCCCCTTCCTTTTCGATGTGCGTTTACTGCGGCTCGCGCCCTGGCAAGCTCGAAGCCTTTGGCGAGGCCGCCCAGGCGGTCGGCCACTGGATTGGCAGCCACGGCGGCCAGCTGGTTTACGGCGGCGGCAAATCCGGCCTGATGGGCACGGTGGCCCGCGCCACGCGCGAGGCCGGCGGCCGCGTGGTCGGCGTGATCCCCAAGGCCTTGGTCGACCGCGAACTGGCCAATGAGCTCTGCGACGAGCTGCATGTGGTCACCACCATGCACGAGCGCAAGGCCATGATGGCCGAGCGCAGCAATGCCTTTATCGCGATCCCCGGCGGCATCGGCACCTTTGAAGAACTCTACGAGATCTGGACCTGGCGCCAGCTGGGCTACCACGACAAGCCCATCGGCATCCTCAACGCCAATGGCTACTACGACGGCATGCTGCAGTTCCTGCAGCAGTGCGTGGGCCAGGGCTTTATGGACGAGTGGCAGATGGGCCTCATCAAGAGCGGCAACGACCATGCCGCCCTGCTGGCCCAACTGGTCGAAGAAGCCGGCTTGGCGCAGCAAAGCGATGCGCTGCGCGCAGTAATCTAAGCAGCGCCCAGCAAACACAAAAAAAACGGCCCATTAAACGGGCCGTTTGCTTTTGCGGGATCACCGCCTCCACCATAGAACGAGGTGGAGGTTTTTAGGATAGAGCACTTAGTCGTTGTCCGCCACGGTCTTTGCGAACGCAATACCAATCAGCGAGATCACCGCCGTGCCCACGATGTACCAGGCCACCGGCACCCAGGAGCCGTTGTAGGTGTTGAGCAGCCAGGTGGCGAGCAAGGGGGCGGTGCCGCCCGCCAGCGCCGCGCCAATCTGGTAGCCCAGGGTGATGCCGGTGTAGCGCACACGGGTCGAGAAAATCTCCGAGAACAAGGTGCCCAGCACGGCGGTGATGGGCGCCCAGACGAGACCCAGGCCGACGACGGTGGCGATGACCAGGCTGGTCATGCTGCGCTGCTCGAGCAGCATGAAGTACGGAAAGGTGAAGGCGGCCATCACCAGGGTGCCTGCCACAAACATGCGCTTGCGGCCAATGCTGTCCGACAGGCGCCCCATGATCGGGATCATCAAGGTGGTGAGCAGGGTCGCAATGGTCACCGCATTGAGCACGGAGATCCGCTCAAAGCCCAAGGTGGCGGTGGCGTAGCTGACGATGAAGGTCGAGAAGATATAGAACGGAGCCGTTTCCACAAACTTGATGGCAACGGCCACCAGCACCGCGCGCCAGTGGTAGCGCAGCGTTTCGACCAGCGGGATCTTGGCCACATTGCCGCTGGCCTTGGCCTGCTTGAAGGCGGGAGTCTCATCGATGCCCTTGCGGATCCACAGCCCCAGGAACACCAGGATGGCGCTCAGCAGGAAAGGCACGCGCCAGCCCCAGGCCAGGAACTGGTCATCGGGCAAGGTGCTCATCACGGTGATGGCCAAGGTCGCCAGCACCATGCCTATGGTCACGCCCATCTGCGGCACGCTGCCAAACAGACCCTTGCGGTTCTTGGGCGCGTACTCGTAGGCCAGCAGCAGCGCGCCGCCCCACTCACCGCCAATGCCCAGGCCTTGCACCAGCCGCAACACGATCAGCAGAATCGGCGCCCATATCCCAATCTGTTCATAGCCCGGCAGCAGGCCGATCAGCACCGTGGCGCCACCCATCAGCGACAAGGTGATCACCAAGGTCTTCTTGCGCCCGATGCGGTCTCCGATGTGCGAGAAGATAAAGCCGCCCAGTGGCCGGATGAAAAAGGTCAGCGAGAAGGTCAGATACGACAGCATCAGTCCCACGACCGGGTCCGAGGTCGGGAAGAACACCTTCCCGAACACCAGCGCCGCCGTGGTCGCATAGAGGAAATAGTCAAACCACTCGATGGAGCTCCCCATCAGACTGGCAATCAGAACTCGCTTGTTGGTGGCCGCAGACGCTGCTGGCTCGGTCGAAGATGTGCGCATGGAAGGAATGAATCAGATAGCAAAAAAATGAAGGGTAGCCCGGCCCGCACCGGGCGGGGCTATGCAGATCAAGCGGCTGCGCTGCCTGAGGCGCTGAAGGCGTCAAAGGCCAGCGATGCGGCAGCCAGGTCTTCCAGCGCTGTGCCTACGGCCTTGAACAGGGTGATCTCATCGGCGCTGTGGCGGCCGGCGTGCTGGCCACGGCACAACTGCTCCAACGTAGCGGCCAGGCGGCTCGGCTCCCAGGCGCCGCTGACAATCGGATCGAGGATGTCCCCGGCTTTCATCAGCGCTTCCGGGGTATCGACAAAAACCGTGGCGCGGGCAAAGCAGGCATCATCGCTCTCGCGCATCGCCGGGGTAAAGCTGCCGATCAGGTCCAGATGGGCACCGGGCCGCAGCCATTCGCCGCGCACCAGCGGTGCGGTCGACAAGGTGGCGCAGCTGATGATGTCGGCCTGGCGCGCTGCCTGCTCCAGGTCGGTGGCGACCGAGGCTTGCAGGCCCTGCGCCTGCAGGCGCTCCACCATCGCTTGCGCAGCCTCGGGGCGGATGTCCCAGACCTGCACCGCTTGGATATCTCGCACACAGCGGTAGGCATCGGGCAGCAGGCTGGCCACGCGGCCGGCGCCGACCACCAGCAGACGGTGGGCATCGGGGCGGCTGAGCCAGCGCGCTGCCAGGGCCGATGCCGCAGCGGTGCGGCGCGAGGTGATGGCATCGCCATCCAAGACCGCCAGCGGGGCACCGGTGGCCGCGTCATAGAGGATGAAGACCGAGTGCAGACCGGGCAGACCGCGCGCCTGGTTGCCGGGGAAGATCGATACCGTCTTGACCCCAATGCGCTTGCCGGTCTGCCACGCCGGCATCAGCAGCATGATGCCGTCTTGCGTACGGGTCTCGCCCGCGATGGCGTGGTTGTGGCGCAGTGGCACTTGGCAGCCCGCGATGAACATCTGTTCGAGACTGTCGATCAAGGCTGCCATCGGCAAATGCTGGCTGGTGTGGCTGAAGTCAAGGATTTGCATACGGCGCAATATATCTACTAAAGAGAAATAATTTTCGTATACGAAATTTAATGCAGTTTGAGACAATAAATTTCTTAAATCCGTTCTTTCCATCTAGGGTTTACCCGAGAATTGGACCTAAAACGCGGCCGCCACGGCTGCGCTGCGCCACCGGCCAGCGCAGCGCCCCCTACACTGGCGAGCACCACAAGAGCCTGCCATGCCCCACGCCCCCCTGCCCCACCACAACGCCGGCGCCGATGCCACCACCGATGTGCTGGCCACCAAGCTGCGCCTGCTGCGGCGCAACGCCGATCTGACCTTGCAGCAGCTAAGCCAGCGCTGCGGCATCTCGGCCTCCGCGCTGTCCAAGATCGAGCACGGCCAGCTCTCGCCCACCTATGAAAAGATCGCGGCGCTCGCGCGCGGGCTGGATGTGGATGTGGGCGAGCTGTTCAGCCCGCTGCAGCAAACCGGCCTGCGTGCCCGGCGCAGCATCACCCGCCAGGGCGATGGCCTGGTGCACCGCACGCCGCAATATGTCTATGAGCTGCTGCATGCCGACCTGGCCGACAAGCGCTTTATTCCGCTGCTCACCACCATCAAGGCCCATGAGCGCAGCGCCTTTCCCCAGTTGCTGAGCCACGATGGCGAAGAGATGCTCTATGTGATGCGCGGCACCGTGGTGGTGCATACCGACAGCTATGCGCCGCTGGAGCTGGCTGCTGGCGACTCCTGCTATTTCGACAGCGTCATGGGCCATGCCTGCATCTCGGTCGGCGATGAGGATGCGCAGGTGCTGTGGATCTGCTCACACATCACGATCAAGCCCTGAACCCGCTGCCCAGCAACCGGCGGCAGACATGAAAAAAGCGCCTGGCTTGCCCAGGCGCTTTTGCGGATGTGGATGCGGTCTGGATCAGACGGCTGCTTCGTCCAGATCACCGGTACGGATACGGATCACGCGCTCGATCTCGGTGACGAAAATCTTGCCGTCGCCGATCTTGCCGGTGCGGGCCGCGTTGACGATGGCGTCCACGCAGCGGTCCACATCCTCGTCCTTCACGGCGACTTCGATCTTCACCTTGGGCAGAAAGTCCACCACATATTCCGCGCCACGGTAGAGCTCGGTATGGCCCTTCTGGCGGCCAAAACCCTTGACTTCACTGACGGTCAGACCGGTCACGCCCACATCCGCCAGAGCTTCACGCACCTCGTCCATCTTGAAAGGTTTGATAACGGCGGTAATCATTTTCATAAAGCTCTCCTGGGATGGGCATATACACGCTGCGCAGGCGATGCGCGCAGCAACTGGGGCTATTGTGCGTCAAGATTCCGCCTTCGGCACCTCCGGGGCCAAATCTCCAGCCAACGGCGGCATTAGCCCATGTCTAAGCGCCGTCCAGACGCAGGTCCAGCCGGGCAGCCAGCGCCTGGCTTTGGGCATTGAGGCCCGTCACCTGCACCGCACTGCCATGCTTGCGCAGCCGCGCACAAACCTTGGCGAGCGCCTGCACTGCGGTGATGTCCCAAAGATGCGCCTGGGCCATGTCGATGCGCACCGGCCGGCCCTCGATCTCGCGCACATCAAAGGCATCGACCAGCAGATCGGCCGAGGCAAAGAACACCTGGCCGCGCACGGCATAGACCAGCTCGGCATCGCCGCTGCGCTGCACCTGCAGCAGCGTGGACACCTTGAACATGAAGAACACCCCGCTGAGCAGCACACCCACGGCCACACCGGCAGCCAGGTTGTGGGTGGCAATGGTGACCACCACGGTGGCCAGCATCACCAGGCTCGACAGCTTGGGATGTTTGAGCAGCGCGCGGGCCGATCCCCAGTCCAGGGTCGAGGCCGACACCATGACCATGATCGCGACCAGCGCCACCACCGGCACCTGGGCCACCCAGGGCTTGAGCAGCACCATCAAGCCCAGCAGAAAGGCGCCAGCAAACAAGGTGGACAGTCGGCCGCGCCCGCCATAGCGCACATTGCTCACACTCTGGCCGATCATGCCGCAGCCCGCAATGCCGCCAAAGCAGCTGGCCGCCACATTGGCCAGGCCCAGCCCGCTGCATTCACGGTTCTTGGCGCTCGGGGTGTCGGTCTGCTCATCGACCACGCTGGCGGTCATCAAGGATTCAAGCAGGCCCACCATTGCAATGGCCAGCGCCGGCAGCGCAATCAGCTGCAGGGTCTGCCAGGACATTGGCACATCGGGCAGCGCCCAGCTGGGCAAGGTATCGGGCAGCAGGCCCAGATCGGCCACGGTCTTCAGGGGCAGGTCCAGCGCATGGGCCACGCCCGTCAGCACCAGGATGCAGATCAGCGGCGACGGGATGGCCGTGCTGATGCGCGGCAGCCCATAGATGACCACCAGGCCCAGCGCCAGCATGGCCCAGGTGGCGCTATTGGCGCCCAGCAGATGCGGCAACTGGGCCGCAAAAATAAGAATGGCCAGCGCATTGACAAAGCCGGTGCGCACCGAGCCCGAGACAAAGCGCAGCAGCACCCCCAGGCGCAGCCAGCCAAACAGCATCTGCATGGCACCGGCCAACAGGCCGGCGGCAAACAGGTACTGCACGCCATGGGCCTGCACCAGCGGCGCAGCCACCAGGGCCACCGAGCCCGCAGCGGCCGACACCATGGCCGGCCGGCCGCCCACAAAGGCAATCACGATGCTGATGACAAAGGAGGCGAACAGGCCCACCGAGGGATCCACACCAGCGACAAAGGAAAAGGCGATGACCTCGGGGATCAGCGCAAACGTGGCGACTGCGCCGGCCATCAGCTCGCGCGGCACACTCGGCGCCCACTGGGCACGGAAATAATGAAGAAAAGGGGACATGGCAACGCGCGCACCCGGCAGCGCCGGGTACCGCTCCAAAAAAGACGGAGGAATGGCGGCAGCACAGGCAGGCTGCGCAATGCCGCGATCAACGAAAGCGAGGAAAGCGAGGAAAGCGAGGAAAGGCGGGCCGCGCTATGGCGGATGGCGCCGCGAAAAGCCCGACTGGCGCGTGGCCACCAGGCGTGCGATGCGCGCGCGCACAAAGCTCAGGAAACGCGCAGCCCCCAGCTGCCCCGCAGCAAGCGCAAGGGCTGGGCAGGCACAGCGCATCAAGGGCATGGGCGAGGCGTGGGGCGCAGCCTGGCCGCTCAGCCCCGGAAACCGTTGGTGATGGGGTAGCGCCAGTCGCGGCCAAAACCCCGGGCCGACAGGCGCGGGCCCACGGCGGCCTGGCGGCGCTTGTATTCGTTGATGCGGATCAGGCGCACCACCCGCTCCACATCGGCGCGAGGGTAGCCGGCTGCCACGATGCTGTCGATGTCGGCGTCCTGTTCCATGTAGCGCTCGATGATGGCATCGAGCACCTCATAGGGCGGCAGGCTGTCCTGGTCCTTCTGGTCCGGGCGCAGCTCGGCACTGGGCGGGCGGGTGATGATGCGCTCGGGGATGGGGTTGCGGCCGGTGCCATAGGGGTCATGGGCATTGCGCCAGCGCGCCAGCTCGAACACACGGGTCTTGGGCACATCGCGCAGCACCGCAAAGCCGCCCGCCATGTCGCCGTACAAGGTGCAGTAGCCGGTGGCCATCTCGCTCTTGTTGCCGGTGGTCAGCACAATGGAGCCAAACTTGTTCGACAGCGCCATCAGCAAGGTGCCACGGATGCGGGCCTGCAGGTTTTCCTCGGTTGTGTCTTCGGCACGGCCGGCAAAATCATGCGCCAATGCGGCCTTGAAGGCCTCGAACTGCGGCGCAATCGAGATCTCTTCATAGGCTACCGACAGGCGCTCGGCCATCTCGCGCGCATCGATCCAGCTGATGTCGGCCGTGTACGGCGACGGCATCATCACGGTGCGGACCTTGTCGGCCCCCAGCGCATCGACCGCAATCGCCAGCACCAGCGCCGAATCGATACCGCCGGACAGGCCCAGCACCGCACCGGGGAAGCCGGTCTTGCCCAGGTAGTCGCGCACCGCCACCACCAAGGCCTGCCACAGCTGCTGGTTGGTATCACCGGGCGCAGCCACGGGGCCGGACAGTTGCAGACCGGTGGCCGTGGCCTCCACCTGCACCGACAGCAGATGTTCGTCAAAACCCGGCGCGCGGGCGGCCACCTGGCCATCGGCATTCAGCGCGAAGGAATGGCCATCGAACACCAGCTCGTCCTGCCCGCCCACCAGGTGGGCATAGACCAGCGGCAAACCGGTTTCGCGGCAGCGCTCGGCCAGCAAGGCCTCGCGGTGGCCGGGCTTGTCCATCTGGAACGGCGAGGCATTGATGACAGCCAGCAGCTGCGCACCCGCCGCCTTGGCCGCACGCGCGGGCTGGCTGGCCCAGGCGTCTTCACAGATCAGCAGGCCAATGCGGCTGCCCGCCACGTCGAACACGCAGGTCTGCGAGCCTTCGACAAAGTAGCGGGTCTCGTCAAATTCACGGTAATTGGGCAGCAGCTGCTTGCGGTAGCAATCCAGCACCTGGCCGGCGCGCACTACGCTGGCGGCGTTGTAGCAGCGGCCATGGGCGGCATGCTGCGCCGCCTGCGGGTGGCCCAGCACGATGGTCAGATCCGGCCACTGCGTGCTCGCCTGTACCACCTGGGCCACCGCCGCATCGCAGGCCGCCAGGAACGAGGGGCGCTGGAACAGGTCTTCGGCGGCATAGCCGCAAATGCCCAGCTCGGGTGTCAGCAACAGCTGCACGCCCTGGGCAGCCGCCTGGGCCGCAGCATCAATGATCTTGCGGGCATTGCCCGGCATATCACCCACAACAAAGTTCAGCTGGGCGTTTGCGATGGAAAAATGGGACATGGATGACTCGATGGCAAGGGGGCAGCGCACCAGGGCCACAAAGAGAGCGGGCGGGGCCCGCGCCAGGTGCAGCCAAAGAGTCTAGCTTACAAAGCCCCAGGCCTGCGCAGCGGCGCGCAAATCCCGCCAATCCGGGACAGCGGGCGCAGGCGGTTTGCAGGCAAAATCAGGCTTTTGCACCACTACCTGCAGCGTCCCATGAACTTTGGCAGCGACAACCAAGCCGGCGTGTCCCCCCGCATCCTGCAAACCCTGGTGGAGGCCGCCAGCGGCATCCAGTCCGCCTACGGCAACGACGAATGGAGCCAGCGCGCCGAGCAGATGCTGGGCGAGGCCTTTGGCACCCCTGTGAAAGTGTTCTTCGTCACCACCGGCACGGCGGCCAACTGCCTGGCGCTGTCCACCATCGCCCAACCCTGGAACGCCGTGGTCTGCCACAACATGGCCCATATCGCGGTCGATGAGAACAGCGCCCCGGCCTTGTTTACCGGCGGCGCCAGCCTGCTGCCGATGGCCACGGACAATGGCAAGATCAGCGCAGAAGACCTGGCCGCCTTTGTGGAACGCACCCCCCATGACGCCCCCCACAACATGGTGATCAGCGGTCTGAGCATCTCCCAGGTGACTGAGAACGGCCTCGTCTACCAGCCGCAGGAGATCGCTGCACTGGCCACCCAGGCGCATGCCCTTGGCCTGCGCGTGCACATGGATGGCGCGCGCCTGGCCAATGCCGTCGCTGCGCTCCAGTGCCACCCCGGCGATATCACCTGGCGCGCCGGAGTCGATGTGCTGAGCCTGGGCGCCTCCAAGAACGGCGCGCTGATGGCCGAGGCGGTCGTGTTCTTCGACCAGGCGCTGGCCCAGAACTTCTCGCTGCGCATCAAGCGCAGTGGCCAGCTGGTCTCCAAGAGCCGCACCATCGGCGCGCAGTTCTGCGCCTGGCTGGAGGGCGGCCACTGGATGGAGCTGGCCCGCCATGCCAATGCGATGGCGTCCAAGCTGTCTGCCGCGCTGGCCGCCACGCCCAGCGTGCGCCTGAGCTGGCCCACCCAGGCGAATGAAGTGTTTGTGCTGATGCCCATCGCGCTGTATGAACAGCTGCGCGCCCAGGGCGTGCGCTGCACCGACTGGTATGCCAGCAGCGTGCCGGCAGGCACCCAGCTGCAGGCGGGTGAGGTGGTGGTGCGCTTTGTCACCTCCTGGTCCAGCACCGATGAGGAGATCACCGCGCTGATGGACCTGGTGCACAGCCGCCAGCGCCAAGCCGCATAACCTGCCCCCTGCAGCGGCGCGGCAGGCAGACCACAATCGGGCCATGACCTCGCTGCCCGCTGACCCTACGCCCGCACCCCACCCCGGCCCCAGCCTGGAGCTGCGCATTCTGCCCAGCATGGCGGAGTTCGATGCCCCCGCCTGGGATGGGCTGCTGGCCCTGCAGCAGCGCCCCACCCCCTTCATGCGCCACGCCTATCTGCAGGCGCTGGAGGACAGCGGCAGCGCCACTGCGGAGAGTGGCTGGCAGCCTTGCCACCTGAGCCTGTGGCAGGACGACGCGCTGGTGGGCGCCTGCCCGATGTACCTCAAAAGCCATTCCTACGGCGAGTATGTGTTTGACTTCGCCTGGGCGCGGGCCTATGCCGAGCATGGCCTGGATTACTTCCCCAAGGCGGTCATCGCCGTGCCCTTTACCCCCGTGCCGGGCAGCCGCCTGCTGGTGGCCGATGACCGCTTTCGTGCGCCCCTGCTGCATGCCGCCACCCAGTTTTGCGAGCAGCAGGAGATCTCGTCACTGCACCTGCTGTTTGGCGCTACGGCCGATCTGCAGGCGGCAGAAGACATTGCGCTGATGCAGCGCGAGAACGTGCAGTTCCACTGGCGCAACCGCGACGCTACGCAGGCCGGCGATGCCGGGCCCTATGCCGACTTTGATGATTTTCTGGCAGGGCTGCAGCAGGACAAGCGCAAGAAGATTCGCCAGGAAAGGCGCAAGGTGCAGACGGCCGGCGTCACGTTCCGCCATGCCTGCGGCAGCCAGATCAGCGCAGCGGATTGGGACTTTTTCTACCGGTGCTACGAGCGCACCTATCTGGAGCATGGCAACGCGCCCTACCTGACCCCGGCCTTCTTTGCCGCGATGCGTACCGAGATGGCAGAGAACTGGCTGCTCTTCATCGCCGAACGCGAGGGCCACCCCATCGCCACCAGCCTGATTGCCATTGATGCGCCAGGCAGCGGGCCACGCCATGCCTATGGCCGCTACTGGGGTGCGCTGGAGCGGGTGGACTGCCTGCACTTTGAGGCCTGCTACTACCAGCCCATCGAATGGTGCATACGCCAGGGCCTGCAGTGCTTTGAAGGCGGCGCGCAGGGCGAGCACAAGATGGCGCGCGCCCTCATGCCAGTGCGCACCCCCAGCGCCCATTGGCTGGCCCATGCCGGCTTTGCCCAGGCGGTGGAGCGCTACCTGGCGCGCGAATCACAAGGCATGGCGGAATACCAGCGCGCGCTGCAGGAGCACAGCCCGCTCAAACATTCGCAATAAGGTCCGCCCATGCGCCGTCACCCCTGCCCAAGTTGTAATTAATTTTGTCGTGCGCTGCGGTTGTCGGCGATACCGCACAGCAAGCACAAGGCTGCACTGACAAACCCATTCAGAGCGCTTATGCACAATGGCTACACCTTAACCAAGCACGCAAGGAGTGACACCATGAACAAGGACCAAGTCGTAGGCAAGATCAAGGACCTCGCAGGCGAAGCACAAGCGGGTCTCGGCAAGGCCATCAACAGCCCCAGCCAGATTGCCAAGGGCAAGGCGCTGGAAACAGAAGGCGAAATTCAGAAGAAGGCCGGTGATGTGAAGGAGACCTTGAAGGATGCAGCCGACGCAGCCAAGAAGCGCCTCTGAGCCTGACCGACCCTCGGGGTGTAACAGCTGCCTTGATGAACGTCACTAACACATACAAATTACCGACATTGAGGCGCTCAATTTAAGGCAATATAAGCCTATTGATTCAACCGAACCCCTCCTTGGCCAGCATTCGTTGCTGGCATTTTTTTGCCCGCAGCAAATATGCAGGAATCGCCAAGACCGCGTGCACGGTCTGTGCAGACCTGGCAGGAATCGACGCGAGAGAGGTTGGGAAACAGCGAATCAGGCGGCTTGCGCCTGCACCGGTGCCAAGGCCGCCAGCGCGCCCAGCAAGGCCCAGCCGAGCGGCCATTCGCCATGGCCCGATTCCACATTGATATGGCCGGCCGAGGGCACGCGCACAAAGGTGCTGCCCCAGCTTTTGGCATAGGCGCTGGCCATGCGGATGGGGCAATAGGGATCATTGCTGCTGGCCGCCACAATGCTGGCAAAGGGCAGCGGGTTGGCGGGCACGGGCGTGAAGTCTTCAAACAGCGCGCGGCGCTCTGGATCGGCCGGCGCCACAAACAGGGCACCGGCAATGTGGTCTGCTTGCTTGTCGCGCAATTGCTCAATCGCATGCACGCTGGCAATGCAGCCCAGCGAATGGGCCACCAGGATGACCGGGTGCGGGGCCGCCGCAATGGCCCGCTCCACACTCGCCACCCAGGGGCTGCGGTGGGGTTGCAGCCAGTCCTCCTGCTCCACGCGCAAGGCACCGGCAATGCGCTCGGCCCAGAGGCTTTGCCAGTGACCGGGGCCGGAGTTGCGCCAGCCCGGCACGATCACCACCGAGACCGGCGCGCCCGTCTCGGCTTCACCGCGCCAGCCCGGCAGCACAGGCCGCTGGCCATTGCGCTGTGCGGCCACAATGGCCGCAT
This sequence comes from Comamonas koreensis, assembly GCF_021026195.1. GTDB lineage: Bacteria > Pseudomonadota > Gammaproteobacteria > Burkholderiales > Burkholderiaceae_C > Comamonas > Comamonas koreensis. The sequence continues at coordinate 108,534 of NZ_JAJNCT010000007.1, forward strand.
GGCGTGGCGGGGTGGAGGGGTTGATCGTGACAAGACAGGCACCGGACATGCATGCATTGTCAAAGCAGGCTCTTAGATCAACAACGACTATTTTTGAGTATTGTTATTTCCAAAAATAATATCTAGAGAATGTTGTCGACTCAGGATGCTATGCAAAACCCTCGCCCAGCGGGATGGACGCGGATCGGGATGAGCCGCAAGGCGTCTTTTGCAGTCAATAGCGAGCTATTGACAAGGAAGACAACGCAGCGGATCGCCCGAGTCCGCGTTCAGACCACGGCAGGGAGTTTTGCAGAGGGTCCTTAGGTTCCATCGGTTTGGCCGATGCGCTGCAGCGGCAGGTTCTCGCCCATGAAGTCCAGAAACGCCCGCTGCGCCGGCGCCATATTGCGGCGCGATACAAAGGCCGCATGCAGAATGCCTTCGGGGATGCTCCAGCCCGCCAGCAGCTCAACCAGATCGCCATTGGCCACCTCATCGCGCACCATGGCGGCGGGCATCCAGCAGGCGCCGATACCGTCGAGCACCGCGTATTTCAGGGTCACCAGGTCATCGGCCACATAACGCGCCTGGTGGTGGATGGTCACATGCTCACCTTCGGGGCCCACCAGCTGCAAGGTGCTGTTGCCATCGGCGCTGGTCAGCGACATGGTGGGTATCTTGCTGCCCAGGTCTTGCGGGGTCTGCGGCACGCCGTGCACAGCCAGCAGCTCGGGGCTGGCCACCAGGCGCTGGCGCGTCATGCCCAGGCGCTTGACGACCAGGCTCCCGCTGTCATTGAGGTTGGCGCGCACCCGCAGCGCCACATCAATACCCTCCTCGATCAGGTTGATGGTGCGGTTGGTCACCAGCATCTCAATGCGCACCTTGGCATAGGTGCGCAAAAACGCCGGCAGCAGCTTGCCCACCGCGCCCTGGGCCAGGGTCACCGGGCAGGACACCCGCACCGTGCCCGAGGGCTCGCGTTGGGTCTGCTCCATCTCGGCCTGGGCATTCTGTGCCGCCTCGCGGGCCGTCTGGGCATGGCGCAAGAAGGTCTCACCGGCATCCGTCAACGACAGCCTGCGCGTCGTGCGCTGCAGCAGCCGCACACCCAGTTGCGCCTCCAGATCGGCAATGCGGCGCGACAGCCGCGACTTGGGCACCCCCAGCGCGCGGCCTGCCGCAGCAAAGCCGCCGCGCTCGACCACTTCGGCAAAGTAGTACATGTCGTTGAGGTCGTATTTCATGGTCAGAGGCAGCGTGGGCGCGGTCTGCGCGGGCAGAGAGGCAGCAAAAAAGTCTGCCCATCATAGTTCTAAAAATAGAACAATCCAACCCACCCCCACCCCTTAATCCAGCCCGCTCAGAGTGACAGAATTCGTCCATTGGCAAAAATGCTGCGAGTGCAGCAAAAGCCGTCACCTGTTTGAAGGACTGACCATGAAACTGCTGCATATCGATTCGTCCATCCTGGGCGCCAACTCCGTCTCCCGCCAACTCAGCGCCGAAGCCGTCAAGGCCTGGGTCGCCGTGCATCCCAACACCCAGGTGCAATACCTGGACCTGGCCGTCAACACACCACCCCATCTGGGTGCCGACGCGCTGGGCTTCCGCACCGGCCAGGAGGCCAAGACCGAAGCAGAGCGTGTGCAAAATGCCATCTCCGAAACCTTGGTGAGCCAGTTGCTCGAAGCCGACGTGCTGGTCATTGGCGCGCCTTTCTACAACTTCAGCATCCCCACCCAGCTGCGCAGCTGGATCGACCGTGTGCTGCAAGGCGGCCGCACCTTCCGCTACACCGCCAACGGCCCAGAAGGCCTGGCCGGTGGCAAGAAGGTGATCGTGGTGGAATCGCGTGGCGGCATCTACTCGACCAGCGAAGGCGGCCGTGCGATGGAGCACCAGGAAACCTACCTGCAAACCATCTTCGGCTTCATCGGCATCACCGATGTGCACTTTGCCCGTGCCGAAGGCCTGGCCATGGGCCCTGAAGCCCGCGCCGCCGCCATCAGCAAGGCGCAGGCCGAGATTGCCCAGGCGGTAGCCACGCCCATGCAGCAGACCGTAGCGGCCTGATTGCCAGGCGCTTGAACAGCAGGAGGCTGGGTTCCATCCTCCGGCTGCGGCCCGGCACCCACCACCCAGTGCCAGGGCTTTATCGCCGATCTGAAGGAGAGCCTTCCGATCGGCTTTTTTGCGTCTGCATGCCATGGCGATCCACTGAATCAGCCTATTCATACAGCGACTGAAAAATTGTCAACCCATGGTTACAATCGGCCGCCTCTGCTGCGCTAAAACTGCCTTTTCATGAGCCAACTCGGTATCGTCCTGCATGTCTGCGGGCTGTGGATTCTCTCTAGCCTTGATGCGAGCGGCAAGTTGCTGGTCCTGGCGGGGGTGCCGGTGTTGATGGTGGCCTGGTTCCGCTATGTGGGCCATGTGGTGCTGATGGGCGTGTTGGTGCTGCCCAGACGCGGCATGGGGCTGTTTCGCACGCAGTCGCTGTCGCGCCAGATCCAGCGCTCGGTGCTGATGATTGCCACCACCTTGCTGTTCTTCCACGTGCTGAGCATGGTGCCGCTGGCCGAGGGCACGGCGATGAACTTCATGGCGCCGCTGCTGGTGATGGTGCTGGCGCCCTGGCTGCTGGGCGAGCGCCCGGGCTGGCACCGCTGGGCAGGCGTGGTGCTCGGCTTTGTCGGCATGCTGGTGGTCATCCGTCCGGGCGGGCAGTTATCTACCGAAGGGGCCATCTGGGGCGTGGTGACGGCCAGCACCTTTGCGCTGTTCCAGATCAGCACGCGCCGCGTGGCTGCGGATGACCCGCTCACCAGCAACCTCTACGGCGGCCTGTTTGGCGCGCTGGTGCTGAGCGCCCTGCTGCCCTTTTTCTGGAAGCAGCTGGATCTGAGCATCTGGCAATGGCTGCTGCTGGCTTCCACCGGCCTCAGCGGCTTTGTGGGCCACTGGCTGCAGATCACCGCCTACAGCAGGACCAGCGCCACCTTGCTGGCGCCGTTCAACTACCTGCAGATCGTCTCTGCCACCACCTTGGGCTGGCTGATTTTTGGCCAGCTGCCCGATGCGGCGACCGCCGCCGGCATGGCCTTGATCTGCTGCGCAGGCCTGGGTGTGGTGCTGGTCGAAGTCTGGCAACAGCGCCTGCGCAAGCGCCTGGCGGCCTGAAAAAGCCAGCGAAAACAAGAGGGAAAGCGCTGGGAGCATGGGCCCCAATACCCCAGCATTTAAGACCAGCTTCACCATTGAAGAAGTACCCCTTCGTCATTCGCGCACACCGGGGAAACCCAAATATCAAATTGATAGCTATATATGCAAACCCAATGAGCATATAGCGCCCATTCTTTGCAGCTGCGCAGGTTGCAAAACCGGACAACTTGGATTGCCGGACGCCTGAGAGGCTTGGGTGACAATTAACAATTTGGCGGCAATGCTATACATTCGGTGATGACCGTCGCACAAGCGACAAAATTCATAATTCCAGTCACCGAGACGACATGCCATGGACGATCCCATCCTGACCCCCGAAGAGCGCGAAGCCATCAACACAGGGCGCTGGTTCAGCACCCTCTCGCCGACTTTGCGCCATGACATTCTGCGCTGCGCCTATGTCAAGCGCTTCAAGGATGGCGGGTTGATCTTCTCCCGTGGCGATGAGCCCGAAGAGTGGGTGTCCGTGGCCCGGGGTTCCGCCCGCGTCAGCTCGGCGTCGCTGACCGGCAAGCAGATCACCCTGACCTATGTCGAGCCAGGCACCTGGTTTGGCGATGTCGGCCTGTTCGACGACGACACACGCACCCATGATGTCTATGCCCATGGCGAGACCACCCTGGTGTGCGTCAGCAAGGCGGATTTCCAGCGCATTCTGCAGACCCATGTGGAGTTCTACCAGGCGCTGGCGCGCATGCATGCGCGCCGCATCCGCAGCCTCTACGGCATGGTGGAAGACCTCAACACCCTGCCACTGCGCGCACGGCTGGCCAAGCAGCTGCTGCACCTCTCGCGCAGCTACGGCGTGCCCGGCAAGGAAAGCAGCGAAACCCGCATCGGCCTGCAACTGGCCCAGGAAGAGCTGGCCCAGCTACTCGGCGCCTCGCGCCAGCGCGTGAACCAGGAACTCAAATCGATGGAGCGCGAATCGTCCATCCGCATCGAGCCTTCGGGGCTGACGGTGCGCGACAGCAATGCGCTGCGCCGCATTGCTGCGTCTGAGTAATTACGCAGTAGTTATGCGACACCCCGGCCCACGCTTTGCGCATCGCGGTGGGCCGCAGGTCGAACGACCTGTCTAAAAAACGCCGTAGCTGTAGGCCACGTACAAAGCGGCCAATACACCAACCACGGCCAGAATGCGCATGATGCGTCCCATCGCTCGTTCTCCCTGCTTGTAATGCTAAAAGGGCTCAGCCCCGGCCCAGCGCCATGGCCACGCCCCGGTTGGCCAGCGCATCAGCGCGCTCATTGCCAGGATCGCCGGCATGGCCCTTGACCCAGTGCCAGGTGATGCGGTGCTCTCCACCGTGCACCAGCGCATCCAGGCGCTGCCAGAGGTCCACGTTCTTGACGGGCTCCTTGCTCGCCGTGCGCCAACCCTTGGCCTTCCAGCCGGTGATCCATTCGGTGATGCCTTTGCGCACGTACTGGCTGTCCAGATACAGCTGCACGTCGCAGGGGCGCTTCAGGGCTTCGAGCGCCTGGATCACCGCCATCAGTTCCATGCGGTTGTTGGTGGTGCCCAGCTCGCCACCGAACAGCTCCTTCTGCGCTGTGCCAGCGCTGAGCAAAGCGCCCCAGCCGCCTGGGCCAGGGTTGCCCTTGCAGGCACCGTCCGTATAAATCACCACTTGGTTCACAACCACTCCTTGGCACTTGCCACGATTACAGGGGGCCACTATAAGCGCATTTGCGGGCGGTTTGCGCTCCCACATGGGCAGGGCGCGGCTTGGTGCTGACGCGCTATTCGGCGCTGCGCTGGGTCTCGGTCAGCCGCTCGCGGGCGGCCACCGCAGGGCGCGCAACGCCGCTGGGGGCTGGCGCCCTCCAGGGCGCAGCCAGCTTGTGCATGCTGGGGACTTTTTTCACTGCTTCGGCAAAATACACGCCACCCAGCACCGGCCAGGCCGTGGGTCCTACCCGGTCCATCCATTCCCAGCGGCTCAGCCAGCTGTCGCTGCGCATCGCAGGGCGAAAGCAGCCAAAGCTGGCGCTTTGCAGCTCCAGCCCCAGCAGCTTGAGCCAGTCGCGCAAACGCCCGTAGCCGATCAGGTTGCGGTCATCGGGCATGGGCGGCAGCTTTTGCAGGCCAGGAATGCGCCGGGCCCAGGTGTGCATGCCCCAGAGGCTGGCCGGGTTGATGCCGCTGATCAGCACCCGGCCTTCAGGCACCATCACCCGCGCCACCTCGCGCAGCACCGCATGCGGGTCAGCGCTCAGCTCCAGGGTATGGGGCAGCAGCACCAGGTCCAAGGTATCGGGGCCGAACGGCAGCGCATGGGCATCACAGAGCAGGCTGGCAGTGACGGCCTCCGCGGGCGTTGCAGGCAGGCCCACATCGCTTTGTAAAGGCGGCGCAAAGCTCTGTACATCTGCCAGCCGGCTTTGCTGCCACTGCAGGGCCTGCTCTGTCGAGTCAAGCGCCAGCCAGCGGTGGGGCGTGCGATTGTTGCGCAGCCCCTGCAGCGGGAAAAGCCCGATCTGCAGGCTATGGAAGCCAAAAATATCGGCCACGGCATCGTCGTAACATGTTTGCTCCCAGGACAGCATGTAGCTGCCCAGCGGCGTCTGCCACCAATTTTGCGTGCCTATAATTTGGTCATTCATGCATCTGTTACCTCTGCCCGCTTTCAACGACAACTACATCTGGCTGCTGCACGACGGACAGCACGCGCTGGTCGTCGACCCAGGCCAGGCCGCGCCCGCGCTTGACGCGCTGCGCCGCCTCGATCTGCAGCTGCAAGCCATTGTAGTGACCCACCACCACGGCGACCATACGGGCGGCGTGGCTGAGCTGCGCGAGGCCACCGGCGCCCCGGTCTACGGCCCCGCCACCGAGGACATCCCCCAGCCTTGCCAGCCCATGCGGGGTGGTGACAAGCTGGATCTGTTGGGCCTGCCGTGGCAGGTGATCGATGTGCCCGGCCATACCGCCGGGCATATCGCTTATTACTGCGCCGATGTAGCCGGGCAGCCACTGCTGTTCTGTGGCGACACCTTGTTCTCAGGCGGCTGCGGCCGCCTTTTTGAAGGCACGCCCGCGCAGATGCATGCATCACTGTCGGCGCTGGCTGCGCTGCCCGCCAACACGCGGGTCTGCGCCGCCCATGAGTACACGCTCTCCAACCTGCGCTTTGCGCAGGCGGTAGAGCCCGACAACCAGGACATCGCCCATTACCTGGCGCACTGCGAGCAGTTGCGCGAGCGGGGCGAGCCGACCTTGCCTGCGCAACTTGGCAACGAGCTGCGCATCAACCCTTTCCTGCGCTGCAGCCTGGCCCCCGTGGCCCGCGCTGCGCAGCAGTTTGATCCCTCCACCCCTGGCAGCGACCCGGTCGCCGTTTTTGCCGCGCTGCGTCGCTGGAAGAACCAATTCTGATGAAGTATCTGTACCTGTGGAGCCTGAGCGCCCTACTCGCCCTGACGGGCTGCGCCATGACCGAAACCGGCGGCCCCCCCACCGCCAATGCAGACGATGCCACCAAGACCAGCTCGGTACCGCACACCCCCAGCTACCCCAGCGGCCCCTTGAGCCCCATCAATGCGGCCAGCCTGCAGGGCAATGGCGCCGTCACCAGCCTGGCCGTGCCCGATGACCTCTGGGACCGCATACGCCGTGGCTTTGCAATGCCCGATCTGGAGAACGACCTGGTCAGCAACCAGGAGCAGTGGTACTCCACGCGCCCCGATTACATCCAGCGCATGACCGCGCGCTCCTCCAAGTACATGTTCCATATCGTCGAGGAGCTCGAGCGCCGGGGCATGCCGACCGAGCTGGCCCTGCTGCCCTATATCGAGAGCGCCTACAACCCGCAGGCGGTCTCCAGCGCCAAGGCGGCCGGCATGTGGCAGTTCATGCCCGCCACCGGCACCTATTTCGATCTGAAGCAGAACATGTTCCGCGACGACCGCCGCGATGTGCTGGCCTCGACCCGCGCGGCACTGGACTACCTGCAAAAGCTCTACAACATGTTTGGCGACTGGCACCTGGCACTGGCAGCCTACAACTGGGGCGAAGGCAGTGTGGGCCGCGCCATTGCCCGCAACCAGAAGCAAGGCCTGGGCGGCGCCTACACCGACCTGAGCATGCCCGATGAGACGCGCAACTACGTGCCCAAGCTGCAGGCGGTCAAGAACATCATCGCCCACCCCGAGCGCTTCCAGGCCGAGTTGCCGCTGATCGAGAACCACCCTTACTTCCAGGCCGTGACCCTGGACCGCGATATCGACACCGCCCAGGTGGCCGAGATGGCCGGCGTCACGATGGATGAGCTCAAGTCGCTCAACCCCTCGTTCAACCGCCCGGTGATCTTCAAGGCCGGCACACCGCAGGTACTGCTGCCCTGGGACAACGCCAATGTCTTCCGCCGCAACCTGCAGGCCCATGAGAAAGGCCAGTACGCCAGCTGGACCGTGTGGACCGTGCCCAGCACCATGACCGTGGCCACCGCCGCCGGTATGGTCGGCATGAGCGAGAACGACCTGCGCGCGGTCAACAACATTCCGCCGCGCATGATGGTCAAAGGTGGCTCGGCGCTGATGGTGCCGCGCTCGGCCGCCGTCAAGCAGGACGTCTCCAGCCACCTGGCCGACAACGCCCACATCGCGCTGACCCCGGAAGTGGTCACCCGCCGCACGACCGTCAAGGCCCGCAAGGGCGATACCGTCGCCCGCGTGGCCCAGCGCTACCGGGTCACCGCCGCACAGGTGGCTGACTGGAACGATGTCGGCGTCAAGAGCGCCTTCAAGGTGGGCCACCAGGTGGTGCTGTATATGCCCGTGCGCGTAGGTGCTGCACCAGCAGCGCGCGGCGGCCAGGCGGCGCGCGGCAGCCGCAGCAGCAATGCCAAAAGGCCGGCGGTGCGCCAGACAGCGACCCAGAAGGCCCCCTCCAAGCGCAGCACCAGCACCACGAAGAAAAAGCGCTGAGGCAACCCACGCCCCCGCACAGGACGCTCCTCGGAGCGTCTTTTTTTATGCGCACAGACCTTACGGACAAAGGCCTCGCACTATGCTGGGCGCACCACAAAGGAGAGCGCATGCGCGAAGGATTGGAAAAACTGCTGGCCAAGGGACAGGACAGCGCCGTGCTGCGCTTTGGCCTGGGCCAGGCCTGCTTGAAGGAAGAAGACTATGCGGCCGCCGCGCTGCACCTGGCGCAGGCCGTCGCGCAGAACCCGCAGTATTCGGCGGCCTGGAAGCTGCTGGGCAAGGCCCAGCTGGAATCGGGCGCAACGGACGCCCGTGCACAAGCCCAGGCCAGCTGGCAGCAAGGCCTACAGGTGGCAGAGCAGCAGGGGGACACGCAGACGGTCAAGGAGCTCACGGTGTTCCTCAAACGCCTGCAGAAAGCGGCTGGCTGAGCCGCCTTGGAGCGGGATCGTCCAAGAAAAAACGGCAAGGGCCTGGAAGGCGCTTGCCGTTTCATCATGGCAGCTGGCTAGCAGCTCTAGCCAGGTACCGATGATCAGTTGTCCAGCTTGGGGTCCAGCGCGTCGCGCAGGCCATCGCCCAGCAGGTTGAAGGCCAGCACCGTCACAAAGATCGCCAGGCTCGGGAACAGGGCCACATGCGGGGCGTTGAGCATATCGCTGCGCGCCTCGTTCAGCATGGCGCCCCACTCCGGCGTCGGTGGCTGTGCGCCCATGCCCAGAAAGGACAGGCTGGCAGCGGTGATGATCGAGGTGCCGATACGCATGGTCAGGTAGACCACCACGGAAGACACGGTGCCCGGCAGCAGGTGGCGCAGCATGATGACCCGGTCAGGCGCGCCAATGGAGCGTACCGCCTCGATATAGGTCTGCTGCTTGAGCGCCAGCACATTGCCGCGCACCAGGCGGGCAAAGGCCGGCACGCTGAACACGGCCACCGCCATGATCACATTGATCATGCCGTTGCCCAGGATGGCGACGATACCGATGGCCAGCAGGATGCCGGGGAAGGCAAACAGCACATCGGACATGCGCATCACGCTGCGGTCCCACCAGCCTTCGTAGTAGCCGGCCAGCAGGCCCAGGATGGCGCCGATCACCGCACCAATGGCCACCGACACAAAGCCCGCAGCCAGCGAGATGCGCGCACCCACCAGGATGCGGCTGAAGATGTCGCGGCCCAGCGAATCGACGCCAAACCAGTGCTTGGCGGTGGGGGGCGAGTTCAGCGCGTCGTAGTCAAAGAAGTTCTCGGCATCGTAGGGCACGATCCAGGGCGCCAGGATGGCGACCAGCACCAGCGCGATGATGAAGACGCCGGCCAACAAGGCCAGCTTCTGGCGCTTGAACTTGCGCCAGAACTCGGCCATCGGCGTGCGCATGCGCGTCGACGCGGCCAGGTTGGCGGGCAGGGATGGCGCAGCAGCGCCAGCAGCGGAGGCCGCCGCCACAGGGCGATCGGCAGATTCAGGAGCGTTCGGAGTATTCATGGCCAAAGCACCTGCTTAGCGATAACGGATGGTGGGGTTGATCCAGGCATAGAGCAGGTCGACCACCAGATTGATCAGGATGAATTCCAGCGAGAACAGCAGCACCAGGGCCTGGATGATGGGGTAGTCGCGCATCTCGACCGCGTCGACCAGCAAGCGGCCCATGCCCGGCCAGTTGAACACCACCTCGACAACGATGGAGCCGCCCAGCAGGAAGCCGAACTGCAGACCCATCATGGTCACCACCGGAATCATCGCATTGCGCAGGCCGTGCTTGATAACAACCACGGTCTCCTTCAAGCCCTTGGCGCGCGCGGTGCGCACATAGTCCTCTTTGAGGATGTCGATGAAGGAGCTGCGGGTAAAGCGCGCCATCACTGCCGCCACGGCCGCACCCAGGGTCAGCGACGGCAGCACATAGTGCTTCCAGCTGTCGGCGCCCACGGTGGGCAGCCAGCCGAGCTTGACCGAGAAATACTGCATCAGCAGCATGCCCAGCGCAAACGATGGGAAGGAGATGCCCGACACCGCCAGGGTCATGCCCAGGCGATCGGGCCACTGATTGCGCCAGACGGCCGAGACAATGCCCAGGAACATACCCAGCACCACCGACCAGGCCATGGCCACGACGGTGAGCCAGAAGGTCGGGCCAAAGCGCTCGGCAATCTCTTGCGAGACCGGGCGCTTCGTCCGGATGGATTTTCCAAAATCGCCCTGCAACGCATTGCTGAAGTAACGGATGAACTGCTGGTGCATGGGCAGGTCCAGCCCCAGGTCCTTGCGGACCAGTTCGATCGTCTCCGGGCCAGCTTCGGGGCCAGCAGCCAGGCGCGCGGGGTCACCGGGCAGCATGTGCACAAAGCCAAAAACCAGCACGCCCACGATGAGCAGTGTGGGTATCAGCCCGAGCAAGCGTTTGAGCAGGTAGCGATACATGGATTACTTCAGGTCGACGTCGGTGAAATTGAAGTTGCCGTCCGGGATCACGTAGAAGCCCGTCAGCTTCTTGGACTTGGCCGACACCAGCTGCTCGGTGTTCAGGAAGATCCAGGGCGCATCCTTCCAGATCTTTTGCTGGGCATCTGCGTAGATCTTGCCGCGCTCGGCCGCATCGGTGGTCACCAGCGCCTTGGCAATGTCGGCATTGACTTCGGCATTGTTGTAGTAGGCGGTGTTGAAGCCGCGTGGAGGCTGGCTTTCACCGGCCAGCAGTGGGCGCATGGCCCAGTCGGCTTCGCCGGTGGACGAGGACCAGCCCACGTAGTACATGCGCACGGCAGCCTTCGCTGGGTCCTGCACCGATTCCACTTCAGCCACGCGCTGGCCTGCTTCCAGCGCACGCACCGTCACCTTCACTCCCACCTGGGCCAGTTGCTGCTGGGCAAACTGGATGACCTTCTGGGCCGTCGAGTGGTTGTAGGCCGACCACAGGGTGCTCTCAAAGCCATTGGGGTAGCCCGCTTCCTTCAGCAAGGCCTTGGCCTTGGCTGGATCGTAGGGCCAGGGGCCCAGCTTGGTGGCAAATTCAACGCCCTTGGGCAGCACGCCTTCGGAGGGGATGGCGTAGCCGGCAAATGCCACCTTGGCCAGTGCTTCCTTGTTGATGGCGTAGTTCAGCGCCTCACGCACCTTCGGATTGTCGAAAGGCTTTTGCGTGGTGTTCAGCGAGATGTAGCGCGCAATGATCGAAGGCGCCACCACGATGTCGAGGTTGGCATTCTTCTTGAGGTTTTCAACTGCTTCGGGCGGCACACTGAAAGCGAACTGCGCCTCACCGGTCTGCATCATCGACGAACGGGTGTTGTTGTCCACCACCGGGCGCCAGGTGATCGAATCCACCTTGGGCAGGCCTTGCTGCCAGTAGCCGTCAAACTTGCTGACCTTCACATAGTCGGAAGGCTTCCACTCGACGAACTTGAAGGGGCCGGTGCCCACGGGGTGCTGGGCAATGTCCTTGCCATACTGCTTGAGCGCAGCGGGCGAGATGATCACGCCCGAGGGGTGGGCCAGCGAGTTGACGAAAGGCGCAAACTGCTCTTTGAGCGTGAACTTGACGGTGTGCTCGTCCACCGCCTCAGTCTTGGCGATGTTCTTGTACAGGTTGTAGCGCTTGAGCTTGTTGTCGGGGTTGGTCACGCGGTCAAAGTTGGCCTTCACCGCTTCGGCATTGAAGGGGGTGCCGTCATGGAACTTCACGCCGCTGCGCAGCTTGAAGGTGTAGACCAGACCGTCCTTGCTCACGTCGTAGCCGGTGGCCAGCACGGGGATCATCTTCATGTCCTTGTCGAAGCTGTACAAGCCTTCGTAGAAGGACTTGGCCATCGCTTGCGACACGGTGTCATTGGCGTCATAGGGGTCCGTCGTCGTGAAAGACGAGTACACGGCCACCGTCACATCCTTGGCGGCAAACGCCGGCAAAGCCGAGCCCGCCATCAGCATGGCTGCGGCGATCGAAGTCAAACGTCGTTGCATATCAACTCTCCTCTTCAGGTTTTGCATCGGCTGGCCCACCACGGCGGCGGCCAGACCCACTACATTCTTGGCATTACGCACCCAGGCACCCTGCGCAGGCTCAAGCCGGCTGCAGATCCTGCACCTCGCCTGCAGGCACCGCAGGCTGGGGCATCTCCTGCGCCACCCAGTGGCCCGGGCCCACCTCGCGCATCGGCAGCACGCGTGGCGGGTCATCCACGCCGCGCACGGGGCTAGGGATCTCGGCCACATTCAAGGTGTGCTGGCGGCGCTGCGTGGGGTCGGCAATCGGCACGGCCGCCATCAGGCGCTTGGTATAGGGGTGCTGCGGGTTCTCGAACACCGCGCGGCGCGGACCGATCTCGACGATCTGGCCCAGGTACATGACGGCCACGCGGTGGCTGACACGCTCGACCACGGCCATGTCATGCGAGATGAACAGAAAGGCGATGCCGAACTCCTGCTGCAGGTCCATCATCAGGTTGATGATCTGCGCGCGGATCGACACATCAAGGGCGGAGACGGCCTCGTCGGCAATCACCACCTTGGGGTTCAAGGCCAGTGCACGGGCAATGGCAATGCGCTGGCGCTGGCCGCCCGAGAACTCATGCGGATAGCGGTTGGCGGCAGCCGGTGGCAGGCCCACCTTCTCCAGCAGCCACTCCACCTTTTTCTCGGCCTGCTCGCGCGGCAGCAGCTTGTGGATCAGCATGGGCTCCAGAATGCTGTAGCCCACCGTCAGTCGAGGGTCGAGCGAGGCAAACGGGTCCTGGAAGATGAACTGGATATCGCGGCGCAGCGCTTGCAGCTGTGCGCCTTGCAGCTTGGCAATATCGCGCCCGGCCACTTGCACATCGCCGGACTGGAAATCGATCAAACGGGCCAGCGCACGGCCCGTGGTGGACTTGCCGCAACCGGATTCGCCGACCACAGCCAGGGTCTCGCCCGGCTGCAGGCTCAGGCTCACCTGCTCGACTGCATAGACCTGGCGCTTGACGCCGCCAAACAGGCCTTCCTTGATCGGAAAGCGCGTGACCAGCTTGTTGACCTTCAGCACCGGCTCGCCCGCTTGCACGGTCGATGGCTGGGCTGCGGGCGCCTCGGCTTGCGTGCTCTGGCCCAGCAGGCTGAAGCGCTCGGGCAGATCCTTGCCGCGCATGGCGCCCAGCTGCGGCACGGCGGCCAGCAGGTTGCGGGTGTAGGTCTGCTGCGGGTTGGCAAACAGCTGCACGCAGTTCTGCTCTTCCACCTTGTCGCCACGGTACATCACCAGCACGCGGTCGGCCACCTCGGCCACCACGCCCATGTCGTGGGTGATGAAGATCACGCCCATCGACATCTCGCGCTGCAGCTCCTGCACCAGCGCCAGAATCTGGGCCTGGATGGTCACATCCAGCGCCGTCGTCGGCTCATCGGCAATCAGCAGCGAGGGCTTGCAGGACAGAGCCATCGCAATCATCACGCGCTGGCGCATGCCGCCCGACAGCTGGTGCGGGTGGCGCGTGAGCACATTGCGCGCCTCCGGAATGCGCACCAGCTCCATCATGCGCAGCGCCTCGGCCATGGCGGCGCTGTTCGACTTGCCCTGGTGCAGCCGAATCGATTCGGCAATCTGCTCGCCCACGGTGAACACCGGGTTTAGCGAGGTCATCGGCTCCTGAAACACCATGGCCATATCGGCCCCGCGCACCTGGCGCATCTGCGCTGGCGTGGCCTTGGCCAGGTCGATGGTGCCGGCATGGCGGCCGCGCAGCAGCATCGAGCCGCTGTCGATCTGGCCGCCACCGGTTTCCACCAGCCGCATCAGCGCCAGCGACGTAACCGACTTTCCCGAGCCCGACTCGCCCACCACCGCCAGGGTCTGGCCGGCATAGACATCGAGGTTCAGGTTCTTGACCACCTGCACCCGCCCCTGCTCGGTCTTGAAGCTCACGGACAGATCCCGCACCTGCAAAACGGGCGGCGTCAGGTCATCGTGCACGGGAGGAGAACTGGGGTTGGACATAGGTAGAAGGGGCAGTGCTGGTCTTCGAGAAGAAGGCACGAGCCGTAATGCAGGACAGGCACCCGGGTTGGGACAAATCCTTGAGAAAAATCCCCGTGATAGCAAGAACACTGGGGCTTACACTTTCACCTGGGTGACAGTGCTAGCAATTGTAGAAAGCCGGGGATGGGGTTTGGATGCAAAACCTCCTATGGTTTTCACCTACGCAATATCCGCAGCAGCGCGCACCACTGTGGTGCGGTGGCTTGCCCCGTTGCAGGCAAGCCACTCCAGGCGGGTCAGGGTCGGGCCTGTTTGTGGTGGCCGGGCTCAGCAATGCGCCATCAAGCCGGTGCCAATGCCTCGTTGGCATAAATGGCCACCAGCGCCTCGCCGTCGATGCCGATCTGGCCCCGGTACATGCCTTCGGAGTTGAAGCACAGCGAGACCTCACCGTCGGCGCCCACGGCAATCAGGCCGCCATCGCCACCCAGCGGTGGCAGCACGCGGTGGATCACCTCGGCCGTGGCCTGGTCCACCGACTCGCCCAGCAGCTCGATGCGCGCCGCCACCGTGTGGGCGGCCGAGCCCCGGATAAAGGCCTCGCCCACGCCGGTGCAGGAGACAGCCACCACGCCATGCTTGGCATAGGTGCCTGCACCCACCACGGGCGAGTCGCCGACACGGCCGGGCTTCTTGTTGGTCAGGCCGCCGGTCGAGGTGGCAGCAGCCAGCTGGCCATGCACATCCAGCACCACGGCGCCGACGGTGCCCATCTTCTTGCGCTCATCCAGCGGCGCGGCCTGGGTCTGGCTTTGGGCGGTGTGGTCAAGCGCCACCTGCTCACGGCCCGATGCCAGCGCTGCCGCCTGCACGGTGCGCAGCTGGGTCAGGCGCTGCTCGGTCGAGAACCAGTCGCGCGCCACCATCTCGCAGCCCTGGGCCTGGGCAAAGCGCTCGGCGGCCTCGCCAATCATGAAAACCGGCCCGCCCGCCTCCATCAGCGCCAGGGCCGCGCGCACCGGGTTGCGCACGGTGCTGACACCGGCGAGCGATCCACAGGCCAGATCGCGCCCGCGCATTACACAGGCATCCATCTCATGCGTGGCGTCAGCCGTGAACACGGCGCCGCGCCCGGCGTTGAACAACGGGCATTCTTCCAGCAAACGCACGGCCTCCACGGCCACTTCTTCGGCAGGCGCGCCTGCCGCCAGTTTTTGCTGCGCGCCTTGCAGCACATCGCGCAAGGCATCGCGGTAGGCCTGCTGTTGCGCGGGGGTGATGGAGGCGCGGGTGATGGTGCCGGCACCGCCATGGATGGCGATCACGGGACGGAAGGTGGTGGAGGTCGTCATAGTTCTAGGGCCGCTCGCGTCTTGCGCTGCCAGCCGGTTCCAGGTGAATCAATCAGGAAGAAAGCAGCGGCAGCAGCGCCGCCATAAAGGCCTCGGGCTGCTCGTACTGCACCCAATGGCCGCTGTCAGGCAACCGCACAAAGGCCTGCAGATGGGGGGTGACCGCACGGTATTGGTGTTCCAGCGCGGGCATATAGCTTTTGTACAGGGCGTCATAAGCGCCATAGATCGCAGCGACCGGGCAGGCGATCTGCGGCAGCGACTGCGCCAGGATATCGGTGTTGGCCAGGCGCCGGCGTGGCAGGCGATCGCGCAGCACATTGTGCTGGTGCAAGGCCAGGGCCTGGTCGTCGATCTTGGTGGCATCCCAGAGCATCAGCGCGCCCAGGTTGTAGCGGTGCATCTCCAGCTGCTCGGCCGGGTCGCGCAGATGGCGCCAGCCCTTCAAGCTGAACTGCTTCTCCGGCACCACCCCCATGGCCGGGGCGCCGACCAAGACCAGGCGCTCGACCGCCTGCGGGTAGGCGGCGGTCAGCATGGCCGCGGTCATGCCACCGAACGAGAAACCCATCAGCTGACAAGGCAGCAGATCCAGCTGCGCCATGCCGGCATGCAAAGGCGCCAGCATCGCATCGGCATCGGCGCCCTGCGCTGGCGGGTCGGAATCGCCAAAACCCGGCAGATCGGGCAGCCAGAGCTCATAGCCTTGGGCCAGCAGCGCATCGATATTGCGGATCCAGTGGGTCCAGCTGCCACTGCCGCCATGCAGCATCACCAGGGGCAGCCTGCCGGGGCGGCGCTCGCCCCAGGTATGCCAGACCAGGGTCTGGCCCTCATGCTGGGTGGTCCGCCGTGTCGCCTGGGCCAGCAAGCGCTGGTACAGCGCCGGCAAGGGCGGCAAGGGCGGCAAGCCCGCCGCGCTGCTGTCTAGAACATCCGACATCGCAAGCCTCAGGCAGCGGGTGCCAGCAGCACCTGGGCCACGGCATCGATCGCAATGCTGTAACCCTGCACACCCAGGCCGCAGATGACGGCCTTGGCGACGGGGGCAATATAGGAATGGTGGCGGAAGGCCTCGCGGGCATGCACATTGCTGATGTGCAGCTCGATCACCGGCAGCGCCGCACCCTTGATCGCATCCATCAAGGCCACGCTGGTGTGGGTGTAGGCGGCGGCATTGAGCACCACGCCGGCCAGTTGGCCTTCGCGCTGCAGCTGGCCCGCCTCGTGCAGCCAGTCGATCAGCGCACCCTCATGGTTGCTCTGGTGAAAACGCAGCGCCAGCTGGTTGCGCGCAGCCGCCTGGGTGCAGAGCTGCTCGACATCGGCCAAGGTGTGGGCACCATAGATGGTGGGCTCGCGCAGACCCAGCAGGTTCAGGTTCGGGCCGTTCAGTACAAAAACAGTTTTCATCTCAGCTTCCACAACGGACAACAGCTGTGGATTATCCGAGCATTCGGCCTTCCAGCGCACAGCCCAAGCGACAGCGCAGCGCTTGGAGGCCTTGGCCAGCGCACATAAAAAAGCCCTGGCGAGCCAGGGCATGGTTGCTAGCGCAGCGCGGCTGCTCAATAGCGGTAGTAATCGCGGTCGTGGCGATGGTGGCGGTAGTAGCGGCCGGGAGGTGGGCCGTAGTACACGGGCGCTGGGCGGTAGACCGGTGCGGGGCGGTAGACCACGGCGGGAGGTGGAGGTGCCACATAGACCGGCTGGGGCGCATACACAGGGGGAGGCGCCACATAGACGGGCTGGGGTGCATACACCGGCGCAGGGGCCACGTACACCGGGGCTGGCACATTGATACCCACCGACCAGGACACCCGGCTGGCATGGGCGCCAGCGCTCATCAGCGCCAAGCCAGTCAGCACCGCAGCGGCGGCCCAGCGAGAGCCTTGTTTCAGCATCGAGTTGCGCATATTGATCTCCTTGCGAGAATCCCTGAAAAATGTCATTGGACTTTCAACGCGGCAAGCAGGCAGAAAGATACCAAACGCTCTGCAAATTATGGTTTCAAGACAAGATATCCTGTTGCAAAGCGTAAGTGACATGCCTGACCTGGGGTCAGAGCCCCAGAAACCGCAATACGTTCCAGCCATCAGGGTACTCCCTTAGAATACACAACTATGAATGCACCTGCCCCGAGCGCTTCGCACAACGGTAGTGACGAAGTGGTCAAACCCACCAATTTCCTGCGACAAATCATCGAGTCCGACCTCGAAAAAGGCAGCTATGCCCAGCGCCACTGGGGCGGCTCGCCTGGCGATGCCCAGCACCACCAGCAAGGCCCTGTCGACCAGGCCAAGATCCGCACCCGCTTCCCCCCCGAGCCCAATGGCTACCTGCACGTGGGCCACGCCAAGGCCATTTGCCTGAACTTTGGTCTCGCCCGCGACTTTGGCGGCGTCTGCCACCTGCGCTTTGACGACACCAACCCGGAGAAGGAAGACCAGGAGTACGTGGACGGCATCATCGATGCCGTGCGCTGGCTCGGCTTCGACTGGAAGGACCCAAGCGGCGAGCAGAACCTGTACTACGCCAGCAACTACTTCGACTTCATGCACCGCTGCGCGGTCTACCTGATCGAGCAGGGACTGGCCTATGTGGACGAGCAATCTGCCGAAGAGATGAAGGCCAACCGGGGCGACTTCACGCGCCCGGGCGTCAACAGCCCCTTCCGCGACCGCAGCGTGGCCGAGAACCTGCAGCGCTTTGCCGACATGAAGGAGGGCAAGCTGCCCGATGGCGCGGCCGTGCTGCGCGCCAAGATCGACATGACGGCGCCCAACATCAACCTGCGTGATCCTGCGATCTACCGGGTGCGCCATGCCGAGCACCACAACACCGGCAACCAATGGTGCATCTACCCGATGTACACCTTTGCGCACCCGATCGAGGACGCCTACGAGCACATCACCCACTCGATCTGCACGTTGGAGTTCGAGGACCAGCGTCCCTTCTATGACTGGTTGCTGGACCACCTGCGTGCCGGTGGCTTGATCGATGCGCCCCAGCCGCGCCAGTACGAGTTCTCGCGCCTGAACCTGACCTATGTGATCACCAGCAAGCGCAAGCTCAAGCACCTGGTGGACAACCAACTGGTCAGCGGCTGGGACGACCCACGCATGCCCACCGTCGTCGGCCTGCGCCGCCGTGGCTACACCCCCGCCTCCATCCGCAATTTCTGCGAGCGCATCGGTGTTACCAAGGACTACGCCTGGATCGACTACGCGACCTTGGACGGCTGCCTGCGCGAAGACCTGGAAAACCAGGCCCACCGCGCGATGGTGGTGCTGGACCCGGTCAAGCTGGAGCTGAGCAACTGGGCCGAGGTGTTTGGCAGTGCCGACCACCTGGAAGCCTGCAGCCTGCCCGCCCTGCCCCACCCGGCAGAAGGCCAGGTCGCCCCTGAGCGCCATTTCACGCTGGGCCGCGAGGTCTGGATCGAGCGCGAAGACTTTGCCGAAGTGCCCCCCAAGGGCTACAAGCGCCTGTTCCCTGGTAACAAGGTACGCCTCAAGGGCGGCTATGTGATCGAGTGCACGGGCTGCGAGAAGGATGCCGACGGCGTGATCACCAAGGTGCTGGCCACTGTGGTGCCCGACACCAAGAGCGGCACCCCTGGTGCGGACAGCGTCAAGGTCAAGGCCGCCATCACCTGGGTGGGCGTGGCCGATGGCGTGCAAGCCGAAGTGCGCCTCTACGACCGTTTGTTCACCGATCCGCAGCCCGATGCCGGCGGCAAGGACTTCCTGGCCCTTCTCAACCCCGAGAGCCTCAAGGTCGTGACCGCCTATGTCGAGCCTTCGCTGAAGGCGGCGCAGCCCGATGACAAGTTCCAGTTCGAGCGCTTTGGCTACTTTGTGGCCGACCGCCACGACCACCGCAGCGACAAGCCGGTGTTCAACAAGATCACCGGCTTGAAGGATTCCTGGGGCAAGTAAGCGCCAGGGCCTGATCCGCTGAACCCAAACCCGCCCCAGCTTGCTGCGGCGGGTTTTTTCATGCGCATCAACTGTCTATGGCATCCGCAGACCCCGCCTGCTTGCGCAGCTCGAACTTCTGGATCTTGCCGGTGCTGGTCTTGGGCAGCTCGCCAAACACCACCGCACGCGGGATCTTGAAGCCGGCCAGATGCTTTTTGCAGTGGGCCACGATGTCCTCCGCGCTTACCTGCGCGCCAGGCTTGAGCTCCACAAAGGCGCAAGGCGTCTCGCCCCAGCGCGCATCGGGCTTGGCCACCACGGCAACGGCCAGCACGGCGGGGTGGCGGTAGAGGACATCCTCGACCTCGATGGACGAGATGTTCTCACCGCCCGAGATGATGATGTCCTTGCTGCGGTCCTTGATCTTGATATAGCCATCCGGGTCCTGCACCGCCAGGTCGCCGGTGTGGAACCAGCCACCGCGAAACGCCTCTTGCGTCGCCTCGGGATTTTTCAGGTAGCCCTTCATCGCGATATTGCCGCGCAGCATGATCTCGCCCATGGTCTGGCCGTCCTGCGGCACGGCCGCCATCGTCTCCGGGTCGCGCACCTGGGCATCGCGCTGCAGGTGGTAACGCAGGCCCTGCCGGGCATTGAGGCGGGCACGCTCGCCCACATCCATGGCCTGCCAGTCGGGCTGCTGGGCGCAGACCATCACCGGGCCATAGACCTCGGTCAGCCCATAGACATGGGTCAGGTCAAAGCCCAGCTGCTCCATGCCCTCGATCATCGCTGCTGGCGGCGCGGCACCGGCCACCATGCATTTGACGCCGGCAGGCACGCCCTCCTTCAACGCTGCAGGCGCGTTGACCAGCAGGCTGTGCACAATCGGCGCGCCGCAGTAGTGGCTCACGCCATGCTGCTTGATCGCCGCAAAAATGGCCTGCGCATCAACCCGGCGCAGGCAGACATTGACGCCGGCGCGCAGCGCCACCGTCCAGGGAAAGCACCAGCCGTTGCAGTGGAACATCGGCAAGGTCCACAGGTACACCGCGAACTTGGGCATGTCCCATTCCAGCACGTTGCTGATGGCATTCACGGCCGCGCCCCGGTGGTGGTAGACAACGCCCTTGGGGTTGCCGGTGGTGCCGCTGGTGTAGTTCAGCGCAATCGCATCCCATTCATCGCCAGGCAGCTGCCAGTCAAAACCGGCATCGCCCTGGGCCAGCAAGGCCTCGTAGCTCAGGCTGCCCAGCCGTTCGCTGGCCTCGCCGTAGAGCGCATCCTCCACATCCACCAGCAGGATGGGCGTCTGCGATTGGCGCAGCGCCAAGGCCTTGGCCACGACGCTGGCGTATTCCGGGTCCACGATCAGCGCCTTGGCCTCGCCATGGTCCAACATGAAGGCAATCGTCTGCGGATCCAGCCGGGTGTTGAGGGTATTGAGCACTGCACCGGCCATCGGCACGCCAAAATGCGCCTCCACCATCGGCGGGGTGTTGGGCAGCATCACCGCCACCGTGTCGTTCTTGCCAATGCCATGCTGCTGCAAGGCGCTGGCCAGTTGCCTGCAGCGCGCATAGGTTTGCGCCCAGGTCTGGCGCAGTTCGCCGTGGATGATGGCCAGCCGGTCGGGGTAGACCTCGGCGCTGCGGGCGATGAAGCCCAGCGGGGTCATTGGCGTGTGGTTGGCCCCGTTGCGGGCCAATCCGGTGTCAAAAATGCTGCTCATGGCGGTGGGTCTCCTCGGCAAACACTGTGCCACAAGCGGCTGACACGAACATTGCGCGCTGTCACGTGACCGATAGCCGAAATTTGCCATTGACCAGGGGCAGATTGGGGTGGCGCTGCGGCGGCGCAGCCCGGCATGCGCGACAATAGCCGGGTGTCCATTCCCCAGTCATTTATCCAGGAGCTGCTCTCCCGCGTCGACGTTGTCGACGTGGTCGGCCGCTATGTGCAGCTGAAAAAAGGCGGCGCCAACCTCATGGGGCTGTGCCCTTTCCATGGTGAGAAATCGCCCTCCTTCAGCGTCAGCCCGTCCAAGCAGTTCTACCACTGCTTTGGCTGTGGCAAAAACGGCAATGCCATCGGTTTTCTGATGGACCACACCGGCATGGGCTTTCGCGAAGCGGTGACCGATCTGGCCCAGAGCGTGGGCCTGCCGGTGCCCGAGGACGATGTATCGCCCCAGCAGCGCGAGCGCGCCGCGCAGGCGCGCGAAAAACAGGCCTCGCTCACCGATCTGCTCGAAAAAGCCGGAGACGCCTACCGCAAGCAGCTGTCGCAATCGCCCAAGGCGATCGCCTACCTCAAGGGCCGGGGCGTCAGCGGCATCACCGCCAAGCGCTTTGGCCTGGGCTATGCGCCCGAAGGCTGGCGCAGCCTCGCCAGCATCTTCCCCGCCTATGACGATGCCAAGCTGGTCGAATGTGGCCTGGTGATTGAATCCGACGACGGCGAAGGCAAACGCTACGACCGCTTTCGTGACCGGGTGATGTTCCCGATCCGCAATATCAAGGGCGAATGCATTGGCTTTGGCGGCCGGGTATTTGGCGATGAAAAGCCCAAGTACCTGAACTCGCCCGAAACCCCGGTCTTCCACAAGGGCCGCGAGCTCTATGGCCTGTTCGAGGCCCGCACCGCCATCCGCGAGCATGGCTATGTGCTGGTGACCGAAGGCTACATGGATGTGGTGGCGCTGGCTCAACTGGGCTTTCCGAATGCGGTCGCCACCTTGGGCACCGCCTGCACGCCTGACCATGTGCACAAGCTGTTCCGCTTTACCGATACCGTGGTCTTCAGCTTTGACGGCGATGCCGCCGGCCGCCGCGCCGCCCGCAAGGCACTGGACGGCGCACTGCCCTACGCCAGCGACACGCGCAGCATCAAGTTTCTGTTTCTGCCAGCCGAGCATGATCCGGACAGCTTTGTGCGCGAGTACGGCGCCGACGCCTTTGCCCGCCATGTGCATGACGCCACGCCGCTGTCGCGCTTCCTGCTCGAAGCGGCCAGCGAGCTCTGCGACCTGGGCCAGGCCGAGGGTCGGGCACGCATGTCCAGCAACGCGCGCCCGCTCTGGAACCTGCTGCCCGATGGCGCCCTCAAGCGCCAGCTGCTTGGCGAGATCGCCGACAAGGCCCAGTTGCCCGCAGCCGAGCTGGAAGGCCTGTGGCAAAAGACCACGGCCCAGGAGCAGGCCCGCCAAGGCGGTGGCAGCCAGGCAGCGGCCAGCAGCGGGCCACGCCATGCCCCCGCCTGGGATGCCCCGCAGACGGGTACCGACAGCATGCCCGCCTATGGCGATGCGCCGCCCTGGGGCGGCGACACCGCCATGGACCGCTACCCCGGCCAGCGCAACGAAAGCTTTGGCGAGCCGCGCAGCCCCCATGGCGGCGGCAACGGCTACACCAAGCGCAGCGGCGAATGGCGCCCGGGCCAGGGCGGCCGCAAAGGCGGCTGGCAGGCCCGGCCCGAGCCGCAACCGCCGATGCCCAGTGTGGCGGTGACCCGCGAAGACCAGGCCGCGCGCCTGCTGCTGTCGCACATGGCCTTTCTGGAGAATTTCTCGCCCGAAGATGCCGCCACCTTGGCCCAGTTGCCGGCCCCCCACGGCCCGCTGTTTGCCTGGGTGGAGCAGCAGTTTCTGGCCCATGGCGCCCAATCCTGGGCAGTGCTGCGCGAGCATATGCGCGGCCATGCCATCGAGGTCTTTGCCACCGAACTGATGCGGGGCCAGCACGCGCAGATCGACGGCCCGCTCGACGAGATCCGTGCCGAGCTGCGCGACTCGCTCAGCCGCATCGTGCTCGACCAGCTCGAAGAGCAAAACCGCCAGTTGGTCAGCCAGGCCTCCGACCCGCAGGCGCTGCGCCGCTACCAGAGCAATTTCCACCGTATCGGCCTGCTCAAACGCCAGGTCAACAAATAGGCAGAGTTCCAAATAGCCAGGGGGCATATAAAAATATTTGTCCCGATTGCCGTACAGGCCCTTGACATTGGGCAAAAAGGTATAATATTTGACACATCGGCAAGAGCGACAGCAGCACCTCCGGACCGGGCCCGCATGAAGGATCATGCGATTTGCCACCAGCGCAAGTGCCCAAAATACCGCAAGGACTGCATTCCAAATGTTCGCCCCCACATCTTGCCTTGAGGCTTAGCGCCTCGTGCAGCCGCGTTGGCCGCCACAGTTCTGTGGTGATTGACCACTGCAGTTTTCATGCGCCGGTGATGGCGCTTGCCAGTTTTCTTTGTGTGTTCTCTTTGCTCTGAGGGTGTCCATGCCAGCTACAAAGTCCGCGAAGTCGTCCGTCAAGTCGTCCCCTACCACCAGCGCGGCCAAAAGTGCCAAAGCTACAGCAGCCAGCCCTGCCGCCAAACCGGCGGCCAAGCGCGCTACTGCTGCAGCAGGCAAAACCGTAAAAGCCAGTGCTGCGCCCACCCCAGCCAAGGCAGCGACGAAGAAGGTTAGCTCCGTGTCCGAAAAACAACGCCTGTCCCAGGCCGAACTGCTCAAGGCAGCCGATGCCCTGCTCAACGCAGGTGCCCCCAAAAAGCGTGCCGCCAAGAAAAGCGAAGCCGCCGATGAAGAGACCCCGGTGAAGGCCAAGGCCGCCACCAAGACTGCAGCCAAGGCCAAGACCGCCAAGGCCGAAGAAGACAAGCCCAAGGCGTCGCGCAAGACCGCTGCCGCCAAGACATCCAAGGCCAAAGCCAAGGACAAGGGCGATGAAGATATCGACGATACCGATTTCTCGGACATCGAAGAGGACATCGCGGGCGACAGCGAAGAGGACATCGCGGGCGACAGCGAAGAAGTCGTAGAAACCTCGACCCCTTCGTCGGATGCACCGACCGAGAAGGTCAAGCCGCTGCGCATGAAGGTTTCCAAGGCCAAGGAACGCGCCTTGATGAAGGAATTCGGCCTCGACGAAGCCGTACTGACCGAAGAGGAAATGTCCACCCGCCGTCAGCGCCTGAAGGCGCTGATCAAGCTGGGCAAGACCCGTGGCTACCTGACCAATGCCGAAATCTCCGACCACTTGCCCGACAAGCTGGTCGATGCCGAGACGCTGGAAGTGGTGATCTCCATGTTGAACGACATGGGCGTGGCCGTCTACGAACAGACGCCTGACGCAGAGACTCTGCTGCTCAACAACACCGGCCAGTCCGCCACCACTGAAGAAGAAGCCGAAGAAGAAGCCGAAGCGGCTTTGTCGACGGTGGACTCCGAGTTCGGCCGCACCACCGACCCCGTCCGCATGTACATGCGTGAAATGGGCA
Organism: Comamonas koreensis; assembly: GCF_021026195.1. GTDB lineage: Bacteria > Pseudomonadota > Gammaproteobacteria > Burkholderiales > Burkholderiaceae_C > Comamonas > Comamonas koreensis. The sequence continues at coordinate 133,188 of NZ_JAJNCT010000007.1, forward strand.
CGGTCGAGCTGCTGACCCGCGAAGGCGAAATCGAAATCGCCAAGCGCATCGAAGGCGGCCTGCAGGACATGATGCTGGCCATCAGCGCATCGCCCGCCACCATTGCTGAGATTCTGGCGATGGGCGAAGAGATCCGTGAGGGCAAGGTTGTCATCTCCACCGTGGTGGACGGCTTCTCCGACGCCGACGAAAACGACGACTACGTCGCTGAAGAAGACTTCGACGAGTACGACGAGGAAGACGACGACGACGGCAAGGGCGGCTCCAAGGCGCTGACCAAGAAGCTCGAAGAGCTGAAGAACGAGGCGCTGTCGCGCTTTGCCAAGCTGCAGTCGCTGTTCGAGCAATTGCACGCCGCCTATGACAAGAGCGGCTACGGCTCGCCCCAGTACACCAAGGTGCAGGACCAGTTGTCGGCCGAGCTGATGACCATCCGCTTTACCGCCAAGACCATTGAAAAGCTCTGCGACATGCTGCGCGAGCAGGTCGACAGCGTGCGCCAGAAAGAGCGTGCCCTGCGCAAGATCATTGTCGAGAAGTGCGGCCTGCCCCAAGAGAAGTTCATCCAACTGTTCCCTGCCAACCTGCTCAACCTGCAATGGATCGAGAAGGAAGCGCAAGCGGGCAACAGCTGGAGCGCCATCATGGGCCGCAATATCCCGCCGGTGCAGGAGCTGCAGCAGAACCTGATCGACCTGCAAGCCCGCGTCGTCGTGCCGCTCGATGAGCTCAAGCTCATCAACAAGCGCATGAACGACGGCGAGCGCGCCTCGCGCAATGCCAAGAAGGAAATGATCGAGGCGAACTTGCGCCTGGTGATCTCGATTGCCAAGAAGTACACCAACCGGGGGCTGCAGTTCCTCGATCTGATCCAGGAAGGCAACATCGGTCTGATGAAGGCCGTGGACAAGTTCGAATACCGCCGCGGCTACAAGTTCTCGACCTATGCAACCTGGTGGATTCGCCAGGCGATCACGCGCTCGATTGCGGACCAGGCTCGTACCATCCGTATTCCGGTGCACATGATCGAGACCATCAACAAGATGAACCGCATCAGCCGCCAGCACTTGCAAGAGTTCGGCTTTGAGCCTGATGCCTCCATCCTGGCCGAGAAGATGGAGATCCCGGAAGACAAGATCCGCAAGATCATGAAGATCGCCAAAGAGCCGATCTCGATGGAAACGCCGATCGGTGATGATGACGACAGCCACCTGGGTGACTTCATCGAAGACAGCGCCAACACTGCCCCGGTCGATGCCGCGATGCAGGCCGGCCTGCGCGATGTGGTCAAGGACATCCTCGATGGCCTGACCCCGCGCGAAGCCAAGGTGCTGCGCATGCGCTTCGGTATTGAAATGTCCACCGACCACACGCTGGAAGAAGTGGGCAAGCAATTTGACGTGACGCGCGAGCGCATCCGCCAGATCGAAGCCAAGGCGCTGCGCAAGCTCAAGCACCCCAGCCGCTCGGACAAGCTGCGCAGCTTCATCTAAGCGACTTTTCAAGACCTGGTCTTGCCTGCAGACCCCGCCTCGGCGGGGTTTGTTTTTGGTGCGCCTGCCCAGGCCCCAACGCCGGCATTCGCTTTGCGTCACAATCAGCGCCATGTCTTCCGATCTGCCCCGCGCCGTCCAGCAACTGCCCGCCACCGTGATCACGCCGGAGGCCTCGGTCTCGCGCCTGGATGCGATTGCGGCCGAAGTGCCGGTGGCGCTGGTGTTCAACGGCATCTCGCATGCGGTGATGATGTGCAGCCCCCAGGACCTGGAAGTATTTGCACTGGGTTTTGCGCTGTCCGAAGGCATCATCGACCAGGCGGCAGACTGCTATGGCATCGAGGTGCAGCCGCTGGCGCCCTGCGGCACGGACCCGGAGGCACCGGGCATCAGCGTCGAGATGCAGATCGCCAGCCGCTGCTTTGTACGCCTCAAGGAACGGCGCCGCGCCCTCACCGGCCGCACGGGCTGCGGCATCTGCGGCATTGATTCGATGGACGCGCTGGACCTGGTGCCCGAGCCTTTGCCCGACTTGGCTGATTGGGCGAGCCAGCTGGACCTGGAAGCCTTGCAGACCGCGTTTTCTCAGCTGCCCCAGCTGCAGTTGCTCAACCAGCAGGCCGGCGCGGTGCATGCCGCCGGCTGGGCCACGCCGTCCGGGCAGTTGCTGGTCGCGCTGGAGGATGTGGGCCGACACAATGCGCTCGACAAGCTGCTGGGCCATATGGCGCAGCAGCAGATGCTGGGTCAGCCCGGCTTTGTGGTGATGACCAGCCGCGCCAGCTACGAGCTGGTGCGCAAATGCGCGCGCATGGGCTTGCCGGTGCTGGCCACCATCTCGGCGCCCACCAGCTTGGCCATCCAGGTGGCCAACCAGGCCGGCATGCGCCTGTTTGGCCTGTGCCGGGGCCCGCGCATGGTGCGCTACAGCGCCCACTGACAGGCGTCCATGCCCTGCAAAACGGGGCTCGGAACGCGCTGCGCCAAGGGGCCACTTTTGCGCTGCAGCGCCTTTGGGACGGGGATTGCACACTCAAAAACCGTAGCAATTGAACAACACTTCCGCTGCCGCCTGCGCCCAATCGGCAGCTGCGCCTATACATCGCCGATGAAGAGCTATTAAACTTGTAGCAGATGTTGCCGCGACGCCGATCGCACCCTCTCAGTGGATTTGCATGCGAAGGCCTGGACCTCGCTCCTCAACACAGCGCAAGGAGACCCTTACATGAGCGCCAAGGAAAACACCGCTATCAACCAGCTCTTCGAGCGGTTGGAATGCCGCTACGCTTTGCGTGTGCTCTGGGCATTGCGTGACGGGCATCCCCAGACCTTCCGCTTGCTGCAGGACAGCGTGGGTGGCATTACGCCCAACACGCTCAACACCCGCATCAAGGAGCTGCGCGAGGCCGGTTTCCTCGACCACAACAGCGACGGCTACACCGTCACGCCATCGGGGCAGGACCTGCTCAAGCGCCTGTCCGATGTACAGGCCTTTGCCACACGCTGGGTGGCGGCACAGACCAAGAAGTAAATTCCAGCCCCACCCTCGCCTTTTTGGCCCCCTGAGCCCGCCTTGTGCGGGCTCTGTGTTTGCGAGGCGGGTATGATCGCAGCTGGTAGCAAAGCACTCACAAAGGAATCACATGACCACCGTCACCACCCCATCGGGCCTGCAGTACGAAGACACGGAAGTTGGCACCGGCGCCGAAGCGGCCAAGGGCAAGCAAGTCACCGTGCACTACACCGGCTGGCTCTACAACAACGGTGAGCAAGGGGCCAAGTTCGACTCCAGCAAGGACCGCAATGACCCCTTCGTGTTCCCACTGGGCGCAGGCATGGTCATCAAGGGCTGGGACGAAGGCGTGCAAGGCATGAAGGTGGGCGGCAAGCGCACCCTGATCATCCCCGCTGAGCTGGGCTATGGTGCACGCGGCGCAGGCGGCGTGATTCCTCCCAACGCCACCCTCAAGTTCGATGTGGAACTGCTGAAGGTCTAAGGCGCACAGGCCTGCTGGCCTTGAACCTCTTCCATAAAATACTGCACATGGCGACCATGCCTGTGCAGTTTTTTATGTCCAGACCCGAACGATTAATGCTTATTTGGCCAGAGGCAAGGACTGCCGGGTGCAGCAACTCACGGCCCAGGTCACCAACACGCCCAGCGGCACACCAAACACCGCTGCCAACGTGGGCTGAATGCCCCACCACAGATGGGCAGAGGCCTGCGCGCCGGGCGCCAGGCTGTTGATCGGCATGTTGACGACCATGTAGTACAAGGTGATGCCCAGGCCTGCCGCCATGCCGCACACAGCGCCCTGCCGTGTCGCGCCGCGCCAGTACAGGCCCAGCAGCATGGCCGGCACAAAAGCCGCAGCAGCAATCGAGAACGAGGCCGACACCAGCACCAGAATACCGGAGCTGCGCACCGAAGCGACGGCTGCCGCCGCCAGCGCCACCAGCAGCAAGGTGAACTTGGACAAAATCACGCGCTGCTGCGGCGTGACCGACTTGCCCCGCTCGACCAGGTAGAGATCACGCACCAGCGCATTGCTGATGGTCAGCAGCAGGCCATCGGCGGTGGATAGCGCAGCGGCCAGCCCCCCGGCCGCTACCAGCCCGGAGACCACAAACGGCAGACCGCCCAGCTCGGGCGTGGCCAGCATGATCAGGTCCGCGCCCAGATGGATTTCGCCCCACTGCACAATGCCGTCGCCATTCACATCCTCGATCGACAGCAGGGCATTGTCCATGCGCGTCCACTGTGCGATCCAGGCCGGCAAAGCATCGAAATGGCTGCCCACCAGGCTCTGCATCACCTCCAGCTTGACGAGGGCAGCGAGCCCCGGCGCACTGGTGTAGAGCAGCACCACAAAGAACAGGGTCCAGACCACCGAACTGCGCGCCGCCGCAGGGCTGGGCAAGGTGTAATAGCGGGTCAGCAAATGCGGCAGGCCGGCGGTGCCCAGCATCAGGCAAAACATCAGCGCCATGAAGTTACGCCGCGACAGGCTCTCCTGCTCCTGCGCGCTTTGCTCCGACCCCAGCATCGGCGCATAAGGCAAGGTGTGCTGCGGCATGCCACCCAGCGGCTGGGCGCGCGCATAGTTCTCGCGCATCGCGGCAGTCCAGAGCTCACGCGCGCTGAGCTCGTCCTTTGGCAGAGCCGCCAGCTCCCGCCCTGCAGCCAGCACCAGGTTCAGATCCGCATTGCTGATGCGCAGCTGCTGCACCTTCTCCTGCAGGCGGGTACGCTCAGCCTCCAGTGCGGCGGGGATATTGCGCAGCCGCGATTCATACAGCATGCCCTTTTGCAAATACACCAGCTCCACATCGCGCTCGGCCGTATCGCTCAGCAGGCCCTTTTCATATTCGGCGATCTTGCCCAGGTCCTGGGTGTAGGCCACGGCAGCAACCGGGTTGCCCAGGCGCTGGTAGGCCAGCCACGATACCGGAATCAGAAAGGCCAGCAGGATCATCACGTACTGCGCCACCTGGGTCCAGGTGATGGCCCGCATGCCGCCCAAAAAGGAGCAGACCAGCACACCGCCCAGGCCCAGCATGATGCCGATCTCGAACTGCACCCCGGTGAGCCGCGAGGCGATCAGGCCCACCGCATAGATCTGCGCCACCACATAGGAAAACGAGCACATCACTGCAGCAACTGCAGCAATCACGCGCGGCCAACGCCCGCCATAGCGCAGCTGGAAAAAATCGGGCAAGGTGTAGAGATTGAGCGCCCGCAGCTGCGGCGCAATCAGCAGCGCCACCAGCACAAAGCCACCGCTCCAGCCCAGCAAATAGGCCAAGCCCCCCGCTTGCTGGCTGGTGCCGGCAAAGCCCTGCAGATAGAGCGCGCCCGAGAGCGACAAAAACGAGGCCGCGCTCATCCAGTCCGCCGCTGTGGCCATGCCGTTGTAGACCGGCGGTATGCGCCGCCCGGCCACGTAGTACTCCTCCGAATCGGCCGTGCGCCCCCAGACGCCAATGGCCGCATACATCATCACCGGCACAAACAGAAACAGCGGGCCGATCCACTGGCGCGACAGACCTGCGCGCTCGGCCCAGGCGACCAGGCCGATGAAGCAGCCCAGGCCCAGCAGGTACAGCACAAAGAACTTATGGTTTCGTGCCATGGTCGGTGCGGGCAACCTGCACATCCTTCTCTGGGTGGTGGTGCATGTACAAGGCATAGCCGGCGACCAGCAGCACATACAGCACGGGCAGCACCGATGCGCCGTACAGATAGGCCGTGCCATTGCCCCAGAGGGCATCAATCTCGGGCGCCCAGTACAAGCCGCCAAAGGTGCTGAGCACAAGCACCAGCAAGACCAACAGCTTCATCGCGTTGAGCGGCATGGTCTCAAAAGGAGCAGACTGGGCGGGCGTGGGATCCATCGGGGCCTTTCAAGCGATGGGACAGTAAGAGCCATCATTCTTGCATTTTGTCGCAGATGGGACTGCTTTGCCCAGCGCCCTAGGGGAAGCACGGTAATGGACCGCCTGCACGCTTTTGATAATTCCTGACGAGGCCAGGGCCAGGCAGCTGCCAGGCCGGGCACCGACCGTTGATGACAAAAACAGACAGGAGACAAGCATGACCCTTCGCACATCCACCGCTGCTGCCAGCTTGCTGGCATGCGCCACCCTGGCCGTCCAGGCCGCCGGCATCTCCGATGACAAGGTCAAGATCGGCGTGCTCAGCGACATGTCGGGCCAGTACGCAGACTCGGGCGGCAAAGGCTCGGTGGAAGCGGCCAAGATGGCGGTCGAGGACTTTGGCGGCAAGGTGCTGGGCAAGCCAGTAGAAGTGGTTTTTGCCGACCACCAGAACAAGGCCGATATCGGCGGCACCAAGGCGCGCCAGTGGTGGGATGCCGAAGGCGTGGACATGATCGTCGACATCAACAACTCGGCCATCGCCGGTGCGGTGTTCACGATGGCCAAGGAGCGAGGCAAGGTCGCCATCAGCACGGGCGCGCTGTCCACCGGGCTGACCAATGAATTCTGCGGCCCCACATCGGTCCACTACACGGTGGATTCGTACTCGCTGGGCAAGTCCGCGGTGCAAAGTATCCTGGCCCAGGGCAAGAAGGACTGGTACATCGTGGCCGTTGACTACGCCTATGGCAAGGTGACGGCAGCCACCGTCACCGACTTCGTCAAGGAAGGTGGCGGCAAGGTGCTGGGCACCGTCTACCACCCCTTCAATGCCAGCGATTTCTCGTCCTTCATGATGCAGGCCCAGGCCAGCAAGGCCCAGGTGATTGCACTGGCCAATGCCACGCAGGACACCGTCAACTCCATCAAGACGGCGCGCGAGTTCGGCATGACCAAGAACCTCACCTTTGTGCCCCAGCTCATCTACATCAACGATGCCCATGCGATGGGGCTGGAGCTGGGCCAGGGCCTCACCTTCGCGACCGCGTTCTACTGGGACCGCAACGATGCCTCGCGCGAGTGGTCCAAAAAATACCAGGGCCGCATGAAGAAGATGCCCTCGATGAACCAGGCCAGCGTCTACTCGGCCGTCACCCAGTACCTCAAGGCCATCGAGGCGGCCGGCACCGACGAAGGTCTGACCGTGACCAAGCAGCTCAAGACCATGAAGATCAACGACATGTTTTCGCAGAACGGCTATGTGCGCGAAGATGGCCGCATGGTGCATGACATGTTCCTGGTGCAGATGAAGACACCCAAGGAATCCAAGGGCCCCTGGGACTACTACAAGATCCTGGACACCATCCCGGGCGAGCAGGCCTTCCAGCCGCTGTCCAAGAGCACCTGCTCACTGGTCACACAGAAGTAAGCACAGTTGCCAGGCAAGCGTGTGGTGGGCGCCTGCCCGTGCGGCTTACAAATAAATACGATTGGGTGCTGCGCCCTTTAACCCCTTGCGGGCGGATGGCGCGATTCAGGGCAGACCACCACTTCTGCAAAGCCCTGCCATGCACGCCCCCTCTGCGCCTGTTTCTGCGTTCTTCTCCGCTTGCCTACACCAGCGCCTCGGCATCAAAGCCCTGGCGTCACTCGCCCTGCTTGCTGGCAGCCTGGTGGGCGGCCTGCCCGCGCAGGCCAGCCAGCTGGCCGATGTGCAGATCATCGACCGCAGCAGTGGCCAGCGCCTGCCTCTGTACTACCACCTGGGCGAGTACTGGGTGGCAGGCCAGCCGGGCAGCAGCTATGCCGTCGATATCAAGAACCGCAGCCGGGGCCGCATCCTCGCCGTGCTCAGCATTGATGGCATCAACGCCATCAGCGGCCAGGCGGCGGCTGCCGTGCCCGACGACGGCTATGTGCTGGGCAGCCGCCAGCAATGGGCCATCTCCGGCTGGCGCAAGAGCGACCAGCAGGTGGCCGCCTTCTACTTCTCGCACAGCGAAGACTCGTACGCCGCACGCACCGGCCGGCCCCGCGATATCGGCGTGATTGGGGTGGCGGTGTTCCGCGAGCGCGAACCCCAGCCCCAGCCCCCCATCCTGCGCAACCGCGAGGCGCAAAAAAGCTCGGCACCGGCCGCCGAGGCCAGCAGCGCCGACAGCGCAGCGCACGCCATGCCACCACCTTCCAGCCCTGCCGCCGCTGCCGCGCCCAATGCCTCGGTCGCTGCAGAATCCCGCCAAACCGCCGCACCCGCTGCCCCGGCACCGGTGGCGCCGCGCCTGGGCACCGGCCATGGCGCACTGGAGCGCTCCGTCACGCGGACCACGGAGTTCCACAGCGCCAGCAGCAGCCCGGCGCAGATCATCCGCATCCGCTACGACAGCTATGCCAACCTGGTGGCCCAGGGCGTCATCCGCGCACCGCAGCCCGCTGTGCAGCCGGCGCCCCGCCCTTTTCCGGCATCGCCCTCTGGCTATGTACCTGATCCGCCTGCCTATTGACGGCCTGCCGACGCAGCCAAAGGCGTGCTGCGGCGTGCGATTTTCTCCACACCGGCCACCAGCGGGCGCAGGCTTTTGCATAATCTGCCGCATGCAAGATGCGATGCAAGACGACCAAGCCCTGATACTGGCCTACGCCGGCGGTCAGGTGGCGGCGTTCGAGCAGCTCTACCAACGCCACAGCCAGCGCTTGTGGCGCTATTTTTTCCGCAACACTGGCAATGCCGCGCTGGCCGATGACCTGGCGCAGGAGACCTGGTTTGCCGTGGTCGATGGCGCCGCGCGCTACCAACCCGAGGCCAAGTTCAGTACCTGGGCCTTTACCTTGGCCCACCACAAGCTGGTGGACCACTGGCGCCGCCACAAGGCCCACCGCAGCCTGGATGAAGAGGACAGCGAAGGCATGCGCCTGGCCGAAACCTTGTTTGCCAACTCAGGCTTTGACCCCGAGCGCCTGCAGGACCGCAAGGACCTGGCCCGCGCCCTGCTCGATGCCCTGGCCCAGTTGCCGCCCGAGCAGCGCGAGGCGTTTTTGCTGCAGGCCGAGGCCGATATGTCCGTTGCCGACATTGCAGCAGCCACGCAGGTCAGCCAGGAAACCGCCAAAAGCCGCTTGCGCTATGCCCGCGCCAAACTGCGCCAGGCCATGGAGGTGACCGCATGACCGCGCCGCAAGACCCCAAGCGCCCCGATGCCCTGGTCGACCTCTACCGCGAGGCCAGCGCGCAGGATGCCGGCCCCAGCGATGCCAGCACCGCGCAGATCCTGGCCCATGCGCGCGCAAAGGCAGCGCAAGGCCCAGCCTCCACGCCCAGCGGTCTGGACAGCAGTGGCCGGCAAGGCCAACAGTTCCAGGGTGAGGCCGCCAATGATCGCCGCTGGTGGCTGCAAGCCCTGGGCAGCCTGGCCGCCATTGGCCTGGTCAGCTGGCTGGCGCTGCAACATTTGCATGAGCCAGGTGCGCCGCAGCTGGAGGCCCCCCAAATGGACAGCGCGCCCAGCGCTGCGTCAGCACCGCCAACACCTGGCGCGCCTGTTGCACCTGCGGCTGACAGGGCGGCGAGCCCCGACAGCGCCAAGATGCGCAGCGAAGCCGCGCCTATGGGCAAGGCAGCAAGCCCTGCCACCAAGGAGGCGCCCGCAACAGCCCCCGCTGCTGCGGCTGGCGCTGGCGCGAGCAGCGCCAACATACGGCCTGCGCCTGCCATCGCCCCCGCGCCGCAGGCAGAACGCCGCATGCCCTCAGCAGCCGCACCAACGCCTGTAGCGCCGCCCGTGCTGGCACCTGCAGCACCTGCTGGCCCTGCGGCCGCACCCGCTGCCAGAAAGCAGGCGGCCGAGCAGCCAGCAGCGCCGATGGCCGCTGCACCCCCTGCATCCGAAGCCGCCTCCGCACTGGCCGCTGCAGCTACCCTGCCCGCATGCGGCACCCATCTGGATGCCCAGGCCCTGGCCGAGCAGCGCCGCCGCATCCAGGCCTACGACAAGGCCCTGGCCGCTGGCCTGCCAGCACCTGCACCGGCGCCGCTGTGCCGCCCCGCGCCGGCCCATGAGGCAGAGCCTGCGCAGCCAGTGGACAGCCGCTGAACCATCGCCCAACGCGGCGCCGGCATAAAAACACAGGCCTGCATATGGCAGGTCTGTTGGCTGGGTATCAGCAGAGAAGTGACGCAGGATTCGCGCCGACCTACGCCATCAGGTCATAAAGCCCATAGCCAAAACCGGCAACGCCAATGGCCAGCAGCAGGCAGGAGGCCGCCAGCAAGATGCGCTTTTCGCGGGCGGGAGAAATCAAGGTCCGCACCAGCAGCGCAATCAGCCCCAACATGCTGAAATCCAGCACCACCCAGATGACGGTGAGCACCGCCAGGCTGTGGTCAGGCGCAGGCAGCACGCCGACGAACTGCGGCAAAAACGACGCAAAGAAAATGATGTCCTTCGGGTTGGAGACACCAAGGATAAAGCCCTGGCTGAAGCCACCCTGCTTGCTGCCAGCTGCAGGATCTGCGGACATGGCAGTGCCAGTTTGGGCATCCATCGCCCAGGCATCGCCGATCATGCCCCAGGCAATCCAGACGATGTAGAGGCAGCCCGCCAGGCGCACCAGCTTGAACGCGGATTCATCGATGACCAGCAAGCCCTTGATCAACAGCGCCGACAGGAAAATCAGCACCAGCGAGGCCAGGTTGGTACCGCAAATGGTGGCAAACGCCCGGTGCGGGCCACCCACCAGCCCGGCGCGGGCCACCAGCAAGGTCACAGGGCCCGGGGTGACCAGCAAGGTAATGACCGACAGCGCAAACAGAAAAACCAGCGATAGATTGAGATCAGACATGGGCCGCGAACTGGGGAAAAGATGCGTGCCTGCAACGCAGGCCAAAGCAAAGGATTGTGCATCCAAGCCCCGCGTCAATCAATGTACGGAAGCCGTGGAGAACGGTATTGCGGCCACCCCGACCGCTGAAGCCCGGTGCAGCGGCACCGCGCGCGCCAATAGCCGGGCAGGTGGCCCCGAGGGGGCTGCGGCATGCCTTGCACCTACAGTGCAATGCCCAAGTCGTCCCAATCTGCCAGCTTGCCACCGGCGGCGGTGAATTTTTGGTATGCGCTTTGGCGCTCGGCGTCGATCTCGGTATTGCTGGCGCCGCGCTTCCAGTAGCCGGCGATGGACACATCGGCCTTGTCCATGCCCAGCTCCGACTGAAAGTACTTGCGAATCGCGCGCATCTCGTCGCGCTCGCCTGCACCCCAGATCACATGGCCCGCGGCGTCTTCCAACTGGCGCGCCTGCTGCAGCAGCTGATCGCGGCCATGGCCTGGCAAACGCTGCAACTGCAGACCGGGTACCGATGGCAATTCTGCGATCCCATGCACATCGTCGCTGGCAATCCAGCCCACACCGCCCAGCCCTGCGGGCCAGCGTTGCAAGATGGAGTAGAGCGCCGGAAGGCCGGAGTCATCACAGAACATTGCCACCGGCCGGCCGTTTGATGCGGGCAGCACGATATTGACGCGCGGGCCCGTGAGCCGCACCTGCTGACCAATGGTGGCCTGCGCTGCCCAGCGCATCATGGGGCTGTCGCCGCCATGCATCACCACATCAAACTCGGCGCAACGCGTTTGCGGCGCAAAGCTTCGCACGGTGTAGACGCGCGAGACCGCAGGGGCCTGCAGATCCGGGTACACACGGAAAGCCACATTGGCCTCATCCCAGACCGGGTCGTTGCCGACATCGCCCAGATGCATGCCCACGCGCAAGGTGTGCGAGGACGGGCGCTGCAGCGAGACGATGGTGGCATCCACCTGGTGCAGACCACGCTGGTGCTCTTGGTCACGGGGCGCCTGCGGCGCCGCTGTGCTGGAAGACGTTTGGGGAGAAGCGGAGGAATGGGACATCGAACCACAGGCCGCGAGGGCCATCGAGTGCGTGGAGAAAAGAGCTTGGCTGGCTGGCAGGCCCATGGGCCTACCGGTGGCTAGCAAAAACGACCTTGGAGACGCTGAGGTCCCGGGTCGCCCCACGATGAAACAGATGCGGAGAGCGGCGCGATGGCTGAAGCTCTCGATGGGTGGATCATAAATCAGTTGAGAATGAATATCATTTAATACCCATGCCTCCCACGCAGCTTTTGCAGCCCTTGCAGCAATAGCTGCCAGTGTTTAGGCCGCCTTGCTGGTCTCCACCATCTCCAGCGCCGCACCATGCGGCACCCGGATCAGGCGGCTGGCATCCACCCCATTGCTGGCGGCAATGGCTACCAGGCGTGTGTAGGCCGCTTCGTCAATGCTTGGCGTGCGCGACAGAATCCAGGCGTACTTGGCAGCATCCCCCACCACCACCGCATGGCCTGCATCGTGGTCGACATAGACCACATGGTAGCCAGCATACAACGGGCGGAAGAACGACACCTTGAGCGAGCCCACCTCGGGGCCGGACAGCAGCTTGGCCACGGCAGTCGCCGACTTCCATTGGCCGCGTTCGGGGTCAAAGCCACGGTTGGTAACCTGCACGGTGCCGTCGTCCTGCAGGCTATAGTCTGCGGTGCAAGAGGTCAGCCCGCGCTCAAACACATAGTCAATCCGCGCCAGCTCATACCAGTGGCCCATGTACTGCTCGGCATCAAAGTCCTGCACGGGGCGAACATTCTTGGGCACCCGCACCCGCTGGCCGGTGTACCACAGGGCGGACACCGCTGCCGTCAAGGCCATGGCCAACGGCAGGGAGGAGGTTCTGGAGGAGGCCGATGCCTCAGGTGTGCGGCGCATAAAGGGTTCCTTCAAACAAAACCCTTTTGTACCGCCGATGGCAGTCCGCCTGCGTAGGCCTGGCCACAGCAGCGGCCTAGGTCCATTCCGACACGGGCCTGTTGCCCAGGCCATGCGCCGTCACAGCAGCATCAGCTCCCTTTTTTGGGCACCACATTCTTGGGCAGCACCATTAGCACAAACAGCGCGAACAAGGTGCACAGAATGGCAGCGGCCTCTTCGCCCGCACCCACGGCCATGCCGATTGCCGCAGTGAACCAGATGCCCGCAGCCGTGGTGAGGCCCTTCACATCTTCAGTGTTTTCCTTGGCGGGTTTCAGGATGGCACCAGCGCCCAAAAAGCCCACACCGGCAATCAGGCCCTGGATCACGCGGCTGGAATCCATCGGCGTCATGCCCATCAGCTGCGCCACCGCCAAAAAGGTGGCAGCGCCCATCGCTACCAACATGTGCGTGCGCAAGCCGGCGGCCTTGCCGCTGGCCTCTCTTTCATAACCCAGCATGCCGCCCAGCAGCGCCGCCAACAGCAGTTTGAAAATAATGCGCGTAGCCTGCGCCAGATCGGTCAGATCAGACAGTTCGCCGGCGACGGTATTGACGATGGTTTGGAACGCGGAGTCAGAAGAATTCATGGCCCAGGCCTTGTGGCATCACGCAGCAAGGCGGCCACATTCGATGGCCGCCTGCCCGCAGAATAAAAAGCCTCCCCCCGCTTGGCGAGGGAGGCTGCTTAACTTACCAGCGGTAATTGTTTTTGGTTTCCCAATCCTTGACCTGCTTCTCAGCAGCATCCTTTGCAATGCCTTCGCGCTCTTGAATACGGCCCACCAGCTGCTCGCGCTGGCCGTCCACCACATCCAGATCGTCATTGGTCAGCTTGCCCCATTGCTCTTGCACTTTGCCCTTGAACTGCTTCCAGTTGCCTTTGATAGTATCTTCGTTCATCTGTCACTCCTTGAGGGTTGGATGGTTGATCGGCTTGTGTGACTTCAGTGTCGCTCGATTGCCTCGGTGCCATTGCAGTCACTCAAGCAGCCTTGTCGTAAGGACTCTCCCACACCTGTTCCTACCACGTGCACCGTCTAACCCATTGCGTAAGACCAAGGCTTTTTCTATGGCCATGCAGTAGTCAGGTCGTTCAGTGCAGCGCATACTGGGCACAGCGACGAGGAACGGCCTCGCATAGAACCGGCATTCCAGCGGTATTCAAGGAGTTGAAAGCCATGACTTATGCATCCAAACCCCTTCCGGCTCAGGCACTGAGCCCGGAAGAGATTCAAGCCCGTTATGAAAAGGACCGAATTTCTTACCCCGATGGTGTTCCCGACTCCCGCATCACCTGGATAGAGAGGCCAGAATACAAAGGCAATGAGCTCAGCTATCGGGGTCAGAAACCCAAGACCATCGTCACCCTGGGAAGTAGCGCCAGCCCCAGCACCCCTTCCTGAGCATCGCCACGTGTGCAAGCAAGCATGGCGCTCCATGGGTGCTGCCAGATGCATCCATTCCTCTCTCCAACAGCCCTCTGCCGAGGGCTTTTTCATGGGCGCAGTGGCATGCGCCGCATCTCGCACTGCGCCCCTCGGTTGTAAGCTTGTATTAGGACTCGGGTGCTAGCATCAAGGCTCGCAACACAACCCTGTCTCTATCTGATGTCTCCGCTGAACGATGCGCCATTTGCGCACGCCACCCCGCTTGCAGGAAAGCTCTCCAACCGCGCATTCAACGCCCTGGCCCGCCACAACATCACGACCGTGGAAGAAGTCATTGCTGCCTATCCCGAACGGCTGCTCAAGCTGGCCGGCTTTGGCCTGCAGTCCCTGCGCGAAGTCGAGGCCGTGTTCTTCCCCGGCCAGTGCTATCTGGCCGACCTCAAGGACGGCCAGCGCCCGACCAAGAAAATGCATGATGCTCCACTAGCCGCGTTGGGCCTGCACCCTGCGGCCTGAACCACTGCTTATCAGCAACGCTGAGATCGCCCTGACCACATTCCCCGCTTAGTCCTTGCGCTGGCCATATTTGTGCTGAGCGATGCGCTGCGCGTGATAAATGCCAGCATGCCCTGAGAACAGATAGGCCGCCATGCAGGCCATCGCCGCAAACGGCCCGATCTGCGGACCAAACAGCTCCAGCGCCATCAGTGTGGTGGCTATGGGCGTGTTGGCGGCACCGGCAAACACGGCAACAAAGCCCAGGCCCGCCATCATGCCTACCGGCATCTGCAACAGCGGCGCCAGCGCATTGCCCAACGTGGCGCCGATGTAGAACAGCGGTGTCACCTCCCCACCTTTGAAGCCACTGCCGATGGAGGCCACCGTCATCAGCAGCTTGCCCACAAAATCCCAGGGCAGCACAGGCTGCTGAAAGGCCTGCACGATCTCCGGAATGCCCAGCCCCAGATAGCGGTAGGCATCGCAAGCCCATGCGGCAACGGCAATCACCACGCCGCCGATAAAAGGCCGCATCGGCGCACAGGTGATCCAGCGCTTCATCCAGCCGCCCAGACTGCGCGTAGCTGCGGCAAAGAGCATGCCTACCAGCCCGAACAACATGCCGGCAAAGGCGACGGCGGTCACCGGCCACCAACCCATGGGTGCCAGCACGCCCAGCGCGTAATGCGTGTGCTGCACACCCCAGGCCAGGCTGACCTGGTCCGCAAGAATGGCGGCCACAACGCAGGGAAACAGTGCCTCGTAGCGCATGCGCCCAATGGCCACCACCTCCATCCCAAACACCGCGCCAGCCAACGGCGTGCCAAACACCGACGCAAAGCCCGCGCTGATGCCGGCCATCAACACCACGGGCCGGCCCTGCGCTCCGACCCGAAAGCGCTGGCTCAGTTGGTCTGCGAGCGCCCCACCCATCTGCACGGCAGTGCCCTCGCGCCCCACAGAGGCGCCAAACAAATGCGATACGACGGTGCTGACCAATGCCAGGGGCACCATGCGCAAAGGCAGCGTATTGTTGGGCGCATGCACCTCCTCCATAAGAAGGTTGACACCGCCTTCGGCCGCTTGGCCCAGCCGCTGGTAGACCCAGCCCACAGCCAGCCCCGCCAGCGGGAGCAGCCAGACCAGCCAACGGTGGCTGTCACGCCAGGCCGTGGCAGCATCCAGCGCAAAAAGAAGGAAAGCTGAAGCCGTGCCTGCCAACGCAGCTGTGATGGCGGACAGCAGCAGCCATTTGCCCAGATGGGGCAGCAGCGCAAGCGGTGCAAAGGAAGAGAGTTTGGGCATACGGGTCAGAAGCGCGAATGTATCGGCCTGACCCTGCAAGGAATGTATACGCGGCAACGTCTACAGCCCCGACAAGAGTCAGGTTCTGTAGACGTCATCAGCCGCATGGCGCGGCGGTTAAGGAGGTACGTCATCTCCTGGGTGGGGAGTATAGCGAGGGCGGCGTTTCCTCGCTGGGAATCCCATGTCTCCCCATGGCTCCTGCCTTGCCAAGACGATCGGGGAGTGATGCCCGGGCCCATCTGGAGCATGGGGCTGCGCGCAGTGACGCAGGACTACTTGGTGGCAGCAAATCGCACCAGGCTCTGAATATCGCTATTCCAGCCTTCCACCGCCAACTTCTCGCCACTGTGGAAAAGCACATCCGCCTTGATCGTTTTCTTGGAATAAAACGAGCCAGCAATGGCAATGACCAGTCCTATCAACGATCCCACTGGCCCAAAGACCAACCACCCCACCAGCATGAGCATGGGTATCCCAATCAGAAGGCTGAATACGGAGAACTTGGTCTCTTTATTCACCTCGGAATTCACGGCAGCGACCTCAGCCGCGGCAAACGACTTTTCCACTACGCCATTGACGTAAAGCCGATTGTCTTGGCCCACATAGGCCTTTCCCTGAACGCCAAAACTGCCACCGGTAATTTTCATAGACCCTCCTGTGAAGAAAGAGAGATGCTACCAAATACACCTCCATCGTGATGTGCAGTTATCACTGATCGCTGTCGCCAACGCCTGGCGCTTTTGCCGATCTGGCCCGTGGTTTTGCAAGATGCTTCAGAGCAGCGCGCCTGCGCCTCATGGATGCCTCAGCTACTGGGCTGGGCATATGGCCATGTTTATTGCGCCGGATTAAGCTCTCCGGTTCTATCGCTCTATAAGATACTGCGATGAGCACACCAGCACGGGAGACAAGCACATGGCAGTTTCGCAATGGTTGAATCGCAGATCGGGCCCTATCGCCGCAATGGTGCTGCTGGCGCTCAATGCCGGCGCAGCACCTGCCGCGCCCTCCTCGCAATACCCGAACGCCGCCGACAGCGACCCCGTCAAACTAGGCTGGATGGTCGGATCGCCACCGCCTGCCGACCGCATTCTGCGTTTTGAAGATGGCTCGTATTTCAAGTTCCCGGCGATGCGCTGGAGTGTGGCGCACTTTCGCGAGCTGATGCCGACCGTGAATATCTCGCGCGGCCTGCAGCCTGCCGCGCCACTGCCAAGAGCTTTGCGTGACGATATCGACGGCTTGGAATTCAAGCGCCTGGATACCGGTGAAACAATGCGTTGGCGTGCCTCGCTGGCCGCCAACTACACCGACGGTATTGTCGTGCTGCACAAAGGCCGCATTGTTTACGAACGCTATGCCGGTGCACTCCAGCCCGATGGCCAGCATGCAGCGATGTCGGTCACCAAGTCCTTTATCGGCACCTTGGCAGCGATGCTGGTCGCGGAAGGAAAACTCAACCCTGAGCGCAAGGTGGCGGACTATGTGCCGGAACTCGCCGTATCGGCCTTTGGTAGCGCCACCGTGCGCCAGGTGATGGACATGACCACCGGCATCCGGTTCAGCGAAGACTATGCAGATCCCCAGGCGGAGGTCTGGGCCCATGCGGCCGCAGGCAATCCGTTACCCAAGCCCAAAGACTTTAGCGGCCCCCGCAGCTATTACGAGTTTCTGCAGACAGTACAAGCGCAAGGTCAGCACGGCGAAGCCTTTGGCTACCGCACCGCCAACACCGACGCGCTGGGTTGGATCATTGCGCGCGTCAGCGGCCAGTCCGTGGCGCAGCTCTTGTCCAACCGTATCTGGAGCCGCCTGGGTGCCGAGCAGGATGCGTACATGTCCGTCGACGCGACCGGCACACCGTTTGCCGGCGGCGGCTTGAACACGGGCCTGCGAGACCTCGCCCGCTTCGGCGAAATGGTCCGCAACAATGGCTTCTTCAATGGCCAGCAGATCATTCCCGCAGCTGCCATTGCCGACATCCGCCAAGGCGGCAAGCCCGCCGACTTCGCCAAAGCCGGCTACACCCTCTTGCCCGGCTGGAGCTACCGCAATATGTGGTGGATCACGCACAACGACCATGGCGCCTTTGCCGCACGCGGCGTGCATGGACAGACGCTCTATATCGATCCCAAGGCGGAGATGGTGATTGCCCGCTATGGCTCTCACCCAGTGGCCGGGAATGCGGCGAATGATCCTACGTCGTTGCCAGCATTTGAGGCGTTGGCGACGCATTTGATGAAAGACGGGAATTGATATTTCTGAGAATTGCCCAGGGTAACCCTTGCAGCGCTCCTCGATAGCCACTCAGGAATGAACAGGCCATCCACAAGGCGGCATGTTCAACATAAGGAGCTTCGAGATATTCCTCACCGAGCCTTTACCCGCCTGAAGACTGGTTATCCTCAGCGGAAGATCTTGTCTCCCAACGGGTTTTCCTTCTTCCTGGGAGCGCGGTGCTGCCTGATGGCGATCATGCAGATGCAGGGCAACTTCCAAGGGCTAAACCACGCTCATCGCTTTAACCTGAGTCACACACCCAACCTGGTTAATCAGCTGCTGCTCAGTCAAAATTCGAGATTGATATCTGGCCGACATCTGGCCGAATTCAGGGTTTTGGATAGGCCGCGTGTAGCTGATGACGTGTCCCGCAATACCCAGCGCTTGCGCTAGCCATCCCGTGCTAAACGGATCATTGATGGAGATGAGGCAATACTTGGATAACGATGACGGGGTCACCCCGCAAGCGGCAGAGAGCCTGACACTACAGGCGATCAATCTCGGCAACGGCTTTGGTAAACAAGGTCAATGCAGCGTCGCCATCAATGGTAGCCATCAGGTCGATGTCCAACTCCTCAAGGCTAACGTCGCTGTACCCCATGGACCACGTCGCGTAGCGGCGCTCTGCCAGGTCATCACCTGCATTCAACTGCAGGAAGTCAGTATGCCTGCGGTCATTGGGGAGCCTCGCCACCAGCGCGGCGACCTCGCTGGCGGGCCCTTCGATGTATTGCGTGAATCGCTCACCATCAAAAACCAAGATGCCAGTGATACCGTGTGAGGCGTTGAACTCTCGCGCCACCTTCACGATGCGTCCCACTTCGAGAGGGTCGCAGCCGGGGCTCAGCCGACTCGAATAAAGAAAAAAACCCAGCGGAGTGGACACGGCAGCACCTTTCAATGGCTATTGATTCACTTTATCCCTTTTATGGCCATATCTTTAGTGGTTTTCAACTTATATCTATACCGTCAACGCAATACCGGCGCCCAAAGGCCCAGCAAGCCGTGCATGATCATGACAGTGATCCCCACGACGATACCAGGCTCCCCGCCCTGCCAATGGCTGACAGCCTGAGGACAGCGGTGCCCCCAGCCCCATCGCAACGCAAATCGGCAACAAGAGCGCCAAAACGCTGAGGATAGTCTATAGGGGTGATGGGTCGCGCAGACCAGCAACGACGAGAGCGGGCCAGGCCGGTGCAAAAACTCAGAAATGAAAAAACCGCCCAGAAGGCGGTTTGTTCAAAATAGAAACCTGGGAGAGGTTTCTTACCAAATCCCTGTTATCCTGAATTCTGGTTCTCTTCAGAGGGAAAATTTGGTAGGCGCGATTGGACTCGAACCATAAATCCAGGGGAATCAGGTCTCATCCTGTCGCTTCTTAACTCTGGAGCATGCGACAGCAAGCGACCCGAATCCCCATCTAGTTCCCTGAAAAGTACCCTGGGAACTCTCGCGCCACTTTCAGGCCCCAGCGCGAAGCTATCGCCGCTCCGGCGCGGCTCCAGAGCGAGACACCTGCCGCCCTAACCCGGCGAGCCCCCACCCTTCGCCGGTATGGCCCTGCCGCTGGCACGATCCGTGCAGCTCGACCGGGCCCTTTGCAGGGTTAGAGCTTCATGTGGCCGGGAGACAACGGGGGTCTCGCCGGTTGTACCCGTCCTGCACCGTCTCGCTGGCAAATATCCGAACCTCTTCCAAATGTCCGGAGCAGGTCCGGACGTTTGCCTCACCCCACAAACGAAAAAAAGCCTCCCCAGTGCCGTAGTGGCGCCGGGGAGGCTGGTTCTATTTCAGCGGTTTAAGCCGAACGCTTACGGCTTCGTGAAATCCCGAATATCGCGAACAAAGATGACAGGCCAATCAATCCAAACATCCCCAATGAAGGGACTGGAGTGGCCACAGCAACCGCTGGCGTGTCGTCGTCTTTGATAACCACCTGGGCAGGCGAGCCTGCCACGGTGTAGGCATCGGCAAGCGTAGGCGCCGCAATGGACAGCTGTGCAGTGACATTTCCATCGCCTGGCGTCGTGTTGGCCGTAGCAGTGATGGTGCAGGAAGCAGAAGTTGAATTGGCCGCCACCGTGATAGGCGAGGCGCAGGTGGTGCTGTAGCGCGGGCTTGTAGCCGGCAGATTCAGGTTGACGCTCATATCTTGCGTAGAAGGCGAGCTCAGTGTAACCGTGCAGGAGCTGACCTGGTTGTCTGCATCAGTCAACTCCGAAGGACTGCAGGCAACGCTAACCTCAGGCGCAGGAGCTGGAGCAAAGGTCAGAGTTATCGAACCGTCACCGCCATCTGTGCGAAGCGCTCCCCCGTTAGACGCCACAGCAAAGGAGATATTTGCTCCCGCAGAAACGCTGCCTCCTCCTTTCCCTCCGCCACCACCCACCGATGTGCCGCCTCCGAAACCGCCACCACCACCACCAGCCTGACTGTTTCCAGGGTTCACCTGGCCTGCCCCAGTTCCGTTACCAATACCTCCTGCCCCACCAGCGCCATCTGCACTTAAAACATTCCCATTCCCACCAGGCCCACCATTTCCGGCAGCCCCTGCACCAGGTCCGCTAAGACCCGGGGTCGCATTTGCACCTAAAGCGGAGCTTCCACCACCACCCCCTCCAGCAATCACTTGGTTGCCGATGACGCCTGCGTTTACGTTGCTTGATCCACCGCCGCCGGCTCCAGCGTTAAAACCTTTTCCACCGCCTCCGACGAATAGCGGCAAGGTGCTGCCTGGAGTCACCGTGATGGTTCCCGTAACCACTGCACCAGCCGCGCCCACTTTACCGACCCCACCTCCGCCGCCACCTCCAGTGGCAGAAACGGAGATAGCGGTAACACCAGCAGGAACCTCGCAATCGTTTAAACCGACTACGGTGTATGGCACGCCGCTTACACAAGGAGCTGCAAGGACCGAGCCTGACGCGATCCCCAGCACTATAGCTAGCGCTCTTTTGACTGCAAAAGGCTTGCAGCGGAGGCTAAAAATAAAGTGAAATTGCATGCTAATTCCCATAATTTTAATGAGAGGCTGAGTGGGACGTTCTTGGCGAGATACCACTCATCGAAAATTGAAGAAGTGTCATTGTTCAACAAGTGGACTCAATAGATTGCAATCAATTGCCAGTCGTGAGCAAGTTGCACACAACTATGCAGAAAGTTAACTTTTCGCAACAGCGGCCTTTGCACTAGATTTTAAGATTCCTAATAATTTCAAATACATAGGTGTTTCACACTAGTGATGGACTAACTTCGCTCTACAAGCCTGGTCGCTATCGTCACCGCTCAGCCGGCGCTCGATGTTCACCTGGTCGCACAGTGCTGCTACTTCGGCGTCTCGCCGCCTAAGATCGCCTCCGAGGCTTGCGACCACGCCGAGGCCTTCTGCAAGCTGGCGGTCGAGGGCAGCGGCTTTATCTGCAAGATCGCTGCGGGCAGCGGCGTCGGCTTGGGCTTGCGCACGATAAGTGGCGGCTCGGCTGTCGGTGTCGCGGTGCAGGCGCTCAGCACGGGCAAGTTCAGCGCGCACATCAACATCAATACCAGTCTTGAGGTTCGCCAGCCGGTCGGCGTTGTAGATCGTGTCTTGGGCATGCTTGCTCTCCTTGATCGCGGTTTGGGTTTCATCGGTGCGGGCGGCTTCGGCTCGGGTTGCTTTGCCCTGGGCCTGCTCCGTGCGCAGCTCGGCGATGGTCTTGCTGGCCTGCCAGCCTTTGACCACCCAGCCGGCAGAGAAGGCCAGCGCGGCAATGATGGCTGCCAGAGCGGCTTTGATTTGCCAAGTCATGACTGCTCCCCGAGGCACTTGGCCTGACGCTCCAACTGCCGGGTCCACACGCCCTTGCAGCCTTTCGGGCCCCAGTTCTGAGGCAGTGAGCAATCCCGGCCCGCTTGCTTGCGCCAGGCCGGCAGTGCATTGCAGGCCTGTAGGTATTCACCATTGAGCAGGTGTTGGCGCATCGAGCTGGCCCGCCAGTTGGTGATGCCAAACTGGTAGGTGAAGTCCATGTACAGGTCATACTCGCCCTGGGTGAGCTTCACCCCTGGCAGGCTGGCCCGGAACATGGTTTCGTCCTTGCTCTTGTGATCGCGCACGATCTGCAGGGCCCTTTCCTTGCTGATGGGCGGGTCTGCCAGAGTCACGCGGGTGCCGTCTTCGTAGACCGTGGAGCCATAGCCAATGGTCGGCACATCGCCCTGCGTGGGTATGTAGGGTGCAGAGCGGAAGCCCTCCGCGCCGAACAAGCTCAGGATCGCCGCAGCTGAAACAGTAAGGGCCGCCACTGCGACCCGTTGCTTGTTGCTCATGACAGGTCCGCCCTCTGCGTTTCTGACATCGCGTTGAACTCTTGCGGGGTGATGATGTAGCGCTTGCGCGGCTTGATCCAGCCCCAGCGCTCAAATGCAGGCCTCCAAAGCTTCTTCCAGAACCACTCGCAAATGAGCAGCGACGTATATACAGCCGCCACGATGGAGGCAATAGTCCCCCACGGGATTGAGTTGACCCAATACCAGGTCTCAAAACTGGCATTGGCCGTGGCCGCCTTCGCCAGTGCGTCGGCCGCATCTACCTTTGCCGCTGTGGCCAGGCTTAACGCGCTGGCCGCTTTCACCACTGGCATCTTTATTTCTGCACCCATAACGGCCTCTTAAATGAAAAGACCCGCCGAAGCGGGTTGTGTTGTGTGGTGTGGCGAGGGTTACAAGGTCTCGGCGTAGCCGAACAGCTCGTGCAAGTCGGCCTCGGTCAAGTTTAGTCCTGCTGCCAGCTTGAGAACCGTGGGGCTGTCCGACTCGATGGCCGCCGATCCCTGCCAGTCCACCAGGGCCCGGTAGCGGTCGAACTCGTCGGGGATCAGGTTGATCTGCGCCTCGATGTCCTCGTTCTTGATGCCCTTCATGTCGAACAGCGCAAGCAAGGCCTGACGCTTGGTCACAGTCACCCGCGCAGCATCTCGGGCGGCCTGCTCGGCTGCCTGGCGCTCGGCTTCCAGCTGGGCCAGCTCCTCATCGCTCAGGGGCACGACTTCCCACTGCTGCAGGTAGCCGCCCTCTGTCTCCAGTGGCTTCACCTCGACCGCCTTGTGGGTGGCACCATCAAACCCGGGCTGCGGCTGGTCAAGCACCTGTTGGTATTCCTTCAAAGGTACAAAGGGTTCCGGAAAGATCGTCGATGGGTGGCGCTGCATGATGTCGGCTTGGCTCAGTCCCCACTCTTTAGTCGTTGTATCAATGAACATATGCATCCTCAATTAATCGCATTGCCAAGGCGTGTGCCGTTGCCAATCCATGTGACGAAGCTGTTTCCATCCACGTACGCCCCAGCAGCACCGCCCATGCCGTATGCGCCGTCAGATTGCGAATCAAACGTACCGCTGGTTGAGCCATAGTTCCCATTGGCTCCCGGCATTCCAGCCGCGCCCCCATCCCCACCTCGCCCGCCAGTGGCTGTGCCCTGGGTTGAGCCACCGATAGAGGGCCCTCCGACCGATTGAGAAGTGCCGGGATTTCCAGATGTTTGGCCTACGAAAACAAGCGTGCCGGAGGCATTGAAACCGGCCCCGCTGCCGCCTGATCCACC
>NZ_JAJNCT010000008.1 GCF_021026195.1 Comamonas koreensis
ATCCGCGAAGGCGGCCGTACCGTGGGCGCTGGCGTGGTTGCCAAGATCATTGCGTAAGTACTGATTTCGTAGGGGTATAGCTCAATTGGCAGAGCGTCGGTCTCCAAAACCGAAGGTTGTAGGTTCGATTCCTACTGCCCCTGCCACTGAATAAGTGGTCAACCAAGCCCGCCTGATTACAAGGCGGGCTTCGGCGTCTTGAGTGATGCCTATTTTCATCTCTGAATTGTCGACATGGCTGCTACACAAGTTGAAACTGTTAGTTCTGGTGCGGACAAGCTCAAGCTGTTCGCCGTAGCTGCATTGGTTATTGCCGGTATCGCCGGCTTTTACCTGTTGGCTAAACAAGGTGCGATTGCCCAGTGGGCCGCGCTGATTGTGGCCTTGATTGCGGCTGTCACCGTTTTTCTGGTGTCTGAACCAGGTAAGCAATTTGTTGGTTTCGCCAAGGACTCCTGGCGTGAAGTCAAGAAGGTCGTCTGGCCTTCGCGTAAAGAGACGCTGCAGATGACCGCCTACGTGTTTGCGTTCGTGGTCATCATGTCTTTGTTCTTGTGGATGACTGATAAAACGCTGGAATGGGTCTTGTATGACCTGGTTCTGGGCTGGAGGAAGTAATGTCGAACACGGACGAAACAACCAACACAGGCGCTGAGGCGCCTATGAGCGCTGCTAATCCCGATCTGCGCTGGTACATCGTGCATGCCTATTCGGGCATGGAGAAGGCGGTTGAGCGCAACATCCTGGAGCGTATTCACCGCTCGGACATGCAGAGCAAGTTCGGCCGCATCCTGGTTCCCACCGAAGAAGTGGTGGAAGTGCGCAATGGTCAGAAGAAGACCACCGAGCGCCGCCTGTTCCCTGGCTATGTGTTCGTCGAGATGGTCATGGACGACGACACCTGGCACTTGGTCAAGCACACCAGCAAGGTGACCGGCTTTGTCGGCGGTGCCAAGAACCGTCCCGCTCCCATCTCTGAGGCAGAAGTTCAGAAGATCGTTCTGCAGATGGAAGAAGGCTCGGACAAGCCACGCCACAAGATCGAATTCACGGTCGGCGAGTTCATTCGCGTCAAGGAAGGTCCTTTCACGGACTTCAACGGATCGGTCGAAGAAGTAAACTACGAAAAGAGTCGACTTCGCGTTTCTGTTATGATCTTTGGCCGTTCAACTCCGGTTGAGCTGGAATTTGCCCAGGTTGAAAAAACCTGATTGATTTTCATGCACTTACGGACTCGGTGCCTAAACAGAGTCTTAACCCCCGGGGAGCCCGCGCTATGCAGTGCGGGCGTTTTTACCCGTAAGGAGCTATAAATGGCAAAGAAAATTGTCGGCTTCATCAAGCTGCAAGTGCCAGCTGGTAAAGCCAATCCATCGCCACCCATTGGTCCAGCGCTGGGTCAACGTGGTCTTAACATCATGGAATTCTGCAAGGCGTTCAACGCCCAGACCCAAGGTGTTGAGCCAGGTCTGCCACTGCCTGTGGTGATCACCGCTTTTGCGGACAAGAGCTTCACGTTCGTCATCAAGACCCCACCCGCAACGGTGCTGATCAAGAAGGCGATCAAGCTGGACAAGGGCTCTTCGAACCCTCTGGCTACCAAGGTCGGCAAGATCACCCGCGCTCAGCTGGAAGAGATCGCCAAGACCAAGCTGAAGGACATGAACGCTGCTGACGTTGACGCCGCTGTGCGCACGCTGGCTGGTTCCGCCCGTTCGATGGGCGTTACGGTGGAGGGCCTCTAAGATGGCAAAGTTGACCAAGAAGCAAAAGGCCCTGCAAGGCAAGGTGGACACCACCAAGCTGTACGCATTCGCTGATGCAGTTGCTATCGTCAAGGACGCAGCAACGGCCAAGTTTGATGAATCCATCGACGTGGCTATCCAGCTGGGCGTGGACGCCAAGAAGTCGGACCAAGTGGTTCGTGGCGCTGTCGTGCTGCCTAACGGCACCGGCAAGACCACCCGCGTGGCCGTGTTCGCACAAGGCGCCAAGGCTGAAGAAGCCAAGGCCGCTGGTGCCGATATCGTTGGTATGGACGAGCTGGCCGCGATGGTCAAGGCTGGTGACATGCCTTTCGACATCGTGATCGCTGCGCCTGACGCCATGCGTATCGTTGGTACCCTGGGTCAGATCCTGGGCCCACGCGGTCTGATGCCTAACCCCAAGGTTGGCACCGTGACTCCCGACGTGGCTACGGCTGTGAAGAACGCCAAGGCAGGTCAGGTGCAGTTCCGCGTTGACAAGGCTGGTATCGTTCACTCGACCATTGGCCGCCGTTCGTTCGAGAACGACAAGCTGCAAGGCAACCTGGCAGCTCTGATCGACGCTCTGAACAAGGCAAAGCCAGCTACCAGCAAGGGTCTGTACCTGCGCAAGGTGGCAGTGTCGTCGACGATGGGTATCGGCGTGCGCGTCGATGCACAGTCCATCGCAGCGTAATTGCTAAAAAAATCGTCAGACTGGTGCTTGCACCGGTCTGGTGTGGTGGGCTGGCAAGGGGTTTTGAGAAAAACGCCGTGCCAGGCCATCCAAGACCGTTGGTGTGATTGGATCACTTAAATCTTTTTGCCAACGCAGATGGCGATCCCGCTGCAGATGGATGAATTTCCAAAACAGTTGGTCGCTGCAACAAGAGCGCGCAGGTGGGGCTTGCCCCTAATGCGCATTTGAAGGAGTAGACCTTGAGTCTGAATCGCAGTGAGAAAGAAGCGGTCATCAATGAAGTGACCAGCCTCGCCGCTAAAGCTCAAACGCTTGTGTTCGCGGAATACCGCGGCATCACGGTCGCTGACATGACGAAGCTGCGTGTGGAAGCACGCAAGCAAGGCGTGACGCTGAGTGTTCTGAAGAACACCCTGGCTCGTCGCGCTGTTGCTGGTAGCAGCTTTGAAGTGGTGGCTGACCAGATGACCGGCCCGCTGATCTACGGTTTCTCTGAAGATGCAATCGCTGCTGCCAAGGTAGTGGCCGATTTCGCGAAGACCAACGACAAGTTGGTGATTCGCGGTGGTGCATTCGAAGGAAAGGCGTTGGACGCTAACAGCGTTAAGCAACTGGCAAGCGTGCCTTCCAAGGAAGTGCTGCTGGCCCAATTGTGTGGCTTGCTCATGTCGCCAATCTCGCGTACGGCCGTTGTGCTGGGCGCACTGGCGGCCAAGAAGGGCGAAGGCGCAGAAGTCGCCGAAGCCGCTGCAGCTTAAGCGCGGCAAAACCAACCGATATATTTAGGAAATCAAAATGGCATTCGATAAAGACGCATTCTTGACCTCCCTGGACAGCATGACTGTTCTGGAACTGAACGACCTGGTCAAGGCAATTGAAGAGAAGTTTGGCGTGAGCGCTGCTGCTATGGCCGCTCCTGCTGCTGGTGGTGGCGGTGGCGCTGCTGCTGCTGAAGAAAAGACCGAGTTCAACCTGGTGCTGCTGGAAGCCGGCGCTAACAAGGTTGGCGTGATCAAGGCCGTGCGTGAAATCACCGGTCTGGGTCTGAAGGAAGCCAAGGACATGGTCGACGGCGCTCCTAAGGTTCTGAAGGAAGCTATGCCTAAGGCTGACGCTGACGCAGCTGCCAAGAAGCTGACCGAAGCTGGTGCAAAGGCCGAACTCAAGTAATTGAGGGCTTTTTCAAGGCTGGAGTACCCGAAAAGGTGCTCCAGCCTTTGGCGCTTCTGGAATCTGGTCCGCTAGAGCACACCAAAAACTGGCCGTAGATGGCTGATTTTTAGTGTTTTCTAACATCCGACACTAGAAAACCCCTTGGTTCGGGTGGTGTGCAATGCACCACCGTCTGCCATGGTTGGTAGTGGCCAACCCACCAAGCTGCAACCCCCTCGCGGGGGTGTCGTCGAAGACCCAGGACTCATGTCTTTGCCCGGAGATCTCATGGCCTATTCTTACACCGAACGCAAGCGAATCCGCAAAAGTTTCGGCAGCCGCGATAGCGTGCTCGAAGTGCCTTACCTGCTGCAAATGCAAAAAGATGCTTACACCGCATTTTTGCAAGCAGACTCGGCCCCCAAAAAGCGTACTGATGAAGGCTTGCAAGCCGCCTTCAACTCGGCTTTCCCCATCGTCTCGCACAACGGTTTTGTGGAGATGAAGTTTGTCGAGTACAACCTCGCCAGGCCCGCTTTCGACGTGCGCGAATGCCAGACCCGTGGTCTGACCTTCTCGTCCGCTGTGCGCGCCAAGGTGCAGTTGATTATCTATGACCGTGAATCCTCCACGCCCCAGTCCAAGGTGGTCAAGGAAGTGAAGGAGCAGGAAGTCTACATGGGCGAAGTGCCCCTGATGACGGACAAAGGTTCATTCATTGTCAATGGCACCGAGCGTGTAATCGTTTCGCAGCTGCACCGCTCGCCAGGCGTGTTCTTTGAACACGACAAGGGCAAGACGCACAGCTCGGGCAAGCTGCTGTTCTCGGCACGCATCATCCCTTACCGCGGCTCCTGGCTGGACTTCGAATTCGACCCCAAGGACCTGCTGTTCTTCCGCGTGGACCGCCGCCGCAAGATGCCGGTGTCGATTCTGCTCAAGGCCATCGGCATGACGCCCGAGTCCATCCTGGCGACGTTCTACGAGAACGACAACTTCCGCCTGATGGACAGCGGCGCGCAAATGGAATTTGTGGCTGATCGCCTCAAGGGTGAAGTCGCGCGCTTTGACATCACCGACAAGTCGGGCAAGGTGGTTGTGGCCAAGGACAAGCGCATCACCGCGCGCCACACCCGCGAGATGGAGCAATCGGGCACCAAGTTCATCAGCGTGCCTGAAGACTTCCTGCTCGGCCGCGTTTCTGCCAAGAACATCGTTGACCCTGACACCGGTGAAATCATCGCCAAGGCCAACGAAGAGATGACCGAAGCGCTGCTCAAGAAGCTGCGCTCCGCCGGCATCCAGGATCTGGCTTGCATCTACACCAACGAACTGAGCCACGGCGCCTACATCTCGCAGACCCTGCGTACCGATGAAACCGCTGACGAGTTCGCTGCTCGCGTTGCCATCTACCGCATGATGCGCCCTGGTGAGCCTCCAACCGAGGACGCCGTGCAGGCGCTGTTCCAGCGTTTGTTCTACAACGAAGACACCTACGATCTGTCGCGTGTCGGCCGTATGAAGTTCAACGCCAAGATCGGCCGCGACACCCCGACCGGCCCCATGGTGCTGTCCAACGAAGACATCCTTGAAGTCGTGAAGATCCTGGTGGATCTGCGCAATGGCAAGGGTGAAGTCGATGACATCGACCACTTGGGCAACCGCCGCGTGCGTTGCGTGGGCGAGCTGGCCGAAAACCAGTACCGCACCGGTCTGGCACGTATCGAAAAGGCTGTGAAGGAGCGTCTGGGCCAGGCGGAGCAAGAGCCCCTGATGCCGCACGACCTGATCAACAGCAAGCCGATCTCGGCCGCCCTGAAGGAATTCTTCGGCGCCTCGCAGCTGTCGCAGTTCATGGACCAGACCAACCCGCTGGCTGAAATCACGCACAAGCGCCGTGTTTCCGCTCTGGGCCCAGGTGGTCTGACCCGCGAACGCGCAGGCTTCGAAGTGCGTGACGTGCACGTGACCCACTACGGCCGCGTCTGCCCGATCGAAACGCCTGAAGGTCCAAACATTGGTCTGATCAACTCGCTGGCTCTGTACGCGCGTCTGAACGAGTACGGTTTCATCGAAACCCCTTACCGTCGCGTGATCGATGGCAAGGTGACCGACCAGATGGACTACCTGTCGGCCATCGAAGAAGGCAAGTACGTGATCGCGCAGGCCAATGCCGAGCTCGACGCCGAAGGCCGCCTGACCGGTGACCTGGTCTCTGCCCGTGAAAACGGTGAATCGACCCTGCTGTCCGCCGAGCGCGTGCAGTACATGGACGTGTCGCCCGCACAGATCGTGTCGGTGGCTGCGTCGCTGATTCCGTTCCTGGAACACGATGACGCGAACCGCGCATTGATGGGTGCCAACATGTCGCGCCAGGCCGTGCCTGTGCTGCGCCCTGAAAAGCCCATGGTCGGTACCGGTATCGAGCGCGTTGCTGCGGTCGACTCGGGCACCGTCGTGACGGCAACCCGTGGCGGTATCGTTGACTACGTGGACGCGACCCGTATCGTGATCCGTGTGAACGACGAAGAAGCTGTGGCCGGTGAAGTGGGTGTGGACATCTACAACCTCATCAAGTACCAGCGTTCCAACCAGAACACCAACATCCACCAGCGTCCTGTGGTTCGCCGCGGCGACAAGCTGGCCAAGGGTGACGTGATTGCCGACGGCGCATCGACCGACCTGGGCGAAATCGCCATTGGTCAGAACATGCTGATCGCCTTCATGACCTGGAACGGCTACAACTTCGAAGACTCGATCCTGATCTCCGAACGCGTGGTCGCGGAAGACCGCTACACCTCGATCCACATCGAGGAACTGGTGGTGATGGCCCGTGACACCAAGCTGGGTGCCGAGGAAATCACGCGCGACATCCCGAACCTGTCCGAGCAACAACTCAACCGTCTGGACGAGTCCGGCATCATCTACGTGGGTGCAGAAGTGCAACCCGGCGATGTGCTGGTGGGCAAGGTCACGCCAAAGGGCGAGACCACGCTGACCCCAGAAGAGAAGCTGCTGCGCGCCATCTTCGGTGAGAAGGCGTCCGACGTGAAGGACACCTCGCTGCGCGTGGACCAGGGCTCGCAAGGTACTGTTATCGATGTGCAGGTCTTCACCCGTGAAGGCATCACGCGCGACAAGCGCGCCCAGCAGATCATCGACGACGAACTCAAGCGTTTCCGTCTGGACCTGAACGACCAGCTGCGTATTGTGGAAGCCGATGCGTTCGACCGTATCGCCAAGCTGCTCAACGGCCGCGTGGCCAATGGCGGCCCCCAAAAGCTGGCCAAGGGCACCAAGATCGACAAGGCCTATCTGGACGGCGTGGAGAAGTTCCACTGGTTCGATATCCGCCCTGCCGAAGACGACGCCGCAGCCCAGCTGGAGTCCATCAAGAACTCCATCGAGCAGCAACGCCACAACTTCGACCTGGCTTTCGAAGAAAAGCGCAAGAAGCTCACGCAAGGCGACGAGCTGCCTGCTGGCGTGCTCAAGATGGTCAAGGTCTACCTGGCCGTCAAGCGCCGTCTGCAGCCTGGCGACAAGATGGCCGGCCGTCACGGTAACAAGGGTGTGGTCTCCAAGATCGTGCCGGTGGAAGACATGCCTTTCATGGCTGATGGCACCACCGCCGACATCGTGCTGAACCCGCTGGGCGTGCCTTCGCGCATGAACATCGGCCAGGTGCTGGAAGTCCACCTGGGTTGGGCCGGCAAGGGCCTGGGCCAGCGTATCGGTGACATGCTGCAGGCCGAAGCCCGTGCCGCTGAAGTGCGCTCCTTCCTGGAAGAGGTGTACAACAGCCGCGGTCGCAAGGAAGACCTCAAGCAACTGTCCGATGACCAGATCATGTTCATGGCGGAGAACCTGAAGAACGGCGTGCCTTTCGCAACGCCCGTGTTCGACGGTGCTTCCGAGCAGGAAATCAAGGACATGCTCAAGCTGGCGTACCCGGATGACATCCAGGCACGCAAGGGTCTGACCGAGCCACGCACCCAGGCTTACCTGTATGACGGCCGCACCGGTGAGCGCTTCGAGCGTCCCACCACCATCGGCTACATGCACTACCTGAAGCTGCACCACTTGGTCGACGACAAGATGCACGCCCGCTCCACCGGTCCTTACTCGCTGGTGACGCAACAACCTCTGGGCGGTAAGGCCCAGTTCGGTGGTCAGCGTTTCGGTGAAATGGAAGTGTGGGCGCTGGAAGCTTATGGCGCCGCCTATGTGCTGCAGGAAATGCTGACCGTGAAGTCCGATGACGTGGTGGGCCGTACCAAGGTGTACGAATCCATCGTCAAGGGCGAACACGCTATCGAAGCCGGCATGCCGGAGTCGTTCAATGTGCTGGTCAAGGAAATCCGTTCCCTGGGCCTGGACATCGAACTGGAACGTTCTTAATTGAAGGGGGAAAGAGTCTATGAAATCGCTACTCGACCTGTTCAAACAATTTACGCCTGATGAGCATTTCGATGCCATCAAAATCGGCCTGGCTTCGCCCGAAAAGATCCGTTCGTGGTCTTTCGGCGAAGTGAAGAAGCCCGAGACCATCAACTACCGTACCTTCAAGCCTGAGCGCGATGGTCTGTTCTGCGCCAAGATCTTTGGCCCGATCAAGGACTACGAATGCCTGTGCGGCAAGTACAAGCGCTTGAAGCACCGCGGTGTAATCTGCGAAAAGTGCGGCGTTGAAGTCACGCAGACCAAGGTGCGTCGTGAACGCATGGGTCACATCGACCTGGCCGCGCCTTGCGCCCACATCTGGTTCCTGAAGTCCCTGCCTTCGCGCCTGGGCCTGGTGCTGGACATGACCCTGCGCGACATCGAACGCGTGCTGTACTTCGAAGCCTATGTGGTGACCGACCCCGGCATGACCCCGCTGAAGAAGTTCAGCATCATGTCGGAAGACGAGTACGACAAGAACGTCGAAGAGTACGGTGATGAATTCGTGGCCAAGATGGGCGCCGAAGGCATCAAGGACCTGCTCGAAGGCATCGAGATCGACGCGGAAATCGAGCGCCTGCGCAACGACCTGACCGGCTCCGAAGTCAAGGTCAAGAAGAATGCCAAGCGCCTGAAGCTGCTCGAAGCGTTCAAGAAGTCCGGCATCAAGCCCGGTTGGATGGTGATGGAAGTGCTGCCTGTGCTGCCTCCCGATCTGCGTCCACTGGTGCCGCTGGACGGCGGCCGCTTTGCGACCTCCGACCTGAACGACCTGTACCGCCGCGTCATCAACCGTAACTCGCGTCTGCGCCGCCTGCTGGAGCTGAAGGCTCCAGAGATCATTGCCCGCAATGAAAAGCGCATGCTGCAAGAAGCGGTCGACTCGCTGCTGGACAACGGCCGCCGTGGCAAGGCCATGACCGGAGCGAACAAGCGTGCCCTCAAGTCGCTGGCCGACATGATCAAGGGTAAGAGCGGTCGTTTCCGTCAGAACTTGCTGGGTAAGCGCGTCGACTACTCCGGTCGTTCCGTGATTACCGTGGGCCCAACGCTCAAGCTGCACCAGTGCGGTCTGCCCAAGCTGATGGCGCTGGAGCTGTTCAAGCCTTTCATCTTCGCGCAGCTCGAAGCGCGTGGCATCGCCACGACCATCAAGGCCGCCAAGAAGGAAGTGGAAACCGGCACCCCCGTGGTGTGGGACATCCTGGAAGAGGTGATCCGCGAGCATCCGATCATGCTCAACCGCGCACCTACGCTGCACCGTCTGGGTATCCAGGCGTTCGAGCCTATCCTGATTGAAGGCAAGGCCCTGCAACTGCACCCGCTGGTTTGCGCGGCATTCAACGCTGACTTCGACGGTGACCAGATGGCTGTTCACGTACCGCTGTCGGTGGAAGCACAGATGGAAGCCCGCACCTTGATGCTGGCCTCCAACAACGTGCTGTTCCCCGCTTCGGGCGAACCCTCGATCGTTCCTTCTCAAGACGTGGTGCTGGGCTTGTACCAGGCCACCCGCGAGAAGATCAACGGCAAGGGCGAAGGCATGGTGTTCTCCGACATCGGCGAAGTGCAACGCGCACTGGATGCCGAGCAAGTCGAGCGCGCCACCAAGATCAGCGTGCGTCTGACCGAGTGGAACAAGAACAAGGCTTCGGGTGAGTTCGAGCCTACGACCAAGCTGGTGGAAACCACCGTTGGCCGTGCCTTGCTGTCCGAGATTCTGCCCAAGGGTATGCCTTTCTCTTCGATCAACAAGACGTTGAAGAAGAAGGAAATCTCCAAGCTGATCAACATCTCCTTCCGCAAGTGCGGTCTGAAGGAAACCGTGGTGTTCGCCGACAAGCTGCTGCAAAACGGCTTCCGTCTGGCAACGCGCTCCGGTATCTCGATCGCCATCGGCGACATGCTGGTGCCACCGCAAAAGGCCGAGATCATCGCCCGCTCCGAAGCGGAAGTGAAGGAAATCGAGCAGCAGTATGTCTCCGGTCTGGTGACCGCTGGCGAGCGCTACAACAAGGTGGTGGACATCTGGGGCAAGGCCGGTGACGAAGTCTCCAAGGTCATGATGGCCCAGCTGGCCAAGGAAAAGGTCATTGACCGCCATGGCAAGGAAGTCGATCAGGAATCGTTCAACGCGATTTACATGATGGCCGACTCCGGCGCCCGTGGCTCGGCCGCACAGATCCGCCAGCTGGCAGGTATGCGTGGTCTGATGGCCAAGCCTGACGGCTCGATCATTGAGACGCCTATTACCGCGAACTTCCGCGAAGGCCTCAACGTGTTGCAGTACTTCATCTCCACCCACGGTGCCCGTAAGGGTCTGGCGGATACGGCGCTGAAGACGGCCAACTCCGGTTACCTGACGCGCCGTCTGGTGGACGTGACGCAGGACTTGGTGATCACCGAGCTCGACTGCGGCACGCACAACGGCACCTTGATGCGCGCTGTGGTTGAAGGTGGTGAAGTGATCGAATCGCTGCGCGACCGTATCCTCGGCCGTACCGCTGCGGACGAAGTGCTGCACCCCGAGACCCGTGCTGTGCTGGCCAAGGCCGGCGACCTGCTGGACGAAGACCTGATCGAAGATCTGGAAGCCGCTGGCGTGGACGAAGTGAAGGTGCGCACTGCACTGACCTGCGAAACCCGCTTTGGTCTGTGCGCCACCTGCTACGGCCGCGACTTGGGCCGTGGCGGCATGATCAACCTCGGCGAAGCCGTGGGTGTGATCGCTGCACAGTCGATCGGTGAGCCTGGCACGCAGCTGACCATGCGTACGTTCCACATCGGTGGTGCGGCTTCGCGTGCGGCAGTGGCGTCCAGCGTGGAAGCCAAGTCCAACGGTATCGTGGGCTTCAATCCACAGATGCGCTATGTGACCAACAACAAGGGCGAACTGGTGGTGATTTCCCGTTCCGGCGAAATCGTCATCCAGGACGAGTACGGCCGCGAGCGTGAGCGTCACAAGATGCCTTACGGTGCAACGCTGTCGATCAAGCCTGATCAGCAGATCAAGGCTGGCACCGTGTTGGCCAACTGGGATCCGCTGACCCGCCCCATCATTACCGAATACGCCGGTCAGGTGAAGTTCGAGAACGTGGAAGAAGGTCTGACCGTGGCCAAGCAGGTCGACGAAGTGACCGGTCTGTCCACCCTGGTGGTGATCGATCCGAAGCACCGTGGCTCTGCCAAGGTCGTGCGTCCGCAGGTCAAGCTGGCGGACGCCAACGGCCAGGAAGTCAAGATTCCTGGTACCGACCACGCGGTGACGATCGGCTTCCAGGTCGGCGCTCTGCTGCAGGTGCGTGATGGCCAGGAAGTGGGCCCCGGCGAAGTGCTGGCCCGTATTCCTATGGAAGGCCAGAAGACCCGCGACATTACCGGTGGTCTGCCACGTGTGGCCGAGCTGTTCGAAGCCCGTACGCCGAAGGACAAGGGCGCGCTGGCCGAGATGACCGGTACCGTGTCCTACGGTAAGGAAACCAAGGGCAAGGTGCGCCTGCAGATCACCGATCTGGAAGGCAAGGTCTGGGAAGAGCTGGTTCCAAAGGAACGCAACATCCTGGTGCACGAAGGCCAAGTGGTCAACAAGGGCGAGCTGATCGTCGACGGCCCAGCCGATCCGCAGGACATCCTGCGCCTGCTGGGTATCGAAGAGCTGTCGCGCTACATCGTGGACGAAGTGCAGGACGTGTACCGCTTGCAAGGCGTGAAGATCAACGACAAGCACATCGAGGTGATTGTTCGCCAGATGCTGCGCCGCGTGGTCATCGAAGCCCCAGGCGATACCACCTACATCCAGGGTGAGCAGGTGGAGCGCTCCGAAGTGCTCAACACCAACGAAGCTGCACAGCGCGATGGCAAGATCCCAGCGGTCTACTCCAACGTGTTGCTGGGTATTACCAAGGCTTCGCTGTCGACCGACTCCTTCATCTCGGCCGCTTCCTTCCAGGAAACGACCCGCGTGCTGACCGAGGCTGCCATCATGGGCAAGCGCGACGAGCTGCGTGGCCTGAAGGAAAACGTCATCGTGGGTCGTCTGATCCCCGCTGGTACCGGTCTGGCTTACCACCAGGCACGCAAGGCCAAGGACGAGATGGACGAGGCCGAGCGCCGCGCCATCGCCGATGCAGAAGCGGCCGACCTGGCCGGTGTGTCGGAAGAAGCCGAAGCCGCTGCCGACCCTGCTGCTGACTAAGCCGCCAATCCCTGACCGATACCTATCGGTCAGGTTGGGCGTAGAACGTGTTGACGATCTCTACGCAGCCGCGTTGGAGTGCAATCGGGATGAGTTCGAAGCGATGGTCCGCAGCTTGCACCGGGGTGCAAGCAAGGGCCAGCGCGCAGAAATCGCCCGATTTCACTCCAACCCTTCGGGACAGTGGCTTTGCGAGCGGTCTGCGTCGTTGCAAATCCTCGCAATAGCACGGCTATTGCTGCGGTATTGCGCCTAGCATCCCATCTCGCAAAGACACTGTCGCGGCGCGAGGAGATCGTCAGCACGTTCTTGAAGACCCGTAATTTCGCGCCGCGGAATTACGGGTTTTTTAATGTCCCGCAGGATGGAGATGGCTCTGTGCAAAGCTCCCTTTCCGTGTCGCATTCGATGCTGGGCAGGGCGCTTTGCACAGCGTCTTTACCAGGCAGGCTCTGCAAGCGCAGAGGCCTCCTGGGGCATATCGATTAGTATTCCTTTTGATCCGCCGCGGCCCCCAGGCCGCTGCACTCCTTCGGCATGAACCTCCCTTCCCGTCCACGACAACCCTCCCGGGCCGCCACAGCAGCCTCCAACAACACGGGCCCCAGCCTGTCTGCCCAGCTGGTGGCGGTGGCGCGCGCCTTGCAGGAAGTGCGCCAGGGCCAGTCCGCCCGCGCCGTGTTGGGCGGTGTGGAGCCCGCGCTGCGCGCCGGCGTGCAGGCCTTGCTGATGGATGTGCTGCGCGTGCTGGGCACCGCAGAAGCCGTGCGGGCCGAGCTGGCACCGCGCAAGCCCGCCAGCGCTGTCGATGCCTTGCTGTGCACATCGCTGGCCTTGCTGCTGCCCGAGGTGCCGCGCTACGACGCCTTCACCGTCGTGAACCAGGCGGTGGATGCGGCCAAGAAGCGCTCGGCCACCAAGTCGCAATCGGCCTTCATCAACGGCTGCCTGCGCAGCTTCTTGCGCGAGCGCGATGACCTGCTGCGCGCCGTGGCCCAGGAGCCTGTCGCGCAGTACAACCACCCGCAGTGGTGGCTCAAACGCCTGCAGCAGGACTATCCGCAAGATTGGCAGGCCATTGTGGCGGCCAACAACGCGCAGGCGCCAATGGCCTTGCGCGTGAACCTGCAGCGCTGCAGCCGCGCCGATTACCTGGCGCTGCTCGATGAAGCGGGTATCGAGGCGGTCGTCGGTGTGGGCGAGGCCGGCCTGGTGCTGACGCGCGGTGTGCCGGTGGACCAGCTGCCGCAGTTTGCGCAAGGCTGGGTCTCGGTGCAGGACAGCGCCGCGCAGATGGCCGCACCGCTGCTGCTCGATGGCTTGCAGCCGCACGATGGCCGCGCGCTGCATGTGCTCGATGCCTGCGCTGCGCCCGGCGGCAAGACCGCACATCTGTTGGAGGCCGCCACAGCCCAGCGTCCCATCGACATGGTGGCGCTGGAGATCGATGCCAAGCGCGCCGAACGCATTGGCGATACCTTGGCGCGGCTGTCGCTGCAGGCCGATGTGGTGGTGGCCAGCGGCAGCGAAGTGGCCAGTTGGCTGCCGGCGGTGCAAGCGCGCCACGGTGTGCAGCAATTTGATGCAATTTTGTTGGACGCGCCTTGCTCGGCCTCCGGCATCGTGCGCCGCCAGCCCGATGTGCGCTGGCTGCGCCGCGCCACCGACATCGGGCAACTCGCCGCCATTCAGCGCCAGCTGCTGGAGGCCCTGTGGCCGCTGGTCGTGCCCGGTGGCCGCCTGCTGTACTGCACCTGCTCGGTCTTCCATGAAGAGGGCGAAGGCCAGGTGACGCAGTTCCTGGGCCGCCACCCCGATGCCCAACGCCTGCCTGCGCCAGGACATTTGTTGCCACAGCTGCGCGAGGCCGGTCACAATAGCCTGGGCAGCCTGGCGCGTGACCACGACGGTTTCTACTACGCGCTGCTGCACAAGCCGCTTCGTTGAGCCCGTCCGTATGCGATTGATCCACCAATTCCTCCTTGCGCTGATGCTGTGCTTTGCCGCAGCGGCACCGGGCATGGCGTCGGAGAATGAGAAAAAGGTCGAGCTGCAACTGGTGCGCAACGCCGATGGTGCCTTTGCCACCGTAGCGCTGCAGTTTGCGCTGCCCGACCAGATCGAGGATGCACTGAACAAAGGCGTAGCCCTGTATTTTGTGCAGGAGGCCGAGATCATCTCCGAGCGCTGGTACTGGCGCGACAAGACCGTCAAGAAAGCCACCCGCTACCTGCGCGTGAGCTACCAGCCGCTGACGCGCCGCTGGCGCCTGCACGTCTCCAGCATGCCGCTGACCGATGCCGGCGCGGTGACCTCGCTCGGCCAGAGCTTTGACAGCCTCGATGAGGTGATGCTCGTGGTCAAGCGCGTGCGCAACTGGAAGATCGCCAGCGCCGATGAGCTCTCCAACGATGGCGAGTACCTCGTCAAGTTCAACTTCCGGCTCGACAGCACCCAGCTGCCACGCATCTTCCAGTTCGCGCCATTCAGCAATGGCGGCCTGAACCTGCAGCTCAGAAGCCAGCTGCCGCTGCCCGAGGCGAGCGCGCAGTGAAAATCGAAAAATCATCGTCCATGCGGGTGGCCTACACCCCCAGCCGTGCGCGCTGGTCGGTGATCGTGGGCCTGTCGGCCATGATCGGCATTGGCCTGGTGCTGCTCTTCTTGCTGTCTTTCGCCACCAACAACCGCGTGCTGTACGAGCGCTATTACGGCGTGCTGCTGGGCGTCAACATTGGTGTGGCCTGTGTGCTCAGCATGGTGGTGCTCTGGGGTGTGGCCATCCTGGTGCGGCGCCTCATGGCCCGGCGCTTTGGCAGCAAGCTGCTGCTCAAGCTGGCCGCCACCTTTGCACTGGTCGGTGTGCTGCCCGGTGTGGTGATCTATTTCGTCTCCTACCAGTTCGTCTCGCGCTCCATCGAAAGCTGGTTCGATGTGAAGGTCGAAGGCGCACTCGACGCAGGGGTCAACCTCGCGCGCATCACACTCGATACCACCTCCACCGCGATGGCTGAGCGCACCCGCACCGCCAGCAGCCAGCTGTCGCAGATCTCGGATGCTGCCTCCGGCCTGGTGCTCGAACGCATCAAGGACCAGCTCGGCGCCGATGACGTGGTGCTGTGGTCGGCCACGTCGCAAGCCATTGCCAGCACCGGCCAGTCGCGTTTTGTGCTGAACCCCGAAAAGCCCTCGGCGGCCCTGCTGCGCACCGCCACCCAGCAGCAACGCGCTTTTCAGATTGATGGCCTGGAAGAGGTAGCCGACATCAATGGCGCCATCACTGGCGACCCGTCCAAGGTGCGCGTCAAGACGCTGGTGCAGGTCGCCAATGGCGATGTGGGCGTGATCCCTGATGGCCGCTTTCTGCAAGCCACCATGCCACTGCCCGCGGCCTTGGTGATCAATGCCCTCAAAGTCCAAGAGGCCAACCGCGAATACCAGGAGCGCGCGCTGGCGCGTGACGGCCTGCGCCGCATGTACATTGGCACGCTCACCTTGAGCCTGTTCCTGGCCGTGTTCGGCGCCGTAGTGCTGGCGGCCTTGCTGGGCAACCAGCTGGTGCGCCCGCTTTTGGTGCTGGCCGAAGGGGTGCGCGAGGTGGCATCGGGCAATCTGCGGCCCAAACCTGTGCTGCCCAGCAAGGACGAGCTGAGCGGCCTGACCCGCTCCTTCGCCGAGATGACCCAGCAGCTGCTGGATGCCCGCCGCGCGGTGGAGCGCGGCATGCGCCAGACCGACGAGGCGCGCCAGAGCCTGCAGACCATTCTGGACAACCTCACCGCCGGCGTCATCGTGCTCGATGCCGAGGGCGTCATCCGCTCCAGCAACCCCGGCG
This sequence comes from Comamonas koreensis, assembly GCF_021026195.1. Taxonomy (GTDB): domain Bacteria; phylum Pseudomonadota; class Gammaproteobacteria; order Burkholderiales; family Burkholderiaceae_C; genus Comamonas; species Comamonas koreensis. The sequence continues at coordinate 16,071 of NZ_JAJNCT010000008.1, forward strand.
CCACGCGCATTCTGCGTGCGCCGCTGGCCGCGTTTGAAGGCCGCCCCCTGCGCGATCTGCCCGGCCTGCAGGCCTTTGCACAAGAGGTGGACCAGCAGTTTGCCCGCCTGCACGATGTAACCGACGAGCACTACCTGGACCACTGGCAGCAGCCCTATGAACTGCATGGCGACAGCCAGTTGCCCAACCAGAACAGCATCAACCTGGTGGCGCGCGGCGCCACCTTGCCCGACAACCGCCGCCTGCTGGTGTTTGACGACATCTCCGAGATCGTCTCGGCGCAGCGCGCCCAGGCCTGGGGCGAGGTGGCACGCCGCCTGGCCCATGAGATCAAGAACCCGCTGACACCGATTCAGCTGTCGGCCGAGCGACTGGAGATCAAGCTGGGCAACAAGCTCGAAGGCCAGGACCAGGCAATTTTGAAAAAGTCTGTCACCACCATCGTCGACCAGGTCGATGCGATGAAGCGCCTGGTCAACGAGTTTCGCGACTATGCCCGCCTACCGGCCGCCGAGCTGCAGGCCGTGGACCTCAATGCGCTGGTGATGGATGTGCTGCATTTATATGGCGCGGAAAATGCTGTGATACCGGTGGAGGCAGAGCTGGACAGTGCAGCCCCGCGTATCATGGGCGACGCGCAGCAGTTGCGGCAGGTGATCCATAACTTGCTGCAAAATGCGCAGGATGCCACGCAACAGGCATGGGCGGGCAAGGAGGCCTCGGCACCGGCGGTGCGGATCTCCACACGCTTTGGCAGCAGCAATAAGCGGGTTCGTTTGACAATTGCTGACTGCGGTTGCGGTTTTCCAGAACATATATTACAAAAGGCATTTGAGCCCTACGTGACGACCAAGCCCCGAGGTACCGGCTTGGGCCTGGCCGTCGTCAAGAAAATTGCGGACGAGCATGGCGCTCGCGTAGAAATCTCTAATAGAGTCGAGGGGGAAAAAATCTTAGGTGCCCAAGTGTCGTTATCATTCGCTATCGAAAAAGAAGTGATGATTTAAAATAACTCTCACACCTGCAGCACTGGATTTTCAAAAAATATGGCAAATATTCTGGTTGTCGATGACGAATTGGGAATTCGGGATCTCCTGTCGGAGATCCTGAACGATGAGGGCCACAGCGTGGACGTGGCAGAGAACGCCACCCAGGCGCGCTTGGCGCGCAACGAAAGCGGCTACGACCTGGTGCTGCTCGACATCTGGATGCCCGACACCGATGGCGTGTCGCTGCTCAAAGAGTGGTCGATGACCGGCTTGCTGACCATGCCCGTGATCATGATGAGTGGCCACGCCACCATCGATACCGCTGTGGAAGCAACGCGCATTGGCGCGTTCTCTTTTTTGGAAAAGCCCATCACCATGCAAAAGCTGCTCAAGGCAGTGGAGCAGGGCTTGCAGCGCAATGTGCCCGCACCCGTGGCGGCACCGGCCCCCGCAGCGCCGGGCAAGGTCGCGACATCGTTCACGCCCTCCGGCTACAACGCCCCGGTGGTTGCCAACGTGGCCGCCCCCGCATCACCTGATGCAGCGCCCAATGCACACCAGGGCTTTGACCTGGATCGCCCGCTGCGCGAAGCACGCGATGGCTTCGAGAAGGCGTACTTCGAGTTCCACCTGGCGCGCGAAGGCGGCTCCATGACCCGCGTGGCCGAGAAGACCGGCCTGGAGCGCACCCACCTGTACCGCAAGCTGCGTCAGCTGGGCGTGGACCTGACGCGCAACAAAAAGAACTGATTTCAGTTTTTTGAAAAAGCGCCCTTTTTTTCGGGCTATAATTCAACTCGTGGGCCCGGTAGCTCAGTTGGTAGAGCAGCGGATTGAAAATCCGCGTGTCCGTGGTTCGATTCCGCGCCAGGCCACCAAAACAACAAGCCTCTGCATCAGATATGGTGCAGAGGCTTTCTTGTATCCGGCCTGCATCGCATGTGCAGCAATTCCCCTAATTTGCCGATCGGGTGCTTGGCGCAGGCTATAATGCTAGCTTGTGTTGGCCCGGTAGCTCAGTTGGTAGAGCAGCGGATTGAAAATCCGCGTGTCCGTGGTTCGATTCCGCGCCAGGCCACCAAACGCATTCTTAAGCCCATCCTCTGTGATGGGCTTTTTTGCGTCTGTAGGGGCAGGTATCGAAGCACCAAAGTTGGTGGCCTGCAATGACGATGTTTTTGGCGGTGCGCTGCTCAGTGCGAGCAGCGTTATGGATAGGTCGTGACAGAAGATGCTTTTTACTGTATAAAACAACAGTATTTTGGCTGGTGTGTGTGATGCATGTTTGCCGCAGCGTTGCGTTTAAGAAATCTGATGGCGTTTAACGCCAGCATTCTTAAGTCTCGCAGTCTTTTGTGGATGTAGCGATGTAGCACTAGCAGAGCGATTGCACACATTGCGGCTGCCAGTTATGGTGGTAGAGGACTGTGAACTGCTGGATATAGGTACATCCATGGTGCGTGTTGAAGCAAATTCTGAACGAAAAGGAAGGGGCGCAATGATGCGATCGGTGGAGTTATTCGCAGGCGCTGGAGGGCTGGCCATGGGCGTGAGCTTGGCAGGCTTTGAGTCACTGGCGGTGGTGGAGTGGGACAAATGGGCCTGCGACACCGTGCGTGAGAACCAGCGCCGTGGCTATCCTTTGGTAAGTGGTTGGCCGCTGCATGAGGGGGATGTCCGCGACATGGATTGGTCCTCCATTCCACAAAATATCGAGCTATTGGCGGGTGGCCCACCCTGCCAACCCTTTTCGATGGGCGGTAAGCACCAAGCGCACGACGACAAGCGCGACATGTTTCCAGCCACTGTGCAAGTGGTGCGCAAGCTTCGTCCCAAGACCTTTATCGTGGAAAACGTAAAGGGTCTGACCCGTTCGAGTTTTGCGAATTATTTCGAATACATCAAGCTGCAGCTAGAGCTTCCAGAGATCCCGCGGCGCGAACATGAGAGCTGGTTTGACCATCTGTTGAGGCTGCAGTCGGAAAAAACTTCCGGGCACATGCATGGGGCTGGTCTGACTTACAACGTTGTTGCCACACTCGTCAATGCTGCGGACTACGGCATTCCTCAAAAGCGTGAACGCGTATTCATTGTGGGGACTCGATCAGACCTTCCCATTGACTGGCATTTTCCGGACGCAACGCACAGCGAGGCAGCACTCTTGTACTCGCAGTGGGTAACTGGTGAGTATTGGGATAGACACAAGATTGCGGCACGTGCCCGGCCACCGGTCCCTGAGAAAATGGCTAAGCGGATTCAAGCCCTGGCGGCCAAGCCGCCAGCCACTTTGCCCTGGCGTACGGTGCGGGATGCTATCGCCGATCTGCCAGATCCTCGCCTGCGTGCGGCTATGCATATCCGCGACCATAAGTTTCAGGATGGCGCTAAGGTATACCCCGGCCACACCGGCAGCCCATTAGACCAGCCGGCCAAGACCATCAAGGCTGGCAGCCATGGCGTGCCGGGCGGTGAAAACATGATGGTGCTGCCCGATGGCAGCGTACGCTATTTCTCTGCGCGCGAGACAGCGCGCATTCAAACATTTCCAGATGGCTATGTCTTCCATGGTTCTTGGACTGAAACCATGCGTCAGTTAGGCAATGCTGTACCAGTGGCTCTGGGGCGCATTGTGGCCTCTTCCGTGGGCGAGTCTTTGATCCGTGCCGAACTCCATCGACTGCAGGGCACCATGTGCGCCACAAGGACTGCCGCATGAAGTCTGCCGAGATCATCCCCTTTAACCCACTGGACAAGAAAAATCTGGGTGCCAGCGTGGCCGAAGCACTGGTCAGCCAGCCTGCGCACGCGCTAGGCAAGCTCCAATCATTCTTTGGGACCGGCATCTACGCTATCTATTACCACGGCGAGTATGTGGCTTACGACGCCATATCCAAGCCCAACAAGGTGGAAAAGCAAAACCCGGTGGTCCCTATCTATGTAGGCAAGGCAGTTCCACAGGGCGCACGCAAGGGCAAGGTCATGCCTGACCCCACCAAGTCCAAGGCACTTTTTGGCCGCTTGCAGGAGCATGCCGAATCCATACTGTCCACGGATAGTTTGGATATCGATGACTTCAGCTGTCGTTATTTGGTTGTCGATGAGATTTGGATTCCGCTGGGTGAATCGCTGATGATCACCAAGTTCTCGCCTCTTTGGAATCTGTTCCTGGAGGGTTTCGGTAACCACGATCCGGGCAATGGCCGCTACAACGGTCTGAGCCCCAAATGGGACACCCTGCACCCAGGCCGCGCCTGGGCGCTCAAATGCAAGCAACGCGAAGAGACCCAAGAGGACATCAAGCGAGAGGTGCAGAGCTACCTTGCAAGCACCACATTGCCCGACTCCCCCCATTTTGTTGGCCGGCACGACCTTTAACTAGCATTTGCAGTAACAGGTGCGGCCTGAGTGGCGGAGGTGATAGAGGCGACTGAACCGCGCGCCGGGTCGAGTGCCAGTGGCAAGCAGGGAGCGCTCTGTAAAACAGCCTCATACCGCTAGTCGGAGCAGCGCTTGCTTGAGACCTGCAGGGTAGAGCGCAGGGCCGCCCGGCAAGTCCAGCGCCGCCACATCAAACCAGCGCGCCGTGCACCAGGTGCCGCTGTCTTCGCGAAAGCGGATGTGGTCCAGGTGCGCAAAGGGCGTTGCATCGAACACGACGTTGGCGATGAACAGCACCTCATGGCCGGTAGCGCCTTGGTGCGTGTAGAGGTTCTCCATCACCAGCGGCGGGCCTTCAACTTCCACCTCGACGCCCAGCTCTTCCTGGAACTCACGCTCGAGTGCTTCTTGCCAGCGCTCACCAAACTCCACGCCGCCGCCGAGGGGGCGCACCCCTGTCAAACGGCCTGCGTCATCGAAGACTTCGGTGGCCAGCAATTGGCCGTTACGCCAGTGCAAGCCGATGGCTTTGACTTTGATGTGCTGCGGTGGGCGCCATGGGGTTGTAGCCATGCTTGTTTCTATATCCGGGGTTGCTTGCGTGTTGCGCGTCGGTGCTTAAGCTGGCGCTTGCTCGCCACCTGCCCGACTCGGCGCCAACGATTCAGGCGATCTCTGCCAGCCAAAGTGCCAGTGCTTTAGCCCGTTTGGTTTTGCTCATCGTTCCCAGAGCCAACAAGAGCCGGGCCGAGTCGTCATCCTCACAGTACAGGTAGGCCAACGGCACCTGAAGTACTTCGGCAATCAGCCGCGCCGTTTTGATCGGCGGCTCATGCGTGCCCAGTTCATAGCGGCTGATGCGCGCACGGCTTGCGGATTCGTCAATGCCTATCAGTACGCCGACCTTTTCCTGCGACCAACCCAAGTCCTCACGTCGGGCGCGCATGCGGCGGCCCAGAACGGTAGCGGTTGAGGAGGGGGTGGAAAGCATGTCACGAGTCTCGTGACTTCGTGGTAAGCTGTCGTCACGAAATACGTGACATCAATCAGCTGTCAGAGATGCAGTTTGAGGGAGCTGGTGGCAGCGTGTGCTCGACGTTCAGCTACAGCGGGTGGTCTGCTGCGCTATAGAAGGAAACCGATATCGCGGTAAATGGAAACGCGCTCCGTCATCCACCATTCGACCGCAGCCGCTCACAAAGCTGCTGCACGATGCCGGTGACAAAGGCGCGGTCCGCCGGCTCCAGCTCCGACAGCCAGGCACTGATCCGCATGGCCTGGTCATCGGGGGCGGTGGAGCTTTGGGCGAGCAGGTCGCCAATGCTGACGCGCAGGATCGCGGCGAGGCTTTCTAGCGTATGCAGTGAGGGGACGGAAGCTCCGCGCTCAAAGCGGCTGATGGTCTCGGGCTCCACCTGCAGCCGCTCTGCCAATTGCGCTTGTGTCCACTGGCGCGATTTGCGCAGCTCGGCAATGCGCAGCCCCAACAGCTGGGCCAAGGGCTTGTCGGCAGGCTTCTTGTTGATCATATCTGTCTAGTTGAAATCCAACAGATATGGTTGTGTGTCGCGATGGAATGAGCCAGAATTCAATTTGTGGAATCCAATGTAATTTCGCTATATCTGAAGGCGGATGCAACGCCAGCGAACGAAAGGAACCGTGCCATGCCGCATGCCCAGCAACCTGAACGAGTAGACCGAGCTCCGAATGCGCCGGTGTCCCCGGGTGTCAGCCCGGGCAGCGACACGCCTGTGGCGGCGGCGCCCTCGGCCCCAGTGCGGCGCCGGTTTGGCGCAGTGCAGATAGGGGTTTGTGTGCTGTTTTTTGCAGAGGGGCTGTTGGGCCTGTTCGTCGTAGGCTGGCCGGCGCTGAGCTTGTGCATTTTGGGGACGTGGTACATGGCCAAGGTTGCCCAGCGTAATGGTGCGCATCCGCACCGTTCAAAGACATGACCTCATAGCTTTTTACAGCGCAGACACAAGGCTTTCAGAGGGGGCGCAAGCACAAAATTCTGCCGACATTAGGCGTTGTATATGAGACATGTCAACAAATCTAATTTCAGCCTCGCATGTAATATTTTGCAAGGGCTACGCGATACGATGGTTACAGATGACTACATCCCCATCCCCTTCGCCGCCCAGGGCCAGTGAGCGACTTCAAGATCTGCTGCCCCCGGATCTTTGGAAGCTGCTGGCCCGGCATGACATCACAACGCTTGCGCAGGTTGAAGAGCTGTATCCGGCCAAATTGCTGAAAATCCACTACCTGGGGCCCGTGCGGTTTCGGCAGATTGAGGCGCTGCTCTTTCCCGGGCGGCGCTATGAGGTGCCTATGCAGGCGCCTATCGAGACGGAAGACCTTGACGGCACGTCACTCGAAGGGCTGGTGTCCCGGCGGGTGCTGATCACCTTGCGGCGCCACGGCATCAAAACGGTGCAGCAGTTGATGGCGGCCTATCCGCGGCGTCTGGTGGAAATAACGGGTTTTGGCATCCAGGCGCTGCGCGAGGTGGAGGCCACTTTTTTTGAGGGGCAGCGCTTTGAGCCGATGAAATCAAGAAAAACCATGAGAAACACAATCAAGTAAAGATGATTATGATTTCATACATATGGTAAATGGTTCCACTTCGCATGCTGCCCCATCTCTCGACGGGAAATTGCCTGCGCCGTTGGTACGGATTCTGGTGCGCAACGGCTTGGATACCGAGGATGCCGTGCGCAAGGCCTACCCCCTGGGGCTGTTGGCCATCAAAGGCATTGGCCTGATGCGACTGCGAAAGATTGAAAAGGCCTTTTTCCCTGGCCAATCCTATGTTCCTTCGCATGCCATGCCAGACCTGCCTTTTGTCTCTGGCTCCTGCCTCAATGGATCGCTGCCGGTGGCCATCGTGCGCGCACTGGCGCGCGGCGACATCACCACCCCGGAGCAGTTGCGCGAGGCCTACCCGCATGAGCTGCTCAAAATCCGCTCGCTGGGGGAAGGTTCGCTGCGCGAGATCGAGCGGGTTTTCTTTCCTGGCCAGCGCTACGAGCCGCCTGGCAATGGCAAGATTCGGTAGGCGGGGTCTGCCCACTTTTCCTGGCGAACGCATCGGATTCCAGCATCCGGATCAAGCAGAAGGCCTGAGATCAGCGTGATGCCGAGCCCAGGCCTTCTGCGCCGCTCGCAGGGCAGCCAGCGGCAGGCGCCGCAAGCCGGTTAGCGGCGCGGTGCCCGGCGCAGCACCAGCATGCCCAACAGCGCCATTGCAGCAGCCATCAGCAGCAGCTTGACGGTGTCCAGCGCAGGCACTGCCTCTGGCATGGCAGGCGCCGTACGCACGAGGGTATTGACGAAGGAGGCGGTATTGCCCGTGGCGGCGGTCACCAGGCTCACCGGGGCGGGCAAGCTGGTGCTCCAGGCATAGCCATCCGGTGCGGCCGGCATGGCGGG
>NZ_JAJNCT010000009.1:0-468609 GCF_021026195.1 Comamonas koreensis
TCTTCCACGGGCATCAGGAAAGCACCGTCCACAGCGCGCTCTGGCGTTGGGATGTAGGTGTCCAGCGCTTCAGCCAGACGCAGGATGGCGGGCTCACCCTTGTCGGATTGGTCGCCTTCCAGAGCCAGCTTAGCCGAGCCGCGGATGATGGGGGTGTCGTCACCTGGGAAATCGTACTTGTCCAGCAGTTCGCGGACTTCCATTTCCACCAGCTCCAGCAGCTCTTCGTCATCCACCATGTCGCACTTGTTCAGGAACACGATGATGTAAGGCACGCCCACCTGGCGAGCCAGCAGGATGTGTTCACGGGTCTGGGGCATGGGGCCGTCAGCAGCCGAGCAAACCAGGATAGCGCCGTCCATCTGAGCAGCGCCGGTGATCATGTTCTTCACATAGTCGGCGTGACCAGGGCAGTCCACGTGAGCGTAGTGGCGGTTAGCCGTTTCGTACTCAACGTGTGCGGTATTGATGGTAATGCCGCGCGCCTTTTCTTCAGGAGCAGCGTCGATTTCGTCGTACTTCTTGGCTTCGCCGCCGAACTTGGCAGACAGCACGGTTGCGATAGCAGCCGTCAGCGTGGTCTTGCCGTGGTCCACGTGACCAATGGTGCCCACGTTAACGTGCGGCTTGGTCCGTTCGAATTTACCTTTTGCCATGAGAATTCTCCAAATAAAGAGCAAAACCTGTGTTGGGTTTAACGTCTACACCGAATTGCTGGGTCGCTTCGCACAGGAAACAAAGCGGCACCCGGTCGTAGACAAAAAGCAGCCCGCACCTGGCAAGCCAGGCGCGGGCGCATATTTTAGGCCTTTGCGCGGGAAGCGACAATAGCCTCGGCCACGTTGCGTGGGGCTTCAGCGTAGTGCTTGAACTCCATCGTGTACGTAGCGCGGCCTTGCGTTTGCGAACGCAGCGACGTGGCGTAGCCGAACATTTCGGACAGTGGCACTTCTGCCTTGATGGCCTTGCCGCCACCCACCATGTCGTCCATGCCCTGCACCATACCGCGGCGGGAAGACAAGTCACCCATCACGGTACCGGCGTAGTCTTCAGGCGTTTCCACTTCCACAGCCATCATTGGCTCGAGGATCACGGGGCTGGCCTTGCGAGCAGCTTCCTTGAAACCGAAGATAGCGGCCATCTTGAACGCCATTTCGTTCGAGTCCACATCGTGGTACGAACCGAAGGTCAGCGTCACTTTGACGTCCACCACAGGGTAGCCAGCCAGCACGCCGGAGGTCAGCGCTTCGATCACGCCCTTTTCCACCGCAGGGATGTATTCGCGAGGAACCACACCGCCCTTGATAGCGTCGACGAACTCAAAGCCCTTGCCAGCTTCTTGCGGCTCAACCGTGAACACGACGTGACCGTACTGGCCCTTACCGCCGGACTGACGAACGAACTTGCCGTCCACGTCCACAACCTTTTGGCGAATCGTTTCGCGGTAGGCCACTTGGGGCTTGCCCACGTTGGCTTCCACGTTGAATTCACGCTTCATGCGGTCAACGATAATTTCCAGGTGCAGCTCGCCCATACCGGCGATGATGGTCTGACCCGATTCTTCGTCGGAGCGCACGCGGAACGATGGATCTTCTGCAGCCAGACGCGACAGAGCGATACCCATCTTTTCCTGGTCGGCCTTCGACTTGGGTTCCACAGCCTGTGCAATCACGGGCTCTGGGAACACCATGCGTTCCAGCACGATAGGCGAAGCCACGTCGCACAGGGTTTCACCGGTGGTCACATCCTTCAGGCCCACGCAAGCGGCGATGTCACCGGCGCGGATTTCGTCCACTTCGATACGGTCGTTCGCCATCATCTGCACGATACGGCCGATACGCTCTTTCTTGCCCTTGACCGAGTTGTACACGGTGTCGCCCTTGGACAGAACGCCGGAGTACACACGCACGAAGGTCAACTGGCCCACGAACGGGTCGGTCATCAGCTTGAATGCCAGAGCGGAGAACTTTTCGCCGTCGTCCGCCTTGCGGGTCAGCTTCTTTTCTTCGTCTTCTGGGTCGGTACCAGCAACGTCAGGGATGTCCACTGGCGAAGGCAGATAGTCGATCACGGCGTCCAGCATGCGCTGCACACCCTTGTTCTTGAACGCGGTGCCGCACAGCATGGGCTGGATTTCGGTCGACAGCGTGCGGGCACGGATACCGGCCTTCACGTCTTCTTCGGACAAGGTACCTTCTTCCAGGTACTTGTTCATCAGGTCTTCCGAAGCTTCGGCTGCCGATTCCACCAGGTTTTCGCGCCACTTGTTGGCGGTTTCCACCAGGTCTGCAGGAATGTCTTCGTATTCGAACTTCATGCCCTGGGACGCTTCGTCCCAGATGATGGCCTTCATCTTGACCAGATCGACCACGCCCTTGAAGTTGTCTTCAGCGCCGATTGGGATCACCACGGGCACAGGGTTGGCCTTCAGGCGCAGCTTCATCTGGTCGTAGACCTTGTAGAAGTTGGCACCGGTACGGTCCATCTTGTTCACAAAGGCCAGACGTGGCACCTTGTACTTGTTGGCTTGACGCCACACGGTTTCGGACTGGGGCTGCACGCCACCCACAGCGCAGTACACCATGCAAGCACCGTCGAGCACGCGCATGGAACGTTCCACTTCAATCGTGAAGTCCACGTGGCCGGGGGTGTCGATGATGTTGAAGCGGTGCTCTGGGTAGGACATGTCCATACCCTTCCAGAAGCAGGTCACTGCAGCGGAAGTGATGGTAATGCCACGCTCTTGCTCTTGCTCCATCCAGTCGGTGGTAGCAGCGCCGTCGTGCACTTCACCCAGCTTGTGGGTCACGCCGGTGTAAAACAGGATACGTTCGGTCGTGGTGGTTTTACCTGCGTCGATGTGCGCAGAAATACCGATATTGCGGTAGCGCTCGATGGGGGTCTTGCGAGCCATGGTTGATCCTTTGTTGATCAGTAAGTGTGGAGGCGATGCGGACTGGCGGATTGCGCAGGCATCAGCCTACGATGTGAGGGCAGTCTCAATCCGAGCAAGGCCGCAGGCAAAAATTGTTGCATGCGGCCTTTGCAATATCGAGACAGATCTCGCGCAGCTTAGAAGCGGAAGTGGCTGAATGCCTTGTTGGCTTCGGCCATACGGTGCACTTCGTCACGACGCTTCATCGCGCCGCCACGGCCTTCCGTAGCTTCCAGCAGTTCGTTGGCCAGGCGTTGAGCCATGGACTTTTCACCGCGCTTGCGAGCAGCTTCCTTGATCCAGCGCATGGACAGAGCCAGACGACGGACAGGACGCACTTCAACTGGCACCTGGTAGTTGGCACCGCCAACACGGCGGGACTTCACTTCGACCATAGGCTTGACGTTGTTGATGGCAACAACGAAAGCTTCCAGCGGGTCTTTATCAGGGTGCTTCTTCTCGATCAGTTCCAGAGCGCCGTAAATGATGCGCTCAGCAACTGCCTTCTTGCCGCCTTCCATGATCACGTTCATGAATTTGGACAGCTCTACATTGCCGAACTTTGGATCCGGCAGAATTTCACGTTTGGGGACTTCGCGACGACGTGGCATTTCTTTACCTCTATCTTTGCTTCAGTTGGCATCTTTTCAGACACCGCGAGAGCCAATCAAGGACTCCCACTTACTCGACCCACACAAAACACTTGCGCTTGGGGTCACTACGCTGAATCTCGCGCCACGCGGGACACAGCACCTTTGTATTCGTTCAAAAAACCAGGGCTTACTTAGCCTTAGGCTTCTTGGCACCGTACTTCGAACGGGACTGCTTACGGTCCTTGACGCCTTGCAGGTCAAGCGAACCGCGCACGATGTGGTAACGCACACCTGGCAAGTCCTTCACACGGCCACCGCGCACCAGCACAACGCTGTGCTCTTGCAGGTTGTGGCCTTCACCGCCGATGTACGAAATGACTTCGAAACCGTTGGTCAGACGAACCTTGGCCACCTTACGCAAAGCCGAGTTAGGCTTCTTAGGCGTCGTGGTGTACACACGGGTGCACACGCCGCGGCGCTGGGGGCAGTTTTCCATAGCAGGGCTCTTGGATTTAACAACTTCTACCGTGCGGCCCTGACGCACGAGTTGGTTAATGGTTGGCATTAATAAACGTCCCTAAACGTGAAATTACCGTGAACTTACCGTGATTTGCTGCCGGCCCCTTGCCCGAAAGACAAAGACGGCAGCCCCTTCGGAAATTCCGAAAAGCCCTCTAATGTACCACCTGACTCCAAATTGAGCAAATGGTTTGCACGCATGCCTGCCGCGTCGTGGTCTGCATCCGGGCGCTTTCCCATGGAGACGCCCTAGCCATCTAGTCGGGTCGCTCTCATTTTTGCAAGCCTAGAAACCACAAAGCGTGCCAGGGGCACGCTTTGCAGGGGGAGGATTAGGCGTCCGCCAGGCTTTAAAAGTCCGGCATCAGCACCGCTTTACTTGATCCAAAGACGGATGGCATCCCAGGCGCGGCCGAAGATGCCAGCTTCTGCCACATCATCCAACGCCACCAGTGGCACCTCGGCCACGGCCTGGCCGCCTGCCATCACCTTCAGGGTGCCCAGCTTTTGGCCCTTGGTGAAAGGCGCAATCAGCGGCTCCTGGCTCACCACCTGGGTTTCGAGCTTGCCGCCGGTGCCCGCTGGCACATTCACGACGATGGGGGTGACGCTACCGATCTTGACGGTGTCCTGCGCGCCCTTCCAGGCCTTGGGGGTGGCCACGGCCTGGCCGCCGTCAAACAGCTTGACGGTATCAAAAGCGGTATAGCCCCAGTTCAAGAGCTTCTGGCTTTCGTTGGCGCGGTCCTTGTCGCTGGCAGCACCCAGCAGGATGGAGATCAGGCGGCGCTCGCCGGCATTGGGCACCTGGCGCTTGGCGGTGGACACCAGGCAGTAGCCGGCAGCATTGGTGTGGCCGGTCTTCAGGCCATCGACCGTCGGGTCGCGGAACAACAAAGTATTACGATTGGTGCCGTTCGACTTGGGCGTGCCGGGGTAGAACCACTGCTTGGTCGCGTAGTAGTGCATGTACTCGGGGAAGTCCTTGATCAGGCGGTTGGCCAGAATGCTCAGGTCCTTGGCCGTCGTCGTGTGGCCGGGTTCGGTCAGGCCTTCGGGGTTCTTGTAGGCCGTGTTGGTCATGCCCAGCGCCTTGGCCTGCTCGTTCATCAGGCGCACAAAGTTCTCGGCGGTGCCGCCCACGGCTTCGGCCAGCGCCATCGTCGCGTCGTTACCGGACTGCACGATCATGCCGTGCAGCAGGTCGTCCACCTTCACCTGCATCTTGGGGTCGATGAACATGCGCGAGCCGGGCATCTTCCAGGCGCGCTCGCTCACCGGCATGGTTTGCTCCAGGCTGATCTTCTTGTTGCGCAGCGCATCGAACACCACGTACCCCGTCATCAGCTTGGTCAGCGATGCCTGCTCGACCGGCGCATCCACATCCTTGGCCGCCAGGATCTGGCCCGTGGTCACGTCAAACAGCAGGTAGTTGCGCGCCGCGATCTCGGGCGGCTGGGGCGCGGCCAATTGTGCAAAGGCCAGGGTGGGCACCAGCAGCGCTGCTGCAGCCCAGTTACGCAGGGTGGGCATCAAGCTCGATTTCATGTCGTCCAACTCTTAGAAACAAGTGCCTGCAGCGCATGATTGCTGGCCGCAGGATATCAAAAACAATAGCAATACTACACCACCGTCACAAGGCGGGGGCAAGCAGGTGGCGCGTGACCAAGCCTTTGAGAAGCGGTAATTGTCCGTGGAAAAAATGCCCGCCCCCTGGCACAACCGTAACCGGTAGTATCTGAGGCCGCGCCCAGTCCATCACCGCCGACAGCGGCACCGTGTCATCGGCTTCGCCATGCACCACCAGGGTGCGCTCATGGGCTTCGGGTGGCAGGGTTGCTACGGTAAAGCGCGATGCCGCCGTGCCCACGAACACCGCTTTGTCGATCTGGCGCTTGGGCCAAAGTTCCGCCAAGGCATGGCTCATCACAAAGGAGCCGAAAGAGAAGCCCGCCAAGGCCAGATTCCCTTCGGGCGCGAGTTGCTCGACCACCGCCAGAAAGTCATCGCGCTCGCCCCGGCCCTCGTCGTAGCTGCCTGCCGATTGGCCGACACCGCGAAAGTTGAAGCGCAGCGCCGTCCAGCCACTGGCCACAAAGGCGCGCGCCAGGGTCTGCACGACCTTGTTGTCCATGGTGCCGGCAAACAGCGGATGGGGGTGGGCAATGATGGCGATGCCGCGCTGTGCGCCATCGGGGCTGGCCGCCAGATCGCGGGCCACTTCCAGAATGCCGGTGGGCCCGTTGATGGTGAAACGTTCGGTTTGCGCGTTCATGCTGCGGTCTGCTCCATGGCGGGCCAGCCACCGCCTGCAGCGGCAGTTGCGCCCGGTGTCTATGCGTAAAAATCAGTGGTGGGAGAAGGAATCGCGCTCAGCGGCCCACGTCGGGTGGGGTCAGCAGGCGCTCGACCACCTTGCCATTCTTCAGGTGCGACTCGACGATCTCGTCAATATCGTCATTGTCGATATAGGTGTACCAGACGCCTTCGGGGTAGACCGCCATGATGGGGCCGCCTGCGCAGCGGTCCAGGCAGCCGGCCTTGTTGACCCGCACCTTGCCCGGTCCGCTCAAGCCCTCGGCTTTGACGCGGGCCTTGCAGTGGTCAAACATGTCCTTGGCACCATGGTGGGCACAGCTGTCTTCGCCGTTGACGCGGTCATTCAGGCAGAAGAACACGTGGTGCTGGTAGTACTGGCCGTCGTTGCCAGGTTTTTGCTCGCTCATGCCAAGCTCTCTTCGAATGCGATCCCCCATTGTGGCAGCTTGGCGCCCGCCTGGGGCCTTGGCGCCGCAATACCGCCACGGCCTACTGCGTTTAGGCCTGCTCCGGCGGCGGGTTGGCGGCCGCGCGCTGGCTCAGCCGTTGGCGCCGGCGCGCCACCACCACGGCAGGCAGCCGGCCCAGGCGCAGCAGCACATAGGCGATCACGGCAAACGGCCACAGCCAGCTGAGCCACTGGCCCAGACCAAAGAAGCGGATGAAGCGGCCCTGCTCCCAGGACTGCAAGGCATCGGCGTAATAAGGGCTGGGCGGCGACTGGTTGAGCAGGTTGACGTCGATCATCAGCCCCATCAGCAGCAGCAGCACGCAATAGCGGCGTGGCAAGCCCACTTGCAGCAGCGCCAGCGACACCGCCAGCGCAATGCCCAGGCGGGTGGTCTGGTCCAGCCAATCCCAGGCATAGGCCGGCCCATAGCTCAGCGAGGACGACAGCGCCGAGACCGCAATACCGCTCAGCACCACCAGCGCCACCATGGCCATGCGCCGCGTCACGCTGCCCATCACGCTGAAAGCCAGCCAGCAGGGAATCAGCAGGCCCAGCAGCACGGCCATCAGCTGCCCGATGGGCGAGAGCGGCTCGGTGGCCTGCATGAAGTTGGGCATCCAGTGCTCGAAGGCCGAGTTCTCCAGGATGTCCACCAGCCACATCTCCAGCCGGTCAAACACCTGGCCCAGGCCAAAGGGCTGGGCAGCCGGAAAGAGCAGCGCAAGCGGCCACAGCATCAGCAGCACGATGGCACCACGCGCATCGGCATCGAACCAGCGCCCCCGCACATCGCGCCAGCGCCGCAAAATGCCCAGCCAGGCCAGCAAAGGCACGGCCAGCGCGCCCAGCAAGGTGCCGATGCTGTTGAGCAGCCAGTCCATATTGCTGGAGACCCGCAGCGGCAGAAAGATCTGCAGGAACTCCATCGACAGCGACAGCAGACTGCCCACGCACAAGGCCCAGAACCAGCCGGTCCTGACCCAGCCATGGCGCCACCAGCCCAGGCTCAGCAGCAAGCCCAGCGGCGCATAGCCCGCCACATTGATCCAGACATCGAACCAGGTCCAGTACGGCGGTGGGATGCGGGCCAGCAAAAACTCTGCCGGCGAGATGCCCTGGGTGCGCCAGCCGCTGAAGGGAAAGAGGCTGGCAAAGACGATCAGGGCCACATACACCGGCACCAGCGGCCAGGCAATGGTGCGGTGCTCGCCGGCCGGGGCCGGCTCTTGCAGGGTGTGGAGTGCGGGGCTGCTGTCAGGCATGGTGCGTGGGCCCTGGTGCGCAGATCGTTGTGCGTTGAGAGTACCGAAGTGTGCGCGGTTTAAAAGGGTTTGACCACCACCAGCACCACGATGATGACCATGGCCACTACTGGCACCTCATTGAACCAGCGGTACCAGACATGCGAATGCCGGTCCGTGCCATTGGCAATCTTGCGCAGCAGCACCGCGCAGGCATGGTGGTAGCCAATGACCAGCAGCACAAAGAACAGCTTGGCATGCAGCCAGCCCCCTGCCCCGCGCCACCATCCCAGCCAGAGCCACAGGCCCAGGCCCAGCGCCAGCACAGCAATCATCGTCATGAAGCGCAAGAGCTTGCGCGCCATCAGCAGCAGGCGCTCGCGCTCGGCCTGCGAGTCGGCCGGCACCATGGCCAGGTTCACGAAGATCCGGGGCAGGTAAAACAGGCCCGCAAACCAGCTGGCCACAAACACGATATGAAAGGCTTTGATCCACAGCATAAGCATGCGCCACAGTGTAGTGGCTGGCACGATGGCCCAGCGCTGGACCCCGGCTTAAAACCGGCCTGAGCCCGCTCTCGCGCCCCGCCTTGATCTGGCGCAAGCAAGCGCCCGCCCGGCTAGCAAACCTCCATACCCAACGCAGTCTCTCGGGGCCGCCCTCTGCAGCCTGCCCTTGATCTGGCGCACAATCGCTGCATGCATCTGTCCAGCCCCACCCCCTTTCCCCACAACCGTCCGCGCCGTCTGCGCCGCGATGCCTTCACCCGCAACCTGGTCCGCGAGAACGTGCTCACCCCGCACGACTTCATCTACCCGGTCTTTGTGCATGAAGGGCAAGGCAAGCGCGAGCCGGTGCTGTCGATGCCCGGCGTGGACCGTCTGAGTCTGGACCTGTTGCTGCCGGTGGCCGAGCAGTGCGTGGCGCTGGGCATTCCGGTGATGGCCCTCTTCCCCCAGATCGACACGGCGCTGAAGACGCCCGACGGCAAGGAGGCGCTCAACCCCGATGGTCTGATCCCCCGTGTGGTGCGCGCGCTGAAAAAGGAATTCCCCCAGCTGGGCGTGATGACCGATGTGGCGCTTGACCCCTACACCAGCCACGGCCAGGACGGCCTGCTCGACGAGACTGGCTACATCCTCAATGATGAGACCGTCGAGATATTGGTAGGCCAGGCGCTCAACCATGCCGAAGCCGGTGTCGACATCGTCGCCCCCAGCGACATGATGGATGGCCGCATTGGCGCCATCCGCGAGGCCTTTGAATCCCAGGGCCACATCTACACCCGCATCATGGCCTACAGCGCCAAGTACGCCAGCGCCTTCTACGGCCCCTTCCGCGATGCGGTGGGCACGCGCGGCGCGCTCGGCAAGGCCGACAAGAATGTCTACCAGATGGACCCGGCCAACACCGACGAGGCGCTGCGCGAAGTGGCGCAGGACCTGGCCGAAGGCGCCGACATGGTGATGGTCAAGCCCGGCATGCCGTACCTGGATGTGGTGCGCCGCGTCAAGGACGAGTTCAAGGTGCCCACCTTTGCCTACCAGGTCAGCGGCGAATACGCGATGCTCAAGGCCGCCGCGCAAAACGGCTGGCTGGACCATGACCAGGTGATGATGGAATCGCTGCTGGCCTTCAAGCGTGCCGGGGCCGATGGCATCCTGACCTATTTCTCGCTGGACGCCGCACGCTGGCTCAAAGAGAAAAACTGATAGCAAAAATTCCAGAGCGGGCTTGCACAGGCCCGTTTTTTTTGCCATGCTGCGCCTGAACCGACCGAGGAATTCCGGTGAGTACACCCAGCAGCATCCGCATCTTTCACATCATTGGCAACGAGACCAGCGAGCTGGCCTCGGTGCCTTTCGAGCTCCCTGCCAAAGGCTTCCTGTGGCTGGCCTGCACCCGCAGCTATTTCAGCGAGCAGCTGGGCAGCCTGCAGCTGGCACTGCAAAAGCTCAGTGGCGCGCCGCTGGTCGACCTGCATGTCTCCGACCTGCTCAACGCCCAGCTCCCTTCCCACTATGACTACACCTCGCAGTACGACCTGCTGGTGATACGCCGTCTGGCCAGCACGCCATCCCAGGTGGGCACCGCTGCGCTGGCAGCGGCGCGGCGCACCGCCGCGGCCAAACCCCTCAATGAGGCACCGCGCATCAGCACCACGCCGGTGGGCTTTGCCGCGTGGGAGCGGGTGCTGCTGTCGGTACACCCCGAGGACTGCACGGTGCGTGATGGCTATGCACGCCGCCTGCTGCAATTTGCCAAGACCGGCACACCGCCGCTGGCTGCCGAGGCGCCCGACCTGGGCCAGATATCGGATGCCACGCAAGAACGCCTGGCACGCGAGGACAAGGCCTTTCGCAACCCTGGCAGCAGCCCCACGCCAGGCGGCCTGCAGCCCATCCGCCTGCCGTTGTCCCCGGCTGACCTGATGATGCGCGTGGTCAACATCATTGTGGACAACTACCTGGACCTGCGCCGCGAGCTCTCGCGCCATCTGGACCAGTGGCAAAGCGCGCTGCTGTCGCCACGCAAGCGCATTGCCAACTGGCAGGCGCTGCTGGAAGCCCGGCTGTCCCTGCACCAGCTCGACGAGATATGCGAAGACCAGCGCGCCGCCGTACAGGACTGGGTCGATGCGCTGGAGACCTGGCCCCAGCCCGAGGCGCCGAGTGCCCAGCGCGAGCTCGAAGCGCTCAAGGTGCGCAGCCGCGATGTGCTCGAACACATCGAGCGCGTGGTGCACCATGTGCGCCGGCTGGAGCAAAGCACCGAGACCGCCGTGCAGATGCATTTCTCGGTGCAGAGCAACCGTGCCAACGACATCATGCGCACGCTCACCACCATTACCGCCATCTTCCTGCCGCTCAACCTGATTGCCGCGATCTTTGGCATGAACTTCGAGTTCATCCCGCTCATCCACAAGGAAGACGGCTTCTGGTGGGCCATGGGGGTGATGGCGGTCATCACGGTGGCGCTGATTGGCTTTTTCTCGTACAAGCGCTACCTGACCCGCACGGGCCGATAGCGCTTGCGCCGCTGCTGCACGGCTTACAGGCCCAGATCAATGCGGTAGACCGCGCGCTGCGTGCCCGTCCCATCATCGGCCTTGTCCAGCGAGACATGGGCCAGGCCCGCTGCCTGCGCCACTGAGAGCGCATTGGCCGCCGACGTGAACAACACCTTGCCGGCCGTTGGCGTCTTGGCAAAGCGCCAGCTGTGGGCAGCGCCGTTGGCTGCGCGGGTCACCTGCGGGTGGTCCTTGATGTACGAGATCACCACATCGCGGTTCGCATCGGGCGAGGCATAGATGGTGGCGCGGCCATCGAGTTCAGGCAGGAAGCTCTTGCCGCTGGTGGCGCGGTAGTTGTTGGTGGCGATCACAAAGTCCTGCGCCGGATCGATCGGCGTGCCCTTGTACTGCAGGTCCACGATGCGGCTGCCCACGGGCTGGGTCACATCGATCTGGTACTGCATGTCGGCGCTGGTGAACATGTCGAAGTTGTAGCCGGGGAAGCTGCTGATCAGCCACTGGTCTGCGGTGGCAGCCGGGTCGATGCGGTTGAAGCGCTGGGCAGCGGCCTCCAGCCAGCGCTTGATCTGCGCGCCGTTCACCTTCACCGCGTAGACGGTGTTGGGGTAGAGGTAGAGGTCGGCCGCGTTGTAGATGGCCAGCGGGCCGGCGGCCACATCGGTGTAGTCCGCACCGCCCTGGAAGCCCGACTTGAAAGGCGCGCTCACCGACAGCACCGGCAGCTGCGCGTACTGCGGCAGGTTGGCCTGCACATAGCGCTGCACATAGTCCTGCTGCGCCTGGTTGACCAACTGGATCGCACCCGGGTCGCCCACATCGGCAAACTGCGTGCCCATGCGGAAGTCGGTCTGGCCCACAGGCGTCTTCACATAGCTGATGGCCGCCTGGTGCTGGCGCTCCACCACCGGTGCAATGCTGCTGTCAACGGCCACATAGGTGGTCTTGCCTGCGGCATCCTTGCCGGTGGCCGTGCTGCGCAGCGCCGACTTGCTCTGGGCCTTGTCCACGCTCCAGGCCTTGCCGTCCCACTTCAGCGACAGCGCCACCACACCCAGCGCCTTGCCCCAGCTGCTGGCCATCACCGCCGGCACGCCGTTGATGGTGCCCGCCTTGTTGTCGACCCCCGCCATGCTGAAGGCCGGTTGCGCGGCCGTGTCGGGGAAGACGCCGTGCTGGTGGCCCATCACCATCGCGTCGATGCCCGCCACCTTGCTCAGGTACAGGCCCGGGTTCTCCATGTCGGCGCGGTATTCCGAGGCATCCAGGCCACCGTGCAGCAGCGCCACGACCACGTCAGCGCCCTTGCTGCGCAGCTCAGGCACATACTTTTGCGCGGCCTCGACCGCACCCATCACCTGCACCTTGCCTTCCAGATGGCGCTTGTCCCAGCCCATGATGCCGGGCGTGGTAAAGCCGATCACACCGATCTTGATCGGCAACTTGACGGTCTTGCCGTCGCTGTCGGTGCCGCTGATCTCGCGCTCCAGCACCACATAGGGCGACACCAGCGGCGCATTGGTCTGGCTGCTGAGCACATTGGCCAGTGCCATCGGGTAGCCCGGGCCTGCGCACTTCTTGCTGGCATCGACGCCATCGACCTGGAGGCCGCCACCCAGCACCTGGTTGAGAAAGGGCAGGCCATAGTTGAACTCATGGTTGCCCAGAGTGCCGGCATCGAACTTGAACACGCCCATGGCCTTGTACATGGACAGCTGCTGGTCGCAGGCAATCGGCGCCACCTGCGCCTCGTAGTCGGCCAGCGCCGTGCCCTGGATGGTGTCGCCGTTGTCCACCAGCAAGGTGTTGGCAAAGTCGCTGCGCGCCTGGCGGATCAGGGTAGCCGTGCGCTCAAAGCCATACGAGGGGTCATCGGCCAGCTTGAAGTAGTCGTAGCTGCGGATGTTGAAGTGCAGGTCGGTGGTCTCGAGCACCGCCAGGGTGGCGGTCGCCGATGTGGGGCTGCTGGAGCCGCCACCGCCGCAGGCCGTCAGCATGGCGGCAGCGGCCAGCGTGAGCGCTGCGGTCCGGAAGCCGCAGGCTGGGGAAAAAGGGGTGCGCATCGTGGTTATCGTTGAAAGTGAGCGATGCGCGCATCATCTGCAGGCGGTATGACGACGGTGTTACGAACGCCCCCTGAAAATGCAACAAAGCCTTGCAGGCTGCGGGCCTGCAAGGCTTTGTGCGGTGCTAGGCGGGAGTGACCGCTCAGCCTACATGCTTGGCAAAAAAGGCCATGCTGCGGGCCCGGGCTGCGGCAGAAGCCGCTGCATCGTAGGAGCCACGTTGGTCACAATTAAAGCCGTGGTCGGCCGCGTAGACATAGACCTCAGCCTCGGGGTGCGCGGTGCGGAAGGCATCCACCGACGCCAGCGAGATCCAGTGGTCCTTGTCGCCAAAATGGGCCATCACCGGGCAATGCGGCTGGCGCGCGATCTCGTCGCCAGTGGTCATGCCACCGCCGTAGTACGGCACCGATGCCGACAGGCCCTGGAGCTCGCAGGCTGCGCGCCAGGCCAGCAGGCCACCCCAGCAAAAGCCGGTGATGCCGACCTTGCCGCCGCTGCGGCGGGCGCCTTCGTCAATCGCGGCCTGCAGGTCCAGCATCACGCCAGGGGCCACGGCGGGCGCTTCGGCAGCGGCCTTCAACGCTACGCCAGCTTGCATGTCGGCATCGCTGTAGCCCAGGTCCACGCCGGGCTTGACGCGGGCGAACGTGGCCGGCGCAATCGCCACATAGCCGCTTTGGGCAATGCGGTCCGCCACCGAGCGGATGTGCGAGTTGACGCCAAAGATCTCCTGCACCACGACGATGGCGCCGCGCGCCTGGCCTTCAGGCTCGGCGATGTAGGCCGGAAACACCTGGCCGTCGGCCGACTTCAGATCTACAAAATGTCCCATCGCGATCACTCCTTGTGCTAAACAGATTCAAGATTCGGGCCTCGCCGATTATGGCGTGGCGCAGGCCGCTGCTGGTGCCGGACGCGCCAGCATCGTCAGCCAGGCTGCCACCAGCAGCAAGGCCAGCCCGCCATACACCGCCGCCAGGCCCAACGCCGTCTGCGGGTTCACCAGGTGGATGCCCAAGGATGCGAGCAGCGAGGTCAGCAAAAAGGCCAGGCCGCCGGCAATGCCGCCCGACAAGGCAGCGTGTTTGGGGAACATCGACAGCACATGGGCGAAGTGGATATTGAACACCAGTCCCGCCGCCACATGGATGCAAAAGGCGACGGCCGCCATCACTTCCAGCGATGGCCAGGACGCGGGCAGCCAGGTCGTCAGCGCCAGCAGCCCAATAAAGCCGGCCATGGCCAGCAAGGCACCTTGGTGCTTGGCCGCCAGCGAGCGCGCCATCGCTGCGCGGGCGATCAGGCCGCCCCCCATCCAGGCCAGGCCCATCAGCAGCGCCAGCGAGCCCGTCGTGGTCGGTGGGCGGTGGTAGACGGTCTCCACGATGAAGGGCGAGGCCATGCTCCAGCCCATCACCATCGCATAGGCAGCGCTGACGCAGAGCACGCCCCGCGCAAAGGCGCGGTTGCGCATGATCTCCCAGGCCCGGCTGGCCACTTCACGCGGCCGGATGGGCTGGGGCTGAGCCAGGGTTTCGCCGCCGCCCAGCAGCTCCAGCACCAGCGCAACCACCGAGAACGCGGCCAGCACCACAAAGTTGGCACGCCAGCCCCAGTGGGTCTGCACAAAGCCGCCGATAAAAGGCGCGCAGATGGGTCCCAGCGACCAGACCACGGTCATCCAGGTCAGGTAGCGCTGCAGCGCCGGGCCCCGGAACACATCGACAAAAAAGGTGCGCTTGCCCACCACGGCCACCGCGCCCAGCAGGCCCTGCAGCAGGCGCAGCGCGCAGATGACCACGATGTCGTCGCTGACGGCAATGGCCGCGCTCGACAGCGCAAACAAGGCCAGCGCCACCATCGTGGGGCGCCAGCGGCCAAAGCGGTCCAGCAGCACGCCCACCACCAGCTGGCCCAGGCCATAGCCGGCGATGAACAAGGTCAAGGTCAGCTGGATCTGGGAGGCGGTGCCGCCCAGGCTCTGGGCCATGGCGGGCATCGAAGGAAGGTAGATATCGGTGCCGATGCCCGACAGGGGGATCAGCAGGAAGGCCAGAAAAACGCCAAAGGTGGCGTTGTCAGCAGTGATTCTTCGCATGGGAGTCTGCGCCTGAAAATAAAACAGGGCGCCAGTGTGTTATGTTTTTTAGACTGGTACAAGATCTTACGTAGCCTAGGCTTGGAAGGCCTATACTGCACTGCACCATTGCCGCTACCCTAACCGTCCAAGACCATGCTTGCAGCCACCCCCACCCATGCCCCGCCTGCCGTTGCGGCCTCTGCCCCCTCACAGGAGCTGGGCCACTTTCTGCGCGCCCGGCGCGAGAGCCTGTCGGCTGCCGCCATGGGCCTGGCGCGCCACGGCCGCGTGCGCACCCCCGGCCTGCGGCGCGAGGAGGTCGCCCAGCTCGCCGGTATTGGCGTGACCTGGTACACCAAGCTTGAGCAAGGCCGTGAGGTACAGCCGTCGCGCCAGGCAGTGGAGGCCATCGCCCGGGCGCTGCAATGCAATGACGACGAGCTGCGCCACCTGCTCGTGCTGGCAGGCATCAAGCTGGACCAGCCTGCCCCCAGCTTGCTGGAAGCACCGGGCTGCCTGCACCGGCAGTTGCTGGACAAGATGCTGCCCTACCCCGCCCAGATGCAAAGCGCCGCCTTTGACCTGCTCGACGCCAATGCCGCCTATGAGCGGCTGATGGGCGTATCGCTGCAGCAGTTGCCTGCGCTGGAGCGCAACTGCCTGCACATGAACCTGTTCAATCCGCAGTGGCAGCGCGTGATGCGCCATGAGCCCCAAGCCATCGAGCGTATGGTGGCCATGTTCCGCGCCGCCTACACCCAGCAAAGCAACGACCCGGCCATTGCCCGGCGGCTGGACTATTTTCTGGCGCAGTCGCCCGTCTTCCGCAATGCCTGGGAGCGCTACCAGGTGCGCAGCCCGGAGAACAACGAAAAGACCTTTGACCACCCTGTTGTGGGCATCCTCCATCTGCGCCAGACCTACTGGTGGTCAGCGCCGCGCAACGGCATGCGCATGGTGGTCTACCTGCCCGTCAGCGACCAGGACGCCGAGGCGCTCGACCGGCTGGCCGCGCTGCCTGCCCCTTGAATGCGGCATGTGCAGACGGCGCAAGCTCGCCTAAGATAGGGCATCTTTTGTGAGCCGACCTGCCATGACCTCTATCGTCCTCATCACCGGTGCCAGCCGTGGCATCGGTGCCGCCACCGCCCTGCTCGCCGCCCGCCATGGCTGGGATGTGGCCGTGAACTACAGCAGCAATGAAGCAGCAGCCCACACCGTGGTGCAGGCCGTGCAGGCCCTGGGCCGCCGCGCCATCGCCGTGCAGGCCGATGTGGCCGACGAGGCCCAGGTGCTGGCGATGTTTGCCCGCATCGACCAGGAGCTGGGCCGCCTGGGCGCCCTGGTCAACAACGCCGGTGTGGTGGACCGCGCCCAGCGCCTGCAGGACATGGACATGGCGCGCTGGCGCCGCATGTTCGACACCAATGTGCTGGGCAGCTTTCTGTGCGCCCGCGAAGCGGTGCGCCGCATGAGCACCGCCGAAGGGGGCGCCGGCGGCAGCATCGTCAATGTCTCCAGCCGGGCCGCCTGCCTGGGTTCGGCCAACCAGTATGTGGACTATGCGGCCTCCAAGGCCGCCATCGACACCATGACCCTGGGCCTGGCGCATGAGGTGGCCGCGCAAGGCATCCGCGTCAACGGCGTGCGCCCGGGGCTGATCGAGACTGATATCCACGCCAGCGGCGGCCAGCCCGACCGCGTGCAGCGCCTGTCGGCCGGCGTGCCGCTGGGGCGCGGCGGCACTGCCGACGAAATCGCCCAGGCGATCTACTGGCTCATGTCCGACCTCAGCAGCTACTGCACCGGCTCCTTCATCGATGCCGGCGGCGGGCGCTAGGCCGCCGTTCAGACCCAAGCCAACATGCTCTCTACCCCCCATGTTCTGCTGCTGGAAGACGACCCAGCCATTGCCCGCACCGTCTGCTATGCGCTGGAGCGCGATGGCATCCGCTGCACCCATAGCCTCTTGATGGCCGATGCCCGTGCGCAGTGGGCCAGTGGTCGCTTTGATGCGCTGCTGCTCGATGTGGGCCTGCCCGATGGCAATGGCCTGGACTGGTGCCGCCAGCTGCGTGCCAATGGCTCGCCCGCGCCCATCCTGGTGCTCAGCGCCCGGGGCGAAGAGGTGGACCGCGTGCTGGGCCTGGAGCTGGGCGCCGATGACTACCTGAGCAAGCCCTTCAGCCCACGCGAACTGGTGGCCCGCACCCGCGCGCTGCTGCGCCGTGCCCAGCAGTTTTCACCGCCGCCAGCCTCTGCCAGCATTGCCCCGCCCCACGCCGCCCGCACCCACTTCGAGGTCGACGAAACCGGCCAGTGCGTGCGCCTGCAAGGCGTGCTGCTGGATCTGACGCGGCGCGAATTCCAGCTGCTCAGCAGCCTGTTGGCCGCACAGGGCCGCATCCTCAGCCGCAACCATTTGCTCGATGCCGTTTGGGGCCTGCACAGCGACAGCACCGACCGCACGGTGGACACCCACATCAAGACCCTGCGCGCCAAGCTGCGCGCCGTGGTGGCCGACCGCGACTTCATCACCACGCACCGGGGCATGGGCTACAGCCTGCGCGACAGCGACTGAGGACTGGCCATGCGTCTGGGGATCCGCCTGCTGTTTGCCTTCTTCCTGATCAACGGACTGGCCGCCTTCTTTGTGCTGCGCGTGTTCATGGCCGAGATCAAGCCCAGCGTGCGCAAGGTGACCGAAGACACCCTGGTCGAGACCGCCTACCTGCTGGCCGCCCAGGCCAGCGATGACCTGGCCGATGGAAAGCTGGGCAGCGGTAGCGGCAGCAGCAACAGCCGCTTTGCCCAGCATGTGCAGGCCGCCTTCCAGCAACCGCTGCGGGTGTGGATCTGGGACACGCGCAAGGCCGCACTGGACCTGCGCGTGACGGTCACCAACGCCCAGGGCCGCGTGCTGTTCGATTCCGCCGGCCAGGATGTGGGGGCCGACTATTCGCGCTGGCGCAATGTGGCGCTCACCCTGCGCGGCGAATACGGCGCCCGCACCTCGCGCGAAGTGGCTACCGATGAGGCCACCAGCGTCATGTATGTCTCCGCGCCCATCGCGCGGGATGGCGCCATCCTCGGCGTACTGACCGTCTCCAAGCCGGCCAATGCGGTGCAGAGCATCATCGACAGCAGCGAGCGCAAGATGCTGCGCGGCGGTGTGCTGTTCCTGCTGCTGTCGGCCGCCGTCGGCTTTGCCATCACCTGGTGGCTGGTGGTGCAGGTGCGCAAGCTGCGCAGCTATGCCCAGCATGTGCAGGGCCCCACCTTGCAGGAGGCGCAAGGCCATTTGTTGCCGCCCAAAACGCCCGAGGTGCCCGATGTTCCCGGCGAGCTGGGCGACCTGGCCCAGGCCATGGATTCGATGCGCCGCCGGCTGGAAGGGCGCGACTACATCGAAGGCTATGTGCGCGCCCTCACGCATGAGCTCAAGAGCCCGGTCGCCGCCATCCGGGGCGCAGGCGAGCTGCTGCAGGACGACCTGCCCGCCGCCGACCGCGCGATGTTTGCCCAGCAGGTGGTGGACCAGAGCCTGCGCCTGCAAAACCTGATTGACCAGCTGATGCAACTGAGCCAGTTGGAGCAGCGCAACGGGCTGGCCCAGGCTGGCACCCCCACCAGCCTGCGCGCCTGTGCCGTGCAGGCCATCGCGCAGCTGCAGGCCACCGCCGCGCAAAAGGGCATCCAACTGCGGCTGCAAGGCGATGACAGCCAGGGCGCCTGGGATGCAGCGCTGGTCACCTTGGCCATCAGCAACCTGCTGGCCAATGCGCTGGATTTCTCGCCCGCGCACAGCCAGATCGTGCTGACCTTGGAGCCCCAGCGCCTGAGCGTGCAGGACAGCGGCCCGGGCGTACCCGACAGCCTGCTGCACCGCCTGGGCGAGCGCTTCTTCACCACGCCGCGCCCCAATGGCGAGCGCAGCGGCACCGGGCTGGGCCTGTCCATCGTGCAGCGCATCATGCTGCTGCATGGTGGCCGGCTGCAGTTTGCCAACACCCAGCCCGGCCTGCGCGCCAGCCTTGATTTTTCGGCGCCGGACTGAGCACCTCCCCCCAGCGCACCAGCACTTCACGCTGCCTTCACAGACTTCATGCTCGGCTCACCGGGGCCGCTGACACTCGCCGCACCGATACACAGAGCAACGAGGAATGCATGAAAAACAGACTGGTGCAAAAGGCCCTGAGCCTGGCCATCACCATGGCGCTTTTGCTGGTGGCGCTGATGATGATCAGCGACGTGGTGCGCGACCGCATCTACAACCGCGACCGCGCAGTACAAAGCGTGGTCAACAGCACCGCCGGATCACAGACCTTGTTTGGCCCGGTGCTGGCCCAGCGCTGCACCCGTGAAGTCAGCGGCAAGGACAGTGAAGGGCGTGTGGAAACGCGGCTGGTCAGCTTTCAGCGCTATGCGTTGCCCGACGAGCTCAGCCATCAGACCCGGGCCGAGATGCAGCCCCGCGCCCGTGGCCTCTACCAGGTCAACACCTTCCTGATGCATGACAAGCTGGTGGCGCGCTTTGCGCCGGGCAACCAGTTGCAAGGCAAGCCTGAGGGCAGCGCCGTGCGCCACTGCGATGCACCGCGCCTGGTCCTGCCGCTCAGCGATCCGCGCGGCATCCGCAGCGCGACCTTGCAGGTCGATGGCAAGACGCTGCCGCTGGAGCCGGGCACCGGCCACGGCGTCTACACCCGGGGCCTGCAGACCAAGCCCATGGCCGCCGCCAGTGGCAACGACAGCCACGCGATGGAAGTGGTCCTGCTGCTGCAGCTGATGGGCACCGAGCGCCTGGCCTTCGTACCACTGGGCGGCACCAACCAGGTCAGCATGCAGGCCGACTGGCCCCATCCCTCGTTTGGTGGCAACTTCCTGCCGCTGAGCCGTGAGATCAACGACCAGGGCTTCGACGCCAGCTGGAGCATTCCGGCGCTGGCCTCATCCGCACGCCAGGCCTTTGTGCAAGAGAGATCGCTGTGCAGCCTGGGCACGGCCGACACCACCTACCCCTATGCCACCGAAGAAAGCCAGTGCCTGGAGCAGTTCGGCACCAGCTTTATCGACCCGGTCAACCCCTATAGCCTGAGCGACCGCGCCACCAAGTACGGCCTGCTTTTTGTGGTGCTCACCTTTGTCGCCGTGGCGATGTTCGAGGTGCTCAAAAAGCTGCGCGTGCACCCGGTGCAGTACCTGCTGGTGGGCTCGGCGCTGTGCATTTTCTTCCTGCTCCTGATCAGCCTGTCCGAGCATCTGGGCTTTACAAAGGCCTATGCGATTGGTGCCGGCGCCTGCGTGCTGCTGCTGGGCTACTACGCCAGCCACATCCTGGGCAGCCTGCGGCGCGGCCTGCCGTTTGCGGCGCTGATCGCGGTGATGTATGGCCTCTTGTTCGTGCTGCTGCAGCTGGAGCAGACCGCACTGGCCGTCGGCTCGCTCGCCCTGTTTGCCGTGCTGGCGATCGTGATGGTGGCCACCCGCAAGGTCGACTGGTATGCGTTTGGCAAAGGCGATACCCCCGAGCCCACCCACGCGCCCAAGACCTTTGCCCCACGCCCCCAGGAGAACGCATGAACACCGACACCCAGATGGAACAGCAGCGCCAGCAATGGCGCCAGGCCCAGCACCAGATGACGCGCTGCCAGTTGCGCGCGCTGCGTGACCAATGGCTGGAGCGTGGCAGCCAGCTGCCGCTGCAGGCCAATGCCCGGCGCCTGATGTGGCTGCGGCTGCGCTGCTCGCTGCTGCTGGCACAGCAGCGGTTCTGAGCGCCTGCGACCTCCCCAAAAAGCAACCAGGCAGCCCTCGGGCTGCCTGGTTGCGTTTCAAAGGTGGGCGCCTATTTGGCCGGCGGCGCGCCACTGCCCCGGCTGATCGCACGCAGGCGCGCCTCAGGCGACAGGCCGCGCACGCACTGCACATTGGCGTCGCCCAGCAGGCTGTCGCACTTGCGGATGGCGGTGTCCAGATCGGCTTCGCGCTGGCGTTCGGCCTGGCTCTTGGGTGGCGTGAAGATGGAGACCTCACTGGCCGCCTGCTGGTGCGCATCCTGTATGCCCGCCGCGCGCTTTTGCTTGGCCTCGCGCAGGCAGTCCTGCTGCGCGCTCTTGCTGTCCTTGTCGTTGCCGGCATGGCGGCTCTTGCAGTCCTCGACCGCCAGCGCATGCTGGCGCTCCACCTGGGCGGCCAGGGCCTTGAAGCGGTTGTTGCCGCTGGGGTGGCGCCGCGCCTGCAGCGCAGCAGCGTCTACCGCATGCTGGGTCTCGGCCTCTACGGTGCAGCGGCGTTGCCCGCCGGACCCAGCAGCCAGGCTTTTGCAATGGTCCAAGGCTTTTTCAGCGCGTGCATCCAGCTGGGCAACGGCATCTCGGTAGGCATCGTCGCCCATCTCGGCGGCCAACAGCGGCACCACGGCCAAGGCGCCCAGCACCCAGGCGGCCGATGCGCGCCACAGCGGGCGCCTCCATCCTGCACGCATCAGCGGTTCTGTTGGCGCAACCAGGTATCGAGCTGCTGGGCCACCTGGTCGGTGGCAGCGGCCAGCGATGCCGCAGCCCCCGCCGCATCCGCACTGGTGGCAGGTTGCCGGGCGTCGAACACCTGCTGGGCCAGCCAGCGCTCACCCTTGGGGGTGATCTCGCTCAAGGTGGCGCGCATGCGCAGCACGCCATGGCTGGACTGGGCCGAGTCAAATACCTGGCTGAAATCAACCACCTCCAGCCGCAGCATGGCCGGATAGGCGGCATTGCGCAGCAGTGGCGTCGCGCCATCGTCATCGAGCAAGACGGCCCGCTGGCCGCTGAGCACATCGCGCATGCGCTGCTGGATCAGCTGCATCGCTGGCAGCACCCAGCTGGCCTGGGTATAGGGCCGCAGTTCGCGTGCATCCGCATAGGCCAGGCGGTAGTAGATGGACGCGCTGGCATCGGGCACCCCGGCCGCGCGCACAGTGGCCAGAACGAGGGGCTCGGTCGTCGCGGCGGGCGTGGCCGGTGCCGCCAGGGCCTGCGCCGGTCCGAAGTCATAACGTGCCACCGGTTGGGGCTTTTGCGGCAGTGCCGAGCAAGCGGCCAGCACCGCCACGGCCGTCACCACCAGGGCGGCACGGCCAGCGCCGTGCAGGCGGCGACGCAGGGAAGTAGAAATCATGGCATCCATCCTATTGGCCGCTGCCCACGGCGGGCGGGGCTACAAAACCTGGCTCGCCAGGGCCTGGCAGCGCATTGGAGCTGCCATAAATGAGGGACTGCGGGTTGTTCTTGAACGCATCGGCCGTATCGCCCATGCGGCGCGCGGCGGCGCCCACATCGTGCATCGTGCGGCCCATGGCTGGCAAGGTGCTGCGGTTGAAGTTGTCGGCCGCGTCGCTGACCTTCTCGACCGCCTGGCCCATCTGGTCCACCACCCCGCCCTTGGCCGCCAGGCTGCCCACCGCCGTGCTCACATCACTGGAGGTTTTCTGGATACCGGCCAGCGTCTTGCGCGTATCCTGCGCGATGGCAGGAAGGCTGGCGAGTGCCGGGTCAAGCTTGGTATCGACGGTGACGATCAGGCGCTTGCTCAGCTGGTCCAGGCTCTGGGCCGCCTGGCCCAGGCTTTTCATGCTGTCCACCAGTACCTGCTGGTTGCCCGGGCTGAGCAGGTCGTTGACCTTGCGGGTCGCGTCTTCCACCTGCTGCAGGATGATCGGTCCCTGCTCGGCAATCTGGCCAAAGGGCGAGGGCTTGACGCGCAAGCGCGGAATGCCATCGGGGCCGGGCGGCAGTGGCGTGGTTTCGGTGTTGTCGTCATCGAGCTGGATATGGGCCAGGCCGGTGACACCCTGGTAGCCCAGCATCGCGTAGGTGGTTTTGGTGATGGGCGCTTCCGAGTTGACCGCGATGATGATCAGCACCGTGCCGTCCTTGGCCGGGTCGAACTCGATCTTGGTCACGCGGCCCACGGCCACGCCCTTGTAGCGCACCGCGGCCTGCGGCTGCAGGCCGCTGACGGTCTCACGGGTGGACAGTTCATAGCGCGTGTAGTTCGTGTTGTCCCTGCCCATCCATAGGCTCAGGAAGATGACCAGCGCCGTGAGCAAGACCACAAACAATCCAGCCGCCAGTGCGTGTGATTTGTTTTCCATAGCTATCCCTTCACCCCACCAAGCGCCACCGGAGCCATTGCACGGCGTCCACGCTCACCCAGGAAGAAATGTTCAATAAACGGATGCTTGAACTGCACCACTTCGGCCGGTGTGCCCGAGACGATCACTTTCTTTTCGGCCAGCACTGCCACGCGGGTGGACAGCGCAAACAAGGTATCCAGGTCATGGGTGACCATGACCACGGTCAGCCCCAGCTCGCCATGCAGGTCCTTGAGCAGATCGCAGAACTCGTCCGAGCTGTTCGGGTCCAGCCCGGCAGTGGGCTCGTCGAGCAGCAGCAGTGGCGGGTCCATGATCAGCGAGCGGGCCAATGCCACACGTTTGATCATGCCGCCCGACAGGTCGGACGGCATGCGTGTCGCATGCTCGGGCTTGAGGCCCACCATCTGCAACTTGACCATGGCGGCATCACGCACCACGTCCTTGGGCAAGGTGCCCTGCTCGCTGAGCGGAAACGCGATGTTCTCCAGCACATTGAAAGCCGAGAACAGCGCCCCTTGCTGGAACAGCATGCCGATGCGCGAGGCCGCGCCCCGCAGGCTCAGCTCCCGGACCGGCTGGCCCATGATCAGCACCTCGCCCTTGGCAGGCTGCAGCAGCCCCAGCATCTGGCGCAACAGCACCGATTTGCCGGTGCCCGAGCCGCCGACCAGGGTCAGAATCTCGCCCCGGTAGACCGCCATGTCCAGGTCCTGGTGGATCGCAAAAGCCCGCTCGCCCTGGCCGAACACGGTCCACAGCTTGCGGATATCGACGACCTTCTCATCGCTGGACGCTGCGTTGGAAAGGGGGGATGCAGTCTTGTCCATCACTAGAACCCCACCTTGCGGAACGCAATCGCAAAGATCGCATCGAGCACGATCACCGCAGTGATCGAGATCACCACCGACGAAGTCGTGCCCCGGCCCAGGCTCTGGGTGTTGGGCTCTACTTCCAGCCCCCAATGGCAGGCAATCAGCGCAATGGCCACCCCAAAGGTGACCGACTTGGCCAGAGCCAGGTAAAGGTTGGCAATATCGACCGCGCCCGGCATCGCCTGCAGGAAATAGGCAGGCGATACGCCCATCGCGGCATCAGCGGCCATCATGCCGCCCACCAGCGCGCAGACCGTGGTCCACATCGACACCAGCGGCATCGCCAGTGCCAGCGCCAGTGCGCGCGGCATCACCAGGCGGTAGCCTTGTGCAATGCCCATCACCTGCATGGCATCGAGCTCTTCGTTGACCCGCATCACACCGATCTGCGCGGTGATGGCCGAGCCGGTACGGCCGGCGACCAGGATGGCACCCAGCAAGGGCCCCAGCTCCCGCACCAGCGAGATACCCAGAATATTGACGATGAAGGCATCGGCACCGAACTGGCGCAGCTGCAGCGACATCAGATAGGCCAGCACCACACCGATCAGGAAGCCCACCAGGGCGGTGATCGGCAACGCCGTGGCACCCATCGCATACAAATGGCCCGACACATCGCGCCAGGGGCCGCGCAGCGGGTTTTTGATCAAGCGCAGCACATCGAGCAGCAGTTGCCCGACCATCTCGACCATGCTGCGCACATGGGCCATGAAGCCCAGCAGCACCAGGCCCAGCTGGATCAGCCAGCCCCACCAGTTGACCTTGGTCTCCGGTGGGCAGCCCATCGTCAGCGAGGCAACGCGTTCGAGCATCTGGCGCTGCAGATCGGTGGTGCGCAGTTGCGCAGGCCACTGCTGGCCCCAGTGGTCCCACAAGAGCTGCGCGCCCACGTGGTCGAGCCACTGCACCTCGGACAGGTCCCAGCCTTGTTCTGCGCTGGGTGCCGCGCCATCGAGCTGGCGGCGCAGATCGCGCCACAGCGAGCGCTGGCCCAGCTCAGCCGCACCCCAGCGCCCACGCAGTTGCGCCCAGCGCTGCGTGCCGTCCTGGTGTTGCTGTAGATGAGGGGCTGTATCGTCCATGGGTCCAAAAACAAAGCGTGTCGCCCTGCGCGCACGCCATTCGCACTATAGCCGGTCTGTCACCCAGGCGCACCCTGCGCGCCGGCGATCACAGCGCGTGCCTCTGTAGGAAGGTATCGCCGAGCCGCAGCACTGCGGCATCTACACCACGCTTGGCGGCGGACGGCAGTAGGCGCGGTGGGTGACAGGGCATTGGTTTTCCCGCTTGGCAAGCCCGGCATACTGACCACAAACTTGCCGATTCATTCGATGGACCGTGGACGCCTGGCGCCCCCTGATAAGAAGACCGCATATGCAATCTGGAGACAACACAAGTTTCGACTACATCATCATCGGTGGAGGCACGGCGGGCGCACTGCTGTGCAACCGCCTCAGCGCCAAAACCCATAACCGGGTGCTGCTGATCGAGGCGGGCCGGCGCGACGACTACCACTGGATCCACATCCCCGTGGGCTATCTGTACTGCATCGGCAACCCCCGCACTGACTGGCTGTACAAGACCGAGCCCGATGCTGGCCTCAACGGCCGCAGCCTGCTGTATCCGCGCGGCAAGACCTTGGGCGGCTGCTCCAGCATCAACGGCATGATCTATATGCGCGGCCAGTCCCGCGACTACGACCAGTGGGCCGAGTTGACCGGCGACGCCCGCTGGCGCTGGAACGACACGGTCAACTACTTCAAGCGCCACGAAGACCACTGGCGCCTGGACCAGGAAGGCGAGACCAGCCCCAGCGTTGCGCAGTGGCATGGCAACCGCCGCACCGGCAGCACCGGCGAATGGCGGGTCGAGAAACAACGCCTGCGCTGGGACATTCTGGATGCCTTTGCGCAGGCCGCCCAGCAGGCCGGCATCCCCGCCACCGATGACTTCAACCGGGGCAGCAATGAAGGGGTGGGCTACTTCGAGGTGAACCAGAAGAACGGCTGGCGCTGGAACACCGCCAAGGCCTTTTTGCGGCCCACCTGCTATGGGCGCTCCAACTTCGAGATGTGGACCAATGCCCAGGTCAGCCGCCTGGTGCTGGAGCGCCAGGCCGACGGCCAGCTCGCCTGCACCGGGGTGGAGGTCTGGACCGGCACCGAGATGACCATCGTCAAGGCCGACAAGGAGGTGGTGCTGAGCGCGGGCGCCATCAACTCGCCACAGATCCTGCAGCTCTCGGGCATTGGCCCCGGCGCATTGCTGCAGCAGCATGGCATTGCCGTGCAGCATGAGCTGCCGGGCGTCGGCGCCAATCTGCAGGACCATCTGCAGATCCGCTCGGTCTTCAAGATCGATGGCGCGCCCACGCTGAACGTGCTCGCCAGCAACCTCTGGGGCAAGGCACAGATCGGGCTGGAATACCTGCTCAAGCGCAGCGGCCCGATGAGCATGGCGCCCTCGCAACTGGGGGCCTTCACCCGCAGCAGCGCAAGCCAGCCCCATCCCAACATCCAGTACCACGTGCAGCCGCTGTCGCTCGATGCCTTTGGCCAGCCGCTGCACAGCTTCCCGGCCTTCACCGCCAGCGTCTGCAACCTCAACCCCACCAGCCGTGGCACCGTGCAGATCAAGAACGCGGATTTCCGCAGCGCGCCGGCGATTGCGCCCAACTACCTCTCGACCGCCGAGGACCGCCAGGTGGCGGCCGACAGCCTGCGCGTGACCCGCAACATTGCCGCACAGCCCGCATTGGCCAAGTACCAGCCGGTGGAATGGAAGCCCGGCGCGCAGTACCAGAGCGATGAGGACCTGGCGCGCCTGGCCGGCGATATTGCCACCACCATCTTCCACCCGGTGGGCACCACCAAGATGGGCGCCGACAACGATCCGATGGCCGTGCTCGACAGCGAGCTGCGTGTGCGCGGCGTGCGGGGTTTGCGCGTGGTCGATGCCGGCGCCATGCCCACCATCACCAGTGGCAACACCAACTCGCCCACGTTGATGCTGGCCGAGCGGGCTTCGGAGTGGATCCGCGCCAGCCATGGGCCATGATGGTGCGCTACAGAGTTTCAGCGCGGTTACGGCCGCTGCTGCGCTGACCACGTCCCCTTGAGGGGTTATCGACCGGTTCACGGGCGCTGAAACGGCAGTTTTGTCTCATTTTTTGCTGTTCCGGGGCGGTTGGGCGCGCGAATGGGGCAAAAAGTGGTCCCATCCTGCAATCTGCACCAAATCAGTTACCTTTGGGGTAAATCCCAATGCACCATGCAGGTGCGATGGCCTATAGTAGAGGCACTCGAGGCACTGAAACAGTGCTCTGCGAGAGGACCGAGGAGACATCTCTAGAATTCGAACATTTATATAAGGCATCAATAAAAACGAGATGCTCCTTCAAAGCGCCCTTTGGGCGCTTTTGTTTTTGGGCGCCTGATGCGTTTCGCCCTCTGGCCAAGTCCTTGGGCACAGGCACGCAATTCCCCACCCCAAGCCTTCCGTTACGCGCTCTGTTCCGTTGGCGGCCTTGCATTTAGCCGCCCTGGTACGGTGCCTGGCTCCTTGCGGCGGTGCGACAATCTCGCCCCATGGAATGGATCTTTGTTACGCTCGCGTCCATGTTCGCGGGCTTTGTCGACGCGGTCGTCGGTGGGGGCGGCCTCATTTTGGTGCCCGCGCTGTTTGGCGCTTTCCCCTCTGCACCACCGGCTACCTTGCTGGGCACCAACAAGAGCGCTGGCGTCTGGGGCACGCTGATTTCTGCGCGCCAGTACGCCAAGCGCGTGGATATGCGCTGGGCCGCCATTGCACCGGCGGCAGGCGCAGGTTTCGTCGCCTCGCTGCTGGGGGCCTGGGCGGTGACCGTGGTGGACCCGAGCATGCTGCGCAAGGCCTTGCCGATCATCCTGATCGCCGTGCTGGCCTACACCTTGTACAAAAAGCAGCTGGGTCAGACCCATGCGCCGCGCTACAGCGGCCGTGCAGAGGCCTGGGTGGCCTGCGCGATTGGCGCCACCATTGGCTTCTACGATGGTTTCTTTGGACCCGGCACCGGCAGCTTTTTCGTTTTCCTGATGGTGCGCTGGCTGGGCTATGACTTTCTGAACGCTTCGGCCAGCGCCAAGATCCTGAACATCGCCACCAATGTGGCAGCGCTGATCCTGTTCACCGCCAAGGGCCATGTCTGGTGGCACTTTGCGATTCCGCTGGCCGTCGCCAACATCCTGGGCAGCATGCTGGGCACCTGGATGGCCTTGAAAAAGGGCTCGGGCTTTGTGCGTGGCATGTTCATCGTCGTGGTCGCCGCGCTGATCCTCAAGACCGGATACGACGCCTTTTTGCGCTGATCTTTAGCCTGTGTGCTGGTCGACCTGGCCAGCCCGCCTGGGCACCGCCCTCTTCCAGCACCGCCTCGTTCTGAGGCGGTTTTTTGTTGCCCAATGCCCTGCGACAACGGCTCCCCCTTGGCTTACTGTGGCGGCTCCGTCTGCGGCTTCAGCTGGATATCTTCAACCCGCCGTGGCGTGCCCATCGGCGCACGGCCTTCGCCGCGCTGCATGGCGGCCATATCGGCCTCACTGGGGTATTCGCCCAGCAGCCAGTAGTCCATGATGCGGCGGGCAATCGGCGCGGCCGAGCCGGCACCAAAACCGGCGTTCTCAACGATCACGCCAACGGCAATCTTGGGGTCTTCCGCAGGCGCAAAGGCGATGTACAGCGCATGGTCGCGCTGGCGCTCGGCCAGGCGCGCGGCGTTGTACTTTTCCTTCTGGCCGATGCTGATGGCCTGGGCCGTGCCGGTCTTGCCGCCAGCGGTGTAGCGGGCCGTGCCGAAGGAGCCGCGCCCGGTTCCACCGGTCACCACCGCCACCATGCCGCGCTTGACCGCGTCCATATTGCTTTGCTTGTAGCCCAGGTTTACGGGCGGCGGCTGCTCGATGGGGCGGCGCTCGCCGGTTACCGGGTCGATCAGCGACCTGCCCACATGCGGCACCCGGCTGTTGCCGTTGTCCAGAATCGTCGCCAGCGCATGCGTCAGCTGCAGAATCGTGAAGTTGTTGTATCCCTGGCCAATGCCCAGCGAGATGGTCTCACCGGCATACCAGCGTTTTTGCTCAGGGCGCTTGTAGGTATCGCGTTTCCAGGCCGTGCTGGGCAGCACGCCGCGCACTTCACCGGGCAGGTCGATGCCGGTGATCTGGCCAAAGCCCAGCGGCTTCATGAAGTCATGGATCGCATCCACGCCCATTTCATTGGCCAGGGTGTAGAAGTAGACATTGCTCGAATGCTGGATCGCGCGGTTCAGATCGACCGGGCCCAGCGCATGGCCGGAGCGGAAGGTGTGGCCGCCAAAGGTCCAGCTGCCGCCGTCCTGGATGATGGTCGACGGGGTGCGCTTTCCCGTCTCCAGCCCGGCCAGGCCCATGAAGGGCTTGTAGGTGGAGCCAGTCGGGTAGGTGCCGCGCATGGCCCGGTTGAGCAGGGGGCGGTCAATGGATTCGTTCAGCGCCTTCCAGCTTTCCTGGTCAATGCCCTCGACAAAGATATTCGGATCGTAGGTGGGCTTGCTGACCATGGCCAGCAGCTCGCCGCTGCGCGGGTCGATCGCCACGGCCACGCCCCGGCGCTCGCCGTACAGGTCTTCGACCATCTTCTGCAGCTTGATGTCCACCGACAGCACCACACTCTCGCCCGGGGTGGCGGGGGAGCTGTCGAGCTTGCGCACCGCATGGCCGCCGGCCGAGGTCTCCATGCGCTCCACGCCGGTGTGGCCATGCAGCTCTTTTTCGTAGCTGGCTTCCACGCCGGTCTTGCCGATGTACTCGGTGCCCCGGTAGTTGGCTGCTTCTTCGGAGTCGTCGATGCGCTCCTTCTCGCGCTGGTTGATGCGGCCGATGTAGCCGATGAGGTGGGCACCGGTCTCGCCCATCGGGTAGGAGCGAAACAGCCGCGCCTTCACATCCACACCCGGAAAACGGTAGCGCTGGGCGGCGAACTTGGCCACTTCCTGGTCGGTCAGGCGCGAGCGGATCGGCAGCGAGTCGAAGTTGCGCGAATCCTCACGCAGGCGCTTGAAACGGCGGCGGTCGCGCGGCGTGATCTCGATCAGCTCGGACAACGCATCGATGGTCTCTTCCACATCGCCCACCTTGTAGGGCGTGATCTCCAGGGTGTAGGCCGAGTAGTTGGTGGCCAGCAGCACGCCATTGCGGTCATAGATCTGGCCCCGGTTGGGGACGATGGGCACCACCGCCGTGCGGTTGCTTTCGGCCTGCGCCAGCAGGTCGTCATGGCGGTCGATCTGCAGCACATACAGGCGCGAGAGCAGAATGCCAAAGCACAGCACCACCACCAGACCGATGACGATCACCCGCAGCCGAAAGCGGCTGAAGGCGCGGTCTGAATTCTGGATCTCGGTCATGGTCTGCGCAAACGCCCCAGCTTACAAGGGGCGGTTTTCGTCATCGTCGGGCGGCTGGCGCTGGGGCAGCTGCAGCAGCCCGCTCACCAGCGGCCACAGCGCTACGCACCACAGGCCGGGCGTCAAAAAGCCCCAGCCCGGAAAACTGCCACGCAGCAACATGCGCAGCAGCATCAGCACCACGTCAGACGCCAGGAACAGCGGCATCACCTGCACCGCCTGGGCCATCACGCTCAGCCAGGTGATGCGCTGGCGCAGCAGCGCCACGCCGTACAGCACGGCCGAATACACCAGCGCATGCAGGCCCAGCAGGGAGGACTGGTGCACATCCATGCACAGGCCCAGCACAAAGGCCCAGCCCATGCCGATCTTGCCGGGCTCGTGCACGCCCCAGTAGACGAGCACCAGCAGCAGCACATCGGGCAGCCACAGCGCGCGGCTCAGCGGCAGCATGTTGATCATCAGCGCCAACACCAGGGTCAGCGCAATAAAGCCAGGGGGGACAGGCAGCAGCAAGGGCTGCCCACGCGGCATGATCATGGCTGCATTCCTGGGATTGGGTTCGTGGAGGCCGGCATCATCCGCGCTTGCCCTTGCGGGGGGTGGAGGCCGGGCCTTCCTGGGTCTTGGTCTCCACCGGCGGGCGCGGCGGCAGGGCGTCTTCAGGCAACGGGTTGATCACCATCACAAACTGGGTGCCAAACATCTGTGCCAGGGGCTCGCAGTAGACACGCGCGAACGGAGAGTCCGCACGGCGCTCGATCTTGACGATGCGCGCCACCGGCAGGCCGGGCGCATAGACGCCATCCACACCGCTGGTGGTCAGCAGATCGCCTTCCTGGATGTCGGCATTGCTGGGCATGAAGCGCAGCTCCATGCCACCGCCATAGGCATTGGTGGGCTCACCATAGGCGACGGCCCGGGCGCCGGTGCGCGGGTTGAGCACGGGGATGGCCTGCTCGCGGTCGGTCAGCAAGGTCACTTCGGCCGACATCGGAAACACCCGGGTCACCTGGCCCAGCACGCCCATCTCGTCCATCACCGGAGAGCCACGCGCAATGCCGGCCACCTCGCCCTTGTCGATCACGACACGGCGGTTGAAGGCATCGGCCGTCTCGTACACCACCTGGGCGGCGCGCCCTTCGGTCTTGAGGCGGGGCACCAGGTTCAGCAACTGGCGCAGCCGCTGGTTCTCATGGTCCAGCGTTTCGACCAGGTTGGCACGGTGGGTCAGCGCAATCGCGTTTTTCTCAGCGGTGACGGCAGCCGCTTGCGCCTTGTTCAAATCTTCAAAATAACTGGCACCGCCCTGGATCAGCAGCACCGGCTGCAGCATCACCCATTGCATGGGGAAGAGGACGGTGGCGACGGCCTTGCGCAGCGGCTCGGTGAGCTTGAAGCGCACGTCCGCCACCATCAGGAACACCGCCAGCGCTACGCACAGCGCCAGACGCACATTGGCGCTGGGCCCCTGTGGTCGGAAGGTCGGTATACCGCCGGAGAAGACGTTGCGTGCCATGCAGTGGCCTCAGCAGAACCTGGCCCGGTTCCCAATGCCTGGTCCGGGCGCGTGCCGCTGCGCCAGTAGGCGGTCAGCACGGTGGACAAGGGACATGGGCAGGGACATCGGAGAAAAGCGAAAAAGCAGAAACGGGCGCATCACAGCGGCTAGGCATTCAACGCATCGCAAGCGGCCAGGCTGTGCAAACAAGCATGGCGGGCCTGCAGCGCGCCATGGTGTGCATAGCCGCTGCCCCTCGCCATTATTGCGTATCGCTGCGCAGGGCGCCTGTGTTATTCGCTGGTGAAAATCGTCACGCCCTTGCGGTCCAGGGTATCGAGGGCGATACCGCAGCCGCGCACCACGCAGGTCAGTGGTTCCTCAGCAACAAGCACAGGCAGGCCGGTTTCTTCGGCCAGCAGGCGGTCCAGGTCGCGCAGCAAGGCGCCACCACCGGTCAGCATCATGCCGCGGTCGGCAATGTCGGCGCCCAGCTCGGGGGGGGTTTGCTCCAGCGCGTTCTTCACGGCGGACACGATCTGGTTCAGCGGCTCGGTCAGGGCTTCCAGCACTTCGTTGGAGCTGATGGTGAAGCTGCGTGGCACGCCTTCGGAGAGGTTGCGGCCCTTGACTTCGATTTCCTTGACTTCAGAGCCCGGGAACGCAGAGCCAATGCTCTTCTTGATCAGCTCGGCGGTGGGCTCGCCAATCATCATGCCGTAGTTGCGGCGGATGTAGTTGATGATGGATTCGTCAAACTTGTCGCCACCTACGCGGACACTGCCCTTGTAGACCATGCCGCCCAGCGAGATCACGCCCACTTCGGTGGTACCGCCGCCGATGTCGACCACCATCGAGCCAGAGGCCTCGGACACCGGCAGGCCCGCGCCGATGCCGGCAGCCATCGGCTCTTCGATCAGTTCCACCTGGGTGGCGCCGGCCTTGAGCGCGGCATCCTTGATCGCGCGGCGCTCGACCTGGGTCGAGCCGCAAGGCACGCAGATGATGATGCGGGGGCTGGGCGAGAGCAAGGTGCGGGGATGCACCATCTTGATGAACTGCTTGATCATCTGCTCGGTGATCAGGAAGTCGGCAATCACGCCGTCCTTCATCGGGCGGATGGCTTCGATATTGCCGGGCACCTTGCCCAGCATGGCCTTGGCTTCGCGGCCTACGGCCTGGATGACCTTGCGGCCATGGGTGCCACCTTCATGGCGAATCGCAACGACGGAAGGCTCATCGAGCACAATCCCTTTGTCGCGTGCAAAAATCAAGGTGTTGGCCGTGCCCAGGTCGATGGCCAGGTCGGTGGAAAAGTAGCGACGGAACGCTCCGAACATGCAAGTTTCCTCTAGGGCATGGGTCGCACTTCGGCGCTCCATCGCCCTTCATTGGTGTGTGGTGAGATGACAGAAGGGTTTTTGATGCGCAATGACCGACGTTGCCGCGTTATTGCGTCAAAGACGGGATAATACTCTATCCCCTGTGAATAACTTACAGGGCAACGCTTTCCGGCCCCGTTTTTTTATGACTGGTTTACATACGACTATCTATGGCCCTGACAAAAGATGACATTGCCCGCATCGCCAACCTGGCGCGGCTCGAATTATCCGACTCCGAGAGTGAGCGCATGCTCTCGCAGATGAATAACTTTTTCGGCATTGTGGAGAAGATGCAGGCTGTGGATACCTCTGGTGTCATGCCCCTGTCACACCCCGTGGCAGCGATCCAGGAAATCACCCTCCGTCTTCGTGATGATGTCATCAGCGAGCCGGATAACCGGGAAGCCAACCAGCGCAGCGCGCCTGCCGTGGAAAAAGGCTATTTCCTGGTACCCAAGGTGATTGAGTAATTCACAGCATCTTCAGGCCTGGTGGGCCCTGGCAATAACCGGCCCCCGGCCGTGGTGGCAGCAGCACGCAGCACCATGCCCCTGAGACCGGCGCGCAGCGCCCTTTCCCATTCACCGAGATCGCCAAGATCGCGAGATTTGCATGAGCATCCCTACCGAATTGCATGACTTGAGCGTGGCCCAGCTGGCCGCCAAGCTCAAACGCCGCGAAGTGTCCTCCGTCGAGGCTGCGCAACATTTCCTCACCCGTGCCAAGGCCCACCAGGATCTGGGCGCCTATGTCCACATCCATGAAGACGTGACCCTGGCCCAGGCCCGTGCCGCCGATGCCGCCATTGCAGCGGGCACGGCCGGCAAGCTGGCCGGTGTGCCGATTGGCCACAAGGACCTGTTCGTCACCCAGGACTTCCCCACCACCGCAGGCAGCAAGATGCTGGCAGGCTACCAGTCGCCATTTGACGCCACCATGGTGAGCAAGCTGGCCGGCGCCGGTGCCGTGACCCTGGGCAAGCTGAACATGGACGAGTTCGCGATGGGCTCGGCCAACGAGAACAGCGCCATCAGCCCGGTGCGCAACCCCTGGGACACCAGCCGGGTGCCCGGCGGTTCGTCCGGCGGCTCGGCAGCGGCCGTGGCCGCGCGCCTGGCGCCCGCCGCCACCGGCAGCGATACGGGCGGCTCCATCCGCCAGCCCGCGTCGTTCTGCGGCATCACCGGCATCAAGCCCACCTATGGCCGCGCCAGCCGCTACGGCATGATCGCCTTCGCCTCCAGCCTGGACCAGGCCGGCCCGATGGCGCGCACCGCCGAAGACTGCGCGCTGCTGCTCAGCGAGATGTGCGGCCCCGACCTGGACCGCGACTCCACCAGCCTCGACCACCCGGCCGAAGACTTCACGGCCCAGTTGAACGACTCGCTGGCCGGCCTGCGCATCGGCGTGCCTGCCGAGTTCTTTGGCGATGGCCTGAGCAGCGATGTGCGCGCCGCTGTCGATGCCGCCCTCAAGGAGTACGAAAAGCTGGGCGCCAAGCTGGTGCCGATCAGCCTGCCGCGCACCGAGCTGTCCATCCCCGTCTACTACATCATCGCCCCGGCCGAGGCCTCGTCCAACCTCTCGCGCTTTGATGGCGTGAAGTTCGGCCACCGCGCCAAGGACTACACCGACCTGGTCGACATGTACAAGAAGACCCGCGCCGAAGGCTTTGGCGACGAGGTCAAGCGCCGCATCATGACCGGCGCCTATGTGCTGTCGCACGGCTACTACGACGCCTACTACCTGCAGGCGCAAAAGATCCGCCGCATGATTGCCGACGACTTCCAGACCGCCTTCAAGGACTGCGACCTGATCGCCGGCCCCGCTGCGCCCACCGTGGCCTGGGCGCTGGGCGGCAAGAGCGACCCGCTTGCCAACTACCTGGCCGACATTTACACCCTGCCCGCATCGCTGGCCGGCCTGCCCGGCCTGAGCGTGCCTGCCGGCTTTGGCGAAGGCGGCATGCCCGTGGGCCTGCAGCTGATCGGCAACTACTTTGGCGAAGCCAAGCTCCTGAACGCCGCCCACCAGCTGCAGCAAGCCACCGACCACCACCTGCGCCAGCCCACCGGCATCGCGAAGTAACGCAGGGAGGAACACAGAACATGACCGAAACAACCGTCAAGCTCATCAACGGCTACGAAGTGGTGATTGGCTTTGAAACCCACACCCAGCTGGCCGCCAACAGCAAGATCTTCAGCCGCGCCAGCACCGCCTTTGGCGCCGAGCCCAACACCCAGGCCTGCGCCGTGGACCTGGCCCTGCCCGGCACCCTGCCGGTGATGAACAAGAAGGCCGTCGAGTGCGCCATCAAGCTCGCCCTGGCACTGGGCAGCACCATTGCGCCCGTCAGCATCTTTGCGCGCAAGAACTACTTCTACCCCGACCTGCCCAAGGGCTACCAGATCTCGCAGTTCGAGATCCCGGTGGTGCAAGGCGGTGAGGTGAGCTTCTTTGTTGGCGACCAGAAAAAGACCGTGCGCCTGGTGCGCGCCCACCTGGAAGAAGACGCCGGCAAATCCGTGCACGACGAGTTCATCGGCCAATCGGGCATTGACCTGAACCGCGCCGGCACGCCGCTGTTGGAGATCGTCACCGAGCCCGACATGAGCAGCACCGCCGAAGCCGTGGCCTATGCCAAGGAACTGCACAAGATCGTCACCTGGATCGGCATCTGCGACGGCAACATGCAGGAAGGCTCGTTCCGCTGCGATGCCAACGTGTCCGTGCGCAAGCCCGGCCAGCCGCTGGGCACCCGCCGCGAGATCAAGAACCTGAACTCGTTCCGCAACATGCAGATCGCCATCGATTACGAAATCCGCTGGCAGATCGAAGAGATCGAAGATGGCCGTGCGATCCAGCAGGCCACCGTGCTGTTCAACCCCGACACCGGCGAGACCCGCGCGATGCGCACCAAGGAAGACGCGGCCGATTACCGCTACTTCCCCGATCCAGACCTGCCACCGCTGGTGGTCGCCGACAGCTGGGTGCAGGCTGTGAAGGCTGAGATGCCCGAGCTGCCGCGCCAGCGTGCCGACCGCTTTGTGACCGACTACGGCCTGCCCGAGTACGACGCCACCACCTTGACCCAAAGCCAGGCCATGGCCGACTACTTTGAAGCCGCCGCCAAGGCCAGCGGCCAGCCCAAGCTGGCCAGCAACTGGGTGATGGGCGAGATCTCGCGCCGTCTGAACCTGGAAGAAATCGGCATGGACCAGGTCAAGGTCAGCGCCGCGCAACTG
The DNA here is from genome assembly GCF_021026195.1 of Comamonas koreensis. Taxonomy (GTDB): domain Bacteria; phylum Pseudomonadota; class Gammaproteobacteria; order Burkholderiales; family Burkholderiaceae_C; genus Comamonas; species Comamonas koreensis. Next base: position 36,797 of record NZ_JAJNCT010000009.1, read on the forward strand.
GGCACCCTGATCGCCCGCATCCACGGCAATGTCATCAGCAACAACAGCGCCAAGCAGGTGTTCGAGGCGCTGTGGAGCGGTGAAGGCGCAGATGTGGACGCCGTCATCGACGCCAAGGACTTGAAGCAATCCAACGACACCGGTGCGCTCGAAGCCATCATCGACGAGGTGATCGCCGCCAACCCTGGCAATGTGGAGCAGTACAAGGCCGGCAAGGACAAGGCCTTCAACGCGCTGGTCGGCCAGGTGATGAAGGCTTCCAAGGGCAAGGCCAACCCGGGCCAGGTCAATGAGCTGCTGAAGGCCAAGCTGGCTTAATCCCGTTTCACTGCCTCTTATTGAAAGCCTCCGTCAGGAGGCTTTTTCACACATGCGGCAAGACGAACTTGGCATCCCAACAATGTCATTCATTGTTGACACTGTCGACCTTGATGTATCGAAATGCTTCAAGATATGATCCATCTATCAATTTAGTAGATCTTTTTATGCTGAGCCATTGCCATGTCTTTCGCGGTTCTGCCGCCATCGTCCTTTTTGCCTGTAACTTGAGCCACACACATGCACAAACGGTCATCTATGAACAGCGCTTTGAAAGCCCGGCGCTAGCCTGCCAGCAGCTTGATGGCACTGCGCGTACAGGTCTCACCAGGCTGCAGGATGATTTTGGCAACAACTTTCGCCAGCTCAATTCCGCCGACGTGTTGTGCATCACCCCGCCCATCGCGGGCAAGCAAAATTACTCGGACCCCAGCGGTACTGCGGGCAATTACACGATTGGCTTCTACGGATCCATCAATACCGCCAACACAGAGGCGGTGGGTATGGCCTTTGACCCCAGCGGCCAGCCTTTTGTCAACGGCTCCGTCGCACTGGCCAATGTCAAACTGGCCAATTACACCGCTACCCCGACTTCCCCCACGATCGGTGATCCCGTGCGCGTGACCATGGCTTACTACCGTTTGCGGGCAACAGCGGGGGGCGGAGAGCCGGCAAACTCCGATTTCTCGCTCTCGCCACCAGCCGTGCTGGGCCAGCCCGCCGTTGTCCGTGGTCAGCCTTCGAGCAATGTCCTGACCCCTATCTTGACCGAGCAGGTCACCACGACCAACACCACCGGCAACGCTTACGCGCTGGATTGGACCACCCATACCTTCTCCGTGGACACCAGCAGTTTCGCGGCGGGGGACAAGCTGGTCGTGCTGTTCACCGGCCTGGATCTGAACCAGTACGTGGCGATTGACAACTTCGTAGTAACTACCAGTGCGATTGCGCCAGCGCCACTGCAGGTCAGCAAGGCATTCGCCAGCACCTCCGTTCAACCTGGTCAGAGCACGCAGGTACGCATCGATGTGCAAGGCAATAACGTGGGCGATACCTTGGGCCTGAACCTGCGAGACAGCTTGCCCGCACCGCTGACACTGGACAGCATCGCCAGCAACAGCTGTGCAGGCACGACGACCACCAACGGCAATGCGCTGAGCCTGACGGGTGGCACGGTGCCATCAACAGGATGCCAGGTGGTGTTGAATACAACGTGGCCCGCCACCGACATCTGCTCGGTAAGCAGCGTCACCAATACCATCACCGACGGCGCTGACTTCAGCTTCAGCTCCGGTGCGCGGACTGCTGGTATTGACGCCACAGCCACGCTGGCATGCCAAGCCAAAGCCCTGCAAGTGAGCAAGTCGTTCAGTGCCTCCAGTGTCAAACCAGGTGATAGCACTCAGATCACAATCTCCATCACTGGCAACGGCTTCAACGACGCCAGCGGACTTTCGCTGATCGACCGCCTGCCGGCTCCGCTGACGCTGGATGGCATTGCCAGCAACAGCTGCGGAGGTAGCGCCTCTAGCAGCGGCAGCACTCTCACGCTGAGCGGCGGAGTGGTGCCAGCGGCAGGCTGCCAGGTGGTGCTGAACGCAACCTGGCCTGCAGCAGATCAGTGCACCGTGGCAAGCGTGACCAATACCATTGTCGATGGCACAGACTTCAGCTTTGGCTCAGGCACCCCGACTGCAGGAATCAATGCGACCGCAGCGCTGGCTTGCGCTAGCGCGGTAACACCGCCGATAACACCGACGGCGGTACCGCTAGGCGGACTGTGGGTATCGATCGGCATGGGCATGGGTCTGTTCGGACTAGCCCGCCGCTATCGCCGCAGCTGATGCCCAGGGAGGGCGATACGCTCACAACACAATGGCCCGCAACTGCGGGCCATTTGCTTGGCATCGATGCCATTGCAGGGTATCAATGGCAGTTGGTGTCCATGTCTTGCGCTGTCAATACAGCCTTGGCACTCAGCCGCCTAGGTAGGGCAGCCAGATAACACTTGGCTGCTGAGGGCACATGACCTGTACCAACGTATTTCCTAGCGCTGCTGCTGAGAGCGGTCTTGCTGACCAGGCTGCTTTTGCTGCGGCGACTGCTGCTGGTGTTGCTGCTCTTTTTGCGAGCCGGGTTTCTGGCCCGATTGCTGCTGGTTCACCTGGTTGGGATGGCGTTGGCTGTTTGGCTGATTCATAGCGTTAGCTCCTTCAAGATGATGACAGGGCGACATTGCCCTGCCATGGCTCTATAGTCGCGCCGCCGCCCAGGGGCCGGTGTAGGAATTGACGCGCCGCCTGCTTCGAGACGTTTCTCGCCGCACATTTTGCAAAGCCCCTGCAGCGCTCTGCCCCGTGCCACGGCATTGCAGCGCACACATCCCTTTTCCATCCTTCACAGAAGTACAAGCGGCCGGCCATGTCGTCTCTATACCCCATGGTCTGGATACGCCGGGTTGGCAGCAGCGCTGGCCATGCTGGCCAGCCCGAAGAGGCCAGTATCTGCGCATCGCCAGAGGGGTACAGCGCCCAAATCCGCCACCAGCGCCTGCGCGGCATAGGGCGGCTTTGGGCCAGCCAGCGCCGTCCAGCGGCGCCCACGAAAAAGCCCGCTGGAAGCGGGCCTTGGCGCGGGGTTCGGAAGATCAGCACATCTGTGCGTTGTCCGGCGTCTTGGGCTCGGTGCCCAGTTGGCGGCGGTTGCACTTGCACTGCTGCTGCGAGTACTTGGCCTCGCGCAACGGCTGGCCCTGTTGCAGGGGCCAAGGCTGTTGCTTGGTCATCGGCAAAGGCAGTTGTTGCATAGGGTGCTCCGTGTGGTCTTCGTGGTCCGCGCAGCCGCAGATTACTTCTGCGATGGCTGCTTGCGGTCCTGCTGGCCCGGTTGCTGCTGCTTCGGGGATTGCTGTTGCTGTTGCTGCTCCTTTTTCTGGGCAGGCTGCTGTCCGGACTGTTGGTGGTTCTGCTGGCTCATGGCGCTTACTCCTTCAGTGTCAGGTTGGCGGCAGGAACAAACGCCTGCCGTTAAGCCATGGTGCCGCTGCGCGATCGTGCTGGCTGTAGGAGTTTTGGAGATTCGCCGGGCTTTACGTAAACGGGTCGCTGGATTTGCAAAATTTCTTTACAAAACAGCGCTGTAGGCCACCCAATAACTATCGCATTAGCCTGCACTTTTATCGTCGGCTATCCACCCTAACAACTGGCTGGCCGGGCCACTGGCGCATGCCCCCAGCCTCAGTCATCGCTACGGTGCTCCTGGCGTTTTTGGGGCTGAAAGTCGTACAGGGTCTGGCCGTTGTTGTCGATCACCAGCGCGGGCAAGTTCATCGCGGTGCTCAGGTAAAAACCACCGGGCCAGGCCTGGGCCGCCACGCTGCCATCTGACAGCAACTGCGGTATCTCGCGTGTGGACTTGCGCCACACCACCTGCAGGCTGTGCGCATCGACGATCTGCAGCACCACCTCGGCGGCGGTGGTCGGGGTTTCGTCATAGCGCATCAGCACCCGGTCGGCATTGCGGGCCAACACCTCGCCGCTGAACTGCACCGGCACACTGGTCACCGGCGCAATCTTGGTGATGCCCGCCTCGCGCACGGCCTGGCGGCTGACCACAAAACCATCGCTCAGCGGCTGGTAAAGCCTGGGGGCTGCGCGCACCTGCTTGTCCGAGCTGGAATGCACACTCAGCCGCGGCCAGCGCTCAAACTCGCCGGGCCGCACTTTTTGCGCAAACTGCAGCAGCATGGTCGGCAAGCCGTACTGTGCCACGTCGGTGTCAAAGTCGGCATAGTCGATGCGCGCAACCGTCTGCTGGTACTGCGCCCAGGGGCGCTGCTGCCAGCGGGGCAGCCGCTCCGCCCAGGGGTAGAGCTCGCCGCTGGCCCAGTACAGCGCATAGCGGTCGCCGGTATTGCTGGTCACCTCCAACAAACCCGGTTCGCGCTGCTCGCCAAATGCGTACTTGGACACACCTATGCCCAGCTCTGCCGCAAAGCGCTGGCGCAGCGCGGCATCCATCGGTGCAAACGCGGACTGCGCCGGCTGGCGCAGCCACCATTGCCGGTCATTGAGCAGCAGCGATAGCTGGCCATCGGCCTCGCTGCGCAGCCGGGCGGCCTGGCGCAGCTGGGCGCGGGGCAGCACGATGCGCTGGGGCTCGCCCAGCAGCTGCTTGGCCTGCAGGTCGTTGCTCAGCAGCACAAACACATCATCCTGAGCGGTGCTGTGCTTCATCACCCGCAGCATGCGCAGGCTGCCATCCTCGCCCTGGTAGATGGCCGATGCCTCGACCTCGCCCAGCTCCTCGGCCTGGTCTGCAGGGCGCAGCAGACGGATGGTGGCGGGCACCAGCAGCGGCAGCACAAAAAACACCACAAAGACGATGCCCAGGGGACCAATGGCACGCCGGGGGATGTTCATCGCGCGGCCCCTTGCGCTGCAGCCGTGAAGTCTTGCAGCAGCTCGCCGTCCTCACCGATCAGCAGGGCAGGCTGGCGCATGTCGTTGAGCAGCAGGAAGCCGGCGCTGACGGCCTGGCCGGTGACATACATGCCGCCTTCGCGCTTGCCCAGCTGAGGCAACTGGTCGATGGTGCGGCTCCACACCAGCTGCTGGCTGGCCTTGTCCAGCAGCTGGATCACGCGCCCCTCCTGCCGCAGTGGCGTGGGGTTGTAGGCCAGCAGCAGGCGGCGCGTGCTTTCGGCCATCACTTCGGCATGGAAGCGCGGCACCGCCGGCTGCACCACCTTGATGCGCAGCAGGCCCCGGTCCTTGATGGCGTAAGGGCGGGTGAAGAAGCCATCGCCAATGGGTACATAGCTGCGTGGCGAGCTCTGCACCTCGCGGCTGTCGCTGGGCTGCAGGTCGTAATAGTCAAAGTAGGCAGGCTGCCCGGGCTCATGCCGCCACCAGGACTGCACCAGCACGGCGCGGTTCTCCTCCCCTGTCGGGTGGGGCAGCGATTCATAGCGGTAGAACGCGATCTCCTGGCGGTAGCCGGATTGCGCCTTTTCATACAGGCTGCTGCTGTCGGCCGCCGGCCAGATCTGGCCCAGCAGCCAGTACACCAGGTATTTGCTGCCACTGCGGCTGGTTACCTCCAGGCTGTCGGGCCGGTCACGGCCCTTGGGCGCCACGCCGACGATGCCCTCGCCCAGCTGCGCGGCAAAGCGCGCGCTCAGCTGGGGCTGCAGATCGACAAAGCGCAGGCTGGCCAGGTCCAGCCGCCAAAAGCCGCGCTCCCGCAAGAACAGGTAGAGCTGGCCATCCGAGAAAAACTGCAGCTCGGCCCGGCCCGACGTGCCGGCCCAGGGCATGGCCATGCGCTGCGGCTCGCCCAGGCTGGCACCCGTGGCTGCATCGCGCAGCACCGCACGGTAGACCACATCGTCCTGCTCGCGGCTTTCATACAGCTGCACCAGCAGGCGCTGGCCGTTGCGCTCGATCAGCGTGGTGGCCTCGCTGCGGCCCAGCGCCAGCGGCGCTGCCTTGTCTTGCCAGGCAGCGGGCAGCTTCAGCTGGAGCCCGGGTTGCAGCCGGGGCAGCCACCAGGGGATGGACACCAGCATGGCCAGCAGCACCGCCACCCAGGGCAGATGCCTGCGCAGCCGCGCCCCGCTGGCTGCTTCTGCGGACGTGGACATGCCAGCAAAAGCCTGGCCCTGCAGATGCTCCAGCCGGAACTGCGCGCCGCACTGCAGGCAGGCAAAGGCATGGGGCGCGCCTGCACTGCGGCAGTGGGCAGCGCCGCAGCGCGGGCAATACGGGGACAACAGAGAAGATGCGGAGGACCAGGCAGGCATAAGCCAGCGATGATAAACCGTGACCCCAGGAGCCCGGGAACCCGCTTTGCAAACGAAGCTGCGCGCCGCCAGGTGGGCGACTCCCAGGCGTCAGCCGCCTTGCCCGCGCGGCTGCCCCAGCCGCTAACATGCTGGCTTTTGAACCTGCTGCGCCCTGCCCCATGACCACCACCGCCCCATCCACCGCTGTTGACAACGCCATTCCCGCCTACACCGTGGATGAGCCGGTCCACCAAATCTTCGGCCTCAGCATGGCCATGGCCGAGGCCTTTCTGCTCAAAGGCGAGGCGATCGGCAATGACCGCGCCCGGGTGCGCATGCCCTACCAGAAGCAATACACCAACAGCCGGGGCGACATGCATGGCGGCGCCATCGCCACCTTGCTCGACGTGGGCTTGTCCTGCGCCGCACGCGCGCATGACCCGTCGCGCTATGGCGTCATCACCGTGGACCTGACCATCCACTACATTGCACCGGGCAGCGGCGATGTGGTCTGCACCGCCGTCTGCGAAAAACGCGGCAAGAGCCTGTCCTTTGTGCGAGGCGAACTGCATGACGATGCCGGCAACCTGCTGGGCCTGGCCACCGGCACCTTCAAGCTGGTCGACAAGCAGAAAATCTGAGCCTGCAAAAAACCGGCAGATATGGCATGCTGGCGGTCTTATTGCTCCATTTCTGACCATGACGCGCCAATCCACCCATGCCATCCATCCCCAGTTTCTGGACCGTTCCTCGCCCCGCGCCTTCTCCGGCAAGGCGCTGACGCCCAAGGACATCGAGACCATTGTTGAAGGCGCACGCTGGGCCCCTTCGGCCAGCAACAAGCAGCCCTGGCACTTTGCGTATTCGATCCATGGCGATGCCAACTGGCAAGCGTTCTCCACCATCCCCAACGAGTTCAACCGCCGCTGGTGCCTGAACGCCGGCGCGTTGCTGGTGGTGCTGTCGAACAAGGCCGAATCGGCCATGCACAGCTTTGACACCGGCTGTGCCTGGGGCTACCTGGCGCTGCAAGCGCATGCCATGGGCCTGGCCACGCATGCGATGGCCGGCATCGAGCTGGCTGCCGCACGCGAGGTGCTGCAACTGGGCGAGCAGTGGCAGGTCGAATGCCTGGTCGCGATCGGCGAGCGCGGCGACAAGTCCAGCCTGCCAGCCGACCTGGCCGAGCGCGAAACACCATCGCCACGCAAGGCGCTGTCGGACATCCTGAGCGCAGGCCCGCTGGCTTAAACGGCTGCCTCCAGCAACGCAAAGGCTCCCAACCGGGAGCCTTTGTGCTTCAGACATCAGGCTTTATGCGACGTTCAGGCGCTCGCCGCTGTGCCGGTCAAACACATGCCAATGCTGCGGCGCCGTGTGCCAATGCAGGGCCTGGCCGGGGGCCAGCGCCAGGCGCTCCTTGACGGTCGATATCAGTGGCTGCTGGCCAAAGCGGCTGACCACCTGGGTTTCGGCGCCGGTGGGCTCGACGACCTCGACGGTCGCAGCGCTGGTGGCCACACCGCTCAGCGGCGCCACCTCCAGCTGCACATGCTCGGGCCGCACACCCAGCCACAGTTCACGCGCGCCCTGGGCCTGCAGGCCAGGCAGCAGCGGCAGGCGCTGGCCGTCGTCGGTCACCAGCTGCCAGCCGTCCTGCGCTGGCTGGCTGCGGGCGGCAATCAGGTTCATCGCGGGTGAACCGATGAACTGCGCGACAAAGGCATTGCGCGGCCGGTCATACAGCTCCAGCGGGGTGCCCACTTGCTCGATCACGCCGTCGCGCATCACCACGATGCGGTCGGCCATGGTCATGGCCTCGATCTGGTCGTGGGTGACATAGACCGTGGTGGTGCGCAGGCGCTGGTGCAGGGACTTGATCTCGGTGCGCATCTGCACGCGCAGCTTGGCATCGAGGTTGGACAGCGGCTCGTCAAACAAAAAGGCCAGCGGCTCGCGCACAATGGCGCGGCCCATCGCCACACGCTGGCGCTGGCCACCCGAGAGCTGGGCAGGCAGGCGGCCCAGCAGCGGCTCCAGGCCCAGAATCTCGGCCACCTGCTGCACGCGCTGCGCGATGGCCGCCGGCGCCTGGCGCTGCAGCTTGAGCGCAAAGCCCAGGTTCTCGGCCACCGTCATATGCGGGTAGAGCGCATAGTTCTGGAACACCATCGCGATATTGCGCTCGCGCGGCGGCACGTCGTTGATGACCTGTCCGCCCAGCACGATCTGGCCGCTGCTGACTTCCTCCAGACCGGCGAGCATGCGCAGCAAGGTGGATTTGCCGCAGCCAGACGGGCCCACCAGCGCGACAAACTCCCCCTCGGCGATATCGAGCGATATGCCCTTGAGCACATCGTGCCCCTCAAAGTGCTTGCGCAGCTGTCTCAATGCAATCGAAGCCATCTCAGTCCTTTACGCCACCGGCGGTGAGGCCGTGCACCAGGTATTTGCGTACCAGCACCGTGAAGAGCAGCACCGGCAGCATCACCATCGTGCCGGCTGCGGCAATCTTGGTCCACTCCCAGCCGTCGTACTGCAGAAAATTGACGATGGCGACCGGCGCCGTCACCGCCTGGGTGCGGGTCAGAATCAGTGCGAAGAAAAAGTCGCTCCACGAGAAGATGAAGCACAGCACGGCCGTGGCCACCAGGCCCGGCCGGGTCAGCGGCAAGGTCACATGCCAGAAGGCCGACCAGATGCCGCAGCCGTCCATCCAGGCCGCCTCTTCCAGCGCTGTGGGAATCGCGTCAAAAAAGCCTTGCATCATCCAGATCACGATCGCCAGGTTGAAGGTCAGGTAGACCAGCACCAGCGCCCAGACCGTGTCGAGCAGACCCAGCCAGCGAAAGGCCAGGAAGAACGGAATCGTGAACGCAATGGGCGGCGCCATGCGCGTGCACAGCACCCACAGCGCCACCTGGCGCCGCTGCTTGAAGCGCCAGCGCGACAGCGCATAGGCCGCAGGCACCCCCAACAGCAGTGACAGCCCGGTGGACAGCACACTCACCAGCAGGCTGTTGCCAAAGGAGCGCGCAAAGTTGTCCTGCCAGAGGCCGGCAAAGGCCTCCAAGGTGGGGCTGAATATCAGATCCAGCGACAGCGCATCGCCCGCCGGGCGAAAGGCCATCTGCAGCATCCACAAAAAGGGCAGCAGCACCAGCATCAGCACCCCCACAGCCACGGTGCTGCGCAGATGGCGCTGTGCGCCCTGCACTACGCGTTGCCACAGCGGCAATGAATGTGCTGCGCTGTGCCAGGTCTCAGCGTGCATGGCGCTCTCCGTTGGCCTTGCCCAGGCGGCTGATCAGCGCGCTCAGCACAAAGATGATGGCCAGCATCACCACCGCAATGGCGCTGCCATACCCCCAGTACGAGAAGTTGAAGGCCTGGATAAAGCCGTAGAAATTGGTCACCTCGGTCACGGTGCCCGGCCCGCCATTGGTCAGCACATACAGCAGCGGAAAGGCCTTGAAGCTGTCGATCAAGCGGAACAGCGCGCAGACCACCAGGGTGCGCTGCAGATAGGGCAGCACGATGTAGACAAACACCTGCCAGCGGTTGGCGCCATCGATGCGGGCGGCATCGACCGGGTCGCGCGGCACCATCTGCAGCTGCGCCAGCACCATCAGCATCGTGAACGGGAACCACTGCCAGACATCGGCAACGACAATGGCCCACAGGGCGGTATCGGGGTTGGCGATCAGCGAGCGCACCGGCCAGCCCCACTGCTCGAGCAGCGCATGCAGGGGGCTGATGTCGGGCGTGTAGATGATCTTCCAGACGAGGGCCACCACAATCGGTGGCAGCACCATGGGGATCAGGAAAAACGTGCGCAAGCCCGCCAGCACCCGGCTGCCGCTGTGCAGCAGCAGGGCCAGGCCGAGGCCGACGAGCAGCTGCAGCAGCACGCCTACCGACGAGAGCTTGGCCTGCACCCACAGCGAATCCAGAAAGCGCTGGTCCTGCAGCAGCTGCACATAGTTGCCAGCGGGCTGCTCAAAGCGGAAGGTGGCTGCCGGGTCCGTCAGGCTCAGCGGTGTCAGACTCACCACCACCAGGGTGATCAGCGGCAGCAGGGTAATGGCGGCCAGCACCACCAGCGCCGGCGCCAGCCCCAGGCCGTAGGCCCGCGCCGATGCGCGCTGCCAGCGCTGTGTGGCAGGCGTTTCGGCGTGCTTGCCGCGTGTTGGCCGGGGCAGCGGCAAGGGCTGCGCAGGCCCCGTGTCGAGCGCCTGCGGCGCGATGGAAGCGGTGGGCGGCATGGGCGCGTTCCTGGCCTGTCAGACCGAGACGCCAGCGCGGCGCAGCTCGGCAATCGACGCGGTCTGCGCCTGCTTCATGGCCTGCTCGGGCGTGCGCTGGCCAGTGACGATCAACTCGATGGCCTTGTTGATCTGCTGGTCCACCTGCGGGTAGGCGGCCACGGTGCGGTATTTCATATGGCCCTGCTTGGCTGACAGGTCCACCGATGCGGTCACCAGCGCCGCAATGTCATAGCCATTGGCGCGTTGGCGCTCACGGTAGATGGGGGAGTCGATGTCCGAGCGGCGTGTCGGCGAGCCATAGCCGGCGGCCACGGCACGCTGCAGGGTTTCCTTGGAGGTCGCCCAGCGGATGAACTGCCAGGCGGCATCCTTGTTTTTGCTGCCCACCGGGATGCCCCAGCCATGGATGGCGGTGCCCGGAAAGCGCCCGGCCACGCCCTTGGGCACCTGGCCCCAGGCGGCCGATGCCGCCACCTTGCTGCTCGATGCGTCGGCCAGCTGCGAGAGGTTGATCTGGCCTTGCACGCTCAAATGGCTGCGCCCGGCCTTGAGCGACTGCACCGCCTGGTCCGAGGTGTAGGAGACCACACCGTCAGGCCCGTATTCGCGCAGCAGGCGGGCAAAATAGTCGGCCGCCGCTATCGCTTCGGGGCTGTCGAGGGTCGGGAACAGGTCATCCGGCGCCTTGCGGAACACATCGCCGCCAAAGGCCTGCAGGAAGGGGATGAAGGTCCAGCCATAGTGGTTGTCGGTGACAAAGCCCGCCGCGCGCTCCTTGCGGTTGAGCAGCTTGGCCGCTTCCAGCCAGGCGTCTGTTGTATCGGGAAAGGCCAGGCCCGACTGCTTGAGCACATCAAAGCGCGAGGCGGCGGCAATCGTCACCTCGGCCTGCCAGGGGATGCCATAGAGCTGGCCATCGCGGCCCCGCTCGGGCGCCAGCGCGCCTTCCAGAAAGTCGCGGATGTCAAAGTTCGCCGGCGTTTTGTTCGGATCGTTGATATAGCCGTCCAGCGGCGTCAGCCAGCCCGAGTTGATCCAGCGGCTCGAATAGATGAAGGTGACATTGACCGCATCAAAAGCTGCACCCTTGGTGGACAGCTCCAGGTCGGCACGCTGGTTGTAGACCGGAAAGCCGGGCGTGTCGAAGTTCACCTTGGCGCCCGTCGCCTCCTCGAACTCGGGAATCCAGGGCCGCAGCAGCTTGGAATATGGCGAGCTGTACAGCGAGGTATTGAGCGTCACGCCCTTGAGCGGCTTGCTGTCCAGCGCCAGTGCGGGAAAGCCCAGCACGCTGCCGGCACCGGCTGCCAGTGCAGAGACCAGCAGCTTGCGGCGCGGCACCAAGAGGCCGCCTTCGTAGTGGTAGGTGGTTCGGGTCATGGAGAGTCTTCTTCAGCGGGCGCAGGCGTTCATGTCCCCCAGCGCTGCGGGTGTTGTCGAGTCGAGGGGTGGACCAGGCCGTCTGCCTGGCCCGGGTTCAGGCAGCGGCGGGCTCGCGCACCGTCAGATCGACGCTGGTGCGCCCATCGACTGCAGTGGCCACATCGCCAGTGACCGTGACGCGGCGCATCACGCGATGGGCGTCGGCGTAGTCATTGACGGCGTAGTGCTGCGTGGCGCGGTTGTCCCAGATGGCCACATCGCCCGGCTGCCAGTGCCAGCGCACTGTGTTTTCCAGGCGCACGATGCGCTCATGGAAAAGCTGCAGCAAGGCCGCAGACTCATTGCTGCGCAGGCCCTTGATGCGCTTGGCAAAGTGGCCCAGCAGCAGCGCCTTCTCGCCCGTTTCGGCATGCACATGCACCAGCGGTTGCTCGGACTCGATGGTCTTGCTGGTGAACACCTTGCGGTAGCTGGCGCGGCCCTGCGTCTCGCTCTGGCTGGCGGTGGTGTTCTGGCGGAAGTTCTCCGCATAGTCGTAATCATTGCCATGCACGGCCCAGAGCTGCTCGGCCAGTTGCTGCAGCGGAGCGGGCAGGCCTTCATAGGCGGCGACAGTATTGGCCCAAACGGTGTCACCACCATGGCCGGGCAAGGTGACGGCGCGCAGTACGCAGACCTTGGGAAAGGCCGCCTTGAAGGTCACATCGGTGTGCCAGGAATCGGCCCGGCCACCGTGCTGGGAATTGAGCTCCAGGAAGGCCGTGCCATCGGGTGCGGGCACGGTGGGGTGCGCTTCGATCTCGCCAAACAAGCGGCCAAAGGCCTGGTGGCTGGCGTCATCCAGGTGCTGCTGGCCCCGGAAGAAAATCACCCGGTGCTGCAGCAGCGCGGCCTTGATCTGGGCAAACAGCGCGGGCTCCAGCGCCCCCGACAGCGACACGCCATGCACCACCGCGCCAATGCGGCCCGCCAGGGGCTCGATGTGCAGGGCATTAGCGGCAGCGGTATCGGCCGCGGGGCTCAGGTGGCGAACATTGGTGATGGCATTCATGGGCGCTCCTCGTGGGCTGGCAATCAGGTGGAAGCCTTCATGCTAGGCAGGGGCCCGCGCCACTACAACGACGCATTTCATGCATCGATATGCCAATAGCAGCTAAGAAAAAAGAGGCATAAGCCTCTTTTTTCGATGTCTAAGAACCTTTTCCAAAGCCATCCACCGCACCGGCGCCGCTGGGACGCTGTGCGGTGGATGCCGCATCAGAACAGCACGCGGCAGCGGATGGTGCCGGCGATCTGGGCCAGCTTCTCCAGCGCCAGTGCCGACGACTCCTGGTCGATGTCGATCACCACATAGCCCACCTTTTCATCGGTGCGCAGGTACTGGCCGGCGATGTTGATGCCGTTGTCGGCCAGCACCTGGTTGATGGCGGACAGGATGCCGGGGCGGTTCTCATGCACGTGCAGGATACGGTTCTTGCCCGGGTGCTCGGGGAGAGCCACCTCGGGGAAGTTGACCGCCGAGGTGGTGGTGCCGTTGTCGCTGTACTTGACCAGCTTTTCTGCCACTTCCAGGCCGATGTTGGCCTGGGCTTCCATCGTCGAGCCGCCGATGTGCGGTGTCAGGATCACGTTGTCCATGCCGCGCAGCGGCGACTGGAACTCATCCTTGTTGCTCTTGGGCTCGACCGGGAACACGTCGATGGCAGCGCCCAGCAGCTTCTTGTCCTTCAGCGACTGGGCCAGCGCGTCTAGGTCCACCACGGTGCCGCGCGAGGCATTGATCAGGATGCTGCCGGGCTTCATCGCGGCAATCTGCGCCGCGCCGATCATGTTGTGGGTCGAGGCCAGCTCGGGCACGTGCAGGGTCACGATGTCGGACTGCTCCAGCAGCGCCGTCAGGTTGGTGGCCTGGTGGGCATTGCCCAGCGGCAGCTTGGTGACCACATCATGGAACACGACCTTCATGCCCAGGCCTTCGGCCAGCACCGACAGCTGCGTGCCAATGGAGCCGTAGCCGACGATGCCCAGGGTCTTGCCCCGGATCTCGAAGGCATTGTCGGCGCTTTTCTTCCAGCCGCCCCGGTGCGATACCGCGTTCTTCTCGGGGATGCCACGCAGCAGCAGGATGGCTTCGGCCAGCACCAGCTCAGCGACGGAACGGGTGTTGGAGAAAGGCGCGTTGAAGACCGCAATACCGCGCTCACGCGCCGCATTCAGATCGACCTGGTTGGTGCCGATGCAAAAGCAACCCACGGCGACCAGCTTGTTGGCTGCGGCGAACACATCGGCCGTCAGCTGCGTGCGGGAGCGGATGCCGACAAAGTGCACGTCAGCGATCTTGCGCTTGAGCTCCTCGCCCTCCAAGGCGCCGGTCAGCGCCTCGACCTGGGTATAGCCCGCCGCCTGCAGCACCTTGAGTGCGGAAGGGTGGATGCCCTCAAGCAGCAAGAACTTGATCTTCGATTTATCCAGCGATGTTTTGGTCATGAATGCGCGCTTTCTCTTTCACAAACGACAGCGGTCTGCCCACACGGCTGCGATCGGCAGCTGGCAGACCCGGATCGATCATGGCGCAGAACCTTTGCCATTACGTGTTGTCGGGTTGACCCTAGTATGCGGGCGGCCAAGGCCATCGACCTGCAAATGCTGCTTTGCAGTATTGAAACCCTTGATTTGCTTGGGTTTCCGGCAGCCGGGTGGTTCGCCGACAGCAGCCGGGCTTCAACCCTGGCCTGCAAAGGGCTGTGCTGCGTGGTACAAAAAGCAGGTGATTCTGTGACACAACCGCAAGGAGTTTTGCATGACAACTGCCCCCACCCACAGCCTGTTCGACCCGATTCAGGTCGGTGATCTGGCCCTGGCCAACCGCATTGCGATGGCCCCGCTGACCCGCAACCGCTCGCCCAACGCCGTGCCCCAGCCGATGACAGCCACCTACTATGCCCAGCGCGCCAGCGCCGGGCTGCTGATCACCGAGGCCACCGCCATCAGCCACCAGGGCCAGGGCTATGCCGACGTGCCCGCCCTGTACGAGCAGGACCAGCTTGACGGCTGGAGCAAGGTGACCAGTGCCGTGCATGCCAAGGGCGGCAAGATCGTCTGCCAGCTGTGGCATGTGGGCCGCGTCTCGCACCGCCTGCTGCAGCCGGACCAGCAGGCCCCGGTGGCCCCTTCGGCCATCACTGCCAAGACCAAGACCTACCTGATTGACCATGCCACGGGAGAAGGCCGCTTCGAGCCGACCTCCGAGCCGCGCGCACTGGATGCCGAGGAGATCCCCGGCATCGTGCACAGCTTTGCTGCAGCTGCCCGCAATGCGGTCAAGACGGCCGGCTTTGACGGCGTCGAGATCCATGGCGCCAATGGCTACCTGCTGGACCAGTTCCTGAAGACCGGCGCCAATGCGCGCCGCGACGACTACGGCGGCTCGATCGAAAACCGCGCCCGCCTGACCCTCGAAGTCACCCGCGCGGTGATCGATGCGGTAGGCCGTGGCCGCGTCGGCATCCGGCTCTCGCCCGTCACCCCCGCCAATGGCATTGATGACGCCGATCCGCAAAGCCTGTTCACCTACCTGGCCCACCAGCTGGCGCCGCTGGGCCTGGCCTATATCCATGTGATCGAAGGCGCCACCGGTGGCCCGCGCGAGGTGGAAGGCCGGCCCTTCGATTACGAAGCCTTCAAGGCGGAATACCGCCGCGCTGGCGGCAAGGCCGCCTGGATGGTGAACAACGGCTATGACCGCGAACTGGCCGAACAGGCCGTGGCCAGCGGCCAGGCCGACATCGTCGCCTTTGGCCGCCCCTACATCGCCAACCCGGATCTGGTCGAGCGCCTGCGCAGGGGCGCGGCACTGAACGAGGGCGACAACAGCACCTACTATGGTGGTGGCGAGAAGGGGTATACCGACTACCCCACCTTGGCAGACTAAACAGTGAGCGGCCGGGGGCTACAAAGAACCGGTTCTCAGGCCTGGGCCGCTGCTTCACGGTATTTTGGTAGAGTGCGCAGATGCCATTGACTCCCCTCTTCCGCACTACCTGCTGCCTGCTGCTGATCCCCGGCCTGGCGGCCTGCTCCAGCCTCTGGCCCTCCAAAAAAGAGGCTGAGCCCGCGCCGCGCGCACCCCAGCAGGCGGCGCCCAGCGACAAACCGGCGCCTCAGGCACCAGCGCCTGCAGCAGCCAGCATCAGCGAGGCCGACCTGGCTGGCGTCTGGGAATGCCAGTTCCAGATCAGCATGGGCAAGGACAGCGCCAGCTTTACCTACACCAACCAGTTCAACCCCGACCACACGTTGCGCTCGCAGGCCTTTCTGGCCTATGACATGCCCAGTACCGAGCAGCAGTACCGCTTTGTGCTGCAAGGCACGGGCCATTGGCGCATGCAAGGCAGCACCATCACGATGATCGTGCCCGAGGTGGTCAAGCAGGACCGCTCCGAGCACAAGAAGCCAGAGCTGATGCAAGACAAGGACCTGGTGCCCGAGGACTTGAGCGACACCTGGGCCGTGCAGGCCCACAAGGGCAAGAACATGCGGGTGACCGTGGGCAGCCTCGCTGACTCCATGCTCTGCAACAAGGAATAAAGGCCGGGCTCCATGGATTCGCTGACCCTGGCTTTTTTGCCGCTGGCGCTGTGGTGGCCGGTGGCGGCAGGCCTGTCCTTGCTGCTGGTGCTGGCTGCCGTGCTGTGGATGTTTCTGCAGAACCGCCCTGCCCGACAACGCGCAGCCGCCGGCCGCCCCGCCTGGCTGCCCTGGGCCTTTGCGCTGTTTGCGCTGGCCTGGTGGGCCTTTGGCCTGGGTCTGGCACTGTGGCCGCTGAGGGAGCTGGACGAGTTGGGCCAGTGGGCGCGCGCCAGCAGCTATGTATTGGTGCCGCTGTGGATAGGCGGTGTCGCCTGGGTGGGCGCGTTCTTGGTGCAGCGCCTGCTGCGCAGCACGGCGGCCATGCGCGGCTAGCGTCGCATGTGGTGGCGATTGCCGATTGACAGCCGCGCCATTTGGGCGACACTGGTGCTTACATCTGAGTTGGAGGCCTGCCATGACCGATATCGACAGCATCAACCTCGACAAACTGCGCAACATTGTGCAAAAGTTCACGCACCGTGACTTTACCGCCGCCCAGATTGCCGACGACTACTGGGATGGCGCCGCGGAGCAGATCGGTGCCAGTGGCGCGCAGTTTGAAGCCGTTTTGCAGCGCAATGCAGCGCTGCTGGGCATCCAGACCGTCGGCAGCCACCAGCCCGCGCGCTGGCATGTAGCCGCCTAGGAAACCGGTTTACGATCTCCTTGCGCCGCGCCACAGCACCGCCCCCGACCGGTGCTAGGCTTGCACCATGCTGCAGCCCGCCCGCCTCCATTTCCGTGATTTCTCCCCCGCCGACCTGTTCGTCGTCGCCCATGCGATGGGGGATGCGCGGCTGACTGCGTTCTACGGCCTGGAAACAGTACACAGCGATGCCCGCGCGATCGCGCAGGAGCAGCTCGATTGGTATGCGTCGGTGGCCAGCGAAGGCAGCGGCTGGTGGCAGGCGGTGCTGCTGGACGGCGCCGTCATCGCGGCCGTCGGCATTTACGACCATGACGACGAGGCCGACAGTGCCGACCTGGGCTACTGGCTGCTGCCCGACCACTGGGGCCAGGGCTGGATGGGCCAGGCGCTGCGCCAGTGGCTGCCCAGCGCCTTTGCGCAGCTGGGCTTGCACAGCGTGGTGGCCTATGTGGAGCCCGAGAATGCGGCATCGACCCGTTTGCTGGGCCGCCTGGGCTTTTGCCATGAAGGCCTGTTGCGCGACTGCAGCAAGCGCGATGGCGCCTACGTATCGCTGCAGCGCTATTCGCTGCTGGTCAGCGAGCTATCGGCGCTGTAGCGCCACGGGGCTCAAACCGGCCGGCCATCCCGCACATGGCAGCCATGCAGGTGGTCATTGACCATGCCCATGGCCTGCATGAAGGCATAGACCGTGGTCGGGCCGACAAACTTCCAGCCGCGCTTTTTCAGGTCCTTGGACAGGGCCACCGCCTCGGGCGCCACGCCCATCTGGCGCACGGCGTCCAGGGTGATGCGGTCAGGCCGGCTGCCGGGCGCCGGCGCAAAGCGCCACAGGTAGGCGTCAAAACTGCCAAATTCTCGCTGCAGCTCGGCCAGGCGCTGTGCATTGTTGATCACCGCCTCGATCTTGCCCCGGTGGCGCACAATGCCGGCGTCGGCCAGCAGGCGCTGCACATCCTCGGCACCGAACTGCGCAACCTGCCGCGCATCAAACTGCGCAAAAGCCGCCCGGAAGGACTCGCGCTTGTTCAGAATCGTCAGCCAGCTCAGGCCGGCCTGAAAGCCTTCCAGACAGATCTTCTCGAACAAGCGGCGGTCATCATGCACGGGGAAGCCCCATTCATGGTCGTGGTAGTGCTGGTAGAGGGGCGAGGCCATGCACCAGCTGCAACGCGCGCGCTGGTCATCGGCCAATGCCAAGCCTGGGGCGAGGGTATCGAGGGGCATGGGGGTTGCGCGCGGCTACCTGGAAGCAGCCGGGGTCCAGTAGGGTTTGAGGCTTTGGGCCTCTTCGTCAAAGCGCAGGTTGGTGGCCTTGATTTCTTCGTTGATCGTGGCGATCTGATCGTCCACTTCCTTGAAGTCACGGCGGTTGCCTTCCAGGCGCGCCTGCAGCGGGGCAGGCGCCTTACTGGGGTCTTTCTTGTAGAACTCCATGTCCTGGTCGATCTTTTTGCGGTCTTCGAGCAAGAAAGTGCGGCGCTCCTGCACGATGCGGATCTGCGCACGCAGCACATCGACGGCCTCGGCGCGCTCGGCATCATGGGCCGCCTTGGTGGGAAAGCGCGTGGCCAGCGCGCGCTCACGGCGCTTGCCGTCATTGGCGCGGTAGCGCTCTTCTGCCTCACGCCGCTGCTGGGCAGCCTGCTCGGCGCGCTCGCGCTCGGAATAGGAAGGCCCAACCGTGCGCACCGCACCGCCGGGCATCGTGACCTGCTGCTCCCGGTCCGCACAGGCAGGAATGGGGCGATCCGCCGTCAAGCGGCGGCCACCCGCATCCACGCAGCTGTAGACCGTGGTGGTGGACGGGGACTTCTGGGCGTGGCTGGCGCCGGCAGATGCCAGCATCACCATGGCCAAAACAGCGACACACCAGTCCTTGCGCATTGTCAGATCCTTATAATTCAAAACTATCGAATTCTAATTATCAATTGTCTACGCCATAGCGTTCTCGGTACGCCAATACCTGACTGTGGTGTTCGCGCATCGATTCTGCCGCCGCGCCCTGGCCCAAAAAGGCCAGCAGGTCCTCCAGCTTGGCAATGGTGCAGACTTGCATTCCCAGCTGGTCACGCACATATTGCACGGCGCTATGCGCAACATCCTGGCCATTCTCAGTGGCTTTTTCCTGTCTGTCCAATGCAATGGCCATCGCATAGGGAATGGCGCCAGCGCCCTTGATGAGCGCAATCGATTCGCGTGCAGCAGTGCCGGCAGACATCACATCGTCAATGATCAGCACCCGGCCTTGGAGCGGCGCGCCCACCAGGCTGCCGCCTTCGCCATGGTCCTTGGCCTCTTTGCGGTTGTAGGCAAAGGGCACGTTCTTGCCCTGGCGCGCCAGCTCCACGGCCACGGTCGCGGCCAGCGGAATGCCCTTGTAGGCCGGGCCAAAGACCATGTCGAACGCCACACCGCTGGCCAGAATCGCTTTTGCATAGAATTCGGACAGCCGCGCCATCTTGGCGCCATCATCGAACAGGCCCGCATTGAAGAAATACGGGCTGACGCGGCCGGCCTTGGTGGTGAACTGCCCAAAGCGCAGCACGCCAGCGTCCACGGCAAACTCTACAAAATCCTGCGCCAGCTGCGCATCCGCGCCTGACTGTGGGAGACTAACGACCATGACCCAATCCTTGTTCAAATTAACCAGCCTCAACCTCAACGGCATCCGCTCCGCTGCCACCAAGGGCGTGATCCCCTGGATTGAGACAACCCGGCCCGATTGTATTTGTGTGCAGGAAATCAAGGCACAGCAAGCGGATATGCTGGACAAGTTCGACGTCATCGACGAGATGAACGGGTATTTCCAGTTCGCCGAGAAGAAGGGCTATTCGGGCGTGGGCATCTACACCCGCCATGCACCCAGCGATGTGGTGATCGGCTTTTCGCCCAACGAGTTCGATGCCGAGGGCCGCTATGTGGAGCTGCGCTTTGACACGCCCACGCGCAAGCTCTCCATCATCAGCTGCTACTTTCCCAGCGGCAGCTCGGGCGAGATCCGCCAAGCCGCCAAGTACCGCTTTCTGGCCGAGCTGCACCCGCACCTGATGCGCCTGCGCGCCGAACGCGACTTCATCCTCTGCGGCGATGTCAACATTGCCCATACCAATGCCGACATCAAGAACTGGCGCAGCAACCAGAAGAACAGCGGCTTCCTGCCCGAAGAACGCAGCTGGATGACCCAGCTGCTGGAGAAGGAGACCGAGACCGGCGGCCTGGTCGACGTGTACCGCGTGCTGCAGCCCGATACCACCGACGCCTGCTACACCTGGTGGAGCAACCGGGGCCAGGCCTATGCCAACAACGTGGGATGGCGCCTGGACTACCACCTGGCCACGCCAGCGATTGCCGCACTGGCCCGCAAGGAACACATCTACAAGGATGTGAAGTTCTCGGACCACGCCCCGATCACCATCGATTACGACTTCCAGCTGTAAGTCATCCAACGGGTCGCCTGGCTTGGGCAGCCCTGCCCTTCATCCGGGAGCTTCCATGCGCCTTTCTACTGCCCCTTTCCTTCTGGCCTGCCTGCTGGCCAGCACAGCCGCCTGCGCCAAGGATGCGTCCGACTACAGTGCGCAGGAACTGGTGGAAGCGCTGACCCAGCGGCTGTCCAAGTCGCTACTGGCCGGGCCTACCCGCGATGCGCCACCCAACACTACAGCCATTGTGGTGCTGGAAGGCAAGGCACTGCCGCTGGCGGCCAAGCTGCAATCCACACCCGGTATGCGCGTGCTGAGCCACGAGCAGCTGGTGGCTGAGCAGCGTGCCAACTTTCTGATCATCTCGCAACTGGGGCAGCAGGGGCCTGACATGTTGGTGGACTACGAGACCCCCAACAATGCCTCTTTCGGCACCCTGCGCATCCAGCAGAAGGACGGCAAGCTGGTCTTCAAGGCCGAAGACACCTACCGCAGCAGCAGCGGCGCACGTGCCACCTATGCCAGGCTCTACGGTGGCCAAGCCTGCCGCAACGGCAGCGAGATGGCCTACCGCTTCAACTATGCCGATCGCTTTGCCCGCAGCGGTGAGTGCCCGGTCGAGCGCTTTCCCACGAGCGACTCCGCCTTCGAATGGTAGGTGCTAGCCAGCGCTAAACCTCGCTCTTGAGCGTTGCCAGCACCTCATCGAGCATCTGCTTGGCATCGCCAAACAGCATGCGGTTGTTGTCCTTGTAGAACAGCGGATTGTCCACGCCGGCATAGCCGGTCGCCATCGAGCGCTTCATCACGATGGACTGGCGCGCCTTCCAGACCTCCAGCACCGGCATGCCGGCAATGGGGCTTGTGGGGTCATCCTGCGCAGCGGGGTTCACGATGTCGTTGGCGCCGATGACCATGGCCACATCGGTATCGGGAAAGTCGTCGTTGATCTCGTCCATCTCCAGCACGATGTCATAGGGCAGCTTGGCCTCGGCCAGCAGCACATTCATGTGGCCGGGCATGCGGCCCGCCACCGGGTGGATCGCAAAGCGCACCTCCACCCCGCGCTCGCGCAGGGTACGGGTGATCTCGTTGACGGTGTGCTGGGCCTGGGCCACGGCCATGCCGTAACCGGGCACGATGACCACGCGCTTGGCCTCGCGCAGCATCTCGGCGGTGTCGGCCGCTGTTACCGCCACTACTTCGCCCTGGGGCGCTGCGCCTGCCTGGCCCGCCGCTGCGGGCGCGCCACTGCCAAAGCCGCCGGCAATCACGCTGATAAAGCTGCGGTTCATCGCCTGGCACATGATGTAACTCAGGATCGCTCCCGACGAGCCCACCAAAGCACCAGTGACGATCAGCAGGTCATTGCCCAGCATGAAGCCGGTAGCGGCTGCGGCCCAGCCCGAGTAGCTGTTGAGCATCGACACCACCACCGGCATGTCGGCGCCGCCAATGGCCATCACCATGTGCACGCCAAACAGCAGTGCGATGGCGGTCATCACCAGCAGCGCCAGCATGCCCAGGCCAATCGATGCGGTCTGCACAAACCAGCAGCCCAGCGCGACCACCACCACCAGCCCCAGCAGGTTGAGCAGATGCCGTCCGGGCAGCAGCAGCGGCTTGCCACCAATGCGGCCATTGAGCTTGCCAAAAGCCACCAGCGAGCCCGAGAAGGTAACCGCGCCAATGAGAATGCCGATATAGACCTCGGCCGCGTGGATGGCTCTCTCAGCGCCTTGCAGCGGATGCGAGGTATCGACATAGCTGGCAAAACCCACCAGGCAGGCGGCCAGGCCGACCAGGCTGTGCATCAGCGCCACCAGCTCGGGCATCTGGGTCATCTTGACCCGCTTGGCGGCATACAGGCCTATGCCGCCACCCAGCACCAGCGCGATGACAATCGCCACCACGCCGGACTGCGACACGCGCGGGCCAAACACGGTCACCAGCACCGCCAGGCCCATGCCCAGCATGCCCAGCAGATTGCCGCGCCGCGCGGTCTCGGGGTGTGACAGCCCGCCCAGGCTGAGGATGAACAAAATGGCAGCGCCCAGGTAGGCAACGGTTGCGAGGCTTTCGGTCATGCGGTTCTACCCCCTGGCCTATTTGCGGAACATGGCCAGCATGCGGCGCGTCACCGCAAAACCACCAAACATATTGATCGCCGTGAGCACCAAGGCCACAAAGGCCAGTGCGCCAATCAGCAGCCCCGGCCGGTCCGTGCCCACCACGCTGGGCGGCGCTATCTGCACCAGCGCGCCAATGGCGATGATGCTGGATATCGCATTGGTCACGCTCATCAGCGGCGTGTGCAGCGCGGGCGTCACGTTCCAGACGACCATGTAGCCGATAAAGCAGGCCAGCACAAACACCGTGAGGTGGCCCAGGAAGGCCGCCGGCGCATGGGCGCCAATGAGCCAGAAGAGCAGCGCCAGCACCGCAAAGAGGATGGCCAAGGTGCGCGCAGGCAGAGGGCTGCCGGCACCATGGCCATGGCCCCGCTTTTTGGCCGCAGCCGGGCTGGCTGCTGCCGTGCCCGCAGCAGCAGTAGCAGCAGCCGCTGCCGGCTTGGCCACGGGCGCCGCCGCCAGCGCAGGCGCGGGCCAGCTGATGCTGCCCTGGTACACCACCGTCAGGCCCCGGATCGCATCGTCCTCCATGTTCACCACCGCATGCCCATCCTTGGCCTTGCACAGCTCCTCGGTCAGGCGCAGCAGGTTGTTGGCATACAAGGTGGAGGACTGCGCCGCCAGGCGCGAGGCCAGGTCGGTGTAGCCCACAATCGTCACGCCATGGCGCACCACGGCCTCGCCGGGCACCGTCAGCTCACAGTTGCCGCCCTGCTCGGCGGCCATGTCCACAATCACGCTGCCGGGCTTCATCGCCTGCACCATCTCGGCCGTGATCAAGCGCGGCGCGGGCTTGCCGGGGATCAGGGCCGTGGTAATGATGATGTCGGCCCATGCGGCCTGCTGCGCATACATCTGGCGTTGCGCCGCCTGAAAGCCCTCGCTCATCACCTTGGCGTAGCCGCCGCCACCACCGCCCTCTTCGGCATAGTCCACCGGTACAAAGGTACCGCCCAGCGACACCACCTGGTCCGCCGCCTCGGCCCGCGTATCGTTGGCGCGCACCACCGCGCCCAGGCTGACGGCCGTGCCGATTGCCGACAAACCCGCAACCCCGGCACCCGCAATAAACACCTGCGCAGGCGGCACCTTGCCCGCCGCCGTGATCTGCCCGCTGAAAAAGCGCCCAAAGGCATGGGCCGCCTCGACCACTGCCCGGTAGCCGCTGACACCTGCCATCGAGGTCAGCGCATCCATCTTCTGCGCGCGGCTCAAGGTGCGCGGCAGCGCATCCATCGCCAGCACCGTCAACCCCTTGGCTGCCAGCTGCGCCATCAGCTCGGGGTTTTGCGCAGGCCAGACAAAGCCGACCAGGATCTGGCCGGCATGCATCCATTGGATTTCTTCGGCAGTAGGTGGCCGTACCTTGAAGAGAATGTCGGCCCCCGCCCAGATCGCCGAGCTGGGCAGCACCTGCGCACCCGCTGCGCGGTAGGCCTCGTCGCCAAAACTGGCCGCCTCGCCAGCGCCTGCCGCGACGCTGACACGAAAGCCCAGTTTCACCAGCTTCTCCACCACCGCAGGCACGGTGGCCACGCGCTTTTCACCGGCGAATATCTCGCGCGGCACCCCTATGCACTGCGGGTTGGCTGGCGGCGGCTGCGGCGCCTCTGCTGCGGACGTCGGTGACAAGGTACTGGACATGGATGCGCGCTCCTGGTTCAGGGATCAACTCGCTTGCAGAGCGCCGGTATGCCCGGCCATGCCTGCAGCGCTGAACCCCTTGTATCACGGGCCAGCGGTTTGGGCTACGCGCATTTTTGCCTAGGGCCGCCTATCGCGCCCTGGCACTTCAGTCCAATCCACCCAGCCCCATCGCATTGCCGTGCCGATCACGCAAACGGGTCATCGTGCCACCACGGTTCATGATCGGCATTTGCAAGAACTGGTGCCAAGCCCAACCTATCTGGGGAGCAAGTTGCCCGCAACTGACGTCCGCATCGTATCGATCGCTCACCAAAGAACAAAACACCGAGCCATCAGCTGTGGTCACCACGTCTCCAACCACCTGGGTCAGCTCCAAGGTCTTCTGGGCCCGATGGAGAAACCACTTGCCGAGCATTGCCTCCGGGAAATTGGCCGGCTTCTCCAACTGCAAACGGCGGATACGGACCGGGCTTTCTCCGGGTAACTGTAATTGGCCTACGGTCCACCACAACGACGCTTCGTTGGGCGGGGTATCAGAGCGGTCATTGGCGATATCGTAGGCAAACTCCAGCTGTGCATGGCCTGCCTGGCTGCGCCATTGCGCGGATTGCTTGGCACCGCCCACACTGCGGCCGCCTGCATACTCATCCATCGGAATGGAGGCCACCGAAGCCATGGATTTCACCCCTTTGCTCAGATAGGCCGCACTGCCCATATGAAAGCTCGGCTGCAGATCGTCGCGGTAATGGTAGACCTGCAAGATGGCCGTATTGCCCTGGATGTCCAGCGCCAGTCCTCTGCCCGGCTTGCCGGTCAGCTCATCCTCTACCACCCAGGTGCCATTGATGGGCATCAAGGTCGAGACGTTTTCCGTGGAAAAGCAGCTGACCTGGCACGCTCCACCGCGCAAAAAAAGCCCGCGCTGGTAGTTCTGCTCGACAGAGGTGGTCCATGTTGTGTTGCCCTCTTGGCGACGGCCGCCAACCTCGTGCGCTCCCAGGTTATAGCCAGTAATGGTTTGCGCCTTTCCCGCCGGTGCACCTTGCAATTGCACGCTGCCCACCAGGTCATAGCCCACCAGCTCAAAAGTCAATGCCGCCACGCGATAGCTCGCCGCATCATTGGCCGGTGTGGCTGTGTTGGGGTGCGAGCAATGCCAACGCGCGCGCTGACCCTGCAGTTCGCAGTTCAACTCTTCAAAAGCAGTGAAGTAAGGGGTGTTGTACCCTGCCTGTGCCTCCATCAAAGTGAGTCGGAAGCGGCCATCCGACATCCGCGTCAGTTCGCTCTTCCATTGGTTGCTCACATCACCTTGGCCATCCAGCACCAGCATCGACAGCACGCGTATCCCCGTTTGCGCACGCGGGTTCGTGACGTTGGCGTCATCGCTGCGCACCACAAAGCGTTCGATAGCCATCTCTGGCTCGCCGGGGAACTGCACCGTGCCAGCAACGCCGTTGCGAAAACTCACACGCACATCCCCAATGGATTTGTCTTCAACGGCATCGCGCGCTTCGCTTCCAAAGCTGCGGCCGCCTTTGTAGCGCATCAGTGGCGCAGTGACGCTGTTGCCGTCCATCTGGCCGGTGGCTGTGTAGAACGTTGCATCCCCATTCTTCTCATAGCCAAACACCTGCATGAAGAAGGTGTTGCCCTGCACATCAATCGCCAGGCCTCGGCCAGGCTTGCCGTCCAGTTCATCGCTCACCACCCAGGTGCCCGCCTGGGGCGTGAAATCACGTGCTGCCCAACCAGGGCTGCTTATCAGCGCGGCGCCCGCCAAAATGATGGATTGAAAAAATGGAATACCCAGCGCTTTTTTCACCTTCTGCCTCCTTTGATTATTGAGGCAGTATATACAGCAATTCAGCAATATTGCATTCGCCAATACATACCATGCAGTGTGCAAATGCATGGCGTACTACTCAAGGCGTGTGCACCGGGTATAAAGAAATTTCCAGCCCGATTCCCAAGGCTCCGGCAAGCTGTACGAGCACAGCAGGAAAGGCCAGATATTGAAACCCTTCCTCTCAGGCCTCTCGCGCAAAGACCAGCGTCGCGGCCGACTCCGGCGTCTGCATCATCCATCGGATATCGGCGGCATGGTCACTTAGAAATGCCAACGCATCCTGCAGCTGGCCGGGAACATCATCGAAGTCGCAGTCGCTCACCAGGAAATGGGCGGTGCCGCTTTCCAGCCGATAGGGTTGGATCGTGGTATTCACCAAACAAGCTTCCACATTCAAAGCTGAAACTCGCAATACTGCGCTCATCGCCAATATCTCCCTCGCTGTTTTTGGTGCTTTATTGCGCTAGAGAATGGCCGATTATTCAGGCGACTCTCCAAGCAAAAATTCTAGCGAAGATGCCGCGAGGCCCGGCATCTTCCGCCTTTGCATGGGCCGCGCTCAGATCCAGAGATCATTCGCCACCGTACGCGCTCCCGCCTCCCCATCCCCCGTATTCGCCACCCCACGCGGCTCGATCAGCAGCAGCTGGACCTCGTCCTGCGCAAAGGGCTTGTGCTCGAGGCCCTGGGGGATGACGGCCATTTGGCCGGCCTGCAGGTGGAGGGCACGGATGCTGCCGCTGGCATCGCGCAGGTCGATGCGCAGCTGGCCGCCCAGGACGATAAAGGTCTCATCGGTGTCGCTGTGCTGGTGCCAAAGAAATTCGCCGGCGATCTTGACGACCTTGAACTGGTAGTCGTTCATCTCTGCGACCACGCGCGGCTGCCAGTGGCCCTGCAGCTGTGCGATCTTGTCCAGCAGATCGATGGACTGGCCTTGGCCTCGGTGGTGGGGTGCGCGAGAGGTTTCGGCAGGTGCGGACATGGTGTTGCTGTAGGTGTTGAAAACAGCAGCCAGCTTAAGCATGCGCAGCCCGGACGTATTGAACGTTTGTGGTGCCAGGTTCAGCGAGGGGGTGCATGGCGCATCACCTGCAGCCAGCGCCCCGGGGTGATGCCAAAGGTCTTCAGAAAATGGCGCGTCATATGGCTTTGGTCGGCAAAGCCGGCGTCCTGGGCAGCCTCGGCCAGTGACAGGCCCGCCAGCAGCAGGCGCCGCAGGGCATCGAGCCGGCGCATGGTCAGGTAGCGATAGGGGCTGGTGCCGTAGAACATGCGGAAATCATGCGACAGGCTCCAGCGGTCGCGGCCGGTAGCCGCTTCCAACTCGTCCAGCGCCACCACCCGGGTGGCATGGGCCTGCAGATAGTCACGCGCGCGGCGGGCGGCCTGGTAGTCGCCCTTGGCCTTGGCACGCCGCGTGCCGGGCCCGCCGGTGGCAGCGGCCAGCGCATGGGCCAGCTGTGCCAGCGCATCGCTTTGCTCCAAGGGCTCGACAATATCATCCACACCTTGCAGCAAGGCCTGGGCAGCGGCCGATACCGCCGGGTCGTCGGTGATGCCGCCTTCCAGAAAGGGCAAAGCGCTGCCGCCCAGAATGTCCTGGATCAGCGCGGGCGCCACATAGACCATGCGGTAGCGGAAGCCCTCGTCCGTGCCGGCCTGTCCGTCATGCGCCTCGTCGGGATGCAGCACCAGGGTGCTGCCGGCCAGGCTGTCGCGCCGGCCGCGCCGGTAGTGAAAGCTTTGCACGCCCGCCAGGGTGCGCCCTATTGCATAGGTGTCGTGCCGGTGCATCGCGTAGGCATTGCCCTGGAACCAGGCCTCGATGCGCTCCAGGCTGTCGGACGTTGGGCTGCGCAGCACCCAATCCGAACGGGGCAAGGCAGGGGGGCGGGGCATCAAGACTCCAGAAAAGACGAACCGATGGGCGAAGCGCTGATTTTACGAGGCATCCCCAAAGCGGCACCCGCCACTGGCGGCTCTGAACCCCAGCCAGCCTCAAGCCCACCGCAGCTTGCCGCACAATAGCCAGATTGCGCCCCGCATCCGCCGGCCTGCGCGCTGCCGCCAGCCCCAACAAACAATGCTCCACTACCACACGATTCCCGTTACCGCGTTTCAGCAAAACTGCTCCCTGGTCTGGTGCGACCAGCAGATGGAGGCCGCCGTCATCGATCCCGGCGGCGATCTGGACCGCATCGAGGCGGAGATTGCACGCCTCGGTCTGCAGCTCAAGGCCATCTGGCTGACCCATGCGCATATCGACCATGCCGGCGGCGCCGGTGAGCTGGCCGAGCAGCGCGGCCTGCCGATCATTGGCCCGCACCCGGGCGACCAATTCTGGATTGATGGCCTGCCCCAGCAAAGCCAGATGTTTGGCTTTCCGCCCGCGCAAAGCTTTGTGCCCACGCGCTGGCTGCAGGATGGCGATACGGTCAGCATCGGGCAGGAGACCCTGCAGGTGCGCCACTGCCCTGGCCACACCCCTGGCCATGTGGTCTTCCATGCGCCGCAAATCACGCGCTGCTTTGTCGGCGATGTGCTGTTTGCCGGCAGCATTGGCCGCACCGATTTCCCCCAGGGCAACCACCAGCAGCTGATCGACTCCATCACCCAGCGGCTGTGGCCCATGGGCGATGCGACGGTGTTCATCCCCGGCCATGGCCCCGAGAGCAGCTTTGGCCGCGAACGCCAGAGCAACCCCTATGTGGGTGGGACCTGATCTCCAGCGAAGGTTCTAACGCCAAAGGCCAGCGGCATGCCACTGGCCTTTTTTACGTAGATGCCGATCAGAACCTGGCGGTCAGCGACGCATAGAACGAGCGGCCCGGCTCGTTGTAGGTCGCGGCACCGGCACCGTAGATGGTGCGCGGGTTGTTCACGCCCACGGCATTGCCCATGCGGTAGAGGCGCTTGTCAAACAGGTTCTTGATCCCGGCGGTCAAGGTGACATCCTTGCTGAAGCTGTAGCGCGCGCCCACGCCCACCAGTGCATAGGGGGCCAGGCGGCGGGTTTCTTCGCCGGTCAACGGCAGGCCCTGGTAGTCGAGCTTGTTGGGCTTTTGGCCGCCATACCAGGTCACCGAGCCGAGCAGTTGCAAGGCATTGGTGGTCTGCCATTCCACCCGCGAGTTGAGCGTGTACTTGGGGATGATGGACAGCTGCTCGCCGGTGGTCTTGTTCTTGCTCTGCACCATGTAGGTCAGGTTGTTGCTCAAGCGCACCGCAGGGCTGAGCTTGATGTTGAAGGTGCCTTCCACGCCCGACACCACCGCCTTGGGGATATTGGTCCAGGTGAACACATCGGCGTTGGCATAGGCGCCCGTACCGCCGGTCGCGGTGCCGATGGGTGTCATGCCCGCATCGATCTTGTTGCGGTAGTCGTTGTGGAACAGGGTCACACCGGCCAGCAGGCCCTCGTCGGCGTATTCGATGCCCAGTTCCTTGTTGATGCTGGTCTCGGGCTTGAGGTCGGCATTGCCCATCAAATAGCAGGCACCGCCCGCGCCCCAGCAGCCAATGCCCCGGCTGTAGAGCAGGTAGTTGGGGTTCATCTGGTAGAGGTTGGGGGCCTTGTAGGCCCGTGCCACGCCGGCTTTCAACGTCACCTTGTCGGTCAGGTAGTGCGACAGGTTCAGCGACGGGCTCCAGTTGGTGCCCACCTCGCTGTGCTGGTCCAGGCGCAGGCCTGGGGTCAGCAAGGTGCGGGCATTGAGCTCGATGTTGTCTTCGACAAAGACCGAGGCAATGCGCGAGGAGATCTTGCCGCTGCGGCCGGTGTTGTCCACCCCCGGCACGCTGCCGGCTTCGGTAGTGGTCTGCGATACCGAGTTGCTGTCTTCGAGTTTTTGCTCCACCCACTCGGCGCCCACCGTCATCACATGGGGCAGGCTGCCCCATGTGCCCCGGGCACTGACCTCGCCATGGGCGGTCAGGATGTCGAGCTTGGAGGTGCCATAGGCATCGCTGGAGAACAGGCCTTCGGTGCCACCGGCCAGGCCCTCGTTCAGGCGGGTGTTGCGCGTGGTTTCGTACTGCAGGTAGGCGGTGGAGCTGCCAAAGTCGTACTCGCCCTTGTGCGTGACGGCATAGGTGGAGCGGTACATGCGGTTGGTCTCGGTGCCCAGCGCATCGAGCACGCGCTGCGAGGTGGCGACCAGGTTGCCATTCGCATCGACCGTGTAGTTGTTGGTGTTTTGCGTATCGCCCGCGTAGATGTTGCCCTGGCGCGCAAAGCTGGCATCCAAGTCGATGCGGTGGCCCGCTGCGGGCTTGAGGCTCAGGCGCCCCGAGAGGTTGCGGTCGCGCACGCCTTCGCGGCCGGCCGGGTAGGTGCCGGCATAGATGCCGGTGCGGGTCGAGGCATGGCCTTTGTTGATGTCCCAGGCGTCCGCATCGGTCTTGTCCACATTGCCGCTCAGGCGAAAGCCCAGCTGCTCCGAGATGGGCCCGGCCAGCGAGAAGCTGGTGCGGCTGCTACTGCCGTCGCGCGAATCTTCTGGCTGGTTGTAGTACACCGTCGCGCTGCCGCTCAGCTTGTCGGGGATGCCCTTGGTGATGATGTTGACCACGCCGCCAGCGGCCCCGTTGCCGTAGCGCGCGGCAGCGGGACCGCGCAGCACCTCGATCTGCTCGACGGCCTCCTGCGGCACCCAGTTCATGTCGCCCCGGGTGTCGCGTTCGCCGCGCCAGCCGTAGCGCACCGATCCCCGGCTGTTGACGGGTTTGCCATCGACGAGGATCAAGGTGTTTTCCGGGCCCATGCCGCGCAGGTCGATCTGGCGGTTGTTGCCGCGCTGGCCGCTGCTGGAGTTGCTGGTCAGGTTCACACCGGGCTGCTGGCGCAGCACATCGGCCAGGTCATTGCTGGGCTGGCTGTCCAGGTCTTCGCGCGTGACAGTCGATACGCCCGGCGCCTGCTTCCAGGCGCTTTCTGCCGTGCCCAGCACCTGCACCGTCTCCAAGGTCGGATCCTGCTCCGACGCTGTGGTTGCCGCTGCCGGGGTTTGTGCCTGCGCTGCTGCCTGCACCCCCACTACCAGCACCGCTGCTGCCACGGCGCGCAAGCGCCACCCCTGTTCCCCTGCCTGGATCGACATACCGCCCCTTTTTTGAAAGACAAATGATTTTCATTACCAAGTACTGAATTCTTCCATCCCGGGGGCGCTCCGTGGTTTGCGCGGGCAACAAAGATGTTTGCGCCAGCGGCAGTGCCGCCCGGTTGGGGGCCGGGCGAACAAACCGGAGGTAAAGGGGGCGCTTTTAGACCCGTACCCGCGCCAGCTTGGGCGCCAGGCCAAAGCGCCTGCGGTAGGCGGTGGCAAAGTTGGCGGCGCTGGTATAGCCGGCCAGCAGCGCCGCCTGGCCCACGGTGATGCCGTCGCGCTCCAGCGCCTGGCGGGCGCGCTGCAGCCGGCATTCGCGCAAGAACTCAAACACGGTGGTGCCGTACACGCTGCGGAACTGGCGCTGCAAGGTGCTGGCATTGACACCGGCCTGGCGCGCAATCGCATCCATCGACAGCGCATCGGCCTGGCCCGAGGCCAGGAAGGCATGCAGCTCACGCAGCCGCTGGTGTTCACGCGGCAGCAGGCCTGCCGCACTGGCGCCAGGGGCGGCGGCCTCGCCATCGCCCAAGGTGGCCAGTGCCTCGCCCAGCAGCTCCAGCGCATGGCTTTCCAGGTACATGTGCTGCAGCAGCGGCGTCAAGCCGGGCGGATGCACGATCTGCTCGGCAATCACCGCGGCGCGGGGCGACAGCTGCCAGTGGCGCGTAGCGAGGTGCTCGTGCATGAAGCGCTGCAGATCGGGCCAGGCGGCCCCGTCGCCACCACCGGCCTGGGCCAGCCAGGCAGGAGTGAGCCCCAGGCTGACGCGGCGCGAATACACACCCGAGCGCGCCCGCCGCTCAAAGCGTTCGCGCTCCGCCACCGACACCAGCGCCGCGCTGGCGCCCGCGCCCGCATGGCTCAGCGCCACCCGGGTCAAACCGTAGGACACATCAATCCGCCCCTCCAACAGCACCACCAGGCGCAGCCCGGCATCGATCTCAGCCCGCGCGGTCTGGTCGCGCAGGTCGCAACCGTCTTCGCTGTGCAGATGCAGTCCCGGGCGCAGCTCGCGCAGCCGCGAGACATGCGCGCGCAGATCCGCCTGATCCGGGTCTGGGCTGGATGCGGGATCAGCGCTGTGCATAGGCCAGGCCGGTAGAGCGTGGAAGGGATGCCCGGCATGCGCAAACATTTTTCTTGCTGCAGCAAACATGGGCCAAGCGGGTTTGTGCCATGCTTGCCATGATAATTTCTTAATGCAAATCATTCTCAAGCCCATGGTTGATTTGCCGCAAGCCCAGCCCCTATGCACATCGCCCTGCCCACCTTCCCCACCCTGCCCTTGGCCCAGCTGGCCGATGTGACCCGGCGCCGCTTGCTGGGCCTGGGCGCCGCGCTTGCGCTGCCCGGCTGCGCCTGGCAAAGCAGCCTGCAGGACGCCCCACCCGTGACCCTGCCCGGCACCCGGCAGCTGGACCTGCGCGCCCCCGGCATGCCCGGCCCGGGCGCGCCCGAGCGCGTGCACCGCATCATGGTGGCCGTGCCGCCCGCCCCGCCACCGCCCCAGGGCTACCCGGTGCTCTATTTGCTGGACGGCAACTTGCTGTTCACACCCACCGCGCAGCTGATGCGCAACCGCTTTGCGCGCGGCCCCTCGGTGCCCACGCAAGGCGCCGTGGTCGTCGGCCTGGGCTATGCGGACAGCGCGGTGCTGGACCTGAGCGCCCGCAGCTATGACTACACACCGCCTGCGCCCGGCCCGGCTACCGATGAGCGCGGGCGTGCCGAGGGCGGGGC
Source organism: Comamonas koreensis (assembly GCF_021026195.1). Taxonomy (GTDB): domain Bacteria; phylum Pseudomonadota; class Gammaproteobacteria; order Burkholderiales; family Burkholderiaceae_C; genus Comamonas; species Comamonas koreensis. Next base: position 69,736 of record NZ_JAJNCT010000009.1, read on the forward strand.
CGACCATTTCCTCGATTTCATCGACCAGCAGGTACGCCCGCTGGTGGAAGCGAGCTGGCCGATCGACCGGGCGCGCCAGACCTTTTTTGGCCACTCGTATGGCGGCCTCTGCGTGCTGCATGCGCTGCTGACCCGGCCGGGCGGCTTTCAGCGCTATGTTGCTGCCAGCCCCTCAATCTGGTGGCGCGATGGTTTTGTGCTGCAGGCCTTGCCCGGCTTTGTGGACCATGCCGCCCGCCAGCCGGCGGATGCGCCAGCGCTGCAGCTGTTGCTGACGCAAGGCGAGCGCGAGGCGCGGCCTGCCAAGCAGACGACAGCGCCTGCGCCTTCCAGCGACCCGGCCCGCGATGCGATACGGCGCCAGCGCCAGAACGCGCCAGGCATTCCAGCTTTGATGGAAGGCCTGCGCGGCGCCCCAGGCCTGGCGCTGCGCTATGCCAGCTTTCCGGGGGCCGACCACGGCAGCGCCATGCTGCCAGCGGCCCAGCAGGCACTGGCGATGGCCATCGAGGACTGAGCGCCATGTCCGAGCCCGCCCTGACAAGCGTCACTACCCAAGGCCAGGTGATGACGCCTGAGGCCAGCCGCTATCTGCAGCGCCTGTGCTACCACTTCAGCCGCAAGATCAGCGTGCAGTACGACAGCCAGCAGGGCGAGGCCCAGTTCCCCTGGGGCCACTGCCGTTTGCGGGCCGACGGCGATACGCTGACTTTTGTCTGCAGCGCTGACAATGCCGAGGCACTGGCCAGGGTGCGCCATGCGATCGACGCGCACGTGGCGCTTTTCTCGCGCAAGAACCCGATGGTGGTGGCCTGGGTTTAAGAACCTGTTCAAAGGCCGTCTTGGGCTTGACGTTTAGCGCTTGGCCTGCTCGTAGAGGCCTTGTACCTTGGGCACATTCGCCTGCAGGCTGGCGATGCGGTTGGGGCCCGTCGGGTGGGTGGACAGAAAGCCGATACCGCCCTTGCCGGTGGCAGCGCCCATCTTCTCCCACAGGCTAACGGCGGCCTGCGGCGCATAGCCGGCACGTGCAGCGATCTCCAGCCCGACCAGATCGGCGTCGGATTCATCGGAGCGGCTGAACTTGAGCGTGAGCAACTGGCCCCCCAGATTGGCAGCAGCGGTGCCCATATCGCCCAGCCCAAAAATGGCTGCGCCCAGGCGGATACCCAGCCCGGTGGCTTGGTTCTTGGCCAGCTGCTCGCGGGAGTGCTCGCGCAGCGCATGCGCCATCTCGTGGCCCATGACCATCGCAATCTCGTCGTCGCTGAGCTGGAGCTGGTCGATCAGCCCGGTGTAGAACACGATCTTGCCGCCGGGCATGCAAAACGCGTTGATCTGCTTGCTGCCGATCAGGTTCACTTCCCAGCGCCAGTCCCGGGCGCGCGGATTCCAGGGCTGGGCTTGCGCAATCAGCCGCTGGGCAATGGTTTGCAGGCGTTGCAATTGCGCATTGCCAGGCCCCGCCAACGCGCCCTGCTGCTTGGCCTGCGCCAGCAGCTCGGCGTACTGCTGCTGCGCCGCCTGCTCCAGCGCTTCGGCCGGCACCAGGTTGCGCAGTGCCGAGGACTTGCCGACATCCACCTGCGCCCAGGCGCTACTTGCGCTACTGGCACCCGCCACGGCAGCCCCCGCGACGAGGGTTTGCAGCCAGGCACGGCGCCCATGGCAGGCGCAGCCGAACAACGTTGTCGAGGGGGGCAGTTCAGGCATTCCAGTTCCAATAATGAAAACGTGATGATTGCACAGTGGTTTTATCCCCAAATACCATTTCGCTTACCACATTAATAAATATATATAACAAATAAATTGCAAACTTTGTTTCGCTCTGGTACAAATCGACACCCAATTACATTTTGCTTCAAAGCAAAACAGGCCGCCCATGCCGAAGCTCCGTTTTTTAGCCGCCGCGACGCTCGCGATTGGCCTTGCCTCTGCTGCGCATGCGCAGATGGAAATTCCTGCTGGCTCTGAAAGCACTCTCGGCGGTGGCAGCCAAGACCTCGGCTGCCTGGGCGTCACCATTGGAGGCAGCTACTCTCTGGATGGTGGTTCGTTGCAGAATGCCGGCGCGTTCTTGATCGAATCGGGCGGCGTGCTCGATGCCCAAGGGAGCATCCAACTGGGCGCCGACTTTCGCAACCAAGGCACATTGAACGCAGCGGCCAGCGCCATGGTTTTCGACGGCTCCTGCGCCGCGCCGGGCGCCAGTATCACCGTCTCCGGCGTCACCACGGTGGGCAACCTCACCTTCAGCTCCAGCAGCGGTCAAAGCTTTGTGCTGCCCAACGGCGCCAATATCGTCGTCACGGGCAACCTGGTGCTGCAAGGCCAGCCGGGCCAGCCGCTGCAGATCACCACCGCATCCGGCCAGCCAGCGACCTTCACCCTGGGCCCGGGCGCACAAGTTACCCAGCAGAACGTCAACCTGGTCAATGTCTACGTGGGCCCACCCCCTAGCGCGGCGCCGGTTGCGGTGCCGGTCTCCGGCCTGGGCTGGACCGCCAGCCTCGCCCTGCTGCTTTCGCTTCTGTCTTGGGGCGCCCTGCGCTCTGCCCGCGTCCGCTCTTTCCTGAGAACCCAGCCATGAACCTCGTCAACTCCTTCTTCCACAGCCGTTGGCTGGCCGGCGGCATCATGGCCCTGGCTGCAAGCGTTGCCTGGTCTGCCGATACCAGTTTCAAGCCGGCAGCCGGCTCCGGCTTTGTCATCAAGGACCAGGCCAACCAGGATCTGTTCCGCGTGCAGGGCACCGGCGAAACCTACGTGCCGCCCGTGCGTACCGCACCAGAGACTGGGACGGAACAGCTGTGCATGGACCCCGCAACCGGCCGCTTGCTGCGCTGTGCGGATGGCATTGGCACCGGTGCCACCGGACCAGCCGGCCCCGCAGGGCCGCAAGGTGAAGTTGGCCCAGCCGGCGCCATCGGACCGGCTGGCCCGGCAGGCCCCACTGGCGCCGTTGGCCCTGCTGGCACGGTAGGTCCTGCAGGGGCTACCGGCCCTGCGGGTCCCGCCGGTCCGACAGGAGCCGCGGGGCCAGCCGGCCCTGCTGGCGCTACGGGTAACACGGGCCCTGCGGGCCCGCAAGGGATACAAGGGCCCATCGGCCCCGCCGGTGCGACCGGTCCCCAAGGCCCTATAGGCCCTACCGGCCCAACCGGTTCACAAGGCTCCATTACAGCGATCATTCAGCGCTCGGACACCAAAACAGGTGAACTCTGCGAGGCCACCGCCTGCTGCTCGGTCAATGAACAAGTGGTCGGCGGCGGCTACAGAGCCGCCAACGCCAAGGGTGGGAATGCGAACTTCGATGTCCGTGTCTCTGCCAATGCACCGGCCGAGGCTCTCAGCTGTGCCAGCACGCAAGGATGGTCGGTGCGGGTGCTCAACTCCTTCGTAGGAGATGGCTCCTTGAGCTGCACGGCCTATGCGCTGTGCGCCCCGGTCTCCGCCCCATGACCCTCGCAGCCGCTCCCTGCCCCCCAGGCCAACCCCGCCAGGGTCTGCGCCTACAGGGCATCACCACCATGCGCCTGCCCTGGCGCCTGGAGGTAGCGGCTGCCTTGCAAGAAGCCCAGCAACTGCCCGAATCCCTGTGGCGCATGCATTTCAACCAGGGCCGGCACGATGGTGGCTGGCAGGCGCTGGCCTTGCGGGCATCGGCCCAGGCGCCGTCGGACATCATGCCGATGGATGCCAGTTTGGACGCGTATGCCGACTGCGAGGCACTACAGGCCTGCCCCGCCATTGCCGCCCTGCTGCACAGCCTGGACCTGCAGTGGAAATCGGTGCGCCTGATGCGCCTGCAGCCTGACAGCGAGATCATGGAGCACACCGATGCAGGCCTGTGCGCCGCCGAGGGCGATGCCCGGCTGCACATTCCCTTGCAGACCGAAGAGCGGGTTTTTTTCCATTTAGGTGGCCAGCGCGTGCCGATGCGCGTGGGTGAATGCTGGTACACCGATGTGTCCCTGCCGCACCGCGTACGTAACCGCAGCGGCAAGGCACGCATCCACCTGGTTGCAGATGCGCTGGTGGACGAGCGCCTGGCACAGGCGTTTGCCGCCGGTGACCAGGGCGAGCCAGCGCCTGATGACGGTGATCCCTGGTTGGCTTTTGAACAGTTTCGCGAGCGCGTGTTTGCGCAAGAAGCACTGGCCGATGCGCTGGCCGGCTGCGCCGACCTGGCCAGCCTGAGCGCCCGCAGCATTGCGCTGGGCCAGGCCCAGGGCCTGGTGTTTGATGCCTCCGATGTCGAATCGGCGATGAAGGCCGGGCGCCGCGCCTGGAATGCCCAATGGATGCTCTGACACTGCAGGGCTGGCGGCCCGTTCAGCTGTACCACGATGGCAACCAGACCATGGTGGACTGGGCGCGCCTGGGCGATGCCCCGTTGCGCGCGCCCTTCTACCAGGAGAGCCTCAAGCCGCTGCTCAACTTGCCGTTCAACCAGGCCTTCCGCCGGCAGACCCCGCTGCAAGCGCTGCTGGACTGGCAGGCGCAGTCGCCAGGAATCGCGCCTTGCCTGCTGGTGTTCCATGTCTCGCGCTGCGGCTCCACCTTGTTCCCCCAGGCACTGGCGCAAAGCGCCCACCACCTGGCGATGTCCGAGCCGCCTCCGGTCGATTTCCTGCTGCGCCAGGCGCTGGTCAACGGCTGGCTCAGCCCCGCGCAAGCCATTGCTGCCCTGCGCGCCTGGATGAGCGCCTGGGCCCAACGCAGCGATACGGCCAGCCCGGCGCTGCAATCGGCCAGCCTCAAGATTGACGCCTGGAACACCGACCAGGCACCGCTGTTGATGCAGGCCTGGCCTGAGGCCTTGCCGGTCTTTTTGACCCGTGAGCCACTGTCGGTGCTGGTGTCGCAGATGCAGGAGCGCGCTTTCTACCTCGTACCCGGCGCCTTTGGCCCCACGTTCGGCCTGCCGGGCTTGAACCTGCTGGAGCAGGCCACGATGCCGCCCGAGCAGTACTGCGCACGCATGCTGGGCCGCATTTATGCGGACATGGCCCGGGTGGCCGATCCGGCCCAGGCGCTGGTGCTGGACCACAGCCAACTGCCCGAGGCCATCGAGCAACTGGTACTGCCACGCATGTCCTGGCAACCCGATGCAAAAGCCATGCAGGCGCTGCGCGAGCGCCTGTCGCGCCACGGCAAGCGGCCGCATGAGCCCTTTGCCCAGGACACCAGCGACAAACATGCCAAGGCCAACCTCGCATTGCGCGCGCTGGCCGAGCAATGGATGGCCCCCCATTACCAGCAATTGCGGGCCCGGTGCGACGCCCATGACCGCGCAGAGACTCTCACCGAGGCAGCCTTATGACCATGATTCCAAGACGCCATTTTCTCGCCTCCACCAGCGTGGCCGTCAGCACAACCGGCGGCTGGAGTGCTGCGCAGGCGCTGGCGCCCAGTGCCCCGGCCCCGCAAACGGCCACGGCCTGGCAGCTGCTGGCCGTGGCGCCGCAGTCGCACAAGGTGGCCACTCTGGGCTCGGACTACCGCCGAGGCCTGGAGCTGGGCCTGGCCCAGCGGCCTGAAGTTGCTGTGCAGCTGCACTGGGTGGAAGCCCCTCCCACCCCCAACCGCGCTGCCCGCAGCATCACGGCGGCGATCGATCAACGGCCCCAGCTGCATGGTGTTGTCGGCTGGATGCCGCCCGCCGTCGAAGCCAAGGTCGCCGCCCATGCGCAGCCCCTGGGCCTGCCACTGTGGGCCAGCGATACCGGTGCAGATCTGCCTGCAGCCGCCAAGCCGGGCCAACCCCAGGCTGTCGTGCGCCATAGCCTGGATCTGTGCGGCAGTGCAGCGCAGCTGGCGCAGGCCGTCTACCAACAGCAAGGCCCCAAGGCAGTGCTGGCTGTTGGGCAGATGGAAGCTGGCTACGACTTTGTCTATACGTTTGAGCAGGCCTACCGTGCGCTGGGCGGACGGATAGTTGCCCGCCATGTGGGCCAATTTGGACCGCAGCACGAGGAATTTGACGGCCTGCGTACTGCCGTTTTTAGCCACCGGCCCGATGCCGTTGTAGCCTTTTATTCCGGCCCGCAGTTGGCCCGCTTTGGCCGCTGGTGGCAGGCACATGCACTGTCGCAAGGTACTTGGGGACTGGCAGGTTTCCCTTGGCTGGCGGATGTGCCTACCGGTGGCAATACCACCACCGCCGGTGCCTGGTCCAGCGCTGCACAGGCTGAGCAGGTTTGGAAGCAACGTTTTGAGCAGGCGGCATTGCCCTGGACTGCTGCCGCGCTGATGGGTGCCGAGGCGGGCTTTAGCCTTGCAGCTGCCATCGAGAACACGGCTCCACAACCATCCATTTCTGCATTGCACCAAGCGTGGCAAACGGCAGTGCTGCAGGGGCCACTTGCTACCAGTCCACGCACAGCAACCTCAATCAGCCACGTCAACAACCGCCCTGCCACCCCACTTACCAGCGGATGGCTCAATGGCTATCTGCAAACCTAACAACATCAAAGGAAACAACCATGGACGCGTATATCGGCCAAATCATTATGTTTGGCGGCCTTTTTGCTCCCCAAAACTGGGCTTTCTGCCACGGACAAGTTATGGCTATCAGCCAATACCAAGCCCTGTTCGCCATCTTGGGGACTACCTATGGCGGCAATGGCACAACCACTTTTATGCTGCCCGATTTGCGCGGCCGGGTGCCGGTAGGTGCAGGACCGGGGAGCTTTTATGACCAATTCACCCCTGGACTTGTGACAGGCAGCAACACTGTCACGATGACCACCAACCAGATGCCAGCCCATACCCACCCCGTGGTTAGCAGCACCACTGCCAGCACCTTGGCGGGGACCTTGCAGACGCCGACTACAGGCTCCATATTGGCGCAATCAAATCAGCGCAACGCGCAGTTCATCGAAGCAGGCAATGCCGGTCAGACGGTGCAATTGGGTGGAGGACCCACCATCGGGATCGCTGGTGCATCGCAGCCTCTTTCCGTCATGCAACCTTCTATAGGTATCAATTTCATCATTGCGCTGGTGGGCATTTTCCCCTCGCGCAACTGATTGTTCATCCCGCTTCGATCAGCCCGCTCATCCAGCCCGCGTCTGTTCGAAGCTTTGGGCATCCAAATACGCCAGCACAGCGCCTAGCGCAGCCTCGGGCGCCAGGTCTGCACCCTGCAAATGCAGCTCCGCCTGCAGCGGCCGCTCATAAGGGCTGTCAATACCGGTAAAGTCGCGCAGCTCGCCGCGCCGGGCGCGCGCATACAAGCCCTTGGGATCGCGCGCCTCGCACACAGCCAGCGGCGTATCGACAAACACCTCGACAAAGGCGCCGGGCGCAAACAAGGCCCGCGCCTGTGCCCGGTCTGCTGCAAACGGCGAAATCGCAGAGACGATAACGACCAGGCCAGCATCGGCCATCAGCCGCGCCACATGGGCCATGCGGCGGATATTCTCTGCCCGCGCCTCGGCACTGAAACCCAGATCGGCATTGAGCCCCTGGCGCAGGTTGTCGCCATCGAGCGCATAGGTATGGCAGCCGCGCTGGTGCAAGGCCCGCTCCAGCGCATGGGCCAGGCTGGTTTTGCCCGAGGCGGACAAACCGGTGAGCCAGATGCAGCAAGGCGTATGGCCCATCAGCGCGGCGCGCTGGGCCGGTAGCACCGCCTGGCCTGGCGGAAAGATGGAGGTGGCGGGGTCTGGAAGGTCGTTCATTCGGCAAGCTCCCTCTGGATCGGCGCACGGAGCATGTTCAGGTACAGGCCATCTCCCGGCAGTTGCACAAAACCCAGCCGCCCATATAAATGGCGCGCCCGGTTCTGGGGCTCCACACTCAGCGCAAGCGGCTGCCGCCGGGCATCGGCGCGGTCGCACAACCATTGCAGCAGCAAGCTCCCCAGGCCTTGGCTGCGCTGTGCCGCCAGCAGTGAGATATCAACGACCCGCAGTGCATCAACACTGTCATCGACGATCAGCCGCCCAATAGGCTGACCATCCCGTTCGACCAGGTAATGCAGCGCCTCGGGGTAGCAGCTGCCGTAGTGCTGGCTCTGAAAATCAAACTGCGACTGGCAGAAGGCATCGATGGCCTCAGGCGGCCAGCCGGTAACTGCCAGCTCGTCGCTGCGCACATCGCGGTAGAGCACACGCAAAAAATCCGCATCCGACGCCAAGGACTGGCGCAGCTGCAAACTGCCTAGCTGCAGGGCTGCAGGCAGCTCAGAGGGCATGGCTGAAGTGGGCCTCGTAGTACACGCCTTGCGCATCGGCGCCGGTGGCAGACACCATGATCGCAAAGTCGCCCCAGTGCGCATGGCGTGCGCGGTAGGTCTGGCTGGGAAGAACCGGGGCGGTCGGGCCCTGAAAATTAAGCCGGAAGGCAGCCATGCCTGGGGCCGATCGGCTTTGCGTTTCAAAAGCTGTTACCAGCAGCGGGATCTGGTGCGTCTGCCCTGCGGTGTCCGCCGCCAGAAACACCAGCGACTGGCCCTGGAGCTGGCTGGCCATATCCTGCGTCAACACCCGCGACCATACGGCGTCATCCAGTTGGTGAGTGGCTTCAGGCAAGGTCATACAGCGGCAGCAAACGCAGTCCGTGGTGGCAAGAGCGCCATTCTATCGCCGGGCCTGCAGAACACGCCGTCCATACGCGACCCGGCAGTCAACTGCGCATTTCCGCCTTCACCACCACCCACAGCCCCAGCAACACCGCCGCCAAGCCCACCCAGGCCACCCACGGCTGGTGCTCGCCAACAATCCACACGGCCAGCACAAAGGCCGCCACCGGCTCGATGAGGCTGAGCGCCACGCCGGTGGGCCCGGAGATATGGCGCAGGCCCATCGAGAACAGCAAGTGCGCAATGCCCGAGACGACAGCGCCCAGGTAGACGACGACCAGCACGGCAGACAGGCTCCACTGCGGCACGCCCGCATACAGCGCGGCAACGGGCAGGGCCAGCAGCGCAGCACCGCTGAACACATAGAAGTTCACCACCTTGGGCGACATATGGCTGACCAGGCGCTTGTTGACCAGCGCATAGCCGGCATAGGACAGCCCCGCGAGCAGGCACAGCGCCAGTCCAGGCCAGGAGACCTGGCTGCTGCCGCCCTCGCCCATCACCATGGCCACACCACCGGCCACGCTGACCAAGGTGCCCAGCCACCACAGCGGCGACAGCGGCGCGCGCAGCACCAGCGCCTGCAGCAGGCCCGCCCAGATGGGGCTGCTGCCAATGGCCACGGCCGTGCCCACACCCACACCGGCCATCTGCAGGCCGGCATAAAAGAACACGCTGTAGCCGCCAATGCCCAGCGATGCCCAGAAGAACGACGACAGCCGCAGCCCCGCCTGGCGGGGCCGCAGCACCAGGCTGCCAGTGCTGCCGCGCCGCGCCCAGAGCAGGCTCAGGCCCAGGAAGGCCGCCGCCACGGCAAGCTGCGCCGCACCCACCCAGAACGGCGACAGCCCCGCCGCCCCCAGGTATTGGGCGGTGCCACTGGTGCCCCAGAGCACGCCGGCAATGGCGACCAGTGCAATGCCCTGGGCGGAGGCGCTGAAGAAAGAAGAAGGTGCAGGGGAAACCATGCCGCTGGATGTCTGTGTCATACCGCTATGGTGCTGCGGCGGGACCCGGGCAAATGTCGAGAAACGCTTGTGCCTGCGCTGCTCCACAGGCCCCGTGCATCACCCCAGCGCGCCCTTGCGCAGGCTACGGCTGCCCACGCCACGGTCGCGCCGCAGTGCATAGGCCAGCGCGCTGGCGGTGCTGTAGCCGCAGCGCAGCGCCGTGGTCTCCAGCGGCTGGCCGGCCGCCAGCGCTTTGCTGGCCTCGGTCAGGCGCAGGTCGCGCAGCCACTGCTGGGGGGTGCTGCCGGTCAGCTCCAGCCAGCGCACATGGAAGCGCTGCGGGCTCAGGTGCGCGAGGGCCGCCAGTTGGGGGGTGCGCCAGTCGCCGGCCAGATCGGCCCGCACCGCAGCAGTGATGGCCTGCACATCTAGCGCACGGCGCAGCAGCAGCTGAGGCGATTGCTGCACCCAGGCCACATGGGCCTGGGCCACCGTCAAGGCCGAGGCATGGGTGGCCAACCAGTCACGCGGCGGCGCGGCAAAGCGGCGCATCTGCGCCCAGTCTGCGCCGTCGGGCACATCCACCACGGCCAGCGCACTGCCCTTCTGGGCCAGGTAGGCGTGCGTGGAGCCGGCCGGTATCACCACGCCGCTGGCGGTATCGACATAGGCGGCCTTGCCATCGACCTCCAGCTCCATGCGGCCGGCCAGCGCATACAGCAGCTGCACATGGTCATGGCTGTGCGCCTGCTGCTCGCCTTCGTAGTGGCGAACAGAGTAGTCAGGAGCCAGCAAGCGGTGGTGGGAGTGGTCGGCCATGGCAGCAGCGGTGCATCATTGCATAGCGCACAGTGTAGCCATGCGCTGGCGGTTGCTCCCTATTGCTCCCTATTGCTCGCTATTGCGCCGCTTGCCCCGCCCGGCCGTGCGGATCAGCGTATATTGGCGCATTGTCCGGGCCTGGCCTGGGCCTCCCTCGTTTTACTGCACCGCCCGTCTGCATGGCCGACACCTCTTCATCCGTGACTGCTTCTCCCGCCCGCCGCTCCTGGGCGGACACGTTCCGCGTCTACACCGAGCCGGCCAGCCTGCGCATGCTGGCACTGGGCTTTTCTGCCGGCTTGCCACTGCTGCTGGTGCTGGGCACCTTGTCGTTCTGGCTGCGCAAGGCGGGCATCGACCGCAGCACCATCGGCTACCTCAGCTGGGTGGGCCTGGCCTATGCGTTCAAATGGGTCTGGTCGCCCTTGGTCGACCGGCTGCCGCTGCCAGGCCTCACGCGCCTGCTGGGGCGCCGGCGCAGCTGGCTGCTGCTGGCCCAGGGCCTGGTGATCGCCGGCCTGCTGGGCATGGCCTGGGCCGATCCGCAACTGCACCTCAACCATGTCGTCTGGTGCGCGCTGGCCGTGGCCTTTGGCTCGGCCACGCAGGATATTGCGCTCGATGCCTACCGCATCGAATCGGCCGACGCCGAGCGCCAGGCGGCACTGGCCGCCACCTACCAGACGGGTTACCGCATCGCGATGATCTGGGCCGGCGCTGGCGTGCTGTGGCTGGTGGCGCTGGGTCTGCAAGAAGGCGCGGGCGACTACCAGCGCCAGGCCTGGAGCTTTGCCTATCTGGTGATGGCCGCGTCGATGCTGGTGGGCGTGGTCACCGTGCTGCTGTCGCCCGAGCCCGTGGCCAAGGCGCTGACCCCTGCCCGCAATGCCGCCCAATGGCTGCGCGAGGCGCTGGTCGCCCCGTTTGCCGACTTTCTGGGCCGCTACGGTTGGCATGCGGCACTGATCCTGGCCTTGATCGCGATCTACCGCATCTCCGATGTGGTGATGGGCATCATGGCCAACCCCTTTTATGTCGACATGGGCTACACCGAAGCTGAGGTCGCCTCGGTCAGCAAGATCTTCGGCGTCATCATGACCCTGGTCGGCGCCTTCATCGGCGGCGTGATCTCGATGCGCATCGGCGTGATGCGGGTGCTGATGCTGGGCGCCGTGCTGTCGGCTGGCAGCAACCTGCTGTTTGCCTGGCTGGCCACCCGTGGCCATGACCTGGTGGGCCTGATTGCGGTGGTCTCCGCCGACAACCTGGCTGGCGGCATTGCGTCAGCGGCCTTCATCGCCTACCTGTCGAGCCTCACCAATGTGAACTACTCGGCCACCCAGTATGCGCTGTTCAGCTCGATGATGATGCTGCTGCCCAAGTGGATTGCCGGCTTCTCGGGCGTCTATGTAGACCATTTCGGCTATGCGCAGTTCTTTGTGTCGACGGCGCTGCTGGGGTTGCCGGTGCTGGTGTTGGTCTGGCTGGCGTCGCGCATCAGGCCGGTGCCGAGCCAATCCTGAGAGGTTGACGGAACCCCGGGGGCGGTTTACCAAACTTTACGGCAGGGACAATCCGGCGCGACCCCAGCGTGCCACGATCGCCCCTATAGCAAAATCTGCGGGTCCTCCCGCCCATAACCATGACTGCCATGCATACCCACCAACTGTTGATGATCGAAGATGACGAGCGTCTGGCCAATATGGTGAGCGAGTATCTGGCCCAGTCGGGGCTGCAGGTCAGCCACATGGCTGATGGCGCCAGCGGCCTCGCGGCACTGCAGGAGCCGGCCAGCGGCCAGGCGCCCGACCTGGTCATCCTCGATCTGATGCTGCCCGATCTGGACGGCCTGGAGGTCTGCCGCCGCATCCGCACCCTGAACGGCCCCGCCGCCCAGGTGCCTATCCTGATGCTCACCGCCAAGGGCGACCCGATGGACCGCGTCATCGGCCTCGAAGTGGGCGCCGATGACTACCTGCCCAAGCCCTTTGAGCCGCGCGAGCTGCTTGCCCGCATCCGCGCCATACTGCGCCGCCGGGTGGATGGCGGCAGCGCGGCAGCCCCGGCCAGCCAGGTGCTGCGCTTTGGCAGCCTGGAGATCGACCGCGACGCCCGTTCCGTCACGATCAGCGGCAAGCCCGCCGATCTGACCAGCTACCAGTTTGACCTGCTGGTCACCCTGGCCGAGCGCGCTGGCCGCGTGCTCAGCCGCGACCAGATCATGGAAGCCGTGCGCGGCCGCGAACTTGAAGCCTTTGACCGCTCCATCGACGTGCACATGGGCCGCATCCGCGCCGCCATCGAGGCCGATGCCAAGAACCCGCGCCGGATTCTGACCGTGCGCGGCGTGGGCTATGTGTTCGCCAAACAGCAGGACTGAGGACTGGCTCCAGCGCCCCGCCGCCCGCATGCATCTGTACAAATACTTCGCCGAACGGCTTTATCTGCGTATCTGGCTCACCGTGGTGGGCGGCGTGGCCGTGCTGATCCTGGTGATTGGCTGGGCCTGGCAGGCGGCGGCGGAGAAGAATGCCACGCCACTGCAGCCCCCGGCGCGAGAGCTGCTGATCCGCAGTGCCGATGGCTCGTTGCTGCTGCATGGCGAGGCGGTGCGCCAGCCTGGCGACCCCAGCGAGCTGGTGCTGTACCTGATTGAGGACGACCAGGGCCGCACCTACGAGATGGAGCTGCAGCGCCGATCCGGCCGTGGCGAAGGCCACCGCCCCCCGCCGCCCAACCTGGGGCCCTGGTGGTTCTGGGTCAAGCCGCCGTTTGGCTTTTTCTGGATGCTGGGCCTCATCGGTGTCGTCGTCGTCGTGGGCGTGTTCCCCATCATCCGGCGCCTGATGGGCCGGCTCGAAGCACTGCGCAAAGGCGTCAAGCAGTTTGGCGATGGCGACCTGTCGGTGCGCGTCGATGTGCGCGGCAATGACGAGGTCAGCGACCTGGCCGAGCAGTTCAATGCCGCAGCCGCCCGCATCGAGGCGCTGGTGCAATCGCACAAATCGCTGCTGGCCAACTCCTCGCATGAGCTGCGCAGCCCGCTGACCCGCATCCGCATGGGCGTGGAGCTGATGGGCGAAAAGCCCTCGCCCACCTTCAAACAGGAGATCCAGCGCAATATCGCCGAGCTCGACCAGCTGGTCGACGAGATCCTGCTGGCCAGCCGCCTGGGCGCGCGCGAAGCCGATGTGGGTACCTCGGAGATGATCGACATCATCGGCCTCTGCGCCGAAGAGTGCGCCCGGGTCGAGGCCGACCTGGAAGTGGCCGACATGCATGGCGATGCGATCGAGGTGCGTGGCATTGCCAAGCTGCTGCGCCGCGCGGTGCGCAACCTGCTGGAAAACGCCCGCCGCTACTCCCAGGGCCCGATCACCTTGTTCCTGGACAAGCAAGGCGCCTATGCCGAAATCCGCGTGGCCGACCGGGGCCCCGGCGTGCCGCCCGACCAGCGCGAGCGCATTTTTGAATCCTTCTACCGCATGCCCGGCGCCAGCGAGCGCCATGGCGGTGTGGGCCTGGGCCTGGCCCTCGTGCGCTCGATTGCCGAGCGCCATGAAGGCAGCGTGCATTGCGAGGGGCGTGAGGGCGGTGGCGCCGTCTTTGTGCTGCGCCTGCCGTTGGCACCGCTGGCACGCAGCGCGCCTGCGCAAACCCTGCCGCCGGCCAGCGTCTAAACCAGCCGCAAACGCTTTTACAAAGGGCCTCTTGCTTTGCAGCAGAGGCCCTTGTTGATGGCACGGTGGATGTCAGCGCGTAGAGCCGTTAACACAGCCCAGCAAACCGAAGGTTTGCGGTTGAGACTAGGCGTCAAGCCGCAGGCAGTACAGACGTACGACAAGGCTTGGCAACGACGTATCAAGGGCCGTGTTAGCGGCTCTTAAAAAGCGACGCCGGAGCGAAGTGCGATATTGGCATAGGGCGTGCATTCACCGGTGCGCACCACGGCCACGGCCTGGCGGCTCATGGCCTTGAACGCTTCATGCGACACGCATTGCGGCGCGCTCGGCAGGCCATCGGCCTGGCGCCGCTGGTACCAGGCCGGCAGTTGCTGTCCGTCCAGGCACTCGTTGGCGACGATGGCCGCTTCCACCTGCAGTTCGCTCAGGATGGCTTGCAGCACCTGGTCCAGGCTGGGCACGCCGCGCGCCACGGCCAGGTCCACCCGGCGCACGCCAGGGGGCACCGGCAGGCCGGCATCGCCAATCACCAACATATCGCCATGGCCCATCGCGGCAATGATTTGCGACAACTCGATATTCAACAGCGCGGCACGCTTCATACGGGGCTCCAGAGACTGGCTTCGGTGCGGGTGGCGACCTCGGCATGGAATGGGATGGAAGGTTGCGCGCCAGCGCGGGTCACGCAGATGGCTGCCGCACGGATGGCCCACTGTGTGGCCTCGTCCAGCTTGGCGCCGGCGGCCAGCTGCACGGTCAGCGCACCCAGGAAGGTATCGCCAGCAGCCGTGGTGTCCACCGCCTGCACCTGGGGGGCGCGGTGCCAGTGGGCGGCGGCTTCAGCGCCATCGGCGGCTTGGTCGCAGCAGACGGCACCCTGGCTGCCCAAGGTCACCACCACCTGGCCCACGCCCTTGGCCTGCAGCCAGCGGGCGGCACGGGCCGCGCTCTTAGGGCTGTCCACGGGGCTGCCGCTCAGCTGCGCGGCTTCGGCTTCGTTCACCACCAGCACATCAATGCGGGGCCACCAGGCATCGGGCAGCGGCTGCACCGGCGAGGGGTTGAGGACGGTCTTGCAGCCTTCGGCGCGCGCGCTGCGCAAGGCCTGGTCTACTTCTTCCAATGGGGTTTCGAACTGCAGCACCACATAGGCGGCATCCTGCAGCAGCGGGCGCAGCACCTGCTCGGTCACCTGCAAGCGCAAGTTGGCGCCGGGCACCACGACGATCTGGTTCTGGGCGCTGTCATCGACGCTGATGACGGCGACGCCGGTGGCATCGCGCGCGCTGCGCTGCACATGCTGCACATCGATATGGTCGGCCACCAGGCCAGCGAGCAATTGGTCGGCATAGGCGTCCTCGCCCACGCAGGACAGCAGGCTGACGGCCGCCCCCTGGCGCGCGCAGCTGACGGCCTGGTTGCCGCCCTTGCCGCCGGGCACCTGGCTGAGCGACTGGCCCAGCATGGTCTCGCCCGCGCGCGGCATATGCGGCACGCGCAGCACCAGGTCCATGTTCAAACTGCCCAGCACCACGATACGCGGGGCCTGGCTCAAGATAGGCACATTCACACTGTTTCTCCACTCACAATCGGCACGGCAGCGCGGGCCAGGGCCCGGCTGCTCTCCCGGGTGACCAGGGCTGGCACCAGCATCTGCGTGCTGGCAGCAGCCGGCTCGGCGCTGCGGCCGGCCTGGATGCGCTCCAGCAACCAGGCCAGCGCCTGCTGGGCCATGGCCCGGGTCGGCTGGGCCACCGTGGTCAGCGCTGGCTGCGTATAGCTGGCCAGCTCGATATCGTCATAGCCCACCACGGCCACGTCGCGCGGCACCTGCAGGCCCGCCTCGTGCACGGCGCGCAGCGCGCCCATGGCCATCAGGTCGTTGCAGGCAAACACGGCCGTGGGCCGGTGGGCGCCGCCGTCGTGCAGCAGGCGCTGCATGGCTACATAGCCACCGTTGACGGTGAAATCGCCATGCACCAGCAGATCAGAGGGCAGGCCCACCAGCTGCAGCGCCTGGCGCCAGCCTTGTACGCGCTGCCCGCTGGATTGCAGATCCTGCGGGCCAGCGACGCAGGCAATGCGCTTGCGGCCCAGGGCCATCAGGTGCTGGGTGGCCAGCATGCCGCCCTGCACATGGTCGGTCTGCACGCAGGGGCGCTCCAGGCCGGCAATGGCCCGGTCGATGAGCACCATCGGCAGCGCGGTTTGCGCCAGGTGCTGGGACATCAGCGCGTCATCGCTGGTGGAGGCCACGATCAGGCCATCGACCCGCTTTTGCGACAGCACATCCAGGTAGACCTGCTGGCGCCCGGCATCGTTGTCGGTATTGCACAGCAGCAGCGCATAGCCGGCGGCAAAGCAGGCGTCTTCGACCGCGCGCACCAGCTCGGCAAAGTAGGGGTTGGAGTTGTCCGGCACCAGCATGCCGAGGGTGTGCGTGGCCTGGGTCTTGAGGCTGCGCGCCACCGCGCTGGGCACATAGCCCAGGGTCTGCACGGCCTCCTGCACACGCTCCTGCGTGGCCGGCAGCACCGAACGTGTCTTGTTCAGCACGTGCGATACCGTGGTGACGGACACGCCCGCCAGGCGCGCCACGTCCTTAATGCTGCTCATCACCACCGTCAGGCCCGGCGTGCGGCACGGCGCTGGCGCACCGTGTCGATGATCACGGCCACCACGATCACGGCGCCAGTGATGATGCGCTTGGCCGGCTCGCTGGCGCCGATCTGGGCCAGGCCCGCTTCCAGCACGGCGATGATCAGCACGCCAAAGAAAGTGGCAATCACCGAGCCGCGTCCGCCCATCAGGCTGGTGCCGCCAATCACGACGGCGGCAATCACCTGCAGTTCCATGCCGCTGCCGGCATTGGGGTCGGCCGCTTCCAGACGCGCCGATTGCATCAGGCCTGCCAGGCCGGCCAGCAGGCCGGTCAGCGCAAACACCAAAATGCGGATAGGTCGGGGATCGATACCGGCCAGGCGCATGGCCTCTTCATTGGTACCAATGCCCACCACATAGCGGCCGAACACGGTGCGGGTCAGCACAATCTGGCCCAGCGCCACCACCACGATGGCGATGACAAACGCAGCCGAGACGCCATAGGCGATGGGCGCAGCCAGGCCGGAGATCGCATCACCCACATACTGGGTGCGCGAGTCGGTCACCAGGTAGGCCGCGCCGCGCAGCGCTTCGAGCATGCCCAGCGACACGATGAAGGTGGGCAGACGCCAGACCACCGAGATCGAACCCAGCACCGCGCCACAGAGCAGACCGCAGAGCAGGCCCAGCGCGCCCGCCGCCCAGGGGTTGAGGCCCCAGACCAGAATCGCCTGGGCCGCCACGGCCGCCGACAGCGCCAGCACCGAGCCCACCGACAGGTCAATGCCGGCCAGGATCAGCACAAAGGTCATGCCCACGGCCATCACCGCCAGTGCGGGAATCTCGTTGGCGATGGTGACAAAAGTCTCGGTGCTCCAGAAATACTCGCTGAGAAAACTGAACAGCGCGACCATCGCGGCCAGCACCAGAAACAGGCCCACATAGGTGCCCCAGGCCTGCATGCGGCCCGAAGACGCCTGCGAGGCGGCGCTGGCAGCCGGTGCAGCCGGCGGCGTAGGCGCGCTGGCGCGCGCGGAAAGGGGGGTTGTCATGGCTTGGTCCTCTTGCCTGCTCTTTTATTCGGGGGTTGCAGCCTGTGCTGCGGCGTGGGCCGATGGGGCTTCGTCCACATTGCCAAAGGCGGCGGCCAGCAGTTGCTGGTCGCTCCACTGGCCGCGCTCGAACACGGCCACCAGCTCGCCATCGTGCATCACGCCAATGCGGTCACACATGGCCATCAGTTCGCGCAGGTCGCTGGAGACCATCAGGACGGCCTTGCCGTCATCGCACATGCGGTCGATCTCGTGGTAGATGTCGGCGCGCGCGCCCACATCCACGCCGCGTGTGGGCTCGTCGAGCAGCAGCACATCGCAGGGCTGGTGCAGCCAGCGGGCGAACACCACTTTTTGCTGATTGCCGCCA
Source organism: Comamonas koreensis (assembly GCF_021026195.1). Taxonomy (GTDB): domain Bacteria; phylum Pseudomonadota; class Gammaproteobacteria; order Burkholderiales; family Burkholderiaceae_C; genus Comamonas; species Comamonas koreensis. The sequence goes on from NZ_JAJNCT010000009.1 coordinate 87,804, forward strand.
CTCAGGGTCGATACCGCCTGCTCGGCATTGCGCGAGCGGATGCGCAGGCGCTCGACAAAATGGCGCGCCACTTCGCTCTCTTGCGCACGCTGCAGCCAGCCGCCGCGTGCAATCTTGTGCATGCCCGCCAAGGTGGTGTTGGCACGGATGGATTGCGACAGCAGCAGGCCTTGCGACTTGCGGTCTTCGGTCACCAGGCCGATGCCAGCGCGGATGGCCTGCACGGGGCTGGTCCAATTGGGCGCCACGGTGTGTGTGGCGGCGCTGCTGCCAGCGGCATGCAGGCTGATTTCACCCTGCTCGGCGCGGTCTGCGCCAAACAGCAGGCGCACCAGCTCGGTACGGCCCGAGCCGACCAGGCCCGCCAGGCCCATGATTTCGCCCGCATAGAGCGAGAGGCTGACGCCGCGCACCTGGGCGCCGCGTTGCAAATTTTTCGCAGACAGGCGCAGCGCACCGCGTGTGCGGCGCGGCCGGCCTTCGTTGTCCTGCACGGCATGGCCGACCATGCGCTCGACCAGCTCATGCTCCTGCACGCCCTGCATGGGCCGCACATCGACCAGGCGGCCATCGCGCAGCACGGCCACCCGGTCGGCAATGCGCTGCAGCTCTTCGAGCCGGTGCGACACATAGACCAGCGCCACACCGCGCGCCTTGAGCAGCGCGATCTGCGTGAACAGGTGCTCGGTTTCCTTGAGCGTGAGCATGGCGGTGGGCTCATCGAGCACCAGCACCCGCGTGCCATCCTGCAGATTGCGGGCGATCTCCACCATCTGCTGCTGGCCAATGCCCAGCTGCGAGACGGGGGTGTCCGGGTCGATATGCTGCATGCCGATCTTGGCCAGCTGGGTGCGGGCCAGCGCCCGCATCGCCGCATGATCGAGCCAGCCGAGCTTGTGGGGGAGCTGGCCCAGCAGCAGGTTCTCGGCCACCGTCAAGGTGGCCACCAGGCCCAGCTCCTGCATCACCATGCGCACGCCCTGGCGCTCGGCATCGCGGCGCGATGTGGGGGCAAAGGGCTTGCCATCGAGCTGCATCTGGCCCTGCGATGGATCCACCAACCCGCACAGAATCTTGGACAAGGTGCTCTTGCCCGCGCCGTTTTCTCCGGTCAGCGCCATCACTTCGCCCGCATGCAGATCCAGGCTCACGCCCTCCAGCACCAAGGTGCCGGAGTAGGCCTTGCCCATCTGCTGCAAACGCACGCGTGGCGTGCCGGCGCCTTGCGCCTCAGTCGTTGCCATGGTGTGCGCCGTCGTTACTTGCTGTCCTTGGTCACCAAGGCCACATCGGTCTTGACCTCAGCAGGCAGCTCGCTCTGCTTTTTCTTCTCGGCCAGCGCCTTGAGGGCGATCTCGATGCCGAACACGGCCTGCTTGGCGGCGTACTGGTCAGCGGTGGCCAGCACGCGGCCGTCCTTCAGCATGGGCTTGATGGCGGCGATATTGTCGTAGCCCACCACTTGCACCTTGCCGGTGCGGCCGGCGGCCTTCACCGCTGCGACCACGCCCAGCGCCATGCTGTCGTTGCCCGCCATGATCGCCTTCAGATCGGGGTGCTCGCGCAGCATGCCGGCGGCCACCGTGTTGCCCTTGTCGATTTCCCACTGGCCCGATTGCAGGCTGACCACATTGGCGCCAGCGGCCTTCATCGCATCCTGGAAGCCCAGCGTGCGCTGCTGGGCGTTGAAGGTGGTCGAGACGCCTTCGACGATGCCCACCTTGTCACCGGCCTGCAGCTGCTTGCCCAGGAAATCGCCCACCAGCTTGGCGCCAGCACGGTTGTCCGGGCCCACGAAAGGCACGTTCAGGTCCTTGCTCTTGAGTGCATCGGCATCGAGCTTGTTGTCGATGTTGACGATCAGCACGCCCTTGTCGGCTGCATTTTTCAGCACCGACACCAGGGCCTTGGAATCTGCCGGAGCAATCACGATAGCCTGCACGCGCTGGGCCACCATCTGCTCGACCATCTTGATCTGCGCGGCCGTGTCGGTTTCGTCCTTGATGCCGTTTGCCACCAGGGTGTACTGGGCGGCATTGGCCTTCTGGTGCGCCTTGGCACCGTCTTCCATGGTGCGGAAGAACTCGTTGGCCAGCGATTTCATCACCAGGGCCACCTTGGGCTTGTCAGCCGCTGCGGCTTGGTGGGAAAAACCAGCCACGGTGGCCAAGGCCAGCGCAGCAGTCAGGGTACGGCGGGTAAAGCGCATGAGATAAGTCTCCGAAGGATTGTTGTGCATCACGCGGCGCCATCCACAGCAGTAGCCGCGAGATGCCGCATGTTTGCATGGGCGCAAACGTTTGCGCCCCGGAGTTTACCCGAAGGTCAAACAAGGTTTCACGAGTTGGTCATGCGGGGTAAATGCTTCGGCGGCCCCCGCTTGGGCAGCCCGCTACGGCTGCCTGCGGGTTGCATTTCAGCCGCTCAGCCCTGATGCGGATGGCGCCAGACCATGGCAGCCAGAATCACGATCCCCAACACGAGTGCAGCGCCTGCGGCCGCCAGGCCATAGGCAAAGCCTTGCTGGGTGCTCGCGCTGTGGGCCAGCATCCAGGCGACCATGGGAGGGCCCACAATCTGGCCCAGCCCGTAGGCAGCCGTCAGCAGGCCCGGAAAGCTGCTGAGCGCAGACGGCCAGATGCGGCGCGCCTCTTGCAGCGCAAAAAAGGTCAGCGCGGTAAAGGGCAGGCCCAGCAGCAGGCTGCCCAGCGAAAAGCCCAGCGGCGTGGGCCACAGCGCGCTGATGGCGATGGAGACGGCCTGGATGCCGTAGCCGGCCATCAGCAGGCGGCGCCGGTCCCAGCGCGTGGGCAAATGGGTCGAGAGATAGGCGCCCAGTGCCACGCCGCCGCCAAACATGGGCCAGAACAGATCGGGCCAGACCGAATCGGCCGGCAGCGCGCCGCGCGCAATCACCGGCAGGTAGGTGGCGGTGACGATATAGCCCAGGCCGGCCAAGCTGTAGGCCAGGGTCAGCAGCAGCCGGTCGACCGGGCCCTCGGGCGCGACTGCCACGGCAGCGCCGGTCTGCGTATGGGCAGGCGGTGGCGCCAGCGGGCCGCGCACCACCGTCATCACCATCAGCCAGAAGACCAGCGCCAGCAGCGCAAACGCCAGCCAGGCGCTGACGGCATGCCAGCCGGCCGCCACCATGGCGCTGGTGGCCAGGCCGGTCAGCGCAATGCCGATGCCCGGGCCGCAAAACAGCAGACCCCCCATTTGCGGCCGCCCCAGATGCGCGAGCTGCGACATGCACCACAGGGTGATATTGAGAAACACCACCGCGCTGGCCACGCCCGAGACAAAGCGCAGGCTGGCCCAGGCGCCGGGCCAGTTCAGCGCCATCGCCGCCGTCAGCACCGCAGTGATGAACAGCCACCAGTGCACCATGCGCGAGGGGTGCAGCCGCTGCATCAGGCCCTTGGCCACCCAGGGCAGCACCATACAGACCAGGGAGCCGACAAAGTAGCCCAGGTAGTTGCTCATCGCCAGCCAGCTGCCTTGCGCCAGGTCGATGCTGCCGTCGTGCAGCATCATCGGCATCAAGGGCGTAAAGGCAAAGCGCCCCACGCCCATGGCCGAAGCCAGCGCCACCATGCCGGCCACGGCCACCAGCCATGGGCGCTGGCTCCAGGGCAGCGAATCGCTGGAGGAGGAAGGGGAAACCGAAGAGCTGACCGAGGGTGGCATGGTGCGGACCTGTCGTTTATGTATCTTTTTTAGAGATGCCATGTTAAATTAACATCTTCAAAAAAGATAGATACAAACCGTGTTGGATCTCGCCACCCTTGCCATCTTTCAGCAGGTGATTGCCAGCGGCAGCATCACCCGTGCTGCGCAGCAGCTGGGCCGCGCCCAGTCCAATATCACCACCCGCATCCAGCAGCTGGAGGAGTCGCTGGGCGTAGCACTTTTTGTACGCGAAGCCCGGCGCATGGTGCTGACACCCGAGGGACAGCAGCTGCAGCGCTATGCCGACCAGTTGCTGACCCTGGCCGAAGAGGCCACGCAGAGCCTGCGCGGCCAGCACCCCAGCGGCCGGCTGCGCCTGGGCTCGATGGAGAGCACGGCCGCCGCGCGCCTGCCGCTGCCGCTGGCCACGTTCCACCGCACGCACCCGCAGGTGCAGCTGGAGCTGTCCACGGCCGCATCGCTGCAGCTCATGGAGCAGGTGCTGGACCACCAGCTCGATGCCGCGCTGGTCGCCTGGCCGCCGCCGGATGTGGATGCGCCGCTGCCGCTGGACCTGGTGCCGCTGTACGAAGAATCGCTGCAGCTGCTGCGCCCCGCCCAAACCCTGGAGGGAGAGCTGCCCCGCACCCTGGCCGGTTTCAGCGATGGCTGCACCTACCGCCGCATTGGCGAGCAATGGATGGCGCAGGCCCATGGCCCGGTTCCCACGCGCGTGCTGCAGCTCTCGTCCTACCACGCGATCATCGCGGCGGTGGCTGCAGGCAGTGCCGTGGCTGTCGTGCCCCAGACCGTGGTCGACCTGCAGCGCAACCCGGTGCCCGTACACAGCCAGCCCTTGGGCACCTGCACCACGATGTTTGTCACCCGCCAGGGCTATGCCACACCGGCCGTGCAGCAATTGCTGGCGGTCCTGCAGGCGGCCGCCCCCACCCCTTTAAACGCAGCGATGGAGACCGTATGACCCGCAACCTGACACATGAACTGGGCCTGCAGCTGCCCGTGGTGCAAGGCCCGATGACAGGCGCGGACAGCCCGGCGCTGGCCGCTGCCGTCAGCGCTGGCGGCGGCCTGGGCTCGCTGGGCTGCGGCATGCGCTCGCCCCAGGCGATGGCCGAGGCCGCTGCCGCAGTGCGCGCGCAGACCGACCGGCCCTTCGCCATGAACCTGTTTGTGCAGGCCACCCCTGCACCCGATGCCACCACCGTGCAGCAGGCCTTGCAACGCCTGGCCCCGCTGTATGCCCGCTTTGGCGCTGAGCCAGCCGTACCCAGCCAGTGGTGCGAAGATTTTGCGCAACAGCTCGATGCCCTGGCCGCCTGCCGCCCGGCGGTGGCCAGCTTTACCTTCGGCATCCTCAGCGCCGCCCAGGTGCAGCGCCTGCAGGCAGCAGGCAGCCAGGTCTGGGGCACGGCCACTACGGTGGCCGAGGCGCTGGCCTGGCAGGCGGTGGGGGCCGATGCGGTCATCGCCAGCGGGAGCGAGGCCGGTGGCCACCGGGGCACCTTCTTGGCGGACTACGCCTCGTCGATGGTCTCCACCTTGCCGCTGGTGCGCGACTGCGTGCGGCAGCTGCAGGTACCGGTGATTGCGGCCGGCGGCATCATGGATGGCGCAGGCATCGCCGCCGCACAGGCGCTGGGGGCGCAGGCGGTGCAGATGGGCACGGCCTTTCTGGTCTGCCCGGAATCGGCCATCAACGCGGCCTACCGCGCTGCGCTGGCGGCTGCCCAAGCTACCGACACGGTTACTACCCGCACCATCTCGGGCCGGCCCGCGCGCGGCATCCGCAATGCGATGATCGATGCGCTCGAAGCCGATGAGGCCGCCATCCCGCCCTACCCGGTGCAAAACGCGCTGACCGGCGCACTGCGCAAGCTCGCCGGCGCGGCGGGCGATGCGCAGTACCTGTCGCTGTGGGCCGGCCAGGGCGTGGCCCAGGCCAGAGCCCTGCCCGCTGCGCAACTATTGCAAAAGCTCAAGCAAGAGTGGCAGGCAGCGGGCGCACAATAGCAGCCAATGCCCGGCAGCCTGGTCCGGGTCTGCAAAGACTGCCTACCGTGAACACTGTTGCACCCTCTGCCCCTGCGCAAGCCTCCCGCCCCGTCATTCTGTCCATCCAATCCCATGTAGCCTGGGGCTATGTCGGCAACTCGGCGGCGGTGTTTGCGCTGCAGCGCCTGGGCTTCGATGTGCTGCAGGTGCATACGGTGCTGTTCAGCAACCACACGGGCTACGGGCAGTTCCGGGGCCAGATCCTGAGTGCCGAACACATCCGCGACATCCTCGCGGGCCTGCGCGAGCGCGGCGCGCTGCAGAAAGTGGGCGCCGTGCTTTCGGGCTACCTGGGCAATGCCGATACCGGCGCAGCCATTCTCGATGCGGTCAATGACATCCGCCAGGCCAACCCGCAGCTGCGCTACCTCTGCGATCCGGTGATGGGCGATGTGGGCCGGGGGCTCTTCGTCAACCCCGCGATCCCCGATTTTCTGCGCGACCAGGCCATCCCTTTCGCCAACATCATCACGCCCAACCAGTTCGAGTTCGAGCTGCTGAGCGGCACCAAGCTGGCCAGCACCGAAGAAGCGGTGGCCGTTGCGCGTCAGATGCGTGGCCGGGGGCCGGACACCATCGTCATCACCAGCCTGGCCACACCCGACATCGCTGCCGACCAGCTGGGCACCCTGGCCGTCAACGGGCAAGGCGCCTGGCTGGTGACCACGCCGCGTATCGACCTGCACCCCTTGCCCAATGGCATGGGCGACGTGTTTGCCGCTACCTTGCTGGGCCGGCTGGTGGATGGCCGCGCGTTGCCACAGGCGCTGGAGCTGGCGACGGATACCTTGTATTCGCTGGTCCAGGGCACGCAGGCGGGCTCCCGTGATCTGCCGCTGGTGGCAGCGCAGGCGCAGCTGATCGAGCCGGCAGCGCGCTTTGCGGCCCGCCAGGTGGCCTGAGCAGAAGGTCACACACCGCATGTTGAATCCAAGCCCCGCCCCCCGCCTTCAGCTACGCGCCTTTGAACCCAGCGATTTCGAGGCCTACGCCCACTACCACCGCCAGCCTGCTGTCTACCGCTACCTGTATGCCGAGGCACCGCAGGACACTGCGCTACTCCAAGCCCAGTTTGAGCGCGACGCACTGCCCCAGCGCCTGGCGCAGGATGGCGACACCCGGCGCTTTGCCGTCGTGCGCAGCAGCGATGGCTGTCTTTTGGGAGAGACCTTGCTCAAACTGGCCAGCGCCGCTGCGCGCCAGGCGGAGGTAGGCTATATCTTCGATCCAGCCCATGCCGGACACGGTTACGCCACCGAAGCGGTGGCGCTGACCTTGGGGCAGGGATTTGGCGCGCTGGGCTTTCACCGCATCTTTGCGCGGCTCGATGCCGCCAACCAGAGATCGGTGGGCGTTGTCGAGCGCCTGGGCATGCGGCGTGAGGCGCACCTGATCGAGAACGACCAGTTCAACGGCCAGTGGGGCGATGAGTACATCTATGCGCTGCTGGCCCGCGAGTGGCACAGCCGCCAAGGCTGACGGGCGGCCAGCCTGGCGAATTACCGGACTCAGCGTGTCGCGTGCAAGGCCAGCAGTGCGCGCTCACGTCCAATCAGTGCACCCAGCAGCAGCACCAGCAGGTAGACGTAGAACAGGTGCCCGCTGTTGTGGGCAAAAAACACCTGGGTCAGGCCAAAACCCATGTAGCACAGCGGCACCATGATGCCCAGCATGCGCAGGTACAGGATTTGGCGGTCCATAGGGGCGCCGGGGCACTGCGCCATGCGCTTGCGGGTGGGCCAGAAGATCAGCAGCGGCACGGCATAAAAGGCCAGCAGCAGGGCCACCCCCACCAGGCCGCGCTTGGCAAACATGTCGAGCAGCTCGTTGTGCGCATGGTCATAGGGCAGCACCGAGGCGCTGGCCTCGCCCGCCTCCACGCGGCGGGCTTTTTCTGCGATATAGCCTTGGAGGCCCCAGCCGGTCAGCGGCTTGTCCAGCCCCATATGCCAGGCCAGGTGCCAATGGGCCAGGCGCTGGCCTACCGAGGTTTCAGCTGCATGGCGGTCTTGCACCTCGTAGCTTTGCACCTCATGCACGGCCGTGTGGTAGCGCTGGGCCATCTCACCGCCTTTGAACGACACCAGACCGCCGATGCCAATCACGGCGGCCAGCAAGCCCATGCCCACCGGCTTGCGCAGACCACAGCGCCACAGCAGCACAGCGCCAATCAGCAAGACAAAGGGCAGCACGATCCAGCTGCCACGCGTGTCCGAGAGGATGACGGCCAGCAGGCCGAACAGACTGCAGACGAGGCCCAAGGCGCGCTGCCAGGCCGCCAGCGAGCGCCACAGCAGCAGCACGCCAAAGCAGCAGGCCAGCGCCAGCACCAGCGCAATGCCGCTGAACTGGATCGCATTGGTAAAGCCGTTGGCACGGTGGGCATCGGTCCAGCCCATCTGGTAGACGGCGACCAGGCCAGCGCCCAAGGCGCCCGCCAGCATGCCCCAGCCCAGCGGGCGCACCCGGGGCGCACAAGTCTGCAAAAAGCCCAGTCCGGTGATGGCGAATGCGTATTTGATGAACTGGTCGCTGCGCGAGCGCATATGCCAGTCGTCGAAGCTCATGGTCCACATGACGGCCATGACGGCGAGCATCAGCGCCCAGCCCAGCGCCCGGCGGTCCCAGCTGCGGCCCCACCACTGGCGCACAAAAATCAGGCTGGCCAGCGCCAGCACGGCGGCACCAAAAGAGTAACCAGAGGGCAAGGTCAGTGCCACACCGGGCACCAGAAACGCCGCCAGCTGGCTGGCCCGCATTGCGGGCGATGGCGCAACGGGCGCCGCCGCAGCCAGGCTCATCGCCGCACGTCTCCGCTCAGATAGGGGCGGTCATAGGCCAGCGCGACGTAACGGAAGAAGCTCTCCAGCGCGACGAACACGCAGTACAGAAAACCCGCACCCCCGCAGAGAATGCCGAAATGGAAAAAGTAAAGACGCACAAACATGGCAATCGACGAGGCCAGGCCGCGCAGAATGCCGCCGCGCACCCCCTCTTCGGCGCGCTTGGCTGCGCCCAGCATCGCGTATTGGGTCAGCTTTTCCAGGCTGGTATGCACGGTGCTGCGTGAGTGGTGCAGCAGCGGTGTGCGCATCAAATGGCGCGTCACATTGGCACGGCTCAGTTGCGCCTCTTCATGCACCACGCCGGTGTATTCCCGCAGCAAACCCCGCCAGAACAGCCTCTCCACCTTGGCGGTGGAACGCAGGTATTTCAGCTCCTTGCCGAAAGCGACCATGCGCCAGCGCACCATCCAGATGGCCTCCTCGCCCGACTGGACGATGGCTTCCAGCTCCTCGCGGAACGCGGGAGAGATGGTCTCATCGGCATCGAGGAAGAACACATAGTCACCCTTGGCGTGGGCGAGCAAGCGGTTGCGCTGCAACGCGAAGCCCTGCCAGTCTTCGTAGCGAAACACCTGGGCACCAAGGCTACAGGCAATGGCGGTGGTACGGTCCACACTGCCACTGTCCACCACCACAACCTGGTCGGCAAACGAGGCACTGCGCAAGCAGGCCTCGATATTGTCTTCTTCGTTGAGCGTGAGGATGCCAATGGTCAGCGTCAGCCTGCGCGAAGCTGCAGCGCCGCCCAATGGGGAATCAGTCACTCAATGGCCACCGTGGAAGGTTTCGCCCGCTTTGAGCCGGTACACCGTGCCGCAATAGGGGCACTTGGCTTCACCGCTGTGGCCCACGTCCAAAAAGACGCGCGGGTGGCCGCTCCACAATTTCATGTCCGCCTTGGGATTGGGGCAAAACACGCCACCCTGGGCGTTCAGGTCTTTGGCCAGCAACTCAACAACTGCCTGGGTCATGGTTTTCAACTTTCCTGGACCGGCCTCGCACCCCTGTCGCGAACCGGCTATCGATGATTCTTTAAGCATGGGCAATGGTGGGGACCAGCCCCAATGGGCTCCCATGCTGGGCAGTGATTTTACGTGGACGGCGCCCGACTTGGCAGAAGATGCGCAGCGCGCGCGTAAGAATTGACCGCCAAACCCACCTAAAAGCCTTGCGCGAGGTGGCGGGCGGTCGCCGTTGTTACAAGTAGCCTGCCCTTCAGGACTGCGGGTGGGCGGGCCCATCCACGGCATCCGCCGCTTCGGTGGGGCGCTGCAGCGTCCACTTCTGAAGACGGCCATGCACAAACTCGCAGGTCACGCTGGAGTCGGTGTTGTCGCGCCACACAAACACCTCGGGCTGTTCCAGAGCCTGGGATTGGCGCAGGCCCAGAGAGCGCGTCATCGCCACCACATGCACCAGCGGCACATTGGCTTTGAGCTTGGCATTGAGCATCACCGCACTGGCGACATAGCCCAAAGGCCGCTCGGAGGCCCGCTTCATGATGGTCATCAGACGGGTGAAGTGCAGCATGAGCCACAGCACAATGCCACCGCTGACGGCGAGCACACCCATCCACTTGTAATTTTGGTAAGCAGCCCCCAGCAGCACCAGCAAGCCAATGGGGATCAGTATGTTTCTCCAGTTCATCGCGCTATTGTCCACTGCCTGCGGACTTGCCCTTGTCGCCAGGGGCCAATTGGCCGGAGCCTGGACAGTAACCTACACATACGCTGTAACGATATTGGCCGGTTGCCCACTGGTGCGACTTCGCTTAGAGTGGCACCATCGGGCCATAGATTAACTATCAAAAGGCATTTTCCAATGAATTTTGACACTTATCTGAGCGCGTCCCACCAAAGCTTTTGGCTGCTGGTGGCTACCGTGGTGCCGGCGCTGAGCCCCATCGGGATCTCGGTCTTCTTTCTGGCACTGACCGAAGGTGCCAGCAAAGAGCTGCGGCGCAGCATGGCCACCCGTATCGCCCTTCAAACCAGCGCGCTGATGGTCTTTTTCATGCTTTTTGGCGCCATCATCCTGAACCTGTTTTCGCTGTCCATCGATACTGTGCGACTGGGCGGCGGCCTGTTGCTGGCGGTGATCGGATGGAACATGATCAATGCGAAACCCAATGAGGAGCTCCAAGAAAAGGCCACCCCGGCCCTATCGCCAGAATCCGCCCGTCTGCTCACCTTCTACCCGCTGACCTTTCCGCTGTCCTTTGGACCGGGCACGCTGGCTGCGACCATCACGGTCAGCGTGGCACTCCTGGACAGTGAGTCGGCCGCCGTCGTTGCCGCCAACCTGCTCGGCGCCGTCGTTGGCTGTCTGGTCGCGGGCAGCACGGTGCTCATCTGCTACCGCTATGCCGACCGGATACTCAAACCGCTGGGTAAGAGCGGCGTCATGATCTTCCTGAACTTCTCGGCCTTCATCCTCATGTGCCTGGGCATCCAGGTGGCCTGGGGCGGGCTGCGCAACCTGCTCACCGAGGTGCTGCGCCGTGGCGTTGCCTGATGCCTACGAACACTTGCACAGATACCGGATCCCTTCACACAACAGCGCTTTAATTTTGATAGCATTTGAGCTTGCCCGGTATCCAGCCCTGGCCGTCAGCCCCTGAGCCCAACGCCCTGCCGTGCCTGCGAGCGAGCCCGCTGGCATGCAGCGCGCGAACCCCAACACCATGACCCATTGCACATCTTCCCCTTTGTGGCGCAACGGCCTGGCGCTTGCGCTGGCCGCCCTGCTGGCAGCGCCCGCCATGGCCCAGGCGCCGTTGGTACAGACGGCCAACCCGCTGGCAGCGGAGGCCGCCGTGCCCGCGTCCACAGCGCCATCCCTGTCACCCTCAGCGCCAACAGCACCCGGTACGCCTGCCGCCGCCAGCCAACCCGCAGCGGCGGCCGAAGCCCCACCTCCCTCCCCCGACGCGCAGCAAGCTTATATGGCCGCCCGCGACAAGCTGGTGCAGATCCGCACCTTGCGCCGCCAGACCAATACCCAAAGCAGCACCGGCTCGGGCTTTTTTGTCTCTGAAGACGGCCTGCTGATCACCAACTACCATGTGATCAGCCAGCTGGCGCTGGAGCCCGAACGCCACCGTGCGGTGCTGGTATCGGTCAGCGGCCAGGAGGCGCCCGTGCAGTTGCTCGCCATCGATGTGCTGCATGACCTGGCACTGCTGCGTGTGGCCCCCGCCAAGGAAGGCGCAGAGGTCAGCCCTGAGCAGCACTACAGCGCACTGCCACTGCGCCCCAGCAGCCGGCCACTGAGCGGCGGCGAACGCATCTTCTCGCTGGGCAACCCGCTGGATGTGGGCTTTGCGATCACCGAGGGCACCTACAACGGCCTGGTACAGCGCAGCTTCTACCCGCGCATCTTCTTTGGCGGCACCTTGAACCCGGGCATGAGCGGTGGCCCGGCCATCGACACCCAGGGCCGCGTGGTCGGCGTCAATGTGGCCAAGCAGCTGGGCGCCGAGCAGCTGAGCTTTCTGGTGCCGGTGGAGTTTGTCGAGCAGCTGCTCGCCCATGGCCGCGAGGCCGCCCCGTTCAAGGGCGCCATGCATGCCGAGGTCACGCGCCAGCTGATGGCCCACCAGAAGGACCTGGTCGACCGGGTGCTGAGCGGCAGCAGCCGCAGCGAGCGCTACGGCCCCTACCGCGTGCCGGTGCCATCCGAAACCCTGGCGCGCTGCTGGGGCGATGGCCGTGAGCGGCGCAGCGAATCGCTGTTTGATTTTGAGCGCAGCCAGTGCCGCATCGACAGCGAAGTCTTCACCGGCGACGGCGATGTCGGCGGCCTGGGCATGCGCTACGAAGCCTATGACGCGCCCCGCCTGAGCCCCTGGCAGTTTGCCCATACCTATGGCAGCAGTTTTGCTAATGAGCCCATGCGCAAGCGCGGTAACCGCGTTCGCACCGGCTATGAATGCCGCGAAGATTTTGTCGCCGGCGACGCCAAGCTGCCGCTACGCGCCGTCGTCTGCATGGCCGCCTACCGCAAGTTCAGTGGCCTGTATGACCTGACCGTGCTGGCCGTCTCGGTGGACCAGCCGCGCCAAGGCGTGCTTGGCCGCCTCAACGTCAGTGCCGTGAGTTTTGACAATGCCCAGCGCCTGGCCCGCCAGTACCTGCAAGGCTTCTCCAGCGAGGCCGCCCAATGAGCCAGCACGAATACCCTGAATTGACCGACATCGCCCCCGAACACGAAGACGCCAGCGTCCAGCCATCCACCTCTGCGCAAGAGCCCGAGGGCGCGGTGCTGGAGCTGGTCGAGCGCGGCCACCGCCTGGCCATGGCCCTGCCGGTGTATGCCTGGCCCTGCACCATCGGCCGCGCCGCCACCAATGACCTGGTGCTGACCGACCCCAGCATTGGCCCCAGCCATGTGCGCCTGCACCAACCCAATGCGGGCCACCCTAATGTGGGCCAATACGAGGTCGAGGTGCTGGACAGCACCAATGGCGTCTGGCACGGTCGGCGCCACTACAGCGCCGGCGAGCGCTTTGTCTGGCAGCCCGGCCAGCGCCTGACCCTGGGCCGAGGCGTGCAGCTGAACCTGCGCAGCACCGCCCAGCCCTTGCCCGCCACCCAGCGCTGGCGCCCGTTCTCGCGCGCCCAAGGCCTGCTGACGGCCATGGCCCTGGTGCTGCTGGTGCTGCTGTCGGCCTGGACCACCTGGCTGGGCGCCACCGAAACCGGTGCCCTCGCCCGCCAGCTGCCTGCCATCCTGCTGTGGATGCTGGGCGGCCTGCTGGTCTGGACCCTGGGCTGGTCGATGATGGGCAAGCTGTTCACCGGGGTGACCGGCTTCTGGCGCCATGTCTGCATTGCCTCGGTCGGCATGGTCGCCATGGCCGTGCTCGATGTGCTGCTGTCGGTGACGGGCTTTGCCATGTCCTGGCCCATGCTCAGCCGCTTTGCCAGCCTGGCGTCCTTCACCTTGCTGGCCGTGGTCATCTGGTTCCACCTGCGCGCCGCCACCTTGGTGTCGGCCCGTACCCTGGCCCTGGCCGTTGGCGGCCTGCTGGTGCTGGGCATCGGCGCCAAGCTGGGCCTGCAGTGGCAGACGCAAAAGCGCCTGGGCGACAACCTCTACATGTCCACCATGCTGCCGCCGGAATGGCGCTTGGCCCCTACCACCTCGGTGGACCAGTTCATGCAAGGCACTGACAGCATGCGCGAGCAGCTGCAAAACCGCAGCCAGCTGGAAAAGGACGACGACGAGGAAGGCGACGACAGCGGTCTCGATTGAGCAGCGATGCGGCGGGGCAAGCCGCAGCCTCGTGACTGACAAACCGGCGGCGGCCCGCTAGCATCGAGGGACTCGACCTGATTCCCGAAGGACCAAGATGCAGTACCGCCAGCTGGGCGCCAGCCCTCTCCAAGTCTCCGCCCTCTGCCTGGGCACGATGATGTTCGCCGACCAGACCGATGCCCAGGAGGCGGCGGCCATCGTCGCCGATGCGCGCGCCCAGGGCGTCAACTTCATCGACACCGCCGACATCTACAGCAAGGGCGAGTCCGAGCGCATGGTCGGCCAGCTGCTGCAGGGCCAGCGCGATGACTGGGTGCTGGCCACCAAGCTCGGCAACCCGATGGGCAGCCAGCCTAACCAAGGCTACTACTCACGCGCCTGGATGCTGCGCGAGGTCGAGGCCAGCCTGCGCCGCCTGCAGACCGACCGCATCGACATTCTCTACCTGCACCGCGATCGCGCCGGCCTGCAGCTGCACGAGCCGCTATATGCGCTCAAGCACCTGATCGACAGCGGCAAGATTCTGTACTGGGGCCTGTCCAACTTTCGCGGCTGGCGCATCGTCGAAGCGGTCTACACCGCCCGCGAGATCGGCCTGCCGCCGCCCGTCGTCTGCCAGCCCTATTACAACCTGCTCAACCGCATGCCCGAGACCGACATCCTGCCCGCCTGCGCGCAGTTCGGCATCGGCGTCGTGCCCTTCAGCCCGATTGCGCGGGGCGTGCTCAGCGGCAAGTACCAGCCCGGCATGGAGCCGCCCAAGGACAGCCGCGCCGGCCGCCAGGATGCCCGCATCCTGCAGACCGAGTTCCGCCCCGAATCCCTCGTGATCGCCCAGCAGGTGCAGCAGCACGCCGAGCGCCAAGGCATCAGCGCTGCCCAATTTGCCACCGCCTGGGTGCTGGCCCATAACGCCATCAGCTCGGTCATCGCCGGTCCGCGTACCTTGAAGCAATGGCAGGACTACCAGCCGGCGCTGAACTACCAGATCACCGTGGAAGACGAGCGCCTGGTCAACGGCCTGGTCAGCCCCGGCCACCCGTCGACGCCGGGGTACAACGACCCGGCGCATCTGTGGCCGCAGGGACGGCTGGTTTAAGCCAGCTCAGTCCAATCCACGCACCAGCGATATCGCCTCATCCACCCGGTCCACCGCGTGGATGGTGATGCCCTCGATCGGCTTCTTGGGCGCATTGGCCTTGGGCACGACGGCAACGGTAAAGCCCAGCTTGGCGGCTTCCTTGAGGCGCTCCTGCCCGCGCGGGGCAGGGCGCACTTCACCGGCCAGGCCCACTTCGCCAAAGGTGATAAAGCCCTTGGGCAGGGCCTTGCCGCGCAGGCTGCTGGTGATGGACAGCATGACGGCCAGGTCAGCCGCAGGCTCGCCAATGCGCACGCCGCCGACGGCGTTGACGAAGACGTCCTGGTCCGCGCAGGCCACGCCGGCATGGCGGTTGAGCACGGCCAGCAGCATGGCCAGGCGGTCGCGGTCCAGTCCCACCGACAGGCGGCGCGGGCTGGGGCCGCCGCTGTCGACCAGCGCCTGGATCTCGACCAGCAGCGGGCGGGAGCCTTCCAAGGTCACCAGCACGCAGCTGCCGGGCACCGGCTCGCTGTGCTGGCTCAAAAAGATGGCGCTGGGGTTGCTCACCCCCTTGAGGCCTTTTTCGGTCATCGCGAACACGCCGATTTCGTTGACGGCGCCAAAGCGGTTCTTGATGGCCCGCACCAGGCGGAAGCTGCTGTGCGTGTCGCCTTCAAAGTAGAGAACGGTATCGACCATGTGCTCCAACACGCGCGGACCGGCCAGCGCGCCTTCCTTGGTCACATGGCCCACCAGCACCACTGCAATGCCGGTGCTCTTGGCCATGCGGGTCAGGTGCGCCGCGCATTCGCGCACCTGGGCCACCGAGCCGGGGGCAGAGCTGAGCTGGTCCGAGTACATGGTCTGGATCGAGTCGATGATGACGATGGCCGGCTGCGTGCTCTCACAGGTGGCCAGGATCTTCTCCAGCTGGATCTCGCTCAGCACATCGACCTGGCTGTTGTCCAGCCCCAGCCGGCGCGAGCGCAGCGCCACCTGGGCACCACTCTCTTCACCGGTCACATAGAGCGCTGGCAGCCCCTGGCGCTGCAGTGCATCCACCGCCTGCAGCAGCAAGGTGGATTTGCCGATGCCCGGATCGCCACCAATCAGCACCACACCGCCTTCGACAATGCCGCCGCCCAGCACCCGGTCCAGCTCGGCAATGCCACTGGGGGTGCGCGCCACTTCAGTGGCCTCAATGGCGGCGAGGGGCGTGACGGCCTGGGCCTGGCCGGCATAGCCGGTGCGGCCGGTCTGGCTCAGGCGGTTCTTGCCGCCCCCCGCCGATTCGGTGGCGCTCTCCACCAAGGTGTTCCAGGCATTGCAGGAGGGGCACTTGCCCAACCAGCGCGGGCTGGTGCCACCGCATTCGCTGCAGATGTAAACGGATTTCTCTTTGGCCATGGCGTGGATGTTTCGGTACAGACACCCATGGTAACGGCGAGCGCAGCGCGGCGCCGGCAAATCGTTTAGCATCCCCAGGCGATACGGCAGACAGCCCGCAACCAACACCTAGCACCGCCCCCAAGGAGACCCATGAGCCAAGACCTGACCCTGTACTACGCCCCCGGCACCTGCGCCCAGGCCGTGCTGATTGCCTTGCACGAGGCGGGCGCCGCCTTCCAGGCCCAGCGTCTGAACATGGCCGAAGGCGCGCAGCGCACACCCGCCTACCTGGCCATCAATCCCAAGGGCCGCGTTCCCGCGCTGGTCACCCCGCAAGGCGTGCTGACCGAGACGGCCGCGCTGCTGCTGTATGTGGCACAAACCCACCCTGACAAGCAACTGGCGCCGCTGGGCGACCCGTTCCAACTCGCCCGTCTTCAGGAGTTCAACAGCTACCTAGCCTCGACCGTGCACATCAGCCATGCCCACCGCCCCCGCGCAGCACGCTGGGCCGATGACGAGGCGGCACAAAAGGCCATGCAGGCCAAGGTGCCGCACAACATGCGCGATGCCTTTGCGCTGATCGAGCAGCACTACCTGGGCGACAAGACCTGGGTGATGGGCGAGCAGTACACGGTGGCCGATGGCTACCTGTTCACGATGGCCGGCTGGCTCAAGAGCGACAGCGTCGATATCAACGAGTTCCCGCGCGTGGCCGCGCACTATGCCCGCGTGGCAGCACGGCCTGCGGTGCAGGCGGCGCTGGCACAGAGCGCTTAAGGCTGGTATTCGGCCGGATCGAGGTGCTCGACCGGCGGCGCAGGTGGCTGCGACACGCCCGCCACCGGCTCCCAGCCTGAGCCGCTCCAGTCATGCATGGCCGCTTCGCGCTGGTAAAAGCGGGCCAGCAACTGGGCACCGGCGGTGCTGCAGGCCTGGCCGGCAATGCCGGCGCTGTACACCGCCTCATAGGCGAGCGGGTGCGGTATCTTGCCAACCACTTGCACTTCGGCAGAACGGGGCAGCTCGCTGCGCAGCAGCAGGCCCAGCTCCGCATCGCCCCTGGCCACCAGCTGCGCCACCTGGGGGCCAAACACCTTGATGCTCTTGGGCAGCACCTTGGCGTTCAGATCCAGTTCAGGAAACAGCTTTTGCTCGATAAAGTCGCTGCCATCGGCCGAGGGGTAGGCGATACTGCGGGCGGCCTCCAGCATCTGCTTGGCATCTTCGGTGTCTTTGAGCACCGGCAGCGGGCGGCCGGCTTGCACGATGGCGATCAGCGGTGAGCGCACCACGTCATAAAGGCGACCCTGGCGTACCAGGCCATGCGCCTGCAACAGCTGCAATACGGGGCGCGGCGCCAGCACCAGATCGACACAGCGTGCCTGCTGCAGGTACTGCATCAGCTCCTGCACCACCACATGCGGCGCGCCATAGCCGGGTTCGGCGCGGATCTGCGTGGGGATCATCAGCTGGCCGGCCAACGCCCGGTGCACGGGCACAAAGCCCTCGGTCATCAGCAGCTGCACCGGCAGGCTGGCATGGGCCAGGCTGGGTTCTGCATCGGGCTGCGGCGGCTCGGAGGCACAGCCCGCCAGCACCGCAGCGGCACAGCTGAGCAAGAAGGAGCGGCGAAGAGGCATCAGGCGCATGCCGGCATTATCAGACAGCCGCGCCAACCCTCACCACCAGCCCCTTAATTCACCACATTCAACAGGCGCCAGTCGATGTAGTTGTCCGCGCGGGTCGGGATGCTGACCTTCTTGCTGGCCGCCCAGGGGGTGATCAGGTTGAACAGTGGAATATGCGAGATGGCCTTGTGCTCGTTGAGCAGCACCTTCTCGATCAGCTGGTTGCGCAGCTTCAGATCGGTCTCGGTCTTGACGCGCTCGATCATCGCATCCTGCTGCGGGTCGGAGAAGCGGCCCAGGTTGAAGTTGCCGTCGCCACTGCCGCCCGGCGAGCGCAGCAGCGCCTGCAGGCTGTAGTACGCATCAAAGGTGGGCACCGACCAGCCCAGCAGGTAGACGCTGGCTTCGTAGCGCTGGATCATCGGGAAGTAGGTGGCAAACGGGTAGGTGCGCAGCTTGGCCTTGATGCCCACCTTGGCCCACTGGGCGCTGATGGCCTGGCAGAGCTGCTCATCGCTGGGGTAGCGGCCGGCAGGGCAGGAGAACTCGAACTCGAAGCCATCCGGGTAGCCCGCCTGGGCCAGCAGCTTCTTGGCGCCTTCCGCATCAAAAGCCAGGCGCTGGTCGGCCTGCTTGGTCCAGCCATTCACATGGTGGGCGATCAAGGTGCCGGTGGGCTGGGCCAGGCCGCGCATCACCACGCGCTGGATGGTGCCCATGTCGATGGACTGGTACAACGCCTGGCGCACGCGCACATCCTTGAAAGGGTTCTTGCCCTTGACGCTGGACTGCGGAATTTCGTCGCGGTACTGGTCCATGCCCAGGAACAAGGTGCGGTCAGCCGCAGACTCCAGCACCTGCAGGTTGGGCGCCTGCTTGATGCGCTGCAGGTCATTCATGCTCGGGTCGATGATGAAGTCCACCTCGCCGGACAGCAGCGCTGCGGTGCGCGTGGCGTCCGACTTGATCGGCGTGTACACCGCCTGCGTGATGTTGCTGGGGTACTGGGTCTTGCCCCACCACTGCGGGTTGCGCTTGAGCACCAGGCGCGAATCCTGCGACCAGCTATCGAGCACATAGGGGCCGGTGCCCAGCGCATGGCGGTGGGCATAGTTTTCGTCCTTGGCCTTGATGTCCTTGGGCACCTCGGACTGGTGCTGCACTGCCCAGGGCTTGCTCATGATGCGCAGCTCGGTCAGCTGGTTGACCAGCACCGGGTTGGGCACGTCGGAGAAGATATCCAAGGTGCGGGCATTGACCACCTCGATGCGGTCGATGCCCTGGGTGTAGACCACAAAGCCGGAGCTCTTGGACTTGGCCCGTTCCAGCGAGAACTTGACGTCATCAGGCGTCAGCGGCGAGCCATCGCTGAAGGTCACGCCTTCGCGCAAGGTGATGCGCAGCTGCTTGGGGTTGATGCGCTCCCACTTGGTGGCCAGCGAAGGCTCGGGCTTCTGGGTCTGGCTGTTGTACTCGACCAGCGCTTCGTAGACCGCGCGGTGCACCGAGTTGTTGACCCCTACATTCTGCGCATGGATATCCCAGGACGACAGGTCGGCCGAGCGGGTCCAGCGGAAGTTCGATGCCTGGGCAGAAAATGCCATGCTGGCCACTGCGCCGGCCATTGCCAGGGTGCAGACGCTGCGCGCCCAGCCGTTGCGGCCTTGCAGATAAGTGGTGGGTTGCATCACAGAGTCCTTCATTCCATGCAAAAAATCAAAACGCCGCACTATGGCAGTGCAGCCCGGCCCCGCCAACGATTTATTCGTTGTATCGATATGGGCCTGGCGCTGACTACTTTCTGGTAGCGGCTGCGGAGCAGGCCAGTGTAACGGGGGCGCTAAAGCCAGATGCCGCCTAGGCCGACGCCCGCCAGGCCAGCGCCAGGGCGCCTGAATCGCTTGGTAGATCTGCCAGCACCATGCCGGCATTCCAGCCAGGTGGGCGATGATGAACTTCGGTCAATGCCAGCCCGGCGCATTTGAGCTGGGCTTCCAGCCTTGCCCATTGCCGGGCAAAACCGCGCTGCCACGCCATGCCCTGCAAGCCCACCAGCGCAGCGGCGGCATCGGGCTCCAGGTACAGGGCTGCCACCGCCGGCCAGCCGGCGGCGTCGATATCCGTGTTTTCATCACCAGGCGGGCCCTGCACATCAATGCCGACGGCGCCCTCTTGCGTACCAGCCCAGACCGCCATCGCATCGGCATAGCTGATGGACAGCTGCCAGCCCGGCAGCACCTGCCCGTTGCGCAGCAGCTGCGGGGCCTGGCCGGCGCGGCGTTGCACCGCCAGTTGTGCAAGCCCACAGCCCAGCTGCGGCGCCAGCGCCTGGCAAATGGCCTGGTACACCGCATCACGCATGCTCTCGCGCGGCAGCACGCCTGATGGCGGCGCAGCCATCGTCACCGCCTGGGCCTGCACCCGGCCCTGCAGCGCTGGCGGCAAGGCCAGCGACTGCGTGGCACAGTTCAAGCGTGTGGTGGCTAGGCCCGCCATGGCGCGGCCGGTGCGCCCTGCCAGCGGGTGCCGGCTGGCAGGCGCTCACCCTTCATCACCAGGGTCATGGGGCCCAGCTGCACGCCATCGCCCACCTCGGCGCTGTAGAGCACGGTGCAGCGTGCGCCCACCGTCACCCGCTCGCCAATGACCACGTCGTCCACCTTCATCACCCGGTCTTCAAACAAATGGGTTTGCGGGCAGGACAGCGCATTGAGCTCGCTGTGCGCGCCAATGGTCACGCAGTCGTGCTCGGTGATGTCGGTGGTGTCCAGGTAGGCGCTGCTGGCAATCTTGCTGCCCAGCAGGTTCATCGCCAGATTGAGCCAGGGCGTGCCACGCAGGTAGCGCAAGAAGTTGGGCACCGCAATGCCTTCATACATGCTGGTGGTCGCCTCGGACAGCCAGACAAAAGGCGTCCACATCGGCGCAGCCTTCTTGCGGTAGCGGCCCACCAGCAGCCACTTGAACAACGCCACCGCCCAGAAGGCCCCCAGACCAAACACCATGCCGGCGATGGCCAGATCCAGCACCACCGCGCCCCAGCGGCCGGCAGCGGCCAGCGGCATGGCATCCAGCACGATCGCATAACCGGCGGCAATCACCAGCGCATGGGGGGCGCCAATGCGGAAGGCCTCGACCAGGCCCCGGCCCAGCACGCGGCGGCGCGACGGCGCAAAGGTCAAATGGTCGGGGTAGCCCTGCACCACTTCACGCGCGGGCAGGTTGATGGCCGGCGAGCCAATCCAGGTCTGGCCCGCCTGCATGTCGGCATTGCGCGGCACGGCCGACATCACACCGATCAGCACCCCCTCGGGGATGGTCGAGCCATCGGGCACATAGGCACCATTGCCGATAAAGCTGCGGCGCGACACCACGGTGGGCTGCACCGTCATATAGCCGCCGTCGATGCGTTCATCGCCCAGCATCACCGCATCGGCCACAAAGCATTCATCGCCCAGGGTCAGCATGTCAGGCACCACGCCCAGCGCGGTTGACAGCTCGGTGCGCTTGCCCACCTTGGCGCCCAGCATGCGGTACCAGCTGGCTGAAAACACCGTGGCATAGATGCCGTGCAAGGTGGCCAGGCTGCCTTCCTGGATCTGGTTGGTGAGCCACTTGCCCAGGTAGCGGCCGCTGTGCACCGACCAGGTGCCCGGTTGCAGCCGGGGCAGGAACAGGTAGCGCACCAGGGCCGCCACCAGCATGGTGCAGACCACCAGCACCAGGCTGGCCGGCAGTGCCAGCACAAAGAACTTGAAGAAGCGCAGGATAAAGGCACCCAGCGCATCGACGGTGCCGTCTTCGATCAAAGGCCGCACCGAGATCGCGTCCACATCCAGCCAGTCGATCAGCAAGAACGCCGGGAACACGGGCATGAAGAACAGGGTGGCGATGCTCAGGCCGCCCACCGCATAGACCAGCATTTCCCAGACGCGCCAGGCGGCGCTGGGGCGCACGCGCTCGGGCATGCAGCTGGTGTCAAAGTCCGAGACCGGCTGGGCGGGCGAGCCCGTCCAGACGCTGCGCTCGGGCTGCGCCTGGCCATCGCTGAGGCTGGACTGCCCCTCCAGATGGGCCCAGTCGCCCAGGCGGGTATTGCCCTCCAGCACCACATAGGAGCCAATGCAGGCCTCGGCGCCGATATCGATCTTGCCCAGCAGCAGCCAGCCGCCTTCGACCCGGGCGTTCTCCAGGCTCACCACATTGCCCACACTGGCACCCGAGCCAATGCGCAGCAGATCGGGAGCGCGCACCGTCATCGAGCCCAGCACCACATCCTTGCCGACCTTGGCGCCCAGCGCACGCAGCCACAGCGGGAACAGCGAGGAGCCGGTGATCATGCCCACGGGCACGGCCTCGATCAGCCGGTCCGCCAGCCACCAGCGGTAATAGGTCATCCCCCAGAGCGGATAGCGCCCCGGCTTGAGCCGGCCGGCAATGAGCCACTTGCCAGCCCAGGCCACGACAAACTCCAGCACCGTGGCCAGCGCAAAGGCCAGCACCGACACCGCAATGGCCACGGCCACCGAGTCGTTTTCGTCACCGGTGAAGAAGTGGTAGGTGAAGAACGGCGCCAGCCATTGCGCCATCTTGACCAGCACCAGAAACGGGATGGCCAGCGCCTGCGCGGCGCCACAGCGCCAGCGGCGCAGTGCCGAATGCTCGCGGAAAGCGCGCGGTGCAGCAGCTGGCTCATCGCCCGCCAGCATGTTGGCTTGCAAGGCCTCGGCAATTGCGCCCACGCGGCGCTGCTGGTAGATCGTGCTGACGGTGGCCTGCGCAAAGCGCGCATCGGCGCGCAGCATCGAGGTCAGGCGCGCGGCAAACAGCGAGTGGCCGCCCAGGTCGCTGAAGAAATCCAGCGAGCGCCGGATAGGTTGGCCCGGGAAGATCTTGGCCAGCGCAGCAAACAGCAGTTCCTCGGCCGGGGTCTCGGCGGTATCAGAGTCGCCGCTGTCCACGGCGGCGCTCAGCTCGGCGGCACGCAGCGCCTTGCGGTCGATCTTGCCCGAGGTCAGGCGTGGCATCAGCACCAGCGTTTCAAACCGGGCCGGCACCATATAGGGCGGCAGGCGCTCGGCCAGCGCGCTGCGCAGTGCCGCATGGCTGGGGGGCGCATCCAGCGGCACATAAAAGGCCACCAGCTGGTCGATGCCATCGTCCTTGCGCAGCAGCACCGCCGTGGTGCCCACACCAGGCTGCTGGGCCAGCACGGCCTCGATCTCGCCCAACTCCACGCGGAAGCCACGGATCTTCACCTGGTCATCGGCCCGGCCCAGGCACTGCATCTGGCCTTTTTCATCGATGCGCGCCAGGTCGCCGGTGCGGTAGAGGCGCGTGTCATGCGGCCCTGCCGGCCAGGGGTTGTCCAAGAACTTCTCGGCCGTCAGCTCCGGCCGGCCCAGGTAGCCGGCGGCCACACCGGGGCCGGTAATGCACAACTCGCCCACCTCACCGGCCGGCAGCCCCACCAACTGGGGCGCCGTGCCTGCGGGAAAGCTGTCCGCCTCGATCACCTGCACCACCACCATGCTGTAGTTGGGCAGCGGCGTGCCGATGGTGACGGGCTCGCCCGCCTGCAGCTCGGCCAGGCTGGCCGATACGGTGGCCTCGGTCGGCCCATAGGTGTTGAACAGCTGGCGGGGCGCACCGGTGCTGGAGCGGGCCCAGCGGTCAACCAGCGCCTCGGGGCACATCTCGCCACCCAGGTTGATGATGCGCAGGCTGGGCACATCCTGGGCAAACAGCGCCAGCAAGGTGGGCACGGCATGCAGCACGGTGACCTGCTGGTCCAGCAAGGCCTGCGGCAGGGCCTCGGGGTCGCCGGCAATCTCGCGCGGCGCAATCCACAAGGTGGCGCCTACCAGGTAGCTGATCCAGATCTCCTCGAAAGACATGTCAAAGGCCACCGAGAAGCCCTGGTAGACCTTGTCGCCCAGGCGCACACCCAGGCGCGCATTCTCGCTGCGCAGAAAGTGGCAGATGCTGCCCTGGTTGATGGCGATGCCCTTGGGCTTGCCGGTCGAGCCGCTGGTGTAGATCACATAGGCCGGATCGCTGGGCTGGGCATTGCTGCGCCGGCGCGCTGCGGTGCCGGCGGGCAGCTCGGCCAGCAGATCGATGTCGGTCAGCAGCGGGCACAGCACCTGGGCATCGCGCAGGCCTTGCTGGGGCGTGGCGGCGGCCATCAGCAGCGCCTTGGCGCCGGCGTCTTCCAGGCAGGTGGCTATGCGCTCGGGGGGTGTTTCGCTGTCAAAGGGCAGCCAGGCGGCGCCCGTTTTGGCAATGGCCAGCTGCAGGCTGAGCAGCGCAATGCCGCGTGGTAGCCACAGGCCCACCATGTCGCCCGGGCCAATGCCGGCTTCGATCAGCCGGTGTGCCGCGCGGCTGGCGTCGGCATCGAGCTGGGCATAGGTCAGCTGCCGCGTGCCGGCAATCAGCGCGACTTGCTCGGGGTGGGCATAGGCGGTGGCCTCGAACACATCGGCCAGCACCTCGTGGCGCAACAAATCAGGGCGCTCGGGGCCCCGCAAAACAACAGTCTCAGACATGGCAGCAATACCCGGCAGCTGCAGAAGGCGCAGGCGCACCGCCTATCTGCACAAAACGCCCCAGAACGGGGCATTCGCGCATTATGCGGCTGCACCAGCGCCCGCTAAACCGGGATCACCCCCGCAAGGACCTGTCTGAGGGCTGGGCACAACGCTTTGGCCCGTGTTTAAGCCCGGCCTAATCTGCGGCAGCGGCTTGCGCTGCGGCGGTCGGCAGTACGGCATCGGCCGACCAGCCCCCGCCCAGCGCGCGGTACAGCGCAATCTGGTTGTCCAGCCGGCTCTGGCGCAGGTTGACCAGCTCGGTCTCGGCCTGGAACAGGTTGCGCTGGGCGTCTATCTGCTCCAGGTAGGAGGCATAA
The DNA here is from genome assembly GCF_021026195.1 of Comamonas koreensis. GTDB lineage: Bacteria > Pseudomonadota > Gammaproteobacteria > Burkholderiales > Burkholderiaceae_C > Comamonas > Comamonas koreensis. The sequence continues at coordinate 112,671 of NZ_JAJNCT010000009.1, forward strand.
CCCGCCTCGTAGCGGTCCTTGGCATAGCCCAGGGTCTGGGCCAGCACGGCGCGGCGGCGCTCGGCCGCCTGCTCCTGCTCGGCCAGGCGCTGCACGCCAACCAGCGCGTTTTCCACATCGCCCAAGGCCGACAGCACCGCGCCCCGGTAGGCGTAGGCGGCCTGGTCACGCTGGGCCGTGGCCGTGTCGTACTGGGCATCAAGCCGGCCGCCATCGAACAGCGGGGCCAGCACGCTGGCGCCCAGGCTCCAGACATTGATGGGGTTGTACTGCAGCGCATTGACAAACAGCCGCCCTGCACTGGCGCTGAGGTTGAGCTGGGGCAGGTAGGCGGCGCGGCTGGCGCGCAGGCTGGCATCGCTGGCGGCCAGGTTCAGCTCGGCCTGCACCAGGTCAGGCCGGCGGCGCAGCAAGGCCGATGGCAGCGCCGCAGGCACCACCGGCATCTGCAGGCGGGCAAAGCCCTGGCCGTCGGCCGCCTTGGTATCGCGCACGGCGGGCACATCGCCGGCCAGCAGTTGCAGCGCGTTGTACTGGCGCGCAATGGCCAGCTCCAGCGGCGGGATCTGGCCCTGCACTGCCTCGTACTCGGCCTGTGCCTGCGTCACCTGCAGCCGCGAGATATAGCCCACCGATTCCTGGTCCCGGGCCAGCTGCAGCGCGGTGCTGCGGGTCTGCAAGGTCTGGCGCGTCTGGGCCAGTTGTGCCTCGCGGCCCAGCAGATCGACATAGGCCTGGGCCGTGGTGGCCGCCACCGTCAGCGCCACGGCATCCCGGTCGGCCCGGCTGGCGCGGTACTGCAGATCGGCCGCGCTACTGCGGTCGCCCAGACGGCCCCACAGATCGGGCTCCCAGCTGGCCTGCAGCTGGGGCTGCACAGAGCGGCTGGTGGTGATGCCCGAGGCCGTCAAGGTGTGGGTGGCACCCACATTCGCGCCCAGTGACAGGTTGGGTTGCAGTGCGGCATTGGCAGCGGCGAGCTGGGCGCGGGCTGCTGCCACGCGGGTGCCGGCCACCTGCAGGTTGGCATTGCGCGCCAGCGCGGCCTGCACATAGTGGTTGAGCTGCTCATCGCCAAAGGCCTGCCACCAGGCGGCGGGCACGGCTGCCTCCGGCCCGCTGGTGGCAGCGGCCTCGGTCTGCGCCCAGGCGCCGGGCACGGTCACGGCGGCATCGGCAGGCGCCTGGCGCAGCGCCGGTGCGCAACCGGCCAGCAGCAGGGCCATGCCCAGGGTGGTCAACGTGGTCCAGGCCGAACCGTGCACTAGCGGGCTGCGGGTCATGGCCGGTCTCCTTGGGCGGCGGCCTTGGCGGCGCGCGTGTCCACATGCACTTCGACCGACATGCCCGGGCGCAGTCGCGCGGCCAGCGGCTGGTCCGGGTCAATCGCAATGCGGATCGGCAGGCGCTGCACGATCTTGATGAAGTTGCCCGAAGCATTGTCGGCCTTGATGACGCTGAACTCCGAGCCGGTCGCCGGTGCCATCTGCTCGATATGGCCTCTCAGTTCGGCGCCTTCCAGCGCATCGACATAGAAGCTGGCCGCCTGGCCCTGCTGCATGTGGGCAATCTGGGTTTCCTTGAAGTTGGCTACCACCCAGAGCTGCTCGGGCACCAGGAACAGCAGCTGCGTGCCCGAGGCCACATACTGGCCCAGGCGCACCGAGGCTTCGCTGATCTGGCCATCGCGCGGCGCACGCACCACCGTGTTGTCCAGGTCGATCTTGGCCAGGCCCAGCTGGGCTTCGGCGGCCTTCACCTGGGCTTCCAGGCTGGCCCGTGCCACCTGGGTGGATTTGATGCTTTGCTCGCCAATGCGGATATCGGCCTGCGCCTTTTGCACATTGGCCTTGGCCAGCTGGCTGGTGGCGCGCGACTGGTCACGCTCGCGCAGCGACACCGAGCCGCGTGCGGCCAGGTCCTCGACCCGCTGCAGATCGGCAGCCGCACGGCGGGCTTCGGCATCCACCGCCGACAGGCTGGCCTGGCGTGCGCCCAGGTTGGCGCGGTTTTGCGCCTGGGTCTGGTCCGAGTTGGCCAGCTGCGCGCGGGCATTGTCCAGCTGCGCCTGGGCCTGGGCCACTTTTTCGGCATAGATGCGGTCGTCGATGCGCAGCAGCACATCGCCGCGCTTGACGTGCGCATAGTCCTGCACATTCACCTCGGTCACGTAGCCGCTGACCTGGGGCGCCAGCACGGTGATCTGGCCGCGCACATAGGCGTTGTCGGTGCGCATCATGTCGGAGGCAAAGGGCGGCAGCTTCCAGGCCCAGAGCACCAGCAGCACGCCGGCCAAGGCAACGACCGCCATGGTCAGCACCGCGCGGCGGCTGGGCCGGATCAGCTTGGCCGTTGGCGATGCCGCAGGCGCAGCGGCGGGCACGGGCGCCGCAGGCGCTGGCGTGGCTTGGGGGGCTGCCGGCTCCGCTGTGGCAGCGGGGGCAGCGTTGGGGGTGGGTTTTTCAGTATCAGACATTGTTGTTGCTTTGTAGATAAGGATCGAAAAGGGGTGGGATCAGACGGGGGCCGGCAGCTCGCCTCGGCGCCGCGCCAGCCAGGCCAGGGTGCGCTGGCGCAGCACGCGGTAGAACGCCCAGGCCAGGAAGGCCAGCGCCATCGCGCCAATCACGCGGAACACATCGTTGAAAGCGCGTACCGCCGCTTCACGCCGGATCACCTGCACCAGCTGGGCCTGGCTTTGGGCGCCGCGCTGCACCGGGTCGGTGATCGTGCGGCCCAGGGACTGCGATTGCTGGGCCAGGCGCTGCGCGACCAGCGGGTTGGTCACCGGCATCTCGGCCGCAATCGCCTGCGTATAGAGCTGGGCGCGCTGCTGCTGGATACTGCCCAGCAGCGCCGGGCCGAGCAGGCCGCCCAGGCTTTGGGTCACCGAGAACAGCACGACAAAGGTGACCATGTGGTCCAGCCCCTTGCCCAGCGCGCGCTGGATGCCGATCATCATCACCGGTCCCATGAACAGCGCCGCCGAGAACGCGATCAGGAACTGGCTGAAGAAGAAGTCATGCGGGCGGCTCAGGCTGGTGGAGTGCAGGTCCAGCCATCCGCCCACGCCGATCAGCAGGATCGAGGTCAGAATTTGCGGCAGGATGGCCTGGGGGCTAAAGGTGGCCGCCCCGACGATCACGCCCAGCAGCATGCCGACAAAGATCACGCCATACAGCGCCTGCAGCTGCTCGGGCACCACGCCCATCGCGCGCAGCAGGCCCACCACGCCGTAGTTCTGCTCCGAGATCATGAAACGCATCATGATGGCGCCCGCCATGAAGGTCAGCGTCGTGGGGTGCATCAGCCAGCGCAGCTGGATCAGCGGCGTGCGGCGGCTGTATTCCAGCAGTGCCGCCAGCGCAAACAGCACCACCGAGGCGATCAGCGCATAGGCCAGCCAGGGGGCATTGAACCACCAGGCATTGACGCCCTGGGCCAGCACCGCACACAGCAGGCCCACCGCAGGCGCGACCAGCAGAAAGGTCACAAAGTCCAGCGGCTCGAACACATGGATCTGCAGGCCCCGTGGCAGCTTGAGCACTACCACGGCGGCAAAGGCCATCAGCGCCAGGCCTGCCTCGAACGCATACAGATGGGGCCAGGGGTTGACGTTGACCAGCGAGGGCGAAAGCACCCAGGCCAGTGGCACGGCGATCGAGGACATGTTCATGCCCAGGATGAAGGCCGAGGGCACCTTGGAGGCCGGAAAGCCCTGCATCACATACATGACGGCCAGCGAGGTGGTGGTGGCTCCGGCAAAACCGGCGACCGCTCGCACCACGATGGACATGGTGTAGCCCTCGACAAACACGTGCAGCAGCGCCAGCAGCGCATAGATGCCCAGGCCCCATTCGGCAAACACCCGCAGGCCCAGCTGCTGGCGGCTTTTGAAGACCAGCAGGTTGGCCGTCACATTGACCATCACATAGGCCGCAGGCAGCCAGGCTGCTTCAACCGCCGTCAGGCCCAGCTGGCCCTGGATCGAGGTCAGATTGGCCGTGACCAGGCCATTACCCAGACCGCCGACCAGACCGACAAACAGGCCCACCATGATGTAGGCAATGCGCCGGGGCAGCGTGTGCTGCAGCCGCGCGGGCGAGCCCGGCAGCACGGGACGCTCATGCGTCTCCCAATCCGGGGGTTGCTCGACGTAGCGAAAGGCGGGTGCGTTCATACCGCCTCCCTCGCATCCACGCGCAGGCCCTCGGTGATCAGCTGCCAGGCGCGGTCACTCAGCTGCAGGCGCTCGGCCGGTGTGCGGCCCCGCCGCGCCGCGCTGAACATGCCCACGATCAGCAGCAAATCGGCGCCCTGCAGGTCCTCCCGGCAGCGCCCTGCCGCCTTGGCTTGCAGCAACAAGGGCGTCACCAGTGCCAACAGGCGCGCGCGCAGATCGACGACCAAGGGGTCATCGAGCGGCAGCGAACGCCAGTAATCGGTCAGCGGCACGGTCAGCACCGAGTCATGTGCCCACAGGCGCAGAAACTCGAACAGCGCATCGGCATCGCCCGTCTCGCTCAAGGCCTGGGCCTTGGCGGCCAGCCGCTCCAGGATATGGATCAGCAAGGCCCGCAGCAGCTCGGAACGGTCCGCAAAATTGCGGTACAGCGTCGTGCGGCTCACCCCCGCCCGCTCTGCCACCACATCCAAAGCCACCGTCACCCCCTGCTCGGTAAACACATGCAGAGCCGCATCGAGCAACTGGCTGCGATGGGCCAGCGCATCGCTGCGGGGTTGGCGTTCTTTGGAGGTCATGGTAAGGAGGCAAAAGCATTAAACGTACAAAACTGTACGCTAATTGCACACGGCCTGCACAAACCCTGCAGACATCAGGGTAAACCCGTGAGTTAAAGACTGCCTATTTTTTGGGCAGCCCACTGGCTACTTCCTAGAGAACAGCTTGCTGGATGTGCCACCCGAGATCATGCGGCTCTCTGGAGGAAAAGCAGTGAGGCATGATGTAGCCCCACCGAATTATTTATAGATGAATGAAATATGCGTAAATGATGATATCTATGTTGCTTTAAACATCTAGCAAGCAGAAATTGGCCGTATTCCATGCATGTAGAAGTCGAACTAATTCATAGATTTGCTTTTTTCTCGTAAAAGACTAATATCTATGAATGCCTCGCCAAAACACACCGCCCTCTGACTACCCGCAAGCCGTTCTGCAGCAGATCGAAAAGCTGGCGCAGAACATTGCGATCGCCCGTAAGCGCCGGGGAGAGTCGCAGGCGCAATGGGCCAAGCGCCTGGGCATTTCGCAGCCCACGATGGCGCGGATCGAGCGGGGTGATCCGTCGGTGGCAATGGCCTCCTATGTGATGTGCATGTGGCTGATCAATCCCAAGGGCGATTTGGCCGAGCTGATTGCGCCGCAGAACGACCATACGGCGCTGGAGCGGGAGGTCGCCAAGGCAAAAGCTCAACGCAAACCCAAAGCGCCCCAGCCAAACAGTCCTGTGCCGCCAAAGACCAACGCGGATAGTGCCGTGTACCCCAGCCAGGAATCCGACCTGGCCTCCATCATTCCTGGCCTGTTGAACGAGGCACGCCAGGAATGGACAAGTGCAGCCCCGGGACTTGCCGCGCTCATGGCCAAGAAGCCTCCCCAGAAACCATGACCACCCCCGCCTTCCCCTCCGTCTCTGCACGCACCTATGTGCCGCAAGACCAGCTCTATGTTTGGGCCATGGTCAACCCGGCGGCGCCTACCTTGGCGGGCACGGTCAGTCTTTCGCAGTTGGTGGCGGATTGCGCCACGTTCAGCTATGCGCCAGATTGGTGGAACTTTGCGCTCAGCCAGGACCTGCCTTTGGTACAAGGCCAGCTCTTCAGCAATGACGAAAAGCACACGGCGCCCGGCGCCATTGACGATGCCCGGCCTGACCGCTGGGGCGAGCGCATCATCCGCCACATCGACCGGCCTGCACGCTTATCGATTCTGGAGATGCTGCTCTTTGCCGGTGATGACCGCTTTGGCGCGCTGGGCATCTCCACCTCGGCCGAACATTACCTGCCGCGCTACATCGGACCGTATCCACAGCTGAAGGACTTGGCGCAACTCGCTGCCGCTGTGGAAGATGTGCAGACCCAGGCCCCCATCACCCCTGAGATACAGCGCCTGATCCAGCCCGGCGTCACCTTGGGTGGCGCCCGGCCCAAAGCCTTGCTGCAGACCGACAACGGCCCTTGCGTCATCAAGTTCAGCGAGTTGGATGATGCCGTGGACACGCCGCTGATTGAACACGCGACGATGAGGCTGGCCACACAGGCCGGCATGTACACCGCCAATACGGCGGTACTGCCTCTGCCACCGCGCTATGGCAAAGCACGACACGCACTCACCGTCGAACGTTTTGACCGCGTCGGCCCTTTCCGCGTGCACTGCCAATCGGCTCACACGGCCTTGCGCGCTGCGGGGCTGGAGATGGGCTACAGCGCCCTGGCAAGCATCCTGCTGCGCCTGGGCCATCCCGAGCGACAAGCCGCCATGCGCGAGGAGTTGTTCAAGCGCCTAGTCTTCAACATCCTCATGGACAACACCGACGACCATGAGCGCAACCACAGTCTCAGCCTCAACCTGGCTGATAACTACTACGACCTCAGCCCCGCCTATGACGTGGTGCCGAGCCTGCAGAACCTGGGCTACCAAGCCCTCAGTGTGGGGACCATGGGGGCCGAATCCAGTCTGGAGAACGCCCTCAGCCAGATCAATGAATACGGCCTCAAAAGGCCACGCGCCCTGGCGCTGGTTAAGCAGGTGGCTGCGGTCGTCGATCAATGGGCTGTGCATTTTCAGACGCAGGGCGTCAGCCCGGTGGATATGGAACAGCTCGCAGCCAGCATTGACCGCGACGCGCTCAGGCTGCAAAGGCAGGCATTTCTTTAAAGCCTGCGGGGCTGGCTGAAACCTTCAGAAGCGATGGCGCAACGCCCTCCCATCCCAGCCCTTGGAAGATCTGCCTATATTTAAGGCAGCTCAGTGCCCATCCACCACCACTGGCACGCGAGGCGCCACCGCGCACATCAGCTCGTAGCCTACGGTGCCAGCGGCCTGGGCCACTTCGTCGATGGAGAGCACCGTGCCATTGGCGGCGCGGCCCCAGAGAGTGACCTCGCTGCCCCAGCCGGCTTGGGGGTTGTCGGTTAGGTCGACGGTGACCATGTCCATGCTGACGCGGCCGATCAGGCGCGAGCGCTGGCCGTCGACCAGCACGGGGGTGCCGTTGCCGCAGTGGCGGGGGTAGCCGTCGGCATAGCCGCAGGCGACGACGCCGATGCGCATGGGCTTGTCGGCAGTAAAGGCCGAGCCGTAGCCAACGGTGTCGCCGGGCTGCAGCTCCTGCACGCCGATGACCTTGGCCGACAAGGTCATCGTGGGCTGCAGGCCCCAGTCGTCTGCGGTTTGCAGTGGGTAATCGGGCGCGCTGCCATAGAGCAGGATGCCGCCGCGTACCCAGTCGCCGCGCTCGCTGGCGGACATATGGGGGTTGCGCAGCATCGCGGCGCTGTTGCAGATGCTGCGCTCGCCTGGCAGGTCCAAGGTGGTCTGGTTGAACAGCGCCAGTGCCGCGCCAATGCCCTTGGCCGTATCGGCATCGCTGAAATGGGTGATGAAGGAGATCTCGTCCACCTGGGGCAGCGCATTGAGCCGCGCCCAGGCCGAGCGGTAGCGCTCGGCGGTGAAGCCCAGGCGGTTCATGCCGGAGTTCATCTTCAGGAACACGCGGTGCGGTTGCTGGGTCTTGTGGGCTGCCAGCCAGTCGATCTGCTGGTCGCAGTGCACCGTGTGCCAAAGGTTCAGGCGCGAGCACAGCTCCAGGTCGCGCGCATCAAAGACGCCTTCCAGCAACAAGATAGGGCCGCGCCAGCCCAGATCGCGGATGCGCTGGGCCTCAGACGGCTCCAGCAGCGCAAAGCCGTCGGCGGCGCGCATGCCGTCAAACACCTGCTCGATACCATGCCCGTAAGCGTTTGCTTTCACCACACACCACAGCTTGGCGTCTTGCGCCGCTTGACGCGCGCGTGCCAGGTTATGTTGCAAGGCAGCGGTATGAATGGTGGCTAGAATGGGGCGCGGCATGGCGAATACTCACAACAAGATGATGAAAAACCCCTAGTATTCTGGCACCGTGCTTTCGCCCCTGCGTGCTATAACCTCGACTCCCTACACGCAGCTTACAAATTTCTCGCGCCATTAGCATCCCTTATTAGCCTCTCCAACGAATGAAGCGCGGTTTCTACACCATCATGTCGGCGCAGTTTTTCAGCTCGCTGGCCGACAACGCCCTGTTTGTCGTTGCCGTCGATCTGCTGATCAGCGCAGGGGCCGCCGAGTGGCAGCGTGCCGCCCTGGTGCCCATGTTCGCGCTGTTCTACGTGATCCTGGCACCGTTTGTGGGTGCATTTGCCGATGCCTACCCCAAGGGGCAGGTGATGTTCATCAGCAATGCCATCAAGGTCGTCGGCTGCCTGCTGATGCTGTTTGGCCACCATCCATTGCTCGCCTATGCCGTCGTCGGCCTGGGCGCAGCGGCCTATTCACCGGCCAAGTACGGCATCCTCACCGAGCTGCTGCCAGCCAGCCAGCTGGTGCGGGCCAATGGCTGGATCGAGGGGCTGACGATTACCTCGATCATTCTGGGCGTGCTGCTGGGCGGCCAGCTGGTGGGTCCCCAGGTCTCGGGCTGGCTGCTGTCCTTTGATCTGCCGCTGATCGACACCCCCATCGACACCCCGTCCGAAGCGGCGATCTGCGTGATCGGCCTGCTGTATGCCGGCGCTGCCTGGTTCAACACCCGCATCCCGCGCACCAATACCCAGCTGGTGCCGCTGCGCCAGGACATGGACCGCAGCATGTTCTCCAATGTGATGGACCTGCTGCCCGACTTCTGGCGCTGCAACAGCCGCCTGTGGCGCGACAAGCTCGGCCAGATCTCGCTGTCGACCACCACCCTGTTCTGGGGTGTCTCGGGCAATCTGCGCTACATCGTGCTGGCCTGGAGCGCGGTGGCGCTGGGCTACAGCACCACCAAGGCTTCGGCGCTGGTTGGCGTGGTTGCCATCGGCACGGCAGTCGGCGCCATTCTGGCCTCGATGCGCATGAAGCTCGATGGCGCCACGCGCGTGATCCCGCTGGGCATTGCGATGGGCCTCTTGGTGGTGTGCATGAACTTTATCCACAGCATCTGGCTGGCGGTGCCTTTTCTGGTCGTGCTAGGGGGCCTGGGCGGCTTTCTGGTGGTGCCGATGAATGCCTTGCTGCAGCACCGGGGCCACAACCTGATGGGTTCGGGCCGCTCGATTGCCGTGCAGAACTTCAACGAGCAGGCCTGCATCCTGGGCCTGGGCGTCGTCTACAGCATGTTCACCCGCTTTGGCATGTCGGCCTATGGCGCCATTACCTGCTTTGGCCTGCTGGTGGCCGGCATCATGTGGTGCATCCTGCTGTGGCACCGGCATAATTGCAAACAGCATCCGCAGGAAGTCCAACGGCTGCTGGACATTGCCCGCCACGACCACCACCACTGATGGCCCCAGGCGGTGGGCCCAGCGCCAAGCCCAGCCGCCCTTTCTGCACCACCCAAAACTAGAAAACTGACAGCGCCTGCAGACAACAGGCGCTGCGTCCCCTCGCCCCATGCTCACCGCGCTGCCCTTTTTAGCCCTGATGACCAACGCCCTGATCTGGGGCACGATCTGGTGGCCGTTCCGCCAGTTGCAGGCCCTGGGGGTGCATCCGGTGCTGGGCACGGCCCTGGTCTACCTGATCCTGTTTTGCGGACTGCTGCTGGTCAAGCCGGCGGCGGCGGCCATTGCCCGGCGCCATCCGCTGTTGCTGCTGCTGGCCTTTACCTCGGGCAGCACGAATGTGTTGTTCAACTGGGCTGCCACCACTGGCGATGTGGTGCGCGTCGTGCTGCTGTTCTATCTGATGCCCGCCTGGTCGGTGCTGCTGGCCTGGTACTTTCTGGGTGAAAAGCCCAACAAGTATTCGATACTGCGCCTGGTGCTGGCCTTCAGCGGCGTGCTGATCGTGATGATTCCGGCCGGCGCCACCTGGCAGAGCCTGACGGCCAATCTCTCGCTGCCCGATGCGCTGGCGATTGTCGGCGGCTTCACCTTTGCCGGCACCAATGTGGTGTTGCGCAGCCAGTACCGCGTGCCGGGTGAGGCGCGCATGCTGGCCATGTTCTTTGGCGGCCTGGTCGCCGCCGGTGCCATGTCGGTGCTGGGCATCTACCTGGGCCGCATGCCGGCCATTCCCGATATCGCCTGGGGCTGGCCGCTGATGGTGCTGGTCGTCGCCGTGCTGATCATGCTGAGCAACTGGACCTTGCAATACGGAGCCTCGCGCCTGGCCGCCACCACCGCTGCAGTGGTGATGCTGTCCGAGGTGGTGTTTGCCAGCGCGTCCAATGTGCTGATCGAGGGCACGGTGCTCTCGGGCCGCCTGCTGCTGGGCGGCGCGCTGGTGCTGTCGGCCTCGCTGATCGCGGCGCTGGAGTCGCGACTGCCCTGAATGGTATGACGGTGGGTTAGCGACTAAGATAGCCACCATGCCCGCAACCCCGCACACGATCCAGGACTTTGTTCTCCACGATGCCAGCGCCCAGCCGCTGCCGCTGTCGCGCTATGCCGGCCAGGTGGTGCTGGTGGTCAACACGGCCACGGCCTGCGGTTTCACACCGCAGCTCAAGGGGCTGGAGGCCTTGCAGCAGCAATACGGCGCCCAGGGCCTGCAGGTGCTGGGGGTGCCGTGCAACCAGTTTGGTGCGCAGGCATCGGGCAGCAATGCCGAGATTGCGCAGTTTTGCGAGCTGAACTACCAGACCAGCTTTCCCAGCCTGGCCAAGGTGGAAGTGAACGGCCCGCACACCGACCCCTTGTTTGCCTGGCTCAAGGCGCAGGCGCCGGGCATCCTGGGTGGGCGGATTCTGTGGAACTTCACCAAGTTTTTGGTGGCGCGCGATGGCCGCACGGTGCAGCGCTTTGCACCGATGACCAAACCCGCCAAGCTGGCAGCGGCTATTGAAAAGGCCTTGGCTGCTTCTTAAATACCAAACGGCGCTCAGTCCATCAGCGCCGTCTCCAGCCCGGCGGCAATGCTGGCCAGGCCCGCAATCACACAGACCGCGCCCCAGAACTTGCGCAGCCAGCGGCGCTTGGTGGTGCTTGTGGTGGTATCGGGCTTCATGGCGGTCTCCTTGCCAGGTCTCAGACAGTCAGTGTAAGCAGCGGCTGATCGGCGATCAAGCCAGGGCATAAAAAAAGCTGTCCACGCTTTTAGAGCGCGGGCAGCTTTTTACTGGGCGAAGGCCGGGTTTATTCAGCAGCAGCGCTGTCGTCGGCCTTGGCGGCGGCCGGCTCGGCCACCTCGTCCTCGTCCGCCGCTTCGGGGGCCGCAGGGGCAGCGGCAGGGCGTGCAGCAATCGCCTTGGCCTGGGCGGCGCGGTGCAGGTGGCGCTCGACCGCAGCGGGGTGCATGCCGTACATGTCGGCAAACTCGGCCACGCTCTTGCCGCTGGCGGCATGGGCGGTCGCCAGAGCCTCGGCCTTGGCGTCGAACTCGGCCACTTCCTGCATGGCAGCAGCGAGCATCGCCTGGGTTGCTTCATCCTTGACCTGGACCTTGGCCAGGAAGTCGTCGCGGCTCAGGTCCGATGCAATATAGGCCATGCCGATGCGGCGGCGCAGCTTGAGCTGCAGGTCTTCGCCGTCGCGCGGCTTGCGGCGGCGGAAGGACTCCACCAGCGCATGGAACACATGCTCAGGCGCCATCGCCTCGACCACCTGGCCCTGCAGGTCATGGCGGGGCTGGCCCATTGCCACGGCGTTCAGGTAGCGGGTCGAGCGGGTATGCAGGCCCAGGGCCACCTTCAGCTCGCCCTTCTCGAACGCGTCGGGGTGGGCGGCCATCAGGTCCTGGAACACACCGCGCTTGAGCGGCAGCGGCTGGTCGCCAAACAGAGCGGGGTACAAACCTGCGAGCTTTTCCACCACCGGGTGGCGGGGACGCGGAGGCGCCTTGGGCGCTGCAGGGGTGGCCTGGCCACCGTCACGGCGCGGGCCACGGCCGCCAGCACCCTGGCCTTCGCGGCGTGCGCCGTTGCCGGGCTTGTTGCTGCGGCGGGGGGTCTGGCCGCTGCGGGCGGGGCGCTCGCTGCGTGCCTGGCGTTGCACCGGCGCGGCGTCGGCCTCGACCGGGGCAGGCGCAGCTGCCACTTCCAGCGCATGGCCCTTGGTGGCCGCGCGCAACGCATCGGCCATGGCCGAGTTCAGCACCGGCGCTTGGCCTGCAGGGCGCTCGCGGCGCTCTTGCTTGGGCTGGCGACGCGTATCACCGCCCGCTGCGGGCGCTGCCGCAGCTGGTGCCGGTGCGGAAGCATCAGAAGAGGTGGGGAGGGTCGGTTCGGTCATAAACAGAGGCTGGCGCAGAAAAAAGTGCAGACCCGCCATCAGCAGCTGCACCGGTAAAAAGCAAAACGCCCTGGATCACCCAAGGCAAGACTGCAAGTATAACGAATCAAGCCCATCACCAAGTAAGCAGCTGCACACCTTGCGTGGGCTTTCAGGCGCAGGCGGCGGCGCAGGTTTTGTGCCCATCCAGGCCATGCAAAACCTGCGCGCGCTGCAAGCGGTCCTCCATAGGTGATCAATAGGTGCCCGGGTACTCGCCGCCGTCGATCAGCCAGCTCTGCCCGGTTACATAGCCGGTGTGCTGCGACGCCAGGTAGGCGATGAGTGCGCCCACCTCCTGGGGCCGGCCAAAGCGGCCGGCGGGGTTGGCGGCCTCGCGGCTTTGGCGCACCTGGGCCGGCGAGCGCCCGCTTTGCTGGGCGAGCTTGTCGATGTGGCGGGCCTGTGCATCGGTGTCGAACGCGCCGGGCAGCACATTGTTGATGGTGACGTTGTGGCGCACCGTCTGGCGCGCCAGCCCAGCCACAAAGCCGACCAGGCCCGAGCGCGCGCCATTGGACAGCCCCAGCTCGGCATGCGCCGCCTTGACGCTGCGCGAGACGATATTGATGATGCGCCCGTAGCCGCGCTGCTGCATGCCATCGACCACGCGGCGCATCATGTCGATGGGGCCGACCATCATCATGTCCAGCGCCTCGTGCCAGGTCTCGTCGCTCCAGTCTCGGAAGTCACCCGGCGGGTAGCCGTCGGAGTTGTTGACCAGAATGTCCGGCTGCGGGCAGGCAGCCAGCGCGGCTTCGCGGCCCGCCTTCTTGGTGATGTCAGCCACCACATAGCGCACCGGGCGGCCACACTCGGCCGACAAGGCCTGCGCCGCCGCCTGCAAGCTGCTTTCGGTGCGCGCGGCGATCACCACGTCCACCCCTTCCAGCGCCAGCTGGCGCGCCGCTGCATAGCCCATGCCCTTGCTGCCGCCCCAGACCAGCGCTGCCTTGCCCGTCAATCCCAGATCCATGGTGTTGTTCCTTAGCTCGGCTTAGTGTTGCTCGCTCAGTTCGGCCACAGCGGCCGCTTCGTTCTGGAAGATGAAGCTGTCGCTGTAGATCTTGTCCAGCGCCGCCCCCGACAGGGCCATCAGCGCCTTGGCATCGGCAATCATATGGGGCGAGCCACACAGATAGATCGAATGCTCGGACAGGTCCTCGAAGTCCTCGGCAATGGCGTCCTGCACATAGCCGCGCCGGCCGGTCCAGCTATCGGACGGGCGCGAGAGCACCGGCACAAACGTGAATTCATACAACTGCCCGGCCCAGGCCGCGATCTCGTCGAGCAGGTACAGATCTGCCTCGCTGCGCATGCCCCAGTAGAAATGGATCGGCGGGCAATCCGCATCGCCCAGCAGCGATTCCAGGATCGCCTTGATCGGCGCAAAGCCGGTGCCGGTGGCGGCAAACACCATCGGCTGGTAGTCCTGCGCGCGGTAGTAAAAGCTGCCATGGGGCAGCTCCACATCCAGCACATCGCCTACCGCCATCGTCGCCAGCAGGCCATCGGTAAAGCGCCCGCCGGCAATCTTGCGGATCTGCAGGCTGATGCGCCGGCCCTGCGGCGGCGTGGCCATCGAGAAGCTGCGGTGCTCGCCGCCGGGCAGGCAGATGTTCAGGTACTGGCCAGGCACATAGCGCAGGCCGTGGTCCTCGGGCAGGTCCAGCGCCAGGTGGTAGATATCGGGCGTGTGCATGCGCAGCTCGGCCACAGTGGCCTGCACCCGGGTGGCTGCGGAGCTGTCCGGCCCCGTCGCGATGCTGATGACCAGATCCGACTGCGCCCGGGCCTGGCAGGCCAGCGCATAGCCCTGGGCATGTTCTTCCTCGCTCATGGCCAGCGGCAGCTCGCCATCGGCATAGGCAAACGCGCCCGCTTCCACCTTCATGCGGCAGGTGCCGCAGCCGCCGAAAGTGCAGTCATGGGGCAGCGCCACGCCCTGGCGGGTGGCGGCGTCGAGCACCGATTCATCGGCACCCACGTCAAACGATTGCTGCGTCTGCAGCCACTGTACGCGGTAGTTCATCGCAGACCTCAGCTCGGTTGTCCCTGGCGCTTATTTCTTGATGTCGGCCTGCACCAGCACATCGGCTGCGGCGCCCAGGTGGTCTTTCAAGGCTTGCAAGGCGGCCACGCCACAGGCGGTGTCCTGCTCGCCATTGCCGCCCGACAGGCCCACGCCGCCAATCACCTCGCCGTTGACGACGATGGGGTAGCCACCCACGAAGACCGCAAACTTGCCCTCAAAGCTCCACTGGATGCCAAAGGCCTCGTTGCCCGGCAGCGCCGGCCCATTGGGCAAGGTGTTGAACAGGTGCGTGGAGCGCTTGTGCCCTGCGGCCGTGAAGGCCTTGTTCCAGGCGATCTGCGGGCCGGTGACGCGGGCGCCATCCATGCGTTCGAGCACCAGCGGAAAGCCGCCTTCGTCGGTGATGCAGACCGTCTCGGTCACGCCAATTTCCTTGGCCTTGGCCAGCGCGGCCAGGGACATCACACGGGCTTCCGCCAGTTCCAGTTTCAGTGCGCTTTTCATCGTGTTTCCTCTTGCTGTCAGGGGTCAGATACCGCGGTAGACGGTCTTGATCTGGGTAAAAAATTCCAGGCCGGCGCGGCCCGATTCGCGGAAGGTGGAGGTGCTGGAGTTCTTCAGCCCGCCAAAGGGGGCGTTGACCAGGTTGCCGGTGGTCGTGCGGTTGATCTTGACGGTGCCCGCCTGGATCTCGTTGGTGAACACATGCATGTAGCGCGGGTTCATCGTGACGATGCTGGCAGACAGCCCGTACTGCGAGTCGTTGGCCTGGCGCAGCGCGTCGTCAAAATCGGCCACCTCGATGATCGCCAGCACCGGGCCGAAGATCTCTTCCTGCGCGATGCGCATGCTGTTCTTCACATCGGTAAAGACTGCGGGCGACAGGTAGTAGCCATGGTCGAACTCGCCACCGGTCAGCCGCTCGCCACCGCACAGCCAGCGCGCCTCGCTCTTGCCGATGTCGATGTAGCGCTGCACGGTCTGCAGCTGCTTTTCCGTCGCCAAGGGGCCCAGGTCCATGCCCGGGGCCATGCCGTTGCCGATCTTGAGCTGGGACACGCGCGTCAGCAGCTTGTCGGTAAAGGCCGCCTTCACGCTGGGCACCACCAGGATGCGGCTGGTGCCCGTGCAGGCCTGGCCGGTCAGCGAGAAGCCGCCCTTGATCGCCAAGTCCACCGCCAGGTTGAGGTCGGCGTCCTCCATCACGATCAGCGGGTTCTTGCCGCCCAGCTCCATCTGCAAGCGGGTGGAGAGGTGCACGGTGCGGTGGATCTGGGTGCCGGCCGTCGTCGAGCCGGTGAACGAGATCGCGCGGATGGCCTGCGAATTGGTGATCACCGGCCCCACCTCGCCCGCGCGGCCGGTGACGCAGTTGACCACGCCTGCGGGCACGCCCGCCTTCTCCAGCGCCTCGACCAGGCGCAGGCCCGACAGCGGCGCATCCGACGAGGGCTTGAACACCACCGTGTTGCCGGTGATCAGCGCAGGCGCCAGCTTGCGCGCCGGGATGGAGGCGGGAAAGTTCCAGGGTGAGATCACCGTCACCACACCCAGCGGCTCACGGTGGCTGAACACATGCAGGTTGGCATCGTCCTGTGGGTAGGTCTCGCCGCCCAAGGTCTGGCCTTCGGTGGCATAAAAACGAAAGGTTTGCGCGCTGCGCAGAAACTCGTCGCGCGCCTGGCTCAGCTGCTTGCCCTCCTCACGGGTCAGCTCCTGCGCAAACTGCTCCACGTTCTGTTCCAGGTAGCTGGCCGCATCGTTGAGGATCTTGGCGCGCTTGCCAATGGCCAGCTTGCGCCAGCCATCAAAGGCTTTTTGCGCCGCCTGCACGGCCGCCTCGGCGTCAGCCGGGCCCGATGCCTGAAAACGCCCCACCACATCGCGGGTATCGGCGGGGTTGAGGTTGTCAAAGGTGCTGCCCAGCAGGCAGGGCACCCAGGCGCCGTCGATATAGTTCAGAAACGTTTGCACGGTGTCAGCCATGGTGGAGAGGTCTTGGAGAGGTGAGGGGTCGGTCACAGCGGCGGCCGTCAGGGGCGCGCCGCTGCGCGGGGCAAGGGGGTGCAGCAAGGCTCAGGCGGCCAGCAGCTCTTCCTGCGAGATCTGCAGGTCCTTGGCCACGTAGTCGTGGTAGAGCGCCGTGGTGTAGAGCAGGCGCATCTGGGCACCGATCTCGCAGATGCGCAGGCACTTGGCTTGCAGCTCGGGCGTGTTGGCATGCTCCAGCACGATCTGGTAGCCGCGCTCGCCATGGATTTCGTCAGAGACGATGTGCAGGTCAAAGAACTCGACCTCTTCATCGGTGAAGCCGTACTTGTCACGCAAGGTGGGCGTCTGCTTGCGGTAGATCGACGGCACCTGTGACTCCAGGCCCACGACCAGGCCAGCCACCGCGACCACCGGGTCTTCGCGCATCGCAATCGAATAGCACCAGGCCTGCAGGCCACGCGTGGTGGGCGACATGTTGTTAGGGTCGACCACGCGCTCACGCGTCGTGCCGCAGGCCTCGGCAAAGCGGATCAGCAGATCGGTGTGGCGGTCGCCACCAATCTCTTCCTCATACATATTGGCCAGCAGGAAGTCCTTGGCCTCCGTCATATGGTCTGGCGTGCGGGCGTACAGATAGGCCAGGTAGTCGGCAAACGGGCCCACATAGTGGTAGTGGTTCTCGGCCCAGCGCGCCAGGTGCTCACGGCTCAGGCGGCCGGTGGCCCAGGCCACGCTGAAAGGGGCCTTGTTGGCGCTTTTGCCCTTGATCGCATTCTCAAGCGCAGCGCGAAATTCGTCGCGGTTCATCAGTGTTTGGGTCATGGCGGGTTCCTCTGAAATGTTGGGGTGTCGCCAAGTCAAACCGATCCAAGCGACGGAGTTAGAATACTGTATACAGAAAACATGGTCAATGTTTTCGCACCACCTCCACCCTCAGTGCTTACCCCTATCTGCACCGACACCCATAAGACAGCATCGCTATTTCACAGTAACAAGGCCTTGATAATTCTGTATTTCCCAGTGCCACAACCCAACCCAAAATCCCCCTGCATCACGTTATCCCTAATACATCCACAACATCTGTTTGTATACAGTATACGTAATTGCAATGCGGAGGATGCCATGCCCCAGATCACCTTTCACAAGAACGGCCAGACCTTCCAAGGCGAGGTCAAGAGCGGCGCCAACCTGGTGGTACGCGCGGGGATCAAGCAGTTCCCCTTTCCCCACCTGGCCTACCAGTGCGGCATGGGCAAATGCGCCACCTGCGCCTGCAAGGTGCTGGCGGGGGCTGAGCACCTGCCGGCGCCGAACTGGAAAGAAAAGAAGCAGTTGGGCGCGCATCTGGACGAGGGCTTTCGCCTGGTCTGCCAGCTCTGGCCCGAGCACGACCTGGAGCTGGAACAAGTACCGCTGCCGGCCAGCCCCGCCAGCGCCACCCAAGCCGCAGGCACGGCGCCAGCCACCCCCGCAGTCTGAGGAATGCCCATGTTTGTGATCTTGACCAGCAAGCCCGGCCAGTACCGCACCCAGCCCAATGCCGACATTGCGCTGTGCGAAGCCTGGGACTACCACTTCTGCGGCCGCCTGCTGGCCCACTTTGCCGTGGGCGAGCTGCTGCGCGAAACCAAGGTGCAGGTGATCGAAGAAGGCCCTGGCGGCACCACCAACCGGGTGCCGTCCAAGTTTCTGGAGCGCTTTGATTCGCTGGAGCAAGCCCGCCAGGAGCTGCAGCACCTGTGCCAGTTCGGCGCGCTTGATGCCACCCTGACAGCAGCACCCCTCCCCGCCCCTTCTGCCGCCTGATTGCCCCGTATGCCCACCATCACCTTTGTCAGCAACGACAACAAAACCGTCGAAGCCCCGGAAAACAGCAACCTGCTGCGCGTATCGCTGCGCGAGAAAGGCGGCATCCCTTTCAAATGCGGCGGCGGCCTGTGCGGCACCTGCAAATGCCGCATTGAAGAAGGCCTGGCCCACACCGATGCGATCAAGGCCAAGGAGCGCAAGCATTTCAGCGATGAAGAGTTTGCCGCCGGCCACCGCCTGGCCTGCCAGACCTTTGTCAACGGCGACATCAAGGTCAGCTGGGTGCCCCGGCCATGAGCGCCTGGGCAGCGATGGCCGAGCACCTCTCCTGGGGCCGCTACCTGGCCATGGGGCTGATGGTGCTCGCCGGTGCCGCCATGCAGGGCGTGGGCGGCCTGGGCTATGCGATGTTCTGCGCGCCGTTAGCGGCGATCTTCTTCCCCGAACTGGTGCCCGGCCCCTTGCTGGCCGTGGGTGCACCGCTGGCCTTGCTGGCGTATCTGCGTGAGCGCGAGGCCCTCAACCGCCAGGTCGCTGCCGCCACCTTGGTGGGCCGGGTCATCGGCACGTGCGCCGCCGCCGGGCTGCTGGTGCTGTTCAGCGCCCATGCGCTGTCCATTCTGTTTGCCGTGCTGATCCTGGCCGCCGTCAGCCTCAGCACCATGGGCTGGCGCGTTCAGCCCAGCACCACCAACCTGTCGATTGCCGGTGTGGCCAGCGGCATCATGGGCACCATCACCGCCGCGGGCGGCCCGCCGTTTGCGATTGCGATGCAGCACCTGGCGCCGGCGACGATGCGCTCCACCCTGGGCGTGGTCTTTTTTGCCGGCACCATCGTCTCGCTCACAGCGCTTGCCTGGGTGGGCCGCATGGGCAGCGGCCAATGGCTGCTCAGCCTGGTGCTGCTGCCTTGGATGCTGGGCGGCTTTCTGGCTTCCAACCGCCTGGCCCGCCATATCTCCAAGGCCACCATCCGCCGCTGGCTGCTGGGCACCGCCGCCGTCAGCGCCTGCATCATCCTGCTGCGCGTCTGGCTCTGATTTCCACCCCACTCCACCACACACCATGCTGCACATCACCGATGCCATGGTGGACACCCTGGTGTCCACCGACCAAGCCCTGCAGGCCATGCACAGCGCCTTTGCCGCCTTTGGCGCGGGCGAGGCGGCCATGCAAGCGCGCAAGCGCACCGATGCCGGGGGCGTCAAGCTCTCCACCCTGGGGGCTGTCATCCCCGCGCAAGGCGTCACCGGCGCCAAGGTCTACACCACCATTGCCGGCCAGTTCAACTTTGTCATCCTGCTGTTCTCCACCGAGACCGGCGCGCCGCTGGCCACCTTGGATGCCAATGCCATCACACGGCTGCGCACCGCCGCCACCACGGTGCTGGTGGCCCAGCATCTGGCACCCGCCCATGCGCGCCATCTGTTCCTGTGCGGCGCCGGCGTACAAGGCCTGGCCCATGCGCAGCAGATGGTGCAGCACTTCGGGCTGCAGCGCATCGATGTGTTTGACCCTTATGCACCCGAAGGGTTGGAAGCACGCCTGGCGCAGCTGACCGGTTTGCCCGAAGCGCAGATCCGCCGCGTGGCGCACACCCAGGGCGTGGGCGAGGCCGACATCATCGTCACCGCCTCACGCGCCAAGGAGCCGCTGTTCAACGGAGAGCATGTCGCCCCCCATGCGCTGGTCGCAGCCATTGGCTCCAGCCTGCCCCACACCCGCGAGCTCGACGATGCCTTGCTGGCGCGCGCGCAGCTGATTGCGGTGGAATGGAAAAAGCAGGCGACCAGCGAAGCGGGCGACCTGGTGCTGGCGGACCCGGGCTTGTCGCTGGCGGGCAAGCTGGTGGAGCTGGGCGATATCGTCAGCGGCCGCTATGCCGTCAGCGCGCAGCCGGGCATCCGGCTGTACAAGGCCGTGGGCGTGGGTTTGGAGGATATTGCGCTGGCGGGCCTGGCCTACCAGAACTACCTGGCCAGCAAGTCGTAACGGCGGAGCTCAGGGCTCGATGCCGGCCGCGTTGTAGATATGGCGCGCGGCCAGCAAGCCGGCCAGCTCCGGATCGCCCTTGATGACGGCGCGCAGGATGGCCGCATGCTCTTCCCAGTTCTGGGGCGCACGCGCCTGGCTGCGGGGCGCAAACAGCACTTCGGTGCGGTCGCGCAAGGACAGCATCACCTCTTGCAGCACGGAGTTGGCGGCGATCTTGCCCAGCGCCAGGTGGAACTTCTGGTTCAGCACGGCCAGCACATCGCCATCGCCCGAATGGGCGTTCTTGGTGCCCTCGGCCAGCAAGGCCTCCAGCGCGGCAATCTGCTCGGGGTCATGGCGCTTGGCGGCCAGGCGCGCATTGAGCGCCTCCAAGGTGGCGCGCACCTCCACCAGCTCGCGCAGCAGATCGCCATGGAACTTGGCCACCGAGGCACCACGCCGGGGCTCGATGATCACCAGGCCACTGGCAGCCAATTGGCGCAGGGCCTCGCGCACAGGCATGCGCGAGACCGAAAACTCCTCGGACAGACGCTCCTCCACCAGCCGCTCCCCCGAGGCGAGTTCGCCAGACATGATCTTCTCGCGCAAGGCCTCCACCAGCTGCTGGGTCAGCGGCGAGTGGTTGAGTCCAGGTTTTTTGTCTCCGTTGGCAATGGGCATGAAAGTCGGTCCGTTCGGTACGTTGCAAGCCCCGGGCAGCGGCATCGGCTGCAATGCGCCCCCTGGGTCGCGCCCAGTTTACATGCCCAGCAAGGGTTTGCAGCGCCTTTGCCGTGCCTTGTATACAGAAATCGGCGTTCAGCGCTGGATGCGGCGGATTTCCGCCAGCGAGCGCGTGTCCTGCATCGCCTGCGCCCAGAGACGGCCCGGCTCCAGCTCAGCGAGGCGCTTGGCCTGCCAGCGCACAAAGGCATTTTCGATGGCCGAGAGCCAGCCCAGCGACGCGGGCCGCAAGGCCTGGCGGGGCTCGCGCAGGGCCAACAGATCGGCGTGTTGGGCAGCAATGGCTTGGGAAGCGGTGTTCTTCATGGAGTAGCTCCTGGATGACCTAGTAATTACCCTAGTGTATCCAGTGTACAAATCCATATCCTTGATCTGGATTCATAACCATGCGCTATCCAAGCCTTTGATGTGTCTTGGTAATTCAAGCCAAGACACGGCTTTTGCAGGATACGTCAGTCAGACCTGCAATGTCTACATTGCCTGCCATTTCAGGCCAGAAATCACCTTTTTGTATACTAAAAAGGCAATTTTCTGGATTTAACCCTGGTTTATTGCATGCTGCAATGCAATATTTCTGGTATTCCCTGATGATTTTTTGATTCATTGTATTTAGTATACAAATTGGCTGTTTAATCATACCAAGGAGTAGCCACGATGGATCCGTCAGTCTCTATAGGCCCTGCGCACTGGGCCTACCTCGCCGGGGTGCTGGTCATCATCTTGACCATGGCCTTCCGCGCCAATGTGGTGGTGCCATCGATACTGGCTACCGTCGTCGTGGCCTTCGCCTGGAGCGGCAGCTTCATCACGGGGATTGGAAGCATATTCAGTGCCAGCATGGTGGCTGCCAAGGAGCTGTTCAACATCTTTCTGATCATTGCGCTGATGACGGCCTTGCTCAACGCGCTCAAGGATCTGGGCTCGGACATCCGCATGGTCAAGCCCTTCCGCGCGGTGATGAAAAACGGCCATGTGGCCTATTTCATCCTGGCGCTGGTCACCTACCTGATCTCGCTGTTCTTCTGGCCCACGCCAGCCGTGCCACTGGTGGCAGCGGTGCTGCTGCCGGCAGCGATTGCGGCGGGCCTGCCGCCCATCGCAGGGGCGATGGCCATTGCGATTGCCGGCCAGGGCATGGCGCTGTCGTCGGACTATGTGATTGGTGTGGCGCCGGGCATCAGTGCCAAGGCCGCTGGCGGCATCAGCGCAGTGGCGGTGGGCGACAAGGCCTTGCTGCTGTCCTGGGTGGTCGGCATGATCGCGCTGTTCCTGTCGTACTTCAAGGTGCGCAAGCTCATCGTGCCCAGCGACAACGCACTGCTGGAGCGCTGGGAGCTCAACCCCGCCGGCATCGACGCGCAGATCGAAGGTGCAGGCCCGTTCGACAAGGCCGAAATCGCCAAGGGCACCGCCCATGAGGGCGACCTGGGCACCAATTCGGAGCTGGAAGCCGAGCTGCGCAAGACCCAGCCGCTGGCCTCGGCCTCCAAGCTGTTTGCGGTGCTCACCCCGCTGGCCTTTTTGCTGGTGATTCTGGTGATGGTTGCACCCAAGTTCACTGCAGCGGTGCCTGAGCTCAAGGGCGGCGATGCTGCCATGCTGATCGGAGGCGTGGCTGCGCTGCTGATGATCTGGGCGACCACCGCAGCCCAGGGCTTTCGCAAGATGCTCGATGGCGCGGCCGACCACATCACCGATGGCTTTGTGTTTGCGTTCAAGGCCATGGGCTCGGTGCTACCCATTGCCGGCTTCTTCTTTATTGGCTCGGGAGAGACAGCCGGGGCCATCCTGGGCATGGCGCCGGGTACGCCAGCCCCCAGTCTGCTGTTTGAGCTGGTGCAAGCCGGCCAGCACCTGATCCCCGATAGCCAGCTGCTGGTCTCATTCGGCGTGCTCATCATGGGCATGATCACCGGCATCGATGGCTCGGGCTTCTCCGGCCTGCCGCTGACCGGCACCATCGCCGGTGCACTCGGCCCGGCCTCGGGCATGGATGTATCGGCGCTGGCCGCACTGGGCCAGATGGGCGCGGTGTGGACCGGTGGCGGCACCTTGATCGCCTGGTCCTCGCTGATCGCAGTCGCAGGCTTTGCCCGGGTGAATGTGCTGGAGCTGGCCCGTGCGCTGCTGATACCGGTGGTGCTGGGTCTGATAGCGGCCGTGTTCACCGCTGTCGCTCTCTGGGGCGCTTGAGATGGCGCAGCTGCACCGCCAGGACGCGCCAGGCGCAGCAGGCGTACTGGGCCAGGGCGCAATGGTCGCCACCGGCCACCCGCTGGCTGCAGCGGCCGCGCAGGCCCAGCTGCGGCAAGGCGGCTCGGCTGTCGATGCTGCGATTGCCGCCGATGCGGTGCTGGGCGTCGTCGAGCCGATGGCCACCGGTGTGGGCGGCGACCTGCTGGCCATGCTGGTGCCGCTTGGCCAGGCCCCGCTGGCCTACAACGGCACCGGGCGTGCGCCCCAAGCGTTGACGGCCAACCTGGTCGAGGCCCTGCCCCAACGCCGCATCCCCGAGCGCCATCCGCTCTCCGTCACCACGCCCGGCGTGGTGCAAGGCTGGTGGGATCTGCACCAGCGCTTTGGCAAATGTCCCTGGGCGCAGCTGTTCGATGACGCCGTGCAGGCCGCCAGCCAGGGCTTTGCGGTGGCCCCCGTGGCTGCGCGCGAGTGGGCGCTGTTCCAACCGGTGATTTCCCGCAATGCGGCCAGCGCCGCCCTGTACCGTGCCGATGCGCCGCCCCGTGCGGGCGAGCGCTTTGACAACCCGGCCCTCGCCCGCTTGCTGCAAGCGGTGGCTGCGCAGGGGCCGCAGGCCTTTTATGCCGGCGCCATCCCTGCCGCCTGTGCGGCCGCCGTGCAGACAGCAGGTGGTGTGTTGGCCGCTGCAGATTTCAGCGCCCACCAGGGCAACTTCTGCACGCCAGTCAGCACCTCATTTCGCGGCGCCACCATCTACGAATGCCCGCCCAACACCCATGGTGTGGCCGTGCTGCATGCACTGGCCGCCATGCAGGACCAGGCCATCGACATGGCCAGCGCGGCCACCCAGGTCGCGCTGGTGCAGGCGATGGAGGCAGCCATGGCCCATGCCCAGCAGACCGTGGCCGACCCGGCCGGCAACACCGTCTGCACCACCGTGGTGGATGGCGATGGCCTGGCCATCAGCCTGATGAGCAGCGTGTTCAAGCGCTTTGGCTCGGGCATCGGCGTGGCAGAAGGCGGCTTTGTGCTGCAGAACCGGGGCCATGGCTTTTCGCAGCCCGGCCATATCAATGGGCCGGCGCCAGGCAAGCGGCCGTACCACACGGTGGTGCCGGGCGCAGCGACGCGCGATGGCCAATTCCTCGGTGTGTTTGGAGTGGTGGGCGGCGCGATGCAACCCCAGGGCCAGGTGCAGCTGCTGTGCCGCATGCTGGCCGGCGGCGAGGCACCGCAGCCCGCCATGAACCAGCCACGCTGGCGCCTGGAAGGCGGCCGGGTGCTGGCGGTGGAAGCTGGCATGCCGCCCGCGATTACCGCCGCGCTGCGGGCCCAGGGCTACCGCGAGCCGACTGGCGAAGGTGAGCTGGGCGGGCGCAGCGATTTTGGTGGCGCGCAGTGCATCTGGCGCCTGGCCGATGGCCAGCTTTGCGGCGCCTCCGACACCCGCAAGGACGGGCTGGCACTGGCCGTCTGAGCCGCTTCAGCGCGGGGCCTTGGCGGGCGCCAGCGCGTCGTCGATCACTTCGATCCAGTGGCGCACCGGCACATCGGTGCCCGACTGCAGATGCGAGATGCAGCCAATGTTGGCCGACAGAATCGCGGCAGGCGGTGCATCGCTGCAGGCCTGGTTCAGGGTGCCGATCTTGCGGTCGCGCAGCTGGTGCGCAATCTCGGGTTGCAGCAAGGAATAGGTGCCGGCCGAGCCGCAGCACAGGTGCGATTCCACCCGCGAGACGCGGATGTCAAAACCCAGGCGGCGCAGACTGGTCTCCACCCCGCCGCGCAGCTTCTGGCCATGCTGCAAGGTGCAGGGCGGGTGGTAGGCCAGCGGGGCCTCGGGCAGGTTCAGCTGGCCCTGCAGGCGCTGCTCCAGCTCGGGCAGCATGTCGGGCAGCAGCTCGCACAAATCACGCGCCAGCGCGCCAATCGCAGCGGCCCGCGCCGCATAGGCCGGGTCATGGCGCAGCAGGTGGCCGTAGTCCTTCACCATCACGCCGCAGCCCGAGGCCGTGGTCACAATCGCCTCGACCTGCTGGCTCTCCACATGGGGCCACCAGGCGTCGATATTGGCCCGCGCCTGCGCCAGCGCGCCCTGCGGGTCGCTCAGGTGCTGCTGCACCGCGCCACAGCAGGCAGCGGCTGGCGTAACCAAGGTCTGGATGCCTACGGCATCGAGCACCCGCGCAGCGGCCGCATTGATATTGGGCAGCATCACCGGCTGCACGCAGCCGGCCAGCATCAGCACCTTGCGCGCATGGCTGCGTGTGGGCCACTTGCCGGCACGTGGTACGCGCGCCAGCTTGGCCTTCAGCGCCGCCGGCAGCACCGGGCGGGCCAGCCGCCCCAACGCCAGCGCCGGGCCAAAAGCCTTGGACACCATGCCTTTGCGCAGCGCCCAGCGCTGCAGGCGCTCGGCCGTCGGGCGCTCCACCTTCTGGTCGACGATGTGGCGGCCAATGTCGAGCAGCTTGCCGTACTGCACGCCGCTGGGGCAGGTCGATTCGCAGTTGCGGCAGGTCAGGCAGCGGTCCAGGTGGGTCTGGGTCTTGCGCGTGGGCTCCTGGCCTTCGAGCACCTGCTTGATCAGGTAGATACGGCCGCGCGGGCCGTCGAGCTCATCGCCCAGCAGCTGGTAGGTGGGGCAGGTGGCGGTGCAAAAGCCGCAATGCACGCACTTGCGCAGAATGGCCTCGGCCTCCTGGCCTTCGGGGGTGTCCTTGAATTCGGGGGCTAATTGGGTTTGCATGTTGCTGGGGTGCCTCGATTAGCTGAGCTCTGCTTAGCTCAACGCCCAGTCGCCCAGGCGGCCGGGATTGAAGATGCCGTGGGGGTCAAACGCCTGCTTGAGCCGCTGCTGCACCTGGCGCAGCGCGGGCGAGGCGGGCGTAAAACCAAAATCATCGGATGCGACCAGGCCCACCTGGGGGCCGGGCCGGAAACACACGGCGCTGCCGCCCACACTGGTGGCCAGCGCCTGCAAGGCCTGGGCATGCTGCATGGGGGCCTGCACCCAGCGCAGTGCGCCGCCCCATTCCATCAGCGGCTGCAGGCCTGCTTCGGTGCAGGGCAGCACCGGCGTGGTGGCCGGCAGCGACAGGCGCCACAGTGCATGGCTCGGGTCCATGTCGCTGAACCAGGGCAGCTGCTGCTCGCGGCAGGCCAGCCAGGCGGCATCGGCCTGGCCGTGGTCCAACATGGTGCCGCCCATGCCATCCAAGGCCGATTGCACAGCGGCCACGGCACCGCGCAGCCGCACCAGCAGATGGCCTTGCTCGCCCTCGCCGGATTGCTGCCACAGGCTGGCATTGATGGGCAGCGGCTTGGCGCGCCAGGCCGAGAGTTTGTCCAGCGCCTGCTGCGCCGTGCATTCGTAGTACAGGGTGGCCTGCGCGCGCTGCATCGGCAGCACCTTGAGGCTGATGTCGGTCAGCAGGCCCAGGGTGCCCCAGGCACCGGCCATCAAACGCGACACGTCATAGCCCGCGACGTTCTTCATCACCTGGCTGCCAAAGCGCAGCAGCTCGCCCTGGCCATTGATCAGCTCCAGGCCCAGGATGTAGTCGCGCACCGCGCCCACCGCCGCCCGTGAGGATCCGGACAGGCCCGCCGCCACCATGCCACCGACCGTGGCACCCGGGCCAAAATGCGGCGGGTCAAAAGCCAGGCACTGGCCGCATTCGGCCAAGGCCTGCTCCAGCGCCGCCAGCGGCGTGCCAGCCCGCACGGTTACCACCAGCTCGCTGGGCTCGTAGCTGATGATGCCGCTGTAGCTGCGGGTGTCGAACACCTCGCCGCCCAGGCGGGCACCATAAAAATCCTTGCTGCCACCGCCCCGGATGCGCAGCGGCGTCTTGTGGGCATGGGCGGATCGAACGCGCTCCTGCCAGTCGAGCACGGTGGGGGGAAGAGAGGCAGCCACAGCTTGGTCCATGGCGCCATGGTAGCGACAGTTGCGCCCGGCGTACGGCGCTCAAGTTAGATGGGGGACTTTGCCCAGGTTCTCAGAACCCATGCCCGATTTCGCGCCAAGGCTGGGTCGGCAGGCCGGCCACGCCGACGCGCATCGCGAACACGCAGCCCGACAGCGGCAGTTGGGCCAGCTCGTCGCGGCTGCGGCCGTGGCGGGCGGAGGTGACGTACAGGGTGCGGCCATCGCTGCCGCCAAAGCAGGGCATCGTGGGGCAGAGCGCCGGTGTGTAGTGGTTGGCGAGGATGCGGCCCTGCGGGGAGATCTGCAGCACGCGGCCGCCCTCGTACATCGCGCACCAGTAGTTGCCTTCGACGTCGACAGCGGCGCCATCGGGCCGGCCGCCGTAGCCGGGCTCGCCCGGTGTCCAGCCCTCGGGCTTGCTGTCAAAACGGATGAAGACCTCGCCCTCGCCTTGCGGGTAGCCGCTCACGTCGCAGGCAAATTTCTTGACCGTGTGGCTGGGCGTATCGGCCCAGTACATCGTACGGCGGTCGGGCGACCAGGCCAAGCCATTGGCGTTGGAGACGCCATCGAGCACCTTGCGCACCGTCGTGGTGCCTGTCAGGCCATCGATGCAGTAGAGCGCTGCTACCGGCTCGCGCGGGCCGCTGGCCGGCTCGTGGATGGTGCCCACCCAGAAGCGGCCCTGGGCATCGCAGCGGCCGTCGTTGCCGCGCTCGGTGGCGGGGTCGATCGGCAGGCGGGCGATCTCGTGCAGGGTACCGCCCCAGTGGGTGGCGCGGCAGATGCGGTCGCGCAGCACCACGATCCAGCCGTCCAGCGCGCCGCCGCTGCGGGCCGGCGCCATGCAGCCGGGCTCGGCGGGCATGTCCCAGCGGTCCATATAGCCCGATCCGGGCATCGTGCGCCACAGCTGTTTGCCAGCCACATCAACGCCATAGAGAACACCACCACTGGCTTGCCAGAAAGGAGACTCCCCCAACGCAAAGGGCTGGCTGACCACGGTATGCCAGATCATGGCGTTCCTTTAAAAATGAATTGCATGGAAAACCCTAAGCATTATCTGTGCCACCTGGCTTGCCGAGAAACTGGCTTATGGAATATAGGACAGCGGCAACGCGGTGGTGAACTTCAGCTCCTCCATCGCAAAGCTGGACGACACATCCAGCAACTGGGTATCGGCAATCAGGCGCTTGTAGACCTTGTCGTACGCGGCGATGTCGGGCACCACCACACGCAGCAGGTAGTCCACCTCGCCGCTCATGCGGTAGAACTCCACCACCTCGGCGATGGCCGCCACCGCCGCGCGAAAGCGCTCAAACCATTCCTGGCTGTGCATGCTGGTGCGCACCGCGACAAACACGGTCACACCCACATTGACCTTGTCGCGGTCCACCAGTGCCACCTGGCGCTTGATGACCCCGGCCTCCTTGAGCCTCTGGATACGGCGCCAGCAAGGGGTGGCCGACAGCCCCACCTGGGCCGCCAGTTCGGCGACCTGGGTCTCCGCATCGGCCTGCAGCAACTCCAGCAGTTTGCGGTCAATAGAATCCAATTTCATTCTTCGCCCATTTTTTGGAATAGAACTCCAATATTCTGCAATAACTGGCAAATTCTGCGGCTGTATTCCCCGGCCCGGCCTCGACAATGTGGGCATGGAAATCTACCTCGACGCCAACGCCACCACCCCCGTCCTCCCCCAAGCCCGCGCCGCCGCCCTGGCGGTGATGGCCGATGCCTATGGCAACCCCAGCAGCATCCATGGCAGCGGCCTCAAGGCCCGCGCACTGCTGGACGAAGCGCGCGCAGCAGCACGCCAGGTGCTGGGCGTGCCCAGCGGCCAGCTGCTGTTCACCAGCGGCGCGACCGAGGGCATCCAGACAGCAGTGCTGTCCGCGCTGAGCGCCCTGCGCCAGCGCCGCGATGCAGGCGACAGCAGCCCCATGCAGCTGCTCTACGGCGCGACCGAACACAAGGCCGTGCCTGAGGCCCTCAAGCACTGGAATGCCGTGCTCGGCCTGCAGCTGCCGATCGCCGCCATCCCCGTGGGCATCGATGGCCGCCACGACCTGGCTTGGCTGCGCGCGCAGGCGCCCACGGCCGGCCTGGTCTGCACGATGGCCGCCAACAACGAGACCGGCGTGGTCAGCGATCTGGACGGCATTGCCGATGCGCTGCGCGGCAGCCCGGCGCTGTGGCTGGTCGATGGCGTGCAGGCGCTGGGCAAGCTGGCGCTCAACCCGGTTGAGCGCGGCATCGACTACGCACCGTTCTCCGGCCACAAGCTCTATGCGCCCAAGGGCGTGGGCATGCTCTATGTGCGTGAGGGCGCGCCCTTTACGCCGCTACTGGCCGGCGGCGGCCAGGAAGGCGCACTGCGCGCCGGTACCGAAAACATGGCTGGCATTGCCGCACTGGGCGCCGTGCTGCGCGCACTGCAGGACGGCGGCAGCTTTGCCAGCGCTGCCACGATGGCCGACCACCGCAGCCAGCTGGAAGCGGCGCTGCGCAATGCCTTTGCCGGCCTGGTGTTCAACGCGCCGCCCGCGCTGTGCCTGCCCACCACGTTGAACTTCTCCGTGCCGGGCCTCAGCGCCAAGCTGCTGCTTGATCTGTTTGATGCCGCCGGCCTGCGGGTCAGCGGTGGCTCGGCCTGCAGCGCCAGCAAGGCCCAGCCCAGCTATGTGCTCGAAGCCATGGGCCTGCCCGCCTGGCAGACGGCTGCGGCGGTGCGCATGTCCTTTGGCGCGGCCGATTCGGCCGAGATGATCGCCGAAGCCTGCCAGCGCATCCGTGCCTGCGGCGCCGCACTGCGCGCCAACTGCCTGGTGGAGGCGCCTGAAGACACCGACCATGGCGCCACCCCGTTGCTGACGCGCTTTGTCGTCGATGGGGCCTGCTGCTACCTGCTGGCCGATGCCACCAGCCAGCGCTGCGTGGTGGTCGATCCGCTGCCCGAGCTGGTCGGGCGCCTGGCGCAGTGGCTGCGCTGCCGGGGCTACACCCTGGCCGCCGTGCTGGACACCCACAGCCATGGCGACCATGCCTCATCGGCGGCCGAGCTGCGCGCGGCCGTACCCGCTGCGCTGCAGGCCGCTGGCGCGGTAGATGCGCTGGGCTGGCCCCAAGGCGCCACGCAGATTGCGCTGGGCGCCTATCGCCTGAGCCGCCTGGCACTGCCCGGTCACACTGCCGACTCCACCGCCTATCTGCTGCATGAAGGTGCACAGCTGCAGCTGGCCCTGGTGGGCGATACCGTGCTGCCCGGCGCACTGGGCCGCAGCGATTTTGCGCAGAGCGCGCCGCTGGCCTATGCGGGCAGCCTGCGCCTGCTGGCCGAGACCGTGGGCCCGCAAACCCTGCTGCTGCCCGGCCATGACTATGACAACCGCTTTGCCTGCACCCTGGCCGTCGAGGCTGCTGCCCAGCCGCTGCTGGCCGGCGTGCTGCAAGGCCAGTTGGATGCCGCCGCCTTTGCCGCTGCCAAGGCCGCGCTGGAGCAGGACCTGGCCCCCACCGCCTACCAAACCATGGCCTGCGGCGCCCGCGTGGATGCCGCCACGCCCACCGGGTGTGTGGAGCTGCCGGTGGCCCGTGCCCAGGCGCTGCAGCAGGTCGGCGGCGCCGTGCTGCTGGTGGATGTGCGCGAGCCCTATGAGCAGCAACTGGGCCAGGCGCCGGGCATGGACGAGGGCGCCAGCAGCCAGGCCGTGCCGCTGTCGGTCCTGCTCAATGCACTGCCGCAGTGGCTCGCCTTGCCGGCCGATACCCCCGTGGTGTTTTACTGCCGCAGCGGCAACCGCAGTGCCCAGGCGGCCCATGCATTGCGCCGGCTGGGCCACCACCAGGCCTTCAGCGTGGCCGGTGGCCTGGCGCTGTGGCCAGAGCGCGCCACGGCATAGGTCTGAACGGTGTTTTATGCGCCAGCGCGGCGCATAAAAAAAGGCCGGCCGGGTTGTGCACCCGTCCGGCCCCCCAAGGAGTATCCGCAAGAATCAACGTCCGTAGGCCGCTTCGCCGTGGGAGGTGATATCCAGGCCTTCGCGTTCGGCTTCTTCCGTCACACGCAGACCACCCGTCAGCAGACCAGCCACCTTGTACGAGATCCAGGCCGCTACTGCAGACCACACGATGGTGATCAGCACGCCCTTGGTCTGCACCCAGATCTGGTGGGCCATGTTGTAGCCTTCTGGCTCGACACCGCCCAGGCTGGAGGCGCAGAACACACCGGTCAGGATGGCACCCAGGATACCGCCCACGCCGTGAACACCGAAGACGTCGCAGGTGTCATCGACCTTGAGCAGGCGCTTGAGACCGGACACACCCCACAGGCACAGAGCGCCAGCGAGCAGACCCATCACGATGGCACCCATGGGGCCGACAAAACCGGCTGCCGGGGTGATGACCACCAGGCCACCGACAGCACCCGAAGCGGCACCCAGCATCGAAGGCTTGCCCTTGTGCAGGGTTTCGCAGACCAACCAGCTCACGCAAGCTGCGCCGGTGGCCACGATGGTGTTGATGAAGGCCAGACCGGCAATACCGTTGGCAGCACCTGCCGAGCCGGCGTTGAAGCCGAACCAGCCCACCCACAGCAGCGATGCGCCCACCATGGTCAAGGTCAGGTTGTGGGGCGCCAGCGCTTCGCGGCCAAAGCCCAGACGCTTGCCCAGCACATAGGAGCCCACCAGACCGGCCACACCGGCGTTGATGTGCACGACGGTGCCGCCGGCAAAGTCCAGCGCGCCATCCTTGCCCAGCAGACCACCGCCCCAGACCATGTGGGCAATCGGCAGGTAGCTGAAGGTGAACCACAGCACCGCGAAGATCATCACGGCAGCGAACTTGATGCGCTCGGCAAAGGCACCGACGATCAGCGCCACGGTGATGGCGGCGAACGTAGCCTGGAACGAGACGAACACATACTCAGGCACGGTGGCCATCGCACCCGACAAGGTATCGGGGGTGATACCCATCAGGAACACCTTGCCGAAGTCGCCAAAGAAGTTGCCTTCGCCAGAGAAGGTCAAGGAGTAGCCGTAGATGGTCCACAGCACGGTGATCAGCGAAAAGATCGTGAATACCTGGGCCAGCACCGACAGCATGTTCTTGCTGCGCACCAGACCGCCGTAGAACAGCGCCAGACCCGGGATCACCATCAGGATCACCAGCATGGTCGAGGTCATGATCCAGGCGGTATCGCCTGCGCTCAGAACGGGAGCTGCCGCATCGGCCGCAGCCGCGTTGCCCGCAGTGGCCAGTGCCACCGCCGCCAGCCCTGCCAAGGAAAGTAGTCGTCTCATGTTGTTCACACCTTCAAGATAAATTGGCTTGTTGCGCGCGCCTTGCCAGCGCGGAGCGCTGTTTTTTTAGATAGCGTTCGGGCCGGTTTCGCCGGTACGGATACGCACCACTTGCTCCAGCGGAGAGACAAAGATCTTGCCGTCGCCGATCTTGCCGGTGCGCGCTGCGTTCTCGATGGCCTCGATCACCCGGTCCACCAGGTCCTCGGCCACCGCGATCTCCAGCTTCACCTTGGGCAGGAAATCCACCACGTACTCAGCGCCGCGGTACAGCTCGGTATGGCCTTTCTGACGTCCAAAGCCCTTGACCTCGCTCACCGTGATGCCTTGCACCCCAATATCGGACAGCGCCTCACGCACTTCATCGAGCTTGAAGGGCTTGATCACCGCCACTACCAGTTTCATGTTCATAGGTTCTCCTGTCGTCACTTATTGCAGCGGCGCTGCGTCAAAAAGCCTTGGTCAGCGACACGATCGCGCGACCCTTGTTCACAAAGCCGAAGGCACCGGTCTTGTTGGCGCCCACCCAGGCGGCGCTGAGCGAGAAGCCGTCACCCAGGTCATAGGCACCGCCCACGCTGTAGTCCAGGTAGTTGGGCACGCCCAGGTCCTTGATGTCGCTGGAAAAGCGGGTGTAGCCCACGGCCAGCTTCAAGGTCGTCTTGGGCGCCACTTCCTGCGCAAATGCCACATTCAGGTAACCGGTGTTGCGGCCCTTGTACGTGCTGTCGTACTTGGTGCCGGCCCAACCAAAATAATCCTTCGACACGGTGTGCGAGTACTTCACGGTCACGGGCCCGTAGGTACCCGAGCCATACAGCTCGGTGGTGTTGCCCAGCGTGTTGCCGGGGTAGACATAGGTCAGCAGACCCAGGTCCCAGTCCACATCGGCAGCCTTGAACTTGTAGCCACCGTAGAAATCCATCTCCAGCTTGTTGTTGTCGAGCCAGTCGACGGTGGAGTTCCAGTTACCCACATAAAAGCCGCTGTCGCCAAAGGCGTAGTCGACCCCTCCCTGGAGGGCGGGCTTGACCCACTGGGCACTAGAGGACTTCTGGTCCTGACCACGGAACTTGTAGTTCGTGGTCACGCTCACGTTGGCGGTCAGCTGCGCGCTTGCCACCATCGGCAGCGCCAGGAACGCTGCACCTGCCACCACCATCCAGCCTCTGTTGCTCATTGCCATTGCCACACTCCTTGTTGATGAATTCGACCCATCCGTTTGTGGCAAGCACAATGCACAGAGCGTGCCAATCTCCGCGCCACCTGCTGCGTTGTGCGCACCAGACAAGCGCAGCGCGCTATGTTTTTTTGCAAATGCTTACGTTCTGAGGCGCAACAGGGCCGCCCGGGGCGATTGGCGAGGGGCGCGGGCGCGGGGCCTGGCCGTCCCGGGCCCGCGCCCCTTGTCCCCAAAACCGAGTTTTGCGATGCTGGCTGCAGCCGTGCCTCCAAGAGGTGCTTAGCAATGCACCAAAACGGTGCACAACCACAAGGAAGCCAGCCTATGAGTCTCGCCGTGGTGCACAGCCGGGCCTTGGTCGGGCTCACCGGCCATCCCGTCAGCGTCGAAGTCCATCTGGCCAATGGCCTGCCCAGCTTCACCCTGGTCGGTCTGGCCGATCTGGAAGTGAAGGAAGCCCGCGAGCGCGTGCGCTCGGCGCTGCAGAACAGCGGGCTGGAGTTTCCGCACAACAAGCGCATTACCGTCAACCTGGCCCCCGCCGATCTCCCTAAGGAATCGGGCCGTTACGACCTGGCCATCGCGGTCGGCATTCTGGCGGCCAGCGGCGCCATTGATGCGGAGCGGCTCAGCCACTACGAGTTTGCCGGTGAGCTGTCGCTGTCCGGCGCACTGCGGCCGGTGCGCGGCGCGCTGGCCGCGAGCATGGATCTGCACCAGCGCGGCCAGCATGTGCGCCAGGTGCTGCCCCCGGGCAGTGCAGAAGATGCGGCGCTGGTGCCCGATGCCGAGGTCTACCGCGCCAGCCACCTGATGGACGTGGTGCAGCACTTTGCGCCGCAGGCCGCCAGCGCCGAGCCCGATGCAGCCCCCAGCCAGTGGCAGCGCATGCCCGCCCAGGACCGGCCGCCCGAGGCGCCCGGCGCCGACATGGCCGACGTCAAAGGCCAGACCGCCAGCAAGCGGGTGCTGGAGATCGCCGCCTGCGGCGGCCACAACCTGCTGATGCTGGGCGCACCGGGCGCCGGCAAATCGATGCTGGCCCAGCGCTTTGCCGGCCTGCTGCCTGCGCTGAGCGTGGCCGAGGCGCTGGAGAACGCCGCCGTGCACAGCCTGGTCGGCGCCTTTGATGCCCGCAGCTGGGGCCAGCGCACCACCATGGCGCCCCACCACACCGCCAGCGCCGTGGCCCTGGTGGGCGGCGGCAGCCCGCCCCGGCCCGGTGCGATATCGCTGGCCCATTGCGGCGTGCTGTTCCTCGATGAGCTACCGGAGTTCCCCCGCAGCGCGCTCGAAGCACTGCGCGAGCCGCTGGAGACCGGCCAGATCAGCATTGCCCGCGCCGCGCAGCAGGCCACTTTTCCCGCCCGCTTTCAGCTGATCGCTGCGATGAACCCCTGCCCCTGCGGTTTTCGGGGCTCGCGCCAGCGCGCCTGCCGCTGCTCGCCCGACCAGGTCAGCCGCTACCAGGCCCGCATCAGCGGCCCCCTGCTCGACCGCATCGACCTGCACCTGGAAGTCAGCCCCCTGCCCGCCGATGAGCTGCTCACCGCCCCCGCTGGCGAATCGACCGCCTCCATCCGCGAACGGGTGACCGCTGCCCGCGCCCGCTCACTGCAGCGCCAAGGCATGCTCAACCAGCAGCTGCAAGGCCAGGCGCTCGATGCCCACTGCCAGGCCGAACCCGCCGCGCTGCAACTGCTGCAAACCGCCGCCGCCCAGCTGGCCTGGTCCGCACGCGGTATCCACCGCAGCCTGCGCGTGGCCCGCTCGATTGCCGACCTGGCGCAGTCGGAGACCATCACCCCGGCCCATGTGGCTGAGGCGGTGCAGTACCGGCGGGCGCTGCTGGGTACCAACGGCATGTAGCCAGCGCTGCTGAACGCCCACCCTTATGCAGAAAACGCGTTTGCTAAGTCAGAAAAATTAGTTCCTCCCGCAACGCTGTCTTCGCACAATCCCCCCTTTTGCGCCGCGCAGCCCTGCTGCGGCCGGCGGGTTTTTGAAAGCGGATATGGGTGTGAGCAAATTGGGCCAGTGGCGAGTCTTGGGCGTGGCGGTGGCCTCGCTGTGTGTGGTGGCCGGTGCCAGTGCTGCAGGTGCAGCCAGCGCTCCCAGTGGCGCACCCATCCGTATCGGCTTGCTGGCGCCGCTGACCGGATCGGGCGGTGCCTATGGCAAGGAAGAGGAAACGGCGGCCAAGGCCGCCGCTGCCCATATCAATGCCCATGGCGGTGTACTGGGCCGGCCGTTGGAGATCATCGTCGCCGATGACGAGACCACGCCAACGGCCGGTGTCTCGGCCGCGCGCAAGCTGATCGATGTGGACGGCGTGGTGGCCATCACCGGCGTGTGGAGCAGCGCCGTGGCGCTGGCCGTGCGCCCGGTGGCGTTGGAGAAGAGCGTGGCCTTGCTGCCGGTGGGTTCGGCCGATGAGCTGACCGAAGGTGACAACAAAGGCCTGGTCTGGCGCTTCCAGACCAATGGCAAGAACTGGGGCCAGGCCTTTGCCAATGTGGCCTACAAGGATGGCGCCAGGACGGCCTCCATCCTGGTGCTGCAGACGCCCTTCACGCTCAGCACCGTCAAGCCCTTTGCCGACCGCTTTGCGCAGCAAGGCGGCAAGGTGCTCGACACCCTCTACTTCAACCCCAACCAGCCCTCGTACCGGGCCGAGGTGGAGAAGATCTTCAGCAAGAAGCCCGATGCGGTCTTCCTGCCCAGCTACATCCCCGAGTTCAGCGCCATCGTGCGCGAGATTTACCGCAGCGGCTACGAAAGCAAGCTCTACACCTTCAGCCATGCAGCCGACAGCGGCGGCAAGTTTGTGCAGAACGTGGGCAAGGCCGCCGCAGAGGGCGTGAACCATGTGCAGGCCACGCCGGTGGGCAACAACGCCAGCTACCAGCTGTACCTGAAGCAGACCCAGCAGCCCGAAGGCACGATCGTCGCGTTTGGCGCCAATGTGTTCGACGAGATCAATGTGCTGGCGCTGGCCATCGAAAAGGCCAAGAGCGCCAAGGCGGCCGACTTCAGCAAGGAAATCGCCAACGTGGTCAATACCAAGGGCCCCGATGTGCACGACCCCGTGCAGGGCCTGCAACTGATCCGCGCAGGCAAGCCTTTCCGCTACTCCGGCGCGACGGCGGACTTCCGCTTTGCGCCCAATGGCGACCAGGTGGACCTGGACTATGGCCACTACCGCGTGCTCAATGGCGTGAGCAAGCTGGTGGGCACCACCAAATGAGCCTGCAGACAGACGATCTGCTCACGGTTCAGGATGTTCATGTAGGTTTCGGCGAATTCACGGCCCTTGACGGTGCCCACCTGCGCATTGCGCGCGGGGGCATCACCGGCATGGTGGGGCCCAATGGCGCGGGCAAGTCCACCTTGTTCAATGTGCTGGGCGGCCAGCAGGCGCACCAGGGCGGCCAGGTGCTGTTCGACGGCCAGGACATCACGCACTGGTCGGTGCACCGCCGCGCCCAGGCCGGGCTCACCCGCACCTTTCAGATCTCGCGCGAGATGGGCGCGCTCACCGTGCTGGAGAACCTGCTGCTCGCCGCACCGCAGCAGCCCGGAGAAAAGCTCTGGCATGCGCTGCTGAACACCGCTGCTGCGCGCCAGCATGAAGCCCAGGCGATGGCGCAGGCCCAGGCCCTGCTCGAGCGCGTGGGCATGTGGCGCCTGGCGCATGAGCGGGCCGACAGCCTCTCGGGCGGCCAGAAAAAACTACTGGAGCTCTGCCGCGCGCTGATGCTCAAGCCCCGGCTGGTGCTGCTCGATGAGCCGGCGGCCGGCGTCAACCCGGTGCTGGTCGGCGAGATTGCGGACTTTATCCGCAGCCTGCAGGCCGAAGGCATGAGCTTTGCCATCGTGGAACACAACATGGACATGATTGCCGCCCTCTGCGACCCGGTGTATGTGCTGGCGCAGGGCAAGGTGCTGACCCAGGGCAGCTTTGCACAGGTCTCTGCCCATGCGCAGGTGGTCGAAGCCTACCTCGGAGGTGTGGCATGAGCGCCGAACTGCGTCTGGACAACATCGTGGCCGGCTACGGCGCGCGCGCCGTGCTGCATGGCGTGAGCCTGGATGTCGCACCCGGCTCCAGCCTGGTGGTTGTCGGCCCCAACGGCTCGGGCAAATCCACCTTGATGCGCGTGGTCACCGGGCTGATCCGCCCGCAGTCGGGCCGTGTGCTCTGGGATGGCCGCGACATCACCGCCATCGACGCCCCGGGCCGCGCGCGCCTGGGGCTGGGCTATGTGCCGCAGGAGGCCAATGTGTTCCGCAACCTCTCGGTGCTGGACAACCTCAAGCTCGGCCATGAGTTCATCGCCAGCGGTGGCGCCAAGGCCTTGCGCCAGCGGCTGGATGCGGTGCTGGCGCTGTTTCCCGAGATCGTTCCCAAGCTGAACGTGGCGGCCGGCTTGCTCAGCGGCGGCCAGCGGCAGATGGTGGCCATGGGCGCGGCGCTGATGCCCTCGCCCCGGCTGCTGGCGCTCGACGAGCCCTCGGCAGGTCTGTCGCCATTGAATGCATCGCGTCTGTTTGAGGTGGTGCAGCGCGTGGCGCAAACCGGCGTCACCCTGTTCATGATCGAGCAGAACACCCGCTTGGGTCTGGCCGCTGCGGACCAGGGCCTGGTGCTGGTGGCCGGCCAGGTCAAGGCGCGCGCG
Source organism: Comamonas koreensis (assembly GCF_021026195.1). Taxonomy (GTDB): domain Bacteria; phylum Pseudomonadota; class Gammaproteobacteria; order Burkholderiales; family Burkholderiaceae_C; genus Comamonas; species Comamonas koreensis. The sequence continues at coordinate 150,991 of NZ_JAJNCT010000009.1, forward strand.
CCCAGCCAGGAGCTGCTGGCCAACGGCCAACTTCAAAGTCTTTATCTGGGGGCGCACTGATGCTGGCGCAGCTCATCTTCAACGGCCTGGTCTCGGGCCTGCTCATTGCGTTGCCGGCGCTGTCGCTGGCCCTGGTCTTCAGCGTGCTGCGCTTTGCCAACTACGCCATTGGCGCGATGGTGACCATCGGCGCCTACCTGGTCTATGCCTTCAACGGCCCGCTGAACTGGCCCTTGCCACTGGCGGTGGCCGCCGGTATGGCGCTGAGCATTGCGCTGGCCCTGTTGCTGGACCGGCTGGTGTTTGCGCCGCTGCGCGGGCGCTCGGGCGTCACCTTGCTCGTAGCCTCAATCGGCCTGGGACTGGTGCTGGAAAACCTGGTGCGCCTGGTCGCCGGCAATGCGCCGCGCGGCTTTGGTGTGGAGATCGCCCGGCCCGCGCGCCTGCTCGGCCTGCGCGTCAACCAGGAGCAGCTCATCACCCTGGCCTGCGTGCTGGCAGCGCTGGCGCTGGTATGGCTGGTGTTCCGCTTCACGCGCCTGGGCCGGGCAATGCAGGCCGTGGCCGACAACCCCGATCTGGCGGATGTGCGCGGTATCTCACGCAAGAAAGTGACGGCCGCCGTCTGGGCGCTGGCCGCCGCAATGGCGACCTTGTCGGGCGTGCTGATTGGCCTGGACTCGAATGTGGACCCGCAGATGGGTTGGAACTACCTGCTGCCGGTCTTCACCGCCGCGATCCTGGGCGGCATCGGCAGCCCGATGGCCGCAGTAGCCGGCGCGCTGCTGCTGGGCGTGACCGAAGAGCTGGCGACCCTGTTCCTGGCGCCCCACTACCGCACGGTGGTGGCCTTTGTGGTGATGGCCTTGTTGCTGCTGCTGCGGCCGCACGGCCTGTTTGGCGCCAAGTGGGTGCGCAAATGACAAGCTATCTGATTGCAACCCTGGTGCTGGTGGTCATTGCCACCTTGTCGGGCCTGGCGCTGAACCTGCAATGGGGCCTGGGCGGCCTGGTCAATTTTGGGCTGTTCGGCTTTTACATGCTGGGCGCCTATGCCTGCAGCCTGCTGGAGATGCAGGGTGTGCCGCCGCTGGCCGCCATGCTGCTGGCGCTGCTGCTTACGGCAGCGGCCAGTGCGCTGGTCAGCCTGATCTCGGTGCGGCTGAGCGAGGACTACCTGGCCATCGTCACGCTGGGCTTTGCCGAATCGCTGCGGCTCTTCATCAGCTACGAGGAGTGGCTGACCCGGGGCACCCTGGGCATCCCCAACATCGTGCGGCCGTTTGCCGACCTGGTGCCCACAGCCTGGCGGGACCTGTTCTTTCTGGGCTTCTGCCTGGTCTGGCTGGCGCTAGTGTTTGTGGTGCTGCAGCGCCTGGCGCGCTCGCCCTTCGGCCGCCTGCTGCGTGCCACGCGCGAGGACGCGGGCGTGGCTGAGGCACTGGGCAAGAACGTGCTCTGGGTGCGGGCGCGCAGCTTTGCGCTGGGCGGCGCCATCCTGGGCATTGCCGGCAGCCTGCACGCCTTCTACTACACCTATATCGATCCGACCCAGTTCACCACCATCCTGACGGCCTATGCCTTCATGGCCGTGATCCTGGGCGGGCGCGGCAGCCATGCCGGCGTGCTGGTTGCCGGCTTCACGGTGATCCTGCTGCTCGAGGGCAGCCGCATGCTGGCCGGCGTCATCCCCTGGCTCGATGGCGCGCAGCTGGCCGCCATCCGCCTGTCGCTGGTCGGCGTGCTGCTGCTGGCGATGCTGATCTTCAAACCCAACGGCTTGCTGCCGGAATACCGGCTGGGCCCCCGCTCTCAAGGAACCTCACCATGACCCGAATCACCCGCAAATCCCGCGACGACCTGCCCGCCGCAGAGCAACCGCTGTGGGACCGCATGCTGGCCGCTGGCGACTTTGCCGACCAGGCAGGCGTCATGGCGCAGCGCCTGCCGATCTTCTCGCAGACCTGGGCGCTGCTGCTGCAGCTGGGCCAGGAGGCAGTGCTGCCCAAGCGCTACACCGAGCTGGCCATCGTCACCGTCTCGCTGCTCAACGAATGCGAGTACTGCATCGACCACCACGGCCCCAAGCTGCAGGTCGAAGGCCTGTCGGCGGACGGCGTGCGAACGCTGCTGGACTACGCCAACCACCCCGAGCTGAACGAGCTGGACCGCCTGGTGGTGGAGTACGCCATCGCCGTGACCCGGAACTGGAGCCAGACGCGTGACGAAATCTTTGCGCGCCTGCACCAGCACTTCAGCGAAGCGCAGATTGTCGAGCTGACCTGGCGCACCGCGCTGTGCGGCGCCTTCAACCGCTTCAACGACATCCTGCAGGTGCAGACCGCGCCCCTGGCCAGCCCGGCAGCCAACGAAACCGCCGCACAGGCCTGAGCACCGGAAGCACCGTGACGGATCCCATCGCATGAGCAGACAGCCCCGGCGTGAACTGCGCCTCAACACCTTCCAGATGGCTGCGCCCTCCCACAACTGGGCGGGCCTGTGGAAGCACCCGCGCGACAACCAGGCGCAATACCACCAGTTGCGCTACTGGGCGGACATGGCCCGCACCGCAGAGCGGGGCCTGCTCGACGGCATCTTCATTGCCGATGTGTTCGGCATCTACGACGTCTACGCAGGCAATGCCGATGCGGCCCTGGCGGCCGGCGCCCAGTCCCCGCAGCTGGACCCGACGATGCTCATCTCGGCGATGGCCCTGGTGACCGAGCACATCGGTTTTGGCGTGACATCGAGCCTGAGCAACGACCACCCCTTCTCCTTTGCGCGGCGCTTCAGCACCCTGGACCACCTGACCCATGGCCGCCTGGGCTGGAACATCGTCACCGGCTACCTGGAGAGCGGCGCGCGCGGCCTGGGGCGCGACAGCCTGCGCGACCATGACGAGCGCTACGAGGTGGCCGAAGACTTCATGGCCGCGGTCTACCAGCTCTGGGAAGGCAGCTGGGAGGCCGGTGCTGCCGTGCGCGACAAGGACAGCGGCGTGTTCAGCCACCCCGAGCGCGTGCATGCGGTAGCGCACGACGGCCCCTACTACCGCGTGCATGGCCGGGCGCTGGCCGAGCCCTCGCCCCAGCGCACACCGTTGCTGTACCAGGCCGGCAGCTCCGCGCGCGGCCAGCAGTTTGCCGGCCGCCATGCCGAGGCCTGCTTTATCAACGGCCCCACACCCGCAGCAGCCGCCAAGTCGGTGAAGGCCTTGCGCAATTCGGCACGCGACGCCGGCCGCGATCCCTATGACCTGCTCACCTTGCTGGGCGCCACCGTGATCGTTGCGCCCACCAACGCCGAAGCCCAGGACCTGCGCGATGAGTACCGCCGCTACCTGGACAGCGCTGGCCAGCTGGCGCTGGTCTCGGGCTGGACCGGCATGGATCTGTCCCGGCTCGGCCTGGACGATGTGCTGCCCTTCGCGAAAACCAATGCCATCCAGTCCACCGTGGAGCACCTGACCCGCAACACGCCACAGCCGCCCAGGGTGCGCGATCTGCTCGATTTCAGCCCGGTCGGCGCGCGGGCGCCAGTCTTCATCGGCTCGCCGGCCGATGTCGCCGACCAGATGGCCCGCTGGGTCGCCGAGAGCGATATCGACGGCTTCAACCTCGTGCGCACCGTCATGCCCGAGAGCCTGGACGCCATCGTCGACCTGCTGATCCCCGAGCTGCAAAACCGGGGCATGTTCAAGACGCGCTATGCGGAAGGGACCTTGCGCGAAAAGCTGTTTCCGGCAGGGGGCCAGCTGCTGCCGGCCAGCCACCCGGGGGCGGCTTACCGGCGCTGATTTTGCAGCGGACGGTTACCTACACCGCTCCCCAAAAAACAACCCCCATCGCCCTCTAAAGTGCGATGGGGTTGGAACATCAGTGCAGAAAGTCTGCTTCAGACTTCCAACCATCTGGCAAAGAGTCACAGGCCCGCTCGGGGAGTCCCATTTGGTGCGTTGTATCCTTTCGGATGTCGGACGCGAAGCGGCAGCGCAGCAGCTTTTTCAAGATCGGCTATCGTCCGTGGTTGGTAGATGAACAGGTCCTCTAACTGTATGGCGAGGCCGAGCACTTGTACAACCGCGATGACCGTCTCAAAGGAAACGTTTTTTCCCGTCTCCAGGTTCAGCACGGTCGCTTTTGACACGCCTACTCGGCTGGCGAGCTCGGCTTGGGTGAAGCCTTGGGCAATGCGATGCTTGCGCAGGCGCCCCGCGAGTTCGGCAGCGATTTGTGCCGGAGCATACAGTCCAAGGTTCATTATTTTTCTCTTTAAGTCCAATAATGACGTTTAAAACCTAATATTTTAAGTTTTAAACTTCAGTCAGTCAAACACCGACCCGGCCTTGTTGCCAGTGGCCGATGCCGAGCAGAACCGGCGGCGCTACTGGGACATCACAGGCTTTGCAACCTGAACAAAGGCTGCCTCCACAGATAAAACAACCCCCATCGCCCGGCAACAGGCGATGGGGGTTGCTACGTCAGCGCACTAAGCCGCTTCAGGCTTCCGGCATCAGCGGTTCGCCCAGGTTCAGCATCAGGCGGTTGGCCCAGGCAAAGATGGCGTCCGAGTGCAGGAGGTCCAGCACCTCGCCGTCGTTCAGGCCCTCGGCCTTGAGCGCGTCGATGTCGGTGGCGTTGATGGCGGCGGGCTGCTCCGTGATCTTGATCGAGAACTGCACGATGGCCTTTTCACGCGCGGTGGTGCCGGCGGTGGCGGGCTGCTCGAAGACCTGGGCGATGGTGTCGCTGCGCTTGGCCAGCTGCTCAAAGCGCTGCGCATGCACCGAGGCGCAGTAGACGCAGCCATTGATGCGCGATACCACCGTGGAGCCCAGCTCGCGCTCGGCACGCGAGAGGCCGCCGGGCGCATACATGATGGCGTTGAAGGCGGTGGAGCGCTCGCGCAGGATCAGCGGCTGGTGCACCAGGAACAAGTAGTAGTCCGAGGTCTTGGCCTTGGGGTGGCTTTCTTCCAGCACGGCCATCTGGTCGGGCGTGGCCTGGTCGAGCTGGACCACATCCAGCCAGGCCTTCCACTCCAGCGATTCGTTGGTAAAGCCGTGGGCGCGGATGACCTGGGCGGGTTGGAATGCGGCGGGCGTGCTCATGCGGTGGCCTCCTCGGATGCTTTCATGGCTTGCAGGCCGGCGACAAGGCGGACCTGGTAGGAGAGAAACGCGATCAGCTGCGACAGCGCCACGACGGCCGGGGTGCTGATGCCAGCGGCTGGCAGGGTTTCCAGCGCGGCCTTGTCGCCCTCGATCGGGTTCTCGATCAGGGTGCGGGTAAAGGCCAAGATGGCGGCCAGGCGCGGGTCTTGCGCATCCTGGGGTTGGCCGGTCTCGGCGACGGCGATCAGTGCGGCATCCACCGGCAGCTGCTGCAGGCGTTCGCGGTAGTGGGCGACCAGCTCGGGGGCGGGGGTCAGGCGGCAGGCATAGAGCGCGACCAGCAGGCGCTCGGCCAGGCTGATGCCCGGCAGCGCCGGATCAAACAGGGCCTGGTAGCTGCCCTGGGTGGCGGCCACCACCTTTTCACGCTGGTGGCGGGCCGCATAGGTACGGCTGCCCGGTGCCAGACCGACCAGCTGGTCGATCAGGTCATCGCTGGGGGATGTGGACATGCAAGACTCCTTGGTTATGTTTTTGCAGCGCCGGCCCGGGCCGCCACTGCGCGTTCTAGAAACTGCAGCACGCCCTGCCAGGACGCGGCATCGGCATGGGCGTTGTCGGCCGGATTGCCACCGCCGGTGCTGACCTTGCCCGAGACCGGGTGCGCATAAACCAGCTGCGTGGTCGGCACATAGGGGAACAGGATGGCGTGGCCGGCGCGCTCAAAGTCCAGCCACTGCACATCGTGCGGGTGCTGCACCTCGGCCAGCTTGTCGCGCACCATCTGCGAATACACGCTCGACGGCCAGGAGCCATCGTCGGTGGCCGACAGCAGCATCACCGGGCCCTGGATGCGCTCCACCGGGATGCGCGCACGCGCGACGGCCTCGGCATCGCGCAAAGCGGTGCGCATCGCGCGCTCATGGCGGTGGGGCGATGGGCCTTCGTCAAACGGGGCCCAGCTGGCGGTGCGGTTGTTCTCCCAGATGTGGGTCAGCGGCTTGCCGTCCAGCAGCCAGGTCGGACCTTCGCGGCCCACCTGCGGGTCGCAGGCGTTCTGGCCACTGTGTACGAAGGCGCTGGGCACATAGCCCACCACGGCCGATACCTGCTGCGCAAAGGTGGCCCCCAGCAGCAGCACCAGCTCACCGCCGCGCGACTGGCCGCTGAGCGCGACAAAGTCATGCGCCGGTTGCACCGTGCGGCGCAGCCATTGCAGGCCTTTTTCAAAATACTCCAACGGGGTGTTGGAGATGTAGGGCGACAGGCCCGGCGCCTTGAAATACGCCAGCGCAAAGGCCGCATAGCCGCGCGATGCATAGAGCGCCGCGCGCGGCTCGTTGATGCCGCCGCCCGAGCCATTGACGATCATCACCGCCGGGTGCGGGCCGGCGCCAGCGGGCAGGTACAGGGTGCCGACCAGGCCGTCCTCGCGAACCTCGCGGCGGGTCACGCCGGGGGCGGCGAGCTGCTGGCTGAAGCGGGCCTGCGCCTGCGCAGTGCCAGAACTGGCCTGCAAGGTCGTCACCAGCGCATCGGTCACCGGCTGGTTGAACAGCTCGCGGCTGGAGGATTGCACCGGGCTTTGCGACCAGACCAGGCCCATGCCATCGACTCCGGCATAGCTGCCGGAGACGGGGGCATCGCGGTTCAGATCAACAGCCCCCTGCGCATCGGCGATGAAGCGCGCCTGGGCGCGCCACAGCACGCCGCTGCGCGGGGTCTCGGCACGGATCTCCACCGCCTCACCGGGCTGGGCGCCTTCGATACGGATGTGGCGTGCCACATCGATCAGCGCGTCCGCCTGGTCAACCGTGATGGACAGCTGGGCCATCAGGGTGCCACCTTGGTCACCATCGATGCGGTGGTGCGGTCGCTGCTGAACGGGGTGACCTTCAGGCCCTTCTTCGCGGCCCAGATATTGCGGTAGTGGAACAGCGGGATGATGCCCACATCATCGGACACCACCTTGGCCGACTGGCGCAGGATGCTCTCGCGCTTGGCCATGTCGAACTCTTCGGTGGATTCGGTCAGCGCCTTGTCTACCGCCGGGTTGCTGTAGTGGCCCCAGTTGGAGGCGCCCAGGCCCTTCTTCGCATCGACCGTGGCCAGCACGTTCACCAGCGCATAGCTGGCCTCGCCGGTGCCATTGCCCCAGGCGAGCATGCTCATCGCATATTCGTTCTTGTTGGCGCGGCCCGAGTACACGGCCCATGGCACCACCTCCACCTGGGTCTTCACGCCAATGCGGGTCCAGAACTGGGCCACCACCTGGGCCGTCTCCGGGCCTTGCGGGTAGCGGTCGTTGGGCACATGCATAGTCAGCTTGAAGCCTTCGGGGAAACCGGCATCGGCCAGCAGCTTCTTGGCCTTGGCGGCATCAAAAGGAATGTTCTTGATGTCGGGGTTGTAGCCATAGGTGTTCTTGGGCATCCACTGGTTGGCCTCGGTGGCCGCGTCCTGCAGGATGCGGTCCACGATGGCACCCCGGTTGATCGCCAGGTTCAGTGCCTCACGCACGCGCTGGTCCAGCAGCGGGTTCTTCGCCAGCGGCTTGCCGGCGTTGTCGGTGATGAAAGCATTGGGCGCCGGGTTGAAGCTCGGTTGCAACAGCATCACGCGCAGACCGTCATAGGGGTAGACGGTGACGTTGGGCGCGTTCTTCAGGCGCGCCAGGTCGGAGACCGAGACCTTGTCGATCACATCCACATCGCCTGCCAGCAGCGCGGCGGTGCGCGATGCGGCATTGTTGATGTAGCGGTAGTTGACCTTCTCCCAGATCGGCTTGTCACCCCAGTAGCCATCGTTGCGCTGCATCACCACGCGATCGCCCGGCGTGTAGGACACCCATTTGTAGGGGCCCGAGCCGACCATGGCCTTGCCCGCGTTGTAGTCTTCGGTGGCCGATTTCTCGCCCACATGCTTGCTGACGATGTGCACCGACGCCAGGTTCAGCGGCAGATCGGGGTTGGGGATATTGGTCTTGATGATCAGCGTGTGCGGGTCCTTGGCGGTCACCGATTCGACGGTGCGCAGGTAGCCGGCAAAGGTGGCCACGCTGCCGGGCACGGCGCGCGCGCGCTGGTAGGAGTAGATGACGTCTTCGGCGCTGAAGGCCTTGCCGTCCTGCCACTTCACATCGGTGCGCAGCTTGAACTCCCAGGTCTTGGGGTCCAGGTTCTTCCAGCTGGCGGCCAGGCCAGGCTGCAGCTTGTTGTAGTTGTTCTGGACCAGCAGATCCCAGAAATGCAGGTCCACCGAGCGGTCGCCGGCGTGGTTGTTGAGCTGGGGGTCCATCGACGAGACCGGGTCGGCAAAGCCGATGTTCAAGGTCTGCGCATGGGCAGCCAGGCCAGCGCCCATCAGGGCAGCGGTGAGGGAAGAGACGATGATGCGTTTCATGGCGAACTCCTGGTGAAACTGTGAAAACGGTGCAAAGAATGCGGATAAAAAGGTGGCGCTCAGCTGAGCGTTCAGGCGTCGTTCAAATGGCAGGCGCTTTGGTGCTGGATGGCGATGCCCTTGAGCTGGGGCGCTTCCACCGTGCAGCGCGGCATCGCACGCGGACATCGCGGATGGAAGTGGCAGCCGCTGGGAGGGTTCAGCGGGCTGGGGATTTCGCCCTGGATGGCCGAGTAGGTCTTGTGGCGGGCGTTCATGTTGGGCACCTCGGCCAGCAAGGCCTGGGTGTAGGGGTGGTTGGGCCGGGCAAACAGCTCTTCGACCGGCGCAGTCTCGATCACGCGGCCCAGGTACATCACCACCACCCGGTCGCAGATATGCTCGACGACGCCCAGGTCATGGCTGATGAACAGATAGGTCAGGTGCAGCTGCTCGCGCAGGTCCATGAACAGGTTCAGGATCTGCGCCTGGATCGACACATCGAGCGCAGCCACCGCCTCATCGCAGACCAGCATGCGCGGCTGCACCGCCAGTGCGCGGGCAATGCCGATGCGCTGGCGCTGGCCGCCGCTAAACTGGTGCGGGTAGCGGCTGCGCAAAGCGGGGTCGAGCCCGGCGCGCTCCATCTGCGCGCAGACATAGTCGTCAAAACCGGCCTGGTCCACCAGGCCATGGATGCGGGCCGCCTCGCCAACGATCTCGTCCACGCGCAGGCGCGGGTTCAAGCTGGCGTACGGGTCCTGGAAGATCATCTGGATGCGCAGGCGCTCGGCATGGCGCTCGGCCGGCGTGAGCGCAGCCAGCGGTTTGCCGGAAAAGCGCACTTCGCCATCGGACGGCGGCAACAGCCCGGCCGCCATGCGGCCCAGGGTGGACTTGCCGCAACCGGATTCGCCCACCAGGCCCACCACCTCACCGGGGCGCACCAGCAGATCGACCTGGTCGACCGCACGGGTCACCGGGTGGGGCTTTTCCAGCCCCAGCTTTTGCAGCAGGCGGCCGCCCAGGCCGGGCTTTTGCTCGCCAAAGCGCTTGCTGACCTGGCGCAGCTCGACCACCGGGGTGTCTGCCGCGCTGTCGGCCGCTGTGGTATTCGTCATCTCGTTCATGGGCGGGCCTCCAGGCCTTGCGGCGCGGCGGCACCCAGGGTGCCGGGGGCGCTGGCGGCCAGCGCCGGGTGAAAGCAGCGCACCAGGCGGCCGGGCAGCGGCTCGGTCTGCTCGGGCTGGGCCTGGCAGGCAGCGGTGGCGCGGGCGCAGCGGGCGGCAAAGGCGCAGCCCGGCGGCAGCTGCAGCATATTGGGCGTCATGCCGGGAATCTGCTGCAGGCGGCTGCCGCGCCGGTTGTTGGCCGGCAGGCTGCCGATGAGGCCGGCAGTATAGGGGTGCAGCGGGCTGTCCAGCACGGCATCGACGCCGCCTTGCTCGACGATGCGGCCGGCATACATCACGGCCACTTCGTCGGCCAGGCCAGCCACCACCGACAGGTCGTGCGTGATCCAGATCAGCGAGGTGCCCTGCTGGCGCGCCAGCTTCTGCACCTCGGACAGGATCTGCGCCTGGATGGTCACATCGAGCGCCGTCGTGGGCTCGTCGGCAATGATCAGATCGGGCCGGTGCAGCATGGCCGTGGCAATGGCCACGCGCTGGCGCATGCCGCCCGACAGCTGGTGCGGGTAGGCCTGCAGGCGCTCGTCGGGGCTGGCAATGCCCATCATCGCCAGGGTCTCGCGTGCCCGCTCCCGTGCCTGGGCCTTGCTGGCCGAGGTATGGGCGCGCACCGCTTCGATCATCTGCGTGTCCACACGCAACACGGGGTTGAGCGTCATCATCGGGTCCTGGAAGATCATCGCGATGCGGTTGCCCTGCAGCTGGCGCAGCTCGCGGGGCTTGATCTTGGTGATGTCGCGGCCCTGGAACAGCACCTCACCGCCAGTCACGCGGCCCGGCGCATCGACCAGGCCCATGATGGAAAAGCCGGTGACGGACTTGCCCGAGCCGGACTCGCCGACCAGGCCCAGGATGCGGCCACGCTCCAGGGTGAAGGACACATCGTTGACCGCGCGCAGGGTGCCGGCGCGGGTCGCAAACTCGGTGCGCAGATGGCGCACCTGCAAGGTGGGCACGCTGCTCATCGGGTGTTCCTCGGGTTCAGGACATCGCGCAGGCGGTCGCCCACCAGGTTGATCGCCACGATGGTGACCAAGAGCGCAATGCCGGGGTAGAAGCTGATCCAGTACTGGCCCGAGAGCATGAACTGGTAGCCATTGGAGATCAGCAGGCCCAGCGAAGGCTCGGTCACCGGCACGCCCAGGCCCAGAAAGCTCAAGGTGGCCTCCAGGGTGATGGCGCGGGCGATCTGCAGGGTGCCGATCACGATCAGCGGCGGCAGGCAGTTGGGCAGGATGTGGCGCACCATGATGCGCCAGTTGGGAATGTCCAGGCAGCGTGCCGCCTCGACATACTCGCGTCGGCGCTCGACCAGGGCCTGGCCGCGCGCGGTGCGGGCGTAGTAGGCCCATTCCAGGATCACCAGGGTCAGCACCACATTGCCCACGCCCTTGCCCAGGTAGGCGAGGATCATCATCGCCACCAGGATCGAGGGAAAGGACAGGATCAGATCGACCACGCGCATGATGATTGTGTCGGTCTTGCCACCGGCATAGGCGGCCAGCAGGCCCAGCAAGGTGCCCACGACGCCGGCAATCAGCGCCGAGCCCACGCCCACCAGCAGGCTGATGCGCAGGCCATAGAGAATCGCAGAGTACAGATCGCGGCCCTGGCCGTCGGTGCCCAGCATGTAGTGGAAGCTGTCCATGCCATTGGCCGAGCCTGGCGGCAGGCGTGCATCGAGCACGTCGAGCTGCTGCAGGTCATAGGGGTTCTGCGGCGTGATCCAGGGAGCGACCAGCGCCGCCAGAATCAGCACCACGGCGACGACGAGGCCAAACAGCGCCAGGCGCGAGGCCATGAAATCCGCCACATGCGCGCGCCAGGGCGAAGGCTGGCGAAGTGCCGCTGCCGGGGCCGTGCCCACGGGGGTGTTGGCTGGGGTGTTGGTGCCGCTCATGCTGCGCCCTCCAGGCGCACGCGGGGGTCGAGCACCTTGTACAAGATATCCACGATCAGATTGAGCGTGACAAACAGGCAGACCACCACCACCAGGTAGGAGACGATGACGGGGCGATCCAGCGCATTGATGCTGTCCAGAATCAGCTTGCCGGCGCCCGGCCAGGAGAAGATGCTCTCGGTCACCACCGCAAACGCGATGGTCGAGCCCAGCTCCAGGCCCAGCACGGTGACCAGCGGAATCATCGTATTGCGCAGCACATGCAGGCCCACCACGCGCAGCGGCGACAGGCCCTTGGCGCGGGCAAATTTCACATAGTCCAGCGGCAGCACTTCACGCACACCGGCGCGCGTCAGGCGGATCACCAGCGAGATCTTGAACAGCGACAGGTTGATCGCCGGCAGCAGCATGTGGCGCAGGCCATCGGTGGTCAGAAACGACCATTGCGCGCCGAGAAACTCCACGGTCTGGCCGCGCCCGCTCGACGGCAGCATGCCCAGCGAGACGCTGAAGGTCATGATCAGCATCAGGCCGACCCAGAAGGTGGGCAGCGAAAAGCCCACAATGCTGCCGGCCATGATGGATTTGGAAAACCAGCTCTCGGGGTAGAGGCCGGCCAGCAGGCCCAGCGGCACGCCCAGCACCACGGCGATGACCAGCGCGGCAATCGCCAGCTCCAGGGTCGCCGGCAGGCGCTGCAAAATCAGCTCGATGGCCGGCACGTTGTAGACAAAGCTCACGCCCAGGTTGCCCTGCAGCGCGCCGCCAACAAAGCCCAGGTACTGGCGCCACAGCGGCTGGTCAAAGCCCAGCTGGGCGATGATGCGCGCGCGCTCGACCTGGTCCACGTCCTGGCCGATCAAAATATCGACCGGGTTGCCGATGGCATGCAGGCCGACGAAGACGATCACCGTCATCAAGAGCACCACCACCAGCGCCTGCGCAAGGCGGCGCAACAGCCAGCCGATCATGGTGCGTCCGCCTTGTCCAGCAGCGCAGCGGTCTGGTCAGGCGGCTCGGCCGGCGTCCACTCGTCACCAAACACCTCGGGGTCGCTGAAGGCCTGCAGCTTCTCGAAATGCCACTGCACATCTTCGGCATACAGGCGGCTGCTGATGCCCTGGGCCAGGCGCTCGGCGCCCACGCTGATCGCAGGAATATCGCCGGACACGGTGCCATGCGTCAGCGCAGCCGGGTACGAGAACGCATGGATGCGTTCCAGCCCTGGGCAGGCGCCGGGAATCTTTGGCTGCAGCTCGAAGGCCGGGCCCAGGTCGGGCGAATCGGACAGCTCCTGGTCGTCCTCGCCCTCGGGGTGGCGGAAGCGGTCGCCCCAGTTGCGCACATGGGCGGCAAAGGGGGCGAACTCGCTGCGCGCATTCCAGTCGATGCGAAAACCGGTGGAGAACACGACAAAGTCCAGGTGGAACACGCCCTTGGAGGTGTGCACGCGGATCTCGTCGCCGGTCCATTCCATGCGCTCGATCGCGCAGCCCAGGTTGAAGCGGGCATTGGCATGGCGCGAGACGCGCAAGGTGCTGCCCCGGGGTGGCGGTACCTGCTGCACATTGATGTAGTGGCGGATCTTCCACTTCCAGTCATCGGGCAGGTGCAGATGGCCATGGGTCAGCCCCGGGCTGCCGGCGCCCTTGCCCTTGTTGACACGGGGAATATCGCTGCGGCGGATCAGCAGATCGACGCTGGCAGCGCCGCTCTCCAGCGCGGTGGCGGCGCTGTCCATGGCCGAGGCACCGGCGCCCACCACACCGATGCGCTTGCCAGCCAGTTGGGCGTAATCGGTGCTGTCCGAGGAATGCGCCCAGCGGTCACGCGGCAGGCTGCGCGCCATCTCTGGCACATAGGCGCCGCCCAGGCCGTCGCGTCCGGTGGCCAGCACCACATGGCGTGCCAGCACCTTGCGTGCGCCGTCGGGGGTTTGCAGATCGAGCTGCACCACGCCATCGGCACCGCGTGGGCGCACGGCCAGCACCTTGTGGCCGTTGTGCACCGGCAGCGCTAGCACCTGGCGGTACCAGCGCAGGTAGTCCATCCACTGCAGGCGCGGGATCTTGTCAAGCGCCTCCCAGGCCTCCAGGCCGAACTGCGACTCGAACCAGGCGCGGAAGGTCAGCGCCGGTTTGCCCAGCGCCGGGCCGGTGAGCTGCTTGGGCGAGCGCAGGGTTTCCATGCGCGCCGTCGTCGCCCAGGGGCCTTCAAAGCCGGCGGGCGACTGGTCAAAAATCTCGGCCGGCACGCCCATGAAGCGCAGCGCCGCGCACGCGGCCAGACCCGACATGCCGCCGCCGATGATGGCAACGGGCAGTACCGGTTCGCCCTCGAGCGCGGTTTCGGGCACCCAGTCCTTGGCGGGCAGGTCCAGCCAGGCCAGGTCCTGGCGCACCCGTGCTTCGAGTGCAGCCAGCCCGGCGGGCGGCAATTGGCGGTCGTCGTTCATGCGTGGTTCTCTCAAGGTTCTTGCGCGCCAGCAGCGGGCCGCTGGCCCTCTGGCAGCATTTCTTCCAGCAGCGCGGCGTGCTCTCGCGCGTCATGCAGTACAAAGCCGGGCAGCAGCGCCTGCGCCACCTCGGTCAAGGCCTGGCACAGCGCATCCATCGCCGGCGTGCAAGGCGTGGCCTGCTGGCTGACCACGCCAAACAAAAAGGGGATCTCAGTATCGAGCGGGCGCACCACCACGCCTTGCAGCGGCAGGCCCAGCGCCGTCACCGGCTCCAGCACCGAGACGCCCAGGCCCGCGCGCACCGCAGCCATCGCGTTCACCGAGGCATTGGTTTCCATGAACTGGGTCTGCCCGGGTTGCGCGCCCGGGCGGGCGGCGGCAAAGGCCTCATCCAAGCGGCCGCGCAAGCGGTAGGGGTTGGCCATGGTGATGATGCGGCGCTCGGCCAGCGCGGCGAGGGGCACCACGTCCAGTGCGGCCAGCGGGTCGCCCTCGGGCAGCACCGCCACGCAGGCAGCGCGGCCAATCCAGTGCACCTGCAGGCCCCGGTGCTCCAGCGGCAGGCTGCTCACGCCCAGCTGGGCGGCACCGGTCAGCACACCCTGGGCCACCTGCTCGGGCGAGGCGCTGCGCAGCTGGATGTGCGAGATGCTCTGCGCCATCGCGCCTTCCAGCCGTGCCAGCGCCGCAGGCACCAGGCCGGCCGCCAGCGCCGGTGTGGCCAGCAGGTTCAGCGGGCGTTGGCTGCCGCCTGCAATTTCGCGGGCGCGCTGGCGGATCTGCTGCAGGCTGTGCAGCGCATGGGCCACGTCCTCGTACAGCAGAAAGCCTTGCTCATTCGGAGTGATGCGCGGTCCGTTGCGGCTGAACAGCGCATAGCCAATCTCTTGCTCCAGCTCCTGCACCAGGCGGCTGATCGCGGGCTGCGAACGGCCCAGCATGCGGCCGGCGGCCGTCACGCTGCCGGTCGAGATCACGGCCGCGAAGGCCTCAAGCTGGCGAAGTTCCATGGGTATTGAATGCGAAAACCGCATTCTGAGCTATTCAGTATGCAATCTACAAATACTAAATAGACATATCCAAATAGCAGAAGCGTATTTACCCGGGTACCGGGGGTGGCGGCAGCCCGCCACCCAAGCGGGATTGGGCGCAAAAAAAGGGAGCTTGTGCTCCCTGTTCGGTAGTTGTTTCTGGCTTCGACCGGCTCTTGTGTCCCCTCAGAGCCCCAGCTTCCTGGCCACGTAATCGGCGTCCTTGTCGCCCCGGCCCGAGAGGTTGACGAGGATGTTCACCTCCTTGTCCAGCTGGGGCGCGATGCGCATGGCCCAGGCGACGGCATGGGCGCTTTCCAGCGCCGGGATGATGCCCTCGACCCGCGACAGGGTCATGAAGGCGTTGAGGCAAGCCTGGTCGTCCACCGCCTGGTAGTCGACCCGGCCCAGGTCCTTGAGGTAGCTGTGCTGCGGGCCCACACCGGGGTAGTCCAGGCCCGAGGCGATGGAATGCACGGCCGCAGGGCTGCCATCGGCGTTCTCCAGCACATAGCATTTCATGCCATGGATGGCACCGGGCTTGCCCACCGACAAGGTGGCGGCATGCTTGCCCGGCTGGTCCACGCCCTCCCCCGCCGGCTCCACACCGACCAGCTTGACACCGCCATCGGCCAGGAAGGCGCTGAAGATGCCCATCGCATTGGAGCCGCCGCCCACGCAGGCCACGACATAGTCGGGCAGCTTGCCGTGGCGGGTCTGGAACTGCTCGCGCGCCTCGCGCCCGACGATGGACTGGAAGTCGCGCACCATCTTCGGAAACGGGTGCGGGCCCACCACCGAGCCGATCGCATAGAGGTAGTTCGTCGGGTCCTTGAGGTATTCCTCAAACGCGCTGTCGACGGCTTCCTTCAACGTTGCCTGGCCAAAGGTCACCGGTACCAGCTTGCAGCCCAGGATGCGCATCTTGGTGACGTTGGGGTGCTCCTTCTCGATATCGACCTGGCCCATGTGGATCTCGCAGGGGATGCCCACCAGCGCGCAGGCCGTTGCCAAGGCCACGCCATGCTGGCCGGCACCGGTCTCGGCGATCACCTTGGTCTTGCCCATGAACTTGGCCAGCAGCGCCTCGCCCAGGCAGTGGTTGATCTTGTGTGCGCCGGTGTGGTTGAGGTCTTCGCGCTTGAGGTAGATCTGCGCGCCGCCCAGCTGCTGCGACAGGCGCCGGGCATGGAAGATGGGGCTGGGGCGGCCCACATAGTCCTGGAACAGATGCTGGAGCTCATCCTGGAAATCCTGGCGCTGCACGATCTGCGCGTAGGCCTCGGCGATATCGTCCATCGCCTTTTTCAGGTGCGGGGGCACCAGCTGGCCGCCGTAGTCACCAAAGAAACCATTGGCATCGGGCATCTCGGCAAAGTTCATCATTGTTGTCATCTGCTCTGTCTCTGTGAACGCAAAGCTTCGTTGATACCACAGCGTCCTTGGCTACAGCTTGCAGGTTTTCCCGGTGCCACAATAGCTGCCATGAAAGCTGACGCCGTTCGTGACATCGCCCTGGCCCATGCCATCGAAACCTCGCCGCCCCATGAGGCCCTGCCCAGCGCTGCGCGCTGCGAGGCCATCACGCAGGAGGTGCTGCACACCTTGGGCAAGCCCGCACTGGGTGGCAAGGCCGGCCAGGCCGCCTTTGCCCAGTTTTTGCAGCTGCGCGCCCAGCGCATCATCCAGGCCAGCCAGTTGCCCGCCGATGTGCGCCAGCTGTGGCAGCATGCCCCGGGCCTGGCGCGCTGGACGCCGCTGGCCATCGGCCTGCTGGCGCTGTGCCTGGGCTTTGCGAGCCACCGCATCACCGATCCGCACCGGGTCGATCTGCTGTCACTGTCGCTGATGGGCATCGTGCTGTGGAACCTGCTGATGTATGCGGTGCTGCTGGTGCGCAGCATGGTGGGCCTGGCGCGGCGCCAGCCCGCCCGGGTGGCGCTCTGGGAGCCGGCCCAGCTGCCCGCTGGCGGCCAAGACACACCCACCGCAACCGCCGACGAACACCCCGGCTGGCTGGCACGCCTGCGCGGCAAGGCCATGCCCGCGCTGCGCGGCAGCGGCCTGCGCAAGATGGCGCTGCGCTTTGAACGCAACTGGTGGCAGGCCAGCGAAGGCGTGCGCAACGCCCAGTGGCTGCAGTGGCTGCACCTGGGTGCGGCGCTGGTGGCAGCCGGCGCACTGGCCTCGCTGTGGCTCACCGGCCTGACCAAGGAATACCAGGTCGGCTGGGAGAGCACCTTCCTGTCGGCCGCGCAGGTGCAGCACTGGCTCAACATCCTGTTCGCCCCCACCCAGTGGCTGCAGTGGACAACGCCGTGGAGCCTGGCCGACATCCAGGCGCTGCAAGGCTGGGTGACCAGCAGCATGCCGGCGCAGTACCAATCGGCAGCGGCCCAGGCGCCGCAGCCCGGTGTACTCAGCGCGCCGGTCACCTATGTGGGCGAGCGCTGGGTCTGGGCCTATACCGCCTTGCTGTGCGCCACCGTGGTGCTACCGCGTTTGCTGCTGGCCCTGTGGCAGGGGCTGCGCGCACGCTGGCGCCGCCAGCACCTGCAGCTGCCGCTGAACCAGGCCTACTTTGCCCGCCTGCAGCGCGACTTTGGCGGCCTGGCCACGCGCCTGGTGCTGCTGCCTTTCAGCATCGATGTGACGCCCGAGCGCCGCGCGGCGATCGGCCACCATGCGATCAGCCTCTATGGCGCTGGCGCCCATGTCGACTGGCTGCCCACCCTGGCCTATGGCGCGGCGCTGCCCGGCATCGATGTGCCCGCAGGCGCGCAGGCAGTGCTACTGGTCAGCCTGTCGGCCACACCAGAGGCCGAGGTACATGGCGAGCTGCTCACCCAGCTGCACAACCGCCACGGCGCCAATGGCCAGCTCTGGCTCTGGGGCAGCGATTTTGCCGCCCGCAATGCCGGCGCCCCCCGCCGCCTGCAGGAGCGCGAAGCGCTGTGGCAGGAGTTTGCCCGCCAGCATGGCATCAACGCCCAGCTGATCACCACCGGCACCTGACGAGATCCGCACGATGACCGAGACCACGAACGACCCCCAGCATTCCGCCGCACTGGCACCCGATGCCGCCGGTGCCGGCGACCAGTCGATTGCCTGGTGCCTGCTGTCGCACACCAATATCGGCAAGACCACCCTGGCCCGCACCCTGGTGGCCGAGGACATTGGCGAAGTGCAGGATGCCGCCCATGTCACCAGCCAATCGCAGCGCTACCTGCTGCAGCGCACCGAGCAAGGCGACGAACTATGGCTCTGGGACACGCCGGGCTTTGGCGATTCGGTGCGGCTCTACAACCGCCTGAAGCAGCAAGGCAACCCGTTGGGCTGGTTTCTGTCCAATGTCTGGGACCGCTGGCGCGACAAGCCCTTCTACATGAGCCAGCGCGCCTTGCAGGCCGCGCGCGACCATGCCGATGTGATGCTCTACCTGGTCAATGCCGCCGAAGACCCGGCCGACGCCGGTTACTGGGCCAGCGAGATGCGCATCCTGCAGTGGATGGACAAGCCCGTGCTGGTGCTGCTCAACCAGATTGGCAGCGACACCAGTGCCGCGCAAACCGCCGCTGATTTGCAGCGCTGGCGCACGGCAACGGCCGAATTTGCCGGCACCGTCCGCTCGGTGCAGGTGCTCGATGCCTTTACCCGCAGCTGGTGGCATGAGAAGCAGGTGATGCAGTCCATCGCACCGCTGCTGCCCGATGCCAAGCAGCCGGCCTACCAGCGCCTGCTGCAGACCCGCGCCGCGCGCCAGCAGCAGCGCGAAGCGGCCAGCCTGAAGGCGCTGGCCGAACAGCTGCTGCTGGCGGCCACCGCGCAAGAGACGGTGCAGGCCAGCGACAACAAGCTCTGGCAGCGCGCCTGGAACAAGGTCAGCGGCTCGGTCGCGCAGGCGATCCGGGGCAGCGGTGCTGAGGGCGCCGAGCTCAGCCCCGAACAAACCGCCGCGATGCAACGGCTGACCCAGTCACTGCAGCAGGCCGACCTGGCCAGCACCCAGGCGCTGCTGGAGCTGCACCAGCTCGACGGCCAGGCAGCCAGCCAGATCCAGCAACAGCTCAAGGACCACCTGAAAACCAGCACACCGCTGGACCCGCAGACGGCCAGCCTCTGGGGTGCGCTTACAGCCGGCGCAGCCACGGGCTTGGGCGCGGACATGGTTGCTGGTGGCATGACCCTGGGCGCAGGTGCGTTGGTGGGCGCCCTGGTGGGTGCCGTCACCTTTGCCGGCGCCGCCTGGAGCGCGAACAAGATGTTCGACCAGCAGGCCCAGCGCTTTCACCTGTCGCCCGAGTACCTCAGCGCCCTGACCGGCCAGCTGCTGCTCAAATACCTGGTGATCTCGCACTTTGGCCGGGGGCGCGGGCGCTACACCAGCCCCAGTGCACCGGCGCAGTGGAGCGAGGCCGTGCAGGCCGCCGTGCAGCTGCGCGCCACCCAGTGGCAGCAGCAGTGGAAGGCGCTGGGCAGCCTGGCGCCTGGCGAAGCACTGAGCGATGAGGCGCGTGCCGCCCACCTGCAGGCGCTGCAGCTGCAGTTGGGTGACTGTCTGCACCAGGCGCTGGACCGTCTTTACCCTGGTATGGATCGACCGGCCGCCAGTGCTAATACAAATATTAAATAAAAACAAGCAATTACAAAATAACCAGTAATAAGGAACATCAATTCGCATTGACCCGGTTGTTTTTTGTGCATGCCCGCCGCAGCATGGAACTGCCATGGCCCTGCGGCCTGGCATACCTACCAACATAACGACAGGAGAGTTTTTATGCGCAACACCTGGAAAGCCTGGATCAGCGGTATCGCCCTGTGCAGCACCGCAGCCGTTTTTGCCCAGACCCCGGCCGCAGGCACGGCCCCGGCCGCCAAACCGGCGCCAGCGGCCAAAACCACCGCAGCGGCGCCTGCCGCCGCACCGGCCGCTGCAGCAGACAAGGCCAAGGCCAAAACCCCCGCTCCTGGTGGCGGTGCCGGCAAGGTCTGGGCCAACACCAACTCCAAGATCTACCACTGCCAAGGTGACCGCCACTACGGCACCACCAAGCAAGGCGAGTACATGACGGTAGCGGATGCCAAGGCCAAGGGCATCCAGGCCGCCAAGGGCAGCAAGGCCTGCAGCAGCTGACCGGTCCCCCAACACACTCCACCCCCGCGCATGCTGGCGGGGCTTTTTTATGCCCCGCGCCGCTGCAGCAGCCACTGCCACCAGCGCTTGCCGTAGCCGGCAATGCCCTGCGGGAACAGCAAGACCAGCAGCAAAATCACCGCGCCCAGGGTGGCGCGCCAGTAGTCGGTGTTGCGCGCCACGGCATCGTGCAGCCAAGTAAAGCTGAAGGCGCCCAGAATCGGGCCGACCAAGGTCTGCACACCGCCCAGCAGCACCATGACCAGGCCATCGACCGACTTGGCCACCGACATCGTCTCCGGCGAGATGCTGCCCTTGGAGAACGCAAACAAGGCGCCTGCCAGCCCGGCCACCGAGGCGGCCAGCACAAAGCCCATCCACTGCACTTTGGCCACCGCAATGCCGATGGCCTCGGCGCGCAGCGGCGCATCGCGGCTGGCGCGCAAGGCATAGCCCAGCGGGGCATAAAGCACCCGCCACAGCGCCAGCACGCCGGCGGTGGCCAGCAGCAGGGTCAGCAGGTAGAACCAGCGCTTGTCCTCCAGCCATGCCGCTGGCCAGACACCGGTCAGGCCATTGCTGCCGCCGGTGACCGAATCCCACTGGAAGGTGGTGGCCCAGATGATCTGCGCAAAGGCCAGGGTCAGCATCGAGAAATACACGCCCGTCAGCCGCACCGCAAACCAGCCCGTCAGCACGCCGCCCAAGGCCGCCAGCAGCGGCGCCAGCAACAGCGCCCACAGCATCGGCAGGCCCGCCGCGTTCAGCAGCAGTGCCGCGCCATAGGCGCCCAGGCCAAAGAAGGCGGCATGGCCAAAGGAATGCAGACCGGCCGGCCCCATCAGAAAATGCAAGCTGGTGGCAAACAGCGCGGCAATGACCAGGTCCACCATCAGCACCAGGGTGTAGGACTGCGCATCCACCGCCCAGGGCAGTGCCAGCAAGGCCAGCAGCACGGCGGCACCCACGGCCTTCAAAGCAGGCGGCGGCGCACGCAGCGGTTGCTCGCGCAGGCCATGGCTGCGGCTGGCCGCCTGCGGTTGGCCCAGCAGCCCCCAGGGGCGCAGCACCAGCACCACGGCCATCACCAGAAAATCAGCAACCAGGGTGAGCTGCGGAAACGCGATATCGATGCCGGCGATCTGCACCACGCCGAGCCAGATGCACAGCGCCTTGACGGTAGACACCAGCAGTGCCGCGACAAAGGCACCGGTGAGCGAGCCCATGCCGCCGACGACCACGACGACAAAGGCGGAGCCGATGGTCTGCAGATCGAGCTCCAGGGTCGCCGGCTCGCGCGGCAGCTGCAGCGCACCACCCAGCCCGGCCAAGGCGGCCCCCAAGGCAAACACGGCCGTGAACAACCAGGCCTGGCGCACGCCCAGCGCGCCGACCATTTCTCGGTCCTGCGTGGCGGCGCGCACCAGCATGCCAAAGCGGCTGCGGTGCAGCAGCAGCCAGGTGGCGCCCAGCACCAGCGGGCCCACCGCGATCAGGAACAGGTCATAGCTCGGAAAGGCGCGGCCCAGAATATCGACCGCACCGCCCAGCCCCGGCGCGCGCGGGCCCAGCAGCTCATCGGGCCCGCACAGCCAGAGCACCGCATCCTTGATCACCAGCACCAGCGCAAAGGTGGCGAGCAGCTGGAACAGCTCGGGCGCCTTGTAGATGCGGCGCAGCAGCAGCACTTCGACCAGGCCGCCCAGCAGCCCGACGGCGATGGCCGACAACGGCAGCGACAGCCAGAAACCCCAGCCACCGCCCAGCGGCGCCATGGCCTCGGCCAGCGCATAGGCCGCATACAGGCCCACCATGTAGAAGGAGCCATGCGCAAAGTTGACGATGCGGCAAACCCCAAAAATCAGCGACAGCCCGGCGGCCACCAGGAACAGCGACGAGGCGCCGGCCAGGCCGTTGAGCAGTTGCACCAGCAGACCGGAAAAACTCATGCGGCATCCTGCGCTTGTGGCCATGCCTGGCCGTCAGGCTGCCCCAGCCAAACGGGCAACCGTGCCCGCAGGCTTGCGGTGCGTGCGGGGGCCAGGCAGCGTTCCATCACCTTATTGCGGGCGCATCTTGCGCACTTCGTCATCGCTGGGCAGGTAGTCCTTGCCATCGCGGTAGACATAGTCCACCAGCTCGCCCTTGCCACCCACGTTCTTGAGCTTGCCCACATAGGCGCCCATGGTGGACTGGTGGTCCTGCGCGCGCCAGGTGATGGGGCCAAAGGGCGACACGACCTGCAGGCCTTCAAAGGCCTTGATCAGCGCCTCAGTGTCGGTGCTGCCGGCCTTCTTGATGCCCTCGGCCAGCGACTTGATGCCGGCATAGCCGACGACCGAGCCTTGGCGCGGGTAGTCCTTGTACCTGGCCTGGTAGGCGTCGAAGAAAGCCTTGTGCTCAGGCGTCTTCAGGCTGTGCACCGGGTAGCCGGTGACGATCCAGCCATTGGGCGTTTCGGCCTTCAAGGTGTCGAGGTACTCGGGCTCGCCGCTCAGCACGCTGACAACCTCCCGCCCCTTGAACAGGCCGCGCGTATTGCCCTCACGCACAAACTTGGTCAGGTCGGTGGCAAACAGCACGTTGAAGATCGCATCGGGCTTGGCATCGGCCAGCGCCTGCACCACGCTGCCGGCATCGACCTTGCCCAGCACCGTGGCCTGCTCGGTGACAAACTCCACATCCGGCTGCGCCGCCTTCATCTTGGCCTTGAAGGTGGCGACCGAGGACTGGCCGTATTCGTAGTTGGGGTAGACCAGGGCCCAGCGCTTTTTCTTCAGCTTGAGCGCCTCTTCGACCAGCATCGACACCTGCATGTAGGTGGAGGGGCGCAGACGGAAGGTGTAGGCATTGCCATTGCTCCAGACCATCTTGTCCGTCAGCGGCTCGGTGGCGAGGTAGAAGAACTTGCGCTGCTTGGCAAAGTCGGTCAGCGCCATGCCGGTGTTCGACAGAAAGCCGCCGGCCAGCACATCGACCTTTTCGCGTGCGATCAGCTCCTCGGCCACGCGCACGGTATCGCCCGGGTTGGCGTTGTCGTCGCGGGTGATCAGCTCCAGCTTCTTGCCGTTCACGCCGCCCGCGCGGTTGACCTCGTCCACCGCCAGCTCCATGCCGCGCTTGTAGGGCTCCAGAAACGCGGGCTGGTTCTTGTAGCTGTTGATCTCACCGATCTTGATCACACCGGCCGCCTGGGCAGCCGAGGCCCCCAGACCAGCGAGCAGCAAGGCGCTGGCAGTGCGCGACAACAGCGGGTAACGGGCAGAAATACGCATGCAAAAGTCTCCAGGTGAGACCGGCCTCGCAGCGGAGGCAGGCGCTGATATTCAGGCCGCTATTGTGACGGCTTCCGCGCGCTGCCAGCACCCTGGGTGGCAAAGGGCAGACAGCATGCGGATGCCAGGGCGGTTTTGACCGCTTGGTGCGACAGGTTTTGGAGATGCCTGCACCGCGTTAATTATCTCGTATTAATTGCTATTCGATTACATGTATTCGTATTTCATCTAATACTAATCTTATTAAGAATTAGCCATCATCGAGTCCTCTCTCCAGACTTTGGACCCGTGGGCATATGGCATTGATTCAGACCTTCATCGCGTTGCTTGGTGATAGCGCAGTTCTCCGCAGCAAGGAGGACCTGGCCGGCCATGTGACCGACTGGCGCGGGCGCTACCAGGGCCAGGCGCAGTGCGTTGTGTTCCCGTCGACGACGGCGCAGGTGGCCGAGGTGGTCAAGCTCTGCCATGCAGCGCAGGTGCCGGTGGTGGCCCAAGGTGGCAACACCAGCCTCTGCGAAGGCGCGATTCCCCGCACGGACCTGCCCGAGACGGTGGTCATCAACCTGGGCCGCATGCGCCAGGTGCGTGCGGTCGATCCGGCCAACAACTCCATGGTGGTCGACGCGGGCTGCGTGCTGCAGACCGTGCAAGAGACCGCCCGCAGCCATGGGCGCCTTTACCCGGTGAGCCTGGGCGCCGAAGGCTCCTGCCAGATCGGCGGCAATATTGCCACCAATGCCGGCGGCACGGGCGTGCTGCGCTACGGCAATACCCGCGAAAACGTGCTGGGCCTTGAAGTGGTGCTGCCCGATGGCCGCATCTGGGAAGGGCTCTACGGCCTGCGCAAGAACAACACCGGTTTTGATCTCAAGCATTTGTTCATTGGCTCCGAAGGCAGCCTGGGCATCATCACCGGCGCCACGCTCAAGCTGCACCCGCTGCCCACCGCGCGTGCGATGGCCTGGCTGGCGGTGGAATCGCCCCAGGCGGCGATCGACATGCTGGCCCGTTTCCAGAGCCGCTGCAGCGCCTCGCTGTCGGCCTTTGAGATGCTCAACGATGTGCAGCTGAACATTGTGCTGAACCATGTGGCCGACCGCCGCGCGCCACTGAGCCCCAGCTACCCCTGGCATGTGCTGGTGGAGCTGACCGATACCTGCGACGAGGCCCTGCTGGCCGCCGCGCTGGAAGAGACCCTGTCGGCCGCCGCCGAAGAGGGCATGCTGCTGGATGCGGCCATCGCCACCAACGGCAAGCAGCAGGCCGACTGGTGGGAGGTGCGCCACAGCGTCTCCGAAGGCAACAAGAAGGCCGGCATCGGCATCAACACCGACCCGGCCGTGCCGCTGTCGGCCATCCCGGCCTTCATCAGCCAGGCCACGGCTGCCGCGCACCGCATTGTGCCGGGCGCGCCCATCATCATCGTCGCCCACCTGGGCGATGGCAATGTGCACTTCATCCCGCAGATGCAGTTTGCGCAGTGGCAGGCGCTCTCGCCCGCCGAGCAGGACCAGCTCTCGCGCCGCGTCAAGCAGGCGGTCAACGAAGTGGCCTGCGCGCTGGCCGGCACCTTCAGCGCCGAGCATGGCATCGGCCAGGTGCTGACCGACGAGATGGCGCTGTTCAAGCCCGCCGTCGAGCTCGATCTGATGCATGCGATCAAGCGCGCCATCGATCCGCAGCAGCGCTTCAACCCCGGGCGCCTGCTGCCGCCCGCTCCCTGATCCCTTCCCTCCCTTGACTTCCCCTGCCTCTTCCTTCGAAAGGACACTTTATGACTGAGATCACTACCTCCCGTCGCACCGCACTGAAGGCGGCCGTGGCTGGCGCAGGCCTGATTGCTGCACCTGCCGTACTGCGCTATGCCCGTGCAACATCCAAGCGTATCGTGGTGCGTGATGACGGCGGTATCTACACCAAGGCCTATGGCGCGGTGTACTACAAGCCTTTCACGCAGAAGACCGGCATCGAAGTGGTGGGGGTGCAGGCAACGGCCGAGCCCGTGGCGCAGATCCGCAGCATGGTCGAGACCAAGAACTACACCTGGGACATGGCCAAGATCAGCCAGCCCGCGATCCTGCTGCTGACCGAAGGCGGCAAGGTGCTGCTGGAAAAGCACGGCCTGGAGAACGACCCCTTCGTCAAGACCATCCCGGCGCAGTACATGTCGCCCTACGGCGTGGGCACCAATGTCTACAGCACCGTGCTGGCCTACCGCGAAGAGGCCTTCAAGGGTCGCGCTGCACCCAAGTCCTGGGCCGATTTCTGGAACGTCAAGGACTTCCCCGGCCGCCGTGGCATCCGCAAGCACCCCTTCGACACGCTGGAGCAGGCCGCGATGGCCTCGGGCGTGCCAGCTGCGCAGCTCTACCCACTGGATCTGGACCGCGCCTTCAAGGCCCTGGATGCGATCAAGCCTAAGGTGGACGTCTGGTGGAACTCCGGTGCCCAGGTCGAGCAGATGCTCAAGTCCGGCGAAGTGGACATGATCGCCACCTGGGTGTCGCGCCCGCAGTCGGCCAATGCCGATGGCGCCAAGATCGGCATCGTCTGGAACCAGAACATCTGGGGCGTGGACAGCTGGTCCATCCTGGCCGGCACGCCCAATGCCGACGCCTGCCGCGAGTTCATCAAGTTCGCGTCCGAGCCCCAGCGCATGGGCTCGCTCAGCCAGTACTTTGCCGCCGGCGTGACCCAGCCCGAGGCCTTCAAGTACATCAAGCCCGAGCTGGCCAAGGACTCGCCCACCTATCCCGACAACATCAAGAACGGCGTGCAGATCGATGCCAAGTACTGGGTGGCCAACCAGGCTGCAGTGATCGAGAAGTTCAACGGCTGGGTGCTGAAGTAAGCACGGCCCGCCACTGATGACGAACCCTGCGGAGCTGCGGCACAGCCTGCCGAGCTCCGCACAGGCACCTCCAGGTTCATTCGTTGCACCGCGGTGCAATGGAGTCCATTGAAATGAAGAACATAAAACTGTCGATTGCGGGTCTGACCAAGCGCTACGGCTCCTTTGTCGCGCTGCACCCCACCAACCTGGAAGTGCCTGAGGGCGAGTTCCTGACCTTGCTGGGCCCCTCGGGCTCGGGCAAGACCACCTTGCTGAGCATGATCGCCGGCCTGTCCGTGCCCGATGGCGGCCAGCTGCTGATCAACGGCAAGGATGTGACCTATGGAGCGCCCTATGAGCGCGACATCGGCATGGTGTTCCAGAACTATGCGCTGTTCCCGCACATGACGATTGCCGAGAACATCGCCTTTCCGCTGAAGATGCGCAAGCTGGACCGCGCCACCGCGATGAAGCGCGCGCTGGAAGCGCTGGAGCTGGTGCACCTGCCCCATGTGGCGCAGCGTTTTCCCAAAGAGCTGTCGGGCGGCCAGCAGCAGCGTATTGCACTGGCGCGCTGCCTGGTCTACAAGCCCTCCATCGTGCTGATGGATGAGCCGCTGGGCGCCCTGGACAAGAAGCTGCGCGAGCACATGCAGCTGGAGATCAAGCGCATCCACCGCGAGGCCGGCACCACCATCGTCTATGTGACCCACGACCAGGAAGAGGCGATGACCATGTCGGACCGCATCTGCCTGATGAACGGCGGCCGCATCGAGCAGCTGGGCTCGCCGGCGGACCTGTACTTCCGCCCGCGCACGCCGTTTGTTGCGGATTTCTTGGGTGAGAGCAATCTGTTCAAGGGCACCGTGGTGTCCAGCCAGGGCGGCCAGGCCCGCGTGGCCTTAAACGGCACCAGCACCGAGCTGCTGGCATCGGCCGACCAGCCGCTCACCACCGGCGCCAAGGTCTGCGTGATGGTACGCCCGCAAAACATGGCGGCCGCCGCTGCGGCCCAAGGCGCCAGCGAACGCTTCAGCGGCCAGCTGCTCGACACGATGATCACCGGCAGCCTCACCAAGCTCTACCTGAAGGCGCCTGCCCTCAGCAGCGAGCCGGTGGTGCTGTCCTTCCCGACCTCCATCGCCAAGCATGACCATGCGCTGGGCAGCACCGTGGACTTTGGCTGGTCCAGCAGCGATGCCGTCGCCGTTCCGGAGCCCGCATGAACAGCGCCGCCACCCCCCGCGCGGCCTGGGTAAGGCCGCTGATGATGGCCGCACCGCTGGTCATGCTGTTTCTGGTGCTGCTGGTCTATCCGGTCGGCCAGTTGCTGCTGCTGAGCATCTACAGCGATGGCAGCTTCAAGTGGAACAACTACAGCCAGCTGTTCAGCTCCTCGGTCTACCTGGACACGATGTGGATCACGTTGAAGATCTCGCTGGTCACGGCGCTGCTGTCCATCGTCGGCGGCTACCCGATTGCCTACCTGGTCTCGTCCTTGCAAAAGGACAAGAAGAGCCGCTGGGTGTTCTGGATTCTGCTGTCCTTCTGGACCAGCTTTCTGGTGCGCGCCTTTGCCTGGATCGTGGTGCTGGGCCGCAACGGCCTGGCCAACCAGCTGCTGCTGGCGCTGGGCCTGCAGGATGCGCCCTCGAACATGCTCTACAGCTTTGGCGCCGTGCTGGTGGGCATGGTCCATGCGCTGATGCCGCTGGCCGTGCTGACCATGCTCTCGGTGATGGAGAACATCGACCGCAACCTGCCGCGCGCCGCGCTCACCTTGGGCGCACGCCCGGGCACGGCCTTCTGGCGTGTGTACTTTCCGCTGTCCATGCCCGGCGTGGCAGCGGGCGCCATCATGGTCTTTGTCACCGCCGTGGGATTCTTCATCGTGCCCCAGCTGCTGGGTGGCCGCAAGGAGACCATGATCACCCAGCTCATCATCGAGCAGGTGATGCAGGTGATGAACTGGGGCTTTGCCGGTGCCATCTCGGTGCTGCTGCTGATCGTGGTGCTGATCGTGTTTGCGATCTATGACAAGGTGCTGGGCCTGTCGACGATGACGGGCGCGCAGTCCGACAAGAGCAACCACAGCAGCGGCTTCATGCGCCAGCTGTCCGAGACGGTGCTGGGCCTGCTGGGCAGCATCAGCGACCGGCTGATTGCGCTGGTGCCTCGCTCGCGCAAACGCGATCTGCAGCAGGGAGATTCCTTCGTGCTGCGCGCCAGCGTGGTGGCCCTGCTGGTGTTCCTGAGCGTGCCTGCGTTGCTGATGATCCCGATCTCGTTCGCCGACAAGTCGGGCCTGAACTGGCCGCCCCAGGGCTTCACCCTGCAGCACTACCAGGACATGCTGGCCTCGCCGCTGTGGATCAACGCCACGGTGCGCAGCTTTGTTGTGGGCTTTTTTGCCGCGCTGGCGGCCATGGCCGTGGGCACGCCGGTGGCCTTTTTGCTGGTGCGCAGCCAGATGCGCGGCAAGGCCTTGCTGCTGGCCTTTGTGCTGTCGCCGCTGATCATCCCGCGCATGATCATTGCCGTGGGCATGTTCTATTTCTTCTCCAAGGTGGGCCTCGTGGGCACCTCGCTGGGCCTGGTGCTGGGGCATACCGTCATCGCCATCCCCTATGTGGTGATGACCATGATGGCCGTGCTGCGCAACTACGACACGCGCCTGGACATGGCTGCCCAGAGCCTGGGCGCGCGCCCCTGGCAGACCTTGCGCTATGTGACCTTCCCGATCATTGCCGCCGGCCTGACCTCGTCCTTCCTGTTTGCCTTTGCCACCTCGTTTGACGAGCTGACCATCTCGCTGTTTGCCTCCGGTGGCCTGAGCTCCACCCTGCCCAAGCAGTTCTGGGATGAAGTGACCCTGCAGATCTCGCCGGTGATCGCCGCCGTCTCGACCTGCCTATTCGCCTTCATCGGCATTTTGATCACCTGTGCGGACTGGCTGCGTCGCCGCTCCGCCGCTTCTTTGAATTGATGAACCATGACTACACGTATCACCTCTGAGCAACTCCGCGGCATCTTCCCTGCACTGGCCACGCCGGTAACCGCCGACGGCCAGATCGACACCCAGGCCGTGCGTGCGCTGCTGGACCACCTGCAAGGCAGCGGCATCAGCGGCACCGTGCCGCTGGGCGGTACCGGCGAATACGGCGCGCTGTCGCGTACCGAACGGGCCCGCATGGTCGCTGCCGTGCGCGAGCACCAGGCCGCCGACCTGCCGGTGCTGGCCGGCGTGCTCGACCCCGGCTACCACGACGCCATTGCCTCCGGCCAGGCGCTGGCCGATGCCGGCGCGGATGCGCTGATGGTGCTGACGCCCTACTACACCACGCCGTCGCAGCAAGGCATTCGCGACTACTTCCTGCGCTATGCGGATGCGTCGCCGCTGCCGGTGGTGATCTACGAGATCCCCTACCGCACCCGCATCTCCATCGCACCCGAAGTGCTGCATGAGCTCTCGCGCCACGAGAACATCATCGGCATGAAGGCCTGCAACACCGACATGTACCACTTCCTCAAGGTGGTCAAGGGCGTGGATGCCAGCTTTGCGGTGCTGAGCGGCGAGGACACCATCTTCCCCGCGCAGATGCTCTGCGGCGCTCAGGGCGGCATCATCGTGACCGCCAACCTGCTGCCCAAGACATGGACACGCATGTACGAACTGCTGAGCAGCGGCAAGACCCAGGAAGCACTGGCACTGCACCAGGAGTTGATTGGCCTGTTGGATCTGGCCTTTGCCGAGACCAACCCCGGCCCGATGAAGTCGGTCTGGGACCTGGTGGGCGTGCAGGCCCCGCACCTGCTGGCCCCGCTGGTCGATTGCAACCCCGAGCTGTCTGCCCGCCTGCGCCAGGTGCTGACGGCCCAGCTGCAGGCCGAGCGCCAACTGGCCTGAGCGAGCACCCGCCATGCTGCCCGCCATCAAAGACTACCGTGCGCTGGCCCGCCGGCGCCTGTCCCGCTTCGCTTTTGACTACCTCGAAGGCGGCGCGGAAGACGGCCGCAGCATGGCCCGCAACCTCGCCTCCTGGGGCGATGTCACCTTCTTGCCGCGCACGATGGTCGATGTCAGCCAGGTGGATACCAGCATTGAGCTGTTTGGCCGCAAGCAGGCCATGCCGGCCTTTGTCGGGCCCACCGGGCTGAACGGCCTGTACTGGCCCCAGGCCGAGCAGGTGCTGGCGCGCGCGGCGCATGCCGCCGGCCTGCCCTTTGTGATGTCGACTGCCTCCACGTCGCTCCTGGAAGATGTGCGCGCCGCCAGCCCGGGCGATCTGTGGCTGCAGCTCTATGTGCAAAAGGACCGCCGCATAGCGCAGAGCATGATGGCCCGCGCGCAGGCAGCAGGCTTCAGCGCGCTGATGCTGACGGTGGACACCATGGTGCATGGCAAGCGCGACCACGATGTGCGCAACGGCTTTCGCATGCCCGTGCCCTGGACGCCCCGGCTGCTGGCCGACCTGCTCAGCCACCCGCGCTGGTGCCTGCGCATGCTGCGCCAGGGCGGCTCGCCGCAGCTGGTCAACCTGGCGCGCAGCGCCGGGGTGGAGAGCAATATCCAGAAGCAGGCCGCCGCGATGAGCCGCGAGATGGACATGGCCCTGCGCTGGGAAGACCTGGCCTGGGTGCGCCGCCACTGGAAGGGGCCCGTCATCGTCAAGGGCCTGCTCAGCGCCGACGATGCCCGGCGCGCGCTGCAGGCCGGCGCCGACGGCATCGTGGTCAGCAACCACGGCGGGCGCCAGCTGGAGTGCGCACCCGCACCGATGGCCCAATTGCCGCAGATTGCCGACGCCGTTCATGGCAAGATGCATATCTTTGTCGATGGCGGGGTGCGCCGAGGCAGTGACATCGCCAAGGCCCGGGCGTTGGGGGCCGATGCCGTCCTGCTGGGGCGTGCGCCCCTGTACGGGCTGGCGTCGCGCGGGCCGCAGGGCGTGGCCGAGGTTCTGGAGATACTGCGCACCGAGCTGGAGACAACCCTCAGATTGCTGGGCGCGCCCCAGGCCACAAGCCTGGACGCGAGCTTCCTGCAAAAACATTAGACAGTGACCCGAGACAGCCGCTTTTTACGATGCCTAAAACCACACACAGCATTGCCGAGCCCGTAGCAAGCGTTGAACCCTCCGCCCGCGAATCCTCGCTGTTTGTGGGCTCCCTGGCCAAGGCCTTTCAGGTGCTGGAGGCCTTTCGCGACACCCACCGCGAGATGTCGCTGGCCGAGATTGCCCGGGCCGCCCAGCTCGACCGCAGCGCCACCCAGCGCATCATCTTTACCCTGGAGAAACTGCGCTACATCCGGCGTCTGCCCGGCTCCAACCAGTACACGCTCGCGCCCGAGGTGCTGCGCCTGTCGTACAACTACCTGCGCTCACAACGCATCGTCGAGCGCGCCTACCCCTACCTGATCGAGATGACCCACACCCTGGGCGAGACCTCGAACCTGCAGGAGATGGATGGCAACGAGGTGGTCTTCATCGCCAAGGTGCCGGGCCGCTACATCTACAACTCAGACTTTGCCGTGGGCTCACGCCTGCCTGCGGCCTATACCGCCTCAGGCCGCGCGATGATGGCCAAGCTGCCGATGGACGAGCGCCTGCGTCTGATCGAATCGACGCCGCTGGTCAAGATCACCGCCCAGACCATGACCGACCCCGAGGAGCTGCTGCGCTGCATCGAAGACGCCGAGCGCGACGGCTATGCGATCGTGCAAAACCAGACCGTGGTGGGCGATATCTCGGTGGCCGCCGCCATCACCGGCCGGGGCGGTGTGCCCATTGGCGCGATCACCATTTCCGCCCCCTCCACGCGCTGGGGCACGGCCAAGGCCGAGGCCGAGCTGCTGCCCCATGTGCTGCTGGCGGCGACCTCGATTTCCAACATCCTGGATAACTTCTAGCCCACTGGTCTTATTGCGTTAGGTCGAAAATAGGCCCCGGAACGCTGAAAAACCCCGCTCACAACGCGCCGATATGTCCATATGACGTTTAAGTTGTATGAATAGTGAACAATAGCGTTTATAGATATACACAAGACTAACTGAGTACTGCACTGCTATGAGCGCCTTTCTCGAAGAACGTGTCCTGTCTGTTCACCACTGGACCGATCGTTTGTTCTCCTTCACGACCACCCGTGATCCCGCGCTGCGTTTCTCCAGCGGCCACTTCACGATGATCGGCCTGAAGGTCGACGGCAAGAACCTGCTGCGCGCCTATTCCATCGCCAGCCCCAACTACGAAGAGCACCTGGAGTTCCTGTCGATCAAGGTCGATGACGGCCCACTCACCAGCAAGCTCCAGCACATCCAGGTGGGTGACACCATCATCGTCGGCAAGAAGCCCACGGGCACCTTGCTGGTCGATTACCTGCTGCCTGGCAAGAACCTGTACCTGATCGGCACCGGCACCGGCCTGGCGCCCTGGCTGTCGGTGGCGCGCGACCCCGAGACCTATGACCACTTCGAGAAGGTTGTCGTCGTGCACGGCGTGCGCCAGGTCCAGGAACTGGCCTACCAGAAGCTGCTGGAAGAAGAGCTGCCCAACCATGAGTTCCTCGGCGAAATCGTCAAGGACAAGCTGGTGTACTACCCCACGGTGACGCGCGAGCCTTTCCGTAACCAGGGCCGTATCTCCAACCAGATCACCGCCGGCACCTTCCCGCAGAACATCGGCCTGCCCGAACTGAACCCGGACACGGACCGCGTGATGCTCTGCGGCAGCCCCGCGATGCTGGCCGAGCTGAAGGAACTGCTAGAAGCCAAGGGCTTCAAGGAAGGCAATACCTCGACGCCAGGCGACTTTGTGGTGGAACGCGCCTTCGTCGAGAAGTAAGCAGCGCCCTGGCCAATGAAAAACGACCCTCGGGTCGTTTTTTGTTGCCTGCAGCGCGGGCGGCTCAGATTAGCTGTTCGGTATAGAAATTGCCACCGTGGTAGAGCAGCGGCGGCACGCCCACCACATGCTGGCAGTGCGCCACCTCGCCGACGAGGATCACATGGTCGCCCGCATCATGGTGCGGGCCGTTGCGGCATTCAAAACTGGCAATGGCGCCGGCGATCAGCGGCACGCCGGTCACGCCCATCTCAAACTCCACGCCCGCCCAGCGGTCGATGCCCTTGCGGCTGAACTGCAAGGCCAGCTCCTTCTGGTGCGCGCCCATCACATTGATCGCGTAGTGGCTGACGCTCTCGAACACCGGCATCGAGGTGGCGGTCTTCATCAGGCTCCACAGCACCAGCGGCGGCGTGAGCGAGGCGGAATTGAAGGAGCTGATCGTCAGCCCGACCTTGTTGCCATCGGGCGCCAGCGCCGTCACCACGGCCACCCCGGTGGCGAACTGGCCCAGCGCATTGCGAAACTCACGTTCGGAAAACGAGGCTGAAGCGGGTGATTGCAGGTGTTCAGGAGGCAGGGAGCGGTTCACGGGGCAGGCAGACGGCAGGGGCAGATGCCATGCCGTCAAAAGCATGGATAAGGGCCATTATCGGCCAGCAGGCGAGGCCCCTGCGGGCGTAGGTGCTTGAAAACAAGGCAGGCGGGCCGCATCTGCGGGGGAAACACACGGCGAGAAGCACACCTATGTCCCTGATTCCCAATTTCGCGATGCTTGGCAGCGGCCCGACGGTGCTGATGCTGCACGATGCCGACACCGACCATCTGGGCTTTGCCCCGCAGGTGGAGTTGCTCGCCAGCCAGGGCTACCGCGCCATCGCCTGGGACATGCCCGGCTACCACGCCAACCCACCGCCCTATGGCGGCTACAGCCTCAAGGCGCTTGCAGCGACGGCCGATGGCCTGCTGGAAGCGCTGAAGATTGGCCGCGCCCATATCGTCGGCCATGGCATGGGCGCCATGGTGGCCGCCGAGCTGGCGCTGCGCCACCCCACCCGCGTGCGCAGCCTGAGCCTGGTGGCCGGCGGCCCGGCGCTGGAGGCGGACAGCCAGCAGCACTGGGTGCAGACGCGCCAGCAACTGCTGGCCCAGTGCCAGCAGCAGGCCAGCACCGAGCCGGTGCAGATGCAGCGCTTTGCCGAGCTGCTGGTGCAGCTGCAATCGGGCCAGCAGGCCTTGCCCGAAGGCCTGCAACTGGCGCGCCATGCGATCACCCAGATCCAGCCGCTGGCCTATGGCCGCATGCTGGAGATGCTGGCCGGCCCCAGCACCCTGGCCGAGCGCCTGCCCCACCTGAGCCAGCGCTGCCTGCTGGTGAGCGGCGGCCAGGATGTCTGCATGCCGCCCCAGCGCATGCAGGCGCTGGCCGACCTGCTGCCCCAGGCCCGGCACGAGAGCCTGGAAGGCATTGGCCACTGGCCCCAGCTGGAGAGCCCCGATGCCTTCGAGGGCCTGCTGCTCGACTTTTTGGCGACCCAG
The DNA here is from genome assembly GCF_021026195.1 of Comamonas koreensis. Taxonomy (GTDB): domain Bacteria; phylum Pseudomonadota; class Gammaproteobacteria; order Burkholderiales; family Burkholderiaceae_C; genus Comamonas; species Comamonas koreensis. The sequence goes on from NZ_JAJNCT010000009.1 coordinate 185,690, forward strand.
CGGGCCACGGTTCACTAGGAAAAACCCGTAAGCCGGCCGCCTGCGGCGGCGCTTTGCCTCTGCAGGTGGTTGACTCGCCATGCTGGCAATGCAGCCTGCTTGGCGCCACCGGGGCAAAAAACTGGCATGCTATGGGGTTTGGCGTGCAGCCCGTCACTTTGTCCTGGAGCCTCTCCAGGCTGGCGGACGGCCACCATGATCGGCAGCGGCTCCCCCACAGGACGCTGCTGTCCCTGTTGCCAACTGAAGGATTAGTCCCGTGTCCCCCTCTTCCCTGACCTTTGCCGTCACCCCATCGAGCCAGCCACGCAGCGCCCAAGAGCGCGCCAAGATTCTGGACAACCCGGGTTTTGGTCTGCACTTCACCGACCACATGGTATCGGTGCACTGGGACAAAGAGGGCGGCTGGCGCGATGCGGCCGTGACCCCTTACGGCCCGATTGCGCTGGACCCTGCGGCCGCCGTGCTGCACTACGGCCAGGAAATCTTTGAAGGCATCAAGGCCTACCGCCATGCGGACGGTTCGGTCTGGACCTTCCGCCCCCAAGCCAATGCCGAGCGCCTGCAACGCTCCGCCCGCCGCCTGGCCCTGCCTGAGCTGCCGGTCGACATCTTTGTGGAATCGCTCAAGCAGATCATCGCCGTGGACAAGGACTGGGTGCCCAGCGGCAACGAAGCCAGCCTGTACCTGCGCCCCTTCATGATCGGTGACGAAGTCTTCCTGGGCGTACGCAGCGCCCACAAGGCCACCTACTACGTGATCGCCTGCCCAGCAGGCCCTTACTTTGCCAAGGGCGTGGCGCCCGTGGCGATCTGGCTGTCCACCGACTTTGCCCGCGCGGCCAAGGGCGGCACCGGCGCCGCCAAGTGCGGCGGCAACTATGCCGCTTCGCTGCTGCCCCAGCAGCAAGCCCAGGACAACGGCTGCTCGCAGGTGCTGTTCCTCGATCCTGCCGAAGGCAAGTACCTGGAAGAGCTGGGCGGCATGAATGTGTTCCTGGTCTACGGCAAGCAAAACAAGCTGGTCACCCCTGCGCTGTCCGGCAGTATTCTGGAAGGCATCACGCGCGACTCGCTGCTGCAACTGGCGCGCGACCGTGGCATGGTGGTCGAAGAGCGCAAGATCGCTGTTGACGAGTGGAAGCAAGGCGTGGCCTCCGGTGAGATCACCGAAGTGTTTGCCTGCGGTACCGCTGCCGTCATCACCCCCATCGGCCAGCTCAAGGGCGAAGGCTTCTCGGTGGGCGACCTGTCGGCCCCGGCTGGCGAAGTCACGATGGCCCTGCGCAAGGAACTGACCGACATCCAGTACGGCCGCGCCCCTGACCGCCACGGCTGGCTGGTGCGTCTGGACGCCTGATCCGTCCGCGATAAACGCCAAAAGGGCCGCACAGTGTGCGGCCCTTTTTCATGGCGTTGTCCGTTGCCGTTCAGGCGGCGACTGCGGCCCGGCGCTTGCTGTCGCTCTCGAAGCCATAGAAGCCAAAGCGCATGTCCGGCATGCGGCCGCTCACCAGCTCGGCCATGGCCTTGCCGCTGCCGGCGCCATGGGTCCAGCCCAGGGTGCCGTGGCCGGCATTGATCCAGAGCTTGCCGATCTTGGTGCGGCCAATGAACGGGATATTGGTGGGGGTGGCAGGACGCAGGCCGGTCCAGAACTGCGGGTTGCCGCCCTGCTCGGGCAGGCGGGTGTCGCAGACGCCGGGCATCAGCTCCTCGATGCGGCGCGCCAGCATATGGCAGCGGGCCTTGGCCAGCGGGCTGTCCAGCGAGCTGTCAAAACCGTTGAGCTCGATGGTGCCGGCCACGCGCAGCTGGTTGCCCAGGCGGCTCATGGCCAGCTTGTTGCCATCATCGATGCAGCTGACAAAGGGCGCGGCCTCGGGCTTGAGGATCGGCAGAGTGGCGCTGTAGCCCTTGCCGGGGTAGATGGCGACGTTCAGGCCCACGGTACGCAGCAACGGTGCGGTGTAGCTGCCGCAGGCGACGATGACGGCATCGCCCTGCAGGGTTCGGGGGCTGCTGTCTGCGCCCGCTGCGGTGGCGCGCACGGTGACCGAATCGATCGCGCCGCCCGCCACATTCAGCCGCTCGACCCGGTGGTTGTAGAGAAACTGCACACCGCCCTGGGCGCAGAGCTGGGCGAGCTTTTGCGTGAACACGCGGGCGTCGCCGCTTTCATCGCTTTCGGTAAATGTGCCACCCTTGATCTGCGCGGCATAGGGCTTGAAGGCGGGCTCGATCTTCAAAAACTCTTCGGTACTGACCATGCGGCGGTTCACACCGTACTGGCGCATCAGATCGACGGCCATCTGCGCATCCTGCACCGCTTCGTCGCTGGTGAAGAAGTGGGCAATGCCGCGCTCGAGCCGGTTGAACTCGATGCCGGTCTGCGCCACCACGGCCTTCAACGCGCTGTGGCTGTAGGCACCGAGCGCGACGATCTGCTGCACATTGCGGGCAAAGGAGCGGTCATTGCACTCGGCCAGAAACTGGGTGAGCCAGCGCCATTGCTGCGGATCGGCATGGGGGCGCAGCAGCAGCGGTGCCTCCTTGTCGAACATCCACTTGAGCGCCTTCAGCGGGGCATGCTTGTTTGCCCAGGGCTCGCAGTAGCTCACCGAGATCTGCGCGGCATTGGCAAAGCTGGTCTCCAGCGCCGCGTCCGGTTGGCGGTCAACGACGGTGACGTCGTGGCCGAGTTGCAGCAAATGCCAAGCAGTGCTGGTGCCGATGATGCCGGCGCCGAGGATGATGACTTTCATGGCTCTCAGTGTCTGGCATCTTGGCTGTAACATAAAGTGCAATTAAACTTCTTCAAGAATCATCAGTTCTACTAATACTGGAGCCCCATGAGCAACCTGGACCCGGTCGCGCTGGAATGCCTGGCCGCCGTGATTGAAGAAGGCGGTTTCGAGAAGGCCGCTGTGCGACTGAATGTGACGCAATCGGCGGTCTCGCAGCGGCTGCGCGCGCTGGAGGCACAGATCGGCTCGGTGCTGGTGGTGCGAAGCCGTCCGCTGCGCCCGACCGCTGCGGGCCAGTTGCTGCTCAAGCACACCCAGCAGCTGCGGCTGCTGCGCACCGACCTGGAGCAGGAACTGCACAGCCTGCTGCCCCACGCCATGGGCCGCAGCGCGCATGACGAGGCCATCTCGATCGCCATCAATGCCGACAGCATTGCCACCTGGGCGCTGGATGCGCTGCAGGATATCGCGCTGCAGCAGCTGCCGCTGGAGATCATCACCGACGACCAGGACCACACCTTGGAGCTGCTGCGCACCGGGGAGGTGCTGGGCTGTGTCACGACGATGCCCAGAGCCTTGCGCGGCTGCCGCGTGACGGCGCTGGGCGCGATGCACTACATCGCCGTGGCCTCGCCCGCCTTCGCCGAGCAGCATGTGCCCCAGGGGATCAACCGCAGCAATTTCAAGCACCTGCCGTTTCTCAGCTACAACCGCAAGGACGACATGCAGCGCGTGTTTGTTGCCCGCGCGATGGGGCTCAAGACCGTTGGACTGCACCAGCTCTACGTCCCCAACTCCGAAGCCCAGGTGCGCGCCGTGGCCGCCGGCTGGGGCGTGGGCGTGGTGCCCGAGTTGCTCGCCCGCCCCTACTTGGCCGATGGCCGCCTGGTCAATGTGGCCGAGGCCCAGGTGCTGCGCGTTGACCTGTTCTGGCATTGCTGGAACCTGCAGTCCGCCTTGCTGAGCGCACTGAGCGACGCGATGGTGCACAGCGCCAAGGGCAGCCTGGCGCCGCCCACCGCAGCCGCGCGCGCCACCGTCAAGGCATAAAAAAACTGCCTGCACCCTAAGAACCTGTTCAACGTCTCTACGCAGCCGCGTTGGAGTGCAATCGGGATGAGTTCGAAGGGCTGGTGCGCAGCTTGCACCGGGGTGCAAGCAAGGACCAGCGCGAAGAAATCGCCCGATTTCACTCCAACCCGTAGGGACAGTGGCTTTGCGAGCGGTCTGCTTCGTTGCAGCGCTTGCCAATAGCGGGCTATTGGCTGCGCACTGCGCCTCGCATCCCATCTCGCAAAGACACTGTCGCGGCGCGAGGAGATCTTGAACAGGTTCTACAGGATGCAAGCAGTTTCCGGATGACCACCGGTATTCATTGCACCGGTGGTTCCACCCCTCCCTCATTGGTCAAATCTGTTGGTGGTGCAGTATCCACGCCAAGTATTGCTATATGGTGAATAGCAAATGACAGGCTCGTTATCTGATCCTATCCATTTACCGAATCAACAATACCGGCAGCTTGCTCTCCGCCAGCACCTGGGTGGCCACTGAGCCCAGCACCAGCTTGGCCAGTGCACCATGGCCCCGGGTGCCCATGATCAGCAGGTCATAGCCCCCCTTATCGGCTGTCTCGGCAATGGTCTGCGAAATGGGGCCAACCGCACTCTCGGCCACCGCCGTCACCTGGTGCGCAGCCAGAAATTCCTGCACCGGCAGCAGCACCTTCTGCGCCTCTTCGGAGTGGTAGTCGTCCACCAGCGCCTTGCCCAAGGCCTTGGCGGCCCGGGGCGGCAGCAGTGGCTGCACGGTGAGTGCCGTGTAATGGTGGTTGGGCGTCAGCCACTCTGCGTGCGCTGCCAGGTAATCCAGCATCTTTTGGGTGTAAGGGCTGCCGTCAACGGCCAACAAAATACGCATGCCTTAACTCCTTCAACAAGGGGTGAGGGACCCAACACCGGTGCCATGACCAATGCTGGACAGCTAGCCTGGCCAAACCCGCTTCCCCATACTGGCAAGGCGCTTTGGAGGCTTAAATCATGTGTATCAGCTTATAGATTCATCGTCAAACGCACATTGATGTGCATCAGGTCTGGCGAAAAATTTAGGTGGAAACCCTTGGTTTTGCGCTGAGGGCGGGAGCCAAGCACAAGTTCAGGCGGTGCGAGCGCAGCCGCAGAACGTCGCAAAGTCCTGCAGGAATTGCTGGGCCTCGGGGTACACCTCGGCGCCGCTGACGATTTGCAGCACTGATGCCGCGGACTCCTTCATCAGCGGCAACCGAAGAAACAAATCACTGTTGAACTGGGCCGTCACGGTGGACAGCACCCGCCGCAGGTCGGCCAGCATGTCATCCCCCCGGTGGGAGGCATGCACCAGCGCGACCGGTTTCTGGATGATTTCCTCACGCGACACCAGCCAGTCGATGGCATTCTTGAGCCCGCCAGGCAGTGCGCGCACATATTCGGGGCTGGAGATCAGCAAGCCATCGGCGGCCTGCACTTGCTGCACCAAGGCAAGCACTGGCGCCGGGGTCAGCGCCCCTTCCAGGTCGGGCGAGAACACCGGCAGCGCCGCCAGATCGTGGAAGACCTCGATGGCCAGCCCAGCCGGGGCAATGTGCTGCAAGGCCCTCAGCAAGGCGGTATTGGTAGAGGCCGCTCTTGCGCTACCGGAGATGGCGAGTAACTGCATCGTTCGCGTGGGGCTTGGCGGCTGAGCGCTTTACACCGCTACCAAGCAATGCGGGTTGAAAGTCTCCTGCTCGCCCTTGCGCGCATAGCCCAGCGGGTTGGCCACGACCCGGCATTGCCAGGGGCGGCCATCGCTGTGCTGGCCTTTGGCGACGTAGTCGCTGGGCGCATGCAGGTGGCCGTGGATCCAGAGGTCGGCATAGGGCAGCAGGTCATCCAGCACATTGCAAAAGCCGGCGGTGCCCGGGGTCAGCCCATAGCGCGGATCGGCGCTGCGCAGGCTGGGGGCGAAGTGGGTGATGACGACGGTCTTGCCGTCAAAGGGCTCGGCCAGTGCGGCGCGCAGCCATTCCTGGCAGCGCAGCGCTTCGTCGCGCATCTCGGCGGCCAGAAAGGGCTGGCCGTTGCGCACGGTCTGGGCCTTGGTCAGGTAGAAGTTGGCGGCCTTGAAGGCCTTCTCGCGCTGCTTCATCAGCGCGCCCAGCTCGGTCACGCCGTTGTGCAGCGCAATCGCGTCGTAGTCGGACCAGAGTGTGGTGCCGATGAAGCGCACGCCATCGATGACCAGGGTTTCGCAGTCCAGCATGGTGATACCCAGCTTGTTGCAGCTGGCGCGCAGGCGCTGCCGGGCAGTGTCGAAATCCTGGTTGTCGAACTCATGGTTGCCGGGCACCAGGATCACCGGCTCGGGCCAGTGGCCACCCGCCTGCTGCGGGCTGAACTGGCCCAGGCCAAAATCCGCATCGTCCAGCATCGAGCCACTCTGGTAGGAGCCAATGTCGCCAGCCAGGATCAGCAGCTCGGCGCCGGGCGCGGGCTGGGCGCGGAAATGGGGATGGGTCTCCAGGTGCAGGTCGGACAGGATTTGCAGGTGCATGGTCGCCAAGCCTACCATGGGCTTTGGCGGCTTGCAGCCCGCTACATCGGTAATTCCAGGTCAGGAAAAGCCGCCCGGGCCGAGCGCTCCAGCGCATGCAGCATCCACTCCAGCGCCGAGGGTGGAATATGCCCGCTGCGGCTGCGCCAGAGCGCATCCACATGCACGGCCTCCACCCGCAACGGCAGCGGTTGGAAGGCCAGCTGATCGGCAATGCCGGTCGCAGGCACAAAGTGGCGCGGCAACACGGTGATCAAATCGGTGCGCGCCACCACGCGGGCGGCGGTGAAGTACTGGTTCACCGTCAGCACCACGCGGCGCTTGCGGCCGATCGATGCCAGCGCCTCGTCCAGAAAGCCAAAGGGCTGGCCAGAAAAGCTCACCAGCATATGGCGCGCATCGCAGTAGCGCTCCAAAGTCAGCAAGCCCTCACTCAAAGGATGGTCCTTGCGCATCACGCAGATATATTCGCCGTCATAGAGGCGCCGGCTCTCGAAATCCACCAGGTCACCCGATTGGGCGCGGGCCGTCATCTCGGCCAGCACGAAGGGGAAATAACCCACGGCCAGGTCGGCGGTCTCGGCCTCCAGCTCCTCGCGCGGATCACGGGTAGTGAGTGGTTGCACATGTACGGAGACGCCTGGCGCCTCGGTCTCCAGAATGTGCATCAGGCTGGGCAGCAAGGTGGCGGCGGTCGCATCGGCCATGGCCACGACAAAGGCCTGGGTGGCGCGGGCCGGGTCAAAGCGCTCGGGGGCAAAGCTGGCCTGCAGGCGGGCCAGCGATTCACGCACCACCGGCCACAGCGCATTGGCCAGCGGTGTGGGCTCCACGCCCTGGCCGCTGCGCACCAACAGTTCGTCATTCAAGGCTTCGCGCAGGCGCCGCATCGCGTTGCTGACTGCGGGTTGGGTGATGGACAGCTTGTCGGCGGCCCGGGTCAGGCTGCGCTCATTCATCACCTCGTCGAATACACGCAACAGGTTCAGATCGAGATGCCGAAATTGATGGGGCAGCATTTTCAATCCTTTGCGGTGCTGAGCGGCCTGCAATACATCACTGGCATGAATGATACAGATTCAAAAGATAAATTTGAGATGGTCTAGGGTAAACCCTATACTTCGGTCATCGCTTCAAAGAAGCATTAATACCAAAGACATCCATCATGACCAACAGTTTTGTACACACTGACATGGCTACCGAGCACACGGGCGTTCTGCGTGTGGAACGTGCTGCTGAACATCTCAAGACCACCTTCGGCACCAAGGGTGTTGGCGCATCGCTGATGCTGGCCGCCCTGGTTTCCGCCGTGCTGGTGGTTGCTACCCGCCTAGTGGACTCCGTCGCCGGCGGTAGCCACTGGATCGCTGGCTGGGCCCTGCTGTGGGCTGTCGCCTTTGTCGCCATCGCCCTGCTGGCTGCCCCTGCCCGCAACCTGAGCAGCAGCCTGCGCGCCGCACGCCGCAGCTGGGACGAAGGCCACCGCCGCGCCATGGAAGACGACAAGACCTGGCAAGTGGCCCTGCAAGACAGCCGCGTGATGGCTGACCTGAACCGCGCCATGAGCGACGCAGCGGTTTCGTTCTACCACAAGAACTACTGATCAACGCCGGGGTTCCTCCAGAGCCCCAGCGCCGGCAGCCACGATCTGCCTTTTCAAGAGCCACGGCATGCCGTGGCTTTTTTGTTGCTGGCGACCGCAGTCCCTCCTAAGCGGATGCGCGGCTTGGCGTGGCATAACACCTCTGCCCGCGCAAACCGCAGCGCTTGAACAACGATTGGCAAGCGGTTTACCGCCCAGCAAGCTGCTGGCTGTATGCCACAAACCACAGCTCCAACCTTGCACTGCCACGGAGCCCAGGCAGGTCTACCGCAGCCCCGAATCCAAAACAAAACCCCGCATGCCTGAAACATGCGGGGTTTTGCGGTGCGTCGTTGGCTGCATCACTGGTAGAGCTACCAGCGCGCGGGCGAGCGGCCGGTCAAGCAGCGGTCAGGCGCTTTTCGAGGTCGGCCTTGATGTCCAGCAGCGCCTGGGGCAGGCGCTGGGCCAGGTGGTCGAAATGGGCCTGGTGCGACGCCAGCTCTTCGGTCCAGACGGCAGTGTCGATGTTGGTGACGGTCTTGAACTGCTCGGCATTGAAATCCAGGCCGGTCCAGTTGATCTCGGCGTACTGCGGGGCCACGCCAAAGGCGGTCTGCGTACCCTGCACCTGGCCTTCGAGGCGGTCCAGCATCCACTTGAGCACGCGCATGTTCTCACCGTAGCCGGGCCAGACGAACTTGCCAGCGGCATCCTTGCGGAACCAGTTGGTGGTGTAGATCTTGGGCAGCTGCGCGCCAGCGGCTTCGAGCTTGTCGCCCAGGTTCAGCCAGTGGGCGAAGTAATCGCTCATGTTGTAGCCCATGAAAGGCAGCATCGCGAACGGATCGCGGCGCACCACGCCTTGCGCGCCAAAGGCGGCAGCAGTGGTTTCCGAGCCCATGGTGGCGGCCATGTAGACGCCTTCCTTCCAGTTGCGCGCTTCGGTCACCAGCGGCACCGTGGTCGAGCGGCGGCCACCAAAGATGAAGGCATCGATCTTCACGCCCTTGGGGTCGTCCCAGGCTTCGTCGAGGGCCGGGTTGTTGGTGGCAGCCACGGTGAAGCGGGCATTGGGGTGGGCGGCCTTGGCGCCGGTTTCCTTGGCGATCTGGGGCGTCCAGTCCTTGCCTTGCCAGTCGATCAGGTGGTCCGGCAGCTGGCCGCTGTCCTTTTCCATGCCTTCCCACCACACATCGCCGTCGTCGGTCAGCGCGACGTTGGTGAAGATCACGTTCTTGTCCAGGCTGGCCATGCAGTTGGGGTTGGTGTGGTAGTTGGTACCGGGTGCCACGCCAAAGTAGCCGGCTTCGGGGTTGATCGCGCGCAGCGAGCCGTCGGCCTGGGGCTTGATCCAGGCGATATCGTCACCGATGGTGGTGACTTTCCAGCCTTCAAAGCCGGTGGGCGGCACCAGCATCGAGAAATTGGTCTTGCCGCAGGCGCTGGGGAAAGCCGCTGCCACATGGTACTTTTTTCCTTGGGGGTTTTGCACGCCCAGAATCAGCATGTGCTCGGCCAGCCAACCCTGGTCGCGGCCCATGGTCGAGGCAATGCGCAGTGCAAAGCACTTCTTGCCCAGCAGCGCATTGCCGCCGTAGCCCGAACCGTAGGACCAGATTTCGCGCGTCTCGGGGTAGTGCACGATGTACTTGGTCTTGTTGCAAGGCCAGCTGGTGGTGTCCTTCTCGCCGGCTTGCAGGGGCGCGCCGATGGTGTGCACGCACGGCACAAAATCGCCATCGCTGCCGATCACGTCGTACACGGCACGGCCCATGCGGGTCATGATCTTCATGTTGACTGCGACATAGGCGCTGTCGGACAGCTCGATGCCCACGTGGGCAATCGGCGAGCCCAGCGGGCCCATCGAGAACGGCACCACATACATGGTGCGGCCCTTCATACAACCGTCAAACAGCGGCTGTAGAGTCGAACGCATCTGGGCAGGTTCCATCCAGTTGTTGGTGGGGCCGGCGTCCTCTTTCTTGGCCGAGCAGATGTAGGTGCGGTCTTCGACACGTGCCACGTCGGACGGATCGGACCAGGCCAGAAAGCTGCCGGGGCGCTTGGCGGGGTTGAGCTTCTTGAAGGTGCCGGCATCGACCAGTTGCTGGCAGAGGCGGTCGTATTCTTCCTGGCTGCCGTCGCACCAGTAAACGGAATCAGGCTTGCACAGTGCGGCCATATCGGCCACCCAGGCAATGAGCTTGGGGTTCTTGACATAGTCGGGCGCCTGAAGGGCCACACCGGCTTGGACGTTTGCGTTCATCGGAAGCTTTCAAAGTTGTAAACGGTTCATCAAAAACCGCTGCGGCCCGCTCCCTGGCCGGCAACCCATTTTTGAAAAACCGTCTCCACTGCGTCGGACAGGGCGCCATGCCTGTGCGCAAAAATGCCTACGCTGGACTCGCGATTTTAGCAGTCGGACCCCAAAACGGTGATTTTCGGTCACCACATCTATGCATTTGATGCATGACTAAATGCATAACTGTATTGATACCGGTTTCTTTGGCCGCCACCCTGTCGCGCAGGTGGCGCGGGCCTGCAGTAGCCAAAGCGCGCATGCCGCGCGGGGCAGCGCCAGCCATCATCGGCCAGCGGCAGGCGATAAAAAACCCGCCAGCGGCGGGTTCAGCAACAGGCCCTGGGGCGCGGATCGCGCGGCACTCAGGCCATGTAGACGGCAATGAAGGCCAGCAGGAACATCATCAGCGCGCCCACTACGGGGAGCACCACCGGCATCAGCGGAACAATGGCTTCCACGGTATCCACCGGGGGGTGTTCGGTATCGGCGTCGGTGTGCGGGCTGGACATGGGCTCTCTCCAATGCAAAGGCTGCCAAAAAAGCTGAGGACCATTGTAGCCAACGGGCCCCCGACTGCATGCCGGGCAGAAACCCTGAGCCTGGCCAGCGATCAGCCCTCCAGCACCGGATACAGCGACAGCACCAGCAGCGCGGCCATGCACCAGTTGAAGCGCTGCAACGCCCGTGGCGTGCGCAGCGCGCGGCCCACTGCGCTGCCAAACAAGGTCCAGACACTGACGCTGGGGTAGTTCACCAACCCCAGCACCAGCGCGGCAAGCAGCAGATTGGCTGCATAGCCATCGCGCGGGGTGTAGGTCGCCACAATGCCGATGGCCATGATCCAGGCCTTGGGGTTGACCCACTGGAAGGCGGCGGCCTGCCAAAAGCCAAAGGGCTGCGCACCGGCCTGCCCGGCCCCCGCCTGGCCGGAGCGGGCGATCTTCCAGGCCAGCCACAGCAAGTAGGCGGCGCCCAGGTACTTGAGCCAGGTGTAGAGGCGCGGCTCGCGCTCAAAGGCTACGCCCAGGCCCAACCCCACCAGCAGCAGCATGGCCACCACCCCCAGGCTGATGCCCAGCATGTGCGGCACCGTGCGGCGGTAGCCAAAGCTGGCGCCCGAGGCCGTCAGCATCACATTGTTGGGACCTGGCGTGACCGAGCTGACAAAGGCAAACAAAGCCAGAGGCAACACAAAGGCGGAGGTTTCGGGCAGAACGGACATGGCGAGGTGCGAAAAAAGAGAAAAGAAAAGCTGCTGCCATGCTAAGGCCTCAATGCAGTACAGTACCGGTACACTTTATCTGGCCACTTCAAGAATTGGCCTGCTCTTATGACCCAGACACTTTCGCCGGCTGCCGCTATCGCCGATGTCGCTGATACCGCTGCCCCCAGCCCCAGCGCCCCTCCGCTGGCCGCAGCCACCTGGGGATGGCAGCCGGTGCGCACCGGCAGTGCCTCCCTGGTCGAGCAGCTGGTGGCGCATTTCAGCGACCGCATCCGCAACCATGGGCTGCGCGCTGGCATGCGCCTGCCATCGGTGCGGGCGCTGGCCGACCAGGCGGGCGTAAGCCGCGACACCGTTGTGCAGGCCTATGACCGGCTGGCGGCCCAGGGCCTGGTGCAATCACGCCGGGGTGCGGGCTTTTTTGTCTGCGCCCAGCGCGCGCTGGCCGAGGCTGCCGCAGCCCCTGCCGCCAGCCTGGCCCAGGGCGCGGCCTTTGACACTGCCTACCTGCTGCGCGGCATCTTCCGCGAGGATGCCGATGGCTCTGGCCACACCGGCAGCGCCGGTTGCCTGCCGGCCAGCTGGATGGACGAGGGCCTGATCAGCGGCGCGCTGCGCGCCATCCTGAAGCAGGGTATGCGGGCCGAACGCAGCCTGCTGGGCTATGGCCTGCCCCAGGGCCTGGCGCCGCTGCGCCGCCAGATTGCATCCACGTTGCAGGCGCAAGAAGTACCCGCCCACCCCGAGACCCAGCTGATGACGGTGAGTGGCGTCACCCAGGGGCTGGACCTGATCGTGCGCTGCTTTCTGCAGCCGGGCGACACCGTGCTGGTCGAGGACCCGGGCTGGTTCCTGATCTTTGGCCGCCTCAACACCATGGGGGTGAATGTGGTGGGGGTGCCGCGCCTGCCCGGCGGCCCCGATGTGCAGGCGCTGCAGGCACTGGCCGCACAGCACCAGCCCAAGCTCTTCATCCTGAACACCGCCGTGCACAACCCCACCGGGCTGAGCCTGTCGGCCGGTGTGGCCCATGAGGTGCTGCGCATTGCCGAGCGGCATGATTTTCTGCTGGTCGAGGACGACACCTATTCCGAGTACCTGGGCAATATGCCCTTGCGCCTGGCGGCCATGGACCGGCTGCAGCGCGTGCTGCTGGTGGGCGGCTATTCCAAAACGCTGTCAGGCGGCTTGCGCGTGGGCTATGTGGCGGCGCGGCCTGAATACATCCACCAGCTGACCGATCTGAAGCTGCTGGGCGGCCTCACCTCCGCCCTGCCCAGCGAGCAGATCGTGCACCGCATCCTGGCCGATGGCAGCTACCGCAAGCATGTGGACCGGCTGCGCGAGCGGGTGGACAAGGCACGCCACCGTTGCCTGCGCCAGCTCGAAGCGCTGGGCTGCCACGCCGTGCATGAACCGGTCGCCGGCACCTTTGCCTGGGTGGACTGCGGCATGGATTCGGAACTGCTGGCGCGCCAGGCCAGCGAACATGGCTTGCTGCTGGCACCCGGCGTGCTGTTTTCGCCGCGCCAGGCCCCGTCAAGCTTGCTGCGCATATCGGTAGCGATGGCCGAGCAGCCGGCCGCCTGGCGCACCCTGGCCCTGCTGCTGGAGCGCCACCGGGGCACTTGATCAGGCCCCTGTGCGACCGCGCCCCTCGGTCAGCAGCACAGCGGCCTGCACCCGCGATGACAGGCCCAGCTTGCGCAGAATGTGCTGCACATGGATCTTCACCGTGGTCTCGGCAATGGCCAGGCTGCGCGCAATCTCCTTGTTGCTGGCACCGGCAGCGATCTCGCGCAGGATCTCCAGCTCACGCGGCGACAGCTGCTCCAACGGGTCAGCCGGTTCGGGCACCGCAGCGGGTGCCACAACTGGCTCTACCGGGCGGGTCTGCAAGGCGTTCACCAGCTTGTCCGTCATCTCCATGCTCACCGTCGATTGGCCACGCAAGGCGCGCTCGATGGCGGCCACCAGCACCTCACTGTCCGCCGTCTTCAGCAGATAGCCATGGGCGCCGCGCTGCAAGGCCAGCGCCAAGGTGTCGGCATCCTCGCTGGCGGTGAGCATCAGCACCCGCGCAGCGGGCGCGGCGTCGCGCAGGCCGGGCAGCAGGTCCACGCCACTCACGCCCGGCATATGGTGGTCCAGCAGCACCACATCGGGCTGCAGCTGCGCGGCGTGGCGCAAGGCCTCACCGGCATCGCCCGCTTCTGCCACCACCTGCAACTGCGGCTGGGCGGCCAGTAGCGCGATCACACCGCGACGGAAAAGCGGGTGGTCGTCCACAACGAGCAGCCGAATCGATGCGACAGGGAGCGTAGGCGTTGGTGCTGCATTCATGCGGGGCTCCTGAGCGTAAGCGGTGCAGCGGCCACGGGCTGCAGTAGTGGCAGGCTCAAGCGCACACAAGTGCCTGCACCCGCAACGGACTCGATCTCCAAGCGGGCACCAATGCCTGCCGCACGTTCGCGCATGATGCGCAGGCCCACATGGGTTTCGTCCAGTGCCGGGGCGGTTTGCGCCATGCCCTGGCCATCGTCGCGCACCTCCACCGCCCACTGTGGGCCTTGCTCCACCTCCACCCACACCTGGCTGGCCTGCGCATGCTTGCGCACATTGGATAGCGCCTCCTGCACCACGTGCAGCACCTGCACCTGTACATCGGGCGGCAGCGCCATGCCTTCGCCGGCGATCTGCAGATGCGCGGGCAGCCCGGTCTGGTGTTCGAACTTGGTCAAGGTGGTGCGCAGCGCAGGCACGATGTCCTCGGCGTTGGTGCGGGTGCGAAAGTGCAGCAGCAGCTCACGCACATCGGACAGGCTCTCGCGGATGCCGGTATCGAGTTCGGCCAGGGTTGCCTGCACGCGTGCGCCATCGGGCGGCACCCGCGCTATATCGCGGCGCAACAGCCCCGCCTGTATCTTCAAAAACGCCAGGCTCTGCGCGATGGAATCATGCAGCTCGCGCGCCAGCAGGCCGCGCTCATCGGCCACCGCTGCCTCGCGCTGCAAGGCATCGGCGCGCAGGCCCTCCATGCCACCGGCCAGGTGGCTGGCCAGTGCATCGAGCAGTGCTCGGTCATCCGGCGCCAACGTGGTCGCATCGCGAAAGAACAGGTCTACCTCGCCCACCATGCGCTCATGCAGGCGCACCGGCACGCTCAGCACGCTGACAAAGCCTGCCCGGCGGCACTGCCCGGCATCCACCCGGCTGGCCCCTGCAGGCACGCCGCTGCGCCAGTCCTGCAATGCCACCAGCTGGGTCTGCGCCTGGGCCTGGGGCTGGCCGCAAAAGCAGTCACCGGTGGGCACGCAGTGCTCGGCAGCCACCATCTCCTCGGGCAGCCCTTCGGAGGCAAGCAGCACATAGCGGCGGTTGTCCTCATCCGACCAGCGCAGCGCCACCGCATCGGCCTGCGCGGTCTTGCGCATCTGGGCCGCAAAGCCCTGGGCCAGCACCGGCAGCGAATCGGCCTGCGCCACCAGGGCGGCACCGTCATAGAGCACCGCCAAACGGGCACGCTCGGCCTGCAGGTGTTCGGTCTTTTGCTGCACGCGGCGCTCCAGGCTGGCATACAGATCCTGCAGGCGCAGGGCCATGCGGTTGAAGCCCCGGGCCACCGCGCCAAACTCATCGCCACCATCGGCCTGCACGCGCACCGACAGGTCACCCGCCTCCACCTGGGCCAGGGCTGTCTGCAGCCGCGCCAGCGGCCCAAACACCAGCAGCTGCGCCGCATACATCAGCGCCAGCGCGGCGGCAATGGCCAGCGCCATCATCACAAACTGGGCCGTGTTGAGCCAGGTCGTCCAGCGCGCGAGCTGCTGCTCGATGCGGCCCACCAGGTGGTCCACCTCGCCCACAAAGCTCTGCGCCTGCTGGGCCGTGACCTCGGCCTGCACCGCATGGCTGCCGCCCATCGGTTGCTGCCAGGCCGCACGCACCCGCTGCCAGCGCTGCTGCACGGCCGCCAAGGCCGCACGCGAGGCTGCATCGCGCGGCACCGACAACGGCCGAGCGGCATCGCCCTTTTCCAGCAAGGCCAGGCTGGTGTCGAGCTGGCCGATCAGCAGAGCCAGCCGCTGCGGGCTCGCATCCGGCAAGGCCTGCGCCAGCTGCCAGGTCTGCATGCGCATGCGCCCCGCTTCGTTCACGGCCGCAGCGCCGCCTTCGAGCGACCAGGTCAGCCGCAGGGTCAGCCCAATCGCGACCAGCGCCATCAGCAGCAGCGCGCAGCCAATCGCACCGATCTTGACGGCCAGCGGCCGCTGCCGTGCGTGCTGTTGCTCTGCCTTCATGGCCCCACCTCCGGGTAACGCACACCGCGCCGCTGCGCCATCTCGCGCCCCATGGCTGCTTGCACGGGTGGCTCCAACGTCGTTTGTGCGCTGGGATAGGCCTGCGTCTCTTCTGCGGCGATATGGCGCGTATACACCGCTGCAAAATCCGCCCAGCGGCGCCGTGCCGCTACCAGCGCGGTGCCCGCCGGGGCATGCCCAGCCTGCACCGCCTGCAGATCCGCCCGAATCGCCGGCCACAGCGCCTCCATCTGCCGGTGTTCGGCCTGCAGCTGGTCTGCCAGCGCCCGTTGCCCAGCAGCCCGCAGCGCGGGCAGCACATGCAGCTCTTCATCCTGGTGGTGCAAGGGCGAAGCCAGGTCAAAGTAGCGCTGCACATCGGCCGCCGCATCGCGCGCCTGGCCCTGCGCATCGTCGCCGCCCTGCTCGGCCAGGTAAGCACCCAGGCGGCCCAGCAGATCCAGGCTGCGCGCCACCCGGCCATGGCAGGCCTGCAGCATGCCAAACGGCTCGTCAAAGCCTGCTGTGGGTGGGGTGTTCAGGAGCTGTTTCACAGCCTCCATTTTCGCTGCCCATCGCTGGCCGTGCGTTGCGGTGTACGCCAAGCATGATCCAGGTCAAATCTTGCTGCCTGGCACAGGCGCACAGTGGCGCGGTACCGCTACATCTTTGCCCTGTTAGCTCTTTATGGCCAAACGTTTTCCTATCCATCCTGCGCATCCTGAGCGGACTTGCTGGGGGTGTGACCGTTATTGCGCTGCTTCGTCCATGGCTTGTGGCAATGGGTCGGAGCGGTCGGCGCATCCGGTGGAGTTGTTTGGGCCCGATTGGGCGGAATGGGATCCTTTGGCTTCTCAGCCTGCTGAGGGTGATGGTCTGCCAGGGCAGTCCTGATGTTCCGGGCGGAGGTCGGATTGTGCGATGGTCGGCATTCCATCGCTCTTGGCGATGCAGGCCCCTGCTTTGGCCTTCAGGCCGGAGGCCGGTTTTCGCCCGGCAGGCGACTCACTTTCTTGCTCGTGCAAGAAAGTAAGCAAAGAAACACGCCCCTGCTATCCGTGACCCCAGCGCCTGCGGCACTGGGGCAACCTGCGATGCTCGACCCAGGGGCGTGCCGCATAACTCACTGCGCGCCAAGGCGCTCCGTTCAAACAGATGCGGCAAGCATGACGACGAAGGCGTGTGTCCTTCGGCACACACCCGCCCCTGGGTCTGTGCTTCTCGGCACGGCTAGAAGGGTGTTTGACAACCTGCATGCCATCGCTGCGCTCGGCATGGTGGGGTGACGGCATCCCCCCTTCTGTATGCGCCTGTGATGGGGCGTTTGCGGGCTGGCATGCGCGCCCAAGCGCGCATGCTTCGTGAACTGACTCGCCGTGGCTGTCTGAACGGAGCGCCTTGGCGCGTAGTGAGTTCCACGGCGCAGCCCGCAAACGTCTCAGCACAGGTTGCCCCGCAGCGCAGCGGAGGGGTCGCAGACAGCAGGGGCGCACTTCTTTTGCTTACTTTTCTTTGGTCCGGCACACCGGTGCGAGCAAGAAAAGTGAGTCGGCCGCCGGACGAAATCCGGCCTCTGTCCTTCAACTACGAAACATCGTGAAAACTGTTGAGACCATCAAACTTCAGGACTAGACAAAATAGAACGGTGGTCAACACTCTGCACACCATCGCTATTAGCCATGCAGGCTCCTGCTTTGGCCTTCAGGCCGGAGGCCGGTTTTCGCCCGGCAGGCGACTCACTTTCTTGCTCGTGCAAGAAAGTAAGCAAAGAAACACGCCCCTGCTATCCGTGTCCCCAGTGCCTGCGGCACTGGGGCAACCTGCGATGCTCGACCCAGGGGCGTGCCGCATAACTCACTGCGCGCCAAGGCGCTCCGTTCAAACAGATGCGGCAAGCATGACGACGAAGGCGTGTGTCCTTCGGCACACGCCCGCCCCTGGGTCTGTGCTTCTCGGCACGGCTAGAAGGGTGTTTGACAACCTGCATGCCATCGCTGCGCTCGGCATGGTGGGGTGACGGCATCCCCCCTTCTGTATGCGCCTGTGGTGAGGCGTTTGCGGGCTGGCATGCGCGCCCAAGCGCGCATGCTTCGTGAACTGACTCGCCGTGGCTGTCTGAACGGAGCGCCTTGGCGCGTAGTGAGTTCCACGGCGCAGCCCGCAAACGTCTCAGCACAGGTTGCCCCGCAGCGCAGCGGAGGGGTCGCAGACAGCAGGGGCGCACTTCTTTTGCTTACTTTTCTTGTGCGAGCAAGAAAAGTGAGTCGGCCGCCGGACGAAATCCGGCCTCTGTCCTTCGTCAGAAAAATGGAGATAAAACGGCTGCTGAGTCCGTCAGCATCTCTTAGTTGGCGGCTCCCTGCCTCTATCGTTAGAACGAACAAGACTGCCAGACCGATAGCAGAGCAAACAAACAAACAAACAAAAAAGCTACTGCACCAAAGGCGTCTCCGCCCCCTCCAAATCCACCCCCACCACCCGCGCCCGCCCAGCCAACACCCGCAAATACTGCGACAACCCCGTCGCAAAACTCTGCTGCCGCAACTGCTGCAACACAGCGGCCCGCACCTGCTCATAAGGCGGCACCGTGCCCGCCTCACGCTCCTGCACCTCCACCACATGCAGACCAAAACGGCTGTGCACCAAGCGCGGCAACACCCCCACCTCGGCATGGCCGAAAAGCTCGCGGGCAAATTCGGGGGCGCAGTCTTCGATGCGCAGCCAGCCCAGCTGGCCACCCTGCGCGCCGCTGGGGCAGTTGCTGCTGGCGCTGGCAGCGGCGGCAAAGCGGTCGCCAGCGGCCTGCTCTTGCGGAGTGGCGCTGCGCACATCCAGCAGGCAGGCCTCGGCGCGCTGGCGCAAGGCGTGGATGTCGACACCCGGCGTCACGGCGAAGAGCACATGGCGTGCGCGTACGCGCTCGCCCCGGGCGTAGCGGGCTGCGTGGGCCTGGTAGTGGCGGCGGCCGGCGTTGTCGTCGGGCTCGGGCAGTTGCAGCTCGGCGTCCAGCAGCTGCTCGATGGCGCTGCCGGCCGCTTCGCTGATGGCGCCCGCGCTGGGCACGGGGTCGTCCGCCGCCAGCAGGCCCTGGGCCTGGGCGGCCTGGCGCAGCAGCTCGGTGCAAGCGCGCTGGCGCAGCTCCATCGGGTCCAGCAGCTCATCGGCATCGCACAGCGCAATGCCGTTGACCTGGGCAGCGGCCAGCACATCGCGCGGGGCGCCGAGTGGGGCCTCGATGCGGGGCAGGCTGGGGGCGGCGGGGCTGTCCTGGCAGCTGCAGGCTGCGCTGCCACAGCCACCGGTGGGGGTGTGCAGGTCGGCGTTCATGGGCGGCCTCCTTGCTGTTTGTTGGGCAGGTTCAGGCGGCGCGCACGCACCAGCTGGTAGGGCCGTGCCAGGTAGGCGACCGAGGCCAGACCACTCCAGACATGCACCAGGCGGCTGAAGGGGAAGAGCAGGAAGATCGTCATGCCCAGCACCATGTGCACCTTGAACTGCCAGTCCAGCCCCACCAGGCCTGCCGCGTCGGGGCGGAAGGTGACGATGCGCTGGGCCCAGTCGGCCAGCACCAGCATCGCGTGGGCATCGACCCGGTGCGAGAACGAGGCGGGTAAGGTGGCCAGGCCCAGCACCAACTGCACCCACAGGATGATGAGGATGGCCAGGTCAGTGCGGTGGCTGGTGCGGCGGATGCGCGGATCAGCAATGCGGCGGTGCAGCAGCAGGCTCAGGCCGATAAAGCAGACCAGGCCGGCAGTACCGCCGGAGATGATGGCCAGCATCTGCTTTTGCGGTGCGGTGATCAGCCACTCATACATGAAGTGTGGCGTGAGCAGGCCCACCGTGTGGCCGAACAGCAAGAACAGAATACCGATATGGAACAGGTTGCTGCCCCAGCGCAGCTGGCCGGCGCGCAGCATCTGCGAGGAATCGCTCTTCCAGGTGTACTGGTCGCGGTCAAAGCGCGCCAGGCTGCCCATCAGAAAGACGGCCAGGCAGATGTAGGGATAGACGTTAAACAGGAAGTTGTGCAATGCAATGGGCATGGCGGTCTCCTCGGGGTTCAGCGGGCCGCGCCAGCGGGTGGCTGGCGCCGCGTGATGTGGATGGGTTGGGCGCTGCCCGGTGCGGCCTGGCCCTGGCTGTTGCAGCCGCCAAAGGCAGCGGGCTCTTCCCAGCTTGCGTCCAGCGGCTCGTCGGCGGGCAGCGGTGCAGCGGGGGTGTCGGCCACCACCGGCTGGCCGGCCAGGTCGAGCACGGCCGACACGACGGCGGCGTAGTCGCTGTGCCGGCGGCTCAGTGCAGCGGCGATGGATTGCAGGATGTGCGCAAACTCACCGATGAAGGCGCGCGCCTCCAAGGTCGGCTGGGTGGAGGCGAACTCCAGCAGCACCGTCATGTGGTCGGGCAGCTCGGCGGGGTCCAGCAGCAGGCCGGCCTGCTCATAGGTCTGGACCAAGTCCACCATCGCCGGGCCCCGGTCGCGTGAGTCGCCATGCACATGCTCGAACAGGTGCAGCGCAGTGCCACGGCCCCGGTCAAACAGGTCCACATAGATGGCTTCGGCATCCATGCCTTCGGCCAGCAGGCGGTCCATCAATGCGTCCAGCTCGCTGCGGCGCACATGGCCCAAGGCGTTCTCGGCATTGAGCGCCGTGTGGATGTCCACCAGATGGCCGCGCATCTCGGCGTCGGGGTAGCGCAGCAGGTGGGCCAGTGCGCGCAAGGTAAAGCTGATGCTGTCTTTCATGTCGTCTCTCCTCACAGGCTGGCCTGGATCGGGATGGTGCGTTTTTTCTCGCTGCCGAACAGGCTGGTGTCGGTCACGCCTTCGCTGCAACCGTTGCCAAACGAGAAGCCGCAGCCGCCGCGCACATTGAAGGCGTTCTCGGCGTATTCGCGGTGCGTGGTGGGGATCACAAAGCGGTCTTCGTAATTGGCAATGGCCATGATCCGGTACATCTCCTCGGCCTCGGCCACCGTCAACTCGGCTTGCTGCAGAGCGGCCTCATTAGGCACACCATCGACATGCTTGCCGCGCTGGTAGGCGCGCATGGCCAGCATGCGCTCCAGCGCACGCACCACCGGCACCGTGTCGCCTGCGGTGAGCAGGTTGGCCAGGTACTTGACGGGGATGCGCAGCTGGTTCACATCGGGCAGCTCGCCATTGGCGCTCACATGGCCGGCCTGGGCGGCGGCGGTGATGGGCGACAGCGGCGGCACATACCAGACCATCGGCAAGGTGCGGTACTCAGGGTGCAGCGGCAGGGCCACCTGCCAGTCCACCGCCATCTTGTAGACGGGGCTGTTGCGGGCCGCGATCAGCCAGGCCTCGGGGATGCCATCGGCCCGCGCCTGGGCGATCACCGCCGGGTCGTTGGGGTCGAGGAAGATGTCGAGCTGGGCCTGGTACAGGTCCTTGTCCTGGGTGACACTGGCCGCTTCTTCAATGCGGTCTGCGTCATACAGCAGCACACCCAGATAGCGGATGCGGCCAACGCAGGTTTCGGAGCAGACCGTGGGCTGGCCCGCCTCGATGCGCGGGTAGCAGAAGATGCACTTCTCGGCCTTGCCGCTTTTCCAGTTGTAGTAGATCTTCTTGTAGGGGCAGCCCGAGACGCACATGCGCCAGCCACGGCATTTGTCCTGGTCGATCAGCACAATGCCGTCTTCCTCGCGCTTGTAGATCGAGCCGCTGGGGCAGCTGGCCACGCAGGCGGGGTTGAGGCAGTGCTCGCACAGGCGCGGCAGGTACATCATGAAGGTGTTCTCGAACTGGCCGTAGATGTCCTTTTGCACCTCGTCGAAGTTCACGTCCTTGCTGCGCTTGCTGAACTCGCCGCCCAGGATCTCTTCCCAGTTCGGGCCCCAGACGATCTTGTCCATGCGCTGGCCGGTGATCAGGCTGCGCGGCCGGGCCGTGGGCGCGGCCTTCATCTCCTTGGCGGTTTGCAGGTGCTCGTAGTCGAAGGTAAAGGGCTCGTAGTAGTCGTCGATCTCGGGCAGATTGGGGTTGGCGAAGATCTTCATCAACAGCTGCCATTTGCCGCCCTGGCGTGGCGCGATGGAGCCATCGGCCTTGCGGACCCAGCCACCGTTCCAGCGGTCCTGGTTTTCCCATTCCTTGGGGTAGCCGATGCCCGGTTTGGTCTCGACGTTGTTGAACCAGGCGTACTCGACGCCGGGGCGGTTGGTCCAGACGTTCTTGCAGGTGACGCTGCAGGTATGGCAGCCGATGCATTTGTCCAGGTTCAGGACCATGCCGATTTGTGCGCGAACCTTCATGTTGGGTTCTCCGTGGGGGTTGTTGTGGGGGTCGGTGCGAAAAGCATGACCAGGGCCGAGGCGGCCTCCTGGGCATGCACAGCGTGGGGCTCGCCCGCGGCGATATGGCAGAAGTCACCCGGCGCCATGGCCAGCTGGCGGCCCATGGTCTCGAAGAGGAAACGACCTTCGATGCACTGGATCACCATGCGCTCGGGCACCTGGTGGCTGTGAAGGCGCTGGCCGGCCTGCAGCACCAGGCGGAAGATCTGCAGACCGGGATCGCGCACCAAGGTGTACGAGCTCGCCTCGCCCAGCGCGGCCGCCAGGGGCCGCGCCGAGAAGATGGCGCCAGCAGGGGTGTGGATCAGTGCCATGGCGGGAACTCCTTCTGCGCGGCGCTCAGGGGTTCTCGCCCTGGGCCTGGTAGGCGGCGGCCAGGTGGTCATCGCGCGGCGTGTCCAGCCAGTCCACCTTGGCCATCTTGCGCACCACGACGAACTCATCGCGGTTGGTGCCGATGGTGCCGTAGTAGTTGAAGCCGTAGCTGTACTGCGCGTAGCCGCCGATCATGTGCGTGGGTTTGAGCACGATCCGCGTGACCGAGTTGTGGATACCGCCGCGCACGCCAGTGATCTCGCTGCCGGGCGTGTTGATGATCTTCTCCTGCGCGTGGTACATCATCACCATGCCGGGCTTGACCCGCTGGCTGACGACCGCCCGCACGGCCACTGCGCCGTTGAGGTTGAACATCTCCATCCAGTCGTTGTCCTCGATGCCGGCGCGCTGGGCGTCCTCCTCGCTGATCCAGGCCACCGGCCCGCCCCGGTTGAGCGTGAGCATCAACAGGTTGTCGGTATAGGTGCTGTGGATACCCCATTTCTGGTGCGGCGTGATGAAGTTCAGCTGGATCTCGGGGTGGCCATTGGGCTTGATGCCCTGCATGCCGGCCGTGGCCTTCATGTCCACCGGCGGACGGTAGCTGGAGAAGCCCTCGCCAAAGGCCACCATCCAGGGGTGGTCCTGGTAGAACTGCTGGCGGCCGGTGAGGGTGCGCCATGGAATCAGCTCATGCACATTGGTGTAGCCGGCGTTGTAGCTGACCGTCTCGCTCTCGATACCGCTCCAGGTGGGCGAGCTGATGATCTTGCGCGGCTGCGCCTGGATGTCGCGGTAGCGGATCTTCTCGTCCTCGCGGTAGATCGCCAAGTGCTTGTGCTCGCGGCCGGTGAACTTCTCCAGTGCCTCCCAGGCCTTCACCGCCACATGGCCGTTGGTCTCGGGGGCCAGCTGCAGGATGACTTCGCAGGCATCGATGTCGCTGACGATGCGCGGGCGCCCTTCGGTCACGCCGGGCTCGGTGGTCAGGCCATTCAACTGGCCCAGCTGCTCGACCTCGGTGCCGGTCTGCCAGCCAATGCCCTTGCCGCCATTGCCCAGCTTGTCCATCAGCGGGCCCAGTGCGGTAAAGCGCTTGTAGGTGTTGGGGTAGTCACGCTCCACCACGGTGACCTGCGGCGCGGTCTTGCCGGGGATCAGCTCGCACTCGCCCTTTTTCCACTCGGCCACGCCATAGGGCTGGGCCAGCTCGGCAGGGGTGTCGTGCATCAGCGGGGTCAGCACGGTGTCGCGCTCCACGCCCAGGTGGCCTACGCAGACCTCGCTGAAGGACTTGGCAAAGCCCTTGTAGATTTCCCAGTCCGAGCGCGATTCCCACACCGGATCGACCGCTGCCGACAGCGGGTGGATGAAGGGATGCATGTCGCTGGTGTTGAGGTCGTTCTTCTCGTACCAGCTGGCCGTGGGCAGCACGATGTCCGAGTACAGACAGGTGGTGCTCATGCGGAAGTCCAGGGTGACCAGCAGATCGAGCTTGCCCTGGGGCGCATCGGCATGCCAGGTCACCTCTTCGGGCTTGGCGTCATCCGGGCCCAGGTCCTTGCCCTGCACGCCGTTGTCGGTGCCCAGCAGGTGCTTGCAGAAGTACTCATGGCCCTTGCCGCTGGAGCCCAGCAGGTTGCTGCGCCAGACAAACAGGTTGCGCGGCCAGTTTTCGGGCGCATCGGGGTCTTCGCAGCTCATCGTCAGGCTGCCGCTTTGCAGGCCCTGGGCCACATAGTCGCGCGGCGCCAGGTTGGCGGCATCGGCGGCGGCCGCTATCGACAAGGGGTTGGTCTTGAGCTGCGGCGCGCTGGGCAGCCAGCCCATGCGCTCGGCGCGCACGTTGTAGTCGATCATGCTGCCGCCATACTGGCTGCGGTCGGCCAGCGGGCTGACGATCTCTTCAAGGCCGAGCTTCTCGTAGCGCCACTGGTCGGTGTGGGCGTAGAAGAAGCTGGTCGAGTTCTGCTGGCGTGGTGGGCGTGCCCAGTCCAGTGCAAAGGCCAGCGCGGTCCAGCCGGTCTGTGGGCGCAGCTTTTCCTGGCCCACATAGTGCGACCAGCCGCCGCCGCTTTGGCCCACGCAGCCGCAGAGCATCAGCAGGTTGATGACCCCCCGGTAGTTCATGTCGCAGTGGTACCAGTGGTTCATCGCCGCGCCGATGATGACCATGGACTTGCCCTTGGTCTTGTCGGCATTGGCGGCAAACTCGCGCGCCACCATCGTGATCTGCTCGCGCGGCACGCCGGTGATGCTCTCGGCCCAGGCGGGCGTGTAGGCGGCATCGTCGTCATAGCTGGCAGCGCCGCTGCCCAGCCCCCGGTTGATGCCGTATTGCGCGGCCTGCAGGTCGAACACGGTGGCCACCAGGGCCTCGTGGTATTCGCCATCGCTGCCCAGGCGCAGGCGCACGGCCGGCACCTTGGCGCGGCTCACATCGCCTTGCTGTTCGTTGGCGGTGAAGTGCGGCGTGGCAATGCCGCCAAAGTACGGAAAGCCCACATCCACAATCTCATGGGCCTGGCTGCCGTCTTCCAGCACCGAGAGCTTGAGGGTGACCTCGTCGCCATGGCGCGCTTCCTTGGACTCCAGGTTCCACTTGCCCGCGTCGTCGCGGCCCTCGGCACCCCAGCGAAAGCCGATGGAGCCATGGGGCAGCACGGCACGGCCCTGGCTGTCAAAGGCCATGGTCTTCCACTCGGGGTTGTTGTCCTGGCCGAGCTTGCCGTTGAAATCGTTGGCGCGCAGGTAGCGGCCGGGCACCTGCACCACGCTGCCATCGGCCAGGGTCTTGCTCTCGAGCAGCACCAGCATCGGCAGGTCAGTGAAGCGGCGTGCGTAGTCGTCAAAGTATTCGCTGCGCTTGTCGAAGTAGAACTCCTTGAACGCCACATGGCCCATGGCCATCGCCAGCGCCGCATCGGTGCCCTGCTTGGGGTGCAGCCAGACATCGGAGAGCTTGGCCACCTCGCTGTAGTCGGGGGTAACGGCCACAGTCTTGGCGCCCTTGTAGCGCACCTCGGTGAAGAAGTGGGCATCGGGCGTGCGCGTCTGCGGCACGTTCGAGCCCCAGGCGATGATGTAGCTGCTGTTGTACCAGTCGGCCGATTCGGGCACGTCGGTCTGCTCGCCCCAGACCTGGGGGCTGGCCGGCGGCAGGTCGCAGTACCAGTCGTAAAAGCTCATGCAGACGCCGCCGATCAGGCTCAGGTAGCGGCTGCCGGCCGCGTAGCTGACCATGCTCATCGCCGGGATCGGCGAGAAGCCGATGATGCGGTCCGGCCCGTGCTGCTTGATGGTGTAGACATTGGCAGCGGCCACCAGCTGGTTGACCTCGTCCCAGGTGGAGCGCACAAAGCCGCCCAGGCCACGCACCTGCTGGTAGTCGCGGCGTGCAGCATCGTCCTGCGCAATCAAGGCCCAGGCATCGACCGGCGTCCTGGCGACCTTGAGCGCTGCGCGCCAGCGCTCCAGCAAGCGACCGCGCACCATTGGGTACTTGACCCGGTTGGCGCTGTACAGATACCAGCTGTAGCTGGCGCCCCGGGCGCAGCCACGCGGCTCATGGTTGGGCATGTCCCAGCGGGTGCGCGGGTAGTCGGTCTGCTGGGTTTCCCAGGTGACGATGCCGCCTTTGACATAGATCTTCCAGGAGCAGGAGCCCGTGCAGTTGACGCCATGCGTGCTGCGCACGATCTTGTCATGCGCCCAGCGGGCGCGGTAGGCGTCTTCCCAGGTGCGGTCTTCGCCGGTGGTGCGGCCGTGGCCGCCGGCAAAACTCTCCTTGGGCAGGCGAAAGTGGGTGAGTCGGTCGAGGAAATGGCTCATAACAGTTCTCTTTCTCGTGGGGTCCAGGTCCGGAGACCTTTAGCAGGGCATCGCGGCGTTGCGGCGGGCATAGCACCACCAGGTCACCACGGCGCACAGCAGATAGAAGGCAGAAAAGACCCACAGCGCGGCCTCGGGCCCGCCGGTGGATGCGATCGAGCTGCCATAGCTCTTGGGAATGAAAAAGCCCCCGTAGGCGCCCAGCGCACCGGCAAAGCCGACGGCGGCGGCGCCCAGCACATTGCCTTCCTTGAGGGCGGCGGCCTGCGAGGCCGCATCCTTGCCGGCGCCTTGTGTGGCCAGCTGGTTGAAGATCACGGGGATCATGCGGAAGGTCGATCCGTTGCCGATGCCGGTGGTGACAAACAGCACCAGGAACATCAGAAAGAAGCCGGTGAAGCTGCCCGCCTGCGGCCCCAAGGCCAGCGCGTAGCTGCCCGTGCCCTTGGGCAGAAACCACAGCACGCCCAGCACGGCCAGCGCCATCACCAGAAAGTTCCAGAACGTGACCACGCCGCCACCGACCTTGTCGGCCAGCCAGCCACCAAAGGGGCGCACCAGCGCGCCCACCAGCGGGCCCAGCCAGGCGTAGGCCAGCGGATTGACCTCGGGGAACAGGCCCTTGATGAGCAGCGGAAAGCCGGCGGCAAAGCCGATGAAGGAGCCAAAGGTGCCCAGGTAGAGCACACACATGATCCAGTTGTGGGGCTGCACAAAGATGGCAGCCTGCGCGGCCACCGAGGCCTTGGCATCGGCCACGTCATTCATCGTGAACCAGGCCACCACCGAGGTCAGCGCAATCCAGGGCACCCAGATGAAGGCGGCGTTCTGCATCCAGACCTTGACCTGCACACCGCCCTGGGTGATGGTTTGCGGCTCACCGCCAAAGATACCCAGCAGGCCCACGGTGACGACGATGGGGCTCAGGAACTGCACCACCGACACGCCCAGGTTGCCCAGGCCGGCATTCACGCCCAGCGCCGAGCCCTTGCGGTCCTTGGGAAAGAAGTAGCTGATGTTGGCCATGCTGGAGCTGAAATTGCCCCCGCCCAGGCCGCACAGCAGGGCCAGGATCAGCATAGTCGGGTATGGCGTGGCGGGGTCCTGCACGGCAATGCCGATGCCGATCGCAGGGATCAGCAGGCTGGCAGTGGAGATCGCCGTCCAGCGCCGGCCGCCCACCAGCGGCACCATGAAGGAGTAGAAGATGCGCAAGGTGGCACCTGACAGCGCAGGCGCGGCCGCCAGCCAGAACAGCTGGTTGGTGGAGTACTGAAAGCCCAGGCCCGGCAGGCTGACGGCCACCACGCTCCAGACCTGCCAGACGGCAAAGGCCAGGAACAGGGCCGGCACGGAGATCCAGAGGTTGAGCTTGGCGATGGCCTCGCCTTCCTTCTCCCAGAAGGCCTTGTCTTCCGGGGTCCAGATCTTCAAGGTGCTGCCGCGGCGCGGCGCAGAGGGGGTGTTGGTTTTCATGGAGAGTCTTTCCAGGGGAAATCGATGGCGGCTGTCAGGCCTTGCGGCCAGCGGCAGCGCCCATCACATCGGTGCGGCGCACCTCGGTCCAGTACATCCAGATCAGCGAGACCCAGACCACGCCATAGAGCAGCATGAAAGCGCTGGAGCGCACGCCCGTCAGATCGAGCAGCAGGCCGAACAGGATGGGCAGCACAAAGCCGCCCAGGCCACCGGCCAGGCCCACGATGCCGCTGATGGCACCGATGTTGTCGGGGTAGTCGTTGCCGATGTACTTGAAGACGCTGGCCTTGCCAAACGCAAAGGCCACGCCCAGCACGCCCATCAGCGCGGTGAAGCTGTAGACGTTCAGGCCCAGGTGGAAGGTCTTGGGGCCGTTGACGGTGGCAATGGTGAAATCGGTCTGCGGGTAGCTGAGCAGGAACAGGCAGATCCAGCTCACCCACATCACCCACCAGGTGACCTTGTGGGCGCCGTATTTGTCGGACAGCACACCGCCAATGGCGCGCAGCACGCCGCCGGGCAGCGAGAAGCAGGCCGCCAGCAAGGCAGCCACCCGGATGTCCAGGCCGTACTCGCCCACGTAGTACTGCACCATCCACAGCGCCAGCGCCACATAGCCGCCAAAGACGATGCTGTAGTACTGGCAGTACTTGAGCACGCGCGGGTCCTTCAAGGCCTGCAGCTGGTCGACAAAGCGGACATTGCTGGCCACCAGGTGGCGCGGGTCGTGCGCGCTGAACAGCCAGAACAGCACCACGGTGCCAGCCAGAATGGCCGCATAGACCTGGGGCACCAGTGCCCAGCCGCCCGCCACCAACAGGACCGGGGCCAGAAACTTGTTGACGGCCGAGCCCGAGTTGCCCGCGCCATAGACGCCCATGGCCATGCCCTGGCGCTGCTGGGGGAACCAGCGCGCCACATAGGGCGTGCCCACCGAGAACGAGCCCCCCGCCAGGCCGACAAACAGGCCGATGACGAGAAACTGCCAGTACTGCGTGGCGTATGCCATGAGCCAGACGGCCGGCACGGTGACCGCCATCAACAGGGTCATCACGTTGCGGCCGCCAAAGCGGTCCGTCCAGATGCCCAGCGGCACCCGCACCAGCGAGCCCGAGAGCACTGGCATGGCGGTGAGCAGGCCGAACTCGGTCGCGTTCAGGCCCAGTTGCTGCTTGAGCGGGATGCCGATGACGCCGAACATCATCCACACCATGAAGCAGACGGTGAAGGCCAGGGTGCTGACGGCGAGCACGCTCCAGGCCTGGCGCGAGACAGCGGGAGGGGCAGTGGCGGAATCCATGGTGGGGCAGATGTTGTTGGTCTACCCCTACTGTCCTGCGCCAGCGCGCAGCGCACCATCCACCGGTTAGCGCATCAGGCCGCGCCGGAAGAACGATGGCCTGCGCCCTGCCATCGTTCTGAAGAACTACGCCGCCACTTTTCTCGGCAGCGCCTGATGTGCATCAAACCGGCCCTGCGGCCGGGCCGGCATGATGCCCGGTTGCTCAGGCCAGATCGACCTGCATGCCGACGGCGCGCAGCTTGTCCACCACCTCGTCGATGTGCGCCTTGCTGCGGGTCTGCAGCACGATGTCGATCTCGGTGTTCTGCGCGGCCAGCTTGGTGAAGGCACGCTGGTGGTGCACCTCTTCGATGTTGGCCCCCGCCTCGGCCACGATGGCGGTGATGCGTGCGAGCATGCCGGGCACATCGCGCGAGCTGATGCGCAGGCGCGCCAGCCGGCCCGAGCGCACCATGCCGCGCTGGATGATGGAGGCCAGCAGCAGCGGATCGATATTGCCGCCCGACAGCACCAGGCCCACCTTCTGGCCCCGGAAGCGCTCGGGGTAGCGCAGCAGCGCCGCCAGGCCCACCGAGCCAGCCCCTTCAACCAGGGTCTTTTCAATCTCCAGCAGCATCAGCACGGCCTGCTCGATATCGCTCTCTTCGACCAGCACCAGGTCATCGACGGTGCGGGCCACGATCTCGCGGGTGATCATGCCGGCCGTGGCCACGGCAATGCCTTCGGCCATCGTCGATACGCCGACGGGCAGATCCTGGTGCTGCACCGCATTGACCATGCTGGGAAAACGCGAGGTCTGCACGCCCACCACCTGGATGCCGGGCTTGACGGCCTTGGCCGCCGTGGCCATGCCGGCGATCAGGCCACCGCCGCCCACGGCCACCAGCAAGGTGTCCAGATCGGGCTGGTCTTCCAGCATCTCCAGCGCCAAGGTGCCCTGGCCGGCTGCAATGTCGGCATCGTCAAAGGGGTGCACAAACACCAGCTTTTGCGCGTCGGCCATCGCATAGGCATGGGCGCGGGCCTCTTCCAGGGTGTCGCCATGCAGCACCACCTCGGCACCAAAGCTGCGCGTGCGCTCGACCTTGACGCCCGGCGTGAAGCGCGGCATCACGATCACCGCCCGCACACCCAGCTGCTGCGCATGGTAGGCCACGCCCTGGGCATGGTTGCCCGCGCTCATCGCAATCACGCCCCGTGCGCGCTGCTCAGCATCGAGCTGCATCAGCTTGTTGCAGGCACCGCGCTCCTTGAAGGCCGCCGTGAACTGCAGGTTCTCGAACTTGAGGTAGACCTTGGCGCCCACGATCTGGGACAGGGTGTGGGAGTACAGGCAGGGTGTGCGTTCGACCTTGCCTTGGATGCGCTGCGCGGCA
This sequence comes from Comamonas koreensis, assembly GCF_021026195.1. Classification (GTDB taxonomy): domain Bacteria; phylum Pseudomonadota; class Gammaproteobacteria; order Burkholderiales; family Burkholderiaceae_C; genus Comamonas; species Comamonas koreensis. The sequence goes on from NZ_JAJNCT010000009.1 coordinate 216,048, forward strand.
TTGCGGATGTCTTGGATGCTGAGCATGGGATGACTCGCTGAAGGGATGGGGTGCCGCCCGGCCAGGGGCTGGCTGTTGTCATGGAATGTCTCGTCGTCTCGATGGCTAGCGCGGCGTTCAGTCGGCGCTGGGCGGCTGGTAGACATGGTCAAAAAAGGCCTGCTCCAGCGCTACGGCGCGGCTGAAATAATCGGCCGCCTCGGCGCGTGCATCGGGGTCGATGCTCTCGCCCATGCGGTCGAGCTCAGCGCGCAGCCAGCCCACAAAATCGCGGAAGAAGTCGTTGGCATGCAGGCTGATCCATTCTGCATGCACAAAGCGTGGCGGCAAGGTCTGGCCGGGCTGGTCAAAGCCATCCAGGTACAGGCCTTCGGCCACGCAGAGCACGGCCAGGCAGTTGGCGTACTTCTGGCTGCGCGCAGCCTGCCCCATCAGCGCCTGGAACTGCACGGTCGGCAGCGTCAGCGGCGGCGTCTCGCGCTCCTGCGCGGGCACCTGCAGCTCGTCCAAGCTGCGCTGGAAATAGGTGTTCTCGTCGCTGGTGATCATCGCCGCAAACTGCGCCAGCCGCACGCGCGGCGCAAAGCTGTCGGCACTGGCGATGGCCGCGCCCAGCAGCGCCACGAACTGGTTGATGAACTGGTAGTCCTGCACCAGGTAGCGGCGCAGCACCGCATCGTCCAGGCTGCCGGCCCGCATCTCGTCAATGAAGCGGTGGTGGATGCAGGCATCCCAAACGGGCTGGTTCAGCGCTTGGAGCGCATCGGAAAAACGGTCGGTCATGGTGGGCGGCAGAGGCTGCAACGGCGAAGAGGGCCATTGTGCCGCAACAGCCTTGTGCCTGCGCACCGCCCCTGTGATGCGCTATGATTTTTGCGTATCCCCCTCCGTTACCGAAAGACGAGCATGACCTCTGCCATCGACCGCCGCCACGTCGGCGCCCGCCTGTCCGAAACCGCCATCCACAACGGTACCGTCTACCTGGCCGGCCAGATCCCCGAGAACAACCCCGGGGCCGATATCGTCACCCAGACCCAGGAAGTGCTGGGCCATATCGACCGCCTGCTGGGCGAGGCCGGATCGAGCAAGGCCAGCATCCTGCAGTGCCAGATCTACCTGACCGACATCACCGAGATCGGCCAGATGAACAGCGTCTGGGACGCCTGGGTGGCCCCCGGCCATACGCCGCCCCGCGCCACCGTGCAGGCCACCTTGGGCAATCCCGATTACAAGATCGAAGTGGTGGTGGTCGCCGCCGTCGAAAAGGCCTGATCGCCCCCGCACGGCCCTGCCCGGGGCCGTTGCAAAATGCTACATTCCTTGCATACAAAGCCTGTTTTGCATCTTGCATGGCAGGCTTTTTGCTTCTGTCTCCCAGGTCGCACAAGTCGGTGAACACTCACGGGTAATCCCTGTTCACTGGATGCTCTGTGCTTGGGTACATTTTTGCATACAAGAAATTTATAACTTGTATACAAACTCAAAAGGAATGCGTATGCGTCGCTTTGTCAGATCGCTGTTCGGGCAGGTGGTGGTGGCTCTCATCATCGGGGTCATCGTCGGCCTGATGGCGCCGGAATGGGCCGTCAAACTCAAGCCTTTGGGCGATGGTTTCATCAAGCTCATCAAGATGATCATCCCGGTGCTGGTGTTCTGCGTGGTGGTGCATGGCATTGCCGGGGCGGGCGACCTCAAGCGCGTGGGCCGGGTCGGCGTCAAGGCGCTGATCTACTTCGAGGTGCTCACCACCATTGCACTGGTTCTGGGCCTGGTGCTGGCCTTTGTGTTCCAACCTGGTGCAGGCATGAACGTGGACCCGAGCAAGCTCGATGCCTCGGCAATGAGCGCTTACGCCAGCAATGCCGACAAGCTGACCAGCGGCGGCACGGTCGACTTCCTGATGAAGCTGATCCCCACCACCGTGGTGCAGGCCTTTGCCACCGGCGATGTGCTGCAGGTGCTGCTGTTTGCCGTGCTGTTTGGCTGCGGCCTGACGATGCTGGGCGAGCGCGGCGCGCCGGTCAGCCTGTTGATCGACACCCTCTCGCATGTGCTGTTCAAGGTGATGGGCATCATCATCAAGCTGGCGCCGCTGGGCGTGCTGGGCGCGATCGCCTTTACCGTCGGCCAGTACGGCGTGGGCTCGCTCAAGCAGCTGGGCATGCTGGTGCTGCTGTTCTATGTGGCGGTCGCCTTCTTCGTGTTTGTCGTGCTGGGTTTTGCGATGCGCGTCTCGGGCTTCAGCCTGATCAAGCTGCTGCGCTACCTGCGTGAAGAGCTGATGGTCGTCTTCGCCACCACCTCGTCCGACAGCGTGCTGCCCCAGATCATGGCCAAGCTGCGCCACCTGGGCATCCGCGACTCCACCGTCGGCCTGGTGATCCCCACCGGCTACTCCTTCAACCTGGATGCGTTCTCGATCTACATCACGTTGGCAGCGGTCTTCATCGCACAGGCCACCAACACGCCGATCTCGATGACCGATCTGCTGACCATCCTGGCCATTGCGCTGGTCACCTCCAAGGGCGCGCATGGCGTGCCGGGCTCGGCGATCGTGGTGCTGGCCGCCACCTTGCATGCCATCCCCGCGATCCCGGCGATTGGCCTGGTGCTGGTGCTGTCGGTGGACTGGTTCATGGGCATTGCCCGTGCGCTGGGCAACCTGATCGGCAACTGCGTGGCAACCGTGGCGATTGCGTCGTGGGAGGGCGATATCGACCGCGAACGGGCCCATAAGGTGCTCAATGGTGAGAAGCTGCCGCAAGACACGGCACAATCGGAGCTGTCCACACCCCACGCCTGAGCCCATGACTGCTGTCAGCCCCACCACCATCGCCGAACGCGTCGTCGAAGCCATCCTCGCGCAAAAGCTGTCGCCGGGAGAGCGCCTGGGAGAGCAGGCGCTGGCAGACAACTTCTCGGTCAGCCGCACCTTGGTGCGTGAGGCGCTGATGCAGCTGCAGGCGCGCGGCTTTGTGCAGGTGCAGCCGCGCCGGGGCTGGTATGTGGTGCAGCCCAGTGCCGAGGAGGCGCGCGACGCCTTTGCCGCCCGCCGCATCATCGAGGCCGGCATTCTGGAGACCTCGGGCCGGCCGATGCAGCAGGTGATCCGCCAGCTGCGCCTGCATATCGATGAGGAGCAGCGCGCGATCCAGGGGGCCGATGCCGCCACGCGCGCCTTTCTGCTGGCCGATTTCCATGTCTGCCTGGCCGAGAACATGGGCCACCGCCTGCTGGCCGATACCCTGCGCGACCTGACCGCCCGCACCACGCTGGCCGCGACGCTCTACCAGTCCGACCACAGCGCCGAGCAGTCCTGCGCCGACCACGCCAGCATTGTCGAAGCACTGGAGCGCGGCGACGCCGAGCAGGCCCGCGCGCTGATGCTGGCCCATATCGGCAATGTGGAAGAGGCGCTGGAGACCACGCCCCCGCCCCCGGAGACCGCGCCCGGCGAGCGACTGCGTGCCACCTTGAGCCCCGTGCAACGCTGATGCCCGAGCCACGCATGCGGCCGCGCAAGAGCGGCGGGCCGGTCAGATTCCTCAAGCCCTCCAGGCCCGCCGCCCCGGCCGGTCCGCCACGGCTCTTGGGTTTTCACAAGCCCTATGGCGTCGTCAGCCAGTTCACACCCGAGGGGCGCTGGCAAGGCCTCAAGGACTTTATCGATGTGCCCGGCGTCTATGTCGCGGGCCGGCTGGATGGCGACAGCGAAGGCCTGCTGCTGCTGACCAATGATGGCCAGCTGCAGGCCCGCATTACCGACCCGCGCCACAAGATGGCCAAGACCTACTGGGTGCAGGTCGAAGGCATCCCCGACGCCGCGGCCTTGCAGCAGCTGCGCGATGGCGTCAACCTGAAAGACGGCAGGACCCTGCCCGCCCAGGTGCGCATGCTCGACCCGCAGCCCGCGATGTGGCCACGCCACCCGCCGATCCGCGTGCGCCAGAGCGTGCCCGATTGCTGGATCGAGCTCATCATCCGCGAAGGCCGCAACCGCCAGGTGCGGCGCATGACGGCCGCCGTCGGTCATCCCACCCTGCGCCTGGTGCGCATGGCCATTGGCCCCTACACGCTCGATGGCCTGGAGCCCGGGCAGTGGACGGATCTGGCGCTGTAAAAAGCCGCCGCGCCCAGCATCAATGCGCCAGCAGCGGCAATTCGTTCAAAGCCTCTTGCCCCGAGGGCAAGGCCACCGCCTGCCAGCCGCCGCGCTGGGGCCAGGGCCGGTAGTGCGCCGGCGGCAATAGCTCTACCTGCAGGATCTGCCCTTGCAACTGCGCGCCCAGCGCCTGCAAGGCCTGGCTGCGCTGCTGCGCGCAGGCCTGCATCTGTGCCCACTGCGCGCGCCGCGCGGCCGCGCTGAGGGCCGCTATCGCACTGGGGGCTGGCAGGCATTGCGCCGCCACCAACCAGCGCAGGGCGCTGGGGTCACCCGCGCCCAGCTGCTGCAGTTGCTGCGCATAGCGCTGCAGCCCCTCCGGGTCCAGGCGGCCTGCCAATTGGATGTCGAGCACATCGCCTTGCAGCCGGTAGCGCGCCGGCAGGGCGGCGGTCCAGTGGCTGGTGCCGTGGCGGCTGCGCATGCTGGCACGGATGCGGCGGCTGCCTTGCACCAGCAAGGGCTGCACCAGCTCCAGCAAGGCGGCATCGCGCAGGCGCGCCTGCTCGGGGTGGCTGGCGGGCGCCAGCTGGATCCGCAGCGGCTGGCTGTCATACCCGCGCCATTGCAGGCCCCAGGCCTGCAGCCCGGCCCGGTCTGGCGCCAGCAGGCCGATTGCCAGCATGGCCGGCACAAAGGCGATCGCCGCCCAGACCCACCATTCGGGCGACATGCGGCGCGCATTCCAGGCCTGGCCCTGGCGCAACAGCGACCAGCCGGTGCTCAGCTGCCCCAGCAGCCACACGGCCACCAGCACCACCAGGGCGCCAGCCAGGCCTGTGCCCATCTGCACCATCTCGGCCGGGTGCAGGCTGTCGGGCAGCAGGAACAACACCATCCAGCCGCAGGCCGTGGCCACCAGGGCTGCCAGCATCGCGTAAAACGGCAGCCACACCGGCGTGCGCAGCCGCCCGTCCTCCATCAGCAAGCCTGGATCGCGCAGCGCACGCCGCCCTTCCAGCATCCAGCCGATACGGCCCACTTGCGACAGCAGCACAAACACCAGCCCGCCTGCGGCCACTGCGATCAGCAGCGGCAGCCACAGCCAGAACAGCAGCACGCCCAGCGCCAGCAAGACCAGCCCGCCCAGCAGCAGCAGCGCCACATGGCCGCGCTGCTGCTTTCGCTTGTTTTTCCCGCCCATTCGTCTCTGCACTCCCCTTGTCTCCCATCTCCATTGGCCTTCAACATTCTTGTGCAAGAATGGCCTTTCGCACCCGTAAATCCTTCAAGACCAGCTATGGTTTTGGGAGTATATGAAGCTGAGGGGATGGACACGGCTGCCATACCCCCGTTCTAAGAACCTGTTCAAAGGAGACCCCATGCGCCCCTTGCTCAGCCTCTGCCTTGGCCTGGCCTTTCAACTGACGCAGCCCGCTGCCCACGCACAGAACATGACCACGCTCGCCCTGCACCAGGCAGCGGCTGCCAACAACGGCAGCCGCATCCAGCAACTGCTGCAAAACGGAGGCGCCAGCGCCATCGATGCGCGCGATGCCCAGGGCCGCACGCCGCTGCTGGTGGCCACACAGAGCAACCAGGTAGCAGCGGCCAAGGCCTTGATCGAGGCCGGTGCCGATGTGAATGCCAAGGACAACATCGAAGACAGTCCCTACCTCTATGCCGGCGCACGCGGCCACCAGGAGATCCTGCAGATGACCCTGGCCCATGGCGCCGACCTGCGCAGCACCAACCGCTATGGCGGCACCGCGCTGATCCCGGCGGCCGAGCGTGGCCATGTCGAGACGGTGCGCACCCTCATCAACGCCGGCGTCGATGTCAACCATGTCAACCGCCTGGGCTGGACGGCGCTGATGGAGGCCATCATCCTCAGCGATGGCGGCCCGCGCCACCAGCAGATCCTGCAAATGCTGATCGATGCCAAGGCCGATGTGAACCTGGCCGACAAAGACGGCGTGACGCCGCTGGCCCATGCCCGCCAGCGCGGCTACAGCGCGATGGTGGAGACGCTGACGGCCGCTGGCGCGCGCTGAGGCAGCCCAGCCCAGCGTGCGTTGGTGGGACGGTAGCCATGTCTGCTTTATGTAATAAAACAATAAAAACTGGCTTTTTTATAACCGTTGCTATATAGTGGATCGCTTGGAGATGCCGTGCCCCATGGGCCAGCCTCTCTTTACCGCAGCTGGCCAGTAGTGCTACAGCCGCGTTCCTGGCGACATTCGCCTGGTTGGTCTGTAGAGCAGCAGACAACCGATGACCTCCCCGCTCACACAGGCGGCCACAGCCTGTGCCCCTGATTGATCCCCATTTCCAAGACTTTTATTGCCATCGGGAAGTACGTCGTTTCCCCCTCGACCCACCCGGCCCCCAACGGACGCTTCGGCGCGTCCTTCTCCGTTCAGCGATCCGGAGGCAACGGCAGCTATTGCCGCGTGTTCCGCTTCGACAAGACATTCGCCACTGCAGAAGCAGCACGCATCTTTGCCGTGACCCAGGGCTGGCTCCAATCGTCGATGCCCAAGCCTCCCGTCTGTTGATGGCCCGGTAGCAACCCCTCCATTCCCCCCTTTGCGATGCAACGCCGATCCCGGCGCTTGCATTCCACCCCTGCGCTGCGTGGCGCAACCTCTTTGAGAAAGGCTCTGACATGAGCAACAAAATCTATGTGGGCAACCTGCCCTACTCGGTGACCGATTCCAACCTCCACGACAACTTCTCCGAATTCGGCGCCGTGAACTCGGCCAAGGTCATGATGGACCGCGAAACCGGCCGCTCCAAGGGCTTTGGCTTTGTCGAAATGGCCTCTGCCGAAGTGGCCCAGGCGGCGATCAATGCTCTCAATGGCATGTCGGTGGACGGACGCCAGATCGTCGTCAACCTGGCCCGCCCGCGTGAAGCATCCCGTGGCGCCGGTGGTGGTGGCTATGGCGATTCCGGCTATCGCTCCAGCGGCCGCTCCGATGTGGGCTATGGCAATGGCGGCTACGGCGGTGGCCGTAACTGAGCGCATCGCATCCTTAAGACCCGGCTGCCCTAGCCGGCGCCCTTCGGGTTGGATCAACCCCGGTCCCCCGCAAGAGCCTCTCAACGCCCATGGCGTGAGAGGCTCTTTGTCATGGCGGCAACGCGGCAGCCGCCGTGCCAGGCGCAATCGCCCCGGCCTGCACCAGCAGCTGCTCGATCCAGTCGATGAACACCCGCACCCGGCGCGACAGATGCGCGCGGTGCAGGTAGAGCACATGCACCGGCAGCGCAGGCGGTGGGTAGGCCTGCAGCACCTCTACCAGCTCGCCCGATTGCAGATGGTCCTGCACGTCATAGCGCGGAATCTGGATCAGCCCCAGGCCTGCCAGCGCGCAGGCGATATAGCTCTCCACATGGTTGGCCCCCACGGCACCGGGCAGGACCCTACTGTGCTCGGCCCCGCCCTCCAGCCATTCCCAGGCGGCAGCGCGCCCGGTGGTGGGCGAGTTGTAGTGCACGCTCTGGTGGCCGGCCAACTCCGCCGGGCTTTGCGGACGGCCATGCCGGGCCAGGTAGGCCGGGCTGGCGCAGTTGATCAATTCCATGCTGCCCAGCGACTTGGCCACCAGCGAGCTGCCAGCCAGCGGGCCCACGCGCAGGACGCAGTCGATGTGCTCCTGCACCAGGTCCACCGCCCGGTCGCTGGAGCCCAAATCCACCTCCAGCCCCGGGTGCTGCGCCAGCAGCGCCGGCAAGGCGGGCGCCACGATCAGCCGCGCCACGCGGCTGGGCACATCAATACGCAAGCGCCCTGCCACCGCATGCGCCTGCGGGCGAAAGCGCTGCTCCAGATCCTGCATCTCATCGACCAGGCTGCTGGCACGGTCGACCAGCGCCTGGCCATCCAGGGTCAGCGCCACCTTGCGCGTGGTGCGGTGGAGCAGGCGCGTGCCCAACCGGGCCTCCAGCTGCTGCACCGCCAGCGACACCGTGGGCCGGGGCAGCGCCAGCTGGTCAGCGGCCTGCGAAAAGCTGCCAGTGGCGGCCACGCGCAAGAAGATGCGCAGCAGGTCAACGCGGTCCATGCCAAACCTGCAGCGCAGCCATTGTTAGTAAATCATGGATAAACATGGAATAAATTCTATATTTATCTTTGTTTTATGACCAATTACGCTGAACAGCTCATCCCAAGGAGCTTTTCATGTCCAACCCCAAGCACAGCATCCAAGGCAAAACCGCTCTGATCGCCGGTGGTGCCAAGAACCTCGGTGGCCTGCTGGCCACCGACCTCGTCCACCATGGCGCCAAGGCCGTCGCCATCCACTACAACAGCGCTGCGAGCAAGGCCGATGCGCTCAAGACCGTGGCAGCGCTGGAAAAGATGGGCGCCACCGCCATCGCCTTGCAAGGCGACCTGAGCACAGCCTCGGCGGTGAAGAAGCTGTTTGCCGATGCGGTGGCCGCTGTGGGCCGCCCCGACATCGCCATCAACACCGTCGGCAAGGTGCTGAAAAAGCCGATGTCCGAGATCAGTGAAGCCGAATTCGACGAGATGGACGCGGTCAACAACAAGGCTGCGTTCTTCTTTCTGAAAGAGGCCGGCAAGCATGTGAACGATGGCGGCAAGATCTGCACCCTGGTCACCTCGCTGCTGGGCGCGTTCACGCCGTTTTATTCGTCCTACGCGGGCACCAAGGCGCCTGTGGAGCACTACACCCGCGCAGCGGCCAAGGAGCTGGGCGCGCGGGGCATCTCGGTCACCGCCGTGGGGCCCGGCCCCATGGACACGCCCTTCTTCTACGGCCAGGAAAGCGCCGATGCCCAGGCTTACCACAAGAGCGCGGCGGCGCTGTCGCCGTTCAGCCAGACGGGCCTGACCGACATCGAAGACGTGGTGCCCTTTGTGCGCCACCTGGTGAGCGATGGCTGGTGGATCACCGGGCAGACGATTCTGATCAACGGCGGCTATACGACAAAATAAGCCTTCGGAGGGCCGCGCCCTCCGGCCACTACAAGGAGTTGCCCATGCATATGCTCTTGGTCATGCTGACCGGCCTGCTGCTGTTGGCCGTCTTTGCCCTGCTGGGCAAGCTCTGGGGCGCCGATGCGGACAGCATCATGCTGGCCGCCAAATATTTCATCCCGGTCTGGCTGGGCGTGGCGCTGGTCAATATGTGGGTAGGCGTGCACAAGGCCGGCTATACCGTTGCGCAGGAGCTGCCGATCTTGCTCGTCAACTTTGCCGTGCCTGCGGCGCTGGCGCTGGGCCTGGTATGGTGGCTGGGCCGCGCCTGATGGGCGATTGGACAGAACACCACAGTTGCCGCACTGCAGCATCGAAAACACTGGGCCCGCCACCGGGCTTGCACTACGCTGGTGCGCTGGATGCGGATGCCTGCGGCAACCGGTGGTGGACGGCCCTACAGAAGCTTTCAACGGCCGACAAGGGGCCGGCACACCTCGCCTGTTGTGAGCCGTAGACGCGTGCTTTACATTGTCACAGCGCCGTCACACCGTCCCCGCAGCATCCTTCCACTTGCTGATTCACCAACCCTGGGGACAACGGACGATGACAACACACCAACCCACATTTCGCCTGGCTGCGCTGGGCTCTGCCCTGTGCGGCGCACTGCTGCTGACCGCCTGTGGCGGCGGCGATGATGATCCCAGCTTCAAGACCCTGGACGGCAAGCAGCCCCAGGTGATCGCGCACCGTGGCTACTCCGGCATGTACCCCGAGCAGACCCGCATGGCCTACGAAAAAGCCGCAGACGCCGGCGCCGACATGCTGGAGCTGGACATGCACATGACGCGTGACTGCCAGCTGGTGGCACGCCACAACGCCTGGCTGAGCGACAGCACCAATATCGCCGATGTAGCCAAGACCAACTCCGCCGTGGCAGCCCGCAAGCGCACCACGCCTGGCGTGCTGGTCGATGTGAAATACCCCGCCATTCCAGCCAACGGCCCCAGCAAGTATCTGACCGACCTGGTCGAGCCCGGCAACCAGAAGTCGGTGCTCAAAGCCCTGATCGTTGACGGCGAAGACCACACCAACGACTGGTCGATCAGCGACTTCACGATGCAGGAAATGCGCGACTGGATCGCCGGTACCACCTTGGACAACCGCGCTGACCGCCCCACCGAGTGGAACGGCAAGCTGCCGCTGATCAGCGCCCAGGATGTGATCGACATCGCAGCAGCCAAGGGCAAGTCGCTGGGCCGCACCATCCCCGTCTACGCCGAAACCAAGAACCCCTACTGGAACAACCAGCAGGCGATTGCCAATGGTTGCGGCAGCGGCAACCACCCGTTTGAAGATGCCGTGATGGCGCTGCTCGAGAAGAACAAGCTCAACAGCAAGGACTCGGCCATCTACATCCAGAGCTTTGACCCCGAGAGCCTGAAGTACCTGCGCAAGGCCGGCATGAAGGCCAAGGGCGTGCAGCTGATCGATGGCAATGACTTCGACCTGAAGGACGGCTCGATGGTCTACATCACCACCGATGAATGGACCTTCATCAGCGGCCGCCCCTTCAGCTGGACCCTGGCTGGCGATGCCCGCACCTTTGCCGCCATGCAGACCCCTGCCGGCCTGGCCGAGATCAAGACCTATGCCGACGGCATCGGCCCCTGGAAGCCACAGATCCTGGCCCATTCCGTCGTGCCCTACAAGGAAGGCGCAGGCTTGAAGGACGTCAACACCCTCAAGGACACGGGCCTGATCGCCAACGCCCACAAGGCTGGCCTGATCGTGCACAGCTTCACCTTCCGCGACGAAGCGGGCCGCCTGGCCGGCATCTACAAGGGTGACCCGGTGCAAGAGTTCCTGGCCTACTACCGCCTGGGCATCGACGGCGTGTTCACCGACTTCACCCCCACCGGTGTGAAGGCTCGCGATGCCTACATCGCCGAGCTGAAGAACCAGTAATCGCAGCGCTGCAGCGCTCACCCCGAAAAGGACGCCTGGCGTCCTTTTTTCATGCCCGCATCAGCGTGCCAACTCAGCGTGCGAAATGCGGTTGGCTGCGCCGCGCCACGGCCCAGGCCAGCAGGTTGAGCGCCGAGCACATCAGCCAGTAGATGGCGCCCACCAGCAGGAACACCTCGGCCGGGTGCACCATCAGCCGCGCATTGACCTGGGTGGACAGAAAGGACAGCTCGCCCACGCCGACGATATAGGCCAGCGAGCTGTCCTTGATCAGGGTCACCCACTGGTTCACGAACGAGGGCAGCATCACCGCCAGCGCCTGGGGCAGGATGAGGCTGCGCAGCACCTGCCAGCGCGTCAGGCCCAGCGCAGCGCCGGCATCCCACTGGCCCGGCGCAATCGCCTGCAGGCCGGCGGCCACGCCATGGGCCAGGTAGGCGCCACTGACCAGCGACAGCGCGCACACCACCGAGAAGCTGCCCGGCACATCGATCCGGAACAGCACCGGCAGCAAGAAATAAATCCAGAAGATCAGCAGCAGCACCGGAATGGCACGCAGAAAGCCCAGTACCACCCGCAGGCACTGCAAGGCCCGGCCCCGCCCCATCACCAGCGCAATGCCCAGCGCCAGCCCCAGCAATGCAGACAGCACGCCGGAGACGGCACTCAGGATCAGGCTCAGCAGCGCGCCGCCCGGCGGTCCGTCAGGGAAAGTGCCCAGCAGCAGGTAGCGCCAGTCATCGCTCAGAGCAGCAAAGTTCATGCGCGCCGCAGCTCCACCCGGCCCCAGCGGCGGCGCTGGGCCAGGTGCTGGCTGAGCAGCTCCAGCCCGATGATCAGCACGATGTAGAGCAAGGTAGTGATGCCATAGACCTGGAAGGACTGGAAGGTCTCGGCCTCCGCCTGGCGCGCCCGGTACGAGAGCTCGGCCAGGCCAATGGCCATGCCCAGCGAGGTGTTCTTGACGATGTTCATGTACTGGCCCATCAGCGGCGACACCACGCGCGCCAGCGCCTGGGGCAGCACGATATGGCGCAGCAATTGCCAGCCATCCATGCCCAGCGAGCGCGCCGCCTGGCTCTGGCTGGCGGGCACGCTGTTGATGCCGGCGCGTACCTCTTCGCCCACGTAGGCGGTGGCATAGAACACCATGCCGATGCAGGCCGAGAGGAACTCCAGCGACGGCCAGCCCAGGCTGAGCGGGCCCAGCGCCAGGCTGTGCGCCTGGTTGAGCCAGGCCATCCACGCGGGCGGCAGCAGGCTGGGCACGCCAAAGTACCAAAAGAACAGCTGCACCAGGAGCGGCGTATTGCGAAACACCGACAGGTAGCCCAGCGCCAGCCAGCGCAGCGGCGCCCAGGCCGCACTGCGCGCGACCGCAAAGGCTATGCCCAGCACCGTGGATGCCGCAATCACCAGCAGCGACGCCAGCACCGTGGTGCACCAGCCATCGAGCAGCCAGCGCCAGTACTTGGCCGCCAGCACATGCGGCCACAGTGGCTCCAGCCAGGACATCAAAAATTGCATAAATGCCAACGCCAAACGCACGCAGCCGCGTCTTGTCGGACGCGGGGCTGCGCAGCAGCTAGGTGCTTATTGCTTGTCGCCGATCTTGAAGTTGCGCACCAGCGGCGTCGCGCTTTGCGGCCCGAACCAGGTGTCGTAAATCTTGCCGGCCTGGCCGCTGGCCTCCAGCTCCTTCAGCGCGGTGTTGACGAAGTCGGTCAGCGCCGCCTCTCCCTTCGGAATGCCCACGCCAATGTAGTCACTGGAGATCGTGAACGCCGGCACCTCCCACTTGTCGCGCTCCTGCTTGTCCTTGATGGTGGCCAGCAGGCCGACCAGCTTGGGGCCGTCTTGCGAGATGGCCTGCACATTGCCATTGCGCAGCGCGGTGAACGCAAACGGGGTGTCGTCATAGGCCACCAAGGTGGCCTGCGGGTGCTTCTCGCGCAGCACGATCTCGTTGGTGGTGCCCTTGTCCACGCCGATGCGCAACTGGTTCAGCTGCTCGGGCGAGGTCAGCGTGCCCTTGGCGGCAATGAACTGGGTGCCCGAGGCAAAGTAGGGAACGCTGAAGCCCACCTGCTTGGCACGCTCGTCGGTGATCGTGAAATTGGCCAGCACCAGATCGACCTTGTTCGACAGCAGCAGCGGCACGCGGTTGGCCGGGTTGGTCGGCACCAGCTGCAGCTTGACCCCCAGGCGCTGCGCAAAGGCCTGCGCATAGTCCACATCCAGGCCCACGATCTTGCGGGTCTTGGGATCGACAAAACCAAACGGTGGATTGGCATCAAAGGCTGCCACGCGCAGCACCCCTGCCTGCTTGATGTCCTGCAGGCGATCCGCCCACACCGCCCCCGATGCCAGTGCCGCCACTGCAGCGGTCGCCACCATCGTCCATACCTTGTTTTTCATAGCTATGCTTTCTGAGATCCCAGACCAGGGCACCATGCCCTTGCCAGCGAAACCTTGACTGAGGCCCAGTGTAGAAATGCATAGCGTCGTCAGGCAACGACGATTTAATTCAATCGATATGTAGATTTCGCATGTAGCGATCGACGACAAAGCAAGCCATCCCGAACCGTTTATAAGCAGGGAAGCGCGGCGGACCCCCGGTCTGCGCCTTCCACCCGATTAGCCACCAGCCACTGCCATGGACCGTAAAACGATTACCAGCGAACTGCGTGCGCAGTTCTTTCCGCTGCTGCAGGCCGCCGGCTTTGTGCGCCAAGGCGATATCGCCCGGCGTGTGCTGGACGGTGGCGTGGTGCACATCTTAGAGATCCAGCACCGCCCGCGCAGCGCGGTGTTCCAGGTCAACCTGGGGGCCCATCTGTTGGCGCTGGGCGATGTGGCTGGCGGCACCCTGCCCGCGCCGCAAACCATGCGCGACCATGACTGCGCCTGGCGCGGCTCGGTCATCGCCGGCTTTCGCAACGCCACAGACGCCGAGTTGGCCTACGGCGCCAGCGCACAGGATGCGGCCGAATCGGTGGCCTTTCTGGTGTCGGAATGGCAGCGGCAATCCCAGGCCTTTTTTGCGCCCTTCAACGACTACCCCGCATCGTTTTTAGCCGCCGCCCGGCAGGCCGCGCAGGACGCGGAGCGGCACCCCGCCCACCTGCTCACCTGGGCCCGGGTGGCCACCCTATTGGGTGAGGTTGCACTGGCTCAGTCCATCGCCCAGGCAGCGCTGCCCCGGGTGCCGGAGCGCGCTACTTCGCTGCGTGCGCATCTGGAGGCGGTTCTGGCGGGTTAAGGGTTGGAATAGACGCCGAGCAGCTCGTCAACCGCGCTTTACCAATCATCCAGTGACCGGAGTTCAGAGCCGGCATAGTCGCGCGGTTCCGGGTGTGACCGCAGTACCAGGTCGACGCCCAGAACGCTCAGGAGTTTCATCAAGCGCTCAGCGCTGACCGCCTGGGGATTGCGTTCCATCGCAGAGACCGTCTGCTGGGTCACCCCCATGCGCATGGCCACATCTGCCTGGGTGAGCTTCGCCGCCTTGCGAAAAGCGCTCAGAAATATCGGTAGTTGGCGGCTGGTTTGGACGATAAATTCATCCATGCGTGCTCCCCATTCACAGTAACTCAGGAGCAGCTATTGTGAGGCCACAACCCATAGGCTGTATTTCGCGAATACAAGTCTTGGTTTGTATTTCCGTTTTACAGCCTATGGCTTGTATTTATGCCAGATTCGGCGCCAGCGCCCGGCGCAGCACTTCGATGTCCATGCCCCGGCGCTCTGCCATATCGGCCAGCTGGTCTTCACCGATTTCGCCGACGTTGAAGTAGACCGCTTCGGGGTAGCCCAGGTAGAAGCCGCTGACGCTGGAGGCGGGGAACATGGCCAGGCTCTCGGTCAGCTGCATGCCGATGTCGGCGGCGTCCAGCGCCTTGAACAGGTCGATCTTGGCGGTGTGGTCTGGGCAGGCGGGGTAGCCGGGGGCGGGGCGCACGCCCTGGTATTTTTCCTTGATCAGCTGCTCGTTGCTCAGCTGCTCATCGGCGGCATAGCCCCACAGGTCCTTGCGCACGCGCAGGTGCAGGCATTCGGCAAAGGCTTCGGCCAGGCGGTCGGCCAGGGCCTTGAACATGATGCCGCTGTAGTCGTCCAGCGCGGCTTCAAATTCCTTGTCCTTCTTCTCGGCACCGATGCCGGCGGTGACCGCAAACAGGCCGGCGTAATCGCCAATGCCCGATTCCTTGCTGGCCACAAAGTCGGACAGGCAGCGGCTCGGGCGCATCACACCGTCCACTGCCTGCTTTTCGGTTTGCTGGCGCATGCCATACCAGGTCAGCAGCTCGGTGCTGCGCGACTCGTCGGTGTAGAACACGATGTCGTCGCCCACCCGGTTGGCGGGGAACAGGCCCATCACGCCATTGGCCTGCAGCCAGCGGCCTTCGATGATCTTCTTGAGCATGGCCTGGGCATCGGCCAGCACCTTGCGGGCCTCCACACCCACCACCTCGTCGTCGAGGATGGCCGGGTACGGGCCGGCCAGGTCCCAGGTCTGAAAGAAGGGGCCCCAGTCGATGTACTGGGCGATCTCGGCCAGGTCAAAGTTCTTGAACACGCGGCGGCCCAGCACGCGGGGCGTGACGGGCGGGTGCGCGGCAAAGTCCACCGGGGTGGCATTGGCGCGGGCCTGCGCCAGGGTCCACAGCGGTGTCTTCTTTTTGTTGGCGTGCTGGGTGCGCACCTTGTCGTAGTCGGCCTCCACCTCCTGCAGGTAGCGGTCCTTGTTCTCGCCGAGCAGGCTCTGGGCCACGCTCACGCTGCGCGAGGCATCGGGCACATAGAGCACCGGGCCTTCGTACTTGGGGGCGATCTTCACTGCGGTATGCACGCGTGAGCAAGTAGCGCCGCCAATCAGCAGCGGGATCTTCTTGACGCGGAAATAGTCGTCCTTGTGCATCTCGCCGGCCACGTATTGCATCTCTTCCAGGCTGGGCGTGATCAGGCCCGACAGGCCGATGATGTCGGCGCCCTCGGCCTTGGCCCGGGCCAGGATCTCGTGGCAGGGCACCATCACGCCCATGTTGATGACCTCGAAGTTATTGCACTGCAGCACCACGGTGACGATGTTCTTGCCGATGTCATGCACATCGCCCTTGACGGTGGCGATGACGATCTTGCCCTTGCTCGACACGTCGATGCCTGCTGCTTCCTGCTGGCGCTTTTCCTCTTCGATGTAGGGCACCAGGTGGGCCACGGCCTGCTTCATCACGCGGGCCGACTTGACCACCTGGGGCAGGAACATCTTGCCGGCACCAAACAGGTCACCGACCACGTTCATGCCGTCCATCAGCGGGCCTTCGATCACATGCAGCGGGCGCCCGCCGCCTTGCACGACGATGGCCTGGTAGGCCTCTTCGGTGTCTTCGGTGATGAAGTCGGTGATGCCATGCACCAGCGCATGCGACAGGCGCTCGTTCACGGTCTTAGGGTTCTCGGGCGTGCCGCGCCATTCCAGCTTCTTGCTGTCATCCTTGGCACCGCTCTTGGCGCTGTCGGCCACTTCCACCAGGCGCTCGCCAGCGTCGGGGCGGCGGTTCAGCACCACGTCCTCGACGCGCTCGCGCAGCACCGGCTCCAGGTCGTCATAGACGCCGACCATGCCGGCGTTGACAATACCCATGTCCATGCCCGCCTGGATCGCGTGGTAGAGGAACACGGTGTGGATCGCCTCACGCACCGGGTCGTTGCCACGGAACGAGAACGACACGTTGGACACACCGCCGCTCACCTTGGCGCCGGGCAGGTTCTGCTTGATCCAGCGCGTGGCTTCGATGAAGTCCACGCCGTAGTTGTTGTGCTCTTCGATGCCGGTGGCCACGGCAAAGATGTTGGGGTCGAAGATGATGTCCTCGGGCGGGAAACCCACCTCATCGACCAGGATGCGGTAGGCGCGCTCGCAGATCTCGATCTTGCGCTCGTAGGTGTCGGCCTGGCCTTTTTCATCAAAGGCCATGACCACGGCCGCCGCGCCATAGCGCTTGACCAGGCGCGCATGCTTCTTGAACTCGTCCACCCCCTCCTTCATCGAGATGGAGTTGACGATGCCCTTGCCCTGGATGCAGCGCAGGCCCGCTTCGATCACCTCCCATTTGGAGCTGTCGACCATGATGGGCACGCGGGCGATATCGGGCTCGGAGGCGATCAGGTTCAGGAACCGCACCATCGCCGCCTTGCTGTCGAGCATGGCCTCGTCCATGTTCACGTCGATCACCTGGGCGCCGTTTTCCACCTGCTGGCGCGCAACGGCCAGGGCCTCTTCGTACTGCTCGTTCAGGATCAGGCGCGCAAAGGCCTTGGAGCCCGTGACGTTGGTGCGTTCACCCACGTTGACAAACAGGCTGTCCTCGCCAACAAACACGGGCTCCAGGCCCGACAGGCGCATGGGAGGAACGGAAACGGGGACGGCAGACGCGGACATGGGGCTCACCTGTAAAAACCAGAAAACAGAGACAGAACAGGTGAGCGCCGTTGATGCGGGCGATGCCGTGCATGCCCGTCCACCTGCCCCAAGCCTGACAGGCCTGCGATGGGGGTACCACCGGCCTGCTGCAGCGCTCCTTGGGACAAGGCCCCGCATTTTAAGCCAGGCGGGCTGCTAAAGCACAGGCAAGGGAACTTGTCCATAGCCATAAACACCACTCACCAAGGTTGGTTATAGCCTTATTTAATGAAACGATACTTTAGCTTTCACCCATATTGCAGCACTTTGCCGGCAAAAACCGCCAATCTATAGCTAACACCGGCTTTCTGTGTTCAACCAGGTCAAGGCCTGCTATTTGAGGAGAATTCCCTTGCATCTGAGTTTCAGTGCTTACTACACCCTGATCTTTGCCGTCCTCGTGCTCTTGCTGGGCAAGCTGCTGACGCGGCATATCCGCTTTCTGCGCGACTTCAACATCCCCGAGCCGGTCTCCGGCGGCTTGGTCGTTGCGGCCATCATCTTTGCGCTGCACCAGGCCACCGGCCTGACCCTGGCCTTTGCCACCGGCATGCAGACCACCTTCATGCTGGTGTTCTTCTCGTCGATCGGGCTGAGCGCCAACTTTGCCAAGCTGCGTGAGGGCGGCATGGGCCTGGTGGTGTTTCTGGGCGTGATCGTCGCCTTTATCTTTGTACAAAACGGCGTGGGCGTGGGCCTGGCCACCTTGCTGGGGCTGGACCCGCTGATTGGCCTGGTCGCAGGCTCGATCACCTTGCTGGGTGGCCATGGCACCGCTGGCGCCTGGGGCTCGGTGCTGGAGAACCAATACGGCCTGAGCGGTGCCACCGCCTTGGGCATTGCCTGCGCCACCTTTGGCCTGGTCATTGGCGGCCTGCTCGGCGGCCCGTTGGCCAAGCGCCTGATCACCCGCCACCAGCTGGCCCAGCCACGCAGCCTGGCAGACGCGCAGACCGGCGCGCACAGCAGCGCCAGCGAAGGCACGGAGCCTGCCAACTTTGAAACGCCCAATACCGCCCCGCGCCTGATCACGGCCGAGGCGGCCATCGAAACCCTGGCGCTGTTTGCCGGTTGCCTGGCCTTTGCCGAGTTCATGACCAGCGCCACCCAGGGCACCAAGCTGCAGCTGCCCACCTTTGTCTGGGCGCTGGGCGGCGGCGTGGTGATCCGCAATGTGCTCGACTATGGTTTTGGCTTCAAGGTGTTTGACCGCGCCATCGATGTGTTCGGCAACGCCGGCCTGTCGATCTACCTGGCCATTGCGCTGCTGTCGCTCAAGCTCTGGGAGCTGGCCGATCTGGCCGGGCCGCTGATGGTCATCCTGGCCGTGCAGACCGTGGCACTGGCGCTGTTTGCTGTCTTCATCACCTTCCGCACCATGGGCCGCAACTACGATGCTGCCGTGCTGGCCGCCGGCCACTGCGGCTTTGGCATGGGCGCCACGCCCACCGCTGTTGCCAACATGCAGGCCATCACCAGCCAGTACGGGCCCTCGCACAAGGCCTTCTTGATCGTGCCGCTGGTGGGCGCGTTCTTTATCGACATCATCAACGCCTTTGTGCTGCAGCTGATGATTGCCTGGATTCGCTAAGACCGAGGTTCAATAGCAACGGGGCGTCGTGGTGACACGACGCCCCGTTGTGCTTTTATGGCTGGCTTACTGCGCCGATTGCGGCAGGCCAAACAGACGGTCAAACGACCAGTTGAACACAAAGGTGTAGACCAGGAAGAACAGCAGCAGGCCGATGTCCATCACCAGGGCTTCCCAGAGGCTGACGTCAAACCACCAGGCAAACAGCGGCACGAGCATGAAGACGAGGCCCCCTTCCATGCCCAGCGCATGCGCAATGCGGCGGCCCAGGCCACGCCCCCGGGTGGGTTGGCTGGCTTCCCAGCGCTCGAACAGATGGTTCCAGACCACATTCCACACAATCGCGATGGCCGACGATGCAGCGGCCACCACGCCCGAGTGCGCAGCACCCTGGCCCGACAAGGCAGACAGGCCTGCCGTGGCGGCCACAATCGCAATTGCCTCGTACAAGGCCACATAGACCACGCGCCGCATCGGCCCCTGCAGGGACCAGGGGCTGTTTTGTATTTTTTGAACTGACATGGGGCGCTATCTTATGTGTCATGAACTGATAACATAAGTCAGAATCTTTCAGAAAAACTGATACATCAATGCGCAGCGCTTTTGCCCCGTTCGACTCCGACACCATCCAGACCTTGCTGGCCGTGCTCGACCATGGCAGCTTTTCGGCCGCCGCCCGGGCGCTGGGCAAGGTGCCCTCGGCCGTCAGCATGCAGATCGCCCAGCTGGAGGCCGAGCTGCAGATGCCGCTGTTTGCCCGCGACGGCCGCGAGCCCAGGCCGCTGCCCGCCGCGCTGGCACTGGAGCCGCAGGCACGCTTGCTGGCCGCGCAGCTGCAGCAGCTCAATGCCCATGCGCTGGCGCTGGAGCAAGGGCTGGAGTCGCGGCTGACCTTGGCCATCGCGCCCGAGCTGCTGTCGGCCCCCTGGGCAGCGCCGCTGGCCGCCTTGGCGCAAGAGTACCCACAGCTGGCTGTCGAAGTGCTTACCGCCCCCCAGGCCGATGCGCTGGCCATGCTGCACAGCGGCCGCGCGCAGCTGGCGCTGGTGTTTGAGCGGCCCAGCCTTGATGGCCGCGAAGGTTTTCAGGAAGTGGCGACCGAGACCCTGCTGGCGGTGATCGCCCCCAGCCACCCGCTGATGCAGGCGCTGCACCAGGTGCCACTGCAGGGCGAGCCGGCCCGGCCCCAGCTGCGCGAACACCACCTGACCAACACCCGGCAGATCATCGTTGCCAGCCGCGACTGGACGCTGGACCATGAGCGCCTGGTCTATGCCCGCGATGTCTGGCGCACCGACAACCATGTGGCCGCCTTGCAGATGGTCAGCGCCGGCATTGGCTGGGGCTGGCTGCCCCAGCCGCTGGTGGCACCGCTGCTGCAGTCGGGCGCGCTGGTGGCAATGGAGTTTGCCAACCTCAGCAATGGCGCCCAGCTCTATGTGGATGTGGTCTGGTCCAAGGAGCACCCGATGGGCCTGGCCGCCAAGCGCTTTGTGGCGCTGGTGCAGACCGCTGCTTCGCCAACCCTTAAGTGCCCTGCGCCTGCTGCGGTGCAGCCGGGGCGGGCGGCAGATCGCGCACATGGATGTCCATCTGCGGGAAAGCCACCGCAATGCCCGCCGCCTTCAGGCGCGCATTGATGCTGCGGTTGAGGTCGTTGCGCACCGGCAGGCGGTCGTCCACCGCACCCACATAGACGCGCAGCTCGAACTTCTGGCCCTGGCCTTCGAGCGCCATGAACCAGCAGTTGGCCTCGGGCTCGCGCAGCACCTTGGGGTGCTCGGCCGCTATGGCCAACAGCATGCGCTGCACCTCGGACGGGTCGCTGCCGTGAGCGACCGAGACATCGATGATCAGGCGCGTCACATCATCGCTCAAGGTCCAGTTCGTCACCTGGCCGGTGATGAAGGTCTTGTTCGGGATGACGATTTCCTGGTTGTCAAAGTCCAGCACCGTGGTTGCACGGGTGCGGATGCGGGTGACGGTGCCGGTGTGCTGGTTGATGGTGATCACATCGCCAACCCGGAAGGGCCGCTCCACCAGCAGAATAAGCCCCGAGACAAAGTTGGCAAAAATCTCCTGCAGACCAAAACCCAGACCCACGGTCAACGCGGCAGCCATCCACTGCAGCTGGCTCCAGCGCAGCCCCAGCAGGGACAGCGCACTCACCGTGCCGGCGATGGTGATGCCGTAGCGCGCCAAGGTCGCCATCGTGTAGCGGTCCGAGCTGCTGACCCGGCGGGTGCTGGAGAACACCACCTCGACCAGGCCCGGCAGGTTGCGCGTCAGGCTGAAGGTCATCAGCAGAATCAGCGCGCCGATCAGCAGGTCCATCAGGCTCACCGGTGCGGGGCGGGCAATGCCGCTGGCCTCCGTATTGGTGGTGTACCAGAGCACCACGCCTTCAAAGCGCAGCAGCGCCGGCAGCACTGGCGACCAGGCGTAGACCAGGCTCAGCGCCACCAGCACCCGCTGCAGCAGGCCCAGCAGGCGGTGCGCCTGGGTGCTCACCGTCACCAGCGCCATCTGGCTTTGCTCATCGGTGGCATTG
Source organism: Comamonas koreensis (assembly GCF_021026195.1). Lineage (GTDB taxonomy): Bacteria > Pseudomonadota > Gammaproteobacteria > Burkholderiales > Burkholderiaceae_C > Comamonas > Comamonas koreensis. The sequence goes on from NZ_JAJNCT010000009.1 coordinate 237,671, forward strand.
TTGCTGGCCGTGGGGGCGGTTCCGCCGCCAGCGGCGGCGTCGGCAGCCGCTGCGGCATTGGCCGCCTGGCGCTGCAGCGCAGCTGCACGCAGGCGGTTCAGCGCCAGCCGGCGCTCGCCCAGCAGCAGCCAGCGCCGCAGCAGGCTGACCAGCACCTCCGCCGCTGCCAGGAACACAAAGCTGCTCAGCAGCGCCTGGATCACCTCAGTGGCGGTGTAAACATAGCCCAGCCCGATGCCTACCAGGGTCACGGCCAGCACCAGCATGACTGCCACGCTCACCACCTGGCTCCAGCGCAGGCCCGGGCGCTGCTTGCCCAGGCTTTGGCGCAGGTAGCGGAAGGCCATCCAGGCCAGGCCCAGGGTCAGCACCAGCAGGCACATGCGGCCCCAGGTACTGATGGCTGTGTCGTCGTGGCTGAAAAAGGCCAGGCCGCCCAGCAGATCGATGGGCACGATCAGCCAGGTGGCGCGCAGCACCATCTGGCGCAGCACCTGCACGCGCTCGCGCGGCCAGCCAAAGTGCGCCACCGCCAGCCCGCAGGGGCGGAACAGCACGTTCAGCAGGGTCACGACAAACACAAAGGCACTCAGCTGCTCCAGCGCCTGGCCCAGCGGCTCCAGCGCCACCGGCGCCGCCGCCGATTGCAGCAAGGTGCCCAGCGCGGCGGTCGCAAAACTCCAGGGCAGTGCATAGAGCAGGCTCCAGCCCAGCGCCAGCAAGGTCAGACCAAAGTGGTCCTGCGAGAAGTTGTCGACCTGCGTGGCAATCGCCTGCAGTTTTTGCAAGGCATAGCGGCGCAGGCCCAGCAGCACTGCCACACCCGCAACGATGCCGGCATAGATCCAGAGGTTGCGCAAAATACTGGCGCCCAGCGCCCGCGCGGTGTTCCAGGGCGATGCACTGGCGCCCTGCTCCAGGCCAGCGCCGTCCGAGCTGCGCAGCACCGAGCGCCACTCATCCAGCCAGGCGCCGCCCATGGGCAGGTGGCTGGGGAACCACAGCAATTCCTTGTCCATCACCTGGCGCAGCGCGTTGCCGCTGGTCAAGGTCGATTGCAGCGCCGCATCGGTCTGCTCCAGCACGGCAATGCGCCGCAGCAGCAAGGGCTGGAGCTGGTCGATCAGCGCCGCCTGCTTGGTCCACAGCGCCGTGCTTTGGGCACTGCCACGCGTGGTCATGCCAGCGTTGCCCCCCACGGCAGCTGTGCCGTTGAGGCTGAAGCGCCGCTCGCTGGCGTTGAACAGCGCCAGCCGCAGCTCGGCGAGCTGCCGCAACGTGGCCTTGCGGCGCGACTGGATGGTGTTGACCGTGGGCAGCGCCACGCGCTGCTTCCACAGCCACTGGCCCACCGATGCACTGCCGCCCAGGCGCAGACGCGCCTGCGTATCGCGCAGCGCCGAGGCCAGCTGGCTTTGGCGGTATTCGTCGCTGGCCAGGTCCTGGCGTTCTCTCACCAATCGGTCGTTGTGCGCCAGTATCTGCGCGGCCAGCACGCTGTTTTGCTGCGCCAGCTCGCGCACCGCAGCGGGCGCCTCGGCCGTCTCATTCTCGGCGGCCTGGGTTTGCTGTACTTGCTGCTCCAGCTGCTGGCGGGCACGGTCGGCAATACGCTGGTTCAGCCAGGCCACGCGCGGTGTGCGCTCCAGCAGCTCGCGGCGCTGGGTCTGCAGTTGCACATCTAGCTGGCGCTGGCGGGTCTCGATGGTCGATTGCTCTTCCTGGCGCAGCGCCAGCTCCTGCGTGGCGCGGCGGTGCTCGGCGCTACGGCGCTGCTGGCGCGCCTGGGTCAATGCCTTGGATTCTCCCGGCTCGGCCGTCACCGGCGCTGCTGTTTCCTGCACGCGCTGCTGGAGGCTGGCCAAATCGCTGCGGCCATTGCCGGGCTGGGCCACCAGGTTGGCCTGCTCGGCCGCCGATTTCTCGATGCCAGCCTTGAGCGCGGCAATCGCTTCGCGCTCGTCGGTGAGCAGCTTTTCCAGCACTTCCTGGCTGGCATTGGCGGGCACGCGCTCTTCCCAGCGCGCCTGTATCTGCCCCAGATCCTGGTCGCTGAGCGGCGCGGGCGCCGTGCCCGCTGGTGTCTGCACCCGGCTGCGCAGGCGCTCGAGCGACTGCGCCAGCGCATCGGCCTCCTGCTCGGCGGTGGCGGTGGCCTCGCGCTGCGCCTGGATGGCGCGCTCTTCATCGCTGCTACTGCTGCTGGAGGAACTGCCTCCCAAGCCTGCGAGCGACGTCAGTGACTGTGCGGCTGCCCCTGGCGCCAGGGACAGCAGGCAGGCACACAGCAGCAGCCACAGGGCGAGCAGCCACCAGCGTGGCAAGCCCCGGTGGACAGAAAAGGAGAGGGGGGAGGCGCGCATCGGCACAGTGTATCGGTATGCGCCCTGCCCCATGGCTAGGACAAAGGCGCTGCTTGCACCTGATAACAAAGCTTTCAAGCCGGCGAGCGTGGGTCCTGCATCCGGTCAAAGGCCTTGTCGATGTCGTCGGCCTGCAAGGTGGGCTGCAGCGGCTGGCGGCCCGTGCGCTGCTGGTCGATCTGCTCCTGCATGCGGCTGGCAACCTGCATCAGCACCCGGTGCAGACCGAGCTGCTGACGCCGGCTCTGGTCGAGATGCTCGACGACTGGTTGCAGCGACTGCAGCACCAGCTGGCCCAGCTGCTGCACGGCCAGGTCCAGCGGGGGTGCGGCAGCTTCTGCGGGCTGCGGCACCGGCGCGCTGTCCAGCACCGCCTGGCGGATGCCATCGAGCGACTGGCCCACAGCCGTTTGCGCCTGGCCCCATTGCGCCAGCATGCGCTGCAGGCCTTCTTGCGCGGCGCTATCGCCCAGGTGGCGGGCCTGCTGGGCCTCGGCCATGGCCCGGGTGGCAGCGACCAGGTCGACCAGCTGGGTGGTCACGCGCGTGGCGGCATCGGCATTGGCGCCGCCGGCGGCCTGCTGGCGCTGGAACTGGGCCTTGATCTCGGCCCAGCGCGCCTGGGCCTGCGCATCGGCGCTGCCGCGCAGCTCGGCGAGCTTGAGCAGGTTCTCCTCGGCGCCGCCAGTCAGCATCTGGGCCTCGCCCTGGTAATGGTCGCTCAGCATTTGCGCCATCTCGGCATCGTTCATCACCGGGGTGATCTTCTCGGCCAGCTTGTTCATGTTGCGGTAGCTGCCCTGCAGCTTGAACGGTGGCTCGGTGCGGTAGTTGTCATCCTGCGCAGCGCTGTGGATGTACTGCTGGTTGACCTTGAACACCAGCTCGCGCACCTGCAGCATGCGCTGGAGCACGGCCTCCATCTCGCGCAGCTCGGCGGCGGCGTAGTCGTGCGACAGCGCGTTGGCCGAGACCTCCTTGCCCTGCACCCGGTCGAGCAGCAGGTACAGGTCCTGCAGGCTGCGGGTGGCCATCGGCGCCAGCACCGCGTTCGAGGTCATGCTGTTTTCGATATAGCTGAGCTTGAAGACCTCGTCCATGCCGCCCAGCACATCGCCCAGGTTGTAGATATCGGCGCGGTTGGCCAGCATGTCCGGGATCTTGAATACCTCCCCCGACTCGGTATAGGGGTTGCCGGACATGACCACGCAAAAGCGTTTGCCGCGCATGTCATGGGTCTTGGTCTGGCCCCGCCACACGCCTTCAATGCGGCGCGTGCCATCGGACAGCGAGATGAACTTCTGCAGAAACTCGGGGTGCGTGTGCTGGATGTCGTCGATGTACAGCATCACGTTGTTGGCCATCTCCAGCGCGAGGTTGAGCTTTTCCAGCTCCTTGGCTGCCGTTGCATCGGGGGCCTGCGCCGGGTCGAGCGAGCGCACCGAATGGCCCAGCGCCGGGCCGTTGATCTTCATGAAGATCAGCCCCAGCCGGTTGGCCACGTACTCCATCAAGGTGGTCTTGCCGTAGCCGGGGGGCGAGATCATCATCAGCAGCCCCATCTGGTCCGTGCGCTTGTTCTCGCCCACCACGCCGATCTGCTTGGCCAGGTTGTCGCCAATCACCGGCAGGTAGATCTCGTTGATCAGCCGGTTGCGCACAAAGGACGACAGCGGCCGGGCCTTGAACTCCTCCAGCCGGAAGCGCGCACGGTAGTCGCCCAGCAGCTGCTGGCGCAGCGCCTGGTAGCGCTCCCACTGCGGCAGATAGCGGCGGTAGTGGCGTGCCGCGCGCGTGGTCAGCTCGTCGAGCTGGATGTGCATGCGGCCGCCCTGCACCCGGCCATGCTGGCCCAGCAGGCCCTGCACCTCGCAGCGCAGATCGGCCGTGCTCAGCTGGTGGGTCAGTTCAGCCTGGCACACCAGCCAGGCTGCCGCCTCGCTGCAGTAGGGCAGCCAGGCGGCGCGCTCGGCCGGCGGCGCAGCCTGGGCCACCGTCTGCAGCCAGTGCAGCGCGCTGCGCCAGCGCTGGGCCAGCGGTGCTGCGCCGCGCTCGCGGCTGGCTTGGCCGGCCTCGCCGCCCGCCCAGTAGCGCTGCAGATCGGCCCAGTGCAGCCCTTCCTTGGGGCCGGCTTTTAGCGCCTGCTGCAAGGCCGCCACCACCGCCTGGCTGGCGCCCGAGAAATGCAAGCGCAACGCCTTGTGCGCCAGCTCGGCCTGCAGGTAATCGGCGGCGGCGCGCAGCAGGTTGTCGGCCTCGCTGTCCCACTCACCTTCATCAATTGCGGCCGCTGCCAGCAAGGGGCTGGCTGGGTCGGAGCGCAGCAGTGCATCGAGCAGGCCCTGGTCCTGCGCAAAGGCGCGCAGCTGGGCCATGATGTCGGTCTGCAGCGCCAGGCGCTCGGTCTCGCTGCCCAGCAGCTGTTGCATCGCCAGGGCCTGCTGCGCGCGCTCGGGCCAGCGCGCAATGCTGCTGGCCAGCTGCGGCTGCTGGATATGGGCCTGCTGGCTCCAGAACAGCAGTGCCAGGCTGCGCGCTTGCGGCGCATGGCGCAGCACACCGGCGCCATCGGCCAGCGGCACCAGCGCCTGCAGGATCAGCGCCGCATCATGGTCGTGTATGCCGCGCTCATAGCCGTCGCGGTAGCGCGGCGCAGAAAACTCCCGGATCGCCTGGGTCAGCGCCTCGGTATCGGGCAAGAGCTGGCGCAGGCGGTCCTGGCTCCAGCCCTCGCGGCCGGCACGCACGGCCTGCACCACCTCCAGCGCCAGGTACTCGCCCCGGTACATCTCGGCCGATTCGGCGGGCGACGAGGCATCCCAGTAGGCCTGCAGCCCGGCCAGTTCGGGGTTGTCCACCGGCTCGAAGTATTCGGTGCCCACCAGGTGCAGGTAGAGCTGGCCATCGCGGGGCAGCAAGGTCAGGTCCAGGTCCTGGTTGCCGACCGAGAAGCGGTGGCGGCCCAGGCGGATCAGCTTGCCATCGCCCTCGTACAGATCATTGCGGTCCTGCAGCGCGCGGAAGGCCTGGTCGCGCAGCGACTTGATGCGGCTGTCGATGTCGTCGGCCTTGACAGGGTCCTGCAGCTCGCCGCGCAGGCGCCCGGCCAGCTCCTTGAGCTTGGCGATCAGTGGATCGCCGGCAAAAAAGGCGTGCAGGGCCTCGGGGCTGGCGATCTTCTCGGTGCGCTTGGGCAGGCCCTGCACAATGCGCAGCGCGGCATCGAGCACGCCCTGCGCGCGGCGCTGGCGCTCGTCCTGCAGGGACTGCTTGCGCGCCTCGAAGGTCTCCAGCACCTCTTCGCGCTTGGCGATGATGTCGGAGAGAAACTGCGCATGCTCGCCAAACTGGCCCTCGATGTCTTCGAGTTGTACCAAGAGGCGCGCCAGCTGCTCATCGCATTTCTCGGGGGTCTGGGCCAGGTTCAGCCCGCTGACGATGCTTTGCGAGAACAGCGCCAGCTGCGCGGCAAACTGCGCCAGGTTCTCGGCACTGCCCAGGCCGGATTTGCGCTGCTCGGCCCGGGCCCGCACCTGGTTGAGGCGGGCATAGATGGACGAGATGCGGTCCACCACCGCCGTGCGCTGGGTGGCATCGTCGATCTTGAGGCTGCCCATCAGCTCGGACAGCAGATCGAGCGCGGCCGACATCTGGGCCATCTGCGCCAGCGGCTCGGCCAGCTGCACCACCGTGGTGGCTGCCTGGGCCTGCTGGTCCAGCGCCTGCAGCTGCTCCACATAGGGCTGCATCGCAGCATCGGTGGCAATGAAGCCCGCCGTGCGCTGCGAGACCTCCGCCTGGGCCTCGTCAGCCGTCTGCACCATGGCCTCGATCGCTGCCGCATCCACATAGCGCAGCTCGCGCGTGGCCAGCAACTGGCCACGCAATGCGGCCAGGTCGGTGAGCGCGCCCACATAGACATCAATGCTGTCGCCATCGGACAGGCGTATCTGCTTGAGCAGCTGCCCATGGCGGCTGCTGACCTCGCTCATCGCCTTGGCCGAGGCCTGGCGGATGCTCTCGACCTTTTCGTACTCGTCCAGCACCGCATCGCCGGTGGCGACGATGCCCAGCAGGTTCTCATGCAGCGCCTGCATGCCCGGGCCGCTGAGCCAGTGGTAGCGCTCGAACAGGCGGCGCGCGGTGTCGATCAGGCGCTCATAGCGCGGCAGCGATACCTCGGTGGCGGCGATCTCCTTGCGCACGCTGTACAGATCGGAGATGCCGCTGACCAGCTCGGCATTGCCGATGCGGCCCAGCGCGCTGTCTTTCTGCGGCTGGCGCGCGGCATAGTCGTCCGATGCGAAAGGCGTGCGCCACAGCTGCATCGGGTGCACGCGCGAGGCCTCGTTGCTCTCGGCAGCAAAGATGACGATGCGGCCATCGTCCATGCGCGCATAACCGTGGCCGATGATCGGCGGCTGCAGCGCCCGCTCGATCAGGTTGTACTTGAACAGTGCCATGCGCCCGCTCTCGGGCTCGTAGAACACATAGAGCACATCCTCGCCATTGGGCGAGCGGATGCTGCGGCGGTAGCGCATGCCCTGCATGTTCTGCTCGAAGGCGCGGTGCTCGCCGTTTTGCAGGTAGTAGCCGCCGGGGAAGATGATGCCGTGGTCCTGCGGCAGCTGGATGCAGGCCGCGCCAATCGCATCGATGCGCAGCACCTGGCGCGACAAGGTGTTGTAGACCAGGTAGCGCCACTGGTCCTCGCGGTAGGGCAGGATCTTGAGCAGGATCAGGCTGCCGACGGCCGCGTATTCAAACACCGCGTCGTCGAGCGACTGGTTCTTCTCCTGCACCGGCTCGCGGTAGATGCCCAGGCCGTCGTTGGTGTTGTTCTCGACCTTGATGGTCAGGTCGCCATCGAGCGTCTCGACAAACACCTTGTCGAGGATGTTGATGTGCGGATGGCGGCCCTGCACCAGCTGCTCGCGGCCGGCGCGCTGCCATTCAAAATCATGGGGTGCGGGCAGCTCGATGTCACGCTCGCCCCGGTTGTCGATGTAGCGGATCTGCTGGCCATCGGGCGAGACCGACCAGCGGAACACCCGCACATCGCCCAGGCGCTCGCCGATCTGGAAGCTGGCCAGCAGCTTGCCATCGCGCACCGCCAGCTGCATCAGCTTGGTGTGCTTGTAATAGGCGTAGAGCTCCTGGAAATCCTGCACAAAGCTCTGGATGCCCAGAAAGCTGTCCCTGGTGTCCACCGGCGTGACTTCGTAGCCCTGCTCCCCCTCATGCAGGCGGTAGAGCGCGAACACATCCTCGATGCGCGTCTCCTGCTTGAGGCCCATGAACACGTTGTAGCCAAACAGCAGATAACCGCCGACCTGGGCGATGTCGCGGCCCAGGCAGTTGTTTTCGGTGCGCACCCGCATGCGGGCGATGACCTCCATCTGGCTGCGGCCAAACTCTTCCAGCCGTGCTTCATTGAGTTCACGCGCCAGGGTCTCCAGCGCCTGGCCCTGGGCATCGAGCCGCTTGGCCAGCACTTCATAGGAGCCGCCACTGGCGACGGCGTCGTCAACGGCAGAGCGGTCTGGGGGATCGTTGGATGGGGTAGTGGACATGGCTAGAGCGGCAGAGAATGCGGTGGGGCACGGCAGGCCAGCGCGCGGACTGGGGCCTGCGTTGCAAGAGGGCTGGACGCCCCGAAGGAACGAGTCGGCACAAGGTCAGGCCAGACCAGGCATGGCGCCCGGCCCGGCCTGGTCATGGGTCAGGACTCGGTCGCCGACGGAGGCAGGCTCTTCTTGTCCTGGCCACCGCCCAGCAGGTTGCTCAGCGCATCGCTGGGCAGGCCCTTGCCGCCGATGAACTTCTGCAGCAGCTCCTGCACGATGGGGCTCTTGGCCGAGACACCCTCGACCGCCTTGCCCACCGACAGCGCCTTGGCAAAGTTGTTGAAGAAGTCGCCACCGCCGCCCACGATGTCGATATTGGCCTTGGACAATGCCGCCGACAGCACCTCGGCCTGCTCCTGGGCCACGGTCTTGTTCGCCTCGATGGCGGCCAGCGCCTGCTCGAAGTTCTTCTCCAGCTGCATGCGGAACTCTTCGTGCGAGCGGGCCTGGTCGGACAGCGAGGCCAGCGCGCCGAACTTCTCGGTCAAGCCCTTGGCCTCGGCGAACAGCTTGTCGCGCAGCACATCGGCTTCGGACTGGCCCACATCGCGGGTCACCACAGCCTTGGTGTTGCCCACCTGGGCCTCACCACGGGCCTGCGCCATCAGGCGCTCTTCGAGCACCTTGGCATCGGCCAGGCCCAGCTTTTCGTTGGCATCGGCCTGGGCCTCGATCACGCGCACTTCGGCCAGGCCCTTTTCCTCTTCTCCCTTGGCCTGGGCGATGAGCTTTTCCGCAATGATCTTGGCTTGCACCAGACCTTCGCGCTCGATCGCGGCGGCCGTCACTTCACGCACCTTGGCATCGGCCAGGCCGGGCGCTGCGCGCTCGACCTCGATGGCCTCGGCCATCTTCTTCTTGGCTTCTGCGGTCTTGCCAGCGGCCTCCAGCTCGGCCTGGGCCAGGGTGGTCACCTCAACGGCCTTGTGGCGCGATGCCGATTCGTCAGCCTCGGCCTTCTTGACCTGGCGCACCAGGTCCTCTTCGGCCTGGGCCTGGGCGGTCAGCACGGTGACCTGCTTCATGCGCTCGGCTTCGGACACGACGCGCACTTCCTTGATGCGTTCCTCTTCCTGGGCCACGCCCTTTTCGACCACCACGCGCTCGCGGATGACGTTGGCGATATTGGCCTTTTCGACTTCGATGGCCTTTTCTTTCTCGATGCGCTGCAGCTCCACTTCGCGCTGGCGCGAGACCACTTCCAGGTCCTTGGCGCGGGTGACCTTTTCGATCTCGATCACCACCGCGCGCTCGCGGTTCTGCTGCGCCACCGCCACTTCGCGCTGGCGGTTTTCTTCGCGGATGTCGAGCTGCTCCTGCGTCTGGATGCGGGCCTGCTCGGCCTTGAGGCGCTCCTCTTCCTGCACCTTCTGGGTCTCGGCCTGCTCGCGCGCCTGGATGGTCGCGATCTCGCGCTTCTGGCGCGCTTCGGCATCGGCCTGTTGGCGTTCCAGCGCCAGCATCGCTTCCTTGGTCTCGACGTTCTTCTTGGTCACGGCCAGCTCGGCATTGCGCTCGAGCTCGTTGGTGACGATGTTCTGGTTGGCCGTCAGCTCGGTGATCTTGCGGATACCTTCGGCGTCCAGGATGTTGTTCGGGTCCAGCGAAGCCTTGGAGGTCTGCTCCAGGTAGTCGATGGCCACGTCTTCGAGCACATAGCCGTTGAGGTCGTTGCCGATCACATGGATGATCTGGTCGCGGAAATCCTGGCGGTTCTCGAACAGCTTCACAAAGTCGATCTGCTTGCCCACGGTCTTCAAGGCCTCGGAGAACTTGGCATTGAACAGCTCGTTGACAGCGCCCTTCTCCGAGGCGCGGTCCACGCCGATGGCCTTGGCCACCTTGAGCACGTCGGCAGCGGTCTCGTTGACGCGCAGGTAGAAGGCCACAGTGATGTCGGCGCGCATGTTGTCGCGGCAGATCAGGCCTTCCTTGCCCCGGCGGTCAATCTCCAGGGTGATCAGCGAGATGCGCATGAACTCCTTCTTGTGGATCACCGGCAGCACCATGCCGCCGGTGAACTTCACCTTGGGCTGCGAGGTCGTGTCATTGATGATCAAGGCCGTTCCCTGGGGCACCTTGATGTAGAAGGCCTTGACCAGCGCAAACAGGCCCAGGATGACGATGAAGACCGAGCCGATCACCACGCCGGCGACGATGTACCACTCCAGATTTCCCCAATTCATGCGTAACTCCCTATCAGTATCAATTTTTTGAAAAATGCGAATGCGGGCTGCCCTGCTGGCGCGGGCAGACCGCTCTTATCAAACGGGTGGCAGCAGGCCCGGTATCTCGCTGCCGTCGAACTCGGCCTTGCTGACCACGCGCCAGGCGTTGTGCTCGGGCAGGTGCTCGATCAGTACGATCTCAGTGCCACGCGGCAGGTCGCGCTCTGGCGAGCGCATCTGCACATTGAGCCCGCCGCCGCCGTCATCGACGCTGCCATAGCCTTGCGTGGCGTTGACCACCCCGCTGCGCACCAGGCCCGTACGGCCCAACAGCACCTGGGGGGTCTCGGGCGGCGCAATGCGCGCCACCAGGCCGCGCAGCGGCCGCAGCACCACCACCGTGGCGGCAAAGCCCAGCACCAGTGCAGCCACTGCCAGCGCGCTGCCGATAAGCAGGTTGAGCAGCGCCCAGCCCTCGGGCATGGGCACCAGGTGGCACAGCACATACGACGCCAGCCAGGACAGCAGCAGCAACACCGTCAGGATGACGGTGGCCGGAATACCGCCCAGCCCCACCTTGAGCAGCAGGCCGGCCAGCGCGCTGACCGAATGCTCCACGCCATGGGCATGGTCGCTGCCGTCAAACAGCAGCCACTGGTCGAGCGAATCGGTCTCCACCAGGCCGAGCAGGGCGATCAGCCAGTACAGCAGCATGCACAGCAGCAATGCGCCGAAGATGAAGGTTGGAAAGCCCAGCGCATAGTGCAGAAATGTCGACATGGCGTCCCTCTTCTAAGTGTGCGGTAGCGGGCGCAGCGCCGGCTCCTCACTTGTTGTGTGTCTGGTCGGGCCAGCCATGGCCCCGGGCGGTATCAAGCCTCCTTGCTGCCGGCGCGTTGCGCCTTGAGGCGCTCCAGCACCGACTGCGCATTGCCGGCGCTGGCGGTGATGCCGGCGGCGCGCAGCTTGGCGTCGAGCGCGTCCTCGCTGCTGCTTTGCGCCAGCTCGGCCGCGCTCTCCATGCGGGCGCCGCGCTCGGCCTGTTTTTGCTTGATGCGTTCGAGCGAATCGAGCGCCGTCTGCACCCGCGACTGCGAGCCGGTGTAGCGGCCCGCCACCGTGGCCTGGGCGCGCTGCACGCTCTCGGTGGCCTTGACGGTATCCGCCTGCTGCTTGAGGCGCTTGATGTTGGACTGCGCCGTCTGGATCGCCGTGCGCAGCTGCTCCACGCTCTGGGTGAAGGCGCCCAGCTGGGCTTCTTCTTCGTCGCGCTGGGCTTCGAGCAGCGCCACCTTGCCGGCAACCTCTAACGCCAGGGCCTCGTCCTGGGTTTCCAGCGCCTTGAGCGCATAGCCTTCGTATTCGGCAATCTTCGCTTGTGTGGTCTGCAGCTTGCCGGCAGACAGCTTTTGCTTGGCCATGATCTCGGCCAGCGCTTCCTTGGAGCTGTTCAGGTCGTTGTCGGCATCGCGGATTTCCTGGTCCAGGATGCGCAGCGCCTGGCTGTCAGTGACGGCTTCACCCGCCTCGTGCGCGGCTCCGCGCAGCGCAGTCACCAGCTTGTTCCATACGGTCATGATGCTCTCCTTGTACTGTGGGGTCGGGGACGGGCTGCGCTCAGACCTGCGCCAGGGTCAGATAGGGTGCCAGCGCCTCGGTGGCCTGGATCACGCTGTCGGCCAGGATCAGGATTTCGGCCAGGATGTCGTCCGTGCTGCTGTTGGCGCGCATCGCGGCAAACATCACATAGCCCTCGCCGCCCCGCGCCAGTGGCTCCAGCGCCATCGTCGTGAACGGGAACAGCTTTTGCAGGCGCAGGATTTGCGCATTGAGCCCTGCGCCATCGCGCACCTGGTTGGCAGGCCACAAAAAGGCCTCGACCACCAGCTGCTCGCCCGACAGCGCCACATGCACCGGCAGATCGCCGAAATCGGACAGGGTGACCAGCACGCTGGTCTCGGTCCCTTCCAGTAGCTCTATCTGCAACTTACCCTCACGGGCCAGCGCCGATGCGCCCAGCTCTTCGGACAGCGCCTGAATGCTGCGGTAGTGGTGCTTGCTGTTTTCCATGCTCCCCTCCTGTAGGTGGATGGTCAATGAACCGGGTTGTGCCTGCGGCTGGCGCATCTGCTTTTCCAGCAGATGCAGCACCGCGCTGTACTCGGGAAGTACCCAGACCTCTTTTTTCACCAGCCCCTGCTCGCGCAGCCGTTGGCGGTGCAAGCGCTGGTAGTGGGCAGATGTTTTTGGGTCCATGGGGCCACCATAACAGTCATTACATGTGATGTGTACATGTAATAGTTTCAATATGTAAATTTCCTTTAAAAATCATAGCACTGCATGGCTATTTCAAAGGCTGCATGCGTTTTGTCCCGATGGGGACCTGCCAAGCTGCGATGCGTCTCCACAATGGCTGCATGCTTTTGATCGACCTGCACCATGCCCATGCCAGCCTGCAAGACAACGGCGTGGCCACCCTGACTTTTCGCAACGCCGGCAGCCTCAACATCCTGTCGTCGCCCGTGCTGGAAGACCTGGCCCAGGCGCTCGATACCTTGGCGCAGGACAGCCGCATCCGCGTGCTGGTGCTGCGCGGCACCGGAGACAAGGCCTTTGTCGCAGGCGCTGATATCAAGGAAATGCGCGCCCTCACGCCCGACAATGCGGCCGCCTTCATCAGCCGCTTGCGCCGTGTCTGCGAAGGCGCGCGCCAGTTCCCCACACCGGTGATTGCGCGCCTGCCCGGCTGGACCCTCGGCGGTGGGCTGGAGCTGGCCTGCGCCTGCGATATCCGCATTGCCAGCAACCGTGTGCAATGCGGCATGCCCGAGGTCCAGGTCGGCATTCCCTCGGTGATCCATGCCGCGCTGCTGCCCCGGCTGATTGGCGCAGCCCGCACGCAGTGGCTGCTGCTGACCGGCGACAACATCGATGCCGCACAGGCGCTGCAATGGGGACTGATCGACCAGGTCGTGCCACCCGCGCGGCTGGATGACGAGGTGGAGCACATGGCCAACAAGCTGGCCGGCTATGGCCCGCAGGCCCTGCGCCAGCAAAAGCGCATGCTGCGCGCCTGGGAAAAGCAATCGATCGACCAGGCGATCGACGACAGCGTGCAGGAGTTTGCCAACGCCTTCAAGACGGGTGAGCCCCAGGCCTATATGGCCCGCTTCGGCCAGCACTGACACTCCGGCCCGGGCGCTCGCGCAAACCCGGCCTGCATCCATCGCGCCCTAGCAGCCAGCAGCGTTGCGCGCTGGCGCGCAACCCGCCGTTCTCACAGCCCCCCGCGCCTTATCCGATACCGCCCCGCCGTGCGCGCCGGGGCGATGCCTGCTTGCGCACGGATGCCGCTGACACGAACCGGATGTACGCACAGCGTGTCGCTTTGGCCCATCAGCAGCCAAGCATTTTTTCTATCGTGTTTCGCTTACACCCACTATCAAACGCATCATCTCGCAACATAAAAAACTGATGCAGCGCAGCATGTGGAGCGAGAAATCGTCAAAAAAGGCTTCCAAATCAAGCTTCAATTTGTAACAGCAACGGTTATGTAAGTTCACAATGCGTTGATAGTTATTCACTTTAACGTTAATAAATGCTTACTTTTTACTCGGATACTTGTTGAAACACTATTCATGCATTTGTGGTGATTGATATAATCAAATAACAAGTTGTAAGAATTTTTTTCTATCAAGCACCATGCCCAAGCGCTCCGCTCCCTCTATGCTGGTACCTGCACTCTGCGCAGCGTTCCTGGGCTTTTTGCCTGTGCTGGCCCATGCACAGCCTTCAACGCCCTACCAGGCAGGCTGGGCCACATGGGCACTGGGCTTGTGCCTGGTGGCCTTGATGCTGGTGGTTTTGCTCGAAGCGCTCTACACCTTCCGCCACTACGCCTTCACGCTCAACCGCCTGTTTGCACGCCAGCGCCCGCTGTACGCGGGCATTGAACAGGCGCACTGGCCGCACATCACTGTTTTTATTGCAGCGCACAACGAAGAGGCCGTGATCTCCGGCTGCATCGAGGCGCTGTTGGATGTGGACTACCCGCGCGACCGGCTGACGATCATGCCGGTCAATGACCGATCGACCGATGGCACACGCCAGATCATTGACAGCTATGCCGACCGCCACCCTGGCCGCCTGCAGCTGTTCCACCGCCAGGAAGGCCCTCCAGGCAAGGCTGCGGCGCTGGCCGATGCCACTGCCATCGTGCAGGCCCGGGGCGAGTCTGAGCTGATCGTCGTGTTCGACGCCGACTACCTTCCCGGCAAGAAGATCATCAAGCAGCTGGTAGCCCCCTTTCTCGACCCCGAAGTGGGCGCCGTGATGGGCCGCGTGGTGCCACAGAACGCTGGTGTGAACCTGCTCACCCGCCTGCTGGATCTGGAGCGCTCCGGCGGCTACCAGGTCGACCAGCAAGCCCGCTTCAACCTGGGCGCGGTGGCCCAATACGGCGGCACCGTCGGCGGCATTCGCCTGAGCGCACTGCAGGACGTGGGCGGCTGGACGCCGGAGGTGCTGGCCGAGGACACCGACCTGACCTACCGCCTGCTGCTCAAGGGCTGGCAAACCGCCTACCTGGGTTACGCCGAATGCTACGAAGAAGTGCCTGAGAGCTGGGCCGTGCGTTTTCGCCAGATCAGCCGCTGGGCCAAGGGCCACAACCAGGTGATGACCAAGCTGGGCACCGAGATGCTGACCCGCAAGGGCCTGCGCTGGATGGAACGGGTTGACGGCGTGGCGCTGTTGGGCGTGTTCCTGATGTCACCCATCCTGCTGGTGGGATGGATGCTGGCGCTGGTGCTGACAGTGACCGGCTATGGCGTAGGCGCCAATGTGAACATCGCCTTGCTGATGCTGCTGATTGCCACCGGTTTTGCCTGTGTGGGCAACTTCGCGGCCTTCTTTGAAGTGGCCGCTGCCGTGCACCTCGATGGCCACCAGCGCCGCCTGCGCCTGCTGCCCCTGTTGCTGACGGGTTTTGTGGTCAGCATGGTCGCAGTTTCCAAGGCCACGATCGACGGGTTGCTGCTCGACAAGCTGTTCAAGCGCCAGTTCAAATGGGACAAGACCGTGCGCTACCGCCAGGCGCCCGCCGCTGCGCCCGTTGTGGTCGCCACCGCTGCCCTGCCTGAAGCACGTGTATGACTGCCCCCGCCAACCCCTTGCTGTTTGGCAGCATGTGGCTGATCGCGACCGTCCTGGTCTTCCTTCTGCCGCTGCTGCCGGCGCTGCGGGAGCTGTACTCGCGCAGCGATGCCGATGCGCTGGAGATCGACCCGCTGGACAATGGCCGCACCGACTACGCCGCCCAGCGCATGGCCGACCAGCTCGATCTGCTGGAAACCATGCCGCGCGTCGCCCAATGGCACCATGATGACCAGGGCCGCCTGATGGCCAGGACCCAGGTGCCGGTGGTGATCGGTTTTCGCTCCCAGCTGCGCGCCTTGATTTCCAGCGACGTCGTCGAGCTGCAGGCCAACAGCGTCGTGCAACGCGTGCTGCATGCCAAAAGCATCCACTGCCTGGGCCCCGCCCAGCTGGCCCGCCTGACCAGCGCTGACCGTCATATCGTGTTGTCGCCCGGTGCGCGCTTTCTGCGCCTCTCGGCCGACTGCATCTTTACCTGGCCGCTCAAGCGCTCGCTGAGTTTTCCGCTGCCCGAGTTGGGCACCGGCATGCCGCTGACGACCCTTCAACGCCGCCATGAAGGGGACCTGCACATTCCCGCCGGCACCATCGTGCGCGGCGGTCTGGTGGTGACCGGCAACCTGCTGCTCGAAGAGATGTCGGTGGTTGTCGGCCATATCAAGGTGCATGGCAACGCCATCCTGGCCAAGAGCGCCTGCGTACAGGGCGCCATCTTCGTGCAGGGCGACCTGCAGACCAAGGGCAACAACTATGTCGAAGGGCCCATGTGCGCGGGCAAGCGCCTGCAACTGGGCCCCGACAGCCAGGTGGGCGACAAGGCCTGCCCCAGCAGTGTCTCGGCCTGGACCATCGCCTTGCACGCCAGTGTGCGGGTGTATGGCAGTATGGCTGCCGTACGTTCCGGACAGGTGGTGCTATGAAAACACGCAATCTCTGGATAGCCTCGGCCGCCATGGCCTGGCAACTGGTGGGCGCAACCCAGCCGGCCGAGCCGCCCGCGCTGGCGGCTTTTGCCACGGGCGATGGTGCCTACTACACCACCCTGGGCGGCCAGGTGGTGGACCCTTACTTCATCAACAAGGGCTTCACCATCGCGCTGCAGGCCGATGTGCCGATGCAGGCCGAGCTGCAGCAGTGGCTGGCCTGGCTGCTGCCGCGCCAGCGCAAGGATGGGGGCTTTGACCGCTTTTGCCCCACGGCCGACAAGGCCTGGCGCAGTTGCATGGGTGCCGATGCCGATGATTCCATGGCCGCCACCACGATCGAGATGCTGCACCAGGCGCAGCAGAAGAAATGGCTGCAGCCCGGCCAGCAGGCCGCCGCCCAGCAAGCCATTGCGCGCAGCCAACAGCTGCTCGCACGCCTGCGTAATCCCAAGACCCAGCTCTACAAAGCCTTGCTGGACACCGAGCTGTACTACCTGATGGACAACATCGAGGTCTACGAGGCGCTGCGCGTGGCCGAAGGCGCCCAGGCCGGCCCGGGCTCCAAGCAACTGGCAGCGGCTATCCACCGGCGCTTTCGCAGTGGCAGCGGCTGGAAGCCGGCCTTGCCCGAATACGACCAGCCGCGCTTCTACCCCCACACGCTGGCCAGCGCCTACCTGTGGCAGACCGGTGTGATCTCGCGCGCCGAATCGGACCGCGCCACTGCCCAGTGGCTGGCCCAGCATGGCAGCGCCTGGCTCTCGCGCAGCGAAGACCGCTATGCATGGGGCTTGGTTGCATGGAAAATGCGCCAGACCGCGCCGATCCAAGCGGCCTGCTGGCGCGCATCGCTGCGGCCCTTCCAGCCCACGGTGGGCTGGACGGTACTGGATGCGATGATCGACCATGCATTGGCGCACACGGGCATCAGCACCGACTGCCCGTTTGCAACGGCCACCGCACCCGCCACCGCCCCGGCTGCCAACCCTTGAGGCTGACACCATGAACAAGCTCTTGCGCTGGAAGAAATGGCTGGCCGCCACCGTGGTTGTGCTGTGCGTGCTCGCCGCCATTGCCTGGCACCAGGCGCGCAGCCTCAAGGCCAGCCAGCACTACGCCACCATCAGCCTGCTGATTCCCGACAGCATGGCTGCCAACGCCCCCGAGGTGCAGATCTGGCGCCAGGCGGCGCGCGAGCGCGGCGTGCTGCTCATGCCGCTGGCCATCAGCGAATGGATGCGCGGCATCCACTACGGCGCTCCAGCTGCGCTGCAGGCGGTGATCCTGCCCGACACCTTCCACCGCAATATCTCGGATGCGGCGGTGCAGACCCTGATCGACGTCGTGCATGCCGGTGGCCAGGCCATGGTGGTGCAGGATGGCGGCATGCTCGATGAGCGCGGCTACTATGGCAAGGGCACCGCGCGTCTGTCAGACATGCTGGGCGTGCGCTATGGCGACTACGACACCTACAGGGACCAGCTCTCCGACTATGAGGAGATTCGGGGTGCGCCCGCCACGATGGAGAAGCTGGGTATCCCCCCTGGCCGCTATCTGGACGCCAAGGCCGCCGCCAAGCTCACCGCCATCGGCCCCGAGGAGCTGGCGGCCGATGAGCCTGGCTTTCCCAGCTTCATCGCCGGCTATACCAAGGATTCGCAGCGCTTTACCGTACTGAAAACCGACCGCCCCCAGAGCGGCGCGCGCGTGCTGCTGCAATCGAGCAATGGCGATGTGGTGGCCAGCGTCAATCGCTGGGGCAAGGGCCAGGCGATGTTTGTCAACATGCCACTGACCTATTTGCTGCAGCGCACCGACGGCATTTTTCTGCACGGCTTTCTGGCCTACTTTGCCCAGCAACTGGTGCAGCAGCCGGCACTGCTGGCATCGCCCGATGGCATTGGCGCGCTGGTGCTGAACTGGCACAACGACGATGGCAGGGCCATCGGTTTTCTGCACCAGCTGCAGGACGCCGGTATTTTCGACCATGGCCACCAGTCCCTGCATTTCACCGCCGGCCCGGATGTGAACAAGCCAGGCGACGGCCTGGGCATGGACCTGGACTACAACGAAGACGCGCAGCAGATGATCCAGATGCTGCTCAGCCAGGGCCACAGCATCGGCAACCATGGCGGCTGGATCCACAACTATTTCGGTGAAAAGGCAACGGACGACAACGCCGATGATTTTCTGCCCTTCCTGGACCTGAACAATGCCTCGGTCACCAAGGCCAACCATGGCCTGCAGCCCCAGGAATACTCGGCCCCCAATGGCAACACCCCCCTGTGGACCTACGACTGGATGGCCGAGCACGGCGTGCAGGCCTTCTACACGGTGGCCAATGTCGGCATGCCGCCGACGCGGCTGTGGCTGGGCAGTCGCCAGGTCAACCAGTCCTGGGCCTTCCCGGTGCTGACCTATGGCCAAATCGCATCGGCCGAAGAGGCCTCGTTCCAGAAGATGCCGATGGCGGAATTTGGCCAGTGGCTGCAGCAGGTGGCGCGCTTTATCGAGCACACCCGCAGCATCCGCCTGAGCTATTTCCACCCCATCGGCGCGGTGGATTACCTGCCAGCGGTGAAGGCCTATGTCGACAGCATGCAGGCCTGCGCGGACCGCAAGCAGTGCCAGTTCATCTCGATGACCGAGGCGGCCGACTTCCTCAGCCGGCGCGAACAGGTGCAATGGACCATCACCGCCGACGGTGGCAACGAGCTGCTCAGCGCCAGCCACAGCCGGACCCTGGAGTCGATGGCCTGGACCATCCCCAAGACCAAATACGACGCCGTGCAGGTGCGCACCGGCCAGGCCCAGGTACAAGCGACCGACGAGGGCTGGCTGGTCCGCGTACAGGACGGCAAAGCACTCAGCCTTGAACTGCATCGCCAACCATGAGCTCCTCCAACCCTTCCTCCTCCTTCTCCGTGGCCGCCATCATGGGCACCCGGCCCGAGATCATCAAGATGGCCCCCGTGGTGCTGGCGCTGCGCGCGCGCGGCATCACCACCCATGTGCTGCATACCGGCCAGCACGAGGAGATGGCCTGGCCGCTGTATGAATTCTTTGGCATCGCGCCCCAGCAGGTGATCCGCCTCAAGCGCGAGGTCGCCACCCTGCCGGCGCTGTCGAGTGAGTTGATGTCCGCCATCGGCAGCACCCTGGCCAGCCTCCAACCTGCCGTGGCGCTGGTGCATGGCGACACCAGCAGTGCCGCCATGGGCGCGCTGGCTGCCTCCTACCTGCAGATTCCCGTCGGCCATGTCGAGGCCGGTCTGCGCTCGGGCCGCATCTCCGAGCCCTTCCCCGAAGAGATCAACCGCAGCCTGATCGGCCGCGTCAGCCAATGGCACTTTGCGCCTACCGGCCAGGCGCGCGAGAACCTGGAAAAGGAAAACGTGCCGGGCAACATCTCGGTGGTGGGCAACACCGTCGTCGATGCTGTGCTGCTGGCCGCGCGCCATGTGCGCAAGCAGCGCGCTGCCGGCCAACCAGTGGCCAACCCGGACTACCAGTGGTTCGTCGACAGCGGCCTGCGCCAGCTGGTGCTGGTGACCGCACACCGGCGCGAGAACTGGGGCGAACCCATGGTGGAGATCGCCCAATCGGTGGCCCGCCTGCTCGAGCAGCACCCCGATGCCGCGGTGATCTGGCCGGTGCACCTGAACCCGCTGGTGCAGCAGGTGGTGCGCGGTGTGCATGCCGCCACCACAGCCGAGGTACAGCGCCGCTGGCGCCTGACCGCTCCGCTCGATTACGCGCCCATGGTCGAGATCATGGACGCGGCCCAGCTGCTGCTGACCGACTCGGGCGGCATCCAGGAAGAGGGCCTGTCGCTGCACAAGCCGCTGCTGGTGATGCGCGAGGTGACCGAGCGCCCCGAAGTCATCACCTGCGGCGCCGGCCTGCTGGTGGGCACCGAGGCCGAGCGCATCCTCTCGGCCGCCAGCCATGTGCTGGCCACCGGCCAGTTGCCTGGGCAGCCGCCTGCCACGGTGGACAACCCCTTTGGCGATGGCAGCAGTGGCGTGCAGATTGCCGCCGCGATTGCCCGCCATCTGCCGCCATCCTCCCTTTGAAAAACCGACACCAGAACACCATGAACACCTTCCTCCTGTCCAGCTCCCTGGCCCTGAGCGCCGCCGCCCTGCTCGCCCCCGCAATGGCCCAGACCACGGCCGCCAGCGCTGCTGCCCCTGTTACTGCTGCCGAGCCTGCGGCTGCTCCTGCTGCCGACTTCGAGCCAGGCCAGCGCGGCCGGGTCGACATCGGCGCGGGCTTCTCCAGCCTGACCGGCGGCAACAGCAACTGGAACGACGAGTTCGTGCGCGGCCATGTCGGCCTCAAGCCCGGCACCACCTTGAACTGGGAGCTGTCCAGCCAGCGCCATTTCGACCAGCGCGGCACCGTCGGTGCCCTGTCGCTGACGCAGACCTTGTCGCCCTGGTGGTACATGTCGGTGGGCGCCAGCTCCGGCTCGGCCGACTTCCAGAACAAGTACCGGGGCGACATCGCCATCTACCGCAAGTGGACCGAGAGCCAGCAGTGGGTGACCGGCCTGGCGCTGATGAAGTCGGCCAGCCGCGACGGCATCCACCGCGACACAGGCATCACCGCGTCGGTGGCCTACTACTCGGCCAATGACTGGGTCGGCGAAGGCGGCGTGGTCTACAACAAGTCCAACCCCGGCTCGGTGGAAGGCTACCGGGGCTTTGCCGCGCTGACCATGGGCCGCGAAAAGCAGCACTACTTCACCGCCCGCATCGACCACGGCAAGGAAGGATATCTGCCCACCGGTGCCATCGCCAATGGCGCCGGTGACCAGGTCGGCTTCCAATCGACCGAGCTGAGCCTGCAATGGCGCCAGTGGCTGGGCAAGGACTGGGGCTACCTGGTCGGCGGCCAGTTCTACCGCAACCCCTACTACAACCGCAAGGGCCTGAGCGCTGCGGTGTTCTTCGACTTCTAAGGCCGCGCCATGTCGTTGCGCATGACCCGCCAGCACCGAGGGCTCAGAAGCTATATCTGGACCTGGCAGCACAGCGCCCAGCTGCTGGTACTGCTGACGGCGTTCTGGCTGGTGCTGTGGTGGGGCGCACCGCTGCTGATGCACCGCTGGGCCGATGTGCTGGCCTGGGCCTGGCCGCATCTGGGCCTGGGCAGCAGCGCGGGGGTGGAGGTCAAGACCACCTCGCTGCTGGGCGTGCCCGTTGACGTGGTGCGCACCCAGTTCTATGTGCCGCCACCCAATCTCTGGCAATGGTGGGGCGGCGCACTGCTGTCGCTGGGGCTGATGGCGCTGTCCTTTGTGCTCTCACGCGAGCGCCTGCCGCTAATCTATGGCCTGCGCATCGTCGCGCTGCTGGGCATCGTCGGTCTGCTCTCGTACGAGTTCCTGCCCGCGCTGGCCGTCAGCGATGTGAACCGCCTGCTGGCCGACAACATCCTGGACATGGGCCTGGCCATGCTCTGGCTGCTGCCCGCCGTGCATGCGCTGGTGCTGTATATCTTTCCCATCCCCGTGCTGCACAAGGTGGCCGCCACAATGACCGGCATGCTGATGCTGGTCGTCAGCATCCCGCTGCAGGCCGCCTCGCTCGCCTGGCTGGCCCAGCAGTTCAGCCTGCTCGTCACCTTGCCCTTGTACATGCTGTTCAGCTTTCTGCCGCAGATTGCCGCGCAGCTGGGCATCTACGGCCTCTTCATGAGCTTTGCGCCGGCGCCTGAGCATGCGGGCGGCTAGCTGGGGGCGCCTAGCTGCGGGCGGCTAGCTGGGAGCGCCTAGCTACGGGCGGCTAGCTGCGGGCGGTTAGGCGCGCCTAGCCACGGGCGGCTGGATCAAAGCCTTCAAAACGGTTACCCAAGCAACGATTAGCCGACGAGACCCTGTTGGCTTCCTCCTGGGCGGACAATGCGCGCTGGCCCTGCCCGCAGGGCCGGCACCAACCGATCGACACATAGCGCATGGTGGCCCGCCCAGCGGCTGGCCCACCCAGCGCCGCCAAGGAGAAAACAATGCTGTACCTGGTTCGCATGGATGTGAACATTCCCCATGACCTGCCCCAAGAGCAGGCCCAAGAGATTAAGGCCCGCGAGAAGGCCTATTCACAAGATCTGCAGCGCGATGGCCGCTGGAAGCACATCTGGCGCGTGGCGGGCGAGTATGCGAACTACAGCGTGTTCGATGTGGAATCCAATGACGAACTCCACGGCCTGCTGCAGGCGCTGCCGCTGTTCCCCTACATGAAGATCTCGGTCACGCCGCTGGCCCAGCACCCTTCGGCCATCGCCCAGAACTGATAGCCTGCGCCGGCAGTGGCCGGCCATCCGCTGTGCAACGCACACCCTCGCCCATGGCGATCGGTGTGCGTTTTGCTTTCTGGCGGGGTGTGCGGATTACAGCTGCACCCGCAGCTCGCCAATCCCGTCAAACTGCACCCGCACCGCATCGCCAGCTGCGGCCTGCAACAGGCCGCACCAGCTGCCGGTCGTCACCACCGTGCCGGCGCGCAGGCTGCCAAAGTGTGCGGTCGCATGGCGCAGCCACTGCGGCAGCAGCCAGGCCGGGTCCTGCAGGCCGTAGCTGTTCTCAAAAGCCTGGGCGGGCTGCGCACCGATCTGCACCGTGCAGCGCTGCGTGCGGCCATCGACCGGGCGGTAGGGCAGCCAGGGGCCCAGCACCAGTGCGCCATGGCAGAGCAGATCGGCGGCCTTGAGGGCGGCCGGCGCCTGCAGCTGCTGCTGCCAGCGCGAATCGACAATCTCGATGCTTACCGCCATCGCATCGATCAGCTCGGCAGCGCTGGCCTCGTCGAGCGCAGCGGCCTGGGCCGCATCGACCGCCTGGCCCAGGCGCAATGCAATCTCGGCCTCCACCCCGCGCAGAAAGAACGGCGTCCCTCCTAGATCGGCGCCGCCAGCATGCACCCCTTGGGGAGGCAGCGGCGCATGGCCCAGCGGCTGGCTGCGGCCGGGGCCGCCGGATTTCCAGTACTGCGGCGCCTGGGCGCTGTCACCCCAGCGCTGGGCGC
Source organism: Comamonas koreensis (assembly GCF_021026195.1). Lineage (GTDB taxonomy): Bacteria > Pseudomonadota > Gammaproteobacteria > Burkholderiales > Burkholderiaceae_C > Comamonas > Comamonas koreensis. Next base: position 260,940 of record NZ_JAJNCT010000009.1, read on the forward strand.
GCTCGCGGTGCACGGCGATGATGTCGGCAGGCGCCAGGCTCGCAGGCCAGGCGGCCGCATCGATGGCGCTGCCGGCCGAGGTGGCCGTCTGCAGCGCCTGGGCCAGGGCTGCGGGTTGAAAAGGTGCGGCGGTGTCGGCAGAGGGCATGGCGATGGTGTCCGAAAGTGTAAAAAGTCCAATCGGCATAGCGTAACGGACCGCCGTACCCTCCCCTGTCGCCGCAGCACCAACGCAACATGTAAGCAGCACCCAGCCGGGGTTATGCAAAAAAAGCATTCCATCCCTATCATCCGGCCTTGGACAAAGGATATAGAGCGGATTTAAGCTGTACAGACCTTTTCAACCGCATGGATCGTATGCCGTCCAACAGCACTCCCGCCGCAGCACAACACGCGCTGCCTTCCTACCTCGACGCCAAGCACCTGGGCCCCTGGGGCAACTACCTGCAGCAGGTCGATCGCGTCACGCCCTACCTCGGCTCGCTGGCCCGCTGGGTCGAGACGCTCAAGCGCCCCAAACGGGCGCTGATTGTGGATGTGCCCATCGAGATGGACAACGGCACGATCGCCCACTTTGAAGGCTACCGCGTGCAGCACAACCTGAGCCGTGGCCCCGGCAAGGGCGGCGTGCGCTTCCACCAGGATGTGACCCTGTCCGAAGTGATGGCCCTGTCGGCCTGGATGTCGATCAAGAATGCTGCCGTGAACGTGCCCTACGGTGGCGCCAAGGGCGGTATCCGCGTTGATCCCAAGACCCTGTCCAAGGGTGAGCTCGAACGCCTGACCCGCCGCTACACCAGCGAAATCGGTCTGTTCATTGGCCCGTCCAAGGACATCCCTGCGCCCGACGTGAACACCAACGGCCAGATCATGGCCTGGATGATGGACACCTACTCGATGAACACCGGCGCCACCTCCACCGGTGTGGTCACCGGCAAGCCCATCGATCTGGGCGGTTCGCTCGGCCGTGTCGAGGCCACCGGCCGCGGCGTGTTCACCGTGGGCGTCGAGGCCGCCAAGCTGTCCGGCTTGGCGTTGCAAGGCGCCAAGGTGGCCGTGCAAGGTTTTGGTAACGTGGGCGGCACGGCAGGCAAGCTGTTTGCCGAAGCCGGCGCCCTCGTCGTGGCGGTGCAAGACCACACCGGCACCATCTTCAACGCCAAGGGCCTGGATGTGCCTGCCGTGCTCGACCATGTGGCCAACACCGGCGGTGTGGGCGGCTTCAAGGGCGCCGACAAGATGGCCAACGAGGACTTCTGGGCCGTCGACTGCGACATCCTGATCCCCGCTGCGCTGGAAGGCCAGATCAATGCCAAGAACGCCGGCAAGATCAAGGCCAAGATGGTGATCGAGGGCGCCAACGGCCCGACCACCACCGAAGCGGATGACATCCTGCATGACAAGGGTGTGCTGGTGCTGCCCGACGTGATCGCCAACGCTGGCGGCGTGACGGTGAGCTACTTCGAATGGGTGCAGGATTTCTCCAGCTTCTTCTGGAGCGAGGACGAGATCAACGCCCGCCTGGTGCGCATCATGCAGGACGCCTTTGCCGCCGTGTGGCAAGTGGCGCAAGAGAACCGGGTCTCCTTGCGTACCGCCACCTTCATCATCGCCTGCCGCCGCATTCTGCACGCACGCGAAGCACGCGGCCTGTACCCATAAAGTCAGCGCTATTCCACGCTTCATCAGCGGCCTTCGGGCCGCTTTTTTTTGGCCTGCTTCCGCGCACGCAAAGCATGGCTTTCGCAACGGCGAAGGCCTAATGCGCGCTGGTGCAGGCAAACCCCATCACGCCTGCCAGCGCGACTGCCTATGGTGAACTCCTAACTACAAATACGGAGACAACACCATGCGCTTTGCGCGCCGCCGCGCCCTTGCGGCCCTGCTGCTTTCCCCGCTGCTGGCCTGGGCGGCCGACTGGCCGGCCCGCCCCATCACCATCGTCGTGCCCGCTGCGGCCGGTGGCACCACCGATATCGCAGCGCGCCTGCTGGCCCAGAAGATGGGCCAGTCGCTCAAGACCAGCGTCATCGTCGAGAACAAGGCCGGCGGCGGCGGTGGCATCGGCACTGCCTACGTAGCGCGCGCCAAGCCCGATGGCTACACCTTGCTGATGGGCAACATCGGCCCGGTGGCCATCAATTTCAGCCTCTACAAGAAGCTGGCCTACGGCCCCCATGACCTGCGCGGCATCACCAATGTGATCTCGGTGCCCAACATCCTGGTCGTGCATGCCAGCTCCCCCATCCAGAACGTGCAGCAGCTCGTGGCGCTGGGCATGCAAAAGCCGCTGACCGCTGCGACCTCGGGCGTGGGCCAGTCGCCGCACATGTCCACCGAGCTGTTCCGCCAGCAGAGCGGGCTGGATGTGACCCTGGTGCCCCACAGCGGCGCGGCGCCCGCCGTCACTGCGCTGCTGGGCCAGCAGGTCGATTTTATGATCGACAACCTGCCCAGCTCGATGCCGCACATCCAGTCGGGCAAGTTCCGGGCCTTGGCCATCACCAGCCGCGAGCGCTCGGCCCAGCTGCCTGATGTGCCGACGATGCGCGAGGCCGGTGTGCCGATGGATGTGACTGCCTGGTTTGACCTGCTGGCCCCCGCTGGCACGCCCGATGCCATCGTCAACCGCCTGCAGCAGGTGGCCCATGAGGCACTGCAAGGCGCCGACATCCGCCGCACCTTTGCCGAGCTCGGCGGTGTGCCCGGCGGCGAGACGGCGGCCGAGCACGACGCCTTCATCGCGCAGGAGCGCAAGCGCTGGGCCGAGATCGTCCGCGCCGCCAACCTGTCTCTCGACTGATTCCTTTCGTTTGCATTCTTGGTATGTCTGACACTTCCTCCTTCCAACTCGCCCAGCCTTTTGGCTCCATCCCCGCCCTGGTCCTGGCCCAGGCCCAGGAGCGCCCCGACCACACCGCACTGGTGCTGGGCAACACCCGCCTGAACTACACCCAGCTCGCCCAGGGCATGCGCCAGGTGGCCTGCGCGCTGCAGCAGCAAGGCCTGCAGGCCGGTGATGTGGTGGCCATCTGCGCCAGCACCTCGGTGCCCTATGTGCTGGCCTACCTGGGCGCGCTGCAAGCCGGTGTCGTCGTGGCACCGCTGGCGCCCTCGGCCACGGCCGAGCACCTGAGCGCCATGCTGGACAACTCCGAGGCCAAGCTGCTGCTGCGCGATGCCGAGGTCGCCGCGCAGTGGCCGCTGGCCAGCACCGCAGAGCGGCCCTGCATCGCGCTGGACGATGCCGCGCAAGCCGGCACGCCCTGGAGCACTTGGCTGGCCCAGGTGCCCGCCGGCCAGCAGCCCCAGCCGGTGCAGCCCACACCGCAGTGGCCTTTCAACCTGATCTATTCCTCGGGCACCACCGGTGTGCCCAAGGGCATTGTGCAAAGCTGGGGCATGCGCTGGTCGCATGTGAACCGCGCCGTCACCAACGGCTACGGCACCGATGCGGTATCGCTGTGTGCAACGCCGCTGTATTCCAACACCACCTTGGTGGCGGTCCTGCCCACCTTGGCCCTGGGCGGCACCCTGGTAATGATGCGCAAGTTCGACGCGGCCCAGTACCTGCAGCTGGCCCAGCAGGAACGCGCCACCCACACGATGCTGGTGCCCGTGCAGTACCAGCGCCTGCTCGACTGCCCGGCGTTTGACCAGGCCGACCTGACGCTGCTGCAGAACAAGTTCTGCACCAGTGCGCCCTTCAAGACCGCGCTCAAGGCGGAGGTGCTGCGCCGCTGGCCCGGCCGCCTGATCGAGTACTACGGCATGACTGAGGGTGGCGTGCGCTGCGAGCTGCACTGCCACCAGTTCCCCGACAAGCTGCACACCGTCGGCCGCGCCGGGCCTGACGCCGATCTGCGCTTTATCGACGAGGAAGGCAAGGAACTGCCCAAGGGCGCGCAGGGCGAGATCGTTGGCCGCTCAGCCGGCATGATGACCGGCTACCACCGCCAGCCCGACAAGACCCGCGAGGCCGAGTGGATCAGCCCCAGCGGCGAGCGCTTTATCCGCAGCGGCGATGTGGGCAAGATGGATGCCGATGGCTTCATCGTGCTGGGCGACCGCAAGAAGGACATGATCATCACCGGCGGCTTCAACGTCTACCCCAGTGACATCGAGGCCGTCATGCTGCAGCACCCCGAGGTGCGCGAATGCGCGGTGATCGGCGTGCCCTCGGACGCCTGGGGCGAGAGCCCCGTGGCCTATGTGGTGCCCCAGCCCGGCAGCAGCCCCCAGGCGCCTGATCTGCAGCAGTGGCTCAACAGCCGCGTTGGCAAGACCCAGCGCGTGGCCGACCTGGTCATCCACAGCCAGCTGCCGCGCAGCGAGATTGGCAAGGTGCTCAAGCGCGAGCTGCGCACGCTGTACGCGAGCCAGACCAGCGCCTCAGCGGCCTGATCGCCCGCCAGCGCCCATCCCAAAACAAGACCAGGAGACATGACATGACCCATCGCCACCTCACCACCCACCGGCGCAGGCAGCTGGCCGGCCTGCTTGCGGGCCTGGCGGTTGCCGGCGGCAGCCTGCTGGCCGGCATGGCCTATGCTGCCACCTGGCCCAGCAAACCGATCCAGCTGGTCATCCCCTACCCACCCGGGGGCAGTGCCGATCTGCTGGGCCGGCCGCTGGCCTTGCAGCTGCAGCAGCAGCTGGGCCAGCCGGTGGTGCTGGAGTACAAGCCCGGCGCGGGTGGCACCCTGGCCTCGCAGTATGTGGCGCGCGCCAAGCCCGATGGCTACACCGTGCTGATGGTGCTGGCCGCGCATGCGATCAACGACAGCCTCTACCCCAAGCTGCCCTACGACACCCGCAAGGACTTTGCGCCGGTCTCGCTGGTGGCCAACCTGCCGATGATCGTCGTGGGCAGCAGCAAGCTGCAGGCTAAGAACATTGGCGAGCTGGTCAAGGCCGCGCAGGCCGCCCCGGAAAAGCTCACCTATGGCTCGGCCGGCAATGGCAATACCGGCCACCTGGCCGGCGCGCTGTTTGCCAGCACCGCCGGCGTCAAGATGACCCATGTGCCCTACAAGGGCAGTGCCGGTGTCGTCAACGCCATGCTGGCCAGCGATATCGACCTGACTTTTGACAGCATCTCGACGTCGATCCCGCATGTGCGCAGCGGCAAGCTCCACGCGCTGGCCGTCACCAGCGCCAAGCGCTCCGCCCTGGCGCCCGAGATTCCCACCGTGCAGGAGCAGGGCTTTCCAGGCTTTGACATCAATGGCTGGTATGCGGTGATCGCGCCAGCAGGCACCCCGGCCGACATCACCGGCAAGCTCAGCCGCGAGATTGCGACCGCGCTGCAAAACCCCTCGCTGCAATCGCAGCTGGCCGCCAGCGGCTATGAGCCAGTGGGCTCCACCCCCGAGGCGCTGGGTGCCCATATCGACCGTGAGATGGAGCGTTGGGCTGCAGTGGTCAAAGCGACCGGCGCCCGCATCGAATAAGAGCCGATAACACAACCCTTGATACGTCGTTGCCAAGCCTTGTCGTACGACGGTACTGCCTGCGGCTTGGCGCCTAGTCTCAACCGCAAACCTTCGGTTTGCTGGGCCGTGTTAACGGCTCTAAAGGCTCCGGCCCCAAAGACAATGCCCTGGCAAGCCAGGGCATTTTTCATCGGGCAATTAACGCAGATTAGCGGCTTTGGCGCGCGCTGGCCTGGGCTTCCAGTGCGGCGCGCAGTGCATCGTCATTGCTGTTTTGCTCGCTGCCGGCATCTGGCGTCACCTTGCGCAGCAGGCCGGTGATGCGGCCCGAGTTCTGCATCAGGCGGTTGGCATAGAGGGCGCCGTTGCCCGAGCCACGGGTGTTGCTCCAGTCACCCTCAGCCTGGTTGACGCTGAAGTTAAACCAGAAACCCCGCACCGTTTCGCTCGAGGTGCCGCTGCGCATCTTCACGCACTGGGTCTTGCCGGCATCGACGCCACGGATGATCTGCTCACAGGCAAACAGGCCGTCATAAGACACGGTCATGCCGCTGCCAAAGGACGATCCGCCGGTGATGCGGGTCAGCTGCATGGTCTCGGTTTCGATGTTGCCGTTGCTGTCGCCATAGACCAGGCTCCACAGGCCCAGCAGCGAGGCGGGCGAGTTGTCATAGCCAAACTGGTAGCGCTTGATTTCCTTCTCGCCTTCGCCCGGCAGGGTGATATAGCCCAGGGTGCCGCTCACAAAGCGGATGCGCACATTGCCCGGGCTGCCGCGCTCGACACCGCTGCGGTCGCCACTGCCCAGGAAACGGCCACCCTCGTAGCGGCCCAATCGGGTGGTCAGCTCGCTGTTGTCATCCAGGCGGCCGGTAGCCATATAGAACGTGGGCTGGCCGCTGCTTTCATAGGCATAGACCTGCATCACCAGCACATCGTTTTGCACATCGATGGCAAAACCCCGGCCGGGGCGGCCGTTGACTTCATCGGAGACGATCCAGGTGCCACCCTGCGGCACGTAGGCATGGGCCATCCCGGTAAGGGCCACGGCGGCCCAGGCAATCGCGTGTTTGAGTTTGAACATGTCGCTCTCCTAATGGGGTGCGCCGCTGCTGCGGCGCGGTAGTGGAGCGAGTATATAGACGAGATTGCGCAGAGCTGTGTCAGAAAGTGTCCTGCTCGGCTACCCGAGCAAGCCACTTTTACGCGTCGCTTTGCAGGCGCCGCTGGGCCTGCTGGTGGCGCTGCATGGTTTTGTGGGCCAGCGCTATCACCGGTGCGTCGACCATGCGGCCATCGACCACGCAGACGCCGCCTTGCGCCGCCTCTGCCGCCGCCAGCACCTGCTGGGCGCGCTGCAGCTGCGCACCGGTAGGCGCAAACGCGGCATTGATGGGGGCCACCTGCATCGGGTGGATGCTGAGCTTGCCGCCAAAGCCGCCGCGCAGCGCTCGCGCCGCATCAGCCTGCACGACGGCCGTATCCTGGGTGTTGACGGTCACGCCATCGATGGGCGCCGGCAGCTGGGCGCGGCGCGCAGCCAGCACCACGGCCAGGCGCACCGGAAGCAGCTCGCTCTCGTCCTCGGCACAGGCCATGCCGGCATCGACCTGAAAATCCAAGTGGCCAAAGGCCAGGCGCAGCACGCGCGGCGCACGCGCAATCGCATCGATGGCGTGCAGGCCCGCCACCGATTCGATGATGGGCACCAGCACCCCTTGCGTGCCCAGCGCCGGCAGCAGCAGCGCCATTGCTTCTGCCGTCTCGGCCTTGGGCAGTACCACGCCGGCGGCGCCCTGCGCCACCAGCTGGGCCAGCGCCTGCACATCGCCATCAAACCAGGGCGTTCCATGGGCATTGATGCGCACCAGCACCCGGGCGCGCTCAGCCGCCTGCAGCTGGCCAAAGGCGCCCAGCAAGGCGGCGCGGGCCCCTTGCTTGTCCTGCGGCGCCACTGCATCTTCCAGGTCCACGATCACTGCATCGGCCCCACTGGCCAGTGCCTTGGCAATGCGCTCGGGACGGCTGGCCGGTACAAACAGCCAGGAGGTGGCGGTGGCCAGCGGATGCGTGTTGAGAGTCATGTCCATCAGTCTTCCGTTTACCAAAAAAGGGGCCCATGGCCCCTGCTCAAGCGCGGGTCAAGCGCCAGGCTTAGAGCCGCTAACACGGCCCAGCAAACCGGAGGTTTGCGGTTGAGGCTGGGCGCCCCCGACTAGGCGTCCTGCCGCAGGCAGTACAGTAGTACGACAAGGCAGGGCGCGGCCGGCCAGGCAACGACGTATCAAGGGTTGTGTTAGCGGCTCTTATTCGGCGGTCACGCCGGCTGCCTTGATCACCGTGTTCCAGCGCTTCACTTCCGATTCCAGCAGGGTCTTCAAGCTCTGCGGCGTGGCGCGGTCCGGGGTCACCAGCTCGCTGCTCAGGTCGGCAATGCGCTGCACCACCACAGGGTCCTTCAAGGCCACATTCAGGGCGGCGTTGATCTTGTTGATCACCTCGGCCGGCGTGCCCTTGGGGGCATACATGCCATGCCAGACCTTGACGTCAAAGCCCTTCAGGCCCTGCTCGTCGAGCGTGGGGATCTGCGGCATGGCGGTCAGGCGCTGGGGCGTGGTCACGCCAAATACCTTGACACGGTTGCCGTCCTTGATGACCGGCGCGGTCTGCGTGGTCTGGTCGCAGAGCAGATCGACCTGGCCGCCCATCAAATCGTTCATCGCCGGGCCCGCGCCCTTGTAGGGCACTGTCGTCAGCTTGACGCCCGCCTGGTACGCAAACAGCATGCCGCAGAGCTGCGAGACCGCGCCAATGCCGGCATTGGCCAGCGACACCTTCTCCTGGTTGGCCTTCACATAGGCCATCAGCTCCTGGAAGTTGTTGGCCGGAAAGTCCTTGCGCGACAACAGGGTCATCGGCACATCCAGCACCTGGCCGATGTACTCGAAATCCTTCAGCGGGTCGTAGGGCAGCTTCTTGTACAGCGATGGTGCCGTGGCCATGCCCATGTGGTGGATCAGGATGGTGTAGCCATCGTTCTTGGCGCGTGCCACGCGCGCCGGTGCAATCGTGCCGCCTGCGCCCACGGTGTTTTCCACCACCACCGTCTGGCCCAGCGATTTGCCCATCGGAATGGCCAGCATGCGCGCCACCACATCGGTAGGGCCACCGGCCGAGTAGGGCACCACCAGCACCACCGGCTTGGTGGGCCAGTCCTCCGCCTGGGCGTTGAGGTGCAGGCCCAGGCCGGTACAGGCCATCACGGCGGCAGCGGCTGCCGGGGTCAACAAGCGAAAGCGCATTTTTGTCTCCTGGTCTTGGGAGGGGTACATCGCCCATCCCGGTCGGGGATGGGGGCCTGGTCGGGCCCCCGCGTCGCAGCCACCCAGCTTCGGCGCTGCTGCTTTCTTTATACGGCCAGCAACAGCTTTTCGACCCTGGTCCATTCCCGTACCTGCCACAGTTTCTGCACCGATTGCTGCATCTGCGCGGAGGGCACCGCACGGCTGAATTCGCCCAGGCGCAGTGCCTTGTCGGTCAGCTCCTCGCGGCTCAGTGTGTTGCCTGGGTCGCCCTTGGGCTCGTCCACCCGGCCTTCCAGCACGCGGCCGTCGGTGGTGGTCACGGTCACCTTGCCAATCCAGCGCTGCGGGTAGGCGCCGTCCACCTCGGGGTCCAGCACCATGCGCACCTTGTCGCGCAACGCCATCGTGTCCTCGGCGCGGAACTCGTTGTCGAACTCATTGAGGCCGGCAAAGCCAAAGCGCGCGGCCAGCGCCAGCACCGTGCCCATCGAAAACTTGCTCTGGTGCACGGTGCTCGGGTCCACCACGGGGCCCAGCACATCGATCGCGGCCTGGTGCACATGGGTCACCACTTCGGCAATGTCCGATACCTTGAGCTGGTGCGCGCGAACCACCTGCAGCAGCGCATCGGCTGCCGGGTGGGTGTGGCGGCAGGAGGCATGCCATTTGAACGAGGTCTCTGGCGTGGCCCAGCGCGTGCCCAGGCCATCGACCAGGCGGGCTGGATCGCTGTCGCTGGACATGCCAGCGGCCATGCCCTGGGCGCCGCAGAAGATGTCGGCCGCGCCAGTGAAACCATCTTTGGCCAGGTAGGCGGCCATCAGGCCGGCACCGGCGGCATGCGCAGTGTGCAGCTGCTTGCTGTCGGCAGCGGTGCGCAAAAACTCCCACAGGCCCGCCGACTGCGTGCCGGCCGAGCCAAAGGCATGCAGCATTTGCTGTGCATTGAGGCCCAGCAGATGGCCCACGGCAGCCGCTGCGGCCAAGGTGCCGGCCGTGCCGGTGGTGTGGAAGATCTTGTAGTGCGAGCGGCCTAGGAATTCGCCCACACGGATGCCCACTTCATAGCCGGCGATGCAGGCGGTCAGCAGCTCCTTGCCGGACTTGCCCAGCGCCTGCGCCACGGCTACAGCCGGGGGGAAGACGACGGCCGCCGGGTGGAACACCGAGCCGTTGTGCACATCGTCCTGCTCGGCGACATGCGAGGCGGCGGCATTGGCCATGGCCGCCAGGTAGGGGCTGCTGCTGCGGCCCTCGGGGCCGATCACCTCGGCCGGGCCTTGGGCCGGGCCCTGGCCCAGCGCAAAGCGGGTGATGCTGGCCACGGGGCGGGCATTGTGGCCGGCCACCACCGAGCCAAACCAATCGACCCAGAGGTCTTCGGTCTTTTGCAGCACGGATTCAGGAATGTCGCTGTACTGCAGCTCGGCTGCAAAGCGGGCCAGTTGGGCCGCTGGCGTGGGGGATGTGGTTGCTGTGGTCATGTTCTTTTTTCTCCAACAGAAAGCATCAAAGGCCGGAGGCCTTGCGCACTGCCGCCAGCGCATCGGCGGGCAGCTGCAGCGCATCGAGGATGGCGGCCGTGTGCTCGCCCACCGCAGGCACCGCATCCATGCGGTAGTCGTACTGGTTGTTGCGGCCGGGCGGCAGCAGCGCCGGCACTGTGCCCACGGGCGTGTCCACCTGCGCAAAGCGCTGGCGTGCCAGCAGCTGCGGGTGCGCCCAGAGGCCCGCCATGTCATTGACATGGGCGTTGGCAATGCCGGCCTCGTCCAGGCGCTGCACCACATCGCTGGCATTGAGCAAGCCAAAGATGCGCAGGATCTCGGCCTGCAGCTCGGCGCGGTTGGCATTGCGCTTGGCATTGCTGTCAAAGCGCGCATCGGTCGCCAGCGCCGGTGCCAGCAGCACCTGGTCGCAGAAGATCTTCCACTCGCGTTCGTTTTGCAGGCCCAGCATCACCGTGCCACCATCGCCGGCCACAAAGGGGCCATAGGGGTAGATGCTGGCATGCGATGCGCCGGTGCGCGGTGGCGGCGCGGCGCCTTCAAACGCGTAGTACATCGGGTAGCCCATCCACTCGCCCAGCGCTTCGAGCATGGACACGTCGATATGGCTGCCCTCGCCCGTCTTGCCGCGCAGCAGCAGGGCCGAGAGGATATTGGTATAGGCATACATGCCCGCCGCAATATCGGCCACCGAGATGCCCGATTTGCTCGGCGTCTCGGGCGTGCCGGTCACCGACAGAAAGCCCGCCTCGCTCTGGATCAGCAGGTCATAGGCCTTCTTGTCACGGTAGGGGCCGTTGTCGCCATAGCCGCTGATGTCGCAGACGATGAGGCGCGGAAAGGCGGCATGCAAGGCCTCGTAGGACAGCCCCATGCGCGCCGCAGCGCCCGGTGCCAGGTTCTGCAGCAGCACATCGGCCGTGCCCAGCAGCTGCTTGAGCGCCTCCAGCGATGCGGGGTCCTTCAGGTCCAGCGCCAGGCTTTCCTTGTTGCGGTTGAGCCAGGTGAAATGCGAGGACTGGCCGCGCACCCGGCTGTCATAGCCGCGCGCAAAATCGCCGCTGCCCGGCCGCTCCACCTTGATGACGCGCGCGCCCAGATCGGCCAGCTGGCGCGCACAAAAAGGCGCGGCCACGGCGTGCTCCAGCGATACGACGGTGATGCCATCCAATGGTCTGGTCATGAAGTCTCCGGTTCTCTGTTTTTATCGCTGCGCGGCGCCATCAGAACGAGCGCGGCAGGCCCAGGATGTGCTCGGCCACGTAGGAATAGATCAGGTTGGTCGAGATCGGTGCCACCTGGTACAGGCGCGTCTCGCGGAACTTGCGCTCCACGTCGTATTCGCAGGCAAAGCCAAAGCCACCGTGGAACTGCAGGCAGGCATTGGCCGCCTCCCAGCTCGCCTTGGCGGCCAGGTACTTGGCCATATTGGCCTGGGCGCCCATGGGCTCGTGCTTGTCAAACAGCTCGCAGGCTTTCCAGCGCATCAGGTTGGCCGCTTCCACCTCAATAAAGGCATCGGCGATCGGAAACTGCACGCCCTGGTTCTGGCCAATCGGGCGGCCAAACACTTCGCGGTCGCGCACATAGTTCGTCACGCGGTCGAGGAACCAGTAGCCGTCGCCAATGCACTCGGCAGCGATCAGGGTGCGCTCGGCGTTGAGTCCGTCCAGGATGTACTTGAAGCCCTTGCCTTCTTCGCCGATCAGGTTCTCCTCGGGGATCTCCAGGTTCTCGAAGAACAGCTCATTGGTCTCGTGGTTGACCATGTTCAGGATGGGGCGCACGGTCAGGCCCTTTTTCTCGGCCTCACGCAGGTCGACCATGAAGATCGACATGCCTTCGCTCTTTTTCTTGACCTCGGCCAGCGGCGTGGTGCGCGCCAGCAGGATCATGAAATCGCTGTGCTGGATGCGGCTGATCCAGACCTTCTGGCCGTTGATGACGTACTTGTCGCCTTTCTTGACGGCCGTGGTCTTGATCTTGGTGGTGTCGGTGCCGGTGGTGGGCTCGGTCACGCCCATCGATTGCAGGCGCCATTCGCCGCTGGCGATCTTGGGCAGGTACTTTTCCTTCTGGGCGGTCGAGCCATGGCGCAGCAAGGTGCCCATGTTGTACATCTGGCCGTGGCAGGCGCCGGAGTTGCCGCCGCAGCGGTTGATCTCTTCCATGATGACCGAGGCCTCGGTCAGGCCCAGGCCGGAGCCGCCGTATTCCTGCGGAATCAGTGCTGCCAGCCAGCCGGCCTTGGTCAGCGCCTCGACGAAGGTTTCGGGATAGGCACGGGCCTCATCGACCTTGCGGAAATACTCGTCGGGGAACTCGGCGCAGAGCGCGCGGATGGCATCGCGGATTTCGGGGAAGTTGTTGGAGCCGGTATGTTCAATCATGGTTCTGGGTCGGGCGTTGGGGGTGGCGGCGCTGACAGCGTCTGCGCCACCCACCGGTGTTGGGGAAAGCGTTGTTGGTCTGCGCGCTCAGCGGATCTTGGCGGTGGCCTGCATCGTGAGCCAGCCCTCGTGGTCATGCGCCCAGAGCTTGATGGTCTTGCCATCGTCCTGGGGCTGGCCCAGCACGGTGAAAGGATGCAGATCAAAGGTGGGTCGGATGGCCTTGAACGAGAAGTCGGTCAGCACCGCATCCGGGGCATTGCGGCGCAGCAGATCGACCAGCAAGGTCGCAATCAGCGGGCCATGCACGATCAGGCCGGGGTAGCCCTCTTCCTGCGTGACATAGCTGCGGTCGTAGTGGATGCGGTGGCCGTTGAAGGTGAGCGCCGAGTAGCGGAACAGCATCACCGGGTCGGCATTGATCTCGCGCTTCCAGGCGGCCTGCGTCTCGGCGGCCGTGGGCTGGGGCACCGGGTCGCTGGGCTGGGCAGCGGCGCGGTAGACGATGTCATGCTCTTCGGTCAGCGCCAGGCCCTGGGCATTGCGGTAGCTGTGCTGCACCAGCACAAACAGCAGCTCGCCCGAGCGGCCCACCTTGTGGTCCACCGAGGCGATGCGCGAGACGCGCTCCAGGCGCTCGCCAATGCGCAGCGGGTTGTCCGCCTGCCACTGCAGGCGGCCACCGGCCCACATGCGGCGGGGCAGCGGCACCGGGGGCAGAAAACCGCCACGCGCGGGGTGGCCATCGGGCCCCAGCAGGCTTTGCCGCGCCATCGGCAGAAAGTTCATCCAGTGCCACAGCGGCGGCAGGCTGTCACCGTCCTGGGCCGGGAGGTCATCGCGGTCCAGGGTGGCGGAGAGACCGGTCACGGCCGTGCGGGCCACCAGGTCCTGCATGGTCTCGGTCTTGTTGATCCAGCTTTGCAAATGGGCGACCTGCTCGGTGTTGAGCGAGGCGGCAGAAGGTTCAGGGGTTTGCGACATGGTGGCACTGTCGCAGGCTCGGCCCCCCAGCGCAATCGCAGAGATTGGAACCTCTCCTTTTACAGCGGTGAAGACAAAGGGTTAGCCCTGGTTTTTGAACCTGCGGTTTCAGTTTGCCAAAGCCCTGCCTACGCATTTGCGAATTGGCAATGCGCTTAATGGACGGCATGCTGGCGATATTCATCTACACACAGCTCCAAGGAAAAGCAGACATGTCCACCATGCTCGAAGGCAAAGTCGTTATCGTCACCGGTTCTGGCGGTGGCATCGGCCGTGATATGGCCCTGGCCATGGCCAAGGAAGGCGCCAAGGTCGTCGTCAACGACATCGGCACCTCCACCACCGGTGAAGGCCATGACGACGGCCCCGCGCAAAAGGTCGTCAACGAGATCAAGGCCGCCGGCGGTGAAGCCGTCGCCAACACCGACAGCGTCTCGGACGCCAATGCCGCCGCCAAGATCGTGCAATGCGCGCTCGACAGCTTTGGCAAGCTCGATGGCATCGTCAACAACGCCGGCATCCTGCGGGACCGCTTCTTCCACAAGATGAGCGTGGACGAGTGGGACGCCGTCATCAAGGTGCACCTCTACGGCAGCTACTACGTGGCACGCGCTGCGGCCAACCACTTCAAGGAGCAGGAGAGCGGCGCCATGGTGCACATGACCAGCACCTCCGGCCTGATCGGCAACTTTGGCCAGGCCAACTACTCGGCCGCCAAGCTGGGCATCGTCGCGCTGTCCAAGAGCATTGCGCTGGACATGGCCAAGTTCCATGTGCGCAGCAACTGCATCTCCCCCTTTGCCTGGAGCCGCATGATCGGCTCCATCCCCACCGACACGCCCGAGCAGCAAGCCCGTGTGGACAAGCTCAAGCAGATGACCCCCAACAAGATTGCGCCGCTGGCCGTCTACCTGCTCAGCGAGCAGGCCAAGGATGTGAACGCCCAGGTGTTTGCGGTGCGCAATAACGAGATCTTCCTGATGAGCCAACCGCGTCCCCTGCGCTCAGTGCACCAGGGCGAAGGCTGGACGCCCGAGGACATCGCCTCGCATGCGATGCCGGCGCTGAAGTCCTCGTTTGTGCCGATGGAGCGGTCGGGCGAGGTTTTTAGCTGGGATCCGGTTTAAGAGGCATCCCCCTGAGCCGCTGCGCGGCTTCCCCCTTCTCTCACGCTTCGCGTGGGAAGGGGGACGGCACCCTCCGGGCAGGGCGGCGCGGCCGGCTAGGCCCTTCGTCGGTGCCTGGTTGATCGGCTCTGCCAGTTTTTGGCATGGCGTACGGTAGGTCGGGCGGTTATCTAACAACGCGGCCCTATAGGTGTGCTCTGCCAGTTTCACAGATGCCCCCCGGTGGCGTTGCAGAACCTCAAGAGCTGCCTCCTGTGCGCATCCAGAGCCGATACCGAAGTTCCGTTTCCCTTCCGCCTTCGCATCACAACAACCCCAGAGACAACGACCATGACCATCAACTACCAGCAACTCAAGGCCCGGCCGTTTGCGCCGGTGCACCAGGATTACTCGCAGCGCGACACGATGCTGTATGCGCTCAGTCTGGGGGTGGGCAATGATCCGCTCGATACGCGCAATCTGCCGCTGGTCTACGAGGGCATGGCGCAGCCGCTGCAGGCGCTGCCGACGATGAGCTCGGTGCTAGGCTATCCGGGCTTTTGGGCCAAGGAGGCGGATACGGGGATTGACTGGGTCAAGCTGGTGCATGGCGAGCAGCGCACCACCATCCACCAGCCGCTACCGGTGGGGGCCAAGGTGGTGGGCAAGACCAAGGTCACCCGAGTGATCGACAAGGGCGCGGGCAAGGGCGCGATAGTGGTCAGCGAGCGCAGCCTGGAGGGCGAAGACGGCACCTTGTACGCCACCCTGGAGCAGGTCACGTTCTGCCGGGGCGATGGCGGCTACAGCGAAGCGCTGGGCGGCCAGCCCAGCGATGCCTCGCTGCCGGCGCTGGCGCCCACGCCCGATACGGCACCGCGCTGGACCTATACCCACACCATCCGCCCCGAAGCCGCCCTGCTCTACCGTTTGATGGGCGACTACAACCCGCTGCATGCCGATCCCCAGGTGGCGCAGGCGGCAGGCTTTGACAAGCCCATCCTGCACGGCCTGGCCACCTACGGCATGGTCTGCCATGCGCTGGTGATGACGGCCTGCAACGGCGATGCCAGCCTGCTGCGCAGCATGCATGCGCGCTTTTCGTCGCCGGTGTTTCCGGGCGAGACCTTGCGCACCGAAGTCTGGCAGGAAGGCGATGCGCTGCAGTTCCGCGCGCTGGTGGTCGAGCGCGGCATTGTCGTGCTCAGCCATGGCAATGCCAGCCTGGCTGCCGCCCAGCCATGAGCATGGCCCAAGGCCGGCAGATAGCGCTGGCAGACCTGGACCTGGCGCAGTTCATCCGCGCTGGCGACAGCATCGTTTGGGGCCAGTCGGCCGCCGAGCCGCTGTCGCTGATCCAGGCCTATGTGGCCCAGCGCCAGCGCTTTGCGCGCACCAGCGTCTTTCTGGGCATTGGCGGCGCCAACACCTTGCAGCCCGCGCATGCCGATGCCATCGACATGCGCGGCTACGCCGCCGGTGGCGCGCACCGCGCCCTGGGCATGGCCGGTGTGCTCGATCCGATTCCCTGCCACTACTCGCAGATTCCGCAGCTGATCGCCAGCCGCCGCCTCCCCGTGGATGTGGTGTTTGTCCAGGTCTCGCCGCCCAATGCCGACGGCGACTGCAGCCTGGGCCTGGCCCATGACTATTTGGGCTCCGCGATGCGCCATGCGCGCTGCGTGATCGCCGAGGTCAACGCCGATGTGCCCTGGGTGGCGGGCGCCAGCCTGCGCCTCGCCGATGTGGATGCCTGGGTGCAGAGCGACCAGGCCGTGGTCGATGTACCGGCCGGCAAAATTGGCCCCGCTGAAGAAGCGATTGCGCAGCTGATCGCCAGCCGCGTGGAAGACGGCGCCACCTTGCAGCTGGGCATTGGCAACCTGCCTGATGCAGTGCTGCAAGCGCTGCAAGGCCACCGCGATCTGGGCGTACACAGCGGCACCATCGGCGACCGCGTGGCCGACCTGGTCGACGCCGGTGTCATCACCAATGCGCGCAAAGGCATCGATGCGGGCACCAGCGTGACCGGCCTGCTGATGGGCAGTGCCCGCACCCGCCGCTGGGCCCACAACAACCCTGCGTTGCGCATTGCCGGCACCGACTACACCCACAACGCCCAGGTGCTGGGCCAGACCCAGCGGCTCACCGCCATCAACTCGGCGATCGAGGTGGACCTGACGGGCCAGATCAATGCCGAGGTCGTGGCAGGCCAGTACCTGGGCGCCGTCGGTGGCGCGATGGACTTTTTGCGTGCCGCTGCCGCCTGCGATGGCGGCCTGCCGATTGTCGCGCTGCCCTCCACCGCCAGAGGCCAGTCGCGCATCGTCGCGCAGCTGTCCGGCCCGGTTTCCACGCCACGTGCCGATGCCGGCCTGATCGTCACCGAACACGGCATTGCCGACCTGCGCGGCCTGAGCCTGGGCCAGCGCCTGCGCGCGATGCTGGCCATCGCCGCACCTGAACACCGAGACCTGCTGGCGGCCCAAGCGCGCCAGCAGCTGAATTGATTCCATTTTTCTGGAGAGAGAACCATGCGTAAAGCCGCCATCGTCACCCCTTTGCGAACCCCGGTGGGCACCTACGGGGGCAGCCTGCGCCCCGTCTCGGTCGAAGACCTGGCCGCCACCACCGTGCGTGCCGTGGTCGAGCGCAGTGGCATCGACCCCAGCCGCATCGACGATGTGGTGTTTGCCCAGTCCTATGCCAGCAGCGAAACGCCTTGCGTAGGCCGCTGGGCCGCGCTACAGGCCGGCCTGCCGGTGGAAGTGCCCGGCATGCAGCTCGACCGCCGCTGCGGTGGCGGCCTGCAAGCCGTGGTCACCGCCTGCATGATGGTGCAAAGCGGCGCCGCCGATGTGGTGATCGCCGGTGGTGTGGAGAGCATGAGCAATATCGAGTACTACACCACCGATATGCGCTGGGGCAAGCGGGCAGGCAGCGTCACCATGTATGACCGCCTGGACCGGGGCCGCGAGCGCTCGCAACCAGTGGAGCGCTTTGGCGTCATCTCCGGCATGATCGAGACCGCCGAGAACCTGGCACGCGACTACGGCATCAGCCGCGAAGAGGCCGACGCCTTTGCGCTGCGCAGCCACCAGCGCGCCGCCGCCGCCTGGCAGGCCGGCCGCTTTGATGCCGAGGTGGTGCCCGTCAGCGTGCCGCAGAAAAAGGGCGAGGCAACCCTGTTCAGCCGCGACGAAGGCTTCCGCGCCGATGCCACGATGGATTCGCTGGGCAAGCTGCGCGCCTTGATGAAGGGCGGCACCGTCAGCGCCGGCAATGCCAGCCAGCAAAACGATGCCTCGGCCGCCTGCCTGATCGTCGCCGAAGACAAGCTCCAGGAGCTGGGCCTGACGCCGATGGCCAGCCTGGTGGGCTGGGCCGCTGCCGGCTGCGAGCCCTCGCGCATGGGCATTGGCCCGGTGCCTGCCGTCAAGAAGCTGCTGGGCAAGCTGGGCCTGACGATGAACGACATGGACCTGGTCGAGATCAACGAGGCCTTTGCCTGCCAGGTGCTTGCTGTCCTGCAGGGCCTGGAATGGAACGATGCCGAGCGCCTGAATGTGAACGGCTCGGGCATCTCGCTGGGCCACCCGATTGGTGCCACCGGCGTGCGCATTCTGGCCACCTTGCTGCATGAGCTGGAACGCCGCAAGGGCCGCTATGGCCTGGAGACCATGTGCATCGGCGGCGGCCAGGGCATTGCCGCCGTGTTCGAGCGCTACTGAGCGCCCGCCCCCACCGCTTACAAAAACCAGGAGACAAGACATGACCCTCATCCACCGCCGCGGCCTGCTGGCCGCCACGGCCGCTGCCGCCCTCAGCCTTTGCGCCTCTGTCCATGCCCAGGGAGGCCTGGGATCGGGCGCACCGGTGCGCCTCATCGTCGGCTACTCGGCCGGCGGCCCCGTGGACCAGGGCGCACGCCTGCTGTCCATCGCGCTGTCCAAGGAGCTGGGCAGCACCGTCGTGGTCGACAACAAGACGGGCGCCAACGCCACCCTGGCCGGCAACGAGACCTCGCGCGCCAACCCCGATGGCCTGACCCTGTGGTTTGCCGCCAGCCCCACCATCACCATCAGCCCCAATGTGATGCGCAAGATGCAGTTCGACCCGGTCAAGGACCTGACCCCCATCGCACCGGTGCTGAGCTACTACAACGTGCTGGTGGCCAACAACAACGAGCCCTTCAAGACCACGAAGGCGCTGGTGGACTATGCCAAGGCCAACCCCGGCAAGCTCAGCTATGCCTCGGCCGGCGTGGGCGGCTCCAACCACCTGGGCACCCTGCTGTTTGCCAAGCGCAGCGGCATCGAGCTGAACCATGTGCCCTACCGGGGCAATGCACCGGCGATGACCGATGTGATGGGCGGCCAGATCAACATGATGATGGACATCATCAGCACCGCCGGCACCTACATCCACAGCAAGAAGGTGACACCGATTGCCGTGACCTCGCCCCAGCGCAACCCGGCGCTGCCCGATGTGCCAACCTTCGCCGAAAGCGGCATCGACGGCCTCAAGGGCTTTGATGTGGGCGGCTGGTATGCCGTCTACGGCCCCAAGGGCATGTCGCCCGAGCTGCAGATGCGGCTGAACAAGGCCATCAATGCCGCGCTGGCCCAGCCCGAGCTGAAGGCCAAGTACAAGGAGCTGGGCTATGACGAATGGACGGGCAGCCCCCAGACCCTGAGCGAACGCGCCGCCAAGGAACGCCAGATGTGGTCCACCGTGACCCAGGGCATTGTGGTGGACTGATAGGACCGAAGATGGAATTTCGCATTCACCAGTTTCTGGACCGCTGGCTGCAGGAGGCCCCGGACCGGCCCTTCATCTACCTGCCCGATCGCACGCTTAGCTATGCCGACCTGGGCCGCCTGGTCGATGCGCTGGAGGCGGAGCTGCGCGCGCTGCAGGTGCGCAGCGGCGACCGCGTGCTGGTGGTCGCCGAGAACTGCCCCGAGCATGCCGCCCTGCTGCTGGCCTGCAGCCGCGTGGGCGCCTGGGCCTGCGGCGTCAATGCCCGCATGGCACCGGGCGAGGTGCGCGGCTTTGCCGACAAGGCCGATGCGCGGGTGGTCTATTTCACCGACCGCGTCTCCAAAGCCGCCGCAGCGCATGCCGAGCGCTATGGCACCAGCCCCTCTTGCGTGCCGGGCCTGGCCCATACGGCGGTGCGTGCCGATGCGCGCGCCGAGGCCGAGCCGGATGGCAATCCAGTGGCCGCCATCATCTTCACCTCCGGCACCACCGGCACCCCCAAGGGCGTGCTGATGAGCCAGCGCGGTGTGGCGCACTTTGCCCGCGTCTCGGCCCAGTCGCGCCGGCTGGGGCCGGATGACAAGGTCTACGCCTTTGTGCCGATGACCCATATCTTTGGCCTGGGCACCGTGCTGCTGGCCTCGCTGTCGGCCGGTGCTGCGCTGGAGATGCGCAGCCAGTTCGAACCCGCCGATCTGCTGGACGCGCTGGCCCAGCATGGCATCACCCAGCTGCAAGGCCCACCCACCCTGTTTGCGCGGCTGCTGCAGTACTGCGAGCAGCATGGCATCCGCCAACCGGCGGCACCGCATCTGCGCTACCTCTACACCGGCGCCGGCCCGCTGGATCTGGCGCTGAAAACCAAGGTCGAGGCGCTGTTGGGCCAGACCCTGCACCACGGCTATGCGATGAGCGAATACGCCGGCTCGCTGCACCTGACGCGCATCGACGAAGCCCGCAGCGACACCAGCGCTGGCTACTGCATCGATGGCGCGGAATTGCAGATCGTCGATCCGCACAGCGGCCGGCCGCTGCCGACCGTCGAGCGGGGCGAGATCTGGGTGCGCGGCACGGGTCTGATGCCCGGCTACTTCCGTGACCCCGAGGCCACGGCCGCCGCCTTGCGCGACGGCGGCTGGTATGCCACTGGCGACCTGGGCGAGCTGCATGCCGATGGTGCGCTCTTCGTCGTGGGCCGCCTCAAGGAGATGATCATCCGCTCGGGCTTCAACGTCTACCCCAGCGAGGTGGAGCATGCGCTGGGCAGCTTCCCCGGCATCCAGCGCGCCGCCGTCGTGGGCCAGAAGGAGGCCGATGGCAACGAAGCCGTGATCGCCTTTGTGGTGCAGGATGCCCGCCATCCACCCGACCTGGATGCCTTGCAGGCCCATTTGCGCGAGCACCTGGCGCCCTACAAGCGGCCGGCACGCATCATCGCCATCGATGAGCTGCCGGTGAACGCCAATGGCAAGGTGATGAAGCGCGAGCTGCAGGCCCGGCTGGAGGCGGAGCAGGCTCAGGCCTGAGGGGCAACCACGACGCCGTCGGGGTCCATCACCAGGTAGTCCCCCGGCTGCAGTTGGGCACCGCCCAGCTGTAGCGCCAGCCCCAGCGCGCCGCCGCCGTTGCCAGTCCCCCGCAGCGGCGTGCGACCCAGTGCAAACACCGCCAGCTCCATGCTGGCCAACGCCTCCGTATCGCGCACCGCGCCATAGACCAGCAGGCCCGCCCAGCCGTTGTCCAGCGCGATGCGCGCCATGCGGTCGCCCAGCACGGCGACCCGCAGCGAGGCCCCCGCATCGACCACCAGCAAGCGCCCGCCGCCGGCAGTTTCCAAGGTCTGGCGCAGCAAGCCGGCATCTTCGTGGCAGCGCAAGGTTTGTATACAGCCGCTGGCGGATGCGCGCCCGCCATAGGACTGCCAAGCCACCTCGCAGACCTGGGCGGCGCTGCCCAGTTGGTCGCAAAGGTCGGAGCTGCGGGTGGGCAGCGACGGTGGCGCGTCGGCTGCTGGGGCCGTTGCCATCGCCATCAGTCGATCCTCGCGCCCGAGAGCTTGACCAGCTTCTGGTGCTTGGCCAGCTCCTCCTGGAAAAATGCAGGCGCTTGCGCCGGTCCCTTGTCCAGCACCATCAGGCCCTGGCCGGCGATGGCGGTCTGCGCCTCGGTCGAGGCCAGTGCGGTCTTCATCGCGGCAGCGTACTGGTCGACGATGGGCTTGGGCAGGCCGGCCGGGCCCACCAGCGCGATCCAGGCATCAAAGCTGTAGCCGGGCACGCCCGCTTCGGCCACGGTGGGCACATCGGGCAGCGCGGCCGAGCGCTGCGTGGTGGACAGCCCAAGGGCACGCAGGGTGCCGGCCTTGATCTGCGGCAGCGCCTGCGACACCGACACAAAGGCCAGCTGCACCTGCCCGCCCATCAGGTCGGTGATCAGCGGCCCGGTGCCCCGGTAGGGCACATGCTTGATGTCGATACCCGTCTCGGCAATCAACAGCTCGCTGGCCAAATGCAAGGTACTGCCATTGCCGGCCGAGCCGTAGTTGAGCGTGCCGGGGTGCGCCTTGGCATAGGCACGCAGCTGGGCCAGGTCCGTCACCGGCAGCTTGGCATTCGCCACCAGCACCAACGGCACGGTGGCCAGCACTGCAATCGGCGTGATGTCGCGCAGGCTGTCGTAGGGAATGGTCGGGTAGATGCCGGGGTTGATCACATGGTTGGACGAGATCATGCCCAGGGTCAGCCCATCCTTGTGCGCCCGCACCACCTGGGCGGTGCCGGGGATGCCGCCGGCCCCTGCAATGTTTTCGACCACCACGGGGTGCCCGGTACTGCGGCCAAAACCGGGCGCCAGCGCACGGGCTACGGCATCGACCGTCGATCCTGCGGCTAGGGGCACGACCATGCGAATGGGCTTGTCTGTACTGGCCAGCTGCGCATGGGCCTGCCAGGGCGCTAGCCACAGGGTGGCCGCCAGCACAGGCAGCATCGTCAACAAGCGGCGCTTGCTGGCTTGGTTTGCTTTTTTCATCATTGTCTCCTGGTCTCTTTTTTTTCAGTGGGAAAAGCGGCGTCTCAACTCCTCAAACGACATGAGCTCACCGGCGATGGCGCTGGCCGCCACGGTGGCGGGGCTGGCCAGCCAGACGCTGCCCGGCCCACCACGGCCGGGGAAATTGCGGTTGATGGCGCTGACCGTCACCTGGTCGGCACGCTCCGAGCCGCCTGGGCCGCAGTTGCCGCAGGCCCCACACGAGGGCTGCAGCAGGCGTGCGCCCACGCGCTCAAAGGCATCGAGGTAGCCGGCAGCAGCGCAGTGGTCGCGCACGGCGGTGGTGCCAAACTGCAGGAAGAGCTGCACGCCGGGTGCCACCTTCAGGCCGCGCTCGGCAGCCCAGTGCAGCACCTGGTGGTAGTGCACAAAATCCTCGCGCTTGCCGGCGGTGCAGGAGCCGCCGTAGGCAATGTCGATGCGCAGCGGCGCAGTGATCGATGCCAGCGGCCGGCCATTGCCCGGATCGCCCGGGCTGGCCACCATGGCCGGTACGGCCGCGCAGTCGATGTGGATGGTCTGCGCATAGTCGGCGCCCGGGTCGCTGTGCATCCAGTCCTCCAGCACCAGCTCGATGCCGCGCCGCTCGCGCAGGAAACGGACGGTTTCGGCATCGGGCGCGACGATGCCGGTAAAGCCACCCAGCTCGGCCGTCATATTGGTCAAGGTGGCGCGCTCGTCGGTGCCCATCTGGGCAACGGCCGTGCCGCAGAACTCAAACACCTTGCCGACGCCACCACCGGCGCGGATCAAGGGCTGTGCCAGCAGGTGCAGCACCACATCCTTGGCAGCCACACCAGGCGCCAGCGCACCATCGAGCACGATGCGCAGGCTTTGCGGCAGGGTCAGGCGCACGGCACCGGTGACAAAGGCATTGGCCATATCGGTGGTGCCCACGCCAAAGGCCACGCAGCCCAGCGCGCCGCTGTGGGTGGTGTGCGAATCGGTGCCCACCACCAGCTGGCCGGGCAGCGCATGGCGCTCGGTCATCATCGCGTGCGAGATGCCCGCCACATTGCTGCCGTCATCGCGCAAGGCCTCGTCTTCCGTCAGGGTGCGGTAGCTGTGCAGGCCATAGTCGGCGGCAAAGCTGCGCTGGGCCTGCACCATGCGCTGCACATTGGGCACCAGGCCGCCGCGCACATGGGCGGGGCTCTCCTGCACATAGGAGGTGTGGTCCTCGAACACCAGGATCGATGCCGGGTCGTTGAGCGCCAGCGGGCGGCCCAGGCTGGCATGCAGCATGTGCGCGGCCATGCCCGTGTAGTACTCGTGGATAAAACGCCAGTCGGCCCGCACAAAGGCGCCATCGCCGGCGACCGGCTGGGCCGGGGTAACGGCCGTGGCCAGTGCATGCCGAGCGACGATTTTCTCGAACAGGGTGCGCGGCTGGGTGGTCGGTGCGGGCTGCGCTGCGCTGGCTACATCGGCCACATCCGCCAGATGCGCGCGGCCAAAGGCCAGCAGGCCACCTTGCACCAGGATCGCTGCGGCCAGCGCATCGCGCCCGGCCAGCAGCTCCTGCCAGGCAATCGCCTCACCCGCAGCAATGCGCGGGATCAGGCTCATATCGGTCGAGGTGATCAGGCCGATGTTGTCGGCGTTCTGCCGGTAGATGCGCTCAAAGCTCTCGGCAATCACCAGCCGCACGCCGGCCAGCTTTTCAGCCATGGGGCTATGCTCGCGCGAGGAGCCCTTGCCGTAGCGCTTGCCAGCGACCACAACCTCGATGCCGCTGCCCCGCATCGCACCGGCTGCAATCGGGAACACACCGCCGGCCTGGAAGCCGCTGTAGGGGTAGTGGCCCAGCGCATCGTCAAAATGCGTCAGGATCGCGATCGGCGTGATCTCGTCGGTGGAGACATCGTCGCGCAGCGGCTGCGCCGCCGCCAGGGTTAGCTGTTCGCCCGCCAGCACCTGCTGCACGCAGGCGGGGTTCTGGCTCAGGTACAGAATGCGCTGAGAAAAATGGAGTGCCGTGGGGCGGTTGCTTTGCATGCCCCATCATCGCGATGGCGCCGCGCAGCCAGAAGCGCTAAGACAGCAAAGGGGATAGCGCAAAAATCGATAACCGGGATTACCCGGGGAGCTGCTCCGCGCCGCCTTGCAGCACCTGCAGCAGGGCCTGGGTGGTGCGCAGCTGCGGCTGGCGCCGCAAGGCATACAGGTGCAGCTCGCGCTGCGCCCAGGGCTCGGCCAGCGGCCGCAGCACAAAGCCGGCCGAGCCGCCATAGCCCGCGACTGCGCTTTGCGGCACAACGGCAATACCCAGGCCGGCTTCGACCATGCGGCAGACCGCATCAAAGCTGCTGAGCGAGACCTCGGGGTTGAAGCGCTGCTGCAGCGCCTCGGCACGCTCGTGCAGCATGCGGTCCAGCGCGCCACCCTGGTGCACACCGATCAAGGGATGGGCCAGCACCTGCGCAAAATCAACGGCGCCGTGCGCAGCCAGCGCATGGCCCGGTGGAATCACCACCTGCAGCGGATCGCTGGCAAAGTACCAGGCATCCAGCCCCGAGGCCGGTGGCACGGCCACACCAACACCGACATCGGCGCGGTCATCCAGGCAGGCGCGCAGCACCTCGCGGGTATCGGCCTCGTGCAAGGAGATGCGCACATGCGGATAGCGCGCGCGGAACTGCGACAGCTTCTCGGGCAGAAAGCCCACCACCGCCGACATATTGGCGTAGAGCCGCACGGTGCCGCGCACCTCGTCGCCCTGCTCCTGCACCTCGCGCACCAGGCCTTGCAGTTCCTCATCAATCTGCATGCCCCGCTCGAACACCCGGCGACCGGCTTCGGTCAGCACCACGCCGCGCGGCGAGCGCACCAGCAAGGCCGTGCCAAAGGCATGCTCCAGGTCCGACAGGCGCCGGCTGAGCGCCGATGACGCAATGTGCTCGGTCTCCGCAGCCCGTGCAATCGAGCCCGAGCGCGCCACGGCGATGAACAGCCGCAGGCTATAGGTGTCCAGGCGTCTGACGGGCGGGCGGTTGGCGGTCATGGTGGGGGATGGGGGTGGGCAGCCGCCAAGGATAGCGCGCCAGCACGATTTAGGCGGCGATACCCGAGCGCGCAGCCGCCGTGCGCGCCCGCGCTGTCATCGCAATGCGCTAGCGCTGGCCGGCACGATCTGCTGCATGAAGTCGTTCAGGCTGGCGTGGGACAGCTCGCCCACGCGCTGGCCCTGCAGTTGGCCGTTCGCGTCATAGAACAAGGTGGTGGGCAGCGCACGGCTGCCAGCGACCTCACCCATGCTGTTGCGCGGGTCGAGCAGCACCTGCCCATCGGGCAGGCCAAAGCCGCGTGCGGCCTTGAGCACCACCTCGGGTGCTTCCTGCTGGTTCACCCACAGAAACTGCGCCTGCGGGTAGCGCTTTTGCGCCTCCAGCAGCGCGGGCATCTCGCGCACGCAAGGGGTGCACCAGCTAGCCCAGAGGTTGATCACCACAGGCTTGCCCTTGAACTGGTCGAGCACATGGGTTTTGGCATCCAACGCCACCAGCGACAGCTGCGGCAAGGCCTTGGCGCTGGAGGAGAACTGATAGACCAGGGCATTGCCACCCAGCCACAGCACCGCAAACAGCGCCGCCGCACCTGCCAGCGGCTGAACCACCGCCTTTTTGCGCAGCCACAGCCACCAAACGTAAACAACCGTCACCGCCAGCGCCGCCCAGGGCTCCCAGCCCCCATCGCGCACATTGAACAGCGACAGCGGCTGCGCCAGGTACTCATCGGCATAACGCGCCACAAAGCCCAGGCGCGCCGCGACCAGCGCCAGCAGCGGCAGCAGCCAGGCATGCGGCGTGGTAGACAGTCCCCGCTGCCGCGCCCAGCGCGCCAACAGCACATCGGCCAGCAGCCATGCCAGCATCAAAATGACCAAACCCCAGGGCAGTGAAAACGGCCCGATCTGCAAACTTGCGCTCATCGTTGTATTTTTTAAGGACAGAAGGCGCTGGTGTGGAGGCACACCAGCGGCGAATCTGCTGTCTGAATACCTGGCGCGGCGTTTGGTTCCATGGCTGGCCCCCGCAGCAGGGGCCAGCCATGGGCCGGTGGGTCTTACTGGTCCTCACTCACCAGCTTGATATTGCAGTAAGCCTGCAGCCCTTCAATACCGCATTCCGAGCCCCAGCCGCTTTCCTTGACGCCGCCAAAGGGTGCCTCGGCCATGGAGATGTTCAAGGTGTTG
This sequence comes from Comamonas koreensis, assembly GCF_021026195.1. Taxonomy (GTDB): domain Bacteria; phylum Pseudomonadota; class Gammaproteobacteria; order Burkholderiales; family Burkholderiaceae_C; genus Comamonas; species Comamonas koreensis. The sequence goes on from NZ_JAJNCT010000009.1 coordinate 287,678, forward strand.
ATGCCCAGCATGCCGGTTTGTACGCCGTTGGAGAGCTGCTGGCGCACGGCGCTGTCCTGCGTGAAGGCATAGGCGGCCAGGCCGTATTGCAGGCGGTTGGCGCGCTTCAAGGCTTCGTCCATGTCGGCGATGGGATTGATCAGCGCGACGGGGCCAAAGGGCTCCTCGTTCATCAGGCCGGCGTCTTCAGGCAGGTTGCTGATGACGGTGGGCTCCCAGAAGAAGCCCTTGCCGGGCATGCGCTTGCCGCCGGTGTGCAGGGTGGCGCCCTTCTCTTGCGCATCGGCGATCAGGCGGGTCAGCGCCTCGATGCGGCGCGGATTGGCCAGCGGGCCCATCTGGCTGCTTTCGTCCAGGCCATTGCCGACCTTGAGCTTCTTGGTGCGCTCGACAAAGGCGCTCACAAAGCTGTCGAACACATCGCGGTGTACATAGAAGCGCGTGGGCGAGATGCAGACCTGGCCGGCGTTGCGGAACTTGCCGGCGACCAGGGCGTCAGCGGCCTTGTTGATATCGGCATCCTTCCAGACGATGACCGGCGCATGGCCGCCCAGCTCCAGGGTGGCGCGCTTCATGCTCTTGGCGGCATGCGAGGCCAGCATCTTGCCCACGGCGGTGGAGCCGGTGAACGAGAACTTGGCTACTTCGGGCTGGTCGAGCAGGTAGCCCGATACCTCGGCGGGCACGCCAAACACCATGTTCAGCACACCGGCGGGCAGGCCGGCATCGTGCAGCACACGCACCAGCTCCTGGGCGGTGGCGGGGGTTTCCTCGGCGGGCTTGAGCACCAGGGTGCAACCCGCAGCCAGGGCGCCGGCGATCTTGCGCGCGGGCGTGATGGCGGGGAAGTTCCAGGGCGCAAAGGCGGCGCAGACGCCGACGGGCTCATGGTGCACGGCAATGCGCTGGGTCGGGGTCTTGCCCGGCACCAGGCGGCCATAGTTGCGGCGGCCTTCTTCGGCGTACCAGTCGTAGGTGTCGGCGGCGGCCAGCACTTCCAGCTTGGCTTCGCGCACGGGCTTGCCCTGCTCCAGGGTCATGCAGCGGGCGATGTGGTCGGCACGCTCACGGATCAGGCTGGCGGCCTTGCGCAAGATGTCCGAGCGGGCCAGCGGCGAGGTGCGCTTCCAGCCTTCAAACGCGGCGTTGGCGGCCTGCAGGGCAGCCTGCAGATCGGCCGGGCTGGCATGGGGCAGCTGGCCCAGCGTGGACTCGTCCAGCGGGTTGATGACGGGCTCGCTCTTGCGGCCGTCGGCGGACAGCCATTGGCCGTTGATAAACAGTTGCAACTGTGGATAAGCTTGGGACATGCTGGGCTCCTGCAAGGGGGTTTGGAATGCACAACGCGGTCTTTCAGCGCTGAAGACCGCGTTGCCTGTGGATAAGTCTGTGGTTACTTCTTCACGAAACCACACTTGCCATCGGCCATGGGCCGGAACGCCTGGTCACCCGGAATGGTGGCCAGCACCTTGTAATAGTCCCAAGGGCCTTTGGATTCCTCGGGCGACTTGACCTGCACCAGGTAGAGGTCGTGCACCATGCGGCCGTCCTCACGCACATGGCCGTTCTGGCTGAAGAAATCCTCGATCTTGTTGGACTTGAGGTACTTGGTGACGGCGGGGCCGTCGTCGGTCTTGATCGCGGCCACGGCCTTCAGGTACTGGGTGACGGCCGAGTAGGTGCCGGCATGCACCATCGAGGGCATGGTCTTCTTGCCCATGCGCTCAAAAAAGCGCTGCGAGAAGGCGCGCGTCTCGGGGGTGCGGTCCCAGTAGAAGGCGGTCGCAAAGGTCAGGCCCTGCGCGGTCTTGAGGCCCAGCGAATGCACGTCCTGGATGAACATGAACTGCGGCGCCACGGTCTGCTTTTGCATCAGGCCAAACTGCTTGGCCGACTTGATCGCATTGATGGTGTCATTGCCCGCGCTCACCAGGGTGACCACCGAGGCCTTGGACTCCTGCGCCTGCAGCACGAAGGACGAGAAATCGCTGGCATTGAGCGGGAAGTTGGTGCGGCCCACGATCTTGCCGCCGCCCTTGCTGACGATATTGGTGACCGTCTCGGCGCCAGCCTTGCCGAAGGCATAGTCCACCGCCATGATGTACCAGTCCTTCTTGCCTTTTTCCAGCATCGCATGGGCCACGCCGCTGGCCATCGCATAGGTGTCGTAGGTGTAGTGGATGCCGGTGGGGATGCAGGCCTCACTGGTCAGTGCGTCCGATGCGCCGCCCGAGGTCAGCACCAGCTTGTTGCGCTCCTTGGCCAGGTTGTAAACGGCCATCGCGACGGCCGAGTTGTTCAGGTCAACCACCACGTCCACGCCATCGGTATCGAACCAGGTGCGTGCGCGGCTGGCGCCGACATCGGCCTTGCCCTGGTGGTCGGCAAACACCACCTCGATCTTCTTGCCCCCGACCGTGCCGCCAAAGTCCTCCACCGCCATGCGCGCGGCCTCCAGCGAGCCGCGCCCTGCGGTGTCAGCATAGGGGCCGGACATGTCGCTGAGCACGGCAATCTTGACGACGTCGTCAGAGATGCCCTGCGCTTGCGCGCCCGTCGTGCAGCATGCGGCCATGGCCAAAGCCAGCGCGGTCATTTTCATGGTCTTGTCTCCGGTTTTATAGAAAGCGTTTGACAGACGATGCTAGAGATTTCTGGCCCCCTGGTTTCTGCATTTGCGAAGCAGCACCTTAGCCTGCGCCAAAGCCTAGAAAACCCTGATGGTTTTCTATATCAAACTGCTGTCACCCAGGTTCGTCAAGCGCGGCCAAACCCCCTCTTCGGCAACCAATAATTGCGTGCAGCAGGCAATAGGGCCATGCTTGACCATCCGCTATCTCCTCAGAAAGATTCCGCAATGACACCCTCGATGTCAAGCCAGTACCAGGCTGCATTGGATACGGGCAGCTTCCAGATTCAGCGCTGCAAGGCCTGCGCCCAGGCCATCTTCTATCCCCGTGAGCTGTGCCCGCATTGCGGCAGCGATGCGCTGGCCTGGGAGCAACCCAGTGGCAAAGGCACGGTTTACTCAACCACGGTGATCCGCCGCAAGGCCGAGGCCGGTGGCGACTACAACGTCGCGCTGGTGGACCTGGCAGAAGGCCCGCGCATGATGAGCCGCGTCGAAGGCATGGCGCCCGCCGATGTGAAGATCGGCATGGCCGTGCAGGCCGAGGTGATCGAGCACAACGGCAAGGGCCTGGTGGTGTTCAAAGCCGCATAACAAGAGGGATAAGACATGGCACAAGTACATACCAGCAGCGGCCTGCGCGCGCTGCGCGGCAAGGCCGCCATCACCGGCGTGTCCACCTATGGCTGCGGCGAAGCCCCAGGCTCGGACGACATGCTGCTGCTCGCACGCGCGGCCCACGCCGCCGTGGCCGATGCCGGCCTGACGATGCAGGACATCGATGGCTTGGCCACCTGCAGCGTCAATGCCACGATGTGGCCCATGCCGGTGATCGAGCACCTGGGCATCAACCCGAACTACATCAACGGCACCATGGTGGGCGGCTCCAGCTTTATCGCCCACCTGCTGCCCTCGATCATGGCTTTGGAGGCCGGCCAGTGCAAGCATGTGCTGGTCTGCTACGGCAGCGCCCAGCGCTCGGCCGCCTTTGGCCGCAAAGAATCGACCGCTGCGCGCAAGTTCATGGACCCGCAGCCCTTTGAGCACCCCTTCGAGCCCACGATGCCGGTCGCGGCCTATGCGATGGCAGCGGCGCGCCACATGCACCAGTACGGCACCACGCGCGAGCAGCTCGCAGCCGTGGCCGTCTCGGCCCGCCAATGGGCGCAGAAGAACCCCGAGGCCTTCATGCGCGATCCGCTGACCATCGAGCAGGTGCTGGGCGCCCGCATGGTGGCCGACCCATTCACCGTGCGCGACTGCTGCCTGGTGACCGATGGCGGCGGTGCCTTTGTGCTCAGCCGCGCAGAAGACGCGCAGCGCGGCCCGAACGCGCCCATCTATGTGCTGGGCAATGCCACGGCCTGCTGGAACCGCCAGATCTCGTCGATGCCCGACCTCACCGTCACCGCTGCCAGCCAGTCGGGTGCGCAGGCCTTTGCGATGGCGGGCCTGACGGCACAAGACATGGATGTGGTCGAGCTCTACGACGCCTTCACCATCAACACCCTGCTCTTCCTGGAAGACCTGGGCTTTGTCAAAAAGGGCGAGGCCGGTGCCTTTGTCGCCAGCGGCGCGATTGCACCGGGCGGCAGCCTGCCGGTCAACACCAATGGCGGCGGCCTGTCCTGCGTACACCCGGGCATGTACGGCATCTTTGCGCTGATCGAGGCGGTGCGTCAGCTGCGCGGCAACTGCGGCGAGCGCCAGGTGGCCGGCGCCCAGCTGGCACTGGCCCATGGCAATGGCGGCACCCTGTCCAGCCAGGCCACGGCGATTTTGGGCACGGCGGCAACGCTCTAAAGCCCTGCAACAGAGAACATTCCATGATCCGAGACCAAGAAACCCTGGACGCGCTGCTCGACAGCGTGCGCCGCTTTGTGCGCGAGCGCCTGGTGCCCGCCGAGAACGAAGTCGCCGAAACCGACGAGATCCCCGAAGCCATCGTGCAGGAGATGCGCGATCTGGGCCTGTTCGGCCTGACCATCCCTGAAGCATTTGGCGGCCTGGAGCTGACGATGGAGGAGGAAGTGCATGTGCTGCTGGAGCTGTGCCAGACCTCGCCCGCCTTCCGATCGGTGATCGGCACCACGGTGGGCATCGGCTCGCAAGGCATCCTGATGGATGGCACCGATGCCCAGAAGGCCGAATGGCTGCCGCGCCTGGCCACCGGCGAGGTGATCGCCTCGTTCGCGCTGACCGAGCCCGAAGCCGGCTCGGACGCGGCCTCCTTGCGCACCACTGCCGTCAGGCAGGGCGACCACTACATCGTCAACGGCACCAAGCGCTTCATCACCAATGCGCCCCATGCCGGCATGTTCACCCTGATGGCGCGCACCAATCCGGCTGACAAGGGCGCCGGCGGCGTGTCCTCCTTCATCGTCGATGCCAAGAGCCCGGGCATCAGCTTTGGCAAGTACGACAAGAAGATGGGCCAGCGCGGCGCCCACACCTGCGATGTGATCTTTGACAACGTCAAGGTGCCCGCTGCCAACCTGATCGGCCTGCAGGAGGGGCGGGGCTTCAAGACCGCGATGAAGGTGCTGGAAAAAGGCCGTATCCACATCGCCGCCGTAGCCGTGGGCTGCGCCAAGCGCATCCTGCGCGACGCGCTGCAGTACGCGCTGGAGCGCAAGCAGTTTGGCCAGGCGATCTGCGACTTCCAGCTGGTGCAGGCCATGCTGGCCGACAGCCAGGCCGAGCTCTATGCCGCCGAGTGCATGACCATCGACGCGGCACGCCGCCGCGACGCGGGCCAGAACGTTTCGACCGAGGCATCAAGCGCCAAGATGTTTGCCACCGAGATGTGCGGCCGCGTGGCCGACCGTGCGGTGCAGATCCTCGGCGGCTCGGGCTATATGGCCGAGTACGGCATCGAGCGCTTCTACCGCGATGTGCGGCTGTTCCGCCTGTATGAGGGCACGACGCAGATCCAGCAGATCATCATTGCGCGCAACATGGTGCGCGAAGCCAAGGCCGCCGCATGAGCACCACCCCGCCCCGCCAGCAGCTGAGCATCGAGGACCTCAACACCCGCGTGCCGTTTCTGCGCCTCATCGGCGCCCGCCAGGATCCGAACTTTGAAGACGGCATCGTGCGCGTGCACCTGCCCGACCTGCGCGAGGAGCTGTGCAACCAGCTGCCCGCCGCGCATGGCGGCATTCTGATGACCCTGCTCGACGTGGCGATGTCGCGCGCCGCCGTGCTCGCCCCCGGCGCACCGTCGAGCACCGCCGTCACGGTAGAGATGTCCTCGCGCTTCATCTACCCTGGCCGTGGCCCGCTGGTTGCTGAAGGCTGGGTCATCAACCAGGGCCGCTCGCTCTGCACCTGCCAGGCCAACATCTACGACGCCAACCGCCGCATCCTGGCCACCGCCCAAGGTACCTTCAAATACTGGAAAGCCCACGCCTACGACAACACGGCCGAACCCAGTGCATAACTGAGGGGAAAAGCACAGGACTGTGCATAGTTTTGTGGATAAACCAGCCACTTATCCACGAACCGCCAGAAATCCACCGACTTACCCCCAACGAAAACGCGACCCGAAGGCCGCGTTTGTTTTTGGAGGAAGCAATGACAAGAACGCTGCAGTAAAACTGCACCCAAAACCAGAATGGTAATTCCGGTATTCAACAACGAAGCCCAGCAGCGCACACAGCGCCCGAGCCACCCACCACAATGGCGAGATGGGCCCGCAGGCTAGGCGTGGCGGCGCAGACAATACTTCGGTATGGCAAGGCGCCACAACAACGCATGCGGGCCCATATCGCCACCCCAAAACGAAAACTGCCAAAGCCCCAAAAATCACCAGCATTCACCGCAGCACACATGCACCACGGACAAACACCTCAGACCTAAATTACTTGTCTGGCAGCTCGATCTTGACTTCTAGAACTTCAAGATTGTCTTGTCGTTCCAGGTTTACTCGGACGTCATCCGGATTGATGGAGACGTACTTGGCAATGACAGCCATCAGCTCCTTTTGCAGAGCAGGGAGGTAGTCCGGCTGGTTGTTGCTACGCCCAGTGCGCTCCCGCGCCAAAATAATCTGCAGCCGCTCCTTGGCGACCGACGCGGTCTTCTTCTTTTCACCCAAGAACAGGGACAGCAAGGACATTGAACTTACCTCCCAAAAATGCGTTTGAAGAAACCAGGCTTCTGCGCATCGGTAAAGCGCATCGGCTTGTCTTCACCCAAAAAGCGTGCCACCACATCCTTGTAGGCTTCGGACACATCGGTCTGGCTCAGGTTGATCGCAGGGGTGCCCTGGTTGGAGGCCTGCAGCACCGATTCCGACTCGGGAATCACACCGATCAGCGGAATGCGCAGAATGTCCTGGATGTCTTCCAGCGACAGCATCTGGCCGTCCTGCACCCGGTTGGGGTTGTAGCGCGTGATCAGCAGGTGTTCCTTGATAGGATCGCCGCCATCGACGGCACGCTTGGTCTTGGAGCTGAGCATGCCCAGGATGCGGTCCGAGTCACGCACGGACGACACCTCGGGGTTGGTGACCACCAGTGCCTCGTCGGCAAAGTGCATCGCCATCAGCGCGCCGCTCTCGATACCGGCGGGCGAGTCGCAGACGATGTAGTCAAAGTCCATCGCCGCCAGGTCCTTGAGGATCTTCTCGACCCCGTCCTGCGTCAGCGCATCCTTGTCGCGCGTTTGCGAGGCGGCCAGGATGTAGAGATTTTCCAGTTGCTTGTCCTTGATCAGCGCCTGGTTGAGGTTGGCCTCACCCTGGATCACATTGATCAGGTCATAGACCACACGGCGCTCGCAGCCCATGATCAGGTCCAGATTGCGCAGGCCGACGTCAAAGTCGATCACCGCAGTTTTGTGGCCGCTCAGTGCCAGTCCGGCCGCAAAGCTTGCACTGGTGGTAGTTTTTCCAACTCCGCCCTTGCCGGAAGTTACAACGACGATTTTTGCCATCTTTCGATCCGATCCCTTTACGTCCTCAAATGTCCAAAGCCCTGTTCGGGCTGTCCCTTGGTGCCTGTCACAGCGGTTCTATCAGCAGTTTCTCACCTTCAAGCCGCACTACGGCAGCCTTGCCCGACAGCTCGGCGGGCCAATCCGACTCGACCGTACGGTAGATGCCCGCGATGGACACCAGCTGCGGCTCGAAACAGGTGCAATAAATACGTGCGCTCTTGTCCCCACGGGCACCGGCAACGGCCCTGCCACGCAGGGGGCCGTAGACATGGACGTTGCCATCGGCAATCACCTCGGCGCCAAAGCTGACGACGGCATTGACGATCACATCGCTGCCCGAGGCATAGACCTGCTGGCCCGAGCGCATGGGTTTGTCGACCCGCAAGGTGGTCTTGGACGGCAACTGCACTTCCTTGATGACCTCGACTTCGACCTCGCGCACCTCGGGCTCGGCCGCCTTGCGCGCGGGCGGTGCCTCGGGCGCAGCGATCAGGCCCGCCGCGTAGGCGCTGGCCATTTGTGCCTCACTGCCGCCGCGCACCGCCACCGGCGTGGTGCGGTATTGGCGCAGCAAGGCCACCAGGGCGACAAAGTCGATGTCCTCACCAGCCTCGCGCAGCTGCGCCAGATCGACCAGCACCGGGTCATGGTCGAAGAAGGCCGAATCGCTGCCAAAACGCTCGGCAAACTCTTGCGCCAACTGCTCCAGGTCAGCTGAACGCAGAGCAAACGCAACCACCGGCAACTGGGCGCTTTTCATATCGAAACCGCTGCGCTGGGTCGTTTCACCTGACATGGTTATAAGCCGATCTACTTATTGGACATGAATCGGCAAAGTGTAACCTGCTTGACGTGAACCGCCGCAGCCGTATGCCGTTTTGCCCGGATTGACAACACTCTTTTACCAATCAGCCGGCGCTGACTGGCGGATACAGAGTGCCATGAAAAAGGGCGCTTGCGCGCCCTGGAAGAATGCCACAACCCGTCAGGGCTTGAGCTGGAAACCGCAGTGTCCGCAGAAGACATCGTCGGCCGCCACCACTTCAAAGCAGCTGCGGCAGCGCAGCAGGGGCTCGGAGGCCGTGGGTGCCGCTGGCGCAGCCGTGGGTGGCAAGGCCGATGCGGCCGCTCCACCGACTGCTGCTGCACCCAGGCCGGTGGCTGGCGTTGTCGCCACCGGAGGCTGTGCGGGCGCAGGTGGCACCACGGGTGCTGGAGCCACAGAGATTGGCGGCACCGAAGCAGGCGGTACTGGCGCAACCACCGGCGCCGTTGCAGGGGCAGAACCCACGGGAGCAACGGGAGCAACGGGAGCAACGGGAGCCACGGGCGCAGGCGCCGGGGCAAAGATATCGTTCAGCGGTGCTACCGGTGCTACAGGCGCTGCCGGAGGACGTGCAGCAGTACCCTGGTGGCCATGGCCGTCCATATGGGTGGCGTGGCGCACCTTGTCAGCTGCTTCGCGGGCCATGCCCTGGGCCTGACGGGCCTTTTCGCGGGCCAGGTCAATGCCGGCCTGCAGGCTCTCTTCGGTGCCTTGCTCATCGAGGCCATCGGTGACCATCAGGTAAATGATGTTCACGCCCATGATCATCACCTGCATGGTCAGCGCCATCAGCACGGCAAACAGGATCACGGTCGACAGGGTGCCGGCCAGCATATGGCCACTGCCAGCCATCGCGCCAAAGGCGGCAGAGTTGCCCATGCCACCCATCGAGGCCATCATGCTCGGGCCAATCACGCCGCTGGCAATGGCCGTCATGTAGGCAAAACCGGGGATGAAGCCGGTGAACACCACCAAGGTGATGACGGTGATGACGATGTAGAGCGCCAGCAGCATCAGCACCAGCGGTACCAGGCGCGTGCGCACCACCGCCAGCACCAGCGATACCGCGCGGCGCAGCGAGCGGCCGTCCCAGATGGCGGGCGCCAGCAGCGGCGCAGCCACCCAGTACAGCGCGATGAAGAACACCGAGGCGGCGATCACCATCACCGGGTGGGCAAAGAACAGCAGGATCGGCCCGATGAAGGGAATCTTGCAGACGAAGTAGACAATGGCCGCCACCAGGCACAGGCCCAGCACCACGGCCAGCACCAGCAGCCCAAACATGATGAAGCGTGGCACACACAGCAGGCCGGCCCGGATGGCGGCCGACATGCTGCGCTGCTCCACATCCTTGGCCTTGTCCTGCAGCAGGATGCCCACGGCCGACATGCCAGCCGAGAACACCACCGAGGCAATGATCAGGAACAGCAGCGCCAGCAGCATGCTGCCCGCGCGGGTGGCCAGCATCTGGCCGCCCACCATCACCAGGCCGCCGGCCAGCCAGGTCAGAAACGACAGGCCGAGCACGCGCCATTGGGTCAGCCCCTCGGCCGCACGCATCAGTTGGCCAAAGTCAATGGACTTCAGCATCGATTTGGGAGAAGACATCTGCGATTCCTTCGTCGTGGTTACCGTGTAGATGTGCCACCGCCCCCGCAGGGGCGCGCATGGCAGCTAAGGGGTGCGAGCCGCGTGCTCAGTCGATGCGGCCGGGCCAGGGTTTGGCCTGGATCACAAAGTGCTCGATACCGGGCGGCACATTCTTGTCGGCCGATTTCTTGACCTCGACCGGGTTGCCAGCCTCGGTGGGCGCGGTGCCGGAATTGGTGTTCACCTTTTTGGCACGCAGATCACGCGGCGAGACGGTGACAAAGATCGTGGCGCCGCCGCGGTTGTCGGCCATCATCGTGGCGATGTCCTTGATGGCGACCATCGCATCCTTGTGCTCCTGGCGCGACTTGGCGGCCCAGGGCAGATCCAGCGACACCGAATCGAGCACCGGCATGCCACGTGTGGCAGGCGACTGGCTGGAGCTAAAGACCTGCTCGGTAGTGGTGGTCTTGCTGCCGGTAATGCGCTGCTTGACCGGCAGCGCCGACATGGCCTCGACCGCGCGAACGCGCAGCGCCTCGGCCTGGTCGACCTCGCCCTTCATCTTCTGCTCCCAGGTCACCAGCGCTGGGGGCACAGCCGGCTCACGGCAGCCGGGGGGCGATGCGATACCGCATTCGACCTGCACCGGTACAGCCGGCGCGGGAGCGGGTGCGGGTTCGGGTGGTGGGGCAGCACAGCCCGCCAGCGCGAGCACCGACACCAGGGCGGACATTTTCATCAACAGCTTCACAATGCTCTCCTTCAATTCAGCAAATCATCCAAGGTCTGTTTACGCACCGGCTTGCGCACCGCCGCCGGGCGGGCTGGTGCGGCTGCTGGGGCGGGCGCTTCTTCCACGGCCACGGCCGCAGCGACTGCATCTTCAGCGGCGGCCGGGGCGACCAGCGTTTCATTCGGGGCCAGGGCGGCATCGGTCGCGACCATCGCAGGTGCGGCAGCTTCCACCGGCACGGCTGCGGCATCTGCCTCTACCGGTGCGGCAATGTCTGCGGGGGCGGAGACACTGGGCGCAGCTACCGTGCCCGGTGCCGCGCGGCCTTGCTGGCTCGTCCACCACCAGGCACCAGCACCGGCCAGCACTGCCAGGCCCAGCAGCGCCAGCACGATGCGCAGCCCCTGGCCGCTTTGGGGCACAGGGGCTTCGGGCATGGGGTTGCGCGCTTGGGCGCTGGCACGTGGGCGCAGGCTGGGGTCGGGGGTGGCTGGCGGGGCACGCTTGGCAGCGGCATCGCTCTCCCACAGCGGGGACTCGGGCTCGCGCAATGCGGGGGCGGGCACGGCTGCAGCCGAGCTGCCCGCCGCGCCGCCAATCACCATCGCGGCGCTGGTCTGGATGCGCTCACCGGGCAAGCTGGATGGGGGTCCGGAGCTGTCCTGCACATTGCCAAAGACCAGAATGGCCTTTTCCTCGGCCACGTTCAGCGGGGCATCCCATTCCGGGGCCGTGTCCTGAAAGCCGGGCGTCTCTTCGAAACGGCACCCACATTGTTTGCAAAACAGCGCCTGGCCCTTGCACAGCGCGCCGCAATCGGGGCAGGTGGCATAGGCCGCCACCGGCGCGGCTGGCACCGCCCGGGCGCTGGCCAGGCCATCGGAGGTCGGCACGGTCTGAACCTTGGAGCCGCATTTTCGACAGAATTTGGCGCCGGCGGCCAATGCCTCGCCACATTGCACACAGTTCATAGAATCCCTCTCCCTAGACAACAAGTTGTTGCAGGCAACTTGTTGTATTTGTTCTCAATATGATTGCGATTATCTATTGGAATGGCCCGTCAGGCCAGTGCCGCAGCGCCACACCTGGTGTGCCAGCCTCTGCACCGGGGGTTCTGTGGTTCTGCATCCTTCCAGGTTAGAGAGTTTCCCTCTCTCTACAAGGATTGCCAAATTCACTATGATGCAGCACCTTTTCTCTTGCGCGCCTGCAACTGCCCCTCCCGGTGCAGCCCTGCCTGCGGCCTGCCCAAACCATGTCTGATTCCTTCCTTCCCCGCTGGCGTGAAGTGCGCCCGGGCGCTGACGATGTCGTCGCGCCCGATGAGCGCCTGCCCTGGCCACAAACCTCGATCATGGGGGTGCAGCATGTCATCGCCATGTTTGGCTCGACCATTCTGGCGCCCATTCTGATGGGTTTTGATCCAAATGTCGCCATTTTGATGAGTGGTGTCGGCACATTGATCTTCTTTCTGATCACTGGCGGCCGCGTGCCCAGCTACCTGGGATCGAGCTTTGCCTTCATCGGCGTGGTGATTGCCGCCACCGGCTATACCGGCTCCGGGCCCAATGCCAACATTGGCATGGCGCTGGGCGGCATCATTGCCTGCGGCCTGCTCTACACCTTGATCGGCTTTATCGTGCAAGCGGTGGGCACGGGCTGGATCGAGCGCTTCATGCCCCCGGTGGTGACCGGCGCCATCGTGGCCGTGATCGGCCTGAACCTGGCCAGCGTTCCGGTCAAAAACATGGCCAGCAACAACTTCGAGAGCTGGATGCAGGCGATGACCTTTGTCTGTGTCGGCATGGTGGCCGTGCTCACCCGGGGCATGGTGCAGCGTCTGCTGATCCTGGTGGGCCTGATTGCAGCGGCCATCATCTACGCCATCCTGACCAATGGCATGGGCCTGGGCAAGCCGGTGGATCTGTCGGGCCTGGCCTCGGCCGCCTGGATCGGCATGCCCAATTTCTCGGCACCGCAGTTCAGCCCCCAAGCCATGGTGCTGATCGCCCCGATCGTGATCATCCTGGTGGCCGAGAACCTCGGTCACATCAAGGCCGTGACGGCCATGACCGGCCGCAACCTGGACCAGTACATGGGCCGGGCCTTCATCGGCGACGGCGTGGCGACCATGGTCAGCGGCGGCGTGGGCGGCACGGGTGTGACCACCTATGCCGAAAACATCGGCGTAATGGCCGCAACGCGCATCTACTCGACCGCTGTCTTCATGGTGGCCGGCCTGATTGCGCTGCTGCTGGGCTTTTCGCCCAAGTTCGGCGCACTGATCCAGGCGATCCCGCTGCCCGTCATGGGCGGTGTGTCCATCGTGGTGTTCGGCCTGATTGCCGTGGCCGGCGCCAAGATCTGGGTGGAAAACAAGGTGGATTTCTCGCAGAACAAGAACCTGATCGTGGCCGCCATCACCCTGATCATCGGTACCGGGGACTTCACCCTGAAGTTCGGCAGCTTTGCGCTGGGCGGCATCGGGACCGCAACCTTCGGCGCCATCATCCTCTACCAACTGCTCAACCGCAGCGACAAGCGCTGAGCAGCTCGCCAGCCCTTCCCCCCAGCCCGGTTGTCCCGGGCTTTTTTATGCGCTAAATTGTTGCAGTGCAACAATAAATTGCCAGTGCAGTAGCACTTATCCACAATCGGGTATTCCCGGATTCTCAATGGTTTCGGATGCAACGACTGCTAAGATTTGCCCGCCTCGCCGCCCGGCCTATGCCGCTGGGCTGCATCTGTAGACAATAACGAAAACATCTCCCTGGAGTCTCCCCCATGTCGTTGAATGACCGTGTGCGCTGCAGCGCGCTGCACTCCCGCATCATGTCCGCAGCCGACGCGGCTGCCCTGATCCCCGCCGGCGCCAATGTGGGCATGAGCGGTTTCACCGGCGCAGGCTACCCCAAGGCCCTGCCCCAGGCCATTGCCAGCCATGCCAAGGCCGAGCATGCCGCAGGCCGGCCCTACAAGATCAATGTGTGGACGGGCGCCTCCACCGCTGCGGAATGCGATGGCGTGCTGGCCGAGGCCGGTGCCATCGACCAGCGCCTGCCCTTCAACACCGACCCTATCGCGCGCAAGTCCATCAATGCCGGAGACATCAACTTCATCGACATGCACCTGTCCCACGTCGCCCAGCATGCCTGGTTCGGCTTTCTGGGCCCCATGCATGTGGCCGTGGTCGAAGTGCTGGGCATCACCGCCGATGGCCTGCTGATCCCGTCGACCGCCGTGGGCAACAACAAGACCTGGCTGGAGATTGCGGACAAGGTGATCCTCGAGGTGAACACCAAGCCGCCCGCCAGAATGGAAGGCATGCACGACATCTACTACGGCACGGCGATCCCGCCGCGCCGCGTGCCCATCCGCATGACGCATGCCGACGACCGCATCGGCGAGGGCTACCTGAAGGTGGACCTGGACAAGGTGGTCGCCGTGGTCGAGACCCACAAGGGCGACCGCGACAATGTGTTTGCCGCGCCGGATGCCAACTCCAACACCATTGCCGCCTCGATCATCGACTTTCTCTCGCACGAGATGAAGATGGGCCGCCTGCCCCAGCAGATGCTGCCGATCCAGTCGGGCGTGGGCAATGTCGCCAATGCGGTGCTGGCCGGCCTGCTCACCGGCCCCTTCGACAACCTGCTGGGCTTCACCGAAGTGCTGCAGGACGGCATGCTTGACCTGCTGCGCAGCGGCAAGATGGCGCGCGCCTCGGCCACCTCCATCTCGCTGTCGTCTGCCGCCTACCGCGATTTCGAGGAGAACATCGACTTCTACCGCGACCGCATCATCCTGCGCCCGCAGGAGATCTCCAACCACCCCGAGCTGGTACGCCGCCTGGGCGTAATCGCGATGAACTCGATGATCGAGGCCGACATCTACGGCAACATCAACTCCACCCATGTGATGGGATCGAGCATGATGAACGGTATTGGCGGCAGTGGCGACTTTGCCCGCAACGGCTTTCTGTCCTTCTTCGTCACGCCCTCGGTGGCCAAGAACGGCCATATCTCCTGCATCGTGCCCATGTGCTCGCATGTGGACCACACCGAGCACGACACACAGATCATCGTCACCGAACAAGGCCTGGCCGATCTGCGCGGCCTCTCGCCCAAGCAGCGCGCCAAGGTCATCATCGAGCGCTGCGCGCACCCGGACTTCCGCCCCATGCTGCAGGACTATGTGGACCGTGCGATGCAGCAGTCGGCCGGCCTGCATACGCCGCACATCCTGACCGAGGCGCTGTCCTGGCACCAGCGCTACCTGGATACCGGCTCGATGAAGACCGCCTGATCCACCCACCCGATCACCCGGACGCCCCGCCAGCCTGCGCTGTGCGGGGCGTTTTGCATCTGTCTCCGACGCAATTGCGGCGGCGGACGCTGCAGCGCACAATAGCGGCGAGCCATGGCAGCCGCCATCGAAAAAGTCGCGCCAGCTTTTGATATGACTGAACATACAGCTATCAAAAGCGAAGCATCCCAACCGCACATCCTACCCATAACAGCATCGGAGACCAACATGGACACCCTGGAACAGCGCACCATCTCCAAGATCAGCTGGCGGCTCTTGCCGCTGCTCATGGTCTGCTACTTCATCGCCTACCTCGACCGCGTCAATATCGGCTTTGCCGGGGCCAGCATGTCCAAGGACCTGGGCTTCTCGGCAGCCGTGTTCGGCAGCGCGGCCGGTATCTTCTTCCTCTCCTACTTTCTCTGTGAAGTGCCCAGCAACCTGGCGCTGGAGAAGTTTGGCGCCCGCAAGTGGATCGCCCGCATCATGTTCAGCTGGGGCGTGCTGTCAGCTGGCCAAGCCTGGGTGGACAGTGCCACCAGCTTCAACATCGTGCGCTTTCTGCTGGGCATTGCCGAGGCGGGCTTTTTCCCCGGCGTGATCTTCTACATCACCTTGTGGTTCCCGGCCGCCTACCGGGCGCGCATCGTCGGCTGGTTCATGTTTGCCATCCCCATCTCCACGGTGATCGGCGCGCCCATCTCCGGCTTCATCCTCGACATGGACGGCATGGGCGGCATGCATGGCTGGCAATGGCTGTTCATCCTGGAGGCGCTGCCGGCGATCTTCCTGACCTTCGTCGTGCTGTTCTACCTGCCCGATGGCCCGCAGGACGCCAAGTGGCTGACCGACGAAGAGCGCGCCTGGCTGGCCAAGACCCTGACGGCCGAGCGCCAGAACCGCGAATCCATCCACAAGATCTCCTGGAAACAGACCCTGCTCAACCCCAAGGTGATCGCGCTGGGCTTTGTCTACATGGGCATCACCGTGCCGCTCTACGGCCTGGGCTTCTTCCTGCCGCAGATCATCAAGGGCTTTGGTGGCCTGTCCAATGTGCAGGTCGGCTTCATCAACGCCTTCCCCTATCTGGTCGGCGCCATCGCAATGATCTTCTGGACGCGCGGCTCCGACCGCATGAAGGAGCGCAAGTGGTTTGTGCTGATTCCGCTGGCCTGCATCGTCGCCGGCCTGCTGATCGCTGCCAACACCGCCGCACCGGTGCCCAAGATGGCGGCGGTGACCCTGGCTGCGTTTGGCATCTTCAGCGCGCTGCCCACGTTCTGGACCTTGCCCACCGCCTTCCTGAGCGGCACCGCTGCCGCAGCGGGCATCGCCTGGATCAACTCCATCGGCAACCTGGGTGGCTACATCGGCCCGACGATTTTTGGCACGCTCAAGGACAGGATGGGCAACGATGTCTACGCCGTCATGTTCCTGGCATCGTTGGCCGTCGTCGCGTTTGCGCTGGTGTTCTTCATGCGCCATGACACCCGCGCCGAAGGCTTTGATGTGAAGGCTCCGGCCCACTGAAGAGCGGGCCCGCCTTCCCCCAAAAAACAATGCGCCCTCGGGCGCATTGTTGTTGGTGCGATGGTCTTCTAGATCTGAAAATCCACCGTCGCCGCCTCGCCCGCCGCAGGCCGCAGGCGTGCGCTGTCCGCCTCCGCTGCGCCGCCTCCCTTGCCATGCAGCGCAATATCGGCACCGTTGAGCGAGCGTGCACAGCTCGCTGCAAACAGCAGGATGGCAGACGAGAAGTAGATCCACATCAGCAGCACCACCAGCGAGCCGGCAGCGCCATAGGCCGAGACCACGGCAGCGGTGGACAGATACCACGCCAGCACCTGCTTGCCGATGGTGAAGAGGAAGGCGCCAATCGCAGCACCGGCAATCAGAAAGCGCAGCCGGGGCTTGGTGCCCGTGCCGATACGCATCATGCCGACGAACAAGGTGACAGTGATCAGGAAGGACACGGTCTCGTTGATGACGCCCAGCAGCATGCCGGGGGCCTCGATATGCAACACGGCGCCGGCCCAGCGCGTGGTCATGCTCAGCATCGTGGTGAGGACCAGCGATATCAGCATCAAAAAGCCCAGCACCAGGATGTAGCCCAGGCCCCGCACCCGCTGCACCAGCGAATACCACCAGGGCGTGCCGCTCTTGTCAACCTTCTCGCCATGGTTCCACAGCCGCTCCAGCGAAGTCTGCAGCTCCACAAACACCCCGGTAGCACCCGACAGCAGCATCACAAAACCAATCGCCGAGGCAATCAGGCCCTGCGACTTGGTCTGCGCACTCGACAGCGCGCCGCGCACCACATCGGCCACCTGTGAGCCCATGATGTCTTCGACCTGGTGGATCAGGTTGCTCTCGATGTAGGAGCGATCGAGCCACCAGCCCAGCACCCCCACCAGGAGCAGCAGCAGCGGCGCCAGGCTCAGCATGCCGTAGAACGACATGGCCGCGCTCATGCGCAGGCCATCGGCTGCCAGCCATTGGTCGGCCGCATGGTAGAAGGGGCGGAAAGGATTGAGCTTGCGCTGCACCCGTTGGGCGAGCGTGGAGTCTTGTGTCACCATCGCCCAATTCTGGCATTGAAGGGCGGCCAGCCGGTGTCAGCCATCGGCCATAGCTGGCGCCAGGTCCCAATTTCTGACAATCTGCGGCGCCCCGCCCACGCCGGCCCATCCTTTGCCCCAAGCCGCATCAGCGCAAATGGTGCACCTGCTGCAGGCCATAGACCGGTGTCGCCAGCCCCTCCTGCCGCGCCTTGAGCTGCAGCGCCAGGTACAGCGAATAGTGGCGCGACTGGTGCAGGTTGCCGCCATGGAACCACAGCTGCGGCTGCTGGGTGGGCTTCCACATATTGCGCTGCTCGCCCTCCCAGGGCCCGGGGTCCTTGGTGGTGTCCGATCCCAGGCCCCAGACCTTGCCCACCCTGTCGGCCACCTCCTGGCTGATGAGGTCGGCCACCCAGCCATTCATCGAGCCATAGCCGGTGGCATAGACCACCAGGTCGGCAGGTAGCTCGGTGCCATCGCTCAGCACCACGGCGTTTTCAGTGAGATGGCTGATGCCCTTGTTCTTGCCCGCCTGCAGTTGGATGCTGCCGTCGATCACCAGGTCGCAGGCACCCACATCGATGTAGTAGCCCGAGGCGCGGCGCAGGTACTTCATGAACAGGCCCGATTCGTCATCGCCAAAGTCCAGCATGAAACCCGCCTCTTCGAGCTGGCGGTAGAACTCGGCATCGCGCTCGCGGATGCGGTCGTACAGCGGCACCTGGAAGTCGGCCATGATGCGGTAGGGCAGCGAGGCAAAGATCAGGTCTGCCTTCTTGGTGGTGACACCGCTGGCCACGGCGCGCTCCGAGTACAGATCGCCCAGGCCAATGTCCATCAGCGAATCAGAGCGCACGATGTGCGTGGACGAGCGCTGCACCATGGTTACATCGGCACCATGCTCCCAGAGCGCGGCGCAGATGTCATGGGCTGAGTTGTTGGCCCCGATCACCACCACCTTCTTGCCGGCATAGGCCTCGGGCCCCGAATGCTGCGACGAGTGCTGCTGCTCGCCCCGGAAGCGCTCCTGGCCTTCGATGCGGGGGATGTTGGCCTTGCCCGACATGCCGGTGGCAAACACCAGCTGCTTGGGGCGCAGCACCATCGTGCGGCCCTCGCGCTCCACCGTCACCTCCCACTCCTGGGCGGCCTCGTCGTAGCGGGCGCCCAGGCATTGGGTGGACGACCAGTAGTTCACCTCCATCACCCGGGTGTACATCTCCAGCCAATCGCCAATCTTGTCCTTGGGTGCGAACACCGGCCAGTGCTCGGGGAAGGGAATGTAGGGCAGGTGGTCGTACCAAACCGGGTCGTGCAGGCACAGCGATTTGTAGCGGTTGCGCCATTGGTCGCCGGGGCGCGGCTGCCGGTCGATGACGATGTGCGACACGCCCAGCTGGCGCAGCCGCGCGCCCAGCGCAATACCGCCCTGGCCACCGCCAATCACCAGCACATAGGGCTGGCGGCTCTCGCCCAGGGTCCCGGCCTCTTCCTGCTGGCGGTCCAGCCAGGTCTTGCGGCCCCGGCGTATGCCGTGCTCGGCGCCCATCGGGCGGCGCACCCCTTGCGCCTCTTCAAAGCCCTTGAGCTCCTGGATGGTGGTCAGCAAGGTCCAGATGCGGCCATCGCGGATGCGCAGATGGCCCAGGCCCCGCGCATGGCGCGCATCCACCACCAGCCAGGCGCTCAGCACACCATCGGCCTCTGTCACCTCTTCCTTCGGGTCCAGCTGCAGCAGCAAGGGTGCGGCGGCATCCAGCTGCGCGGCCAGCATGTCGGCCACCTGCGCCGGGCCTTCGCAGGTCTTGAGGTTCCAGGTCAGCAGTACCAAGTCGCGCCAGAAGCAGTCTTGGGCAAACAGCTGGCTGGCCGCCGCAAAATCGCGGGTGGCCAGCGCCTGGTTGAGCTGGTCCAGCAGGGCCTGGGCACGGGCGGCGGGTGTGCCCGCAGCCGTGGGTGTGGCCATCGGGGTGGCAGTAGCGGTGGTCATGGCTTGTCTCCTTTTTTGGGCGGTATCGCAGCGGCTCTGCGGCCGCAGCGTCAGCGTTTTTGCAAGCCCCATGCCAAGCGGCCATGCTGCACTGCAACCTCCTTAGAGCAGCGCCGCGCGCTGCGGGTTTGCCAGCAGCGGGCTGGCGCGCGCACTGCCGCAGCCGATGCAACACCTGTTGCATGCGCCCTTTTGCACTGCAGCATCTGTTGCGGGTAAGCCTGATTGGCAGCACCAGGGTGCGGGCACAGAATCAGCCCGGTGATTGCAGGAGACCCGCCATGCCCATCCACAGCTATACCGCCCATGTCCAGGAGCTCGAAGCCTTTGGCATGGGCTACCCGCTGCAAGGGGAGGCGCGCGACCGGGCTGTGCTGGGCAGCTGGCGCCGCTGCATCGACCAGCACCGGCTCGACCCGAGCCGCACCAGCGAAGCCCATATCGTGCCCGCCGGCCAGCTGCGCGCCCACCGCGAAGAGTCCGAATCGCTGATCCGCATTGCCCGCAGCGGGCTGGAGCGCCTCTACCAACAGCTCAAGGGGCTGGACTATGTATTGCTGCTGGCCGACCGCCATGGCGTGGCGGTGGATTTTCTGGGCCATGACAGCGATGCCAGCGACCTGCGCAGCGCGGGCCTCTACCTGGGCGCGCAGTGGCGCGAGGATGTTGCCGGCACCTCGGCCGTCGGCACGTGCCTGGCCACCGGCGAGGCGCTGACGGTGCACCAGAGCGACCATTTCGACTTCACCCATACGCGCCTGTCCTGCACCGCCGCGCCCATCTACGATCTGCAAGGCCAACTCGCTGCGGTGCTGGATCTGTCCCTGCTGCGCTCGCCCGCCGCCCGCGCCAGCCAGCAGATGGCGCTGCACCTGGTCACCGCCGCCGTGCGCCGGGTAGAGCTGGCCAATTTGATGGCCCAATCGGGCAGCGACTGGGTGCTGCGCCTGGCGCAGTCGCCGGATTTTCTCGATGTCGATGCCGATGCGGCTCTCAGCATCGATGCGCGCGGCCGCATCCGCGCAATGACCCACGCCGCCAGCCGCATGCTGGCCTCCATCGCCGGGCTGAACTGGCGCCAGCAACCGCTGCTGACCGGCCAGCCGCTGGGCCGTTTTTTTGACACCGACCTGCAGGCCCTGCCGCAGCTGATGCGCAACCGCCCCGCGCAAGAGCGCATCTTGCGCGCCCGCGATGGCAGCATCTGGTTTGCCCATGCGCTGCCACCCCAGCCGCGCAGCAGCGCACAGGCCAGCCCACGCCCCAGCCTGCCCGCGCCGCTGCAGGCGCTGAACACCGGCGATGCCGCCATGGGCCAGGTGCTGCACAAGGCGGCCCGGCTGGCGCCGCAAGATCTGCCCGTGCTGCTGCAGGGCGAGACCGGCAGCGGCAAGGAGTTTCTGGCCCGCGCGCTGCATGCCGCCAGCGGCCGCAGCGGTGCCTTTGTCGCCATCAACTGCGCCGCCATCCCCGAGGCGCTGCTGGAGAGCGAGCTGTTTGGCTACCTGCCCGGCACCTGGACGGGCGGCGCGCACAAAGGCCGCGCCGGCCTGGTCGAGGCCGCACACCAGGGCAGCCTCTTCCTCGATGAAATCGGCGACATGCCGCTGGCCCTGCAGGCCAAGCTGCTGCGCGTGCTGTCCGAGTCGGAGATCACGCCCTTGGGCGCGCGTGCGCCACAGAAGGTCGATATCCGGGTCATCTCCGCATCGCACCGCCCGCTGGCCGAGCTGGTGCACAGTGGCCAGTTCCGCGCCGACCTGCTCTACCGCCTGAACGCCGCCGAGCTGCAGCTGCCCGCCTTGCGCGAGCGCAGCGACCTGCTGGCCCTGGCCGAGCACATGCTCGCCGCCATGGGCTGCAGCCTGCGCCTGAGCGGGCCGGCACAGGCCGCCCTGCGCGCCCACCGCTGGCCCGGCAATCTGCGCGAGCTGCACAATGCGCTGCGCTATGCCGCCGCGCTGGCCGAGCAACAGATCGACCTGGAGCACCTGCCCGATGCGCTGCAGCGCAGCCCTGCTGTGGCGCAGGGGCAGGACGCGGTTGGCGATACAGCCTTGGCAGGCGCCGCATGCGACGGCAATGCCATGCCTTCCGCCACGCTGGAACAGGTACTCGCCCAATGCCAGGGCAATGTCTCCGAAGCCGCCCGCCTGCTGGGCGTGAACCGTTCGACCATCCACCGCCGTATCCAGCGACAACAGCTCAGCCGGGTGTTTGCCAGGCAGGAAGGCGAGCAGCGCTAGGCCCTTGCACCACGCCATGCGGCACCCGGGCGCAGGCTGCAAGTACCCCGTAGTGACCAGCGCCTGCGCGACCTCGGTTAGGCTGGTGCCACCACCACCCTATCGCGTTGCTTGCCCATGCCCCGACACCGCTTTAACGTCTTTGGCCGCATCCTCGATCTGGAGCCCTGCCCTAGCGGCTGGCGCTGCTATGCCGTCGGGCAGGACGGCAAACGCGCTCCGGTTCAACTGGCGGTACCCGCTGATCTGCCCGCGAGCGATCTGGGTCAGTACCTCTACGACATCTACCATGAGCTGGCGACGGGCAGCCGGGGGGATGTGGTGGAGATTTCCGCTCCAGGGATCCGTGATGCGGACAGCCCATCCCGGATCCCCTAGCCCAACAAAAAAGCCGCGCAACCCAAAGGCTGCGCGGCTCTTGGCTACCGTCAAAAAGACGGCTTAGTCGATACGCGCAATCACTGCGCCAGCGGCCTGGTAGCTGCCCGCTTCCACCTTCAGGCTGATGCGGCCGGCGCGCGGGGCGTTGATCTGCATTTCCATCTTCATGGCTTCCATCACGGCGATCAGCTCGCCCTCTTGCACGGTGGCGCCGTCAGCGACCTTCCAGGTCGTGAGGGTGCCGGCAGAGGCGGCGGTCACGGCCTTCTCGTCCACAGCTGCTTCCACAGGCGCTGGGGCAGCGCCGGGGGCCGACAGGCCGGACAGCAGGGAGGCGGGCAGGCCCAGCATCACACGGCGGCCGTCGAGCTCGATGGCGACGCGTTGCAGGCCAGCGGTGGCGGCAGGCTGGGGACGGGTTTCGGGCTGGGCATCCCATTGGGGCATCAGCTCGGTTTCGATCCAGCGGGTGTGCACACCAAAGTGCTGGCCGTTGATGAAGTCGGCATGCGCCATCACCGCTTCGTGGAACGGCAGCACGGTCGGCACGCCTTCGATCTTGAACTCCTTGAGCGCGCGGCGTGCGCGTTGCACGGCCACTTCGCGGGTGGGGCCCCAGACGATCAGCTTGGCCAGCATGGAATCGAACTGGCCCGCCACTTGCGAGCCCGATTCCACACCGCTGTCGACGCGCACGCCGGGGCCCGATGGAGCCTCGAAGCGGGTCACCAGACCGGGGGCGGGCAGGAAGCCACGGCCCACGTCTTCGGCGTTGATGCGGAACTCAAAGGCATGGCCATGGGGTGCGGGCACCGTGGTGCCGGCCAGCACTTCGCCTTCGGCCACGCGGAACTGCAGGCGCACCAGGTCGGTACCGGTGGTCTCTTCGGTCACGGGATGCTCCACCTGCAAGCGGGTGTTGACCTCCAGGAACGAAATCGCGCCGCCTTGGCTCAGCAGGTATTCCACCGTGCCGGCGCCCACATAGCCAGCGGCCTGGCAGATCTCGCGGGCAGATTGGTGGATGCGCTCGCGCTGCGCATCGGTCAGGAAAGGCGCTGGTGCTTCTTCGACCAGCTTCTGGTTGCGGCGCTGCAAGGAGCAGTCACGCGTGCCGAGCACCCGCACATTGCCGTGCTGGTCGGCCATCACCTGGGCTTCGATGTGGCGGGGCTTGTCCAGGAACTGCTCGACAAAGCACTCGCCACGGCCAAAGGCGGTCACCGCCTCGCGCACCGCTGCGCCATACAGCTCGTCGATGTCCTCGGCCTTCCAGATCACCTTGATGCCACGGCCACCACCGCCGAACGCGGCCTTGACCGCAATCGGCAGACCATGGTCGCGTGCAAAGGCATGCACTTCGGAGACGTCTTTGACCGGCTCAGGCGTGCCTGCCACCAGCGGGGCACCCACGCTCAGCGCCAGCTTGCGTGCCTGCACCTTGTCGCCCAGCTGCTCGATGGCCGAAGGCGGTGGGCCGACCCAGGTCAGGCCGGCACCGATCACGGCGCGCGCGAAGGCGGCGTTTTCGGACAGGAAACCATAGCCCGGGTGCACCGCATCTGCGCCGCTCTTTTGCGCCACTGCAATCAGCTTGGCGATGTCCAGATAGGTCTCTGCCGGGCGCTGGCCTTCGAGCGCATAGGCCTCATCGGCCATGCGCACATGCAGGGCGTCGATATCGGAATCGGCATACACCGCCACGCTCTTCAGACCGTGGTCCGTGCAGGCACGGATGATTCGGACGGCGATCTCGCCACGGTTTGCAATCAATACTTTTTTCATGGCTGAGACTCCGAGCAACCAAACAACGACAGAGAAGCGAGATCGCCGAAGCCTGCTGCGCAGGCACTGCAATGTAGAGAAACCGCCGCTTCGCGTCGGTTTTCACCACGGTTTGCAATCAATACTTTTTTCATGGCTGAGACTCCGAGCAACCAAACAACGACAGGGAAGCGAGATCGCCGCAGCCTGCTGCGCAGGCACTGCAATGTAGAGAAACCGCCGCTGCGCGTCGGTTTTCGCCACGGTTTGCAATCAACACTTGATTCATAGCTATATCCATTCAAGAACGGGGCGCGCACGCCCTGTTCAACACTCAGCCCACCAGGTCCGCAAAGGGCGCCAGGGGGCGGAATTGCAGCCAGCCACCGACGGGCACTTGCGCGGCCAAGTCCAGGTGGTAGGAGGCAATGCAGGCGATGACCGGGTAACCGCCGGTCAAAGGGTGGTCGGCCAGGAACAGCACGGGCTGGCCACTGGCGGGCACCTGGATGGCGCCCAGGGCCGTGCCCTCGCTGGGCAGCTCCTGGGTTTGGCTGCGCACCAGTGCCTCTTCACCGGCCAGGCGCAAGCCCACGCGGTTGGACTGGGGGGTGACCTGCCAGCGCTGCGCGGCAAACAGGGCCACCGCCTCTGGGGTGAACCAGTCGGTACGCGGGCCCATGACGACATCGAGCACCACCGTCTCACCGGCCTTGGGCAGTGCAGGCGGGTTCAGATCAGGGGCTTGCACTGCAGCAGCATCGCGTGCATCGCCCACGGCCAGGGTCTGGCCGGTGGTCAAGGCGGCAGGGCCGATGCGGGCCAGGGTGTCGGTGCTGGTGCTGCCCAGCACGGGCTCCACCAGCCAGCCGCCGCGCACTGCCACATAGCTGCGCACGCCGCTGTCGGGCTCACCCAGCTGGATCACATCGCCATCGTTCAAGGCAATGGCCGCATTGCGTTCGGCCTGCCAGGCAGCGCCGCTGGCGCTGCGCACGGTCAGGGGGCCGGTGGCGCCAGTAACGGCTACCACGGTGGCGCCCAGGCTTTGCAGCTGCAGGCCTGCGGCAACGGATTCCAGCACCGATTGGCGCGCATCGTTGCCCACCAAGCGGTTGGCACGGCGCATCGCGCCCTGGTCCAGCGCACCGGCGGCCGATACGCCCTGGCCCGCCTGGCCGGCACGGCCAGCGTCCTGCACCAGGGTCTGCAAGCCGGTGGCACGCACACGCATGCCTGCGCCGGTGTGCTCGGCTGCTGCGGGGGCCTGGGCCTGCGCCGCAGATTGCTGCTGGAGCAAGGCCTGGCCAGCCGCGGTGCTGGCATCGACAAAACGCACCAGCATGCCCGGCTGCAGCAAGGCAGGCGGGTTGCGCAGCAGGTCCCACATGGGCACCTCGGTGCGGCCCAGCAGCTGCCAGCCGCCGGGGGTGTCATTGGGGTAGACGGCACTGAAGGTGCCGGCAATCGCCACCGAGCCCGCAGGCACCTTGGTGCGCGGCGTGCTGCGGCGCGGCACGTTCAGGCTCGGGTCGCCACCGGTCAGGTAGGCAAAGCCGGGCGCAAAGCCGCAAAAGGCCACGCTGTAATCGCTACCGCTGTGGCGGCGAATCAACTCGGGCACATCAATGCCCAGGATCTGCGCCACATCGGCCAGGTCCTCGCCGTCGTAGTGCACGGCAATCTCGACACGCTGGCCGGCGCTGCGGGCCTGGCGGCCCAGGCGCAGTGCGGCCATATGGCGCTGCAGATCGGCAGCGCTGGTCTGCCAGCGGTCGAACGAGATAAGGATGGTGCGCGCAGCGGGCACCAGCTCCTGCACGCCAGCGGGCAGCTCGGCCTGCAGTGCGGCCAACAGGTCCAAGGTGTGCTCCAGGTCCTGCAGCTCCACCAGCATGCTCTGGTCGCTCACGGGCAGAAAGCGCATCGTGCGTTCGTCGCTCATGCGCCCGCCTTGTCCATGAAGGAGCGGATCTGCACGCCGGCCGCCTGCAGGTGCTCGCGCACCGCCTTGGCCATGGCCACCGCGCCGGGGCTGTCGCCGTGCACGCAGATGGAATCGGCCTGCACCTCAACCACGGAGCCATCATTGGCCTGCACCGTGCCTTGCTGCACCAGCTGCAGCATGCGCTGGGCAACCATCTCCGGGTCGTGCAGCACAGCGCCTGGCTCGCGGCGCGATACCAAGGTGCCTTGCGGGGTGTAGCCACGGTCGGCAAAGGCCTCGGCGATCACCGTCAGGCCCGCTTCACGCGCCCATTGCATCAGTGGCGAGCCGGCCAGCACCACCAGCGCCAGCTGGCCGCCCACGGCCTGCATGGCCTCGATCACGGCAGCGGCCTGGCGGCGGTCCTGCGCAATGGTGTTGTACAGCGCGCCATGGGGTTTGACATAGCGCACCGTGGTGCCTGCCGCAGCGGCCAGGCCTTGCAGCGCGCCAATCTGGTAGATCACATCGCTCACCAGGTCGGCATGGGCCACGTCCATGTTGCGGCGGCCAAAACCGACCAGGTCGCGGTAGGCCACATGGGCACCGACCACGACGTTGTTGGCCTTGGCTTTTTTCAAGGTATCGAGAATGCCAGCCGGATCGCCTGCATGAAAACCGCAGGCCACGTTGGCGCTGCTGACGATGGACAGCATGGACGCATCGTCGCCCATGGTCCATGCACCCAGGCTCTCGCCCAGATCGCTGTTCAAATCCATGGTGAGGGACATGGTGCTACCTTTCTTATGAATTTCAGTGGAGTTGGCCTGCGCTCAGCTGCAGATCCTGCTGTTCTGGATCATGCCGCAGCACGGCCGCAATCAGCGCTTCAATACCCTTGCACTGCGTCTCCACCGCCATGCTCGGGGCGCCTGGCAGTGCCGCTGCCATCTCGGGCAGGTAGGGCACATGCACAAAGCCGCCGCGCGTCTGTGCCCAGGCGGGCACCGTGTTCAGGCGGTGCATCAGACCGTAGAAGACATGGTTGCAGACAAAGGTGCCGGCGGTGTTGCTCACCTCGGCAGGCACCCCGGCTGCGCGCATCGCAGCCACGGCCTGCTTGATGGGCAGGCGCGCAAAATAGGCCGCTGGGCCATCGGTGGCCACTGCCACATCGACGGGTTGCTGGCCGGCGTTGTCGGCGATGCGGGCATCATCGACATTGATGGCCACGCGCTCGATCGACATCGCCGTGCGGCCGCCGGCCAGGCCCAGCGCAATCACCAGGCTGGGCTGGTGCTGCTGCAGGGCTGCATCCAGCGCCTCCAGCGCTTTGCCAAACACACAGGGCAGCTGCACGCCAACAATGCGCGCAGCGTCGATGGTTTTGCCATCGAGCCTGCGGGCCACTTCCCACGCGGGGTTGAGGGGGGCTTTGTCAAAGGGCTCAAAGCCCAGCACCAGTACGGTTGTGTCAGTCATGCAGAAGTCCTGTTATTGCGGCGATCAGTGGTTCATCAAGAAGTACAGCAAGAACACGTTACAGACCAGGATGCCCAGCGCGGTCGGAATCTGCGCCTTGATCACCGCATTGCGGTCCGGTAGCTCAAGAAGCGCCGCCGGCACGATGTTGAAGTTGGCCGCCATCGGGGTCAGCAAGGTGCCGCAGTAGCCCGAGAGCATGCCGATCGCTGCCATGATGGCTGGATCACCGTGGTACACATTGATCAGCACGGGCACGCCCACACCGCCGGTCATCACTGGGAAGGCCGCAAAGCCATTGCCCATGATGACGGTGAACAGCGCCATACCGACCACGTAAACCACCACCGCCACAAAGCGCAGGTCCATGTTGATGTAGGTGGTGGTCACATGGGCCACGGCCTTGCCAACGCCCGCATCGGAGAACACCAGACCCAGCATGCCCAGCATCTGCGGCAGCACCATGGCCCAGCCCATCGCATCGACCAGGCGGCGCGATTCGCGCAGCGATTGCACCGGCGATTCGCGGGTCATCTTGCAGGCCATGGCCGCACCGATGATGCAGCCCAGTGCCAGGCTTACCAGGGTGGCGTTCTTGGGGTCGATCAGGAAGTTGCCGCCGATCTTGAAGTCCTTGAGCAGCACACTGCCGATCACGGTGACCACCGGGATCGCCAGCGCCGGCACAAACAGCTTGTTCTTCAGGCGCAGTGCGCTTTCCTTGTTCTCGGCATCGCTGCGCACTTGCGGCTTGCCGCCGCCTACGCCCTTGACCAGCACGATCAGGGCCAGCACGATCACGCCGGCACCCACCACTTCAGGCGGCATCTTGTCGCCCAGCAGAAACATGACCGCATACAGGCCCCAGAACAGGCCGGTGGTCCAGCGCTTGGGGTTGCTCGCATCGAGCAGGTTGAAGACGGCCACGGCCGCCATGACCAGACCAGCCAGCCAATAGACTTGGGTGATGCTGAAAATCATGCTGCACCTCCTTCGCGGGTGGTCGATGCTGGGGCAGGCGCGTTGGCCATTTCCTTGGCGATGTACTGGTCCAGACGGCGCAGGCGGTAGGCATGGATCAGGAATGCGCAGATGGCGGTCGGGATGCCCCACACGGCCACATGGATCGGCTCGACGTCGATACCGGCTTCATGCAGGAAGGTGGTCATCAGCACAATCGCGCCGAAGGCCACAAAAATATCTTCACCAAAGAAGAGGCCGACGTTGTCCGTCGCAGCGCTGAAAGCGCGCAGGCGGTAGCGCAGCGCTTCGGGCAGCTTGCCGTAGCGGGTCTCGGTTGCGCCTTCAGCCATAGGGGCCAGCAGCGGACGCACCATCTGGGGGTGGCCACCCAGGCTGGTCAGGCCGATGGCGGCGGTCAACTGGCGTGCGCCCAGGTAGACGATCAGCAGGCGGCCGGTGGTGGCCGACTTGATGTGGCCAATCCAGTTTTGCGCATGCTGGCGCAGGCCATGGCGCTCCAGCAGGCCAATCACCGCCAGCGGCAGCACCAGGATGAGCGGCAGATTGCGGGTTTTGACAAAGCCCGTGCCCAGCTCAGCCAGTACCTTTTGGAACGGAAAGCCCGCCAGCGCAGCAGTGACGAGCGCCGTCACGACCACCACCACAAAGGGATTGAAGCGCAGGACGAATCCCACGATGATGACGGCCACCCCGAGAAGCGGCCAGAGGTTGATGAGAGTGCTGTCCATGACAATACAAGGTTTGTTATAGGCACGGCCCCCAAAGTACGGGGCACCGCATAGTTTTTGTTCAACAACCTATCTGTTTCACCAATGGCAAATGACAAGTTGTTGAACAATACAAAAGTTTAGCCAAACAAAATCAGCTTTCTCACCGGGAAAACCCGTACACATCTGCTTTCAAATAGCGATGTAGGCGAAATTCTCGTCTTTGTGGCGAAGAAAATCGCCAGACTGACAGATTCAGGGGCTGGGGGCAATGCGCTGGGCCGGGCTACAGGCCACGGCTATCATGTGTATCAATCTCTGACTACCTGCGATCGCCATGAATGTTGCACTGCCTACCCTCTCGCTCAATGACCGTGTGGCCGAGCAGATCCGCGAGCGCATCGTGCGTGGCGAATTCCAGCCCGGATCGCGCCTGTCCGAGGTAGCGCTGAGCGAGAGCCTGGAGATCTCGCGCAACACCTTGCGCGAGGTGTTCCGGCTGCTGACCAAGGAAGGGCTGCTGCGCCATCTGCCCAACCGGGGCGTGTTTGTCGCGATCCCGTCGATGGCCTCCATCATGGATATCTACCGCGTGCGCCGCATGATCGAGTGCCAGGCGCTGCAGCAGGCCATTCCGCAGCACCCGGCGCGCAAAGAGATGCGCGAAGCCGTCGCCGCGCAAAAGCAGCTGCGCGAGGCCGGCCGCTGGGTGGAGGTGGGCACCGGCAATATGCGCTTTCACAAGGGCGTTGTGGCGCTGGCCGACAGCGAGCGGCTCAACACCCTGTTCTCGCACCTGCTGGTGGAGCTGCGCCTGGCGTTTGGCATGCTGGGCGATGCCGAGTTCATGCATGCGCCCTACATCGACCTGAATGCCAACATCCTGGAGCGCTTCGAGGCCGGGGACATGGAGCAGGCCGCCAAGCTGATGCATGACTACCTGACCCATTCCGAGCGCGTCCTGCTCAGCGTCTATGCCCGCCGCATGAGCGATGCGGGCATGGTGCTGTGATAGCTGCCTTGTGCAGCCAGGCTCTTGGGCATCTGCTGACGGCCGTTGGCGTCCTGACGGTCATCCTGCCAGATGGCCGCATTGCAGCGCAATCTGCCTGAGGTATGCGCAGCTCAGCGCGAGATATCAGTACCTTTGCGCTGTGCAAACAACTCCTGCACCAGAGCCCGTAACCACTGGTTGGCGGGCTCCTGGCTGAAGCGCCAGCTCCAGTGCAAACAGATGTCGAAATCCTTGTCGGGTAGATCTGCTTCCACTGCCACATAGCCGCCCTGGCGGACAAAGGTTGCAGCGATCTCTGCAGGCATGATGACAGCCAAATCCGTCTGGGCGACAACGGAGGGCACGGCCATGAAGTGTGCAGCGGTCAGGCGTATCTGCGATTGCAAATCCATCACCTGCAAGATGCGCAGGGTCTCGGAATGCGAACGCACGGCCACAAACTCCAGTTTGCGCAACTGCGCCAGCTCCCATGTCGGGGCCGAGGCAACTTTGAGCATGGGGTGCCCCTGCCGCAGCAATACCTGGTAATGGTCAGAGCGCAACACCAGCTGCTGGGTGCGCGTCACACCTGCCAGAAAGCCGATGGCCAGATCCAGCAATCCCCGGTCCAGCGCGTCAGCGATATCGTGCATGGGCATAGGCAGGGTCTCCAGCTGCAAGCGCGGCGCGCGCTCTCGCAGCGCTTGTATCAAAAGAGGCAACAAGCGCGCCTCGCCAATATCGCTGAGGTGGATGCGAAAACGCCTATCACCAGTCTGTGGGTCGAAATCCTGGGCCTCTGCCAGCGCCACTTCCAGGGTGGCCAGCGCGGCCTGCACCGACTGCGCCAGCCGCTCGGCGCACGGGGTTGGCCTGACGCCGCCATGCATGCGCTCAAACAGCGGGTTGTGCAATAGCACGCGCAGCCGTGTCAGGGCCTGGCTGGCGGCGGGCTGGGACAGGCCCAGCTCGTCAGCGGCACGGCTGACGCTGCGGTGGCGAAAGACCGCATCAAACACCTTGAGCAAGTTGAGATCCAGGTCCGATATATCCATGAGGCGAATATCTCTTAGATGTTTTATTCAATGGTAGAAGACTGCGGCAGGACGCAATATGAAAACTATCAACCAACCGCAGACATTCTTCAAATGCTATCAAAAGCCATCCCCATCCCACGGGTCTATACCGTCCGCCACGCCGTCATAGACATGCTGCGCCAGCTGGGCATGACGCGCATCTTCGGCAACCCAGGCTCCACCGAGCTTCCCCTGTTCCGCAACTACCCCCAGGACTTTTCCTATGTACTGGGCCTGCAGGAGGCGGTGGTCGTCGGTATGGCGGACGGCTATGCACAGGCTTCACGCAGCGCCAGCTTTGTGAATCTCCATTCCGCCGCCGGTGTCGGCCATGCCATGGCCAATATCTTCACGGCCTACAAAAACCGCACCCCCATGGTGATCACCGCCGGGCAGCAGGCGCGCTCACTGCTTCAGCTCGATCCATTCCTGCACGCCAACCAGGCCACTGAATTACCCAAGCCCTACGTCAAATGGAGCTGCGAGCCAGCCCGCGCCGCAGACGTACCCCAAGCACTGGCGCGTGCCTACTACATCGCCATGCAGGAGCCGCGCGGCCCCGTGTTTGTCTCGATTCCGGCCGATGACTGGGACCAGCCCTCTCAGCGGGTGGCGATACGCCATATCGGCTTTGAGACCCGGCCGGATGCACGCACGCTGGCGATGATCGGAGACGCACTGGACGACGCACAGCGGCCTGTGTTGGTGGTCGGCCCCGCCATCGACAGGGGGGGCGCGTGGGATGCCGTTGTCGCGCTGGCCGAGCGTCACCAGGCACGGGTGTTCGCCGCGCCCATGAGCGGCAGATGCAGCTTTCCAGAAGACCATCCGCTGTTTGCCGGCTTCCTGCCTGCCATGCGTGAACGCATTGTGGAGATGCTCGGCAACCACGACATGATTTTTACGGTAGGCGCTCCTGCCTTTGTCTACCATGTTGAAGGCCAGGGGCCCTTCATTCCACCGGGCGCCAAGCTGTACCAGCTGATCGAAGACCCGGCCATTGCGGCATGGACACCCGTGGGAATGGCAGCGGTCGGCAATATCCGCCAGGGGATCGAAGAGCTGCTGACGCGCCCGCAGAAGGTCTCGCGGCCAGCCCCTCCATGCAGGCCGGCGCCTCCAGTACCTGCGGCCTCCGCCGACGGGGAGCGCATGTCAGTCGCCTACGCCATGCACACCTTGGCCAGGCTGCGCGATCCGCACAGCATCATCGTGGAGGAGGCGCCCAGCTCGCGCCCCGTCATCCAAAGCTACCTGCCCATCTTCCACAGTGCAGGCTTCTTCACCATGTGCAGTGGTGGCCTGGGCCACAGCCTGCCCGCAGCGGTGGGCATTGCGTTGGCCAACCCGCAAAGCAAGGTGATCGCCGTCATCGGCGATGGCTCAGCCATGTACGCCATACAGGCACTCTGGAGCGCCGCCAATCTGCGCCTGCCCATCACCTTCGTGATTCTGAAGAACCGCCGCTATGCCGCTTTGCAGGATTTCGCCAAGGTATTCGGCTACCGAGATGGCGACAAGGTCGAAGGCACCGACCTGCCCGATATCAACTTTGTGCACCTGGCAATGGGCCATGGTTGCGAAGGCGTGCATGTTACCGATGCCACACAGCTGCCTGAGGTGCTGCAGGCGGCACTGCAACATCCGCGCCCTATCCTCGTCGAGGTTGAAGTGGCCTAGCGGTGCCAGCCCCGTCAAAACAGCCGGGCGGGGCCATGGTGCCCAGGCTGCTGACAAGCCTCCTGACCGTAGCCAGCACATGTCCCGTTTCCCCAAGGCAGATCCCTTACCCCTCAAGGAGTGAACCGTGATGCACAAACCACCCCATCCCATTCGCAGCAAGCGCTACCTTCTGGGCTTGCTGTCGGCCCTCATGATGTACCCGTTGCATCAGGCACATGCGCAGAACACCTGGCCCGAACGCCCCATCCGCCTGATCGTCAGCTTTCCAGTCGGGGGCATAGCCGATTCCATTGCACGCGTCATCACGCCCCACTTGTCTCAGACGCTGGGCCAACCGGTCACGGTGGACAACCGCCCCGGGGCCAATGGCAACATCGGGATTGCCGAGGCGGTACGCGCCCCGCAGGATGGGCACACGCTGCTGCTGACCTCAGGCGCATCGATCAGCATCAACCCGCTGATCTACCGCTCGCAGCCCTTCAACCCACAAACAGATCTGGCGCCTATCGCCGCCCTCGCGCGCGTGCATCTGTTCTTGACCGTCAGCCCCAGCGTGCCGGCTACCAACGTCGCTGAATTCATCGCCTACCTGCAGGCGCGACCGGGTGCGCTATCCTACGGCTCACCAGGCCCGGGCAGCTCCCCACATCTGGCCGGAGAGATGTTCAAGCGCGCAGCCAAAGTGGACGCTCTTCATGTGCCCTACCGAGGGGCAGCCCCCGCTTTGCAAGATCTTCTGGGTGGTCACCTGCAGTTCTGGTTCGACCCAGGCATCGGCCTCAAGCAAGTGGAAGCGGAAAATCTCAGAATGCTGGCCATCGGTAGTCTGCAGCGCTCATCGCTCTATCCCGATATTCCCACCCTGGCCGAAAGCGGACTACCCGGCTTTGACGCAGACTCGCTTTTCGGCCTCTATGCGCCAGCGGGCACGCCCGCGCCCGTCATTGAAGCCATCAGCACCAGCATTGCCAGCGCGTTGGAGCAACAGAGTGTGACCAATAGCATCCGCAATCTTGGCGTCACCCCCACCCGCATGGATCGGCAGGCATTCATCAGCCACCATGCGCGTGAGCAGGCAAGGTTTGCCAGCCTGATTGAGGATGTTGGCCTGAAAGTAGATTAATCGTACCGAGAAGGAGACACTGCAATGATTGAACAAAAAATGCTGATTGGCGGCCAGGCCTGCGACGCGGGCAATGCAGCGATGGTGGAGCGCAAGAATCCGCTCGATGGCACGGTCGCCTCCCGCGCCCCCGCTGCTACCGTGGCCGATGCCATAAGAGCCTGCGAGGCCGCAGCAGCGGCTTTCCCGGCCTGGTCACAGTTGGGCCCCGGCGCGCGGCGCGCGCTGTTGATGAAAGCCGCTGAAACCCTACACGCCAAGGGCGAGGCCATTGCTGCAGCCATGGCATCCGAGACCGGGGCTTCCGGCCACTGGGCTGGCTTCAACGTCCATCTGGCCAGCAACATGCTGCTGGAGGCCGCATCCCTGACCACGCAGATCAACGGCGAAGTCATCCCCTCCGATGTGCCCGGCAGCCTGGCCATGGCGGTGCGCCAACCCGCTGGGGTGGTGCTCGGTATCGCGCCCTGGAATGCGCCGGTGATCCTGGCCGTGCGCGCCATCTCCACGGCACTGGCCTGCGGCAACACCGTCATCCTCAAAGGCTCGGAGTGGTGTCCGGCCACGCACGGTCTGGTTATTGAGGCGCTGCAGGATGCCGGCTTGCCGCCCGGTGTGGTGAACTTTGTGACCAATGCGCCAGAGGATGCCGCCGCCCTCGTCGAAGCCATCGTTGCCCATCCGGCGGTGCGCCGCGTCAGCTTCACCGGCTCAACGCGCGTGGGCCGCATCATCGCGCAGACCTGCGCCCGCCACCTCAAGCCCGCGCTGCTGGAGCTGGGTGGCAAGGCGCCCTTCATCGTGCTGGACGATGCCGACCTGGAAGCAGCGGCACGCGCCGCCAGCTTCAGCGCCTTTGCCAACTCGGGGCAAATCTGCATGTCGACAGAGCGTTTGGTCGTCGACCAGCGCGTGGCCGACGCCTTCATCGGCAAGCTGGCGGCCAGGGCTGCGGCGCTGCCTTTGGGTGATCCCCGCCAGGGGCCGGTGGTGCTCGGTTCGGTGGTGGGCATGGCTACTGTGGAGCACTGCAACGCCCTGATCGACGATGCCGTGGCACAAGGCGCCACCATCGTCTGCGGCGGCAAGGCGGATAGCACGCTGATGCCTGCCACCTTGCTGGACGGCGTGACGCCAGCCATGCGCATCTACCACGAAGAGAGCTTTGGTCCCGTCAAGGGCATCGTGCGCGTGAACGGCGAAGACGAGGCCATTGCCTGCGCCAACGACAACGCGTTCGGCCTGTCATCGGCTGTGTTCACCCGCGACACCGCACGCGGCTGGCGCGTGGCGGCCCGCATTGAAGCCGGCATCTGCCACATCAACGGCCCCACCGTGCACGACGAGGCACAGATGCCGTTTGGCGGCGTCAAGGATTCAGGCTATGGCCATTTTGGCGGACGCCAGGGTATCGATGCCTTCACCGACACCCGCTGGATCACCATGCAAACCACCGAGCGCCAGTACCCGTTCTAAAGAGGCCAGAACGGGCCGAGAACAGCAAGCTGCCTTAAGCCGCTGCGGGGTAGAACAGCTTGCGCGCCGTCGCGCCCTGCACTGCCTGGGCAATCGCGCCAATGTGGTCGGGCGTGGTGCCGCAGCAGCCGCCCACGATGTTGACCAGGCCTTCGTCGGCAAACTCATGCACCAGGCGGCTGGTGATGTCGGGCGTCTCGTCAAAGCCGGTATCGCTCATCGGGTTGGGCAGGCCGGCATTGGGGTAGCAGCTGATGAAGGTATCCGGCGCGGCCTTGGCCAGCTCCTGCACATAGGGGCGCATCAGGGTCGCACCCAGCGCGCAGTTCAGCCCGATCGACAGCGGGTTGGCATGGCGCACGCTGTGCCAGAAGGCCGTCACCGTCTGGCCCGACAGAATGCGGCCCGAGGCATCGGTGACGGTGCCGCTGATCATGATCGGCAGCACTTCGCCGGTCTGCTCAAAGGCCTCATCCACCGCAAACAGCGCCGCCTTGGCGTTCAGCGTGTCAAAAATCGTCTCGACCAGGATCACATCGGCGCCGCCTTCGATCAAGGCCAAGGTCTGCTCCAGGTAGGCCTGGCGCAGCGCCTCAAAAGTCACATTGCGCGCGCCCGGGTCGTTCACATCGGGGCTGATGGAGGCGGTCTTGGGCGTGGGACCCAATGCGCCGGCCACATAGCGCTTGTGCTCGGGCGTGCTGTACTTGTCGCAGGCCGCACGCGCCAGCTGGGCGCTCTTGAGGTTCATCTCATAGGCCAGATCGGCCATGTGGTAGTCCTCCTGGGCAATCGTGGTCGCACCAAAGGTATTGGTCTCGATCAGATCGGCGCCAGCGGCCAGGTATTTCTCGTGGATGTCGCGGATCACATCCGGGCGGGTGAGCGACAGCAGCTCGTTGTTGCCCTTGACGTCGTAGGCAAAGTCCTTGAAGCGCTCACCCACGCTGCCCGGGCCGCTATAACCTTCACCCCGGTACTGGGCCTCGCCCAGCTTGAAGCGTTGGATCATGGTGCCCATCGCGCCGTCGAGGATGACGAGGCGCTTGGCCAGGGTAGCGGGCAGTTCTTGGGCTCGGGTGTAGCGGGGCAGTGACATGGCGGCCATTGTAGGGCGGCGCCCACCGGCGCGTGGCGGCCAGGCGTTATTTGCCATACCGGCGCAGGTTGTATCGCGCCGGGGCAGCCAGCGTGCATCCGCACCACAAAACAGCCCGTTACCGCCGCACAAACCCCGCCCAGCCGTTGCAGCGCCCCAAAACGCGCACAATAGCGCTTTGCGCCTGCCCCGGCCACCATCTGGGCGGCGCCACCCAGGCGGCCCCTCCGGCCTGTTGACGATACCCCGCTTGCGCGGCCCTTTCAGGGGGCTGGCACAGCTGCCTTCTCTAGCAATTTGTGACTTCCCTCGCCCACACCGTTTTGCAGGATGCCTTTGGCTATGCGCATTTTCGCGGCTCGCAGCAGGCCATTGTTGACCATGTGATCGGCGGCGACGATGCGCTGGTGCTGATGCCCACCGGCGGCGGCAAAAGCCTGTGCTACCAGATCCCGGCCATCGTGCGCCAGCAGCAGGGCCACGGCACCACCATCGTCATCTCGCCCCTCATCGCGCTGATGCACGACCAGGTCAGCGCCATGCACGAGATCGGTGTGGATGCCGCCTTCCTCAACTCCACCCTCGACTACGACCAGACCCGCGATGTGGAGCTGCAGCTGCTGTCGGGCGGCATCACCTTGCTGTATGTGGCGCCCGAGCGGCTCAACACGCCGCGTTTCCTGGGCCTGCTCGATGAGTTGCATGCGATGGGCAAGCTGGCCTTGTTCGCCATCGACGAGGCCCATTGCGTCAGCCAGTGGGGGCACGACTTTCGGCCCGAGTACCGCGAGCTGACCGTGCTGCACCAGCGCTATGCCGGCGTGCCGCGCATCGCGCTTACCGCCACGGCCGATGCGCTGACCCGCGCCGACATCGTTGAGCGCATGCAGCTCGAATCGGCGCGCGTCTTCATCAGCAGCTTTGACCGCGCCAACATCCGCTACACCATCGTCGAGAAAAAAGACGCCACCGCGCAGCTGCTGCGCTTTATCGAGCGCGAGCACGATGGCGACGCCGGGGTCGTCTATTGCCTCTCGCGCAAGAAGGTGGAAGAGGTCGCGCAATCGTTGTGCGATGCCGGCATCAACGCCCTGCCCTACCATGCCGGCCTGGGCGCCGAGCTGCGCCAGCAAAACCAAAGCCGCTTTCTGCGCGAAGAAGGCATTGTGATGGTCGCCACCATCGCGTTCGGCATGGGCATCAACAAGCCCGATGTGCGCTTTGTCGCCCATGTGGACATGCCCAAGAACATCGAGAGCTACTACCAGGAAACCGGCCGGGGCGGGCGCGACGGCCTGCCTGCCGATGCCTGGATGGCCTATGGCTACCGCGACGTGGTCAGCCAGCGCAGCATGATCGACGAGAGCCCGGCGGGCGACGCTTTCAAACAGGTGATGCGCGGCAAGCTCGATGCGCTGCTGGGCCTGGCCGAGGCCACCGACTGCCGGCGCGTGCGCCTGCTGGCCTATTTTGACGAGGTCTACGGCCAGGGCGGCGACTACGACTCGGCCCACCCCGAGGCCTCCGCCGCATCTGCCGAGAAGGCGCCGCGCTACCGCTGCGGCAACTGCGACAACTGCCTGAGCCCGCCCAAGACCTGGGACGGCACCGATGCCGCGCGCAAGCTGCTGTCCACCATCTACCGTGCCCATTCGGCCAGCCAGATCACCTTTGGCGCCAGCCATATCCTCGACATCGTGCGCGGCAAGGAAACCGACAAGGTGCGCCAGTTTGGCCACCAGCAGCTGAGCACCTTTGGCCTGTGCCAGGACTACACCGAGCCCCAGCTGCGCGGCGTGCTGCGCCAGCTGCTGGCCATTGGCGCACTGGCCACCCACAAGGTGCAGACCGAGGCCGGCTACAGCTTCGAGACCCTTACCCTGTGCGACGGCTCACGCGCCGTGCTGCGCGGCGAACAAACCGTGGAGCTGCGCGAAAGCACCGCCGAGCGCAGCCCCAGCAAACGCCAGCGCAGCACCAAGCCCGCCGTCGCCGCCCAAAACCTGGGCCCCGACGAGCAGGTCCGCTTCATCAACCTCAAGGCCTGGCGCACCGAAGTGGCCAAGGAACACAACGTGCCCGCCTACGTGGTCTTCGCCGACGCGACCTTGGCCGCCATCGCCCAGCGCAACCCGCAGAGCCTGGACGAGCTGCAGGGCGTGAGCGGGATTGGGGTGAAGAAGCTGGAGGCTTATGGGGAGGCGGTGTTGCGGGTGTGTAGGGATTGAAGCGAGGTGGAGGCTTATTGGACTTAACGTCCCAATGCTGGGACCTCCGCCGCCCCGCATGATTAGCCACCTCCCGACATGGCTTCCCGGGCGCTTCATGGCCTAAAAGCAATGCTGAATTAGATCTGAATGCTCCACCAGGACAAGTGCAGCGTTGGCTCTACGGTCAGCTCCGCTTCTGACTTGCAGCCCTGTAAGTCAAATAGAACGTGTATTCCCTGACCTCGTTGGGTCCGCCCGATTTCTATCTGGCTGACATTCTCTGAAGAGACGCAGGCAACTTCTAGGCCGGCTGACTTCAGGCGCACGTGAAATGAATGGGAAATAGCGCTAAAGGAAAAGTCCATTTCGACGCATCCATCGGGCGAAGCCTTTACGAAACGGCAGAAGCCCATAGAGCCATCCAACTCAACGGGTTCAGCGCAAAAGCACTCCATAAATTCCAGCTCACTAGGAAATTTCATTGCCAGTTCCCTTTTGAATTCTTCACCTGAATCTTTCAGGAATGCCCATCCGTTGGATGTCGAAGCTCCAGCTAACGGGCATCAAGCGCGGTTCAAACCATTTGGCACCACCAGAGATCCAATGGATCCGCCTGCGTTTAACGCCGGCAGGGGTAGCATCTTCGTAGCCAAACTCAGTTCCACAACATGGGCATAGGCTCCAGCTCGGGCTGCAGCCATCCTCACCCCATGGGGGATCATTGAGCAAGTAACCACATACCCTGCGGTGCAGATCACTCGTATCGGCATCTCCTTTGCTTTTCATGGCAGCTTGAGCTGGTGTGTGTCCAACTCGTTCAACTGAGCGTTGCCTTGGCGTCTTCTTTCCTCTGCACGCTCCTGCAAAGTCGACAAGGATGAATCGGGTCTTTGGCAGGGAATAAGGGACGAATCATGGGCGCACTCCAAAGCATCTGCACCCGACTCAGGCGGCAGCCGCCAGTCGTAATCCGGAAGCTTGGCTTCGTTCACTAATTGCTGCAATGACAACAAAGGCTTCTTTGCATCCGGCCAGGCATCTACATGGCTCAGCAGGTTCCAGAAGACGGTCGAGTAATCACGCTCAAGGTCATTGATAGCCAATTTATCCTTCGCCATCAGACCTTGTGTGGCATCTCTATCGCGTGGAGATTTCTGAGTCGTGCACCAAGCCAGTTCTTGCACAAATGCCTTCGCCGATGGCACATCACCAACCTGCAGCCACTGGTTACGCAGTGCAAAACTGCGCAGCTCGGCGCAGTAGCGCACGGGCGACTCTGGGCGCACAAAGCCAAAGGCACGTCCATCGGGCATATTCAAATACAGATGGGACAGCCTTGAGCTGAATGATCCGCCGCCCAACTGATGACCAACTCCGGTCAGCACACGCGCAATGCGCTTGGCCTGCTCCAAGCCTCGTTTATCTACCTTGGTGGCAACGCGAGGGTTCGTGATACAGGAAGAGTATTTCCAGAGATCATTTGCTGGCACTGCTTGCCAAGAGTTTGCGCGGCCACCTGCCAAGGTTTGTGCACACTCCATGTCAGATTTTGCTTGTTGTGATCCGTGGGTGCGACCCGCAAACCAATTGAAGAAGAGAAGCGCTGCCACCAAGATCACTGCGATCAAGCCGAAGTGCGTCAAATATGCCTTCGCTCTGGGCTTCCACTGCTTCGCTAACTGGTGGATGCCATCAGCAGCGCGTGTGTGCATTGGCAATTGCGCCCATTGCGACATCCAGTTCTGCAGCTGACCTTCAGGCAGCCACCAGTTCAACAAATGGCGCCACTGCTCCTCAAATAGTTCAAGGTTCTCAGGCGTCAGCCGAAGAGCTTGCGCCACCTTGGGGTCAGGCTCACCCAACAAGGCAATCGCAACCTGGCGCTGCTTCGTCTTAAGGGTTTGGAATGCATCCAAGATGTATTCCAGCACTTCGTTATTGATGCCGTTTCGCTGCCAGGCAAAGAGGCTATCTGCAGCTACCAATAGGGCACTGCGACGCACGCCAAGCGTCTTACCCGCAATGCGCTGCGCCAGCGTCATCACAAACGCTTCCCGGTTTTCAATGCTTTCCAGCTCCGGGCTTGCCAGCAAACGTTGCAGCTCTTCCTTTGCCGCCTCCATGTCCGCTGCTGCAAACTGCCAATTCCAAGCATCCAGCAGCTGCTCAGCAACGGCCATGGGATTCGTGACCAGCCGCTCAGCCTTAGCCTCCGGTTCCGGTTCCGGTTCCGGTTCCGGTTCCGGTTCCGGTTTCGGCTCGTATTCTGCATGTGGGGAGGGGTCAGTGTCAGCACTGAAGTCCGGTCTGGCTTCTGGCTCTTCGTCGGATTGCGCGATTTCCGGCTGATCCATCATCTGCAATGGCTCTGGTGGCGACGGCTGAGCCTCAATGTGCTTAAAGCACACATCAAACTGAGGCTCGCCACGCGCATATGCCATGGCCTGCTCGTAAGCACTGCGCAATGCGATAAATTCTTGCGGCTGCGCGAGTTGGTCAATATCCTTGAGCAAACGCGCATAAGCGCGGCGCACCGCCCGCTCATCGGCATCTACCGGCAACCCCAGTTGCGCAAATACTTCCTGCAGATTCATTGTCAGTCCGTATCAGGCAAGTACTGTTCTGATTCAATGCGCGCCAGCATCGCTTGCAGCTGCTGCCGCGGCTGGGCAAACTGGCGATCGTCCTGCGTCTCCAGCGCTACCTCAAACTCCATGATTGCGTCTGCCAGCGCTGTACGCCAGTGTCCCAACAGCTGCGCGTGGTGGCGCTCGGCCCTCGCTATCAATGCGCGCACCTCCAGCCGATCACGGGGATGGAGCTTGAGCGCCTTCATACGCTCCAGGCTCTTTGCCAGCTCTTTGGGCGACAGGCGCTCTGCCGAAGCCTCAATCACCAACTGCCTGGCCACCCCTTGGGGTTGGCCATGTCGCAACAACACGGCCTCCACCTCCAGCAAGCCATTGGCATCTAGCGTAAAGCGCACATCGGTCGACAAGCCGTCACCATCGCTGCGGGCTGGCAAGGGCAATATCAAGGAGCCCAAGCCGATGTTGTCTTGCACGCGGCGTGCCTCGCCCTGGAAGATGTCAATATTCAATTGCCGCTGCTCTGCGGAGTTAGGAAAAAACCGCTCGACCCGGCTCGCGGGGATGATGGTGTTTCGCTCCAGCACAGGTGCCATAAAACCGTCCTGGGTTCTTCCATCGGCTAGGTATTTAGTAACCTTCACACCCAGCGTATAAGGGCACACATCGGTCATCACCCGCTCGGCCAATGCTGCATCCCGCCCCCGCAGTGCTGCTTGCACCGCTGCGCCCAGCGCCACGGCCTGGTCCGGGTCCAGAGCGGTTTGCGGAAAGCGCCCAAACAGACGGGTCACCAATTGCCGCACGGCTACCAGGCGCGTGCTGCCACCAGCCATCACCACGGCATCCAGCTCCTGCGGGCGGATTCTTGAATCGCGCAGTGCGCGCTCTACCGGCTGGCGCATGCGCTCCATCAGGGGCTCCAGCACGGCCTCCAGATCCTGCGCTGTCCAGGTCATTGCCAGCGGCTTGCCGTCCAGCTCGATGCGCATCAGGGCCTCTTCCTGCACGGCCAGGCTGCGCTTGGTCGCCTCGGCCGCGCGCTGCAGCCGCGCAGCGGTCATCGGCTGCTGCGCCTGCTCTTCCGTCAGGCCCAGGTGCTGCACAAAGCGCCGCACCATCAGCACATCCACATCCTCACCCCCCAGGCGGTTGTCGCCTGCGGTGGCGCGCACTTCCATCACGCCGTCAAACAGCTCCAGCACCGATACATCAAAGGTGCCGCCGCCCAGGTCAAACACCAAAAACCGCCCTTCGCTCTGGTGCAAGCCATAGGCCAGAGCAGCCGCTGTCGGCTCGTTCAGCAAGGTGATATCGGTAAAGCCCGCCAACAACCCCGCCGACCGGGTGGCATGGCGCTGCACATCCGAGAAATAGGCCGGCACCGTGATCACCACATCGGTAATGACCGCTCCCAGCTCCGCCTCTGCATCGGCCTTGAGCGAGCGCAGCACCAAGGCCGACAGCTCTTCAGCGCGCATCGCATGCGCCCCCAGGCGAAACACCCGTGCCGTTCCCATGTCGCGCTTGAACACCGCAGCGCTTTGCTGCGGATGGCTTTGCAAGCGCTCGCGTGCGGGTTCCCCCACCAGCAGGCTGCCGTCCTTGTCCACACTCACCACCGAAGGCGTCAACACCTGCCCCAGGGCAT
The DNA here is from genome assembly GCF_021026195.1 of Comamonas koreensis. GTDB lineage: Bacteria > Pseudomonadota > Gammaproteobacteria > Burkholderiales > Burkholderiaceae_C > Comamonas > Comamonas koreensis. Next base: position 330,647 of record NZ_JAJNCT010000009.1, read on the forward strand.
TGGGCACCAGCCTGGCTTTGCCGTCTTGCCACACCGCCACCAGGCTATGGGTGGTGCCTAAATCAATACCTACGAACATATTTCCTCAGCAGTCGATAAGTCGCCCAGCGTGATAAGCAGGCGCGCTTTGGTGGTTGGCTGGTGCGAGATTTCGCATAGCGATCATTGAACGTATCGACATCCGCTGCGCCCCCTTTACTGCCGGTTGGCAGCAGGCGACGCGGCGAATGCCGTTGGCAGGTGCCCGTTTTAAAGCACCCCGCCAACCTCCTCACCATCACAGCCCCAGCACATTGCCCTTGCTGTCCTTGATCTTCATCACGCTGCCCGTGGCAGGCGAGTGGCCGTTGTAGAAGAAGGTGGTGCTGGCCATCTCTTGCGGTGCTGCACCGACGGTGTAGAAGCCGCAGGTGGCGCGCCGCTCAGCAACTGATACGAACTGGCAACGTACGCTGCCCGTGCTGTTGGTGGCGACGCCATCGGTGATGCGGTCCAGGGTGGCGCGGGTGTTGACGCGCAGGTTGCCCTTGCTCATCGACAACTGCCAGTAGCCCAGCAGCGATTCCGCAGGACTGCCGTGGCCGGTCAGGTCCATGCGGATGATCTTCTTGGGTGCTTCGTGGGGGAACTGGATGGTGCCTTCGACCAGCGAATCGGCCTGCTGCAGATCGATGTAGGCCGCGCCGGCATCTTGCACTTCGTGGCCGGTGCGGGCGGGGCCGCCAAAGTAACGGCCGCCTGCGTACTGGAACAGGCCGATATCCATCGCAGATTGGCCATAGGCGCCCGAGCCCATGTGGAAGGTGGATGCACCGGTGCTCAGGTAGTCAAAAATCTGCAGCACGGCCACGCCGTTTTGCACATCCATGCTGATGCCCCGGCCTGGCTTGCCATTGAGCTCATCGGCCACCACCCAGGTGCCGTTCACGGGAATGCGCGAGGCATTGCAGCTGTTGCCCGGCACAAAGGTTTGCAGCGCAGGCTGGCATTCGGCCACATTGGCGCTGGGCACCGTGCCATTGGCCAGCAGGTGGCCCACCAGCTTCAGCTCCTTGCCCGATGCCTCGCTGGCCACAGCTGTGCCCGTCACATCGGCGGCGGCATAGCGAAAGCTGAGCTTGGGCAGGTAGTCCAAATCTGCTTGCGAAGCGTCTTGCGTGCAGTCAAAACCAACGGCGCCCTGGCTGGCACGCTGGCAGTCGTAGTTGAGTTCGCGGATAACGGTAAACGGTGGCGCGATGACCTGGCTGAACGGGCGCAAGGTCAGCCGGTAGCCGGCACCCGCCTGCACCAGATTGCTTTGCCACACCTCATGCAGGTTCGTGCCATCGATGGTGGCCCACACCGCGTTTTGCCCGCCCTGCATCAAGGCAGCGTTCTGGGGTTTGAAGGCGTCGGCAGAGTCGCCCGCCACAAAGCGCTCAATGACCACCGGCGCCTCGCCGGGGAACTGCACCGTGCCCTTCAGGCCATTCTCAAAAGTGATCGTCACATTGCCGGCCTGGCCAGCTTCATCGGCCGTGCGCGCCTCGCTGCCAAAGTAGCGGCCGCCTGCGTAGTAGGTCAGCGGCGCCGTCACTATATTGCCCTGCATCACGCCCAGCGCCGTGTGGAAGGTTGCCTCGCCATTGGCCTGGTAGTTGTAGACCTGCATGAAGAACGTGTCCTCCTGCACATCAATGGCCAGGCCACGGCCCGGCTTGCCATTGACTTCGCTGGTCACCACCCAGGTGCCTGCCTGCGGCGTAAAACTGCGCTCAGCCGCTTGCGCGCCGCTCGCCATCAACAGGGACACCGCCACCGGTACAGGGGCCAACCAGGCCAAGGAATGCTTCTTCATCCAACTATCCTTTTCAACACTAACGCACTAAAAAACCCAGCCAGCACGCTGGCGGGGCAAGGGATCCTCTTCAGGGTTCTCAGGGGTTTACTGCTCTAACAGGTTGGGCAGATCCGCCAGCACCTTGGCTTGGCAGTCGGCCAACATGCGGTTCAGCTCTTGCTGCACGTTGCGGTAAGAGTCTTCTGCCCAATAGGCCAAAGGTTGCGCGGGCTCGGAGCGGCCGCTGCACCGGACAACGGGGGGGGGTTTTGCGCTTGCCGGCTTCACGCTTCTTGGACACATCCAGATCCAGCACCAGCTGGTAGTTCGCGTCATCTGTACCCATCAAGTTGTCATAGATCAGCTGCGCGGACCCGCCTCCCACCACCAGTGGATAGCTAAAGCTTTTCTGCTGCGCCCATGGGTTATCGGCAATAGACGCATCAACCGCTTCTTGCAGCGACTGAACAAAGCTCGTCGGCACCGGGTTGTTCAAATATTGGCGGTCAACCACATCCTCAATGGGGACGCCCTTGAGGTCTTCCTTGTTGAAGGTATTGATTGCCGCGCCACCACCCAACGCAGCCATCAGCAGATGCACCCCTACCTGCGCCGCAACGGCAGCGCTTGTTTCCTCTCGCCGCACGATCCGCACTTCCGTCGGCGTTTCTTTGAGCCTGGGTGCTGCATACGGCGCTTTGGAGTAGGCGACCTTCAGGGGACCCGGGGGTGCCTTGGGGGTGGTTTTGCAGCCCGCTAACAGGGCGGCACTGGCGATGGCGCCAATAAAAATCTTGTTTACTTTGATCATTTTCTAAACTTGGTTGATTTACCAATACTCACGGATTTTAATTTTCAATTAAAAATATCTATCGATTGGGCGCAATAAGCTGCTATTAAAAATAATTGTCTACAGAGAGACCATAAGCAGTTTCAAAGAAGTGATGCTTAGCCCAAAGATGCTCAAGCGTTAGCTACTAAGAATTAGGCGTAACTAGCTGAAAACAGATCTATTCGAATAAATCTTGATTTATTGCAATTATTTGTTGTCGGCAGTGACCTGAACGATACATCCAAAGTCATCTTGGAAATCATAAAACCCATCAAATATATCTTCTGGCCACTTGTCATCCGTTAATGAAACAGCTTCCAGTCTGTCAATCACCCCATCTTGTCCGACCCAGACTAGAAAGCTAACCAACCCGTCAACGGGATGTCGGCGCCTTGCATTTATTGCAGGTGGATAGCCGCTCACTGGCAGCCCAGTCTCATCACGGGGGATAACAACAGATTCAGCCTTGGAAGAATGGTTGAAGGATGTGACAAATCCGCAATTGAAGTGTTCTCTTTTTAAGAATTTCAGATGCGAAATTTGACTTCGCATTTTTACAACCCAATCATCACTCCCTCTCAAGGCAAGAAGCATGACATTAATTTCAAAATCATCTATATCCATAATAGCTATGCGTATCTTAAGCTCTGCACCTGGGTCTTTTAAAAATATGCTTGTCCTCAGCAGTTTTCCAAATTGAATTGGCTAACGATCTCTCTAGTAGTCTTGAACTTCATCATTAAGCCCAATTCCAAGAGCTTTACAGCTCCCAATCCAGAAATAGTAAATTCATAAGTTTCAAGTAGAATTACCATTAGCTCATACGCTAAAGCATACTCTCCCGCTTCTTCTATATATTCATGAATCCTTGCGATAGTTTCATCAAATCCCAGCATATGCTCAGGAAATGATTTAGAAATTTCGCGTTGGCTTTCTACCTCATTCAAAATAAAAACCAAGTTTTCTTCTGTATTTTTAAAAGTCATGTGCTTAAAACTCAGCAATTCACTATGCACACAGGAGTGATTTCCCAGGAAATAAATATTAGTATCCATTGTATTTATTTTCATCTATAGGAACGAAATCACAATTCTCGATCAGGCTAATCCAACCGGATAGGCCATGAAAAAACTTTAAGTTTATAACCTTATATTTAATATCATCGGCTGGCCCGAAGGTGATCATTGCATTGCAGTGTTGTGCGAACGGCCCTCCTGCACACACTGGAAATCTCAAATCGATCTCTTTTTTATTAAAATCACTCATAAAACCCGATGCTTCAAACAACAGCTCACTAAATACAACATAAAAATCTCCACTGAACATCACTTTGCATACGCACGGAATATCATTCAATTGAATAGTTTCCATGGCAAACAAATCCCTCGGTAATTTGATGTTTAGATCCATTATCTATATTTACACTGTTTTTGTAGCGAAAGAAAATTCATTTATTCAACAAAACCGTTGGGCAGGTAAAGATAAATTTTCATATCATCAGGAATTTGTTCATTTCTTATTTGAAACAAAATATCAATGAATTCAATCATTGAGCTGGTCGATTGACACCTATTGTTCGTATCGTATTTCATCACCACCACTACTCCATTGGCGCGAAATTTTTCAAGCCCTCCGCCAATAGAATCTGCAAGTGCATCCCAACTTTTTCCACCTTTGATTAAAGGGTCTAATGGAAACTCTGCTTTTACAAATTCAAATATCTCATTTTTACTACTAAATTGCATAGGAAATTCAATTACGAAAAGCCCATCAGACTTTAATCTTGAAATCTCTGCACAAAAAACATCAATTTCGTTAATTATTTTGTCGTAATTAAAAGAATTCATGATTCACCGTATCCTTGCGAAAGCAGGCTTGCCAGCATCACCGTAGTGGGTCCAAGTCAGATATGTGGCACCAGTTCGAGAATCCACAACAATTCGATTTGTGCCGGCACCACTTTGACCTGGCGATGGTGGCAATCTATACTCAGTTTATTGTCTGGCTGGTAATTCTCCCTCCCCGTTCTGAAACGGGACTCGCCACCGCATCCACATTATTAAATCTCAGGAACGAAAGAACTAAAAATCCCTGCGCATCCTTCAATATGGACCCGCTCGCATAAAGGACAACGATAAACTTAATTTTCACTTCATCAATTATTTCGAAAAATCTTTTAGAGTTAAGATTATTATCTACATCTAATTTTTCGCCTATTTCATCAATCCGACATTCTGAAACTAGAGCCAGCTCGAAATCAGGAGAACCAATAGATAGATTCATTACATAACCACAACGACATGCAAATTTTGGTATTATCCTTATCGCTAATTAATAAGCGTACAACATATTCATGTTTGGAATTTAAAAATTTCCAATGAGTAATTGTAAATCTACCATCGAATTTTAGATCCTGCTTGAATTCGACAAACTTAGAAATTCGGCGACATAAATTTTAAGATTGCCTTGCTGGCTCGTCTTTCCCCAAGATCTGTAATGCAAACCGCTGAGCCTCAATTTTTATTGAAACCGAAGAACCGAACCCGTGAAGACTTCCTTCAAATTCGTACTTCGTAGTCCCTGTTTGTGCTTCGCCTGCGTAGTGAAATTCAACGGGTTTCTTCCAAACGGTTTCTCCATCTTGCACAAACCACTCTCTTACGACCAAGTCAAAAACCTTTACTCCATAAAAGACAAGAATGCAATGACCTACAAATCCCTCATCGTTTTTTCGATAAAACAGCTTATCTAATTCACGATTAGTAGCCAGCCAGTGATTTACATAAATCTTTGCTGTTGAATCAACAAACACATGCGCACCATACTGGCAATTGTATGTATCAATCTGATCCCAACAATCCTCAACCACCTTCATATTAATCCTTTACTTTTTCACGAAAACGATAGTAAACATTGGATCAGTCAGCTTTGACCCATCCGTCCGCAAAAAAGGTACCCCTTGATATTCAGGCAACAGAGGACCTTTATACTTAATGGTTAGGCCCAGCGCATCAAGTTCACCTGCGGTCGGTATATTGGTCAAGTATTTGTTTGCCTGTGTTCCATTAATAACAATCTCACCCCCTGATTGAGTAATACGAGTTGCTTCCGGCAAATAGTCCATCATCATGAAGGTACCACCTGCCTTTGGAGGAATGTATGGGTTGTTCGCAACCACTCGCGCCTGGCTACCACTTGGAATAGTCGGCATATTTGTTGCATCCAAAGCTACCGCTCCCGGCGTAGTAGGTCCAACCCCTACAGCACCAGGTACTTGCGGCCCTCGAGAATCAGTAAACAATTCAACGGTTCCTCCTTGCACTGCAGCCGGCGGTTTAGGAGAAGCTCCGCCAGAACCAGTTTTTCCGCCACCGCTGTCAGCGTCGCCGCCGAACTTGACTCCTCCGCGCTGCGCAGCGCGAGATCCCGCAGATGGCCCCGTGCCAGCATTCTCCAGAATCTTCACACCAATTTTCGGACCAACGGTCGTAGCAACGCCCGTAATTAGCAACGCATTAACCAGTGTTTCGCCCCGGACTTTGGGGTCAGTGCTATTAAGCCCTTCAACGATATTTTCTGGCAACCCTTGAATGCCCTTGACGATGGCAATTGTGGTTTCAGTCAGCCCTCTATTGGCAATGGAGTTAATGAGCTGGTAGGCAGCATCAACGGTCCCCACCGCAACACCTGCGGGAGTGATATTGCTCAGCCCGGTTCCAATCCCCACCAAATACTGCGCGGTAGTGACGCATTCTGCGGTGACGCATTGCTTTTTATACGCACCAGTGCCGATCATCCTAGAGGCGCTATCTTCCATGTTGAAGATATGCCCAAGGGTATTGTCGTCAACGCCTGCGTCCACCAAGTTTTGGATCGCTGCATAGCCTTTTCTGTATTCCGCAATCAATTCATCGCAGTTGGCGGTGGCATTGCAGTTCAGCAGTTCAACGTCATTTTTTGCGCTAGCGGTATACGCCTCCAGCATGGCCGTGTCACGGCAGGCTTGGTCCTCGCACTTTCTCAAGGCCTTAGAGAGCTTGTCTACATCGGTGTGCTTGAGATAGTTGTTCTCCGTTGCACCCTTCGCCAACTGGCCTGACACAGCTACATCCGTGGCGTTGCCACCAGCCGCCTTACCAACCAGAGTGCCCAGGGCCGCCGAACCGACCTTCATCAGTTCATTGAACTCAGGCGTTCCTTTGACGTATCCAAGGCCTACCAAGTAATCGGCCATTACGCCAACCGCCAGCTCGTTTGCGGCACCAGTCAACAAACCAATGCCAGCATTGCCGCCACCCATAGCAGCAACGGCAGCGCCCACCATGCCGTGCAATGCCACCTTCTCAGGCGAGCCATCCTTCCATTCCTTTGCTTCTGCTATATCCCCCACCACACCAGCAGCCACACCACCAAAGATGCCGGCCGCCTGCAGGTTCTCCTGCGCCTCCCTCTGGTTCGCCTCAATCTGCTGGGCTTGCACCAAGGTCAGGCGGTTGCTCAGGCCCTGGTCTGCCGTCTCCGGGTCGCGCTGCGTCAACGTGGCCACTGCCTGGGCACTGCTGCCATCGGCGTCTTGGCCGGTGATGGTGACCTTGCCGGGGCTGATGACGCTTTGGGTTTGGCTGCGGTCGCTGCCCGCTTCAGGCAGGCCCGCTTGCGCAGCGGTGCCGGCCAGCAGGTTGCTGGTGGCGTTGGCTGCAATGGTCGACAGAGCACTGCCGCTGCCATAGGCCAGGCCAATGCTGCTGGTGCTGACATGGGTGTCCTGCGTATTGGTCAGGTCGCTAAAGGTCAGGCTTTGTGTTTGCAGCTGGTTTTTGTCGGCCTCTGCAGTGCTGGTGATGGCGCCACCTATCAGGTGGGTGTTGCCGCCCACCTTGATGTCGTAGCCGCCCTCGCCGGCAGAGATGCCGCTTTGCCCAACTGCGCTTTGGTAGTTGTGGTTCAGCTCGGTGCGGCTGACGTTGACGCTGCCAGTCACCGGGTTGCCATAGCAGATGGGCGGTATGCACAGGCTGACGTTAAAGCCTGAGCTGCTTTGCTGCATCTCGTAGGTGGTCTTGTCTTGCAAGGTTTCGATGGTGAGGTTGCCCCCCACATCGACCGACACTTGCTTGCCCGCCACTTGCGCGCCGCGCAGTTCCGTATCGCCACCCGATTTGATGCTCAGGCGGTTGCCGGCAATGATTTGCGTGTTGTCGTTTACGGTCTCCGTGCCATTGCCACGGTTGCGCGATTGGCCGTAGTTGGCCTGGAAGCTAATGCCGCTTTGCTCGCCCAGCGCCACCGTTACACCCAGGCCGCCGCCCGAGCTGCTGCTGCTGCTTTGCACCGCTTGGGTGTTTTGAACGGCCAGCAGGTGGATGTTCTTGGCGGCATCGAGCGCAATGTTCTCTGCCTGCAGCTTGGCACCATGGGTGGTGATGTCGCCTTCGTTGGCAGTGATGTCGATGTTGGACGCCTGGACATTGGTGCCGCGCTGCGTAGTGCTGTTTTGGCTGCTGTCCTGGCGGCTTTCGCTCGCGCTGATGGAGACGCTCACGCCATAGCTGGCGGCATTGGGATCGATCGCTTTGCCGTTGCCTCCGCTGCCAGTGACTTGGCGCACCGCAGCAGCCTCGTTGGCAGCACCGTTCTGCGCGTACTTGTAAGCGTCATAACCAGCCTTAAGGGCGTTGGCCCCTGCCAGGCGCTCGGAGCCGCTGCGGGCGCTTTGCAGCGCTGCATCGGCCGTGTTGATGACCGCGCCCAGCATGCCCGCAGGGCGTGCGCCTACCACCAGGCTCTTGCTGCGCAGATGGTCTTCGCTCTCGTGCGTGGTCTCTACGGCCTGCAGGTCTACCGCATTGCCGCTGATGCTGACGCGCTCCTTGGCCAGCAGGTCGGCGCCTTGTGCGGTCACATTGCCTTGGCCGGTGCCCTTGTACTGCTCGTCGGTGCCGGCGCGCAGGGTCAGGCTGCCTTCGTTGGCGCTCAGCACGCTGGTGGTGCCTACGCCCAGGCGGTCCTTGCCGTTTTGGTCGGTGCGGTTCTGCCCAAACGCGGTGTAGTTGGCCGACAGACCTGGCAACAGGCCCACGCCCGTGCTACGGCTGCTCGATGTGTACTCACTGTTCTGGGTATCGCGCGCAGCGGTGATGTTGATGTTGCGCCCGGCCTTGACATCGATGTCCCGGTCGGCAATCACCTGGCTGGCCTGGATGGTGGCATCGCGCCCGGCTTGCATCTGGATGTCGCCACCCTGGATGCGCGAGCCCACGTTGATGGTCTGGCTGGAGCTCCCCGTGCCCTTGGCGCTGCTGGAGCCGACAGAGACGCCGTCCATCAAGCTGGCTGACAGACCCGAGCGCTTGTGCGTCTCTTCATGCGACTCTTGCAGGGTGCCCTGGCCGGGGACGATGAGGATGTCGCGGCCAGCGTTCAAGGTGACCTTGTCGCTGGCACTGATGTCGGAGCCTTGGATCCTGATATCGCCGGAGCCCGCGACCAGCTTGCCGTCTTCGCCCACCTGGCCGGCTTGCAGCAGCACGTTCTTGCCACTGACTTGCGAGCCGACCGTGGCGACGGTGTCGGTGACCGATTGCGAGGTACTGGTCTTCTTGCTCAAGAAGCCGCTGGTCTTTTTGTACTCGGCCTCAAACTCGTGGCTCTCGGTGTGCTGGTCCAGCACATTGATGTTGTTGCCCGCAACCAGCGATACATCGCCCAGGGCAACCACGGTGGCACCCTTGAGGTTGGCGTTGCTGGCACCTGCCTCAGCACCGCTGGTGTCCGTGCCTTCGCCACCGTCGTACTTGATGGCCTGGGCGTTCTCAACCGCCAGGGGTTTGATGACGCCCGTGGTCGTGACCGAGCCCGCGACCCCATATCCCGCTTGCACCAGCACGAATATCAGGGCTTGCAGGATAAAAAGGGCGATGGATCGAAAGGTGAGTGGTCTCACGGATTGTTTGAGTGCAGGAAGAACGCAAGACCTGTCAAAAGTCTCTGTGCAAAGCGTGCACAAATTGCTTCCGTTCGGGTAAAAGTCAACAGTCGCTCGCTTGGATCATGACCATCGCGCAAACAGCTTTAACGCAGCCTTGGTGAGAACTTTGTCCAAGGCTCTGAAAACGGCTGCCAAATATCAAATTCCTTCATAAACTCCCAAACATCGTCGTATTGATCATTGGGTTTTATCGGCAGCCAATCTTTGGGAATCCAAGGATTTTCGACATCCACTTCATAGCCGTTATACCAAGCCAGCTTTGAAAAAAACGTTGCATAGGAATCAATGAAATCTCGAGTTATTGCTGATTCCTGCTCATATCTAATTCTTCTATTTTTGGGAAGGCTTTTTTCTTCCAACACTTTTTCCATCCCTGCTTTATCGCCTTTGGCCAATGCCAGATAAAAGTAATGATCAATGAGATACGATCGATCTTTTTTTATTTCATCTTTTATTGCCAGTACTCTTTCGCATCGTTCACCCAGTTCATCCCAACGGGCATTCAAGGCCAACCATGATTGATACCGATAAAACATCCAATTCTTAGGATTATCCTTATCTCCATCGGAGTTAGCCTTATCTGGATGAAACATAGAATTGCATTGCCGATACCACTCGATCAGCTCCGCACTGTCAGAAACTAGCACGGTGAAAAGATCGGTTATCAAATACCCTTTCCCTGGGTCGATGTGCTGTCGCATAACTCGAAGTTTCGCAGACAAATATAAAAATTGCTTGAATGTTAAAATGTCATTATTTTTAAAGAAATAATTGAAAGCTACCGCCTCCAAATTATCTGACAAGAGCAATAAGCAGGCCGATCTAGAACCTTCGCTTGCATTTAAAAGATCGATAGGTCTTTGGTCTACATTGGCCATATTTTCCAAGAGAGATAGACCATTGCTTCTACTGTCTTTGACGTTTGAAGTGCATGTATTCATTCAATCTTACCCACCGGTTTCTTGGTCCAAATGTTGAACCATATGATCCAGACCGTTGTTACCACAATATCCCCCTCCCAGAACCTTCATACAAGTATCAGCGCTCAACGCGTCGTCTATCAACGCTTTAATTTTGACTCTATATTTATCGCCACTGGAAACCACATCGCTGATCATCAATCACTAATTCATCGTGTTGTTGGGAACAACAGTTGAGTCTGCCAGCTTTCTCTTGCAAAAAAAGCCGCTGCAATTTGGGAAGGTGCCAACAGCCCTAAACGCCTGCCCCAATTTAGCTGCAGCACCTTCAACATCGTCGGTCTTCTGAAGGGCTTTGCCCTCTCTCAGGAATTTACCAAATCAGCTACTCAAATCCTTATGACAACCAGCACTAACGCAGCCTTGGTGAGAACTTTGTCCAAGGCTCTGCAAACGGCTGCCAAATATCAAATTCCTTCATAAACTCCCAAACATCGTCGTATTGATCATTGGGTTTTATAGGCAGCCAATCTTTGGGAATCCAAGGATTTTCAACTTCCACTTCATAGCCGTTATACCAAGCCAGTTTTGCAAAAAACGTTGCATAGGAATCAATGAAATCTCTTGTTATTCCCGATTCCTGCTCATATCTAATTCTTCTATTTTTGGGAAGGCTTTTTTCTTCCAACACATTTTCCATTCCGGCTTTATCGCCTTTGGCCAACGCCAAATAAAAACGATGATCAATAAGATACGATCGATCTTTTTTTATTTCATCTTTTATTGCTAATACTCTTTCGCAGCGTTCACCCAGCTCATCCCAACGGGAATTTAAGGCCAACCATGATTGATATCGATAAAACATCCAATTCTTAGGATTATCCTTATCTCCATCAGAAGTAGCCTTATCTGGATAATACATAGAATTACATTGTCGATACCATTCGATCAACTCAGAATTATCAGAAACTAAAACCGTGAATAAATCAGAAACCAAATAACTTTCTCCAGGAAAAATATGTAGACGCATTATCCTTTGTTTTGCAGATAAATATAAATATTGCTTAAAGTTGGCAATTTCTTGTTTACCAAAATAACAACTAAAGGCGTTAGCTTCAATTTCACGCGGCAGAACCAATAAGCATCCGGCACGTGAACCCTCTCCTGTATTCAGCAACTCAATAGCTCTTTCCTTTAGAGCGACTGCGTTCTTAAGGTGAGATAATCCGTTTCTCACACTATCCATAAATATCGGCGTATATTTATTCATTTAATCTTTTACCTTGATGATTTTTAATTCACCCGTTTTTTTATCAACGAAAGCCACGCCCTTAACTAGGGTTCCATCAAGCAGCGCTTTTGAAAGCGCAATACCAGCAGGCGTACCCTCTATTTTACCGGCGATGTTATCCAACGAGTTATTGGACAACTGCATAAATCCGCCGGAAGCCTTAGGGTCAAGGGTAACCGTTCCTCTTTTCGCCAACTGTTTGCTATCAATAACCATTGTCATGGTTTTACCGGTTTCTTGGTCGACATATTGAACCACGTGATCCAGCCCATTGTTGCCACGATATTTTGCCCCGTCCAGAATTTTCATACTAGGATCGGCGCTCAAAATATCATTTACCAGCGCTTCAGTTTTGACGCCATATTTATCGCCATTGGCAACCACATCACTGATCATCAATCGCTGATTCATGGTGTCGGTGGGCACGACGGTTGAGTCTGCCAGCTTTCCCTTGCTAAGAACCCCTCTGCTATTTGGGAACGTGCCATCAGCCCTAAACGCCTGCTCCAATTTAGAAGCAGCACCTTCGATATCACCGGCCTTCTGGAGCGCTTTGCCCTCTCTCAGCAACTTACCGACCAAATCGCCTGCAGGACCTCCGATCGTGCCAGCGACGGCCAGCAAATAGTCAAATGGTGTTTCCGCTTCAACAAAAGCCTTGGCATCGCCAATACCGGGCGTGAAATCCAACACCACGCCTGCCAGCGTGAGCATGGCTTTTTCACTTTTATCCGAGCATGCGGTCGATGCCGAACATGCTTGACGGAAATTGTTACTAAGGATGTTGTACGCGGTCTGTTTTGCGTTTGCGTTGTAGTCGCGGCCACCCAGATACTCTGGTGGAATTTTTCCATCCATCGCAAGCTGCTCTTGCTCCTTGCGTCCTTCTAGCGCGGCATTGACATGCTGTAAGCAAGCTGCACTGCCCAGGTCTTGGCAAGCAGCACGCATCTGGCCTTCTTGGGTATCACTCAGGGTTTGGTATCGGTCTGATACTGCATTAGTGCATTCAGGATTGCCTTCACATTTTTCGAGATCCTTAGCGAGGCCTTTCCACTGTTGGTGGGTCAGATAGTTGTTGACAGTGGCGTTGGTTGCAGCCCCTGCCCCTGCAACACCCCCTGTGGCAACACCGATAGCACCGCCAACCAGCACCAATGCGGCATCCCTGCCCGGCCCCGTCACTCCCATTTCAGTCAACAGTTCATCCGCATGGCCGACTGCTGCTTGGCTTGCAGCTGCACCGGCTGCACCTCCAGCACCGCCGGTGAGGCCGCCCACCACCGTATGCGCGATCACCCGGTAGATGCCGCCTTCACCATACCTTTCGGCTTCCTCTTTAAGTTCTTGTTTGCGCGCGGGATCAGTTTCCTTATCGGCCAGTTCCTTCAGCTCTCTCTCTTTTTTGCCAAACTCATCTCCGATCAGCTTGCTGGCGCGCGCGCCAAACTCTGCCGTGATCAGCACCTGCGCATTGACATCAGCCGTTACCCGCTCTTTGTCAAATATCGGCTTGATGCCGGTTTCCTTGTCGCCAGTTCTGGCTCCGCTGTTACCTGCTACGCCAGAGATACCCGCATAGGTCGTGCTGCTGGCACTGCCGCTAGCGCTGCCAACGCCAGCGCTACCGCTGGGCCTGCCGGTGTCGTTCTGCGCTGAGTTGATTTGCTCAGGCGTTTTTGCAGTGGCTTGATTGCCCAACTGACCGGCCACAGTCGCAGATATATTCCAACTGTTCGCGTCGTACTGGGCACTGTTCTCGATATCGCTCATCGCCAGCGTGCCGCCGGTGGCAAAGCTGTTTTTGCCGCCATCGATTGCTGCTTGTGTGCTGGTGATGGCACCACCCTTGAGGTTGGTGTCTCCAGCCACGTTCACCTGGAAACCGCCATCACCTGCGCGTATGCCGCTTTGTTCACCCACGCTTGCGTAGTCGCTGTGGATATTGGTGCGGCCCGCACTGACACTGGCGCTGGACGAACCAAAGCAAAGCGGTGGCACGCACACAGACACACCAAAGCCACTGCTGCTGCCAGTTTCCTTGTAGGTGTTGATGTCTTGCAGGCTCTCAATGAGCAGGTTTCCACCCACGTCGACCTTTACCGTCTCGCCCGCTACGGTGGCGCCACGCAAGGTAGTGTCTTGTGCGCTGCTCAAGGTGGTGGTGCCACCGGCTTTGATATTGCTGTTGGTGTAGCTCAGGCTTTCACCGTTGCCATTGCCCTTGCTTTGGCTGGCAGAGGCATTGAAGGAGATGCCGGTCTGCGCACCCACACTGATACCAATACCGATGCTGGCAGAGCTGCTCGAATGACTGCTTTGCTCGGCGTAGCGGTTTTCTGCCGCCTCTAGTACGAGGTTGCCCTTTTTCGCAATCAACGACAGGTCTTCGCCCGCTTCGATGCGGCTACCCCGGACGTTGAGGTCGCCCTCTGTCGCCGTGATTCTGACGTTGCCATCGGCAACGACGGCTGAGCCCGATGCACTGTCAACTTGGTAGCCGCTCTCGCTTTTGCTGGAGCTGCTGCCCACGCTGATGTTGATACCAACACTAGCAGCTGCACTGGGGTTTTGCGCCAATGCAGCGGCTTGGTTTGCGGTGTCATAGGCGGCCAAGCCGGTTGCGACAGCGCCAATGGCCTGCATGCGCGCATCGCTGACTTGCCCCGTTGCAGCGCCCAGATTTGCAGTGGTTTGGGCGCTTTGGACCAGGCTCACTACCGGGTTGCTAAAGCTCACCGACAAGCCACTTTGCTTGGCCCGCATCTCAAACTTGTCGAGCTCGATCTCTCGGGCTTCTTCGATCTTGACGGTCTTTCCAACGATATCGACGTCGCCTGCAGCCAGCACGGTCGATCCGGTCTGCTGGTAGTGGTTGCCCGCCACGATGGTGACGTCGCCCTTCTTGTCCTCGCCCGCTTTGCCACCTTGTGCCTGCACGCTAGAGCCTGCAGCGCGCACGCTCTCGTTGGTGTGCTCGGTACTGGTCGTGCTGCTGCCAATGGTGAAACCGAAGCCGCCGCCGCTAAAGAGGCCGGTTCTTTTGGTTTCCTTAAAGCTCTCGGCACTGGCCGTGTCTTGCCCGGCCAAGATGTTGACGTCGCGCTTGGCGGTGATGGTCGCGGAGTCTTGCGCAATGACATGCGAGCCGCGCAGGTTGACGTCCTGGCCCGCTTGTACATAAACCTTGTCGCCGCTAACGATGCTCGCCTCACTGAGGCTGGAATGGCCTACATCCGAGGTGGTGGTGCGCTTGCTGCCCAGCAGGCCGCTCTCTTTGCGGTAGCTGGACTCATAACGTCCGTGCTCGGTTTGCATATCGAGCACATTCACGTCGCCGCTGGCAATCAGAGAGGTGTCACCCTTGGCAGTGACCGTTGCACCTTGCAGCGTGATATTGCCGGGGCCTGCACCAGGCTGGACAACGCTGGGCTTGTGGGCAATCGGGTTGTCGGCTGTGCCTGTGCCTTGGCTCGCATTGCTGGCACTGGGCACCGGTGTTCCATTGGCAATCAGCGCGATGCCACCGCCCGCAGAGATCTCACCGCCACTGAGCACTTCATCGGTTTGCGCAACACGGCGCTCCTTGCCACCGCGCTTTTCGTAATCGTTGGTGGATGTGCTGTCCTTCGCAGCCTGTACGTTGACACTCGCGCCTTGAATGACGATGTCTTTGCCCGCGCTGACATTGGAGCCAAGCACGTCCACAGTGCCCTTGGCACCGATCTGCACATCGCCTTCGCTGCTGGATACGGCCGCACCGTAGTTCTTTACCGAAGCACTTTGTCCTTCGCTACGGGTGCTGGTGTACGTGGTTTGCTGGCCATTGCTGGTGGTGGTGCTCTCCGCTAGCAGGGCTTGCAATGCCACGTTGCCCGTGGCCGAGATGCCAACACCTTGCTTGCCTTCAATCTGGCTACCCGCCAGCAACACATTGCCACTGCCTTGGCTCGCATCACCATTGGCAATCACCGCCACCTTGCCGCCCGCCGTCACCGTGCCCCCACTGTAGCTTTCGCTGTTGGTGGTGCTGGTCTGGCTGTCGGTTACGCGGCCGTCTACCGTGCGGCTTTGCGCCTGCTCGGTCACGGTGGTGTCGCGCGCGGCGCGCACCGTCACCTCGGCGCCTCGCAGCAGCACATCCTGGCCGGCATTGATGCTGCCGCCGGTGATGGCGAGCTTGCCGCCTGCGGCAATGGCAACGCTGCCGTCCGCACTGTCAATGGTGGTGCCCACGCTGGTGGTGGCGGTGCTGGTGCTGGTCTGGCGGCTGTCGATAACGGCGATGCCTTCTACAAAGGTATCGCTGCCAGTGGCGCTGTTGTTCCAGGCCTGGTATTCACGGCTGTTTTTATCGGCATGGGTGGTCTGGGTCGTCTGCTTGACGCCCAGGTTGACGTTGCCGCCAGCATTGATGCCCACGCCCTGCTTACCCACCACCTTGCTGGCGATCAGGTCCACATCGCCACCGGCGTCCAGCACAAACTTGCCGGCCTCGCTGATGAACTGGCCTTCGGTCGCCGAGATGTTGCCATCCGCCTTCAAGAAGCCGCCGTTGCTCGCAACGATGCGGCCCCGGTTGTTGCTGATGTCGCCCTGGATGTCGGTGACCAGGGTGCCGGCCTGGATCAGGCCGTTGTCGTTGTTCAGGTACTTGCCGTTGAGGCTGGCTGCACCGCCTGCGCTGATGCTGGCACCAAAGTTGTCGATGCCCTGTGCGGCATTGATGATCAGCTGGTTGGTGACATCGAGCCGGCCGTGGTTGATGAACTGGCCGCTCAGGTTGAGCTGCAGGTCATTGGCGCTGAGGCCGCCGGGCACTACGCGCAGCTGGCTCCAGTCGCTCCATTGGGGGCTAAAGCCCGCGCCCATCAGCACGGCCACCGCGCCTTCCGGGGTTTGGAAGATGGGGTCCTTGAGGTTCAGGCCGCGCTCTGGCGTGGTGGGCGCTGGGCCATCTCCATTGCCTGCCACCGGTGTGCCGGCAGAGCCGGTATCGCCTGCGCCCGCGTTGTTGCCGGCGCCTGCACCTGCACCGCTGGTGTCGGTGCCTTCGCCATCGCTGTACTTGATGGCCTGGGCGTTCTCTACCGCCAGGGGCTTGATGACGCCGGTGGTCGTGCCTGAGTCCTCACCCGCCTGGGCATTGCCCGCATCCACCTGCGTGTTTTGCGCATCGGTGATCAGCGGCAAACCGGTCGACGGGTCAATCGGTGGCTTGATGGTGATGTCACCGCCATTGATGATGAGGCTGTCGCCCACGATGGTGCCGATGTCCGGACCGGTCAAGGTCAGCTCGGTGGCGCCACCGCTGGTATCTACGCGCGGCTTGGAGATAGAGGTGCCCGTCATCTGCACGGTATCGCCGTTGGCGTCCTTGCCCTCCCACACCACGGTCTGGTCGATGCCCTGCTGGTTGGCGGAGAAGGTACCGCTCACCTGCGCATCGGAGGCGATATTGTCCAGATGGCCCGTGAACGCGCCGCCAATGTAGAGCTGCGCGCGGTTGGCCACATCGGTGTAGCTGATCACCTGCGCATCCGTCAGGCCCGCTGGTGGTGCATCCACCGCATAGGCGCCCTGGCTGATGTCTGGCGCACCATCGCGGTCGCGCGTGCCCGTGGCTTCGTTGCGGATGGTTCCATCGGCATTGCCGGCAATGGCGACCGTGCCTTGGTTGTGCAAGGTGCCGGTCCAGCGCACATCCTGGCTGGCGACGTTCCAGCTTTCGCCAGCGCCCACGGAGATGCCGCCCACGTTCAGTTCCAAGCTACCCAGGGCCACCAGCGCATTGCCGGCGGGGGCATAGGTGCCGGCCATCGTGAGGCTGGCATCTTGCAAGCTGCCCACGGTGCCGCCGGCGTTGCTGTAGCCGCCGGCCTTGATGTCGAGGTTTTCTCCGGCAATTACCACGCCGGTGGCGGCATTGCTGAAGCCTCCGGTGGTCTCGATATTGATGGTGCTGGGAGGGCCGTTTTGGCCGTAGACAATGCCCGCGTTGCTGAACGACTCGCCCTTGATGGCGATGTTCTCGGCCAGCAGCTTGCCGTCCTTGCCGTTGGATACCGCTCCCGTGGCAGTCAAGCCCAGATCGCCGCTGGCGACGATGCTGCCCTGGTTGGCAATGGCGCCGCTCGTGGTGGTGATCTGTACATCGCCGGCCTGGGCCAGCACCATGCCGTCGTTGCTGACCGAGCCTGCGGTGATCTGCACGCTTTGGCCCAGCACCTTGCCTGCCACATCGGCGCTGGGCGCGGTGTTGGCAAAGGCGCCGGTGGTGGTGATCTGCACCGCATCGGCCGCTTGCAGCTGGCCGCTGTTTTGCAGCGATGCGCCGGTCACTGTCAGGTTACCGCCCGCAGAGATGATGCCCGAGACGGCTGCGCCGTCTGCACCGCCCGAGGTGTAGGGGTCGTTGGTGCTGCGCTCGTTGTTCAGCGCGCTGTTGATGGTGATGTCAGTGCCCGCATGGATGACACCTTGGTTGTGGGTAGTGCCCGTATTGATGCTGAGCGTGGTGCCGGCAGACACCGTGCCAGGCGTCTGGCTGTACTCATAGCTATCGGGGGTGCTGCAGCCACCGGGCAGCGCGCAGCTCTTGCTCTCTTGCAGGCGGTTCTCGAACGAGCCACCGCTGATCTGCATGGCACCCGATGACTGGATCTGGCCGCCATTGCTGATGCTGCCGCCCGAGATGGACACCGTGCCACCCGTGATGCTGCCGTCATTGCTGGTATTGCCGCCGCCCACCGTGAGGCTGCTGCCGGCGCTGACAGCGCCGCTATTGCTCAGCCCACCGCTGATGTCGATGCTGTTGGCAGTGATTTCGCCAGCATTGCTGGTGCTGCCCAGCGACGCGCTTTGCGCGCCGACTTTGCCACTGTTGTCCAACGCGGCCATGGTCAGCGTGTTGGCGGCAATCTCGCCGCTGTTGCTGCTGCTGCCGGTCACGCCCAGCTGGTTTTGGATGTAGACATTGCCCTGGTTGGCCAGGCCTGCATCGATGCTGGCGTTCTGCGCCACCACGGTGCCGCTGTTGGACAGGGTGCCGCCTGCATAGTGCAGGTCTTGCCCGGCCTGGATGGTGCCCGCCGATTGCGTGCCCGATGCCGATTGCAGGCGGATGTCCTGCGCGGCGCTCAAGGTGCCGCTCTGGCCCAGGCGCGTGCCGCCCGATGCCTGCAGATCCAAGGTGCCAGCGGTGGCAATGCCGCCCTGGCTGGCCAGGTTGCTGTCGATATGGCGGGCGCGGATGCTGATGTCGCCTTGCGATTGCAGCGAGCCTTCGTTGACCAGATCGCCCGTGGTGTCGATGTTCACCGCCTGGCCAAAGGTCATGTTGCCCTGGTTCAGGATGCGGCCGGTATCGGCCTTCAGATCGGCCTGGCCGAGCAGCAGGCTGTCGCCCAGAAAGTTCAGATCTTTGTGCGCATGGCCGCTGAAATCGCCAGCCACCTGCAGCTGGTTCTCAAAGCTGATGCTGCCTGCCGTGCTGGTGGCTTGCAGGTTGCCCATGATGGCCGCAGGCCCGGCAATGGCGATGTCTTGCTGCGCCTGCAGGGTTGCATCGCCTTGGGTGGCGAGCTGGCCGCCCAGCGCCATGGCGCCGGCGCTGCTGCGCAAATCTACCGACTGGGCCAGCACATTGCCGCCCACCTGAATGCCTTGCTGCGCATCGACCAGGGCATGGCCCTGGGTGCCCAGCATGCCACCCACTTGCAGCGCGCCTGCCGTGCTGCTGATCTGCATGCCGTTGTTGGCCACCAGATCGCCGCCTACTTGCAGGCCGCCTTGTGCATTGGCCACGAGCTGGTCGGTGACCTGCAGGTTGCCCGCCACGCGCTGCGCACCTGCGCTTTGCAGTTGGGCGTTGCCGATGACCAGTGCATCGCCATCCACCACGATATCGCCCCCGGCTTGCGCCTGCAGGCCCGCGCCTGCTGCCAGCGACCCGGCCTGGATATTGCCACCCGCCAGCACATCGGCATGGCCTTGCACGGCCATCTCGCCGCTGACCGCATGGTCCTGGCCCGCACGGCCTACGTAGTCGCCACCGGTTTGCAGGCTGGCCAGTTGCACGGTGCCATCCGCCTGGATGGATGTGGCTGCGCCGCCCGCCACGCCTGCCACCACTTGGCCGGCCGCAATATCGCCGCCTGCGCGCATATCCAATGCGCCAGCCGTGCCCACCTGGCCGCCCACGGTCGTGTTGCCCGCCACCGATTCGGTGGTGATGGCGCTGGCCATCAGGTTCTGGCCAATGCGAATGTCTTGCTGAGCCTGCAGTTGGGCTGCGCCAGTGACCTGCACATCTTGCACAGCAATGCTGCCGGCAGCCAAGCTGGCGTTGCCACCCGATGCCACAGTGTTGGCCACCAAGTTGCCACCCACTTGGGCGTGCAGGCCTTGCTCGGCAATCAGGTCACCGTTGATGCGGGTGTCGCCACCGCTTTGCAAGGCCAGCTGGCCGGCAGATTGCACGGAGCCTGCCACCTGGGTGGCGCCCGCCGACTGCAGGGTGAGATCACCCACGGATGCGATGCCCGCGCCGCTGCTGATGTCGCCCGTGCTGGCCGTGATGGTGGCCGCTCCGCCCGATTGCAGACCCTGGTCCAAGGTGACGCTGCTGCCTTGCACGGTAGCGCCTTGCGCGCCATACACCGCACCGCCTACATCGACCTTGCCGCCGCTGCTGGCCAAGCGGGCATTGCCGCCCGATGCCACTTCACCGGCTATGGCGATGTCGCCTGCGGCCTGGGTGTTGATATCGCCATTGGCGAGCAGCGATTGGGCGCTGACACCGGCGTTTTGCGATGTCAGCGTGGCGTTGCCGCCGGCACTGGCGCCACCGGCCACTTGCAGCGACTGCGCTGCGTTGAGGTTGAGGTTGCCGCCTGCCGAGGCATTGGCCAGTTGCACATCCGCCTGGCTGGATGCAACGGCCACGTTGCGGCCCGCGCCCAGGTCGCCCGCGACATGGATGCGGTCTTGGGCGTTGACCGACAAATCGCGCCCTGCCAACAAGGACTGCGCCGTGACGGGGCCAGCCGTGGCGGTGATGGAAACATCGCCACCGGCCTGCACGTTCTGCACCTCGGTATGGGTCTGGCTTTGCAGGCTGACCGAGCCGTTGGAGAACACGTCTTGCGCGCTGATGCTGCCTTGGCTGCTGGAGAGCGCCACATTGCCGTTGGCACGCACCTCGCTGCCCAGCTGCAGCTGGTCAGTAGCAGCAATGGTGACGGCGCCTTGGCCCAGCACCGGGCCCGCCACGTTGACGTTGTGGCCCTGGATACTGACGTTGTTGCCTTGCAGGCCTTGCGTGGCGCTGAAGTCGCCCTGCGCACGCCAGTTTTGTGAGCCAGCCGAGTGGGCCTGGCCGTTCAGCGCAATATTGCCGCCCGCCGTGCCGTTGATGCCGCCACCTGCCGTCAAGGTATTGCCCACCTGCAGGTTGTTGCCTGCATTCAGGTTGATGCTGCCGCCGCTATTGACAGTGTTGTTGATGGCGATGTCGCCACCCGCGTTGACGCCAAAGCCCGCGCCGGTGGTCACCGCGCCATCAAAGCGCGCATCGCCCCCGGTGTTGAGCCCAAAGCTGCCCGAGACATTGACCTGGCCGGTGTTGTGGAAGGACTGGGCAACGCTGAGATTCAAGTCACCACGTGCGTTGAGGTTGCCGTCCGCGCCGCCCAGGTTCAGTTGCTGGGCGGTCACATCTGTTTGGCCGGCATCGATATCACCGCCCAGGGTGACCTCGCCGCCATCGACTTGCAGGCGCTGGCCCACGGTGGTGTTGCCTTGCAGGTCGACGCTTTGCGCGCCGGACAGCTGCAGGTTCTGGCCCACGGTGAGCTCGCCGGAGCTACGCACATTGGAGGCCGTGACCTGTGCATCGCGGTTGACCTGAACACGGCCGAACAGCGCAGCATCGCCCCCCGTCTGCATCTGCAGGTTGCCGCCTATGGTGGCGTCGCCCGCAATGGACGCGCCATCGCGCGCCTGGATGCTGACATCACCACCGCCCTGGAAGACGCCGGCCACGCTGACCGTGCCGCCACGCAGCTGGGTGTTGCCCGCAATCTGGCTGGCCTCGGTGCGAGACTCGAGGCGCACCGCCTGGGCAGCCTGCACGTTCAGATCGCCTGCGGTGACCAGCGGGCCTTGGGCGCTGACGCTGCCCTGGCTGCTGCTCAGCGCAATCTGCTGGTTGCCCCGTGCTGGCCCGGCAAGCAAGACGCCTTCGTTACCGCTGACTTGCAGCTGCTCATTGGCCGCAACGTTGCCGCCTGCCACCACAAAGCCATCGGCATTGATGCGGATGTTGCGCGAGGCTGCGACATCGCCGGTGTTGACCCGGCCAGCGCTGCGGATGTCGACATCCTCTTGGTAGGCCAGCAGGGGGCCGCGCAGGTTCACACCCATGCCGGCATCGGTGGAGACCACGGTGATGCGGCCAGCCGTCATCGCGCCCAGCGCGCTGGCATCAATGGCCACAGTGGTGCCGGGTACGGCAGCGGTGCCAGCGATCAATGCATTGGCATCGGCCGTCTGCGTGGCGGCGTTGGGCGATTTGCCGGCCGTCAGGTTGATGCTGGAGAGTCCCGGGTTGAGGTAGTGCGCGCGCAAAGGCCCGTTGATGCGCAGCAGCTCGCCCACCAGATCGATCTGGCCGACGGTGCCTTCCACCCCCCGGCCATCGATGCTGACCTGGCCGCCTTGCACGTTGTAGCCAATGCCCGAGGCCAGATCGAAGTTGCTGGAGGCGCCGTTGACATCCTGCAAGGTGATGCTGCCGGTGCTGAACGACAGGCGCGGTGTATTGACGACACCGCAGCCATTGCAGCTGATGCCGCTGGGGTTGGCGATGATGACCGCAGCGGGGTTGCCGAACACTTCGACAGTGCCGTTGATCTGGCTGGGGCTGCCTTGGACGGTGACCTCGTTGACGATGGTGTTGGCCGTGCCGTTGCTCAAATTTGGGTTGGCGCCCGCCCTGCCACCCAGCAGCGGCGTGCCGCCAATCTGGCTGTTGTTGAGCACCACACCGGCTTCCGGTACATCAAAGCGCTGGTACTGGTTGAGTGACAGGCCCGCCGCATTGGGCGTGGTGATGTTGATGAGAGACGCACCACTGGACAGCGACTCGATACCGGGCTGAAAGGCCATCGGCGCGCGCGGATCGGCAATCGGCGCCATTGCAGGAAGGGCAGGCGCAGGGGGCTGCGGTGGTGTTTGCGCATACGCGGGCGAGAGCACGCCCAGGCTGGCTTGCGTCAGCACATGGGCCCACATCACCGCCCCAGCGATACGCTTCTTGCCCCGGTCGCTGAAGACCCGGGTCGCCTGGGGCTTTTGCTGCTCGCTCTTGTTTCTCTCACTCATCACCACACTCCTGTCGCCAAAGGCGCTGCGGCACAGCCACTGCGCCTTGGTTCAAATCTGTCGTTGTGTGCCCGCAGGGCAGCCACGTTAAAACTGGTAGGTCAGGCTGGCGTTCACGCGCCAGCCTTGTTTTTCATAGCCGTCGGGGGAGCGCAAGGCCCGGCCCAACTGCAGGTCGGCAAAGGCGCCCTGGTAGGCAATGCGTGCCCCCGCGCCCAGGCCTGCGATGCTTCTGGATCGCTTGTCAGAGACGGTGCGCAGGATGGCCGCATCGGCAAACACATAGGGCTCATAGCGGGCGCTGCCCCACAGCGGCTGGGTCTTGGCCAAGGCCAGCTCATTGCGCCAGACCAGGCCCTGGTCACCGCCCAGGAATGACTCGGGATAGGCACGCACGCTGGAGACGCCACCGGCAAACAATTGCTCGGACGAGTACAGCGGCTGGTGGCTCCACAGCGCGCTGATGCGGCTGCGGTAGACCAGGCGCTCTGCTACGGGCCGGTCAAGCGACACGGCGGCATCGAGCTTGCTGAACTGGTAGCGTGCCGCCTCTTTGGGCAGGTCGTCGGCGTCCTTGTCCGCGCCCAGGATGGGCAGGCCGCGCGAGAAGCCAACATCGACCGTCCATTGCCCGGCGCCCAGCGCAGTATCGAAACGGGTCAGGCGGTTGACGCCGACCCGCAGGCTGGTCTGCGCTTGCGGAGTCAGCGCAAAGTTGTTCACCTCGCGTGTCGATTCGCGTTTGGACAGCGAGATATCGAGCGCGGTTTTGCTGTTCTGGTCGCGCGCCAGCAGGCGGTTGAGCGACAGCGAGAAGTTCTTGGAGCGGCCATACACCAGCGCGGTATCGCCAATGAGGTTCTGGTACTCCGAGATCGAGGCCACGGCCGAGACGGTGTTGTAGCCCCAGGGCACCGATACCAAGCCATAGATCGCATTGGTCTCTTTGCTGGACGTGAGGCCCAAGGTGATGGACTCCATCAGACCCAGCACATTGCCCAGGTCCACACCGGCCTGGATACGCGCCCGGCCCGTGTTGCTGGAGCCCTGGTTGTCGATGCCCAGGTTGTAGCGTGCCGCCGGCCCCTCCTTGTTGACGAACTCCACGATGGAGCCGCCATTGGTTTGGCCCGGCTTGATGAGCACTTGGACGTTGTTGCGGCGCAGGCGGTTGAACTGGTCGACGGCCTGTTCGATATCGCGCAGGCGCAGCACATCACCTTCTTGCATGGGCATGGCCAGCCAGGCACCGACACTGGTGGCTGGCGCGCCGTTGAAGACGATGGCCTCGATGCGCCCGGCGACGATGGTGATGGACAGCACACCTTCCTTGAGGTTCTGCCCGCCCACGTAGGCACGCGAGGTGGTGTAGCCCGCCTGTATCAGCGCCTTGTTGATGCGGTCCAGCAGCACATTGATGTGCTCGACGGCCAGCGCATGGTTCAAGAAGGGCTGGGTGATGCGGTCAAAGGCGCGCGCGCTCAGCAAGCTGCTGTCGCCCGTTGCCTGGATGTGCCGGATGTCGAAGCTCGGCCCGGTGGTGGGGATACCGGCCGGAAAGGCGCTGTCATCTGCGGCGGGTGCTGTGGGCTGGCTGTCCTGCTGGATCTTGCCAGCAGCGTTTTGCTCCAGCAGCTCTTGGCGCAGCCGCTCTTGCTGCTCGCGCAGCAGCTGGTCATTGGGGTCGCGCACGGGGTTGTTGTTTTGCGCCGCTGCCGACAGGCAGACCAGGCCGAGCACGGTGCCCAGCAGCGCGTGCTTGCCCAGCGCAGGCAGGGGAAGGTTGTTGCGCATCATCACCACCAGAAAATGCCGAGGTGGTCTTCAATGCGGACCGGGTCGCGGTGCGGTGTGCGCAGCACTTCGATGTCGCCGTCAATGCCTTCCTGGGCCACAAAGCTGCCGCCATCCTGGCGGGCTGCGCCTTGCAGCAGCAGCCGCCCTTGCTGGGCGGTAAAGCTGCCGCCTTGGTCAGTGGCATAGATCTGCGCCCAGGTATCGCCAAACAGGGCCTTGAGGCCCCGGTCACGCAGGATGACGGTATGCACCGGCTTGGCGCGCGCGATGATGTTGGGCGCCACCACCTGCATGCCCTGCCCGGCATAGACCAGGCCGCCATGGTTGAGCACGGTGCCAGCCGCTTCCATGTTCAGGCCCGTGGCCGCCATGATCTGACCGCCCACCAGGCGCTCGGTGCTGTTGGCGCGGGTTTTGCAGATGAACAGGAAGCATCGCCGGCTGTAGTCATAGCCGCCTACGCTCAGTGCCTCGTTATGGATGTCGGTCTCGGACTTGATCTTGACGCTGCCGGCGTTGGAAAACACAAAGCCACCCGTGTTGCTGAACGACTGGGCCTGCACGCTGAGATCGCCCTGCGCCACCCAGTAGCCCTGGTGGTTCTCATCGGCCAGACGGCCTTGGTCAGCGCTGTAGCTGGTGCGGCGGTTCAGCCCACCGGAGGATTCCCATTGCGATGCCTCGCCGGCGATATGGGCGCTTTGGTTGGTAATCGCGCCGGTGCTGACCAGATCCAGATTCAGGTTGCTGATGATGCGGGCGTTGGTGGAAGCAATACCGCCGGCACCGGCTTCGAGCTTGACCGAATCGCCCTTGCCAAAAATAACCGTGGTTTTGTCTGCACCGACGGGGCTGCGGTTCTCAATGGCGTCGCCCGCCTTCAGGTAAACCGCATAGGGGGTTTCATCCGAGATACGCTGGGTGCCGACAATCTCGCCATCGATATTGCGGATGGATTGCTCCGCCTCCAGGCGGGTTTGCAAACCGGCCGACACCAGGCTTTGGCGCTCGGCAGAGCCTTGCAGATGGATATTGGCGGCGTTGATCTGGACGGAGCCCTGCGCACTGATCTGCCCCCCCATTTGCACGACATCGCCGGTCGAGGACAGAGTGAAGCCGCCTGCGGAGGCCACCATTTCGCCCTCGTTGCGCACGCCGGCGCCTTTGTCGGTCACGAGGATGTGAATCTGGCCGGCGGTGACTTTGGAGCCTGCACCGACGGTAATGGCGACCTCGTTGCTTAGGGCCTGGCCGGGCTTGTAGTAGACCCAGGGCGTCAGGTTATCGACGGGCGACGCGGCGGTATCAAAACTGGCGCTGGAGTCGCCCGCCACCATGCGGATGTGGGCGCTCGACGACGTAAATTCATTCGTCAACGGGCCATCGATCTGGATGCTTTTGGCGATCAGCTCCAGCCGGATCAGGTTGCCGGCCATGCCTTCGTCACCAATGTGGATGCGGCCTTGGTTAGTACTCACATCCACATAACGCTGCACCTGGCCTTCGCTTTGCTGCTGGTCACGCAGGCTCAAAGCACCGGTGGTGAGCGCTACGCTGCCGAAGTTGGAGAAGTTGGCCCCGTTGACCGAGATACCGTTCTGGTTGGCCAGAATCAGGTTGGCGCGGGGCCCCACCACATCCATATCGCCCTGAATGCGCGATGGCGCGGCCGAGAACACCTCGGCCACGATCGTGCGCGCATTGGCTTGCTCGTTCTGAAACGACAGCCCAGGCCTGCCCACGTCGAACTGCTGAAAGCCGTTGTAGGACACGCCGTTTTCCGACGCATTGGGCGTGACATGGGCGCGCCCTGCCGCGTCGATATGGACCTGGGGCCCACTGGTGGCATGGGGCACCACGGACGTGGCAACCCCTTGGGCGTAGCAAGACTGAATGGCTGCCAACAGCAAGCCGAGCTGCAGGCAATAACGCGAACGCATGGAATATCCTGTATTGAAAGTTTTAACCTATGCACAAATTCGCGCTAATCTTAACCACTCACACCCATTTAAATGTCAACAATTCGGGATTATGGGGTTGACAGTTCAAATTAATCATTATTTGTTGTCTGGCTACATCAGATAAGATTATTTGAATAAACAAATTACTAATGGTGTGGTTTGAAATTATTGAATATTCAATAGGTTAATTGAACCAAAGAATATTCAAGAGAATCGATTTACATAATCGGGGTCCGCCATAACGCCGGAGACCTGGACACACGATGCGCGTGGCATTACCCGGCGCTCAGAACAGCGCTTCATCCCAGCGCCCTGGTAAGGCAGCCCCCAGCGCTACACTCAGCCACCATGCCCGCCACCACCCCTCCCCGCCTGTCCATCCGCGCCCTGCAAAGCCCCATCAGCGGGCCCTGCTCGCTGGAGCTGGGCGCAGGCGAGTGCGTCGCGGTGATGGGCGCCTCGGGGGCGGGCAAATCGGTGCTGCTGCGGCTGATTGCCGACCTGGACCCGGGCAGTGGCGAGGTGCTGCTCAACGGCCAGCCGCGCAGTGCCTTCAGCGGCCCGGCCTGGCGCCAGCAGGTGATGTACCTGGCAGCTGAGCCGGCCTGGTGGGGGACGACGGTGATGGAGCATTTCCCGCCAGGCTCGCAATCGGCGCTGCTGGAGATGGCCAGCGAACTGGGGCTGCGCCAGGGCTTCATCGATATTCCGCTGACCCAGCTGTCGACCGGAGAGCGCCAGCGCCTGGCCTTGCTGCGCGGGCTGCTGCGCAAACCCCAGGTGCTGCTGCTTGATGAGCCCACGGCGGCGCTTGATGAAACATCGGTGGCTGCGGTGGAGCAGTTGCTGCAGCGCTGCCAGCAGCAGGGCTTGGGTCTGCTGTGGGTGACCCATTCGCATGCGCAGGCGGCCCGCGTGGGCCAGCGCTGCATGCAACTGGTAGACCACCAGCTGCTGCCGATGGAGGCCGCGCAATGAACCCGGCCATCCATCTGCAGCCCAGCGATTTGCTGGTGGGCGCGGCGCTGGTGCTGGCCGCCGCTGCTGCATCCTGGGCCATGCGCCTGCAGCTGCAGCGCCAGGTGCTGTGGGCATCGCTGCGCATGGTGGTGCAGCTGCTGCTGGTGGGCTATGTGCTGCGGCTGGTGTTCCAGCAGGCGCACCCGGGCACCACCTTGGTGGTGGTACTGGTGATGATTGCCGCTGCCGCGCGCGAGGTCGCGGTGCGGCCGCACCAGCGGCTGGCGGGCGGGGGCAACTACCGCATTGCGGGGCTGGTGGTGGCGCTGGCCAGCCTGTCGACCGTGGTGCTGGCACTGATGACCGCCGTGCGGCCCGACCCCTGGTTTGATGCGCGCTATGCGATTCCGCTGATGGGCATTGTGCTGGGCAGCGTGCTCAATGCCGCCAGCCTGGGGCTGGACAGTTTTTTTGACGGTGTGCGCACGGGTCGGGCTGCCATCGAGGCCCAGCTGGCGCTGGGGGTTAGCTTTCGCCGCGCGATGGCGCCGCACACCCGTGCCGCCATCCGCCGGGGGCTGATCCCCATCATCAACCAGATGTCGGCGGCCGGGCTGATCACCCTGCCGGGCATCATGACCGGCCAGATCCTGGGCGGTATGGACCCGCTGGAAGCCGCCAAGTACCAGATCCTGCTATTGCTGCTGCTGACCTTTGCCGGCGCGCTGGCCGCAGGCGGCAGCGTGCTGCTGGCCGCCCGTGCGCTGGGCGACGAACGCCAGCGCCTGCGGCTGGACCGGCTGAACGCCACGCGCTGATCGGCTTTGCCATGGGTTGGCTCCATTCATAGAATGGGCAAGCACATCTGGGAGAGCAGCCATGGCAGAGCGCAACAAGGACAACCTGGTGGATGAGCTGGTCGGCTACGACCCGCTGGGCAGCGATCCGGCCTTGCAGGCTGCCCTGGCACGCGCGCAGGCCCACCCCTGGCTACCAGGCCTTCAGCAGCATGCACGCACCGTGGGCAGCGCGGCCTTTGCGCAGTTAGCCGACCAGGCCAACCGCCACCCGCCGCAGTTGCAGCCCTGGGATGCACGGGGCCGGCGCATCGACCAGGTGGAGTTTCACCCCGCATGGCACCAGGTGCTGGCGCATTACCGCGCGCAGCAACTGATCGACATGCCGTTTGCCGATGCACCGGAAGATGCAGCAAGCGGCCGCTGGACGGCCTGGGCCGCCGGCTTTTACCTGCATGGCCAGGCAGAGGCGGGCAGCCTCTGCCCCGCAACAATGACGACGGCGGCCATCCCGGTGCTGCGCAAGGAGCCCGCGCTGTGGGCACAGATCGCGCGCGGCATCAGCAGCGCCCAGCATGACGCGCGTGATGCACCGGTGGCAGACAAGACGGCCTTGTGGGTGGGCATGGGCATGACCGAAAAGCAAGGCGGATCGGATGTGCGCAGCAACACCACGGTCGCCTACCCGCTGGATGCCGCAGGCGGCGGGCGCGGCGCCGCCTACCGGCTGCAAGGCCATAAATGGTTTTACTCGGTGCCGACGGCCGATGCGCACCTGGTGGTGGCGCGCATGGCCAGCAGCGCACACGACGCCCATGCGCTGCAGGCACCGCTGGCTTGCTTTTGGGTGCCGCGCTGGCGGCCCGATGGCAAGCGCAACAGCGTGCTGGTGCAGCGCCTCAAGGACAAGGTGGGCAACCGCAGCAATGCCAGCAGCGAGGTGCTGTTTGACGACGCTTATGGCGTACTCGTGGGTGAGGAAGGCCGGGGCATTGCCACCATCATGGAGATGGCCACCATCACGCGGCTGTGCTGCGTGCTGGGCAGCAGCGCGCTGCTGCGCCAGGCCACCGTGCAGGCGCTGTGGTCTGCCCGGCACCGCCAGGCCTTTGGTGCGGCCTTGGCGGCGCAGCCGCTGATGCAATCGGTGCTGGCCGATCTGGCGCTGGAGAGCGAAGCGGCGCTGCTGCTGGCCATGCGACTGGCACAAGCCTTTGAAGACAGCAGCACCCCGGGCGAGACCACGGCGCTGGCCTGGCAGCGCATCATGACACCGGCGGCCAAGTTCTGGGTCTGCAAACGTGCCATTGCCTGCAGCGCCGAGGCCATGGAAGTGCTGGGCGGCAACGGCTATACCGAGAGCTCGGCGCTCGCCCGTATTTACCGCGAAGCACCGGTCAATTCGATCTGGGAGGGCTCGGGCAATGTGATGTGCCTGGATGTGCTCAAGGCGCTGCAGCGCGAGCCCGCGTTGCATGATGCACTGTGGCAGGACTTGCAGCGCATGGCGGCGGATGACCTGGCAATGGCGCAAGCGCTGCAGCGCCTGCACAGCCAGTGGCAGGCAATGGCGCAGGATACCTGGGCGCAGCAGGCGCAGGCGCGCCAATGGGTGCAGCAGCTGGTGCTGTTGGCGCAGGCGAGCCTGATGCGGCAGCATGCGGCGCCTGCGCATGCCGATGCCTTTGTGGCCAGCCGCCTGGGGCCGCATGCCTGTTTGGGCGTGCTCGGTGCTTCTCCGCTTGCCAAGGCGCAAATCAGCGCTATCCTCGGCGCCAGTCTGCAGTTGCAAAAATGATCGGAAGCTAGCCATGGCAGTCAGCGTGTTTGATTTGTTCAAGATCGGGATCGGGCCCAGCAGCTCGCACACCGTGGGCCCGATGCGCGCCGCGCATGCCTTTGTGCAGCGCTTGCAGCGCCAGGGGGCGCTGGCACAGGTGGCCCGCCTGCGCTGCCAGCTGTTTGGCTCGCTGGGCGCTACCGGTATCGGCCACGCCAGCGACCGCGCGGTGATCCTCGGCCTGGCCGGCCATGCGCCCGATACGGTGGATGTGAATGCCGTCGATGCCATCATTGCCGAGGTCAACGATAGCCAGCAACTGCTGCTCAATGGTGAGCAGCGCATCGTGTTCGACCCCGCCACCGATCTGCTCCTGATTGGCGCGGTGAGCCTGCCCTTCCACCCCAACGGCATGCGCTTTGAGGCCTGGGATGCCCAGCATGAACTGGTCGACGCGCAGGCCTACTACTCGGTGGGCGGCGGCTTTATCGTCAGCGAAGAAGCGGCCCACGATGCCGAGCGCCAGCAAGCGATTGCACCCGATACCGATGTGCTGCCCCTGCCCTTTCACAGCGCCGCGCAGCTGCTGCAACTGGCGCAAGACCACCAGCAACCCATTGCGCAGATCATGCGCACCAATGAACGCCACTGGCGCAGCGATGCCGACATCGACAGCGGCCTGCGCAAGATCTGGCAGGCGATGCAGGACTGCGTGCAACGCGGCTGCAGCACCCAAGGCCGCCTGCCCGGTGGGCTGAATGTAAAACGCCGCGCTGCGGGCTTTTACGAAGGCCTGACCCAGCATGCGAACACCGATCCGCTGGAGGTGATTGACTGGGTGAACCTGTTTGCGCTGGCGGTGAATGAGGAAAACGCCGCTGGCGGCCGCGTGGTGACTGCGCCCACCAATGGCGCCGCCGGCATTGTGCCGGCCGTGCTGCACTACTACTGGCGCTTTGTGCCCGGCGCCACCGAGGCCGGCGTGGTGGACTTTTTGCTGACCGCCGGTGCCATCGGCATTCTGTACAAAGAGAACGCCTCGATCTCCGGCGCCGAAGTGGGTTGCCAGGGCGAGGTGGGCGTGGCCTGCTCGATGGCGGCCGCCGGCCTCTGCGCCGTGCTGGGCGGCACACCGGCGCAGGTGGAGAACGCTGCCGAAATCGGCATGGAGCACCACCTAGGCCTCACCTGCGACCCGGTCGCCGGCCTGGTGCAGGTGCCCTGCATTGAGCGCAATGCGCTGGCCGCCGTCAAGGCCATCAATGCAGCCCGCATGGCCCTGCGCGGCGATGGCTCGCACATCGTCAGCCTGGACAAGGTGATTGCCACGATGCGCGCCACCGGTGCCGACATGATGAGCAAGTACAAGGAAACCTCGCTGGGCGGTCTGGCGGTGCACATCGTTGAATGCTGAGGGCCGGTGATGGCACCCAACCTGGGTGACAGGCGGGGTCGCCCGCCCCGGGTGTGGTTGCTATCAGCGCCTACAATCGCGCCATGGCTATGCATTTTGACTTGGTGGATCTGCGCCTGATGGTGCATGTGGCAGACGCGAACAGCATGACGCGGGGGGCCGAGCTGTCGTTCATCTCGCTGCCAGCGGCCAGCACCCGCATCAAGAATCTCGAAGAGAGCATGGGCGTCAAGCTGCTCTACCGCACCAGCCAGGGCGTCACCTTGACCTTGCCGGGCCAGGCCTTTGTACAGCATGCCCGCACGGTTCTGGGCCAGATCGAGCACCTGCGCGGCGACATGCAGGAGTACGCACGCGGCATCAAGGGCCATGTGCGCGTGTTTGCCAACACCACGGCGCTGGGCGAGTTTCTGCCCCCTGTTCTGCGCGCCTATCTGCGCAAGCACCCGGATGTGGACATCGACCTGCGCGAGCGCCTGTCCAATGACATCATCCGCGCCGTTGGCGAGGGCCAGACCGACATCGGCATCGTCGCCGGCCAGGTGCGCACCGAAAGCCTGGTGGCGATGCCCTACCGCAGCGACCGCCTGGTGCTCGTCGTCTATGCCGACCATGCCCTCGCCCGCCGCAAGTCCGTGGCCTTTGGCGATACCCTGGAATACGACTACATCGGCCTGCACGAATCCAGCGCCATCCATGCGTTCCTGCGCCAGCACAGTGACCTGCTGCACCGCCCGATCAAGCAGCGCATCCAGGTGGGCAATTTTGAAGCGGCCTGCCGCATGATCGAAGCCGGCGTAGGCATCGGCATCCTGCCCGAATCCGCCGCCCGCCGCCACGCGCGCAGCATGGACATCCGCATCATCAGCATCTCGGACGAATGGTCCAACCGCGAGATGCAGATCGTCGTGCGCAACCTCGAATCCCTACCCTCCTTCGCCCGCGAGCTGGTGGAGCTGCTGGTGGAAGACGGTGCCGCACCCGATGACGCCCACAGCAGCGCGGACTGCGATGGCGAACAGGTGCCCACCAGCAACTAAAAGGGCACAAGGGCCCGCCACTGCATCAAAAGCTGCCACAAAGCTCACCCCAGCGCCCAGCTTCAACCGAGGCGTCATGCAGGCGGTAGGCAGCCGGCTTGCACAGCGCTATGCTGTGGCATCCCTGTTGTTGAGCCTGAACACCCATGACTGCTATCTGGAAAAAGCCCATCTCGCTGGACGCGCTGCGTGACAAAGCGCGCCATACGGCGATTGAACACCTGGGCATCGAATACCTGGAAATTGGCGATGACTACCTGGTAGGCCGTGTGCCGGTCGACCACCGCACGCACCAGCCCTTTGGCCTGCTGCATGGCGGGATCAGCGTGGTGCTGGCAGAGACACTGGGCTCCGTCGGTGCGCTGTTCTCATCGCCGGAAGGCTGGCGCTGCGTCGGCCTCGATATCAATGCCAACCATATCCGGGGCGTGAAGAGTGGCTGGGTCACCGGCACTGCCAAACCGGTGCATATCGGCCGCATGACCCAGGTCTGGCAGATCGACATGGTCAACGACGAGGGCAAGCTGACCTGTGTTTCTCGCATCACGATGGCGATGCTCGAAAACGCGGACTGATTCAGTCGCCGTAGGCCACGCGCGCCAATGCGCGTGCCAGCTCCCAGGCTGGGTCGATCAGCGGCAGGCCTTGCACGCTGTCGGCGCCGGGCAAGGCCAGCGGTATTTCGGTGCAGCCCATGATCAGGGGCACATCGCCATGGCGGGCGCGCATGACCTGGGCCACGGCGGCAAAATCGGCGCGTGCCTGGTCCATGCGGTCGGCCTTCACACCCTGGTAGATGCCGCGCATCAGCAGCTCCCGCTCCGCCTCTTGCGGCAGGTGCACGGTGATGCCGCAGGCGGCCAGCGCCTGGTCATACAGGCCAATGCGGTAGGTGCCTTGCGTAGCCAGCAGCATGCAGGCCTGCTGGCCTTGCTGCTGCAGCCCTTCGGCCACCACACGCGCGATGTGCAGCAGCTGCAGCTGCGGGTAGGCCTGCTGCAGGCGGCCATGCCAGGCATGGGCGGTATTGCAGGCCACGGCCACCGCCCGGGCACCGACGGCCTGGAGCTTGTCCAGGCCCTGGCACATCATCGCGAAGGGGTCTTCTGCAGTCTCGGGTGCCAGCAGCGCGGCGCTGCGGTCCGGTATCGGCAACTGGGCCAGCCAGTGCTCGGGGTAGCCCTGGTCGGTCACGGGCGCGCCGCTGGCCCGCAAATGGTCTGCGCAAGCCTGTACAAACAGGCGCACAAAATCAGCACCAGCAGCGGGGCCCATGCCGCCCAGAATGCCTACGGTGTGAAGCTTCATACCCAACTCCAGAGAAAATGAAAAATGGCCCGTTGCCGGGCCATTGCAGTGCGTGCCGTGCACGACACGGGATTGTCCATCAGATCGCAGGCTTGTCGCTTTGCGCGGTCAGATTGTCCTGCAGTTCCTTGTTCATCGGCAGGCCCAGTGCCTGGTTCTTCGGTGGGATGGGCTGCATGAACCACTTGTCGTACAGCTTGGTGAACTCACCCGACTTCATCATGCCGCCGATGACGCCATCGACGATCTTCTTGAACGCAGGGTCGTCCTTGGGCAGCATGCAGGCATAGGGCTCGACTTGCAGTGCATCGGCCACCACCTCGTAGGCTGCTGGGTCCTTGGAGTTGGCTTTCAGGCCGTAGAGCAGGATGTCGTCCATCGCAAAGCCGGCTGCGCGGTCGTTTTCCATCAGCAGGAAGCCGTCGGAATGGTCCTTGGCCAGGGTGATGTTGATGTCCAGCTTCTGGTCGGCGCTGTACTTGCGCACCACAGGCAGGTTGGTGGTGCCGGTGGTGATGGCCAGGGTCTTGCCCTTCAGATCGGCCCAGTTCTTGATGCCGGCGCTCTTCTTCACTGCCACGCGGGTGCCGGTGTAGAAGTAGTTGATCGCGAAATCCACGTCCTTGTTGCGGGCGCTGTTGTTGGTGGTGGAGCCGCATTCGAGCACGATGGTGCCGTTCTGGATCAGCGGAATGCGGTTGGCCGAAGTGACCGATTGCCATTTCACCTTCAGGTCGGGCTTGCCGATTTCCTTGCGCACGGCGTCTGCCACGGCGTTGGAGATGTCCACCGAGAAGCCGATGGCGTTCTGGCCACCGGAGAGGTAGCTGAACGGCACCGAAGATTCGCGGTAGGCGAACGTGATTTCGCCCGAATCCTTGGCCTTGGCCAGCACATCGGCAAAGGCCGAGGGCAGGCAGGCAACAGCAGCGGCAGCACAGACCAGCGACTTAACAAACTTCATGGTGAACCTCCTTGAATCGAACAATACGAACAGTGTAGAAACCAGCACTTTGTTTCAACAATGCCTTTTTGGGACAGCCCTATAACGCTTGGTTATGGTGCATGGCATACCGCACAGAGGCGGAAGCGCTGTACC
Organism: Comamonas koreensis; assembly: GCF_021026195.1. Classification (GTDB taxonomy): domain Bacteria; phylum Pseudomonadota; class Gammaproteobacteria; order Burkholderiales; family Burkholderiaceae_C; genus Comamonas; species Comamonas koreensis. The sequence goes on from NZ_JAJNCT010000009.1 coordinate 366,041, forward strand.
TATAAGCAAATGGCATGCCTGTTGCCCATTTTGCTATGCGACAGGCGGTTTTCAAGCGCCTATATTTAAGGGTTTTCAGGGGGTGTTCCATGCAGGTTTGCATTCTGGGTGCGGGGATTGTGGGTTTGGCTGCCGCCTATGAGCTGACCCTGGCGGGGCACCAGGTGACCGTGGTTGACAAGGCCTCACAGGCTGGCAGTGGCACCAGCATGGGCAATGGTGCGCAGCTGAGCTACAGCTATGTGCAACCGCTGGCCGACCCTGGCATCTGGAAGCAGCTGCCCAAGCTGCTGTTCAGCAGCGATTCGCCGCTCAAGTTCCGCCTGCAGGCCGATCCCCAACAGTGGAAATGGGGCCTGGCCTTTTTGGGTGCCTGCAATGCGGACCGGTCTGCTGCCAGCACCCGCACGTTGCTGCAGCTGGCCGCCGTCAGCCGCCAGCGTTTTGAGGCCATGCAGACCCAGGTGGGTGGCGACTGGGACTACAGCAGCACCGGCAAGCTGGTGCTCTACCCCAGCGATGCCGCCGTGCAGTCGGCGCGCCAGCAGCTTGATGTGCAAAGCCAGCTGGGCAGCGCACCGCAGCGCATCGTCAGCCCCGATGAAGCCGTCGCGCTGGAGCCCGCGCTGGCCGCCTACCGCAGCCAGTTTGCCGGCGCCGTGCACACGCCCAGCGAATGCGCCGCCGATTGCTACCAGGTCTGCCGCCAGCTCGAAGACTGGCTGCGCCAAAAGGGGGTGAAGTTCATCATGGACACGCCCATCCAGCGCCTGCGCCGCGAAGGCGGCAAGATCGTCGCACTGGAGACGGCGCAGGGCGATATCGAGGCCGAGCACTTCATTGTTGCGCTGGGCGTGGACAGCGTGGCGCTGTGCAAGCCGCTGGGGGTGGATCTGCCGGTCTACCCGCTCAAGGGCTACAGCATCACCCTGGACGTGGCGGCCGCAGGCCACAAGGCGCCGACGGTGAGCATCACCGACAGCGCGCGCAAGGTGGTGTTTGCGCGCATTGGCCAGCGCCTGCGCGTGGCCGGCATGGTGGAGCTGGTGGGTCATGACCTGCGCATTCCGCAGGACAAGATTCGCAGCCTCTGCGCCTCTACGGAAGCGGTGTTTCCCGGTTGCAGCGATTACGTCAACGTCCAGCCCTGGGCCGGCCTGCGCCCGGCCACACCGACTGCCGTGCCGATTGCCATGTCGGCAGGCGCCAGCAATCTCTGGATCAACACTGGGCATGGTGCGCTGGGCTTTACCTTGGCCTTTGGCACCGCTGCACAGCTGGCCTACGACATCGGCCAGACCGCCTAAGCCGCAAATCCGCCTACAGCTGCGCCGCCAGCACCTTCTGCATCTCGCGCGTGATGGCCTTGACCAGCAAGGACTGCGGCTGCGAGACCGCGCGGATCGCATTGACCGGCACCTGCAGTCCCGGGGCCAAGGGCAGCACATCGACTTTGCTGTGGTCTGCCGACAAGGCGGTGCAGCCATCGACCATCGCGACGCCCAAACCGTGGTGGGCCATCGCCAAGGCCGTGTGGTAGGTCTGCACGGTGACAAAGTGGTCCAGCCCGGCGTTGGATTCGCGGGTCAGCTGGCTCAGCAGCATGCCGACCGGGTCCTGCGCATCCAGGCTGATGGTGGGCACACCGGTCAGGTCATCGAGCGAGAGGCTGCCCGCGCGCAGCTTGAAGGGCGGCAGCATGCCCTTGGGCACCACGCAGACCATGGGCACGCGCGCCAGGCTCTCCTGCTGCAGGCTGGCTTGCTGCACATTGCTGAGCACAAAGCCGACATCGGCCTCCTGCATCATCAGCGCCGAGACGATCTGCGGCGAATGCAGCGACTGCAGGCTGACGCTGACATGCGGGTGCTTCTGCTTGAACTGCGCCAGCGCCCGGGGCAGTACCTCATGGCTCAGCGCCAGCACGCTGGCAATGCGCAGCTCATCGCCGTCGCGGCCCTTGCGCAGGCTGTCGGCCAGGCGCTGCACCTCTTCGAGCTGGGCAAACAGCTTTTCCATATGCGGCAGCAAGGCCAGCGCCTCGCTGGTCGGCGCCAAGCGGCCCTTGCTGCGCTGGAACAGCGCAAAGCCCAGCTGCAGCTCGGCATGCTGCAAGGTGCGGCTGACGGCCGGCTGCGAGATGTTAATGAGCCGCGCCGCAGCGCTGACGCTGCCGGTGTGCATCACGGCGTTGAAGACTTCGATATGGCGCAGGCGCATGGGTGGAGCCTCGCGGGTCAGCGGCCAGCGCCGATGTTGCTGCCGCCAGGGCCATCTTCTGCCTGCATGCGCGCCAGCCGCGCGCTCTTCCAGTACACATCGTCACCGCCATCGACGCGGTTGAGCACACGGGCCAGCACAAACAGCAGGTCGGACAGGCGGTTGAGGTACTGGCGCGGCGCGGGGCGCATGGCCTCGCCCTGCTCCAGCGCCACCACCATGCGCTCGGCGCGGCGCGCCACGGTGCGGCAGACATGGGATTGCGCAGCAGCGCGCGTGCCTGCGGGCAGGATGAATTCGGCCAGGCGCGGCAGCTGCGCGTTGTAGTGCGCCAGCGCGGTATCGAGCTGCAGCAGTGCATCGTCCTTGAGCAGTTCGTAGCCGGGCATGGACAGCTCACCACCCAGGTTGAACAGCTGGTGCTGGATGTCGATCAGCAGCTCGCGCACATCGGCGGGCAGGGGCTCGCACAGCAGCAGGCCGATGTGGGAGTTGAGCTCGTCGACATCGCCCATCGCCTGCGGGCGGCCGCTGGCCTTGGAGACGCGGCTGTTGTCGCCCAGGCCGGTGCTGCCATCGTCACCGGTTCTGGTCGCAATTTGGGAGAGACGGTTGCCCATGGGTAATCCTTGTAAAGCGGCTGTGAATCTCCGCCTATTTTCTGTTACCGGCGCGGTAAATATGTAGCCGAGGCAACACTAAGCAAAAATGATAGCAAACAGCGCCGATTCCGGGTTCAATAGAGCCATGTCTGAATGACGAAAGGATCTACAGATGTCTGGCAAGTTTTTCGCCCATTCCTTTGACGCCCGCAGCGTGATGCTGTTTGCATCGATTGCGGTCACATCGGCAATGGCCAGTGCCCAGCCGTTGAGCAGCAGCCAGCAGCGCATCGGACAGGCCGCCAGCGGCAGCCGCATTATCCAGGTCGACCGCCAACTGGGCACCCATGACCCGCGCCGCCACCAAGCGCGCCAGCCGGTCAAAAAGTCTCTCTGACCGGCGCCCCCCGCCGGTTCTCCCGAACTCTCCCTCTCCCCGCTACGGCGGGGTTTTTTCATGCCCGGCTGCAGCGCAGCGGACAGCGCTGAAAAGCGGGCGGTGCTATTCTTGGCTCCCGCTCTGGAGAACCCGATGAACGCGCCCACCTCCCCCCACGTCCTGGCTGCTGAACAGCGCCCTATTCCCGATGCCTTCATGGCAGCGCTGAGTGCCCGTTTTGGCAGCCAGTGCGTGACCTCGCAGGCCGTGCGCGAGCAGCATGGCCGCGACGAAGGATCCATCACCGCGCCGCCACCGGCCGCCGTGGTCTATGCCGAATCCAGCCAGGATGTGCAGGATGCCGTGGCCCTGTGCCACCAGTACGAAGTGCCTGTCATCGCCTACGGCGCCGGCTCGTCGCTGGAAGGCCATCTGCTGGCCGTGCAAGGCGGCATCAGCATCGATGTGAACCGCATGAATAAAGTGCTGTCCATCGACACCGAGGACCTGACCATCACCGTGCAACCGGGTATCACCCGCAAGCAGCTCAACGAGGCGATCAAGGACACGGGCTTTTTCTTCCCGATCGACCCGGGTGCGGACGCCTCCATTGGCGGCATGGCATCGACCCGCGCCAGCGGCACCAATGCCGTGCGCTACGGCACCATGCGCGAGAACGTGCTGGCACTGGAGGTGGTGACCGCCATCGGCCAGCTGATCCGCACCGGCAACCGCGCCAAGAAAAGCGCGGCCGGCTACGACCTGACGCGGCTGATGGTGGGCAGCGAAGGCACCCTGGGCATCTTTACCGAGATCAGCCTGCGCATCTACCCGCTGCCCGAGGCGGTGAGCGCCGCCATCTGCTCGTTCCCGACCATTGAAGCGGCCGTGCGCACTGTCATCGAGACCATCCAGATGGGTATTCCGATTGCGCGCGTGGAGCTGATCGATGTGAATGCGGTGCGCATGGTCAATGCCTACAGCAAGCTCGATCTGCGCGAGGAACCGATGCTGCTGATGGAGTTCCATGGCTCGCCCACCGGCGTCAAGGAACAGGCCGAGATGGTGCAGGACCTGGCCAGCGAGCATGGCGGCAATGCCTTTGAATGGGCCGAACGCCCGGAAGACCGCACGCGCCTCTTCACCGCCCGCCACAACGCCTATTTTGCGGCCGTCTCCAGCGTGCCGGGCTGCCGCTGCATCACCACCGATACCTGTGTGCCCATCAGCCGCCTGGCCGATGCACTGCTGCAGTGCGTGACCGAGGCCGATGCCAGCGGCATCCCCTACTTCCTCGTGGGCCACGTGGGCGACGGCAACTTCCACTTCGGCTACCTGATCGACCCGGACAACGACAGCCAGCGCGCGCAGGCCGAGCAGCTCAACCACCAGCTGGTGCAGCGCGCCATTGCGCTGGGCGGCACCTGCACCGGCGAGCACGGCATTGGCGTGCACAAGCAGGGCTTTTTGCTGGAAGAGGCCGGCGAAGGCGCCGTGGCGATGATGCGCGCCATCAAGCAGGCGCTGGACCCGAAGAACATCCTGAACCCGGGCAAGATCTTCCAGCTGGGCTGATCGACAGGACCCCCTTAGAACCTGTTCAAAGTCTCCTCGCGCCGCGACAGTGTCTTTGCGAGATGGGATGCGAGGCGCAACACCGCAGCAATAGCCGCGCTATTGCGAGGATTTGCAACGACGCAGACCGCTCGCAAAGCCACTGTCCCTACGGGTTGGAGTGAAATCGGGCGATTTCTGCGCGCTGGCCCTTGCTTGCACCCCGGTGCAAGCTGCGGACCATCGCTTCGAACTCATCCCGATTGCACTCCAACGCGGCTGCGTAGAGACTTTGAACAGGTTCTTAGCCAAAGGCCCGCGCCACCAAGCGGTTGCGCGGGCCTTTTAACGCCTTCTGGCGGGTTTTCTGCTGCTACCTAGAGGGTAGACGCTTAGTCCTTATGCAGGCACCACAGCCGCCTTCTGCTTGCGTGCGGCAACCCCGGCACCGACAAACCCGGCGGAGACCACGCTCAGCACCATGCCCACGGCTGCGCCAAAGAACACGCCGGCGTTCATGTGGTGGTCCAGCATGTAGCCAAACACCGGGGCGGCCAGACAAAAGCCCAGGTCCAGGCCCGAGTACACGGTGCCATAGACCCGGCCGGTGGCGCCCGGCGGCGCAGCGCGCTTGACCAGCATGTCCCGCGAAGGGCCGGCCAGGCCGGTGCCGATACCGGCCAGTGCCGCCACGCCCAGGGCCACATAGCCGGGCAGCCAGCCGGTGCCCACCAGCGCCAGCAAGATGCCGGAGAACAGCAGGCAGGCAGAGATGACTTTCTCCAGCCGCTCCACCCGGCCCACCAGAAAACCGCCCAGCACCATGCCGGCGGCGCCAAACAGCATGTAGCCGGTGACCACATAGGCGGTGATGCTGGCAGGCAGCCCATAGAGCTGCTGCAACGCGGGGCTGGAGAAGGACTGGATGGCGCTCATCGCGCAGGTGGTCCAGAAAAAGAAGGAGAAGCACAGCCAGACCGATGGCAGCTTCAGGAAGGCCATCGGGTGCTCTTGCGGGCCAGCAGCAGTACCGGCGGCCTTGGGTGCGGCGCCAGCCAGGCTGACGCGGTCATCGAGCGCATCGCGGTTGATGACCATGATGGCCAGGATGATGGCCGCCAGCGCGGCACCGCAGAGGCAGGCGACGCGCCAGGAGCCGGTGGCCGAGGTGATGCCGGCCATGAACACCGGCGCTGCCGCCCAGCCCAGGTTGCCCGAGAGCCCATGCACCGAGAAGCCATGGCCCAGGCGCTGCGGCGAGAGGCGCTTGTTGAGGATGGTGAAATCCACTGGGTGGAAGGGCGCATTGCCCAGGCCAGCAAAGATGGCGGCCAGCATCAGCTGCGCATAGCTGTTGGCAGTGCCGGCAATGACACCGGCCACCGCAAAGCTGCTGAGCGCGGCAAACATGATGGGGCGGGCGCCAAAGCGGTCGACCACAAAGCCGGCCAGCGCCTGGCCCACGCCCGAGACGATGAAAAAGGCCGACACCAGCACGCTGAGCTCGGAATAGCTGAAGCCGAAGTCCGCAATCAACCAGGGAAACAGCGGCGGCAGCAGCAGGTGGAAGAAGTGCGAGGAGCCATGGGCCAGGCCCACCAGGCCGATGGTGCGCGAATCCTGCCGCAGGCTGCCCAAGGCTTTCGGGTCGGATGCGCCGGGGTCCGGTGCGGCGTTCGATGTTGTTGTGCTGGTTGTCATGGCAGCGATGTTAGCCAAAGCCCTGTCGGCATGTATGCGACAGAAGGACGATTACTATCGCCAATGTGCCAAGCTGATGCGCCTGGCACGTTTGCCCTTGCCCACCGCGAACCGCCTTGCGACCTGCCGCCATGACTTCTGCCGTGACTGCCACCCCGCCCCCACCGGCACGCGCTGCCGCCGGTGGCGACGCTGCCAGTGCCCGCCGTGCCTGGCTGTATGTGGATTCGCTCACCCCGCATCTGTTTGTGCCCACCGCCGATCGCCCCGTGCGCGCCAAGCTGCGCGAGCTCAGCGGGGACACCCAGGTGCTGCCCCACCAGCATGCCTGGGCGCAGTTGGCCATCTCGGTCACCGGCACCGTGCACCTGCGCGTGCCGTCGGCCACCTTTGTGGTGCCACCCCGGCGCGCGCTGTGGATTCCGCCTGGCGTCGAGCATGCGGTGACCCTGGTGGAGACGGCCGAGCTGCGCACCCTCTACATCTACCAGGCCGAGGGCCAGTGCGGCCCCGGCCCGGGCGACAGCGCCTCCAATCTGTGGCGCCGCTGCCGTGTGCTGGAGGTCTCCGAGCTGATGCGCGCCCTGGTCTGCGACCTGCCCACCGAACCGGATGGCGGACCCGCGCCCAGCGCCGGGCAACTGGCGCGCGAACGCCATGTCAGCGCGCTGCTGCTCGATGAACTGCGCCAGGCCACCCAGCTCGATCTGCGGGTGGACATGCCGCGCGACAAGCGCCTGCACAGCCTGTGCCAGGCCGTTCTGGACGACCCGCTGGCGCATGACAGCCTGCAGGCCTTTGCGCACAACAGCGGCGCCAGCCCCCGCACCATTGCGCGCCTGTTCCGCCAGGAGCTGGGCTGCACCTACCTGCAGTGGCGCCAGCAGGTCATTCTGGCCAAGGCGGTGGAGCTGGGTGCCAGCGGCCTGGCCATTGGCCAGATTGCCGCCGAGCTGGGCTATACGCCCAGCGCCTTCAGTGCGATGGTGCAGCGCGCCTGCGGTCTGTCGCCGGTACGTTTTCTGGGTATGCAAACCCGCTAGGAATCTGTTCTCCCCCGTCTCGTCTCCAACCTCTGTCATTGCCCCACCATGCCCCTGCACAGCTACGAACCCCGCCAAGGCCACCGCCTGCCCCATGATCCCTTCAACGCCATCGTCGGCCCGCGCCCGATTGGCTGGATCTCCAGCATCAGCAGCAGCGGTGTGCTGAACCTGGCGCCCTACAGCTTCTTCAATGCCTTCAACTATGTGCCGCCCATCGTCGGCTTTGCCAGCGTGGGGCGCAAGGACAGCCTGAACAACATCGAGGCCACGGGCGAGTTTGTGTGGAACCTGGCGAGCGAACCGCTGGCCGAGGCGATGAACCAGAGCTGCGCAGCCGTCGGCCCCGAGGTCAATGAGTTCGAACTGGCGGGCCTGGCCACCGAACCCTCGCACCTGGTGCGCCCACCGCGCGTGCAAGCCAGCCTGGTGACGATGGAATGCCGCTGTACCCAGATCGTGCAGCTGCAGACCGCGCAAGGCACGCAGGTGCCTACCTGGCTGGTGCTGGGCGAGGTGGTCAAGGTGCACATCGACGAGCAGCTGTTGCAGGACGGCATCTACCAGACGGCAGCGGGCCAACCGCTGCTGCGCGGCGGTGGGCCGGGCGACTATTTCACGATCAGCGAGGCTGGCAAGTTTGTGATGCGCCGGCCCAAGTGATGCGGCAGGCCGGCCTCAGTCGCAGCGCATGCCGGTAGCCGCCGCAAAGCTGCCCAGCGACCAGCCCTGGCCCAGCAGAAACATGCGGGTGCTGAGCGGATCGAGCCGCTCGGGCGCCAAGCGGTCGCCGAGGTAGTGCATTTTCTTGTTGTTGATATCGACATAGCCCAGCCGGTGGCTGGCAGCGAGCTTGTGCCAGAGCGCATGCGCGCCGGGTGACTGGCGCGCGCCAGTGACCAGGCACAGGCCTGCATCGAGCGCCCAGCGGTAGATGCAGGAGGCCAGGCCCTTGCGCTGGTAGGCGGGGTCAAAGCGGCTGTGCGGGCCGCGTATGTAGCGGTCGGCGCGCTTGTCCAGCTCGATCAGGCGGTTGAAGACGGTAAAGCCCGCAATGCGGTGCTCCAGCTGGTCTTCGACATAGACATAGAACTCGCCATCGGCACTGCGGTAGCGGATCGCGAAACGGGGGTCGGACAAAGGGATCTCGGGCAGGCCATGGAGCCTGTCGCCGGGGGTGTGGATGCGATCGTGGATGGAGGCGCATTCGCCTTCGAGTTGATGGGGTGGAATCGGGCTCACATCGATGCGCAACTCCACCGGCCGGTACAGCCAGGATGCCCAGAAGGGCGGTATCGCGAGGTTCATCAAAAACTCCTGCAGTGGAAAACCCGGCAGGTTAGCGCCGGCGCCATTTCGCACGCAAAGGGTGCGATATGTACTGCTTCTCGAAGACCTAAAAAAGCCCGCCTGGTTGCCCAGGCGGGCTGTCAAAGTGCAAGGCCTTGCGGCTTATTGCACACCCAATGTCATCGACGAGGTGGCACGGTTGCCAATCGCCACCGCAGACGAGCGGTTGCCCGATACATTGATGCCGTTGGTAGCGGGCACACCGGAGGCGCTGTAGCTGCCATTGACGACGGCCGACACGTTGCCACTGTTGATCTGGTTGGAAACGAGTGCCGCACTGGCCATTTGCTGACCGGGCAAGGCCGACACATTCACCACGTTTTCAGCGTTGTTGCCTACGGCCGTGGCGCTGGCGGTGTTGCCGCTCAGATTGAGGGAGCTGCCACGGGTGAAGGCATCGGCGTTCAGGCTTGCGGTGGCGACCACATTGCCGCTGTTGGTCTGCGCATTGAGCAGGCCCACGGCCGATCCGCTGTTGAGCGCCGTGCCTGCACCTACTTGCACGCTGTTGAGCGAGGTGTTGCCTGCAGCCACTGCCAGCGCCTGGTTGCCGGTGGTAGTGATGTTGCCATCGAGGCGGTTGGCCGCAGTGCCTTGCATCTGCAGGTTGGCGGTAGAAGCCACGGCACCGGAATTACCCTGCACATTGCCCAGCAAGACGGCCTGGTCGCTCGCAAGCGTGCCGGCTGTCACGGTCAGCTGGTTGTTGGCCACGTTGGCACGGGCCAGGCTGCTGGCCTGGTTGCCAGTGATGGTGGTGTTGCCGCTGGGATCGGTGACCACACTGCGGCCACTGAGGATCTGCATCTCGGTGGTGGCCGTGGTGTCACCTGCCGACAACTGCAGGTTGCCCAACAGGTTGGGCTGGGTGCCGGCCGCACTCAAGGTGCTGGTGGCCTGGATGTCCAGCGCATTGGTTGCCTGGTTCTGGCTGGCATTGGCGCTGAACTGGTTGCCGCTCACCACCAGTTCGTGGCCGCCTGCGCGCGTGGTGACAGGTGTCAGGTTGCTCGTACCCTCAACGCCCAGGTTGACCTTGGTCAGTGCGCTTGCATTGCCCGATTGCACGGCCTGCACATTGAACAGGTAGGCTGCCGAGTTGCCATCGATGCGGCTGCCAGAGAGCGCGACCTGGTTGTCCGCCTGGTTGATGATCGCGTCCGAGCCGCCCACATTACCGCTGACCGTGAGGCTGGAACCCGAGGCCGTATTGGCACGCAGACCGATCAGCATGGGGACCGGATCGGGAGAAGGGCTCAGGCTGGTGAGCCCGGCGACCGTGGCGCTGACATCGCCTGAGCCATGGCCCTGCTGGTTGATGACCGCAGCGGCAGAGTCTGTCACGCCGTTGGTGGCATTGACACGGGCCAGGTTACTGGCCTTCTGGCTGGCAGCGTTGGCGTTGAACTGGTTGCCGCTGACCACCAAGGTGGCATTGCTGGCGCTGGTGGTAGTTGCGCCCACCAGGTTGGATCCGGTGCTAGCCTGGACCTCGCCCGTCGCATGGCCCTGCGTGTTGGTCACCAGCGCGGACGATTGCGTCACCGCATTATCGGCACCAAGCTGGGCGTCGTTGGTGGCGGAGGCTGCCGTCGCTTCGGAACTGAGCTGGTTGCCGCTCACCGTCAGGCTGGTGCCAGACAGACTGGTGGAGCTGCTGCCGATGCGCGCAACGCTGGCACTGGCCGAAACGGCACCCCCCATGTTCAGCTGGGTGTTGGACGTGGTGGCCTGGCTGTCAGCGATGTTGCTGGCGCCGGCACGGGTCTGGTTGCTGGCGCTGGAGCCCTGGGCCTGGGCCTGTACCAGGTTGCCGCTGACGCTCAGGGTGTCATTGGTGCTGTCCAGGGTCTGCACGCCCAGCGATCCCACATTGGCACCAGCTGTGACAACGGGCGAGCTCAGGGTTTGGGAATTCGAAGTCTCCAACACCGCACCGCTGATGGAGCCTGCAGCCGCCACGGCCGTGCGGTTGCTGCCGCTATTGCCATCGGCTTGGGCGCTGACGCTGTTGCCGGCGACGCTGTAGCTGTTGTTGGCCGAGCTAGGCTTCTGGTTGTCGATGCCCAGCGTGGTTGCCGAGCCTGAGGCGATGACAACACCGCTATTGGCCTGGGTCGCCGTGGTGCCCAAAACCGTATTGGGCGCCTGCACCACGTCACCGGATGACGTGATCTGCAGGGTACTGGTCTGCTGGTTGCCGCCAGCGGAGGCTTGCACCTGGTTGCCGCTCACGCTCAGCGTGCTGTCCGTCATGGGCTGGTTGGGGGTGCCCTGAACCCGGATACCCAGCAAACTACCGACCGAGCTGATGCCGAAAACGTTGCCCTCGGCCACTTGGTCAACGCTGCTGCTGGCATCGGCCCCCACATTGACGCTGCTGCCCTGCACCTGGATACCTGCCTGGGTGGTATTGGCCTGCGCGCTGGCATCGATCTTGTTGCCCGAGACGCTCAGCCTCAGGTTGTCCATGGCATTGGCGGGGTTGGCACCACCGGTCTGGTTCAGGCGGATACCCACCTGGTTCAGCGTAGTGAAGGCTGTCACCGCGCCGGTTGCCGCCTGGCCCTGGGTGACGGTAGCCGTCGCCGGGGTGTTCATGTCAACCGCCGTGCCGGTGATCTGCATGGTGCCCACTGCCGTGCTGCCGATCGCCGCTGCGCTGGCTTCGTTGTTACTCACGCTGGCGGTATCACCATCGTGGTTGCCGACCACATTGGCGGCATTGACGCCGACCGTGCCCGAGGTGATGCTGCTGACGGTGCTATTGACCTGCTGGGCAATGTCCACCGTTGGCTGCGCTGGTAGCTGGTTGTTGATGGTCAGGGCAGCAGCGGCACCGGTATCGAGCCGGTGCTGGTTGCCAATAGCCAGCGCATCCACGCCATTGCCATTCACCACACCGTTGCCGGGAAAGGTGGTGTACTGCGCATTGCTGTTGTTTTGTGCGTTAACGACCCCATCGCTGGTCTGGTTGGTTGTGGGCCCGGTCACCGGAAGGGTTCCGTTGCTCTGCGCCAGCGCCACGCCCGAGGTGGCAGCGATCAATGCGGCCGCAGCGGCCAGTGGAGCCAGGCGTGCCCGGCGAAGAGAGGTTGGGTGCTTGTGGGACATGACTGTCTCCTAGTGGTACAGGGAGGAAAACTAGACGTGATTTGGGTGTTTTATGCTCTAAGTGCCCGTCTATAAAGCGCTAGAAGCTATTAAATTGATAGCGAAAAAACGATGCCGCTCAGGGTTTGATCTGCAGGCGGGCCAGCAGGCGGTAGCCCGCGCCGTAGCGGTGTACGGTGGTGTCGCCGGGCGTAGGCCGCCACTGCACCTGCACCTGGCTGGGTGGAATACCGTGCTGCGCCAGCTCGGCGCGCAGCACTTGCAGGCGCTCCTCGGTCAGCGCATCGCGCCGGGCGGGGTTCTGGTCGTTTTCGTTCTCACGCGCCAGCAGTGCCATGCGCACGCCCTGGCCGGCGCGCAGTCGGGTGGCCACCGTGTCTGCGGCGGTGGCCGATTGCTGGGCGATACGGGTGTTGTTTTCTTCAAATACGACGTCCAGCGAGGTCATCGCAGCGGCGGTTTTCTCGGGCATCGGCTGGGTCGCTGCCGCAGCCGGTGCAGCTGCTGGCACAGGTGCCGGAGCAGGTGCAACGGCCGGTGCGACTGGCGCCTCACCCACTGGCGCAGCCGCCTCGCCGGCCACCGTCCTGGAAGCGTCCATGCAAGGGGCTGATGGGGTTTGCGTCACGGTGCTGATCAGCTCCAGCACGCCCTGTTCCAAGGTGGTGCGCACGCCCAGTTGCACAGGCTCCAGGTCCTTGCTGCCGGCATTGATGTCGAACAGGTTGCTGCCGAAGAAGCGGAAGATGCCCGCACCAATCTCGCGCCCCACAATCTGCTTTTGCAGGCTGACGGCACGCACCACGCGCAAGGTCTTGGTCTCGACGATGCGCAGATCGGCACCCACATTCATCGTGAAGACGCGGTAGCGCGGGCCGATCTGGTTGACCTGGGCTTCGATGCCGCCGGACTGGATGTTGTAGTTCACCTCGGTGAGGCCGCCGATGATGTAGTAATCGGAGCGCAGGATGGAGCCGCCGTAGTACGGCAGCCAGGGCACCGCACGCTGGCCCTTCTCATCGGCCAGCGCGTGCTGGTTGCCATCGCCCAGCTGGCGCCGGTCGGTGTAGGCCAGCTCCAGCTCGGCCACGCGGGTGTCAAAGCGCTCGCGCACATCGATGGCGCCGCCGAGCTTGCCCAGCGCCGAATAGACCATCAAGGAGCCGCCCTGGGTGACGACATTGCCGTCGCCTTGCGAGTACTTGCCGGTGTAGTCCTTGATGTCGCCCACGGCAATCGACAGCGGTGGGCGGCCCTTGCCTTGCTCAACGATGCGGTGTGACAGGCAGGCAAAGCTGTTGTCCAGCGGTGTGCCGTTGTGGCGCGGGCCGGGGCCCTGCATCACCGGCGCTTCGTCATCGGCCATGCGCACCTGCTGGTAGGTGGGCAGGGCGCAGCCGCTCAGCAGCAAGGTGGCGGCCAGCGCCGACAGGGTCATCGTGCGGCGGGGCAGCGGGCCGCGCGGGGAAAGGTTCAAAGCGTGCATGGTGTCCTCCGTCCGCGCTTTAGTTGATGGCACCGCTGGCACCAAACTGGCAGGCTGAACTGCCGCTCACGTTGGTGCTTTGGTTGCCGCTGTTGTTTTGCGCGACCTGCATGTCCTGCTGGCCATGGGCGTTTTCGCTGTTGATGGGCGCCATCGTGGTGCTCGATGGGCTGCCCTGCACGCCGCTGCTGATGGCGCCTGTGTTGCTCTGGTTGTTGTTGGCCACGCCACCACGGCCCAGGTTGTCGCTGCTTTCGCTGGCGCTGCCGGTGCTCGATGCGCTGTTGCCGGCCGATGCATTGGTCTGCGGCGATGCGACCTGGTTGGCCTGGTCGGCCGAGCTGCTGTTACCGGCGGCGGTGGGCTGGAAATTGCAGTTCACCTGGCGCTCGATGTTGGTGATGTAAGTGCTTTTGAAGGCGTCGTAGTAGCCGCCTTTTTTCTTCTCGATCAGGTCGTTGGTGAGGGCCCGGTTGGCCCGGTCGGCGCTGGTCTGGAACTGCCAGGGCACCGATTCGCCGAGCCAGCCTTGTGCGTGGCTGGAAGCGGCCGCCGTCAGCAGGGCAGCGGCGAGGTAGAGGGAGCTGTGTTTCATGTCGTCCTCACAGTTGGGTGTTGTGCTGTTCATGGGCAAAACAGATGGAGCGACGACAGGCATCCCATGGCGGCCAGCCATCGCATGGGATACATGGTCGGCTGGTAGTAAGCAATTGTAAATAGACCAGATGTACTAGCCTAGAGGCAGTTTTGCGGTGTGAAACCTTGTTAAATGGGTGGCATAAATTCTCAATAAATCCATAAAAATCATTGGACTTTTAAAATTTTTTGCGGATACTAACAATCTATCGATGTCACCGAGATGCACACTAGTTCATATGGACTATTGGTTGCTTTGGTAAATAGATGTAAGGTACAGGCCATGAAGACATGCGCCCACCATGCCGCAAGAAGGAGCCTGCGGATATGACATTGCCACTGCCATCGGTCATGCTGGTGGATGACCATCCCCTCTTCCGCCAGGGCCTGCGCATGATGCTGCTGAGCAGCAACATGCTGCAGGCCGATATCCACGAAGCCGGCTCGGTCACCGATGCGGTGGCGCAGGAGCACTGGGTCAACCTGGTGATGCTGGACATCAGCATGCCCGGCTGCGATGGGCTCGAAGGCATTGGCCAGATCCGCAAGCGCTGGCCCGGCGCCTATGTGGTGATGCTCTCCGGCCATGACCACCCCGAGCTGATGCGCGATGCCGTGCGCCAGGGCGCCTCCGGCTTCATCTCCAAGGCGCTGGAGCCCGAGGCCATCTGCGCCCAGGTGCAGCACTGGCTGCTGCGCAGCCTGGGCATGGAGCAAAACATCCACAAGGCCAGCGGCCGCAGCCTGACGCCAGACGCCAAGCCCCATGCCGAGGTGCTGCCGCTGCGCCAGTACGAGGTGCTCAAGATGCTGGCCAAGGGCTTCAGCAACAAGGCCATTGCCAAGCATTTCGGGCTGAGCGAACATACGATCCGCAATCAGGTGGCGTCCATCCTCAAGCACCTGGGCGCCGATACCCGAACCCAGGCGGTGCTGGTGGCACAGCGCAACGGAATACTGCCCGCCACGGCCATCAAATAAAGCGGCTGCTGTCGCCGCCCAAGCGCCAGCGCCATGCCACTTGCCGGCCCCATGCCAGGCAGGTGCACAACCAGGAAGCCATGATGGACACAGGCCCCCAAGACAAGCCCCAGTGGATGCGCTGGGCGCTGGCCGTTTTGCTGCTCTGCTGCCTGGTGGGCCTAGCGCCCGCCAAGGCTGCTTCCGACCGCCTGCGCATCGGCATACCGCTGGAGCCCTCCTCGTTCGACATCACCAGCACCGCAGCCTCCACGGCCAGCGAGATCACCTATGCCAATGTGTTCGAGGGCCTGACCATCATCGATGGGCAGGGCCAGATCAAGCCGCGCCTGGCGCAGAGCTGGACCGTGAGCCCGGACGGCAAGCAGGTCGATATGGTGCTGCGCCGCAATGTGCGCTACCACGATGGCAAGCCCTTCAATGCCGCGACCGCCGTCTTCAGCCTGCAGCGCCTGCTGCAGATGAAGAACACCAATGCCTACCTGGAATGGTTCGACAAGCTCGAATCCGTCGAGGCCAAGGACGAGTACCTTTTGCGCATACGCCTGAGCGAGCCTGACGCCCTGATCAGCTATGCGCTGGCCATGCCCGGCGCGGTGATGGTGCACCCCGACAGCGCGGCCAACAATGCCAGCACACCCGTGGGCACCGGTCCCTACCAGGTCGAGAAATGGACCAAGGGCAAGTCCATCACCCTGGTGCGCAATGAGCAGTGGTGGGACAGCCGCAAGCCCGCCATCCGCATGGCGGAATTTCTCTTCATGTCCAGCGCGGCCGAGACCGAGAACATGCTGGCCGAAGGCCGCATCGATGCACTCAGCTCGGTGACGCGGCTGACGGCCTCGTTCATGGCGCGTACCGACTATGTGATGGGCCAGCGCGGTGTGCAAGGCAAGCTGCTGATCGCGATGAACAATGCCCGCGCGCCGTTGAACGATATCCGGGTGCGGCGCGCCATCAACCATGCGCTGGACCGCAGCCGCTACCAGGATATCTATGGGGGCTCCATCCAGGTGCTGCCCATTGGCAGCCACTTCTCGCCCCACCACCCGGCCTATGTGGACTTGGTGCAGCGCTACCCCTACGACCTGGCACAGGCCAAGGCCTTGCTGGCCCAGGCCCAGGTGGCCCCGGGCACCAGCCTGCGCCTGGCCGTGCCGCCCACCGATTACGGACGCTATGGCAGCCTGATCGTGGCCGCGCAGTTGGAGGCCATTGGCCTGCAGGTCGAGATCATCCGCATGGACTGGCCCACCTGGCTGGACCAGGTGATGAAGCGCAAGGACTATGACCTGAGCCTGATCATGCATGTGGAGCCGATGGACATCGGCATCTATGCGCGCGATGACTACTACTTCAACTACAACAACCGGGTGTTCAAAAAGATCTGGGAAAAGCTGCGCGCCTCGGCATCGCCCCAGGAACTAGACGAGTGGCTGGGCCAGGCGCAAAGGCAGCTGGCCGAGGATGCAGTCAACGCCTTTATCGTCGTGCGGCCGGAGCGCAACTTCATGCGCAAGGGCCTGGTGGGCATGTGGTCCAAGTGCCCGATCCCGACCTTTGCGCTGGAAGACCTGCGCTGGCAGAACTGAGCCCATGCCAGATCGCCTCCATCCCGCCACGCCCGGCCCGCAGGCTGTACCGGAGCATCGCAGTTTTCCAATGTCGGTGACCTCCCGCATTTTGCTGATGCTGGTGATTCTGGCCGTGGGCATTGCCGTGGTGTTTGCCTTGACCTTGCAGGGCCTGCGGCGCACCAACCAGGCCTTGCAGCAACTGTCGAGCGTGGAGATGGAGCAGCTGATCGCCAGCACCCGCGTGATGCAGCAAAGCGAGATGATCGGCAGCTATGCACGCCTGGTGGCCATCACCAATGACATGGGCGAGAGGCGCCTGAACATGGTGGAGCTGACCGACCGCATGGGCTGGCTTGACAAGCTGCTCGGCGAGATGACGCAGACGCAGCTCGATGGCAGCATCGACCCGCTGATGCAGTCCAAGCGCAACGCGCTCAACGCCAATGTGCAGAAGCTGAGCCAGGCGATTTTTCAGCCGGCGCAGCATGGCCTTGATGACCGCGCCGTCTTCCATCTGGTGGCCGAGAACCAGATGCTGGCGACCGACATGTCACTGCTGGCCAGCCGCGCCGCAGCCGACCTGCGGCGCCAGCTCAATGAGCGCAGCATGCAGCTGTCGCGCGATGTGGCCGCGCAGCAGAGCAACCTGAACTGGCTGGTGGCCGTGCTGATCCTCTGCGTGGTGATGGCGGGCATCTACATGCATGCCTCCGTGTCGCGCCGCCTGGTGGCGCTGCGCCGCGAGGTCAGCAATGACGAGTTTGGTGGCATCTATGCCGTGCCCCAGCAATGGGGCGACGAGATCGACCAGCTGGGCCGGGCCATTGCCTCCTACAAAAAGCACCTCAACGACCACACCCGCTCGGCACAGAACGCGGTGCGCGCCAAGAACCGCTTTCTGGCAGGCGCCAGCCATGACCTGCGCCAGCCGGTGCAGGCACTCAACCTGTTTCTGGAAACCTTGCGCGGCTCGGGCCTCAACAGCCAGCAGGCGGTGGTGCTGGAACATGCGCGCGCGGCGCTGTCGGCCAGCCGCGAGATGCTTGACACCCTGATGGACTACTCGCGCATCGAGGCCGGGGTGCTGGACCCCAAGTTCCAGCCGGTGGCCATCGCCGGCTTTCTGCGCCGGCTGGAGAAGGAGTTCGGCCCGCAGGCCGATGCCAAGAACCTGGTCTTCCGCGTGCGCGACAGCGAGGACTGGATCTACACCGACCAGTCGCTGCTGTTCATGCTGCTGCGCAATCTGGTGTCCAACGCGCTGCGCTACACCGACCAGGGCGGTGTCCTGCTGGGGGTGCGCAAACGCGGCCTGCAGCGCGTGATCGAGGTCTGGGATACCGGTGTGGGCATCGATGACGAACACCACGACCTGATCTTCCAGAAGTTCCGCCAGGTGGGCGAGGACCACCACATGGGCAGCAAGGGCCTGGGGCTGGGCCTGGCCATCGTGCGCGAGCTGGCCGATATCCTGAACGTGCAGGTCGCGCTATCGTCCATCCCCGGGCGCGGCAGCGTGTTCCGCGTCAGCCTGATGGCCGAGGCCGTGCCCGCCGGCGGCTATGGCCTGGTCGCCGGGTTGTGGGAGCAGCCGGACGACGGCGACTACTCGTCCCTGCATGGCCTCAAGGTGCTGGTAGTAGATGATGAGCCGCTGGTGCGCGTGGGCCTGGCCAGCATGCTGGAGCAATGGCATTGCCAGGTGATGAGCGCCGCCACGGTGGACCAGGTGCGCCGCCTCATCGGCCATATGCAGGAGAGCAACAGCAAGCCCTTTGACGTGGTGCTGACCGACCTGCGCCTGTCGCCCACCGAAGACGGCAGCATGGTGGTGCGGGCCGTGCGCGATGCCACAGCCGAGCACCTGCCCTGGCAGCAGATGCTGCCCCACTATGTGATCCTGACCGGCGACACGGCCCCCAAACGGCTGCAGATGGCCAACAGCCTGGGGGCGACCTTGATGCACAAGCCCATCGACCCGCGCCAGCTGCACAAGCTGCTGGCCCGGGAGCTGCAGCTGCGCTGCGATATCGAGGAGTTCATGGAAACCCAGCCGCCCGCCGACATCGACGAGGCCATCGACAAGGCATGAAAAAACCCGCCGGGGTGAGCGGCGGGTTGCGAGGCTGAGCGCTGCGCGGAAAGCTTATTCCGACAGCTGGCGCATCGTGGCCTGGTCCAGACGACCGGTGACCGACAGGCCCTGGTCTTGCTGGAAGGAGCGCAGTGCGTTCTGGGTGCGGGGGCCGGAGGCGCCATCGGGCGTGCCCACATCGTAGCCCAGCTCATTGAGGCGCTGCTGCGCTTGCTTCATGGTCAGGCGCACATTGGTCTTGGCGCCAGGTGCCGAGGTCTGGCTGGGCGCTGCGGCGCCATCCACACCCAGGCGGCCACCACCGCCCAGGCCCTGGCCCTTGACGGATTGCGCGCTGTAATTGCGCAGCGCCTGCACCATCTGGTTGTAGGCATCGACGAAAGCGGCCGACACGACCTTGCCCTGCGAGGTGTTGGAATACCCCCCGATACCAGCGCCTGCAGCGCCGCCGAACAAGGTGCCAAAGCCACCCCAGTCGGTGTTGCTGGCGTTGCCGGTCGACGAGGACACCTGCACGCCCGAGCGGTTGTCCACCAGGGTCAGCATGGCCGAGGCCTCGCGGGTCTTGCTGCTGGCCGCCACACCTGCCAGCGCGCCGCCGCCACGGCCGCCCAGGATGCCGCCCAGCGCTGCACCAAAGCCGCCGGCATTGTCTTCGCTGAAGGTCACTTCAGGCGTCAGGCCGTAATCCGATGCGACCACCTGGCCCTTGCCGAAATTGCTGCCCTTGCGCATTTCACCGTTGTCCATCATCGCGCGCTCGCGGTTCATCGCATTCATGCCGGCAGCGCTGCGCTCCACCACCACAAAGCAGTTCGATTGCTGGATCAGCACACGAAGCAGATTGGCGGTCGGTGGCAGGCGGTACTCGTTGCGCAGAATGGTGTACCAGCCTGCCTGCTGGTTCTCGACCAGGGACACGGTACCCACGGGCGAATCGCACTTCTCGAGTTGGCTGTTCTCACCCTGGCTGCTGCCGCCTGCTGCACCGCCGGTCACCATGTTGTTGGTGCCGCCGCCCAGCTTCATACCCGTGCTTTCGCAGCCTGCCAATGCCAAAACGGCCAGTGCCGCCAATGCTGCCTTTTTCATGTCGCTCTCCCGCAAGTTAATCAGTTGTGCATTCAAAGCGAGCCCGGAATTCCTTCCAGGCTCGGTGACTTCGGTTTCGTATTTTTGCTTTGCGCTGCGGACACGGATTATCTGAATCCAGAAACCACTTCGGAGCGTTGTCCACTCTTAAGCGAAGTTGTTAGAGAATGTGACCAAAATCACGGCATGCAGCACATGGCCGGTGCATTATCCACGTAATTTATCAATCAATCCATTCAGAGCATCCAGAGAACCAAACTGGATTACCAGCTCACCCATTTCTTCGAGTTTGCCGGCGCGCTTGACGCGCTTTTTCACACGCACTTCGACCTCGGCCATCAACAGGTCCGAGAGCTCTTCTTCCACCCGCTTCAGATCGCGTGATTTCGCTGCCTTGGCCTTGACCGGGGTTTCGCCGGAGAACTCGGCGCTGACCTTTTTGACCAGGCTCTCGGCCTCGCGCACGCTCAGTTTGCGCGCATTGATCTGGTTGGCAGCGGTGATCTGTGCAGCGCGGTCCAGCGCCAGCAAGGCACGGGCATGGCCCATGTCCAGATCCCCTGCCATCAGCATGGTCTGCACCGGCTCGGCCAGGTTCAGCAGACGCAACAGGTTGGACGCCGCCGAGCGCGAACGGCCCACGGCCTGCGCAGCCTGCTCGTGCGTCATCTGGAACTCGCCCACCAGGCGCGACAGGCCTTGGGCTTCTTCCAGCGGGTTGAGGTCTTCACGCTGGATGTTCTCGATCAATGCCATCGCGGCAGCGGACTCGTCGGGCACCTCACGCACCAGCACGGGCACCTCGGCCAGGCCGGCGATGCGCGCGGCGCGGAAGCGCCGCTCACCGGCGATGATTTCGTACTTGCCGGCGTTGTCGCCCGCAGCGAGCTTGCGCACCAGGATGGGCTGCATGATGCCCTGCGCCTTGATGCTTTCGGCCAGCTCATACAGCGCGCCCTCATCCATGCGCGTGCGCGGCTGGTAGACGCCAGGCACCATGTCATCGAGTAGCAACTGGTGCGGCAGCTGGCCCTTGTCGTCGCTGGCAGGCGCCGCGTCTTCGACCTTGGGGCCCAGCAGTGCTTCGAGGCCGCGTCCCAGGCCCTTGGGTTTTTTGGTTGCCATGGTTTTCAGTTCACCTTTGTTGGTTCGGCCATCAGCTCGGCCAGCAGCGCCTGGCCCAGCGGCCAGTCGCCCAGGCCGGACTCGGCATTGATATGGCCGCAGGCACCCTGGTCCACCCAGCGGGCACCCCAGTTGCTGGCCAGCCACTGCGCGCGCTCTGCGCTGCAATAGGGGTCGTTTTGGCTGCCCACCAGAATGGCGGGAAAGGGCAGTTTCTGCAGCGCAATCGGTGACCAGCCGGGGATGTGTTCGGCCAGGTCGGGGCGCTCCACATCGCCCGGTGCCACCAGCAGCGCGCCACGCACCTTGCTGGCCGCCTGGGGCGAATGGGCGGCCCACCAAGCCGTCAGGATGCAGCCCAGGCTGTGGGCGACCAGCACCACGGGCTGCGGCGCATCCAGCACCACATCCTGCAGGCGTGCCGTCCAGTCACCGCGCTTGGGGTGCATCCAGTCGTGCTGCTGCACGCGCTCATAGCCCCATTGCTGCTCCCACACCGTTTGCCAATGGCCTGGCCCGCTGTTTTGCCATCCCGGCAGCAGCTTGATGGACGAGGATTCAATGCTCATTTTTTAATAGCAAAAAAGCGCCACCGTACTGCGCTGTTTCAAAGAAATGCAAACCCTTATTGTGCCCGAATGTCCCTCGCACGCAATGCGGGCGCCAGCGGCATCGCTGCGGCCATGAAAAAGACCTCCGCATGCCGGGCACCGGAGGTCTGTCGGGCAGCGGCCAAGGCCAGCTGTCACTTCATGCGTTTGATGCGCTTGACCATCTCTTTGGCGAACTCGACAAAGGCCTTGCTGCCCTTGGCGGCCGGGTCAAACACCACGCCCGGCAGGCCATAGCTGGGCGCTTCGGCCAAGCGCACATTGCGGGGGATCACCGTGTCGAAGACCTTGTCGCCAAAATGCTCGCGCAGCTGGTCGCTCACCTGCTGCTGCAAGGTGATGCGCGGGTCGAACATCACGCGCAGCAGGCCAATGATCTCCAGGTCGCGGTTCAGGTTGGCATGCACCTGCTTGATGGTGTTGACCAGGTCGGTCAGGCCTTCGAGTGCAAAGTACTCGCACTGCATCGGCACGATCACGCCATGGGCCGAGCACAGGCCGTTCAGGGTGAGCATGGAGAGGCTGGGCGGGCAGTCGATGAGCACGAAGTCAAAGTCCGCGTCGCTCGCCTCCAGAGCGGCCTTGAGGCGCTTTTCACGGCGCTCCAGCTCGACCAGCTCGACCTCGGCGCCGGACAGCTCACGGTTGGCGCCCAGCACCCAGTAGCCGCAGCGCTCGGAATGGACGGCCGCCTCCTTGATGGTGCTCGATTCGAGCAGCACATCGTAGACCGAGGTCTCCAGCGCGCGCTTGTCGATGCCCGAGCCCATGGTGGCATTGCCCTGCGGGTCCAAATCGACCAGCAGCACACGCTGCTTGATCCGGGCCAGACCCGCCGCCAGATTGACTGCCGTGGTGGTCTTGCCGACGCCGCCTTTTTGGTTGGCGATACAGAAGATTTTTGCCATGAGAACTCGCTTCGTCCACTAACTTATTTGGTCAGGGCCAGCTTGAGGCCAAAACCAATCAAAAACACACCCGCTGTCTTTTCCATCCACTTGACCAGGGCCGGGTTGGCGCGCAGGCGCTCGGCCAGGGTCTTGGTGATCAGCACCACCACCGTGCAATAGGCCAGACTGATCACCGCTACCGTAGCCGCCATCACGGCGAAGGTGGGGATGCCACGGTGGGTAGCAGGATCGACAAACAGCGGGAAGAATGCCATGTAGAAAACGATGGCCTTGGGGTTCATCAAGGTGATGAGAAAGCCCTGCTTGAAATAATGCCGAGGTGCAATCTGGATGACCGGCTGGTCGCCGGGTTTGGCGGTGATCAGCTTGTAGCCGATCCAGCCCAGGTAAATTGCGCCGATCCATTGCACCGCATGGAAAGCCGCAGGGTAGGCCGTCAGGACCGCCGCCACACCGGCCACCGCCAGCCACATCAACACCTGGTCAGCCGCCATGCAGCCGGCGCAGACAGCCAGACCGGCCTTGATGCCGCCCTTGCCGGTAGAGGTGATCAGCGCCAGATTGCCAGGCCCCGGGATCATCAAGAACAGCAGCACGGCGAAGACAAATGCACCATAGTCAGAAATGCCAAACATGTGCCGCCCCCGCAATGGAAACTTTGAGTGTAAACGACGCCCCCGCTTGCTAGCCAGCAAAATGCGCGTTGTTACCGGCCCAAGCGTCAACAAAAAGCCCCGAAAAATCGGGGCTGTGCATGGATTCGATTCAGCGCCGCAGCTGAGCCGCAGCACGCCTGCATCAGGACGCCTGGTGGCGCATCCAGACAATGCAGCGCTCGGCGTCGAGACCGGGCACTTGCAGCGGCTCAATATTCAGCACCTGCACCGTAGCGGGCAACAAGGCCAGCTCATCGTCGGGGCGCTTGGCCTTCATCGCCAGCCAGATGCCATCGGCCTTCAGGGTCTGGGCCGACCAGGCGGTGAAGTCCTGCAAGGCGGCAAAGGCACGGCAGCTGACCACGTCGTACTGCTGGCTCAGTTGCTCCACCCGCGACTGGATGCCATGCAGGTTGCGCAGGCGCAGCGCGGCAGCGGCTTGCTGGATAAAGGCGACCTTCTTGCCCACGGTGTCCACGCAACTCACATCCAGCTGGGGCAGGCAGATGGCAAACACCACGGCGGGCAGACCACCACCCGATCCGACATCGAGCAGCTTGGGGGCTGGCAGGCCCGTGCCCTCCAGATGGCGCACCAGCGGCGTCACCGCCGCCAGGCTGTCGAGCAGATGGTGGGTCAGCATCTCTTGCGGGTCGCGCACCGAGGTCAGGTTATAGACCTTGTTCCACTTCTGCAGCAGATCCAGAAAAGCCATCAACTGCGCAATTTGCTCATCGCTCAGTGACAGGCCCAGTTGTTGTACGCCGTCACGCAGTGGGACTTCCAAAAGTGCGCTCATGCAGTCGTTACCTCTTGTGCAGTGCTGAAGCCTTTGAAGCCACCTTTTTTCAGGTGCACCATCAGCAGGGAAATGGCAGCGGGCGTGACACCGGAAATACGCGATGCCTGGCCCAGGGTTTCGGGGCGGTGGGTTTGAAGCTTCTGGCGCACTTCAAACGACAGCGCCGTCACCTGCATATAGTCCAGCTCGGCGGGCAGGCGCAGCTTCTCGTAATGGGCAGCGCGCTCCACCTCGTCCTTTTGGCGATCGATATAACCCGAGTATTTGGCACCGATCTCGACTTGCTCGACCACGGACTCGCTCAAACCGCCCAGTGTTTCACGTGAAACATCGCTGGTCTGGTAAGCGCCTTCGTTCATGCTCATCAAGGTGGCGTAGTCCACACCAGGGCGGCGCAGCAGATCGAACAGGTTGTACTCCCGCTCCATCGCCTTGCCCAACACACGTTCGGCTTCTTGCGCAGCGATGATGCGTGGGTTCACCCAGGTGGCCTTGAGGCGTTCTGTTTCACGTGAAACAGCATCGCGCTTGCGGCTGAAGGCATCCCAGCGCGCATCGTCGACCAGGCCCATCTTGCGGCCCTCTTCCGTCAGGCGCATGTCGGCATTGTCTTCACGCAGCTGCAGGCGGAACTCTGCCCGGCTGGTAAACATGCGGTAGGGCTCGGTCACCCCCTTGGTGATCAGGTCATCGACCAGCACACCCAGGTAGGCTTCATCGCGGCGCGGCGTCCAGGGGCCTTCGCCCCGGCACTGCAGTGCGGCGTTCAGGCCGGCAAACAGGCCTTGGGCTGCCGCCTCTTCATAACCGGTCGTGCCATTGATCTGGCCGGCAAAGAACAGGCCCTGGATCTGCTTGGTCTCAAAGCTGTTCTTCAGAGAGCGCGGGTCAAAGTAGTCGTACTCGATCGCATAGCCCGGGCGCAGGATGTGGGCGTTCTCCAGGCCCTTCATGCTGCGCACCAGTTCGTACTGCACATCGAACGGCAGGCTGGTCGAGATGCCGTTGGGATAGTACTCGTGGGTGGTCAGGCCTTCGGGCTCCAGAAAGATCTGGTGGCTTTCCTTGTCGGCAAAGCGGTTGATCTTGTCTTCCACGCTGGGGCAGTAGCGCGGCCCTACCCCTTCGATCTTGCCGGTGAACATCGGGCTGCGGTCAAAGCCGCTGCGGATGATCTCGTGCGTGCGCGCATTGGTGTGGGTGATGTAGCAAGGCATCTGCGCCGGGTGCATCTCCGCATTGCCCATGAAGCTGAACACCGGCAGCTGGCCCTCGTTCACGCCCCCGGGCATGCCGTCGCCAGGCTGGGTTTCACACTGGCTGAAGTCGATCGAACGGCCATCGATGCGCGGCGGGGTGCCGGTCTTGAGGCGCCCCTGGGGCAGCTTCAATTCCTTCAGGCGTGCGGACAGGCTGACCGCTGGCGGATCGCCGGCACGGCCAGCGGCATAGTGGTTCAGGCCCACATGGATCTTGCCATCCAGGAAGGTGCCAGCTGTCAGCACCACGGTGCGGCTGCGAAAACGGATGCCCACCTGGGTCACGGCGCCCACCACGCGGTCGCCCTCCACCATCAGGTCGTCCACCGCTTGCTGGAACAGCCAGAGGTTGGGCTGGTTCTCCAGCATCTCGCGGATCGCTGCCTTGTACAGGATGCGGTCGGCCTGGGCGCGGGTGGCACGCACGGCCGGGCCTTTGGAGCTGTTGAGGATGCGGAACTGGATGCCGCCCTTGTCGGTGGCCAGCGCCATCGCGCCGCCAAGCGCGTCCACTTCCTTGACGAGATGGCCTTTGCCGATGCCGCCAATGCTGGGGTTGCAGCTCATCTGGCCCAGGGTTTCAATATTGTGGGTCAGCAGCAGCGTCTTGCTGCCCATGCGTGCAGCGGCCAGCGCTGCCTCGGTGCCGGCATGGCCGCCACCGACAACGATGACATCGAATTCTTGCGGGTAGGTATAGGGGGTTTGGCTCATGGGGCCTCGTTCCAGGGCTCGCAAGGCATGCGCCTCGCAGTCAGTCAGCCCTTCTGCCGAAATGGCAAATAGTCGGTTTTGCCCGCTATTTTAATGACTGAGGTGTTTACACGCCGGCAGCCGTGTTATTGCGCCGCATCCTCCGCTGCTGCAGAACCTTGTCAAAAGCGATAGCATGGTTCGGCTTTAACCTTTACTGGAGATTTGTCGATGAAGCTGTATTTCTCTCCTGGCGCCTGTTCGCTGTCGCCCCACATCGCCCTGCTGGAAGCCGGCCTGCCCTTCACCCTGGAGATGGCCAGCACCAAGACCCACCAGCTCAAGGACGGCACCGACTTCTACACCATCAACCCGCTGGGCTATGTGCCCGTGCTGGAGCTGGACAATGGCCAGCGCCTGCGTGAAGGCCCGGCCATCGTGCAGTACATCGCCGACCAGGCACCAGCCTCCAAGCTGGCACCCGCCAACGGCACCTTCGAGCGCTACCAGCTGCAAGAGTGGCTGGGCTTTATCGGCACCGAGATCCACAAGGGCTTCTCGCCGCTGTTCAACCCCAACCTGCCCGACACCGTCAAGGACATGGCCCGCGTGCAAGTGCTCAAGCGCCTGACCTGGGTGGATTCGCAGCTGGCCGGCAAGGAATTTCTGATGGGCACGGATTTCACCGTGGCCGATGCCTACTTGTTCACCGTCAGCGGCTGGAGCAAGTTTGTCGGTGTCGATATCAGCGGCCTGCAAAACCTGGCTGGTTTCCTGCAACGCGTGGGCGCCCGTCCATCGGTGCAAAAGGCCATCGCGGACGAAAAGCAGTAAGCATACCGTCGGCCCAGGGCTGCTGTTTCACGTGAAACACATCCTGGTCGATGCAGCTGTGATGGCTTGTTCCTGGCAAAAGACCCTGCTCTTGACCTTCACACCGTGTCAGCTTTCAAGATCAGGCCATCAACCACAGGAAAAGGAAACTCTGATGCAAAACACCTTCCAAGTCCAAGGCATGACCTGCGGCCATTGCGAGCGTGCCGTCACCCAGGCTGTGCAGCAGCTCGACGCCCAGGCCAAGGTAACGATTGATCGCGCCCAAGGCAAGGTCGTGGTCGAGTCCAGCCAGCCGGCAGACAAGATCGCAGCGGCCATCGCGGCCGAAGGCTACCAGGTCCAGTAAGCATGGCCCGCCCGTCACGCAAGCCTGCGGCTGAGCGGTCCATCGCCTGGCCGGTGTCCATCAGCAAAGCGGCCCAGCTGGCGGGTATTTCTGCGCGCATGGCGCGCCACTACGAGTCGCTGAACCTGCTGCCGCATGTGAACCGCACCGACAGCGGCTACCGCCTGTATACCGAGTCGGATGTGCACACCCTCTCCTTCATCCGCCGCAGCCGCGATCTGGGCTTCTCGATGGAGGAGATCGAGAACCTGCTCAACCTGTGGCACGACAAGCAGCGCGCCAGCAGCTCGGTCAAGGAGATTGCGCAAAAGCATATCGAGACCTTGCGCGAGCGCATCGCCGCGATGAAAGCGATGGAGCGCTCGCTGCAGGCGCTGGTCCACAGCTGCCATGGCGACCAGCGCCCGGACTGCCCTATTCTCGACAGCCTGTCCGACCCCAAGGCCGACCCCTACGCCGATCCCGATACAGCCAGCTGCTGCAAGCATTGAAGGCCTCGACAGACCACCCCGCCGCCACCATAAAAAACGCGCTCCAGGGAGCGCGTTGCTGTTTCTGAGCGGGTAGCCATCAGAAGGGGCTGGAATCCGGATCCTCGTCCACCGGCGCCGACTTGGGGCCGGTCTGCATGCCTCCAGGCTTGCCAGACGCATCGAAGGGCTTGCCCACGCCTGTCCCCAGGCTGATCGGCTTGACGGGCGCTGCAGCCCCTTCCTGGGCCGCTGCAGCGGGTTTATTGCCCCGGTCAGGCAACTGGCCCAGCTCGGTGCGGCCTTCGCCGCCCAGCGCCTGTATCAGGTCCGGAATCAGCTGGCTGAACTCACCGGTGGCAATGGCCACATCGGCGTCAAAACCGCCATCTTCACTGGCGCCTTCCATCACCACATCGAGCAAGGCCACCTTCTTGAGCTGCAGGCCCTCGGTCAGCACAAAGCTGACGCGGTCGTCCCAGGTCAGCGCCAGCTTGGTGGGCAGCTTGCCCTGGTCGATATGCTCGCGGATCTCATCAATGCCCAGCGGGTGGCGGGCATAGCGCACCACAGCCTTGGATTCATCGGCGCTCTTGAGCTCGCATTCCTGGTCAATGCTGAAGCCGGCCGGCGCATCGTAGCTGTGCAGCCAGGCGGACATCGCGCCCTGGGGGCTGTTCTGGGTATCGATCAGCGCCACGGCAAAACCGGGCGAGGCCTCCACCAGCATCGTGATCACCTCATCGGCCCGGCCCTGGCTGCTGGTGTCCAGCACCAAGAGCCGCGCCTGCGGATCAATCCAGATCCAGAGACCGCCCTGCTTGGTGAAGGCCATCGGCAGCAGATCCAGCTTGCACTCGTCCTTGAGCTCCTGCTTTTCCTTCTTGCCGGGCTTGCGGCCTTCCTGGGCTTCGATATGGGCGAGCTTCTCATCGAGCTTGCGGTTGAGCACGCTCGCGGGCAGCATCTTGCTCTCGCTCATCAGCCGCAAGATCCATTGGCCGCCCACCGATTCAACCATGGCGCCATGCTCTTCGCCGCGCGGGGGCACCCAACCGGTGGATTTTTCCTGGGTGGCACCGCACTGCTCAAACTGCTGCTTGGCCAGGGCTGCGTCCAACGCAACCAAATCCGGCTGCCAGGTTTCGGAGATGCGGTAAAAAATCATGTTCTTGAACATGCCATTCCTTTGTTCTGGGAGGCTGCCGGCTTGCTGCGCCAGCCCTTTAAAAAAACACAAGCGGCCCTGGTGTGCCGCACTGATCTGCTGTCCATTGTGCCGCGAATCCGCCCCGCCCCAGAGCGATGCGCCAGTCAAAAAAACCGGGGTTTGGACTTGTTGACCGGCAGCCAGCAGCGCATTCCGCACGACAGCTGAACAACCAAAATTGGTAATTCTTTACACAGCCATACCTGCCAGTGACGGGGCTCTTACATGGCCGGCGGACACTGCATCCATCGCATAAGACATCACAACCCGGAAAGGAAACACCATGTCTCTCTTGCAACGCAGCGCCATCGTGACCGCCATGCTGGCCAGCCTGTCGATTTCCAGCTTCGCCCAAACCCCCGGCACGCCTGCGGTGGCGCCAAGCGCTCAAAGCGCCCCAGCCCCCGCTAAAAAGGGCCATGGTCCTGAGGCGCGTGAGGCACGCATGGCCCAACGCATGCAGGCCCTCAAGGCTTCGCTCAAGCTCAATGCCAGCCAGGAAGCAGCCTGGACCAGCTATGTTGCGGCGATCCAGCCCCAGCGCCCTGCCCCAGGTGAGCGCCCTGAGCGTCCTGATTTGGCCAAGCTGACCACCCCAGAGCGCATTGACGCGATGCAGGCCATGCATGCCAAACACCAGGCCGCGATGGACCAGCGCAACCAGGCAACGAAGGCCTTTTACGCTACCCTGACACCTGAACAGCAAAAGACCTTTGATGCAGAAACCCTGAAGATGCACGAACGCCGTGGTCACGGCCCTGACGGCAAGGGCCCACATGGCCAGCGCCATCAAGGCCCAAATCCGAAACAGTCTGTTCCACCAATGGACAGCAAATAAGTCAGGCGCACGCCTCCGCCTCGTCTCTCTCTCTTCATCCCCTCCTGCGCAGCCTCTCCAGCTGCGCTTTTTTTTGCATCACATTCGTCAGCGGTTGCATACAGACAACATCCAGCTTTTGCTGACAGAAGTCGGTGGAGTCCAGGTGTAACATTATTTAATGCAATACCGTCCCCTCCTCTCCGCTGTCGGCTTGTGCGCGCTGACTGTCTGGAGCGCTTCCGCCCACGCGCAGTTTGCTGACAAGCGCAACACCGCCACCTTGTACCTGCAAGCCGGAGTTGCCGAGCGTGATGCGCGATCACTCACCATTGGCTCGACCATCCCGATGGACTGGAAGACTTTCTGGTGGGGCCATCCTGTCACCGCCCATTGGGACTTGAGCCTGTCGGCCTGGAACTCGGACCGCATGGAACGCGAAGGCAGCCGCACCATTGCCGTTGTCGGTCTGGTGCCTACGATGCGCTTTCACAGCAAGAGCCAGTACCCCTGGTTCGTCGAAGCCGGATTGGGCGGCTACGTGTCCAGCAAGCTGTACGAAAGCCGTGAAAAACGCTTTTCGACCGCGTTCAATTTCGGCACCCACATCGGCGTGGGCTACTTCACCGGCATGCGCCGCGAAAACGAATGGTCCGTTCGCCTGGAGCACCTGTCCAATGCGTCGATCAAGCGCCCCAACCCGGGCGAGAACTTTGTGCAGCTGCGCTACGCACGGCACTTCTGACGGCTTAATACTCCCGCCCCTCTTCCCCTTCATACCGCCTTCTGGCGGTATTTTTTTGCCTGTTTGATGGTTGGGTATAGAACGAGGTACTGAACAGCACGCTGGCGAGCTGTAGAGGCTGCTTAGAGAGAGGCCGCATGCGGTAGCTGCCAAGTAGATGCAGGTGCTGGAGCAAGCCTCCACCTCTGGAACTGTATAAATATACAGTTTTGACGAAATCCCCCATTTTGCTGCGCCCCATGGAAGCATTCGACTGCCCATAGAGCCCCACACCCCAGCGCTTCTTCACGGGGCCGCTCAAGGCCTCCAGGAGACCTTCTGCACGCGTTTCCGACCCCATACCCTACCCTGCTGCATCCAAAGCGCCAGCAGGCTCTATTGGCGAGGTGGACAGCGTTCAGCAAGCTGCGCTTGGCTACCCATCGAGATCTGCGCCATTCAGACCAGCGAATGCTTGCTACCCGCAGCACCATTCGATGCGTCATACAGAGACCCAGTGACCTTTCTCAATCCCCTGCAAAGCAGCGTCACTGCTGGCGATACGCATCCAAAAGTATAGCTAACACCTATGTTGGCCTGTGCATTTGCGCACAGCGGATTTCTTAGACAAGGACTCTCAGAGGGAGTGACCTGATCGCGCCAACCAAGCAACAAACCTGTGCTGCCCTCTCCTATTGGCGTCTTGGATGGGGAGTGCGGCATGGCGCATTTCTGAAAGCGCTCAGCGTGATTCCTCATCTCGATACAGCATCTGAATTTTCACAGTCTGAAAAATTTCAAAATATGAAACTTTGTCGAGCTTGCCTTTGGTTTTTCTTTTATTTTCTTTAAAAGAATAGTAGATAGTAGTAGAAGGGCCTCGCCTTCTGTGGATAAGTCCGATAAACCAAAAATTTTCAAAAGCTTAAAATTTCTCCAACCATGTTGATGGTACCCGTCCATGCTTGTCACTGCAAAGTGGATAAGTCGAGGGTGTGGGTTATTCCTGTGGATAAGTTGGTTTGGGCAGTTTCGTTATCCACAGCTATTCTCCGTCGCCAAAAATTCAACAAGTTATTGATAAATAATAACTTATCCACATGCTGTATGTTAACGTCACTGATAACAGGCTCACTGCCACCTGCTGTGCGTATGAAAGCAGGTGTTGCAAAAATTACCCACAAGGCCTAGGCCAAAACTGAGCCACTTTGGCGCTCGATGATTTGGCCAAGAAATCTGTGGATAAGTTTTTTATGTTTATAAATCAATGGCCTGCCACGTTATCCATCTGTGTGCACTGGGCCCTATTGCCGGTGCATGAGAGTGGAGCAAGTTCTTGGATGAATGCCTACCTGTGGATAACAATGGGGTTGTTGTTATCTTATCCTGAAAGTTATCCACAGCCCTTTTGAAACCCTCGACATACCGTTCGGACGGAGTTGCTTGTGGGTAATGCGGCGCATCTGGAAAATATTTAATAAAAACAATGGTCTGGTACCCGACCACTAAAACAGCAGCTGAGCGGAGCTAGGCGGTAGGCACTGCTTATTGGGCTGAAATCCGCCTTTTCGGGGCAAAAAATCCACATGTGAAGAACTGGAGTGCCTGCGCCAATCGGCCTGGGCCGAGGGCGAGCAGATACCACCGACGCCGGCCACTGCCGGCGACAGGGTGCAGCCTGTGGACATCTCGCCTCGACGGATCTGCGACAAGGCTTCGAACCCGCGATCCGAGGTCATGGACTTTTGTGTTTCACCGCAAGGAGGGCGCAATGGAGGCAGAGCCTTAGCGCTGTTGGTGTTTTTCTTCCTTCCAACCGTTCCAGGCCATCCAAGCGAGCCGTTCGCGTTGCGGGCCTGGCTGAAACGCTCGAAATACCCGCCGAGCACTCATCGCAATGGGGCGAGGCTGGCCGATTCCGTGGCTTCAAACCCATCCTTGGATCACCGCCAGCTGTTTAGAACGCTTTCCGCATTTCGGATGTGGGTGTCGAACGAGCCCGTACAGCATCAGCACGGATCAGCAGATGGAGCCGGGATGCCATTTGCCCAATGGCCAGCCCCCGGCGTACGGCGTAGAGAACGCGATCCGGGGCCTATTCAAACGAGATGGCGCATGCCCCCTGAGGGCCACTGCCGAACGCCAAATTTCAATTTGAATAATTCAAATAAACTGAAATAAAAGGCGGTTTTCTTCAGATCAGCTACCACCTTGTTTTTAACAGCAGTGCCGCTGAATGCTACTTTTTTATGCAAAATGGGCGGTGAGGTCCCATAGTTTGTCAACAAGTTATCCTAGACCAGCCTGTGAATAAATTTCCACATCGTGATAAATCCCGCAATATGAGAGTGAACCAGGAATGAGTTATGCACATTTCTCTGTCAATGATCTTGCTCTACGATGACCTACATTTGTGGATAAGTAAAGCACTTATGCATGAAAACTACAACCCATCTTCGATAGGCAACTTATCCACAAATTGACCTGTTGAAGTGAGTAAGGCACAGATTGTGGATAAATTAGTCGATGTGGTGATAAGTTATACACAGAAGTTCGTCGATTTCTCGTTTAAGACAAGCAGCTTGCGTTTTTATACACAGCTATGATGGGATAAATGCTGCTTGGAAATATGCACAAAAAATAGGCTAATCAAGCTATAAACTGTGGAAAAGCTTGTGTACAGATTGCACTTGCCGTTACCGCAGAATGAACGGCAATTTGCCCGCTTAAATAGAGAGAAGTGATGATTTGCAGGACATTATGGGTAAAACACTAATGTTTACCCGATGAAAATACCAAGGGAGTTCCATCAGGAAGACAGCTGAGTCTGTGGATATCTTTTGCAGTGGCAATGACGAGCACGGATCTTTGTCACATGTGCACAACTTGTGCATCAATCCATTGACTGACCACATAAAGATATCCACCGGTTTTTCAGCGTCTCAACGCGCCTTCGGATCGGTGCACTCAAGGTGCATTCAGCCAATTTGAATGAGCGCTATCCAGCGTTGATGGCTTGGTGACCAAGGCTGTTGGGCGCGGCGGATGTGATTGCGCAACTGAGAGAGGGCTTGGAAGAGGGCGTGCAGTCGGAACTGGGGCGCGCAGGCACGGTTCCTTATCTGCCTTGTGCACGGCTATGGTCTCGGGAAAGCGGCAGACATGCGCGCTGCAAAGCGATGAACTTCACAGCCAAGGGGAGTCTGGGTCTGGATGGCGCGATAGCTGCTGGTGCACGCCCAGGTGCAGCCGGCCATCACCTGAATAAAGACACAGCAGCCTTCCGGTGTGCAGGAGCCCGGCAAGCGGGCGCACTTTAGAGAGCCGCAGCACATCCTCTAGCCTGCAAACCCTCAGCTAGATGCGCATATCCAGCACAAACACCCCAGCCCAGACGCAAAAAAGCACCGCCAGGCGGTGCTTTGTTCAGGAGGAGGGCCTGTATCGGCCCGTTTCAGCCCTTAGGCTTCGACATCCTCATCGGTGCCGGTGCGAATGGTTTCGCGGTTGCTCTTGTCACGCATCTTGGCGATGTCGGTGTCCAGCGCACGGTGCAGCTTTTCCAGCGCAGCGTTGAAGGCTTCAGCGACCTTTTCGGCCTCGGCATTCACTGCCAAGGGTTGCCGGCCGGTGGCTCGTGTTTCCATCACGCAGCGCTTGCCTTTGCCGCCATTCTTCAGTGCGTCCACATCGGTGAGGTAAACCTCCACCCGGGTCACATATTCGCGAAAGCGCGAAAGCTTGTTTTGTACCTCGGTTTGTGCCCATTGGGAGAGGGAATCTCCACCTTGGACATTGTCGCCAGCGTGCACTTGAACTTGCATGGATGTGCTCCTTTCTCGAACGTGCTGGGCGGGCGGCCCAGCGTTGACAACTGGGTGCCGCGAAGGCCTTCGCCTTGCGGCATTAAGTTAGACACATCCTAACGCGCAAAACTGCAGCAGAGACCGCGACATGGTCAATATGCGTAAAAGCCCTGAGAAAGATCAAGCGTCCTACAGCCTCGTGGGTAGGCGTTCGGACGGCCGGGTGGGGCAGCGGTTGGCTTGAAACGCGGCAGGCCGCCCCCAGCAGACGGCCATGGCGGCAGGTCGCTGCGTGGTTTAGCCAGCTGCAAACTTTGCAGCTGGCAGGCGATACAGAACATGAGGACGCAAAGGGTGGCCTTCCGGCAGGTTAGGGTGCTCAAAGTCCCCCGCCTGGTCGCGCTCCATGCCCAGGCGCTGCATCAGCGCTTGCGAAGGCAGGTTGCTGGTGGTGGTAAAGGCGACGATTTCAGCCAGCTGCAACTGGCCAAAACCCACGGCCAGCGCTGCTTGCGCGGCCTCGGTGGCC
Organism: Comamonas koreensis; assembly: GCF_021026195.1. GTDB lineage: Bacteria > Pseudomonadota > Gammaproteobacteria > Burkholderiales > Burkholderiaceae_C > Comamonas > Comamonas koreensis. Next base: position 400,667 of record NZ_JAJNCT010000009.1, read on the forward strand.
AGGCCCTGGTGCCAGGCATGGCGTGCCAGGCGCCACATGATTTCGACGCAGGGAGAAAAAGGCAGATGGGCCTGCGGCACATGCAGGCCGACGATGCCAATAAATTGCTGGTCTTCCAACCGCTCCACCGCCCACACACCCCAACCACGCTCTGCCATCAGCGCCTCGCAGCGGTCCGCCATCGCATCGCTTTGTTCGCGGGTCAGCGGTGCAGGAAAGTAGCGCATCACCTCGGGGTCGGCCGTCATCGCGGCAAAGGCCTCCCGGTCTTGCGGCTGCCATTGGCGCAGCTGCAAGCGGGCGGTGCGGGGCTCGATCAGGGTGGCGGTCATGGGGGGCTTTCATGAAAAAAAGCGGCTGGCACGCCAGGTATCTGCGTGAGCCGCTGGGGGATCAACAACGCCAAGCGCAGCAGGTATTAAAGCGCCCTGCTGCGCCGGGTATCAATGGTGGTGGCCGTGCGCGCCATGCACATGGCGGTGGGCAATTTCTTCTTCGCTGGCAGCACGCACATCGACCACCTTGCCGCTAAAGCGCAGCGCCAGGCCGGCCAGCGGGTGGTTGCCATCCAGGTGCACTTCCGGGCCCTTGATCTTCTTGACATAGAAGGCCTGGGGCTCGCCACGGTCATTGGCGCCGCGCAGCTGGCCGCCCACCTTCACCCCGGGTGGGAACTCGCTCTTGGGGATGACGCGCACCAGGCTCTCGTCACGCACGCCAAAGGCGTCTTCCACCGCCAGATCCACGCTGGTGCTGAAGCCCACGGCCTGGCCTTCAAAAGCGGCTTCCACCTTGGGGAAGATGTTGTCATAGCCGCCATGCAGGTAGGCGAGGTTGCCGCTGTCCAGGGGCTTGCCTTGCGCATCGGTCACCTTGTATTGGATGGTGACGGCGCAGTCTTTGGTGATGTTCATGGTCTTGTTCGAAGAGTCTGGCAAAACCGCAAGTGTAGAGCTTGCTGGCGCTCATCCCTATCGCGGGGCCGGATGGCAGGGGCCGCGCCAAGGGTTTGGCGCTTGTCATGCAAACGGCTTGCTCTCCTACGGATGCATGCTGCAGTGCAGCGCGAGACTTGGGATTTGTGACCGCTTTTCCGGTCGAAAGGAAGAAGAAATGGTTCAGCAACTCGCAGGCAAGGTGGCCTATGTGACGGGCGCCGCCAGTGGCATTGGCAAGGCCATCGCCGATCTGTATGCGCAGCAGGGCGCCAAGGTGGTGATCGCCGATCTGAAGCAGGAAGCCGCCGAGGCGGCGGCCAAGGATATTGCAGGCAAGGGCGGTACCGCCCTGGGGCTGGCGGTCGATGTGACGCAGGAAGACCAGGTGGACGCCTCGGTCGAAGCCGCGGTGAAGGCCTATGGCGGCATCGATATCCTGGTGAGCAATGCTGGCATCCAGATTGTCAAGCCGGTGCAGGAATTCAGCCTGCAGGAGTGGCAAAAAATGCTGGCCATCCAGCTCGATGGCGCCTTCCTCACCACCCGCGCCTGCATCAAGCACATGTATGCGCAGGGCCGTGGCGGCAGCATCATCTACACCGGCTCGGTGCACTCCAAAGAGGCCTCCAAGCTCAAGGCCCCTTATGTGACGGCCAAGCATGGGCTCGAAGGCCTTGCCAAAGTGGTCGCCAAGGAAGGGGGGCCACAAGGGGTGCGCGCCAATGTGATCTGCCCGGGCTATGTGCGCACGCCCCTGGTGGACAAGCAGATCCCCGAGCAGGCCAAGGAGCTGGGCATCAGCGAAGCCGAGGTGATCAAGAACGTGATGCTCAAGGACACCGTCGATGGCGAGTTCACCACCGTGGACGATGTGGCGCGTGTCGCGCTGTTCTTTGCGGCCTTTCCCACCAATGCGCTGACAGGGCAGTCCCTGATCGTCAGCCACGGCTGGTTCATGGAGTGATACCGGTCTGCGGCAACACGCCAGGCACAAAGCATCGGGGGGCGCGGGCTGCCAGGCATTATCCGTCGTTAATCTGATGATTAAATCAGCTAAAGCCGCTGAAAGTCCGCTGTAGGCGCCGCGTCTGACGTTGGCAGCAGCCCACATTTGTTACATGGTTTGCAGTCTGCTTTGCACAGCCGGCAGGCGGGGAAACCCCGCCTGCCCGACAATGGCGGATTGGCCCCAGCAGCCCTGCGCGCAGCGCGATGCCGGCCCAGGCTTTGCAGACTCCTTCCATGGCGATCCCTTTTATTTCCGCTTTGACAACCACCTTGCGCCGCGCAGCGGGCGCCTTGCCCGTGCAGGCGCGGCGCCTGCGCCAGTGGCTGGCCGCGCGCAGCAAAAAGCAATGGCTGCTGGCGGTAGCGGCCTTGCCGGTGCTGCTGCTGCTCTATGTGCTGCTGCTGATTCCGCTGACGCCATCGATCGGCGATATCCAGAAAAACAAGGTCGAGGCACCGACCCAGCTGCTGTCGGCCGATGGCAAGGTGCTGGCGCAGTACAAGCGTTCCAACCGCGAATGGGTGGCCCTCAAGGACATATCTCCCAACGTCATCAACGCGCTGATCGCCACCGAAGACCACCGCTTTTATGAGCATGGCGCGCTCGATTGGCGCCGCACCTTTGGCTCGGTGTTGCACACGGCCATGGGCCGGCCCCAGGGTGGCTCCACCATCACCCAGCAGTTGGCGCGCAATATGTTCCCTGAGGAAATCGGCCGCGCCCGCTCGCTCAACCGCAAGCTCAAGGAGGCCGTGACGGCCTACAAGATCGAATCGGCCTACACCAAGGACGAGATCCTGGAGACCTACCTCAACACCGTGCCCTTTCTCTACAACGCGTTTGGCATCGAGATGGCCGCACGCACCTACTTTGACAAGCCCGCCCAGAAGCTGAGCGTGCTCGAAGCCGCCACCCTGGTTGGCATGCTCAAGGGCACCAGCTACTACAACCCCGTGCAAAACCCCGAGCGGGCCCAGCAGCGCCGCAACACCGTGCTGGCGCAGATGAACAAGCACGGCAAGCTCAGCGACCAGGATTTCGAGACCCTCAAAAAACGCGGCATCAAGCTGGATTTTGAGCGCCAGGACGAGGCCGTGGGCATGGCGCCGCATTTTGCGCAGGCGCTGCGCAAGTGGCTGATCGAATGGGCCGATGCCAACGACTACAACATCTACGCCGATGGCCTGGTGGTGCAGACCACCATCGACTCGCGCGTGCAGCAATGGGCCAACCAGGCCGTGGTGCGCCAGGGCCGCCAGCTGCAGGTGACGGCCAATGGCCTGTGGAGCAACCGCAACCAATGGACGGCCAAGAACCCGCTGGTGCAAAGCTTTGTGCGCGAAAGCGCCGTCTACCGCCAGGCGGTGGCCGATGGCCAGGACAAGGACGAAGCGCTGCAGCGCCTGCTGGCCGATGCCGACTTCATGGCCAACCTGCGCCAGGACAAGGTGCGCGTGCAAGTGGGCTTTATGGCCATGGACCCGCGCAACGCCCATGTGCTGGCCTGGGTGGGCAGCCGCGACTTTGCCATCGACCCGTTTGACCATGTCTCGCAAGCGCGCCGCCAGCCTGGCTCTACCTTCAAGCCCTTTGTCTATGGCGCCGCGCTGCAGGATGGCGCCTTGCCCAGCGACCAGCTGATGGACGAGGCCGTGCGGATTCCGCTGGGCGGCGGTCAGTTCTGGCGACCCACCGATGGCGGCCCGCCCTCCGACCAGCCGATGACCCTGGCCGATGGCCTGGCCTACTCCAAGAACACCATCACCGCGCAGGTGATGGCCAAGGTCGGCCCCGCCAAGGTGGCCAAGTTGGCGCGGGCGCTGGGCGTGCGCGACAGCAAGCTCGAAGATGTGATGTCGCTGGCGCTGGGCACCAGCCCGGTCACCTTGCAAGAGATGGTGACCGCCTATTCCACCTTGGCCAATGGCGGCGGCTACCGCGCGCCTGTCATGGTCACCCGCATTACGGACCGCGAAGGCAAGGTGCTGGCCGAGTTTGAGCCACCCGCCCCCGAGCTGGCGCTGGACAGCGGCGTCACCTATGGCTTGATCGACATGATGCGCGGCGTCATCACCAAGGGCACGGGTCGGGGTGTGGCGCGCTATGGCGTCAGCGGCGACTGGATCGGCAAGACCGGCACCACGCAAGACAATGCCGACGGCTGGTTCATGCTGGCGCACCCGGACTGGGTGGGCGGTGCCTGGGTCGGCTTCAACGACAGCCGCGTGCAGCTGAACGACTACTGGGGCCAGGGCGCCCACAGTGCGCTGCCTGTCGTCGCCGAAGTGGCGGCCGCATCGCAGCGCGCCAAGCTGGTGCAGGCACAGGCCCGCTTTGAGATGCCCGCCGAGAACAACACCTTTGTGCAGCGCCTGCGCAGCTGGATGCTGGGCTTTGGCGACAACAAGCAACCGGTCGATCCGTTTGAGCAACCGCCTGCAATGCAGCAGCTGCCCGATCGCGGCAATCCTGGTGATGCGCCTGTGATCGACGATCCCGAGGCCCACCCAATCGGCCAGAGCGGCGCGGGCCCGCGCGGCCCAAGTGGCGAGGGCGACTACCCCGTCTTCCAGAACAACCCACCGCCAGCGCAGCAGCCGCAAATGCCTGCGCAACGCCCGGCCGATGCGGGCCAGCCGCAACCCGGTGTCGTGGTGCCTGGTCCATCGCCCAACCCGGTGCCATCCAACCCGGCAACGGCGGCACCCGCCTTACCCGGTAGCGCCAGCGCGCCGCAGGGCCAGCCCTCGGGCAACCCGCCGCCGATCGAGCGCGGTGTGGTCGTCTCACCGGTGTCATCCGGCAGTGTGGGCCAACCTGCGCCCACGGCCGATGGCGGTATGGTCTGGCGCCGCGCCACACCGTCCGGCGCGGCAGCCCCACAATCCGGCAATGCAGGGATTGCGGCCAGCGAGATCAACTGATCCTATTGCTCGGTTTTTAAGCAGTTTTAAGGAGTAAACCATGGTCTTCAACAACAGCCGCCAGACCCGCTGGCCATCGATGCGTGCCACTTTCTTGGGCGCTGCCATATTGGTATCGACAGCCGCGATGGCCGTGGACAACCCCGATGCCCCCGACCGAATGGCTGCCTTTGAGCAGCGCATACAGCCGCTGGAGGCCGCCGTCGCCAACCAGAACACGACGGCCGACATGCTGCGCGCGAGCAGCGCCTATGCCAAGCAGCTTGATGTGGAACTGAACCAGATCTACCGCGAGCTGATGACCAAGGTAGGCCCTACTGGCGCACAAAAGCTGCGCGCCTCACAGCGCAACTGGTTGAGCTTTATAACCACCGAGGCCGCCTTTATCGATGGCACCTGGAACGCCAAGGACTTCGGCAGCACCTCCGCGCTGTCACGCAGCGAGTACCGCAACCGCGTCACCAAGGCACGCATCGTCCAGCTGCTGGACTATCTGCGCTCCTATCCTTGATGATGGATGTGTGCGGTCACTCTTCAATGACTTCATGCACACCGGAGCTGCCGCGCTTCCAGTAGGCCGCTGCCTTGGTCCATTTGGGGTGGGCGCCATGCTCGGCAATCAGCGCCGCACGCAGCGCCTTGGCGGCCGCCGATTCCAGCGCCACCCAGTTGTAGTAATCGCCGGCTGGCGCATCAATCTGGCGCAAAGCCGCTAGCAGCCGCTGCGCATCGCCGGCCGGCTGGCCCTGGCGGTGCACCCAGTGCACCTGCAGGTCGGCAGCGCTGTCCAGCGCTTGCTCGTCGGCCGCGTCATTCACCTCCACGACCACCACCGCCTGAGTGCCGGCAGGCAGCTCGCGCAGGCGGCGCGTGATCGCTGGCAGCGCCGCATCATCACCAATCAGCAGATGCCCATCAAACGCCGTGGGCACGATGAAGGAGCCACGCGGCCCCGCAATACCCAGTGCATGCCCAGCGGCCGCCTGCAGCGCCCAGGCCGTGGCAGGGCCGGCCTCATGCACCGCAAAGTCAATCGCCAAGGTCTGCGCCTGCGCATCGTAAGAGTGGGGCGTGTAGTCCCGCATCGCCTCGCGCATCGCGGGCGGCAGGCCTTCGCTGCCGGGTGGCGGCAACTGCAGCTCGCCATTGGCATCCGGAAACAGCAGCTTCACATGGTCATCAAAGCCCAGGCTGGTAAATCCCGCCAGGTCGGCACCCTGCAAACGGATGCGCAGCATATGCGGCGTCAGCTGCTCCACCGATTCAACGGTGGTACGGCGCAGCTTGATCTCATGGCGCGCCCGCTCAGGCGCACGCGCAGCCAACAGCTCGGGGGAAGGGGAAGTGGGAAGGCTCAGTTGCAAGGGCATGGTGTGTTCAATCCGTGTCTAAGATATATCTTTTATCTTAAATGAGAACCATTCCTGCGGCTAGGGCGGGGTGGCAATCCCTGGTTGGGGTGTGGCTATGGCGGGGGTGGGGTTGCGAAAGGGTGGGGGGTGTGCGCAAGACAGGCTCTCTTTCAGCTGCCCCATGAGGATGACCACCTAACGGGCTGCTGCATAGAGAAGCAGCGGACTCGATGCGAGATCTTCCCTTTTTTCAATTTGTTCTGTGTTGCATTTCCACTGACTTGTCAGTTGTGCGTAAGCATTGCTGCATCAAATGTAAAAACTATCAAATTTCATTAATTGATATTTTTTAAGGCGCGAGCGATTCCGGCGATGGCGCCTCGTGAATGCAAAAACCAAAAAACAGAGTTGGGAGGGATCTACACATGCCTAGCGTTATGCACTGCGGCCGAGGAACAGAGCCACCGGCCAAGCCGCCCATCACCTCGGCGTGGATACGAGGAAGTCTGTTTGCCTACCTACTCTCCAGCGCATTTTGGGCCTCGGCCCAAGGCATCTCAGGCATTGGCGCCTTCGTCCCCAACACCGAGCTGGGCTTCACCCCAGTCGCCAAAGCCGGCGAGCCACGCATCAACTGGATCAATGGCGAGTACCAAGAGAGCAACACCGACCTGAGCGTCAAAGTGCTGGGCGGCAGCTTGGACATTGCCCGCTCCTGGAGCCAGGGGCGCTGGTGGCTCAACCCCGCCTGGGCACCGCTCAGCTTTGAGCTCGATCCGCTGGGCAGCGACGCCAAAGTGATCGAACGGGTGGGAGTGCTCTACGAGCGCAGCGGCCAAAGCGATCTGTACATGGCCAAGAGCAAAGGCAATGCGCCCGTTTACATCAAACGACTCAAAGATGCCGCAGGCCAGCACACCGGCTGGCAGTGGTACGACCGCTTTGGCAACACCATCAACTACAACCAAGATGGCGTCATCCAAAGCTATGCCAACGCCAGCGGCGTCAAAGTCAGCTTCGCCTATGACAGCGCCACCAGCGCCCGTATCCTGGACCACTTTGACAAGACCATCTACACCGTCACCATGGCGGGGGGCCTGATCACCAAGATAGAAGACCTGGCCGGGCGCAGCGTCAGCTACCAATGGGCGGGCCAGCGCCTGGCTCAGGTCACTGACGTCATGGGCCACACCTGGAAGTACGAGTACGACGCCAACGGCCAGATCACCAGCCGCACCGACCCGCTGGGCCTCAAGATCAGCGCCCAGTACATCCAAAGCATTCCCGCGCCCGAGCCCATGCTGAGCCTGGGCAAGAAGGGCGTCACCATCGACCCCACCGGCACCAGCGGCACTACGCAAAAACTGGCCAATCTGTGGGGCGGCGGGCGCGTGGGGCAGTTTGATGGGCAAAGCGGCTGCGCATCCACGGGCGCCAACAACTACCTGCGCGAGCGCCGGGTGTTTGAAGTCACCTACACCGACTGCCGGGGCAACGCCACCGTCACCCAGTACGACCTGCAAGGCAACGAACTCAGTCGTACCTTCAACGGTAAAAAGACCGCCTCCAACCAATGGGATGGCGCTTACCAACAGAAGTACACCAATGCCCGGGGCTACAGCACCACCACGACCTACGACAGCAACTACCAACCGCTGCAAATCACCCACCCCGATGGCAGCGTGGAGAAGTACACGTACGAGCCCGTGTTTGGACGGCAGAGCAGCTACACCAACCAGCTGGGGGTTGTGAGTACCTGGCGGTATGACAGCAAGGGGAATGTGACCGAATGGGTGGAGGCCAAAGGCCTGCCCGAAGAGCGCACAACCCTCTACACCTACGACCAACACAGCCAACTCACCAGCACCACCAAGGGCGCGGGGGATGCGACCAAGGCGGATGCCATTACCCAAAGCTGGCAGTACGACAGCGCGGGCAACGTCACAACTCAAACCGATGGTGAGGGGCATGCCAGAAAGATGGCGTATGACTTGCGGGGGGCACCCACCAGCAGGACTGATGCATTGAACCGCACAACCAGCCTGGAGGTGGATGCCGCTGGCAATGTGACCAAGGCCACCAACCCGCTAGGCCACGCCACCCAAATCCGCTATGACGCCAGAGGCAGGCGAACGCATGTCATCAGCCCGATGGGCAACACCCAGATCACCCGCTATGACCAAAGAGGCCGGGTGATTGAGATCCTGGCGCCTGGTGAGAACGAAGGTGCCGGTCGCAGGACCGTGTATGACAGCAACGGCTGGCCGATTCAGTCCATCAGCCAAAGCGGCTTGGTCACGGAAACCACCTATGACGAGAGAGGCCGCATCCAAGCCACCAAGGACCCTGCACGCAACACCACCCGCTACGAATACGGGGCAGATGATACTGAGCAGGCAGGGCTGCTGATTGCAACCCAGTACCCCACTTACAAAGAGACCTACCGGTATGACCAGCAAGGGCGGCAGATCGTCACTATGCAGCACCTTGGGGGAAACGAAACTCGCACACAAAGCCAAACCTACGATGTGCTGGGTCAGCGTGTGGCGAGCACCGATCCAGGAGGCAAGACAACGTTGGTTGAGTACGACGCGCTGGGCAGAAAGAGCCAGAGCACCGATCCCGCAGGGCAGACCACAAGTCAAAGCTGGAACGCCTTTGACCAGTTGACCAGCCTCAGGGATGCCAACGGCAACACCCACCGTTTTGAATACGACAAGGTGGGCAGGCAAATCAAAGAAGTCCGTCCCATGGGCGGAGCCATTGCTTACCGCTACGACGCTGCCCACCAACTGATCTTGCGGACCGATGCGGGAGGCAACACAAAGGCCTATGTCTACGATAGTGCGGGACAGATGGTGGCGGAAGAACACAAGATCGGAGGCAGCACGCCTGACCAGCGGATCGCCTACCAATACCACAAGGATGGGCAGCTCACCGCTTACGAACAAAAAGATGGTGCAGCAAACCTCATCAGCAGCGTCATATACACACAAGACCCTCAAGGGCGCACAGTACAAAGCCAGACGACGTATGGCAAGGTGGATGACTCAGGGAGCTTCAACTTCACCACCGGCCAAAGCTTCAACAGCGACGGCCAGCTGGCAAGCCAGACCTACCCCGACGGCAGCACGCAAACCTATAGTTATAACAATGGGCAGCTTGCCCAGATCACCCTGCCGAACGGCAGTGAAATCCGCTACCAAAACTACCAGTGGAACGTTCCCACCAGCATCCAAACCCCAGGCGCTGCCAAATCCTTGGCGCTGGATGCCCTGCAACGCCCCACCCGCATCCAGGTCAAAAACAGCAGCGACCAGGTTCTGGCCAGCAAAGCCTACCAATACGACAAGGCCGGCAATATCACCCAGATCGACAGCGACCTGGGCACCACCCAATACGGCTATGACAGCTTAGACCGCCTCACCCAGGCGACGCCAGACCAAAGCCTGCAGGGCCTGGGCCTGCCCAGCGAACAATATGGCTATGACGCCGTAGGCAACCGCACCAGCAGCGCGCACCAGCCGGGCACCTGGAGCTATAACGCCGACAACCAAATGGTCCGCTACCCCAGCAAAACGCCGTTTAGCCCAAGCCCTGCGGTAGACACCCAGGTGAGCTACACCCCGCAGGGCCATACCCAGCAGGAAACGAGTGGGCAGGACAGCAAGACCTACCGCTACAACGCCGCCGAGCGGCTGATCACCTACGAGAGCAGTGATGGCACGCAAGCCCATTACCGCTATGACCCGTTCGGCCGCAGAATCAGCAAGAGCGTGACCAAAGACGCGGCCATGCAAGTGACCTACCTTATCTACAGCGAGCAGGCGCTGATGGGGGAGTTGGATAAGGATGGCACGTTGCAGCTGGCTTATGGGTTCAATCCCGTTTCCGGGCAGCAAGGGTCATGGAGTACTGACCCCATCTGGCAAGCCGAAGCTGTTAATGGCAGCTTGAGCAAGCCTGACACGGCTTACCACTACCTGTATACGGATCACCTGGGGACACCTCATATCGCGACAGATAAGACGGGGGCGATCACGTGGAAAACTATTGCGGAATCGTTTGGTGCGATGGAGGAAGTCGAAAACTCAGTGCGGGTGAATTTGAGATTTCCGGGGCAGTATTGGGATGAAGAATCCGGAAAGCATTATAACTTCTACAGATACTATCGATCTGAAACTGGTAGATATATGAAGTCAGACCCTGTTGGTCTTAGCGCTGGAGTTAATTTCTATGGTTACGGATTTGCAAATCCTCTATATTTCATTGATTCTGTTGGCCTAAAAGCACAAGTTTGCTGCATACAGATCGTCTCGGTGATAGGGGTAAAAGCCTATCATTGTTTTATAAACGAAGTTGAAGACGAAGCAAAACAACCTTGTGAAAATTGCCACTCCCAGACTCGAACACTAGGGCTTCAGGGGCCACCTCCTTTGGGAACCTCTACAAATGGTAATGGCGAGAAGATGATAAACGATCCATTTAATAATGCTGCAAATTCTATATGCGGTCCATGGGTGGAAAATTGTGAATTAAATAAATGTCTATCAAAGGAATATGAAGCTTATAGCAATCCTTCCAACTACAGACTGCTCGGCCCTAATAGCAATACTTTCGCATATACGCTCGCATCGAGATGTGGAGTCCCTGAACCCGCTAACCGTCCTTGGTCCCCAGGCTGGGGGCATAGACCAGCAGGCCCTCCTGAAGAGACAAACTCCAACTCTAATTATGGCTCCGCATGATAAAAATAGTTTTTCTATCTTTCTTTGTCACTGGTTGTACTTTATTTGTGAATTATGACTATTTCTCACAGCGAATAGCGCGTATCGACACAAGTAAGAGTGGTGCTATTTCAGTAGAAACTATATTGCATAAAGGTAGAAATGAATTGCATTTCTATGCGAGAGGCTATGATTGTAATTCCCCATTAATTGGTAATATTGTCGTTTCAATAAATGTAGGCGGTGATGAAAAAATCACAGATTTAAAATTGAGTGAATTAACGTGGCCTAGGCGAGGAAGTGATTATGAGTGTGTGCCATTGGGATTCTATAACACGAAAAATGGACGGCCTTTCAGTATAGTGCTGGAAAATAAAGAGAAGGTGATATTTCATTTTAAAAACGATATCGCGACGTCCGGAAGTATTGTTGAGGTATGGGTTGCGTATGATTCAAGGCTTAGTTTAGGATATGTTGAAAAGCACCGAGCACGTATAAAGGGCGGTGGTCATTAGCAAAGAGTGATAATGAAAGTGGGCAAAATTAGGATGATATATTGCTAAGAAAAGACAAGGGGGTCATGACTAATGATCCTTTGCAGTCTGCATTCCAGATGCTTGCGGACTTTAAGAACGGCAGTATCACATATCGTATTAAGATGAACAGCGAACAGATATTCTTATTGAGAATATTGTGCGAAGATCTATTGCCAGGTCAGGATTTTGAGTGGAAAAATTTAGAGTGCATAATCATTAAAATTATGCGTGCAGATAGTTTATGGAATAAAAGATGCCAATTGGCAATCAGCGACTTTTATTCGATGCGCCAATCCGGCCGAAAAAATGAGGCGCGCGAGATTCAAGAGAATTTTATTGAGGCATGCCCCTCTTCATGGTATCGGAAATTTATTATTGACCTATAGATGCTGGGCATTGCCTTAAATTTGCAAGCAAGACTAATCAGGAAAAATGGGGTTTATGCATATAGGGAGGAAGTTATTTGTAATTACTACAGCATGCAATTTTGTTGTGCTGTATGTGTACACTTTTGGAATCTATCTCCTGCTGACTCCGGTGTACCTTGTTATATCTATTCTGCTGTTCCATATTGATTTCTCTCAAAAGATAATCAATCTTCAAACAGCCGCTGCACTATCTTTAATAATTTCGATTGCAGAATCATTTTTGGTGGCTAAAATAAATATTTTGGCTATTTTGTTTAAGAAAGACTTTGAGTTCTTTCGTATGAACGATTCAGAATTTAATTTGTTTATCTTTCAAATCATTCTTTTTTCGATTTGCAATTTTTTATTGATATTCTTAAGCGCTAAAAGATAAATGGGTGAAAAAGATAGTTATCACATTTGATAACTATTGGCTAGGTGAGAGAATGCTTATAAGGATAAATGATGGTTTTGAATAATGTGCGAAAAATTTTGTTTCTTGCAATAATTTTGTTTTCTAGATCATCTTTATCTGATAGTAGCTGTCCAGTAGATTTCATCTTGATAGAAAAAGGCAGCGGAAGTCTTGAATTAGGTCTCAAGAATAATATGAGTAAACCTCATGAAATTCAATACGACCGACTACCGTGGGTGCTTTCGTCTGGTGGTGTGGAATTTCATGTGTTTGTTGACCGCAAAAGAATCCAACAGGTGCATGGGGTCGGACGAAATACATTGATTTTAAAATTGGGTCCTAAATCTTCAATCTCTAGTGAGGTTAATATTGGTTATTTATCCTCGCTTTACTCTGGAATTTCTAGTGATAGAGTTTCAATTGCATGGGAATACAATATTCCAAATAGTGAGATTTTTGAAGAGCATTGCCGTCGTTTCGAGGGTGTGCTCAAGTCTCCTCCGACATAAAACTATCAAATCATAAATTGGATTTTTAATGCTGCAAATGTGAGAGCTAATGATAAAGGTGATTGATATTAGATTTTTATGGGCGCTGGTTGGCTTAAGCGCATCGGTTCAGGCGTGCCCTGTGCATGTTAGCGTTGAGCCAAAAAATAACGATGTGTTAGTCGTTTCGATCGATAACATCTCGTCCCAAGACTTGGGCATTCTCTACGATTTTTTTCCTTGGTCCATATTCGGTTTTGGAATAAACTACTCTGCGAAATACAGAGACGCAAAAACAGAAATTAGACCTATATATGCGTTTGGGCATCGTTCGGAGATTGTTGTGCTAAAGGCAAATTCCTCTTTGAAGCAAGAAGTATCTTTATACAAACGTTTTCAGAATTTAAGATCAGACGCTGGAATGGCTGACGTAGCATGGAGCTACAGATTTGCGGCGCCGGGGATAGGCACCGATGTCTGTGCGATATTCAAAGGCCAGTTTTCTATTTTTGAAACACCCACCAAACGGACTTCAGAATGAAGTCGTTCGACCAATAGCATTTGGCGGTGGTGGGTTCACTGCTTACTGGGATGCGGCGAGAGGAATGTACAGATGGAATGCCAGCAGTCGTTTTGCTGCTTCTCTCAGCGCCTGCGCCAACCCGAACCCGATCTTGGCGCAGATTCCAAAGCACCCATCACCCCACCCCCACCCCCGCATACAACCCCCGCGTAAACGCCTCCTCAAACACCGAATACCCTGACCAATCACTGTGCGCAAAATGCAGGCGCCCGGTGCTGGGGGTCGGCAGGGCTTGGATGCGCTCGCCGTTGATCAGCGCTGGGCGCTTGGCGCTGCTGGCAGGTTGGCCGATGCGGCTCAGCACGGTCTGGGTGCCGGGGCGGGGGATGGCCATCGCGTGGCCGTAGCGCATGACCTCGACATGGGTGGTTTTTTCGTAGATGTCGGCGTGCGCGCGGGCCAGGGTGGCCAGGGTTTGGTCGCGGGCGGCCTCCCAGCTTTGGGCCAGCAGTTGCTGGCGGGCGCTGCGGGCGCTGGCGCCGGGCTGGTTGCCGCCCAAGGCGCGGTAGCAGGTCAGCACGGTGGGCAGTTGCTGCATTGCATTGAGGCGCTGGTGGCCGGCGTTGACGTAGCCCAGGCCGCCGTGGGCCACATCGTCGTACAGCACATTGTCCCAGGCCAGTTCGGCGCCGGGGCGGTCGCGCAGCGGCGCGCGGATATGCACATTGGTCACCTGCCAGGGTGCCCAGTCCAGCGCCTGCACGGCGGCGCGCAGAAAGTCGGGTGGGTCTTGCACCACATGGGCCGCGATGAAGGTCGGCAGCGCCACGATGCAGTGCGCGGCCTGCCAGCGCTCCATGCTTTGGTTGGCGTGGTTGAAGCTGTCGATCTCCACGCCTTGGCGCGTCTCGGCAATCCGCATCACCGTGTGGCCGCTGTGCAGCCAGCCGGCGGCCTGCACCGGGGCCGCGAGCTGCTCGCTGAGCCAGCCATTGCCTTGCGGCCAGGTCAGCACGCTGTCATGCGCATCGTCCGGCATGCCTGGCGCCTGAAAGCCGTGGCGGCTGGCAAAGTAGTGCAGGCCGGCCCAGGCTGATACCTGGGCGCAGCCTGCGCCAAAGTCGTCCTGGCAGGCATAGTCCAGGTACCAGCGCAGGTGCGGGTCGTCCAGCTGCTGCTGGGCCAGCCAGGTGTCAAAACGGATCGCATCCAGTGCCTGGTGGGCGGGGGCCAGGCCGCCTTGGGCCTGCCAGCTGCGCATCGCTGGCATGCTGAAGGGCTGGGCGCGCATGGCGCTGTCCACCAGCTGGGCAAAGCGCTGGTACTGGGCGATGGTGCTGGCGGCCACATCCTGCGTGGGCAGCAGGCCTTCCTGCCATTCGCCGTGGATAAAAAGGCGCTCCTGCGGGCTGAAGCACAGGTACTCGTCTTTGTACTGCCAGCGGCCGGCCACGCGCTGGCGCACGCCCAGCTCTTCGAGCAGGTCCTGCACCTCGGGGGCCTGGTCGCCAGGCACCGGCAGGTAATGGGCGCCTAAGGGGCAGCGCAGGCCTTGCACGGTGCCGCCACGGCTGTTGCCGCCGGCCTGGTCTTCCAGCTCCAGCAGGGCCACATCGCTGGCGCCTGCCAGGCGCAAGGCGCGAGCGGCTGATAGCGCGGCAATGCCGCCACCGGCAATCAGCACCTGCACGCGGTGGGTTCGGCTGGGTGCGGGCAGCGGCAGGCCTTGCGCCAGGCGGTCGCGCATCGCATGGCCGCGCTCCCAGGCCTGGCCCACAAAGCCGCCTTGGATATGGGCGGCGCTGGTGCTGGGTGGCGCGGGCTTGCAGCCGGCCAGCGCGCTGCTGCCAGCCAGCGCGGCGGCGCCTTTCAGGACGGAGCGGCGCTGCATCACTGGGCGGTCCGCAGTGGGCAAGGGTGGCAGGCCGTCATGTCAGTGCGCCACCTTGCCCCATTCGCGCTCATAGGTGTGCACCAGCACCTGGTTGGACAGGCGGTTCACCTCGGTCGGCACCCGCGCCATGTCGGGCGGGAAATCAAACAACAGCGGCAGGCTGGGCAGGCTCAAAAAGCGCATGCCTTCGGGCAAGCTGCTCGGCAGGCTCCAGGGGCGGCGGCTGGCAATCACAAAGCCCCATTCGCCAAAGCTGGGCACATGGGCGTGGTATGGCGTGGCCTGCATGCCCACCGATTCGACGGTGGTCACCACGGTCCAGAAACTCTCGCGCGCGATCAGCGGTGACGTGGTCTGGATCACCGCAAAACCGCTGGCGGCCAAATGCTGGCTCAGCATTGCGTAAAAGCTGTTGGTGAACAGCTTGCCCACCGCAAAATTGGTCGGGTCGGGGAAGTCCACGATGATCACATCGAACACCTCGTCGGCCTTCTGCAGCCACTGGAAGGCGTCGGCATTGATGATGCGCACCTTGGGGTCGTTCAAGGCATTGCTGTTGAGCGCCTGCATGCTCGGCACGTTCTGGAACAGATCGGTCATCTGCGGGTCCAGCTCGACCAGGGTCACCGATTCGACCGAGGGGTACTTGAGCACCTCGCGCACGGCCATGCCGTCGCCACCGCCAAACACCGCCACCTTGCGCGGCGCGCCAAAGCGGCTCATCACCGGGTGCACCAGGGCCTCGTGGTAGCGGTATTCATCGCTTTGGGCAAACTGCAGGTTGCCGTTCAGGTACAGGCGCGCGCCGCGCTTGCCCTGGGTCACCACAATGCGCTGGTAGGGCGTGGTGCGCGCCAGCACAATGGGCTCCTGGTAGAAGTGGTCCTCGGTCAGCGAAGTCAGGCGCTCGGCGCCCACCAAGCCGCCCAGCAGGGCGGCAATCACCAGGCCGCAGGCCAGCACATGGCTGCCAAAGCGGCGCAGCTCTTCCTTGAAGAGAAACAGCGCCCATACTGCCACCAGCGCATTGAGCAGGCCAAACACCAGCCCGGTGCGGATCAGTCCCAGGTGCGGCACCAGCAGCAGCGGAAAGGCCAGCGACACCGCCAGCGCGCCCAGGTAGTCAAAGGTCAGCACCTTGGAGACCAGATCGCGCAGCACCACATTGCGCTTGAGGATGCGCATCACCAGCGGTATCTCCAGCCCCACCAGGGTGCCCACCACCAGCACCGTGCCGTACAGCATCCAGTGGAAGGCGCTGGGCACATAGGCGTTGATGATGGACAGCACAGCAGGCAAGGCCCCGCCCACCAGCGCCACCATCAGCTCGATGCGCAGAAAATGCGCTGGCAGCTCACGCACCAGGTAGCGCGACAGCCAGGAGCCGATGCCCATCGCAAACAGATAGGTGCCGATGATGGTGGAGAACTGCAGCACCGAATCGCCCAGCAGGTAGGACGCGAGCGCTGCTGCGGCCAGCTCATACAGCAGGCCGCAGGCCGCCACCACAAAGACGCTGAACAGCATCGCCACTTCCAGCGGGCTGGCGCGCCGCACGCCGCCTTCCGGCAGGGCGGCATGGCCAAACTCCAGCGCGTCGCCCGCGCCCAGGGGGCTATTCGGACTGGGGCTGGGGGATGCGTTGGCAGAAGGGGTGGCGGGGGTGGAGGTCGACACGGGCGAGAGCTGCAGAAGCCTTGCAAGGCGCGCAGGCGCCCGCAGTGTTGGCTGAAAAAGAGAAAAAAGACAGGGCGCCTGCGTACAAAACAGGCGCCACTAGCGTGGCAAAAGGCGCCTGACAGCGTTGGCTATCAGCGCCCGCGCAGGATCAGTGCTAGCCGATCGCCGCTGCCACGATGATGCTGATGCCCAGGCTCATCGCGGCCACCACCACGCCCAGCGCAAGGTTCTGCTTTTCCACAATCTCGGCCCACATGTCTACGGGGGTGATCTTGTCGATGATCAGAAAGCACAGCCAGAAGACCACCACGCCCACCATGGCGAACAGGATGGAGCCAAAAAACGCCGCAGGGCGGAACCATTCCAAATCCATCACAACTCTCTCCTTCGTCAAAAGCGCGCCCGGCTTGGGCTGTGCGCCGTGCTGTTGCCAGCGATTGTTTATTTGTGGCTGCCGCCGGAGCTGTAGCCACCCCATGAACCGCTGGACGACCGGCCGCTGCCCGTGCTGCTGCTGCACTTGCTCACATAGGTCGGGTCGGCGGCCAGTTTGCGCCGCTCCAGCGCAGTATCGCAGCCCTTGGGCCACAACCAGATGAGCAAAAAGAACAGCAGGAACAGGCCGATGATGACCGGCATGCAGCCGAGCTTGGGCACCGTGAAACTGCTGGTCTCGGGTTTGAACAGCGCCACCTGGTCGCTCATGCCAAAGGCCGAGGCCACCGACTCGGGCGTCATCTTGCGGCCCAGCGACCAGCTCAGCTCATGCGGGCCCTGTTCCAGGTTCAGCAGCTGCGCCCCATCCTTGCCCCGGGCAAAGTCCACATTGTCGGTCTTGTCGCCCCGGGCCACCGGCCAGTAGAACTCGCCCAGCACATAGGTGGTCTCGGCGCGGTAGCGCGATTGCAGCTGGTAGGTCTGCTGCTTCCAGGTCGCCGTGCTGCGGCCTGCGCGGTAGTCGGGCGCGCCGGTCAGGGTCTTGACCAGGCTCCAGCCTTCGCTGCTGTTGACCAGGAACTGGAAGCCCTGCTGGCTGTGGTAGAGCAGGTACTCGTCCCAGCCAAAGTATTCGTCGTCATCGGGCTCGATGCCGATGCGGTGCTGAAAGCCCACCAGCTGCCATTTGCTGCCGCCCAGGGTCGCTATCTTGCCCAGCGGCACCAGGGGCTTGACCGGGTCCTTCTGCATCGCCGCGCGCAGCTCGCCGCCAATGCCTTGCGATACATCGATGAGCGAGCCGCAGCTCGGGCAGGTCAGGCTCTGGGTGGTGTCCAGCTTGATATCGACCCGCGCCGCGCAGCGCGGGCAGTTGAAGTGCCGGCCCTGGTCCTTCTTGTTGGACGTGGTCTTCAGCCCTGCAATCTTGAGCGAGCCCAGCAGCACCGGCGCGCCCAGGTAGACCGCAGGTGGGTTGTCGCTGTAGTCGATGGACAGCACCTTGTCGTCTTCGGTGCGCAGCTCCACCACGGTAAAGGGCTTGCCCAGCTCGGGCTGGTGCGGCATCTCGCCCTCGGCCGCTATCAGCTGGGCCAGCACCACGCTGGTTACGCTGTACTGCACGCCGCTGATCGCAATGCTCTGGCCCGGTTGCCAGCGGTCGGCCGGCGGCAGGTTCTTGGTGGCGGCCTGGCTGGCGCGGCTCAGCACAAACTGGCCGTTGTCCTCGCTGATGACGGCGGTCTCGCCGCTGTCGCCCAGCGCCAGCCACTCGTTCCAGCTGCCGGTCTCGCCCTTGTACTGCAGCCGGCCTACCAGCCGAAAGCCTTCGCTGCCCTTGGCGAACTGGCCGGTCTGGTTCAGCTTGAGCGGGCTGTAGTCGTTGAAGACCTCGGCCATCTTGCCGATGCGCTTCAAGACATCGCCATTGCGCACGATGGAGCTTTGGCAATACGGGCAGACCGCAAACACCGACTGGGCACTGGCAAATTCCACAGGTGCACCGCAACCCGGGCAGGGTGCCGTATAGCTGCGTTGCTGGTCCGTCGTCATAGGTCGTCTGGCTTGTTATGAAGGTGTTATTACGTCGCCCGGTTGGCAACCGCACCGCATCATAGCGCAGGCCTTGGCGGGTGGGACGCCTGCCTGCGACTGGCGGTATTAGCCAAGCCTATGGTTTTTTTAGCGAGGATTCATTGGCCTTTGCCATTGCTAATACATATCATTTACAGAACCGCCATTGATGAATTGAAAGAAAGAGCCCGCCATGTCCTCCCTCCGCCGCAGCCTGCAGAACAACCGCCAAACGCTGAAGAAGACCGCCAGCTACTACCTGATCCACATCACGGTGGCCGCGATGGTGGCCTATGCCGTTACCGGCAACCTGATCGCCTCGCTCACGCTGAGCCTGTTGGAGCCCACGGTGCAGGCCTTTGCCTTCTTCTTCCATGAAAAGGCCTGGCAGCGCTGGAATGCGCGCTCGGCTGCTGCGGTGGCAAGCGCGCCCGTGGCCGTGCAAGTCAGCTGACAGGCCCCCTGACAGCAGCGGCCGGATGTGCGACAGTAGCGCATTGCCGCTACCCACAGGATGCACCGATGACCCCCTCCATTTCGCGCAAGCGCTTTTCCTTCGCTGCCTGGCCCGCCCTCTGCGCCGCCGTGCTGGCGTTGCAGGGCTGCGATGTGGTGGCGCCCATTGGCAGCAATGCCGTGCTGTCGGACCAGGCCATTGCCGAGAAGACCGCCAACTACTTCAGCAGCACGGAGGCCCATGTGCAGGTCTTCGGCTTTGACCGGCAGCGTGAATCGACGCGCTACCAAGCAAGCTTTCAAGGCAACAAGTACAACTGCTCGATCTACATGAACCAAGTGCGCTGCGACCCGGCTGGCCAATAAGCGAGGCCCTCAGCCGCGCAGCGCCTCATCATCGGCGCGCAGCAGCGGCGCCGGGTTGGGGAAGATGTCCTGCCAGACCGGCGCAAAGGCCTGTTCGCCGACACCAGGCGCATCGCTGAAGTCGGGCAGGCGCAGCAGGCACAGCTGCAGGTGCAGATGGGGCAGCCACCAGCCGTTCTCTGCAAAGTCGCCCAGTTGGGCAAACTCGCTGCCTGCGGCAATCTGCTCGCCCGGCTGCCAGCGCTGGGCCGATGCATGGCTCAGATGCCCCCAGATGCTGAAAAACTCTGGGTGCGCAGGGCCCTGGTGGCGCAGCACCAGCATGCCGCCATAGTCCAGGCGGATATCACGCACTTCAGCCACCACCACCTCTGCGGCCAGCGGCAGCCGCAGCGCGGTGCCCGCTGGCGCAAACAGGTCCAGGCCCAGGTGGCAGTCGCGCATCGCGCCTGCCAGCCGGGTGGATGCGTAGTTACTGCTTTGGTAAACGCAGCGCTGCTCCATCCAATGGCCTACACCCATCTCAAACCCTTGGCGCTGCTGCAGGGCCTCGTAGGCGCGGATGGCGCCCTCGCGGTCCATGCTGGCGCTGGCGGCGGCCACGGCAGAGTCAGCGCTGCGGAAATCGACGTGGCCCATGCGCGCCTGTGCCAGGCCGGGCATCAGCCCACTCCAGCTGCCGCGCTGCTGCGCCACCCAGGCATGGAAGGCGGCAGCCTCCGGCACGGCGCTGAGGCCGCTTTGGTGGCGCGCAATGGCCTGGGCGATGGGGTCGGTCTGTGTGTCGGCGGTGGTCATGGTTGTTGGAGTTGGCAGTGTTGCTCTATGGTATCGGCCAGCGCATGCTGGTTCTGCTCGCGCAGGCGCGGCACGGCGCCGCGCATGTCAGCCGGGCGCTCGTCCTGGCCGAGCTTGAACTTGGCTTCACAGCGCGCCACCGGCATCTCATAGCCCACAATGCCGGGCAGGCGCCGCTCCAGGCCGCCGGGGCCCAGCTCGCTGCTGTCCCAGGGGCAGCGGCGGCCACGCTCCATATGGCCCACCAGGTCCTGCAGGTGGGCGACCAGTTCATCTTCTTCCAGTATGCGCGGGGTGCCATGCAGGTGCACCACCTGGAATCCCCAGGTCGGCGCGCTGTCGCGATGCGGGTAGTTGGGGTACCAGGACGGCGAGATATAGCTGCCCGGGTCCATCAGGATGGCGATGCTCGGCAGGCCCTGGCGCAGAAAGCGCACATGGTCGCTGGCCGATGCCACATGCGACACCAGGGTGCCCAGCGCGCCGCGCGTGGTGTCGAGCCGGAACACCGGGTGGGACAGCGCCACGCCTTCGCTGTGCGGCGTAATCAAGGTGCCCAGCACCACGCGGTCGACCAGCTCCTTGATCTGCGCGGGCTGCTGGGGTTGGTAATAGGGTTTGGTGTAGAGCATGAGAGGGGCGGGTCAGAGAGAGATCAGGCGTGGACGGGGGGCAGGCGCTGGTCCCAGGGCAGGGCCTGC
Source organism: Comamonas koreensis (assembly GCF_021026195.1). Lineage (GTDB taxonomy): Bacteria > Pseudomonadota > Gammaproteobacteria > Burkholderiales > Burkholderiaceae_C > Comamonas > Comamonas koreensis. Next base: position 421,891 of record NZ_JAJNCT010000009.1, read on the forward strand.
TCCAGCTGCGCGGCCAGCTGCAGCAGCCGGCTTTCTGCGCCATAGGGGGCGATGAACTGCATGCCCAGGGGCAGGCCGCTGGCGCTTTGCCACAGCGGCACGCTCATCGCGGGCACGCCGGCGGCATTGGCCGGGCGGGTGAACACGGTCGCATCCATGAACTCCCGCATGAAGTGCTGCGCATCGGGCTGGCGCACATCCAGCGCCTGCAAGTCCTGGGGCAGGGTCGGCATCACCGGGCAGAGCAGCAGGTCATAGCGGCCAAACATCTCGCCCAGGCGCCGGGCGATGCTGTTGCAGGTATTGCGCGCGGCCAATAGCTCGACAGCGCCCAGGCGCCGCCCCTGCTCGGCCAGGCCCAGGTTCACCGGTTCAAAGAACTCCGCCGTCGCTGGCCTGCCGGTGCTGCGCACCAGGCCATCCACCTCCAGCGCGGTATAGGCGGCAATGATGCGGCTGAAGGCGGCGGCCAGGTCGGCGTGCGAGAAGTTCCATTGCGCCTCTTCGGTCACATGGCCCAGTTCCTGCAGCAGGCGACTGGTGTCCTGCAGGCCTTGCAGGATGCTGCTGTCCAGCGCCTGGCCCGGGCCCGCATCCTGCAGCACGCCAATGCGCAGCTGCCCGGGCGGGCGCCGCAGCGCCTGGCTGAAGTCTTCCGCCTTGGCCGGCGCGGCATAGAGCGAGCCGGGCTCCAGCGCATCGCTCAGGTCCAGCATCAGGGCCGAATCGCGCACGCTGCGCGTCAGCACATGGTGGCTCACGAGCCCGCCCCAGTTCTCGCTGGAGACAGGGCCGCAGGCCACGCGGCCGCGCGAGGGGCGCAGGCCAAACAGCCCCGTGCAGGCCGCTGGTATGCGGATCGATCCCGCGCCGTCATTGCCATAGGCCAGCGGCACCATGCGGGCGGCCACGGCGGCGGCCGAGCCCCCCGAGGAGCCGCCGACATTGTGTGCCGCGCTCCAGGGGTTCAGGGTGCGGCCATGCAGGCTGGGCGCGGTTGCCACATTGGCCGAGAACTCGGGCAGATTCGTCTTGCCGACGATGACCATGCCCGCCTGCTGGTAGTGGCGTACCAAGGTGTGGTCAGTGGCCGAGACGTTGCCCCGTGCCGCGCGCGAGCCATAGGACATCGCCGCGCCGGCATAGCTGGGGCAGTCGTCCTTGAGCAGCACCGGCACGCCGCGCAGCGGCGCATCGGCCGGCAGCTGGCGCAGCTGCTCCTGGGCCTGCTCGCGCATGGTCAGGATCACGGCATTGAGCTGGGGGTTGCAGCGCTCGATGGCGTCAAAGGCATGGTCCACCGCCGCCTGGGGGGTGAGCGCACCAGCGCGGATGGCCTGGGCCAGTGCCGTGGCATCGGCCAGGCGGTAGTCGGTTGCAGAGAAAGACATACAGGGTGTGAAACGCAGAGATCGGAATGCAGGGAAAGCGGCATGCGCGTGGCCGAACCAGAGCGTTCTGGCCACGCGCGCAGAGGCTGACTTAGGGCGCGGCGCGGGTCACGCCCCAGAAGCGGTGCGTGCCAGCGGGCCAGCCCTTGTAGCCCTTGATGCTGGGCGCCATCGCGGTGACAACCGGCAGGTTGTACAGGCCGATGATCGGCACCTCCTTGGCCATCAGCGCATGGAGCTGGTTGAACAGGTCCTTGCGGCGGGCCGGGTCGCGCTCCATCGCCACCTGCTTGAGCAAGGCCGAGGCCTGTGCATCGTCCCACTGGCGGGTGGGCTCGGCCTTTTTGTCGCCGATCAGCGACTCATACATCAGCAAGGGGTCGAGCCGCGCCGAGTAGGCAAAGATGGCCAGCTCGTACTGGCCCTTGCCATACAGATCCAGCTGCGAGGCCCAGTCGCGCACCTTGATGTCGATATTGATGCCGGCCGAGCCCAGCAGCGCCTGCAGGATGGTGGCCAGCTGCACGCGCTCCTGGCGGTTGGCTACCAGCAGGCTGATGGGCTGGCCCTTGTAGCCCGCCTGCTTGGCCAGCGCGCTGGCGCCCACCGGGTCATAGCCGGGCCAGGCCTTGCTGCGCTGGTCGTAGTAGGGGCTCAAGGGCGATATCACCGAAGGGTTGGCAGTAAACAGGCCCTTGCCGGCGGCCTCGGCCACATCGGGCAGGCTCAGCGCCTTGGCAATCGCCTGGCGCATGCGCACATCCTTGAGCGCGGGCGCCTCGGTCTGCACCTGCAGCACCACCCAGCTTGGGGTGGGCTGCACTTCCACCTGCACGCCCTTGTCCTTGAGCACCTTGATGGTGTCGGGATCCACATCGTCGATGACATCGAGATCGCGCGAGAGCACGCCGTTGGAGCGGGTGCTGGCATCGGGCACGGTGACAAAGCGCAGGGTGGCAATGCTGGCCTGCTTGTTGCCGGCATAGCCATCGCGCGTGCCGGGCAGCGCGCTGTAGTCGGCAAAGCGCTTGAGCTCGGTGTAGCGGCCGGTCTGCTTCTCTGCAAAGCTATAGGGGCCGGTGCCGATCACCTGGCTGACGCTGCCGTTGGCGGCCACGGAGTCGGGGTGGATGATCCAGGGCGTGCACTGGATGGTGGCCAGGGTCATCAGGAAGTTGGGCGCGGGCGCCGAGAAGCTGAAGCGCACGGTCTGCGCATCGACCGCCTTCACCTCCTGCAGCGCCGGGCCGATCTTGCCGTTGTAGCGGTTGATGCACTGGAAGTTGGTCTTGGGATCGAGGTAGCGCTTGAAGTTCCACACCACATCGGCGGCCGACAAGGTCTTGCCATTGTGAAAACGCACATTCGGGCGCAGCTTGAAGTCGTAGCTGGTGCTGTCGTCATTCGCCTTCCAGCTGCTGGCCAGCATGGGCTTGATGGTCAGGTCCTCGCCATAGGCCACCAGGCCCTCGACCACATGGGCCATCACCATGTCGGAGTTGGCGTCGCGGTTGACACCGGGGTTGACGCTGGCGATATCGGCATGCAGCGCCACGCGCAGCATATCGGGGGCGCCGGCGGCCTGGCTGTGGGCACTGAGCGCGCAGGCTGCAGCGAGCAGCGCGGGCGACCAAAGAGAGCGGCTGGTGGGCATGGTCTTCCTTGTAGTGGTGGGGACGTTGGCGTGGAGGCTTGGGACAGGGTCTTACACCGGAGCGGCTTGTGGCGCGCGCAGGCACTGCTGCAAGAAGGCCTCGACCGGCTCGATGACCTTGAAGGGCTCGTGCGCAATGCCGGGCACGGTGTCGCGCTGCACGCGGATGCCATGCGCGGCAAAGCTGTCGGCCAGTGCGGTGATGCGCTCGATGCGGTTGTCGCCCTGCAGCTGGGCGCCATCCATCCACAGCGCGCTGTCGCGCGGAATGGTGATTTCCCAGGTGGCGGTGTCGGCCGTTCCGATGATGGTCTGCACGGTCACCGCGCGCATCGCCGCCAGGTTGAGGCTGCGGCCAAAGCGCTGCTCAATGTCGCGCACACCCACCCACCAGTCGTAGTCGGTGTTGAGCAGGGTGACCACGCCCGGCGCGCCGATCGACACGGCATGGAGGCGCTCGGGGTGCAGCAGAAAAAAGCGCTGGCTGAACTGCCCGCCGCCCGAGAAGCCGTAGAGCATGAAGCGTTCGCTGCGCAGGCGGTACTTGGCCGCCACCTCGTCGACCATGGACAGCAGCACCTGGTCATAGCGGATGCCATGGAAAAGAATGCGCTTGTAGTTGGCCAGGTCACCGGCCACGCCAATGCCGGCGGGGAAGAGCGGCGCCAGCACGATGCAGTCATTGCGGTCGGCAAAGTCGGCAAAGCGGTCGCGGTACTGGCTGGCGGTGCGGCCTGTGCCGTGCACGATCACGGCTAGGTCATAGACCTTGTCCTCGCTCTCGCTGTAGTTCTTGGGCACGTAGAGGCAGTAGCTGAAGCGCTGGTCGTACTGGCTGGCAAAAAAGGTGGTGGCGCCAAAGTCGTAATAGCTCAGCTTGATGCCGTGGCCCTGGCGGGCGGGAGGGGATGACATAAGAGGACTCCTGAAAGGTTGCTGAATTTTTAGGCAGGGCAGGCAGCGCCGTTTGCAGAGGCGGAGGCCTTGTCTTCGGCATGGCGCCAGCGCAGATGCACCCCGCCATCGGGCGTGGCCTGCAGCATCGGGATCGCATCCAGCAGCTGGCGCGTATAGGGGTTCTGCGGCTGGTCAAACACGGCATCGCGCGTGCCCTGCTCGGCAATCACGCCGCCCTGCACGACGATGACCCGGTCGGCAATCTGCTCCACCACGCCCAGGTCATGGCTGATGAAAAGGCAAGAGAAGCCATAGCGCTGCTGCAGCTCGGCCAGCAGGTCCAGCACCTGGGCGCGCACCGTCACATCGAGCGCGGAGACCGCCTCGTCGGCAATCATCAGCGCCGGGCGCCGCACCAGCACGCGGGCAATGGCCACGCGCTGGCGCTGGCCGCCCGAGAGCTCATGCGGGTAGCGCGTCGCAAAATCACCGCCCAACCCCACATCGGCCAGCGCCTGCTGCACGCGCTCGCGCTTGTCGCTGGCGCTCAGGCCATCGGCCATGCGCAGCGCCTCGGCCACCAGGGCCTGCACCGTCATGCGCGGGTCCAGCGAGGAGTACGGGTCCTGGAAGACCATCTGGCAGTTGTAGCGGTAGTCCTTGAAACCCGGGCTGCCCGGCCGCAAGGGCTGGCCCTTGTAGCGCAGGCTGCCGCTGGTGGGCTGCAGCAGGCCCGACAGGATCATGCCCAGGGTGGTTTTGCCCGAGCCCGATTCGCCGACCACGGCCACCACCTCGCCGGGGAAGATATCCAGGCTGATGCCCTTGAGCACGCGCGCCGGCGCCCCCTTGCGGAACCAGCGCTGGCGGCCGCCAAACTCCAGCACCAGGTCGCGGGCCGACATCAGCGGGGCCGTGCGGTCGATCTGGCGCGGTGCGCGGCGCTGGGGCAGGGTGCGCAGCAGCTGGCGCGTGTAGTCATGCGCGGGGGCGGCCAGCACCTGGGCGGTAGGGCCGGTTTCCACAATGTCGCCCTGCTTCATCACCACCATGCGGTCGGCGTAGCGGGCCACCATCGGCAGGTCATGGCTGATCAGCAGCACGGCGGTGCCGTTCTCGCGCGTCAGCTCCAGCATCATCTCCATCACCTCGCGCTGCACCACCGCATCCAGCGCCGTGGTGGGCTCGTCGGCAATCAGCAGCGCCGGGCGCAGCAGCATGGCCGAGGCAATCATGATGCGCTGGCGCATGCCGCCCGAGAACTCATGCGGGAAGGCGCTCAGGATGCGCTGGGTCTCACGCAGGCCGACACGCTCCAGCATTGCATGGATGCGCGGCATGTGCTCATCGCGTGCCTGGGGCAGGTGCATGCGCAGGCCTTCGAGCAGCTGCTCGCCAATGCTCAGGGTGGGCGTGAGCGAGGTCATCGGCTCCTGGAACACCATGGCCACGCGCGGGCCACGCACAGCGCGCAGCTGGCGCTCGTTCATCGCATAGAGCGACTGGCCGTCGAGCAGGATGTCGCCGCCACTGCGGCTGATGGCATGGGGCGTGAGCCGCATCACGGCGCGGCTGAGCATGGTCTTGCCCGAGCCCGATTCGCCGACGATGCCAACAATCTCGCCAGCGGCCAGTTGCAAGGATGCATCGCGCACCACCAGCTTGTCGGGGCCGGCCGAGAGGCTCAGGTTCTGGATCTGCAGCAAGGCAGGGGATGTGGTCATACGCGCCTCCGCATGCGTGGGTCGAGCCGGTCGCGCAGGGCGTCGCCGAGCAGATTGATGCCCAGCAGTGCCAGCGAGATCGCCAGCCCCGGGAAAATCGCCAGCCAGGCCGCCTGGCTGACATAGGAGCGGCTGCCCGCCAGCATGTTGCCCCAGGTGGGTGCCGGTGGCGCCACGCCCAGGCCCAGAAAGCTCAGCGAGCTCTCGGCCAGAATGATCCAGCCGCACATCGAGGTGGCCATGACGATCACCGGTGCGATGCAGTTGGGCAGCACATGGCGCAGCAGGGTGTAGGTCTCGGAGTTGCCCATGACGCGCGAGGCGCGCACAAAATCACGCTCGCGCAGGCCCAGCACGGTGCCGCGCACCACCCGCACCACCGACGACGCATAGGCCAGTGCCAGCGCGATGATGATGCCGCTGGCGCTGGCGCCAAACACCGCCAGCAGGCCCAGGGCCATCAACAGGCCCGGGAAGGCCAGCAGCGCATCGTTGATGGCCATCAGGATGCGGTCGGGCCAGCCGCGCAGGTAACCGCTGAGCGCGCCAATCAGCACACCAAAGAAGGTGGCCAGAAACACCGTGCTGAGGCTGATGCGGATGCTGGTGGCAGTGCCACGCATCAGGCGGCTGAGCACATCGCGGCCCAGCTCGTCGGTGCCCATCCAGTGCTGCCAGCCGGGCGCTGCCAGGCGGGTCTTGAAGTCGAGCTTGAGCGGGTCGTACGGCGTCCAGAACGTGGCCAGCAAGGCCACGGCGACCACCACGGAGACCAGGCCAGCGCCCAGCCAGAAGGAGAGGGAGCGGCGGTTCATGATGCGGCCACCCTCGGGTCGAAGATGGGATAGAGCAGGTCCACAAAGAGGTTCACCAGGACATAGATGCTGGCGATGAAGAGCAGGCAGCCCTGGATCAGCGGGTAGTCGCGGGCAAAGATCGCATCGACCAGCAGCCGGCCCAGGCCCGGAATGGTGAACACGGTCTCGATCACCGCCACCCCGGCGAGCAGGTTGCCCAGAATCAGGCCCAGCAGGGTCCAGGTCGGGCCAAACGAGCTTTTGAAGGCATGGCGCAGCATCACCGTCATCTCGCTCAAGCCCTTGGCGCGGGCATGGGTGATGTAGTCCAGGTGCAGCACTTCCAAGGTGGAGGCGCGGGTCATGCGCAGGATCACGCCGATCTCGTGCAGCAGCAAGGTGGTGATGGGCAGCACCAGGTAGAGCAGCGCCTGCTGCGGGTTCTCGCCAAAGGCGACAAAGCCGACCACCGGAAACCAGCCCAGCTTGAGCGCAAAGAACATCAGCAGCAGCAGCCCCATCCAGAACGCCGGCAGCGACAGCAGCAAGGTGGCGGTGGCGACCAGGGCCAGGTCGGTGAGGCGGCCTTGGCGCCAGGCCGCCAGCATGCCCAGCGGCACGGCGACCAGGGTGGCCAGCAGCACGGCAGGCAGCACGATCTGGGCGCTGACGGCAAAGCGCTGCCAGATCAGCGCGGCAACCGGTTGGCGGTTGGAGATGGACTGGCCCAGGTCGCCCTGCAGCACATGGCCGGACCAGACCAGGAACTGCGTGGGCAGGCTGGCGTTGAGGCCCAGCTGCTCGCGCAGGGCCGCCAGCGATGCGGCATCGGCCGAGTCACCCAGCATCAGCGCTGCCGGGTCACCGGGGATCAGGCGCACCAGAATGAAGACGGCCAGTGCCACGATCACCAAGGTCGGAATCGCCATGCCGATTCGGGTGGCAGCGAATTTCCACATGGCGGTCAGTGCTCCAGCGCCGCAGCGGCCGCTGCCGAGGGTTCAGCCGCGCCATCGCCATGCAGGCGGTAGGTGGTGAACTGGCGGTTGATGGCGGGCAGCGGTGCAATCTCCATGATGCCCAGCGCCGGCTCCATCACGATCATCGCGACGGTGGCGGTCAGGTTGCCGCCATCGGCCGGGCGGGGCGGGCGGCAGACCGCATAGGGCGAGAGGAAGTCGTCAAACAGCGCCTTCTTCAGCGATTCGCGCGTCAGCAGGCGGCCCTGCTCCTGCAGGATCTTGCGCACCCGCCAGTCGCGGTAAAAGCTCTCGGGCACATGGGGGATGCCGGTGTCGCGCAGCTTGGCCAGCGCCACCGGGCTGACCCAGTGGTTGGCGTGCACGATCATGCCGTCCTCGGGGTAGAGCGGGAAGGCCTCGTCGGGCGCGCACTCAAAGTCAATGCCAAAGCCTGCGGCCGACGCCACCATGATGTTGTTGGAGCAGGACTTGGGCGTGGTGGCCACGGCCTTGGCGGCCAGTGCAAAGTGCTGCTGCTCCAGCACCTTGCGGCGGATCAGGCCCAGCGGAATGCCCAGCTTGGTGTAGTCGCGCTCGCACTCCAGGTAGTTCGCGGTGATGGAGATGCCTGCGGCATTGAGGCCGCTGCGGGCCAAACCACCAGCTTCGACAAAGGTCAGGTAGTCGGGGCCATGGTCCTGGCGCACGCGCAGCACCACACCGGTCTCGGCACACTCGGCGCGCCAGTCCCAGTTCTGGCCATGGATCAGGTTGCCCGAGGCGCTGCGCTCGGGCAGCAGCATGGCGCCGGTGCAGCCGTCGTCGAGCTCGTCATCGACCGGCTTGCTGGACTGGGCGCGCGCCAGGGCCACCACCTCGGTGCGGGCATTGATCATCACGATGTCGTCCAGCGCGACGCCCGAGCCTTCGGCGATGCCGCGCATTTCTTCGAGGTAGTTCTCGTCAAAATCGGCGATCTTCCGGGCGTACTCGGCGATCAGCGCGGCCTTGTGTGCGGCACTGATGCCGTACTTCTCCAGCGCGCCGCCATAGAGGGCTGCGCTGCGGGCAATGCGGTCTTTGAGCGCCGCGCCATACTGGCGCCCACGGGCTTGGGGGGCGCCAGACAGCGTGACGAGTGGAAACGGCGACATCTTTTTTCTTTTGTGTTTTGTGAACTTTTAATACATTAATTTCGTGGTCATTGACTGTCAATTTGTTTTTTATAGAATCAAACAAAACTTAGGGAAACTACGATGAAGGATGCTGCCAACACGCCAGGCCTGGCGCGTATGCTCGGGGCTGGCCGGCAAAAACAAGAGGCTGCGCGCCGCCGCCACTGCCACCGCATTGCGCACGCGCGGGCCGCAGCAGCACAACCCAGGGGAGAATCGGTTTGAAGCAATCGCTGAGTTCTTTGCAGATCGACGTCGCGCGCAAACTGACGGCGCTGATGCATGCTGGCCGCTGGAGCGTGGGCGACCGCATCTCCGACCTGCACCTGGCCGATGAGCTCAAGGTCTCGCGCACGCCAGTGCGCCAGGCGCTGATGCTGCTGACCGCCCAGGGCCTGGTGGCCTACCACCCGGGCCGGGGTTTTCGGGTCGAGCGCGTGCCCGATGGCGACGATGCGCTGGAGCAGCTGGTGCCCCCCTCCGACGCCGAGGCGCTGTACAGCCAGATCATGAACCACCGCGCCAGCGGCCAGCTGGCTGGCGAAGTCTCCGAAGCGCAGCTGGTGGAGCTGTTTGGCGTGACCCGGGGCGCCGTGCGCCGCGTGCTGATGCGCTTTGCCGCCGAGGGCCTGACCGAGCGCCTGCCCGGCCACGGCTGGCGCTTTACCGAGAGCCTGGACAACCCCCAGGCCGTGCACGAGAGCTATGACTTTCGCTTGATCGTCGAGTGCGGCGCGCTGAAGATGGCCGGCTTTGCGCCCGATCCTGAACAGCTGCAGCAGCTGTTCCGCGAGCAGTCAGACATCTTGCAGATGCCGGTCGAGCAGCTGCGCCAGGATGTGTGGTTCAAGGCCAATGCGAATTTTCATGAAACCCTGGTGTCCTGGTCGCGCAACCGCTTTCTGATTGAGTCGGTGCGCCGGCAGAACTCGCTGCGCAAGATCTCGGAGTTTGCGCACTTCAGCCACCTGAGCGAGCAGCACATCCGCCAGGCCTGCACCGACCACCTGGGCATTCTCAAGGCGTTGAAAGAAGGCGATGCCGACTATGCCGCCGCGCTGCTGCGCCGGCATATTTCGCGCTCGGCGGAAATCTAAAAACAGGACCTAGGTTTTTTCCAGGTCCGCCTTGGGCGCGCGCAGCTCGTTCTCGCTCATGCCCCGGCGCCAGTAGGCCACGATCAGCTGCTCCTGCTTGCCCAGGCCCAGGCTGTCCACCGCCCATGCGCGCAGCGCCTGCGCGGTCGCAAATTCGGCACCTACCCATAAAAAGCGGCTTGCGCCTGCGGTGGTGTGTGCGGCGCTCCAATCCAGTGCTTGCACGGCCTGCTGCAGCTGCTCGCCGGTACCTGCGGGTGTGCCCGCGCGGTAAAGCCAATGCCACTGCATGCCCGGAGGCAGGGGGATGTCGATCGCGTCTCGCGGGTCGGCTATCTCGCAGACCACATGGCCGCGTGTGCTGGCGGGCAGCTGTTCTGCGATGCGGGCCAGCGCGGGCAGCGCGCTGTCGTCACCGGCCAGCACCATCCAGTCGGCGATGCGGGCCGTGCGGCCACCGGGTTTGAGGATCTCGACCCGGTCGCCGACCTGCGCCTGCTGGGCCCAGCAGGCGCCGGGGCCGGCATCGGCATGCAGCAAGAAATCGATCTCCAGCCATTGCGCCTCGGCATCGAAGGCGCGCACGGTGTAGACGCGCGTGCTGCTGGCGTTGTTGCCTTGCGCATCCAGCGCCGACGGAAACACCAGGCGGCAATGGATGTTGTCGTGCTGGCAAAAGGGCGCCAGCTGCACGCCAGCAAAGCGGATGCGGCGGTAGCCGGCAGAGGGGGAGGCGAGGGAGAGAACCTGGAGCGTGGAGGGCATGCCGCAGTCTAGAGACGGTACGAGAGGGGAGGCCGCTGGACCCAAGCGGGTGGCCAGCATCGGAAGGTCTGGCGGCCATTATGCGGGCGCGCCTGACCTCCACTAGTCTCGCGCGGCGCAGCCCATGGCGCCGCTGTGGGCTCAGGCCTGGCTCAGGTCGAATCTGCCTGCAGGTTGTTCACCCGCCAGCACCTGCAGCAGGTTGCTGGTCGCCATCTCGGCCATCGCGTGGCGCGTCTCGTGCGTGGCCGATCCGATATGCGGCAGCGCCACCACCTTGGCATGGGTGCGCAGGGGGGATTCGACCGGCAGCGGCTCGGTGGCAAACACATCCAGGCCGGCGGCGCGGATCTGGTCGGTGTCGAGCGCATGCAGCAACGCAGCCTCGTCGACGATCGCGCCGCGCGAACCGTTGATGACGATGGCGCTGGGCTTCATCAGCGCAAAGGCTTCGGCGCCCAGCAGGTGCTTGGTCTCGGGGGTCGACGGCACAACGGAGACGACAAAGTCTGCCTCGCGCAGCAGCGCATCGCGGGCGACATAGTGCACATGGCCGGCCAGCGCGCCCAGTTCGCTGTCGGGCACAACGCTGCGGTTGTTGTAGAGCACGCGCATGCCAAAGCCCAGCGCGGCGCGCCGGGCCAGTGCCATGCCGATGCGGCCCATGCCCAGAATGCCCAGGGTCTTGCCATGCACATCCCAGCCAAACAGCTCCTCGCCAATATTGCGCTGCCATTGGCCGGAGCGCACATACATCGCCAGCTCCGGAATGCGGCGGCTGGTGGCCATCAGCAGTGCAAAGATGGTGTCGGCCGTCGTCTCCGTCAGCACGCCCGGCGTGTGGCACAGCGCAATGCCGCGCTCGCGCAGCGCTGCCAGCGGGTAGTTGTCCACGCCCACCGAGATGCTGGAGATCACCCGCAGCTGCGGTGCTTCATCGAGCAGCGCATCGGTGATCGGGTAGCTCGACCCGATCAGTGCCTGGGCCTGGGGCAGCGCTGCAAAAAAGGCATCGCGCTGTGCAGCCACGCGCGGGTTGGCCACGGTCACATCGTGCGCGGCTTGCAGGCGGGCCAGCTGGTCGTCGGGCAGTTCACGAAAAACCAAAATCTGTTGGCGGGTGCTGGTCATCGGTGCTCCTGGATGCGTTGAAATCAATAGCCGGCGGCGGTCAAGGCTTCGCGGGTTGGCAAGCCTTCGGAGTCGCCCAGCACCTGCACCTGCAGCGCGCCAATCCAGCAGCCGCGCTTGACGGCATCGGCCACCGAGCGGCCATCGAGCAGGCCGCTGATGACGCCCACCGCAAAGGCATCGCCGGCGCCCACGGTGTCCACGACCTTCTCGACCGGGCAACCGGCCACATAGCCGGTACCGGCCTGGGCGTCATCGTAGTAGGCACCTTCTTCGCCGAGCTTGACGACCACCAGGCTGGCGCCCTGGTCGCGGTAGAACCGGGCCACCGCTTCGGGCGTCTTGTGGCCGGTCAGCAGCTCACCTTCGGCCAGGCCGGGGAAGACCCAGTCCGCACCAGCGGCCAGCGCATTGATCTCGCGGCGCATCGTGGCCTCGTCCTGCCACAGGGTGGGGCGCAGGTTGGGGTCAAAGGAGATGGTGCTGCCGGCAGCGCGGGCGATCTGCAGGGTACGCTGGGCAGTGGCCAGGCTGGTCTGCGAGATCGCGGCAAACACGCCGGTGGCATGCAGGTGGCGGGCCGAGGCCAGCCAGGGCTCGTCGATGTCGGCCGGGGTCATCAGGCTGGCGGCCGAGCCCTTGCGGTGGTATTCCACCTGCGGGTCGCTGCCGTCATCGGTACGGCCCTTGATCTGGAAGCCGGTCTTCTGCGCCGGGTCCAGCACCACATGCTCGCAGTGCACGCCTTCGCTCTTCATCTGGTTGATGAGGTAGCGCGCCATCGAATCGGCGCCCAGGCGGCTGGCCCAGTGGGTGTTGAAGCCCAGGCGCGCCAGGCCGGTGGCCACATTGATCTCGGCGCCCGCAATGCGCTTGGTGAAGAACTCGGCGTTCTCCAGCGGGCCGGCGCGGTCGGCGATCAGCAGCATCATGGCTTCGCCAAAGGTGGCGATGTCAAAGGTCTTGGTGGTCATGGCCGTGTCTCTCTTGAGTGCTGGTAGCTGTTGGTTTGTCGGTGACTTAGCGGGCTTGCAGTGCGGTGGCATCGCGCAGCACGGCCAGCTCCTGCTGGGTGACGGCGACGAGGTCGTCGCCGATCAGTGGGTACTCGATGGCGCGGGGTGCATCGCTGGGCAGCGCGCGCAAAATGGCGCGCCAGGCGGCGGCCGATTCGGCCAGCGGCACTGCCACCCATTTGGTGGGCAGGCGTTGCACGCCCTTGGCATGCACATAGGCCACGCGGCTCCCAAACAGCTGGGCCGCTTGCAGTGCGCATTCGCCCAGGTAGTGCCAGTTGCCCATGTCAAAGGTCATCGGCAGCGGCAGGCCGGCGGCATCGGCCGCGGCAAAAAAGCGCTGCAGTGCCTGCACGGTGCCGGCGGCCGTGGTCTGGTCGTTTTCGATCAGCAGGGTCAGGCCCGCGCCCTCGATGGCGCTCTTCAGCGCCGCAAAGCCCTGGGCCGAATGCGCGACCGACTCGCTGGCAAAGCCGCCGATCGACATCTTGAGCCAGGTGGCGCCCAAGGTCTGGCTGGCGGCGATCGCGTGTTGTACGGCAGCGGTGTTCAGGTTGCCGTCCATCGCAAACAGCGGCTGGGGGCAGGAGTAGACCAGGTCCAGCTGGTGGTCGCGGCCATAGGCGGCCAGCGCGGGCAGCTCTTCGGCGGGGTTCAGCAGCAGCTCTTCGCGCACTTCATAGCCATTGGCACCGGCGCGGTGCGCGAGCTGGGCAAAGTAGAGCTGGCCGTGGCGGCGCACTTCGGCATTGCCAAAGGAGGTGAGGGAGATCAGGGCGGGCGAGCCCGCGTTTTGCAAAGACAAGGCCATGGTTGTTATGGGTGTTGGCCGTTGGCGCCCGCCGGCCGGCGGGGCGCTAGCAGCGATCAATGAAGTCGTTGTGCACAGTCTGCGGTGGCGGCATGGGCGCTGTGCAGGCCCGGGGCGTGGCGCTGGCGCGCGCCCCGCGCCGCCACACCATCAATGGTTGCTAAGGATCTGGCCCAGGAACTGCTGGGTCTTCGGGTGTTGGGGGTTGTCAAAGAACGCAGCCGGTGGGCCTTGCTCGATGATCTTGCCGTCAGCCATGAAGATCACGCGGTCAGCCACGCTGCGGGCAAAGCCCATTTCATGGGTCACGCAGAGCATGGTCATGCCGTCTTCGGCCAGGCCGATCATGGTGTCCAGCACTTCCTTGACCATCTCGGGGTCGAGGGCCGAGGTGGGCTCGTCAAACAGCATGATCTTGGGGGCCATGCACAGCGCACGGGCAATGGCCACGCGCTGCTGCTGGCCGCCCGACAGCTGGCTGGGGTACTTGTTGGCCTGGTCCGGAATGCGCACCCGCGTGAGGTAGTGCATCGCGCGTTCCTGCGCCTCGGCCTTGCTCAGGCCGCGCGAGCGCATCGGCGCCAGCATGCAGTTCTCCACAATCGTCAGATGCGGGAACAGGTTGAACTGCTGGAACACCATGCCCACTTCCTTGCGGATGGTGTCAATGGCCTTGCTGTCACCGGTCAGGTCCGTGCCATCCACGGTGATCTGGCCCTTCTGGATGGCTTCAAGCCGGTTGATGCAGCGGATCATCGTGGACTTGCCCGAGCCCGAAGGCCCGCAGATGACGATACGCTCGCCAGCACGCACGTCGAGGTTGATATCGGTCAGCACCTGGAAGTTGCCATACCATTTCTCGACGCCTTGGAGGCGAATGATGGGTGCTTGCGAGGGGGTCGTCATAAAGCAGTCGTTTTAAGATGATTGCAACACTGGCATGCCCGAGCTAAGAGACAGCCAGCAAGGGCCGCCCCGCAGCGGTGCTGTCGTCCCCCTTCCAGGGGGAAGGCGCGCAGCGCCTCAGGGGGTAGCCCGTTCTAGGTTTTAGTCCAGCTTGGGCAGGTCGGCGCCCAACCACTTTTGGTACAGCTTGTTCAGCTCACCATTGGCGGTGTTCTTGGCGATGAAGGCGTTCACGGCTTCGGCCACTTCGTCCTGGCCAGGGCGCAGGGCCACGGCCATGTTCTGCTGCAGCAGCTGGAACTTGTTCTCGAACTGGCCGGCAGGGGCGCGCTTGGCGATCTGAGCGGCCACGGTCACCGAGCAGCCGATGGCATCGACCTGGCCCGACAGCAGTGCTTGCATGGCCGATGCGTCGTCGTCAAAGCGGCGGATTTGCGTGCCTTCCGGCGCAGCCTTGGTGACGGCCACGTCCTGGGTGGAGGCACGTGCCACGCCCACGCGCAGGCCCTTGAGGTTTTCCGGGCCCTTGATGGCGGTCTTGGTCGCGCCGTACAGCACGATCGATGCGGCCGAGTAAGGCTTGGAGAACAGCACCTGCTTGGCGCGCTCGGGCGTGATGGCCAGCGAGGCGATCAGCATGTCGACCTTGTTGGTCAGCAGAAAGGGGATGCGGTTGGGGCCGGTCACGGGCACGATGTCGGCGGTCACGCCCCATTCCTTGGCCAGCAACTTGGCCACATCGGCGTCGTAGCCGTCGGGCTGGTTGCTGCCGTTCAGGATGCCGTAGGGCGGGAAGTCCACCAGCATGCCGATGGTTATCTTGCCCTTCTTCTTCAGATCGGCCAGCGACTGGGCCGATGCGGTCAGGGGCAACAGGGCGCTGGCAGCCAGGGCGGCAGCAGCGGAGGTGAAAGTGCGGCGGGAAATCTGCATGCTCATGTCTCCTAGTAGAAAATTCAAGCGACGACCAAAAAGGTTCAACGCGCCAGGGCCTTGGCTTGGCGCTTCTCGAGCCGGCCTGCCCACAGCGACAGCGGCCAGCACAGGATGAAGTAAACGGCACCGACGACACCGAACACCAGCATGGGCTGGAAGGTGGCGTTGTTGATGATCTGGCCGGCGCGCGTGATCTCGGTAAAGCCGATGATGGCTGCCAGCGAGGTGCCCTTGATGATCTGCACCAGGTAGCCCACGGTGGGGGCCACGGCAATCTTCATCGCCTGGGGCAGCACGACGGCGCGCATGCGCCAGTAGTAGGACAGCGACAGCGCATCGGCCGCTTCCCACTGGCCGCGTGGCACGGCCTGGATACAGCCGCGCCAGATTTCACCGAGGAACGCGCCGCTGTTCAGAATCAGCGCAGCAGCCGCTGCAATCCAGGGGTTGATCTCAAAGCCCAGAATGGGCGCGCCAAAGAACACCAGGAACAGCTGCAGCAGCAGTGGCGTGCCCTGAAAAATCTGGGTAAAGGCGGTAGCAATGCCGCGCGCCAGGCCGTTCTCTGACGTGCGCGACAGCGCAATCACCAGGCCCACCAGGGCGCCGCCGATAAAGGCGATCAGGGACAGGGCCACGGTCCACTTGGCCGCTTCCACGATGAACCACAACTCGGGCCAACCAAAAGTACGCATTTCTTGTTCTCCGAGTTCAGCGACGGTCTGGGTAGTTCAAGGCCATCTGGTAGATGAGCTTGAACAGCAGGTTGAAGGCCAGCGACAGCAGCAGGTAGATGGCGGCTACGACGATGTAGACCTCAAAGCTGCGGAAGGTCTCGGACTGGATATTGGCGGCGACCGAGGTCAGGTCGTCGGCCGAGATCACGGACACCACAGCCGAGCTCAGCATCAGCAAGATGAACTGGCTGGTCAGCGCCGGGTAGATGGTCTTGAGCGCGGGCTTGAGGATCACGAAGCGGAAGATTTCCCAGCGCTTCAGATCCAGCGCCAGGCCGGCTTCGATCTGGCCCTTGGGGATGGATTCGATGCCGGCGCGGATGATCTCAGTCGCATAGGCGCCCAGGTTGACCACCATGGCCACCAGTGCGGCGGTTTGCGGCGACCAGCGCAGGCCCACGGCCGGCAACGCAAAGAAGAAGAAAAACAACTGCACCAGAAAGGGCGTGTTGCGGATCAGCTCGATGTAGGCATTGATGACAAAGCGCAGCGGCGCCGGGCCCGAGGTCTTGCCCCAGGCGCAGACGATTGCGACGGCCAGGCCGATGATCATGGCGAGAAAGGACAGCTGGATGGTCACCCAGGTGCCCTGCAATAGCTGCGGCCAGGCTGCCAAGACCTGGTCGAATTGGAACGTGTAGTTCATGGCGATGCGGCGCGTTTGAAACCGGTTTCAGTAGCGCCGCAGTTTAACGGAAGGTTACGGAACGATTACTAGGGTTTGCCCTAGTTTGGTGCGTAACGCCTTTTTTAAGCGTTGTAAATCAATTGATTGGCGATTTTGTCGAGCCGCGCACAATGATGGTGCCTGGTAACTCGACCGTGCGGGCGGGACTTTGCAGGCCCTGGATGCGCTCGATCAGGCAGGTGGCCGCCGCCTGCCCCAGTGCATCGGTGGGCTGGGCCACCGTGCTCAGGCCCGGGCCCACCAGCGCGGCCCAGTCGGTCTCGTCCACACCGATGATGCCCAGCTCCCGCCCGGGCACCCAGCCCAGTGCGTGCACGGCGGTGGCCACGCGCAGGCTGGCCACGGCATTGCCGGCCAGCACGGCGGGGCGACGGCCGGTTTGCAGCGCCTGCTGCTGCCAGTGCTGCAGGTGCTGCTGCAAGGCGCTGGCGTTGTGCGGTGTGCTCTCCCACACATCGCCCTGCATGGTGGCAGGCTTGCCGCGCCGCTTGCTGGTCTGGCCTTGCAGGTAGCGGGCAAAGGCCTGCTGGCGCGCGGTGCGCGAGCTCACATCGGCAATCGGCTCGGTCACCAGCAGCACCTCGTCAAAGCCTTGCTGCTGCAGATGGTCCATCGCGATCTGCACCACGCCGGGGTTGTCCACGGTCACAAAATCGGCGTCCATCCCTTCCTGGAACCGGTCCACCAGCACGATGGGCTTGCCATGCAGTTGCGCGTCCTGCCAGAGCTGGGCGCTGGTGTCCACGCGGTTGAGGATCATGCCGTCGAGCTGGTAGGCGGACAGCGCATGCATGGCGTCGCGTTCGCGCCCGGCCTCATTGCCCAGGTTGAACAGCACCAGCAGGTAGCCGGCGGCCTGGCAGGCTTTTTCTGCGCCCTGCAGCACCGCCACCGAGAAGGGGTTGGTCACATCGGCCACCGCCAGGCCAATCAGGCGGGTGCGGCCATGCTTGAGCGCCTGGGCCATCGGGCTGGGCCGGTACTGCAGGCGGGCAATGGCCTCCTGCACGCGCTTGGCCATATCGGGGGTGAGGATGTCGGTGCGGCCATTGAGGTAGCGCGACACCGTGGCCTTGGAGACCTGGGCCGCCAGTGCCACATCGGCAATCGTGGCCCGGGCCTTGGCAGGGGCCGCAGGCTTGGCTGCGCCGGGCGGGCAGGGGCGCGATGGGGTGGCGGTGGGCGCAGGCTTGGGCACGGGGCAGTCCAGGGTGGTCGTTACGGTAGCGATGGTAGCGCCGAACCGCATGCCTGCTGCGTTGGCCGGCCTGCGCGCGGAGGGAGGCAGTCGCGCAGGTGCGGTTCCTGGGGCCCGGTGGGCGCCAGGCCTTTGCTGCAGTGCAAAAGCGGCAGTTTTCCGATTCTCACCCTGTGGATAATTTTGTGCAATGTTCCCGTTGTTGCGCGAGAAACTCCCTGCAATCTCCCTCTAGGAAAGAAATGCACACCGGGAAGCCGGTTTCTGTGGATAAGTTAATTTCATAGCAACTTAGTCAACTGCTGTGTGGGCGTTGAGGAGGCAGTCAATAAAGGCCTGCGCCACACGGCTCGGAGCGGGCGATAAGCGCCACATGGCCACGAATTGGCAACGGTAATGGAAGCGTTCTGGCCGTACAGCCCGCATCAAACCTTGGTTTTCAAAACTGGCCGCGTAGTGGTCCGGCAAAAATCCCAAAAAACACCCGGACAAAATCAAGGTGGCAATCGACTCCTGGTCAAACCCGGTGGCCGCGCGTGGCAGCCGCACGCTGTGGCTCAGCTCCATATTGGGCGAGTGGTAGCCCAGGCCGGCAAAGGGGTAGCTGCGCAGCTGCTCCCAGTCCAGCGCCTGGTGCTGCTGCTCCCACAGGTCATGGCCGGCGGCGCAGTACAGCTGCATGTTCTCGGCAAACAGATCGCGGTAGACCAGACTGGCCGAACTGCGGTGCGCCGGGATGATGCCCACATGAAAGCGCCCGTCCATCAGCCCGCGCTCGATCGCGTTGATCGAGCTGACGTGCAGCTGCAGGTTCACATCCGGGGCCTGGCTGTGGAACTGCGCAATCGCGCGGTGGATCTGGGCCTGCGGGTTGCTCACCGTCTTGTCGAAGATGGCGATCTCCAGATTGCCGCCCATGCGGGCGTGGATATCGTCAATGCGGCTGCGGAACAGATCGACGCCGCCGAGCAGCTGCAAGGTGGCCTCGTAAACCTGGTGGCCCTCTGGCGTCAGCGCAAAACCCGCGCGCCCGCGCCGGCACAGCACCATGCCCAGGCGGGTCTCCAGGTCCTTCATGTGGCGGCTCAAGGTCGACGTGCCGATGTTGAGCTCCAGCTCGGCGGCCGACATGCCCCCGCACTCCACCACGCTCTTGAAGACCTGCAGCAGCCGCAAATCCATATCGCTGAGCTGGCCCAGCACCGCGCGGGCGCGGCGGGCAGCGGCAGGGGGGTGGGGCGGGGAGGCAAACACGGGAGGGCGGGCAGGCATCCGCATAGCTTAGCGGCTTTGGCTGCTGCCGCCCTCAGTGTTTACAGAAGCTGTTTAGAGCCACTTACACGGCCCAGCAAACCGAAGGTTTGCGGTTGAGACTAGGCGTCCCCGACTAGGCGCCAAGCCGCAGGCAGTACAGAAGTACGACAAGGCTTGGTGCGGCCGGCGAGGCAACGACGTATCAAGGGTTGTGTGAGTGGCTCTTAGCGCACGCCTACCGCTGCGCCACGGAACAGCTTGCTGAACTCACGCGGCTGGCTGCGCCAGTACTGGCGCGGCGCATCCACCTGAGCGCCCAGGCTGGCGGCCGCATGCCAGGGCCAGCGCGGGTCGTACAAGGCGGCGCGGCCAATGGCCACGGCATCGGCCTGGCCCGAGGCCACAATGTGCTCGGCCTGCGCAGGCTCGGTCACCAAACCGACGGCAATCGTGGTCAGGCCGGTGGCCTGCTTGATGGCCTCGGCAAAACCCACCTGGTAGCCCGGCTGCACGGGGATTTGCTGGGCGGTCGACAGCCCGCCCGAGGACACATGGATGGCACTGCAACCCAGCGCCTTCAGCCCCTGGGCCAGCGCGATCGAGCCATCGATATCCCAGCCGCCCGGCGCCCAATCCGATGCCGAGATGCGCACCCACACCGGCTTGGCCGCAGGCACGGCCGCGCGCACGGCGGCAAACACCTCCAGCGGGTAGCGCAGGCGGTTCTCCAGGCTGCCGCCATAGGCGTCGCTGCGGGTGTTGGATAGCGGCGAGAGGAACTCGTGCAGCAAGTAGCCATGGGCCATGTGGATCTCGATGCCATCGATGCCCAGCGCATCGGCCGCCTTGGCTGCGGCCACAAACGCATCCTTCACTTCTGCCAGCTCGGCAGGGGTCATCTCGGCCGGCGGCACCTCGCCCGCCGCATGGGCAATCGCCGAAGGCGCCTGCGCCACCCAGCCCCGGGGCGCATCGGGCGCAATCTGCGCAGCGCCTTCCCAAGGCAGATGGCTGGAGGCCTTGCGGCCTGCATGGGCCAGCTGGATAGCGACCGGAATCGCCGAGAGCTTGCGCAGCGACCCCATCAGCCGCCCCAGCGCCTGTTGGTTGTCATCGGAGTAGATGCCCAGGTCCTTATCGGTAATGCGCCCCACCGCCGACACCGCCGTGGCCTCCAGCACCAGCATGCCCGCGCCCGACACGGCCAGGCTGCCGTAGTGCATCAAATGCCAGTCATTGGCATTGCCGTCCTGCGCCGAGTACTGGCACATCGGGGCGATGACGATGCGGTTGGGGAGGGTGAGCTGGGACAGGGTGAGGGGCTGGAACAGCTGCGAGGGGGTGGTGGTGCTGGCGGGGGTGAGGGATGGGTCGGTGGTTCTTTGCATGGGGGGTGTCCGGTTGGTTGTGCGCTGTTGAGGTGGATGGCCCTGTGCGTCACAGGTTGTGCACGGAGGCTGCATCGACAGATAGCTGGAACGGGGTACAGCGTATTCCTATATTCCAACCTGGGTGCTGTGGGGGATTGGCGCCGGTTGACCTGTTGGGGACATGAGAAGACCAGCGCTGCTGGAGGGTGCCGAGCGTTGAAGGCAGATTTTGCCCACAGCGATAAGGTTTGTACGCGTGTCAAACGGATAACAGCGGAATACCTGCAAACAAGCGGCCATGTGGACGTTCCGCTGGAGCGAGCGCAGCTCGGTGCGGGTGGAGGCCATGCGGGCAATGTAGGGGTGAGGGTCGTCGCGCTCTCCCTGAACCGGCGCAAGCCGTGCACCAACATCCCATACCTCTCGCCCATGATTGATCACCGAGCACGCACTTGCCCATGCCTGCGCAGGAGGCGAGCTCACCAATTACCGGAAGACACCAACTCCGCTATTCTGTTCTTTGGATAGCTCTCTTGGTAGGTGGCTATGAAAAAGTTATATTTTCTGAGTGCTGAGCTACTGACCTTCTCGGAATAGTTCTTTTTTATAAGAATGTCATAAAGGCCAAACGCTTCTCGGGGGTCTGATATTCTATTTTCAATAAGATCATTGAGATTCTTGATAAACGCCTCTTCGGTCGAAAAAGCCCTGAGCGATCCCACCCAACTGGTATATTTTGAAACGCTGCCGACGCCCAAGAGACTCATGTCGCTGACCATCCCGGGTTTGTTTTTGTTCAATTGTTCAAAAACGTCCTGGCGTTCATCTGCAGTCATGGATTTTGCGACTTCATAATTTTCCTCCAGACTTGCTACCAAAACTTCAAATCCATAAGCATTGCCGGATCCTATGATTTCTGAAATGATGCTATGAGCTTGCTTGACAGGTAGATGAAACATATGTGCGAGCTCACCATAGTATTCATCTTCACTGATCAGTCCATCGGTTAATGCAGCTTTTAGAACACTACGGGTGTCTGCGAAGTTGCCTGATCTCGAATAGTCGAAAAGTCTATCGCGTTTTGTCTTTCGAATAGCTTGAAGATCAGGGTCAGGAGATGCATCGGCTTTTGGCAAAGAAGTCTTGGTTATTGGTTGGGTGAGGGGAGTGCCCATTAAGCCACTGCCATGTTGGGATGGCACTTTATCCCCTGTGGATAGTTTTTCGTGGGGAGCATCATTGATGAAATAACTAACCATGCCCCCCAGAATAAAAAACACGGCGACCAATATGGCTGATTTTCTATAATTATTCACTTTTACCACCAAGCTCTTTGCATATTGTCATATACGTTTTTTGGGGTTTGAAGTCGATACCAAGAAGTTAGGGAGTCAATGTGCTTGTACCATTTATCTAGGTTACTTCTATTTTCAAAAGGTGCAGCTTTTATGCCGGAAAGAGCATTCGAATAAAGTGCGGATGTTCCGCCCCAAGCGTCTAACACGAAGGTATCGCATCGATAAATTCCTCGCGTAGGCTTCGATTTAATTTGGCGTGGCTGACAGCTCGAGCCAAATGGGAAACAGTGTCTTTTTGAATAATATCGATATCCTTGCTTTGCAGCTGAGGACTGGGCTGTAGCAGTGTACTCGGCACCAATGAGGAATTTTACGTAAGCAGATTTGGCTGCCATTTCTCTTACCCCATGGGTAGATCCAGTCATTGATACCAAATTTCCATTTTCCAATTCGGTCAAAAGACACTCTTTGGCGTGGCAATATTTATGCCTTACATTGATGGTGACCGGAGATATTGTTTGCCATTTGGTTGGATTGCTATTGTAAGCACTCCATGGCGTACGTTTAATAGTATTGCGAGCATCTTTAAATCCTATGGCTTCAACCACCATTTCTCCGTCCCACACACCAATATGTCCAACATACCCCAGGCCGGAAACATCCAAATCCCGCCCGACAATATCGCCAAAATTTGCGGGAGGCGGCGTGCTATTGCCTCCATGAGGAAATTGCACCTTGATAGGTGTGTTATCTAATTTCTCATGAAATCCATCATTATAGATCGCATAGATAATAATATCCTTCATCGTTCCATCCAGCATATGTGCAGGGGTTGCCAATGGAACATCGAATCCATGGAAATGAGATGTGCTTCCACAGACATTCTTGACAGCATCTTCTCTACGGTTACCAGCTTTCCCAGCACCAATTATTCTTCCGTTTGCATAAATATGCACATCAACCATCTGCGCTGAACCTGATTTGCAGGCCCATCCAGCGAATCTGTCGTGCTGCGCCACATCAACCCATCCTTTTGCATGCGTCAATTGACATGCGATAACGAGTGCCGAAGCCGTAAGTGCAAGGTGAAGTTTTTTCATAGCTGTTTGATGGAGTTATGCAAACAACTGTACCTTCGGGGAATGCTCTTTTTACCAATGGGCTTTTGGAGAAATGGGAGAAACTTCGGATTGGATACATTCTGTGGCAAAGGAAATTTTAATTCACTGCAGATGGAAGCGTGTATTTCTTGCCTAAAGCAGTATCTTTGTATGCATAAGCGTGTTTACATGGGTCTATTGGTATGTTCTATAACTGCTTGCCAAAAAATGTTGTGAATCTATCAAATTTCTGTGATGAACATAACCATTTGATTGATAGGGTGAAGCTATGGTGTATATATATAGGTATCCAAAGCTATAACTTAGTATCTGCTGCATATATATAATTTGCCTCAACGTATACTTAAGTATGGCAATCACCCTTATCTGGCCCCCACAAGACCTTTAACGCTGGCCTTCAAAAAAACCATGTCCACTGCCCTCCTCCTCATAGACATCCAACAATCCCTCTGCACCGGCCCCAACGCCGCCTGGGATTGCCCCGCTCTGATCGCCCGCATCAACCAGGTCACCACCGCAGCACGCCAAGCCAATACACCCATCATCTGGGTGCGCCACGCCGAGCCTGGCCTGGAAGCGGGTACGCCCGGATGGCAACTGGCCGAGGGCCTGCAGGTGGAGAGCAGCGACCTGACCCTGGACAAAACCACCGGCGATGCGTTCTGGAAAACCGACCTATTGCCCATGCTGCAAAACCTGGGCGTGCAGGAGCTGGTGATTGGCGGCATGCACACGGAGTACTGCGTGGATGTGACCACGCGCGCAGCGCTGCGCCATGGCTACCCGGTGGTGCTGCTGGAGGATGCGCACACCACTTGCGGCAATGCCGCCGTCACGCCGCAGCAGGTGATTGCGCACCACAACATCACCCTCAGCAGCACCAGCAGCTTTGGCCCGCGTGCGCGGCTGCAGACGGCGCAGCAGTGGGCGGACTCGGTCAGCGGGGCTTGAGAAACCCGGCTTGGCTGGGGTTAGCCCATGGCGTTAGGGAGGCGTTTTAGCTCCCAAAGTGGAAGCAGCCCAGCCCAGTGCACGCTGGCGCTGCACCGATGTCGTTCATGCTTAGCACCTGTCAAGCGCGCAGATCACATATGCATCTGCGCATTCCTCAGTTGGAGTAGCTGCTTGCAACATGCACAGTGCAAGCAGGCCCTGCCGTGATGGCAGCCTTTTCTCCCATGACCTGAAGGACGACACAGCATGACTATCCGCACAGCAGCGCCTTGGCGCGTTTTGATTGCCGGTACCGCAGCGGCAGCCGTTTGGGGCGCGAGCCCTGCCTTTGCCAACACGCCGCAGGCGGTGCCTGCGGGCGCGCTGGTCAGTACCGAATGGCTGGCGGCCAATCTGCAGCGGCCCGATGTGCGGGTGATCGAGGTCAGCGTGAACCCGGGGCTGTATGAGCGGGCGCATATCCCGGGGGCGGTCAACTTCTCCTGGCACAACGACCTCAATGACAAGGTGCGCCGCGACATTGTCAGCAAGGAGGCGTTTGAGCAATTGTTGTCCAAGGGCGGCGTGAGCGACAACACCACCGTCGTGCTGTACGGCGATACCAACAACTGGTTTGCGGCCTGGGGCGCCTGGGTGTTTGATGTGTATGGCGTGAAGAACGTCAAGCTGCTCGATGGCGGCCGCAAGAAGTGGGAGGCCGAGAACCGTGCGCTGAACAACCGTGCACCCGACTACGCTGCCACCACCTACCGCGTGGGCCAGATCAACACCGATTTGCGGGCCCGCCTGGGCGATGCGCTGGCGGCGGTGGAGGGCAAGGGCGCCACGCAGCTGGTGGATATCCGCTCGGCCGATGAATACCAGGGCAAGGTGTTTGCGCCTGCCGGTGTGCCGGAGCTGTCAATCCGCGCCGGCCATATCCCTGGTGCAGTGAATGTGCCCTGGGGCAAGGCGGTCAATGAGGACGGCACCTTCAAATCGCGGGCTGATCTGCAAAAGCTCTATGCCGATGCCGGCATCGACGGCAGCAAGCCCATCATCACCTACTGCCGCATTGGCGAGCGCAGCAGCCACACCTGGTTTGCGCTCAGCAAGATCCTGGGCTACCAGGTGAAGAACTATGACGGCTCCTGGACCGAATACGGCAACAGCGTGGGCGTGCCGATCAACAACCCGGCCGGCACGATCTGGGCTGCGAAATAAGCATGGTTTGAATGTCTCCGCATGGGCTCGGTCCTGTGTTCAATGCCCGCCCAGCGCGGGCATTTTTTTGGATGGAATGCCATGACTGATTCCAGCGTGGGTTTGGGGGGTGCGGGCAGCGCTGCCGGGCAGCGCGCGGCCGGGGCCATCAGCGCCTATTGGCAGCCGGTGGTGGCGGCCGTGCTGCTGCTGGCGCTGTGGCCATTGCAGCAGGCCCTGCTGCAGCGCGATGGCGGGCGCACCCTGGTGTTTGCGCTGGCCATTGGGCTGGCGCTGGGCGTGGTGCTGCAGCGCTCGCGCTTTTGTTTTTACTGCCATGCGCGTGATTGGCTGCAGCGCGATGACCCGCGCGGTATCTTGGCAATCATCCTGGCGCTGGCCGTGGGGCTGGTGGGCATGACGGTGGTGCAGAGCAGCTGGGTGCCCAACCCCCAGGCGGGGCAGTTGCCGCCCGATATGCACATCGGCCCGGTCAGCTGGGTGCTGGTGCTGGCGGGCCTGGCCTTTGGCGCGGGCATGCTGGTGTCGGGCTCCTGCATCAGCGCGCACTGGTACCGGCTGGCCGAGGGGTCGGCTGCATCGCCGTTTGCACTGCTGGGCACGGCGCTGGGCTTTGCGTTGGGTTTTCAGACCTGGAACCCGCTCTACAGCCTGGCGGTGGCCGATGCGCCCGTCGTCTGGCTGCCGCAGCACCTGGGCTATGGCGGCGCCTTGCTGCTGCAGCTGGGCGTGCTGGCGGCCTGGGCGGCCTGGGTGTGGCAGCGCCATGTGCAGCAGCGCCGGCGTAGCCTGCCGCTGCCTACTGCGCCCATAGATCCCGCAGGGGCGGCCCCGCGCAGCCTGCACGTTTTGTGGCGCAGCCTGTGGCAAGGGCGTTGGAACTATGCCCTGGGCGGCCTGCTGGTGGGCTTGATTGCCACCGCTGCCATTGTGCGCATGCGGCCGCTGGGCGTGACGGCCTTGCTCGGCAGCCAGGTGCGCGGCGCACTGCAAGGCCAGGGCTGGGTGCCTGAGCGGCTCAATGGCCTGGATGGCTTTGCCGGCTGCGCCACCTTGCCGGCAGCAACCTGGGCCACGCCCAATGCGCTGGTGCTGCTGGGCCTGCTGGCCGGCGCATTCATCGCCGCCTTTGCCAGCCGCCAGTTCCGCCCCCGCCTGCCCACCGGGCGTGATGCGGGCCGGGGTTTGCTCGGCGGGGTGCTGCTGGGTTGGGGCGCGATGACCGGTATTGGCTGCACCGTCGGCACCTTGCTGTCCGGCGGCATGGCCGGTGCGCTGAGCGGCTGGGTGTTTGGCGCGGCCATGCTGCTGGTGCTGTGGCTGGGGTTCCGGTGGCAGACCTGGTGGGCCAGCCGGGCTTGAGCAGGCTGGATGGCAGCGCAAGCGCAGTGTGGCTGATTGGCGATGGTTGTCCGAAGTTAAGAATTGGGCGCAGCATTGAGCCACTGCGCCAGTCGGCTGTCATACCGGCGGCGCAGATTTGGCGCTATGCTTTCCACTCGCTTGCCACACCCACGGGATAGACCATGCTTTTAGGCCTTGCCGCCAACCGTTTGCACCACCAGAACGAGGATGCCGCGCTGTTCAGCTTCTTGCGCGCCTGCGAGCAGGGCATCCGGGAGCTGAACATCGGGTTCCATGCGGTGGGCCGCACCTATGACGCGATTGCAGCGGCAGAAATGCTCAAGGGCCACAAGGGCCTGGTGCGCTACCCCTATGGCCGCGAAGGCGGGCTGATGAAGCTGGTGGCCGAGGTGGTGGGCATGCCCGGCGACAACCGCGTGCTCGACGGCGCCATCTACCTGATCGACCCGGTGGACCCGTCGTCGATCTTCCCTGAGGCGCTGGCCTTGAAGCGCCAATGTGTGATCCACGGCAAGCCCTTTATCTCGACGGCAGCCAGCGCACGCGACTGGGTGGAGATGGAGCGCATCCACGCCGGGCTGGCGCCCGACCGCCATGCCGACCGCCTGCACGACTATGGCAACCAGACCCTGGCGCTGATCGCCCACGATGCGATGAAGCCGGCGATGCTGGACTTTTGCGAGCGCAATTTTGCGCTGCTCTCGCGCTACCGCCGCCGCGTGGGCACCGGCACCACCGGCCAAAAGCTCAATGAGCTGGCCTGGAGCAAAGGCTGGCCGACTGACAAGCCCTGGGTGGACCGTTTCAACAGCGGCCCGCTGGGCGGTGACGCACAAATCGCCGACCTGGTGCTGGAGCGCCGCTGCCAGCGCGCGATCTTCTTTGAAGACCCGCATGTGGCACGCCAGCATGAGGCCGATATCCAGCTGCTGGAGCGGGCGGTGACGACCGTTACCCAGGAGGTGGTGTGCATGACCTCGCCAGCGGTGGCCCAGCGCTGGTGCGATGCGGCGGTCAAACGGTAAGTCCCAGCGCGTCAGTCATCAGCCAGCCTGCACCTCGTTCGCGACCTCGATCAGGTTCTCATCGGGGTCGTAGAAATACAGCGACTGCAGCGTGGCCTGCGCACCGGCGGCCCGCACCGGCCCCTGCACGATGGCGACCTGCTCGCGCTGCAGATGGGCGATCACCTCGGCCAGCGGCATGCGGGTCAGAAAGCAGACATCGGCAGAGCCTGGCGTTGCATGTTTCACGTTCGGGTCCACCACGTGGCCCACCTCGTGCAGGTTGATCTTTTGCCGGCCAAAATGCAGCGCGTAACGGCCGGGCTTGAACTGTCGGGCCTCCATACCCAGCACCCGCTCGTAAAAGGCAATGCTGCGCGGGATGCTCTGCACGGTGAGCACCAGGTGGTCGAGGGCATCGACCAATGAGGCGGTGGAAGGCATAGGGCTTGCTCCAAAGATGGACTCCAGCGCGCAGTATGCGCCCCAACGGCGACTTGCCCACCGTGGCCCGGTGGTGCGCGCTTCGGCCCGTGTGGCCCCTGTCAAAAGCCGCAGCAACCATGGCGTCTGCGGCTTCTGTATCTGGGCCTGGCTGGCGTGCCTGCCCTTCGCTCAGGCCTGCTGCGGCTCCAGCGTCTTGGTGTAGAGCGCGGCGCCGTTCAGGTCCTTGAGGACCACGGTCAGCGCGCGGCTCTGGTGGTGGATGTCGAGCTGGCCAAAGAACTGGTAGCCCTCGCTGGGGGCGGAATTGGCCTTCGGCGGCGCCTTGTGGAAGACAACATCCAGACCAAAGGTCTGGTCCGCCTCGTTGGGCCCGAAGCCACCGGCATTGAGGGGGCCGGAGACGAATTCCCAGAACGGCGCAAAGTCTTTGAACTGCGCGCGCTCGGGGCTGTAGTGGTGGGCGGCGGTGTAGTGCACATCGGCGGTGAGCCAGACGACATTGCGGATGCCCGCATCCTTGATGCCCTTCAACAGCCGCGCCATCTCCAGCTCGCGCCCCTTGGGCACGCCGTGCTCACCGTTGGCAATGGCTTCCCACTGGTCGCGGCCTTCGGCGTCCTTGCCGTCGGGCACGAACAGGCCGATCGGCATGTCGGCGGCAATCAGCTTCCAGGTGGCAGTGCTGGCCTTGAGGCCGGCCAGCAGCCAGTCCAGCTGGGGCCGGCCGAGGAAGTCGGTCTCGGCGCTTTCCACCGCCTGCAGGTTGTGGCTGTTGGGGCCCCGGTAGCTGCGCATGTCCAGCACAAAGATATCGGCCAGCGGGCCCTGCGGCAGGTGGCGGTAGACGCGCTGCTGCTCGGCCGCGCCAAAGGGGCGCATCGGTGCGTATTCCATAAACGCGCGGCGGCCCCGGGCGGTGAGCAGCTGCACATTCTTTTCGGAATAGCGCTTGTCGTTGGCCACGCTCTTGCTGTCCGAGTAGTTGTTGGTGACCTCGTGGTCGTCCCACTGCCAGATCTGTGCGACCTCGCTGCCCAGCGCGCGCACGTTCTGGTCCATCAGGTTGTAGCGGTAGCGGCCCCGGTACTCCTCGAGCGTTTCGGCCACCTTGGCAACCTGGGGCGTGACCAGGTTCTTCCAGGTGCTGCCATCGGGCAGCGCGATGGTCTCGGGGATGGGGCCGTCGGCGTAGATGGTGTCGCCGCTGTGCAGAAAGACATCGGGGTTGGTCTTGCGCATCTCGTCATAGATGCGCATGCCGCCGATGCCCTCGTTGATGCCGTAGCCCTGGCCGGCGGTGTCGCCGCTCCACACCAGGCGGAAAGGGCGGGTGGCTGGGCCCTGGCTGGCCAACGGGGTGCGGAAATGCCCCAGCACTGCCGGGCTGCGGGTGTTGCTGCTGGCCAGGTCATCGAGCACCACGCGGTAGAAGATGTCCTGCCCGGCGGGCAGGCCCTGCAGCTCGACACGGCCAGTGCCATCGGTATCGGGCAGCAGGTCGGGGCCGCGCACCAGCGTGCTTTGGGCGAAGTGGCTGGTGGTGGACCATTCCACCCGCATGCGCGCCTCGCGGCTGGCCCGGGCCCAGACGATGGCACTGTGGGCCAGCACATCGCCGCTTTGCAGGCCCGACAGCAGCATGGGCCGCGCCGCATCCTGCGTGATGGCCGCAGGCGCCGTTTGCGCACGCAGGATGCCGGGCAGCAGGCCGGTGCCGGCGATGGCGGTGGAAGAGAGCAGAAAGCGGCGGCGCGCAGAGGGATCGTGGGAGGTCATGGCGGTGGTAGCAGTGGCAGAAAAACCGCCACGATAGCCGGGCTGTGTGACGCCGGGATGAAGCGTGAAACAGCGTGTAAACAGGCTCTGTGTCTGCATTCGAAGCTATCTATTCAGTAGCGTTTTTCAGACAGAAGGGCCCTGCATGCGGGCGGAAGGAGCGGCGCGTCTTGCGCGGATGCGTCACCGGGTTTACTTGCAAAATTCCGCAAGTGAGCTTTGATATGTCAATATTTGAATAAGAAAAAAACCGGCCCACAATCGCCTATCAACACTGGAAAAATGGGACGCCGCCGTTCCAAGGAGAAAACCATGAGCTTTGTGCAGATCGACGACCAAAACGCAGGCACCACGCTGCGCACCGATGCAGCCTGGCTGGACGCGCACTGGATGCCCTTCACCGGCAACCGCAACTTCAAGGCGCAGCCCCGCATGATCGTCAGCGGCCAGGGCGCCTACTACACCGATGCCGATGGCCGCAAGATTTTTGACGGCCTCTCGGGCCTGTGGTGCTCGGGCATCGGCCATGGCCGCAAGGAAGTGGCCGAGGCGATTGGCAAGGCGGCGTTGCAGCTCGATTACGCACCGGCTTTCCAGTTTGGCCACCCCGCCTCGTTCGCGCTGGCCAACAAGATCAAGGAACACACGCCCGCAGGTCTGGACCATGTGTTCTTCACCGGCTCGGGCTCCGAAGCGGCCGACACATCGCTGAAGATGGTGCGCGCCTACTGGCGCCTCAAGGGCCAGGCCGGCAAGACGGTGCTGGTGGGCCGCGAGAAGGGCTACCACGGCGTGAACTACGGCGGCATCTCGGTGGGCGGCATTGCCGGCAACCGCAAGATGTTTGGCCAGGGCATTGTGGCCGACCACCTGCCGCACACCCAGCCACCGGCCGGCACCTTCCAGAAGGGCATGTCCGATGAAGGCGGCCGCGCGCTGGCCGACAAGCTGCTCGATGTGATCGCGCTGCACGACGCCAGCAACATCGCCGCAGTGATCGTCGAGCCGTTCTCGGGCTCGGCCGGTGTGGTGATCCCGCCCAAGGGCTACCTGGAACGCATCCGCGAGATCTGCACGCAACACGGCATTCTGCTGATTTTTGATGAGGTCATCACCGGCTTTGGCCGCTGCGGTGCCTGGACCGGTGCCGAAGCCTTTGGCGTGGTGCCGGACATCATGAACTTTGCCAAGCAGGTGACCAATGGCGCCCAGCCGCTCGGCGGCTGCGTGGTGACCAAGGAAATCTACGACACCTTCATGGCCGCAGGCGGCCCCGAGTACATGCTGGAGTTTGCCCACGGCTACACCTACTCGGCCCACCCCGTCGCTTGCGCGGCAGGCCTGGCGGTGATGGACATTCTGGAGAAGGAAGACATGCCCGGCCGCGTGAAGGCGCTGGCACCTTACTTTGAAAACGCCGTGCACAGCCTCAAGGGTGCCAAGCATGTCGCCGACATCCGCAACTACGGTCTGGCCGCCGGCTTCACCATTGCCGCGCTGCCGGGCGAGCCCGCCAAGCGCCCTTATGAGATCGCGATGAAGTGCTGGGAAAAAGGCTTCTACGTGCGCTATGGTGGCGACACCATCCAGCTGGCGCCGCCCTTCATCAGCGAGAAGGCCGAGATCGACCGCCTGATCAACGCGCTGGGTGACGCGCTGGCTGAGACCAACTGACACCCGTAAGAGCTATTTGCTATCTGGCGTCATATGGGGCCCTTTGCAGAACCCTCGCCCAATGGGATGGACGCGGATCGGGATGAGACGCAAGGCGTCTTTCGCAGTCAATAGCGAGCTATTGACAAGGAAGACAACGCAGCGGATCGCCCGAGTCCGTGTTCAGACCAAGGCAGGGAGTTTTGCAAAGGGCCCCTCGTGGCGCCGGTGCTGTTTTTGAATGGAACCCAAGAGAGACTGACATGAACCACGACAAGAATGTGACGGCCACCGTAGGCCATTTGATCGACGGCAAGATCGTGCACGATGGCGGCCGCACGCAGCCGGTGTTCAACCCGGCAACGGGCCAATCGACCGTGAGCGTGGAGCTGGCCAGCAAGGCCACGGTGGAGGCCGCGATTGCCTCTGGCGAAAAGGCCTTCCCCGCCTGGCGCAATACGCCGCCGCTCAAGCGCGCGCGCATCATGGGTCAGCTCAAGGTGCTGCTGGAGCAGAACGCCGACAAGATCGCCGCGATGATCACCGCCGAGCACGGCAAGGTGCTGGCCGATGCGCATGGCGAGCTGCAACGCGGTATCGAGAACGTCGAGTTCGCCAGCTACGCGCCGGAGCTGCTCAAGGGCGAGCACAGCCGCAATGTGGGCCCCAACATCGACAGCTGGAGCGAGTTCCAGGCGCTCGGTGTGACAGCCGGCATCACGCCCTTCAACTTCCCCGCGATGGTGCCTTTGTGGATGTGGCCCATGGCCGTGGCCTGCGGCAATACCTTTGTGCTCAAGCCCTCCGAGCGCGACCCGACCAGCGCGCTCTTCATTGCCCAGCTGGCGCAAGAAGCGGGCCTGCCACCGGGCGTGCTCAACGTCGTCAACGGCGACAAGGAAGCGGTCGACACCCTGCTGCATGACCCACGCGTCAAGGCAGTGAGCTTTGTCGGATCGACCCCGATTGCTGAGTACATCTATGGCGAAGGCTGCAAGAGCGGCAAGCGCGTGCAGGCGCTGGGCGGTGCCAAGAACCATGCGGTGGTGATGCCCGATGCCGACATCAGCAACGCCGTGACCGCGATGATGGGCGCCGCCTACGGCAGCTGCGGTGAGCGCTGCATGGCCGTGCCGCTGGTGGTGGCCGTGGGCGACGAGGTGGCTGACCAGATGATCGCCGGCCTGAGCGCCGAGATCGCCAAGATGAAGGTGGGCCCGGGCACCGACAACAGCAACGACATGGGCCCGCTGATCACCAAGCCGCATTTCGAGAAGGTCAAGGCCTATGTGGACAGCGGTGTGGAAGAGGGCGCCAAGCTGCTGATCGACGGCCGCAGCCTGCAGGTGGCCGGCCATGAGGACGGCTACTTCCTCGGCCCCTGCCTGTTCGACAACGTGCGCCCCGGCATGAAGATCTACCAGGAAGAGATCTTTGGCCCGGTGCTGGGCATTGTGCGGGTCAAGACCTTGCAAGAGGCGATGGACCTGATCAACGCGCACGAGTACGGCAACGGCACCTGCATCTTCACCCGCGATGGCGAAGCAGCGCGCTACTTCAGCGACCACATTCTGGTGGGCATGGTCGGCATCAATGTGCCGCTGCCTGTGCCTGTCGCCTACCACTCGTTCGGCGGCTGGAAGCGCAGCCTGTTTGGTGACCTGCACGCCTACGGCCCCGATGCCGTGCGCTTCTACACCAAGCGCAAGACCATCACCCAGCGCTGGCCCAGCGCCGGTGTGCGCGATGGTGCGGTGTTCAGCTTCCCCAGCAGCCGCTAAGACCTGGTTGCAGCCGCCCCGCGACGGGCCCGGCTGCAAGTTGGTGCGTTTCTTGCGAAGGCTGAGGCATTGCCCCCAGCCTTTGCACCATGCGCACCAGCACCGCCCACCGCCGGTCTTCGGACACCGCAGCTTCTGCCGACGCTGCCGCCCCCCGCACCTCTCCAAGCACGCCACCGGCATATGCGCCGGTGGCGTCTTTGTCTGAGCCTGCCTCCGACAGCCTGTTCAACCTCTCGCTGGCCAAGGGCCTGCAGGTGCTCTGCGCCTTCAATGCCGCGCACCGCAGCATGACCCTGGCCGAGATTGCGCAGGCTGCCGGTATGACCAAGGCATCGGCCCAGCGCTCGGTGCACACCTTGCAGGCGCTGGGCTATATCGGCAAGCATCCGAGCACGCGGCGCTTTGTGCTGCTGCCGCGTGTGGTGGAGCTGGGCTTCAACTACCTGGATGCGCACCCGATGATCAGCGCCGCCCACACCTATCTGGCGCAGCTGGCGCGGCAAAGCGGCGAGACGGCCACCTTGTCCGAGCCAGCGGGCACGCACATGGTCTACCTGGCCCAGGTGCTGACGACCCAGCACATCCCGGTGCTGACACCGGTGGGCACCCAGGTGCCGCTGTATGCCAGCAGCTGCGGCCGCGCCTACCTGAGCCAGCTGCCGGGCGCGCAGGCCCTGGCACTGCTGCAGCAGGCGCCCATGCCGCCACGCACCCGCGCCACGTTGACGACGGTGGATGCGGTCATGGCGCAACTGGCGCAGTGCCAGCAGACGGGCTATGCCACCAACTGCGAAGAGCTGTTCCTGGGCGACATGGGCATTGCCGCGCCCGTGTTCAATGCGCGCGGCGTGGTGGTGGGCGCCATCCACCTGGCGCCGCCCACCAGCCGCTGGAACATGGCTGATGCCCAGCAGGCGCTGGCGCCGCTGGTGATCGAATGCGCGCGGGCGGTGTCCCAGCTATTGCCGGCCGATTAAGCGGCCACCCCGGCATGCGCCAGCATCGCATGCAGCAGCACATTGCAGCCAGCGGCCAGGTGCTCGGATTTGGCGTCCTCGATCTCGTTGTGGCTGATGCCATCCTTGCAGGGCACAAAGATCATCGCGGTGGGCGCCACGCTGTGGACGTAGACGGCATCGTGCCCGGCGCCACTGACGACCTCCATGTGCGCATAGCCCAGGCGGTCGGCCGCGCCGCGCACGCTGGCCACGCAGCCGGGGTGGAAGATGCAGGGCGCAAAGCGCACCACCTGCGTGATCTCCACCTGGCACTGGCACTGGTCGGCGAGGCGCGCAAACTCCGTGCGCATGGCGGCGTCCATCGCATCCAGCCCGGTCTGCGAGAGGTTGCGGAAGTCGACGCTGAACTTGACCTGGCCGGGGATCACATTGCGCGAGTTGGGCAGCACCTGCAGATGGCCGACGGTGCCGCGCCCGTGCGGCGCCTGGTCCAGCGCGATGCGGTTGACGGCATCGACCATGCGGGCAGCAGCCAGCATCGCATCATGGCGCAGGTTCATCGGCGTGGGGCCGGCATGGGCGTCCATGCCGGTGACGGTCACGTCATACCACTGCTGGCCCAGCGCGCCGCTGACGATTCCGATGGGCTTGTCATAGGCTTCGAGCACCGGGCCTTGCTCGATATGCGCTTCAAAGTAGGCGGCAAAGGCGCCACCGGGTACATCGCCACAGGCCACATCGCCCAGGTAGCCGATGCGGGCCAGCTCCTCGCCGACAGTAAGGCCTGCACCATCTTGTTGCGAGCGGATGTGGTCTGCACCAAAAATTCCCGCAAATGCACCAGAGCCCATCATCACCGGCGTGAAGCGCGTGCCTTCCTCGTTCATCCAGAAGGCCACTTCCAGCGGCGCAACGGTCTGGATGCCGTGGCTGTTGAGCGTGCGCACCACCTCCAACCCGGCGAGCACGCCGTAGTTGCCATCGAACTTGCCGCCGGTGGGCTGGGTGTCGATATGGCTGCCGGTGGCCACGGCGCGCGCCTGCGGGTCGGTGCCGGGGCGGCGGCCAAACACATTGCCCACTTCATCGACGCGCACCTGCAGGCCCGCATCGCGGAACCACTGCACCACCTGGTCGCGGCCGGCCTTGTCCTCGTCGGTCAAGGCAATGCGGCAGACGCCGCCTTTGGGCGTGGCCCCTATCTGGGCCAGGGCCATCAGCGATTGCCAGAGGCGGTTGTCATCAATGCGCAGGCTGTCTATGGGGGTCATGCGGTTACTCCTGAAAGTGAGGCGAACAATGCGCAGAGCGTTCGCATAAAGCATGCCAAAAATATCGATGAATCAATCACTTGTATCGATAAACGATATGTGTGATGTGGCACGCAGCTTGCTTTGGACTTGTCATCCCCCACTTCTTGGAAAGGTCCTGTGATGCAAGCGTCTTCCGGTTTCTCCGTCTCCCGTCCCGCGCTCAAAAGCCTGGCTCTGGCTGTCACCCTGGCGCTGGGCGCAGGTGCTGCCCTGGCCCAGGAAAAGGTGCTGCGCATTGCGATGACTGCGGGCGATATCCCGCGCACCTCGGGCCAGCCGGACCAGGGTTTTGAAGGCAACCGTTTCACCGGCATTCCGATGTATGACGCGCTGACCCAGTGGGACCTGAGCAAGGCCGACAAGCCCAGCGAACTGGTGCCGGGCCTGGCGCTCTCGTGGGAGGTGGATGCCAAGGACAAGACCAAGTGGCTGTTCAAGCTGCGCCCCGGGGTCAAGTTCCACGACGGCAGCGCCTTCAATGCCGATGCCGTGGTCTGGAACGTGAACAAGGTGCTGGACAAGGAGGCCGAGCAGTTTGACCCGGCCCAGGTGGGCGTGACGGCATCGCGCATGCCGACGCTCAAATCCGCCAGGAAGATCAATGACCTGACGGTGGAGCTGACCACCACCGAGCCCGATTCCTTCTTGCCGATCAACCTGAGCAATCTGTTCATGGCCTCGCCCGCGCACTGGGCCAAGAAGCTGGCTGCAGTGCCGGCCTCCGTCAGCGGCAAGGCCGAGCGCAGCAAGGCTGCGTGGACGGCGTTTGCTGCCGACCCCTCGGGCACCGGCCCGTTCAAGGGCGCGCGCCTGGTGCCGCGTGAGCGCTTCGAGATGGTGAAGAACGCCAGCTACTGGGACCCCAAGCGCACGCCGACCATCGACAAGGTGGTGCTGCTGCCGCTGCCCGAGGCCAACTCGCGCACCGCTGCGCTGATGAGCGGCCAGGTGGACTGGATCGAGGCGCCGGCGCCCGATGCGCTCGATGCGATCAAGGCACGCGGCTTCAAGGTCTATTCCAACCTGCAGCCCCACATCTGGCCATGGCAGTTCTCGTTTGTCGAGGGCTCGCCCTGGCTGGACAAGCGCGTGCGCCATGCCGCCAACCTGTGCGTGGACCGCGCCAGCATGAAGCAGCTGTTGAACGGCCAGATGGAGCCGGCCACCGGCATCTTTGAGCCCGGCCACCCCTGGCGCGGCAGCCCGAGCTTTCAGATCAAGTACGACGTGAAGGCCGCGCAGGCGCTGATGACCCAGGCCGGCTACAGCGCCAGCAAGCCGATCAAGGTGAAGATCCAGACTTCCGCGTCGGGCTCGGGCCAGATGCAGCCGCTGCCGATGAACGAGTTCATCCAGCAGAACCTCAAGGAATGCTTCTTTGATGTGGAGTTCGATGTGGTGGAGTGGAACACGCTGTTCTCCGGCTGGCGCCTGGGCGCCAAGGACCCGGGCGCTAACAAGGCCAGCGCCACCAATGTGACGGCAGCCACCATGGACCCCTTCTTTGCAATGGTGCGCTTTGTCAGCACCAAGTCTTTCCCGCCGCTGTCCAACAACTGGGGCTTCTACAGCAACAAGCAGGTCGATGCGGTGGTGGACAAGGCCCGCACCACCTTTGATGCCAAGGAGCGCGACAAGGCCCTGGCCGAGCTGCACACCCTGGTGGTCGATGAGTCGCCTTTCCTCTTTGTGGCCCACGACGTAGGCCCGCGCGCGATGTCGGCCAAGGTCGGCAACGTGGTGCAGCCGCAAAGCTGGTTCATCGATATCGCGACGATGACGATGAAGTAAGCCGGGCGGCGCCGGGCATGCAGACGGGTGCTGAGACACCGCTGCATGCCAGGTGCGGCCGATGGCCCAGCCCCGTCAGTGCGACCCCGCATGGTCCGCCTCTCCCCCACGAACCTTTGAACCGCCATGCTTGCCTACCTGATCAGACGCATTGTCTATACCCTGCCCATCATGCTGGGCGTGGCCCTGCTGTGCTTTGCCCTGGTGCATATCGCGCCAGGGGACCCCTTGGTGTCGGTCTTGCCCGCCGATGCATCGGCCGAGCTGCAGGCCCAGATGCGCGAGCTCTATGGCTTCAACCGCCCTTTGCCGGAGCAGTTTCTGCGCTGGGTCTGGCGCGCGCTGCAGGGCGATCTGGGCCAGTCGATTGCCACCAGTCGGCCGGTGACCACCGAGGTGATGGCCGCCGTGGTCAACACCTTGCGCCTGGCCGTGGTGGCGACGTTGATCGGCTTTGTGCTGGGCATCCTGTTTGGCTTTGTGGCGGGCTATTTCCGCAACTCCTGGGTGGACCGCAGCTGCTCGATGCTGTCGATGCTGGGCGTCAGCGTGCCGCACTACTGGCTGGGCATGGTGATGGTGATCGTCTTCTCGTCGCAGCTGATGTGGCTGCCCGCCACCGGCGCCGGGCCGGGCGGTTCGGGTGACTGGGCCTGGGACTGGGCGCATGTGCAGTTCATGATCCTGCCGGCCATCACCATGTCGGTGATCCCCATGGGCATCATTGCGCGCACCGTGCGGGCGCTGGTGGCCGAGCTGCTGGACCAGGAGTTCATCCTCGGCCTCAAGGCCAAGGGCCTGGGCCATCTGGGCATCTTCCGCCATGTGCTGAAGAATGCAGCGCCCACGGCGCTGGCGGTGATGGGCCTGCAGCTGGGCTACCTGCTGGGCGGCTCCATCCTGATCGAGACCGTGTTCTCCTGGCCGGGCACCGGCTTTCTGCTCAACCAGGCCATCTTCCAGCGCGATTTGCCGCTGCTGCAGGGCTCCATCCTGGTGCTGGCCGTTTTCTTTGTGCTGCTCAACCTCATCATCGATGTGGTGCAGACCCTGCTCGATCCCCGCATTGCCCGCTGAGCGCAGACCCCCGGAGGTTCCGTCCCCATGACCAGTCTTACCCTTCCCGATGCAGCAGCGGCCCAGGTGCAGCCGCTGCCGGCCCAGCGCTCACGCGGCTATTGGTCCTCGGTGCTGCAGCGCCTGCTGCGCGACCCGGTGGCCATGGGCGCGGCCGCCGTCATCCTGCTGCTGATTGCAGTGGCAGCGCTGGCGCCCTGGATCACGCCGTCCGATCCCTATCTGGCCTCCATGCTCAAGCGGCTCAAGCCCATTGGCACGGCGGGCCTGCCGCTGGGCAGCGATGAGCTGGGCCGCGACATGCTGTCGCGCCTGATGATGGGCGCGCGCCTGTCGCTGTTCATGGGCATCACCCCGGTGCTGATGGCCTTTGTGATCGGCACGGGCATCGGCATTGTGGCGGGCTACGCCGGTGGCCGCACCAACACGGTGATCATGCGCACCATCGACGTGTTCTATGCCTTCCCCTCGGTGCTGCTGGCCATTGCGCTGTCGGGCGCGCTGGGCGCGGGCATTTTCAACTCGCTGGTGTCGCTGACGATTGTCTTCATCCCGCAGATCGCCCGGGTGGCCGAGAGCGTGACGGCCCAGGCCCGCAACCGCGACTATGTGGAGGCGGCGCGCGCCACCGGTGCCAGCGCTTTCACCATCGTGCGGGTGCATGTGCTGGGCAATGTGCTGGGCCCCATCTTTGTCTATGCCACCAGCCTGATTGCGGTGTCGATGATCCTGGCCTCGGGCCTGTCGTTTCTAGGCCTGGGCGTGAAGCCGCCCGAGCCCGAATGGGGGCTGATGCTCAACACCTTGCGCACGGCCATCTACACCCAGCCTTGGGTGGCGGCCTTGCCGGGGCTGATGATCTTCATCACCTCCATCTCCTTCAATCTGCTCTCCGATGGCCTGCGCTCGGCCATGGACAACAAGGGTTAAGCCATGCTCCAGCATTCTTCTTTAGCCCCGGCCGCCGCGCTGGCCGCCGATGTGGGGGGCCCCGCCCAGCCGCTGCTGACGGTGCGCGGCCTGACCAAGCATTTCCCGCTCAAGCAAGGCAAGCTGGTGCGCGCGGTCGATGGCGTGGATTTCGAAGTGCTCAAGGGCGAGACCCTGGGCGTGGTCGGCGAGTCCGGTTGCGGCAAATCGACCACCGCGCGGCTGTTGATGCACCTGATGGACCCGACGGCCGGCGAGCTGGTGTTCGATGGCCGCACGGTGGGCTCGCGCGACCTGAGCCTCAAGGAGTTTCGCCGCCAGGTGCAGATGGTGTTCCAGGACAGCTATGCCTCGCTCAACCCGCGCCTGACGATCGAGGACTCGATCGCCTTTGGCCCGCAGGTGCATGGCGTATCGCGCAAGGAGGCGGTTGCCCGCGCCCACCACCTGATGGACCGGGTCGGCCTGGCGCCGGCCCGCTTTGCCGAGCGCTACCCGCATGAGCTCTCGGGCGGTCAGCGCCAGCGCATCAACATTGCCCGCGCGCTGGCGTTGCAGCCGCGCATGGTGATCCTGGACGAGGCGGTCTCGGCACTCGACAAATCGGTGGAGGCCCAGGTGCTGAACCTGCTGGCCGACCTGAAACGCGAGTTCGGCCTGACCTATGTTTTCATCAGCCATGACCTGGGCGTGGTGCACTACATCAGCGACCGGGTGATGGTGATGTACCTGGGCCAGGTGGCCGAGATCGGCCCCTCGGATGCGCTGTTTGCCGCGCCGGCCCACCCCTATACCAAGGCCTTGCTGTCGTCGGTGCCGTCGATGGACCCGAGCCACCGCACCCTGGTGGCACCACTGGCAGGCGACCCGCCCAACCCCATCAACCCGCCCACCGGTTGCCGCTTTCACCCGCGCTGCCCGCAGGCGGCGCCGGTCTGTGCCCAGGCCGTGCCGGCCGTCACCACGGTGCAGCTGCACCATGCCGCGCGCTGCCTGGTGCATGAGCCCGGCAGCGGCCACCCCCTGGCCGCCGCTGCTGCGCTGGCCGTCTGAACCCGGAGCACCACGATGAACACAGCCTCTCCTCCCCTGGTCCGGATCCAGGACCTGAATGTGCAGTTTGCCAGCGGCAAGAAAGTGGTCCAGGCCGTCAGCGGCGTGAGCCTGTCGGTCGCCAAGGGCGAAGCGGTTGCGCTGATTGGCGAATCCGGATCGGGCAAGAGCGTGACCCTGCGCAGCCTGCTGCGCCTGCACCCTGAGCGCAAGACCACGATGAAGGGCCAGATCGAGGTCGCGGGCCAGGATGTGCTGGCGCTGCGCGGCGGCGCGCTCAACGACTTTCGCGGCAAGACCTGCGCGATGATTTTTCAGGACCCCTTGCTGGCGCTGGACCCGGTCTACCCGGTGGGCGCGCAGATTGTGGAAGCCATACGCCGGCACGAGCGCGTGAGCCAGAGCGAGGCGCAGCAGCGTGCGCTGGCGCTGTTTGAGCGGGTGCGCATTCCCAGCCCCGAGCAGCGCCTCAAGGCCTACCCGCATGAGATGTCGGGCGGCATGCGCCAGCGGGCGATGATTGCGCTGGCCCTGGCCTGCAACCCCCAGGTGCTGCTGGCCGACGAGCCCACCACCGCGCTGGATGCGACGGTGCAGATCCAGATCCTGCTGCTGCTGCGCGAGCTGCAGCGTGAGCTGGGCCTAGGCATTGTGTTTGTGACCCACGATATTGGTGCAGCGGTGGAAGTGGCCGACCGCATTGCGGTGATGTATGCCGGCCGGATTGTCGAAGAGGGCACGGCCGAGCAGCTGATCCGCAGCCCGCGCCACCCCTACACCATGGCCTTGCTGCAAAGCCGTTCGCACGGCGCGATGGAGCGCGGCCAGCCGCTGCAGACCATTGCCGGCGCGCCGCCCGATCTGACCGCCATCCCGCCGGGCTGCGCCTTTGCACCGCGCTGCAAGCTGGCCACAGCCGCGTGCCTGCAAGCGGTGCCGGAGCCGGTCACGCTGGCGCCTGGCCATATGGCGCGCTGCGTGCACACTGCAACGGCGGCGGCCTATGCCCCCAACGTGCTGGCCGCCGCGTAGGCCGCTGCATTTCCATCTTTTTGCCCAGGACTGACTCCACCATGCCCTTGCACGACCCTGCCCATGCCTTTGTTCCCTACCCCGATGTGCCTGTGCGCCATGCGGGCACCGGCCCGCTCAGCGGCCTGTACTTTGGGGTGAAGGACCTGTTCGACATTGCCGGCTACCCGACTGGTGGCGGCAACCCGCTGCTGCTGGCCCTGTCCGGCATCAAGGCGCAGACGGCGCCCACGGTGCAAAAGCTGCTGGATGCGGGCGCGGCGCTGGCTGGCAAGACAGTGACCGATGAGTTGGCCTTCTCGATGAACGGCAACAACGCCCACTTTGGCGCGCCGATCAATGGCAATGCGCCCGAGCGCATCACCGGTGGTTCGTCGTCAGGCTCGGCCTCGGCGGTGTCGAGCCGGCTCTGCGATTTTGCGCTGGGCACGGACACGGGCGGCTCGGTGCGTGCGCCTGCCAGCCACTGCGGCCTGTATGGCATACGGCCCACCCATGGCCGGGTGAACCTGGAATCGGCACTGGCGCTGTGCCACAGCTTTGACACTTGCGGCTGGTTTGCCCGCGATGCCCTGACCTTTGCCCGCGTGGCCGATGTGCTGATGGCGCCCGACACCACACCGCTGCCTGCGCGCCCGCGTTTGCTGATGCCCGGCGATGTCTGGGGCCTGGTGGACAGCGCGGTGCGCCCGGCCTGGGATGGCGCGCTGCAGCAGATCACGCAGCTGCTGGGCCGCGCGCAGGACTGCACGGCGGTGCTCGATTCTTTCGATGCGATGTACTGGAGCTTTCGCTACATCCAGGGCCGCGAGGCCTGGATGACCGATGGCGCCTTCATCAGCCGCTATGCGCCCGTGCTGGGCCCGGGTGTGAAGGAGCGCTTTGACTGGTCGAGCAAGGTGACGGATGCGCAGGTAGAGGAGGCCGAGCAGTTCCGTGCACGTTTCCGCCAGCATCTGGCCGATGTGCTGGGCAGCGATGGCGTGCTGGTGATGCCGACCATGCCCGATATTGCGCCGCTGCGCACGGCCGACGAGACATCGCTGGAGGTCTACCGCAA
Source organism: Comamonas koreensis (assembly GCF_021026195.1). Classification (GTDB taxonomy): domain Bacteria; phylum Pseudomonadota; class Gammaproteobacteria; order Burkholderiales; family Burkholderiaceae_C; genus Comamonas; species Comamonas koreensis. Next base: position 464,220 of record NZ_JAJNCT010000009.1, read on the forward strand.
CCAGGCGGTGCAGATGCTGTGCCTGGCCGGGTTGTCCGGCTTTCCGCAGATATCGCTGCCGCTGGCCAGCCGCAATGGTGCGCCCTTGGGTATCTCGCTGCTGGGCCCGGCAGGCACGGACCGCAGCTTGATTGCCATTGCGCAGCAGCTGGCGGCGGCCGCTGCTTGAGCTTTAGAGCAGGTTCTTAGACCAGGTCCGCGGGCAGGCGGACCTGCAGCGGCTCGCTGATTGCTTCGCAGCGGCAGTCCAGCGCATCGGCGCGCCGCTCGATGACGGCAAAATCACCGCCCTCGACGGCCAGCAGGGCATGGTGCCAGGTGCCGGGTGCCAGCACGATGCCCTGGCGGCCATCGGTCACAAAGGCCTGCAGATCCGCAGCCTTGGGGGCCGGGCCGGCAGCGGCCACCACCACAACAAAGCGCTGCGTGCCCAGTGGCACAAAGCTCTGGCTGCCCAGCGCATGGCATTCCACCTCGGTCACCATGAGCGGAAACTGCCTCGCCTGCGCACGGAACAGCGCCAGCATGGGCCAGCCGCCTTGTGCCGTCAGCTGCAGATCGGGCAGCAGGTCATAGCGCAGCGCGTTGCCCTGGTTGATGGGCTGGCTGGGCAGGCTCGGGTCGGCCAGGCCAATAACGGTGCCAAAGGCCGAGAAGTTGTGCGCCGTCAGAGGCCGGGCCTCCAGGATCAGCGCGGGCATGTGGGTGTCTGAGGTCATGAACAGCTAGCTAGCAAGGATGGTGCCTGATGGGCCATGTGGCGGCCGTCCCCCGTGAACAGCTGGTTGTGCCTTAGGGCTTGCCATCCGCTTCGTGCTGCGCGCCCTTGCTGTCGGTGATGACGGCGCCCATGCCGGCAGAGGGGTTCACACTGCCGCCTTCAGCCGTCGTGCCGCCGTTGGAGGTCTTGGGGTCGTCGGCAGAGGCCAGCGGCACAGCCGGGGGCAGTGGATCGTGTTTGTCGGCCTTGGCGTGGGGCAGCACCGAGTGCGTGTCCACAATGGGCGCGTTGAACAGTGGCTTGTCAGGCAGGGGCTGGCGCGATGCCGCTACGGTGCCGGAGATGGGCTTCATCGGTCCGGGACGCTCGTCACAGGCGCTGAGCAGGCTGGTGGTGGCAACAACGGCTGCCAGGGCGGCAAGGCGGGTTGGAATGGCTGGCATGGGCTTTCCCTGGGTTGGTGGTGTCAATCCGCTGATTGTCGCCGCTGGCGCTGCGCCCAGGTGTCAGCCAATGGCGGACATCAGCGCTCGCCCAGCAGCGCCAGATAGGCATTGCGCGTCTCGGGCGACACGCTCTGAATGACCTGCTCATAGGTGGTCTGGTTGCGCAACTGCATGCGCGCGGACGCGACGGGTTTGGATTTGCAGTACCAGTGGCAGGTGTGCTGCATCAAATACATCTCTGCCAGCAAGGTGAAGGCGCGGTCCTTGGGGCTGCGGCCGGCGGTGTTGGCGACCACGCGGGCAATGCCGTCGGCATGCAGGCGGATGGCAGTGCGCAGGTCAAAGGAATGGCGGTTGCCCATTGCCTTTTCCAGCAGGTGCGAGAACGGAAAGTAGAAGGCCTGGGTGCTGATCTTGAAGGTGGCGCCATTGGCGGGCTCAGGGGCCTTGGCCAGGGTGTCGGCAAAGCTGCTGAATTGGCTGGCCAGGCTGTTTTCCACCGAGGCCTGCAGCTCCCAGATTTGCTGCTGGCGACTGCTGTCCTTCTCGTCCAGCGCACGCATATAGCTGCTGACCAGGCGCTCCATCAGCTTCTCGATGTCGTAATTACGCAAATATTGGGCCAACAAGGCGATGCGCTGCTTTTGGGCCTTGGTGCGGAGCACAAAGCTCACGCCCAGGATGAGAACGACCAGCAGCATTAAATCCATGACAAATGAGGCCTTGCAAAGCCTATAAAGCGCAAACGTTTGCCATTGTAGACCTTGGCTTCTGCGAGAGGGTGCAGGCTTTACGCAATCTATGCGCTAACTGGAAAAAGCTATAAATCATTTTCATAGTTCTAGTCGGCGACTGGAATACTTGATTTTTAGCCTGCGCCTAGAATGGAGCGTGCCTTGTATACGATCCGTCGCTGCCGGCGATTGGGAAGCCGTTCAGGGCCTTGGACACACGGTTGGGACATGCATGCAGAAGGCAGCATGTTCCAGCTGTTTTTCGTAGTGAACGCTGCGTGATGCCGGAGACCGCCATGACTGAGAAGAATTCAACCCCCGCTGCTTTGGACAAGCGCGCACTGCTGCGCCAGTCCGCACTGGAGTACCACCAGTTTCCCCGCCCCGGCAAGGTGGCGATTGCTGCCACCAAGCCCATGGCCAACCAGCATGACCTGGCGCTGGCCTATTCGCCCGGCGTTGCCGCACCCTGCGAAGAGATCGTCAAGGACCCGGCTGCTGCTTTCAAGTACACCAGCCGGGGCAACCTGGTGGCCGTCATCTCCAACGGCACCGCTGTGCTGGGCCTGGGCGACATCGGCGCGCTGGCTTCCAAGCCGGTGATGGAAGGCAAGGGCGTTCTGTTCAAGAAGTTTGCCGGTGTCGATGTTTTTGACATCGAAATCAACGAAAAAGACCCCCAGAAGCTGGTGGAAGTGATCGCCGCACTGGAGCCGACGTTTGGCGCCATCAACCTGGAAGACATCAAGGCGCCCGAATGCTTCTATGTGGAGCGCGAGCTGCGCAAGCGCATGAAGATCCCGGTCTTCCATGACGACCAACATGGCACCGCCATCACCGTGGCCGCGGCCATGGTCAATGCGCTCAAGGTCGCAGGCAAGAAGATTGAAGAAGTGAAGCTGGTGGCCTCGGGTGCGGGCGCGGCAGCGCTGGCCTGCCTGAACCTGCTGCTGGAGATTGGCCTGAAGCGCGAAAACGTGATGGTTACCGACATCGTTGGCGTGGTCTACAAGGGCCGTACCGAGCTGATGGACGAAGATAAGGAGCTTTTCGCGCAAGAAACCGACAAGCGTACCTTGTCGCAGGTGATTGACGGCGCCGATGTGTTCCTGGGTCTGTCGGCGGGCGGTGTGCTCAAGCCCGATATGGTGCAGCGCATGGCGGTGCGCCCCATCATCTTTGCGCTGGCCAATCCCAACCCCGAGATCTCGCCGGAAGACGCCAAGGCGGTGCGTGACGACATCATCATGGCGACCGGCCGTTCGGACTACCCGAACCAGGTCAACAACGTGCTGTGCTTCCCCTACATCTTCCGGGGTGCACTCGATTGCGGCGCAACGACCATCACCACCGAGATGGAAATCGCCACGGTGCACGCGATTGCCGACCTGGCCCAGGCCGAGCAGACCGAAGAGGTCGCCAATGCCTATGCCGGCCAGGATTTGTCGTTTGGCCCCGAGTACCTGATCCCCAAGCCGTTTGACCCGCGCCTGATGATGAAGATTGCGCCAGCCGTGGCGCAGGCGGCAGCGGAATGCGGCGTGGCCGAGCGCCCGATCCAGGACATGGATGCCTACCGTGAGCACTTGCAGACTTTTGTCTACGCCTCCGGCACGGCGATGAAGCCCATCTTCATGGCGGCCAAGCGCGCAGCGAAAAAGCGCATTGCCTATGCCGAGGGCGAGGAAGAGCGCATCCTGCGTGCGGCCCAGATTGTGGTGGACGAACGCGTGGCGCGCCCCACTCTGATCGGCCGCCCCGCCATCATTGCCCAGCGCATCGAGAAGTTTGGCCTGCGCCTGAAGGAAGGCACGGACTACGATGTGGTGAACGTCGAGCATGACGACCGCTACCGCGATTTCTGGCAGTCCTACCACCGCATGGCCGAGCGCAAGGGCGTGACGGTGCCGATCGCCAAGATCGAAATGCGCCGCCGCCTGACCCTGATCGGCTGCATGCTGCTGCACAAGGGCGAGGTCGATGGCCTGATCTGCGGCACCTGGAACAACACCGCCATCCACCTGCACTACATCGACCAGGTGATCGGCAAGCGTGCCGGCACCGCCACCTACGCCTGCATGAACGGCCTGCTGCTGCCCGAGCGCCAGGTCTTCCTGGTCGACACCCATGTGAACTACGACCCGACGGCCGAGCAGCTCGCCGAGATCACGATCATGGCGGCTGAGGAGATGATGCGCTTTGGCATCAAGCCCAAGGCCGCGCTGCTGTCGCACTCGAACTTTGGCTCCAGCAACCAGCCCAGCGCCGTCAAGATGCGCCAGACCCTGGAGCTGCTGCGCATCCAGGCCCCCTGGCTGGAAGTGGATGGCGAAATGCACGGTGATGTGGCCATTGACCAGAAGCAGCGCGCCAGCATCATGCCCGAGAGCCCGCTGGTCGGTAACGCCAATCTGCTGGTGCTGCCCAATATCGATGCGGCCAATATCAGCTACAACCTGCTCAAAACAGCGGCAGGCGGCAATATCGCC
>NZ_JAJNCT010000009.1:468668-600727 GCF_021026195.1 Comamonas koreensis
TGCGTCGTATCGTCAACATGACAGCGGTTGCCGTTGCAGATGCAAATTTTGCGCGCTGATAGGCGTATTTACAGCGCTATTGGGCGAATGCAGCCTGACCTGAGCCTGTAAAATACTGAGAAGCCTGCTCAAATTTTGGGCAGGCTTCTTGCATTTTGGGGGGCAATCCGTCACACTGACCGGCTGAACTTGCGGTGACGCCGCAGTTCTGAAAGGTGTTGTTGATGCTCAAAGCATGGGGTTTTCTGGCCCGCTCGTCTGTGAAGGCTGGTGTGCTTGCTGCGGTGATGGCTGTGCTGCCGCCTGGGGTTCAGGCCCGTGGCAGCGGGCCTTCCGCATTCGACGGGCCCGTGGTGGCTGTCGCCGAATTGCCGCCGCAAGGCCGCAAGACCTATGCGCTGATCTTCGAAGGCGGCCCTTTTCCCTATGACAAGGACGGCTCGGTATTTGGTAACCGCGAACGCATACTGCCCAGGCAGCAGCGTGGGTACTACCGGGAATACACCGTCAAGACACCCGGTTCCCGCGATCGCGGGGCGCGTCGCATTATTTGTGGTGGCCAGGTCGCCACAATGCCCGATACTTGCTACTACACCCAGGATCACTACAGCAGCTTTCGGCGTATTGTGAATTAGCCAGTCAGATTCCTCCTATGTCGCTTTTCCGCAAGAGATGTCTTGCGCAGAGTGATGTGCTAAGTCAACAATGCCCAATGAGCTCCAGGGATGGGGTGTGGTTTTTAAAAAATGCTAATGGAAAGAGCAACGGAGATGGACACTCCACTTCGTCAGGTACAAGATACATCGCTGCGTTTCGTGCGTCCCAATATCGTGCAGGCCATTCGCGCCTACCGGTTGGAAGACCTGCGTGATGCAGCCCAGAACCTGGGGCAGCACTTTTTGTACGCCAATCTGGCGCACGCTCTGTCCAAGGCCGATGTGCTCGAGCTGATTGGCATGCAGTTTTATTTTCCGTCGCACTATGGCAAGAACTTCGATGCGCTGTTCGACTGCCTGACCGACCCCTTGCACAAGAGCGGTCCCCAACCCGGCTTTGTCGTGGTGCTGGACCAGATCCCTACGGCCATGAAGTTTGACCGCGAAGCGCGCGAGCAGCTGCTGGACGTGTTCCGCGATGCCGCAGAGTACTGGGCCGAGCGCAAGGTGCCTTTTCGCTGCTTCTACTCTTTCCTCTGATCGGCTTGCTGATCTCCAAGAAAAAACGCCCGGCTTGCGCCGGGCGTTTTGCTTATGGGTTGGGCTGCTTCAATCCCGCAGCGCTCAGGCGCCCGTAGGTGCCGACAGGCTGGCAGCCGCTTGCTCGTATTCGGCAACCGGTACTTCCTCGGCCCGGCGCTGCAGATCAAAGCTGCCGCTGTAGCCTTTTTCCTCCAGCCATTTGCCCAGGGTGTTGCGCAAGATCTTGCGGCGCTGGCTGAAGGCCACGCGCACCAGCTCTTCGAGCAGCTTGGCATCGAGCTGGGCGGGTTGCGCGCGCGGGACCATGCGCACCACGGCGCTGTCGACCTTGGGGGGCGGGTCAAAGCTCTCGGGCGGCACGAACAGCACGTTCTCCATCGCATAGCGCCACTGCAGCATGACGGTGAGGCGGCCGTAGTCCGAAGTGGCTGGTGCGGCCACCATGCGGTCGATCACCTCTTTTTGCAGCATGAAGTGCTGGTCTTCGACCACATCAACCTGTTCGAGCAGGTGAAACAGGATGGGGCTGGAGATGTTGTAGGGCAGGTTGCCGGCCACGCGCAGCTTGGCCACGCCCAGGCGCTGGGCCAGCGCGCGGAAGTCCACCTTCAGCACATCGGACTCGACCACATCGAGCTGCGGATGGCTGCGCAGGCGCACGGCCAGGTCACGGTCCAGCTCGATCACGCTGAGCTTGCCCAGTCGCTCGACCAGCGGCTGGGTCAGCGCCATCAGGCCGGGGCCGATCTCGACCACGGTTTGGCCGGGCTGCGGGTTGATGGCGTCGACAATCGCGTCGATGACGGCGCGATCGGTCAGAAAATTCTGGCCAAAGCGCTTGCGGGGAATGTGTTTCATGCAATGACAAAGCGGTGCGAAAGCACCGCTCTTGGGTTGGCAGGCCTGGGCCGATGATGACACCGCCGCAGCGCCACAGCGCAGGGCAGGGTCATCGCACGCATCAGGCGGCTGGGCTGTTACTGGGGCGGGTCGCGGTATTCCACATAGGCCCGCGCACGGGCTTCTTGCGCCCAGGTGCTGAAGGCCTGCTCGAGCTTGTTCTCGCGCACGATGGAGCGCACCATGTCACGCTGCTCGCGCTGGTTGAGCTTGGCTTCGCGGCGCTCGAGCAGCTGGATCAGGTGGATGCCAAAGCGGCTGGCAATGGGCTGGCTGATCTCGCCGGGCTGCAGCGCGTTGAGTGCTTCTTCGAACTCAGGCACGAACTTGCGCGGGCTGGCCCAGCCCAGATCGCCGCCTTCCTTGGCGCTGCCGTCTTCCGAGTAGCGCTTGGCCAAGTCTTCAAAGGTGTCCTGCTGGGCGAGCACACGGCGGCGGTAGTCTTGCAGGCGCTCCACGGCCTGGGCTTCGCTCAGTTGGGGGCTGGGGCGCAGCAGGATGTGGCGTGCGTGGCTCTGGGTGACGATGGCGGGCACTTCACCGCTGGTCTTCTCCAGCACCTTCAGGATGTGGAAGCCCGCGGGCGAGCGCACCGGGCCGGCAATCGCGCCTTGTGCGGTGGACTGGGTGGCCTTGACGAACAGTTCGGGATAGCGGTCCGCAGGACGCAGTCCCATCGCGCCGCCGCCCTTGCCGTCGGGCACATCGGAGAACTCGGCCACGGCCGCATTGAAGTCTTCGCCCGCGCGGATCTTGTCGGCCGCCTGCTGGGCCTTGGCCTGCAGCTGCTTGACCTGGTCTTCGCTGGCGTTTTCCGGCACCGTGATCAGAATATGGCCCAGGTTGAGCTGGGTGGCAGCGCCGGCCAGGCCTGCCTTGGCCTTCTGCTCGCGCAGGTACTGGTCGATCTCCAGGTCGCTGACGCGTACCTTGGAGTCGACCTCGGCCTCGCGCAGCTTCTGGATCACCAGCTGCTTTTTCAGGTCGGCGCGGAACTGCTCCTCTGGAATGCCTTCGCTGGCCAGGCGGCGGCGCAGCTCGGGCATGGTCATGCTGTTCTGGCGCGCGACGGACTCTTCGGCCTGTTGCACGGCGAAGTTGTCCACCGTGATGTTGCGCTCGGCAGCCATCTGCAGCTGGATCTTCTGGCCAATCAGCATCTCCAGTGCCTGGCGGCGCGCGGCCTCAGCCGGCATGTTGTTGGCCTCGGCCTGGGCACGCAGGCGCTCGTACTGCTGCTGTACCTCGACATTGGTGACCGGCTCGGAATTGACGACCGCGACGATGAAGTCTGCAGAACGCGGGGCATTGCTGCTGCGCTGGGCCAGCGAGGCAGCGGGGATGGCCACCGAAGGCACAGCCGTCGGGGTGGTCAGGCCTGCGCCTGGTGCCCGCATACCGGCGGATGCGTTGTCGTTCGTCTTGAAGCCTTGCGCTGCGCTGGCACCAGCGAGCAAAGCCAGGCTGCAGGCCACGCTCAAAGAGAGAATGCGTTGTTTCATGGTCAGGGAGTGCTTCAATCGTAATTGCTGAAACGGCTAGGTACTGCAGCGCCGTTGCCGCTGGGCAGAGACTGGTAGCCGGGCACGTTTTCGCGCATGCTGGCCAGCGGATCAGCGCCCAGGGTAAGTTTGGTCAGGCCGGTAAATTCCATCTGGAACAGCAGCTTGGTGTTGGACTGCACCAGCGAGTTCTGCAAGCGCTGCAGCACAATGCGGCTGCTCCAGCAGCAGCCGGCGTATTCCACACCGACCACAGAGTCCACCAGTTTCTTGTCGCGCATGCTGTAGTTCAGGCGGCCCACAGTGTACCAGCGGCCTTCGCCCTTGGCTTTTTTGCCCCCGGAGCCGAAGATTTCATTGACGGGCCACTGCCAGCCCAGGTCCATCTGCTCGCTGTTCTGCGCCTGGTAGCGGTAGGCCAGTGCCAGGGTCTTGTAGTCGCCGGGCTTGTAGCGCGCCTGCATGGTCGAGCGCACCGAGCGTCCGCTGTCCGGGTTGAACTGCACCGTGGTGTCAAAGCCCCACTTGGGCGTCCAGTTGATGCCGGCGCCCAGCATGATGTCCGACCAGCGCTCGTTGACCGAATTGGCATTGGGCATGACCACCTGCTGGTCCGAGAAACGCAGGCGCTGGGCGATGCCAAAGCGCGCGGCCTCGGCGCCGGTCTCGGCATCAAGAAAGCGCGTAGTAGCGCCCACGGTCAGCATGTTGTTGTCGGCAATGCGGTCATAGCCGCTGAACGAGTTCGAGCTGAAGATGGTCGCAAAGCTGAAGTCATACGGCGCCGTGTCGTAGACCGGGATCATGCTCTGGTCGCGGTAGGGCGTATAGGTGTAGAAGGCGCGCGGCTCCAGCGTCTGGATCAGGTTGCGGCCAAACAGGCGCGTCGTGCGCTCAAAGTTCAACCCGGTGTCCAGGCTGACGGTGGGTACCGTGACGCTGGCGCTGCTGACGGTGGACAGGCCCGAGTTGTCAAAGTTGTAGTGCCGGGTGTTGAGCATCAGCTTGGGCGTGATGTAACCCTGCGGCGCAATAAAGGGGCGGCTCAGCTCGGCCTGGATATAGCCCCGGTCGGCATTGGGCTGGTTGAGCAGGCTGGTGTCGGCACGGAAGCGCGTGGCATCGGCCTCGATCGAGCCCTCCAGGCCCAGCGGCAGGTTCTGTGGCGTGTAGCGGTACTGCAGCTGGGGCATGCGGTCGTACGGCGGCACGATCGGCGAGAGCGGATCCTGAAGTGTCTGCCACTTCTGCGCACGCAGCAGCAGGCTGTGGTCGTCGCGCGACCAGCTGGCCGAGGCTTCGCTGTTGAGCAGGCGCTCATTGAGCTTGTAGCTGTTGCCCTGGAAGTCGCGCCAGTAGTCCGAATCGCTCACGCGCTTGGCGTTGATATTCAGCCCCAGGCCGCCAATGGGCGTATCCAGGCTGCCGGTGTGCATCCACAGCCAGGACCAGCGGTCGCGGTCGCGCAGGCGGTCGCCTGGCATGTAGAGGCCCGCCAGGGTTCCGCTGTAGGTGGGCTCCAGGTAGCGGAACTCACCGCCCAGCGCCAGGCCACGCTTGACCATGGCCGTGGGCGTGATGGTGGCATCGCGGTTGGGTGCAATATTCCAGTAGTAAGGCTGGGCGTACGTGAAGCCGCTGTCGCTGTCGAGCGACATGGTGGGCGGCAGCAGGCCTGATTTGCGCTTTTCCGACAAGGGAAAGCTCATCTTGGGGATGGGAATGATCGGCACGCCCTTGAATTCGAGCACACCATTCTCGGCCACACCGACCTCTTCGAGGTTGTCGATGCTGATTTTTTCAGCACGGATGATCCAGTCCGGCTGCCAGCTGGCTTCATCGTTGCGCTGGCAGGTGGTGTAGGTGCCGTCATGCACGACCGAGCGCTCGCGGTCGATGAAATCTACGCGCGATGCCACGCCGTAGCCGTTGTTGGGCAACAGGCGGTAGTTGGCGTCCTTGAAGAAACCCTCGTTCGAATCGAGCTGCATCTGCAGCTCGGTGCCGTCAAACACGCTGCCCGCACGGTTGATGTGCACATTGCCATCGGCATAGGCGGTGTTGCTGGGCTCGTAAAAGCGCAGGCGGTCGGCACGGATCATCGTGTCGGCGCGGCGCAGGCTGGCATTGCCGGTGACGGTGGTCATGTCCGCCGTCTGGCCGGTGAGCTCATCGCCTTCCAAGTAGACGGGCATCTTGCCACGCTGCTCGGAGCCCAGGCTCTCTTGCAGGCGAGGGCTGGAGCGCAGCACCAGGCCAGCGTCGTCGCCAGCAGCGGGCGCCTGGGCCAGCACCAGTGCGGGCGAGGCCCAGAGCATGGCCATGCACAGCCGGGCAATGGCCGTGGGGGAAAAGCGGAGTGGGGTGAGGGACAAGGTGCGGGGCGATGTGTTGGTCTTTGCGCGCGCATGCAGCCCTGCGGCGGCGCCAGCAGGGCGGGGCGAGGCGGGCGCCACATCGGTGAAAGCGTGAATATCCATGGGAAATAGCCACTGGCCTGTGCATCTGCGGTGCATACATGCACACGGATCGGGATCTGGGGCCCAGCCGGGCGGCAGGGCTTTGTAGAATCTGCATTATCCATGAGCCATCCTATTTCCCCCATGTCTGACCCTATTGCTGCAGCTTCTGTAGCACCCCAGCCTGACAGCGCCAAGCAATCTTTACAGGGCGTTACCCCCGTCGCATGGGCCGATGCAGCCCGGGCCGCGCAGTTCGACCAATGGCTGGCAGCGGTAGCGGCCCGCCATGGCCTGCGGGCCGAGAGCGTTCGCCTGGCCTCGGCCGACGCCAGCTTTCGCCGTTATTTGCGGGTGGACGACCTGCAGGGTGGCACCCGCATCATCATGGATGCGCCGCCGGACAAGGAAAACAGCGAATCCTTTGTGAAAGTGCAGGCGTTGCTGGCCGAGGCTGGCCTCAATGCGCCCCAAGTGCTGGACTGGGATGCCGCCCATGGCTTTATGCTGCTGTCCGATCTGGGCACGCAGACGGTGATCGAGAAGCTGCAGCCGCCCGATTCCCAGGCCGCCTACCAGTGGTACATGCAGGCGGTCGATATCCTGGTCGACTGGCAGAAGGCATCGCGTGAAGGCGTGCTGCCGGTCTATGACGAGGCCATTCTGCGCCGCGAGCTGCAGCTGTTCCCTGATTGGTACATCGCCCAGCACCGCCAGGTGCAGCTGAGCGATAAGCAGCAGGTGGTGCTCAAGAACGCCTTTGACGCCATCGTGGCGCAGAACCTGTCGGTGCCGCGCGTCTTTGTGCACCGCGACTTCATGATGCGCAACCTGATGGTGCCGCCCACTGCTGGCGCGCCGCTGGGCGTGCTCGATTTCCAGGACGCCCTCTACGGCCCCATCACCTATGACATCGCCAGCCTGATGCGCGATGCCTTCATCAGCTGGGAAGAGGATTTTGTGGTGGACATCACCATCCGCTACTGGGAAAAGGCGCGCAAGGCGGGCCTGCTGGGTGCCGACAGCCCCTCGGGCTTTGGCGCGGATTTTGGTGACTTCTACCGTGCGGTCGAATGGATGGGCATCCAGCGCCACCTCAAGGTCGCAGGCATCTTTGCCCGCCTGACCCTGCGCGACGGCAAGCCGCGCTACCTGGCCGATGCGCCCCGCTTTCTCCACTACATCCGTGCGACGGCCTCGCGCTACCGCGAGCTGGTGCCGCTGATGCGCCTGATCCATGAGGTCGAAGGCATCGAGGAGCAAGGCGGCTGGATGATGGGCCGGGGCTAAGGCCCTGACCCGAAGCTCTAGCCCCTAACCGCCATCCACTTTGACCAATCCCCATGCCCCGTTTTTATTGCCCTGTTGAACTGCGCGTAGGCGCCACCCTGGATCTGCCGCCCGAGGCAGCGCGCCATGTGCAGGTGTTTCGCATGCAGCCTGGCGAGCACATCACCCTGTTCAACGGCGAGGCGGGCGCAGCTGCCGGCGAATACGACGCCAGCATTGTGCAAATGGGCCGCAGCCATGTGACCGTGCAGATCGAGGGCCACACGGCCATCGAGCGCGAAGCGGCCCGTGCCGTGCACCTGCTGGCCGGCATTACCGCGGGCGAGCGCATGGAATGGCTGGTGGAGAAGGCGACCGAGCTGGGCGTGGCCAGCATCACGCCGCTGGAGGCCGAGCGCTCGGTCACCCGCCTCAAGGGCGACCGCGCCACCAAGCGCCAGGAGCGCTGGCAGGCGATTGCCGCCAGCGCCTGCGAGCAATGTGGCCGCAATCAGGTGCCGCGCATCCATGCACCCCTGGACCTGGCGCAATGGATCAAGGCCGGCGGCCTGGCCGATGCGCAGCGCCTGGTGCTGTCGCTGGCCGAGGGCACGCAGCCGCTGGCCCAGGCGGTGCAGCAAGCGGGCAGCCAGCCCCTGGTCTTTCTGTCTGGCCCGGAAGGCGGCCTGTCGCCCGCAGAAGAAGCACTGGCGCGCGGCCACGGCTTTGCGCCCGTCACCCTGGGCCCACGCGTGCTGCGCGCCGAGACGGCGCCGTTGGCGGCTTTGGGTTATCTGGCCGCGCTTTGATGGCAGCCTGTGTGCTGACCAGGCGCTGAGTCCGCGCTGATGCCACGGCGGCCTCACCTCAGGCCTGCCACTCTCCCCATACCCTCATTCCCCCAAGCCCAGCACCCTGCATGCCAGTGGTGGCGCTCGCCTGCGCGCCCAGCACCGCACCACGCTGGGGCCTTTTACATTTTTAATTCCCATTGATTGGGAATTGAATTCGCCATTCAATTCCGACCTAGGGTTTGCGCTAGGTGCTTATTCAAAGAGCAATTCGACAATTCTGGCATTGATCTTGCAAGATCTTCATTGTCACTAGTCCCGAGGAATGGGAATTGCAAATGGATGCTTCAGAGTTGTTGGTCAGCGAGCGTGCGGCAGCGGATACCCCGGGTTCCGAGGTGTCGGCGGCTGACCGGGTGCTGCAGGTGCTGGCGGTTCTGGCTTGCGCCGGGCGGCCGCTGTCGGCCAACGAGCTGATGCAGGGCACGGGTTTGCCCCGCAGCAGCCTGTACCGGCAGCTCGCGCGCCTCAAGCGCTTTGGCTTTGTGGCTGACAGCGGTGCGCTGTATGCGCCCGGGCCGCTGGGGCTGCAGCTGGCGCGTGGCTTTGATGATGGCTCCCATTTGGTGCATGTGGCCCGCCCTGTGCTGGTGCAGCTGTCGCAGCAAACCCAGGAGAGCGCAGGCCTGCTGGTGGCAGCCAATGGCCAGGCCGTGTGCCTGGACATGGTGGAAAGCCCGCTGTCGCTGCGCTGCTCCTTTGACAAGGGCAGCAGCGTGCCGCTGAAGGTCGGGGCATCGGCCAAGTGTGTGCTGGCCTACCTGCCCGCTGTGCAACGCGAAGCGCTGCTGAACCAGCACTATGGCGAAGGCAGCCCCGCCCGCGCCGAAGCTGCTGCCGAGCTGCAGGAGCTGCGCACGCAGGGCTATATCACCACGGTGGGCCAGGTCGATGCCGGTGTCTGGGGTTGCAGCGCGCCGGTGTTTGCCAGCGGCCGCCGCGCCGTGGCAGCGCTCAGCCTGATGGCACCCCACCAGCGTGTGCAGCACCAGCAAGCCCAGCTGGTGCAGGCCACCTTGGCAGCGGCAGCCCGCATCTCCCGCAGTCTGGCTGGATGACATTGAGATTTTGCTTGGTACTTGAATTGAAAAAGGACTCTCCCATGAACTTCCGCCGCCTGGTCTTGAAGACCTCTTTGATCGCCCTGGCCTGTGGTGCAGGCGCTGCCTTTGCCCAGAGCAATGTGCTGCGCGTGGCCACTGATGCCACCTTCCCGCCCATGGAATTTGTCGAGAACGGCAAGAAGACCGGTTTTGACGTCGAGCTCGTCGAGGCCGTTGCGGCCAAGATGGGCAAGAAGGTCGAATGGGTGGATATCGACTTCAAGGGCCTGGTGCCCGGTCTGATCGCCAAGCGCTACGACATGGCCGTCTCGGCCATCTACATCACCGATGAGCGCAAGAAGGTGGTGGACTTTACCCAGCCTTACTACGCCGGTGGCCTGGTGGCCATGGTCAAGGAAGGCAGCCCCATCACCAAGCTCAGCGATCTGGACGGCAAGAAGGTGTCGGTGCAGGTGGGCACCAAGTCGGTGGGCTACCTGACCGAGCACTTCCCCAAGGTGCAGCGCGTCGAGGTGGAAAAGAACCAGGAAATGTTCAACCTGGTGGATATCGGCCGCGCCGATGCCGCTGTGACCGGCAAGCCCGCCGCCTTCCAGTACAACCGCACCCGTGGCGGCATGAAGGTGCTGGCCGAGCAGATCACCACCGAGGAATACGGCATGGCCATCCGCAAGGACACGCCCGAGCTGACCGCCGCCGTGAACAAGGCACTGGAGCAGCTCAAGACCGACGGTGGCTACAAGGCCATCGTGGACAAGTGGTTCCCCAGCAGCAAGTAATAGGCAAGGGTGCCGCAGCGCGCTGCCCAGGCAGTGCGCTGATATGAGACGACAGGATTGACTATGGATTTGGATTTTTCGCCCGTCTGGGCAGGGTGGCCCGATCTGCTGCGCGGTGCAGCGGTGACGGTGGAGATCACGGCCGCAGCGCTGGTGCTGGGTTGCGTGATGGGCTTGCTGATCGGCATTGGCCGGCTCAACCCCAAGAACAGGATCATCTACGGCATCTGCACGGCCTATGTGGCCGTCATCCGGGGCACGCCGCTCTTGGTGCAGCTGTTCATTCTGTTCTTCGGCCTGCCGCAGTTCGGCATCATGCTGCCGGCCTTTGCCTGCGGCGTGCTGGGCCTGGGCATCTACTCGGGCGCCTATGTGTCCGAGGTGGTGCGCGGCGCGATCCAGTCCATCGATCGCGGCCAGATGGAGGCAGCGCGCTCCATTGGCATGTCGTCCGGCCAGGCCATGGCCTCGGTGATCCTGCCCCAGGCCATCGTGCGCATGATTCCGCCGCTGGGCAATGAGTTCATTGCGCTGATCAAGAACTCGGCACTGGTCTCGCTGCTCACCATCCACGATGTGATGCACCAGGGCCAGAAGATCATCAGCGTCTCCTACCGCTCGCTGGAAGTGTATTTGGCGATTGCCGTGATTTATTTTGTGTTGACCGGCGTGACCACCCTGGCACTGCGCCATTTTGAAAAGCGCATGCGCGCTGGAGGCATGGTGCAATGACCGCAGCTCCGTTGAATTCCGAATCCATGGTCCGCATCCGTGGCCTGCGCAAGGCCTATGGCACGCATGTGGTGCTCGACGGCATCGACTTCGATGTCAAGCCCCAACAAGTGGTGGTCGTCATCGGCCCCAGCGGCTCGGGCAAGAGCACCTTCTTGCGCTGCTGCAATGGCCTGGAAGTGCCGCAAGGCGGCAGTGTCGAGATCTGTGGCCGCACCCTGGTGCAGGACGGCCAGATGCTGCCCGAGAAGGCCCTCAACGCGCTGCGCGAAGAGGTGGGCATGGTGTTCCAGTCCTTCAACCTGTTCCCGCACCTGTCGGTGCTGGACAACGTGACCCTGGGCCCGCGCAAGCTCCATGGCCTCAGCCGCAAGGATGCCGATGCGCTGGCGCATGACCTGCTGCAAAAAGTGGGCCTGGCCCACAAGGCCGATGCGATGCCGGCCAGCCTCTCGGGCGGACAAAAGCAGCGCGTGGCCATTGCGCGTGCGCTGGCCATGCGGCCCAAGGTGATGCTGTTTGACGAGCCGACCTCGGCGCTCGACCCCGAGCTGGTGGGCGAGGTGCTGCAGGTGATGAAGATGCTGGCCGCCGAAGGCATGACCATGATGGTGGTGACCCATGAAATGGGCTTTGCCAAGGAAGTGGCCGATGTGGTTGTCGTCATGGATGGCGGCGGCATCATCGAAGCCGGTGACCCGCAGACCATCTTCAGCAACCCGACCAAGGAGCGCACGCGCAGCTTTTTGCAGGCCGTGTTGACCAAGCAATAAACGGGTAGCTATGAGCATGCAATTTTTCAGCAGCAGCGCGCTGCCCGCTACGCCATGGAAGAACGGCGGCGGCACCACCCAGGAGGTGCTGTGCTGGCCGCCTGGCGCAAGTATCGACAGTTTCGTCTGGCGCATCAGCATTGCGCAAATTGCCAGCAGCGGGCCGTTCTCGGCCTTTGCCGGCGTCGACCGCATCATCACCTTGCTCGGCGGTGATGGCGTGCATTTGCAAGCGGCCGATGGCAGCGTGGACCACCTGCTGCAAAACTGCCTGCAGCCCTTCGCCTTCTCAGGCGATGTGGCGCTGGACTGCCAGCTGCTGGGCGGTGCCTCGCAGGATCTGAATGTGATGACCCGGCGTGGCCGGGTGCAGGCGCAGGTCACCATCCACCGGGGTGGCAGCCTGCAACTGGGCAGCACCCAGGGCCTGCTGCTGGCGCGCGCCGGCAGCTGGCAATTGCCTGCGCAGTCGGCCACATTGACGGCCGGTGGCGAAGACGGCCTGTACTGGACCGCTGCGCTGGGCCAGCCAATGCAGCTGGATGCGAGCAGCGATGAGGCCCTGTTGATCGCCGTCGCGCTGCAGGAGGTAGCTGCCGGTGTCTGATGCGATGAATACCCATAACCAACTGTTTGCGGCCCAGGCCCTGCTGCCCAGCGGCTGGGCCCAGAACGTGCTGCTGCGCTGGGATGCGCAAGGCCGCTTTACCTCCATCGAAACGGGCGTGGATGCAGCCCGCTGCGCTGGCATGGCACAGGCCGCTGGCCCGGTGCTGCCGGGCATGCCCAACTTGCATTCGCATGCCTTCCAGCGCGGCTTTGCCGGGTTGTCGGAGTTCCGGGGGCAGGCGCAGGACAGCTTTTGGAGCTGGCGCAATCTGATGTACCGCTTTGCGGCCCGGCTGGGGCCCCAGCACCTGGAGGCGATTGCCACCTGGCTCTACATCGAGATGCTGGAAGCGGGCTACACCAGCGTCTGCGAGTTCCACTACCTGCACCACCGCCCCGATGGCCAGGCCTATGCGCCCGATGGCGAGCTGAGTCTGGCGCTGCTGCGTGCGGCGCAGACGGCGGGCATCGGCATCACCTTGCTGCCGGTGCTGTACCAGAACAGCGGCTTTGGCGGCCAGCCGCCCAATGAGGGGCAAAAGCGCTTCATCCGCAGCACCGACAACATGCTGCGCCTGCTGGAAAGCTTGGCACCGGCCTGCAGCGCCCAAGGCGCAGCGCTGGGCCTGGCTCCGCATTCGCTGCGCGCCGTGGCGCCCCAGGCCTTGCAGGAGGCCGTGCAGGGCCTGCATGCACTGAGCGCCCAGGCGCCGGTGCACATCCACATTGCCGAGCAGATGGCCGAGGTCAATGCCTGCGTGGCCTGGAGCGGCCAGCGCCCGGTGGCCTGGTTGCTGGACCATATGCCGGTGGATGCGCGCTGGTGCCTAGTGCATGCCACGCACATGGACGAGGCCGAATACGCAGCCGCAGCCGCATCGCAAGCGGTGGCAGGCCTCTGCCCCCTGACGGAAGCCAACCTGGGCGATGGCATTTTCGACCTGCCGCGCTGGCAGGCCAGTGCCGGCCGCTGGGGCATAGGCTCGGACAGCCATATCGGCGTGAACGCCGCCGAAGAGCTGATGATGCTGGAGTACAGCCAGCGCCTGCAATCGCAGCAGCGCAATGTGGCGGCCAGCGTGCAGCAGCCCCATGTGGGCAGCCATATGCTGCTGGCTGCGGTGCAGGGCGGCGCGCAGGCCAGCGGCCGTGCGGTGGCTGGCCTGGCCGTGGGCCAGCAGGCCGATTGGGTGGAGCTCGATGGTCAGCACCTGGCGCTGGCTGGCTTGCCGGCGGCCGAGCAGCTCGATGCCCATGTGTTTGCCAGCAGCCGCAGCAGTGCGGTAGCCCGTGTCTGGGTGGGCGGCCAGTGCCGCGTGGCCGATGGCCGCCACCCGCTGCACCACAGCGCGCAGCGCGGCTTTGTGGCCGCGCGTAGCGAACTTCTTCAGGAGCCATGATCCATGCATTTTGAAACCGACCGCGCCGCCTTCGAGTTCCGCCAAGGCACGGCGCCGCTGCTGATCTCCTTCCCCCATGTGGGCACCTATGTGCCGCCCGCGCTGGCCGAGCGCTTTACGCCCGAGGCGCGCGAGGTGCATGACACCGACTGGCACCTGCCGCTGCTCTACGCCTTTGCGCAGGAGATCGGTGCCTCGACCCTGGTGGCCACCCATTCGCGCCTGGTGGTGGACATGAACCGCCCCCCCGATGGCGCCAGCCTCTACCCCGGCCAGAGCGTGACCGGCCTGTGCCCGGTGGACACCTTTGCCGATACCCCCGTCTACCAAAGCGCCGCGCTGCAGCCCGATGACGCCGAGATTGCCCAGCGCCGCGACCAAGTCTGGAAGCCCTACCACGACCAGCTGGCCGCCGAGCTGGCCCGCATCCAGGCCCAGCATGGCGCTGCCGGCCTGTGGGATGCGCATTCGATCCAGTCGGTGCTGCCGCGCTTTTTTGAGGGCAAGCTGCCCGATCTGAACCTGGGCACCAACAAGGGCGCCAGCTGCGGCGAAGGCCTGGGCGAGGCGCTGCTGGCCGAGGCGCGCAAAGGCGAGGCCGACGGCTTCAGCAGCGTGCTCAATGGCCGCTTCCAGGGCGGCTACATCACACGCCACTATGGCCAGCCAGCACAGAACGTGCATGCCATTCAGCTGGAGATGACGCAGAGCAGCTATATGCAGGAGCACATGCCGTTTGACTACCTGCCGGCCGTGGCCGCCAAGGTGCAGCCCCATGTGCGCCGCATGGTGGAGACCTTGCTGGCCTACGTGCAGCAATCGGCACGCTGATCCCGCCCCCCAAAAAAGCGGTATCCCCGGCTT
Source organism: Comamonas koreensis (assembly GCF_021026195.1). Taxonomy (GTDB): domain Bacteria; phylum Pseudomonadota; class Gammaproteobacteria; order Burkholderiales; family Burkholderiaceae_C; genus Comamonas; species Comamonas koreensis. The sequence goes on from NZ_JAJNCT010000009.1 coordinate 483,070, forward strand.
GCAGGGCAGGCCTGGGGTGCCGTTTTTTGCTGTACTGGCCCAGCAGGTTTTGCTGCTGGCGGGCCGCGTCTGCCAAACAAACCGCCCGACAATAGCGGGCTATGACTACCTCTCGCACCGACAACGCGGCAGCCGCTCCTGCGGCGGCTTTCTGGACCGACCTTGAGCAAGCGCTGGGCCCCAACGGCTTTTCGCGCGGCGCTGACGCCATCCCGCCAAAGTACTGGACCGACTGGAGCGGCACGCCGCCGGTGCCGCCGCTGGCGCTGCTGCGCCCGCGCAGCACGGACGAGGTCAGCGCCTTGCTGCGCATCTGCCATGCCCACCGCGTGCCAGTGGTGCCCCAGGGCGGCCTGACCGGGCTGGCCGGTGCGGCCGTGCCGGTGGCCCAGGGTGTGGCGGTGGCCATGGACCGCATGCAGCAGATCGAGGACGTGAATGCGCGCACCGGCCTGATGACCGTGCAGGCTGGGGTGAGCCTGCAGACGGTGCAGGAAGCGGCTGTGGCGGCGGGCTGGGTGTTTGGCGTGGACCTAGGCGCGCGCGGCAGCTGCCAGATTGGCGGCAATGTCTCCACCAATGCGGGCGGCAATGGCGTGCTGCAAAACGGCATGATGCGCGAGCAGGTGCTGGGGCTGGAAGTGGTGCTGGCCGATGGCACGGTGCTGCCGATGCTGCGGCCCATGCTGAAGAACAACACCGGCTACGACCTCAAGCAGTTCTTTATCGGTGCCGAGGGAACCCTGGGCATCATCACCCGCGTGCTGCTGCGCCTGCGGCCCGCACCGCAGGCCAAGGCCACCTGCATGGTGGCCCTGCCGGGCTTTGACGAGGCGCTGGCGGTGCTGGCGCGCATGCAGGCCCGGTTTGGCAACAGCGTGGCCGCGTTCGAGCTGATGTGGAGCGACTTTGTGCAGACCTCCATGCAGTGGCAAAAGCTCCAGCCCGCGTTTGCCCAGCAGCACCCGCTGCAGGCGCTGATCGATGTGGACGGCAAGGACGAGGCCGCGCTGCGCGCTGCGGTGGAAGAGGCCCTGGGCGAGGCCATGGAGGCTGGCGAGGTGGTGGATGCGGTGATTGCGCAGTCGAGCGAGCAGGCCAGGAGCCTGTGGAAGCTGCGCGAGGCACCCGCTGAGATGACGGCGCACATGCACCCCCCCGTGAACTTTGACGTCAGCCTGCCCCAGGTGGACATTGGCCGCTTTGCCGCCGCCTGCCGCGCCGCCTTTGATGCGCGTTGGCCCGGCCACCACAGCCTGTTCTTTGGCCATGTGGGCGACGGCAATCTGCACGTCACCACCGACAGCCAAACCATCAACGGCGAGGACGAGGCGCTGGAAGCCGTGCTGTACGGCCTGGTGCAGCAGTTCCAGGGCAGTGTCTCTGCCGAGCATGGCATTGGCCTGCACAAGATGCCCTACCTGGGCTTTAGCCGCAGCCCGCAAGAGCTGGCCGCCATGCGGGCGATCAAGCAGGCGCTCGATCCGCTGGGGTTGATGAACCCGGGCAAGGTGTTTGCGGCGGACTGAATTCAGTTTTACTCCCCTTTCACTGAGACTGGCGCCTGCAGCGATGCAGGCGTCGGTTTTCTTTTGTGATTGGGCGATTGCTCAGGGCACCGATGTGGTGCGATCTGGCTCTAGCCGACGGCGTCGCCATGACGCCGCATGCCCGCAGACCCCATATCCAGGCGCTTTCCCGTCCGATGGCATAGAAACTGCTACCTTTTGAAACAAACCCGCAATGGATGACAACGTACAAAGGGGATGGCATGCAAATGGTGCAGATGGCTGCGATTGACAAGGCCGATACGGCCTGGCTCCTGGTCTCTACGGTGCTGGTGTTGCTGATGACACTGCCGGGCATTGCGCTCTTCTATGCCGGGCTGGTGCGGCGCAAGAACGTGGTCAACACGATGGTAGCGGTGTTTGCGGTGGCGGCCGTGGTGGCGCTGACTTGGTTTGCGCTGGGCTATTCGCTGGCGTTCAGCAAGTCGTCGGCCTGGCTGGGCGGGCTGGAGAGGGCCTGGTTCTCGTCCATGCGCCTGGATGCGGCGGCCGGCACCGTGTCGGTCAGCCACCTGGCGCCCCATTTGCCCGAGTCGCTGTATGCGCTGTTCCAGATGGCCTTTGCCGTCATCACCACCACCTTGATCATTGGCGCCGTGGTCGAGCGCATGCGCTTTTCGGCGCTGCTGCTGTTCTCTGCGCTGTGGAGCGTGCTGGTCTATGCACCGGTGGCCCACTGGGTGTGGGAGAGCGATGGCTGGCTCAACAAGCTGGGCGCGCTGGACTTTGCCGGCGGCGCCGTGGTGCACGTCAATGCGGGGGTGTCAGCGCTCGTCTGCGCGGCCATGCTGGGCCGGCGCCAGGGCTATGGCCGCCAGGCCTTTGAACCCCACAGCCTGGGCTGGACCGCAATGGGCGCAGCGCTGTTGCTGATTGGCTGGTTTGGCTTCAATGCCGGCTCGGCACTGTCGGCCGATGGCCGGGCCGCGCTGGCCATGCTGGTCACCATGGTGGCCGCTGCGGCCGGCGCGCTGTCCTGGATGCTGGTCGAGTGGTGGGTGCGCGGCGCGCCCACCTTGCTGGGCGTGCTCTCGGGCCTGATTGGTGGCCTGGTGGCCATCACACCGGCTGCCGGCTTTGTGCAGCTGGGCGGCGCTGTGGCCATTGGCCTGATCGCCGGCGTGGCCTGCTTTTGGGGCGCCACCTGGCTCAAGCGCCGGCTGGGTGTGGATGACTCGCTCGATGTGTTTGGTGTGCATGGCGTGGGCGGCATTGCCGGCTCGCTGCTCACCGCGGTGTTTGCCGACCGGGCCATTGCCGGGGTGGATGCCACGGTGCTGAACCAGCTGGTGGCCGTGGCGGCGGTGGCCCTCTACAGCGCAGTGGGTACTGCCATTTTGCTGACCTTGATCCGTGTGGTTCTGCCTTTGCGGGTGACCGCGCAGCAGGAGCTCGATGGGCTGGATGTCAGCCTGCACCAGGAAAGCCAAAACTGAGTTGAGTGGAGATGTGCGGCGCTGCACTGTGCCGCCGCGCCACCGGGCTGCGCCGCCTTGGCCGCGCAGCCTGCCCATCAGGTTCTGCCACGGAGGAGCTTGTATGAACGACAGTGAACGCCTGGCCATCGCCGCGCATTTGCATGTGGCGCTGCGCCGCAAGACGGGCCGGGTGACCGATACCGAGTGGATGGCCAGCGATACCGCCTATGGCCAGGCGATGGCCCAGTTTGCGCTGAACCATGCCCGCAGCCACCAGGATGCAGAGCTCGAGCGGCTGGCGCTGCGCTTTGCGGCCAGTCTGCCGGGTGCGCCCGCACCGGCGGCCGCCACCATGGGCGCTGCGGTGGCGGGGCCGGCAGCGGATGCTGCTGCGCCGGGCCTGGTGGCGAGTGCCAAGCGCTATGTAGGCGGCTTGCGTTGAAGGGATAGTGAGAGGGAGGGAAGGGGAAGCCCGGGAACAGAAATAGATCGAAACGGAACAAATGATCCATTAATGTATTGAAAAAATACAAATGATCCTTATACTATGCGTATCGCTGCCGGCGCAGGGCTGGTGTCGCATTGTGAAGGAGTGCTCGCATGAGCCATGTCATCCATCGTTCTCTGGCCCAGGTTCCTCTTGTCGCGGTGGGCGGCAAAGGCGTGGAGTTGTTTGACCAGGCCGGCAAGGCCTACCTGGATGCCAGTGGCGGGGCAGCAGTGTCCTGCCTGGGCCATGCGCACCCGGATGTGCTGGCGGCGATGCACCGCCAGCTCGACCAGCTGGCCTATGCCCACACCAGCTTTTTCACCACCGAGGTGCAAGAGGCGCTGGCCGACCACCTGGTCACGCATGCACCTGCGGGCATGACGGATGTCTACTTTGTCTCCGGCGGCTCCGAGGCGGTGGAAGCGGCGCTGAAAATGGCGCGCCAGTATTTTGTCGAGATCGGCCAGCCCGAGCGCACGCACTTTGTCGCGCGCCGCCAAAGCTACCACGGCAACACCCTGGGTGCCTTGGCTGTCGGCGGCAATGAATGGCGCCGCAAGCAGTTTGCCCCCATCCTGATGGACGTGGGCCGCGTGGCCCCGGCCTATGAGTACCGCGACCGCCTGGACGGCGAGAGCCAGCCTGCCTATGTGGCGCGTTTGCTGGCCGAGATCGATACCAAGTTCCAGGAGCTGGGCCCGGACAAGGTGATCGCCTTTGTGGCCGAGCCTGTGGTGGGCGCGACCTTGGGCGCGGTGGCCGCCCCTGCCGGTTACTGGCAGGGCCTGCGTGCCCTCTGCGACCGCTATGGCATCTTGCTGATTGCTGACGAGGTGATGTGCGGCATGGGCCGCACCGGCAGCCTGCATGCGGTGGAGCAAGAGGGCATCAGCCCCGACCTGATGACCATTGCCAAGGGCCTGGGTGGTGGCTACCAGCCGATTGGCGCGGTGCTGGCGCAGCGCAAGATGGTCGAGGCGATGCGGCGCGGCAGCGGCATGTTCCAGCATGGCCATACCTACATCGGCCATGCGATGGCGGCGGCTGCCGCACTGGCGGTGCAGCAGGTGATTCAGCGCGACCAACTGCTGCCCCAGGTACTGGCGCGCGGCGCCTACCTGCAAAAGCAGCTGCATGCCCGCTTTGACGCGCACCCCCATGTCGGCGACATCCGGGGCCGGGGCTTGTTCTGGGGCGTGGAGCTGGTGCAGGACCGCAGCAGCAAGGCCACGTTTGACCCGGCGTTCAAGCTGCATGCCAAGGTCAAGGCCCAGGCCATGGCCCATGGCCTGCTGTGCTACCCCATGGGTGGCACGATTGACGGGCTGCATGGCGACCATGTGCTGCTGGCGCCGCCCTTTATCAGCAGCGAAGCCGAGCTCGACCAGGTGGTCGAGCGCCTGGGCGATGCCATTGACACCGTGCTTGCCCAGCAGCCGGTAGCTGCCTGAAACGCCCCCGAAACGACCTGAAAGAACCCGCCCGATGACACCCACCCAGGACCGCCTGCCGCCCTTGCCCCCCGAAGCCTGGAGCGAAGAACAGCGCCGCTATGCCCAGCCCATCATCGATGGCCCGCGCGGCGCGCTGATATCGCCCTTCGTGCCCTTGCTGCGCAGCCCCGAGTTGATGGACCACACCCAGCGCCTGGGCGAGTACCTGCGCTACCGCAGCGCCATCGGTGTGCGCCTGACCGAGCTGGCGATACTGGTCACAGCCCGGCAGTGGACGCAGCAGGTGGAATGGGCCATCCATGCGCCGATTGCGCTGCGCGAAGGAGTGAGCCAGGCGACCGTGGATGCCGTGGCCCAAGGCCGCCGCCCCGATGCGATGCCTGAGGACGAGGCCGTTGTGCATGATTTCTGCGTCGAGCTGCACCAGCAGCGCCAGGTGAGCGACGCGACCTGGGCGCGCGCCCAGCAGCTGTTTGGCGACAAGGGCGTGATGGATCTGATCGGCATCAATGGCTACTACAGTCTGCTGTCGATGGTGATGAATGCGGCGCGCACCACGGTGCCGGCATCGACGGCGCAGCCGCTGGCGCCTTTGGCCTGATCGATGCGGCATCGCCGACAATCGGGCGATGCGTTTCTCTTCCGACGGCCAGCCCCGCTGGTCTCTTGAACCCCTGACCGCGCAGCACCTCGATGGCCTGATGCAGGTGCAGCTGGCCTGCTATGGCGCGGACTTTATGGAGAGCGCCGCGCTGTATGCGGCGCGCTTGGCCAGCCCGCTGCAGTGCTCGCTGGTGATCGTGCAGGGCCGTGAGGTGCTGGCCTATCTGGCCGCCTACCGCTCCGTGCTGGGCAAGGTGACGCCGCTGCATGGCGGCTTTGCCTGTGCATCCCCCGCCGATACCCTGTACCTGCACGACATGGCCGTGGCCCCTGCGCGCGCGGGCGAGGGCCTGGCCTCCGCACTGTTGCAGGCCATGCTGCAACAGGCGCGGGCCGATGGGCTGCGCTACTCGGCGCTGGTCTCTGTGATGGGCTCGCAGCCCTATTGGCAGCGCAAGGGCTATGCGCCGCTGCTGCCCTGGTCGGCCCAAGAGCGGGATGCGCTGTACAGCTATGGCGAGGATGCGCAGTACATGGCGCAAACATTGGGCTGAGACCGGTCACCGGGCACAAAAAAGGCCAGCGCTGGGCTGGCCTGGGCGGCTTGCTGCGCGACCCGTTTACTGGTGGATGTTGCCGTTGATGGCATGCACGCGCACTTCCACCTCGGTGTTGGCCGCATTGATGATCTTGACGTCATAGGTCAGCACGCCCAGGTGGTCGTCCAGGTCCACCTCGATGGCCTTGCCGGGGGTGTGCTTCAGGGCAGTGGCGATGGCGTCGCTGATGCTGATCTTGGCAGCGGCCAGGCGGTCGGTGTCCTTTTTCTCGGCGACGCCGTCGTCCTTGTTTTCCAGCACCTGGGCGGCGTCCAGGGCGCTGAACTTGAGCTTGATCTCACGGCCTTGGGCGTTGATGCCGCTGACTTCGTAGATGGGCTGCTTTTTCTTGGTGTCGATCTCGGCTTGCAAGACCTTGAGGCCATGCTGGCTCTGTGCGCTTTGGATGGCCTGCGTCAGATCGAAACGGGCCGCTTGCACGGCGGCGATCTTTTCTGCAGTGCTGGCAAAGGCGCTGCCGCTCAGCGACGCCAGGGCGAGCGTCAAGGCCAGAGCGGTGGTGGAGAGGGTGCGTTGCATGGTCAATCCTTTCAAGCGATAACTAACAAAAACTAGTAGGTATAAATAATATTAATAGAATTTTATTGACGATAGCTTGCGCATTGTCAGCGTTTGCAAAGAGCGGTTGGGTAAGGGGTGGCCCTGCATGGCCGTAGGCCAAGACTGGCATGGCGGGCGCGGGTGGCGGCAGGCCGCTAAAATGCGGCCTTTGTCGCTTCTTTCTCCTCCACTCCCATGGTCAACAATCAGAATATGGCGAATGCGATCCGCGCACTCGCAATGGATGCCGTTCAACAAGCCAATTCGGGCCACCCTGGCGCGCCGATGGGCATGGCCGATATGGCAGTGGCCTTGTGGAGCAAGCACCTCAAGCACAACCCGCTCAACCCCCAGTGGATCAACCGCGACCGTTTCATCCTGTCGAACGGCCACGGCTCCATGCTGATCTATGCGCTGCTGCACCTGACTGGCTACGACCTGCCGATCAGCGAGCTGAAGAACTTCCGCCAGCTGCACAGCAAGACCCCCGGCCACCCCGAAGTGGACATCACCCCCGGCATCGAGACGACCACCGGCCCGCTGGGCCAGGGCATCACCAATGCGGTGGGCTTTGCGCTGGCAGAAAAGCTGCTGGCGGCTGAATTCAACCGCCCCGGCCACGATGTGGTGGACCACCACACCTATGTGTTCCTGGGCGATGGCTGCCTGATGGAAGGCATCAGCCATGAAGCCTGCGCGCTGGCTGGCGCCTGGAAGCTGAACAAGCTGATCGCGCTGTACGACGACAACGGCATCTCGATCGACGGCAAGGTGCAGCCCTGGTTTGTGGACAACAGCGCCCAGCGTTTCGAAGCCTACGGCTGGAACGTAATCGGCCCGATCGACGGCCATGACCCCAAGGCCGTGAGCGATGCGATTGCCAAGGCCAAGAAGGTCGCAGACAAGCCGACTTTCATCATCTGCAAGACGTCCATCGGCAAGGGCAGCCCCAACCGCCAGGACACCAGCAAGGCCCACGGCGAGCCGCTGGGTGCCGAAGAAATCGGCCTGACCCGCGCAGCGCTCGGCTGGAACTCGGCACCGTTCGAGATCCCTGCCGATGTCTACGAAGCCTGGGACCACAAGACCTTTGGCGCCAAGGCCGAATCCACCTGGGATGCGCAGTTTGCCGAATACGCCAAGGCCTTCCCCGAGCTGGCCGCTGAGATGAAGCGCCGCATGGCTGGCGACCTGCCCAAGCAGTTTGCCCAAGTGGCTGTGGAAGCCGTGGCCCAGGCCCACACCAAGGGCGAGACCGTGGCCAGCCGCAAGGCCAGCCAGCTGGCACTGGAAGACTTCACCGCTGCGCTGCCTGAGCTGCTGGGCGGCTCGGCCGACCTGACCGGCTCCAACCTGACCAACACCAAGTCGACCCCCGCCTTCCGCGTGGACGACAGCGGTGCTGTGGTCAAGACCGAAGACGGCAAGATCGGCCGCCACATCAACTACGGTGTGCGCGAGTTCGGCATGGCCGCCATCATGAACGGTGTGGCGCTGCACGGCGGCTTCATCCCCTACGGCGGCACCTTCCTGACCTTCAGCGACTACAGCCGCAATGCCATCCGCATGGCTGCGCTGATGAAGCGCCGCGTGGTGCATGTGTTCACCCATGACTCCATCGGTCTGGGCGAAGACGGCCCCACCCACCAGTCGATCGAGCACGCTGCCAGCCTGCGCCTGATCCCCAACCTGGATGTGTGGCGCCCTGCCGATACCGCTGAAACCACCGTGGCCTGGAGCGTGGCACTGAGCAACCGCAACAAGCCTACGGCGCTGTTGCTGTCGCGCCAGAACCTGCCCTACGCGCCCAAGAATGGTGATGCCATCGGCAACATCAGCCGTGGTGCCTATGTGCTGTCCGAGCCATCGGACATCGGCCTGAACAAGAAGGCGCAAGCCGTCATCATCGCCACCGGCTCCGAAGTGCAGCTGGCGCTGAAGGCCCAGCGTCTGCTGGCTGAGCGCAAGATTGCCGTGCGTGTGGTCTCCATGCCCAGCACGACCACCTTCGACCGCGAAGATGTGGCCTACAAGCGCAGCGTGCTGCCCGCCGGCCTGCCGCGCGTGGCCGTCGAGATGGGTGTGACCGACTTCTGGTGGAAGTACGGCTGCGCTGCCGTGGTAGGTATTGATACCTTTGGCGAATCGGCCCCTGCTGGCGTGCTGTTCGAGCACTTTGGCTTTACCGCCGACAACGTGGCCAACACGGTGGAAGTGGCACTGCAAAAGGCTTAAACGCGCACTGCCTCAGCAACCCATAACGCAGGGATGCGGGCCGCAGGGCCTGCAGGCTGCGTTTTTTCATGGGCGCCTGTGATGTGGGTGGGTGCCGGTGACGGGACAGCGCCTATCGGGGCAGACCCTCGCCATCATGGCGGTGCGATTGCGTGGGCTCGGAGGCCACATCGAACGCGATAAAGGCCAGCACCAGCTGCACGCCCAGGATGATGGGCAGCGCACTGACCATGACGGTACCGGCCGTGGTGGCGACGTTGGAGACGATGGACTGCACCCAGTGGAACAGGCCAAACACGGTGCCCCAGCTGATCAGCGCCAGGCCCAGTGGCAGCTCCAGCGAGGCCACCGACATGCCTCGCAGATAGTAGTTGTAGAAAATGCGCTTGCAGAAATTGCGCAGGTGACCGGCCATGAATTCGGTCAGTACCTTGTGGATCTTGAGGTTGCTGACCTCGTCCTCGTAGCGCGAATCGATGGGGATGTCCAGGACCACTGCGCGCACCGTGTTCAGCCGGAACAGCATGTCGGTCTCGAAAAAATAGCGCTGGCTGATCTTGTGCAGCGGCAACTGTGCGGCCGTGCTGGCGGCAATGGCGGTAAAGCCATTGGTGGGGTCAAAGCTGCTCCAGTAGCCGGTGGAGAACTTGGTCATGAACGACAGCACCGCATTGCCAAAGATGCGGATGCGCGGCATGCGGGTGATCTTTTCCAGGTTGAAAAACCGGTTGCCCTTGGTGTAGTCAGCGCGGCCACTGGCAATGGGGGCCACAAAACGCGGCACCAGGGTGGGGTCCATCTGCCCGTCGCCATCGATCTTGACGAGTACGCCATAGCCGTCTGCAATCGCTGCGCGGTAGCCAGCCATCACCGCGCCGCCCACGCCCAGGTTGACCTCGTTGAACAGCACGCGCACGCGGGGGGCCTGACAGTGTTCCTGCACAAAGCGGCCGCTGCCGTCGGGGCAGCAGTCGTCGACGATGTAGATGCCATCGACCTCGGGGCCAATCTCGGCAATCACCGCCAGGATGTGGCGCGTCACCTTGTAGCAGGGAATGATGACTGCCGTGCGCAGGCTGGAGGGCGAAGAGGGGTGCGACAGACTCATGGCGTTTGTGAGGCGGCCCACCATCTGGGGCGGTGTTGCTGCAGGCTATGGATGACGGTGGCGGGAGGCCCCCGTGCTGCCCAGGATTGTTGCACAGCCTGGGGCGCGGGCCGCCCATAGCTGTTGCGTGCCGGCAGTCACGCAGGCGATAGCTGGCCGGGAGCGGGCAATGGCCCACTATTCCATGGCCCAGCCAGTGTTCTCTACAATACGCGGCAAAATCAGACCGCCCCGTCTCCGCACCGCACTTTGCAGCGTGCCCATGTCGGCGGATTGGCAGGTCTGGCCCATCCGGCAACGTGGCGCCAGCGGCAGCGAGCGTGGCCCTGGCCGGGGGCATGCGGCATTTCATTACTTGGAGATCACTATGGCAATCAAGGTAGGCATCAACGGCTTTGGCCGTATCGGCCGCAATGTGCTGCGCTCTGCGGTGCAGAATTTTTCCGATATCGAAATCGTTGCGATCAACGACCTGCTCGAGCCTGACTACCTGGCCTACATGCTGCAGTACGACAGCGTGCACGGCCGCTTCCAGGGCACGATTGCCGTCGAAGGCAACACGCTGATCGTCAACGGCAAGAAGATCCGCCTGACGCAAGAGCGCGACCCTGCCAACCTGAAGTGGAACGAAGTCGGCGCCGACGTGGTGATCGAATCCACCGGTCTGTTCCTGACCAAGGAAACGGCACAAAAGCACATCGATGCGGGCGCCAAGAAGGTGATCCTGTCGGCCCCCTCGAAGGACGACACCCCCATGTTCGTGTTTGGCGTGAACTGCAAGACCTACGCCGGTCAAGCCATCATCTCCAACGCATCCTGCACCACCAACTGCCTGGCACCCGTGGCCAAGGTGCTGAACGACAAGTGGGGCATCAAGCGCGGCCTGATGACCACGGTGCACGCAGCGACTGCGACGCAAAAGACCGTGGACGGCCCGTCGAACAAGGACTGGCGCGGCGGCCGTGGCATTCTGGAAAACATCATCCCCTCGAGCACCGGCGCTGCCAAGGCCGTGGGCGTGGTGATTCCTGAGCTGAACAAGAAGCTGACCGGCATGTCCTTCCGCGTGCCCACGTCTGACGTGTCCGTGGTCGACCTGACCGTGGAACTGAACAGCGAAGCGACCTACGAAGAGATCTGCGCCGAAATGAAGGCCCAGTCGCAAGGCGCCTTGAAGGGCGTGCTGGGTTACACCGAAGACAAGGTGGTGGCCACCGACTTCCGTGGCGAGACCTGCACCTCGGTGTTCGACGCCGAAGCCGGTATTGCACTGGACAAGACCTTTGTGAAGGTCGTCTCCTGGTACGACAACGAGTGGGGCTACTCGAACAAGAGCCTGGAAATGGTGCGCGTCGTTACCGCCAAGTAAGCGCTTTGCGCGGTCTGTGCCCGGGCAGTGGCCCAGGGCATGCGACACACAGAACCAGCACCGGCAACGGCGCTGGTTTTTTTGTGCCCGTTGGCAACCATGCCTGGGCAGAAAGGCCTATATTGCCTTATCAAACCAGGAGATGTACCGATATGGCGCAGCAGGCACAAGCCCAGGCACAGAGCACGAAGAGCAACTACCGTGTGGATCTGCACAACCCCCAAGGCCATGCGTGGCATGGTGATGAGCCGCAGGCCGTTGGCGGTGGCGATACGGCCCCCAGCCCCATGCAGCTGCTGCTGTCGGCCCTGGGTGCCTGCACGACGATTACGGTGCAGATGTATGCACAGCGCAAGGCCTGGCCGCTGACGGGCGTGAAGGTGGAGCTGGCGCTGAACCCCGATGGCAGTGCCGCCTCGGGCAACGACATCGTGCGCAGCATTCAGCTGGAAGGTGATTTGAGCGAAGAGCAGCGCAGCCGGCTCAAGCAGATTGCAGAAGCCTGCCCGGTGCACAAGTTGTTGGTGGGTGAGGTGCGGGTAACCACGGCGCTGGCTTGAGGCTGGCCGGATACCCGAGACGGCGCGCAGGCCGTACAAAGCGGCGTGCCGCTGAAAGCGCTTTTCAGCGCTTGAAAACGTTCAGAGTGACACTCACAACCTTGAGACGATGTACAAAGCGGTTAATGAAACTAACGGCTCTGTAGCAAGGTTTTAAAGGCCGTGGTCGTCGCTCTTATTGCACAACGATATTGTTGTGGTCGATGTGGTAATCAAAGTCGGGCTTGGCCAGCGACACGGTCACTGGCTGGCCTTCGATGGTCCAGGACAGCACAAAGCTGGCAATGGCCGTCGAGACATCGACTTCCATGGGGGTGGGAATGGTTTCCAGCTGACCGTCCCCGATGCGGTGCTGAACGATACCTACCACGCGAGCCTTGAAGTTCTCGGGGTAGTTGTGGGAGTGTTGAGTCGTCATTGGTTGTCTCCTTTCAATGAGGGGGCACCGAATTCCAGCCTCGCAGGCTAAGCTGCAAAGCTGGAGTCATGGAAGCCGCCAGCACGACCTGGCAAATCTGAGAGTTGCACCGGCTGCCAGAGCGAATCCCTGGGAGCCTGTCGTCGCGCCAGCTGCTGCCGGGCGCTAACACGTTGGAATATGTGGCAGCGAAGCCCTCTCTGGTCATCACCGCCGCACCACTTGTTTGTACCATACACCGAAGGCATTTATGTGTAGGTCTGTTTCGTCGAGGCTTGCGCGTGCTTTGCACGCCTATAGAGGAGCTTGAATATGGATACCAAAGTATTGAGACACTATCCCGGACGCATGGCCGATGTGGGCGGCGTGCCGGTGCTGCGCGCCCTGCCGCAGCGCGGGCGGCGCATGGTGGGCGCCTGGTGTTTTCTGGACCACGCGGGCCCCTCGCACTTTGAGAGCGGCCCTGGCATGCAGGTGGGGCCGCACCCGCACACCTGTCTTCAGACCTTTACCTGGATGATCGAGGGCGAGATCCTGCACCGCGACAGTCTGGGCAGCGAGCAGCCGATCCGCCCCGGCCAGGTCAACCTGATGACTGCCGGCAAGGGCATTGCGCATTCGGAAGAAAGCCTGGGCAAGCCGGACTTTCATGCGGTGCAGCTGTGGATTGCGCTGCCCAAGGACCAGCGCTTTATGCCGCCGCGCTTCCAGCATTACCCGCAGCTGCCCCGGCTGCAGCAGCAGGGCATACAGATGACGGTGCTGGCCGGCGACTGGCTGGGCCAACAGGCGCCCACCGAAGTGCACAGCCCGCTGGTGGCCGTCGACATGGAAGCGGCGCAGGCCACGAGCGCCACCTTGGCACTGCGGCCCGATTTTGAGTATGCGGTGCTCTGCCTGTACGGCGATCTGCAGGTCAACGGCGAGCCGGCCCCGGGCAATGAGCTGGTCTACTTGCCCGATGGGCAGACGAGCCTGGATCTGCAATGCGGCGCCGGCAGCCGCTGCATTCTGCTGGGCGGCACGCCCTATGAAGGCGGCGTGATGATCTGGTGGAACTTTGTCGGCCAGACCCAGGAAGAGATCGAAGGCTTTTTGCGCGACTGGCAAAACGGCGAAGGCTTTGGGGCGCCGGTGGCCTCGCCCTTGCCGGCGCTGGTACCCCCCTCGCTGGAGGGCGTGCACCTGCGCAGCCCGGGCGAGGCACCCGCCAAGGACTGATAAACCTTAGGTGTTGGCCATGCGGCGGTGCAAGGTAAAGGGCGGCAGGCTGGCCAGCAGCCGCTGGCCATAGCCGGTGCGCACCAGGCGCTTGTCGTAGCAGTAGACATGGGCCTGGTCCACCTCGGTGCGGATCGCACGGCCCACCCACTGGGCCAGGCGGATGGCGGTGGCGGGCACGACGATTTCGCTGAAGGGGTCGCGGCCCGAGTTTTTCAGCCATTCGGCGCGGGCCTCGTCGACGGGGTCATCGGGCGGCGCAAAAGGCAGCTTGGTGATGAACAGCGATTCGCACAGCGCGCCGGGCAGGTCCAGCCCCTCACCAAAGCTTTGCATGCCAAAGATGATGCTGGGCAGGCCGGCGGCCACGCGCTCGCGGTGCTGGTGCAGCAGCTGGCTCCGCGGCAAGGTGTTTTGCACCAGCACGTGCTGGCGCATGGCCGTGGGCAGCGCATCGACCGCCAGGCGCATCTGCTCGCGCGAGGTGAACAGCACCAGGCCGCCCGACTGCACCTGGGCCAGGTCTTCGAGCAGCGCGTCCACCATCTCGCTGGTGAACTGCTGGGGCGTGCGCGGGTCGGCCTGGGTTTCGGTGACGACCAGGCTGCCTTGCTCGGCATAGTTGAAGGGGCTGGCGACCTCCAGGGTGGAGACGGCCGGGTCGTTGTAGAGGCCCGATTCGCGCAAGAAGAAATCGAATTGGCCACCGCTGGTGAGCGTGGCCGAGGTGAGCACGGCGCCGCGCACCTGGCTCCAGAGATGGTGGCGCAGGGTGGAGCCGGGGATCACCGGGCTGGCATAGGCCTTGATCGCCACAAAATCGCCCACGACATCCAGGGTGAACCACTTGGCCGCCGGCACGCTGCCCTGGGGCGCATCCTGCAGCAGCAGCTGGGTGGTGTCATGCACAGCCTCCAGGCGCGGGGCCAGGCTGCCCACCTGGGCATACAGGGTGGACAGGCGCTTGGCCTCATCGGGCCGGTCGCGCATCTGCGAGCGCAGGGCCTTGGAGATGGCCTGCAGCACATCCAGAAACGCGCTGGCGTGGTGCGCGGCCTGGGCCAGCGGCTCGACCAGTGCGGGCGGCAGTTCGCCACGCGGCAGGCGCACGCGGGCAGGGCCCCGGCCGCCTGATTGCAGCTGCTGGCGCATGCCTTCGCCGTACTCGTCCATCAACAGCCTTGCGCAATCCTGCAAATGCTGGCGCAGCTGGGCGGAATGGCGCGGGATGTCGGCAATCTCGCTGACCTCCACCAAGGCGCCCACGCGCTGCGCGCGGCTGGCGAGCTTGTCGATCCAGGTGAGCTGGCTCAGGTTCATCTCGCAGGCGAACTGCGACAGCGCGGTGCCGGGCAGGTGGTGGGCCTCGTCCAGGATCAGCAGGCAGTTGTCCAGCTCGGGCAGCAGGCGTGCGCCCAAGGTGGACAGCAGCAGATCATGGTTGGCCACCAGCACCTGGGCCTGGACCAGGTCCTTGCGCTTTTCGTAATAGGTGCAGCTGCCAAACACCGGGCAGTGCTTGCCGGTGCAGGAACTGCCTTCGGCGGCGACCGGGCTCCAGACCTCGGGCTCGGGCGGGGTGTCCAGGCTGTCGCGGTCGCCATCCCAGCCCCGGGTGGTCAGCGCATCGGCCATGCTGGTGTAGAACTGCAGGCGCGCGGCATTCTCTTGCGGGCTGCGTTGCGATTGGCGCGCCTGCGCGGCTTCTTCGGGAAAGAAATCGTCGTCGATGGGCTCGCCGCCGTCCGTGACCTCGCCCTGGGCCACACTGGCCAGGCGCTCCAGCTTGAGCTTGCAGACATAGCGGCCCCGGCCCTTGGCCAGCGCATATTTGAAAGGCTGGTCCATCTGCTGGGCCAGTGCCGGCAAATCCTTGTTCACCAGCTGCTCCTGCAGCGCCACCGTGGCCGTCGAGATCAGCACCCGGGTACCGCGCTCCAACGCCATCGCAATGGCTGGCACCGCATAGGCCAGCGATTTTCCAACCCCCGTGCCGGCCTGAATCACCGCAATGGCGCGCTGCGGCTCTTCGTCTTCTTCGAGCTTGCCCAACTGGGCTGCCGCAAAGGTCTCGGCCACTTTTTCGGCCATAAGCCGCTGGCCGGGTCGCGAGCGAAAGCCGCCCTCGACATTGACCATGCGATCGAAGGCGGAAACAGCGCTGCGGGCCCATTCGGAACTAGACATAGGCGGGAAGTGTGGCACGGATTGGCCGTGGCGGCGGGTACTGGGGTTTTATGCGGTAGTCGCCGAACCCAGGCGGCAGCCAGGGGGAAGGTGGAGGTGTTTATCCACTGTGCAAAGGGCTTGTAGTGACATTTGGCAGCAATCCGTTGCGGCCATGCACAGTAGAATCATGCGGCTGTTCAAATAAGCTATTTGAACGGGGTAAAAGAATTTTCTGTTTCTGGCAGTAAACACGCCGCAAAGGGACATGCTTCGCTTTGGCCTTATGTTGGCCTCATGCCATGTTCCTGTGAATCAAGGTTGGAATGGCCAATTATCAAATTACAACCACAGTCCTGGGTGTGCTTTTCGCCGCTGTGATTCTGTTCCTGATCCGGGGCGACAGGCTGTATTTGCGCCTAGGCCTCTTCTGGATGGCCGTCGCGCTGCTGGCCGTGCTGCTGGGCGTGTGGCCGCGTCTGCTTGACCACTTTGCCGATGGCCTGGGCATCCGTTATTCACCCACCTTGCTGTTGGTCTGCGCTGTTGGCGTCCTGTTCATCAAGGCGTTGCATGCGGACATGGTCAACACCCGCATCGAGCGGCAGGTGCGGCGCCTCAACCAAAGTTTGGCGCTGCTGCAGCTGAAGAACCAGCAGGCCCCTAACGACAAGCGCTAAAGCGCCGCTGCAACTCCTTATTTATCGAGATTGATTCGAATGCCAAAACTAACGCCCGTCATTCTGTGTGGTGGCAGTGGAACCCGCCTGTGGCCTTTGTCGCGTGAGCACTATCCCAAGCAATTTTTGAGCTTGCAGGACGATGGCCAGTCCATGCTGCAGAACACGGCAGTGCGCCTGCACGGCGTGCATCCCAGCATCGCGCAAACCAGCCCCGTGCTGGTCTGCAATGCCGACCACCGCTTTTTGGCTGCGCAGCAACTGCAAGAGCAGGGCATTGCCGATGCCAAGCTGGTGCTGGAACCTACCGGTAGAAACACCGCCCCGGCACTGACCCTGGCCGCCTTGGCGGCAGAGGCCGATGCGGTATTGCTGGCCATGCCCGCTGACCATGTGATGACGCGGCCCGAGCAATTGCACCGTGCTGTGGAAGCGGCCTGGCCGCTGGCCAGCGAAGGCGCTATGGTTACCTTTGGCATTGTGGCCGACCGGCCGGAGACGGGTTATGGCTATATCCAGAAAGGCGCTGCTGATAGCCACGGAGCCTTTGCCATCGAGAGCTTCGCAGAAAAACCTTCGCTGGAAGTCGCTGAGCAGTATCTGCGCAGTGGTCAATACCTGTGGAACAGTGGTTTGTTCATGGTGCGCGCCGACCAGTGGCTCAAGGCCATGGCTGCGCTGCAGCCAGCGATGCTGCAAGCCTGTGAGCAGGCCATGGCGCAGAGCAGCCGCGATATGGACTTTATCCGCCCCCATGGCGAGCTGTTTGGCGCCTGCCCCGCAGATTCCATCGACTACGCAGTGATGGAGAAGTTGCCGGTTCGCCCTGAGTTGGGCGTACCCGCACGCGTGGTACCGCTCGATGCCGGCTGGTCTGATCTGGGTGCCTGGGATGCCCTGTGGGACGTGCTGCCACGCGACGGACAAGGCAATGCCGGTACTGGCGAAACCCTGGCCATTGATACCAGAAACAGCCTGCTGTTCTCGGAAAGCCGCCTGATCGCAGCGGTAGGCCTGGACAACGTGGTGGTGGTGGAGACGGCCGATGCGGTGCTTGTTGCCGATAAATCGCGCACCCAGGATGTGAAGAAAGTGGTGGCCCAGCTCAAGGCCCAGAACCGCAGCATGGCCTCGGCCCACCGCAAGGTGCACCGCCCCTGGGGTTGGTACGACAGCATCGACAGCGGCAGCCGCTTCCAGGTCAAGCGCATTGTGGTCAACCCAGGCGCGCAGCTGAGCCTGCAGATGCACCACCACCGTGCCGAGCACTGGATTGTGGTCAAGGGCACCGCCGAAGTAACGAACGGAGATCAGATCTTCCTGCTCGGTGAAAACGAATCCACGTTTATCCCGCTGGGCCACGTCCACCGTCTGGCCAACCCCGGCAAGGTGCCACTCGAGATTATCGAGGTGCAATCGGGCAGCTATCTGGGTGAGGACGATATCGTCCGGTTTGAAGATACCTACGGGCGTGCGCCTGAAGCGCTGAGCGGTAAATGACTGTGCCGGGTTTTCTGATGATGCGCTCACTATGGGCGTACCGGGGCTTTGTATGGAGCAGCGTGATGCGCGAGTTCCATGGCAAGTACCGAGAGTCACTGTTTGGCGCGTTCTGGGCAGTGGCCAATCCCTTGGCCATGATCCTGATCTACACCTTGGTCATGGGCCAGCTGATGCGCCCGACCTTGCCTGGCTATGAAAAGACGCCTTTTGCATTCCCCATCTATCTGTGTGCGGGGGTCATCAGCTGGAATTTCTTCTCTGAGGTGGTGTCGCGGCTGAACGGGGTGTTCATCGACAACGGCAATCTCATCAAAAAGTCGAACTTTCCTCGTGTTTGCCTGCCCATTATTGTGGTGGTCTCGGCCTTCCTTAACTTCGCCATCGTGATGGCTATCTATCTGGTCTTTCTGGCATTGATCGGCCATTGGCCAGGACTGCCCTTGCTGGCCATGCTGCCACTGCTGTTGTTGCAAACCTGTTTTGCGGTTGGACTTGGCGTATTGCTGGGGACTCTGAACGTTTTTTTTAGAGACGTGGGGCAGCTCACCGGTGTGGTGTTGCAGTTTTGGTTCTGGCTGACGCCCATCGTCTACACGTTGGGGGCCTTGCCAGAAAAGGCGCGCCCCATCATGCAAATGAACCCCATGACGCCCCTGGTGCAGAACTACCAGCAAATATTCCTGACCCAAAATTGGCCTACCTGGGCACCATTGCTCAATCTCTTGCTGATTTCCTTGGGGCTGCTGGCCTTGGCTGCGTGGTTTTTCAGTGCTCGCGTGGGTGAGTTGGTAGATGAACTATGACGAATGTCTTGACTGTCAGCCATGTGGGCAAGGCCTATAAGCGCTACCCCAATAAATGGGTACGTGCATGGGAGTGGGCGTCAGGCCGAACCACCCATGAGAAAACCTGGGTGCTGAAAGATATTGACTTCAGCGTCAAACCTGGCGAAGCCGTTGGCATTATCGGCGTCAACGGCGCCGGCAAAAGCACGCTTCTCAAGATCATCACCGGCACCACCCAGCCCACCACTGGTGGGGTGCAGCGCAGTGGCCGCGTGGCTGCGCTGCTTGAGCTTGGCATGGGTTTCCACCCGGATTTCACTGGGCGGCAGAATGTCTTCATGGCTGGCCAGTTACTAGGCCTGAGCCAGGCTGAGATCGACGAGCACATGCCTGCGATTGAGGCATTTGCAGAAATTGGTGAATACATTGACCGGCCTGTCCGCCTGTACTCCAGTGGCATGCAGATGCGGCTGGCGTTCAGTGTGGCAACGGCGGTGCGTCCAGATTTGCTGATTGTGGACGAAGCCCTCTCGGTAGGGGATGCCTATTTTCAGCACAAGAGCTTTGACCGTATCCGCGCGTTTCGGGACCAGGGCAGTGCACTGTTGATTGTGTCGCACGACCGTGCAGCTATACAGGGTTTATGCAGCCGAGCCTTGCTGCTCGAGCGAGGCGTTGTCGTGAAGGACGACAATCCCGAGGCGGTGATGGATTTTTACAATGCATTGATAGCCGAGCGTGAGAACCAAACTGTGCAGGTCGTCCAGTTGGCGGATGGGAGAAGCCAAACCACATCAGGTACAGGTGAAGCGAAGGTCAAGAATATTGCCTTGGTCAATGAGGCAGGCGAAGCCGTTGAAATCATCAACGTTGGCCAGCAAGTTCATCTGCAGATAGATATTGAGTTGGGTGCAATCCTTCCAGGCCTGGTACTTGGTTACTCCATCAAAGACCGGCTTGGTCAAACTATCTTTGGTACCAACACGCACCACCTGGGTTTAAATTTGGATGCCCATGTGCGAGATGGCTGTGTTCGTGTGCAGTTCACATTTCCCGCAAATCTTGGCGCTGGATCATATTCCATTGCAACCGCCTTGCATAAGTCAGACACCCATTTGGCCGCCAACTATGAATGGCGTGATCTTGCACTAGTGTTCAATGTGCTGAATATCAATCGGACGCCATTCGAGGGTAATTGCTGGATACCTCCAGAAGCAAAGTGTATTGCATGAGCTCCGATAATTTTTACCGCGCTTTCGAAGATCGCCACAGGGGTTCTCGCGAACTCATTCTGGAGCGGTTGAAGGTATATATTCCATACATTAGTCCGCTGCTGGCTTTGTATACACCCGCCAGGGTGCTAGACCTTGGATGCGGTCGAGGCGAATGGCTGCAGCTTTCTCAATCACATGGCTTTGAAGCCCGTGGGGTAGATCTGGATGAGGGCATGCTACAGGCATGCATTGAGCGCGGCTTGTCGGTCACTCAAAGCGATGCCCTCGATTACCTGAGTGCGCAGCCTGACTCGTCATTGGCCGTCGTGTCGGGGTTTCATGTTGCTGAACATATTCCTTTTGAATTGCTCGATAAACTGGTTGGAGAGGCACTGCGCGTTCTTAAGCCAGGAGGCTTGCTCATCCTTGAAACCCCTAATCCTGAAAATGTGGTGGTAGGGACGGCCAATTTCTATCTGGATCCGACGCACCAACGCCCCATCCCTCCGCTGCTGCTGGAATTTCTACCCAGCCACCACGGTTTTGCGCGTGTGAGTACGCTGAGATTGCAAGAGCCCGATGACATACACTCGCGCTCTGATATTTCCCTGATGGATGTGCTCAACCATGTCAGTCCAGACTATGGGGTGGTGGCGCAGAAATCAGCGACCCGGGAGGTCATGGCATCATTCGATAGCATTTTCAACGTGCAAAGGGGCGTTGATTTGCCCAGCCTAGCCCGTCGCTTCGACCAGCGTCAGAACGAGTTAATGGCGGCACACCACGAGACGCGTTTGAAGAGTCTTGCCACAGAGGCAGCGTTGGCAAGCACGCGCGGTGATATTCAGCTGTTCCAAGGCAATGTGGGAGTATTGCAGCGTGACTTGCAACTGCTGCGAGGTGAGCTATCAGCCTTCCGAAGTGAGCTGCAGTCCTTGCACGCTGAATTGGCTGCGACCCAAGCGGCGCGGGACGCCTTGCTCCATAGCGCGTCTTGGAAGGTGACAGCGCCGTTGCGGGGCATGGGCGCCTTTGTTGCTTCGCCCATGACTTTCATGATGGACAAAGTCTTGCAATATCCTCGTCTCAGCGAGTGGATAAACCGAGCCATCAGCCAGTTGCCTTGGCTACATGCGCATTTGCGTAACAAGGCTATCTCAAGAGGTCTGCTGTGCGAACCTGTGTCTGTCAGCGAGATGAGTGCCGATCACCCCACCATTGCCGATCTCTCACCCCGCGCAAAGCAAGTGCACACTGCATTGGAGCAAGAAATTGCTCGTCTGAGAGGCTAAGACCATGAGAATCTTGATTGATCTTCAGGGAGCGCAGTCTGCGAGTCGGCACAGAGGGATAGGCCGGTACACGCTTGCGCTGGCCTTGGCGATGGCTAAAAACAAGGGTGAACATGAGATTCATCTGTTGCTCAATGGCATGCTGGCTGAAACGATTCGGCCCATACGCGATGCGTTTAAAGCCTGGATTCCAGCAAACCATATCCATGTCTGGCAGGCCCTCGCGCCAGTGAATAGCAACGCGCCAGAAAATGCAGTGCGCCGGCGTATTGCAGCCATTATCAGAGAAGATGCTATCAGCCAGATTCAGCCTGATGTAGTGCACATTACCAGTCTCTACGACGGCTTTGGCGATAACTCTGTGCACAGTGTCCATGAACGGGCAGAATGCCTTGTGGCGATCACGTTCTACGATGCAATCCCTTTGATCCAGGCGGCAGCGTATCTCGACAACAATCCTGTCTATCGCGATCATTATCTGGCCTGCACTGCGCAAGCGAAAAATGCGGATCTGCTGCTGGCTATATCTGAATCTGCAAGGCAAGAAGCCGTCACTTACCTTCAGGCCGACTCTCATCGGGTCATCAACATTTCCTCGGCTGTAGACCCGTGCTTCATGCCGGTTAGCTATTCAGCCGAGCAAACACGTGATTTGCAAAGACGCTTGGGTATTCGTAAACCCTTTGTGATGTATTCCGGTGCAACGGATGAGCGTAAGAACCACCGTGGTCTCATCAGCGCCTTTGCGCAGCTCCCAACGGACTTGCGCCATGCGCATCAACTGGTACTGGCCGGTGGACTTCCTGCGGATCATCGTGAGCAACTGGAGGCCCATGTGCGCGACTGCGGATTGGCCCAGGATGAGGTGGTGATCACAGGGCGCATCAGCGATGACGACTTGGTCCAGTTGTACTGCCAATGTGCCCTCTATGTGTTTCCGTCCTGGCATGAAGGCTTTGGCTTGCCGGCACTGGAGGCCATGTCCTGTGGTGCAGCCACCATTGGGGCCAACACTACCAGTGTTCCCGAGGTCATAGGATGGGAGCGAGCGCTCTTTGATCCGTATGATCCCGCAGACATAGCGCAGAAGATGGCCGAAGCGTTGACCGATGCAGACTTCCACCAGGAGCTTCGGGCGCACGCTTTAAGACAGGCAACCCAGTTCTCCTGGGATAACTCGGCGCTCCGAACCATTGCAGCGCTGGAGGACTTGGTCTCAAAGGCGACCGTGACAGAGGCATCTGTTCGGCCGGATCTGCTGCCCGCCATTGCGCAGATGGCGGCGGAAGATGCAAGCCTGGACTTGATGGGCCTGTCGCAGGCCATTGCGCGTAACCACAGAGCTGCCAAACCGCAGTTATTGGTCGATATCTCAGAGCTGGTGCAGCGCGACGCCCGAACCGGGATTCAACGTGTAGTTCGCAGTATTCTCCATGAATGGCTTTCGCACCCGCCGGAAGCTTACGAAGTCCGCGCTGTTTACGCGACGACAGATAAACCAGGTTATCGCTACGCTGATCGGTTTGTTCAGAACTTTATGGGCGCGCCAGCTGCGAATGCTGCGGATCCGGATGCCGCCATCGATTATGCCCCTGGCGATATATTCTTGGCACTAGATATGCAGCCGCAGGTGCAAATCTATCAGTCGCCTTTCTACCAGACTTTGCGTAATCACGGCGTCGATGTGCGCTTTGTTCTGTATGACCTGCTGCCCATCACCATGCCGCAGTTCTTTCCCGAAGATGCTGAAGCAAACCATTCCCGTTGGGTAAGCGTGGCTGCGCAGACTGATGGGGTAATTTGTATATCTCAATCTGTGGCAGATGAGTTCAAAGCCTGGTGTCAAAAACGAGCAGCAAATCTACCGCAGATTGACTGGTTTCATATGGGCGCGGACATCGAAAGTTCAACACCCAGCCAAGGACTGCCTGAAGATGCAGTGGTGACACTCGATAAACTTTCCATGCGTCCCACCTTCCTGATGGTGGGAACGGTGGAGCCGCGCAAAGGCCACGCTCAGGTTTTGGACGCAGCCAACGCCTTATGGAACTGTTCGGCAGACTTTAACTTGGTGTTGGTCGGTAAACAGGGCTGGAAGGTAGAAAAACTGGTCAACGACTTACAGGCGCATTCCCAGCTCGGTGAGAGGCTGTTTTGGCTGCAGGGAATAAGTGATGAATATCTTGCAAAAGTATATGCGCAATCAGACTGTTTGATCGCTGCTTCTTATGGCGAGGGGTTCGGGTTGCCTTTGATTGAGGCTGCTCAAATTGATCTGCCTATCATTGCTCGCGATATTCCCGTGTTTCGCGAGGTGGCAGGTGACTACGCGACTTATTTTAATTCCGTAGCTGGGCTGGAATCAGTGATCAGCAATTGGGTAGCTTCATTCGAGGATCGCCAGGATAAAAATTCCAAGCATATGCCGTGGCAGACCTGGGGGCAAAGTGCAGCGCAGCTACTGCAGCGTATTTCTACCAGGAGTTAGTATTTGAGAATGCCTGGCGGGCTGCTGCTAACTAGCGATGGCTTGGCATAAAAATCTTGGTTTTTGGGGTGTTGTGGTTGAATTTGTTGCGGATAGGAGTGAAGGAATCATGGGTGATATTTCCTATTTTTCTCAGCAAGCTCCTTCGATTAGTGGGAATGGATAATGGGTATATTTTAATTGGGGTGCTATGAAGACTTTGCAGCACGCGCATGCGAAAGCTGCAGAATTGATTGAGATTTCTGAAATCTTGCCATCCTGATGTATGCTTTCGCATCATCAGAAAATACTATTTATGTACATCAAATGAAAAAAGCCATCATCACCGGTATCACCGGCCAAGACGGGGCCTACCTGGCCGAACTCCTGCTCTCCAAGGGCTACACCGTTTACGCCACCTTCCGCCGCACCAGCTCGGTCAATTTCTGGCGCATAGAAGAGCTGGGCATCCAGAACCACCCCAACCTGCACCTGGTCGAGTACGACCTTACCGATCTGTCGTCCAGCATTCGCCTGTTGCAGACCACAGAAGCTACCGAGGTGTACAACCTGGCCGCGCAAAGCTTTGTCGGGGTGTCGTTTGAGCAGCCCGTGACCACGGCAGAAATCACCGGCCTGGGCGCCGTGAACCTGTTGGAAGCCATCCGTATCGTCAATCCGAAGGTGCGCTTCTACCAGGCCAGCACCTCGGAGATGTTCGGCAAGGTGCAAGCGGTGCCCCAGAAGGAAGACACGCCCTTCTATCCGCGCAGCCCCTATGGTGTCGCCAAGCTGTATGCACACTGGATGACGGTGAACTACCGTGAAAGCTATGGCATCTTTGGTTCCAGCGGAATTTTGTTCAACCACGAAAGCCCGCTGCGCGGCCGTGAGTTCGTCACCCGCAAGATCACTGACAGCGTTGCCAAGATCAAGCTGGGCAAGCTGGGTGTGATGGAGCTGGGCAATATCGACGCCAAGCGCGACTGGGGTTTTGCCAAGGAATATGTGGAAGGCATGTGGCGCATGCTGCAGGCCGACGAGCCCGATACCTTTGTACTGGCCACCAACCGCACCGAGACCGTGCGCGACTTTGTGCGCATGGCCTTCAAGGGCGCCGGCATGGATGTGGATTTCCAAGGCAAGGCTGAGGATGAGACCGCCATTGATACTGCCACCGGCAAGACGGTGATGCGCGTCAATCCCAAGTTCTACCGCCCAGCGGAGGTGGAGCTGCTGATTGGCGACCCCGCCAAGGCCAAGTCCAAGCTGGGCTGGGAGCCGCATACCTCCCTGGAGCAGCTCTGCCAGATGATGGTTGAGGCCGACATGCGCCGCAACCAGGCCGGGTTCTCGTTCTGATGAACGCCGCTGCCAATGCAGTGGGTGCAGCAGCGCAAAAGCGGGTGCTGCTGACAGGTGCGCAAGGCTTTACCGGTCAGCATCTGGTGCCCTTGCTGCGCGCTGCTGGCTGGGATGTCTGGTCGCTCGATCGCTCCGCCTCCGATGGCGCTGGGCTGATTCCAGCAGCGCAGTGCCTGCAGGCGGACTTGCTTGACGAGGCAGCGCTGCAAAGCGCCGTTCACCAGATCAGCCCGCAGGCGGTCGTGCATTTGGCAGCGATTGCTTTTGTAGGCCACGGCTCGGCGGATGATTTCTACCGCGTCAATGTGGTGGGCACCCGCCACCTGCTGCAGGCCTTGGGCACTTTGCCTGTCAAGCCGCAGTGCGTGTTGCTGGCCAGCAGTGCCAACATCTACGGCAACAGCCACGAAGGTGCCTTGCCCGAGGGCACCACTGCCAACCCCGCCAATGATTACGCCGTGAGCAAGCTCGCGATGGAATACATGGCGCGGCTGTGGCTGCCGCAGCTGCCGGTGGTGCTGGTGCGGCCGTTCAATTACACGGGCCTGGGCCAGTCGCCGCAGTTTCTGATCCCCAAGATCGTGGACCATGCGCTGCGCAAGGCCGACGTGATCGAGCTGGGCAACCTGGATGTGGACCGCGATTTTTCAGACGTGCGCGATGTGGCGGCCGCCTATGTGCGCTTGCTGGATAGCGCCGCGCAGGGGATTGCAGTGGGTGGGGTGTTCAATGTCGGCTCGGGCTGCACCTGGTCGCTGCGCGACGTATTGGCACAGGTGCAGCAGATCAGCGGCCACACGATGGAGGTACGGGTGAATCCGGCCTTTGTACGTGCCAACGAGGTGCGCATCTTGCGTGCTGACACCACAGCGCTGGAGCAGGCCATCGGTGAGTGGCGCAGCTACCAACTGGAAGACACCCTGCGCTGGATGCTGCGGGCTTGAAGGACCTTATGGGTTTAGACATCATCTTGGGCGCTGATGCGCTCCATGCGCCATTGACCGGCATCGGGCGTTACAGCTACGAACTGGCCAGCCAGCTGCGCCAGCACCCTGATGTGGACCGTTTGCGCTACTTCTCCCATGGCCATTGGGTGGCAGATCCGTTGGCGGCGCTCGGTGGGCAGGGTCCAAGCCCCGCCGACGCGGCGCCTGGTGTGCAAAGCACCCCCAACACTGCGCCAAGCTTGTTCACGCGTCTGCGTAGCACCTTGTCGGCCAACCGCGCAGCAGTGCGGGTCTACCAATCGCTGATGCCTGCCATCTCACGCTGGCGGGTACGCGGGGAAGGGCAGGCCATCTTCCACTCCCCCAACTACCTGGTGCCGCCTTTCCCGGGCCGCACGGTCAATACCGTGCATGACCTCTCGCATGTGTTCTACCCCGAGTTCCATCCGCAGGCGCGGGTGGAATTCATGAACATGGCCTTTGGCAGCAGCCTCAGGCACACCGAGCATGTGATCACCGATACGGAAACGGTGCGCCAGGAATTCATCCAGCACTTTGGCTGGTCGGCGGACAAGGTCACAGCCATTGGCCTTGGCATGGATGCCGCCTACCACCCGCGCAGCGATGCCGAACTGGCCCCGGTGCTGGCCAAGCATGGGCTGCAGCCGCGCAGCTACGCGCTGTATGTCGGCACCATTGAGCCCCGCAAAAACATCGGCCGGCTGCTGCAAGCCTACGCGCAGCTGGACCCGGCCTTGCGAAAGGCCTGCCCTCTCGTGCTGGCAGGCGGCAAGGGCTGGAAATCCGAAGACATACACCGCCGCATGGAGCAGGCGGCCAACGAGGGCTGGCTGCACTACCTGTCCTATGTGGACCAGGCCGACCTGCCCATGCTCTATGCGGGCGCACGCCTGTTCGCCTACCCCTCGCTCTATGAAGGCTTTGGCCTGCCGATTGTGGAGGCGATGGCCAGCGGCACGCCGGTGCTGACCTCCGACGCCTCCTGCATGCCCGAGGTGGCGGACGGCGCAGCGGCGTTGGTCAACCCGCTGGACGTGGACGACATTCTGCGCGGTCTGCAACGCCATCTTGGAGACGAGGCATGGCTGCGCGATGCCAGTGCCAAGGGCTTGGAGCGTGCGGCCAACTACTCCTGGCAGCGCTGCGCTGCGGAGACCCTGGCGGTTTACAAGGCGCTGTAAGGCTGCAAAGGTCTTCGCGCTTGTGGGTGCCTGTTAGATCTTGCTATCGGGCCAATCCACAAACGAATGCCGCCACCCCGTCCATACCGTGGGCCCCTGCGCCATCTCTGCATCGCTGAGCAAGCAGCTGTCCAGCTGCGCGCGCAGGGCGGGCTCGTCCATGTCCATGCCGATCAACACCAGCTCCTGGCGGGCATCGCCTACGCGGTCGTCCCAGGCTTTGCGGATCAGGGCCAGCGCTTCTTCGTCCTGCGGCCAGCGTTCTTCGGGCACGGCGGCCCACCAGTAGCCGGCCGCGCTGTGGCGCGCTACCGCACCGGCTTGTGACCACTGGCCTGCCAGCGTAGGGTGGCTGGCCAGCCAGAAAAAGCCTTTGGAGCGCACAACACCCGGCCATTCCTGGTTGATCAGCGCATAAAAGCGCTCGGGGTGGAAAGGGCGGCGTGCGCGGTAGACAAAGCTGCCGATGCCATAGGCCTCCGTCTCGGGCTGGTGGCTGCCACGCAGCTCCTGCAGCCAGCCCGGAGCCTGGGATGCCTGCTCGAAATCGAACAAACCTGTTTGCAGCACCTTGTGCAGCGGCACCTGGCCAAACTCGGCTAGCACAATGCGGGCGCGGCGGTTCAGGCCACGCAAGATGCCCATCAGCTGCTCGCGCTCGGCGTCAGACACCAGATCAGCCTTGTTGAGCACGATCACATCGCAAAACTCGATCTGCTCGACCAGCAGGTCCACAACGGTGCGCTGGTCCTCGTCCCCCAGCGATTGGCCGCGTGCCCGCAGCTGGTCGCGTGAGCTGTAGTCGCGCAAGAAGTTGAAGGCATCGACCACCGTGACCATCGTGTCCAGCTGCGCCACATCGCCCAGGCTGCGGCCGTCCTCGCCGGCAAAGGTAAAGGTCTCGGCCACCGGCAATGGCTCGGAGATGCCGGTGGATTCGATCACCAGCTGGTCAAAGCGGCCTTCGCTGGCCAGGCGGCTGACTTCCACCAGCAAATCCTCGCGCAAAGTGCAGCAGATGCAGCCATTGCTCATCTCCACCAGCTTCTCATCGGTGCGCGACAGCTCGGCCCCGCCCTGGCGCACCAGGGCTGCGTCGATATTGACCTCGGACATGTCATTGACGATGACCGCCACGCGCCGGCCTTCGCGGTTGTTCAGGATGTGATTGAGGAGGGTGGTTTTACCGGCACCCAGGAATCCGGAGAGCACGGTGACGGGGAGTTTGGCTGGGCGCGTCGTTGCCAGTGGGGAGGAGAGGGTGGTGGAAGTCATCGTGGAATGCGGGGTTGGCGCTGGCTCGGGTGGCTTGCTGCATGCCCAGGCCAGCGCTGGGTGGTGCATGTGTTGAAGATGAGATATGTTATAACATAACAAATTAAAGCTGGTTTTTCTCAAGCGTTCGCTGGGAACCGGGAGGATGGCGGCTGCCGAGATGTGGAAAGGACACTGATGATTCCAAAGACTTACGCGCAGTGGCGGCACTGCATCACCGTCGAATGCGGCATCCCCTTGAGCGCAGACTTCATCGCGCAACGCCTGGCGGTATGGCGCAATCCGGGGCTGGAAGAGACGCAGCGCTTCAGGCGCCTGTACGGCGATGCGCATTGGCAGGCGGTGCAGCACTGGTTTGTGCAAGCCGCGCAGGAGCAGGAGAGCGCCGCCGCAGCGGAGCCCCCGCTGGCAGCGTCCGCACGGCAGACCGGATAAACTCTGGCCTCTGTCTTTGTTGTCACCATGTCCACAGCCGCCAAAACGCCCCTGCCCGAGTTGACCAAGCACCAAGCCCTGGTGCTGCAAGCGCTTGCGCGTGAGGCCAATCCGGCCAGCGCCTATGCCTTGCTCGACCAGCTGCGTGACGAGGGCCTGCGTGCGCCCCAGCAGGTGTACCGCGCGCTGGACAAGCTGATCGAATATGGGCTGGTGCATCGGGTCGAGAGCCTCAACTCCTTTGTGGTCTGTGCCCATACCCATGCCGATGGCCATGACCATGGCCTGGTGGTGTTTGCCATCTGCGATAGCTGCGGCCAGGTCGATGAGTTCCTGGAGCCTGCGGTGGAGCGGCGCCTCAAGACCTGGTCCAAGGCCAATGGCTTCAAACCCAGCAGCACCCATGTCGAGATGCATGGAACCTGCAGCCGCTGCGCTGCCGCACCGGCGGCCTGAGCGCGTTTAACCGCCTATTTTTCCTCTTCGCTCCCGCGAATGGCTTCCCGTTATTGCCTGGCCGTTGGTGCCGGGCTTGGCTGCGTTTACATATTGCTGTTTTCATTTGATGTTATAACATCACGTTTTGAAACGCAGCAGCTACGTGCTTGATGCCACCAGGCTGATCTAAGTACGGCAGTAACTGCCAATGAGCGAGCTATGGGATCAACACAAACAACCAGGCGCCGCAGCGCCTTGCAGGCCTCGGCGCTGGCGCGCTGCCTGCTGGCGCTGGGCCTGAGCGCGCTGCTCTGGGGTATCGTGCTATGGGCGGTGCAGCAGCCATGACGCCATCCGTTACCGGCCTGCCGGCGGCAGTGCATGGCGTCGATATCGAACTCTCCAACCTGGGTCTGGGCTATAGCGGCAAGCTGGCGCTGCGGGGTGTCAGCGGGCAGTTTGCGGCGGGCTCGATGACGGCCATCGTCGGGCCGAACGGCGGCGGCAAATCGACCTTGCTCAAGGGCTTGCTGGGGCAGCTCGCACCCATGCAAGGGTCGCTGCGCTGCCGCTATCCGCGCGCGGCGTTGGGCTACCTGGCGCAAGCCTGCGAGGTCGAGCGCGACTTTCCGATCAGCGTGGAAGACTTTGTCAGCATGGGCCTGTGGGCGCAAACGGGCGCGCTGGGGGCCGTCAGCGATGCGCAGCGGGGGCAGATCAGCACGGCATTGGCAACAGTGGGTCTGCAGGGCTGGCAGCCGCGCTGGATAGCCGAGCTCTCGGGCGGGCAGTTTCAGCGCATGCGCTTTGCCCGGCTCTGGGTGCAGAACCCGCCGGTGATCTTGCTGGACGAGCCCTTCACCGGTGTCGACGAGCCCTCCATCGATGTGCTGCTGCAGCTGTTGCAGCAGTGGCATGCGCGGGGCCGCACCGTGCTGGCCGTGCTGCATGACCGCGAAATGGTGGAAGCGTTTTTTCCAGAGGCCTTGGCGCTGGCGGGCACCCAGCTGGGCTGGGGCGCCACCGCCGATGTGCTGACGAGCCTGGCGGCGCGCGCAGGTGCCAGGAGGCGCGCATGATCGCCGAGCTGTTGTGGCAGCCCTTTGTGGACTACGGCTTCATGCGCCGCGCCTTGGCCGGCTGCCTGGCCTTGAGCGCGGGTGCCGCGCCCTTGGGCACCATCTTGCTGTTGCGCCGCATGAGCCTGGTGGGCGATGCCATGTCGCATGCCATCTTGCCGGGCGCGGCCCTGGGCTATCTGCTGTTTGGCCTGTCCTTGCCGGCGATGACGATTGGCGGCCTGGCGGCTGGCCTGGTCGTGGCCCTGCTCTCGGGCGTGGTGACCCGCTACACCGCCTTGCGCGAGGACGCGAGCTTTGCCGGTTTCTACCTGATCTCGCTGGCGCTGGGCGTGCTGCTGATCTCGCTGCGCGGCTCCAATGTGGATCTGCTGCATGTGCTGTTTGGCTCGGTGCTGGCGCTGGACGATCCCACCCTGTACCTGACCGCCACCATCGCCAGCCTGTCGATGCTGGGCCTGGCGCTGATGTACCGGCCCTTGCTGATGGAATGCCTGGACCCCGGCTTTCTGCGCCTGCAGGGGCGCATGGGCAGCATCAGCCATGCGCTGTTCATGCTGCTGCTCGTGCTCAACCTGGTGGGGGGCTTCCATTCGCTGGGCACCTTGATGGCGGTGGCCCTGGTGGTGCTGCCCGCCGCCAGTGCGCGGTTCTGGCTGCGCGGCGTGGGCCTGCAGATGGCGTTGTCCACCGCCATCGCGATGGCCGGCAGCGTGCTGGGCCTGCTGCTGTCCTACCACGCGGGCATTGCGGCATCGGCCGCCATCACCCTGAGCCTGGGCAGCTTGTACCTGTTGTCGCTCTGCCTGGGCCGGCTGGGCAGCGTGCGCGCGCAGCGCCAAAGGCCGGCCAACGATTCTGTGTCTGAACCAATGGGAGTATCCGAATGAGCAATTTTTACCTGAACCGCCGCGCGCTGCTGGGGCTGGCGCTGACCAGCGCCCTGCCTGTCGGCTCCGTCTGGGCTGCGGGCCAGCCGCTGCCCGTGGTGGCCAGTTTTTCCATCTTGCAGGATCTGACGCGCCAGGTCGGTGGTGAGCTGGTCAGCGTTTCTGCCCTGGTCGGGCCCGACGGCGACGCCCATGTGTTTGAGCCCACACCGCAGCAGGCACGCCAGCTGCAGCAGGCCAAGGTGCTGGTGTCCAATGGCCTGGATTTTGAGGGCTGGTTGCCGCGCCTCAAGAAGGCGGCAGGTTTTAAAGGCCAGGAGATCGTCGCATCGCAGGGCATTGCGGTGCGTGCCTTGCCCAAGGGCCATGACCACGGGCACGACCATGGCGCTGACAAGGCGGGGCATGACCTCGATCACGACCATGACCATGGGCACGGCCACAACCATGGCCCCAACGACCCCCATGCCTGGCAGGACGTGAAAAACGCCATCGTCTATGTGCGCAATATCGCCAAGGGCCTGGCCACGGCAGACCCGGCCAACGCAGCCCAGTACGACAAGCAGGCCACGCAGTACATCGCCCGCCTGACTGCCCTGGACGCCAGCCTGCGCCAGCGCTTTGCCGCCGTGCCCGCAGCGCGGCGCACCGTCGTCAGCACCCACGATGCCTTTGGCTACTTTGCCCAGGCCTATGGCCTGCGCTTCGTGCCGGTGCGAGGCCTGTCGACCGAGTCCGAGCCTTCAGCGCGCGACATGGCAGCGCTCGTCAAGCAGGTGCGCGAAGCGCGCATCGGCGCCATCTTCCTGGAGAACATCTCCGACCCGCGCCTGCTTGAGCAACTGTCGCGCGAGACGGGTGCTGCCATCGGTGGGCGCCTCTACTCCGATGCGCTGTCGCCTGCAACTGGCCCGGCTGCCACCTATATCGACATGGTTGAGACCAACGCGACCACCTTGCTCAAGGCCCTGCAACCCGGCTGACCAAGGCTTTTTGCATAGACCATGCTGCCTGCCCATGCACCGGTGCAGGCAGCATGGATGGCGCTCGGACACTGCAGCGTCTGCGATCGGGGCAGCTAGGCTTTTGTAGGTTGCTCGCCCGTGTCGACAGCGGATCATCCGCTCCGCCTCGGTTTTCCTGCGGTCTTCTGGGGGCCATAAACCATAGTGATCTGTAAGATTGATCTCCCTCAAGATGCACATTCGCAACGGTATTTGGATTTTGTTAGCAGATACATGAAATTGAATGTATCCACGCTACGCACATCGCCACGCATACCCGGTTACGGGCTCGGCGCGTCGATTGTTCTGCATCAAGCCCAGAAGCCAGATTGAACCGTGCCATGCCTGCTATCAAAAGTTCTCTGCGCAGTGGGTGGATGTGGCTAGAAGTGACCACGCCTGGTCGTGGCATCAGACGGCACCCGCTTCATATTTGGCTTAGCTATTGAAGTTTTGTATATATCTTGACGTAAGTTCTTGGTAAGAAACAGGCAAGCTTCCCCTATGATGCGACCTCGTTAGAAATTTTATGAATTTCTAAATATCAATAAATTCTATTGATGATTGGGTCGGTGGCTGCTCATCTCCATGCCTCAATGCGATCTCTTCATCCAATGGACTAGAGGAACGCAGCGCCACGCGCAAGCGGGTGAGGGAGGGTGTCATCATGGTGTTTCAAGCAGCAGAACAACGACTGCCGGCTCAACCTGCAAGCCGCAGTGCCGTGCGTCTGGCCATAGCGTCCGCGCAGCGCGGCTTTACGCTGATCGAGGTCATGATCGTGGTCGCCATCGTGGCGATTCTTTCGGCGATCGCCTTGCCCAATTACAGCGAGTACATCAAGCGTGGCCAGATTGTGGATGGCCTGACGCCACTGGCCGATCTGGGCGCCAAACTGGAGCAGCATTTTCAGGACAAGCGCAAATACGATGGTGCCTGCGAAGCCGGCTCTATCGCACCAGAGCCTGCCACCACCGCACGCTTTAAATACGAATGCGACCTGGCTGCCACCACCTTCACTATCTCGGCGATAGGGCTGGGAAGCATGTCCGGCTTTAAGTTCACCTTGGATGAAAAAGGCCAGCGCCGTACCACTGACACCCCTTCTGGCTGGACCAAAGGGACAGATTGCTGGTCGACCAACAAGGCGGGGCGCTGCTGATGCATACAAAGCGTACCCTTCGCGGTTTTACCTTGGTCGAGCTGATGGTCGGGCTGGCCATCACCGTCTTTTTGCTGCTGCTGGTCATTCCGTCGGCCAGTGTCTATATCCTCGATTCCAGAATCCGCGCGGCCGCACAGGCCTACTACGATGGCGCACAGCTGGCGCGGGCTGAAGCGCTGCGCCGCAATGCCTTTGTGGCCCTTGGCATGACGGACAGCAATCTGGGCTGGAAGGTCACCGTAGGTGACACGCAAATCGCCAGCAAGGCAGTGGAAAGCGCAGCGAACCTGACCGTCCAGGCAGAACAGGAAACCATCACCTTTGACAGCGTGGGCCGAACTCCCACCGGTAACGCTGTGACCTTCAAGCCCACCAATGCGACATGCCTGGCAGACAGCGGTACCCAGCGCTGCCTGCGCGTGGTTATCTCGCCCGGTGGCCAGGTGCGCATGTGCGACCCGGCGGTCGGTGAAGAGGGGGACAACCGCAAATGCTGAGTCCATCCCACCGCATGCCGACCCTGGCGCGCGCATCCAGACCCGGCCAGCGCGGCATGATGCTGATCGAATCGTTGGTCGCCATCATGATCATCGTGCTTGGCATCCTGGGCATTGCCGGCCTGACGGCCCGCTCCGTGACCTGGTCAGGCCAGGCGCAGTACCGCACCGAGGCAGGGATATTTGCTGCGCAGATCGTGCAGGCGATCTCGCTCAAGGTGGACCGCAGCTCGCCAGCCAACTTGACCGCATCGTTGCAGGCATTGCAGCACCAGCCCAGCGGCAGTGCGCAGCAATGCAGCTTCAGCGGCAGCGCAACCAGCAATAGGGAGCTGGCCCAGCTGCTGTCGGCCGCCCGCGGCGCGGAAGCAAACGTGCATGGACTGCCCGGCGCTACGCAAGCGGGTCAGCAGATACTCGTCGATACCACGGGCGATCTCAATCAGGTCACCGTGGCGCTGTGCTGGCAGGCCCCGCATGACGAGGCCCCGCGCAACTACCAGATTCAGGCCTATGTGCACTAGGCACGACTCCATGGACATGGCGCATAGGCCATGCTTCAAGCAGATTCGGCTTGCAGGCGGGCGCACTCCGCAGCGCTCGCCACAAGCAGGTTTTTCCATCATCGAGATCCTGGTGGGCCTGGCCATTGGCTTGGCCAGCATGCTCGCCGTCTACCAGCTGTATGGCGTGTCCGAGAATCAGCGGCGCACCGTCTCGTCTGCCAGCGATGCCCAAAGCGCTGGCGCATTGGCACTGTTCAGCATCGAGCGCGATATCCGCTCCGCAGGCCTGGGTTTTGCGACCATGGAGCCTCGGCATTTTGGCTGCAATGTGCAGGGGCATACCAATGGCCGCGCTTTCACGTTCCCGCTGGTGCCCGTGCGTATCACCGCTACAGGCGGTACACAGCTCTGGGTGCTCACCGGCTCGTCAGCGAACATGGTGACCGGATCGCGCTACGAGGCCAGTGCCAATGGCGTCTTCAGCATGGAGAAATCCAATGCCGGCTTGCATGCCGGCGATGTGGCCGTGGGTACCTCAGACACCAATACCCAAGAGTGCCTGTTGATGGAAATTACCGCTGGCGCCCGCTCCACGGTGGCATCGGATTCGGGCAGCGTCCCCTATCCCGACAAGCGCGTAAGCCAGAGTGCCGGAAGCTATAGCAACTTCTACACCGGGACGAGCGCAATCCCTCGTTTTAACGGCGGCAGCCGCCGCAACATGCTCGATGGCGGCACAACCAGCCTGGGCGAAGGGGCGCTCTACAACCTGGGCCCCGAGCCGCAGTTGCACGTCTGGAGCCTGCAGGGCAATGAGCTGGTCTATTACAACCAATTGACAGAGACCAGCGAGAGCAGTGTTGCCGTCGCACACGATGTGCTCAGCTTTCAGGCGGAGTACGGCTATGACCTGGACGAGAATGGCCAGATTAACGGGGCGCAGGAATGGACAGCCACTTTCAGCGACGGCTGGACTTGGGACAAAGTGCTTGCCGTGCGCATAGCCATCTTGGTGCGCAGCTCGCAGTTCGAGCGTGAAGAGGTTACCGCAGAGCCACCACGCTGGGCCAGCGGCACCAAGCAGTTCTGGACAGATGACGACGCGCCCGGAACGGACTGGAAGCACTACCGCTACCGCGTCTACGAAAGCGTCATCCCGCTGCGTAACACCCTGTGGGGGCAATTAGCACCATGACCCATCCATACCGCCAACGGGTTCCCGCCACTCGCCCACATAGCGCACGCGGCGTCGTGCTGCTGGTCGCACTGGTCGTGCTTTTGGTGATGACGCTCACCAGCCTTGCGCTGGTGCGCACCACCACCACGGGCTCTTCCATTGCGGGCAGCCTGGCACTCAAGCAAACCGCCACCACCGGCGCTGATCTGGGCCTGGAGCGGGGGCTGGCGCAACTCGATCAGCTGTCGCAAAACGGCGCGGCGCTGGAGAGCAACAACGCTGGCGAAGCTTACTTCGCCAGTTTCGATCCCAGGGTCGCCGCCAAGGATCTGCAATGGGATTCCAGTGGCAAACAAGCCACCGCCGATGACGGCTTGGGCAATGAAGTGCGCTACATGATCCACCGCCTGTGCAGCGCTTCCGGCGCAGTGAGCGCGGCAGGCCAATCTTGTGTTGCACCCGAAGGCACCGGCTGCCCCGGCTCATCCGACAGCCCCGGCAGCGTGGTGCCCTGCAATGACCGGCCCATGTACCGCATCAGCGCGCGTGCGGTGGGCCCGCGCGCCACCGTGAGCTATGTGCAGATGACCGTGTATTGACGACAGCAGCGCGCAGGCGCGCCCCCTGGCATGGCCCTTACTCCCGGGCAGCAGCCAGCGATGAGAACAAAGGAGAGGGAAATGCTTCAGAAATTAAAAGACCAGGTGCCATGGCCCTGGGCCCGAGGCCTGTGGGCCGTGCTCGCTGCTGCCACCGTGGCGGCCGGCTTGTTTGCGAGCAATGCCACCGCCGACTCCACATCCAGCGACGCAGTCGATATTGCCGATATCCCGCTGGGCATTCTGGGCGACCAGACCAAGCCCAATGTGATGCTCCTGCTCGATACCTCGGACTCCATGAAATGGAGCCATATGCCCGATGGCTGGGAACGGCGTGAAACCAAGCACTTCCCCGTGGGCTACAAAAGCGCGTTGTGCAACGCGCTTTACTACAACCCAGATACCAACTACCCGCTGCCCAAGCAGTCCGATGGCACCACCGACATGCCCGTGCCAATGTTCTCTGCCGCATGGAAGGATGGCTACGACCAGTCGCAAGGTGTCGTCAATCTCGGTACCGCCTTCCAAGCCTATGAAATCGGCACGCGCGCCCGTGATCTGTACAGCGACCTGCCCCAGCGCGCCTATTATTTTCGATGGACACCCGCCAGCAGCACCTACCCCACGGTGCCCAGCTGGGATCGTGAGGCCACTTGCACCTGGCCCACTGTCAGCAGCCTTTTTGACGACGATGGCAGCGTGCAGGACAGCGGTATCGTGGCCCAGCCCATTGACGGCGTGCCGGGCGGTGAGATGCGTGGCCGCTGGACCCGCGTCAAAATTGCCAATGCCGCCGCACAAGAGCGCAACTTTGCCATCTGGTACAGCTACTACCGCACGCG
This sequence comes from Comamonas koreensis, assembly GCF_021026195.1. GTDB lineage: Bacteria > Pseudomonadota > Gammaproteobacteria > Burkholderiales > Burkholderiaceae_C > Comamonas > Comamonas koreensis. The sequence goes on from NZ_JAJNCT010000009.1 coordinate 520,202, forward strand.
TATCAACATGGCCAAGTCCTCCGTCAGCCTGGCCTTTGGCACGCTGAACGACAACTTCCGCATCGGCTTTATGACGGTGGCCAAGCCCGGATCGGGCGCGCACAGCCACTTCCTGCCGGTGAAGGATTTCTGGGGCACCGACAAGCAGACCTGGTTCCAGACCATCCAGAGCGCCAAAACCGGCGGCTCCTCGCCCACGCGCGAGGCCTTGGCCCGCGTGGGCCGCTACTACGCCGGCAAAAGCGACAGCATCAACGACACGATGCTGCCTTTTGTCGACCCCGTCATCTCCGCCTGCCAGCGCCACTACACCATCGTCACCACCGACGGCTACTGGAACACTGGGCAAGAGACCAAGGGCAGAGGCCCGGTGCAGATCGATGGTGTAACCCTGGTCGGTCAGCAAGATGGGCCGCCTTTGGGGCTGACGCCGCCAGAGGGCTTGATTCCGCGTCCTATTTACGATGGTTCGGTCAGCGGCTATCGCCTGGCGCACGATGCCGAGGTCGATTACGCACTGGCCAGCTGCACGCTTGGCTGGAGAGTGACGGTGCCTGGTGGGGGCACCAAGACCGAGACGACCTATAAGAAGATCGTCAAAAAGGATGTGCTTCGAACTAGCTGGTTCACAGCGGAGTTGCATTGGTGGAGAAAGATCCGAAGCCAAATGATGCGGGTGTCGCACAAGGCACCTTCTTCCGGCAATGGCGACTTTCTGCAAAGCGAGAGCAAATACTGGTATGCACAAGGCACTCACACGCAGACTAAAAATCTTTATCAGCAGCGTCTGAGTTGGAACTATGTCAACAAGGTGCAATACCGCAACAAGCTGGTCACCACTTGGAGCACGGAGACGCAAACTCCTTGGGCTCGGGCAGTAGCGCAGCAGGTGCGGGAGAAGCGCTATTTTTACTGGTACAAAAATCCGGCATTGGGCGAGGTAGAACTCAAGACCACCGACAGATCCGTGTGTGAGGCCTTTGCCAGCGGCTGTACCGTAGAGCCGCCAGGGGGCGATAGCTGGAAGGTGGTTCAGTCATGTACCGCTGGTGTCGCGGGAGATTACAGGGTTGAATGTGACGGTCCCACTGAGCGGAGCGTCAGTGCATCCTTCTGTAGCAGCAACGGCCAGTATGTTCCGGGTGAGGGCACCATTGTTTGCCAAGGCGTGGCTGTTCCCCCATATAGTGGCCCTGTGCTCGCCTGTAACAGCCTGCACCCGCAATTAGCTGCAGATATTGCGGCTGCGGGTGGTAGCACTAGCCAGGTGGAGTACAGCAATTGCGACCGTAGTCACCGTGAGGAGCGTTATGTATCGCAAGATCAATGTGTGAACTTGCCTGCGACGCAGGCCAACGGATTTCGTAGCACAACATGTACGCGCGAGCCCCTTAACGGCGCAGATGGCGAAACCGACAATAGCTGCCAAGTCACCAGCGCTCCTGTATGGGATGCTGCCAGCAGCACCTTTACCGAGTGCAAAAAACGCGGTGACGCAGAGATGGTGGCGTCCTGCCAAGCAGGCAATTTGCCCAACCAGCCCGGCCGTATGGACATAGTTTGCGAAACCAGGGTAAGGGTATCCAGTACTACGGTTGCGCCTAGCACTTGCCATGCGGGTGTGGAGGCAAACTATGCGGTGGAATGCACCAATGCACAGAGCAGTTGGGGCGACCCGGTGCAGAAAGATTCGGCTAGCTGTCGAACGCTCCCTACGCCCAGTCACGACCTGACCTGTGCGCGACGCGAGACGCCTTGGCGGGGTGTTGAGTCGTGCACACCCGAAATTCCGTGGGCGGGCAACGGCTGGGTGGGGACCGAATGTTACGGTCCCGAAAAGCTTCCGCCTCAGCCGAGCCTTTGCACGCCAGCGCCGGGCATGGCTGACACACAGCCACCGCCTCCTATGCCTGTCGATCCGGCAAACTGCAGCCCGCAACTTGCGACTCCAGAAAATGGTTGCATTTACAGCACTTGCGAAGCAAGAGCTCTACCGGCAGAGAACGTGGCATCTTGTCGCAGTGAAAGTCCAAGGTCTCCCGATTGGATAACGAGTAGCTGCCTCGCGCTGTATGAGCGTGGCTGGACCGTTCCCCGCTGCGATGGCATGTTTGATGACTACCGAACTATCAGAAATTGCCAGGCCCGTAGCCGAGAGCGTAATATGCCCTATGGCACTTGCGAAGCATACTTGTCAGAGAATCCAAGCACAGAGACCCAGATCTGTGAGAGTGTCGACGAGAGCACACCTGAAGGTGTGATCTATCTGCAATCCGAGGCAGAGTTTGCGGCATGCGTGGCGGGCACCGATGGGAACGGCGTGGAAACCCAGTGCGTTCAGGAAGGTCCCACCACCATCGATGTACCCCAAGGCGAGCTGTGCGTGCCCGGCTACAACCCAACCACCCACAAAGTGACCGACTGCAGTGGGGTAGGGGTAGGCTCTACAACCATTGAGCCGACCAAGCCTGACCACTGCCCACCAGAGACCTGCGAAGAGGCCAAAGGTAGCAAGAAAGTCTTCAACGGCGATTACCGGACCAACCGTATAACGCTGACAGGCACGGCAGAAACCGGCCGCATCTTGGTCAGGCCACCCGGAATAGTGCCGTTCAATGGCGACCTGGAATCGCCCGCGATCTGCTATCCGCATGAACCTGCGCCGCAACTGCCGCCCGCCGGAAGGCCCCAGCCCGGCACAGCCCCCTGGGCCGCGTTGCCAGCAACGCACACCCGCTGTGGCAGCCTGCCCTGCAATGAGGACCACCTGAACCCTGCCACTGGCGGCAGCAGCAACTCGCTGGCCGATGTGGCGCAGTACTACTACGCCACCGATCTGCGCCCCGGCGACGAGAACAGTACCCCACGCGGCTGGCCCAACCAGGTGCGGCCGGTGGGCACAGGGGCGGAGGACGACAAGGCCACCTGGCAGCACATGAGCACCTATGTGATCGGCATGGGGGTATCGGGCACCTTGAAGTACCACAAGGACTACAAGACTGGCGCAGGCGACTTTGCCGATCTGCGCAGCGGCCTCAAAACCTGGCCGATCTGGCCGCGTGAAGGGGCCAATGAGGAGAGTCCGGAATCCATCGATGACTTCTGGCACACGGCCGTGAATGGCCGGGGCCTGTATTTCAGCGCCAATGATCCATCAGCCATCCAGTCCGGTCTGGCAGAGGTGTTTGCCGATATCCGCGCGGCGCTGGGCTCGGGCGGCAGCGTGGGCGTGTCGTCGCCCATCACTGAAGCGGGCAACAACTTTGCCTATGCCGCCACCTACCGCACTGGCCGCTGGTCAGGCGATCTGCAGGCTTTTGAGATTGGCCTCAGCTCCGGCTGGCGCACGCAAATCGAAGGCTGGTCCGCCAAGGATGCGCTGGACAGGCGCGACCTGGCCACCGACAACCGCCGCATTCTGTTCATGAACGCGGGCAGGCTGGCGGAATTTACCTACGCCAACCTGGGCAGCCTGCGCAGCCATTTCGAAGCGTCCGCCATCAGCACCCGCTTGGCCCAGTATGCGCAGATGAGCGATGCGCAAAAGGAAGCCGCCGAAGGCGCCAACCTGGTGAACTACCTGCGCGGCGACCGCAGCCTGGAAGACTTTGCGCTGGGCGACGAGCGCAAGCTCTACCGCCCGCGTGAAAGCCGCCTGGGCGACATCATTGGCTCGCAACCCCTGTACGTGGGCAAGCCCACGCGCCGCTACCGCGATGCCGGCTATGCCGCCTACCGCCTGAGCCAGCAAAACCGCAGGCCCATGGTGTATGTGGGCGGCAATGACGGCATGCTGCATGCCTTCCATGCCGACACCGATCTGCGCAAGACAGAAACCATCGGCGGCCGAACCGTGCCCGTAGCCGCGCGCGAAGCCTGGGCCTTTGTGCCCACCGCCGTGATGCCCGAAATGGCACGCCTGGCCAGTGTGGACTACGACAGTGCCCACCGCTACTTTGTCGATGGCTCGCCCGTCGTGGCCGATATCCACGACGGCAGCGCCTGGAAGACCATCCTCGTGGGCGGCTTCAACAAGGGTGGCAAGGGCTACTACGCGCTCGACATCACCAACCCGCTGGAGCCCCAGCCGCTGTGGGAAGCCAGCCTGCCCGAGATGGGCCTGAGCTTTGGCCGCCCCATCATCTCCAAGCACCCCAATGGCACCTGGGCGGTGTTCCTCACCTCGGGCTACAACAATGCCGACGGCAAGAACCATGTGTTTGTGCTCAATGCCAGCACCGGCGCGACCATCGCGCAAATGACCACCCCCAACGGCAGCGGCCTGCGCGAGATCAACAACTACTTGCGCGACCCTGCTGGCGACAACACCACCCGCTTGCTCTACGGCGGCGATCTAGACGGCAATGTCTGGCGTTTCCAGTGGGATGTGGCCGCGAGCCGGTTCCAGGTGCAGCGCGTGGTACAGCTCACCGACCAACCCATCACCACCCGCATAGAGCTGGTGCAAGGCAGCACACAACTGCCGCGTATTCTGGTCGCCACTGGTCGCTTGTTCGGGTCTGCTGATATGACGGATAAAAGCCAGCAGTCCATCTACGGCTTTGATGACAAACCGGAGGGCTATGCCATCAGCGCAGCCTCATTCCGGGCAGATCTCAAAGAATCCATATTGGAAGCATACAGGGACACCGAGGGCAAACTTGTGCGCAGACTGCGCTGCGCAAGCCGCGACCATGCCGTCTGCAATGACCGCCGCAAAGGCTGGTATGTCGATCTGCCCATTGAGCGTGAACGGGTGAATGTCAATATGCTGTTGGCCGGTACCACCTTGGTGGTGGCCAGCAATGTGCCATCCGACGCGCCTTGCCTGGCAGGCGGCTCTGGCTGGCTCAACTACCTCAACTTTGAGACGGGGATGGCAGTAAATGGCAACCCGGAAGGCGGCGCCGCTGGTGAGCAGGTGCCCGATACGATGATCGTTGGCAATGCGCTGACTGCTAACCGAGATGGCACCGTGACCAGCCACATCCAGACCGGTGTTGTGGGAAAACCGATTGATATCGTCATCCCCGTGGCGACACCCAAGCCACAGGGCAAACGCATCAGCTGGCGTGAGGCGGTGACGAACTAGGCGCTGCGCCGCTCACACTCCAAGTCAAAGGCCACCACAGCAATTGATCTGTGGTGGCCTTTTTGCGTTCTAAGGAAGGCTGGCGCTGTGTCCAATAAGGTGCTCAGCGGCTCTCAGCCCTCGGCGCCGCCGCCGGCAAACCGGTGCCCAGCTGCAGCACCGCCGTCACCATCGTCCCCGCAGGGCTCGATTGCACGCTGAAGCTGGCGCCCAGGCGCTGGGCGCGGGCGGCCATGCTGCGCATGCCCACCGATTGGCCGGCGCGTTGCACCGCCTGCACATCAAAGCCCACGCCATCGTCCTCTACCCGCACCAGCAGCTGGTTGGGCTTGGGCTGCGAGTACTCTACCCGCACCTTGCTGGCATGGCTGTGCTTGATGACGTTGGACAGCGCCTCCTCCACCAGCCGGGTCAGCAGCAGGCACTGCAGCGCATTGGGGCGCTTGCCTTCTTCGACCGTGCCCTGCCACTGCGCGGCAATGCTCCAGTGCGTTTGTACGCCTATCTCATCCAAGATGCGCGTGATGCGGTGGCGCAGCGGCGCGGCCCATTGCACGGGCGTATCGGGGACCGATGCGCCGGCGCTGGAGCCATAGTCGATCAGCTGGTTGAGGTCATCGCGCATGCTTTTGAGCAGGGACAGCACGCGTGCCGTGCTGATGGTGTCGGGCGACTGCTCCACCAACGCCATGCTGCGCACCAGGGCACCGCCCAGGCCGTCGTGCAGGTCATGGGCGAGGGCCATGCGCTCCTGCAGCTTGGCGTTCTCCAGCGCCTGCAGATGCTCGCGCTGCAGTGCCTGGGCCAGCTCGCTGCGGGCCGATTCCACCCCCACCTTCAGCTCGCGGTTAAAGCGCCGCACCTCGTGCATCTGCTTGACCAATTGGCCGCCCAGCAGCAGCATCAGCAGGCCGATCACCAGCACGCCGCTGAGCGCCGCCCAGTCGCGCGCCACCTGCCAGCGGTCCAGCACCGAGTAGAGGTTGTTCAGCGCCACCAGGGTCAGCAGCAGCCAGATGCAGGCGAGCAGGATATGCGCCAGATTGCGCGGCCGTCTGCGCGGAAACCAGGCATGGATCTGGAACTGCAGCCCATTGACCAGAAACACCGCCGTCGCTCCCTGCCACACCAGGCTGAAACCCTGGCGTGCATGCTCGGCCGGCACCAGGCAGGTCACAGCGGCGCCGACAAAGGCCAGCGCCCACAAAAAGCGCTCCACCCAGGGCAGCTTCTGACCCCCAAAGCGGAAGGTAAAGATGCACACGCTCAGCACATAGCCCAACAGCGCCACCAGGCTGAAACGGGCGCGGGTCAGCGAATCGGGCCAGGGCCACTGCGTGCCCGCCAGGTAGGTGCTCAGGTACAGCATCCAGCACAAGGCCATCAGCGCAAACCAGCCATAGGTGCGTGCGCGGCGCTGCAGCAACCAGATGCTGAAGAACAGCACGCCAGCCATCGCGCAGAGCACGGCATTGACAAAGTAGACCGTGCGCTGGCGCCATTGCTTGCCCGCCTGCACATCGGCCACCTCCTGCGGCGCGCCCAGGCGCAGCTGGCCCAGACCCGGGCTCAGCGCCCTGCTGCCCACCACGTACACCCAAACATGGTTGATGCCAGGCTGCAGCATCGATTCTGGCAGCAGCCACCAGCGCGGCACATTCCAGCTGCGCGACAGTGGCTCGACCAGCGAGGCATCGCTCCACAGCAAACCATGGTTCACATACACCGCGCCAGCCACGCTGATGCCATCGATGCCGAGCGCCACTGCGCTGGGCGCCACTGCGCTGGGTGCCACCGCAGACTCGGTATCGAGCACCTGCGGTGCGCTGTCGCAGACGCGCTGCCAGGCAATGCGGTACCAGACGGCGCCATCGTGCGTGGGCCAGCGGCTGGTCCACAGATCGGGCAGTTTGACCGGCTCCCAGCCCTCAGCGGGCGCGGGCAGTGCGGGGTTGAGCCCACTGGCGCGGGCCGCATCCACCTGCAGGATCTGTGCCTTGCAGCTGGCGCTAGGGGTGGTGCCCGATTGCGAGGTTTGGGCCATTGCCGGCCATGCCATCAGCATAACCAGCAGTGCGAGAAAGTACGCCCCGGCTTGCAGCAGCCGGGGGAGGGGGTTGCCGCGCCCGATCACTCAATCATTCCCCGGGCGCGCGCTTCGCGCACGGCCATCATGCGCGAGGAGACCGCCAGCTTGCGGTAAATGCGCTTGACATGGCTCTCCACAGTGTGGCGCGACAGATGCACTGCGTCAGCAATTTCTCGGTTGCTCATGCCATCGGCCACCAGGCGCAGTATCTCGGCTTCCCGGGGGGTCAGGCCCACATCCGGCTCGCCCCCATGGGCGGCTGGTACAGCGCTATCGGCGGGCTTGGACGCGCGCATGGGCAGCAACTGCAAAATGCGCCGGGCGATAAAAGGGTCGATCGGTGCGCCTCCGCGCAGCACGCTGCGGATGGACAGCATCACCTCGAAATCATCACGCTGCTTGAGCACATAGCCGGTAGCGCCAGCGCGCAAGGCGCTCAGGATCAGCTCTTCCGAGCTCCAGGCCGACACCACCAGAATGCCCAGTCCCGGGTCCTCGGCCCGCAGCTCTTCAATCAGCGACTGGCCGTTGCCATCGGGCAGGCGCAAATCCACCAAGGCCAGGCCCACCGGCCCTTCGGCTACTACCGCCCGAGCTTCGGCCAGGGTGCTGGTAACGATCAGCGCATCGTCCTCATACCCCAGCTGTTTCAACACCTGGCGCAAGCGTTCTTGCAGCAGCGGCTCGTCCTCCACGACCAAGACGGGGACGGGTAAAAGAGCATCTTCAACGAGCAGAGAAGGTTCAAGCATGGGCAACAAAAAACGCGGGGGCGGACCCCCGCGATGGTATGCGAGTGGGCGAAAAATGCTATCCCTGAAACTGGGGAATTTCCCCGCCTGTGCCGTTGGCCGAGGGCGGGTAAGTGGTCACTGCCCGGCCAGCAAACGGAGGCAAAGCAGCCAGCAATCCCTGTTTGGTTTTTGCCGAGGTGACCATCTTCTGTGATTTAAATTGGTATTACCAAAATACCAATTAGGTTAGTAGATTGTCAAATTACGGGTTTACCCTGGCAATAAAAACTCCTAATTCCACAATAATCGCCCAACTTTGCCGCAGGTTAGCGATTTCATGGTTTATTGGTAATACCAATTTAGACCAAAGGTCCAACCAACGGCATAGCGAACAAGCCATTCACCAGGCTAGGCCAAGCACAGGGCAGCCCAAGCAGCCCGTTAGCGCCATGCCCGGGTGAACAGCCCAAGATCAAGGCGCGCCACGCGCCCGTCCAATAACTTCGAGACATCGCCATGCAAACTCTCTGGCAGCAAAACTACGACCCGGCTGGCAACATCTGGGTGTCGGCCCTGGTGGCCTTGATTCCGATCCTGTTTTTCTTTTTGGCGCTGACCAAGCTGCGGCTCAAGGGCTACCAGGCGGGGACGGTCACGGTGGTGCTGGCCCTGGCGGTGGCGTTGTTGTTCTACCGCATGCCCGTCAGCGCAGCGCTGGCCTCGGCGGTCTATGGCTTCTTCTATGGTTTGTGGCCCATTGCCTGGATCATTGTGGCTGCCGTGTTTCTGTACAAGATTTCCGTCAAGACGGGGCAGTTCGATGTGATCCGCTCGTCGATCCTGTCGGTCACGCCGGACCAGCGCCTGCAGCTCATCCTGGTGGGCTTTTGCTTCGGCGCGTTTTTGGAAGGCGCGGCAGGCTTTGGTGCGCCGGTTGCCATCACGGCAGCCTTGCTGGTGGGCCTGGGCTTCAAGCCGCTGTATGCCGCAGGCTTGTGCCTGATTGCCAATACCGCCCCGGTCGCTTTTGGTGCGATGGGTATTCCGATCATCGTGGCTGGCCAGGTCTCGGGCGTCGATGCGTTTGCGATTGGCCAGATGGCTGGCCGCCAGCTGCCCTTCATGACCGTGCTGGTGCTGTTCTGGCTGATGGCCATCATGGATGGCTGGCGCGGTGTGAAGGAGACCTGGCCTGCGGTGCTGGTCGGTGGCGGTTCGTTTGCGATCGTGCAGTTCCTCACCGCCAACTACATTGGCCCGGAGCTGCCCGATATCACCTCGGCCATCGTGTCCTTGATTGCGCTGACCCTGTTCCTCAAGGTCTGGCAGCCCAAGCGCATCTTCCGCTTCACGCCTGAGGCGGGTGAGCAAGCTGCTTCGGCCGTGCCTGCAGCGCCGGTGTCCTCGGGCGCACCGCTGACGGCTGTTGCCGTCATCAAGGCCTGGTCGCCCTTCATCATCCTGACCGCCATGGTCACCGTCTGGAGCATCAAGCCCTTCAAGGCGCTGTTTGCGGCAGGCGGCCCGCTGGCGTCCACCGTCATCAATATTCCGGTGCCGTTCCTGCACAACCTGGTCGAGAAGACGCCGCCCGTCGTGGCCGCTGCCGCCCCTTATGGCGCTGTCTACACCTTCAACTGGCTGCTGGCCACCGGCACCGCCATCCTGATTGCGGCGCTGATCACCATTGCCTTCACCCGCCTGTCGCCGTCCAAAGCGGTCGCTACCTTGGCGGAGACATTCAAGGAACTGGCCGTGCCGATCTACTCCATCGGCATGGTGCTGGCCTTTGCCTTTGTCGCCAACTACTCGGGCCTGTCGGCCACCCTGGCGCTGGCTTTGGCACACACGGGCCAGGCCTTTACCTTCTTCTCGCCCTTCCTGGGCTGGATTGGCGTGTTCCTGACGGGCTCGGACACCTCCGCCAACGCGCTGTTTGCCGCACTGCAAGCCACCACAGCGCAGCAGCTGGGCCTGCCCCAGGTGCTGACCGTCGCTGCCAACACCACTGGCGGCGTGACCGGCAAGATGATCTCGCCCCAGTCCATCGCCATTGCCTGCGCCGCTGTGGGCCTGGCGGGGCGCGAATCGGACCTGTTCCGCTTCACCGTGAAGCACAGCTTGATCTTCGCCGTCATCATTGGCTTGATGACTACGCTGCAGGCTTATGTGTTTCCGTGGATGATTCCAGGTCATTGAGCGTCGCTGCGCCATCGCTGTTGATGGCGCCCGCGACGAGAACACACCACACCTGAAAGCTCTCCCCATGCGCCTCGCTGACCATGTCGTCGAAAAACTGCTTGCCCTGGTGCAGGCTCGTGGGCTGCAGCCGGGCCAGCGCCTGCCGGCAGAGCGGCAACTGGCGCTGGAGCTCGGGGTGTCGCGCACGTCAGTGCGCGAGGCGCTGCAAAAGCTCATCAGCCAGGGGGTGCTGTCGGCCCGGCGCGGTGATGGCACCTATGTGCAGACGGTGCCGTCGGCCGATTGGCTGCAGGAGGCCATGGCGCCACTGGCCGGCCTCATCGAATCCGACCCCAACTACCGCTACGACGTGCTGGAAACCCGCCATGCGCTGGAGAGCAGCACCGCCTGGCTGGCTGCGCAGCGCGCCACCGCGCAGGACAAGGAACGCATCCAGCGCTGCTTTGATGTGATGATCGAGCACCAGCAAAGCGGCCATGCCGAGCTGGCTGCGCGCGCCGATGCGCAGTTCCACCTGGCGATTGCCGAGGCCTCGCACAACCTGGTGCTGGTGCAGGTGATGCAAAGCCTGTTCACCGTCGTGCTCTCTACCGTGGAGCGCAACCGCCACGACATGTTCCGCCTGAGCGCCCCGGTCACCCTGCAGCAGCTCACCGTGCAGCACCAAAGCCTGATGCAGGCGATTTTGGAGGGCGACCCGCAGCGCGCCCGCGCCTGCATTGGCGAGCACCTGGAGCATGTGCGCCACACCATCCAGCAGATGGACGAAGAGCGCGCGCGCCGCGAACGATCGATGCGCCTGCCGGCCGAGCTGATGCCCAGCCCGCCCGGTGCGCCATGATGGGCATTGCGCCAGACCATCTACCGAAACAACCGCCCGAGACAAACACCCAGCCCTGAGAGAGCCAGCATGATCATCTCTTCCGCATCCGATTACCGCGCCGCCGCGCAAAAGCGCCTGCCGCCGTTTCTGTTCCACTACATCGATGGCGGCGCCTATGCCGAGCAAACGCTCAAGCGCAATGTTGCCGACTACGCCGATGTGGCCCTGCGCCAGCGCGTGCTCAAGGACATGAGCCAGCTCGACACCAGCATCGAGCTGTTTGGCGAAAAGCTCTCCATCCCCGCCATCCTCGCGCCCGTCGGCCTGCTGGGTATGTTTGCGCGCCGGGGGGAGGTGCAGGCATCGCGCGCCGCAGCTGCCCATGGCATTCCCTTCACCTTGTCCACCGTATCGGTCTGCCCGATTGAAGAGGTGGCGCCGGGCCTGGGCCGGCCCATGTGGTTCCAGCTCTACGTGCTCAAGGACCGGGGCTTTATGAAGAACGCGCTGGAGCGCGCGCAGGCCGCCGGCTGCTCCACCCTGGTGTTCACCGTCGATATGCCCGTGCCCGGCGCCCGCTATCGCGATGCGCATTCGGGCATGAGCGGCCCCAACGCCGCCATGCGCCGCTACTGGCAGTCCGTCACGCACCCGGGCTGGTCCTGGGATGTGGGGCTGAACGGCCGCCCGCACGACCTGGGCAATATCTCCGCCTACCGGGGCAGCCCTACGGGCCTGGCCGACTACATCGGCTGGCTGGGCAGCAATTTTGATCCATCGATCTCCTGGAAGGACCTGGAATGGATCCGCGACTTCTGGAAGGGCCCGATGGTCATCAAGGGCATCCTCGATCCGGAAGACGCCAAGGATGCCGTGCGCTTTGGCGCCGATGGCATCGTGGTCAGCAACCATGGCGGCCGCCAGCTCGATGGTGTGCTGTCATCGGCCCGCGCGCTGCCAGCCATTGCCGATGCGGTCAAGGGCCAGATCAAGATCCTGGCGGACTCGGGCATCCGCAACGGCCTCGACATCGTGCGCGCCATTGCCTTGGGGGCCGATGCCACCTTGCTCGGCCGCGCCTTTATCTATGCGCTGGCCACCTCGGGCCAGGCCGGCGTCAAGCACCTGCTGGAGCTGATGGAAAAGGAAATGCGCGTGGCGATGACCCTGACCAGCGTGGCCAAGGTGGCCGATATCAACGGCGATCTGCTGGTACGCCAGTAAACACCGTCCAGCCATTGCCTCCCTCACTGCCATGACCGCTGCCACCACCACCCCCGTCTCGCGCGATGCGCTGCTCGCCCAGCTGCGTTCCGCCGTCGGCCCCGCCCATGTGCTGACCGGCGACCAGGCCACGCGCCGCTTTCGCAAAGGCCATCGCACGGGCGAAGGCCCGGTGCTGGCCGTGGTGCGCCCAGCCAGCCTGTGGGAACAGTGGCAGGTGCTGGAGGCCGCTGTGGCCGCAGGGCGCATTGTCATCATGCAGGCAGCCAACACTGGCTTGACAGGCGGATCGACGCCCGACGGCAGCGGCTATGACCGCGAGATCGTGCTGATCAACACCTTGCGCATCACCGGGGTGCAGGTGCTGGGCGACGGCGCCCAGGTCGTCTGCCTGCCCGGCGCTACGTTAGACAAGCTGGAGCAGGTGCTGGCACCACTGGGGCGCGAGCCGCATTCGGTCATCGGCTCGTCCTGCATCGGCGCCTCGGTGCTGGGCGGCATCTGCAACAACTCCGGTGGCTCACTGGTGCGGCGCGGCCCGGCCTATACCGAGCTGGCGCTCTACGCCCAGGTGCGGGCCGATGGCTCGCTGGCGCTGGTCAACCACCTCGGCATTGCGCTGGGTGCCACGCCGCAAGAGATATTGACCCGCCTGCAAAACGGCGACTACCGCGACGCCGATATTGCGCACGATGCGCAGCGCGCCGCATCCGACCCGCGTTACGCCGCTGCCGTGCGCGATGTGGACCAGGATTCGCCCGCGCGCTTCAATGCCGATCCCTCGCGTTTGTTTGAGGCCTCGGGCTCCGCCGGCAAGCTCTGCCTGTTTGCGGTGCGGCTCGACACCTTCCCCAAGGTGCCCAGCACCGTCTTTTACATCGGCAGCAACGCGGCCAACGACCTGACCACCGTGCGCCGCCATCTGCTCACCGCCTTGCCCGAGCTGCCCATTGCCGGCGAGTACATCCACCGCACCGCCTACGACATTGGCGAGAAATACGGCAAAGACACCTTCTTGCTGATCGACCGCTTTGGCACGGCCCGCGTGCCGGCCGCCTTTGCGCTCAAAAGCCGGGTCGATGGTTTCTTTGAACGGCTGGGCCTGCGCGGCGTCAGCGACCGCATCATCCAAGCCTTGACCAACCTGCTGCCCAGCCATTTGCCGCCGCGCATGCGCCAGTGGCGCGAGCGCTATGAGCACCACTTGCTGCTGCGCGTGTCCACCGACACAGCCGACGCCACGCGCGCGTTCCTCACTGAGCATTTCAGCGGCAGTGCGAGCGGTGGCTGGTTTGAGTGCGATGCGCAAGAGGGCCGCAAGGCCTTTTTGCACCGCTTTGCGATTGCGGGTGCTGCCATTCGCTACCGCGAAGTGCACCGCGCCCAGGTCGAAGACATCGTCGCGCTCGATGTGGCCCTGCGCCGCAATGACCGCGACTGGGTGGAGCAGCTACCGGCCGAGGTCGAGGCCGACATGGTGCACAAGCTCTACTACGGCCATTTCTTCTGCCATGTTTTCCACCAGGACTACATCGTCAAAAAAGGCGTCGATCCGCTGGCGATGGAGCACCGCATGTGGGCGCTGCTCGATGCGCGCCGGGCCGAGTACCCGGCAGAACATAACGTGGGCCACCTCTATGTGGCCAAGCCGGCGTTGGCTGATTTTTATCGGCGCCTGGATCCCAGCAACAGTTTGAACCCTGGCATTGGCCATACGGCACGGGGTAAGAACTGGGAGGCTTGCTGTGATCGGCCAAGTGGCTGGCCTCAAGGCTATTCGGAGTGATGCTCGCGCACATCGCGGCTTGTGGGGCTGGCTGGCGGTCTGACTAGCTAGCGTGTGTGGTCTGTGGGTGTGCGTTGAGTCGTAAGCTGCAGCGTCCGGGCTGCCTGGACTGACTTGGAGGGTTGCGCTTTCAGGGCAGGTTCATCGGGCTTCCAGCTCGTCGCAGAGCATGTCCCAGAAGGTTTGCACCAGCAAGGGCGTATCGGCGCGCCTGCCGTGCTTCATCAGGCAGATCTTGCGGGCCAGTTGCGGCCGGCTCACCGGCAGGTAGCACAGCTGCGGGTCTGACAGCGCCTGCTTGCTCAGGCTGGATATCACGCCGACCTTCAGGTCACTGTGCACCACTGCGTAGAGCGACTCGATCGACGACAGGTTCTGCGGCGTGTTCATGTTCACCCCCTGGTCTTTCAGCACGGCCGCAATCATGTCGTAGGTGTTGCCACGGCGCAGTATCACCAGCGATTGGTCCTTCAAGTCGCGCCAATGCAATTTGGGCAGCTGTGCCAGCGGGTGGCGCTGCGAGACCACCACCATGATCTCATCGGTGGTGATCAAGCGCGAATCGATGTGCATGGGCGTGTCGAAATGCAGGCCGATGGCGATATCCGCATCGCCCTGTGTGATGGACTCGGCCAAGGTGTCGCTGTGCATGTCGTCCAGCTGAAACTGCACCTGCGGATAGCGCTGCTGAAAGCGCGCCATATGCGGCGCAATCCATTGCGATGCCGAAGGAATGCAGTGCAGGCGGATGACATGGCTGCGGTGCTGCAGGCGCTGGTGCATGTCTTCCATGCCCTGGTCGAAGGTGGCGATCATCCAGCTGACCTGGGCGCGTACGGATTCGCCCGCAGGCGTCAGCCGCACACGCCGCATGCTACGGTCAAACAAGGTCGCCCCCAGGGTGATCTCCAGCTCGCGTATCGCTGATGAGAAAGCCGGTTGGCTCATCTCCAGCGCCTGGGCGGCCTGGGTAAAGGTTGCGTGCTCCGCAGCTTGCTTGAAACAGCTCAGCTGCCGGAGGGTTGGGATGGGTGCCGATCTCTGCGGCTGGAATACGTGCGTCATGATGAATTCATTTTTTCAAATCGTATTAAATCATCCAATTGTAAATTCCTATGTTATGCAGTTTTTACTAAAAAGTAAGTAATTGAAGGTGATTGGCCCGCCTCGTTGCCCCTGATGTGCAATGGATGGACGCGAAACAAGTACTGACTTATCGGCCGCTATCCCTTTGTTTATGGGGTTTTCACCGGTTTACAGCGCCGATCTGGCGCTCCGATCCGGGTGTTTTTGGCGCCGCGTAAGGCTGTGGCACCCCAAAGACATAACATTTGTTAAATTAATTAACTATGATTCTTGATAGGTGTGATATATCATGTAATTTGACATTTCGGCCCCACGCGCACCTCCGCCGGGCAGCCCGGGACTCGGCAAAAGTTACCGTGCGAAAAGTCTTGTGTTGGGGCGCCGGCAGAGCGCACGCCTGGCGCCGCAGTCTGCGCGCCGGGGGCCTGTGGCGGATGGCGCCAGGCACGCAAAGCTGGGCGCAGACCCAGGCCCTTGGTTGTGCATCAGCGCGGCCAGGGGCTCGGTGCCCCAGCGCCCAGACCCAACCTGCGCAAGGGCGCAATGCTTGCTACTTTTTTAATCCGCATGTCCATGCTGCAGACCGGCCCATTGCCAGGGCGTCTGTGGAGCAGCGTTGGGCATGCCCTTGTTTGTCGAGCTCAGTTATGAACTTTTCCGCAATTGATTGGAGCCAGGCGCCCGCCAACGCGCGCTGGTGGGCCATCGATGGTGATGGCCATGCCTACTGGTACTGCACGCCGCAGATCGCCAACTCCACCACCTTCTGGTTTGCGTCGCGCCATCCGGCGCCCAGCTTTGGCTATGCGCGCGATTTCCGCCTGTCGCTGCAAGAGCGCCCGGCCGCCGCCGAAGATACCGCGCCCGTGCGCGCCGCCGCAGGCCGGCTGCTGCGCCGATAAGGGGCCTGCCCCGCAGATGGGCCCACAAAAAACGGCGCCCTCAGGCGCCGTGCGGATGGCCAACCAAGCAGCCCGCCAAGGCTGACTGCCTAGGCAGGTTTAGATGATGCCCAGGAACCAGGTCGCCACCAGCAGCGACAGCGACACCCCCCAGACCCAGAAGAACGAATAACGGATGTGCTGGCCCATCGACAGCTTGGCCAGGCCCAGCCCCATCCACAGCGCGGGCGAGAACGGCGATACAAAGGTGCCCACAATGCTGCCGATGATCATCGCGTAGGCCGCTGCAGTCGGTGCCACGCCAGCCTGCGTGGTGATCTGCTCCACCACCGGGAACAGCGCAAAGTAATAGGCATCGGTGCTCAGCACCAGCTCCAGCGGAATGCCGATGGCGCCAATCACCAGGTGCAGGTAGGGCAGCAGCACGGCGGGCAGCACATCCACCAGCGCCACCGCAATGCTGTTGAGCATGCCCGACTCCTTCAGGATGCCCAAAAAGGTGCCCGCAGCCAGGATGATGCTGGCCATCATGATGGCGCCGCCCGCATGCGCATTGATGCGCTCGATCTGCGTCTTGGGCTTGGGGTAGTTGATGACCAGCGCCACGCACAGCGCAATCATGAAGGTATAGCCCGGCGGGAACACGCCCATCACCAGCACCGCCAAGGTCAGCAAAAACACCAGCGCATTCACCCAGCGCAGCCGGGGGCGCAGCAATTGCGTACGCGCCTCATCAGCGGCCTTGGCTGCAGCGGCCTGTATGGCCAGCTCGGTGGCCGCATGGGGTTGCAGCGCCGCTGCCATGTCGTCCACCGGGGTGGCCGCTGCTGGCGCAGGTGCAGCCTCGTCGGCGCTTTGCGCCGCTGCGCGAATGCGGCGCTGCTCACGCAGGCCCAAAAACACCGCCAGTGCCAGCAGTAGCGCCAGCCCCATGGCCTGCACCACCACCAGGTCGCGCCACAGCGCCACCGCATCCATCTCCAGCACCGTGGCCACCCGGCCCACCGGGCCGCCCCAGGGCAGCATGTTCACCACACCCGCGCTCGCTGCCAGCAGCAGGAACAGCAGGTAAGGGCTCATCTTGAGGCGCTGGTACAGCGGCAGCAAAGGCGGCACCACCAGCAAAAAGGTCGATGCACCCGCGCCATCCAGCTGGGCGATCGCCGAGATCAGCACCGTGCCCACAGCCACCGCAATCACATTGCCGCGGGTGATGCGCACCATCGCACGTATCAAGGGGTCAAACAGGCCCACATCGTTCATCACGCCAAAAAACAGAATGGCGAAGATGAACATCGTCACCACCTGCACGACGGAGCTGATGCCGTGGCGGTAGAAGGCGTTGATCTCGTCCGTGCTGAAGCCGGCAACAAGCGCGCCGACCAGGGGGACCAGCACCATGCTGATGACAGGCGAGACTTTCTCGGTCAGCAGCAAGGCGACGATGACAACAATAATGGCTAAGCCGATCAAGGTGAGCATAGGTACTTATTTCTTATAGGGCGTGGGGGGAAGGGAAGTGGCCGGCTACCCGTCCAGGTAGGCGGCCTGCGGGCGCAGGCAGGCCCAAACACGCCGGGGACCGAGGCGACCGAGCCCGGCAGCGCTTGTGGCACCTCCTGCGGCTTCGCATCTAGTCTTGTCTCCTTGGCAAACCGGGCTGGGTAAGGTTTGCCGGGCCGTGTGGGCCTGTCTTATTTGCGGATTTGCCTTTGCGTGGCGTTGATCTTGAAAAGGCCCTTGTCTCTGACATACCGGGCCGATTGCCTGCGGGCACTGCGGGCCCGGGCCCTTCTGCGGCTGTAGCCCGACCAGTCGGCCCACAGCTTCCACAGCAGCGCCATGAAGGAGGGGAGCATCACCTCCGGCCATAACCAGCTATCAACGGGTGGAACTTCATAGATTTTCAGCATCACTATGACGACGGCAATGATCAGCAGGTACATGACGTGGAGGCGTTATGGGCACTGGTTGCTGTGCTGTGCCGGTGCGTGGTGGGCACACCGGCATGGGTCAGCAGCAACTGCAGCGCAGGCAGGTGGCCGCTTGGGTTTCAACAGCGGCAAGCCTGCCAAGGGTGAATCGGTAGCCAAGCCGGCATGTCGGGGGCTGTGCCACCCCTCGCTTCATCACCGGCTTGAACGAAGCATGTCTTGCCGCACCATCCCCCTGGGGGCGCGCGCAACCAAGACATGCATACCCAAATTATAGCTTTGCACTAAGAAAACAATTAAATCAATCATTAACGGCTATGAATGAGATGGATTTACACCGCCGGCGCTGGCAGCGTCCGCCCCTGCCAGCCGCCTCTCAGCAGCGCCAATACTGCAGATCGCACCGCCCCACCAGCCATTAACGCCCAGCGTTTTCAATGCAGCTGCGGCGCCTACATACAGTAACGGCGCCCCTCTTAGCCGGCGCGCGACGACTGCGCCCGATAAAAACCGCTGGGCCTATGGGCAGGGCAAGTAACACATGCCTCCAAACCATTCAGCAACCTGCTAAACCCACAAAAAAGGCGGATTTGTCCTAGCAAACCAAAGGGTTTGGTTTTCAGAAGTTAACAAATTGATGCAGCCGAATAAGCAAATTCAAAAAACCATTAAGTAGTCAGAAATGATTACAGTTTGATCAGAAATTACTCTTGTTCAACAAGCCCTACATCGTTGCTAATACAGTAAAAATTCAGGTCGCAGAGGTTTGTTTCATTAAGATACTTTCTGTTGAAATACCTGTAGTTTGAAGCGAACATAAACTAATAGTTACACTTAAAACGAAAAAGCTATCCAGCAGATTTCAGCGGCGATGGTTAACAGATCGCCACACCCCCAAGCCCCTGCCATCGGCTTCATAAGCGCTAGCAGCACAGCAAATGCTGGCGCTGCATCCGCATGTTTTTGGCTATTTATCAACGGCCACAAAGCTTGGTATTTAAACAGCTGGGTAAACCCTGTGTTGCTGCACCATTGCTGCAGCAATGTCAACTTTCTTAAACCGATGTTGATTTGGTGGTTTTTGTGCTTCCCGTTGCGCCAAGTGCTACTTTGGCTGCAGTACCCCTTAAAATTCTGAAATATTAATATTTTCAATGGATGGAGTTGTGATGATAAAAAATTGCATCAGTCTGTTGTGGCCGGGTGCGCATGCGCAACCCGTCCACAGCCCCACCAAGGAGGGGGCGCCTGCACTAGGCGCACTTGGTAAAACACTGCTGGCCTTGGCCGGCTTTTGCGCTTTGGCCGCCCCGGCCCATGCCGCCATCAGCATCACCAGCGTGGTCGTCAGTGCCGATGGGCAAGGCCCCTTTGATGCCGACAACAACCCCGGCAATGACAGTGGTCCGCTGAACGGCGTTGTGCGCACGCAAGACACCGTTCTGTACACCATCAACTACAACGCGTCGAACACCGACAGCAGCACCATCACCGCGACCTTGCCGGCTGGTATGCGCTGGGATCCGACCGCCACTGCGGCTACCGTGTGTAATGGCACTGGTGGTGGTTCGCTGAATGCGGCCCGTACCGTGCTCACCTGTAACCGCGCGCCAGCCAGTGCCGGTGTGGAATCGTTCCAGGTGCTGAGCTGGGTGGGTGCCGTGGGCAATGGTGCTGCGGTGACGATGACGGCGGCTTCGGGGGGCTCTACAGCGACTTCGACGCCGGTAACGGTTTCGGCGACGCCTAAGACTGATACCCGGACTCGCTACGAAAGCGCGTCGATCACGCGGACCGAGACTGCGCCGGGCTCTGGAGTATGGCAGCGCAATCTGACTATGTATATCAGTTTGGGCTCCACCTTGCCCGCTAGCGGCAATTTCAAGGGTTATGAGGCCTTGCAGAACCCGGTGGAAGTCACCTTAAAGGTGCAACCTGGGGCAGTTTTGACTTGCACTGGTGGCGCTACTTGTACGCAGCCCGGTGGCCCTGGGACTGATGCGATCGTGCGCTTGCTTACCCCTGTCACGCACTATCTGGATGCAGCTGCAGCTGGTGGTTATGAATCGACTTGGCGACAAACCACTGCTTACTTGCTGCGCCTATCTGTGCCGGAAGTGCCTAACTTCCCCGCTGGTTCTGTGAGTTATCTCACCGGACAGCTGACCGATTTTGCACCGTTGAGCCTCTCTGCCCAACCCAACGTTGTTCCGGCTCCCGGTTACCAGCCCGGATTTAGTTGTGCAGCCAATACGAGCATCGGAAGTTCGCAAACTTGTATCGGTGTACCCATCAATCGTAGTACGCCAATACAGCTGAGCATCACAGGCGGTGCAGTGTCAACTAACACGGACTACTTGTATGGCGATGGCCATGGCTATACCCAGGGTTTTGAGAAGGTGCTGCCTGGTCAAACCTTTAACGCCTTAATGGGTCTGGGCAACTTGCCCAGCTCAGAAGAGGATGCAACAGATGCGCAGTCATGCGTGGTTTGGGATCCTTCTTTGCTTGAGTTAAGAGCTCCTTCCAGTTTGAAATTTGGGACTGGCCCGCTCTTTTACACAACGCAGCAATTGGATTGGCCTGATGTGGCGCCGACCGATATGGTGTTGGAGTATTCTGCCCAGCCGTACGCCGACAATGCAGCACGTCGTGCTGCCAACTGCGGTGTTGCCGGAGACAACAATCCACTGTGGACCAGCAATTACGCATCCTTGCCTCCCAACACCATTACCAGTGTTCGCTATGCTTATCGCCCAGATCTGCTGCCAGGACAAACAGTCGGACTAGCTTTGCCTTTGCAACGCAGTACAAGTGCTGCCTCGCTGGCCTTGGCCGATAATGCACCGCTTCCATGGTTCCGCCAATATTTCACGGGTAGCTCAGGCCGGATTCAGTCTACTTACAGTGGAAATGGTGCGACCACGGGTACTAATGGTGGTGGCTATGTGCAAGCCGCATCGGCCCTGGTGCGCCATAGCGTTGAGGTGCCTGCTAGCGTGGCGCCAGGCGCCATCTTCCCTGTCACGGTAACCCCACGCACCATTGGTGCTGCTGTGCCTGGGATCAATGCTGTATCGCGTGGTGTTGAGTATGTCATCGACTTCCCGAACACCTATATCCAGCCGATTGCCAGCTCGATTGCTGCAGGTCTGCCGCCTGGCGCGACCTATGATCTGACGCCTGCCAATCTGGGCGGCGATGGCCTGCCTGGTACGGGTGATGCGAATGAAGCACCTGCGAGGCTGGTGGTACGCCTGGGCGACCTGGCTGCACCTGGCGGTGCCGTGGGCCCCGCTCCGCACCAAGGCCATGTAACGACCTATCCGCCCATTATTTTCCAAGCCCAGACGGCCTTTATCTCGCCGGTCGGTGCTTACCCAGTGAGCAGCTTGATCTCGGCCACCAATGACCTGAGCTTTGCCGACTGGACCGGCATTACCAATATCGCGCCTGCAGCACTGCTGCAAGACCGCCGCGAAGTAGCTAGCACGACGGTATCCGGCGTAGCCGGCTTCCAGATGAGCAAGTCGCTGGTCGCAGGCGGCACGGTGGATAACACCGACCCGGCCAACCCGGTTACCCGCATTACTGCTGGCCAGCCGTTTACTTATGCGATCTCTTTTGGCAACGCAACCAGCCTGACCAAAGGCCAGTTGCGTATGGTCGATGTGCTGCCGTTTGACGGTGACCTGCGCGGCACCACCGGCCTGGGCGCACTGCAAATGCTGAGCGTGGATGCAGCAATGGCTGACCCCGCTCAAGGCACGATTGGTGTGGAGTACACGCTGAACCCCGCAGCGACCGTGCAAGCAGCAGTGCGCACGGTGGGCAATGAAGACGCAGCCACTGGCGTGGCGTGGAGTACCTACACCGGCGGCGCCTTCCCCGCGAATGTGACCGCGCTGCGCTTTACCACCAGCTCGGTGCTGAACCCCGGCTTTAGCGGCCTGGTGAACCTGGAGATGCGCAGCCTCTCGCCGCTGTCGCCAACGACCCAGCTGTTCAACGACGTGTTTGGCCGTGAACTGGCCCCCGGCGGCCTGGTGCTGACGGCCAGCGGCTCGGTGCAACTGAGCGGCCAAGCGGCTGCCAGCCTGACGGGTACCGTGTTCCTCGACCCGAACATGAACAACACCATCGACGCTGGCGAGACCGGTATTGCCGGTGTGACGGCAACCTTGACCTGCGATGCAGGCCCCGCTTGCGTAGCAGGTGAGACGCATACCGCCGTGACCAACGCCTCGGGCGTCTACAGCTTTGCGCCCGGCGCTACGGTCGATGGCCAAGCCAACTTCCCAGGCCTGGCCAGCGGATCGTGGACCTTGAGCATTGCCCCAGCAGCGACCCTGCGCAATGTGGGCTCTACCGCAGGTACCGTCAACGGCGCCGCATCGGGCACGGCCGTAGGCCGCAGCATCAGCGGCATTGTGGTGGCCACTGGCGCCACCGCTGTGGACTACCTGTTTGCCGAGCACGAAGTCGGTGCACTCACGGTCAACAAGGCGCTGGTCTTGCCTGCTGGCGTGACCGGTCCGTTTGACTTTGCGTTTACCGCCACCTGCGACCTGCCCACCGCTGGCTTTACCTACCCTGCCACCTTGCTGGGCTACCCCGGCAACACGGCAGTGGCCATTGAAGGCCTGCCCGCAGGCGCCAATTGCACGGTGACGGAAGACACCCCCCTGCCTACCGCCCCAGCCCTGTACGAGTGGGCAGCGCCCACAACGCCTGCTGCGGTGGTGATCCCTGCCAACAGCAATGCGGCAGTGACGGTGACCAATGCGCTGAACCCCCTGCTGGGCGGCATCACCATCACCAAGGATCTGACCCTGCCCGGTGGCGTGAACGGACCGTTCACCTTCACCTATACCGCTACTTGCGACCTGCCCACGGCCGGCTCGGTGTTCCCTGCCAGCCTGGTGTACCCCACCGCTACCTCGACCACCATTACCGGTGTGCCCGCTGGTGCGCAGTGCGTAGTGGCTGAAGGCCCCCTGCCAGCAGCCCCTGCCAACTACACCTGGGGCCCAGCGGCTGCCAACGCCAACGTGACCGTGCCTTTGAATGCAACGGCCCCGGTGACGATGGCCAGCACCCTGGTGCGCTCGGTAGCCGGTATTGAAGTGACCAAGACCCTGGCCCTGCCAGACGGTGTGACAGGCCCCTTCAGCTTTGGCTTTACCGCAACGTGTAACCTGCCGACCCCCGGCTCGGTCTACAGCGCCACCTTGGCCAACTACCCCACCAACACGCGGGTGACGATCCCCGGTATCCCATCGGGTGCCAGCTGCGCGGTGACCGAGAACGCTCCGCTGCCTGCAGCACCTAACGGCTACGAGTGGGGCGCCCCGAGCGTGCCTGCCGCCGTGACCGTGCCAGCGAGCGGTGTTGCCTCGGTGGGTGTGACGAACACGCTGGTCCAGCAGTTCGGCACCATCACCATCAACAAGACGCTGGCCCTGCCCCAGGGCGTGAGCGGTCCGTTCAACTTCAGCTACACGGCCACCTGCAATCTGCCGAGCGCCGGCACCGTGTTCCCTGCCAGCTTGAGCTACCCGGGTGCTACCTCGACCACCATTGCCAACGTGCCCGCTGGTGCACAGTGCGTGGTGGCCGAAGGCGCCCTGCCAACGGCCCCCACCAACTACAACTGGGGCCCAGCGGCAGCCAATGCGACCGTGACCGTGGTGGCCAACAGCGATGTGGCAACGACCATGGCCAGCACCCTGGTGCGCGCCCAAGCCGGCATTGAAGTGACCAAGACCCTGGCGCTGCCAAGTGGTGTAACGGGCCCCTTCAACTTTGGCTTTACCGCCACCTGCGACCTGCCTGCTGCAGGCACGGTGTACACCGCTGCGTTGGCCAACTACCCGACCAACACCAAGGTGACCATTGCCAACGTACCGGCCGGTGCCAACTGCACGGTGGTGGAAGACACCCCCCTGCCCACGGCCCCAGCCAACTACGAATGGGCAGCGCCCTCGGTGCCCGCCCCCGTGGTGGTGCCTGCCACCGGTGCCGTGGCAGTGGGTGTGACCAACGCGCTCAAGGGGCTGGAAGGCAACATCCAGGTGAACGCCACCACGGCCCTGCCAGACGGCATCACCGGCCCGTTCAGCTTTGTGCTGACTGCCACCTGTGACCTGCCCACCGCAGGCACCGTGCACAGCGTGACC
The DNA here is from genome assembly GCF_021026195.1 of Comamonas koreensis. Classification (GTDB taxonomy): domain Bacteria; phylum Pseudomonadota; class Gammaproteobacteria; order Burkholderiales; family Burkholderiaceae_C; genus Comamonas; species Comamonas koreensis. Next base: position 544,253 of record NZ_JAJNCT010000009.1, read on the forward strand.
TTGACGGCGCCGCCAAACGGTTCGGCCATGATCGCCGGCGTGCAAGCCGGTGCGCAGTGCACGATCACCGAGACCCTGCCAGACGCACCAGCGGGCTTCCGCTGGGAAGCGCCCGAGTTTGACCAGACCACCGTGACGGTGGGCACGGACTCGGATGTGCCTGTGGCGCTGACCAACAGCTTGACCCGGGTGGTATCGGCCGCCCCCGTGCCTGTGCCTGTGGACAGCCGTGTGGCGCTGATGCTGCTGGCGATGCTGATGATGGCGGGAGCTAGCTTGCATATGCGCAAGCGTTAAAGATCAGCTGGGCAGCAGCGCGGGCCACTCCGAGTTGCTGCCTGGTCGATGTGAGTGAGAACCGGGGCTTTGGCTCCGGTTTTTTTGTTTGTGCTTTTGCTTTTTTGAGTCTTGTTGCTTTGGTTGATACCTGCGGCGCTGCTTGGTTTTGTTGGCGGTTGCGCTTGTTTATTTGCTTTGTTTGCTACTGGCGTAGGGCAGTTGGCCGGGATGTGCGCCCGGCGGCGCAGTCACTTTCATTTGGCGCCAAATGAAAGTAACCAAAGCAAACGCGCCCCTGCTGCTTGCGACCCTTCGCGTTGCGAAGGGCAACCTGTGTCGTGGCATTTGCGGGGTGTGCCGCGAAACTCTCTACGCGCTGTAAGCGCTCCGTTCGGACAGACGCGGCAAGCTAGTTGACGATGCACTGGCACTCTGCGGTGCCAGTGCCACCCCGCAAATGCCACGCCCCAGGCGCATGCAAAAGGGGGGATGCGGGATAGCTTCTTTGGGTGGTGGAGGATGCTGTCCTTGTCTGGTTGGCTGGCGGTTGTGCTTGTTTATTGGTGTTGTTTACTACTGGCGTAGGCCGCTGGCCGGGTCTCGCCCCGGCGGGCGAGGTACTTTTCTTGCGCAGCCAAGAAAAGTACCCAAAAGAAGGCTGCCCCTGCTGCTTGCGACCCTTCGCGTTGCGAAGGGCAACCTGTGTCGTGGCATTTGCGGGGTGTGCCGCGAAACTCTCTACGCGCTCAAAGCGCTCCGTTCGGACAGACGCGGCAAGCTAGTTGACGATGCACTGGCACTCTGCGGTGCCAGTGCCACCCCACAAACACCACGCCACAGGCGCATGCAAAAGGGGGGATGCGGGATAGCTTCTTTGGGTGTTTTGGGGTTAGGGCTTTGTGAGGCTGGTTGGCTGGCCGTTGTGCTTGTTTATTGGGTTTGTTTACTACTGGCGTAGGGCAGTTGGCCGGGATGTGCGCCCGGCGGCGCAGTTACTTTCATTTGGCGCCAAATGAAAGTAACCAAAGCAAAGGCGCCCCTGCTGCCTGCGACCCTTCGCGTGGCGAAGGGCAACCTGTGTCGTGGCATTTGCGGGGTGTGCCGCGAAACTCTCTGCGCGCTGTAAGCGCTCCGTTCGGACAGACGCGGCAAGCTAGTTGACGATGCACTGGCACTCTGCGGTGCCAGTGCCACCCCGCAAATGCCACGCCCCAGGCGCATGCAAAAGGGGGTGATGCAAACAACCCCCAAACAGCCAAATACCAATATGCCATCGCTACGCTCGGCCAGTTTTGGGGCCGAGCGCAGCGATGGCCTGCGTCTGCGAATCTCCCCTTCTGAATGCGCCGAGGAGCACAGGGTATGGGCTGGGCAGTTGCACCGAAGAGTGCAACTGCTTCGTGAACTGACTCACCGCGTCTGTCCGAACGGAGCGCCTTTGGCGCGTAGTGAGTTTCGCGGTGCAGCCCATACCCGCGCACCACAGGTTGCCCGCAGCGAAGCGAAGGGACGCAGTCAGTAGGGCGACCTTCTTTTGGGTACTTTTCTTCGGCCGGCGATCCGGGGTCGCCAAGAAAAGTACCTCGCCCGCCGGGCGAAATCCGGCCAGCAAAACCAAGCAGCGCCGCAGGCATACGCATAAGCAAGATCAAGAGCAAGCCGAGCGCAGAGATGGCCCCACAGCGGACCGGCAAATCTGCCCAGCAAACTTAAACGCGTAACCCCCCAAAACCCCGGGCTGGAAAGCACCAATTGCCCGACTACGGCGCTCGGACCGTATTGAAAAGCTAACACCTTAAACCGTCTGAATAAGGTCCTCCTTTAGGTATGTGGATAGCGAGGGTACCAGTGGCAAACCCTGGGCCAGATGTGGTGGTCATGGGTAGTGGCTGGTGCGCATTGAGAGCCAACGCAACAATCGCCGCCCCGCAGATGCCCCGCTGGGCGCGGGCAGGTGCTATTGAAATAGATGCAGATGATGCTTGTGCTTACAGGTAGTGCTGGCGATGGCTTGCATCTGGAGGGGGCCTTTTTGAGAGCCGAGTGAATGCGCAGGACACCAGGTACAGCAAAACTTTTTTGCACTGCGGACTCGCTTGAAAGCCAGCACTGACGTAGGTTTTGGGAAATTATGGAATGCAGCAAGCAGCGCTGCCGAACGCTGGCAATGGGGCTGGAGCCTGCTGTGCCACAAGTGGCTGATGACGGCGGGATGAAACTTTTGAGCCATTGCCGTTGATTTGATATTTATCTAACAAAGGCGGTAAAAGGTAAGTTTCATTGCGCCCGTAATTAAACTTCCAGTTCATTGATGTTTTCAATAAATGGAGGTTTGGTGATAAGCAAAGACTTTAACTCAACGCGGGGTGGGGGGAGCCAAACCCGCGTGCAATGGCCTCGGCTATCGTCGGGGCGCCGAGCCAGGCGCGCCAAGCTGAACCCGGCCATGTTAGCGCTAGCGGGGCTGTGCGCGATGGGCGCTTTGGCGGCGCCGGCCTATGCCGCCATCACCATCACCAGTGCGGTGGTGGCAGCCGATGGCAGTGGCCCGTTTGATGCGGACGATGCGCCGGGCCATGACAGCGGCAGCAACAACGGGGTGGTGCGTACGCAAGACACGGTTCTGTACACCATCAACTACAACGCGTCGAACACCAGCAGCGGCACCATCACTGCGACCCTGCCTGCGGGCATGCGCTGGGACCCCAGCGCCACGGCCGCCAGCGTTTGCAATGGCCCCGCCGGTGGTAGCTTGAACGATGCCCGAACCGTGCTGACCTGCGACCGCCAGCCCAGCACGCCGGGGGTGGAGTCGTTCCAGGTGCTCGGCTGGGTGGGCAATGTGGCCCATGGCGCCACGGTGGCGATGACGGCTGCAGCGGGCACTTCGTCGGTGACGTCGGCACCGGTGACGGTGTCTGCCACGCCCAAGACCGACACCCGTGTGCGGGTGGAAGTGCCCAACATCACGCGTGTACAAAGCCCTGCGGGTTCCGGTGTCTGGATGCGGAATTTGCCGCTGGCCATCAGCCTGGGTGCCGTGAGGCCTGCGAGCGGCAATTTCAAGGGATTCGAAGCGCTGCAAAGCCCGGTGTCGGCCACCCTGAAGGTGCAGCCCGGTGCGGTGGTGCTGGACTGCCCAGGGGGCGCGAGCTGCACGCAGTCTGCGCCAGGTGCTGATATCACGGTGCTGTTCAACAGCCCAACGACCCACTTTCTGGATCCGTTGACCGCGCCCGGCTTTGGCGATACCTGGCTGGAGACGGCGCAGTTTGTGGTGCAAATAGGGGTGCCTGAGGATCCGAATTTTCCGGCGGGCCAGACCAGCCGGATTACCGCGCAGTTGACGAACTTTGCGCCACAGGGCTTGTCGGGTCAGGCCAATGCCGCGCCCGCTCCGGGGCACCAGCCTGGCTTCAGCTGTGCGCCGAATGCAAACCTGAATGTCACGCAAAGCTGCTTTAACACGGTCATCGACCGCACCCAGCCACTGTTGCTGGAGCCCAATGGGGGTGCGGTGTTTGACGGCAGCGGCTATATATACGGCGATGCCCACGGCTACACCATCGGTGCGGAAAAAATGCTGCCTGGCCAGAACTTCATGGCCACGGTCGGCCTGGTCAACCAGAGCAGTTCCGAGCTGGCAGTCACCGATGCGCAATCCTGCGTTGCCTGGGACCCTGCGTTGCTGGAGTTGCGTGCTGCATCCAGCCTCAAGCTGTCCAACTTGCCGAACTTTATCTTTCCGCCCACGGTGGATTTGCCGAATGTAGCCCCGGCGGACATGGTGCTGGAGTACTCGGCCCAGCCCTATGCCAGCAATGATGCGCGCAAGGCGGCCAACTGTGGCGAGGCGGGGGATGGCAACCCGCTGTGGACCAGCAACTACGCATCGCTGCCGGCCAATACGATCACCAGCGTCCGCTACGCCTACCGCCCAGACCTGCGGCCGGGCGACACGGTTGGCCTGGTGCTGCCCTTCAGGCGCAGCACTGGCGCTGCTTCTTTGGCTTTGGCCGATGACGCACCGCTGGCCTGGTTTACGCAGTACTACAGCGAGGCTACTGGGCGGATCTACTCTCGGTATGCGGGCGATGGAGCGACTTCTGGCGGAGACGGTGGCGGCTATGTGCAGGCTGCATCGGCGCTGGCACGGCACAGCATCAGCATGCCCAACAGCGTGGCGCCTGGTGGGATGTTTCCGATCACCGTGACGCCGCGCACCATTGGCGCTGTGGGGGCAGGGGTGGATGGTGTGTCTCGCAATGTCGAGATCACCATTGATTTCCCCAACACCTATATCCAGCCCGTTGCAGCGTCGATTGCTGCGGCGCTGCCACCCGGTGCAACCCATAGCCTGACCGAAGCGAACCTGGGCCAGGACGGCTTGCCCGGTACGGGTGATGCCGGTGAGGCACCCGCCAAGCTGGTGATTCGCCTGGGTGACCTGGCGGCCCCAGGCGGTACCGCTGGCCCCGGGGTGCACCAGGGCCATGTTACGGAGTATCCGCCCATCACGTTCCAGGCGCAGGCTGCCTATACCTCGCCCGTGGGTGCATACCCCCTGGTGGGACGCGTGACGGCCACCAATGATCTGAGCGTGGCCGATTACAGCGATATGGACAACATCTCGCCCGAGACCATGCAGCAAGACCGCACTGAGCGCGTCAGCACCACGGTGTCGGGGGTGGGCGGTTTCCAGATGAGCAAGTCGCTGGTGAGCGGTGGCACGGTCGACAACACCGACCCGGCCAACCCGGTGACGCGCATCACGGCAGGTGAGCCCTTTACCTATGCGATCTCGTTCGGCAATGCCACCAGCTTGACCAAGGGCCGGTTGCGCATGGTCGATGTGCTGCCCTTTGATGGCGACAGCCGTGGCACCACGGCCCTGGGCCCGTTGCAGATGCTGAGCGCCCAGGCGGCGATGGCCAGTGCCAGCCAAGGCGCCATCGACATCGAGTACACCGTGACGGGCGCCGCTGCAGTGCAAGCAGCTGTGCAAACGCCAGGCAATGAAGATGCGTCGACCGGCGTGGACTGGATCGCGTATACGCCGGGTGCGGCTTTCCCTGCCGGCGTGACTGCGCTGCGCTTTACCACCACCTTGGGCTTGCAGCCGGGCTTTAGCGGTATTGCCAACCTGGAGATGCGCAGCACCTCGGCACTGACCCCGGCGACCCAGCTGTTCAACGATGTGTTTGGCCGCGAGCTGAGCCCGGGTGGCCTGGTGCTGACGGCCAGCGGGCAGGTGCAGCTGAGCGGGCAGGCCGCAGCGAGCCTGGTCGGGCAGGTCTTCAACGACCTGAACATGAACGACAGCCGCGATGCGGGCGAATCTGGTGTGGCGGGCGTGACGGCGACAGTGACCTGTGAAGCGGGCCCTGCCTGTACTGCTGGTGCATCGCACACGGCGGTGACGGATGCGGATGGGGTCTACAGCTTTGCGCCTGGCGCGATGGTGGACGGTCAGCCGAACTTCCCTGGTCTGGCCAGCGGCTCCTGGACCTTGAGCATCGCGCCTGATGCGAGCTGGAGCAATCGTAGCTCGACAGCCGGTACCGTCAATGGTGTTGCCTCGGGGGATGCGGTGGGCCGCTCGATCACTGGCATCGTTGTGCCCACCGGTGCAACCGCAGTGGACTATGTGTTCAGCGAATCCCAAGTGGGCAGCCTGACCATCAACAAGGCACTGGCCTTGCCCGATGGTGTGGCCGGTCCTTTCGACTTTGCGTTCACCGCGACCTGCGATCTGCCAACGGCTGGTTTCACCTACGCCGCTACGCTCGCAGGCTATCCGGCCAATACGGCAGTGACGATGGACAACCTGCCCGCCGGCGCCAACTGCCTGGTGACGGAAGACCAGCCGCTGCCGGCTGCGCCCGACACCTACCAGTGGGCGGCCCCTACGGCGCCGGATGCTGTGGTGATCACCGGCGGCAGCAATGTGGCGGTGACGGTGACCAATGTGCTCGCTCCCTTTAGACAGCTGGGCAACATTGTGCTGAACGCCACCACGCATGTGCCAGAAGGCATCGCCGGCCCGTTCAGCTTTGTGCTGACTGCCACTTGTGACTTGCCCGAGGCTGGCACCAAGCACAGCGTGACGCTGGACTACCCCAGCAGCTCGTCGGCCATGATCAGTGGCGTGCGGGCTGGTGCGCAATGTGCGCTGTCGGCAGGCTTGCCCGATGCCCCATCGGGTTACCGCTGGGCAGATCCGGCCTTTGACCAGGCCTTGGTGACGGTGGAGGCGGGTGCTGATGTGCCTGTGGCGGTGACGAATAGCCTCACGCGCATGGAAGTGGGTAGCGCTGAGCGGGTGCCAGTGGATAGCCGTGTTGCTTTGCTGCTGTTGGCGATGGCTATGGCGGCGGCTGCTGGCTTGCATATGCGCAAGCGTTAAATCAGCTGGGCAGCAGCGCGGGCCACTCCGAGCTGCTGCCTGGTCGATGTGAGTGAGAACCGGGGCTTTGGCTCCGGTTTTTTTGTTTTGTGCTTTTGTTTTTGTTTTGGTGCGGTTTTGTTGGTTGTTGTGCTTGTTTATGGGGTTTGTTTACTACTGGCGTAGGGCAGTTGGCCGGGATGTGCGCCCGGCGGCTCAGTCACTTTCATTTGGCGCCAAATGAAAGTAACCAAAGCAAAGGCGTCCCTGCTGACTGCGACCCTTCGCTGCGCTGCGGGCAACCTGTGGTGCGCGGGTATGGGCTGCACCGCGAAACTCTCTACGCGCCGTAGGCGCTCCGTTCGGACAGACGCGGTGAGTCAGTTCACGAAGCAGTTGCACTCTGCGGTGCAACTGCCCAGCCCATGCCCTGTGCTCCTCGGCGCATTCAGAAGGGGAGATTCGCAGACGCAGGCCATCGCTGCGCTCGGCACCTGAAGTTCTTGCTTTTGCGAATGCCTGCGGAGCTGCTTGGTTTTGTTTACTACTGCGTAGGGCAGTTGGCCGGGTCTCGCCCCGGCGGGCGAGGTACTTTTCTTGCTCAGCCAAGAAAAGTACCCAAAAGAAGGCTGCCCCTACTGACTGCGTCCCTTCGCTGCGCTGCGGGCAACCTGTGGTGCTCGGGTATGGGCTGCACCGCGAAACTCTCTACGCGCCGTAGGCGCTCCGTTCGGACAGACGCGGTGAGTCAGTTCACGAAGCAGTTGCACTCTGCGGTGCAACTGCCCAGCCCATACCCTGTGCTCCTCGGCGCATTCAGAAGGGGAGATTCGCAGACGCAGGCCATCGCTAAGCTCGGCCAGTTTGGGGGGCCGAGCGCAGCGATGGCCTATTGGTATTTGGCTGTTGGGTTGTTCGCATTCCCCTTTTGCATGCGCCTGTGGCGTGGTGTTTGAGGGGTGGCGCTGGCACCGAAGAGTGCCAGTGCATCGTGAACTAGCTTGCCGCGTCTGTCCGAACGGAGCGCCTTGGCGCGTAGAGAGTTTCGCGGCACACCCCACAAACGCCACGACACAGGTTGCCCTTCGCAACGCGAAGGGTCGCAAGCAGCAGGGGCGACCTTCTTTTGGGTACTTTTCTTGGTCGCCAAGAAAAGTACCTCGCCCGCCGGGCGAAATCCGGCCAGCAAAACCAAGCAGCGCCGCAGGCATATGCATAAGCAAGATCAAGATCAAGATCAAGATCAAGATCAAGATCAAGATCAAGATCAAGATCAAGATCAAGATCAAGATCAAGATCAAGATCAAGATCAAGATCAAGATCAAGATCAAGCCGAGCACAGAGATGGCCTGCGTCCGCGCACCTCAGTGGGCAGAAAATCTGCCCAACAAACTCCAACCCGTCACCAACAACGCCCCCGGCCGGAGAGCATTACCGGCCTCTACCAAGCCGACGGCTGGTGTAGCACGCCATCGTGAGGGGGCTCATCAATGGCGTGCGGCGCGGAGGCCATCAACAGCGGTGTGCAGCGTTTGCAACCGGCTCAGATGGGTTTGCAGCCCAGCGCCAACGGGGCGCTGCCGGCGTATGCAAGGGAAGACATAGTCATCGTGCACGCAATCGCCTACCAATGCCCACGGTGACCGCGAGCGCCAGCAGGCCAATGCCCCACACCGACAGCGTTGGAATGGACGCTGGTTTTATCACCTCGCTGCGCGTTACCGTTGCTGTTGCGATGCAGGGCGGCGCTGCGCCAGAAGGTGCGCAGATGGCATCACTGTCAGCGGGCGGGCTTGCGCTGGCGGTATTCACGATGTCTTCGACAGGTCCCGGAGCCACCATGGCGTTCACCGTGTAAGTGACCCGGCCGCCAGCGGGCAGATTGGCGATAGTGTCATTCAGCGCACTGGTGCCACTTGCTGCGCCACAGGCGGTCCCGGGGGTTCCGCTGGCGGTACAGGTCCAACTCGCATTGCGCAGGCCATTGGGCAATGGATCGCTGACGACGGTGCCTGATGCGGATGCGGTCCCGCCGTTGTCTACAGCGATGGTGTAGTTGACGGCTTGGCCGGGCGCTGCGCTGGGCTGACTGGCTGCTTTCGTCAGCATTATCTGTGGGGTATTGGCAGGGCATAACGCAGTGCTGCTGACTTGCGCCAGGAAACCCTCCAAATCTGGATTGCTTTTTACCTGAACAATGATTTCGTTTGTTTGACCGGCGGGGCGCCAAATGACATTGGGCGCTCCCAAGCGCATCTGAGTTCGATTGGCAAATCTATAGCCCTCAAGTGAATAAGGGTCTTCTGATGGGCTGCTTTCCAAAGCAATGCCATTTACCCACACGGTTGCGGCCGAATTGTCTGCCAAGAAATCAATCGCAAGCTGAAAACCAGAAGGGCTGATGGAGGCATCCAGTTCAAACCGCAAGCGATAAAACCAGTCGCCGGTGACCGTGTCGGCCTGGTTGCGGCTGGATATCCACTGTGCATTTGAAAATGGGGACGGGCTCCAGGCATCCGGCGCCAAATTGCCGGTAAAAGCATCTTGGAACGCGGTGGGAAGCGGGCCATTGGGGGGCAAGGCCGCGTTGCCGGAGTCGATGGGCGCAGAAACATCCCAGGCTGTGTCTACCGTGCCATCGGGCAGAGTGCCTCGGAGGATGGGGTTATACCCGGTATTGAATATATTGGGATCGGTGCTGCAACTGACTGGGAGTACGGTGGCGGCCTGGGCGCCCATGGCACCAATGGCCAATAAGGCCGCCGCCATGCATTGGCGGACGTGGGGAAGTTGAATCATTAGAGCCTCCAATAAGCTAAGATAAATACCAATTCATAAACCCCGGTACTGCCAATGCATAAGCGAATCAAGCAGTGCCTACAGTGCTGTTCGGGTTTTTGAAGGGATTTATCTTATGGTCATATTTTGGGCTGGGCAATTGGTAATTAGTTTCTATTTATTATTGGTTTTGTTTTTCAAAGTTATTTATGTAAGGCTTATTGGGTAGCGCTAGATTGGCGCGTGACTGAAAGAATAATTTTTGGAGCACTAAATCCGTGCTGGTACGAGGCTAATATAAATAATTTTACAAAAATCTTAAATAGGAGACATGCACCGCAATCGCGAATGGCGGTCAAAACAGACGGCTGTAAAACACCCTGAAATCGCTGGAGGTGGCTGGAGCCCAGCCGGGCGGCGTGCATTGCGCACGGTCGCCTTGCTTTCAACGCCTTGCCTGCGCTGGACGACAAGTCCGCATGGGGGGTGTGCGCCCTCCACAGGTGGCTGCCATGGCTCCTTTTTCTGGCGACCAGGGTGCGGCAACGTTCAGGCGCCTGCACTGGCCACCGCGCAAACCTCCATCCATTTGGCCGGGCTGTCCAAGCGCGCCTCCAAGGAGGCTTGGGCGGGGCTCACCCTGAGAGGCGGTACTTTCAGGCTTGCTGGCGCGTTGCAGCGAGCACGATTTCGCGGATGCAGACACCGTCTGGCTGCGCGTAGGCGTAGTGGATGGCGTTGGCCACATCCTGGGCCGACAGCACCTTGCTGCCCATGGAGGTCTTCCAATCCTCGTAGCCGGCCTTGATGCTGTCATCGGTGGTGTGGCCGAGCAGCTCGGTCTCGACCGCGCCGGGGGCGATGGTGGTCACGCGCACATTGTGGGCAGCCAGCTCTTCGCGCAGGTTCTCCGTCAGGCCATGCACGGCGAACTTGGTGCCGACATAGGCGACATGGTTGGGGAAGGTCTTGCGGCCGGCCACCGAGCTCACGTTGATGATGCTGCCACGCTGGCGCTGCACCATGCCGGCGGCAACGGCATGCACGCCATTGAGGACGCCTTTGACATTCACATCCAGCATGCGGTCCCACTGGTCCGGGTCCTGGCGGGTGATCTCGCCCAGCAGCATGACGCCGGCGTTGTTGACGATGGCATCGGCCGGGCCAAAGCGGGCTTCGCCTTGCTGCACGGCAGCGGCTACGGCGGCGCGGTCGGTCACGTCAACGGAGAGGGCCAGGGTGTCGGGCAGGTTCAGCGCCTGCATGTTTTCCAGCCGGCGCGCCAGCAGCAGCAGCGGGTGGCCCAGCGACGAAAACAGCTGGGCGGTAGCCAGGCCAATGCCCGAGCTGGCACCGGTGATGACGATCAGGGGTTTGTGGTTTTGCATAATCCGGGAGCCTTTTCCGAAATAGATTTTTCTGATGAATCAGCAGAGAATCTAGTGTAGGGCGAGCGTATGGCGCTTGAAAAATGGTTTATTCTTCTTTCACCTATACGTTTTGCTTATGGCTCGCCATGGATTACCGCCAGTTCCGCGCCTTTGTGGCCGTCTTTGAAGAGCGCAATATCACCGCTGCCGCGCAGCGCCTGCACCTGAGCCAGCCGGCGTTGTCGGGCAGCATCCGCCTGCTGGAAGAGGCCCTGGGCACGGCCTTGTTTGTGCGCAAGGCGCGCGGTGTGGAGGTGACGGACGACGCCCGCGCGCTGTACCCCCAGCTGCGCCGCATGGTGGCCGAGGCCGATGGCCTGGCCCAGCGCTTTCGCAAACGTGACGAGCGCGAGCGCCTGACCATTGGCGTGGAAGAGGATGTAGCCCGCAGCACCGTGCAGCATTTGGCCGCCACTGCCCGTGCCTGCGTGCCCGGCGTGCAACTGCATTTGCTGGCGCAATGCGAGGGCGATGCGCGCCTGGCCAGCGAAGAGCTGCGCTGCGAGGATGAGCTGTTCCTGCCCCTGCTGAGCGAGCGCTATGTGCTGGCCCTGCCCGCACAAGCGCTGCTGCCAGCCAACGCAGCAGACACGCCGCAAGACCCCGCCACCGACTGGATCGTCTGCCCCACCCACGCCAGCCACCAGCGCCTGATGCCCATCTACGGCAGCCGCGCCGATTCGCCCGCCGCGCTGGCCAGCAATTTCTCGCTGGCGCTGGATCTGGTGGCCGCCGGTGTGGGCCGGGCCATCGTGCCCGAATCCCTGGCGCAGGAGATACATGGCGTGCAGACCCAGCCGCTGGAGGTGGAGCTGAAACGCCGCATTGGCCTTTGCTACAACGTGCAGGCTTTAGGTAATGGGGCGCTGGCGCGCTTGCGGGATGGGGTGGTGGCTATTTAAGTGGATGCGCATTTGCTGCAGGAATATGGCTGCCATTCAGCGCGCTCTTGCGCAAACTGGTTTGTGTAGTCAGTCGTTATTGCGTTGCTGGATGATTTTCAGGCTGCTACTGATACCTACACATGGGTCTCTTGCGGAGTAACGACGCGTCGCGCTGAAATGAGACATATCGGAACCCAGAACACTTAAAAGTGCGTCTGTTTTGTATCAAGTTGTGTAAATCTGTATATATATAACTGTCGCTTTACAGGGTTTGGCGGCTTGCATTTGCTAGGAATTACTAGGACGGCCGGTAACGGCGCATGCCGGTCGTGCTTAGCAGCTGCTATCGAAAAACTGAGCTGATAGCCCAGTATAGATAGCGCTAAACAATGGTTTTGGGTGTGAGCGCATTTTTGCCCACGCAACACGGCTTAGCGGTTAATGCTTACAAGTCGCTGACAAATAACAAGAAACCCAACGTCATCGTGACGGTTACAAACACGCTAGGTGCTTTTGTAAAGCTCGTCTACATTAGCGTCCATAGTTATATCAAATGGAAACAAAATGTATATGTGGGAGCTTTGGGGAGGGCTGCAGCCGCACGCTGCATCGATACCGTACCGCTTTGCCGCGTGGCCGAAAGCCTCGCTTGCGATGTGTGGTGAGCAATCACTAGCCGTTCATAGTTTTTCGGTCCATTCCTCCAATTATTGGCTGCTGTAACGCAGTTTGAGTCTGCGCCGCGTTGGCCGACTCATCCGCCGTGGTGGCGAATCCCGAGATCAACAAACACCTGCAGATCTGAACCAGGCGTGCGTGCGCGCGTGCGCCTTTCAGTGTCTGCTGCGATTTTCATAATTAACAGAGATGGATGGTGACGACGATGGTGCCAGAGGGGGAAGCATTTTTTCGTGCGCTGAGCAGGCGTTTATCAACATGGCTGTTACTGCTGCTGCTAATGGCTGCTGGGATGACGACTGCGCGGGCCGATGGCGTGGCGCAGGCCAAAGGCTTGGCATGGTTGCAAGGGCAGGTTCTGCCATCCGGCAAACTGGCCAATAAATCGCGCTTTGGCACTGCTGCGCAGGCGCAATGCGAGGCAGCACAAACCTTGTTGCGCCTGGCAGGCAATAACAGCCAGGTAACGGCGCTGGTGAATGCCATGCCCGCCTCGGGCGATAACGTGCCCACGGAAACGCTGGCTTGCTGGCAGTCGCTCAAAACCCAGCAGGGTGTGCAGATTACCTCGCCGCTGTCGGGCCGGTTTATTGCCGATAAAGGCTATGCCACCTATCCCGATGAAATGGTGCCCGGCATCATCGACACGGCCTGGGGCTACAGCACCATGGCGACACCCGCCGCATCCACCCGCCAAGGCGTCATGCAGTGGCTGATGTCCAAGCAATCGGGCGGCATGCTCAAGGCCGGCGGCTATGCCAACCTCTACACCACTGCCGTGGTGCTGCGCGCCATCAATGCCGATGCCCTGAAGGACGCTGGCACCCTGGCCTTGGCGCAGACCTTGGCCCAGGCACTGCTGGCCAAGCAAGCGGCCTCTGGCGCCTGGGGCGAGAGCCAGATGCTCAGCGCGTTGGTGTTTGAAGCCGTACATCCCTATACTGCCTCGGCTCCGCAGGTGGCCACCCAGTTGCAAAGCTATTTGTTGGCGAGCCAAAAGTCCGATGGATCCTGGGAAGCTGACAGCTACACCACCGCCCTCGCTTTGAGGGCTTTGGCCTTGGTAGCCGTTAAGCCGGCCGACCCGGGCCAACAGGCCAACTCGGGCACTGTCATGGGCATGGTGCTCGATGGCAGCAGCAACACGCCGCTGGAGAACGCCACGGTCACGGTGACACCGGCCTCGGGAGGGGCTCCCATCTCGGTGCAGACCAATGCGCAAGGCTTGTACGAGATAGCGGTATCGCCTGCCGGCCAGGTGGGCGTTGCAGCCACCAAGGAAGGCTATAGCCTGGTGACCGGATCGGGGGTGGTGCAGGCGCGTGGAAGCTTGAGCTTCTCGCCCACGTTGACCAAGGCGATCACGGTGACCCCGCCCGCCAACCCGGACCCTGCGGTGACGACGGTGATGGTGCAGGGTACGGTGACCCAAGCGGCCAATGGCGCGCCCATTGCGGGGGTGACGGTGACGGTCAAGAACACGGCCGCAGGAACGAGCTACAAGGCGAGCACGAATGCCGCAGGCCAGTACAGTATTGCCAGCGTGGCAGCGGGTGCTGTTGTTCTTTCTGCTGACAAAGCGGGCTGGATCAGTGCATCGGGCACGGCCAATCTGCCTGCCGGCAGCACGGGCGTGTTCTCGCCTGCGCTGATCGATGCGAGCTCTGCCAGCGCCACGTCTGTGCCGGTGAGCGGCCAGGTCATCGATGCGGCGACCAAGGCGCCGCTGGCGGGCGTGTCCATCACCATCCAGGGACCGTCATCGCAGACAACGGGTTTGTCTGGGGCTGATGGCCAGTTCACGATGACGGCTCCCATTGGCGCCATCACCTTGAACTACGCGTTGGCGGGCTACGGCAGCATCAGCCAGTCGGGTACCTCCAGCATTGGCTCGCGCCTGGATGCCGGCACTATCGAGATGTCTGCGGCGCGCCAAACCAGCATCTTGCACGGCTTGGTGACCGATACATCGGGCGCAGCGATTGCCAATGCGACGGTGGCGGTGGGTGCGAACAGTGCGCTGACCAATGGGGCAGGTGCTTACGTGCTCGATGGGCTGACAGGCACCGCCTGGGATGTGCAGGTGTCTGCCAACGGCTTCCAGTCGCGCATCTACCAACTGACGATTGCCGAGCCCGGCGATATTACGCAGGACTTTGTGATCCCGGCCTCGGCAGGGGTGGGCTTTCTGGATCTTGCCGATCTGGTGGTGGTGCCCACGACCACGGGTTTGAACAAGCCCGTCAAGGCGAGCGTCAAGCTGAAGAACAACTCGGCAGCGGCATCGACCACCAGCATCGTGCTGGAGATCCAGGGCCCCGCTGGTGATGTGGTGGCCACCTTGTCTGCGCTGGATGCGGCGGCCATTCCGCTGGGTGATGCCACGCTGAATCCCGGTGAAGCGCTGGAGGTGTTTTTTGAGTGGAACACCGCCAGCCACGCCGCCGGCCGGTATGCCGTGATTGCCAAGCTGGTCGAGCCGGGCTCGCGCGGCAAGGACAACCCCACGGGTGTGGTCACCGGCAGCTTGCGCACCGCGCTGGACATCACGCCCCAGGCCGCATTCTCCGGCTCGGCCAATGCAGAGCCGCCCGTGGTGCAGGCGGGTGCCAACACACCGGTGGCCTTCAGCGCGTTGGTGAAGAACGCCGGCAATGTGGTACTGCCCGCATCGGGCTACCTGCTCAAGGTGGTGGATGCCACCACCGGTGCGCTGGTGTACCAGACAACGGCCCAGGCCCCCAGCATTGCGCTAGGTGGTCTGCAGGAGATCAGCTTTGGCACCTGGATGCCAGACCAGGCCGCCAGCCTGAAGGTGGA
The DNA here is from genome assembly GCF_021026195.1 of Comamonas koreensis. Classification (GTDB taxonomy): domain Bacteria; phylum Pseudomonadota; class Gammaproteobacteria; order Burkholderiales; family Burkholderiaceae_C; genus Comamonas; species Comamonas koreensis. Next base: position 559,507 of record NZ_JAJNCT010000009.1, read on the forward strand.
GGTGACCGCCGGCATAGCGCCGGGCGCCGCGATCCAGTCCAGCCTGTATGTGGGTGATATGGCCCAGGCTAAGTTCACGGTCGACAAGCCGGTGGTACCACCGGGCGACCAGACGGTCAAAGGCAAGATCAAGATCACCGGGCTGGACATGGCATCGGGCAGCAGCACCGACCCCTTGGCGCCGGTGATCCGCGAAGCGGTGACCAAGGCGGTGCGCTATGGGGATGACTACGCTTACAAGCACCACGTGAGTGACCTCAAGTGCTTTGCCTGCCATGTGCAAACCCAGGCCGTAGTGGGCGGCGAGAAGAACCTGCGCTTTGTGCAGCCGCTCGATCAAAACAAGCGCAACGAGCTGATGAATGCCATCTTGCAACAGGTGCGTGCGGACGGCAAAGTCAATTACTCGGGCGATACCTACATCCGCACCACCACCACCCTGGGCCTGTGGGCGACCAAGGAGTGGCACAATCCGCAAGAGATTGCATCGAGCAACCGCAAGCTGGCCGAAGCCATTGTCTCCATCTCCAACAACGGCGAATGGAATCCGGACTACGGTGGCCACTGGTGGGGATCGACCGGGCAATCGACCGGCATCAATGTGGCCAGTCTGGTGGACTACAGCACGCTGCTGAACAAGCACGGCCCGGGCACTGACAAAACCAATAAACCTGTGAGCATTGCAGGCCTCAGCACCGGTGACCAGCGCTTGGCCGTGGCGGCCAACGGCCAAGTTTATGTGGGGGACAAGGGCAGGCAAACCGTGTATGCGGTGGATATGGCCTCGGCCCAGGCGACACCGGTGGCGACGGGTTTGCCGATCCAGAACCTGCGCGTGCTGGCCAATGGCAAATTGCTGATCGCCACCACCTCGGGCGTCTACCTGTCGGACACTGTGGGCGCGCCGGTCCGGATCAGCAGCCAGGCCAGCACGGATGCGATTGCGCTGGCGGGTGGGGGCTACCTGCTCAAGGCTTACGGGCAGACCAAGCTCTTCAAGCTCGATGACGCGGGCAACCTGTCGGAGTTCCTCAGCAGCAACCTGCTCGAATCGACGGGTGGGCAGCTTGAGCAGGAACCTGATGGCGCCATCCTGGTGACCCACCCTGGGCAGAACCGCGTGCTGCGGTTTGAGCTGGACGGCAGCTTCAGAGACACGCCTGCGGCGTTTACCAATGGCGTGCCCTATCAACTAGTGCGGTTTGGCGACAAGGGCTATCTGCTGAGCACCAGCAACGGGCTGTATTGGTACAACGAGAACTGGATCGTCGAGCGCTTGAGCTTTGCTGCCCTCAACTCCGCTATTGCCTTGCCGGATGGCTCCGTGATGTGGAGCAACAGCTCCAGCGTCAATCGCATGAGTTTCACAACAGCGGATGGTTCGGACGTCGCTGCCAAAATTGATGCGACCTTGGCGAAGTCAGCCACCAAGCTGGTGGCAGGTTCCATCTTTACGGCATCGAACAATGCGGATATTGCGTTCCGGGTGATGGGCCTGTCCAAGCTGCGCGAATACTACCAAGGCAGCGCACGCGCTGGCGAGTTTGACACGCTGATCTACGACATTGCGCAGACCTTGTGGAGCCGCCAGAACAGCGATGGCGGCTGGGGCAATACGACGGGCTACACCACCAGCGACCCGGTGGCCACGGCCATCGTCGGTGTGGCGCTGGACTTTACCAACCCCTCGCGCAGCGACCCGAGGCTGCGGCGTGCCATCCAGTACGTGCTGAACCAGCAACGCGCCGATGGCTCGTGGCTGAGTACGCAGGGGCTGGGCGGATCGCTGCTGTCCTCGACCTGGATTGAGATCTGGCTGCCCACCATGCTGGACCGCCTGGGTGCGCTGGATGCCGATCTGGTGGTGGACTTTGCCGCCAATGCGGTACCCACCAACCTGCAGCCGGCGCCGACCAAGACGCTACCGCAGGCCGATGGCTCCACGCAGTACCTGTGGTCGTTCACCGGCATTACCGAGACGGGCCGCGAGGTGAACTTTGACTTGGCGCTGGCCAATATGGCGATTGAAGAAGTGCGCCCCGCCGCGCAGATCGCCAGCCTGAAGTTCCAGAACAGCTTTGTGGTGGGCGAGGTGGTGTCGCCCATCGTGGTGCCGCGCATTGCCGCCAATGCCAACATCAGCATCCAGGCGTTGACGGACAAGCCGGTGTACACCAGCCAGGAGAGCGCAGTCTTCTCCGGCCCGGTCAGCAATGGCGGCGTGGCTGCGCGCGATGCACAAGTGCGCTTTACCGTGCTCGACAGCCAGGGTGACCCGGTGGCGACCCTGCCACTGCCGGCCGCCGTGAGCGTGGCGGTGGGGCAGACCGAGCAGGTGAGCAGCAACTGGCCGGTATCGGGTGTGCTGGCGGGCGACTATGTGCTGCTGGCGGAGCTGGTCACCGCAGATGGGGTGGTCTACGGCAGCGCCACGGCTCCCTTCAAGGTGGTGGGCGGCCCGGGCCCTAGCAATGCCACCAAGATCAGCACCGACAAGGCCGAGTACCTGGTGGGCCAGGCGACGCAGATCACCTCACGTGCGGGCAACACCTCATCGAACGTGGTGCAGCAAAACCTGCGCGCAGAAACGGTGGTGCAGCAGTTGGCAAGCAGCAAGCGCGTGCTGGTGGCCAAGGCCGCCACCTCGTTCCAGCAGATGGAGGCCATCACGCAACTGGTGCCCGCCGGATCGCGTGAGTTTGGCTACACCTTGCCGGCCGGACAGCTGGGCGCGGGCACCTACCAGGCGCAGCTGAAGCTGTACGACAGCGCGGGCAATCTGCTGTCTGAAAGCACGACGGGCTTCCAGGTCAAGGCGGCAGCCGCTTGTGTGCCCGGTGCGGCCGGCGCCATCACGGCCACGCCCAGCACGGCCAACATCGGCGACAGCGTTGCGCTGGGCTTCAAGCTGGACAACCCCGGCGCAGCGCTGGGCAGTGGCGCAGTCACCTTGCGTGTGGTCAACCCCGACAGCGGCGCGCTGCTGATGGAGGCACCCACTCCGAATGTGTCGATAGCAGCTTCTGGCCAGTGGAGCCAGACCTACCGCTGGACCGTACCGCAAGGCGCGCCTGCCAATGTGCTGGTAATTGCGAGCTTGGGCACGGCGGGCTGCGAGGAGGCCGTGGCCACAGCGGCCTTGAAGATTGGCAACGGCGGCAATGGCACTGGCACCGGAACAGAAACCGGCAACGCCAAAAAGGTGCCAGTCAATGGCCCTGTTGGATTGCTGCTGCTGAGTGCCGCACTGGCCTGCTTGGCCGCTGCGGGCCTGCGACGCCGGCAAGCGGGCCGCTGACCACCACCACAACGGGCCCATACACCAAGGTATGGGCCCGCACATGACAACGACAAAAAACGAGAGAGAGAACGACATGGCGATCGTTATTACCAACAGCCAGATGGCAGCTGCAGCGGATGATGTGGCAACCGATGCCGTGATGCGCGGCTTCAAAAAAATAGTGCGACCGGTGGCCCATGTGGTGGCAGCAGCCCATATCGCCTTGGCGCTGCAACCGCTCAGTGCCATCGCCCAGGAAAAAGGCCAGCCCGCTTACAACCCCATGGCGCAAAGCCAAATGCAGCGCCTGCAGGCCTGGGATGCCAAACTGAAGGCGGCCAACTACCAGGCCCAAAAAATGGAGCAGGCCGGCTCGCAGCGTTTGCAAGCGCTGATCGTGCAAGCGGGCGAGCAAACCCGGGACTTGCAGGTGCAGCAGGCGCTGGCACAGCCGCAGCAAAAGAAAGCAGGCCCAGCACCCATCTACAACGCCAAGACGACCCCAGAATCGCTGCGAGACACGCTCGTTGCTATCCAGGACGAGAGCGGTACTGCGCGTGAGGACCTGCGCAGCATGCGCGCTGAGTTGGTGCAGAAGGGCCTGGGTGGCGAGATATTGGCCCGCCATGATGCGGCGGCTGCCGAGTTTGAGCTGAAGGTGCAAAAGCTGGATGCGCTGGCTGCGCGCTTGCTGGGCAACAACGGCGGCCTGGCCGCCAAGTCTGCCGCCTCCATCAACAGCGCTGATCTGCAAGCGCTGGGCGCACTGCTCGCGCAAGGCGCGCCGCAGAAAAAAATTACCACCAGCCCAGAGCTGCCCTGGCGCACCCCCACCCCCACCAAGCGTGAGCCATCGCAAACGCGCCAGGAGTGGAGCCAGCAACTGGGCCTGCAAGCGGGCCTGCCAGCGGGCCAGGCCGCGCTGCAGTCTGCACCAGTGACCAAGGTCACCACCGTGGGCGGCGTGCAATTTACCGTGCCACCCAGCGCCGACCAAGCGCCCAGCGATGCAGACCTGGGCGAGACCGACGAGATCGTGCTGACCGCTGCGATCAAGGCCAAGGCCGCCGAGCTGGGCAAGAACCCGGTGGCCATCCAGAACTGGGTGCGCAACCACATCGAATGGGTGCCCACCTGGGGTGCCATCCAGACGGCCGACACGGTGCTGGGCAGTGGCCGGGGCAATGCCTTTGACATTGCCAGCCTGACCATTGCACTGCTGCGCGCGAGCAATATCCCCGCCCGCTACCAGCTGGGCACCATTGAGCTGCCCGTGGCCCAGACCATGAACTGGGTGGGCGGTGCCCAGGTGCCCGCGGCTGCGCAGCAGCTGCTGGCCCAGGGTGGCATTGCCAACACCGGCATCATCATGAACGGCAAGATTGCCTCCATCCGCATGGAGCACGTCTGGGCCAGCGCCTACGTCAACTATGCGGCCAGCAAAGGCGCCATCGATGGCGGCGCCGATGCCAGCCCACCGCAGCACCCCAACATCAACGCCCATGCCAATGGCTGGCTGCCGCTGGATGCCAGCTACAAGCAATACCAATACGCCCCGGGCATGAACCTGCAACAGGCGGTACCGCTGGATGCCAAGGCGCTATTGGACAGTGCCCAGTTGGGTGCCACCGTCAACGAAGCCGAAGGTTGGGTGCAGAACCTGAACCAGGCTGCCGTGCAAAACCAGATGCAGCAGTACCAGGCCCAACTGCAAAGCTACATCAACAGCCAGAACGCGGGCGCCACCGTGGGCGACGTGGTCGGCAAAAAAATCATTGCTGAGCGCATGCCCGCGACCCTGAGCGGCCAGCTGCCCTACACCGTGGTGACGGAAAACCCCGCCACCAGCCGCATCCCTGCCAGCCTGCAGCACCAGTTCCAGTACAGCCTGATGGACCATTGGGGCGATCAGATCCTGAGCTACACCGCCAAGGTCAGCCAACTCGTAGGCAAGCGCATCACGCTGAGCTACGTACCTGCCGACAAAGCAACCGAGGACCTGATTGCGAGCTACTTGCCCAAGCCCCATGCTGATGGCATCCCCATCCAGCCAAGCGAGCTGCCCACCAGCCTGCCGGGTTACCTGATCCGCCTGAACCCACAAATCAATGTGGACGGACAAGTTGCTGCGCAAAGCAGCATGGCGCTGACGATGGGCACCGATCTGCAAGGCCAGGGCGGCTTTACGCAATACAGCAACCCCACTCAGTGGGACCTGACGCCGGATGCCAGCCATGTGGTGGGGCAGGCGACTGCGATTGGCATTAGCGCGGGGGGGATCAATGCTAAGCAGCTGGAGGTGCTGAAGGCGCGGTTGGAGACCACCAAGGCGAAGATTCAGGCCAACAGCGCAGCGGCTCTGACAGGTGAGCAAATCAGCGGAGATCTATTGACGGCGGTGATTTGGAGCTGGTTTGTTGAAGCCGAAAATCACAATCGCCTTGGCCAGCGTGAAGCGGGCGTGGTTGAAACACCGGGCCTGAGTTACGGACTGTTCCACGCAGCAGCCAGCCCGGTGTACAGCTGGGGCGTGGTGCGACAAGTTAAATTCCCTGGGGTGAATCTGGATATCGGTCATATCCGCAACTTGACTTGGGCCAAGGACAATGACCAAAGCAAATGGGTGAGCTATAACCGGATGCGCGGTCAATATATGAGCGCGCTTGAGCATGCGGTGCCAGAGCGATTCTTCGGCGACCCATTGCAATGCAATCCGGCCGGTACAACAACACTTGTGGCTGGCCTGTCCGAATGCCCGCAAGGGATTTCCGCCATTAAAGCCATCGGCTTAGCTACGGCCCAGGGGCAAAAGATATATACCATTACCGCTAAGGTCTATCAAAACAACCCGAATCTTGTGAGCGAGGCACTTGCAGCGCACAGCCAAGAGACTAAAAATAGGGTACAGAGCGCTTTGAATACAGGTATGCAGGTCACCATTCATCAAACACCTATTGTGGAAAATGGTTGGAAAGGTGCAGGTATTATCAGCATCGATCCTCAAACAGGTGCTGGCGCTTACACAATCGAAGGGGGAAGTAATGGTGGTGTTTTACTTATTTTCGGCGCGATCGTATTTGCTATAGGTATATATGGTACAGCCGTCGCGCTTGCGCCTGCTTTGATATTGGTTGCGGCAGGAATATTCTTTATGTTTGCGGCTGCAACCATATTTCAGAGTTCAAGCCCGAACGCTGAGGAAGATGGATGTAACTTTTTTACCACTGCCGGAGTCAACTTGTTAGCGCTCGCATTGGGACTTCTTATAACTGGGACAATTGGAATTGTGCTGGGTGTGATAGCTGCCCTTTTGCTGTCCTTGCCTAGCACAAGTCGAGGGGTAGGTAATCTATGCGCAAGATAGTAATTTTCTCTCTTTGCTTGATTAATATGGTTTTAATTGGGCTAACTTTTTCAAAAAATACCGAGATAGTCTTTGCTTTTGATAGATATTTCTACATTTGCTATATGGTGTCGGCTGTGTCGTTTGTCGCTCTGTTATTTTTGCAATTGCAGAAACTTTCTTTAATCGTAATTTTTTTACTTAACTGCTTCTTGTTGAGTCGATTAACAAGAATTCTTGATGAACGTGATGTAATAATTGGATTGTCAATTGTGTTATTTACGTTCATTGCGGCTTGGGGTTTATCACGTTTTAAAAAATAAATTGCCGGTTTAAATGTTATGTCGAAAAATGCAAAACCCTAGATTTATTCTGTGTTCGCATTCTTTTAATGCGCTGTTGAAGCGGTAGAGCAGTCTAAGGGTCTGCTTGATCGGAGATCTCAATGTATAGATTTTTGCAATACTTATTCCGTTGATAATATTTTTCTTGGAGTATGCGCTTGCCGCTTCATTTGATCGGTGTTGGTGTTTTCAGCTTTGAATATATTCCTGTCATGGGCTTTCGTCCCGCTGCTGGCTTTGTTTGAGCTGAAATCGCTTAAAAAGATTGATGAGAATAAGCTAAAGTATTTTCTTCTGAATGGTGCAAGCTTCCCTTTCTTCTCTGTCGGAGTTGTTGCTGGTTTCTTTTATTACTCTGATAACTATATGGAACAAAAAGCACAACAAGTTCAGGAGTTTGCATGAGAGGTAGATGTGAAAATTGCGGAGGGTTCCTATTCTGGAAGGCGATTTTTAGTGCTATGGAGAAATGCTGCAACTGTGGTGCGCATTTGAAAAAATCAAAGCTTGATAATTGTCTTTACTTGCTTCCTATTTCTGTATTCCCTGTTAAGGTTTGGATCGCGGATCCTTTGTTTGCTGATGTTTTTTTCAAAAACGTAGCATTGACCATATATCTGCTTGTTTCCTTTGTTTTTGTTTTGTTGTTCAGATGGTGGTTTGGTTATCAGGTGCGTAATTAAGATTGCTCATTAATCAGGCTCGATGCTAAAAAAGTTCTGATGAAAAAATTCTTGTTGATAACCCCAGTATTGATTTTGCTCGTAGTGCAGGGGCTTGAGCATAAATACTATGGCGCAGCACTATTCTCATTTTTGGCTTCTGTAGCTTGTGTGGCTAATCTGACATCCATTGCGAAAGCTGCAAATGAAAATAGAGGCAAGATCGTTGCTGCATTGGTTTTGATGTCGCTGGCCTTGTTCTACTTTCGGCTGTAATGGTTTTCTTTGTGAGGGTTGTTGCTATGAAAGTGCAAACCAAAAAGTGGTTGTTTTTCGTTGTCTGGGTGTTGCTTTGTATCCCTGGCGTGATGCATCTGATGCAGTATTTTTCAATGTGACGATGCAGGCTTCAGAGAAATAACGACGTGAGCATAATTTTTAATGAATCGCCCAGTCATGGTAAGTAGCTATCCATTGATAAAAATAAATTTAAACCAAAGGTGTGTTGGGCACATTACCTTGCCTGGGATCGTGGTGCACCATTCCGACCTTATGGGCATCGCAGGATTTTTTAGAAAGATATCAGCCGCGCAACAGGAATACCGTTTTCTGAGATTTCCCGCAGGTGCTGGTAGCGATGCACGTTATTTGTGCATTCAATCTTGGCGAAGTGATGATATGGATCAGGCATTCTCCGATATCCAGATGACGGCGTTTTATGCCACAACGCCTTTTGCAGGATTCTCATCCGATCTTGTCTTTGGCCCGCGCTCAGAAGACCCCTTTTTGTACTTGCCTGTTTTGGGTATTTTGGAAGAAGGCTGGCCTATCTCCATGCACAAGAACGGAAGCCATAGAACGATCATGCGGGCACGCAAAGGAATGGCATATATCGCAGCGCCGCGTCATATTTTTTATATGATGGCGCTTATCTTGGAGGGCTTTGCCAAGCGAGAGGGTGTGCAGACATTGCGCTTTGAGCAATCTGCAGCGGGCGGTGGTGTTGGAATGCCCAGCTATGAGCTGGAATTCCAGAAAGCAATATAGCGCTGCTTTTATATTTGGTTATGCAAGCGATCTTTTGCCAAGAGTCAGATGCCTAGCTACATGGATAAGGCAATTTTTTAGATGCCCTTTTTTGGTAAGGGCTGAGGACAGCTCAGCGGATAGCCATTGGGGCTGCAGTCCGTGCAGTCTGGGCTATCCGCTATGGGTATGTAGGGCAGAGAGTCGTAATGCGCTCTTGCCCTAGCCGTATCAGGACAGCACGTCGCGCAGCGACGCATCCTTGGCGAACTGGGCCTTGGCAAAGGGGCACAGTGGCAGCACCTTGGTGTGGGTCTCGCGGGCCCAGGCGACCAGCGCACCCAGCAACTGGCGACCGGCGCCTTCGCCGCGCAGTGAATCGTCCACTTCCGTGTGGTCGATGATGATCATCGTGGCATTGGTGCGGCTGTAGGTCATTTCGGCCACGCGTGCGGCATCGCGGTTGATAAAGAACGCGCCTTTGGAATCGGCTTCTTCGTGTTGGACGGTGTAGGGCATGCGGGCCTTTGGCTGAACAAAACCCCAAGAATAAGGGATCGCGGTAGTCGTCGGGTGACAGGTGGCTTGGCTTGGGGCGCCGGTTCAGGAGGCTTCAGACCGCCTGGTCGTCATCTTCATCGTCGTCCTCGGGCGGGTTCTCGGCCCGCTCCCAGGTGCCGCCCACTTCCTGGCGCCAAGCACTCACCAATGGCAGGTCTGCGATTTGTTCCAAGGTCTGGTCGCGTTCATAGATACAAGCCATGCAGACCAGCAAGGCATCGCCGGGCTCGTCGGTGGTGGCATCCAGAAACTGCCAAGCCCCATCGGCATCATGCGAGACCATCAACACTGGCAGATGCTCGCGTACCACTTTGGTCGTAGAAAAGCTGGCGGTGTTGTGCGCATCGGCAAAGGCCAATGCGCAAACTGGTGGCTGTGCATGCGGCTGCGCCTTTCGGTATCAGGCTTCGGTGGCAAACAGCTCGACGGCATCGTCGGACCAGTCATGGCCGCTCCAGCCGGAATCTGCATCGGGCGGCGGGAAGGCGGTACGGCAGTAGCCCTGCTTGGCCGCAAAATCAAACACGGCATGCGGGTAGCCATTGATCAGCAGGACGACCTTGCTGCCATCGGTGGACCAGCCAATCGTCACCTCGGAGGGCAGGTGCTTGTCCGAGACATCGGCCACGTTGTAGATGTGCAGCGCGTTCTGGATGGGTTGTTCGGCATTCGCAAAATCCAGCGCGTAGAAGTAGGCGGTGTCGCCATCGTCTTCGAATACTGCGGCATAGCTGCCTTCAGGGGCGTTGCCTTGGATGGGCTCGGCGGCGCCGATCTGGATGGTGTCCTGGGCAGTGACGACGATGGGCATGAACAGTCCTTGTCATGAATGAGAGGGAAGCCGTGGCGGCCAGCAAGGGCCCAGCATAAACCGGCTTGGTGGCAGCGCTGGGTAGGCCAAGCTTGTTATCGCGTGCCGCGGATATGGGCGATCACTTCGCGCAAGGTGGTGGCATCGGGCACCCACCAGTCGGCCAGGGCGCCCAGGGCCACGGCGCAGACCAGGGCGCCGAGCAGCGGCTTCCAGGTCAGTCGCACGGCAGAGGCCAGCCAGCCTGCGCGCTCCACCTGCACCAGCGCGCGGGCGGTCATCATCGAAAAGGCCAGTTCCACCGCCACAGTCAGCAGCACATCCACGCCAAAGTACAGCCATAGCAGCGCGCCAAAGCCAAAAAAGGCGAGCAGCAAACCGGCAAATACCGCCAGGATTGGCACGAGGACGATGCCCTCATCGCCGCCGCCGATATCGACCACATCGAGGGCATCGGTCCAGGAGTTGGAGACGTTGGATGCAGCAGATGACACGTCTCCATCCGCCCAATCCCCAGATGCCCCGCCACCACCGAAATCACCGCCGCCGCCCGACGGCCCATCGGGCACGCCCTTGCCCACATGCAGATCGGGCACTGGGTCCATGCCATCAACCCGGGCGTCCTCGCGCTTGCGCGCATAGGCATTGCGCACCAGGTAGGCGGCCCACAGCCGCAGCGCCAGCAGGTAGACCGCATAGCCCACGCCCAGGCTGATGGCGTAGCGCAGCGCCATCGAGTGGACCCCGGAATGGAGCAGCGCTGCCGTGACCGCCCACATGACCAGCAAGACCAGCAGCCCCATGCACAGGCCATGCAGGCGCAGCCAGTGCTTTTTTTGCAGCGCGGATGCCATGTGCTGGGGCATGCGCAGCGATGTCCAGCTGGACTTGCGCTTGCGCAGCGCGGAGCGGTTTTGGGGTGCTGGGGCCAAGGCTGAGGGGCGGGGATTGGGATCGGGAGCAGTGTAGCAGTGCGGGTTTGGCTGCTGGTTGGGCGGCGGCTGGCACCTTGGCGCAGTTGCTTGGAGTGGCTGGGTCCGCCTACCGTTCATGCCCTTTGCGTCGGCGCACCGCCCAGTGCAGGGCCGTAGCAATACGGAGTGTGAGAAGCGAGCACCCGCGCATAGCGGTCCTGTACCAGGTACGCCGCCGCGTTGCGTTCATCGCCCTGACCGTGGAGACAGTTCAGTAGCTCGCGGCGCATCGGTCCATTCTGGTGGGTCTGCAATGTTTTGTAACTTTTGCTTGCGCTTTGAGGTGCTTTTACTTTGTCGCGTATGCGACTTCTGAGGCTGCTGGTGCAGCACGTTTCCAAAGGCCCGCAAACCGTGCTTGAGAGTCGATAACGCGCTTTCTATGCCTTTAAGCGGCGCTGAATAAGCCTTCCTCAGTAACCCCATTCCTCTTGTTTTTTGACTCAGGATTTCCCTGCAATAACACCGTATGGTTGAACAAAGAAACATTTGTTCACGATATTTGCATAAGAGCACATATGTTCATACATTCGATAAATATTTATTTTTTATGAATGAATGCTCTCGGCCTCGATCTCTGAAAGCCGCGTAGCACTCAATACCTGCAAGGAGTGAAGATATGGCAAAGAAGTATTTCAGCAGCCTTCTCCGAAGGTTAGGGGCGGCAACGGCTTTGTTGCCGTTGTCGGTCGTGGCCTGGGGACAGACGGCAGATCTGCAGATTGTGAAAGCCGGCCCCGCATCGGCGAATGGAGGGGGTGCATTTACATACACCCTCGTTCTGGACAATAACGGGCCAAGTGGGGCCAATGGGGCCAGTTTTATCGACACCTTGCCGCAAGGTGTCGTGAATGTTGCGGCCAGCTGTGTCGCCGCCATCAACGGGGCCACTTGCCCTGCCAGTATCGCTGCTAATAACAGCTCTGTGTCTGGCACCCTTCCCAGTTTTCCCCACCTTGGCAAAGTCACCATTGCCGTCACGGGAAACTTTGCGGTATCCGGTTTGAGCTCGCTCACCAATACGGCAACCATCACCCCGCCTGCGGGCATCGTCGACGACAAACCGGAGTCCAATACGAGCTCGGTCAGTACGGCGATGAACTATGGCGCCGACTTGGTAGTCACGAAATCGCAGAGCACCGACAGCTTTGTATCTGGCCAGTTGGTGACCTACGTGATGACGCTGACCAACAATGGCCCTGCAGCGGCCGATGGCGTTCGGATGGAGGACTTTCCCTATGGCAACGGTGGCACTGCTGCGGCGCGCGCGAATGCCACTTATATCTTTGCGGGTTGCACACCTGCCAATGGGGCGGTGTGCCCAGACAATGCTGCATTCCGAAATTACAGCGGCGAGGTGCGCAGTGCAGGCTACTTGTTCGACACCATAGTGCCTAGCTTGCCATCGGGCGGCTCCATCACCATCACGTACACGATGGTCGCCACCGCTCCCTCGCTGTGCGGGTTGGCATCGGGGCCACTTCAGAATGTGTTTCAGACCCGGGCGCTTCCATTTGGGGTGACTGATCCAGACCCGTTCAACAACAGGGCGGAAGTGGAGCAGGCCATGCCTGCCACGTCGGCCTGCCCGCAGACCGACATCCAGGTGACCAAGGAGCAGAGCACCGACGACTTTGTCCCGGGTCAGCCCGTCACCTACACCATGACCTTGACCAACAGCGGCCTCACGGATGCCAGTGGTACGTTGATGGAAGATTTTCCTTACGCCAACGGTGGCACGGCGGCCACCAGTGTCAGTGCGGCTTACAGCTTTGTCGGTTGTGTTGGTGCGAATGGCGCTGTATGCCCGGCCCCCAATGAATTCCGCAATTACACGGGTTTGGTTGGCGGCGCGGGTTATCTATTCAATACAACGGTACCTGTTCTGCCCCCGGGGGGCTCGATCACGATCACCTACACCATGGTGGCGAACGCGCCCACCCAATGCGGTTTGAGGGCAGGGCCACTGCAGAACGTGTTCCAGATCCGTGGATTGCCCGTGGGTGTGGGTGATTCCGATCCATCGAACGACCGGGCTGAAGTGGAGCAACTGGTCCCCGCCACAGCCGCCTGTCCGCAGGCCGACCTGGTTGCCACCAAGACGCAGAGCTCCGACACGTTTGTCGCGGGTCAAACAGTCACCTACAACATCACGCTTACCAACAGTGGCCCCGATGCAGCCGACGGGGCCTCCATCTTGGATTACCCCTATGCATATGCTGCGGGGGTGAACATGAACGCCACCTACACCTTTGCTGGTTGTACTGCTGCCAATGGCGCGGTCTGCCCGGACAATGGGGTGTTCCAAAACTACACCGGCCAGGTCGGTGGGGCGAGCTATTTGTTCAATACGAACGTGCCCACGCTGCCATCGGGTGGCTCCATCACCATCAGCTACACGATGGTGGCCAACCTGACCTCTGCCTGCACCTCCGCCAACGGAACTATCCAAAACACCTTCCGTGCGGCTGCGCCCGTCGGTGTCACTGATCCTGATCCCTACAACAACGAGGCACTGGTGGAGCAGCAGTTTGTTTGTGCCGATATTTCCACCAACAAGACCGTGGCTCCGGTTTCGGTCAAGAGTGGCGATGCGGTTACCTACACCGTCAGCGTGGTCAACGCAGGGCCTGCCGATGTCAGCAATGTTGCGTTTTCCGATCCATTGCCCGCAGGCTTTGTGTATGGCAGTGCCAGCTGTGCGGTAGAGCTGGCACCAGGCTCCTGTGGCCCGGTCAACTACGACAGTGCCTCGCGAACCGTGAGCAGCACCATTGCGGCGATTGGTGATGGTGGCCAGGTGCGATTCACGATTGTGGGGTCCGCCGGCATCATTCCAGGAACCTATCCCAACATTGCGTACGCCGCTGCACCTTCTGGTGTTGTGGATCCGGTGGCCTCGTCCAACAGCAGCTCGGTCAATCTCCAGATCTTCAACACCAGCGCACCGGTGACGGTCAGCAAAGTCATCACGGGTCTGTCGCCCAGTGGCTTGCCCGCGCCGCTCACGTTTACCGGCACCGTGACCTGCGGCGCACAAGCGCCGCAAATCTGGTCGGCCACCGTGGCTGCAGGCAGCAGCAGTGCCAGCAGTGCTGCGCTGAGCTTCTACGATGGTGATGCCTGCACGGTGACCGAAAACCCGCCGCCCGCAGCGCCTGCCGGTTATGTCTGGACGGGAACTCCGGCGATCAGCCCCAGCCCCACCGCAACGCTGGCGTCTGCGCCCGTAGCCGTCAGCGTGACCAATGCGCTGCAGCGGCAGACCAGTAGCCTGGATCTGAGCCAGCTGTTCAGCGGCCCGGCAGATGCGGTTGCACAGGTGAGTGGCGTATTCAGCTTCTCGTTGAACTGCGGCGTTGACGGTACGTTCTCGCTTTCCATTACCGTGACCCATGGCGCAAGCCTGCCAGCTGCCATCAACAGCCTGCCCGCTGTGGCCAGTTGCACTGCCACTGCGACGGGGACCATACCAGCAGCTCCTAACGGGTTCGTGTGGGATGCGTCGAGCTTCCAAAACAATCCAGCGGTAACCATTGCCAATGGCGTGGTGAGCATTGTGGTTACCACCCCGTTGAGGGCTAACACGGGCAATGTGGGCGGCGCCGTCAAGGCAGTACCGGCCCTCGGCAATGCGATGTTGTTGCTGGTGGGCCTGCTGATGGTTGCCTTCGCGGCCGTGAATGGCAGGAGCCGCAAGCACTGACCCGCCTGGCATTGCGCTAGCGATGAAAACGCCCGGTGAAGCCGGGCGTTTTCATCAGATCCAGCGATTGTATTTATGTGCCGCTGCTGACAGGCCATCGCAGGATGGGCGGACTGTACGCCACGAGCGCGCGGTTGAGGGGACGCTGAGCCATGGTGGGGCTTAGGCTGTGGCGCCGGCTCGCTCATTGCTGGCGCCGCTGTCTTGGCCAAATCCTCCATAACCCAGTAGAACCCTGAAGGACTAATCGCTTGGGTGGGAGGCTTCTCCAGCTCTGCCGCAATGCGCTTGACCGCATCCGGGTCGCCGCTGGAGAGCTTGAGCAGCTGCTGCATGGCCTTCGGGTCAGAGATGTCGGCATATAAGCTGATGCCGAGCTCCTCCAGGTGGCGCAGAACCGTTCCCAATCAGACAGTGTCCTTGCCATATTCCAGATTGCACGTCGTCTGTTTGCTGATGCCAACGCTGCCGGAGAGGTCATCCAACCGAATACCCGAGGCTTTGCGCAGGGCTCGGATGGCGTGGCGAAGGTCTGACACACCGTCTTCTGGGTGGCATGTCGTACCTGTTGTGGAAGGGGAAGCGATTTGCATTTAATTGGTCCCGCTGAACGGGTTGGCTGTACAGGGCAGCTGCACGATGGAATCAGGCTACAGCCACGGCTTTCTAAACCGGTCAAGCCGGTAAGCTGAAAGATCGGGAAGGGCCTGTGAGGCGATAGAGGCCATAGGCCGAACTGCCAGCTGAGCGATCCATTCGGCCGTGATGGCCGCCTGGGTCAAGCCCAGATGCTGGTGTCCAAAGGCGAGCAGTACGCGCCCATCACATACCTGATCAATGACGGGCAGCGAGTCGGGCAATGATGGCCGCAAACCCATCCAGGTGGTTGCATCCCGCGCGTCCAAGTCCTGGCGGAAAAGGCCCTGGCTTAAGCGGTGTAGTTGCCAGGCACGATCCATGCGGGGAGGGCGATGCAGGCCTGCAAACTCAACGGTGCCGGCGAGCCGCAGTCCTCCCTGCATGGGGGTCATGATGAACTTGCGCTCCAGCGATGTCACCGGAAACGGCAGCCGCCCGTGCTCGTGGGGCAACATCAGGTGGTAGCCGCGTTCGGTATCCAACGGTACAGATATGCCGGTCAGTTGGGAGACGAGCGCTGCAGAGTGGGCGCCACAGGCGATCAGCACGCGCCGGGCATTCAGCGGCCCTTGGCTGGTGATAAGCACTGCCCCCTTCTCATTTAGGCGGCCATGGCGCACCTGCTGTTGGACAAAGCGCACGCCGCAGGCCTTGGCTGCCTCGGCCAGGCGGCAGACCACCAAGTGGGGGTCAATGAAGTGCCCGGTCTTCGGAAAATAGATCCCTCCCAGAAGGTGATCACTCAGTGCTGGTGCGGCATCCTGGAGCGCATGTGCTGACCAGAGGTCGGCATCTACCCCTTGCTGCAGCCAGCGCTTGCGCAGTGTTTCGAGAGGAGTGTGGGTCTCCCTTCGCTCGTATACCAGCAGCGAGCCACGGGCCTGGAGCAGTTCTCCACACCCCATGGATGCCAGCGTGCGCTCCCAGGCGCCTAGGCTGGCTTCGTTGAGCGTGCGCAGGCCTGCCACCGTACGCTGAAACGGCGCGCTGCGCAGATTCAGCAGCAACCGCGTGAACCAGGGCAATGCACGGGGGAGGTATTTCCAATCTAAACGCAATGGGCCCATCGGGTTGATGAGCATGGCGGGTATCTGCTTCAGGATGGACAGGTCGGCGATGGGACTGACCTGCTCGGTGGCCAGATGTCCGGCATTGCCGTAGGACGCGCCATGGCCAGGTTCCTGCGCATCAATGACTGTCACGCGCAGGCCTTGCCTTGCCAGTGCCAGTGCGCATGAGGTTCCGATGATGCCCGCGCCAACCACGACGATATCGGCATCGTCAGATGGGGCTTCTGTATGCGAGGAATCAGACATGCAATCTCCTGTAAAGGCAGGACAGCGGCCACCGACTTTTACCTGGAGTCGGCAGCCTCGCGGTGTTAGCCCAGGCCATGCTCGGCGGACCAATCGGCATACCAGGCATGAAACAGCGCGTACTGTTGCTCCGCGTAGCGCCGCTGTGCGTCACTGAGCACATCGCTCTCATTGAAGTGCAGGGTGTATTCTTTGTCGCCGTTGAGCACCATCAAGTGCTTGTAATAGAGCACGAGGTCGCAGCCTTCATCGAAAGACGAGAGCACGGCCAGTGCTGATTCCAGCTCCCGCGCCAGACGACGGGCCTTGGCATCTCCCCGCGCCGCCTGTTGGCTCAAGGCGACCAGTTGCAGCACTTCACGGGGCAGGGCATTGCCGATGCCGGTGATGGCGCCAGTGGCATGGCAGTTGACAAAGCCATGAACGACCTGGGTGTCGACACCGGCCATGAGGGTGATGCCCTCCTCTTTGGAGGTAATGTTCTCCGCCGCGTAGCGCATATCTGCTGCGCCACCGAACTCTTTGAAGCCGATCAGGTTCGGAAACGCGCGGCGCAGCTCGAAGAACAGGTCAGCGCGGGTGGCAAAGCCATAGTAGGGGCTGTTGTAGATCACCGCTGGCAAATGGGGGGCGGCGTTGAGAATGGCGGAAAAATGCGCCTTTTGGGCAGCGCTGGAGCTGCCACGTGAGAGCACACGCGGGATCACCATCAATCCATGGGCGCCGACATGGGCCGCATGGGCAGCATGAGAGACGGCCTCGCAGGTGTTGATGGCACCGGTGCCGACAATGGTTGGGATGCCGGCTGCCACCAGGCGGGCAACGCCTTCCTGGCGCTGACTTTCAGAAAGCAGCGGCCAATCGCCCATGGAGCCGCAGTACACGACGGCACGCATTCCCAGGTCCACCAAGGCACGGGCCTTGGCGACCAGGGCCTGAAAGTCGGGCTTGCGTTCGGGGGTGCAGGGGGTCATCAGTGCAGGGATGCAGCCGGTGAAGATGTTGTCGCTCATGGTCGTTCCTTGGGGTGGTTTTAAGGGAGCAAAGGAGATACAGGCGAGGCTTTCAACGCGTGCTTACGCCTCTCAGATGCCCCATGCAAAAGGGTCCTGCTCGTCGATCAGCAGGGAGCTGTCGGCCGTCATGAAGGCGCGACCGGTGATGTAGGGGCGAATGCGCTCGCCCTCTTGCTGATAGCTGGCGAAAAACTGGCTGCCAGTGATGCTGGCCTGTACCCAGCGCTCGCCAGCCGCGAGCTGGCCATCGGCCGCAAGGCATGCCAGCTTGGCACTGGTGCCAGT
Source organism: Comamonas koreensis (assembly GCF_021026195.1). Taxonomy (GTDB): domain Bacteria; phylum Pseudomonadota; class Gammaproteobacteria; order Burkholderiales; family Burkholderiaceae_C; genus Comamonas; species Comamonas koreensis. The sequence continues at coordinate 577,470 of NZ_JAJNCT010000009.1, forward strand.
GCCGCAGGGCGAGCGGTCGTATGCCTTGCCCGGGCACATGACGAAGTTGCGGCTGTCGGCCTGGTCGTCATCGGCAAACAGCTCAACATGGTCGATCAGCGCACCATCTTCACCACGGATGCCAGCCGCTTCCAGCGCTTGGAGTAACGCCCAGGTGAAGTGGGTCAGGCTGTCAACATGCTCCAGCTGCAGTTCCTGCCCGTGCTCAGACACCAGATAGAACCAGTTGCCGCCCCAGGCAATATCTCCAACCACGCGGCCATGGCCGGGTAGATCCACCGCAACCTGGCGGCGGTAGCGATAGGCGGGCACATTGCAGACGGTCACCAACCCATTGCTGTGCAAAGTGGCGCTGACCGGGCCAACGGGTGTGTCGATCTTATGTACACCCGGCTCGATCAGTCCCAGGTAGTGCAGTGAAGCTACCAGGCCGATGGTGCCGTGCCCGCACATGCCGAGATAGCCGGCATTGTTGAAGAAGACCACGCCGCAGATGGCATCTGGCGATACCGGTGCGCAGTACAAGGCACCGACCAGCACGTCGTTGCCGCGTGGCTCTAGCAGGCAGGCGCGGCGCCAGTGGTCGTGTTTCTCTCGCAGCTCATCACGCTTTTCCGCCATGGATGACCCGGCTAGATCGGGAAACCCCTTCATGACCAGACGTGTGGGCTCGCCACCAGTGTGAGAGTCGATGGTGTGTAGTTGAATCATGGAGCACTTCCTGGGAACCTGGACAGGTGTTTAGGTGGACGACTGGGGCGCTGTGTGCACGCCGCTTAGGTGGTTGTCGGCGACGGTTTCGCTTTCGTCATCGCCCTCCAGGCGGATCAGATGTGCGGGTATGCCGGTGGCTGCGCCCCAGTGGTAGATACCGAGCGCACATGCCGCCACGGTCAGCGTATCGAAAGGATGGGCAAGCACGCCCAGACCGCCAACGCTGCCCAGCTTGGAGAGCACGATGGTGATGCCGTAGAAACCGATCAGCCAAGCAGATGAACGCACCTGCTGGAACAGGCTGAGCTGCACAGTGGGAACGAAGCGGCCGCACAGAACGTACACTGCAAACATCAGAATCTGCAGGCCCAGCAGCCAGGACACCGTATTCCAGCCCGACCAGTACACGATGAGCGCAGCGATGACGAAGGACATAGGGCCAAGCACACCCATCCACCGCACGCGGAATGGACGCGGCATGCCCGGTGCATTGCGGCGCAGTGCAGCGACGGTCACCGGGGCTACGGCATAGCTCAGCACCAGCGCTGCGGAAACCACATTGATCAGCGCCTCCCAGGATGGAAAGGGCAAGGTCCAGAACACCGACAAGGCGAACGTCAGCCAAAGCGCCGGACGTGGAATGCCGGACTTGGCATCGATATGGGTAAAGACTTTGAAAAAGGTACCGGTCTGCGCCCAGCCATAGATGACGCGTGGGGTGGCATTCATGTAGATGTTGCCGCAGCCGCTGGGGGAGATCACTGCATCAGCGACCACCAGGTACGCCAGCCAGCCAACTCCCAGCAGCAACGCAATGTCACGATAAGGCAGCGAAAGCTCCTTGGAGATGCCAGCCCAGCCGTTGGCCAGCATGTCAGTGGGCACGCTCCCGAGAAAAGCCACTTGCAGCAGCACATAGATCGCGGTGGACAGCAGTACCGAGAGAATGAGCGCGACCGGGATAGTGCGCTGCGGGTTTTTGACCTCGCTGGCCACCGAGATGATGGGCGTCAGCCCGAGATAGGCAAAAATAATGCCGCCAGCGGAGACTGCCATCTCGATGCCAGAAAGACCGAAAGGGGCAAATCCCTGGACCTGGAAATTTTCTGGTTTAAAGAAAGTGAACAAAACGCCGATGACCAGCAGTGGCACGATGAACTTGAACACGCTGACGAGGTTGTTCGCTTTGGCAAAGGTCTTGACGCTGCGGTAGTTCAGCACGAAAAAGAGGCACAGCAGGGCAAACTGCGTGAGCCAGCCTGCGATGGTGGGGTTGCTGGAGCCCGCCTGCGTCAACCCGGGGAACCAGGCTGCCGCGTACTGGCGCGCAGCCACGACCTCGATCGCGACCAAGCTGGAGAAGGCGATCAGCGTGATGAATCCCATCATGTAACCGAGTAAGGGGCCATGCGAATACACCGGGTAGCGCACCACACCTCCAGCGCGTGGCAGTGCTGCCCCCAGCTCGCAGTAAACGATGCCCAGCAGCAGTACGGCGAACCCGCCCAGCAGCCAGGAGAAGATGCCTGCTGGCCCGGCGATGGCCGAGACATGGCTGGCCGCGAAGAGCCAGCCCGAACCGAATATGGCACCCAAACCGATGAAGGTCAGATCGGTCAGCGACAGCTGTTTCTTGAATTTTCCGTTTCCCGGCATGGTGTCTCCTTCTGTGATTCGCGTTTGAGCAAGGTGGGATTGCGATGGACAGTTCTTTGCAGAACCGTCGCTCCATGGGATTGAATGCGGATTTACCAAGGCTGTACTCAGACATTGGCAGGGAGTTTGTGCGGCTTATTGGTATTTGTGTTTGCTGATGCTTGTGAAGTGGCTTTTGCTATAAAAAAGCAGAATTAGTTTATTTGAAGCTCCAATAGTTTTTAAGCCCTAAAAATATTTGAAAATTTCCAACAAACCAGCGTTCTATTCAAGCTAAACTAGTATTAACCCTGAAGATGCGGTGACGCTGTGGTCCCTGAATTATTCTGTGGGCGGGCTCAAAATTGCTTGATGGTTTTGCATCTGAAGTTTGACGAAATTGGCATAGTCCGCAAATGGAGCGAGTAGATGTCTTCGCATGGAAATCCTTGTTCAGAATGGGTTTGGGGCTGATTTGCGCATTGACCTGGCGTGCGTAGTTTGCGCATAATTTCGCTCACGGCATGCAGCCGAGAACGAGAGCCCATAATGCAGAACATCACGACTATGTTGAATATGGAAGCCATGCCGCATCGGCTGGAAAATATCGAGCAGATGGTTGGGAATATGCTGCCATTTTTGCCAGTCTTGGATGCGGTGCCGAATGCAGCCATATTCATCAAAGATATGCATGCACGTTATTTGCTGGCCAATCGCAGTTTGGTGCAGCGCTGTGGTCTCAAACAATTGACCCGGTTAATAGGTAAAACCAGCGCAGAGGTTTTTCCCACCCAGATGGGGCCCGGGTACACCCAGCAGGACGCCCGTGTTCTGACCCAAGGGGTCATACTCGACAATCAGCTTGAATTGCATCTTTTCAGCAGCCGAGAGCCCGGTTGGTGTCTGACGTCGAAAAGACCGGTTCGTAACCACCACAACGAGATCATCGGCCTGATGGGGATTTCGGTTGATTTGCCATCAGCCAGCGGCGCGCATCCGGCCTACCAGCGGTTGGTCGCCGTTGATGCGCACATCCGCAAGCATTTCAGTGATGCGGTGACCATGAAAGAGCTGACAGCGATTGCTGGCATGTCCGTTGCGCAACTGGAACGCTATTGCAAGCGCGTGTTCCACCTGACACCGCGACAGATGATCCACAAAGCCCGCTTGGAGCACGCGCATCGGCTGTTGAACACGGCATTGCCGATCACAGACATTGCGCTGCAGTGCGGCTACACCGACCACAGTGCATTTACGCGGCAATTCAAACTGCTCACAGGGCACACACCGCGCCAATACCGGGAAACCTGCGGGCACAACGGAGCTGCGCTGCCCGAGGCCGGGGATTGACGTGACTGAACGGGCAGTGCAATGACAGCCTAGCCATCCGAATAGCTGCCTTGACGGACGGTTGCTGACCCGACCGACGCGATCTTGCTCTGCTGCTTGTGCCCCGGTCATCACTAGGTCCGTAGGCGATCTAGGCCGCGCTTCGTCCGGAGGAGATCTAAGTCAACTGAATCGGGACATACCAAAAGCAGTAGGCTTCATTTTGATAAAGCAAGGTTTAGTTAGATGATGCCCTATAGGGAAGCATGTAGCCATTATTTGCTTTATCAAAATGAAGCTAAACCGTAAAATATGATTCACTATAGGCTATCATCATCGATGTAAAAAACAGCCTATAGGCTAGCAATGCCACCAGAACTCAACCAACTCCGACTCGAACAGTTGCAAGCCACTTTGTCCCATTACGCGGACTTAGTGAAGCGGCAGGTCCCTTCACGCGGGTGGTTGAAGCTCATCCGGGAAGCTTTGGGGCGCACGGAGCGTCAGCAGGCTCAGCGACTGGGCATCACAGGTTCGACGCTACATAAGTCCGAACAGTCCGAAGCGGATGATCGCATCACGCTTGGGCAGTTGCGAAAGCTCGCTGATGGGCTGGATTGCGAGCTGGTCTACGCCCTCGTGCCCAGGCGGCCGCTCACGGCGGTGGTCCACGAGCGCGCCCGCGCCATCGCTATGGAAGAAGTCTTGGGCGTGGCCCACACCATGGGCTTGGAAGATCAGCGCCCGGGCGCCGAACGGCTTCGCAAGCAAGTAGAACGCCGGACGGAAGAGCTGCTGCGCGGCCGCTGGTCGGATTTATGGCGATAGACCTCGACGAGCAGGACGGCCAGACCCCGCTGGACCCCGACGAGAAGGCTGGGCTCATCCCTGGGCACCTGGACACCAAGGGCGACCTGAACGACTGGGAGCAGGAGAACATCCTGGGTGCGGTGCGCTGGCTGAAACGGGCTCGCTTGCCGGATGTACTCAGCGAAGGGTTCTGCCGAGAGTTGCACAAGCAGATGTTCGGCAAAACATGGGCCTGGGCGGGTACGTTTCGCAAGTCCGACAAGAACATCGGCTGCGACTGGACGCAGGTGGGGGTGCGGCTAAAAAACCTCTTCGACAACACGCGTTGGTGGGTCGACAACGCTACGTTTGCGCGCGACGAAATCGCCGCACGCTTTCATCGCGACTTGGTCTGGATTCATCCGTTTCCCAACGGCAATGGTCGGCATTCCCGCATGATGGCGGACGCGCTTGTGCGCAGCCTTGGCCAACCGGCGTTCTCCTGGGGAAGCGGCGGTGATCTGGTCGCCGCCAACGAAGTACGGGCCCGGTACTTGGCTGCCCTGCGAGCGGCAGACCAAGGCGACTATCAGCTACTGCTGGCGTTCGTGCGTAGTTGACGGACTCTGCACTCCAGGCCAGCACCAGCGATTGCAATCTTCAATGCCGCAATAGCGGCTTGAACCGCTCAGTTCACCGCAGACCATGCGCCTGCACGGCTTCCAAGCGTGTCTTCAGCTCCAATGGTCAGAGGAGACTGGGGACGATGGAGTAGCCTATCGCGTTGTAGCCGCGCAGCCATTGCTGCCACATGCGGCGGGCCCAAAGTGATGTGACTGGGGCCGTTCTGTTCGCAGCCGATGACGCGCGGGTTTGCCCCAGACCGCGAAGCGCATGGCTTGCGCTTCGTAGAACTCAGGAAGACGATGGGGCAACGCGTAGGCCGTCGAAGAGCCCGAGACTTGTTGGGAGCAAATTCAAGGACATAGGTGTGAGGTGCCATAGAGATTTGTTCCCATTGGTCAAAGTGCTTGCGACTGGCCTACTTAGCGCCACATTGACAGCGATTGGTGTTGCAAGCTTGTTAGCTTTTGACCTTACGCGTTTGCCCAGCTTGATATAGAACTCAACGGCTCGAATGCGGTCTGCGTATGAATACATAAACTACCTCTTGGAAGTCCAAGTTATCATACGCATCCCCTTTGTTAGTCTGAGCGCTAGGTGGCTGAACTCAATATCCGAGCACACATTCCCCATCAATTCTCTGTACGAGGGACTCCAGACGGTGTCCGTGGCATAAATTCGTCTCGGGTTTGGGGTACCTAGGCCTCAGATCAATTTATGCAACAACACCCAGATATGGGCATTGGTAATCAACAGCGTAACCAGCTTGAGGATGCGCCAGAGTGGTCACGTGACATAACTCATTCTGGGGAAGGAGCGATCTTAAATATATTTAATCAACAACGTAGTAACAAGTTAGTTGCTTGCTAATCCCCTAACCCATGGTAGAGCAGTTCCCCACCCTATCACAAAGTCATGATGATTGCTGCAGAGCAAATAACTAGCATTTTCATCGCAGACGTAAAATTCAAATGCTGGGCATTCTCTCAACACAGCATGGAGATCATTCCCATTCCTAAAGCGCCAAAACTCACTTGCCCCAGGTAGGAACATGAGGCAATTCGTATCTCCTACGAATTTAGGGATCAATTCCCAGCCATCGCTGCGAAAACATCCATCTGGTGCATGAACTCCATCCCATGCGTCTAGCAAACTCACATCTACTCCTAAATTGGTTCGTAAATTTCTGACCACTTCTTGTATCTCGGTAGCAATTGGGATGGACGCCTTGATGCCTATAGTCAAGATTGCGGAGGATATTGAATCTGAAATCATTGTTCAACTGCACTAACGATTAAAAGGAACATTATCCAATAAAATATGCCCTCGTGTAGCACCACCGCCACCCCGCTTACCACCCGTCTGAAATCCAACGTGTGGAACATCAGGGCCGTTCTTAGCATGTGCCCAGTCAACATTGACCTCTGCACCGCTACTATGCCGCCACTCAGAGGGGAATGATTTTCCATTTGCATCTTTTCCCCATTTTGTTACTGCAAAATCCGATTTTGGAAGACCAGTTTTCTCAAATGCCGTATTCAATGCATCCTGGAGCCCCTTGCCAGTACCCCGGAAATCAAGGTCATTAGGACCTAGCTGCCAGCGCATCCCTTTTGCTGCAGCCTCTCCACTTTCACGCATAGCCTTAATGCCCAGTCCTACCATTCCTGGAGCAAGTGGAACAGCAGTCAGTGCTGCATCTAAAACTAGCCCTGCTGCATCTACGGTAGCTGCACCATAATTTCCTGCGACATAGTTCTTCCCCAAACTATCAAGACCCACAGCCAAACTTATTGCTTCAAATGCAGCTTCAGCATAGGCACCGTCAGGATCCCTAAATTTAATAGGATTATTATTTCCATATGCATAGCGGTTGAAGCTATGAAGATTTCCATCCTTGTAATCGACGGGGTCTATTCCTAGGAAACGGCCAATACTAGGATCATAGTATCGAGCCCCAAAGTACTGCATGCCTGTGTCGGCATCCTGCTCTTTGCCATGGAACCATTGCGACTGTTCATCAGCAGCGGGCTGCCACTGCGTCTTCTGGCCATACGCGTAGTACGACTCTTTCCACAGCAAGTTGCCAGACTCATCCGTAGCTGCCAGGGGACTACCGCTGAAGTCACTATGGATATAGGTAACCGTGTCGGCTCGGGTAGGAGCCCCAGCAAGCAGCAGCACTCCCATGATGAACACAGAGACCAGGGCCTGTAACGATGCTGCTAGTCCAGCCGAGCGCTTGGCTTTTAGCCAATGTAGAGCTACAGGGAACAGCTTCATCAAGGGGTAAGCCTCGAAATAGGAGTTGTGACGAATATTCTGTTTTCGATCAATTAAGCTCATTTTGACTCCCCTCTCACTGCGCTGGTACGCACAGCAGTTCATCGGTAAGTGCCAGCTCCATTGCCTTTTCCTTGCTAACCGGCACGGTTGGACACGCTCCTGTCGTAGTGATAGTCATATCACTACTTGCGGGCTGTTCTTTTAGTTTGCGGCGTTGATAAATGACTTGCCCGGGCTGGGCTGCGCTTTTCGCCTGCTCTGAGACAGGTTCGTAGATGAATTCCGGCATTGGAATCACTTCAGCGGCTTGCACGAACTGCGCCTCTGGTGTGGTAGGCGATTGATAAACAGAGGAACCACTGGTTGAAGTGGCGATTTTCGCTGGGGGTATCTTCTGAGCGTGTGCTGTCATGGACCAAGCACTAGTGAAGCCAATTACCATAGCACAAACGACTTTATGAAGCGCAAGGCCTGTCTGCATTTTATTTGAGTAAAACATTTTTAGTCCTTGCCTATCAGTTGACGTTAATACGTCGTTCTGCCACGAGACGGTCGCCCAAGTAAATATGCTCTTTACGGGTGTTAGCGTCGAGTGTCTGCATCAGCAAACCTTGCTTGCTGTGCATATACAAGGTGCTTCCATTGTTGTCGAGCGTCTGAACGCGCATATTGGAGGCGTCATAGTTCTGCAGCTTTTGGGCGGCGGTTCCGCAATCGACACAGCGCATGTTATTTGCACGGTCATGGCCAAAGGTGTTGTAGCCATTGGAGATGACATTTCCAGCCAGATCGTAGTCAAAAGCACGGTAGAGCTCCCCGGTCACTCCATCAAGTACTCCCGTTGACGCGTCGTATGCGTACGTATTGAGGCCAGTGGGTGTTTGAATGGAAGTCAAATTTCCTACATTGTCATATGCATAGTTTCTCTGACCTTTGACCGAGACTTCACTGACAATACGATCTAGCTTATCATAGCTATATGATCGATAATATGTGGAGCCACCTGCGTCATTAACTAAGATCAGCCTGGCGGCAGTATCATAGGCATTAAAATAGTGAATAAATCTATTGGTGCCTTTTGCAAGCTTCATTTCCCAAGGAAGTTGGTTGCTATATAAACTCATGGTTGAAACTGTGCCGTTTGCGTACTTGATCTCGCTGGCAACTCCGTTTGGATGGTATTTAATGCTACTGATGTATGGCAGAGCTGCCCGAGCTCGTCCAAAGGCATCGGGTTGGTAATTCACCTGGTTACCCGAAGGGTAGGTCACAGAGGACAACGCTTCATTCGTGTCATATGCGTACTGCAACGTCTGGCTAGCGCCTGCAACAGCCAAGCTTTCTGAAGACAGTTTGTCGTTGTCGTCGTAGGTGTAACTGCGGCTAACGCTACCATTTACGGAGCTCAGCAGGTTGTCATTTTTGTCATAGGCATGGATGACGCCTGCCGCATTGGGTACAGCGCTGTCTTCCGAGGAAGGGTAGCTGATGCTTTTGAGCCGATTCCGGTTGTCGTAGGTGTACGTTGTTGCCGGCCCACTGCCCACAGACTTGCTGGTCATATTGCCAATGGCATCACGTCCAAAATTGGTAATGCCGATTTCCGGATCAGTTTTAGAGACTAGGAAATATTGGTTGTTGTACACATAAGTACGCGTTTTCCCACCCATGCTCACCGAATTGATCTGTCCGAGCAGATTTCGGGGCGTGGAGACATCCGCCTTCACAATCAAACTGTTGCCGGGTGCGAGCTCGCCTGCTGCAAGCCTGACGCGCTCACGCTTGTCTGGGTCTCCGTATGCTCTATAAAAATCAGACGATGCACGTCCTCCGTATCCTTGGCTGAATGAGCGCAGTCCTCCATAATTGGTCAATTTAATTTCCGACCCTAAGTTTGAGCCGGAATAATTTTGTGTGATGGTCGCAACAATACGGCCCAAAGCATCGTAGTCATATCCCGTGCCCATGAGACCATTCGGATAAGACTGATGGACCAGTTCACCCAAGATATTGCGCGTGTAGTTGACCCACACAGAGGTTTCACCAGGGGCGCTCACTTGCCTGCGTACGGTTCGGCCCAGCCCATCCATGGTCACAACATCGGTCATGGCGCCCCGTTGAACGGTACGCGTGGTCGGCGTCCAAGCTACCGAAGTGACCGCGCCGACCGGGTGCGCGATCGATGTCACACGGTTTAAGTTGTCATAGGTATAGGAGGTGGTTTTACCGCGCCCGTTTGTTTCCGAGGTGACATTGCCTGCGTTGTCGACCGTGCGCAAGATGGTCACGCTTTCGGGTTGCTCTTCCTTTTGTGCAATGCCTCTGAGGTAGTTGCTGTAGCTGGTTGCCTGTCCAAGCGCGTTTGTTTTGCTGGCCAGATCCCCTGTGGGATGGTAGGTGGCCGTGCTCATGACACCGGCAGCAGTCTCAGACAGTACATTGCCATTGCTATCGCGCAGCCAGGTCGTCAAATGCATTTGACCCTCACCCGATACCTTCTGGCTGGCCACTTGGTGCAGCAGCCATTTGCTTGTATTGATATCGTAGGTAAGAGAGGTGGTGCGTGTATAGGTTCGGTCAGAATTGTTGGTGGCCTTCTCAACGACGGTACCTGGGTTTCCGTAGCCATCAAAATTGGACTTGGTTATGTAGAAGTTTTCCCCTGCGCGATAGTGATTATTCAGCCTTAAAACACGCGCAGTCGGATTAAAACTATTGGTCGTGTAATTTTGGCTTACGACGTCTATCTGGCTTGAGATAATAAAATCCTGGTAACCAAGTAGCACATTCTCTACGCTGCTACTGCTCCCCATGTAGACGCCTACAGCAGTAGGTGATTGCCGAACCGAGTGATATCCCATGTGGTAGTGCTCGGTGGCATTTCCTTTTGGATCGGTAACTGTGGTTACATTGACTTGGCTGCGTACGGCTGGTGGCACACCATACGAATGACTGACTTGGCCACTGCTGGTGGTTACTGGCAATTCATCGCTGGCTACTTCGTACGCGTAGGTCCAAGTCCCTGATAACGTCCCCGCTGCATCGGTTTTGGATGTTTTACTGGCTACTACGGTGCTTTGACGGTGGCGCGGAGTGCCCGCCAGAAAATCCACATGGCTGTATGCATAGTCAATGCTGCCACCGCCCGGATAGGTCACCCGGCTAAGCGATCCGATACCGGGAGTTGCGCTATAGCTGTACTTCCAAGACTGCCCATCTGGTCTCTTGACATCGGTGAGGTAGTTGCGCGAACCCGAACCAGCACTTACGGTGTATTTCCACTCCCGTGAATTGCTGACATCTACGATCTTGGAAAGCTTGGAGTCGGTGTACTCGAAGTTAACCGACCGACCATCGCTCGTAGCCACCTGGCTCATCGCCAGGACGCCATTGCCCAAAAACTGGTAGCTCAAATCGAACCAGTTGCCGTTTCTGTCTGTAATGCGCTCTGGATAATAGGCTGTTTGTTTGCTAGCGACTGCTCCAAAGGAGTGGCCCACCTTGGTCATGCGGTAGCTTCTGCCGTCTGGTGAATAGACGGTAAACGTACCGCCCACACACTGCGCCCGCCAAAAATCCTTGGTCATCCAGGCGTTGTTGTCGACAAATGGCTGCTCGTAGAAAACTTGTCTGCTGCCATCGGGCAGCTCCAGCACTGGATTGGCAGAAGCCACTGTCCATGACGATGAGCAAAGGGCTTTGTTCGTCCCACGTATCACACGACCCATGTGCATGGTCCAGCCAAGCCCTGCCGGGCTGTACTCGTAGTCACTCCAGGTGGCGATAGTCGCCATGGGATCATCAATGCTGTTGTAGCTACGCCCAACGACCAGATCCATTCCTCCGTTACCAGGAATGAGGATATCCGTCACGTTGTAGCTGAGTTTTCCCGTAAATGTACTGATCGTCTCATTGGGCGCTTGAGAGACCGATCCGCCCAGCGATGCAGCTTTTTCCTCAAAGTAATCGGGAATGCTAGGGAGGCTGGTTTCATCGGATTGTGCATGAGCGCCAGTAGTCGCTACGAGTGCGGCAAGGCCAGCGATTGCTGCAGAGATCGGTCCTCTACTTGTCAAAGGGCGAGACCTCGAAATTTTTGATGTTGAGCGTCTATAAAACTGCTGCATTGAATCTCCTGATACGGATAGTTAACGGCGTAGGCGGTTTTCAGCTGCCCTTGCCCATTAAAGCCTTAGCGCCTTGCATAAAAATGCAAGAAGCATCACTCTAATTCTTGCTAATCAAAATCCATGGTCAATAGTCAGTAACCCTATGAGTTATTTTCTATTGATTGATTTAGATCATGAATAAGCAAATCTCGCATCTTTTGTCGGGGAAACGCAATTTGATAAGTGAGCGCTCAGTTCATTTATAGAATTAAGTAAGAAGATTCCAGATAAGCCGCTGCATAAATTAGATAAATCACGCACGGCAGCGAAACGTCCAACCATGGAACAAGATTTCAAGTAGATACATCCGAAAGATGCTGTTGCATAAGAAAGAACTATTTAATGCTTGGGAGAGTGGGCCACAACCATTTGGAGTTCAGGGAAACGGTCAATTTCTTGTTAGTGCCGACGCAAATCTGATCGGCTAAACCACAAAGGACATGCGGAGGGGCATGCTTATGTGCAATTCAACTTAAAGGGTTCTGGAGCTGTCGCAATGGCCGCTCGGGCACATCTGTTGGCGATTCTGCGTTTGCTGGCAGCTGGCCGACCGCGTACAGCGAAGGCGCTGTTGCACAACTCCAGCTCTGCAGTGCGGCAAACGCCAGATGATTGAATCGAGCTGAATGCGCGAGTGCGCATCCCATGTCTGTAGCCAGAAATAAAAGAGCCGCCCCAGTGCTACGGCACAAGGGCGGCGTGTCCTAAATTTGATGGAGTGATCTCTAGAATTTAATCCGGGTTTACATAAATCGGTTAGGTGCGAGCGGCCTGACGGCGTTGACGAATAACCAAAGCGGCAAGCAGCGCTGCCATTGCCGCCAAGCCTGCCGCTGTATTGCTCGGTACTGGCTCTGCGGCTATTGCATTGGTTCTCAAGGTATTGGTGATCGCCGTGCTCACCGATTGCCCGCCTGCGACGCTGATCGTTGCCGGAGCAAAAGCAGGCGCGTCCCATGTGTAGCCAGACGGTGCACCGGGCATCGCTTCACTTAGCGTGCAATTAGAGCCGGCCGGAATGGTGGCCAGGGTGGCGGTCTGGCTGCCGGCAGCAGTGAAGCTGAGACTTGTGGTGTAGGGAGTGTTTGCCGCTGGCTTGTCGCAGGTGGCCGTGAAGTTGAACGTGAGGGGCCATGTCACTGGTGCTCCGGCTGGCAGCGGTGCCAGGGTCTTGGTGATAAGAGCAGTGCCCAGCGCTGGAGGAATGGTCTGCAGGCGGTTGGTGATGGCACTGCTGGCAGTCTGACCAGCGGCCACCGTAACGCTTGCAGGAGAGAATGCTGCAGCATCCCAGGTATGTGCAGCCGGAGCGGCGGGCTGTGTTTCGCTCAGACTGCAGAGGGCACCATCCGGTACATTGGCGATGGTGGCAGTCTGGCTGCCGGCGGAATTGAAGCTGGCAGTGGCCGTATAGGTGGACCCTGCCGTCGGCAGGTTGCAGGTGGCAGTGAAGTTGAAGTTCTGCGGCCAGGTCACTGGCGCGCCCGCTGGCAGCGGAGCCAGGGTCTTGGTGATGGCGATGCTGCCGGTCGTCGGCACAAGGGTATTGGTGAACGCAGCAGGAGATTGGGCACCTTCGGAGATTGCCACGTTGATGGGGGCAGCAGGAGCGATTTCCCAACGGAAGCCGGAGATGGCGGTCGGGGCCTGTTCGGAAACGCTGCAGTTGGCACCCGCAGGGATGTCTGTGACGGTGGTGGTTTGTGTGCCGTCCGCACTGAATGACAGCGGGGGAACGGCATAGTTGGTGCCTGCCGCAGGTTTGTCACAGGTGACCGTGAACTGGAAGTCCAATGGCCAGGCCACAGGAGCCTGCGCGGGAAGCGGTGCGAGTGTCTTGCTGATCGCAATGCTACCCGATTGCGCGGCGCAGGAGCCGGTAGGGGATACGGCGGCGTTGACCATGATCGAGCCCAGCCTGCCTACGGGTGGATTTCCTGGCAGGGCCAGTGGATTGACATCACTGATCGTGAAGATGCAGGCGCCATTGCCGCTGAAGGACTGTGCCCGGGGCACGATCAGGGCCGAGACATTGTTGATACGGGTGTTGTTGGCGACGTCCGCTGGGGTGGGCATCGTGATTGGGGGGCGAGGCGATGGGTCGCCGGGCGAGGCAGTTTGCGGCGGCATGTACAGCACGTTATACGCGGGCACATTGTTTAGTACTCGATAATCGAGCACCGTCATGGGGTTGAGTGAGGTAAACGAGCTTGCCAGGGGCGTGGCGCTGTTGAGAACGACGCTGCCAGGCCCAGCTCCTTGCGAACTGTCGTTGAACAGGATGCCTCTTGAAATGCCCCAACCAGTTGCCGCATTGATGATGGGACTGGTGATCTGGTCAATGTTAGGTGCGCATGCCGAACACTGATCGGGATACAGGAAGAAGGCATTGGCTGCACGGGTCTGAATCGCGGACTGCATTGCGGTCACGCTAGCAGCATTGAAGCCGCCATAAACAGCGGTCATCACCACAATGTCGTATTGTCCGCCACCGGGTGGAATGAAATCGCTGGCCGTGATCGTTGTGGGGTTGCCGCCAGCGCCTGTGATATCAAAGTTTTTTTGCGTGACATCTGCCGCAGAGCCGCCCAATGCAGTGACCGCTGCCACCATTTCGTTATAGGCACCGTTTGCATAGGTTTGACCGAAAAAGGTGCCTGACAACACATATGCATCGCCAATGATCAACACCTTGGGCACCTGTGCTGAAGCCATCGATGCCGCTCCAGTCAAAAACGCCAGCGACGTTAGCCGGAACACAGTAGACCAAGATTTCATGGTAACCCTCATTAAAATTTATGTTGCAGATTTATAGCAAAGTGTTGACAGATTTGACAGGATAGTAGACGCAAGACACCTTCGTTGTAGATTTATTCAATCAAGATCTTTGCTTTGTGAGATGAATTTATGCAGGGCGCAGTGGAGTTGCGGCAGAGAACCAGTCGAAGTTTTTATCCGTACTTCTCTTTTTTGCCTGCCGCACACCTTGCTGCATTCGGGAGCAGACCACGCAAGGCTTGCCATAAGCAATCGCGATTTCGCTAGACTAAGCTTCGGGCGCAAGGGCTGGCCCAACAAGCGCTTTGTAGACAGACAGAGATTGATGGCCGCATCTGAGAAGGGTTGACTGCGCCAGTGCTCACCGCTGCTGGGCGGGGCAAGATCGGCGCGGCAAGACCCGCGCCATGGTAAGCATTCATGTGAGCTTTCCCCTGGTCGATGATCGGCTGATGCACGGTGATTGGAGGAGGAGCTGATCAAAGGTGCCGCAACGAGTCTGCAGTCGATGTACTGGTCGAGCGCAGCACGCGCCTGGTGCTAATTTGCCGCATGCCTGATGCCACAGCTCAATTGGCTTTGGCTGCATTCACGCTGGCAGAAAGGCACTTGCGAGAACACCAACGGATTGCTACGCCAGTTCCTTCTCAAAAGAGTGGACCTCAGCGTCCATGATCAAGATGCTCGGGACTTGATTGCAGATATGCTGAACAACAGGCCACGCCAAACGCGCGGCTGGAAATCTCCGTACGAAGCATTCCAGCGGTTCATGCCGGCAATTGCACAGCGCAAAGACGCTTCCATTCACTGACACTGACCTAATCTCAATCAGGGGGTGCTGCAGTTCAAGTTTGAGACCGCCAGGATAATTTTGCGTTGCCATTGATTGCCATCACCGGTAATTGCAAGCGTCGAGGGAGTATTTATATTGAATAATGTGGATCAAGTTGTAAGAAAATACATATTAAGAAATTATATAAAGTTAAACCATCGATCAATAGAATTTAATATTAAAGCTGTCTGCAGGCTATGATTGGTAGTTGGAAATATTTTTGTTTTTCCATGCCCAAGTTATTATTTCCCTTATTCCATTTATTCCCAGTCTAGGAATTCTAAATATTTCTCCAGTTTCAATGGAATAATCTAGGAGAGATTTATCAAGAATTTCAAATGCTGCGAGTGCATTACGGCTTCGACAACTGAAATTATCTAGAAATGTACTCTTCTCATCTTTAAGATCTTTTAAGCCTATGAGAGGAATTTCTTTGGATAATTTAATATTATTCATATTTTAGTAGTCTATGAAGAATTTTGCATAAGGCAGAATTTTTTAATTTAGGCTATTCTAAGATTTTCATCTTGGATCTATTAGCGCTCTCTAGGCTCGCCGAACGTCTTTTATTAGTAGCATCTTGAACTGCTTCGCTCTAGGATCACACACCTATAGTTGGATGGCTTTTTAGGTTATTGAAATCTTCATTCGCCTTTGAGTTATTTCTTAATATTAGAATTTCATGCGCGCTATCAATAGTATTCTTCTATGGATGTGGCAAAAAAATGCAGTGATTGCGGAATGTTGCTTTTCGAGGCCTGTTTAGGCATATTGGTAGGAGGCTATGGAGCAGGCAGTATATAAAATTGTTTACTAAATTTTTATTGATTCTAAATCTATTAATTCAGAAGCTACTTATTACAGATGATTAAAACTCGCATGTTAAAAGAAGCACCTATGCGCAGCGCTTGGAAGAGCGGACAGGCCCGTTTTCGGCGTCTGTAGCTTGATCGCCGTATCGGAGACAACGTATTACAACTTAAAAATGAAATTTAGCGACTGGGCGCCACAGATGCTCAGTCGACTAGAGATGCTCGAGTTCGAGAATGCTAAGCTGAAACGTATTTCACCGACCTGACCCGAGACAGCATTCGCCCACTTGTACAAGCTGCGTGTCGATGCGACTGAACGGGCTGCGACCTAGGAACCGAATAGCCGCGCTCGACAACTTGCTTAACTGCGTCCTTCTGGAATCACGGTGTAAGGCTCTGTACACTCATTACGAGCTTCTATGCTCAAAAGATAGTCTGATTTAGACTACCTGACTAGGGACAGTGCAAAAACCTTAGGTCGGTGTCAACGAGACAGGCAGCAGTTCACCCATGCGTAGAGATTGGGTGGGAGTTTTGCAGAGTTTCCTTAGGCCTTTCAAAATTTGTTAAGGTGTCTGTTGTAATTTCCCACCATGTTGTTATAGTCTTTCACTGCATTGCCCAGATGGCCTGGATGACCGGTAGCCTTAAATTCACGCACTTGGCCGATCATGCTTTGCATGTATGAGGTCATACTGTTATGTGAGCTATTGGGCTCTTTGCCGGGGGCTGCTTCAGCTTTTGCTTTATTCAGTTCGGCTGTATATTCCTGTTGTGCAGCTTCAACGACTGCCACCGCGGCATCGGCTTTGCTGATCCAGACCTTGTCCTTAGCGCTTGCGCGGCCTTGGGCTTGGTCAATAACAACCATGAGGGATTTCGCGGCCGCCATGCTGGCAAGCATGTTGTAGTTGACCATATCTCCTGCGGCTTTAAGTTTAGCCATATGGTCTCGGCGCTGCTGGTCTTGTACGCGATCAAGTGCATTTCCCACTCCGTCGATGCTAGCCAGGGTGGCGGTGAAACCTGCTTTCATCTCACCGTCGGCAGCGCGGGCGCGCTCATAGTTGTCTTCCAGAAAACCCTTGGTTTTTAGGTATGAGTCCATGGGGGACCAAGCGGCCAGCAATTGTTTGCCACTGTTGATCAGTTTGTCGACTGCTTCGTCAAGCTGAGGATCACCCGAACCAGTGGCGCGAGCTTTTTGCAGAGTATCAAGGATTTCCTTGAAACTCTCGGAAGCGCTGTCAAATTCGTCAAGGCCGCGTTTAGGTTTGTTGCTCAAAAGCTGCCAAGCCAAGTAGTTTTTGTACGCAGAGGCGGTGCCACCGTGCTCGGCAATCAGTTTGTTGTACACCTTGCTATAGGTTGATTGAGCCTCACGCTGCAGTGCTGCCGTTTTGTCAGGCGCAGGCGCGACCGCCGAGTTAGAAGCCGCTGAAACTACCGATGCTTCCACTGACGGCTTCGCGGGGACAGCAGAGCTTGACGCTGGTGACTTTTCGCATCCAGTTGCTAGAAAGCCTATAGCAATGATGGCTACGGACGTCTTATATTTGATAATGTTCATTTGACCAATATTCTTAAATAAAGTAATTAATAGTTATTTTACATACTTTCTATTTTTAGATTTATTGTCAATGTTAATAAATATTAATTAATTGGTAAAAATGTATTGCTTGTAGCATTGCAGAGCTTAGCTTTTTGTTGCGAAAGAATTCCGTGAGTTGCCGTTCCCGTTGGACCTTCTTGAGAAAATAGGCCTCATTCCAAGCTGGTCCCAGTCTCTGTGCCAGGCCTTGATGTTGATTTGCTAAAGGTTGATTTTAGGCAAGCTAGGCAGTCAGAGCATTGCGGTTTTTTAAGCCCTACAGCCCTTGATACAACAAGAGGCAGATCACGCTATCCCTATAATTTCCCTATCCCATCGAGTTCTAAGCGATACTTAGTCTTGCAACATAAAACTTGTCCAATTTTTGCGCACCTCTGGAGTAACGCAAATGAACGCTTCAAACTTCGGTGCGGCTCGGTGGCGATTGGCCGCAATAACCTTCGCAGCCATTGCATGCGCCACATTGTTAACGGCAGGCAGTAAGTTTTCTCAAACACCGCCTCTTGCACGAGAACAGGGGCAATCCAGTAGTACCGCAAGAACTTCCGAGCCCAGCACTACTTCATCGGGCAATTCTGCACTTCAGACGCAGCAGGGGAAGAGCATTGTCTCAAAATCACGCGACGTCAAAGCAAGGCGCATTTCCGATCAGCCGGACGACACTGCTTCGCTTCGCTATATCGAGGCAAGCTCAGTGCGTCGTCTACTAGGTGTCGACACCGAACAGCATTTGAATCTACTCCTAGACGATGGCAATGTCGAATGGTCCGTGCTTGATGAGAACTATCGCGCAATAGCGCTGCAACGCACCAACGGGGATAGCGGTATGTTCCACCTCGCGGGTGCCGAAGGCTCAAACTACATGCTGCGCTTTCACAACCGGAGCGAGAATAGCTACCAAGTAATTGCTACCGTTGATGGCTTGGACGTGATTGGTGGAAAGCCCATAAGCCAGATGAGCAGTGGCGGATATATGTTGGGGCCACAGCAGTGGTTGACCATCCGCGGTTTCCGCAAAAGCAACAAAGAAGAAGCATCCTTCCTTTTCTCAACGCAGGGGCATGCCTATGCCGCGAATAACGAGGCTGGAGACATAATGGCCATAGGTGTGATCAGTGTGACGTTGTTCAAAGTGCAGGATGTACATGGCACACGAGCCGCAAAAAGAATATCTCGCACGCATACTCCGTATGTTTGCGGTATGGTTGTAGACACCAAGAGGCTGTCGTAGGTAACACTTGGCCGGCATCGTCCAGACGTCAATCGAGCATTCGTGAGTGCAGACCAGACTGAAACCAGCATCCGTTCCTGTTATGCGCCTCTACATATCCAGAGTTTGAAGGAATAGCTGCTATATTGGCACGCTATGCGCCTCATGCTGCCAAAACTCATACTTGTCGTCTTCGCAAGCGTTAGCTGTACCGTAGTGCCCGAGCGCACGGCGGAAAAGGAAATAGTGGAGGTCACTTGGACTACACCCGACTTTCGTCGCGAGATCAGCCAGACGGTCAATTGCCAGAGCATCGGTCTTGTAGTCTCTACCCGAGGCTACAGTTCGGGCGAGACTGTGCGCGTAACCGTCATCAACCATGAAGACTCGGCATACGAAGTGGCACTTTATGGAACTGTGGGTATCCATGGGGAAGCTCGCATTCTCTGGGAAGAAGGTGCATGCGAGGGCTTCACCCCAAGTGGTCGTAAGACAGAACCGCTACCTGCTTGATGCTTCATCAATTCGGTCGCTGTTGCGCTCAAGTCTCTCTCAATGGCGTCCAGCTATCATTCAGTTTCTCAGCGAGCATTCCTTTCCTCTTCTTCGCGGCATTCTGGGGCTTGAAAATGCATTCGCGCTATGCCCTAAGCGTCCGCCAAGAGGACAAAGTTCTCGGGAGCATCTTCATCGAATTCCCCGGATACTGTCACCTTCACAGGCTCCTCTACCCAATACGATAAGCTTGGCGTGATGTTCACCACATTTGTCTCGCTGGCCTTGATCTTTGAGCAGCTTTGTTAAGGTGAACAGCCTTAGGTGCCTGCTAAACCAAAAAGCGGTAGCGCCCGGTGAGCAGATACGCGGTCAGTGCATCTTCCTCGCGCGTGCCTTGGCCAATGTTGTGGATGACCGCCTAGCATCCGCAGGCAGTGCGCCGGTCGCTGATGATGCCTGTACGGAGCAGCTTGCCATAGATCATGCTGGTGAAAATATAGCTTGGCTGCCAATACTGCTCGTTGCTGGGTAATGGGAGCTTTGCTTGTTTGCGCGCCCAGAAGGTTTGCAGATTGGGCACACGGCGGTGGTCGATATTGGGATCCGGCCGTTTGAGGCCCCAAGTCCTTGGATATGCCAAAAAGTGCGCCGCCATATCGGTGGGCACGAGCTTTTGCAGATCGACGGCGAAGGCATCTCTGTAGGCGCGGATCAGCACATCGGTGCAGACGCCGGTGTGTCGCGGCACATCGCCGCCTGGATAGGCCAGGGGGCATAGCAGCCATCGTAGGCGTGGGTGACGCCCAACTGCGTGCGGCGCCGCACGTATCAATGTGCTTGCATCGCGCAGGGTTGGCGCTGCCAGACTGTGGAGGCTGCTGGCTCCCAAGGTCAGCAGAAGGAGCAGCGGGCGTCGGGAAAGTTCTGAGGCATGGGATAAGTCTAGCGGCTGTTGCGGTGTTTATGCTGACTGTCGCCACCTGCCCAAGCGCAGCGTCCTCTGGCCATTATGTGCTGGGCAGGCATTTCAAGCCAGCAGCATTTAAATGGGCGGTTGCCTGCAGGCATGCCCACCTCCGCTGCAGACAAGCGTATTCTTTGGCCTACCGCTTGGCACTGCCGTTAGCAGCCGTACTAAGGCAACTGAAATTGCGCGGGCTGCTAGCCTAGGAAGCTGAAAAACTTGGTGCGTGATGGCAAACAAAATTGACGCAGACGAGCGTGCGGAAGACGCTGTCAGCGCTACCTACGAGTGTCTTCTGATACTCTGCAGGACAGTCCGAATGGCGCAGTTCCGTTTCTTTTGTAATGTCCACTGTTGGTGGACTATGTGACGCGCTTTTCACTTTCTTTGGTGTTCAACATGTGTCGCTTAGTTTGTAGCATCCAGTGGCATTGGTGTACAAATACCGTCCTCAGCGAGCGTAGGCTGGGGAGATGAGTGAGAAGAGCTGGGGGCGTCGCAAATACCGCATAACAAACTGGAAGGCGTAAAAGGCAGGGTAGAAGGGAGGGTAGAAGGCGAGAGGGGTCACAACTGCCTGATCGTGGGCCAGACTAGCAAGCCTAGCTTTATGTAGAGGTCAATACCTCGGATTCTGTCTTCGTATCAATACATGAACTACCTCCTGATATTCCAAGTTTTTGTCACATCGCCCGTGGGTGAGTTTTGTGTGTAAATCAACAGCCATGGGTCCAAAGTTCTTAGTCAAAGGTTAGTGGAATCCCCAAAAGCACTGCGCCGAGCGCCGCCGCCGGTGGCACAAGGTGCATCTGGTATTGATGCTCAGCTGCAGTAGATTTGAGCCAATGCAGCCACAACGAAGATATAGCTGCTACCACTGAAGGTCTCTGGTAGAGACCATGATAAATTTACTCAAGCGTCTGAGCGAGAAGGTAATGAGATAAGCGTTTGAGCGTCAAGTGGCGAGTTCAATATTCCGCATCAATCTTCGTTCAATTAGCCGTGCTGGGCATGCTCCAGGTGGTCGCTGCTGACTAAATCCGTATTGGGGTGGGGATGTCAAGGCCTATAGCCGATTTATGCAACAGCGCCATTTCGGTTAATAGAAAACCGCCCGAAGGCGGTCTGAAAGGATTTAGATTTCGCGTCTGCGGAAGCGGCTCATACCTAGCAATGCCACTATCGCACTAACTAGGATCAACGCCCACTCCCCAATGGTCGGCACAGCTTGAGGTGTAGTTCCAATGAATTCGTCATCGTTTTGAATGACCACCTGAGCTGGACTCACCCCAATTGTGTAGTCGTTGGGATTGCTCGGAGCAGAGATGCTGAGATTAGCTGTCACATCGCCGTCGCCAGAGGCAGTGTTGGCTGTTGCTGTGATAGTGCAGTTTGCGCTCGTGCTGCCAGCGGGGATAACTATCGTATTTTGACAAGTGCTTGTATAGCGGGTGTT
Source organism: Comamonas koreensis (assembly GCF_021026195.1). Taxonomy (GTDB): domain Bacteria; phylum Pseudomonadota; class Gammaproteobacteria; order Burkholderiales; family Burkholderiaceae_C; genus Comamonas; species Comamonas koreensis. The sequence goes on from NZ_JAJNCT010000009.1 coordinate 599,178, forward strand.
TGTGACTGGTGGTTGCAGATTCACAGTCAAATCAGCTGATTGGGATGCACTAGCCGTAATTGCACACGTTGAGATTTGGCCAGGCGCGTCCACGATAGCATTGGGCACACAACTTACTGACACCTCTGGGGGTACAGGGGGGGCAGGGCAAGCCAGTGTGGCTTGCGCATTGACGCCGGCCGTAATAGTGCTGCCCACGGTGAAGTCCGTACCATCAACGATAGTATTTGTGACAGGTGAACCAGAACACTGGGCAGCAGCCGCAGAAGGCCACTGCACCTCCAACTGAAGTTGGCAACCTACAGCGGGAAGAACTCCATTAGTCAGCTGGATTTGATTGCTGCCTAGGCCTGCGACTGGCGTGCCGCCGCAAGTATTGGAAATAACTCCTCCAGTACCCATGACAACTGGTGTCGGCAAATTGTCTGTGATTGTCAGCCCATTGATGGGGCTGATTCCATTACCAGTTACATTGATTGTTAATGTCGTTGACTGGCCTAGATTGATTTGCGGCGCTCCAAAGCTCTTCGTTATGCTTGGTGGCATGGCCGGAATGTCATCCGAAGTGATAACCAAATTATCGAATACGATGTAGGTCAAGTCGTCAATCACGGTGCCTACAATCGCCACGCGGTCTCCTGCGCTAAAGCTACTTGTGTCAACTGAAAACTGATGCGTTGTCCAGTCTGCAGCATATCGAGAATAGGTTGCATCCTTGGTGACATTAACCAATCCGGACTCGGGAAGTGGAGTCTGAGTAACGCCGGAGATGACCACATTAGCTGGATTTGCTGGAGAGCCGATGGGAGTGACTGCACCGGGAGCTAGGCTGAAGGTGCTTCCTGACGGAATACGAAAGAAACGCAAGCCCATCTGTATACTGCTAGCTGTGCCCGGGTAGTTGGTAGGCACTGCGATGCCATTAAGGTTGCCCGGCGTCACATGGGCAAGGTCCAGTTGGCCATTTATAAATGGTTTGCCTTGGGGGTCAAAAGCGATTCCCCACGATTCTACTGTAGCTCCATTCCGAGCAAATCCTCCAGAGTAAGGCGTGGCCGTGCCTTCTGGATCGGTGTTCAGCGCTACATTCCAGCAAACACGATCAGCAGTTCCAACCTGCATGAAAGTCGCGGAACCAACTTGCCCCGATCCGTTGTAGTCGCTTGACAAGCTACTTTCCGACCCCGCCCCCCCCCAAGCAGTACAAGAAGTTGTGGCTGGGCTGTTGAAATTTTGGGCGTAGAGCGTAGTCGTTTGCGAATAAGCTCCAGCAGACACTAAGAGTGGAAGTAGTGCCAGTGCTCTGTGGAATTTGGACATGGAGGTCCTCTTTAGGTTTGATGTCTATGAATCATCTCCTAAATCATCAGAAGAATAGTAAGGGAAAACATAACCATTGCAAATTTTTAAACAGTGCGACGATCTTATAGTTAGAAGCTGAGTCAATGTTGCGCCTCATGCTCAGCATCGGCTGCATCACTCTCACAGCGAGGTAAAAAGCGTGTCGTTAATGCGCGGTTTGCCGCTATGTGCAGCCACTACCTGTTTGA